>NZ_CP070619.1:0-4800000 GCF_017068395.1 Rhodococcus pseudokoreensis | reverse complement strand
TGACCTGTTGCGCAAACCTCGAATTGTTCCCGGAGCTTCTGGCCCGGACCAAGCCACACATGCTGTTCGGGGCGCCGCGCATGTGGGAGAAGCTTTACACCCGCATGCAGGATTTGTCGGCGGCGGATTCCACCGTCGGTCCGACCGCCGCGGCTCCCGGCCCCGGCGACGCCCTCCAGCGTCACCTGGACACGCTGGGACTCGGGCAGATCGACATCGCGATCGTGGGCTCGGCCCCCCTTCCCCGGCACATCCAGGAATTCTGGCTTGCTGCAGGCATACCCCTGGCCGACTGCTACGGCCAGAGCGAGACCTGCGGAGTAGGGACCTGGGACCCCAATCGACCCGTACTCGGGACGTGCGGAAAGCCTTTCGACGGAGTCGAGGTCACCATTTCCGATCTCGGCGAGATCCTCATACGGAGTGAAGCCGTGTTCGCCGGTTACTACCGTGACGAGGCCCGAACGCGGACCGTCCTCGACAACGACGGCTGGTTCCACACGAACGACCTCGGCTCGATGGACGCCGACCACAATCTGATCATCCGAGGCCGGATGGACGACCTGCTGGTGCCCACATCCGGGCACAACGTCAGTCCTGCACCGATCGAAGCGCGGCTGCTGCAAATTCCACTGGTGAGCCACGCCGTGCTGTGTGGCAGCGGCAGGCCGTACATCGCGGCGCTGCTGGTGCTCGACACTGACGCCGTCATGAAGTGCGCGGCCGACCTCGGAGTCGCGGAACGGTCGCCGGCGGAGCTCACTTCCGACCCGGCGGTTCGCTCGATCGTCAGCCGTCACCTCGACGACATCAACGCCGGACTGCCGGGAGCGGAGAAGATCAAGTCGTTCGCGCTCGTGTCCGCGGAGAGCGAGTGGGACCCCGACTCCCCGTTGGTCACCGCCACGGGAAAGATTCGGCGGAACAACATCTTGCAGCGATACGCCGAGACCATCGAAGCGATGTACGTCTGACTCGACGCTCCACATTTCTCCCCTACGGTGTTTCCGCCGTAGGGGAGAAATGTTGCGCCGACCCGGCCAATGGTTGAAACCGGGCCCCACCCCGAGGGTGGGTATCGTGGAGGATCGCCCCACGCGTCTGATGGTTGCCCGGAGATCGGAAATCCCCGTGCGATATGACCGTTCGTTCAGTGGGAAGAAGCCAGCGATTCCCTGCGGGCTCGCCACGTCGCCATGTCGCAGTAATCGCGGACTGCCGCGATGAGACCGCTACCGTCCAGTTCGACGACTCCGACACACTCGATGGCGACCTCGCGTCCGGAGAACCAGAACCGGTCCACGCGCTCGAGCCAGATACGGTCGCCGTCGAACGTGGAAGTCACGATGTCCCACTGCACCCGGTCGGAGGCTTCCAGAATTTTCGCGAAGGTGCCTGCGATGGCCTCCCGCCCGCGCGCCGGCTCCTGAGGGACTGCGAAGTGGTAGACGCCGTCCGGTGTGAAGCAGGCCGCGACGGCGGCGGCGTCACGGGCGTGCACTGCGGCGAGGAACGACTCCACGGCGGCCGGCATTGTCATGATGCGGCTCCGGACTTGGCCTTGTGAGCGGCTTCTTCGCCGGCGATCCGGCCGAAGCCACACGCGTTCGCCAAGGAATTGCCGCTGCCCATGTAGGTTTCGCCGAGAATTCCACCGGTGCACTCGCCGGCGGCGTACAGCCCGTCGATGGCCGCGCCGTCTTGCCGCAGCACTCGCGCCTTCTGGTCGATACGGAGCCCGCAGGAGGTCACGTTGACGGTCGCCGGCCGAACTTCGACTGCGTAGAAAGGTGGCGTGCTCAGCGGCAGGAGGAACTTGCCCGCCTTCCCGAAGTCGGTGTCTTCACCCTCGATCGCGAGAGCGTTGTATCGCGCTACCTCACCTTCGAGGGTTTCGACCGGCACGCCGATCGCTTCTGCGAGAGCGGGCAGATCGGAAGCGGCCTTGGCCTTGCCTGTGGCAACGTTCTCGTCGACGAGGTCTGCCGTGTAGTTCTTGGGCCGGAAAGGCGGATGGTTCGGCCACACCTGCTTGTAGCAGTCCCGGTATCGGTCGGCCTGGTCTGCCGGCGGGCGCAGAGCAGCGTCGTCGAAGACGACGAACGCACGATTACCGCGTGCCCGCACCAAGGTGTCGAGGATTCCGTACGGGGCAGTCTCGTCGCAGAATCGGCGACCGGACGCGTCCAGCAGCACGGTCCATCCCGGGAGAAATGCTTCGTTGAGTTTGGCGAAGTGCGGGTCGAGGGTGCGCAGGCCGCGGTCGAAACCGGTGAGCTGGGCTCCGAGTTGTTCGGCGAAGCCGATCGCATCGCCTCGCGACCCGTCCGCGCCGATGTACCACGTCCAGTCCGTCGTCCACGAGGAGGGGAAGTACTTCTGCAGCAGATCAGGATTTGCGCCGAAGCCCCCGGTGGCGATGACGACGGCGTCGGCTGTAATCGTCTCGCCTTCGGCGATCACTCCCGTCACTCGGTCGCCGTCGGTGAGCAGTTGATCGACACGGTGGCCCAGTGCCACATCGACGCCCGCGCGCTGACATGCCGACCACAGGGCGTTGACGAGGGCCTGTCCGCCTCCGTCGACACAGTGCGATCGCGGTTTGCGTTCGTCCCCGCCGAAGATCAGGCGATCGAAGAATGTCACCCCGCGTTCGCTCAACCAGTCGATCGTCTCGCCGCTCCGCGCGGTCAGTCGCTTGACCGGGCCGGCCGCGACGTCCCAGTGGTTGAGCGACATGTACTCCTTGAACAGATCCGACGGATCGTCCTCGACGCCTGCCTTGCGCTGGAGTTCACTGCCGCTACCCATGACGACGCCGCCGGCGAGTCGTGAGGAGCCGCCCACGACGCCCGTGGCCTCGCTGATCAACACCCGCTCGCAACCCTGCTCGACGGCTGACAGCGCCGCGGCGAGGCCTGCTGCGCCGGCGCCGATGACGACGACGTCGAAATCCGAATCGGACACTCTCATGCTCCTTGCGTTCGAACTGCACGTATACCGAGGTCGAAACCCCGCAGGTGCGGGGTTTCGTTCAAACTGACGAGGGTGCGACGCGTGCGACCGGCTCGGATCCGAGCGAAACCGGTATACCCGGGCTCATGGATCGTCAGCCGGCTCGCACCGACCAGTCCACCGATGAAGGCATTGGCGACGCCACCGTGAGAGACGACGAGGACTCGTTCGCCCGGGTGAGCGTCGATGATGCGGTCGAACTCCGCCGTGACGCGCTTCCTGAAGGACGGGACATCCGTGCCCCACGCACTCAGATCGTCCCGAAGAAATGCCTCGTATCGAGGGTCGTTGTTGACGCGAAGATCCTCGAAGTGCAGATATTCGACGGCGTCCCGATCGAATTCGGCGAGATCGGCCCTGGTGACGGGAGTCAGACCCACCGCTTTTCCGATGATGTCCGCAGTGTCGACCGCGCGAATGAGGGGCGAGGTGTAGAGCGCAGCGAAATCCTCGGCAGCGAGGTAGTCGGCGGCTCGGGCCGCCTGTTCGCGTCCTCGATCGCTGAGCCCCGGGTTCGCTCGTGCCGGCCCGGCGGCCGCTCGGTCCGGTTCAGCGTGTCGGACGAGTACCAGCTCCACCGAATCATTCCTCTCGACGTCACAGCGAGCCGGCGGTGAACGCCGCTCGCGGCACATATCTCTATCACTCGATGTTCTACCCATAGAGTAAACGAGAGGGTCCGCAGATGTCCATCCATACTTGCGTTCTCGATATTCTATTGTAAGACTATCTCGTGTGACGTGATGCACATCGCGTCGGCGCACCTATCGGATGCCGCTTCCCTAGAGCAACAGGAGCATCATGAGCACCCTCGACGAGCCGTGGTTGGCAGACACCCCTCCGAGCAAACGGTTCCCCATCTACACCAGGTCCAACATCTCGGAAGTCTTTCCCGACGTGGTCACTCCCCTGGCCGCGACCGGCGAGGTGTGGCGTGGCGCCGAACACGGGTGGCGAAACGGCCTGATCCGCTTCGGGGCGTTCGAGAAGGACGAGTTCGACAGCGAGCACGATGAGATGATCGGAATCTTCGGCGGCTACGGCTACCTGAACGTGTCGGTATCACGGGTCATGGGCGTCCGGATGCCGGGAAGTAATCCGGACCTCGTCGATCAGTCGTATTTCGGCAGTCAGCCCGGGGTTCCGCCCTACGACCCGCGGCCCGAAGACGTAAACCCGGAGCTGACCGCGCGGATGGGCGAGATCATCAACTGGGCGATGACCGCGAACGGACTTCCCGAACTCGAGGAGTACCGCACGCGCGCTGCCGACCTCCGCCGCGAACGGCCGGATCTCGGCGCACTGAGCAACGAAGAGCTCGCGAAGCGCGCCCTCGGCATCCAGGAGTCGCTCTTCATCCCCTGGGTCAGTGACCACTTCTTCCTCATCTACGTCGCCTCCATCCCCGTCGGCGGCCTTACCGCCCTGACCGCCCAGCTCGGCGTGCCGGAACTGCTGACCCCGCTGATCAGCGGCTTCGGCGAGGTGGATTCGGCAGCCCCGTCGCTGGCCATGTGGGACCTCGGACGAGTCGCACAGTCGTCCCCGAGCCTGTCGACGCTGTTCGGCGAGGGCATCAAGGGTCTGGACGCACGACTACGCCAGTCCTCCGACCCCGACGCGATCGCCTTCGTCAAGCAATTCGACGACTTCTTGTACGAGTACGGGTCCCGTGGGGTCAACGAGTGGGAAATGAACACCCCCACATGGCAGACACATCCGGATATCGCGCTCGGCGCGATCGACCGGATGCGTCTGGCCGACGAGTCCAAGGCACCGCGGGCGAATCTGGCACGAATGACGCAGGACCGCGCCGAGGCCGTGGCCACCGTACGCAGCAAGCTCGCCGGTGACGACGCAGCGACCGCGCAGTTCGACGCGCTTCTGCACGCCGCCGAAGTGTTCCTTCCCGCACGCGAGCGGAGCAAAACCTCACTGGTCCGCATGATCGGCGAGGTGAAAGTACCCTTCCGCGAGCTCGGACTCAGGCTCGCCGACGCCGGGCACATCGACCGTCCCGAGGACTTTGCGCTGGTCACCCGGCAGGAGTTCGACGACTTCGTTGCGAATCCGGCCGCATACACCCAGACCATCCGAGACCGTCGAGCACGAATGGAGGAAATGGCCGCACTCGTGCCACCCTTCATTGTGGTCGATGAGCCGCCCGCACCGAGTACGTGGGAACGACGGGACGCTCAGGCAGCGAATACCGCCACCGAGGGCGTCGTGCTGCAGGGTGTCGCCGCCTGCGCCGGCGTTGCGACAGGTCCGGCTCGGGTCATCCACGATCCCAGCCAGGCCGACGAACTCGAACCCGGCGAAATCCTCGTCGCCCCCGGCACCGACCCCTCCTGGACACCGCTGTTCGTTTCGTCGGCAGCAGTGGTCGTCGATGTCGGTGCGCCGATGAGCCACGCCGCAATCGTCAGCCGCGAACTGGGAATTCCGTGCGTCGTGTCCTGCACCGACGCCACCCGAAGAATCACCAACGGCACCATCATCACCGTTGACGGTGCGGCCGGGACCGTGACTGTCGGGCAGTAGCAGCCTGCCCGTCGAAGGGTCCGTGCGGCGCTCCGATGGCCCGCACGGACCCTCTTCGACCAAATGTCAATAGACGCCAAGACACAGTGCCGCACCCAGACGCGCCCAGTCGCGATTGGCGCAACCGTCGGAACAGTACACTCCCGCCACCGGCCTGGAGCTGAACAACTCGCGGCCGCAGAAGCGGCAGAACAACTCCCGCAGCGCGCGTCTCGCCTTCATCGCCCGTCGAACTTCCGCGATCACGAGAGGCACCCTGACACCGAATGTGAAACACACACTCACTCCTCGTTTTTGGCAAGCAGTCGAACAAACTCCATCGATTATCCAGCTTCCGACAATCGCTTTCAAGAGTACTCTGGGTTGACATCAAGTGTCGCAATCGAGTCGAATGCCCGATGATCTGGTTCCGCCGGTGCCCGGCGAACTCCAACGAGAGGAATCCCCTGTGGCCGAACAGATGACGATGCTCGAACGCCTCACTGCTATCGAGGACATCAAACAACTGAAGGCTCGCTACTTCCGTTTGCTGGATCAACACGAATGGGATGACTTCGCAGCGCTGTTCAGCAGCACGCTCGTTGTCGAGATCGCCGAATCGACCAGCGGGCCGAAGGATCGAGACACGTTCGTCCAGTCGGTACGATCACATCTCGACAATGCGGTGACGGTGCACCAGGGCCACACCCCGGAGATCACGATCATCGATGCCGACCACGCTTCCGGGATCTGGGCGATGTTCGATCTGGTCGAACCCCCAGCCGACAGCGAGTTCCCTCTGCTGACGGGATACGGCCACTACCTGGAGGACTACGTTCGGGAAGACGGGGAATGGCGGATCTCCCGCCTCGAGCTGACACGTATCAAGCGCTCCACGAGCTTCGAACGCGCCACGCACTGATCCAGAGGAGGCTGATGACGAGGCTCCTGTCGCGCTCCACTCGCGCTATCGCTCGACCACCGACACCGAACTATCGATTGTCGGCGATATTGACGACGTAGGCAGTGTGGGTGGACGGGTCGACCGTCCCATCGAGGAGCGGCCCCTCCCGGGAACCTGCAATGCGATCCGGAAGACAACGTTCCCGCTTTCCAGGAGAATGCTCAGTCATGGCCGACCCACTGATCGAAGAGCTCACCGAACGCATCGGACAGGCCGTCGCCCGCGCCGCCAAGAACGGTGATCCCCTGTTCGGCACCGTTGAACTCACCATCTGCGAACTCACCGAATTGCTCGAACACATCAAACGACTGTCGCCCACAGCGGAGTAGGTTCCCACCACGGTCTCGCCCACAGATTCTCGGTGCGCCAAACTGTTGTCGATCCGCCGGCGGCTCAGCAGTCTGGCACCCGTGCACTGGTCTGATATCGGCGAGCTGGTTGCGGAACGGCCCGGCCGATGCCCTCGTTCCGTACATCTGGCTCATCGGGTTCTGCCAGTGCCGGGACCACTTCCACGGCTCCTGAACGACGGCGGCCTGATCAAGTGTTCGGATCCGTGAGAGTAAATCTCGCACGGCAGGAATAACAGCTTCCTGATGAAGGTTGCGCAACTCATGACCAAATCTGTTGTCGCGCAATCATACGGAACACCCGAGGCCCTGGCCGTGGTCGATGTGGAGGTTTCGCCACCCGGATCGGGGGAGGTGCTCGTCGACGTCAAGGCGATCGGCGTCAATCCCTTCGACTACAAGCTCTACAGCGGTGCCTTCGGGGACGATCCCGACAAGCTGCCGGTCAAGGTCGGCGGCGAGGCCGCCGGCGTGGTCGCGGCCGTCGGGACGGGAGTCACCGAGATCGCGGTGGGCGACGAAGTGATCGTCAGCCCCGGCACCGGCCTCTACGCCGAGAAAGTGGTCGTGCCCGTCTCCGCGATCACCCGCAAACCGGCCGGCCTCGGCTGGGAGCAGGCCGCCGGCCTGCTGCTGGTAGGTGGCACCGCGGTCGACGCCCTGGACACCATCCGCGTCGGTTCCGGTGACACTGTCCTGATCCACGGCGCGTCCGGCGGCGTCGGTGCCCTCGCCGTGCAACTCGCGGTCGCCAGCGGCGCGACGGTCATCGGCACCGCGGGAGCGGCGAACCAGGACTACGTCCGGAACCTCGGAGCAACTCCCGTCCTCTACGGCGACGGTCTCGAGGATCGGGTGCGGGAGGTCGCACCCCAGGGCATCGACGCGGCCCTCGACACCGTCGGAACCGACGAGGCCGTCGACGTGTCGCTGGCGTTGGTCAAGGACAAGACCCGGATCGTGACCATCGCCGCGTTCGGTCGGGCGCAGGACGACGGTTTCGCGTCGGTCGGCGGCGGCAACCCGGCAAGCGCCGAGGCTCGGCTGAAGGCTCGCGCCGAACTGGTCGAGCAAGCCGGCGCCGGACACCTGACGGTCACCATCGCCAAGACGTTTCCCCTGACCGATGCCGCGCAGGCCCACACCGAACTGGCGAAATCTCACCCCGCGGGGAAGTTCATCCTGATCCCGTAAAGACGCGGGACCGTGCCCCTGCGCGGCGACTCTAATTGGCCATCAACAGCGCAGGGGTGCGGCGCGTAGAATTTGGCGGGTGCAGACCTGCCGCGAGCTGCTGCTCACCCGTCGCCGCACAGTGGACCTGTGTCGTGTCGGCGGTTCTTGTTGCCTTTGGCGTCGCTGACCGCATTTCTGCGTCGTTTTCGATTCGCCCTGCGGCCACTTGCTGACTTCCCGTCTTTTTCGGTGATCGACTCGATCGCGTTCCATCGCATTCTTTCGGCCATCCGACACACTTCGTGGAGCACAGTCAATGTCCACCACACCCGCAACAACACCCACAACCTCGACGACGACCGCCGTCGACCAGGTCGACGTCCGCGGCCCCCGGTTCGCCGCCTGGATCACGACGGCGGTTCTCGTTGCCGTCCTGCTCGCAGCATCCTTCTCGGCCGTCGTCGCCGGTGTGATCCTGGCTGTTCAGACCGTCGTGTTCGCCGTCAGCGCCGCCGTCGGACCGCGGCGCAGCCCCTACGGCCGGATCTTCGGAAAGCTGGTCGCCCCACGCATCAGCCCGCCGAGCGAGCGTGAACCGACCGCGCCACTGCGCTTCGCCCAACTGGTCGGCTTCATCTTCTCAGCGGCGGGCCTCCTCGGATTCGCGTTGAGCGCGCCCGTCGTCGGTTGCGTCTTCACCGGCTTCGCGCTGTTCGCGGCGTTCCTCAACGCGGCCTTCGGCATCTGCCTCGGCTGCCAGATCTATCCGCTAGTAGCCCGATTCCGACCGTCCGCATCCGCCGACCACCCGACCTCCGATGGAAAACCCCGGCAAGTTCACAGTGAAGGAAGAACATGGCTCGCTCCGACGTCCTGGTCTCCACCGACTGGGCTCAGCAGAACCTGAACGCGCCCAACGTCGTGTTCGTCGAGGTCGACGAAGACACGTCCGCGTACGACATCGGCCACATCGAGGGCGCCGTCAAGCTCGACTGGAAGAAGGATCTGCAGGATCAGGTCCGCCGCGACTTCCTCGACCGCGAGCAGTTCTCCGCTCTGCTGTCGGCCCGCGGGATCGCCAACGACGACGAGGTCGTCCTCTACGGAGGCAACAACAACTGGTTCGCGGCGTACGCCTACTGGTACTTCAAGCTCTACGGCCACGACAATGTCAAACTGCTCGACGGCGGCCGCAAGAAGTGGGAACTCGAGGAACGCCCCCTCTCCGAGGACACCGTCACTCGGCCGACCAGCACGTACCGGGCGTCCGAACCGGACCTGTCGATCCGCGCGTTCCGCGACGAGGCCGTCGACGCGATCGGTGTGCTGAACCTGGTCGACGTCCGATCGCCCGACGAGTTCACGGGCAAGATCCTCGCGCCGGCGCACCTGCCGCAGGAGCAGAGCCAGCGTCCCGGCCACATCCCGGGCGCACTGAACGTTCCGTGGAGCAAGGCGGCGAACGAGGACGGCACGTTCAAGTCCGACGAGGAACTCACCGCGATCTACGGCGAAGCCGGCCTCGACGGATCCCGGGACACCATCGCCTACTGCCGGATCGGTGAGCGCTCCAGCCACACCTGGTTCGTGCTCAAGGAACTGCTCGGCCACAAGAATGTCAAGAACTACGACGGCAGCTGGACCGAATACGGCTCGCTCGTCGGCGTACCGATCGAACTGGGCAAGTAGCGGAGCGCGGGAACAAGCACATGAGCGCAGCACCGACGCAAACCCACACCATCCCCGCCGGCGTCGACCTCGGCAAGGAAACCGCCATCACCGGCAAAGTCGTCACGAGAGACGGGCAACCTGTCGGCGGAGCGTTCGTTCGACTCCTCGACGGCACAGGCACGTTCACCGCCGAGATCGTCGCCTCCGGCACCGGGGACTTCCGTTTCTTCGTCGCACCGGGCGACTGGACCGTGCGGGCCCTCTCACCCGTCGGCAACGGCACGGCCTCGGTGAAGCCCACGACCAGCGGCCTCCACACCGTGGACATCACCCTCACCGCATAACATTTCGCGCCGAACACCCCGAGAACCGCGACTCAGGACCCCTCGCCCTGCGATTCCACGACCCACGCCGCGATCTGCGCGCGCGAGTTGAATCCCAGTTTCGTGAGCAGGTGCTCCACGTGCCCCTGCGCGGTGCGAGGCGAGATGACCAGTCGAGCCGCAATCTCCTTGTTGGTCAGTCCCTCGGCGATGAGGGCGGCGACTTCACGCTCCCGCTTCGTCGGTTTCGGGGACGGACCGGTGGAGGCCGACGACGGTAAGACCTGCTCGCCCAGTGCGTAGGCGACGGCTGCGTCGAACCCGAGCGCCTCGCCTTTTCGTCGGGCGGCGGCGAACGCCGATTCGGTCATCGCCTGCCGGGTCGCGCGTTCGCACTCGTCCTGGTACACGCTCAGTCCGGGCACCAGCACCGTCGAACTGCCCACCGAGCGGGTGAGCGCCTCGGCGGCTCCCATCAACACGACGGCCCGTTCCATGTTCTGTTCCTCGGCGGCGATCCAGGCGAGTGCCTGCAGGCACACACTGGAATTGAGCCGGTCGTTCACCCGGCGGTCCACCTGGAGCGCCTGCCCGAGGAGACGCACCGCCCGGGCCGTCTCCCCCTTCTGCCACACGGCGACGGCCAGAGCCCACAGCGAATACGACCGGTACACCGATTCGCCCTGCGCCTCGGTGATCGCGAGGACGCGCTCGTGGCATTCGACGGCACGTTCCGTGTCGTTCAACAGGTCGTAAATCATGCCGAGACCCACGACGGCGGCCACCTCGAAGACGTCGTTGCGTGCCGTGAACACATGTATGGCCTTCTCGAGATGTGCGCGCCCCTCGGGAAGGCGGCCCGCGAACAAGGCCGCGTATCCGATCGCGTAGTCGAGGTGCGCGCGCACCTCCGGGTCGGGCGTCCGAGCGGCGAGCGCCCGCGCTTCCTCCGCAAGGGTGTCCGACACCGAAATGTCGCCCTGCACTCCGGCCAGCACGGCGGCACCGTACAGGGCTTTGGCGCGGTCGATCGTGGGCTCGGACGGCTGGCGGGTAAGGAAACGACCGAGCCACCGGCGCCCCTCGACGAACAGCCCCCGGGCCAGCCAGAACGGGTACAACGCGGCCGCGATCCGAGTTCCGACGTCCGGGCTGTCGGACACGCAGAAGTCCAGCGCTTCACGGATGTTAGGTAGTT
Organism: Rhodococcus pseudokoreensis; assembly: GCF_017068395.1. Classification (NCBI taxonomy): domain Bacteria; kingdom Bacillati; phylum Actinomycetota; class Actinomycetes; order Mycobacteriales; family Nocardiaceae; genus Rhodococcus; species Rhodococcus pseudokoreensis. The sequence continues at coordinate 4,788,780 of NZ_CP070619.1, read as the reverse complement.
CCCGGGACAGTTTGGCGATCAACGGAAGTTGCCGAGAGCTGATCCATTCGGATTCCGCTTCGACCGCGAGGCGGTCACACCAGTCCCGGTGACGACGGCGCAGTTCGGTGTACACGCCACTCTCCTGCGCCTTTTCGCGCCCGTAGGCGCGCACGGTCTCGAGCATCCGGAACCGCACCGCGGTGCCCGACTCCTCCCTCGTCAGGATCGACTTGTCGACGAGGAAGGTCACCGTGTCGAGGAGGTCGTCGACGTCGTCACCGTCGCAGACCTGTTCCGCCGCCTCGAGTTCGAACGTGCCCGCGAACACGGACAGCTGCGCCCACATCCGTTGTTCCACAGGGGTGCACAGGTCATAGCTCCAGTCGATGCACATCCGCAGCGTCTGCTGCCGCGACGGCGCATCTCGGCTGCCGCGGGTCAGCAGCAGGTAGCGGTCGGTCAGGCGTTGCAGGATCTGGTCGGGCGTCATCGCGCGCAGTCGCGCCGCAGCCAATTCGATCGGCAACGGCAACCCGTCCAGCCGCTGACAGATCCGGGCGATGGTGACCTTGTTGTCCTCGGTGAGTTCGAACCCGGGGACTGCGGCGACACCGCGTTCGACGAACAGGGTGACCGCGTCGTTGCGGGGCAGCCCTTTCGGGAGGTGATCGGGATCCGGGACGGGCAGTGGAGGGATCAGCAGCGCCGCTTCCCCGCCGATGCCGAGCGGTTCGCGACTCGTCGCGAGGATCCGCAGTTGCGGGCACGCGCGAAGCAGGATTTCGGCGAGTTTCGCGGCCGCGGCCACCACCTGCTCGCAGTTGTCCAGCACGAGCAGCAGGTCCCGCGCGGAGAGGAACTCGACGAGCACCTCGTGGGGGTGTCGCGCCGACTGGTCCCGCAGCCCCAGGGCAGCGACCACCACCCCGGCCAGCAGCGAATCATCCAGTAGTTCACCCAGTTCCACCAGAGTCACGCCGTCCGCGAAGTTCCGTTGCGCCTTGGTGGCAGCACGGATAGCGAGCCGGGTCTTCCCCACCCCGCCGATTCCGGTCAACGTCACCAGCCGCGACGTCGACAGCAGATTCGTCGCCTCCGCCAGTTCCGTACGGCGGTCGACGAAGCTGGTCAGCTCCAGCGGGAGTCCACCCGTCCGGCCCGAGTCCGCGGGTGCTCCGGCGGGCCGGCGCCACGCGCCTTCTCCCCCGGAACCGGCGCCCGGTTCCGGCGTGCTGCCTTGCACTGCAGCCGTTCCCGCATACATCGCCATCTCGTCGACCGGAAAGCCGTGACGCAGTTGCGCCTCGCGGAGTTGCCTGCCCAATTCCACGGCGGACGGGCGAGCGCCGGGTTCGGACGACATGGCACGTTCGATGACCGCGCTGATGTCCTCGGATACGCCGTGCTCGCGCGGGTTCGGGACCGGCTCGGACGCGATCCGCAGGAACTGCGCCACCAGCTGTTCACCGCTGCGGCGTTCGAACGCCGCGTGCCCGGTGATCGCCGCGAACAAGGCGGCACCGAGGCCGTAGACGTCGGCGGCAGGGCTGGGAGCGTCGCCCGCCACGACCTCGGGGGCGGTGAATGCCGGCGACCCCGTCACGATGCCCGCGCTGGTCTCGAACCCGCCCGCGATGTGGGCGATGCCGAAATCGGTGAGTGCCGGCTCGCCGTAATCGGTGATGAGGATGTTCGCCGGTTTGACGTCGCGATGGAGGATTCCGAGGCGGTGGGCGGTCTCCAGGGCGCCGGCCATCTTCACCCCGAGCCGCAGCGCCTCGTCCAGCGGGAGCGGTCCGTGGCGGCGGATCCGTTCGTCGAGCGAACCCTGCGCCTGGTACGGCATCACGATGTAAGGCCTGCCGTTGTCGGTGACACCGGCGTGGAGAACGTTGACGATGTTGGGGTGACCCGTCAGCCGGCCCGCCGCACGCTGCTCCCGCAGGAACCGGGCCCGGTTCTCCTCGTCGAGGTCGGCCGTGAGGACCTTGACCGCCACGGTGCGGTCGAGCGCAGTTTGAGTGCAGCGGTACACGACCCCGAATCCGCCGCGGCCGATCTCGTGGGCGTCCTCGAATCCGGCCGTCGCCAACTCCGCCGTGACCGAACCGGACACGTCGCGCTGGGTGGCGAACGGATCGACGTCAGTCATCGACTACATCGATTCGTCCCATTCGAAACACGGTCGACGCATGCCACACTGCCCACCTCTCGACGTTGTACCCCAGGATATCGCCGTCCGCCCCCGCCGATGGCCGACTTGCGTTCTACCCGAGTACGGACGGGAACGCGAAACGATAACCGGCCGGTCGGTTCGATCGGACGGTCCTCGAGTTTCCGCTACAACTGGACACTCGCCCAGTCGTTTTCAGGGATCGACTCGGACGAATCGTTGCTTCCAGCGGTGAATAGTCCCGCACAGATCGGGTACCCGACACCTACGCTGTTCCGCGGGCCCGGCGGCCCCACGGACCAGCGAGGCCCCCTGACCGGTCACCCCTCGGCTGGAGGGCCACAGCCGCCCGCGGCCGAGGAGCCCCCCTCTTCCTCGCCTGCGGGCGGCACCATGCCGTGATATGCCTTCTCCCCACTCCGCCAACGGTAATGCTCTCGATCAGCTGTGGCTGTGCAGCGGGGTTCCCGCGAGGGCGAGGTGCGCCTCGCCGAGCGCCTCGGCCTGGGTGGGGTGCGCGTGCACGAGTCCGGCGACCTCGTTCGGGTAGGCGCCCCAATTGACAATCAGTTGGGCCTCGCCGATGAGTTCACCCACGCGTTCTCCAACCATGTGGATACCGACGACCGGCCCCTCCGTGGCTCCGGCGCGCACGAGTTTGACGCCGCCGCTGGTTCCGAGGATCTGGCTTCGGCCGTTGCCGGCGAGGTCGTAGACGACGGTGGCGACGTCACCGTGGCGTTCGCGTGCCTGCGCTTCGGTGAGCCCGACCGACGCGACCTCGGGGTTCGAGTACGTCACCCGGGGAATTCCGCTGTCCTCCACCGAGGTCGGGCTCAGTCCGGCGATCGTTTCGGCGACGAAGATGCCCTGCTGGAATCCGCGGTGCGCGAGTTGCGGCCCGGCCACGATGTCGCCGACCGCGTACACGTCCGGCTGGGAGGTGCGCAGGGAATCGTCGACCGTGACGAACCCGCGGGGGTCTACGTCGATGCCGTGCTCGGTGAGTCCGAGGCCGGCGGTGCGGGGTCCGCGGCCGACCGCGACGAGCAGCAGGTCGGCCTCGATCGTGTCGCCCGACTCCACGGTGACGCTGACCGTGCGCTCGTCCTGAACGGCTTTAGCGAACCGGGTGCCGGTCATGACCGTGATGCCGCGCTTGCGCAGGGCCCGGGTGAGTTGCTTCGAGGCCCATTCGTCCTCGGCGGCGATCAGCCGGGGCAGCGCCTCGACGATCGTGACGTCCGCGCCCAGGGATGCCCAGATGCCGGCGAACTCGACGCCGATCACACCGCCGCCGAGTACGACGACGCGACGCGGAAGTTCGGGGAACGTCAAGGCTTGGTCGCTGGTGAGGATTCGGCCGCCGATCTCGAGTCCTGGCAGACTCCGGACCTCCGAGCCGGTCGCGAGGACCAGTGATCGGCCGGTGATCGTGCGGTCACCGACGTGGACGGTGCGGCCTCCGCCGTAGCGGCCGGTGCCCTGGACCACCTCGATCCGGTGACTGCTGACCAGACCCTGCAGGCCCTTGTAGAGGCGTTCGACGATCGCGTTCTTGTACGCGTGGACCCCGTCGAGGTCGATCCCGCCGAGTGTCGCACCGATCCCGAGGGCCGACGCGTGGGAGACGGTGTCGGCGACCTCGGCGGCGTGCACGAGCGCCTTGGTGGGGATGCACCCGCGGTGCAGGCACGTGCCGCCGACCTTGTCCTCTTCGATCAGCGTGACGGATTTGCCCAGTTGCGCGGCACGGAAGGCGCAGGCGTACCCGCCGGATCCACCGCCGAGGATCAGAACGTCCGGTTGGTCGAGCATGGGGAAACTCCCTGGGTCGGGCACGCCATGGGACGTGCAGGAACGGTCGAAGTGGACCGGATGTCAGCTCAGCGCGATCAGCGTCATCGGGTCCGCCAGGATCTGGCCGACGGCGGCGAGGAATCGCGAGCCCTGCTCGCCATCGACCAGTCGATGGTCGAACGACAGGCTCAGCGTCGTCACCGACCGCAACGCGATCTCGCCCCGGTATTCCCACGGCTGCCTGCGGATCGCCCCGAAGCACAGGATCGCCGCCTCGCCGGGGTTGAGGATGGGCGTGCCCGCATCGACACCGAACACACCGACGTTGGTGATCGTGATCGTGCCGTCGGCCAGGTCGGCCGGTCCGGTCTTCCCGTCCTTGGCGGTGGTCGTCAGATCCGACACGGCGATCGCGAGGTCGCGCAGACCGAGGGTGTGCGCGTTCTTGATGTTCGGCACCATCAGTCCGCGCGGGGTGGCGGCCGCGATGCCGAGGTTCACGGACCGCTTGACCACGATTTCCTGCGCGTCCTCGTCCCAGAACGAATTCAGGGTCGGGTTGGTGCGCAGCGCCACGAGCAGGGCCTTGGCCACCAACGTCAGCGGTGTCAGGCGCACGTCGGTGAAGTGCGTCGTTTCACGCACCTGAGCGAGCAGTTCGATGGTCGGCGTGACGTCGACCGTGACGAACTCGGTGACGTGCGGGGCGGTGAACGCGCTGCGGACCATCGCCGCGGCGGTGTGCTTGCGGACGCCCTTGATCGGGATGCGTTCCTCGTCGGCGTCGGGCGTTGCCGTGGCCGTCGGCGTCGGCACCGGGGTGGCGTCGCGATGGCGTTCGAGGTCGTCCCTGGTCACTTCACCGTGCACCCCGGTGGCGTCCACCTCGGTGAGATCGACTCCGCGTTGCTTCGCGGCGAACCGCACGGGCGGCGACGCCAGCGGACGCGTCGGGTGCGGGGTCGCGGTGACGTCGACCCGGGTCCCCGCCGCCGGACGCCGCGTCCGGCGCCTGCTGGACGACTCCTCGGCCACGCCGTAGCCGACGAGGACCGGGGTCCGCTCGGCCGGGGGCGCAGGGGCGGGCGATTCTTCGCCGGCGATCTCGACGTCGATGAACGGGCTGCCGACGTCGACGGTCGTCCCCGCCGCCGCGTGCAGCGCGACCACCGTTCCGGCGTACGGCGAGGGCAACTCCACGGAGGCCTTCGCCGTCTCGACCTCGGCGATGTTCTGGTTGAGCGTCACGGTGTCACCCACCCCGACCAGCCAGGTCAGCAGTTCGGCGTCGGTGAGGCCCTCGCCGAGGTCGGGCAGCAGGAATGTCTTGACAGTGGGCATGAGAACTCCTGGTCCTTACGCGGTGAAGGTGCGGTCGACGGCGTCGAGGATGCGGTCGACGTCCGGCAGGAAGTGCTGTTCGAGTTTCGCCGGCGGGTAGGGGACGGTGAACCCGCCGACGCGGGCGACCGGCGCTTCGAGGTGATAGAAGCAGCGCTCACCGATGCGGGCGGCGATCTCGGCGCCGATCCCGAGGAACACGGGCGCCTCGTGGGTGATCACCAGGCGTCCGGTGCGTTGCACGGACGCGGCGACGGTGTCGACGTCGAGCGGGGAAATGGACCGCAGATCGATCACTTCGACCGACCGGCCCTCGCCGGCGGCGACCTTCGCCGCCTGCAGTGCCGTCGTCACGAGCGGCCCGTAGGCGACGACGGTGACGTCGGTGCCCGGGGCAACCACCCGGGCCCGGTGCAGCGGCCCCGGCTCGGCGGCCGGGTCGATCTGCCCCTTCTCCCAGTAGCGCCGCTTGGGTTCGAAGAAGAGCACCGGATCGTCCGAGGCGATGGCCTGCTGAATCATCGTCTGCGCGTCGGATGCGTTGCTGCAGGTCACCACCCGCAAACCCGCGGTCGCGGCGAAGTACCCCTCGGGGGACTCGGAGTGATGCTCGATGGCGCCGATGCCGCCGCCGTAGGGGACGCGGATGGTGATCGGCATCTTGACGTTGCCGCTGGTGCGGTAGTGGAGTTTGGCGACCTGCGAGACGATCTGGTCGAAGCCGGGGTAGATGAACCCGTCGAACTGGATCTCACACACCGGTCGGTAGCCGCGCATCGCGAGACCGACTGCGGTGCCGATGATCCCGGACTCGGCGAGAGGGGTGTCGATGACGCGATTGGGGCCGAAGTCCTTCTGCAGTCCGTCGGTGATGCGGAAGACACCGCCGAGTTTGCCGATGTCCTCACCCAGGAGCACGACCTTCGGGTCGTTCTCGAGGGCGCGGCGCAACCCGGCGTTGAGGGCCTTGCCGAGCGGAAGCGTGGTCGAGGCGGCGGTGCTCATGCGTCGGTTCCTTCGAAACTGTCGAGGTAGGCGGCGAACTGACGCCGCTCTTCGTCGACGAGGGGATGGGGTTCGGCGTAGACGTTGTCGAACAACGACATCGGCCCGGGCTCGACGGTCTCGAGGCATCCGCGGCGCAAGGCGGCGGCGGTGTCGTCGGCGCGCTGCTGCACCGCGGCGAGGTAGTCGTCGTCGATCGCACCCGTCGAGTCGAGGAGGGCACGGATCCGGTCAAGGGGGTCCTTGCGTTTCCATTCCTCGTCGAGCGCGGCCGGGCGGTACCGGGAAGGGTCGTCGGAGGTGGTGTGCGGGCCCATCCGGTAGGTGACGGCCTCGATCAGCGTCGGTCCGCTGCCTTCCCGTGCCCGTTCGAGCGCGGCCCGGGTCACGGCGATCACGGCGAGGACGTCGTTGCCGTCGACGCGCACGCTCGGGACGCCGAAGCCCCGGCCCCGCGCGGCGATGCTCACCCGCGATTGCAGACTGACCGGTTCGGAGATCGCCCACTGGTTGTTCTGGCAGAAGAACACCACCGGTGCGTTGAAGCTCGCAGCGAATCCGAAGGCCTCGGAGATGTCGCCCTGACTGGTCGCGCCGTCGCCGAAGTACGTGATCGCGGCGCCGTCCGAGCCGTCGAACTGCATGCCGAGCGCGTACCCGGTGGCGTGCAGCGCCTGCGCGCCGACGATGATCGCCGGGGTTGTCATGTTGTAGTCGAACGGGTTCCAGCCCGAGTGCGTCGACCCCCGCCAGAACCGGAGCATGTGGGTGGGATCGACGTCGCGGCAATACGCCACCCCGTGTTCGCGGTAGCTGGCGAAGACGAAGTCGCCGGGATCGAGTGCGCGCGCCGACCCGACCTGCGCCGCTTCCTGCCCCAGCAGCGGCGCCCAGAGCCCCAGTTCGCCCTGACGCTGCAGCGCGGTCGCCTCCGCGTCGATGCGCCGCACCACGACGAGGTCCTCGTACAGCGCGCGCACCGCGGTAAGATCCACGTCTTCGACGTACCGGGAGTAGTCGGGATGGGCCACTCGCGCACCGGTTTCGGTGACCAGTTGCACCACATCGTCGTTGTCGAACACGAAAACCTCCGAAAGGGGATGGAACGGGAGGCACCGCCGCCCACGTGTGACCGTTTCGGTCAGAATGATGCGTTCATGCAAACATCGGGATCCAGCATGCGCAAGTGCTGCATCTCAAATTAAGCAGAATGCCCAACTCTCGACACGGAGAGTGTGGGATACTGCGCTACATGACGAGACTCGATCGAACCGACGCCCGCCTGCTGCTCGCCCTGTGCGACGCTCCCCGCGCAACCGGCGTCCAACTGGCCACCCTGCTGGGGATGGCGCGGAATACCGTGCAGGCAAGAATGTCTCGCTGGGAGGAGCAGCACGTGCTCGCACCCGTCGACCGCTGCGTGTCACCCCGCGACCTGGGGTACCCCTTGCAGGCGTTCGTCACCGCGGTGGTCGACCAGCACCGCCTCGAGGACGTCATCGAACACCTGCGGGACATCGCCGAGGTGGTCGAGGTCGTCGGCATCTCCGGAGCCGCCGACCTGCACATCGGCGTGGTCGCCATTGATGCCGACGACCTGTACCGCGTCGCCGGCCTCATCCTCGCCGTGCCCGGGATCGAGCGCACCACGGTGTCCGTCGCCATGCGCGACGCCATCCCCTACCGGACCCGCCCACTGCTCGAGCGGATCGCCGAGGAGCGCTGACCCCGGGCGCACGCTCAACGACTCGCGGTGACCACGCGGGTGTCGGCGTTTTCGTCACTGCGCGTGGTACTTACGCGGGATCTGAGGACGAGAACCAGCATCACGGCGACGAGCATGACCGCCCCCACGACCCACAGTCCGGCGCGGGAGTTCCCGGTGGCGTCGAACAGCCACCCGGTGACGTACGGGGCCCCGAAACCGCTCAGGTTGCCCACCGAGTTGACGACGGCGATGCCCGCCGCGGCACCCGCACCGGTCAGGAACGTGCTGGGCAGGTACCAGAACACGGGCAGTGCGCAGAACACACCGACCGCGTTGACGGTGACCGCGATCATCGTCGTGAGCGGCGACTGCATGTACAGAGCAATGGGGATGGACACGGCTCCGATGAGAGTGGGCACGGCGACGTGCCAGATCCGCTCGCCCGTCCGGTCGGAGTGCCTGCTCCACAACACCATTGCGACCGCGCCGACCGCGAACGGAACCGCGACGATCAGTCCGGTGGTGAACAGCGAGAAATCGGTGGCGAACGTCTTCTTGAAACCGGCGACGATGCTGGGCAGGAAGAAGCTGAGCGAGTACAGCCCGTAGGTGATCCCGAAGTAGACGAGACCCAGCATCCACACACGCGCATCCGTGAGTGCCCGACGCACCGATCCAGTGATGTGGGAACCGGATTCCGAAGCCTCCGATTCGAGTTCACGCGTGAGCCACACCTTTTCGTCCTCGTCCAGCCACTTGGCCTGCGACGGCCGGTCCGTGAGGTAGAACCAGGTGACCACCGCGAGCAGGACGGCGGGTATCCCCTCGATCAGGAACATGACGCGCCAACCGGACAGACCGGATATGCCGTCCCAGTATTGGATGATGGCGCTCGACAACGGTGCCCCGAGCGCCGACGACACCGGGAGCGCGAGGAGGAACAGACCCATCAGCCGGACCCGGTAGGCGCGGGGGAACCACAGGGTCAGGTAGAGCAGGACTCCCGGGAAGAAGCCCGCCTCGGCGATACCCAGCAGCATGCGCAGCCCGTACAGCGCTCCGGAGTTCGGAACGAAGGCCATGGCCGCCGCGATGATTCCCCACGTGAGCATGATCCGGGCGATCCAGCGGCGGGCCCCGAACCTGTGCAGCGCGAGATTGCTCGGCACCTCGAACAGGAGATACCCGATGAAGAACAGCCCGGACGCCAGGCCGAACATGGTCTCGGTCAGCCCGAGTTCCGCGCTCATGGTCAGCTTCGCCAGCCCGATATTGGTCCGGTCGAGGTAGTTGACGAAATAGGCCAGGCCGAGGAACGGAATGAGCCGCCGGGCGACCTTCCGGACCACCCTCGCCTCGATCTCGGGTTTCTGCAGTACAGACGACATGAATGTCTCGGCTTTCTGAAGAGTGGGCACACCCGGCCGGGCGACGTGACGTGACGTGACGTGGACCACTGTATGGGCCGGATCCGCTCGAAACTATGGAGAAACTACACATGCGACGCCCGGATGAATGGAGGGATCCTCAGCCGGGCACCTCCCCGGAAACTCGCCTCATCGTGGTTGCAACATTCGCAGAACGATCCGTCGAATGTTGCAAGATTACTCAGCTGCAACATATTTCACTGTTCCGATCGGCGACGTAGCGTTGCGGGTGCCCCACAACGAGGCTGTGGGCGAGCGGAATGAGTAGTGAGGGCGGGAATGCGATGACGACCATGACGACCGGCGTGGCAGAGGTGGCCGCGGGACCCGAGGCCCCGGACCTGATCATCGAGAATGCGGACGCGGTGGTGACGGTCACCTTCAATCGGCCCGGCAAGCTTAACTCGTTGACACCGCAGATGTACGAGGACCTCGGGCGAGTGTGCGAGCGGGTGAACGCGGACCCGACGGTACGGTTGCTGGTCGTCCGCGGCGCCGGCCGGGCGTTTGCCGCCGGCTCCGACATCGCGCACTTCCGGACGTTCACCGATGGTGCGGACGGGGTGGCATACGAGGACCGGTTCGTGCAGGTGCTCGAACGCCTGGAGCAGGTGCGGGTGCCGACGTTGGCGGTGATCGACGGGGCCTGTGTGGGTGCGGGACTGATCGTCGCGGCGGCGTGCGACGTGCGGGTCGCGACCACGCGCTCCTACTTCGGGTTGCCGATCGCCCGCACCCTGGGCAACGCGCTGTCCGCGTATCCGTTGGCGCTGCTCACCGACAGATTGGGCTCGGCCCGGTTGGCGTCGATGGTGGCACGGGCGACGATGCTGCCGGCCGCCGAGGCCGCCTCGATCGGATTCGTGATCGAGCCCGCCGGCCTCGGGCTGTTCGACGACCTGGTGACGGAGGTGACCGGGCAGCTTCTCGCGGCGGCGCCGTTGACGGTGGTCGCAACCCGTGAGGTGCTGCGCCGGATCCGCACGGCCGGGTTGCCGGAGTCCGCGGATCTGATCCGTGCGGTGTACGGCAGTGCTGATTTCCGGGCCGGGGTCACCGCGTTCCTGCAGGGTGGGCGCGCGGAGTGGTCCGGGTCCTGAGCAGACAGTGAGCGGATCTGGGCGTTCGATCTCCCCGCTCGATGATGTGCGCCGCAGGTCCGCCGGCGAGCGTCCCAAGAGGTGCATTCACAGCCGTTGTCCGGTGAGAGCGATGAGCGGTTCCACCAGGGCATCCGCAGCGTCGGCGAGGTGTACAGGTGCGATAGGTTTCTGCCATGGCACGGGACGTCGCGAGAACGGTGCGGGGAATCACCCTTCAGCAGTTGCGGTACTTCGTGGAGGTGGCCGCCGAAGGATCCATCAGTGCCGCGGCGGACCTGCTTTATGTCGCGCAACCGACCATGTCGGCCGCGCTGAAAGACCTCGAACGTCGCGTGGGACGTACGCTCTTCGTTCGCTCGCCCCGTGGGGTGACGCTCACCGAAGACGGGGCGGAATTTCTCGGCTACGCGCGCCAGGTGGTCGAGCAATCGGAACTCCTGGAACAGCGGTATCTTGGCCGCGGGCCTTCGCGCCGGCTCTTGGCCGTATCAACTCAGCACTACTCATTCGTCGTCGACGCCTTCGCCCGCATGGTGAAAGCGTCTGAGGCCGCGGAGTACGCGTTCAGTCTTCGAGAGACCCGCACGTGGGACATCATCGAAGATGTTCGCACGCTGCGAAGTGAGCTCGGTGTGCTCTATCGCAACGAGTTCAACGCAAACGTGATCAACAAGCTGATTCGCGAAGCAGGGCTGGTCTTCACGCCGCTGTTTCTGGCGTCGCCACATATCTTCATCGCCCGCACGAACCCTCTCGCGGGACGAAAGAGTGTGGCGCTGAGTGATCTTGAAGATTTGCCCCGGCTCACGTTTGACCAGGGTGTGAACAACTCCTTCTATCTCGCTGAAGAGATCCTCTCCACCCTTTCATCGAAGCAAGACATTCGGGTGAGCGATCGAGCGACCATCTTCAACCTCATGATCGGTCTGGGCGGGTACACCATCTCTACCGGCATCGTCTCGGACGATCTCGATCCGTCTATCGTCGCTGTTCCGCTCGACGTGGACGATCGCATCGAGATCGGTTGGATCGGTCATGCCTCGGTGTCGTTGACCGCCCAGGCTCAGCGCTTCGTGGCGGAGATGCGCGACGTCGTTTCGGGGTTCGGAGTCGATCTGCTGGCATAGTCATTGGCTATATCCAGCTATCGCCCGCGGTAATTAGGCTATGACGCCGGGGCTACCTACACTGACTTCCACGCCACTTCGGACAGTCGGCTCCCGGGGTCTTCGGCCTGAAAGATCGGCCCTGGACCTTCGGGAGATTCTGTTGAAGTGCTGCGAAAACTCAGGCAGTGAACCCGTGCGGCGACGCGCTCGTCGCTGCACTCACCGCAAGTGATTGGGGCAACTGATCAGCATGACGAACGACTGTGTTTTCAGCATCAGCACGACGCGCTTCGATGAGGACTACACCCCGACGACCAACTCGCGCAGCACGACAAACTTCGCGAATCTCGCACGCGGCGAGGATCGTCGGCAGAATCTGCGCAACGCGGTGACGATGATGAACACCCGTGTCAACGAGGTGGTGCACTGGGACAATCCGCGTGGTGACCGCTACGCACTCGAACTCGACATCGTCTCGGTGGACCTGCATCTCGCGTCGGCCGGCGATGACGCCGCGTTTCCGGTGATCGAAGTGCTCGACGTTGACATCGTCGATACCACCACGGGCGCCCGAATGGAGGGCATCGTCGGAAACAACTTCTCCTCATACATTCGCGACTACGATTTCAGCGTTCGGCTCCCGGGGCACCAAGCGACGGGAATCCCCAGCGACTTCGGCGATCTGCACGGGCAGGTCTTTCAGCGTTTTGTTGAATCGGACGAGTATCGCGAACGGTTCTCGCAGCCACCAGTCATCTGCATCAGCGTTTCGACGTCCAGGACGTACCGCCGACTCACGAATTACCACCCGATTCTTGGGGTGGAGTATGTGGCAGAGGAGAAGTCGCTCACCGATCAGTACTTCGGGAAGATGGGGCTCAGGGTTCGCTACTTCATGCCTCAGGGGTCCGTCGCTCCATTGGCCTTTTACCACCGCGGTGACTTGCTCAACGACTATTCATTCCTCGCACTCGCGGGAACGATCGCGACGATGGAGACGTTTCAGAAGATCTATCGTCCCGAGATCTACAACGCGAACACTGCGGCGTCGGAGGTGTACCAGCCGAGTCTCGACAACGGCAACTATTCACTTCCGCAAGTGAGCTACGACCGTGTCGAGCGCACTCAGCTCGCGACCACACAGGGAAAGTTCACCGAGGTGAATCTCATGAAACCGTATGGCCCTGTTCTTGAACGGTGGGCTACCAAGCAATCCGCCTGACCGTGCGAGACCGAAAGGTACCAGAGATGAACACACTCCTGCCCACCTCGATCGTCGGTAGCCTGCCCAAGCCCTCGTGGCTTTCGGAGCCAGAGAAGCTCTGGTCGCCGTGGAAGTTGCGAGACGACGAACTGCGCGAAGGGAAACTCGACGCCCAGACGCTTGCAGCACATGAGCAGCGTCGTGCCGGGCTCGACATCATCAGCGATGGTGAACAGACGCGTCAGCATTTCGTGACCACGTTCATCGAGCACCTCAGCGGCGTTGACTTCGACCGGCGCGAGACCGTGCGAATTCGTGACCGCTATGATGCGAGCGTCCCGACGGTTGTCGGCGCGGTGAGCCGCGAAAAGTCAGTGTTCGCAGCGGATGCGACGCGTCTTCGAGCAGCGGCCGACCAGCCGATCAAATGGGCCCTGCCTGGCCCAATGACAATGATCGACACGCTCTATGACGACCACTACAAGAGTCGCGAAAAGCTCGCATGGGAGTTCGCGACTATCCTGAACCAAGAAGCAAAGGACTTGGAAGCGGCAGGCGTCGACATAATCCAGATCGATGAGCCCGCGTTCAACGTGTTCTTCGACGAACTGAAAGACTGGGGAGTAGCGGCGCTCGAGCGCGCGACCGAAGGGCTGAGCTGCGAAACTGCCGTTCACATCTGTTACGGCTACGGCATCAAAGCCAACACCGACTGGAAGGCAACGCTCGGGGCCGAGTGGCGCCAGTACGAAGAGTCGTTTCCACTGCTGCAACAGTCATCGATCGACATCGTGTCGCTGGAGAGTCACAATTCGCGGGTACCTGTCGACCTGATCGAACTGCTTCGGGGCAAGAAGGTCATGCTGGGTGCGATCGATGTGGCGAGCGACACCATCGAGACGCCCGAAGAGGTTGCCGCAACCCTTCGTCGCGCACTCCCGTTTGTTGACGCAGACAAGCTCTACCCGAGTACCAATTGCGGTATGGCGCCACTGGGCCGACGCGTCGCACGAGACAAGATGGTCGCGCTCGCCGCTGGGGCTGAACTTCTGCGACGTGAGCTGGCCTAGCGACTCCGACGACTCGGCGGCACCCGAGTACAGCTGGAGAACTGATGCTTCGTAACGTCGCTGAACGAGGCGCTCGAAGCGGTTCCGGCGCAGCCCCCTGTGAGTACTTGTTAACCGCCGGCGGTTAACAAGTACTCACAGGTCAGAGGTCGGCGAGATGCCGTGAGAACTGCGGCCGGTACGTGACGGTCGGGTAGCCGGTGACGGGATCGACGGCGACCCCCGCCCGCACCCGGTACACCTGCTCGACGAGCGCCTCGGTGATCACCGTGGCGGGACGGCCGGCGGCGACGATGCGGCCGGCCTCGAGCACCACCACGCGATCACAGAACATCGCGGCCAGATTGAGATCGTGCAGGGCGATGTAACTGGTGAGGGGAAGTTCGGCGACCAGGGACAGGATGTCGAGCTGATGCTGGATGTCCAGGTGGTTGGTCGGTTCGTCCAGCAGCAGTTCGTCCGGTTCCTGCGCGAGGGCCCGCGCGATCTGGGCGCGTTGCCGTTCCCCGCCGGACAGGGTGTGCCACAGCCGGTGCGACTTCGACGTCATGCCGGTGTGCTCGAGCGCCCGCTCGACGGCCGCGGCGTCCGCCGACTCGTCGCCGCCGAAGACCCCGCGGTGCGGGATCCGGCCGAGCCGGACCACGTCGAGCACGGTGATGTCGACCTCGGTGTCGGAATGCTGATCGACCATCGCCACCCGGCGCGCGACCTGCCGTCGCCGGAGGGTCCTGATGTCGGTGCCGTCGAGCAGGACACTGCCGGAGTCGGGTTCGGCGATCCCGCTGAGCAGTCGCAGGAGCGAGGACTTGCCCGAGCCGTTCGGGCCGAGCAGCCCGATGGTCTCACCGGCCGCGGGGTCGACGGTCACCCCGTCGAGCACGAGGTGTCCGCCGCGGCTCCAGCCGAGGTTCTTCGCGTGCAGCGTCATCGGCTGGTCCGCATGCGGAAGAGGATGACGGCGAAGGCCGGGACGCCGATCAGGGCGGTGACGACGCCGACCGGAACCTCTTGCGGTGCGAACACGGTGCGCGCGATCGCGTCCACCCACACCATGAAGATGGCGCCGACCACGGCAGTGGTGGGGAGCAGCCGGCTGTGCCGGGGACCGACAAGGAACCGTGCGGCGTGCGGCAGGACCAGTCCCACGAACCCGATCGCGCCTGCGGCGCTCACCAGGGCGGCGGTGACGAGTGCGGTGACGGTCAGCAGGAGGATCCGGATCCACCGGACCGGCACCCCGAGTGCGGCGGCCGCGGTGTTTCCGAATGTGAAGGCGTCCAGCGCGGACGACTGGGTCAGGCACACCAGCAGTCCGACGAGAGTGACTGCCCCGCACAGGGTGACGTCGGCCCAATCGGCGCCGGAGAGCGAGCCGAGCAGCCAGAACAGCACACCGCGGGTCTGCTCGGCGTCCGCGGACGAGATCACGATGAACGACGTCAACGCCGAGAACAGTTGTGTCCCGGCCACTCCCGCGAGCACCACCCGGGACGTGCCACCGCCTGCGCCGGCGGCGAGCAGCATCACCAGGGCGAACGAAAGCACCGCGCCCGCGAACGCCCCCGCCGACAGCGACACCGCGCCGGCGCCGAGACCGAGGACCGCGATCAGCACCGCCCCGGTGGACGCCCCCGACGAGATGCCGAGCACGAACGGGTCGGCGAGCGGATTGCGCAGCAGCGACTGCATGATCGCCCCGCACAGCGCCAGTCCCGCGCCGCAGACGGCGGCGAGGAGGGTGCGGGGCAGTCTCAGCTCCCAGACGATGCCCTCTTTGATGCGGCTGATGTCGGCGCTCCCGAATCCGAGACGCTCGAACACGACGGCGTAGACGTCACCGACCGACAGGCTGGCGGGTCCGATAGTGATGACGACGGCGATCGACGCCGCCAGCACCGCGAGGCCGCCGAGCAGGTATGCCCCGAGCAGCGGCCGGGAGTCGAATCGTGTGGCCACCACGGTCAGTTCGCCAGTCCCCACTGCTTCAGCGCGGCCGCCGTCTTCTCCACGCCGTCGATGGTGCGGATCGACGGGTTCAGGTCGGCACCGTTGACGACGATGTACCGCTTGTCACGAACGGCGGTGAGCCGCTGGGTGACCGGATTCGACTCGAGGAACGCGATCTTGCTGTCGAGGGCATCTCCGTCGATGCTGCGGCGGCTCAGATCCGCGAGGACGAGGGCGGTGGGGTCGCGGTCGAGGACGCTCTCCCAGCTGACCTGGGGCCATTCGTTGGTGGTGTCGGCGAAGATGTTCCCGGCGCCGACGGAGTTGGTGATGATGCCGGAGGATCCGCAGCAGCCCGCCATGTACGGGGTGTTGGTGTCGGCGAACCAGTACGCCAGGGACACCCCGGAGGCCTCGACCTCCCTCGACGCGGCGTCGAACCGCTGCTGCAGTTCCGTGACGAACTGCTCACCGCGGTCTCGGACGTCGAAGATGGCGGCGAGTTCGCGGATCTCCTGGTAGACGGTGTCGATGCGCAGCGGTTCGGTGCGTGCCCCGTCCGCGTTGACGCTCTCGTCGGTCTTGCCCTGGCAATCGGTGGGCGAGAGATAGCTGGGGACGCCCAACTGGTCGAACTGGCTCCGGTCGGCGACACCGCCCGGTCCGAGGGTGCCGCCGAACGAGGCCGACACGAAATCGGGTTCGGTGTCGAGAACCACCTCGAAGGACGGCTTGTTGTCGGCGAGCCGCGGGACCTTCGCGTTGTCGGCGGCGAGATTGTCGCGGACGGGGTCGGTCCAGGTGGCGGTGCCCACCATCCGGTCGGCGAGGCCGAGGGAGAGCAGGATCTCGGTCGAGCCCTGATTGAGCGACACCGCGCGCTGCGGTGGTGCGTCGATGGTGACGGTGTGCCCGCAGTTCTCGACGGTCATCGGGTACGCGGAGGATTCCGAAGCCTGCTCGGGCGCCGGTTCGTCCGGGGACGCCGAGCATGCGGAGACCAGTAGGGCCGAGCCGACAGTGAGAGCAGCGAGGTGCCGCCAAGACGTGCGCATGAAGAGCGAACTCCTTCATCAGGGCCCAGTCGCGGAGCCGAGGATCACCGAACTCGATCGGGAGTAGTCGGGCTCCGCTCCCCTTCGGGGACCGTTACCGTTGCGCGTCAGCCCCGGATTCACACCGGGTTCCCTCGCCGATCGTGGCCGCACGGACGGCCTCGGACACCATAACCCCCTGTGAGTACTTGTTAACCGCCGGCGGTTAACAAGTACTCACAGGTGCGAAGCGCATCACGGAACGCTGCGCGACGCCGGTGTACTCCGACAGCGGGCGGATCAGGGCGTTCGATTCTCCCTGCTCGATGATGTGGGCGGTCCACCCGGTGATGCGGCTCATCACGAAGATGGGGGTGAACACCTCGATGTCGAAGCCCATCAGGTAGTAGGCGGGCCCGGTGGGGAAGTCGAGGTTCGGTTTGATTCCGGTGGCCTCGTTCATCGTCTTCTCGAGGATCTCGTACATCTGCACCCACCTGTCGCCGTCGGTGCGGGCGGCGACGTCGAGGAACGCCTGCTTCATGGTGGGAACGCGGGAGTCGCCGTTCTTGTAGACGCGGTGCCCGAAACCCATCACCTTGTCCTTGGCGGCGAGCTTGCCGAGCAGCCACTGCTCGGCAAGGGCGGGGTCGCCGATCTCGAGCATGTGATGCATGACGGCCTCGTTGGCGCCGCCGTGCAGCGGCCCCTTCAGCGCCCCGATGGCGGCGGTGACGGCGCTGTAGATGTCCGACAGCGTCGAGGTCACCACCCGGGCGGCGAAGGTGGACGCGTTGAAGGAGTGCTCGGCGTAGAGGATCAGCGACACCTCGAACGCCTTGACCAGCTCCGGGGCCGGCACCTCCCCGAAGCACATGTGCAGGAAGTTCTCCGCGAACCCCAGATGACTGTGCGGGGCGATCGGGTCGAGGCCGCGGCGGCGGCGGTGATCCGCGGCCACGATGGTCGGCAGCACCGCCATCATCCGCAACGCCTTGGCCCGGTTGGCGCCAGGGGTGTTGTCGTCCTCTTCCGGGTCCTCGGCGCCGAGGTAGCTGATCGCGGTGCGCACCACATCCATCGGGTGGCAGTTCTCCGGCAGCTTCGTCACCAGCGACAGCAGCGACCGGTCGGCCCGGCGGGCGGCCCGCTCACGCTGGGTGAACAGGGCCAGCTGCGCGTCGGTGGGCAGTTCCCCGTTCCACAGCAGATACGCGACCTGCTCGAAGCTGCAATGTGCCGCCAGATCCTGCACCGCGTAGCCGCGGTAGGTCAGCGAATTGGTCTCCGGCACCACCTTCGAGATGGCGGTGGTGTCGACGACGACACCGGCCAGTCCCTTGTAGATGGTGGGTATCGCGGTTTCGGTCATCACTGGCTCCCCGTGAGTGTGAAGTTGAAGACTCCGGAATCGAACTCGTTGTAGCGCTCGTACTCGAGCACCTCGTACAGACGCGACCGGGACTGCATCCGGCCGAGCAGCCCCTCCTGGGTGCCCTTGTCGTGGATCTCGCGCAGCCCGGCCTCGATCGCACCCATCGCCAACCGCAAAGTCGTGACCGGGTAGATCACGGCGTTGTAGCCGATGTCCTGCAGCGTCTGCGCCGGGATCAACTCGGATTTGCCGAATTCGGTCATGTTCGCAAGCAACGGAATGTCGACGGCCGCCCGGAACTTCGCGAATTCCTCCTCGGTGTGCAGGGCCTCGGTGAAGATCAGGTCGGAGCCGGCAGCGGCGTACGCCTTCGCCCGCTCGATCGCCGCGTCGATACCGTCGATCCCGGCGGCGTCGGTGCGGGCGCAGATGACGAAGTTCGGATCCCGCCGGGCGGACACCGCGGCCCGCAGTCGGCGCACCATCTCGTCGGTCGGCACGATCGCCTTGCCGTCGAGGTGACCGCACCGCTTGGGGTTGACCTGATCCTCCAGGTGCAGGCCCGCGATACCCGCGTCCTCGAAGGCGAGGACGGTGCGGGCTGCGGACATCGGCTCACCGAATCCGGTGTCGGCGTCGACGAGGACGGGAAGGTCCGTGACCCCGGCGATCTGTGCGCTGTGCGCCGTGACCTCGGTGAGCGTGGTCAGCCCGATGTCGGGCAGGCCGAGGCCGGCGGAGAACGCACCACCGGAGACGTAGACGCCCTCGAATCCGATCTCCTGGATGAGCTTCGCGGTCAGCGGGTTGATCGCTCCCGGCAGCCGGGTGATGCCCTCCGACGTCAGGCTCGCCCGGAAGGCTGCGCGCTTGTCGGCCGCGGACGTCGCGGCGGCGATGAGGCCGGCCATCAGAAGAGGCCCTTCGGCGACTTCGGCGAGCGACCCAGCACCTCGTCCGACACCGTGAAGGTGAGCTGGTCCAGCTCGTCGGCCTTCAGCTCGGGGGTGCGCTGCGCTGCGTCGAGGAAGCGATCCTGCTCGGCCTGCGCAACGACACCCTCGGCGAGGGTGCGGAACTTCGCGATGTACTGGTCACGCGCGAACGGCCGGGCGCCGAGCGGGTGGGCGTCGGCGACGGCGAGTTCGTCGACGATCACCTCACCGCTCTTCAGGGTGATCTCGGCGCGGGCGCCGAAGGCCTTCTCGTTCGGGTCGGTGGAGTGGTAGCGGCGGGTCCACTCCGGGTCCTCGGCGGTGGAGATCTTCTTCCACAGCTCGATCGTGTCGGGACGCTGCGCCCGCTCGGGGGCGTAGGAGCGTTCGTGGTGCCAGGTGCCGTCCTGCAGCGCGACCGCGAAGATGTACATGATCGAGTGGTCGAGCGTTTCGCGCGACGCCTTGGGATCGAACTTCTGCGGGTCGTTGGAGCCGGTGCCGATCACGTAGTGGGTGTGGTGGCTGGTGTGCAGCACGATCGACGCGATCTGGTCCAGGTCGCCGATGCGCTCGCGCATGCGGCACGCGAGGTCGATCGGGGCCTGGCTCTGGTACTCGGCCGAGTGCTCCTTGGTGTAGGTGTCGAGGATGCCGCGCTTGGCCTCGCCGGGACCGGGCAGCGGCACGTTGTATTCCGCCTTCGGGCCGCCGAGCAGCCACGCGATGACACCGTCCTCGCCCTCCCAGATCGGCGACGGTGCGCCCTCGCCGCGCAGTGCCCGGTCCACGGCCTCGACGGCCATCTTGCCGGCGAAGGCCGGGGCGTACGCCTTCCAGCTGGAGATCTCGCCCTTGCGCGACTGCCGGGTGGCGGTGGTGGTGTGCAGGGCCTGGCCGATCGCCTGGTAGACGGTGTCGGTGTCGAGGCCCAGCAGGGTGCCGATCCCGGCGGCCGCGGAGGGGCCGAGATGCGCGACGTGGTCGATCTTGTGCTCGTGCAGGCAGATCGCGCGGACCAGGTCGACCTGGATCTCGTAGCCGGTGGCGAGGCCGCGGATCAGGTCGTTGCCGTTACGGCCCGTGTGCTGGGCGACCGCGAGGATCGACGGGATGTTGTCACCGGGGTGCGAGTACTCGGCGGCGAGGAACGTGTCGTGGAAGTCGAGCTCCCGGACCGCGACGCCGTTCGCCCACGCCGCCCACTCGGGCGAGAAGGTGCCACCGACACCGAACACGGTCGACCCGTGTTTGCTCGATGGCGACTGGCTGTAGGGGTGCGACTGTGCCTGCGCCCGCGCGTTCGCGACCGGGCGGCGGGTCAGGGAGGCCGCGGCGACGGCGGCGTTGTCGATGATCCGGTTGACGATCATCTCCGCGGTGTCCGCAGGCACCTCGACGGGGTCGGTGGCGACCTCGGCGATCTTCCACGCCAGGTGCTCCTCGCGCGGGAAGTCCTCGGCGGAGCGGTGCGTGCGTACGAGATGGGTCTTCACAGGTGTTCCTCCGGGCATCGTTGAGCTGTCTCGCTTTCGCACGCTACACAGACGCATCTACCAGCGAAATACGCCGCAAATGCCTACTTTTGCGGATCGAATCCTGCAAATTTGCGAACTTTGTGTAAGCGGCGGGTGCTACCTTTTCGGGTATGCAGAAGATGTATGCCGGTGGTCGGCTTCGGCGGCTGCGCGAGGAGCGCGGGCTGACCCAGTCGGCGCTCGCGAAAACGCTCGGGCTGTCCACCAGCTACGTCAATCAGCTCGAAAACGACCAGCGCCCGCTGACGGTCCCGGTGCTGCTGCGTCTCAATGCCGAACTCGATCTCGACATGTCGTTCTTCGCCGCCGACACCGACGCCCGGCTGCTGGCCGACCTGCAGGAGGTGTTCGGGGAGAACCCCGAGGCCGCCGACCTGTCCACCACCGACATCGACGAACTCATCTCCCGAGTCCCGGCCGCAGCCCGGGTACTTGTCGGGTTGCACCGGAGGCTACGCGGCGCCACCGCGCAACTCGAGCAGTTCTCCACCGGCGTCGAAGGCACACTGGCGGACCCGTCGACCGCGATGCCCTACGAGGATGTCCGCGACTTCTTCTACGACCAGCGCAACCACATCCCCGAACTCGACATCGCCGCCGAAAACCTGTTCACCTCACGGGATTTGACCCTCGGCGGCATGGATCTGCAACTGAGCCGGCTGCTGCACGACGAACACGACATCACCGTCACCATCCGCACCGACGACCCCGACCGGCCCGGCCCGAAACGCACCTTCGACCCGCAGACCCGGGTGCTGACCCTCGCCCGGCGGCTCGCACCCGGACAACGCGCCTTCCAACTCGCCACCCAGCTGGCGTTTCTCACCCAGGCCGAGACGATCGACCGGATCGTCACCCGGGCGGAATCGCTGCCGGCCCAGTCGAGGGACCTCGCCCGGATCGGGCTCGCGAACTACTTCGCCGGCGCCCTGATCCTGCCCTACACCCCGTTCCTGGCCTCCGCGGAAGCACTGCGCTACGACATCGACCTGCTGTCGATGAAATTCGAGGTCGGCTTCGAAACCATCTGCCACCGCCTCTCCACCCTGCAGCGCCGCGGCCGGCGCGGGGTGCCGTTCTTCTTCGTCCGCACCGACCGCGCCGGCAACATCTCCAAACGCCAGTCCGCCACCGCCTTCCACTTCTCGAGGGTCGGCGGCAGCTGCCCACTGTGGGTGGTGCACGACGCGTTCGCCACCCCGGGACGGATCCGCACCCAGATCGCGCAGATGCCCGATGGGCGCTCCTACCTGTGGCTGGCCCGCACCACCGACGAGAGCACCCCCGGCTACCTGTCCCGGAAGCGGGACTTCGCGATCGGCCTGGGCTGCGACCTCACCTACGCGAGCAAACTCGTCTACTCCCACGGCCTGCAGATCGACGACCCGTCCACCGCCGTCCCCATCGGCCCCGGTTGCAAGGTCTGCGAGCGCGCAGGCTGCGCCCAACGCGCCTTTCCGCAACTCGGACGCACCATCAACGTCGACGAGAACAGCGCCGCCACCATCCCCTACACCCCCGGCGCCCGCTGAACGCGGCCCACCCTTCAACCGAACCGCCGCAGAGGTAGAGCGCCCGTGACCGACGGAGAAGAGATCACCGGTTCGCCGTCGCGCGCACCACCGGGACCGGACTACCGTCGAAAGGGAATCGCATCACCATTCCACTGAGGAGGGGTCATGACTTCGACCCGGGAACTGTTCGACACCATGATCGCCAAATCCGGCTTGAGCAGTGACGTACTCGCCGCCGCCGTGGACGCCCTGCAGGAGGGCGAGGAAATCGTGGCGGCCTGCTCGATGGGCATGCTCGGTGCGCAGGATGCGCTGCAACTGGCCCCCGCCATCAGCCGGGACCTCGACTGCGCCGACATCCTCGGCGTCACCCGCCGCATCCTGACTCGGGGCAGCGGTCCGGACCACACCCTGATCACCGCCCAACTCGAAGCCTGCCTGCTCGCCTGCGAACGTAGCCACGAGTTGTGCAGCCGACACGCCGACCACCACGCTCACTGCCGGATGTGCGCGGACGCGACGCGCCGCTGCGCCGACATGTGCCGCCAGGTCCTCACAGCAATTCACGTCTAGGAATCCGCCGCTGCGCTACCCGGTGGCAGGGTCGTGCGCAGGTCTCATCGTCCCGGGAGCTCGATCGCGAGGTCGTGGTGGAAGAGATCACCGGGATCCCACGTCGCCTTGATCCGTTGCAGCCGTGGGTAGTTGTCGCCGTAGTACAGGGTGGACCAGGGCACCGGGGAGGTGTTCCAGCGCGGATCCCGGAGGTCGGTGTCGGGGTAGTTGATGTAGCTGCCGGCGTTGGCGTGGTTCGGTGCGGGGACACCGCCGGTGTCGGCGTAGATGTCGCGGAACATGTTCCGTGACCATTCGAGGTGCGCGGCTTCGTCCGCGGGGTTGCGCCAGGCGGCGACGAAGACCGCCTTCATGAACGAGTTGCGGGTCGGCATCGCGGTGGCGTCGGCGGGGCGGGCGTTGATCGCGCCGCCGGCGGGGAAGAACTCCACACCGGAGTCGGGGCTCTGGAAGCGCGGATCGGTCAGGTACCGGTGCAGCGTGCGCAGCTGCTCGGGGGTGTAGGCCTGGCGCAGATTCGCGCTCTTGTACTTTCCCAGGAACGGTGCCCGGCCGCGGGGTGCGGACAGCCGCGTCGACACGTCCAGGAACGGGCCCTCGGTCGCGGGGATCACCACCGGCGGCGGCCACACCCCGTCGCTCACCGCGGCGACGAACTCGTCGAGCAGTCCCCGGGCGCCCGGCAGGCCGGCGTCGAGACGAGGAGTGAGCTGGCAGGACCCGCCGAGGAACGCGCTGGCGAAGAACTGCGCGTACAGGCTCGCGAACCGCGACCCCGGTTCGCTGTTGCGTTCGAAGAAACGTTGAAAATTCCCGACGAATCGGACGAAGGATTCCTCGGTCGCGGTGGGGAGGACGATCTGGCTGGTGATCAGATTTGCCGGGGGTGCCGGCAGGATCCGCGCGGGATCGGACCCCTCCGCATCGTGCGAGCGCAGCAGGTACCTGGTCACCACACCGAAGTTTCCGCCACCACCACCGGTGTGCGCCCACCACAGATCCGGATTGGGACCGTCGCGGGTGGCGAGCACGGCCGACGCCGTCCCGGTGGCGTCGACCACCACGATCTCGACGCCGTGGATGTGGTCGACGACCGACCCGAACAATCGCGACAGCGGACCGAAGCCGCCGCCGGCGGCGTGCCCGCCCATGCCGACCCCGAGGCAGCTGCCGCCGGGGATCGTCACACCCCAGCCCCGGTGCAGCTGCTCGTACACGGTGCCGAGGTCGGCACCCGCTCCGACCGAGAAGGCCCGGTGCGCCGGGTCGTAATCAATGCCGGTGAGCCGGTGCAGGTCGACGATCACCTCGGTCGCAGGGTTGTCGACAAAATCGTCGACGCAGTGCCCGCCCGAGCGGACCGCGATGCGCAGCCCGTCGTCGACCGCCCGCTGGACCGCGGCGACGGTCTCTTCGGTGGTGGTGGGCACGAAGATGGCCTGGGGGTGAGCGAGAAAGCGCGGGTTGTATCCACGCTGCGCAAGGTCGGCGAACCCCGGATCGGCGGGCGTGAGCTCGACTGCGGCAACAGGCACACGGGGATCGGCGCGGGCGGTCGGGGGCCTGACGCCGGTCGCGACGGCCCCGGCGAGCGCCGCACCGCCGAGGAGCAGGCGTCGGCGGGACAGTCCGGGCATCGCGTCAGTGTACGGCTCGGTGGCGCCTGGACTGTGGGAATCGACGCGAACCCCGGGTCCGGGGTACTAGTCCCGGTAGTAGCAGCGGTACTCTCGCGGGGTGAATTCACGGACCGAGGTGCTCGCGCAGGTGCGCGGCGCCGTCGTGGGTTCTTCCTCCGGGGCGGTCAGCATCGCCGCCCACGGCATGGCCGGTGGCGGTATGCCACCGAATGAGGCGTCGGTGGTGCTGCTGCTGGTCGCCTGCGCCGCGGTCGGCGCGGCCGTCGCCGCCCTCCGGATCACCGGTCGGGACGGGCTGGTCCTCGTGGCGGCACTGGCCACCGGGCAATTGATCGGGCACACCACCCTCGGGTTGGCCGGCGAGCACGCCCACGGCCTGGGACTGTCCACCCCGATGATCGCCGCCCACCTCGCCGCGATCGCGGTCTCCGCCGCGCTGGTGCGCGGCGCCGAACGCGCCTGCCTTCGAGCACTGGCGGCCGTCACCCGCATCGTCCTCGCGATTCTGACCCCGGCGCCGGTGCGTACCGCAACCTGGTCGGCGACCCCCGTCTATCGGGCGAAGCTGTCGCTCCGGCTGCTGGTCGGCTCGGCCGCCGGCACCCGCGGTCCGCCCGCCCTCGTCTGAGTCCCCTGTCGTGCTCCGCCCGTTCTGCGATGTGACTGCGTCGCGGAACGACGGGTGTCCATGGTTCGACTCCCCTCCTCTTCCGCCGTTCCCGCACCACCACCCCTGTGGGTGAGCTGCGGCACGCGCGTTCTTTGGTCGGCGCCAGCAGGATTCGTTGAGCGAGTCCGGGCGACGACCCCATCTGGAGGCGACACCGCCCTCCCCCACCCGAATGATGGGCTCGGGGTCGGAAGCGGCGGTCGCCCCACCACCGAATCGAGATATGCCCATGTCCCTTCCCGAACTCGAACGCGACACTCCCGTCGCCGACACCGCACCGCCGACCTCGTCGCAGGCGGCGGCGAAGGACTCGTCGCCGCCGCGCAGCTTCCGGCCGCTGATCATGCGGCTGCACTTCTACGCCGGGATCCTGGTGGCCCCGTTCCTGATCATCGCCACGATCAGCGGCCTCCTCTACGCTCTGGCACCCTCCGTGGAGCAACTCGTCTACCGCGACCTACTGCACGTCGACTCCACCGGTCCCGCGGTGCCGATGGCCGACCAGGTGCGCGCCGCCCAGCAGACCCAGCCCGACCTCACCGTTGCGGCGGTCCGGCCGGCCGCCTCGGAGGGCGAGACGACGCGGGTGCTGTTCACCGACCCCAGCCTGGGTGAATCCGAACGCCGTGCGGTGTTCATCGACCCGGCCACCGCCCGGTCGGTGGGCGAGTCGGTGGCGTACGGCAGCAGCAGCGCACTGCCGATGCGGACCTGGATCTCTCAGCTGCACCGGCACCTGCACCTCGGCGAGCCGGGGCGGATCTACAGCGAACTCGCCGCTTCCTGGCTGTGGGTGATCGCCCTCGGCGGGGTCTACCTGTGGGTGCAGCGCTACCGCACCACCCGCCGTGCCCGCGGCGCCGACGCCGCCCGGCTGTTCACCCTGGATCGGTCGTCCCGCGGCCGGGCCCGCACCCTGAGCTGGCACGGGGTGGCCGGCATCTGGATCGCGGTCGGCCTGGTGTTCCTCTCGGCGACCGGCTTGACCTGGTCGAAGTATGCGGGTGAGAACGTCAGCGAACTGCGCACCGCCTTGAGCTGGACGACCCCGAAGCTGGACAAGAAACTGGCTGCCACACCCACCGACAGCAGCGGGTCGGACGGTCACGACGGGCACGGTGGCGGGCACACCCCGGCGGCCGCAGATCCCGGTCTGCTCGATCGGAACGTCAGCGAACTGGACACCGTCCTCGATGTCGCCGCGAGCAACGGGGTCACCGGTGCCGTCGAGGCCGGCATTCCTGCCGACGCGGGCACCGCGTTCACCGTCACCGAGACGCGCCAGCCCTGGCAGTTCTCGACCGATTCGGTCGCGGTCGACGGTGCCACCGGGACTGTCACCGATGTGCAGCGGTTCGCGGACTGGCCGCTGGCCGCGAAGCTCACCTCCTGGGGGATCGCCCTGCACATGGGCCTGCTGTTCGGGCTGCTCAATCAGCTCGCCCTCGCCGCGCTGGCGGTGGCGTTGCTGACGGTGATCGTCCGCGGCTACATCCTGTGGTGGCGCCGCCGCCCGACGCGGGGCACCCGCCGGGTCGGGCGTCCGCCGGTGCGCGGGGCGTGGCGTCGTATCCATCCGGTCGCCGCGGTCGCGGTGGTCGTCGGGACGGTGGCGGTGGGCTGGTTCGTGCCGCTGCTCGGGCTGTCGCTGGCGGCGTTCCTGCTCGTCGACGTGGCCGTCGGTGCGATCGGCCGGGCCCGGGAGAACCGCCCGCCGTCGGCGAACACCGCCGTGCCGCAGTGATGGTCGACTCCGACCTGTCGGAGTACCGCGACGATCTGGTCGCGATCGAATCCCGGGTGGCGCGCGAGGTCGAGACCGGGTGGCGCGGGCCGGCGATCGCGGCCGCCGTCACCGTCCTCGTCGTCGGTCTCGCCCTGCCCCACACCGGGACCGGGGCGGTGCCGGGGTGGTCGGTCGCCACCGCCGCACACTCCGGTGCCGGGGTCCCGCTCCGGGTGTTCACCGGATTCGCGATCGTCTTCGGCGTCGTGGTGTCCGCGGTCGCGGTGACCACACGCCGGTGGGTGGCGGCGTGGATTGCGATGGCAGGCACCGGTCTCGGCACCCTGCTGGGGATGTTCGCGTACTGGTCCCAGCAAGCCATGCCCGGCACCGCCCCGCGTGGCGGTGCCGGGATCGGGCTGATGCTCACGTGGGCTGCGATGGCCGCGTTGGCCGTCCTGTGGATCCCGATCGTCACCTCCCGCAGCAATATCCTGCCCCCGCCCGGCGACACCGACCGCCCCTGACACCGCTACCCGCACCGACGCCTGACCCGCACTCGGTGCGGGGCCCGGTACACCCGCATGCCCTGCGCATGCCCACACATCATGGAGAATTGACATGTCTTCCTTCACTCTTCGGCGTCTCGCCGCCGGTAGCGCCTGCGCGGCCGTGCTGCTGACCGGATGCTCCTCGACCACCGACGACGCCCCGGCGACCGAGGCGGATGCGGTCACTGTGTCCGACCAGTGGGTCAAGGCCGCCGACACCGGGATGAGCGCGGCGTTCGCACAGCTGACCAACTCCGGCGGCCAGGACGTGCGGATCGTGTCGGTGTCCAGCCCTGCCTCCACCCGAATGGAACTGCACGAGATCGCCGCCGGCGCGGACGGCGCCACCGTGATGCGGGAGAAGCAGGGCGGCGTCACCATCGCGGCGAACGGTACCCACGCCCTCGCCCCGGGCGGTGACCACCTGATGCTGATGGACCTGACCGCACCGCTGACCCCCGGCGCGACCACCACCTTCACCCTCACTTTCGAAGACGGATCGACCGCCGACTTCGACGCGCAGGTGCGTGACTTCTCCGGAAACCAGGAGAACTACGACCCCTCCGGCGGCCACGACGCCGCCCCCGCCCCGGCGGCGACCGCACCCGGTCACGGTGGCTGAGCCGCAGACACCACCGACCCGCGGCCTGAGTCGGCGGCACCTGTTCGGAGCAGGTGCCGCCGCGCTCGGGGCCGCCGGACTCGGCTGGGGCGCACAGGAGATCGTCGACCACAGCACCACCGGGACCGACACCGACGGCGGGCTGACCGAACCGTTCCACGGCCCACATCAGGGTGGGATCGCCACCCCTCCACAGGCGCACGCCCAGTTCGTCGGCCTGGACCTGCGGGAGAACGCCGACCGCGCCATGGTCGCCGGGCTGCTGACGGTGTGGACACAGGACGCGGCCCGGCTGACCGCCGGCACCCCCGCGCTGGCGGACACCGAACCCGAACTCGCCGCCACCCCGGCCCGGTTGACCGTCACCGTGGGTCTGGGTCCCGGGATGTTCAGCGCCGCCGACGTCACGGACCGGCAGCCGTCGTGGCTACGGCCGCTACCCTCGTTTCCGATCGACCGCCTCGACGAGAATTCTTGGGGGCAAACGGATCTGCTGCTTCAGGTGTGCGCCGACGACCCGGTGACGGTGGCGCACGCGGTGCGGGTTTTGATCAAGAACGTGCGCTCACTGGTCACGGTTCGGTGGTCCCAACGCGGGTTCCGCAATGCTCGCCGCAGCCACCCCGACGGCACCACGATGCGCAACCTGATGGGGCAGGTCGACGGCACCGTCAACCCGGCCCCGGCCACCGAGGAGTTCAACCGCCTGGTCTGGGACGACGGCAGTCGTCATCGGTGGCTGACCGGTGGCACGTCCCTGGTGCTGCGTCGGATCCGGATGGAACTGGACACCTGGGAGGAAATCGACCGGCCCGGGCGGGAATTGACGGTCGGGCGCACACTCGATACCGGGGCGCCGCTGACCGGCACCGCCGAACACGACGACCCCGACTTCACCGCCACCGACACGTTGGGCATCCCGGTCATCCCGCCGGGCTCGCACATTGCCCGCGCCCACCACACCCACGACGGGGAACGGTTCCACCGCCGCGCCTACAACTACGACGACCCACCCCAGCCCGGGCAGGTGTCGAACTCGGGGTTGATCTTCGCCTCCTACCAACGCGACATCGACACCCAGTTCCTGCCCGTCCAGCAGCGACTCGCCGAGTTCGACGCCCTCAACCAGTGGACCACCCCGATCGGCTCCGCCGTCTACGCCCTGCCACCGGGCACCGGCCCGGACGGCTACCTCGGCGACACCCTGCTGGAGGCCACGGCCTGAGCACCTGCCGCGCCTCCTCCGCGAGGTGCAGCGCGCACACCGTCCCCGACCGCCCGGGCCGGCAACGGCCCGGACACAGGAGAACGCATCCGTGATGAACGCACCCACGTACGCCCCCACCACACCGGCCGCGCAGCTGCTCAGCTCCGGCCACCGCTGCCCGCGGCCGAGTCACATGATCGGTAACACGCCGGTCCTGTGGGTGGGTGAACCCTTCACCACCGCAGGCACCGGATTCTGGGCGAAACTCGAAGGGTCGAACCCCGGCGGAATGAAGGACCGCCCCGCCCTGCACATGGTCGAGAAGGCCCGCGCCCGCGGCGACCTGAAACCTGGCGCCAGAATCATCGAATCCACCAGCGGCACCCTCGGATTGGGTCTGGCACTGGCCGGCATCATCCACCAGCATCCGGTCACCGTCGTCACCGATCCCGGCCTCGAACCGATCGTGGCCCGCATGCTGGCCGCCTACGGCGCCGACATCGACCTGGTCACGGAACCCCACCCCGACGGCGGGTGGCAGCAGGCCCGCCGCGACAGAGTGCAGGCGCTGCTCGCAATGCAGCCTGACGCCTGGTGCCCTGACCAGTACCGCAATCCGGACAACGTCGCCGCCTACGAACCGCTGGCGCTCGAGCTGATCGCCCAACTCGGGCGCGTCGACATCCTCGTCTGCTCCGTCGGCACCGGCGGGCATTCCGCCGGAATCGCCCGCACCCTCCGCCAGTTCTGCCCACACCTGAGGCTGATCGGGGTCGACACCATCGGCTCCACCATCTTCGGGCAACCCGCAGGCACCCGGCTGATGCGCGGCCTCGGCTCGAGCATCTACCCGGACAACGTCGACTACGACGCGTTCGACGAAGTCCATTGGATCGCGCCGCACGAAGCGGTCTGGGCGTGCCGCGCCCTCGCCTCGACGCACCACGCCAGCGGCGGATGGAGCGTCGGAGCCGTCGCCCTGACTGCTGGATGGGTCGCGCGCATCAACTCACCCGAGACACGGGTGGCCGCCATCTTCCCGGACGGCCCGCAACGCTACTTCGACACCGTCTACAACGACGACTACTGCCGCCGCCACGGCCTTTTCGACGCGCCGCCGCCCACGGTCCCGTCGACCATTCCGCACCCTACGCAGAGCGTGGTCGAGCGGTGGACCCGCTGCACGACCGTCGTCGACCCGTCGGAGTGCCGCGCATGATCGAACTCGCATCCCGGTTCCGCACGTTCGGACGGTCGAGTCAGGTGTTGATGGTCAATCAGTTCTCCATCAATGTCGGCTTCTACATGCTGATGCCCTACCTCGCCGGGTATCTCGCCGGCCCGCTCGGGATGGCCGCCTGGGCCGTCGGGCTGGTCCTCGGAGCGAGGAACTTCTCCCAACAGGGCATGTTCCTCGTCGGCGGTACCCTGGCCGATCGCCTCGGATACAAACCGCTCATCATCGCCGGCTGCCTGCTCCGCACCGGCGGCTTCGCCCTGCTGGCGGTTGTGAGCAACCTTCCCGCGATCCTGATCGCCTCGGCGGCAACCGGATTCGCCGGCGCCCTGTTCAACCCTGCGGTACGCGCCTACCTCGCCGCCGATTCCGGAACCCGGCGTGTCGAGGCGTTCGCCGTGTTCAACGTCTTCTACCAGGCCGGGATCCTGCTCGGCCCGCTCGCCGGGCTCGCCCTGACCGTGTTCGACTTCCGGATCACCTGCCTCGTCGCCGCCGCGGTCTTCGGGGTCCTGTCTGTCGTGCAGATCTGGGCCCTGCCCCCCGCCCCCCACCCGAGCACCACCGGCGAACGGACCGCAGTCCTCGCCGACTGGCGCACCGTCGCCACGAACCGCCCCTTCGTGCTGTTCTCGCTGGCGATGATCGGGTCCTACGTGCTGTCCTTTCAGATCTACCTCGCGCTACCCCTGCAAGCCCGCCGGCTCGTCGGCGAGGACTCCTCCGACACCGCATTGGTGACCGCGCTGTTCGTCATCTCCGGTCTGGTCGCGATAGCCGGGCAACTCCGGATCACCGAGTGGTTCGCCACCCGGTGGGGACCGACCCGCAGTCTGGTCATCGGAATGGGCATCCTCGCCGCCGCCTTCATCCCACTGGTCCTGTTTCCCGCCGCAACCACGGCGGGCACCGCGGCTGCCATCGCCGCGCTGCTGATCTGCGCCGCACTCCTCGCACTGGGCACCGCTGCACTGTTCCCGTTCGAGATGAACACCGTCGTCACGCTGTCGCGAGACCGAATCGTCGCCACTCACTACGGCTTCTACAACACCGTCGTAGGAATCGGCATCATGCTCGGAAACCTCGCCACCGGCACCATCTTCGGGTTTCTCCAGGACGAGAACCTGCCCGCACTCGTCTGGGCCGCCTTGGTCGGAATCGGTGCAGTCTGCGTTCTCGCCCTGCACCTGCTGCGCCGGTACGGACAACTCACCGTCGACACCGCGGACGCATCCGACGACGCCGCACACAGGTAGTGCCGGCACCGAATGCCGTGCCCGTGTGAATGCACCTACGAGAAGATCTTCCCGGGGTTCAGGATTCCGTGCGGGTCGAGGGCGTGCTTCACCGATCGGTGCATGTCCAGCACGACCGGATCGAGTTCCTGGGCGAGTCCTTCCATCTTCAGCAGACCGACACCGTGTTCGCCGGTGACGGTGCCGCCGAGTTCGAGTGCGGCGTCGATGATCTCCGCGAAGGCCGCTTGCGCGCGGGCGCGGGCGGGCTCGTCGTCGCGGGGTGTGATGAGCAGCGGGTGCAGGTTTCCGTCGCCGGCGTGTGCGATGTTGGCGATCGTGGTGTCGTGGGCGATGCCGATCTGTTCGATGCGTGCAAGCATCTCGGGGACGGCCCGTTTCGGTACGCACACGTCTTCGGTGAGGACCGGTCCGAGCCGCTCCATCGCGGGGTAGGCCAGGCGGCGCGCGGCGAACAGTGCATCCGCCTCCTCCTGGTCGGTGGATACGGCCGACCAGGTGGCTCCGGCTTCGTCGAAGCACGACAGCATCTTCTCCGCCTCCTGGTCGCCGATGACGCCGGCGGTGTCGATGCGGCCGAGGAGGACGACGTTCGCCTCCACCGACAGTCCCATCTTCTTCCACGCGTCGACGGCGATGAGGCACTGCTTGTCCACCAATTCGAGCGCCGACGGGGTGAGTCCCGCCGCGGCCACCGCGCTGACGGCCCGGCCCGCGTCGACGATGGAGTCGAAGTAGCCGGCCACCGTGCGCTGCGGGTCTTGCAGCGGGCGCAACTTGACGGTGATTTCGGTGATGACGCCGAGTGTTCCTTCGGAGCCGACCATGAGACCTGCCAGGTCGTACCCGGCCACCCCCTTGGCGGTCTTGCGTCCGAGGCGCACGAGTTCACCGGTGCCGGTGACGATCTGCATGCCGAGCACGTAGTCGCGGGTGACGCCGTACTTGACGCAGCACAGTCCGCCCGCGTTGGTGGCGACGTTCCCTCCGATCGTCGACCACGGCGCGCTGGCCGGGTCCGGCGGATACCAGAGTCCGTGTTCGGCGCAGGCGGCGCGCAGATGATCGTTCACCACGCCGGGTTCGACGACGGCGTACCGCTCGAGGGGATCGATCTCCTTGATCGCGTTCATGCCCTCGAGCGCGAGGACGACGCAGCCGTCGGTCGCGTTCGCTCCGCCGGACAGCCCGGTGCCGGCGCCCCTGGTGACGACGGCGGTGTCGTGCTCGAGGCAGGCGCGCACGACGGCCTGGACTTCGAGCGCCGTCCGGGGCCGGACGACGGCGAGGGGCGCGGCGTACGGCGCCCATTCCGCCTCGTCGTGCTGGTACCGGGCGACGACGTCGGGGTCGCGCACGACACGGTCCGCCGGAAGGGCTGCCAACAATGCATCCATCAACATGACGAGAACCAGTCCTTTGCGGGCGAGAAGGTGATGATTCAAACGTAGCTGTGATCCGGATCTCGGCCAATGTAGATTCCATCTATCGTATCCAGGTATCCATGGATGGAGACACCAGTGAGTACTGCCGATCGCGGCTGGATGGAACTGCTGCTCGACGACGCACCCCTCGACGAACTCGAGACCCTCCGACGCACGCTGATCGACGACTCCGACCCGTCCGACCGGGCGACGGTCGAACGCGAAGCCAACGCCGCGCTGCGACTGCGCGCACAGCTCGACCAGCGCCGACAGCGCAGCAGGGAACTGGCGGCGCTCAACGACATCGCCGTCCGGCTGACGACGGTCCGCGACGACCGGGCACTGCTGCAGGAGGTCGTCGACCAGGCGCGGCAACTGCTCGGGGTGGATCTCGCCTACATGGGATCGGTCTACGACGAGGAATTCGTCATCGAGGTCACCAGCGGGGCGCTGACCCCGAATCTCGTCGGCATCCGGCTGTCACTGGACGAAGGACTCGTGGGCCTGATCGTCCGCCGGTCCGCGCCGGAGTGGACCCCCGACTATCAGAGCGAACCGGCGTTCCGGCACATCACGGGAGCCGACAGCGCGGCGCGGTCGGAGAACATGCGCGGCCTGCTCGGGGTCCCCCTCCGCGTCGCCGACCGCGTCATCGGTGCGTTGTTCGCGTGCAAGCGGCAGGAGCGGGCGTTCACCGAATCCGAGATCGCGCTGTTGTCGGCGCTGGCGGCACATGCGGCGATCGCGATCGAGAACGTGCGCTCGCTGGAACGCGACCGAGACACCGTCGCCCGGCTCGAAGCCGTGAACGCCGAATTATCGCAGCGCACCAACGAACTCGAACAGATTCTGCAGTGGGACCGGACGCTGACCCAGGTGGTGCTGCTCGGCGCGGGAGTGCAGCGCCTGGTGCAGGAGGTGGCGCAACTCTCCCGGCAACCGGCATATTTCGTGCTGGACGAATCCGCCCTGCCCGCGGAACTGTTGCCGCACACGGACGAGGTGGCGGCCGCGGTCCGCGAATTGCGCGCAGGCGGGAAGGACCACGTCGCACGACGCGGGGTGCTGGCGCAACGCGTCGCCGCGGCCGGGGAGATGCTCGGAGCTCTGCTGACTCTGGGCGCGGAGCAGCCGACCACGCGCCTGCTACTCGAACGGGCCGCACCGGCGATCGCCCTGTCGCTCGCCGAGGAACGCGCGGCCGGTGAGGCGACGCGTCGCGCGCGGGACGCGTTTCTCGTCGACCTGCTGACGCATCCGGCCGCCACCGAGCAGGACGAGCGCAGGCAACTGCGGCTGGCCGGGCTGAACCCCGGCACGACGTACTGCATCGCAGTGGCGACCGCCGCCGGGCGGGAGACGTCCATCCGCACCGCCCTCGAGGCCCTGCCGCTCCCGTCGGGAACCGTTGCGGCGGAACATGGCTCCCGGGCACTCGCCGTCGTCCCCGCCAAGGACTCCGCGTCCGTCCAGGCGGTGTTCACCTCCGGACCACTCGATGCGACCATCGGTATCGCCGAACCCGCGCGCGGCGCGAAGGCGCTCGCGCACGCCTACGTCGAAGCGCAGCAGACCGTCGACGTGCTCGACACCCTCGGACGCGCGGGGGACGTCTCCTCCGCGCGCGGTCTGGGCATCTACCGGATCCTGCTGAGCCACATGGCGCGTGAGCACCTCGACGAACTGACCGAGGCCCAGCTGGGACCGCTGATGACGGAGCAGTCCAAACGCGGAGTGCCGCTGCTGGAAACGCTGTCGGAGTATCTGGCGCACGGGCGTCACCACTCGGCGACGGCGTCGAGCCTCGGCGTGCACGTCAACACCCTGTACCAGCGCCTCGATGCGATCGATCGCCTCCTCGGCCCGGACTGGCGGGACCCCGACAAGGCTCTCGACCTGCAGGTGCTGATGCGGTTGCGGAGAACGGCGTACCTACTCGGCGCGCGAACTCGGTGACCCGGCTCAGGCGCTGATGCCGCCCGTGAGGATGGCGGCGAGTTCGGCGTAGGCGTGCGCGTCGTCGAGGCCGGTGCTGTCGCGGACCCCACGTTGCTGGATGCGGACCATCATGGTGGCGGCGAGGTCGGCGGCGAACGCGGCGTGCACGTCGCGGAAGTCGCCGGCGGCGACGCCCTCGGTGATCAACTCCTGAACGCGGCCGGCCGCGAATTGCGTGTTCCGTTCGTACACCTCCCGTGCCGGGGGGAAGGCGTCGAGGTCGGCCATGAACTGGTCGGACGCGGCCGCGAGGGCGTTGCCGACGGCCGACAGGTACGCGGTGATCCGCTCGCGGGCCCCGCCGATCTGTTCGATGCGCGACTCGACGTCCTCGGTCGCGCGGCGGAAGAAGTGCACCGTGGCGGCCCGGACCAGCTGCTCCTTGCTGCCGGCGAGGGTGTACAGCGTCGACTTCGAGCAGCGCAGCCGGTTCGCGATCTCGTCGAGCGTCAGGTGCGCGAACCCCTCGACCAGGAAGAGGTCGACGAGGGCGTCGAAGAGCTGGGTGCGCCGTCGGGTGGCGAAACCGGGTCGGGTGGGCTGCTCCATGACAGAAATAGTACTGGGAGGTGCCTTGCAGTACTATTTGGTAATCAGTACTCTGGGCCGTAATCCAGTACTGCTTTCCGTAGCCTTCTCGAGGAGACACCGTGGCCGTCGATCGTTTGCTGCCTACTGACGAAGCCCGTGACCTGATCCAGCTCACGCGCGACGTCGCCGACAAGGTCCTGACGCCGATCGTCGACGAGCACGAGAAGTCGGAGACCTACCCCGAAGGCGTGTTCGCCACCCTCGGCGAGGCCGGACTGCTGAGCCTGCCGTACCCCGAGGAGTGGGGCGGCGGCGCGCAGCCGTACGAGGTGTACCTGCAGGTGCTCGAGGAGATCGCCGCGCGCTGGGCCGCCGTCGCGGTGGCGGTCAGCGTCCACAGCCTCGCCTGCCACCCGCTGATGACATTCGGCACCGACGAGCAGAAGCAGCAGTGGCTCCCGGACATGCTCGGCGGCAACACCGTCGGCGCCTACAGCCTGTCCGAGCCGCAG
The DNA here is from genome assembly GCF_017068395.1 of Rhodococcus pseudokoreensis. Lineage (NCBI taxonomy): Bacteria > Bacillati > Actinomycetota > Actinomycetes > Mycobacteriales > Nocardiaceae > Rhodococcus > Rhodococcus pseudokoreensis. Next base: position 4,752,562 of record NZ_CP070619.1, on the reverse strand, counting down.
GCCGGATCCGACGCCGCCGCCCTGGCCTGCAAGGCCGCCGCGACCGACGGCGGGTATGTCGTCAACGGCGCGAAGGCCTGGATCACGCACGGCGGCATCGCCGATTTCTACAACCTCTTCGCCCGCACCGGTGAGGGCTCGAAGGGGATCTCCTGCTTCCTGGTCCCGAAGGACACCGAGGGGCTGACGTTCGGCAAGCCCGAGGAGAAGATGGGCCTGCACGCCGTGCCGACCACGTCCGCGCACTACGACGACGCCTTCGTGCCCGTGGAACGGCGCATCGGCGCGGAGGGGCAGGGTCTGCAGATCGCGTTCAGCGCACTGGATTCCGGCCGGCTGGGCATCGCCGCCGTCGCCGTCGGCCTCGCGCAGGCGGCCCTCGACGAGGCCGTGGCCTACGCCCAGGAGCGGACCGCGTTCGGCAAGAAGATCATCGACCACCAGGGCCTCGGGTTCCTGCTCGCCGACATGGCCGCCGCCGTCGACTCGGCGCGTGCCACGTACATCGACGCCGCCCGCCGCCGCGACGCCGGTCTGCCGTACTCCCGCAACGCGTCCGTCGCCAAGCTCGTCGCCACCGACGCCGCCATGAAGGTCACCACCGACGCCGTGCAGGTCCTCGGCGGCTACGGCTACACCCGCGACTTCCGCGTCGAGCGGTACATGCGCGAGGCGAAGATCACCCAGATCTTCGAGGGCACCAACCAGATTCAGCGTCTGGTCATCAGCCGCACCCTCGCCGCGAACTGACGAACCCACCCCGAAAGGCCTTTCCGCACATGACCACCTCCGTGATCGTCGCCGGCGCCCGCACTCCGATCGGCCGGCTGCAGGGCTCACTCGCCGGATTCTCCGGCGCCGACCTCGGCGCCATCGCCATCGAGGGGGCGCTCGGCAAGGCCGGTGTCGCCCCGGACCGGGTCGAGTACGTCATCATGGGCCAGGTCCTCACCGCCGGTGCCGGGCAGATGCCCGCTCGTCAGGCGGCCGCGAAGGCCGGCATCCCGATGAGCACGCCGTCGCTCAACATCAACAAGGTGTGCCTGTCGGGGGTCGAATCGATCATCCTCGCCGACCAGTTCATCCGGTCCGGCGCGTTCGACGTGATCGTCGCCGGCGGCATGGAGTCGATGAGCCAGGCACCGCACCTGCTGCCCGGTTCACGCGGCGGGTTCAAATACGGCGACGTCACCCTCGTCGACCACATGGCCCTCGACGGATTGCACGACGCATTCACCGACCAGCCGATGGGACTGCTCACCGAGGCGGGCAACGACCGGGACGTCATCGCCCGCGAGGACCAGGACGCGTTCGCCGCCCGCTCGCACCAACTCGCCGCGAAGGCGTGGGACAGCGGGGTCTTCGACGACGAGGTCGTCCCCGTCGAGATCCCCGCACACAGGGGTGAGAGCACCTGGCTGCGCCGCGACGAAGGCATCCGGCCCGACACCACCGCCGAAACCCTGGCACGCCTGCGGGGTGCGTTCCGCGACGGCGGCACGGTGACCGCGGGCAACGCGTCGACCATCAACGACGGCGCCTGCGCCGTGGTGGTGATGAGCAAGGAGCGCGCCGAGGCGGAAGGTCTGACCTGGCTGGCCGAGATCGGCGAGCACGGGATGGTCGCCGGGCCGGATTCGGGACTGCAGCTCCAGCCGTCCGGGGCGATCGCGAAAGCCTGTGAGGCCGCCGGCATCTCACCGACCGCGTTGGATCTGATCGAGATCAACGAGGCGTTCGCCGCGGTCGGGATCGCGTCCACCCGCGAACTCGGCGTCGACCCCGAAACAGTCAACGTCAACGGCGGCGCCATCGCACTCGGGCACCCCATCGGAATGTCCGGCGCCCGGATCACCCTGCACCTCGCCCTCGAACTGCAGCGCCGCGGCGGCGGCACCGGCGCGGTCGCCCTCTGCGGCGGAGGCGGACAGGGCGACGCCCTGATCCTGCGCGTCCCCTGACCCTGCGCGGCCACACGACTCAGCGCGGCTCGGTCGACGCGATCCGCACCGCGAGAAGGAGATTGACGACGTCCTCCACCCGCCGAAGGTCCTTGCCGGTACGCTCGGCGATCCGACCCAGCCGGTAGTACATCGTGTTCACGTGAATCTGTAGCGCCGAGGCGGCCTCCTTGGCGTTCATGTCGTGGGCGACATACGCCGTCAGCGTCTCGATGTAGATCGAGCCCGCCGACAGGTCTTCGGCGATGAAGGCACGCAGCTGGGGCTCGACGAGTCGGCGCGCGGTCGGGTCCGCGCGCCGCACCAGATAGTCCAGCGGCGAGAGATCGTCGAAGATCTGGACCTCGCGCCGGCCTGCCAGGTGGTCGCAGGCGACCTGGGCCTCCAGCAACGCTTCGGCCGTCTGGTCGAACCCGAGGTGCGCCGAGCTGATACCGATCGACGCCGTGGTCCGGGTCGTCCCGAGGTCGGTAACTGCACGAGCGACCTTCTGCGACAGGGTGCCGGGGCTGAATCGTTCGACCGGGACGAGTCCGACGAGTTCCTGCCGCCACGGCACCAACATCCCCGACAGATGCCGGGAGAGCACCCTGCGTGCGTCGAGGATCGGATCCGCGTCGTCCGCCTCCGAGCTCGCCCGGCAGACGATGACGACGAACCCGGCGCCGTCCTCGAGACCGGACCGGCGCATCGCCTCCAGCCGGACCGGTACGGCGGGCACGTTTCCCGCGAGCAGATCCTCGAGACAGTCGAGTGCGATGCGTTCCTGGTCGGCCACGAGATATTGCTGCGCCTGCAGGTAGGTGGTCGCGGCGGCGGAGCAGCCCGCCTCGATCGTGCGCATCAGGTGCTCGACGAGACTCAGCGCAGTTTCCTGCTGGCCCTCCGTTGATCGGACGAAGTCGAGAACGTACGACCAGAGGACGATCTGCCCGATGCGGAACGCGTGAAGGAAGTCGATCAGGGAGATGCCGTGCGCAACGCGCTCCGAGGCATGCCCGGAGGTGAACGCGAAATCGTCGAGGCGCGGATTCCGCTGTTCGATGACGCTGGTCGTGAACACCCCGAAGACGCCGATGACGTGGGCGACTACATCGTCGTACAGTCCGGTGGCGCGGTAGGACGGCAGTTCCGCCCAGATCGCGTCGGTGGCGGCTCGCGCGATCTCCGGATGGTGGTCGTGCACCCACTTCGCGAGATCGATCGCCGCGTCGTCGAACGGCCGCGTCGCGCCGTGTGCTGTGGTCATCCCATCGACCTCCGATACTGTCCACACGCTGTGGCCAGGCTACAGCCCAGATTCGGACCTTTGACACATTCCCGCCCAGGAGACTGTGGGCCGACCACAAACATCTTCGGTGCCGCGCCACGATGAAGTGATGGCTGTCACGGCCTATGGTTGCCCGGACGACCCACGAGGCTCGCCGCCATTCGCGCGTGGGAGCCCGCCGCAATCTTCGAGGGAGTGACCCACGTGAGCTTCAAGAGCCCGTTTCCGGACGTCGAGATCCCGAACCTCAGTGTCTACGATTTCCTGTTCGGTCAGGTCGACCCGGCGGATCGGGAGCGGCCCGCGTTGATCGACGGCGCCTCCGGTACGGTCACCACCTACCAAACCCTGGTGACGCAGATCGGCGGGGTCGCCGGGGCGCTGGCGGCCCGCGGTCTCGCGGTCGGTGAGGTGGTGGCCCTGCACTCACCGAACGTGCCCGCGTTCGCCGCGGTGTTCCACGGCATCCTGCGCGCCGGCGGTGTCGCCACCACGATCAACGCCCTCTACACCGCCGAGGACATCGCCAAACAGCTCACCGACTCGCACGCGAAGTTCCTGTTCACCGTCTCCCCCCTGCTGCCCCAGGCCCGGGCCGCCGCCGCCACGGTCGGGATCCCGGACGAGAACGTGATCGTCCTCGACGGCGCCGACGGGCACCCGTCGCTGCGGGATCTGCTCACCGAGGCCCACCCGGCCCCGGAGGTGTCGTTCGACCCGGCCACCCACCTCGCGGTGCTGCCGTATTCGTCGGGGACCACCGGCCGCCCCAAGGGGGTGATGCTCACCCACCGCAACCTGGTCGCCAACGTCTGTCAGATCAACCCGCGGATGGGCATCGGCGCCGACGACAAACTCCTCGCCGTGTTGCCGTTCTTCCACATCTACGGGATGACGGTGCTGCTCAACGCCGCCCTCTACAACCGGGCCGCGCTGGTGACGATGCCGAAGTTCGACCTCGTCGAATTCCTGCGCATCGTCTCCGGACAGAAATGCACGTACGTGTTCATCGCCCCGCCGGTCGCGGTCGCGTTGGCCAAGCACCCGCTGGTCGACGACTACGACCTGTCGAGTGTGCATTCGATCTTCTCCGGCGCCGCCCCGCTGGATCAGGAACTGGGGAAGGCCGTCGCGACCCGGCTCGGGTGCCGGGTCCGGCAGGGCTACGGGATGTCGGAGATGAGCCCGGTCTCGCACGCGATCCCGTTCGACCGCGACGACATCGCCCTCGACTCGGTCGGCCCGACCATCGCGAACATGGAATGCAAACTCGTCGACCCCGCCACCGGCGAAGAGGTCGACTACCCCACCGAGGGGGTCAGCGCTCCGGGCGAGTTGTGGTGTGCGGGGCCGAACATCATGGCCGGATACCTCGGCAACGAGCAGGCCACCGCGGAAACCCTGGACGCGGACGGGTTCCTGCACACCGGGGACATCGCGACCGTCGACGCCGACGGGGTCGTCACGATCGTGGATCGGATGAAGGAGTTGATCAAGTACAAGGGCTATCAGGTGCCGCCCGCCGAACTGGAGGCGCTGCTGCTCACCCACCCGCAGATCGCCGACGCCGCCGTCATCGGTGTCCTCGACGACGAGGGTGAGGAGGTGCCGAAGGCGTTCGTCGTCGCCCAGCCCGGCGCCGACCTGGATGAGGCCGCGGTGATCGCGTTCGTCGCCGACCGGGTGTCCCCGCACAAGAAGGTCCGCAAGGTCGAGTTCATCGACCTCGTCCCCAAGTCCGCCGCAGGCAAAATCCTCCGCAAAGACCTCCGCACGCGGGAAACAGCGGGAAAGTAGACAGTCATCTGTAGCCAACGACGTTGAGTGCAGGTGCCGCCCAACCAGCAGCTCGGGCAGCACCTGCACCCCACCCCTCGCGTGATCGACTCGTGTGCCTGAGACGTCCGCGGCGTCATGTGACCACCATGACGGCGTAGACGCTACCAGAAAACAGGCCGAATGGTTTGTTTCATTCTTGCGGGGCAAACCGAGCACGTGGGCCGAGTCCACGCAGGAGGGCCGCGAGGCCGGTCTCGAACTCGTGGTCTTGACCCAGTGCGACGACTTGCCGTGCGATGTCGATGAGATGAGACGCCGCCGCGTCGGTCCGATCAGTGGCGATGACGATCTCACCCCCGTCGCGCGCCGTCTGCTGTTCGATCGCCGAGCCGATGGTGTACCGCGACACGGCAATCAGAGCCAGCGCGGCGTCCGTACCACTGAAGCCCGCATCCTCCAGAAGGGTTATCTGCTCGATCGCGTTGTCGAGGCTCGGACTTCGCGAGCCCGTCGACGCGATCAGTCGGGCGCCGTCGCGAACGCCGAGCATGGCACGGCGCAGACTCCGCGCGTTCCGGGCCACGAACTCGTCCCAGCGCTCACCGTCGACGGGAATTCGGTCGGTGTGCCAACGGCACAGGATCTCCTCCGCAACGGCGTCGAGCAACTCGGCTTTGCCGCCGAAGTAGTGGTAGAGGCCAGGCTGACGAACGCCGAGGCGAGTCGCGATCGCTCGGAGTGAGACGCTGTCGAGTCCGCGCTCCTGCATCAACTCGATCGCAGCCGACACGATCGAATCCCGGTCCGTGCGTCGCGGGTACGGCATGGACCTCAACGTATACCTTGAACAGCAAGATTATCAACGATAACCTTGGGAGTGGGTTCCACCGAGCGAAGGGAACAGCATGAAACGAGAAGGCATCTGGAGCGGCACCGTCGTGAAGAAGTCACGCGGGTTGCTGGACGGCTCCAACCTCTACCGAAGGGTCACCGTCCGCACCGACGACGACCGGACCGCGAAAGTCAGGGTCACCCGGACGCTGTGGAACGAACTCGCCGTCGGCGACCGCGTCGTGAAGGACGCGGGCCAGGAGCCTCACCGCGCTTGACTCGCGACGAAGACCCGTAACCTCACAGACTCGACGGCGTCTCCGACTTCCGACATCGCAGGCCCGCACCGGCCCGTCAGATGGATGCAAAGGTGCTTGCTCTGCACAGATGAGGGGCCGGTGTCGCGGGTGCGGGCGTCATACGAAGGCGCTCTGTCCGGTCAACGACCGTCCGACGATCAGGGTGTTCATTTCCCTGGTTCCCTCGTACGAGTAGATCGCTTCCGCATCGGCGACGAATCGGCCTACGTTGTGTTCCAAAAGTATTCCGTTGCCGCCCATCAGCTCCCGCGCCCAGCCGACGGTTTCACGCATGCGGACCGTACAAAATGCCTTGGCGAGCGATGAGTGTCGGTCTTCGGCGCGCCCCTGATCCTGCAACTGGGACAGCCGTGCACACAGGGCCAAGGACGAGGTGATGTTTCCGAGCATCCGCACCAGCAGGTCCTGCACGAGCTGGAAGCCGCCGATCGCCCGGCCGAACTGTTCACGGGCGCAGGCATATCTCAGCGCGTTCTCGTATGCGCCGCGCGCACATCCGACCGCCATCCAGGCCACGCCCGCGCGTGTCAGACGTAGCACCTCGGCGGTGTCCTTGAACGTGTTCGCGCCTTGTAGCCGGTTGTGCTCCGGAACCCGCACGTTGTCGAGCGTGATGAGCGCGTTCTGCACGATCCGCAGGGCGATCTTGTGCTCCTGCTTGTCCGCCGTGAATCCGGGCGAGGAATTCTCGACGACAAATCCCTTCACCTGGCCGTCGGCGACGTCCTTGGCCCAGATGACTGTGAGGTCGCCGAACGTCGCGTTGCCGATCCATTTCTTCTGCCCGTTCAGTACCCAGGTGTCGCCGTCGCGTTCGGCAGTCGTGGTGAGGCCGCCCGACGCACCGGAGCCGACGTCGGGTTCGGTCAGCCCGAAGGATCCGATCTGCTCGTACCGTGCCATCGAGGGGAGGAAGCGTTCGCGTTGTTCGTCCGAACCGCACAGGTAGATCGATCCCATCGCCAGGCCGCCGTGTACGCCGTTGAAGGTGGCTATCGAGGAATCCGTGCGAGCCAGCTCCATCGCAATCATCCCGTCGAGCAGATAGCTCCGTCCGGCACAGCCATTACCCTGGTAGGGCACGCCGGCGATGCCGAGTTTCCGGAGTCCGGGCACGATCTCGAACGGGAAGGTCCCGGCATTCCAATGTGTGTTGACGATCGGGTCGACCTCGGTGGTCATGAAATCGCGCACGGAGTGCAGCATTGCGCGCTCGGAGTCGGAGAGCATCTGTTCGAATGCATAGAAATCCGAGGTGTCGATGTTCGGACTGGGGCTCATGGGCTTACTCCTGGGTCGTGAAGGAAGGTTGTGATCACCGGCGCGAGTTCGGTGGCATTGGTGACCAGGTCGATGTGTCCGCCGGAGTGCAGATGGATGGTTGAATGTGGCAACAGCTGATTCATGATGCGGGCGTTGACGACGGGCACGATCGGGTCGTCGGTGCCCGCGACGAGGAGGGTCTGCTGCCTGATCGCGGGCAGCAGGGGCAGGCTCGTCCACACCGCTCCGGCGAGCAGTTGATGAAAGTAGCCGATCTTCGATCCGGCGTGCAGCTGCTGGAGGAAGAGCCCGGCGACGTCGTCGCCCTGCCGGCGCGCGGTGCCGCCGTACAGGTCGCCGGCGATCGAGGCCGCGTAGGCCGGGTCGCGGAATCTGCGCGGTGTCAGCATCTTGGCCAGCACCCGCGGGTTGCCGGGAACCATCACTGCGCCGGTGCCGGTCGCGGCCAAGATCAGTCGCCGGCACCGGCGCGGATTCTGGACGGCGAACTGCTGTGCCAGCGCCCCACCCCAGGACAACCCGAGCACGTCGACGACGCCGAGGTCGAGGTTGGTCAGCACCCGCCCCAGCGCCCAGGCCAGATAGGGAAACCCGTAGGGGGCAACGGACGCGGGGGATCCGCCGGTGCCTGGGACGTCGAACCGAACGACGGTGATCTCTGGATCCAGCTGTGCCACCAGCGGATCGAGCACCTCGTAGCTGGCCCCGATGCCGTTGCACAAAACCAGCGGCACACGTCGGGTGCCGGCGGATCCGGGCCGGATGCTGACGCGGATCCGCTGACCGGCGGTCGCGACGAATCTCTCGGCCTCGATGGCCGCGTTCATCGGTACAGCACCACGACATCGGCGATGCAGGCCGGGCGTTCGGTGCCGTCGACCTCGTAGGTCAGTCCGAACACCGCCTCGACGCCGGCGGGCTTGTGCTGGGCCGATGTGACGGTCACCGTTGCCCGAAGTTTGGCACCGACCGGCACCGGCGAGGGGAACCGTACCCTGTTGAGTCCGTAGTTCAGCGCGGCCTGCACGTTGTCGATGGTCAGGACATCGGCCAGCACTCGCGGGGCCAACGCGAGCGTCAGGTAGCCGTGCGCGATCGTCCCGTTGAACGGCCCCCGGGCGGCGCGCTCGGGGTCGGTGTGGATCCACTGGTGGTCGCCGGTCGCGTCGGCGAAAAGGTTCACCTGGTCCTGGCCGAGTTCGTACCACGCGGTGGTTCCGAGGGTCTGTCCGGTCAGGTCGAGCAAGTCCGCCGGGTTGGCGATATGTGTGGTCATCGGTCTTCTCTCGGGTGGTGTCAGTTCTGGTGCACGTAGGTGCCGGGCGCTGGGGCGAGGGGTGCATAGCCCGGCCCGCCGAGGGCGTGCGGGGCGTCGACTTCGGGGCCGCTGCGGTCGGCCAGCCAGCTGATGTAATCCGGCCACCACGAGTCGGTGGCCTGTTCGGCCGTCTGCACCCAGTCTTCGGCCGTGTCCTGATCGACTTGGCCGATCCGGAACGAGGCCCTGGGGTTGCCCGGCGGGTTGACCAGTGCCGCGATGTGGCCGCTCGACGAGAGGACGAACCGATTGTCCTTGCTCCCGAGCAGCCGGGCACTGCGGTAGCAGGCCTGCCAGGGTGAGATGTGATCGGCGACACCGCCGATGACGTACGAGTCCGCGGTGACCTTCGACAGGTCGACCGGGGTTCCCAGCATGCTCACCGCCCCGGGAGTGGTCAGCGCGTTGCGTAATCCCATCAGCACCAGGTCGCGGTGCAGCGCGGCCGCCATCCGGGTGGTGTCGGCATTCCAGAACAGCACGTCGAAGGCTGCAGGCGAGCGGCCCTGCACGTAGTTGTTCACCCAGTACCGCCACACCAGGTCGGTCGGCCGCAGCCACGCGAACACCTCGGCCATCGCCCGGCCGTCGAGGTATCCCTTGGACCTCGATGCTCGGATAGCGGCCTGCGCTGCGCGCTCACTCATTGCGGCCGAGGCGAAGCCCGCCCTGTTCTGGTCGAGTACCGTGACGGCGAGCGTGAGTCCGGCGATCCGATCACCCTCGCCGATCGCAGCGAGGTGGGCCGCGGTCATGGCGGCGAGGATGCCACCCGAGCAGGTCGCCAGTAGGTGCGCGCTGTCGGTCCCGGCGATCTTCTGCACCGCATCGAGCGCCTCGATGATCGCCCCGCCGTACGTATCGACGTCCCAGTCACGATGCCGGGCTTGGGGATTGCGCCACGAGATCGCGAAGACCTGCTGGCCCTGCTGCAGGAAATACTCGATCATGCTGCGACCGGGAGCGATGTCCATGATGTAGTACTTGTTGATTACCGGCGGGATCATCAGCAGCGGAATCGAGCGCACCTTCGGTGTCTGAGGCGCGTAGTGGATCAGTTCGAACGCCCGGGTCTGCAACACCACCGCCCCCTTGGTGGTGGCGACCGTCTCGCCGACGGTGAACGCGTCGGGCTCCACCATCGCCGGAGTCCTGGGCTGGGACAGCATGTCGCGGGCGAAGCCTTTCAGTCCGCGCACGGCGCTCAGTCCGCCGGTGTCGATCATTGCTTTCCAGCCGAGCGGGCTGATCAGGGGGTTGTTGGTCGGCGCCAACCCCTCGACGATGTTGTCGAGAACGAACCGCATCTTCTCCGCGTCGCGCCAATCCAACTGGGCATCGTCGAACAGCTTGTCGGCCGTGTCCGCCGCCGCCAGGTACGCCTGCATGGTTCGCTTGAGCAGGGGGTTGCCCTGCCACGCCGGATCGACGAAGCGTTTGTCACCCTTCGCGGGGGCGCGTTCGCAGGTCCCGACGGCAATCGTGCCCAGTTCGCGGGCCAGCGTGGTGCCGCGGTGAGCGAGTGTGCGCTGCCGTTTGGTGAGATTCACCGCGGAGCGGGCCCAGGCCCCGTTCGGGAGCATTCGGCCGATGAATCCTCGGGTGGAGCTGGTCAGCAGTAGGTCCAAAGGTGCGGCGAGCTCATCGGGGCTCGTGGTCGGGTTGGTGGTCGGGTTCGTCATGACTACTTGGCGCTTTCGGTGGTCGGAACGGTTACCTCGCGGCGGAGAATCTTGCCGGTCGCTCCCTTCGGGAGACTATCGACGATCCACACACGGCGCGGGTACTTGTAGGCGGCGACGCGTTGCTTCACGAAGTCGCGCAGTTCGGTGGGATCGACCCGTGCGCCGTCCTCGAGGACGACCGCAGCGCCGATCTCCTCGCCGAGTGAGTCGTGTGGAAGACCGATGACCGCAGCCTCGACCACCACCGGATGCTCGTAGAGCACCTCCTCGATCTCCCGCGGGTAGACGTTGAAACCACCGCGGATGATCAGGTCCTTCTTGCGGTCGACGATGTAGAAATATCCGTCTTCGTCGACCTTCCCGACGTCACCGGTCGAGAACCAGCCATCGGCCGAGAGTGCCGACGCCGTCGCTTCCGGCAGGTTCCAGTACCCCTTCATCACGTTGTGGCCCCGGATCTGGATCTCGCCGAGCTCGCCCTGCGGGACCTCGTGGCCCACCAGGTCTACGATCCGCATCTCGACACCCTCGACCGGGGTACCGATCGATCCGGGCTTGCGCTCGCGGTGCAGGTGGTTGAAGGACGCTACCGGGGAGGTCTCGGACAGCCCGTAACCCTCGAGAATCGTGGCATCGAACATCTTCTCGAAATCGGTGAGAACCTGAACCGGCAGGGAGGCGCCGCCGGAGACACAGACGCGGAGGGACGCCGTCGCCGAAGAAGGAAATCTCCTCGCCTCACCGAGCAGCGCCGAGTACATCGTCGGCACGCCCTCGAACACCGTGACTGCGTCGCGTTCGATCACCTCGAGGGCCGTGTGCGGGTCGAATCTGGGGATCAGTGTGAGCGTCGCCCCCGCCGACACCGAGGTGTTCAGCCCGCAGGTCAGCCCGAAGACGTGAAAGAGCGGCAGGCACCCCATCACCACGTCGTCGGGCCCCACTTCGATCAGGGTGTTCGCGGCGACGTCCTGGTTGCGGTCGAGACCGCCGTGGGTGAGCTCGGCCCCCTTCGGCTTGCCGGTCGTCCCCGACGTGTGCAGGACGACGGCGGTGTCTGTATCGGCGCGGTCGACCGGACTCACTTGTTCGGGCAGATCCGCCGTCAGCCTCACCAGATCGGCATCGTCGACCAGCCAGCATTTCGCTCCGGCTGCCGCGGCGGCCGCGGTGGCCTCTCCAGCGAAGGCCGGTGTCGCGAAAAGCGCTGTCGCACCCGTGTTGGAAAGGTAGAACTCGATCTCGCGGGACTTGAGCAACGGGTTCATGGGCACCGCGATGGCACCGCTGCGCAGAATGCCGTAGAAGGCCAGCGCGAACGCGGGAGTATTGGGCAGCATCAACCCGACCCGATCGCCAACCGCGATTTCTTCGCGGGCGAGGAAAGTGGCGACTCGCGCGGCCACCGCGTCGAACTCGGTGAACGTGAATTCCTGATCGTTGCAGCGAAGCGCCACCTTATCCGGGAATTTTCGCGCTGAGGCAACAAGATTCAAACTCAGATTGGACAAGAGGACCTCCGGTGACTGTTGGCGTTTTGCCGGTGATTCAAGGGTGACTCCCGGCTCCGCCTGAGTCGATGGCCCCGGGAACAACGTCAACGGGCCGCCGGTGTGTGCGCTCACAACGGGCGTCGATTCGGCCTATCGTGTCGGTATGGAGGGACGACCGGATCCACCCATCGTCGAAGTCGGCGACGCGATGCTGGCCCGTGCCGACGAGCTCGGTGCCGCGATGGCCGCGGTCATCCGTCGCGACATCGACTACTACCGGTCGAACACCCTCGTGAGCACCGAGGAGATCCAGCGCAGCTGCAGCGCGAACATGACCTTCGTCTTTCATGCGCTGGCCGGAGACACCGATATGGACGTCTCCGCGGCGGAAGCGACCGGGACCTCCCGGGCGCTGGCCGGCGTCCCGTTGCCGGCGGTGATGGCGGCGTACCGGGTCGGCTTCCGCTTCATGTGGGAGAACACGGTCGCCGAGGCGAGAAGTAGAGGGGTGCCGCTCGACGCGATCCTGAACGCTACCTCGCAGATCCTCGTCGCCCAGGACATGTTCACCCAGGCAATGACCGATGCGTACCGGCACCAACAAACGATTCAGGTCCTCAACCACGAGGAGGAACGTTCGGCGCTGGTGGAAGCGTTGTTGTTCCACCGCATCACCGACATACAGAGTCTGTGGGAGACAGCCGACCTCCTGCGGTTACCGACATCTGGCCCGTATGTCGTTGTGGCAGCGCAGGTTCCTGCCATCGGCAAACTCGGCGTCCCGGAAATTGCAAGCAAGCTCGACGTCCGCGACATCCGCTCAGCTTGGCGACTGCTACCCGACCTCCAGGTCGGCATCGTCTTCCTCCGCCGCCCGGACATCCTCCACGAACTGATCGAAGTCCTCGACACCGTTGCCACCTCGCGCGTCGGCATCAGCCCACAATTCGACGACCTCAGCGAGACCAGCGAAGCACTTCGACTCGCCCGGATAGCCACCGGTGAAAGACCGTCCGGCGACTCCTTGATCACGGTCTTCGACGGGTCTGCCCTCGCATTCGCCGCCGTCAGTGCACCCGAGGCCATGAAACGGATCGGGAAGTCCGTGCTCGGACCGATCGACGACCTGCCACCCGAGGAGCGCAAAATTCTGGTGGACACCTTCGCGGCGTGGCTCGATACCGGTGGTTCGGCGAACGAGACCGCTGCGAAGATCTACTGCCATCCGAACACCGTTCGGCACCGCCTCCACCGCATCGAGGAGTGGACCGGTAAATCGCTGTCGCGGCCACGAGATGTCGCCGAACTCTGCCTGGCATTCGAGATCGACCGACTACTGCCCTGAAAGCAGTGCCGGGCTTCTCGGGTGCTAGTCACCGACAAGGCCGCCAGTCACGGGATGGTGCATGACTCGGCATCCTGATCGCCAACGTCTTCGCTCCCGTTCTCTCAGAGCATTGGCTGGCGGGTCAGGGTGCCGCCATCGACCGTAATGGTCTGCCCCGTGATGTAACTAGCATCGTCGGAGACCAGAAAGGCCACCACCGACGCGATCTCCGACGGCGTACCCAGTCGGCGCATCGGTACGTACCGCGCGATGACCTCATCGGATAGGTCGGCGACGAGCGGATCGACCATCGGTGTTCGTATGCAGCCGGGCGCAACGCAGTTGACCCTGATGTTTTCATCGGCCCACTCGATGGCGCTGGTCTGAGTCAGAGATATCAGTCCGGCTTTCGAGGCGTTGTAGGGCGCAAAGTTGGCTTCGGCCGCCAGCCCGTTGACCGAGGCGATGTTGACGATCGATCCGCCGCCGGTGGACCGCATGGCACGCGCCGCCGCAGCAGAAGTGAGTGCCGCACCACGCAAGTTGTTGTGCAAAGTGGTGTCCCATCCCTGGGCTGTCATGTCGACCATCGCGATCGACTCATAGATGCCGGCATTATTGACGAGATAGTTGACCCCGCCGAACAGATCGAGGCACCGATCGACAATGCTGTTACCCACACCCGGATCCGCCAGATCCGCAGCCATTCCGGCAACTTGACCGCTGTGCTGACTCAGCTCCGCGGCCACCGCATTGACCTGGGCTGTATTGCGTGAGCAGATCAGCACACGGTAACCCCGTCGTGCAAATAGCTTTGCGCAGGCGTAACCGATCCCCTTGGTACCTCCGGTGATAATGGCGCGGTGGCCCACACCGGCTTCCGAGTTGTTCACAGTCACTTCTCTTTCCTCGCTCAGATGAAGTTGGCCGGACGGCCGGCACAGGCCGTGTCGTTGTTTCGTACACGCGGTGCGGTGCTTCTCGCGTGTGGGCCCGTTTGGTACGCCGGATCAGTCGTCGTGGTCGGTGAATGCCTTTACCGGCCGCACGCTCGGTGCCTGGCTCTGTCGAGTGTTGGACAGCCCAGCGTTATCGGCAACCTCGTCGTGGACGGTCCCCGCACCCATGGTCGCGCGCATCTCGAACTCGAGGGCGAGAGCGTCGGCACCCTGGGGCATGGCAGGAGCCGGGAGTCGCCAGAGCATTGGAAGCTTGTCTTGAACAACACGCCGATACGCGTAGAGCACGACCGAGAACAACAGGATACCCACTGCCAGAAGAGATTCCCGGGTGCCGCCGTAGCCCAGAAGCTTGGGATTGAGGACGCCGATCACGGTGATGAATACGTTGAACACCACCAGGACGGCCACGACCGGAATCCACGCGTTGCTCCGCCGGATCGGCCGTGGCCAGTTCGGGCGATCTTTGCGCAGCAGGATGAATGCCGCCAAACCCAGGATGATCGCCAGTAGGTAGCCGAGATTGCTCGCCAGCAGGATGCTCACCGGATGCCCCACCAGGACCATGACGGTGGCGTTGAGGAGCACGTCCAGGGTCAGGGATCGGCCAGGCACACCCCACCGGTTGACCCAGTCGAGTTGCTTGATGGTCATCCCTTCCTGGGCAAGGCCGAACAGCGCGCGGCCCCCGTCGGCGGTCGTGGAGATCATCCCCACCAGCAGCGAGAAGGCGATCACGAGGGTTCCGATCCAGGCCGCGCCACCGAACGCGTGGTCGAATGCCACGGCGACGTAGGTCACCGGGTTGTCGCGAATCGTTCCCTCACCAAGGCCACCGGCCAGGGCCAGCGGCACCACGACGAACAGGACGATCATGAACAGCGAAATGCGCGACATGGCCTTGGAAGTGTCGCGGGATGTGTCCTTGTATTCGGGTGCGAACGAAGCAACGATCTCGCCTGTGTACACCGCCCACGCAGTTACGTAGAGCACGACGACCACGGTTTTCCAGTCTCCGTTGACCGACCACGACAGGTTGGCCGTCGACCAATGGATCGAGGGGCTGACCAGGCATGCCACCGACACCACGGCTAGACCTGCGATCACGAGCAGGCCGAGCACCTTGTTGACCGTGGCACCGAATTTCAAGCCGAAGTAATTGAATGCCCAGGCAAACAGCATGGCACCGAGGGCGAAGACGTGCTCGAGCCCGAGGTGATTGCCGAGGACATCGATGTCGAGTGTGTTTCCTTGAAACCAGGTCGCCTCGATCAATTCTCCGAAGACCACCGAAGCCATGGAGATTGTCAGAGACCAACCGATCCAGTAGCCGAACGCGGCGATAGCTCCGATCGGGGCGAAGTACTTTTTCCAGCCCTCGATTGCATAGCGCGCTACGCCCCCGGAGTCGAGCGGAAACATTGATGCCATCTCCGCGAACACCCGACACTGGAGATAGCTGACAACTGCACCAACGAACCAGACCGTGATTGCAACCCAGGCGCCGACGACCCCCAGAAGATAGCCGAATGTCACGAACAACCCAGTAGGTAGGGCAAGCGCAAGGGCCATGCCGTCGCGCCAGGTCAGTGTCTTGGCGAGTCTATGTTGGTCGACGCTGTCGCTCATCGTGGTGCTCCTCGTAGTTGGTCGGTGCATGCTGGCGACTTGGTGTTCACTCTCCGGCGAAGGTGCCGCTGCGGCGGCGGGCCGCCACGTAGAGGACCACGCTGATGACCGACAGAACTGCGGTGTAGACAGGGAACGCCCACAACAGGTTACGGCTCTGCAGCCACACGATCAGGTAGGACGCGGTGCCACCGAAGGCGGCGACGGCGATGCCGTAGCCGAGCCCGGTGCCGGTTGCCCGGCAGTACTTCGGCATCAGCGACGTGGATACAACGTTGTAGAGCGTCATGTTCGCCGCCAGCAGTACGCCGCCCAGCAGCAGGACCACCGTGAAGGTGCTCAGACCGTCGCCGGCGTACAACAACATCAGGAAGATGCCGGGGACGACCGCGAGGCGGGTGACCACGAATGCCCGGGACAGCCGCACCCGGTCGGCGATGCGGCCGGTGATGATCGATCCGACCAGCATGATCACGCCGAGAACGCTGGTGACGGCGAAGATCGTGGTCGGGTTCTCGCCGTAGATGCCGCGGGCCAGGCTGGGCAGACCGACGTTCCACGCGTAGTTGTAGGCCTGCGCGGCACCGACGACGAAGATGATCGCGGCCAGCCCGAGCCAGTGCCGCCGGACGCCCTCCCAGGTGCCCGACGTGCGTTCGGTCTTCTCCTCCTCCGACAATGTCTCGGGCAGAGCACGCCGCAGGTAGAGGACGAAGAAGCTCATCGCGGCGCCGACCAGCATCGGGACCCGCCAGCCCCACGTCGACATGGCGTCGCCGCCGATGATGTAGCTGGTCGCGAAGCTGACCAGGGAGGCGAGCACAATGCCGAAGTTCTGGAAGAAGCTGATGTAACCGGCCGCCCTGCCCTCGTGTCCGGCCGGCATCAATTCCACGGCGTACGCCGTGGACAGCGGTGCCTCGATGCCGGTGGACAGGCCCTGTAGCAGCCGACATGCCAGCAGCAGGATCCCGGCCCAGACGCCGATCGCGTCGTAGGACGGCAGCAACGCGATGCCGAGGGTGGTGGCCGCCATGATGCCGACCGACCAGAGCATCACCCGGCGACGGCCGATGCGGTCCGCGACATTGCCGAGCAGGACTCCGCCCAGCGGCCGGACACAGAACCCGACCGCGAATACGGCCAGCGCGTCGAGGGTGGACGACACCGGGTCCTGCGACGGAAAGAACTGCGGCCCGATGAACGCGGCGAGGAGGCCGAAAATCATCCAGTCGTACCACTCGAGGGTGTTACCGAGGCCGAGGCCGAGCATCGCCCTGCGGGTGGACGGCGGGGAGGCGTTTCCGCGTTGCGTCGCCGACTCGGCGGTCGCCGTGGGGTCCTGGGTGCCGGTCATGACGAATTCTCCGGGGATGTCGGGAGGACCCGTTATGGGTGCCTCGGTGGAGCGCTGCGCGGACGGTTGGTGACGCCAATCGCTGTGTAAGGCTTAAAGTAATTGCGCACCTGCATACTTCAGATCGATTGCGCGCCGTCGACGACCAACGTCACGCCCCGCATGAACTCGGCCGCCGGTGAGGCCAGGAAGCCGACCGCCTGTGCGATGTCGTTTGGCGTCGCCAGCCTGCCTGCCGGGATGCCGGATCGATAGGACGCCAGGTCGCCGACGACCTGTCGGTCCTTCGGGACACCGAGCTCCTCCCATTGACGGCGCTGCATCTCGGTGTCACAGGAACCGGGAGCGACAGCGTTGACGCGGATTCCGTCAGCTGCGAGCTCGAGCGCGAGGCATTCGACCATCATTTTGGTGGCGGCCTTGGTGGCGCAGTAGGCGCCGAGGTCGAGGCGGGGCTTGTGCGCACAGTTCGAGGTGATCGCGATAAGTGATCCACTCCCTTCGGCGCGCATCTGGGAGATGTGGGGGCGGAAGGTGTTGAGCACCCCCAAGGTGTTGACCTGAAAGTGGTTGACGAGATTGTCGACCGGGTCGCTCGCCAACCGGCCGGATACGCACCTTCCTGCATTGGCGACCACCGTGGTGGGCGGACCGCCCAATGCAGCTGTCAACGCCACGGCGGTCTGCTCCATAGCCGCGGCGTCGCTCACGTCGCACTCGGCGAAAGCGACTCGGTCCTTCAGTCGCGCCGAGGGCGCCTGCCGGTCGATTACGGCGACAGCGGCTCCATCTGACAGGAGTTTCTCGACAATGGCCTCGCCGATGCCTTGACTGCCGCCGGTGACGATGCATCGCATCGGATGATTAGTCATCACTGTTTTCCTTCCACGCTTGGGTGTATGCATCGCGCACGGCAGCGGCCAACTCGCCCGGCTGTGCCGCGTCGCCGATCTTGATGGTGCGAGCCCCCGGAATGCGGGTCGGCTCAGTCCTCCGGGGGTTGCGCAGGTCGTAGAGCAATATGTGGTGGAGCCGGTCGCTCTTCATCAGCCGCTTCGGCAGGGGAACGCGGGACAGGACTCGGATGAGGGTGCGGACGAGGGGACCGAGGTTGCCCACGTAATTGGCACCCCTGGCGTCAGCGACGACGTCGACGTTGGTACGCCATTCGGGCGGTGGTTCCCGCTCCCCTTCCGGGGCGATGTGAACACCTGCCTCGACGGCCTCTCTCCACAGTCCGTCGAAGTAGCGGTGCATCCGCTGTCGATCCGGTCGGTAGCCGTTGAAGGTGGGTGCTGCCGCCGCCTTCCAGGTGCGGTCCCGCGCGATGATGTACACCTCGTGTCCCGCTCGAGCCGATTCCAGTGCGTAGGTCAGGCCGGCCGGGCCGGCACCGAACACGAGTCGGCGCTCCGCAACGGTTCGAGCGGCGGGCCGGTCGGTGGTCGTCACGGTGGGGTTCACCGCGCAGGCCAGCTGTTGACCCGAGCGCATGGTCCGCACACAGTGATTGCACGCCAGGCACTCTCGCACTTGCTGGTGTTGCTGCGTTTTGCGCGCCCAGTGCGGATCGGCGATCTGGCCGCGCCCCACTGCGACGAAATCCGCCCACCCCCGTGCGAGAGCGTCCTCCGCCACAGCCGGGGCGTTCACCCGCCCAACCGCGATGACGGGCAGCCGCGTCCGTGCCTTGACCGCCCGGGCCGCGTCGAGGAATACGCCGTCCTCGTACGGCATCGGCGGAATCATGATCTCGGGATCGGCTGACTTGTAGTGCCCGCCGGTCACCGAGACAGCGGAGACGCCGGCGTCCTCGAGGTAGGGAAGGAACGCGAGCGAGTCGTCCACGGTTTGTCCGGCGGAGTAGTAGTCCTGACCGCTGAGGCGATAGCTCAGGGGAATTCCGACAGCTTCAACGATGCGGCGCACCAGTGACGCGAGGAAGTCGTACCGGGCAGCGGCGTCGGGCAGCACCTGGTTCTCATCGGCGCTGATCAGCTGCGCCAGAAGGTATCCGTGGGCTCCGTGGAGCTCGATCATGTCGAACCCCGCATCCTCCGCCCGTCTGGCGGCGTCGACGTGATCCACCACGAGCTGCTCCAGCGAATCCGCGTCGAAGAGCTCGGGAAAGTTCACGAAGCGTGCCGTCTCGAATACCGGAACCGGCCCCGCAGTAGAGGCCAGGGGGCGACCACCGAGTTCCGTCGGGAGCGCCCTCGCTCCGCCGTGACCCAGTTGGATGCCGGCCCGAGCCCCCTGCTCGTGAATGGCCGCGACGAGGGAGCGCAACCCAGGTATGTACTCGTCCGAGTCGATGCCCAGCTCGCGCCCTCTGTGCCGACCACGACGCTGCGGCGAGGCCATCTCCACGATCACAAGACCACAGCCACCCCTGGCCCGTTCCTGGTAGTAACTCACAAGCTTCGGCGTGACCTCTCCGGAGGGGGTGGCCAGGCGAGTGGTCATGCTGGGCAACACGACCCGGTTGCGCATCTCGACGCCGCCGATCGCGCTCGGACTGAAGAGGTGGACGTAGGACATGAGCGTTACACGAGTCCGGCGGCGACGCAGGCGGCCTCGAGAGTGGCGAGCTCAGTGTCGTCGACCTCCACCAAGGGGCGCCGCACATACGTGGCGTCGCTCGGGATTCGACCCAGGATGCCCAGGGCCGCCTTCATCCGATTGTGCTGGTCGAAGAAGGGATCGGCGTAGCAGGCAACGGCGAGGGGGTAGATGCGATCCCAGGCCTTTCGCGCCCCGGTCAGGTCGCCGGCCTGCATAGCGGCAAGGAGTTCACTCTGCAGATCCGCGACGATACTGCCGTGACCGCTCAGCACCCCGTCGCTGCCCACCAGAAGGGATGCAAAGAGGGCGCGGCTGAAGCTGCTCAAGACCGAGACGTGGGGCGCGTCGGCCTTGATCGCCCGCCATGTGTCCTCGTACTCGACGATGTCGTAGGACCATTCCTTGATGGCCGCCACGGTCGGGATGGTCTGACATATTTCCAGGGTGGTCTCGAGCGGCAGCGTGAGAGGGTTGCCGACCGGATACTTGAAGATGATCAGGGGCACGTCCACGGCCTCAGCGACCGCTTCGTAGTGGGAGCGCTGCGATTCCGAGCGCTGCTGCGACCCTCCGGCGAAGACTCCCGAGGGGAACACCAAGAGCGCCTTCGCTCCAGAGTCGACCGAACGTCGAGCCTCCGCAGCGGCCCGGGCACTGCCGTCGTCGTAGACGCCGGCGACCACGCCGACGGATTCGGGAACCACGGAGACGGCGTGCTCGATCATGCGTTGGCGTTCCTCGGTGGTCAGGGTCGCGACCTCCGAGGCGTGGGCGGTGGTGGTGATCCACTCAACTCCAGGTATTGCGGCAAGCCACCGGAGGTGGGAGGTGAGTGCGTCCCAGTGAATTGCTCCTCCCCTCGACATTGGAGTGAGGTGGGCTGGAATGAGACCACGAACTGACGAGACCGAGTCGCTCTGGACCATGATGTCCCCTTTCTGATGCGGTTAGAAGAAAGGTAGGAACGAGCGTGGTGGGCAAACAAGGGACAGTCCTGCACGCCGATATGCATTTATGCAGAAATTGCAGGTCAGATGAATACCTGGTCCCGGGCTTCCGCGTTTGCGGTCAGAGGCACGTAGGGCCTGCTCTTCGATCTCCAGATCGGCGCGAGAGCCTTCTGCGCCCGGAATGAGGCGATTTGTCCAGTGACGCTGAGTTATTCGCGATATCTCGAACTCGGCGTCATTCGTCGCGCGGGACGGGCCCCATCTCGTGGAAGTCCTGTCTTCTGCCGTTGCGCCGCACTGGATCTCCCACTACTGCGAGTTCTGGACCTGAAGCGGATATCGCCCACCTGAGCGACCGCGCGCCACCGAATGTGGGCATGCACAGACAGTTCATCCTTGACTGTGCACACGCATATGTTGCCACCTGAAATTAGTGATTAAGTTCATTGTCACTCGATCCAGCCGGACGGATCACCTTGCCCATCGGAACGGTCGGCCAGCGCTCACGCCGCGTCCGACATGGCGAGGTGTGACCGACGATGCCCCCGAAATTCCCCCACGATGGAGACAACGACATGACCACCGCCCCCTCTCCCGCACCCCCTCAGCTGCACACTTCGGTTGCCAGGGTCGATCTGTCGGATCAGACCTTCAAGCAGCTGATCGATGGGCAACTCGTCGAAGGGGCAATTGGTCAGCCGGTCCGCGACCCGGCAACTGGCGAGGTGATCGCGACGGCGCCGGTCGCGGATGAGAAGCAGGCCGATGATGCATACCGGGCTGCGGCCCGCGCCTTCGGAGAGTGGCAGAACACCGCGGTCGAGGAGCGGTCACGCATCCTGCACCAGCTCGCGCAGCGCATCGAGGCGCGGCGGGAGGAGATCTCGCGAATCATCACATTGGAAACAGGCAAGCCGGCCGCCTCGGCCGATGGTGACGTCGACTCGGCCCTCATCTGGATGCGCCACATCGCCGACCTGCGCCTCGACCCCGAGGTGGTGCGTGATGACGAGGGCTCGCGAATCGAGGTCCACCGCAAGCCCATCGGCGTCGTGCTCGGGATCATCCCGTGGAACTTCCCCTTTTTCCAGACCATCTACAAGGTGGCGCCGGCATTGCTCGCAGGCAACACGATCGTGATCAAACCCGCACCAACCACACCGCTCAACGCGATGCTGATCGGTGAAATGCTCCAGGATCTGGTTCCGGCCGGAGTGGTCAACGTGGTGGGCGACGGCGGCGACCTGGGCCCGTATCTGACCGCCCACAAGAAGGTCGACAAGATCTCCTTCACCGGTTCCACCGTCGCAGGCCGCAAGGTGATGGCCAGCAGCGCGGAGACTCTCAAACGAGTCGTCTTGGAGCTGGGTGGGAATGACGGAGCCGTCGTGCTCGACGACGCAGACGTACCGAAGGTCGCCAAAGGAATCTTCGAGTGGGCATTCTGGAACTCCGGTCAGGTTTGCATCAACATCAAGCGGATCTTCGTGCACTCGTCGCAATACGACGAGTTCTGCGATGAGTTCGCCAGGTTGGCCACCGACGCCAAGGTCGGCCACGGTCTCGACCCGGACACCGAATACGGTCCGGTGCAGAACCCCAAGCAGTTGGAGGCTGCCAAGAAGGCACTCGAGATCGCAGCGCGTGATGGAAAGATCATCGCCGGCGGCGACGTGTTCGATACCCCCGGCTACTTCGTGCAGCTCACCGTCGTCCGCGACATCGATCACGCCAGTCCACTGGTCGCCGAGGAAACCTTCGCGCCTGTCCGCGCCATCTTGAAGTACGACGACCTCGACGAGGCGATCGAGCAGGTCAATGGGACCGAATATGGCCTGGGCAATTCGGTGTGGGGCACCGACGTGGAGCGCGCCAGTAGGGTCGCGCAGCGCCTCGAGAGCGGCACCGTCTGGGTGAATACGCATTGTGCCGTCCTGCCTGAGGTTCCCTTCGGCGGACGCAAGCAGTCGGGTCTCGGCGTTGAGTTCGGGATGGAAGGGCTCCTGGAATTCACCGACACCAGCGTCCTTCACATCGTCAAGAAGAGCGACTGAAGCTCGGCAAAAGAGGGATCGGAAAGAGGAGCGCTTATTCGAGGCCGAGCGACCGTGGAGACAATCGGAGGACAGTAGACCCCAATTCCGGGACTTTACTTCGTTCCGAAGGTGACCAAATAAAATTGTCACCGATAAATAATTCTTGACTATCACTGGATGAGGACATGGGAAACAATCAGTTGTGTGATGTTGTGATCATCGGAGCCGGCTTCGCCGGCATTACCGCTTCTCGGGAACTCAGTCGCCGGGGGTACGACGTGGTAGTGCTCGAAGGCAGGGATCGCATTGGCGGCAGAACCTGGTACAAGGACGACGCTCTGCCGGGGCACTCATTGGAGTTGGGAGGTACGTGGGTTCATTGGTTCCAGCCACATGCGTTCGCGGAAATCTCGCGCTACAACCTCGAGCTTGTCGAAACCATCGGAGTGTCCGCGCCTGAGATCGCAGCCACGGTGACCGGAGGCCGGCGGAAGAGCGTTCCCTATGAGGAGGCCTCGGCGGCTATCGAGTCCCTCATGGAGATGGTCGTTCAGGACGCTCGGGAGGTTCTCGAGCGACCGTTCGAGCCCTTCTACCATCAGGATGCGCTAGAGGTCGTCGACAAGTTGTCGATCCAAGATCGGATCGACGGACTTGACCTGACTCCAGAAGAGAAAGACCTGGCCAATGGCTTGTGGACCGCCATGGGCTCCGCTCCCTGTGGAGACGTCGGTCTGGTTGCAGCGCTGCGGTGGTATGCGCTGAGCGGATTCGATATCAACGCAGTATTCGATACGGTTGGGCGCTACAAACTCAAAAACGGAACACGCTCTCTGATCCAGGCCATAGCCGACGATTCCTCGGCCGAAATTCGGCTGAGCACCCCCGTTGCCGCGGTGGAACAATCGGATGACGGTGTGGTCGTGACCACCCGGCAAGGGGATACTCTGCGGGCTGAGTACGTGGTCGTCGCGGCGCCATTGAATACGTTCGGTGCCATTGATTTCAGTCCCGCACTATCCGCCGCAAAACAAGCGGGGATTTCTGAGGGCCAGCCCGGCCGTGGTTCGAAAGCGTGGGTGCACGTTCGAGGGGACTTGCCCAAGCCGTTCTTCGCTGTTGCTCCGGAGAATCATTTGATCAACTATGTCGTCACGGACAAAATCCTCGATGACGGTCAGTTGCTGATCGCTTTCGGCCCCGAAGGGGCTGATCTGAACGCTGGTGACGTTGACCAAGTCAGTGCAGAACTCCACAAGCTATTCGGGGATCTGGAAGTCGTCGCCACCACTGGACACGACTGGGCAAGTGACGAGTTTTCGCGGGGCACCTGGTGCATGTTCAGACCGGGCCAGACAACGAGGTTGCTCGCGGAGCTGCAGAAGTCCGAAGGCAGGGTCTTCTTCGCTGGTTCTGATCTCGCCAATGGATGGAACGGGTTCATCGATGGCGCGATCGAATCCGGAATCCGGGCCGATCGAGAGATTCATGCACGGATCTCCGGGAATCCCAGCTGAGCCCTGTCACAGGTTGCACTCCCTTCTCGCAACGCGGATGCACGCGAATTCCGGGGTGAAGACCTAGACATGCAGGGCCGGGGCGCTCGCGGCGCCTTGGCGTCCCGGCCTTGCGTCCATACAGATGACCAGATGGTGCCGATCCCGACGATCGCGTCGACCTAGCTCGGGGGGACAATAGAAACGAAGGACGAGACATGACCGAAAACAGCATGGGCGATCGAAGACTCGCCAAGAAGCTCACCTGGCGCGATGGCATGGCCATGGCGCTGACCCTGCCAGTTGGGTTGTTCGTGACATTCGGCTATCTACTCGGCGTAGTCGGTGCGTGGACCGCAATTACGATCTGGTTCATCGGAGCGGTGATCAGCTTCCTGCAATGCCAAGTCTTTGCGGAGATGGCGGCAATGTTCCCCCGCGATTCAGGAGGGGTCGCACGTTACGCAATCGAGGGCTGGAAGAAATACTTCGCCCCTCTTGGAGCCATCGCCGCGTTCGGCTACTGGCTCGGTTGGTCACTGTCCATCTCGATGGCCTCGGTGGTCTTCGGAGAATTGATCGAGGCGACCTGGTTTCAGGACAACACTGTCGCCTTCAGCATCTTCGGCAATCACCTCGGGCTGGAGCACGTCTTCGCCCTCGGTGCCATGCTGTTCGCCTGGGCATTCAATTACTTCGGCTTGAAGTTCGGTGCCACGGTCAACAAGGTGCTCGGATTGCTGGTCGTCGCAGGTCTAGCCGTAATAACGGTGGCGTGCCTGGTCAGCCCGTCGATCCATTGGTCGACGGCCAACCTGTCGTGGTCGGTGGCCGGCGACTGGCGCACAGTCGCCGTCGTGTTCTACGTGACCGCGTGGACGATCTACGCGGGCGAGATCGTTGCGTCTTTCGCACCCGAGTACAAGGACACCGCCCGCGATACTTCCAAGGCCATGTCGCGAATTTCGCTGTTCATGATCGTGCTGTTCGTCGTCGTCCCGACCGCCCTTGCGGGTGGTCTGGGCGAGGGCGTTGTCCGGGACAACCCGGTGAACTATGTCGCTGTGGCATTCGACCACGCGTTCGGTGGCGCGGCCTGGATCGGAACGATCGTGATTGCGTCGGCCCTGCTGATCTCCATAATCTCCACCACCGCCGACGGGGGCCGCGCGCTGTTCGGCCTTGCCCAGGAAGGGATGACCATCAAGCAACTCGACTGGGTCAACCGGTGGGGTGTGCCTGGCCGATCCCTGACCCTGGACGTGCTCCTCAACGCCACCGTCATGGTCCTGGTGGGGCATCCGGTGAGCATCCTGCTGGCGAGCAATCTCGGCTACCTACTGGCGATCATCCTGGGTTTGGCGGCATTCATTCTGCTGCGCAAAGATCGCCCGAACTGGCCACGGCCGATTCGGCGGAGCAACGCGTGGATTCCGGTCGTGGCCGTCCTGGTGGTGTTCAACATATTCATCACCGTGATCGGCGTCCTCAATCCCGAACTTCTGGGCTACGGAGGCACCCGGGAGTCCTTGGTCGCGGTGGCCGTCCTGCTGTTCTCGGTCGTGCTTTATGCCTATCGGCGTGTTGTTCAAGACAAACTTCCAATGCTCTGGCGACTCCCCGCTCCGGCCATGCCCGAGGGCGCGGACGCTCTCGCCCTCGAGCACGAGATGAAGCAGATGCATTCCTCGCCTACCCGCTCGACGAACCGTGACCCGATGACGCCAACCGAACTCGAGGCGGAACGTCTGTGAGGATCCTGCGCGGACGGTGACCGACCAACAGGTTCACCGCCGATACCGCGCTGGTCACGATTCCAGCCTCGGAGTCGGGCGCGAGGCCACCAGCAGCTCGTAGATGACGGTGCCCTCGCCATCGGGGTAGGCCCCGGTGACGAGAGCACGCATCGAAGTGAAACCAGCATTGAGGGACCGGATGAGAGTGGATGCGGAAGACGTGAAGTACTTCCACGTCGTGGCCGAGGCCAAGACCCTGGTCCGCGCCAGCCAGGAGCTGGGGGTTGACTACACGACCGTCAGCCGCCGAATCGGTCGGCTGGAAAAAGCGCTCGGCACCCGACTGTTCAGCCGGAGTGGGACTGGCTGGAAGCTGACACCCACAGGCGAAGGTCTCCTGCCGGCAGCACGCATGGTTTCCCTGGGTGTCGATGTGTTCGCGGACGGCGACCCGATCGTGTCGACTCCGGAGGAGTGGACCATCCTCGCTCCGGACGGGTTCGCCGCGGCCGTCCTGGCACCGCGCTGCGGACGCTTGATCGCCGAGAGCGGGGTCATCCTGCGTATCGTGACGGCAGATTCCCTGGCGAGCCGGGACGGGGTGTCCTTCGACGCGGCGGTGGTCCGCACCAAACCCACATCTACCCGGGTCAAAGTCCAAGAACTCGTTGCCTACGAGATCGGGCTCTACGCCACCCAGGACTACCTGCACACACACCCCACGATCGGACAGATCGAGGATCTGCAACAGCACGTCCTGTGCTGGTACCCGGAGGACCCTCTTGCAGCCGTGCCCGACTTCGCGGCTCTCAGACCGATGCTGCCCAACATCATTCGGCTACAATCCAACAATCTCTTGGTGCACGAGGAAGCAGCATTGGCCGGTGTGGGGATTGCCGTCATGCCCACCTACATCGCACGTAGACGCCCCTCTCTGGTCCGAGTCCTCCCCGAGGACGTCACGTATACCGGGCGCTATTGGACAGCCCTGCCGGCCGCTCAGCTCCGTTGGGAAATCACCCGGAAGGTCCTGCAATTCCTTCGCGATGCCGTCGTCGATGCCGGTCTCGCCCCGTGCCCGGAAGAACAGCCACGTCGAGCGAACCAGAAGTAGACACCGTTATGCGCGACGCTGAGCCAATTGTGCAGGGGACTGCAGGCTCCACCACCCCGGATCCCGTGAACAGGCTCTCGGGTTGGGCGAACATCGGCAGTTCGTGGAGCGATTTTCCTTCCGGATCCGCGGCGACATCGACTCATGTAACGCACGTCGCTCAGTGCGTAGGATGCACGCTATGACGTCGGCCGACCCCGAACTCGCCGACCACCGGATGCTGGCCGACACACTGACCGCCGAACGGCCACTGCATGCACTGGTGAACGCGCTACACGGGATCTCGGCCGCGCCGGTGGCCGTGATCGACCTACGTGGTGGCGTATTGGTCAGCGTGCCTGCGCGGACCGAGTGGCCGGCCGAAGAACTGGTCGCTGCCTCACCTTCGACCGGGGACGCGGTCGCCGACTGCGTGCTCCGGCCGGTGGAGCTGGAAGGCGAGCCGGTCGCCGTGCTGTGCGCGCGTGGACAGGACGTGCCCCCTGCGCTGTTCTCGTTCGCCGCGACGCTGGCCGGTATCGAACTGTCGCGCCGTCACGCCGTCTTGAGCGGACGTCGGGAGCTACTCGGCCAGATCCTGGAAGACGTCATCGCCGGTCAGTCCAGCGAACAGGAGACCGCACGGCGGCTCGGCGAGCACGGCCTGGACGCCGGGAAAGCGCATGAGGTCGTCGTCGGGTCCGTGGCCTGTCCGCCTCGGCGGCTCCGCTCCTACCCGTGGAACCTGCACACTCTGCTGAGCCAGCAACACGACCCGCACCTGCGGGCAATCGTGCACGACCGCGTCGTCCTGGTCGTCCCCGAGGGAGCCGGACTGTTCGTGGCGCGGCTGTGCCACGAACACCTTTCCAGCCTGGGCTCGGATGCCCGTGTGGGGGTCAGCAAAGCGCGCGTCGGAGTACGTGGACTGCGGTTGGGCTACTTCGAGGCGCGCAACGCCCTCGCCGAGGGCTACGGTGTGCATGTGCACCGGATCCAGGACCTGGCTACAGCGCTGCTTATCGCAGGCATCGAAGCCGGTCTGCCACTGCGTGATCTGGCGGCCGAGGCACTGGCCCCGCTCCTCGACTACGACCAGAAGCATGGCACCGCTCTGGTGAACACACTCCGCCGTTACCTGGCCGAGGACGGAGCACCGGCGGCAACCGCCACGGCACTGTTCGTGCACCGCAACACCTTACGCAACCGGCTCCGACTGATCGAGGAGCTCACCGGCCGTGACATCGATTCGCCGAGCAGTCGCACCCACTTCTGGCTGGCCACGACCTGCTGGGAGCTAGGCTCCACCGCAGATCTGTCGTCACTTCTCGACGGGCGGGGACCACAATGACCAGCAGTGTCGGGATCACCTCGGACACCGTACTTTTCGTGGGCGGCGACACACCTGGCGGCCGGGCGTTCTACGCCCTCGCCATGGACCACGGGCGTGGCAGTGACAGCCCTGGGCAGCGCATCTCGTTCGTATCGGCCGGTGATGTTCCCGTACCACCGCAGGGGTGTTGGGTGCCCTGCTTCGGTACCGACGACCACGTGGCCGCCGGTAGCCGGGCGCTCGACCTGGGGGCACGTCCAGCCGGCACCGTGCCCGTCGACGGCCTGGACCAGCCCGTGTACGCCGCGCCCGACGGGGCGCTGTTCGGGCTGACCGACGTTCCCGGTTCCCGACCGCACAGTCAGCGGCTTGGAGACGTGGCCTTCGTCGACTTGTACACGCCACTGGCCGAAGAGGCAGCGGCCTACTACGCCCAGACGCTGTCCTGCCACTTGATCGACGAGCCTGCGCCCAGCCCGGGCAACTACCGCCTGCTGGTGTCCGCGGATCGACCCGTGGCCGGTGTTGTGGACATGTTGGACGTCCTGCCTTCTGCCGTTCCGCCACACTGGATCCCGTTCCTACGAGTCCTCGATCTGGAAGCGGAGGTCGCACGTCTGAGCGACCTCGGTGCGCGAGTCCGGGTGCCGGCCACCGACTCTGCAATGGGCCCGTTCGCCGTGCTCGTCGACCCGTTCGGGGTCGCCTTCGGGCTGCAGACCCCGGTGTCCGACGATCTCCTGAGGAAATACGCCGCCATCCGGAGATGACTGTGACCGCGCACAGAGCGTGCGGCGCGAACTGTGCACGAGAATATGTTGGCGGCCCGAAATAGTGATTAAGTTCATTGTCATCCATTCCAGCTCCCCCAATGATGGAGACGATGACATGACCACCGCCCTCCCACCTGCACCCCTCACCGCTGATGCGCTGGATTGCGTACTCCAGGAACAACTCTCCGACGCGCGAACACTTCCGGCGGACGCCTATCTTTCCCCCGAGGTCCTCGACTGGGAGCGCAAGCACCTCTTGGAGGCTGCGTGGGTCTGCGTAGGGCGCAGCAGCGACGTCGGCAAGCCCGGCGACCAGCGCGCCGTGCGAGTCGGGACCCAGGGCATCCTGCTGACCCGCGACGGATCCGGCGCTCTCCACGCCTTCTACAACGCGTGCCGGCACCGGGGGCACGAACTGTTGGCGGTGGACTCGTGCACCAACAAGCGTCTGGTGCAGTGCCCCTACCACTCGTGGGTCTACGAACTGGACGGCGAACTCCGCTCCGCGACGCGGTTCACCGGCACGGACAACTTCGCCACGGACGAGTGGCCCCTCATCGGGCTGCGCGCAGTCGAGTGGTTCGGCTGGATCTTCGTCAACGCCTCCGACGATGCCCCCGACTTCGGCAAGTGGGTCGGCAATCTGACCGATGTCGTCGCCCCCTGGGATCCCACGGAGATGGTCGTAGGCGAGTCTCACAGCTATACGCTCCAGACCAACTGGAAATTGGTGATCGAGAATTACCTCGAGTGCTACCACTGCCCTTCGATCCATCCTGAGCTCTGCCGGGTCAGCCCGCCGGAGACCGCAATGGGTTTGCGACACACCGGCATGTGGCTGGGTGGACCATTGGAACTGCGCGATGACGCGGAAACCATGAGCCTCGACGGCCGCAGCGGCGGGGAACGCATCGCCGGGATCAGCGACGAGCAGGCCCGCCGGACGATCTACTTCATGCTTGCACCCAACCTGCTACTGACCCTGCAGCCGGACTACGTAATGACCCACCGCCTGGTGCCGCTGTCTCCCGGTGAAACGTTCGTGGAGTGCTCCTGGCTCTTCCCACGGGAGGTGGCCGAACGCCCCGGCTTCGACCCCTCGTACGCCGCAGGGTTCTGGGACATCACCAACCGGCAGGACTTCGCAGCCTGCGAGTCCGTGTACCAGGGGCTGTTGGGCAACGGCTACCGGCCCGGGCCATTCGACGCACGCGAGGACGGCGTCCGCGCCTTCCAGGCCCAGCTTGCTTCCGCATACCTCACCGGGCGTTGGGACATCGCACAAACCATCACCTTCGGCGGCCGTGATGACCAGTGACGCCCAGTTTTCGCTCGAGGTCACCGCCGTCGCATCCCTGGCATCGGGTGTGCGGCAGGTGCGCTTGGAGCGTCACGAACGAACCGTGCTGCCCGAGTGGGAGCCCGGCGCGCACATCGACGTGGTGCTGCCGAACGGAGTTGTGCGCCAGTATTCGCTGTGCGGCGACCCTCAGGATCTGTCGGCCTACGAGATCGCGGTGCTGCGCGCGCCGCAGAGCCGCGGGGGCTCCGAATACGTGCACACCCGCCTACGCGTCGGCGACGTCATCCCAGTGCGCGGACCGAGGAACAACTTCGCCTTCGCTGCCAGACATCGGGCTCTGTTCATCGCCGGCGGAATCGGGATCACACCGATTCTCGCCATGATCAGACGAGCTGAGCGCGACGGCAGCGATTGGAAACTCGTCTACGGCGGTAGATCCCGTGACTCGATGGCGTTCGCCAGCGAACTCGAGCGCTACGGAGAACGGGTGCAGCTGGTGCCGGAGGACGAGTTCGGGCTGGTGAACCTGCCCGGGCTGCTCGGCACACCGCTGCCGGACACCGAGGTCTATTGCTGCGGCCCGACCGGCCTGCTCGACGCCGTGCAGTCGCTGTGCAAGCCGTGGCCCGCCGGATCGCTCCACCTGGAACGGTTCTCGGGCACAGTCACCGACCGCCCGAACGACGCATTCACCGTGGTCGCCGAACGCAGTGGCGTGACCTGCTCGGTGGCGCCGAGCCAGTCGATCGTGGACGCACTCGCCGACGTCGGAATCATCGTCCCAACCTCCTGCGGAGAGGGCCTGTGCGGCACCTGCGAGACCAAGGTCCTCGACGGGGTGCCCGACCACCGCGACCTGCTGCTCGGCGACGACGAGCGGGAGGCGGGCACGTCGATGATGATCTGTGTGTCCCGCGCCAAAGGCGAACGGCTGATCCTCGACCTGTAGCGAGGTTGGGCGCGTTGGTTCGGTCGGCTACGCGAGGCACTCCCATCTTGTCGGAACTGGAAAGAACGGAGACGACGTGACCGACGACGAACTCACCATGCTCGACTTCGCCGTCAAATGGGCACCTTTCGGAGGAGGAGATGACCACATCCTCCCCGAGTTCGGCGTCGTCCCCACCGAGTTCTACCAGCGACTGCAAGCGTTCCTCGCCTATTACCCCGGCGTGAACGACAGCGTACGACGCCGGCTAGCCGAGTTGTGCACCCTCAAACTCCGCGCAGCACCTTCGCCGGCGCGAACACTCTGGCATCTCAGTAGGTCGCAACCTCACCATATACATCCCGATCGAGACTCCTGATGGTTCGCGCCGACCTCCTGAGCACTCGCGTGTGCTGGTGGCTAACCGACAGCCGGAACTTGGCAAACTGCAGCGAAACCATTTGGAATTACAGCAACGACAACACCTTCCCGATACACAGAGGCGAAGCCGATGAAAGCCGACGACACCCCCACCACGGAACTCAGCATCCCTATTGCCGAACAAGTCCGGACGTACCGAAACGAACGTCGGCGACGACGCCGTGGTCGAACGGCCCCCTCGAAGAACGAACACCGAACCAGTGAGAACGAACTCATCATCGATCTCGCACGACGATGGCGACCCTACGGCGGTCCCCCCGCCGAGGAGATTTTCCAACTCTTCGGCATCGGCAGACCTCAGTTCATCGAACTGCTCTGGAACGCAGTCCGAATGGTGGACCGAAACGGATCACTAACAGTGGAACTCGCGGCCGCGTACTCGCTCCACCACCCACAGCGGTAAGTCGGAATCGGACGATGAGTACCGCCGAGTCATCCTCTTCAACACCACCACCTGGCAGGTGAACCTCGACCCACTCCGCACCGACTCCGTCTGCGCCAGACTCTGTCCGGGGGGGGAATACCCGAATCACCGCATCGGGCCGGGACTGGGGACTCGTGCTCTACGCCGTTCGTTCGTACGTCCGGCTACCGCCGGGCCCCGCAATGGACCACTTCATCGCCGACCACTCTGTCCGCACTTCACAGGGCCGTCGCTATCGTCGGCCCCGATGTGGAGGCGAGCGTGGCCGCGCGAGAGCCCGTCACCTTGCCGAACAGGCCTGCTCGTGTGAACTCGCAGCAGGTCGTCACCAGTCGTCGAGCGGTGAGTTGGGAATCGTGGCGCGGAGCCGGATCGTCGGGCGGGACCCACCGCCATGTGCGCGCCCGGGCCCGGTTGCGGGTCCGACGCGGAACCGACCTCTCCCCGGCGATGCCGCGCGTGTCTACCGCTGCCGGCTCAGGCTCGCCAGTACGGCCTTCGCCGCGCGCTCGCCCGATGTGGCTGCGTCGGCGAGCGACGGCATGTCGAGCTGGTAGTCGCCGGCGAGGTGGATGGTTCCGAGCGGATCACGCAACGTCGGAAGCGAGTTCCTCCGCCCGGGCGCCCAGAAGGGCACGACCCGACGGTGCTTCCGCACGATGCCCTCGCCCAGCTTCCCGTCGAGCTCGGGAAACACTGCAAGCAGGTCCTTCTCGAATCGCGACACGATCTCCTCATCGGACAGGTCGAACAACGCGTCGGCCTGAGCGCCGCCGGCGAAACAGGCCAGTGCTCCGCCCGGTTTACGATCGTCGCCGTTCCGCATCGCCGCGGCGTGGTTGAACATCGCCTGGAACGACAGCTGCGGCGTCGAGACACCGAAGAAGTCGTCCCAGCGCTGCGGCCCGGCTTCGTCGGTGAAGAATCCGACGATCACGTACCGGCCGTAGGTGATGTCGTTGAAAGCGTTCCGGTGCTGCTGTGGGAGGTCCGGGATGATCCGCTCGGCTATATCGGCGGGTACGGTCACGATCGCGCGCTTCGCCCGCAGCCGCACCGGCCGGTCACCGTCGAGATAGTCGACGACGACGCCGTCGCCGTCCTGCCGCACCGATTGCACCGCCGAGTTCAGCCGGATCCGGTCACCGAGATCCTCCGCCAGCACGTCGGTCAACGTCTGGTTGCCACCCACCGGCAGCGAGAAGTTCGGGATCTTCTCCGGGTCGGCCAACGCGAGGCCGACCGAGGTGACGAACTGGGTGGCGGCCGTCTCCTCCACCTCGCATCCCATCCACTGCGCGGACCACGACCGGACGACGGCGGCCGCCAGTTCCGACCGGACACCCTTCAGCAGGTACGACGCCAGCTTGGTGTCGAGCTTGGCGCGAACCCGTTGCGCGAGAAGGCTCTGCGACTCCAGGAACGGCATGACCGCGAGGATGCGCGCACCGACGATGGCCATGCCGATGCGGTCCATCATGGTCATCCGCGTGCGGAACATGAGCGCGACGGGATTCGAGGTGTCGACCACCCCGCCGTTCAGGTACAGCGCGACGCTTTTGCCTGCGAGCGAGCCCATCTCGATGCCGTGCCGGTCGAGAGCATCGATGAGTGTGCCTGTGCCCTCGGTGAACTGAGTGCCGACGTTGACCCAGTAGTCGCCCCGCCGGACGGTCTCGACTCGTCCGCCGACACGATCGGCGGATTCGAGCACGACTACGTCGGTCTCGGGCGACAGCGTGGTCGCCGCCGTCAAACCCGCCATTCCGGCGCCGACGACGACCACCTCGGTCGTCTCTTCCTGGACGTGCGTTGTCATTTCGGTTCCTGACTCTCGAGAACGATGGGCTTCGGTGCTGCGGTGGGTCACGGCGCGGCTCAGGCCGTGACCGAAGCGCCGCCGCTGACCGCCTGGGCGTCGACGCGCTTGTTGTGAGCGTCGAACGCCCGGTAGGCGCGGAAGTACGCGAACATCTGCAGGCCCCACGTGGACAGCGCGAAGATGTAGAAGATCGTGTGCTCCGCGTCGTCGCCCGGGATGTGGACGAAGTCGTACGTCGACGCGATGACGAATCCGCAGGCGGTGGCGACGGCGGCCCACACAGCGTGTCCGCGCTCGCCGATACCCCACAGGCGTGTGACGAAGTAGATCAGGAAAATCGTGGTGAGCACGTTGACCACGATGTAGAAGATCTTGCCGGGAACGCCGATCTGCTCGGCGAACTGGCTGAGGAGGAATCCCACCACGGCCGCGAGGGCGAACGCGCCGATGTCCACCGCCACGGACGGCTTGTACCGGTGAGTGACCTTCATCAGTCCGAGGACCAGGATCAGCGTGATCCCGACGGACCGGGAGAAGGCATCCAGGAAGTAGGCGAACGTGTACATCGGGCTGTCGTGACCGGCCTTGATGAGACCGTAGATCAGGAAGTTCGAACCCGACGTCGCGACGATCATCCACTCGATGCCGAGCAGGTAGTTCTTGTAGTTCCGGATGAACTTGATCCCGTAGGTGAATCCGACGGCGATCATCCAGATGTCCGCGACCGCGAAGAGCAGTTCTCGGATGGACATGTTTTTCTCCTTGGATGTGACATCAGCCGACCGGACGGGCGGCGATGGCTATTTCGTGAGGGCGGCCAGGCGGTCGGAGGCGCGGTCGGCGATCCAGCCTGCATGCAGCACGGGGCCGCTGACGAGGCTGCGCCGGAAGCGCTTGCGGCCGCGCCAGATCGCCGCAAGGTCGTCGTGCAGCGGCGCGTCGCAGATGCGGTCCGCGAGCAGGTGGCCCACGTACTGTGCCTGGGCGAAGCCGTGGCCGTTGCAGGCGAGCGAGTAGAGCACGTTGTCGGAGGCCTCGCCGGCGACAGGGAGCCACGTGGAACTCATGCCGATCCAGCCGCCCCACGCCTTCTGCGGCTCGATGTCGCGCAGGCCGGGGAAGCGGTCGTGGAATCCGCGGACGAGGTCGTCGGCGACGTTGCGGGCGGGGGTGCGGTCGGGCAGTGGGTTGCGGCCGGTCTGAACGCGGCGGGTCCCGAACACGATGGTGCCGCGCGGGGTGACGCGGTAGCTCTCGAGGATCATGTGCAACGTGACCATCGGCGCGCGGCTGGTCCAGCCGATCTCGTCGAGCCGTTCGGGTGCGACGGGTTCGGTCTCGACCAGCGAGGTCCACACCGGGGTGGCGAGGTTCTTCGGCGCGATCGGCAGGCCCGCGCTGTAGGCGTTGGTGGTCAGCAGCGCCTTGCGGGCGCGGACACGTCCCTCCGGGGTTTCGACGGTGACCCCGCCGCCGGTGTCCGTGACGTCGTGGGCGGGGGTGTGCTCGTAGACGCGCACGCCGGACGCGATCGTCGCGGCCCGCAGGCCGAGGACGAATTCACCCGGGTTGAGGGTGCCGCCGACGCCCTCGCGCATTCCGCCGAGGAAGCCGTGCGGAAGGCCCGCCTCGGGGCCCTCGATGAATTCGGCCGACGATCCGGCGTCGGCCAGGACCTTCGCGTTGCGGCGCGCGTGCCGCAGCTGGCCCTTGGACACGGCGGCCATCACGATGCCCTCCGACTGATAGCCGCAGTCGATTCCGCGACGGCTGATGGCGCCCTCGGCGAAGTGCACCGCGTTCTCGGCGTACCGGTACAGGTTGCGTAACCGCTCGGGTTTGAGCAACAGTCCGAGCAGCTCCGGATCGGCGGCGATCGAATTCGTGATGTATCCGGCGTTGCGGGAGCTGGCGCCCCAGCCGAGGGTCTTCGCCTCGAGGAGTACCACGTCGACACCCTTGTCGGCGAGGCGGAGTGCGGCCGACATGCCGCCCCCGCCGCCGCCGATCACGACCACGTCGCAGTCGATGTCACCGGTCAGGGGCGGTTCGACGGTGGTGGGCGGTGCGGCCCAGCCGGTCTCGTGAATCAGCTTCATCGTCACTACTCCGTCGCGTCTGCAGGGATGACCGCGGTGCCGCGAGCGCGCACCGCGACCAGCGGATGCTCCAGGACCTGCGATCGGCCCATGTCGCCGGAGGCTCGGCAGATCACACGGAGCTCGAAATCGACGGTGCGGCTGCGGTTGCCTTTCTTTACGAGCTTGGCCTCGGCCTCGACGACATCGCCGCCTCGGACTGCGGCGAGGAACTCGACGGACGAGTAGCCGGCGAACAGGCCCTCGTGACCGTCCAACTCGATCGATAGGTTCGTGCCGACGTCTCCGAAGAGCTTCAGGGCGTAGGCGCCGTCGACCAGATTGCCCGCGTAGTGCGCGTCGGAGAAGGCGACGTAGCGCCGGTGGACTGCAGTACTCACGAGATCTCCCGGTGGATGGGGCCGAGCCGGCGGGACTTCGTTTCGCCGTCGATCTCGACGCCGGGGTAGCCGCGCTTGGCGATCTCGGTGCACATCCGGCGGTACTTGCCGACACCGCCCAGGTAGCCCATGAAGGTATTGGGCTTGCCCTCGATGTTGGAGCCGCGGTACCAGGAGTCGGTGGTGGCGTACAGGGTGGCGGCGACGGTCTCCTCGGTGATGTCGACCCAGTCGTTCTGGCCCTCGACGGTGGCCTCCACCAGCGTCGCGCCGGCGTCGAGGGCGTGCTCGATGAGGTCGGCGATCCAGTCCACACTCTGCTCGATGGACATCACCACGTTGCTGGCGAGTGCGGGGCTCTGTGGGCCCGCCACCATGAAGAAGTTGGGGAAGTCTGCGGTCATGATCCCGAGGTAGGTGCGGACACCGTCGTGCCAGGCCTCCTGCAGCTTCGCGCCGGACGCGCCGGTGAGACCCAGCCCGTACAGCGGGCCGGTGAAGGCGTCGAAGCCGATGGCGAGTACGACGGCATCCGCCTCGTACGTGCCCTTCGAGGTGACGATCGCGTTCGCGGTCATCGTCTCGATCGGCTCGTCGCGCAGCGACACCAGCGACACGTTGGGCCGGTTGTAGGTCTCGTAGTAGTCCGTTCCGAAGCAGCTGCGTTTGGCGCCCAGCGGGTGGTATTTGGGCACCAGCAGTTCGGCGGTGGCCGGATCCTCGACGATCTCGCGAATCTTGTCGTGGATGAATTCCGAGGCGGTCCGGTTCGCCTCGACGTCGGTGATCAGGTCCGTGAATTCGGCGCCGACGCCGTTGAAACCACTGAGCTCGTAGGCCGCCTCGTAGCGCCGCTGACGCTCCTCGGCCGATACGTCGAAGGCCTTGTCGGCCACGGGGCGCTCGGGGATGCCGCCGAGCGAGTGCCGGCATTCCTCGCGGATCGCCTGGTAGTCGACCTTGATGGATTCGACCTGCTCCGGGGAGAGTTCGGTGTTGCGGGCAGGCATCACGTAGTTCGGGGTGCGCTGGAACACCGTGACGTGCTCCGCGACCTCCGCGATCAGTGGGATGGCCTGCACGCCCGACGATCCGGTGCCGATCACGGCGACGCGCTTGCCTGCGAGGTCGTCGAGCGAGATGTTCCACCGGCTGGTGGACACCTGCAGTCCGGCGAAGTTCCCGAGGCCCGGCACGTCGAAGTCCTTGGGGGTGGACAGGCCGCCCGCACCCGAGATCAGGTAGCGGCTGCGGCGCGTCTCGCCGTTGTCCAGCCGCACCTCCCACAGCCGGTCGGCCGCGTTCCACGTCGCGCCGACCACGCGGGTATCGAAGGTGAAGTGCTTGCGCAGGTCGAAGCGGTCGGCGACATGTTCGATGTAGCTGAGGATTTCGGCCTGCGGCGCGAACCGCTGGCTCCACGTCCATTCCTGCTGGAGCGCCTCGTCGAACGAGTAGGAGTAGTAGATGCTCTCGACGTCGCAGCGGGCGCCGGGATAGGTGTTCCAGAACCAGGTGCCGCCGACGCTGGGGCCGGCCTCGAAGCCCGCGAAGGTCCACCCGGCGTTCGTGAGCCGGTGCGAGAGGTAGAGGCCGGTGAAGCCGGCACCGACGCCGATGACATCGACGATCCCGCTGGCTGAGGTGGAGGTGGAGTTCATGCTGCCGCTTTCGTTGAGTTAGTCAAACGACTGGGTCAAGTGACTTAGTTGAGTAGACCAGTGGTGCCGGTCACAGTCAAGGGGTGACGCGAAAGTAGTCGCGATCGCTACAGGGGAAGGTCGGGAGAATCGACGCCGACCACGCGATCTCCGCAGAACACCCGGACGGACTCACCGGGGGCGTGACCGCCGATTCCGGAGGCACCCCAGAAGCTTTGTGCCGAACCGTCGGCGAGATCGGCGACCTTGGCACCGTTCACCCGCACCTCACCCGACCGCACCCGGGATCCGACCTCGATGGCGCGGTCCAGGTCGCCACCGAACACGTACGCGTCGAGACCCGACGGGTTCGCGTTGGCGACGCGCACGGCGTCCTCGTCGGACTCCACGGCGTGCAGGCTGACGAGCGGCCCGAACAGTTCGGCGGTCGCGACCGACGCGTCGACTCCCGAAGCGACGGTGGGGGAAAGGAAGAACCCGTCGAGTGCGGGAAGCGCTGCCGGCTGATGGATCGTCCCGCCGTGGCCCCGCAGCCCTTCGATCCGGCTCTGCAGCGTGGCGAAATGCGAGGCGTTCGAGATCGGGCCCAGCTGCGTCTTCTCGTCGAGTGAGTGCCCGATGTCGATGCGGGAGATGCGATCGAGCAGCGCCTCCAGGAGCGGCGCGACGAGACTCCTGTGCGCCAGCACCTTTCCGGGGCCTTCACACCACTGACCGTTGAGCTTGGTCATCCCGTCGAGGATTCCGTCGGCTGCCACGTCGATGTCGGCGTCGTCCAGCACGAGGGCCGGGTTGTTGCCGCCGAGCTCGAGCTGGAGCACCTTGAAGTCCTCCGCGGCCGCGCGGGCGATCGCGCGGCCGGCGTTCGGGCCGCCCGTGAACGAGACGATCTTCACGCGGTGATCGCCGGTGATCGCCGCGCCCACGTCGCCCGCGCCGTGGACGAGCTGCAGCGCACCGTCGGGAAGCCCGGCCTTGACGAAGCATTCGACGATGATCTGGGCGCTGCTCGGCGCATGCTCGGACGGTTTGAGGATGACGGGGCAACCGGCGGCGAGCGCACTCACCATCTTCGCGGCGGGGATGAAACTCGGGCCGTTCCACGGGGTGAGGATCGCGGCGGGGCCCCACGGGACCTTGTACAGCCGCACGTCGCGGCCACCGGCCTCCAGCGCCGTGCGACGCGGGACGGCGCGCAGATCCGCGGCCGACGAGCGGATCCGGTGCGGAAGGAACTGCGCGACCATCCGGGCCTTCGCGATCGGGACGCCGCTGGTGAGGGCATCGGTCCGGGCGATGTCCTCGATCCGGGCCTCGACGATGTCGGCCGCACGCTCGATGACCGCCGCGCGTTCCTCGCTCGCCGCGTCGTCCCAGCGTTCGAAGCCGTACGACCGCTCGGCGTGCCGCAGTGCGCGCTCCACGTCGTCCGGGCCGGTGGTGACGGCGCGGTGGACCGGTTGGCCCGTGTTGGGGTCGAGATTCCACGCGTCCGGGATCGTCCGGCACTCGGACCACTCGTCGGCGATGTAGTTGATCGGCTGGGGCAGTTCAGGGTTCGACATCCGCGTCTTCCTTCGGTGCGTCGGTGTGGATGGGATCGGTGTGATCACACGGTGAGGTCGGCGACGATGCGGGTCACCTCGCCCGACTTCATCGCCTCGAAGCCCTTGTCGATCTCGCGGAACGGGATCACGTCGCTGACCATCTCGTCGAGCAGCAGGCTGCCCTGCAGGTACAGACGCGCGAACTGGGTGATGTCCTCGTGTGCCTGGCCCGAGCCCATGTACGAGCCGATGAGGCGCTTCTCGCCGAAGAAGAAGTCCGACGCGGGAACGGTGAGGTCGGTGCCGTCCGGTGCGATGCCCACCAGGCAGGCGGTACCCCTGGCACGCAGGACCGACAGCGCGGTGGCCGCGGTACGCGCGGAGCCGACGGCCTCGAACGAGTAGTCCACCCCGTCTCCGAGCATTCTCTGGATCTCGGTGGGGACGTCGGCAGCGCCGTTCACGACGTGCGTGGCACCGTACGTGCGCGCGGCCGCGAGCCGGGCGTCGTCGAGATCCACGGCGACGATCGCCGAGGCACCGGCGAGCCGCGCGCCCTGGATGATGGCCGACCCGACACCGCCGCAGCCGATCACCGCCACGGTGGCGCCGGGGCGAACCTGTGCGCCGCGGAAGACGGCACCGACGCCGGTGATGATGCAGCACGAGAGGAGGCACCCGACGTGCAGCCCCACCTCGTCGGGCACCTTCACCAGCGAGTTCTCCCGCATCAGGGTGTGGCGGGAGAACGCGCCGATGTCGCCGAGCCGCTCCACGACCCGGCCTCCCGGCAGCTGGAACGCGGGGCGGGGCCGCTGCCGGATCTGCGAGGCGCGCTGGCACTGCGTCGAGTGCCCGGCCTGGCAGTTGCGGCACAACCCGCACGAGGGCGTGAGGGCGCCGACGACACGGTCGCCGGGACTGAACGAGGTGACCGCGGAGCCGACCGACTCGACGATGCCCGCCACCTCGTGCCCGACCACCACCGGCAGGTCGGCGTGCACAGTACCGGTCATGTAGTGCAGGTCGCTGTGACACAGGCCCACGTTGGAGACCGCGACGCGGACCTCGTTGGGCTCCGGGTCGTCGACCTGGATCTCGGTGAATTCCAGCGGCTCGTTCACCGCGGTGAGAAGTGCTGCTTCGGTGGTGATCACCATTGTCTCCGATCTCAATTGCTCGTCAGGGGCGCCGTCGGCGCCGCGTTCTTCGATGCCCAGAAGCCCTCGATGCCCTCGGTGAAGGCACCCGACTCCCACGACTGGCGGGCGGCGTCGTCCTCGCGGGCGAACGCGGCCTCGACGTCTTCGGGCCGCGGCCGCAGCAGGCCCAGGTGCAGTGCAGTGGTACGGGGATCGGAGTTCCACTGCCGGATCACCTCGACCGCACGGTCCACCAGCGTCTGCGGGGCCACGATCTCGTCGAGCAGCCCGATCCGCAGGGCCTCGTCCGCGCCGATCCGGTTGGAGCCGAGAATGATTCGCATCGCGTGGTTCCGGACCAGGCGGCCCATGAGGAGGCTCGAGGCGTTCGAGATGATGATCCCGCGGTGGTTCTCCGGCTGGAAGTACTCGGCGGCGGGGGTGCCGATCCGCGAGTCGCAGCACAGCGTGATCTCCGAGGCGCCGCCGACCGCGATCCCGTTCACCGCCGCGATCACGGGGACCTCCGTCTCCAGAATCGCCCGGGTGATGTCGTGGAACGTCGCGAAGGCCTCGTGAATCTCGTCGTAACTGGTCGGCACTGACTGCAGGTCCTCACCGGCGGAGAAAGCCCGCCCCGCACCCGTGAGCACGATTCCGCGGACGACGTCCCCCGTCCCGAACCGGCGGATCGTCTGCGCGAGCCTCACCCGCGTGGCCACGTCCATCACGTTCAGCTTCGCGGGGCGGTTCAGCGTGAGCACGGCGACGTCGCGGTCGATGTGCACGTCCAGGTAGTTCTCGGTCATGTGTGGCTCCTGTCGTTGCCGCTGCCGGCGGTGCGCAGCGGCTGCAGGTCGTGGGTGATGCCCGGATGTTCGGCGGCGCGCGCCTTCAGCGCCGGCTTCGACACACGCTCGGACGGGGTGCGCGGGAAATCGGCGACGAACTCGACGTAACGCGGAACCTTGAAGCGCGCCAACTGGGTTCGCGCGCCGTCGACGATTCGCTCTGCGGCCGGGCGGCATTCCTCGACGCCAGGGGCCAGCTGCACGAAGGCCTTGACCTCCTCGCCGAACAGCTCGTCCGGGACGCCGACCACCGCTGCCGCGACGACGGTGTCGTCGCGCTCGAGGACGCGTTCGACCTCGGCGCTCGCGATGTTCTCGCCGCCGCGGCGAACCATGTCCTTGATCCGGCCCACCAGGCGGTAGCTGTCCGCCTCGCGGACCGCGACATCGCCGGTGTGGAGCCAGCCGTCGCGCAGGACCTGCGCGGTGTCTTCGGGCCGGTTCCAGTAGCCCAGCATCATCGGGCTGCCCGACGTGATCAGCTCGCCGGATTCTCCCTCGGCAACCTCTGCGCCCTGCGGATCGACCACCCGGACCTGCTTCGTCGGAACCGGCTGCCCCAGCCGCCCGCTGCCGACGTCGGCCGCGCGCTCGGGGAGGCTGACCAGGTCGACGCCGCTTTCGGTCATCCCGAAGATCTCCCGCCACGGCGCACCCCAACGCTGTTCGAGCCCTGCGTGCAGCGCGACGGGGATTGCCGAGCACAGCACGAGGCGCAGGTCGTTGTCCCGGTCCTGCGGGCTCGGCGCCTGCTTGAACAGCAGCGTGGGCATCGAGCCGAGCACGTAGCAGAATGTGGCCCGGTGCCTGCGGACGTCCGCCATGAAACCCGAGGCGGAGAACCGGGGCAGGACCACCAGCGGC
This sequence comes from Rhodococcus pseudokoreensis, assembly GCF_017068395.1. Classification (NCBI taxonomy): domain Bacteria; kingdom Bacillati; phylum Actinomycetota; class Actinomycetes; order Mycobacteriales; family Nocardiaceae; genus Rhodococcus; species Rhodococcus pseudokoreensis. The sequence goes on along the minus strand of NZ_CP070619.1, from coordinate 4,709,905 downwards.
GCGCCGATCGTGAGGCACAGCGAGGTGTTCCACTGCGGGTCCATGTACGAGAACGGCTGCGAGGTGAGTGCCACGTCGTCGGCCCCGAGGCCCGCCGCGCTCGCGCAGACCCACCCCAGCCGAACCCAGTAGTCGTGGGTCAGCATGCACGCCTTCGGGAATCCGGTTGTTCCCGACGTGTATTGGAGGTTCGCGAGCGTCGCACCGGAGATGGCGACCCCCGGCCTGTCCGCCGGATACTGTCCGAGTTCGTCGCACGAGGCGGCCTCGACGATCCGGATTTCGCCCAGATCGCCGTTCGTGGCGCGCACCTCGTCGACGAGCGGGGTGTGACCGGTGTCGGTGACCATCACCCGGGCGCCGGAATCCCGCAGCACGAATTCGAGGTCTGCGCGCTGATACGACGAATTGATCGGCACCGCGACGCCGCCGGCCTTGAGGATCGCGAGCCAGGCGATCGGCCACTGCACCACGTTGGGCAGCATGATCGCGACCCGGTCGCCTTCGCGGACCCCGTCCTCGGAGACGAGTCGCTGCGCCAGGCGTGACGTCCAGTCGTCGATCTCGCCGAACGTCCACGACCCTTCCGCGAAGCGGAGGAACTCGCGGTCGGGATACCGGAGGGCCTGGACCGCCAGCAGGCCGATGAGGGTGTCGATCGGCGGGTCCACAGCCATGCGATCGAGCGCGATCGCGCGTTCCTGGTGAACCGATTGGACTCCGGTCATGGTCATCCTCTATGTCGGGTGCAGTGCGGCGTTGAAGCGGGTGCGGCTCGCGATCTCAGGTCGTGACGGCGCATTCGCGGTGAGCTCGTGGCTCGTGCCCTCCGATCGCCGATGGCGCCGGACTGTGGGCTCAGTCATAGACTAGAAGAACATGGTCAATTGATCAAGGCACATGACTATGAAAGGGTGCGAACCGTGGATCCGAAGGGCCTGTTCTCGACGATGCGACGGCCCGTTTGCCCTTTCTGCTGGTAGCGTGCAGAACTGACTTGATCATCCGTTCAGGTTCGATTCGACAGGAGAAACGCATGGCCCGCATTCCCGCCGCAGAACGTCGCACCGAACTGGTGGCCGCGGCCGTGCGCATGATCGCCGCCCACGGGGTGGACGGCGCGACCACACGCCGCATCGCGCAGGACGCGAACGCTCCGCTGGCCACGCTGCACTACTGCTTTGCCACGAAAGAGGTGCTGTTCGCGGCGGTGTTCGAACACGTCACTGCACAGTATCGAGAGGTGTTGGCGCGCAACGACGTCCAAAGCGACGTCGAGACCACCGCGCGCGCCCTGTTGCGCGGCGTGATGGAGTGGTACCTGGCGAATCCGGACTTCGGCGCGGCGATCGTCGAGCTGATCAGCTGGGCCCAGCGTCAGGAGGGCAAGCAGGCCGAGATGGTGTACAACGAGGCATTCGCGACCATGCGGGCGATCCTCGAGGCCGCCGCGACCGATGCAGGCCAGTCGGTCGACCCGAAAACGATCGACGAACTGACCTACATCGTGTCCACGTTGTCCGACGGTTTCGCGCTCAACTGGCTGGTGTTCACCGACCGTGCAGCCGCCGAGTCGCAGATCGAACTCGTCCTCGGAGTGCTCGACGCGTGGATGGCCGCCAACCTCGGCGACGTGCCCAGGCCGGTGGCTCCGGCCGCGAAGGCGTCACCCGAAGAGGCCCTGCGTTCACTGGTGTCCTGGGTGAGCGTGGACTGACGCACCCTGTTTCAGGACACGGCACTTTCGACGCGTCGACCGGACCGAGCGCGTGAGATCAGCACGGTCACCACGATGAGCAGGGCGAGGACTCCCGACAGCCAGTAGCCGGTGCCGTAGAGGCCCTTTGCCGCGACCTCGAGGCCGGTGCCGACCACCGGAACCAGGGAGGCGCTGAGGTCGCCGCTGACGAGTGCCGTGCCGAAGGCGAAACCCACGGCCATGAACGTGCCGGCGACACCGGCCGCCATCCCGGCCTTCTCTTCGGGCACCGCCATCTGCACCATCGTGAAGCCGGCTGCATAGCCGATTCTGGTCCCGAGACCCATGACGGCAGCGCCCACGAGGTGCTGCCACTGCTGGTCGTGCGCCAGGGCGAGCCAGACCAGCCCCGATGCGCTGGTGAGCGCTCCGATGACGAAGACGGGGACACCACGGCCGTTGAGCAAGGCGCGGTCGAGCACGGTTCCGCGGATCAGGAACGCCGCCGCGAAGGGTGCCATGAGCCAGCCCGTCTGCAGCGCGCTGAGCCCGAGGCCGTAGGAGTCTTCCGGACGAAGATCCGCGGGAGTGATCTGGGCGTACGTGCTGAGCAGCAGCAGAAAGGCCGAGTTCACCGCTGCGAACAAGGCGATGCACAAGCACGACGCGGTGACCAGAGGCGTCTTCATCATTGCGACGTCGAATACCGCCGCGGTCGACCGGCGCTCGACGCGCACCCATGCGATGCCACCGATGATGCCGGCCACCAACGGAACAAGTGCCGCGACGCCCCACACGAGTCCTTGCGTCAAAGTCAGCAGGATCGCCGCGACCCACGCGATCATCCACACCGTGCCGAGAACAGCGATGCGGCCGTTACGCTCGGCGGGCGGGGCATGCGGGATCGTGACATGGCACGCAATGGTCGTGGCCGCGCACACTGCGGTCAGGATGACGAAGAAGCTTCGCAGCGACAGGCTCTCGACGATGAAGCCGCCGCCGATCATGCCCACGACGATGCCGACACCGGTGGCGACGACGAGAACCGCGACACCCACCGTGATGCCGTCCTCGCCGAGGTTGCGACGCAGGAAACCGAGCGGAAGCAACTGCGCCGCACCACCGAAGCCCATGAGAATGCAGCCGACGAGGAGGGTCGGATAGGAGTCGCCGACAGCCGGTATGAGCGCGCCGACCGCGAGGAATGCGGACGCCGCCACGGAGGCGTTTCGGTCGCCGTACAGATCCGCGAGGCGCGGCAGCAGGATGAAACCCGCTCCCCCGCCGAGAGTCAGCGCTGTGTACAGCCACGTCGTCTCGGCCACTGTGGCAAGGCCGTACTGCGCCTGGATGATCGGCAGCAGCGGCGGCAGGATGAAGATGACGGCGTTGGTCAGGACGATCAGCAGCGTGCCGACTCCGATCAGCACTCCCTTGTTCGGCGCACGGCGAGCAGGCGCCTCACCGGCGAGTCCGGCTTGCTGGTGGATCTCTGTCATCAGTTTCTCCGATTCGTTCAGACGCGGGCGGGGAGCGCGGCGCCGATAGCGGTGTACTCGTCACAACCGAGCAGGTCCATGGGGTCGGACATCTGGCCCCCGACCTCGACCCAGCCGACGTAGTGTTCCGAGGAAAAGTCGAGTGCTCGCTGGATCTCCTCCGGGAACGACCGAATCTGATCGAGGGTGTAGGTGAGGAAGGGGTTCTCCTCCGGGCGCAGGAATGCGAGGTCGTAGCCCATCGACAGGCCGAAGCGGTACTCGTCCGACGTGGTGTTCTGGCCACCACCGTGATAGGTGGAGCCGATCCAGATCAGCGCCGACCCGGCCTTCATCTCCGTCGGGATCGCCTCCTCGAGGCGCGGTGCGCGCTCGTCGTCCCACAGGTGCGAGCCCGGGATCACGAGGGTGCCGCCGTTCTCGGCGGTGAAGTCGCTGACCGCCACCATGATCTGCACCCGCGCTTCGCGCTGATACGTGGGGTGCCGCCACAACCAGACCGAGTCGTCACGATGAAGCGGCTGCGAACCCTGCCCCGGGCCGATCTTGATGGCCATCGTCGCGCCTACGTGCATGCCTGCCGGGTTCGGCATCGACTCTTCACCGAAGAAGACGTTGATCGGCTTGTTGAGAATGCGCTCGGCGACGCCTCGGTACAACGGGTTCAGCGCGACCGTCGCCATGTGCTCGGTCCGCGCGAACAAGCCGCTTGCGCGCTTGGTTCTGTTGCCGGCGAACAGCTCGTCGTGGCCGGTGTCGACCCGGTCGAGCACGGGGCCCAAGTCGGTCTCGAGTCCCTCGATGGTGGCTTCGTCGAAGAGCCCTTCGATGATCACGCCGCCGTCTCGCATGATCACCTCGACCGCGGCTTCTGTGGTGACGTCGGGAGTCAGACGTGTGAGTTCGTTCGTCGTCATGAGGGGTCTGTTCCTTCGAAATTGGGCTGGTCGCATTGGAGGGGCGCCGGAGTCGGCGATGTGATCCGGCTCATACCGTAAGCCAAGTCAGTCATATGATCAAGATGTTTGACTCAGAGATTTCGGAGGTTTACCTGCAGTTGGGGACGGCTTTTCTCGGCGATAGGGCCGTTCCCCACTCATCTGACTGCTAACGTGAGACTCGACATGATCATCTGATCAGTTCTGTCTCGACAGGAGATCGCATGGCTCGCATTCCCGCCGCCGAACGTCGCGCCGAACTGGTGGCAGCAGCCGTGCGCGTGATTGCCGCCCACGGAGTGGACGGCGCCACCACTCGCCGGATCGCGGAAGAGGCGAACGCTCCACTGGCCACGCTGCACTACTGCTTCTCCTCCAAGGAGGTGCTGTTCGCAGCTGTCTTCGAGCACGTCACCGCACAGTATCGAGAGGTGTTGACACGCAACGACGTCCACGGCAACGTGGCGTCCACGGCGCGTGCCCTGCTGCGTGGCGGGATGGAGTGGTACCTGGCGAGTCCGGACTTCGGCGCGGCGATCGTCGAGCTGATCAGCTGGGGCCAGCGTCAGGAGAGCCGGCAGGCCGAGATGGTGTACAACGAGGCACTCGCGACCATGCGAGCGATCCTCGACGCCGCCGCGACCGCTGCGGGCCAGTCGGTCGGCCCGGAAACGATCGACGAACTGACCTACCTGGTGTCCACGTTGTCCGACGGATTCGCGCTCAACTGGCTGGTATTCACCGACCGCACAACGGCTGAGCTGCAGATCGAGCTCGTCCTCGGAATACTCGACGCATGGATGGCCGCCAACCTCGGCGCTGCTTCCGTGCCGGCGCGCCGAGTTTCGACGGTCCCTCCCGCGGTAACCCTGCGCTCGCTCGCGTCCTGGGTGAGCGTGGACTGATGCCGGGCTGACACGAAAGACAACTGTCGGCCGCCACTTTCGGTGACGGCCGACAGTCTTTCCGGGGTTAGATCCGCTGGTTTCCTTCGGCGACGATCCAGCTCAGTGCCGGATCGTCGCGTTCCATCCACTCGGGATGCCACTGGACACCGAGCACCGCGGCCCCCGGCAACTCGACCGCTTCGACGACGCCGTCGGCCGCGCGCCCCGTGACCACCAGGCCGGTACCGCAGCGGTCGACCGCCTGGTGGTGCCACGAATTGGTCACCGCACCGGCGCCGAACAGCCGTTCCGCGATCGAGCCGGGCTCGAACGTCACCTTGTGGTCGTCGGCGCCGTCGGTGAGCGGGGGCGACACCGACAGGTGCTCGACGGAACCGGGCGGAAGGTCCGCGATCAGCGTGCCGCCCAGAGCGATGTTGAGGACCTGCAGGCCGCGGCACACCCCGAGCACCGGAATCTGCCGGGCGAGTGCGGCACGCACGAGCGCGATCTCGTACTCGTCCCGGTCGGGGTCGTGGACCATCGGATCATCCCGCGGATCCACGTCCCGGACCACCGACGGATCGCCACCCCAGTACGCGGGATGAACATCCTGGCCTCCGGTGATGACCACGCCCGCCAGCCAGTGGCAGAGTGCCTCCGGGTCGGCATCGTACGGCAGGTTGACCGGAATCCCACCGGCCCTGGCGATCCGGTCCGAGAAGTCGGACATGAAGGCGTCGGCGAACAGGTGTCCGTAACGCTTGTCGAGTCCATCGACCAGCCCCAGCCGGAACCGCCGGCCGGTGATGCCGATCATCGGCCGGATGGTGCCGGGCGTCGCGTTCTCCGCGCTCACGGGAACTCGAAGTATCGCGTCGACTCCCATTCGGACAGCTCGGCGCACGGATCGCCACCCGCGGTGTGGAACTGCATCCACTCCCACCGGCGGGTGCCCACCCAGTAGTCGACGAACTCGTCCCCGAGTTGTTCGCGCAGAATCGGATCCGCCTCGAGAGCGGCGGCCGCCTTGGTGATGGTGTTCGGCAACCGCTCGAGATCGGGCGCACACCACGCCATGTCGCTGACCGGCTCGGGCGGCTCGATCGCGCCGTCGAGGCCTGCGATCACCCCGGCGAGAATGGCCGCGACCGCGAGGTACAGATTCGCGTCGGCCCCGGGAACCCGGTACTCGAGGCGGGAGTACGCCGGGTGCCCGCACACCGCACGCACCGCGGTGGTCTTGTTGCTGATGCCCCACGTGACCGTCGTCGGCGGGCCGCTCAGGTCGACCAGGCGGCGGTACGAGGTGATCTGCGGCAGCACGATCGACGTCGCGCCCTGAATGGTCGCGAGGAGTCCGCCGATCGCGTGCCGCATCGTCGGTGAGGGCCCGTCCTCCGCGTAGAACGCGTTGACCCCGTCGCGCTGCAGGGACAGGTTGACGTGCGAGGCCTGACCGTATCCGGCTGTCGGCTTGGCCATGAAGGTCACGGTGTGACCGAGTTCGAAGGCCACCTCGCGCATCACCTGCCGGGCGCGAGCCCAGGCATCGCACACCGAGATCGGGTCACCGGGAACCAGATTGAGTTCGACCTGCCCTGCCGCGTCCTCGTCGCTCCACGCCTCCCACTCGATGCCGATCTCTTCGAGGCGACGGGCGACCGCCGACATGTAGTCGACCCAGTCCTTCGATTTCGCGAGGTGGTACGCGGTTCCGGCGGAACCGCCGAGCGGGGTCAGGTCGCGGTATCCCTTGGCGCGGGCCTCGTGAATGGACTCCTGGAACAGGGTCGCCTCGATCTCGACCGCCACGGTGGCCGTGAAACCACGCGTTGCCAGTCGGTCGACCAGCTTTCGGGCCAGGTTGCGAGGACACGTCCCGACCGGGGTGCCGTCCGTCTGCCAGTAGTCACCGATCACGGACTGCAGGCCGGGCTCCCACTGCATCAGCGTCGACATGTCGGGCCGGAACTGGACGTCGGCCAGGTGCCCACGCCAGTCGGGGTAGGCGAAACCGAAGGTCGGATCATTGCCCAGGTCGAGGCCGAACAGGAGATCGGCGAACGCGAACCCCGACTCCGCGCTCGCGGCGAACTTCTTGGGCGCCACGTTCTTTCCGAGGAACGAGCCATCGTGATTGGTGGCCTCGAGCCGGACCGTGTGGACGGCGGCATCACGATCCGTTGCGGTGGCGGTGATTTCAGACATCGTATCGAACCTTCCAGGATGCGGCGACGAGCACCGACAGCTGAGAGAGCGTGCCGCGCACGCCGATCAGACCGGTGGACAGGGCGGCGATCAGATCGTCGGCGCCCGAGAAGATGCCGGCCAGCAGTTCCGGGGGGCCGGCGATCACGTAGTGCGTCTCGCCCTCGCCGACGACCAGTTGGTCCAATCCGTCGGGGCCGTCCGCGACCGCGACGAGCACGTCCGGGATCCCCGGTACCGACCGGGCCGCGGCCCAGAACGTCTCCGCGGCGACCTGCCAGTCCGGCAGCGGCGGCGACAGCAGTGCCAGCGACGTTGCGGCGAGGTCGCCCTCGCCTGCGGGCTCGCCGACCGGGGCCAGCCGCGCGTTCAGGTCGACGGTCAGGGTGACATCGGGCGAGATGAACACACCGCTCGACACCGCGACGACACCGTTCGAGATGCTGATCGTCGCAGCCTGCGGGGTGTCGTGGGAGCGGACCGCGACAATGCCTTCCACCCCCGCCACGACGGCATCCGCACGGTGCGCGCGGACGGAGTCGGCGATCGTGCGGCCGATCAGCCGGACGATCGGACTCGCATCGTCCTCGATCCGAATGTCGACCCCGTCGACCGCGTCGGCCTCGCATGTCGCGTGGCCGATCGTCGTTTCGGTCATCCTTCAGTCCTTTCGATTCGACGAGATCATGTGCGCGGTACACCGTCAGCAGCGGATCCCTGTGGAATGCGACCATTGTGGTCAAGCGTCTTGGTCACGTGACTATGATAGTGAGGCACAGATCACTTGTTGTCAATGACTTGCGAGGTTTCCGAGATGAACGACGACGCCCCCACCTGGTGGAATCTGCTCGACGGCGATGCACAGGCCGCGGCCCGGATGATCGCTCACGCCCTGCCCAAACCGATCCGGGAGCTGGGACCGGAGCAGGCCCGGGCGCTCCTGAACACGACTCCACCTGCCGAGCCGATCACGCCGCTCGACCACGTCGAACAATTGAGCGTTCCGACCCGCGCAGGTGCGATCCGGGCTCGCCTGTACCGCGCAGACAGTGCCGCTCCGGACGGCGACAGGCCTGCCCTCGTCTATCTGCACGGCGGCGGTTTCGTCCTGGGAACCCTGGACGGAGCCGACGAGCTGTGCCGCGCGATCGCCGCCGGATCCGGATGGACGGTCGTGTCCCTGGACTACCGGCTGGCTCCCGAGAACCCCTACCCGGCAGCACTGGAAGACTGCCTCGACGCCTACGCGTGGCTGACCCGGACGGCACCGGAGCTCGGTATCGATCCGGGACGGATCGCGATCGGTGGCGACTCCGCCGGGGGCAATCTCGCCGCCTCCCTCTGCCTGCACCGACGCGACGAGCGCAGCCCCCTCCCCGTGACTCAGGTACTCGCCTACCCTGCCGTCGACGGGACATTCACGACGCCGTCGTGGTCGGAATTCGCCGATGCGCCGCTACTGAGCACCGCGGACGCGCGCTGGTGCTGGGACCACTACGTCGGCCCGGGACACCGGGCGGACGACCACCTCGCGGCACCCATGCGCGCCGAATCGCTACGCGGTCTTCCGCCTGCGCTGATTCTGACCGCGGAGGTCGACCCGATCCGGGACGACGCCGAGGCATATGCGGCACGGCTGCGGCGCGACGGCGTCCCCGTCTCGCTGACCCGGTATGCCGGCGTCTTCCACGGCTTCGTCACCGAGATCGGTGCGTTCACGCAGGCGAAGCAGGCGATCGACGAGGTGTGCCTGCACCTGCGCGAGGTCGCCCTTACGCGGGCGCCTCGCTCAACGTCCGGCGGGTGACGAACCGCCGCGGCATCCCCGACAGCGGATCGGTGAATTCGAGTTCCCGCGCGAGCAATTGGAGCGGGAGGGAATGATCGTCCGGCGCCTCGGGCAGCAGGTCGGGGTACAGACGATCGCCCAGAATCCCGGCGCCGAGCGCCGCCAGATGCACCCGCAACTGGTGCATTCGTCCGGTGTGCGGACGCAGGATCGTGTGCAGCACAGCACGTCCGGAGGAGCTCACACCGCCGCCACACACCTCGACCACCGTCTCGGCGTTGGGTTCGCGGGAGTCGTCGACGACGACCCGGAACTCGCCGCGCCGCGACGCGATGTGGTTGCGGTAGACGACGGGAACGGCACGCTCGGCAAGCACCGGCGCATCCGGGTCCCACCCTGGCGGTTGCATCGACACCGCCTCGTAGACCTTCACTACCCGCCGTTTCTCGAACAGCGACTGGTATGCGCCGCGCGTCGCGGAACGGGCCGAGAACATCACCAGGCCGGCGGTCGCGCGGTCGAGTCGATGGATCGGCGTCAGGTCCGGATTGTCGAGGCGAGTCCGCAACCGGACGAGCGCGGACTCGCGCAGGTATCGCCCGCCCGGAGTGGTCGGGAGGAAGTGCGGCTTGTCGATCACGACGAGGTCGTCGTCGACGTGCAGGATCTCCAGGTGAAACGGCACCGGGTCCTCCACCGGCAGATCGCGGTAGTACCAGACGAACCGGTGCGAGCCCAGCGCCGTGCCGCGACCGATCGGACGACCGTCGGTGCCCACGATCCCTCCGGCGTCGAATCGCCGGTGCAGGTCGCCCGCGTCCAGATGGTCGAACCGCGCGACGACGTACTCGGCGATCGTCGCCCACGGCCCGGACGCCGGGACACGCAGCCGCGTCGGTCCGACCCCGTCCTTGACGGGCAGCGGTGAGGGCATTGGCACGCGCACCATCATCCCACCGGCCGGTTCGGCCGCGTCGCGGGCAGCGGCGAACGCCGTGGTTGTCAGTCGGCCCCTGCCGCGGCCCGCGCCTTCCACCACAACCAGACGGCCGTCACGATGATCGCCCCGGCGAGGGAGCCGATGATGCCGCTGGGACGCAAGTTGAGGCCGTCCCCCGCGAGGAGGCTGATGAGCAGTCCGCCCGCGAACGAGCCGCCGATGCCTGCGACGAATGCCAGCGTCCAATCGATTCCGGACCTGGACCTACCCAGGATGAGTTGGGCGGCGGCACCGACGAGCACTCCGAACAGGATCATCCCGATGATCAACATGGCGGGAGTATAGGGCGCAATTCCCACTCATGCCGTGGTACTCGCGGCCCGGCGGGCGAGATCGGCCGCGCGGTCGCTGGGGAAGCGCATAGGATACCGCCATGCGGCTGACCAACGTCGCGCACCTGCGCCTGCCGTTCGGTCGGCTGCTGGGCTACGACGTGACCGTGGGCCGGCCGGGCCGGCCGCTGCCCGTGTCCTTCGACCAGCGACGCCACGTCGGTGCCGGCGACCGAGCCGGGTCCTGGATGGCGTTGTCCTTCACACTCTCCGCGCCGGTACCGTCCGACGCGCTCGCGGCCGCCTGGCTGGCGGTCATCGCGCGGCACGGCACGCTGCGGTCGATCTTCTCGCCCGGCGAGGACGGCGAGCCGCGGCTGCACGAGGTCGAAATCTTCCCCGGTGACTGGGTCGAGCACCCGATCGCCCCCGGACAGGCCGTCAACGATGCGCTCCGTGACGTGCTCGACCACGCCTGCCCGCCGTACAGTCGTCCGTCGCATCGGCTGTGCGTGCTCGAGACCGCGGCGGGACCGACCGTGGTGGTCGCCGCCGACCACTCACACGTCGACATGTGGTCGATGTTGGTGATCGCACGCGACCTGCTCACCGCGTTGGCGGCGGTGCAGGACGGCCGGGCGCCGTCGTTGCCGCCCGCGCCCGCCTTCGCCGAGCACACCCGCGCCCTGCGGGACCGCCCGTCGGCACCCGCCGAGGTGCACCACCGCTGGGCGGAGGTGCTGGCGGCCAGCGGTGACGTGATGCCACGGTTCCCGCTGTCGCTGGGCGCGGCGACGCTGCAGCACGAGCGGGTGGAGGTGCGCGACGTGCTCGACGTCGACGATAGCGCCGCGTTCTCGGCGCAGGCCCGCGACGACGGCGTCTCGACTCTGGCACTCGTGGTGGCCGCGATGACCGACGTGACGCGCGAGTTGGCCGGCACCCCGCTGCGGGCGGTGTTCCCGGTGCACAGCCGGTACGACGCCACCTGGAACGACTCCGTCGGGTGGTTCATCACCAACTCGGTGCTGGAATCGACCGACCCCGACCCCCGGGCCAGCGCAGAGGCGGTCAAGGAGGCCGTACGGATGGGGTCCTGGCCGCTGGAGGACGTACTTCGCCCGTGGGGCGGGATGCCCGAGGCCCCCGGGATGTTCGCGATCTCGTGGCTGGACCTGCGCCGGTTGCCGGTCCGCGTCGACGCCACCGGGCTGGAGGCGCAGTACGTCGGCGCGACGATCCGGACCGACGGCGTGATGCTCTGGTTCATCCTCGACGAGGCCGGGTTGCACCTGCGCTGTCGCTACCCCGACACCCCCGAGGCCCGGCAGCATGTCGGTACCTGGCTGGACACACTCGTCGCCCACTTGCAGTCGCGGGCACGTGAATCGGTCGGTGGACGGCTCCGACTCGACGACCGCGTCTATCGGGTGCAGCGCGCCGGCCGCGCCGATGTGCCGGCACTGGTCGCCCTGCTGTCCGACGACGAGATCGGCCGCACCCGCGAGGGGGCCGAGATGGCACGGTACGAGGAGGCGTACGACGCGATCGCCCGGGATTCCGCACACTACCTGGCGGTGGTCCGCGCCGAGGACGACCGGATCATCGGCACCATGCAACTCACCATCATCCCCGGGTTGTCCCGCGGCGGCACCGCTCGCCTGCAGATCGAGGGGGTGCGGGTGGCGGCCTCCGAACGCTCCCATGGCGTCGGAACCGCAATGCTCGAGTGGGCGCACGACCACGGCCGGCATCGCGGCGCGACACTCGTGCAGGTCACCACCGACCGCGCCCGCGAGCGGGCGCAGGCGTTCTATGCGCGACTCGGATACGACAGCAGCCACGTCGGATTCAAGCGGGCACTCTGACGGCTGCCGAGACGTGACATGTTCGGTTCGCTCGGCTGTATGCCGCGGCCGACGTGTTCGCGGAACAGGTTTCGAATGGCAGGGTGTCAGATCCGGCGCATCACGGAGACCACCTTGCCGAGGACGACTGCGGCGTCGCCGTCGATGACGGTGTAGGCAGGGTTACGGGGTTCGAGGAAGATGTGACCGTCGCGGCGCCGGAGCACCTTCACCGTGGCCTCGCCGTCGATCATCGCGGCGACGATCTCACCGGAATGGGCCTCGTCCTGGCGGCGCACGACGACGACGTCGCCGTCGCAGATCGCGGCGTCGATCATCGACTCGCCGCGCACCCGCAGCCCGAACACGGTGCCGGAGCCGACGAGTTCACGAGGGAGCGTGAGCATCTCGTCGGCGTGCTCCTCCGCGAGGATCGGTGCGCCGGCTGCGATGTCGCCGACCACCGGCACCGTCACATTGTTGTCGGCCGAGCGTCCGTGCTTCGTCTCTGTGAGGAACGGGCGCACGTCCAATTGCCGAGCCATGGACGAACCCCTCCGGAGGAAGCCCTTTTCCTCGAGGCTCTTCAGGTGCTTGGACACCGACGACGTCGACCGCAGGCCGACCGCGTCCCCGATCTGCCGGGTGCTCGGCGAGCATCCGTGTGCGGCCACCCAGTCCCGGATCGTCGCCAGAATCAACTGCTGGCGGGACGGCAGGGTGGCGGCATCGAGGCCACCGAACATGTCGAGATCGTCGTAATCGGTCACCCGGAGAATCGTAGGGGGTGAGCACCGCCCCTTCGGCAGGGTGTTGGGGTGCGACCAGGTGCGGGGTCTACATCGGACCTGCGCCGACCTCAGCCGTTCGGAAGATCCGCGAACTGTCGCCGGTACGCGGTGGGCGAGGTCGCGAAGGCGGCGACGAAGTTCTGCCGGAACGTGACCGTGCTGGCGAAGCCGCACGCGGAGGCGATGTCGTCGATACCCCAGTCGGTGGTCTCGAGGAGGACGCGCCCTTCACCGAGTCGCTGCTCCGCGACCCACCGCGCCGGCGTCGTCCCGGTGGTTCGCGTGAACTGCCGAATGAAGCTGCGCCGACTCATCTTCGCCTCACCCGCCAGGCGATCGATGGACAGGTTTTCGTGGAGATGGGCCAACGCCCACTGCTGCACGTCGGCAATCGCCGTGTCCGTCGGCGCCTGTGCCAGCGGGCGCTCGATGTACTGGGCTTGCCCGCCCTCCCGGTGCGGGGCGACGACGAGACTTCGCGCCACCCGGGTCGCGATCGCGGACCCGAGATGTGTGCGCACCAGGTGCAGGCAGGCGTCCATCGACGACGCGGTCCCGGCGGAGGTGAGCACGTCGCCGTGGTCGATGTAGAGCACCGAGGTGTCCATCTGCGTGCCCGGATGGCGTTCGGCCAGAGCCGGCATCATCTCCCAGTGCGTGACGGCCGGGCGACCGTCGAGCAGACCGCTGTCGACGACCGCGAAGGCGCCGAGACACAGTCCCGCGACGACGGCACCCCGCGCGTGGGCGCGGCGCAGGCGCGAACCGAACGCCTCGCTGCTCGGCACCACGGGAAGCGGCCACGACGGGATCACGACGATGTCGGCCCACTCGACCGTCTCCGGGCCCGTCACCTCACCGATCGGGTACCCCTCGGCCGTTCGGATCGACCCGGGGCGATCGGACCACAGCCTGGTCTCCCAGTCTGTGGCCAGCCCGAGGCGCCCCAATTCGCCGAACACCATCAGTGGCGCCGCGAGGTGGAACATGGTGATGTCGTCGAACGCATAGACGGCAATCCGCATCGGATCTCCCCACGGTTGGCACAAAGTCATCGAAAGTATGCATCCATGCCACTCGAAACCGCCACCCCCTCACCGAAGAATGGGTGACAGCGCGGCCCGGCGAAGGGCCCGCACGATTTCGATCCCCGGGAGTGAACTATGACTGCACCACGCCGTGCCCTCGTCGTCGTCGACGTCCAGCAGGAGTACTTCGACGGACCGCTGCAGATCCAGTACCCGCCGCGTGAGGAATCACTGGCCAACATCCTGAACGCGATCAAGGTGGCCGCCGCGGCCGACATCCCGGTTGTCGTCGTCCAGCATCGGATGCCCGACGGCGCTCCGGTCTTCGTGGAGGGGTCGGCGGGGTGGTCGCTGCATCCCGACCTCGACACCGCGATCGACCCGTCGTGGAAGCGGGTGCACAAACAGTACGGAAGCGTCTTCGCCGGCACTGACGTCGCGGAGTGGTTGCGTGCGAACACTATCGACACCATCTCGATCGTGGGGTTCATGACCAACAATTGCGATCTGGCCACCGCTGTCGAGGCCGAGGGCCTGGGATTTTCCGCTGAGATCCTGTCCGACGCCACCGGCGCGATCAACCTCGCGAACGAGGCCGGTCAGGTGTCGGCGGAGTCGCTGCACACCACACTGATGGTCCTGTTGCAATCGAACTTCGCCGCGGTCGCCACAACCTCACAGTGGGTCGCGGCCGTCGAATCCGACACAGCTCTCCCGAAGGGCAACCTCGTCACCTCCGCACTCCAAGGGAGTGCTCACTGGAAGTAGGACGCATAGTCGCCGAACGGAACCTGGCCGGTGGGGCTCGACCGCACGGCGTCGGCAACCGCCGGAGGAATGGGAGCCCAGAACGCGGGCATCGCGGCCGCGAGGGAAGGCTGCAGTACGTAGAGCAGTGCGAAGTTCACAATCCAGAGCGGCGGCGCCATCGACATGCCGACCTCCGCGCTCACACCGCCCTTGGTGTTGGTCACCAATTGCGCCGCACCCGACATCTGTTGCGACGCGAAGCCAAAGGCCGCTTGTATCGTGTACGCCGACTCGTACAGCGCTATCAGGGTGTGTGTTGCACCGTTGTTCCTCAACCAGGTGCCCACAAAGCCGCCGGGAGCGATCAGCGAGTTCACCTGCCGCGTCGGCGCGTCCGCGTTGGCCGGACTCTCCAGCAGTCCGCTGGGGTTCACGTACAGCCCGTAGCTGGCCAGAACCGACGGTGTGTTGCGGCCATCGACGTCGGAATAGAGGGGACGGCCGTTCGTATTGGTGAGGATCCGGGCGCACGCATCGATCACCTCGGCGGCGTCGCTGCTGCCGCCGACTCCACCGCCGGTGATGAGGTCGCGATACTGCTGCTCGGACAAAGCGTCAGCCCGGTCGAGCCCGATCTGATAGGCGATCTCGTCCGCCACCTGCTGACCGAGCGGCGCGTTGAGCTGATCCGGACTCGTCATCTGCGTCGGCGCCAGGTTCTCGTAGCCGGGGTCCCCGGAGAAGGGGATCGCGAACCCGGTGCCGACAGCGGGTTGACCGTCTGCTGTCCGGGCCGTTGCCAGGGAGAGAAGGCACACGCCCACCAGTGCCAGTACCGAGAACATCCTGCGGTGGGGGGTTGCTCCGCGTCGATGTACCGCCAAACCTGTGCCGCGCATACGTCAACCTCCCAGAACACGATCCGGCGAGATACCACGAGCTTCCGACCAGTCAAACGCCGTGACTGCGGCTGTGTCAAGACTCCGCGTCGGCTCGGTGCCGATGACCTAATCCGCGGTCAGGACCGCAGGTCCCAGCCATTGGCACACGAGCAGTGCGAGTTCCACGGCCAGTCGATCTCCGGTGAAGTCCTTGCCCCGTACTTCGGCTGCCCGTTTCACGCGGTACTTCACCGAGTTGTGGTGCAGATCAAGCTCTTTTCCGGCGGCGACGTTGCTCAGGTTGTGGGCGAGATAGACCCGCACGGTCTCGCGCAACCGGGCCGAATTCTCGTTGTCGGCAGCGAGCCCGCGCAGAACACCGCGAACCCAGGCGCGAGTGGCCACCAGGTCCTCGACCAACAGGGCAACCGTCGATACCCCGGGTTCGTCGTATGCGGTCACCGCCGGCGCGTTCTGCCCCGCCGCGATGGCCACCGCTCGCGCACGTTGCGCTTGACCGTGGGACTGCCGGAACCCGTCGATTCCTGCGGCCGCAGCGCCGAGAGCCACGACCAGCCCGGGATGCCGCCGCCCGAGGAAGTCGCACATCTCCCCCTGCGCCCGCTCGGGATGGGATCGTGAACCGAGTGGAATCCACACCCAGCCGGTCACTCGGTCTGCGGCCACGAACAGCGGGTCGGTCACTCCGCCCACGTAGTTGGCGAAATCGTGTGCCGCCGATTCGATTCGGGCCAGCATCTCGCCCGAGTCGGAGTCGGAGCTCCAGAAGATCGCGGCCAGGTGACTCTGCTGCAGCACATAACCCAGGGCGGCACCGGCGTCGGGAAGTGCGTTGCCCGCCAGGATCTCCTGAACACGCACGGCCCGGACACTGCTCCGATGCGCGAGCCACCGTTCCCTTTCGCGCTCGTACACGGCCACCACCTGCTGTGACACCCTGTCGATGTAGACAGACATGACCGTGATGATGCGTTCGAGCACTGACACACTGAGTTCCGGCTGCACCGAAGCAGCACGCAATTCGTCGAAAACCAGTCCGAGCAAATTGGTTTGTCCCAGGCGATATGCGCGAACCAGCGCATTGACGGGAACGCCATGCTGGGCAAGTCTTCTCGCGTACTCCATGGCCGCGGCGGGCGCGTCCAAATCCTCGGGAGCGATGTTGTGCTGCAGAGTGTGGAAGATGGTGTCGAGGTTGCCCTCCACACTCGCCCCCAGCAGGTCGAACAACTGGCGATCCGCCCGCAGATCCGGGATCTCCGCGTAGAGCACGCTGGTGATGTCAGCCGTCAGCGACACCAGCCGCTCGTTGAGCGAACGCGCGATTCCGGCAACAAGCAATGCGGCTCGTTCCTCGTCTGATGCCATGCGAAGACAATATCGGTCTTCGGCGCCGATGGACGACGAAACTCCTCAACCATCACCTCAGGCGTGCTCTACCTGGAAATTTGCGAACTTGCGCGTGAATTTCCTGGACACCCCCTTGTGGAACTATTTGTTCTCACCGGACAAATTAATGAGCATTCTTGATTCCTCGAGGACGTCGTCACGGTCTCGTGAGTTCCCTATCGTGGAGTCGTTCGGTCACTCCCCCGGCCGCCACCGACGAAGGAATCAACCTTGAACGACCCCAACAATTTCCGAGGAAGAACCACCGTCATGTCCGGCGGAAGTCGCGGCATCGGTCTTGCGATTGCGCGCGCAATCGCACGCCGCGGTGGAAACATCGTCCTGCTGGCCAAGACCGACACTCCCGACCCCCGGCTACCGGGAACCATCCACACCGCGGTCCGCGAGTTGACCGAACTCGGCGGACACGCCCTTCCCGTGGTCGGAGACGTCCGCAACGACGACGACATCGCGCGGGCCGTCGATCTCGCGGTCGACCGCTTCGGCGGCATCGACATCGTGATCAACAATGCGAGCGTGCTCGATCTGTCGCCGACCGAGGCCCTCACACTCAAACGATTCGATCTGATGCAGCAAGTCAACGTCCGCGGCACCTTCGCCCTGACTCGCGCCTGCCTCCCCTACCTTCAGAAGTCCGCCAATCCGCACGTGATGACGTTGTCGCCTCCACTGAATCTGTCACAGCAGTGGCTGGGCGCGCACCCGGGTTACATGCTGGCCAAGTACGGAATGACATTGGCAGCGTTGGGCATCGCAGCCGAGTACCGGAACACGAACCTCTCCAGCAACTGCCTGTGGCCGCAGACCACGATCGCCACCGCAGCAGTCGGCAACCTCCTCGGCGGCCGGGAAAGCCTGCACCACTCGCGGTCACCCGAGATCATGGCCGACGCGGCAACCGAACTCCTCAGCCGCCCCGCCGGCACCGACAACGGTAGAACCCTCCTCGACGTCGAGGTCCTCACAGAGGCCGGTGTGTCCGACTTCGCGAAATACGGCGGTGAGCAACCACTGACAGTCGACATCTTCGTCGACGGGCCGGATCTCGCAACCCACGCGTAAGCCCGACTACGGCCGGTGAGCCGGTCTCGTCTTCCTCACCGCAGCCCTCCCCCAACTCTGAGGTAGCAAGCCCGGTGGACGGTGCCGTACCGGATCGTCGCTCGCAGCCGCGCGGCGACCGCGGTCGGCAATTCGCATGGGAAATGCGCCGCGGGTAGTCGAACGCTGTTACGGGTACCCGGACGGCGGGCGACGCCGACCGCTGTCGGGGCAGCGCCCGACTCAGTCTCACCGACCGAGGAGGCTTCATGAACATCACAGCACTCACCCTCGCCGTGCTGCGAGTGCAGTACACCGTCGTGCGCTACCCCCTTCGCCTGATCGACGACCAAGTGATCTCTCACCTGGCACCCGCGGCACCGGCCAGACGGCTGTATCGGGGCGGCCTCGCCCTGCTCGATGGTGTCGCGGGCGCCGTTCTGGGTCACCGGAATCGTCCCGATCACGCTGCACCCGGCGTTGTCGATGCTCGCACTTCAGATGTCGCTCCTGCTGCCGTCGCGACCACTCGTCGGGCCGCGACGGTGGAGAACACCGAGCTGAACGCGAAGGCGTCCCAGCAACTCGACACCGATTCGCTCGCAGAGCATCTCAAAGAATTGGGACCGTCGCATCCACGCGGGCATGCGGCAACCGCCGACACGACCGACCCGGCGACCGCCGAGATTCTGGACCAACTCGCGGACGCCGCGCACACCGAACCCGACACGACACTGACCGGCGAACTGGCCGACCGCGTAGCCGAACTCACGCGCGCCGAAACCCCGCCACCAGGCGTCGAAACAAACCCGGCCGGCGAGCACCACTGACGACCAACCGCGCCTCGCAAGCAATACGCGGAAGTGCCCCACATCGGTATCGATGCGGGGCACTCGCCAGTGGAGACTGGGGAAACTGCTATCCGCGGGAGAGTCCGGGCTGAGTCTGGATCTGCCCGACGTTGCCCTTGGTCTTGCCGACCGTCCATTCACCGTCTGCGCCGCACACCAGGGCGCCGTTGCGGTCACCGGGCTTGCCGTATGTCACCGTCTCGTTGCCCTGGGAGTCCGTGTTCACGATCGGGCACGGACCACCGGTGGGACCGTTCGGGCCGATCGGCTCGGCCTGAGCGACGGATGCCGCCCCGACCGCACCGAGGACCGAGAAGGCGGTGAAGGCGATAGCGGCGAAGGTTCGGCGGGCGTTGATCATTGGCGTTTCTCCTGGGGATGTGGGGGAAGTGCGTCGGTGACAGGTACAACTCTGCCAACCCCGGAGCCAGACGTGAACCAACCCCAGGGGCCCGTTCGGGCACCCTGGAGTGGACGTACCCGCCCCACCCGAGGGTGGACCTCAGTGAGTCTTCAGGTTGGTGGTCACGGCGTGCGGAAGCCCCGAAAGGTCACGTGCTTGCGTGTCCGGAAGCACAGTGCTCGTAAGGGCCGGCTCCGCACGTTCGCCTAACAGCTCGTCGCGGCCTTTCCGAGTACGAACTCGACGTGAGCCTGCGCACCTGGTTCGATCATCCTTCTGACCGCTCACCAGCGGGTCCGGCGA
The DNA here is from genome assembly GCF_017068395.1 of Rhodococcus pseudokoreensis. Lineage (NCBI taxonomy): Bacteria > Bacillati > Actinomycetota > Actinomycetes > Mycobacteriales > Nocardiaceae > Rhodococcus > Rhodococcus pseudokoreensis. The sequence continues at coordinate 4,690,284 of NZ_CP070619.1, read as the reverse complement.
CGGGAGTAGGCACCGTCCTACGAGCCAGGTCGACAATCCAGACAACCCTCGACCGGATATCTCAATCCGAGAGGTCGCCCGGGGACAGGGCCCAGACAGGGGTTCGGCCGGGAATGTTGTCGCATTCTCGGCCGGATCTCTGTTTCTCGAGCCTCTCATCGTTGCCGATGACCAACTCGATCCGCACGTCTGAATCTACTCGCCCACCGAGGGCGTCCGCAATAGCCATGGTCGCCCAAATATCGCGTCTACCTGCTCGTGTATGGATGAACTCCCGCCAGACGACCCGCCCGGGCGTTCGTCCTGGCTAGGGCAGAGAGTGCACAGAATCCCCGTCCCCGACATCCCGATGCACGAGTTCGAACCATGCACTGGGTCCGCCGTGAATATGCGGGCCCGGGTAACACAGGGCCAGACTTTGCCCGTCGAACGCGGTGAACCATTCATGCCAGGAAATGTGCTCGAGCCCAGCGGTGCCGTGACCGGGGACGTCGATCCGCAGAGCACCTGCGCTACCGGCAGCGGCCGTGTTCGCCATCCGCGCCGGTGCGCCGTGGTGCGCTCGCGCCCAACGACGAATCTCGTCGTGATCAGTGGTGATGTGTCGGTGCGAAGTCTGTGTGGTCATCGTTCGGTTCCTGGGTCGCAGTCACGCTGGGCAGGGAGATCTCGAATCGGTAGATTCCCGGCTTACCCACAATGGCAACAGCCGAATCCGGTGGGCAATCGCGGACGTCGCGGTCCGGCATCCGAATGCCCAACGCTCCGGTCCACGAAACGCCGCGCCACCCATCCGGCACCGCGGCAGCCGCGAATCCCAGCCGCGCAGCATTTCTCGTCGGGTGCTCGGGCCCGACACGGTGGCGTTCACGACGCCAAGACATATCGTCGACAACGGACCCTCTACGGGAGAGCGGTGGCCATGAACAGTCCGATCGAACCGACCCGTCACGACGGCGTCCGGGTGCTCCTCGTGATCGTCTCCGCAGCGGTGGCCGTCGTGGGCTCCTTCATCGGCTCGGGCGCCCTGGTGGGAACCCCGATCGCCCAAGTCGCCGATGGTGCCCTCGCCGCGGACGCCACGGCCGTAGCCCCCGGCGGGCCCGCCTTCTCGATCTGGACACTGATCTATGCGGGGTTCCTTGCATATGCGATCTGGCAGGCGCTGCCCGCTCACCGCGCCGATGTCCGACAACGGCAGGTCGGGTGGTGGTATGCCGCCGCTATGGTCCTGAACGCGGTCTGGATAACCTGCGTTCAGTTCGAACAGCTCTGGCTCAGCGTCCTGGTCATCATCGCGCTGCTCGCCGTGCTCGTGGTGGTCTTCGGGGTCCTGACCACGGAGGGGCCCTCAGGCCGTGTCGAGGCGGTCGTTGTCGACGGCAGCGCGTACATCTACCTCGGCTGGGTGTGTGTCGCCGTCGTCGCCAACATCGCCGCGACACTGGCTGCCGCCGACATCGATCCGTTCGGACTCGGACCCGACACCTGGGCCGTGCTCGTCCTCGCACTGGTCGCCGTGGTCGCAGGCCTTCTCGCCGTCGCCGGTCACGGAAGGTTCACCGTCACCGCCGCAATTGTGTGGGGCCTTGCCTGGATAGTCGTGGCGCGAACCTCGGGCGACGGTCTCGATTCGCGGCCGGCCGCCATCGCAGCGGCCGTCGCCGCCGCGGTAGCCATCGCCGCCACCGCGATCGCCCGCTCACCTCGATCACATTCCCCGCGGTGAGGGCCGCGGTCACCCTCGCAAATCAGCGGCGACAGGGAAGTTACTTAGGAAAAAGACCTAGCACTCGCACGGCATGAGTGCTAATTTCTTAGTGGGGCCTACGTCACAAGCTAGGCCCCGACGTAATCGTGGCCACCAACTACCGAGGCGACCTCGACACACCGCTCGTGCGCGGACACGTCCCAAGCACACTTCGGACCCTGTTCAGCCGCTATGTGGCCCGCCGAACCGACGCGCCAACCGTACGAAGGAGGATCATGACCGCCGCCGTCCCCCACAGCCCCCGTGCCGACAACTGCATGTCTGCCTCCATCGACACCAGCGAGACAGGGAAACCGCACGGCTCGCGGTTGCCTGCCGTGTCGATCGCCTTGGGGGCACTGTCCGTTGCGACGTTCTGGGTGGTAGCACTCGGCTTCATTCTGGGATTAGCCGCAGTGGTCTGCGGCGCCATCGCAACGTCACGGTCCGCGGACGCAGACGACGAGGCAGCATCGTTGCGGGCCCTGTTGGGCGTCGTTGCCGGCGCCGCCGGGATTACCGTCTCCGCGATTGCCCTCTTCCCCATGCTGGCGCAGCTGTGACCTGCCCACGTGGCTGCTGTATGTGCGGTTGACATCGAGTTCGACGCCCCGCGCACGAACAGCAACCTCTCCTTCTGCTGCTGCCTGTAGCCAATACGACTGCCCCGGGCGGCCTAGTTGACGCGTGGGCTCCGGACGACGTCAGCGTTGCGCGGAGGGAAGGGTTCGCAATTGTTGTACCTGCGTTCGAGAACTGCGAGGTAGTGGGCGACGGCTTCGTCGACGAGGTCGGACCAACTGCTGGGGGCACCGGCGATGTGGCCGATGGCGGCGACGGCGTCCTTGCCGTGCTCGACCCTGGCCGGCTCGATGGAGACGGATACCTGCTTCTTGCCTGCGGAAACCCGTTTCGTGGTCATCTTTTCCTCGCCGAGAGCTACTTGCGCGACGTCCACGCACTGTTCGACGAGGTTCGGCAGCCGCCGCTTACGGCGTTCGAGGGGGTTGCTCGCGAGTCCGGGCTCACGTGTCACACCCACCAGGAGGTCCTTCCGACGTGTTCTCGAGTGCGTCCCGTCGGGGTGTGCGCCTGCGCGGGCCTGTTGGCGACGTTCGAGGGGGTTGCTCGCAAGTCCGGGCTTACGTGTCGCGGTCATCAGGGCATCCTTTCGACGAGCTCTTGGGCGGCGTCGCGGTAAGCGCGTGATGCGGAGGAGGACGGTGCCCACCTGACGACGGGTTCTTCGGCACTGTAGCTTTCGCTGACACGGACGGACTTCGGAATGATGGTGCGCATCGTCTGGTCGGGGTAGGTCTCGCGGAGCGCGGCGAGAACCTGCTGGTCGATGACCTGGCCGAGTTCGACGCGGCCGCACAAGATGTGATTGAGCCGCGCGGTGGGGTTGAGCAACTCGACCTGCTGGGTGATGTAGTTCTCGATCCGCATGAGCGCTTCGAGTTCCATGGCGCCCGTCATGACAGCGGCGAGCACTTCGGTGCAGGCGACGAGTGCGCTGATGGTCAGGTGGTCGAAGTCTCCGGGGCAGTCGATCAGGTTGAAGTCGACGTCGGGGGCGTTGGTGAGGGCTTTGCGCAGGATGCCGTGCGCACCGGGCTTCTTGAGGAAGTAGGGGCCGACGGAATCGAGTTCCTTGGTGGCAGGAACGAGGTGGATCCCGGACGCGGTGATGGTGGTCGCTTCCTCGATACTCGCCACCAGCATGAGTACCGACAGGACATCGTTGTCGACAGCTTCGGGCGTGGCGCCGAGCCAGGTGGTGGCGTTGCATTGTGGGTCAAGGTCGACGACGCGGACGGTGTAACCGGCTTCGACGAGGGCCTGGGCGAGGTTGACCGTGCTCGTGGTCTTGGTCGAGCCGCCCTTATGGTTGACCACTGCGATGGTGCGGGTCATGGTGTCCCTTCGGTTAAACATACTGAGGTATCTCAAGATACTTAACTTCGCCGCGACACGCGGACGAGCCGCCGATCTATTCCCCAGAGCTACGCTTGTTCATGGTCACCAGACGACGATGGAGCGAACTCAGCAACCGCAGCCGGCGGCTGATCATCGCCGGCGCTGCCTTCGAGGGCGTTCTGAAGATCGCGGCACTTGCTGACATCAAGCACCGTCCGGCAAACCAGATCAGGGGATCGAAGTCGGGTTGGGCGACAGCGGTGGCACTCGTCAACTCGGCTGGCGCCGTCCCCCTCGCCTACTTCCTCTTCGGTCGATCGACTCCCGACGCCCGACAGGTCCGGAACCACCCCTGAGCCAAGGGCTGGCGGTACCCCCTCTCGAGAGCACCTGGTTGGTGCGGACAGCGGTCAGCAAAATTGTGCAGTGTTCGCCGGCGACCGCGGGTGAACCCGCTCTGCCCTCGGCACGGTTGATGCTACGAAGGGACGGTAATGTCGTCCAAGGCACCCTCGAAGAACTTTCACTCGATCAGGTCCGAGCCCAGCTCGAAACCAACGTCGTCGGCCTCGTCGCGGTGGCAAAGGCGGTTCTGCCGGGAATGCGGCAGCGCCGCAGCGGACACATCATCAACTTCTCCTCTGGCGGCGGTCTCGTCGGCGTGCCGCGGCTCGACGCCTGCGTTCGCGTCCAAGTTCGCGGTCGAGGGACTGAGCGAGGCACTGTCGCGGGATGTGGCTCACCTCGGTCTCCAGGTGGCCATCGTCGAGCCGGGGGTCTTCCACACCGGGCTCGGTGAATCCGCGGTGCAGCCGTCGCGCACCATCGACGCATACGCGCCGGCCAACGACCAACTACCTGGGCTCTACGATTGGACCCCCGGCAACCTCGAAGGCGCGGCGCAAACCATCGTGTCGATCGCCGACCGACCCGACGCGCCACCTTGTGAGGCGCCGGGGAGAGCACCCGTGCAACTGAAGAGCCCGGGTGCTCGCCACGGTCGACCGTCGAGTGGGCCTATTGCCGAGCCTGCCGCACGACAACGCCGTCTACGACGAGGTTGTCTGCGCCAAGCACGGGGCAGGTGAATACCTCCTGCGCACCCCCGCTCACGATGTCCACGACTCTGTCCCAGAACACGTCGCTTGTGGCGAGGACCCTGAGGCTGTCGTCGTCGAGAAACTCTGCGACCTTGGCGAGTCGCGAACGGCTCACGCCATGCTTCCACAGAGTCGATCCGCAGAATTTGGTGTTCATTGCTGCCGCGAATTCACGATAGGTGACGCCTTGCGACGCAAGGATCTGACGTACGCTAACCCAGATCTCCTTCGGAATGGTGTCTACGTTCGTGTTGGGAGCCAACGACAAAAGCTCCCCCAGTACCCTTCGCGCAGATTCGCCCCTGGCGCCATGCACACCCGCCACGGAGAGAAACTGTGTCTGGTTCTGGACGCCGTCAATCGTCAAGAACCAGCAATCACGATAGCCCGCCTTACGCACCCGTTTGATCCGTCCGTGAACGCCGAGCCGTAGCAGCAGTATCGCGACATCGTCGACCAAGCGCCGGCTCGTCGACGCGTAATACACGCGACCCTGATTCCCCTTCTCGTCCCACCGAACCGAGCCATCCGTGGCCCACAAATGCCTCAGGAAGAGCGCAACTTGATCGTTCCCAACATCGAATACCGCTTTGGGAACAAACTTCTCATAGCTGCGCAACCCGAACAGTCCAAGTTCATCGAGCCAGGCCGCAATAGGATTGCGCTTGCCATGCCCGAGCCTGTAGGGCGCTCGCAATCGGAGTGTGATACAGCGCGCAGCAGCGTACTCGTCACGAATCGCGGTGACACCGAAGTGGGTGGCCGCCGTTGCTACAGCGGCGAGATTCTCTTCATCGATCGACGCGTAGCGAATCGGCTGGCGCTTAACGCAAGATCCGTCCCCGATCATGTGCGCCAGCAAAATGATTTCAGCATCGGCAAGTCGCGTCCCATGAATTGGCTCGGGAATGTATCGCGGTATAGCCAGTCGTTGACCGATCTCCAGCTCTCTCAGCGGAATCCAGCCTGTCACCGCTCTGAACTCCTGATCGCGCGACAGTTCGATCTGACGACCCGACGCGAGATGCACTCGGAGAACGTCGGCCATTCCGACAGGGATAACCTTTCCCAGAGGACTGGCGACCATTCGCAGATCCTCACCTAACGACCACACGCATTGCGGTTCAGTCGAACACGCGATCTCGCTCAATCCGACGGGCGCTCCGGTGTCGGCGCGCAACACACGCGCAGACGAAGGTATGCCTGAAGCAAACCTCGAAGAACTCGATCTCTCCGGATTGACTTCCGGTGCGCCGTCGATAGTCGATCCCGTTTCCCCACTCATGACCACTCCCCCTGTTTTGGTTCCCCATTTGAAGGAGTGTATCTAAAATTGCTGCGGTGCAACATGTTTTGGAGAATATGGAGCAGGGATTTACCGATCACAACGAGAGATCCCCACAGTTGCCCGAAACAGCGAGCGGGTGCAGCGATGGACGTTCATGGTCGACATCGTTGTGCGATTAATTTCTGACGGCTACAACATATTTCGTGAATCATCGACCCGAATGATGATGAGAAGATCTGCATCGCCGCCAAGGTAGGAATTTCCGAGTGCAGAACCGACGACACCCTCCAAGTCACCCCGCGAGGTCGGCCACCCACCGAAGCGCTCACGCTCCACTGAGCGTAGATACGCGAGGGAGCGGGTTCGAGTGCCGGCGCTACGGGCCACCGATGACGGGTTTCGAAGCCTAGGAGGGTAATAGCGATGCGTCCGACGACAACAGGGCCGGGATACGCAGCCACAATCACAACGGCGGCGCCACCCCAAGAGGGATGGCGCCGCCGCTCGAACTACGGCTTCCGCTATGAGCTTTCAGCGGCGACGTCCACCGCATACACGAAGACGCCCGGGAGAGCAGCCACTGCTCTCCCGGGCGTCGCGAACCTACGGTGTCGCCGGTCAGCCCACGGGCATCGCATCAGCGGCGTCGACCGCGGGGTAGATGGGGTACTCCACACCGGACAGGTACTGGACAGTGCGCACCACCTGGCACGAGTATCCGAACTCGTTGTCATACCAGACATAGAGGATGGCGGTGTCGCCGTCGACGATCGTCGCGTTCGCGTCGACGATGCACGCGGCGCGCGAACCGATGAAGTCACTGGACACGGCATCGGTTGCAGCGGTGTAGTCGAGGTTCCGGCTCAGCGCTCCGGTGAGCGACTCCTGGCTGAGGTGCTCGAGCACCTCCTCCCTGGTGGTCTCACGATTCAGCTGAAGGTGGAGGATGGCGACGGACACGTCCGGAGTGGGAACGCGGATCGAGTTGCCGGTGATCTTGGCCTTCAGCTCGGGGAGCGCCTTGGCGACCGCCGACGCGGCACCGGTCTCGGTGAGCACGAGGTTGAACGGCGCCGAACGACCACGACGGTCGGCCTTGTGGTAGTTGTCCAGTAGGTTCTGGTCGTTGGTGAACGAGTGCACGGTCTCGACGTGGCCTCGCGACACACCGAATTCGTCGTCCATGGTCTTCAGCGGCGGGACGATTGCATTGGTAGTGCAGGACGCGCACGACACGATCTGCTCGTTCGGGTCGAGGTCGCGGTGATTGACGCCGTGCACGATGTTCGGGACGTCGCCCTTGCCGGGCGCGGTGAGCACCACCTTCGCGACGCCGGGGCGGAGGTGCTTCGACAGTCCGTCGCGGTCGCGCCAGATTCCGGTGTTGTCGATCAGGATGGCGTTGTCGATGCCGTACTCGGTGTAGTCGAGGCTCTCCGGGTCGTTGCTGTAAATAAACTTGATGACGTTGCCGTTGGCGATCAGCGTGTTGTTGTCGGTGTCGACCTTGATCGTGCCGTTGAACTGCCCGTGGACGGAGTCACGGCGCAGCAACGATGCGCGCTTGGTCAGATCGTCGCTGCCACCCTTGCGGACCACCACGGCACGCAGGTTCAGCCCATTACCCGAGCCGGCCTTCTCGATGAGCAGTCGAGCGACGAGGCGACCGATACGCCCGAATCCGTACAGGACCACGTCCTGCGGCTGCGCGGGGCTCGTCTGAGCGCCGCCGACCAGGTCGGCGAGGCTCCGTGCAACGAACTCTGGGACCGATGCTCCGTCACCATTGGCGCGGTAGGCCATCACCAGCAGTCCGAGGTCGATCTTCGAGGGCCGAAGGTCGAGGTGAGTGAGCGCTTCGAGGAAGGGGAACGTCTCCTCGACCGACAGCTCGTCGCCGCTGATCTGCCGGGCGAAACGGTGGGTTCGCAGGATACTGATGACCGACTTGTTCACCAGGGAGCGGCTGTGAAGCAGAATGGTCACCGAGTGTCGGCGGTGCAGGCCGCCGATGATCGGGATCATCGCCTCCGCGAGAGCTTCCTCGGAGTTCCACTGGGCCAGTTCCACTGTGCTCACTGCGCTTGTCTGCCTTCCCGGCTTATGTGGTGTGTCCTTGGTCGGATGCCGGCGGGCGTAACCGTTCGACCAGCGGTGACCTGGATCACCGGACCCGTTTCGCGACTCGCGGACACCGGCGCGTCCGACGCACTCATCATATGGAAGCGCCTCTTCGGGCCGACAAGCCGGTCACCGAAACGTCCGTTGGGACGAGAAGCCGGCCATCTCGCAGGTGGTGGGCTGCTGGTTGCCTAACCTCTCGCCATGTCCACGAACTTGGACAGGTGGAGCTGGTGCGCCACGGTGATCGTCGCGGTCGGACCGTTACGATGCTTGCCGAGAATGAGGTCGGCCTCGCCGCCGCGGGGGTCGTCGCGTTCGGTCGCATCGGGGCGGTAAAGCAGGATCACCATGTCGGCATCCTGCTCGAGACTGCCGCTTTCGCGCAGGTCAGCGACTTGCGGGCGCTTATCTTGCCGCTGTTCGGGACCACGGTTCAGCTGGCAGATCGCAACCACGGGAACTTCGAGTTCCTTCGCCAAGAGCTTGAGGCTACGTGAGAATTCGGAGACTTCCTGCTGACGTGATTCGACCTTCTTACCGGAGCTCATCAGCTGGAGGTAGTCGATCACGATCAGTTTGATGTCGTGCTTCTGCTTGAGCCGCCGCGCTTTGGCGCGGATCTCCATCATGGTCAGGTTGGGGGAGTCGTCGATGAACAGCGGCGCCTCACTGATCTCACTCATACGGCGAGCGAGTTTCGTCCAGTCGTCGTCGGTCATCTTGCCGGAGCGCATGTCGCCGAGCTTGATCTTCGCCTCTGCCGACAGCAGACGCATGACGATCTCGGTCTTGCTCATCTCGAGGGAGAACATGACGCTGGCCATGCCGTGCTTCACGGAGCACGAACGCAGGAAGTCCATGCCGAGCGTGGAGTTGTGGGTGGGCACCATCGAACGACCCGCCAGGTATAGATGGTCGGCGTTGTCGACCTCGACGCACCGCACCGGGACACTGTCGATCGGACGTACCGCGACGATGCGGCGCGAGCCACTCACCTCGCCCCGAAGCTCTTTGTGCTGGATGGCCTTCCGATGAAGCTGGAACACCTCGTCGTCGGCGCAGAACGTGACACCACCGTCGGCACTACGGCAGTCGTATCCGAGACTGACGACGAGTTCGGCGAGATCCTGCGACAACGGGTGATTCCCGGCCTGGAACCACACCGAGCCGTCGTCGGCGACCGACCCTGCCGCGTCGAGCAGGCCGGCCAGCAACTCGCGACGCTCCGATTCCGAGCCACGCAGCAGCTCCGCCGGGATTCGCTTGCCCCCGGCGGTGAGCGAGGCCCCCAGAGCGTAGGGGTCGACGTGCACGGTCGACGTCGGCAGCTGCAGTGCGCGGGTGTGCGCGACCTCGTGCCCGAGGTCGGTCGATCCGGCGATCTGAGCCGTGGTGCGCACGGCGCCCCGGCCGTCGACGGCAGTCAACCACTGATGCTGCTCGTCGGCGACGAGGACGGTGCCGTCGGAGAATTCCACCTCGTAGCAGGGCCGGCCGACCATGACGTCGGTGGCGGCGACGACGCGGGTGGGTTTGCCGTCGGCGTCGATGAGGTGGTCGCCGACCTGGACGTCGCCCATGGTGGTCCAGCCGGTCGGGGTGGCCAGGGGAGTGTCGAGGGCGAGCGCCTTGCCCACACCGGGTCGCGCCGCGACGATGATCATCTGGCCGGGGTGGAGGCCGTTGGTGATTTCGTCGAGTTCGACGAAGCCGGTGGGTACGCCGAGGGAGATGCCGCCGCGGCTGGCGATGGAGTCGATCTCGTCCATCGTGGGCTGCAGGAGTTCTTCGAGGGGCACGAAGTCCTCGGTGGTGCGGCGTTCGGTGACCTCGAAGATCTCGGCCTGCGCGCGGTCGACGACCTCGGCGACGTCCTGGCCGTCGGCTCCGGTGTAGCCGTATTGGACGATGCGGGTGCCTGCGTCGACGAGGCGACGCAGAATGGCTTTCTCCGCCACGATTTCGGCGTAGTAGCCGGCGTTGGCGGCGGTGGGCACCGTCTGGGTGAGCGTCACCAGGTACGGCGCGCCGCCGATGCGGCGGAGTTCGCCGCGACGATCGAGTTCCGCGGACACCGTCACCGGGTCAGCCGGCTCACCACGGCTGTAGAGGTCCAGGATCACGTCGTACACCGACTGATGCGCGGGACGGTAGAAGTCACCGGGACGGAGCACCTCGAGCACGTCTGCGATGGCGTCCTTGCTGAGGAGCATGCCGCCGAGCACCGACTGCTCCGCCGCCATGTCCTGAGGGGGCTGCCGGCCGAACTCTTCACCGGGCTCCGCGTCGGGCGGACCCGGGTATTCGGAATGGCCCCGATCGTCTACTACAGCCACTCGACCGACCTTCCCCATCACTGTTGCGCCGCCCCGGGAAAAGCTTCCCGGTGTTGGTGCTACGAACTCTTTGTACTCGCCCCCACCGACAACTTTCGCAGGCTCTTCGTGGCAGCCGGCGTCGTGATTGCGAGACACGCCGGGACGACGTTAGGGATTAGCTACCCGGTGTTCAAACCAGCCTGTGTACACAACTGGGGACAAATTGTGTAAACCGCTGGGTACGTGTGTTAACCCCATGGGGATAACCTGAGGATAAGTACATATCACAATCCCAAATACCCAGTTCAGAGCCGTTTTTTGGTTTCTCACAACTGTGGATGAAAACCCGTTCGGCGTGTCTTTCGCGTTGACGACTCGGGCGTGTTGAGTTGATCGCCCCTGCGTGGCAATATGATTCACCTCACAGATCTTCGGCGCGGACGGCTAACTTCCAGACACACCTGGAAGCCGCCCCTCTGCACGCCTCACACCCGCGAAATCGGGCCCGAGCGGGCGACTGAGAGCCGGAATCGACAAGCGCAGGCCCCCCGCACGCCGAGGCGTCCGGGGGGCCTGTGTGTGAACGAGTCGACTAGGCGCCGACGACGTTCAGGTGGAACTTCGCAACCACGTCGGGGTGCAGGTTCACGACGACGGCGTGCTTGCCGGTCGCCTTGATGTGAGCCTTCGGCAGCTCCAGGCTGCGCTTGTCGACGACGGGTCCACCGGCAGCCTTGATGGCAGCGGCGACGTCGGCGGCGGTAACCGAACCGAAGAGCTTGCCCGAGTCGCCGGCGGTCTTGACCGTCAGCGAGATGTTCTCGATGCCCTCGATGGCGGCCTTGAGCTCCTTGGCGTGGTCGAGACCGCGCACGGCGCGGGCTTCCTGCGCACGACGGATGCCTTCGACCTGCTTCTCGGCGCCACGGGTGGCGACGATGGCCAGGCCGCGGGGCAGCAGGTAGTTGCGGCCGTAGCCGTCCTTGACCTCGACGGTGTCGCCAGGCGCACCGAGGTTGTCCACGTCAGCGGTGAGGATGAGCTTCATGTCTTTCCTCCCTTTCCTTAGCGAGCCACGGTGGCGTAAGGCAGCAACGCCACCTCACGTGAGTTCTTGACGGCAATGGCAACGTCGCGCTGGTGCTGGACGCAGTTGCCGGTGACACGGCGCGCACGGATCTTGCCGCGGTCGCTGACGTACTTACGCAGCAGCGTCGTGTCCTTGTAGTTGATCTGCGTGTTCTTCTCTTTGCAGAAGATGCAGATCTTCTTCTTCATTACCTTGTCGCGCAAGGGCGGCTTCGGCATTTGTTTGCTCTTTTCTGGATGTTCCGATCAGGTACGGATCAGAACGGGGGTTCGTCGCTCCCACCACCAGAGCCTCCGAAGGAGCCGGACGCCTGCGGCGCGCTGCCCCACGGATCATCTCCGCCGGTATTGGATTGCGGACGTCCGCCGCCCGATCCGCCGGAGGAACCGAAGCCTCCACCGCCGCCGCCACCACGGTTGGCCTTGTTGACCTTGGCCGTGGCGTACCTCAGCGAGGGGCCGATCTCGTCGACCTCGAGCTCGACGACAGTGCGCTTTTCACCTTCACGAGTTTCGTAGGAGCGCTGCTTGAGCCGGCCGCTCACGATCACTCGCGAGCCACGGGTCAAGCTCTCCGCGACGTTCTCGGCTGCTTCGCGCCAGATGTTGCAACGCAGAAACAGTGCTTCGCCGTCTTTCCATTCATTGGTCTGACGGTCGAAGGTGCGGGGCGTGGACGCAACAGTGAAGTTCGCGACCGCGGCACCCGCGGGGGTGAATCGAAGCTCCGGATCAGCCGTCAAGTTTCCGATGACGGTGATGACGGTGTCGCCTGCCATATGGTTCCTCCTGCAGAATGTGGAGTTCGGTTGGGCACGAGCCTAGGGCTGGTGACCGACAGAAATCACTTGTTGTGGCGCAGAACCTTCGTACGCAGCACCGACTCGTTCAGACCGAGCTGACGATCGAGCTCCGCGACGGTGGCGGGCGTAGCGCTGATGTCGATCACCGCGTAGATGCCTTCGCTGTGCTTCAGGATCTCGTAGGCGAGACGACGCTTACCCCAGACATCGACCTTGTCGATCTTGCCGCCGTCCTGGCGAACAACATTGAGGAACGTATCCAGCGAAGGAGCAACAGTGCGCTCGTCCAGGCTGGGGTCAAGGATGACCATCAATTCGTAATGACGCATAAGACCTCATCACCTCCTATGGACTAGTGAAAACGGCCACGGACTGTCCGTGGCAGGAGGGTCGTTGCGTCAGCAACCTTTGCAGGGTACACGACGAGCCCCTGACCAGCGAAATCAGCCCTGCCGGTGTGATCGGGGGTACGGATGGGTACGCCGACACGATGGCAGATGACGAGAAGTTCCACCGCGGCGACAAGGTGGAGTGGAAGACACACGGCACCACGACGTCCGGCGAGGTGGAGGAGAAGATCACCGAGGACACCGAGGCGGCGGGCCGCACGGTGCGGGCCTCCGAGGACGACCCGCAGTACCGCGTCGTCAGCGACAAGAGCGGGAAGGACGCCGTCCACAAACCCGACGCCCTGCGACGCACGAGCGACTGACCGCACTGTGCGCCTTTTCGGTAGTTCCGGCTACCGGAAAGGCGCACGGGGCGCGGAGCGCCCTAGTGTGGATTCATGCATATCGGAGCTCGGCAGCGGTCGCCGATCACGGCGGTCGTCGTCGGGTTGGCGGGCCTCGCCATGCTCGCCGGCTACCTGCAGAAGGCGCGGTGCGCCGGGGCGCCGTTCGACGGCGTCGGCCGGAGCCTGATCTTCGACCGCATCAAGGACACGCAGGTCTGCTATTCCGACATCCAATTCCTGTGGCTCGGCCGCGACGTCAACCTGCACGTCTTCCCGTACGTCAGCGGCGGCATCAACGCCGACGGCGTCCTCACCGGCGGCACCGTCGAGTACCCGGTGCTGAGCGGTGTCCTGATGTGGCTCGGCGGCATCGGTTCGCACACCGACGCCGACTTCCTGCTGCACTCGGCGCTGATCCTCGCCCCGTTCGGCCTGCTCACAGCCTGGATGCTGGGGCGCCTGGCGGGCTGGTGGGCGCTGCTGTGGTCGGCGACCCCGCCGCTGGTGCTGTACGCCTTCCACAACTGGGAACTGCCGGTCGTCGCGACGTCGGTGGCCGCGATCTTCGTCATGACACTCGAACGCATCCCGCTCCGCACGCGTGCGGTACTCGCGGCGGTGCTCCTCGCCGTCGGGTTCTGCCTGAAGCTGTATCCGGGTGCGTTCGTGCTGCCGCTGATCGCGTACGTCCTCACCCGGGGCGGCACCGCGGAGCGACGCTACGACGTGCGCGGCGCGGTGCTGGTCGCGGTCGCCGCGATCACCACCGTGGTGGCGGTGAACCTGCCGTTCGCCCTCATTTCCTACCGCGGATGGCGGGCGTCGTTCACGTTCCAGGAGAACCGCCACGCCGACCTCACCACCAACTCCATCTGGTACTGGGGGCTGCGCCCGCTGTTCGGACCGGTCGCCGACGACGTCCCGCTGCCCGCGTACGACCAGACGGTCAGCCTGCTGTCGCCGCTCCTCGTGTGCGTCGCGTTCGCGATCGCCCTGCGGCTCGGCTGGTCGCGGTTCCACCGCGACGGCGTGTACCCGTGGATCGCCGTCAGCGCCGCCATGTTGTGCGGATTCCTGCTGCTGCACAAGGTGCATTCGCCGCAGTACACGCTGTGGCTGATCCCGTTCTTCGTGCTGCTGCGCGTCCCGTGGGGGCTCGTCGCCGCGTACCTCGTGGCCGACCTGTCGATGGGGATCGGCGTCTTCAAGTACTTCGGCGCCCTGGCCGCCCAGACGGACGCGTCGACGTTCGAGGTACTGGTGAAGTTCGGCGTGTGGGGCCGTGCGGGACTGCTGGTGGTGCTGTTCTTCGTGTTCCTGCGCGCGACTCTCCGGCATCCGCCCGTCCGCGGGCGCACCGGTCCGGGGTCCGGCAGGCGGCCGATGCTGAAATCTCCCGAGCCGGCGCGATGAGCGAATCCTGGTTCGCGCATCCGACTCTCACCGGACGGCACGTACGCCTCGAACCGCTGGGCGAGAAGCACGTCGACGGACTGCTGGACGCGGTCGACGACCCCCGCATCTTCCACTGGACGTCCGTCGCGATCGCCGACCGGGACGACACGGCGGCGTTCGTCCGCGGCGCCGACGAGGATCCGACCCGGTTGGCGTACGCGCAGATCGACGTTCACACCGAGCGGATCGTCGGTTCGACGTCGCTGTATCTGATCGACCCGAAGAACCGCAGTCTCGCGATCGGGCACACCTGGTTGTCGCGTTCCGCGCAAGGAACGCTGATCAATCCGGACTCGAAACTGCTGCTCCTGCGCCGGGCATTCGAGGACCTCGGCGCGGTCCGCGTCGAATGGCACACCGACGAACGCAACGCCCACTCCCGCGGCGCCATCGCCAAGCTGGGGGCCGAGTTCGAGGGCATCCTGCGCAAGCACCGGCGCCGCCGCGACGGATCGTGGCGCAACACCGCCCTGTTCTCGATGGTCGACGAGGAATGGCCGCGCATCTGCCCCCGACTCGAGGCGCGAGTCGAGGGCTGACGCGGCCGGGTTACGTCACAGGACGGGCGCGGTGGCCGTCACCCGCTTCACGAACTCGACAACGGCCGAGCGTATTTCGCTGCTGCGCGGAATGGCACCGGACATCCAGAACGCGCCGTGGAGGAGTCCGTCGAAGCGGATCGCCTCCGTGTCGACGCCCGCCTGCCGCAGCGCCCCGGCGTACGCCTCGGCCTCGTCGCGGGCCACCTCGTTCTCGGTGGTGAGCACGAGCGCGGGCGGAAGCCCTTCGAGGCTCGCGGCGCGGCTCGGGACGGCATACGGATGGGTCGCGTCGTCGGGGGAGCGCAGGTAGTTGCTCCAGAACCAGTCGAGATCGCCGGCGCCGATCACGTATCCCTGAGCGAACTCCCGCCGGGAGGGGAACTCAGCGTTCGGATCGATCACCGGATAGATCAGCACCTGCCCCCGCAGCCGAGGCCCGTCCTCGTCGCGGGCCCGCAGCGCGGTGACCGCGGCCAGGTTGCCGCCGGCGCTGTCACCCATGACGACGACGTTGCCGGGGTCCCCGCCGTAGTTCCCGACGTTGGCGGCCACCCATTGCAGTGCGGCCGATGCGTCTTCGGCGGCGGCCGGGAACCGGTGTTCGGGGGCCCGGCGGTACGTCGCGGCGACGACGATCGCGCCCGCGCCGTTCGCGACCGCGCGTGCGGGTTCGTCGACGACGTCGAGGTCGCCGGCCACGAAACCGCCGCCGTGGAAGTACAGGACCACCGGGTGCGGCGCCTGCCCCTCGGGGATGTAGACCCGCAGCGCGATCTGCGTTCCGCCGCTCTCGTAGTGCGCGTCCGCCACGCGGGCGACGGGTTCGGGCGGCGCCTGCAGTCCGGTGAACGTCGCCACCACCGCCCGCACCTCGTCGACGGTGCTGTGCTCGAAAGCCTTCAGCCCCTGCGCCTGTAGTCCGGCGATCAGTTCGGCTGCGTGTGAATCGAGTGCCATGTCGGTCTCCTCTGTGGGGGTTCGGGGTCAGGACACTGTGGAAGCCCGGCGGACACGCCCGGCGGGGGAGGCGACGCGGGCCTCCGCCCGGGTGAGCGCGAAGCCGGAGTAGCCGCCTGCGACGACGTCCTCGCAGGTGGCCCGGTAGGTGGGGGCGCCGCCGAGGTAGACCATGCAGGCGCGGGGCTTGCCGGGGATGTTTGCGCCCATGTACCAGGAGTTCGTCTCCGGCAGCAGGGTCTGGTTCGCGATGTCGTTGGTCATTGCGCCCCAATCGGTTTCGGCCTGCGCGGTGGGCTCGATGACGTCGAGGCCGCGGCGGTCCAGGTAGTCGATCGCATCGGTGGCGAAGTCGACGTGATCCTCGATGGCGAGGGGCATGTTGTAGAGCACCGACGGCGACTGCGGCCCGGTGATGACGAACAGGTTCGGGAACTCGTTGACCATGATGCCGAGGTACGTCCTTGGTCCGTGCTCCCACTTCTCGGCCAGCGGCAGGCCACCCCGACCGCGGATGTCCATCGCCATCAGCGGTCCGGTCATGGCGTCGAATCCGGTTGCGAGCACGATGGTGTCGACCTCGTAGACGCGGTCGCCGACCCGGACTCCGGTCGGGGTGATCTCGTCGATCGGCGTGGTCTTCACGTCGACGACGCTCACCGAGTCGCGGTTGAACGCCTCGTAGTAGTTGGTCTCGAGCGGTGGCCGCTTGGTGCCGTACGCGTAGCCGGTCGGGGCGAGTGTCGCCGCCTTCGCCGGGTCCTGGACCCGCTCGTGGATCCGCCCCCGGATGTAGTCGGCGATCGTGTCGTTGGCCGCCTTGTCGAACAGGATGTCCTGATAGGAGTCGATGAACAACCGGAACCCGCCGGCGTTCCAGCGTTCGTCGAACGTGCGGCGCCGCTCGTCGGCGTCGACGGCGAGCGCGGACGGCTGCACCTGATCGAACGGGACGCCGAGGAAGTGGTTGCGGGCCGCGTTCCGCACGTCCGCGTAGTTGCCCTTGATGTCCGCGACCTCGTCCGGGTCGATCGGACCGTTGCCGAGGGGGGTCGCGAAGTTGGGGGTGCGCTGGAAGACGACCAGTTCGGCCGCGTCCTCGGCGATGAACGGGATCGCCTGGATCGCGCTGGCCCCGGTCCCGATCACGGCGACCCGCTTTCCGGTGAAGTCGGCGCCCTCGCGCGGCCAGTTGCCGGTGAGCAGCACCTCCCCACGGAAGTTCTCGATGCCGCCGAACTCCGGCGTCTTCGGCACCGACAGGTTGCCCGCACCCGAGATGAAGTACCGGCTGCGCACGACGGCGCCGTCGTCGGTGCGGACCGTCCACACCGAATCCTCGTCGCTCCAGTGCACGCCGATCACCCGGGTGCCG
Source organism: Rhodococcus pseudokoreensis (assembly GCF_017068395.1). Taxonomy (NCBI): domain Bacteria; kingdom Bacillati; phylum Actinomycetota; class Actinomycetes; order Mycobacteriales; family Nocardiaceae; genus Rhodococcus; species Rhodococcus pseudokoreensis. Next base: position 4,672,827 of record NZ_CP070619.1, on the reverse strand, counting down.
AACGTGATATCCTTCCGCAGGTCGAAGCGGTCGGCGACGTGTTCGAGGTAGCGGAGGATCTCCGGCTGCCCGGCGAACTTCTCACTCCACTGCCAGTCCTGCTGCAGATCCTCGTCGAACGAGTACGAGTAGTGGACGCTCTCGATGTCGCAGCGGGCTCCCGGGTACCGATTCCAGAACCAGGTACCGCCCACGTCCGAGCCGGCCTCGAACACCCGAGTCGACAGCTTCATCGTGTCGCGCAACTTGCGAAGCGCGTAGAGGCCGGCGAACCCGGCGCCCACGACGACGACATCGACGTCGGCGGAAGAATTGGTGTTTGACATGTGTTGGGCTCCTCGCGAACGGTGGCTTCCGGCTGAGTTCGAGCGGCCGGGGTATGCCGACAACGATGACCCGCGTCACATCACCCCCACACGGGGTGAAACACCCCCTTGATTACCTGTGTTGTCCGTCACAGCAGGTGGGAGTAGGTTCGTGCCACACCTGGCCGACCGGACACGGGAGACATCCACTGACTCGCTCGAGAGAACTCACCAGGTCGATGACCAGCTTCATCGGCCGGCGCCGCGAGATCGAGGAAGCCCGTGCCCGTCTCCAGCAGTCCCGGCTGGTGTCGCTGCTCGGCGCGGGCGGCGTGGGCAAGACGCGGCTGGCCGAGGAACTCGCGGTCCGCTCAGCGCGCGCCTTCCGCGACTCCGTCCGGTGGATCGACCTCGCACCCGTCCGCGACCCCGGCGCGCTGCCCTCCGCCGCCGCGGCCGCCCTCGGCGTCACCGATCAGTCCAGCCGCGCGGTGATGGACAAGGTGATCGACCACCTGCAGTCGCGGCACCTGCTGATCGTCGTCGACAACTGCGAGCATCTCCTGTCCTCCGCCGGTGAATTCGTGGGCGCCGTTCTCGCCGCCGCGCCGGAGGTCCGGGTGCTCACCACCAGTCGCGAACCGCTCGGGATCGCCGGTGAATTCACGTACATCCTTCCGCCGCTGAGCACCCCGGGTGACGTCGAGAACTGCCGCGCCGCGGACATCGCCCCGTTCGAATCGGTGTCGCTGCTCGTCGAGCGCGCGCAGGGCGTCGTCGCCGACTTCCGCCTCACCGACGCGAACGCCCCCGCCGTCGCCCAGCTGTGCAATCAGCTCGACGGGATTCCGCTCGCCATCGAACTCGCCGCCGCCAGGCTGCGGTCGCTGTCCGCGTCGCAACTCGTCGAACGCCTCGACCAGCGGTTCGCGCTCCTCACCGGCGGCGACCGTGCCGCGATGCCCCGCCAGCAGACGCTGCGCGCCCTCATCGACTGGAGTTACGAACTGTGCTCCGACACCGAGCGGCGACTGTGGTCCCGGCTCGCCGTGTTCCCCGGCAGCTTCGATCTCGAAGCCGCGGAAGCGATCACCGGGTTCGGTGAGCTGTCCGACTCGCCGGTCATCGACGTCCTCGACCGGCTCGTCGGAAAATGCCTTGTCACCGTGGACCGTTCGACCGAGAGGCTCCGCTATTCGCAGCTGATGACGGTCCGCGAATACGGGCACGAGCTTCTCGACCGCGGCGGGGAACGCGACGAGCTGTACCGGCGGCATCTCGAGCACTATTCGGAGCGCGCCCGCCGGTCGTCGCTCGACTGGTGCGGGCCAGGACAATCCGAGACACTCGCGGGACTGCGGATCGACCACCCCAACCTCGTCGCCGCCCTGGACTGGGCCCTGCACGACGACTCGCAGCGGGCCGCGGCCGCCGAACTGGCCGTCGCCCTGCGGTACCACTGGATCGCCGGCGGCAACCTGTCCGACGGCCGGATCCGGCTCGAGCGGATCCTGCAGCGGCTCACCGAACCGACGCGGGAGCGGGGCGACGTGCTGTGGGTGACGGCGTGGACCGCGCTGATCCAGGGCGACCGCGACGCCGCGCGGGAACACCTCGACGAATGCACGGCGATCGCGACGGCACTCGGCGACGAGCGACTGCGGGCGCACGCCGATCACTGGGCGGGGATCCACGCGGTGTTCTCCGGCCGCCCCGCCGACGCGATCCTGCTGTTCCGGGACGCGATCGCCGTCCACCGCGCCGTCGGCGACACCGCCTCGGCGCTGACGGCGTCGTTCGAACTGGGCATGGCGCAGACCTACGACGGCCGCCTCGACGACGCACTGGAGACGTGCCGCGACGTGATCGCGGTGGCCGACCGGCACGGCGAGAAGTGGAACAAAGCCTACGCCCTCTGGGTTTCGAGCGTCGCGTACTTCCACCTGGGCCGGACCGACGACGCCGTCGACGCCGCCCAGCAGGCGCTGCGGATCCAGCGCGACTTCAAGGACAAGATCTGCACGGCCCTGTCGATCGAGGTGCTGTCGTGGGTGGCGACGTCGAGCGGCGACGCGAACGCGGCGGCGACCCTGTGCGGCGCCGCGAAGAGGGTGTGGCACCGGCTCGGCACGTCCGTCGCGGCGTTCGGCCCCCAGATCACCGACGACTCACAGTCGTCCGAGCGGGACGCCGCCCGCATGGTGGGACCCGGCGAGTTCGCCCAACTCGCAACGCCCGCGGTCCGGCTCACCATCGAGCAGGCGGTCGATCTCGCGCTCAGCACCCGGACCGAGGACGTGGCGGCGCCCGTCGCCGAGGCGTCACCGCTGACGAAACGGGAACAGGAGATCGCCGAACTGCTCGCGCAGGGTCTCAGTAATCGGCAGATAGCCGAAGGGCTGGTGATCTCGCGGCGCACCGTCGACGGGCACGTCGAGCACATCTTCGACAAGCTGGCCGTCAGCTCCCGCACCCAGGTGGCGGCATGGGTCGCGGCCCGGGCGCATCCGCCCGCCGTGGAGACCGGCCGGTAGCCGGACCGTAGCCGCAGCCCACGCGAAAGGCACTGCACAGTCGGGGATCTCGACGGTCTATACTCCACGTCGTCGCCCACGGTCGTGGGCACCACCACGGGGAGGCAACGCATGACGTCGCAGCAGCAGGACACCGGGGCGGACTACCGCGGGCCGCTGGCACCGCCGCCGGCCAGCAGTCTGCCGCTCGCCATTCTTGCGATTATCGCGTTCGTGCCGTTCGGCGTCGTCGCGCTTCTGCGTGCGCTCAGCGTCCACCGACTGTGGGAGCGCGGCGAGTACGACCTGTCGGTGCGCGCCGCCGCCGACGCCCGCCAGTGGTCGATCCGCGCGATCGCCCTCGGTGTCTCGATCGCCGTGTTCGCGGTCGGGGCGGCGCTGGTGCTGTCGAAGGCCTAGCCCGGCGAAACACCGTGAGCGGGAGCCGCTTCTACGGGTGGCCGCGGGCGTAGCCAGGCAGGCAGCCACCGCGACTGCGCGTCGGGCGCCTGGTCGAGCACGCCGCCCGACGGATCGTCGATGAAGCCGTACCGCACGAGGTCCTCGTCGGGCCGGTAGATCTGGCGGAGGATCAGCGCGCAGATGACCACGACCGCGATGTCGCGGACCACCACCGCGGCGGTGAACCACTGCTCGGGGAGCCCCTTGTTGGACACGCCGAGGTAGTAGAACATGCGCGGCACCCACACGAGTGCGTCGATCGTCATCCAGGCCAGCAGGATCCGCCGGTGCGGGAACGCGAGCACGGCCAGCGGCACGAGCCACAGCGAATACTGCGGGCTCCACACCTTGTTGGTGAGGAGGAAACCCGCGACCAGCAGGAAGCACAGTTGGGTGAGCCGCGGCCGCCTCGGCGCCGTCAGCGCGACGTACCCGATCCCGACGCACACGAGCGCGAACAGCAGGAACGACATCGCATTGAGCACGGTGGGCGCCTCACCGGCCGCCAGGATGCCGTCGAATCCGGTCCAGCCCGTGAACGAGGAGATGACGTTGTAGACGGAGTCGGGGTCGGCGCCGCGTTCGGAATTGAGCCGGAAGAACTCGGCCCAGCCGCGCGGGAACAGGACGGCGATCGGCAGATTCACCGCGACCCACGCGCCGACCCCGGTCAGTGCCGTCACCGACCAGTCCCGCACCCGGCCCGTGCGCAGGCACAGCACCAGCAGGGGGCCGAGCAGGAGCAGCGGATACAGCTTGGCGGCGCCGCCGAGACCGAGCAGGATCCCGGCGAGCACCGGCCGTTTCCGGGACCACGCCAGCAGCCCGCCCGCGGCGAAAGCCGTTGCGAGCGGATCGAAATTCGTGAACGCGTGCACGATCACGAGGGGGGACGCGGCGATCAGGGCGGCGTCCCAGATCCGGCGTCCGGCGAGCAGCGCACTCGCCCAGACGGTGACCAGCCAGGCCAGTGCCAGACCGAGTGCGACGACGTTGAAATAGATCGCGACCTGCAGGGCGCCGGGCAACCAGTGCACCGCATCCCACGACTTCGCGATCGTCATCGCACCGTACTGGTAGAGCCCGGAGATCACCGGGTATTCCATGTAGCGGCGCTGGATCTGGCCGTTGCCCTCGGTCTCTTCCCACCACTTCTTGTAGGGGAACGCGCCCTCGTTCAACCGCTCCGCCCCGTACAGGGGCACCGTGTCCGAGTAGCACATCGCGACGTACTGCCTGCTGCCGCTCCAGTCGAGCCCCAGCGCGCCGTTCTCGCCGACGGGAGCCTGCTGGATGCACGGCGCCTTCGCGAACCAGCCGAGCGCGAGAAACACGATCGCCAGCAACAGGATGGCGCGCATCGGCGTGAAGAACCGGCTGCGCCCGACGACCGCGTGCCGTCCGACCGGACCACCGATCACGCCGGACAGATCGGCGGTCAGCGGGTCGGTGCGCCCCGGAAGGTCCCGCCAGTCCGCGGAACGCCGATCCTTCGCCAGCGGCGCGGGCGAGACGAATTCCGTCTCGCCCGCGTCTCGGACGGCGTGCGCGTCACGGTTGTCGGCCACTCCGCGAGGCTACCGGTCGCCGTTAACGGGTCGGAACCTGCTGCTGGCCGTTGCCGGCGTTCGGCGGTGTCGTCGTCTCCGGTTCCGCCGGCACGGCCGGGGCCGGAGTGGTCTGCCGCGGTGCCAGTCCCGGAATCGGGATGGTGATGCCGGGCAGGATCTCCACCGGCGACGGCGTCACGACCACCGGCGGCACGAGCTCCGTCGGCAACTGGAACGTGCTCGACGGCGGCGCCGACGTCTTGGTCGGTGCGGGCGCCGAATAGGCCGGGACACCCGACTGACCGCCGATGGAACCCGGCTTCGGGAACTTCTCGACGTCGGTGCCGTCGAGGGCGCCGTCCATCGTGTCCTTCCAGATGTCGGACGGCAGACCGGAGCCGTAGATCATGGCGCCGCCGCTGTTCTCCAGCGCCTGACCGTCGGTGGTGCCGACCCACACCGCCGTGGACAGCGACGGGGTGTACCCGACCATCCAGGCGTCCTTGTTCTTCCCGGTGTCGCCGAGCTGCGCGGTACCGGTCTTCGCGGCCGACGGGCGACCGCCTGCCAGGTTGTGGCCACGCGAGTACCCGGCGATCGGCTCCATCGCCGACGTCACGTTGTCGGCGACGTCCTTGTCGATGCGGTCCTCACCGGTGTCGCCGCCGCGGTCGAGCAGCACCGTGCCGTCCGCGCTCACGACCTTCTGCACGAAGTGCGGGGCGTGGTACGTGCCCGACGCGGCCAGCGTGGCGTACGACGACGCCATGTCGAGGACCCGCGACTGGTACTGGCCGAGGACGATGCCGTTGTTGGGACCACTGCCGTCGGGCTCGGTCAGCGACGGTCCGACACCGGGGATCTCCTCCGGGATGCCCGCCTTGTGGGCCATGTCGGCGATCGCCTGCGGTCCGCCGTCGAGTGCGAGTTCCTGACGGTAGAAGCTGGTGTTCAGCGACCGCTTCAGCGCCTCGGCGATGGTGCAGGTGCCGCAGCCCTCGCCCTCGACGTTGCTGATGGTGATGCCGTTGACGGTCAGCTCCGAGCTGTCGTACATCTGCGACAGCGGGATGCCCTGGTCGAGGGCCGCGGCGAGACCGAACACCTTGAACGACGAACCGGTCTGCAGGCCGGCGTTCGCGAAGTCGTAGCCGCCGCCGTCCTCGCCGCCGTAGTACGCGCGCACGGCGCCGGTCTTCGGGTCGACCGACACGACACCGGTGCGCAGGTTCTCCGGCTCACCCTCCATGTTGGAGCGGGCCGAATCCACGGCCGCCGCCTGGGCGACCGGGTCGATGGTGGTGGTGATCTCGAGGCCCTCGGTGTTGAGCAGCTGCTCGCTGATCCCGGCCTCACCCAGCTCCCGCAGAACCTGGTTCTTGATCAGGCCCTCCGGTCCGGAATCCTGGTTGCCGTTGTCGACCTGAGCGATCGGCACGTACGGCGGGTACTGCATCACCGACCGGGCCGACTGCTGCAGCGTTCCCGCCGACACCATGCCGTCGAGCACGTAGTTCCAGCGCGCCTGCGCACCCTCCGGGTTGGTCTCCGGGTCGAGCAGCGACGGCAGCTGGATCGACGACGCCAGCACCGCGCTCTCCTCGACCGTCAACTGGTCGACGGGCTTGTTGAAGTACGCCTTCGACGCGGCCGCGATGCCGTACGCACCACGCCCGAAGTAGATGGTGTTCAGGTACGCCGCGAGGATGTCGTCCTTGGACCACTCACGGGCCATCTTCGACGAGATGACGAGTTCCTTCATCTTTCGCGTCAGCGAACGCTCGGAACCGACCATCGTCTTCTTCACGTACTGCTGCGTGATGGTCGAGCCACCACCGGCGCTGTCCTTGCCCAGGACGTTGTCGCGGGCGGCACGCGCGAAACCACCGATGGAGAAGCCGGGGTTCGAGTAGAAGTCCCGGTCCTCGGCCGCGAGCACCGCGTCACGGGTGTGCTTCGGGATCTGGTCGAGCGTCACCTCCGTGCGGTTGCCCTCCGGCGGCACCACCTTGCTCAGCACCGACGTGCCGTCGGACGCGTAGATCGTGGCCACCTGGTTGGTCTTGAGGTCGCCGGGACGCGGAACGTCCTGGACGACGTAGGCCGCCATGAACAGCAGGATCGGAATGATCAGACCCAGCGCGACACACGCGTACGCCGTCCGGCGCACGATCTTCCACCGCGACTTCTTCACAGCCGTCTTCTTTCCACCCTTCGGCGGTTCGCCACCGCGGCCGCCACCGGTCTTGCGACCGTTCGACGGCGGCGGTCCCGGCGGGCGCCCACCGGGGCCCGACTGGTTGCGCGCCACCGGGGGCGCACCCGCGGGACGTCCGGGCGGGGGACCGGGACGGCGCGGCGGGGGACCGGGCGGCCGGCCACCACCCTGCGGCGGCGGACCGGGACGACGCGGCGGCGGGCCGGGGGGACGGCCACCACCCTGCGGGGGCGGAGGCGGCATCCTTCGCGGCGGGGGACCACCCGCAGGCTGTCCGCCGCGGGGTGGTGGACCTCCGGGGCGCCCCTGTGGCGGGGGGCCACTCGGTCGTCTCGGTCCGTTCGGTCGATCACCCGGGGCGTTGCTGCGGGGGGAACTCACGTACAAATCTCCAGTGGTTGTGGACCGGCTTCAGTCCTGCGTTACGTCTGTGGGCATTCTTCGGCCCGCGTCCGTGTTCGGGCGTGTCTACTCGCTCGCGGTGCGACGGCTCGGAGGCCGAGGCCGTGGCGACGACCGCCTGGGCCGTTTCGGTGCGGGCACGGTACCGAGAACATAGGACTGAACCAAATGGTTCCAGCTGCATGTCCGGCACACCTCGACCACGTGAACCGAGAACTCCTCCTGAGTGGACGCAAGACGCACCAACTCCTCGGCCGTACGAGCCGAACCCGACACCGGGCCCAACTTGTCGCCGAAGACCCAGGAAACGAGAGTCAACTGCTCCTTACGGCAGATCGGGCACACCACGTCACTGCCCTTGCCGTGGAACTTTGCGGCACGAAGCAGGTAGGGGCTGGCGTCACAGACCTCCTTGACACCCGTCCTGCCCGAGTAGACCTCGGCCAGGAGAGACCGGCGCTGAAGCGCATAGTCCACCACCTGCCGCTGTATCCGCACGGAGACCAGAGTACGTGCGTCGCGTTCGGAGAGAAGGGGTCGGTCGAGTGACGCTGGTCAAACACGGTTGCCGCACTACGATGCCGGTGTGGCCTCAGGACCGTCCTCGCAGACTCGCGCACGTGACCTCGACCGGGTCAACGCATGCAGCCAACTCGACGCCGCGTACGCCGACGGCCAGCTCGGCGCCGGCGAGTACCACGACCGGTCCGCCCAGGCCATGTCAGCGAAGACCCTGGCCGAGCTGAACCTGCTGATCAGCGACCTGCAGCTGCCCTCGGCGGTCACGGAACAGGCACCCGTCCGGACTCCGGGATCACCCCGCCTGGCGCTGCGGATCGTGGTCGCGTGCGGGGCGGTGATCGCGGTCGGCGCGATCGGTCTCACGCTCACCGAGCAGGACGGCCCGGACCCCGTCGTCACACCGGTCCCGGCGCAGGTCGAGAAGCCGCCGGCCCAGCCGGAGGTCGTGGTGCCCGCGGTCGAGCCGATCATCGTCGGCGCGGCGCAGCCCCTCACCCAGGACGGGATCTACGCCCTCTTCGAGCAGTACCGGCAGAAGTTCGGCGACCTCACCGTCCACGAACTGGGGTTGTACGACCAGTACGCGATCCTGTCGCGAACAGCGCCGGACGCCCCCGACAAGGTCGACCGGTACGACTTCCGCGGCGGATTCAAGACGTCGGACACCCGCACGCAGCGCCTCCCCGGAACCGGCGAGGTCGACCTCGCCCAGGTCGACGTCCCCAAACTCGTCGCGCTCATCGCCGACGCACCCCGGCTGGTCGGCGTCCCGGACGGCAGCATCGGGCACGTCCTCCTCGCCGACGGCGGCAAGGGACCCGCCATCAACATGTACGTCTACGACAAGGCCCGGACCGGCGGCGGCTACCTGCGGGCGACCCTCGGCGGCGACGTGTGGCAGGTCAACCCCGCGAACTAGCTAAGATCCTCGGGTGGCCAGCCGATACCCCGCGAACACGCGGGCGCGAGACGTCGATCGAGCCAATACGTCCGCACTGCTCGATGCCGCGTTCGGCGACGGCCAGATCAACAAGTCCGAGCACCGTGCGATGTCCGACCTCGCCTCGGAGGCCCGCACCCTCGCCGACCTGGACGTTCTGGTCGGTGACCTGCAGCGGCCCGCCGACGCACCGCCGGACGCACGGCCCCCGCGCGACACCGCCAGGCCCTGGTTCCCGCTCGCCGTCGCCGCGGTCGCGGTGGTGGCGGCGGTCGGCGCCTTCACCCTCGCCGCCGGCGACGACGCGGAGGCCACCGTGACGCCCGTCGCGCAGCAGATCGATTTCGATGCCGTCGAACCACTGGTCGTCGCGACCCCGAACCCCGTGTCCCCCGAGGGCATGAAGGTGTTCCTCGACCGCTACCGCGCCAAGTTCGGCGACCTGATCGTCGACGACCTCACCCTCTACGAGGGCGGCCACGCCAGCCTCGAACGCGCGCTCCCACTCGAACCGAACCGGATGGTGAGCTACGGCTACCGCGGCGGGTTCACGCCGTCCGGCACCCCGACCACCCGGAAGGTCGACACCCCCGTGTTCGACCTGTCGACGCTGAACCTCGACAGGATCGGCCGAACGGTCGCGGGCGCCCCGGTGAGCCTGAACGTTCCCGACGGAAAAGTCAGTCACATCTCGTTCCAGACCGACAGCGCCGGCCCCACCGTGTCGATCTACGTGACCAACGAGTTCAGCGAGAGCGGATACATGGAGCTCACCCCGTCCGGTGAACCTCTGAGTGTCCGCCCTTTCGGTCGATAGGACGCAAATGCCCAGGACCACCCTCGCCGGTATCCGCGCCCGCGACTCCGACCGCGCCGACGCGTGCGGGCTGCTCGACGCCGCCCTCGCCGACGGCCAGCTGTCCGCCTCGGAACACGCCTCCCGCACCTCCACGGCGATGCGGGCGAAGACGTTCGACGAACTCGAACGCCTGATCGGGGACCTCCAGATCCCCAGTAGGCTCGCGGCCAGTCCCGTCGTGTCGCCGCGCCGCCGCCGATCGCCCCGGCGCTGGGTGTACGCCGCGATCCTCGTCGTCGCCGCGGCCGCCGTCGGCGGCATCGCCGGAGCTGTCGCGAACAGCGACCTCGGCCCGTCGAAATCGGTGCCGAACCTGACCACCGGTGCCGGCCTGCACTTCTTCCTCGACGAGTACCGCGCCGAGTACGGCGACACCGTCGCCGACGACCTCGGCCTCTACCCGGAACACGCCGTCGTCGACCGGCCGGCCTCCGGAAACGCGAGGCAGTCCGATTCCTACCTCTACGACGGCGAGTTCGACGACTGGGGCAGTTCCACCAGCCGCGCCGCCGACGAGAGGTCCTTCGACCTCGGCACCGTCGACCAGGTCGCGATCGCCGGACTGCTCGCCGGGGCACCCGAAACGCTGCGTGTCCCCGACGGTGCGGTGGAGATCGTGTCCTTCGGCTACGAACCCGGCTCGGACGACGGACCGCCGACCATCTCCATCCACGTGAAGAACGCCGACGGCGACAGCGGGCACATGGTCGTCGGATTCGACGGCGAGCCGTTCGACATCTACCCGTTCGAGGACTGAGCGTCCGGGCGGCTGTCCCGCAACCCTGAGGCATCGTCGGCGCTTCCACGCGCCCGGACCAGTGTCAACAACCTGTGACGGCTTGTCCCATGTATCGAGCGGGCGTATCGTCCTATATATCGGTGCGATATAGTTTTGAATCGCATCACACGGTTAGGTCGGGCGACTCAGGGGGTGGACATGCTCGAATTGGCAATTCTCGGGCTGCTCCACGAGTCACCCATGCACGGATACGAGCTACGCAAGCGGTTGACGGGACTCCTGGGTGCATTCCGCGCCTTCTCCTACGGTTCCCTCTACCCGACGCTCCGACGCATGCAGGCCGACGGATTGATCGCCGAGGACGCAGGTCCTCCGGGGACCGTCAAGCGTCGCGCCCGCCGCGTCTACCAGCTCACGCCGATCGGCAAGGAGCGGTTCAAGGAACTGGTCGCCGACACGGGTCCGCAGAACTACACCGACGATGGATTCGGCGTTCATCTCGCCTTCTTCAGCCGCACCCCCGCCGAGGCGCGGATGCGGATCCTCGAAGGCAGGCGACGCCAGGTCGAGGAGCGCCGGGAGGGGCTTCGAGACGCGATCGGCAGAGCGAGCGGCACGCTGGATCGCTACACCAAGCAGCTCCACCAGCTCGGCCTCGAATCCAGTGAGCGCGAAGTGCGCTGGCTCAACGAGCTGATCGCCGCCGAGCAATCGACAGCAACACCTAAGAAAGAAGGAGAACCCGACCATGGGTGAGAACAGCACCGCGGTGCGCGTAGCCATTGTGGGCGTGGGGAACTGTGCCTCGTCCTTGGTTCAGGGCGTGCAGTACTACAAGGACGCCGACGAGACGGCGACCGTTCCCGGCCTCATGCACGTCAAGTTCGGCAAGTACCACGTGCGCGACGTGCAGTTCGTCGCCGCGTTCGACGTCGACGCCAAGAAGGTCGGATTCGACCTGTCCGAGGCCATCTTCGCCAGCGAGAACAACACCATCAAGATCGCCGACGTCCCGCCGGCCGACGTCCCGGTGCTGCGCGGCCCCACCCTCGACGGCATCGGCAAGTACTACGCCGAGACCATCGAGATCTCCGAGGCCGAGCCCGTCGACGTCGTCAAGGCTCTGAAGGACGCGAAGGTCGACGTGCTGGTCTCGTACCTGCCCGTAGGTTCCGAGGACGCCGACAAGTTCTACGCCCAGTGCGCCATCGACGCGAATGTCGCGTTCGTCAACGCCCTGCCTGTGTTCATCGCCTCCGACCCCGAGTGGGCCGCGAAGTTCAAGGACGCCGGCGTCCCGATCGTCGGTGACGACATCAAGTCGCAGGTCGGCGCCACCATCACCCACCGCGTGATGGCGAAGCTGTTCGAGGACCGCGGCGTGCAGCTCGACCGCACCATGCAGCTGAACGTCGGCGGCAACATGGACTTCAAGAACATGCTCGAGCGTGACCGTCTGGAGTCGAAGAAGATCTCCAAGACGCAGGCCGTGACGTCGAACCTGACCCGCGACCTCGGTCCGGGCAACGTGCACATCGGCCCGTCGGATCACGTCGGCTGGCTCGACGACCGCAAGTGGGCGTACGTCCGCCTCGAGGGCCGCGCGTTCGGTGACGTTCCGCTGAACCTGGAGTACAAGCTCGAGGTCTGGGACTCCCCGAACTCGGCAGGCATCATCATCGACGCCGTCCGCGCAGCCAAGATCGCCAAGGACCGCGGCATCGGCGGACCCGTCTACCCGGCGTCCGCGTACCTGATGAAGTCCCCGCCGGTCCAGATGGCGGACGACAAGGCTCGCACCGAGCTCGAGGCGTTCATCATCGGCGCGGAGTAATCCACACAGCAGTACTGAGCACATAGGTCGCTCAGCTCCCGGGCGAATGCACCTTTCGTCGTCTTCACGGCGACGAAAGGTGCATTCGCCTTTGTGTTCGACTTCTTGTCAGACCCTCCCTCTACGGTGACACCCAGGATTCATCGAGGGAGGCGTGATGTCCGACAACACTTTCGATCGCGAGATCGACGACGCCTGGACCGAGCTCCAGGACCGTCTGACCGGCTACGTGCACGCGATGGAGGACGACGACGAACTGGTGCTGCAGTCGCAGTACGACAGCGTCGACGAGGGTCTCGTCGAGACCGCCGCGTGTGTGCGGTTCTTCGCCTGGGCCGGCGACAAGGTGCGGTGCGAGGTGCCGTCCAACCGCTTCCTGCACCCGGCGCGGGCGCTCACCGCGGACGAGCACGAGCGGCTGATCGAGCTCGGCTGGAACCGCCCCGACCTGTGTGAGCACGTCGGCGAGGGCAACGGTTCCGCGTCGTACTACCTCGACGCCGACCGGGAGGACGCCCACCTGCTGGCGTCGATGACGGTGACCGTGTTCCGGGAGATCTGGGACCTTCTGCACCCCTCGTTCCTGAAGGCGATCACCGGCGGCCGGGACGAGACCGCCGAGTTCGGTACCGCCGACGTCCCCGCCCAGCTGCGCGACGGCACCGGGTTGCGCGACGGTGTCGACGCCGCGGTCGAGGCCATGCTCGAGCAGGAACCGGGCAAGGACGCGGACGGCGACATCCTCGTGTGGGTCGGCGACCTCCCCACATATGTGCGGGTCATCGAGGAGGACGCCCGCGTGGAGGTGTTCGCCCGGGTGGTCCACACGATCAGCGATCGCACGCGCACGGCGGAGGCGCTCGCCGACCTCAACCGGCAGTGGCCCGACATCAAATTCCTGCTCATCGTCGACAACGTGGTCGCCGTCATGCGTGTCGACGGATCACCGTTCGTCGCCGATCATCTGGTGTCGGTGTTCCGGATGTTCGAGCAATTCGTCGACACCATCGACGACGCGTTCGCCGAAAGGCTTGGCGGCAAACTCAATTCCACACCCGAGGCCACGTCCTCGTCCGCCGACCACGAATGCGCGGACGAGTTCCCCGCCGCCCTCGTGACCCTGATCCACCTCGACTCCGAGAGCGGCCTCGACCCCGACGACGTCGCGGAAATCTGCGGACGCGATCGCGACACCATCCTCGAATTCCTCCGCCTCTGCTCCGAGCAGGAGATCGAGTGGCGTCACAACGCCGAACTCGCCCGCGAGGAGGACGCAGAAGAGGCCGACATGTGCGAGGACGAGTCGCGGGCGTGGGCGAAGACGAAGGAGAGCCTGCGCGCCGCTCTGCGAGTTGTGGTGCTGCCGCACCGGACTCCGCCGCGCGGCGGGTTCCAGAACCTCGGCTAACCCGGCAGCGGGATGATGACGCCCGGCAGGATTTCGATCTGGGTCGGCGCCGGGACGGGTGCGGGCACCGGCGGGACGGGCGGCACCGGGACGGCCGCCGGGGGCGGAACCTCGACGGGTGCGGGTGTGGGCGCGCCGGGTGGTGGGACGACCCCGCTGGTGCCGGGAGTCGTTCCGTCGCCCCCGGTTTGACCGCTCCACGTCGGCACACCGGCCTGCCCGCCGATCGGGTCGGGCCACGGGAAGTCTTCCCAGTCGGTGTCGTCGAGCGCGCCGTCCATCGTGTCCTTCCAGATGTCGGACGGCAGACCCGAACCGTAGATCAGCCCGCCCCAGGTGTTGTTGATGGCGGTGGCGTCGGCCTTACCGATCCACACCGCCGTCGACAGCGACGGTGTATAGCCGACCATCCAGGCGTCCTTGTTCTCACCGGTGTCACCGAGCTGCGCGGTACCGGTCTTCGCCGCCGACGGGCGCCCCCCCGCCAGCGCGTGCCCCCGCGAGTAGGAGGCGATCGGCATCAGGGCCTGGCTGATGTTGTCGGCGACGGCCGGGTCGAGTCGCTGCTCACCGGGGCTGGGTGCCCGGTCGAGGAGTACGACACCGTCGGCGGTCACGACGCGCTGCACGAAGTACGGCTGGTGATAGACCCCGGACGCGGCGAGCGTCGCATACGCCGACGCCATGTCGATCGGCCGCGTCAGGTACTGGCCGAGGACGATGCCGCCCTCCGGTTCGCCGCCGTTCTCGCTGAGCGTCTTGCCCTGCACCCCGGGGATGAAATCCGGGATCCCCGCCTTGTGGGCGGCGTCGGCGATGGCCTGCGGGCCGTTGTCCATCGACATCATCAACCGGTAGAAACTCGTGTTCAGCGACCGCTTCGTCGCCTCCGCGATGGTGCACGTTCCGCAGGACTCACCCTCGACGTTGCCGATCTGCACACTGCCGACGGTCAGCGGGGCACTGCTGAACCGGGCCGAGAGCGGGATGCCCTGATCCAGTGCGGCGGCCAGTCCGAAGACCTTGAACGACGACCCCGTCTGCAGCGGCGCCTGCGCGTAGTCGAAGCCGGCGCCGTCCTCGCCTCCGTAGTACGCGCGCACCCCGCCGGTGTGCGGGTCGATGGACACGACCGCGGTCCGCAGCGCCGGATCCTCACCCTCGAGGTTGTCGTGGACGGCGTCGATCGCGGACTGCTGCGCCCTCGGATCGATCGTCGTGGTGATCTGCAGGCCCTCGGTGTTGAGGGTCTGCTCGGAGATCCCCGCATCCGACAACTCGCGCAGCACCTGGTTGCGGATCAGGCCGTCGGGGCCGGGCGCGGAGTTGGCGTCGGTGGGCCGGTTGGACGGCGCCGTGACCGGGAACTCCGCGGCACTGCGGTCCTGCTGGCTCAGCACACCCATCGAGACCATGCCGTCGAGGACGTAGTTCCACCGCGCCTGCAACTGGTCGAGGTTCGCTTCGGGGTCGAGGTAGGACGGGCTCTGAATCACAGAGGCGAGCACCGCGCCCTCGGCGACGGTGAGGTCGCCGACCGGCTTGTCGAAGTACGCGCGCGACGCCGCCTCGATGCCGTACGCGCCGCGACCGAAGTAGATGGTGTTCAGGTAGGCGGCGAGAATCTCGTCCTTGGACCACTCGCGGGCCATCTTGGTGGAGATCACGAGTTCCCGCATCTTCCGGTACACGTTGCGATCCGCGCCGACCAGCACGTTCTTGACGTACTGCTGCGTGATCGTCGACCCGCCGCCCGCGCTTTCCTTGCCGAGGACGTTGTCGCGGGCGGCGCGCATGAAACCGGTGACCGAGAACCCGGGGTTGGAGTAGAAGTTGCGGTCCTCCGCCGACAGGACGGCGTCGCGGACGTGCTGGGGGATGGCGTCGAGCGCGATCTCGGTGCGGTTGCCCTCCGGCGGGATCACCTTGGTCAGCTCGGTGGTGCCGTCGGCGGCGAAGACGGTCGCCACCTGGTTGGTCTTCATGTCCGACGGCCGCGGGACCTCGGCGCGAATGTAACTGACGAGGAAGACGACGAGCGGGATGACCAGCAGCAACGCGATCACGACCAGGCTCACCCGGCGGACCGTGCGCCACCGGGTGCGCTTCTTCTTCCCGTCCGGTGGTGGGGTGGTCGTCTCGGCCGAACCGTCGTCTGCGGGCGGTGTGTCTCCCGGATCGGAGGCACGATTGTCCGTCGCGTCGTTGCCAGAACTCACTTACACACTCCCGGTCAGTTATCCGGTCACGGAGGATCGTCGCACCCACCCGTACGTATGTTATGTGAACGACCCTGGACGTGGCGTGCGGCGCGCTATCGCCCAGCAACTATCCGTACCGACCGGACTGTTTCAGCGCACCCGCTTCCGGGCGGTGATCGCCAGCCCCGACAGCACCAGGCACCCGGCCAACACCAGCGCGGGAGTGACACCGGGGTCGCCGCGGAACACCTCGACGACCGCGGCGACGAACGCCATCACCGTGAAGAACCCGAGGATCCCGATCAGAACCTCGAGCCGCTGCTGCTTCGCCACCGGATGCATCCCGCGCTCCGTCACATTCCCTCGCTCCGCTCGACCGTCAACTCTTCACGCCGCCGGCCGTCAGGCCAGACACGATGCGACGCTGGAACAGCAGCACCATGATCACCAGCGGAATGGTGACGATCGTGCCCGCCGCCATGATCGCTGCGTACGGCACGACGTGCGGGTCGTTGCCGGAGAACCGGGCGATCGCGACCGTGACGGGTTCGGTGGCGTCACTGGAGAGCTGGCTGGCCAGCAGGTACTCGTTGACGGTCGCGATGAACGCGAGGATGGCCGTGGTGAACAGGGCCGGCGCCGCGAGCGGCAGCATCACCAGCCGGAACGCCTGACCGCGGCTGGCGCCGTCGATGCGGGCCGCCTCCTCGAGTTCCCAGGGAAGTTCCTTGAAGAACGACGTCAGCGTGTAGATGGTGAGCGGCAGGACGAACGAGATGTTCGGGATGATCATCGCCTGGTACGTGCCGATCCAGCCGATGTTCGTGAACAGCTGGAACAGCGGGGTGACCAGGGCGACGACGGGGAACATCGACGCCCCGAGCACGATGCCGACCACCACGTACTTGAACCGGAACTCGATGCGGGCCAGCGCGTAGGCGGTGAAGATGCCGACGGCGAGGGCGATGACGGTGGTGATTCCGCCGATGATCATGCTGTTGACGACGGCGCGGGTGAAGTTGTTGCCGCTGCTCGTCGACAGTGCGTTCTGGAAGTTCTCGAGCGTGACGTGTGTGGGCCACGGGGTGGTGTCGAACGTGTAGTCCGGGTCGCGGAACGCCGTCACCATCATCCAGTAGAACGGCGCGAGCCCCCAGACGAGGATGATCGCGACACCGATGTAGATGCGGGAGTTCTTGAACGCGAGCCGTGTCGGACGGTTCCGGGCGGGGGGTTTGCTCGGGAGTTCGAGCTCCGGGGCGCGGTGGGTCACGGCTTCGGCCCCTTTCGCTGGGCTTCCTGCGTTTCGACGGCGTTGGCGCCGAGGAATTTCACGAGCACGAATGCCACCGCGAAGATCAGGAGGAACGTGATGGTCGAGAGTGCGGACGCGCTGTTGAACCCTTGCCGCACCTGGTCGACGACGAGGATCGACACCGTCGTGGTGGCCGGGTTGCCGCCGGTCAGGATGGCGGGCAGGTCGTACATGCGGAGGGCGTCCATGGTGCGGAACAGGATCGCGACCATCAGCGCCGGCTTCACCAGCGGGAGCGTGATCTGCCGGAACCGCTGCCAGGCGGAGGCGCCGTCGACGCGCGCCGCCTCGTACACGTCCTGCGGGATCATCTGCAGGCCGGCGAGGATCAGCAGGGCCATGAACGGGGTGGTCTTCCAGACGTCCGAGATGATCACCGCGAACCGGGCAGGCCAGGCGTCCGACGTCCACAGGATCTCGGTGCCGAGGAGGCGGTTGGCGATGCCGTCGTAGGCGAAGATGAAGTACCAGAGTTTGGCGGTGACCGCGGTCGGGATGGCCCACGGGATCAGGACCGCGGCGCGCAGCAGGGCGCGGCCCTTGAACGTCTTGCCCATGATGATCGCCATCCACAGGCCGATCGCGACCTCGAGAGTCACCGTGACGACCGTGAAGAACGCGGTGTTCCCGACGGCCGACCAGAACTGGGAGCCGAGCGTGCCGGGCGGGCACGCGACCACCACCCCGCCCGGGGACGTGCACTGCTGCAGAATCC
The DNA here is from genome assembly GCF_017068395.1 of Rhodococcus pseudokoreensis. NCBI lineage: Bacteria > Bacillati > Actinomycetota > Actinomycetes > Mycobacteriales > Nocardiaceae > Rhodococcus > Rhodococcus pseudokoreensis. Next base: position 4,654,844 of record NZ_CP070619.1, on the reverse strand, counting down.
AGTGCGTGTAGTTGGTGAATCCGGCCCAGCCGCCCTCGACGAACATGCCGGTCGTCGGATCGAGTCCCGCGTCCTTCTGGAACGACATCACCACTGCCCGGACCACCGGGTAGCCGATGACGACGGCCAGCACGACCAGGGTCGGTACGACCAACATCCACGCGCGACGACCGCTCAGCCCGGAGCTTCGCGTGTTCTCGCTCTTCTCACGCGAACCGCGGCCGGGGTCGGAACCCCCGGCCGCGGGACGGGCCGGCGCTCCACTGGTGGTCCCAGTCGGAACGGCCATGTTCACTCCTGTGTTCTACGAACCTGCGGACTGGATACCGGACTGCATGTCCGTGATCGCCTGATCCACCGACTTCTCACCCTTGATGGCAGCGTAGGCGTTGTCCTGCACGGCCTTCGACACCGCCGGGTAGAACGGCGTGACCGGGCGGGGGACGGCGTTCTCGATCGACACCTTCAGCGTCGGCATGAACGGGAAGGCCGCGATGATCTCCGGGTCGTCGTACAGTGCGGCGCGGACCGGCGGCAGCGAGCCCATGGCGATGATCCGCTGCGCCTGCTCACCCTGCAGGAAGGTGAGGAAGTCGCGGGCCGTCGCCTTGTTCTCGGAGTACGCGCTGATGGCCGCGTTGTAGCCGCCGAGCGTCGAGGCGCCGATGCCGTCCTTGCCGGGCAGCGGGGCGACCGCGTACTTGCCCTTCACCGCGGACGAATCCTTGTCGGCGGTGCCGTACACGTACGGCCAGTTGCGCAGGAACAGCGCCTTGCCGTCCTCGAACGCCTTCTGGCTCTCGGGCTCCTTGAACGTGGTGTCCTGGGCCGGGATGTCACCGTTCTTGAAGTTGTCGACCAGAACCTGCAGGCCGGCGCGGGCCTCGGGGCTGTCGACCGTGGGGGTCTTGCCGTCTTCGCCGACGAACGAGCCGCCGTAGGCGTTGATGACCTCGGCGGCATTCACCGTCAGGCCCTCGTACGGCGCGAACTGACCGGCGTAGCAGTCGATGTTGTTGGTCTTCGCGACCTCACATGCGGCGGACAGTTCGGCCCACGTCTTCGGTGCGGCGGGCAGCAGGTCGCTGCGGTAGTACAGCAGGCCGCCGTTGGTGTTCTTCGGCGCCGCGTACTGGGTGCCGTTGTAGGTGGCGCTGTCGACCGTGGCGGGGAGGATTCCGGTGTTGTCCACCGCGAACTCACCGGTCAGCGGCTGCAGCCAGCCCTTGGCCGCGAACTCCGCGGTCCAGGGGACGTCGAGTGCGACGACGTCGTAGTCGGACTGCTTGGCCTGCAGGTGCTGGACCAGGTCGTCGTGCGCCTGATCGGCGTCGTTCGACTGCTCCTTGAACGTCACCTGCTCGTCCGGGTGCTCGGCGTTCCACGCGTCGATGATCTGGCGGACGACACCGGTCTCGGTGGTGTCCTTGCCCTCGACGTACGTGATGGGTCCGCGGCCGTCGAGGTTCTCCGACGTGGAATCGCTGCCGCTGTCACTCGAGCAAGCGGTGAGCGTGACCAGCGACGCGGCGGTGGCAAACACCGCGGCGCGCCGGACCGCTCTCGAAATCTGAACCATGGAGTCTCCCCGTGGGTAAAGGTGGATGAACCCCGCCACGGTGCGACGAGATTTCGCGGCACCGCTGCGGCGTCGGAACATACTGTGGCATGGAACACCGTCGAAGTCCGGCATTACCCCCGACCTGAATCGGTCAGGAGGCGCCTGCGATCAGCTGAGCCGGTACCCCTCGGATGCCGAGAACAGGTGCACCTGCGACGGGTCGACGTGCAGTTTCACCAGGTCACCCTTGCGGGGCGGGTTCCGCCAGTCGGCGCGGGCCACCAACTGCTGCGTCTCACCGTTGACGGTGCTGCGGCCGTAGATGTAGGCGTCGGATCCGAGTTCCTCCACCACCGCCACCTCCATCGGGATGCCGGTGGTCGACAGTTCCAGGTGTTCCGGGCGGATCCCGACGACCACCTGACGCTCGTCGGAGTCGGAACGCAGCTGCCGGGGCAGCGGGATGGTCGCGTCGCCGAGCAACACCCCGTCGGGGGTGATCGGCAGCGTGAAGAGGTTCATCGACGGCGAACCCATGAAACCGGCGACGAACACGTTCGCGGGCCGGTTGTAGAGGTCGCGCGGCGACGCGCACTGCTGCAGCACCCCGTCCTTCAGCACGGCCACCCGGTCGCCCATGGTCATGGCCTCGACCTGGTCGTGAGTCACGTAGACCATCGTCGTCTCGAGGCGCCGCTGCAGCTGCGCGATCTGGGTCCGCGTCTGCACACGGAGCTTGGCGTCGAGGTTGGACAGCGGCTCGTCCATCAGGAACACCTGCGGCTGCCGGACGATGGCGCGTCCCATCGCGACGCGCTGCCGCTGACCGCCGGACAGCGCCTTCGGCTTGCGGTCCAGGTACGGCTCGAGGTCGAGGAGCTTCGCGGTCTCCTCGACGCGCGTGCGGATGTCGTCCTTCGCGGCGCCGGCGAGCTTCAGCGCGAAACCCATGTTCTCGGCCACCGACATGTGCGGGTACAGCGCATAGTTCTGGAACACCATCGCGATGTCGCGTTCCTTGGGTTCCTGCGTGGTGACGTCGCGGTCACCGATGAGGATCCGCCCGCTGTGGACGTCCTCGAGCCCGGCCAGCATCCGCAGCGACGTCGACTTGCCGCAGCCGGACGGTCCGACGAGGACCAGGAACTCGCCGTCCTCGATCTTCAGGTCGAGCGTGTCGACGGCCGGCTTGTCCGAGCCGGGGAACAGGCAGGTGGCACCGTCATAGGTCACTGTGGCCATGAACGTCGAAGTCCCTTCTACCCGGCGCCGCGCTCAGGTGCGTGAAAATGTACCTGTTGACACACTTTCTCACTCACCTGTGGGTGGTCCGGTACGAATTCCCCTCGGTCCGAATCATGTTGGTCGGATTCATGTACAGGTTTCTCCACAGCTGGGGATGAACGCCCTAATGAAACGGGGTCGTGAATGCCGTGTGAACACAGGGCGCTTCGCGCCCCGTGCGTGGGAAAGGAGTCTCTGGACTCGTCAAGCGCGCACGGGCGGAGCCTTCTCGAACCGGTCCGGGCTGTCCACGACACCGGCGCTGCAGGCGGTCAGCCGGGGTTCGGCGCGGGTCGTGCGGACATGTACCCGGTCGATGCCGCCGGCGTGCCTGACCAGGACGTCCGTGTCACCGTCCGGCCGTGGGACCGCCGACAGCGGGATCACGTCGTCGAGTCCGGGCAGCGCCCGCTCCGTCCGGACAGTGTGCTCGGCGAACTGCAGCACCGGGTCGTCGGTGCACCGGCCGCGGTAGTGCTCGAGCACGACCCGTCCGCGATCGTGCTCGGCGACAATGCGTTCCGCCGCCTCCGCCGTGACCCTCCCGTAATAGATGCCGGACGGCAGGCACACCATGGTCGCGGCGAACCGGTCGCCGCCAACGTGCGTCGACTCCCAGACCCGGCCACCGCGATGGCCGAGGCCGGTGACCACGGGGCGTCCGAACGACGCGCAGCAGGCGTCCTTCTTGCCGTGGGTGCAGACCAGGAACAGTGATTCGGTGGCGTCGAGACGCTCACCGAGCCCGGGTGGCGCGTCGACGGTGAGGTCCAGGTCGAGCAGTTCCCGGTCCTCGCGCACCAGCAGTCGCTCGGCCCAGCCGTCATCGCGGCCCGGCCGGGTGAGATAGACGTGCCGTCCGGCCGCGAGGTCACGGCGCTGCCGGGTGCGGATCAGCACCGGACGCACTCCGGCGTCGGCGCACCGGGCGGCGAGCGCGTCACCGAGGACCGGGTCGAGACGGCTCTGCCGCAGTCGGTCGCGTCCCCACGGTCCGGGTTGCTCGATCAGCAGCCATCCGCGCACCCGGGGTGCGGTGCCGCACAACGGCTCCTGCAGTGACTGGGAGAGCGCCGCGCAGGCCGGTGGCGTCCACCCCTCGGGCGGCGTCGTCGTCAGCACACTCACACCCGAACTGTATAAGGTTAGGTTCACCTATCTTCTTCCCCCTTCGAGATCGAGGTCCAGGATGCGTTCAACCACGTGCTCCCCGAATGTCACCGACGTCCAATGGCAGGAGATCGTCGACGCCCTCACGCGACGACAGTTCGGCGCCGGGCTGGGCGCAGCAGCGCTGGCCACGTTCACCGCTGCGTGCGCGGGACCCGAGGCGGCGTCGGCCGGCGACAGCGGCGGGCAGCGGACGGTCACCCACGCCATGGGGACGACGACGGTGAGCAACCGGCCCAGCCGCATCGTCGCCCTCGACAGCCTGCCCATCGACACCGTCGTCACCCTCGGAAAGACCCCGGTCGGCGCGGCTCAGGCCGGTTCCGCCGACGCGCTGCCCGCCTACCTCGGCGGCGGACTGGACAGCACCACCGTCGTCGGGTCGATCGCCGAACCGAACCTCGAGGCCATCGCCGCGCTGCAACCCGACCTCATCCTCAGCAGCAAGCAGCGGCACGGCGACCTGTACAACGCACTGTCGGCAATCGCGCCCACCGTCTTCTCCGTGTCGCCCGCCGTCGACTGGCAGGGGACGCTGCGGCTGTTCGCCGAGGCCATGGGCGAAACGCAGGCCGCCGAGCAGAAACTGTCGGAATTCCACGCCCGCGCCGCCGCGCTCAGCGAGACCACCCGCGGCCGCACCGCACACGTCATCCGTGTGATGGACGACGGACTGCGCCTCCACGGTCCCGGCACGTTCTCGGGTTCGGTGCTGACCGCCGCCGGCTACATCATCACCGGGCAGCCGTGGGACGCGAAGAACGACATGTCCGAGATCTCGCTCGAGAACGTCGCCCAGATCGACTCCGACATCGCGTTCGTCGCCAACACCGCCGGACCCGGTGACCTGGGCATCGACCCCGTCCTCGTCGGGCAGATGGGACCGTCCCGACGCGACGGCGTCCGCCAGACCGACTACCGGGTGTGGATCACCGGCATCGGGCTTACCGGCGCAAACCTGATCCTCGACGACCTCGAGCGGCTGTAGGCGCTTCGCGCCCGTGCGTGGTTGACGAGTGCCTGGACTCGCTAAGCACGCACAGGGCGATAGCCTGCCCTGGTGAGTTCCGACAAGATGCTGACCCGCATCGGTGGGCTCCTCCGGCAGGCGGAATCCACCGACAACCCGCACGAGGGCGAGGCCTTCATGGCGGCGGCCCAGCGGCTCGCCACCGCCTCCTCGATCGACCTCGCGGTGGCGCGCGCGCACGCGGCCGGCCGGGAGAAGCAGGCGACGCCCACGCAGCGGCTGATCACGATCGGCGAACCCGGCAAGAAGGGTCTGCGGACGTACGCGCAACTGTTCCTGGCGATCGCCGCCGCCAACGACGTGCAGTGCGACATCGCGCAGACGTCGGCCGTCATCTACGCGTACGGGTTCGCCGGCGACATCGACGTCTGCGAGGCCCTGTACGCGAGCCTGCTGATCCAGATGGTCCGGGCGTCGGACGCCTACATCAAGTCCGGTGAGTACCGCGACGAGACGACGGTCCGGACGCAGGTCGAGACGCGCGGACGCCGCCGGGTCGCGACCCGGGTGCGCCGCCCGGTCGCCGGGGTCACCGCCCGGTTGAACTTCCAGCTCGCCTACGCCGCACGGATCGGGCAGCGCCTCGCCGACGCCAAGAAGGAGGCCGAGGAGCAGGCGGTGTCGGTGCCGGAGTCGTCGGCGGAGACGGCGCTGGTCCTGCGCGACAAGCAGCTCGAGCTGAAGGACTATTACTCGGAGAACTCCCAGGCCCGCGGCACGTGGCGGGGCGGCCGGGCGTCCGCCGGACATTCGTCGAGCGCACAGCGAGCGGGGGATCGCGCCGCCCGGACCGCCCGGTTGAACAACTCCCCCGAACTGTCTGTCGCACGCCGACAGATCCCGTCGTGAAGCGGCCCCGCGACACTCAGCGCACCGCCGTGTACGACGCGGAAGCATTGGTGCGCACCATGTTCGACCGCGCCGACGAACGCGGCCTGCGGGTCGTCGACGTCCTGGGTTCGCAGGTGACTTTGCCGATGGAACGCAGGTTCGCGTCCATCGATTCGGTGCAGGACTACGTCGACCGCGTCCTCGCCCTGAACTGGGTGCGGTCCACGTGGACGCGGGCGGCCACCCCGATCCACGTCCGGGCGAGGTCGGGCAACAAGGCCGCGCACTACGAAAGCGATTGCGCGACAATCGCGGTACCCGAGCACCGGAACGGCAACGCCTGGGCGTTCCGCGAACTGGTGGTGCTGCACGAGATCGCCCATCACCTCGACCCGTCCGATCCCGAATACCCGACAGTCGCGCCGCACGGACCGGAATACGTGGACCGCTACCTCACCCTGGTCGGGGAGATCATCGGCCCCGAGGCGGCGTTCGTCCTGCGGACCATGCTCCTCGCCGGCGGGGTGCGGCTTAACTGAGGACCGTCAGTCGCGGGGGCGCAGCCTGACGAAACGGATCTCGCGGCCGGCCGCCCGGAAGTCGGACGCGCTGCCGTCGACGTCGAAGCCCATGCCCCGGGCGATCCGCATTCCGAGTTTCGGATGCTCCGCCGCGTAGTGCGCCATGAAGTCCGCGCCGGTCTCGGCATCGAGGAATTCCGCTGTCACGGACAGTCGCCGACGGCCCACCTGGACCGTCGCGTTCGGTTGCGCCCGCAGGTTGCGGTACCAATCGGACTTGGGACCGAACCCGGCGGCCAGCACGTACCCGTCGCCGACGGCGTCGTGGTTGACCACCTCGAGCACGACCTGCCGACGCGCGCCGGTCTTGCGTCCGACGTGTCCGAGGAGCAGAAACCGGCCGCCGAGCAGGAACCCGAGGTGGCAGCGGTAGAGGTAGATCGGTGCGCGGAAGAACGCCCGCCGTAGGCCGGTGGGCGGGTCGGGCCGCTGGGTGACCTTCACACGCCCAGTCTTCCACGGCAGTTCGTTGTGCGTCCGGCCGTCGCGCGAGCAATATGGATCGAGAAGGCCCACCGTCTACTCCGAGGAGCCAGAATGACTCGTCCAGTTCGCATCGGCGTCCAACTTCAGCCGCAACACGCGCCCGACTACGGGATGATCCGCGACGCGGTGCTGCGGGCCGAGGACGCCGGCGTCGACATCGTCTTCAACTGGGATCACTTCTACCCGCTGTACGGCGACCCCGCCGGCGCCCACTTCGAATGCTGGACGATGCTCGGGGCGTTCGCCGAACAGACGGAACGGGTCGAGATCGGCGCACTCGTCACATGCGCCGGCTATCGCAACCCGGACCTCCTCGCGGACATGGCCCGCACCGTCGACCACATCAGCGGCGGACGCCTGATCCTGGGCATCGGCGCCGGCTGGTTCGAGCGCGACTACGACGAGTACGGCTACGAATTCGGAACCGCCGGGTCGCGCATCAACCTGCTCGGCGAGTACCTCCCGCGGATCACCGCCCGCTTCGAGAAGCTGGAACCCGCACCCACCCGGCACATTCCGATCCTCATCGGCGGCGGCGGCGAGAAGAAGACGTTGCCGCTGGTCGGCAAATACGGCGACATCTGGCACAGCTTCAGCGACATGGACACCTACCGACGTAAGTCGGGGATCCTCGCCGACCACGCGCGCAGCGCCGGACGCAGCCCCGACAGCATCCAGCACTCGACGTCGTGGCCGGGCGGCGACGACGCGGCGGCCCAGGTCGACGCCGGCGTCACTCTCTTCACGGTGGGTGTGGGCGGTCCCGACTACGACCTCACCACGCTGAAGGAGGCCATAGCCTGGCGCGACGAGAACACCCCGCCGCCGCTGTCGGGCCTGGCCTAGGCGCTTCGCGCTCGTGCGCGGTTAGCGAGTCCAGAGACTCCTCAACCACGCACGGGCGGCGGAGCCGCCTACAGCCGCTCGAGGACCATCGCCATGCCCTGACCGCCTCCGACGCACATGGTTTCGAGGCCGAACTGCTTGTCGTGGGTGGTGAGGTTGTTGAGCAGGGTGGCGGTGATGCGGGCACCGGTCATGCCGAACGGGTGACCGAGGGCGATCGCGCCGCCGGAGACGTTCAGCTTGTCCTCGTCGATGTTCAGCTCCCGCGCCGACCCGATCACCTGCACCGCGAACGCCTCGTTGATCTCGACGAGGTCGATGTCGGAGATGCCCAGCCCCGCGATCGCGAGGGCACGCTTGGACGCCTCGATCGGGCCGAGGCCCATGATCTCCGGCGACAGACCGGACACCCCGGTGGACACGATCCGGGCGAGCGGAGTCAGCCCGAGTTCCTTGGCCTTGGTGTCGGACATGATGACCAGGGCGGCGGCGCCGTCGTTGAGCGGGCACGCGTTGCCAGCGGTCACGGTGCCGTCCGGGCGGAACACCGGCTTGAGCTGGGACACGGCCTCGTAGGTGGTGCCCGCACGGGGACCGTCGTCGGTGCTGACGACAGTGCCGTCGGGGAGGGTGACCGGGGTGATCTCGCGTGCGAAGAAGCCGCTCTTGATGGCCTCCTCGGCGCGGTTCTGCGAGCGCACCGCCCAGCGGTCCTGCTCCTCGCGGGTGATGCCGGTGACCTGGGCGACGTTCTCGGCGGTCTGGCCCATCGCGATGTAGGTGTCGGGGACCAGGCCCTCCTCGCGGGGGTCGACCCACCGCTGACCGCCCTGGGCGAGCTTCTCGGTACGGGTCTGCGCGTCCGCGTAGAGCGGGTTCTGGGTGTCGGGCAGCGAATCGGAGTTGCCCTTCACGAACCGGGAGACCGTCTCGACGCCGGCGGAGATGAACACGTCACCCTCCCCGGCCTTGATCGCGTGCAGCGCCATGCGGGTGGTCTGTAGCGACGAAGAACAGTATCGGGTGATGGTGGTGCCGGGGATGAAGTCGTACCCGAGCTGGACGGCGACGTTGCGGCCCATGTTGAATCCCTGCTCACCGCCGGGCAGACCGCAGCCGAGGATGAGGTCGTTGACGTCGGTCGGGTCGAGCGCGGGCACCTTGTCGAGGGCCGCCTGCACCATCTGCGCGGCGAGGTCGTCCGGGCGCATGCCGACCAGCGACCCCTTCATGGCGCGACCGATCGGGGAACGGGCAATGGAAACGATGACGGCCTCGGGCATGGGTAACTCCTACCGATTGACGTGGTGGACGGCAGTCGGTGCGGACCTGCAGCCCCTCAGTTCTAAGCATCTGCTTATTTTCTAAGCATTTGCATATATTGACCACGGCTGCGGCGCGGTGTCAACCCCCGGACGGCTGCGGTTGTGCTCAACCGACAACGCGGCGTCCGAACTCGAGCCCCCGAGACCGTTTCTCACACTCGAAACCGCCGATAGTGTCGTGGATCACACCACAACGAAAGGGCGGACGAAATCGTGTCGCACATCGGCTATTTCGCTTGGGACCTCGCCGCGCAGCGCGCAGATGCGCCGTGCCTGCGCGACGACCGCCTCGACCTGACCTACCGGCAGTTCGCGCAGCGGGTCGACGCGTTCGCCGCGCAGTTGTCCGGGCACGGTGTCGGTCGCGGTGACGTTCTCGCGATCATGCTGCCCAACCGCGCCGAACTGCTCGTCGCCCTCATGGCGGCCTGGCGGATCGGGGCGGCCGCGACCCCGGTCAATCCCACCTTCACCGCGACGGAGGCCGAGTATCAGATCGCGGACGCCGCCGCAGTACTCGTCGTCAGCGAGGGACCGGACGCGCCCACCGGCGGCCGGCAGGCGATCGCCGTCGACGACATGGCGACCACCCCCGACCCGAAGTGGGCGCCGGGCCCGACCGCCGGCGCAGACGACGTCGCCCTGCTGATCTACACGTCCGGTTCGACCGGGCGCCCCAAGGGCGTGATGCTCACCCACGAGAACCTGCAGTTCATGAGTTCGTCGATGGTGCAGCACTTCTCGCTCACCACCGACGACCACTGCCTGCTGATCCTGCCGCTGTTCCACGTCAACGCGATCTGCGTCAGCTTCCTTGCTCCGATGCTGGCCGGCGGTCAGCTGAGCGTCACCGGACGCTTCTCCCCGGCCCGGTTCTTCGACGACGTCGCCCGCCTGCGCCCGACGTACTTCTCCGCGGTCCCGACCATCTACGCGCTGCTGGTTTCCCAGGACGCCGCCACCGACCTCTCGTCGCTGCGGTTCGCGGTGTGCGGGGCCGCGCCGATCTCGAAGGAACTCCTCGACCGCGCCGAGCAGCGTTTCGGGCTCGTCATCGTCGAGGGCTACGGGCTGACCGAGGGGACGTGCGCGTCGGCGTGCAATCCGCCGGGCGGTGTCCGCAAGCTGGGCACGGTCGGCCCCGCGCTGGCGGGTCAGACCATCGCGATCGTCGACGAGTCCGGCGCGCCGGCACCGGTGGGGACCGTCGGCGAGGTGGTGATCCGGGGTGCGAACGTGATGCGCGGCTACCTCGGACGGCCCGAGGAAACCGAACGCACCGTCGTCGACGGCTGGCTGCACACCGGCGACGTCGGACGCCTCGACGAGGACGGCTATCTCACCCTCGTCGACCGCATCAAGGACATGATCATCCGCGGCGGGGAGAACATCTATCCCAAGGAGATCGAGAACGCCCTCGCCACCCACGACGACGTCCTCGAGGCGGCCGTGATCGGCGCCCCGCACGAGGTGTACGGCGAGGTCCCGGTCGCCTACGTCGTCGCCTACCCCGACAGCCCGGTCACCGACGATCAGCTCGACGAGCATCTGCGCGACCGACTGACGAAGGTCAAACTGCCCGTGGCCATTCACATCGTCGAGGCGCTGCCCCGGAACCCCGTCGGCAAGATCGACAAGCCCGGTCTGCGCAGCCGTCACCGGCCCGCCGCCGTCAACTGATCCAGCACCACTCCGGACCTCGGGCGCCACCCGAGGCGATGACCCCTACCCGCAAGGAGCCTCCCCATGGGATTCAAGACCGGGAACTTCCCCGAAGTCGACCCCGCCACCTTCCTCGACCTCCCGTTCCGCGACCGCCTGCGCGCCATGTCGACGCATTGGGCCGACTACGGCTTCGGGACCCCGAAGATGGTGCACACCATCTACATTCTGAAGCTGCTCGTCCTCTACCTCGGCGCCGGACTGTCGATCGCGACGTTCACCTCCGGGTACAACGTCCTCGACGTCGGCGCGTGGTGGAACGCACCGATCGTGTACCAGAAACTGATCCTGTGGACCCTGCTGATCGAGACGATCGGCCTGGGCGGTTCCTGGGGTCCGCTCGCAGGCCACTTCAAACCGATGATGGGTGGCGCCCTGTTCTGGCTCCGCCCCGGCACCATCCGGCTCCCACCGTGGCCGGGGAAGGTGCCGCTCACCGCCGGGGACACCCGCACTGTGTTCGACGTCCTGATCTACGTCGCAATTCTGATCAACATCGTGCTCGCGCTCGGGTTCGGCGGCGTGCCCACACCGTCCATCGACGCGGTGCTGCCCGGCAACCACGGCCTGGTGAACCCCACGCTTCTGTTGCCGCTGATCGCACTGCTGATCGTGATCGGGCTGCGGGACAAGGTCATCTTCATCGCCGCCCGCGGTGAGCAGTATTTCCCGGCCGTCGTCTTCTTCGGCGTCCTGCCTTTCGTGGACATGATCATCGCGCTCAAGCTGCTCATCGTGTCGGTGTGGGTCGGCGCCGGTGTCTCCAAACTCGGCCACCACTTCTCGATGGTGGTGCCGCCGATGCTGTCCAACACGCCGTGGATGCCGTTCAAGAAGATCAAGCGCGCCCACTACCGCAGCTTCCCGGAGGACCTGCGACCGTCGATCGTCGCCGGGGGTGTCGCCCACGTGCTCGGCACGGTCGTGGAGGTGGTGACACCGCTGGTGCTGCTGTTCTCCACCAACCGCACGCTGACGCTGCTCGCGGTCGCGTTGATGGTGGCGTTCCACCTGTTCATCCTGTCCACGTTCCCGCTCGCGGTGCCGCTCGAATGGAATCTGCTGTTCGCCTACGCGTCGATCTTCCTGTTCGTCGGGTTCCCTGCCTGGGACGGGTACGGCGTCGCCGACATGTCCTCGGTGTGGCTGACCGCGGCGATCGTCGCCGCCCTGGTGTTCTTCCCGATCCTCGGCAACCTGCGCCCCGACCTCGTCTCGTTCCTGCCGTCGATGCGCCAGTACGCCGGCAACTGGGCGTCGGCCACCTGGGCGTTCGCGCCGGGCGCCGAGGAGAAGCTCGACCGATTCGTGAAGCGGCCCAGCCAGAACACCCGCACCCAGTTGCTCGCCACCTACCCGCCGGACGTCGCGGACGTGGTGATGCACCAACTGCTCGGCTGGCGGTCGATGCACAGCCAGGGCCGCGCCCTGTTCTCGCTGATGATGAACCACCTCGGCGACGACATCGACACGTACTCGCTGCGGGAGGCCGAGTTCAGCTGTAACTCGCTGGTGGCGTTCAACTTCGGTGACGGCCACCTGCACAACGAGTTCCTGATCGCCGCTCTGCAGCGGCGCTGCAACTTCGCTCCCGGCGAATTCGTGATCGCCTGGATCGAATCGCAGCCCATCCACAAGGGCATCCAGGAGTACAAGGTGATCGACGCCGCCCTCGGGGTCATCGAGCGGGGCACCTACAAGGTGTCCGATGCCATCGCCGAGCAGCCGTGGCTGCCGAACGGGCCCATTCCGTTCGACGTGCGGTGGAGACTGGAGGGAGACGTCCAGAAGGAGAGCGAGTTGCCGAAGTCGAACGTGGCGGTGCGGCCGTGACGACGGCGGTCGTGGTCGGTAGCGGGCCCAACGGGCTCGCCGCCGCGGTCCACCTCGCCCGGCACGGCGTCGACGTCCAGGTCCTCGAGGCCGCCGACACCATCGGCGGCGGCACCCGCTCCGGCGAACTCACCGTCCCCGGACTGCTGCACGACGAGTGCTCCGCGTTCCACCCGATGGGCGCCGGGTCGCCGTACCTGCGGACCCTCGACCTCGAACGATTCGGGCTGACCTGGAAGTGGCCGGACATCGACTGCGCGCACCCCCTCGACACCGGTGATGCCGGGCTGCTGCACCGCTCCGTCGAGGACACCGCCGCCGGCCTGGGCGACGACGGAACCCGCTGGCAGCGAATGTTCGGCGGCCTCGCCGACGGCTTCGACGACCTCGCCGCCGACCTCATGCGCCCGATCGCGAACATCCCCCGGCACCCGATCAAACTCGCGAGTTTCGGCCCCCGCGCCCTGCTCCCGGCCACCGTCACGGCCCGCTGGTGGCGCACCGAGAAGGCCCGCGCACTGTTCGGCGGCGTCGCCGCGCACGCGTACTACCGCCTCGACCGGCCCGCGACGTCCGCCGTCGGGTTGATGATCGTCGCCGCCGGGCACCGCTACGGCTGGCCGGTCGCCGAGGGCGGGTCGCAGTCGATCACCGCCGCGCTCGCCGCGATGCTCACCGACCGGGGCGGCAAGATCACCACCGGCACCCGGGTCCGCAGCCCGCGGGACATTCCGCCGGCCGACGTCGTGCTTCTCGACCTCGCGCCGTCCGCCGCCGCCGACATCCTCGGCGACCGGTTGCCGCCGCGGGTCGCCAAGGCCTACCGCCGGTACCGGCACGGACCGGCTGCGTTCAAGGTCGACTTCGCCGTCGACGGCGGCGTGCCGTGGGCCGACCCCGCCTGCGGTCGCGCCGGAACCGTGCACCTGGGTGGCACCTTCGCGGAGATCGCCGACGCCGAACGCGCCGTCGCGACGGGCCGGATGCCGCAGCGGCCGTTCGTCCTCGTCGGACAGCAGTACGTCGCCGACCCCGGACGGTCCAACGGGAGCCTGCACCCGCTGTACGCGTATGCCCATGTCCCGCACGGGTACACCGGGGACGCGACCGAGGCTGTGGTCGCGCAGATCGAACGGTTCGCCCCCGGGTTCCGGGACCGCGTCGTCGCCACCGTCAGCAGTGGTCCCGTGCAACTGGCCGCGTCCAACGCGAACTACGTCGGCGGCGACATCATCGGCGGCGCCAACACCGAAACCCAGGTGGTCCTGCGTCCCCGGATCGCCCTCGACCCGTACAGCACCGGGATTCCGGGCACCTACCTCTGCTCGGCATCCGCGCCGCCCGGCGCCGGCGCGCACGGCATGTGCGGGTACAACGCCGCCCAGTCCGCGTTGCGCTACCTGCGCCGCGCCGGAGGGGACGTGCTGTGAGCAGTCCCGCCCCCGGCGACCGCCGCGCCGGCGCCCGCCGCCGGATGGCGCGGGTGCCGGCGATGGCGGAGACCGAGGTCCTCGACATCGTGGCCGGCATCGCACGGAAACTCGATGTGCGGCAGGCGGAGATCACCCGCGCGATGAGTGCGCTGCTCGCGCACGAGATCGACCAACTCGACGAGGACCCGCAACTCGTCGAACTGCTCGAGGCCAGTGTCCACGGCAACGTCTCGACGATCGTCCACGTCCTGGCCAACGACATTCCCGTCGACCATCTCCAGCCCACCACCGCCGCCGTGGAGTACGCGCTGCGGCTGGCGCAACGCGACGTGTCGTCGAATTCGCTGGTGCGCGCGTATCACATGGGCCAGGACGATCTGATGAAGATCTGCTACGACGAGGTCAGCGCCCTCGACCTGCCCGGACCGCTGACCCTCGCTGTGCTCAAACATATTTCGGAGGTCGTGTACAGCTACATCGACTGGATCACGCTGTACGTGTTCGACGCCTACGAGCAGGAACGCCGGCGGTGGCTGGGCGCCCGCGGCAATGTGCACTCGTCGACCATCCACACCCTCCTCACCGGGACCGGCTCCGACGGGTCCGCGTTCGAGGCCGAGACGCAGTACCGGCTCGACCAGACGCACGTCGCGATGATCCTCTGGTCCACCGGCGCCGACACCGAGGCGAGCCTCAACGCACTCGACCACTATGTGCGCGACCTGGCCCGCCACCTCGTCACCGACTCGGCGCCCATCGTCACCGCCATCGACCGCCGAACACTTTGGGCCTGGCTGCCTTTCGGTCGACGCAAACCCGTCCTCGACACCACCGAACTCGCCGCCGCCCTGCCGTCGAAGCCAGGCATCCGGAGCGCGATCGGCCTGCCCGCGCCCGGGGTCGCCGGATTCCGGCGGTCGCACGAACAGGCGCGGGCCGCCTACTCCGTCGCCACCGTGCCCCACACCCAGGTCCGGCCGATCGTCGGTTTCGGCGACCGCGGCGTCGCCGTCGTGTCCCTCCTCGCCGAGAACCTGGACTCCACCCGGGCATGGGTGTGGGAGGTCCTCGGCCCGCTCGCCGAGAACACCGACCAGGCCGCGACCCTGAGGGCCACGCTGAGCACCTACTTCGCGACCGGCGAGAGCCACCTCCACACCGCTCAGCAGATGAACCTGCACCGCAACACCGTCAAATACCGCATCACCAAGGCACTCGGCGACCCGGCCACCGGCACACACAGCAAACTGGATCTCGCACTCGCCCTGCAGGTGTGCGAGTTCCTGGGCCCGACGGTCCTGCGGTAGGCGGCTTCGCCGCCTGTGCGTGGGAAAGGAGTCTCTGGACTCGTTAACCACGCACGGGCGGCGGAGCCGCCTACGCGCGATGCAGGATCGCCTGCAGGTCGGCGGCCGGGGAGAGGGTGCCGTATTCGTGGCTGCGGTCGGGGCCGAGGCGGGCGTCGACGAAACAGTCCGCGACCGCGGCGGGCGAGAACCGGGTGAGCAGCGACGCCTGCAGCGCGAGGGCCATCGATTCGACGACGGTCCGGGCGCGGCGCTGGGCGTCGGCGGGGTCGAGTCCGGCGAGGTCGCCGAGCTGAGTGCGAACTCGGTCGAGGTGCGCGTCCAGCACGGTGTTGGCGCCGCGGGCCAGGTTCACCTCGGCGTCGAACGCGGCGACGCTGTCGGGTTCGCGGGTCATCGCGCGCAGGACGTCGAGGGCGATGACGTTCCCCGACCCCTCCCAGACGGCCATGACGGGCTGTTCGCGGTAGCGGCGGGCGAGCGGGAAGTCTTCGGTGTATCCGTTGCCGCCCAGGCATTCCAGCGCCTCGTAGGCGTGGTGCGGGCCGCGTTTGCAGATCCAGTACTTCGCGACGGCGGTCGCGAGCCGGCGGAAGCTGCGTTCCTGCTCACCGGCGTCGTCGTCGTGAGCGCGGGCGAGTCGCAGCGCGGTGACGGTGGCCGCCTCGGACTCGATCGCGAGGTCGGCGAGCACCGACGTCATGGCGGGCTGATCGGCCAGGACGGTACCGAACGCGGCACGGTGCCGGGCGTGCCACACGGCCTCGGCGACGGACTGCCGCATCCCCGACGCGCTGCCGAGCACGCAGTCGAGCCGGGTGCGCGCGACCATCTCGATGATGGTGCGGACCCCGCGACCGGGTTCACCGACCATGACGCCGACGGTACCGTCGAGTTCGATCTCGGACGACGCGTTGGACTTGTTGCCGAGCTTGTTCTTCAGCCGCTGGATGCGGAAGACGTTGCGGGTGCCGTCCGGGAGAATGCGCGGCAGCAGGAAGCACGAGAGTCCCTCGCCGCCCGCACCTTCCGCCTGCGCGAGCACGAGGAACGCGTCGGACATCGGCGCGGAGCAGAACCACTTGTGGCCGGTGAGCAGGTAGTCGGCGCCGGGACCGCCGCGACCCGCGGGTTTCGCGACGGTAGTGTTGGCGCGGACGTCGGAGCCGCCCTGCTTCTCCGTCATCGACATGCCGAAGATCGCGGACGCCTTGCCCGGTGCGTCGAGTTCCGGGGTGTAGCTGCGGGACAGGGCACGCGGCTTCCAGATCGCGGCGACGTCGGGTTGCAGTTCGAGGGAGGGGATGACGGCGTTGGTCATCGAGATCGGGCACGAGTGGCCCGGCTCGATCTGCGCGAACAGCATGAATGCGGCTGCGCGAGCGACGTTTGCGCCGGGTTTCGGATCGGCCCACGCGGACGTGTGCGCGCCGTGTGCGACGGCCGCGGAGATGATCCGGTGGTAGGACGGGTGGTACTCGACCTCGTCGATCCGGTTGCCCCAGCGGTCGAACGTCTTCAGTTCGGGGATGATCGAGTTGGCGAGTTCGGCGTCGTGCTGGAACGTGGCGCTGCCGACGAGCTCCCCGATATCGGTGAGTTCCGCAGTGGCCCAGTCGGCGTCGTGGCGGCGCACGGCCTCGGACAGCACCGTGTCGAGCGTGAACTCGTTGACGTCGGTGCGGGGCACCGACTGGTTGAGCACGGTGTGTGTCCGGTGGGGTGCGGGATGGGTGACGTTCGTGTCGGAGAAGGTAGTCATGGCACTGTCTTTCGTGAGTCAGCTCGCGGTGCGGATCAGGTGCTTCTGGATCTTGCCGGTGGGGGTGCGGGGCAGCACGGTGGCGAACACGTAGTCGCGGGGAATCTTGTAGCGCGCCAGCTTGTCCGACAGATAGTCGCGGAGGTCGTCGGCTCCCACGACGTCCGGTTCCCGCCACACGACGTGCGCGACGACGGTCTCGCCCCACTCGGGGTGCGGGCGTCCCACGACGGCGACGTCGACGACGTCGGGGTGGCCGGAGATCGCGTCCTCCACTTCCTTGGAATAGACGTTCTCACCGCCGGTGATGATCATGTCTTTCGCGCGGTCGACGATGAAGAGGTAGCCGTCGTCGTCCGTGCGGGCGAGATCGCCCGTGCGGTACCAGCCGCCGTCGGCGAAGGCGGCCGCGGTGGCGTCGGGGTCGTCGAGGTAGCCCAGCATCACGGTGTCGGTGCGCACCCAGATCTCGCCGATCCCCCCGGCGGGCACGTCGGCGCCGCCGGGTCCGGCCAGGCGCATGTCGACGCCGGCGAGCGCGACCCGGCCGATGGAGCCGGCCTTGGTCAGTTGCTCTTCCGGGTACAGCACGGCCCCGACGGGACCGGTCTCCGTCATCCCGTACACCTGGTAGAAGCGGGTGGTCCGGTACGACTCGACGAGCCTGCGGGCCACGTCCGCGCCGATCGGCCCGCCGCCGTACAGCCAGGCCCGGACACTGGACAGGTCGTAGGCGGCGAAGTCGGGGACCGCGTTCAGTGCCGTGGTGTAGATGACCGGCGGCCCGAAGCACAGCGTGATGCGTTGCTGCTGAACCGCTTCCAGAAATTGGACGGGGTGATACTCGCGCACGAGCACCACGGTGCCGCCCATGTACAGCGCGGCCATCAGCCAGTTGTTCAGCGGGGACGCGTGCCAGATCGGGACGGCCATCAGCAGCCGCTCGTCGCGGGTGATGGACAGCCCGAGCGCCGCCGTGGTTGCGACGCGCACGACGTTGCGGTGGCTGTGCACGCAGCCCTTGGGCGCGCCGGTGGTGCCGGACGTGTAGAGGATCTCGGCCGGGTCGTTCTCGTCGACGTCGATGCCGTCGATCGGATCGAGGTCGGCGATCGCGTCGTCGAAGAACGGGTATCCGTCCACCGCGGTGTCGGTGGACAGCAGCACCACCGACGTCTGCAACCGCTCGATCACGGGCGCGAGTTCGCCGTCGAAGACGCACACCTGCACGTGCGCGTGCCGCAGGACGTAGTCGACCTCGGGCGCCTGCATCTTGTGGTTGACCGGCACCACCACCGCGCCGATGCGCCAGGCGCCGAGCATGGCGTAGACGAAGCCGGGGGTGTTGAAACACATGAGGGCGACGCGGTCACCGCGCCCGACTCCCAGTTTCCGCAGGAGTGCCGCGGCGTGGCGGCTGCCGTCCTGCACGGAACCATACGTATGGTTTCGGCCCTGGAAGTGGAGAAACGCCTTGTCGGGCGTCTTGCGGACGTTGCTGTCGAATACGCGAACAATGTTCATCGCGCTCCTTGAAGAGGGGTCAGTCGATGGAGGTGTTGAGGACGGTCTCGGGGATCTGCAGGTTCGCGAAGATGACGGCGACGGCCTCCTCGAGCGAATAGCCGAAGCTCTCGCCGGTGGCGGACTTCTGGATCACCAGCCCGAAGATCGCCGACCAGAACGCCTTGGCCTCCACGTCGATGCCTGCGCGCAGTTGCCACCCGGTGCGCATCAGGGTGCGGATGAGTGCGTCCTCGCCCGAGGAGTGCAGAGTGCGGAGAGTGTCGGTGATGAGGTCGCGGAGTTCGCCGCGGCGGCCCGTCATCAGCATCGCTTCCACGAACAGTTCGACGCTGGGTGCGCCCGGTCCGAGCAGGGAGCCGACGAGTTTCTCCGTGTAGTCGCCGACGGTCTCCGCGGTGGCGGCGTCGTCCTCGGCCCGCTTGCCTGCGCGCAGCACGGCAGCGCAGGCCACCTCGACGAAGAGCCGTTCCTTGGACCCGTAGTAATACGTCACCTGGTTGGGGTGGGCCCCGGCGGCGGCGCAGATCTGGGTGATCGCGACGCCGTCGCCGTGTTCGAGGAAGAGTTCGGTGGCGGCGGTGAACAGGGCGTCGCGGGTCTGCCGACCGGACTCCCGGGTTCCGCGCGCTGCTCGGCCCGTCTGCGACACCATGGCTGCCCCTCCAATTGTTTGTACGACAAACAATAACTTCTCTTTGTTTGTATGACAAACAAGAGGAGTGACGGGCGTCGCCCGAGGCGTCCTCCGACCCCGGAAGACCCGCCTGCCAGGGTTACGCTGCTCACCATGTTTTCTTCCGTCGGAGCGAAGATCCGTGTGGTGGTGGCGCTACTGCTCACCGCCCTGCTGGCGTTGACCCTGTCGTCGTGTTCGAGGGGCGGCGACAACTCGGGGTCGGCGCCGCAGGATCTGTGTTCCCCGCCGGGAGTCGGCGCGGCCACCGCCGCCCCGACCAACCTCGCCGCCTCGGGCGCCGCGGCCGAGGACCGCTACACGACGCCGTCGACCACCCCGCTCGACCAGATCGACACGTCGAAACTGAACCTCATCACCCCCGGGGTGCTCACCGTCGGCACTCTGTCCGACGCGCCGCCGAGCATCTGCGTGAACTCGGACAACCAGTTCACCGGCTACGACAACGAACTGCTGCGAGCCGTCGCCGACAAGCTGGGCCTGCGCGTCGACTTCGTCGGCACCGAATTCGCCGGGCTTCTCGCCCAAGTGGCCGGGCGCCGCTTCGACGTCGGGTCCTCGTCCATCACCACGACGGACGAACGCCGCAACACCGTCGGCTTCACCAACGGCTACGACTTCGGCTACTTCTCGCTCGTCGTTCCCAACGGCGGACCGATCCAGAGCTTCGACGACCTGAACGCGTCGACCCGCATCGGCGTCGTCCAGGGCACCGTCCAGGACGACTACGTCGTCAACACGCTGAAGCTGAACCCGGTGAAGTTCCCCGACTACGCCACCGCGTACGCCAACCTCAAGACCGGGCAGATCGACGCGTGGGTGGCGCCGTCGCAGCAGGCCGAGGGCGCCATCGCGCCGGGCGATCCCACGTCGATCGTCGAGAACACCTTCAGCGTCAACAACTATGTGGGCTGGGCCGTCAACAAGGAGAACCAGCCGCTCGTCGACGCACTGAACTCCGGGCTCGACGCCGTCATCGCCGACGGCACCTGGGCCCAGCTGTACTCCGACTGGGTGCCCCGCGAACTGCCCGAGGGCTGGAAGCCGGGCAGCAAGGCGGCGCCGGCGCCCGACCTCCCGGACTTCGCCGCGCTCGCCGCCCAGAACGCGAACAACACGACCGAAACCCCCGTCGCCGAACCCAAGTCGACACTCCAGCAACTGAAGGACACGTTCTTCGACTGGGACCTCTACACCCGGGCCTTCCCCGACCTGCTGAAGACCGGTCTGCCGAACACACTGATCCTGGCGTTGGCGTCCGGCATCGTCGGCACCGTCCTCGGCATGCTGCTCGCGATGGCCGGCATCTCCCGCACCCGCTGGCTGCGCTGGCCCGCCCGCGTCTACACGGACGTGTTCCGCGGCCTGCCCGCCGTCGTCATCA
The DNA here is from genome assembly GCF_017068395.1 of Rhodococcus pseudokoreensis. Classification (NCBI taxonomy): domain Bacteria; kingdom Bacillati; phylum Actinomycetota; class Actinomycetes; order Mycobacteriales; family Nocardiaceae; genus Rhodococcus; species Rhodococcus pseudokoreensis. The sequence continues at coordinate 4,634,068 of NZ_CP070619.1, read as the reverse complement.
TCCTCATCGTCGGACTCGGCGCCGGACCCGTCGTCAAGGGACTCACCGGCAACAACCCGTACTGGCTCGGCGCCGCCGCGCTGTCGCTGCTGGCGTCCGCGTACATCGGTGAGATCTTCCGGTCCGGCATCCAGAGCGTCGAACCCGGGCAGCTCGAGGCGTCCCGGGCGCTCGGCTTCAGCTACCGGAAGTCGATGACGCTCGTCGTCGTCCCGCAGGGTGTGCGGCGGGTGCTGCCCGCGCTGATGAACCAGTTCATCTCCCTGATCAAGGACTCGTCGCTGATCTACTTCCTCGGCCTCCTCGTCAGCCAGCGGGAACTGTTCGCCGTCGGCCGCGACCTCAACGCGCAGACCGGCAACCTGTCACCGCTCGTCGCCGCCGGCCTGTTCTACCTGGCGCTCACCATCCCGCTGACGCACCTCGTCAACTACATCGACAACCGTCTGCGCACCGGCCGCGCCGACACGTCCGGCACGCTCGACCCGGTGGAACAGTCCATCGTCGTGGAAAGGGGATAGGGCGATGGCCGTCTCTCTCACTGGAACCAACCTGCACCTCGCGTTCGGCGCCAACCAGGTGCTGCGCGGCGTCGACCTCCACGTCGACGCCGGCGACACCGTCACCGTCATCGGGCCGTCCGGCTCCGGCAAGTCCACCCTGCTGCGGGTCCTCAACCGGCTGCACGAACCCGACCAGGGCGACGTCCTCCTCGACGGCAAGTCCGTGCTGCAGGACAACCCCGACAAGCTGCGGCAGCGCATCGGCATGGTGTTCCAGCACTTCAACCTGTTCCCGCACAAGACCGTCGTCGACAACATCGCCCTCGGCCCCCGCAAGCTCAAGGGCATGTCGAAGGACGAGGCTCGGTCGGTGGCGCTCGAGCAACTCGAACTCGTCGGCCTCGCCAACAAGGCCGACTCACGCCCCGGCAACCTGTCCGGCGGGCAGCAGCAGCGCGTCGCGATCGCCCGCGCCCTCGCGATGAAACCCGAAGTGATGTTCTTCGACGAGGCCACGTCCGCACTCGACCCCGAACTGGTGAAAGGCGTGCTCGCCCTGATGGCCGACCTCGCCAAGGGTGGCATGACGATGGTCGTCGTCACCCACGAAATGGGCTTCGCCCGCGAGGTGTCCGACACCGTGCTGTTCATGGACCACGGCGCCGTCGTCGAAACCGGCACACCGGGCCAGCTGTTCGACAAGCCCGAAACCGAACGGCTGCAGCAGTTCCTGTCGCAGGTACTGTAGGCCGCTACGCGGCCCGTGCGTGGTTGACGAGTCCAGAGACTCCTTAAGCACGCACGGGCGGCGGAGCCGCCTACCGCGTCATCGCCCGGATCCGCCTGGCCGCGACGGAGATCAGCGCCAGCGTGGGTGCGGTGGCGACCTCCGACTCGATCTCGGTGAGCAGTGCCCGCGCGCGGGCGAGCCGGGCGGCGTTGTGCTGCTCCCACTGGTCGACCTTGTCGGCAGCGTCGTCGCCGGGTTCGCTGACGGACAGCGCGTCGAGGGTGATGGCGCGCAGCGAACTGTAGAGGTCGTCGCGCAGGGCGAGGCGGGCGAGGGCGTGCCACCGGTCCAGTCGCGGCAGCGCCGTGACGGCGGTCAGCGCGGTGTTGATGTGCAGGTGCGCCGACAGCGCGAAATACAGTTCGGCGACGTCCTCCGCGCGGTGCTGGGAGATCTCCGCGATGTCCACGATGTCGAGGAGGCAGTACGTGTGCAGGAGATCCGCGACGTCCGCGGCGATCCCGGCGTCCGCGCCCCGCGACGTCAGGGCCCCGGTTCGGCCCTCGACGGCGGTGATCTCGTCGCCCTGCAACCATTCCCGCACGCGGGGTCCGAGTTCGCGGACCACCGGCCGGTAGCGGGCGATGGTGGCCTCGAGCGGCAGCGGTTGCGGCCGGTGCGTGGTCAGCCACCGCGACGCCCGGTCTATCAGCCGCTGCGTCTGCACGGTCAGCGCGTTCGTCCCGGACGCCGGGGTGCTGGCGGCCGCCGCCCGGATCCGCTCGAAAGTCGCTCCGAGGTCGAAGATCTCGGTGACGGCGGTGAAGGCGTTCACCGCCTCCGCCGAGTCGGCGCCGGTCTCCTCCCGCAGCCGGAAGGCGAACGTCATCCCGGCGCGGTCGACCATGTCGTTGACGACGGACGTGGTGACGATCTCCCGGCGCAGCGGGTGCACGGCGACCGTGTGCGCGTACTCGCGGCCGAGCCGCGGCGGGAAGTAGTCGTGGAGCCGGCCGGCGTAGACCTTGTTGTCGGGGAGCGTGGTGCCCGACACCTCGCTCTTGATGAACCGCTTGACCTGCGCGGTGAGCTGCGCCAGTTCCGGGCTGGTCAGGCCCTTCTGCTCGCGTTCGAGGGCACCGAACTGAGCGGACGTCGGGAGCACGTCGATCGCACGGTCCACGTGGCCGCGCCGCTCCAGGTCGTCGACCATGCGGGAGTGGAAGCTGACGAGCGTCGCCGCCTGCGCCCGGTTGAGGCTCATCATCTCGTTCTGGCTGCGGTTGTCGGCGAGGACGAGCCGGCTGACGTCTTCGGTCATGTCGGACAGCAGTTCTCGACGGTCCTGCGCGGTGAGCGTGTTGTCGGCGGTGGCACCCGCGAGGGCGATCTTGATGTTGACCTCGTGATCGGAGCAGTCGACACCGGCGGAGTTGTCGAGTGCGTCGGTGTTGACGCGACCACCGTTGCGCGCGTGCTCGATCCGGCCGAGCTGGGTGAGGCCGAGGTTGCCGCCCTCGCCGACCACCCGGACGCGCAGCGCGGGCGCGTCGAGCCGGACGGCGTCGTTCGACTTGTCGCCGACGTCCGCGTGGCTCTCCGACGTGGCCTTGACGTACGTGCCGACGCCGCCGTTCCACAGCAGGTCCGCGGGCGCTGCGAGGACGGCGCGGACGAGTTCGACGGTGGTGAGCGCCCGATCCGTGTCGATTCCCAGCGCGCGCCGCGCCTGCGGTGTGAGCCGAACCGACTTCGCCGCACGGTCGACGATCATCGCGCCCTCGCTGAGGACCGCCCGGTCGTAGTCCTTCCAACTGGACCTGCCGAGGCCGAACAGGCGCGCCCGCTCGTCCCAGGACGTCTGCGGGTCGGGATCGGGGTCGATGAAGACGTGACGGTGGTCGAACGCCGCGACGAGGCGGATGTGCGGGCTGAGCAGCATCCCGTTGCCGAACACGTCGCCGCTCATGTCGCCGATGCCGACGACGGTGAAGTCGTCGGTGCGGGTGTCGACGCCCATCTCACGGAAGTGCTGCACGACACTCTCCCACGCGCCGCGGGCGGTGATGCCCATCGCCTTGTGGTCGTAGCCGACGGACCCGCCGGACGCGAATCCGTCGCCCAGCCAGTACCCGCGTTCGAGCGCCACGGCGTTGGCGACGTCCGAGAACGCCGCGGTGCCCTTGTCCGCGGCGACCACGAGGTAGGTGTCGTCGCCGTCGCGGCGGACGATGCCGTCCGGCGCGATGACGTGCCGGGTCGCGATGTCGAGGTTGTCCGTCATGTCGAGGAGGCTCGAGATGAATTCGCGGTAGCAGGAGATCCCGGCCGCCAGCATCGCCTCCCGGTCGGCGGCGGCGTCGCCGGTCGGCGCGGGCGGGTTCTTGACGACGAAGCCGCCCTTCGCCCCGGCGGGGACGATGACGGCGTTCTTGACCGCCTGCGCCTTCACGAGTCCGAGGATCTCGGTGCGGAAGTCGTCGCGCCGATCGGACCACCGGAGGCCGCCGCGGGCGACATCGTCGAACCGCAGGTGCACGCCCTCCATCTGCGGCGAGTACACGTAGGCCTCGTATTTCGGCCGGGGCAGCGGCAATTCGTCGATCGACGAGGAATCGAACTTGAACGCGAGGGCGCGCCCGGGCCGGGGGTCGCCGGCGTAGTAGGTCGTGCGGGTGGTGGCGCGGATCAGCGACAGCAGGGCCCGCAGGATCCGGTCGGCGTCGATTCCGGCGACGGCGTCGATCGCGGCCGAGATGCGGTCTTCGAGCGCGTCCTCCGCGGCGGCGTCCCGTGCGAGGGCCGGGTCGAGCCGGAGTGCGTGCAACTCGACGAGCAGTTGGGTGATGCCGGTGTTGCCCAGCAGGACTCGTTCGACGTTGCTGCGGCTGTACGGGAGCCCGGCCTGGCGCAGGTACGCGGCGTACGCCCGCAGGACGGTCACCTGACGCCAGCCGAGCCCGGCGTGCAGGACGAGCGCGTTGAACCCGTCGACCTCGGTCTCACCCGTCCACGCCGCGCGGAACGCGTCCGCGATCCGGCCGTCCCGCGTCGTCCCGTGGCCGTCCGTGACGGCAGGCAGGTCGACGGTCAGGTCGTAGATCCAGGCACGACTGCCGTCCGGCCGGGTCAGCGCGGCCGGGCGTTCGTCGAGGGCGTTGACGCCCAGGCTGGACAGGATCGGCAGAACCTCGTTGAGCGGTGCGGGTTTCCCGACGGCGTAGATCTTGAGGTTCTCGTACGGCGCGGACGCCTCGGTGGTGGTGAACGTCAGCGCCACGCTGTCGACGTCGAGTCGTTCCACCTCGGCGACGTCGCGGATCGCCTGTGCCGGATCGGTTTCGGTGGCATAGCTGATCGGCAGCGCGGACGCGTAGTGGCGCGCGACCGCGGTGCCCTGACGGTGCGGTTCCGCGAGCAGCGTGTTGCGCCACGACTCGTGGGACCAGGGTGTGTCGAGTTCCGTGCCGATGCTGTTCATGGCGATGGGGTGATCTCCTGTAGTGGGATCGGCGCGAGCCGATCACGCAGTGGTGAAGCGAATCAGTTGGCCTGGGCGGGCTTGGGCGATCCGGTCGATGTCCTCGTCCGCGACGACGCCGATGACGGGGTAACCGCCGGAGATGGGATGGTCCGCGAGGAACACGACGGGCTGCCCGCTCGGCGGAACCTGGATGGACCCGAGAGCGACGCCCTCGGTGGGGAGTTCGGCCTCGGAGGTTCGTTGCAGGGCAGGTGCGCCGGCGTGCCGGTTCAGGCGGGCGCCGATGCGGTCGGTGTCCGGGGAAACCGCCCACGCACCGGTGGTCAGCGCGTCCGGGTTGGTGAACCAGTCGTCGCGGGGGCCGCCGATGACCCGCACCGACAGCGGTCCCGGGTCCATCGCGGGGACAGGTGCGACGTCGACGTTGGGGAAGTTCCTCGTCCACGTGCCGACGGGCAGGACGTCGTTGGGCTTCAACGCTTCCGGTCCGATCCCGGAGAGCGTGTCGGTGCTGCGGGAGCCGAGCACGTCCGGAACCGCGAGGCCGCCGCGGACACCCACGTAGCTGCGCAGCCCGACCTGCGCGTACTGCAACCGCAGCGTCTGCCCCGGCTCCATCACGATGACGCTCGCGTGGCCCATCGGGATGCCGTCGAGCAGCGCCGTGGCGGGCGCACCGGTGACGGCAACGGTCGTCACCGTGCGCGCACGCAGCGCGAGCCCGCCCATCAGCACCTCGATGCACGCGCCGTTCTCGTCGTTGCCGACCAGTCGATTCGCCAGCCGCGCGGACCCGCGGTCGGCGGCGCCGGACACGCCGACACCCGAACTCAGGTAGCCGGGGCGGCCGAGGTCCTGGATCAGGCTGAGCGGACCCGTTTCGAGTACTTCGAGTTCACTCACAGTGTTTCCTCGTCGACGAATCGGACGCGACGTCCCGGCTGCAGCAGCGCCGGGGGTTCCGCGTCGAGGTTCCACATCGGGGAATCCGTGGTTCCGATGATCTGCCATCCGCCGGGTGAGGACCGCGGATACACGGCGCCGTAGCCGCCGGCGAGGGCCACGGACCCGGCGGGCACCACGGTGCGGGACTGCGCGCGCCGGGGCACGGTGAGCCGGTCGTCGCCGCAACTCAGGTAGGCGAAACCCGGTGCGAATCCAATGAATACACAGCGCCAGGTGGCCGCGGTGTGGGCGGCGATCACGTCGTCGCGGCTCATCCGCAGAAGGCCGGCGACGTCGGCGAGATCGGCGCCGTCGTAGCGGACCGGGATGGTGACCGGTTCCGATTCGGGGACGCCGGTGTGGTCGTGCGCCTCGAGGTCGACGGTCATCGTCCGCAGCGCGCGGCGCACCTCGTCGAGGTCGGTCCGCGGTGTGGTGGTGACGAGCACCGTGCGCGCCGCGGGCAGCACGTCCTCCATGCCGGGAACCGGTGTCCGGCGCAGGCGTTCGGTCAGCGACACGACCAGGGGTTCCGAGTCGAGTTCGACGAGCAGGGCCCGATCGCCCGCCGGGAGGATCCGGGTGGGGGTGGTCATGTGAAGGATCCGAGCGTGACGTCGGCACTCTCCAGCGCGTGACGGACCCGGCGCGCGGTGTGCACGGACCCGGGCGTGTCGCCGTGGACGCAGATGCTGCGCACCGCCACCGCGACGTCGTCCCCGTCGATCGACTGCACCGTTCCGGTCGACACCATCCGCACGGCCTGGGCGGCGGCGACGTCGGGGTCGTCGATGACGGCGCCGGACACCGAGCGCGGGGTCAGCGTGCCCGCGGCGGTGTAGCGGCGGTCGGCGAACCCTTCTGCGACGAACTCGATGCCGTGCGCCTCCGCGGCCCGCTGCAACTGCGATCCGGGTGGTCCCATCAGCGTGAGCGGCTCGGTGAACTCGTCGATGGCCGACGCGACCGCATCGGCCCGCTCGAAGTCGAGTGCCGCGGAATTGTAGAGCGCACCATGCGGTTTGACGTACGTCACCGAGGATCCGGCGGCGCGGGCGAACCCGGCGAGCGCGCCGATCTGGTACAGCGTCTCGTCGCGCAGATCCGCGGGCGACACGGCGAGTTCCCGCCGGCCGAATCCGGCCAGATCCCGGAACCCCACGTGTGCACCGATCGCGACGCCCCGCTCGGCCGCCCGCTCGCAGGCCTTGCGGATGATCATCGGATCGCCCGCGTGAAACCCGCACGCGACGTTCGCGCTGGTGACGATGTCGAGGAGGGCCTCGTCGTCGGCCAGCGTCCACTGCCCGAAGCCCTCGCCGAGGTCGCAGTTGAGATCAACGCGCATCGGGGACCTCCAGGACGTACTCGCTGTCCGGGGTGTCGGTGATCAGCATGTACCCGGGTGCGTGAGTGATCGCGAACGGCAACTTGGACGCCATCACCGCCGCCTGCGGGGTGACCCCGCACGCCCAGAACATCGGGACGTCGCCGGGCTGGAAGGTCACCGGATCGCCGAAGTCGGGGGCCGCGAGGTCGGCGATGCCGAGTTCCGCGGGATCACCGATGTGCACGGGTCCGCCGTGGACTGCGGGCATCCGCGCCGAGATCGCCGCCGCGAGGGCCACCTGGTGTTCGGGGACGGGTCGCATCGACACCACCATCGGCCCGATGACCCGGCCGGCGGGCCTGCACTCGCGGTCGGTCACGTACATCGGGACGTTGCTGCCCTGCTCGACGTGCCGGAGCGGCACCCCGGCCGCGGCCACCGGGTGCTCGAACGTGAAACTGCACCCGATGTGGAACGCCACGAGGTCGTCGCGCCACAGCGAGGACACGTCCGTGGTCTCGTCAGCGAGTTCGCCGTCCTTCCACACCCGGTACAGCGGCAGGTCCGTGGTGATGTCGGCGCCGGGGGCGAGCATCGTCGTCCGGGAGCCGGCGTCGCCGACGTCGAGGACGGGGCACGGCTTGGGGTTCCGCTGGGTGAACAGCAGCACGTCGTACGCCCAGTCCTGCGGGACGGCGATGAGATTCGTCTGCGCGAATCCGGGCGCCAGACCGGCGGTCGGGGTGACGCGTCCCGAGCGGAACGCGGAGCGGAGGTCGGTCGGCGAGTCAGGCAAGTTCGCTCCCGCGGGTCTCGGGGAGGAAGAACAGGGCGAACACGGCGATGGCGTACCCGAGCGCGCCGAAGATCATCGCGCCGCCGATGCCCAGGTGGGTGGCGGCCAGGAATCCGACGACGGCGGGGAACACGGCGCCGACCGCGCGCCCGAAGTTGTACGTGAAGCCCTGGCCGGTGCCGCGGGACTGCGTCGGGTACAGCTCGGACAGGAACGATCCGAATCCGCTGAAGATCGCCGACGTGCAGAAGCCGAGCGGGAAGCCCAGGATCAGGATCAGCGTGTTCGCGCCCTCCGGCACCTGGGTGTAGCCGACCATGAAGATCGCCGACAGGAACGCGAACAACTGCATGGTCCGCTTGCGGCCCAGCTTGTCGGTGAGGATGCCGCCGCTGACATAGCCGAGGAATGCGCCGGAGATGAGGATCGCCAGGTAGCCGCCGGTGCCGACGACGTCGAGTCCGCGCGAAGTCTTGAGGAACGTCGGCAGCCAGGACGCGAGCGTGTAGTAGCCGCCCTGCACACCGGTGGCGAGCAGCGACGCGAGCACGGTGGTGCGGAGCAGCTTGCCGCGGAAGATGGCGGCGAACGAGCCCGTCTGCTTGCCCGCGGACTCGCGGCGCTCCGTGACGACCTCGGGGTCCTTCAGATTCCGGCGAACCCAGATGATGAGGAAGGCGGGCAGCACACCGGTGAAGAACAGCACGCGCCACGCGACGTCGGGGTCGAACAGCTGGAAGACGACGGTGTAGACGATCACGGCCAGCGCCCAGCCGACGGCCCACGCGCTCTGCACGAAGGCGACCGCCCGGCCGCGGTACTCGGCGCGGGCGTACTCGGCGACGAGGATCGCGCCTGCCGCCCACTCACCGCCGAAGCCGAGGCCCTGGAAGGCGCGGAAGATCAGCAGCGTCTCGAAGTTCTGCGCGAAACCGCACAGCACCGTGAAAATCGTGTACGTCGCGACGGTGACCTGCAGGGTGCGGACCCGGCCGATCTTGTCGACGAGGATGCCGGCGAGGGCGCCGCCGAGCGCGGACACCACCAGCGTCACCGTCGTCAGCAGGCCTGCCTGACCGGTGGTGAGGCCGAAGTAGGCGGCGATGGCCGCGAGGCCGAGCGGGAGGACCTGGAAGTCGTAGGAGTCGAGACCGTATCCGCCGAACGCGCCGATGAAGGCTCTTTTTCCCTTCGGCCCGAGGGTGCGGAACCAGTCGAAGGGGCGCGCCTGCGCGACCTCGGTCTGTGTATCTGTGGTCATGGCACCTCGCCTGAAGAAGGGATGTAACTGCTCGAAGAATCCGATGTAACTCCCATCACGGTACAAATCGTTCAACGATCCTGCAATACCTCGAGGGGATTGTTATCCTGGAAGAAATCGCGGAACCGAGCTGACAACTATGATTGCGGTCGAGATCGAAACCTGAGGAGTGGACTTGACCAGCTCGAATGCCCTTCGCGGCGATGCGCATTCCCGCCTGGCCGCTCACCGCGGCCTGCTCGAACGCACCAGCAGGACTACCCGGGTCGCCGGCATTCTGCGGGACGCCATCATCGACGGAACGTTCCAACCAGGGGCGCGACTGTCCGAACCCGACATCTGCGCCGCCCTCGACGTCTCCCGCAACACCGTCCGCGAGGCCTTCCAGATCCTCATCGAAGACCGCCTCGTCGCGCACGAACTCAACCGCGGCGTCTTCGTCCGCGTGCCCACCGCCGAGGACATCACCGAGCTCTACATCTGCCGGCGCGTCGTCGAATGCGCCGGCGTCAACGGATTCGACCCCGAGACCGGCGACCTGTCCGGCGTCGCCGAGGCCCTCAACCTGGCCGACGAGCGGTTCGCCGTCGAGGACTGGACCGGCGTCGGCACCGCCGACATCTACTTCCACATCGCCCTCGCCAGCCTCAACAAGAGCAACCGCATCGACGAACTCATGCGCAGCGTGTGGAACGAGGCGCGGCTCGTCTTCCACGTCATGGACGACGCCCACCGCTTCCACGGGCCGTACCTCACCCGTAACCACGAGATCTACGACGCTCTCGTCGCCGGCAACACCGAAGCCGCAGGTCAGCTACTCAAGACGTACCTCGAAGACGCCGAGGCGCAGATCCTGGGGGCGTACCGCCCCGTGAGCGGTTGACGAGTCCAGGGACTCCTTACCCACGCACGGGCGCGAAGCGCCCGTAGAACCCCTCGATGTGCTCGCGCACCAGACCGGCGGCCTCGACGCCGCGTCCGGCGCGGAGGGCGGCGACGATACCGCGGTGCTCGCAGCGGAGGTGGGTCGCGACCGCGGGCCAGTCGTCGAGCAGCGGAACCGCCTGGATGACGTAGCCGTGGATGGAGTCGCGGAGCGAGACCATCATCGCCTCGACGAGGACGTTTCCGGCGAGTCCGGCCATCGCGACGTGCAGGTCGGCGTCGAGGCGGTGGAACGCCTCCGGGGAGAGGTCTTCGTCGTCCATCGCGTCGAGCAGCGCGTCGATGGCCGAGAAGTCCAGGTCACCGGACTGCCCGGCGGCCTCCTGCACCGCCCACGACTCGAGCAGCGTGCGTGTCTGGACGACGTCGCGGATCGGCAGGGTGCGCGTCGCCATGTGCAGTCGCAGGGCCGCGCCGATCGACGCGGCCGGGTCGGCGGCGACGATCGCGCCCGCGTCCGGCCCGGAGCCGACGGCGGTGCGGACGATGCCCATCGCCTCGAGCACCCGCATGGCCTCGCGGACGGACGAGCGTCCGACGCCCAGTTCCTCGGCCAGTGCGCGCTCGGCGGGCAGACGACCGCCGACGGTGAGTTTGCCGGCCGCCAGATCCTGCTCGATGCGGTGCAGGACGACCTCGTGTGTGCGCACGACCGAAGTTTACCTGGTGTGGTCTGACCACAGTGCGCTACTGTGGTCAGACCACAGCCCAGCCCGGTTGGAGTACCCGATGAGAATCGCCCTGTTCGCCACCTGCCTGGCGGATGCCCTGTTCCCCGAATCCGCCACCGCCACCGTCCGCCTCCTCGAGCGGCTCGGCCACGAGGTCGTGTTCCCGCCGAAGCAGACGTGCTGCGGGCAGATGCACGTCAACACCGGCTACCAGGCCGAGGCGCTGCCGCTCGTCCGTCACCACGTGGAGGCGTTCGAGAGCGGACCGTCGTGGGACGTCGCGGTGGCCCCGTCCGGTTCGTGCGTCGGATCCGTCCGGCACCAGCACGCGATGGTCGCCCGCCGGTACGGGGACGAATCGCTCGCGACCCGCGCCGAGGACGTCGCGTCCCGGACGTACGAACTGTCGGAACTGCTCGTCGACGTCCTCGGTGTCACCGAGGTCGGCGCCTACTACCCGCACCGGGTCACGTACCACCCGACGTGCCACTCGCTGCGGATGCTGCGCGTCGCCGACAAACCGCTGCAACTGCTGCGCGCGGTGCGGGGGATGACCCTGATCGAGCTGCCCGCGGCCGAATCCTGTTGCGGCTTCGGCGGAACGTTCGCGCTGAAGAACTCCGAGACGTCGACCGCGATGCTCGCCGACAAGATGGGCAACGTCCTGAGCACCGGCGCCGAGGTGTGCAGCGCGGGCGACTCGTCCTGCCTGATGCACATCGGCGGCGGGCTGTCCCGGCTGCGCAGCGGCGTCCGCACCGTCCACCTCGCCGAGATCCTGGCGAGCACCGAGAAGATCGGGAGCAACGCATGACCACTTTCCTCGGCTCACCCACCTTCCACCCGGGCACCGGAAACATCCGGGGCACAGAATCTTTCCCTGACGCGGCCCGGAAGGCGCTCACCGACACCCAGCTGCGCGCCAACCTCGGCGCCGCCACCACCACCATCCGCAACAAGCGGATCGCCGCGGTCGCCGAGGTCGACGACTGGGAGGAACTGCGACGGGCCGGCAGCGCCCTGAAGGCGGACGTGATGGCCCGGCTCCCCGAACTGCTCGTGCAGTTCGAGGAGAACGTCACCGCCCGCGGCGGCACCGTCCACTGGGCACGCGACGCGGACGAGGCGAACCGGATCATCACCGACCTCGTCCGGGCCACCGGCTCCGACGAGGTGGTGAAGGTCAAGTCGATGGCCACGCAGGAGACGGGCCTCAACGAGCATCTCGAGGAGAACGGGATCGCGGCGATCGAAACCGACCTCGCCGAACTCATCGTCCAACTCGGCGAGGACAAACCGAGCCACATCCTGGTGCCCGCCATCCACCGCAACCGCGCCGAAATCCGGGAGATCTTCCTGAACGCGATGCCGGGCGTCGACAAGGACATCACCGACGACCCCCGGGCGCTGGCGATGGCCGCGCGGGCACACCTGCGTCGAAAGTTCCTGTCCGCCAAGGTCGCGATCAGCGGTGCGAACTTCGGGGTCGCGGAGACCGGAACCCTCGCGGTGGTGGAATCGGAGGGCAACGGACGGATGTGCCTCACCCTCCCCGACACGCTCATCACCCTCATGGGCATCGAGAAACTGGTCCCCACGTTCACCGACCTCGAGGTGTTCATGCAACTGCTGCCGCGGTCGTCCACCGCCGAGCGGATGAACCCGTACACCTCCATGTGGACCGGGGTGCACCCCGGCGACGGTCCGCAGAACTTCCACGTCGTCCTCCTCGACAACGGTCGCACCAACGTCCTCGCGGACGAGACCGGGCGGTCCGCGCTGCACTGCATCCGCTGCAGCGCCTGCCTGAACGTGTGCCCCGTGTACGAGCGGGCGGGCGGGCACGCGTACGGGTCGGTCTACCCCGGGCCGATCGGCGCGATCCTCAGCCCGCAACTCACCGGGACCACCGGCCACGACGACCCGAACGCGTCACTGCCCTACGCGTCCACCCTGTGCGGCGCCTGCTTCGACGCCTGCCCCGTGCGCATCGACATCCCCAGCATTCTCGTGCACCTGCGCGCGGAACAGGTCGACTCCGAACGGCACGGACTGCCGGGCGGCCAGGACCTCGCGATGAAGGCCGCCGGCTTCGTGATGGGGTCGGAGAAACGGTTCGCCGCCGCCGAGACGGCGGCCAAGGTCGGCCGGGTGCTGGGCGGCCGGTCCGGACGCATCACGTCGCTGCCGTACCCGGCGTCGAAATGGACCGCGAGCCGCGACCTGCCCGCCCCGCCGAAGGAGACGTTCCGACAATGGTGGGCCCGCACTCACGAGGACACGACACGATGACCGCACGCGCAGAGATACTGTCCCGGATCCGGTCAGCAATCGCCGACGCGCCGGCCCCCGAACCCGTTCCCCGCGACTACCACCGCGAGCCGGCGTCCGGCCCCGGCGACGTCGAGTTGTTCGCGCACACCGTCGACGACTACCGCGCACAGGTCCACCGCGCCGACGAGACCACCGTCGTCGAGATCGTCACCGGACTGATCGCGGAGGGGAAGCGGGCCGTCGTCCCACCGGACCTTCCGCAGTCGTGGCGACCGCGCGGTGACGTCGTCGTCGACCGCGCACCCGCCGAACTGTCGACGCTCGAACTCGACGCCATCGACGTGGTCGTCACCGGCTGCACCCTCGGGATCGCCGCCACCGGGACCATCGTGCTCGACGGCGGCGCAGGTCAGGGCCGGCGGGCGCTGACCCTGGTCCCGGACCATCACATCTGCATCGTGCGCACCGACCAGATCGTCGACACCGTGCCGCAGGCCTTCCAGACGCTCGACCCGACCGCACCGCTGACGTTCATCAGCGGTCCCAGCGCCACCAGCGACATCGAACTCAACCGCGTCGAAGGCGTGCACGGTCCCCGGACGCTGGACGTCGTGATCGTGCGCTGACGCGCCCGTGCGTGGCGGGCGAGTCCAGAGACTCGTTAACCACTCACGGGGCGCGGAGCGCCAGATCGCCGGTGCCGAGGCTCTCCCCGAAGTAGAGCAGCCGCTCCGGCGGCACGCGACGCTCGTCGACGAGGTGCCGGCGGCCGGCCCGGACGTCGAGTGCCAGCCCCAGCGTGACGTCCTCCGCCCCGGCGATAACCCTGCCGGCGGGCGGCACCGGAGTGGTGTCGGGGAAGTAGATCAGTTTTCGCTGCAGCACCCACGCGGCAGCGATCAGCACGCGACCACCGCGGCCGCGATCAGTACGACACGAATCATTGCCGAATCGGCGCGCCGGTCCACTCCAGCAACTCGGCCACGGGCAGGGTGTTGATCACATCCGACGGCTCGACTCCGCGTTCGGCGGCGCGCTCGCACGCGTAGCCCTGCCAGGCGAGGTGCCCGGTGGTGTGCGCGTCGGTGTCGATGGAGAACTTGCAGCCGCTGTTCAGTGCGAGGTCGATCAGCCGTCCCGGCGGGTCGCGGCGCTCGGGACGGGAGTTGATCTCCACCGCGGTGCCGTACTCGCGGCACGCGTCGAACACGCGTTCCGCGTCGAATTTCGATTCGGGCCGCGGTCCCCGGATCCCCTCGACGAGCCGGCCGGTGCAGTGCCCGAGCACGTCGACGTGCGGAGACTTGACGGCCTGCAGCATCCGCTTGGTCGTCGTCGCCCGATCGGTGTCCAGGTGCGAGTGCACGCTCGCGACCACGATGTCCAGGTCGGCGAGCAGGTCGTCGTCCTGGTCGAGGGAGCCGTCGTCGAGGATGTCGACCTCGATGCCGGTGAGCACCCGGAACGGCGCCAGCTCGACGTTCAGTTCGGCGACCACGTTCAACTGGACGAGCAGTTGCTCCGAAGACAGCCCGTTCGCGACCGTCAGCCGCGGCGAGTGGTCGGTGATCGCGCAGTAGTCGTGCCCCAGCGCGGCCGCGCGCCGCATCATCTCCCGGAGCTGGCACCGGCCGTCCGACCAATCCGAATGGGTGTGCAGGTCGCCGCGGAGGGCCTCGAGCAGTTCCGTTCCGCCCAGCCCGATCGGTTCCGCCGAACCGCGCAGATATGTCAGGTACAGCGGCACCGCATCGGCGCACTCACGGATGATCGCGGCCGCCTCGGAGCCGATGTCGGGCAGGTATACCCAGCCGTTCGCCGCCAGGGCTTCCCGCTCCTCGGCGGTCGAGGACTCGAGCACATCGGCCGCCCGGCGGAAGGCGCCGATCCTGGGTCCCTCGTCGCGCGAACGCTCGAGCCAGAACGCAATTTCCCGCAGCGCATCGACGGCGTCCATCTATCCATCGTGCACGCCGTCCGGGCTGCTGGCTAGACGTAAATCACTCCAGACTTAGGGTCGCCTCGTTGTCCGCGCGTTCACACCCACGTTCCCTTTCCCTCGCTTACGACTTCTACGGTGCCGGAGTTGTCCGCATTCGAATCGGGAGCCACGGTGAGTTTGAAACCCCTCGCACTGTTCGTCAACCATGACGGCGCGTCCTCACGCGCCTCCGTCACCTGCCAGTACAAGTGCGGCAACGCGTGCTCCCACGACGTGCCCAACACCTCGCACGGCGAATACTTCCGCGACATCGCCCGCGCCGCCCTGTCGCGGCGCGGGATGCTGCGCGGGACGGGGATGGCCGTCCTCGCCGTCGGCGCGGGCAGTGCGCTGGTGGCCTGCTCCGACGACTCCGGCAGCGGAAGCGTCTCCGGCACGGGCGGTTCGGACGGTGGCACCCCGGCCGGAACGAGCTTCGACGCCGTCGCCCCCAACACCGAGGACGCCGTCGTCGTCCCCGAAGGGTACGAGCAGGCCGTCGTGATCCGCTGGGGCGACCCGGTGCTGCCCGGGGCCCCCGCGTTCGACTTCGACAACCAGACCGCCCAGGCGCAGGCGCAGCAGTTCGGGTTCAACAACGACTTCGCCGGACTGCTGCCGGTCGAGGGGCAGCCGAACACCTTCCTGCTGGTGGTCAACCACGAGTACACCACCGAACCGTTCATGTTCAAGGGATACGACGCCGAGAACCCGTCGCCGGAGCAGTTCCAGACGGCGCTCGCCGCCCACGGACTGTCCGTGGTGCAGGTGAAGGGTGAATCCAGCTCGGGCGCGCTCACTCCCGACTTCGGGCCGTACAACCGGCGCATCACGGCGACGACGGAATTCGTCGTCACCGGTCCCGCCGCGGGCAGCGAGTTCCTGAAGACGTCCGCGGACCCGACGGGCACGAAGGTGCTCGGCACGCTCAACAACTGTTCCGGTGGCGTCACCCCGTGGGGCACGGTGCTGTCGGGGGAGGAGAACTTCAACCAGTACTTCGCGAACGCCGAACTGGTCACCGACCCCGCCGTCGCCACGCGGCTGAAGCGGTACGGCGTGGAAGGTGCTGCCTCCGAGCGCAAGTGGGAGCGTTTCGACAAGCGTTTCGACCTCGCCCAGGAGCCGAACGAGGTCAACCGCTTCGGCTGGGTCGTCGAGGTCGACCCGTGGGACGCGACGTCCGCGCCCGTCAAGCACACGGCGCTGGGCCGGTTCAAGCACGAGGCCGCCACCATCCACGTCACCGACGACGGCACGGTCGTGGCGTACAGCGGCGACGACGAACGCTTCGACTACATGTACAAGTTCGTCTCCAGCCGGAAGATGATGGACGGCAACAGCCAGGCCGCCGTCCGCAACAACATGACGCTGCTCGACGCGGGCACGCTGTACGTCGCGAAGTTCGCCGGCAACTCCGCGGACCAGATCGACGGGTCGGGGGCGCTACCGTCGAGCGGCACGTTCGACGGCACCGGGGAGTGGATCCCGCTGCTGCGCACCGGCGAGGACGGCCGCGGCGAGTCGCTCGTCGACGGCATGAGCGCCGAGGAGGTGGCGGTGTTCACCCGGCAGGCCGGCGACAAGGTCGGTGCCACCAAGATGGACCGCCCCGAGGACTTCGAGCCCAGCCCGACCACCGGCAAGGTGTACGTGGCGCTGACCAACAACACCAAGCGCGGCGTCGACGGCGCGGCGGCGGCCGACGAGGCCAACCCGCGGAACAACAACAAGAACGGCCAGGTCCTCGAACTCACCGACGACCACGCCGGCACCGAGTTCACCTGGAACCTGCTGCTCGTGTGCGGCGACCCGACGGCGGCCGACACCTACTTCGGCGGGTTCGACAAGGCGAGCGTCAGCCCGATCTCCTGCCCCGACAACCTGGCGTTCGACCCGCACGGCAACCTGTGGATCTCCACCGACGGCAACGCGCTGAAGTCGAACGACGGCCTGTTCAGCGTCGTCCTCGACGGCGCGAACCGCGGGGAGACCAAGCAGTTCCTCTCCGTGCCCAAGGGCGCCGAGACGTGCGGTCCGATCGTCAGCGAGGAGCGGGTCACGGTGTGCGTGCAGCACCCGGGTGAACTGGACGGCGCGAGCGCCGACAACCCGGCGTCGCACTGGCCCGACGGCGGCGACACGCAGCCACGTCCCGCCGTCGTCGCGGTCTGGAAGTCGGGCGGCCGGATCGGCGTCTGACAGGTGAGCGGCAAAGTGTGCCCCGGCACGCTTTGCCGCTCACCTGGGTGGACGGCCGAGCAGCGACTCGAACACGGCGTGGCCCGCGGTGAACCCGTGCCGGTCGTAGAACTCGAACATCGCGGACAACCGGGCACGACCGTCGTCGGACAGCGACTGCCCGTGCCGCGACATCCACTCGTCGACGGACACCTGCTTCACCGACACCGGACCGTTCGCCCGGTCGCAGAGGTCCCGCACGCTGAGGGCCTGCGGGCCGCCGAGCTCGTAGGTGGCGCCGTGGTGGACGTCCGCGCCGTCGACGAGGACGCGGGCCGCCACCTCCGCGACGTCGGTGAGGCGCACGAACGAGAACCGGGCGTCGGGGCTGTACGGCACGTCGACCGCGGTGGCCGTGCCGTCGAGGACCGCGGCGAAGTTCTCCGCGTAGGCGCACGGCTGCAGGACGGTCCACCGGAGCCCGCCGAACGTCCTCAGTTCGTCCTCGCACCGCGCCTTGTCGACGTGGTGCGGCATCGCCGGGGTGTACGGCCACGCGACCGAGTGGTAGACGAAATGCTCGACGCCGGCGTCGGCGGCGGCCGAGAGAGCCCGGCGCACGAGGGCCGGCTCGTCGGGATGCACATTCGGGGCGATGAAGTACACGCCCCGGCACCCCGACAGCGCGCCGGCCAGTCCCGCCCCGGTCTCGAGGTCGACGGCGTGATCGCCGGAACGCCGGGCGGTGTGCACCACCCGGCGTACGTCGGCGAGTCCGTCGAGCGCCGCCACGACGGCGGCTCCGGTCTTCCCTGCGGCGCCGACGACGGCGATGCCGGCGCCGCGGGAGACTGACTCGGTCATCGGATCACCGGTCGATGAAGTCGAACTCGGCGAACTTCGCACCGCCGGAGAGGCGTTCGTAGCCGGGACCGCGGTCGAAGAACGGCTCGTCCAGGCCGCGGCTGTCGCGCATCTGCTCGCGCAGCGCCTCGGTGGCGTCGGCGTCCACGACCGGCTCCCCGTCCGACGACGTCAGCACCACACCGTAGTCGGCGCGGGCACCCTCGGCGGACACCTTGCCCCACAGCACGTCCCGGACGACTTCCTCGATCGGACGATCGAGGGGGTCGCCCCAGCCGCCGCCACCGGTGGTGCGGATCCGCACCACCTCGCCGGCCTTGATCGGTTCGGCGTCGGTCAGCGCGTCGAACTCGCGCTCGTTCGGGCCGCCCGGGTCGAGGACCACGGAGAAGGGCCGTCCGGCCTTGCCGCCCTTGACTCCCCAGCAGGAGAGGATCGAGCGGTCGGCGATGGACATGAAGTTCGCGTCCTTGAGCATCCGGATGTGCTTCTCGTAGCCCAGGCCGCCCCGGTAGCGTCCGGCGCCGCCGGAGTCCTTCGCCAGGCCCAGCTTCTCGACGATGAACGGGAACCGGCTCTCGGTGAACTCGGTCGGCAGGTTCCGCGAGTCGGGAACGACGTGGATGGTGTCCTCACCGTCCGCGTAGTGCCTGCCGCCGGACCCGCCGCCGAGCACCTCCCGCATCAGGTACGAATGCCCGTCGAAGTCCTCGCCGTACACCCCGGTGTACCGGATGGTCTCCTGGTCGGCGGGCATGTTGCCGTCGACGGCCTTCGCGACGACGCCGGCGAGCACGCCGAGCAGCCGCAGGATCACGAACGTGCGGGCGTTGGTGGGCGCCGGGAAGATCGGCGTGATCAGGGTGCCCTTCTCCGGGAACTTCATCTCGATCAACGGCACGACGCCCTCGTTGACGTCGAGTTCCGCCATCCGCTCGGGACTGTCCGCGAGGTTCCGCAGAATCGGCGCGAGCCACTTGATGAGGAAGTTGCCGTCGGCGTAGTCACCGCAGTGGTTGATCGGACCCTTCGCCTGCGGGCCGGTGCCGTTGAAGTCGAGGATGAGGCGTTCGCCGCCCTCGTCCTCCGGGCCGGTCTTGGTCAGCGTGATCCGCTGCCGGTGCAGCATGGGCTCGTCGACGCCGTCGTGTTCGGCGTAGTCCTCCCACGTGTACTCGCCCTTCGGGATCTTGCTGAGGATCTCCCGCCGGTACGTCTCGGTGGTCGCGTCCATCATCGCGTCGAAGCACGCCTCGACGGTGTCGCAGCCGTACCGCTCGAACAGTTCGGTGAGACGCCGGGCGCCCATCAGGCAGGCCGAGCATTCGGCGTCGAGGTCGGCGGCCAGCGCGTCGGGCATCCGCGAGTTGCGGGTCATGATGCGCAGCGCGGCCTCGTTGGGCACACCCTGATCCCACAGCTTGATCGGCGGGACCATCAGGCCCTCCTCGTACACGGTGGTCGCGCCGGACGGCATCGATCCCGGGCAGCAGCCGCCGATGTCGTCGTGGTGGCCGAACGCCTGCACGAACGCGACGACGGACGGTTCCGTGTCGCCCGGCCGCGTCGCGAACACCGGGACGGTGACGCAGAGGTCGGGGAGGTGGCCGATGCCGCCTTCGGACAGGTAGACGTCGTTGTGGAAGTAGACGTCGCCGGGCTTCATGGTGTCGAGCGGGAAGTCCCGCGCCACCGGATGCACCAGCGCCGAATACGAACGGCCCGTGAGCTTCCGGAGGTTGCGGTCGTGGATGCCGGCGCGGAAGTCGTGCGCGTCGCGGATCATCGGGGAGCGCGAGGTCCGCGAGATGGACGTCTCGACCTCCATCTCGACGCTGGCGAGGTAGCCGGCGACGATCTCCACGAGCACCGGGTCGGGTGTCGTTCCGTCGACCGGTGTCAGCCGGTAGGGCTTGACCGCCTGCACTGCAACGGGTTCGGTGGTGACGGTCATCGGTTCGCTCCGTTCGAGTCGGCGATCTTGGTGATGCGGATGTTTCCGAAGGTGTCGATCCGCGCCCGGAAACCGGGGTGCACGGGGATGGTGGAGCTGAATTCCTCGATCACCGCGGGGCCCTCGAGCACGTCGCCGGCGCCGAGCCGGGCCCGGTCGTAGACCTGGGTGGTGACCCATTCGTCGAAGTACGCCGGGCGGGTGCCGGTCACGGCGGACTCCGCTCCCGTGCCCGCCGCGATCTCGTTCAGCGTCGGGCGCTTGATCGGGCCGATACCGCTGACCCGCAGGTTCACCCACTCCACGTGCTGATGCGGGTCGCCGCGGAAGTCGTACCCGTACAGCTCCTTGTGCGCCTGGTGGAACCGTTCCGCGGCCTCGTCCATCAGCTCCGGGGTGACGGGACCGTCGCCGACGGGCACGCGCACCTCGAACGCCTGACCGAGGTAGCGGAGGTCGGCCGACCGCGCGTACTTGCGCTCCGACTCCCCGAAGCCCTCGTCGGCGAGGGCGATTTCCGCCTCGGCGGCGAGCGCGTCCAGCCCCGACTGCAGTTCGGCGATCTCCAGCCGGTCGTGCCGGCAGACGTGGGTCTGCACGTAGTCGTTGCGGACGTCGACGGTGAGCAGTCCGAACGCGGACACGTTGCCCGGGTTCAGCGGGACGAGGACGTCCTTCAGTCCGAGGATGTCGACGAGCCGGCAGGCGAGCAGCGACCCGGAGCCGCCGAACGTGACCAGGGTGAAGTCGCGGACGTCGAGGCCGCGCTTGACCGTGATCTGCCGCAGCGCGTTGGCCTGGTTCCACGCCGACACCTCGAGGATGCCGGTGGCGCAGGCCTCGAAGTCGAGCTTCAGCTGGTGCGCGAGCTGCTCGACGCCCTTGCGGGCCAGTTCGGTGTCGAGGGGGATCTCGCCGCCGAGCAGGTGGGGTGGGATGCGGCCGAGCAGCACGTGGGCGTCGGTGATGGTCGGCTCGCTGCCGCCCTTGCCGTAGCAGAGCGGGCCGGGGTCGGCGCCCGCCGACTGCGGTCCGACGCGCAGCGTGCCCTCGGGGGTCTGCCAGGCGATGGAGCCGCCGCCTGCGCCGACGGTGACGACGTCGATCATCGGGATCTTCGACGGGTACGCCCCCACCCGGCCCTCGGTGGTGAGCGCGGGCTCGCCGCGGACCACGACGGTGACGTCGGTCGACGTTCCGCCGCCGTCGCACGTGAGGACCTGTTCGACGCCCGCGACACTCGCGATGAGCGCGGCACCGAGCGCGCCTGCCGCCGGGCCGGACAGCACCGTGGTGATGGGCTGGTGCACGACCTCCTTCGCGGAGAGCACGCCGCCGTTGGACTTCATCACGTAGAACGGGATGTCGCGGGCCTCGCCCTCGTCGGAGGAGAATTCGCGCAGCCGGTTCGCGATGTTGTTCACGTAGTTGCGGATGTTCGGCTTCACGGCCGCGTCGACGAGCGTGGTGATGGACCGCTCGTATTCGCGGTACTCGCGCAGCACCTGGCTGGAGATGCTCACCGTCGCCTCGGGGTATTCCTCGAGCAGAATATCCCGGACGCGGCGCTCGTGGCCCGGGTTGGCGTAGGAGTGCATGAGGCACACGCCGATGGTGCGGATGCCGCGGTCGGCGAAGAAGCGGGCGGCCGTGCGGACGTCGTCCTCGACGAGGGGGCGGATCTCGCTGCCGTCGAACGCGAGCCGGCCGCCGATGGTGCGGACGCGGTCGGCGGGGACGATGCGGTCGGGCTTGACCCAGAAGTAGGAGTTGCCGTAGCCGTCGGGGACGGACTGCCGGGCGATCTCGAGGACGTGCTCGTACCCCTCGGTGGTGATGAACCCGAGGTTCTCGACCTTGCCTTCGAGGAGTTTGTTGGTGGCGACGGTGGTGCCGTGGCTGACGGCGCCGATCGCGTCGCCGGTCTCGCCGAGCTTGGCGAGCACCTTCTCGATTCCGGTGAGGAATCCCTGCGCCGGGTCGGCGGGCGTCGAGGGGGTCTTGGTGGTGACGACGGCTCCGGACTCCTCGTCCACAGCCACGACGTCGGTGAATGTTCCGCCGGTGTCGATACCGACCCGAATCTTCCTGGATTCCACGATTCCTCCTGGGCTCGTCTCTGTAAGGCAATTGCACCGTTTCCGCCGCCCGGTTTCTTTGTCACATATCGCCGAACTCGGCGGTCTCCGTTCGGCGCTGCCCGCCCCGGACAGACGACAGCACCCCGAACCGGGCGGTTCGGGGTGCCGTGTCGAGGGTGTGCGCGGGTTACTTCGAGCAGGTGCCCCGCACGAGGATGCCGCCGACGAGAACACCGGCGAGGGCGATGCCGGCGCCCAGCGCTGCCGACGCGAGAACGGTTGCCGTGGACGCCGCCTCGGGTGCCCGCAGCCGGGCCGCGGCCGCCGCGGGAACCGGGGCAGCGTGCGGGACGCCGGCGACCGCCGGGGCCTCACCCGCCGCCGCGGCGACCTCGGCCGGTGGGATGCCGTTCGCGATGACGCCGTCGATGCCCTTGAAGAACACCCCGGCCATCTTCTTCGCGACCCCGGTGATCATCCGCTGCCCGACGCCGCCGACCATGCCGCCGACGACGGCGTCCGCGTCGTAGCTGAGCAGGGTGCCGCCGTCGCGTTCCTCGAGCCGCACCGTCACGTCGGCCTTGACGGTGCCGGGTGCGCCCGCCCCGGACGCCGTCATCACGAACGACTGCGGCCGATTCTGCTGCGACAGAATCACTTCGCCGTCATAGGTGCCCTTGATGGACGCGACGCCGGCCGTGATGGACAGCTTGTAATGGTTGTCGCTGACCTGCTCGAGCGACTGCACCCCGGGAATGGTGGCCGCGAGGACCTTTCCGTCCTGCAGGTTGTCGTACACGGCCTCCGGCGGTGCGGTCAGTAGGGCGGTGCCTGCGATTCTCATTCGTTCTCCTTGCTCTGTGACGACGCGTGCGCGAGGCGAAGCTCGAACAACTCCGAAGGGGATATCGGCATGGATGTGATCGGGATGCCTTCCGCGTCCTCGATCGCGGCGGCGATGACGGCGGACGTCGGAATCACGCCCGCCTCACCCGCACCCTTCATGCCGAGGGGATTGAGACCGGACGGGGTGACGGTGTGGTCCATCTCGAGCGAGTCGGGCATCTCGGTGACGAACGGCATCAGGAAGTCCATGTACGACGCGTTCAGCATCTGGCCGTGCTCGTCGTAGACGATCTTCTCGTACAGCGCGCCGCCGACCCCCTGCGCGACCGCGCCCATGACCTGGCCCTCGACGATCCGCGGGTTGATGACGTTGCCGCAGTCGTGGATGACGGCGTACCGCCGCACGTGGATCTCCGCCGTCACCGGATCGGTTTCGACGATCGCCGCGTGCACGCCCGACGCGAACGTCGACGTCGGCGGCGAGTAGTAACCGGTGGCCTCGAGTCCGGGCTGTTCGCCTTCCCGGACCGGCGGAATCGTCATGTCCGTGTCGGCTTTCGCGAATCCGGTGGCCTGCCGCGACGCGTCGTCGAACGCGTAGCGCAGCGGGTTCGACAGCACGGCGACCACACCCAGCGAGATGGACGTGCCCTCGGCGCCGGGCAGCGTGCCGATCTTGCACACGTGCCCACCGCGAAGTTCCAGTTCGGCGGGGTCGAGGTTCAGCGCGTCCCCGGCGATCTTGCGGGCCTTCTCCGCGACCATCTGCGCGGCCACGTGGAACGCGGAACCGGACATCACGGCGCCGCGGGACGCGAACGTGCCGACGGCATAACCGAATCGGCGGGTGTCGCCGGTGACGATCTCGACGTCGGTGACCGGCACGCCGAGGTCGTCCGCGACGATCTGCGCGAACGCCGTCTGGTGACCCTGCCCCTGGGTGGTCAGACCCGTTGCGGCCTTCACCTTCCCGGACGTTTCGACGAGGACGTGGGCGCCCTCGTACGGGCCCGGCCCGGTTCCCTCCACGTAGGCGCCGATCCCGATGCCCACGGCCCGGCCCTCGGCCTTCGCCTGCTTCTTGTACTCGGCGAACCCGTCCCAGTCGATGAGCTTCTTGAGTTTGTCGATCCCGGCCTGGTAGTTGCCGGTGTCGTAAATCAGCGGGCGGCCGTCCTGGAACGTGAGGTGGAAGTCGTACGGCATCTCCTCGGGCCGGATGAAGTTGTGCTCGCGGACCTCGATGACGTCCTTGCCGAGATATTTCGCGATCGCGTCCATCGCCCGTTCCATCGCGAACACGGCCTGCGGGCGGCCGGCGCCGCGGTAGGGCGTCACGATGACGGTGTTCGTGTACAGCGAATACGCGTCCACCCGGAACGATTTCGGCTTGTACGGCCCGAGGACCTGCGTCGACGTGTTCAGCATGACGATGATGCCGTACGGCAGGTAGGCGCCGTTGTCGTGCCAGAAGGTGAAGTCGAACGCGAGGAGGGTGCCGTCGTCGTCGAATCCGACCGTCACTTCCTGGATCTGGCCGCGTTCGTGCGCGCTGGACACGAAGTGCTCACGCCGGTCCTCGACCCATTTGACCTCGCTGGAGATGCCGGCCGTCCCGAGCCGGCGCGCGGCCCAGGTGACCATGACCTCCTCCGGCCACGGGTGGACGATCTTCACCCCGAACCCGCCGCCGACGTCCGGGGCGATGCAGTGGACCTTGTTGTGCGCCATGTTCAGTCGTGCCGCGATCGCCGCCCGCGCCGACGTCGATGTCTGCGTCGATGTCCAGAACGTGAGCGCCTGCTCGTCGGTGTCCCAGCGGGCGTAGACGCCCTTGCCCTCCATCGGCATCGACGCCGACCGTTCGATCTCGAGGTTCAGGGTGAGCCGGTGCGGCGCCTTCGCAAGTTCCGCGTCCACGTCACCGAATCCGTGCTGCAGGTGCGCCGCGACGTTGTCGGGGACGTCCGCGTGCACGGCGGCGGCCGCCTGCCGGGCCACGTCGATCCCGACGACCGGTTGGAGCATCTCGTACGTGACGTCGATCTTGGCGCACGCGTCCTCGGCGACGTACCGGTTGTCGGCGACGACCATCGCGATCGCCTCGCCGACGTGGTTGACCTCGTCCTTGGCGAGCGGATACCCGTTGCGCGGCGCGGTGATCGCCGGATGCGGGATGAGGAGGGGCAGGTTCTCGGCCATCTCCGGCGAGTCGTCGACGAGGTCGTCGTACGTGTAGATCGCGTGCACGCCGGGCAGATCCAGGGCGGCGTCGATGTCGATCCCGGTGATCCGGGCGTGCGCGTGCGGCGATCGAACAAATGCGGCGATGAGCGCGTTGTGGCCCAGGTCGTCCAGGTAGCGGCCGTTGCCGGACAGCAGCCGGGCGTCCTCGGTGCGGGGAATCGGTTTGCCGAACAGCTTCTCGGATTCGGCGGTGTCCCGGCCGGTGTCCTTCGTGCCCGCCGGCGCGGTGCGGGGTTTCGTGACGCTCATGCTCGCCCTGCCCTTCCCCCGACGGGGTTGGTGGTGCCGCGGACCTTCGGATCGAGTGAGGCGCGTGCCGACTCGTCGTCCTTGCCGAGCGGGAATTCGCCCGAACGCTCCCGCTTGATCTCTGCGGCGCGCAACACGGCCGCCCGGATGTTCTGGTAGCCGGTGCACCGGCAGAGGTTGCCGGCGATCGCGTCGGTGGCCTCCTCGCGAGTGGGC
Source organism: Rhodococcus pseudokoreensis (assembly GCF_017068395.1). NCBI lineage: Bacteria > Bacillati > Actinomycetota > Actinomycetes > Mycobacteriales > Nocardiaceae > Rhodococcus > Rhodococcus pseudokoreensis. The sequence goes on along the minus strand of NZ_CP070619.1, from coordinate 4,608,510 downwards.
GAGTCGTTCTCCTCGAGGAACGCCGCGATGGTCGTGACGAATCCGGGAGTGCAGAACCCGCACTGCAGGCCGTGACAGTCGACGAACGCCTGCTGCACCGGATGCAGCGTGCCGTCGGGTTCGACGAGACCCTCGACCGTGGTGATCTCCCGGCCCTCGAGGCTCGCCGCGAGCACCAGGCACGACCGCACCGGTTTGCCGTCGAGCAGCACGGTGCACGCGCCGCACACCCCGTGCTCGCAGCCCACGTGCGTCCCCGTCTGCCGCAGATGATGCCGGATCGCGTCGGACGCCAGCGTGCGCGACGGCAGCACCACCGTCTGTGTCACCGCGTTGAGCGTGAACGTCACCGCGACGTGCTGTTCACCGGTATCTTCCTGCAGTTCGGCGAGTTGCTCGTCGATGCTGCGCTGCGCCTTTGTCATGGTCACCTTCCTCCCGCCGACACGTGCACGGCGGCACCGTCGAGCACTGCATCCTGCGCGGCCGCGAACCCCACTCGGGCGGTCAGGGCCGCCACCAGTTGCGACCGGTACCGCGCCGTGGCGTGGATGTCGGGTTCGGTGTCGATTCGTTCCCGCGCGAACTCGGACAGATTCCGCCACAACGGGTCCCGGTCGTCCGTCGCGGACGCGCCCTGCAGGATCTCCGTGTAGTCGACGACCTCACCGAGTTCGCCGGCCGACACGTACGTCATCCGGGCCTCGGCCACCGCACCGTCCTCGACCCGCACCTGGGCGGCGACCCCGACGAGCGCGTAGTCGCCGTGCCTGCGGGCGATCTCGTCGATCGCCGTCCCGACACCGGGTTCGGCGGCCGGGACCGTCACACTGGTCGCGATCTCGTCCGCCTCGAGTGTGCTTTCGAGCGGCCCGGCGAACAGGTCGGTCGACCGGATCTCCCGGACGCCGCGCACCGAGCGCACGGTGATCGAGCCACCGAGCAGCGCGAGCACCGCCGGCATCTCCGCGGACGGGTCGGCGTGCACGATGGACCCGACCGTCGTGCCGCGGTTGCGGATGGTCGGGTGCGCGACGAGGCGCAGCCCGCGGCCGATCAGCGGCTGCACCTGTGCGGCGCCGCGGTCTGCTTCGAGCACCGAGTGCGTGGTCAGGGCGTCGAACGTGACACCGAGGTCACGCGAGGACGACACCGCGTCCAGCCGGGGGATCGATCCGATGTCGACGAGGTGCGCGGGCGCGGCCAGCCGCATCGAGAGCAGCGGGATCAGCGACTGCCCGCCCGCGAGCACCTTGCCCTCGTGTGCCACGTCCGCGAGAATCTGACAGGCCTCGTCGATCGACCGAGGTCGGTGATAAGTCAGTGGCGACGGTTTCATTCCTCAGATCCTGCCCGTATCGTACGCTCGGCGTTTCGTGAACTAGTGACAAAACTCACGTGCTGACGCTGGCAGATCACGTGAGTTGACCGACCCGATCCGGGACCGTTCCGTCGTCGGTGGTCGGCTTCGGGTGGTGACGGCCGGTGCCGGAGTCGTCGGCATTGTCGGCGTCCTTCGGTGCGATGACGCGGCACAGGTGGTACATCCCGATCACCACGATCGTGCCGAGCGCGATGCCGCTCAGGGAGAAGCTGTCGCTGAACGTCAGCTCCACGTCACCGATCGCGATGATCAGGCCGGCTGCGATGGGCATCAGGTTGAGCGGATTGCCGAAGTCGACGCCGTTCTCCTTCCAGATCTTCGCGCCGAGCAGGCCGATGATCCCGTAGAGCACCACCGTGATTCCGCCGAGCACCCCGCCGGGGGTCGCGGAGATGACGGCACCGAATTTGGGGGAGAAGCCCAGCAGCATCGCGATCACCCCGGCCGCGGCGTACGCGGCGGTCGAGTACACCTTGGTCGCGGCCATGACGCCGATGTTCTCCGCGTACGTCGTCGTGGGCGATCCGCCGACGCTGGTCGCGATGGTGGTGGCCAGGCCGTCGCCGATCAGGGCGCGTCCCATCATCGGGTCGAGGTCGGTCTTGGTGATCTCGGCGACGGCCTTGACGTGTCCGGCGTTCTCCGCGATCAGCGCGATGACACCGGGCAGCACGAGGACGATGAACGTGAGACTGAACGACGGCGCGTGGATACCGACGATGCCGTTCGCCTCGTCGGAGAACGGCGGAAGCCCGATCCACGATGCGGAGGAGACGCCGTCCCAGTTGACGCGGAAGTGTTCGGTCACCGCGCCGGCGACCGGGTCGTACGACGTGATCATGCCGGTCGTCAGGTCGAGCACCCACGACAGCACGTAGCCGAACAGCAGTGTCAGAAAGATCGCGACCCGCCCGAGGAATCCGCGCAGCGCGACGCTCGCCACCACCAGCACGACCATCACCGTCAGCGCGACCCACTGGTCCTGGGGCCAGTACGTTCCGGCCACCACCGGGGCCAGGTTGAATCCGATCAGCATGACGACGGCGCCGGTGACCACGGGCGGCAGGATCTTGAACACCACCCCGCCTCCGAGGAAGTGGATGAGCACACCGATCCCGGCGAGCACGAGACCCGACACCAGGATCGCGCCCGTCACCTGCGCCGACGTGCCGCCCTGGGCGCGGATCGCGGCGATGCCGCCGACGAATGCGGCCGACGTCCCCAGGTAGCTGGGAATCCGGCCCTTGACGACCAGCAGGAAGAAGAGCGTGCAGAAACCCGACATCATCACGGCCAGTTGAGGATTGAGGCCCATGATGATCGGGAAGACGAACGTGGCGCCGAACATCGAGACCACGTGCTGCCCGCCGAGCCCGATCGTGCGGCCCCAGCTGAGCCGTTCGCTGGGGGTGACGACCTCCCCGGGTGCGATGGTCTTGCCATCTCCGTGCAGTGTCCAGATAGGCATAGGGGGACCTTTCAGACAGGTGTCGGTGCAGGGGTGCCGACGGCCCGCTTCTGGCGATGTGCCGCACGTCACAGTTACACCTCGATAGGAGGGAAACGTTATTACAGCGTCAGCCACCCGGCGTGAGAAGAATCTGCCAGCACGTGCCCGGCGAAATTGGCAACTTTAGGAATTGATGCCGCGCATCGCCATGATCTTGAGGGCGAGCGACAGGTCGAGACGCAATTCGGGGTGATCGGTGAACGACCCGAGCATCTTCTCCAGCTTCACCACCCGGTACCGCAGGGTGTTGTAGTGAAAGTGGAGTTGACGTGCGGTTTCGGCGATGTTGATGTTGGTGGCGAGCAGCACCTCGAGGGTGCGCCGCATGTCCTGCGCCTCGGCTGTGTCGGCCGTCAGTTCGCGCAGCGTCTCGCTCGCGAACGATTCGAGTTCGCGGTCGTCCTCGACGAGGCTCAGCAACCGGTAGACGCCGAGGTCGTCGAAATGCGTCACCGCCCAGGCGCCGGTGATCTGCCGTCCCACCTTCAGCGCGGTCCGGGCCTGACCGTAGAGGGCGGGGATGCCGTCCACCGAGTCCGTCGGCCGGGAAACGCCCACGCCGAACGCGCGGCGACCACCGCCGCCGGCGCCGCGCACGGTGGCGACGAGTTCGTGGACGAGGTTCATCGTGTCGGTGCCGACACCCATCAGGATCACCGTCTCCGTCGCCATCGCGGTGACGGCGGCGCCCTGGTCGCGGCCCGCGACGGCGCTGGTGAAGGCCCGCGCCTGCCGTTCGACGAGCGGCAGGCGGGTGGGCATCGACGGTTCGTCCTCGCCGACCGGATCCGGTTCGATCACCACGACCACCACGGGACGGTCCAGGTCCCAGCCGAACGTCTTGGCGTGCGCGACCACGTGCTCGTGTTCGCCGCCGCGGCCGAGCAGCAGGTCGCGCACGAAGTTGGCGCGGTGCTTCTCCTCCACCGAGGAGACGACCAGTTCGCGGGCCACCACGAGGGCGCACACAGCGGCCGCCTGCTCGACGAGGTACTGGTCTTCGCTACGCAGCGCGCGTCCGGTGCAAAAGTGCACCAGCCGCCCGTGGTCGATGCCGTTGGCCGAAATCGCCGACACCGCGATGGACTCGTCGCCGAGGCGGTGCAGGCCGAGTCCGCCCTCCGTGGAATCGGTGCGGACCCGCCCGGTGGCGTCGAGCGCCGCACTCGACGCCAGCAGCGCGAGTTCGGACTCGTCGCCGGCCCGGCACAACTGGCGTCCGTCGGGTGTCGTGACCAGCACGGCCCCGCCCAGTTCGGCGGCGACGGCGACGGCGAGTTCGGCGAACCCACCGCCGGCCATCACGACGTCGACGAGCACCCGGCGCAGCCGGTCCGCCTCGAACACGGCGTCGACCTGCCGGGCCGACGACTCGGCGAGAGCCCCGGACAGCGGATGTTCCTGCGAGTATGGCTCAGCGACGACGGCGACGGGAAACCCGAGTTCGTCGGCCGCATCGGTCATCTCGGCCGGCAACACCGCGGCAGGGTCGTCGAGGCGCACGGCGAGCCCGGCGACGCCCCGCCTGTCGAGCCGGGCGAGGAACGCGTCGATCGGCTCGACCAGCCGACCCAGAACCGCGGACGTGGTGATCAGCAACTGCCCGGGCCGGAGCCACGGTCCGATGTCCGGCACCGCCATCACGGCGACGTTCGACACCTCACGGGAGGTGCCGGTCGCGCCGGCCACGAGGGTCGGGGAGACGAGGAGATCGGACGCCAGCACGTCGGCGAACGGTTGCGGCGCAACGCCCGGACCAGTCCCGTTGCCGGTGCCGGCGGCTGCGCGGAACCCGGGAGCGGAACCGCCGACATCCCTCGCCGTCACTGCAACACCCTGCTCACCTGATCCGACACTCGCCCCGGATGGCGCGAAAGTGTGACCTTAAGTCGCGACCCGAACAGCCGTCAAACGATGGTTGCCAATCAGCGACCGATGCCGTTGCGGACGAGGTCCTGCGCGTTTCGGATCACAGACTGGAGGGTCTGCCGTTCAGGGTCCCACCACTCGTTGGCCCAGCTCAATGCTCCGATGATCAGTCCTTGCGCCGCATAGAGATTCAAGTCGGGTTGAAGTTGTCCGGCTTCGGCCGCCTCGGCGAGGTGTCGTCGCCAGATCATGCCGTAATCTCGGCGCAACTCTTGTTGCCGTTCCCGGATATCCTCGGGCATCTGGCTCATATTGCGGGTCGAGGCCGCCGCGTAGTGCGAGATCGTCAAGGCTACTTCCAGATGTCCCGCAACGGCCGCGAGTATCCGATCGAGTGGCGTCGCGGTGGCCGGGAGAGCGTCGATGATGAAGGTCACGTGTTCGATGAATCGTCGATGTCCGACGGTCATCACCTCGTCGACGAGGTCGTCTCGTGAGGGGAAGTAGCGGTAGATCGCGGGTGCTCTGATTCCCGCGATCTCGGCGATGTCTGCAAGCTTGGTTCCCGCATATCCATCCCGGAACATGACCTCTGCGGCGGCATCGAGTATCAGCTGACGGGTGTGCTTGCCGCTGCGCGCGGGGGCGTCGCCACGCCGTCCCTTGCCGGAGGTGTCCTTCGTCACCGGTTCACGGTAGAGGACCCGAGGCATCACGCCGTCATCGCGGGTACGGGTCATCGCCGCTCGCGAACCTCGTTCAGGCAGCGTGCAACGGCTTCCGGGAGGTGACCGCGCGATGCGGGTTCGGCCACCGAGAAGGTGACCGGGCACGACGCGTGAACAGCGGCAAGAGCCTCGACGATCTCGCTGTCGGGCCGCGCGGACATCGCTCGGACCGGACCACCTAGCGCTTTGGGGAATGCGAACCCTTCGGTCATGGCCACATCGATGTCGGATGCGCGCTCGGCGGTTGCGCAGTCCACGAGGACCGCGGCGCCGCACAGCATCGAGGCGAGGACCCTGTCTCGGATCTCCGAATCGTCGATGTGGCGGGGCTCGACTCCTTTTATCGCACGTTCGGCCGCGATGATTCTGTCGACATCGGGATCGGGTTCTCCGCGTCGCGAACCGTCGGGATAGGTGAACCACCCGGCTCCGGTCTTCTGCCCGAGTCGGCCGGTTTCGCACAGTCGGTCGGCGATCGCGACATAACGTTGCCGTGGATCACGCGTGGCTGCCAGCCGTTTTCGGCGCGCCCAGGCGATGTCGAGTCCGGACATGTCGGCGACAGCGAAGGGGCCGATCGGCATGCCGAGTCCGCGCATCGCACGGTCGACGTCCGACGGTGAGGCGCCTTGTTCGACCAGGAACTCGACCTGCGTGCGGTAGTCGGCGTAGACGCGATTGGCAACGAACCCGTCACCGAGTCCGGCGGGAATTGCGACCTTGCCCAGGGTGGAGGCGATCCGGGACAGGGTGGCGGCGGTTGCGTCGTCGGTTGCCGGAGTGCGGATCACCTCGACGAGGGGATTGCGATGTGGCGGATTGAAGAAATGCAGCCCGGCGAATCGATTGCGATACTCGAGCGCACGCGACATCTCACAGAGATCGAGATAGGAGGTGTTGCTCGCGATGATCGCGTCGTCCCGAAGTTTGGGCTCCAGGTTTTCGAGCAGGTCGGTCTTGACTCCCATGTCCTCGAACACGGCGTCGATGACGAGATCGGAGTCGGACAGACCGGTGATGTCTGCGGCGGTACGGATCCCGCTGACCTGTGAGTCGAGCCGTTCCACCGCGGCAGGGTCCCGGTCGTAGACGACGACCGCGAACCCGTGATCGATGAAGGCTCGGGCGAGGGATGCGCCCATGGTTCCCGCGCCGGCGATGCCCACCGTGCGGACCGGCAGTGGGTTTGCGGGTGAGCGAAGCGCTTTCGCTGCCGCCCGGCGTGCGAAGAACAAATAGCGCAGGTTGCTCGCCTCGCCGGACAGCCTGAGCCGGTTGAACACCTTCCGTTCCGCATCGAGGACCTCATCGACCTCGCCATCACCCGCGCGGCAAACCAGGTCGATCGCCTCGAGGACGTTGGGGCGAGCCCGCCGGCTCACCCGCGCGACCACCGCTTCGATGTCTTCGGCGGTAGCGGGTGGCACCTGCCGGTCGATCAGTCGGGACTTGCCGCTGATCGACCTCGCGAGCTCGACCGCGCGATCGACGAGTTCGTCGGCCGGAACGATGTCGTCGAGAATGCCGACGCGGAGTGCCTCGTCGGCATTGATTCGCCGCGCTGACGCCACCAGATCGATGGCGATGGGGACACCGGTGAGGCGGGGCGTCCGGACCGTTCCGCCGGCACCCGGCACCATCCCGAGGGTCACTTCGGGGAATCCGACCTGGACCGTGGGGTCTCCGATCCGTCGGTCGCAGCCGAGAGCGAATTCGAGTCCGCCGCCCAGGGCGAGCCCGGTGAGGGCGGCGACCACGGGCACGTCCAGCTGTTCGACGGCCGCGATGACCGAGGGCAGTTGCGGTTCCCGAAGCTCTCCGGCGAACTCGGAAAGGTCCGAGCCGGCGTAGAAGTGCGTCAGCGCCGAGGCGATCACCACACCTTCCACCTGCCGATCCGTCGCGAGGTTCTGCAGGGACCGGGCGAGGTCGGCCCGCAGAGTCGCATTGCCCATGTTCACCGGGGGGTTGTTCAGGAGAAGTACCGCGATCGTTCCGCGAAGGCTGGTGGTGACCGTGGACATGATGAGGGCCTTTCTTCGTCGCACATCGTGATCGTTCGGAATTGACGTCGCCGAGGGCGAGGACGGGAGTCTCCGATATCGTGCCGACCAGCAGAGGCGGTGAGCCAGTGCTGGTCGGCACGCGGGATGTCGAGACTATTTCTCGATGCGTTCGGCCGCGGGGGCGACGAACTCGGCGTTGGAATTCTCGTTGACGCCCTTGAACCCGAACCACGCGACGATTGCCGCGATGGCGGAGATGAGGGACAGGTAGTACCCGGGCGCCAGCTCGATATCGGTGCCCCCCAGCCAGGTGGCCACATAGGGCGCGGTGCCACCGAAGACGGCGATGGAGATCTGATAGGGCACTGCGCCGGCGGAGAATCGGATGCGGGCGGGGAAGAGGTCGACCATGGAGACGGCCACGATGGAGGTCACACCGGCGGCGAAGAACCCGATCCCCATCAAGGCGACTAACGATGCGGCGAACGTCTGTTTGTGGAGCAGGTAGAACGCCAGCGGCGCGAACATTGCCATACCCAGTGCCGCGAACACGGCGACCTGGCGGCGGCCGATCTTGTCCACGCACAGCCCGTAGACGGGGGACACGGCGGTGTAGAAAAGCAGTGCGATGGCCAGGGCGCTGAGCGACGCGGTGTAGCTGAGCGCGGCCACCTTCATCATGTAGGCCACCGTGAAGCCGGTGAGCATGTAGAAGGCGACACCGTTGAGCATGTTCCATCCGAAGACGGTGGCCATCGACTTCTTCGCTACCCGGATGCCCTCGGCGAGCGGCGCCGACTCGACCTGGCCGGATTCGCGCACCGCCTTGAATTCCGGTGTCTCCTCGATACGCATCCGCAGGAAGATGGCGATGATGCCCATCGGTCCGGCGAGCAGGAACGGGATCCGCCAGCCCCACGAGGCGAGGTCGGCCTCGGACACCGACGAGGTCACGATGAGGGAGACGACCGCGGCGGTTGCGGTTCCGATGCCGACCGCGGCGGGCGAGAGCGAACCGTATCGCCCGCGCCATCCCCGGGGTGCATGCTCGACCACGTAGATCGTCGCGCCGGCATACTCGCCACCGGCCGACAACCCCTGGAACACCCGCAGGACGACGAGCAGGACGGTGGCCCACACGCCGAGGCCCGCGTGCGTCGGCAGCACGCCGAGCAGGACGGTCGACAGGCTCATGAGGATCACGGCGGTCAGGAGGGCGGCCCGACGACCGATGCGGTCACCGATCCACCCGAACACGAAGGCCCCGAAGGGGCGGACGAAGAATCCCAGCGCGAACACCGCGAAGGTGGACAGGAGCGCGGCGCTCGGGTCGGACGACGGGAAGAACAGCGCCGAGATGGTGACAGCGAAGAAGCCGTAGAGGCCGAAGTCGTACCACTCGATGAAGTTGCCAATGGCGCCGGCGTAGATGGCGCGGCGGCGCGCCGCGGATTCGGTGACTTGTCTCGGTGGCGAGGACACATGGGCGGAGGGCATGGCAATCCTTCCGGAGGGCCGGGGAGGGGAGAACTTTGTTGGGGGAGAGCGGATTCAGTCGGGATGGTTCAGACGAGGGCGAGGGCGTCGGCGAGGGCGATGACGCCCTCCGCGGTCTTGGCGTGAGCGAGGTCGATGTGCTGGCCCTCGAAGTCGACTGCACCGTGTCCCTGAGCTTCGGCGTCGTGGAAGGCCTGGACCATGCGTCGGTAGAAGTCGACCTTTTCGGGGGAGGGGGTGAAGACCTCGTTGGCGATCTCGACGTGGGACGGGTGGATGAGGGTCATGCCCCGGTACCCGAGGCGGCGGTTGTCCTCACAGAAGGTGCGGAATCCGTCCAGATCTGCGATGTCCTGCCACACGCCGCCGATCGGGTGGTGGAGCCCGTTCGCCCGGGACGCGAGCACGATGCGGCTGCGCAGATACAGGGTTTCGAGGCCCTCCGGGGTAAATTCGAATCCAAGCTCACGTCCGACATCGGCGTTGGGTCCGGTGGCGCCGAGGAGTGCAGCAACCCGCGGAGTGGCCGCGGCCATCGCCTCGCAGTTCGCCATCGACGAGGCGGTTTCGAGGCTCAGCAGGAAACCGATCTTTCCAGCGGGAAGACCACGGGTTTCTTCGAGATGGGATACGACAGCGTCGATCCGGACGATGTCCTCGGCGTTGAAGGTCTTCGGAAGCAGCAGCCCCGCGACGCCGGGTACGACGACGGCGTCGAGATCACCGCCCATCAGGCCCGTATCGCGGCTGTTGGGCCGAACCCACACATCCGCGCGTAGTCCCTGGTCGTGGAGACGGCCGATGGTCCCGGCGACGACGTCGCGTGCGGTCAGCTTGTCGGAGGCGGGGACGGAGTCCTCCAGGTCGAGAATGATCGCGTCAGTGCCCGACGCAACGGCCTTGTCGGCCCATGCGCCCTTGTGGCCCGGCACGAAGAGCATGGACCGATACGGTCGAATTGTGGTCATGGAAGACTTCTCCTTCGAGATGATGGTCTTTCGAGTTCGATCGACTTCGACGGACCGGGATCGACGGATCACTGGAATCAGAGTTCACGACAAGGAAATTGGAGCGACATGCGGTTGCCGACGTGGATCGGGCCGCCGGTTCAATCGCCGTCCCGGTGCGTGAATCGATCGTAGATTAACGTGATGTAGATGACAATAGCCGGAACCTGAGTCGATCCGTCGGTCGTTGCCCTGGGGCACCGTCCACCCAGGACGGATAGGCCCGACGCGCCCCGATTCGCGCAGGTGCGGGGCTCGATCCGCTAGGCGCGGGGCTCGATGAACAGCGGGAACGTCGCCTGCGCGGAGCGGTTCTCCAGTCCGCGGCGAACGATGGTCTGCGCGGTCGCGATCACGATCTCCACCGGGACCCTGTCTTCGCGCCACCATTCCACGGCCCAGTTCAAAGCGCCCATGATCAGCATGCGCGTGAGGTAGGGGTCGGCGTCAGACCTGATCCGGCCGGCCGTGTGTGCGGCGTTCATCAGGTCACGCCAGACGGTGCCGTATTCCTCCTCGTCGACGCTGATCGCGGCGCGCATGGAGTCGGGAAGTTGGCGGGAGTTACGGACCGCGGCGATGGTGTAGTCCGACATGCCGAGCGTCACGCGCAGATGCGCCTCGACTGCGACCGCGATTCGGTCCAGCGGGTCCGTGTCCGGCGGCAATTCGGCCAGTGCGTGGCGAACATGGGTGTTGACCTGCGTAGTTCCTTCCCGGATGACCGATTCGATGAGCTCTTCCAGGGAGGCGAAATGGTAGTAGATCGCCGCCGTTTGAAGACCCGCCTCCGAGGCGACCTGGAAGAGTCGGGTGCCGGCGTAGCCGCGTTCTCCGACCACCCGAGCGGTCGCATCCATGATGCGCTGCCGGGTTCGCGCGGCTTTGGTTCCGGCGGGCGAGTTCGACTCGGTTCCGCGTCTCGTGTCTGTCATCGATTGAAAATTAGCACAGAAGGCGCTGTTGACTCGTACGTTAATCGACAGTAGATTAACTCTCGGATGGGGCGAACGCCTCATGTCACTCGACTCCGATCCCGCTCATCGCGGACGTGAGGTCACTTCCTATTCCTGGCGGAACTGCCAGACGTTCGTCACGCGAAACAAAGTGAAAGGCAGGGCGCCGATATGCCCGGTTTGTATTTCGAGGAGTTCGAATCCGGTCTCGTGATCGACCACCCGACGAGGCGGACGGTCTCCGAGTACGACAACGTACTGTTCAGCTCGCTGACACTGAACCTCGCGCCCCTGCACCTGGATGCGGAGTACAGCAAGAACACCGAATTCGGTCAGCGGCTGGTCAACAGCCTCTACATCCTCGGGCTGGTCTGCGGTGTCCCCGTGCCCGAGACCACCCTCGGCACGACGGTCGCGAATCTCGGGTTCGAGGAGATCACGTTCCCCAAGCCCGTGTTCCACGGCGACACCATCCACGTCCGCACCGAGATCATCGGCAAGCGAGAGTCCAAGAGCCGCAACGACGCCGGAATCGTCTTCTTCCGTCACCTCGGACTCAACCAACGTGACGAGATCGTGTGCAACGCCCGCCGCAACGGGCTCATGCTCAAGCGCCCCGCCTGATCCCCATCCGATCACACAAGAAGGACGTGCACATGAAGGGGCAATGCGTCTTCGGAACCTCCTCCTCACCCGCCTGGATGCCAACCGAGGAGATCATCTCCCGGAACCGGCTGCTCGCAGCGATGAAGCGGTGGGGATACGAGTCGGTGGAGGAACTACATACCGCATCGATCGACGATCCCGAGTGGTTCTGGCGGGCGGTGATCGACGACCTCGGCATCGAGTTCGGCCGCCCGTTCACCGCGGTGCTCGACGACTCCGCCGGCAAACCGCTTCCGAAGTGGTTCGTCGGAGGCGGGATCAATCTGGCGCACCTGTGTTCACACCGCCACGCGGCGGGCGACCTCGCCGACCGTGACGCCATCGTCTACGAGGCCGACAACGGCACTCGACGGGCGCTCACCTTCGCCGAACTCGACCGTGAAGTGCGCCGGTTCGCGGCGAACCTGCGCGACCTCGGCGTCGGCAAGGGCGACCGGATCGTGCTGTTCACCCCGGTGGCCACCGAGACCGCGGTGGCCTTCCTCGCTGCCGCCATGATCGGCGCGGTCGTGGTCCCGGCGTTCTCCGGCTACGGCGCCGAGGCCGTAGCCTCACGCATCCGCAGCTCCGAGGCGGTAGTGCTCGTGACGGCGGACGCGACGACCCGCCGCGGCAAAAGGGTACCCCTCAAGGAGACCGCGGACGAGGCCCTCGCGGAGACGACGTCGATCCGGAAGGTCATCGTCGTTCGCAATCTCGGCGACGGGGCTCCGATGACTGCCGGCCGCGACCTCTACTGGGACGAACTCCCGGCCGACCCCGCGCCGACCCCGACCGTGGACACCGACCCCAACGACCCGGTCGTCATCGCCTACACCTCCGGTACCACCGGCGCACCGAAGGGCATCGTCCACTCACACGGCGGATTGGCCGCCAAGTGCGGTGTCGACGCGGCCTACGGATTCGACGTCCACCGGGGCGATGTCGTCGCCTGGATCGCCGACATCGGCTGGATGCTGTACGGCGTACTCCTCATCGGAGTTCTCCAGCACGGCGCCACCCTGGTTCTGACCGAAGGCGTCCCGACGTACCCGAGCCGGGACCGGCTGTGGGAAATCGTCGAACGCAACGGTGTCACCCTGCAGGGCATCGCTCCGACCGCGGCACGGGCGATCATGGCTGCCACACAGAACGAGGAAATCGGGCAGGACCTGTCGACGCTCGTTTCCTTCGCCTCCACCGGTGAGGCATGGGACGAGCCCACCTGGCGGTGGTTGTTCGACCACGTCGGCAAAGGCACCCGCCCCGTGATCAACTACAGCGGCGGAACCGAGGTCCCCGGCGGAATCATCGTCTGCTACCCGTTCCTCGCCGCGGACGCAGCGTCGTTCAACGGCCCCATGCTGGGTATGGACGCCGCCGTCCTCGACGCGGCCGGTGCGCCGGTCTTCGACGAAATCGGGGAACTGGCCGTGATGAACACCTGGCCCGGAATGACCCACTCGTTCTGGAGGGATACCGACCGCTATCTGAAAACCTATTGGGACACCTGGCCCGACGTCTGGGTTCACGGTGACCTGGCAAGCGTGTCGCCGTCCGGGAGCTGGAAGATCCACGGCCGTTCGGACGACACGATGAAGGTGTCCGGGCGGCGAATCGGGCCCGCGGAGCTCGAGGCCGCCCTGCTCAAGGATCCTCGCATCGTCGAGGTCGCCGTGATCGGGGTGCCCGACGAACACCGCGGCCAGAAGGTCGTTGCCTTTGTCGTCGTGCGGGACGCCGGGACCGACGAGGACGACCTCGTCGCCACGGCGGTCCACAACGTCGGGCGGTCATTCGCCCCCGACGTCCACCTTGTGTCGGCTCTGCCGAAGACCAAGAACGGCAAGATAATGCGCCGCGTCATCCGCGCACAGCATCTCGGAGAACCGACGGGCGATCTCGCCGCACTCGACTCCGTGGACAGTCTCGCCGCCATTCCCTCTTTGCAGAATTAGGAGAAACACCATGACCATCGTCACCGAGGAAACCACCGTCGACGTCGTCAGAAAGGCGACACGCGATCTGGCCCGCAGCTTCGATCTCGAATACTGGCGGCAGAAGGACAAGAAGGCCGAATACCCTCGCGAGTTCGTCAAGGCGTTCGCCGACGGTGGCTGGCTGGGCCTGATCATCCCCGAGGAATACGGCGGACTCGGGCTCGGGATGACCGAGGCGGCCGTGATGCTCTACGAGATCTCCGCCTCCGGTGCCGCGAACAGTGGTGCGTCGGCGATCCACTTCTCGATCTTCCCCCCGGCGCCGATCATCAACTTCGGCTCCGAGGAAATGAAGAAGCAGTGGCTACCGAAGATCGCCAGCGGCGAAATCCTCATGTGCTTCGGCGTCACCGAACCCACCGCCGGCGTCGACACCTCCCGCATCCGCACCATGGCCAAGAAGGTCGACGGGGGCTGGGTTGTCAACGGTCAGAAGGTCTGGATCAGCAACGCGCAGAACGCGGACAAGATCCTGCTGCTCGCCCGCACCTCACCGCGCGATGACGCCAACCCGCTCGACGGCATGACGATCTTCTTCACCGATCTCAACCGGGACCACGTCACCATCCGGGAGATCGAGAAGTGCGGCCGCTCGGCGCTGGACTCGAACGAGCTGTTCATCGACGACCTGCCGGTCCGGGACGACGAGGTCGTCGGCGAAGTCGGCAAGGGATTCCAGTACCTCATCGACGGACTCAACCCCGAGCGCATCGTTGTCGCCATGGAACAAATCGGAATCGGTCGCGCCGCAATGGACATCGCGGTTCAGTACGCCAAGGACCGCGTCGTGTTCGATCGGCCCATCGGCAAGAATCAGGCGGTAGCGCATCCACTGGCAGACTCGTGGATCCGCCTCGAGGCAGCTGAGCGGATGGCCATGCATGCGGCAACCCTGTTCGACACGCAACAGCGATGCGGCAAGGAAGCCGCCGCAGCGAAATTCCTCGGTGCCGAAGCCGGGTTCGAAGCCTGCAATCGCGCGATGTCGACCCTGGGCGGCTACGCGTACTCGAAGGAATACCACGTCGAGCGGCTGTGGCGGGAATGCCGCCTCCAGCTGAACGCGCCGTTCTCGCAGGAGATGGTGCTCAACTTCGTCTCGCACAACGTCCTCAAAATGCCGAGGTCGTACTGATGTCCGCGCGGCGCGGTGCCCTCTCCGGAACACGAGTTGTCGTTCTGGAGGGACTCGGGCCCACCCCGTTCATCTCGATGCTGCTCTCCGACATGGGCGCCGACGTCGTCCGCGTCGCGCGCCCACAGCACCGCTCCGCGCGCGAGATCGGACAGACCAAGGGACTGTCCCCGGACCGGGACGTGGTCAACCGGGGGACCACCTCCGTCGAAGCCGATCTCAAGAGTCCCGCCGGGATCGAATCCGTGCTCCGCCTCATCGACTCGGCGAACATCTTCATGGAGGGCTACCGTCCCGGCGTCGCCGAGCGGCTCGGTCTCGGCCCGGACGTCGTCCTCGACCGCAATCCGGCGATTGTGTTCGCACGGATCACCGGCTACGGCCAGACCGGCCGCCTGGCGAAGGCTGTCGGACACGACATCAACTACGTCGCCCAGTCCGGTGTCCTGCACACCCTCGGACATCCCGGTGAACGCCCCCGGCCGGCGGTGAACTACCTCGGCGACTACGCCGGCGGCGGCGCACTCGGCGCCTACGGAATCGTCTGCGCCCTGTTCGAGTCCGCTCGGTCGGGCGAGGGGCAAGTCGTCGACGTCTCGATGGTGGACGGAGCCGCACTGCTCACCGCACGCATGCAGGGCCTGCGTGCGGCAGGCCTGTTCTCCGACGAGCCCGGAACCAATCACATCGACAACGGGGCACCGTTCTACGACACCTACCGCTGCGCCGACGGGCGGTACGTCGCCGTCGGCGCCCTCGAAGCGGATTTCTACCTCGCGTTCCTCGCCGGGCTCGGAGAGGACACCACGGCGTGGCCCGACCGGGACGACGAGGCGAACTGGCCGACGCTGCGGGCATTGATCGAGGAACGGGTCGCGACCCGCTCGATGGCCGAGTGGACCGAGATCTTCGACGGCACCGATGCCTGCGTGACGGCGGTGCTGAACTTCCCCGAGGCGGCCCGCGACGCACACAACGCCGAACGCGGGGTGTACGTCGACGTCCACGGGATCTGCCATCCCGCGCCCTCACCGCGTCTGCACCGAACACCGGCCCGCCGGCCGGGCCTGTCCGCCCGTGAGGGAGCAACCGTCGACGACGTCCTCGCAACCTGGTCCGCTCCGGCGGGCCTGCCCTCCTGACCCACCGCCACGAAGGAACGCCCCATGTTGTCCACTTATGAGCAGTTCTCCAGCCTGAAGTTCGAGAACAACCACCCCGGCGTGCTCGAGCTCGTCTTCGACGGGCCCAACCTCAACGCCGTGACCGAAGACCAGCACCGCGAACTCGCCCTCATCTGGCAGGTCATCGACCGCGACCCGCAGGTCCGGGTGGTCCTCGTGCACGGTGTGGGCAAGGCGTTCTCCGCAGGCGGCAGCTTCGACATGGTCGAGGCGCAGATCGCCGACCACAGGATCAACATGCGCGTCATGCAGGAGGCCCGAGACCTGTACTACAACATCATCGGTTGCTCGAAGCCCATCGTCTCGGCCATCCACGGACCCGCCGTCGGGGCCGGGCTCGTCATCGCACTGATGGCCGACATCTCGGTCGCCGCCACAGACGCACGCATCATCGACGGCCACACCCGACTCGGTGTCGCCGCCGGAGACCATGCCGCCGCCGTCTGGCCGCTCCTCTGCGGCATCGCGAAATCGAAATACCTCCTGATGACCTGCCGCGAGGTCTCCGGGCAGGACGCCGAGCGGGCGGGACTGGTCTCCCTCACCGTCGACAAGGAGCAGCTGCTCGACACCGCCACGACCATCGCCAAAGACCTCGCGGACGGCGCACAGGATGCCATCCGATGGACCAAACAGGCGATCAACGGCTGGTACCGCCAGGCCGGGCCGATCTTCGACGCATCCCTCGGCCTCGAGTTCCTCGCCTTCAACGGCCCCGACGTCGCCGAAGGCGTTGCCTCCCATCGCGAGCGCCGCGCCCCGAACTTCACCCCGAATGCATCCCATGAGCTCGCCTGAGGCCACGGTGTTGCCCGACGTCCTGACCGCCGTCATCGGCGGGAAGTGGACGGCGGCAGCAACCGACGCGACAATCCACGACGTCCACGACCCGGCCACCGAACAGGTCATCGCACGGTTCGCGCAGACCACGGCGCAGCAGGTCGACGAGGCCGTCCGCAACGCCCACGACGCGTGGCGAGGCTGGGCCGCGACCGCACCGGTCGAACGCGGACGCGTGCTCGCTCGGCTCGCCGACACCGTCCGCGCTCACGCAGACATGCTGGCCACCCTGGAGTCCGCCGACACCGGGAAGCCCATCTCCCAGGCGCGCGGCGACATCGCCGTCACCGCGCGCTATCTCGAGTACTACGCCGGTGCGTGTGACAAATTCGGCGGCGAGACCATCCCGCAGGCGGCAGACACCTTCGCCTACACCGTCCGCGAGTCATACGGTGTCGTCGCGCACATCACCCCCTGGAATGCCCCGCTCAGCCAGATGATGCGCGGCGTCGCACCGTGTCTCGCCGCCGGAAACACGGTGGTCGTCAAGCCGTCCGAGCTGACACCACTCACGACCGGTCTCGTCGCGATCCTCATGGTCGAGGCCGGTCTTCCGGCCGGGGTGTGCAACATCGTCCTCGGCGACGGACCTGCTGTCGGTAGCCCCCTGGTCGGGCACGAACTGGTCCGGCACATCGCGTTCACCGGATCGGTGGCAGCGGGCCAGAGCGTGGGACGTGTGGCTGCGGAGCGAATCGTCGGCGCTCACCTCGAGCTCGGTGGAAAATCGCCCACAATCGTCTGTGCCGACGCCGACCTCGGGCGTGCTGCGAAGGCGGGAGCCCTTGCCGTGATTCGGAACTCGGGCCAGTCCTGTTTCGCTACCACGCGGTTGTTCGTCCATCGTGCGGTCCACGACGAATTCGTCGAACGGGTCGCCGCCGAGATGCAAGGGTTGTCCGTCGGCCCCGGTGCCGACGATCCCGATCTCGGACCGCTCGTGTCGGCTGCTCAACGCGACCGGGTCCTCGGGATCGTGGAACAGGCCCGAGCGGACGGTGCGGAGATCATCGTCGGCGGCCACCGTCCCACCGGCCGGGACACGGGATTCTTCGTGATGCCGACCCTCGTCGCGTCCGTGACGAACGACATGGCGATCGCCCAGCAGGAAGTGTTCGGCCCGGTGCAGTCCGTCATCGCATTCGACGATCTCGGCGAGGCGATCGCGCAGGCGAACGACACACCGTACGGCCTGTCGGCGGGTGTCTTCACTTCCGACATCGGCCGGGCACATCGAGTGGCCCGGGAACTGCAGGCCGGCCAGGTGCAGATCAACCGCTATGCCGGGGCGGGCGTCGAGATCCCGTTCGGCGGATACAAAGCCAGCGGCATCGGCCGGGAAAAGGGCACCGAGGCACTGCTCGGCTACACACAGGTCAAGAGCGTGATCGTCGCGCTCGACTGAGCGGCGAGACGCGACGAAAAGATCGTAGGGAAGGAAACCAACATGAGCAGCAAGCGCACTCTCGGATTCGTCGGACTCGGCGTCATGGGAGGCCCGATGAGTATCAACTTGGTGACCCGATCGGGCCACGAGATGATCGCCTTCGATCTGAGCACCGAGTCGCTGGACCGAGTGGTCGACGCCGGCGCGAAGCGGGGCGCGAGCGTGGTCGACGTCGCCGAGCAGGCCGACATCGTCTTCCTCTCGCTCCCCAGCATCGTCCAGGTGGAAGCCGTCGCAGCGGAACTCCTGTCCGCAACCAACCCACCGAAGATCATCGTCGACATGAGCACGAGCGATGTGACCCGGACGCGTGCGCTCGGGGCGCTGGTAGACAAGGACGGCGTCGAATTGGTCGACGCGCCGGTGGCCCGGTTGCGGCAGGCCGCCAAGGACGGCACCCTGCTGATCACCGTCGGCGCCACGCCGGAACGGTTCACCGACCTGCAACCGCTGTTGTCCTGCATGGGATCCGACATCGTCCATGCCGGCGCACTCGGCAGCGGGCAGGTCATCAAGATCCTCAACAACATGGTGGTCTTCCAGACCGTCAACGCGCTCGCGGAGGCCCGTGCCATCGGTACCGCGGCAGGGGTGGACCCGAAGTTGCTGTTCGAGACGCTCACCCTCGGATCTGCGGACAGCTTCGTCCTGCGCAAGTCGGCGCTGAGTACCCTCGCCGTCGACAGCTTCCCGGTCAAGACGTTCCCGACCGTGTACGCCATCAAGGATCTGAACCTGGCGCTCCAGCTCGCCCGCGACGAGGGCGTCCCCACCGCCTCTGCGGATCAGACCATGAAACTGTTGGAGGCCACCCGCGACGCCGGCTACCGCGACGAGTACTACCCCGTCATGGTCAAGCTCATCGAAGGGGGCACGCGGAAATGAGCGCGACCTTCGACGTCGTCGCGATCCGGCTCGGGCATGTCGACCGGGTCGCCCGGGACAACTTCCTCGGCGACCCGCACCTCGCGGGCGCGATGCGGCTCGACTTCGACATCTGGGTCGTCCGCAACGAGGATCGGATCATCCTGGTGGACACCGGCTTCAGCCCTGAAGCCGGAGAGCGTCGCGGTCGAGCGCTGGAGCGTCGCCCGGCGGACGCTCTGCGCGAGTTGGGAATCGCGCCCGACGAGGTCACCGACATCGTCGTCACGCACCTGCACTACGACCATGCCGGCAATCTCGGAGACTTCCCCGGCGCTGACATCTGGATCCAGGGTGCCGAGGTCGCGTACGCGACCGGCAACAGCATGCGGCACCGGCAATTATCTCACTTCTTCGACGTGGACGACGTGTGCGACATCGTGCGCCGAACCTTCGACGGCCGAGTCCGCCAGATCGACGGTCGCCACGTAGTGACCGACGGAGTCGAACTGCACCCGGTCGGCGGACACACCCCCGGCCTGCAGGTGGTTCGGGTGCGCACCGAACGCGGGTGGGTCGTGCTCGCCTCCGACGCGCTCCACTACTACGCAAACCTCGAACTACGGAACCCGTTCCCGGCGATCGTCGACGTACCCGCGATGCTCGACGCCTTCGACACCGTCCTGCAACTCGCCGACGGACCCGATCATGTGGTGCCGGGCCACGACCCCGCCGTCATGGAACGGTTCGGCACGGTCTCCGGCGATCTTCCCGACGGGATGGTCGCGCTGCACCGACAGCCCACGCCCCACCCCGCACCCGCACAGCACTGACTCACCGCACAACACAGGAGATTTCGCCGTGGACTTCCGCCTTCCCGATGACATCGAGGACTTCCGCGCCTCCGTCTCGGCGTTTGCAGCCAAGACGCTCGCGCCGGGTGCCCTCGCCAGGGCGCACGCTCCCGAATTTCCCTGGGACGTCGCCGCGCAGATGGGGCAGCAAGGGCTGCTCGGACTGACCATCCCCGAGGACAAGGGCGGACAGGGCGCCTCGCTGCTCGCCGCTGTCGTCGCCATCCAAGCTGTCGCAGCGCACTGCCCGCGATCGGCGGACGTCGTCCAGGCAGGCAACTTCGGCGCGATCCGAACCTTCGCCGAGTACGCGTCGCCCGAGCAGCGTGAGAAGTACCTGCCGAACCTGCTGGCTGGGAGGTCGGTCATCGGACTGAGCATGACCGAGCCCGAGGCAGGCTCGGCGGTGACGGACCTGCAGACAACCGCAATCCGTAAGGACAACGGGTTCGTCATCAACGGCACCAAGGTGTTCGGAACCCACAGTGCGGACGCCTCGGTGTACCTGGTGTACGTGCGATTCGGCCCGGGTGTGGGGGGCATCGGCTCGGTGCTCATCGACGCAGGCACTCCCGGTCTGACCGTCGGGGAACCGTCGATGTTCATGAACGGTGAGCATTGGTGCCAGCTGTACTTCGAGGACTGCTTCGTTCCGGACGCTCAGGTCCTTCTCGGCGAGGGCGGCTTCAAACGGCAGATCACGGGATTCAACGTCGAGCGGCTCGGGAACGCCTCCCGATCGCTGGCTGTCGGACGCTATGCCTTCGATACCGCCGTGCGGCATGTCACCGAGCGCGAACAGTTCGGCCGTCCCCTCGCCGAATTTCAGGGGCTGCAGTGGATGTTCGCAGAGCGCGCGGTCGCGCTCGAGTCCGCCCAACTGCTCCTGCACCGTGCTGCCGCCGTCGGCGACGGTGACCTTCCGACCGCCTACGACACCGCTGTCGCGAAGTACGCGGCCAACGAAGCCGGATTCGGTGCCGCAGACCTCGCCGTTCAGGCGATGGGTGGTATCGGGTTCAGCGAAGAATCACTGGTCGAATACTGCTTCCGGCGTACCCGTGGCTGGAAGATCGCCGGTGGTTCCACCGAGATCCTGAAGAACCGCATCGCGGAGACCGTCTTCGATCGCCGGTTCAGCCAGAGGGCGGGCACGCGATGAGTCCCGATGCCGGCGAACGCCTCTACCACGCACTCATGCAGCCGCAGACCGTCGCGATCGTGGGAGCCTCCGACGATCCGGCCAAGACCACCTCGCGCCCTCTCCGCAATCTTGCCGACAGCGACTGGCCAGGAATCGTCTACGTCGTCAACCCGAACCGCGACACCGTCGATGGTCGCAGAGCGTACGACAGCCTGGCCGATCTGCCCGCCGTCCCGGACCACGTCTTCGTGCTCACCGGCGCGGATCCGGCGATCGAGGCCGCGCGTGAGTGCTCCCGGATCGGCGTTCCGGTGGTGACGATCATGGCCGACGGTTTCGTGGGTGGTTCGGCGGATGCCCGCCGACGAATGACGTCGCTCGAGGAGGTTGCCGCCGCCGGGCGGACCCGTGTCCTGGGCCCCAGCAGTCTCGGAGTGGTCAGCACTTCCCAGCGACTCGTCCTGACCGCGAATGCCGCCTTTTCCGAGCCGTTGCCGATGGGTGGGGGGATCTTCGTCGCGTCCCAGTCGGGTAGTGCCATCGGTGCGTTGGCCTCACGCGGCAAGGACGCGGGAATAGCCTTCCACTCCATGGTCTCCACCGGCTCCGAAATCGACCTGTCGTTGGGCGAAGTGTGTCTCGCTTCGGTCGACGACCCCGAGGTGACGAGCTATATCCTCTTCCTCGAAAACCTCAGCCATGCGGTCGATCTCGCAGCCTTCGCGCGGGCGGCCGCCGATCGCGGGAAGCCGGTGCTGGCTTACAAGCTCGGGCGCTCGGACGCGGCCGCCGAACTGGCCGTCTCCCACACCGGCGCCCTCGCGGGAGATGATGCGATAGCCGATGCGGCGCTCCGCGACCTCGGCATCACCCGCGTGCGCACCTTCGACGCGCTCCTCGAGGCGCACCCCCTGGCCCGCCGCGCCCGGACCCTCGCAGCGGCGCGCTCGGCTCCGCGGGTGGCCGTCGTGTCCACCACCGGCGGCGGCGGGGCGATGATGGTGGACTGCCTGGCAATGGCCGGCGCCGAACCGACCCGGCCGAGCGAGCAGACCCGAGCCCGGCTCGCCGACGCCGGCATCGATGCAGGTGGTGGCACCCTCGTCGACCTCACCCTGGCGGGAACTCGGTACGAGGTGATGAAGTCCGCACTCGACATCCTGCTCGCAGCCCCCGAGTTCGATGCCGTCGTGGCGGTCCCGGGTTCGTCTGCCCGCTTCCATCCGGAGCACGCCGTCAAGCCGATCGTCGACGCGGCAGGAGGCGACAAGGCCCTCGTTGCGTTCGTCGTACCCTCCGCGCCGGATGCGCTACGCATGCTTCGTGACTGCGGGATCAGCGCCTTCCGGTCCCCGGAGTCCTGCGCCGACGCGATCGTCTCGGTATTCGCCTCCAGGGCACCCCGGATGGCGGCACTCTCTCCCCTTCCGGCACCGGCAACGACGAACGTCCTCGACGAGCAATCCTCGTACGGGGTGTTCACCGACTTGGGTATCCCACACGCCCCGTTCGCGGTCCTCGACACGGCAGAGCCCTTCGACGAGATCCCGGTGGCCACACCCGCCGCGGTGAAGATTCATGCGGCCGGACTGGCTCACAAATCGGACCTGGGTGGTGTCGTCCTCGGAGTCGAGGACACCGCCGGGTTGACGTCTGCCGTCGACACCATCGTCTCGTCGGTGCGGCGAACCGACCCCACCGTGCCGACCGACCAGATTCTCGTGCAGCAGATGATCCGAGGACTCGGCGAGGCCCTCATCGGATTCCGAGTCGACCCGGATGTCGGCCCGATCGTGCTTCTCGCCGCGGGCGGAGTGCTGGCCGAACTCCACCAGGACCGCAGCGTCCGTCTCGCACCCGTCGATCCGGCCACGGCCCAGGAGATGATCGACGAGGTGACCGCGTTCCGTGCCCTTACCGGATTCCGTGGCCTCCCCAAGGGGGACCTCACGGCCTTGCGTGACGCCGTGGTCGCCGTATCGCGCGCCGCCGATCTGGTCGACTCCGGTGTGGTCGAACTCGAAGCGAACCCGGTGATGGTGTGCGCCGAAGGACAGGGTGTGTTCGCGGTCGACGCCGTTGTCCGGATCGCGCAACCCGATCGATCCCATGCCACTCGGTCGACCCCCGCCGTCATTGTGACCGCCGGTAACGTAGGACCGTAGGAGTTCCCATGGACATCAACCACATCGTGGATTCACCTTTCCGGGCGCTGCCGCGGGGCGACAAGAGCGCCCCCGCGGTGTCGATCGACGGAACAACATGGTGGACCTACGCCGATCTCCGCGCCCGCCGCGATTGCTACGTGACAGCGCTCAGGGACGCCGGGGTCGTCAAGGGCGACCGGGTCGGAATCATCCTGCTGAACTCCCTCGACTACGTCGCCCTGTACTTCGCGATCGCCCGCCTCGGCGCGATCGCGGTCCGCCTGAACTTCCGGCTCGCTCCCGCGGAACTGTCCTTCCTCATCGAGGACTCGGGGAGCGAGGTGGTCTTCTTTCACTCCAGCCGCAGTGACCAGCTGGATCCGGTTCGCGGTGACCTCTCGGTCCGGACCTGGTTCTGCCTCGAGGACGACGACACTCCGGTACCCGAATGGGCCATGGAACCCGACCTCACCTGCCCCGATCACGGTGTCGACGATCTTCCGCGTCCGGCCGGAAATGATCCGGTCATGATCATGTACACCTCCGGAACGACCGGCCGACCGAAGGGGTCGGTATGGACCCATGACAATGTCATGTGGTTCGCCACCATCCAGGCCATGCAGTGGGGCTTCACCGCTGAGACCGTCACAATGACGACCGGTCCGCTCTACCACGCCGGCGCCTTCGAGTGCTTCACCCTGCCGGCGCTCATGGTGTACGGGAAGGCCGTGATCATGTCCAGCGGCGGGATGTCCGCCGAGCGCATCGCGGGCACCATCGAGGGCGCGCAGGTCACCCACGCGCTGCTCTACCCGTTCCTCATCTACGACCTGATCGCGCTGGGAGCCGGCGAACTCCGCAAAATCGACACCCTCGAGCTCATCATGTCCGGCGGTGATCCGTTGCAAGCGTCGGCGATCGACGCGTTGAGCGAACACCTGCCCCACGTGGTTCTCAACAAGGGCTTCGGCCTTACCGAGGGCGGCGGACAGTCCGCAGTCCTCGTGCAGGAGTTCAGCCGGAGCCACGCCCACACCGTCGGCCGTCCGCTGCCCCTCACCGAGATTCGCGTGGTGGCATCCGACGACGTCGATGCCGCAGCCGGTGAAGTGGGGGAGATCTGGGTCAGGTCGCCCGCCATTTCCGGGCTGTACTGGAATCGACCGGAAGCCACGAAGGCGACGTTCGTCGACGGCTGGTGTCGGACCGGTGACCTCGGGCAGATCAGTGAGGACGGCTTCCTGCTGGTCAGCGGTCGCAGCAAGGACATGATCCGTAGCGGCGGCGAGAACATCTATCCAGCGGAGATCGAGGCGGCGCTCGCCCATCATCCGGGTGTCGCTGCCGTCGCCGTGGTGGGTGTCCCCGACAGCAAGTACCTGGAGGTGGGCTGCGCGGTCGTCGTCCCCGCCGCAGACTCCGGCCCGGTGGACGAACTCGAGTCCTCCGTCCGGGACATGATCGCCGCGCGGCTGGCCAGGTACAAGTGCCCCCGCCACTACGCGTTCGTCGACGCACTGCCTGTGAGCCCCGCCGGAAAGATCCTCAAGCGCGAACTGCGCGACACCTACGCATCCATCGCGGACTCGGCTTCCTGACATCGCTCCGGCGCGTTCCCAGGAATGCTTCCGGAACTACTGTGCAAGAAAGGTATTGGAAAATGCACTTCGGAGACATTCAAGTCCTGCCCGTTCTCGACGGGATAGGCCGCGAGGACCCGAACCACATCCTCACCCGGCCGGGCGTCGACGACCCCTGGTCGAGTAAGGCAGAAGCCCTCGACGAGCAGGGTGTTCTCGACTTCGACATCGGTGGCTTCCTCATCCGAACCGGTGAGCGCGTCGTCGTCGTCGACACCGGAGTGGGCACCATCGATGACAAGTTGCTCGGACACGGGGGCCGGTACACCGGCGGCAAGTTCCTCGACTCCCTGCGCGCCCACGGGGTGGCGCCCGAAGAGGTGACGGACGTCCTGCTCACCCACCTGCACTTCGATCACGTGGGCTGGACGACCCAGAAGGGGCAGGTCGTCTTTCCGGGTGCCACCTATCGTGCGCATCGCCTCGACTGGGAACACTTCGTCGACGCTCCGGACGCCAGCCCCGGTGCCGTGCGCAAACTCTCGCCCATCGCCGACCAGCTCGAGCTGTTCGACCAGGACATCACCCTGGCCCCGGGCGTGGACGCTCTGCACAGCCCCGGACACACACCCGGTTCGACCGTGTTCGTCGTCTCGGGTGAGAGCCGGCGGGGGTATCTCCTGGGTGACGTCGTGCATTCGACCGTCGAGCTCGAGGAACCGGACTGGCGGGCCATCTTCGACGAGGATCCCGAGCTCGCCTCCCAGACCCGCAACCGGCTCGCCGACGAGCTCGCCGCCAGTGGGGATCTGGTCGCCGGGGCGCACTTTCCCGGCCTCAATTTCGGGCGGATGGTGCTGACCGACGGGCAGCGCCGATTCTCCGCCCTCTGAGGGGCTCGGTGTCATGATCTTCAGGAAGCATTGAAAGGACGACGATGGTCACCTACGGGGAGCAACTCACCATCGGGCAGATTCCGCACCTGCACGCCCAGTCGCACCTGCTCCGCCACAAGACTGCGATCGTCGAAGGCGAAACCCGCCTCACCTGGTCGGACGTGAGCGAGCGTACGGCGAGACTGGCCAACGGGCTGGCGAGACTGGGCGTACACAAGGGCACGAAGGTGGCGGTGATTCTCACCAATCGTGCGCAGTACGTCGAGATCGTCTATGCGGTTGCCGGGCTGGGTGCGGCCGTCGTACCGATCAGCTATCGGTTCACGCCGGGGGAGATCGAGTACGCGGTCCGTCACAGCGATGCCGAGGTGGTCATCGTGGACGGATATCTCACCGGCACGTTCGCCGCCGCCCACGAGACTCTGCCGCACATTCCCGCCGACCACGTCCTCCTCGTCGCGGGGAAGGACGAGTCATCCGGCTATCTCGACTACGAGACAGTGCTCGCCGGATCGTCGACGGACGTCGAGTATCTGGACATGGATGAATGGGACGTCTATCACCTGGCATTCACCGGAGGCACCAGCGGCCCTCCCAAGGTCTGTGAGATCCCGCAGCGGATCGCCCGGCAGGGGTGGTACGACATCACCGTCGAGGTAGGCAACCGCGCAAACGACGTCACCGTCCTCGCCGGGCCCTTCTACCACGGCCTCGGGTTCACCTGGGGGCTCCAGCAGCTCATGGTCGGCGGAACGATCGTCATGCTCCGGGAATTCAACGCACGCGAACTCCTGCAGACCATCGAACGTGAACATGTGTCGTTCATCCCCATGGTCCCGACGATGTTCGAGATGCTCCTCGAGGTGCCCGACCGGGCGTCGTTCGACATCGGGTCGGTACGCCGGCTGATGTCGGCCGGATCGCCCCTGCTCACCGCGACCAAGGAGCGTCTGCTCGAGTACTTCCCCGCTGCGGGACTCTACGAGCTCTACGGCTCGACGGAGGCGGGCTTCTTCAGCATCCTCAAGCCGGAGGACCAGCTCCGCAAGGAGCGCTCGGCGGGCCTGCCGTATTTCGGATGCGAATTGCGGATCCTCGATCCCAGCGGTGAGGACGTCCCCGTGGGAACGGTGGGACAGATCTACAAGCGGGGACCGGGGCTGGGAGTGCGGTACTACAAGAACCCGGGGGCCACCGAGGACCAGTTCCTCGGGGATTGGATCTCGAGCGGGGACCTCGGCCGGTTCGACGAAGAGGGTTACCTCTATGTGGTCGACCGGGCCAAGGACATGATCATCTCGGGCGGAGTGAACATCTTTCCCACCGAGATCGAGGATGTACTCGTCAAGCATCCGGACGTCGTCGAAGCCGCCGTCATCGGTCGTCCCGACCCCAAGTGGGGCGAGATCGTCACCGCGTATGTCGTGACCAGGGACAAGATTCCGATCCCGACAGACGAACTCGATGCCCTGTGCCGGGAGAAGCTCGCCGGCTACAAGAAGCCGCGCTTGTATATCGCACTCGACGCACTACCGAAGAACGCTTCCGGCAAGCTCCTCAAGCGTGTGCTCAAATCGGAGGGGGGACACGAGTGAGATGTGATGACGTGACGACGAACGTGGGCGTGTCTGGATACTTCCGTCGTTGCCCCGGTGCGGAATTCGAGAAGCTGACGCCCTTGCCGGTGGCACTGAGCGGGTGGGGCAGCGAACACATGCGGGGCAGTGCCGTCACCGGCGCCCTGGCGCGATCGGCGGAGAATGAGGGCCGAGCGCGCCGGGACCTCCGACCGGTCAGGTTTACTGCTGATCTTCAGAGGGCGGCGACGATGGCGCCGGTGTCGACCAGGTCGACCGTCGTCCGCGAGGGCGGTCGGTTGCTGCTCGTGGACAGTGAATTCCTTCAGAACGGTCACGTCATGGCGCGCGCTCGCACGCTGTTTCTGCCGACGACCCAGCGGGTGGTCGCCGATCCACCCTGGTCGCCCGATCGGTCCCCGAGCATGCCACCCGCCGGCCTGCGGCCGGCCACCGACGAGGGACGCCTGTTCTTCAGCGAGGAGCATGGATGGAGCGCCGACGCGGCCGCTCACCAAAACTCGGAGCGAAAACAACTCTGGTGCAGGAGCATCCCGGTCGTGGAGCGCGAGAGCGTATCGCCGTTCCAAGCTTCCGCCACCGCCGCGGACCTGACCAATCTCGTCACCCACTGGGGTGGCGGCGGCGTCCGCCACATCAACGCCGACGTCACGCTCACCCTGGCCAGATTCCCCGACGGGCAGTCCCTGGGTCTGTCTGCGACGGGTCGAGTCGGAGGGGGTGCCATTTCGGTAGGTACGGCCGAAATATACGACCATCGAGGGGTATTCGGACACACCGCAGTGTCCACGGTCCTGCAATCCGGTCGTCCGGTGGACACCATCACCCAGCTCATGCGGGGTAGCCGGATTGAATTGTCCTCGGGTCGTCACGGAAGGACGGAGTACGCATGACCGCGCCGAGTCGATCAGGTGTCACGGCCCTTCGAGTCCACCGCTATCAGGAAACCCCGATCGTCGCAGTGGACGAGATCCCTTCTCCAACATGGGGACCCCACGATGTGGTGGTGGCACCCCGAGCAGCGGCTCTCCACGTTGCTGACCTGCTGATGATGAAGGGTGAGTACCAGGTTCGGCCTGAACTTCCCTTCGTCCCGGGAATGGAGGCGGCAGGACTGGTGATCGAGGTGGGCGACGAGGTCAGCCACGTCGCCCCCGGGGACAGGGTTCTCGCCGTAATGGCCCAGGGAGCGATTGCCGGCGCCGCAGTGGTGCCTGGGGCGCAGGTCGCACGGATCCCGGATTCGATGACCTACTCCGCGGCCGCGACGTTCGGAATCGCGTACTTCACCGCATACGCGGCCTTACATTTTCGAGCAGGTGTACGCGCAGGTGAGACCGTGCTGGTCACCGGTGCGCGAGGTGGCGTCGGCCGCGCCTGCGCCCAACTCGCCACGGCTATGGGGGCGACGGTCGTGGCTGTCTCCCGCGACGCAGAAAAGGCTCGTCCGGAACTACGCGAGTGCGTCGACAACGTGGTGGAAGCGGACGAGGAGACGGTCGTCGATGCGGTGAAGCGCGTGACCGGTGGTCGCGGCGTCGATGTCGTCATCGATGTGGTCGGTGGACGGTTGCTGAGTCAACTCGTTCGCGCCACGGCCTGGGAGGGCAGGATCGTAATCGTGGGGTTCGCAGCGGGCGCACCCGAACCCGTCAAGCCCGGACATCTCCTCGTGAAGAATGTCTCGGTGGCCGGCCTTCAATCGACCGACTATTGGACCCGTAGCCCAGACAGGCTCCGAGCCGCTCTCGGCGAGCTGCTGGCGCTTGTCGACACCGGCGCCCTGTCAGTCCCAGAACCCCGAGAGTTCCGTCTCGGAGAGATCGACGTCGCGATGCGTGCCTTGGCAGAGGGATCGTCTCGGCGAAGTGTCGTGATCCTTGTCGGGCAGGATGAGACGAGCGGGGCGAGATAGAGCTGAACCGGATCGCCGAGCAAGCTGTCCGTCCGCGGCAGTACCAGGTCATGCGGTGCACTCGAGCGGTCGGCCGGTGCCGGCGGGGGCGTCGCGGTGGATCGGGCCGGTGAGCAGGTGGAGTTCGAGCCCCGTGGTGCCGCGGGTCGTCTTCATCATCTCGGCGAGGATCGACACCGCCGTCTCCTCGGGGGTGCGGGCGCCCAGGTCGAGGCCGATCGGCGAATGCAGCCGCGCCAGCTCCGCCGCGGTGGTTCCCTGTTCGCGCAGCAGCGCGACGCGGCGCTCGTGGGTGGCGCGGCTGCCCATCGCGCCGATGTACGCCGCGTCCGATCGCAGGGCCAGCTCCAGCAGGGGAATGTCGAATTTCTCGTCGTGGGTCAGCACGGCCAGGACGGTCCGGCGGTCGACCGGTGCGGTCTCGAGGAATCGGTGCGGCCACATCACGACGACGTCGTCGGCGTCCGGGAACCGGGCGCGGGTCGCGAACACGCCGCGGGCGTCGATCACCGTGACGTGGTAGCCGGCGAACGCTCCCAGCGTGCACATGGCGGCGGCGAAGTCGATGGCCCCGAAGATGTACATCCGCGGTGGCGGCGCGAAGATCTCGACCATGCACACTGTCTCCGACCGCAGCTGATACACCTGCGACTCACCGGCGTCGAGCCGCCGGCGAACGTTCTCGATGTCGGCGGCGGTCAGGTCGAGGTCGCCCACCGGCCCGTCGCCGGTGATCACGCAGCGACGGGTTCGCGATCCGTCGCCGGTCTCCGTCACGACGGCGATCGATTCGCCGCCGCGGATGCGCCGCGCCGCGTCCGCGAAACCCGGGAAGTCGTGCTGTCCGATGCGCTGGACGAACACCTCGATGGTGCCGCCGCACGTCAGTCCGACGCCGATCGCGTCGTCGTCGGCCACGCAGAACACTTCGGTGCGGCTCCGCCCGTCGGCCAGCACGTCCCGCGCCGTCTCGTACAGCGTGCTCTCGACGCACCCACCGGACACACTTCCGAGGACCTCACCGGATTCCGACACGGCCATCGCCGCGCCCGGCGCCCGCGGGGACGACTTCCAGGTGCGCACCACCGTGGCGAGCGCGAACGTCTCACCGTGGTCGAACCACGCTTCCAGGCCCGTCAGGATGTCGCGCATCGTCTCGTCCTCCTCGGGTTCTTCTTCGGGTAGCTCACGCTAACCGGCGGCGACCCGCCGTCGCGGCACACAATGCGCCGAAATCCCCAGCGGCCGCTTGTGCATTCTCGCCATCGCTATCGACCGGTGAGTCCGCAATTCTCGGACGGTCCCCCTTCCTTCACAGAGAACCGAGGATCCACCATGAACCAGTTGCTCAGCGGGATCCGGGTCCTCGACCTCACGCGCGCACTCGCCGGACCGCTGTGCACGGCACTGCTGTCGGACTTCGGCGCCGACATCATCAAGGTCGAGACCCGTTCCGGTGGCGACAGTTCCCGGCAGTGGCCGCCGTTCGACGGCAGCGACAGCCTGTACTTCACGTCCGTCAACCGCGGCAAGCGTTCGGTCGCCCTCGACATGCGCAGCGAACAGGGCCGGAAACTGCTGCGCCGCATCGCCGTCGGCGTGGACGTCATCGTGGAGAATTTCCGCCCGGGTGTTCTCGCGGACATGGGGCTCGATCAGGAGTCGCTCGCCGCGGACAATCCCGGGGTGATCGTCATGAGTGTCAGCGGTTTCGGGCCGACCGGTCCCGAGCAGTTCTCGCCGGGACTCGATCAGGTGGCGCAGGGCATGTCGGGCCTGATGTCGGTGACCGGTGCCGGCGACCACACGCCGATGCGCGTCGGGATCCCGATCATCGACACGGTGTCCGGTATCTATGCGGCGCTGGGCATCACGGCGGCACTCGTGGCCCGGGGGCGGGACGGTGCGGGTCATCACGTGCAGACGTCCCTGCTCGAATCGGCGCTGTCGATCATGTCGTTCCAGGCGCAGGACTACCTGAGCACCGGACGCGTCGCGGAGCCGAACGGAAACACGCACCCGACGATCACGCCGTACGGCACGTTCGACACCGCCGATTTCCCCATCATCATCGCGACCGGCTCGGACCGGCACTGGCAGTCGCTGTGCGACGTTCTCGGGGACCGCGAACTCGCCGACCGGCCCGAATACCGCACCGGCCAGTCACGACTCGCACACCGGGATCCGCTCACGAAGGAACTGCTCGAACTGCTGTCCGCACGTCCGGCCGCAGAATGGGTGACGCTGATTCGTGCGGCGGGCATCCCGTGCGGCCCCGTCCACACGATCGATCAGGCGTTCGCCGACCCGCAGGTGCGGGCCCTGAAGATGGTGCAGCCCGTGGCCACCCCGGACGGCGGTGAAGTGCCGCTGGTCCGGAGTCCGCTCTGGGTGGACGAGGAAACCCTGCCGATCCGGAATGCGCCGCCGATGGTGCTGGGGCAGGACACGGCCGAGGTGCTGGGCGAATTCGGGTTGAGCGAGGAGAACATCGAGGGCCTCCGGCGGGACCGGGTGATCTGACGCGCGGCCGTGGTCGCCTCACAACCGGGCGGCCACGGCCAGTGCAACGTGCTCGCACCACGGCCGCGCGACCACCTGCACGCCGATCGGCAACCCGGACCGGGTGTTTCCCACCGGGACGACGACGGACGGCAGGCCCGTCACACTGACCGCGCGGCAACTCGCCAGGGCCTGAGCCCAGGTCAGCGACTGCCCACCGACGTCGAACAGTTCTTGGCCGAGCGGGGGCGCCGGAATCGAGGCGACGGGGAGGATCAGGACGTCCCCCATCTCGCCGAGCAACCGGTGCACCAGTTCCGATCGCCGCGCCCACAGCCGTTCGACCCCGCGCCGGTCCACGTCCCGCCCGGCGGCGAGCATCGCGGCGATGTCTTTCCCGAATCCGGTGCCGAGTTCTGCAATGTCGGTGTGGGTTTCGACGGACCGCAGCGACCCGAACAGGTCGTTCCCCTCCGCCAGCGCCGCACCCCGGTACGGGCGGGCACCGAGTTGCCGGGCGGCACCGGCGACGGCCGCGACGATCTCCTCGTCCACCGGGACGGTCCCCTCACCGGGCGCCCACGTGACGTCGAGACGGGAGAGGTCCACCGTGCCCGGGTCGGTCCACCGGTACTGCCGGGACGAGAGCACCCGCAGCACGAGGGCCGCGTCGTCCAGCGTCCGCACCATCGGACCGATCGTCTGCAGCGTGCCGTGCATGGTCGCCGGATTGGTCAGCAGGTGATCGCCCGACGCGACGCCGGGATACTGGCCGTCGGGGTCGACCCGGCCGACGGTCGGGCGGACGGAGCGCAGTCCCGTGCAGTGTGCGGGCCAGCGCACCGACCCGCCGAAGTCGGTGCCGAGACCGACCACGCTCATCCCGGACGCGATCGCCGCCGCCTCGCCGCCGCTCGAACCGCCGGGCGAGCGGGGAACCCCGTCGGGCCGGAGTGGGTTCACGGTGTACCCGAACAGGTCGTTGTGCGTGAGACCGCTGGCCCCGAACTCCGGGGTGTTCGTCTTGCCGACGAGGATCGCGCCGGCCGCCCTCATCGCGGCCACCGCGGGGGCGTCGACGCGCGGCACGTTGTGCTCGAGCGCGCGCGAACCCGCCGTCGTCCGGACCCCCGCGGTCGCGATGAGGTCCTTCACCGTGAACGGCACCCCGGCCAGCGGTCCGACGTCCTCACCTCGGCCGATCCGGGTGTCGAGGTCGTCGGCGGCCCGGATCGCCTGGTCCTCGGCGACGGTGACGACGGCGTTCAGCTCCGGGTTCCGCGCCTTGATGTGCGCCAGGTGGTCGTCGAGCACCTGGCTCGCGGACACCTCCCCGCCGGTCACGGCGCGGGCGATCGCGTGCGCGTCCGAGCCGACCCAACTGCCGTCGTTACCCCACACATGTCCTCCTCGGCTCGTGCTCAGAGGTCGACGCTAGACATCCCCGGGCCCGCCGCACACGGCCAGTGTGCACAGGAATGCGGGGCCCGACCTGTGAAGAGTTGATACTTCGCCGCGCTACCGGTTCTGGGAGGATCGGATGATGCTCTCGCCCTGGGTCCGCCTTGCCTTCGCGCTGTTCGCGGTCAGCTGGGGAGCCAACCAGTTCGCCCCGATGCAGCTGGTCTACCGCGAGCAACTCGGTCTCGGGAGCGGTTCGTTCACCGCGATGCTCGCGTCGTATGTCGTCGGGCTGATCCCTGCGCTGCTGTACTTCGGGCGCGTGTCCGACCGGTTCGGCCGGCGAGCGGTGATCCGCCCGATGATCCCCGTCGGCATCGTCTCCTCCCTCGTCCTGATCGCGGGAGCCGCCGTCCCCGACCTGCTCTATCTGGGACGGGTGCTGGCCGGACTCGCCTCCGGCATGGCGTTCGGCGCCGGCACCGCCTGGATGAAGGAACTCAGCTCCACGTCGCAAGCCGGGGCGGGTGCGCGCCGCGCGGCGGTGTCGTTGTCGGCGGGCTTCGGTTGCGGAGCCCTGTTCGCGGGCCTGATCGCGCAGTGGCTCCCCGCGCCGGAACTGCTCCCGTATCTGGTGCACATCGTGTTGATGGTCGGGGCGCTGGCCCTGGTGTGGTCGGTGCCCGATGCGCGGGCCCGCGCGACGGACCTCGTCGCCAAGCCCCTGTCGGCGCTCGCCACCTCCCGGTTCCGGTTGGGCATCGCGCCCTGGGCGCCGTGGGTGTTCGGGGTGGCGACCGTGTCGTTCGCGACGCTTCCGCCGCTCGTCTCCGAGTCACTGCGCTCCACGTCGGTGGCGTTCACCGGTCTCGTCGCGGCACTGACCCTGATCACCGGGGCGGTGATCCAGCCGTGGGCCAAACGGTGGTCGGAGCAGGACGACGACGCCGGGATCCGCGTCGGCATCCTGCTCGGGGTGCTCGGTTTCGGCGCCGCGACCGTGGCTGCCTATACCGGCGGCGCGCTGTCGGTCGCCGCGATCGTCGTCGCGGCCTTCCTGCTCGGATCCTGCTACGGCATCCTGCTCGGGTCGGGACTCGCGTCCGTCGAGAAGCTGGCGCCGGAAGACGAACTCGCGCAGACCGTGGCGGTGTTCTACTGCCTGATCTACATCGGCTTCGCCGTGCCGTTCGTCATCTCACTCCTCGCGCCGCACATCGGCTACGCCGCCTGTTTCGCGGGGGCGGCATTACTGATGCTGCCGTCCGTGGCCGTGAGCCGGAAGGCGACGGATCCGCACCTCACCCCCAGGTGAGTGGCAAAGTGTGCCCGGGCACGCTTTGCCACTCACGTGGGGGTCAGCGGGAGCGGACGGGGAGCAGCGGCGGCCAGGGCCAGTGCTGCGCGAGGCGACCCCGGGCCCGCAGGAAGCCGAGACCCAGCACCAGGCCGAAGATCAGGTGCCCGATCAGCGACAGGGTGATCGTCGTCGGCGTCAGCGGGAACATGTCGCGCTGACCGCGGTCCGACAGCGCGACCGTGCCGATCAGCCCGGCCCAGACCGGGAACACCGCGAACGTGACGAACGCGAGGAGAACGGTGCGACTGGACCGGTGCTGGAGGCCGAGCGCGAGGGCGATGAGGAAGAAGGCGATGCCGATTCCGCCGCCGTCGCCGAAGTAGCGCCACAGGTAGCCGACGATCGCGCCGGTCCGCGTGTCGGTTCCCGAGTGGAGCCAGGTGCCCATCTTCGGGATGAAGTCGCCCCACAGGCCGAGCAGGTACACGGTGTCGAGGCGGAAGGCGTCATAGGCCAGACACGCGAACATTCCCCAGCCGAGGCCGTGGCCGACGATGCGGTCGATCGGGTGCGGCGCGAACACGCACAGCACGGCGAGGGACGTTGCGAGCGGAATGATCACCAGCGCACCGGTGGTGTTCATCGGCACGACGCCGAACACCTGCGCAGAGATCGCCAGTAGCGGCAGGGACGCGAGCAGCAGGTACAGGCCGATCCGCGCGAAGGTCCAGTGGTGACGGACCGGTTTCGGAACGGATTCGATGGCGGGTGAGACTGCGGGCGAGACGGAGCCCGGCGGATCGTGTTCGTGCGTGTCGCGGACGGTGGTGCCGAGGATGCGGGGCATGCGGGGGTTCCATTCGGTCGAGGGACTTGTTCGGGTGGTCGGTTTTTCGAGTCCCAGCGTCCTTCGAGTGCCCGCCATGCGAATAGTCCCCCGAGGGGTGCTGATCGGCACCCCTCAATAGGCGCGACCGAAGACCACCCGCTTCCCGTACGCCGACGCCGCCCCGCACCGCACGCACACCCCCGCCTCCGATTCGCTGTCCCGGGGCACGCACCGCGGGGTGGCGGCGGTGCGGGACTTGATGCCCTCCTCGCAGGTGGCGCTCCCGCAATGCAGCGCGAGTGCCCACCCTGTCGACACCGCGTCGGCGAACTTCTCCCAGTCGTCGACGGTCCGAGTGTGGCTGTCGCGGAACGCAGTCGCACGAGCGAGCAGGAAATCCTGGAAGT
Organism: Rhodococcus pseudokoreensis; assembly: GCF_017068395.1. Taxonomy (NCBI): domain Bacteria; kingdom Bacillati; phylum Actinomycetota; class Actinomycetes; order Mycobacteriales; family Nocardiaceae; genus Rhodococcus; species Rhodococcus pseudokoreensis. Next base: position 4,572,865 of record NZ_CP070619.1, on the reverse strand, counting down.
CGTCCAGGACCCCCGGCAGGGCCTCGGGCAGGGAGTCGATCGGCACGGCCTGCTTACCGTCGTCACCGAGACGCTTCACCATCATCACGGTGCCCGCCTTCAGATCTCGTGGGCCGAGTTCGAGCCGGACCGGGACGCCGCGCAACTCCCACTCGTTGTACTTGTACCCGGGGGTGAGCTGGGGACGAACATCGACATGCGTCCGCACACCCGCAGTTCTGAGACGGCGAGCCAGGTCTTCGGCCGCGTCCTCGACGGCAGCGTTGCCGCCACGGGTGATCGGCACGATCACCACCTGGTACGGCGCCAGCCGCGGCGGCAGCACCAGGCCCTTGTCGTCGCCGTGCGTCATGACGATGCCCCCGATCATCCGAGTGCTCATCCCCCAGGACGTCGTGTGACACAGCTCTTCTCGACCGTCCTCGGCGGTGTAGCGGATGTCGAACGCCGACGCGAAGTTGGTGCCCATGTAATGCGACGTGCCGGATTGCAGCGCCCGGCCGTCCCGCATCATGCCCTCGATCGTGTACGTCGCCACCGCGCCGGCGAACCGTTCACCGGGTGTCTTCTCACCCGGGACGACCGGAATCGCGGCCCACTCCCGCGCCACCTCGTGATACAGCTCGAGCGCGAGCAGCGTCTCGCGGCGGGCCGCGCCTTCGCCTGCGTGCGCGGTATGACCCTCCTGCCACAGAAATTCCGTGGTGCGGAGAAACATTCGCGGCCGCAGCTCCCACCGCACGACGTTCGCCCACTGATTCAACAACAGCGGCAGGTCGCGGTACGAGCTGATCCATTTGGCCATCATCTCGCCGATGATCGTCTCCGACGTCGGCCGCACCACCAACGGTTCTTCCAGCTTCTTCCCGCCGGCGTGGGTGACGACCGCCAGTTCCGGAGAAAACCCTTCGACGTGTTCCGCTTCCCGGCCGAGGTAGCTCTCCGGAATCAGCAACGGGAAGTACGCATTCTCGTGACCGGTGTCCTTGATGCGGCGGTCCAGTTCGGACTGCAGCAGCTCCCACAGCCGGTACCCGTACGGCCGGATCACCATGGTGCCCTTGGCCGGACCCCGGTCGACGAGCCCGGCCTTGAACACCACCTCGTTGTACCAGGCGGCGAAGTCCTCACTCTGGTCGATCACACCGCGTTCATCCCGTGCCATGCCCACGCAGATTACTCGGCCGCCCGTGCGCGGGCACTTCATTTTTCAGTGGTGGGCGGCGAGCCGAGGGAACAGCCGGTGGGCGTTGTCCGTGGTCACCGTGCGCCAGGTGTCGACGGACGCGAGCTGGTGGGCCGTCGCGGATGCGGGGGTCCAGCAGTAGTCGCTGCCGTAGAGAACGCGGTCGGATCCGAATGCGGCCGTCAGGGCGGGAATCTGGTAAGGGAGCGGGGTGCCGGCCAGGTCGAACCACAGCCGGCGCAGCTGATCCGGCACCGGCGGGACACTCGGGTCGTGTCCCGGGAGCAGCCCACGGAACAGTTCCATCCGGTCGGCGAGCAACGGCAGGGCGCCGCCGCCGTGGGTGAAGACCCATTCGATGTTCGGGTACCGCAGCAGGACGCCGGTGAACACCAGGTCGCTGACCGCTCGGGCGGAGTCGAAGACGAACTCGAGCATCGGCCGGGGCCGTCCCAGCGACACGGACTCGTGGCCGGGCGGCGACGTGGGGTGCACGAAGACGACGGCCCGGCGACGGTCGAGTTCGACCCAGACCGGGTCGAACCGGGTGTCGCCGAGATACAGGCCGTGGGCGTTCGTTTCGACCGCGACCCCGTCGGAGCCCAGAACATCGAGCGCATAGCCGATTTCGAGCAGTGCACTGTCGACGTCGGGCAGGGGCAGGCTCGCGAAATGCCCGAACCGTCCGGGGTGCCGGCGCACCAGGTCCGCGGCATATTCGTTGACCTCGCGGGTGAGGTCTCGGGCGGCGCGGTCGTCACCGAAGTGCGTCCCGGGTGACGACACGGACAGCATCGCGGTGCCGATGCCGCCCTCGTCCATCAGGGCGAGGTGGTCGGCGACGTTCCAACTCGGCCAGCCCGGCATGCCGTCGGGCTGGTGGTGTCCGGCGGCGCGGGCCGCGGTGACGTAGCGGTCGGTGACGAAATGCGGGTGCACGTCGACCAGTGCCTGCGCGCCGGAAGTCACGACTGCACCTTTCGGGGAACGAACCGGGTGAAGTACTGCAGGGATGCGGAGTCGTCGACGGTGTCGCTGCCGACGACCTTCTCTATCGGTGCGCCCTGCAGCAGCCGTTTGATCGGCACCTCGAGTTTCTTGCCGGTCCGGGTGTGCGGGATGGCGGGGACGGCGATGATTTCGTCGGGGACGTGGCGGGGGGAGGCCTGGGTGCCGATGGCCGCGACGATGCGTTCGCGAAGTTCATCGTCGAGGTCGGTTTCGTCGGCGAGAACCACGAACAGCGGCATCCAGTAGCCGCCGTCAGCGAGTTCGGCACCGATCACCAGCGCCTCCCGGATCTCCGGGAGATCCTCGACGACGTCGTAGACGTCTGCGCTGCCCAGGCGCACTCCCTGCCGGTTGAGGGTGGAATCGGACCGGCCGGAGATGACGACGCTGCCGCGTGCGGTGACCGTGACCCAGTCGCCGTGCCGCCACACACCGGGGTACGTGCCGAAGTACGCGTCGCGATAGCGCGTGCCGTCGGGGTCGTTCCAGAAGTAGATCGGCATCGACGGCATCGGTGTGGTGACGACGAGTTCCCCGACCTCGTCGACGACCGGAGTGCCGTCGGCATCCCACGCGGCGAGCGCCACCCCCAGCAGCGGTGCGGAGATCTCGCCCGGCCACACCGCGGTCGTGGGTGCGCTGCCCGCGAAGCCACTGACGACATCGGTGCCACCGCTGGTCGAGGCCACCTGCACGCGGTCCCCGACGTGATCGCGGACCCACTGATAGGACTGCGGCGGCAGGGGTGCACCCGTGGATCCGATGAGTCGCAGCGCGCGCAGGTCGAGGTCGCGTCCGGGTTCGAGACCGGCCTTCGCGCAACCGAGCAGGTAGCCGGGACTCAGCCCGAGGACGCTGACGCGGTGCTCGGCGGCGATGTCCCACAGCCGCTGCGGATCCGGGTGGGCGGGACTGCCGTCGTACAGGACGATGGTGGCGCCGACCAGAAGACCCGAGACGACCATGTTCCACATCATCCAGTTGGGGGTCGTGTACCAGAAGAACCGCTCCCCGGCCCGAAGATCGTTGTGTAATCCCAGCAGTTTGTGGTGGTCGAGGATCACGCCGCCGTGTCCGTGCACAATCCCCTTCGGCAGTCCGGTCGTGCCCGAGGAGAACAGCACCCACAGGGGCGCATCGAATTCGACGCGCACGAAGTCCGGTTCGGCGTCGGCGGCAGTCACCTCGTCCCAGGGCACGTGCTGCGCGTCGTCGACATCGAGGAGCAGTCCGAGTACGGGGACGTGCACCGTGCTGCGGAGGGTGGGCAGTTGCCGAACGAGGTCGGCGACGTCACCGCGGCGGTCGTGAACGCGACCGTTCCACCGGTATCCGTCGGCGGCGACGAGGATCACCGGGTCGAGTTGGGCGAAACGGGACGCGGCACCCGACGCCCCGTAGTCCTGGCCGCAGGCGGACCACACCGCTCCGATCCCCGCGGTCGCGAGGAACGCGACGACGGCGTGGAACGTGTTGGGAAGATAGCCGACGACGCGGTCGCCCACCCCGACACCCTGCTCGCGCAGCCACGCCGCGACGGCGGCGACCTGCCGGCGCAGTTGCGTCCAGCTGATCTCGGTGGTGACGCCGTCCTCGGCGATGGAGATGATCGCGGCCTCGGGCGAGTCACCATGGCGCAGCGCGTGTTCGGTGTAGTTGAGCCGGGTCCCGGGGAACCACCGGGCACCCGGCATGGCGGCGTCGGTGAGCACCTCGCCGGCGTCGCCGTCGGCGGCGATGTCGAAGAAGTCCCACACCGCCGACCAGAAGGCGGACGGTTCCTCGACGGAGAAGTTCCAGAGGTCGTGGTAGTCCGGGTAGACCGCACCGGTGCGGGCGGCGGCGAAGTCGGCGAATTCGGTGATCCGTGCCCGCGCCACCCGCTCGGGGTCCGGTGTCCAGATCGGTTCCGGCGCAGCGCCGGTGGTGGTGGTCGAAAGGGTGTTCATCCCAGTCCTTGCGATGGTCGTGGGTGCGGTCAGGGCGCAGTCATGGTGTTGCGGAGGGTCCCGACGCCTTCGATCCAACTGGTGAGGACGTCGCCGGGCCGCAGGAACTTCGGTGGCTTGCGTGCTCCGCCGACACCCGAGGGGGTGCCGGTGAAGATCAGATCGCCGGGCAGCAGCGGGCACACCGCCGACAGGTGCGCGACCAGTTGGGGGACGCTGAAGATCAGGTCCGAGGTGCGGCCCTTCTGGAGGACCTCGCCGCCGTCGAGTGCGCAACCGATCTCGAGATCGTCCCGGTCGGGCAGTTCGTCGACGGTCACCAATTCGGGGCCGATGGGCGCGAAACCGCGGTACGACTTGCCGAGGGAGAACTGCGGTGCCGGTCCGGCCAGTTGCAGTCCCCGTTCGGACAGGTCCTGGCCGACGGTCACGCCGGCGATACGGTCCCACGCGTCGGCGGCGTCGACGTAGTCGCATCGGGTGCCGATGACCGCGACGAGTTCTACCTCCCAGTCGACGGTGTCGGCGGGCAGGGCGACGGGCTGGCCGTGTCCGGTGAGGCTGGTGGGGAATTTGGTGAACACCGGTGGAACGGCGGGACTTTCGAGTCCCGACTCGGCGGCGTGATCGTGGTAGTTGAGGCCGATGGCGAACACTTGCCGCGGCCGGGGCACCGGCGGACCCCACAGCGTCTGTTCGGTCACCCCGATCACCGGGTGGCCGCTGGTGTCCAGGCGGGCCGCCCAGTTCGTGAACTCGGCCCAGACGTCGTAGACGGCCTGCGGGTCTGCTCCGAACGCGCCGCCACTGGCCTGTTCGACGTCGATATAGCCGTTCCCGGCCGCGAGGGCGAGCCGTCCGTCGATGTTGGCGATCCTCATGTCTGTACTCCTTGTGTAGTTTTCGGGAAGAGGGGTTCTCAGACCGGTACGGTCGTGTTAATCGGCGCGGGCTCGTGGCGGCGACTCGTGAGAACGGCGAGACTGAGCAGCGACGCGAACGCGGCGATGCCCGCGAACACCGAGAAATTCGCCAGCGCAGGGAGTCCCGCGAGAACTCCGCCGAGAATCGGCCCGCACACGCCGCCGATCCGGCCGATGCCCCCGATGAATCCGAGCGCGCTGCCGCGCACGTTCGCCGGGAAGTAAAGTGCGGCGAACCCGTACACGACCGGCTGAATCCCGACGGTGCCTGCGCCGGCGAGGAACAGGGACAGGTAGAGGATCGGTTGCGGCAAATGCATCGAGAGTCCGAAGATCGCGACGGCGCCGATCGCGAAGCCCGCAATGGTGACGCGGCGCCCGCCCATCTGGTCCGCGGCCCAGGAACCGGTCGCGCTGCCGGCCATCGCCCCGATGCTGAAGACGATCAGGAACACCAGCGACGAGCCGAGGGAGTACCCGGACGACTTCATGATCTGCGGCAACCAGGTGAGCAGTCCATAGGACAGGACCTGGCAGCACCCGGTGACCACGACGAAACCGGCGAGGGCCCGTGCGCCCCCGTCACCGAGCAGCGCGCACAGCGAGACGCCCACATTCTGCCGGGATACGGTGGTCGAAACGACGCTGTCCGGTGCCCACGTCTTCAGCTTCGCCGCCCCGATCGGCACGACGGTCAGCAGCGGGATCACCCCACCGATGAGGAACACCGCCCGCCAGCCGCCGCCGTCGAGGAAGGCCAGCGCGCTGAGCGCCGCCACGATGCCGCCGACCGGAAGTCCGGTCAGCATAACCCCGTTGAGGAAGTTCCGCCGGTCGTGCGGTGCGACGCTCATCGTCAGTGCGATGGCCGCCGGGCCCAGGCCTCCGAGGCCGACTCCCGCGACGAAGCGGGCGATGCCCAGGAGTTCCGCGGTCGGGGCGGCGGCGCAGAAGATCATGCCGACCGAGAACCACGTGACGCAGGCGAGGAAGAGGCGGCGTGCACCGAAGCGGTCGGCAAGCACCCCGGCCGCGATCGACCCGAGGCACATGCCCACGATGGCGGTGCTGGCGATCACCCCGATCCGGGCCGGGGTGAGTCCCCAATCGGGATCGGCGAGGAGGTCCGGTATCGCGGCACCGAAGATGGCGAGGTCGTACCCGTCCGCAGAGATCGCGATGAATGCGAGGACCGCGACGCTGACGAAGGCAGGCACGCGCAGTCGTGGAGTGGTGGTCATGGGGTCCTATCCCTGGGGTTCGTGAAGCCAAGTGTGGTGGGCCGCAAGGTACTGGTCGACGAGCGCGGGGCGGTCCGGGCCCGGCAGATCGGGGCCGATGGTGTATCCGGCGGCGTCGAGGATCGCGGCGAGGTATTTGTACGGGCGGTCGACGGGGAACTCGACGCCCGCCAACGCGGTCACGTCTGCGGCCGGGTCCACCGGGGAGACGACGTCCTTGTAGTAGAGCATCGTGAGATCGGTGATGCGCCAAGTCCCGTCGGTCTTGATCAGCCGCTGGTAGAGCCGGCCGTGCGAGGCGATGTCCAGCTCGACGCCGGCGAGGATTCCGCGCGCGTGCACCGTGGTTCCCTCGTGCGCGAGTGCCCGGTCGCCGACGATGTCGACGCTGGGCGCACCGACCATGTGGAAGCCGCGGCTGCCCCGGTCGTGCATGGTTTTCGAGGCGTCGACGAATTCGGCGCCGGTTCCGGTGAACCAGCTGAGGCTGACGTAGGAGTCGGGGGCGAATGCCGAACGCATCCGGTCCCATTGCGCGGTGTCGCGCCCGGCTCGCTCGCGGAGGACGACGTCGATCACCGCGGCAGTGTCCGAGGGGTCAGGCACGGGTACTCCCATCGGTTGCGGCACTATGGGCCGAGGTGTGTTCGACACCGCCGCACCAGATTCGTTCGATGTTGCGGGTGGCACGGATGTCGGCGAGGGGGTCGCCGGCGACGAGGATCAGGTCGGCACGCAGACCGGGTTCGACGGCCCCGCGGTCGTCGAGACCGAAGTGGCGGGCGGGCAGGACCGTCGCCGCACGCAATGCGTCCACCGTCGACAGGCCTGCGGCGACGAGCAGTTCGAGTTCGTGGTGCAGGCTTTCGCCGTGCGTGACGAGTTGGGGCAGGCCGGGTTGCAGCGCGGCGTCCGTGCCGGCCAGCACGGGCACACCGGCCCGGTGGAGAGCGGCCACGCTGGTGGACGCGGCGGTGAACGCGTCGGGGTTCCCGCGCAGCGTCGCGAGGGCCTGCATCATCGACAGGGTCGGCACTGCGACGCGGCGCCCACTCACCATCCGGGCCACGACGTTGTCGCCGAGCGGTTCCCCGTTCGGGATGTGGGTGAGGACGTCGGCACCCACGTCGAGCGCCAATTCGTAGGCTCCCGTCGAGGATGCATGTGCGACAACCAGTTTACCGAGACGGTGCGCGGCCTCCACGACGGCGCGCGCGACCATCGGATCGGGACCACCGTCGCCGGGGGCTTCGAGGACGATCTTGACGTAGTCGGCGCCCTCCGCCACTCGTGCCGCAACGAACCGGTCGGCGGCGTCCCGGTCGGGCACCAGGGCCTCGGCGGGCATCCCGAAGTGGGAGTGCGGACCGGCCGGACCGATCACCGGGATACCCGGACTGCGGATGTCGGTCAGCCCGTCGACGTCGCGCAGTGAGGACACCAGCGACGCCGGCCAGGTGGCCATGTCCAGTCCGGTGGTCACTCCCCACGAGCACAGCTGTTCGAGGGTGTCGAGTCCGTGCAGGTGGATGTGGGCGTCGATCAGCCCGGGCAACAGCACCGCCCCGTCGGCGTCGACGATCCGGGCGCCGGCCGGGTCGGTGCCGATCACCGTGCCGTCGACGACGACGGTGCGTGGCTCGGACAGCCTGTGCCCGTCGAAGACCCGGACACCGGTCAATGCCGTCCGGCCCGTGGCTCGCGCGGTCATGACGCGGCCCCCGCGAGCGCCGGCAGTGCCGCGTGGGTGCCGAAGGTCCGCCGGCTGTACACCAGCGGCGTGGCGTCGGTGGCCGAGCAGTCCCGGACCGTTCCGAGGAGCAGGGTGTGGTCGCCGCCCGGGATTTCCGCGGCCACGTCGCATCGCAGCCACGCGCTGCTTCCGGTCAGCTGCGGCAGTCCGTCGGCGAATTCCCATGCCACACCGGCGAACCGGTCGTCGTGTCGGCTCGCGAAGCGGGTGGCGGCCTCGTGCTGTCCGGCGGCGAGGACGTTGACGCCGAACGTGCCGGTTTCCCGCACGATGGCGAGCAGCGCCGATCCGTTGTCGAGGGCGACGGTGATCATCGCCGGCGACATGCTCAGGGAGGCGAGTGAGCTGACCGTGGTGCCGTGCGGAATGCCGTCGAGGTGGGCGGTGACGACGGCGACGGGCCCGGTGACCGTGGCCATGGAGTTCTTGAACTGGTGTGCGTCCATCGGACTGTTCCTCTCTTCCGTGGGCTGTACGGGAATCATCCGTGTACTCCGGTCATCAGTTCGGCGAGGTCTTCGGGCGCGAGGAACGACGGCGGGGGCGGCGGTCCCCAGTTGTACAGGGCACGTGCGCCTTCCCAGTCCCGCGGCGTCCACAGCTGGTCGTCGACGATGCAGTCGAGGTCGGAGTAGTACTCGCTGAAATTGCCGGCGGGGTCCTTCAGATACCAGAAGAAGTTGGAACCGATGTGGTGGCGGCCGAGACCCCAGACGTGGCGCTGCGGGTCCTTGTCCAGCATGGTGGTGGCGCCGCGGCCGACCTCGTCGACGTCGTCGACCTGCCAACTGGTGTGGTGGAGCATCGTCACCGGTGCCGCCTGCACCAGGACGTTGTGGTGGTCGGTCGAGCACCGCAGGAACGCGGCCATGCCGGGAACCCGGTCGCTGACCTTGAATCCGATGCCCTCGGTGAAGAACCGTTCGCTCGCCGGCTGATCGGTGGAGCCGATGACGACGTGCCCGAGTTTGCGGGGGCGGACCCGGCCGGTCCGCTCGATCGCGTCGGCGCGGGCGGCGTCCCGTCCGATGTTGCCAGGCAGGTTGTACGCGGGAAGAGCGAACGGGGTCTGGATGATTCGGGATCCGATGGCCACCCGGACCCGGACGTCGGTGCCGGGGTCGACGACGGACAGTGCGGTCTCGGAGCGGGTCGGGTGCAGGTCCAGTCGCTGCAGGTCGTGCGTGATGCGGTCCAGGTCGTCGGCGTCGTCGACCGCGACGTCGAGTCCGATCAGCCGGCGGCGGTCGGGCACGGGGACCAGTTCGAGTTGGTCGCCGCCGTCGAGGGTGGCGAAAGAGACCGCATCGGTCCGGCCGGACTCACCGGCGGCCGGAACGGTGCGGGTCAGACCGAAATCATCGTAGAACGCGGCGGTCTCGGCGACGTTCGGAACGCCGATCGTGACGCGGGTGAGGGTGTGTAGTGGCATGGGAGAAACACCTTTTCGGATCTGGGCGACCGCTCAGTGAACGGAGAGCAGGGGCAGGTGGTGGGTGTCGGCGAACGCCAGGGACTCGGGGCGGCTGATCATCCGGGTGGGATCGGCCAGTCCGACCAACTCGGCGAGCAGCGCTCCGGGCCGCAGCCCGGCTCGCCGGGAGAGGTCCAGTGCGATCGCCGCGGCCGTGGCGGGACGCGCGCCGTCCGCGCGGTCCACGCAGACCGGGACGAGGTGGCCGGGTCTGGTGAAGTCACCGGGCTGGGCCGCCGCACCCACCAGCGCGCGGGCCGTGGTGGCACGGTCTGCGGCGGAGATCCCGGTTCCGGTTCCGCGGACGGCGTCCACGCCGACACACATCCGATCGCCGCGGCCCTCGAACGGGTCCATCGGGGGAAGCAGCAACTGCTCACACCGGTGGCGAGAGAGCGCGATCTGCAGGAATCCGGACGAGTGACGGATCGCGAAGGCCACCGATGCGGTGGACGCCCGATCCGCGGCGACGACGAGGAATCCCCGTCCCGCCGCGGTATCGGAGAGGACGATCGGCAGTCCCTGCGCGAGTTGCCGGAGGGCGTCGCCCTCGGAGGTGCCGAGCCGGGGCGAGGCGGGCTCGAGTGTCAGTGTCATGGGAATTCCTTGTGCCGGATAGTGTCTGGGAGGACTCAGACGAAGGGCGATACTTGCTCGTCGATGCCGAGCAGGGCGCGCCCGTAGATCTCCTGGTTGATGTTCAGGTTGATGAAGGCGTGCCGGGAGCTGGTTTCCAGGTCGCGCCAGATCCGCTGCAGCGGGTTGACCTGCGCGAAGCTACCGGCGCCGCTGACGTTGAGCAGCAGCTCGACCGCCTCGCGGCACAGATTCGCCGCCTGCGCGGCGTCCATCCGCGCCCGTGCCCGTTCGACGACCGGCATCTGCCGGCCGGCGGCGGCCGCGGCGTCGATCTCGTCCGCGCCGCGGAACGCGAGCAGGCGGGCCTGATCGATCAGCGAGCGAGCAACGGCCATGTTCAGTTGGGTGGAGGGTGCGTCGATCGACCGCTGGTAGTACGAGTACGCGATCGGCTTGTTCTTCTGCAGGGTCGACAGCACCGCGTCGTAGGCGCCTTCCGCCATGCCCAGCACGGGCCCGACCAGCACCAGGGCCAAGACGGGAACCAGCGAGGAGTGGTACAGGGTTTCGTCCTGAAACTCCGAGGCGGTGCGCCCCTCCATCATGTCGGTGACCGACAGGATCCGGGCGTCGGGGACGAAGACGTCGTCGGCGACGAGGGTGTCGCTGCCGGAACCGGACATGCCCGCGACGTACCAGGTGTTGTCGATCGACAGATCGGTCATCGGTATCCACGCCGACGCCGCCCCGACGGCGTCACCGTCGGCATTTGTCAGGGGGATACCGACATTGGCCCAGCTCGCGTGGTGCGACGCCGACGCGAATCCCCACCGCCCGGTGACCCGGTACCCGCCGTCCACCCGAACCGACGTCGAGGTCGGGGTGAACACGCCGCACGTGGCGATGCGCGGATCCGCGCCGAGCACGTCCTGCTGCACCGACTCGGGATAGGCGCCGACGAAGAAGGACGTCACGTTGCTCAGCGTGGTGACCCACGCCGTGGACCCGCACGACCGGCCGAGTTCCAGCGACACCTCCAGGAACGTGCGGAAGTCCTCCTGCGCCCCGCCGAAGCGTGCAGGTTTGGTGATGTCGAACAGGCCGGCTTCGCGCAGCGCCGCGATGTTCTCCTCCGGTACGCGGCGGTCCGCCTCGGCGCGCGCCGCGTTCTCGCGGAGCAGGGGGCCGAGCCCCCGCGCGGCGGTGACCAGGCGTTCCCGCTCGGAAACCGGCGACGTCGTGTGCGGGGCGGTGTCGGTGATCGTCATGGTGTGTCCTTCGGTTGGTGAGGCTTCTGGGGGAGTCGCCGGTCCGCGTGCACCCGAGCGGCGAGAAATAATCATGATTAATTGATAGAGTGATGTGAAGGCGGTCACTTGTCAAGAGCGATGCGATACTGACCCCCACGAACGGAGAGGAGACCGATGAGCGGCACCGACGGCGACGAGGACGTCCTCGCCCCCGAAGTTGCGGACTTCGAGGGACCCGCCTACTCACGTGAAATGTGGCCTCACCCAGAGAATCTCCCGTCCAAGGTGTCGCTCGGCGGTTCGCGCGCGGAGCAGGCTGCCGGTCAGATCGCCCGCCTCGCCGCCGGCGCACTGGCCGGCGAACGCATCGGGAGCAAGGACGATCTCCGGAAGATCTGCGGGTTCTCGGTCGGGACCATGAACGAGGCGATCAAACTCGCGCAGGCGCGCGGCGTCATCACCTCACGCCCGGGCCCGGGCGGCGGCATCTTCGCCTGCGACCCCTCCCCGCTGTCCCGGATGAACGGGTGGTTTCGCGCCGCCGCCGGCGACCACGCCGCCTTCGCCGAAGCCGTCCAGATCCGAGACGCGATCGCGCCCCTGCTGATCGAGGAGGCGCTGCGGCAGATGACGCTCGCCGACCAGGAAACGTTCTCGGAGCGGTTGTGGGAGGTGCGCCGCGCCCGCAACTCCGCGGCGACGTCCGACTTCGTGTGGGCGTGCTGGGAACTGCACGCCCACCTCGCCGGCATCGGCAAGGGCATCCTCCTCGACACCCTCTACCTGAGCATCATGGACGTCGGAGTGTCCTACCTGCGCGCGGTGCTCGAGGCCACCGCACCGGACGTGCACCTGGACGGACTCGCCCAGGTCATGGAAGATCTCGTCGACGCCCTCGAACGCCGCGACCGCGACTCCGCCGTCGACGCCCTCCGGCGCACCGACCCGACCATGATTCTGTCGGCACCGCCCCCTCCGGAGGTCTGATCGGCGCCGAGGGGAGCGTCACGGGCGCAGGAGGAATTCCCCGGCCAGCTGGAGGGCTTCGCGTTTGGTGTACCCGGGGTGGTCGGCGACGATGAAATGGCGGCCGATGGCGAGCCCGAACATCAGGGTGCTGCGCGCCTCGATCTCGTCGGGGTCGGTGATGAAGGTGCCGAACATGGTGCGCAGGAACTGCATCCGCTCGTTGTCGATGCGCTGCAGGCGTGCCGCGACGGACGGGTCGTGGTGCGCCCACGCCCGGATCGCGAGGTCGATCCGGTGCAGGTCCTCCGAGTAGGTGAGTTGACCCACGCGCCGGATCCGCTCGGCCGCGTCGCCGCCTTCGGCGTCGGCCTGGGCGATGACGGCCTTGGTGCAGCGGCGTTCCCACTCGTCGAGCATCTCCGCGAGCAACGCGGGCCTGCCGTCGAAGTAGCCGTAGAACCCGCCCTTCGTGACGCCGAGTTCGGCGGCGAGTGCCTCGATGCGGACGGCGTCCGGTCCGCCCCGCGCGAGGGCGTCGAGGCCGGCCTCTATCCAGCGGTCTCGTGTGGTGCGGGCGACGGCGGGAATCGGTCCACCTCCATTGATCGTGGTCAATTTGTACGGTACCGTATAGATGAAATATACGGTGCCGTATAGATCGGGGACGACAGTGCCACGAATAGCAGAGGCCACCTACACCGAGCAGCCCTGGCGCATCCACGAATTCACCAGCGACTTCGACGTCGAGGACGTGTGGTCGTACCGCACTCCGGGAGCCGGTCCGGACGACTTCCCCAGAATGCTCGCCGCGATGCGGGGCCGGGGCGGACTCGCGAAACAGCCCCGGGTGGTGCGGTTCCTGTTCGCCGTCCGCTGGAAGCTCGGCGAACTGTTCGGCTGGGACGATCCGTCGGCGGGCGTCGGCGAACGGGTCACCTCGCTCCGCGACCGCCTGCCCGACGACCTCCGCGCCGCTCCCCGCGGCCCCGACGACGCGGGCATGCCGCTCACCGCGGTCTACGAACTCGACCGGGAGGCCGCCCGCGAACTCGCGAACAAGACCGTGCACACCGTGATGCATCTCGGCTGGGTGCAGGGAGCGGACGGCGACTACGGGCTACAGATGACGGTCCTCGTCAAACCCAACGGCCGGTTCGGGCGGCTCTACATGGCCGCCATCGCACCGTTCCGGCATCTCCTCGTCTACCCGGCCCTGACCCGGCAATGGGAACGCGCCTGGCGTGACTACGCCGCGAAATGAACAAATCGCTGTTCCCGATAGGAGACGGCCCCGGCCGGGTACCTTCGTGGCATGGGTGACGAGGCCATCGACCCCGTGACGGCGTATGAAGCGCTCTCCGCCGGCGCGCGCCTCGCCCTGCTGCGAGACCCCGAAGGCATCATGCCGCCGCAGTTCATCGGGCAGGTGATGGCCGTGTGCGGGGATTCGTGCGTCGCGGGCATCACCGGGGGACCCGATCCGATTCCGCAGATGGCGATGCTCCAGGGGCCGCTCTCGGAGTACCTCGCCCAATGCCGGTGCGTGCTCGACTCGTGGTGGAACTCGCTGACGCCGCGAGCCCGGGCGGGCATCAGGTGCCGCGAAGCCGTACCCGAATCGCTGGCACTACAGCTGCCCAAGCACATTCCGTGGACCGCGGTGTCCACGCCCGGTTCCCACCTGCTGGTGCGCGACTACCTGGAGCTGCAGGCGGCGGGGTACGAACTGATGTAGTTCAGTCGGGGACCTTCTTTCCCGAGATGGCGTCCGGTTCGTATTCGTCGTGGCGGCGCAGCCAGCTCATGAACGGGTCGTCGCCGCGGCGCGGTTCCGGTTCCCAGTCCTCCTGGCGGCCGCGGGCGGTGAGGTCGAGCCAGTGGTAGGTGCCGACGAGCATGTCGGTGGAGCGCGCGTAGCCGGAGTAGGTGTGGAAGACGCGCTCACCCTGACGGAGAAAGGCGCTGACGCCGTGCTCCTCGCCCGACCAGCCCCTCCAGGCGGGGTCCATGCGCTCGAGCTCGGCCGCGTCCTTGTAGTTGTATTCGACCGGCGCGACCGACGCGTCGATGGTGACATGGAAGTCGTAGTTGAAGTCGCTCCCGAGCGAGGAGTACCACGGGACCGTCCAGCCCATGCGCTGCCGGTACTGCTCGAGCTTGTGCAGGGGTGCGCGCGACACGGCCGCGAACGAGGTGTCCCGGGCGTAGAGGTGGTGGAGATCGCCGACGTTGTCCAACGTGAACGTGCAGGACGGGCATCCCTCGTCGGCCTCGGGTTCGAACATGAAGTGGTAGATCAGGAGTTGGCCGCGGCCGTCGAACAGGTCGACCAGCCGGGCCCGACCCCCGGGACCGTCGAACTCGTAGTTCTCGGTGATTTCGACCATCGGTAGCGCTCGCCGGGCGGCGTTGACCCGGTCGCGGTGGCGGGTCAGCTCCTTCTCCTGCGCGAGCAGTTCGCGCCGCGCGACGAGCCATTCTTCGCGGGTGGTGACCTGTGGATCGGACGCTGTCATCGTTCGTCTCCTCTCGTAGGGCAACTGTCATCGTCCCAGGCCGCACTCGGCGGCGGCTACCCCGTTTCCGCCGCCGATCGATCCGGTCTCCGGCGTCAGCGGCTGGTGAGGACGACGAGTTGCTGGGTCGCCCGGGTCATGGCGACATAGCGGTCGACGGCACCTTCGATGCCCTCGCCGAACGACTCCGGGTCGACGAGCACGACGAGGTCGAACTCGAGCCCCTTCGCCAGCTCCGGCGTCAGCGACCGGATACGCGACGTCGCCCGGAACGCCGGATCTCCTATGACGCAGGCGATCCCGTCGGTGTTCGACGCGAGCCAGGTGTCCAGGATCGCGCGCAGATCCGACACCGGGCCGTGGACGACGGGGATGCCGCTGCTGCGGATGGACGTCGGCACGTTGGCGTCCGGGAGTACGGCCCGGATCACCGGTTCGGCCTCCGTCATCACCTCTTCCGGTGTCCGGTAGTTGATGCTCAGCGCGGCCAGATCGATCCGGTCCAACCCGATCCGCTCGAGCCGTTCGCGCCACGACTCCGTGAATCCGTGCCGGGCCTGGGCACGGTCGCCGACGATGGTGAAGCTGCGGGACGGGCAGCGCAGCAGCAGCATCTGCCACTCCGCGTCCGTGAGTTCCTGGGCCTCGTCCACCACGACGTGCGCGAACGGTCCGGCCAGCAGGTCGGGGTCGGCGCTCGGCAGGGCGGTCTCGTCGACCAGGGACTGCTGCAGGTCCTGGCCGCGCAGCATCGACATGACGAGCAACTCGGAGTCGTCGGCCGCGATCAGGTCGTCGACGACGGTGCTCATCCGCGCGCGTTCGGCGGCGAGGGTGGCGTTGTACCGGCGCTGCCGGAGCGACGCCTCCGGGTCCCCGAGCCGCTGCCGTGCCGCATCCAGGAGCGGCAGGTCGGACACCGTCCAGTTCTGGGCGTCCGCCCGCTGCAGTTGCCGAACCTCGTCGGGGCTGAGCCAGGGCGCGCACTTGCGCAGATAGGCGGGCACCGACCACAAGTCCCCGACGAGATCGGCGGCCTCGATCATCGTCCACGCGTTGTCGAGGGTCGCGCGCAGTTCGTCGTTCTGCAGCAACGACTTCCGGACCTGGGCCGCGGGAGCGTCCCCGTCGTACTTGTCGACCAGGATCGTGAGCAGCAGTTCCCAGATCTGTTCGCGCGCTTCGTTGTGCGGGGTCCCGGGCTCCGGCGCTTCGAACGCCTCGGCCCAGTCTTCGGCGCTCAGCCAGATGTCGGACCAGTCGGTCGCGACCGTCATGCCCTTGGCGGGCGGCTCCTCGTAGAACTTCACGGCCGCGTCGATCGCCTTCACCAGATCCGCCGACGACTTCAGCCGCGCCACCTCCGGATCCTTCTCCATCCCGGCGGTGGCACCCTCGGTGACGAGGTCCCGCAGCGTGCAGAGCTGCACACCCTCCTCGCCGAGACTGGGCAGCACGTCGGCGACATACGCCAGGTAGGGCTCGTGCGGGCCGACGAACAGCACGCCGTGACGGAGCCGGGGATCGGAGTACAGCAGGTACGCGGCACGGTGCAGCGCGACGACGGTCTTGCCCGTACCCGGACCGCCGTCGACGACGAGGGCGCCGCCGGATCCCGCGCGGATGATGGCGTCCTGATCGGCTGCGATGGTGCTCAGCACGTCACGCATCCGCGCCGACCGGTTACTGCCCAGGCTGGCGATGAACGCGGACTGGTCGTCCAGCGCGGCGTTCCCTTCGAACCCGTCCGACGTGAACACCTCGTCCCAGTAGTCGCTGATCCGGCCGCGGGTCCAGCGGTACCTGCGGCGGCTGGCCAGGCCCATCGGGTTGGCGTGGGTGGCGCCGAAGAACGGCTCGGCCGCGGGCGACCGCCAGTCGACCAGCAACTGATTGCCCGCGCTGTCCATGAGACCGAGGCGTCCGATGTACACGGGCTCGGAGTTGTCGGCACCGACGATGCGCCCGACGCACAGGTCCAGGCCGAAGCGGCGCAGGGCGCGCAGTTGAGCGCTCAGGTCGTGAACCATCATGTCTCGCTCCATCGCCTCCTGGCCCAGGCGTCGGGGTGCCTTGCGCTCCGAATCGATGCGGCGGGACAGGTCGGCGATGGACCGCTCGAGACTCTCCTCGATCGCCGCGAAGTGCCGCTCGTCGCCGGCGATCAGCGCGGGGTCGGCTTTGGGCGCGAGGTGGTCCGGAAGGTCGAAAGCGGAGGCAGTAAGGGGTCTCACGTCAACAGCTCCGATCCGAGTTGGGTGATGTGGATTCAGATTTTCGGCGCGCACTCACGACTCCCATTTCCGCAGGTTCCGGGTCAGGCCGGTAATTCTGCGACACCACCCGGGCCTTGCCGCAAGCCCCCGGGTGCGCTATACATTGAAAGTGGAAGAGAGTTGTTCTCCTTCCTCTCCTCGCCCGATCAGGATCGGCACACCCCTGTGCGCAGTAAACCCTCGTCGATGCGACGTGGGCAAGGTCCGCCCGAATGTTCGCGACCCGAATGCGCGCGTTCGGAAGCCGAATCAGTCGGACTGTCAGTACATTTGACGATGACAAGCGTGCAGCCGCCGGAGGTTCGGCCCGGCCGACGGAGTGAGACAGGAATCCGACACCACGCCGGGCGACCAGAGAATCCGACCGCACCCTGCACCGGACGAGGAGAGGTTATTACGATGAGCAGTCCCAAGGACTGGAACACGAACGTCATCGCCGAATTCCGAGCGAACCAGGGCCGAGTGGGCGGCCCGTTCGAGGGTGCCCCGATGGTGCTGGTGCATCATCGGGGCCGTAAGACCGGGCGCGAGCTGGTGAGCCCGATGATGTATTTACCGGACGAGCAAGATCCGGACACGATCTATGTCTTCGCTTCCAAGGCCGGCGCACCGACCAATCCCGACTGGTACTACAACCTCGTCACCGCAGGTCAGGCAGAGATCGAACGTGGTACCGAGCAGCACCCTGTGGTCGTCGCCGAGGTGACCGGTGACGAGCGGGATCGCATCTTCGCCGAGCAGGCTCGTAGGTATCCCGGCTTTGCCGGATACGCTGAGAAAACTGTGGGCATTCGGACGATTCCCGTGCTGGCGCTGCGCCGCTCATGAGAGCGATCGGGCACGCGGGCTGTCAGGAAAGTCCTGGTGGCGCCGGCGCCATCAGGACTCCCAGTTGGGCTGGTCCGATGGCGACGCGGCACGGTTGACGGTGATGGCCCGGCTGCGACGACTCGGGTTCACCGAGTTCATGATCCGTGACGATTCACCGAGCTACACACTGTTGCAACGGATTCCTGCGGATCAATGGGCGCTCGTTTTCGACGGCTGGGAACGGTTGCGTGTGGCGCCAGGCGGATCCGTGGTGGCAGGTCGAGATCCGTGCCAGTCGAACGTGACAAGCAGCCGATGGCGGGCGGGCGTCGCCCGCGAGGCGTGCGTGGTGTCTGTTGGCGACGGTGGTTGCCGACCGCCTGTTCGGCTTTGCTTGTGTGGGCCGAGGCTAGCTGTGGAGTTGCCGGAGACATTCAGGCGAACGTGTCGAGGTCCAGGGTGATTTCGACACCGTCCTTTTCGATGACGATTTTCGGGTGCTCGGCGCCGGTCGCGGCGAGGTACTGCCGCAGGGTCGACAGCAGCAGATCGGCGCGGCGTTCGATGCGCGACACGGTTCCTTGGTCGGTGTCGAGGGCGGCGGCGACTTGTTGCTGTGTGAGGTTGCTGGCCTTACGGATGTCGGCGAGCCCTTCGGCGTGGATACGGTTGACGGTCTCGCGCTCGGCCCGGTAGCGGCGCACGTCGTCGGCGATCAACGGGTCGCCTCGGAGTTTGTCGATACGGTCGTTGGCGCGGCTGAATCGGGTGCGCGGGGTGGGTTCGGTCATGACGGGTCCTCTCCTCGGGTTTGGTGGAGCCAGTCGCGGATCGCGGTGTCGGCCCGGGGCCGACGCTGTTGTAGAACACATCTCCCATGCGTGCTTTGTCGGCGGCGAAGAGGGCGACGACAACGGTGTCGCTGTTCGGCGGGAACCAGCAGATCAGCCGGAAGGCGATGGACGGATCGAAGGGGTGGGCGGTGCGCCATACCTGGTAGTCGCGCGACTGGAGGACGCGTTTGAGGTCTGGGGTTTCCGAGGTGGGTGGGCCGTCGAGGTCCCGGAGTTGGGACAGTGCATCGGCGGCGCGGGCGAGTGTTCTACCGGCGTGCTCGTCCCCGCCGCGAGCCTTTGCTTCGATGCGGTCGAGCCAGTCGAAGAAGTCCTCGGGTGCGTCGACGTTCACACCTAGTATGTATTTGAAACCATATGGCGTCAACACCATGTTTGCGATAAAGTTGCCTGGTTATTTCACCGACCCCGCCCACGGTTCTGGTCAGCGGGGCTTACAGGAATCGGTTTCGCCATCCTGATAGACAACCAGCCAGCAGTCGCGATCGTCGAACGGCACGGTCATCAGGATCTGCGCCCATTGCCCGGTGCCGTAGCCGTGTCAGTGGTTTTCGGCGGCCGTGCGGTTTGTAGGGGTATCGCTTGCTTGGCCGTCGTGCTGAGTGCCCTGGACTTCGGCAACATGGTGTGCCGATCCCGGGTCGCTGGGTGTGCGGAGGACGTAGGTGACCGCGGCTGCGGCGAGGTACAGTCCCGCGAACGTCCAGATGAGCACCGGCATGTGTGCCGCTCCGCCGAGCAGCCCGGCGAGTGCGGGGCATGGAGGCGTCTACCTCGAGCCGTGCGAGTGGCGGTATCGATCACGGCAAGCGGAACTTTTCCCGCGACCTCGAACACTTGATCCACTGACTACGTGGATCTGACCCATCTGTCCGACGAAGTCGAGCACGTCTCCCAGGTGTATGCCGCGAACCCTGTTGCTCGCCCGCTTTCACGACATCGACCTGATGGATGCAGTGAACGACAAGTGGCTGGTGTGGGCGGAGGGGCGAAACGAGTTCTGAAAAAGTCACGGGTGGTGACACTTTCGACCCCGCGTCGAATCCGGTCCGCGCGCGTATTCCCCGGTGTTAATGTGGGAATACTCGTCCTCACCGAAAGGTGCACCTCGATGAGAAGATTCGCTCGAAGAGCCGGTGGAACCATCGTGGCGCTGACGCTCACCGCGGCCGCTTTCGTCGTGTCACCACCACCGGTGTACGGATTTGCCGAGGACATTTGCTACACCGAGGACGGTGCCCCGCCGCACAATTGCGCTCCGCTGCCACCCGAATGCCCACTCGACGATCCCAACTCGCCGATCTGCGGCGCCGAGGCCTTCGTCAGCTACGGGGTCACGTTGCGCCGCCCGCTCGGCGGACGGAGTCTCGTGCACTCGGACTCGACGTACATCATCGCCCGCACCGTCGGCTTCTCCGAACAGGATGCGTACTGGATCGCGGCGTACGACGAGGCGACCGACCTCGGGACGTTCATCCCACGCGACATCTTCGGCAGGCCTGCCGCCGGCGCCGACGCGCTGACCACCAAGGACATCAGCGGCCTGGTGCGCACCCACTTCGACACCGGCGGGTTCCTCTTCCACTTCCTGCCCACGTTGCGCGGGCCGACGGATCCCCTGCCCAACGGGTTGCAACCGAACGTCGACGATGCGCGGCACGAGATCATGCTCACGCACCTTCGGACGTGGGCCATGGCCGGTCCGGGAAGCAACGCGCCGCTGTGCACGGGCGGTTTCACGAATCCCTCCGCCAACGGCGACTATGGCACGGGCGCAACGTGTTACGGAGACGCGAATCCGGTCCCGATCAACGGCACGTACAGCCTCGAGACTCCGGCCGCCATCCCGTTCACCAACATGACCGGGCAGCAGGTCATCACCGACAACGTCCTGTCATCGCAGTTCGACTCGTGGGTCGGCGAGAATTCCTGGAACGCCCGGACCGGCATCTACCTTCACGCTCTCGGTGACCGCATCTCGCACCACGTGTGCACCGACGCCGGCACGATCACGCCGCCGGGCCCTGCCGGGCAGGACTTCCGGATCGACCTGAATCAGCCCACCTGCGACCAGGGTCCGCACGCGCTCCGCCACGAATACGAGACGGGTGTGGACTTCGCCGGCCTGAACCCGGAAGACCAGACGACCGAGGCGGCGTTGTCGATGGTGTACGACGAACTCGTCAACTTCGCGCGTGAGCGCGGAACGCTGGACGAGAGCGCCACCGCACCCGCGACGAAGAACGCACTCCTGAACGACGGCCTCCTGCCGGCGCTCGAGATCCGCGAACCGGTCGAGCGACTCACCGCCGTGACCGACGTCGGTTGCCGCGCGGGCGTTACCGCGTTCCCCGGAAATCCGGCCTGCCGCTGATCGTGCCCGCCGGCCGTCAGCTGCCGAAGGGTGAGGCGCTGTTGGAGTACCGCGCGAAGTCGCCCTGCGCCCCGCTGTAGACGTTGAGGTCGACGTCGCCGTTGACGCCGGGGATGCGACCGGTGCTGGTGTACTGCCAGAACGTCCAGTTGCTCCAGCCGCCGGGGAGGGGGCCGGGCGTGTTCTGGCCGTTGTAGTCGGCGATCCACAGGGGGTATCCGGCGAACTCGTTGGTGTTCGCCATCGCCGTCCGCCAGAAGGTCGGGTAGGTGTAGATGATCGGCTGACGTCCGGTGAGCTGTTGGACCGTGTTGAGGTAGCGGTGCGTCCAGTCGATCAGCGCGGCGGGCGGCAGTCCGGCGGAATGCTCGAGGTCGAGGACCGGGGGCATGTCGCCCGGACCGTTGATGCCCAGGACCACGGTCGAGTAGAAGGCGGCCTGCGCTTCGGGCGACTGGGTGGGGTCCGCGTAGTGGTAGGCACCCCGGGCGACGCCGGCGACGCGCATGGCGAGGCAGTCCTGGACGAAGTACGGATTGACGTAGTTGAGGCTCTCGGTGGCCTTGACCATCGCGAAGTCGTGGCCGGCGTTGCGGACGGAGAACCAGTCGATCGGTGATCCGCCCGGGTGTTGCCACGACGCCACGTCCGGACCTCGGACGGGTTCGGCCGCGGCGTGCCCCGGCACCGCGGCCGCGAGTGCACCGGCGAGCAGTAGCAGTGCGATCTTGGAGAACCTTCGGACCTTCACCCCGATAGCCATGCGCCCGAGGGTAGTGGTTGCGGCGCCCGAGTTCCGGTCAACGACGACGGTTGCCGGCACACCCGTATGGGAAACGATCCCGCTGGTCTGTTTTGTCCGAAAATTTGACCATCGCGGTAGGTTATGCGACTCTTCCCTAGTCAGATCCATAGGTTACCCAAACCTAACTAGAGCTTTTCCGTAGTCGGTCCCCGGAGCACGAGTCGTCACCCGCTGCTCCCAGCAGATAAGAGAACGACCCTTGGAACCGGCAGAATTCGCGGCTGGTAGCCCCGCCCGCACCGAGACCAGTGCCAGCGACGACGCTGCACGCCCCTTCGCACTGACCGCCGCTCAGCGCGGGATCTGGTTCGCCCAGCACCTGATGGGCGACGTGCCGATCACGATCGCGCAGTACGTCGACATCGAGGGCGAACTGGACGTCGATGCCCTGCGACGTGCCGGTCAGGCCGCTGCCCGCGAGATCGGCAGCGGCATGCTCCGCATCGTCGAGGTCGACGGCGAACCGCTCCAGACGGTCGATTTCACCCTCGACGACCGGGTGGAGCATCACGACTTCCGGAGCGAACCGGACCCGCACGCCGCCGCCCTGCGCTGGATGCGCGCCGACTACACCGCGCCGCTCGACCTGCTCGCGGACCGGCTGATCCGGGGCGCGACGCTGCAGATCGGCGAGAACCACCACCTCTGGTACTGCCGCATCCACCACATCGCACTCGACGGGTACGGCGCGATGAAGTTCATGAACCGCGCCGCCGAGTTGTACACGGCCGAGGTCCGGGGCGTGGAACCCGCGGTGTCGGTGGCGGGCGACCTCCGGGACGTCTCGGCCGCCGAGGACATGTACCGCGGTTCATCCCGGTTCCGCTCCGACCGCGACTACTGGGCCACCCGCTCCCGGGACCTTCCCGCCCCGGTCGGCCTCGCGGGCCGCACTGCCCCGGCGCAGGCCCGGTCGCGGTGGCACGGCGGGCCGGTGCCCACCGGCATCGCCCGGGCGGTGGACGGCGCCGTCGAACGTCTCGATTCCGCCTTCGCCGCCGTCGCGGTGGCCGCGACCGCCGCGTTCGTCGCCCGGATGACCGGTTCCGACGACGTCGTCCTCAGCCTGCCCGTGTCGGCCCGCACGAACGCCGTGCTGCGCCGGTCGGGCGGCATGGTGTCCAACGTGGTGCCGCTGCGGGTGTCCATCACCCCGGACACGACGGTCGCCGCGCTGGTCTCCGCCGTCCAGCTCGAACTCACGGGTGCCCTGCGGCACCAGCGGTACCGGAGCGAGGACATCCGGCGCGACGCCGGCGCCGCCCGGGATCAGCGGGGCTTCTTCGGTCCCGCCATCAACATCATGAACTTCCACTCCGAGATCACCCTCGGCGAACTCACCGGACAGTTCCACGTGCTGTCGACCGGGCCCGTCGAGGACCTCTCCGTGAACCTCTACCCGAGTGTGGCGGGGAGTTCGTCGCGCATCGATTTCGAGGCGAACCCGGCCCTGTACGGGGACGGGGAGCTCGCCGGGCACCACGCCCGTTTCCTCGACCTCCTGGCCCGGTTCGCCGACGCGGACCCGGACACCAAGGTCGCCGATCTCGACGTGCTGACCGCGGACGAGCACACGCAGCTCGTGCCCGCGACCGGCCCGCAGGCACCCGCCCCGGCGCTGCTGGCCGACCTGTTCGAGGCGGGGGTCCGCGCAAACCCGGACGGCACGGCGCTGATCCTCGACGGCACCACGATCGGTTACCGCGAACTCGACGAGCGCAGCACCGCGCTCGCACGTCTGCTGCTGGACCGCGGGGTGGGCCCGGGCGACTTCGTGGCGGTGTCGTTCACCCGGTCCGTCGACTCCGTGGTGGCGGTGTGGGCCGCGGCGAAGTCGGGCGCCGCCTTCGTCCCCGTCGACCCGGCCTACCCGGCCGAACGCATCGCGCACATGCTGTCCGATTCCGGGGTGACCCTGGGGCTCACCGCAACCTTGCACCGCGACGTGCTTCCGGGAACCGACATCGACTGGCTCGCCCTCGACGACCCCGCACTCACGTCGGCCTGCGCGGAGATGTCGGTCGCGCCGGTGACGGACGCCGACCGTCCGGCAAAGCTGATGCCGCAGCATCCGGCGTACATGATCTACACGTCCGGCTCCACGGGCACGCCGAAGGGTGTGGTGGTCACGCACACCGGACTGGCCACGTTCGCCGCGTCGGCCCGGCCCGAATTCGGTGTGACGCAACGCTCGCGGGTGCTGCGCTTCTCCTCGTCGAGTTTCGACGCGTCCGTGTTCGAGATGGTGCAGGCATTCAGCGCGGGCGCGGCGATGGTCATCGCGCCTGCCGACATGTACGGCGGCGACGATCTCGCGGCGTTGCTGCGCTCGCAGCGGGTCACCCACATCATCAGCGCGCCCGCAGTATTGGGGACGGTGGACGCCACCGGCCTCGACTCGCTCGAGGCCGTGATCGTCGGCGGCGACGTGTGCCCACCGGATCTCGTCGAGCGTTTCGGCGCCCGCTGTCGCCTCTACAACAGCTACGGCCCCACCGAGTCGACGATCGTCATCACCATGACGGATCCGCAGACCGACCCCGCGGCCATCACCATCGGCCGTCCGATGCAGGGCGCCCGCGCACTCGTTCTCGACCGTTGGCTACGGCCGGTGCCGCGCGGAGTGACGGGAGAGCTGTATCTCGGCGGCCCCGGTCTCGCCGAGGGATATCACGACCGATCCGGTCTGACGGCGTCGCGTTTCGTGGCCGACCCGTTCCCCGCTGCCACGGGCGACCGCCTGTACCGCACCGGCGACCTCGTGCAGTGGAGCCGCAGCGACAGTCCCGTCCTCGAATACGTGGGGCGCAGCGACTTCCAGGTGCAACTGCACGGGTTGCGGATCGAACTCGGCGAGATCGACGCGGTGCTGTCGGCGCACGAGTCGGTGGACTTCGCCGTGTCCGCCGTGCACGAACGCGACGGCGGCACGCCGGTGCTGGTGTCGTACGTCCGGATCCGCCCGGATCACCGGTTCGACCCCGCCGTGCTCGCCGCGTTCGCCGGTAAATTCCTTCCGGCGCACATGGTGCCGTCGCTGACCGTGCCACTCGACACGATTCCGCTGACACCCGCAGGCAAGGTGGATCGCAGCGCCCTGCCCGCCCCCGAATTCGGCACCACCGCCGTGCCGTTCCGCGCGCCGTCCACGCCGATCGAGCAGATCGTCGCGGACGCGGTGGCCGAGGTGCTGCACGTCGACGCAGTGGGCGTCGACGACTCCTTCTTCGCGCTCGGCGGCGACAGCATCGTCGCGATCCAGCTGGTGTCCCGGGCGAAGGCCGCCGGGGTGGTGTTCACCCCGCGGGATGTGTTCGAACGCAAGACTGTTGCCGGGCTGGCCGAGGTCGCGGTCGACCTCGCTGCCGCGCAGAAGTCGCGACTGCCGGAGTTGCTCGGCGGGGGAGTGGGCGCCGCGCCGCTCACACCGATCGGCCGCGACGTCCTCGGCCGCAGCCGCGGGAACCGCAGCAACCTCGACGCCTTCTATCAGGCCGTGACGCTGACGGCGCCCGCCGACCTCGACCTGCCTCGGCTGCACCGGACGGTCGCCGCGATTCTCGACCATCACGACGCGTTGCGCTCCCACCTTCCCGTCGACGGCCGGGAGCTGGTGGTCGAGCCCGCGGGAACCGTGGACGCCGAGCGTGTCGTCACATACGTACGTACCGAATACGCGCCCGGCACCGAACACTTCGACGCCGTGCTCGACACCGAATGCCGGGCCGCGGTGGGCCGTCTCGACACCGCCGCCGCGGCGATGCTGCAACTGGTGTGGGTCGACCCCGTCGGCGCCTCGGGCGTGCTCGTGGTGGTGGCCCATCACCTGGTGGTCGACGGAGTGTCGTGGCGGATCCTCGTGCCCGACTTCGCCACCGCCTGGGCGCAGGTGGCCGCGGGTAGCGCACCCGAACTTCCGCCGGTCGCGACGTCGGCCCGCCGCTGGGCGCACGCACTCGCCGAGACGGCCGGAACCGACTCGGTGACGGACGAACTCGACGCCTGGCGGTCCCTCCTCGACGGCCCGGTTCCGGCACTCGGTTCCCGCCCGCTCGATCCCGCCGTCGACACGGGCGCGACCACCAGCCGGGTGTCCACCGAGGTCGAACCCGACACCACCACCGCGCTCCTCACGACTCTGCCGACCGCGTTCCGCGGGAACGTGACCGACGGCCTGGTGACGGCACTCGGTCTCGCGTTCGCCGCGTGGGACGGCGACCGCACGCTGCTGCTGTCCCTCGAAGGCCACGGCCGCGACGAGGCCCTCGTCCCCGGCGCCGACCTGTCGCGCACCGTCGGCTGGTTCACCACCGCCTACCCGGCCCGGATCGCGCTGGACTCGCTGGACGTCGCGGAAGCGCTCGCGGGCGGCGCCGCGGCCGGGCGCGCGATGAAGACGATCAAGGAACAGCTGCGCCGTATCCCCGGGAACGGTACCGGTTTCGGACTGCTGCGCCACCTGCACGACGACAGCGCGGAGATCCTCGGCGCCCTGCCGGCGCCCCCCATCAGCTTCAACTACCTGGGCCGGGTCGGCGCCGGTGACCTCCCCGAGGCCGTGCGCGAGAACGGCTGGATTCCCGTGACCACCGGGATCGACCTCAACACCGGCAGCGGCGCAGACCTGTCGACCGCGTTCGTCCTCGACATCAACGCGTCCGTCGGTGACGACGGCCGGCTGTCCGCCACGTTCGACTTCCCCGCCGGGGTCCTGACCGCGCCCGAGGTCGCGCGCTTGGCGGACCTGTGGCGGACGGCGCTCGAGGCCCTGGCCTCCCACGTGCGGGACTCGGGGCCTGCCGGACTGACCCCGTCCGACGTTCCACTGGTCTCCGTCGATCAGAATCGGATCGAGCTGTGGGAGAACAGCTACGGACCGCTGGGCGACATCTGGTCGCTGTCGCCGCTGCAGACGGGTCTGCTGTTCCACGCCGGCCTGTCCGCCGGCGCGGCGGACGTGTACACGGCGCAGATCCTGCTGGATCTCGGCGGCGACGTCGACGCTGGCCGGTTGCACCGCGCGGCGCAGCGCCTGCTGGACCGGCACGCGCCGCTGCGGACCGCGTTCGTCTACGACCCCGACGGCGTCCCCGCACAGTTGGTCCTCGACTCGGTGACCGTGCCGTGGCGGGAGATCCACGTGCGGGGGTCCGGCGGACTGGACGAACTCGTCGCCGCCGAGCGCGCGACGCGGTTCGACATGTCGGCGCCGCCGCTCCTGCGGTTCGTGCTCGCACACTCGGGTGACCGCACCACCGTGGTGATCACCAATCACCACATCCTGTTCGACGGCTGGTCGATGCCGCTGTTCGTCAAGGACTTCCTGCTGCTGTACGCGTCGGACGCGCCGATCGCCGCACCGGCACGCCCCTACCGCCGGTACCTGGCGTGGCTCGCCGAACAGGACCGTGCCGGTGCGCTGGCGGCGTGGGCGGCCGCCCTCGACGGGGCCACCGAACCGACGATCCTCGCCCCGCAGCAAACGAGCCAGGGTTCGGCGCCCCGGGACTTCGCCGTCCCCGTCACGGCGGAGCTGTCCGGGCAGCTCACCCGGATCGCCCGCGAGCAGGGCGTCACCGTGAACACGGTGATCCAGGCTGCGTGGGGAATACTGCTGAGCGGCTTGCTCTCCCGCAGCGACGTCGTGTTCGGTGCCACCGTGTCCGGCCGCCCAGCCGATCTCCCCGGGGTCGAGGAGACGCTGGGACTGTTCATCAACACCGTTCCCGTCCGGCTGCGCCTCGATCCGAACGAACCCGTGGCTTCGCTCCTGCGCCGACTGCAGGACGAGCAGGTGCGTCTACTCGACCGGCACCACGTCGGTCTCACGGAGATCCAGGCGGTCGCAGGCCCGGGCAGTGTGTTCGACACGCTCACCGTGTTCGAGTCGTACCCTGTCGACCGCGCGGCACTCGACCCGGACACCGACATCGACGGACTGCGGATCCGTGGTATCGACGTCACCGACGCCACGCACTACCCCTTGGCACTCGTCACGGTGCTCGAACCGGATCTGCATCTCACGCTGGAGTATTCGGGCGATACGTTCGCCGAAGACGACGCCCGGCGCATCTCGGAGCGGTTCGCGCGAGTGCTGACTGCGATGACCCGGACGCACACCCCGGTCGGTGCCGTCGATCTGCTCGGGGACGCCGAACGCGCTCTCACCCTGCGGGAGTGGAACGCGACCGGTCACCCGATCGACGACGTCACCCTCGTCGATCTTCTCCACGGCGCCGCGCTCCGCACACCCGAGTCGGCGGCGGTGACGTTCGGGCAGGAGACGTTGTCGTACACCGACTTCGACACCAGGACGAACACCCTGGCCCGCCATCTGATCTCGCAGGGAGTGGGTCCCGAATCCATCGTCGCGGTTACGCTGCGCCGGTCGCTCGACCAACTCGTCGCCCTCCACGCCGTCGTCCGGGCGGGTGGGGCCTACCTGCCCGTCGACCCCGGGCATCCGCAGGCGCGCATCGCCCACGTACTCGACAGCGCCCGACCCACGCTGGTACTCACCACCGCGCCCGACGCCGGGATCGTCCCCGACGGCCTGCGTACGGTGCGGGTGGACCTACTCGACCTCTCCGCCGTCGCCGGGACGACGGTGTCCGATGCCGAGCGTCTCGCCCCGCTGCACGCCGATCACCCCGCCTACGTGATCTACACGTCCGGGTCGACGGGACGCCCCAAGGGCGTGGCGGTGTCGCACGCCGCGATCGTCAACCGTCTGCTGTGGATGCAGGACAGTTACCCCCTCGACGCGCGGGACGTGACGCTCCACAAGACCCCGGCCACGTTCGACGTGTCCGTGTGGGAACTTTTCTGGCCGTTGATGACCGGCGCGCGAATGGTGATCGCCGAACACGACGGGCACCGGGACCCGCACTACCTGTCCCGGCTGATCCGCGACGAACGCGTCACGACGCTGCACTTCGTCCCCTCCATGCTCGACGTGTTCCTCGAGCACGCCGACACCACGGACTGCACCACCGTGCGGCAGGTCTTCGCCAGTGGTGAAGCGCTGCCGCGGACCACCGTCGCGCGCTTTTACCGGCAATTCGGCGCCGCGCTGCACAACCTGTACGGACCGACCGAGGCCGCGGTGGACGTGACGTTCCACCGCACCGATCCGACAGCGACCGGTCCGGTGCCGATCGGTGCGCCCGTGTGGAACACCCGCGTGTACGTCCTCGACTCCCGTCTCCGCCCGGTGCCCGTCGGTGTACCCGGCGAGCTGTATCTGGCCGGCGCCCAACTGGCCCGCGGGTACGTGGGACGCCCCGACCTGACGTCCGACCGGTTCGTAGCCGATCCGTTCTCGGCCGACGGCGCACGCCTCTACCGGACCGGCGACCTGGTGCGCTGGACCGACGGCGGAGAGCTGGACTATTTGGGCCGCACCGACTTCCAGGTGAAGCTGCGCGGACAGCGTCTCGAACTCGGCGAGATCGAAGCCGTCCTCCTGAGCCACCCCGACGTGACGGGGGCGACTGTCCTGGTACGCGGGGACGGTTCTGCCGAACGTCTCGTCGGTTACGTCGCTCTCCGAACCGG
Source organism: Rhodococcus pseudokoreensis (assembly GCF_017068395.1). NCBI lineage: Bacteria > Bacillati > Actinomycetota > Actinomycetes > Mycobacteriales > Nocardiaceae > Rhodococcus > Rhodococcus pseudokoreensis. The sequence continues at coordinate 4,543,338 of NZ_CP070619.1, read as the reverse complement.
AAGCGCCGCGGACCCCGAAATACTGTCCGCGCACGCGGCCGCCGAGTTGCCGTCGTACATGGTGCCGTCGGCGGTCGTCCTGCTCGACGCGCTGCCGCTGGGACCCAACGGCAAACTCGACCGCAGGGCGCTGCCCGAACCCGCGCTCGCGACCGGCGCGTTCGAGCAGCCCGCGACCGCCGAGGAGATCGCCGTCGCCCGGATCTTCGCCGACGTCCTCGGCGTCCCGGAGGTCGGCGCCACCGACAACTACTTCGACCTCGGCGGCAACTCGCTGACCGCGACCCGGGCCGTTGCCCGGATCAACGCCGACCTCGGCTCCGCTCTCGGTGTGCGCGAATTGTTCGACGCCCCCACCGTCCGCGCGCTCGCGACGGTGTCGACAGCCGACCCCGCAGACCAGGCCCACCCCGCCCTCGTCGCCGGCGACCGCCCGGCGCGGTTGCCGTTGTCTCCGGCGCAATACCGGATGTGGTTCCTCAACCGTTTCGACACGACGTCCGGCGCCTACAACATCGCCGCCGCGCTGCGACTCACCGGCGAACTGGACGTGGACGCACTCACCGCGGCCGTCGGCGACGTAATCGCGCGCCACGAGGTCCTGCGGACCGTCTACCCCGACTCCGCCGACGGACCCCACCAGGTGGTGCTCGGCGCGACCCCCGTCGACCTCTCGCCCGTCCCCACCACGGATCAGGAACTGCCTGCCGCCGTCGAAGACCTCGTGACCCGCGGCTTCGACGTGACGGCGACCGTCCCGCTGCGCGTGGTCCTGCTCCGCGTCACACCGGACGAGCACGTGCTGGTTCTGGTGACCCACCACATCAGCGCTGACGGCTGGTCGATGGGACCGCTGGCCCGGGACGTCATGTCCGCGTACGTCGCCCGCGCGGCGGGCGCGGCACCCGCAGTGCCGCCGCTGCCCGTGCAGTACGCCGATTACGCGCTGTGGAAGCTCCGTGTCCTGGGCGACGAGGGCGACGCCGGATCGCCCGCCGCCCGGCAGATCGACTACTGGACACGGACCCTCGCCGGACTGCCGGAACGCCTCGAACTGCCCACCGACCGTCCCCGGCCGCAGGTCGCGTCGCATCGCGGCGGCACAGTCGATTTCGCCCTCGACGCCGAAACGTACAGCGCGATCACGGCACTCGCCCGATCCATGCGCGCGACCCCGTTCATGGTGCTGCACACCGCCCTGTCGGTGTTGCTCGCCCGGCTGTCCGGCAGCACCGACGTCGCCATCGGCACCCCGGTGAGCGGGCGCGGGGAGGCCGCCCTCGACGACGTGGTCGGCATGTTCGTCAACACCCTGGTGCTGCGCACCGAGGTCGACGCGGCGCGCACGTTCCGCTCGCTCGTCGAGCAGACCCGCGACACCGACCTCGCCGCCTACGCGCACGCCGACATCCCGTTCGAGCGTCTGGTCGAGATCGCGAACCCGGCCCGCTCGACCGCCCATCACCCGCTGTTCCAGGTGGTCCTGTCGATCGACGACGTCGCACCGCCCCGCATCGACCTCCCCGGACTGACCGTCGCGACCCTCCCACTCGACGAGGCCGTCGCCAAGTTCGACCTGCAACTGTCGGTGACGGAGAACCCCGACGGGTCCGGCGCCCAGGGCCGGTGGACGTTCGCCACCGACCTGTTCGACCGGACGACCGTGCAGGCGTTCGGACGCAGGCTGGTCCGGATCCTCGCCGCCGCGGCCTCGGATCCGACCCTCGCCGTCGGTGACTTCGCGCTGCTCGACGACGCCGAACGCGACGTCCTCGCCGCACGCACCGACCTGCGGTACGCCGGAAGTCGCACGCTCCCAGAGATTCTCGCCGACAGAGCTGCGTCCGGCGGCACGGCGCTGATCACGGAAGACGGGGAACTGTCCTACGCCGAACTGGATGCCCGCTCGAACCGGCTCGCCCGGGTTCTCGTCGCGCGGGGAGCCGGGCCGGAAACGGTGGTCGCGGTGGCGCTGCCGCGCTCCGCACTGTCCGTGACCGCGGTGTGGGCGGTGGCCAAGACCGGCGCCGCGTTCGTGCCCGTCGATCCGGGCTATCCCGCGGATCGCATCGAGCACATGCTGACCGATTCCGGCGCGGTGCTCGGCCTGACGGACTCCCGGTCCGCAAGGACCCTGCCGGGGACCACCGACTGGCTGCACTTCGACGACCCGGAACTGGGTGCGGAGGTGTCGGCCGATCCGATCACCGACGCCGACCGGACCGTGCCGCTGCGCGCCGAACACCCCGCCTACCTCATCTACACGTCGGGCTCGACGGGAATCCCCAAGGGCGTCACCGTCACCCACGCCGGACTCGACGCCTTCGCCACCGAGCAGGTGGAACGGTACGCGCTCGACAAGCGCAGCCGGACGCTGCATTTCGCGTCGCCCAGCTTCGACGCGTCCATCCTCGAACTGCTGATGGCGTTCGCCGCCGGCGCGGCGCTCGTCGTCGTGCCCGCCGGGGTGTACGGCGGGGCGGACCTCGCCTCCCGGATCCGCGACGGGCGGGTGACCCACCTGTTCGTCACCCCCGCCGCGCTCGCCACCCTCGACCCGCGCACGCTGCCGGAGCTTGGCACCGTGGTGGTGGGCGGCGACGCCTGCGATGCGGCACTGGTCGAGAAGTGGGCTCACGGCCGCCGGATGTTCAACGCGTACGGACCCACCGAGTCGACGATCATGGCCACCCTCTCGGGGCCGATGACCGCCGGCGAGCCGGTGCGGATCGGCGCCCCGATCCGCGGAACCAGTGCCCTGGTGTTGGATTCGCGACTGCATCCCGTCCCCGACGGCGTCGTGGGCGAGCTGTATCTGGCCGGGCCCGCACTGGCCCGCGGCTACCACGACCGTCCCGCGCTCACCGCCGAGCGGTTCGTCGCCAGCCCGTACGCCCCCGGACGCCTGTACCGCACCGGCGATCTGGTGCGGTACACCCCCACCGGTGAATTGGAGTACCTCGGCCGCGCCGACTTCCAGGTGAAGATCCGCGGTTTCCGCATCGAACTCGGCGAGATCGACGCCGCCCTCGCGGCGCACCCGAGTGTCGAGTTCGCCGTCACGGCAGCGGTGACCGTGCGCGACGACCAGACCGCCCTGGTGGCCTACGTGCTGCCCGCGGGCGGAACCGCCGTCGACCCGGCCGACGTGACCGCGCACGCGGCGCGCCTCCTGCCCGGCTACATGGTGCCGTCCACCGTGATGGTGCTCGACCGGATTCCGCTCACCCCGGCCGGCAAGGTCGACCGCAGAGCCCTGCCCGAACCCGTCTTCGCGGCCCGCGAATACCTGGACCCGCGCACCGACGCCGAACGGCTGGTCGCGGCCGCCTACACCGACGTGCTCGGCGCCGGCGCGGTGGGAGCGGACGACGACTTCTTCGACCTCGGCGGCAACTCGCTGAGCGCCACCCGGGTGATCGGCCGGATCAACGAGTCGGCGGGCACGTCGCTGGCCGTGCGGACGATCTTCGAGGCACCCCGCGTCGCGGCCCTCGCCGCGGTGATCGACGCCGCCGAGCGCGGGGACCGTCCGACGCTGGCAGACATCGCACGGCCGGAACGCATTCCGCTGTCCGCGGCGCAGTCCCGGATGTGGATCCTCAACCGCTACGACCCCGAGTCGGTGGCGTACAACATCCCGCTCGTGCTGCGGCTGTCCGGAACCCTCGACACCACGGCGCTCGCAGCGGCACTGCGCGACGTCCTGGAACGCCACGAGGCGCTGCGGACCGTGTACCCCGACTCCGCCGACGGCCCGTACCAGCGGATCGTGCCGCTCGGTGACCTCATGGTGGACCTCGAGCCGCACCGCGTGGACGACGAGGACCAGTTGTTCGCGCTGCTGACCGCCGAGCTGTCGACCGGGTTCGACGTGACGACTGCGGTCCCGGTGCGCAGCCGGGTCTTCCAGCTGTCGGCGGACGAGCACGTCCTCGCCGTCGTCGTGCACCACATCAGCGCGGACGGCGCATCGATGGGGCCGCTCGCCCGCGACCTGATGCTGGCGTACACCGCCCGCGCCGGGCAGCGGGAACCGGATTGGTCACCGCTCGCCGTCCAGTACGGCGACTACAGCGTGTGGCAGCGGCGGCTTCTCGGCGACGAATCCGACAACACGAGTGTCGCCGCACGCCAGACCGCCTACTGGCATCGGCAGTTGCGCGGCGCGCCGGAGTTGCTCGACCTTCCGACCGACCGGCGACGGCCGGCCGTGGCGTCGCTGCGCGGAGACGTCGCGACGTTCCACCTCGACACCGCACTCGTCGAGCAGGCCACCGCCTTCGGGCGCGGTCACGGCGCCACCCTGTTCATGGTGCTGCACGCGGCCCTCGCCACCCTCCTCGGACGCCTCGCCGCCACCACGGACGTGGTGATCGGCACTCCCGTCGCCGGCCGCGGTGAGCAGGCCCTCGACGACCTGGTGGGCATGTTCGTCGGAACACTCGCCCTGCGAACCCGCATCGACCCGGCGGCGTCGTTCGCGGACGTCCTGGGGCACGTCCGGGAAACCGACCTGGCGGCGTACGGCAACGCTGATCTGCCGTTCGAGCGGTTGATCGACCTGTTGCAGCCGGCTCGCTCGCAGGCGTATTCGCCGATCTTCCAGGTGGCGTTGTCGCTCGAGGACCAGACCGTGGATCAGCTCGCGCTGCCCGGGTTGTCGGTATCCGCAATGGATCTCGGCGTGGTGCCCGCGAAGTTCGACCTGCAGTTGACCCTCCGTCCCGACGGCACGGGAATGGCGGCGTCGTGGATCTACGCCACCGATCTCTTCGACCGCGGCACGATCGACTCCCTCTCCGTCCGCTTCGAGCGGATCCTGCGGGAGGCGATCACCGAACCGACGCGCGCGGTCGGCGATCTGGACGTGCTGGACACGACCGAACGCGCCGCACTGGTTGCCCGACCCGAACCGTCGGCCGTGGTCGAGCGGGCGTTGCCGGAGATCTTCGCCCGCGGAGCCGAACTCGGCGGGATCGCACTGGTCTCCGAGGAGGGCGAAACCTCCTACGCGGACCTCGACGCGCAGTCGAACCGGCTGGCCCGCGTACTCATCGCCCACGGCATCGGACCGGAAACGGCTGTCGCGCTGGCACTTCCGCGGACGGCACGGGCGGCTCTCGCCGCATGGGCCGTCGCCAAGACGGGCGCCGCGTTCGTGCCCGTCGATCCGGGCTACCCGCGCGAACGCATCGAGCACATGCTGTCCGACTCGGGTGCGACCCTGGGGCTGACCGACACCGTCACGGCGACGACGCTGCCCGGTGCTACCGAATGGCTGTTGCTGGACGACGCCGAACTCGTCGCGGACGCCTCGGCGGCACCGGTCACCGACCGCGACCGCACGGCACCGCTGCGCCTGTCGCATCCCGCGTACCTGATCTACACGTCCGGCTCCACCGGAACACCGAAGGGCGTCACGGTCACCCACACGGGGCTGAGCGCGTTCACGGCGGAGGCGCGCCCGGAACTGGGCACCACGGCGCAGTCCCGTGTGCTCCGGTTGTCGTCGGCGAGTTTCGACGCCTCCGTCTTCGAGATGATCCAGGCGTTCAGCGCCGGGGCCACCCTCGTGATCGCACCGCCGACCGTGGTCGGCGGCGAAGATCTCACCGCCCTGCTCCGCGACCAGCGTGTCACCCACGTGCTCACCGCCCCCGCGGCGCTGAGTACCGTCGACGCCAGTGGGCTCGACGACCTGCGCACCGTCGTCGTCGGGGGCGAGGTGTGCCCGCCGCAACTGGTCGAGCAGTTCGCCCCGGGGCGCAGGTTCTTCAACAGCTACGGCCCCACCGAGACCACCATCGTCGTCACCATCGGTGAACCCCTCACCCCGGGTGCCGACATCACCATCGGCCGCCCGCTGGACGGCGCGCAGGCACTCGTCCTCGACGCCCGGCTGCGGCCGGTGCCGCGGGGTGTCACAGGTGAGCTGTATCTGTCGGGGCCCGGTCTGGCCCGTGGATACCATGCCCGGTTCGGCCTGACCTCGGACCGGTTCGTCGCCAACCCCTTCGGATCCCCGGGGTCCCGGATGTACCGGACCGGGGACCTGGTGCGGCTGCGCACCGACGGGCAGCTCACGTATGTGGGCCGCGCCGACGCGCAGGTCAAACTGCGGGGCCTGCGCCTCGAACTCGGCGAGGTCGAGGCGGCGCTGACCCGGCATCGCGACGTGGTCGCCGCGGCGGCGTCCGTCCACCACCATCCGCGGCTCGGCGATCAACTCGTCGGCTACGTCGTGCCCGCGCCGGGCACCGGCCTCGACGTCTCCGACATCCTGGCGGCAGCGGCCGAGGTCCTGCCGCGCGCGCTCGTGCCCGCCACCGTCACCGTGCTCGACGCCATTCCGCTCACCCCGGCCGGCAAGATCGACCGCCCGGCGCTGCCCGCCCCGACGTTCGCGGCGCGGACGGAGTTCCGGGCGCCGTCGACCGCGTCCGAACTGCTGGTCGCGCGGGTGTTCACGGAGATCCTCGACGTCGAGCGGGTGGGCGCCGACGACAGCTTCTTCGAGATCGGCGGCAACTCCCTGTCCGCCACCCAGGTGATCGCCCGCCTCCGCGCGGCCACCGGCACGTCCCTGTCGGTGCGGTCCCTGTTCGACGCACCCACCGTCGCGGCGCTGGCCGCCGCCGTGGACACCGCGGGCACGTCCGATCGTCCGGTCCTCGCGGTGCGTCCGAGACCGGACCGGATTCCGCTGTCCCCGGCGCAGGCGCGGGTGTGGTTCCTCAACCGTTTCGACCCGGCGTCCGCCGTCGACAACCTGCCGCTCGCCCTCCGTCTGGCGGGGACGCTCGACGTCGCGGCCCTGCGGGCCGCGCTCGGCGACGTTCTCGCACGGCACGAGGCGCTGCGCACGATCTACCCCGACACCCCCACCGGGCCGCACCAGGTGCTGCTTCCCACCGAATCGGCGACCCCGGACCTGACCGTCCTCGCCGTGAACGAGGACGAGGCACTGCAGCGGGCCCTGGAGTTCGCGACCACCGGATTCGACCTCACCGTGGACGCACCGCTGCGCGCAAGACTGTTCGCGGTCTCCGAGGACGAGCACCTGCTCGTCGTCGTGGTCCATCACATCGCCGCCGACGGTTTCTCGCTCGCGCCGCTCGCCCGCGACGTGATGCTCGCGTACACGGCGCGGGCGCAACACCTCGCGCCGGCGTGGTCGCCGCTGCCGGTCCAGTACGCCGACTACAGCCTCTGGCACCACGAACTGCTCGGCGACGAGCACGACCCCGCGTCGCTCGTCGCACGCCAGACCGACTACTGGACAAGCACTCTCGCGGATCTGCCCGACGAACTCACCCTGCCCACCGACCGTCCGCGTCCGCGGCGGCAGTCGCACCGCGGCAGTGAACTGAAGTTCGCCGTCGACGCCGGCACCCACGGGTTGCTGCGCGAACTCGCGGCCGCTTGGGACGCCACCCTGTTCATGACCGTGCACGCCGCGTACGCGCTGTTCCTCGGCCGGTTGTCGAACACGGCGGACATCGCGGTCGGGACTCCCGTCGCCGGCCGCGGTGAGCAGGCCCTCGACGACCTGGTCGGAATGTTCGTCAACACCCTGGTGCTGCGGACCCGGATCGACCCCGCGACCACGTTCGGCGAACTGGTGGAGCACACCCGCGAAGCCGACCTCGGCGCGTTCTCGCACGCCGACGTGCCGTTCGAGCGCCTGGTGGAAGTACTCGATCCGGTTCGCTCCCAGGGCAGGCACCCGCTGTTCCAGGCGGCCCTGTCGTTCCACAACCTCGCCCCCGCCACGTTCGACCTGCCGGGGCTCGAGGTCTCCGCGGTCCCGGCCGAGATGCGGACGGCCGAGTTCGATCTGCACCTGACGCTCACCGAACAGGCCGAGGGCGGAATCCTCGCGTCCTTCACCTACTCCACCGATCTGTTCGACAGATCGACCGTCGCCACGTTCGCCGAACAGTTCACCCGCGTCCTGCGGGCCGTCGCCGCCGACCCGTCCACCGCGGCCGGTGACGTGGTGTTGCTCGATTCGGCGGACTACGCCGAGTTGGTCGACAATCGCAACCGCACAACCCATCCGCTGCCCGACGCCCACCTGCTCGACGCCTTCGCCGATCAGGTTCGCCGGGCCCCGGACGCACCGGCGGTCGTGTTCGAGGGCCAGTCGCTGACCTACGGGGAGTTCGCGGCCCGGGTCAACCAGGTGGCGCGGGCGCTGATCGCCGAAGGGGTGGGGCCGGAATCGCTGGTGGCCCTGGCCATGCGCCGCTCCCTCGACCTCGTCGTGGGCATGTATGCCGTCCTCACCGCCGGCGGCGGCTACGTGCCCGTGGACCCCGACCACCCCGCCGACCGCATCGGCTACATCCTCGACGCCGCCGACCCGACCTGCGTCCTGACCACCACCCAGGACGCCTGTGCGAGCGAGCGGACGCTCATCTGCCTCGACACGCTCGATCTCGACGCCGTGTCCGCTGCACCGCTGTCGGGTTCGGAACTGCGGGCACCGCTGCACCCGGACGACGTGGCGTACGTGATCTTCACGTCCGGCTCCACCGGAAAGCCGAAGGGCGTCACGGTCACCCACCGGGCGATCGTGAATCAGATCGCGTGGATGGCGTCCGAGTATCCGCTCCGCACCGGCGACGTGTACCTGCAGAAGACCGCGACCACGTTCGACGTGTCGCTGTGGGGATACTTCCTGCCCCTGGCCGCCGGAGCGACGCTGGTCGTCGCGACCCCGGACGGGCATCGGGACCCGCAATACCTCGCCGCGCTGATCGACGAGTACTCGGTCACCGCAACCGACTTCGTTCCGTCGATGCTGTCCGTGTTCGCGGACTCGGTGGATCCACGGCAGATCGAATCCCTGCGGCACGTGTTCGTCATCGGTGAGGCGCTCCCCGCCGCCACCGTCCACGACGTCACCCGCGTCTCCGCCGCCCGCATCCACAACCTCTACGGCCCCACCGAAGCCGCCGTCTCCATCACCTACGCCGACGTCACCGACACCCCGCACGACGGCACCGTCACCATCGGCACCCCCGAATGGAACAGCCGCGTCTACGTCCTCGATTCGCGCCTGCACCCCGTGCCCACCGGCGTCCCCGGTGAGCTCTACCTCGCCGGGTCTCAACTGGCCCGCGGTTACCACGGCCGCGTCGACCTCACCGCCGACCGCTTCGTCGCCGACCCCCACGGCGCACCCGGCGAACGCATGTACCGCACCGGCGACCTGGTCCGCTGGACCGCCACCGGCGAACTCGACTACATCGGCCGCACCGACTTCCAAGTCAAATTCCGCGGCCAACGCATCGAACTCGGCGAGATCGAAACCGCCCTCCTCACCCACCCGCTGGTCTCCCAGGCCGCGGTCCTCGTCGTCCCCACCGCCACCGGCGACCACCTCGTCGCCTACCTCGTCGCCACCACCGGCGCCGACCCCGACACCCAGAACCTGCGCGCCCACCTCGCCCAGACTCTGCCCACCTACATGCTCCCCGAAACCATCACGGTCCTCGGCAGCTTCCCGCTCGGCACCTCCGGCAAACTCGACCGAAAAGCCCTGCCCGCACCCATCTTCGAAACCCGCACCTTCCGGGCACCGGCCACCCCCACCGAGGCCGCCGTCGCCCACACCTTCGCCGACGTCCTCGGCGTCGACACCGTCGGACTCGACGACGACTTCTTCGCCCTCGGCGGCAACTCCCTCATCGCCACCCAGGTCGCCGCCCGCCTCGGCCGCGCCCTCGACACCCGCATCCCCGTCCGTGAACTCTTCGAAACCCCCACCGTCGAAGCACTCGCCGCACGCGTCGAGACGCTCGCCGGGACGGGTGGCCGGGCGGCACTCGTGGCCGCCGCGCGTCCCGAGCGAATCCCGTTGTCGCCGGCGCAGAACCGGATGTGGTTCCTCAACCGATTCGACCCGGAGTCGGCCGCCTACAATCTTCCGCTCGCGATCCGGCTGACGGGAACCCTGAACGTCGCGGCACTACACACCGCCGTGCACGACGTGCTGGAACGCCACGAGTCGCTGCGCACCGTCTTCCCCGACCACGGTGACGGCCCGGTGCAGGTGATCCTGCCCGCCGGCCGGGTCGACCTCGATCTCACCCCGGTCGACGTCACCGCCGACGCCCTTCCGGGCGAGGTGCGGGACACCCTGCACGGCGGTTTCGACGTGACCGCCGGGATCCCCATCCGCGGACGGCTTCTGCGGACCGCCGTCGAGGAGTACGTACTCGTCATCGTCGTGCACCACATCAGCGGCGACGCCGTATCGATGGGCCCGCTCGCCCGCGATGTGATGGTCGCCTACGCCGCCCGGAGCGCGGGCCGGGCCCCGGATTGGGCGCCGTTGCCGATGCAGTACGCCGATTTCGCGATCTGGCAGCATGCGGCACTCGGCTCCGAGGGCGACCCGGGATCCCTCTCGGCACAGCAGATCCGGTACTGGACCGACACGCTGTCCGGTGTGCCGGACCTGCTGGAACTGCCGACCGATCGGCCGCGCCCGGCGGTGCCTTCGCAGCGCGGCGACACCGTGCCCTTCGACGTGCCTGCGGCCACCGCCGCCGCACTCGAGCAGACGGCCCGCGATCACGGTGCCTCCGTGTTCATGGTGCTGCACGCGGCGCTGACCGTCGTGCTGTCGCGGCTGTCCGCGACGTCCGACATCGCCGTCGGCACCCCGGTCGGTGGCCGCGGCGAACAGCACCTCGACGACCTGGTCGGGATGTTCGTCAACACCCTGGTCCTGCGTACCCACGTCGCGGCGGACGAGAGTTTCACCGAACTCCTGGCGCGGGTGCGCGACACCGACCTCGGCGCGTACGGTCATGCGGACATTCCGTTCGAGCGGCTCGTCGACGTCCTCGCCCCGGTCCGCACACAGGCGCACACACCGCTGTTCCAGGTGGCGCTGTCGTTCGAGCATCGCGGTGTCACCCGCTTCGAATTGCCCGGCGTCACCGTCGAACCCGTCCCGTTCGAGGTCGACACCGCCCAGTTCGACCTCGCGCTGACCCTGTCCGAGGGCGGTTCGGCGGAGGAGTTGTCGGGTGCGTTGCGCTTCGCCACCGACCTCTTCGACCGCGGGACCGCGGTGGACTTCACCCGGCGGTTCGTCCGCGTTCTCGAGGCCGTGGTGTCCGACCCGGGCGCGATCGTCGGCGACATCGACCTTCTCGAGCCGGACGAGTGGGCGACGGCCCGCGTGCGGGGCCTGCCCTCGGCGGCCCCCCTCACGCTCGCCGGTCTGATCGACGCCGTCGTCCGCATCGACCCGGACGCGTCCGCGCTGTCCTGGAACGACCGGGAGTACACGTACCGGGAGGCGGACGAGTGGTCCACCCGGCTGGCCCGGGTGTTGCTCGACCACGGCGTGGGCCCGGAAACGTTCGTGGCCCTGGCGCTTCCGCGTTCGCTCGAATCGGTGCTGGCCGTGTGGGCGGTCGCCAAGACCGGTGCCGCATACGTGCCGGTGGACCCGACGTATCCGGCGGAGCGGATCGCGCACATCCTCACCGACTCGGGCGCCGCCCTCGGTGTCACGCTGTCCGGTGAGCGGGCCGCGTTGCCCGGCACCGTCGTCTGGCTGGCACTCGACGCCGACGACGTCTCCGCCCGGCACGCGTCCGCGAGCCCCGACCCGATCACCGACGCCGACCGGGTCCGTCCGATCCGCGTGGAGAATCCGGCGTACATGATCTACACGTCCGGCTCGACGGGTCTGCCCAAGGGCGTCGTGGTCACGCACGGCGGCCTCGCGAACCTCGCCGCCGAGCGTCGCGAGCACTACCGCATCGATGCGACGTCCCGGTTCCTGCACAAGGCGTCGCCGAGCTTCGACATGGCCGTCGGCGAGATGGTGTCGGCACTGAGCGCCGCGGCCACGCTGGTGATCACCCCGACCGAGGTCGTGGGCGGCGACGACCTGTCCGCGCTCCTGGACCGTCAGCAGGTCACGCATGCGCTGATCACCCCGGCCGTGCTCGCCACGATGGATCCCGGCGGTCACCCGCGGTTGCGGGTGCTCGGTGTCGGCGGCGAGGCGTGCACCCCCGAACTCGTCTCCCGCTGGCAGCCCGGACGCACCATGCTCAACGGGTACGGGCCCACCGAGGCCACCGACATCTCCACCGTCGCAGATCTCGAGGACGGTTCACCCGTCACGATCGGGCACCCGGTGCGCGGCTTCGACGTGATGGTCCTGGACACCCGGCTGCGCCCCGTCCCCGCGGGGGTTTCCGGCGAACTGTACGTCGCGGGACCGGCACTGGCCCGCGGCTACCACTCCCGGCACGGCCTTACCGCCGAACGCTTCGTCGCCAACCCCCACGGCGCACCCGGCGACCGCATGTACCGCACCGGCGACGTCGTCCGGTGGACGGGAACGCACGGGCTCGAATACTTCGGTCGCGGCGACAGCCAGGTGAAGATCCGCGGTAACCGGATCGAATTGGGGGAGATCGAGTCCGCGGCGTCCCGGCACGACACGGTGGGTCAGGCGGCCGTCGTCGTCCACGACACCCCGTCGGGTCAGCGCCTCGCCGCCTATCTCGTGCCCGCCCCCGGGCACGCAGTCGACACGGACACGGTCCGGCGCCACCTGGAGGACGCCCTGCCTGCGCCGATGATCCCGGACGCCTACGTGGTGATCGAGGCGCTGCCGGTGACGGTGAACGGGAAGCTCGACCGGGCGGCACTGCCCGAACCCGTGTTCGTCACCGCGACCGCACGTTTCCGTGCACCGGTCACCGACACCGAGAAGGTCCTGGCGGCCGTGTTCGCCGAACTCCTCGGCGCCGAGACGGTCGGCGTGGACGATTCGTTCTTCGGCCTCGGCGGCGACAGCATCGCGTCGATCCAGCTGGCATCGCGGGCGAAGGCCCACGGTCTGGTGATCTCACCCCGGGACGTGTTCGAGCACAAGACCGTTGCCGGGCTCGCGCAGGTCGCGGCCCGGGCCACCGGCACCGAACCCGTCGTGCTCGAGGAACTTCCGGGTGGCGGTGTCGGCTCGCTGCCGCTCACCCCGGTGATGCGTCTGGTCACCGAACGCGGCGGCACCCTCGACCGCTACTCGCAGTCGGTGGCGCTGGAGTTGCCGGTGGGCATCGATCGCGCGGGTCTGCTCGCGACCCTGTCGGCCGTGGTCGATCATCACGACATGCTGCGTGCCCGTTTCGTCGGCGACACACTGGAGGTGGCACAGGCAGGCGCCGTCGACGTCGCCGCGCTCGTGCACCGGATCGCGTGGGATCCACGAACCGATCCCACCGAACTCGCACGGCGGGAACTCGATTCGGCACTGAACCGCCTCGACCCCCGCGCCGGCATCATGCTGCAGTGCGTGTGGCTCGATCCGGTGGGCGCACCCGGACGCAGCGGTCGCCTGATCGTTGCCGCCCATCACCTCGTCGTCGACGGCGTGTCCTGGCGCATCCTGATTCCGGACCTGATCGCCGCGTGGGCGCAGATCTCGTCCGGGGCGGCCGCCACGCTCCCGCCGGCCGGCACGTCGATGCGCCGGTGGGCGCACGCGCTGACCGAGGACGCGCACACGCCCGGCCGGATCGCGGAATTGTCGCTCTGGCAACGGATTCTGGACGGACCGGACCCGACGCTCGGCTCCCGGCCGCTCGACCCCGCCGTCGACGTCCTGGCGACGGTCGACCACGTGCGCGTCGAACTCGACGCGTCGGTGACGCGGTCGCTCGTGACGTCCGTTCCCGCGGCCTTCCGGGGCGGCGTGGGCGACGGGCTGATCGCGGCGTTCGCTCTCGCCGTGAGCGCCTGGCGGCGCCGCCGGGGGATCGAGGAGCCGTCGCTGCTCCTGCAATTGGAGGGTCACGGACGCGAGGAGCAGGCGGCGCCCGGCGCCGACCTCTCCCGCACGGTCGGGTGGTTCACCAGCGTGTACCCGGTCCGCCTCGACCTCGACGGGATCGACGTCGACGCCGCCCTGGCGGGGACCGCCGACACGTCCCGCGCGATCAAGGCCGTGAAGGAGAACCTGCTCGCGGTGCCCGGCCGCGGGCTGGGCTACGGACTGCTGCGTCATCTCAATTCCGGGACCGCCGCTGCGCTGCAGCACCTTCCGGACCCGCAGATCAGCTTCAACTATCTGGGCCGGGTCTCCGAGGCCGACATTCCGGAGGAGTTCGCGCACCTGGGCTGGACGCCGGCCACCGACTTCGACGACCTCCGTGGCGCCGGCAACGACGACATGCCGGCGGCCGCCGTTCTCGACGTCAACGCGATCGTCACCGGCGTGGACGGCGAATCCCGGCTGACGGCGACGTTCTCGTATCCGCGGGAACTGCTGTCGGACGGTGACGTCCGGGAGCTGGCAGACCTGTGGACGAGCGCGCTCACGGCCGTCGCCGGGCACGCGGACAGCGGCACGGCCGGCGGGCTGACCCCGTCCGATGTGCCGCTCGTCCTGGTGGGGCAGCGCGACCTCGAATTGTGGGAGGAGCAGTACACGGGTCTGTCCGACATCTGGTCGCTGTCGCCGTTGCAGCACGGGCTCGCGTTCCACGCCCAGCTCGCGCAGGACACGGTGGACGTGTACACGACGCAGACGGTGCTCGAACTCGGCGGCGTGGTGGACGCCGACCGGATGCGGGCGGCGATCTCCGCACTGCTCGACCGGCACGCGAACCTGCGCACCGCGTTCGTCGGCGCGAGCACGGGCGATCTCGTGCAGGTGGTGCTCGACGAGGTGGAGATTCCTTGGCGCACGCTCGATCTCGGGGAGCTGGCCGCATCCGACAGGGCGGCCGCACGGGAGGAGGCGCTCGCCGCCGACCGCGAACGCCGGTTCGACCTCGCGTCGCCCCCGCTGCTGCGCTTCACGCTGATCGACGGCGACGACGGCCGTCACGCCCTGGCCGTCACCCTGCACCACATCCTCGTCGACGGCTGGTCCATGCCGTTGCTGCTGAAGGAACTGCTGGTCCTGTACGCCACGCGCGGCGACGCGTCCGTGCTTCCGCGGGTGCCGTCGTACCGGGCGTTCCTGTCCTGGCTGGCGTCGCGCGACCGGGCCGCGTCCCGGGACGTGTGGGCCCAGGCTCTCACCGGTGTCGACCAGCCGACGCTCGTCGCCTCCGACAGTGCCGGGCTACCGGGGACCGCGTCGGTCGAGGCGGTGGACGCGGACGCCGGACCCGAACTGTCCGCGCAGCTCACCGCGCTCGGAGCGGAACTCGGGGTCACCCTCAACACGCTGGTGCAGGCGGCGTGGGGAATCCTGCTGTCCCGCATGCTCGGCCGCGACGACGTCGTGTTCGGGGCGACCGTGTCGGGTCGGCCCGCCGAACTCGAGGGCGTCGAGTCGATGGTCGGCCTGTTCATCAACACCCTGCCCGTGCGGGTGCGGGTCGACCCGGACGAGTCGGCGGCCGGCCTGCTGATCCGCGTGCAACGGGAACAGGCGACCCTGCTCGATCACCACTACCTCGGCCTGTCCGACGTGCAGCAGACCACCGGCAGCGGTGCGCTGTTCGACACGCTGACGGTGTTCGAGTCGTATCCCGTGGACACCGCCGCGCTGGCCGAGGTGACGTCCATCGACGGCATGACCGTGCTCGGGGTGTCCGGCGAGGAAGCCACCCACTATCCGTTGACGCTCACGGTGTTCGCCGACGACGGACTGCGATTCACGCTGCGGTATCGATCCGACGTGTTCGACGCGCAGTACGTGACCGGGCTCCGCGCGCGGCTGCTGACGGTGCTCACCGCGCTGGTCGCCGACCCCGCCGCACCGATCGGCCGGATCGAGATCCTCGACGCCGGCGAACGCGCCGCCCTTGCACCCGTCCGGGGCCTGCCTGCCGCGCCGCCGGCCACCCTCGCCGGGATCATCGACGACGCCGTGAGCGCCGCCCCGGACCGGGTCGCGCTGTCCTGGCGGGGCCGCGACTGGACGTACCGCGAGGCGGACGCCTGGTCGAACCGGCTGGCCCGGTTGCTGCTCGCGCAGGGTGTGGGGCCCGAAACGTTTGTCGCCGTGGCGTTGTCGCGGTCAGCGGAATCGGTGCTGTCGGTGTGGGCGGTCGCGAAGACGGGCGCCGCGTACCTCCCCGTCGATCCCACCTACCCGACCGACCGCATCGACCACATGCTGTCCGACTCCGGCGCCCACATCGGTATCACCGTGACCGGTGAGCGGGAAGCTCTGCCGGACAGCGTGTCCTGGCTCGCGGTCGACGAACTCGCGGACGCACTCGAGGCCGCCCCGGCCACCCCGGTGACCGATGCGGAACGCGGGCAGCCCGTCCGGGTCGGGAACCCGGCGTACATGATCTACACGTCCGGCTCCACCGGCCGCCCCAAGGGCGTCGTCGTCACCCACGGCGGGCTGGCGAACCTGGCGACCGAACGCCGCGAGCACTACCGCGTCGACGCGTCGACCCGGTTCCTGCACAACACGTCGCCCAGCTTCGACATGGCGGTCGGCGAGATGATGTCCGCCCTCTCCGCCGCCGCAACACTCGTGATCACCCCGCCGAGCATGATCGGCGGGGAGGAACTGGCCGCCTTCGTCCGCGACGAGCACGTCACGCACGCGCTGATCACCCCGGCGATGCTGTCCTCGATCGACCCCACCGGACTGGAGGAACTGCGCGTCCTCGGTGTCGGCGGCGAGGCGTGCACGCCCGAACTCGTCGCCCGCTGGCAGCCCGGCCGCACCATGCTCAACGGGTACGGACCCACCGAGGCCACCGACATCTCCACCGTCGGAGACCTCGTCGCGGGTCAGCCGATCACCATCGGGCACCCGGTGCGCGGCTTCGAGGTCATGGTCCTCGACGCGCGGCTGCGCCCCGTCCCCGCGGGGGTGTCAGGCGAACTGTACGTCGCGGGACCGGCACTGGCCCGCGGCTACCACTCCCGGCACGGCCTCACCGCCGAACGCTTCGTCGCCAATCCCCACGGCGCACCCGGCGACCGCATGTACCGCACCGGCGACGTCGTCCGCTGGACCGCATCGGGACAGCTCGAGTACAGCGGCCGCTCCGATCACCAAGTGAAGATCCGCGGCTACCGCATCGAACTCGGTGAGATCGACGCCGCCGTCCTCGAACACCCCGACGTCGACTACGCGATCACGCTCGGTCGCCGCGGCCCGTCCGGCGACACGGTGCTCGTGTCGTACGTGGTTCCTACCGCGGGATCCGCCCCGGATCCCGCACGGGTCCGCGCCTTCGTGTCCGAGTTCCTGCCGACGCACATGGTGCCGTCGGCGGTGGTGTGCATCGATTCCGTCCCGCTCACCCCCACCGGGAAACTCGACGCGAACGCGTTGCCGCGCCCCGAGTTCCGGGCCGCCGAATACCGCCGCCCGGGTGAGGGTCACGAGAGCACGGTCGCGTCGGTCTTCGCGGAGGTCCTCGGGGTCGACCGGGTCGGCGCCGACGACAACTTCTTCGACCTCGGCGGCACATCACTGTCCGCGATGCGGGCGGTGAGCCGGCTGCGGGCGAGCAGCGACGTGACGGTGCCGCTGCAGTGGCTGATGACCGAGCCGACACCGGCCGCGATCGCCGCACGCATGGACGCGGCGGACGGCGACACCGGCGACGCCGCGCTCGACGTGGTGTTCCCGATCCGCGGCGGCGGTGCAGGCACGCCGATGTTCTGGATCCACCCGATCAGCGGACTGTCCTGGTGCTACACGGGATTCGCCGAGCACCTCGACGAAGACCGGCCCGTGTTCGGCATCCAGACCCCGGCCGTGGTGGGGGAGGTGCTGCCCGACTCGATCGAGGCACTCGCCGCCCGCTACCTCACCGAGGTGCGGCGGATCCAGCCCGAAGGTCCCTACGATCTGGCCGGCTGGTCGATCGGCGGTGTCATCGCGCACGCGATGGCGGTGCAACTGCAGGAGACCGGGCAGACGGTGCGGTCACTGGTGATGCTCGACAGCTTCGCGGAAACGCAGCAGTCGCGGGACACCGGTGGCGCGACGGTCGTCGGCGAGGACGAGGACACGGCGGCCGCGCTGTCGGCCCTGAGCCCCGAGCACACGCACCGGCTGACCGCGGCCGCACACCACAACGGCGGCCTCATGCGCGACTACCGGCCCGGACTGTTCGACGGGGACGTGCTGTTCTTCACTGCGGCGCACGACGATCCGACGCTGCGGCGCGCCGTCGGCACCTGGCGCCCGTGGGTGAACGGCCGGATCACGAACCACCCCGTGGAGTCGACGCACTGGCAGATCACCGAACCTGCCGCGGTCCGGGTGATCGGCCCGCTGCTCGCCGACTACCTCACCGACGGCGCGCACCACGATTCGAGAATGGAGATCGACCGATGAGACTGTTCACCGCGGGCATCATTGTCGTCGCCGCATTCCTGGGCCTGCCCGGCCCGGTGGCGACGGCCGAGCCCGCCGACGGCGGTGCGGTGGCGGCGCCGAGCGCGTCCGCCGGCAGCCTCGACCGGATCGAGAAGGTCGACGACCGCCGCTGGAACGTCTTCGTGTACTCGCCGTCGATGGACGAAGTGGTGGAACTGCAGGTGCTGCGCCCCGCCGACACCAGCGTCGCCCGACCCACGCTGTATCTGCTCAACGGCGCCGGGGCCGGCGAGGACGGCGCGAACTGGATCCGGCAGACCGACATCGTCGACTTCTTCGACGACAAGAACGCCAACGTCGTGATCCCCGTCGGCGGCTACATCAGCTACTACACCGACTGGCGAAACGACGATCCCGTCCTCGGACGCAACAAGTGGCAGACGTTCCTCACCCGGGAACTGCCCCCGGTGCTGGACACCGCGCTCGGCGCCAACGGCGTGAACGCGATCGGCGGACTGTCCATGTCGGCCGGTTCGGTGATCGACCTCGCGGTCCAGGCACCGGGCCTGTACCGGGGTGTCGCGTCCTACAGCGGGTGCGCGATGACCAGCGACCCGATCGGGCGGAACCTGGTCCGGCTCGTCGTCGAGGTGGTCGGCGGCGGCAACACCGAGAACATGTGGGGCCCCACCGACGACCCGGCCTGGACGGCGCACGACCCCTACGTCAACGCGGACAAACTCCGCGGGCTCGACCTGTACATCTCCAACGCCAGCGGACTGCCCGGACCGTACGAAGCCCTGAACGCCGTCCGTCCCGCCGGGGCGCCGCCGCTCCCGGATCAGATCGTCATCGGCGGTGTCATCGAGGCGGCGACGAACTACTGCACCCACCGACTGGTGGAAAGGCTCGACACCCTCGGCATCCCCGCGACCGTGGACTTCCGGGACACCGGCACACATTCGTGGGGGTACTGGCAGGACTCCCTGCACGAATCGTGGCCCGTCCTCGCCCGCGCCCTCGACCTGTGAGTCTTCGAGTAGCAGCTGGGAAGAGCCAAGCGGACGACGGGTCCTATGACACGAATGCAGTTCGTCGTCAGATGGCCTGCGCGTTCTCCAGACGCGTAGAAGGAACGATGGCGAGTTCGGCCCCCATCGCTGCGGTGATGCGGATGAGAGTGTCTCGAGTTGGGTTGCCGAGACCACGTTCGATTCGACTGATCTCGGACTGCCCAATGTGCGAAAGGGCGGCCAGCTGCCCCTGGGTGAGCCGCGCCGCGGACCTCGCCTCAGCCAGCTGTCTGCCCAGTTTTACCTGCTCGTGTACTTGTTCCTCGAGCTCAGTGCCAAAACGGTCGGCAAACTCCTTGACCTCGGGGGTCCACTCCGACTTGACGGCGTTGGCGATCTCGCTAAATGGTCGCGTGCCCATGACCAACTCCTAGTCGCATACCTCGCGGCAGTGTTAACACCACGCAGTTTATGTGTCAAAACACATATTTGTCAATTGAGGTACCGGCCGCCTATTTTTCGCCTTTCCAGACCTTCAAGCACTTTCGCGCCTTCTTGATCTCTTTGGCTTGACGCTTCTCGCTAGGATCCTTGCCCTTGTCGTACGCGTTGAACAACAACACGATCTTGGAGCCATGAAAGGTCGTGAAGATCCGAAGCAGGACCGTGCGATTGCGGTTGGGGTCTTCAGCGGGGTTCGGATCGGTCTCGCCCCAAGTTTCGGCACCATGCAGGGACGTCCGAATACGGATCTCGTAGAGTCCGCCGCCGAGCGCCTTGCCCCATTCCGTGCTGCAAATATCCATGCCGAGCGGCTGGACGACCTTCTCCAGAACCATAATCGCAATGGCCTGATCGTACTGATCAGCACTCGTCAACCATGCCTCGAAGGGCGCCTTCCCAGTTTTGGGATCCACCCAGGCGTCGATCGTCCACTCCGTCGGTCGCTCATCCCCCATAAGCAGGATGCTATCGATCTGCTTGCCGGATCGACGCAGCACTCGCGGCTAGTGGCGGCGCATTTCTACACTTCCGCTCGCCGTCATTCAGGATCTCCGTTCGAAGATCCCGATCATGCGCTCGTAATCCGCCGCCCACACAAGGGAACTCAGGCTAAGCGCCGGCGGCGTCACTTGGTCACATATGCCGCCTGCCGGAGTGCCTCGCCGCGGGCGACCCGTCCGGGAGCCGTCGACGCGTTGATCGCGAGCACCGACAGCAACTCGTACGCGACGTGCGCTGCCGCGATGCCGGTGATCTCGGCGTGGTCGTACGCGGGCGCGACCTCGACGATGTCGGCGCCGACGACGTTGAGGCCGACGAGTCCGCGCAGTGTGTTCAGCAGTTCGCGGGACGTCATGCCGCCGGCCTCGGGGGTTCCGGTGCCCGGCGCGTGCGCGGGATCGAGGACGTCGATATCCACGGACACGTAGACCGGGCCGCCGTCGAGCCGTCGACGCATCCGTTCGACGATGCTCGCGACGCCGTCCACCTCGTAGTCGTCGGAGCGGATGACCTGGAAACCGAGAACGGCGTCGTCCTCGAGGTCCTTCTTGCTGTACAGCGGGCCGCGGATGCCGATGTGCTGCGACCGCTCGAGGTCGATCAGCCCCTCCTCGCTGGCCCGCCGGAACGGGGTGCCGTGCGTGAAGGGGGCGCCGAAGTAGGTGTCCCACGTGTCGAGGTGGGCGTCGAAGTGCAGCACGGCGATGGGACCGTGGTCGCGGGCAAGGGACCGCAGGATCGGCAGCGCGATCGTGTGGTCGCCGCCGAGCGTCAGCACGGTCGAGCCGTCCTTGCGCAGGTCGGTGACGGCGCCGTCGACCGTGGCCAGGGCTTCCTGGATGTCGAACGGGTTGACGCCGATGTCGCCGAAGTCGGCGACCTGCTGCGCCGCGAAGGGGTGCACGTCGAGTGCCGGGTTGTACGGACGCAGGAGCTTCGACGCCGCACGGATGTGGCCGGGGCCGAACCGGGCGCCGGGGCGGTAGCTCACACCGGAGTCGAACGGGACACCCAGCACCGTGACGTCGGCGCGGGACACCTCGTCGAGCCGCGGGAGGCGGGCGAACGTGCTGGGTTCGGCGTAGCGCGGGGTGCGGGTGGCGTCGACGGGGCCCTGGATGCGGGACGCGTCGGGACCGCTGATCTCGTTTTTAGTCATCGGAATCCTTCGGTGTGTGCCGGAGACGTGGCTTCGTCGTATCGTTTCCTTGGAACGCATTCTTGTCAACACCTGTTTCCTATACGAGACACGATGAAGGAACGATGCATGGCGAACGAGCTCGCAACCGAAGGTCCGTCGGGCGTCGATGCGCCCAGGATCGGCCCCCGGCTCAAGGCGGCGCGGCTGGCCCAGCGCCTGACGCTCGACGAACTGGCGGCCGGGTGCGGCATCACCAAGGGCTACCTGTCGAAGATCGAGCGGGACCACGCGAGCGCGTCCGTGGCCACGCTGGTGCGGATCTGCGCCGCGCTGAACATTCCCGTCGGGTCACTGTTTGAGAGCTCCGCCGCAGGTGAGGTAGTGCGGGCCGACAATTACCCGCCGATCAGCTTCGGCGGGGAACGCATGGCCGAGTTCCTGCTGACGCCGTTCGGCGAGCGCCGCATCCAGTCGCTGCTGAGCAGGATCGAACCCGGCGGCGGCAGCGGGTCGGAAACGTACGAACTGCCCGTCGACGTCGCGTTCGTCTTCGTCGTGTCGGGCCGGATCGGCATTTCCTTCAACGGTGCGGGGACCGCGGAGGACGTGTCGCTGGGGACGGGGGACGCGTTCACCTTCTCCCCGCAATTGCCGCACAGCTTCCGCGCGCTCGGCGACGAGACCGCGACCGTCCTGTGGATTCTCGCCCCCGCTCTCCCGGACGACGTCCGGCCCACGTCCCGATAGGAAACCGTCAAGCGGTTTAGGAAACATGTGTTGACAGTCACGGCTCGCCCGTTCATTGTTGTGCGCATCACTCCACCGCTCAGGAGCTCAACGTTGGATATCACCAAGATTTCTCCGCGCCCGCCGGGACTGGCCGGCGCACTGCGCGCCCGCAAATCGGTCGAGGCGATCGTCGCGCGCAACGACCAGGAACCCGGTCACGGACTCAAGCGGTCGATGGGCCTCGTGCACCTCACCGCACTGAGCATCGGCGCCTCGCTGGGAACGGGCATCTTCGTCATCCTCGGCGAAGCGACACCCAAGGCAGGCCCCGCTGTGGTCCTCGCGTTCGTGCTCGCGGCGTTCACCGCGCTGTTCTCCGCCCTCTCCTACGCGGAACTCGCAGGCAGCATCCCCGTCTCCGGTAGCTCCTACTCGTACACCTACGCGACCATGGGCGAACTGTTCGCGTGGATCTGCGGCTGGTGCCTGATGCTCGAGTACGGCGTCTCGGTCGCGGCCGTGGCCGTCGGATGGGGCGAATACATCAACGAACTGCTCCACGGCATGTTCGGCATCGCACTACCCGCCGCGATCAGCGAATCACCGGGAGCGGGCGGCGTCGTCAACGTGCCCGCCATCGTCATCGTGCTCGTCGCGGTGGCGCTACTGACCCGCGGAGCGTCCGAGAGCGCCCTGGTCAACACCATCATGGTCGCGCTGAAGATCCTCGTGCTCGTGTTCTTCTGCGCGGTCGCGTTCACCGCGTTCCGCGCCGGGAACTTCACGCCGTTCATTCCCCTCGGCGCGGCAGGCGTCACGGCCGCGGCGTCCCAGGTGTTCTTCGCCTACATCGGGTTCGACGCCGCCTCGACCGCAGGCGACGAGGCGAAGAACGCGAAACGCGACCTTCCCCGCGCCATCATCCTCTCGCTCGTGATCGTCACGGCCCTCTACTGCCTGGTCGCGATCGCGGCCGTCGGCGCGATGCCCTGGCAGGACATCGCGGGCGAGGGCGCCGCACTCGCGACCATCCTCGAGGCCGCCACCACCAGCACCTGGCCGGCCGTCCTCTTGTCCGCGGGCGCCGTGATCGCCATCGCGAGCGTCGTCCTCGCCGTGATGTACGGGCAGACCCGAATCCTGTACGCGATGTCGCTCGACGGTCTCGTTCCGCGCGTGTTCTCCCGCGTCAACCCCCGCACCCGGGTGCCCGTCGTCAACATCGTGGTCGTCGGCGCCGTCGTCTCCGCGCTCGCGGGGTTCGTGCCGCTGGGCGAACTGGCCGACGCCACGAGCATCGGCTCGCTGTTCGCGTTCATGCTCGTCAACATCGCCGTGATCATCCTGCGCCGGCGGCACCCCGACCTGCACCGCAGCTTCCGCACTCCGCTGTTCCCGCTGATGCCGGTCCTCGGCGTGGTGTTCTGCGCGCTGCTGCTGTTCGGCCTCGGTGTCTCGACGTGGGTGGCGTTCGCCCTGTGGATGGCGGTGGGGCTCGCGATCTACTTCGCCTACGGCGTCCGCAAGTCCGAACTCCGCAACAGCCCCGAAGCGGTGGAGGCACGATGAGGGCGGCGCTGTTCCAGGGTCCCGAACTCTCCTTCGACGTCGCGGCGAACCTCGCCGCCATCGCGTCCGCCGCGCAGACGGCAGCGGCCGCCGGTGCGTCCATCCTGGTCTGCCCGGAAATGTCGGCCACCGGCTACAACATCGGCCCACTCATCGCCGAGCGGGCCGAACCCGCCGACGGGCCGATCGCGGCGCGGATCGCGGAGATCGCGCGCGAGTCCGGCATCACCGTCGTCTACGGCTACCCAGAGGCGGACGGCGCCGTCGTCTACAACAGCGTGCAGGCGCTCGGCCCGTCCGGGAACTCGCTCGCGAACTACCGCAAGACCCACCTGTTCGGTGACCTCGACCGCACGCACTTCGCCGCCGGCGACGAACTCGTGGTCCAGTTCGACCACGACGGCACCCGGTGCGGACTCCTGATCTGCTACGACGTCGAGTTCCCGGAAGCCGTTCGCGCGCACGCCGACCGGGGCACTCAGTGGCTGATCGTCCCCACCGGTCTGATGTGCCCGTATGAATTCATCGCGGAGAGCGTCGTCCCGACCCGGGCCTACGAGAGCCAGGTGTTCGTCACGTACGTCAACCGGTGCGGCACTGAAACCGACCTCGACTACTGCGGATCCAGTTGCGCGATCGCACCCGACGGCACCGAACTCGCCCGGGCGGGCCGCTACGAAGAACTGGCGATCGTCGACCTCGAACTCGACGTCCTCCGCCGATCCCGCCGCGACAACACCCATCTCGACGACCGACGCGTCGACCTCTACCCCATTGTGCAGGAGAAGACTTCATGACAATCCCCGTCACCCCGGACAGCACCGCCACGGACACCGACGTCCCGCCGCTGACGATGTTCGGTCCCGACTTCCCGTTCGCCTACGACGACTACGTGACGCACCCGTCGGGCCTCGGTTCGGTGCCCGCAGGCCGGCACGGCACCGAGGTGGCGGTGATCGGCGGCGGACTGTCGGGCATGGTCACGGCGTACGAACTGATGAAGATCGGCCTCAAACCGATTGTCTACGAGTCGGATCAGATCGGTGGCCGGATGCGGTCGCAGCCGTTCGAGGGACACCCCGGCGTGGTGGCCGAGATGGGCGCGATGCGGTTCCCACCGTCGTCCACCACCCTGTTCCACTACCTCGACGCCACCGGGCTGCGGACCGAGGCGTTTCCCAACCCGCTCGCCGACGCCACCCCCAGCACGGTCATCGACCTCAAGGGCGAAACGTATTACGCACAGCACCTCGACGATCTGCCGCCAGTGTTCCGGGAGGTCTCCGACGCATGGCAGCGCACGCTCGAGGAGCACGCCGAACTGATCCCGCTCCAGCAGGCGATCCGCGACCGCGACACCGCCGAACTGAAGCGGATCTGGAACGACCTCGTGGTCCGACTGGACGATCAGACGTTCTACGGCTTCCTCGCCTCGTCCAAGCACTTCGCGTCGTTCCGGCACCGGGAAGTGTTCGGGCAGGTCGGTTTCGGAACGGGCGGCTGGGACACCGATTTCCCCAACTCGATCCTCGAGATCCTGCGCGTCGTGATCACCGCCGCCGACGACCACCACCGCGGCATCGTCGGCGGGTCGCAGCAACTGCCGCTGCACCTGTGGACGGACACCCCGGCGGGGATGGCGCACTGGCCGGACGGCACGTCGGTGCGCTCACTGAACGGCGGGGACACCCGTCCCCGCGTCACCGCGGTCCGGCGCACCGCACCGCATCAGGTGACGGTCACCGACTCGGCCGGTGAGATCCGCACCTACCCGGCCGCCGTCTTCACGGCGCAGAGTTGGATGCTGCTCAACAACATTCACTGCGACGACGACCTGTTCCCGATCGACCACTGGACCGCCATCGAACGCACCCACTACATGGGTTCGACGAAGGTGTTCGCCCTCGTGGACCGTCCGTTCTGGAAGGACAAGGACCCGGTGACCGGCCGCGACCTCGTCAGCATGACGCTGACCGACCGGATGAGCCGCGGCACCTACCTTCTCGACCAGGGTGACGACAAGCCCGGCCTGATCTGCCTGTCCTACACGTGGTCCGACGATTCGCTCAAACTGCTGCCGCTCGACGCGACGGAGCGGATGAACCTGATGATCAAGTCGCTCGAGGAGATCTACCCGGGCGTGGACTTCCGCAGCCACATCATCGCCACCCCCGTCACGCTGTCGTGGGAGACCGAACGCGACTTCATGGGCGCGTTCAAGGCGAACCTGCCCGGCCACTACCGGTACCAGGAACGGCTGTTCAGCCATTTCGTTCAGGACGAACTCGACCCGCGGCATCGCGGAATCTTCCTGGCGGGCGACGACATCTCGTGGACCGCGGGCTGGGCGGAGGGCGCCGTGCAGACCGCGCTCAACGCCGTCTGGGGAGTGATGCACCACCTCGGCGGCGCCGCCCCCACCGACAACCCCGGCCCCGGCGACCGGTACGCCGAACTCGGTCCCATGCGCTTCGCGCCCGTGAGTACTTATTAACCACGGGCGGTTAACAAGTACTCACGGGGGCGTCAGCCCAACCAGTCCAGAACGGCTGCGGCCGTCCACGACTGCTGCATGCTGCCGAGGGGCTGCCCGGTGAACGGCTCGTAGTATTCGGCGAAGCTGCCGTCGCTCGCCTGCCGCAGTCCCTCGGACCGCAGCAGGTGGGCGCGCTCGGCCCACCCGCGGCGGGCGAACGCCCAGGAGAACAGCCACGTCATCACGGGCCACACCGGACCGCGCCAGTATTCGCGCGGGCGGAAGTCGCCCGACACCGGCGACGTCGACGGCGGCACGGCGTACCGGAGGTCGGGGTGGCCGCAGAACTTCGGCCCCTCGAACGTGCGGATCAGGGCGCGTTCGGCGTCGCGGCTCAGGCCGCCGCACAGGAGTGGGGAGAACATGGCGAGCGTTTCGGTGGCGATCCACCGGCCGCTGCGCAGATCGAAATCGCGTGCCGCCCCGGACCGTTCGTCGGTGGTCGTGAGGACGCCCTGCCGGAACCGGGCCGCCCACCCGTGCAGTTCGCGGACGTCGGAGTTCGGCATCGAGTGTTCCTCGCCGATGGTCGCGAGCACCTCGCACGCCATCGAGAACACGGCGCTGACGAACACGTCCTCCACCGCGAAGCTCATGGCGGTGGCCAGTTCCGCGTCGTCGTAGCGGACGGTCTTCATCTCCTCGAGCAGCCACAGGTAGCGGTCGTACTCGCCGTTCGACGGCCGCTGTCCCGTATCGGCGACGTGGGACAGGTCCTCGCGCAGATACGTGGGCATCACCCCTGCGACGACGTTGGCGTACGAGTGGTCCCAGCGCGGCGAGTTGTCCATCCCGGACTCCCACCCGTGGTACAGCGCGATCCGGCCGTTGCCGTCGAGGTCTCGGGCGTTGGCCAGCCAGCGGTGCCAGCGCACGAGGTCGGGCCAGCGCCGGTCGAGGAACTCCTCGGCGACGGCCCGGGTGCTGCGACCGTGCCTGCGCGAGTGGTCGAGGATCCGCTGCACGGCGATGGCGTGGACGGGCGGCTGCGTAATGCCCGACGTCTGCGTTCCGCTCGGCGCGTGCGCCGCGAGGGTTCCGCACTCCCACCGACCGGGGCCGGGGAAGTACCCGTCGACGCCGTTCGCGAACACGATGTGCGGGATCATCCCGTTCTTCCACTGCGCCGACAGCAGGGTGTCGAGTTCGACGACGGCCCGCTCCACACTGAGGGGCGCCAGTCCGACCGCGACGAATGCCGCGTCCCAACTCCACATGTGCGGGTACAGGCGCGGCGCGGCACTCGTCATGGTGCCGAGGTCGTTGCCGCGAAGCAGGTACGCGGCACGTGCCGCGAGCTGTGTCGGGGTGAATCCACGGTCCGCCATTGCACCATTCTGCTGCGGGTCGGGCCGCACCGCTCGTCGGATGGGTTCAGAGGCGCGGTCGCGGCCCCGAGGTACTCCTCGGCCGCCTCGCTCGGTCCAGCAACTCCCTGCCGGCTGCGGCAGCGTCCTGGCCTCGCTGTGCGGTTGCAGAGTTCTCGGGCAACTTCATGTCACGCTCCGCCCACTCGGCGAGCCGGGCGAAATCGGGCTCCACGTTTTCAGTGTTCATCTGTGTCATCCCTCGGGTGCGTGCCTCCACTACATGAAAGATCACCATCCCTCGCGAGTGCAAGCGACCACGTGCGTGCACTCAGCCCGCGAATCCGCACAGGGTCAGGGTCGGACGCGAGTTGCGCAGGGGTGGCAGTTCCGACAGCCGGCGGAGGAGGGTCGAGCCCCACGGGCCGCGGCCGAGGGGCGGCATCACCTCACGGGTGTACGCGACGTGAGGCACCCGGTCGGGGAGGTTTTCCGCCTCGCCTGCGGAGAGGTGGAACGGCATCGGCGGGACGGTGTAGTCGCCGTGGATCCTCAGCCCCTTCTGCGTCTTGCGACTGAACCACTTGGGCACCGAATCGAACATCATCCGGCCACCGGGGAATCGCCGGGCGCAGTCGCCGATGAGGGACAGCGACTCGTCGGGAGGCAGATACATCAGCAGGCCCTCCGCCGAGACGAACACACCCCGACCGGTGTCGACGTGGTCCATCCAGGAGCGGTCGAGCGCGGACACCGCGAGTGTGGTGACGTTCGGCTCGTCCGGCAGCAATTGCCGGCGCAGCGCGACCACCTCGGGCAGGTCGATCGACACCCACCGGACGCCGGGGTCGCCGATCCGCCAGTAGCTGGTCTGCAACCCCTCGCCGAGCGCGACGACGGTTCCGCCGGGGTGGCCGGCGAGGAACGTCCGGATCTCGTCGTCGAAGGCCTGCGCGCGCAGGGCGTGGGATTGGCTGGGTTTCCCGAAGTTCTCGTACGGATAGTCGAGGGTCTCGTAGAGACCCACGGCGAGCGGGTCCGCGAACGCGGTGTCGGGACGCGCCGCCTCGACGGCGCGGTTGCGGAGCGTCCACATCATCGTCGCGGGCACACCGGTCAGGGTGGTGGCGTCCACCCGTTTCCGGCGGTCGTCAGGCATTGCGCACCAGGTCGGGGTTCTCGGTGAGCGGTTTGCGGCGCAGCATCCGGGTGCGCAACGTGTCCATCGACATTGCCAGGCTCCGTTCCCCGAGGGGTGAGATGCGGTACTCCACTCAATCACCTTTCTGTGCCCGCGTGGGCGAGGAAACAAGACGTCCGCGGCCTTGCGGGAATACGGTAGGGGGGTATGGTAGTTCTGAGAGAAGACATCGATACCCCGAAGAGAGGCGAACCCCCGTGAGCACCTCCAGCGTCACCGTCACCGGCATGACCTGCGACCACTGCGTGTCCTCGGTAACCGAGGAGATCAGCGAACTCCCCGGTGTCACCGCCGTGAACGTCGATCTGGCCAGCGGCAAGGTTGTCATCGACAGCATCACCGACCTCGACCCGGGCGCCGTCGCGAGTGCCGTCGAGGAAGCCGGGTATTCCGTCGCCGGCTGAGCCGGCAACTCCAGCACGGTCGGCTGAGCCGCCAAACCCGGCTGAGCCGCAACTCCAGCACAGGAGCCCCATCATGAACGCAACCGGCAAGTTCGCCGGATTCACCGTCGGCCTCGTCGTGATCTTCGGTGCCGCGCTCGCCCTCGGGTCGGTTGCCGGCCCGGATGTGGCCGAGCCCGCCGCGCACACGGCCGGGGACGGAGGACACGACGCGGGAGGGCACGGCGCGGCGGGTCATGACGCCGTCGCCGACCCGACGCCGGGCGGGCTGTCGCCCACGGCGGACGGTTACACCCTCGAACTGGCATCCGACCAGGTCACCGCCGGTGCCGCGGTCCCGGTGCAGTTCCGGATCACGAACCCCTCGGGGGTACCCGTGACGGACTACACCCCGGAGCACGAGAAGCTGCTGCACCTGATCGTCGTCCGCCGCGACCTCGCCGGGTTCCAGCACGTGCACCCGACCCTCGACGCGGCCGGAACGTGGAGCGTCCCCCTCGACCTCGGCCGCGGCGGCGACTACCGCGTGTTCGCGGACTTCACCCTGGCCGGCGGAGAAGGCGTCACGCTCGGCACCGACCTGCGCGTCGCCGGCACCTACGACCCGCAGGAACTGCCTGCACCCGCGCCGACCACCACCGTGGACGGCTACACCGTCACACTCGACGGCACGCTGCGACCGGGTGAGACGTCGAACGCCACGCTCTCGGTGAGCCGCGACGGTCGGCCCGTCACCGATCTGCAGCCGTACCTCGGCGCCTACGGGCACCTGGTGGCGCTGCGCACCACCGACCTCGGCTACCTGCACGTCCACCCCGAAGGACATCCCGGCGACGGCGCCACCGCCGCCGGTCCCGGGATCGACTTCGCCGTCACCGCGCCCAGCGCGGGCGACTACCGGCTGTTCCTGGACTTCCAGCACGCCGGCGCCGTCCACACCGCGGAGTTCACCGCCACTGCCGGACCGGAGGAGAAGTGATGACCCGCGGGGCCGACATCGCGGCAGCACCCGATTCCCAGATCGAACTGGCCATCGGCGGGATGACGTGCGCGTCGTGCGCCAACCGCATCGAGCGCAAGCTGAACAAACTCGACGGCGTCACCGCGACCGTCAACTACGCGACGGAGAAGGCCCGCGTCCACTACGACGCCGCCGACGTCTCGCCCGACGATCTCGTCGCCACGGTGGAGCAGGCCGGATACACGGCCCGGCTGCCCGAGGTGAAGCCGCCTGCCCCGGAGGAAGAGGATCCGGCGGCGGAACTGCGGCAGCGGTTGCTCGTGTCGGCGGTGCTGACGGTTCCCGTCATCGCGATGGCGATGATCCCGGCGCTGCAGTTCACGAACTGGCAGTGGCTGTCGCTCACGCTTGCGGCTCCGGTCGTGGTGTGGGGTGCGTGGCCGTTCCACAAGGCCGCGTGGACGAACCTGCGGCACGGCACGGCGACCATGGACACCCTGGTGTCGATGGGCACGCTGGCCGCGTTCGGCTGGTCGCTGTACGCGCTGTTCTGGGGTACCGCCGGCATGCCGGGGATGACGCACCCCTTCGAGTTGACGATCGCCCGGGTCGACGGGACCGGCAACATCTATCTGGAGGCGGCCGCGGGCGTCACCACGTTCATCCTCGCCGGCCGCTACTTCGAGGCCCGTGCCAAGCGCCGGGCGGGAGCGGCGCTGCGGGCGCTGCTCGAACTGGGGGCGAAGGAAGTGTCGGTGCTGCGTGACGGCACCGAACAGCTGATCGGCATCGACATGCTCGAGGTCGGCGACCTGTTCGTGGTCCGTCCCGGCGAGAAGATCGCCACCGACGGCGTCGTCGTCGAGGGCTCGTCGGCGGTGGACGCGTCGATGCTGACCGGTGAATCTGTGCCCGTCGAGGTGTCGCCCAACTCCGAGGTGGCCGGCGCGACGGTCAACGTCGGCGGCCGGATCGTGGTTCGCGCCAGCCGGATCGGCGCCGACACCCAGCTCGCGCAGATGGCGTGGATGGTCGAGGACGCGCAGACCGGCAAGGCCGAGGTGCAACGACTGGCCGATCGGATCTCCGGCATCTTCGTCCCGATCGTGATCGCGTTGTCGGTCGCGACCCTCGGCTTCTGGATCGGAACCGGCGGTGCGGTTGCGGCCGCGTTCACCGCCGCCGTGGCCGTCCTGATCATCGCGTGCCCGTGTGCGCTCGGACTCGCCACTCCGACCGCCCTCATGGTGGGCACCGGACGGGGCGCCCAGCTGGGCATCCTGATCAAGGGCCCCGAGGTTCTCGAATCGACCCGGCGAGTCGACACCGTGGTGGTCGACAAGACCGGCACCGTCACCACCGGCACGATGTCGCTGCACGACGTGGTCGCCGCCGACGGTCAGGACGAGGAGCAGGTTCTCCGGTTCGCCG
Source organism: Rhodococcus pseudokoreensis (assembly GCF_017068395.1). Lineage (NCBI taxonomy): Bacteria > Bacillati > Actinomycetota > Actinomycetes > Mycobacteriales > Nocardiaceae > Rhodococcus > Rhodococcus pseudokoreensis. Next base: position 4,511,740 of record NZ_CP070619.1, on the reverse strand, counting down.
GGGCACTCGAGGACGCGTCCGAACACCCCATCGCGCGGGCGATCACCCGCGGCGCGAAGGAGCGGCTGACGACGCTCCCCGACGTCGAACAGTTCACCAACGTCGCGGGACTCGGCGTCCAGGGCATGATCGACGGACACGCGGTGGTCATCGGCCGCGCGAAACTGCTCGACGACTGGTCGCTGCACCTCACCACCGAACTCCAGCGGGCGGTCGAGGCGGCGGAGTCGGACGGCAAGACCGCGGTCGGGATCGGCTGGGACGGACAGGCGCGCGGCGTGCTCGTCGTCGCCGACACCGTGAAGCCGACGTCCCGCGAGGCGGTGGCGCAGTTCCGGGAACTCGGTCTCACCCCGATCATGCTCACCGGCGACAACAAGTCCGCGGCCCGGGCCATCGCCGACCAGGTCGGCATCGGCGAGGTGATCGCGGAGGTGCTGCCGCAGGACAAGGTGGACGTGGTCAAGCGCCTGCAGGCCGAGGGCAAGGTGGTCGCGATGGTCGGCGACGGGGTCAACGACGCCGCCGCGCTCGCGCAGGCCGACCTCGGCCTCGCCATGGGCACCGGCACGGACGTGGCCATCGAGGCCAGCGACCTCACGCTGGTCCGCGGCGACCTCCGCGCCGCCGCCGACGCAATCCGGTTGTCGCGCAGAACGTTGAGCACGATCAAGGGAAACCTGTTCTGGGCCTTCGCCTACAACGTCGCGGCGCTGCCACTGGCGGCGGCGGGTCTGCTCAACCCCATGCTGGCCGGTGCCGCCATGGCATTCTCTTCGGTGTTCGTCGTGAGCAACAGCCTGCGACTGCGCCGGTTCCAACCACTGACCACTCCCACCCGAGGGGAACAATCATGACCGAGCAACCGCACACCGACCACGACCACGAGGCCGGCCACGGATACATCAGCGCAAAGGACGACTACCTCAAGCGACTGCGCCGCATCGAGGGCCAGGCGCGGGGACTCCAGCGGATGGTCGAGGACGAGAAGTACTGCATCGACATCCTCACCCAGGTCTCGGCGATGACCAAGGCGCTGCAGGCAGTGGCGCTGGGTCTGCTCGAAGACCACATCAGCCACTGTGTCGTCGACGCCGCCGTCGCGGGCGGCTCCGAGGCGGACGCGAAGATCAAGGAAGCCACCGACGCCATCGCACGACTGGTGCGTTCCTGAAAACCTAACCACGAGAGCAGCTTCCGAGGGAGCAGGCATGTCTCACGATCATCAGAAGGAAATGGAACAGGTCCGGCACACCGGACACGATCACGACGCCCACACCGATCGGCACGCCGGCCACGGCGCGCACGGTGAGGTGTTCCGGCGGAAGTTCTGGATCAGTCTCGCGCTGTCGGTGCCGGTGGTGGTGTTCAGCCACATGTTCGCCGATCTACTCGGCTACACCGTCCCCGACTTTCCCGGCGCGTCCTGGATTCCGCCGGTGATCGGTACCGCGATCTTCTTCTACGGCGGCGCACCGTTCCTCACCGGTGCGTGGAGCGAACTGAAGTCGCGGCAGCCGGGCATGATGCTGCTGATCGGGATGGCGATCACGGTCGCGTTCCTCGCGTCGTGGGTGACGACCCTGCAGATCGGTGGGTTCAACCTCGACTTCTGGTGGGAACTGGCGCTTCTCATCGTCATCATGCTGCTCGGTCACTGGCTGGAGATGCGGGCGCTGGGGTCGGCGTCCGGTGCCCTCGACGCGCTCGCCGCGCTGTTGCCGGACACCGCGGACCGGGTCACCGACGACGGCGTCACCGAGGTCCCCGTCTCCGAACTCGCCACCGGCGATCTGGTGCTGGTGCGGGCCGGCGGCCGCATCCCCGCGGACGGCACCGTCTCGGACGGCCGCGCGGAGGTCGACGAATCGATGATCACCGGCGAATCCAACCCCGTCACAAGGACGATCGGCGATCCCGTGGTCGCGGGCACCGTCGCCACCGACAGCGCGCTGCGGATCACCGTCGGCGCCGTGGGGGACGACACCGCGCTCGCGGGCATCCAGCGTCTGGTCGCCGACGCGCAGTCCTCGTCGTCCCGTGCCCAGGCCCTCGCGGACCGCGCGGCCGCGTTCCTGTTCTACTTCGCTTCCGTTGCAGGACTTCTCACGTTCGTGGTGTGGTCGCTGCTGGGCAATCTGGACGAGGCCGTCGTCCGGACCGTCACTGTCCTCGTCATCGCCTGCCCGCACGCCCTCGGCCTGGCGATACCCCTCGTGATCGCCATCTCCACGGAACGGGCCGCGAGGGCCGGCGTGCTGGTGAAGAATCGGCTGGCGCTGGAGCGGATGCGCGTCGTCGACGTCGTGCTGTTCGACAAGACCGGCACCCTCACCCAGGGCAGGCACGCGGTGACGGGCGTAGTCGCGACGGCCGGTGTCACCGACACCGACCTGCTCGCGCTCGCCGCCGCGGTCGAGGCCGACAGCGAACACCCGGTCGCCCGCGCGATCGTTGCCGAGGCTGCCGCGACGGTTCCCGACGCGTCCCGCCGCACCGCCACCGAGTTCCGGTCACTGCCCGGTCGCGGCGTCCGCGCCGTGGTCGACGGCGCGGACGTGGCCGTCGGCGGACCGGCGATGCTCGCCGAACTGAACGTGACGGTCCCCGACGACGTTGCGGCGCAGACGAAACGGTGGGTCGGACGCGGTGCCGCTGTGCTGCACGTCGTCCGCGACGGGAAGGCGCTCGGCGCGGTGGCGCTCGAGGACGCCGTCCGCGAGGAGTCCCGGCAGGCGATCGACGCCCTGCACGCACGGGGTGTGAAGGTCGCGATGATCACCGGCGACGCCCGGCAGGTCGCCGACGCCGTCGCCGCCGACCTCGGGATCGACGAGGCGTTCGCCGACGTCCTGCCCGAGAACAAGGACGCGCAGGTGGCGGCGCTCCAGGCTCGCGGTCACCGCGTCGCGATGGTCGGCGACGGGGTCAACGACGCCCCCGCGCTCGCCCGCGCCGACGTGGGTGTCGCCATCGGGGCCGGCACGGACGTCGCCATCGAATCGGCGGGAGTCGTCCTCGCCGCCGACGATCCCCGCGCGGTGCTGTCGATCATCGACCTGTCGCAGGCGAGCTACCGCAAGATGTGGCAGAACCTGGTGTGGGCCACCGGTTACAACATCATCGCCGTGCCGTTGGCCGCCGGTGTGCTCGCGTTCGCCGGAGTCGCGATCTCCCCCGCCGTGGCGGCGATCCTGATGTCGATCTCCACCATCGTCGTCGCCCTCAACGCACAGCTGTTGCGACGACTCGATCTGGATCCGGCACGGCTGGCGCGGAACTGATCATCTCGACGGCGACTTCCGATGCAGTAACTGCGGGTTCGGTGATCCGCCGCAGCGCGGACACCAGCCCGTCGACGGTGCCGGCGACGGCCGCGACGTAGGCGTCGGGGCGGATGACCCACACCTCGCCGGGCTTCGCGTCCAGCGCGGCGGTGAGGACACCGGTGGTGTCGATCTCCGACAGCCGGACCAGCCGGATCGGTGCGTGCACTGCGGGAAGGGCCGCGCTGCGGATCTCGTCGGCGTCCACGCCGTCACCGAGCAGCAGCAGGATGCCGCTCCGGGCGATGTCGCGGAGCCGGGTGCCCCCGCCGCCGCGCAGCGTCACCGGGGTGTCGGGCACGAGGATTCCCGGCGCCGCCGCCGGGGTGCATCCACGATCCGGGCGGCCGGCGAAGGCGCGTCCCGGATCGTCTGTGGTCAAGGGTGATTCGACGTACCAGAACGGCTCGGCGAGGCGGCCACTGTCGACGAGGGCACGGGCCTGCGGGTCGGTGACCGCCGCGGTGAGCACGTCGCGGCGGTGCCGGTGCTGCTCGTCCGACTGCGGGACGAGGAAGTCCATCGTCGCCGTCGTGACGGCGATGTTCTCGACCGCCGCCGCGTGCCGCTCGGTGTGATACGTCTCGAGCAGCGACTCGTCCGCCCAGCCGCGCAGAACGAACGCCAGCTTCCAGGCGGCGTTCTCGGCGTCGGCGACACCCGAATTCAGTCCGCGGGCGCCGAACGGGGACACGATGTGCGCGGCGTCGCCGGCGAGCAGCACCCGGTCGACGCGCATCCGGTTCGCGACCCGGGAGTGGAAGCGGTACACCGATTTCCACACGATGCGGTAGTCGGTGTCGCCGATGATCTTCCGGATCCGCTCGTCCAGCGCCCCCGACCGTTCCTCGGCCTCGAGGTCGTAGTCGCCGGGCACCTGCCAGTCGATGCGGAACGTGGAGTCGGGGCACGGGTGGATGAGCACCTGCCTGCCCGGGTTCCACTCGGGGTCGAAGTAGAAGCGGCGCTCGTCGGCCCAGCCGGGGATGTCGGCGGCGATGTCGCAGATGAGGAACTTGTCGTCGAACGAGCGGCCGTCGAACGTGACCCCCAGCTGCTGCCGGATCGCGCTGCCCCGCGACCCCACCGCGACCACCGCGTAGTCGGACTCGACCACCCGGTCACCGTCGTCGGTGCGGCACGTGATGGTCACGCCGGTCTCGTCCTGGTCGACGGACGTGGCCTCGTGTCCCCACCGGACGTCGATCGACGGTGTGGCCGCGATCCGCTCGTCGAGCAGTTCCTCCGTCCGGGCCTGCGAGATGTTGACGAACGGCGGGAACGACGAGATGCCGCGGTCGACGAACGTCTGCGCGAACAGTTCGTGGTCGCGGTGGAACGTGCGGGCGCACCCCCACGTCACCCCCTCGTCGGCCAGTTGACGGCCGACGCCGATCGCGTCCCACACCTCGAGGACGTCCCGCTGCTGGCAGATGGCCTTCGATCCGATCGGATCCCGTTCGGCCCGGGCGTCGAGCAACGTGACCGGTATGCCCCAGCGGGCCAGCAGCAGCGCCGTCGTCTGGCCCACCGGGCCGTTGCCCACGACGGTGACGGTGCCGCCTCGGGTGTGTCGTCTTCCCATGATCCTCGCCTTGTCAGTGTGAAACGGTGACGGGTGAAACGGTGACGGATTTCAGCCCTGCAACTGGTCCCAGACCTCGCGGTCACGCTCGGCGGTCCAGATGACGGGGCGTTCGATCCCCGAGAGTTCGTCCCACACGCGGGAGACGTCGAACGGGAGGCAGTGCTCGAAGATCGGCCAGTGCCCGTACTGCTCGTTGAGTGCGGCGTGGGTGGCTTCGAACGCCTCCTTCAGGGTGCCGCCGCGCTGCTGCACGGCACCGACCTCGGCGAGCATGACCTCGATGAAGTGGCGAGTCTGCTCGATCGCGGCATCGACGGCCTCCCGGCCGTGGGAGACGGCGCCGCGTCCGCCGATCAGGACCTCGGCGCCCAGCGCCTTGATCCGGTCGAGGGTGCCGGTGGACCAGTCGCGGTGGAAGGCGTCGCCGGTGTACAGCGCGGCCTGCGCCTCCACGAGGTCGCCGGCGAAGAGGATCTTCTGCTTCGGCAGCCACGCGGTGATGTCACCTTCGGTGTGCCCGCGGCCGAAGTGCTGGAGCACCAGGTCGCCGCGTCCGCCGCCGAGGTCGATGGTGAGCTTGTCGGCGAACGTCAGGGTGGGCCAGGTCAGCCCGGGCACCGAGTCGGCACCCTTCGCCAGGCGCGGCATGCGACCGAATTCGCTTGCCCAGTCTTCCTTTCCACGCTCCTCGATGAGGGCGCGGGTGGTCTCGTGCGACACGATGGTCTCGGCGTCGAACGCGGACGCACCGAGCACGCGGACGGCGTGGTAGTGCGAGAGCACCAGGTAGCGGACGGGCTTGTCGGTGTGCTCGCGCAGCTTGCGCAGCCAGTCCTGAGCGGCAACGGGAGTGGCGAGCGCCTCGAAGCAGACGACGAAGTCCTCGCCCTCGATGGCGCCGATGTTGGGATCGCCCTCGGCGGTCAGCGCGTACACGCCGTCGGCGAGCACTTCCAGGGTCTGCTCCTTCTCGCCGAGGTCGGCCGAGGACGCGAAGTTGATCGGGCTCATGCGCTGCACCTAACTAATCAAAGGTTTGATTGATGGTGATCACAGTAACCCGGCTCACAAAATAATGAAAGCCTTGATCAAAGTTTGTCCGGGATTTCTCCGCGCTGCCCCCACCCCGCTACGACGAACGGGACGCTCGTTGCGTCAGATGCAACGAGCGTCCCGTTCGTCGTAGAAGGGAGTGCCGGTGGGGACGTGCTCACCCCGCGAGCAGTACGCCGACCAGCGCGATCGAGCCCACCCAGACGGTGGAGATCGTGGCGAGGACGAAGGGGCGGGCGCCGACCTTCTTGATGGTGGCGATCTGGACGCCGGCGCCGAGGGCGAACATCGCGGCGGTGAGGAGCGCGGTCTGCAGGATCTTGGCATCGGCGAGCAGACCCGCCGGCAGCAGGCCGGACGACCGGAGTCCGACGCAGGCGAGGAACGCGACGACGAACAGCGGGACGAGCGGCGGGCGCTTCACGTCGGCGTCGCTGCCTGCGAGGGAGCGCTGCCGCACGCTGAGTACGGCCATGACCGGCGCGAGCATGAGGACGCGGGCCAGTTTGACCACCGCGGCGACGCCGAGGGCGGCTCCGCCGATCGCTCCGCCGGCCGCGACGACCTGCGCGACCTCGTGGATCGACCCGCCCGCCCACAGGCCGGCGTCGGTGTCGGAGAGTCCGAGCGCCCGCGACAGCAGCGGGATCGCGGGGATCATGAGGGTGCCGAAGATGACGACGAGCGCGACCGCGGTGATCACCTCTTCCTCGTCGGCGTCCACGACCCCGTCCACCGCCGCGACCGCGGCCGCACCGCAGATCGAGAACCCGCAGGCGATGAGCAGTCGTTGCGTCCAGCTGAGGCCGAGCAGTTTGCCGACGAACATCGTGCCGACGATGCCCAGGCAGACGATCGAGACGACCACGACGATGACGCCCCAGCCGAGTCCGAGGATGTCGCTCAACATCAACTGCAGCCCGAGGAGGGCGATGCCGACCCGGAGCAGTTTCTTGGCGGAGAACTGCAGTCCCGGACGGAGGCGCTCGGGCAGGCGCACGACGTTCGACAGTACGGCGCCGAGCACGATGGCGATCAGCAGCGGGCTCACCGTCGGGAGGAACCGGCCGATGCCCATCGCGAGGGCGGTGGCGGCGGCGCACAGCGCCAGGCCCGGGAGGACAGTGACCGTGGCGGTCTGCAGTCGCGGCAGCGTTCCCGTGCTCGCCACGCGCTGTTCCTCGGACTTCGATTCGCTCAGTTCGGTGCTCATGCTCCTACGGTCCGTCACTGCGGCACTTTGCGATAGCCGTCATTTCGGCATGAACACATATCGATCTGATATGTCTTGTGCGGTGGTCATATACTCGACGTATGTCCCGCAAATGGCCGGAGTTTCCGGTGCTCGAATTGCTCGTCGGAGTCGACGACCACGGAAGCCTCAGCGCTGCCGCCAGACTCGCGGGAATGGCGCAGCCGAATGCGAGTCGCGCCATCAAGCAACTCGAGCGCCAGTTCGGCATGACCCTGCTGCAGCGCAGCCCGACGGGTTCGATACTGACGCCGCAGGGCACCGTGATCGCGCACTGGGCGCGCCGGGTACTGTCCGATGCGGGCAGGCTGCTCGATGTGGCCGAGGGGCTGCGCGCGGAACGCTCGGCCGAGTTGACGGTGGGCGCCAGCATGACGGTGGCGGAACATCTGATGCCGGGGTGGCTGGGGCAGTTTCGCCGGTTGCACTCCGACGTCACGATCCACCTGCAGGTGCACAACTCGACTCAGGTGTTCGAGCGCATCGACAGCAGGATCTGCGACGTCGGGTTCGTCGAATCGCCGACGGTGCCGCGTCCGCTGAAGAGCATCACGGTGGCCCGCGACCGGCTGGTCGTCGTCGTCCACCCCACCCACCCGTGGGCGCGGCGTCGAAAAGCACTGTCCGTCAGCGAATTGGCGCTGACACCGCTCCTGGTCCGGGAACCGGGATCGGGCACCCGGACCACCCTCGACGTGGCGTTGCAGGAATACGAACGGGCGGCACCGCTTCTCGAACTCGGCAGCGCCGCCGCGATCCGCACCAGCGTGCTCGCCGGGGTCGGACCGGCGGTGATGAGTACCCTCGCGGTCGCGGAGCAGGTCGCCGCCGGCGAACTGAAGGTGATCGACGTCGAGGGCCTCGAACTCGACCGGGTTCTTCGGGCCGTGTGGCGGGGCGCGCGTCAGCTCGACGGTCCTGCAGGCGAACTGGTGCGGCTGGTCCGCCGGGTCGGGGCCGAGAACTGAAAGACGCTCAGCCGAGAAGGAACGTCGTCGCACCGGCGGCGATCACCAGCACGATGACAGCGGAACGGAACACGCCCGGTGGCAGTCGCCTGGCGATCGCCAGTCCGGTGACGTTGCCGATCACCGCCGCCGTCACGAAGACCGGGAGGCGCGGCCAGAACATCGACTCCGTGATCTCGTCGTGGAACCACAGGACACCGAGGGCCATGATGTTGGCGACGATGAAATAGCCTGCGAGATCGGCGATGAACGCCATCGGTGGCAGCCGCGCGCGCATCAGCAACAGGACCGGTGGCGGTCCGTTGAGGGAGGTCGTGGTGCCCAGGTAGCCACCGACGGACCCGGTGAGGACGTGCGCGGTGGTGGAGGGCGCCCGAGCGGTTTCCGTCCGGGTGGGGAGGGCCATCGCGACTCCGCACAGCATGACCACGATGCCCGCCGCCGGTTTCAGATACTGTTCCGGCAACAGTCCGAGCGTGACCGCACCCAGCCAGGCGCCGGGCAGACTGCCCCCGCCGAGCAGAGCCACCCGTCCCCAGTTGATATGTTCACGCAGGTGATACGCCGCGCCGATCCGCGTGATCAGACCGGCGACGAGATTGACGAATACCACTTCGGGAACGGCGAATCCGATCATCAGCATCACCGGCGTCGCGATCAGTGCCGTGCCGAACCCGGTGGCACCTCCGATGACCGAGGCGATGCCGATGCACAGGGCACCCACGAGGAGCATCGTCATCGCGACTCCCTTCTCGATCCGGTGGCACGGTCCCGTGCCGGTCCGCCGCTCAGATGGCGAGGGACTGAACTGCGCTCACCAGCGCCATCAATTCGATGTCGCTGCCGGTGCATCCGCGGGACAGGTCGTTCCACGGTGCGGCCAATCCTTGGAGGATGGGCCCCAAGGCTATTGCACCGCCGAGCCGCTGGGCAATTTTGTACCCGATGTTACCGGCGTCGAGGTTCGGGAACACCAGGACGTTCGCGCGGCCGGCGACCCGTGACCCGGGCGCCTTGGACGCGCCGATCTCGGCGACCAGCGCGGCGTCGAACTGGAGATCCCCGTCGACGTGCAACTGCGGGTCCCGGACGCGCACCCGTTCCGCGGCCTCGCGGACCTTCTCCACCCGCGGATGGCTGGCGCTGCCCTGGGTGCTGAACGACAGCATCGCCGCGATCGGGGTCTGCTCGGTGAGCTGGAAGTGGGTGGCGCTGGCGGCGAGCGCGATGTCGACCAGTTCCTCGACCGTGGGGTCGGGGACGACGGCGCAGTCGGAGAACGTCAGCTGCCTGCCGTCCGGCAGCAACATCAGGATCGCACTGGACAGCGTGCTCGACCCCGGTGCGAGCCCGACGATGCGTAGCCCGGCGCGCAGCACGTCCGACGTCGGCCTGCTCGCACCCGCGACACCGGCATCGACCACCCCGGCGCGCAATGCCGCTGCGGCCAGGCAGACCGGATCCGACAGCGCCGCCTCGATCCGGTCGGGATATTTCGCGAAACCCGATTCGACGGCGTCGCGGATCGCGGGATCGGCGGCAGCCTCGTCCAGATCGACGACCAGTTCCTCGGCCAGCGGAATGCCCGCGGCCTCGGCGGTGCGCCGGATGACGTCCCGCCGCCCGAACAGGCGCGGGGCGACGACACATTTGTGGTGCAGATGGTGGGCCGCACGGATCGCGCGGCCGTCTTCTCCGTCCGCGAGCGCGACGGTCCGGTTCCGGCCGCTCAGGGTGGCGGTCCAGTGGTCGATAAGAGCTGAATCATTCAGTCGTGCAAAGTCGGTGGGTGGTGCGGTGGTGACGCCCGGGGCCATGGCCTCGCTCTCCCGTCGATGCGAATAGGGGTGGCGGTCGTCGATCACGACGACCGCCACCCGCTGGAACTCGGGGAAGGTGCCCTTCCCTTACGGCTGGATTGCCTTCTCGATGTCGGTGAGCATGCTGTCGATGCCGTGCAGCAGTTCCGACAGCACCTCGTCGTCGGCGACGAGCGGCGGCGAGATCATCAGCATCGTGGCACCGCGGTCGTCGCCGCGGAGGATCACCTTGGTGCGGGCGAACGCCTCCGGCAGCACCTTGCGCAGCACCGTCAGCGACTCCTGCTCGGTGAACTCGCGGCCGCTGTCGCTGTCCGCCATCAGTTCGATCGCGTAGAAGAATCCGGTGCCGCGGACGTCCTTCACGCAGCGGTGCGAGCGCATCAGCGAATCGAGTGCCGACTTCAGCTTCGGGCCGCGTGCGCTGACGTTGCCGAGCACGTTCTCGTCGCGCATCGCGGTGATGTTCGCGACCGCGACCGCCGTCGACACCGGGTGTCCGCCCCAGGTCGCGCCGTGGGTGAACACGCCGCCCTTGGGCGAGTCGTAGAGCTCGCGCACCAGCTGTTCGCGCACGATCAGGCCGCCGAGCGGGGCGTATCCCGAGGTGGAGCCCTTCGCGAACGTGATCATGTCCGGAACCACACCGGTGAGTCCGTAGCCGAACCAGTGCCCGAGGCGGCCGAACGAGCAGATCACCTCGTCGGAGACCAGCAGAATCCCGTGCTTGTCGCACAGCGCGCGCAGTGCGGCCCAGTATCCGTCCGGCGGGACCAGGGCGCCGCGCCCGTTCTGCACCGGCTCGGCGAACACGGCGGCGATGGTCTCGGCGCCCTCTTCCTCGATGACGGCCTCGATCGCGGCGATGCAGTCGAGTTCGTTCGCCGGGCCGCAGTCGCCGAGGTAGCCGAGCGTGTTGGGTACGGAGCGGACCCCGGGCAGCAGCGGGCCGAACGGATCCTTGATCTTGGGCAGCTGCGTCACCGAGAGTGCGCCGAGAGTGGTTCCGTGATAGGCCATCTCGCGGCTAATGATCTTGGTTCGCTGCGGGTTGCCCTGGCTGCGGTGGTACTGCCGGGCGAACTTGACCGCCGTCTCCACGGCCTCGGAACCCGAGTTGACGAAGAACGTCGTCCCGAGGTCACCGGGCGCCAGGTCGGCGATCAGCGCGGACGCCTCGATCGCGGGAATGTGGGCGCTGCCCCAGTTGGACGCGTACGCCAGCGTCCCGATCTGCTCGCTCGCCGCCTTCGCGATGTCGTCGCGGCCGTGACCGATGTTCACACAGAACAGACCAGCCAGACCGTCGAGAAAACGGTCTCCCTCGGTGTCGATCAGATAGCTTCCCTCGCCGCGAACGAACACCGGGAAGTCGCTTTCCCAGGTGTCCTTGCGGGTGAAATGAGGTCCGAGGTGCCGGCGGGCCCGTGCTCGCAATTCGGTGACGTCCACGACCATCTCCTTCGTTGTCGAATGGCTGTGATCCACAACATACCGACGAGGCGGACCGCAGGTCAGAACCAGAAGAGCGGTATTCGATGGGTCCAGACTGGTCCCCGTAGACGGTCCCCAACTGGTCCTTCTGGTCCCATGCCAGAGTGATCCAGACTTCGGTATCGCTCGGGGACCACGGCATGTGGTCGGAGCGGAACAGCCCCAGCTAACGGAGGTCTCAGATGAGGATCGGTATCCCCAAGGAAGTCAAGAACCACGAGTACCGGGTGGCGGCCACTCCTGCCGGTGTCCACGAGATGGTTGCCCACGGGCACGACGTGTTCGTGGAACGCGGTGCGGGGGAGGGCTCGTCGATCGGCGACGACGCCTACGGCGCGGCCGGCGCGAAGATCCTCGACAGCGCCGACGCCGTGTGGCAGAGCGCGGAACTCCTGCTGAAGGTCAAGGAGCCCATCGCGGAGGAATACCACCGGATGCGTTCGGACCTCACGCTGTTCACCTACCTGCACCTCGCCGCGGGCGAGGAGTGCACCCGGGCCCTGCTCGCCGCAGGCACGAATTCGGTTGCGTACGAGACCGTTCAGCTTCCCGACGGTTCGCTGCCCCTGCTGTTCCCGATGAGTGAGGTAGCCGGCAGGCTCGCCCCCCTCGTCGGTGCGCAGGCACTCATGCGCCCGGAGGGTGGCCGGGGTGTGCTGATCGGCGGCGTGTCCGGGGTGTCCCCCGCGCGGGTCGTCGTGATCGGTGCCGGCGTATCGGGCATGAACGCCGTCGCCGTCGCCGCAGGAACCTGGGCCGACGTCGTCCTGTTCGACAAGAACGTCGACAAGTTGCGCGCCGCCGACCGCATGTACCAGGGCCGGATCCGCACCCTCGCCGCCAACGCGTACTCGATCGAGCAGGAGGTCATGCAGGCCGACCTCGTCATCGGCGCCGTGCTCGTCCCGGGCGCCAAGGCCCCGAAGATCATCTCGAACTCGCTGGTCTCCCGGATGAAGCCGGGCAGCGTGCTCGTCGACATCGCGATCGACCAGGGCGGCTGCTTCGAGGATTCGCGTCCCACCACCCACGCGGACCCCACGTTCAAGGTCCACGACTCGGTGTTCTACTGCGTGGCGAACATGCCGGGAGCGGTGCCCCACACGTCCACGTACGCGCTCACCAATGTGACACTGCCGTACACCCTGCAGATCGCGGAGAAGGGTCTGGCCCGCGCGGCCAGGGAGAACGCCGCACTCCGCGCCGGAGTCAGCACGGTCTCCGGGCGCCTGACCAACGACGCCGTCGGTGCCGCACTCGGCATCGACTCGGTCGGCGTCGACGAAGCACTCAACCTCGTTTGATTTCGCCGCCGGCCCGGCATACTGAGAAGTGCTCGTTCGAGAACTTCTCGGCGTGCCGGGTCGGCCTACACCTGGCCACTCTTGGACCACAGGAGGCGATGCGTGCCGAGAACGCTGATCGAGATCGACCGCAATTCCGCCGAACCGCTCTACCGCCAGGTTCGACGGGCGATCGAACACGGCATCGCCAACGGACTGTTCGATCCACGCCACCGCCTCCCCAGTTCGCGTGAACTGGCGGTCGATCTCGCGATCTCCCGGAACACGATCAACCTGGCCTATCAGGAACTGATCGCCGAGGGACTCGTTCAAAGCCACCAGCGTTCGGGCATGTTCGTCAATCCCGACATGATCGAGACGCTCGCATCCGACGCCCGCGCGACCATCCCGCGCATCGACTGGGCGTCCCGCATCCGGCGGTACCCCGACGCCGACGTCCCGCACATCGAGAAGAACCTCGACTGGCACAGTTACCCGTATCCGTTCCTGGCCGGGCAGATCGACATCCGCAGCTTCCCGGCCCGCGCATGGGTCCGGTGCCTGCGCGACGCCCTGTACCAACCGCACGCCTACGCCAGCCTGCAGGACAGTGTCGGCGCGGACGATCCGATGCTGATCGACATGATCCGCCAGCACCTGTTGCCGTCGCGCGGCATCGAGGCCGGTGCCGACGAGGTTCTCGTCACCGTCGGTTCCCAGCAGGGACTGGACCTCGTCGGCCGCGTTCTCCTCGGACCCGAACACCGCGTCGCGATCGAGAACCCCGGCTACCTCGACGCGCGACACATCTTCCTGCGCACCGGCGCTCAGGTGTACGGCATCGACGTCGACGCGCACGGCCTGCGCCCGCCGGAGACCCTGCGTGGCACCGACCTGATGTATCTGACGCCGAGCCATCACCATCCGACCAACGTGACGCTCGGCATCGATCGCCGTCAGCGTCTGCTGCAGCTCGCCGCGGAATCCGGCACCGTCATCGTCGAGGACGACTACGACAGCGAGTTCCGCTATCACGGCAGTCCCAGCCCGGCGCTCAAGGCGCTCGACTCCAGCGGCGACGCCGTGTACCTCGGCACGTTCTCGAAGTTCCTGGCCCCCGGTCTGCGCCTCGGCTACCTCGTCGGGCCCGCGGATCTGGTGCGTGAGCTGCGCAAAGCCCGCCGGTACGTGCTGCGGCACCCACCCGGCCATCAGCAGCGGGCCCTGGCGATGCTCATCGACAGCGGCGAGTATCACCGGGCGCTACGCCACCACCGCACCCAGATGAAACACAAATGGGAACGCCTGTGCGCGGCCGTCGACAAGTACCTCCCCTGGCCGCAGGAGCCGTACCCGCCCGGCGGGGTCAGCCTGTGGATGACCGGTCCGGAGAACCTCGACTGCCGGGTCCTCACGCGGGAGGCCGAGGCCCGCGGCGTCCTCATCGAACGGGGCGACATCTTCTTCACCCAGCCGGTACCGCCCCGCAACCACTTTCGCATCGGCTACGGGGCGATCCCCCTGCGCTCCATCGAGGAAGGCATCGCCCTCCTCGGTCAGGCCTGCCAGGCGAGTCTGCGCCGGTAGCGGGAACCCGTTCCCGCCGACGCAGTTACGACACCGGCTGGTGCGCCGATTCGCCGTCGATCATCACCAGTGCCGGACGGGGTATGTCGACGGTGCCGTCGCCGAGATCGCCGAGGCTGCCGTCGAGCGCCACCAGATCCGCGCGACGGCCGGCCGTCAGGGTGCCGACGCGAGTCTCGTCGTGGACCAGGTACGCGCTGTCGACGGTCATGGCCCGGATGGCGCGATCCACCCCGATCCGCTGGTTCCCGCCGAGCACCGTGCCGCCCCGCGTCATCCGGGTGACCGCGGTGCGGATGGTCGCCAGCGGATCCATCGGGGTGATCGGGCAGTCCGAATGCAGCCCGAATCGCAGACCCAGTTCGTCGGCGCATGCCAGGGGATCCATGTCGGCGGCGCGCTGGGCTCCGAGGAACCGATCGCGGTGGCGGTCGCCCCAGTAGAAGACGTGGTTGACGAAGAAACTGACCCCGAGTTCGGATTCCCGGATCGCGGCCAGGTCGCTCGGCGCGCTCACCTGGCAGTGCTCGATGCGGTGCCGTCCAACCCGGCCGTCGGTGGCCTGCGCCCGCCGCAGCGAGGTGATCGCGGCGCCGACGGCGGCGTCGCCGTTGGCGTGCACGGCGACCTGACCACCCGCGCGGTGCACCCGCAGGATCATCTCGTCGAGTTGCTCCTGCGGATAAAGCAGGTCGCCGTGATGACCGGGGTCGCAGGCGTACGGGGCGCGGAGTGCGGCGGACAGTCCCTGGATCGATCCGTCGGCCCAGAATTTCGCGCCTGCCAGCCGGAAGTGTGCTCCGGCCGCGGGTGCGTGCTCGAACGTGACGCGCCGGTCGTCGAGGGCCTGGAGTGCCAGGTCGCCGCGGAGGAACCCGACGACGTGCACGGGCAGCTCACCCGATGCGTCCAGTGAGCGGTAGGCGGCCAGTTCCTGCTCGCCCGCCGACAGGCCCACGCCGAGGTCGTGGATCGTGGTGATTCCCCGTGCCCGCGCCGACAGCAGGCTGCGCAGCAACGCACCGTTCACCTCCTGCTCGGTCAGCGCGGGAACTGCCGCGGTCAGCCTCGACACCGCGTCGATTTCCCACGCCATCCCGGTTAGGCGGCCGTCGTCCCCGCGGGGGAAGAGCGGGTCGTCCGCCGCCACCGTCGACTCGTCGATGCCCGCCGCCGCGAGCGCGGCGGTGTTGGCGACGGCGAAGTGCCCGCAGATGTGCAGCACGATGACCGGCCGGTCGGTGCTGACCGCGTCGAGGTCCGTCCTGGTCGGGTGCCGTCCCTCGGCGATCTGGGTGTCGTCGTAACCCCACCCCCGGATCCAGCCGCTGCCGCCGGCCGAGGCACGCAGCGCCTGCTGAATGTCGGTGATCGACCGGCACGGTGGCGTCCGGCAGTCCGCCCAGCCGTCGGTGAGACCGGCGTACGTGGGGTGGATGTGCGACTCGATGAGTCCCGGGATCACCGTGGCGCCGGGCAGGTCGACGCGGCGGGCGCCGATCCCGGCGCAGTCGGCCATGTCCTTCCTGGTGCCGGTCGCGAGCACGCGGTCGCCGGCAATGACCAGCGCTTCGACGGTCGGCGACGACGGGTCCTGGGTGTGGATCGCTTCGGCGGTGAGCAGTGTTCGGGACATTCAGGCACCTACTTGGCTGGGAGCGGCCGTGGATTCCACGGTGACGGCGGGCGTGCGACCTTCGGTGCGAAGGCCGCGGACGGGGTCGGTGGCCGGCCAGAACAACCGGGTCGCCACCACGAACAGGATGTTGAGGACGAGGGCGGCCGCGCCGATGTTCACACCGTGCTCGGCGAGCCACACGGACACGGGGCCGTGCTTGTCGAGATATAGCCACAGCACCACGGCGTCGCCGAGCACCACGCCCATGGCGAGGGCGGAGGGGCGCAGTTTCCAGCCGAAGACCATCGTCGCGAACACCACGGCGGCCTGCGTGACGCCGTAGTACGCGGTGTTGACCAGGGTCAGCAGGAGCTGAGGTGTCGCGAGGGTGAGCAGGAGCGAGATCGCGAGATACGCCACGACGACTCCGCGCACCCAGATCCGCTGGCGGGATTCGGGGATCCCGGGAATGATGTTGCGCGACACGATCGCACCGATGCCGAGAGCCGCCCCGCACAGCACCACGATCGCGCAGAGGGCCGCGCCGCCGGCGACGACACCGGTCAGCCAGTCTGGCAGCACCTGCCGCGACAGCCGCAGGAGCACCTGGTCGGATTCGGTTCCCTCGAGCTTGGTCGGCAGCAGCGTGATCGCGCCGAACGCGGCGGCGACGAGGAACGGGTACATCAGCATGTACAGCGGATTGAACTTGGCGACCCGCTTGATCGTCGCCTCGGATTTCGCGGCGAGCACGGCCTGCACGACGATCGGGAAGATGAAGAACCCGAGCGACTGGAACACGATCGTCGTCAGGACGAACGTCAGCGACGACCCGGTGACCGTGGAGTGTGAGTCCGTGCCACCACTGGATTCCGCCGCGGCGAACAGCTTCTCGGTACCGCCGGTCTGGACGATCGCCGCCAGCCCGATCAGGACGGCGCCGAGCAGCAGGGCGGTGTCCTTCACGTAGGACACGAAGGCGGGTGCGCGCACCCCGGACAACATGAGGAACAGCAGCGCGAGTGCCGCGCCCGCGAAGACCGCGACGGTGGGGTCGATGGAGATCCCCAGACCGGTCAGCGCGATCTGCAGACCGGCGAGCTGAAGCTGACCCCACGGGATGAGGAAGACGACCGAAGCAATGGCGATCGTCAATTCCAGCCCCCGCGAACGGAAGTGGCGTCCGGCGACGTCGGGCAACGTCATGGCGCCGTATCGCTTGCCCGCCCGCCACAGGTACGGCGCGAAGAAGTACCCGATCGGGTAGGCCAGCAGGATGTAGCCGATGAACCAGACGCCGTAGCTCGCGCCGTGCGCGTACACGCCGCCGGGGAACCCGATCAGGGTGCCGATGCTGTACGCCTCGCCGGCCCCGAGGATGAAGACCAGCAGCGGACCGAACGACCGGCCACCCACCAGGTAGTCGGAGATCTCCTTCTTGCTGCCGCGCCGCGACAGCACACCCGCTCCGAGGGCGAGGATGAGCACGAGGGTGAAGAACGCTGCGGTCATGACTGTTCTCCGATCACACTGTTCGCAGCGGCGGCTTCGGCGCGTTCCGCGGCTTCGAAATCTTTGCGGTCGAACAGCTTCCATGCGAGATGGAGGCACAGCGAGGTGAGCGGCATCCACAGGAACAACCACGCGAACAGGATCGGAACTCCGAAGACCGCGGCCGTGGAACCGGACAGGACCACGATGCCGCCCAGAACCCCGGCGAACGGGACACCTATCGCGAGTAAGGCGCTTTTTGCCTCGTTGGACATGATTGTTGGGCTCCTATTCTGACTGCGTCGACCGGCGTCGCGGAGTGGTCCGGTGCCGGTCGACGTGCACTCTGGCACTAGTGTGGTCCGAGTCACTCCCCGCGGGCCATGGGCGAATCCCGGAAAACGCCGAAGCGGTTCGTGAATTTCACGGGAGTGTGGAATGCGAGGGGAATGTGCCCGAGTCCGCGGGTGAAGACACGATCCAGCTGTTGTGCCGGCAGGTCTCCGAGGAGATCGAGTCGGTAACCGACCGATCGGTGCGTCAGATTCGCGCCGAGTTGCAGTCGTACGCTGCCGTTCCGATCGACGAACAGCACGAATACATCGCCCGGCAGCTCGCGGCGACGCTGCGCGCCCTCGCGGAGAGCAAACCGCTCGCCGACGACGTCCTCGAGCGTTCACGTCAGCTCGGCCGTCGCCGGGCAATGCAGGGATTACCACTGTCCGACGTCATCGAGACGTACCACATCGCGTCCCGCGAACTGTGGAACACGATGGTCGCCAGAGCCGCCGAACCGACCACCGACCTGTTACGTGCCGGCGGCATGATGTGGGACCTCGTCCACACCGCCACCAGCGCAGTCGCCGTCGGGCACACCGACGCGACCCGAAGCGAACAGGCGATCCGCGCAGGCGTGCGGTACCGGTTCTTCGAGGCCCTCGCCAGGTCCACCGACGGCGACGACCGTGACGTGCGCGAGTTGGCGGAGGCGCTCGGGTTCACACCACAACACGGGTTCCGAGCGGTGTGCGTCGCCGCGGAGGAGTGGTCGGAAGCCCAGCTCGAGCGGCTGCAGCGCACCCTGGACACGATCCCGGGAACGACCCAATGCAGCGGGCACGGCACCGTCATCGTCGCCCTGAGCCAGCACGCACCGGTCGACGACATCGTCCGCGAGGTCCGGCTCGGTCACCCGGGCACCACCGTCGGGGTCGGCTTGGACCGCCCCGGACTGGCCGGAGCGGCGATGAGCATCACCGACGCGCGGCGGGTCCTGCAACTGGCCTCACCGACCGGCGCCGTGGTCCGATTCGCCGACGAATGGGTCGCCGCCACCCTCGCAGACCATCGCGCGGAACTCACCACGCTGCTGGAGCCGGGGGCCACCGTCGCCGCCGACCACCCGCACCTCGTCGAGGCGGTGTCGGCCTTCGCCCGCAACGGCTTCTCCATCAGCGCGGCAGGCCGGGACATCCACCTCCACGCGAACTCGGTCACCTACCGCCTCGACCGCTGGCAACAACTGACCGGCTGGGATCCCCGGACACTCGACGGCCTGCAGCGGTCGGTGTTGAGTCTCGGACTGTTCCACCGCGATTCGGGCGACACCACCCCCGACACCGCGGAGGAGTAGCGAACTACCGCAACGCCACCTGCACGAGGACGGCGGCGCCGAGGAAGCCCAGCAACCAGAGAACGCGCTGGCGGACCTGGTGGGCGGTGGTGCGGTCGAACATCCATTTCCCCGCGGCGGCGCCGAGCATGCAGAGCGGTGTGAACAGGGCGATCTGCGCGAGGACGGGCAGTGTGAGGAGTCCGCCTGCGGCCGAGCCCGCCGCGCCGAAGGCGTCGATGACGAGGAAGAACACGACGAGTGAGGCGCGTCCGGCGGCCACGTGGGTGGACGCGGAGAAGTACATGAGGACGGCGGGTGGGCCGCCGAGGGCGAAGCCGCCGTTGAGGAGTCCGGACGCCATTCCCGTCGCGGCGGTGACGCCGGGGCCCGGCAGCGACTGCCGGTCGGGGACGGCGGCCATGGCGACGGCGGATCCGATGATGGCGACACCGAGCAGCACGCGCACCAGGTCACCGGACAGTTGCGTGAGCGCCCACATGCCTAGCGGCATTCCGATCATGGTGCCTGCGAACAACCAGCGCAACGACTTCCAGTGCACCTGCCGCCACACCTGGGGCAGCATCGCGGCGCTGGCGACGACCTCGAGGACGAACACGGTGGGGATCACGGACGTCGGCGGGAGTAGGACGACGAGTCCGGCGACCCACACCATCGCACCACCGAAACCCCCGAAGCCGCGGACGACGCCACCGGCCACCACGATGCCGAGGGCGAAGAGGAGGGCGGGCAGCGACAGATCCCACACCGTTGCCGCCATACCCTGTTGCTCCGCTTCCGTTCGTCGTTGTCTCCGTCAGAAGTGTGGGGGCCGCGGCGGCGAAGCGACAGATCCAGACGGCGTCGAATCGTCGGTACCAGGAACGCACGGGACGTGGCCTCCGGCGTGATCGCCGGAGGCCACGTGCTGGCAGCAGTTGGATTTACACGTAGTCCTTGTACTTGTCGAGCAGGCGCACGGGCTTGGCGAGCGCGTCGCGGCGGAAGGGGTCGCCGAGTTCGCGGGTGCACATGATCTCGATGACCGTGGTCTTGCCCTCGTTCATCTGTGCGGCGACCGCGCGCTGCAGCGCGGGACCGACCTCTTCGAGCTTGTCGACGACGATGCCCTCGGCACCCATCGCCTGCGCGATTCCGGCGAAGGATTCGCTCTCGAGTTCACCGGCGACGAAGCGGCGGTTGTAGAAGTCGACCTGGTTCTTCTTCTCCGCGCCCCACTGCCGGTTGTGGAACACGACGGCCGTGACGGGGATGTCGTGCCGGACGGCCGTCATGACCTCGCCGAGGCTCATGCCCCAGGCACCGTCGCCTGCGTACGCGATGGCGGGCCGTTCCGGTGCCGCGGCCTTCGCGCCGATGACGGTCGGCAGTGCGTAACCGCAGTTGCCGAAGCTCATCGGGGCGAGGAAGCTGCGCGGCTTCTCGAAGCGGAGGTAGCTGTTGGCGACGGAGTTGATGTTGCCGATGTCGGTGGAGACCATCACGTCCTCCGGCATCGCCTTCTCCAGCTCACGCAGCACCTGACGCGGGTGCAGCCAGTTGCCGTCCTCACCTTCCTGTTCGGCGATCATGTCGAGGCTGAACGGGTCGCGCTCGTGGGTCCACTCGTCGAGTTCCTTCTCCCACGCCGCCTTCTCGGCATCGATCTTCTTGGCGCGCTCCTCACGGTTGGCATCACACGCGAGGGCCTTGCCCTCGAGCCGCTCGGTGAGCGCGACGGCCGCGGCCTTCGCGTCGCCGCAGATGCCGACAGAGACCTTCTTGACCAGGCCGAGCATCTTGTGGTCGGCGTCGATCTGGATGATCTTGGCGTTCTTCGGCCAGTAGTCCATGCCGTGCTGCGGGAGGGTGCCGAAGGGGCCGAGACGGGTGCCGAGGGCGAGCACCACGTCGGCCTGGCTGATCAGCTTCATCGCGGCCTTCGAGCCCTGGTAGCCGAGCGGTCCGGTCCACAGCGGGTGGCTGGCGGGGAACGAGTCGTTGTGCAGGTAGCTGTTGACGACGGGGGCACCGAGACGCTCGGCGAGAGCCTTGCACTCGTCGACGCCGTCGGCCATCACCACGCCACCGCCGGAGACGATGACCGGGAACTTGGCCTGCGCCAGCAGTTCCGCCGCCTCGTTCAGGCTCTTCTCCCCGCCGGGACCGCGATCGAGGCGGGTGGGCTGCGGGATCTCCGTCTCGATTTCGCCGTAGAAGAAGTCGCGGGGAATGTTGAGCTGCGTCGGGCCCATCTCGGACATCGCGCGGTCGAAGCAGCGGCCGGTGAACTCGGCCATGCGCTTGGGGTTGTTGACGTGGCCCTGGTACTTCGTGAACTCCTGGAACATCGGCAGCTGGTTGGCCTCCTGGAAGCCGCCCAGGCCCGTTCCCATGGTGCCGGCCTCGGGGGTGACGATGACGACGGGGCTGTGCGCCCAGAACGCGGCGGCGATCGCCGTGACGCAGTTGCTGATGCCCGGGCCGTTCTGCCCGATGACCATGCCGTGACGTCCGCTGACCCGGGCGTATCCGTCGGCCATGTGTCCGGCGCCCTGCTCGTGCACGACGGGGACGAGCCGGATGCCTGCGGGAGCGAAGATGTCCATCGCGTCCATGAAGGCCGATCCCATGATGCCGAACATGTCGGTCACGCCGTTGGCGACCATCGTCTCGACGAACGCCTCCGACGGTGTCATCTTCTGTACGCCGGAAACAGCGGTGCGATCGGCACCGTTCTTCTTCTTGGTCATGTGTGATCCTCCTTCAGGGGCGCGCCGGAACCGGCCGAGAATGTCAAAAATCGGAACGTTTCGTTCGTGATTTTGTGATCTGCAGTGACAGTAGGCCACGTCACACGCTTCGTCAATGAATGTTCCTAAAACCGGAACCAGATGTATGATTTTTCGATACACGATGCGAATGCGTCGCCGTTCTGCCTAGGAGGAACCGTGGGTGAGATTCACCGGATCGACGAGTCGAACGGACACCCGACGACGGAGCTACCCGGAGACACACCGACGCTCCGCCTGTTCGCGCTGCTCGAGATGATCGCGTCGAAGGATCAGCTGTTCACACTGCAGGGGCTCGTCGAGGAGACGGGCATGGCCAAGCCGACCCTGCACCGCATGCTGCAGCAACTCGAGGGCGCCGGACTCCTCACCCGGCAGAACAACGGCAGGCACTACGGCACCGGTGTGCGCCTGCGCCGCTTCGCCGAGAACCTGCTGCTCAACGACACCCACCACGGCGCGCGGCACGCCATCCTCCGCAACCTCGTCGCGGAACTCGGCGAGAGCTGCAACGTCACCACCCTGTCCGGCAGCGAGGTTGTGTACCTCGACCGCGTGGAAACCTCCGAGCCCCTTCGGTTTACACTCCATGCGGGGTCGCGGGTGCCCGCGCACTGCTCGGCGAGCGGCAAGATGATTCTGTCGCAGCTCAGCCCCGCCCAGCGCCGGCGACTCCTCGGGCGCATGCCGCTCGAGCGGTACACCAACAAGACGGTCACCGACATCGAACTCATCGAGACCGAACTCAAGCAGGTCCGCCGCGACGGTTTCGCCATCGACGACGAGGAGTTCCTGCCCGGTCTCGTGTGCGCAGCGGTGCTCGTTCCCTGTGCCACAGGTAATTCCAATCTCTGCATCGCAGTCCAGGCCCCGGTCATGCGACTCACCCCCGACAAGGCGCTCAAGCTGCTTCCCGCGTTGCGGCGGGCGGCCGACGCCATCGGTGAGATCGAGAACGAGGTCCTGGACGACGGAACGGCAGACATGAACTGAAGGAGGGCGCATGCCCGAAATGACCACTGCGGCACCCAGCCACGTGCTCTCCGCGCGTGAGCTGTTCGGACTCGACACCGACCTCACGGTCCGGGCCTTCCGCGAACCGGTCGACCACGTCCCCGACGTCGACCCCGCCTACCGGTTCGATCACGCGGTGACCACCGCACTGCTCGCCGGGTTCGACCGCAACCGCCGGGTGATGGTGCAAGGACTGCACGGCACCGGCAAGTCCACGCACATCGAGCAGGTCGCGGCGCGGCTCAACTGGCCGTGTGTGCGAGTCAACCTCGACGGCCACCTCAGCCGGCTGGACCTGATCGGCAGGGACGCGGTCGTCCTGCGAGACGGCAAGCAGGTCACCGAATTTCAGGAAGGCATCCTGCCCTGGGCCCTGCAGCGTCCCGTCGCCCTCATTCTCGACGAGTACGACGCCGGCCGTCCCGACGTCATGTTCGTCATCCAGCGCCTCCTCGAGCGCGACGGCAAACTCACCCTGCTCGACCAGAACCGGGTGCTTACTCCGCATCCGGCGTTCCGGTTGTTCGCCACCGCCAACACCGTCGGCCTGGGGAACCTCAACGGGATGTATCACGGTGCGCAGCGGCTCAATCACGCGCAGATCGACCGCTGGAACATCGTCGCGACACTCGATCATCTTCCCGCGGAACAGGAGATCGAGATCGTGTCCGCGCGGGTGCCGTCCGTGGGGCGGTCGCTGATCGCGTCGATGGTGGCCGTAGCGAACCTGACCCGCAACGGTTTCCGGCTCGGCGACCTGTCGACGCTGATGTCGCCGCGCACGGTCATCACCTGGGCGGAGAACATCGAGATCTTCCACGACCCGGCACTGGCGTTCCGGTTGTCGTTCGTCAACAAGTGCGACGAGGCCGAGCGGCCGATCGTCGCCGAGTACTTCCAGCGGTGCTTCGACGAGGAACCCGAGTGGTCGGCGATGCTCGCGGCGAGCACGGCCTGAGCGGGCGGTCATGGCAGAACTGCCCGTGTGCCCCGAGTCGGTCCGTCGTCGGCAGGAGGTTCGTGAACTCTGCGCCACCAGCATCCGCGCTCTGACGGGCCAGGGTGAATTGCATTTTCGCGGAACGGAACTCCATCGCGGACATCGGCGGGTGCCGATGCCCGCCCCGCACCTGCATCCGTCGTTCGGCCGCGCCGACGTCGCCTCGTTCCGCGGCGCGGGCGACGGCATGGCGTTGCGACTGCTGCACACCGATCCCGCCCTGCACCGGAGCCTGTGCCCGGAGGACACGCCGAGTCGGCTGATCTTCGAGACCCTGGAACAGTTCCGCGTCGAATCGCTGGCCGACGGCGCATGGGATGGGGTGCGCGCGAATCTGGCCCACCGATTCTCGCGGTGGTCGCAGGAGTTCGTGGCGTCCGGGCTGACGGAGACCGTGCACGGCATGCTGCTGTTCACGGTGGTACAGACGTGCCGGGCACGGATCACCGCCGAGCCGATACCCGAGTCCACGCAGGATCTGATCGAATCGACCCGGTTCGGCCTGGCGTCCGTTCTCGGTGACCAGCTACCGCTGCTGCGCCGATCCCGGCACTCGCAATCGGATTTCGCGGTGCCCGCACTGGCGATCGCCGACGTGATCGGCCGACGACTGGAGCAGGCCGCGGACGCGGACGAGTCGGGCGACCCTACGCGCGACGACCGGGCCGCGACCTTCTCCCTGCTCTTCGACTTCGAGCCGGACGAGAACGACTCGTTCGCGACGGCCGTCTCGGGGCACAGCCGCGCGCTGGGTGACGGCGGCGACGGGTACCGCGTGTTCACCCGCGCCTACGACGAGACCCGGCAGATCACGTCCCTCGTCCGGCCCGAACTGCTCCGCGACTTCCGCCTGCGCCTCGACCGCGGCATCGAGAACAATCGTCTCAACGTCCGTAAGCTCGGACGGCAGCTGAAGACCCTGCTGTCCGAGCCCGCCCGCGACGGCTGGGAGGGCGGCCGGGACGAGGGCTACATCGACGGTCGCCGGCTCGCGCAGCTCGTCACCTCGCCGACCGAACGCAGACTCTTCCGCGCCGAACGCACCGAACCGCGGAACGACACCACGGTGACGTTCCTCATCGACTGTTCCGGTTCGATGAAGAAGTTCAGCGAACCGGTCGCCGTCCTGGTCGACGTGTTCGCGCGGGCGCTGGAGCTGGCCGACGCCCGGTGCGAGATCCTCGGTTTCACCACCGCCGCGTGGAACGGCGGCCGGGCCCGCAGGGACTGGCTCCGGTCCGGTCGTCCGGACGATCCGGGACGTCTCAATGAGGTCCGGCAGCTGGTGTTCAAGGACGCCGAGACCACCTGGCGCCGAGCGCGTCCCGCCATCGCGGGACTGCTGAAGGACGACCTGTTCAAAGAGGGCGTCGACGGCGAGGCCGTCGACTGGGCGTGCTCACGGATGCGCGACCGCGGCCCGGGCAGGAGGCTGCTGTTCGTGATCTCGGACGGCAGCCCACTGGACGGTGCCACCGCGCTGGCCAACGACGAGTTCTACCTGGACCACCACCTCCAGGTCGTGGTCGAACGGCACGAGGACGAACGCGCGGTCGAGGTGTACGGCCTCGGCGTCGGGCTGGATTTGAGCCCGTACTACGACCGTTGCCGGACGCTCGATCTGACGCATGGAACCAACAGCGACGTCATCGCCGACGTGCTGTCGATGATCGCCCACTGACAGCGCGCCTGTCAGTGGCTCGACTGTGAAGGAGTCACACCCATGACCGAACCCCGGGTTTCGCTGGTTACTCTGGACATTGCAGGCACGAGCGTCGACGAGGGCGGCGCCGTGTACGTGGCGTTGCGCGACACCGTCGAAAACTACCTCGGCGGACCGATCCCGGACGACCGTTTCGACCGGTGGAAGGGCACGGGCAAGCGACAGGCCATCGAGGGACTGCTGCGTGAGAGCGGCGCACACGCCGACACGGCCGTTCTCGACTCCGTCGAATCCGAGTTCACCGCAATGCTTCTCGCGGCGTACCGGAAGACACCGCCGACCGCACTGCCGGGAGTCCACGATGCCTTCGGCACCCTCCGGCAGCGCGGCATCAAGATCGTTCTCCAGACCGGATACTCACGCGAGATCGCGCGGCCGCTGCTCGAGCAGGTCGGCTGGGAGATCGGGCGGGACATCGACGGCGTGATCACCAGCGACCAGGTGCGGACGAGCAGGCCGTCGCCGTATCTCATCTTCCGTGCGATGGAACTCGCCGGCGTGCAGAGTGTCGACGAGGTCCTGGTCGGCGGCGACACCCCCAACGATCTGCGCGCAGGCACCAACGCCGGCGCGCGGTACGTGGTCGGTGTGCTGACCGGCGCCCACGACGCCGCGACGCTGCGCCCGGAGCCCCACACGCACCTCCTGGAGAGCGCCGCGAAGATCCCCGACCTGCTGGGCTGACCGCCGAGTGCGGGCCTGTCCTGTTCTGCGGGACCGGCCCGCGACCCGTCAGTCCCGGTAACTCGGCGCCGGTGGACCCGCCGTCGGCCCCAGCAGGCTCAGCCACCGGTCGTACAGGCGATTCCACGTCCCGTCGTCGCGCATCCGTTCCAGGGTTCCGTTCACGAAGCGGACCAGAGCGTCGTTGTTCTTGTTCGCGACGACGCCGTACGGCTCCAGTTCCAGATTCGGGCCGACGATTTCGAGGTTCGGATCCTGCGCGGCGAGGCCGGCGAGGATGGAGTTGTCGGTGGTCGCCGCGTCGGCTTGGCCGACTTGCAGCGTGGTCAGGCAATCGTCCCAGTCGGGGACCGCGACGACCGTGGCGTCTGGCGACACCCGCTGGATCGTGGCGAGCGACGTGGTGTCGATGAAGGTGCACACCCGTTTGCCGGCCAGGTCCGCGGGAGAGGTGATGCCGGATCCCTCCGGCACGAGCAGGCGCTGGAACGCCTCGAAGTACACGGACGAGAATCCGACCCGGGTGGCGCGCTCGCACGTGATGGAGGTGGCGTGAACCACCAGGTCCACGTCGTTTCTCTCCAGTGCATCGAAGCGGCCGGCCGACGTGAGCAGACGGAATTCCACCTTGTCCGGGTCTCCGAAGAGGTCGCGGGCGATCTCCCGCGCCAGGTCGACGTCGAATCCCGACAGCGTGCCGGTCGACGGGTCCCGGAAGCTGAACAGGTTCGTGTTCTGGTCGGTTCCGACGATCAGCCGTCCCCGCGCGACGATCGCGGCCAGCGCCGACCCCGGCGGCGCAGTGTCCGGCCGCAGACCGGGGTCGGGTCGCAGACTCGACAGTGCGCCGCAGGAGGAGGGATCCGGTGGGGGCGGCGGAACGACAGCCGTGCGCGGCAGGATCTCGGCACCGTCCGGGAGCGAGTATTGCGAATAGTCGCCGGCGGGGGGCGGGGGCAGCGCCGAAGGGGCCGCGCACGCCCCACACAGGAACGCTGCCGCGACGAGCGCCGTCCGGCACCGCAGGAGCGGGCCGGCCGGGGTTCGTCTGCATGATCTCGTCATCGGCTGTTGCGCGTTCGATCAGGTCAACACATCGGTGTTCACGACTGCCTCCGGTGGTGGCGATGGGAATTCGGCTCCTGTTGCGCCGCCGCGGCCAGTTCGATGTCCGAGCCGCCGAGCGTCTCCACCGACTCGATGCGCTTCTCGGCCTGCGAGACGGACTCGTCCGCCGAACCGACCGGGGGAGCGGAGGAGAGTGATTCGTCGTCGACGCCTGCCTTGCCGAGCCACCTGCGCACCTCGTAGCTGATCAGGATGGCGATCAACGTCAGACCGCTCATGAGGAACTGCGAGCGGGTGCTCGGGAGGAAGGCCATCGCGAGGATGACCGTGGCCATCAGCGCGATGGTGGCGTAACTCAGCCAGGGGAACAACCACATCCGGAGTTGCAGTGCCGCGGGATCTTCGTGCTCGAGCCGCCGGCGGAGCACCACCTGGGAGACGGCGATCAGCAGGTAGACGAACAGCGCGACGGCGCCGTAGGAGTTGACGAGGAAGTTGAACACGACGTCGCCCCACACGTACGTGCAGGCGACGGAGATGTAGCCGATGGTCGTGCCGAGCAGAATCGCGCGACGGGGCACCCCGTTGCGGGAGAGCTTGGTGAAGAACTTGGGCGCATCGCCGTTCCGGGTGAGCGCGAACAACATTCGTGACGTGGTGTACAGCGCGGAGTTCAGGCAGGAGAGTACCGCGGTGAGGACGATGAAGTTCATGATCGTGGCGACGCCGGGAATTCCGAGCACCTCGAGCACCGACGCGTACGGACTGACGCCGACGCTCTCGGTGTCCCACGGCTGGATCGTGACGACCACGAGAATCGACCCGACGTAGAACGTCACGATCCGCACCACGATCGACCGCATGGCTCGGGCGACAGCACGTTTCGGTTCCTCCGACTCGGCGGCGGCGATCGTCACGATCTCGGCCCCGGTGTAGAAGGCGACGCAGGGGACGACCGCGGCGAGCACCGCACCCCAGCCCAGCGGGGTGAATCCGCCGTGACTGACGAGGTTGCCGAGCCCCGGCGTCGAATCGGGCCACAGCCCGGTGATCCAGAGGGCGCCCATCCCGAGGAACAGGACGATCGCGACCACCTTGATCGAGGAGAACCAGTATTCGAACTCGCCGTAGGAGCGGGCGGACACCATGTTGGTGGCCGTCAGCAGCAGCATCAGCCCCAGGCTCAGCATCCACAGCGGCACCATCGGTATCCACAGTTGCAGGATCCGGCCGCCGGCGATGGCCTCGACCGCAACGACGATGACGAAGAAATACCAGTACATCCACCCCGTCGCGAACCCGGCCCGGCGCCCCAGCGCCTGGCGGGCGTACACGTAGAACGATCCGACCACCGGCCGCGCCACCGCCATCTCCGCCAGCATCCGCATGATCAACAGCGTGATGATGCCCGCGAGGAGGAAGGAGATGATCGCGGCGGGTCCCGCGCCGCCGATGACGACGCCGCTGCCCACGAACAGGCCGGCACCGATCACGCCACCGAGCGCGATCAGGTTCATGTGCCGGCGTTTCAGGCCTTTTCCGAGACCGGAACTGTCGGTGTGTTCGGGAACGGTACTGTCCACATTTCCTCCAGAGGGCGTTGACCGAGCGCGCCGGCTGTCTGCGTCCGTCCGTAGCCGGACGGTGGTGCAGGGCGGGCACCGAGCATGTGTGACCCACGTCACTTATTTGGTGAGTCACCTCACCTTACGACTCGGAAACAGCACCAGCCCAGAGCCAGATTTGCGGGGAGGAGAGGGACCAGAGGATTTATGGAACCTGCCCTGCCACGCCCTTTTCCAGAAGGTCCCGTGCGCAGTCCAGTACCGCCTGTTCGGGCGAGCGAGGCTCCCAGCCGAGCACCCGCTTCGCCTTCTCGATGCTGTGCCGATTCCGCCGCCCCAGCGCCGGTGTGATCTCCCGGAGCGAGGGATCGAGGTAGCGGGCGGCGAGGCGAACGACGAAGTCGGGGAGTTGGCGCGTGCGCACTTTCCGGCCTGGATCGCCGAGGCCGGAATGCAGGACTTCGGCCATTTCCCGCATCCACCGGAAGTCTCCGGTCGCCAGAAACCGTTCGCCCGCCGCCGCCGGCGACGTCATCGCGAGGATGTGGATGTCGGCCAGATCCCGGACGTCGACGATCTCCAATCCGATGCGTGGAACTCCGCGCATGCGGCCGGAGATCATCCGCTGGACGATCCCGACGGATCCGAGGTTGGCGGTGGTCAGCACCGGGCCGAACACGGCGCCCGGCAACACCGTCGTCAACTCGGTGACGCCGCCCTGCTCGCGCACGAAGTCCCAGGCTGCTCGCTCGGCGAGTGTCTTCGATCGGCGGTACGGAATCAGCGTGGGATCGTCGGGGTCGGTCCACAACTCTTCGTCCGTGACGCCTTCGGTTGCATACGAGGAGGGGCTCGCCGCGTTTGCGGCGGACGTCATCACCACTCGCCGTACGTTCGCCGAGGTGGCGGCGCGCAGGACCCGGAGTGCACCGCCGCGCGCCGAGGCGATCAGCATCTCTTCGCCGCCGGAAGCCGAGATTCCGAGCGGGGAGGCCACGTGCAGCACGTAGTCGACTCCCTCCACAGCCTCGTCCCAGCCGTCGTCTGCGGTCAGATCCGCGACGGCGAACGTCAGGCGACCCGGGTCGACGTCGACCACGCCGGACACCGCCGCCCGCACGTCATTTGCCCTGCTCGCGCTGCGGACGGTCGTCCGCACGTCGTATCCCCGCTGCAGCAACTCGACGATGCACCAGCCCGCGACGTAGCCGCTGCCGCCGGTGACCAGTACCAACTCGGTCATGACGTCCATCCTTCCGTAAACCGACCCGGTCCGATGCGCGCCACAACCGTGGCGTGAGCACGTCGTCACGCTGACACGCGCAGCGCAGCGCATAACGCCCTTCCCGGCGGGTACTACTTCCGTACCGATCCTCGTCGCCGCGGGAGGCGCCATGACCACCGACAACCAGGGCGACCGAACCGACGTCGACAAGGCGTTGCTCGGACACTCGACGTACCGCAGCCTCGGCGAACAGCAACTTTCGCCCGCTGAGGAGCGATTCGAGAAGGGCCGCCGCACGATCGGGCTCTTTCTCGCGCCGCTGCTCACCATCGGATTCCTCGCGCTTCCCCTCGACATTCCGCCGAACCAGCAGACGCTGGCGGGCGTCCTGATCGGCGTCATCGTGCTGTGGGTGTCCGAGGCGGTGCCGATCCCGATCGGCGGCCTGCTCGGTGTCGCCGTCGTGGTGTTTCTGGGGGTGGCGCCCGCCGACGAGGTGCTCTCGGCGTTCGGGTCGTCGACGATCTTCACGTTCATCGGCGCGTTCATCCTCGCCCAGGCGATGCTCGAGCACGGCGTGGCGCGGCGGTTCGCGTTCCGGATCCTGACGCTGCCGCGGGTGGGCCAGTCCACCACCGGAGTGATCGTCGCGTTCGGCGCCATCACGTGCGGGCTCTCGGCGTTCGTGTCCAACACCGCGACGGTGGCCATGCTGCTGCCCACGGCCCTGGGCATCCTCGGCGTCATCGCCAAGCTGATGCAGCACCGCGGTGTGGTCGCACCGGACTTCGACCCGTTGCGGCTTCGCGTCGGCTCCGCGATCATGCTGATGCTCGCATACGGCGCCAGCGTGGGCGGCCTGCTGACGCCGGTCGGGAGCCCCCCGAACCTCATCGGACGCGGGCTCATCGAGGAGGCCACCGGGGAGCGGATCACGTTCGGGCAGTGGATGGTCATGGCCGTCCCGATCTGCCTGGTGATGTTCATTGCGCTCGCCTTCATCCTGCTGCGCCTCAACAAACCCGAGATCCGGCGCATCGAAGGCGTCTCCGAGTACCTGGCGGAGCAGCGCGCCGACATGGGCCCCCTGTCCCGGGCCGAGAAGAACACGCTCATCGCGTTCGGGGTCACGGTGACGCTGTGGATCCTGCCCGGCGTCGTCGCGGTGATCGCCGGCAACGACTCCGATCTGTACATCACGATCTCTGACCGACTCGACGAAGGCATGGTGGCGGTGTTCGGGGCGGCGCTGCTCTTCCTGCTGCCGACCGATTGGGAACAACGCGAGTTCACCCTGCGCTGGCGGGACGCGGCGAAGATCGACTGGGGCACGATCGTCCTGTTCGGCACCGGCATCATTTTCGGGTCGCTACTCGCCGACACCGGTCTCGCCGAAACGATCGGCACCTCCGTCGCCGACTCGCTGGGACTTTCGAGCGTCGTCCCCATCACGATCTTCGCCGTGGTCCTGGCCATCGCCGTGTCGGAGACGACGAGCAACACGGCGTCCGCCGCGGTCGTGGTGCCGATTGTGATTCCGGTGGCGATCGCGGCCGGGGTCAACCCGTTCGTCCCGGCCCTCGCGGCGACGTTCGCCGCGTCGTTCGGCTTCATGCTGCCGGTGTCGACGCCGCAGAACGCCGTGGTCTACGGCTCCGGCGCGGTACGGATCACCACGATGATCCGAAGCGGCATCACGTTCGACATCATCGGCGGGATTCTGATCATCGTCCTGCTGCCCCTGATGGTCGCCGTGGTCGGTCTCGGCGCCGGCTGACGCACGGACGCGGTCGCAAATGCCGCTGCGGTGGACGCGATCTGAGAGACTGGCCGCGGAACGATCGCGAGACTACGAGGGGGCAGTGGGAGTATGCGGGGGATCTTCGAACGAGTGGCACTGGCCGTCGGTATCAGCGTCGTGTGCGCGGCGGGGGCCACACCGCTCGCCGCCGCGCAACCGGCGCCGGGCGACGAACTCGACTGGGGGCCCTGCCCGGCCGAGTACGAACTCGATCCGGCGTCCGAGCAGTGCGGGTCGGTCGCTGTGCCCCGCAACTATGCGGATCCGGCCGCCGGCACGATCGACGTCCTCGTCACCCGCCACCGCGCCGAGGATCCCGCGGCGCGGCGAGGCGTGCTGTTCACCAATCCCGGTGGGCCGGGCGGCGACGCGATCGGCTCGAACAGCATGTTCGTCGACGTGCTGCCCGACGCGGTCCGCGCACAATGGGACGTGATCGGTGTGCAACCGCGCGGGCTCCCCTATGCCGGCGCCGTCGACTGCGCCCTGTCCCCCGAGCAGACGACGGCGATGGGCCTCGGCTTCGGCGGCGCCGCAACGCGTGCCGCGTGCCAGTCCGCCGCGCCGGGCACCACGGCGCACCTGACGACCGAGAACACCGCGCGGGACTGGGAGCAGGTCCGGGCCGCGCTCGGCGAGGACGTCATCGACATCTACGGCCTGTCCTACGGCACCATCCTCGGATCCACCTACGCGACGCTGTTCCCGCAGCACACCGGCCGGATGGTCCTCGACTCCGCGGTCGACCAGAAGTGGCTGTGGAACGACGTGCTGTGGCAGCAGAACGACGGCTACAAGGAACGCTTCTACGACCTCATGGACTGGGTCGCCGCCCACGACGACACGTACGGGCTCGGCGACACCCCGCTGAAGGTCTACCAGCGGTGGTCGGACCGGATCGTCGAGGAGGCCGGCGGCAACCCGACGATCGCGCCGCCGCCCGCCCAGGTCGGTGACGTACCGCCCGGCCTGGAATCGCTCGCCGACGCCTACCGCGGCGGGGTCGATCTGACCGGACCGGCCCGGGTCCAATTCGAGGCCTTCATCCGTGGCATCGCAAATCCGTCGCACACCCAGACGGCGTCCAGCATCTACGTGATGACACGGCAACTGCTTCCCGCCCGGAACAACTGGCCCCTCCTGGCCCGGATGGTCCGCGACGGCCCCGGCGCGATCCCCGAGGGTGCCGGGCTGAACGACCTGACGGAGCAGGAGTACGCGCGACTGCTCCAGTCCCAGACGATGCAGACGCTCGTGCTGTGCAACGAGAACGCCGTCGCGGCGCGGCCGGACCGCATCCCCGGCTGGCTGTTCTCGACGTTCGTCACCGGCGACCTCTTCGACCTCATCGGGTACGGCTACAGCTCCGGAACGTTCTGCGCCGGTGCGCCGCCCGTCGTCGCACCGCCCGCTTTGAGCAACCGGGGGCTGGCGACGGCGCCGCTCGTCCTGCAGGGGCTGCGCGACCCGCAGACCCCGTATCAGGGCGGAGTTCGGCTCGCCCACGACATGGGGGCGAACCTCGTCACCGTCGGGGGCGGGGATCACGGCGCCGGGATCCAGGGCGGCAACGCCGTCGTCGACCAGGCCGTCACCGAGTACCTCGAGACCGGGCACACGAGCGTCACGGAGGCACCCGAGGCGCCGATCATCGCACCGCTCTGAACCCGCCCCGGAGCGTCAGCGAACGTAGTCGGCACCCGTGATGTCGACGGTGGCCCCGGTCGCGTGACGGGCACGACCCGACGCGAGGAACGCGATCGTCTCGGCCACGTCCTCGGGCGGTGTGACCTCGCCGAGGGGTAGCGCGGCCGCGGCGCCGCCGGCCACCGCGTCGTCGGCGAGATCGGTGGCCACCCATCCCGGTGCCACCGCGTACGCGAGGATGTTGTCGCTGGCGAAGCCGCGGGCGACACCTCGGGTGAGCGCCAGGACCGCGCCCTTCGCGGCGCCGTACGCCAGGTGGTCGGCGTCGTCACCGCGGTGGGAGGAGCGGCTGGCGACGGTGACCACGGCGCCGCCGCCGTGTTCGCGGAAATGCGCGATCGCGTATCGGGTCAGATCGGCGGGTGCGGTGAGATTCAATGCGAGGTTACGAGTCCACCCCTCGTGCCACTCGGACTCGTCGTCGATCGGGGACGCGATCCAGGCGCCTGCGTTGTTGACCAGCACGTCGATCCGCCCGCACACACGCACCGCCTCCTCCCACACGTCGCGGGTGGCGGCCGGGTCGGTGAGGTCTCCCTGCACGAGGTGAACCCGCTTGCCGCCGAGTTCCTCGGCAAGGTTCTTCGCCGCGCGCTCATTCGACCCGTAGTGCACGACGACGGTGCCGCCGTCCCGATGGATCACCCGGGCGGTGGCCGCGCCGATACCCCGGGACGCACCGGTCACCAGGACAGCCTTTCCGGCGAGCGGACCTGTCGCGGGGGCGCTCACGAGACAGCCTGCGCGCCGGTGATTTCCACGGCCGCACCGCAGACGAACGGGGCCTCGTCCGACGCGAGGAACGCCACGAGCGCGGCGACCTCCTCGGGCCGCCCGATCCTCCCGAACGGGACCTTCGCGTCGAGGTCGGCGACGGTCAGGCCCTTGCGGGCCAGGCCGGCCTCGAGCATCGGGGTGCGAATCTCGCCGGGGCACACGGCGTTGACCCGGATGTTGTGCGGGGCGTAGTCGCGGGCGAGGTTCTGGGTGAAGGAGACCACCGCGGCCTTGGAGACGTTGTAGGCGACGTGCCCCGGGGCGGGATACAGGCCCCACTGGGACGCGGTGTTGACGATGGCACCCTTGCCGGCGTCGATCATGGTCGGGAGCACCGCGCGGCACAGGTGGAACAGGGCGTCGACGTTCACGGCGAACGTGGCGGACCAGTCGTCCTCGGTCAGCGACAGGAGGTCGCCGCGCCGGTTGATGCCCGCGTTGTTCGCCAGGACGTCGATCCGGCCGTGGCTCTCGGCGACGTCCGCGGCGAGTGCCGCACACGCCTCGGGATCGGTGACGTCGAAGACCCGGGCCTCGGCGAGCAGACCCCGCCCGGCGAGGTCGTCGACGACGGCCTTCGCGGCGGCGTCGTCGGCGTCGCACACGAGGACGCGGGCGCCCTCCTCCGCGAACCGGGCACTGATTGCGGCCCCGATGCCGCCGCCGGCGCCGGTGACGATCACGACCTGATCGTCGAATCTACGAGTGGTCTGGGTCGGGCTCATGGGATAGCTGCTCCCGTTCGGTCGGAGTGTCGGTGGGTGGTGCGGTCAGAACCGGACGGCGTCGATGAACTTGTTCAGCTCTTCGTTGTCGGACCTGGTGAACGCGAGTTCCGGCGTGGTGTTCACGGCGATCTCGCCGTCCTGGAAGAACACCAGGCGGTCGGCCGCCTTCGACGCGAAGGCCATGTCGTGGGTGACCAGAGCGATGGCGATGCCTTCCTCGGCCTTCAGTCGCCGCAGCACCTCGAGGACCTCGGCGGCCACCGGCGGGTCGAGCGCCGACGTGATCTCGTCGCACAGCAGCAGTCGCGGCTTCATCATCAGCGCGCGGGCGATGGCGACGCGCTGGCGTTCACCGCCGGACAGCTGGGTGCACCGGCTGAGGATGTGCTGCTTCATCCCGACCTCCGCAAGCGCGGCCTCGGCGCGGTCCCGTGCCTCCGAGCCGGACATGCCGAGCCGTTTGCGGGGCGCGAGGGTGAGGTTGTCGAGGACGTTCATGTGCGGCCAGAGGGTGTACGTCTGGAACACCATGCCGACGTGAAAGCTCTTGTCCGCCCACGCTTCGGTGCGCTGCTGGTCCTCGAAGACGCGGACGCCGTCGAAGTCGATCGTTCCCTCGTCGGGTTCGGTGAGACCGGCGAGCGCGCGCAGCATGGTGCTCTTGCCGGATCCGCTCTTGCCGATGATGACGGTGATGTCGCCGGCGTGCATGTCGAAGTCGACGTTCCGCATGATGGTGCGGCCGTGGAAACTCTTCTGTAGTCCGCGGGCGGAGACGAGGACGCCGCCGATGTCGGTCTGGAACGGTGCGGTGGATTCGAGGGTTTTCATCGCCGGCCTCCGGTTCGGTTTGTGCGATCGGTTGGGGTGCGGTGGTCGGTCGTCATGACGTCGCCACTCGTCGCCCGGGAATCATGCGGCTGAGGAAGCTCTGGCTGCCGGCTGCGCCGCGTGCCGAGTTCTGCTGCATGCGTCGTTCGAGATTGCTGGTGGCGAGGGAGACCGGGAACGCGACCGCGAAGTAGATCACCGCGGCGAGGGTGAAGACTTCCAGCGAACGGTACGTCTCGGACGAGATCGTGTTGGCGACGAACATCAGGTCGGCGACCGCGATCGTCGACACCAGGGCCGAATCCTTGAAGATCGAGATGTTCAGCGACAGGATGACCGGCGTCTGCTGCCGAATCGCCTGGGGAACAATGATGTAGCGCAGCTGCTGCAGTCGCGTCAGGCGCAGCATCTTGCCCGCTTCGACCTGCTCTGCGGGCACCGCCTGGAATCCGCTTCGGTAGGCCTCGGCCATGAACGCGGTCAGGTTCGCCGACAGGGCGATGACCGCCGAGGTGAATCCGGAGATCGTCAGGCCGGTGAGGGCGGGGAGTGCGTAGAAGATCCAGAAGAGCTGGACGAGCATCGGGGTGCACCGGAACACCTCGATGTAGGCCTGCGCACCCCAGCGGACCAGTTCGATCTCCGACATCCGCGCGACCGCGACGG
Organism: Rhodococcus pseudokoreensis; assembly: GCF_017068395.1. Lineage (NCBI taxonomy): Bacteria > Bacillati > Actinomycetota > Actinomycetes > Mycobacteriales > Nocardiaceae > Rhodococcus > Rhodococcus pseudokoreensis. Next base: position 4,475,067 of record NZ_CP070619.1, on the reverse strand, counting down.
GCACGGCGAGGACCATGCTGATCGCGATGGTGATGACCGTGAGTTCGAGCGTGACGACCAGGCCCTCGAGCATCAGGGGAAACGCGTCGAAGACTACGTTCCAATCGAATTCGTAGTTCATGGCTGCCGTCCCTATTTCTTGACCAGGTCGCCGAGATCGTCGATCTCGTGGTAGTCGACGCCGGCGTAGGCGCGGGCGAGTTCTCCGCTCTCGCGGGCACGCTCGATGGCGATGTTGATGATCTGCAGCGACCGCGCGTCGGTGTCGGCGGGAATTCCGTATGCGGCCGACGCGGAGTAGATCGGCGGATCGGGCACGACGATCTTCAGGCCGGGATCGGCCAGGGTCTGGGCCTCGGCGGTCGGCAGATCGGCGAACTCCGCGATCACCCGGCCTGCCTGGAGGGCGGACAGCGCATTGGAATAGTTATCCACCGGCATGACGGTCAATCCTGTTTCCTGAAGCGCCTTTTCAGGTGCGGAGCCCTGCGCGGTCGCGACGGCACCCCCGTCCGTCCTGATCTGTTCGGCGGTGGTGTGCGGCGAGTCGGCCTTCACCACGTACACCGCCTGGTACTCGTAGACCGGGTCGGTGAACTGAATGGCCAGCGACCGTTCGACGGTGTAGTCGAGGTTGGCGGCGAAGTCGTAGCGATCGGCCTGCAGTCCCGCGACGATGTTCTTCCATTCGGCGGCCACCGGCTTCAGCTCCACGCCGAGTTGATCGGCCAGGGCCTGCAGTGGAATGAGGTTCGGTCCCCCGAGTGTTCCGTCGGCGCCCTGGACGGTCATCGGCGCGGCGATTGCCACACCTACCCGGAGTTCCCCCCGGTCCTTGATGTCATCGACGAACGAACCCTGCGGACCCCCGACGCCGCCGGACTCCGATCCGCTGCTCAGGCCGGCGCCGACGTAGCCGGATGCCGCGGCGACGACGCAGATGCCGGCGACGCCGAGAACTCTCTTGGTGCTTTTTTGCATGACTGCCCTCTTCGTGTGCAGGGTGCAGGCGCCGTGGGGTGCGGCGGCACTGGGTCCGAATTCCGAGTTCGGTGGGGCGATTCGAGTGAAGCGCGTGTGTCTCCATCGCTCGGCTGGTGTGGAAGTCGGCGAAAGTGTGATCCACGCCGCATTTCCTCCTACGTAAGATTGTCAAACAATCAGACGGAGCGCAAGAGGTCGGCGTAGGAATTCGAGATTTCGGCCGATCGGCGTCACCCGGACGAAACACAACCGCGGTGCGTAGAGGACCCCGCAGGCAGCTGAGCTGGGGATTGTCCGGTCGGGCCTGCGCCGGTGCGCGTCAGGCAGCGGCGTGTAAATTTCGGGTTATGTCGGCGGCCGCCGCCGTCCGAGGGGCCCCGAAGCTCAGTCCGAGGCCTCGGCGGCCGCCATCAACGCGACGAGTTCTTCGGCGCTGTCGATGGTGTGCGCGACGAAAGCCGCCCGGATCTTGTCGAGGTTACGCGTGCGAATCGCGTCGACGAGCCGCTCGTGAACCTCGAAGGCACGTTGGGGATCCGACCGGGTGAACTGGTCCTGCGCGAGCGCGATCGTGATGTGAGCCTCGGTGACCGGCCACAGCTTCAGCAGCAGGTAGTTCTCCGACGCCGCCCAGATGCTGCGGTGGAATCGCAGGTGGGCGTCGTGCTGGACGAGAGGGTCGGGGTCGAAGGCGAGCCGCGCGTACTCGCGCCAGCTGTCCATCACAATCTCGAGACGGCGACCGGAGCCGTCGGCGAGGATCGCGGTCATCGCCTGCATGTCGATCGCGACACGCGCCTCGGCGATGTCGAGGAGGGCCTTCGCGTCGAGCGACGCCACCCGCAGGCCGCGGTACGGCTCCTGCACGAGCAGCCCTTCCTGGGCCAGCTGGTTGAGGGCTTCGCGGACGGTGGGCCTGCTCACGCTGAGCGAAGAAGACAGCTGGGCCTCGGTGAGCTTCTCGCCGGGCTGCAGGGCGCCGAGCACGATCGCGCGCTTGATCTCGGCGATGACGCCGTCGCGGCGGGTGGTCGAGGCGACAGGCAGCAGCGCCGAGGCACTGCTCGGTGCGATTGCCGCCGTGCCGTCGGCCGTGGCCTGTGACTTCGCCATGATCCGCCTTGTCGAGTGAGGACTTCCTTGAAACCCATTATGCATATTGCCTGACAATCCCTGACCTGGGGCTCGCATGGGCGTAGGGACGCCCCGTTCGATCACGGGCAGGACGTCAATTTCCCCCAGCCGTTGACAGCAGGTCGAGGCAGTGCTTAGTGTTGCCCATCACAAGCGCAGATTGTCTGACAAACTGCATCTCACATTTTTCGCGACCCACCGGTTGCATCGAAGCGCCGGTCGGCGCTGTCAGGAGGCTGAGGACATCATGCGAATCGTTGTTGTCGGAGGTGGTGTCGTCGCCTTGGCGAGTGCGTACCGTCTGGCCAAGGCCGGCTGCGAGGTCGTCGTACTGGAAGCGCGGACCGCGGGGTCGGCCGCTACCCACGGGAATGCCGCGAAGATCGCGCTGGCCGAGAGCGGGCCGGTCCCGGCGCCCGGCGTGATCCTGCAGGGACTGCGGTGGATGCTCAAGCCCGACAGCCCACTCTACGTGAAGCCTTCCATGGCACCGGATTTCATCAAGTTCATGCTGACGATGGCGCGGCACTGTAACGCCCGCGACTTCCGTTTCGGCCTGGAGACCCACCTGCGGCTGGCGTCCGACGCGAACGACCTGCTCGACGAGTACACCAAGGACGGCATCGAATTCGAGATGCACAAGGCCGGTGTGCTGCTGGCGTTCGAGACCCGGGAGCGCTACGAGGAGCACTGCGGATCCCTGCCGATCTTCGAGGGCTTCGGCATGCACCCGACCCACCTCGACAGCGACGGTGTCCAGGAAACCGAGCCGGCACTGAACGAGCGGATCAAGCACGGCCTGTTCTTCGCCGACGACCGCCAGCTCGAACCCGACTCCCTCACCCGTGCGCTGGTCAAGCGCTGCGAGGAACTCGGGGTGCAGATCCGGGAGAACACCAAGGTAGGACGGTTCCTGCGCAAGGGCTCCACCGTGACCGGCGTGGTCACCGACACCGGCGAGCAGATCGACGGCGACGCGCTGCTGCTGGCGGCAGGCGTGTGGAGTGGTCCGCTGTCGAAGGAACTCGGCGCCCCGATGCCGATCCGTCCGGGCAAGGGCTACAGCGTCGACTACAGTCCGGCGCCGATCAAGCTGAACACCTCCCTGACGCTCGAGGACGCCCGTGTGGCGGTCACCCCGCTCGACGGCATGATCCGGCTCGCCGGAACCATGGAGTTCGGCGGCTTCGAGGAGAGCGTGAACCAGACCCGGGTCGCCGCCATCCAGCGCGCGGCCGCCGAGAACTTCGACGGCTGGGACAACCCGCCCGGAGCGGCGGCGCCGTGGGCTGGACTGCGTCCGATGACCCCGGACGGCCTGCCTATCGTCGGCAAGTTCGGCAGCCTCGACAACGCCTACATCGCGTCCGGGCACGGCATGCTGGGCCTGACCCTGGCGCCGGGCACCGCCGAGATCATCACCGAAACCATTGTCAATCACCGTGTTCCGGAGATCGCGACCTCCATTTCGCCCAACCGCTTCCTGACTCGCCGCGCCCTGCGCCGCGCCTGATCGGCCGACTCGGCAGGCGCCTTCCGAGAAAGAAACCTCACGCCATGACGATCGCACAACCGGCTACCGGCGTCGTTCGCGGTCTGCAGCCGATCAGCAGCGGCACGCGCCGGGAAGAAGTGGCCGACTCGATCCGCCGGGCCCTCCTCACGGGGGAACTGCAACCCGGACAGCGGATCAAGGAAGTCGAACTCGCCGCCGTCCTCGGCGTCAGCAGGCCCACCCTGCGGGAAGCAGTACACGTGCTGATTCACGAGGGAACCCTGATCCAGGAGCCGTACAAGGGGATTCGGGTAGCGCAGACCAGCCCCGCCGCGCTGCTCGATCTCGCCGAGGTCCGTGTCTCGCTGGAAACCACGGCGGCGCAGCGGCTGGCCGCCGACCCCACCCGCGGCGGACTCGACACCCTGCGGCAGGCACTCGACGACCACCGGACGGCGATCGCCTCCGGCGACGTGGTGGCGTCCGACCTGACGCACCTCGAGTTTCACCGCACGCTGTGGCTGGCGTCGGGCAACGAGATGCTGATCAAGATCTGGCCTCTCGTGGCGGCGCAGATCCGCATGGCCATGACGGTCGACCAGGCCACCCGGTACGACCCCGACCGCGACCTCGCCATGCACGCCCGGCTGGTCGACGTCATCGAGCTGGGGGACCCCGACATCATCCGGGCCGAAGTGACCCGGCACATCCGAAGCAGCGCAGAAGAAGTCGTCTCGATCATCGGCGACTCCGACCACCCCTGACACACAAGGAGACAATTCATGAGCACGCAGTTCAGCGGAATCCTCGCCGCGGTCGTCACCCCGTTGACCGCCGACGGATCGGCCGTCGACCCCGACGGCATCAAGCGTCAGGCCGAGCACATCATCGGCGGCGGCATCAACGGACTCGTCCCCGGCGGCAGCACCGGTGAGTTCACGACCCTGTCCACCGACGAGCGCAAGCGGGCGACGGAGCTGTACATCGAGGCCGCGGCGGGCCGGGTCCCCGTCGTCGCAGGCACCGGCGCACTGAGCACCGCCGAGACCGTCGAGCTGAGCAAGCACGCCGCCGACGCCGGCGCCGCCGCGGTGATGATCGTCCCGCCGTTCTATGACACCCCGTCCTGGGACGAACTGCTGACGCACTACAGCGCGGTGTCCGACGCGGTCGACATCGACATCATGTACTACAACCTCCCGTCCGCCACCGGGGTGGACCTGGCGCCGGCGCAGTTCGCCGAACTGGCACGCAAGACCCGCGTCAACTCCTACAAGGACACCGGCGGAGACGCGGCGAAGTTCGCGTCCGTGCTGAACCACCACGCCGCGGACATCACCGCCCTCAACGGCTGGGACACCCTGTCGTTCGCCGGGCTCGCCGCAGGCGCGAAGGCGTCGGTGTGGGGGACCGCGAGCGTCATCCCGCAGCTGTGCGCGGACTTCTTCGACGCACTCTCCGTCCGCGGCGATCTGGTGGCCGCCCGGGAACTGTGGACGAAGATCTTCCCGATCTGCGAATTCCTCGAATCACACAACTACGCTTGCGCTATCAAGACCGGCCTCGAGCTCGTCGGCCAGGACGCGGGCCCGACCCGCCGCCCGGTGCTGCCGTTGGCACCGGAGTACCGGGACGAGTTCCGCCGCCTCCTCGTCGCGGCCGGCGTCAGTGTCGTCGAGAACTAGACCGAAGGACGAGACCGTGATCCCCAGGCAGACCATCAACGCCGTCGACGTCCACGCCGCCGGCGAGCCCGGACGGGTGCTCATCGGCAGCCACCTGCACGTCAAAGGCGCCACCATGGCCGACCGGCTGCAGTACTGCCGTGAGCACCTCGACGATCTGAGGTTGCTGATGCTGCACGAGCCGCGCGGATATCCCGGACTGTGCGCCGTCCTGGTGCTGCCCCCGGTCAACCCGGACAGCGACTTCGGCATGGTGGTGCTCGAACAAGGGGGATTCCGGCCGATGTCCGGGAGCAACCTCATCTGCGCCGTCACCGCACTCCTGGAGACCAGCACCCTGCCGGTGCAGGAGCCGGTGACGAAGCTGAAGGTCGACACCGCCGCCGGTGTCGTGCACGTGCGCGCCGACATCGCCGGCGGCAAGGTCGTGCGCGTCACGTTCGACAACGTCCCCGCGTTCGCCGTGGCCATCGACCATCCGCTCGAACTGCCCGAATACGGCACCGTCCCGGTCGACATCGTCTTCGGCGGGCAGTTCTTCGTCCAGGCCAAGGCCGCCGACCTCGGTCTCGAACTGGTGCCCGGCGCCGCGAAGGACCTGGCCCGCGCCGGGGCCGTGCTGCGCACCGTCGCGCAACGCGATATCGCGGTCCGGCACCCGTTCAACCCGGACATCGACCATGTCGCACTGACGATGATCCACGGCCCGTCCCCGACCCCGGGCGTCTCCGGGCGCAACACCGTCGTCCTCCCCAACGGCACCGTCGACCTCGCCGACCCGACGACGTGGACCGGCGCGCTGGACCGGTCGCCGTGCGGCACCGGCACCTGCGGGCGGATGGCCGCCAAACACGCGCGCGGCGAACTGGCGCTCGGGGAGCAGTTCGTCCACGAGAGCCTGCTCGGCACCACGTTCACCGGCACACTCACCGACATCACCGACGTCGGACCGCACCGGGCGGTGCTGCCGTCGGTCAGCGGCCGCGGCTGGATCACCGGGTTCAACCAGTACGTCCTCGACGCGGACGACCCGTTCCCGCGCGGCTACACCCTGGGCGACCTGTGGGGCCCGGAATCCGAGGGCGACGACGCCCGGCAACTACTCGACCAACTCGATCTGGAGAATTGATGACCACCCACGAGAAGCTGCAGTTCATCGCCGGGGAACGCCGGCACGGCAGCTCCGAGACGGAGCTGACGATCATCGACCCGTCCACCGGCGAGCCGATCACCACCGGCCTGGCCGCGACCACCGGGGACGTCGACGCCGCCGTCGCGGCCGCTCGCGCCGCGTTCCCGGGCTGGTCCCGCACCACCCCCGCCGAACGCTCGGACATCATGCTGCGCTGGGCCGAGGTCCTGCGGTCCCGCAGCACGGAGCTGACCGCCCTCGAGAGCCGCAACGGCGGCAAGGCGATCAAGCTGGCCGACGGTTTCGACATCCCCGGGGTGATCGACAACGTCACGTTCTTCGCCACCACCGCCCGCAATCTGGAGGGCAAGGCGAGCGGGGAGTACTCCGGCGATCACACGTCGTCGATCCGCCGTGAGGCGATCGGCGTCGTCGGATCGATCTCGCCATGGAACTACCCGCTGCAGATGGCGGCCTGGAAGATCCTGCCCGCGGTCGCCGCCGGCAACACCATCGTCCTCAAGCCCTCCGAACTCACCCCGCTGACCTCGCTGCTCTTCGCCGAAACCGCGAAGGAAGCCGGCGTTCCGGACGGCGTCGTCAACATCCTCACCGGGGCCGGGCGCATCGCCGGACAGGCTCTGGTCGAGCATCCCGACGTGGACATGGTCTCGTTCACCGGGTCGACGCCGGTCGGCAAGCAGGTCGCCGCGACCGCGGCCGGCAGCGTCAAGCGGGTCCATCTGGAACTCGGCGGCAAGGCACCGTTCGTGGTGTTCGACGACGCCGACATCGAGGCCGCCGCCCGCGGCGCCGTCGCCGGTTCGCTGATCAACGCGGGCCAGGACTGCACCGCCGCCACCCGCGCCTACGTCCAGCGCCCCCTCTACGAGAACTTCGTCCAGCGGGTCGCCGAACTGATGGACGAGGTGAAGGTCGGCCCCGCCGACGACACCGACACCGACATGGGCTCGCTGATCTCACTGAAGCAGCGCGACCAGGTCGCGGCGATGGTCGACCGGGCCCGCGACGCCGGCGCGAAAGTGGTTCGCGGCGGCCGCATCCCGGAACACACCCCGGCCGCGGGCGCGTACTACGAGCCGACGCTGATCGTCGACGCGACGCAGGGCTCCGAGATCGTCCAGCAGGAGATATTCGGACCCGTCCTCGTGTGCCTGCCGTTCGATACCGACGACGAGGCCGTCACCCTCGCCAACGACACCCCCTACGGTCTCGCCGCATCGGCCTGGACGCAGAACGTGTACCGGGCGCAGCGGGCCACCCGGGAAATCCAGGCCGGGTGCGTGTGGGTCAACGACCACATCCCGATCATCAGCGAGATGCCGCACGGCGGCTACAAGGCCTCCGGATTCGGCAAGGACATGTCCACCTACTCGTTCGACGAGTACACCAACGTCAAGCACGTCATGTCCGACATCACCGGAGAGGCGCACAAGGGCTGGCACGACCTCATCTTCGGCGGACACTGACCCCGAACACTTTTCAGCTACCCACCGGGGCGGGGTCGATCTCTTCTGCCGAGGAGGTCGACCCCCGGACACGATGGTCCCCGGCGCCCGCCGAAACCTCACACCAATGAGAGCGGGCACCTGAATCCCCAAGGAGGATTCACATGAGCACATTACCGGATTCACCTTCGGCGCCCGGATCCCCGGACGCTCCCGATCACAAACTGAAGAGAAGTCTCGGACTCTGGCAGCTGACGTTGCTGGGGGTCAGCACGCAGATCGGCTCCGGCTGGTTGTTCGCGGTGCTGTCGTCGGCGTCGGTCGCAGGCCCGGCCGCCATCCTGTCGTGGATCCTCGGCGCGGGCCTGTTCATCGTCGTGTCGCTGACGTGGATCGAACTGGGCACCATGTTCCCGAGATCGGGTGGGATCGTGCGCTATCCGGCGCTCTCCCACGGTGCGTTCGCCGGGTGGATCACCGGCTGGGGATACTGGATCGGCACCGTCTGCCTGCCCGCCATCGAAGCGCAGGCCGTCCTGACCTATCTCGGCGGCCGGTTCCCGCACCTCGGTCTGGTGAAGGTGGAGCAGGGCACCACCATCCTCGCCTGGCCGAACGGAATACTCTGCGGCATCGGTATTCTCGCGATCTTCTTCGCACTCAACCTGTTCGGCGTGAAGCTGCTGGCGAAGGTCAACACGTACGTGACGATCTGGAAGCTCGTCGTGCCGTGCCTGACGTTCATCCTGTTGTTCTTCGCGTTCAACTCGAGCAACCTCACCGTCGGCGGCGGCTTCCTCCCCACCGGCGCGGGCGGCATCGTGCACGCTCTCGCGATCGGCGGGATCGCGTTCGGCTACCTCGGCTCCCGGCAGGTGCTCGACTACGGCGGAGAAGCACGAAACCCCAAGCGCGACATCCCCTTGGCGATCGTGCTCTCCATCCTCATCCCGATGGTCGTGTACATCGGGCTGCAGATCGGCTTCCTCGGCGCACTCGACTGGTCCGACGCCGGAATCTCCGTCGGAGACTGGGCGGGTCTGCGGACCAGCGACTGGGCGTCGGCCCCGCTGTTCCAGGCCCTCGGTGCGGCCGGATTCGGCGCGTTCGCCACCGTCCTGCTCGTCGACGCCGCCATCTCCCCGGCGGGCAACGGCTGGGTCACCCTCGGCAGCGCCGCCCGGGCGTCGTTCGCGTTCGGCATCGACAAGTACGCCCCGAAGAGCCTCGCCAAGGTGAACCGGTACGGCATCCCGTGGGTGTCGCTCGTGGTCGCGATCGTGGTGAGCGCCCTCTTCATGCTCCCGTTCCCGAGCTGGTACCAGCTGGTGTCGGTGGTGTCGGTCTGCCTGGTGCTGAGCTACCTGATGGGCAGCGCGATCGCACCGGTGCTCCGCAAGACCGCACCCCACGCGGACCGCACCTGGCGGTTGCCTGCCATGGGGTTCTGGGCGCCCGCCGGTTACGCCGCAGGCCTGTTCATCGTCTACGCCGCCGGCTTCGCATCCCTCGCGCAGCTCCTGGTCATCGCGTTCGCCGGGGTGAGCATCTACGGCGCCTACACGTCGGTGAACCACGGCTGGGTGCGCAGGCCCGCCGGATGGTCCATCTCGGCGGTGTTCCTGGTCGCGTGGATCTACATCAGCTCCCGCGGCGGATGGTTCATGAACACCACCGAGGTGCAACGGGCAGGCAGCTGGTCGTTCCCGGTCTACTTCGCGGCGATGACCGCGGCACTGCTGGCCTTCGTGCTCGCGCTGCGGGTGGTGAGCACTCCGGCCGGCCGCCGCCACCTCGACGCCGGTGTCTGGCTGATCGCCACCCTCCTCGCGACGCTGCTCGTCTCCTACTACGGCGAATTCGGTCCCCTCGACGAACCGCCGCTCGCCGACTCCTGGGACCTGCTGGTCGTGATCGCGCTGGCCCTGGTCAGTTACGCGTGGGCCGTCCGCAGCGGTTTCCACACCGAACAACTCGACGCCGTCCTCGCCGATTCCGAATTCGCGGTCGAAGCCGCCGCACCCACCCGCACACCGGCTCACCGGGCGACACCGGTCGCCGCCGTGCACGAACAGGAGGTCAACTCGTGAAGGTTCTCGTCGTCGGAGGCACCGGCCGCATCGGCACGGCGGTGGTGGACGCCCTGACACCCCACCACGACGTCGTCGTCGCATCCCGCTCCACCGAGGTCGCGGTCGACCTCCGGGACCCCGCGTCCGTCACGGCGCTGTACGAACGGGTCGGGACGGTGGACGCGGTGGTCAGCACCGCAGGCATCACCCCGTTCCCCAGCTTCGGCGACACCACGACCGGCGACTTCCGGCAGGGTTTCGACGACAAACTGCTCGGGCAGATCGAACTGGTCCTGCGCGGCCTGCCGTTCGTCGCCGACGACGGCTCGTTCACCCTGGTCACGGGGGTGCTCGCCCGTGAACCGATCCGCTCGGGTGTGGTCGCGTCGACCGTCAACGGGGCCCTGGAGGCGTTCGTGCGTGCGGCCGCCGCCGAACTTCCGCGCGGCATCCGGATCAACGCGGTCAGCCCGAGCGTCGTCACCGAAGCACTCGACGTCTACGGCGACTTCTTCCCCGGATTCGCGCCCGTTCCCGCCGCCGAAGTCGCGCGCGCGTTCGTCAAATCGGTGGCCGGGATCCACACCGGCCGCGTCTACGAACTGGGGTAACTCCGGCAACCGTCAAACCTCACAATCTGGACCTCAGAGGCGCTCCGGAACTGGCACTGTGCTCCCCACCGCACCCTCCATACAGTGTTGTGCATCACATCAACAGTTCAGTTCGGTGGACCGTCCCCCCTTTCTCCGCCGGCACTGTTCTCCGTTCCAACCGCCGGTGATCCGACCCGGATCGCGATGGCGACCTGACGTTCCCGGTCAGCGCACAGTGGAGGAAAACGTGACTGCAACACCACCCCCGGCCCAATCCCAGGACTCCGACCAAGAGAATGGCACGGACTCCGGGCTCGGAAAGGGCCTGAAGAAGCGGCACATGAATCTCATCGCCCTGGGCGGCGTGATCGGTGCCGGATTGTTCGTCGGCAGCGGTGTCGTCATCGAGAGCGCGGGCCCGGCGGCGATCGTGTCGTTTCTCATCGCGGGGGTCATCACGCTCCTGATCATGCGGATGCTGGCGGAGATGGCCGTGGCCAGGCCGGTGGTCGGATCGTTCTACGTGTACGCCAGGGAAGCGCTCGGCAATCGCGCCGGATTCTCCGTCGGCTGGATGTACTGGTACTTCTTCGTCATCGTGGTCGCCGTCGAGGCCATCGCCGGCGGCCGAATACTCCAGCTCTACTTGCCGTCCGCGCCGCTGTGGATTCTCAGCCTCGGTCTTCTCGTGCTCCTGACCTGTACCAATCTCGTGTCGGCACGATCGTTCGGCGAGTTCGAGTACTGGTTCTCGTCGATCAAGGTGATCGCGATCGTCCTCTTCCTCGGTCTGGGCGCCCTGTGGATCACCGGGCTGTGGCCGGACTCGACCCCCGGAGTGGCGAACCTCGTCGATCACGGCGGATTCGCTCCGCTCGGCTGGGGCGCGGTGCTCGCCGCGGTCGTTCCCTGCGTCGCCTTCTTCACCGGCGCCGAGATCGTGACCATCGCGGCCGCCGAGTCCGCGGAACCCAAGAAGGCCGTCGCCCGGGCGATGCGCTCCATCGTGGTCCGGATCATCACGTTCTACGTCGGATCCATCTTCGTGGTCGTCGCCGTGGTGCCGTGGAGCGCCGAAGCCGTCGGCGTCAGCCCCTACGCGGCGGCCCTGTCCGCCCTGCACATTCCCGGGGTGGCCACGATCATGAACGTCGTCATCCTCACCGCGGTGCTGTCCTGCCTGAACTCCGCCCTGTACACGTCCTCGCGGATGCTGTTCGCCCTCACCCGCAACGGCGACGCCCCGCACATGTTCACCCGACTGTCGGGCGGCGGAGTGCCCCGCCGCGCCATCCTCGCCGGGACGGTGATCGGATACGCCTCGGTGATCGCGGCATTCGTCTCGCCGGATCTCGTGTTCTCGTTCCTCGTCAACTCGTACGGCGCCGTGGCGCTGTTCGTCTACCTCATGATCGCGATCTCCCAGGTCGCGCTCCGCCGGAAACTGGAGGCGCAGGATCCCGGCGCCCTCAGCCTGAAGATGTGGCTGTTCCCCTGGCTCAGCTACGCGACCATCGCGCTGATGGGAACCGTGATCGCGGCGATGGCCGTGCTCCCCACCACCCGTTCGCAGTTCTGGCTGAGTGTGGTGACGCTGGCCTTCATCCTGATCGGCTACGAGTTCCGCCGGCGCAGCCGCACCAGCGCCGAACGTCTCGACACCGTCACCCCGGTCGCGGAACCGGCCACGGACCCGGCCGACACGGGTGCGGAGGCGGAACAACTCGTCGGAGTCGTGACGCGCGAGCAACACTGACACACTGCTTCACCGAAGGGGCAGGGACCGCACCGGCGGTCCCTGCCCCTCTTTGTGCCCCCGATGCCACATCGGCTTTTTCCGGCACGACCCGCCGCGAATCGGGGCACACTTGCAGAAGACCTCGGCGGAGGAGGACACCGTGTTCCACCGCGGAGACGACGTCGTCACCGAAGAACACTCGCTCGACGAGTCGCTGCTCGTCGAGCCCGATTCCCGGCGGCGGCCGTGGCGGGAATTCCTCGTCTCGACGCCGGGACGGCTGTCCGTACTGGGAATCGCGCTCGTGGTCGCGGCGCTGGCGACCGGGGCGGTCACGTCGGCGGCGATCGGCGCCCGGCAACAACGCATCGATACGCTGCGGACGCACACCGAACCCCTCACCTACGCGGCCGAACGGCTCTACAGTTCGCTGTCCATCGCCGACGCCGCGGCGGCCACGTCGTTCATCTCGGGCGGCGTCGAGCCGATCGCCGTCCGCAATCGGTACAACCAGGCGATCGGGGACGCGTCGAATGCGCTGGTCACCGCGTCGAACGGGGTCGACTCGACCGACGCCGCCGCCCTCGGCCAGTTGTCCGAGGTGTCCCGGAACCTCGCCGCATACACCACGCTGGTCGCGACGGCCCGCGCCAACAATCGCTCGGGCAATCCGGTCGGCGTCGCATACCTCAGCGACGCCTCCTCGATGATGCAGGACACGATCCTGCCCGCCGCCGAGCGTCTGTACTCGGAGCAGTCGAGGGCAGTCGCCGACACCCAGGTCCTCACCGGACGGCTCCCCAGAGTCGCGTTCGCCGCCACCGTCGCCCTGCTCGTCGCGCTCGTCCTCGCGCAGGTGTATCTGGCGCGCAAGAGCAAACGCCGCATCAACCCCGGCCTGGTCGTCGCGTCGCTGCTCGCCGCCACCCTCCTGATCTGGCTGGCCGGCGCCGCCCTGGTCTCCACCGCGGCCACGGACCGCGCGAGAACCGAAGGGGCGCAACCACTCGCGACGATCACCCAGGCGCGGATCCTCGCCCAGCAGGCCCGGGCGGACGAGACCCTCGCGCTGCTGCAGCGTGGCTCCGACGAACAGTCCGAGATCGACTACGCCCGCCGTTCCGCCGACCTGGCCGACGTCCTCGCGGGGCTGCAGGGCGGTTCCCACGGACCGGGAGTCGCACAGCCGATCGACGAGGCGGTGACGGCACTCGGCGATTGGCGGCACGCGCACGAGATGCTGGAGCAGCGGCTGGAGGTGGGGGACTACCCGGGGGCGACGGCCATCGCGATCGGCCCCGCGGACTCCGCGTCCCCGGCCACGTTCGCGGCCCTCGACGAGGCGCTGCAGCACGGGATCGACAGCTTCCGCGGCGAGGAAGTCGACGGAATGACCGAGTCCTTTCGCTCGTTGTCGCTGCTCGCGGTCGGTAGCATGGTGATCGGCGTACTCTGCGGGTTCGCCGTCGGTGGGGGGATCTGGCCCAGACTGAACGAGTACCACTGATGACGCGGGTGAGGCGACCGAGACGACGGACGTGCCCGCGCGCCCTCCTGCTCTCCGCTGCCGTGGCCACCGTTCTGGCGGCCGGATGTGCCGCCCCGCAACCCCTCACCCCCATCGCCAGCGGCGACTACTCCGACCAGCCCCTGACGAACGGGCTTCAGATCCATCCGCCGACCGGCGACGTGCCCGCGGAGCCACCCGAACCCGACTCCTGCGGCGCGCTCGCGAGTCTGCGCCCGGTCACCGCGCCGGACCTGCGGGCGCCGGGAAGCGCGCTGGCCGAGATCACCGCACGCGGCAGGCTCGTCGTCGGGATCGACCAGAACACCAACCTGTTCAGCTTCCGGGACCCGACCACCGGCATGCTGATGGGATTCGACGTCGACGTCGCAAGTGAGATGGCGCGGGACCTGTTCGGCGACCCCTCCAGGGTCGAGTTCCGCCTGCTCACGTCCGGCGACCGTTTCGACGCCCTCGAGAAGAAGGCCGTGGATCTCGTGGTCAAGAGCACGACGATCACATGTGAACGGTCCGAACGCGTCGCCTTCTCCACCGTGTACTTCCAGGCGTACCAGCGACTGCTGGTGCCGAAGGTCTCCGGTATCTCCGGCCCGGAGGATCTGGCGGGCAAGCGTGTCTGCACCGTCGCCGACACCACCTCACTGGACACCGTTCGCCGGGTGCAGCCCGCGGCGACGATCGTGACGGTGCCCGACTGGGACGACTGCCTCGTGGCGCTCCAGCAGCGCCGGGCCGACGCCGCGAGCACCGACGACTCCATCCTGGCCGGGCTCGCCGAGCAGGACCCGAATCTGGAGATCGTCGGCCCGCCGCTGCAGTCGGAGCCGTACGGTATCGGGGTCAACAAGGGCAACGAGGATCTGGTGCGCTTCGTGAACGGGACGCTGGATCGGATGCGCGCAGACGGAACGTGGATGAGGCTCTACGACAGCTGGCTGACGGTCCTCGGACCCGTCACGGGACCGCCGACCGCCACCTACCGGGACTGAGGTGTCACCGAACGTGAGCGACGAGACCAGGCGAACCCCGATGGACGAACCGGAATCCACGCGGGGAGTGCGGTTCGACCCGTTCGCCGACGACGACGAGGACGAAGTCCCCTCGTCCCGCACGGAGCCGGATGCCGCCCACACCTCCGACCTGTCGATGCTGCTGACCAATCCCGTTCTCGCCGAGCACAAACGGTACTGCGACCGGTGCAAGCGGCCCGTCGGACGGTCCACCGCAGCCCGGCCGGGTGACACGGAGGGGGTGTGCACGCACTGCGGGACCGTGTTCTCCTTCGCCCCCCAGTTGGAGGCGGGCGAGTTGGTGGCGGGACAGTACGAGGTCCTCGGGTGCCTCGCCCACGGCGGCGTCGGCTGGATCTACCTCGCGCTCGATCACAACGTCAGCGACCGCTGGGTGGTCCTCAAGGGCCTGCTGCATTCGGGCGACCCGCAGGCTCAGGAGGTGGCTCTCGCCGAGCGCCGGTTCCTCGCCGAGGTGACGCACCCGAGCATCGTGAAGATCTACAACTTCGTCGAACATCCCGGGATGGACGGCAATCCCGTCGGCTACATCGTCATGGAGTACGTCCGGGGCCGGACGCTGCGGGACGTGCTCACCGAACTGAAGGAGGACGCGGCGCCCGACGACCCGAAGCCGAGGCTGCCGGTGGAGCATGCCATCCGCTACCTCCTCGAGGTCACGCCTGCGCTCGGCTACCTGCACTCGATGGGGTTGGTGTACAACGACCTCAAACCCGAGAACATCATGATCGGCGACGACTACGACCAGCTCAAGCTCATCGACATGGGCGCGGTCGCCCGGATCGGCGATCACGGATACATCTACGGCACACAGGGTTACCAAGCTCCCGAGATCGCCACCACCGGGCCCACCGTCGCGTCCGACATCTACACCGTCGGGCGCACGCTCGCCGTGCTGACCCTCGACATGCCCACCGCCGGGGGCTGTTACGTCGACGGCCTGCCGACCCCGGAGGCGGCGCCGCTGCTGGCGGAATACGAGTTCTACCAGCGGCTGCTGCTGCGTTCCATCCACCCCGACCCGGCCAAGCGTTTCGCGTCGGCCGACGAGATGTCGACACAACTCGAGGGTGTGCTGCGCGAGGTGCGGGCGCAGCGGACCGGAAACCCGCAGCCGGGACTGTCCCACCGCTTCAGCCCGCAGCGCACGACGTTCGGGACCGACCTCACGATCAGCCGCACCGACGTCTACGTCGACGGGCATCGCCGGAACGAGTGCATCAGCGCGATGAGCATCGTTCGGGCACTGCCGATTCCGCTGGTCGACCCCGACGATCCGGCCGCCCCGCTGTTGTCCGTCGTGCACAGCCGGCCACGGGAACTCCTCGATTCGCTGCACCGGGCGAAGGAGGTGGCGGCGAAGGAGGGCGTGAAGTCCACGAGCATCGAGATCCCGCTCGCCGAGGTGCGCGCGCACCTCGACCTCGGGCAGCCGCGTGACGCCGCCATCATCCTCGAATCCCTCGACCACGAACTCGAGGACACATGGCGCGTCGACTGGCACACCGGGCTGTGCGCCCTGGTGGGCGGCGACTTCGAGGAGGCATTCACCCGCTTCGATTCCGTCCTGACGGCGCTGCCGGGCGAGGAGGCCCCGAAACTCGCACTCGCGGCGACGTCCGAGATGTGGTGCGAATACCGCGCCGGCGAGAACCTCGGGCGGTGGCGCGGGACCGCCGAGAAGTACTACCGCACGGTGTGGCGCACCGATCACGGCGCGGTCAGTGCCGCGTTCGGCCTGGCACGCCAACTCGAGCACCGCGACGACCGGGTCAACGCGGTGGAGGCGCTCGACGAAGTGCCGCCGACGTCCCGGCACT
The DNA here is from genome assembly GCF_017068395.1 of Rhodococcus pseudokoreensis. NCBI lineage: Bacteria > Bacillati > Actinomycetota > Actinomycetes > Mycobacteriales > Nocardiaceae > Rhodococcus > Rhodococcus pseudokoreensis. The sequence goes on along the minus strand of NZ_CP070619.1, from coordinate 4,458,386 downwards.
ACGCCGAGGCGCGGTTGACGAGTGTGCTGATGCTCGTCCACGATCGGCCCCTCGCCGAGGTGAGCGAACGGGATCTGCAGGAGGCGGCCCGCCGGGTCGAACTGCTCGCCCACGACGAGCGTCGCGCACTCCAGACCCGGGTGCTCGTTCTCGGCGTGGCCGTGGACTGGCTACATGCCGGCGGTGTTCCCGAGGCGACGAGGATCCTCGGTGTGCCGTTCACCGAGCGCGGCCTGCGGACCGGGGCGGAAGCGGCGCTCCGGGCCCTCGCCCGCAAGGCGCCCGAGCGCAGGCATCGGTACACGCTGGTGGATCTCGCGAATCTGATCCGCCCGACCACGTGGCTGTAGCGCCCGGATCAGAGTCCGCCGAATCCGACGGGCTCGCGGCCCCACCGGGCATTCCACGCCATCACCTGCATCCGGTCACTCAAAGCGTCACGGCTGCGCACCGTTTCGGCGAGCTGGCCCATGAGTTCGATGATGCGGCGCCGGGCATCCTCCAGTTCCGCGGCCAGGCGCTCCTCCTCCCTCGACCTCGCGATGCGGTTCCTGCCGGCGACCAACGTGTTCATGTCTGCTCCGATCGTGACGTCGCGGCATGTGCCACTCAGCTCATCTGACCGACAACTCTGCGGCATCTGGTACGGGTCCAGAAGATCCAGAAGAACGGCGAATCAGGGGTCCAATCTGGACCTATGACGCAGCACACAAGTGGCTCTGACGCCGGGGACGGTTCGACCGTAGGGTTCGGATATCCACTGAGATTCCGATCGGAGAGGTACCTATGCGCAATCAGACGGACGCACTCACGATCGCGGGCCGGGACTTCTCGTCGCGACTGGTCATGGGCACCGGGGGTGCGGCCAACCTGGCGGTTCTCGAAGAGGCGCTGATCGCGTCCGGCACCGAACTGACGACGGTCGCGATGCGCCGGGTGGATGCCGTGGGGAGAACCGGTCTGCTCGAACTGCTGGATCGGCTGGGCATCGCGTTGTTGCCGAACACCGCGGGGTGCCGCGGCGCCGCGGAGGCGGTACTGACGGCGCAGCTGGCCCGGGAGGCACTGGGCACCAACTGGGTCAAGCTCGAGGTGATCGCCGACGAACGCACGCTCCTCCCCGACGGGATCGAACTCGTCTCGGCAGCAGAACAACTCGTGGACGACGGCTTCGTCGTGCTGCCGTACACCAACGACGATCCGGTGCTCGCGCAGCGCCTGGTCGATGCCGGGTGCGCCGCCGTGATGCCACTCGGGTCGCCGATCGGGACCGGGCTCGGCATCTCCAATCCCCGCAACATCGAGATGATCGTCGCGCGCACGGACATCCCGGTCATTCTCGACGCCGGAATCGGCACCGCGAGCGATGCGGCGCTGGCGATGGAACTCGGCTGCGACGCCGTCCTGCTCGCCTCCGCGGTGACGAGGGCGTCGGACCCGCCGCTGATGGCGGCGGCGATGGCCGGGGCCGTCACGGCCGGACGCCGTGCCCGGGCCGCCGGGCGGATACCGAAACGGTTCTGGGCGCAGGCCTCGTCCCCGGTCGCCGTGTAATCGGGCGCGGTGTAATCGGGCGCGCGCGAACACCGACTCGGCTAGCGTGAACGCCCATGCGGGTACACCACCTCAATTGCGGCTCGTTCTCGTCGGCGCTCATGGGGCGGTTGGTGTGCCACGTGCTGGCATGCGAGACCGACGCGGGCATCGTGCTGGTCGACTCCGGTTTCGGACTGGCGGATGTCGCCGACCCCACCGGTCGCGTCGGCAAGTACGCGAAGCTGACCGGCGCCCGGTTCCGCGAGTCGGAGACGGCGGTCCGCCAACTCGAGAAGCTGGGGCTGAATCCCTCGGACGTGACCCACATCGTCGCGACGCACCTCGACTTCGACCACATCGGCGGGGTCGCCGACTTCCCGGATGCCACCCTGCACACCACCGCCGCGGAACAGGCTGCGTCGGAGCGGCGTTCGTCGTTCCGGGAGAGGGTGCGGTACCGTCCCGCCCAGCTCACCCCGCGCCCGGCGACGCACACCTATTCGGGGCCGGGCGAATCCGTGCTCGGTTTCTCCGGCGCCCACCCGATCGACGGGGTCGGCAACCGCATCGTGCTCGTCCCGATGCCCGGGCACACCCGGGGTCACGCGGCGGTGGCCGTCGACACCGGCGACCGCGGCTGGCTGCTGCATGCGGGCGACGCGTTCTACCACCGCAGCACCGTTGCCGCCCCCGGGCAGGTGCCGCCGGGAACGGCGGGTCGCGCGCTGCGGGTAATGGAAGAGCTGATCGCGGTGGACCGTTCGAAGATCCGCGACAATCACCGCCGGCTGCGGGAACTGAACAATCAGGTGGCCCCGCGGGTCCGGGTGTTCTCCGCCCACGATCCGACGTTGTTCGAGGAACTGGCCGCCGAGCGGGGCTGACTCAGCCGCCGTTCTTCACTGCCGTCAGGTAGGTCGCGCGGTCGGCGAGGTCCGCGAGTTCCTCGGGGAGTTCCGGCGCGGGCCTGCCGTACGACTCGGCCAGCGCGAACGGAGAATAACTCCGCACCGACCAGCCGTGCTCGGTCAGCCAGTGTTCCGGGTCGGCGCGCTCGTCGCCGTAGAACAACTGGGTGATGTCGAGGTCGCCGAACGGGTCCTTGTCGAAATACTTCTTCCTGATCTCGTCGAAACGTTTCGCGTCGGTGCCCGGCGCGAAGTTGTCCACGGCGAGGTGGCTACCCGGACTCGACAGTTCGTCGATCCGCTCGAACAACGCGTCGTGTGCCGCGCCCGGGAGATACGCCAGCAGTCCCTCGGCCGACCACGCGGTGGGCTCGGCCGGGTCGAGGCCTGCGGCGTCGAGCGCGGCGGGCCAATCGTCCCGGAGATCGACCGGCACCGCTCGGCGATCGGCCTTCGGCCGCGCGTCGTGCTCGGACAGCACTTCGCCCTTGAACTCCAGCACCTTCGGCTGATCGACCTCGAACACCGTCGTGCCCGCCGGCCAGTCGAGGCGATACGCCCGCGCATCCAACCCGGCCGCGAGGATCACCGCCTGCGACACGCCGTCCGCCGCGGCCGACAGGAAGAATTCGTCGAAGAACCGGGTCCGGAATCCCATGAAACCGGAGAACGGTGCGTCTCCCAGCGAGGACGGGTCGGCCAGCAGCCCGGTGAAATGCGGTTCGCCCGCGGCCTCCACGAACCACGGCGCGTAGTCGTCGCGGATCAGCGCATCGGGACGGCCGGTTTCCAGCGCCCGGAACGTCGCCACTCCCAGGGCCGTGAGCCCCACGCTGCTGACGATGTCCCAGGAATCCCCGTCGGTGCGCATGAATACCTCCCGATCGTGCCGAAGGGTCGGCCGTGACGACCGACCAGGCTCCCCGGCGATTCTACGCCGCAGCGCGCATTGCCTCTATCATGCTGCTGTGCAGCAGATTTCGCCGCCTATCTCCTTAGAAGCGCACGTATGGCGTCGACGACGTCCCCGGGCGCTTCCTCCGCCATGAAGTGGCCGGCGGTGACGGGTTCCGCGCTCCAGGCGACCAACGCACGGTCCGAGTGCTGACGTGGCAACGACACCGATCTTCTGCAGGATTCCACTGCAGTCGGTCCGAGTTGCTGCGTCAGCTGTACTGGCGCGCAGGAAGCCAGCGCCGGTGCAGCTATTGGTGGACGATGCACTGCGAGACGCCAGCTCTTGATCCTGCCGGAATAAACTGTTCACAGACAGCTTTCGGCGTGGCCGCGCCATATAGTCGTGACCCGGCACTGCTCCCTTCAAGGAGCCCTCTGTTATTACGCGATCTGGAAGCGCTCGTCGCCAAGTTCGACCTCGACGCGCAGCGCGCCGCCGACGGCTTCGACATACCGGCGCAACGTGTCAATCTGCACACGCTCGAGGTCACCGTGCTCGATGTTGGACACTCGGTTCTGCCCGACTCCGAGGCGCTCAGCCAGCTGCTTCTGCGTCATCGCCACCGATTCGCGCAGCTCCTGAAGTCGATACGCACGCACCTCGTCGATCATGCGGGCCTTATGCGCATCGACCGCGCCACGATCGACAGGTCGCTCGGCGAGCATCTGCTCGAGACTCTTTGCCATCGTGTTCACCTTCCTTCCAACTCCTCCAGATGAGCCGCGAAGCGGTCATCGGCAATCGGGATGTTGACCTTGTACCAGCTCTTCCACCGACCCGCCTTGTTGCCGGCAACCAGCAGAATCGCCTTCCGTTCCGGGTCGAACGCGAACAGCACCCGCAGCTCCGAGCGACCACTCGACCCCGGCCGCAGTTCCTTCATGTTCTTGTGCCGTGACGCCTTCACCGTGTCGACCAGAGGTCGGCCGAGCTGCGGTCCGCGGTCCGCGAGTAACTCGAGTGCGGCCACCACCTGCTCATACGACGACTGATCCAGTGCCAACAGCCACTCTTCGACCAACCCCACCTCTACGGTCCACTGCCCCACCGCACAAAATTATCATACAGGAGTGATATCACTTGAATATGATCCCAGCAGCTCGAAGGCGTGGGCAGAGGGTCGTGTCCGCGACACCGACATCCTGCGCCGCGACGACCACCTCGAACTCGACCCGGCCGGATGTGTGAGCGCGCGGCCGCCCGGGAATCCGAGGAGATCGCCCGCGCGCTCGACGACCCGGCGCTGCCCGCGTCCGCGCTCAACGGCGTCTTCATGCACACGTTCCACCGCTCGGGCCTCGCCCCCGAGCGAGAGGCGATCAGCCGGGAACTGATCACGCTGTCAGCGCGACACGGGTTCGTGAACTTCGTGGTACTCGGCTCGTCCGGCTGCAGGCGCTCGTGGCCGTATTCACGACGTGGTGCCGGGCGATGCGCGCGGCCGCGACGGGTGTGTCCGACGCGGACGCCTGCTGCCCGTGCGTGAGTAGCGAGTCCCTGGACTCCCTACTCACGCACGGGTGCTACTTGGCCCACTCCAGCAGGTCGTCGGCGGACCACGTGTTCACGACGCGGTCGGCGTCGACCCCGCACCGCATCGCGCGCTCGCATCCGTAACCCTGCCAGGCGAGTTGACCCGGGGCGTGCGCGTCGGTGTCGATGGAGAACAGGCACCCCAGGTCCATAGCCAGGTCGATGAGCCGGCTCGGGGGGTCGCGGCGCTCGGGACGGCTGTTGATCTCGACGGCGGTGCCGTGATCGCGGCAGGCGGTGAACACCTGCTCGGCGTCGAACGTCGACTCCGGCCTGGTCCCGCGCCCGCCCTCGACGAGCCGCCCTGTGCAGTGACCCAGCACGTCCACCAGCGGATTCTCGACGGCTCTGACCATCCGCCTGGTCATCGCGCCGCGTTCCGCCCGCAACTTGGAGTGCACGCTCGCGACCACGATGTCGAGTTCGTCGAGCAGATCCGGATCCTGGTCGAGCGAACCGTCGTCGAGGATGTCGACCTCGATGCCGGTGAGGATGCGGAACGGCGCGAGTTCCTCGTTCAGCTCGGCGATCACCTCCAGCTGGGACCGCAGCCGCTCCGCCGACAGCCCGTTCGCGACCGTCAGCCGCGGGGAATGATCTGTCAGAGCGCAGTATTCGTGGCCGATGAGCGCCGCACTGCGCATCATCTCGTCGATCGGACTGCCGCCGTCCGACCAGTCCGAGTGGGTGTGCAGGTCGCCCTTGAGCGCCTGACGCAGCGCGCCGCCGCCGATCGGCTCCGCGTTCTCCCGCAGTTCCGCCAGATAGACGGGCACCCCGTCGAGCGACTCCCGGATCACCGTCGCCGTCTTCGGCCCGATGCCCGGCAGGTCCTTCCAGCTGTCGGTGCGCCCGCGGACGTCCCGCTGCTCGTCGGACAGTTCGGCCACCACGTCGGCCGCCCGCCGATACGCCTTCACGCGGTGCGTCTCCGCCCGCGACCGTTCGAGCCAGAACGCTGTCTCGCGCAGGGCCTGCACCGGGTCCATCGGGCTGTCGGCGTCCATGACTCCAGTGTTGCGCCCACCCGGACGTCACCGCAACGCTTCGCGCGCCCCGTCCCGGACCGCCGTGGTGAGCGCCGCGAGAATGGGCGAATCCAGCTTCCACCGCTGCCAGTACAGCGGGACGTCGATCGGACGGGACGGGTCGAGTTCCACGAGACCGTGGTCGTCGCCGGTGTGCAATTCCGGCAGCAGTCCCCAGCCCAGTCCGTAGCGGACGGCGTCGGAGAACGCCGAGGACCCGGGCACGAAATGTCGCGGCGGCTGCAACCGGCGCCGCGTGAATCCGCGCAGGAACCGGGCCTGCAGTTCGTCCTTGCGATCGAAGTCGAGCATCGGCGCCACCGCGAGGGCATCCGCGGTCGGGCCGTCGGGGAGCCAGCGTTCGGCGTAGTCGCGGCTGCACAGTGCGCGGTACCGCATCGACCCCAGCTTCTCGACGGTGCAGCCCTGCACCGCCTCGGGGACGGACGTCACGGCGGCCATCACCGTGCCCTCCCGCAGCAGGGTGGTCGAGTGGAATTCGTCCTCCCGGTGCAGATGGAACAACGCCCGGTACTCCGGCGCCAGGCGGGCGAGAGCCGGAATCATCCACGTGGACAGCGAATCCGCATTGACGACGAGAGGCAGCGTGCTCGTCGCCGCCACTTCGGGATTGAGGGAAGACATGGCCTCACGCTCGAGGTGCGCCATCTGGCGGGCGAGTGTGAGCACGACGTGTCCGGAGTCGGTGGCCCGGACCGGCTTGGCCCGCTGCACCAGGACGCGTCCCACCTGCTGCTCGAGCGCCTTGATCCGCTGGCTCACCGCGGACGGCGTGATGTGCAGTACGCGGGCGGCGGCGTCGAACGTGCCTTCGTCGATCACGGCAGCGAAGGTGCGGAGAGCGGCCAGGTCCAAGTCCATATGAAGCGATGCTAATGGTAATGAAGGATAATTAGCTGGATTGATGACGATGGGGTTCGTAGCGTGGTTTCCATGCACCTCACCCCTGCCCTGCTCACGGCGGCCGCCGGCTTCGGCACCGGCCTGTCGCTGATCGTCGCGATCGGCGCGCAGAATGCGTTCGTCCTGCGACAGGGGATCGTCCGTAGGCACGTCCTGCCGGTGGTCGTGCTGTGCGCGGTGTCGGACGTCGCGCTCATCGCCGTCGGGATCAGCGGCATCGGGGCGGTGCTCGCCCACGCTCCGGCCGCGATCACCGTGATCCGTTGGGCGGGAGCGGCATTCCTCGTCTCCTACGCCGTGCTCGCCGCCCGCCGCGCTCTGCGGCCAGGAACGCTGGACGCCGCGATGGAAGTCGGATCGGCGACCCTCGCGACGTCGATCCTCACCTGCCTCGCGCTCACATGGCTGAACCCGCACGTCTACCTCGACACGGTGCTGATGCTCGGTTCGGTGGCCAACAACCAGGGCGATTCGGGGCGGTGGCTGTTCGGCCTCGGCGCCGCCACCGCGAGCATCACCTGGTTCCTCGCGCTCGGCTACGGCGCCCAGTTCCTGCATCGCGTGTTCGCCCGCCCCAACGCGTGGCGCGTACTCGACGCGGGGATCGCCGCGCTGATGCTCGCCCTCGGCATCACCCTCGTCACCAGCTAGTCAACATTTTGTTGACAGTACCCATCCTGTCAACCAATACTTGACACATGTCGGATGCCGCGCTCACCCAGCTGCTGTCGGACGCGATCGCCAAGGCGGACCCCGAGATCGACCCGGGGCTCGACCACGACCCCGCCGCCTACCTCGCGCTCGTCCGGCTCACGGCGCAGGCGCGGGAATCGGTCGACGAACTGCTGGTCTCCGCGATCGCCGCCGCCCGCTCCGCCGGCCACAGCTGGGACACGGTCGGCACCGCCCTCGGCATGTCGCGGCAGGCGGCGCAACAACGCTTCGGCAAACGCATCGGCGACGCCCCCGACCCGGACCCGGACGGCCGCACCCGCCGGCTCACCCCACTGACCGCGTTCAACGAGATGCGCATCCTCAACCACGCCGGCTCCTACGGCTGGCACTCCGTCGGATTCGGCACCCTGTTCCACACCGTCCGGAAGTCCGACGAACAGTGGGAGCACACCCGCGCGTCGGCTCTCGCCAGCCGCGAGAAACTCGAGGCCGACGGCTGGCAGAAGGTCGGGACGCTGTGGTTCCCGTGGGCGTACTTCAAGCGCCCGCTCGGCGTCCCCGCGCTCCCCGAACCGGTCAGCGGCGACTACCTGATGGAACCGTGATGGACGCCGTCGCACGATTCGCCGCCGCCCGCGTCGCCCGGCTCGCCACGGTCGGGGCGGACGGGGTGCCGCACCTCGTCCCGCTCGTCTTCGCGCTCGACTCCGACGCCATCTACTCGTGCGTCGATCACAAGCCCAAACGCACCACCGCCCTGCGGCGCCTGAAGAACATCTCCGGCAACCCGGCCGTCACCCTGCTGGTGGATCACTACGACGAGAACTGGGACCACCTGTGGTGGGTCCGGGTCGACGGCCGGGCCCGGATCCTCGACCCGGACTCCGAAGAGGGCACCGCCGCACTCGACATTCTGGCCGCGAAGTATCCGCAGTACGTCGACCGGCGCCCGGACGGACCGGTGATCGCGATCCACGACCTGAGGTGGCATCACTGGTCCGCCCTGTGAGTACTTGTTAACCGCCGGCGGTTAATAAGTACTCACGGGCGATAGCCTCGTGCGCATGCCCACAGCCCTGATCACCGGCGCCAGCCGTGGCCTCGGAGCCGCCATCGCCCGCGAACTCGCACCGACCCACGACCTTCTGCTCGGCGCCCGGTCGGCCGGGTCGCTGACCGGGATCCTCGACGAACTGCCGGCCGCCACCCCCTGGCCGGTCGAACTGACCGACTACGACGCGGTGGCGGCGGCGTGCGCACCGATCGACCGGCTCGACGTCCTCGTCCACAACGCCGGCGTCGCCGACCTCGCGACCGTCGCGGAGTCGACCGTCGAACAGTGGCGGCACACGCTCGAGGCGAACGTGATCGCGGTGGCCGAACTGACGCGACTGCTGCTGCCCGCCCTGCGCGCCGCAGGCGGCCACGTGGTGCTCATCAACTCGGGTGCCGGCATCCGCGCGAACGCCGGCTGGGCGTCGTATGCGGCGAGCAAATTCGCGCTGCGGGCGTTCGGGGATGCACTGCGCCTGGAAGAGCCGTTACTGCGCGTCACATCTGTTCACCCCGGTCGGATCGACACCGATATGCAGCGTGCCATCGTGGCCGGCGAGGGCGACGAATACCGGCCGGAGAAATACCTGCAGCCGTCGACGGTCGCAAAAGCCGTGCGTACGGCGGTGGAGACGCCGCGTGACGCGCACCCCACAGAAGTCGTGCTGAGGGTGCGCTGACAGCTGAGAAACCTGCGTGAGATACATCACAGATTGATCTCACACAAAGGCCTTAAGCTGCTCACAATTAGTCGCCCTACAGTTCTACTCATCAGCAGAAGTCCCAAACGCGAGTCGGGTCCAGCGAACCGACTCCCAGGAGGTATCCCCACGATGAACACCGAACAGCGTATGCACAGCGACACCGCCGTCGCGGTCGACGGCGACGTCTTCGCGACGATGTTCACTCTCGATCTCGGTGACGGCGAGGTCGATCGGGACGCAGTCGAGCGGATTCATGGCGGCGACTTCGACGAGTGGATCGAGGCGGCAGCGCGGTCCGGTCTGTTCACGCCGCAGGCGGTCGCGGCCCTCGTGCAGTCGTGGCAAGAGAACCCGAAGGCTCTGTTCGACGCCCTCCTCGTCGATGCCGACGAGATGACCCACAAGCGCTACGCGATCATCTGGGACGCGCTCGACGACGCCGACACGTTCGAGAGCGTCGAATACGCCTGACGGTCAGAACGGCCACGCGGGGACGGGCGGCAGGCCCTCCCGCGTGGGGCGTCCGATGACCCAGGCCAGCAGTTCGGTGCGTGGAAGTTCCGGCGCCCGGACCTCCGGATGCCCAGCCGCCAGCGCGGGCAGCTCCGATTCCAAGGTGTGCTCCACGAAAAGTTCCGGCCAGTCGGCCGCCGTGTAGTCGAGGCCGAGGTCCACGTGGTGGATCTCGAGTTCACGCCATCGCAGCACCGGCACCTGACGCGCCGGGACCTGCTGACGCCAGTTCACCGGCGTCTCGTACAGATCTTCGGTGATCCCGCGCAGCGACTCGATCACCCGCCGTCCCGCGAAGCGGAAATCGGCCACCAGTAGTTCCGCCGGACGTCCGGCCCCCTCCTCGATCGCCGCTGCCCGTGCGGCCGGACCGCCCGGGTACATCTCGGGCGCCGCCTCGCCGGTGAGCACCCCGACGGCGAATCGGTTGAGCGCATCCGCGTTCCTCGCGAGGTGTGTGACGACGTGTCCCCGGCTCCACCCCGGTAGCAGCGACGGCCCCCGCGCCTGATCGTCGGTCAAGCCCGCGAGCGCCGCCTCCACCGTTCGCTGCGATTCGGCAACAGCATCGAGCAGTTCGACATACGACAGTGCGGCACCCGGTGACGTCATGCAGACGATGTTCCCACAGTCCACCCCGCGCCGATTCTCGGTAACGGTACGGTGACGATCGGCTTCCGGCGGGTGCATGTGGGACAATCGTACTGATACTGAGATCGACTGTTGGACAACATGGTTGAAAGGTGGTGTGTGATGTACAACGAATCCGCTACGTGGGGGATACCGAGCGAGACCTTCCTGGTGATCTACGTGGCCGCCGCCGTACTCTCGGTCGGGATTGCCGTGTTCCTCCGTTCCAGCTTCACCCCCTCCGCCGCGACCGCCTACGTCCGCCTCGATCCGGTGCAGACCGGCATGCTGACCAGCGACGATCGCGCCATCGCCGCATCCCTGACGCTGTTGCGGGGAGCCGGCATCATCTCCGACGACGGCACGATCCTGCGGGCGTGGGGTGTCCCCGACAACACCCTCGGGTGGTTCACGCGCGCCGTCTACGACGAACTCGCCTCCGGGCGCGGCGCCCTCGGCAACCTCGGGCTCCCGGGCCGGTTGCGGGCCCCACTCGACGAATTGCGGTTCACCCTGGTCGCGCAGGGACTGCTCACCGGACCCGAGCAGAAGACGTGGAACCGCCGGGCGACGATCCCGATCCTCGTCGTCATGGCCATCGGCGTCGCACGCCTCGTCGCCGGGTTCGCCGCGGGCAAGCCGATCGGATTCCTGCTGGTCGCGGTGGTGCTGCTCTCGGCCTCCCGCGAACTGGTTCGACGGACCGGCCGCCGGACGCGACAGGGGACGGCGGAATTGCAGCGACTGCGCCGCGAACACTCGTACCTGTCGCCGCGGATGCGCCCGTCCCTGACCGCATACGGTCCGACGCCGATCGCGCTGTCGGCGGCACTGTTCGGAATGGGGTCCGTCGCCCTGTTCTCGCCGGGGTTCGCGAGCGCGGCCGGCATCTCCGACAGCAGCAGCAACGGCGACGGTGGCAGCGGCGGCGATAGCTCTTCCTCCTGCGGCGGCGGAGGTGGCTGCGGCGGCGGCGGGTGCGGGGGATGACCACACTGATCGAGCCGGGCCTCGGCATCGGCTGGCGGCCGGAGATCTGCGGGATCATCAACCGACTCGACGGCCTGCGGTTCTGCGAGGTGATCGCCGAATCGCTGCCCGCCCGCCGACGCCGGGTCGACGTTCCCGACGAACTGCGGTCGCTGGGGGTTCCCGTCGTCCCGCACGGCATTTCACTCTCGCTGGGTGGTGCCGAGCCCGTCGAGCAGCGCCGGATCGACCACCTCGCGCGGTGCGCCGACGCGCTCGGTGCGCCACTCGTCAGCGAGCACGTCGCGTTCGTGCGCGCGGGTGGCCTCGAGGCCGGACACCTGCTGCCGGTGCCGCGCTCTGCAGAGGCCCTGGACGTGTTGGTGCGCAACGTCCGGCGCACGCAGGAGTGTCTGCCGGTGCCCCTGGCCGTCGAGAACATCGCGGCCCTGTTCGATTGGCCGGACGACGAGTACACCGAGGGCAAGTTCCTGGCCGAACTGGTCGAACGCACCGGGGTCCACCTGCTGCTGGACGTCGCGAACGTCTACGCGAACGCCCGCAACCGCGGCCGCGACGCCGCCGAGGAACTCCGTCGACTGCCCCTCGAACGCGTGGCGTACTGCCACGTCGCCGGTGGGTCCGAACGGGACGGCGCGTACCACGACACCCACACCGACCCGGTGCCCGTCGAGGTGCTGGACCTGGTCCGGCAGTGGGCAACCGGGGGCGCGCCCGCGATCATGCTCGAGCGCGACGGCAATTACCCGCCCGCCTCGGAATTGTTCGGCGAACTGGATGCGATAGCGGACGCGGCCGGCTTCGAGCGGATCACCCGGGGCGCCGAATGGAGCTGGCCGTGACAGGGCTGGCCGATCGGCAGGCGGCGCTGGTGCGAGCCCTCGTCGCGTCGGGGGAACCACCCGAGGGATTCGACCGCGACGCACTAGAAACCGCATCGAAGGCATTGCTGCGCAAGCGGTCCGGTGGGGCCGGGGAGTCCGGCACACTGCCCGCACCGATGCGGCGGCGCCTGCTCAGCCTGCTCAGCCTGCTCGGCCCGCGACGAAGCTGAGCAGCAACTCGTTCACCTCTTCGGCCCGTTCCTGCTGGACGAAGTGACCGGCGCCATCGAGGAGGTGGATGCCGCGCAGGTCGGGAACGGTGTCGCGCATCCGGTCGAGGGCCTGCGCACCACTCATCGCGAGGACGGGATCGCGTGCACCGGCCACGAACAGCGTCGGCACCTCGATCTGGGCAACCCGGACTCTCGCGGCGCGTTCCCAATTGGCGTCGTATGCCCGGTACCAGTTCAGGCCGCCGGTGAATCCCGTCCGGGTGAAGACCTCCACGTAGTGCTCGAACTCGTCCTCCGTCAGCCACGACCACGGCAGGGGTGGGGCGTCGGGCAGCACGTCCAGGTACCCGTTGCCCTCCGACGGGTGCTGCCAGATGTCCAGGTAGCGGTAGTCGCCCGACAAGGCGTAGAACAGCCGCTGGAGGAAGCCGCGGGGGTCGCCGTCGAGTTCGCGGTCGGCGACACCCGGTTCCTGGAAGTAGTGGATGTGCAGGAAGTGCTTGCGCGCCAGCGACGCATAGAGCTCCGACGGGCGCAGCGGGAACCGGTCGGGCATGTAGGGAACGGCCAGCAGCACCAGCCCGGACACACGTTCGCGGTGTCGCAGCGCGACGGTCCAGGCCACCGGAGCGCCGAAGTCGTGGCCGACGAACACGGCACGGCCGAGTCCGAGGGCGTCGAGCAGGCCGATCAGTGCGTCCGACACCCGCTCGTTGGTGTAGTCGTCGATGTCGCGGGGCACGTCGGTGCCGCCGTAACCGGGCATGTCCGGGGCGATCGCGCGGTACCCGGACGCCGCGAGGGCCAGCATCTGGTGCCGGAAGCTGTAGCCGAGGCCCGGGAACCCGTGGCACAGGATCACGGGCGGACCGTCACCCAGTTCGCTGATCTGCCAACGGAATCCGTCGACCGTGACCGATCGCTCCGTCGACGTCGCCATGCTCCGAATCCCTCCACCGGCTGGAACGCGTTCTCGCAGTGTACCGTAACGGCGACGCCACTAGAATGCACCTGATTCGCAGTGGTAACCGTCGACCGACCGGGGAAGTGGGGTGATGCGCAATGGTGGAAGCACGCTCCCGTCACGAGTTCGTCGCGGTTCAGCTCCGGAAGCGCATCATGCAGCGGCAGTACGCGGTGGGCGAGTCGCTGCCGAGCGAGAGCATGCTGTGCGCAGAATTCGAGGTGTCGCGCGGCCCGGTGCGCCAAGCCCTTGCGACGTTGAAGAACGAGGGGCTCATCCAGCTGTCCCAGGGCAAGCCGGCCGTGGTCCGCAGCCACGACATCACGCAGACCCTGGACACGTTCACGCCGTTCACCCAGTGGGCGCACCGCACCGGACGCACCGCGGGCAGCCGCACACTCGAGATCGCCCGACGCCGGGTGTCCGAGCCTGCCGCCCGCGCACTGGGAGTGGCACCGGACGACTTCGTCGTCGAGGTTCTCCGCGTCCGCCTGCTCGACGGCGAACCGACCATGCTCGAGCGGAGCACGTTCACCGACCGCGTCGGTTCCCTGCTGTTCGAGTTCGACATCGACTCCGGGTCGATCACCGACTACCTCACCTCCCGCGGCGTCCGATTCGAATCGATGGAGCACGTGCTCGACGCCGTCGCCGCCGCCCAGGCCGAGGCCGAACATCTCGGCATCGCCCCCGGCAGCCCCTTGCTGCGGGAACGCCGGACGTCGCGGGACCAGCACGGCGACACTTTCGAGTACGCCGACGACCGGTACCGGCCCGACCTCGTCGCCTTCAGCATCGTGAACGCCCGGACCGTCGACCCGCGGAGTCCGTCGGGCGACAGCAACGGTCTCTGATCGGCGGATCAGGCGCTGCGCAGTCGGTCGAACAGACCGGGCAGGTCCGCGACGCTGTCGAGGACGTGGGTGGCCCCGGCCTCGGACAGTTGGGGGGCGTCGTGGGCGCCGGTGAGGACGCCGACGGAGGCGAGCGCTCCGGCGCGCAGGCCGGTGGTGATGTCCGACGTGGTGTCGCCGAGCACCACCATGGACTGCACGGATGGGGCGCCGGCGCGAATCAGCGCGGTCAGCGGCATATCAGGGAAGGGGCGGCCGCGGACGCCGTCACCGGGGCAGAGCACGACGTCGGCGACGTTCTCCCAGCCGAGCGCGCGGATGATCGACATCTGCGTCTCGTGGGCGAACCCGGTGGTGAGCGCCGTCTTGATGCCCTGCTCTCGGAGTGAGCGGAGGAGTTCCTCGGCGCCGGGAACGGGGCTGCACCGGCCGTCGTCGACGAGTTGCGCGTAGCAGCGTTCGAATTCCTTGTTCGCCGCCTGCGCCTGCTCCTCGTTTCCGCCGCTGAGGTGGCGGAAGACGACGATCTTGGATTGGCCCATGGTGTCGGAGACGTACTCGAGCATCCGCTGCCGGTCGTCGTCCGTCTTCGACAACCCGGCGTGTGCGTCGGCTGCGAGGAAGGACTGCTGCACCAGCCCGCTGTCCTCCACGGTGGTGCCTGCCATGTCGAAGACGACGAGACTGATGTCCCGGTGATGTGTTCCCATTGTCGTGTTCCTCTCGGTGTTCGGTGAATGTATGTGTGGGATAGCTAGTTCGCTGGTACGGACTCGCGACCGAAGACGTGGTCGATCCGGTCCTTCGCCAGACCCATGCCGGTCGTCATGCCGATGCCGGTGGTGACGGTGACGATGTGCACCCCGTCGATGGGCTCCTCGATCAGGAACTCGAAATCGGGGGCCGAGCCGTACACGCCCTGCCAGCGCTCGATGACGGTGACGTCCGGGATGCCGAACAGGGCGGCGGCTTCGCGGATCAGTACCTCGAACCCCTGCTCCGACTGGAACGGCTCCGCCGAGACATCACGGATGTGGGTGTCGCCCAGCAGGATCGAGCCGTCGGGCTGCGGGGTGTACATCTGGTGGAGGTCGAGGTCGGCGTAGTCGGGGTGTTCGTCGCGCAACCGCACCGCGAGTGCCGCCGTCGCGGGCAGATCCGCGAAACCGCGGTACCGCACGAGCGACCATCCGGTGAACAGCGGTCCGGGCAACGGTGCGGTCAGCGGCATCCTCGCGCGCAGCATGTGCAGTCGGCACCGCAGGAGCCCCCGGCGCTCGGCCTGCTCCGGGAACAGTCGGTCGATGTCGTGGTTGACGGTGACGAACACCGTCCCCGCGCGGAGTTCACCCCGTGAGGTGCGGACCACTCCGGGATCGAATCCGGTTGCGGCGGTGCGCCAGAAGAAGTCGACGCCAGACGCCTCGAGCCAGCGTGCGACGGCGGGCGCCGCTTCCCTCGGGTCCACCTGGAGGTCGCCGGACAGGTACATGCCGCCGACGACGCGACTGCCGGAGACGGGGAGCGCGGCGAGGATCCGGTCGCGCGGCAGCAGTTCCACCTCGGCCGGTCCGCGCCTGTCCGAGAACTTGGTCATGACGGCCATTTCGTCGTCGTGCCGTGCCACACAATAGGTTCCGGACTCGGAGATCCAGAACCCCGCCTTGCGTGACAGATCGAGCCAGTGCTCCCGGCCGGCCAGCGCGTAGTCGCGGGCGACACCCGACTGGGCGGTGATGCAGACGTGGCCGAAGTTCTGAACGGATGCGCCCGCGACGCGGTCGGCATGATCGATCACCGCCACCGACAGTCCGCGATCGAGCGCGTGGTAGGCGTGCGCGAGACCGAGGATTCCGGCACCGACCACCACCACGTCGTAGCGTCGTTGATGTGTCATGAATTCCACCTTGGCCTCCGAATGCTCAACTTGTCAATACAAGTAGTTCGAATTCACGACAGGTATATATAAGTTCTCTCCGTTCACCATCCGTTGCCGGCCCGTGCGGGCGCGCCGGGTGGCACCGGCAGGCAGTTGCTGCGAAAATTGCCTCTCGCGTCCACCCACCGCAGAGGGGCGAATTGATGAGTGGTGCTTCCGGATCCAGTTCCGTTCCCGTCTACGAACCGGAGTCGCCCGGCGACCGCTTCGGACCCCTGATCGAGCGCCGCGACGACGCCGACTTCCCGTTCTACGACGGGACCCCCACCGCGCTCTCGGCGCGGCAGTGGATCCTGATGTGGGCGTCGGTCGCCGTCGGTTTCGCGGCCCTGGTCCTCATCCCGCAACCCGGTAACCTGGTGGCGCTGATTCCGCGGATCCTGTTCGTCGGCATCCCGCTCGCCGTGCTGGCGATGGTGACGCGCGAACATTGGACCGCGCTGTTCCGCAGGGTGCGCGGCCGCGACATCCTCACGATGATCGGGTTCGCGCTGCTGAACCTGGCCGTCACGTTCGCACTGGCGTTGGTCGTGCAGGCCCTGTTCGGGGTGGCGTCCAACAAGGCCGTCGACAGCGCGGGCGAGGGCGGTGCGCTCGACACGGTCGCGTTCTACGTGGGAACCGGAATCCAGTTGGTCGGTGAGGAAGTCTTCACCGTCATCCCGTTCCTCGCACTGATGTACTTCCTGGTCACCAGGGCGAAGCTGTCCCGGAAGACGGCGATCGTCCTGGCCTGGCTGATCAGCGCAGTCTGGTTCGGCGCCGCACATCTGCAGACCTACGACTGGAACTTCGCGCAGGCGTTCATCGTGATCGGCGGGGCCCGGCTGGTGCTCACGCTCGCGTACATCCGCACCAAGAACCTGTGGGTCTCGACGGGCGCGCACATCATCAACGACTGGACGCTGTTCACCCAGGCGGTCGTGGCGCACGCAGCCCTTCTCGCCCTCTAGCGGAGCGCGGGCCTCGCCCTCTAGCCGAACGCGGGCGTCAGTTCGGAATCGGGATGACGATCGGCGGCAGACCCGGTATCTGCACCTGAATCTGTTGCGGTGGAGCGGGCACCGGCGCGGGCGGCGGGTTGTACACCGGCGGCTCGGGTGCGGGCGGCGGCACGGCGACGGGTGCCGGCGGCGGGGGCGGTGGTGGTGGCGGCGGAGGCGGCGGCGGCGGCGCGGGTTCCGGGGAGGGGACGGGCGCGGGCCGGGGAGCGGCCTGCTGCACCACGGCGGGCGGCGAATCGACAACCGGCACCGGCGCCTGGGCTTCCACGGGAGCTACCGGATTCGGGCGCTCCGCGGGCTGCTGTGGGCCGGAGCCGATCGGCACCGTCGACAGCCCCCCGGTCATCAGGTCGACCACGGCCACTTCGGTCATCGCCAGGTTGGAGGGTTGGACGACGTACAGCCGGTCCTGCTGGAATGTCGGCCACGGATCGCCCTCGACTTCGGCGTCCTGGTTCACCACCGGGGACAGCAACGGGCTGCCGCGCATGCACCGGACACGGGGAACGCCGTGGTCGTCGATCAGCACGATGGTCCCGGCCTGGAGCACCGACTGGAATGCCGTCGCGTGGCCGTCGTCGAAGCCGTGATTGGTGACGCGGGTGTCCGCGCGGAGCAGGACGGGGGTGAGGGTCCGGACGTAATTGCGCACGTCGTCGACCTGGAACACACTCGACCAGGCGTCCAACCTCGCCGGATCCCCCTCGAGGTCGTCGACGAGACGCTGCCGGTCGCAGAGCACGCGGTCGGGGCTTCCGCCGTAGAGTCCGGCGCGGTCGCCGACCACCCGGATACCGGCGGCTCGGGGCTCGCCCGGCAGGTCGGTTCCGGGTGGGCCGAACGGAACCGTCGTCGGCGTCTGCGGTGGAAGAAGCACTTCCGTCCACGGAAGTTGTCCCTGGTCGGTGGCCCGATCGAGGTCGACCGGGTCGGGGTTGCCCCCGGAACCGGAGGAGCACGCCACGGTCACCGCCGCGGTCAGGGCTCCGAGAACCGCCAGCCAGCTACGCGGTGCGCGCCCGGGGCGCGTACCGGCACGAACGACTCGTCTGCGTCGGGCACGCCGTGCAGCCCGCCCGGCGTCGTCGGTGGCCACCCCGCCATCGTAGGCACAGTCGCCGATCGGCCGGGCCGTATTGCGGTGTGGTTGCCGGCCCGGCTTTCGGTCAGCTGGTGATCATGTCCTCCTGCGACCAGAACGCCCGCATCGACGTGATCTTGCCGTCGTCGTCGAAGGTCATGACGTCGATCGGCGCGATCTCGAGCTTCTGCTCACCGAGGTCGGTGACGAGGGAGAAGTGGAACGCCGCCGAGTTGCCGGCGATCTTCAGCGTCAGGAGTTCGCCGGTCTGCTTCAGCGGTTCGATCACCCCGTAGAACTCGCGCAGCGATTCCACCGAGGTCCGCGGCTCGGTGCCCACCGGGTCCTCCACGGTGGCGCCCTCGGCGTACAGCGCGACGACGTCGTCGGCGGTCCCGGTGGCCACCGCCTCGATATACCTCTCGACGGTCTTGCGGATGTCTTCTGCGGACGGTGCCATGATGCGACTCCTCAGTCGAATAGAACGTGTTCTAGCCGTGAGAGTAGCGCAGCACGCCGCCGGCGGGGAGCCCCTTCTCCCAGGCAGCGGGACATGGTCGCACAGGGGTCCGCCCCTGCCGACGGAAGCAAAAGTCGGCAGGGGCGGAGGAAAGGCGATCTCTCAGGTTCGCGGCGCGGACGCCTCCTCCAGCTTCTCCAGCCGCGGAGTGCTCGTCCCCGTCACCGGCGCCGCGGACACGGACGACACCTCTTCCAGCGACTTGCCCTTGGTCTCGGGCGACATGAAGAAGCAGATCACGAACGCGACCGCCGTCAGGACCGCACCGAACAGCATCGTGGTGCCGGTGCCCAGCGAGGACATGCTCAGCGGCAGCAGGTAGGTGCCGGTCGCGGCGCCGAACCGGCTGACGGCGGTGGCGATTCCCACGGCCGTGGCCCGGAACTCGGTGGGGAAGAGTTCGTTGGGGTAGATCCACACCAGGATGCTCGGACCGCCGGAGATGAACGCGTACGCGCAGAACGCGGCGACGATGAACCAGAGCGGCCCGTCCGCCCACAACCACAACCCGGCCAACGGAATCACCATCAGCGCCAACGGAATCACCGCGATCGGGCGCCTGCCCCACTTCTCGACCAGGAACAGCGCGGGAATGGATCCGGCGACGATGAGTCCGATGATGACGGTCTCCACGATCAGTCCCGCGGAACCGTCGCCGGAGATCGAGAATCCGGACAGGATCGTGGGCAGGAACGTCAGCAGCGCGTAGAGCGGGGTGACGACCGCCAGATACAGGGCGCTGCACATGATCAGCCGCGCGAGGTACTGACCCCGGAAGTAGATCCTGATGTCCGCCTTCGGTTTGTCGGCGGTGTCTTCGACGGTGACCGTGCTCAGATCGAGCTTTTCGCCGTAGATCTGCTCGACCACGGCCTCGGCGTCCGCCACCCGGCCGTTCTTCAGGAGCCACCGCGGCGACTCCGGGATTCCGCGCCGCACGAGGATCACGATCAGACCCAGAACCGCACTCGACGCGAGCAGCAGGCGCCAGTGGTCGTTGCCGCCGGAGATGCCGACGACGAGTGCACCGACCACGTAGGCGGCGACGGCGCCCGCCGACCATGCGACGGCGGACATCCCGACCATCGCGCCGCGCTTCTTGGTGGGGGTGAACTCGGTGAGGAGCGAGGTGGCGATGGGGTAGTCCGCACCGATGGCCGCGCCGATGACGAAGCGCAGCACGATCAGCTGCCACGGCAACTGGACGAACACCGACAGCACGCACGCGACGACCAGCACCACCAGGTCGAGGGCGTACATCTTCTCCCTGCCCACCCGGTCGGTGAGGAATCCGAACACGGTGGCGCCGAAAAAGATACCGATCAGCGATGCCGCGCCGATCAACCCTGCCTCGGCAGTCGTCGGATGTAGCTGCTCGTGCACGCCGAGCAGGGCCACGCCGATGATGCTCATGACGTACCCGTCCAGGAATGGTCCGCCACAGCACGCGATCAGGAGCTTGGTGTGGAACCCGCGTTTGGCGGGTCTGTCCATCACGTCGAAGGAACTCATGTCGTCTCCACTACGTAGATTGGTGCCGTCACCCTCGGGGTGGCGGTCGAGTCGGCCACACTCGGCCGGTACCGCTAAGGGGTTGTCTTGTTCAGCGCCGAGTAGGCGAGTTGCTCGAGCAGCAGCGAAGCGTGGTGCGGGGCGTCTGCGCTGACGTCCAGCACCTGCTTGGTGATGCTCAGCGCCAGAGGCGAATACGCCGCGAGTTCGTGCGCGATGCTCAGCGCCTGCTTCACGTGCTCTGCCGGAGGGGCGATCTCGCTGACGACGCCCCAGCGTTCGGCGTCCGTGTGATCGAAGCGCCGACCGCGCAACACGAGGTCGCGGGCACGGCCGGCCCCGGCGATGCGGGTGATGCGGGTGACGCCGCCGGAGCTGGGGAGGATTCCGATGCCGATCTCCGGGAAGCCGAAGACCGCGGCGGGGTCGGCGACCCGGATGTCGGTGGCGAGGGCCAGTTCGAGGCCGCCGCCGAGGCAGTAGCCGGTGATCGCGGACACGGTGGGTTGCGGGAGCGCCGCGAGCGCCTCGTACACCGACCCGGAGGTCCGGTAGTACTCGGCGATCGCCTCCGGCGTCATCTCCCGCAGTTCGGTGACGTCCGCGCCGGCCGAGAACACCGAGTCGCCCCCGGTGACGACCACGGCCCGACTGGATTTCACCTCGGGCGAGCCCAGCGCGGCGAGCAGTGCGGCTTCCATGTGCGTGGACAGCGCGTTCCGCTTCTGTTCGCGCCGCAGGGTGACGACGGCGACGTCGCCGTCCCGGCGCACGTCGACGGTTCCGGTGTTCTCGGTCAGCATCGTGCTACAACTCCCCGGCCTCGTAGCGGAAGGACAGCAGGTTCTCGAGACCCCGCTTGTTGGCCTCGTTCGCGATGACCAGGCGCTGGATCTCCGACGTGCCCTCCCAGATGCGGTCGACGCGCAGTTCGCGCCACAGCCGCTCGACGGGGTAGTCGCGGATGTAGCCGCGGCCGCCGAAGATCTGGACGGCCCGGTCCACCACCCGGTTCGATGCCTCGGACGCGGCCAGCTTCACCGTCGCGGCCTTGGCGTGCAGAGTCTTTCGCAGGTCGGCATCATTCGGGTCGGCCTGGTCGAACTCCCACGCCACCTGGTGGGTGAGCGCCCGGTTGGTGGTGATGTCCACGACGGAATCGGCGATCATGCCCTGGATCAGCTGACGGTTGATCAGCGGCTCGCCGCCCTGCACCCGCTCCCGTGCCCAGTCGACGGCCAGGGTCAGCGCCCGCTCCGCCGCACCGATCGTGCGTGCGCCGATCATCAGCCGCTCCTCCGTGAACCAGTCGCGGGTGAGGTCGTGGCCCTGCCCGATGCCGCCGAGCACGGCGTCCGCGCCGACACGCACGTTCTCGAACGTGAACTCGGGGTGCTCGTAGACGAACGTGTGCGTGTAGCGGGGGATGTGCTTGATCTTCACGCCCGGGGTGTCGACGTCGATCAGGAAGATCGTCGCGGCGTGATCGGGTTCGACGTTGGCCAGCACGATGAGGTAGTCGGCGACGTCACCGACCGTGACGAACCACTTCTCGCCGTTGATGATGTAGCCGCCGTTGCCGTCGGGGGTCGCGGTGGTGCTCGCCGCGGAGAAGTCCGAACCGGCGTTGGCCTCGGAGATCGCGACGGCGTCGCGGCGGTCGCCGCGGGCACCGGGGATCAGGTAGCGCTCCCGCTGTTCGGGGGTCGCGTGGGTCAGCGGGTTCGCCGGCCGCCACACCGTGTCCCACAGCGCATTGGTGAGCTTGCCGAGTTCGTCCTGCACGACGGCCTGCTCGAGTACCGTCAGTCCGGCTCCGCCGTATTCGACGGGGGTGTTGATCGCCTGCAGTCCCGATGCGAGGACGGCCGCCTTGATGGTGGCGTGGGATTCGTCGGAGATCCCGTTGTTGCGTTCGCACTCGTCCTCGAACTGCATGATCGTGTCGGTCAGGGCGCGGGCGCGCTCCTTGAGGTCGGCGAGGCGGGGGCTGTATGCGAATTCCATGGTTCAGAACTTCCTTGTGTCAGTTGGTGTTCGATGAGTTCAGGACGATGCGCGCGTCGAGTCCGAGGGCTTGTTTCGGGGTGACGAGCAGGGGGTTGATCTCGAGTTCCGCGATCTCGGGGTGTGCGGTGGCCACGGCGGTGATCGCGGCAATGGCGTCCGCGGCGGCGTCGATGTCGATCGGCGGCCTGCCCCGCACCCCTCTGAGTAGGGCGGACGCCCGCAAGTTGTCGAGCAGGCCGCGGGCGGTCTCCGCGTCGACCGGCGCCAGTGCGAAGGACACGTCGGCGAGGACCTCGGTGAAAATGCCGCCGAGACCGACCATGGCGACGGGACCGAACCGCGGGTCGGTCTGGACCCCGACGATGAGTTCGACCCCCTCACTGAGGTCGGCCATCGCCTCGACGCAGTAGGCGGACGCGCCGAGCGAGGCGTCCATGCGGGTGAACGCATCGGCGAGTTGTTCCGCCGACCCCAGACCCAGTGTGACCCCGCCGGAGTCGGACTTGTGCAGCAGGCCCATCGCTTTCAGGACCACCGGGTATCCGACGGTTTCGGCCGCCGCCACCGCCTCGGCGCAATTCTGCACCAGGCGTGCCGCGGGGAATTCGACGCCGGCGTCGCGGAACAGTTCACGCGAATCCCAGTACGCGTCGGTGGTGACCGGTGCGGACGGCAGGCCGTCCGAGCTCACCTGATGTTGCGGCGCAGCGGTTTCGGCGATGACGCCGAGCGCTCCGGCCGCGTCCTCCACCGCGCGGAAGACCGGGACCCCGCTGTCGGCGAGCACCCTCGCCGCGGCGCTGTCGGGATGCATCGTGTGCACGACGACGGGTTTGCCGTGGGCGCGGGCCGTTTCCGCCATCGCACGGGCGGTCTCGATCTCCTTGCGCGCCAGGTTCTCGCCGTAACTGCCGTAGCCGCCGAAATATCCGGTGAGAAGGACGGAATCGACCGCCGGACTCTGCAGGATGGTGTCGAGGACCGAGACGAACGAGGTGATGTCCTGTTCCCCGGCGCCCGCGAGGTCGACCGGGTTGGTCACTCCGGCGGACGGCGGCAACAGGTCGCGCAGTGCGCCGCTGATGGCGGCGGGGAACTCCGGAACCGTGAGTCCGGCGGTCTCCACAACGTCGGACGCGACGCCCGCGTGACCGCCGCCGTCGGCGACGACACCGACCCGGCGCACCTCCGCGGGTCCGTACCCGAGGAGTGTCGCGGCGACGTCCGCGAGTTGGCGCGGACTCGACACCCGGTACACCCCGGACGCGCGGCAGGCCGCGTCGATGACCGCGCTGTCGGACGTCAGCGATCCCGTGTGCGACTGCGCCCCGCGGATGGAGGCCTCGCTGCCACCCACCGTCAGCAGCAGCACCGGCTTCCCGGCGCGGGACGCCTGCGCGGCGGCATCGACGAACGCCCGCCCGTCACCGAAGTCCTCGCAGTACACGGCGATGAGTTCGGTGTCGTCGTGCTCGACGCACGACCGGATGAGGTCGGCGGCGCCGAGGTCCGCCTGGTTCCCCAGCGAGGCGAATCGGGAGAACCCGTGTCCGCGGGCCTCGAGGAACTGGCTGAGTTCGAGTGCCATGTTGCCGCTCTGCGAGAGCAGCGCGACGCGTCCGGCGGGCAGCGGGTTCGACGCCAGCGTTGGCTGTCAGCATGGTCGTGAGACACCTGGCAGTCGGCGTGGGGAGCGGAGTTCCCTGTGACCGATATCGACAGCTTTCCGATCGGGCGTGGTCCGACGGGTAGGCGTTCGTTTCCGATCGCGTTTCGGATCGAGGTGCTGCGCCGGTGGGACGAGTGCACCGAGCACGGCGCCAAGACACGACTGCTACGTGAGTTGAACCTGAGCAAGAACCACGTCACCGCGTGGCTTCGCGGGCGCGGGAGAGCGGACAATACACACAGGCGATGGTCGCCGCTGCAGAGAAGTCGAGGAACTGGATGGACAGTCGGGATCGGGCCGAGCTGGCGCGGCTGCGCCGGGAGAACACACGACTCAAGGCCCAGGTGGAACAGGCGGAGACCGCCCAGGAGATCCTGGGAAAAGCGTTCGAGCTCTTGCAGGGGATCACCAAGCGCTCGAACGAGGACCCCTCTGCGATCCCACCGGCGTTGATGAGCGCGAGCGAGTACGCGCAGTGGCTCGAGCGGGAGAAGCTGTCCTGATCGACACCGTCGGCGCGTTGCACCGGGACGCGGCGATACCGGTCACGGCGGCGTGTGCCCTGCTCGGTGTGCCGCGGTCGAGTTACTACCGGCGCACCCGCGGTTACCGGCACTACGTTCCGGTCACCGACCCGGTCCCGCACGTTCAGCGGCACCAGCCCGCCGCGTTGTCCGACGACGAGCGAGCTCGGATCATCGAGTTGATCCTGGCCGAGGAAAACACGGATCTGTCTGTGGTGCAAGTGTATTGGCGTTCTTTCGACGCCGGGCTCGTCGCGTGTTCGGAGTCGACGTTCTACCGGGTGGCGCGTGCGCAGAAGTTGACCGGGGACCGTCGCCGCACCCGGCGGACCACGACCGCGGCCCGCCGGGCACCGGTCGCCCAGGCCGGTCGGGCCGGGCAGTTGTGGTCGTGGGACATCACGATGTTGCACGGTCCCCGCAAGCAGGACCGGTATCTGCTGTACCTGGTGATGGACGTGTTCTCACGGTTCCCGGTGGCCTGGCGGATCGAGTACGCCGAGGTTCCCGAGTTGGCGGTGCGGATGTTCGCCGAGGCGTTCGAGACGTTCGGGGTGCCCGAGGTGGTGCATGCCGACAATGGTCCGTCGATGCGCTCGAATGCCCTGATCGACGCCCTCGACGAGGCGGGCGCGTGCCGCACCTACTCACGGCCGAGGGTCAGCGATGACAACCCGTTCTCCGAGTCGCTGTTCAAGACCATCAAGTACGACCTGTCGTGCCCGCTCCGGTTCGACGACATCGACCACGCGCGGCGATGGACCGAAACGTTCATGACCCGCTACGCGCTCGAACACCGTCACAGTGCCCTGGGCCGGCACACCCCCGTAGCGGTGTTCCTCGGCCTCGACACCGAGGAACACCGCCGCCGACAGCACCGGCTGGACCAGATCTGGGCCGAACACCCCGAACGGTTCCGCCGCCGACCCCTGGCACCACCCCCGCCACAACCGACAGGCATCAACATCAACCAGAACCTGTCTCAGACAGGTTGACAACTACCGCCAGCGTCAGCGCGGTGCTCGAGTCCAGCACACCCAGGCAGTTCGGCCCGAGGAGGACCGCTCCGGCCGCCCGCACCCGCGCCACGACCCGGTCCTGCACCGCCTTGCCGGCAGCGCCGAGTTCGGCGAAGCCGGCGGTGACACCGACGATCGCGGTGGCGCCCGCTGCGAGGGCGTCGTCGACGGCCTCCTCGAATCCCTGTGCCGGAACGGTGATGACCACGAGGTCGACTCGTTCGTCGAGTTCCGACAGGCTGCGGAGCGACGGCTGACCGAGGATGCGCTCGCCGCGCCGGTTGACGAGGTGGACCGACCGGTGGCCCGTCATCCGGAGCGCCTGGACGCTGATCCAGTTGCCGTACTTGGTCTCGTCGTTGCTCGCACCGAGGACCGCGACCGAACGCGGATCGAACAGTGCCGTGAGGTCGCGGTCCGCGATCGCGCTCATCGGGTCTCCTCGACCTTCGGTGCGGGATGGCCCGTGCCCCAGGCGTCGGCGCCGCCGTCGATCACCAGCGTGGTCCCGGTGACGTAACTGCCTGCGGGCGAGGCGAGGAACGTGACGACCCCGGAGACGTCCTCGGCCGTGCCCAGCCGTCCGAGCGGCACCGCGGACGTCCACTGCGCGCGGGCCTCTTCCGTGTAGTTGTCCTCCATGCCCTCCGTCGCGATGGTGCCGGGGGCGATGCAGATCGACCGGATTCCGTACCGGCTCCACTCCAGCGACAGTCCGGACGCGAGGTTTTCGAGGGCCGCACGGGCCGAGGTCGCGTGGACCATCGATGCGATTCCCCGGCGCGGGGAGAACGCCATGAAGAAGATGCATCCGGACCGCTGCGGAATCATCGCGCGAACGGCGACCTCCCGGGTGACCGCCCACGTGGCGTCGACGGCGAGACGGTGAACGGCGCGCCATCCCTTGCTCGTGATGTCCTCGGCCGGCGCCGCGAACTGGCCGCCGGCGTTGTTGACCAGAATATCGATGCGGCCGAACCGCTCCAGGGCCCGATCGACCAGGGCGGTCACCTGCTCTTCTTCGCGAATGTCCGCGGGCACGGCGAGCGCCCGTCCGCCCAGCGCCTCGATCTCGGCGACGGTCTTCTCGAGGGGCTCGGGCCTGCGGCCGCTGATGACGACGTCGGCTCCGCACCGCGCCATGTCCAGTGCGATCGCGCGCCCTATCCCGGTGCCTCCACCGGTGATCAGTGCCACCCGCCCGCGATGGACGTCGGGGCGCAGCACCTGTCCGGCGCCTCCACCTGGGTTCTCACATTCCATCGAGCGTTCGCCTCTCGTCGCTACCGTTCCGACCAATGGGGTCTGACTGATGCATCAGTTATACCGTGATCCAGCCCACAGATGTCAAGGGATTCGCCGAAACTGACTCGACGCTCAGATGTGGGGCCGGCTTGTTTCGTGGCTTTTAGCTGCTGTTATGTGCGCCAAGATCGGCCGTTGACGATTTTCTGGTCCGAAATCCGACGTCTGACTGATGCGTCAGTTTGCAGCGTATGATTTGATGGATCAGTCAGATGACAATCGAAGGAGGGACAGTGACCGCTCAACTCACCGAGGACGCGCGCCGAACGGCGATACTCGATGCTGCGGCTCAACTGATCGCCGAGCGCGGATACCACTCGGTCCGCATCTCCGACATCGCCCAGGTCGTCGGCACCAGCACCGGGGCGGTGCACTACTACTTCCCCGGCAAGAGCGACGTCCTGACCGCGGCCCTCCGCCACGCCATCGACAACGCCTTCGACCGGCAGAGCCGCGAACTGAAGGCGATCGACAACGCCCACGAACGGCTGCTCCGCCTGATCGACATGCAGTTGCCCCGAGTCGGGCCGCTGCGCGACGAGTGGTCCATCTGGTTGCAGTTCTGGGCCGAGGCAACGCTCCGGCCCGAACTCCGCCCTTTCCACAACACGTATTACGCGCGCTGGCACGAGACGGTCGTCAAGATCGTCCGGCGCGGACAACGGCAGGAGATCTTCCGCACCGACGTCGACCCGGAGACGATCGCGCAGCGGCTGACCGCGCTCACCGACGGGACCGCCATCCAGGTCCTCACCGGCGCACCGAACATGACCGTCGCCGCGATGAAAGAGGTACTCGTGCAGTTCGTCCACGACGAACTCGTCGCGCCGCGCAAATGGTGACCCGGCCTTCGCGGGCCGCCCGGCTCGTTCGGGCCGATGGTCGCTAGCTCCACGGAACGGCGGACGCGCGGCGGCAGTGCGGTCGCCTGGGGATGCGGTGCGGCCTCCGCGATCGCCTACGGACTCACCCCCACGTTCGCCGCGATCGGCTACGCCGGCGGCGTGTCACCGGCTGTCCTCGTCTGCCTCCGTAGCCTCGTCGGTGCCGCACTGCTGTTCCTTCTCGCCTGGTCCACCGGACGGCTGAAAGGCGTGACGTGGAAGTCCGCTGTCGGACTGTGCTGCGTCTGCGGCCCGCTGTTCGGCATCCAGTTGCTGTGTTTCTTCGCGGCGGTACGGGTCACCGGTGCCCAGATCGCGGTCGTGATCGTCCACATCTACCCGCTGTTCGTGATGGCACTCGTCTGGATGGTCACCCGGAACAGGATCAACCGCGGTCAGCTGATCCTGGCCGTCGCGATGTCCGGCGGCATCGCCCTCGTCGCGGGCGCCGGCACCTCCGCGGTCGCACTGAACGGGGCCGTGCTCGCCCTCCTCAGCGCCGCCGGGTACGCCCTGTACCTGGTGGTCGGGGAACGATGGGTGCACCAGGTCAGCCCCGTCGCCGCGGGCGCACTGGCATCACTCGGCGCCGGAATCGCCACCGGCGCGATCGCCGTCGTCGACGGACAGTCCTGGACGTTCGCACCCAGCGGGTGGGGGTCCATCCTGTTCCAGGGACTCCTCCTGATGCCCATCGGAATCGGCTGCTCCTTCATCGCCGTGCGCGCACTCGGATCCGCGTCCGTCGCCCTCCTCGGACTGCTCGAACCGGTGGTCGGGGTGCTCGCCGCACAGGTCCTGCTGGGCGAGCAACTGTCGCCGCCGCAGTGGGCGGGGATGGCCGTCGTCCTGCTCGCGTCGGCGGCTCTGCCCTTCTTGCGCTCCGCGCCCGTGAGTACTTATTAACCGCCCGTAGTTAATAAGTACTCACGGGGGCGAAGCCCATCCCGTCGTGCGGTCATCCGGGGATGGTGCGCGGTAGGCCGGATCGCGCAGGTGGTTGTCATGGGGTCACCTCCACGAGATCGAACCGGGAGTGCAGTCGCCCACGTCGTGCGACGGCGGCCGTCGGGAGTGCGGTAACCGCTGCCCGGCTCCGGAACCCAGGTTCGCATGAGATCGTCACGGACGGCGGGCCGGTCGACGGGTTCGGACGTGTGCGCCAGCCCGGCGACCAACCACACCCGAGCGGTCCTGCTGCGGTGCGCTTCCGAGCGGGTCATTGCGCCAAGCGGATTCGTGTTCATGGGTCGTCCTCGTCCAGTCCGGCCGCGGATCCGTGCTCGAAAGGGATTGCTCCTCAGCGAGTTGATGATTCGCGTGGGATTTTCTGTCTGACCTCATGTTCCGCCGACTGCGGCGCGGCGGGTGTCTCATTTTCTGACACGAAAGAAGGAGGACGAAGGGCGCGTCACACGTCGATGCCGAATTCCTTGATCTTGCGGTAGATCGTGGCCCGTGAGATGCCGAGAGCTGTTGCCGCGGCTTTCTTGTTGCCGTGGTTCTCTTCGAGGCTGCGCACGATGGCATCGCGTTCGAGAGCTTCGATCTGGGTGAGGGTGTGCCGGCTCAGGGCCCGGCACATCGGGGGTAGCTGCTCGACTTCGACGACACCGGAGCGCTGCCGTTGGACGACCTCGTGCAGGACCTGCCGGAGTTCGGTGACGTTTCCCGGCCAGCTGTACTTGCAGAGTTGGCGCATTGCCGCAGGCGAGAGGGACAGCTCCGCGCCGCGACCGAGTTGTCGTAGCAGATGCGGTACCAGACTGTGCAGGTCGTCGATGCGATGCCGCAGGGCCGGCATCGTGACGGTGTGGCTGAAGTGGGGAAGGAGCAGCGCATCGAGATCGGTGTTGTGACCGGTGCCGCCGATGGTCGCGCCGATCCATCCGGCGTGTTCGCGCCCTTGGATCAGGTCGGCGACGACCCGCTGCTGTGACTCGCCGAGCAGGTCGATGTCGCGCAGGATCACGCTGAATCGTTCCTGGTCGAGTTCCTGCTCGAGGGCCGGCAGCGCGGTGCTGTCGTCGGAGAGTTCGGCGGCCGTGAAGATCCGGGTTCGAATGGGAATATGTTCGACAGCAACAGCTTTGAGAGCGGATCCGCGGCCGCTGCCGGGCTCACCCGACACGATGACCCACTGCTGCTCGCGTGCGCAGCGAGTGATCTGCTGGCAGGTGCGGCGCCAGGACGCGCTGGTGCCGGTGATGCCGGGCAACACGCCGGTGCTCGCCGGTGCAGGGGCTAGAGATGATGTGGGGACATCGTGGAGATGCACGTAGAACAAGGCCATCGGCCTGCGGGCTCCGAGCCCGAAGTCCTCGATCGAGGACAACCTGGCCGTCTGACCGCTGGGCAGGGCGACGATATGCCGATAGGTGGCGTTCACGCTGCTCAGGTCGACGGCGTGTTCGAGTAACGCTGCCTGATCCTGGGCGTCCAGCGCCACGCGCAGTCGCCGGTTGACGAGGACGACGTCGTCTCCGAGCGCCAGCACCCCGGCCTGCGGCGATCGGCGACACGCCTTGAGATACGCATTGAGCAACGACGTCTGGTCGGCACTGGCCTGCGCCAGGAGACGGCCTTCGATCTGAGCAGTGGCGGATTTGGCGAGAGTGGCGAGCAACGGACCCCCGTCCTCTACCCAGCCGGTGAGATCGAGTGCCCCCACGAGGGTGCCGGACATCGGATGGGTGATCGGGACACCCGCGCAGGCCAATTGCCCGAGACAGTCGGCGTAGTGTTCGGCGCCCGTCACGAGGGTGGGCTGGCGGGTTTCCAGGGTCGTGCCGATGCCGTTGGTGCCGGCGAACTCTTCCGAGTAGCTGTACCCGGGTATCAGCTGGACGTCGTCGAGGGTGCGATTGAGTCTTCGGCTGGCGGCGATCCTGGTCAGGATCACTCCGTCAGCGGACGTCAGGATCACGCTGACCGGTTCGTCGACAAGGCCGTCCGCGAGCTGCCGCAATACGGGTTCGGCGGCCGCGACCAGGGGACAGTCCAGATTCGGCTCTCGGACGAACGGGAGGTCGAGTTGATCAGGGCTCACCTTGAGCGACTTCGATCGTTGCCAGGAGAACGAGATGGGTTGGCGAACGGAGCTGTCGAGATCGTTGTCGGCGAGAAACAGCTCTCGCGCCTTCTGCAGGTTCTTGGTGGTCATGCCGTGTTTACGCCCCGTTTCTCCACAGGTCTATGAACCTGAGCGTACGTCGTCTCGATGTGAGACGCGTCTCAATATGAGACGGTCCGTCGGAGGGTGTTCGACCGTCGCCCGGGTACCGGTCAGTACTTCGAGGACGCTGGCGAGGTCGGCCGGCGTGAGGGTGCCCGGCGCCGGAGAAGGTCCGGGTTCAGTATGGGGACGGCCGCGCCGCCGTCCGGGGTGCGCTGTCATGGTCGGGGCCTTTCGTCGCAGGGTGGGGAGGATGATCGATCTGCTGTAGCCGCTCGGCGCATACGGCGAGCAAACGGTGCCGGAGTGAGGCGTCGAGGGGTGAGAATCGGCGCCCGGCCAGGACCTGCAGTCGTTGGAAGTACCGCGACTCGGTCCAGCCGAAGGTCATGAAGATGTCTTCGGCGCTGCCGCCGCCGAACACCGCCCACCGGGTGCCGAATTCCAGGACGAGGTCGTCGTCCGGCGTCGAGTGGGCATGCAGGGTCGTCGCCGTCATATCGCGCGGCCCGGGTTCAGAATTCCGGTCGGGTCGAATGCCGCCTTGATCCCTGTCATCAGGGATCTCTCGACCGAGCCGATCATGGGTTCGAGGTAGCGGCGTTTGAGGCTGCCGACGCCGTGCTCGCCCGTGATCGATCCGCCCAGCGCCAGACATCGGGTCACCATCTCGTCGAAGGCCCGATTGGCCCGGTCGGCGGCGTCGGGGTCGGCCGCGTCGAAGACGATCGTGGGGTGGAGGTTCCCGTCGGCGGCGTGGCCGAACGTGCCGATGAGCAGGCGGTGGCGGTCGGCGATCCGGGCAATGGCATCGAGCATGTGCGGTAGCCGGGGAACCGGCACGGCCAGGTCGTCGAGCAGGGTGCTGCCGCGGCGTTCCAGGGCGGTCAGCGCCACGCGGCGCGCCTGCATGAGGGCGTCGCCTTCGGCGGCGTCGGTGCTCACGTACAACTCGGTGGCCGCGGCGGCGCGGCATGCGTCCGCGCTGCGCTGGGCTTCGGCCTCGGCGGCGTCACCGTCGCACTGGATCAGCAGCAGCGCGCCTGCCGTCTCGTCGAGACCCATATGGGTCATGTCGTTGACGGCCGCGATGGTGGTGCGGTCCATGAGTTCGACCAGGCTCGGGTCGGCCACCGCCTGAATCGCCAGCACCGCGTCGACGGCCTGGACGGTATCGGAGAACGCGGCGACGACGGTGGCCGTGTGGGCCGGGGCCCGGCGCAGCCGCACCGTCGCCTCGACGATCACCGCCAGGGCGCCCTCGGACCCGACCAGCAGTCGAGTCAGGTTCAAACCGGCCACATTCTTGCGGGTGACGGCCCCGGTGTGGATGATCCGGCCGTCCGCGAGGACCGCCTTGATCCGGGCGACGTGGTCGCCGGTGACCCCGTACTTTGCGCAGCAGGCGCCGCCCGCGTCGGTCGCGAGGTTCCCGCCGATCGTGGAGATGGCGCGACTGCCGGGGTCGGGGACGTACCACAGTCCGCGCGCCGCCACCGCGGTCGCGAGGTCGCCGTTGATCACGCCCGCCTCGACCGTGGCGGTGCGGGACTGTTCGTCGACGGCGAGGATGCGGTCGAGTTTCTCGGTACTCAGCACGATGCAGCCGTCGATCGCGTTGGCTCCGCCGGCCAGACCGGTGCCCGCACCTCTCGTCACGACCGGAATACCGTGTCGGTGCGCGGTTTTCAGAGTCGCGACGACATGATCGACGGTCCGGGCGCGGACGACGGCGAGCGGACGCCCGGCCGGGCAGAGCAACGCCTGATCGCGGGTGTAGGCGATCATGGTGTCGCTGTCGATTACCGCGGCATCGCCCAGTTCCGCGACCAGATCCGCGACGGGGCCGCTCGTCACGACCGTCATACCTTGTCCTTCCCTGCCGACCTGATGTGATGTGCCGCCCGGATCGATTACGAGGCGATTTCCAGTTCGCCCATGCGGGACCAGTCGGTGCCGGGTAGGTCGGTGTGGATGATGCGCGGCGTCTCACTCAGCGCGGGACGCATCGCGTCCAGTCCCTTCCGGAAGTGGTCGGCGACGACGTGGTCGGAACCGGCCTGCCCGTCCCGGAACGCCTCGATCAGCACGAATTCGGCGGGATCGTCGGCGCTGCGGTGCCACTCGAACCAGAGATTGCCCGGTTCGGATCGGGTCGCGTCGGTGAACTCCTTCGTGACGAGCAGCCAGTCGTTCTGATGCTTGTCGAGGACCTTGAACTTCACCACGATGAAAATCACTATGCTTCACTTTCTTTCGAGGCGCCCGAAGGCTGGGTTGGCGCACGAGCAGGGGAGAGCGGGTCACCGCTCGCGGCGGTGACCCACTCGACTGCGTCAGTAGATGTTCGACGGGCGGATCATGCCTTCGGCGAGATCGCCGAAGCCGGGAGCCATGATCGCCCCGGGATTGCCGATGATCTCCTCCACCACAGCGGTTTCGGTGGTGATCAGCAGTGCCGCGATCGAGGCCGCGCTTTCGAGTGCGGCGCGGGTGACCTTGAACGGGTCGATCACACCGTCGTCGAACATGTCTCCGTATTCACCGGTGAGGGCATTGAATCCGTGCCCGAGCGGGAGACCGGCGACCACCTCGACGACTTCGTCGCCGTCGAATCCGGCGTTGATCGCGATCCAGCGCAGCGGTTCGGCGAGGGCGCGGCGTACGACGTCGCACCCGATGGCCTCGTCTCCGGACAGGTCGAGGTCGGCGAGTGCCCGGTGTGACTGTGCCAGCGCGGTGCCGCCGCCGGACACGATGCCCGCCTCCACCGCCGCGCGGGTCGCGGCCAGGGCGTCCTCGACGCGCAGCATCCGTTCCTTGAGTTCGACACTGGTCGCGCCGCCGACGCGGATGACGGCGACCCGCCCGGTGAGCCGGGCGATGCGCAGTTCGAGGCTTTCCTGGTCTGCCTCGATCTTGGCGCGCTCGAGCTGGGACTCCAGCTGGGCGATGCGGGCGTCGAGCAGGCGCTGGTCGCCGTGCCCGCCGACGATCGTGGTCTCGTTCTCGGTCACCGTGATCCGGTCACACGAACCGAGATGCTCCATGCTGACCTCGGACAGTTCGATGCCGGTGTCCTTGGCGATGACGTGCCCACCGAGTGCCACCGCGAGGTCTTCGAGCTCGGCGACCCGACGATGCCCGAAACCGGGGGCCCGGACAACCACCGACTGCATCGTCTTGTGCATGTTGCCGCCGACAAGCAGTTGCAGGGCCGGCCCGTCGACCTCCTCGGCGAGCACCACCAGCGGCCGGTCGGCGCGCTTGGCGACCTCGACGGCCGGCATGATCTCCTGGACCTGGGTGATCTTCTTGTTGGTCAGCAGGATCAGCGGATTGGCATGCACCGCTTCCATCCGCTCCGGGTCGGTGACCATGTACCCCGAGGTGTAGCCGTGGTCGAACTCGATGCCGTCGACGATGTCGACGGACAACCCGAGCGTGTCGCTCTCCTCGGTGGTGACGACTCCGGACTTGCCGACGTAGTCGACGGCCTTCGAGATGGCGTGTCCGATCACGTCGTCGTCGCTGGCGGCGAGCGTCGCAATGCGTTGCAGATCGCTCTGGCCCCCGATCTGGGAGGCCTGCTCGCGGAGAGAGTCGACGACCACGGACACGGCCCGTTCGATACCGCGTCGGACCCGCATGGGGTTGGCTCCGGCCTCGACGGAGCGCAGCCCCTCACGGACCATGGCCTGGGCGAGCACGGTTGCGGTGGTGGTGCCGTCGCCGACGACACCGTTGGTCTTCATCGCCACCTCCTTCACCAGCTGGGCGCCCATGTTCGCGAACGGCTCGCGGAGCTGGATCTCGCGGGCGATGGTCACGCCGTCGTTGGTGATGGTCGGCGGTCCGGTGAGTTTCTCGAGCACCGCGTTGCGCCCCTTGGGGCCGAGGGTCACCTTGACCGCGTCGGCGAGGGCGTTGACGCCCTGCTCGAGTCGGGCTCGGGCGTCCGTGTTGTACCGCAGCTCTTTTGCCATGGCTGATGGTCCTTTCGTGCTTTTCTTGTGCGGAGTATGCGGCGTATTACGGGACGAGAATCGCCCGGCCGCGGACCCGCCCGGCATCGAGATCGTCGAGGGCCTGCTGGAAGTCCTCGAGCCGGTACCGGGTGGTGTGCAACGTGACCTTGCCCTGGGCGGCAAGGGTCATGAGCTCCTGAAGATCGTTGTAGGAGCCGACGAGATTTCCGATGAAGTTGATCTCGGTGGAGATCACATCGATGGTCGGAACGTCGATGTTCTCGCCGTATCCGACGACGTAGTAGTTCCCGGCGCGGCGCAGCATCGCGATGCCTTCCCGGGTGGCGCCGCCTTCGCCGACGAAGTCGACGACAGCCTCGGCTCCGTGTCCGCCGGTCAGGTCGAGTACCTGCTGGATGTGGGTGCCGTCGGCGACGATGCCGTGGTCGGCGCCGATCTTCACGGCCAGTTCCACGGCTGCCGGGTTGCGATCGAGCACGACCACCGTCACGCCGGAGATGGCCTTGAGGACCTGAATTCCGATGTGGCCCAGGCCGCCGGCACCGATCACCACACAGACGTCCCCGGGGCGGGTTGTCTTCGCGGCCTTGGCGACCGCGTGGTATGCGGTCAGTCCGGCGTCGGCGAGTGCGGCGACGTCCGCCGGCTCGAGCGAGTCGTCGATCTTCACGACGCTGCGGGCGGTGGTGCGCAGATATTCGGCGTAGCCACCGTTGACGTCGATGCCCGGGAACTGACTGTTCTCGCAGTGGACGTCGTCACCGAATCGGCATGCCCGGCACAGCCCGCACGTGATCAGGGGGTGCAGGATCACCTTGTCGCCGACCGCGACGTTGGTGACGGCATCGCCCACGGCGTGCACCCAGCCGGCGTTCTCGTGGCCGATCGTGTACGGCAACGCGACGCCGGTCTTCTCCTCCCACTGCCCCTCCAGGATGTGCAGGTCGGTGCGGCACACGCCTGCCCCGCCGATGCGCACGACGACGTCGAGGGGGCCCTCGACCGTGGGTTCGGGAATGTCGGTGAGCTGCAGTTTGGTGTGGTATCCCACCACTTGCACGGCCTTCATCGCGGGCTCCTGGTTCTGAGGTTGGTGATTCGCGGTGTGGCGCCGACGGATTCGCTGTCGGCGTAGCGGGTGGCGAGCAGGCCGCGGCAGAAGTGGGCGTTGCCTTCCATCGAGATGCGCACCGACTTGGCGAAGCGCAGCCGCATCGGCACCGACTCCGGGGGGATGCGCTTGCCGTCGTCGTCGACGAACACCCGACTGGCCGGGCAGATACTCAACCCGATGCCGATCCGGCGACGCAGCAACGCGGCCTTCGCCTTTCCCGAGGCGAGATCGCTGAGGGTGAGCCGGTAGATCTCGTTCACACCCAGGTCGGTGGTCTTCAGGTGTGCCTCGACGCAGCGTTCCATCGCGGCGGCGTGCGCCTTGGACCGGAACATTCGACGCAACTCGTGCAGACTGTCCTCCGCCTCGGAGCCGAACGTCCCGACGTATCCGGCGTCGGCGGCGAGGCCGGCATTGATCTTGTCGCTGTCGTGATGATCGTCGAGCAGCACCCGCACCTCACCGATGTCCTCGATCAGGCGCAGCGCGTCGAGGGAATCGGATGCCATCAGGTAGGCGAAGTTCGGCGAGCAGAACGCGGTGGGCAGCCGCAGGTGCACGGTGACCCCGTCGTCGTCGAGGGTGACCGACCGGACGAACCCGAGATCGGTGATGGATTCGTCCAGTTCCGGATCGGTGACCGTCGACAGGGCCGTCAGAACGTCCTGTTCGGTGCAGACGACGACGGCGGTCATGACGGCACGGATTCCGGCTCGCGCGCCCCGGCAGCGACCTCCACACCTTCCTGTCCGGCCGGCTCGGCCAGTTGCAGGTCGGCGGGAACGTCGATGTCGTACAGCGCTGCCGCGTTGAGGCCCAGGATCTTCTGCTTCTGCTCCACGGTGATCGGGGCGTACTCGCTCTGCATGTCCTCGGGGATCTGGAAGTCGACGAACTTCTCGATCAGCCACTTCGGGGTCCACAATGCGTAGTCGCTGCCGAACAGGATCTTGTCCTCGCCGATCCAGTAGAGCAGTTCACCGATGATCTGGGCGAAATAGCGGGGCCGGGTGTGGATGAACGGCAACGCGACTGCCAGACCGCCGTACACGTTCGACTCCTGGGTGGCGATCCAGCAGAAGTCCTCGAGCCGCGGCAGACCCACGTGCTCGACGACGAATCGCAGGTCCAGGTAGTCGGTGGCGACCTTGTCGACGTCGGAGACGTCGAACGCGTCGCGGTCGAGGGGACGGATCGTCGGACCCTTGTGAACGTGAATGTTCTTGATTCCCAGCTTGATGCATTCTTCGAGGTAGCGCCGCGACCACGGTTCGTCGAGTTTGTAGCCGCGGGAGTCGCCGTGCCATTCGGCGGTGTAGAGCTTGACGCCCTGCAGGTTCATCCGGTCCGCGTCCTTGCGGAGCTGTTCGAGGCCGGCTTCCTCGTGACGCGGGTCGTAGGCGTGGTTGTAGGTGAGCTTGCCGGGATTCTTGGCGACCAGGGCGAGCGCTTCGTCCGTCTGCCCGAATCCGGTGTGGTAGAAGTCGCTCAGCAGGGTGGCCTGGAAGATCGCGTGGTCGACGTACCCGTCCACGAAGAGGTCGCGCTCGAAGCGTTCGCTGCCGTAGTACGTGTAGGTGTCGTAGTCCCACACGACCTCCTCCGGGCTGAGGTTCTTGTGGTAGTCGTAGAAGCAGTCGATGAACTGCTTGCCGTGCACGTTCTTCTGGTTCGACGCGCGGCCGTCCCAGATGTGCACGTGCCCGTCTACGATGAAGTACTTTTCGCCGTTCTTCTCATACATGCTGGATGCTCCAATACTCGGGAACTATTGGTACAGAACTGACTACGGATGTCGCGTAGCGACATTCATCGGCTGATGGTCACCTTCAAGGCATCGTGTGAGTCCGCGTGCGCGAAGACGTCGTACGCATCGATCATCTGGTCGAGACCGAAGGAATGAGTGCTGAAGGCACCGGCGTCGAGTTTGCCGTGGGCCAGAAGGTCCAGCAGGGTCGGGATGGTGGTGCAGTTGACGAGTCCGGTGGTGATCGTGATGTTGTTGATCCACAGGTCTTCGAGATGTAGGTCGACGGACTTGCCGTGCACTCCGACATTGGCGATGCGACCTCCGGGACGCACCAGCGTCGTGCACAGTTCGAAGGTCGCGGGAATTCCGACCGCTTCGACCACCACATGTGCGCCCAGACCATCGGTGAGTTCGAGAACACGGGCGCGGACGTCCTCGGTGCCGCTGTTGATCGTCTCGTCCGCACCGAAACTCAGTGACCGCTTCAGTCTCGCCTCGGAGAGATCGACTGCTACGACGGTTGCGGCGCCATAGAGACCAGCGGTACGGATCGAGGCGAGCCCGACCGGTCCGACACCGACGACAACGACGGTGTCGCCGGGTTGTACGTGGCCGTTCTGCACACCGATCTCGAATCCGGTGGGCAGAATGTCCGCCAGGAAGATGGCCTGCTCGTTGGTGACGGCATCGGGCAGCACATGGACGCTGGTCTCGGCGTAGGGCACCCGAACGTACTCGGCCTGAGTTCCGTCGATGAGGTGCCCGAAGATCCACCCGATACCACCGACCGAGGCGCAGTGCGAGGGCATGGCGGTCTTGCAGGGACCGCACTTACCGCAGGAAGTGATGGCCGGCACCAGCACTCGGTCGCCGACCACGAGCGACGTCACCGCCGACCCGACCTCGGTGATGACCCCGACCGCCTCGTGCCCGAGAACGCGGCCGGGGGTGACGGCGGGCACATCCCCCTTGAGAATGTGCAGGTCGGTGCCGCAGATCGTGGTGGTATCGACGCGGACCACCACGTCAGTGGGGTCGATCAGGCGTGCGTCGGGAACATCGGTCCACGACATCGCGCCAGTACCTTGGAACACAAGTGCTTTCACAGTGATCTCATTCTCTGAGGGGTGGCGGAGCAGCCGCCGCTTCCCGGGTTGCCTCTCGGTCGACCGGCGCCGCCCACCACTGTTCGGTCGGCGGCGTCGGCCCCAGACATGCCCTAGTGCTCCGTGAGGTCGAATCCGATGTACTCGGCGGCATCCTCGGGGCTTGCGAACAGCAGGGTCTTCTCGTCGAGGTGGACCATGCGCCCGTAGTGGGTGGAGCTGATCTCCTCGAAGATCGAGCCGTCGAAATCCTGACCCAGGGCGTCGGTCAGTTCGTCGTAGTCGAAGTCGAGCAGCTTCTGGCCGTCGACGCGGATCATCGACGGGTACTCGGTCAGCTCCACACCGTCCTTCGCGCCCATCACCTCCGCGACGACCCGGCCGATCGGGGTGTTCATCAACGTGACACCGCACATGTTGGAGAACTCGGTGGACGATCCGAATTGCATGGTCACTGGTCCAACTCCTTGGGGATGTCGAGCCCGATCTCCTCGAGCAGGGAACGGAACTTCGCCGTGGCGGCGTCGAGGCTGTCGGCGAAGGTGACGGCCTTGTCGGCGGGCTGCGACCAGATCGGCTGCAGCGCGCGGGCCGCGTCGAGGCACCGTGGCACCCACGTGGCCAGCCACGTGCCGAACAGTTCCTTGTTCGACTCGCCGTGCTCGGGGTCGCGGGTGAGCAACCGGAACAGGTTGCGGGTGTACGCGAGGTCGCGGTCGTAGTCGTGCTCACCGGTGCCGACGATCGTGGGGGTGATGTAGTCGCCGTTGCCTGCGGCGATCTGCATGACCAGTTCGGTGCGGAACAGCGAACCGACCAGCTGTTCGAAGACGATGTTGGAGCCGAACAGCAGCTCACACCAGTCCGGCACGGCGGTGAGCCGCTCGACGACCTCCCGGGTGGGCTGCCACTCGGGCGCGGACTGCCACACCGCCTTGTGCGCGTCTCCGTCGAAATCCTCGGTGGCCTCGGACAGGTCCAGGTTGAACAGCGCCAGGTCCTGGGCGAAGCGCATCTTGTGTGCGGCGTTCACCGCGACGGCCGTGTTGATCATGTTGGTCGGCCCGGAACGCTGAATGGACGTGAACACGTGCAACGCCAAACCGTTCTCGGCATGCATCCACGCGCCGAGGTTGCGGGAGATGAACGTCAACCAGGGGGTGTTCCAGGCGTCGTAGACGCGGGCGCGCTTGGCGTTGGAGAGGCACAGTTCGACCTGGTGGACGACCTTGGAGTTGTTGCGGAAGATCGTCTGGTCCCACTCCTCGTTCGGGTCGAGGAAGGCATGCCAGTTCGACGACTTCGCGACGGTCCAGTCCTGCGGATATCCGCCCGGTCCGTTACCGAATCCGTAGATCCAGCCCTGGGAGAGGTGGCGGTCCGGGTCGGGTTGGACGTCGACGGTCACGTCCTCGTACATCGTCGACCGCTTCTTGGCCGGCGTGTAGTAGTTGAAAGTGCGGCTGCGGGAGCTGGGGAACTCCAGCGCACCGGCTTCGGAGTCGGTGAACTCGATCTTCGGAAAGCTCCGCTGCTTGGGCTCGGAGGTTGCGGTCATCTCGTTTCTCAGTTCTGTCGGTGAAAGAGGGCTGTGATTTCCTGTGGTGGGCTACTCGAAGGCGGGGCTGGTGAACTTGTCGTAGAAGATCTGATCGCTCGGGGTGCCGGTGGCCTCGAGCAGGGCGAGCGCCGCGTCGACCATCGGCGGTGGTCCGCAGAGGTAGACCTCGGTCCTGCCGATGTCCGGTTCGCGGCGGCTCACGACGTCGGTGACGTTGCCTTCTTCGACGACGATCGATCCCGCCGGCTGCGGGACCATCGATTCCGACAGGCAGGCCACGAACGTGAAATCCGTGAGCCCTTCTCCGAGTCGGAGAATCTCGTCGACGTAGAACAGGTCGGCGGGCGTCCGGGCACCGTAGTAGAAGTGCACCGAGCGGGTGTTGCCCGTCTCGCTCATGTGCCGCAGGAGGGAGAGGACGGGGGCCATTCCGGCTCCGCCGCCGATCAACACGATCGGCAGGACGTGACCTTCCTTGAGAGTGAACGACCCGTAGGGGCCGGTCAAGCTGATCTCGTCGCCGACCGAGATGGCATCGTCGAGCAGCCCGGCGAACTTTCCGCCCGGATACTTCTTGATGAGGAATTCGATGTGGCCGGGTGTCGACTGTGTCGTCGCCATCGAGAAGGACCGATGTTCCTCGGTCCCAGGGATCTTCAGGTCCGCGTACTGGCCGGGCCTGAACTCGTAGGCGGCGGGTTCGACGGGCTGCAATCGCAGCGAGACGATGTCCTTGGTCATCGACTCGATCCCGGTCACCTGGGTGCGTACATCCTGGATGGGGACACCGCCGAGGAGTTCGTCCTCGTCGAAGTTGAGCAGTTCGATCGTGCAGTCGCTGTATGCGGTTGAGCGGCAGAGCAATACCATCCCTTCGTCGACCTCGGATTCGTTGCACGCAAATGTCGAGTAGTTCTCCATCTGGATATCGCCGTCCAGGACGAACGACTTGCAGGCCGAGCACCGCCCCTCGCGGCAGCCGTGCATCAGGTGGATGCCTTGCCGGAATGCGGCGTCGAGGATGTACTCGTCTTCGCCGACTTCCATCTCGATGTCGACGGGCTCGAAGTTGATACGGTGCTTGTCGGCCACGGGGGATTCTCCTGGGCTTGTGAAGTGAATGGTGAAGCGGTGGGTGGCGCCGGAAGTGGCCGCGGCGCCACCCACCGAGCCTGGATCAGGCAGGTACGGTGCCGCCGGCGCGATAGGCGGCGATGTGAGCGTTGCGTTCGGCGTCGGACATCTGGTTCAAGAGCACGTTCGGGCTCTGGAAGGTGTTGCCCCGCACGTCGTCGAGGGTCCACATCTTCTTCGGGTCGTCCAGATCGAGGTGCGGCTGACCGACGAGGGTCTTGCCGTCGTCGCGGACGTAACCGAGATCGGAGACGATGTCGGCGAGGTCCTTACCGTGGTGCAGGGTCTCCCATTCACGGAAGCCGGTGAGCCGTCCCATATTCGGGGTGGCCTTACCCTGGTATTCCTCGCGGAATGCGACGGCGTCGGTCCAGTAGCAGGTTTCCGAGCAGTAGGTCCGCCACTGGTTGTCCACCTTCTCGACGACCATGTCTTCGCGGATGAGGGCGGGCACCATGCAGGTCCAGCACCGGTGCGGGTACTGGTACCCGACCTCTTCGAACGCGATCGGCTTGTTGCGACCGGGGTAGGCGAGCCGGTTGTACTCCTCCCACCACTTGCCGTACTTCGAGTACCAGCCCGGGTACTTGTGCTCGAACCACTCGAAGTCCTTGTCGGTCATGGCATCGATACGCCAGTAGTTGACCGGCCAACCGGTGGCGAAGAACCGGGCCACCTCGTGGACGTAACCCTTGTCGGTGATGCGCTTCCACGCCTCTTCGACCAGGTCGTGCGGAATCGTCAGGCCGTACTTCTCGAGCGGGATGAGGTAACTGCGGTAGTAGTCGTCGTAGATCCAGCGACGCCACATCTCGGCGTAGCTCTCCCGGTCCTTGCGGCGGTCCTTGGTGCCGTATTCGATGAAGGTGCCGATTGCGGCGTCGACGACGCAGTGGTTGTTCCACCATGCGTACCGCAGATCGCGTTCGAGCAGTGGACGATTCCGCTCGTCGGCGAGGGCCATCAGCAGGATCGAGTAGCCGTTGGAGATGTGCCGCGACTCGTCGGACTGCACCGAGTGGAAGACGGTCGGCAACAGGTAGTCGCCGTTGGCGGCGGCCTCGTCGGGCATGGCCACGAACAGGGTGTTCGTGAACGCGGTCTCGGCGACCACGGTCAGATAGATGTTCGCGGAGGTGATCGCGTCACCGGTGATGAATCCTTCGCCGAACTGCCGGCCGATGGTGCCCGCGTAGTTGTTCGCGAACGCCTTCTCCGTCATGTCGAACCCGGCCGGGTCGATGTAGTTGTTCATGTACAGCTTCTTGAGGTTCATCTGAATCGTCGAGTGACGAACCTCGTCGATCATCTGCACCGCGAGCCCGTTGTGAATTTCCGGGTTGGGCACGGCATCGATGGCCATCGGCATCGCCCGGGCAGCCGAGATCTCGGGGAACGGAATGATCGACAGGAACAGCTTCTGCCATTCGAGCCACCGCTGCTGCACCTGACGGAACATGTTGCCGCGGATGGCACCGTCCATGGCGCCGTACACACGGTTGTCCTTCTCCTCCTCCATCGGGAAGTAGGACCGCATGATCTGCTTGAGAGGATCCTTCTTCGGAGCCTTCTCGAAGGTGTAGTCGGTGCCGAACCGAGTGGCCGGGGTTGCGAATGTCGGATCCCAGGACAGTTCGGTGATCTTCGCGTGGGCCTTTGTCAGGCTTTGCCTACTCAATGTGCGCCTCCTGGATCAAGAGCCGGCCGGGTGCCGGCTGTGGGGGACGTTGTGCGATTCATTGAACCGTGTGACCCAGCTCTCGACCGTCTCAGTGTGAGACGACTGTCACATCCAGGCGTGCGCTCCGCGCCCGTGAGTACTTATTAACCGCCCGTGGTTAACAAGTACTCACGGGTGGGCGGGGCCGGTACAGCTCCCTGCGGCAGCAGCACGACGGTGCCGCGATCGGCGTCAGCGCCGGATCCGAGGGGTTGCAAAACACGAGTTTGCACCAGCTGGTGAGACCGTCCCGAAAGATCCGGTGAGCGTGACTCTTGACGACCGCGGGATGTCAAATTGAGACACCATCGCGCTCGATCCTGAGGGATGCTCTCGCCGAACCGCATTCACCCGACCAGGTCCGGGTGACAGACAGGAGAAATCGATGACCAACCCGAACGGACTCACCACCGTCGCCGGTGCACCGGTACCCGACAACCAGAACAGTCTCACCGCCGGCGCGCGCGGTCCGATGCTCTTGCAGGACGTCTGGTTCCTCGAGAAACTCGCGCACTTCGACCGCGAAGTCATCCCCGAACGCCGAATGCACGCCAAAGGGTCCGCCGCCTTCGGCACCTTCCGCGTCACCCACGACATCACCGCGCACACCAGCGCCGACGTCTTCTCCGAAGTCGGCAAACAGACCGAAATCTTCCTGCGATTCTCCACCGTCGCGGGCGAGCGCGGCGCCGCCGACGCCGAACGCGACATCCGCGGCTTCGCCGTCCGCTTCTACACCGCACAGGGCAACTGGGACGTCGTCGGCAACAACACCCCCGTCTTCTTCTTCCGCGACCCCCTCAAGTTCCCCGATCTCAACCACGCGGTCAAGCGCGACCCGAAGTCCAACCTTCGTTCCGCGCAGAACAACTGGGACTTCTGGACCAATCTCCCCGAGGCCCTGCACCAGATCACCATCGTGATGTCCGACCGCGGCATCCCCGACGGTTACCGGCACATGCACGGATTCGGCTCACACACCTACTCGTTCGTCAACGACGCCGGGGAACGCTCGTGGGTGAAATTCCACTTCCGCACCCAGCAGGGCATCAAGAACCTCACCGACGAAGAAGCCGCCGTCGTCGTCGCCGGCGACCGCGAGTCGGCGCAGCGGGACCTCTTCAACGCGATCGAGGAGGGCAACTACCCGAAGTGGACCCTCTCCGTCCAGATCATGCCCGAAGCCGACGCCCAGACGTACCGCTACCATCCCTTCGACCTCACCAAGGTGTGGTCGAAGAAGGACTACCCCCTCATCGAGGTCGGTGAACTCGAACTGAACCGCAACCCGGAGAACTACCACGCCGACGTCGAACAGGCGGCGTTCTCCCCGGCGAACATCGTTCCCGGCATCGGATTCTCCCCGGACCGCATGCTCCAAGGCCGACTGTTCTCGTACGGCGACGCCGCCCGCTACCGACTCGGCGTCAACCACCACCAGATCCCGGTCAACTGCCCGAGAGGCGCAGCGCACGTCAATTCCTTCCACCGTGACGGCGCGATGCGAGTGGACGGCAACCAGGGCAGCATCCCGAGCATCGAACCCAATTCCCACGGCCGGTTCGCCGATCAGCCCAGCTACGCCGAACCGCCACTCGGAGTGG
Source organism: Rhodococcus pseudokoreensis (assembly GCF_017068395.1). Classification (NCBI taxonomy): domain Bacteria; kingdom Bacillati; phylum Actinomycetota; class Actinomycetes; order Mycobacteriales; family Nocardiaceae; genus Rhodococcus; species Rhodococcus pseudokoreensis. The sequence goes on along the minus strand of NZ_CP070619.1, from coordinate 4,413,439 downwards.
GAGCCGTCGCCGACCGGTTCGACTATCGGGCAGACGACGACAACTACTTCGAACAGCCCGGCAACCTCTTCCGCAGCATGAACGCCGAGCAGCAGACCGTGCTGTTCGAGAACACCGCCCGCGCCATAACCGGAGCGTCGGTCGCCGTCATCGAACGCCACATCGCCAACTGCACCCAGGCCGATCCCGCCTACGGCGAAGGTGTGCGCAAGGCCTGTGAGGCGCTCGGCGCCTTGTAGATCGAGCACCTGCCAACAGACCGGCGGCGCGCCTGCCACGACTCTGGACTGGGAACAGGGTCCGCGCGTCGCCTGCGGGCGTGCCGTTCACCACGCGGCGGAGGTGGTGGGCGGCACGCCATGCGCTCCGCACCCGTGAGTACTTGTTAACCGCCCGACGTTAACAAGTACTCACGGGGGGCGGAGCCCCCAGCGGTGGTGGTTTCGTCGACGTAGAGGATCGAGCCGTCGCGCGAACCGTCCTCGGTGTGCAGATCGATCAGGCTCACCGCGCCGCTCGGCAGCTCGCGGATTGCCGTGGTAATGCTGATTCTGATCGGAACGGCCCTCGGACTCGGCGCGGGCCTGGTGTGCACCGGGGTGTTCGCGTGGTGGCTGTCCTACCCGGTGCACTTCTACGCGGGCAGCTACGAACCGCTCGGCGCCGACGGGACCACCGGCCGGCGCCGTGCGCTCCGCGCCCGTGAGTACTTATTAACCGCCCGTGGTTAACAAGTACTCACGGGTGCGAAGCACATCGAGGGCGATGTCGGTGATCATGTCTTCCTGTCCGCCGACGAGGCCGCGGTTGCCGACTTCCTGGAGGATGGTGCGGACGTCGATGCCGTAGTTCTTCGAGGCGGTTTCGGCGTGCCGGAGGAAGCTGGAGTAGACGCCGGCGTAGCCGAGGGTGAGGGTTTCCCGGTCGACGCGGACGGGCCGGTCCTGCAGGGGCCGGACGAGGTCGTCGGCGGCGTCCTGCAGGGCGAACAGGTCGGAGCCGTGTTCCCAGTCGTGGAGGTTGGCGACGGCGATGAACGCCTCGATCGGGCAGTTGCCGGCGCCGGCGCCGTGCCCGGCGAGGGAGGCGTCGACGCGGGTGACGCCTTCTTCGACGGCGACGACACTGTTCGCGACGGACAGCGACAGGTTTTCGTGGGCGTGGATCCCGATCTGGGTGCCGGGGTCGAGGATGTCGCGGTAGGCGCGGACCCGGTCGCGGACACCGTTCATGGTGAGCCGGCCGCCGGAGTCGGTGACGTACACGCAGTGCGCCCCATACGATTCCATCAGCTTCGCCTGCTTGGCGAGGTTGTCGGCGGGGGTCATGTGGCTCATCATCAGGAACCCGGAGACGTCCATGCCGAGTTCGCGGGCCTTGGTGATGTGCTGGGCGGCGACGTCGGCCTCGGTGCAGTGGGTGGCGATCCGGATGGAGCGGACCCCGAGCTTGTGGGCCTGTTCGAGTTCGGCGATGGTGCCGATACCGGGCAGCAGCAGGGTAGTCAGGGTGGCGTGGGTGAGGTTGTCGGCGGCGGCCTCGATCCACTCCCAGTCAGTGTTGGAGCCGGGCCCGTAGTTGAGGGAGCCGCCGGCGAGACCGTCGCCGTGCGCGACCTCGATGGCGTCGACCCCGGCGGCGTCGAGGGCGGCGACGATCCGGCCGACGTCGGTGGGGGTGATGCGGTGCCGGACGGCGTGCATGCCGTCACGCAGGGTGACGTCCTGGATGTACAGCTTGGTCATGGTGCGACCTCCGCGGGGATCGTGTTCTGGATGCGTCGGGCGATGGATTCCGCGGTGCGCAGGGCGGCGGAGGTCATGATGTCGAGGTTGCCGGCGTAGGCGGGCAGGTAGTGGGCGGCGCCCTCGACCTCGAGGAACACCGACACCTTGGTGGTGACCGGGCCGGCGCCGCCGGGGAGCAGGGTGTGGACGGGTTCGCCGTCGGGGATCGGGGTGAACTGGACGTCCTGCTTGAGCCGGTACCCGGGCACGTACTCGGCGACGCGGGCGGCCATCTCGGTGATCGAGGCGCGAATGGCGTCGTGGTCGGCGTCGCCGATGAGGGCGAGGACGGTGTCGCGCATCAGCAGGGGTGGTTCGGCGGGGTTGAGGACGATGATCGCCTTGCCGCGGGCCGCGCCGCCGACCTGTTCGATGGCGTGCGACGTGGTTTCGGTGAATTCGTCGATGTTCGCGCGGGTGCCGGGGCCGGCGGACTTCGACGCGATGGACGCGACGATCTCGGCGTAGCCGACAGGGGTGACGGCGGAGATGGCGGCGACCATGGGGATGGTGGCCTGCCCGCCGCAGGTGACCATGTTGACGTTGTCGACGTCCCCGTCGAGGTGCTGCTCGAGGTTGACCGGCGGCACCACGTACGGGCCGATCGCGGCCGGGGTCAGGTCCACCAGCTTCTTGCCGTAGGGGGCGAGGGCGGCGGCGTTGGACCGGTGGGCCCCTGCGGAGGTGGCGTCGAAGACGATGTCGATGTCGGCGAAGTTGTCGAGACCGATCAGGCCCTGGACGCCGTCGGCGGTGGTCGGAACGTTCAGGCGGGCGGCGCGGGCGAGCCCGTCGGAGTTGGGGTCGATGCCGACCATCGCGCCCATCTCCAGGATGTCGGAGTTGCGCAGAACCTTGATCATCAGGTCGGTGCCGATGTTGCCGGAGCCGATGATCGCGACCTTGATCGTGGGGGTGTCGCTCATGAGTGGGTGTCCTTCGAGAAGGTGGCGGTGACGGTGCCGAGGGTGGACAGTTCGGCGCGGACGGTGGTGCCGGGTGGGGTGGGGACCATGGGGCCGAGGGCGCCGGAGAGGATGACCTGCCCGGCGCGGAGCGGTTGCCCGTACTCGCGGGCGGTGCGGGCGAGCCAGGCCAGGGCTGCGAGGGGGTCGCCCAGGCAGGCGGCGCCGGTGCCCTCGGAGACCAGTTCGTCGCCGGAGTACAGCTGCATCACGACGTCGCGGGGTTCGAATTCGTCGAGGGTGAGCCAGTTGTCGCCGAGGACGTATAACCCGGAGGAGCCGTTGTCGGCGACGGTGTCGGTGATGGTGATGTCCCAGTCCGCGATCCGGGAGTCGACGATCTCCAGCGCGGCGGCGGCGCGGGCGACGGCGGCGCGGATCTGGGCGTCGTCGAGGTCGCCGTCGATGAGGTCGGCGCCGAGCACGAACGCGATCTCGGCCTCGGCCTTCGGCTGCAGCAACCGGGCGCTGGGCACCTCGGGCAGGGCGGTGACGTCCATGTCGGCGAACAGCACCCCGAAGTCCGGTTGGTCCACCCCCAACTGCTGCTGCACGGCGGGGGAGGTCAACCCGATCTTGCGGCCGGTGACCGTTCCCCCGGCAGCGAGACGCTGGTCGGTCAGCAGTTGCTGGACGGCATATGCCGCGCCGATGTCGGTGGTCCCGAGCAGGTCCCGCACGGGCGCACACGGTCGTGTGGAGGCGGCCGTGAGCCGCTCCGCGGCGGTCTGGATCGACGAATTCGGTTGGGAATCAACTACGGGGGCGGCCATCAGTTACCTCGCAATGTGGCATCTCGGCACCGGGTTCGGGCCGGTCGGTCATGGGTTCGGAGTCTTTCGTTCTTGTGACGTGGTGTCCGTCGTTGCTTGTACTGTGCCGGGCCGAATGGGGATACTCAACGAATGAGTCCCGTAGAACGGAACACTTCTTCGGCGGGTGACGAGCCGACGTCCGTGGTCCGGCGGATATCGGATCTGCTCGCGGCGTTCGGACCCACCGACACGGCGCTGGGTGTCAACGAGCTGACCCGGCGCACCGGGATCCCGAAGGCGACGGTGTCGCGGTTGGTGAAGGAGATGGAAGGCGTCGGGTTTCTCGAGCGCAGCGGCGTCAAGGTAGGGCTCGGACTGCGGCTGTTCGAACTCGGGGAACGGGCGTCGCGGCGACGTTCGGTCCGTGAGGTGGCGCTGCCGTTCCTCGCCGACCTGCGCGAAGCGACACGGCAGACGGTGCACCTGGCGATTCTCGACGGGGCCGAGGTGGTGTACGTCGAGATCCTGCCGGGGCGGGATGCGCCGTGGCTGCCGTCCGGCGTGGGCGGGCGTCTCCCCGCACACGCGACGGGGGTGGGCAAGGCCCTACTCGCGGGATCACCGCCCGCGGCGTTCGAGGCCGTGGTCGCGGCCGGGCTGTCGCGGGTGGGTCCGCGCACCATCACCACGCCCGGAGCGCTGGTGCGGCAGTTGCGGCGGATCGCGTCGACCGGCATCGCCTACGAGCACGAGGAGTCGGCGCCCGGCGTCGCGTGTGTCGCCAGTGCCGTCCGCGGCGGCGACGGTCCACCGGTGGCCGCCGTCTCGGCGTCCGGGTGGATCGGCAAGGTCGACATCCGGCGCGTCGGGCCCGCCGTGCACACCACCGCACTGAGCATCACGCGAGCGCTCACCGAAATCGGAACGCACTGAGGTCCGCGCCGGAATCAGCCGGCCAGCCGCTCGAGGATCGCACCCATGGCCGCGTCGGCGTTTTCGCCGTCGAAGATGTTCTGCCCGTGGTCGGAGCCGGGCAGGAGGATCACGTCGTTGTTCTGGCCCGGTGAGTTGTCGGCTAATTGCTGCGACACGTCGGCGACGGGTTCGTCCTCGCTGGCGATGAACAGCTTGGGCTCGTCGCCGAGGCCGTCGACGACCTTGTTGGGGGAGAGCAACACCAACTGGTGGGGGAGTCCGGGCTGCTGCGACACCAATTGAAGGATCGCGTCGGCGCCCGCGCTTCCGCCCATCAGCGCGACGTCGGCATGACCGTCGTCGTGGAGTTTCGCGACGGCGGCCGCGATCGACTCCGGCGAGATGTTCTCCACGGCGATGACAGTGGCGCCCTGATCGGCGATCGCCGTGGCCTGATCCTCCCAACTGGCGGCGTCGAAGACGGCACCGTGGGCCAGCACCACCCCGTACTGGCCGTCGCCCCACTGCAGCGCGTCGTCTCCGCCGACCTCGATCCTGGTGCCGGTGGCGTCACCACCCGTCGACGGCGGGTCGTCATTGACGGAGCAACCCGCGACGACCATCACGAGCAGCGCCGACATCAGGACGAGTACGGCCCTCATTCCTCAACCTTATCGAAGTGCGCCGCAGGTCACTTTCGCCAGAACAGGTGGTGGGTGACGCCGCTCGGGCTGGGCACGACGTCGCAGTGGAATCGGTCGAGCAGCTCGTCGGGAGATTCCCACAGTCGTGCCCCGGATCCGAGTTCGATCGGCGAAACCACCACGTGCAGGGTGTCGACGAGGTCGGCGTCGAGGAACTCCCGGATGGTGGTGGCCCCGCCGCCGAGCCGGACGTCCTTACCCTGCGCCGCCTCCCGCGCCTTCTCGAGGACCGTGGCCGGATCGGTGTCGACGAAGTGGAACGTGGTGTCGGAGAGCGTGAACGACGGGCGAACGTGGTGGGTCAGCACGAATACCGGGGTGTGGAACGGGGGTTCGTCGCCCCACCAGCCGCGCCACTCGTAATCCGCCCAGGGCCCGCGATGCGGGCTGAACTTGTTACGGCCCATGATCTCGGCGCCGATATTGCGGTCGTAGTCCCGAGTGAGGTAGTCGTCGAGGCCGCGGCTCCCGCCGGGATCGGTGCGCATGGGCCAACTGGCCGTGGCACCCGCCCACGCGAACAGGACACCGGGGTCGGCATGACCGAACGGCCTCTCGAGGCTCTGGCCGTCACCGGCACCGAACCCGTCTCTCGACACGTTGAAGTTCTGGACTCTCAGCAGCTGACTCACTCGGTTCCTCCTGCGCTCTCGACGATGGTAACGAGGAAGGGACTCCGGGGCGGGACAATCTCGTCGGCGCGAGGGCTGGGCCCTGGTTCAGTTGACGTCGTCGGGGTGGGGCCCCGTTCTCTCGTTCCGTCCCAGTGTGGAGATCTGCGCGATCTCGTCGGCGTCGAGTTCGAAGTCGAACACGTCGATGTTCGCGCGCATCCGTTCCGGTGAAGACGATTTCGGCAGAGGTATGGTGCCGCGCTGCAGATGCCACCGCAGCACGAGCTGAGCGAGGGACACGTCGTGCCGGCGTGCGAGTTCGGTGAGTACCGGGTTCTCCTGCAACCGGCCACGGGCAAGCGGTGCCCACGCCTGCGTGTGGATGCCCAGACTCCGATGCAGTTCCACCATCGACTGCTGGGGAAGGAGTGGATGTATTTCGATCTGGTTCACCATCGGACGCACGGCGGCGACCTCGAGCAGCCGGTCCAGATGATCGGCCTGGAAGTTCGAGACGCCGATCGCCCGGATACGTCCGGCGGCGTGGAGTTGTTCGAGTGCCCGCCACGTGTCCAGGTACGCGCCACGAGCGGGGGCGGGCCAGTGGATCAGGCACAGGTCCACGTAATCCAGACCGAGGCGGGCGACGCTCTTCTCGACGGCGTCGAGGGTCGACTGGTAGCCCTGGTCTTCGTTGGAGACCTTGGTGGTCACGAACAGTTCTTCGCGGGGCACACCGGAATCGCTCAGGGCGCGGCCGAGGGAGCGCTCGTTGCCGTACATCGGAGCGGTGTCGAAGGCCCGGTACCCGGCCGCCAGTGCGTGCCGGACGGTGGTGCCCATGGCGTCGTCGGGAATCTGAAACACCCCGAATCCGATGGCGGGCATCACGACCCCGTTGCTCAGAGTGACCGACGGAATCGTCCTTGCCTCGGTCATGTGATCGAGTACCCGCCGTCGACGGGCAGCACGACGCCGGTGACGTACCGGGCGGCGTCGGAGACGAGGAAGAGCACGACATCGGCGACGTCGTCACCGTCGGCGAACCGCTGCAACGGAATCCGGCTCAGCTTCTGGGCGCGGAACTCCTCCTGGCCGAGAACTTCGGCGGTCATCGGGGTCTCGATGTAGCCCGGCGCGATCGTGTTCACGCGCACACCCTGCGGTCCCAGTTCGACCGCCAGTCCCTTGCCGAGTTGGGTGAGCGCCGCCTTGGTCGCGCCGTAGGGCACGATGCCGGGCACCGCGCGATCGGCGGACAGCGAGGCGATGTTGACCACACTGCCGCCCGACGCGATCAGCGATTTCATCGCCTGCCGGGTCAGCCGGTACACGGCCGAGAGGTTCACGTCGACCAGCCGCTGCCAGCCGTCCTCCTCCACATCGATCGCGGGGGTCCGCAGCTGGATGCCTGCCGCGTTGATCAGAATGTCGAGACTCCCGGCCACCTGCTGGGCGAGGTCGACGGCGGATGCACTGAAGGCGGAATCGGTGAGATCCCCGCACAGCCCGTGCCCACCGATCCCGTCCATGACCTCGGTGATCTTCGGGTCGGCGTCGACACCCACCACCACGATGCCCTGCGCCGCGAGCGCCCTGGCGATTGCGGATCCAATTCCTCCGGCCGCGCCGGTGACGATGGCGGCCTTGCCGCTCAGGGTCGTCACCCCGCTGCCCTGTGTTGTTGCGCCCACGTCGTGGCTCCCTTCCGATGCCGCGCGGCGAAGTGACCATGGGGCCCTGCAACGCGCTAGAAAATGCTTTCATTCCGAAATCTGATCCATATTTAACCTGGACCTCGATATTCATCAGCGTATATGGTGGGTTTCACTTCGGCAAGAAAACGATTTCAGGAGTTTGTATGGCCTCGATCGCCCTTCCCACCTCCGACGGTTCCACCCGCACACTCGCGTTCGGCGAGCCCGCCCGGCTGAACACCCGGTCCACGGCGCCGACCAGCAGGGCGGTGTACGCGGCCTCGCACGTGGTCGCCGATCCGCTGCGCGCGTCCGCCGAGAACGCCGCAGACCAGATCGACTGGGACGCCACCCTGCAACTGCGCCGCGACCTGTGGTCGCTGGGGCTCGGGGTGGCCGAGTCGATGGACACCGCGCAGCGCGGCATGGGGCTCGACTGGGCCGGTGCCCGCGAACTCGCCGTCCGCACCCTCACCGACGCGAAGTCGGTCGGTGGCCGGGTGGTCGTGGGTGTCGCCACCGATCAGCTGAAGACCGATTCGCCCTCGCTGGAGGAGATCCGCGACGCCTACATGGAGCAGGTCGAAGCGATCGAATCCGCCGGCGGCGAGGTGGTGCTGATGGCCAGCAGGCACCTCGCCCGGGCGGCGAGCGGCCCCGACGACTACCTCTCCGTCTACGACGCGGTGCTGTCGGCCGCCACCCGGCCGGTCGTACTCCATTGGCTGGGTTCGGTGTTCGACCCCGCACTCGACGGCTACTGGGGGTCCGCGGACCCGTCGGCGGCGATGGACACCGTCCTGCAGATCATCGACAGCCACCGCGAACGGGTGCGCGGCATCAAGGTGTCGCTGCTCGACCCGGCGCTCGAGATCGCGCTGCGGCGTCGGATGCCCGACGGTGTGCGGGTGTTCACCGGCGACGACTACAACTACGTGGACCTGATCGCCGGCGACGGCACCCACACCAGCGACGCCCTCCTCGGGGCGTTCGCCGCGCTCGGCCCGTTCGCCTCCGCCGCGTTCGCCCGCCTCGACGACGGCGACGAGCAGGGCTTCCGGAACATCCTCGGCCCCACCGAAACCCTGAGCCGGCTGCTGTTCGCCGCACCGACGCAGTACTACAAGGTCGGCGTGGCGTGGCTGGCGTACCTGGGCGGCAAGCAGGACCATTTCCGGATGATCGGCGGCTTCGAAACCGGCCGCAGCCTGACGCACCTCGCCGAACTGGTCCGCGCCGCCGACGCGATCGGCCTGTTCACCGATCCCGATTTCACCGCCGCACGCGCCTCGGCGTACTTCGCGGTGCACGGGATCCGCTGACATGGACCTCTCGCGGTGCAGCCTCAACTCCGTCACGATCAAGGGATCGGGATTCACCGAAGTGGCCGACCTCGCCGAGAAGTGGGGGTTCGGCGGCGTCGGCCTGTGGCGGGACGTGCTCGAGGACCTGGACCTGACCGGGGCGGCCACCCGGCTGCGGCAGTCGGGTCTGCGGGTCAGCAGCGTCTGCCGCGGCGGGATGTTCCCGCAACCGACCGCCACGCAGCGACGAAAGACCATGGACGACAATCGGATCGCCGTGGATCAGGCGCACGCCCTGGATGCGGACTGCCTGTACCTGGTGTGCGGCGCCGCCTACGGCGACCTCGCCGGCGCCCGCAGGCAGGTCTGGGACGGCATCGCCGAACTCGAGCCCTACGCGCGAGCGGCCGGGGTGCGGCTCGCCGTCGAACCGATGCACCCGATGATGGCGTCGAGCCGATCCGTGATCACGTCGCTGCAGGAGGCGAACGATCTGGTCGAGTCCATCGACTCCGACCTGGTGGGGATCGGGATCGACTCGTATCACGTGTGGTGGGACGTTCACCTGAGCAAGGAAATCACGCGGGCCGGCGACAAGCTGTTCTCCGTCCAGCTCGCCGACTGGATCACCCCGATCCACGGGGAGTTGAGCAGCCGCGGCATGCCCGGCGAGGGCTGCATCGACATGACCGGATTCGTCACCGAGTGCGAGCGCGCCGGCTATCGAGGGCTCGTGGAGGTCGAAGTCCTCAGCGACCGGTGGTGGGCCGAGACCGCCCTGGTCGCCACCGAGGCCGCCGCCGAGGGCCTGGCCCGCATCTGAGCGTCATCCACTCTGCCAGGCGGGTCGCCGCTCAGCCGTCCGAATCGTCGCCCGAGGTGTTCGGCGTGCTCTCGAGGAGTCGTTCGAGGTAGTTGAGGTCCTGCCGGAGCAGCGCGATGGCCCGTGCGGGTCCTTCGAGCCCGGTCGGGGTGGACTCTTCGTGAACGACGGCGCGCAGTGCCATGTCCGCGAGTTGGGCGGCGACGGCGCGGTCGTCGTCCTTTTTCCCCGGCTGGTGCCACCAGGCGATCCAGTTGAGCATGCCGATGATGCCGAGTGCCGACGTCCGCGGATCGGCCGGGCGCATCTCGCCGGCTTTGATGCCGTCTTCGATGACGGTGATGAATTCCTTCAGCACGTGCCGTCGGCTCTGCTGGTACCTGCGCGCGATGTCTTCCGGAAGCTCCGCTTCGGACCGGATGATCAGCCTGAACCGGTCGGGGTTCTCACCCTGGTGCATGGCGATGGCGACCGCCATTTCGCGCAGTTTCTCGGTGGGGCCGAGTTCGGTGCGCTCGTTGATCTCGTGCAGCAGGGCAGCCGGAGTTTCCGTGCTCTCGCTGACCAGCCGTGAGAGCAGTTCGTCCTTGTTGGCCACGTAGTGGTAGAGGGCGGGCCGGGTCAGACCGGTGGCGTCGGCGATGTCCTGCAGGGTGGTGCTGGCGAATCCCCGCTCGGCGAACAGCCGCGTGGCCTGTTCCATGATCTGCTTCTCGACCAGCTCGCGGCGGGGATTCCGGCCGGTGGCGCTGTCCTCGGTGGGCTGCGCTGCCGGGCCGGCCGTTGCCTTGCCGCGGCCTCGCCGGCCGGGCGTGGCCTGCTCACGTGTCATGCCCGAAGGATAGTGCGAGCCGGATGCGGTCCGCGCAGTCATGCCGGTGCTCGGGTACCGGACATGACCGGCTCGGGTTCGGTGGCCGCCGGTTCGGTGAAGAACGCGAGGTGCGCTCGTGCGCTCGCGAGGCCGGCCGCCACATCGGCCCGGTAGGTCGCGGGGGCCTCGACAACAATGGTCGCCGAAGTGGCCCGGAGTAGACGTTCAGCGAGGTCGAGACGGTTGAGGACGGCGGCGCGGGAGTCCGGGCCGGTGAGCCACAGCGTCTCCGCCTGCGGTGCGTTCTCTACGACGGCGTCGGCCTCCGCGTCCCAGGCGGTAGCACACGCGACGGCGACAACTGCCGTCGTGGACGCTCCGCGCAGGTCTGCCGACGCGATCCGGGTGGCGAAGTCGGCGCCGTGGTGGGCGAGTGGTTGCGCGAGGATCCAGTCCGTGATGTCGGTAGGGGAGACGCTGTCGGCGGGCCGGCTCGCGTAACTCGCGAGGCCCTGGGACACGATCGTCGGCGCCGATTCGGCGAACCGGTCCAGCCCGACCTTTCCCGCCCGGGTCATGTACGCGATCATCAGCTGGTCGACGGGCAGGTCCATGCGCTGCGGGAACGATTCCCACCAGAGTTCGCTGCGGTGCGCGATCTGCTGGAGGTGGTCGACGGCGGGACGACGGACCCGCTCGTACTCGGTCAGGGCGTCGTCGATGTTCGACGCGCTCGTCAGGGCGTGGTCGAGCGCGATGGCGTCCTCCATTGCGAGTTTGGTGCCGGATCCGATCGAGTAGTGCGCGGTATGGGCGGCGTCGCCGAGGAGCACGACGTTGCCGCTGTGCCAGCGTCTGCAGCTGACGGTGCGGAACCGCATCCACTTCGTGCGGTTTCCGATGAGCCGATGGTGCTGCAAAGTTTCCGCGAACGCGTCCTGCAGGTACTGCAATGAGACCTCGTCGCTGTCCTGCGGTTCGGTGCGATCGGTGGAGACGTCGAATCCGGCTCGCCGCCAGGTGGCTTCATCGGTTTCGATGAGGAAGGTGCTGCGGTCCGGCGCGTACGGGTAGGCGTGGGCGACGAACGTGCCGTGCTCGGTGGTGACCGGGACGAAGATGGCGCTGGGGAGTGCGAAGTCGGTTCCGCACCACAGATACAGTCCGGCGCCGGTGTCGATTCGGGGTTCGAACTCGTCGGTGAGCTGCGCGCGGGTGGCACTATTGATCCCGTCCGCCGCGATGACGAGGTCCGCGTCCAGGTCCGCGGCTTCGCGCCGTTCGCCGAAGCGCAGGCGCACGCCGGCGTCCTGGGCGTGCTGTTGCAGCACGGCGAGCAACGTCGTGCGCGCGATCGCGAGGAGATCGCCGTGCGCGAGCCGAGCAACCTCGCTCCCGACCTGCATCGACATCTCGTGCGCGTGAGCGGCGGCCACGATCGCGTCCAGCGACGCGGCATCGGCGTCGCGGAGGTTGCGCTGCGTTCGGGAGGCCAGACCGACACCGAATCCGAATGTCGTGTCCGGCGAACTCTGTTCGTAGACGGTCACTTCGGCGTCCGGGCGGCTTCGCTTGAGCAGTCTCGCGGCGTAGAGACCGCCGGGGCCGCCGCCGATCACTGCGACTCGCTCGAGGTTCATGGGCTGACTCCAGTCTGTGTGACGTTTGTGTTGATTATTCTACGTATATGTCGATCGGTCAATCCAGCAGGGTGAACGACTTTCGGGGCACACCTGTGCAGGCATGCCCCGAAAGTGGTGATCCGCAGTCGATTCGCGCTGCGGTCCCTACACGACCGCGTGAGGCGCGTCCGCTTCGGCGAGTAGTTTCGCCGCGATCTCGGCGCGCAACCGCTTCTTGTCGATCTTGTTCACGTTCGTGTGGGGCAGGGAGGGTACCCACTCGAGCCGTTCCGGCCACTTGAATTTCGCGACGCCGAGTTTCGCGAGATGCTCCTGAATCTCGGTGAGCGGCAGATCTTCCCCGCCCTTCGCGATCAGATACGCACACGTCTTCTCCCCGAGGCGGGGATCGGGCATGGCGACGACCGCGACATCGGAGATGCCGGGGTGCTCGAGGAGGAGTAGTTCGACTTCCTCGGCGTTGACCTTCTCACCGCCCCGGTTGATGAGGTCCTTGATGCGGCCCTCGATCGACACGTACCGCTCGCCGTCGATGACGGTGATCGCGGCGAGATCTCCGGTGCGGTAGAAGCCGTCGAAGGTGAAGGCGGCCGCGTTGTGCTCGGCCGCGTCGAAATAGCCGGGAATGGTGTACGGCCCGCGGCAACACAATTCACCCACCTCCCCGTCGGCGAGTTCGCTCTCGCCGCCGGGTTCGAGGATGCGAATTTCGTCGTCGGAGGCGATCGGGGTGCCCACCGTGGTCAGGCGGGCCCGCGCGGGGGAGTCGAGCGGGGTCACCGTGAACAGTCCCTCGGACATCCCGAACAACTGCCCCGCCCAATGCCCGGCCCCGTCGTCGACGCGGTCGAACACTTCGGCGGGGACCTTGGCACCGGACAGGACGACGCGGCGCAGCGTTTCCCGCGCCTTGTCGAAGTCCGGGCCCAGCACCGCCTGGTAGTGGCCGTGTCCGATGAGGACTTCGGTCGCCCGCGCCTTCGCCATCAACGCGAAGGCCGTCGGCGCATCGGCGGTGGCCAGCACCAGGCAGGCCCCGACGGAGTGCGCCGCGTGCAGCCCACACGAAATTCCGGCGTTGTGGATGATCGGGATCAGGTGCGCCACCCGGCTGTCCTGGTCCCACCCGAGCCGCTGCGCGTACATCCGGGCGTTGTTCCAGTACTCGGCGTGGATGCGTGGAATAACCTTGGGGACACCGGTGGTGCCGCCGGACAGCTGGAACGCGGCGACGTCGAGCGGATCGGTCTGCGCCTCGATCTTTTCGACGGCGGCGCGGGCCGCAGCGGGATCGGCGCCGGCCCCGAGATCCTCGAGTCGAATCACGTCCGGCCCCTCGTTGCTCGCCCCGTCTCCGACGGTGATGACGTGCCGGAGGCTGGGGTGGCCGTCGGCGTGCTCGCGGGCGAATTCGACGAGGTCGAACGTGGGCAGTCCGGCCTCGACGAGGTGGGCGACGGCGCCGACCGTCCGGCTGACGTGCCCGATCTCGTGCATGCGGTGCGCGGCCAGGGTGGCCACCGGGACCAGCCCGGCCTTGATGCATCCGTACCACGCGAGGACCGTTTCGAGCCGATTGGTCAGCTGGAAGATCACCGGATCGAGTCGGCGGAGTCCGAGCCCGGCCAGTCCGGCGGCGATCTCGTCGGTGCGCCTGTCCAACTCGGCGAAGCTCATCGAGCCTTCCGCGCTGATCACGGCAGGCCGATCCGGGAACCGGATGGCGACCTGATGCAGCCGCCTCCCAGTGGGGTCATCGCTCCACGCCCCGCTGTCGCGATAGCGGGCGGCCCGGTTTTCGGGGAACGTGACGAGGCGTCCGCCCCAGTCCGAGAATGTCACCGCTGTCCTCCTTCCCTCCATTGTGTGATTACCCGGTGTGCGATTACCCGGAAAGTCACCGCTCCGCCACCGCGGGCAGGAGCCGGGCCACATCGAGGGCGTGATCGGGGTGATCGGCGGGCACGATGCCGGAGTAGACGGCAGTCCAGCAACCGGGGCAGCACAACTGCCGGAAGACGACGGGGGTGTCCACGTACTCCGCCGGATCGGAGGTGACCTGCGGCCCGGCCGTCGACGACGGGCCCTCGAAACGTGCCAGATCGAGCGAGGTGCTGTTCTTCTCGTCGCCGAGGAGGCGTCCGCACTGGGCGCACGCGATCACCCGGGTGTCTCCCACGGTGACCTCGGCGAGGTTGTCGTCGAGCCGGCGCGCCCCGGCGAGGTCGACCACCGGGGCATCGGCCGGGGTTCCGCCGGAGCGATCCCGGCGCTCCGTGCGCATCTCGTCCCGCCGATCCGAGGTGCGGATCTCGTCGGCGTCACCGTCGGCGAGGACGACACCGTAGACGGTCTCGGCACCGTGCTCGGTGACCTTGCCCTCGCGAACGTCGGCGGCCACCGCGGCCGGATCGCGCAGCAGCGGGTCCCCGTATCCGCCGCCGCCCTGCCAGTGCATGTAGAGCACTTCGCCTGGGGCAACGTAGCTTTCGGCGTAGCAGGCGCCGAACTCGCGACCGCCGCCGAGGTCGTCCAGCGAGCCCGGGATGCGACCGGCAGCGAATTGCTCGACCACGCCGGTGTCGCGGGCGAGGACTTCCACCCCGGTGTTGCCGGGGTATCCGCCTGCGAGTCCGTTGTTCTGGGCGACGGCTTTGCCCGCGGACGCCAGGACCAACCCCATCGGCAGGCTGGTGCCGTACGGGGTGACGGCGATCGAGGCGCTGACACCGCCGCGCTGGCGTCCCGGCCCGCCGGAGTCGGGTTCCTCCCGGCGCCACAGCGTCAGCAGCGGGTACAGGAATTCGGTCATCTCGGTGTCCGGGATCCGGCCCATCGGGATGCAGAACAGGCCACCGGTGTCCATGCCGTCGGCGGTCGGGCGGGCGCCGTATCCACCGGACATGGGTTCCATCATGATGTTCAGGAACGGCACCGACTGCTCGGGCCGCTCGTCGAGACCCGCGATCACCGCGGTGTCCCACGTGCCGCAGCACGCGGCCTGCACACTCTTGCCGAGATCGACGGAACGGTCGAGCATCTGGGACAGGCATTCGGCGATCAGCGTCCCGGTCAGCCAGGCCGGGCCGATCGGTCCGCGGCTGACCGCGGCGGGGAACGTGGCGTTGTTGATCGTGCCCTCCTCGGAGACCAGATCGAAGCAGCGCATCAGCCCGCCGGCGGACCAGGGGATGTCGCCGGCGAGGATCGGCAGCAGGGCGAGCATCACGCCGCCGCGCATCCCGGCGTACGTGCAGTTGATGACGCCGGTCTGCGGGTCGGTGCCGGTGAAGTCGAACGTGAGATGGTCCGCGGTCTTCGTCATCGCCACGGTGATCTTGTGGATTCCGCGGTCACCGGTGTGGGACTGGTCCTGGTAGCCGGTGGCCTTCCAGGTGCCGTCCGGCAACGACTCGAGCTTGCCGCGCAGGCGCCCCTCGGCGTCTGCCATCATCCGCTTCATCACGGCCTTGACGGTGTCGGCGCCGTACTGCTCGATCACCGCGAGCAGACGATTGCGGCCGACGGTGTTGGCGCCGATCTTCGCGCGCAGGTCGAGCCCGACGAGCATCGGCACCCGCGACCGACGCACCCAGGCGTCGGCGACGTCGCGCTGCAGTTCGTAGTCGCGGACCACCTTGATCGGCGGGGTGGGCAACGACTCGGAGAAGACGTCCTTCGCAGACGGGTCGAACGAGCCGAGCCCGGACCCGCCGAGGTCGGGTTCGTGGCAGATGGCGCTGGTCCAGCCGAACAGCTTGCCGTCGTAGAAGACCGGCTGATAGACGATCACGTCGCTCTGGTGCAGGCCGCCGCCGACCCACGGGTCGTTGCACAGGAACATGTCGCCCTCGGTGATGCCCGGGTTGGTGGCCCGGTGCCGGAGGGTCCAGTAGATCGCGAGGTCGACGGCGCCGACGAGCATCGTGTTGTACAGACCGACCTGAACTTCCTGGCCGATCTCGTCGCTGATCGCGAAGTCGAAGTCGTTCGCGTCGGTGACGATCGGGGAGCCGGACATCCGTTTGAGGGCCTCGCCCATCTCGTCGGTGACCGACCACAGCCGGTGCCGGATGACCTCGTAGGTCAGCGGGTCGAGTTCGTCGATCTGCTCCTGGGTGACGCTGTGGACGGGCAGCGACGGCGGCAGTGAGCGCGAAAGTTCGTCGGGGTCGATCGGTCGGCTCGAGAAAATTTCGGCGCCGGGGATTTGCATGGTCATCTTCGGGTGCTCCTACTGGGCGACGATGTTGAGGTTGCCGAGGCGGTCGACGGTGCCGGTGGTCTCGTGCGGGACGACGACGGTCGTGGTGGGGACCTCGACGATCGCGGGACCCTGGAGGACGTGTCCGGCGAGCAGTTTGCTGTAGTCGTAGACGTCGGTGTCGGCGTAGCCGATCCGACCGTCCAGGCACACCTTGCGGGTGCCGATCTTCGCGGCGGACGCGTCGGCCGAGTCCGCGGATTTCAGTTCGGGCAGGGTGGGGGAGAACGGCAGGACGCCGGTGACGCGCACCCGGTAGGTGATCGCCTGGATCCCGGCCTCCCGGAATCCGCTGTCCTGTCCGTAGAGTTCGGCGTAGCGCTGTTCGAACAGGTCCGAAGCCCGGGCGACTCCCTCGCTGTCGAGGCTTCCGGCCGGGACCGGGGTCGCCACCTCCGCCAGCTGCATGGTGTAGCGCATGTCGATCTCGCGTTCGACCTCCACGCCGGTGAACTTCAGCCCCTGCCGGTCGAGTGCTGCCCGGACCTGTTGCTCGAGTTGGTCGAAGTTGCGTTCGGCCCGGACGGGATCGAGTGGCATCGCGGCCGGGTCGGACAGCTCGGCGGCCAGCACGATGTTCGACGACGCCAGACCGTACGCGGAGAACGCGGAGGCCACCTGGCCGAGCGGGACGACGACCTCGCGGACCCCGACCTCACGGGCGTAGGCGGCGCAGTGCGCGGGGCCGGCACCGCCGAACGCGTACAGCACGAAGTCGCGCGGGTCGTGTCCGGCCTCGACCACGGTCTTGCGGAGCAGGTCACCGGTCTGCGCGTTCTGCACCGCGTAGATCGCGGCGGCGGCGTCCTCGATCGACAGCCCCAGGGGTTCGGCGATCCTGGTGCGGATCGCCTCCCGCGCGAGTTCCTTGTCCAGTGGTTTGCGGCCACCGAGCAGGCCGCGTTCGGGCAGGATCCCGAGCACCAGGTTCGCGTCGGCGTTGGTGGGTTCGGTGCCGCCCTGCCCGTAGCAGGCAGGCCCGGGCACGGCCTGCGCACTGTGCGGGCCGATCTGCAGGTTGCCGCCTTGGTCGACCCAGGCGATCGCGCCGCCGCCGGACCCGATGGCGTGCACTTCGAGGGTGGGGACGTTGATCGGGTGATGGTTGATGATCGTGCTGGACGCGCGCACGGGCTCACCGTCGACGACGAGTCCGACGAGGAAGGTGGTGCCGCCGACGTCGGTGGCGATGATGTTGCGGTGCCCGAGCTGGGTGCCGAGCGACACCGCTCCGACGACGCCGCCGGTGAGCACCGACCCGACGGTGCTGATCGCGTTCTTCGGCGCCTCGGCGGCCGCGACGGCACCGCCGTTGCTCTGCATCACCAGCAGCGGTCCGGCGAGCTTCCGGTCACGCAGCTTCGACTCGAGTTCGCCGAGGTAGTCCCGCAGCCCGGGGCCGATCTGGGTGCTCATGATGGTCGTGGCGTTGCGGGCGAACTCGCGGATACGCGGGCTGACCTCACTCGACAGGGACACGAACATCGTCGGGTCGATCTCGTGGACGAGTTCGCGGATCCGCTGCTCGTGCGCCGGGTTGCGGAACGACCAGAGCAGCGAGACGGCGATGCCCGACACCCCGTCGTCGACGAGGGCGTGAATCGCCTCGCGGGCGGAATCCTCGTCCAGTGCCACGACGACGTTGCCGTCGCGGTCCAGCCGCTCCGTCACCTCGAGGGCATGCTTCTTCGGTACCAGTCCGTGAGACTTGCTCTGCCCCATCACGTTCTGCAGCTGCTCCGGTGAGCTGCCCAGATAGCGGCCCTCGACGTTCATGATGTAGATCGAGTCGCGGTGCCCCTTGGTGGTGAGGAACCCGACCGGCGGCACGTTCCCCATGACCAGGGCGTTGAGCGAGGACGTGGTGCCGTGCGCGATGTGGTGTGTGTTCGCCAGCATCTCCTCGACCGGGCACCCCAGTTGCTCGGCGAGCACGTCGAGGACGTCGATCACGCCCTGCGAATAGTCCGGCGGGGTCGAGGGAGCCTTCGCGGCGAGAACTGTGCCGGCATTGTCGTCCAATACCGCATCCGTGAACGTGCCACCGACGTCCACTCCGATCACATATGCCATTACCTCTGCGCTCCTTCGAAATGAGGTGGAAGTTCTCGACCGGTGCGAGGTCGTCCTCCAACACCGTCTTACGTCAATGTCGAGTATTCGACGTGTCTGATGACATGTCAAGAGTGGACTGTGAAGACAGTCACGTTCCGGGCGCCGTTTACCGGCCCGGACGTGGGGGCTTGACGAATCTTCGCGAACGTCGAATACTCGGCATGAGCGTAAATCAACGCATGCCGGGGTGCTCACTCCCCCGCCTCGCGACAATTCGACATCAGAAGGGCACACCATGGGCATTCATCGCATCGGACTCGTCGTCCCGAGTTCCAATGTGACCGTCGAGACGGAGATGCCGGCGCTGCTCGGTCAGCACGCCGACGCACAGTTCTCGTTCCACTCCAGCCGGATGCGCATGCAGGCCGTCTCACCCGAGCAACTGCGGGCGATGAACGCCCAGCGTGAGCGCTGCATTCTCGAACTCGGCGACGCCGGAGTCGACGCCATCCTCTACGCCTGCCTGGTCGCGCTCATGTCGGTCGGACCGGGTGAGCATCAGCGCGTCGAAGGACTGGTCGCCGAACAACTCGCCACCGGCGGCTCCGAGGCGGCGGTCCGCTCGAGCGCCGGCGCGCTGATCGAAGCGCTCCGGGCGATCGGGGCCCGGCGCATCGCCCTCGTCACCCCGTACCTGCGTCCCCTCGCCGAGCAGGTCGTCGCGTACATCGAGGCCGAGGGCATCCAGGTCCACGACTGGCGCGCGCTCGAGGTCGCCGACAACGCCGAGGTCGGATGCATCCCCGGCGACCGGGTGATGGACGCCGCCCGATCCCTCGACCTGCAGGGCGTGGACGCACTCGTGATCTCCGCGTGCGTGCAGATGCCGTCGCTTCCCCTGGTGCAGGCCGCCGAGGACGAGTTCGGATTGCCCGTCCTCTCCGCCGCCACCGCCGGCGCCTACAGCCTGCTGCGCGCCCTCGACCTCCCCGTCGACATCCCCGGGGCCGGCAGTCTGCTCCGCGCCGACGCACCGGCCGCCGCCCGTCAGTAACCCCGAACCCCTTGGAGTTCACCATGTCCGAACTGCAGCACACCGTCAAAGGCGTCGACCACGTCGCCTATCCGACCTTCGATCCGGCCGGCACCGTCAAGTTCTACCGCGACGTGCTCGGGTTCCCCGTTGTCCACTCGATCTGCGCGGCCGGGTGGGGGCCGGAGAAACACCCCGACTTCATCCACTTCTTCTTCGACATCGGCAACGACGACCGGCTGGCCTTCTTCTACTACTTCGGTCTCGAACCCTTCGACGGCGGACCGCAGGGTGACTCGTACTCCCGCTTCGCCGAGGACGTGCCGATCTTCTTCATCCGCTCCCGGCACCTCGCCATCCACGTCGACAGCGAGGACGACCTGATGGAATACCGCCGCCGCCTCGACGGCAGCGCGTGGCCGGTGGAGATGCAGATCCAGCACGAGACGATCGAGTCGATCTACACCCACGACCCCAACGGCTACATGATCGAGATCACCCGGGCGCTGCGCCCGGTCACCCCGCAGGAAGACCTCGACGCCAACCTCACCATCGACGCCCTCGTCGACGTGGTGACCGGGCCCGACCCCAGCATGGACGCCCTGCTGACCCGCAAGGCCGAACTCATCACCGAACGCGCGGCCGCCTGGCAGCAGCAACAGGAATCGAAGGAGGTGGCGACCCGATGACCACCCTGTTCGTCCTCGACGTCCCCGAGAACACCGCGGTCGCGGAGGTCGCCGGCCGTGATCCGGCGGTCACCGTCGACCACGTCGGACCCTACTTCCGCATCGTGTCCGACTCCCACATCGTCATCGACCGGCGGGCCACCGGCTGCCGTCACGCCGTCTGGTACAGCAGCGTCGCCGGACTGGCGCAGTCCCGGATCACCCAGTGGGACAAGGACGCCATGCGAATCGAGCCGCGATGAGCACGGACACCCGGCGGCTCGGCGCCGGCCGGTACATCGACGCCGCGCAGGCACCGGACAGCACCGTCACGTCCGTGCACGAACTCGCGACCGCCGACGGGGCGAAGGTCACCGGCGTGCTGCGGGTCGTCCCCGGCGCCCGCACCGTCGTCGCGCTCATGCACCCCCGCCAGGACCTGACACACCACGTACTGGTGCCCGAACTGCTCGCCCGCGGCCACGCGGTGTGGACGCAGGGCACCCGCTCGGTCAACAACGACGTCGCCCTGGTGCACGAGCAGGCCCTGCTCGATGCCGCGGCCGGTCAGGTCTTTCTGCGCGAGAAGGGTTTCGAGCACGTCGTCACTCTGGGGCACTCGGGCGGCGGCACTCTGTTCGCGTTCTATCACCAGCAGGCCGGTCTGCCCGCGGCGGAGCGGTTGACCCACACCCCGGCCGGACGACCGATCGATCTGGCCGGGGCGCAGATGCCGCTGCCCGACGGCGCCGTGTTCATGGCTCCGCATCCCGGGCAGGGCGCGCTGCTGCTCCGATTGATCGACCCGTCCGTCGTCGACGAGTCCGACCCGTTGGCGGCCGATCCCGCGTTGAATCCGTTCGACCCGGCCAACGGATTCGCCGAACCCCCGCACAGTTCGGCCTATGCACCCGAGTTCGTCACCCGCTACCGGGCAGCGCAACACGACCGCGTCACCCGCCTCGACGAGATCGCCCGGCAGCGCGTCGAGGAAGCCGCCGACGCGCGCCGACGGTACAAGAGCACCGGCGAACCCGCCGACCGGCGCGCCGCCCTCGTGCCCCGCGTCCTCACCGTCTACCGCACCGACGCGGACCTGCGGTTCACCGACCTGTCGCTGAGCCCCAACGAGCGCCCGTACGGGTCGCTGTTCGGCCGGCGGCCGGATCTGACCAACTACGGACTCGTCGGCTTCGGCCGCTTCGCCACCCCCGACGCCTGGCTGTCGACGTGGTCCGGGCTCAGCACCAACGCCGACTTCCTGCGCTGCGCTCCCGCCGTGACCACCCCCGCCCTGTTCGTCGAACTCACCGGCGACCAGGCCTGCTTCCCCGACGACGCCAAGACCATGTGCGATGCCCTCGGGTCGACGGACAAGACCCACGTCCGCGTCGCCGGCACCCACTTCGGCGGGCCCATCGCCGAGGGCGCACCCACCGGGGCCGCCCTCGCCGCGGCCGACATCGGCGCCTGGCTGTCCGACCGATTCTCCTGACCCCCTTTATATCCGGGCACCCGATACCGCGTCGCGGTCGTCGGGTGCCCGGTCGAGCGGAGTACACATGACTGCCCGCCCCACCACTGCCCCCGTCATCGGGCTCTGCCTGATGGCCCTCGTCCTCGAGGGATACGACCTGCTGATGTACGGCACCGTCGTTCCCTCCCTCCTCGCCTACGAGCCCTGGCAACTCGACGCCACCGACGTCGGGATGCTCGGCTCCCTCACCGGCGTCGGCATGCTGATCGGCGCGCTGGTCGCCGCCGGCGTCGCCGACCGCTGGGGCCGCCGCCGCACCCTCCTCGCCGCGGTCCTGGTGTTCTCCGCCGCGATGGGTGTCTGCGCACTCGCACCCACCCCCGCGGTGTTCGGGGTCGGCCGGACGGCGGTGGGCATCGGTGCCGGCGTCCTCATGCCGACCGCCGCCTCCACCCTGATCGAGTTCTCCCACAGCCGAACCCGGGCACGCTCGGTGGCGATGGGATTCGTCGGCACCAGCATCGGCGGAATTCTGGCCGGTGTGCTGTCCCTGTGGCTCGTGCCCACGTTCGGTTTCCGGGCGATGTTCGTGGCCGGGCTGGTTCCGGCGCTGCTGTTCCTGCCGCTGATGCTCCGGTATCTCCCCGAATCACCCGCGTACCTGACCTCCCGCGGCCGCGCGACCGAGGCCACGGCGATCGGCGCACGGTATGGGCTCGAACCCGAGCCCGCCACCTCGACCGTTCCGCACCCCGAGCGCGGACTGCGTGCCCTGTTCGGCAGCGGGCGGACGACCGCGACATTGTTGTTCTGGGGCATGACCCTGGTGTGCCTGCTGGTGCTGTTCGGTGTCGCGACGTGGCTGCCCGCCCTGATGAAGTCGGCCGGATATCCGCTCGGGGCCGCGCTGTCGTTCCTGCTGACACTGAACGTCGGCGGCGCTGTCGGAGCCCTCGGCGGCGCCGCACTCGCCGACCGGTACGGGATCAAACCCGTCACCGCGATCGGATTCCTCTGCGCCGCAGTCTCACTGATCCTGATCGCCACCGGTCCGCCCACCGCTGTCGTCTACCTGCTGGTGCTGCTCGCCGGCGTCGGCACCACCGGAACCCAGATCCTGCTCAACACGTTCATCGGCGGTCACTACCCCGCGGCATGCCGGACCACCGGCATCGGAATGGCTCTCGGAGTCGGACGTATCGGGGCGATCATCGGACCGACGTACGGCGGCTTCTTCGTCACCATCGGCGCGGGCAGCACCTGGCAGTTGCTGGCCTTCGCCGCCCCCGCCGTCGTCGGCGCGGCACTGACCGCTCTGGTACCGCGGCGAAACGACGACACGAACACGACACCGGCCGTTTCGGCCACCGATCAGGAAGCTGTGCGATGACCCTCGACTTCACCGGACAGGTCGCCGTCGTCACCGGCGCGGGCGGAGGCCTCGGCCGCGCCCATGCGCTCGCCCTCGCGGCCCGCGGCGCCCACGTCGTCGTCAACGACATCGGCGGGTCCCGCGACGACACCTCACCCGACAGCACCCCCAACACCCCGGCCGCGTGCGTCGTCGCCGAAATCACCGCCCGTGGCGGGTCGGCGGTCGCCGACTACGCCGACGTCACCGACCACACCCAGGTCACCGCCATGATCGGCCGGGCGCTCACCGCTTGGGGCCGGATCGACATTCTCATCAACAACGCAGGCATCCTGCGGGACGCCAGCTTCCGCAACGCCACCCTCGACGACTTCCGCACGGTCGTCGACGTCCATCTGATGGGCGCGGTGAACTGCACCAAAGCGGTGTGGGAACACATGATCGCCCAGCAGTACGGCCGAATCCTCATGACGACCTCGGCGTCCGGCATCTACGGCAACTTCGGACAGGCCAACTACGGTGCCGCCAAGTCCGCTCTCGTCGGGCTGATGAACGTCCTCGCCATCGAGGGCGAACCGAAAGGCATCCGGGTCAACGCACTCGCCCCACTGGCCGCGACCCGCATGACCGAATCGATCCTCGACTCCGCTGCCGCCGAGGCACTGCGACCGGAGGCAATCTCTCCCGGCGCCCTGTTCCTGGTGTCTCCGGACGCACCGACCAAGACCGTCCTCGGGGCGGGCGCCGGAGTTTTCGCGGTCAGCGAAATGCGCGAGTCCCGAGGCTGTTTCCTCCCCGACGACGCCAGAACTCCCGAAGACATTGCCGCACACTGGCCGCAGATCAGCGACTTCAGCCGGCTGTCGAGCACCGACAGCACCACCGCACAGATCCGCAATTACGTCGGCATGCAGAAGTCCACGGCGTGACCGGCGCTCGGCTCATCGGTCACGCCGTGGCGCGCACGGCGGTGGCGTCTCAGAGGTTGCCGCGTTTGTCCTGCTCGCGCTCGATGGATTCGAACAGTGCCTTGAAGTTGCCCTTGCCGAAGCCGAGGGAGCCGTGGCGTTCGATGATCTCGAAGAACACCGTCGGCCGGTCGCCGAGGGGACGCGTGAAGATCTGCAGCAGATAGCCGTCCTCGTCGCGGTCGACGAGGATGCCCCGTTTCTGCAGTTCCTCGACGGGAACGCGGACCTGGCCGATGCGGGCGCGCAACTCGGGGTCCTCGTAGTAGGCGTCAGGGGTGGAGAGGAACTCGACCCCTTCCTTTCGTAGTTCGTCGACGGTGCGCAGGATATCGCCCGTGGCCAGGGCCAGATGCTGGGCGCCCGGTCCCTGGTAGAAGTCGAGGTATTCGTCGATCTGCGAACGCTTCTTGGCGATCGCCGGCTCGTTGAGCGGGAACTTCACGCGGTGGTTGCCGTTGGCGACGACCTTCGACATGAGTGCGGAGTAGTCGGTGGCGATGTCGTCGCCGATGAATTCGGCCATGTTCACAAAGCCCATGACTCGGTTGTAGAAGCCGACCCATTCGTCCATCTTGCCGAGTTCGACGTTCCCGACGATGTGGTCGAGCGCCTGGAACAGTCGCTTGGGTGCGCCGTCGCGTTTGACGTAGGTGCTCTGCGCCGCGGTGTAGCCGGGCAGATATGCCCCGTCGTAGCGGCGGCCGTCGATCACGCGCTGGACGAGGGTGTGCCGGGTCTGCCCGTAGGTGGCGATCGCGGCGATGCGGACCTTCCCGTGCTCGTCGGCGACGTCGTGGGGCTCGTCGAGAACGGTGGCGCCTGCCCGCTCGGCCTGGGCGATGCACTTGTCGACGTCGGGTACTTCCAGGGCGATGTCGACGACGCCGTCGCCGTGGGCGGCGTGGTGGGTGACGAGGGCGCTGTCGGGGGCAACGGCGCCCTTGACGACGAAGCGGATCGAGCCGGATTTGAGGACGAATGCCTTGTGGTCGCGGTTGCCGTTCTCCGGGCCGGAGTAGCCGACGAGTTCCATGCCCCAGACGGATTGGTAGTAGTGCGCGGTCTGGGTGGCGTTTCCGACGACGAAGACGATGGCGTCCCAGCCGCTGACCGGGAACGGGTCGGTGCTTGCGTCGTAGTCGACCAGGCCGACGAGCTGCTGGAGCTGCTCGAGGTCGAGCTCGGCCTCCGTCTCCTGGGCGGTGAGCGTGTTGTGGGGCATGGAGGTTCTCCGATTCTGTATGGGGTGAAAAACTCTTGGCGGCAATGTCTTTACGGGTTCCGGTGTCAGGTGGGGTTGTGGTCGATCAGGGGTCGCCCGGTCTCGGTGGGCTCGGTGTCGGTGTGCCCCCGGCTGCGGCGGATTTTCCGGTAGACGAGAGCAGCGAGCAGCAGGCCCGCGAGCCAGAGTGGGAGGGCGATGGCGCCGGCGCGGAAATCCGGTAGCCGGGTCATCAGGGCGACCACACCGGCGAGGTAGGCCAGCACCAGGTAGTTGGCGTAGGGGAACCGCGGCGACCGGAAGGCACCGGCGCCGGCGGTCCGCCGGAATCGCAGGTGGCTGATCGCGATCGTGCTCCACGTGATGATCTCGGCGGAGAGGATGATCGCCACCAGGATCATCAGCAACTGACCCGGGAAGAGGTAGTTGAGCAGCACCACGATCGCGGTGATCGCGGAGTTGATCACGATGCCGGTGACCGGCACTCCGCGGTGATTGGTTCGGGCGAGCAGGGCCGGCGCCTGCTTCTTCGCGGCCATGCCGTGCAGGACCCGGGCGTTGCTGTAGACCATGGTGTTGAAGACCGACAGGGCCGCCACGAGCACCACGATGTTGAGCAGGGTTGCGGCGCCGCCGACGCCGAGGCCGTCGAGCATCAGGACGAACGGGCTGCCGTCCACCCCGACCCGGGCCCAGGGCCAGATCATCAGCATGACCCCGATCGCGCCGACGTAGAACACCAGGATGCGGACGATGACGCCGTTGACGGCCTTGGGGATACTGCGGGCAGGATCCTTGGCCTCGCC
The DNA here is from genome assembly GCF_017068395.1 of Rhodococcus pseudokoreensis. Lineage (NCBI taxonomy): Bacteria > Bacillati > Actinomycetota > Actinomycetes > Mycobacteriales > Nocardiaceae > Rhodococcus > Rhodococcus pseudokoreensis. The sequence goes on along the minus strand of NZ_CP070619.1, from coordinate 4,387,550 downwards.
GGCGGTGGTGCCGAGCGACTCGATGCCACCGAAGGTGAACGTGACCGCCACCAGGGACAGCAGAATGCCGGTCACCCCGTGCGGGGCGAATCCGCCACTGTCCCACAGGTTGCTCAACGCCGCGGAGTCGTAGTGCCCCGCCCCGAAGACGATGGCGACACCGAAGACGATCATGGCGACCACGGCGGCGACCTTGATCAGGGTGAACCAGAATTCGAACTCCCCGAAGGCACTGACATGGATGAGGTTGACGCCGGTGATCAGGACCAGGGCGACGGCGGCGGTCATCCAGTGCGGCAGGCCCGGGAACCAGAAATCCATGAACGTGCCCACCGCGGTCAGCTCGAGCATGCTGACGACGATGCACGTCATCCACCAGTTCCAGCCCGCGATGAACCCGACGATCGGGCCGCAGTGCTCGCGGGCGTATTCGCTGAAGGAGCCGGAGACCGGCCGGGCGACGGCCATTTCTCCGAGCATCCGCATGATCAGGAAGATCACCGCCCCGGCGACCACGTAGGCCAGTAGGACCGCGGGTCCGGCGGTTTGGATGGTGGACCCGGAGACGAGAAACAGCCCGGTGCCGATCGCCGACCCGAGGCCGATCATCCGGATGTGACGGTTCTGGAGTCCGCGCTGCATCAGCGCGGGGGCGGGCGTTGTCGGTTCGTCCATGGTGTACTCGCTCTTATCGCTGGTAGATGGTGTCGACGCAGGTGCGGTAGGCATTCTCGGTGGGCGTGATGCCGAGTTCCTTCGCCTGCGTGAGGTTGGCCCGGGTCTTGGCGGGGACGATGCGTTCCACCTTGGCCATCAGGTCGGCGGTGTTCGCGGCGGCTCCATGCAGATATTCCTCGGCGCCGCACATCACGCCGGCGGTGTTGTGCCACCACTCGGTCTGGAAGAGGATGCCGCGTTCGGCCAACAGGTCGGCCAGCCGGATCTCCTCGTCCTGCGTGGTGGCCTTGAGCTGGTTGTTCGCCGGCCCGAAGACGTAGCGGAACTGGATTCGCCGGATGGTGTCCTCGTCGAGGATTCCGCCGATCGCACAGGGGCAGAACACATCTGCTTCGATGTCCATGATCGCCCCGACGGGCACCGACTCGACCGCCCGACCGGGGTGGCCTGCGAGGAAGTCCGCGGCGCGGGCCTCGTCGATGTCGGAGACGACGACGCGGGCGCCGCCGTCGAGCAGGTATTCGGCCATCGACCAGCCGACCGCACCGAGGCCCATGACGGCCACGGTCTTACCGGTCAGGGTGTCGGTGCCCTCCTCGAACCGGACGGCCTCCTTCAGGGCGAGGTACGTGCCGTATGCGGTGGGCTTGCCGGTCTCGCCCAGCGGTGACGCGGGGCCGCTGGTGAACGACTTCGAGAAGTGCGCGTTGATGACGTCGGACATCGCGGTGGGGAAGTTCATGTCCGGGCCGGTCATGGTGCGGCAGTGATCGAGCGCGAACGACAGGAAGCCCAGCGCTTCGAGGTCGTCGAGGTTCAGCGGGTCCATCTGCACGGTGGTCTTGCAGCCCCCGAAATCCAGGTCTGCGGCGATGTTCTTGAAGCTCATCGCACGGCCGAGGTTCAGACCGTCGATGATCACGTCCAACTCCCGCTCTTCGAGCGGATGGCGGCGGATCCCGCCGGCCAGGGTCGCGTGGCGCTTGTTCATCAGGCCTTGCCGGCGACTGTGCTGGTGACACATGAACCGGATGTCGCGGCCCTCGTGGTAGTAGACCTCGATACCGAAGTGCTTGCCGCCGCGCAGCAGTTCGAGGACCTCGTCGAGGTAGTCGGCGAGGCCGTGCTCGGCGTAGAGGGCGAGGACCTGCTCATGACCCAGGTAAACCGCGTTCGAGGTCAGCAGACTCTCCACATGGAAGCTGCGGTTGTACTGTGCGAAGTCCAGATCGGCATCCCACTCCTTCGCCGCATACAGGCGGTGCCGATCGGTCCTCCAGTCGTATTGCAACTTCAACGACGTCAGGCCGGCGGCCTTCAGCGGGGCGAAAATGCTCTGATCCACGATGTGTCTCCTCGTCTTCCACGTGTACCCGGATACTCCCGATGTGACCCGGGTCGCAGTTCCAGTGGCTTCCATCGTGGGGCTCTGACCAGTGCGTTGTCTCTAGCCACCCATCTCGAGTACCTTCGACATATGTCTAAGGTCGACGGAAGCGGGCCGAGCCGCCTCAGCGAGATGCAGGCGCTCGTCGACGACCTGGCCGACGCGCTGCACCGCTCGGTCGCCGTCGACAATCCCCGCTTCGAGCTGCTGTGCGCGAGCGCCCAGACCGGGCCGATCGACCAGATCCGGGTCACCGCGATCATCGACCGCGCGCCCCCGGAACCGCCGTTGCCGTGGATGCTCAGCCTCGGCGTCGCCACCTCCACCGAGCCGGTGCGGCTCCCCCGCAACGAGGACTACGGCATGCTCCCGCGGGTCTGCTTCCCCATCCGACGGGAAGGGGCACTGCTCGGCTACCTGTGGCTGTTCGACGAACCCCCCGTCACCGAACCCGAGATGTCCGACGCCGGCAGCACCGTCTCCGCACTGGCTCCACTCCTCGCGTCCGACGACACCGAAATCCGCCGGCGTGCAGACGAACTCGCCCGCCTTCTGACGGCCGCGACCACACGGCAGACCGCATCCGCCGCCGTCCGAGAGGCGTTGGACAGCGGTCATCTACCGCCGCGTGGGGATCTGCGCGTGCACGTGGCCGAAGTCCGCCGGCGCCGCCGGGGAAAACCGGCGAACCAGGACAACCGAGACCTGGAACTCGAACTGGCCCGCCGCCGGCTCGCCCGACCCTTCCTGGCCCGGTATACCGACGACCGACTGGTCACCGTCTCCATGAACACCACCGCAGGGGAGATTCGAGAGGTCGAATCGACCCTGACCCGCGCCGTGCACGCCGCCGGATACGAGGTGGTCGGAGCCGGCACCGCCGCCGCCGACACCGCCGACGAACTCGAAGAGTCCACTCACCGAGCGCAGTTCGCCGCCGAACTCTCCTCCCCGAACACCGGCTCGACGCGCTTCCAGCAGTGGGAGGACCTCGGATCCTGGCGCCTGCTCTACGGCAGACCGCTGCGACAGGACACGGTGCGAAACCTCAGCGCCGACGCCGACCGCCTCCTTCGCAACGGCAGTGTCGAGCACTGGAAAACAGTCGTCGCCTACCTCGACGCCGGCCGTCGCGTCGACGCCACCTGCGAAGCCCTCTCGATCCACCGCGCCACCTTGTACTACCGGCTCAACCGAATACGCGAACTACTCGGCGATCAGGCCCTCGACGACGGGTGGCGCGCCACGGCCCTGCACGTCGCACTCAAACTGCACCAGCACCTCGCCGATAGGCAGGCGTGACGATCAGGTGGTCTCGTAGTTCTCGACCGCGCGCTCGAGGTGCCTGCGCATCTCGCTCTGTGCGCGATCGAGGTCGGCGGATCGTAACTCGTCCAGGAGTTTGCGGTGCTCCGTCGCGAGATCGCGGGGGTTCGGATACGACTTCTGGATCTGCGCCAGGCACAACTGCATCTCGTCTTGCAGTGTCGAGTAGATCCGGCTCAGCCGGTCGCTGCCGACCGCGTCGATGATCGCGACATGGAACGCCGAGTGGACTTCGACTCGGTCCGCCCAACTGGCGTCGGCCGGCATCTGCTCCATCTTCTCGAGATACCGCTCGGCCTCGCTCAGGGGGATGCCGTTCTCGACGATGACCCGGACGCTTTCGAGTTCGAGCGGAATGCGCACGAAATACAGATCACGGACGTCCTCGTGATCGAGAACCGGAACGATCAGCGACCGGCCCTGGGACTGCTGGGCGAGATGGCGACTCGTCAGCACCTGCAGCGCCGACCGCACCGTGGGGCGAGCGACGTCGAACATCGCAGCCAGGCCCGTCTCGGTGAGCGGGGTGCCGGGCGCGAGGTCACCACCGAGGATCTGGGCGCGGATCTCCGCCACCAGCGCGTCGCGGGTGGTCTGCGTTTGTAGCACTGGACTCATACCGTCCTCCTCCGGCCCGCAGTATATCTGCTATACCGTCTTCCACCATCGGACGCTCTGTTGTACTGTATAACAGTAATACCGATTTGGTTGCCAGTCACGACACTGCGACGACACCTCGAGGAGAACCACCATGAATCTGGCCGACTACGACGCCTTGAGCTTCGACTGCTACGGCACCCTGATCGACTGGGAAGCCGGCATCGCCGCTGTTCTCGCGCCCTGGGCGAAGGATGTCGGGCTCGCGCTGACGGACGAGGAACTGCTCCGCGCGTACGCGGACAACGAGGCCCGGGCCGAACGCGACACCCCCGGCGCGCTGTACTCGGCGATCCTCGCCGACGCCTTCCGCCGCACGGGGAAGACGCTCGGCAGGGACGTCAGCGACGAATGGGCAGCCAGGCTCGGCGCCTCGGTCCCCGACTGGCCGGCGTTCCCCGACTCCGCCGAAGCGCTTGCCTCCCTGGCGAAGGACTACAAGCTGATCATCCTGTCCAACGTCCACCGTGCGGGCTTCGCCGGCAGCAACGCACGTCTGGGAGTCGAGTTCGACAAGATCATCACCGCCGAGGACGTCAAGGCATACAAGCCTGCGCCGAACCACTTCGACGCTCTCGACGGCGCACTGGAGGAACTCGGCGTTCCCCGTGAGCGTCTTCTGCATGTGGCGCAGAGCCTCTTTCACGACCACGTGCCAGCCAAGCGCCACGGCCTGCCCTCGGTGTGGATCAATCGCCGCCACGACCGTCCGGGCTGGGGAGCCACCCCCGAACCCTCCGACGAGTACACCTACGCCCTCGAATTCCCCACCATGGAAGGGTTCGCCGCCGCCGCACGCGCCGCGAAGGAGGCACGGCGGGCCGAATGACTCCGCGGTCCGCGTCAGAGGACGATGTTGACCATCTTCCCGGGCACGACGATGACCTTGCGCGGATCCTTGCCGTCGAGCAGTGCGACGATCTTGTCGTCGGCGAGCGCGATCTTCTCGATCTCCTCACGCGGGGCGTCGGCGGCGACGGTCACACGGCTGCGGACCTTGCCGTTGACCTGGATCGGGTACTCGACGGTGTCTTCGACGAGCCACTTCTCCTCGGCAACCGGGAAGGGTCCGTGCGCCAGCGACTTCTCGTGGCCGAGCCGCGACCACAGTTCCTCCGCGAGGTGCGGGGCCAGCGGCGCGAGCATGAGCACCAGCGGTTCCACCGCCGAGCGGGGGGCACCGGCGGGGTACGCCTTGGTGAGGTGGTTGGTGTACTCGATCAGCTTGGCCGCGGCCGTGTTGTCGCGCAGTGCGGTGTAGTCCTCGCCGACACCGGCGATCGCCTTGTTCAGCGCGCGCAGCGTGTCCTCGGTCGGGGCGTCGTCGGTGACACGAACGGCGCCGGACTCCTCGTCGACCACCACACGCCAGGCGCGCTGCAGGAAGCGCTGCGCACCGACGACGTCCTTGGTCGCCCACGGCCGGGACGTGTCCAGCGGACCCATCGACATCTCGTAGACGCGGAGCGTGTCGGCGCCGTACTCCTCGCAGATGTCGTCCGGCGACACGGAGTTCTTGAGGCTCTTGCCCATCTTCCCGTATTCGCGGTTGACCTCGGCGCCCTGGTGGAAGAACTTGCCGTCCTTCTCCTCCACCTCGTCGGCGGGCACGTATACGCCGCGCGCGTCGGTGTACGCGTAGGCCTGGATGTAGCCCTGGTTGTACAGGCGGCGGTACGGCTCGCTCGAGCTGACATACCCGAGGTCGAACAGCACCTTGTGCCAGAACCGCGAGTACAGCAGGTGCAGCACCGCGTGCTCGACACCACCGACGTACAGGTCGACGCCGCCGGGATCGTTCGGCCCGTGGATCTCCGGCCGGGGACCCGTCCAGTACCGCTCGTTCTCCTTGTCGCAGAACACGTCCGGGTTGGTGGGGTCGATGTAGCGCAGCTGGTACCACGAGCTGCCCGCCCACTGCGGCATCACGTTGGTGTCGCGGCGGTACGTCTGCAGTCCGTCGCCGAGGTCGAGTTCGACGTTGACCCAGTCGGCGGCCTTCGCCAGCGGGGGAGAGGGCTCCGAGGACGCGTCGTCGGGATCGAACGACACGGGTGCGTAGTCCTCGACCTCCGGAAGCTCCACGGGCAGAGCCGATTCCGGCAGGGCGTGCGCGTAGCCTTCGGCGTCGTACACGATCGGGAACGGCTCGCCCCAGTACCGCTGCCGGGCGAACAGCCAGTCGCGCAGCTTGTACTGGATGGTGCCCTGGCCGGTGCCGTCCGCCTCGAGCCGCTCGGTGATGGCCTTCTTCGCGTCGGCGACGGACATGCCGTTCAGGAAGCCGGAGTTCACGATCGTGCCGTCGCCGGTGTACGCGTCCTTGGAGAGGTCGCCGCCGGAGATCACCTCGACGATGTCGAGACCGAACTCGGTGGCGAACTCGTAGTCGCGGTGGTCGTGACCCGGGACGGCCATGATGGCCCCCGTGCCGTAGCCGGTGAGGACGTAGTCGGCGATGAACACCGGCAACTTGTGCCCGTTGACGGGGTTCACCGCGTACGTGCCGAGGAAGACGCCCGTCTTCTCCTTGTATTCCTGCCGCTCCAGGTCCGACTTGGCGGCGATCGACTTCCGGTACGCCGCAACCGCTTCGGCGGGCGTTGCGGCACCGCCGGTCCAGCGCGAATCCACACCCTCGGGCCACGCGGCCGCGACGATCTCGTCGACCAGTTCGTGCTCCGGCGCCAGCGTCACGTACGTCGCACCGAACAACGTGTCCGGCCGCGTCGTGAACACCTCGACGTCGTGGGCAGTGGATCCACCCTCACTCTGCTCGACCGTCACGGCGAACTTCACCTGCGCACCGTGCGAGCGCCCGATCCAGTTGCGCTGCATGGTCTTGACCTTCTCCGGCCAGTCCAGGTACTCCAGGTCGTCCACCAGGCGGTCGGAGTACGCGGTGATGCGCATCATCCACTGCTGCAAATGCTTACGGAACACCGGGAAGTTGCCGCGGTCGCTGCGGCCGTCGGCGGTGACCTCCTCGTTGGCCAGCACCGTGCCCAGACCGGGGCACCAGTTGACCATCGAATCGGAGTGGTACACGAGGCGGTAGGAGTCGAGGACCGCTTCCTTCTCGGTCACGGGCAGCGACGCCCAGTCCCGTCCGTCCTCGAGGGCGCGGGCGCCCGACACGAACTCGGCCTCGAGCTCGGAGATGCGGCGGGCCTTGCCGGCCTCCTTGTCGAACCACGCGTCGTGGATCTGCAGGAAGATCCACTGCGTCCAGTGGTAGAAGTCCACGTCCGTGGTGGCGAAGGTGCGGCGCTCGTCGTGGCCGAGCCCGAGGCGGCGCAGCTGACGCTTCATGTTGCCGATGTTGGCCTCGGTGGTGGTCCGCGGGTGCGTGCCCGTCTGCACCGCGTACTGCTCGGCAGGCAGACCGAACGCGTCGTAGCCGAGGGTGTGCAGCACGTTGTGGCCCTGCATGCGGTGATAGCGGGCGAACACGTCGGTGGCGATGTAGCCCAGCGGGTGGCCCACGTGCAGACCCGTCCCCGACGGGTACGGGAACATGTCCTGCACGAACAACTTGTCCGCGGGCACGTCGCCGGCGAGGGGGCCGACCGGGTTGGGCGCGTCGAACGTGCCCTCCTCGCTCCACCGGTCCTGCCAGCGCTGCTCGATCTGGCCGGCGAGCTCCGCGGTGTAGCGGTGCTGCGGGGTCGCGTCGGACGGGTTGGCGGGCTGCACGTGCTCGGTCACTGTGGTCGCTATCTACTTGGCTGACATTCTGAATTAGGGGGATACCGACAACCAGGGTAGAGCCTCACCCCACCCGGGCTCACCTGCGCGTCCGGGTCCGCCGTATCCTGGTCTCGTGTTGATTGCCTCCGTCGTGCTGTTCGTGCTCGCCGTCGCCGTCTCCGGTGTCGCCGTTGCAGGCCTCGCCGAGCGCCTCCCGCGCAACCGGTGGGCGGGTGTCCGCACCCCCGAGACGATGCGCGACGATCAGACGTTTGCGCTGGCCAACAAGGTTGCGGGGCCCACCCTGCTCGCCGCGGCCGGGCTCCTCGTCATCGGCGGAATCGCCGGAATCCTGATCGGTGGAGTCTTCGGAATCGGCGCCGTCCTCGTCAGCGTCGTCGCCGCCGCGCTCACCGCGGCGACGGGCGGATCGCTCGGTGCCCGTGCCGCCGCGTCGGTGCCCGCCGCCGACACCGGTGGGTGCGGCAGTTCCTGCGGCGCGTGCTCCCTGAAGGGCGCCTGCCAGCCGTCCTGACCGGCAGGCGACGGCCCGTCCGGTGAACTCCTCGCGCGTCGTCGACCCCGCAGGCGCAGTCTTCGGTCTGCTGCTCCCGGTGATCGCGGCGCTGTCCGGGGTGATCCTCACGAAGGTGTGGGAACCGCGGCTCCCGGCGCAGATCGCGACGCACTGGACCACCACCTCGCCGGACGGCTTCTCCACCCCGATGTCCAGCGCCTGGACGTTCGCCCTGGTGACGGTCCTGTTCGGTGGCGGATGCGCGGCGATCGCCGCCCTCGCCCAGGCGATGCTCATGATGCGCCGCACAATGCTCGTCGTCGGACTGTCCGTGGTCGGCCTAATCCTCACGGTGCAGGTGGTGCTGCTCTACGTCCAACTCGACGTCGCCGACCCCGCGGCCACCGAACTCCCGATGTGGTCGCTCGGCCTCGGTGTCGTGATCGGGGCCGTCGTCGGTCTGATCGGCGCCGCCCTGCTCCGTGACTACCGGCCCCGGGTCGCCGCGACCGGCTCTCCCGACCCGCGGTTGCCGCGCGCCGACCACCCGACGACCGTCGCGGACACGGTCGGGTTCGGCACCCTCGGGTCGCTGATCCTGCTCCTGATTCTCGGGGTCGCTCCCGCGCTCGCGGTCTGCCTGCTCGTCGACGGATGGTGGCCGCTCGCGGTGTTCGTTCCGGTGGGGCTGCTGATCGTGAGCCTGCTCCGGTTCCGGGTGATCGTCGACCGGTCCGGCATCCGGGTGGTGAACATGGGCATGACCGCGTTGCAGTACGGGATCGAGGAGATCGAGGGCGCCCGCGTCGACGTGATCAAGCCGTTCGACGACTTCGGCGGCTGGGGACTCAAGGTGAAGGGCAGGCGCAACTACGGCGTCGTGACGAGGACCGGCCCCGCCGTGATCGTCACGACCGCCTGCGGCGACCGCCTGACCGTCACCAGCGCGCGGGCCGAGGAGATGGCCGGTGCCCTCAACACGTACGCCGAGGTGCGGCTCCGCCGCCCGTGAGTGGTTAACGAGTGCAGGGACTCGCTAACCACTCACGGGCGGGAGGCCTGGTGCACCGCTTCGAGCACGCGGTCGAGGTAGCCGAGGGCGGCGCGGACGGCGGCGTCCTCGTCGCGGGCGGCGATCGCGTCGACGACGGCATGGTGGTCGTCGGTGGTCAGCGACGGCGGGTGGACGCCCTCGGTGAAGTCGTATGTGGCGCGGGTGGGTTCGAGGATCCCGGCGAAGAGGTCGGACAGCACCGGATTGTGCGCGGCCTCCACGACGCCGAGGTGGAACGCGAGGTCGGCGTCCGCGAATCGGGACGCCTCGTCGGCCGTGCGCTGCCGTTCGTCGAGTAGCGCGGACAGCGACCGCAGATCGTCGTCGGTGCGGCGCTCGCACGCCAGCCGGACGGCCTCCGTCTCGAGAGCTCGCCGGACCTCGAAGACGTTCAGCATCTTCGCGACTGCGACCTGCCGCCCGAGCAGCCCGCCGATGTCGGTGCGCGCCCGAACGAACGTCCCCGACCCCCGCCGGATCTCGAGGATGCCCGTGGACGTCAGGGTCTTGATGGCCTCGCGCACGGTGTTGCGACCGACTCCGAGCAGCGTCATCAGCTCGGGTTCGGTGGGGATGCGCTCGCCCACCGTCCAGTCGCCCTCGGCGATCCTGCCGCGCATCCAGTCCAGGGACTGCTGATACGCGGACTCGCGCCGAACCACCGTCATGTACTCATCCTCACACCTCGCCGGCTCGCTCGTCCCGACCGGCCCGTTTAAACTACGTAGGACGTCCCATGTATTTGTACAGCTTCACGCATCCGGACAGCCCGAGGAGGCGACCCCACACGTCCACGTCAACCGCTCCCGCCGACGCCCTCCCGACCGCCACCGCCCGCCCCACCGGCCGCCACTTCCACGGCCTGAACTATCTCCTCGTCGTCCTGCTCCTCGGCTCCAACATGCCCACGGCGCTGTACTCGCTCTACCGCCACGAATTCGGGTTCACCCCGCTGGTCCAGACGCTGATCTTCGCCGTCTACGTCGCCGGCCTGCTTCCGTCGCTGCTGTTCTTCGGCCCGCTGTCGGACGCGCTCGGACGCCGCTTCGTGTTGCTGGCCGCGATCTTCTTCAGCCTCCTGGGCGCCGTGCTCCTCGCCTTCGCCGACTCGACCGTCTGGCTGTTCCTCGGCCGGATCTCCCAGGGCATCGCCGTCGGCGCCTGCTCGGCCGCCGGTTCCGCCGCCCTGATCGAGCACGAACCCGCCCGGAACCTCCGCCGCGCCGGTCTCGCCGCCACCCTCACCACCGCCCTCGGTGCGGCGCTCGGCCCGCTCTTCGGCGGCGCCGTCGCGCAGTACCTTCCGCACGCCCTTGTCCTGCCGTACGTGCTGTTCGCGCTGGCGCTCCTGCCCGCGCTGATCATGGTGCTGCTGCTCCCCGCACCCACCGGCGGTACGTCACGCCCCACCCAGTTGTTCCAGGTGCCGCACGTCCCCGCACCCCTGCGCCGGGTGTTCTGGCTGTCCTCCCTCGGAGTGGCACTGGCGTGGGGCGCCGTCGGCCTGTTCCAGTCGGTGGTCCCGACGTGGATCATCGACCTGCTCGACGTGAACAACCTGGTGGTCGCCGGCGGTGCCGCCGCGCTGGTCATGGTGTGCTCGGTGTCCGCGCAACTCGTCGCCAACCGACTCGGAACCGTGCTCTGCCGAACCCTGGGCATCGGCGCCGTGGGCGTCGGCATGGTCGGATTGCTCGTCGTCGACTTCGCGCCGTCCCTCGCCCTTCTGGGCGCCGTCACCGTCGTCGTCGGTGTGGGACACGGACTCTCGTTCGCCGGTGCGATGCGCGCGGTGGGCGCCGCGGCCGCCGAGCACGCCCCCGACGCCCAGGGCGGGACGCTCGCCGCGTTCTTCACCGTCGGCTACGTCGGTCTCGCGGTGCCGTCCATCTGCGCGGGCATCGCCATCACCGTCCAGGGCATGCACGTGGCCGTCCTCGAACTCGCGATCATCGGAGCCGTCCTGTGCGGCGTCGTCGCCGTGCTGGGCGTCCGCACGAAGGGTGGGGACCGGGCAGAGGAGGCCAGTACTGTGGCCTGAGGACGTGAAATGCCGATGCCCGAACCGCTTCGCCACTGCGAGTTCCGCTTCTACGAGGAGCTGAACGACTTTCTGCCGCCGGTGCAGCGCAAGCGCACCTTCGAGCACCGATTCGACGGCACCCCGTCGGTGAAGGACCGCATCGAAGCGCTGGGCGTCCCGCACACCGAGGTGGATCTGATCCTCGTCGACGAGGTGTCCGTCGATTTCGCGCACCTCCTGCGCGGCGGCGAACGCGTCGCCGTGTACCCCGTGTTCGAGTGTTTCGATCTGACCGGGGTGACGAAACTGCGCCCGCGGCCGTTGCGGGACCCGACATTCGTGCTCGACGTGCACCTCGGCCGCCTCGCCCGCTACCTCCGCCTGCTCGGCTTCGACACCCGCTACCGCAACGACTTCGACGACGCGGAACTGGTGGACATCTCCCTCGCCGAGCATCGCATCGTCCTGACCCGGGACACGGGACTGCTCAAGAGGTCGGCGGTCACCCACGGCGCGTTCCTGCACGAAACCGACCCACGCCGGCAGCTGCGGGAAGTGTTGGACCGCTTCGACCTTCGGTCGCGGATCACGCCGTTCACGCGGTGCGCGCGATGCAATGGGCTACTCGCGCCGATTGCCCGCGACGACGCGCTCGCCGAGGCGCCGCCGGGGGTCGCGCGCAACGAATACGAGTTCAGCCGGTGCCGGGACTGTGCGCAATTGTACTGGCCGGGCAGTCATCTCCCGAAGCTGAGCCGGCGACTGTCGGAGGTCGGGGTGTCGCTCGAGGTGGATTCTCAGGAGGCGTGACGCAGCTGCTCGGCGAACACCGCCGAACACGCGCAGTCACCGAATTCGTCGCAGTCGATGATCAGTGCGTGCCGGACCTCGGACAACTCGACGCACGACTCGTCGGTGCATTCGGCTCCGTAGAGCGTGTGCACGATCAATGTTCCGTGACAGGTGTCGATCACGTGTGCTGTCCTCCTCACTTCTCGTTCCCCACCTCTGTTGATACCACCCGTCCCCGACAGCCCAGGGACGTGCGCGGGGTGTGTCGGCTCAGTTGCGCTCGACGTCGATCGGGTGGGTCGCGAGCAGGGCGAGGGGGAGCGGCTGCCTGCGCAGCACCTGCGCCCACACGTCGACACGGGCGGGGGCGACGACGTCCGATGCGAGCGCCGAGATGACGATCCAGTCGTCGCGCTGCAGTTCGGAGTCGAGCTGACCGTACGTCCATCCCGAGTAGCCGGCGAAGATCCGGATGCCCTCCACCAGCGGGGCGACGACCTCGGGGTCGGAGTCGAGATCGACCATCACGACGCGGCCGTGCACCCGGCGCAGGCCGGGGACGCCGTCGGCCTGCGCGCCGGTGCGCAGCGTCGCCAGGCACAGTGCGGCGTCACGTTTGACGGGACCGCCGACGTACAGCGCGGACGGGCGCGCGGTGAGCGGCGCCCACTGTGGCAGCACGTCGTGGACGGCGGTTTCGCTGGGACGGTTGATGACCACACCGAGACTTCCGGCCTCGTTGTGCTCGATCACATAGATCACGGTGCGACGGAAAGCGGGTTCGACGAGATCTGTGGACGAGACCAACAGGCTGCCGGGCCGGACCACCGGTTCCGTCGACGCCGTTCGATCTTCGGGTTCTTCTGCGTGCGCCACCTGAACATCATCCCACCGCGACGAACGCGATGTGACGGAGGACGCGACCTGCGTCCGGTTCGCCGCTTTACGCCGCGGGCAGCCCCGCCGTCTCGGCCAGGACGGCGAGGTGATGCTCGAACAATGCGCCCGGTGCGGTGAACGTGTCGGCGCCGTATTGCCCGAACACCTCGAAGTTCACGGCCCCGAACAGTGCCGACCACACCAGCACTCCGCGGACGAGCAGGTGGTCGGGTGTGGTGAGGCCGAGTTCGGCGCGGACGCGTTCGAGGTCGGCGGCGAGGCGGTCGTCGATGGGCGCCGCCGCGTCCGCCTCGAGCTTGCCCGCCCGGAATGCGTTGTCGAAGATCCCGACGAGGGCGTTGATCACCCGCGTTCCCGGAGTCGTGGTCTGCTCCCCGGGCGCGTGGTAGCCGGGAACCGGGCTGCCGAACAGCAGTCCGTAGCGGGCGGGCTCGCGCAGCGCCCACTCGCGCACCGCACGTCCGAGCGCCAGAAACTGATCCCGAGGTTCGGCCGCAGACGCCACGGCCGCCTCCGCGGCGTCGCCGAGTTCGTTGTATGCGTCGACGACGAGCAGCGTCAGCAGTTCGTCGCGGCTGCTGACGTACCGGTAGACGGCGGACGACACCACGCCGAGGTCCCGCGCGACGGCCCGCAGCGACAGGGCCGCACCCCCGACCGCGGCCAGCTGTTCGCGTCCGATTCTCGTGATGTCCTGCAACGTCTGCTCGCGGGCGCGCTCTCGTGGTGTTACCGGCATGGGTTCAGCGTCGCAATTTTAGAGAGCAGTGTCAACAAACGAGAGCACTGCTCTTGACATCTCCGTCGGGAGGGCGCATTCTCGAAATGACACCGAGAGCAGTGCTCTCCAATCACCGAAATCGACTCACCCAGCGGGAGCAGAAATGTCGAACCTCGAGATCGTCACCGGAGCAGGACCCGTCGGCTGGACCGTCGCCCGGCAGCTCGCGGAACAGGGCCGACGGGTGCGGGTCCTCACCCGCTCGGGCAGCGGCCCGCAGCATCCCCTGATCGAGCGGCGGAAGGTCGACGTCTCCGACGCCGCCGCGCTGCGTGACGCGTTCGACGGAGCGACCGCCGTCTACCACTGCATCCACGCCGCCTACAACGCCGACGCGTGGGAGCGCGAACTCCCCGCCGCCGAGCAGACCGTCCTCGCCGCCGCCGGACACGTCGGCGCGGTCGTCGTGTTCCCCGAGAGCCTCTACTCCTACGACGCCTCCCGGCAGCCGATGACCGAGCACACGCCGCGGTCGGCGGACTCCGGCAAGCGCGGCATCCGGACCCGGTTGCTGAAGGCCCGCGCCGAGTCCTCGACGCCCACCGTGAGCGTCGTCGCGTCCGATTTCTTCGGACCGCAGGTGCTGAACGCGCACGCCGGCGAGCGCATGGTGCCCGTCGTCCTCGCGGGCAAGACGATGCGCGTCCTCGGTTCCGCCGACCTGCCCCACTCGTTCACGTACATCAACGACTTCGCGGCCGCGATGATCGCCGCCGCCCACGACCCACGCTGTGGAACTCGGTGCTGCACGCACCGACCGCGCCTGCCGTCACCCAGCGGCAGATGGTCGAGGCCTACGCGAAGGCCGCCGGGGTTCCCGTCCCGAAGGTGGGCACCCTGCCCGGCTGGGTGATCCGCGGCGCCGGGCTCGTCCACCAGGGGAGCCGCGAACTCGCGGAGATGCTCTACCAGTTCGAGGAGCCGTTCGTGATGGACTCGTCCGAGAGCGAGGCCCGGCTCGGACTGGCCCCGACGCCACTCGACCGGGCCGCCGAGGAGACCGTCCAGTGGTGGCAGGACAGGTCGGTCGCGGCCGCCGGATAGGGTCCTGTGAATGGCGAAACAGCTCGGGGACCGGCGCGAGGCGTGGCGCAGAACGGCATACACCCTCCGGCGGTCGCCCGGGCTGGCCCGTCTCGCCACCGTGCGATTCGCCAGCCAGTTCGGCGACGGCATGTTCCAGGCCGCACTCGGCGGCGCGATTCTGTTCAACCCCGAGCGGGAGACGGATCCCATCGCGATCGCCGCCGGTTTCGCGGTGCTGCTGCTCCCGTACTCGGTGATCGGACCGTACGCGGGCGCACTCCTGGATCGCTGGGACCGCCGCAGCGTGCTGCTGTGGGCGAATGTGCTGCGCGGACTGCTGATTCTGGTGACCGCCGCGCTGCTGGAGACCGGGACCGGTGAGTCCGCGCTCCTCGTGCTCGCCCTCGCCGCCATCGGTGTGAGCCGGTTCGTTCTCGCGGGAGTCTCGGCGGCGCTGCCGCGCGTGGTGCACCGGTCTTGGCTCGTGGCCACCAATTCGGTGCTCGCCACCACCGGTTCCGTCGTCGCCGCGCTGGGGGCCGCGACGTCCGTCGCCATCATCTCGTTCGTCGGCGCCGGTGACCGCGGCTCCGGAATCGCCGTGGCGGCCGCCGCCTGCGGTTCCGCGGTGGCCGCGTTCGCGGCGTCGCGCTTCCACCATCGGCTTCTGGGTCCGCACGCCGACGAGAAACCCGAATACGGGGCGGTCCGCGCCGTCGCCGCCGGACTGCGCAACGGGGCGCTCGCCGTGTGGCATTCGCCGGGCGTCACGACCGCGATGATCGGGATCGGCACGCACCGGATCGTGTTCGGGATCAACACGTTGATCATGGTTCTGGTGTTGCGTGACACCGCCACCGTCAGCGCGCTGCCGGGCGGCCTCGCCGGTTTCGGTGTCGCCCTCGGCGCCACCGCCGCGGGCATGCTGCTGGCCGCGATCTCGACACCGTTCCTCATTCCGCGCATCGGACGGTCCCGCACCATCGTCGGCGGCCTGATCCTCGCCCTCGTCGTGCAGTGCACGCTCGTCGCGACCCTGACGCAGGTGTCGCTGCTGTGCGGTGCGCTGCTGCTCGGATTCGCCGGGCAGTCCATCAAACTCAGCGGCGACGCAGCGATGCAGATCGAGATCGAGGACGACCGCAGGGGACAGGTGTTCGCGCTTCAGGACACCGTGTTCAACGTGGCGTTCATCGGGTCGATCGCCGCCGCGTCCCTCGTGATCGCCCCCGACGGCCGATCACTCGAACTGGTGCTGGCGGGCGGGGCGATCTACGGACTCGGACTGGTCGGCGTCCTGTTCAACACCCGGCGCGAACCTGCCTGAGAACCGGGCTATTCCGACCCCGGCATCGGCACATTCTGCAGGCGGACCTGACCGCGCGCCACCTCCTTGCCGGTGTCGGCTGCCGTGATCACCACCGACCACAATTGCTGCACGCGGCCCTGCTGGATGGGTACCGCGACCACGTCGACCCGTCCGTCGGTGCGGGCCCGCAGGAAGTCGGTGCCGTTGTGCACGCCCACCGCGAACTGACCGCGGTCGGCGACGGCCGTGCTCGCGCCGATGCTGGCGGCCGATTCGATCGCCGTCGTGTAGACGCCGCCGTGCACGACTCCCCACGGTGTGTGGTGGTCGGCGGAGAGGTCGATGTGGCCGACCACCTTCGTCCCCGACACCTCGTCGAGTTCCAGTCCGGCAGCGACGACGAAGGCGCTCGCCGCCTCGCGGGTCAGATCGGTCATCGTGTGTTCTCCTCGTCGAACCCTCGGTAAGTTTGATTTCCCAACCCACCTTGCCCGGCTTCGGCGTCGGCGTCAATGGTCCCGGCGGTGCCGCCCACCGGATCGGGGCGCCACGTGTGCACCGCCGCGATCACCGGTGGCTCGGCATTCCACGTCCCGTCGCCGGAAGGATCGGTGAAGTAGCGGGCCTCATCCTCGGCGTCGTAGTCGAGGACCGAACGATCGGCCACCCCGTCGCCGTCCGAGTCCCACATCGCGTCGTCGAGGAGTCCGTCGCCGTCGAAGTCCAGGCGCACCGCGTCGACGCCGCCGGGCGGTCCGAGGTCGAGATCGGCGAACGACGTCCACGTCACCGGGGCGTCGGCACCGGTTCCGAACGAATACTCGAGAGGATCCATATGAGGGTTGGACGCAGCGCGACCGCATCCGGTTCCACCGAATGACCGCGAATTCCGCTGCAACGGTGAGACCGCACTGTGACCGGACCGCGACCGGACGGGCCGGGCGCGTGCGCCGCGGGTGCCGTCCGCCGGTGTTATCTTCGACCCGCGCGTGCAGGTCGGTCCACCATCACTCCGACCACCGATGTGGAGGGGTCCCGTGGTCGACAAGTCCTGGTCTGTGTCCGGAGTGCCCCTGTGCGTTGCCGCCGTCGTGGCCGCGACGATCGGCTTCACCGCCGCCCCGGCAGCAGCCGAAACCCTGCCGTGGCTCCCGGTGAACGCCTGCGGCGAGACCGGATTCAACCCGGCGAAGGAGCCGCCGAGCCCGGGCGGGCCACTGCTGCCCTCGATCCCGCCGACCGTGAGCATCCCGATCCCGTACCCCGACTTCGTGCCCGTCCCCGTTCCCGGACCGCGCGTCGATCAGACCCGCGTCGCCCAGGACCTTCCCGCCGACCCGTGCGCGGACCCGTGCCCCGACCTCACCGACGAAGTCGACGAACCGGAAACCGGCCCTGGTTCTTCGGGTTCGGCAGGGTCGTCGGGCTCGTCCGGTTCTGCGGGCTCGTCCGGCTCGAGTGCGCTGACCATCCCGAAGATCTCGATCGATCCACGGCCCGAGACCATCCCCATTCCCGTTCCCGGCGGTCCGGGGCCCGACCCGCAGCCGGCGCCGCCGGTCGAGATCAACCCGGCCGTACGTGGTTCCCTCACCGCGGCGATGGCGAAGCCGGGCGTCGGCGACGTACGCCTGGTGTCGCAGCTGACGGGTCGCGGTTCGGAGAACCGGACGGACAAACGCTGGCAGGTGGACGGCACCGACCTCGGCATCACGTGGGAGACGAAGCCCGGCGAGGTGGCGGTCGCGTTCGGTGACACGTTCGGCAAGGACTGGGCACCGCCGGGTGCGTTCGGCGAGGACTGGCGCAGCAACGTTCTCGGGCACAGCACCGACACCGACCTGTCCGACGGCATGACCATCGACAGCATGGTCCAGGACAGCCGATGCCACGCCGCCGAGATCATCGACAGCAGGCACGTCAACAACTTCGAGACGACCACCATCCCCACGTCCGGGTTCGCGATCGGTGACCGCCAGTACCTCAGCTACATGTCGGTGAAGCGCTGGAGCATGGTCCCCGGCATGTGGTACACGAACTACGGCGGCATCGCCTACTCCGACGACAACGGACAGACCTGGACCAAGGACCAGCACGCCAAGTGGGACAACATCTTCGGCGCCCGGTTCCAGGTGTCCGCGATGGTGCCGCACGGCGACTACGTGTACATGTTCGGTACCCCCAACGGGCGGATCGGCACCATCGGCCTGGCCCGGGTGCCCGTCGACCAGGTACTCAACACGACGTCGTACCAGTACTGGTCGGACGGTACGTGGACGCCCGTGTCCCAGCACCTCGCGACCCCCATCGTCGGCGGGGTCGCGAGCGAGTTGTCGGTGCGCTACGACGCGGCCTCGGACAAGTGGCAGATGAGCTACCTCGAACCCGTCGGCGGTTCGATCATCCTGCGGCAGTCGTCGAGCCCGCAGGGTGTGTGGTCGGACGCGGCGACGCTCGTCGACACGGCCGACTACCCGAAGGCGTACGGCGGCTTCATCCATCCGTGGTCGACGGACGAGGATCTGTATTTCACGATCTCGGAGTGGGACAGCTACAACGTCTATCTGATGCATGCGTCCCTGCACCCGTGAGTACTTGTTAACCGCCGGACGTTAACAAGTACGCACGGTGTGGAGCGCAACTTCGGTGGCCTTGACGACGAAATACACGTCCAGGCCCGGCACCAGGTCGAGTTCCGCGACGGACGCCGCCGTCACGTCGGCGCTCAGTTCGAGCCGGCCTCCCGCTTCGGCGGCGCGCACCCGGACCGTCGGTCCGCGCACCTCGATCTCCGAGATGGACACCTGGAAGACGTTGCGCGGACTGCCTTCCGGAGACCGCCGGTGGACGGCCACCGAATGCGGGGCGAACACCGCGACAGCCGGCGCACCCCCGACGAAATCGGCGTCGAGCAGGCCGTGCATCCGGACCCCGGTCTCGGTCTCGAACCCGTCCTGCGCCGCGAACACGGGAACGAGGTTGAGCCCGGCGATCCGCGCGGCGAACGCACTGCGCGGGCGCGTCAACACGTCACGCACCGAACCGGATTCGACGACCTGCCCGCCCTCGACGACGATCACCCGGTCGGCCAGCGCCAGCGCGTCGAGGACGTCGTGGGTGACCACGACCGCGGTCCGGTCGCCCTCCCGCAGCACCCGCCGGAGCAGCACCCGCAGGGCGGGGGCCGCCGCCACGTCGAGGGCGGACATGGGTTCGTCGAGCAGCAGCGCCTGCGGTTCCGCGGCGAGCGCCCGGGCGACCGCGACCCGCTGCGCCTGCCCCCCGGACAACTCGTGCGGACGGCGGTCGGCGAACTGGGTCGCATCGACCGCGTCCAGCCACTTCTCGGCGACCGCCCGCGACTCCCGGCGGCCGCGGCCCGAACTGCGCGGCGCGAACGCCACATTCGCAGCCACCGTCAGGTGCGGGAACAGCAGTGCCTGCTGCGCGAGCAGCGCGATACCGCGGCGGTGCGGCGGCAGCGCGATGCCGCGCTCGGTGTCGGTGAGCACCCGGCCGTTCAGTTCGACTCGTCCGGCGTCCGGGCGGACCAGGCCCGCCACCACCGACAGCGCCGTCGACTTGCCTGCGCCGTTCGGTCCGAGGACGGCCAGCACCTCACCCTCGGCGAGGTCGAATCCCACCTCGACGCCGCGTGCGGCGACCCTCGCCTCGACGCTCAGGCCGGTCACAGCGCCGCCCTCGACGCCCAGCCCCGCGAACCCACCACGATGACGACCGCCACCACGACGAGCACCAGCGACAACGCCACGGCCGCATCCGCGTCCGTCTCGCGCTGCAGGTAGATCTCGAGCGGCAGGGTCCGCGTGACGCCCTGCAGACTGCCCGCGAACGTCAGCGTCGCCCCGAATTCGCCGAGCGCCCGCGCGAACGCCAGCACCGCACCGGACACGAGTCCGGGCAGCACCAGGGGGAGTGTCACCCGCCGGAAGACGGTGGTGGGACTCGCACCGAGCGTGGCGGCGGCGTGCTCGTACCGCCTGCCCGCCGTCCGCAGCGACCCTTCGAGGCTCACCACCAGGAACGGCAGCGCGACGAAGGTCTGTGCGAGCACCACGGCCGTGGTGGTGAACGCGATGTGGATTCCCGCGACCTCCAGGTGCTGCCCGATCAGACCCTTCCGGCCGAATGTGTAGAGCAGGGCGATACCCCCGACCACCGGTGGGAGCACCAGGGGCAGCAGCACCAGCGACCGCAGCACGTTCAGCCCCCGAAAGCTGCTGCGGGACAGCACTGCCGCCATCGGGACGCCCAGCACGATGCACAGGGCAGTGCTCGCGGCGGCGGTGCGCAGGCTCAGTTCCAGCGCCGCGAGTGAGGATTCCGACGTGACCAGTTCGAAGAAGCGCGTCCAGTCGACACTCGCCAGCATCGCGAACAGCGGCAGGACGACGAACAGGCCGCCCACTGCTGCGGGCACGAAGATCCAGCCCGGAAGCCCGGACGGAACCTTCACGCGCGGCGCTCGGATCACGGCTGGGCGAATCCGGCCTTCGCCAGCACCGCCTGGCCTTCGGGTCCGGTGACGAGGTCGATGAAGCCCTGCGCCGCCTCCGGCTGCTTCGAAGCGGACAGCGCGGCAATCGGATAGGTGTTCACGGCCTGCGCGGCCTCCGGGAAGGGCACCGCGGTCACCTTGTCGCCCGCGCCTGCCGCGTCGGTGACGTAGACGAGTCCGGCGTCCGCCTGACCGGCCGTCACCTTGTTCAGCACGTCGGTGACCGAAGACTCCTCGCTGACGGGCGTGAGGTCGACACCCGAAGCCGTCTCGACCTTCTGCGTGGCGGCACCGCACGGCACCTGCGGAGCACACGTGACCACCAGCGTGCCCTCACGGTTCAGATCCGCGAAGGACGTGATGCCCTTGGGGTTTCCGGGTGCCGTCACGATGGTCAGCGTGTTGGTCGCGAAGTTGACCGGGGCTCCCTGGACGAGTCCCGCGTCGACGACCTTCGTCATGTTGTTCGTGTCGGCGGACGCGAACACGTCGGCGGTGGCGCCCTGGTCGAGTTGCGCGGCGAGGTCGGAGGAACCCGCGAAGCTGAACTCCACGTGCGATCCGGGGTTCGCCGTCTCGAACATCTCGCCGAGTTCGGTGAACGTGCTTTTCAGCGACGCCGCGGCGAACACCGTGATGTCGCCACCCGACGCGGCTGCGGACGTCGACTCGGCCGAACCCGAGGTGCCGCTGTCGTCGCTCGAACCGCATCCGGTGAGAAGGCCCAGACCGAGCGCGGCCGCGGCAGCCCCCGTCGTGACCCGGCGCCAGGACATCTTCATGAAATTCCTCCAGGAGTTTCGACGATCACCGTGGTCGACTTGACGACGGCTACCGCGACCTTGCCGGGCTCGAGCCCGAGGTCGCGGACGGCTTCACTGCTCATCAGGGAGACGACGCGGAAAGGCCCGCACTGCATCTCGACCTGGGCCATCACCTTGTCCATCACAACCGCGGTGACGATGCCGGTGAATCGGTTGCGCGCCGAGGATTCCGATCCGAGCAGGTCGGGCGACTTCGACGCGTTGGCGCGCGCGAACTCGGCGAGCGCGGGACCGTCGATCACCTTGCGGCCCGACTCGTCCTTGTCCGCCGCGAGGCTCCCGTTGTCGATCCACCGCCGGACCGTGTCGTCGCTGACGCCGAGTAGTTCCGCGGCCTGTCGTATCCGGATACCCGTCATCCGGAGATCGTCCGCGCATGCGTCATATCGGACATGTTATGTCGGCATATGCGGATCCACCAAGCGGAAACTGCCGAGAATGCGGCTTCCCGCGCCTCGGGTTGCGGCGTCGGGTTGCGAGTTGACTAGGGGCTTCAGTTAGACGTTACCGGCTGGTATACATAATCGGCCCTGTCGAAGTGTTACCTGGATCACGTGAGGCGGTACCCGTGTCGGTATGGAGAAGGCTGTCGTGCGCGGTGAGTGCGACGGTGCTCGTCGGGGTCGGTGCGGTGGGCCTCGCGGCTCCGTCGACTGCGCAACCCGTCCCACCGCCGGCGGCGCCGGTGCCGGTGCAGTGGTTGTGCAGCCCGCACATCGGCGCCGATCCGTGCGACCTCCCCTCGGACACCACGGACCTGGGCACCGGAGAGGTCACGGGTTCCCCCGAACCGGGCGACGAGGCGGACAAGCCGGTCGACTGCTTCTACGTCTACCCGACCGTCAGTGACCAGCTCGCCCTCAACGCCGACCTGACGGCGCAGCCCGAGGTGCAGTCCATCGCCCGCTATCAGGCCGCGAGATTCGCGGGCCGGTGCCGGATCTTCGCCCCGATCTACCGGCAGATGACGCTCGTTCCGGGCATCGCCGCCGGGCTCGCCGGCGCACCCCTGGCCCAGACCGGCTACGGCGACGTCCTCGCCGCCTGGAACGACTACCTCGCCCACGACAACAACGGGCGCGGCGTCATCCTCATCGGCCACTCGCAGGGCACGATGATGCTGCGCAAACTCATCCACGACCAGATCGACCCGAACCCCGCTCTCCGCCGGCAGCTCGTGGGGGCATTCCTGATGGGCGGCAACGTCCTCACCGCCCGTGGCAGCACGGTCGGCGGCGATTTCCAGAACATTCCCGTGTGCACCCGGCAGGGTGAATCCGGCTGTGTCGTCGCGTATTCCACCACGGTGGCAGATCCCACCGTGTCCTTGTTCGGCAACAGTTCCGTCGACGCCCTCTCACCGGCGTTGGGTTTGCCCAGCGGGCCCGGCTATCAGGTCGCCTGCACCGACCCTGCTGTCCTGAGCGGAAACCCCGACCCCGTGGGCATCACCATCCCCAGCGCCCCGTACGCGTTCGGGATCATCTCGGTGCTGCTGGGATACACCTCGTTCCCGCAGGGTGCACCCACGTCGCCATCAACATGGACCACCAGCGCCGAACGCGCCGTCGGCCGGTGCACCGAGGTGAACGGCTACCACGACTACCAGTTCCGCGTCACCGACCCCTCAGCCCAGCAGGTGAACGAACTGCCCCTGTTCAACAGCCATCTCGTCGACATCAACCTCGGATACGACCGGCTCGTCTCCATCGCCGAGCAGCAGACCGACAGCTGGCTCGCGTCCACGTAGCCTTCCGGGGACGAGCGATCAGTACACGTCCCGCACGTAGCGCTTGTCGGTGGACAACTGCTTCATGTACAGCTCGGTGTCCTCCTCGTCGAGGCGTCCGTGGGTGCGGACGACTTCGCGAACCGTCTCGTCGACGTCCTTCGCCATCCGGCTGGCGTCGCCGCACACGTACAGGGAGGCACCCTCCTGCATCCAGCCCCACAGCTTGGCGCCGTGTTCGCGAATGCGGTCCTGCACGTAGATCTTCTGCCGCTGGTCCCGGGAGAACGCCGCATCGAGGTGGGTGAGAAATCCGTCGCGGTGCATAGCTTCCATCTCCTCGCGGTAGTAGAAGTCGGTAGCCTCGTGCTGCTCACCGAAGAACATCCAGTTCTTGCCCGTGTGACCCAATTCCCTGCGTTCGTGCAGAAATCCGCGGAACGGTGCGATCCCGGTGCCGGGACCGACCATGATCATCGGCGCATCGGCGGCCGACGGGGGACGGAAGTGCGCCGACTTCTGCACGAAGATCGGCACGTCGGCGTCGTCGCAGTGATCGGCGAGGAACGTCGAGCACACCCCGGAGCGGTTCTTGCCCTCGTGGTTGTAGCGCACCGCGGAGACGGTCAGCTGCACCTCACCCGGATCCACCTTGGGGCTCGACGAGATCGAGTACAGCCGCGGCTGGAGGCGCTTGAGGACACCCAGCCATTCCTCGGCGTCGGCATCGACTTCGTACTGCGCCAGCACATCCATCGACTGCCGCCCCCACAACCACTGCTGGAGCGCGATCTTGTTGTGCGGGCGCAACAGTCGCGCCAACTCGGTGTCCTGTGTGCGGCTCTGCACGAACCGCAGTAGTTCGGGGGTCACCTTGGTGATCTCGAGTTTCGTGCGCAACGCCTCGCGCAGCGTCATCTCCGGCAGGTCCGGCAGCGTGACGGGGGTGTCCGGGATCGACCGGGTGACCTTCAGCCACTCGTCGACGACGCCGTCGCTGTTGGTGGGCCACACACCGAGCGCGTCGCCCGCCTCGTAGGAGAATTCCGGATCGTTCACCTCGAAGCCGAACTGCCGCACGTCCTTCGACGAACCGGCCGCGCTGAGCGGGATGTTCCTCGTCAACCGGGTGACCAGGGGGGTCTTCCGGGTGAACGTCGCCGCCTTCTTCGCCGCGGGCTTCGTGGGCGCCGGTGCAGCCGTGGCCGCGCCGCCGGCCGCGCGCTCGCGGACCAGGTTCTGCACCTGGGTCAGCCACTGATGAGCCTGGTCCTCGTAGTCGGGTTCGCAATCGACGCGCTCGGTCAGCCGCTTCGCCTCGAGCTGCTCCAACCGGGCGTCGATCCGCTTGCCGTGCCCGCAGAAGTCGTCGTAATTCGAGTCGCCGAAAGCCAGTACCGCGTAGCGGGTCTGCGCCAGCCGCGGTGCCTCGTCGCTGCTGAGCGCCGACCAGAAGCTGCTGCCGTTGTCCGGGGCGTCGCCGTCGCCGAACGTGCTGGTGATGATCAGGAGATCGCGGACATCGGCGAGGCCCGCGACGTCGTAGTCGTCCATGCTGGTCAGGTGCGTGCCGTGGCCGGCTTCCTCGAGTTGGCGGGCACATTCGGCGGCGAACTCCTCCGCGTTGCCGGTCTGCGACGCCCACACCACGACCACGGGATGCTGGACCGATTCAGCGGTCGCGGGAGTCGCATCCGGCGCCACGGAGCCGTCCGGCACCGCGGAGCGGGAGAACAACCCCGCCATCAGACCGTCCAGCCACACCCTCTTCGACCCGGAGATCGGCGCGGTGCGCGGAAGGACCGGAACACCCTGCAGTTCGGTGGACTGCAGACCCGCCAGCAGTCCCGCGAGGTACGTGCGCTCGTGTTCGTCGAAGCTGGGGGAAGCCGAATCATCCAGTCCGAGAATGCGGCTCATCTCGGCGGCGGGCGAGCCACTCGCGAGGGTGAGCGCCCCGGCCGGTTCCGGGACCTCGGGCGCGGACACCGGGGCCACCCGGGTCAGGGAGACGGCACACACCTTGAACTCCGGCTGGAAGGACGTGGGGTCGACGGCGTCGTTGGTGACGGCGTTGATGCTGAGGTATTCACCGAACGAGTCGTTCCAGTGGAACGGGGCGAAACAGCCCCCGGGCAGCACGCGGTCGCTGACGACGGCGGGCAGTACCGCGCGGCCGCGCCGGGACGCGACCTCCACCTTGTCACCTTCGGCGATCGAAAGCTTCTGCGCATCAATCGGGTTGATCTCGACGAACGGGCCGGAGTTCAACTTGTTGAGCTTGGCGACCTTGCCGGTCTTCGTCATGGTGTGCCATTGATGCTGCAGGCGCCCGGTGTTGAGGACCATCGGGTAGTCGTCGTCGGGCATCTCCGCGGGCAGCATGTGCGGGCGCGGGAAGAAGGCGGCCTTGCCGCTCGCGGTGGCGAACGCGAGGCGGGGGAGTGAACCGTCGGGAGCGGACAGCAGGTTCTGGCTGACGCCGTCGTTGACGTAGCGGATCGGGTTGCGGTCGGTGCGGTTGCCGGGCGGGCTCGGCCACTGCACCGGCGTCTCCCGCAGGCGGTCGTAGCTGACGCCGCGAAGGTCGTAGCCGGTCTTCGGATTCCAGGTGCGCTTGATCTCCTCGAACACGTCCTCCGAGGATTCGTACGTGAACGCGTCCGCGTACCCCATCTCGCAGGCGACGCGGGCGATGATCTGCCAGTCGGGCAGCGCCTGGCCGACCGGGTCGACGGCCTGCTGCAGCAGGGTGAGGTTGCGCTCGGAGTTGATCATCACCGAATCCGACTCCGCCCACAGCGCGCCGGGAAGCAGGATGTCGGCGTACCCGTTGGTCTCCGTGTCGAGGAAGACGTCCTGGGTGATCACGAGATCGGCGGCCTCGAGGCCCTCGATCACGGTCCGCCGGTTGGCCACGGTGGCAACAGGATTGGTGCAGATGATCCAGCAGGCCTTGATGTCGCCGGCCACCATGCGCTCGAACATGTCGACGGTGCCGGTGCCGACCTCGGTGCGGATGCTGCCTTCCGGCAGCTCCCACAGGTCCTCGATGAACGCCCGGTCGTCGGCGGCGAGCACCGACCGCTGGCCCGGCAGACCGGGACCCATGTACCCCATCTCGCGGCCGCCCATGGCGTTCGGCTGACCGGTGAGGGAGAACGGGCCGCTGCCCGGACGGCAGATCGCCCCGGTGGCCAGGTGCAGGTTGCAGATCGCGTTGGTGTTCCACGTGCCGTGGGTGCTCTGGTTGAGGCCCATCGTCCAGCAGCTCATCCAGTTCTCGGCCTCACCGATCCACTGGGCGGCCTGCCGGATGTCGGATTCGGGGATGCCGGTGATCTCCGCGACCTTCTCGGGGGTGTACTCCTCGAGGAATTCCGGCATCACCTCCCAGCCCTCGGTGAACTCGGCGATGAACTCGGGATCGGTGTGCCCGTTGCGCACGAGCAGGTGCAGCAGGCCGTTGAGCAGTGCGAGGTCGGTGCCGGGCGCGATCTGCATGAACAGGCCGGCCTTGTCGGCGGTCGCGTTGCGGCGCGGGTCGACGACGATCAGTTTGGCGCCAACCTTGATCCGGTCCATCATCCGCAGGAACAGGATGGGGTGACAGTCGGCCATGTTGGCGCCGATCACGAAGAACACGTCGGCCTTGTCGAAATCCTGATACGAGCCGGGCGGGCCGTCGGCGCCCAGGGACTGCTTGTAGCCGGTGCCGGCGCTGGCCATGCACAGCCGCGAGTTCGACTCGATCTGGTTGGTCCCGACGAAACCCTTCGCCAGTTTGGTGATCAGGTACTGCGCCTCGATGGACATCTGGCCGGACACATAGAAGGACAGGGCGTCGGGACCGTGCTCGTCGAGTTGTTCCTTCAGCCGTCGGGCGGTCTCGCTGATGGCGGCGCCGACGTCCACAGCGGCGGGAGCCTCGCCGCGCTCGTCCCGCACGTACCCGGTTTCCATGCGGCCACCGGCCACGAGCATCTCCGCGCTCGTCGCACCCTTGGTGCAGAGCCGCCCGAAGTTGGTGGGATGGTCCTTGTCGCCGGACGCCTTGAGCACCCGGCGGGCATTCGTCTCGGGATCGATCCCGATCTCGAGCACCATGCCGCAGCCGACACCGCAGTACGAGCACGCGGTCTTCACTGTGGAAGTCCCGGCTTTCTGCTGCTGCATCGACTCGCTCCTCACCTGCACGGTCGCCGCGTGTCCACCTGGCTCACGACCTGTATCTATGGTGCCGAGCGGCGTGTTTCGTCGGGATTAACCCCGGTGAGCGTTCGATGACGTCTCTCGCACCCGGCCGCGGGTGCGGTGGTGATGTCGGCACCACCGCGACGACAAAGTCTGTGACCGTCGTCACTCGATTCAGGTGTGCAGGGACGCTGAGCAGGGGGGAGCGCCTCGAGCGACCGGCGGGGCGGTCAGGCCTTCTGCTCGGCCCACCACGACAGGAGTTCGGCCTCCGCCTCGTCCCGGCTGAGGGGACCACGATCGAGCCGGAGTTCCTTGAGGTACTTCCAGGCCTTCCCGACCTCCGGCCCCGCCGGAATGCCGAGCAGTTCCATGATCGCGTTGCCGTCGAGGTCCGGGCGCACCCGGGCGAGGTCTTCCTGCTCCGCGATCCGGGCGATCCGCTCCTCGATGTCGTCGTACGTCGCCTGCAGCGCGGCCGCCCGCCGCTTGTTGCGGGTGGTGCAATCAGCGCGGACCAGCTTGTGGAGACGCGGCAGCAGCGGACCGGCGTCCGTCACGTACCGGCGCACCGCGGAATCGGTCCACTGCCCCTTGCCGTAGCCGTGGAACCGCAGGTGGAGGAACACGAGCTGCGAGACGTCGTCGACCATCTGCTTCGAGTACTTCAGGGCCCGCATCCGCTTGCGGACCATCTTCGCGCCGACCACCTCGTGGTGGTGGAAGCTCACGCCGCCACCCGGCTCGTTGCGTTTCGTGTCCGGTTTGCCGATATCGTGCAGCAGCGCCGCCCAGCGCAGCACCAGGTCGGGGTCGCCGTCCTCGAGGTCGACGGCCTGCTTCAGCACCGTCAGCGAATGCCAGTACACGTCCTTGTGCTGGTGGTGCTCGTCGATCTCGAGCTTCATCTGCGGCACCTCGGGCAGCACGAAATCGGCCAGACCGGTCTCGCACATCACGTTCATGCCGTCGATGGGGAACTCGCCGAGGATCAGCTTGTCCAGTTCGGCCCGCACGCGTTCGGCGGTGATCCGCTCGATCTGCGGGGCCATGTCGGCGATGGCCCGGTGCACGCGCTCGTGCAGGGTGAACCCGAGCTGGGACACGAAGCGGGCGGCCCGCAGCATCCGCAGCGGGTCGTCGTTGAACGAGTTCTCCGGCGCCGACGGCGTGTCCATCACCCCGGCCAGAAGCGCGTCCATGCCGTTCAGCGGGTCGACGAAGTCCTGCGAGCCGTCCGCACCGATCCGGACGGCCATCGCGTTGACCGTGAAATCGCGACGCACCAGGTCGTCCTCGAGCTTCGTCCCGAACTGGACGACGGGATTGCGCGACACCCGGTCGTAGGCGTCGGCCCGGTACGTCGTGATCTCGATCTGCTGACCCGCCTTGGCGGCGCTGATCGTCCCGAACTCGATGCCCGTGTCCCACTGGTTGTCGACCCAGCCGGACAGCAGTTTCTGCACCTGCTCCGGGCGGGCGTCGGTGGTGAAGTCGAGGTCGGTGCCGAGACGACCCAGGATCGCGTCCCGGACACTGCCCCCCACCAGGTACAACTCGTGACCGGCGGAAGCGAACTTCTCACCGAGCGGCGTCAGGACTTCGGACAGCTCGCGCAGCGTCACCGCGGCGCCGGCAAGCAGTCGCGTACGGCGCTCGTCGTCGAGAGAAGGG
Source organism: Rhodococcus pseudokoreensis (assembly GCF_017068395.1). NCBI lineage: Bacteria > Bacillati > Actinomycetota > Actinomycetes > Mycobacteriales > Nocardiaceae > Rhodococcus > Rhodococcus pseudokoreensis. The sequence goes on along the minus strand of NZ_CP070619.1, from coordinate 4,358,470 downwards.
GCAGTCACGTCCAGGAAGCTTACCGAGGTGCGCAAATAGCGGGATACGCATACACGCTGTCACCTCGCAGTTCGGTTCGCCACAGGTGTGTCACGAAGCGTCTCGGTTCGGGTGCGGCGTTCCGGTGGAAACGGCAAAGCCAACTACTATCGATGGGGTGTCTGCTGCCGAACGTGCGAACAGGAGTCGCCGCAACTCGCGGCGGCGCGGCGCCGTCGGCAAACCCGCGAAACCCCACATGAGGACGGTGCGGGAAACCTCCGCGGGCGGGCTCGTCGTCAACGGTCTCGGCGGACCGCGGGAGAATCTGTGCGCCGCGCTGATCGGGCGCACCGACCGTCGCGGGCGGCTGCTGTGGTCGCTGCCCAAGGGGCATATCGAGCAGGGCGAGACCGCCGAACAGACCGCGATGCGTGAGGTCGAGGAAGAGACCGGCATCCAGGGCACCGTCCTCGCGTCGCTCGGCAGCATCGACTACTGGTTCGTCACCGAGGGCCGCCGGGTCCACAAGACCGTCCACCACTATCTGCTGAGATTCCTCGGCGGGGAACTGTCGGACGAAGACGTGGAAGTCACCGAGGTAGCGTGGGTGCCGCTCGCCGAGCTGGGATCACGCCTGGCCTACGCAGACGAACGGAAACTCGCAGAAATCGCCGGTGACTTGATCTCCAAGATGACTACCACTCCGCCCACTTCCGACCTGAAGCTCCAGAAGGGGCCAGACGCCGGATGAGGATGGCTTTGCGTCGGGTCGGTGCCGTGACGTTGACCGCACTCGCGGTCGTTCTGGCTCCCACCAGCACCGTGGTGGCGTCGGCCCAGGAACCCGTGCCGCCGGAGAGCGCCGGGACCCAGCTCGTCGACGAGGACCCCGAGTTCCTCGAACTGCACATCGACAACGTCACCCCGTCCACGGTCACCACCACCAGCGACCCGATCGTCACCGTCACGGGCTCGGTGAAGAACATCGGCGACCGCACGGTCCGCGACGTCAGCGTGCGACTGCAACGCGCTCCCGCCGTCGCGAGCAGCGAGGGCCTCCGCACGTCCCTCACCCTCGATCAGTCCCGCTACGACACGGTCGGCATGTTCGACACGGTCGCGGGCCGCCTCGACGAGGGCCAGAGCAAGCAGTTCACGCTGTCGCTGCCGCTGCGTTCCGACACCGACCTCTCCCTCGACATCACCGAACCCGGCGTGTACCCGCTGATGGTGAACGTGAACGGGACCCCCGAGTACGGCGGCGCCGCGCGCCTCGACGACGCCCGGTTCCTGTTGCCCGTGTTCGGGGTCCCCGGCACTCCGGCGGTGCCCCCGGACATCTCCAGTCCCGTCGCCGTCACCATGATGTGGCCCCTCGCCGACCGCCCCCGGCTGGCGGCGGGTGTCGCCGGTTCCGTCACCGAACCGGTGCGTCTCGTCGACGACGACCTCGCGACCTCCCTGGACGACGGCGGCCGACTGGACGAACTGCTGGGGGCGGCGGAATTCGCCACCCGGGAGAGCGTCGACCGGGACCACACGCTGCGGGACAGTCTGTGCCTGGCGGTGGACCCCGACCTGCTGATCACCGTCGAGAACATGACCCGCGGCTATCTGGTGGTGGACGACCCGTCCGATCCCACCGGTTCCGCGCACGAGGGTACAGGCAAGGATGCCGCGTCGGCATGGCTCGAGCGCGCCCGGACGCTGGCCGCGTCCATGTGCACCACGTCGGTGCCGTTCGCGCAGGCCGACCTGTCCGCGATCGGTGAGGTCGGGAACGCCGACCTCACCGCGACCGCCGTCGACGCCCCCGCCGACATCGTCGACAATGTGCTCGGTGTCACGTCGCTGCGCAATTTCGTGTGGAGCGACGCCGGCGTGCTCGACGACGCGACGGCGCAGATGCTCCGCGGCGACGACGCGACCACTGCACTCGTGGCCGCGAACTCCGTCGACACGACCGCGCCCCGGGAAAGCGCCCACGTCATCGAGGCGACACCACCGCCCGCAGCCCCCGTCCCGGCGAATGGGGAGACCACCACGCCGGCGGCCACCGAGACACCGACGGCCACCGGAAGCGTCGACGCGCTGCTGTTCGATCCGTCCGTCGGCACGGCGCTCGCCGCGATGGGGACGACTCCGCAGACTCCGTCCTATACCCCCCAGCGCGCCCGGTACGACCTCTCGGACGATTCCCAGACGGCCCGGCTGCAGGACGCGCTCGGTGCGGTGTCGTGGTCTGCCCTCGAACCGGAGGCCGCCCGGGCCGCCGGCGTCCCCCGATCGCTGATGGTGGTGCCGCCGCAACTGTGGACCGCCGGCGCCGACGACGCGAAGACGCTGCTGTCGACGGTGTCGTCGCTGATGCGCTCCGGCCTCGCGACACCCCGGCCGCTGCCGTCGTTGCTGGGCCGTCAGCCCGGATCACCCGAGATCGCGAGCCTGGACTACCCGGATCAGGCCGCCGAGGACGGCGTCCCCGCCCACATCCGCGACGCCGCCGCCACGCAGATGCCCCGGATCGAGGCACTGAACGCGGCGCTGGTCGACGACCCGCAGGCCCCGCTCACCCCGGAACGGTTCACCGCGCCGCTCCGCGAGGACCTGGTGCGGTCGATGAGCCTCGCGCATCGTCGCGACGACGAACGCCGGTCCGCGGAGGAAGCGTCGGACACGCGCGCCGACGAGGTCGCCGAAACGATGGACGACATGTTCGGGGCCGTGACCGTCGTGTCGCCGGGCGGTGTCTACACGCTGGCGTCGGAGCAGAGCCCGCTGCTGCTGGTCGCCAGAAACGACCTCCCGGTCGGGATCACCGTCCGCCTGCAGGTGGACGCGCCGTCCGGGATGACCATCACCGACATCGGCCCCACCACGCTGCCTCCGCGGGGCAGTCGCACGCTCACCGTTCCCACCGAGGCAAACGACTCCCGCAAGCTCGTCGTCGAATTCTCTCTGACCACGGCCGATGGACAGCAACTGGGAGAGCCGACCAGCGTGACGGTACGGTCCAACGCGTACGGGCAGGCGTTGGCGATACTGACAGCATGCGCGGGTGCTCTGCTGCTGTTCCTCGCCGGCCGCCGGCTGTGGCATCGATTCCGCGGCCAGCCGGATCCAGCTGACGAAGGGTACGAACGTTCATGACCGGGAACTTGCCCAGTAGGGGCCAGAGGCTTCCCGATCGCTCCCATCCCCGGGTCGCGCCGTGGGAGCGGGACCACTGGGCTCGGGAGATCCGGCCGGACGAGGCACCGACGGTGCAGTTCGCGGCCATCCGGGTCGACCCCCCGCCGCCGCCTCCGGCCCAGGACTCCGGGCCGTCGACGGCGCCGCAGAAGCAGAGCAACTCCCGACTGCTGGCGTCCACCGGGTCGATCGCGGTGGCGACGCTCGTCAGCCGCATCACCGGATTCGCCAAGCAGCTGCTCGTCCTGACGCTGCTGGGTGGGTCGGTGGCCAGCTCGTTCACCGTCGCCAGCCAGATCCCGAACATGATCTCCGAACTGGTGCTGGGCGCGGTGCTCACCGCGATCGTGGTGCCAGTCCTGGTGCGCGCCGAACGGGAGGACCCGGACCAGGGTGCCGCGTTCGTGCGGCGCCTGTTCACCGCCACGTGTGTGCTGCTCGGAACGGCGGCGCTGCTGGCGACCGCCGCGGCGCCCGTGCTCACCACCCACGTCTTCCTGTCGGCCGACGGCAAGGTGAACACGTCCCTCACCACAGCCCTGTCCTATCTACTGCTGCCCGCAATCCTGTTCTACGGACTGTCGGCGCTGCTCACGGCCATCCTCAACACCCGGCAGGTGTTCAAACCCGGTGCCTGGGCTCCGGTGCTGAACAACGTCGTGATGCTCACCGTGCTGGTGATCTACTACGCCACCCCGGGAGAGATCACCCTCGATCCGGTCCGGATGAGCGACCCGAAACTGCTCGTCCTCGGTGTGGGCGTCACGCTCGGTGTCGTGGTGCAGGCGATGAGTCTGGTGCCGGCGATCCGGCGCGAGGGCATCTCACTGAAACCGCTGTGGGGCCTCGACGACCGGCTCAAACAGTTCGGCGGCATGGCCGTCGCCATCATCCTGTACGTGCTGATCAGCCAGGCGGGCATGATCGTCGCCACCCGCATCTCGTCCCACGCGGACGCGTCGGGTCCCGCGATCTACAACAACGCGTGGCTGCTGCTGCAGCTGCCGTACGGCGTGCTCGGCGTGACGGTGCTGACGGCGATCATGCCGCGGCTCAGCCGCAACGCCGCCGCCGACGACACCCCCGCCGTGGTCGACGACCTGTCCGTCGCCACCCGGCTGACGATGATCTCCCTGATCCCGATCATCACGTTCCTCACGTTCGCCGGACCGGAGATCGGTCAGGCGCTGTACGGGTACGGCAACTTCGGGTCCGGGGACGCCGAACGTCTCGGCGAGGCCGTCAGCTGGTCCGCGTTCACGCTCATCCCGTACTCGCTCGTCCTGATCCAGCTCCGCGTGTTCTACGCCCGCGAGCAGGCGTGGACTCCCACGTGGATCGTCCTCGGCATCACCGCGGTGAAGATCGCGCTGTCCGCGCTCACCCCGATGATCGCCTCGAGCGACGACCAGGTGGTGATCCTGCTCGGCGTGGCCAACGGCCTCGGCTACATCACCGGCGCCCTCGTCGGCGGGTATCTGCTGCACCGCAGCCTCGGCAATCTCCAGATGGCGAACGTCGGCAAGACCGTGTGGGTGGTGGTCCTCGCGTCCCTCGCGGGCGCCCTCGCGATGCTCGGCGCGGACCGGCTGCTGCAACTCGACCGGCTCACCGAACTGTTCGGCGGACCGGGTTCCATGGTCCGCGTCGCCATCAGCGGCGTGCTGATGCTCGTCGTCACGTTCGCGATCCTCTGGTTCGCGAAGATCCCCGAAATCGTGTCCATCACCGTCGCCGTCGCCCGCAAGGTCCGCGCGTTGCGCGGTCGCGGCGCCGCACCGGAACCGGAAGTCGACCCGCTCGCGGACGCCGAAACAGAACTGATTCCAGTGGTCCGTGCCACACCGCGCGACGTCGGAGGACAGCCGCGTGGTATCGAACGACCCGGTGGACTCCCGTACCCTGGACACGAGCGGGTCGGATCGCCGCCCGGTAACGGTCGGAGTTGGGCATTCGAAAATGAAGGAGTGAGGGTGAGCGACGACGACGTGGCCGGCAGCAAGAGAGCCGGGAGTTCTACGGTGCAAGCGTCCGAACGCGATTCGGCCGCCGCATCCAACGGCGTCGACGCCCCGACCACCCGGATCTCGTCCGAGTCGGCCTCCACCGGCTCTGCGAAGTCCGACAAGAAGGCCGCCGACGCACCGCAGAAGAAGGACGCGGACACCTCGCAAAAGAAGACCGCCGACGCGTCCGCGGGCTCTGCCGACACTCCGAAACCTGCGCAGAGCAAGGAGACCGGGGCCGACGTCGCGAAGAAGGCTGCGCCGAAGACCCCCGCCGAAGACTCCGGCGAGTCGCCCGCCGACGAGCGTCGAGACACACGTCACATGGGCTCCGCACCCGCACGGGATCTCAGCTACGACACCGGCGTGATCCCGATCACACCCGCACCCGGTCGTGAGCCCGGAGCGGGCCCGCGTCGTACTCCCCGTGGCCCCAAGCTCATTCCCGGCGCCTCCGTCGCCGGTGGCCGCTACCGCCTGCTGACCCCGCACGGTGGTTCGCGGGGACTGCAGTTCTGGCAGGCGCTGGACGTCAAACTCGACCGAGAGGTTGCCCTGACGTTCGTCGATGCCGAGCAGCGCTCCACCTCGGCCGGTCCCGAAGGCCCGCAGGCAATCCTGTCGCGCACCCTGCGACTGGGCCGGATCAATTCGCCCGGTCTCGCCCGCGTCCTCGACGTGGTCCGGGGAAGCTCCGGCGGCATCGTCGTCGCCGAGTGGACTCCGGGCCGTTCGCTGCGGGAGATGGCCGACACCAAGCCGTCTCCGATCGGCGCCGCCAGCGCCATCCGCGCACTCGCCGCTGCCGCCGAAACCGCGCACCGGGCCGGTGGGGCACTGTCCATCGACCATCCCGACCGCGTCCGGATCAGTATCAACGGCGATGCCGTGCTGGCGTTCCCGGCCACGCTCGCCGACTCCGACTCGAGTTCCGACGTGCGCGGACTGGGCGCCATGCTCTACGCCCTCATCACCGCCCGCTGGCCGCTCGGCGACCCGTCCGCACCCGCGGGTGATCCGTCGGGTTCGCAGCGCCCGGGCAGCGTCGGCGGCATGCGCCTGGCCGACCGCGACTCCAGCGGGCAGCCCATCGGACCGCGGGTGATCCGGCCGGAGGTCCCGTTCGAGATCTCCGCGGTGGCCCTGCGCTCGCTCGAACCGAACGGTGGAATCCGCACGGCGGCCACCGTGCAGCACATCCTCGATCAGGCGTCCGTCGTCAACGAGAAGACCGAGTTCATCCCCGTATTGCGGCTCGGGCAGCGGGCCCCAGGCCCGTCCGGTCACGCTCTCGCCGACCCGGAAGCGCTGGAGGCGGAGAAGAAGAAGTCCAACCGGATGATCGCCGCGCTCGTCGGCCTGGCGGTCGTCACGATCATCGTGCTGGCGCTGCTGGGCTTCTGGCTCGCCACGTTCCTCACGGGCAGCAGTTCCGACGCGCCGCTCACCGAACAGGACTTCGGACTCACCACCTCGGCGGAGGCCCCACCGAACCCGGAGTCGACCGCAGCCGCGCCCGCCCCGGCGGCGAACGTCGCACCGATCAAGCCCTCGGGCGCGACGGTGTTCTCGCCGCAGGGCACACCCGACTCCGCCGCCAACGCCCGGCTGGCCATCGACGGCAACACGTCCACCGTGTGGAGCACCGACTCGTACTTCCAGCCGTTCCCCGCGCTGAAGAACGGTGTGGGCCTGATGGTCACGCTGGACGAGCCGGCGACCCTGTCGAGCGTGTGGATCAACTCGCCGACCCCGGGCACCAACGTCGAGATCCGCAGCGCCCCGTCCGAGAACCCGACCCTCGACCAGACGCAGGTGCTCGGTTCGAAGGTCCTCGGCAACGGTGTCACCGAGATCCCGGTCAAGTCGGAGGGACCCACCAAGAACGTCCTGGTGTGGATCACCGGCCTGAGCAATTCCCGCGGCACGAACCAATCGTCCATCGCCGACATCGGTTTCAACGCCTCCACGTAGTCGGCACCCGATGCTCGCGGACCGGCGAACTGAGCTAACATCCGCCGGTGCGAATCTTCCGGGGGGATTCCGAGGGTGAGCCCTCGGACGTCGACCTGTTGGCTGCGCACGTCGCCGGCGATCGGCACGCCTTCGAGACCCTGCTCGGACGGCACTACGACCACCTGTGGCACGTCGCCAAACGCACCAGCTACACCACCGAGGACGCGGCGGACGCCCTGCAGGAGGCGCTGCTGTCGGCGCATCGCAACGCGGGCTCGTTCCGCCGGGACGCCGCGGTCCGCAGTTGGCTGCACACGATCGTCGTCAACGCCTGCCTCGACCGCATCCGCCGCAACAAGGCCCGTCCGGCGGTGTCCCTGTCCGCCGACGAGGACGACGAACCGCGCGACGCCCGCGATTACGTTTCCGAGGTGGAGCTCAGCCTGGTGGTCGAGCGCGCTCTGGCGCAGCTCCCGCCGGATCAACGGACCGCGATCGTGGCCGTGGACCTCGAGGGCCGATCGACCAGCGAGGCCGCGGCGCTTCTCGGGGTTCCGGAGGGCACCGTGAAGAGCCGTTGCGCCCGCGGCCGGAAGAAACTGGCCGCCTCTCTCGAATATTTTCGGGTGGAGGGGAACCGATCATGACTCCGCAGCGTCAAAACGTAATAGGAGCGGGGAAGCGTCCTGACGTCCCGGACCATGTCCCGGACCACGATGACTCGGTGAGGAGGTGCCATGGCCGACCGTGAATCCGAGCCGTCCGATGCCGCGCTGCCCGAACCTCCCTACTCCGAGGACCTACTCGCGGATCTGCATGCCGGGGTGCTTCCGGAGTCGGTCAGCGATCGCCTGTGGCCACTCGTCCGCAGCGACCCGCAGTCGATGGCCGTCATCGACGCCCTCGACCGGGTGACGGATCAGCTCGGTGCGCTCGGCCGCGACCATTCCGTCTCGACCCCGATCCCCGCCGACATCGCCGACCGCATCAACCGTGCCCTCGCCGCGGAACGCGACACCCCTGCCGAGGCGACCGTGGTGCCGCTCGCCCGGCGCCGGAAGTGGGCTGCCGCTGCCGCGGGAACGTTTGCGGCGGCGGCAGCGGTCGTGGTGGCCGTCGCGGTCGTCGTACCGGACGGCCGGGAATCCGAGCCGCCGCCCGTTGCCCTGCCCGGTTCCGAGACCTCGCAGGCACCGGCGGTCCTCGAACTGGGCTCGGACCTCGACTCCGGACGCCTCCTCACCGTGATCGGCTCGCGGCAGCTCGGACCGCTCGAGGATCCTGATCGGCTCGCAGATTGCCTGCACGCCAACGGCATCGAGCCGGACCGTGCCCTTCTCGGCTCCGGTGAGGTCCGCGTCGACGGTGTTCCCGGGGTACTGCTCCTGGTGGCCGCGCCGCGTCCGCCGCAGATCACCGCCCTGGTGGTGGGCCGCGAGTGCGGCGCGGGCGATCCGGCCACGATCGCCGTCACCGACATCGGTTGACCCTCAGTCTCTTTCGGATTCCGAGCGGGCGACCGGCATGAGCAACTCGAGGATCTTCGCCCGCAGTTCCGGAGTGTCGTCTTCCACGGCGATCAGGCTCGTGAACAGGGCCGCGCCTGCGGCGAGCACCAGCACGGCCGTCGCGGTGCTCGACTCCCCGGAATCCGCGCCCCCGAACAGTTGAGTACTCGGCCCGCTGAATCCCCGCCAGAGCGCGGTCCGGAGATCGTCGTGGTCCCGTATCGCGGCCAGCAGTCCCGGCGTGGCCGCCCGCACCTCCGGCCGTGAGAACAGTTCGGCGCTGCCGGTCACCACCCAGCGGATCCAGCCTTCGCGATCGGTGCCCTCGAACGGCGTCAGGTCGGGTGTCGCGCCGAGGATCGCGTCGAGAACGAGGTGCGCCTTCGACGGCCACCGCCGGGTGATGGACGCCCTGCTCACCCCGGACCGCGTCGCGATGGCTCGCATGCTCAGTTGTTCCCAGCCCGACTCCACGAGCATCGCGCGGGTGACCGCGAGGACGTCGGTGTCGATCCGTGGGTCGCGGGGGCGGCCGGTTCCGGTTGCATTCATTGGTTCGAATTGTGGGACAGAAGTGCCGTCCGCGCTATATCGTACCCATTACGAGTCCAGTGGCACCGTAATTCGAACGAGGCGGATACATGAAGATCGCGGTCACCGGTGGCACCGGCTACGTCGGCGCCCACACCACACTGGCGCTGCTCGCCGACGGCCACACGGTTCGGCTCCTCGTTCTCCCCACCGAATCTCCTGACGCCCTGCTCGCCGCGGCCGGGGCCGACGCCGCACGGATCGAACCGGTGGTCGGCGACATTCGCGACGCCGAGACGGTGTCGCGCCTGCTCGTCGGCTGCGACGCACTCCTCCACGCCGCCGGGGTGGTGGGCACCGACGACCGCCGCGAACAGTTGATGTGGGAGATCAACACACAGGCCACCGCCGCGATCCTCACCCGCGCGGCCTTCCTCGGGCTCGATCCGATCGTCCACGTCGCAAGTTTCAGCGCCCTGTTTCCGTCGCCCGACGCCGTCATCGGCCCGGACAGTCCGACGGCGTCGGGCCGCAGCGCCTACGGCCGCACCAAGGCCGCCGCCGACCGCATCGCCCGCGCGCTCCAGGACGCGGGCGCCCCGGTGGTCATCACCTACCCGACCAGCGTCGTCGGCCCCGGCCTCGGCACCACGAAGGGGGTCACCGAACAGGGCTGGGGCGCGATCGTCGGCGGCGGGGTGGCGCCCCGATTCGACGGCGGCATGCAGATGATCGACGTGCGGGACGTGGCCGCCGTCCATGCCGCCGCGATGCACCCCGGCCGTGGTCCCCGCCGGTACGTCTGCGGCGGCGAACTCGTCGAGTTCAATCAGCTCGTCGACGTCCTCGAACACTCGTCGGGTCGTCGTATCCGGCGCATCCCGCTGTCGGGCAGCGCCTTTCGCACCATCGGGCGGATCGCCGACGTGATCGGCAGGCTCACACCCCTCAGCCCCGGGCTCGGTTACGAGGCGGCCTGGCTCCTCACCTCGGCCACCCCGACGGACGACTCGCGAACCCGCGACGAACTCGGACTCACCTGGCGGCCGGCCCGCGCGGCGCTGGCCGCGACGTTCGCCTGAGCACCCATCACTTCCCCCCGAAGGCAGACCACCATGACCGTTCCACCACCGCAGCCCGATATCTGGGAGCCGGCCCGCCTGGGCCCCCTGACGCTGCGCAACCGCATCGTGAAGGCCGCCACGTTCGAGGGCGTCATGCCCCGCGGCCGGGTCACCGACCGGCTCGTCGACTTCCACGCCGAGGTCGCTCGCGGCGGGGCCGCCCTGACGACCGTCGCGTACTGCGCCGTCTCACCCGGCGGACGCGTCCACGCGAACACCCTGGTGCTCGACCGCGCTCACGTCCCCGACCTGCGTCGGCTCACCGACGCCGTCCACGCCGAAGGGGGATTGGCCGCTGCCCAGATCGGTCATGCCGGTCTGGTCGCGAACACGCTGTCCAACCGCACCAAGACCCTCGCGCCGTCCACTCGCCTCAGCCCGCCCGCGATGGGCCTCGTGCGGGGTGCCACCCGGGACGAACTCGACGACGTCACGCACGACTTCGAGAACACGGCGCGCAACGCCGTCGACGCCGGATTCGACGCGATCGAGGTCCACCTCGGCCACAACTATCTGCTCAGCTCGTTCATGAGCCCCAATCTCAACCGGCGCACGGACGAGTACGGGGGCAGCCTGGAGCGGCGGGCGGCGTTCCCGCGCCGGGTGCTCGAGCGGGTGCGCCACGCCGTCGGCGACTCGGTGGCCGTCACCGCCAAATTCAACATGACGGACGGTGTCCCGAAAGGGCTGTGGCTCGACGACAGTCTCCGCATCGCCCAGCTCCTCGAAGCCGACGGGCACCTCGACGCGATGCAGCTCACCGGCGGCAGCTCGCTGCTCAACGGGATGTACTTCTTCCGCGGCGACGTCCCGATGGCGGAATTCGTTGCCTCACAGCCGAAACTGGTGGGCTGGGGACTGAAGATGTACGGGCCGCGCATCTTTCCGACCTACCCGTTCGAGGAGGCCTTCTTCCTGCCGATGGCCCGGCAGTTCCGCGACGCCCTGTCGATGCCGCTGATCCTCCTCGGCGGAATCAACCGGCTCGCCACCATCGAGAACGCGCTCGGCGAAGGATTCGAGTTCGTCGCAATGGCCCGCGCCCTGCTCCGCGACCCGGACCTCGTGAACAAGTTCCGCGACCGGCACGTCGCCGAGGGACTGTGCATCCACTGCAACAAATGCATGCCCACGATCTACACGGGCACGCGCTGCGTCATCCGGGAGACACTGCGCTGATCACGTGGCCTGCGAGGGGAGCGACCGGTATCACCTGCAGTCCGGGAACAACACCCTTTAGTCTTGTGTTGATCCATACGACTGAGCACCCCTCACTACTGGAAGGCCCGCATGACCACTCCATCGACGGTTCATGAACTCATCATCGTTGGTTCGGGACCTGCCGGATACACCGCTGCCGTCTACGCGGCGCGCGCGGAACTCGAGCCGCTGCAGTTCGAGGGGACCCAGTTCGGTGGCGCCCTCATGACCACCACCGAGGTCGAGAACTTCCCCGGATTCCGCGAGGGAATCATGGGACCCGACCTGATGGACCAGATGCGCGAGCAGGCCAAGCGCTTCGGCACCGACATCCGCACCGAGGACGTCGAGGAACTCGACCTCACCGGCCCGATCAAGAAGGTCGTCGTGAACGGCGAGACCTACCAGGCGCACGCGGTCGTGCTGGCGATGGGTGCCGCAGCCCGCTACCTGGGGATTCCCGGGGAAGAGAAGTTGCTCGGCCGCGGCGTCAGCGCCTGCGCCACGTGCGACGGATTCTTCTTCAAGGATCAGGACATCGTCGTGGTCGGCGGCGGCGACTCCGCCATGGAGGAGGCCACCTTCCTGACCCGCTTCGCGCGCAGCGTCACCGTGGTGCACCGCCGCGAGGAGTTCCGCGCGTCCCGCATCATGCTCGAGCGCGCCAAGGCGAACGCGAAGATCCGGTTCGTGACCAACGCGGCACCCGTCGAGGTGCTGGGGGAGAACAGCGTCACCGGCCTCGTGATCCGCGACACCGTCACCGGTGAGACGTCCACGCTGGACGTCACCGGCATGTTCGTCGCCATCGGTCACGATCCGCGCAGCGAACTGGTCAAGGGTCAGGTCGACCTCGACGAGGCCGGCTACGTGATCGTCCAGAACCCGACCACGGCCACCTCCGTGGACGGCGTCTTCGCCGCAGGCGACCTCGTCGATCACATCTACCAGCAGGCGATCACCGCTGCCGGCACCGGATGTTCCGCGGCGATGGATGCCGAGCGCTGGCTGGCCGAGCGCGGCGACATCACCGCCAACACCGTCGCGGCCGCCGGCTCACCGGTCGACGCCTGAGCCGGCCACCCACACACACCTACCCACCTCGAGTAAGGGAAATTCCCGTGTCGAATACCGTCACCATCACCGATGATTCGTTCCAGCAGGACGTCATTTCCAGCGACAAGCCCGTCCTCGTCGACTTCTGGGCCACCTGGTGCGGCCCCTGCAAGATGATCGCCCCCGTCCTGGAGGAGATCGCCGGTGAGCACAGCGACAAGCTGACCATCGCGAAGCTCGACATCGACGCCAACCCGGGCGCTGCCCGCGACTTCCAGGTCATGTCGATCCCCACGCTGATCCTGTTCAAGGACGGCAAGCCGATCAACACGATCGTCGGTACCAAGGGCAAGGCTGCGCTGCTGAAAGAGCTCGCCGACGTTCTCTGATCGACACCCGAACACCCAGCGCGATTCCCGATTTTGTGGGAATCTCTGAGACAATCGATCGATGTGCTCCAGTCGCATCAGCTAGACCGACCGGGCACATCGATCGTTTTGTTTGTACCGAGATTCGTATTTCTCGTTGATTCGGACTGAGAGGCCCTGAAACATGCACCGACTCCGTCACGGCGACCATGGTCCGGCCGTCGCTGAGATTCGGGGCACTCTGGCCGGTCTCGGTTTCCTGCACAACGGTGTGCCCGGCACCCGGCGTGAGGGCATCAACGGATCTCACTGGATCGCCCCCGACGCCGTGTTCGATCATCACCTGGACAGCGCCGTACGGGCCTTCCAGCAGCAGCGTGGGCTCCTCGTCGACGGAATCGTGGGCCCGGCCACCTACCGGTCCATGAAAGAGGCGTCGTACCGCCTGGGCGCGCGCACGCTGATCTACCAGCTGTCCGCACCGCTCTACGGCGACGACGTCGCCACCCTGCAGACCCGCCTGCAGGACCTCGGTTTCTACGTCGGCCGCGTCGACGGCTTCTTCGGCCCGCAGACCCACGACTCCCTGTCCTCGTTCCAGCGGGAGATCGGGATCGTCGCCGACGGCATCTGCGGTCCCGCCACCCTGCGGTCGCTCGAATTGCTCGGCACCCGCGTCACCGGTGGGTCACCGCACGCGATGAGCGAAGAAGAAATGGTCCGTAGCTCGGGACCGCAGCTGAGCGGCAAGCGGATCGTCATCGATCCGGGCCTCGGCGGCAACACCTACGGCACCATCGTCCGTTCCCCCTACGGCACGATCTCGGAGTCCGACATCCTGTGGGATCTCGCCAGCCGACTCGAAGGTCGCATGGCCGCCACGGGGATGGAGACGTTCCTGTCCCGCCCGCACCACGAGAACCCCACCGACGTCGAACGCGCATCCACGTCGAACGCCTTCGATGCCGACCTGATGATCTCGCTGCGCTGCGACGGGAACACCAGCCCGTCCGCGAACGGTGTCGCCAGCTTCCACTTCGGCAACTCGCACGGTTCGACGTCGATGATCGGTCAGGTACTCACCGGATTCATCCAGCGGGAGATCGTCGCGCGGACGCCGTTGCAGGACTGCCGCACCCACGGCCGCACCTGGGATCTGCTGCGTCTGACCAACATGCCGACCGTGCAGATCGACCTGGGGTACCTCACCAACGAATTGGACGCCACGGTTCTCTCCAACCCGCGGGCGCGCGACGCCATCGCCGAGGCGATCCTGATTTCCGTGAAGCGTCTGTACCTGCTCGGTCAGGACGATCAGCCGACCGGAACGTTCACTTTCGCGGAGTTGCTCGCCGAAGAGCTGTCTTCCTCCGAACGCTTCTAATCTCCCGCCCGAGCGCTCAGTGCGCTCCGACGGGTGTCCGCTCACCGATGTCAACCAGGCTCACGGATGCGGTGTGGATGAGACGCTCCAGCGCGGCCTCCACGTCTTCCTTCCATCCGTGGTCCCGGTTCAGTTCGAGCCGCAGTCGCGGGAACCGGTGATGGGGCGCGACGATTTCGAAGCCGTTGTCCTCGAGGAAGTCCGCCGGGATCATGCACTCCTCGGGGGAGCACTCACGGGCGGCGGTAGCCGAGGCCAGTCCCGTTGTGTCGATCGGCCCGGTTTCCTCGGTATTGCGGATCCCGAACGCCTCGAGCGCGCGAACACCGCGGCGCACCAGATCGGCCACGACGGCCTGGATCAACGTGGTCCCGAGGTTCTGTTCTTCGCCGGCCGGTTCGAGCCGGAGGCTCGTGAGGAGGACTGCGTCGGCACCGACCGGAGCGGTCGGGAGCAGCTGCGCGCGGGGCACGGTTCGTGGGGGAGCGTAGAGGGCGCTGCCGACCGGCTTCCCGTCCATGACGGCGACCTGTCCGCACGATCCCCATTCGAGCATGACCATGGAAAGCCACGCTTCCTTCTCGAATTCCTGGTCGCAGAATCCGCGCGAACTGTGGATCGCCGCCGGATCCATCTCCCAGAAGACACAGCGACGGGCATGGGCGGAGAGTTTGTCCAAGCCGTCGAGAGTGAGCGATGTGACGTGAGTCGACACTGGCTAGCTCAGCCTCCATATGTCACTACCGCAGATCATTCGACATCCTCTGGTATTCAATGTGTTTCGCCCCCGATAGTTCTGCCGGATTCGGTCCGCCGGCGGCCGCTGTCACAGTGACGGATCATCCGCGGGTACTTCTACCTCTCTCAGGCGCTCACGAATCGGCCTTCTGTGCCTCCATCATCCCAACGATCCTCTGAAGATCGTCCACCGAACCGAACTCGACCACAATCTTGCCCTTGCGCTTGCCGAGGCTGACCGTGACCCTCGTGTCGAACGAATCGGACAGCCGCTCGGCGACGTCCTGCAGTCCCGGCATCTGGATCGGCTTGCGTCGCTGGGCGGGCTGCGCCTGGTCGTCGTTGCGGTTGGCGAGCGTCACCGCCTCCTCCGTCGCGCGAACCGACATGCCCTCCGCGACGATACGTGCCGCCATCACTTCCTGCGCGTCGGCGCCGGCCTCCAGGGACAGCAGCGCGCGAGCGTGACCGGCGGACAGCACACCCGCCGCGACGCGTCGTTGCACGGGAATCGGCAACTTCAGCAGTCGGATCATGTTCGTCACGACGGGACGCGAGCGGCCGATCTTCGCCGCCAGTTCCTCGTGGGTCACCTCGAACTCTTCGAGCAACTGCTGGTACGCCGCAGCCTCTTCGAGGGGGTTCAGCTGGACGCGGTGGATGTTCTCCAGCAGTGCGTCGCGGAGCATGGCGTCGTCGCCGGTCTCACGGACGATGGCCGGAATCGTCTCCAACTCGGCTTCCTGGCTGGCACGCCACCGACGCTCGCCCATGACGAGTTGGAACTTGCCGTCCTCGAGCGGGCGCACCACGATCGGCTGCATCAGCCCGAACTCGCGGATCGAGTGGACGAGTTCGGCGAGAGCGTCGTCGTCGAACACCTGACGCGGCTGCTTCGGGTTCCGCACGATCAGGTCGGGAGCAATTTCCCGGTACACCGCTCCGGTGGGGGAGGGGAGGGGTTGGGCGCCGTTGCCAGATGCGCCGTCGGCCCCGTTGCTCCCTCCGTTGTTTCCCTTGGACTTGCTTCCCTTGGACGCGGGAGCGGTCTTCTCGTCGGTCGCAGAGTCCGACGAGTCCGGGGCGGGCGCGGTCAGCACGTTGCGCCGGTCCGTCCCGATCACGACGTCGGCGGCGGCGTTACCCAACCCCGGGCCGGTCGTGGTCGGTCCGGTAGGAATGAGCGCAGCCAGTCCACGGCCAAGTCCACCCTTACGCGTCTGACTCATCGCTGCTCCTGCTTCGTGATGTGCGCGGTGCGTGCTGCGAGTTCACGTCCCGCATCGAGGTAACTCATGGCTCCCCGTGAACCGGGGTCGTAATCGAGCACGGTCATCCCGTACCCGGGAGCTTCGGACACCTTGACGCTGCGCGGAATGACAGCGCGGAGGACCGCGTCCCCGAAGTGGTTGCGAACTTCCTCGGCCACCTGGTCCGCCAGCTTGGTGCGGCCGTCGTACATCGTGAGAAGGACCGTCGACACGTGAAGGTCGGGGTTGAGATGCGCCTGCACCAGTTCGATGTTCCGCAGCAGCTGTCCCACACCCTCGAGTGCGTAGTACTCGCACTGGATCGGGATCAGCACCTCCTTGGCGGCGACCATGGCGTTCACCGTGAGCAGTCCGAGCGACGGCGGGCAGTCGATGAGGATGAAGTCGGCATCCACCTCGCCGAGTGCCTTCTCGGACAATGCACCCTTCAGCCGTCCCTCGCGGGCGACCATGGAGACCAGTTCGATCTCTGCGCCGGCAAGGTCGATCGTGGCGGGAATGCAGAACAGCCGGTCGTTGTGCGGGCTCTTCTGGATCGCTTCCGCGGCCGTCACCTCACCGAGGAGGAGCTCGTAGCTGGACGGCACACCGGAGTGGTGGGCGACGCCCAACGCGGTGCTGGCGTTGCCCTGAGGGTCGAGGTCGATCACCAGAACGGTCAGTCCCTGAACCGCCAGAGCGGACGCGAGGTTGACGGCACTTGTCGTCTTGCCGACGCCGCCCTTCTGATTCGCGATGGTGAGGATTCGCCGTTCTGGCGGCTTCGGCAGGGATACCGAGTGCGGGTGCAGCACCTGACTCGCGCGGTGCGCGGCGGCTCCTATCGGAGTCTCCTCGACGGAGATTCCGTTGTAGGGGGCAGTGAATCCGTCGTCTCCGTTCCCTGAGCTCGTCGCCTGGTCGGATTGATGGTCGGTTTCACGTGAAACTGTTTCACGTGAAACGGCGGATTCAGGCCCACCCGACATTGACTACTCCTTCAATTGGGAATCGCTCGTTACTCGACATACTCACTCCCTGGTCCACCGTGCTCATCGTCATCGACGCTGACGGCGTTTCGGCAAACGTTCTGCCCGAACGACAACGGTGGGGACAGGAAGCAGGCCCACCCCGCATTCCACGATATCCAGCTTGCCAGCACCCAACCGAGTCAGGGAAGCGCGATCACGGGAAATCTCTTCGGCGGCGCTCGAACCTTTCAATGCGAGCATTCTCCCATGCTCGTGGATCAGCGGCAGCGACCACTTGGCCAACTTCTCCAACGGCGCCACCGCCCGGGAAGTGACGACGTCCGCGCCGCCGGCTTCCTTCACAACACCGGACTCCTCGGCACGGCCACGGACGACGAGCACGTCCAGCCCGTTCGACTCGACGAACTCCGCGAGATACACCGACCGGCGCAGCAGGGGCTCGACCAACGTGATGCGGAGATCGGGCCGGGCGATCGCCAGGGGGATACCGGGCAGTCCAGCCCCGCTTCCGACATCGACGACCGACTCGCCCTCAGCGATCAACTCGCCGACGACGGCACAGTTGAGAAGGTGACGTTCCCAGAGTCGCGGAACCTCCCGCGGTCCGATCAACCCCCGCTCGACACCGTCGGTCGCCAACGACTTGTAGTAGCGCTCCGCAATATCGAATCGTTCACCGAACACCTGGCGTGCCGCCGCTTGTTCGTCCCATTCGGCCGGCTCTCCAGCATTCGGTTCCACGTGAAACATCCTCCCGCGAATAACGCGAAATCAACAAACACAGCCTCTCCATTATCCGCCCTCGCCCGCGACTATGTCCCTCAACTCGAACGCGCAACGCCGGACAGTGTCGAGCCGCACCCCTTCCGGTGGGGGAGGGGAGGGGTTGGGCGCTCCAACGCCCGCCCGGCCTAGCCTCGCGGAGCCCGCGGACGTCAGGACTGGCGACGTCATCACCACGCTCGACGGCAAGGACATGCCCGCGTTCGCCGCTGCGACCCGTTCGCTGTCCGGTGCCGTCGACTTCACGATGGAGTGGGACCGCGAGGATCAGACGATCGCCGTCCAGTACTCGGTCCTCTCCGCGGTTCCCAGTGCCTATAAGCCGTTGACGAACGGGGCACCGCGGACACCGCATCGACGTCGCCCACGGCATGTTTCACGTGGAACCGCCGAGCGAGCGCGCAGCCGCCGGGAAGTCTGCACCCCTCGCGCTGTCGCCCCGACGGAGATGACATCCGGATAGCGGACGAGCCAATCGATCCTGTCACGGCGAGGTCGCGGTGCCCCACCCGCGACATGGCAGCCTCATGTCTACCCGTCCCGCCCCCGCGTCGCCTTCGACGACAAGAGTTCACCGCGCCGATTGAGTGCCGAGCAGTTTCACGTGGAACATCGGGGCGGTGTTTCACGTTGAACAGACTTCGTGCGAATGCCTGTTTCCGACTGCCGCCCGCACTTCCATCGGACTCACCCTGTCGCACCGATGATTCCCAGTTTCGTAATCATCACAGTGACGAAACTCCCGGGTGTGGTTGGGTGGGTGAAACTACAACCTAAGTTCGCCCGAAATATCCCAAAAATATGACCATCGCCGACCCATTTCGACCGCCCGTCAGACACTGGTGTCGGGGAAGGAATGATGCTCGTGAGCGACGAGCCAACGTCCGTCTTCCTTCCGCAACCCGACAGTAAGCCGAAGACGGTTCTCCGGATCGTCGGCGAGCTCCGCTTCCGTTCCGCACCGGAGGAGCGCGTGGGCGAAGGCAACATCCTCGCCCGCGGTTACGTCCAATGACACCAACTCGAACCTGGCACCACTCGACTGCCATTCGAAGAATGGTGGCCATGTCTCGCGATACTCATCGATCCCGCGAGCACCTTCGTAGGGTGGTGGCACGTCGAACATCACGATGTCGTCGGAGTGGTCCGCGAGGACCCCAGCCATGTCGCCACCGTGCACGGCCTCGGCCCAGCGGTCGATCAGATTCCGGATCTGTTGTTCGTCCTCGCCCATCAGTCACTCCATCCACTTGACGGGCCCCGGTTCGGCCCCTTGGAAGATGTGGACTTCGGAACGTCTCGAAACTCATCGCCGGCTCGGTGCACCCGTCGGGTAGGCACCCGGCGCAGAGCCTGTCCACCGGCGCGACTTCCGGCCCGCATTGCATTTCGAGGAGTTCAAACTTTGGCGACGCCCGCGGACTCGAGCGGGACTCGAGCACTTGCCAGGGCCGCGCGGTCTCGGGACCCGCGAAAGACAATGCGCTGCTTCACTGACTGCCCCGCGCCCGAAGACCCATCTGGCGGTCGAGGCCGCGATCCGATTCCGTCTCCTGTCGGGATGATCGTCGGCGGGATGCCGTTCGCGACCGCCGCCTCCGCGGTGGCATGTCTGCCGAGTCCACCACACGGCCAGAGTTCCAACTTTTGAGGCGGTAGCTATCGCCTTCGAGGGAAATAACGACGACGTGGTGGACGAGGCGGGCGACCTCCTCTGCCGCGACGAGGGTGCCGGTGCAGCCGACCCGCACCCCAGCCACGACGGTGACTACGAATCCGCCGGTCGATCACCGACGGGTGCACCTAATCGTCGTGAGACTCGAGACGGGCGTAGTGGCTGCGGGCAAGCAGCGTCGTCCCGCATCGGCGGCACCGGCGGCAGTGCGAGCATCACGTGCCAGTCGATCTCGACCCGGTCCGCCGGTGCCCAGTCTCGGCCCGACCTTCCACCGACGACATCCCGTCGCCCCTCCCGACCTACTTGAGTCGGGATCGGCGCGCGGGAGGTCGAACTCGAGATCACGTGCCGCCGCGTCTACATCTGCTGCGCGACGGAGCCGGGCACGGATCTCTCGGTGGGGGAGGGGAGGGGTCTGTGTTTCACGTGAAACGAAACGAACCCAAAGTGACTAACCGGCACATCGACTCCCGCGACTACGCGTAGAAAAAGGCGGGACTCCCGGAGGTGAATCCGGGAGCCCCGCCTTGGTGGTGCGTGTGTGGATCAGTCCTTGATGACGACCACGCGACGCGACGGCTCGGCGCCTTCGCTCTCACTCGATACGCCGTCGACCTTCGCGACTGCGTCGTGAACGATCTTGCGCTCGAACGGTGTCATCGGAGCGAGCTCCTCGCGTTCACCGCTCTCGAGTACGCGACGTGCTGCCGAGGAACCCAGCTCGGTCAGTTCGGCGCGACGGCCGGCACGCCATCCGGCGATGTCCAGCATCAGTCGACTGCGTTCGCCCGTCGCCTGCTGCACGGCGAGGCGAGTCAGCTCCTGAAGTGCGTCCAGCACCTCACCCTTGCGCCCGACCAACTTGGTGAGATCGTCTCCACCGTCGATGCTGACAACAGCGCGGTCGCCCTCGACATCCAGGTCGATGTCGCCGTCGAAGTCGAGTACGTCGAGCAGCTGCTCCAGGTAGTCGCCGGCGATTTCCCCTTCCTCGATCAGGTAGTCGTCAGAATCGGAATCCACCTCGGTGTCCGGGTTCTGCGTCGGTGCAGTCACGTCTGTCTCATCTCCGTCCACTGCGATGTCAGGCTCACTAGCCATGCTCGTTCTCTTTTCTGAATCAGCGCCGCTTGCGCTTGGGGGACTTTCCGCGGTTGGACTGGGGGCGGGCACCGGGCTTCGGCTTCGACGCCGAACCGTCACCATTCGGCTGATCGGAGACGTCGCCTTCGATGACGCCCTCGACGATCTCCGATTCGCTGTCGGAGGGAGAACCGTCCGTTGCGGTCGCGGACTTCTTCTTTTTCTTGGTGAGATCGGGCCGTGCGCCGGGCTTCGGAGCGTTGTCCGCGCGCCGTGCGATGGCAGCCTGCTTCTTCTCTTCCTCTTCAGCGTCGATGCGGCGGAAGACGATGTGCTGCTGCCCGTAGGTCCAGATGTTGTTACTCACCCAGTACAGGAGGATCGCGATGGGGAGGAACGGACCACCGACGAGAACACCGAGCGGGAAGACCCACAGTGCGAGCTTGTTCATGATCGCCGACTGCGGGTTCGCGGCAGCCTCGGGGCTCTGACGCCCGACGGAGGCACGCGAGTTGAAGTGCGTTGCGATGCTGGCGATGACCATCAGCGGGACCGCGACAACCGCGATGTTCAACACGGTGGGAATGGGACCGTATGCGGCGAACGCGTCGAGCTGCGCCTTCGGCATGGTGATCCAGGCCGAGATGGGGGCACCGAACAGGCGGGCACTCAGGAAGGACTGCACGTCCTCGACGCTGAAGAAGTAGTTCGGGGTGTTGGCGTTGGCCTCGACCGACATGCCGAGCTGACCGATACCGGTGCCGGTGCGGTTGAACGAGCGAAGCACGTGAAACAGGCCGATGAAGACCGGCGCCTGCGCGAGAACCGGGAGGCAGCCCATGATCGGGTTGAACCCGTGCTCCTTCTGGAGCTTCTGCATCTCGGTGGCCTGACGCTGGCGGTCACCCGAGTACTTCTTCTGCAGAGCCTTGATCTGCGGCTGAAGTTCCTGCATCTGGCGCGTCGTGCGGACCTGCTTGACGAACGGCTTGTACAGCACGGCACGCAGCGTGAACACGAGGAACACCACGGAGAGCGCCCACGTGATGCCGCTGTCCGGACCCAGGAAGGGAATGGCACCGAAAACCTTGTGCCAGACCCACAGGATCCCGGACACCGGATAGTAAATGAAGTCGAGCACGGCTCTATGTACTCCTCTGTTCGTCCACGTTCGCCGGACAGCAACGACGGCTACCCGCATGACGGTCGTGACGGGCAGGGACCGGGTCCCACCCTCCAGGGTGCCAGGGGGCACACTTCGCCAACCGAACCACCGTCAAAAGAAGGCCTTTGATCGCCCCGTGGGTACGCAGGGATTCCACCGCGTACTCGCTACAGGTCGGCATGAACCGGCAGGTCGGCAACCGCAGGGGCGACACATACGTCCGGTAGAGCTCAATGAAGAAAATGAGAGTGCGCGCCGGGAACGCACGGACCGACTTCCACGCCGAAGAGGCCGAGGACGTGCCCTCGGCCGTGTCGGCGCGCGACTCGTGGAGTGCGCTTTTCATGTGGAGTTACTCACGGGCGCAAGAAGGTCCAATCGAAGGAGACCTGCACGGAGTTGCTTCTCCAGGTCCCGGCTACTTGCAGTCGCAGCTCCCGGAAGAGCGCGAATCACCACATCGGTTCCCCGTGGAACCACGTCCACGAGGTCGATGCAGATATGACGAAGCCGGCGTGCGACTCGATGTCGAATCACCGCCGGCCCGACAGCCTTACTCACAACCAGTCCGAATCGCGGACCGCCGCTACTCACCAGCTCATCTGTCTGCGCACGGTCGAAAGCGTGCACAACCAGGTCGCGTCTCCCCATCCGACGACCACGTCGCACAGTCAACGAAAAATCTGAATGACGACGCAATCGGTGCGGCTCAGGCAACACCCCGAGCTCCCGAACCCAGTGTCGGGATCAGGCGGTGAGGGATTCGCGGCCCTTACGGCGACGCGCCGAAACGATTGCACGACCCGCACGGGTCCGCATACGAAGACGGAAGCCGTGAACGCGCGCGCGGCGTCGGTTGTTCGGCTGGAACGTCCGCTTGCCCTTGGCCACGGTCAACACTCCTCGAAGTTCATCGACGCCTCCCGGCGTCATGGATCTAACATTGGCGAAAACTCAGGTGTTCATCCACAGGTGGGGATGAAACGACTTCGAAACTGGACTCGAGCCAGCACGAAACCGCCACCTCACCACAGGGTGACTGTTCGAGAGTACTTACCACTCCCGGTCAGGTCAAACTCGCTCACCTGCGATTCCCCCGCGAATCGGCTGACCGACACGCCGAGGATCGACAAATGCTTGCACCCCAACTTCCAATGTGCCAAACCGCTGTGAGCTTGCCGACACTGTTGCTAGCGTCTATAGCATGGTCTCGCCGATGAACCCTGATCGAGTGCCCAGCTCTCGACTTCACCGTTCTCATCTGCACATTCACCACAATTCATCCACAGGGCACAGATGGTGTCCCGCTTCGGATCATCACGAGGGTTCCTGACGCCCTTCACTTCTCGGGTCCCCGAACCCGCCCATCCAGGTTTCGTATGCATAAGCGCAGGTCAGCGCGCTCAATCTGGACTCCTCGCCGTGCCACAACGCCCAAACAAACGGCGTCTGCGGTTTGTCCACATCTGTGGATAATTGTGTGGAAACACAGTTCAGATGGCATATTCGTAGGTCCGTACGGGGTCCATCCTCAGGTCGGGGAAGCTCCCATTTCCGCCTCGACGACGGCACCGACACTGGACTCGGCACCGCACGCGCCGAGTCCGCGAACACACTGGGGAGGAACCACGTGAACGACGATCCGAATGCGCTCGCACGGATCTGGATCGACGTCGTCGCCGACCTCACATCCGATTCGCCCGGCGGCGATCTGCCGCCGTTGACGAGGGGACAGAAGGCGTGGTTGGCGCTCGTCAAACCGCTGACGCTCGCACAGGGCTTCGCGCTCCTGTCCGTTCCGTCACCCTTCGCGCAGGAAGCGATCGAACGGGATCTGCGTGAGCCGATCCTCCACGCGCTGGGCCGCCATCTCGGTGAGCAGGTCGAGGGTCTCGGTGTGCGCATCGCCGCCCCGGTCGACGACGAACCCGAATCCGAGGCCCCGAGCCGGGAGCGCAGGCCCGACCCGGAACCTGTGGTCCACACCCCTCGCCACCTCGAACCTTCCGTCACCAGTTCCGGCACGTTCCGCAGGCGCCGCTTCGGCTCCGGCGAAGACCAGCCCTACTCGGACACCACTGACTTCGAGGAGGTGGACGACGACAGCGAGGCCCTCGCCAGCGTCCACGAATCCTGGCCGTCGTACTTCACGAAGCCGCCCGCGGGCCCCGCACCTGCGGCGACGGGCGGAAACAGCCTCAACGCGAAGTACACGTTCGACACGTTCGTGATCGGCTCGTCCAACCGGTTCGCCCACGCCGCGGCGGTCGCCATCGCCGAGGCCCCGGCGCGCGCGTACAACCCGTTGTTCATCTGGGGTGCGTCCGGCCTCGGCAAGACGCACCTGTTGCACGCCGCCGGCCACTACGCCCAGCGGCTGTTCCCGGGGATGCGCGTGAAGTACGTCTCCACCGAGGAATTCACCAACGACTTCATCAACAGCCTCCGTGACGACCGCAAGGTGGCGTTCAAGCGTCGCTACCGCGAGACCGACGTGCTGCTGGTGGACGACATCCAGTTCATCGAGGGCAAGGAAGGTATCCAGGAGGAGTTCTTCCACACCTTCAACACCCTGCACAACGCGAACAAGCAGATCGTCGTCTCCTCCGACCGGCCGCCGAAGCAGCTGGCGACACTCGAGGAACGCCTGCGTACCCGGTTCGAATGGGGCCTGATCACCGACGTTCAGCCCCCTGAACTCGAGACCCGCATCGCCATCCTCAGCAAGAAGGCCCGAATGGACCGGCTCGAGGTGCCCGACGACGTCCTCGAGTTGATCGCCTCCCGGATCGAACGCAACATCCGGGAACTCGAGGGTGCCCTCATCCGTGTGACGGCGTTCGCGTCCCTGAACAGGCAACCCCTGGATCTCACGCTCGCCGAGGTGGTGCTGCGTGACCTGATGCCGGACTCGTCGAGTCTCGAGATCAATGCGGCGACGATCATGGCGGTCACCGCGGAGTACTTCAACATGTCGATCGACGACCTGTGCGGGCCCGGCAAGGCGCGTCCGCTGGCTTCGGCCCGCCAGATCTCCATGTACCTGTGCCGTGAGCTGACCGATCTGTCGCTGCCCAAGATCGGGCAGACGTTCGGCCGCGACCACACCACCGTCATGTACGCGGACAAGAAGATTCGCAAGGAGATGACGGAGCGGCGGAAGGTCTACGACCAGGTCCAGGAGCTCACCGCCCGGATCAAGCAGCGTTCCAAGAGGTAGTCGCCCGCCCCCGTCTCTCCTGTGCCCCTGGTAGCTCGGCTACCGGGGGCACAGGTCGTTTCACGGGGGTTGTGGCCCGACTCCGCCGCCGCGAGCAACTCGAGGGGCTCCTCGAGCCGGTCCTCGAGGGTGGGCTCGAGCGGGTCCTCGAGGTACCGCTCGAGGGTCTACTCGAGGCCCGCACGAACCCCCGCCGGCGCGACACACCGGGGCAACACGCCGACGCCTGGACCTGGGATAAAGCATGCACACCTGTGGATAAGTGTGGGGATGAGGTGGAATCTCTGTGGACAGAACGTGCAGAACTTTGAACAACCTCGAGTAGTCCACACGGGTGGCAAATCGGTCCTCGAGTTTGTCCTCGAGAATTCCCCATACGGGTAGGCGGAGGGACCAGCGTCTACAGCTGTTCGTCCACAGATTCCACAGGACCTAATAGTACTTCTCATTAATTCTTATAGAAAACTCTTTGAAAACAGGGTTGGGGATCGCGTCCGTTCACAGGCCTCCGCCTGAGACTCGAGGACGGAAGCGTTCCGCTTTCAAGTTCGTCCTCGAGGGCATACGGTTATGCATCGCCGCTCTGTGAAAGACTGCAGTGCTGTGGTCACGGCCCGACCGTGGCGAACAACCGTGCCTACCGAGAGGAACAACCCGGCGATGGAGCTTGGAAGCCTGAAGTTTCGTGTCTCCCGGGAAGAATTCGCTGATTCAGTGGCATGGGTCGCTCGCAGTCTGCCGTCGCGGCCTCCTGTCCCCGTCCTCGGCGGAGTTCTCCTGGACGCGACCGAGCAAGGGTTGACGGTTTCCGGATTCGACTACGAGGTGTCGGCCCAGGTCAGGGTGGGGGCCGAGGTCGGTAGCGTCGGTCAGGTCCTGGTCTCGGGCAAGCTTCTCGCCGACATCACGAAGTCGCTCCCCAACAAGCCCGTCGACGTGACACTCGAGGGCACCCGCGTGCTGATCACCTGCGGAAGCGCCAAGTTCTCCCTGCCCACCATGCCGGTCGAGGACTATCCCCAGCTTCCGCAATTGCCGCAGCAGACCGGCTCGATTCCCGCGGACCTGTTCTCCGAGGCGATCAGTCAGGTGGCTGTCGCGGCGGGCAAGGACGACACCCTGCCGATGCTCACCGGCATCCGGGTCGAGATCGAACGCAACGCGATCGTGCTCGCGGCCACCGACCGGTTCCGTCTCGCGGTTCGCGAACTCGAGTGGTCGCCGGCGAACCCGGACACCACCGCGGCCGTGCTCATCCCGGCGAAGACGCTCTCCGAATCGGCGAAAACGCTTGCGGGAGATGCCACTTCGCCGGTCGAGCTGGCTCTCGGTTCGGGTTCCGCGGTCGGAAACGACGGCCTTCTCGGCATCGTCAACGACGGCCGTCGCACCACCACCCGACTGCTGGACGCCGAGTTCCCGAAGTTCCGGCAGCTGCTGCCGTCCGAGCACACCGCGCTGGCCACCGTGGAGATCGCTCCGCTCGTCGAGGCCATCAAGCGTGTCGCCCTCGTCGCCGAGCGCGGTGCACAGGTCCGCCTGCAGTTCTCCACCGAGGGGCTGCTGCTCTCCGCCGGCGGCGACGATGCCGGTCGCGCCGAGGAAGGCTTGAACGCGATGTTCCAGGGCGAGCCGCTCACCATCGCCTTCAACCCCGGTTACCTGATCGACGGGCTGTCCTCGCTGCACAGCGAGCAGGTGCTGTTCGGCTTCACGACCCCCAGCCGCCCCGCGGTGCTGCGTCCGGCCACCGAAGAAGAGATCGAGCCCGACGATTCCGGCAACTTCGCGGCACCGGAGAGCGCGTACACGTACCTGCTGATGCCGGTGCGTCTGCCGGGCTGACGGTTCGCGGAAGCGAAACCAGTACTGCCGCAAGATATCTCACGAGTGGACGGAGATCACGATGCAGATCGGGTTGGTCGGGCTCGGAAAAATGGGATTCAACATGCGCGAGCGGTTGCGCGCGCACGGGCACGAGGTGGTCGGCTACGACCCCCGCCCCGAGGTCACGGATGTGGCGTCGCTGGCGGAACTCGCGCAGCGACTCGAGTCTCCGCGCGTCGTGTGGGTGATGGTTCCGGCGGGGAAGATCACCCAGGACACGGTGACCGGGCTGGCGTCGGTGCTCGAGAGCGGCGACCTGGTGATCGACGGCGGCAACTCGAGATACACCGACGACAAGATTCACGGTGAGCTGCTCGGTTCCCACGGCATCGGCTACCTCGACTGCGGTGTGTCCGGTGGGGTCTGGGGGCTCGAGAACGGCTACGGGTTGATGGTCGGCGGGTCGGCCGCGGACGTCGAGCGGGCGCTGCCGATCTTCGACGCACTGCGCCCCGAGGGCGAGCGTGCGGACGGCTTCGTCCATGCAGGCCCGGTCGGCGCAGGCCACTACGCGAAGATGATCCACAACGGCATCGAGTACGGACTGATGCAGGCGTACGCGGAGGGCTACGAACTGCTCGAGGCCGAAGACCTCGTCACCGACGTCCACGGTGTCCTGCGCGCGTGGACCAACGGCACCGTCGTCCGGTCGTGGCTGCTGGAACTGCTCGTCAAGGCGCTGGGTGAGGATCCCGATTTCGCCGAGATCTCCGGTTACACAGACGATTCCGGTGAGGGCCGCTGGACCGTGCTGGAGGCGATCGACCACGCCGTGCCAGCGCCGGTGATCTCGGCCGCACTGTTCGCGCGGTTCGCGTCCCGTCAGGACGATTCCCCCGCGATGAAGGCCGTCTCGGCGCTGCGCAACCAGTTCGGTGGTCACGCCGTGAAGAAGGCGGCAGGCGAGGCAGAAGCCGGTTCTGGAACGTAGGTGTTCGTTCGCGCACTCTCGCTCAGAGACTTCCGTTCCTGGGACGCCCTCGGTCTGAACCTGCGTCCGGGCTGCACCGTCTTCGTCGGACCCAACGGGCACGGCAAGACGAATGTGCTCGAGGCGCTCGGTTACCTGTCGACGCTCTCGTCGCACCGGGTCAGCTCGGACGCCCCGCTGATCCGGACGGGGACGGCTCAGGCGTTCGCGGGGGCCACCGTCGTCAACACCGGCCGGGAACTGACCGTCGATCTCGAGTTGAACGACGGCAAGTCCAACCGGGCCCGGATCAACCAGTCGCCCACCCGGCGGCCGCGGGAGATTCTCGGGATTCTGCAGACGGTGCTGTTCGCGCCGGAGGATCTGTCGCTGGTCCGCGGGGATCCGGGGGATCGACGCCGCTACCTCGACGAACTCCTCACTTCCCGGATCCCCCGGATGGCGGCGGTGCGTGCCGATTACGACCGGGTGCTGCGGCAGCGGTCGGCCTTGCTCAAGACCGCGGGCGGAGCGTTGCGACGGTCTTCGCGGGGCAGCGGTCAGCCGAGCGAGGACAGTGCGAGTGCTCTTGCCACACTGGAGGTCTGGGACGGACACCTCGCCGCGCACGGCGCCGAGCTGCTCGCCGGGCGGTTGCATCTCGTCCACGATCTGGCGCCGCACCTGGCCGAGTCGTACCAGTCGCTGGCGCCCGAGTCGAGGCCCGCGAGCATCCGCTACCGATCCAGTCTGGGGTCGTCGCTGCCGCCGGAGTTCACCGAGCCCGCGCGAGCGCCCGAGTCCGGCGACATCGCGTTCCTCGAGGAGCGGTTCCTCCAGGAGCTGTCCGTGATGCGCTCGAAGGAGATCGAGCGGGGTGTGTGCCTCGTCGGACCGCATCGTGACGATCTCGAACTACAACTCGGCGACACCCCGGCCAAGGGATTCGCGAGTCACGGCGAGTCGTGGTCGTTCGCGCTGTCGCTGCGGCTCGCGGGATTCGCCCTGCTGCGCTCGGACGGCAGCGATCCGGTCCTCATGCTCGACGACGTGTTCGCCGAACTCGACCGCAAGCGTCGCAGTGCCCTCGCCAAGGTGGCGTTGGACGCCGAACAGGTGCTGATCACGGCCGCGGTGGCGGAAGATGTACCGGAAGAACTCGACGCCGTCCAATTCGGCGTGGAGGCCCGCGACACCGATCGAGGACGAATTTCACACATCCTGGAAGAGACGGAGGACCGCCGTGACGGATGATGCCGAACCCACCGCGCCCGCGGCGGCCCCCGAACCGGAGGTGAAGGGAATCGACCTCGCCCGGCGTGCCCTCGAGGAGGCGCGGGCCGCGGCGAAGGCGAGTGGAAAATCCGTCGGGCAGGGCCGCCGGTCCGGGACCGGTGTGCGGGCCCTGCGCGCCCGACGCCGACGTGGGTGGTCCGGCCCGGGGCCCGACGACCGCGATCCTCAGCCGTTCGGTGCGCTCACCAGCGCGCTCGCGAAACAACGCGGCTGGTCGCCCAAGGTGTCCGAGGGGACCGTCCTCGGGCGGTGGGTGCAGGTGGTCGGCGAGGACATCGCCGCGCACGCCGAGCCGACCGGGCTGCGGGACGGGATTCTGAGTGTCTCCGCGGAGTCGACGGCCTGGGCGACCCAGCTCCGGATGATGCAGTCGCAGATTCTCGCGAAGATCGCCGCGGCCGTCGGTGACGGCGTCGTGAAGTCGCTGCGCATTACCGGTCCGACCGCGCCGAGCTGGCGAAAAGGGGAACGGCACATCCGGGGGCGCGGCCCCCGCGACACCTACGGATAGGCCGGAGCGGGCGTTCGGTCCCTAGTTTTGTCTATTACCCGGTGTTACAGTTACTCCAAGTCATCGAGTGAACTGTGCCACAAGCCTTCGTCGTGGCGCAGCCGCCGCACGAAGGAGTAGTGAGATGTCCGCCCCGACTGCACCCCGGAACGCGATCCCCGAACCGGACCACATCCTCCTGCAGGCCAGGAATGTGGAGTTCGACTGGTCGAACCTCCCGATGCACTGGATCCCGGGCGATCCGTTCACCACGCACGTCCTCAACGTCCTGCACCTTCTCCTGCCCGCGGGCGAGGAGTGGTTCGTCGAGACGTTCAAGGAGGCACTGCCGCTGATCGAGGACGAGCAGCTCCGCGACGACGTCGTCGGGTTCATCGGCCAGGAGGCGATGCATGCCAACGCGCACACCGGCGTGCTGGTGCACCTCAAGGAGAAGGGTCTCGATCCGACACCCTTCACCGAGCAGATGGAATGGACGTTCTCCAAGATCCTCGGACCGCGACCGCTGACCGGTCTGCGTGAGAAGAACTACCTGATCGAGCGACTGGCGGTCATCGCCGCCATCGAGCACATCACCGCGTTCCTCGGCGACTGGGTGCTCAACGCCGAGGGCCTCGACCGCGCGGGGCTGCATCCGACGATGCTCGACCTGCTGCGCTGGCACGGCGCCGAGGAGGTCGAGCACCGGTCGGTGGCGTACGACGTCATGCGGTACTTCGACAAGCGGGAGTCGCGGCGGATCCGCACCCAGCTGATCGTGACCCCGGTCATCGTGTGGCTGTGGGTGCGCGGAACCCGATTCCTCATGCGGAACGATCCGGAGCTCGCGCAGTGGTCGGCGCACCGCCGCAAGCCGCACCTGACCGATTTCTTCGCGGCGGGCAAGCGCGGCACCCTCCCGACGGCCCGGGAGCTCGGCAAGCGGATGTCGACGTATTTCACGCGTGCGTACCACCCGAGCAACGAGGGTTCGACGGCGCAGGCCGTGAAATACCTGGCGTCCTCGCCGGCGGCACAGGCGGCCGAGCGATGAGGCTGTCCCAGGTTCGGGAGGTGCTCACCGGGCAGGGGCTGCCCCGCTACGACGCGCCGCCGGACATCAAGGGACGCCCGCGTCCCGACCGCGCCATGCGCCTCACCGAGGCGGTGGCTGCCAAGTATCTCCGCGTTCTCACCGCGTACGAGTACGACCCCGGCGTCGCCGGGCACAACCCCGACGTGGCGATGAAAATGGTTGTCTCCCAGCGGGACGTCGTCGCGTTGGACGACAACGTGGTGCAGTTGCGGTTCGAGGCCGAGGACGGCGCGGAACTTCCTGCGTGGCAGCCGGGTTCGCACCTCGACTTCCACCTGCCGTCCGGGCTGCGACGCCAGTACTCGCTGTGCGGCGACCCGTCCGATCGCACGGGCTACAGCATCGCCGTCCGCCGGATCCACGACGGCGGCGGCGGATCCCTCGAGATGCACGCCCTCGAGCCGGGGGCGTCGGTGACGGTTCGCGGTCCGCGCAACGGATTTCCGTTCGTGGGCGAGGGGAGTGCCCTCTTCGTCGCCGGTGGTATCGGCATCACGCCGATCCTGGCGATGGTGCGCGCCGCGCGCGATCTCGGGATGGACTGGCAGTTCGTGTATTCGGGCCGGTCGCGGGAGTCGATGCCGTTTCTCGACGAGATCGAAACATTCGACCGGTCACGGGTTTTCATCCGTCCCGACGACGAGTTCGGACTTCCCACCGCCGAGGAGTTGCTGGAGCGTGCCGCGGCCGGCGGCGCCGTGTACTGCTGCGGGCCGACGCCGATGCTCGAGTCGGTGCGCCGCGCGTTTCCCGGAAGCCCGGCCACCGCCTTGCATTTCGAGCGATTCGGTGCGCCGCCGGTGCTCGACGGGACCGAATTCGAGGTGCAGCTCGTCAGTACCGGTGAGGTGCTCACCGTGCCCGCCGACGAATCCGCGCTCACGGTGATCAAGAAGACGATGCCCGGAGTCGGGTATTCGTGCCAGCAGGGATTCTGCGGGACGTGCCGGGTCAAGGTGCTGTCCGGCACCCCGGACCACCGCGAGACCCGGCTCACCGACGCCGAGCAGGAGAACGAGATGCTGATCTGCGTGTCCCGCGCCGACAGCGGCCGTCTCGTCCTCGACCTGTAAACCGCAGATTCCCGCACCCGAACGACGACCAGAGGACACCCATGACTTCATCCACGTCCGGTACCGCACGGCGGATCACCAACGGTTCCGTCGACCTCGCCGTGTTCGAGGACGGCAATCCCGCCGGCGAGACGATGGTGCTCGTCCACGGCTGGCCCGACACCCACGAACTGTGGAGCCGGGTGGTGCCGTTCCTGACGGAACGGTTCCGGGTGGTCAGTTACGACAGCCGCGGAGCCGGTGAGAGCACCGTGCCCACCCGGGTCGAGGACTACCGGCTGCCCGCCCTGGCGAGCGACCTGTTCGCGGTGATCGACGCCGTGAGCCCGGGCAGGCCGGTGCACGTGCTCGCGCACGATTGGGGGTCGGTGGAGGCGTGGGAGGCGGTCTGCGAACCGGGCGCCCGCACACGGATCGCGTCGTTCACGTCCGTCTCCGGGCCGAACCTCGACCACCTCGGCAAGTGGATGCGCCGCCGCATCTCGGACCGCAGCTTCGGTGGGCCGCTCGCGCAGGCCGTCGCGTCCGGCTACACCGTCCTGTTCCAGATTCCGGGCCTGGCGACGCTGCCGCTGCGGCTGTGGTTCTCCCGGCACTGGCCGGCGTTCCTGAAGTTCTTCGACCGCCTCGACCCCGCTCTGGTCCGTCCGGCGCCGACGCTGGCGGACGACATGGTCAACGGTCTCAAGCTGTACCGGGCGAACATCCGGACCAGCCTGTTCAAGCCACGGGAGCGGTACACCGACGTTCCCGTCCAGCTGATCCTGAACGAGAACGACAAGGCGGTGCGGCCCGTCGGGTACGAGGACACCGAGAAGTGGGCACCCGACCTGCGCCGTCGAGGGGTCGACGCCGGTCACTGGTCGCCGATCTCCCACGCCGAGGACATCGCGCAACTCGCCGCGGAGTTCGTGCTGGACGTCGAGGACCGGCAGTGGGGAAATGCCCCGGACGGTCCGTCCGAGAGCGCGTCGGCCTAGGTTTTCACTCCCGAAGCGCCCTGAAAATTCGCCTACGGGGCGCTCAGGGGTGTCATAGCCCGCTCCTGGGCCAGACGTACCAGTAAGATGGCCGAGGTAACTAGCGGCAAGATTCCCGATTCTCGTCTCCCGCGTGCCCGACCAGGGCGGTGGGCGCCTGCGTCGGGCATTGGACGGAGAAGGAGAGCTACCCACCCGTGGCTGCCCAGAAGTCAGACAAAAGCACCTCCAGCAAGGACTACGGCGCTTCTTCCATCACCGTCCTCGAGGGACTCGAAGCCGTCCGTAAGCGACCGGGTATGTACATCGGTTCCACCGGTGAACGCGGTCTCCACCACCTGATCTGGGAAGTCGTCGACAACTCCGTCGACGAGGCCATGGCCGGCTATGCCAGCAAGGTCGAGATCACCCTTCTCGAAGACGGTGGCGTCCAGGTCGTCGACGACGGCCGAGGCATCCCCGTCGGGATGCACGCCTCCGGTGTCCCCACCGTCGAGGTCGTCCTCACCCAGCTGCACGCCGGCGGCAAGTTCGACTCCGACTCCTACGCCGTGTCCGGCGGTCTGCACGGTGTCGGTATCTCCGTCGTCAACGCGCTGTCCACCCGCCTCGACGTCGACATCAAGCGCGACGGCTTCCGCTGGAACCAGACGTACACCGACTCCAAGCCGGGCGAACTCGTCAAGGGCGAGGCCACCAAGGAGACGGGCACCACGGTCACGTTCTGGGCCGACCCGAACATCTTCGAGACCACGGTCTACAGCTTCGAGACGGTCGCGCGCCGCCTCCAGGAGATGGCGTTCCTCAACAAGGGCCTGACGATCACCCTCACCGACGAACGCGTCAGCGACGCCGAGGTCACCGAAGAGGTCGTCAGCCAGGTTGCGGACGCACCCAAGACCGCCGAGGACGAGTCCGCCGAAGCCGGCGCGCCCGCCGTGCACAAGGTCAAGACCCGCGTCTACCACTACCCGGGCGGACTCGAGGACTACGTGCGGCACATCAACCGCACGAAGCAGCCGATCCACAACTCCGTCGTCGGGTTCACCGCGAAGGGCACCGGCCACGAACTCGAGATCGCGATGCAGTGGAACTCCGGCTACTCGGAGTCGGTCCACACGTTCGCGAACACCATCAACACCCACGAGGGCGGCACCCACGAAGAGGGGTTCCGGTCGGCTCTGACGGCGACGGTCAACAAGTACGCGCTCGACAAGAAGCTCCTCAAGGAGAAGGACCCGAAACTCACCGGTGACGACATCCGTGAGGGCCTCGCCGCGATCATCTCCGTCAAGGTAGGTGAACCGCAGTTCGAGGGTCAGACGAAGACGAAGCTCGGCAACACCGAGGTCCGGTCGTTCGTGCAGAAGGCGAGCAACGAGCACCTGTCGCACTGGTTCGAGGCGAACCCGGCCGACGCGAAGACCATCGTGAACAAGGCGGTGTCGTCGGCGCAGGCCCGCGTCGCCGCCCGCAAGGCCCGCGAGCTGGTCCGCCGCAAGAGCGCGACCGACCTCGGCGGCCTGCCGGGCAAGCTCGCCGACTGCCGGTCCAACGATCCGAGCAAGTCCGAGATCTACATCGTGGAGGGCGACTCCGCAGGCGGCTCGGCCAAGTCCGGCCGTGACTCGATGTACCAGGCGATCCTGCCGCTGCGAGGCAAGATCATCAACGTCGAGAAGGCGCGCATCGACCGGGTACTGAAGAACACCGAAGTCCAGTCGATCATCACCGCGTTCGGCACCGGCATCCACGACGAGTTCGACATCGCGAAGCTGCGGTACCACAAGATCGTGCTGATGGCCGACGCCGACGTCGACGGCCAGCACATCGCAACGCTGCTGCTCACGCTGCTGTTCCGCTTCATGCGGCCGCTCGTCGAGCACGGCCACGTGTACCTGGCGCAGCCCCCGCTGTACAAGCTCAAGTGGCAGCGCGCCGACCCGGAGTTCGCGTACTCCGACCGCGAGCGCGACGCCCTGGTCAAGGCCGGCCTCGAGTCGGGCAAGAAGATCAACAAGGACGACGGCATCCAGCGTTACAAAGGTCTCGGCGAGATGAACGCCAAGGAACTGTGGGAGACCACGATGGATCCGGCGGTGCGCGTCCTGCGTCTGGTGACGCTCGATGACGCGGCCGCAGCCGACGAGTTGTTCAGCGTCCTCATGGGTGAGGACGTCGAGGCCCGGCGAAGCTTCATCACCCGTAACGCCAAGGACGTCCGCTTCCTCGACGTCTAGGTATCCGGCACAAGAGAATACGGATCTGGTGCAGCCACCGGTGGTCGGAAGACCCCGGTGGCTGCATCTGTCTGGGCGGGTTGCGGGAGCGGGCGGCGCGGAATTCCGTCCTCGACTGTGAACGGCGATTCTGTGTAGCCTGGTCGGCTGATCCACCCCGTGACGGCAATGTCTGGGATCAGTGGTGCGCATGTTACTTGGAAGTAAGGATCGGGGAATTTCTGTGGTAAGAACGTTCCCCATGGGGATGTGATGAACTCGTTACATTCGGAAATCGGTGCGTCGGGCAGCGCTGCGCACAGCGCAACTGATCGATCACTTTCCTCTGTCGACGCGTGTCGTCCGATCCGGTACGGCTGCCCTCTCGCGGGCGGGGTCACGAGCACAGAGCGACAAGCTATGAGTGGTTGGAAAGGAAGCGTGGGATGAGCGACGATTCGCCGCCCCGGGCAAAGTTCTGGGATATCGAGGGCTGGGGTCTGCGGTGGAAGGTCACTGCGGTTCTCGCAGTTCCCGTCACCGTCGCCATGGTGCTCGGCGGGCTCCGCGTGCAGGGCGAGCTGAGCAACGCCGTCCACTTCACCGAGGCCGCCGACCAGATCGTCGTCGTCCCGGACATCGTGGCCCTCGAGGCCTCGATGGGTACCGTGACCAGTGGTTACGCCTCGGGCACCCTCACCAAGGACGACCGCGCGGCCGCGGAATCCCTGATGAATGACGTGTCCGAACAGGCCCGGAACCCCGAACTGGATCCCGCTGTCGCGAGTTCCATCAACCAGACCGTCTCCGACGGCCGGGCCCTCCTGAATCTGATGGATTCCCCGGGTGTCGCCACCGATCTGCTCGCGGAACGCCAGCGCGCGTTCGCCGCGGACTTCATCCGGGAAGTCGACGACATCGTCCGTCCCATCGAGGACAGTGAGGTCGTCGACAAGGGCTACCAGCTGACCAACGCCTGGCAGGCGCAGCGCCGCCTGTTCGAACAGGCCATGGGTCTCGTGATCGTGAAGGACGTGTACGCCAGTCCCGAAGGACGGGAGATGGCCCGCACGGGCAACATTCCCACTTCCGCAGTCGTCGCGGCCGCCGGCGCCGAATCGAGCCTCCTCGACGTCCTCGATCGGTACTACCCGAAGGGCGACGAGCGCCTCCAGACGCTGCGGAACAACATCAACGACCGCAACGCCCTCATCGACAGGGGTCTGGCCGACGCGGCGCGCGGCGGGGTGCTGCCCATCCTGCAGCTGCGTTCCTCCCTCATCGCGAGCCGCGACGTCTACCAGGAGCTGACCAGCGAGGCGGCGAAGGACATCGCGTCCACCGTGCAGGTCCGCGCGGCCGAGACCCGGTCCGCCGCGCTGCGTGACACGGCGATCGTCCTCGGAACGCTGCTCGCCGCGCTCGTCCTCGCGCTCCTCGTGTCGCGGTCGCTGATCGGCCCGATCCGCCGCCTGCGCTATGGCGCCCTGAAGGCCGCCCGCCGCGACCTTCCGGACGCGATCGAGCAGATCAAGGCCAGCGACGATCCGAGGGCACTGTCGTTCGAGCCGGTGGCCGTGCACTCGTCCGAGGAGATCGGCCAGCTCGCCCGCGCCGTGGACGACATCCACGGACAGGCACTCAAGCTCGCCGGTGAGCAGGCCCAACTGCGCCTGCAGATCAACGACATGTTCGAAACGCTCGCCCGCCGAAGCAAGTCGCTCGTCGACCAGCAGCTCGGCTTGATCGAGAACCTCGAGTTCGAGGAGAAGGATCCGAAGCGGCTCGAGAGCCTGTTCCGCCTCGACCACCTGGCCGCGCGTATGCGCCGGAACGGTGAGAACCTGCTGATTCTGGCCGGCACCCGCGTGCGTCGGTCGCAGGCGGCGCCGATCCCGCTCGGCGACGTGCTGCGTGCCGCGATCTCCGAGGTCGAGGACTACCAGCGCGTCCAGATGGGTGCGACCCCCGAAGGCGCACTCAGCGGCACCGTCGTCACCGACGTCGTGCACCTGCTCGCCGAACTCGTCGACAACTCGCTGCGCGCCTCGCCGCCGGACACGTCGGTGACGTTCAGCTTCGCTCGCGCCGTGGACGGCGGAGTGCTGCTCGAGATCGCGGACCGCGGCATCGGTATCCCCGCCGACGACATGCGTGCCGTCAACGAACGCCTGGCGTCGGGTGGCGAGGTCGGTCCCGAGACCGCCCGTCACATGGGCCTGTTCGTCGTCAGCCGGCTCGCGAAGCGACACGGTCTGACCGTGCGCCTGCGGTCGACGTTCGACACCGCCCGCAACCCGGGTGTGACCGTCAGCATCCACATCCCGAATGCGCTGATCGTGTCGCAGGCCGCGCGGCAGGACACCGGATCGCAGCGGAAGATTCCCGCGGCACCGGTCCGGACCGCCATCCCGGCTCCCGCGGCCCCCGCACCGCGCAAGGACGGCCCGCAGCTGCCGGCAA
Organism: Rhodococcus pseudokoreensis; assembly: GCF_017068395.1. Lineage (NCBI taxonomy): Bacteria > Bacillati > Actinomycetota > Actinomycetes > Mycobacteriales > Nocardiaceae > Rhodococcus > Rhodococcus pseudokoreensis. The sequence continues at coordinate 4,320,840 of NZ_CP070619.1, read as the reverse complement.
CCCGCAACGGACTGCCCACCCGCACCCCGTCCACGCCTCCGCCGGCGCCGAGCCCGGCTCCCGCGGGTGCGGTGGCGACGGCGTCGGGCACGAGCCTGCCCCGGCGACAGCCCGGTGCCAGTGGCATCGCAGCCGGCGCGGGATCGTCGGTCGCTGTCCCGGCCGCGCAGTCCCAGGACACCGTCAACGTCCGCGGATCCGGAGCGATGCCGAAGCTGCCTGTGCGGCGGCCGCAGGCGGCGACCTCGGCGGCCGCGGCCCCGGAGACGCCAACCCAGGAATCGCAGCCGCAGCACGCGCCGCACGCACCACGCAGCGAGAACCGCATCGACGCACGGACCGCGGACCAGCCGGCGCCCCCGTCGTCGAACGGCGACGATCAGAGCCCGGTCCGGCACCGCTACCGCACCAACTCGGCGAAGACCGCGTCGTTCTTCCAGTCGCGGATCGATCCGCCCGCGGCCGAGGCGGCCCCGCGGCCCGGCGGCGGCACCCCGATCTTCTCCGACATGGTGTCCGACTGGCTGACCGACCCGACCGGCACCGAGGGCGCACCCGGCGTCTGGCACTCCGCCGGCGACGCCGGATGGTCCGCCGCGGAACGGATCAGCGAGACCCCCGTCGAGGTCGACCCGGAGATCGGACTGCCGAAGCGGCGTCCCGGCGACCGGCTGGTTCCCGGCACGGTCGAGGGCGCGCACAATACGGGGACCCTGCGCCGGGTGCGCGACCCTGAGACAATTCGCGCCAATCTCAGTCGTCACCAGCAGGGCGTCCGAAACGGCAGGGCCACGAGGCTCGCGGAACGTAACAGCATTGAAGGAGACCGATGAACACCGCTCATGGATCCGACGTCACGCGACCTCTCGACTGGTTGGTGTCGAACTTCGCCAGTGACGTGCCCGGTGTCTCGCATGCCGTGCTGGTGTCCGCGGACGGTCTCCTGATGGCGGCCAGCGCCCACCTCCCCATCGACCGGGCCGAGCAGCTGGCCGCGGTCACGTCGGGGCTCGCCAGCCTGTCGGCCGGTGTGTCCCGGCTGTTCGAAGGCGGCGGCGTGCTGCAGTCGGTGGTCGAGATGCAGCACGGCTACCTGCTGCTCATGAGCGTCGGCGACGGTTCGCACCTCGCGACCCTGACGGACGCCGAGTGCGACATCGGCCAGGTCGGCTACGAGATGGCGATCCTGGTCGACCGCGTCGGCGCATCGGTGCAGGCCACAGCCCGCACCCCGCAGGGTCTCTGACCAGCCCATGCCCATGAACGACCACCACTCGGAGCAGCCGGGCCCGAACATCGTGCGCCCGTACTCGCTGACGTCGGGCCGGACCCGGCCCGCGGTCGAGCTCGCGCTCGAAGCGTTGATTCAGGCACTGCCGCAGTCGGTGGACCGGCAGTGGGAACTCGACGACGTCAACGCGGCCATCGTCGCGTTGTGTCAGCAGTCGCCGTCGGTCGCCGAGATCGCCGCCCGGGTGGGTGTGCCCCTCGGAGTGGCACGCGTCCTGGTCGCCGACCTGGTCGAGGCCGGTCATCTTCAGATCCTGGCCACCCTGAAGGAAGACTCGACCGACTTTGAACGTCGTGAACTCATCGAAAGGGTCCTCAGTGGACTTCGCGAAATCTGATCCCCGCAATCGGGTGACCTCGACCAAGATCGTGATCGCCGGCGGGTTCGGTGTCGGCAAGACCACGCTGGTGGGGGCTGTCTCCGAGATCGTCCCGCTGCGCACCGAGGCGCTCGTGACCAACGCCAGCGACGGCGTCGACAACCTGGCTGCGACGCCGCAGAAGGCCACGACCACCGTCGCCATGGACTTCGGTCGCATCAGCCTGGCCGACGACCTGGTGCTGTATCTGTTCGGCACGCCCGGTCAGCACCGGTTCTGGTTCATGTGGGACGACCTGATCCGCGGTGCGATCGGGGCGATCGTCCTGATCGACACGCGCCGGCTGGACGAGAGTTTCGCGGCGGTCGACTTCTTCGAGGCCCGGCAGCTGCCGTTCCTCGTCGCGATCAACGAGTTCGACGACGCCCCGCGTTACCCCATCGAGGACATTCGGGCTGCCCTCGCGATCTCCGAGGACGTGCCGATCATCCCGATCGACGCGCGCGACCGGGAATCGGCGAAACGCGCCCTGGTCGCGATCACCGAATACGCACTGACCAAGCTCCACACGGCCGCGTACTGAGGATTCGAAACATGTCGGACGAGTTGCAGCACTTCTCCATGGGCACCTGGATCGTCGCCCTCGCGGCGGTCACGTCGTTCATCGGCGTCTTCGTCGGTATCGCCAGCGCCCGCAAGGCGATGACCGCGCCCAACCCGAGGCAGCGGTACCTGTGGCTGGCGTGGGGTGCGCTGTCCATCGGCGGTTTCGGCGCCTGGCTGCCGCATTACATCGCGATGGTCGGGTTCGAGGTCTACGGCAGCGTGGTGCGCTACGACGTCCTGTGGATCGCGATCTCGTTCGTGGTGCCCGTCGCGGCCGCCGCGGTGGCATTGGTGATCATCAGCCCGCCGCCGACGAAACACCGGCGGCCGAGCACGTCGGTGGAGATCAGTCGCCTCGCAGGCGGTGCGGTGCTCCTCGGCATCGGATTCACCGGAATGGACCTCGCGATCGTCGCCTCCCTCGAAATCCAGGGTGCGGTGAACTCCGACATCGTGCTGACCACGGCATCCGCCGCGATCGGCTTCGTCGTCGGCGCCGGAATCATGTGGTCCATCTCGGCCCTCGAGTCGCGCACGCTGCGACTCGTGGCGTCGGTGGTCGTGGCGGTCGGACTGGTGGCCATGCACTACACCGGCGTGTTCGGGCTGAGCGCCACCGTCGACCAGTCCGTGGCGCGCCCGGACGGACTCGAGGTGTTCTCGATCCTGTTCCCCGTCTTCGTGCTGGGCATGCTGGTGGTCACGATCCCGATCACCGCCCTGTTGATGGCGCCCGACCGTGTCGCCGCCGAGCTCGAACTCGAGGCCGACATGCTCGCCGCCGAATCCCTCGCCGCCGAAACGCAGGGCAGGGAGCTCGAACTCCAGTAGTTGAGGCGGCTCCTGCGGCAACGATTCCCGGGCGCACCCGAGTCCTTCACCCTCATAGCTGACCTGCACCTATAGACTCGGGTGGTTGCGCGACGTCGTGCTGGACCGCGAGTCCGCGAGGAGACGTCAAGCCGAGTAGAAGAAGGAGCTCATGACCGACACAACGTTGCCGCCGGAGGGACCGGGGCACGACCGCATCGAGCCCGTCGACATTCAGCAGGAGATGCAGAGCAGCTACATCGATTACGCGATGAGCGTGATCGTGGGTCGTGCGCTGCCCGACGTGCGGGACGGCCTCAAGCCGGTGCACCGCCGCGTTCTGTACGCGATGTACGACAACGGTTACCGGCCCGATCGCGGTTATGTGAAGTCTGCGCGACCGGTCGCCGAGACGATGGGTAACTACCACCCCCACGGCGACTCCTCGATCTACGACACGCTCGTCCGCATGGCCCAGCCGTGGTCGCTGCGGTACCCGCTCGTCGACGGCCAGGGCAACTTCGGTTCCCGCGGCAACGACGGCGCCGCCGCGATGCGGTACACCGAGTGCCGGCTGACTCCGCTGGCCATGGAAATGCTCCGGGAGATCGACCACGAGACGGTCGACTTCACCCCGAACTACGACGGTCGTACACAGGAACCGTCAGTTCTCCCCAGCCGTATCCCCAACCTGTTGATCAATGGTTCCGGCGGCATCGCCGTCGGTATGGCCACCAACATCCCGCCGCACAACCTGCGTGAGGTCGCCGAGGCCATCTACTGGGCCCTGGAGAACTGGGAAGCCGACGAGGAGTCCACCCTCACCGCGGTCATGGAACGCGTGAAGGGCCCCGACTTCCCGACGCACGGCCTGATCGTCGGCGGCCAGGGCATCCACGACGCCTACACCACCGGCCGCGGCTCGGTCCGCATGCGCGGTGTCGTGGAGATCGAGGAGGACGCCAAGGGGCGCACCACGATCGTCATCACCGAACTGCCGTACCAGGTGAACCCGGACAACCTGATCACGTCGATCGCCGAGCAGGTGCGCGACGCGAAGATCGCCGGCATCTCCGACATCCACGACGAGTCCTCGGACCGTGCGGGTATGCGCATCGTCGTCACCGTCAAGCGTGACGCGGTCGCGAAGGTCGTGCTCAACAACCTGTACAAGCACACCCAGCTGCAGACCAGCTTCGGCTGCAACATGCTGTCCATCGTCGACGGCGTGCCGCGCACCCTGCGCCTCGACCAGATGATCCGCCTGTACGTCGCCCACCAGGTCGAGGTCATCCGCAGGCGCACCGAGTACCTGCTCCGCAAGGCCGAGGAACGCGCTCACATCCTGCGCGGACTGGTGAAGGCCCTCGACGCCCTCGACGAGGTCATCGCGCTGATCCGCGCGTCGCAGACCGTGGACATCGCGCGGGCAGGCCTGATCGAGCTGCTCACCGTCGACGAGATCCAGGCCGACGCGATCCTCGCGATGCAGCTGCGTCGTCTCGCCGCCCTCGAGCGTCAGAAGATCATCGACGAACTCGCCGAGATCGAGCGGGAGATCGCCGACCTCAAGGACATCCTCGAGAAGCCCGAGCGTCAGCGCCGCATCGTCCGGGACGAGCTGAAGGAGATCGTCGACAAGCACGGCGACGACCGCCGGACCCGCATCATCGCGGCCGACGGCGACGTGGCCGACGAGGATCTGATCGCCCGCGAGGACGTCGTCGTCACGATCACCGAGACCGGCTACGCCAAGCGCACCAAGACCGACCTGTACCGCTCGCAGAAGCGCGGCGGCAAGGGTGTGCAGGGTGCCGGGCTGAAGCAGGACGACATCGTCTCGCACTTCTTCGTCAGCTCCACCCACGACTGGCTGCTGTTCTTCACCACGAAGGGCCGCGTGTACCGGGCCAAGGCGTACGAGCTGCCGGAGGCGAGCCGCACGGCCCGCGGACAGCACGTGGCCAACCTGCTGGCGTTCCAGCCCGACGAGCGCATCCAGAGCGTCATCCAGATCAAGACGTACGAGGACGCGCCCTACCTGGTTCTCGCCACCCGCAACGGTCTGGTCAAGAAGTCCAAGCTCACCGACTTCGACTCGAACCGCAGCGGCGGCATCGTCGCGATCAACCTGCGCGGCGAGGACGAACTGGTCGGCGCGGTCCTCTGCTCCTCCGACGACGATCTGCTGCTCGTCTCCGCGCAGGGACAGTCGATCCGCTTCTCCGCCACCGACGAGGCGCTGCGCCCGATGGGACGCGCCACGTCCGGCGTCCAGGGAATGCGGTTCAACGGCGACGACGAACTGCTGTCGCTCAACGTGGTGCGCGAGGGGACCTACCTGCTGGTGGCGACGTCGGGCGGCTACTCGAAGCGCACCGGCATGGAGGACTACCCGGTCCAGGGTCGCGGCGGAAAGGGTGTACTCACGATTCAATACGACAAGAAACGTGGCACCCTGGTCGGAGCGCTCATCGTGAACGACGACGACGAGCTCTACGCGATCACGTCGGGCGGTGGCGTCATCCGCACCGCCGCCAAGCAGGTCCGCAAGGCGGGTCGGCAGACCAAGGGTGTTCGTTTGATGAACCTCGGGGAAGGCGACACCCTGCTCGCGATCGCGCGCAATGCCGACGAACCCGACGAGACCGACGACAACGCCGAGAGCAGCGGCAAAGGAGCTAAGGAGTCCTAGTGAGCACTCCCAACCAGCCAGGCAGTGACCGGCAGAACCCGGGTTCCGCCAATCAGGCGCGATCCGAGCAGCAGGCCTCCCGCGCGCCCGAGAACGGGTCGGCGCGACCGAACCCGCAGCAGGGTTCCGCGCCGCAGGGGCCGCAGGCGTCAGCCGGTCGTGGTCCCGCTCAGGCGGGGCCGGCTGCCCGGCCGGGCGGTGCTCCCGACGCGAGACCGGATCGGCAGGCTCCGGCCGATCCGGCCCGGTCTCCGTCGACGCCCCAGCATCAGGGTCCGCGCACGCAGACCCCGCAGGGCCGGTCCGTGCCGCCGCAGCAGGGTCAGGCTCCGAACCAGCAGGCTCCCGGGCATCAGGCCCCGCCGCAGCAGGCTCCCGGCAACCGGGCGCCTGCGGGGGGTGCGCCCACCGAGTCGATCCGGGGAAATCAGGCGCCGCCGTGGCAGCGGGGAATGCAGCGTGAGCCGCAGACCAACCTGAAGCGGCCCCTGCAGGGCGGGGCGGGAGCCAAGCAGGCCTCGCGCCCGGAGGGGCAGAACCCGGCCGCCGGTGCGGGAACAGCGGCTGCGGGTGCCGCGGCAGCGAAGGCTGCGGGCGGTTCGCAGACCACCTCGCCGCAGAAGTCGCAGCCCGAGGGTGCGCCCCAGGCGCAGCGACCGCAGGGCGGACAGAACTCGGGTGCTCCGACCCAGGCGGTGCCCACCCAGGCCGTGTCCACGCAGAAGTCGCCTGCAGCGAACTCGTCGGCGCCGGCCAACGGTCAGCCCGCGCAGAAGCAGGAGACCAATCGCACAGCCTCCCCGACGGCCGCCACCGCGGCGGTCGGTGCGGTGTCCGGTGCAGCCGCGGCCGGTGCCGTGACGCAGCGGGAGGCCGCGAAGGCGAAGGCGTCCGCGATCGACGGACCCACCCGGCACATCAACCGGGACGTGCTCCCCAAGGACATGCCGGACCTGTCCGAGGCCAAGCACCCCCTGCCGGGGGCGGCGGCCACCGGTCAGCAGCCGAAGATCGCCGTGGCCCCGCAACGGGTCGAGGAGGGTGAGGCTCTCCGCGCGACGGTGCAGGTCCGCAAGATCGACCCGTGGTCGACGCTGAAGATCTCGTCCGTCATCTCGGTGTCGCTGTTCTTCGTGTGGATGGTGGCCGTCGGGCTGCTGTACGTCGTCCTGGACGGGATGGGCGTGTGGGACCGGCTGAACAACGCGTTCACCGATATCGTCGCCGAGTCGAGCTCTGACGGGCTCGTGACGGCCGGGCAGGTCTTCGGATACGCCGCCGTCATCGGCCTCGCCAACATGGTGTTGTTCACCGCACTGGCGACGATCGGCGCGTTCATCTACAACCTGTGTTCGGACCTCGTCGGGGGCGTCGAAGTGACGCTCGCGGACCGGGACTGAACGCGAAAAACGATAGGGACTGAGCTGGGAAAAGAGCGTCTCGCCGGACCGGTTTTGGTAGTTGCCGGTCCGGTGGGGTAATCTTCCGACTCGGTTCAGGGAACTGCGCGAGATGAGTTTCCGGACTTCAGGGGCCTATAGCTCAGGCGGTTAGAGCGCTTCGCTGATAACGAAGAGGTCGGAGGTTCAAGTCCTCCTAGGCCCACTCCTGGTGCCGGTGAAAGGTCAGTCGCATGAAGGTCCTCCTGTTCGTGGGAGCCGGAGTGCTGGTGGCAATCGGACTGACCAAGTTGCTCCGCGGCAACGAGGTGTGGCACGAGGTAACGGGGCCTTAGCTCAGTTGGTAGAGCGCTGCCTTTGCAAGGCAGATGTCAGGAGTTCGAATCTCCTAGGCTCCACAAGAAAATAGAAGTAACGGTGTGCCCCGGATTCGGAAGAGTCCGGGGCACACTGCTGTGCGGACCCGGAATGGGTGAGGTTACCCTTACTTCATGACCGCACTCGATCCCGGAGCCCGTGACCGTCTCGACCCGCGCAGCCGCGTGGCGTCCCACCACCGGACGGGGGAGGGAACCGCGCGGATCGGTTACCCGATCGGAGTCCGCACGGTCACGGTCCGCGCGCGCGAGTACGTCACGCCCCGCATGGTGCGCCTGACGATCGGGGGTCCCGGACTCGACGGGTTCCACACCTATCAGGCCGACGATCACGTCAAGATCGTGTTCCCCGACGCGGACGGCACCCGCCGCATCCCGGTGGTGAACGACGCCATGATGCTCGACTGGCCGCGACCGCTCCCGACCAGCCGGAAGTACACCGTCCGGCGCTACGACTCCGACGCCCGCGAACTCGACCTGGACTTCGTGCTGCACGAGGGCGGGCTGGCGTCGTCCTGGGTGACGACGGTCGAGATCGGCGACGACGTGACCATCGCCGGCCCGCCCGGCGCGAAGGCGTTCGCCCACAACTTCGACCACTACGTCTTCGCGGTCGATTCCACCGCGCTGCCCGCGGTCGCGCGGTGGCTCGACGAGTCCCCGGCCGACGTGTCGGCGCACGTCGTGATCGAGACCGACGACGCCGTCGAGCACGGCTACCCGCTGGCCGCGCGCGCCAACGTTGACGTGACGTGGCTCGTTCGCGACGGCAGCGAGTCCGCCCTGGCGTCGACGGTGCAGGCGCTCGCGCTGCCCGAGGGTCGCACGTTCCTGTTCGCGGCCGGCGAGGCGAACGACATCAAGCCGCTGCGCGCGTGGAGCAAGGACCGGATGGAGTCGCTGTTCACGGGCTACTGGAAACGCGGAGTCGCCGGTCTGGACGACTGACCGGCCCTACACTCGCACCATGACGACGGTCCGGCCCGCACTCGCCCGCCGAGCGGTCGTCGCCGCGGCGATGCTCGGAATGCTGACGGCGGCCGGTGTCGCGCCCGCGAGTGCGCAGACCCGCCCGCTGCAACCGATCGCCCTGGCGGTGTCGCTGCGCCTCGCCACGGCGGACACGGTGGCGTCCGCCAAGTGGGGCACGCCGTCGCCGATCGACGATCCCGCGCGCGAGGCGCAGGTCCTCGGCGCGGTCGCCGCCCAGGCCGCCGACGAGGGCCTCAGCGCGGCGCGGGTGCAGCAGATCTTCCGGGATCAGATCGAGGCCAACAAGGCGGTGCAGCGCGCGCTGTTCTCCTGGTGGAGTGTCGCGCCCGGTGCGGCGCCCACGGTCCGGCCCGACCTGACGCAGGTTCGCCCGGTCATCGACCGCCAAAACACGGACATCCTCCTGCAGTTGCGTGAACAGGAGGACGTGCTCGCGGGTCCGGGTTGCGTGCCCGCTCTCGTCGACGCCTCGGTCGCGGTGGCGGCCGAACAGCACCTCGACGCACTGCATCAGGCGACGCTGGCCCGCGCGCTCGTGTCGATCTGCGGCGCCGTCCGCGAATGACTGGCCGTTTCGACATGGTCCGGCAAGATTTCGCCAACTAGACTCGGGGCATGATCTCCAAGGTCGCGACACTCCTCCTCGACCGGGTGTCGATGTTCGAGTTCGGTGTGGTGTGCGAGGTGTTCGGAATCGACCGCACCGAATACGGCGTGCCGGCATTCGATTTCCGGATCTGCGGAATCCGCCCCGGCGAACCACTCACGTCGGTCACTCCGGGACTGACGCTCTCCGCCGGATACGGGCTGGACGCGCTGCGCGACGCGGATCTCGTCGTGGTGCCGCCGCCGGGGGCGCAGTCCGGCTTCCCGGAGGAGGCGCTCGACGCCGTGCGGGCGGCCGCGGAGGCCGGTGCCACGGTGCTCAGCCTGTGCTCGGGTGCGTTCCTGCTCGGCGAGGCGGGACTGCTCGACGGGCGCAAGTGCACCACCCACTGGGGGTACGTCGAGGAACTCGCCGACCGGTTCCCGACCGCGGTGGTCGACCCCGACGTCCTGTTCGTCGACGAGGGCAACCTCGTCACCAGTGCCGGCACCGCGGCCGGCATCGACGCCTGCCTGCACGTGGTCCGCCGGGAACTCGGTTCCGCGGTGGCCAACACGATCGCCCGCCGGATGGTCGTGCCGCCGCAACGCGACGGCGGGCAGCGGCAGTTCATCGAGCAGCCGGTGGTCGCGTGTACGTCGGACAGCCTGAGCGTGACGATGGCGTGGATGAGCGAAAACCTCGACTTGCCGCACACGGTCGACGAGCTCGCGGCCCGCTCGTCGATGTCGACGCGGACGTTTGCGCGCAAGTTCGCGGCCGAGACGGGCACCACTCCGGTGAAGTGGCTGACGACGCAGCGGGTCCTCTACGCCCGGCAGCTACTCGAGGGCACCGACCTCGGTCTCGAGGCGATCTCGAGACGCACCGGATTCGGATCCGGTGCGCTACTGCGCCACCACTTCAACCGGGTGGTCGGCGTCGCGCCCGGCGACTACCGGCGCCGGTTCGGCTGCCACACGGCCGAACTCACGCAATGAATGTTCCGATGGCCGGGTTCGCCTGGCAGATCGGGCTGCTGCCGAAGTTGATCGATCCGAACGCCGTGGCCACCACGTTTCCGACGCCGGTGTTCACCGTCGCGGACAGGAACGGGTAGACGCCGCCGAGGTTCACGATCCCCGAGCGTCCGCTGTCGGTGTTGACCCAGGCGACGGTGACCTGCGCGGCTGCCGGGATCGGTGGCGCGGCGGGGTGCGACTCGAAGCGGATGTCGCCGTCGGCGATAGGCGGGACCGCCTCCGGCCCGGACTGCCCGGTGAGCGCCGTCAACGACATCAGACTGCCCTGATTCGGGCATCCGATGGTGAGGGCCGGTCCGCCGAAGGGATGGGGTGGGTCGGCGCCGGCGGGCCCGGCCGTCAGGAGGGCCGCGGTGGCGGCGAGCGGAAACGCGACAACGGCGATGCAGTGGGCGATACGTGTGGCGGTCATGTCTGCTCCTCGGAACGGATCCTCGCGCTGGTGCGCATCTGCCAGCGGGATACCCGTGGTACAAGCCGTGAAACGAAGACAGGACCGTACGCCCGGCGACACCGCGCGCGTGCGCGCCGCGCCGGCCGGGAGTGACGGATCAGTTGGCGGCGAGGGGCTTCGTCGCCGTCGGCGGCGTGGCGTCCTGCGCGTCTGCGCTGTCGAGGTCGCGCAGGTTCGGGGGAGCGGACGCCACCCGCGGCTGCTCCCGGCGGCGGCTCTTGAAGAACACCGCGCCCCCGGCGACAGCGGCACCGATCAGCACGACGATCGCGATGCGACGGCCCTTCCGTGACTTCTTCTCCTCGACCGGCGCGACAGCCGAGGTCAGGGGACGAACGACGTCCTGGGCGACCTCTTTCACCGGTACGGTCCGGGCGCGTTCATAGCCCTTCTTCGCCAGCGACGCCCCCTGCTTGCCGAGGAACACACTGACCTGTCCGGCGCCGCGGGCCGCGGCGAGCGCAGCCGAACGCGCGCAGCGCAGGGCCTGATCGACAGCCTCGGATTCCTTGACCCGAACAGCCGAATCCTCGACGTGGGCCAGCGCGGTCTCGACTCGTTCGGACACCTGCTCCTGCAGGTGCTCGGCGCGTTCGGTCGGAAGCAGATTCGTGAGGGACTCCGTCGCTCGTGTCATGACCCCACTTTGTCACAAGAACCGGCAGCACGAACCGATCCCAAGTACTCGAGTCACGGCGGCGGAACCACGCGGAACCGCACAATGGCAACATGGTGGTGTGACTTCACCTCATCAGACCGCAACCGCAACGCTGCACACCAACCGCGGCGACATCAAGATCGCGCTGTTCGGCAACCACGCGCCCAAGACCGTCGAGAACTTCGTCGGCCTGGCCGACGGTTCGAAGGACTACAGCACCGCCAACGCTGGTGGCACCAACTCCGGACCGTTCTACGACGGCGCCGTCTTCCACCGCGTCATCGACGGATTCATGATCCAGGGCGGCGACCCCACCGGCACCGGCGCCGGCGGCCCGGGCTACAAGTTCGGCGACGAGTTCCACCCGGAACTGCAGTTCGACCGCGCCTACATCCTGGCCATGGCCAACGCGGGCCCCGGAACCAACGGTTCGCAGTTCTTCATCACCACCGGCCCGACGCCGCACCTCAACCGCCGCCACACCATCTTCGGTGAGGTCGTCGACGAGGAGTCGAAGAAGGTCGTCGACGCCATCTCGACCACGGCCACCGACCGCGCGGACCGTCCGCTCGAGCCGGTCGTGATCAACAGCGTCACCATCGCGTAGGGAACCGCAGCACATGACCAACCCCGGCTGGGGCGGTGCCGCGAACGAGGGCACTCCGCCCCAGCCGCGGTGCGTCCGCCATCCCGATCGTCCCACTGCGCTGTCGTGCAATCGGTGCGGTCGTCCCGCATGTCCCGAATGCCTGCGCGAGGCCGCAGTCGGCTACCAGTGCGTCGACTGTGTCGCCGCCGGGCAGCGTGACGTCCGTGCGGTCCGCAACGTCGCGGGCGCCGTGACGACGCAGCGTGCGGTGCCGCTGGTGACGTACATCCTGATGGCCGCGAACGTCGGCATCTTCCTGATCACCGCGGCGCAGTCCCGCAGCATCATGCAGAACCAGGCGGGATCGACGCTCTTCGCGGACTGGGCGCTGTTCCCACCCGCTGTCGTGGACGGTCAGCTCGTCCGTGTGGTCGGCAGCGGATTCCTCCACTTCGGTCTCATCCACCTGGCCGTCAACATGTTCGCGCTGTGGATCATCGGCCGCGACACCGAACTGGTCCTCGGCCGCGCCCGCTACGCGTTCGTGTACTTCGCGTCGATCCTCGGCGGTTCCGCCGCGGTGATGCTGTTCCAGCTGCACGCGGTCACCGCTGGCGCGTCGGGCGCCGTCTTCGGACTGATGGGAGCGCAGGCCGTCATCCTCCTGAGGTTGCGGCGCAGCCCGGCGCCGGTGATCTCGGTGATCGCCATCAACGTGATCATCAGCATCACCATCCCCGGCATCTCACTGTGGGGGCATCTCGGCGGCCTGGTCGCCGGAGCCGCGGCCACCGCGGCCATCCTCTACGGGCCCCAGCTGCTGGGCGCCGGGAACAACCGGGAGAAGGCCGTCACCGTCGGCTGGATCTGCCTCGGCGTCGTGGTGCTGGTGCCGCTGGCCGTCATCGCGGTCCGCACCCTGCAGCTGCGTGCGAGCTTCGGCTACTGACCCCGGCCCACCAGACGGTGCACCGCGAGGGCATCGAACACGTCCTCCGGAGTGGTGCCGAGATCCCAGCGGCCGAAGATCAGGAGGCGTTCGGTGCCGTCCTCGGTGCGGACGTCGATCTCGAGCATCGGCACCCGGCGGCCCAGCCGCGGGTACCGGACCAGACGCGCCCGGTCGATCTGCGAGCGGGAGTACTCGTGGCGGCCCGTCAGCCGGTGCACCACGATCCCGCCGCCTTCTTTGTCGACGGCCAGGCGTGGGCGCTGCCGGAGTGCGGACGCAGCGGTCAGCAGCAGCCCGAGGGCGGCGACACACACGAGTACACGACCCGCAGGCTCGATCGACACCGAAAGTCCCGCGACCCCCAACGCGAGCCCGCCCACGGCCAGAGCGATCACCGCACCGAGCGGCGTCGACCACTCCAGCGGTGCCTCGTCAGCAGACATCGGCACTCGACCTGCGGCTATCCACAGGGGTTGTCCACATTGGGGATGAATGACATGCGTGTAATTGTGATCGTCAACGCCAGCGCATCGTCATGATCAGCCCGACCACCATGAAGCCGAACCCGATGAGGAAGTTGTAGGCACCGAGGTTGTTCATCCACTCGAGCTGGTCGGCGGCCAGGTAGTAGACGAGAAGCCACACCAGGCCGACCAGCATGAACCCGAGCATCACCGAGACGTACAGGGTGCTCGAGGGGCCGGCCTTCACCTTCACCGGGGTGCGGCTCGCAGGGTTGATCGTGTAATCGGTCTTCTTTCGGACCTTCGACTTCGGCATGACGTCCTCGTTCGTGCGGCTCTACGGGAATGTGGGCAGGTAGATTCGGAAATACCTGCGTGTGTACACGCTAACGTAGCCGCGATTCGTGCGGCGAGGACGAGGGGACGGAAACACCGGTGACCAGGTCGATCTTCTGGCGGATCGCGGTGCTGGTGGTGTGTCTCGTGGCCGGTCTGCTGGTGGCCACCACCCGCCAGGTGTCGCACGGCAACGAGATCCGGGCCGGTGATTCCACCCGGTTGTCCGACCTCGTGCGGAACGCGCAGTCCGAGACCGACCAGGTGGCCGAGGCCCGCGACGATCTGGCGGCCCAGGTGGAGTCGCTGCAGCAGGACGCGGCGGCGTCCGACAGCGGTGTCGCGCAGGCCCTCGCCGACAGCAAGGCGCTCGCCACGGACGCCGGGCTCACACCGATGACCGGTCCGGGCGTCACCGTCACCCTCACCGACGCCCCCCGTGACGCGGACGGCAAATACCCCGTCGACGCGTCGCCGGACGATCTCGTCGTTCACCAGCAGGACGTCCAGAGTGTGCTGAACGCGCTGTGGGTGGGCGGCGCCGAGGCGGTCGGCATGCAGGACCAGCGGATCGTCAACACGTCCGCGCCGCGCTGCATCGGCAACACCCTGCTGCTGCACGGCCGCACGTACAGCCCGCCCTATGTGATGTCGGCGATCGGGGATCCGGCGCGACTGGAGGCGGCACTCGCCAACGAACCCGGAATCCGCGTGTTCAAGCAGTACGCGACGCGGTTCGGCCTCGGCTATTCGGAGGCCGCGTCCGGCCAACTGTCCGTGCCCGGGTACGCGGGCCACTGATCCGAACCGACGCTGAACCGTCCCCGGCCGTGCGAGGGTCGGGGCGGGCAGAATACCCTGCTCCCATGAGGATTCTCGTCGTCGACAACTACGACAGCTTCGTGTTCAACCTGGTCCAGTACCTCGGACAGCTGGGAACCCGGGCCGTGGTCTGGCGCAACGACGATCCGAACCTCACCGGGCCCGACGCGATCGCGGCCGCAGCGGCCGAGTTCGACGGCATCCTCCTGAGCCCCGGCCCCGGCACACCGCAGCGCGCAGGGGCGACGATGGACCTGGTCACGGCCTGCGCCGCGGCAGGCACGCCGCTCCTCGGCGTGTGCCTCGGACACCAGGCGATCGGCGCCGCGTTCGGCGCGACCGTCGACAGGGCCCCCGAACTCCTGCACGGCAAGACCAGCGTCGTCCACCACACCGGCAAGGGCGTTCTCGCGGGTCTGCCCGACCCGTTCACCGCCACGCGCTACCACTCGCTGACCGTCCTGGAAGACACCATCCCGGACGAACTCGAGGTCACCGCTCACACCGACAGCGGCATCGTCATGGCGATGCGGCATCGGGAACTGCCGATCCACGGCGTCCAGTTCCATCCGGAGTCCGTACTCACCGAGGGCGGGCACCGCATGCTTGCCAACTGGCTCACCGTCTGCGGTGACGCCCCGAAGGAATCCCTCGTCGCCACGCTCGAAGCCGAGGTCGCGCAAGCTCTAGGGGCATAGCCCCCGTGCGCCTTTCCGGTAGCTGGAGCAACCAGAAAGGCGCACGGGCGCGGAGCGCCTACCGCGGGATGCCGAGCGCGCCGACACCGACCGAGACGACACCGTTCTTGGTGATCTCCGATCCCGGCGGCTGTTCCTGGCTGATGATCTTGCCGACCATCTCCGGGTCCAGTGTGGACGTCTGCGTCTGATTCACCGAAGCCGACGACCCACTCCAGCCGGCGCTGCGCAGCGCCGCGAGCGCCTGCGACACCGTCTTGCCCGTCAGGTCGGGCATCTCGATGTTGTTGCCGTTCGACACCCGGATCTGGATGGTGTCGCCCTTGGCGGCAGTGGAACCGCCGACGGGATCGGTGGAGACGACCTCGCCCTTCGGCGCACCGGAGTCGATGTTCTGGATCTGCGCCTTGAAACCGGCGCCCTCGATGTTCGCCTGCGCGACCTCGACCTTCTGGCCGGTGACGTCGGGGATTCGGATCTGCTCAGGTCCGGTACCCAGCGTGATGGCGACCTCGGAGTCGAGGGAGATGCTCGCCCCGGAGGACGGGTCCTGCTGGATCACCTTGTCGACGTCGGAAGGGTCGGACGGGGCGCGGGCGACGGCGGTGTCGAGCCGCAGACCGACCGCATTCAGTTCCTGCTGGGCTTCCTGCTGCGTCAGGCCCGCGAGCCGCGGGACCTTCACCTGTTCGGGGCCCGACGACACCTCGAGGGTGATCGTGCTGCCCTCGTCCACCTGCACACCACCGACGGGCCGGGTGGTGATGACGTTGCCGGTCGCCACGACGGCGTCGGGTTTCTGCTGCCGGGAGACGCGGAAACCGAGGTTCTGCAGCGTCGTCTCGGCGTCGTCCGCGGCCTGGTTCGTGACGTCCGGCATGGTCACCTGATCAGCCTTCGAACCCGGGCCCACGGACCACAGGAACGCGCCGACGATGCCGACGACGACGAGGGCGCCCAGCGCCATCAGCGCCAGCCGCATCGGGTTCTTCTTCTTGTCGGGTTCGCCGCCGTCCGTCTTCGACGCCGCGGTCTGCGTGTTGGTCTGCTGGCGGCGGTAGTTCCCGGCGCCGGAGTCGACGGCACCGAGGATCGTGGTGCGGTCCTCGTCGCTCATGACCATCGGCGCGCTGGGGCGCTGCCCGCCGAGAACCCGGACCAGGTCGCTGCGCATGTCTGCGGCGGTCTGGTAGCGGTTGGCGGGGTTCTTGCTCATCGCCTTGAGGATCACCGAGTCGAGCTCACGCGGAATGTCCGGGTTGACCACGGACGGCGTCTGCGGGTCCTCCCGCACATGCTGGTACGCGACCGCGACCGGGGAGTCACCCTTGAAGGGGGGTTCGCCGGTGAGGATCTCGAACAGCACACACCCGAGCGAGTACACGTCGGATCGGGCGTCGACCTGCTCGCCGCGGGCCTGCTCGGGCGACAGGTACTGGGCGGTGCCGATGACGGCGGCCGTCTGCGTCATGGGGCTGGACGCGTCGGAGATCGCCCGCGCGATGCCGAAGTCCATCACCTTCACCGCACCCGCACGGTTGATCATCACGTTGGCGGGCTTCACGTCGCGGTGCACGATGCCGTTGCGGTGGCTGAAGTCGAGCGCCGCGCACACGTCCGAGATGACTTCCATCGCCCGGCGCGGCGCCATCGGGCCCTCGCCGCGCACGATGTCGCGCAACGTGTCGCCGTCGACGTACTCCATCACGATGTACGGCAGCGGTCCCGCTTCGGTTTCCGCTTCGCCGGTGTCGTAGACGGCCACGATCGCCGGATGGTTCAGCGCCGCCGCGTTCTGCGCCTCGCGGCGGAACCGCAGGTAGAACGTGGGGTCGCGGGCCAGGTCGGCACGCAGGACCTTGATCGCGACATCGCGGCTGAGCCGGACGTCCCGGGCGAGGTGGACCTCGGACATGCCACCGAAGCCGAGAATCTCACCCAGCTCGTAGCGTGAGGAGAGGTTGCGCGGTGTCGTCATGGCTGTCCTTGTGGGGTCGGAGTAGTTGACTCCTCCGACGTGGTCGTCGTGGTCGTCGTCGTGGGTGCGGTGGTGGTCGTGGTGGTAGTCGTCGTCGGCTCTGTCGTCGTGGTGGTGGGTGCTGTGGTGGTGGTCGTCGTGTACGGCGGCTCGGTGGTGGTGGTCGTCGTGTACGGCGGCTCGGTGGTGGTCGTCTCTTCCTCGGTCGTCGTCGTGGTCGTCGGCCGCGGTGTCGTCGTGATCGTCCGCAGCGACGAGGTCACCGCCGGCGACGTCGGTTCCTTCGTGTCACCACCGTCGAACAGGACGAGTGCGAGCGCGATGATCGCCGCCAGCAGGATCAAACCACCTGCACCCCAGGCAATGGCCTTCTGGCCGCTGGTCAACCCGCCCTTCTTGCCGTCACCGTTCGGGTCGTCCGGCGGCACCTGCCCGGTGACCGGACCCGCGTACGCGGTCTGTGAGGGCGGCATCATCTGGGTTGCACCGGTCATCGGCGGGGGCAGCACCCGCCCCGCCCCGGTACCCGACACGCCCGGCGGCGGAGGCCGCCTGCCCGCCCGGACCGCCGCGACCGCGTCGGCGAACTCTCCGCCACTGGCGTAGCGGGTGCTCGGATCCTTCGCGATCGTGATGTCGATGAGCTCGCGGATGTTCGGTGGCAGGTCGTTCGGCAACGGTGCCGGCGCTTCCTGCACGTGCTTCATCGCCACCGTGATGGCGCCGTCGCCGATGAACGGGCGCCGTCCCGACAGCGCCTCGTAGCCGACGATGCCGAGAGAGTACACGTCGCTGGCCGCGGTGGCGTCCTGGCCGAGCGCCTGCTCGGGCGCGATGTACTGGGCGGTGCCCATCACCATGCCGGTGCGCGTCACCGGCGAGTTCTCCACGGCCTTGGCGATGCCGAAGTCGGTGATCTTCACCTGACCGGTGGGGGTGATCAGAATGTTGCCCGGCTTCACGTCGCGGTGCACGACTCCGGCGTCGTGCGCCACCTGCAGCGCCCGCCCGGTCTGCTCGAGCATGTCCAGTGCGTGCGGCACCGCGAGACGGCCCACCCGCGCGAGGACGGCGTTCAGCGGCTCACCGTTGACGAGTTCCATCACCAGGTAGGCGGTGGAGTCGCCGGTGGCGTCGCGGACCTCGCCGTAGTCGTAGATCCCGGCGATGCCGGAATGGTTCAGCTGCGCGGTGGTGCGCGCCTCGAAGCGGAACCGTTCGACGAACTCCGGGTCGGACGAGAACTCGGACTTCAGCACCTTCACCGCGACACGACGGTTGAGCCGGTTGTCGGTCGCTTCCCAGACCTGTCCCATTCCGCCCGTGGCGATGAGCCGGATCAGGCGGTATCGATTGGCGATCAGCGCGCCGTTGTTCAGTGCCACAATCAGCCCCCTTGTAGTCCGGCTGCGATGACGGCACGGCCGATAGGTGCAGCCACCGAGCCGCCGGTTGCGGCCAGTGCACGATCTCCGCCGTCCTCGACGATGACCGCGATGGCCACGGTCGGGTTCTGGGCGGGTGCGAATCCGATGTACCAGGCGTGGGGCGGGGTGTTCCGTGGGTCGGTTCCGTGCTCGGCGGTGCCCGTCTTGGACGCGATCTGCACGCCCGGGATCTTGCCCTCGCCGCTGGTGTTGTTCTCGGAGCCGATCATCAGATCGGTCAGGGTAGCCGCCACCTGAGACGACATCGCCTGGCCTTCGGACACCGGGTTGGTGGTCGCGAGGTTGGACAGGTCCGGGCTCTGCAGTTCCGACACCAGCTGGGGTTGCATGCGCACTCCACCGTTGGCGACGGTAGCCGCGATCATCGCGTTCTGCAGCGGGGTGAGCGCCACGTCACGCTGGCCGATGCTGCTCTGGCCGAGCGCGGCGTCGTCGGGGATCGACCCGATGGTGCTGTCGGCGACGGGGAACGGGACGCCGGGCATCTGCCCGCCGATGCCGAGTGCACTGGCCTGGTCGCCGACGGCGTCGGCTCCGGTCTTGACGCCGAGTTCGACGAACGCCGTGTTGCAGGACCGCGCGAACGCCTCCCGCAGCGACGCGGTGGGTGCGCCGCCGCACGTGGAGCCGTTGTAGTTCTCGAGCGTCGTCGACGTGCCGGGAAGGGTGATCTGCGGGGCCGCGGTCAGCTGGGTGTCGGGGGTGGTTCCGGCGGCGAGCGCCGCGGCGGTGACCACCACTTTGAACGTGGAACCGGGCGGGTACGTCTGCGACACCGCGCGGTTGATCAGCGGCTTCTCCGGGTCGGCGTTCAGCGCTTCCCACGCCTGCGTGGTCTCGGTGCCGTCGTGGCTGGCGAGCGAGTTGGGGTCGTAGCTCGGGGTGCTCACCATCGTGAGGATGCGTCCGGTGCTCGGCTCGATCGCCACGACCGAACCGGTGTAGCCCTTCGCCGTCAGCTGGTCGTACGCCACCTGCTGCATGACCGGGTTGATGGTGGTCACCACGTTGCCGCCGCGCGGGTCGCGTCCGGACACGAGGTCGAAGAAGCGACGCCCGAACAGCCGGTTGTCGGAACCGTTGAGGACCGGGTCCTCCGACCGCTCGAGTCCGGTGCTGCCGTACTGCATCGAGTAGAAACCGGTGACCGGTGCGTTGGCCAGCGGGCTCGACGGCGCCGCCGGGTTCGGCGGGTACGTGCGCAGGTACTTGTAGCGGTCGTCGGTCGGCACGGACGCCGCGAGCACCTGCCCGGCCGCCGAGATCTGGCCGCGCTGACGCGAGTACTCGTCGAGCAGCACGCGCGAGTTCCGCGGATCGGCCCGCAGGTTGTCCGCCTTGATGACCTGGACGTAGGTGGCGTTGGCGAGGAGCGCGACCACCATCACCATGACGGCGATCGCGACACGACGCAGAGGTGTGTTCATGAGCGCGGCACCATCTCCGTCGGGGCGTCGGCGATGGGTGCGGGCCCCTTCTTCTTCGGGACGGCCGGCTCACGGGCGGCGTCGGAGATCTTGATGAGGATCGCGAGGAGGAGGTAGTTCGCGAGCAGGGACGACCCACCGTACGACATGAACGGCGTGGTCAGACCGGTGAGGGGGATCAGCTTGGTGACGCCGCCGACCACCACGAACACCTGCACTGCGATCGTGAACGACAGACCGGCGGCGAGCAGCTTGCCGAAGCTGTCGCGGACGGCGAGCGCGGTGCGCAGACCGCGGATGACGAGGATCAGGAACAGCATCAGGACGGCGGCGAGACCGATGAGTCCGAGTTCCTCACCGATCGTCGCGACGATGAAGTCGGTCTTCGCGAACGGCACCTGGGCGGGTCTGCCGCTGCCGAGCCCTGTCCCCGCGACGCCGCCGGTCGCGAGCCCGAACAGCGACTGCGAGATCTGGTAGCCGGTGTTGTTGTAGTCGCCCAGCGGGTCGAGCCAGGTGCTGACCCGGACCCGGACGTGACCGAACAGCTGGTACGCGAAGAAGAAACCGATGCCGAGCAGCCCGACGCCGATCAGCAGCCATCCGACGCGTTCGGTGGCGATGTAGAGCATCACGAGCACGGTGCTGAACAGCAGCAGCGACGTGCCGAGGTCCTTCTCCAGCACCAGCACCCCCACCGACACCATCCACGCGACGAGGATGGGCCCGAGGTCGCGGGCACGGGGAAGGTCGATACCGAACACGTGCTTGCCCGCGGTGGTGAACAGGTCGCGCTTCGCGACGAGGACGGACGCGAAGAAGATGATCAGGAGGATCTTCGCGAACTCGCCGGGCTGAATGCTGAAGCCGGGGAGACGGATCCAGATCTTCGCGCCGTTCACCTCGGAGAAGCTCGACGGCAGGATCGCCGGGATGGCGAGGAAAACCAGTCCCGCGAGTCCGAGGGTGTAGCTGTAGCGGGCGAGCAGGCGGTAGTCCTTGAGCAGCACCAGCACGGCCACGAAACCGGCGATGGCCAGCGTCGTCCACAGCACCTGCTGGTTGGCGTCCGGCGACGGGACGGGCAGCCCGAAGTAGGCGGCGGACTGTGCGTCGGCGAGGTCGAGCCGGTGGATCAGCACCAGGCCGAGGCCGTTGAGCAGCGCGACGATCGGCAGGATCAGGGGGTCGGCGTACGGCGCGAACCGGCGCACCGCGAGATGCGCGATCAGGAACAGCGCCGAGTAGGTGGCGGCGTACTTGGCGAGGTCCCAGGTGATGCTCTGTTCCTGGCTGGCCTCCACCAGCACCAGCGAGATCGTCGTGATCAGGATCGCGAAACCGATCAGGATCAGCTCGGTGCCCCGGCGCGTCGACTGGACGGGGGCTGGCGCGAACCCGCCGGGTGGACTGGGAAACTGCGCCCCCGGTGATGCACTTGCGACCGACATCAGCTAGCCGTCCTGCAGTTCTGACCGGGAACCTGGGTCACGGTCGGCGCCGGGGTGGCGGTCGGGGTCTGGGGTGCAGGCGTCTCCGGTGCCGGCAACGCTGCCGGCGGAGCGGGTGCGGGAGCGGGCGGCGGCGTGGTCTCCGGGACGGGCGCGGGTGCCGGCGTCGGAGCGGGACTCGGCGCCGGGGTGGTCGTCGTGGTGGTGGCCGTCTCCGACTCGCACACCGGAAGCAGATCGTTCTGCGCGAGCCGTGTCATCTGGTTGCGGACGTCGTCGAGCTTGCCCGAGGGCAGCCCGGCACGCACCTGCTCACGGGCGGACGGCTGGAGGTCGTCGACCTCGAGGATGGTGCACCCGTTCGGCGATTCGGTCGGCGACATCAACGTCAGGTCGCCGGAATCGCTGACACAGCCGACGAGATTCGCCTCCTGCAGCGAGTATCCGAGCACCGAACCGGGAACTCCACGCAGCACGGTGACGCGTTCGCCGTCGGCGCCGACGTAGTAGTTGTTGCGGACCAGAGCCCGCCCCACGAAGGCAGCGACGGCGACCACGACGATCAGACCGAGCGCGAGTGCAGCCCACCACATGCGGTGACGCTTCTTCTTCGTCGGCGGTTCCTCGACCTGCGGGACCACCCGCTTCGGGGTGGCACGCGGCGGGCGCATCGCCGCGGCACGTCCCGCAGCCGTGTTGGGCGGCGGCGTGTCCTCTTCGTCGTCGGCGGACGCGGCACCGGCCACGATGGGATGACTCTGCCCGTAATCGAGGTCGATGACGTCGGCGACGACGACCGTCACGTTGTCCGGGCCGCCGCTGCGCAGCGCCAGTTCGATGAGCCGGTCGGCGCACTCGTCCTGTGAGCCCTCCCGCATCGTGTTTTCGATGGTTTCGTCGCTGACCACGTCCGACAGTCCGTCGGAGCACAGCAGATAACGGTCGCCGGCGCGGGCCTCGCGGACCGTCAGCGTCGGTTCGATCTCGTTTCCGGTGAGGGCGCGCATGATGAGCGAGCGCTGCGGGTGGGTGTGCGCCTGCTCGGCGGTGATCCGGCCCTCGTCGACCAGCGACTGCACGAACGTGTCGTCGCGGGTGATCTGTGCGAGGGAGTCGTCGCGGAGCAGGTAGGCGCGGGAGTCACCGATGTGGACCAGCCCGAGCTTGTTGCCGGAGAACAGGATTGCGGTGAGCGTGGTGCCCATGCCGTCGAGTTCCGGGTCTTCCTCGACGTGATCGGCGATGGTGTCGTTGCCCTCGCGGGTGGCGGCCTCCAGCTTGCCGAGCAGGTCCTCGCCGGGCTCGTCGTCGTCGAGATGCGCGAGGGCCGCGATCATCAACTGCGACGCGACCTCACCGGCCGCGTGACCGCCCATGCCGTCCGCGAGCGCCAGCAGGCGGGCCCCGGCGTACACCGAATCTTCGTTGTTGGAACGGACGAGGCCACGATCGCTGCGGGCGGCATAGCGGAGTACGAGGGTCACGGGCGCAACTCGATTACCGTTTTGCCGACCCGTACGGGGGTACCGAGCGGCACGCGGACAGATGTGGTGACCTTGGCGCGGTCCAGATACGTGCCGTTGGTCGAGCCGAGGTCTTCGACGTACCAGTCGGCGCCCCGCGGGGAGAGCCGAGCGTGGCGGGTGGACGCGTAGTCGTCGGTGAGGACGAGCGTGGAGTCGTCGGCCCGGCCGATGAGGACGGGCTGGGTGCTGAGCGTGATGCGCGTGCCGGCGAGGCCGCCCTGCGTCACCACCAGATACTTGGCCGTCTTCGTCTTGCCCAGCGACGGCAGAACATTGCCGCTGCGCGAATATCGGGGCGGCACACGTACGCCGGAGCCGGCGTAGATGTCGCCTCGCAACGCCCGCAGGACGGTCCAGACGAACAGCCACAGCAGAAGCAGGAAACCTGCTCGTGTGAGTTGCAGAATCAAACCTTGCACGGCAGTCCACCTCCTTCTGTGGCCGGAACAGTCGAGATTCCGGCGTCTTTTTCTCGCAGCATCATAGGGGCAACCCGCACCCTGCGATCAGGATACGGACAGCCCACAACGATACGGAGTCCCCACCGTGTTACGTCCGACACGGGCTCCGACGCGATGTCGGTCCAGTATCGAAGCCGTCTCGGTTGTGTCTCGGCGAGGGAGTTCGGGTTCGGGTATCGGCGCTGTGTCCTCGGGGTCCCAACTCGGTGGGGCCTCAGAGGATTCGGACCAGGATCTCCGAATGACCGGCCCGGATGATGTCTCCGTCGGCCAGCTGCCAGTCCTGCACCGG
Organism: Rhodococcus pseudokoreensis; assembly: GCF_017068395.1. NCBI lineage: Bacteria > Bacillati > Actinomycetota > Actinomycetes > Mycobacteriales > Nocardiaceae > Rhodococcus > Rhodococcus pseudokoreensis. The sequence continues at coordinate 4,297,164 of NZ_CP070619.1, read as the reverse complement.
CGCACCGTTGACGGTGGTGCCGTTGGTGGAACCCAGGTCGGACAGCATCGCGACCTGACCGTCCCAGCGAATGTCGATGTGGCGGCGCGACACACCGGTGTCGGGCAGGCGGAACTGCGCCTCCTGGCCGCGGCCGATGATGTTGTTGCCCTCGCGCAGCTGGAAGTGGCGTCCGCTGCCGTCCTCGAGCTGCAGAGTCGCCGTGAACGTGTGCCCGTCCGGTGCGTAGGCCTGCTGGCCGTAGCCGCCCTGGTCGTAGTCGGCGTAGCCCTGCTGGTCGTACTGCTGCTGGTCGTAGCCGCCCTGCTGGTAGCCGCCGCGGTCGTAACCCTGGTCGTAGCCCTGCGCCTGCTGGTAGCCGGCGTCGGCGTAGGAACCGTCCGGGTGGCGCGCGGGAGCCTGCTGGTCGTAGCCGCCCTGGTAGTCCTGCTGGTAGCCGCCCTGCTGGTAGTCGTAGCCGGCGTCCGCGGGCTGCTCGTAGCCGGGAGCCTGCGCGCCCTGGTCGTACGCCTGACCGTAGGCCTGATCCTGGGGGTACGCGCCGCGCTGGTCGTCGGGGTACTGCTGCTGGTCGTAGCCGCCCTGCTGGTAGCCGCCGCGGTCGTAACCGTTCTGGTAGCCCTGCGGGTACCGCTGGTCCTGACCTGCATGGGCATGACCGTTGCGCGCGTACTGCTGGTCGGGATTGCGGTTGCCCGCTGGTTCGCGGCTGGGGTCGTAGCCTGAGTTCTGCGTCATGGGGCCAGCTCCTGGATTCGACGTGACGGGTACAAACGGTGCCTGTGGTCGCGGTGCGGGACCGCGTGGCGGTTCGGGTCGCCCCGGCGTGGCCGCACCCTGGCGGCCTGCGTCCGGATCCACCGAACCCCGGGTGCGGAACTGCCCGGTGTGCAGTGAAGGCGACGGTTCGAACGCGACATGAATGGGACCATACGTCTGCCAGCCCTGGTCGCGAATGAAGTCTTCGAGGTGTCGGGCGAAGGCCTTGACCGTCAACTCGCGGTCGGCGGCAAGTTCTTCGTGGTCCGAGTTGTTGATGGCGATGACATAGCTGTTCGGCGCGAGCAGATGCCCACCGTCCAGTTGCTGGATCCGGTCGGAGGCCTCCTGCTGAAGCGCGGCCTCCACCTCCTGCGGCACCACGCCGCCGCCGAAGACCCGGGCGAACGCGTCGCCAACGGCTCCCTGGAGCTTCCGCTCGAAACGTTGAACTATCCCCATCGGAACCTCCTCACGGTGCCTGTCGGTCGGGCCTTCTGTCCTCGTGCGCGGTGGCTGTGACGAGACACGTCCGTGTCGCGCCGCTGCCGTACGCGTATCCCACGGTACTGTCATTGCCTCGAGCCAAGACACGGGTCCACGCCCTTGCATGATATCGGTCTTTGCCTGGACGGGTGTTTTTGTCGCCGTTTCGGGGCCTGACCTGTACGAATCGTGATTTTTGGCGACCTCGTGTTAATGTTTCCGGGTCGCTCGGGCGAGTGGCGGAATGGCAGACGCGCTGGCTTCAGGTGCCAGTGTCCTTCGGGACGTGGGGGTTCAAGTCCCCCTTCGCCCACCACAGGCGATTCTTCGGAATCGCGACAACGAGGCCACGAACTCTACGGAGTTCGTGGCCTCGTTTCGTCGGCGGTATCAGTGCCTACTGGGCGCGGATCGGATCGCAGCCGACGCTGACGTACGTGACGATCCCCTCCGGCAGTCCGCAGGTCATGTACGCACCCGTCGAGACGCCGACCTCTCACCACGTGCTTCTTCGGGTCTGGGTGGTGTCATCCCCACCCCAGGGTGCCTACCTCGGCAGCCCGCGCGGCCCGACGATGAAGTGGAAGCCTCGTCGCGAACCTCCGGCCCTTCCGGACCGGAACCCGTCCCCTCGGCGGTTCGTGACGAATGACTCGAGTGTGAACCTGCCGTCCGGCTTCTTCCGCTCGGTTACTGCGAACGTCGAGAGTGGGTTGTAGATGAGCATCAGCCAGGTCCGGGCCACCAGCTCGGCGAATGTCGGTGAGTACGTCGGTTCCGTCGCGACGATGGTGGACGCCCTGTCGGTCGACTGGTGGTTCACCCCGGCGTTCGACGTGGTCGTGACCCTTTCCAGCGAGATCCCCTATTACCGTGGCCGGAAGGCCGTCCTGGCCTGGAACCGCCACTTCGGGTGGTCGCTCGGAGTCCACGGACTCTCGCAGGGAAACGTTCTGGTGGTCGAGGCACTCGGGTTGGGACCGGCCCCGGATCCCGCACGGTGTTCGGATCGGGTCGCCGAGATGCTCACCGAACTCGCCGGCTGGGCCCCTCAGCGGGCGACCGGAAAGCCTGCCCCGCGAATCGTGCACGGCCCCGGCGCTCCTCGCGGGTGACCCAGTTCGCGAGAACCCGTGCGGCCCCGGCGTCGACCGGCTTGGATAGCGAATATGGACGGCAGGAGAGCCCCCGATCCGCTGCGCCTCGCGGCCGGCGCCGCCGCGACCGCAGCCGGTGCGTTGCAGCGCGTGATCGGATTCGGGATCGACACGGCGCGACGCCTGCCGGGAGTCGACCCGGTACTCGTCACCCTCGAGGAACGTGGCACCGAGACACTTCGCGGCGCCGACGAACTTGCGGATCGGGTGCTGCACGCGGTGCTGCGGAAGGTCGTGCAGGTCGCTCTTCAGGAGGTGGACCTCACCGCGATCGTGCGTGATCACGTCGACCTCGACGTCGTCGCCGAGGGCATCGACATCCAGCGGATCATCGACCGGGTGGACGTGGACGCGATCGCCGCCCGGGTCGACATTCCGCTGATCCTCGATCGCGTGGACATCGACGCCGTCGCCGCGCGGATCGACGTGGATGCGATCGTCGACCGCGTCGACGTGGATTCCGTCATCGGACGGGTCGACCTGGTGGTGCTCGCCGACACCGTGATCGAGGGCGTCGACCTCCCGCGCATCATCCGTGAATCGACCGACTCGATGTCGAACGAGGCGGTCCGCGGGGTGCGCACCCAGGGCATGCAGGCCGACGACGCCGTCGCCGGGTTCGTGGGCAAGTTGTTCGGGCGCGGGCACGAACCGGACGATGCATGAGCGCGCCCGCGCATCGTGCGGCCGGGATCGTCACCCGGGGTCTGGCCAGCAGCATCGATCTGGCGATCGTCATGGCCGTGATGGGCGGCATCTACGTGGGCGCACTGTTCGTGCGGCTGCTGTTCTCCCCGCAGGAGTTCACGTTTCCCGACGCCAGTGCGCTGCTCTCCGTCAGCATGTTCATCGGCGTGTCGGTGCTGTACCTGACGGCGTGCTGGGCCGTGAGCGGCCGCACCGTCGGCGCCGTGACCATGGGGCTGCGGGTGGTCAGCCGCAACGGTGAACTGATCGGCTGGCTCCGCGCCCTTCTCCGGGCGTTGCTGTGCGTGATGTTCGGGTTCGGGTTGCTGTGGGCGGCGGTCGACGGCAGGCGCCGGTCCCTGCAGGACATCCTGCTGCGCACCGCCGTCGTCTACGACTGGGAGCCCGATCTGCACGTCGGCGAGCCGAAAACCTGACCTCGCATCCCTGCAGAGTGTCGTAGTGGCTGCCTAGCATGGGGTCATGTACACGGAGCGGCGGTCGGTGTTCCCCGGCGCCGTCGTGTGGCAGAAGACCGCGGCCGGCGGTGAAGCCGCGATCCTGCCCGACGGCTGCATGGACCTCATCTGGATGAACGGCGACGTCGTCGTGGCCGGCCCCGATTCCCGCCCGTATCTCACTCGCAGCCGGGAGGGCGACCGCTACGTCGGATTGCGTTGTTCCCCGGGCACTCTGCCCGACCTCCTCGGAACCCCGGCCGAGGAGTTGATCAATCAGCGGGTGCCGCTCGCGGACGTGCTGAGCGACCGCGTCACCGCAGAATTCCTCGGCAGGATCGCCGACGCCGCCGACCCCGGCCGGGCGCTCGAGGAGTTCGCGCGGTCACGCAGGCTCCTCGGGCTGCCGCCGGACGGCAGAATCCCCGCGGTGGTGCGACTTCTGGAGCAGCAGGCGTCCGTCCGCGACGTCGCGGACGGGATCGGTGTCGGCGAGCGCCAACTGCACCGTTTGTGCCGACGGCAGTTCGGTTACGGGCCGAAGATGCTGGCCCGGATCCTGCGGTTGCAGTCGGCGGTCGGGCTGGCGGGGTCGGCCGTTCCCGCTGCGCAGGCAGCCGGCATGGCCGGGTTCGCCGACCAGGCCCACCTGATCCGGGAGGCCCAGGACTTGACGGGCCGCACCTTCGGTCAGCTGGTCACGGCGTGAGCGCGGCGAAGAGATCGACGGAGTTGCCGTCGGGGTCGTCGACGGTGGCGTAGCGCTGCCCCCACGGTGCGTCCCACGGCTTCTTCTTGCCGTTGTAGCCGTCGCCCGTGATCTCGTCGAAGAGGCTGTCGACGCCGGCAGCGGTCCCGCAGTCGAAGGCGAGCGCGATGCGATGCCCTCCGGCAGGTTCGGTCCAGTCGGGAGTGAACGAGCGGATGGTCTCGATCGTGTCCCACAGCAGGCGAACCCCACCTGGAAGTTCGAATTCGACGTGCGGCGCCTGATCGGCGTCGGCCGGAATGTCGAGTCCGAGCCGCCGGTAGAACGCGAGCGACGCGGGCAGGTCGCGGACGACCAGTTCGATGGCACTGAATGTTGCGGTCATGTCCAGAACGCTAACGATCTGGGACGGACCCGCATTGAAGGTTTCGGACATCTGGCGCCACGCGGGTCCGATTTCTTCAATCACCCGGGTCGTGCAGCGGCCATGCTGGGAGCCATGACCACCGAATCAACCCATGTCAGTGTGTTCATCGCCCGGACTGCCGCCGACGTGTACGCCTACGCGAGCGACCCCGCCAACCTCCCCGCCTGGGCTGCCGGCCTCAGCAGCACCATCACCCGCGACGGCGACCGCTGGCTCGCCGACTCCCCGATGGGCCAGGTCGCGGTGACCTTCGCACCCGCCAACGACTACGGCATCCTCGACCACGACGTCACCCTCCCCAGCGGCGACATCGTCTACAACCCCGTGCGCGTCATCCCCGACGGCGACCACAGCGAAGTCCTCTTCACCATCCGCCGACGCGACGGCGTGAGCGCCGAAGAATTCGCGCAGGACGCCGCAGCCGTCACCGCCGACCTCCAGAAGCTGAAGGGGTTGCTGGAGGCGTGAGGCGCGCGTTTTTTGCCGCCGTTTGTGCGTGCGCCGGGCACATCCGCGCACCGATTGGTCAGAAGCCCACGCAATTGCGTGCGCAGGTGGCAAATCCGTGCGCGGATGTCGTGCTGCGGTGTCCTCACCGAAGGAAGAGTGAGTCCCTGACGCTGATTGTGCTACCGATGTCGATGTGCAAGGTCCCGGCGATTCCGTGCGCCTCGAATTCAATTGCAACGACCAGCGAACCATCGGTTTCGGTGAATCGGAGTGTGGTTGCTCCTTCGCGAAAGACGTCGAGGACCAGCTGTGAGAGGACCGAAAGCCTCAGCCTGATGGAGCGGCCCAGCGGATCGACGGCCAGTTCGATATCTTCCCGACTCGCTGCCGCACGGAGGACGTAGCCGCCAGGCGCATCCGGCAATGGCTCGGACGTCAGCTGATGAAAATTTGTTAACTCATCCGACGTGGGTATTTCGAATTGGCTGTGCACGAAAGGTGATCTTGACACATCCGCACATCGAATAGTCATCCGCTCACGCAATTGCTGCTGCAAGTAGCCAATCAGTGCGCAGATGTGAGAATTGCACGCATCCGGGCCAGCGGCAGTTCGGTCGATTTTTCGGCATCGAGTTCGTCTTCAATAACGACTACTTTCTGATGTGTATCGATAAGGACATTGAACGCATTCAGTGTCACTGTGCGGGTGGAATTTAGTGGACTATCGTCGATAATTCCGAGGAGCAGATTGCGCGTCGCGCTGTCGCATTCGACCTTCAGGAATTCGTCGATGATCTCGTCGTTCATTTGTTATCCATTGAGTCCTTGGATTCCATCCTATTCGTAGTGAAGCGCCGCGGCGAGAATTGTGGCGATGAAGTTCCAGTTCTGATTTGTCGGCATGGGCAGACCCAAATTTCCGAAGTAGCCGTCCATATCCACAGTCCACGCCGCTGCTGCGAAGAGGTAGTCATGGGTCCTGAGATTCTCGAAGTTCTCCGGTTTATCCGCCACTTCCGCTGCGGTATTGCGAATGAACTCGATGAATTCCTCTCTAGTGTGGACCTCGCTGGGCATCAGGGCGACCATGTTTGTCTTCAACTCGGGATTCCCCGAAACCTTCCGGGCTTCAGTATGAGTAAGTCATCCCTCTTCCGGTCCCGACATTCGTCTGCAAATGCGACCGCAGACGCGGTGTCCGACAGAAACTGGTGGTAGCTCTCGACATCGATCTTGTAATGCTCTTCATAGTCCACCATGCCATTGCTCACGGGGAACGACAGGTAGTGCTGGCCGGAGTCTTCCTCGATTCCGATCGAATAACGGAATATCGTCGATACCAGTGTGTCGCTGAATTTCATCCCAGCAGGCCTTCGCTGTAGTATTCGACCTTCGCTTCATCGGCCAATTCATCGGCGATCATTTGCGCGAGATAGAGGCCCCGAGTATCCAATCTGTGGATGGTGGATCTCCATTCGTCGTCTGACCGTTCCGTCATGTCCAACGGAATAATCGGCTGGTAGGCGCAATTCCACTCAGCAATCACGCTCTGTAATTCCGCCGACAGATTCAGTTCTGAGGGGCTAATTGATCCACCTATTTGGTCGATCAACGATGGATTCATGTAGTCGGCTGACAGTCTGAGGTACCTCAACTAACAGCTCCTTGTTGTCGAATGTCCTCCCGGCCCGGAAGGGTACTGGACGTGCCGGGCTCAGACCCGTTCCGCACGACCTTCGGCGACGGCCGATGCGGCGGCGGCGAGGCGTTGGTACGCCGCCCGGGTTTCGGGTGCGAGCTTGGCGTGTTCGATGACGATTCCCATGCCGAGGTGTTCGTCGTAAGGGATGGTTTGGACGCCCCACACCTGTCCGCCCAGGTATTCGCGGAGGAGGTCGAGGTCCACCTGCCAGCCGGTGGCGTCCTGGTTCGAGACGGTGACGACGGTGCGGGCCAGTCCGGGTTCGCCGAGGGTGTCACCGATCGACTGCAGTGCGGAGCGGAGGCGGTTGAACGCGTCGGCGCGGCACGGGACGACGAGGACGATGGGGGTGGGTGTGGTCAGCAGCGGCGCGAGGTACGCGGCACGCAGCCGGTGGCCGAGGTCGTGGACGGCGCTGACCTGGCGGGCGCGCAGTGAGCTTGTGAGAGTGTGGAATTCACGGTCCGACGCGGTCTGGTTCCCGATGCGGTTCAGGATGCGGGTCCCGGCGCTGGTGCGGGAGCAATATCCGTCGAACACGTCGTCCGCGACGGGGCTTGCGACCGCGGACGCCACCAGCTGCTCGAGGCCGCTCACGGACAGCACGGCGTCGGCCCCGCGTTCGGCGACATCGCCGCCCGCGGGGGTCGCATCGACGGCGACGACGGCGCCGCCGCGTGCCGCCTCGGTGTTGGCGAGCCCCAGCGCCGTCGTGGTGGCACCTGCTCCTCCGCACGCCCCGAGAACCAGGGTCGACACCGGAAGTGCTTGCTGCAGTTGGTCGGTCACTTCGCGTCTCCAATGGATGTGATGTACGTGCGACCGTCGCGGTCCGCGGTGGTGACGACCTGCTCGTACCGTTTCGTCGACCCGTCCGGTCGCAGTTCCGACAGCGTCACCGCGTAGTGGCCGGGTTCGGTTTCGGTGATGGCGAGGCAGTGCTCGGTGCCTTCGGGCAGCAGCGAGTCGATGCCGCCCTGGATGGTCTCGGCGGACCCCAGGGGCGCGTCGGGGGCGACCACCTCGCGGGCCTTCGCGCCGCTTCGTTCGACGTAGTAGGCGTGGTCGAAGGCCAGGATCGCGGCGACGCCGTCGGTGGTCCCGCCGGGACCGTTGCCGACGACCGTCGCACCGTCGCGGGATGCGGCGCACCAACCTGCGGCGACCGGGTTTCCGCTCGCGTCACCGGAAGTCGAGGTGAACACGGCGACCACACCGACGACGACGGCGACCACCGCGGCGGCGGCTCCGGAGACCGCGAGTTTCCGCTTGCCGCGACCGTCCCGGACGGGCGGGGTGGGATCGGGTTCGTCGCCCGGCGTCAGCCATGTCGGTGCGGGGGGAGGGGGCAGCTGTTCGGGTTCGGGCTCCACGACGGGAACCGTCGGTGCCGCGGCCGACGGGAAGGGCGGGTACCAGTGTGAGAAGCGGTCGAGGGGTGCCCTGTTCGGCGGTTCTGTCACAGTTGAATCCTCCACACCTCATTCCCCCGCGCGGAGCCCACCCCTGACGGGCTCCGCGCGGGGGAATCGGATCACACGTGCAGCGTCGCCTGGCTGCGCACGTTCACGCCGCCGATGGTGGTGGTCGCCGGACCGCTGTCGGTCGACTGCAGCTGCGGGAGCTGCGGTGCGGGCAGGGACGCGATCGTCTGCACCAGCTGCCCGAACGCCGGGTACCGGACGGCGGCGTCCGCGATCGCGGCGGCGACGGGTGTGACGTCGACGGGTGCCGACCAGTTCGTCGGGTGCTCGGCGTTGGAGTCGGCCGAGAACGCGGAGACGGTGGCGGCGGTCGGCGAGGACGGGTCGACGGCGATGCCCGCGGTTCCGGTGGCGTCACCGACGCGCCAGCCGATGGTCCCGACGTACCCCTCGGGGTTGCCGTACTGGCGGCCGTTGACGGCCACCGGCACCGCACCGACCAGCGTGTCGGCGGCCGCATTCACCTCGACCACCGGCTTCGGCACGGGCAGGGCGGGGGCGACGGGTGCCTGGTGCGACTTCGGCATGTCGTCGGGGTCGATCCACACGGTCGCGGGCTGGGCGGCCTGCTCGGCGGGCACGGACTGCGCCGCGGGTGCCGGTTCCGCCGGAGCCTCGTCCTTCGCCAGATCGGGTGCGGCGGGTGCGGCCGTCTCGGCGCCCGGGACGGCCAGCGGCGCCTGCGGGGGAGCGGGTGTCGTCGTGGTCGGGGCCGCCGGGTCGGTGACACCCGGCTGGGACGTGCTCGGCGGCGTGGACGGGACCGTCACGCCGGGCTGCGACGTGGTGGGCGCCGCCGAGGGGTCGGTGACGCCCGGCTGCGACGTCGACGGCGGGGTGGTGGCCGGAGCGGCGTGTGCGGCCGCGGCCCCGAGCAGTGCGGCGGCGGACACCGAGATCGCGGCGGCCAGAGCGTGCATGCGGATTCTCAAGTCTTTGACTCCTGAAGTCGAACGGACATGGTTGATCGAACGGACTGGTGCTGACGAAGCAAACGCACGAGAGATGCAGATCAGAGGCACCGAAAGAGGGAAGCGAGCACAGCAGAATGCCTCCACCGACACGGTGGATGTGTTGTTTCCCCGATGAGATCCGTCCGTGCTGCCGGCGCACTGCCGCAGCCGTCGTTCATCGCCCCCATGACCGCCCCCGGTTCTTTCTCTTCCCCCTACCGCGGCAAAGTACCAGACGGGCAACCGTTCCCGCGCCCCCGGATTCCGGTCAGGCCAGGCCCGCGGCCAGCTTCACCGTCAGATCGCGCAGCGGGCGGAGACGGCCGGTCATCGCGACGGCGGACATGGCGCGCGATCCGCGCACCAGCCGCCGGGTGGCGGGCCGACGCGTGCGGTCGTAGCGGCGCAGCGCCGTCTGAATGTCGGTGTCGGCGGTCAGGAATCGGCCGAGTGTGACGGCGTCGACGAGGGCTTCGCACGCGCCGCGGCCGAGGTTCGGCGCCATCGCGTGGGCGGCGTCGCCGAGCAGCGCCGTGGTGCCCGACACGTACGACGCGAGGGCCGGTGACTCGTACAGGTCGTGGTGGAGCATCGCGTCGGGGGTGGCGGCCTCCAGGACGGCCCGGACGTCGGCGTGCCAGCCCCCGAACCGGGACCGGAGGAAGTCGAGGCCGCCGGGGTGCCCGGCGTCGGTGCGGATGCACGCGAACCAGTTGACGAGGTCGCCGTCGCGCGGGGTGATGCCGAAAAGTGCGTCTGCGTCCCAGGTTTCGCTGACGGTGTCGCGATGTCCGGGCACCCAGCCGCGCCAGGCGGTGGCTCCTACATACCGTGGCTCGAATTTGTCGCCGAACAGTTGCGTGCGGGTCGGGCTGCGCAGACCGTCCGCGCCGATCACGACGTCGCGGTCAGTCAGCGCGTCGAGGGCGGGAGCGGGGGTGCCGAACGAGATCATGCTGTCGGGCAGCGTCTCGGCGAGCGTCGCCAGCAGGGCGGGCCGCGACAGCAGGTAGGCGGTGCGGTCGCGGTTGTCGATGGTGCCGATCACGGATCCGTCGGGGCGCAGGAGCGAGCCGCGGTGCTGGGGTGACCCCAGGGTGCGGACCCGGTCGCCCGCGCCGATCGCGTCCAGCGCGTCGAGGGCCTGCGGCCACATGCCGAGCGCGGTGCCCGACGTGGGCAGGGCGTCGGCACGCTCGAAGACGTCGACGTGCCAGCCGGCGCGGTGCAGGTAGCGGGCGACGGCGAGTCCGCCGATGCCACCGCCGAGGACTGCTGCGGAGTGCGTCATGAATACCACGGTACTACGGGTGTAGTGAATTTACTACCGATGTAGTGTCGGTGTTATGGCAGACAAACGGGAGCAGGTGCTCGACGCCGCCATCGCGCTTCTCGGCACGAAGGGGGTCCGGGCCCTCACGCACCGCGGCGTCGACGAGCGGGCCGGAATGCCGCAAGGGTCCACGTCCAACTACTTCCGCAGCCGGGGCACGCTGCTCGAGGGGATCGTCACACGGCTCGTCGAACGTGACCGGGAGGACTGGGAGAAGTTCGCGCACCTCCGACCCGACAGCACGGACGCGCTGATCGCTGCGCTGGTCGCCTTTGTGAGATTTTCCACCGGTCCGGACCGGGTCCGCACGAGCGCGCGCTACTCGCTGTTCGTCGAGGCCTCCGTCACGCCGGGGCTCGACGCGAAGATCGGATCGGCCCGGCGCGCCCTCGTGGAATGGGGTGCGGACATGCTGGAACGTGTGGGTTCGAAGAATCCCGCCTCGGACGCCGTCGTGATCACCGACTACCTGGACGGTCTGATCCTTCATCAACTGACCGTCCCGGATCTCGATTTCGATCCGACTGCGGGAATTACAGCGGTCCTCCGCGCGCTCACTTAACATGTACTCAGTGCAGTCGGACGAGGTCCGCCCTCGACAATGCCCAGTTCAGAGGGTTAATAGGCCAACCTAAGTTGTGTTTCGTCAGGGGTTCTGAATTATCGTTTTCGTTACACGTTGGACCCACGAAAGTCCGACCCGACCGAAAAGCCACGTCGCCTGGTGCGAGGACCACACCCAGCGTGCTGCAAAAGGGCGATAGCCGATCGGTGGTGCCGAGCACGTCGTGACGGCACCTGCATTGCAAGTTGATGGCCATCAGCGCTGCTGGTCGTCGGTGCATCTTTTGGCATACGAAGGCTAGGTATGAAGCAACTTCCAGGCCCCCAGGGGCTGTATCACCCGTCGAACGAGCACGACTCCTGTGGTGTCGCGTTCGTCGTGGACATGAAGGGCCGCCGCAGCAGGGACATCGTCGAAAAGGCGATCACCGCGCTGGTGAACCTCGAGCACCGTGGTGCCGCGGGCTCCGAACCCAACACGGGTGACGGCGCCGGCATCCTCCTCCAGGTCCCGGACAAGTTCTTCCGCGCCGTGGTCGACTTTGCGCTGCCCGCGGAAGGCACGTATGCCACCGGCATCGCCTTCCTGCCGCAGAGCAAGGCCGACGCGCGGCGCGCCGCCGACGCCGTCGAGAAGATCGTCGAGAGCGAGGGCCTGAAGGTCCTCGGCTGGCGTGAGGTCGCGACCGACGACTCGTCGCTCGGCGCCCTGGCCCGCGACGCCATGCCGACGTTCCGGCAGATCTTCATCGGCAGCGAGAACGACGCCCTCACCGGACTCGACCTCGAGCGCCGCGCCTACGTCGTCCGCAAGCGCACCGAGCACGAACTGGGCAGCGAAGGCGCAGGCAAGGACGGTCCCGGTCGCGAGACCGTGTACTTCCCGAGCCTGTCGAGCCAGACGTTCGTCTACAAGGGCATGCTCACCACGCCGCAGCTGAAGGGTTTCTACCTGGACCTGCAGGACGAGCGCGTCGAGTCGGCCCTCGGCCTCGTGCACTCGCGCTTCTCCACCAACACGTTCCCGTCGTGGCCGCTGGCCCACCCGTTCCGGCGCGTGGCGCACAACGGTGAGATCAACACCGTCACCGGCAACGAGAACTGGATGCGTGCCCGTGAGGCGCTCATCGACAGTGACATCTTCGGCGGTCGCGAGCAGCTCGAGAAGATCTTCCCGGTCTGCACGAACGGCGCCAGCGACACCGCGCGCTTCGACGAGGTGCTGGAGATGCTGCACCTCGGTGGCCGCAGCCTGCCGCACGCCGTACTGATGATGATCCCGGAAGCCTGGGAACGCCACGAGAGCATGGACCCCGCACGCCGGGCGTTCTACCAGTACCACTCGTCGCTCATGGAGCCGTGGGACGGACCGGCGTCGGTGTGCTTCACCGACGGCACCGTCATCGGCGCCGTCCTGGACCGCAACGGCCTGCGCCCCTCCCGCCTCTGGGTGACCGACGACGGCCTCGTCGTCATGGCGTCCGAGGTCGGCGTCCTGCCGATCGACCCGGCCACCGTCGTGAAGAAGATCCGGCTGCAGCCCGGCCGCATGTTCCTCGTCGACACCGCCGAGGGTCGCATCATCAGCGACGACGAGATCAAGTCGGAACTGGCCGCCGAGCACCCCTACCAGGAGTGGCTCGACCAGGGACTGACCCACATGAACGACCTGCCGGACCGCCCGTACACCTACATGTCGCACGAGCGTGTGGTTCTGCGTCAGCAGATGTTCGGGTACACCAACGAAGAGGTCAACCTCCTCGTCAAGCCGATGGCGATCTCAGGTGCCGAGGCTCTCGGTTCCATGGGTACCGACACCCCGATCGCCGTGCTGTCGTCGCGGTCGCGGATGCTGTTCGACTACTTCTCGCAGCTGTTCGCGCAGGTCACGAACCCGCCGCTCGACGCGATCCGCGAGGAGGTCGTCACCAGTCTCGGCGGCACCATCGGCCCCGAGCACGACCTGCTGCACCCCACCGCGGAGTCCTGCCGGCAGATCTTCCTGCCGCAGCCGATCCTGCACAACGACGACCTGTCGAAGCTCATTCACGTCAACGACGACGGCGAATTCCCGAACTTCCGCAGCGTCATCGTCCGCGGTCTGTACCCGGTGGCCGAGGGCGGAGCGGGTCTGCGCAAGGCCCTCGACGACGTCCGCTACCAGGTGTCGGAGGCCATCGCCGGCGGTGCGCGCCTCGTCGTCCTGTCCGACCGTGAGTCGAACGAGACGTATGCGCCCATCCCGTCGCTGCTGCTGACGTCGGCCGTGCACCACCACCTGGTGCGCGAGAAGACGCGCACCAAGGTCGGTCTCATCGTCGAGGCCGGCGACGCCCGCGAGGTGCACCACATGGCGCTCCTCATCGGCTTCGGTGCGGCCGCGGTCAACCCGTACATGGCGTTCGAGACCGTCGACGAGGCGGTGCAGAACAACGAACTGCAGGGTGTCACGCTCGACAAGGCCATCCAGAACTACATCAAGGCCGCGGGCAAGGGTGTGCTCAAGGTGATGTCCAAGATGGGCATCTCCACCCTGGCGTCCTACACCGGCGCCCAGCTGTTCCAGGTCATCGGCCTGTCGCAGGACCTGGTCGACGAGTACTTCACCGGGCTCAACTCGAGCCTCGGCGGCATCGGCCTCGACCAGATCGCCGCCGACGTCGCGGTTCGCCACGCCAACGCGTACCTGGACCGTCCCGAGGAGCGCGCGCATCGCGAGCTCGAGGTGGGCGGCGAGTACCAGTGGCGTCGTGAGGGCGAGTACCACCTGTTCAACCCGGACACGGTGTTCAAGCTGCAGCACTCCACGCGCACCGGGCAGTACGAGGTGTTCAAGGAGTACACGAAGCTGGTCGACGACCAGTCCGAGCGCCTCGCAGCGTTGCGTGGCCTCTTCGAGTTCAAGAAGGGTGTGCGCGAGCCCGTCCCGCTGGACGAGGTCGAGCCCGCCACCGAGATCGTCAAGCGCTTCTCGACCGGTGCGATGAGCTACGGCTCCATCTCCGCCGAGGCGCACGAGACGCTCGCCATCGCCATGAACCGCCTCGGCGGCCGCTCCAACTCCGGTGAGGGCGGCGAGAACCCGGCCCGCTTCACGCCGGACGAGAACGGTGACTGGCGCCGGTCCGCGATCAAGCAGGTCGCGTCGGGGCGCTTCGGTGTCACGTCGCACTACCTGACCAACTGCACCGACATCCAGATCAAGATGGCGCAGGGAGCCAAGCCCGGTGAGGGCGGCCAGCTGCCGGCGCACAAGGTGTACCCGTGGGTGGCCGAGGTCCGGCACTCCACGCCCGGCGTCGGGCTGATCTCGCCGCCGCCGCACCACGACATCTACTCGATCGAGGATCTCGCGCAGCTGATCCACGACCTGAAGAACGCCAACCCGCAGGCCCGGATCCACGTGAAGCTGGTGTCCGAGGTCGGTGTCGGCACCGTCGCCGCGGGTGTGTCCAAGGCACACGCGGACGTCGTGCTGATCTCCGGTCACGACGGTGGCACCGGTGCCACCCCGCTGACGTCGATGAAGCACGCGGGCGCCCCGTGGGAGCTCGGCCTCGCCGAGACCCAGCAGACGCTGCTGCTCAACGGTCTGCGCGACCGCATCGTCGTGCAGGTCGACGGCCAGCTCAAGACGGGCCGCGACGTCATGGTCGCCGCGCTGCTCGGTGGCGAGGAGTTCGGTTTCGCGACCGCGCCGCTGGTGGTGTCGGGTTGCATCATGATGCGGGTCTGCCACCTCGACACCTGCCCCGTGGGTGTCGCGACGCAGAACCCGGTGCTGCGCAAGCGGTTCAACGGCAAGCCGGAGTTCGTGGAGAACTTCTTCCTCTTCATCGCCGAAGAGGTGCGCGAGCTTCTCGCGGAGCTCGGCTTCCGCACCCTCGACGAGGCCGTCGGCCAGGTCGACGCCCTCGACACCACGAAGGCGCTCGAGCACTGGAAGGGCAGCAAGGCCGGCAACCTCGACCTGTCGCCGATCCTGCACGAGACCGAGTCGGCGTTCATGGACCAGGACCTGTACTGCACGGGCACCCAGGACCACGGCCTCGACAAGGCGCTCGACCAGCAGCTGATCGTCCAGAGCCGCAACGCTCTCGACAAGGGCGAGAAGGTGTCGTTCGAGTCGCCGATCACCAACGTCAACCGGACGGTCGGCACCATGCTCGGCCACGAGGTGACGAAGGCGTACGGCGGCGACGGACTGCCGGACAACACGATCGACATCACGTTCACCGGTTCGGCCGGTAACAGCTTCGGTGCGTTCGTCCCCAAGGGCATGACCCTGCGCCTGCACGGCGATGCCAACGACTTCGTCGGCAAGGGCCTGTCCGGTGGACGCCTCGTGGTGCGCCCGCCGCTGGAGACCGCGCCCGGGTTCGTCGCCGAGGACAACATCATCGGCGGCAACGTGATCCTGTTCGGTGCCACGAGCGGTGAGGCTCTGCTCCGCGGTGTCGTGGGCGAGCGGTTCGCGGTCCGCAACTCCGGTGCCACCGCCGTCGTCGAAGGTGTCGGCGACCACGGTTGCGAGTACATGACCGGCGGAAAGGTCGTCATCCTCGGTGCGACGGGACGCAACTTCGGTGCCGGCATGTCCGGTGGCGTCGCGTACGTCTACAACCCGGACAAGGTGTTCGAGGACAACCTCAACACGGAACTGGTGGATCTCGAGGACCTGACGGGTGACGACTTCACCTGGCTCAAGTCCGCGATCGAGCGTCACCGCGACGAGACGGGCTCCGAGGTTGCCGCGCGCATCCTCTCCGACTGGTCGCAGCAGGTCAATCATTTCGCGAAGGTCATGCCCCGCGATTACAAGAAGGTGCTCTTGGCCATCGAGGCCGCGAAGAAGGATGGAAAGAACGTGGACGAGGCAGTGATGGAGGCAGCTCGTGGGTGATCCAAGCGGCTTCCTGAAGCACACGTCACGCGAACTTCCGGTTCGCAGGCCGGTGCCGTTGCGCCTGCTCGACTGGAACGAGGTCTACGAGGAATTCTCGTCGGACACCCTGAAGACTCAGGCCAGCCGGTGCATGGACTGCGGTATCCCGTTCTGCCACAACGGTTGTCCGCTGGGGAACCTGATTCCCGAGTGGAACGACCTGGTGTACAAGGACCGGTGGCACGACGGCATCGAGCGCCTGCACGCGACCAACAACTTCCCGGAGTTCACCGGGCGGCTGTGCCCCGCACCCTGTGAGGCGTCGTGCGTCCTGGGCATCAACCAGGACCCCGTCACCATCAAGCAGGTCGAGGTCGAGCTCATCGACCGCGCCTTCGACGAGGGCTGGGTCAAGCCGGTGCACCCGACGCGTTCGACGGGCAAGAAGGTCGCCGTCGTCGGTTCCGGACCCGCGGGTCTCGCTGCAGCGCAGCAGCTGACGCGCGCCGGGCACATGGTCACCGTGTTCGAGCGGGCCGACCGCATCGGCGGGCTCCTCCGGTACGGCATCCCCGAGTTCAAGATGGAGAAGCGGCACATCGACCGCCGTCTCGACCAGATGAACTCCGAGGGCACCGTCTTCAAGACGGGTGTCAACGTGGGTGTCGACATCACGGCGGACGCACTGCGCGAGCAGTTCGACGCCGTGGTCCTGGCCGGCGGTGCCACCGAGGCCCGCGACCTGCCGATCCCCGGCCGCGAGCTGGACGGCATCCACCAGGCGATGGAGTTCCTGCCGATCGCCAACCGCGTGCAGCTCGGCGATCTGGAGCAGCCGACCATCACCGCGGAGGGCAAGAAGGTCGTCATCATCGGTGGCGGCGACACCGGCGCGGACTGCCTGGGCACCTCGCACCGTCAGGGTGCCGAGAGCGTTTACCAGTTCGAGATCATGCCGAGACCGCCCGAGACCCGCGCCGAGCACACCCCATGGCCGACGTACCCGTTGATGTACCGCGTCGCGTCCGCTCACGAGGAAGGCGGCGAACGCCTCTTCTCCGTGAACACCGAACGGTTCGTCGGTGCCGACGGCAAGGTGACCGCGCTGAAGGCCCACGAGGTCGAGATGAAGTCGGGTCGCTTCGAGAAGGTCGAGGGCTCGGACTTCGAGCTCGAGGCCGACCTCGTCCTGCTGGCGATGGGCTTCACCGGACCCGAGAAGCCGGGCCTGCTCACCGATCTCGGCGTCGACCTCAACGAGCGCGGCAACGTCGCCCGCTCCGCGAAGTGGGCCACCAACGTCGACGGCGTCTTCGTGGCCGGCGACATGGGACGCGGACAGTCGCTGATCGTGTGGGCCATCGCCGAGGGTCGCTCCGCGGCCGCAGCGGTCGATGCGTACCTCGAGGGCAAGACGTCGCTGCCGTCTCCGATCGAGACCACCACCGCCCCGCAGCGGTAGCTGTAACCGCCAGTTCAATCCGCACCCCGGTAGGTTTTCCTACCGGGGTGTCGGTTTATCGTGCGGAGGTCACGTTCGGTCGGTAACGTTCATTTACCGATCGTGCATCTTTAGGTCACGTCGTCCTGGCAGCATCCCGTCTGCTGGACGGCGAAGGGGAGAACAGGTTGATGCCATGGCAATGAGACGGGTTATCGCATTCTTGACCGCAGTGGCCGCTGCCGCGGCCATCCCGGTGGCGTCGGGGGTGGTGGGTACGAGCGCAGTAGCGAATGCGGACCCCTGCCCGAGCCTGTACGTGGTCGCGATTCCGGGGACGTGGGAAACGTCCACCAAGGACAACGTCCGGCCCACGCCGGGTCTGCTGTCCGCGGTGACGAACGGTCTGCCGTCGTCGATCCGCACCGACTACGTCACGTACGCTGCAACGGCCTTCCCGTGGGAGTCCGAGGTGTACGGGCGCTCGAAGGCGCAGGCGGTCACCAACGCCAAGGGCATGCTGTCGTCGATGGCGCAGCAGTGCCCCGACACCAAGCTGTCGATCATCGGCTACAGCCAGGGCGCCGACGCCGCGGGTGATCTCGCCTCGGAGATCGGCACCGGCCTCGGTGTCGTCCCAGCCGACAAGATCGCGGCCGTCGGACTCGTCTCCGATCCGCGGCGGTCGCCGACCGACGCCCTCGTCGGCCCCGCCGTCGCAGGCAGCGGTGCCGGTGGTCCCCGCATCGGCGGCTTCGGCTGGGTCAGCCAGAACACGCGCACCTTCTGCGCGTACGGCGACCTGTACTGCTCCACGCCGAAGGAAGACTTCGTGACGCGGCTCGCCGGGTTCCTCGCGCAGACGTCGGATCCGACGCCGAACCTGTTCGGCCGCTACCAGCAGGAAGCGCTGGCGATCTGGAACGACATCCTCGCGGTCGGCGGTGTGCCCGCGCTGATGGCTCAGCTGGACGAGCAGCACAACGAGAAGCGGATCGACGAACTGGAGCAGTTCTACAAGTCGCAGGCCCACCAGGACTACACCAGCTACGCGGTCGACGGTTCGGGTACGCCGGCCACCACGTGGCTGAAGAACTGGTTGCGCGACATCGCGTGAGTTCCGCCGACGGCGGCAGGGGATGATGTCCATCGTGACCGACTCCCCTGCCGCCGTCGTCGGCTACGACGCCTTCGTGACCGTCCGGTGGTCCGACATGGACGCCTTTCAGCACATCAACCATGCACGGATGGTGACGTTGCTCGAAGAGGCCCGGATCGACTGGCTGCTCAGCGAGGGCAGCGAGAACTCGTCGCTCATCACGAGCGCGTTCATCGCCGACATCCACGTGCGGTACCGGGGACAGTTGCGGCATTCCGACAGCCCGCTCCGGGTCACGATGTGGATCGCGAAGCACCGGGCCGTCGACTTCACCATCGGCTACGAGGTCCGCGGCGCGCGTACCCCGATCACCGACCCGCCGGCCGTCACCGCGACCACGCAGATGGCCGTCGCGGATGTCGACGCCCAGCGGCTACGCCGCATCACCGCCACCGAGCGCGAGTACCTGGCCCGCTGGTCCCGTACGTGAGCGGCAAAGTGTGTTCCGGGACGCTTTCCCACTCACGTGCGGAGGTCGCCGGGGGCCGGTAGGGGAAGGTCCGGGTCGAGGACCACGCCGCGGCCGCGCATCGTGGTGTCGACCAGCGCCCACGCCCACGCGGCCAGTTGCTCGGTCAGCGCGCCGACGTCGGTGCCGCCCGGTCGTTCGATCCAGTCCAGCGCCACCGACTCGACCATCCCGATCAGTGCGTTGGCCAGAGGTGTCGCGGCGGCCGGAGTGCCGAGCGCATCCAGGTACGGGCGGAGCATGTCGGCGACGGCGGTGGTGATAGCCCGCCGCACCTCTTCGGCGGCGGGGGAGAACGACATCAGGTAGCGGTACAGGTTGGCGTGTTCGGTGACCCAGTCGAGGTGGGTGCGGGCGGCGCGGGTGAGGATCGCGCGCGGCGCGCCGTCGGTGGTGATCACGGGCGCGTATTCGAGGAGCATCATCGCGGCGACCCGCCGGGCGACGGCGTTCCGGAGGTCGGTGCTGTCCTCGAAGTGCCGGTAGATGCGGGTGCGCGCGACCTCGGCGTAGACGGCCATCGTCGCGACCGACACGTCGGGACCTTCTTCGGCGATGGCGACGAGTGCCCGTTCGACGAACTCCGAGCGCCGCTTCTCGCGTTGGCCGCGCCAACGGGCAGCGCGCCCGTCACCGGCGTCTTGCTGGGGGTTCGTCATCGAATCGAATCGTAGTCTTCCCTGCCGCGGTGTTTCCGTATAGCGTCACCAGTATGCGGTACATCGATGTACCACACACTCTGCAGCTCGGACGCCGACACGTTGGGAACACCGCCTTGTCCATTCAGCTCTGCCTGTCCGGCCCCCGCAGGCCCGGGCGTTCGATGATCGGGTTGCGCAGCACCACGGTGATCGTCGTCCCGCCGCCGATGGCGTTCGAGTACCTCGCCGACGCGGAGACCGTGCTCGGCCCGGTGACGCTGCCGTGCCGCGGCCGGATCACCGCGTCGGATCCGGGTCGCCGTCTCGTCGTCGAGGCCGATCACGGCGTGCACGGGTCGGTCTGGACCTTCGCCGCCCTCAACGCGGACGAAACGGAACTCACCGTCGACTTCCGCTACCACTCACCCGGCAGGCCGGCCGGACAACTGCTCGGCGGGGTCGCCGCACCGGTGGTGTGGCAGGCGCTGCGACGCGCGCAGGTCGCGTTGAAGGACCGGATCGAAACCCTCTACTACGAGCCCGCCGACCCGGCCGGACTCGACCGAAGGAGAGCATGACGTGGGATTCTCGGCATCGGGCAGGACGGTCCTGATCACCGGGGCGGCAATGGGAATGGGACGGCTTTTCGCCCGGCTCGCGGCCGCCGACCACGCCGCCGCGGTCGTGTTGTGGGACATCGACGCCGCCGCGCTCGAGCGCACCGCACAGGAATTGCGCGAATCCGGGTGCACCGTCCGCGCGCAGGTCGTCGACGTCGCCGACCTCGAATCCGTCCGCACGGCGGCCGCCGAGGTGCGGCGTGCGTTCGGCCGTCCCGACGTGCTCGTCAACAACGCCGGTGTGGTGCGCGGCAAGTACTTCTGGGATCACGACCACGAGTCCGACACGAAATTCGTGATGGACGTCAACACGCTCGCGCCGATGTACGTCGCCAACGAGTTCCTGCCCGCCATGATCGAGGACCCACTCCGGGAGTGCCGCATCGTGAACATCGCCTCGGCGGCTGGGACCGTGGCGACGCCGAGAATGGCCGTGTACGCGGCGTCGAAGTGGGCCGTCCTGGGGTGGAGTGATTCGCTGCGACTCGAACTGGTCCAGGCCGGCCACGGGCACGTCAAGGTCACCACGGTGTGCCCGAGCTACATCTCCACCGGCATGTTCGACGGCGTGAAGAACCCGCTGTTCGCCCCGATCCTCAGTCCGGAAGACGTCACCGCCCGGTCGTGGCGGGCGATGCAGCAGGGCAAACCGCTGCTGATGCTGCCGCGGTCGCTGTACCTGTCGAGGGTCGCGAAAGCCGTCCTGCCGGTGCGTGTCTGGGACCGTCTGGCCGACCGGCTCGGTGTCTACCGCAGCATGGACGCCTACACCGGCCGGGTGCAGGCGCCCACGGCCTGACCTCTCGGGTCAGCCGAGGTCGAGGCGGGCGCCGAGCCGCATGCTGCCCGGGGTGAGGCGGCTCATCGCGCGCCCGAACTTGGCTTCGGGCGTGACGGGTACGACGGCCTTGTTGGACTTGACGGCCTTCACGATCTGGGTCGCCACCCGGTCCGGGGTGAAACCGCGTTTGCGGTAGAGCTTGTCGGTCCGGTCCCGCATCTTCGCCTGCTCCTCGGGGGTGGCGCCGGCGAAGTCGGTGGCCTGGATGATGTTGGTGTGGACGAGTCCGGGGCAGATAGCGCTGACGCCGATGCCGTGATTCACCAATTCCGCTCGGAGACAGTCCGACAACATGAACACCGCGGCCTTGCTCGTCGCGTACGCGGTGAGTCGCTTCTGCGGCGTGAACGCCGCGGCGGACGACAGGTTCACGATGTGCCCGCCGGTGCCGCGTTCGATCATCTGCTCGGCGAACGCGCGGGAACCGTAGACGACTCCCCAGAAATTCACGTCCATCACCCGCTCGAAGTCCTTCTGCGGGGTCTGCGTGAACGTGCCCGAATATCCGATTCCGGCGTTGTTGATCACGACGTCGGGGGTTCCGTGCTCGGCCTGCACCTTGTCCGCGAAGCGCCGCACCTCGTCCTCCACCGCGACGTCCACCTGATAGGCGTGGGAGCCGCCACCGAAGATGGCGACGGCGCCGCCGCCCTTCATCTGGGCGGAGTTGATGAGATCGGAGGTCTGCTGCGCGGATTCGAGATCGCGATCGGCGACCACCACCACGGCACCCTCGGACGCGAACGCCAGCGCGGTCTCGCGCCCGATCCCGCTGCCGCCGCCGGTGACGACGACGAGAGTGCCGTCGAGATCCCGCAGCCGGTGATGCTTCCGTGCACCGCTGCGCCAGCCCCTGACTTCGCCGAGAAGACTCATGTGACCATCTTGTCCGAGTACGGTCGTTTGTGTGCTGATCTGGTACGTCAGCTATGGATCGAACATGGCTGCGACGCGTCTGACCTGCTACCTGAGTGGTGGTCGCCCGGCCGGGGGCAACCTCGTGCACGCGGGCGCCCGAGATGCGCGCGCTCCACGCGCGTCGATGCCGGTGGTGCTACCCGGCACGGTGTTCTTCGCGGGAGAGTCGCGGATCTGGGGCGGCGGCCGCGCGTTCTACGACCCCGACGCGCCCGGCACCGTCGCGGCCCGCGCATTTTTGGTGACGCGCGAACAGTTCGAGGACATTCACGCGCAGGAACCCGCGTGCTACGACCGCCTGGTCACACTCGGATCCCGCAACGGCGTCCCCATGTGCACGTTCACCACCCGGGCCCGCGGCGACGTCGTCGCCAGGAACGCGCCGGCGCCCGCCTATCTCGCGACCATTGCGGACGGCCTCCGCGAGGCGCACGGCTGGGACGAACCGAAGGTCGCCGATTATTTGACGCGACTTCGGGTTTCCTAGCCGACCCAACTGTGCTTACGTGAGACGGGCCACACGAGGTGGCGTTCACGAAAGGGAGTCGATGTCCGATCTGCATGTCGTAGCGACCATTCCTGCCAAGCCCGGCTCCGAGGACATTGTCGGTGGCGGACTGTCCGCGCTGGCCGCGGAGAGCCGCAAGGAAGAGGGCTGCATCTCGTACGAGGTCTTCGAATCAGCCGCGGTCGCGGGAACCTTCGTCACCGTGGAGGTGTGGACCGGCCAGGAGGCGCTCGACGCGCACATGCAGTCGCCGCACTTCCAGGCCGCGCTCGGGAAGTTCGGTGAGCACCTCGCCGGGGCACCGGGGATCCACCCGCTGAAGCCGGTTTCCTAGAGTCGTAGTTCGTGACCACACCACTCACCGTCATCGCCCCCGAAGGTCCGGCCCGCGGCGGCGTCGTCGTCATCCAGGAGGCGTTCGGCGTCACCGACCACATCGTCGACGTCTGCCGTCGTTTCGCCTCGGCCGGGTATCACGCCGTCGCCCCGCACCTGTTCCACCGGAACGGGGATCCGGTGCTGGCCTACGACGACATGAAGTCGGCGATGTCGCTGATCGGTGAGCTCACGGCGGAGCACATCGACGAGGACGTCGACGGGGCCGTTGCGGCTCTGTCGGCGGCCTCGATCGAACCCCGGAACACGGCGATCGTCGGATTCTGCATGGGCGGGACCGTCGCGTTCCACACGGCGACCCGCCTCGACCTGGGCGCGGCGGCGAGTTTCTACGGCGGCGGCATCGCGAAGGCGCGGTTCGGGTATCCGACGCAACTCGACGCCGCCGGCCGTCTCCGGACGCCGTGGCTGGGCCTGTTCGGTGACCGCGACACGGGGATCCCGGCCGAGGAGGTCGAGGAACTGCGCACCACGCTCGCACACGCTTCGGTGGACACCGAGATCGTCCGCTACCCCGAGGCCGAGCACGGCTTCCACTGCGACGACCGGCCCGCCGTGTACAACGAGGCGGCCGCCCGGGACGGATGGGCGCGAACGCTGCAGTGGTTCGGCACCCACGTCGACGGCACACGCGCCGCCGGAACCGACTGACGCGGCCGGATCCCCTCGGGTGTACGGAAACGCGGTATTCGTCCACGTGCCAGACAGGCCACGGCGTGTTGCGTTCGCCAAGTTTCTTGTGCCGCATTTCCGCAGGTTTCGACGTCGACGGCTCGCCGTTAATACGATGTGCGTCACAGGAGTACGTCGAAAACCCGTCTGACGTGGCGTCCGGTCTCCTTCATGCGCGAGACCCGTAATCGAACCGTTATAGTCGGCGGCATGACTTCAGTTCTCGGTGTATCCGTCGGCGCCAGCGCGGTGCGCTTCGCGTGCCACGACGCCGTGAGCCTCGAAACCCCGACCTTCCAATCACGGTCGGTGTCCGCAACACTCGAATTGCCGGCGGAACTGGCCGCCGAATCCATCGGGACGGTGCTCGCCGAACGGGACGAGACCGACGAGGTGGAGGCCATCGGCGTCGCGTACCAGGACGACGCGCAGGCCGGTGCCATGCAGGCCGCGATGGCGCGGCTGCAGATCGCCAACTTCCAACTGGTCCCCGAAGTCACCGCCGCGCTGCAGATGCTGGAGATGTCCGGGGAACTCGGCGACCACTCGACGCTCGTGTTCTACGACCTCGGCAGTTCGGGTCTCACGGTCACCGTCCTCGACCGCGACTCCGGCATGGTGCTGAGCCGTGCCCGCTCGGATCAGATCAGCGGCGACCTCGTCGACCGGCTGATCTGCGACAACCAACTCGAACTGAACCGCTTCGCGCACCCCGCCGACGCTGCGGCCGCCTTCGCGCTCGCCGCGCGGTGCCGCGACGCGAAAGAGCAGCTGTCCAGTAACGGAGCGGTGTGCATGCCGGGCGAGGGCGGTCTGCTGCTCCTGTCGCAGGACACCTTCGATTCGCTCATCGTGGGTCCCGTCGAGACGTCGGCGCGCCTCACCCGCGAGGTCATCCGCCGCTCGGGACGCGCCCCCGACGCCGCGGTGCTGATCGGCGGCGGCGCGCACATTCCCATGGTCGCGTCGGTGATCGAGTCCTGGCTCGACCTTCCCGTGATCGTCCCCGCGCAGCCCGAATTGGTGGCGGCGGAGGGTGCGGCCCTGCTGGCGCTACCGACATTCGACGAGTTCGTGGCACCCCTGCCCCAGCCGGAGCTCCAGCACGCACCGGGGCTGGAACCGGAACCTGAGCTGGCGCCCGAGACGCAGGCCTTGTGGCACTCGTCGGACTCGGACTCCTACTCGGACGAGGTGATCGCACCGGCCCGGAAGCGTCGGGGCCTCGTCCTCGCGGGCGGTGTCGTGGCCGTGGTCGCCGCGGTCGGTCTCGGACTCGGCTTCGGCACCGACCTTCTGCAGGGTTCGGAGGAGGAGGCGCAGCCGGCCGCCACGCAGGCGACGACGGAAGCGCCCGCCGCGCAAGAGGCAGCGCCGTCGCAGCCCACCACGACCGCGGAAGTGCCCCCGCCCGTGGAGGCGGCTCCGTCGGACGTCGACGAGCAGCCGGTGATCCCGCCGCAGACCGAGGTGCGCAGCACGTACCAGCCGCAGACACGGGCACAGAGTCCGACGCAGGTGCCGGTCGTCCCCGAAACGCAGAGCGTCGCGCCGACCGACACGTCGGTTCCGCCGACCACGCCGGAACCCGCTCCGCTGATCCCGGGTCTGCCGCAGTTCCAGATGCCGACGATTCCGCCGCCCGCACCACTTCCGATGCCGGAATTGCCGCGGATTCCCGGGCTCTGAGCCGATATAACGAAGGTCGGCGTCGCGAGGCCCCGACACGCTTGTCGTGACCAAACCGTTATAGTCTCCATATGGTTTCAGCTCTCGGTGTATCGGTCGGTGCCAGCGCGGTGCGCGTGGCGTACCCGGACGACGAGGGTGCCGTGTTCCGGTCATTTCCCGTGGATTCGGCCCATGCCCACCCGGAACAGCTGGTCGCGGACTCCATCGAAACGCTGATGGCCGAGTGCCCCGCAGCCGACGAGGTGCAGGCGATCGGTGTCGCGTATCGGGACCAGGCGCAGGCCGCTGCGGTGCAGGCCGCAATGGGCGACTGCCGGCTGGTCCCGGAGGTGACGGCGGTGCTCCGGCAGCTCGAGGCGTCGGGACAGCTCGGCGACCATTCGACGCTCGTGTTCTACGACCTGGGTAGTTCCGGCCTCACGATCACGGTCGTCGACCGGCTCACCGGGGAGGCGCTCGGGGCGGCACGGTCCGACGAGATCAGCGGCGACGGCATCGACCGCTTGATCCGCGACCACCAGCTCGAGCAGGAACGCATTGCCCGCCCGGTCGACGAGGCCGCGGAGTGGGCGCTCACCGAGCGCTGCCGGCGGGCCAAGGAGGAACTGTCCACCAACACCGCGGTGTGCGTGCCCGGCGACGGCGGTCTGCTGCTGCTCTCGCAGGACAATCTCGATTCGCTCATCGTCCGCCCGGTGGAGGCGTCGGCGCGCCTGGCGCGTGAGGTGATCGACTCGTCCGGGCGCCGACCGGACGCGGTGGTGCTGATCGGGGGCGGTGCGCACATCCCGCTGGTGGCGTCGCTGATGGAGTCGTGGCTCGCGCTTCCGGTGATCGTGCCCGCACAACCCGAACTGGTCGCGGCGGAGGGTGCCGCGGTGCTCGCGCAGGAACACTCGGGCCGGGCCGTGGCACCACCGGCCGCCGAGAAGTTCGCGAAGCCGGTGATCCGGGCCGGTGCGCTGGTCGGTGGTGCGCTGGCGGTCGTCGCGGTGATCGGTCTCGGTCTCGGCTTCGGCAACCAGGTGCGGGGCGCCGAGGGCGAGGCACGACCAGCCGCCACGCAGCCGAGCGCCGAGGAGGCGGCTCCGTCGCCGACGCCGTCACCGGTGGCGCCGCCGCCGGCCGCGGTGTCGATTCCGGAGCCGGCCCAGGAGGAGGCGAGCGTGCCGGATCCCGCGCCCGCACCGGCCCCCGCCCCGCAGCCCCTCATTCCCGGTCTACCGCAGATTCAGCTGCCGACCCTCCCGCCGCCCCCGCCGTTGCCTCCGCTGCCCCGGATTCCGGGCCTCTAGCGGTTCGGAGCGGGTTTTACCGGCGCAGCATGTCCCGGACGTGGCCGGTCTCGTTGACCGACGCCACCCGCCGCTCACCGCTGCGGGAGACGAGCACCCGCGTCACGGACACGTACTCGATCGGGAACACGAGGGGCCGGTCGAGGCCGAGAAGCTCCTGCAGGAACACGTTGATGACGCCGCCGTGGGCGAACACCGCGACGGTGTCCTCGTGGCCGGACTCGTCGACGATGCGGCCGAGGGAGTCGAACACCCTGGTGCGGAATGCGTCGGCGTCGACGGACTTCGGGAACTCGCCTGCCCGGATGCGGGCGTAGGCCTCCGGCGCCCGTGCCTCCGCCTCGTGGAACGGGATGTAGTGGTCGAGATCGTAGTCGTATTCCGCGAGACCGACGTATTCGGTGACGGGAAGGTTGAGCGCCTCGGCGACCGGCGCCGCGGTCTCGAGTGCGCGTCGTTGCGGGCTGCTCACGATCCGGGCGATGCGGTACGGGGCCAGCGCGGCGGGCAGCCGCTTGGCCTGGGCGTGACCTTCCTCGGTCAGTGCGGGGTCCGCGCGCACGCCGGACGTGGTGACGAGCTCGGGCAGCGCGTGGCGGATCAATAGCAGTTGCACGCACCTCAGCTTGCCAGCTGCCGCACCAGCGCCGCGATCTGGCCGGGCTGATCGATCATCGCGTGGTGGTGCGCGGGGCGCACGACGCGGAACCTGGCACCCAGGAAGTGTGCGAACTGCTTCTGCGTGCGGATCCACGCCGACCCCCAGGGCGTCGGGCGGCCGGTGTGGGCGGCGGCCACGACGATGGGCGCCGTGATCGTCGTGGTGTCGCGCAGCGCGGCCAGTTCCTGGGCCAGCGCCGGGTACGACGCGTTCTCGACGATCGACGATTCGAGGTAGGCGGGCTCGCGGTAGATCCGCTCGACCCACCGGCGGGTGTCCGGGGCGAGCCCGTCGGGCGGGGTCGAATGGTTCAGGATCCGGCGGACCGTGGGGCCGAGAAGTTTCTGCAGTCCGGCCGCGCTGGCCGCCCGGGCCACTCGCCGGCCCGCCGTGACGCGCCACCGGGTCGGGATCACGCGGTGCGGACGGGTGGTGACGGTGGCGTCCAGCAGAATCACGCCGCCGGTTCGCTCGGGGTACAGCCGCGCGAACGCTTCGACGTAGATGCCGCCGAGCGAGTGGCCCACGAGCACGGCCGGGGTGGTCACCCGTAGCGCGTCGAGGACGTCGGCGATTCGGTCGGCCTCGCCGCGAGCGGACGGTCGATCGCCGGACGGGGGACTGAGTCCGTACCCGGGACGATCGATCCGCACGACGAGGCAGGTCCCGGACAGCTGTTCCACCACGTCGTCCCAGTCGAACCAGTTCCCGCCGAGGCCGCCGTAGAGGACGACGGGTGGTCCGTCGCCGTCGACCACCACGTGCACACCGACGACCATTTCCCCAGGACGTTTCACGTGGAACCATCCTTTTCCGGGGTGACGTGAATCACGCTGAGTGCCACGAAGATCAGCCACCCGCAGAACGCGAGCAGTTGAACGCGCTGGCCGAGCCCGAGCCACGCGTCCTGTTCGCCGCGTAGTCCGGCGGCCGTCAGCGTCCACACCGTGCCCCCGATGAACACGATCGCCACGGCCACGCCGGTCACTTTCAGCCAGGCCGGCCAGCCGTACCGGAACGCGGCCAACAGGAACGCGAGGCTCGACACGACGGCGCCCGTCGACGCGGACGCGCTGGTCACGGCGTGCAAATCGTGGGTCAGGGGCAGGTGCCCGGCGGACTCACGCGCGGCGCACATGGCGTCGGTGGTGGCCGCACAACTCATCGGCAGGCGCGAATCGGCGATGGTCGCGACAGCGAACACGATCAGCCCGATCCACCCGACCGCCGTCACCCAGCCCTGCGAGTACCGCGACAGTCCGAGTACCCCGGCCACGGCGACGATGCATCCGGTCACCAGGTCGCTGGTGCGGAACACGAATCCGTACGGCTGGTCCGCGGCGGCGAGTTCGCTCGCGAACCCCCGCAGCGGGTCGATGCCGGTGTCGAGGACGAATTCGAGCAGCCACGACGCGTAGCCGACGGCGCCGAGGATCAGCAGAGCCGCGACGGCCACCCGGCCACGGGCGGTCATTGCCTCGGCTTGGCCAGGGGGAAGGCGAGGGTTTCGCGGATACTGCCGCCGGTGATGAGCATGACCACCCGGTCGACGCCCATGCCGAGCCCACCCGTCGGTGGCATGGCGTGCTCGAGGGCCTGCAGGAAATCCTCGTCGAGTTCCATCGCCTCCTCGTCGCCGCCTGCCGCGAGCATCGACTGCTCGGTGAGCCGGTTCCGCTGATCGACCGGGTCGGTGAGTTCGCTGTAGGCGGTGCCGAGTTCGACGCCCCACGCGACGAGGTCCCATTTGGCCGCGACCCCCGGAATAGTGGGGTGCGGACGCGTCAGCGGCGACATCGACGTGGGGAAGTTGGTGTAGAACGTGGGGAACTCGGTGTAGTCCTCCACCAGGTGCTCGTACATCTCCTGTGCCACGGCGCCCGCGTCCCACGCCGACTGGTACGGGATCTCGTGCTCGTCGCAGAGCCGTTGCAGTTCCGCGAGCGGCGTCTCGGGGGAGACGTCGACGCCGAGTTTCTCGGCGACCGCCTGGTGCATCGTCTTGACGGGCCATTCGCCGGAGATGTCGACCTCCACCAGCGTGCCGTCGGGGCCGGGCCGCATGATGATCTCGCGCCCGTACGCCGCGACCGCCGCGGTCTGGATGAGCTCCCGGCACAGGACCATCATCTTCTCGTAGTCGCTGTGCGCCTCGTACGCCTCGAGGATCGTGAATTCGGGGTTGTGCTTGAAATCGACGCCCTCGTTGCGGAAGACGCGGCCGATCTCGAACACCTTCTCCATGCCGGCGACGCACAGCCGCTTGAGATACAGCTCCGGCGCGATCCGCAGATACAGGTCCAGGTTGTACGCGTTGATATGGGTGAGGAACGGGGCCGCGTTCGCGCCGCCGTGCACCTGCTGCAGGATCGGGGTCTCCACCTCGAGGAAACCGCGTCCGCCGAGCGAATCTCGCAGCGACTTCACGACGGCGCTGCGGGCCTCGAGCAGGCGGCGGGCGTCGGAGTTGATGGCGAGGTCGACGTACCGCTGCCGCACCCGGGTCTCCGGGTCGGACAGGCCCTTCCACTTGTCGGGCAGGGGGTGCAGGCACTTGCCGGTCATGCGCCACTCGTTCGCGAGCAGCGACAGCGCACCGCGACGGCTGTATCCGATGACGCCGGCGACCTCGACGAGGTCACCGAGGTCGAATTCGGCGGCGAACGCCCGGATTCGGTCGGTACCCACCCGGGCCTCGTCGACGAGGATCTGGATGTCGCCGGACCAGTCCCGGACCACCGCGAACACCACGCCGCCGTAGTCGCGGATCCGGAGCAGGCGGCCGGCGATGCGGACCGTCGTTCCCTCCGGCGACTCCACGGCCTCGGTCACGGTGTGGGAGGGCGGATACGCGACCGGGTAGGGGTCGATGCCCTGTTCCGCGAGGCCGGCCAACTTGTCGAGCCGGACGCGAACCTGCTCGGGACGTTTCGGTCCGGTCGCCGCCGGTGCCAGGCCCTCGCCGGGTGCGCTGCCGTCGGAGTGCAGTCCCTCGGCGGCGACGAGCGCGGCGGGGACCGCGGCGTGGTGGCCGGTGTGCGCGATGGCGTCGTGGGTGCCGGAACGTCCGAACCGGGGCAGGGTCACGAATCCTTCCGCGACGGCCGACGCGAATCCGACGCGCAGCAGTTCCCGGTTGTCCTCGAAGCAGAGGAACCGCGGCACCCACTCCGGCTGGTACTTCACGTTGGACCGGTAGAGCGCCTCGAGCTGCCACCAGCGGGAGAAGAACACGAGGATCGAGCGCCAGATCCGCAGGATCGGTCCGGCCCCGATGCGGGAGCCCTCCTCGAAGACCGAACGGAACACCGCGAAGTTCAGCGACACCTTGGTGATGCCGAATTGGTCGGAGGTGGTGGCCAGTTCGGACACCATCAGCTCGACCACCCCGTTGGGGGAGGTCGGCCTGCGGCGCATCAGGTCGAGGGAGACGCCCGTGGGTCCCCACGGAACCAGCGACAGGATGCCGTCGATCTCGCCGTCCTCGGCGATGGCCTCCACCAGCAGGCAGTCGCCGTCGAGGCGGTCGCCGAGCCGGCCGAGAGCCATCGAGAAGCCGCGCTCGGTCTCGGTGTCCCGCCACGAGTCCGCGAGCCGGATGGCCTCGGCCATCTCTTCGGCGGGAACGTCGCGGTGCCTGCGGATCCGGACGGTGATGCCCTGGCGGCGGACGCGGGTGACGGCCTGGCGGACCTGCCGCATGTCGCGTCCGCTGAGGTTGAACTCGCGGGTGCGGAGGATCGCTTCGTCGCCGAGTTGGAGGACGGTGAGACCGGCCTTGTTGTAGGCGGTGGCCCCGGTTTCGCTGGCACCCATCACGGCGGTGGCCCAACCGTATTGGGACGCGAGCGCCTGCCACGCCTCGATCGCGTGCGGCCACGCCTCCGGGTCGCCGATCGGATCGCCGCTGGCCAGGCACACGCCCAGTTCGACGCGGTAGGTGATGGCCGCTTTCCCGCTGGGCGCGAACACGACGGCCTTGTCGCGGCGGGTGGCGAAGTAGCCGAGGGAGTCGTCGGCGCCGTACTGCAACAGCAGTCCGCGCAACGCCGATTCGTCGTTACCGGTGAGCGCGTTGTGGGAGCGCTGGGCGCGGAACAGCGTGATGACGGCGGCCAGCAGGGCGATCGCGCCGAACAGGCCGAGGAGGGTGTTGACGAATCCGTGTGGTCGACCGCTGAATTGTTCGTTGTCGGCGGCGGCGAGCGCGGTCACGCGGTTGAGCGCCCACAGGAAACGCTCGCCCTGCGGCAGGGTGCCGGGGAACAGTTCGACGAGCGCCCACCCGACGAGGGTGCCGATGGCGAGACCGACGATGAGCACGCCCAGCGCTTTCCAGCCGGCGCCGCGCCGGACCCGGGTGTAGAACTCGGGCCGGGCCGCGATCAGGATGCCGATCAGCACCACCTGGACCACGGCGGCGACCATGGCGTTCACGTTCCGGTCGGTGATGCTCACGATCACGTTGGTGATCAGGATGAGAGTCAGGTAGATCGTCAGCAGCCACCACGCGATGCGCTTGCGGCTCGCCAGCGCCGCCGCGAGCAGCGCGACCACCAACGCCCACGACAGGCTGGTGTCGGGCGCGTCGAAGTAGTAGGTGTCGATGTACTCCCGCGGCACGTGCACGTAGTAGCGCAGTACCGGCGAGATGCTCCACAGGAACACGAGCACCGAGAAGACGCCCAGGATCAGTCCCGCGATGTGGGGAACCTGGTGCAGGCGCCCGTTCTTCGAGCCGAGTGCGGGCCGGGGCCGTGGTGCGGTGAGGTCGGCCTCGGACGCGTGGTGGGTCTCGGTGCTAGCTGACATCGAGCGTTTCCTTCCCGGCAAGAGATACGTACCGATCACGGGAGACAGATGTTCCAGTGTTCAGTGTGAGCCGTCGGGCCGCGATTTGGGCGAAGAGGGAAGATAGAGGCATGTCCGACATTCACGACGCCGTGCCGATCCGCGACGAATCCATCCGTCTCGGCCAATTCCTGAAGCTCGCCAACCTCATCGAGTCGGGGGCCGAGGCGAAGGAAGTGATCGCCGACGGACTCGTGTCGGTGAACGGTGAGGTCGAGGTGCGGCGGGGCCGTCAGTTGCGGGACGGGGACGTCGTGGAGATCGGTGGGATGACGGCTCGGGTGAGTTCTCAGTCCTGACGGCCCGCGGTCGCGAACCGCTGCAGGAACAGTGCCTCGGCGACGGCGAGGTTCTCGATTTCGCTGGGATCCACACTCTCGTTGGGGGCGTGGATGAGGCAGCGCGGTTCCTCCACCCCGATCAGGGCGATCTCCGCCGCCGGGATCATGGCCGAGAAGACGTTGCACAGCGGGATGGAGCCGCCCTGCCCGGCGGTTCCGAGGTCTTTCCCGAACGCCTCCTCCATCGCTGCGCCGAGGGCGACGTACCCGGGACCGTCCGTGGTCGCGCGGAACGGGGAGCCCACCGCTTCGTGTTCCACCGTCACCCGCGCATTCCACGGTGCGGCGTTCTGGAGGTGCGCGGCGAGCGCGTCCTGCGCCCTCTGCGGGTCCATGCCGGGCGGTACCCGCAGGTTGAGGCGGGCCGAGGCGCGCGGCGCGATGGCGGCGGCGGAGCCGACCACGGGCGGGCAGTCGATGCCGAGGATCGTCAGGGCCGGCCGGGCCCACACGGCGTCGGCGACGGACCCGGAACCGGCGAGACCGACACCGTCGAGCACCCCGGCGTCCGTGCGGAACTGGGCCTCGGGGTAGTCGACGCCCGACCACGTCTGGTCCGATTCGAGGCCGTCGACGACGGTGTTGCCGTCCGTGTCACGCAGCGTGGCGAGCATCTGGACGAGCGCGGCGAGCGCGTCGGGGGCCGGACCGCCGTACATGCCCGAATGGACCTCCCCGGCCAAGGTCTCGACGTGCACGACCACGTTCGCGATGCCGCGCAGTGTGGTGGTGACGGTGGGTCTGCCGACGGCGGCGTTCCCGGTGTCGACGACGAGGATCATGGCGGCGTCGAACAGTTCGGGCCTGGCCTCGACGAGGTTCTCGAGCCCGCCGGTGCCCATTTCCTCGGACCCTTCGGCGACGATTCGGATGCCGACGGGGAACGGGGTGCCGAGTGCGCGCAGCGCCAGCAGGTGCATCACGATGTTGCCCTTGCAGTCGGCCGCGCCGCGCCCGTACCAGCGCCCGTCCCGCTCGGTGAGGGTGAACGGGTCGGTGTGCCAGAGTTTCTCGTCGCCGGGCGGTTGAACGTCGTAGTGGCAGTACAGCAGCACCGTCGGGGCGCCGTCCGGCGCGGGTTGATGTCCGACGACGGCGTGTGAACCGTCGGACGTCTCGATCAGTTCGACGTGTCCGATTCCGGCTCCGACGAACGCGTCCTTGACCCATTCGGCGGCGCGAACGCACTCCTCCGGTGGGAACTGCCGCGGATCGGCCACCGACCGCATGGCTACCAGTTCGGCGAGTTCGTCACGCGCCGTGGGCATCAGCGCGGCCACCTTGGAACGGATTTCGTCGGACATCAACGCCTCCTCGAAATTCAGACTCAGCGGACGACGACGCCGTCCTGATCGCTGTAGACGGTCTCGCCGGGGTTGAACGTCACGCCGCCGATCTCGATCGGGACGTTCTTCTCACCGGAGCCGGTCTGGGTGCTCTTGCGGGGGTTGGTGCCGAGTGCCTTGACGCCGATGTCCAGGGTCTTCAGGATCGCCGAGTCGCGGACCGCACCGTTGACGATCACGCCGGCCCAGCCGTTGTCGACGCCGCGACCGGCGATGATGTCGCCGACCAGTGCGGTGTGGATGCTGGCGTCGCCGTCGACCACGAGGACGCCGCCGTTGCCGGGCTCGCCGAGGGTCTGCTTGACCAGCAGGTTGTCCTGGAAGCACTTGATGGTGGTGATGGGGCCGGAGAACACTTCACGGCCGCCGAACTGGATGAACTGCGTGTCGCAGCTCCGGATGTCGGGTCCGATCTCGTCTGCCAGGTCAGCGGTTGCCACGGGTTCAGTCATAC
Source organism: Rhodococcus pseudokoreensis (assembly GCF_017068395.1). Classification (NCBI taxonomy): domain Bacteria; kingdom Bacillati; phylum Actinomycetota; class Actinomycetes; order Mycobacteriales; family Nocardiaceae; genus Rhodococcus; species Rhodococcus pseudokoreensis. Next base: position 4,262,805 of record NZ_CP070619.1, on the reverse strand, counting down.
GCGCCAGGATAGAGGTCCGGCGCTGGGAGAATGCGAGCCATGACCATTGCAGTGACTGGAGCCACCGGGTCCGTCGGCGGCAAGGTGCTCGAGAGGCTCGGCGGCGGCGCGGGTGTGCGGCTGATCGGGCGGAACGCGCAGCGGCTCGAGCCGCTGGCCGAGCATTTCGACTCCGCGTTCGCCGTGGCCACGTACGCCGACGGTCCGGCGATGACGGCCGCGCTGGACGGCGTCCGGTTGCTGTTCCTCGTCTCGGGTCACGAGAGCGCGACCCGGCGCGAGGAGCACCGCACCGCTGTGGACGCGGCCCGTGCCGCCGGGGTGGAGCGGATCGTCTACCTGTCGTTTCTGGGTGCGGCGCCCGAGTGCACGTTCACGTTCGGCCGCGACCACTACTTCACGGAGCAGCACATCCGGGAGAGCGGCCTGAAGTTCACGTTCCTGCAGGACGGCTGGTATCAGTCGATGATTCCGCTGATGGCCGACGATCAGGGCGTCATCCGGGGACCCGCCGGGGACGGCCGGGTGAGCGCGGTGGCGCCCGACGACGTCGCGGATGCGGTGACGGCCGTGCTCACCACCGGTAACGGCGACCACGACAGCGTCACCTACCGGCTGACCGGACCCGACGCGTTCACCCTCACCGAGGCCGCGGAGACGATCACGAGGGTGACCGGACGTTCGGTGCGTTTCGAGAACGAGACCCTGGACGAGGCGTACGCGTCCCGGGCCCACTACGGGGCCCCGGACTTCGAGGTCGCAGGGTGGGTGACCTCGTACGCAGCGATCGCGGCCGGCGAGTTGGCGGTGGTGACGGGCGACGTCGAGGCGCTCACCGGGCGCCCGCCGCAGACCTTCGCCGACTACCTTTACAGCTACACTTGACCCGTCCTGGCATAGCGAGCGGTAGATAGGTCTTTGATGGTCAGCTCATCCAAGGGTGCGACGCCGCCCATCGAGGTCGGCAACGCGGCAGACTGGCGCCGCCTCGAACCCACGAAGTTGACGCCGATCCTCAGCGCCTCCCTCGACGCATTCTACGAACACGGCTTCCACGGCACGTCGGTGCGCGACATCGCCCGCCGAGTCGGTGTCACGGTACCTGCTCTGTACTACCACCACGAGAACAAGGAGGCCGTTCTCCTCGCGCTTCTCGAACTCTCCACCAGCGACGTCCTCGAGCGGGCCCACGCCGCGAGCGCCGACGGCGGCGACGATCCGGTGCAGCGGCTCGCCAACGTGATCGAGGCGATCGTGCTGCGGATGACCATGCGGTCCCGCCTGGCGGCGCTCGAGAGCGAGGTGCGTTACCTGAGCCCGGACAACCGGCAGCGGTACCGCACCGTCCGCAAGGGCGTGGAGGAACTGGTCCTCGAGATCGTCAAGGAAGGCAAGAAGCGGGAACTGTTCGACGTGGCGGACGCCGCGGAGACCACCCGGGCGCTTCTCGGCATGTGCCAGTCGATTCCGCGCTGGTACCACGCCGAAGGCAAGCTGACCCCGGACGCCGTGGCCCGCAAGTACGTCGAGATCGCCATGAAGACGGTCGGCTCCACCGAGCTTCCCGTCAAGCCGAAGAAGAGGCGCACCGCCGACGTCTGACCGGCGATGCGCCCCGGCAGGGTGCGGTTTTCAGCTCCCCAGACCCGATGACGCGACGACGTCGAACTGCGCTGTCGCCTCGGCGGGGGTGCCGTTCGGCGGGGCGAACGTGAACACGACGGAGTAGCGGCCGGCCTCGTGCGTCCGGATCGCGGCCGTCCCGGCACCGAGGGTGAGCGGGATGCTGCGGGTGTTCACGTCGCCGTCGGGTTCGGTGATCTCGAGTTCGACCGGGGTGGATCCGTCCGTGCCAGTTGGGGTGGGAGTGACCAGCGCGCCGAGCGTCACCAGATTGTTGGCGCGGACGGTGCCGATCGGCGGAATGACGGTGATCTGGTAGGTGGTGGCGGCGGTTGCCGTGGGCGCCAGAGCAAGTGTGGCCGCTCCGGCCAGTGCGGCAATGGTCAGGGTCCCTCGCGTGAAGTTCACACAATCCCTTCCTGTCGACGGTCGCTACGCGCAGCCACGTTACGGCAGAACGGGGAGTTGCCCACCCTCATTCGCCGTGTGTCCGAGAATAGTTCGAACACACGGCTTTACGTCGGTCAGGCGTCCAAAGCTGTTCGGGATGCGGTGTTTTCCGGCGCGACCGTACCGTTGGTGTGCTGCACGGGGCAGGTTCGGGGGAAGGTGCCCAGTTTCTCCACTTCGTACCCGGTCGGGTAGCTGCGAATGTTGGGGAGGTCGCGGGCGAACTTGGGCACGGTGCGCACGGGATAGAACCGGACGAGGCGGGCGCGGGCCTTCAACGCGCCCCGGGACAGTGTCCGCACGAGGCGGGACGGCCTGCAGTAGGCGAACGCGTCGAGAAGGGGATCGTCCATGAGCGCCCACGAGAACCGCTTGATCAGGGCGGCGGGAGCGAGATTGTTCGGTGGGAACGTGCAGAGGAGGTCGAGCGTGGAGTCGGCGACGGCGCGGCCGCCGAGGTCGAAGAGGAAGTGTTCCCGCTCGTAGTCGTCCAGGAACTTCTCGAACGCCTCGAAGGTCTCGGGAATCTCCTTGATGCCCATGTACTTGCCGAGCGCACGGTAGTAGTTGGTGGAACCGACGATCTCGTTGCGGGTGAGTTTCCGCCAGCCGAAGTCTTCGATCCAGCGCGCCGGGATCACCACGAACGTCGACAGCACGTACCGCATGTCGTCGTTGGAGATGTCGTAGGAGCCGTGCATCTGGTTCATCCGGCGGATGCCGGCGCGGCCGGGGTCGCTGGTGAGGCCGTGTTCGAGGACCGCGTCGAGGATCAGGCCGGTGTCGTCGTAGCGATTCTGGACGCGTTCGGTGAATTCGCCGGTCTCGAACAGCAGTCTGCCGATGGTGGGCACCGCGTACGTCCGGAACAGCGCGAAGCTGAGGGCCTGGTTGATGTCCCAGGGAAACTCCTGCGTTGCGAGAATCCGGGCGATCTCTTCGTACTGCGTCTCGGGGTCGAGGCGGTCGGTCCGGCGACGTAGGTCGAAGCGTTTCATGAGTTTCACTTCCTGCAGCGGCTGTGACAGATGGCCAGGCAATTTAGCGATCGTTCAGATGACTCGACTGTATCTCCCGTCACAGTGCGACGCCAGAGTGGCATTATGCAAACACATGGCACGAAATTCACCGCAGACCGACCGCATCGTGATGCTGACGGAACTCCTCGCCGACGAACCGGAGACGCCCCGGAGCCTCGCAGACATCGCCCGGCACCTCGGCGTCGCGAAGGCCACCTGCTATCCGATGGTCGTCGCACTGACCGAGGCCGGCTGGCTCATCCGGCACCCCACCCGCAAGACGTACCGTCTGGGTCCCGCACTGATCCCGGTCGGGCGGGCCGCGGAGACGGCCACGGACGTCGTGGACCTCGCGCGGTCGGTGATGCACGAACTGGCCGACGCGTCCGACATGGCGTCCATCGCGTTCGTGCAATCGGGAAGCGACGTGGTGGTCGCGGAGGTGGTGCAACCGGTCGGCGGGCGCCGGGGAACCCTCGGGTTGCGCCTCGGCGACAAGGTGCTGCTGGTGCCGCCGATCGGTTCGGGGATCGCGGCCTGGTATCCGCAGGAGCAGCGCGACGAGTGGTACGCCCTCGGCGGGCAGAGTCTGGGTGTCGACGTGGACGTGCTGCGCGCGACGTACGAGCCGGCCCTCGCGCTCGTCCGGGAGCGCGGATACGCGATGGAATGCATGCAGCAGCAACAGCATTCGCTGGCAGATGCAGTGTCGGAACTCCGTGGTCGCGGAGTGGGTGGGCACCGCTCGACCGTCGCGCTGCGAGAGGCGCGCAAACTGCTGTCGGCGGATGCGGTGGTCGGTGACATCGACCCGGAGGGCAGCTACCAGCCGCTGTCGATCAACGCGGCGGCGTTCGACCGCGACGGTGAACCGGCGGTCGTGCTGTGCGTCGCCGATGCGTCCCGGCCGATATCGGGGGTACGCACGGCGGAAATCGGTGAGTTGGTCCGCGACGCCGCGGCCCGGGTGACGGCCGCCATGCACGGCCGCCACCCGTGAGTACTTGTTAACCGCCCGCGGTTAACAAGTACTCACAGCTACTTGAGTTCTGCCAGGACGGTGCCCTGGGTGATGGCGGAGCCGGGTTCGACGGACAGGCCGGTGACGGTGCCGGCCTTGTGGGCGTTGACCGGGTTTTCCATCTTCATGGCCTCGAGGACGGCGATGAGGTCGCCCTCGGCGACTTCCTGGCCTTCTTCGACGGCGACCTTGACGACGGTGCCCTGCATGGGGGCGGTGACGGCGTCACCGGACGCAGCGCCGCCGGCGGCGCCGCCGCGGGTGCGGGCCTTGGGCTTCTTGCGGGCCGGGCCGGCGGGGGCGCCGCCGGTGCCGAGGGTGAACTGGCCGGGCAGCGACACCTCGACGCGGCGGCCGCCGACCTCGACGACGACGTTCTGCCGGGGCAGAGTGTCCTCGTCGTCGAGCGGGGCGCCACCGGTGAACGGTTCGACCTGGTTGTCCCATTCGGTTTCGATCCACTTGGTGTAGACGTCGAAGCCGGTGCCGTCGCCGATGAAGGCGGGGTCGGAGACGATGGCCCGGTGGAACGGGATGACGGTCGCCAACCCTTCGACCTGGAATTCGGCGAGGGCGCGGCGGGCCCGGGCGAGGGCCTCGTCGCGGGTGGCGCCGGTGACGATCAGCTTGGCGAGCATGGAGTCGAACTGGCCGCCGATCACCGACCCGGTTTCGACGCCGGAGTCCATCCGCACGCCGGGGCCGGTGGGGGGCACGAACTTGGTGACCGGTCCGGGGGCGGGCAGGAAGCCGCGGCCGGCGTCCTCCCCGTTGATGCGGAACTCGAAGGCGTGCCCGCGGGGGGTGGGGTCCTCGGTGAGGTCGAGGTGCTCGCCGTTGGCGATCTTGAACTGCTGCAGAACCAGGTCGATGCCGGCGGTTTCCTCGGTGACGGGGTGTTCGACCTGCAGGCGGGTGTTGACCTCGAGGAAGGACACGGTGTCGCCCTGGACGAGGTATTCGACGGTGCCGGCGCCGTAGTAGCCGGCCTCTTTGCAGATGGCCTTCGCGGAGGAGTGGATCCGGGCGCGCTGGTCGTCGGTGAGGAATGGGGCCGGGGCCTCCTCGACGAGTTTCTGGAAGCGGCGCTGCAGGGAGCAGTCGCGGGTGCCGGCGACGATGACGTTGCCGTGCTGGTCGGCGATGACCTGCGCTTCGACGTGCCGGGCCTTGTCCAGATACTGTTCGACGAAGCATTCGCCGCGGCCGAACGCGGCGACGGCCTCGCGGGTGGCGGAGTCGAACAGTTCGGGGATTTCCTCGATGGTGTGGGCGACCTTCATGCCGCGGCCACCGCCGCCGAAGGCGGCCTTGATGGCGACGGGGACGCCGTATTCCTTGGCGAAGGCGACGACCTCGTCGGCGTTGCGGACGGGGTCCTTGGTGCCGGCGGCCATCGGGGCCTTCGCCTTTTCGGCGATGTGGCGGGCGGTGACCTTGTCGCCGAGGTCGCGGATCGACTGCGGGGACGGGCCGATCCAGATCAGGCCGGCGTCGATCACGGCCTGCGCGAAGTCGGCGTTCTCGGAGAGGAAGCCGTAGCCGGGGTGGATGGCGTCGGCCCCGGACTTGGCGGCGGCGTCCAGGATTTTGTCGAACACCAGGTAGGACTCGGCGGAGGTCTGTCCGCCGAGGGCGAAGGCTTCGTCGGCCAGGCGCACGAACGGGGCGTCGGCGTCGGGTTCGGCGTAGACGGCGACGCTGGCCAGGCCGGCGTCGGCGGCGGCCCGGATCACCCGCACTGCGATCTCACCGCGGTTCGCGACGAGCACCTTGGAAATACGTGCACTACTCATCGAAATGTCTTCCCTTTTCTACAGTTTCAGTAGCCTGCGTTGACCAGGACGGCAGCGGCGGCTACTTGCCGACGCAGAATGAGGGCGGGGGTGCCCCACGAATCGTCATCGGCCGCGGGCGTTTCCGCCGCGGAACCGGACGAGGCGATCGCAGCGAACACTGCGAGCACCGCGGCGATGTCCGTGTCGCTCGGGTTACCCGAGAACGTCACGGCCGGCGCCGCCGGCGGGGCTTCGGCGATGCCGGAGCCCAGCGCGATCTCGTCGAGCACCTCGTCGACAACCAGCTCCGCGGTCACAGCGGAATGTTCCCGTGCTTCTTGGGCGGGAGGGTGACCATTTTGCGTTCGAGCAGGCGCAGGGCGGCCACGATCTGTCCGCGGGTGTGGGACGGGGGGATGACGGCGTCGACGTAGCCGCGTTCGGCGGCGACGTACGGGTTGACGAGGGTGTCCTCGTATTCCTGCTGCAGTTGCAGGCGCAGGGCGTCGACGTCGTCGCCGTTCTTGGCGGCCTCGAGCAGGCGTTTGCGGTAGACGAAGCCGACGGCGCCGGAGGCACCCATGACGGCGATCTGGGCGGTGGGCCAGGCCAGGTTGACGTCGGCGCCCATGTGCTTGGAGCCCATCACGTCGTAGGCGCCGCCGTAGGCCTTGCGGGTGATGACGGTGATCTTGCCGACGGTGGCCTCACCGTAGGCGTAGAGCAGTTTCGCGCCGCGGCGGATGATGCCGTTGTATTCCTGGTCGGTGCCGGGCAGGAAGCCGGGGACGTCGACGAGGGTGATGATCGGGACGTTGAACGCGTCGCAGGTGCGTACGAAGCGGGCGGCTTTTTCGGAGGCGTCGATGTCGAGGCAGCCGGCGAAGACGGTGGGCTGGTTCGCGACGATCCCCACGCTGCGGCCGTCGACGCGGCCGAAGCCGACGACGATGTTGCCGGCGCGTTCGGCCTGGACCTCGAGGAATTCGTCGTCGTCGAGGATGCGGCGGATGACCTCGTGCATGTCGTAGGGCTGGTTCGCCGAGTCCGGGATCAGGGTGTCGAGTTCGAGGTCCTCGGCGGTGAGGGAGTCCTCGAGTGCTCCGGTGATCGGGTCGGTGGGCAGCATCCGGGGGGCGGCGGCCTGATTGTTCGACGGCAGGTAGGAGAGCAGGTCCTTGACGTAGTCGAGGGCGTCCTGTTCGCCGGAGGCGACGTAGTGGGCGACGCCGGACTTGACCATGTGGGTGTGCGCGCCACCGAGGTCTTCCATGGTGACGTCTTCGCCGGTGACGGTCTTGATGACGTCGGGGCCGGTGACGAACATCTGGGAGGTCTGGTCGACCATGACGACGAAGTCGGTGAGGGCGGGGGAGTAGACGTGGCCGCCGGCGGCGGGGCCCATGATCAGCGAGATCTGGGGGATGACGCCGGAGGCCTGGACGTTGCGGTGGAAGATTTCGCCGTAGAGGCCGAGGGAGACGACGCCTTCCTGGATGCGGGCGCCGGCGCCTTCGTTGATGCCGATCAGGGGGCGCCCGGTTTTGAGGGCGAGGTCCATGACCTTGACGATTTTTTCGCCGTAGATTTCGCCGAGGGAGCCGCCGAAGACGGTGGCGTCCTGGGAGAAGACGCAGACGTCGCGGCCGTCGACGGTGCCGTAGCCGGTGACGACGCCATCGCCCACGGGGCGGTTGTCGGCGAGGCCGAAGTTCACGCTGCGGTGGCGGGCGAGGGCGTCGAGTTCGACGAACGACCCGTCGTCCAGCAGGGCGGTGATGCGTTCGCGGGCGGTGAGCTTGCCCTTGGCGTGGACCTTCTCGACCGCGGCTTCACCGCTCGGGTGCTGCGCCTCGGCCTGACGATTACGCAGGTCGGCGAGCTTTCCCGCCGTCGTGTGAATATCGGGCGTGACCGCCGAATCTGTGACTGTCATCTATGACTGCTCTTCCCGTCGAGGCTGTCGGAACCTGCGCTGCACCCTGTGGGGTACGCGGTTCGTGGGAGTACCCACTCGGACGTTCGCCACTTTAACGCATTACTTATCGATCGTTCACGTGCGCTGCATCACTCCCGGAGAGGCGGTGTGATGCGTCACCCTGCAGTTACCGGTCCTCGGTGCGGCCGTGGCGGCGTTCGTAGTCCTCGCGCGTGCGGTCCGCGCGGCGCTGCGCTTTCTCGCCGACGAGGTCCGGATCGAGGCCGTGGCTGAGCAGACGGTGGCGACGGTAGATGTTCATCAGAGCGACCGCAAAGTAGAGCAACGGGAGCAGCAGCAGGGCCATCATCGCCAGCGGAATCCAGATCGGACCGGGGATGAGGAGGAACAACGCCAGCACCGCGGCGACGGGAAGCATGAAACGGAGCACGTACCGCACCGAGGCGCCCGGCCCGACGAGGTCGTTGCGGACCCAGTCCTGCATCGAATCCGGCAGCGTCCGACCGAACAGATACCCGACGTACTGACTGGGACTGGGACGCTGCGAATCGGACATGCGTTTCAGGATAGTGCTATTGCTTCTCCGCATTCGCGACGATGACGTCCCGCACGTACTGCGCCAGGCCCGGAGCGACGTCGTCGTAGTGCCTGCGGAAGCGGTCGTCGGCGAGGTACATCTCGGCGAGGTTCACCTGCATCGCGTGATCGCAGTCGTAGAACCGTTCGATGCCGGCGCGGTGCTGCTCGGCGAGTGCGTTGGCCCGATCGGATCCGGGTTCGACGCCGTCGGTCATCGCCTGTGCGAGTGCGGCTTCGACCGCGTCGCCCTCGGCCTTGATGCGTTTCCAGTCGTCCTTGCTCATCTTCGCGGTGCGCTGCTGGGACTGCTTCCACGCGTCGGTGTCGCCCCACCGCTCCTCGGCCTCGGCCGCGTACTCCTCGCCGGGCCAGTTGTCGCCGAAGATTTCGTTCTGCTCTTCGGGGGTGAGTTGAATGCCCATGCTTTTCGCCTCCATCATCTTCTCCACGGCTGCAGCCATCTCGTGTAAGCGATCGATCCGTTCGCTCAGCAACGCGTGCTGTCGCCGAAGATGCGCGAGGGCATCGACGTCCGGGTCGTCGAGGAGGGCTGCGATCTCCTCGAGGGGGAATCCCAGTTCGCGGTAGGTCAGTACGCGGTGCAGACGTTCCACGTCGGCGTCCGAATAGCTGCGGTACCCACCGGGGGTGCGGTCGGACGGGGTCACCAGACCGATCTCGTCGTAGTGGTGCAGGGTGCGCACGCTCACTCCGACCAGTCTGGCGACCACGCCGACCGTGTGTTTCTCGCTCACGACTCCTACCGTGCAGCCTTACGTCGCGTGAGGGTCAACTCAGGTGTAGAGATTTTCCAGTTCGCCCGAGAAGTTGGTCATCACGACCTTGCGCTTGAGTTTCATGCTCGGGGTGATCTCGCCGTTCTCGACGGTGAGTTCCCGTTCGAGGATGCGGAACTTCTTGATCTGTTCCCACCGGTTCAGGCCGGCGTTGAGTTCCTCGACGTAACCTCCGATCAGGTTGCGGGTCTCCTGGGCGTTGGCGATCTCGGCGAGAGATTTGCCGCCCAGGTTGTTGTTCTTCGCCCATTCCTCGATCGATTCGGCGTCGAGGGAGATCAGGGCGACGCAGTACGACTTCCCTTCGCCGTCGACGATGAGTTCACCGACGTAGGGGCAGATGCCCTTGAACGTGGCCGCCAGCGCGGACGGTGCGACGTATTTGCCGTTGGACGTCTTGAACATGTCCTTCTTGCGATCGGTGATCCGCAGGTAGCCTTTGTCGTCGAGTTCGCCGATGTCGCCGGTGTGGAACCAGCCGTCGTCGGTCAGCGCTTCCGCTGTGGCTTCGGGGTTCTCGTGGTAGCCGCTCATGACGCCCGGACCCTTGATGAGGATTTCGCCGTCGTCGGCGATCCGGGTCTCGGTGCCCGGGATGGGCCAGCCGACGGTGCCGAACTGGTACGCCGACGGGCGGTTGACGAACGAGGCGGCACTGGTCTCGGACAGCCCGTACCCTTCGAGGACGACGATGCCGACGGCGTCGAACCATTGCGCGACATCACGATTGAGCGCCGCGGAACCGGAGATGAAGAACTTCAGGCGTCCGCCGAAGCGTTCGCGAATCGTGCTGTACACCAGCCGATCCGCGACGGCGTGCTGTAGCGAGTCGAGCAGCGACGGACCCTTGCCGGCCTGCTTGGCCTTCGACACCCGCAGCCCGACGCCGATGGCCCAGTCGAAGATCTTCTCCTTCGGCCCGCCCTCGTCGCGGACGGTGGAGACGATTCGCGCGTACGCCTTCTCGAAGATGCGGGGGGCGGCGCCCATGAACGTGGGCTGGACGACCGCGAGGTTCTCGACGATCTTGTCGACGCGACCGTCGACCGCCGTCGCGAAACCGATCTGCAGCGGCAGCGTGAGCAGGACCTTCCCGAACACGTGGGACAGCGGGAGCCAGAGGTATTGCAGGTCGTCGGCGTCGAGGATGCCGGTGGCGTCGATCGCGGCCGCCTCGTACGTCCACGCCGAGTGCGACAGTCGCACACCCTTCGGCTTGCCGGTGGTGCCGGACGTGTAGATCAGGGTGGCGAGGTCGTCGGGGTCGATGGCCTCGATCCGGTCGTGCACGGCGTCGGGTGTCTCGGCCAGCAGTTCTTCGCCGAGGTCGTGTAGCTGGTCGAACGTGATGACCCAATCGTCGTCGCCGGGGCTGCCGTCGATGAGGACGACCTTCTCGACGTCGCCGAGTTCGCTGCGGTTCTCGCGCAGCTTGGCGAGTTGTGCGTCGTCCTCGGCGAAGACGACGCGGCTGCCGGAGTTGGCGACGATGTAGGCGACGTCGGCGGCCGTGGTGGTGGGGTACACGGTGGTGGTGGCCGCGCCGGCGCACATCACGGCGAGGTCGGCGAGCACCCATTCGTAGCGGGTGGCGGACGCCAGCGCCACCCGTTGCTCGGCCTGCACGCCGAGCACGATGAGACCGGCCGCGAGGTTGCGCACCCGGTCGCCCGCCTCGGACCAGGTGACGCTGGCCCACATCGTCGGGTCGTCCGGGTCGACGTATCGGAACGCTTCGCGACCGGGCGAGTGCGCCACCCGGTCCACGAACAGTGCGGCTACCGACGGAGCCCGATTCTCGATCTTGGAGCGGTCAATGACTTCGTCCGATGCGCGCTGAGCTGCCATGTACCGATCTTAGGAACCGGCGGCGCTCCGGGGAGTGGTTTCGGCGCGGGTCACGCGACCCCGGATGCCACCGTGCGGGGTTTCGCGACGATGGCGAGAGACATCACGGCCGCGATCGCGCACAGCCCGCCCGCGACGTAGAACGCGGCGTCGTAGCCGCCGAACTGGTCGCGCACCAGTCCCGCGAGGAACGCCACGAGGCCGGCGCCGATCTGGTGGGACGCCAGCACCCAGCCGAACACGATGGGGGCGTCGCCGCCGAAGTGTTTGCGGCACAGCGCGACGGTCGGGGGGACGGTCGCCACCCAGTCGAGGCCGTAGAAGATGACGAACGCGATCATCGGGGGGTGCACGGTGTTCGCGAACAGGATCGGCAGCAGCATCAGCGAGATCCCGCGCAGCACGTAGTAGATGCCGAGGAGCTTGCGTGAGTCGAACCGGTCGGTGAACCAGCCCGACGCGATGGTGCCGATCACGTCGAAGATCCCGATCACCGCCAGCAGGGTCGCCGCTGCCGTCACCGGCATGCCGTGGTCGTGCGCGGCCGGGACGAAATGGGTGCCGACGAGTCCGTTGGTGCTCGCCCCGCAGATGGCGAACGTGCCGGCCAGCAACCAGAACACGCGGGTCCGAGCCGCCGACAGCAGTACCGTCACGGCCCGGCCCGCGGCGCCGCCGCGACCGGTCGGGGCGGGTGGTTCCGCGACGTAGTCGGGCCCGGCGCCGTACGGGACCGTCCCGACGTCCGACGGCCGGTTGCGCAGGAACACGAGCACCAGCGGGACGACGGCAAGGGCGGCGAACGACACCGTCAGCGCCACGGTCTGCCAGTTGTAGCGTTCGGCGACCATCGCGAGGATCGGCAGGAACACCAGTTGTCCGGCGGCGCTGCCCGCGGTGAGGATGCCGGTGACGAGGCCGCGGCGGGCGACGAACCAGCGGTCGACGACGGTGGCGACGAAGGCGAGCGCCATCGAACCGGTGCCGAGCCCGACGAGCACGCCCCACAGCAGTACGAGTTGCCAGGTGGCGGTCATGAAGACGGTCAGTCCGCTGCCTGCGGACACCAGGACCAGCGCGGCGGTGACGACCCGGCGCATGCCGAAGCGTTCCATGAGTGCCGCCGCGAACGGTGACGTCAGCCCGTAGAGCACCAGGTTGATCGACACGGCGGAGGAGATGCTCGCCCGCGACCAGCCGAAGTCCTGGTGCAGGGGGTCGATCAGGATCGAGGGCGCCGCCCGGAAGCTGGCGGCTCCCACGAGGGCGAGGAACGCGACGGCCGCGACGAGCCAGGCGTAGTGCAGGCGGGCTGGGGTCGTCTGGGCGGGAGGTGCCGGGGGCGCGATGTCGGACGTCACGACGGTAAGTCTGCGGGACGGCGCCGCGCCGGAACAGTTGCCGGAATGACAACATGTGAAAGAATCTGGCCATGGTTGTGCGTCATCGTGTGGTCGTGCTCGCCCTGAACGGTGTGATCCCGTTCGAACTCGGCATCCCGTCGCGGGTCTTCGGACGGGCGCACGACGCCGACGACAATCTGCTGTACGACGTGCAGACGTGCACGGCCGACGGACGGCCGGTGCGCTCGGACGCCGACTTCTCGGTGTCCGTGGACCACGGCCCGGAGTTGCTGGCCGAGGCCGACACGGTCGTGATTCCCGCGTCCCTAGAACTCGGCCCGGCGTACGACGAGGGCCGTCTGCCCGCCGACCTCGAGCGGGCGCTCGCGTTCGTCCGGCCCGGCACGCGGTACGTCTCGATCTGCACGGGTTCGTACGTCCTCGCCGCGGCGGGGTTGCTCGACGGCCTGCGCGCCACCACCCACTGGCGCAACACCGAGCACTTCCAGCGCACCTATCCGCAGGTCCGGGTCGACCCCGACGTGCTGTTCGTCGACGAGGGCCACATCCTCACCTCGGCGGGCGTCGCCGCCGGACTGGACCTCTGCCTGCACATCGTGCGCCGCGACCACGGGTCGGACGTCGCCAACCGGGTGGCGCGCCGATGCGTCGTCCCACCGTGGCGCGACGGCGGGCAGGCCCAGTACATCGAGCGGCCGATCCCGGAGACCACGTCGGAGTCGACGGCGGCGACCCGCGAGTGGGCGCTGCACCGCCTCGGCGAACCGCTGGCGCTGAACCGGTTGGCGGCGCACGCGAACATGAGCGTCCGCACGTTCACCCGGCGGTTCGGCGAGGAGGTCGGGACCACCCCGAACCGCTGGCTGACCACCCGCCGGGTCGACCGTGCGCGCCAACTCCTCGAGACCACCGACCTGTCCGTCGATGTCATCGCCCGGGAGGTCGGGTTCGGAACCGGTACGTCCCTGCGGCAGCACATGGGTGCGGTGCTGGGGGTGCCGCCGTCGGCGTATCGCAGAACGTTTCGGGGCCAGGCGGTCTGAGCGGGTCAGTCCTCGGCCGGATCCCCGGCGCTTCCGGCGCGGTCGCGGAACGCCTCCACCGCGGACTCGATGGTCGGGTAGAAGTGCGTGGCATCGAATCTGTCGCCCACCCCGAACAGGATGAGCCGATCCTTGATCGGGCCCTTCATCTCCGCGAACGCCAGGTGGATTCCCTTGCCCTCGAGGTAGGTGTCGAGGTCGACGAGTTCGTCGACGGCGGTGGTGTCGAGTCCGGTGATCGGCTCGGCGGCGACGACGACCCATTCGACCGGGGTCGGCGCCTCCGCCACCACCGAACGCACGTACTCGTCGAAGATCTCACCGTTCGCGAAGAACAGGGGGGCATCGAAGCGCACCAGCACCAGTCCGGGGATGCGGTCCCCGCCGGGGTGGCGTTCGACGTCGTGGAAGCCCGGCCGGTCCGCCGTCCGGACGAGTTCGGTGCGGTACGGCTGCCAGGCCTGCGCGACCACGGCGACGAACGACAGGCCGATCGCGACGAGGATGCCCTGCAGCACACCGACCAGGGCGACCCCGAGGAACGCGGCGACGGCGAGCCCGAATTCGACGCTGCTCATCCGCCACATGCGGACCATGCCGTCCACGTCGACCAGCGCCGTGGCCGCGACGATCACCACGGCGCCCAGTGTCGCGTCGGGGAGGTAGGCGGTGACACCGGGGGCGACGAGGACGAAGACCAGCACCGCGACGGCGCCGACGACGCACGCCAATTGGGTACGGGCGCCGCTCTGTTCGGCGACCGGGGTGCGGGACCCGCTGGCCGAGATCGGGAAGCCGCCGAACAGCCCGCCGGCGATGTTGGCGACGCCGACGGCCTTCATCTCGGTGCTGCCGTTCACGTCTTCGCCGCGCCGGGCGGCGAACGTGCGCGAGAGCACGCCCGTGTCGGCGAACGCGATCAGGGCGATTCCGGCGGCGGGACCGACGAGTTGTCCGACGTCGCCCCAGTCGACGCCGCCGAACGACGGCAGCGGCAGGCCCGAGGGGAGGGCGCCGACCATCCCGATGTCGTCGGTCAGCCCGAGCGCCGCCGACAGGATCATCGCCCCGACCACCGCCACCAGAACGCCGGGGATGCGGGGAATCCAGATGCGGAACGCCACGATGACGGCGAGGGAGCCGAGACCCACCGCGGCGGCGACGGGGTCGATGTCGCCCCCGAACACCGCCTTTCCGATTCCGCCGATCTCCCCGATGAGTCCGGACGCGTCGACGTCGAACCCGAGCAGTTTGGGTAGCTGGCCGACGACGACGATCAATGCGATCGCATTCAGGTACCCGAGCCGGATGGGCTTCGACAGCAATTCGGTCACGAAGCCGAGATGCAGGAACCCGCCGACCAGGAGGATGAGGCCCATGAGGACGCCCAGAATGCCTGCGAGGGCCAGGGCGCTCTCCGGATCGTCGGTGACCGCGAGGGGCAGGACGGCCGCGGCGATGAGCGGCGCGAGCGACGAATCCGGTCCGAGAACAAGGATTTTCGACGGCCCCACCACCGCGTACGCGAGGAGCGGGACGATCGTGGCGTACAGCCCGGCGTAGGCGGGCAACCCGGCGGCCTCCGCGTAACCCATCCCGGCGGGGATGAGCAGTGCGGTGAGGACGAGGCCGGCGGTGATGTCGGGTCGCAGCCACTCGCGGCGGTACGCCCGTGCCGTCACGATCCCGGGCAACTGCGCGAGACTTCCTGTCCAGGCCATGGTGCCGGCCTCAGCGCGCACGTTGCGGGTCGACCGCGACCGCCGCGGAGATCGGTGTGGTCGGCCGCGCGTGCCGCCTGCGGCGGAGAGCCTTCTCCGCTTCCACGACCACCGGGATGATCAGCGACCAGCCGAGGCAGGCGAGCCACTGCCCGCCGGTCAGCGACGTGGTCATGAGGAGGTCCTGGAGGAAGCCGATCTCGACCGCGAACACGGTGACGACGACCGGGATCGACAGGATCTTCAGTGCGCCGAGGATCGGTGGGGTGAGACCGGATTCCGGGTCGCGCCGCATGACGAGCCCGGCGAGGATCGATCCGAGCGACAGCACCACGAATGCCGTCGTCATCGGAACGCTCGCCTCGGTCGTGCTCATGTCACCCGGAGCGAGCAGCATCGCGGCGAGGGTGACGGCGAACTGCAGGACGCCGTACGCCAGCCACTGCACGAATGCCGTCCGGTTGGCGATCGGCGTGTGCGGGTCGCGGGGCGGCTTGTTCATCAGGTCCGGCGGCGCCGGGTCGAGCATGATGACCGCGACGGGGAACAGCGTGATGAAGAAGTGCTGGAACAGCACCATGAGCGGGGTGAGCGCGACCCCGTCGTTGATGTCGAAGATGCTCGCCACGAGGAACAGCAGCACCAGTGAGAACAGTTTCGACATCTGGTACCGGATGTACGACACGATCTTCTCGTAGATGTTGCGGCCCAGCCGGATCGCGGTGATCAGGGTTCCGAAGTTGTCGTCGGTGAGCACCATCTTGCCCGCCTGTTTCGTCACCTCGCTGCCCGAACCCATGGCGACGCCGATGTCGGCCTTCTTCAATGCGGCGGCGTCGTTGACGGCGTCGCCGGTCATCGCCACGACCGCGCCGCTCCGCTGCATGATGTCGGCGAGACGGAGCTTGTCCTGTGGTGTGACGCGGCCGAACACGTGCAGGCGCGGGAGGGCCGCAGTGAGGTCCTCGTCGGTCATGGCCTGCAGTTCGGGGCCGCCGATCGCGCCGGGGCCGAGGCCGAGTTCGGCGCCGATCGCGGACGCGGTGATCGCGTGGTCGCCGGTGATCATGCGGACCTCGATGCCTGCTGCGTGGGCGGTGCGCACGGCGTCGATCGCCTCCGGCCGCAGCGGGTCGATGATGCCGACCATCCCGACGAACGTGAGGTCTTCGACGAACGACATGGGGTCGGCCGCGGCGGAGTCCTCCTGCCCGTCGAGCCGACGGGCGGCGAACGCCAGCACGCGGAGACCCTTCTCGGACAACTCCCGGTTCGCCGCGGTCAGTTCCTCCCGGACGTCGTCGAGCGGCACCGCCCGCCTGCCCGGCAGGTATGCGGCGCTGCAGCGGGCGAGGACCACGTCGGGCCCACCCTTGACGAGTTCGACGAATTCGGTGCTGCCGTCGACCTGGAGGTGGTGGAACGTCGCCATGAACTTGTATGCGGAGTCGAACGGCACTTCCGCGACGCGGGGATACGTGCGCCGGGTGAGCGGAGCGTCGACGCCGATCTTGGCGGCGAGCACGACGAGCGCGGCCTCGGTCGGGTCGCCGACGATGTCGCCGGTGTCGGAGACGGTGGCGTCGCTGTCGAGGCACAGCCCGTAGGCGAGCAGGGTGAAGTCGGGGGTTTCCTCACCCGCGGTCTGGGTGATCCGGCCGGTCTTGTTGTATCCCTCGCCGTCGACGGTGTACCACCGGCCGTGGAAGTACAGCGACCGGACGGTCATCTGGTTCATCGTCAGCGTGCCGGTCTTGTCCGAGTTGATCGCGCTGGTGGCGCCGAGGGTCTCGACGTCGGTGAGGTTCTTCACGACGGCTTTGGCCTCGGCCAGCTGGCGGGCTCCGAAGGCCAGCATCGCCTGCACGAACGTGGGCAGGCCGGTCGGGATCGCGGAGACCCCCATGGAGATGCCCAGCAACAGCACCGTCGTCAGGCTCTGCCCGCGGATCACACCCAGGATCACGATGAGCGCGACTGCCGTCCACGCGATGATGCCGAGCACCTTGGTGAGCGAATTCAGTTCGCGCTGAAGCGGAGACTTGCTCGGAGCGACGGCCGACAGCATCGACGCGATCTGGCCCATCTGGGTGTGCATGCCGGTTTCGGTGACCACCATGGTGGCGGTGCCGCGGGTGACCGAGGTGTTCTGGAAGACCATGTTGCTGCGGTCGCCGAGCGGGACGTCGGCGGCGCCGAGAGTCCGGGTGTCCTTCGGGACGGGTGCGCTTTCACCCGTCAGCGCCGCCTCCTGGGTCTCGAGGGTCGCCGACGTGAGCAATCGGCCGTCGGCGGGGACGACGTCGCCGGCCTCGAGTTGCACGATGTCGCCCGGCACCAGGACGGTGGCGGCGAGTTGCAGGAGCGTCCCGTCCCGGGTCACCCGCACCTGCGGTGTCTGCATCTTCGCGAGAGCGTCGACGCTGGCGCGCGCCTTCAGTTCCTGCCGCGTGCCCAGCACGACGTTGAGCACGACGAGCGCCGCGACGATGATCGCGGTCGGGACCTCGTCGATGACGACGCTGACGATGGCCACCGCGACCAGCATCAGGTTCATCAGATCCTTCAGCTGCGCCAGCGCGATCGCCCACGCGGACGGGCCCGGCTCCGAGGCGATCTCGTTGGGACCGTGCCGTCGGCGCCGTTCGTCCGCCTCTCCGGCTGTCAGGCCCGACTGCCGATCGGATGCTGTCGCGGCGACGACGGCATCGGCGTCCTGGGCGTACCAGGCCGTGTGCGTCTGCGCGGATTCCGTTGAGACCATGACCGCTCGTCCTTTCGGCTCGGACCCTCAGTACGGGGTGGGAATCCAGTGCAGGGGTTGCCCCGGTTCCTGATAACCCTCCGCCTTCTGCCGCTTCGGCAGGGTGAAGTCGGGGCGGTCCAGCGGCTCGTACGGGACCTGGCTCAGCAAGTGGGTGATGACGTTGAGTCGTCCGCGCTTCTTGTCGTCGTTGTTCGCGACGTACCAGGGTGCCCAGCCTGTGTCGGTGAAGTGGAACATCTGGTCCCTCGCGCGGGAGTAGTCGTACCAGCGGCTGTACGACTTCAGGTCGAGGTCCGACAGCTTCCAGTACTTCCGGGGGTCGTCGATCCTGCTCTGCAGGCGCGAGGTCTGCTGTTCCTCGCTCACTTCCAGCCAGTACTTGAGCAGGATGACTCCCGAGTCGACGATCGCGCGTTCGACCGTCGGGATGAGTTCGAGAAAGTGCTGTGCCTCCTCCTCGGTGCAGAAGCCGAGCACCGGTTCGACTCCCGCGCGGTTGTACCAACTGCGGTCGAAGATGACGACTTCTCCGCCCGCGGGCAGGTGCGGCAGGTACCGCTGCACGTACATCTGCGACTTCTCGCGTTCAGTGGGGGCCGGCAGCGCGACCACCCGAAACACACGCGGGCTCACCCGTTCGGTGATCGCCTTGATGACACCTCCCTTGCCCGCGGTGTCACGGCCCTCGAACACGATGCACACCTTCGCGCCGGATGATTTCACCCACTCCTGCAGCGCGACGAGTTCGGCATGGAGGGGTTTCA
Source organism: Rhodococcus pseudokoreensis (assembly GCF_017068395.1). Classification (NCBI taxonomy): domain Bacteria; kingdom Bacillati; phylum Actinomycetota; class Actinomycetes; order Mycobacteriales; family Nocardiaceae; genus Rhodococcus; species Rhodococcus pseudokoreensis. Next base: position 4,244,092 of record NZ_CP070619.1, on the reverse strand, counting down.
GGAGGCGCCGGTACTCCTTGTTCTTCATCGGTGCGGTGGGCTCGGCGGCGTCGGGCCGGGACAGCTCCGACCCGGCCTTGTGCTTGCTCTTCTTTCCCACGGTTTCCCCCGCCCGCCGGGTAATCAGACCCGGTCCGGCTTCCAGGTCGACACGGCCCAGATGACGACGACGTCGAGGGCGATGATGAGCAGCGACCACCACGGGTAGTACGGCAGCCAGAGGAAGTTGGCGAGGATCGAGATCGCCGCAACCACGATCGCGGACACCCGCGCCCAGCCCGCTCCGGTGAACAGCGCGAGGCCGACTCCCAGGACCACGATGCCCAGCACGATGTGGATCCAGCCCCACGTGGTCAGGTCGAGCTTGTAGACGTATTCGATACCGACGACGAATACTTCGTTCTCGGCGACCGCGGCGACCCCCTGGAAGAACTGGATGATGCCGACGGTGACGAGGATGATGGCCGCCCCGATGGAGGTTCCTGCCGCGACGCCCTGCTTGACCGATGATGTCTCGGACATGACAGTCCCTTTCTCTACCGCGAGCCGGCGGCCCGGTACGCCCATTGTCCGCCGTTGCCCCCCCTGCGCAGTCGTGAAACAGCATTTTCGGACGCACTCGGATACTGGATTCACTCCAGATTCAGGAGGATTAACGGATATGGAACCGAGATTAACCGGCATGAAACCGAACCGTGTTGTTCGAGAATCCGTTTCGTGCCTTGACGGTGGCCCGCGGCCGGGATGACGATTGGTCGATGACCGGGGACGACGAACTGCTTCAAGTCGAAAAGGTCATCGCGCGCCTGATCACTCGGTACCCGTCGGTCTCGTCGGTCGACGTCGAACTCATCGTGCGCACTGTTCACAAGCGACTGGCGGAGAGCAGGGTTCGTGACTTCATTCCCCTCCTCGTCGAGAAGGCTGCCCGCCGCGATCTCGCGGCCCGCGAGACGGCCGAATCGGGTGACTTTGTTCTCTAGCGGTGCCGCACTCCCTCATGGATACTGAGCGGAAGCCCGTGTGGCTGCCGCTGCTGTCTTCAGAAAAGAGGTCCTGCGGTGAACGACAACGATCTCGACGTGCTCGGGCCCATCGACTATCTCGTCGTGGAGTTCCCTGCAGACCGGAAACCCGACGGATCGGCACTCCCACTTCTGATCGATCTCGTCGAACGGAACATCATCCGGGTACTCGACCTGATCTTCGCCCGCAAGGATGCCGACGGTGCGCTGTCCGGTATCGCCATCGAGGACCTCGGTTTCGAGGGCGGTGTGGACGTGACGCTCTTCGCCGAAGCGGCATCGGGGCTGATCGACCGCACAGACCTCGAGGAAGCCGCGGCCGTGCTCGAGCCCGGGTGTGCCGGGGCGGTTCTCGTGTACGAGAATTGTTGGGCCGCACCGTTCGCTTCCGCGCTGCGGCGCGAGGGGGCCCAGCTCGTGGCGTCCGGGCGCATCCCCGTCCAGGGCATTCTGGCGGCGCTCGACGCGCTCGACGCCTCCAGCTGAACAGGCCGCCGAATCGAGAGCTGAGGAGCACATCATGCCAGGACTTCTGCGCGGGATCGCCCGGACCGCCGTCGTGGCCGGCACCGCGACCGCCGTCTCCAACCGGGTCTCCCGGCGACAAGGTCAGCGGTGGTCGGCGAACCAGCCTGCCCCCCAACAGCAGCAGGCTCCGCCGCAGGCCCCGCCGCCGGCGCAGCCCGCACCACCGGCAGGCGGCATGGATCGTATTGCCGCCCTGAAACAACTCGGTGAACTCCGCGATCAGGGGGTTCTCACCGAGGAAGAGTTCAACACGGAGAAGGCCAAGATTCTGGCCTCCTGACCGCAACACCGAGTGGACGGAGCACTGAAAATGGAAGGCTTCTGGGAGTTTTTCTGGTTCATCTTCGTCTGTTTCGCCTTCGTGGCGTACCTGACGGTGCTGTTCTCGATCATCACCGATCTGTTCCGGGACCGCGACACTTCGGGGTGGGTGAAGGCGATCTGGATCTTCTTCCTGTTCTTCATTCCGTTCCTGTCGGCGCTGATCTACCTGATCGTCAACAGCGATGGCATGGCGAAGCGCTCCATGGCCGCCGCCCAGCAAGTGAAGCACGCACAGGACACCTACATTCGGGACGTTGCCGGGAAGTCTCCGGCTCAGGAGATCTCGGATGCCAAGGCGCTCCTCGATTCCGGGGCGATCACCGAGGCCGAGTTCCAGGCGATCAAGGCGAAGACACTGGTGTAGCGTGCGACGCCGCCGCGGCTGCCCAAGCCGCGGCGGCTGTGCTGCGCCTTTACCAGTTCCTGTTCGAAGCGAATGGAATCCCGCTGGTCGTGGACTGTCCGGGGCCAACACCGACGACAGCACCCCGTTACAACCAATGGTGGCCGCGATCCCGGCGGTGACGTCCCGGCGTGGTGTCGACAGAAACGATCTAAGGCGAAGACGTCGGCATAGCTTCCGTCGTCGTCGTCGTCGCGGCGGCGTTGCGGGCCGGGCGGACGAGCAACTCGATCGCCACGAGCGCCAGCAGTCCGATGAGAACGATCCACAGGACGACCAGCCCGGTGGGGTAGCGCCAGAACATCAGCAGCACCGCGGCGATACCGATCACCGCGCAGCGCAACGGAATGCGGAGCTGATAGGCCCACCGCTCCACTTCGTTCGGTGGCCGGCCGCTGCCGGACCGCCGGACGAAGTCGAGTGCCTGCCCGTAGCCGCGACGCACCGCGGTCGCCGAGGACGAGCCACCGATGAGATAGGCGCCGAGTGCGATCACCAGACCCAGCACTGCCACCGCGCGCAGACTCGTCCGCAGCGGAACCAGCACCGTGTCGATGACCGCCGTAGCCGCGTCGGGCGACAGGACGTCGGGTGGGACGCTGTCGAGGTAGATCGCCCGCCCGACGAGAATCCCGATGGCGAGAGCGAGCATTCCGAGGGCGATCGCGAGACCTGCGAGCGCGAGGGCGCGGAGCCTCCGGCCCGTGGGTGCGACGGCCACGGCGGCGGCGGCGCAGGCGATGCCCAGCCACGGCAGGATCGCCGAGGCCTTGTCGAGTGCGCGGACGGCGCGCTGCGCCTTCACGAGTTCGGGAGATTGGAAGAGCACGAATTGCTTGTCCACCGACGGGATCTTGTCGGCGAAGGCGAAACCGCGTCCGCTGAGTTCCGATTTCACCCGGTCGATGACGGTACCGAGGGAGATGCTGACGGTGCCGCTCTGGTCGACTTCCACCGAGCTGAGGCCGTAGTTTCCCGTCATCACCGCCACGAGTGCGTTGTGCGCCGCGCGGTTCGCCTGAATCCACAGGTCCTCGAACTGCTGGGATCGGACGAGCGAGCTGACCGTGTCATGGACGAAGTTCTTGGCCTGACTGGTGAGCACCGGTGCGAGGCCGATCACTGCCTGATCGAGGCGTGGTGCGTTCGCGGCGAGATTCGACACGTCGGTCAGCGCGGTCAGGGCTTCCTTGGTGAGACCCTCGACGTCGACTCGGGTGAAGATCTCGTCGGTGATCTGGTTCGTGATATCCGCCTGCAGTGCGGGATTCGAGCCCAGCGGCGCCACCGTGCTCACGTACCGATCGGTGTCGAGGATCTGGCTGCGGGTGAAGCGGGCGGTCACCGACGCGACCGCGAGGACGGCGACGAGCACGAGCAGAATCGTCACGGCCGTCCAGCGCAGCCCCTGCCGTGGTGGGCGGGAAACCGGCTCGGCGGGAACACCGGCAGCGGCACCCGCCGCCTGGCCTCGCAGGGTGGCGACTTCTTCGCGTAACCGGAGCAGTTCGGCGCGTTCATCCTTGCCGAGTGAGTCTGCGCCCGTGGCCTCGTCCATCGTCGATCAGACCGTTTCGGGATTCCAGGTGGCGACCGCCCAGATCACGACCGCGTTCAGCGCGATGATCGTGATCGCCCACAGGGGGTAATACGGCAGCCACAGGAAATTGACGAAGATCGAGACGGCGCAGAGGACCATGGCGCCGACCCGGGCCCAGGTGGCTCCGGTGAACAGCGCGATACCGACGCCGGCCACGATCACGCCGAGTACGAGATGGAACCATCCCCACGCGGTGACGTCGAATTTGTAGGTGTACTCGATCCCGACGACGATGACGTCGTCCTTGGCGATCGCGGAGATACCCTGGAAGAACTCGAGCAGGCCGACGGTGACGAGGAGTACCGCCCCACCCATCGAGGTTCCCTTTGCGACACCTTGTTTGACCAGCGATTCCTCGGACATGACCGTTCCTCTTTCGTCAACGTACGAAATGAACTGGCGAATGTAAGTATCCTCCGTCGGATTGCCTGCTGTCAGCGAGATTCCAGTACCGGGCACATGTTGACCTCGAGCGACTGGGCGGCGACAATGTCTCCATCCCACCGCATCTCCGGGAAGGGGATGGCCATGTCCGATCAATCGTTGGTCAAGCAGGGGGTTGCAGCGGCCACATCCATGGTGGCAGCGATAGTTCTGCTCACTATCGGAATACTGCACGTGCTCTCGGGTATCTCGGCGCTGATGAAGGACGACTTGGTCGTGGCGGGGCCGCAATACGTCTACGAATTCGACACGACGGCGTGGGGGTGGATCCACCTCGTGCTCGGCGTGATCGTCGCGATAGTCGGCGTCATGCTGTTCACCGGTGCGACGTGGGCCCGGGTCGGGGCGATGGTGATCTGCGCGTTGTCGATCCTTGCGAATTTCCTGTGGCTGCCCCACTACCCGTTGTGGTCGATCGTCATCATTCTGCTCGACGTGTTCGTGATCTGGGCCGTCGCGACGTGGCACCCGGGCTACGAGGAGAGCATCTAGGTCGTTGCTCGAACTGCGGCACGAGGAATCGTCGCGTCCGCCCCGTCCGGAGAGCATGAGATGACCGACAAACCCGAATCGACACGACCGCCCGAGCGGCACCGTCGCTGGCTCCCGCACCGCTATGCGTTCGGCGGCCTGGTCGTCGCAGTGCTGTTCGTGTGGCTTTCATTGACACCGACGCTGCTGCCGCGGGGCCCGTTCTTCCAGGGACTGGTGACCGGTGTCTCGGCGGCGGTCGGCTATGCTCTCGGCTTCCTGGGTTCCGCTCTGGTTCGCCATCTCGTGCGGCGGGAGCCCCCGGACCGTGTGAAGACCTGGGTTCGGTGGGGCGCGTTGGGGATCGGGCTCATCGGAACCGCGGTGATGCTGGTGTGGTTCGCGAATTGGCAGGACGAGCTCCGGGCACTCATGAGCGCCGCATCGTTCCCGTGGACGGGCTACCTCGTCACGGTGATCGTGGCGGTGCTGATCTTCGTCCTGTTGGTTGCGATCTCCCGGCTGCTGCTGCGGGCGGTGCGGTGGGTCGAACGCAAGATCAGCCGGGTCGTGCCGCGGCGGATCTCGGCGACCGTGATCGGCGTGCTGGCGGTAGCGCTGCTGTTCGCACTCCTCAACGGGGTGGCGGTGCGCGTGATCATGACCGGTCTGAACAATTCGTTCGCCGCGGTCAACCAGGAGACCAAGGCCGGTGACGAACCGCCGACGACGACGCTGCGTTCGGGCGGACCGGAATCGCTGGTCACGTGGGATTCGCTGGGGCGGCAGGGCCGGTCGTTCATCTCGCGTGGCCCGACCGTCGAGGAACTGTCCGCTTTCAACGGCGGACGGCCCGCGCTGGAACCGATCCGGGTCTACGCCGGGCTCGCGAGCGGTGGCGATTCGATCCGGGAAAGCGCCCAACTGGCAGCGGACGAACTCGAACGGGCCGGCGGGTTCGATCGCGCGGTGATCGGCGTGGCGACCACCACCGGCACCGGATGGATCAACGAAAGTCTCGCCTCCTCACTCGAGTACATGTACAACGGCGACACCGCGATCGTCGGGCTGCAGTACTCGTATCTCCCCAGCTGGCTGTCGTTCCTGGTGGACAAGGAGCGGGCCCGGCAGGCGGGGGAGGCACAATTCGACGCGGTGTACGACAAGTGGAAGAAATTGCCCCCGGAGACCCGTCCGAAACTGGTCGTGATGGGGGAGAGCCTGGGCTCCTTCGGCGGCGAGAGTGCGTTCGGCAGTGTCGACGACATCGAGGCGCGCACCGACGGCGTGCTGTTCACCGGGCCGCCGAATGCGAACAAGATCTGGACGGACGTCACGACCAACCGCGATCCCGGCTCACCCGAATGGCTTCCGATCTACGAGGACGGGGAGACCGTGCGATTCGGTGCGCGGGCGCCGGAGGATCTGCCGCGCCCCGAGACTCCCTGGGGGAAGCCACGGATGGTGTACCTGCAGCACGCGTCCGACCCGATCGTGTGGTGGGCACCGGAACTGCTCGTGAGCGAACCCGACTGGCTGAAGGAGGACCGCGGGTACGACGTCCTGGACAGCACGCAATGGTTCCCGTTCGTGACGTTCCTGCAGGTTGCGGCGGACATGGCGGTGTCGACGGGCGTCCCGGACGGGCACGGGCACTCCTACGTCGTCGACATCGCCGACGCATGGAGCGCGATCCTGCCCCCGGACGGCTGGACCCCGGCGGACAACGAGCGACTGCGGACCGTACTCGCCGAGATGGGAGCGGACGGCTGACTCTCTCCCCGTTCAGGTTCCGGAGTCGGCGAGGAACCCGGCGACCACCGGTGCGAGTCCGGATGCGTCGGTGACGATGTCGATGTGCCCGCCCGGGTGGATGTGCAACGTCGCGTGCGGCAGAAGTGCGTTCATGATGCGAGCGTTGAGGACGGGAATGATCGGGTCGTCGGTGCCCGCGACGACGAGTGTGGGCTGCCGGATGAGCGGCAGGACGGGAAGGCTCGTCCACAGGGCGCCCGCGAGGAGTTGGTGGAGATAGCCGACCCGGGACCCGGCCTGCCGCTGCTTCCCGAAGATCCGCGCCACGTCGCCCTCGCCGCCGGCGCGGCGGGCGGCGCCGCCGTACAGGTCGCCGGCGACGGCCGATGCGTATGCGGGGTCGGTGAACCGCTTCGGGGTCAGCATCTTCGAGAGCACGCGCGGATGACCCGGAATCATGAGGGCGCCGGTGCCGGTGGCGACGAGGACCAGACGCCGGCACCGCCGCGGGTGCTGCAGGGCGAACTGCTGGGCCAGCGCTCCGCCCCACGACAACCCGAGGACGTCGACGGTGCCGACCCCGATCTCGTCGAGCAACCGGCTCAGACCACAGGCGAGGGCCGGGAGTGCGTACGGAACCGGGGACGCGGGCGAACCTCCGGTGCCCGGGACGTCGAAACGGATGATCGTCGTGGCCGGATCCAGCGCGGCGACCAGCGGTTCGAGCACTTCCAGGCCGGCGCCGATGCCGTTGCACAGCACGAGGGGCACGCCGGTGCCGGTGCGGATCCGCACCCGGATCCGCAGCCCGCACACCGGAACGATCCTGTCCTCGAACCGGTCGCGGCTGCCGAACAGTTCGGTCACCGTCACGTGTAGAGCACCACGACGTCGGCGACGCACACCGGACGGGTTCCGCCGTCGATCTCGTAGGTCAGCCGGAAGACTGCTTCGACGCCGGCCGGTTTCTGTTCGGCTGCGGTGAGGTCCACGGTGGCGCGCAGAACGGAGCCGACGGGCAGCGGGGCCGGGAACCGGACCTTGTTCAGTCCGTAGTTGAGGGCGGCGTTCACGCCGTCGACGGTGAGTGCCTCCGCGAGGATGCTCGGCGCCAGCGACAGCGTCAGGTAGCCGTGTGCGACGGTGCCGCCGAAGGGCCCGGCGGCGGCGCGATCCGGATCGGTGTGGATCCACTGGAAGTCGCCGGTCGCCTCCGCGAACAGGTTCACCTGGTCTTGCAGGACCTTGTAGGGGCCGGTGGTTCCGATGGTCCGGCCGACCGACTCGATGAGTTCGGCGGGGTGGGTGAGATGCAGGGTCATGGTGTTCCTCTGTCGGTGACGAGCGGGTCAGGAGTGGTGGACGTAGGTGCCGGGGGCGGGGGCGAGCGGCGGGTACTGCCGGGCACCGAGACTGTGCGGTGCGTCGACGTCGGGTCCGCTGCGTTCGGCGAGCCAGTGCGCGTAATCGGTCCACCACGAGTCCGTCGCCGTCTCCGCGGTGGCCAGCCACGCGTCCGGGGTCTCGGAGACGGGTTCGCCGAACCGGTACGACGCCCTCGGGTTGCCCGGCGGGTTCACGAGTGAGGCGATGTGCCCGTTCGACGACAGCACGAACCGGGCGTCCTTGCTGCCGAGGAGGCGAGCACTGCGGTACGTGGACTGCCACGGGCAGAGGTGGTCGGCGGATCCGCCGACGACGTACGAATCCGCGGTCACCGTGCCGAGGTCGACGGGCGTGCCGAGCATGGTGGCGGCGCCCGGCGTCGTCAGCGCGTTCTGCAGTCCGAGGAGGACGAGGTCGCGGTGCAGTGCCGCGGCCATGCGGGTGGTGTCCGAGTTCCAGAACAGCACGTCGAACGCGGCGGGCGACCGGCCCTGCACGTAGTTGTTGACCCAGTACCGCCAGACCAGATCGGTGGGACGCAGCCACGCGAACATCTCCGCGAGCGTGCGGCCGTCGAGGTATCCCTTGGCGGCCGAGTCCCGGATCGCCGCGGCAGCGGCCCGCTCGCTCATCATCGCCGACGCCGTTCCGGCGCGGGTCTGATCGAGAACGGTCACGGCCAGTGTGAGGCCGGCGATGCGGTCGCCCTCGCCGATCTCGGTCAGGTGGGCGGCGACCATCGAGGCGAGGATGCCGCCCGAGCAGGTGCCGAGGACGTGGGCGCTCGTGGTTCCGGCGATGCACTGCACCGCGTCGAGAGCCTCCAGGATCGCGGCACCGTACGTGTCGGCACCCCAGTCCCGGTGCCGGGCGTGGGGGTTGCGCCAGGAGATCGCGAAGACCTGCTGCCCCTGCTGCACGAGGTGCTCGATCAGGCTGCGGCCCGGCGCGATGTCGAGGATGTAGTACTTGTTGATGACGGGCGGGACGATCAACAACGGCGTCGCGTGAACCGTCTCCGTCTGCGGCGCATAGTGGATCAGTTCGAACGTGCGGGTCTGGAACACCACGGCGCCCTTCGTCGCCGCCACGTGTTCCCCGACCTCGAACGCGTCGGGTTCGACCATGACAGGAACCCGTGGACTCGACTGCATGTCGCGGAGGAAGGCCCGGACACCGCGCGCAGCACTGAGTCCGCCGGTGTCCACCATCGCCTTCCAGCCGAGCGGGCTGAGGAGCGGATTGTTGGTCGGCGACAGACCTTCGACGAGGTTGTCGATCACGAACCGCATCCGTTCGTGATCGCGCCAGTCCAGGTCGGCGTCGTCGAGCAGGGCAGTGGCGGTGTGGGAGGTGGCGAGATACGCCTGCATGGCCCGCCGCAGGGCGGGATTCTGCTGCCACGCGGCGTCGCCGAAACGCTTGTCGGCCTTCGCGGGAGCCCGGTCGGACGTGCCGGCGACGATCGCACCGAGTTCACGGACGAGGGCGCCGCCGCGCAGCGCGACGGTGCGGGGCCTGCCGGCGAGGCTGATGCCGAACCGGCTCCACGAACTGTCGGGGAGCATGCGGGCAGCGACGCCGCGGGTTCCGCGGGTGAGGAGAAGGTCGAGGGGAGCGGTCAGCTCGTCGGGGGTCGTCTGGGTAACTGTCGTGTTCATGCGGCGGGGCTCCTGCCGAGTTCGCGTTTGAGGATCTTGCCGGTGGCGGTCATCGGCAGGGAGTCGACGAATTCGACGGTGCGCGGGTACTTGTAGCTCGCCATCTGCTGCTTGGACCACGCGATCAACTCGCCGGGGGTGATCTGTGCGCCCGGTTCGAGGATGATGTACGCCTTGACCTCCTCGCCGTGGCTGTCGTCGGGGACACCGACGACGGCGGCGAGGGAGACGGCGTCGTGTCCGATGAGGACGTCCTCGATCTCGCGGGGGTAGACGTTGAAACCGCCGCGCACGATGAGGTCCTTGGCGCGGTCGACGATGTAGTAGAAGCCGTCTTCGTCGACGCGTGCGAGGTCGCCGGTGCGGAACCAGCCGTCGCGCAGCACTTCCGCGGTGGCGTCGGGCCGGTTGTAATAGCCCTTCATGATGTTGTGACCGCGTAGCGCGATCTCGCCGATCTGATCGGTGCCGGTGACGGTGTTCCACTCCTTGTCGACGAGGCGCGCCTGGATGCCCCAGACGGGAACGCCGATCGATCCGGGCCGGGGTTCGAGAGCGGGATCGCTGAACGTCGCGAGCGGCGACGTCTCGGACAGCCCGTAGCCCTCGAGGATCTGCACGCCGAACCGGTCGGCGAACCGGGTGAGGATCTCCACCGGCAACGCGGCGCCGCCGGAGATGGCGCGGCGCATGTTCCGTGCGATGCGTTCGATGTCGACGGGATGTTCGTCGAGGGCACCGAGCAGACCCCAGTACATGGTGGGCACGCCGGCGAAGACGGTGATGTCCTCCCGCTCGATGAGGTCGAGTGCGGCGCGCGCCTCGAACCGGGGCAGCAGCACGAGGGTGGCTCCCACCGAGATGCCGGCGTTGAGGGTGACGGTCTGGCCGAAGGAGTGGAACAGCGGCAGCGTCACCAGATACCGGTCGTGGGTCGCCGGTGTGCTGTCGAACAGCCGGTTGGCGGTCAGCGCGTTCAGCGCCATGTTGGCGTGAGTGAGTTCGGCGCCCTTGGGTTTTCCGGTGGTGCCGCTCGTGTACAGGATGACGGCGGTGTCCCCGGGTTCGCGGACGACGGCGTCGAAGTGACTGTCGTGCCGCGCGACGGCGTCGGCGAGCGTCCCGACGCCGTCGATCATGGCGGGGGCGGCCGGGTCGGTGGTGATGCGGAACAGGGCGCGGCAGCGCGGACTCTGCGCGAAGCCGGACAGTCCGTACTCGCCCATCGGCAGTTCGGGGGTGCCCTCGTAGCAGAAGTAGGCCTTGGCATCGGAATCGTCGAGGTGATATGCGATCTCACGATCCTTGAGCAGAACGTTGAGCGGTACGACCACCGCTCCCGCCTTGAGGATGCCGTAGTAGACGACGGGGAACTGCGGAATGTTGGGGCACGACAGGGCGATCTTGTCGCCCGGTTCGATGCCCGCCGCTACGAGCAGGTTCGCGACCCGGTTCGACTGGGCGTCGAGGTCGGCGTAGGTCATCCGCTGGTCACCGAGCACCAGGGCGACACGGTCGGGGAATCGGCGGGCCGAGTCTTCGAGGAGTACGGAGAGGTTGAGCACGGTGAACTTTCTCGTCGTGAGGAACGGGGTTGTGGCGCTAGGCGAACGACGCGGCGGTGTCGTCTCGCTAGGCGAACGACGCGGCGGTGGCGGCAGTCGAGTTGATCAGTTCGCGGAGCAGCTCTTCGGCGTACGGCCAGTACCCGTAACCGGAGGCGGGGTTGAGGTGTCCGACGGCGCCGAGGTCGACGAGCTTGCTGCCCCACGATTCGGCCATCCCGGCGACCCGCCGGAACCGGGCCAGCGGGTCGTCGGTGCTCGCCGCCACGATGCTGGGGAATGGGAGCCGGCGCCGGGGGACGGGATTCCAGCCGTTCGCGTCGAGGTCCCCGCGTGTGGGGTAGCCCGCGGGCAGTGGCTCCTCGAAGTCCGGTGGGGTGGCCAGCAGGGCGCCCTGAACGGGTCGGGACGCTTGCTGGGCCCAGTGCACCGTGATCGCCACGCCCGCGCTGTGCGCGACGAGCACCACCGGACCGTCGATGTCGGTGAGGACGGTGTCGAGGGCGGCGATCCGCGCGGCGAGACTGAGCTTGTCCCGCTCGAGCGGCGGCACCGTCCGCACGTTGTCGAGTCGCTCGGCGAGCAGTGTCTGCCAGTGGTCGGCGACGTGATCGCGCAGTCCGGGCACGATCACCACGGTCGGTTCGGTGGGGGTGGTCACGGTCGGCTCCAATTTCCTATGAGTTTGCGGTGAGGGCGGCGAGCTTGCGGCGTCCGGCCGGGTAGGCGCGTTTGCCGAGAATCAGGGCGACGATCGCGACGACGTAGATCAGGGGCGCGATCTGCAGGGCGGTGACGAGGCCGAAGCGGTCGGCGAGCAGACCGACGACGAACGGGCCGAGCGCCAGTCCGAGAAGGTTGTTGGCGAGTGTGAGGGTGCCGAAGGCCGAGGCGCGCACCGAGGAGTGGGTGAGGTTCGCGACCATCGCGGCGATCGGACCGGACGAGCCGGCGGAGAAGAAGGCGCCGATGCCGATCAGGATCAGCTGGGCGGAACCGGACGGCAATTGGAAACCGGCGCCGAGGAAGACGAGCGAGAGCACGCCGTACACCACGGCCGTGGTCCACTTCTTGGTGGGATCGTCCCGGCTGACCCGGTCGGTGATGATGCCGCACACCACCATTCCGCTGCCGACGGCGAGGACGAAGATCGACGCCATCGCACCGGCCTTGTCGGGGGCGAGGTCGTACGACCGGTTGAAGAAGCTCGGCAGCCACGCCAGCAGGACACCCGCGGTGAACATCTGCAGGCCACCACCGACGTACGCGAACAGGACGGCGGGCGTGGTGAAGAGGCTCGAGAGCGGGGCCCGGAAACCGGTGGGGGTGTCGGCGGGGTCTTCGACGACGGCGGCGTCCGTCAGTTTCTTCTCGGATACCAGTGCGCGGAACAGGGCGACGAGGATGAGTCCGAAGACGGCCATCGCGGCGAACGACCAGCGCCAGCCGAGGTTGACGGCGATGACGCCGCCGAGGGCGACACCGATCACGGAACCGAACGATCCGCCGCCCATGAAGGCGCCACTGAGTGCGGAGTGCACCCGCGGGGCGAACACGCTGAGCACCACCGCGATGCCGACACTGCCGTAGGCGGCTTCGCCGACACCGACGAGGAATCGGGCGCCGAGCATCTGCTCGTAGTTGGTGGCGAGCGCACAGAGCAGGGTGGCTGCGCTCCACAGGACGGCCATGAGAAGCAGGCTCTTGACCCGGCCCCACCGGTCGGCCAGCAGCGACAGCGGGAGAGTCAGCAGGCCGACCATGAGCGCGACGACGCTGCTGAGCGACGCCAGCTGTGAATCGGACAGCGCCCATTCGCTTTTGAGGAGCGGGAAGACGGCGCTGAGGACCTGCCGGGACATGTAGTCCGAGAGCAGCAGTCCGAAGGTGAGCGCGAAGACGATCCAGGGATACATCCGGGATCGTCGGGCGGGCGCAGTGGTCTCGACGACCGCGTCCGCGGTGGTGGTGGGCAGTCCCATGAGGGCCTCCTATGGCCGACAGGAGTGATAAAAGGTGCGGGGAGGGAGCCGGGTGTGCTCACCTGGAGCATCCGGCTCCCTCCCCGGTCGTGACCGAAATCCCCCCGGGCGCGGGAATCAGGCGTGCTGGGTGAAGCCCACCTGGCCGGGACGGCGGTTCGGGGCGTACCCGAGCTTGGCGAGGGTCTCGTCGGCATCGGCGTAGGTCTGACCGATCCGGTAGATGTCGCGGGCCTCCTTACCGGTGGCCACCTCCCGGCCCAGTTCCCCGGCCACCCGGACCAGCTGCTCGACCTGCGCGACCGACGTCATCTTCTCGCCCTTGCGGCCCCAGATCGTGTCCTCGTTCCCGCAGCGCGGGTGCAGGCCCATCGCGATCGCCATCGCGTTGACCGGCAACACACTGCGCATGAGGGTCTCGAGGGTCAGGCACGCACCGTCCGGGACCCGCTGGATGAAGTTCATGATGTTGTACGGGTTCGGGCCGTCGAAGCCGCCGCCGATACCGACCCAGGTCAGGTTCAGCGGACCGGTGTAGATCCCACGGCGGATGAGCCGTTCGACGGTCTCGAGCTGCGGGATGCTCGACAGCTGGAAGTGCGGCTGGATCCCGGCCGCCTGCAGGCGGCGCAGGTGCTCCTCGACCCACGCCGGGCCGGCCGGGACCGTCATCTCCCGGTACGCCTCGGCCAGTTCGGGGCGCTGCATCGACGTGCCGGCGATGTCGTCGGCGGTCATCAGCTCCATGATGTTCATCTGCGAGGTGTTGATCGCGATCGTCACCTGATCCGGTGCCGGATCGAGGTCGGCGAGCATGTGCCGGGTGTCGTCGGAGAGCCACTTCGCGTCCGACCCCTCACCCTCGGGGGCGAAGGAGATGGAACCGCCGACCTGCAGGATCATGTCCGGCACCGCTTGGCGCAGTCCGGCGAGCAGTTCGTTGAACTTCGACAGCCGCTTGGAGCCCTTGCCGTCGAGTTCGCGGACGTGGATGTGCAGCACGGTGGCGCCGGCCTCGTAGCAGTCGACCGCCTTCTGGACGTGCTCGTCCATCGTCAGCGGCAGGTCCTCGCGGAAGTCGTCCGGCTCCCACTCCGGACCGTACGGGGCACACGTGATGACCAGCTTCTCCTGGGTTTCGGGGAAGAGGGCGTCGTCGTGGAAATGCATGGGTGTTCTCCGTTTCGAAATCGGAACTGATGACTAGGGAAGTGCGAAATTTCAGAAGGGCCGGTCGCCGACGATTCCGGCGCGTTCCATCTTGCGGACGGCGGGCCAGTAGTCCTGGACGGCGTAGTGCTGGGTGGACCGGTTGTCCCAGATCGCAACGCTGTTCGGGGTCCACCGCCACCGCACCTGGTATTCGGGGATCGACGCCTGGCTGATCAGGTAGTTGAGCAGGTTGCTGCTGCCGGGCGCGTAGTCGATGCCGTATCGGATGTTGTCCGGGGTGTGGTAATTGACGAAGTGGGTCGCGAAAGAATTGACGAACAGGATCTTTTCGCCGGTGTCCGGGTGCGTGCGCACCACGGGGTGCTCGGCGTCGGGGAAACGGTCGTGCAGGGCGTGCCGCTGCTCCAGCGTCTGGGCCGCGCCGAACGAGGCTTCGATGCTGTGCCGGGCGCGCAGTCCGTCGATCTGCTCCTTGACCCGGTCGGGGAGTTTCTCGTAGGCCAGGGCCATGTTCACCCAGATGGTGTCGCCACCGACCGGGGGCGTCTCGACGGCCCGGAGCACGCACCCCATGGGCGGGTTTTCACGCCAGGTCGCGTCGCAGTGGAAGGCGTTCTCGTAGTGCTCGGCCGGGCTGTCGAGGTCCTTGTAGATTCGCACCAGTCCGGGATTCTCGGGGTCGCTGCCGGCGACGGGATGATCCTCGAGCGGCCCGAAGCGCTCGGCGAGCGTCACGTGCTCGGCCCGGCTCATGTCCTGGTCGCGGAAGAACAGAACCTTGTACTCGAGCAGCAGTTCCCGGAGTTCGGCGAACAGGGCGTCGTCGCGAGAGACGTCACCGAGGTTCACGTCGAACAACTCGGCGCCGAGCGAGCAGGTCATCGGCGTCAGCCGGAACGAACCGGAGGGGGAGAGGATCGCGTCCCGCTCGGGCGAATAAGTCAGTTGTGCGGTGTCGTTCATGTTGGTGTCTCCGTCCTGGTGGGAGGTGGCGCGGCTCAGAGCCGGAACACCGAGGAGCCGATGCTGGTGCCGGATTCGAGGTCGCGGTGCGCCTGGACGGCGTCCTCGAGTCCGTAGCTCTGGTTGATCTCGATGCGGATCCGGCCCGCCTCGACGTGACCGAAGAGTTCGCCGGCGAGTTCGGCGCGTTCCGCCGGGTCGGCGATGTAGTCGGCGAGCGCGGGCCGGGTGACGAACAGCGAACCCTTGACGGCCAACTGCATCGCGTTGATCGGCGGAATCGGTCCCGACGCCGTGCCGAAGCACACGAGCAGTCCCCGACGGGAGAGGCAGTCGAGCGAAGTCTCGAAGGTGGACTGGCCGATGCTGTCGTAGACGACGGGAACGCCGGCGCCGCCGGTGATCTCGCGGACTCGTTCGGCGACGTTCTCGCGGGTGTAGACGATGACGTGCTCGCAGCCGTGGGCCCGGGCGATCGCGGCCTTCTCGTCGGTGGAGACGGTCCCGATCACGTTGACGCCCAGCAGCTTCGCCCACTGGGTGAAGATGAGTCCGACGCCACCGGCGGCGGCGTGGAGCAGCACGGCGTCGCCGGCCTTCAGCGGGGCGATGCGGCGCAGCAGGTAGGCCGATGTGAGTCCGCGCATCGTCATCGCGGCGGCCGTGTCGAAGCCGATCGCGGACGGCAGCGCAATGAGCGGTGCGGCGGGCATCACGCGTTCGGTGCTGTAGGCGCCGAGCGGGCTGCCCGTGTAGGTGACGCGGTCGCCGACCTGCACGTGGGTCACTCCGGTGCCGACGGCCTCGATCACACCGGCGCCCTCGACGCCCATGCCTGCGGGCAGTTCGGCCGGGTAGAGGCCGGTGCGGAAGTAGGTGTCGGCGAAGTTCAGGCCGACCGCCTCGTGGCGGATCCGGACTCCGTGCGGGCCGGGTTCTCCGACCTCGACCGACTCCCACTGCATGACCTCGGGTGCGCCGTGCTCGTAGAACCGAACAGCCTGTGCCACAGTAATTCTCCTCTTCGACGTGATGATCGGCGCGGTACCGCTGCAGAACTGCTCGCGGTCGGGCGTCCGGGGTGATCCGGTGCCGCGGCGTCGCCTCTTTGTGATGCACCTAACAGTAGGGCCGCATCCGGTCGTATGCTTATCCTGACGGGACAGGAGGCCTATCATTTCGGGACACGGCCAGGTGTCGGGACAGGGCAGGGACGCGACATGAAACCCCTCGCGCGGTACGCGTCGCTGAACGGGTACGTGGAACTGTGCCGGTCGCTCGGACTCGAGCCGGCGCCGCTGCTGCGCGCCGCAGGCCTCGACCCGTCCGGGCTCGGCCTGCAGGACCGCTGGATACCCGCCGCGGCGGTCGCGCGGCTGCTCGAGCAGTCGGCCGACGGATCCGGATACGCGGATTTCGGGGTTCGTCTCGCCGAACGCAGGCAGTTCTCCAACCTCGGACCGCTCAGCCTCGTCGTCCGCGAGGAACCTGACGTCCGCAGCGCCCTGCGCGTCCTCACCCGCTACGAGCACACCTACAACGAAGCGTTGCGGACCCGGATGTCGGAGCGCGGCGGGCTGGTGACTCTGCGGATCGAACTCGACGTCGGGGAGGCCACCGACGTCCGGCAGTCGGTGGAACTGGCGGTCGGGGTGCTGCACCGGCTGCTGCGCGGCTTCCTCGGCGGCGGTTGGAAACCGCTCGCCGTCTGCTTCCCGCACCCGGCTCCGGCCGACGCCGCGACGCACCGCCGGTTGTTCGGGCCTGCGATGAAGTTCGACCACGAGTTCGCGGGCATCGTGCTCGAGGCCGGCGACCTGAACGCGCCGAACAAGATGTCCGATCCGTTGCTCCGCCCCTACACCCAGCAACTGCTGGAGTCGTGGGAGCCGTCGGACGACGTGACGATCGTGAGCCGGGTCCGCGAGTTGATCGAACTTCTGCTTCCTACCGGTCGCTGCTCGGTCGAGCAGGTGGCCCGCAGCCTGGGGGTCGACCGCAGAACCGTGCACCGGCGTCTCGCCGAGAGCGGGGAGACGTTCTCCACCGTCCTCGACGGCACCCGCACCGAACTCGCCGAGCGGATGGTCGCGAACCCACGGCTGAACCTCACCGAGATCGCAGACATGCTGGCGTTCTCGGCGCCGAGCAACTTCTCACGGTGGTTCCGCGGCCGGTTCGGGGTCAGCCCGAGCAGGTGGCGGGCCGAGCGGGCGGAGCTCAGACCCTAGGTGTTATGCGTGCGCGCCGCCGTCGATGCGGATCTCGGTTCCGGTGACGAAGGCGCCGTCCTCGGATACGAGCATGGCGATGACGCCGGCGACCGCGGACGGATCACCCATCCCGGCCACGCCCGAGCCGGGGTCGGTGGGCAGCACGGGAGAGAGTTTGGCGAACAGCGTCCAATCGGCGTCCGATGGAACATACCCGGGTGTCGCATCGGTGATTCCGGACTTGATGCCGCCGGGGGCGACGCACACAGCGCGCAGGCCTTCGCGTCCGTATTCCAGTGCGAGGGAGTGGGTGAAGGACTGGATGCCACCCTTGCTGGCGGCGTAGGCCGCCACGTACGGAACCGCGAACGAGGCAGACGTCGAGCTGAAGTTCACGATCGTGCTGCGCGGGTTGTCCAGCAGTGCCGGGAGTGCCTCGCGAACCACCAGGAACGTTCCCGTGAGGTTGACCCCGATGATCTGGTTCCACAGGTCGACGCTGGTGTGGTGGGTGTGCGAGGCGCGGAGAATGCCGGCCGCGTTGACCAATGCATCCAATCCGCCAAGGGTGTCGACCGCGGATCGGACGCCGTCGACCACTGACGGCTCGTCGCCGATGTTCATTTCCAATGTGGTCAGCCGTTTGTCGAATCCCGACTCCTGCGCCAGCGCTCGGGTCTTCTCGAGCCCCTCGGGGCAGACATCGGCGGCGACTACCGAGGCGCCTTCGTCAAGCAGCCGCAAAGAGGTGGCCTGTCCGAGTCCCGATGCAGCGCCGGTCACCAGGATTCTGCTGTCTTCCAGTCGATTCATTTCGTTACTTCCTGTTGAAGTCACCGGATGGGTGGGGAGCCGTCGGCTCGGTGTGGGTCGAACCGAACCACAACCGAACCCGGGCAAGCTGGTCGGTTTCCCGCCCAGAGGGAGATGGCTGGGAGTCGGTGTCCGCGAACATCGGGTGTGCCGGTCAGCGGGAGGGGCGCTCATTCTGGTTCGTCCGTGCCCCTAGCGTCGCTGGTGAGGATTGATCTCCAGCGAAAGGCATGCACTGTGAACGCCGCGAAAACACCGACCGCAGCCAACCCGCCCACGACCGTAGATGTTGTCGTCGTGGGTGCAGGCTTCGCGGGATTGTATGCGTTGCACAAGCTTCGGGGCGAGGGCCTGACGGTGCGGGTGTTCGAGGCCGGTGACGGTGTGGGCGGGGTGTGGTACTGGAACCGCTATCCAGGTGCGCGCTGCGATGTCGAGAGCGTCGACTATTCCTATTCCTTCGACGAGGACCTGCAGCGCGAGTGGGACTGGAGCGAGAAGTACGCCACCCAGCCGGAGATCCTGCGGTACGTGAATCATGTCGCTGACCGGTTCGATTTGCGGCGCGACATCGAGTTCGGCACTCGGGTCACCGATGTCGTTCTCGACGAACCCGCGATGCGGTGGGAAATCCGCACCGAAGCAGGCGATGTACTGTCCGCACGGTTCTGTGTACTCGCGGTCGGACCGCTGTCGAATGCGAACGTCCCGGCGATCGAGGGCCTGGAAAGCTTTGAGGGCGGGCTCTACCACACCGCGCACTGGCCTCACGAGGGCATCGATTTCACCGGCATGCGCGTCGGCGTGATCGGGACGGGGTCCTCTGGAATTCAGACGATCCCCCGTATCGCCGAGCAGGCTGCGCAGCTGCACGTGTTCCAGCGCACCCCCAACTACAGCGTGCCGGCCGGTAACGTGCCACTCGGCGACGCCGATCGTGCCGAACAGAAGGCGAATTACACGGAGCGTCGACGACTGTCGATGGCCGGGGGCGGTGGCTCGCCTCACGAACCCCACCCGAAGTCGGCGCTCGAGGTGTCCGAGGAGGAACGTCGGGCCGCGTACGAGAAGCGATGGCAGCTCGGTGGCGTGCTGTTCAGCAAGACGTTCCCGGATCAGTTGCTCACAATCGAGGCCAACGACACAGCACGCTTGTTCTGGGAGGACAAGGTGCGGGTGGTGATCGACGATCCCGAAGTGGCGGACCTGCTGATTCCGAAGGATCATCCGATCGGAACAAAACGTATCTGCACCGACGACAAATACTTCCAAACCTTCAACCGCGAAAATGTGAAGTTGGTGGATCTCCGGGCGGCGCCGATCGAGCGGATCGACTCGGCGGGCGTGCACACCACGGACAAGCACTACGCGCTCGATGCGCTCGTGCTCGCCACCGGATTCGACGCGATGACCGGGTCCGTGGAGAAGATGAACATCGTCGGCCGCGGAGGCCGAACGTTGAACCAGGAGTGGGCCGAAGGTCCCAAGACCTACCTAGGCCTGGGCATCGCGGGCTTTCCGAACCTGTTCAACCTGACCGGACCTGGCAGCCCGTCGGTACTCGCGAACATGGTGCTGCACTCGGAGTTACACGTGAACTGGGTGGCCGGCGCCATCGGATACCTCGATGCACACGGCGCGGTGGCGCTCGAGGCCCGTCGAGATGCGGTCGCCGACTGGGTCGAGGAGTGCGCGGACCGGGCGGCGGCCACCCTGATGCTGCACGCGAATTCGTGGCACGTGGGCGCGAACATACCCGGAAAGCCGCGGGTCTTCATGCCCTTCGTCGGTGGCTTCGGCGTATACGGCGAGATCATCGCCGAGGTCGCGGCGGCGGGTTACAAGGGGTTCGACGTCATCGAAGGGTGAGTCGGAAGCAAGTCCCGCCTCGAGGCTCGACGGCGGTGGAGGTGATCCGTCAACCCAAGGCGAGAACATCCGATGGATCGCCTGACGGCGTGTCGATCGGATGTTCTCGCCGTTCCTCAGGCCGTGACTGGGGAGTGGGTGGGGAGAGCGCCAGGGTGGTACTTGCTGTACACCTCGAGCCAGCGCTCGATCATGGCACCCATGCGGACCGGGTTGTAGATGTCCTCCTCGAAGGACCATTGCCGGTTTCCGCCGTAGATCAGCCGCGAGTAGCACGGCTCCTCATGGATGGAACCGTCACCGGGATCGGTCATTCGGCAGCGCCATTCCAGCACGACCAGGGCGCGTTCCTCGTCGATCATGTACCACGGGCACGGGTAGTACTGCACCTGCCCGCCGGGGAATCCGTCACGAACCTTCTTGTAGTACTGGAAGATCGCCTCCCGGCCGCGGAGTTCCTCGTCTCCGTCGTAGCCGAACCCGAGATCGCGGAAGACGGCGTCGTCGGTGTACCAGTTGGCCCAGGCTTCGATATCGCCGGAAACCCATGTCGTCGTGGAATCCTCGACGAAATCGAGCACGGCCTGCTCGATTTCGTCCTTGCTCCACCTTGGCGTGTCGGTCTCTGATGGCGGCTGCGGTTGTGACTGCGCAGCGGCGGTCTCGACGGGGCGGGAAGTTGTCATTGTGCAAGCTCCGTTTCGCGGGTGCGGAGACGCGGCTGGGTATCATCGGCACCCAGCGCGTGTGGGAACCATTCAGTCCGATCAACTGAGTGGGAATACCGACACTAGGATTGGCGTCACACCAGGTCAACGGTACGTTCCCTGTCATTGGGAGGAAGCGGTCATCGCACCGAGCCGACTCCCGAACCGGCCACGAACAGCGATATCCTGAGGGCACATCATCGAGAGGTGTCCGGATGGTGGAGGAAGATCCGCTCGAGACGCAGCGTGGCGTGTCCCACACCGTCACGGCGGAGTTGGGTGCGGCCGGTTTCGAGGACGCCCACGAACTCGGACGGGGCGGGTTCGGCGTCGTCTATCGCTGTGCGCAGAGTGCACTGGATCGCACCGTCGCGGTCAAAGTCCTCACCGCGGACCTGGACGAGGAGAACCAGGCACGCTTCTTCCGCGAGCAGCGGGTGATGGGCCGTCTGACCGGGCACCCGAACATCGTGGGCGTCCTGCATGTCGGCACCACCGACAGCGGTCACCCCTACATCGTGATGCAGTACCACGCGCAGGATTCGTTGGACGCGCGAATCCGACGCATCGGACCGGTTGGTTTGGGCGAAGCCCTTCGACTCGGTGTCAAGATGGCCGGGACGCTGGAGACCGCGCACCGGCTCGGCATTCTCCATCGAGACGTGAAGCCGGCGAACATCCTGCTCACCGACTACGGCGAACCGGCGCTCGCCGACTTCGGCATCGCCCACGTCGCGGGGGGATTCAAGACGGCCACCGGCACTGTCACCGGGTCGCCGGCGTTCACCGCCCCCGAGGTACTGAGAGGCGAGCCTGCGAGCCCCGCCTCGGACGTCTACAGTCTCGCCGCGACGTTGTTCTGCGCCGTCACCGCTCACGTCGCGTTCGAACGCCACGGCGACGAGCAGGTGATGGCGCAATTCCTGCGGATCACCACCAGGCCGATCCCGGACCTCCGTGATTACGGCATCCCCGAGGACGTGTGCGCAGTGGTCGAACGGGCCATGTCCGTCGATCCGCACGAGCGCCCCGCCACCGCCGCGGAGTTCGGAAACGAACTGCGACAGGCTCAGCAGCGCAACGGATTCCCCGTCGACGAGATGACCCTGCACCCCGAAACGGGAGCCGCACGGCACAAAGAGGGTCCGGTGAGCGCGCCCTCGCCCATCTCCAGTCCGGCATCCGGCAGGCCGCTACCGAGGGCAGGCCACGGAGCGCCGGGCTCGAAGGGGACTCTGCCGTTGGAGTTGACCAGTTTCGTCGGTCGCCGCAGCGAACTGACCGCGACGAAGCGCCTGCTTACCGAGTCCCGTCTCGTGACGTTGACCGGGGTCGGGGGTGTCGGGAAGACCCGTCTGGGACTGCGGGTGGCCGCGGACGTGCGTCGCGGGTTCGCCGACGGCGTGTGGCTGGTCGAGTTGGGAAACCTGCGGGACGGCGCGTTGCTGGCGGATGTGGTGGCCGCGGTCTTGGGGGTACGGGATCAGTCGGCACGAACGGTGCAGGATCTACTGGTCGACTTCCTCGCCACCCGGCGGTTGCTGCTCGTCCTCGACAACTGCGAACAGGTGGTGGACGCGGCCGCCCTCCTCGCCGAGACGCTGCTACGTGCGTGCCCCGACCTGAGGCTCCTCGCCACGAGCCGCGAACCTCTCGGTATCGGCGGGGAAGCGGTGCTGAGGGTTACCCCACTGGCAGTGCCCGACCCGGACCGCCGGCCGTCACTCTCCGGGCTGCCCCGGTACGACGCGGTGACGTTGTTCGCGCAACGCGCCGCCGCCTCGGTGCCGGGATTCGAGCTGAGCGAGGGCAACCAGGCTGCGGTCACCGGGATCTGTCATCGGCTGGACGGTCTCCCACTGCCGATCGAGTTGGCGGCGGCACGGTTGCGCGCGATGTCCGTCGAGCAGATTCTGCAACGACTGACCGACCGGTACACATTGCTGACCCTCGGCAACCGTGCTGCGCCGACCCGGCAACAGACCCTGCGGTTGTGCGTCGACTGGAGCCACGATCTCTGTACACCCCTCGAACAGCAAGTGTGGGCAAGGTTGTCGGTGTTCGCGGGAAGTTTCGAACTGGATGCAGCAGAAGGCATCTGCAGCGAAGGTTTGGGTCCAGGCGAGCTGCTCGACGCGGTGGCCTCGCTGGTCGACAAGTCGATCCTGATCCGGGAGGAGCAGGGCACTGTGGTGCGGTTCCGGTTGCTCGAGACCCTGCGCGACTACGGTCGCGAGAGGAGCACACAGACCGGCGAGCACCACTCACTGCGGAGGTGGCACCGAGACTGGTATCAGCAACTGGTGTTGGATGCGGAGGCCGAGTGGATCAGTTCACGGCAATTGGAGTGGATCGCCCGCCTCGCGAGGGAGCAACCGAATCTGCGTGAGGCGATGGAGCACTGTCTGTCCGACTCGGACGATGCCGGGCAAGAGGCCGGTCTGCGCATCGCCGCAGCCTTGTTCCCGTTCTGGCTCTCCCGCGGCGTGCTCAGTGAAGGACGCCGCTGGCTCGACGGCCTTCTGGCCCGCCGGCCAGGGCAACCGACCGCGGTACGAGTCGAAGCGCTGTTCGCCGACAGCGTCCTCGCCGAGGTGCAAGGCGACCTCCCGGCCGGCACCGCCCTGGTCGAGCAGGCGCGCGCTCTGGCCGAGCAGATCGACGACCCGCTGACCGGCGCGCTGATCGCCCACGCAGCCGGTGCCCTGTCGGTCTTCAGCGGCGACCTAAGACATGCGTGCTCACATCTCGAGGGTGCCCTCGAGGAGTTCCGGATCCGTGGCGACCTCCTTCGGCAGGTCGGGGTCCTGGAAACGCTGGGGTTGGCTTACGGCTTGCATGAGGAAACGCCCCGCGCCATCGCTTGCTATGAAGAAGTGCTCGCGATAACGGAAGCCCACGGCGAGTCGGTGTACCAGTCGTACTCGCTGTGGTCCCTGGGAGTTGCAGTGTTTCGGCAGGGTGATCTCGGTCGGGCGACCGCGCTGCTCGAACAGAGTCTTCGGCTGACCCGAGTAGTGGACAACCCTGTCAATGCCGCCACATGCATCGAGGCGCTGGCGTGGATCGCTGGGAACGAGCACAACGCACACCGCGCCGCAGTCCTGATGGGATCTGCTGCCGACCTGGGGCGTGCAGTGGGCAGTGCCGCGGTCGGGTTCCCCAACCTGCTCGTCCACCACGAGAATTGCGAGAGGGTGGCACGCGGTGCACTCGGTGAGCGAGCATTCGAGGCCGCCTACATGAAGGGCACTGCCCTGGGGTTCGACAACGCGATTGCGTTTGCACTAGGAGAGCAACCCCCGAACGCGGCGGCGCCCGGTGCAGGTACCTCGACAATCCTGACCAAGCGCGAACGGCAGGTCTCGGACCTCGTCGCCGAGGGCCTGACCAACAGGGCTATCGCCGCCAAACTCTTGATCTCGCAGCGCACCGCTCAAGGTCACGTCGAGAATATTCTCACCAAACTCGGGTTCACGTCGCGGGCGCAGATCGCCGCCTGGGTCGTGGAGCAGACACACGGACGACACAGCTGACCGATTCACGAGCGCGACGGCCGTGCCGGGAGTCTCAGACGCGCTCTCGTTGGGGATGCCAGGCCGCCACCGCCCAGATCACGACCGCGTCGAGCGCGATGAGGGTGATCGCCCACATCGGGTAGTACGGCAGCCACAGGAAGTTGACGACGATCGACAGCCCGCAGATCACGAACGCGGCGCCCCGGGCCCACGTCACCCCGGCGAGCAGGGCGACACCCGCCGCGGCGACCAGCGCCCCGAGCACGATGTGGGTCCACCCCCACGAGGTGACGTCGAATTCGTACGTGTAGCCGGCCTCGACGACGAATACTTCGTCCTTGGACACGGCGGACAGGCCCTGCAGGATCTCGAGCACACCGACGGTGACGAGGAGAACCGCGGCGCCCAGTTGCGGTGAGGTGCGGGCGGGACCCGCTGCCGGCGGCGTCGGATCCGCGATCGATGTCATCTTGCCCTCCGGTGAACTGGGAGATATTCGATTGGCACTCGAATTTCGGGGCGACGGAACACCTCCCACTCGGTGCACGATGGCCCGCTACCTCGAATTGTGCGCCTGTCCGGACCGAAACCGCAGCAGTTTTCTGGTGAGGAACGATTTCCGATTCGGTAACGAGGGCGATATCGGCGCGGTTCTGTTGGAAAATGGACTGATAGGACCGATCTCGGCCCTTCTCAGATGTGGCGGTTGCACCATGAAAGACATGGACGACATGGCCAGTGAACCCGTCGACGGACGCGACGCCGGCGGGGGTGCCCCCGCGGGCGCCCAGGCCATGACGGTGCGCGGCGCCGCGTTTCTCGGCGTCGGCTCGATGGTCGGAGCCGGCATCTTCGCCCTCCTCGGGGAAGCCGGGGCGGTGGCCGGCTCCGCGGTGTGGCTCTCATTCCTGCTGGCCGGAGTGGTGGCCACCTTGCAGGGTTACGCCATCGCGAAGTTGGGGGCGCGCTACCCGTCCTCGGGCGGCATCGTGACATTCCTGCTGCAGGGGTACGGCCGCGGGCACATCACCGCGATCACCTCATGGCTGCTCTACTTCGCGGCGCTCATCGTCACCGCCATGGTCGCCGTCTCGTTCGGGAGTTACGGCGCCGCACTGTTCTTCGACGATTCCGGCGTGTGGAGCCGCATCCTCACGTCCGCCGTGGTCGTGCTCGTGGCGGCGATCAACATCGCAGGCACCAAGTTCATCGACCGCGTCCAGACCGCGATCGTGGTGATCCTCCTCGCGGTGTTCGCCGTCTTCGTCGTCGTCACTCTCGCTCAACTCGACCCGAGCCTGCTGGCACCGTCCACCTACCCGCCGACGGTGGATATCGTCGGCAGCGTGGCGCTGACCTTCTTCGCCTACCTGGGCTTCACCGTCATCAGTTTCACCGGCGGCGACCTTCCCGACCCGAGCCGCAACCTGCCTCGCGCGATGTATCTGGCCTTGGGTGTCACGATCCTCCTGTACGTGCTGATCTCCCTCGGAGTCTTCGGAACCCTGACCGTGCAGGAGGTCGTCGACAACGGCGATACGGCCCTCGCCGTGGCGGCCCAACCTGCTCTCGGTGACGCCGGTTTCGCGATCATGGCCCTCGCGGCGCTGCTGGCCACCTCCTCCTCGGTCAACGCCAACGTCTACGCAGCGGCCGGCTCCACCGCCAAACTCGCCGAATCCGGAACCTTTCCACCGGTGTTCGGTAGTCGAGCATGGGTCGGGGGGACTCGCGGGTTGACCATCTCGGTCGCGCTGATCCTGCTCCTGGCGAACCTGGTGGATCTCACCGCCATCGCCTCCCTCGGCAGCGCCGTGGCGCTCGCAATCTTTCTCGTGACGTCGATCGCGGCCTACCGGCTCCGTCACGAAACGGATTCCCGCGCAGGCATCCTCGTCGCCGGAATCGTGTTGACCGTCGTTGTTCTCGTCGTCTTCGCCGTGCAGACGCTGCTGACCGCCCCGGAGACGTTCGCGGCGATGATCGGGATCGTGGTGCTGGCGGTAGCGCTCGAGTTGTTCTGGAGCGCAGTGCGCGCTCGCCGGGCGTCCCGCACGCAGTGAGGAGTGTGGGACGCAGACTCAGCGGCCGGGTGGGACGGGCAGAAACGGCCGGATCTCGTCGTCGCCGGGGCGGATGACCGCGGCATGGGACTCGGGCACCTCCTGCCAGAGGCCCTCGAGGTCGCGCAGCGGTTCGGACGCCACGAACCGGGTTTCGTCGCCCAACCGGTGGAGCACCTCGACCTCCGGGTGCAGGGCGCGCACCTTGTCCATCGCGGTGGAGAAGAACAGCGACCGCGACTGCTGTTCGGTCGAGTACCGGAACACCCAGAGGGAGACGCCGTCGGTGGTGGCGATCGTCGCCTGCACCGGGTTCTCGATCCCGTGCCGGGCGCCGACGTCCTCCACGAACCCGACGGCGCGGGCGACGGCGCTGAACGGGTCGTCGGTGAGCCCGAACGTCAGTGCCAGGAAGAACAGCGTCTCGGAATCGGTCGATCCGTCGATCTGCGGGTAGAGGCTCGGGTCGACGGCCAGGGTCAGATCGCGCTTCATCTCGGCGAATCCGCGCAGTGCACCGTTGTGCATCCACAGCCAGTTGCCGTGCCGGAAGGGATGACAGTTGCTGCGCTGCACCGGGGTTCCCGTCGCGGCCCGCACATGCGCGAACAGCAGCGGCGTCCGGATCTGGCGGGAGATCTCCTGCAGGTTGCGTTCGTTCCACGCGGGTTCGACGCACTTGAACAGGGCCGGGGTGGGGCCGTCTCCGTACCAGCCGATGCCGAACCCGTCACCGTTCGTGGTGGTCGCACCCATGCGGGAGTGCAAGCTCTGGTCGATCAGGGAATGGACCGGCCTGAACAGGAGGTCCTCGACGAGGACCGGATCGCCGGAGTATGCCATCCACCTGCACATCTTCTCATTCAAGCAGGTCGAGTCGGCTGATGTAGTGGCTTCCGTCATCGATCGGATTGTCGGGTGGGAGGTAGCCCTCGGCGACGCATCGGAAGCCGGCATTCTCCAGCGCCCGCCACGACGCCCGGTTGGGGACGACGACGGGGACGACGATCGCGGTGGCGTCCGGTAGGTCGGCGCGGCACTTGTCGACGAACGCCCGGATCATCGCGGTTCCCAGACCCTGGCCGATCCGCCCGGGGTCGCCGACGAAGTAGTCGATGGAGATGCTGCCCGGTGGGATCTCGACGAGGGCGGTGAGGAGTGCGAGGTCCTCGGGATAGTCGGCGATCCGGTAGCGCTGGATGAAGCCGAACGGCACGCCGCCTCGCAGCACGAGGAAGTCCTCGCAGGGTTCGGTGCCGTCGATGCTGCCGCCGAAATCGCGCTCGATGTCCGCGTCCGCGGTGTCGTGGTTCCAGAACCGCGCGACGTGCGGTTCGCGGAGCCATCGTTGCAGTTGAGGGAAGGATTCGCGGCTAGTGTGGACGAACTCGAAGGAGACTGCGTCGGCGCTCACGGTAGGGAAATTAGCACCACCCGAGTCGATTCAACTTCGGTATCGAAAACGAGATTTTTTGACTTGGACATGTATCGACCGTCCCTCTAGCGTGATTCCTATGACTCAGGTCACGCTTCCGGATCGGGGCGTGATCGGAGTCCCCCAACTTCGTCACCCACCCGAATCCAGAGAGAGGAGTCACCGATGACCCTCCCCCTCGCCGTCTCGCCGGCAGTCGACAGCGCGGTCTCCAAGATCTTCCGCCGTGTCGTGCCGCTGTTCATCGTGATGTTGATCTGCAACCAGCTCAACCGCTCGAATATCGGCTACGCCCAGACCCACCTCGAAGCGGATGTGGGCATCGGCGCCGCGGCGTACGGATTCGGCGCGGGTGTCTTCTTCATCGCCTACGCGATTTTCGAACTGCCGTCGAACGTGCTCATGGAGAAGTTCGGCGCCAAGGTGTGGCTCACCCGCATCATGATCTCGTGGGGCCTGGTGTCCGCGGCCATGGCGTTCGTCAACGGCCCCGAGATGTTCTACGCCCTGCGATTCCTGCTCGGTGTCGCCGAGGCCGGCTTCTTCCCGGCCATCATCTTCTACTTCACCCGCTGGCTGCCGAACAACCACCGCAGCCGCGCCACCGCCCTGTTCATCGCCGGTTCCTCGATCGCGGCCGCCATCTCCGGCCCGATGTCCGGACCGCTGCTGTCCCTCGACGGACTCGGCGGGCACCACGGCTGGCAGTGGATGTTCGCCCTGGAGGGCCTGCTGTCCGTGGTCGTCGGGTGCGTCGCCTACCGCCTGCTCGATTCGAAGATCGACGACGCGAAGTGGCTCACCGCCCCGGAGAAGCACGACCTGCAGGCCGTCATCGCCGAGGAGGACGTGCTGCGCAGCGAGGCGTCCGCGAAGCGCGGCGAGTCGGGTTCGCGCTGGAAGCTGCTCCTGCAGCCGCGGATCCTGGTGTGCTGCGGCATCTTCTTCGCGATCACCATGGCGATCTACGCCAACACGTTCTGGCTGCCGTCGATCATCCGCCGCATCCCGGGCACCACCGACGTCACCGTCGGGCTGCTGTCCTCGCTCCCGTGGATCTGCGCGATCTTCGCGATGTACTTCTCCAACCGCTCCGCCGACCGCACCGGCCGGCACAAGCCGTACCTCGTGGCCGCTCTGCTCATCGGCGGTATCGGCACGATGGCCGCTGCGTTCGTCACGCCCTGGCTGGCCCTGCCGCTGCTGTGCGTCGCGACGATGGGGTTCAAGAGCGCGAGCCCGCTGTTCTGGTCCATTCCGCAGCGCACGCTGCACCCGATGGTGCTGGCACCGGCGATCGCGATCATCAACTCGCTCGGCAACCTGGGTGGCTTCGTGGCCCCGTTCGGCTTCGGTGTCATCAAGGAGCAGACCGGCACGGTGACGATGGGCCTGATCGTGCTGTCGCTCTTCGCCCTGGCCGCCGCCGCGGCGGTGACGTACTTCCGGCGCGACAAGGAAGACATCGACGAGGTCGCGAACGTCCCAGAGGCGGCGTCCGACGACACCCTGGCCACCAAATGACCCGTCACCGGACCATACGAAACGCAGACGAGAATTCGAGGATCGCATCATGACAGCAACGGTGAACCGGACCGACGTGACCGGACAGATGATCATCGCGGGCAACCCCGTGCAGGGTTCCGGCACGACCATCCACGGCATCGACCCCGCCACCGGCCACCAGCTCGAGCCCGGCTTCGCGCACGGTGACGACCGGGACGTCGACGCCGCCTGCGCCGCCGCCGCCGAGGCGTTCGCGCCGTACCGCGCCACGACGTCCGAGGAGCGCGCCCGGTTCCTCGAGACGATCGCCGACAACATCGAGGCGCTCGGCGAGACGCTGATCGCCCGGGTGTGCGCCGAATCCGGACTTCCCCAGGGCCGCGTCACCGGCGAGGTCGGACGCACCTCCGGACAGCTGCGGCTGTTCGCCGGCGTCCTGCGCGACGGCGGCTGGAACGGTGCCCGCATCGATCCCGCGCAGCCCGACCGCACCCCGCTGCCGCGTGCCGACATCCGGCAGCGGAAGGTCCCGCTCGGACCGGTCGCCGTGTTCGGTGCCAGCAACTTCCCCCTCGCGTTCTCCGTCGCCGGCGGCGACACCGCCTCCGCACTGGCGGCGGGCTGCCCCGTCGTCGTGAAGGCCCACGACGCGCACCCCGGCACGTCCGAACTCGTCGGCCGCGCCATCGCCGACGCCGTCGCGAGCACCGGCATGCCTGCGGGAACGTTCTCCCTGCTGTTCGGCTCGGGCCGCGGGCTCGGCACCGCGCTGGTCACGGATCCGCGCATCAAGGCCGTCGGCTTCACCGGATCCCGTTCCGGTGGAACCGCTCTGGTCGCAGCCGCCGCGGGACGCCCGGAACCGATCCCGGTGTACGCGGAGATGAGTTCGATCAACCCGGTGTTCCTCCTCGAGAACGCGCTCACCACCCGCGGCGCCGAACTCGGTCGCGCCTTCGTCGGGTCGCTGACCCTCGGTTCCGGACAGTTCTGCACCAACCCCGGTCTCGTCATCGCCGTCGACGGTCCCGGACTCACCTCGTTCGTCGAGTCCGCACGTGCCGCGGTCGCCGAGAGCACGCCCACCCCGATGCTCACCCCGAACATCGCCGGCTGCTACGCCGACGGCGTCACCGCGCTCAGCGGGGCCGCGACCGTGGAGGCTCGCGGCACCGAAACCGACGCACCCAACACCGGCCGGGCAGCGCTGTTCAGCGCCGACGCCGACACGTTCCTGGGCTCGGAGGTGTTGCAGCAGGAGGTGTTCGGCTCGTCCAGCCTGATCGTCCGCTGCCGCGACGCCGAGCAGGTGCGCGCCGTGGCGGCGAAGCTGGAAGGCCAGCTGACCGCGACCGTCCACGTCGACGACGCCGATCTCGACGAGGCGGGCCGCCTGCTGCCCGTCCTCGAGCTCAAGGCCGGGCGAATCCTGTTCAACGGCTGGCCCACCGGGGTCGAGGTCGGTCACGCGATGGTGCACGGTGGTCCGCACCCCGCGACGTCCGATTCGCGCACCACGTCCGTGGGTTCGCTGGCGATCGAACGCTTCCTGCGTCCCGTTGCCTACCAGGATGTTCCGAGCTCGCTGCTCCCCGCCGCCATCGCCGACGGCAACCCCGACCAGTTGTGGCGTCGCATCGACGGCCGACTCACCCAAGCCTGATTTTTCCCTCGTGAAGGAGTTTCCCATGCTCGACGGCGTCCTGTTCTTCCCCGTCACCCCGTTCACAGCATCCGGCGACGTCGACTACGACCGGCTCGCCGAGCACGTCGCCAAGGGCGTCGATGCCGGCCCCGGAGGCGTCTTCATCGCCTGCGGCACAGGCGAATTCCATGCCCTCGGGCTGGAGGAGTTCGGCAAGATCGTCGCCAAGGCCACCGAGGTCGTCGCCGGACGGGTCCCCGTCTTCGCCGGCGCAGGCGGTTCCGTGCAGCAGGCCAAGGAGTTCGCCGCCAGCGCGAAGGCCAACGGCGCCGACGGCATCCTGCTGCTCCCGCCGTACCTGGTGACAATGCCGCAGGCCGGGCTGGTGGAGTACACCCGCGCGGTCGCCGACACCACCGACCTGCCGCTCGTCGTGTACAACCGCGGCAACGCCCGCTTCGACGAGGCGGCCGCCGTGGAGGTCGCACAGTTCCCGACCGTCATCGGTTTCAAGGACGGCACCGGCGATCTCGACAAGGTGGGCCGCATCGTCCGTGCGGTGAAGGACGCGCTCGCCCCGTCCGGCAAGCAGTTCCTGTTCTTCAACGGCATGCCCACCGCCGAGGTCACGCAGCAGGCGTACCGCGCGATCGGTGTCACGCTGTACTCGTCCGCCACGTTCGCCTTCGCACCGGAACTCGCGCTCGGCTTCTACGACGCCCTCGAATCCGGCAACCAGGAACTCACCGACGCACTGCTCCGCGACTTCTTCCACCCCCTGGTGCGCCTGCGCGACCAGGTGCCCGGATACGCGGTGTCGCTGATCAAGTCGGGTGTCGCGATGGAGGGTATCGACGCCGGGCCCGTGCGGCCGCCGCTCGTCGCGACGAGCGAGGTGCACGTGCGTGAGCTCACTCGGATCACCGCAGCCGGCCGCGCCGTTCTCGCCGACGCTCTCGCGGTGCAGGCGGCGGTCTGATGACTGCCGCACCGATCCGGATCACCGGCGCGCGGATCACGCCCGTCGCGTTCGTCGATCCGCCGCTCCTCAACACCGTCGGCGTGCACCAGCCGTATGCGCTGCGCGCGATCATCCAACTCGACACGGACGGCGGCCTCGTCGGACTCGGTGAAACCTACGCCGACACGGCCCACCTGCTCCGGCTCGAGGCGGCCGCCGAGGCGATCGTCGGGCTGGACGTGTTCGCGCTCAACGCGATCCGCGCCGCGATCGACGAAAAGATCGCCACGCTGACCGTCACGGGTGGCGACGGCGTCGCGGGCATGATCACCACGGCCAGCACCACCGACCGCGTGTTCTCCCCGTTCGAGGTGGCGTGCCTCGACGTGCAGGGCAAGGCGCTCGGCAGGCCGGTGTCGGATCTTCTCGGCGGCAAGGTGCGCGACGCCGTCCCGTTCAGCGCCTACCTGTTCTACAAGTGGGCCGGGCACCCCGGCGCCGAGCACGACGAATGGGGCGAGGCCGTCGACCCGGACGGTCTGGTCCGCCAGGCGCAGAAGATGATCGGTGAGTACGGCTTCGAGGCCATCAAGGTCAAGGGCGGCGTGTTCTCCCCGGACGAGGAGATCGCCGGCATCAAGGCGCTCCGGGCCGCGTTCCCCGACCTGCCGCTGCGCCTCGACCCCAACGCCGCGTGGACCGTCGACACGTCGATCAGGGTGGCGTCGGAACTCGACGGCATCGTCGAATACCTCGAGGACCCCACACCCGGTCTCGACGGCATGGCCGAGGTCGCGCGTGAGGCGAAGATGCCGCTGGCCACGAACATGTGCGTCGTCGCGTTCGATCAGCTCAAGCCTGCGGTGCTGAAGGATTCGGTGCAGGTCGTGCTGTCGGATCACCACTACTGGGGTGGCCTGCAGCGGTCGCGGCTGCTCGCCGGGGTCTGCGACAACTTCGGCCTGGGCCTGTCGATGCACTCGAACTCGCATCTCGGGATCAGCCTGGCCGCGATGGTGCACCTCGCAGGCGCCACCCCGAACCTCACGTACGCGTGTGACACGCACTGGCCGTGGAAGACCGAGGACGTCGTCAAGCCCGGTGTGCTGAAGTTCGTCGACGGCGCGGTCGCGGTGCCGACGACGCCGGGCCTCGGTGTCGAGATCGACGAGGACGCCCTCGCCGCGCTGCACCAGCAGTACCTCGACTGCGGGGTGCGCGACCGCGACGACACGGGGTACATGAAGTCGGTGGATCCCACGTTCGAGAACACCTGCCCGCGCTGGTAGCCGGAGCACCGGAAGGCGCCGACCGCCCACGCGGTCGGCGCCTTCCGCGTGGGCTACATTGAGTTCCACCTCGAGGCAAAGGAGTGGATCGAATGTTCTCCCTCGCACGGCTGTCGTGTTTCATCGCCGTCGCGGAGGAACTGCATTTCGGTCGCGCCGCGGAGCGCCTGCACATGACGCAGCCGCCGCTGAGCCGTCAGATCCAGCAACTCGAAAGCGAACTCGGGGTGCAGTTGATCGACCGCACCAGCCGATCCGTCACGCTCACCGCCGCCGGGGCGGCGTTCCTGCCCGACGCCCGGCGCATTCTGAGTCTGTCGGAGAGTGCCGCCCTGACGGTGCGCCGGGTGCCTGCCGGTGATCTCGGCACCGTCGTCGTCGGATTCACCGGTGCGTCCGCGCACGCGGTGCTGCCGAGGTTGCTCGAGGCCGCACGCGACCGGCTGCCGGACGTGAAAATCGTTCTGCGGGAGATGGTCACGTCGGTGCAGATCGAATCGCTGATCAGCGGTGAACTGGACCTCGGGCTGATCCGCCCCATCCTCACCCGGCCCGGCATCGACACCCGCCCCATCCACCACGAACGCCTCGTCGCCGCGTTGCCCGCGGGGCACCCCCTCGCCGACGCCGACCAGTTGGCGGTGGAGGATTTCGACGACCAACCCGTCGTCATGTATTCGCCCGTCGATGCCCGGTATTTCCACGAACTGCTCATCAGCACGTTCACGATCGTCGGGGCCTCCCCGCGCTACGTCCAGTACGTCACGCAGGTGCACACCATGCTGGTGCTCGTCCGGTCCGGGCTCGGCATGGCCCTCGTCCCGGAGTCCGCGCAGACGATGCACCCGGAAGGGGTCGTGTTCCGGCCCGTCTCCGCGATCCGCGACCGGCCCGTCCAGATGAACGCCGCCTGGCGCTCGGACAGCCGGAACCCCGCGCTGCGCAGGCTCATGGAGGACGTCTTGCCGCAGCGGGAATGGGAATGAGGACGCGCGCTCAGAGCGTGAGCTTGCACGTCTGACCGATGTCGAGCACCCGCAGCACCCGGCCCGTTCCCAGCCACAACGCGCACGACAACGCCAGGTCGGTCAGGATCTCGTCGGTGAAGTGCTCGTGGCACCGCGCCCAGAAGTCCTCGTCCTCGCGCAGCGCCGTGTGATCGGTGGCGAACCGGTGCGCGAACTCCGCCGCCGTCCGCTCCTCCGCGCTGTACCCGGGCCACGACTCCCACTCGAGGACGTGATCGTAGAAGTGCTCGTCGATGCCCGCGTCGGCGCCACTGCGGTCGCGGGTGCCGAGGCATACCGCGCACTCGTTGGCCTCCGCGACCGCCATCCGCGCGATCTCCCGCACCCGTAACGGTAACCGGTTCCGGTTGTATACCGCGTCCGTGAAGGCGCCGAGCGCGCCACCCAGTTCGGGTGAGATCGACAGCCAACCTGCCACGTCATCGTCACTGTAGCTACCTACTCGACTCATCCCCGAATGCTACAGCGAGAGCCGTCGCGGGCGATAGATCTGACACGTGTTCTATGTGCTGGCAGGCGGTGCGGCGAGGTCGGCCAAGTGCTGCAGCGAGTTGGTGAGATGCTCGGGACCGAACGGCGGGAAATGGAGGTACTCCCGGATGCGCTGCGGCACCGGCGACCAGTCGTAGGTGAGCGTGATCGCGGTTTCGGACGGGCCGAGCGGCACGAGGTCGTAGCGCCAGCTCCAGCCGCCGAACTCGAGGTGGCCGTCGTCCTTCTCCTCTCCGGTGCGCCAGCCGATGGCGCGCGGTGGGTCGAGAACCTGGATTTGGTTGGCCACCCGGTAGCTCCCGTTCGGATGGTTGGGGTGGTACATGTCCATCCGGAAGATCTGCCCCACCTCGGTCAGCGGCGCCCGGTCGGCGGCTTCCTGCACCCAGCCGGTGCCGTCGATTGCCGAATGGGTTCTCGGGTCGGTCAGCACCGCGAACACCGTGGCGGCGGGCACGGCGACGGTCAGGGTGGCGCTCACATTCTCCTGGTCCACGATGGGCACGCTCCTCGACGCCTCGGGCCTCCCGCGGATACGGAAGGGCCGTTCACTCCATGTTGACTACCCGGCGGCGCGGAATTCATCGGTCCGTATCCATTTCGCAGTCAAAGTGCCTGTAGGCGTGAGTAACACCTGCATCCGAATTGCGCTGCTCGGGTCGCCCCGGCGGCCTTAGGTGCTTATGCTCCTGAGCAGGTTCGCCGAACGAAGAGGTGCACGATGGGCGACACAAGCGATGACAGGTCGGAGCCCGGTCCCGAGCTGACCGTCGGCACGCGGGTGCTGGTCCGCAGGAAGGCCGAGGCCGACGCGACCGGTGAGGTCGTCGAGGACTACGCGGCACTCACCGAGCCGGGTGGCGCCGGGCACGAGTGGGCGCCGGCGCATCGGTGGGCGATCGCACTCGACGACGGTCGCCTCGTCTTCGCCGACACGGACGAGGTGACCGTCGATCCCAGCCCTCGATCCGGTCGGCGCGGGACGCACCGTCGTGAGAGTTCCGACGAGTAGTCAGACCCAGGACACGGTGTCGGCCGGGTCGAGGCGGGGGAGCCGATCGAACCACGGGTTCTCGCCCGGGTGTCCGATGTTGACGACGAGAATGGAACGGAAGCGGCCGTCGGGGAAGAACTCGGCGTCGATTCCGGCGGCGTCGAAGCCGGCCATCGGGCCTGCGGCCAGGCCGAGGGATCGGACGGCGAGGATGAAGTAGCCGGCCTGCAGGGCGCCGTTGAAATCGCCCGTTCGCTCGCGCATCGTCGCGTCGCCTTCGAAGACGTCGCGCAACTCCGGCCGGAACGGCAGCAACGCCGGGATGTGGTCGTGGAACTGGGTGTCGACGGCCAGGATGGCGACCGCGGGCGCCGACTCGGTCTTCGCCTTGTTGCCCTCGCTCATGTGCGGCAGCAGTCGCGCGCGACCCTCGTCGGTCCGGGCGAACACGATCCGCAGGGGCTGGGTGTTCGCCGCGGTCGGAGCCCACTTCGCGAGGTCCCAGATCTGGGCGAGCTCCTCGTCGGTGACCGGGGTGGACGCGAAGCTGTTGGCCGTGCGTGCCTCGCTGAACAGCAGCGCGCGACCCGCTTCATCCAGCTCCGGTCGCGTCTGTACGTCTGAGCTCATGGTTTTCCCTCTCGGCGACTAGCAACAAAAGTGTTACTAGTAAAAAACTAGTTGACAGTGGGATGCTAGCACCTTGCTAAGGTCGAGGTATGAGCTCAGGCGTCGAACAGCACGATCCGCGCGCGTGCGACGGCGCGCTCGCGAAGGCGTTCACGTTCCTGGGCAAGCGCTGGAACGGCGTCATTCTGGCGACGCTGATGTCGGGCCCGGCGACATTCTCCGGGCTGCGACGAGCGGTCGGGAGCATCAGCGATTCGGTGCTCTCCGACCGTCTCGTCGAACTGGCCGGGGCCGGTCTGGTGACGCGGGAAGTCTGCGAGGGACCGCCCGTCTCGGTCACATATCAGCTGACCGAGGCCGGCCAGTCACTGATGCCGGTCCTCGACGAACTCGCGGACTGGGCGAGGACGCACCTCACGCTGCAGTGACCGGCAAGTCTCGTCAGGGTTCGCGCGTGGAGTCGCCGAGCGCGGGTCGGGTCCATGTCTGTTGCGAGCCGGTGTCTTTCGCCACGAGGCCGAGCTCGCGCAACTTGGCGATCGTCATCATGGTGTTGAACATGGGGTTCGGATTCGCACCCGCTACACCCAGCGCCTGGGATCGCGCGATGAATGCGTGAACGAACGCCGGTAGGTCGTCGATGCGATCGGCGAGCAGTGCCTGTGCAGCGCCGTCGAGCGCCGAAGCCTGATCGAGCAGCGTCGACAGGCGCTCGGCTGCGGCCGGGCGATCGAACACCTCGAACGCGTGGCCCTCGGTGACGACGTCGACAGCGCCGGTCTCGACCAGCGTCAGAGCCAGGGCGGCCGCGGCGAAGATATTCATCTGGTTGGCGTCGTGCATCGCGCCGCACGGTCCGTTCGGTTCGTCGGACAGGTGCAGCAACCGTGCCCCGGGGAGGTGGACGACGACCTGGCCGGCGCAGTGGCCGTGGGTGCGGATGACCTGAACGGCACCGTCGCCGAACGACCAGCCCGACACGTGTTGAGAGCCGATGACGAGGTGCTCGAGCGGGAGTTCCTCGTACGTCCGGGTGATATAGGTGACGGGAACGTAGGGCCGGTACATGGCGAGGAGCCGACGTGCTGCGTCAGCGGGATCCTCGAACCCCGGCACCAGGCCGGACACACGTTCGAGACTCGTGATCCAGTAGGGGAGCCCTCGATCGCGGTACTGGCTCGCGTCGTGCGCGCTGACGAAATGCTGCACGTTCGAGCGGTCGAGTCCGACGCCGAGGTCGTCGACGATGTCGTTGTTCCCGACATGGTCGGGGTGACCGTGGGTGGTGACCAGCAGGATCTTCGACCACGGAGCGAGGTCGTCGGCGGCGGATCGGATCGCGTCGCGGAAAGCGGTGGTCACCCCGGTGTCGACGAGCACCAGGAGATCGCCGGCTCGGTGAACGATCGCGTTGCCCACGTCCGGTTGGTGCGCGGCCATGTCGAGAGGCTGACCCACGATCATGCGCGTCCGAGCGTCGATCTCGATCTGTTCGCCGAGTGCCACTCGTTCGTTCTAGCACGCCACCCGCCGCGCTGTCTCCCTCCGAGAATCCGATCACTGACTAGCAACAAAAGTGGTACTAGTAAAAAACTAGTTGACAGTCGGATGCTAGCACCTTGCTGAGGTCGAGGTATGAGCTCAGGCGTCGAACAGCACGATCCGCGCGCGTGCGACGGCGCGCTCGCGAAGGCGTTCACGTTCCTGGGCAAGCGCTGGAACGGCGTCATTCTGGCGACGCTGATGTCGGGCCCGGCGACATTCTCCGGGCTGCGACGAGCGGTCGGGAGCATCAGCGATTCGGTGCTCTCCGACCGTCTCGTCGAACTGGCCGGGGCCGGTTTGGTGACGCGCGAAGTCTGCGAGGGACCGCCCGTCTCGGTCACGTATCAGCTGACCGAGGCAGACCAGTCCCTGATGCCGGTCCTCGACGAACTGGCGGACTGGGCGAGGACGCACCTCACGCTGCAGTGACGCGACCGCTCAGGCATGGTGGAGCGCGTGGGGCGTGATCCGCCGCAAGCGTGCCCGGGTGCCGGACGGCTGCTGTTGTTTCTCGTCCTCGTCTTTTCCGCTGTCCGGTTCGGCGTCGACGGTGGATTCCGCCGGGTGGTCGTGCCCGCGATGGCCGATTCTCTTCACCCCGGCGACCAGGTGCCCGCCGCCGGATACGACGTTCGCGCGGCGTGAGCGGAGGCGGTCGCGGAACGAAGCGATGTGCTCGCTGGTGGCCTCGGCTTCGGCCTTGGCCGCCGTGACGTCGAGCAGTTCGCCCCGAACCGAGTCGCCGAGTTCCGTGATGTCCGGAGACGAAGCGAGGAGTTCGGATCCCTGGGTGAGCAGCTCCTGTGGCCCACTGGGGGATCGCCCGCCCGCCCCGGCGAGTTTCACGGCCATCTTCAACTGGTGTGTGCGCCCGAGCAGGTATCCCGCGCCGACCGCGGCCCCCAACTCGACCTTGGTTTTAGTTTTCATGAATTTCATGATCGAACCTACTTGCTGTGTGTCGTCGCCACGCGCTGCGTCGACGGCAGCAATATGGCGCGTCGGTGCGCGCGAGGCGTATATACCGCGACTACCCCGGTTCCCCGGCACCCAACCGGAACGGGCCGCGGTTGCCCCTCAGATCTGCCGTAATCCGCCTCCCCGGCCGCCCATACTGGAAACAGCGTTCCGCGCAAGATTCGAGCAGGTCGAGGTTCGAGACAGCGATGGGAGAGCGGGGTGGCACGGACATTCTCGAGGCGGCGGCTGGTCGCCGTGCTGGCGGTCCTGACGACGGGACTGGTGGGATGCGGTGAATCGGACGACGCACCGGTTCTGCCCGATGCACAGCTCACCGACACGATTCCGACGGCGATGGAGCGCGCCGCGGTTCCCGGGGCGATCGTCGGTGTTTGGCAGGACGGCGCCGTACCCTACGTGCAGGCGTTCGGGGTACGCGACACCACCACCGGCGACCCCATGACGCCGGACCTGTTCATGCGCGTCGGCAGCCTCACCAAGACCTTCACCACCACTGCCGTGCTGCAGCTGGTCGACGAGGAAAAGGTCGGCCTCGACGATCCGATCGACAGGTATGTGCCCGACGTTCCCAACGGCGAGGCGATCACCCTCCGGCAGTTGGCGGCCATGCGCAGTGGGCTCTTCGACTACTCCGAGGTGGTGATTCCGGCGCTCCCGAGTGAGCCGGAGCGCCAATGGACACCCCAGGAACTGCTCGCGATCAGCTTCAGCCGTCCACCCCTCTTCGCGCCGGGAACCTCGTTCGACTACTCCAACACCAACACCCTCCTCCTTGGTCTCGTGGTCGAGAAGGCATCCGGCCTGCCGCTGAACTCTTACATCGCCGAGCGCATCACGGAACCCGAGAATCTCGACGACACCTCGGTCCCCACCACTGTGGCCATCCCGTCACCGCACGCCCAGGGCTACTCCAAAACCGCCGACGGCGCGACGGTGGACGCGACCGACTGGAACCCGTCGTGGGGATTCGGCGCGGGCAATATGATTTCCACGCTCGACGATCTGGGCGTGTGGGTGCGCGACTTGGCCGAAGGAACGTTGCTCTCACCGGCCACCCAGCACGAACGGGAGCAGTTCCAGCCGGCGCCGTCGGAAGGAACGGGTTCGCTGTACGGACTCGGGGTCGAATACCAGAACGGCTGGATCGGCCACAACGGGAACATCGCGGGCTACCAGACCTACGCCTATTACCTTCCCCCCGAGGCCAAGACCGTGGTGGTGCTGGTCAATTCGAACGCCGACCCGCTTGGCGTGTGGAACTTCTTCTCGGAGATCGTGAACATCGTCAGCCCCGACCACCCATGGCCGGCGCCGCCGTCGTAGGAGATCCGACGAGGCGGGGGACGGGTACCGCAGACACGGCTGCGCCGTCGGGCACCTCGACTGCCCGACGGCGCCGAACCCGGCCGCTAGGTGTTGTCCGCCGTCCGCGCGGTGTGATTGCGGGCTTCGACGGCCGCGACGGTCTTGTCGAACGCCTTGCCCAGGACGCGTGTGCCGAAGACTCCGAGCACGGCCCCCAGCGCTCGTCCTTTGAGATTCTTGCCGTCACGGACCACGACGGCGTCGATGTCGGTGGTCCCGTCGGGTCGCGGAGTGAAGGTGTAGACGTGGCCCGACGCGCCGCCCCACAGGTTGGAGTCGGTGGTTGTCATGACGACACGGTGGGGATCGGTCCAGTCGTACTGCAGGCGTTCCCAGGCTCCGCCCGAGCCTTCGGTGACGTCGGCATGATCGGTGCCGAGTTCGTGCACCTGAAGGTAGGCGTCGGCGCTGTTGCCGAAGAGCGCCTCGCGGCCGGGCCCGAAGTCGGTGAGTGCGTCGAGGAATTGTTCCGGGGTTGCGGTGGTGGTCTGGTGGAGATGGATCGTGGACATGACGTCCTCCTGGGTTGGGTGTGAGCGATGAGGGATTGACCGATGGACGGCGAAGCGGATGGCTAGACGGGCAGCTCCGTCCCGGCCTGCTCGGCGACCATGTAGGCGGCGTACCAAAGGGGCCAGTTCGGATCCTCTGCGCCGGTGCGCTTCTCGTGTTCGCCGTGAGCGATCGCTGCGCGAATCAGCGCATCGGTCAGGTCGGTGCTGCTGCTGAAAGTTGTTGCGGCGGAGTGGGTGATCTGGTGGAGCCGTGTGGTGCTCATGATATTTCCCGATCCGGAGTGCCGCGGACCCAGCGTCTGCGGCTGATCGAACGGTGTCCGAGAGGGTCGGGAACGTTACGCCAACCGGGCCCGGTGTGACGTGCATCACGTCGGAACGGATTCGGCGGAGTGGCGCGGCCGCACCCACCCTGGGTGGCGGGACGGTCACCCACGGGTGATTACGGCCAGCACTCGGGGTGCTTATCTCCCGAACCTGCGCGATGGACAGTAGAACCTGTCATTGCGAGGAGGAGGGAGGCGGCATGTCGATCGAGAGCAATGCCCAAGCCCTGGTCCAACGTAGAACCACAGTCTCGGCTGACGACGGTGTGTCGCTTGCGGTTCGCGAGTACGGCCCCACCGACGCCCCCGTGACGATCGTCCTTCTGCACGGTCATTGCCTGAGTTCCGAATCGTGGAGCTTGGTGCGGGAGGAGCTGACGCGACAGCACACCGACGCCAGGATCGTCAGCTACGACCACCGCGGCCACGGCGATTCCGACGTGGCGCCCGCTTCGACTTACACCGTCGAGCAGTTAAGCCGCGACCTCCACGCGGTGCTCGACGCCGTCGCCCCCACCGGTCCGGTCGTCCTGGTCGGACACTCCATGGGTGGGATGACTGCGCTGACCTACGCCCGCCAGCATCCGCACGAGATCGGCACCCGCATCGTCGGGATCGGCTTGATCGCAACCGCAGCGAGTGGTCTGGCCGACGCGGGATTCGGCCGACTGCTGCGCGCCCCGGTCCTGTCCTGGATCCAGCAGGCCGTACGCCTGGCACCGACATCCATGGAGCAGGTGAAGCGACTCGGGAGCAAGGTATTCGCACCGGTCATCCGCGGGGCCGAATTCGGCGACCGGAAGGTCAGCCCACGCGCCCTCGCGCTTGCCCTCGCGATGCACGACGAGACTCCGATCGTGACGATGACCAGCTTCCTGGACTCGTTCACGACCTACGACGAGTCCGGGATGTTGCCCGCTCTCTCGGCGATTCCCACGCTCGTGCTGTGCGGTTCCGCGGACCTGATGACGCCGCCCACCCATTCGGTGTCGATCGCCGCACAGGTCGAGGACGTCGATTTCGTCTGCGTCGACGGCGCCGGCCATTCGGTGATCCTCGAACAGCCGACCGCGGTTGCCGACGCGATCGCTCGCCTCGTGACCCGGATCGGCGGCTCCGAGACCGCAGAAGACGCGAACCTGGTACTTACCGCCTAGCCCTGCGTGAGCCGGGCTACCAGGTCGACGTAGCCCTGCTTGGCGTCGGCGCTACTCGTACCCGCCAGCTTGGCCCAGGCGTCGTACTTGGCGCGTTTGACCATGTCCAGCCGACCGGGCCGCTTGCCCTCGACGTCACCCTTCGACCCCTGCTTGAACAGCGCGTACAGCTGCAGCAGCTGATCGTTGTCCGGCCGCGAAGTGAGCTTGTTGACGTTCTCCTGTGCATCGGCAAACGCCTGATCTAACTCCGGCATGGCACCCCTGGCTCTCGGACGGACGATTCGACGCAATCGTAACCGCCGGAGCCGATGGCGGCTGGTTCACCGCGCATACCTTCCCAACGGTGCCTGCGGCCGGTCAGCAAAATGAGCTGCCGATTATTCGAATACCAGTAGCGGTTTGCCCCCATGCGCGGGAG
This sequence comes from Rhodococcus pseudokoreensis, assembly GCF_017068395.1. Lineage (NCBI taxonomy): Bacteria > Bacillati > Actinomycetota > Actinomycetes > Mycobacteriales > Nocardiaceae > Rhodococcus > Rhodococcus pseudokoreensis. Next base: position 4,201,339 of record NZ_CP070619.1, on the reverse strand, counting down.
CTTCGGCCAAATAGACGGCTTCGCCGAACTTTTCGACGGGAATCGTCTGACCCTCCGGCACGCGCAGCACGCCACTGTCGGCGAGCTGAAGTGTCCGGTCGATCGCTGCGGCCATCCGATCCTTCGGGGTCTCGGTCAACCAGCGGAACAGCCAGAACCCCCGAACGGTCTTGGTTTCATAGATCAGTGAGCGCGCGAAGAGCGGGATGGTGAGTTTGTCGGCATCGGTTTGGCGGTGCGTGGACAGCGCACCGTAGACGATCAGCTCACCGTGCGGTGCCAGCGCACGCGAGATGTCTGCGCCTAGCTGACCGCTGACGCAGTCGATCGCCTTGGACACGCCGTCGCGGCCCGCTATGTCGGCAATCCGTTCGCGTACGTCCTCGTCCTCCGTGCAGATCACGGCGGTGCCGCCCAACGCGAGGATGTCCTCGACTGCGGATCGACGGCGGACCACGTTGAGGGTCTTGAAGCCGACGTGCGCTCCGAGTTGGATGACCGACTGGCCCACGGTTGAACCGGCCGCCGTCTGCAGGAGCCATTCACCCGGTCGAACATCGAGTTCGTCACCGGTCAAGATCACGGCGGTGAGCGGGTTGGCGAGAAGCTGGGCGGCAGTGGAATTGCTCATGCCGGCGGGAACAGGCAAGACCCGCTCGGCTTCGGCAACGACATACTCCTGCCACGTGCCCGTGACTCCGATCGTGATGACGCGTTGCCCGACGGTCAGACCGTCTGCACCGCTACCGAGTTCGTCGATCACACCGACGGATTCGATTCCGGGCACGGTGGGGAACTCCGGGGTGAATCCGTATCGGCCGCGGATGGTGTGGAGATCGCTGGCATGGACAGGTACCGCTGCCACCCTGATCCGGACCTCTCCGGGACCCGGCTCCGGAATCGGGCGGGTCTGCAGGTGCAGAACCGCGGACGGTTCGCCCAGCATGTCGGCAACGACCGACCGCATGGTCCTCATCTCTCGGCGCTCCTTCGGTCGAATCCAGATCTCACCCGGCGCGCGTGTGCACGGCGGCGGCCGCGCCCTGTGACGGCCATGATTCGAATCGGCGCGGCCCAATCGGGCGCTACAAGCTCCAATGCTGCCACCGCGGCCGGACAAACGGTGCGAGGATCGGGCCCGGATTCGGTGGGGATCGTCAGTCGAGATGGCCGAGTTGCCCGACCATGTAGGTCACGGCGTTGTCGATCTTGCGGCGCCAGAGCCGCGTCACTTCTTCGGGATCCTGGGCCTCGAGAGCCCGCATTATCGCGGTGTCGTCGGCGACGATCTCGTCGACCGAGTACGCGTATTCGAGACCGAGAATCGAGACGAACATCCGCAACTGCAGCGACAGGCGGACGAACATCTTCTCGATCCTCGGCATGTCGGCCGCGGCGGCGAGGGCGTCCTGCCACCGTATGTCGGCGTCGCCGGTGCCGGCAACGTCGTGCATTTCCGCGTGCCGGACGAGGTCGTCGAGCGCGTCTTTCGCCGCGGTCAGACGGGATGATCCGTTCGTGGCGACGCGGCGGAGCAGCAGGGCTCCGAGGGGGCCTCGGGCGGTATAGGTGTCGTAGACGTCGCGCGGGGTGGGGAGTGGCACGTACGCCCCGCGGTGCGGCTCGAGTTCGATCAGTCCGTCCTCGGCGAGGATCTTCAGGGCGTCCCGGATCGGACCGCGGGAGACACCGAGCCGGGTGGCGAGAGGCTGTTCGGCGATGCGCTGCCCCGGCCGGAACGCGCCGGTGGCGAGCGACTCACGGAGCGCGTCGACCACTGCCGATGCCAATCTCGGTGAGGGGGAACGCGGCTGGTCGTCGTCGGTTGCGGATCGGCGAGAAGCGCGGGTGGGTGAGGCGCGGACCCAGAAGAATGGTGTGGTCGGTTGTTCCGCCCACCGCCGCACCTCGTGTGCGAGTTCGAGCAGTCCGGGCGTCTGCCGAGGGTCGAGGACAGCGGTGATCGAGTTCAGTTGCGCGAGCCACGAGTCGGGGCCGACTTCGTACACACCGAAGCGGGGATGCCGGTCGAGCCAACGGTGCACCCGGGGCGGTGACGGACGATCGGCGAGCACGGTGATCGGCCGATCCGGCGGCACCGCGGAATCGACCTCACCCAACGCGGTCAACAGCGTGGGGGAGATGTCGTTCCCGGAGGCCGGGGTGTCGCGAGGGAAGGCGAAACGAGCCGATAAGAGGACGCGGACGGATTCGGGGAGCGCACTCGACTGTCTGCTGCGCGGTCGTGCGGCGGGCGTCGCCGGCGGGTGGAAGACGAGAACCCGCACACGGGGATCGATGAGGACGGCCGCGAGCACCATCGAGTTCGACGAGTCCAGGACCGCACGTGAGACGAGGTCGGGCCGATCTGCGAACCACTGGTGCCGAACCCGGCTCACCGCCGCCTGATTGGTGCCGAGTGCGTCGGCGATCGTGCGTGTCGTCCACCCCCGGTCCGGTGGTCGCTGCAGCGGCATACGCAAAATCGCACGGTGCACGTCGTCCCCTGCGGCGATCGGACGACCCGGCCGCGGCAGGTCCGCGAGCCCCGGGAGGCCGTCCGTGTCGAATCGGGTCCGCCATTTCAGCGCCGTGTTGCGCGAGACCCCAAGGGAGCGAGCAACAGTGGAAATCGACTCCTCGGAACTCGCGAGAACGATGCGGGCGCGCAGGGCCAACGCCTGAGGCGTGGTCGGCGCCGACACCAGGCGCTCGAGGGCGCGTCGTTCCGCCTCGGACAGTGGCACGTGAGCACCCCCTTCCCCGCGATCGACTCACAAATAATAGAGCAGGTCTCGCCGCTGATGAGCTGGCATGTTGCACTGTCCGCCTGCTCAGGTATTTATGAATCACACACGAAGGAGGTGACCGTTTCGATCCGAGTCGAATGGCCAATAAACGGGCGGCGAATGCATACTCACCGCAATCAGCTCAGGAGAACCGATGGACCAGCCACCTCACGCCCGGACAGCGTCTTTCCTCGTCGACGACGCCCCGTTGCTGCCCTTCCACAAACGGCTCGCGCTCCACGCCGGCGGGGGACCCTTCCTCGACGGGTACGTGCTGAGCATCATCGGCATTGCCACGGTGCAGATCACGCCGCAGTGGGGTCTGAGTTCGGCGCAGCAGGGCCTCATTGCCGCCTCGGCGACGATCGGCATCTTCCTCGGATCGCTCCTCGGCGGTCGGCTCACCGACCGCTTCGGCCGCCGTCGTCTCTACGCGTTCGATCTGACCGCCGTCGCCGTCTTCTCGGTCGCGCAGTTCTGGGTCGAGGGCTTCTGGTGGTTGTTCCTGCTCCGGGTTCTGATCGGCGTGGCGATCGGGGCGGACTACCCCGTGGCCGCCTCACTACTGACCGAGTTCACCCCGAAAAAATATCGGGGCCCGTTCATCGGTTCCCTCACCGTGATGTGGTTCCTCGGTGCCGCGTCCGCGTATCTGGTCGGGGACCTCGTCAGCGGCCTCGGTGATCAGGGGTGGCGGTGGGTGCTGGCCAGCGCCGCGGTACCGGCAGCCCTGGCCGTGCTCGCCCGCGCCGGAACACCGGAGTCACCGCGCTGGCTCGCCGGCAAGGGACGCGTCGCCGAGGCCGAGGCGATCGTCACGAAAGTCTTCGGCCCCCACGCCGCACTCGAGATCGAGTCCGGGCGCTCCGCCGGGGCAATCGGCCCGCTCCGGAAGTCGGGCTACCTCGGACGGATCGCCTTCGTCACCACCTTCTGGACGGCGTCGGTGGTGCCGCTGTTCGCGGTGTACGCCTTCGGGCCGAGGATCCTCGCCGGTCTCGGCCTCGACGGGCGGGTCGCGAACATGGGGTCGGCTGCCATCACGATCCTGCTCCTGGTCAGCTGCGTCATCGCGCTCACCGCCATCAACAAGCTGGGTCGCCGCACCCTGCTGATCCACAGCTTCGCGTGGTCCGGCCTGACGCTGCTGCTGTTGGGATTGTTCCCGGGCAGTCCGGTACCCGTCATCCTGTGCCTGTTCGCGACGTACGCGATATTCACCGGAGGCGCCCAGGTTCTTCAGCTCGTGTACCCCAACGAACTCTTCCCCACCGAAATCAGGGGCAGTGCCGTGGGATTGGCCTCGTCACTGAGCCGGGTCGGTGGGGCGATCGGTACCTACATGGTCCCGATCGCCCTGGACCGCTGGGGCATCGGCCCGACCATGCTCGGCGCCGCCGCGATCGCCGTGATCGGCCTCGCGGTCAGTGCCGCCTGGGCGCCCGAGACCCGCGGTAAGTCCCTCGCCGACTCCACGCGACTCTGACGGCAGCGTCGGCCCGTTCACCAGGGGTGCCGGCGTTTCGGGGAGGTGATTTTCGAGAACTCTCGACTGTCCTCCCCGCTCGTGAAAGGTGCGCGGTCGCGACCGTGAATACCGACGTCGTCTACCTGTTCGCCGGTGTGGCGCTGCTGCTCGCGGCGACCGTTCCGCGCATCATGCGCAACCGTGCCGTGTCGGCACCACTAATGGTGCTCGCGGTCGGAGCCGTGGTCGGGGTGTTCCTCGGCAACGCCGATCTGGTGTCGCCGGTGGCGCATCCCGCGGTGGCCGAGCACGTGAGCGAGGCGTGTGTCATCGTCGCGCTGATGGGTGTCGGCCTGGCGATCGACCGGCCGCTCGGCGTGCGGACGTGGAATTCGACGTGGCGGCTGCTGGGCATCGCGATGCCGCTCGGAATCGCCGCGGTCGCCGTGCTCGGCTGGTGGGCGGCGGCGCTCACACCGGCGGCGGCGCTGCTGCTCGGTGCCGTGCTCGCCCCGACGGATCCGGTGCTGGCCTCCGACGTCCAGGTGGAGGGACCGTCGTCGGGGGAGGGTTCGGACCGTGAGGACGACGAGGTGCGGTTCGCCCTGACGTCGGAGGCGGGACTCAACGACGCTCTCGCGTTTCCGTTCGTCTATCTGGCATTGTTCCTGATCACGAAGGGTCCGGCCGGGGACTGGATCGCGCACTGGTTCCTGTGGGAGTTGGTCGGCAAGACCCTGCTGGGCGCGGCGATCGGCGCGGTCGCCGGGTACGTGCTCGGGCGGGCAGTGTTCCATTTCCCGATTCCGCATGCGCGGCTGGCCGAGAGTGGTGAACCGATCGTCGCGCTGGCCGCCACGTTCGCCGTGTACGGGCTCACCGAACTCGTCGGTGGGTACGGCTTTCTCGCCGTGTTCGCGTGTGCGGTCGCGCTCCGCCGGATCGAGCGGGCGCATTCGTATCACGCCGAGATGCATCGTGTGATGGAACAACTCGAGCACGTCCTGACCCTCGCGGTGCTGCTGTTGCTGGGCGTCGCCCTCACGTCGGGCCTGCTGGACGATCTGACCTGGGGTGGGGTCCTCGTCGCGGTGGCGCTCGTGGTCGTGATCCGTCCGGTCGTCGGGTGGCTGGCGTTGCTCGGTTGCCGAGAGATGACGGTCCAGGAACGGGGAGTGACCGCGTTCTTCGGTATCCGCGGCGTCGGCTCGGTCTTCTATCTCGCATTCGCCGCCGCGGTCGCGGGCATCGACCAGGAAAGCGTGTTGTGGTCGACCGCGGCATTCGCCGTGGTGCTGTCAGTGGTCGTCCACGGTGTCACCGCCACGACCGTCATGCGGGTGCTCGACCGCCGGCGGGGCGGCACCCGAAACGGTTGATGCCACACGGTCGACTTCATCGGCGAGGTTCGTGGATCCGGGGTGAGTCCCTGGTGAACAATCGCTGAATTCGCGGAGTTCGGCACGTGGGGGCGTTTCATCCGGCGGCAGGCCTGGGTAGTCGCGGGAGCGGCGCACCGTGCGCCGATTCGATGCCGTCACATGCCGAAGGGACGTAATACCGCATGAGCACATCTGACACGATGACCTTGCTGGCGCAGTTGCGTACAGTCCTCGACCTGACCCACACCGAGATCCAGCTCGCCGAAACCCGCACCGTCCAGGCCCGGACCGAGGCCGTGCGCCGGGAGCTGTCCGAGAACGCCGACAACGGCCGCGCCCGCGCCGAAGCCATCGAGGCCGCCATCCGCGAACTCGGCGGCGTTCCGGAACTGATCGGCCCATTTCTCGGGCGCGCCGGCGCTGCTGTGAAGGCGGTGGTCGAGCAGGCCCAACCGTTCGACGAGGCCCTGCTCGGCGATCTCGCGCTCGAGCACCAACTCCTCGACCGTGCCCGCTACATCAAGGCACTCGCTGTCGCGGCGCAGAAGAAGGACGTCGAGAACTTGGCGTTCCGGCTGATCGCCGCCCATTCGGCGACCGTGGATTGGCTGACCACCGTCCTCGCCGAGGAGGCCTTGGGCGGACCTGCGGCGCTCCGCCGCACCCCACTGCAGGCGGCCGCGGGAACGGCGGTGCGGCTGGTCAACGCACCGGTCGCCTGGTCGGCCCGCGGCTTGGACCGGGCCCTCGACACCGTCCGCGCAACCCCACCGGCGCTCAGCGAGTTACTGAGCAGGGGCGCGCACGCCGGCGACGTCGCTGTCACCACGCTGGCCGCATCCCGCGACGCCGCCCTCGAGACCGCGGAGCAGGTCACCCGCCGCGAGGGGGCCGACGGGGTCGCGGACGTTCTGCATTCTGCCCGCACCGCGGCGGGGGTCCTCGAACCCGGTGAACTGCCCGTCGACGGTTACGACACCCTGAACGTCTCGGAGACGGTCGCCGCGGTCAAGGAGCTGACCGAGCCGGCGGATGTGCGCGCCATCGTGGCGTACGAGGAAGCGCACAAGAACCGGCAGGGTGTCGTCTCGGCCGCACAGGCTCGCCTGGCCGCGATCGCTCAGGAAGTTGCCGGCCTCAGCTGACCGGGCCCGCCGGGTCCAGGATTCCGGCCGCCTGCCGACGGGTCAGGTGTGAGACTCGAGGGGTGACGAGCCGACCCGATCGTGGTCCGCGGCGCGCCGGGGATGCGGCGGGCGGCGACAGTGTGCGCACTGTGGTCATTGCGTTCGGCGCCAATTTCGGAGTGGCGATCGCGAAGTCGGTGGCGGCGATGGTGACCGGGTCCGCCTCGATGGTCGCTGAATCCGCCCACTCCTGGGCGGACACCGGTAATCAGGTGTTTCTCCTCATCGCCCATCGTCGGAGTACCCGGGCGGCCGACGCGGCCCGACCGCTCGGGTACGGGCGTGAGGCGTATGTGTGGTCACTGCTGGCCGCCGTGGGACTGTTCGTCGCGGGTGGCTCGGTATCGGTGTGGCACGGGGTGACCGAGCTGCTCGGCGCGTCGAGTGTCGGTGAGGACTATCTGGTCGCGTACGTCGTGCTGGCGATTGCCTTCGTTCTGGAGGGCGCGTCGCTGCTGCGGGCGATCAAACAGTTGCGTGCCGAAGCCGACAGCCACGATCGCGACCTGTTCGACTACGCCCTCGAGACGTCCGACCCGACGGTGCGTGCGGTCTTCGCCGAGGACAGCGCCGCGATCATCGGCATCGTCATCGCCGCCGCCGGTATCGGGCTCCACCAGCTCACCGGGGCCGCCGTCTGGGATGCGAGCGGGTCGGTCCTCGTCGGTGTGCTGCTCGGCGCGGTCGCGGTCGTCCTCATCGACCGCAACCGCCGATTCCTCACCGGTGAACCGGGTTCCGCGGAACTTCGGGAGGCGGCAATCGCTCGGATCGAAGCGCTCCCGGAGGTGGCGACGGTGCGGTTCGTACGCCTCGAATACCTCGGGCCGAGGCAGCTCTTTATCGTCGCGAGTGTCGATCTCGTCGGTGACAAGGCGGAATCGCACGTCGCACGGACCTTGCGGAAGCTCGAAGGTGAACTCGAACGCCACCCGCAGATCGTGGATGCGGTACTCACCGTTGCGGACCCGGACCCGTCGGACATCGATGGTGACTCCCGGACCGGTGAGGAGAGGTAGCGGGCCGGAGGACCGGGTCAGTCGTGACCGTTCTTGTTCCAGAACTGATGGGTGAGCCCGCTGGGGGAGGCGACGGTCTCGATGGTGAAGCGGTCTTCGATGCCGTCCAAGCCTTCCCAGAGGGATACGCCACGCCCGAGGGTGATGGGCACGATCACGAGGTGCATGAAGTCGATCAGGTCGGCTGCCAGAAACTGCCGCACGATCGAGGGGCCTCCGCCTATCCGGACGTCCTGACCGTCGGCAGCGTCCTGGGCCAGGCGCAGCACCTCGTGGGGTGACGCATCGACGAAGTGGAAGCTGGTTCCGTTCGGGAAGTCGATGCTGGGGTGCGGGTGGTGGCTCAGGACGAACACCGGTGTGCGAAATGGCGGTTCGTCGCCCCACCAGCCTCGCCACCCGTCGTCGGGCCATTCGCCGGTCTGGGGCCCGAACTTGCGACGGCCCATGATCTCCGCGCCGATGCCTTGACCCCACAGGCTGGTCACGGCGCGGTCCAGGGTGATCGGGTCGTCAACCCGGTCGACGCCGTGGATGACGCGTCCGTCGAACGAGCCGAACAGCCGTTCGGCACCGCCGATCGGAGCGTCGAACGTCACGTGCTCGCCTGCGGCGTAGCCGTCGAGAGAGATGTTCATGTTGTGGATCCGGGTGCGGGGCACGGGCGACTCCTTCGATGATCGGATGGACCGGGATACGAATGGACAGACCGGACGAGCCGGCCGAACTCATCGCGGAACGACGAAAATCGTGTTCCGTCGGCCGACGTGAGTACGTTCGATCCGTCAGCCAACGCGGACACCCTGGCTGGCGAGGAACTCGCGGGCACGACCCAGTTGGCGGTCGGTCGAGAAGGTGAACCACTGTTCGACGAGGCTCTCCTGGTGGACGATGTCGCGGAACCGGTGAAATGCGCCCTTGCCCTCGATCGCCCGCAACAGCCGATCCCGCAATGCCGCATCGTGATGCCGCTCGGCGAAGGCCGCCATGTCGCGCCAGCCGTCCCGGGAGCCGGTGTAGTCGAACCGGAGCCAACGGTCGGGCTCTTCCTCCACGTCGACGGCGGCGTCCTCCCCGACCATTGCCGGGTCGGTGAGGCAGTCGTCGTACACCTCCCCGGTGCGCAGGTCGACGTAGCCGCCGGTCGACATAGCCGGATCCCCCTCCAGTTCGGAACCGAGCATCTCGAGGTCGACCGGCACCACCCGCCCCGCGAGCGGCTCGCCGCGCAAACACGCGAGCAGGTCTTCGGCCAGCACCTCGTCACCGGCACCGGCGCGCCACGTCAGCCGGTTGACGACCGACAGCGCCACCGACTCGGCCTGCTCCCGTCGCTGTTCCAGTGCCATCGGTATGCCGGCCCCCACCTGTTGCAGCGCGTCGTCGACGTCGCGTCCCCGCACCGCGGCGAGGAAGCGGGCTGCATCTGCTGTCGCGATGGCTCCGCGCAACTCGGACAGGTCGAGCGGGGCGACCTGGTCGAGTCCGGGCCACGCGTGCAACATCATCGGATGCGGATGGGCGGGTCTGCTCGGCGCCCGGCTCTGCCCGTCGTCGTCGGCCCACCGGCGCCCGTACTGATCGGGGATGCTTCCCCAGCCCCAGTAAGGCAGGGGCTTTTTCGGCGCGATTCCCAGAACTTCGATGGGGTCGACCTTGTCGTCGCCGACCACACAACGGTGGGTCCAGTCATCGCCCAGGTCGAACGTGAACTGGAACTCCGCTCCGGGCACCAGGAGCCGAGCGACCTTGGCCGTCTCGATGTCCACCGGCTCCGTGATGGGCCCTCCGCGCGACCCGGCCATCTCGGCCCCCGTCTCCGCGTCGGTGACCACTCGTCCATCGGCGAGGGTGAACATCGACAGATGAGACCTGTCCCAGCGGGCGAAGGCGTCGTTGACGGCATTCGCGAGGTCCACGAAGGTGTGCGACGGCCCGACCGCGAAAACCCGGCCGGGCCACGGCCACAGTTCCTCGCCGCGCCCGCCGAGCAGTTCCACTGTCACCGACAACCACGTTCGTGCCATCTCCCGAGGATGGCACGCGAACCGCGGCGCGTCAGGTCATAGCCGCAGACGCGCCCGCTTCGATGGTGTCAGGCGCAGTCCCGGCAGATCAGCTCTGCACCCGGGGCGAGCCGGCTGCGGTGATGCACCAGGAAGCAACTGGTGCAGGTGAATTCGTCGGACTGCTTGGGGATGACGCGGACGGTGAATTCCTCGCCGGACAGGTCGGCGCCGGGCAGGTCGAAGGATTCGGCGGGGTCGGTGTCGTCGATGTCCACCGCGGGTGATTGGGAGTCTTTCCTGCTGGCGGTCAACTGTTCGAGCGACGTGTCCGTCGACTCGTCGGAATCGGTGACTCTGGGGGCGTCGTAATCGGTGGCCATAACTGTTCAACCTCGTGATCTGCGTGTTCTGACCGCGCCAGGGTAGAGCCCCGTGCGGCACGGGGTGCGCCCGGGGGGTGTGACGGCCCTCGCAAAGGGCCAGGTCAGGGTCGCCGGCCGCGAGGCGCCGGGATTGGATATTCCCGGTGGTGGGTCCTATTCCGTTGGGGGCGACGCGCGGTCGCAGGTTCGGTCACAATCACGGCCGGATCTGTCACGATTCTTTCGTAAATGATCTTGCTGTGATCGATGCCCGGTCGGATGGGACCGCATCGGAATCGTCTTTCGAGGGGGAAGGGTTCGTTATGCATCGCTATCGTCAGCTGTTCCTTGTTCTCGGGTTCGTGTTGTCGGTTCTGTTCGCCGAAGGGGCGGTCGCCGGTGCGGCGCCGGGGTCGTCGGCCGGTTCCAGTGATCTTCTCGGCGGGCAGGGCTGTTCGACGGAGTTGTTCGACGGTGACCGGAGGCTCGGGCCGCAGACGCTGTCGGATCTGTTCCCGGTTGCGGAGCAGCTGGCCGGATACCAGCGCACCGGCGAGCTCACGGCCGATCAGTTTCTGAGCAAGTACTGGGATCCGGCCGTGGTTCCGGCGGGTTCCTTCAAGTACCCGCCGAAGAGCGGTTACGTCCTCGACGGCAGTGGCAATCCTCAGCGGGTGCAGGGGCAGTTGGATGTCGGCACGCTGATCGACCGGTACGGCAGCGAAGGCGGCAACTTCCTGGCCCCGGCCGGCGCGAGTTACACCTCCCGCGCGCTTCCGCCGGTCAACCTGGTGTCCGATCCCGCGGACTTCTGCAACTACCACGTCTACGTCGTGACCAAGCCCCTTCCCCTGTACACCGGTCCTATCGCACCGTGGTTCGAGCAGCAGGGGTTGGGAACGCAGTTCGAGGTGGTGCCCGAGTTGCTGCCGCAGGTCGTCGAATGCGGGACGAAGGTCGATGTCAGCTGGTTGCGGTGCGCCGGGTATGTGCGCAGCGTGTACCCGCTGCAGTGATGTGCACGTGGTTGATCCGTTGAAAGACGATCTGCTCGATCACGATATGCGTCGGCGGATTCTGGAGGTGACGGAGCGGATGGGTGCGCGCCCGGAGGACCTGCCGGCGCTCGGGCAGGCGCACGAGGACGCCCGTCCGTTCTGCTGGACCGCTCCCGAGGGCGGGTGGCATCTGACCGTCCGGGAACGCGATCGGGTGCTGTCGGATCGGCACACCACCGACCCGGACGAGTTCGTGTCCTGGGTTGCGGAGTCGGTGTCCGAGCGCGTCGCCCTGCGTCTGCATCCACCGGAGCAGCCCGGTTTCCGGGCCGCGTCCTGGCGGGCGCAGTACCGGTTGCTGCGCGGCATCGAACCGGCGTGGGCCGATGCCTGGCTTGCCGCGACCCGGTCGGCGTTGACGGCCGCCGGCGTCGATCGGGCCGTCCTGGACATGTTGCCGACACCCCCGTAGGTCGTCAGTTACCGGCCGCCGCCGTGGTCACGCTCAGGTCGAGGGTCCAGTTCTGGCCGACGAGGTCGTGGCCGAAGCTGTGGTGTGGTTCCTGATCGGTGAGGACGAACCCGGCAGCCTCGTAGATTCTGCGGGCCGACGCCAGCACGTCGTTGGTCCACAGTGTCACCTGCCGGTAGCCGGCGTCGCGGGCGAAGGCGACGCATCGCTCGACCAACCGGGACCCGACGCCGAGACCGCGGGCGGTCGGGGCGACCAGCAGGATCCGTAGTTTGGCGACCGCGGGTTCGTCGCCGGCGACGCAGAGGACGCAACCCACGCGTTCGCCGTCGACCTCGGCGATCCAGGCGCTTTCCCGGGCCGGGTCGTGGCCGGTGGCGTAGTCGGCGACGATCTGCGCGACCAGTGCCTCGAAGTTTGCGTCCCATCCGAACTGCCGGTGGTAGATCTCGCCGTGGGCCATCACGGTCCAGCCCAGATCGCCGGGGCGGTCGGCCTGGCGCACCACGACTTCCGGTCGCTGGGGTGGTTGCGAAGTCATGGTTTCCTTCCCGGAGCGCGATAATCGGCGCTCACTGACACGACTGTTTCAGTGGAGGTAGGCTACCGCTGTGACCAGGGAAACGACAACCCCGTCCGCGCGGCAGACCGAGTTGCTCGACGCCGCCTACCGCTACGCACTCGAGCACGGGTTGGCCGATCTGTCGCTGCGTCCGCTGGCGTCGACGATCGGCTCGAGCCCACGGGTGCTGATGTTCTTGTTCGGCAACAAGGACGGCTTGGTGCGCGCACTGCTGGCGAAGGCCCGCAGCGACGAACTGGCGATGCTGGACCGACTCGGGCAGGCCGCGGGTGCTGAGCCGATCGGGCTGCCTGCGGCGGTCGAGCGGGTGTGGGAGTGGCTGGCCGCCGAGGAGCATCGACCGCTGCTGCGGTTGTGGACGGAGGCGTACGCCCGCTCCCTCGTCGAACCGGACGGTGCGTGGGCCGGGTTCGCCCGCTCGACGGTCGACGACTGGCTCGCCGTCCTCGCCGCATGCCAACCGCAGCTCGAAAAGGAAAGCGAGGCCGGTGCGGTCCGTCGCACCGCGGCGTTGGCTGTGCTGCGGGGCGCCCTGCTCGATCTCCTAGCCACCGACGACCGGCCGCGCGTCACCGCCGCGGTCCGGCACCAGCTCGCCTCGCTGTCCGCGGATGCGGAGCAGTGACACGCGACAGGCGCGGAACTCGTTGATCCGTCGAATAATTCAGGCGCAGTAGACGACTGGGACGTACAGCTAGTCGTCCTCTTGCAGCTCGACGAGGGCGAGCGCGGTGTCGACCGCGCTCGGGTTCTGAGCCAACGGACGCGGCAGCAGTTCGTCGACTCGTACGAGCCGTCGGTCGATGGTGTTCCGATGTGCAAACAGCTTCTCGGCCGCCCTGGAAATGCTGAACTGCTCCGCTATGAAGACCCGCACCGTGTGGCGCAGCATGCGGTCGGCGGTCGCCAGATCACCGAGAATGTCGGTGATGAACAGCTTTACTTCCGGGACGTCGGACGACAGCAGGGAGATCAGCTGGACGTCCTCGAATCGCACGGTTCGGCGGTGGGATCCGAGTCGTGACAGCAGATTTTGCGCTGCGGCTGCGTCGAGATGGCTGCGCCGAAAGCCGTTGACATCCGTGCCGCACCGGCCGAGGGCAATGCGAACTCCGGGGATGTCCGCGACGATTGCGGCGAGGTCGGCCTCGGACGGCACACCGGTCACCGGTAGCCACACCCACAGTGCAGTGAGGCTGGTAACCAGGGTCAACCGCCGCTCTGCACCGCACAGGCGCATGAGATGCTCGGCCGCCAGCTCGAGCCCGTCGACCTGATCCTCCGCGTCCACCCACACGATCGCGGCGAGGTGGTGTCCGGTCAGTGCGTAACCGAGCTGCGCTTCTGCCCGGCTTCGGGCGATCGGCGCCCCCTGGAGCAGCAGTTGCACCATCGCGAGACGCTGAATCAGCGGTCCGCGAGCGAGCTCGGACCGGACCTCGCTGACGTGAGCCGACACGGCGGCCCTCGAATCGTCGAAGTAGGCCATGAGTGAGCTCGCTGAGATCGCGACCAGCTCTCGCAGGTCCTCGAGATTGTCCGTGGTGTCGAAACACGCCCTCAGCCACCAGTTCCACGTGACGTTCTGCGATGCGCGCCAGGCGTCGACTTCATCGGTGTCGACGCCGCGCAGCACCAGATCACGCGAATACGTCAGCAGGTCCGGGATGAAAGTCGGCTCGACCGGATGCCCCGGGTGGTCGATGTTGGCCACGAGCCAGTGAGCCAAGGTCGAGTGGGTGAAGCGTCGATCCAGCTCGGCAAGCATTGGGTCTTCGGCGAACGTCGGTTCCTTCAGGTTGCGCTGCCCGGCCTCCCACGCTTCGGCGGCGACGTCGGCCACGGTCGCCTGCATCTGCATGGCCAGGTTCCGGAACAGCTCGCGGACCCTCGGCGAGGGCGTCGGTCCGGCCTGGTCTGAGTCGTTCACCCGTGCCTCCTCGTCGGCGGATCCGAGGGCGTCGGTGCGTAGCCGGATCCGGCAGCGCGTTCATCGTAGTCGCTCATCCGGAGGCCGGCTGCGCCCCTGGGTGCGGGAGACGATCGGGGCGGGTGCCGCTAGGAGATCCCCTCGAATTGCCTTTGGCGGCGCCGGCGGTGAAACCGATCGCGCTGCTCGTCGAGGAGTATCAGGCCGTGATGGTCACGCCGGCTGTTTGCGCGCGTAATCGCATCCCGCACAGCGGCCGTATGCCGGTGCAGTTCGGTCGCGCGCCTGTCCGCGTTCTGATCACCGAGCAGTTGGGCGGCGGCGCGATCCCATTCGATCAGTGCCTCTTCGTAGGCGAGCCGGATCGGCGCTTGTTCGTCGAATCGGGTCAGCACGGCTTCGATGAATCGCAACGGGATACGCGACAGCCGGTAGTTGATTCGCAGCAGGCTCATCGTCGTACCGCGCAGGGTGACCACGATCGGCTCTGCGGGGGCGGTTGGTGAATGCGTCGGAGCTCCATTCGTCAGAGGATTTCGGTCAACCGGCCCGAGTATGTACGCGGCGCGCTGTGAGGACGCTGAGAGGCGTTGTCCCTCCGGTGGTGCCGACTGACGCAGGTTGTGCTCTCAGCGCCTCCACAGCGGCCGGCGTCGATACTGCGAACGTGAAACAGGCACTACCAATTCTCTCGCTTCCGAAGGCATCGGCGTATGGACACCACGACAATCTGATCGGACGAGCCCACGACGCCGCCGCCGACGTGCACCAGAGCACCGGCGCCGCCCTTGCAGTCTCGCTGCTGGTGGCCGGCGCAGCTGTTTTCCTGGCCGCAACCACCTGGCGCGCCGTGGCGGGCACGAACCGGCGGTCGGCGACACCACCGCTGATCGGCCTGCAGATCCTCGGGCTGACCGTGGCGTTCATCGCGCTGGCCTACCAGGTGAGGGCCGGCGCCTGGGTCACCACCGCGGACCCCGTCGTGCTGGGCTGGTTCGCCGATCACCGGTCGGAGTGGGTGACCGGCCCGGCGATCGCGATCACCGACGCCGGTGGCCCCGTCGGGACCGTCCTCATCGCAGTGGTGCTGGGGGCGCTGTTGTCCCGGCGGGCACGATCACTCGTCCCGGGACTGATTCTCATCGGGACCGTCGGGGCTGCCGCGCTCGCGTCGACTGTCACGAAATCCATTGTCGGACGGTCGCGCCCGCCGATCGTGTCCCAGGTACTCCTCGAGACCGACCACTCGTTCCCGTCCGGGCACGCGACGGGAGCGATGGTGTTGTTCACCATGGTCGCGGTCATCCTCGGACACGGGTCGCCGGCCGCCCGGCGCGGGCTGCTCCTTACCGGGGCGTTCACGGTGACCGTGGTGGTCGCGGTCACCCGCCTCTACCTCGGCGAGCACTGGCTCACCGATGTGATCGGCGGAATTCTCCTCGGCGGCCTCGCAGCCCTGATCGGTTCCGCGCTCTACGGCATCTGGACGCGGCGAGCCTCTGATCGCGTGCACAGTGCCTCACTGGTTGATCCCCCACACGCGGTCGACCCCACCGGCGCGACGACGACGGGACGGGCAGCATGAGGTCCTGGCGCGCCGTTCCGGCTTCTCGCCCGCGGGTGGCCGGTGGCGGAGGATGGCCCCATGAACAACGCACCTGTGTGGCTCACCCCGTCGCGGTGGGGGCTCGCCCTGCGTTCGGCCCTGAGCGCCGGCGCGGTGGTTGCGGTCGCATTGGTGCTCGGCGCAGCAGCCCTGTTGTTCGTGCTGGACCGGACCCTGTTGTCGGCCCTCGACGACGCCGCGACCGGCCGCGCCGCCGACCTCACCGTCGGACTGCGCACCGATCCGCCGGCCGACCTGGACAGTGAACTCTTCGACACCGACCAACGCATCGCCCTGGTGCAGGTCGTCGACACCGTCGGCGCGGTGGTGCGGTCCTCACAGGATGATCTCGGGCTCCCGGTCACCGGGGTGCATCCACCGGTGGGCGGTGCACCTGTCCGCGGTCTGGTCTCGCACGAGACGGGCGGCGCAGATCTGCGGACCACCGTGCAAGGGGCGCACGGGGTCGGCGGCGATTACACCGTGATCGTGGCCGCGAGTGAGGAGTCGGTGGAAGCAACCCTGGCCACGGTCGGCGGGCTCGTCGCAGCCGGAGCACCGGTCATCGCCCTCGTCGCGGCGGGAGTGACCTACAAACTGGTGCGCCGATCGCTGGGGTCGGTCGAACGCATCCGCACCCAGGTCGCCGCGATCTCGACCACCGACCTCGGTGAACGGGTCCCGGTACCGCGGCCACGCGACGAGATCGCCGCGCTCGCCCGCACGATGAACGACATGCTCGGCCGCATCCAGGCCGGGCACGCCGCCCAGCGCCGGTTCATCGCCGACGCCTCCCACGAACTGCGCAGCCCGCTGGCCACGCTGACCACCGCCCTCGACGTGGCCGATGCGCGGCCCGAAGTCCTGAACCGCGACCTGGTCCGCGGAACCCTGCGTCCCGAGACCACCCGCATGCAGCTTCTCGTCGACGACCTGGTGCTGCTCGCACGGGCCGACGAACTCGGATTGCCGCTGCGGGTCGCCGACGTCGATCTCGACGACATCGTCGACACCGAAGTCCGCCGCTCCCGCGCCGACACCACCGTCACGGTGACCGCCGCGCTCACCCCGGTCCGCATCCGCGGTGACGCCGCTCAGCTGTCCCGCGCGGTGCGCAACCTCGTCGACAACGCCGTCCGATTCGCCGCCACCACCGTGTCCATCGAGGTGTCCCGATCCGGCCACCAGGCGCGCGTCACCGTCGACGACGACGGACCCGGCATTCCCGAGTCCGATCGGGCGCGGGTGTTCGAGCGGTTCGTGCGACTCGACAGCGCCCGCTCCCGCGCCCACGGGGGCTCCGGACTCGGACTGGCGATCGTCGCAGAAATCGTGTCGGCGCATCGGGGTTCGGTGCGGATCGACACGGCCGAGCATGGTGGGACGCGAGTGGTGGTCACGCTTCCGGTGGAGGAGGGCTGTCCGGAGAGCCGGTCGTGAGTCGGTACCCGACTCCGCGCACCGTGTCGATCGTGCGGGTACCGAACGGGGTGTCGATCTTGCGACGGAGATACCCCACATACACCTCGACGACGTTTTCGTCCCCCGTGTAATTCGCGTCCCACACGTTCTGCAGAATCTCGCTCTTGGTGAGCGCGGTGTCCGGGTTCCGCATCAGGTACTCGAGCAGTCCGAACTCGCGGCGGGTCAACTGCAACTCCTCGGTCCCGCGGGTGACCCGGCGGCGGCCGGGATCGAGGCTCAGGTCGCCGGCGGTGAGCACCACCGGCCGCGTGGGTGCGCCGCGCCGGACCAGCGCCCGCAGCCGCGCGACCAGCACGACATAGGAGAACGGCTTCGTGAGATAGTCGTCGGCGCCGAGATCGAATGCGTCGGCCTCGTCGTACTCGCCGTCCTTGGCGGTCAGTATCAGGATCGGCGTCCAATTCTGCCTGGCCCGGATCTCTCGGACGACCTGATACCCGCTGATCCCCGGCAGCATGATGTCGAGCACGATCACATCGAACGATTCCTCGGTGGCGTGCCAGAGCCCGTCGGGTCCGGTGGCGGCGGTGACGACCACGAATCCTTCCAGCTCGAGGCCGCGACGGACCATCTGCGCCAGCCGGGGTTCATCCTCGACGACCAGCACCCTCATTGCACAGACCTGTGATCGACCACGTGACCACCGTATCCTGACCAAGCCCCGAGGTGTCGGAGAGTCCTGACGTCCCGTGGGAAGGCAGCGCTGTCCCGCGAGCTGTGTTGCGCCGAAACTGTTCGGAGAGAGAGCATTAACTGCTCGCGGTGTGGTGGGACGGTTCCGATGTGCGTCTGTCGTACCCCCTTGGCCGGTTGGGTCCTTCTGTCAACTGGCGAGTATGCACCCGACATCCTGTGGGAACGCTGAGAGGCGCCGGGGCGCGGGCGTGTCTGTGACTCCGCTGAGAATCGGCGTCCGGAAGTTCGCGGACAGCCTTGCGGTGGAATAGCATTCGGTCACTGATGATGATCGATGCAACCGATACGTCAGTGCACCGGGCTCTCATTCCCAGGCGAGAGATGAGCTCCGGTTCGTCGGCTCCCGCCGGCCGCGACCCCAGAGGTCGGCGGGAGCCGTCGGCATGCGCGCAGGAAGAGTAATCGCGCTGGTGGGGAGGGAGTTTCGGTTTTCTCCGTATCCCGAGCAGCAGGCCGAACCGCCGGTTACCCTCAGCTCCTACGTATTTCGTAGAGAATTCCGAACGAATGGGGTCGGTATGACGAACATCAGCAAATCTCGCTCGAAGTACACCGGTCTTACCCGCGCCCTCGCAGTCGCAGGTGTTGCGGCGCTTGCGATGGTCCTGGGCAATGGGACCGCATCTGCGGGCGTGGATAATTCGAGCTCCGTCGTCGATGCGAGGGGCAATCGCATCGAGGTCCTACAGGGTGACACCCAGTTTCAGGTCGTTCCGCCGTTGGACGGTGTGCCCACGTCGGTCGAGTTCTTTCACAACGGTTACGCCGGGGTGAATATCACCGGCCCGAATGCCGCGGAGTTCACGGGCACCAAACTCACCATCGGTTACCAGATCGGCTATCCGATCACTCTGTCCGGCGCCACCGTGGTGCTCAACTCGCCGGGACTCGGATTTGTGATCGGCGCAAGTAACGGAATCGACCTCGGCCTCGTCCCGACACCCTCGCTGAGCCTGAACGCATCGAACCACGCCGACCTCGCAGGTGACATCATTCCGTCCCAGGAACTGGACATCGATCTGGCACCGGGCGGCATCACCACGGTTCCGCTCCTGGAGAACCAGTCGTTCGACGGTCCGGCGGCATCG
This sequence comes from Rhodococcus pseudokoreensis, assembly GCF_017068395.1. Lineage (NCBI taxonomy): Bacteria > Bacillati > Actinomycetota > Actinomycetes > Mycobacteriales > Nocardiaceae > Rhodococcus > Rhodococcus pseudokoreensis. The sequence goes on along the minus strand of NZ_CP070619.1, from coordinate 4,182,265 downwards.
GTGCGGTTGCAGGGCATACACGGTTCCATCTCGGGTGCGCTCGGGGCAGTCACCATCCGGCCGTACGCGACAGCTGTGACGGCCAAGGGCGATACCGTCACGACCTACGGTGTGCCGCAGAAGCTCAACTAGCTCACGCTTCGTTGCACACGTTTCGGCCAGCTGCCCGGCACCGATCGCGGATCGGTGTCGGGCAGCGGTGTCCGTGGTGACGCCGCCTACGGGTCGCCGTGAGCTCGGCGCAGTCGTCGGACCGTGTCGGCGGGCGACCAGGTGCCGGTGCGGGCACGCGTCAGCGGGTAGCAGCACAGGCCGATGAGGACGGCGGCGAAATGTCCGATCGCGGTGAAGGTCAGGTGCACGAACAGGGGTACCGCGAAGAAGGCGAGCACGCCGGCGAGATAGAGGTAGCGCCAGGGCGCCGCGATCCGGTAGGTGAGGATCGCGACCACCCCGGCCAGTCCGTAGCTGACGCCGATGTCGAGGGTGTCGACCGCCGAGGCGGGGGCGCGGCCGTGACGGATCGCCGCATACAGTGCACCTTCGCTGATGTAGGTGGCGCCGACGTGGGCGATCACGACCACGCACAACCACCGAAGCGTCCCCAGCCACCGCTCCGCCGGCACGTGGAAGATGTTGTAGACGATGAAATACGTGATCCACCCGCCGCCGGCGAGCCAGAAGGCGCTCGCGATCAGGACTCGAACGGGGTCCTCGGCGAGGTGGTGCAGGTTGGTCGAGCGGTTACCCAAGACCTCGTGGAGCACCTCCGGTGACAGGTGCCTCGCCACCACCGTTGTCACCAGCAGTATCGCCAGCCAGACGTAGGTGCCGGGTGCCCGCCGGATGTACGTCCAGGCTGCCCGCGGAAACGATCGAAGGTGCGACGAGATAGCGGCGTCCACCGGGGTAATTATGCGCCGGGAGGTGGTATCGGACCTCCCCTCACTTTCGTGTTCCACTTACCAGGTGTCAGCTGGACCCGAACAACCCGGCGAAGGGGTTGGTCGCGAGTAGCCCGGCGAAGGGGTTGGTGGTCGGGGCGGGGGTCTGATTGTCGGTCTGCGGCGGCCAGGGGTCGGTGTCCTGCCAGTTCTCGTGCTGGTTGTCATGGTGGTTCCCGTCGTGCCAGCCGCGGTCCACCTGAACTTGCGCTGATGTAGTAGTGGCGGCGAATGCCGGCGCGGTGACCGCGGCCAGGGGGATGGCCGCGAGTGCCGCTGTGACGGCGATTCTCGACAGGTATCGCCGTGTTCCCGTCGTCGTGGAGTGCGTGATCATCATCGATCCTTTCGCTGGCAAACCCACCGGAGCGGTGGGCTGGTGCAATCTCTGGTCGGGGAGTGCACAATCCCAGTTCAGGCCCGCATCCTGGCGGTCGGCTGGCACGAACCTGTGAATCTCCTGGCAGCAATTCAGCATGCCCGAAAAGTGCAGTGGTGCAGTTGATTTACGACGATGATGCGCGGACTGTTTCCCGGCCCTGAGACGCCTGCGCGTGGGTCAGTGATTCACTGCCATTTCTGAGTGTTCGCTGAGGATCTGAAATGAACGGTCTTGCGTCGGAGTATGTTCGATATGTGCCCCGCTTCGCCCAAGGCTGGGAGCACCCCTAGGCCACGCCTTGCGTGCATCCGTGGTGTGCGTTCTCGGCGCTCTCGTCACATCCGGTGCGGTAGGCGGAAGTCCCACGTGTGGATGGCGCGCCACGCCGAGGTGATGTGGGACAGCGGCAGCAACCTCGAGAGGTCGTCATGAACATCGTCAAGAATGTCATCGTGGTCGGATCCGTTGCGGCGGGCTTCGCCCTGGTCGGTCCGGGAATGTCGCTCGCGGCGGCGGCGATGCCCGCGCAGACGGTCGTCAATCAGCCGTCGGCGCCGTCCTCCACGCCGCCCAAGGAACCTACCTGTGGTCCGTTCCAGGACGCCCCGCACTGGGATTTCGACGCGCCGAGCAATCCCCTCGGGGACTGGTGCACGCAGTGGCAAGGGCAGCCGCGGGACACCACCAAGGATGGTGGCGGGGGCACCGTCTTCATGAAATGACCTTTCACCCGGCATGGGTGATGGCCGGGCGGGCGCCGCGGGGCACGGTGTTCGGATGGGTACTTCGTTCGACGATGTCGCCAGAGGGTTCACGCCCGCGCACGCCGGGCTGGCCCGGTCTGCGGGGGATCCTGCCGCACTGGCGGGCGAGGGCTATGTGAAGGCGCTCGCCCGCGTCGTCTATTACTGGGGTTACCCGGCGGTGGACACGTTCGGCCGCACGTCCATGTGGAACCTGATGGAGGGCAAGGCCGGCCTGCAGCTGGGCATCCTGCCGGGCGCCCCGAAGAATCGCACCGGAGCGCTGGCCGATTACATGAGTCCTGCGCAGCGGTGGGTGGTCTCACCGAACAACGACACGATCTACGGCGTCGGGTTCGCCGATCTGACGCGGGACGCCGTGGTCGTACAGACCCCCACCGACGTTCCCGCCGGCCACTACTGGACCGTCCAGATCGTCGACGTTCTCACCAACGTCGTGCACCAACTGGGCTCGGCCGCAGGCACACCCGGCGGCAAGTTCCTGCTCGTCGGACCCACCTGGGAGGGGAACGAGCCCGCCGGGTTCGTCGGCGTCCTGCGGATGCCGACCAATGTGGCCGGGGTGATTCCGCGCAGCTTCGCCGCGCATTCGGACGAATCCAAGCTGCAGGCCCGCGTCGTCCTCGACCAGATCGGGATGTACCCGCTCGGCGAGGACCGGCCCGGCCGGCGATCCTTCGGGTACGAGGCCGACGCCGCCACCGCCATCTTTCCGCCGGGCCTCACCGCGGAGATGCTCGCGACGAATCCGGACGCCAGCAGGCCGCAATGGGTCAAGCCGGAATCCTTCTGGACCGATCTCGGCGCGATGCTCGACTTCAACCCCCGGATGAGTGACTCCGACACCCCGATGGCCGATCAAGCCCGCACCCTCGTCGCGTTGCATCGATCCGACGAGTCCTACCGCGCGCTCCTCGACCGCGCCGCGCTCAGCGCCGACGTCGCCCTCCATGCATCGGCGACCTACGTCCAGGTCGGCACGGACGTCGGCAACGGGTGGCAGCGCCAACGCAACGGTGGTGTATGGGGTACCGACTGGTTCGGCCGGGCCCTCGCCTCGGTGATCTACATCTACGTCAACGACTTCCACGAGGCGGTCTACCTGATCCGGGGCACCGACAGCGCCGGTGTCCTCCTCCACGGCCGCGAGCAGTACACGATGACGTTCGCCGAGAACGCCCTGCCACCGGTCGATCGAAGCCGTGGCGGGTTCTGGTCGTTGACCATGTACGACAAGGACGCATTCATGCTCGCCGGCGCCCCCGGCGGTCGTGTCAACCTCGGTACGGTCAACCTCGACGCCGGTGACCTCGTGTTCCACGACGGGACACTCACCCTGCACCTGTCGCACGAGGAGTCCAGTGACCCGGCGGCACAGTCGAATTGGCTACCCGCGCCCGACGGCGAGTTCTGCCTGATCATCCGCGCGTACGTCCCCGACCGGACGATCCTCGACGACTCCTACCAATTCCCGGATGTCCTCCGCACACAGTAGGTGGGTTCGGGTTCACCCGTGTCGGGTGAGGTGTGCGGGCGCACGAGTGTCGAGGCTGGCACCAGGAGTGTAGGCGAGGAGAGGCGCATCATGGTCAAGCCATTTCACGGTGTGGTCAACGTCGATATTCGGGATTCGGTCCCGGATTGGACCCCGTTCGAGCCGCCTCGAGCCCCTGACGGAGCGCCGAATGTGCTCTACATTGTGCTCGACGACGTCGGATTCTCGGCCATGGGTTGTTACGGCGGGCCGATCGATACGCCGAACATCGATCGGATCGCCGCGAAGGGTGTTCGCTACACCCAGTGGCACACCACGGCGCTGTGCTCGCCCACGCGGTCCTGTTTGCTGACCGGGCGAAACCACACGCGCAACAGCATGGCCTGCATCACGGAGGCGTCGATCGGATTCCCCAATGCGAGTGGCACCATCCCGCCGGAGAACGGCATGCTTTCGGAGATCCTCGGTGAGCGGGGTTGGAACACGTACATGGTGGGCAAATGGCACCTGTGCCCGACGGACGAGATGAACCTGGCGGCGACCCGACGAAACTGGCCGACCGGGCGTGGTTTCGAGCGCTGGTACGGGTTCCTCGGTGCGGAGACCAACCAGTGGTATCCGGATCTGGTCTACGACAACCACCCCGTCGACCAGCCCAGTTCGCCGGAGGACGGTTACCACCTCACCGACGACATCACCGACAAGGCCCTCGAGTTCATCAAGGACGCCAAGGCGATCGCGCCGGAGAAGCCGTTCTTCCTCTACTACGCGCCCGGTGCGTGTCATGCTCCGCATCACGCCCCGGAGGAGTGGATCGCGAAATTCGAGGGCAAGTTCGACATGGGTTACGACGCGGTCCGTGAGCAGACCCTTGCCCGGCAGAAGGAGATGGGCATCGTCGCCGCGGACACCGAGCTCCCGCCGATCAATCCGATCGGCACCCCCGACACCCGGTCGGGCCCCGAGGGGCAGCCGTTCCCGGAACTCGACTACACCCGCCCATGGGACACGCTCAACGACGACGAGAAGCGGCTGTTTGCGCGGATGGCCGAGGTCTACGCGGGTTTCCTGGCCCACGCCGACCATCACATCGGTCGGGTGCTCGACTATCTCGAGCAGAACGACCAGTTGGAGAACACCGTGATCGTGGTCGTCTCCGACAACGGTGCGAGTGGTGAGGGCGGCCCGAACGGCTCGGTCAACGAGATGAAGTTCGCCAACGGCATCCCGGACGACCTCGCAGAGAACCTCTCGAAGCTCGACGACCTCGGCGGGCCCAAGACGTACAACCACTACCCGAACGGTTGGGCGATGGCGTTCAACACCCCGTTCAAGATGTGGAAGCGCTACGAGTTCAACGGCGGCACCGCGGACCCGTGCATCATCTCGTGGCCTGCCGGAACGAAGGCGCGTGACGAGATCCGTGAGCAGTACCATCACGCGATCGATATCGTGCCGACGCTCCTCGACCTGGTCGGGGTCGAACCACCCGAGACGATCAAGGGCCACACCCAGGCCCCGTTCGACGGCGTCAGCATGCGGGGCACGTTCGACGACAAGTCCGCGCCCTCGGCGCGCAGAACCCAGTTCTACTCGATGCTCGGCTCGCGATCGATCTGGCACGAAGGCTGGAAGGCTGTCACGACACATCCGACCATCGCCGGCTGGGGCCACTTCAACGAAGACGAATGGGAGCTCTACCACACCGACGTCGACCGCGCCGAGGTGCACAACCTGGCGTCGGAGCACCCGGACAAGTTGCGGGAATTGGTGAACATCTGGTTCGCCCAGGCCGGCGCGAACGGGGCGTTTCCACTCGACGACCGATCGGGCGTCGAAATCATGGGCACGCCACGCCCCCAATTGTCCGCGGCCCGTGACCGATACGTGTACTACCCGGACGTGGCCGCGGTGTCCGAATGGCAGGCGGTCAACACCCGCGGCCGATCGTTCGTGATCGGCGCACTCGTCGACATCCCCGAGCCGGGCGCTCAGGGCGTGCTCTTCGCGATCGGATCCCGCTTCGGAGGCCACGCACTGTACGTGAAGGACAACCGGCTGCACTACGTCAACAACTTCGTGGGCAGCGACGAACAGATGATCGTCGGCTCCGAGGACATCCCCACCGGCACCGACCTGATCCTGTCCGCGTCCTTCGACAAGGACGAGCAGGAACCCACCGCCACCCTGGGAATACTGTCGCTCTTCCATGGGGACCGGAAGGTCGGAGAGGGCCGGATCAGAACCCAGATGGGGGCGTTCGCGATCGCCGGTGCCGGACTGTACGTCGGTCGGCACCCGGGCGAACCGATCACCGAGGACTACCCCGGCGAATCACCCCATCGTTTCACCGGCGGCACGATCAACCGGGTCGCGATCGACGTCAGCGGCGAACCGTACCTCGACCTCGAGCGGGAAGCCGCCCTGATGCTCATGCGGGAGTAGGCCCGACGCGGTTCGAACAGTCGGTAACTCGAGGCCGGTGCATCATGCACCGGCCTCGAGTTGAATGCGGTGGACGTTGTTGTAGATCACGACGTCAAAGCAGCGCAGGGTAGAGCGAGCGACGGAGTCGTCAACTTCTCACGCCGGTGTTCGAACGTACTCGAGGAGAAACGCTGTGGGTTCATCTGCAACTGACCTGGCCACCATCGCTACCGTCGCCGGTTCCGTGTCACGACTCGTGTGAGTTCGAATTATTCTCTGGCGCCTGAGAACACAAGTCTCGGCCAACCCGCACGAGGGTGTCAACCGCGCCCAATCGCAGATCACTCACTCCAAGGGAGAACTGATGGTACAGCCACCGCGCGAGGTCGGCCGCGAGGATGTGCAGGCGGTTGTCGACGTAAAGGGCGACGATGCTGTCTTCCGGCCACGGTTGTCGTTGCCAAAACCATTCTGGCAGTTGGCACTCACTGAAATATGGGAGCGATTCAGCTTCTATGGGCTCCAGGGTGTTCTCGGGTTCTACCTTCTCTACTCGCTGGACCAAGGCGGACTCGACGTATCCCCTGCGATCGCGGTCAGCATCATCGGTGGATACAGCGGAATGATCTACCTCATGCAGGTGGTCGGCGGATGGATGGGTGACCGTGTCTTTCCGCCGAGAGCGATGGTGCTGTTCGGTGCCGTCGCTATCATGACTGGTCACGTGACCTTGTCACTGATTCCTGGAATTCACGGCCTCGTGGCAGGACTTGTCTTCATCGTGGCCGGCACTGGTGCGCTCAAGACGAATATCACCGCGATAATCGGTGCAACCCTCCCGGCAGACAGGTCGATGCGCGATGCCGGGTTCTCGTATTTTCTGATGGCCGTGAACACCGGCTGCGTCCTGGGGCCGATCATCACCGGATGGGTGCAAAGTATCTGGGGATTCCACCTCGCGTTTCTCATAGCCTCCATCGGAATGGCGGTGGGGCTCGTCCAATACGTTATCGGCTACAAGGACCTTCCGCCCGAGTCTCGAATCGTGAAGAATCGGATTCGGCCGGCGAATTTCGCAAAGTACGTTGCCGGTGGATTTTTCGCCGTCGCTCTTCTCGCGCTGCTGTGGTCGATCGGGACCGTCAACGCAGGAAATCTGACTCATGTTGTCGGAGTGTGCATTGCCCTCGCCGCCGGAGTGCTGTTCTCCGCAATTCTGCGTTCGCCCGCGGTGGCATCGGACGAGAAGCGGCGGGTCGCCGGGTATATACCGTTGTGGGTTGTCGGTGTTCTCTATTACGGAATCCTGTTACAGGTATTTACGACGGTGACGATCTTCGTCACCGAACGCGTAGATCTCGATCTGTTCGGTTGGCAACTGCCTGCCACATGGCTGATCGCCGTCACCCCATTGGTTGGTGTGATCTTCACGCCGTTCATTACCCGAATGTGGGCGCGGCAAGGTACGCGCGAGCCAAGTGTGACAAGTAAATTCGCCATCGGATTGGTTTTGGTGTCGGGCGCATACCTCCTACTGCTCTTCAGTGAGCTCACTCCGGGTAAAGACGTTTCCCCTGCACTGGTGTTGGTGTGCATGGCCCTGGCCGGTCCGTCCGAGGTGTTCGTCAATCCGGTGACACTGTCCCTCGTCACTCGAATTGCGCCGCAGAAGTTCGGTACTCAGATGACAGCGCTGGGTGTGCTCATCATCGGCGGGGGAGCGGCCATCTCGGGTGTGCTGGGAGTCCTCTATACCGTGATGCCGTTGGCTCCCTATCTGATCAGTGTCGGGGTGAGCGGGTTGGCTACGGCTGCGGCAATTCGATTGATGTCTCGCCGAATCGAATCGCTGATCGAATAAAAGTCGTCATGTCCCGTCGAAGGAGAAGCATTTGAGTCAGCGCGCCGCCGATCGTCCGTTCGTCCGCCACCTGTCGCCCGATCAGGTCGTCGGATACTGGTCCACCGACATCCATCCCTGGTCCTACGATTTCGACTATCTCGGTCACCTCACGGCGGCGATTTATCCGAAGGCGTTCGAGCAGGGCCGGATACGATATCTCGAGCAGCGGTGGGGAACTCGGCAACCGGCATACGTCGTGGCATCACACACGATGCAGTATGTGACGGAGATCCGCGAGGAAGTGGCTCCGCTTCGCGTGCTGATCCGGCCTACCGCACTCGGCAGGTCCAGCGTGCAGCTGGAAGAGCTGCTCGTAGACAGGAATTCCCGCGTGTGCAACTTCTCGAACGTCACGCTTGTCGCCTGGGACCCGCAAGCACGAGGTCCACGCGAGCTGTCTCCCGCCGAACGCGGGCCGCTCGAGCTGGACATGGAGATCCTGCACGGCCTGGACCTCCCGTCGGCGGGATCCCGCAAGCACCACACCGAGGCAGACCTCGAGGCTGTCATGAACACGCATGCTCGACCGAGGCAGGAACCGGAGTTGCCATGACGAACACCGACCAGCGGGCAGATGCATACGCCGACAGGATCAGGAGCGCGTGCGCGGCGGTGGTCGAGCACGACCTCGACCGTGCGCTGGCTCATTTCGACGACAACTGCGTCTTCGTGGACGGTACAACGGGAAGAGAAACCGGCAAGGATGGACTCCTCGCATTCCTGGACGAGATGTGGTCGATGTTCCCGGACTTCGCACCGCGGGTGGTCGCGGCGCACGTCGCTGAGAACACCATCGGGGTGCTGTTCGAGTCGACGGGAACTCTCGTCGGCACGGGCGATGCGTCGACGCCCGGCAAGCAGGTGCGCTGGATCGCGACCGGCTTCTCGACGTTCGACCCGGATTCGCTCAAAATCCTGCGGGACGTGTACTTCGTCGACACGGCCGCCTTGGAACAGAAGGTCGGCGAAGCCCAGGCCGGCTGAAGCACGGAGTCGACGCAGTACATTCATCGCCTCCGGTCATGCCATCGATGTGGCCTTGCCCGGTGGCGTTGATTCGATCGGGGCCGATGGGTTCCACCGTGGTGAATTGGATGTACGGGGGTGTGGGTAGCGCACCCCAGGCCTGCGCGATCCGCAGGGCCTGGTCGCTGGGACCGTCCAAGAATCGCGCGGTCCTCCTCGCGTATCGAGTAGTTGGTGGTGGCGTTGTACAGGGCGGTCAGTTGCTCGGCGGTGAATAAGAGATCGGCCGCGACACCGCAACCTGATCCACGACCTGCGCGAACGCGGCATCGGGTTCCGGAACCTCGCCGACCCGATCCGGTCGACTCCACCAATCCGGACGACCCGATGGGCCAACTGGCGGTGGTGCTGCTGGCGCTGTTCGGGCAGATGGAACGCACCTATGCGGTCGAGCGGGCCGCGCCCGCCCGCGTTCCGGCGGCGACATCACCCACCCCGCACCGTCGTCCTGCCCGACCTGCGGATATCAGCCCGCTTCGCGCCGGGACCTCGTTCCGCATCGCGCCGATCTCGCCATCATCTGGCTGCTGACTCGAAGACCACGGATGGGCCACAACTCCGACACTCGTCTGCGATGCTCACGATCGGTGACACGCAATCGCCACTCCGGGTCGCCGTCCTCCGACACCCTGGGTGATATCATTAGTGTGATATCGGAGGTGGTCACGGTGGAACAGATCCTGATCCGCAACCTTCCCGCGGGAACCAAAGCGGCCCTGCGGGCGCGCGCCGAGCAGCATCATCGGTCGGTCGAGGCCGAGGTACGCGAGATCCTCGGCGAGGCCCTCGAGCGGGAGCCGGTCACGCTCGTCGACTTGTTGAGCACCGATGAGGGTGCCGACATCGAGTTCGAGCCCGAGCGCCTCGGTTTGACCGCCCGAACTGCTGAGTTGTGAAGTACGTCCTGGACACCAACGTCGTGTCCGCGCTGCGGGTTCGGGGCCGTAACCGGTCGGTCGAGGTCTGGGCGGCGTCGGTGCTGGTGGCCGACCAGTTCGTGACGGCCATGACTATTGCCGAGATCGAGCGGGGCGTGGTCGCCAAGGAGCGATCCGACCCGGCGCAGGGAGGGGTCCTGCGCCGGTGGTTCGACGAGCGGCTCCTGCCGGCCTTCGCCGACCGTGTGTTGCCGTTCGATCTGCCGGCCGCACGGGTGCTGGCCACCTACCGGGTGCCCGAGCATGCGTCGTTCGATGACGCTCTCATCGCCGCCGTCGCCCAGGCCACCGAGATGACCGTGGCGACCCGCAACACCAAGCACTTCGAGCCGCTCGGTGTCCGATGTGTCAACCCGTGGGAACCGAATCCCTGAAAGTCCGACTTCGGTGTAAACGCTCGTCGACCGGGCGATAAGTCGACCGGGCGATAACTTGAGTGCGGTCCTTGAGGCTCGCTGAGCTGTCCGGTACGGCCGGCCTCGCTCGGTGTGCGAATCGGGATGCCGTAATCCTTCGCGATCCGGCTCATCCGCGGCACGCTGCGACCCGCCTCGTGCCCGAGTTCCCGCTGGGTGGCGTTCTGGTGGTGAAACCATGCCGGATCGATCGGCGGCCCTCCGGCGGTCGGCGTGATGCCGTGGTGTCGTGCCAGTCGCCCGGCCGTCTTCCTGCTGACTCCGATCATCGCGGCGATCTCGGCGAGAGTGCGGCGTTGTACGCAGTAGAGGTCGACGAACTGCGGCCGGCTCAATGCTTTTTCGGCTGCGGCTCGTGCCGCACGTCGTCCGAACCTCTTTGCAGCAGTGGGCGATGCGGGAACGGGGTGGTTTTCGAGGAGGTGGCGGATCACGTCAATGGTGGTACCCAATTGCCGCGCGATAGTCCAGGCGGCGGCGCCGGTCGTAATCGATCGGTGGCGACCGCCCCACCGGCCCCCGACAGCTCCGATCCGCGCAACGCTGGTGCTTGCGATGCGGGCGCCGACCGAATCCGAGCCAACGCGTCGGCGAGGTCGGCGGGAACCTGCTCGGCGATCTCCTCGACGCTGCCGTAGACGAGGACGCCGGGGTGGCCCTCAGTCTCTGGGCGAGGACTTGACCGCATTCATGCGAATTGCAGCACGATACGGCCGTCGACCGTGCCCTGGCAGCGTTGCACTTACTGTGTCGGTGGCGCCGGAAGTCGCGCGGAATGCACCGTTCAGGCGCCGGATCTCAGGACTTGGACGCCTCGTCGATCTCCTTACCGACCTGCTCTGTGTCCGCCTCGAGTTGCTTCTTTGTCACCTTGGATGCGCGTTCGAGCGCCTTCTCGACCCGCGCCTCGAGGTCTGTCGCCGCGACGACGATCAGTCCGCTGTCCCCGTCGTCGAGCAGCTCGCCCACCTCCTTGAGGTCGGAGCGGCTCATCCCGGCCGCGACGTGCCCGCCGAGTGCCCCGAGACCGGCGCCGCCTGCGCCGCCCAGCAACAACCCGGCGCCGAGCCCGACGGCCGGGAACAGGGCAACCAGCGCACCTCCGACCAGTCCGATGCCGAGCCCACCCCACGCACCCTGCCGGGTCGGCTGCTCGTGCTTCTTGACGATCTTGACCTTGCCGGCTTCAGTCCGGGTGATGACGGCCGCATCGTAGGTATCGATCAGGTGCGCCTCGACGTAGAGATCGTGTACGGCGTCGTAGTCGGCGATCGCGGCGTCTTGCGAGTCATAGACCGCCGCCAGCAGGGCGAATGTATCGAGGGCCATGATTTCCTCCAATGGGTTGGTTGACGGTGGTCCCGTGAACGCCAGTGGTGAGGGTTTGTCCGGTTCCAGCCTTCGGCACCTGCGGTCCCGATCGCATCGCCCAAAACGGGTGATCACCAGCGTGTGATCGCTTCACTTTCCCTACCGCTCCACACAGAATGGCTTCGATAGATGGCAGTAGCCGTATCCCGGAGCGGTAGATCCCCGAGGCAAGGAAGTGAACGATGAACACGTCTGATCCGTTCGAACCGAGGTGGCGATCGGTATTCGATTTTCGCTTCGGCGACTTCGACTATCTCGGACACATGACGGCGACTGCGTACATGATGTTCTTCGAGGAGGCCCGAGTCGCGTGGCTGTCCACAAGCCTCGGACAGCAGGAACCGGCGTACGTTGTCGCGCGACAAGAGATCGACTTCGAACGCGAACTTCTGCGGTCGGATGGTCCGATCACGATCGAGATCGCCGTGGCGTCGGCAGGGCACAGTCGCATCGATATTCACGAAAGGCTCACGTCTGCGCATGGACGCAGACACGCGAGTTCTGCTGCTTCGTTGGTGATGTGGGACCGAGCGCAACGACGGCCCCGCCCGTGCACCGAGGCCGAGAAGGCTCTGTTCGCCACTGACGCGTGAAGTACTGCGCACAGACGCGGACGTGTCGACCCCGATAGGCGTCAGCGCATTGTTCTCTGCGCGAGGTGTCGGCCACCTGCGGGTGATCGAAAGTGGCGCAGGACCAGGTGTTCGAGCGATTGGCGTTGTTCTGGGGAGAGTCCACGCGCAGCCAGGGTGCCGAGTATTTGCGTGAGCGTGGAGTAGAACCGATCGGGGCTCACCCCGAACGCGACCCATATCTCGCTACTGGGGACGCCACCGTAGGGTGCCCACCGGAGCGCGAGGTGCAGTATCGCGTTGTCGTCGGTGTGTGTTCGTTTCATAGTTCGGTCAGCTCGGTAGTGTTGGGGAGAACGGTTTCTGAAGGTGGGGGTAGATCGCAGACACTGCCAAGTCGCCGTCGCCGGAGGCCATCACCGGCTCGACCATGTCGCAGAACGCGGCGATGAGGTTGCCCGGTTGACCTATCTTTCGGACATCGTCGTGGATGATGTGCCCGGCCTCGTGGAAGACCCTGCTGGATGCTTGATCGGTGTCGTACGATCCCGCATCGATGTGCTGGGAGTACGCGGTGAATGCAGTCTCGTACAGACCGAATCCATGCTCCACGACGAGATCGCGCAATTGTGTCGCGCCGACTCCGTAGTGACCGGCATAAGCGGCGGCTTCCACGAAGCCGCCGACTGCCACTGCGTGAAAGAGCGCGCCGGCGCACGCAAGGATATTCGACAGCCCGGGGTCGGCGCCCTGATAGCGCGCACGGGCGAGGGCGGACAGTGCGTGCTCATGGCGACTGAAGGCAGTGCGATCACCGGAGTAAATCACCCTCCCTTGCCGGGTACCCATGGCGGACGGGTAGTCGAGAATCGCACCGTCCAGGTAGAACCCACCGCGTTCGGCGACCCACTTCTGCATCGATCGTGCTTCGTCGGCGGTGCCCCAGGTGAGATTCACGAGAGTCTTGCCGGCAATCGTGTCGGGTGGCACTTCATCGAGCAGTTCGGTCACTTGGCCGTAGTGCGCGATGCAGAACACCGAGAGGGCTGTGTCGCGCACAGCGGCGGTTACATCGGAGGCGGCGACGGCACCCCGCTCAATCAGCGGGGCGGCTTTTGCCGCCGTGCGATTCCACACCACGGTCTCGTATCCGGCTGTGAGGAACAACCGGGCGAGGGTGGTACCCATATTTCCCAGTCCGATTACCGAGATTGCAGTCGACAAGGACGATCAACTCCGCGATAGATAGTGAGAGGTAGGAAGATTCAACAGTCGACCGCGGGCTCCAGGCTTAGCGAATTCTGCGCCCCGAGCCCCCGGCGACGAACCGTCAGAGTTCGAGGTAGTCGGCCAGCTCGCCGGCGTCGACCATCCACAGGCCGGGTGAGCCCGTCGGATACTGCGAGCGGAAGCCGACCAGGCGCTGCACGCGCTCGGACAACGTGCGGACGAGTTCTCGGTCGACCAGGAACGGATAGGCTTCCTCGCCGACCAGATATCCGGGGTTCAACGCGAAGCTGACCGCCCGTCGATAGTCGCTGTCGGTCACGTTGGCGCCGCCGCCGTGCACGGTCTTTCCGCTGAAGAAGATGGCGTCTCCCCTGTTCATGACAGCGGGGACGGTGTCCTCGGGAGTTCCGCGGTTCTCGAAGTCCTCCCACAGGTTGCTCTTGGGGATCACCCGGGTCGCACCGTTCTCCTCGGTGAAATCCGTCAGGGCGATGAGGAAGTTGATCATGACCTCGGGACCGGCAGGCCCCATTCCGACGAAGGGGTTCCAGTTCTCCAGGTCGCGGTGCAGGGTTTGGGGCCGGTTTCCCGGTCCGATCTCGATCACCTGAGCGGTGGTCATCCAGTAGGACCCGGACTCTTCCAGGTACACCGCGTCGGCGAGAGCATGGACCAGTTCGTGGTCGATGATTTCCTCACGGAACGTCTTGCTTCGCTTGACCAGGTTGCCCATTCGCTTGGTGTTCCTGCCATAGAACTCGGCAATGAACTCGTTGTCACTCTTGCCGCCCGGCTCGATGGCCTCGAGGTCCGGCTCGATGTCGGCATTGAAGCGGTCGATCTGTTCGTCGGTGAGTAACCCGCCGATGATGACCCCGCCGTCTTCGTGGAAGACGGCGAGAATGTCCTCGATCGGAGCGGTGGCGGGAATCCGGCGCAGGGCGGTTCCGGAGACGGTGTCAGTCATTGGTGATCCTCTGCTGATAGAACTGGCTGCGAAGGGTGGGGCCGCGACCGGGGGCGTGCGACCGGGGTGGAAGCTCGCGGGTCGTCATCGTGTGGCCCTCGATGTGGCGCACGTCTCACCATCCTCCCTGTAGCCGCAGTGATCTACACCAAATCTCCACACGATCCGTGCATCGACGGTGCAATGTGCACCTCGGCTAGGCCTGCCGTGAAGAAGCGGGCCCAGATCGCGGATCGCTGTCGAACCAAAAGGGCGCGGGTGTGCAACATGCACCGCATGTCGCTGCATTGTGATGCATCACGGTGTGGTGTGGCGCACACCTGAACCTGCACGGTTGTCCGCAATCACTTTGTTCCATGGGAAGGCGGAACGACTATGAAAGTTTCCACTGCAACCGAGCACGCCCACATCGTCATCATTGGCGCCGGCATCTCGGGAGTCGGAGCGGCCTGCTACATCACGGAGGCATTCCCCGGGAAGAAGGTCATCATCCTGGAGGCTCGCGGGAGTGTCGGCGGAACCTGGGACCTGTTCAGGTATCCGGGTATTCGCTCCGACTCGGACTTGCATACGTTCGCGTACGAGTTCAAGCCCTGGCTCCACGAGACGGCGATCTCCGAGGGGCACATGATTCAGGACTACATGCGTGAGACTGTGGAGGAGCGCGGTATCGGAAGCCTCATCCGGTTCCGTCACGAGGCGACTTCTGCCGATTGGTCCAGCGCGGACGCGGAATGGACACTGAGCGTCCGAAAGACCCTCGAGGACGGCTCGACCGAAGACATCCGGATCAAGGCCGGCTGGGTGTTCAGCGCGACCGGATATTACCGTTACGATCAGGGTTACGCGCCCACGTTCGCCGGAAGCGACGATTTCGAGGGCGACATCATTCACCCGCAGCATTGGCCCGAGAACTACGACCATTCCGATAAGAAAGTGGTCGTAATCGGTAGCGGCGCTACGGCTATCACTCTGATTCCCGCCATGGCGACCGGGCCGCAGGCGGCGGCTCACGTGACGATGCTTCAGCGCACCCCGAGTTACATCCTGACACTTCCGCGCGTCGATACACTGAATTTGCGGCTCACCAGGATGTTCGGAGAGAAGCGTGGATATGCCCTGACGCGATTCAAGAACGTGTGGATCGACTGGGCGGTCGTGAATTTCCTGTCGCATTTCCCCAAGCAGGGACGCAAACTCGTCCGCTACCTCACCAGCAAAGAGCTCCCCGCCGGCTACGACGTGGACACACATTTCAATCCGCCGTACGAGCCCTGGGACCAGCGTCTGTGTCTGGCGCCCGACGGTGACTTTTTCAAAACCATCCGCGACGGCGACGCATCGGTCGTCACCGATCGGATCGAGCGTTTCACGAAGAACGGGATACTGCTCGAATCGGGGCGCGAACTCGACGCCGACGTCATCGTTACCGCCACGGGCCTCAACATGCGGTTCATCGGTGGCATCAAGCAAACCGTCGACGGGAAGCCCGTTGATCCATCGAAGACGGTCACCTACCGCAGCAGCCTGTTGTCCGGGGTTCCCAACTGGGCCTTCGCCATGGGTTACACCAAGTCGTCGTGGACGCTCAAGATCGGGCTGTTGATGAAGTACTACTGCTCGCTGCTGGAGTACATGGACGAGCGCGGATACGACTCGGTGGTACCCGTCGCCGATGGTTCGATGACCACCCAATCGATGTTCGACCTCTCGGCCGGCTACATGCAGCGCGGCGAAGATCAATTTCCCCGGCAGGGGACCGAGGCGCCGTGGCAGTTGAAGACCATCTACCGCAACGACCAGAAGCTCTACAAGGGACCCCTGATCGACGGCAACCTACGGTTCGGGACTTCCGGAGGGCATGAGGTCACTCCGCAGCCGGAACAATCCGCCGGACCTCGGCAGAACCCGGTGGAACTGTTGGCCGCGGTGACCGGAAAGGTGATCAGTAGATGACGACGTCGGCAATCGGTTCCGGCGCTCCGGTATCCGCGCCTGCGCTGTCGTTCGCCGAGCGCGTACAACGCCTGGTCTTCACGGCTCTCGGCCGGATGCCGGAAGGCATACTCGGCCGACTGGTGAAAGTGCCGGTCGACAACGAGGGCGACCGGATGGCTCCCGAGATCGCGGCTCTGATGCGAATCGCGGAGATGGCCGACGACTACAGCGACGGCACCGCGGCGAACGCGCGCATTCTCGAGGAAGCGCAAGCCCGCATCTTCGCCGAGGACTTCCCTCCGTTCGCGATTGCGGAGGAACTCAGTTTGCCGAGTGGACTCCGGGCAACCCGGTATCGCGCCCGTGCGACATCGCGGGGACTGCTCGTCTTCTTCCACGGCGGCGGATTTGTGCTCGGCAGCAGGGCCAGCTACGACTCGCCCGCGAGACTGCTCGCTTCGGGTGCCGACGTCGACGTGCTGTCGATCGAGTACCGGCGGGCGCCCGAGCATCCGTTCCCCGCTGCCACCGACGACGCGTTGACCGCCTGGAAGTTCGCGGTCGAGCACGCAGCGCAGTGGGGTCACAACCCGAGGGCGATCATCATTGCCGGTGACAGCGCGGGGGCGAATCTGACTGCGGTGCTCGCTCAGCAGATTCTGGGACAGGACATTCAGCCGCAGCTGCAGGTACTGATCTATCCGGTCACCGATCTGGTCGACGAACGCGCTTCGCGAACGGAATTCGCCACGAACCCCGCTCTGACGGCGAAGCAGATCGCGTGGTTCACCGATCAGTATCTGCCGGCCGGAGTGGACACGGCTGATCCACGGATCTCCCCGATCCGGGCCGAACATCTGTCCGGGCTGCCGCCCGCGGTGGTCTGCGTCGCAGGTTTCGACCCCCTGCGCGATGAAGGCATTGCGTATGCGGAACGACTGCGGGAGAACGGAGTTCCGACGCAGCTGTTGCGGGAAGGCGGACTGGTGCACGGGTTCATTTCATTGACCCGTATCAGTCCCGCGAGCCGCGCCGCAGTCGAGCGCATCACCGCTGCGATCTCGGAGTCCGTATCGCGTTAGCCGAATAGCGCGTCTGTTCGCGCTGCACCTCACCGTCACCAACAGAATTGTTCGAGGGAAACATGATCACTTCCGACGTATTGGCCGACGCACAACGCCGTCTCGCGGGTCTTCCCAGAGCCCACTTCGTCAACGGGGCCTTTGTCTCCTCCGAAAGCGCGGCCGAAATCACCGTTCTGAACCCTGCGACCGGGGCGTCGCTGGGCACCATTCCCAATGGAACGACAGCCGATGTCGACGCCGCGGTCAAGTCCGCCCGCGCCGCGTTCGGGGATTGGAGCCGGCGCACGCCCGGTGATCGCGCGGAGGTGTTGTTCGCACTCGCCGACGTGGTCGACGCGAACCGTGACCTACTCGCGGCGATGGAATCCATCAATGTCGGTAAGCCGATCGATGCCGCCGTCGAAGAGATCCCCGTCGTCTCCGATTGCTTGCGCTTCATGGCCGGAGCCGCGCGTACCGCCCAAACACCGGCCACTGCCCAGTACGCGCCCGGAACGATGTCGTATGTGCGCCGTGAGCCGGTGGGCGTGGTGGGCGCGATCGTTCCGTGGAACTTTCCACTGATGATGGCGGCCTGGAAGATCGCGCCCATTCTCGCCGCCGGAAACACACTCGTCCTGAAGCCGTCACAGTTGACACCGTTTTCCATTCTGGCACTCGTGGACTTGGCGTCGGAGATTCTTCCGCCGGGTGTGCTGAACGTCGTCCTGGGCCGAGGGAGCGACATCGGGGACGCCCTCAGTCGCCATCCGGACATCGACATGGTGGCACTCACCGGGAGCACGCGATCCGGTCAACTCGTCGCGCAGAGTGCGGCCGCCACCATCAAACGGGTGCACCTGGAACTGGGCGGCAAGGCACCGATCGTCGTCTTCCCCGATGCGGATCTCGACGCGGCCGCGGAGACCATCGTTGCCGCGGGCTACACGAACGCCGGCCAGGACTGCGGAGCGGCGACTCGCGTCATCTGTCACAGCAGTGTCAGCGACGCCCTGGCGCAGCGATTGGTGAGCGGCGCAGACGCATTGACGACGGGCGACCCGGCCGGCCCCGATGCCGTGCAACTCGGCCCGCTGATCAGCGCCTCCAGCCGTGACCGCGTTGCCTCAATGGTCGAACAGGCACGCCTGGACGGCGCCGTCGTCGCCACCGGCGGCGAGATTCCGGACGGGCCCGGATTCTTCTACCCCGCAACAGTCGTCACGAATGTCGCTTCGGGAACAGAGATGGCTCGTGAGGAGGTCTTCGGACCGGTCATCTCGGTGGAAACCTTCACCAGTGAGTCCGAGGCGATCAGCAAGGCCAACGACGTCGACTACGGTCTGGCCTCCTCGGTGTGGACCAAAGACCAGGGCCGTGCGCTGCGCGTCACCGAGGCACTCGACTTCGGCACCGTGTGGGTGAACGCGCACCTGGTCGGCGCAACCGAGATGCCCTGGGTGGGCTTCGGCAGGTCGGGCTACGGTCGCGACAACTCCATTTACGCGCTGGACGACTACTGCCGTACCAAACACGTCATGCATGCGATGGGGGAACCCGAAGGCGTTAACCAGTTTACGAGTGGCCCGACAAAGAAGGATTCCGATGACTGACGCCTCGACAACTCGGCGCGAAGCCGAGACGACAGATTCGTCGCCTCACCTCGAATCCGGACATCTGAGTCTGAAGGCCCTGGTTGCCCTGTCTCTCGCGTCGTTCTTCCCGGCTGTCGCGATCGCTCTGGCTCCCTATGTGACGTACAGTTCGGCGGGAATCACCGGTTGGCAATCGTCGCTCTTGGCGACGATTGCGGTCATCTTCATCGGCCGCGCAATCATCGTGTTCGCCCGCAGATACGTTGCCAAAGGACTGATCTACTCCTACGTCGGCGAGGTCTTCGGGACCTGGGCCAAATGGCTCGCCGGCGCAGCGATGCTGGCCGGATTCATCGTCGGTCTGGCCGCGTTCGCCTCGATCTGCGGCATCTTCATTGGGAGTTTTCTGAGCGCCCGAGGCATCTCCTGGGCATTGGATCTCGGTCCGCAGATCGTGGTGTTCGGCCTGGTCCTCAGCCTGGCCGGAGCTATCGCGTTCCGCGGTCTCGATACGTCGGTGACCATCGCGGTGGTACTGGCCGTTCTGGCGCTGCCGCTGGTCCTCGTGATCACCGCCGCCAGCGCCCGGCACACCGGCCTGCATTGGTCGGAGCAGTTCAGCTACTCCGGCTTCAGCTTCGGTCACACCCTGCAAGGTATCGCGGTGGGTGCGGCGTTCCTCATCGCCTTCGAGAGTTGCGCCGCGTTGGCGACGGAAACTCGCAATCCGCGCAAGAATATTCCCGTCGCCATCATGTCGGTTCCCGTGATTTTGGGCGGCATCCTTCCCATCGCGACGATCCTGCAGGCGCCGGGGTTGGCATCCGCCAGTGAGCAATTGGCTGCTGGAGTCTCTGCGCCTGCCGCGCTCGCCGCACAGGCCGGGCTCAGCCCGTGGATCGGTTCGGCCACGGATCTCGTTCTCGCGCTTGCATCGTTCGCTGCACTCATCGGGTTTGTCAACTACGGCTCCCGGTACCTCATGACGCTCGCGGAGGATGGGATCCTGCCTCCCCTGCTCACACGCATCCACTCGCGTCACCACACGCCGCACATCGCAATCGTCATAGTCGTCGGCATCAGCTTCCTCTGCGACGTCGGCCTGTCGTTCCTGGCGGGCAGTGTCAGCGCGGCTTACCTGCTCAATGCCAATCTCCTCGTGTTTCTGTGGGTCATTCCGTACGTGCTGATCTGCGTAGCGGCAATTGTCATCACGGTTCGGGAGAAAGAGATTCGCCCAGGTCTGTGGTTGACCACCATCCTCGGTGGCGCGGCCATGGTGTGGTCGTTTGTCAACGGAATCATCAACCCGCCGCCGGCGCCGGGTGATGTCGCCGTGTGGGTTGCGATCGCCGCCGTCGTCGTCATTGTCGGAATCTTCGCCATCTGCCGGGGCCGGCATCGGCAGATCCACTGAAATCTCGTTGAACCCCGTGGAAAACGAACTGTGGCCTGCGCCATCCGATCGGGTCCGCGAGCTGATCAGAAATATCGCCGAGAAGCTGTTGCCGCTGAGCGACGGCGTGCTGGACGAGCTCGCCGCCGCATCCTTGCAGGACCCGCAGTATCGGGAGTTCGCGGCGGACCCGGTTCTCGCAGAGACGGACCGCCGGCTCGTCGCTGCCAATCTCAAGCGGTGGCTACGGTCGAACATCCAGAGCCCGGGCCGGCGAGTCCCCAACAACGCAAGTCCCGAGACCTTGATCTACGCGCGGGACGTAGTATTGCGCGGCCTTGTTCTGGACGAGTTGCCGTCATGGCGGGCGACACAACGCACGACCTGGCGTTGGTGGTTGGACGCGTGCTTCTCTGAAACGTCGGATCTGAAGGAGTTGCGCGCATTGATCGAGGTCTCGGCCAATTCGTTGACGACGTTCGCGGACGACTGGATCGAGGCCGTCGCCGCGCACGTCGACGAAGTGCGTAACGAACTCGCCGGCGGTGCACATCTGCAGCGTTATGCAACCGTCGAGTTACTGCTGCAGGGATCTCGAATAGTGCGGCCACGCGCCGAAGCCCAACTCGGCTATGCGCTGACGGGTCGCCATGTGGCGGCGATCGTGTGGACCGATTCGGATGTGGCCGCGGACCTGGAGCAAGCCGCCGAGCAGACCATGCGAGCCTGCGGAGTGACGACCAGGCTGACCGTCGTCGCCAGTACCGCAGCGTTGTGGCTGTGGATGCCGACGCGAGAAGTTCCGGCGCCGTCGGTCGTGATGTGCGAGCTGAGTCGGCTCGCCGGCACGGTGCGCGTCGCATTCGGCCGACCAGGAGACGACGTCGCAGGGTTCCGTCGTAGTCATATGGAAGCTGCTGCAGCACAACGGCTATTGACTCGATTGCGGTCGAGGCTGTCCGTGGTCCGGTACGAGGATGTCCAACTCGTCGACCTGCTCACAGCAGATGTCGCTCAAGCAGACCAGTTCGTCAAGGACATATTGGGAGACCTCGTCGATACCGACCCTCTCTTGATGGACACGGTCTCGACCTACATTGGCGAGCGGTTCAACCGGTCGAGTACCGCCCAGAAGCTGTTTACCCACCGCAATACGATCGACCGGCGGCTCGCGCGGGTCGATGAACTGTTGCCGCAGCCGCTCAATCAGAACTCGGTGAGTGTGGCGGCGGCGTTGCAGTTGCTGAAATTGCGCGCGTCGACCTGATCGCTCAGGGCGACAAAATGATGCGGCCGGGTCGGGCGTGTGGGGCAGAGTGCACCAATCTTTATACGGATCGACATATTTGGATCCGGAGGTCTTGAAATCAAGGGCACTGCGGCGCTAGTTTCCTGAATATCGATTATTCAGGGACCAGAGGCATGAACTTGCGAGCTGGCTGTCCGCATGGCGATGGGTTGCGGCACACAGATTTCGACACCACCAACACACAGTCAAGGAGTGAGAATGAACGTTGTAGTCATCGGAGGCGCGGGCCGAGTGGGCGCCCGGGTCGTCAGCGAACTCGCCAAGGTGAGCGACGCGAATATCATCATCGCGGACCGGAACAAGCCTCGGGACAGCTCGTTCGAGTTCGTCGAACTGGACCTCGCCGACGGCGAATCCCTGCGCCGAGCAGTGCGTGGCGCACAGGTGGTAGTGAACACTTCCGGCCCGTTCGATCGCTGGGGAACCGTCGTGCTCGATGCCGCGATCGAGTGCGGCGTCGACTACATCGACGTCTGTGACGACCCGGCGCCGACGATCGAACTTCTGAAGCGGGACGAAGCAGCGCGCAACGCCGGTGTGCGGGCGGTGGTCGGGTTGGGTATCAGCCCCGGTATGAGCAATCTGCTCGCCGTCGTGGCGGCGCGCCATTTGGACTCGATCGACCTGCTCACCACCTTCTGGGGCCGTCCCGGCGACGGGAAGGACCTCGAGGAGGCCACTGAGTTCGCCAATTCCATGGCTTCTGCGTTCGAGGGGGGCCGCGCGGCTTTCACCCATTTGATCGCCCAGGCGGCGGCGGACATCCCGGTGTGGCGCAATGGGGCTGCCGCGTACGAACCGGCATGGCGGGCGGCATACCGAGTCACCACCTCGGACGGCGAAACCGGGCTGTACCGGGTCATCGGTCACCCCGAGCCGGTGACGCTCCCGCACACCGTCGCTTCGCGGGATTGCATCAACATCGGAACCATCGAAGAAGGTGCCGACCGCTTGTTGCTTCCGTACCTCGATCAGGTCGGTGCCGGTGAGCTGAGTGAGGCCGAGGCGCTCGGGGCGATCGCGGCAGATCTGCGCGCGCATCCGGAGAAGCTGGTGACCGAACGCGTCGGGAATCCGATCAAGGCCTTCGTCGGCGTCGCAGCGACCGGTGACAAGGGTGGCGCTCAGTCCGGCATCGTGGTTCTGCCCGGTGGCCCGGTCGACGGTTCGATGAGCCTGGAGACTGCACGTCCGGCCGTTGTGGGTGTGCTCGTGCTGTCCGATGTACCCGTTGGAGTCCATTCTCCGGAAACGGCTTTCGATCCGGACAAGTACCTGACCGCCTACTCCGATACGTACTGGGACGGCGCAGCACCCTACGTCGTCGACGTGGCCGGCCCGAAGGCGGTCGAACGAGCCGAGTAGCCCGTCGGCAGATCCGAAGCGAAGGACCCGGCACATCCACCCCCGATCCACCGTCTACCCCAATCCACCGTCTACACCGGAGAAGACATTGATATGAGTAACTCTGCCTCGGCTCGTCATCAGGCACCCGACGATCTGGACGCGCTGGTCATCGGTGCCGGTCCCTCGGGAGTAGTCGCCGCGCGCGTTATGGCAGAAAGTGGCTATCGCGTCCGAGTATTGGAACAGGGCGACTGGCCCAATGTGGCCGACTATCCCAGCACCAAGCTCGAGCGCGAGCTCATCCAGGCCGGCCCCTGGAACCCGAATCCGAACGTCCGGCGCGGGCCCAGCGACTATCCGGTCAACGACAGCGATTCCGACATTCATACCTTCATGTTCAACGGAGTCGGTGGTAGTACGGTCATGTTCGGTGCCGAATGGCCCCGAATGATCCCCTCGGACTTCCGCGTGAAATCCCTGGATGGTGTGGCCGGGGACTGGCCTCTCACCTACGAGGATTTGCAGCCGTACTACGAGATGATCGATGAGATGCTCGGCGTATCGGGTCTCGGGGGCAATACGGCGTATCCACCGGGCGCGGCGCCGCCACAACCCGCACTGCCGATCGGCCGAATCGGCCGGATCGCGGCCCGGGGCATGAACAAGCTCGGATATCAGTGGTGGCCCGGTACACATGCGATCTTGTCGCAGGCCGACGGTAGCCGACCTGCGTGTTCGCGGTGGGCGACGTGTGTGGCCGGGTGCCCCGAGGGCGCCAAGTCGTCGTTCGACGTCTCGATGTGGCCTGCCGCACTTGCGGCCGGGGTGCAATTGACCACCGGGGCGCGGGTCCGTGAGATCACGGTGTCACAGCAGGGCCTGGCCACGGGGGCGACGTGGATCGATCGAGACGGTGCAGAGCACCACACGTCGGCGCCACTGGTCGTCGTCTGCGCGAACGGTGTCGGGACACCCCGACTGCTGCAGCTCTCCACGTCGTCGCGCTTCCCCGATGGGCTGGCGAATTCGTCGGGCTACGTCGGGCACAACCTGATGATGCATCCGACCGCGACGGTGCTCGGCTGCTACGAGGACGACCTGCAGAGCTGGCTGGGGCCGATCGGCCAGCCGATCTGGTCGATGCAGTTCGCCGAGACCGACACCACCCGCGGGTTCCGGCGTGGCTCCAAGTGGACGATCGCGGGTATTCCTGGGCCGGCCGAGCTGATCCAGCGCATCTACAGCCTGCCGTTGTCGGAACGCAGCGGTATGACGGGTCAGGAGTTCGCCGAACGGTTCACCGGCCGGGCGTTCGAGTGGGTGGCACAGATCGAGGACCTTCCCGAATTCGACAACACCGTGACACTCGACCCGGACCTCGTCGACAGCGACGGCATACCTGCGCCGAAGCTTCGCTACAAGATGTCCGAGGAGAGCGCTCGTGCGCTGGATTGGCATATCGACCGGCTGACCGAGGTCCACCTCGAATCGGGTGCGGTCTTCACCCACCGCGTCGATTACATGCCGGAGGTGGGCTGGCATCTGCTCGGCACCGCGCGGTGCGGCGACGACCCGGCGACGTCAGTGGTGAACGGGTACGGACAGTCCCATGACGTTCCCAATCTGTACATCTTCGACGGCAGCGTGTTCGCGACGTCATCGGCCGTGAACCCGACTTCGACGATCGCCGCCTTCGCGCTGCGCGGAGCCGAGCATCTGGTCGAGAACGCAGCCGAGCAAAGGATTCCGCTATGACGACACCATTGACGACATCACCATTCACCGATCAGGAACGCTCAGGTGCCGACCGGCTCGCCGACTTGTGGTTTCCCGGCACGGCCCGATCGCCGCGGATGACCGAGCTCCCCGACTACGTTCCGCTGCTCGGTCGCGGTCTGGCCGCGAACGATGAACTGGCGTCGGCATTCCGAGAGATCGCAGTGCTGGCGTCTCAGGCGCCGGAGGTGACGGTCGAGACCGTGGCAACATGGCCGCAGGACGTCGTCGAGGGCGCATTCATGCTGCTCCTGTGTACGTACTACATGTCGAGAGACGTCAGAACCGCAATCGGATACCCGGGACAGGATCGAGTTCCGGTGGCGAATGCGGACCCGGATCAACTTGTCACCGACGAGTTGCTGGCCCCGGTCATCGCGCGCGGCGCAACGTACGTCCCGACTCCTGGAAGGGACCGTTGATGGGCACCGGTCATCACCCGGCTCATGCGGCCGGCCACCCGGGCCCGGCGGTCGACTACCTCCGTCGCAGCCCGGTCGAAGTACTCACGCGGTCCGAGACAGTCTCGCCATCCGCCGCACTGCTGATCACGGCGGACGGCACGGTCACCGTGGCGGAGTTCGCAGCGCGGGCTCGGCAGTGTGCATCGGACCTGCTCACCCGGTTCGGAGTGCGCGCAGGTGATCGAGTCGCGATTGTCGGCCGCAACTCTGTGCACCGCTTGACCTGGCAATACGGGTTGTACTGGATCGGGGCGGTCGAAGTATCGGTGAACTTCGAGCTGAAGGGCTCGATGCTCCACCACGTCCTGACCGACAGTGATCCGATGCTCATCCTCACCGACGAGGAGTTTCGGGACGAGGTCGCCGCGCACTCGACCGGTGTACCGATTCATGAAGCCACCGATCCGCTTACACCGGCTGACAGTGTCGATCGCGCGGAACTCGATCGTGTCGAGGCGAGTCTGCCCGGCGACCTGCTGGCCACCATTCTGTACACGTCGGGCACGACGGGTCCGTCGAAGGGAGTGATGCTGCCGCTGGGCTACTTCGCCAACCACGCGCAGAGCATCCGCCGGATGACCGGATTGAACGCCGGCGACATCGGGTACTTCGCGTTGCCCTTCTTCCACGTCGACGCGCATATCGTGTTCCCCGCCGTCGTGGAATCCGAAGCAGCGCTGTTCATCCCACCCAGGTTCAGCGTGCGTAAGTTCTGGCCCGACGTCCGGTCGTACGGGTGCAATTGGACGATCGCGGTCGGCGCGATGCTGGCCGCGGTGGCGACGGTCGAGCCCCCGCCGCTCGAGGAGATCCCGTTGACGCGGGTCTTCGGAGCGCCGATACCGCCGGAGGTCTACGAGTTCTACGAAGATCGCCTGGGGATTCCCGTGCTCAGCATGTACGGCCAGACCGAGGCCGACGGCGTCACGCACGAGACCCTCGACGTTCACCGGCGCGGCAGCGCGGGCGTCGCGTGCGATGCGTTCGAGGTGACGATTCTCGCACCGGACGGCCGTCGATTGCCTCCCGGTGAGACAGGGGAGATCTGCCATCGTCCGCTGTTTCCCAACATGACGTTGTCGGGCTATTGGCGACGGCCGGACGCGACGGTGAAGGCATGGCGAAACCTGTGGCACCACACCGGCGACCTGGGATTCCTCGACGAGGACGGCTACCTGTTCTTCAAGGGCAGGATGACCGACTCGCTCCGCCGACGCGGCGAGAACATCTCGGCCTACGAACTGGAAGCCGTCCTTCGGCAGGCACCCGGTGTTGCCGATGTCGCCGCGATCGGTGTCGTGGACCAGTTGGGTGGAGAAGACGAGATCAAGGCGCTCGTCGCATGTGAGGACGGCGCGGCATTCGACGTGTCGGGCTTCTTCGACCACTGCGAACAGCGGCTGCCGCGATACGCGGTACCGCGATTCGTCGAACAGGTCGACGCAACCGTGTTCGTGCGCAGCCCGGGGACCGGCGTGATCCAAAAGCATCGCCTCTCCACGGCTGTCAGCGGGGTCGGAATATTCGACAGGCTGGGCCAGAGTCCAGCCACAACAGGCGGGAAGTGACCGACATGAGCGGATTCAACTGGGAGGGAGCGCTGGCCGAGCTGAAGCGTCGCCGCGAATTGTCGCGCGAGCTGGGCGGCAAGCGTCGAATCGATCGGCAACACGAGCAGGGCCGCCTCACGATCCGGGAGCGGATCGAGCATGCTGCCACCGAGTTCTACGAAGTCGGCGAGTACACGGCATTCGAGGAGCACTCGGCGACCGGAGAAGTGGTGGGAAAGATCCCGTCCAGCTATGTCTGTGGGCTGGCGCAATTCGGCGGCCGTACGGTGTCGCTGGGTGGTGAGGACTTCACGGTTCGAGCCGGCGCTCCCCAGACGTACCTCGACCGCATGAAAGGCGGAATGGGCGGCTTCGTCGAGGACCTCGCACACGAACTCCGGATTCCGCTGGTGTTGTTCATGGAGGGCATCGGCGGTGACATCGCCGCGCAGGCCGACAAGGGGCACTCGTACCTGGTGTCCTCCCTGAGCTGGCGGAGATCCTTCGAACTGCTGGCCGAGGTGCCGGTGATGACCATGGTCAGCGGCACGTCGGCGGGAGGCACCGCAGGACGTACCGTGCTGAGTCACTTCAGCGTCATGACCCGCGACTCGGCGATGTTCGCAGGCGGTCCCCCGCTGGTGAAACGCGCACTCGGCAAGGACCTCAGCAAGTCCGAGCTGGGCGGGTCGGCCGTGCACACCGGCATCTCCGGTGGTATCGACAACCTCGCCGAGGACGAAGCCGACGCCATTGCGCAGATGCAGAAATTCCTGAGCTACATGCCGCAGAACGTCTGGGAACTGCCTCCCCGCGGAGACCGCTCCGATCCGGTCACCCGACGCGCCGACGAACTGCTGACGATCATCCCGGAGAACCGGCGGCGGCCGTACAAGGCGCAGAAAATGATCGAGGCCATCGTCGACCGGGAATCATTCTTCGAGGTCGGCGGAGGCTGGGGCAAGGGCATCGTCACCGGGTACGCGCGGATGGACGGTACCCCCGTCGGCATCATCTCGAGCAATCCGATGCACCTGGGCGGTGCCCTGGATGCTGCGGCAGCGGAGAAGCAGATCCGTTTCGTGGACATCTGCTCGACCTTCCACCTCCCCGTCATCTACTTCGTCGACGTGCCGGGGTTCATGGTCGGACCCGACGCTGAACGCGGCAGTGTGGTCCGCTGGGGCATGCGAGCGATCCAGTCGCTGGTCGAAGCCGAGGTCCCGGTCGTCACGATTCAGGTGCGCAAGGCGTACGGAATGGCGGTGTCGGCGACCGCGCAGACCGACGGGCTCTGTCTCCGATTGGCTTGGCCGAGCGCCGAGTGGGGTGACCTTCCGGTGGAAGGCGGTGTCGAAGCCGCGTACTCCCGTGAGATCGCCGCGGCGGAGAATCCCGAAGAGTACCGCAGGATCGTCGAAGACAAGATGTACGCACTGTCGGACCCGTGGGCCACAGTCGAAGCATTCGGCGTCGAGAACATGATCGATCCGCGGGAAACGCGCGAAATCGTGTGTGCGTTCGTCGAGGCGTCCCGCGGCCTCCTCGAATCCAAGCGCGGGCCGCAACGCCGCCAGTGGACGATTCGTCCGTAGACGTCAGAGAACAGGAAAATGCCGTGAACCAGATCAACGCCGAAATGTCCGCTTCCGTGTGGAAGATCGAGATGGCCGTGGGTGACAGCGTCGCCGCCGGCGATTGCATCATGATCCTCGAATCCATGAAGATGGAGATTCCGGTCGAGGCAGAGGGCCCCGGAATCATCGAAAGTCTCTCTGTCGCAGAGGGAGACGCGATCGAAGCGGGACAGCTTCTCGTCGAGATCGCCGAGAGTCAGGTGGGCTGATGTTCGACAAAGTGCTGGTCGCGAACCGCGGCGAGATTGCCGTGCGGGTCTTCCGCACACTTTCCCGCATGGGCATCAAGACCGTTGCCGTCTACTCCGACGCGGATGCCGGCGCCCTGCACGTGTCGGTGGCCGACGAGGCGGTCAACATCGGGCCCGCCCCCGCGAACCAGAGTTACCTGTGCGGAGATGTGATCATCGAAGCGGCGAAGGCTACCGGTGCCGGAGCGATTCACCCGGGATACGGGTTCCTCTCGGAATCAGCCGATTTCGCCCGGGCGGTGGAGAAGGCCGGTCTCGTTTTCATCGGCCCCTCCGCCGACGCCATCGACAAGATGGGATCGAAGATCGCCGCACGCCAGGTGATGTCGGACGCCGGTGTGCCGATCGTGCCGGGCACGACCGAGGAAGTCCGCACGCTCGAGCGCGCCCGGGAAGTGGCCGTCGAGATCGGCTATCCGGTTGCGGTCAAGGCCGCAGGCGGCGGTGGTGGAAAGGGCTTCCGAGTCGCACTCCGGCCCGAAGATCTGGCGCAGGCATTCGACGGGGCGAAAGGGGAAGGCGAACGGTTCTTCGGAAACGCGACCGTGTACCTCGAGCGGTACCTGGAGAATCCCCGTCACATCGAGATTCAGGTTCTGGCCGACCTTCACGGGAATGTCGTTCACCTTTTCGAACGTGACTGCTCGGTGCAACGTAGGCATCAGAAGCTCGTGGAGGAATCACCCGCGCCCGCAGTGAGTCCCGAGATGCGACAGCGGATCGGCGACATCGCGGTGCAAGCCGCGAAGGCGGTCGGCTACTCGTCCGCAGGAACCGTGGAAGGCCTGCTGGCAGGTGACGAGTACTTCTTCCTCGAGATGAATACCCGAATTCAGGTCGAGCACGGTGTCACCGAGATGGTCACGGGCACAGATCTGATCGAGGAACAGGTTCGCATCGCGGCAGGGGAGCCGTTGCGTCTCAGCCAGGACGGCGTGAGGCTGACCGGTCACGCCATCGAGTGCCGCATCAACGCCGAAGATGCCTCCCGGGGGTTCATTCCGAATCCGGGTTCGCTCACGACGTACCATGAGCCGGCCGGTCGGCACATCCGGGTCGACAGCGGTGTGACCGAGGGCAGTGCCGTTGAGCGGTACTACGATCCGATGATCGCGAAGGTGATCGTGTGGGGCGAAGATCGCGCCGAGGCGACCGAGCGAATGCTTGCCGCGCTGGACGACTTCGCCATCCAGGGCGTGAAGACGCTGATTCCATTCCATCGTGCCCTGCTCGAAACGGCGCAGTGGCGGGACGGCGAGACCTGCAGCGATCTCGTAGCCGACAGGGAATGGCTCAAAACCTTGCAATCGACGCAAAAGAGCGGAGACGCCCCACATGTTCAACACTCCATTCACTGAGACATTCGGCATCGAACATCCCATCGTCTGTGGCGGAATGACGGGCGTCGGTACGGCCGAACTCATCGCCGCCGTCGCCAACGCGGGTGCACTCGGGTTCCTCACCGCGCTCACCCAACCGTCACCGGACGCGCTCGCCGCCGAGATCGCACGCACACGTGAACTCACCGACAAACCGTTCGGCGTCAACCTGACCATCCTCCCGACGATCAACCCCGTTCCGTACGAGGACTACCGTCAGGCGATCATCGACGGGGGAGTGAAGATCGTCGAGACCGCCGGCAGCAACCCGGCACCGCACCTCCCGTCCTTCAAGGCCGCGGGCATCAAGGTCATCCACAAAGCGGTCGCGGTCCGGCATGCCGTGAAGGCGGAAAGCCTCGGCGTCGACGCGGTCAGCATCGACGGGTTCGAGTGCGCAGGTCATCCGGGTGAGGAAGACGTCCCCGGATTGGTGCTCATTCCCGCGGCCGCTCGTAGGCTGCGCATTCCGATCATCGCCTCGGGAGGCATCGCGACCGGTGCCGGACTCGTGGCCGCGCTGGCGCTGGGGGCCTCGGCTGTCAACATGGGGACACGTTTCATGGCGTCCTCCGAGGCGCCGATCCACGACAACATCAAACAACAGATCGTCGCCAACGACGAGCGTTCGACGCAGATCATCTTTCGTGAGTTCCGAAACTCGGCCAGGGTTGCCCGTAACGCGGTCTCCGAGGAAATCGTCGAGATCTCCCGCCGCCCCGATGCCACGTTCGCGGACATCGCACACCTGGCGTCGGGGCAGCGCGGTCGCACCGAGGCCCTGGCGAAGGGTGACGTCGACGGTGGGTTGTGGTGGGCGAGCCTCGCCCAGGGCCTGATCGACGACGTCGCAAGTTGCGAGGAGATCGTGGGCACCATCATCTCGGATGCGGAACGTCTGATCACCAAGCAATTGCCGGCGCACGTGACGTAGCGCTCCCGACCCGTACGAATTGAACCAACTGGTCTGGATTCTTACGCCTCGACGAACGCCCCCGCCGGTACCGCTCGTCGGCGATATCCTGAGGAGACGTTCTCGGGAGGTAAGTGGTGCTGAACCAGCGAAACGGCTCGGATGAATCGGCTTAGCCGTGGCCGATGACGATCCGTTCGAGACCCGACGCGATGTGAACCCGACGGCCACCGCGCAGTTGAGTG
This sequence comes from Rhodococcus pseudokoreensis, assembly GCF_017068395.1. NCBI lineage: Bacteria > Bacillati > Actinomycetota > Actinomycetes > Mycobacteriales > Nocardiaceae > Rhodococcus > Rhodococcus pseudokoreensis. The sequence goes on along the minus strand of NZ_CP070619.1, from coordinate 4,150,966 downwards.
CGGACGGATTCGACGACGCCCAGGAGATCGGGCGCGGAGGGTTCGGTGTCGTCTACCGGTGCACGCAGGCGACGCTCGACCGGACCGTCGCCGTCAAGGTTCTGACCACGGATCTCGCGGAGGAGAACCGGGAACGGTTCTTCCGCGAACAGCGCGCGATGGGTCGTCTGACCGGCCATCCGAACATCGTGACTGTGCTCGAAGTCGGCGTCACCGGAAGCGGCGATCCGTTTCTCGTGATGCCGTACCACCCCCAAGGCTCCCTGGACACTCGTATCCGACGGCACGGCCCACTCTCGGTGGACGAGGTGCTGCACCTCGGGGTCAAACTCGCCGGTGCACTCGAGACCGCACACCGGCACGGCATCGTCCACCGTGACGTGAAACCCGCAAACGTCCTCCTCACCGAATACGGCGAGCCGGCACTCACGGACTTCGGGATCGCCCACATGTCCGGGGGCTTCGAAACCGCCACGGGCGTCGTCACGGGTTCGCCCGCGTTCACCGCGCCCGAGGTCCTCGGCGGCGCGTCCGCGAGCCCGGCCTCGGATATCTACGGGTTGGGTGCCACCCTGTTCTGTGCGGTCACCGGGCACGCAGCGTTCGAGCGGCGCAGCGGCGAACAGTTGGTGGCCCAGTTCGTCCGCATCACCACCGAACCGGCACCGGATCTTCGGGAGCAGGGAATCGCGGACGACATCACCACCGTGATCGAGCAGGCGATGGCCGGCCGACCGGAGGACCGTCCGTCCTCTGCCGCCGCATTCGGTGAGAGTCTGCGCGACGTCCAACTCCGCCGTGGCCTGCCCGCCGACGTGATGGCTCTGCACACGTCACCGGACACCCCCGCCCCGGACCCGCCGGACACTCGACGGCGAACATCCCTCGGTCCCTCCGCCCACCGGACGGGAAATCTGCCTCTCGAATTGACCAGCTTCGTGGGACGCAGGCACGAACTCACCGAGGCGAGAAGTCTACTGGCATCGTCGCGGCTGCTGACGTTGACCGGAATAGGCGGAGTCGGGAAGACCCGTCTGGCGATACGGGTCGCGACAGCAATGCAGCGCGAATTCGCCGACGGGGCTTGGCTTGTCGAACTCGGCGAGGTACGCGACCCGTCTCTGGTGATCGACGTCGTGGCCACCGCCCTCGGATTGCGGGACCAGACGGCTCGGTCTCTTCGTGAAGTCCTGCTGGACTTCCTCTCGTCGCGGGAACTTCTGCTGATACTGGACAATTGCGAACAAGTCGTCGATGCCGTGGCAGACCTCGCGACGACACTGTTGCAGCAGAGCCCGGGCCTGCGCGTCCTCGCGACCAGCCGGGAACCCTTGACAATCGGCGGGGAAGTGGCGTTGCGCGTTCCACCGCTGACGGTCCCCGACCCGGATCGCGAGCCGTCACTCCAGGGTCTTCCCCGCTACGACGCCGTGTCGCTGTTCACCGAACGCGCCACCGCCGCGGTCCCGGCCTTTGCCCTGACCGAGACCAACAAGACCGCGGTGACCCGAATCTGCCGCCGGCTGGACGGGTTGCCGCTACCGATCGAGCTGGCGGCGGCACGGTTACGGGCGATGTCACCCGAGCAGATTCTGCAACGCCTGAGCGACCGCTACGCGCTTCTGACGCGCGGAAGCCGCGGTGCACCCTCGCGCCAGCAGACGCTGAGGTTGTGTCTCGATTGGAGCTACGAACTCTGCACCACGCGGGAGCAGCGGGCATGGGAACAGCTGTCGGTATTCGCGGGTAGTTTCGAACTGGATGCGGCAGAACAGGTATGCGGAGAAGGCGCCGACGCACCGGACCTCCTGGACGCGGTGGCATCGCTCGTCGACAAGTCGATCCTGACCCGGGAGGACCAGGGCGTGACGGTGCGATACCGGCTGCTCGAGACTCTCCGCGACTACGGTCGCGAGAAGGCTCAGCAGACCGGCAACTATTCGGACCTGCGTAGGCGGCACCGGGATTGGTATCGCCAGTTGGCCCGCACCGCTGAAGCCGAGTTCATCGGCCCCCGACAAATCGAATGGCTCGCCCGCTTCAACCGCGAACAGTCGAACTTGCGGGATGCCATGGAGTTCTGCCTCGCCGAGGGCGACGTCGAGGAAGGCTTGCAGATCGCAACTGCGGCGTGCCTGCACTGGGGTACCCGCGGTCTGCTCAGCGAGACACGGCGATGGCTCGACCGATTCCTCTCGTCACCGAATTTGCCGCCGACGATCGTGACGGCCAAAGCGCTCTACGCTGACTGCCTGATCGCCGAACAGCAACGGGACCATCAGCAAGGCGCTGCCCTCGTCGAGCAGGCGCATGCCCTGGCCGACCACGTCCCCGATCCCGTCGCGCACGCCGTCGTCGACCACGCGGACGGCATCTTCGGACTTTTCAACGGTGATCTCGTGCGCGCGTGCTCCGGTTTCGAGCGTGCACTGACCGTGCTTCGAGAAGCGAGGCGCGAGCTCGTCATACACGTCGAGGCGCTCACGTTGCTCGGTCTGACCTACGAGCTACTCGACGACGATCCCCGCCGGGCGGTCGAATGCTACGAGGAAGCCCTCTCGATCACCGATCGTCAGGGCGAATCCGTGTATCGGGCCTACGTCCTGTGGGTCATGGCGGTTGCGCAGTGGCGGCAGGGCGAACGGCGTCGTGCAACCGAATTGCTCGAGGAGGGGCTGCGGCTCAGCCGCCTCGTCGACGATCCGGTCAATTGCGCGAACGGCCTCGAAGCTCTCGCGTGGATCGCCGGCGGCACCGATCCCAAGCGCGCCGCCATTTTGATGGGAGCCGCCGAAGCCATCGGTCACGCAGTGGGAAGCACTTCGGTCTTCGTCCCCGACCTGCTCGTACATCACGACGAGTGCGAACGGTCAGTCCGCCGAATGCTCACCGAAAAGGACTACCAGGACGCACAGCATCAAGGCCGGAAGATGGATCTCGACTCCGCCGTCTCGTACGCACTCGGTGAACGACCCCAGAAAGAGTCCACACCCTCTGGATCGGTGAAACTGACGAAACGTGAACGACAGGTCGCCGAGCTGATCGCCGAGGGGCTGACCAACAAGGCCATCGCCGCCCGGCTCGTGATCTCACAGCGCACCGCGCAGGGACATGTCGAACACATACTCACCAAACTCGGATTCAACTCGCGAGCCCAGGTCGCGGCCTGGGTCGTGGAGGAGCGGCAATCCACCTGACCTCTACCTTGTTGTGCGCGAGCTGATTCGAAGGTTTCAGTTGACGCTTCGGAAGTCGGGCTTCCGCTTGGCGACGAAGGCGTCGACGCCTTCCCTGCCCGTCCTGCTGTTCGCGGCGGCGGCGATCCCGTCGCGTTCGGCGTCGAGTTGCTCGTGCAGGGGCGCGTCGGGCGACTGGGCCAGTAGCCGTCTCATCGACGCGTAGGTGGCGCGGGGACCGTCGATGAAACTGCGGGCGACGCGTAAGGCCTCGCTGCGGATTTCGTCGTCGGGGACGGTGCGGCTGAGCAGCCCGAGGCGGACCGCCTCCTCGGCGCCGATCACGGTGTCGGTGAGCAGGATCTCCCGGGCGCGGCCGGCCCCGACGATGCGGGGCAGCAACCAGGTGATGCCGCCGTCGGGGCTGAGCCCGACGCGGGGATAGGCGGACCGCATGGTCGTCGACGGGCCGCCGATCGCGATGTCGGCCGAGCACACCAGGCTCATGCCTGCGCCGGCCGCCCAGCCCTGCACGGCCGCGACCACGGGGACGGGGCTCGCGGCGAGGGCGCGCACGAAATCGTGTAACCCGTCGGCCATCTCGTGGAGGTAGGCGCCGCGATCGTCGGACTCGGAGAAGTTCTGGAGGTTGCCACCCGCGCAGAAGTTGGGGCCCGACCCGGTCAGGAGAACGGCACCGACATCGGTGCCAAGCGCGCGCAGGGCCTCGGTGCAAGCGCTGACCAGAACTGCGTCCATCGCGGTGCCGGCGGCGGCGCTGGCGACGGTCAGTTGCAGGACCCCGTCGACGAGTTCGACGGCGTCGATCAATTCGAAACTACGCATGGACTGAATTCCTGTCGTTTCACGGATGCGGCGAGCGTCCCAATGCTGCGCCGTCTGCCCGGGAGCGATCTACGCAAACACTCACCACATCGGCCCGAAGGTCAGTGCACAGTGCACCATCGGGTGCTCCGCGAGCGGGGTGACTCAGGCGCCGGCGAGGACGGACACGACCGTCGCGACTGTCACCGTGTTGAAGACGAACGCGATCACTGCGTTCACCGCGACCGTCCGGCGCATGGCATCGGACGTCACGTCGACGTCGGTCGTCCCGAAGGTGGTCATCACCGAGACGGCGAAGTAGACGTAACTTGCCCACCTGGGCGACCCGCCGGGGAAACCCAGACCCTGGCCCTGCTCGACGACGTTGTCCGCGTAGAACGTGATCGCGAACGACACCAGCACACAGGTCCAGGACACGACGACCAGGACGACGGCGATGCCGATCCGGAGCGGGTCCGGCAGTGCGCCGCCGCCACGGCCCGGCAGCCACACCACCGCGACCGCGAGTGCGATCGCCGCCATGAAGAGGGACACCCCCGGGCCGGGAGCAGTGCCCAGGACATAGCGCTGCAGTATGGTCCCGCGGCTCTCCCGTTCCGCCCATTGCTGCACGATCGCGTCCGGTGCCAGGGAGAACGCCGCGACCGTGACCACGAGATATGTCACGAGATAGACCAGGGGCACGATCACGCTCGCATCGGCGAAACCGAGCGAAGACAGTCCCACTGGGCCGAGGAGTATCGCCGCAACGGCAGCCACGAGCACGCTGAAGCCGGAGCGGCGGCGCTCGGAGAGCCACCTCTCGACGGATGCGGGCAAGACGCGGGCCCTCCGTTCGTCATATCTGACGGTGAATCCCCAGTCTTGTGGATTGCCCGGTGGTTCACCAGCCGAATGGGTTCCGATCTGCGCCGGGCATCCAGGAATTACCCGGCTCGGACCAGCCACGCTTCTTGATCATCTTGCGGGCGGCGCGATGGTTGCGGCCGATCAAGCGATCGAGGTACAGATGCCCGGCCAGGTGATCCGTTTCGTGCTGCAGGCAGCGGGCGAGGTAGCCGAGGCCTTCGAACGAGACGGGCTCACCCGCGCTGTCGACGCCGGTCACCCGCGCCCACTCGGCCCGGCCGGTGGGATAGCGCTCGCCGGGAACCGATAGGCATCCCTCGAGGTCGTCGGGATCAGGCATCGTCTCCGGCAGTGGAGCTGTCTCGAGCGTCGGGTTGACGACATGACCGCGGTGCCGACGCCCGTCGTCGATCAGGTCGAACACGAAGATCGCTCTCGGATCGCCGACCTGGTTGGCTGCGAGACCTGCTCCGTGAGCTGCCGTGTTGGTCTCGTAGAGGTCGTCGACGAAGGCGCGGAGTTCGTCGTCGAACACGGTTACCGGGACTGCCGGCGTGGTGAGTCTGGAATCGCCGGCGATGAGGATCGGTCGAATGGCCACTCCAAGTAGAGTACTGGAGTCTCAGGCCGAGACGGGATCACCAGCTGCGTTCACCGCGGCGATCGGCGGTGTGCAGCGGTATCGCGCCGAAACGCTTCTGCGACTTCGCGCGCGGCTCGCTCGCCTGATTCGATGGCTCCCTCGATGTATCCGGCGTGCTCGCTCGCCGTCTCGGTTCCGGCCCAGTGAATGTTGTCGATCGGATCTGAAGGCAATGGGAAGATACCCTCCGTACTGCCTGCGGACGGGAGCGCCGAATATCCCCCGCAGGCGTGTTCGTCGAGGTGCCACGACTTTTCGTGCCAGCTCGCCGGCTGCAGGATCTCGGCTGATCCGACCGCAGCGGCGAGGGGGCCCAGGACGGCCTGCCTGCGGCCGGCTTCGTCGAGTCGATCGAGTTCGCGCGCATCTCGACCGCCCACCAGCACACACATGTGGCCCGGACCGCCGGGTGGGGAGGTATCGAAGACCGCGAAGCCGGGGCCATCGAGAAACATGAATTCGGCATCCGTGGTAGCGCGCCAGAACGGATGCGCGTAGACCGCGACCGCTTTGTACACCGATCCCATGTACATGTCCTGCTCGAGGCGGCGCCGACCGGCCGGAAGGGGAGGGTCGAAGACGATCTTGGCCGACACTGGTGGTGGCGCCGACACGATCGCCTTGGACGCTCGGATGAGAGTCGATGGGGTACGGAGGACGACGCCCTTGTCGTCGCGACTGATGGAGGTCACTCGACTGCTCGTGAGGACCCGCGGTCCGAGTTCGGCGGCAATTTTGTCGGTCAGGGTTCCTGCACCCTCGATGATCAGACTTTCCTGTGCGCCGCCGTTCGTCGACAACATCGTGGAGAGTCCGCCCTGGTAGTGAATCATTTTGGCCAGCGCATCCATCGAGAGGCGGTCGAGGTCTGCGGTCGTCGACACCTCGACGAGCACTTCGAGGAGGCGGCGGGCTTCGACCGTCGGGACCTTGCGAAGCCACTCCTGCACGGTCGTCGAGTTCCATCGCGTCGGCGCTCCCCGCTTCGCCCGGATTTCCCAGGCCAGCAGAATGGCAGCGGCCGTCAGCATCGACGGACTCACGGCCGAGATGGTGCGGGCGTCGCCGACGACGATCGGCCGCTTCGGTGTGCGCATGGGAAACACGGTGGCCCCGAGTTCGGCGGCCAGCGCCGAGAACCGGTGGTGTCCGTGGCCGACCCACTGCCCACCCAGATCGAGCCGCGAGCCCAACGCCGAGGTTTCAGCCATCATCCGGCCACCCGTTCTGTCCGCAGACTCGAGAACGAGCACATCGATCCCCTGTCGATGCAGCGCTCTGGCCGCAATCAGACCCGACATTCCGGCGCCGACCACGGCGACGCTGGTGTCGAGGGTGGTTGCCGGCTTGTCGTTCGGGCTGTGCACCATTGGTCTCACTCCGGGTTGTCGATGATCCAGTGTCGTGGCCGCGACCCGCTATTTTCTAAGTCGGACAGCCGTACGAATCAACATAGAGTGAGGTCCACCCGAACGCAATGGCGTCCCGGATCCGAACCTCAGGCGGTATCCGCCTTCAGCGGCTTCGTGCGCGCGACCGGCTGGGGGTCGGCGTAGAGAACGAGCATGTTCAGCGCGTGGTCGAGATCGCGCCGAGCGCGGTCGGGATCCGGCTTCGCGATGTATTGCAGGATCAGCCCGTCGACCTGGGCCAGCGCCATGCGGCCGAGGGTGTCGAAGCCGATGGCGCAGCGTTCTCCCGCTGCCTGCGCGGCCCGCTCGCAGAACTCGGTGACGAGCGAGCCGTAGCGCTCGTACTGCAGCTGGGCCAGCTCCCTGGCGGAATCGCTCCGAAGTGAGTACGTCATGAGTTCGTACTGCATTATCTGCAGCCCGACCCTGCTCGTGACCAGTTTGTTCCAGAAGTTGCCCACCCCGTGGCGCAGCGCGTGTTCCACGCCCTTGTCTGCCTCGAGTTCGGCGCGGAGCGTCTCGGAGATCTCGCCGATGACGGTCGTGATGACTGCACGAAGCAGCTGGTCCTTGCTGGCGAAGACGTAGTGCAGCGTGCCGAGGGGGATGCCGGCCCGCCCGGCGACGGCGCGAAGGGTTGTTCCGGGGACGCCCCTCTCGCTGAACTCCCTGATCGCCGCCGCGATGATCTGTGTCTCGCGCTCTGCCGCCTTGACGTAGGCCACCGCTTTCCTCCTCGATGTCGCCTCACCCGCCGATTCGACACCACTCTTGCACACCGAGATGCTGTGATCTAGATTACGGTCGGACAACCGACCGACTTTTGGAGGAATTGTGATGACGGATTGCGATGTTGTCGTAGTCGGCGCCGGGCTCGCCGGACTCACGGCGGCGAGGGCTGTGGCTGCCGCCGGACGCAGCGTGACGGTGCTGGAAGCACGCGATCGGGTGGCCGGGCGCAACCTCGGCGGACACCTGGCCAACGGCGTCCCGGTGGAGATGGGTGGTCAGTGGATCGGCCGGACCCAGACCGAGGTGTTGAAGTTGATCGGCGAACTCGGGCTCGACACTTTCCCGACCTACGACGACGGCGACGCGGTCACCCTCTACAAGGGGAAGGTCACCAGGTACGCCGACGAGACGTTCGGTCTTTCCGATGGCGCAGCGGTGGAGGTCGGCCGGCTCCAGCAGGAACTCGAGGCACTCGCCGACTCGGTGTCGCTGTCGTCACCGTGGGCATCGCCCGCCGCCGCCGATCTGGACCGCAAGACCCTGGACGAATGGCTGCGCGCCAACACGGACCACCCCGAGGCGCTGGCATTCTGGGAGGCGGTCGTGCCCGCCCTGTTCTCTGCTCAACCGGCCGAGATGTCCCTGCTTCACTTTCTCTTCTACATCAAGTCCGGCGGCATGATCGACAGTCTCGTCGGCACCACAGGTGGTGCCCAGGAGTTACGTGTTGTCGGTGGCACACATCAGATTTCGGAGCGGCTCGCCGCGGAGCTCGGAGATGAGGTGATCCGGCTGAACAGTCCGGTTCGCACGATCACCCACGACGACAGCGGCGTCGGCGTCGAGTTCGACGGCGGAACCGTCACCGCTGCACAGGCAATCGTGGCGATCCCCCCGACGTTGGCTGGTCGTCTCCGATACCGGCCCGCGCTCCCCGGTTCCCGCGACGGGCTGACCCAGCAGATCCCGATGGGTCGGTGATCAAGGTTCAGATTGCCTACCCGACGCCGTTCTGGCGGGAGGCGGGACTCAACGGGTTCGCCTTCAACTTGGACGACGAGCTGAGCATCACCCTGGACAACTCGCCCGCCGACGGCTCGTGCGGTGTCCTCGTCGGCTTCTTCGAAGGCGCCCACGCCCGCACCGCTGCGCTCCGGACCCCCGCCGAGCGCCGGGCCTCGGCCGTGGCGACGCTGACGAAGCTCTTCGGCCCTGCCGCCGGCGAACCCACGGACTACCTCGAACAGGACTGGATGGCCGAGGAATACACCCGCGGCTGCTACGGCGGACGACTCGGTGCCGGCGTGTGGACGCAGTACGGCGCCGCCCTCTCCGATCCCGTCGGGCGTCTGCACTGGGCGGGCGCGGAGACCTCCGACACCTGGAACGGCTACATGGACGGGGCAGTCCGGTCCGGCCACCGAGCCGCGGCAGAAGTGCTGGCACAACTAACTTCGTGAGACGAGTTCGGCTGCTGCTGTTCAGTTCTCAGCGCGTGAGGGTGTGAGACGGGGGTACGCCGTACTTGCGCCGGTACTCCGCCGCGAAGCGCCCCGGATGGGTGAATCCCCACCGAAGTATGACGTCGAGAACTGTTGTCGGCGGCCCGGATACGGCGAGGTCGGCGTGTGCTCGTTCGATTCGGACATCGTGCAGATACGCGAAGGGCGTCACGCCGACGTATTCCCGGAATGCCTGTTGGAGTCGCCTCACGCTGACCCCCGCAATGTCGGCCATGTCCCCGGGCGTCCATGCCCGCGCAGGATCGTCGTGGATGGCTGCGATCACCCGCTTCACGACGCGGGGCCGGTACGCGCTCCTGCCGGGGTCCTCGTCCGGCACGGCGGCCAGAACGAACCCGGTGGTGACGGCCGCGGACAGTTGGATGCGCATCAAGTCGTTGTGCAGCAGGCCGTCGTCGGACGCGACCAGATCGTAGGTAGACCGCAGGAACTTCAGCCAACTCTGGCCGGCGTCCCCGCGAAGGTCGAGTTGCAGGGGGAGGCTGCGCCCCGGTCGGTCGAGGATCCGGTCCATCTCGCGCTGCAGATAGTGTTCGTCGATCTTGAATCCGATCAATCGACACGACGGATTCCAGTGCGGGATGAGAGTGCGGACACCCGGGGGGCACGCGGTCGCCTGCCCGACTTCGGACGCCACCTCGGTGCGCTCGATCACCGACTCCAGTCGACCGCTGACCGGGATGTTGATGCCGTACGCACCCGGATGCTCCGACTTCAGGGCGACCTCCGCGCCGAGTGCCATGTGAGTGATGCGGCACGCGCCCAGGTCGATGCTGCCGATCGACGCCTCCGCGGCGGCTCCGGCCGTCAAGGGCTCGAGCGTGTGGGGGAAGTATGCGTCGGCCACCGCTTCGTGGAGGTGATGCCAATCCTCGAAGCGGGGGCTGCTGTCCGGGGTATCCACGAAAGTCGTCCCAACCTCTCCAGGCGTCCGACGGGGACGCCAAGATCTTGCGCTCTTGGTGATTTATATCACTGATCCGCCCGCGGCTCGATGCCCCGAAATTCACGTTGCGTCGTGTGGACAGCCCCTTCGCTGAGTGGATCGACGGCTTGTGACCGTGGTCATACCTTGGTTTCACAACCCCGACGTCAGGTCGACTCGGGAGGACGAGAAGCGAAGGGGCCACGCGATGGACGCTCGCAAGCTACGTGACATTTTCGGGCAGTTCGCCAGTGGAGTCACCGTCATTACATGCAGGAATGCGGACGGTGAACCCCACGGTGCGACGGTAACGGCTTTTACGTCGGTCTCGCTCGAACCGGCACTGTGCCAGGTGACGCTGACCCGCAAATCGAAGGCGTGCCAGTACCTCGGCGACGAACCCTTCGCCGTGAACATTCTCGGTGAAGCTCAAGTCGATACCGCGATGCATTTCGCCGGACGCCCGCAGGTGCCGGGCCCGGTGTGGGCCGACGGTCCGACCGCGCCGCTGCTCGGCGGATCGGCGGCCACGATTTCCTGCACCCCGTGGGCGCAGTACGACGGCGGTGATCACGTCATCTTCATCGGCGAGATCGTCGACATCACGACTACCGATCAACAGCCGTTGCTGTTTTATCGCAGCAAGTTTCACCGTCTCGGCATGCTCGATGCGGCAAGTGCGTGGGCGGGATGCCTGGACGATCCGCACAACGGATGGTTCGACGCGTCGACCTCCTTCACGCCTCTTCATCGCCTGCCCGGGCAATCCGCCCGAGCGACCGTCAGCCTCTGAAAATCCGCAGTACCGAAGGGAACACCATGACCACCACAGTCCCCACCGTCCCCACCGACCCCACGCAGGTCAACCCGGCGGCGAACGCCGCGGCCAACCAACCCCAGATCTACGCCACCAAGCCCATGACCGGCGACGAGTACATCGAGTCGATCAGCGACGACCGCGAGATCTGGTTGCACGGGAAACGGGTGAAGGACCATACGAATCACCCGGCGTTCCGCAACTCGGTGCGCATGATCGCCCGACTTTACGACGGGATGCATACGGGTGAGCACGTGGACGCCCTGACGACACCCACCGACACCGGCAGCGGTGGCGTGACGATGCCCTTCTTCCGCACCGCCAAGTCCACCGAGGACGTGCTCGCCGATCGAGATGCGATCGCGACGTGGGCGCGGATGACGTACGGCTGGATGGGCCGCAGCCCCGACTACAAGGCGTCCTTCCTCGGCACGCTGAACGCGAACAAGGAGCTGTATTCACCGTTCCAGGACAACGCGGAGCGCTGGTACAAGGAATCGCAGGAGAAGGTCCTGTACTGGAACCACGCGATCATCAACCCGCCCGTCGACCGCCAGCTGCCGCCGGACGAGGTCGGCGACGTGTTCATGAAGGTGGAGAAGGAAACCGACGCAGGCCTCGTCGTCTCCGGCGCCAAGGTCGTCGCGACCGGATCGGCGATCACCAACTACAACTTCATCGCCCACTACGGGCTGCCGATCAAGAAGAAGGAATTCGCCCTGATCTGCACCGTGCCGATGGGCGCGCCCGGCGTGAAGCTGATCTCGCGAACGTCCTACGCGCAGAACGCTGCGATCGTCGGCAGCCCGTTCGACTACCCGCTCTCGTCCCGGATGGACGAGAACGACGCCATCCTCGTCTTCGACAAGGTCCTGGTGCCGTGGGAGAACGTCTTCATGTACGGCGCCGTCGACAAGATCAACACCTTCTTCCCGCAGTCCGGGTTCCTGCCCCGCGCCATGCTGCAGGGCTGCACCCGCCTCGCCGTGAAGCTCGACTTCATCGCCGGTTTGCTGCTCAAGGCCCTCGACTGCACCGGCGCCGGCGGTTTCCGCGGTGTGCAGACCCGCGTCGGTGAGGTCATCGGATGGCGCAACCTGTTCTGGTCGCTCACCGAATCCATGGCACGTGACCCCGAACAGTGGATCGGCGACACCGTCATCCCCAAGCTCGAATACGGCCTGACGTTCCGGATGTTCATGATCCAGGGTTACCCGCGGATCAAGGAGATCATCGAGCAGGACGTCGCATCCGGCCTGATCTACCTGCCCTCGTCCGCCGAGGACTTCAAGTCCCCCGAAGTGCGCCCGTTCCTCGACAAGTACGTGCGCGGATCCGACGGGATCACCGCGGTCGAGCGCGTGAAGGTGATGAAGGCCCTGTGGGATTCGATCGGCTCCGAGTTCGGTGGCCGCCACGAACTGTACGAGCGCAACTACTCCGGAAACCACGAGAATGTCAAGGCCGAACTGCTTTTCGGCGCGCAGGCGACCGGTGTGGTGTCGGGGATGAAGGGCCTGGCCGAGCAGTTCATGAGTGAGTACGACCTCGACGGTTGGACCGTTCCCGACCTGATCGGCAACGACGACGTGTCCGTCTTCGGCCGCAAGTAGCCGTCGGACGGGGGCCGACTAGCTTCTTGGACCGGCGGCAGCTCAGGAGGACCAATGGGTGACACCCCCGATGCCCGCGCCATCGAGGCGCCGCGGCCGAACGGCGAGTTTCAGGTCACCGTGTTTCCGGACCGGATACGCATCGGCGTGCGGGCCGACGAAACGATCGTCGATGCGTTGCGCCGTCAGGGCTACCGGTCCCGGTACAAGTGCCGGCGCGGCGGCTGCGGAGCCTGCAGAGCCGTGCTCGTCGACGGGACCGTCGCCTACCGCACACCGGTGAGCGAGACCGTCGTCGACGGACCCGATCGCGAACCGGGGCAGCAGAAGTGCCTTCCCTGCAGGGCATTTCCGCAATCGGACGTGATCATCGAACTCGGCGAACGGGACCGCCTCGTCGACGTCCTGGCGGGGCTCGGGCGGTCCCGGGAGCGCACCACCTGATCGGTGGCCGCGAACCAATTCAACCCACATCGAAGGAAGGTACAGCCATGTCCGTGTTGCGACTGGGCTATGTCCACATCAACGTCACCGACCTCGCCGAGGCCAAGAACCACTACATCAACACCCTCGGAATGGACGCCGTCCACGAAGAGGACGGCACCGTCTACCTCAAGTCCTGGGACGAGGCCGACCATCACTCGGTCGTCCTCAGCGAAGGCGGCGTCGGGCTGACCAAACTCGGCTACAAGGTCTCCGACGCAGACTCGCTTGCCGAGATCGAGACCCGGGTACGCGCGTTCGGCGCGACGTGCGAGCGGATGAGTAAGGGCGACAACCAGTCCGTCGGCGACGGCCTGCGGGTGACCCTGCCGTCCGAGCACACCCTCGAGCTCTACAGCGACATCGAGTACGTGGGCACCGCAACAGGATTGTGGAACCCGGACCCGTGGCCTCGCGGCGGGACCCGCGGCATCGGCGTCCCGCGCCTCGACCACACCCTCATCACCACCGAAGACCCCGCACTGCTGGAACGGTTCCTCTCCGAAGCCCTCGACTTCCAGGCCGCCGAACGCCTCGTCGGAGGCGAAGACAACACCGAACTCGTCGGATCCTGGATGTTCTGCGGCGAACAACCCCACGACATCGCCTTCGTCCAAGGCGAAAACGGCAAACTGCACCACTTCGCGTACCACATCGCCGACTGGTCGGCCCTGCTGCACGCCGGCGACGTCTTCTCCATGGACGACGTGCCCATCGACTTCGGACCTGCCCGTCACGGAATCACCCGCGGCGAGACGATCTACTTCTTCGATCCCTCCGGCAACCGCAACGAAGTGTTCTCCGGCGGATACCGCACCGGCAAGGACTTCCGGACCATCACCTGGACCATGGATCAGGCCGCCCGGGGCATCAACTTCACCCACCGGGAACTGGACCAGAACTTCCTCACCGTCGTCACGTAGACCGCGGGCCGGTTGCCGCCGGCGCACGTCCTCACCACCAGAACATCACCATCTTTGGAGCAGAACCGATGACCACCACAACCGAGCAGACACCCGAGATCGCGAAGACTATCGACGTCAACGGGATCGCCACCAACTACCACGACGTCGGCGAGGGCGCCCCGGTCGTCCTGATCCACGGCTCCGGCCCCGGCGTCACCGCCTGGGCCAACTGGCGAACGACCATCCCGGCCCTCTCGAGCCAATACCGGGTCATCGCACCGGACATCCTCGGATTCGGATACACCGAGCGCCCCGACGGTGTCGAGTACAACTCGGCCACCTGGACCGACCACCTCGTAGGCCTGCTCGATGCCCTCGGACTCGACAAGGTCTCCATCGTGGGCAACAGCTTCGGTGGATCACTCGCCCTGAACATCGCGACCAAGTACCCCGAGCGAGTGGACCGCCTCGTCCTGATGGGCAGCGTCGGAGTCCCATTCGACATCACTCCGGGGCTCGACGCGGTCTGGGGTTTCGAGCCGTCCCTCCCGGCCATGCGCAAACTCCTGGATGTGTTCGCCTACGACCGCACGCTCGTGAACGACGAACTCGCCGAACTGCGACTCGCGGCCGCCACCCGGCCCGGCGTGCAAGAAGCGTTCAGCGCCATGTTCCCGGCACCCCGGCAGCGAGGTGTCGACGAGATGGCCGTCGACGAGAGCCTGATCTCGTCGCTGACGCACGAGACGCTCATCGTCCACGGGCGCGACGACCAGGTCATTCCGCTGTCCAACTCGCTTCGACTGCTCGAACTGATCGACCGCTCGCAGCTGCACGTGTTCGGCCGCTGCGGTCACTGGGTCCAGATCGAGCACTCGACCCGCTTCAACAGTCTGATCGCCGACTTCCTGTCCGAGTAGCGAGTGAGGACACGTTCATGTGTATTTCCTGCTGTACCGAATCGGCCGACGGCCGCGGGCCGGCATCCGCGATCAGCCGTAGATCGATACTTGCCGGAATCGGCGCACTAGCGGCCGCCGCCGGAGTGACCGCGTGCGCATCTCCATCGTCGACCCGACCGGTCGAATCGGCCGCAGCCGCACCGGCGGCGGTACCGAATCCGGACGCCCACTTCGAGATCGTGTTGCTGGGCACCCAGGCCGGTCCGCCGATCGCGGCCGACCGCACCGGAATCTCGACAGCACTCGTAGTCGACGGCACCACCTATGTCGTCGACTGCGGTCGTGCATCCGCAACCCAATATCGTCGGGCGGGACTCCAATTCGCCGCCTTGAGAAACATCTTCATCACCCACCTGCACGCCGATCACATCGCCGACTACTACAACTTCTTCATGCTGGGCGGCGGGACCATCCCCCAGATCGGCGACGGTGTGTCCGGACCTGTGGACGTGTACGGCCCCGGACCCGCAGGCGGACTGCCCCAGGCATTCGGCGGGCGCACCGTTCCGGTGACGCACCCGGCCGACCCCACGCCGGGACTTGCCGAGCTCACTCGCAAATGCACGGAGGCCTACGCGTACAGCAACAACGTTCTGATGCGTGACACCGGACTGCCGGACACCAGCACGATGCCGGTCGTGCACGAGATCGCCCTGCCCGAGTTGGGGGCCGACTTCACCAACACCTGCCCACCGTGCGCGCCGTTCACGGTGATGAGCGATGACCGAGTCCGCGTGACGGCGACACTGGTGCCGCACGGCCCCGCATTTCCCTCCTTCGCGTACCGCTTCGACACGGAGTACGGCTCGGTGACGTTCTCGGGAGACACCACCGTCTCCGACAACCTCGTCGAACTGGCGCGTGGCTCCGAAGTGCTGATCCACGAGGCCGTGAACCTCGAAGGCAGCGCCCTGACACCGGCGGCACGCGACCACATGCTGCAATCGCACGTCGAAGTGCAGCAGGTGGGGGCGATCGCCGAGCGCGCCGGAGTGCCGAAGCTCGTGCTGTCCCACATCATCGACTTCGCACACGGGGTCGTCGACCCGCACCAGTGGACCGAGTGGGCCGGTCGCGGCTATGCCGGAGAGGTCGTCATCGGCAACGACCTCCAGAGAATCACCGTCCGCTGAGCCGGGCAGCAGCGGAGCCTCACCCTGGATCGAGTGACGCAGATCGAAGCGATCCTGGCGGCGGCCGAACGTGAGACCCTCGAATCAGGTCGGTGAAGAAGAGCGCGAAGAAGGAGTCGACGCGATGACGAAGTACCTGATCTCGTTCCCGAGTGGCGCCATGGTCGTTCCCGACGGGGATCTGCAGGCGGTGTCCGATGCGTCGCACGCGGTGGTCCAGGAGGCGAAGGACGCCGGCGTATGGGTGTTCGGCGGCGGCATCGACGGAAGCGTTCCGCCCGTCATGGTCGATGGGGACGGGACCGTGACCGAGGGCACCTACCCGGAGACGACGCAGCTCGAAGGCGGCTACGCGGTACTGGAACTGCCGTCCCGTGAGGCGGCACTGGGATGGGCCGCGAAACTCGCGGTTGCCTGCCGGTGCGCGCAGGAGGTGCGCGAGTTCGGGTACGACCCCGCCAGCTGACGGACCTCGACCTAGAATTCGATCTTCAGCGTGGGACTGGTCGGCTTCGCCTGGCAGCCGAGGATGTAGCCGTCGGCGACGTCGTCGGGATCGAGGGCGTCGGTGACCCCGGGATCGACGGTCCCCTCCAGGAGCGTGCAGGCGCAGGATCCGCATTCGCCTTCGCGGCAGGAGTAGGGGGCGTCGATCCCGGCGCCCACCATGACGTCGATCAGGGTGGCGTCGGCCGGCCACGACAGCGTGTGGGTGTCGCCGTCCAGGGTGACGTCCACGGTCGACGTTTCGGCGTCGTCGTCGGCGGTGACCTGCCTGATCGGCGCGAAGGGGTCGCCGTCGAGGGAGCGGAATTCCTCGACGTGAATCCGGTGCCGGTCGTATCCGATGCCGGTCAGCGTCTCCTTGACCATGGCCATGAAGGGCGCGGGTCCGCAGACGAAGACGGTGCCGGCCTGGCCGCCGTCGGCGAATTGGGTGAGATTGTCCGGGGTCGGTAACCCGGCCTCGCTCTCGAGTCGGTGCTCGACGGTGAGCCGGTCCGCGTGTTTCTTGGCGAGGTCGGCGAGTTCGGCGTCGAAGATGATCGATTCGCGATCCCGGTTGGCGTAGTACATGGACACGGTTCCGGTCGCGGACGCCAGCACGGTCTTGAGGATCGACATCACCGGGGTGACGCCGCTGCCGGCGGCGAAGAGCTGGAAGTCGCCGTCGAGACTGTGCGGGGTGAACGTGCCCGACGGCGGCAGCACATGCACGGCGTCGCCTGCTGTGATGTTGTCGCACAGCCAGTTCGAGCCGTACCCGTCGGCGGTGCGCTTGACCGTCACCTTGATGCGGTCGTCCGTGCTGGGGGAGCTGGCGATGGAGTAGCAGCGCGCCACCGAACCGGTGCGTTCGCTGGGGATCCGGACGGTGAGGAATTGCCCGGGCCGATACGCGAATTGGTGGGCGATCTCCTGCGGGACGTCGATGACGAGGGAGGAGGCGTCGGGTGTCTCGGCGATGACATCGGCGACACGGACGGTGTAGCCGAGAGAATCGGGTGCGACGGAGGTCATGGGTGCATCTTTCGTTGCAGCTCAAAGGGAAGGCGACACGGATCGGCCAGCCGCGGCCGAAGGAAACCGAATGCGGTCAGTGCTGGGAGGGCGACGCGGCCGGGGGCAGTGCCCGGAACCAGACCTCACCGAGGGCGCGGCCGAGTTCGTCGATGCGTTCGCGTTTGGGCGTCGAGGCGGGGAGACCGACGTGCACGTAGGCCATCTGCTCGGTCATGCAACCGAGCGACTCGGCAAGCAGGTCGAGGTTGGTGTCCCCGATCTCCCCGCGGTCGTGCAGCTTCTCCAGCCAGCGGCGGGTGCGTGCGATGAAGTCGTCACGCAGTTGCAGCCACAACTGCTGAAAACCCTCGTTGGCGCTGGCGGCAGCGGCTTCACGCAGCAGTCGCAGGATGTGCCGGTGCCGGGAGTAGGCGTGCAGGTAGGTGATGTTGACCTCGATCAGCGCTTCGAGTTCGCCGCTGGTCGTGGTCTTGCGGCTGGTGGCCTCGGACAACTCCTGGAGCCCGGTGTGCATGGCGGCGAGGAACACGTCGTCCAGGTCGGTGAAGTGCCGGTAGAAGTTGCCCTGCGCGGTCTTCGCGCGGTGGGTGATGTCCGAGACCCGGGTGCGGGTGTACCCGTATTCGCTGAAGCATTCGATCGCGGCCTGCACGATGCGTTCCCGGGTGAGCTCCCCACGGCGGTTGGGCCGTTTGGGGGTGGCCGCACCGGGTTCGACGAGGCCGACATGGGTGTAGACGTCGTCGAGCGTGCGCGGTGGGACCTGGCGCTGTGTGGTCATCTCCGCCCCCTCTCCGTCGCCCGAGTTTGCGAACAAGATATCACTGATAGCAGGTGTCGCATCGTTCTGACCTTGCGTTATGCCCGTTCCAGGTGCGCAGAGCGCAACTGGGCGAGCGGATGATCCACCGGGACGGTGTCGGGCAGGTAGCCGAGGAGTTCGGTGAGGTACTCGTCGACGTCGCCCTCGTCCGGGGTGTGCAGGGCGTCGCCCTCGTAGACCGTGCCGGTGGCGCCGTCGACGGTCACCGTCAGCCCGGTCAGTTTCGCGACGGTGCCGACTCCGGCGCCGACGACGCACGGCAGCCCGATCTCCCGGCACACCAGCGCCGCGTGGGAGGTGCTGCCGCCGAGTTCGGTGACGACGGCGACCGATTCGAACATCGCGGGCACGTCGTCCGGGGCGGTGGAGGGACGTACCAGGACGACCGGTGTGCCGGCCGCGGCGAGGTCGAGGGCCTGGTCGAGGTCGCTGACGGCCTGCCCGACGGCGACACCGGGGCCGGCGCCGAGGCCACCGGCCAGGACCGTCCGGTCGGCGTGCACCGCGTGCGTTTTCGCCAGGCTCGCGGCCTGCTCGGCGGAGACGCGGGAGACCGCGTCGTCGGCCGTGATGAGACCTTCGCGGACGAGATCGACGGCGATCCGGACCGCGGCGCGCGGCGCACGCTTCCCGGCCCGGCATTGCAGGACGTACAGCCGGCCGCTTTCGACGGTGAACTCGATGTCGACCAGATCGCGGTGCTCACGTTCGAGGACCTCGGCGATGCGCTCGAGTTCCGGGTACACGTCGGGCAGGATGTCGCCGACGGTGGCGAGGGGATTCGGGGTCTTCTCCCCGGACACGACGTCCTCACCCTGCGCCTTCGCCAGCCATTCGCCGTAGAGGGTGTTCTCGCCGGTCGCGGGATCCCGGCTGAACATCACCCCGGTCCCGGACCGCTCGTCGCGGTTGCCGAACACCATGGCCTGCACGGTGACTGCGGTTCCGGCGCCGGCGCCGAGGTTGTGCCGGGCTCGGTACGCCTTGACACGCTCGTTGGTCCAGGAGTCGAAGACGGCGCCGATCGCCGATCGCAACTGCGCGAACGGATCGCTCGGCGGCGCGGCATTCGGGTCCCCGGCGACGATGTCGGCGTAACTGTGACAGAACCGCTCCCAGGTGTCGGTCGCCCACCGCTGATCACCGGTCTCGGCGGCCAGCGCCTCACACAGTTCGGGGGTCAGGCCGAGGTTGAGGACGGTGTCCATCATGCCCGGCATGGACTGCGCGGCGCCGGACCGAACGGAGACCAGCAGCGGGGACGGACCGGCGCCGAACCGGCGGCCGGTCTCCGCCTCGAGCCGTCGCAGGTGTTCGAGGACCTGCTGCCAGATCTCGTCCGGCAGCGATCGGCCGTTGTCGTGGTAGACCGCGCAGACACCGGTGGGCAGCGCGAACGCCGGGGGGACCGGCAGTCCCATCGCCCGCATCTTGTTGACGCTGTACGCCTTGCCGCCGAGTACCTCGCGGGTGCTGGGATGGGTGCCGTCGAGCGTGATGACGTGCTCGGCCGGGCTACTGGAGGAGGTCATAGCGAGAGTCCTTCGAAAACAGGGGATTTGGCGGCCGCACGGGTGGCGAACAGGCCACCTTCGACCGGGATGTCGATGCCGTTGAGCCAGGACGCGGCGGGAGAGAGGGCGAACGCGACGACCGCGCCGATCTCGTGAGGGTAGCCGTGCCTGCCGACCGCGTCGTGGGATCGTGCCATCGCGTCGGCGCCCATGCTGGCTTCGAAGTCGGCGAGGATCGGTGTCTCGACCGGTCCGGGACTGACCGACAGCGCCCGGATGCCGCGTGCCGTCAGCTTCGCCGACAGCAGTTGCGTCCAGTCGACGAGGGCGCGTTTGGAGGTGTCGTAGGCGGCGGGCCCCTTCACAGGGTGGTCACGCAGCCAGGCCTGCAGGTCCGCGCGGTTGCGGACCCGCAGCAGTGCGTCGATCGACTCCGGGGATTCGGTGTTGCGGTACGCGGCGACGGAGGCGACGTTGACGATCGCCGCTCCCTCGGTCATGCGGGGGAGCACGAGTTCGGTGAGCAGGCGCGGCCCGAGGAGGTTGACCGCCAGCACCGTCTGCGCGGCAGCGGTGCCCGGAACACCGGCGACATTGGCCAGCCCGGTGACCTCGCCGGGGAGGGCCGCGACGGCGTCGCTGATCGATCCGGGATCGGAGAAGTCGCACAGCAGGGTCCGCACCGACCCGATCGGGCAGTCGCGCCGGTCGAGGGCGTAGACCGTGGCGCCGGCCGCACTCAACTGGTCGGCGAGCGCGAGACCGATCCCCGAGGCCGCCCCGGTGACGACGATGTTTCCACTGAAAGTGTTGCCGGTCATGACATTACCGCCGTCACGTCGGTGAACTCCTCGATGCCGAGGTGACCGAGTTCGCGGCCGTAGCCGGAATTCTTGACGCCACCGAAGGGAACTGTGGGCCGATTGCGAGTGCGGACGCCGTTGATCTTGACCTGACCGACGTCGAGCCGTCCGGCCACGGCGCGGGCGCGTTCGACGTCGCCGGACCACACCTCCGCCGACAACCCGTACGCGCAGTCGTTGGCGATCCGGACCGCGTCGTCGACGTCGGTGTAGGTCTGCACCGCGACGACGGGGCCGAAGATTTCCTCGCGGATCGCCCGGGCGTCCTCGGGCAGTCCGGTGACGATGGTGGGGTCGACGAAGAATCCGGTCGGGGACACCTCGGACGGTTTGCCGGTGCCGGTGAGCAGATGCCCGCCCGCGGCGACGGCGTCGGCGATGTAGTCGAGGACCCGGTCACGTTGGCGGGCCGAGACGAGCGGGCCCTGCCGGGTCTGCGGGTCGGCGGGGTCACCGAGGGTGTGCCGGGCGACCGCCGCGGTGAGCACGTCGGCGGCATCGGCGGCGAGCGCCTCGGGGAGCAGCAGCCGGGTGGTGGCGTTGCACGCCTGACCGGAGTTGACCAGACCGGAGGCGACGACCCCGGTGAGTGCGGTCTCGAGGTCCGCGTCCGGCAGCACCACGGCAGGTGACTTGCCGCCGAGTTCGAGGGTGCAGCGGGTCAACGTCTGCGCCGCCAGGGAGGCAACCGCGCGGCCGGCCACGACGCTGCCGGTGAACGAGACGTGCGCGAGGCCCGGGTGCGCGGCCAGCGCCGCCCCGGTGACCGCACCGGTCCCGGTCACGACGTTGAACACCCCGGCCGGAAGTCCCGCCTCGAGGAACAGCGCGGCGAGCGCGTTCGCGTCGTACGGGGTCATCTCCGACGCCTTCAGCACCACGGTCGAACCGGCCGCCAGTGCGGCCGAGACCTTGGCGACGATCTGGTGGACCGGCATGTTCCACGGCGTGATCGCGCCGACGACCCCGCTGCCGCGCCGGACCAGCGTGGCCCCGTCGATGTCCTGCGACCACGGGAAGTCGCGGGCGGTGCGGGCGGTGGCCCGCAAGACGTCGGCAGGGAGCTGGGCCTGGGTGACCTCGGCGAGCGAGATCGGCATTCCCATTTCGCGGCTGACCAGTGCCGCGATCGCCGCGCCGTCACGGGTGAGCAGATCCGCGGTCCGATCGAGCAGTGCGGCGCGCTCGGAGACGTCGGTGTCCCGCCACGCCGCATGAGCGGCCGCCGCCGAGCGGACGGCGTCGTCGACGATCCGTTCCCCGGCATCGACGACTTCGCCGATCACGGTCTCGGTGTAGGGGTCGATCACGTCGATCGCCGGCCCGTCCGGGAGGAACCATGCGCCGTCGATCAGGCAGCCGGCCCGGTCGAAGGTGTCAGCCATTGCGCGGCTCCAATCGCACGGGGAGGGTCTTGATGCCGCGGAAGAAGTTGCTCTGCAAACGCTTCGGGGAATCGACCACGTCGATGCCGATGCCGCGTTCGACGAGCTTGGTGAAGAACAGTTTCGCCTCGAGGCGGGCGAGGTTGGCGCCGAGGCAGGCGTGATCGCCCCACCCGAAACCCAGGTGTTCGTTCGGGAATCGGTCGGCCCGGAACGTGTTCGGGTCCTCGAACACCCGCTCGTCCCGGTTCGCCGAGCAGAACCACATGACGACCTTGTCGCCGGCCTTCACGGTCTTGCCGTGCATCTCGACGTCCCGGGTGGCGGTGCGCCGCATCGACAGCACCGGCGACACCCAGCGCACCATCTCCTCGACCGCGGAGCGGATCTTGCCCGGATTCTCGCGCAGAAGGTCCCACCATTGCGGGTTCTCGTGCAGGGCGAGCACACCGCCGGACAGCAGGTTCCGGGTGGTTTCGTTCCCGGCGACCATCAGGATCAGGTAGTAGGCGTCGAGGTAGCCGCGGCTGAGCGGGACGCCGTCGAGTTCGGCGGCGGTCAGCACGCTGACCAGGTCGTCGGCCGGGCAGGCGCGACGCTCGGTCTCGAGGGCCCGGAAGTAGGCGAACACCTCGTCGCGGGCATGCACGGCGGTCTCGGGGCCCGCGGAGTAGTCGGGGTCCTCCGACGCCATCTGGTTCGTCCACCGCAGCAGGTTCGGGCAGTCCTCGAGCGGGGCGCCGAGCAGTCGGCCGATCATCACCAGGGGCAGTTGGGCGGAGATGTTCGCGACCAGGTCGATCGGCCCCGCGCCGACGGCCTTGTCCAGCAGGTCGTCGATCACCGCCTCGATGTCCGGGACGAGGGCCTTCACCTTGGCCGGGCGCACGTGCGGGGTGACGATCTTGCGTAGCGGACCGTGCTCCGGTGGGTCGACGTGATGAATGCTGCGGGCGCCTTCGCCTTCGGCGCGCCTGCTCGCGATCTGCGTCCCCTCGGTGACGGTGAACGTGTCGTGGTCCGCGGCAACGGCTTTGACGTCGGCGTATCGAGTCACCGACCAGAATCCCGGGCCGTTCGGTTCGTCGTTCCAGTGCAGAGGGTCCTCGTTGCGCAGTTGCGCGAAGATCTCGTCCGCGTATCCGGAGGCGAATGCCCGCAGGTCCATCAGGTCGATACCACTGCTGGTGGTCATTTGGATGTCTCCCGTCACGGTCACGTTCGTTTGTGACTTTGGTGTCACTAAATCACAAATCGCCCGATTTGCAAATACCCCTTGTATGAAGACTCGAGTCGCTTGTAGCCTGACCTAGATAGTGACGAACAATTCACAAAAAGAGGTCTCGTGTACCCACCCTCAATCGCCGCCGAGCATCCCGATTCTCTCGCGTTCGTGATGGCCGCCTCCGGTACTTCGCTCACCTACCGGCAGCTGGACGAGCAGTCCAACCAGCTCGCCCATCTCCTGCGCAGCAGGGCCGTGGCAGCAGGCGATTCCATCGTCCTGGTGATGGAGAACCGGATCGAATGGCCGGTGGTGGTCGCGGCCGGAATGCGTGCGGGCCTGTATGTCACACCAGTGAACTGGCACCTCGGCGCCGACGAACTCGCCGCGCTCCTCGCCGAAGCGGCGCCGGCCGCGGTGGTCACCAGCGGCTCGCTCGCCGGAGCGGTCGCTGCCGCCCTTCCGGGCAGGCACACCGCGCTGACCCTGTGCACCGATCCAGCTCCCGAATTCGAGCACCTCGCCACGGCGATCGCGGACCACCCGAGGACGCCCATCGCGGACGAACGCTTCGGCGCCCGCGTCCTCTACAGCGGCGGCACCACCGGCCGCCCGAAGGCGTTCCGGCAGAAATTGCTGGACATCCATCCCGCGGACGCCCCGACGCGCCACGCGGGTCTCGCCGAGAAACTCGGCATCGACTCGGACACGGTGTTGCTCTCGCCCGCGCCGAACTACCACGCGGCGCCGTTCACCTTCCAGCTGATGACGATGGCCGCCGGCGGCACGGTCGTATGTATGGAACGCTTCGACGCGTCCGCGGCCATGACGGCGATCGCCACGCACGGGGTCACTCACTCGCAGTGGGTGCCGACGATGCTGCTGCGCATCCTCGCCCTGCCCGACAGGGACACCATCGCGCTGTCGCCGACGCACACTACCGCCGTCACGTCCGGCGCGCCCTGCCCGGTGGAGGTCAAGGAGCAGATCAACGCGTGGTGGGGGCCGGTCCTGCACGAGTACTACGGCGCCTCCGAGGGCTACGGGCACACCTACATCTCCGCCGTCGAATCCGCCGACCACCCCGGGTCGGTCGGCCGACCTCTCGGCGGCACCCGCGTGCACGTCACCGACGATGCGGGGACCCCGGTGCCGCCGGGGGAGATCGGCAAGGTCTGGTTTCAACCGCCGGCCGCCACCGCCTACGTCAATGCCGGGGACACCGCCGCGACTGCCGGCTGGAAGAGCATGGGCGACCGCGGCTACCTCGACGAGGACGGATTTCTCTACCTCGCCGGGCGGGAAAGCTTCATGATCATCTCCGGCGGGGTCAACATCTACCCCGAGGAGATCGAGGCCGCCCTGGTGCGTCATCCCGATGTCGTCGACGCCGCGGTCTTCGGCATCCCCGACCCCGAATTCGGGGAACAGGTCAAGGCGATGGTGGAATTGCGCGAGGGTGTATCGGGTGACGCCACCACCGCCGCCGGCCTCATCGACTACTGCCGCGGCTGCCTGGCGACCTTCAAAGCGCCCCGCTCGATCGACTTCGTCGACCGCCTGCCGCGGCTGCCCACCGGGAAACTCAACAAGAAGGCCCTGCGCTCGCACTATTTCGCGACTTCCTGACCATGACACACCCCGACCGCGACACACCTTGACCACCGAACATCCGAACAGGAGCCAGACATGGTTCACGCCCAGCAAGATCAACACACCTTCGACGTCCTGCATTCGCTCCGCGTGAAGGGACTGGCCAACGACAACGTGCTCAGCGCGCTGTCGGGCGTGCCGGTCGAGGACCTGCCGGCAGCCCTGGATCCGCTCGTCGAGCAGGGCCTGGTGGTGCGCCGGGAGGGCCGGATGCCGGGAGCGATGCTGACCCCTGCGGGCAAGGCCGAGCATCTGCGGCTACTCGCACAGGATCCGGCCACCACCGGCGCGGCCACCGCGCTGACAGCGTTCTACGACCGTTTCCTGCCGATCAATTCCGACTTCAAGATGGTGTGTCAGCGCTGGCAGATGCGCAGCGACGACACCCCCAACGATCACGGCGACCCGACCTACGACGGCGAGGTCGTCGGCGCGCTGGCGCAGACCGATGAGCGACTGCGGGCGTCGCTCCCGGAACTGGTCGATGCGTTGCCGCGGTTCGGTCGCTATCTGCCGCGCCTCTCCGCGGCGCTGGGTCGCATCCGTGGCGGTGACAACGCCTCGTTCGCGCGGCCGATGTACGACAGCTACCACGACATCTGGATGGAACTGCACGAAGACCTCATCCTCAGCGCCGGGCGGACCCGGGGCGCCGCCGACGAAGGCTGAACGAGCACATAACACGGAACGGGCGGGCCGGTCGACGACCGGCCCGCCCCTTCCCGTGCCCGACCCACGTTGCAGCGCAGGAGAATCCCGCGCCTAGGACTCGGAGGCCACCGGGAACGGCAGGCACGCCTCGACGTGCGCCGCGACGCCCGAGCCCTCGGAGTTGGCCGCCACGGCCGAGATGGCGCTGATCGACACATAGCCGTCACGCACGAGAGCGGAGTCGGTTCCGGTGCCGAGACGTTCGGTATTGGCGAATCGCAACAGCCGCACCGTGTCCGGGGTCTTGTCGAAGGTCAAGCCGAGCAGTCCGCGCGGTGCCAGCGGTGCCATCCGCACACCCTTGACCTCACTGATGTCGAGATCGGGCACATTGACGTTCAGCACGGCACGGTGGGCGCTGTGGGCGAGCATCCACTGTGCCGCCGACACTGCGATCCGGCCGGCGGTATCGAAACGGTGCTCCGGCGGAAACCCGCAGCTGACGGCGAGACCGCGGACGCCGAGGGTCGACGCGGTCAGTGCGGCCGCCACCGTGCTCGAATTCAGAATCATCCGGCCGGTGTTCGGGCCCGGATTGATGCCGCTGACGACCAGGTCCGGTGGAGCACCGAACACCCCCGCACACGCCGCGAACACCGCAAATGCAGGCGGGGCGTCGAAGCTGAGCGCCTGCACTCCAGGCAGATGCTCGAAGCGGCGCTCCGTGTACGCGATCTCCGCTCCGTGCTCGAGGGTGCCCAGTGACGAGCCGCTGCCGCTGCACTCGCCGCGCGGCGCGGCGATGGTGATCTCGTACCCCTCGGTTGCCAGAGCTGTCGCCACCGCATGCAGTCCGGGTGCGTCGATGCCGTCGTCGTTGGTGACCAAAATGCGCATGTGAGCGCTCTCCTTCTCCGCCGACCTCCACAAACCAGACGCCAGCTCAGACCTCGTATCCAAGGATTGTGACGCAGTATTCACACTTTTGTCTACCGGTGAGCGCGGAAAGTTGTGACATGCGTGGTCGGTCAAGGCCCGGGAGCCTTGACAGAGTGACGGCACTCACATAAGAATGTGAATTCACAGTCGCTAACACGACAGGCGACGTGCATCGTTCCGGAATGAAACCGGCACTCCAAAACATTTGTCTGAAAGAAGGCATCGCATGGCTGAGTGGCCCATCAACGACACTGTGTCGAAGGTGTTTCCCCTGTACTCCCGCGCGAACGTCGGGGAGATCTTTCCCGACCCGATCAGTCCGTTGAACGCCTCCGCCGGCTTCCAGCACAATCTCGAACCGGGCTGGCGGGACGCCTTCGTCGCATGCAAGGTCTGGGATCACGACCTCTACGACGCCACGGTCGACTACAACATCCTCCCGGCCTTCGGCAGCTACCTGTACATCAACATGTCGCTGATGCGGCTGTTCGGCGTCCGCGTGCCGGGGATGTCGCCGGAAGCCGTCGACCTGCAGTACTTCGGCGACATGCCCGGCATTCCCAGCTACGAGAGCGAGAAGCGGGACTTCGACGAGAACCCGGAGTTCGCGGAGCGCGCCGGCGGCTGGCTGGTCGAGGAGGTCATCGGTGCCACCGGACTGCCCGAGTACGACGCCGACCGTCAGGACGTGGTGCGCATCCGCGCCGACCGGCCCGACATGACCGCGTTGACCGATCAGCAGTTGCGCGAGCGCATCACCTCCTTCGACTACATCCTGCGGCCGCTGTTCAAGCACCACATCGAGGCCAGCCTCAAATCGGGCGTGGGGCTGGGGGCCGTCGCGCAGATCGCCGCCGCGGTCGGCAGGCCCGAGCTTGCCCTCACCCTGGTCGGCGGCATCGGCGACGTCGACTCCACCGGACCCTCCAAGCGGATGTGGACCCTCAGCCGCGCCGCCCAGGATCCGGCTGTGGCCGCCGTGTTCGACGAGGGCGTCCCCGGCCTCTACGACCGGCTGGCGGCGAGCACCGACCCGGCGGTCACCGCGTTCCGCGCCGATCTCGACGCCTTCCTGTCGGACTGGGACTTCCGCGGCCCGGCGGAATGGGAGATCCGCGCCCAGACGTGGGGTGTCAAACCGGAACTGGCGCTGGCCACCGTCGACCGCATGCGGCAGGTCGGCGACGACGAGGCACCGGAAGGCAAGGGCGCCATCCGAAGTGAGGAACGCGAGGCCGCCGCTTCCATGGTCCGCCAGCTTCTCGCGGAAGATCCCGAGACCTCCGCCCAGTTCGAGGCCACCCTCGCCGCCGCCGCTCTCTGGCTCCGCGGCCGCGAACGCGCCCGTACCACGGCAGCCATGGTGATTCACGAAATCCGGCTTCCGGCACGCGAGCTCGGCCGCCGCGGCGTCGAGGCAGGAGCGCTGGACAGCGTCGAGCAGATCTTCATGCTCTTCGCCGACGAACTCGACGCCTACCTGGCCGATCCCTCGGCGTTCACCGACATCGTGCGCGAGCGGGAAAAGAGCTACCGCGCACTCTTCGACGTCAAACCGCCGTTCGTCGTCTCCGGCGAAGTGCCGCCGCTCGAGGACTGGCCGCTGCGCGCGGGCGCCGCCGGCGCTGCGCTGGCCGCGGGCGAGACTCTGGTCGGCGTGTCCGGCTGCACCGGCACCGCCCGGGGCATCGCCCGGGTCCTGACCACCCCCGACGACCCCTCCGCCCTCGAGCCCGGGGAGATCCTCATCGCCCCGATCACCGACCCGTCCTGGACGCCGCTGTTCGTCGCCGCCTCCGCGGTGGTCGTCGACGTCGGAGCCCCGTTCTCACACGCCGCGATCGTCAGCCGGGAAATCGGTATCCCGTGCATCGTCTCGGCCACCGACGCGACCAAGCGCATCCCGAACGGCGCACTCGTCGAGGTCGACGGCACGACCGGCGCCGTGACGGTGCTCGAGATCTGAGCCGGCCCCCGACAAGGAGAAGACATTGCACGCAGCTGATATTTGCGCGGGCTGGCTGGATCGACTGTTGCACGACAGGGGGATACTC
The DNA here is from genome assembly GCF_017068395.1 of Rhodococcus pseudokoreensis. Taxonomy (NCBI): domain Bacteria; kingdom Bacillati; phylum Actinomycetota; class Actinomycetes; order Mycobacteriales; family Nocardiaceae; genus Rhodococcus; species Rhodococcus pseudokoreensis. The sequence continues at coordinate 4,122,316 of NZ_CP070619.1, read as the reverse complement.
GCCCCCGGCAACCGGGTGACCGGCACCGCAATCGAACCGATCGGCACCGGCCTGGTCGCCGACAGTTATCAGATCACGATCTCGTACTCCGACGGTGGCGGCGGCCCCGAGTCGCTCGTCGCGAAACTGACTTCCGACAGCGAGCAGAGTCGCGCGGCCGGACGCAGCGAGCTCAACTACGCCCGTGAGGTCGGCTTCTACACCGAGATCGCGCCGCACCTCCAGGTCCGCGTCCCGGCCTGCTTCCACGCCGAAATTGATACGAACAATACCGAATTCGTCCTCCTCCTGGAGGATCTCACTCCCGCACGTCCCGGAAACCAGCTGACCGGCTGCACGGTGGCCGAAACGCGACTCGCCGTCGAGCAGGCAGCACGGATCCACGCACCCTACTGGGGTTCGGAAGAACTCAGAGGCAACCCGTGGATGGACATCTCGTCGAGCTACTGGCAGCGATTCGCCGAGATGATGCCCGAATGGTACGACGGATTTCGTCAGCGCTACGCCGGCCGGCTCAGCGAGGCCGACACTGCACTGGGGCAGGAATTCGTCGACAACATCGCCGGCTACTACCAGGCACTGGAGGGGATGCCCTACACCGTCCAGCACGGCGACTACCGGCCCGACAACGTGCTGTTCGACGCGCGCGGCGGGGAAGTGCCGCTCGTCGTATTGGACTGGCAGACAGTGGTGTACGCACCGGGCGTGGTCGATGTCGCCTACTTCATCGGTGGTGCACTGGACGCCACGACGCGTCGAGCGAACGAGGACGAACTACTCCGCCACTACCACTCGGAACTCGTCGACCTCGGGGTCGACGGCTATCCGTTCGAACGTCTCGTCCAGGACTATGCGTGCGCGACCTTCCACAACTTCATCATCGGGGTTGCGGCTGCGATGCTGGTGGAACGGACCGAGCGTGGTGACGAGCTGTTTCTGTCCATGGTCACCAACTCCCTGACACATGCACGGGACCGTGACGGCGCCCGCCACATCGGGATCCACCCACTCGCAGCGGTGAACCGTGGGTAGGTCCGCGCCCGGCTGCAATTCTGACGAAAGGCGCATTCGGTGAACGATTCGATGCCTGAACTGGGCTTCTACGCACTCGGCGGACACGTCGAGTCGCCCCGAGAGATGTACGGCGAACTGGCACTGGCCGAGCGACTCGGCCTGGGCACCGCGTTCTTCTCCGAACGATTCAACGTCAAGGAACTCGGGTCGCTGACGGGCGCGGCCGGCGCGGTGACCGAACGCCTGAACATCGCCACTGCTGCGACCAACCACAACACCCGCCACCCGATGGTGACAGCAGCGTGGGCGACGACGATGCACCGGCTGACGAACGGCCGCTTCGTCCTCGGGCTCGGTCGTGGTCTGGCACCGCAACTGAAGGCGTTCGGCCTCCCGCCCGTCACCACCGCGCAACTGGAGGATTTCATCGGTCTGATGCGCCGATTGTGGAAGGGCGAGACCGTCGAGGGTCACAGCGGCCCGGCCGGAAACTATCCGACACTGCGCCTCGACTCGACATTCGACGAGAACATTCCGATCGGGCTGACCGCGTTCGGGCCCGCGACCCTAGCCCTGGCGGGTCGAGCCGCGGACGTTGTCGTTCTGCACACGTACTTCTCGGACGACACCGTCGTGCGGTGTGTGAACGCGGTCCGCAGCGCCGCGGAGAAGGCCGGCCGTGACCCCGCCGCGGTCAAGGTGTGGTCTTGCTACGCAACGGTTCCCGATCACCTTCCCATCGAACTGCAGCTGAAGAAGACCGTGGCCAGACTCGCCACCTACCTGCAGGTGTACGGGGATCTGATGGTGAAGACGAACAACTGGGACCCCGACGCGCTCCAGCGGTTTCGAGAAGATCCGGTGGTCGCCGGATTGAACGGCTGGTGCGACGCGGTGGCAACCCCGTCCGAGATCGAACACATCGGCACAGTGCTGCCCGCCGAGTGGCTCGAAGCAGCCGCCACAGGATCAGCCGAGGCCTGCGCGAAAAAGGTCTCTGCCCAACTCGATCTGGGAGTCGACGGCGTGATCATGCACTGCTCGACGCCGGCGGAACTCGAACCGGTCGTCGAGGCGTACAGGAGTCTGCGATGAGAACCCCCGTCGAACTCGTCGAACAATATGTGTTCGAGATCTACAACAAGCAACGAGTCGAACTCGTCCACGAAATATGCGGCGACCCGGTCATTCGACACGAAGCGGGTAACACCGTCGCGCTCAGCCGAAATCAGCAAGTCGAGCGCATTCGCGCCGACCTGGCGTCGAATCAACCGACCTTCGAGGTGGCCAACCTCTCCGGCAACGAGGAGTTCGCGACGCTGACGTGGAACGCGATCCGCCTGTCCACCGGAGAGCGGCTCTGCGGAATCGAGGTCTTCAAGGCGACCGCGGGACTCATCACGGATGTGTGGAACTCCAACTACTTCGAAGGGTCCTGGTCATGAATCACCCGACTCCCAGAGTGCTCGACGTCGCCACCGAGATCGACACCGCATGGGTGCAGTCCGTGCTGCGGCACGCAGGCCACACCGGGGTGGAGGTCGCATCGATTTCGGCGCAGCCCATCGGCGCCGGCAACGTGAGCGACACGGTACGAATCGGCATCGAGTATGCCCGCGCCGAATCCGATTCCCCGGCCGCGGTCGTGGTGAAATTCCGCCCGAGCGCGCCGGGTGCGCACGAGCACGGACTGCGGAGCGGCGCATACCACCGCGAGATCGGTGCCTACCGGGAAGTCGGCGGCCGACAGGCTTGCCGAATTCCGCAGTGCTACTGGGTGGCCGGCGACGAGACGAACATCAACCTCGTCCTGGAAGACTTGACGGCAACGACGACGCCCGGCAATCAGGCCGCCGGTTGTGGCGTGGCCGAGGCGGAATCCCTTGTCGCGGAACTCGCTCGCCTGCACTCCAGCTTCTTTCCGCTGACCGATGAGGCAGCGCCCGCGTGGTTGGTGCGCATGTCCGAGGTCTCCGACTACTGGTGCGATGCGGCGGAGCGCGGGGCCGCGGCCGCGCTCACGCGGTTCACCGACGACCTTCCGCCGGACTTCCTGGCCGCGATTCGCGATGCCGTCGCCCTGGTTCGCACCTGGTATGGCCTGCCGCAGCAGCATCTGACACTCACCCACGGCGACCCCCGCGTCGACAATGTTCTCTTCGAGAAGTCGGGCGCGGGAGTGTCGGCCGTGCTCCTGGATTGGCAGTTCACCGGCTTGCGCAATCCGATGTACGACTTCGCGTACTTCATGTCGGGCAGTGTCGACATCGCCGAACGCCGACTACACGAAACGCGATTGCTGAAGACGTACATCGACGTGTTCGCGGAGAAATCCTCCGGGTACGACGAGGATCAGGCGACGGCCGACTACCGGATCCAGCTGCTCAGCGGTCTCTACGTCACCCTCGCCGCGGTCGCGGTTCTCCCCGACAACGATGTGGTGAACCAGCTGATTCTTGCGCTGCTGCGGCGCAACTGCGCCGCCGCTGTCGATTGGAAATCCGTCGAAGCGCTCGGCGATCTGGCCTGATGGCGCAGATGACGAACAGGTCCGGAACCCACAGCTTGCGCCGTAGGTTCCGGACCTGGATGACGTGCAGATCTACTCGAGTCCGTCAGAGGACGTAGAGCATCTCCTGGTACGTGGGCAGCGGCCAGAGGTCGTCGGCCACGATGTCCTCGAGGCTGTCTGCTGCTGAGCGAACGGCAGCCATCGCGGGCAGGAGGGCGTCCTTCGCGTGCGTGGCCTCCGCCAATGCCTCCGATTCACCCTGAGCGGCGAGGGCGGACTTCAAGTCGGCGAGCGCAATCCTGAGGTTCGTCAGGGGTGCGGACACGGCCTCGAGTGCGGACAGGTCCGCGTCCACGCCGGCCGCCTTCAGTGCCGCGACGTTCTGCGCCAACTCGGTCTGGTAGCGAATCGCGGCGGGGAGGATCGACGTCTGTCCCAATTCCAGGGTCAGCCGTGCTTCCACACCGATCGTCAGCGCGTACTGTTCGAGGCCGATCTCGTAGCGGGAGTGCATCTCCCGGTCGTTGAACACCCGGTACTTGCCGAACAGCTCGACCGCCGATTCGGTGATCAGTTCGGGCAGCGCGTCGAGGGTGGTGCGCAGGTTCGGCAGTCCGCGCGCGGCCGCCTCGTTCTGCCAGTTCTCCGAGTACCCGTCGCCGTTGAACACGACGTCACCGTGGTTGGTGATGATCTCGGTGAGCAGGTTCTGCACTGCCGTGTCGAAGTCGGTGCCGTTCGCGACCGCGGTCTCGAGTTCGGTGGCGATGTAGTCGAGCGACTCGGCCATGATCGTGTTGATCGTGACGATGGGTCCGCTGACGGTCTGCATCGAACCCGGCGCCCGGAACTCGAACCGGTTGCCGGTGAAGGCGAACGGGCTCGTGCGGTTGCGGTCGCCCGGATCGGTCGGGAGCACGGGCAGGGTGTCGACACCGATCTTCATGGTGCCCTTCCCCTTCGACGAGGTGGCCGCACCCTTCGCGATCTGCTCGAACACACCGGCGAGCTGATCTCCGAGGAAGACGGAGATGATGGCCGGGGGAGCCTCGTTCGCGCCGAGTCGGTGATCGTTGGTCGCCGACGCGACGGAGGCGCGGAGCAGGCCGCCGTACTTGTGCACCCCGCGGATGACGGCCGCACAGAACACGAGGAACTGGGCGTTGTCGTGCGGGTTGTCGCCGGGCACGAGGAGGCTGCCGAGTTCGGAATTGCCGAGCGAGAAGTTGACGTGCTTGCCGGACCCGTTGACACCGTCGAACGGCTTCTCGTGGAACAGGCACGCCATGCCGTGCTTCTTGGCGATCGTCTTGAGCGTCGTCATCAGCAGTTGCTGATGGTCGGCGGCGATGTTGCCGCGTTCGAACATCGGTGCGATCTCGAACTGCCCGGGGGCGACCTCGTTGTGCCGGGTCTTCGCCGGAATGCCGAGCTTGAACAGCTCACGTTCGGTGTCCATCATGAAGCCGAGAACGCGCTCCGGGATGGCACCGAAGTAGTGGTCGTCGAACTCCTGGCCCTTGGGCGGCTTGGCGCCAAACAGGGTGCGGCCGGAGTTGAGCAGGTCGGGCCGGGCGAGGAAGAAGTGCCGGTCGACGAGGAAGTATTCCTGTTCCGGTCCGCAGAACGAGACGATGTTCTCGACGTCGTCGTGGCCGAAGAGCGTCAGGATGCGTTCCGCGTGGACACCCATCGCCTGCTGCGACCGCAGCAGCGGTGTCTTGTGGTCGAGCGCGTCCCCGGTCATCGACACGAACACCGTCGGGATGCACAGGGTGTTGCCGTTCGGGTTCTCCAGCACATAGGCCGGGCTGGTGACGTCCCACCCGGTGTACCCGCGTGCCTCGAACGTGTTGCGGAGGCCGCCGTTGGGGAAGCTCGACGCGTCGGGCTCGCCCTGGACGAGCGTCTTACCTGCGAATTCGGCGAGCGCCGAGCCGTCGCCGACCGGGTCGAAGAAGCTGTCGTGCTTCTCCGCGGTCAGGCCGGTCAGGGGGTAGAAGACGTGCGCGTAGTGCGTGGCGCCCTTCTCCAGTGCCCAGTCCTTCATCGCGGACGCGACCGCGTCGGCGACCATCGGGTCGAGCGGCTTGCCCTTCTCGATCGTGGCGATGACGGACTTGTAGACCGACTTCGGCAGACGCTTCTGCATCACGGCCTTGCTGAACACGTTCTGACCGAAGATCTCGCCCGGCTTCTCGTCGTCCACGAAACTGACGGCCGGGGGCACGTAGGCCTCGACGTCCTTGATCGCCTGCAGACGGACGGCATTCCCACTCATGTGTTTCTCCTCGCGTGTACCCCGCGGATGAGGTGGGGGTGCGTCGGGGCAACACTGTACGAACGGAACGTAACGTGAATGTTTCGTGCAGATTTCTCGGCCGTGTCAGACCGCCGTGACGGTCCTCACGCAGAGTCCCCTGAGGATAAGGCCTCCGGCAAAACTACACCGTTCGCATTCGGTACGTCAGTTGAGGCTGCCGGCGCGTGCCGGCGACTGGGTGTGATCGACCGGGCTGCGTGACGGTGCCCGGGTCAGGGCACTCTCGAAGTATGGGATCGAACGCGGACAGCCCCACCAGTTCGTCGGCCGCGGCCGTCGGCGGCCGGCTGATGCAACTGGTCGGTGACCGTGACGCCGCGCGGTTCTCGGGCGAGATATCCCGGGTGTGCGCCGAACCGCATGCGGTCGGAGAGCGGCCGGAATACCGTGCCGTGCTCGCCTGGGTCGTCGATGCCATCGTCGGGGTGGTCACCGCACGTCTGGGCGCCGCGGGACCGGGGGAGAGGTTCATCCTCGACCTGCGCTTCACCGACGGCGGGCCCGTCGACGTCGACGCCCTGTCGGCGTCGGAGCGCTGGGTACTGCGGACCGTGTCGGCGTTCCTCGCCGAGGACCGCGAAGAGGCCCGGCAGTCGCTGGCCGCTGCCGAACAATTCGACGTCACCATGCGCGCGGCGACCCTCGCCGACGCCCTCATCTGGCTCGACTTCGTCCTCGACGTCGACCTTCCCGATCCACCCGACGTGACCACCGCATAGCGAGGAAGATCAGTTCCTTGTTCCCGGCCCACGGTCGGGATGCTCGTGCGCGGTCAGGAGCAGGTGGTCGAACCGGGCGCGGAACGAGACGGGGAGGGTCGCCTCCGCGGCGAGGGCGTCGACGAAGCGTTCGGCGAGGGTGCGGAGTTTGGTGTTGGTCTCCTGTGAGCGCCAGGTGAGGATGCCGAAGGCCCGTTCGGAGGAGATGCCGTAGACGAGCATCAGCGCACCCTTGGCTTGCTCGATCACTGCCCGCGATGTGGCGAGTTCGGCGACGGCCTCGGTGAGCGCCTGGTTGTATTCGCGTGGGTCGGTCTCCAACGTCTCGGTGACGTCGATGTAGTACCCGGACGTACCGATGACCTTGTCGTTCTCGTCCAGCATGCGGTCGCCGACCACGATGACGTGATGGATGCGACCGTCGGTGTCGATGATGCGGTGCTTGCTGCTGAACGGCTCACCGGCGTGGATCATCTTGTCGAACAGTGCCGCGACCTGCGGTTGATCGTCCGGATGCTTGTGGGACAGAAGAAGTTCGGTGGTAGGGATGACCTCACCCGGCTGGTAGCCGTGCATCCGGGCGACGGGGTCGGACCACTGCCAGCGTTCGCCGTCGAGGTAGAACCGGAAACTTCCGCCCTGTGGGGGTGCAGTCGAGCCGAGGAGCTCACCACCGTCCACAGCTTCACCCGCTGCTCTCTGTGCTCGACCGGTCTCGCTTTCTTGTCGTTCCAGTATGCCGAGCACGCAGATCGAAGTATGCACGAATCGGTCACACCGACGTCGCCATACTCCACCGCACGACGTATCAGGATGTCAGTTTCCGCTGCCGATTCGCGGCGCGGCGGATCTGCAGAATCCTGATACTGCCGACGAGTGCCATGATCACCGCGCCGTCGAGGTTCTGGAGAATGAAGATCAACAGTAGGACGAGGACAAGAGTTCCGATCACCAGACCGGTCCAGGTCGCCCCGGTACGGGTGTGCCGTATCCCTTTGCCTCTCGCCACCTCGGGCGGTACCCCGGGACGTGCATCGTGCGCGCCGGGGCTGGACGGCGGGTCGTCGCTACCCACCGGGTCTCCCACCGGGACCTGCGGTCCGGTGCCCACGGGTTCTTCGAAGGGGCGTGCCATGAGACTCGAGTACCCCGGCCAACATTCACCCAATCCCGCTCGCTCGCCGACCGGAACGGCCCTGCCGGCTGGACGCACCCATGTAGATCACGGCCGCTTTCCCTGCGCCTTCGAGCCAGGGCCGGGAAAACGCAACGTAGTCATCGGTTGAACTCTTCCTCGATTCCGATTCACGTCTGCCCCGGTTCGCGGCGACCGTTCCCGGTCGGGACGCCGCGCTCGATCCACTGAGCCATCACGCTGCGGGCGAGTTCGTGCAGTTTGGTGTTGGTGCGCTGGGAGACGTCGGTGAGGCGGGCGAAAGCCTCGTCGGCGGTGATGCGGTGCACGGCCATCAGCACTCCCTTGGCCTGGTCGATCTCGGCCCGCGTGGTGAGCGCCTCGGTGAGCTGCTCGACCTGGGTGCGCGCACGGTGCCAGCGGCGGGCGTTGCTGATCGCGGCCGAAGCGGCGGTGCTGAACAGTTCCATGAGTGTCTCGTCGAACGGGTCGAACGCGGCCGCGCTCCGGGCGTAGATGTTGAACGAGCCTGCCAACTCACCGGGACCTTCCCCCGGGGTGGCGACCAGCAGCGGGACCGAGAGATACGCCCGGACTCCCGCCTCCTCCGCAGCGGCGGTGAATTCCGGCCACAGCTCGGCATACTCGCCGACCACCGCGCGGACCGGTTGCCCGGAGGTGGCGGCCTGCAGACACGGGCCGCGGCCTGCCTCGTACTGGTGGTCGTCGATGGCGGCGACGGACTCGTCGGTCAGCGCGACCGTGCGCGGGCCGGACACTTCGAGATGGGTGACGGTGACGGCGTCGGCCTCGGGCACCGCGGCCACCACCGTGTGGGCGAGCCGGTCGAGCACACCGGTGAGTGGTTCATGGGCGGCGGCCTCGTCGCGCAGCGTGGCCAGCGCCGTGGTGACGGTTTCGAGCGCTCGTGTGGCCTCGGATAGGGCCAGGTGGACTGTGGTGTTCTCGCTCATGACACACACCCCTTCCCGGTGAATGGACTTACTGCTCGAATCGGTCGGCTTCGGGAACTACGTCGGCGACGTCCGTCGCTTCCTCTCGGCCACGCAGACGGGCGTTGGCAGCTTCGAGGCGCCGGTTGTGGCGTTCGAGTTCGCCGGTGCGGTGCTCGAGGTCGAGCACCCGGCCGATCCCGACGAGGTTGACCCCGGCGTCAATGAGTTCCGCGATGCGTTTGAGGCGGCCCAGGTCGTAGTCGCTGTAGCGGCGGGTGCCACCGCTGGTTCGCGTCGGGGTCACCAAGCCGTACTCCTCGTACAGGCGCAGCGCCGCGATGCCGAAACCGGACAGCTCGGAGGCCACCGAGATGCCGTAGACCCCGCGCCGGGATCTCGACTGGAACTTCTCGGACATCTTGCCTCCGATCGGGATTTTCTCCGGTTTCCTCTTGCCATCGCTTGTGGCCAATGCTATACCGAATCTACAGCATCTGCTGCAGTTTACCTAGCGAAATGAGAGGGTTTCTGGAGGTGGACACGATGTTGATGCGTACGGATCCGTTCCGCGATCTCGACCGTCTGACACAGCAGATCCTCGGCACCGCAGCCCGTCCGGCGGTGATGCCGATGGACGCCTGGCGTGAAGACAACCGTTTCGTGGTCGAATTCGACCTCCCCGGAGTCGACGCCGACTCGCTGGACCTGGACGTCGAACGCGACACGGTGACGGTCCGCGCCGAACGACCGGCACTCGACGAGACACAGGAGATGGTGGCGGCAGAGCGGCCACGCGGCCTGTTCAGTCGGCAGCTATTCCTGGGCGAGAACCTCGACGCGGACAAGATCGAGGCGCACTACGACGCCGGTGTACTGCGGTTGACGATCCCGTTCGCGGAGAAGGCCAAGCCACGCAAGATCGAGATCAGCAGTGGACATTCCGAAAGAAAGGCCGTCAGCGCCTGACCGAGAGCTGTGCGACGAAACGGCTGTGGCACGAGCTCGAATACACTCTGCGCGCGACCGATTCGGGCGGCATCCTCGCCGACGTGCGCCCGTAGGAGGCCCGTGCCACACAGCGCTCTCCACCGTGACCGCAGGCCCCGGCGCCTACGGTCACGGTGACGAGACGGAGACAAGACCGCCCGCAGGGGACGGTGCCACTCGCGGAAGGTTTCGGTGATGACCACCGAGAGGAACCCGTACCGAGTCCTGGGACTTACGGTTGATGCGTCCCAGACGCAGATTGTTCGCGCCTACCGGCGCTTGTTGCACGCGCACCATCCGGACACCCGCACGCCCTCGCCGACCACCGATCCCGTGGCGGACGAAGAACTTCAACGCATTCTCGCCGCCTACGCGCTGCTCCGTGACCCGGCACGCCGTGCCGCCTACGACCGTGCCGCCGCGGAAGACCCCGGCCCGGCTCCGAATCGGTCGCCTGCGCAGGCACCTCGTCACCCCGCGTCAGGCACACGCCGAGTCCGGGTCGTCGTCCGGCGTGGCACACCCCGGCGGGCGATCACGTTCTCGCTCCGGATCGGGCCGCTTCGCCGGCACAGGTGATCGAGAGACGGTGTTAGCCACCGCCGCGAGTGGGTAATGCGTAGTGACGACATCGCACTCGCCCCGCTCTCCCCGACCACCACTGTGAGGTATCAATGTCGACCGACGCGATCGTGCTCCTGAAAAGCGACCACAAAGAAATTCGAAAGCTGTTCCGGGACTTCCGCGGCGCCGGGCCGGACGCCCGCGTCGAAAAGGGCCGCATCGTCGACAAGATCATCGAGGCACTGACGGTGCACACGTACATCGAAAACGAGGTCATGTACCCGGACGTACGTGAACTCGCCCCAGACCTCGAGGACGACATCCTCGAATCCTACGAGGAACACCACGTTGCCGACGTGCTGGTGACGGAGCTTGCGGGGATGAAACCGGACGACGAAAGGTTCGACGCGAAGGCCACCGTGCTGATCGAAACCGTCGAGCACCACATCGAAGAAGAAGAACAAGAGTGGTTCCCCAAAGTGCGGGAGGAGCTGGGGCGCAAACGACTCCAGGAAATGGGTGTTCGGTTGCTCGAGCTGAAGGAGAAGGCCCCCAGGTCTCCTGCGCAACCATCGGCTCTGAAGAAGACGGTCGACGCCGTACTCGATTAGCTGTCGGATGCGGACGCCCTGCCACTGACCGGTTTGTTTTTGCTCGAGCTCGGTGCCGCCACCATCTGACTGACGGGTCGATACGACCCGCATCGGCGGCACCCACCCTGGGTGGGGGTGATCTGACATTCGATCACCCTCACCCGACCCCTTTCACCTACGTTCGATGACCTGCTGCGCGACGGCGTTGAGTCGTATGTTCGTTTCCTGAGACAGCTTGGTGAGAAGTTCGAAAGCTTCGATTGCGTTGATGCCGAACCGTTCCATCAACATCCCCTTGGCCTGCCCGATGATGTCTCGGGAGGAGATCGCGGATCGGAGCTGCTCTTCCGTCCGCGCCGCTGTCAACGCCAGCGCGGCATGAGCTGCCAGCACCTCGGCCGTGGCTTCTTCCTCGGGGCCGAATGCGTTCGGCTCGAACGCGAAAAGGTTCAGCGCTCCCATCTTTTCCCGGGCCGTGTACAGCTGGAACGATATGGAACTGAGGATTCCTGCGTCGACAGCGGCGGCGGCAAACTGTGGCCACCGCGTCTCGGCACGAAGATCGTCGCTGCGGACGACGAGATTCTTGATCGCAGCTGCCACGCAGGGACCCTGCCCGAGCTCTTCCTGCACCGAGTCGAGTTTTCGGAGCAGCGGTGACGTCGGTGCCACCGTCTGGAACGAGGATCCTTTGGATATGAGGAGGATGCCGGCGCACGTCTTGGAAGGCATCAAGTCGACCACGGATGCGGTGATGGCACGAAGCCGCTCGTCGACCGTCCGAGGCGCGGACAGGGTGCGTGCGAGCGCGGCCATCCTCCGACTCGGATCCGCGGTGTCCGATGTGTTCATGCCAACCCCTTCGCCGGGCGTGGTCAACTCGTCTGCCCACGACGTGAGTACCCCGAAGGTCTCCCCACATCACCGGCATGACGAAATTCAAGCCGCTCGGTCAGGGGTGCGCTGGGGTCCGCGTGACGGTCAGCGCACCCCAGCGCATCCCGGCGCTGTCATGTGAGCCGTTCCCACACCCGGTGGGACTTCATCAGCGCAGTGATGCCGACGAACAGGGCAGACGCGTCGTCGGCGATCACGATGCCGGGGGCGTCGGCCGGAATTCCGGCCTCATCGAGGGCGTCGCGACCCACGGCCCATCCCCCGATCGCCTTGCAGTGCCGGAACGCTTCGGTCAGCAGCACCTGGACTCGTGGGTCCGACGTCGAAGCCGCGACGACGACGGCGTCGAACTCCACCGACCGCATCGTGAGAAACGTTCGGGACACCGGCACGGCGGCTTTGCCCGAGCCCAGTTCACCTCCGTGGGGGCCGATGACGAGCGGAACCATGCTGTTCTTGCCGATCTTCTCGACGAGGTCGCCCACCTCGGACAGATTGGACGTCTCGTCGGCGACGATGCCGATGATCCTGCCGTCCAGGGGCCACTCGGCGCCGACCTGCGACAGCGCCGGGCTGGGCGTCGGCGCGAAGTCGTACGCGACGGTCGGCTCCGGTGCCGGTAGGCCGAGTCCCTCGGCGACCGTCGCGCACAGGCCGGGGTCGATATTTGCGATGACCCCAAGGGCGCGCTCCTTGATCGCTTGCTCGTAGCACTTGCCCAGCTCGAACGTGTAGGCCTGGGCAACGTGGGCCTGTTCAACGGCGCTGAGACTGGCGTAGAACAGTCGGGCCTGCGAGAAGTGATCGTCGTAACTGGCGGGCGCGCCCCGCAGCTTCGTCGATTCCGGCATCGGCACCGGCACCTCGACGAACGCCGTGTCGGCCCCGGCCAGGAACGGGCAACCGGCGTCGAGGGAGTTCGGCCGGTACGGCGCCACCCCGGGATGGACCCCGTTCTGGTGCATGCCGTCGCGCAGCATGTCGTTGACCTCCGCGTGTGGCCGGTTGATGGGGATCTGTCCGAAGTTGGGCCCGCCGAGCCGGCTGATCTGGGTGTCGAGGTAGGAGAACAGCCGCGCCTGCAGCAGTGGGTCGTCGGTGACATCGATCCCCGGGACGAGGTGCCCGGGGTGGAACGCCACCTGCTCCGTCTCGGCGAAGAAGTTCGTCGGATTCGCGTCCAGCGTCATCAGCCCGATCGGCTGCACCGGCGCCAGTTCTTCGGGCACGATCTTCGTCGGATCGAGCAGGTCGATGCCCTCGAACATCTGCTCCGGGGTGTCGGGGAACGCCTGGATACCCAACTCCCACTGAGGGTAGGCACCGGACTCGATCGCGTCGGCGAGATCGCGGCGGTGGTAGTCGGGGTCCATGCCGTTGACGATCTGCGCTTCCTCCCACACCAGGGAGTGCACACCCAGTTTCGGCTTCCAGTGGAACTTCACGAGCGAACTGTCGCCCGCCGCATTCACCATCCGGAAGGTGTTGACGCCGAAGCCTTCCATCATCCGATACGAGCGCGGGATGCCTCGATCGGACATGTTCCACAACGTGTGCGCCGTGGCCTCGGTGTGCAGGGACACGAAGTCCCAGAACGTGTCGTGCGCACTCTGTGCCTGCGGGATCTCGCGGTCCGGGTGCGGTTTGCCGGCATGAATGATGTCGGGGAACTTGATGCCGTCCTGGATGAAGAACACCGGAATGTTGTTTCCCACCAAGTCGAAGGTGCCTTCGCCGGTGTAGAACTTGGTCGCGAACCCGCGGGTGTCGCGGACGGCGTCGGCCGACCCCCGGGAGCCGAGCACGGTGGAGAACCGGACGAAGACCGGCGTCTCGACGTCCTTTCCGAGGAACGCTGCCTTGCTGATCGGTTCGGCGGAACCATATGCACGAAAGACACCGTGAGCGGCCGCGCCCCGTGCGTGCACCACCCGCTCCGGAATACGCTCGTGATCGAAGTGCGTGATTTTTTCGCGTAGGTGGTGGTCCTGGAGCAGGGTCGGTCCCCGCTCACCGGCCTTGAGCGAGTGGTCGGTGTCGTAGAGTCGTACACCCTGCGCCGTGGTGAGGCGCTCACCCTTCTGACCGCGTGCCGTGTCCGGCCCCTCGATGGGTTGCCCAGTCGCGGTGTGCAGTTCGGGCGCCCGCTGATCGGACTTCGGCGGCAACGGCTCGGTGGGCTCCGTGGGCTCGGCGAGCGTCGGAGTGCCGGACCCGGGAGTTCCGGGGATGGGCGGGTTCTTCTTGGACACGGCGTAGCTCCTCGCTGGAAAATCTGTGGGATCGGCGCCGCAACGTTGCTGTACGGTCTGTACTTCACGGAGTGCCCAGATGTTCGCAAACCGAATCACGCTCCACGAGGAGCGCGACAGCCGAACTGTCCCGGCCGCGAGACGCTGTTTCGCATTCGCGTCCCTGGGCCTAGCTAATGCAAAGATCACGGCTCGTTGTCTCCCGGCGACGCGAGGCCGCCAATCCCGCCGTCTGAAGGCCGGACGACGAGCACCCAGGAGGGCGCCCGGAGCGCAACGAGCATGTCGACACCGGCGGAACGCAGTCACCGAAACCCGAGGAGACCCCACTTGGCGCGGTCGCGTCACCGGCGGAGGAGAAGCCTGCCGCTCAAGGTGGCGAGACCGAGGGCAGCGATTCCGGGGTGGGGCCCGCACATCAGGGAGGCGTCGGCAGGGCCGAAGGCAAGAAGTAGTAAGATTTCGAATAGCCGTGCAGTGCAAACTGGTTCGGTGGTCTCGCTTGAGGAATCCTACTACCGGGTATTCGCTTCCCGTGGAGATCATTGGAATCCTGATTCTGGTCGGCGTTATCGCGTACATCTCGCTGAAGAGGCGGGTCGGGAGGAAGTCGTCGGGTAACGGCTGAACCGCCCCTCGCCTCTGCTGGCGCCGATGCTGCCAACCCATGCGCGGCTTCGAAATACTCTCAGTAATAGTAAGTCCCGTTGCCGGTAGTGTCCGGCCGCGCGGCTCCGTGCAAATCTCCGGATAGAAGAACGGCTCTGGTCGATGCTCAGTGCCCGAAAGAATGCGCGCGTGATCCGGGTCGCCTCGGTGCCGAGGTCGCGTGTATATGGATATCAGCGCTGAGCTCGCTGACGACCGGACCGTCGGGGACACGCAGCAGTCGGTGTTTCACGGAACTGACATAGGCCACGATGCTGCCTCGATACCACTCGGATGCGGACGGCGGCACCGAGAACGGGGGAAATCTCCTGCCAGTCAGAGATTCGATGGTGAGGTGACGATCACGGGCCGCCACAGCGATCCGTTCAGCACGCTCGTCGAACACGGGACTGTTACCGACTCATCCGGACTGTCAGCACTTTCGGTCGGCCCCGCCGGCTCCGGTCTGAACCGGAGGGCCTGGTCGTCGTCGCGTCCGGACACGACGACGGCGTACGTGTCGAAGTACCCCGCGGGGAGAAGGTGCAATCCCGGGCCCGCAATCCTCGGGTGACCGAAGCGTTCTCTTTACACCGTCAAGGTGGTGCGGGAGAAGATAATCAGCCTTCGCGCGGTGTCGGATGTTTCGCGAGGGTGGTCCGGCCGAGCAGGTCGTGCGCTGTGCCGGTGCGGAAGGTGCGCCGCTGCCGGATGACGCTGTTGCCGCAGGCGAGTACCGCTTGTAATGCCTGCTGCGTCTGTTGATAGTGCCCGGTGCGTTTCAGGGCGGGGCGGACGTGGTCGCCGAGGCGCTCGATCGGATCGGTCGCGGGGACCGGGTCGCCGGAGATCGGGTCGATGCCGTTTCCGCCGATTCCGTCGCCGGACGAGCTGCAGCTCGAATCGGTCATGTCTCCGGGTGGGGCGTTCTTCGGATCGGCCGAGATGGTCGACGCCGACAAGGCGGCCGGGCGCATCGCCGCCGAACAACTCACCCCCTTCCCTCCGGGGATTCCGGCAGTCGTGCCGGGCGAACGCCTCGACGCGGTCGTCGTCGAATATGAACGCAGCTCCCGTCACGCTGGAATGGCGATACCGGAGCTACCGATGCAAGTCTGAACAAATTCCGGTCGTCGCAATACCCGGACAAACCGACCTCTTTCGCCGACTTCTCCAACTCGTCGACAGTCCAGTCCTGGTACGACGACGACTTGCGGCCATTGCGGCCGATGCCGGACCGACCACGATTTGCGGCCGAGTTCGCAATTCGTGCGGCCTTCTCCTTCGACGCGCCATCCTTGCGAACTTCCTTGTGCACCGGCTCTCGGCTGAACCGGCGCGGCCTCGGCGCCGCTGGTGCTCCGGAACGCCACGGCACCTATCCCTCCGATTACCCTCACTATTTCCGGCGTAACCCGATCAAAGGATCGCCTGAGGGCCGCGTAGTGGAGCCCGGTCTACCCCGCCGGGTGAGCGGCGACGCCAGGCAGGGCCAAGGCCTGCGAGCTGTCCCCTACGTAGACGACGTACGGGCGGGTGCGGGTGCGGTCCAGGAAGTTCTTCTCGTCGGCTTCGATAGCCCAGGCCTGGAAGATGGTGCTGGCCAGGGTCTCGAGGCTCCTGCCCTACCGGTCGGTTATGCGAGTCGCGGTGACGGCAACTCCACCTACCGCAGGGGACCGTCAGATGGTGTCGAACTCGAGCAGGTGTTCGATGCCGCGAAGATCGTCCGCGTTGCGGGTGAGGAGTCGGGCGTTGTTCGCGTGCGCGGTGGCGGCGATCATCAGATCAAGGGCTCGGGGCTGAAGTTTGCGGCCATATGCTCGCACGGCGGCGGCAAGCTGCCCGTAACTTCGAGCGACACCTGCGTCGACGGGGAGGGGTTCGAACTTGCGTTCCACGGCAATCAGCCGCTGCAACCGCTGAGCTCGCTGGTCCGCCGTGGTGGCGGCCAGGAGCCCGAAGTGCAGTTCCGCCAGGCTCACGGCACTGATCGCGACCTCCCCGTCAATGGGCGGGACATCGCTCGTGATCAGAATGCTCGTATCGAGCACTGTCCTCACCGCGAAGCCCAGGGGTCTGCGATCGGGTCGTCGATCAGGCCGCGGTCGGCCTCCCACGTCGGGTCGGTATCCGTCCGAAAGATATCGGCGACCTCATCGAAGGCACACCACGTCTTCCGCCCGGCTGGGCCGAGGATCGTGCTCGGCCGGCCGGCGACCGTGATCAGCATCGTCTCCCCGGCTTCGGCACGTTTGACGTAGTCGGCGGCATGCCGGCGCAGGTCTTTCAGCCCTAACCTCTCCATGCCTAATGGTGCCACTAGTGCCACTTTGCGCGCCTGGCGACCGCCTGCGTCTCAGCTGTCCCGAACGTCGACGACGTACATGCGGGTGCGGGTGCGGTCCAGGAAGTTTTCCTCGTCGGCTTCGATCGCCGCACGGACGTCGGGCCGGGAATGGGTGGCGAGCATGGCGTCGTACGCGGCGCGGTCGTCGAACACGAACTCGCTGATCACGTCGAAGTCGGGGTCGGCGACACCGTCGGCACCGATGCCGGAATCGAGATCGAGGTAGTTGCGCCGATACTCGATGATCTGCGGCAACAGGCTACGGATCAACTTCGAGTGATTGTTCTCGTAGTACTCGACGAACTCGGCACGGGTGAGGTCCGTCCTGCGGGCGAGGAGTGCGATGGCTTTGATCATGCGCCGACGGTAAAGGGCATGGCAACGCCGTGAATCCGCGATCTCGCTCAGCGGAACCGGATCTCACGGTCGGTGTCGCGGCCCCAAGTAAAGGTCGTGGTCGCACTTCATCAGATAAGTTCGGTTACCGACGACAAAAGCTTGTCGATGTCCGATGAGTGGTGGGCGAAAGACGTCACGAATCGTACGACTCCCGGTCCCCATCGGTCGTCGTAGAAGGCGTACCCCTGAGCTTTGAGATCGACCGAAAGGTGCTCGGGAAAATGGCAGAACAGAATGTTGGCGCCGCTCTTGCTCAGGATCTCCACTCCGGGGAGCCCTGCGAGGCCGTCGCGCAGTCGTGACGCCATGTCGTTCGCGTGACGCGCATTGTTCAGCCAGAGGCCGTCGTCGAGGTAGGCGCCGAGCTGCGCTGTCTGGAAGCGCATTTTGGAAGTGAGCTGACCTGCACGCTTGTGGCGGTATTGCAGTTCGGTAGCGAGCCGACTGTCGAACGAGATTACGGCGTCCGCGGTCATCGCACCGTTCTTCGTGGCACCGAACGACAGAATGTCCACTCCTGCCTTCCAGCTCATTTCGGCCGGGGAAGCTCCGATCGCGATCAGGGCGTTGGCGAAACGGGCACCGTCCATATGGACACGAAGACCCGCCTCGTGCGCGATCGACGACAGTTCCGCGAGTTCGCCCAGACTGTAGACGCTACCGGCCTCGGTTGCCTGTGTGAGGCTGACTACGGACGGCTGCACGCTATGGACATCTCCTCTCCTCCGGCCTACTGCTGCGCGGAACAAGTCCGTGTCGATCTTGGAATCCGGGCCGTCCACGAGGATTGATCTCGCACCATTCGTGAAGAACTCCGGTGCGCCTGCCTCGTCGTTGTTGATGTGAGCATCCGGGTGCGACAGGACTGCGCCCCACGGAGGCGTCAGAGCGGCCAACGCGAGTCCGTTCGCCGCCGAACCGGTGCCGACCGGGAAAACGTCGACGTGATGGTCGAAGACGTCGGCGAACTTCGTCCGCACCGACTGTGAAAGCTCGTCATTGCCGTACGGCGCGGCCAGGCCCTCGGCTGCTGCCGTCATCGCGGCGAGGATCTGGGGGGACGCGCCTGCAGCGTTGTCGCTGAGGTATCCCTGCAGCGGGGTGGCAGTCGTGGTCATGGATGACCTTTCAATTTGATACTGGGACAATGAATGTCACGGTCAAGTCGACTGGCTCGTTCGACGTGATGTAAACGTGCGGCGCGTCGCCGGCAAAGGCGAGCAAGTCGCCCGGTCCCAGCGCGGTGGGGTTGTCCACGGGTCCTGCACGAAGGTGCCCAGACGAGACATAGAGCTGCTCGACTGTGCCGTCTGCGTGAGGAAGGCCTGTGCTGGAGTGGTTCGCGGGTAGTCGCATCCGCCATATTTCGACCGAATGCCCGCCGCTGATCCTGCGGAGAAGTTCACGCTTCACCTCGCCGGGCTCGACGCCGGTTCCTCGCAGATGGAGCGGTCCGGCATCTCGATCGCCGGTAATGAGGTCGGTGAGCGGAATTCTGAGTGCCACCGCAAGCGAATCAAGGGTCGTGATCGTCGGGTTCCCGGTACCTGATTCGAGTCCTGACAAGGTCGCTTTGCTGATACCTGCGCGGCGTGCGAGCTCAGCTGCGGTCATTCCCCGTTGGGTTCGGCGCATCACGATCTGTTCACCGATAGCGGCGCACCTGTCGTTCGCCGATTGCCCCTCGGAATTGGGCATACACACACCTCGATCTGGAAACGGTCACTTGAACTCAGTCAGCCAGTTCGTTCAGTAAAATGAACTATTCGTTCAGTGTAATGACCATTATGCTGGTCGGCAACCCGTCGCTGAGCTGACACCGAGGGAGTGGCACGGCGTGACTCCTGTGCAGGCGTCGGAATACCACCGGGCAGTCCGCTGTTGAAGAGGCTGACGGTGGCGCTCATACCCCGGGTACCACACCAGAACAGTCGCTACGAGCGACCACTTGCCGAGAGGCGATATGGCGTCACTGTCATCCCTGCCCGGGCAAGACCTGCATTGCGCAGCGTTCCCGGAGGGGAAGAAGAGCCGCCGACACCGGGGAAGGTGCCGGCGGCCCTCCTCTGTTTGCCCCCCTGCTCTGTTTGCCCCAGTGGATGGTTGCGCTATTGCTCGCCGCCGTCGTCCACTCGAGGACGGACGTCGCCCGGCTTCTCCCCGGACGCTTCGATGTGAAGGGTCTCCGGCCGAGGATGCCCCCGGAACCAAGCCGCGTAACGATCGGCGAGCGGCGCGGCGGTGAGTCCATGGGCGAGGACCGAGGCGCCGATGGTGACCAGCGTGGTCGTCAGCAGCAGGTTTTCGTGCGGGAGTTCGCCTGACTCCTCGACGATCAGGACCACGAAGACGATGGTGGCGAGCCCGCGCGGGCCGAACCAGCCGAGAAAGGCGATGGTCGGCCCCCGTGCGTGCAGGCCGACGAGGGAGAGCGCCACCGGCACCATCCGCACGACGGTCAGGCTGAGCGCTGCGTAGACGAGCACCTGCCACGACAGGTGACCGAGCGCGGGACCGAGCAGCACCGCACCGAAGACGATGAAGGTCACCGCGTTGAAGAGATCCCCGGACTCCTCGATCATGTGCGAGAGTTCACCTCCCACCCGCCGTCGGATGGCACCGAAGGCGAGACCACCGACGAACGCCGCGATGAAACCGGACCCGCCGAGCGGAACGGCGATCGTGTAGGAGAGCACGGCGGCGGCGACCGGGACGATTTGGATCCACAGCGGGTCGATCGCACCGCGCCGGCCGGCGACGACCACGATGGCTGCCGCGACCGCCCCGGCGCCCAGTCCGGCGAGGATGCCGTAGCCGATCTGCTCGGCGACCAGGAGCGCGGCGGAGCCACCACCGATCGCCCCCGATTCGGCGCGGGCGACCGCGAGGACGATCAGGAACAGTGGCACACAGATGCCGTCGTTGAGTCCGCTCTCGACGTTGAGGCCTTGCCGCACCCGCGTCGGTAGAGCGGGCAGCGTCACGACCGCTTGTCCGAGCGCCGCGTCGGTCGGCGCCAGGATCACCGCCAGCAGCAACGCCTCCGGCCAGCCGAAGTCGTCGAACACGAGCACCGCGGCGCCGAAGCCCGCGGCGATGGTCAGCGGCAGGCCGAATCCGAGAAGTCGTGCCGGGACTGCGATCTCGGGACGCAGCGCGGTCAGATCGACGTTCGACGCGTCGGTGAAGAGTACGAGTGCGAGCGTTACCTCGGCGAGCAGTTTGATGGTCTCGTCCGTGACGTCCACCTCGATCAGGCCCAGCCCTTCCGCTCCCAGCGCGAGCCCACCCGCCGTGAAGGCGATCGACGCCGTGAGCGGGGTACCCGCAACTTTCCGGGAGATCGCGGCGAAGGCGAGCAGCATCGCGGCGATCGCCGGTATCGCCCAGGTCATCGCGTGAACGGCTCGGTCATGACCATGACTCCTCATCCGGTCTCGTGCATCCAGCCAAGCACGACGAACCCCGCGGTCACCATGGTTTGACCGGATCGCTGCACTGGTCCGGCCGTGTCGGCCGATCTCCTACCGGGCCGGGGCGGCGGAGCGTCCGATCGCCTGTAATTCACCGTGGTCGACGACCTTGACCCTCGGACATCCGGAGCGGCGCCCCGCGCGAGCGGTCGGGTCTGGTACTTGATGGATATCGAGCACCGCACGCTGTGGCTGAAGTACGCTGGCGTAGGCCATCCTAAGCCCACCGAATGATCGTGCCCTGATTCGCACCGAACACCGCGTCCGGCACGGGATTCGCGTAGTCGACTACTCGGTTCAACCGGCGCAGGTCGCCGTACGGTCGGTTCTGTATCGCATTCGCGAATCGACGGAAGGACACCGAAATGGCTTGGTCGACAACGCCGCAGGGGCTTTTTCTCGCCGCTGGTCAGGCGAATCAATTCACTTTCTCGTTCGGGGACATCTGGAAGGGGCCGCAGCTGGCGACGCCGAAACTCGATGCCAGTCAGGGTGGTGGCGGCCCAAAGGTCCTGGTGACGCAGTGGCAGGGCACGGCCAATGAACCGGTGTTCGGCGGTCCCAGCAGGCAGTGGTACGCGCTCGGCATTCACAACAGCTCGAATTCGGGCATCTGGTTCCATCTCGAAGGAGGCGTACTCGCATGACCACGCAGGAATCACCGAAGATTTCCCACGTGCAGGTCCTGACGGACGAAACCGGCAGCATTCTCGCCGCCGTCCTGCGGACCGCGGACGCGGACTCGATCCCGCACTCGGGTGCGGACGTTGCTCCGCAGGTGTCGCTTCTGGCATCGGGAGGGCAAGTGTTGCACGACGTCTCCGTTCCCGGATCGTCAGGGGACGAGATGTTCGAGTCGCTCGATCAGTGTGTGGTTCGGGTCGACGCCGGCGTACCGACGTTGGTGCGACGCGCGGACGCATAGCCGTCGAGGAAGGCAAGGGGAACGCTGGCCCGGGGCCGGCGGTCCCCTGCCTGCGCCCGGCGGAAACCCATCAAATTCCCCTCGAGAGCCACTTTGTCCGCACAAACGATTGACTTCGCTCCCGGCGCACAGCAGTGTCGTAGAGACACCCGCCGCACCGAGTAGTTCCGGAGTCGACCTTGACCAACGTCCACCCCACCGAGATCGCAGTAGCAGTGGCCGGATTCGGCTGGATGGGCCGAGTGCACACCAACGCGTATCTGCGGCAGCGCCACCACTTCCCGGAAGCGCCGACGCTCCGGCTGGCCGCCGTCGCCGACGAGGTACCCGGTCGCGCCGAGGAAGCCGCCGCCCAGTTCGGGTTCGGCGCAGCGCTGACGGACTGGCGCGACATCGCCGCCGACGAGAACATCGACGCGGTCAGCATCACCGCACCGAATTTTCTGCACCGCGAGATCGGCGTCGCGATGGCCGAGGCGGGCAAACACATCTGGATCGAGAAGCCGGTCGGGCTGTCGTCCGAGGACGCGAAGGCTGTTGCTGCCGCCGTCGAGAAGGCCGGCGTCCAGTCGACCGTCGGGTTCAACTACCGGCACGCACCTGCCGTCGCGATGGCACACGACCTCATCGCCTCGGGCGAACTGGGCACCATCACCCATGCACGGTTCCGCTTCCTCAGCGACTACGCGGCACATCCGGACGGCGCGCTGAGCTGGCGTTACGAGAACGCGCGCGGTGGGTCGGGCGTGCTGGGCGATCTCGCCTCGCACGGCGTCGACCTGGTCCGGTACCTGCTCGGGGACATCGACGCCGTCGTGGCCGACACCGCCGTCTTCATCCCGCAGCGCGCCGTCCCGACGGGGGCCACCAGCGGGCATGCGCGCGCCACCGGCGGCAAGTTGGGGCCGGTGGAGAACGACGACTTCGTCAGCGCGCTGCTCCGCCTCGCATCGGGCGGGCGGGTGACGCTGGACGCCAGCCGCGTCGCCGTCGGCGAACAGAACAACTACGGGTTCGAGATCCACGGCACGAAAGGTGCGGTGTACTGGGACTTCCGCCGGATGAACGAACTCGGCACGAGCCTCGGCAGCAGGTATCAGGACCAGCCGGTCACGACGGTCTGGGTGGGGCCCGACGCCGGAGCCTACGCGCGCTTCCAGCCGGGGTCCGCGTCCTCGATGAGCTACGACGACCTCAAGGTCATCGAGGGAAACAACTTCATCACCTCGATCGTCGACGGAAAGCCCCAGGGCGCAACGATCGCCGACGCCGTCGCCGCGGCCGAAACCCTCGACGCCATCACCGCATCGGTCGCTTCGGGTGCGTGGGTCGGGGTGCGCTGATCCGATCCGCGCCGCCCGGTCGCGGGGTTACGCTTGATCGGTTGGCGGGTCGATCCCGTACGCGCCTTTCTCCGCGGAGGTTGGTATGAACACCAAACCGTTCGGCACCGGCATAGCGGTTCTCGCGTTGGCAATTTCGGTGGTCTCGTGTTCTTCGGACAGTACGTCCGCAAGCGAGGACAGTTGCGTCCGCGCGAGTGACAGTGAGTTGGATGCGCTTTTCACGAGTTGGAACGATGCACTGGTCTCCGGCGACGCGAGCAGGGTGGCCGCGCTGTACCGGCCGGACGCGATACTGCTGCCGACTCTTTCGGTACCCATCGCCGACACTCCGGAGGAGATAACCGAGTATTTCGTCAACCTGATCAAGGCCGACCCCACGGCCCGGATGGAAGAAAGCTACAAGTATTCGGACTGCAACCTCGCCTACAACGTGGGCCGCTGGGTCATCAACGCCAACGGCCAGGACGTGGCGGCGCGGGTCACGTGGGTGTACCGGTACGAAGACGGAAAGTGGTTGATCGCCAACCATCATTCGTCGGTGAACCCCAGCTGAGCACCGCGGTGGTGGCCGGCCCGCGAGGTCGGCCACCACCGTCGGTCTAGGACGACTTGGCGCGTTTGCCCGCGACGTACACCTCGGTGATGGACGTCTCGCGGATCCCCATCAGCAGCGCGAACAGGGTCTGATCGCGGGCGAGCTCGGGATCGGACGACCGGAAGCCGTTGCGCAGTAACCCGTCGAGCGTCGGTGTGCCCGACGGGTCGACGACGACGAAGTCGGCTTCCTTCCCGGCGTCGAAGTTGCCGAACCGGTTCTCCATGTCCAGGGCCCGGGCGCCGCCGAGGGTGCCGACGAACAGCATCTCGGCGGGGTGCATCGACACCCCGTCGTCACCGGCCTCGGTGATGTGCACCTTGAACGCGTCGCCGAGCACCCGCGGAATCAGCCATTCGTCGCCGCCGCCGAAATCGCTTCCCACGGAGATGGTGACACCCGACGCGACCGTGCGCTTCCACGGCATCGTTCCGGATCCGAGGAACAGTTGTGAGATCGGACAGTGCGAGACCGACGTACCGGTCTCGGCCATCCGCTCCAGTTCGACGTCCTGGCAGTGCACGCAGTGCGCGAGGATCGTGCGTCGGCCCAGCAGGCTCTTTCCGCCGACCGCCGAGCCGGGCAGGAACTTCCCGTCGTAGGTGTCCAGGTACGAGTTCACCTGGTACGTCTCCTTGGTCGAGTCGACCTCGCCGGTGCCGGGACGGTTGTTCTCGTTGAGATGCGAGTGCACATACACTCCGCGGTCGCGTACCTCGTCGTAGAGTTCCCCGAGATTCTTCAAGGTTTCCGGCGTCACCGACAGCGAGAACCGCGGGATGATCGCCACGTGCAGCAGTGCGGTGTCGACGTCGCCGGTGTCGGCGCCGTGCCACTTGTCGATCTCCTCGCGGGTGAGCCGGATGGCGTCCTCTTCGGACGTCATCAGCGGCTGAGCGGTTTCGTCACCGACGGTTTGAATTCCGCGGCCACTGACGATGCGCAGGCCGGCCTTCTGCGTCTCGGTGAACAACGCGTCCTGTGCATGCGGAAACGCCGAACCGAACACCATGGCGGCGGTGGTGCCCGCCGAGATGCGCCGGTTGGTGAACTCGACGGCCGCCTGCTGCGCGAACTCCGGGTCGGCGAACTTCGCCTCCGACGGGAACATGCACAGGGTCAGCCACTCCAGAAGTTGCCCGCCGCCGTAGGAGTCGCCGGCGTACGTCTGGGGGAAATGGACGTGGGTGTCGACGAACCCGGGTAGCAGAAACCCGGGCCGGTGATCGTGCACGGTGCCGGACTCGTACTCGGACGGGATCTCCGCGCGGTCGCCGCAGAACGCGATTCGCCCACCGTCGTCCAGCACCAGGGCGCCGTCGGGTATCGAAACGAGAGCGGCCGCGGCTTCGGTCACTTTCGGTGCGCCTGCGATGTGGAAGATGTGTCCGAGGTGGATGTGCGTGGCCATGCGTGAACTCCCGTCGAGTGGTAACGGATCATGCGATGAGATAACAGCCCACACTTACAATGCCACTGATCAGACCCGGGTCGCGGCCGAACAGACCAAGCCGTCTGCGTTGGATTCCGCGCGTCCGGCGGTCGGCGCAACGATCAGCGAGCCTCGACGAATCGGCGGATGACCTTGTCCCATCCCAGCGACTCGAGGAGTTCCGCGGCGGCCGCCCGCGAGGTGAGTGGCCGAAGAGCGTCGATGTCGAGGTCGCCGCTGGTGCCCAGGACGTCGTCGAGGCGCAGGCAGTCGACGTATCCGTAGTCGGACCAGGGTTCCACGCGCCCGTCCCAGTCCGCGACGTCGGCATACGGACCGCCGAGTCGCAGCTTCCCGCTGCGGTGGATCATCACGTACCGGGGCACCACCTGCATCGTCTCCTCGGCGGTGGCCAGGGTCGCCTCGGGGTCGGCAGCGGGATCCGCGCCCGCGAGCCGACGGTCGTAGGAGGCGGTCTTGACCGTTGCGACCTCGACCAGCGCCCGCACGTAGATCCACCGTGCCCGTTCGATCGAGCCCGCCCACGCCGATTCTTCGTCGGCGCAGGAGAACACGTTCTCGGCGGGGGTCCTGATCAGTAGCCGCGTCCCCACCCGCTCGTGGTCGACGACCAGGTCGCCGTCGACGAGGAACTCGCCGTCGTACTCGCGCACACCGGTGATCGTCGCGACCGCCAGCACCTCGTCGTCGGGAGCGGTGACGAACAGTTCCCGTTCGGAGAAGACAGTCTCGGCATCACCGGGAAAGGGGCCGCGACCTCGGGTGAAGGCCTCCTGCTGCGTCAAATCGGCCCGGAATCCCGCTTCGATCGTCCCCAACGGATGATCGCGCAACTCTCGCAGGTCGCCGAGTCGAACCCTCAACGTCACAGGTCGTCCTCCCCGTTCATCTCCGGCGCACCGCAGGCCGACTCTATGATCATAGCCGTTGACCTGCGGTGATGCCTCACCTGCGCAACCGCTGCGCGCCCAGTAGGGTCGCAGTGTCTGTTCGACCGACCGAGGGGGACCGGTGACGGGTTCTGCGTCCGAAACAATCATCTCGCCTGCCGCACGCGTGTTCTGGGACCGCAGCTTCGCGGATCGTCGCGCGCTGTTCGCGGGGCTTCGTCAGCGTTCGCCGATCGAGTTCCACACCGAAACAGACGGTCCGGGCTTCTGGTCGGTCGTCGGATACGACGACGTGGTGGCGGTGAGCCGGAACCCGGAGGTCTTCTCCTCGGCCAAGGGCTTCACCATCGACGACGTCCCCGTCGAGATCCTCGAATTCGCCATGTCGATGATCGCGATGGACAACCCCCGGCACCAGCATCTGCGGGGCATCGTGCAATCGGCGTTCACCGCGGCGTCGGTGCGGGGCATCGGCGAGCGGGTCCGCGGTTACGCCCGGCAGATCGCCGCCGACCTGCCCCGGGACACGGTGTTCGACTTCGTCCCCGAGGCCGCGACCCGGTTGCCGGTGCAGGTGATCTGCGAGTTGCTCGGGATCCCGGAGAGCGACCGGCCGATGATCCTGGCGGCGGCAGCCGACGTCGTCTCCGGAGGTGGGGATCAGGAATTCGTCACCGCCCCCGGTGGCGCGGCCGGTCTCGGCCAGATCTACGGGTACGCCCTCGAACTCGGCGAGAAACGCAAGGCCGACCCCGGCGACGATCTGACGTCCCGCCTGGTGTCGACGATGGTCGACGGGGAGACCCTGACGCCGACGGAATTCGGGTCGTTCGTCATCCTGCTGATCACGGCGGGTTTCGAGACCACCCGGCAGGCGCTGGCCTGGGCGCTGCACCTGCTCAGTGAACATCCCAGCCAGAAGGAATTGCTGCTCGCCGATTTCCCCGCCCACATCGACAACACGATCGACGAGGTGATCCGCTTCGCGTCCCCGGTGCCCTACATGCGCCGCACCGCAACCGTCGACACCGAGATCGGCGGCGCCCACATCGCGGCCGGGGACAAGGTCGTCATGTGGTACCTGTCCGCCAACCACGACGAGCGCGTCTTCGACGATCCGGATCGGTTCGACATCACTCGCCCGAACGCGGGCAAGCAACTCGGCTTCGGCGCGAAGGACATCCACCACTGCCTGGGCGTGAACCTCGCGAAGCTCGAGCTGCGGGTCATGCTCGAGGAACTGTTCACCGCCCACCCCGGACTCCACGCGGTGGGCGAGCCGGAGTTGCTGCTCTCCGCATTCGTCAGCGGCATCGCGTCACTGCCGGCCCGTGCAGGCGACCGACCGTGACGTTCAGGCAGGCCGGCGACCGGAAATCATGACGAGCGGCATGTCGGTGATGCGGGCTACGGTCGCGTCGTCGAGCTCGATCCGGCCCGCGAGGTCACGCGCCTCGTCGAGACTGATCGAGCGCCCGGCGATCCACGTGTGGAAGATCGCGAGGTTGACGGCACCGAGGATGCGCGGCGCCTTGTAGTCCTCGACGAACTTCTCGGCGTCCTCGAAACTCGTGCTGCGGTCTGCATCCGTGATCAGCAACGGTCCGCCCGGCTTCAGGACACGCACGCACTCGGCGAGTCCGGCCTCGCGCGACGACCAGTGCTTGATGGAGCCGTAGCTGATCACGCCGTCGAAGCTCTGATCGGCGAAGTCCAGCTTCGTGGCGTCGCCCACGTCGAACCGCACCCGGTCGCCGTAGCTGCGCATGCGTTTGGTGGCGCGCTTGATCTGCGCCTGAGACAGATCGAGACCCAGAATGTGCACGTCGGGGCGCTGGTCGGCGAGGTACTTGGTGAACAGCGCCCCACCCGAACCGACGTCCAGGATGCGGGCGTTCGGGGGGAGATGCGGCAGGAAGTACTCGTCGATGACGCGGCGTGAGCGGAAGACGGCCGGTGCCACGATGGTCTCGTACATCCAGGCGTGAGCCGGTGTGTAGATCGCGGTGATGGGGTCGAACGGTGTCAGCGGCATGGTCGCGCTCCTAGGTATCCCGGGTTCCCACGGCGCCCGAACCTGTGCGGGTTCACTTTCCGCGCCGTTGTCGCTCATAGATTAAGGGTTACCTGGCGTACACGCTGGTCCATCTATACGGTTGTCCACTTACACGCGGGCCGGTGTCCAGTCGGGGGTTTCGGTGAGCACCACCTGGTTCAGCAGTGCGGCCGCCCGGCCGACGCCCTCGATCGAACTGACGAGCGCGTCCTCGTGCTCGATGTTGAGCGCGCCGTCGTAGCCGACGGACCGGAGGTTGTAGACGAAGTCGGCCCAGAACTGCTGCCCGTCCGGATGTCCCAGGCCGAGGGTGACGTAGTTCCATGCGCGGTCGTGCGGGGTGGTGATCGGAACGGTGTCGATCAGACCGTCGTTCTCGGCGTTCCACCGGTTGATCCGGATGTCCTTGGCGTGGACGTGGAAGATGGACTCGCCGAGGGACCGGATGACGGCGGGGATGTCCGCGCCCATCCACATGAGGTGCGAGGGGTCGAGATTGGCGCCGACGACGTCCGCCCCGGCGCTGTCGATCAGCCGGTGCAGAGTCGACACGTTGTGGACGAGTTGGGCGCCACAGGCTTCGACGGCAAGACGCACGTTGGCGTCGCGCGCGAAGGCGGCGAGTTCCTTCCAATAGGGAATCGCCACCTCCTGCCATTGGTAGGCGAGGATGTCCAGGTTCTCCGGCGGCCAGGACGTGGTGATCCAATTGGGCGACGAGTCACCCTCGGCGCCCGGTAATCCCGACATGAGGACGACTGTCGGGACTCCGAGTGCGCTGGCCGCCGTGATGGTGTCGCGGACGACCGTTGCCTGCCGGTCCCCGGTGACCGGGTGGAGTTGGTTGCCGTTGGCGGTGAGAGCGCTGAGGGTCAGCCCGCGGGACGTGATCTTGCCGAGGAACTCCTCCCGCGCCCCGTCGGACGACACGAGGGCGGGCAGATCCGCATGCGGACTCTCCGACCAGTTTCCCGTGGCGACCTCGACGGACGACAGTCCGTGGGTGCGCGCGAGGTCCAGTGCAGCTTCGAAGGGCAGATGGCTGACCGAGTCGGTGAGTAGTCCGATTTTCATCGCTGTGCACTTCCTGTCGGGAGACGTCGTAACACAACTAGTACGTTCTAGTACCGCTATTTGTCAAGACATATGCCCGGCGGCGACGGCGAGCCGGGCACGCTCGCCGACGCGTCCGCCGCTGCCGTTCACGCCGCTCAGGACGAGAAGCTGACGCCCCGGGTCAGGGTGCCGATCTCCTTCAGCACGCGCTCGCCCTCGCTGCGTTCGCGCTGCCAGATGTTGCGGCCGACGATGATGCCGCGGGCGCCGGCGCGCAGGGTCTGCCCGATCGCGTCGACGGTCTCGGTGACGTCGCCGGCCAGCGGTCCGCCGGCGATGACGAGGGGGACGCCCAGTTCTTCGACGAGGCGGGCGGTGCGCTCCTCGCCGGGGAAGGCGATCTTGATGATGTGGGCGCCGAGGTCGTAGGCGATGCGGGCGACCTTCTCCTCTTCGACGGCGACCTCGTCGGTGCGGGGTGCGCCCATGATGACCGGTTCGAGGACGAGGGGGATGTCCCAGGCGTCGCAGGCGGTGACGACCTTGCCGACGCGGGCGCACATGGCGGCGCGTTCGCTGCGGGAGATGTTCCACGGGAACAGCATCTTCACGGCGTCGACGCCCATCCGCACGGCTTCGTCGACGGTGGTGATCAGCTCGTGGGAGCCGCCGCCGTCGAGGTTGGTGACGTCGTAGTAGGTGTCGATGGTGAGCACGCGGCTCAGGTGCGGGTGCTCGGCGAAGAATTTTTCGGTCTGCTTGACCTGCCCCGGGGTCATCATGAAGCCGGTGACGTCGGACTCGGCCCAATCGGCGAACGGTGCCGAGGGGGTCTCGAGGCCCTTGATGCGATTGAAGATCAGTCCGTGGTCGACGGGCATGATGATCGCCGCCCGGTCGTTCGGCAGTGTGCGGCGCATCCGGTATTCCATGCTCATCTTCGGACTCACTTTCGGTTGATCCTGTCGAATGATTATTGTACGTATCGTACGTACAATCCGTACTATATTGGGTGGGTCACAAATGGGCAAGGGGACAGGCCGTAGACATCCCGTGGCCGCTCAACACCTACGATCGAGACATCAGAGAGCCGAAAGGAGCCGCTCCGTGACTACGAGTACCGAGGGTTCGATCGATCGGCAGTCGGTTGTGCCGTACTACCAGCAGCTGGCGTCCGTGCTGGAGGGTCGGATCTCGTCGGGGGCCATCGCCCGCGGAGCCAAGCTCCCCAGCGAGAACGAGCTTTCCGTCCAGTTCGAACTGTCGCGGGCGACCGTCCGTCAGGCCCTGCAGTTCCTGGAATCTCGCGGAGTTGCTCAGCGAATCCCGAACCGCGGAGTGTTCGCCAGCGCCCCCAAGGACGGCACCGGTTGGGTCATCCAGGGCAAGGAGGGCTTCCTCGAGAATGCGATGGGCCACCAGAACCGGTCGGTGAGCACCCGGGTGCTGCGCTCGGGGACTGCCACGTTTCCCGACCACGTCTGCCAGGCGCTGAATCTGCCCAGCGAGACAGTGGGTTTCGAGCTGGTGCGGGTTCGCTCCCTCGACGGCACGCCCGCGCTGTTCAGCACCAACTACAGCCCCCCGATCCTGACTCCGGTCCTGGCGTCCGCGAGCGACGTACTCGCCGGCGAGGCGTCGCTGACAACGCTGCTGACGAACGCGGGATTCAGCCTGGGCGGCGCCAACCGCATCATCCGCGCCGCCAGGCCGACTCCGGAGATCGCCGAGGCGCTGGCGATCGACGAGAGCGAACCCATGTTGTGCATCCGCTCGACGTCCTGGACGCCCGAAGGTCTCCGGTACGACGTCTACGAAACGTGGGTGCGCAGCGACATCATCCCGCTAGAGGTCGACGTGAGCACGGTCGACCTCGGCAACGTGGTCCGCTGATCCGGGATCGCTGGGTGTTCTCAGCACGTAGGTGACGGCGGCCGCGGCGACGTACAGGCCGGCGAACGTCCAGATGAGGACGGGCATGTGCGCCGCGCCGCCGAGAAGCCCGGCCAGGGCGGGGCCCACGAACGCCGACAGTCCGGCGGCGAGCGTGTACACGGCGAGGGCGCTGCCCCGGTCCTCGGGAGACACCATCGACGGCACCAGCGCGGTGAGCGGGACGAACCCGGCCAGGCCGATACCGAACACCGCCCAGCAGGCCACCACCACAATCACATTGGGGCCGACCCACAGCGGCACGTAGTAGAGCAGCAGGACTCCGGCCGCGCACGTCGCGCAGCCGAACCACGTGACGGTGCGCCGCCAGCCGAAGCGGTCACCCACGATGCCGAACATCAGATTGGCGAAGATGTTCGCGGTGTACACCACGGTGACGATCGCGAGATAGGTGCTCTGCGAGAACCCGATCTGGTCGATGAAGAACAACGGGGCGACGACGAACAACGCAAAGTTGGGGGCGGTGTTGACCAACCGCAAGAATGCACCTGCGGCGACCCTGCGGTCCCGCCACATGATCCGTGAGTCTTTCGGCGCAAACCCGGTCCTTCAGGGCCGGGATAGCCGATCTGGTTTTGTCGGACCGTGGGGCTAGTGTCTGGGTCATGGCGGGGAGGGTGGTGAAGCGGGCGTTCAAGTACCGTTTCTATCCGACTGTGGTGCAGGCGGATCAGCTTGCTCGAACGTTCGGGTGCACCCGGTATGTCTACAACCGGGCGTTGGCCGAGCGGACGCGGGCCTGGTCGCAGGAGCAGCGAAGGGTGACCTACAGCGACACCTCGACGATGCTCACCGGATGGAAACGCGATGCCGAGACCGCGTGGTTGGCGGAGCCGTCGAAGGGGCCGTTGCAGGAATCGCTGCGGCAGTTGCAGGGTGCGTTCGAGAAGTTCTGGCGCAAACAGACCCGCTACCCGCAATTCAAGAGGAAGGGCCGGTCGAAGGATTCGGCGACCTACTATTCGAACTGCTTCACCTACCGGAGCGGGCAGCTCCGGTTGGCCAAGCAGTCCGAACCCCTGGATATTCGGTGGTCGAGGCCGCTTCCGGAGGGGGCTGTGCCGTCGCAGGTGACGGTCTCGCGCAATGCTCGCGGTCAGTACCACATTTCGATCCTCGTCGAGGACACGATTCCCGAACTCGAGCCGGTCGATCGGGTGGTCGGGCTCGACGCCGGGATCACCAGCCTCTACACGCTCTCGACGGGGGAGAAGATCACCAACCCGCGCCACGAGCGCACGGACCGTGAGCGGCTGGCGAAGGCGCAGCGGGCGCTGGCCAAGAAGCAGAAAGGATCCCGGAACCGGGCCAAGGCCCGACTGAAGGTCGCGAAGATGCATGGCCGGATCGCCGATCGGCGCCGCGATTATCTGCACAAAGTCTCCACTCGGCTGGTGCGCGAAAACCAAGTGATCGCCATCGAGGATCTGAGTGTGCGGAACATGGTCAAGAATCGGTCGTTGTCGCGGGCGATCTCCGATGCGGGTTGGTCCGAGTTCCGGTCGATGCTCGAGTACAAGGCCGTCTGGTACGGGCGGCGGGTGGTGGCGATCGATCGGTTTCATCCGTCGTCGAAGACCTGCTCGGTGTGCGGGGAGGTCGCGTCGGCGATGCCGCTGAACGTGCGGGAGTGGACGTGCCGATGCGGCGTCGTCCACGACCGGGATGTGAACGCGGCAAGAAACATTTTGGCCGTCGGACTGACGGTGGCAGCCTGCGGAGACGGTGTGAGACCACCTCGCACCTAAGGTGCGGGGAGGCGACTGTCGGTGAAACAGGAACCGCGGGACGTGAGTCCCGCGGGGAATCTCGGTCGTTCACGGCCGAGAGGACGTCAACCACACCAGGAACGCGTAGGCGAAGAACGGGTAGCCGATGCCGCGCAATGCGTACGCGGAGATGGCGATCCAGCCGTTGCCCATCGTGACGCCGGGGATCAGGAAGACGACCTCGAGACCGACCCACACCGCGGCGCCGATCCACATCACCCGGCGCGGGCCGATGACCGAGGACAGCGTCCCGGCGAGCCAGGAACCGACGGCGACGAAGATTCCGTACATGCTGATCGTGAAGGCGGTCGTCGACTCGGTATATCCCTCGGTGTGGATCAGGAACGAGGAGAGATAGTTCGATTCGACGCCGTCGCCGATCATGAACAGCAACAGCCCGACGAATCCCAGCGCCAGGGACGGCGGCATGCCGAGTCGGTCGGCCGAGCGAGCGGCCGAGTTGACCCGCCCGGTGGTTGCCGCCGTCATAGTCCTCGCCCGTCGAATACGACCACCCGCATGCCTCTACCTCGTCTTCCGCGCCCTGCGTACCTTTGCCCGACGGTCGGACGTGTAGCGCTGTGACGGACATTACAACAAGATAGACCGCATCGTCTAGATCATCCGTACTGTCTAGACAATTTGGTTAGCGTGCGGTGAGCCGGATGACCGGGTACACCCGATCGGATTTGCTCTGATACTTCGCGATGCGGGGCTGTGCGGCGGCGATGCGCTGCCAGGCCCGCTCACGGTCGGCGCCCTCGAGCTGCTGCGGGACCACGGGTGCGGCGTCGCTGCCGGGCAGTTCGATCGACACCTTGCATGGGTGGGCCATCAGGTTGGCGTGCCAGTCGGGATTCTGGCTTCCCCCGCCCGACGCGACGACCAGCCGGGCGTCGTCACCGTCGGGGAACCACGCGAGGGGTGACTGCCGCGGCTGACCGCTGCGGCGGCCCACCGTGTTGAGGATCAGCATGTCCATGCCCATGAACTGGCCGTGACCGCGTCGGATCTTGCGGTTCGTGCGGGCGTTCATCGTCCGCTGCATCCACCGCGAAAACGCACCCGGCGTACCCGGCTTGCGCTTGCCTGCTTGATTGTTCGTCGTCATGAGCTCTCTCCCATCGGTTCAGCGTCGTGTTCTGGCAATGACGCTACGGGCGGTCCGGTGAGCGGCGCTTCTCGATTCCTGACCGATCCGAGGCGGGCACTCGGACGAGTGCCCGCCTCGCCATCTACCGCAGCGGCGGTGCGATCACGCCGTCGGCGAGCGGCGAATCGTAGGGGTGTTTCGTGGTCCGTTCGAGGAACTCCTCCTTCGCGAGCTTCAGCAGGGACGCGTCGGTGAGGAGGTTCATCGCCGATCCGGCCATGACCTTGGCGGCGTGGACCATGCCCTTGTGCGCGGCGGGGAGCTTCCCCTGCGCGACCAGTTGCCACGAGTGCGCGGGCGTGCCGCGGCTGACGCAGGCGGTGGTGCACTGCACGGTGGGCGTGACCCAGCTGACGTCGCCGACGTCGGTCGACCCCGTGAGCACTCGCCGGGGCGCGCCGGCGTCGAACGTGATCACACCGTCGTGAAGAGGGCTGTCACCCTCCTCGATTCGGGTGCCGAACATGTCGAGCGGCTTGTCGGTCAGAAACTGTCGCGCCGTGGCGAGATCCTGATCGTCGAACGGCACCGGCCCGAGTTCGAGGAGCGTGTCCTGCATCGACGTTTCCAGTACTACGTTGCCGAGGAGGTTCGAGGAGCCGCCGTCGACCTCGATTTCCACCGTGGTTTCGGTCATCAGGGCGGCGCCCTCGGCGATCTTGCGAACCCGCTCGAACAACGCGCGCATCTCCCGGACATTCGGTGCCCGGACGACGTAGTACGCCTCGGCGTACGGTTGGACGACATTCGCCGAGCGGCCGCCGCCGTCGAGAATCGCGTAGTGGATGCGGCAGTCGGAGAGCATGTGCTCGCGCAGGAAGTTGACGCCCACGCTCATCAGTTCGAGTGCGTCCAACGCGCTGCGGCCGAGTTCCGGTGACGCCCCGGCATGCGAGGCGAGGCCCGTGAAACGCACGTACGACTGCATGTACGCGAGAGTGTGGTCCCGCTGTACGAGGGTGCTGTCGCCCGGGTGCCAGCAGATCGACGCGTCGACGTCGTCGAAGGCGCCTGCCGCGACCATGAAGGTCTTTCCGGCTGCGGCTTCCTCGGCCGGGCATCCGTAGTAGCGGACGGTTCCGGGCAGCCCGTTCTCCTCCAGGTAGCGCTTGACGGCGGTGGCGGCGAGGAGAGACCCGGCGCCGAGGAGGTGGTGACCGCAGCCCTGGCCGTTGCCCGAGGTGTTGGCCGGGTCCGGGGTGCGTTCCGGGTTGCCGGACTCCTGGCTGAGGCCGGCGAGCGCGTCGTATTCGCCGAGGACGGCGATGACGGGCTCACCGGAACCGGCTTCCGCGCTGAACGCTGTCGGCACACCGCCGATCGCCGGGGTGATGCGAAATCCTTCCGCGCGTGCCAGCTCGATGTGCCTCTCTGCTGATGCTGTTTCTTCCCAACGCAATTCGGGATCATCCCAGATGGCATCGCTGAGTGCGGTGTATCGGGGTGCGAGCTCGTCGATCAGTCGGGCGAGGTCGTGGGTGGTGCTCATGTCCGTCCTATCGGTCGAAGGAGAGGTCGATGGGTGATCAGTCGAGGGAATTCCACTGCGGTGTCGCCTCGGGACCGCGGTGTGCCTCGTACCACGCGGCGACCCGGAGAACGGTCAGGTCCTGTCGTCGATCGGCGGCGATCTGCAGGCCGATCGGCCTTCCGTTCTCCGAGAAGCCGCAGTTGACCGACGCGGCGGGGGTGCCCGCGGCGTTGAACGCGGATGTGAAGTTCGCCGGGCCTGCGAACTCGGTCATCATCCGGCTCTCCGCGGGTCCGGCGAGGATGCCTGCGGTGGGGGACAGGATGGCGTCGTACCGTCCGAGCATGTTTACGGTCTCCTGTACGAACGGCCCGATCGAGTCGTACGCCTGGATGAGCTCGAGGGAGGACAACGAGTCGATGCGCGAGACCGCGGCGACCATCTCCTGATCGGCCCGGCCGAGATCGTCGACGATGTTCTTGTCGTTCATCTGGGCCCATAGATGCGCGGTGAAGAACGGGATGAATCCGGTGCTCAGGTAGTCCCTGGACAGATACGGCTCGACGGTCTCCACCCGTGCGCCCGCGGCCTCGAACACGGCGACGGCCCGGCGGATCGCGGCGACGATCTCGGGGTCGGCGGTCTTGCCCTCCACCGGGCCGAAGTTGACGCCGAGGCGGAGCCCGCGGATGTCGACGTCGAGGTCGGTCCAGTCGATCGATTCGTCGGGGAGCGAGGTGTGGTCGCGGGAATCGGGGCGGGCGATGAGGGCCATCGTGTGGGCGGCGTCGCGAACGGTGCGGGTGATCGGGCCCGCGCAGCGGCCGAGGTAGGTGTCGTTGATCGGGACGCGCCCGTAGGACGGTTTGAAACCGAACGCGGCGTTCATCGCCGCGGGGATGCGGATCGACCCGCCGATGTCGGTTCCGATGTTGACCGGCGCGTAGCCGAGTGCGGCGGCGACGGCCGCACCGGAGGACGAACCGCCCGTGTTCCAGACAGGATCCCAGGCGTTCCGGGCGATGCCGTGCCGGGACGACACCCCGGAGCCGAGCCCACTGAAGTCGGGCATGCTGGTGCTGGCGACGACCACCGCACCCGCCTCCTGCAGGCGGTCGACGACGGGCGAGTTCTCCGTCGCGATCACCGGTTCTCGCGCGGCGGTTCCGTACGACTGCGGCAGACCGACTTTCGCGGTGTTCTCCTTGATGGTCACCGGGATTCCGTCCAGCGGGCCCAGCGCTGTGCCGTTGCGCCACCGCTCACCGCTGCGCCGGGCGGACTCACGGGCCTCGTCGGCGTCGATCACATAGACGGCGCGGTGCGTGTCGTCCTTGGCGGCGATCCGCGCGATCGTCGACTCCACTGCGTCGAGCGGTGTCAGCGATCCACCGGCGAATGCGTCGTTCAGTTCGGCGACGCTGCGTCCGGCGATTGTCTGGTCGGGCATGGGTAATTCCTCTCGGTCGTGTGACATGACGTGATCAGGCGGGTGCCGGCGCGTTCTCGCCGGCAGGCGGTGCGGGGGTCTCGGACGCGGTCCGCGCGCGGCGCGAATCGAGGAACGGGGACAGGACGGCGATGACGATGCAGAGGGCGGCGCAGATTGCCCACACGGTGGCGTACGAGGTGAACGACGAGATCGAACTCGTCTTCTCACCGACGGTTATCGACGTGACCAGCGACGACATCAGCAGGGCGAACATCGCGCCTGCGATCGATCCGGCACCTGTCCGGGAGCTGTTGTAGATGCCGGAGGCGATTCCGACCGAGTCCTCGGGAGCGCGGCCGACGATGATCGCAGGTACGACGCCGGCGAGCGTTCCGACGCCGAAGCCCAACAGGAACAACCAGATCGAGAAGGCGAGCACACCGTCGTGGGAGACGATCATCGCTGTATACGCGGCGGCGCTGACGAGGGCGCCGAACGCGACCGCGAAGCGGGGTGTCAGTGCGCGGGCGATCCGGTCGCTGATCGTCGAGGCGATGAAGGCGCCGGTGGCGGTGATCGACAGGAGGAGGCCCGCGATCGTGGCCGACACGCCCAGGCCGTATCCGTACGCATTCGGGTCGGCCCTCGAGAACAGCGAGATGGGCGCCTGGGAACCGAAAGACTGGGCTCCGAGCAGTGCGGCGATGAGTATCGGGAGAACCAGGCGACCCTGTGTCAGCACGCGAAAATCGATGAGGGGATTGACCGTTCGATTCTCGACGACCACGAACGCGGCCAGGGTGGCCGCACCGCCCGCGACAAGGACGACGATCAGAGGGCTCCCCCACCCGATGGCGTTGCCGTTGGACACCCCGCCCAAAACCATGAGCAGACCGGCGGACAGCAGTGCCGCCCCGGTCCAGTCGATGCGCCCCGCACTACGAACGGTCGTCTCCCGCACCAGGAAATGGGCGACGGGAACGCAGAGCGCCAGCATGATTCCGGGAACCAGCAGCACCACTGTCAGGTTGTCGATTCGGGTCATGAACCAGCCGGCGACGAAACCGCCGACGATCACGCCGCCGGTGAGTGCCCCGATCAGGTGGCCGATGTTGCGCCCCGCCCGATCGGGAGCACGGTGCCGGACGATGGCGAATTCCAAGGGCAGGAAAGCGATCAGCGGGGCCTGCAGGGCGCGACCCACGAGAAGCACGGCGAACGACGGAGCGAACGCGACGACGAAGGATCCCACGGCCACCGCCGCCGCGGACGCCACGAGCATCCTGCGGTGGCCGTACATGTCACCGAGTTTGGCGATGATCGGGACGCAGGCCACCGATGCGAGTAGGAAGATCGCATTCACCCAGTTCAGCGCTGCCGCCGAGGTCCCGTGTTCCTGTCCGATGCTCGTGAGGAGTGGGGGATACCACCCCTGCAACAGCCCGCTGCCGAACTCCATGACGATCAGAAATCCGACGGCCGCGGACGTTCCGGTGGTTCGCGTCGTGCCGGTGTGTGGCGCAGTGCTCATATGTTCCTCCAGCAGAAACCGTGTGGTGGCCGTATCCTCAGCTGGATTG
The DNA here is from genome assembly GCF_017068395.1 of Rhodococcus pseudokoreensis. NCBI lineage: Bacteria > Bacillati > Actinomycetota > Actinomycetes > Mycobacteriales > Nocardiaceae > Rhodococcus > Rhodococcus pseudokoreensis. The sequence continues at coordinate 4,083,815 of NZ_CP070619.1, read as the reverse complement.
AAATCCGATAGGTAAAATGTCAGGAATTGATGCAGAATGACTTCACCGAATCAGGATTCTCTGCGCAGAGACGCCGATCTACGGCTGATTCACGCACTGCAACTCGAGCCGCGGGCGTCGTGGACCGAGCTGGGTAGGGTTCTGTCGACCGATCCGGTGGCGCTCGCGCGGCGCTGGGCCAGGATCACCGAAGAGGGGCTCGCGTGGATCAGCGGGCAGCGTCGTCACTTTCCCGCCGTGGCCGTCGTCGAGATCGAATGCACACAGGGAAAGGCCGCCGAGACCGCATTTCTGCTCGCCGACGAAGAAATCGTGCGCACCATCGATCACACGTCCGGTGGCCGTGATCTCGTTGCGGTGATCGCGGCACCGGACCTGGAGTCTTTGTCGGCATTCGTCATCGACCGGCTGGGGGATCAGAGGCTGATCGTCCGAGCCCGGATGCACCTGGTCACCGAGATTCTCGTGGAGGGCAGTGTCTGGAGGTTGAACGCACTCTCCGACGAGGAGGCGCGGCGGGTCCCCGCGGCCAAAGCGCCGCGGCCCCGTGCGGCCCGGCAGGTTCCTTCTGATCTTCAGGACGTCATCGTCCGCGCGTTGTACCGCGACGGCCGGACCCCCGCCGGCGACATCGCCGCGAAGGCGGGCGTCAGCACCCAGCGAGTTGCCGACGCGATCGCCACAATGCGTCACTCGGGCGACCTCGTGATCCGCGCAGATGTCGCGCGCAGTTACACCGGGTGGCCGATCAACGCCTGGTACTTCGTGCAGGTGCCGGCGTCGTCCATCGACCGGCTCCGGTCGACGCTGTCCCGGCTCGCGGAAGTCCGGCTCGCGGTGACCACCGCGAGCCGGTACAACCTCCTCATGACCCTGTGGGTGCGAGACCTGGCCGACGTCAACCGTTTCGAAGCCCTACTCGAGAAGGTCCTCGCCGGCGCCCGCATCGCCGACCGCGCCGTCGTCATACGGCCGGCAGTGCACTCGGGGCGCCTGTTGGATGCCCGGGGCTTCGTCACGGGGCTGTCGAAACTGCACGACGACCCGGTCTAGCAATTCACCCGACTGCCGCGAAAGCGGTTGTGCGGCAATGGTTGAGCAGTGTCAGGTGAGCGGGATGGTCCAGATGATCGCGGGCATGTCCTCGGCCCTGCGCTCCTGCCGCTGGTCGCGCTGACGGTCGTGGGTGCGGTCGTCGTTGCTCCCGGGGATGTCGCGGCCGGTGTCGGGGGCGGCCACTGCGACCACCGAGTGGTCGGCGACCGGGGTAACCGCACCCGCGGCGCCGAGGGGAAGGACGCCGAGCGCAGCCGCGGCCACCACCACGGTGACGATCCGCTTCCGCAGCGAGCTGCGGTGGGTGCGTCGTGCGTCCTGGTGCGAATGTGTGGCGTTCATGGCTTGAATTCCTGTCCGAGTGCCGCGAACCCAGCGTTCACGGCTACTCGAACGGTGTCCGCGAGAGCTCGAAACGTTACGCCCCGCCGGACATTATTTTTGCCGGAACTCCGCCGCTGCTAGCGCCACTCCCGGAACGCGTCGAGCAGGCGGTCGCGCAGCGCCGGATCGAGCTCCTCCGGGGGCAGCGTGCCGAGCGTGTGCACCGTCTGCTCGATCTGCTCCAGATAGGTGGCGCAACCCGGACAATCGCCGAGATGCGTCTCGAATCGGGCCCGGGCGTCGGGATCCATGTCGTCCTCGAGGTACGCCGTGACCAGTTCGACGAGGTCCTGGCAGTCCATGTCTCACGCTCCCGTTCCGAGATAGTCCTCGAGGGCTTGGCGCACGTGTGCGCGACCCCGATGCAGCAGCACCCGCTGATTCGCTGCGGTGATCGACAGCATCGCGGACACTTCCGCGGCGTCGTAGCCGAGGACGTCCCGCAGGACGACCACGATCCGCTGACGGTCGGGGAGGTGCTCGAGTTCGCGGCTCGCGACGTCGAGGACCTCGGCACCGAGGACCGAACCCTCCGGAGACTCCGGCCAGCTGGTCGGGGGAGTCGCCCAGTGGTGTGGCGCGTCCGGGGCCGTCCTCGGCAGGAACCGGTCCGGGTCCACGGTGGGGCTGCCCGTGAAGGCGGCCAGTTCGGCGTCGGAATCGTGCCGGTCCCGCACACCCCGCTTCTTGGCGATGTTGACGAGGATCCGGAACAGCCAGGTCCGGAGCGTCGAGCGGCCCTCGAATCGGTCGATGCCCTGCAGCACGGCGATCCAGGTCTCCTGGACGACGTCCTCCGCGACCTCCGCGCTGGCCACATAACCCCGCGCCACCCGCAGCATCATCGGCGTGTGCCGGTCGACCAGTTCGGCGAAAGCCGACTCGTCGCGCGCCCGCAACGAGAGTCGACGAGGCGCTGCTCGTACGAGGTGTCGATCTCGGTCATCCGCTCCTCCTCGGTGATCGAGGTGCTCCGGAAGCGTGGCCGCGTGAGACGGCCGGATGACATACAACCTTACTGACCTCGGCCGCAGCCGTCGATCGGTCCGCGTCCGATCGTGTGGTGGGTAGGGCCGAACGGCCCTGTCTTGACCGCACGGTGCGGGGAAGACTCGATTCGGAGGGGTGGTGGCGGTCCGCGGCGATCGGCAACGGTCGCTGCGGCCCGGGTCCCCACGGACCACCCGACCCGGCAATCCCGAAAGGGCGGCGCATGAACGTTCGGCGAACTCCGCAGGCGCGCTCGGAAAGCTATTGGGAGGAACTCGGTTCAACGGAAGCTCGGCACGTCGGCGGCGCCGAACGCGACCGGCTCCCGGCGGCGCACGAACACGTCTCGCTCGTCGACCATTGCCGAGCCGACCCGCGAGGGTAGGCAACTGTCGCTCGGCGTGGCACGATTTCGTACGTGTCCAGCAGCCCTGCCCCGGCGCACTACCTGCGCGACCTCGCCCGACTGCGCCGCGTCCGCGACCGGATCGACCGGGAATACGCACAGCCGCTGGACGTGGACGCGCTCGCTCGCGGCGTGAACATGTCGTCCGGGCACCTCAGCCGCCAGTTCCGGCTCGCGTACGGGGAGTCGCCGTATTCGTACCTGATGACGCGGCGCATCGAGCGTGCGATGGCGCTGCTGCGTCGCGGCGACCTCAGCGTCACCGAGGTCTGTTTCGAGGTCGGCTGCGCGTCGCTGGGCACGTTCAGCACGCGGTTCACCGAGTTGGTCGGCGTCCCGCCCAGCACCTACAAGCGCGACGCGGAGCAGGCGACGGCGGGCATCCCGTCGTGCGTCGCGAAACAAGTCACCAGACCGATCAGGAATAGAGAAGCGCCGGTCGCCGAGCCGCACTTATCGTGATGGTCATGGACATCACCATTCACCAGACCTACCTCCCGCAGGACGATCCGGACGCCGCACTGGGCTTCTATCGCGACATCCTCGGCTTCGAGGTGCGCAACGACGTCGGATACAACGGGCTGCGGTGGATCACCGTCGGTCCCGTCGGCCAGCCCGGTACGTCCATCGTCCTGCACCCGCCCGCCGCCGACCCCGGGGTCACCGACGAGGAGCGCCGGACCATCGTCGAGATGATGGCGAAGGGCACCTACGCCGCCATCAACCTGGCGACCAAAGACCTCGACAGCACCTTCGAGAAACTGCAGGCCGGCGACGTCGAAGTGGTGCAGGAGCCGACCGATCAGCCGTACGGGGTCCGCGACTGCGCATTCCGCGACCCCGCGGGCAACATGGTTCGCATCCAAGAGTTGCGCTGAGTTCGAGCAACGCCGAGTTCGAGCAAGTCGACCGATGGAGACCGTGAACGCGGCTCCGCCCGAACAGATGGAGACACGATGAGCATGGCCACGAAGTCGGAGTCGGGGCGAGCGAAGGGACGGGAAGCTGCGGAGGGGCGAGCGAAGCGAGGGGAAATGTCGCAGTCGCCTGAACTGCATCTTGCCGACAGTCACGACCTGATCCGCGTGACTGGCGCGCGCGAGAACAACCTCAAGGACATCAGCGTCGAACTCCCGAAGCGGCGGCTCACGGTGTTCACCGGTGTGTCCGGCTCGGGCAAGAGTTCGCTGGTGTTCGCCACGATCGCCGCGGAGTCGCAGCGGATGATCAACGAGACGTACAGCGCGTTCGTGCAGGGGTTCATGCCGACGTTGGCCCGGCCCGACGTCGACGTGCTCGACGGGCTGACCACGGCGATCATCGTCGACCAGGAGCGGATGGGCTCGAACCCCCGCTCGACCGTCGGCACCGCCACCGACGCCAACGCGATGCTGCGGATCCTGTTCAGCCGCCTCGGGAAGCCACACATCGGTTCGCCTCAGGCGTTCTCGTTCAACGTCGCATCGATCTCCGGCGCGGGCGCGGTCACCATCGAGCGCGGTGGCCAGCAGACGAAGGAGCGGCGGAGTTTCAGCATCACCGGCGGCATGTGTCCGCGGTGCGAGGGCCGGGGATCGGTCACCGATTTCGACCTGACCGCGCTGTACGACGACAGCAAGTCGCTGAACGAGGGTGCGCTGACGATTCCCGGCTACAGCATGGAGGGCTGGTACGGCCGCATCTACCGCGGCTGCGGCTTCTTCGACCCGGACAAGCCGATCGCGAAGTTCACGAAGAAGCAGTTGCAGGACCTGTTGTACAAGGAGCCGACCAAGATCAAGGTCGAGGGCGTCAACATCACGTTCGAGGGTCTGATCCCGAAGATCCAGAAGTCGTTCCTGGCCAAGGACGTCGACGCGATGCAGCCGCACATCCGCGCGTTCGTGGAGCGGGCGATCACGTTCGCCACCTGCCCCGACTGCGACGGCACCCGGCTCAGCGAGGGTGCGCGATCGTCGAAGATCAAGGGGAAGAACATCGCCGACGTCTGCTCGATGCAGATCAGCGACCTCGCCGACTGGGTGCGGGGCCTGAAGGAACCGTCGGTGGCGCCGCTGCTCACCGGGCTCCAGCATCTCCTCGACTCGTTCACGGAGATCGGCCTGGGCTACCTGTCGCTCGACCGGCCGTCCGGCACCCTGTCCGGCGGAGAGGCGCAGCGCACGAAGATGATCCGTCATCTCGGCTCTTCGCTCACCGACGTCACGTACGTCTTCGACGAGCCGACCATCGGACTGCACCCACACGACATCCAGCGGATGAACGGCCTGCTGTTGCAGTTGCGCGACAAGGGCAACACGGTGCTGGTCGTCGAGCACAAGCCGGAGGCGATCGTGATCGCCGACCACGTTGTCGATCTCGGGCCGCGCGCAGGCACCGAGGGTGGCGAGGTGGTGTTCGAGGGCACCGTCGAGGGTCTGCGGGCCAGCGACACGATCACCGGGCGGCACCTGGACGACCGCGCCACGCTGAAGTCGACCGTCCGCGAATCGTCGGGGGCGCTGGAGGTGCGCGGCGCAGACACCCACAACCTGTGCGGCGTCGACGTCGACATCCCGCTCGGCATGCTGGTGGTCGTGACCGGGGTCGCGGGCTCGGGCAAGAGTTCGCTGATCCACGGTTCCGTGTCGGACCGGGACGGCGTGGTCGCGATCGACCAGGGCGCCATCAAGGGGTCCCGGCGCAGCAACCCGGCCACCTACACCGGACTGCTCGAACCGATCCGCAAGGCGTTCGCTAAAGCCAACGGTGTGAAGCCGGCGCTCTTCAGCTCCAACTCCGAGGGCGCCTGCCCCACCTGTAACGGCGCCGGCGTCATCTACACCGACCTCGGCGTGATGGCCACCGTCGAATCCCCCTGCGAGGAGTGCGAAGGGAAGCGGTTCCAGGCCGAGGTGCTGGAGTACAAACTCGGCGGCCGGAACATCGCCGAGGTGCTCGCGATGCCGGTGGCCGAGGCCGAGGAATTCTTCGGCGCCGGCGAGGCACGGATCCCGGCGGCGCACAAAATCCTGCATCGGCTCGCCGACGTCGGACTCGGCTACCTCAGCCTCGGGCAGCCGCTCACCACGCTGTCCGGCGGCGAACGGCAGCGGCTCAAGCTGGCCACCGCCATGGCCGACAAGGGCGAGATCTACGTCCTCGACGAGCCGACCACCGGCCTCCACCTCGCCGACGTCGAACAGTTGCTCGGGCTGCTCGACCGGCTCGTCGACTCCGGCAAGTCGGTCATCGTCATCGAGCATCACCAGGCCGTCATGGCGCACGCCGACTGGATCATCGACCTCGGCCCCGGCGCAGGCCACGACGGCGGCCGGATCGTCTTCGAGGGCAGGCCGGAAGATCTGGTGGCCGCCGGTTCCACCCTCACCGGCGAGCACCTCGCGGCGTACGTCGGCTCCTGACCACGGCGTCGGCCCCCGGTTGCCCACGGCGGCCGGGGGCCTTTCCGTGTGTCGCTCGCCGCGACGGTGACGCCGGCCACCGGATTGTGCCGAACCGAGACGTGCCCTGCCGCACTGGGACGCCCCCACCCTCCCGCCGCTCCTAGCGTCACTTTCCGCCAGTGACCACAGACACGACAGGAGAGTGGAATGTCCGATCTCGATGCCGCGCTCGGCAAGGTTCTCGACGACGTCACTACCCGGATGCTGTTGCTGCACACCGCCGGGTTCGGATACGACTTCTTCGACGAGACCTACAACCGGCTGAGGGTCGAACACGACCAGCCCAGCGTGATCACGGCTAGCAGGGCGTCGCTGAAGACGCCGTTGCTGTTCGATCCGGGCACGAAGTGGCAGTACGGGACGAACATCGACTGGGCCGGTCAGGTGGTCGAGGCGATCCGCGGCAAGCGACTCGGCGAGGTGATGGCCGAGCGGGTGTTCGCGCCGCTCGGCATGCGCGACACGTCGTTCACCCTGACCGGGTCGATGGCGGCCCGGCGCGCGACGATCCACCAACGCGAGGAGGACGGCCGGCTGACCCCACTGGATCTGGTGCTCCCGCAGGACCCGGAAATCCACATGGGCGGGCACGGCCTGTACTCGACGGCCGGCGACTACCTGAACTTCGAGACGACGGCCTACCGTCGCGCCCCGCTCGCGTCACCCGTCCAGGTCGGATAACTTCCGCTCGAGCACGGTCCGCTCGCGCTCGTTGCCGCACAGTGTCACAGCGAGCTCGAGTTCGGTCCGCGCCTCGTCGGTGCGCCCCAGGCGGGTGAGCAGTTCGCCGCGAACGCCGGGCAGCAGGTGCGAGTTCGACAGCGCCTGCGCGGCCACCAGTTCGTCCACGATCGGCAGCGCCGCGGCGGGTCCCCGGGCCATGGACACCGCCACCGCCCGGTTGAGGTCGACCACCGGCGACGGCGCGAGTCGGCCGAGCGCCTCGTAGACGAGGACGATCCGCTCCCAGTTCGTCGCGTCGACCGACGGCGCGACGGCGTGGCATTCGGCGATCACCGCCTGCAGGCCGTAGGCGCCCAGGCCCCGGCCGACCTGTTCGGCGCGGGCGAGGGCGGCGCGTCCGCGCCGGATCGCGGAACGGTCCCAGCGGCGGCGGTCCTGCTGCTCGAGCAGCACCGGCTCACCGTCCGGCCCCGTGCGGGCCGGGAACCGCGCCGCGGTCAGCTCGAGCAGCGCGAGCAGGCCGTGTACCTCGGGTTCGTTGGGGACGAGCCGGGTCAGCACCCGGGCGAGGCGCTGCGCCTCGCCCGCCAGGTCGAGGCGGATCAGGTCGCCGCCGGAGCTGGCCGACGACCCCTCTGTGAAGATCAGGTAGATGACGCTGAGTACCGAGCCGAGTCGCTCGGTCCGCTCCCCGGCGGGCGGCACCTCGAACGGCACCCGGGCCGCGCCGAGCGTCTTCTTCGCCCGGGTGATCCGGGCCTGCACGGTCGCGGTCGGGACGAGGAACACCTTCGCGATCTCGTCGCTCGTCAGACCGCCGACCACCCGCAGCGTGAGCGCCACCCTCGCCTCCCGCGACAACACCGGGTGGCAGGAGATGAACATCAACGCGAGGATGTCGTCGTCGATCTGGTCCGGATCCCACAGTACGTCGCCGGTCCCGGTGGCCGGATCGGCGGGCGCGGGACCCGAGACGGCGCCGCCCTCGCCCAGTTCGTGGGCGAGGACGGCGTACCGCTCGTCGAGTGCGGCGCGCCGGCGGAACGCGTCGATCGCGCGGCGGCGGCCGACGGTGAGCAACCATCCCGCGGGGTTGTTGGGGATGCCGTCGCGCGGCCAGCTCACGAGTGCCTCCGCCAGCGCCTCTTGGCCGAGGTCCTCGGCCAGCGCGAAATCGCCGGTGTACCGGGCGAGCGCACCGACGATCCGCGCCGACTCGATCCGCCAGACGGCGGCGACGGCCTCACGCCCGGTGTGGCCGCCGCCCGCCGACCCGTTCAGAGCTGGCCGGTCTCTTCGCGCCACGCCCGCTCCTTCTGGATCCATTCGTTGTCCTGCGGGAACTCGTCGATGGTGGTGACCCGGCGGATTTCCGCCTTCGAACCGGGACCGGCCATCGGGGCACGCTTCGCCCACTCGACGGCTTCCTCCTTCGACGCCACGTTGAGCATCCAGAAGCCGCCGAACAACTCCTTCGTCTCACCGTAGGGGCCGTCGGTCACCACCGGCGTCTCGGAGGAGTAGTCGACCACGACACCCGATTCGGGGTCGGGGTCCAGGCCCTCGGCGGCAAGCAGCACGCCCGCCCGGATCATCTCGTCGTTGAACTTGCCCATCGCGTCCATGATCTCGCCGAAGTCGGCGTCCTGGAATGCGGCAAAGGTCTCGTCCGTGGCGCGCATGATCAGCATGTACTTCATGGTTCGTCTCCTTGGATGTCGGGGCCCTCTTGGACCTTCTCATCCTCAGGTCGAACGGGGAGTGGCATGGATCGACACACCTGGAAAAAAATCTTCACGTGAGTGGCAAAGAGTGTTCCGGCACGCTTTGCCACTCACGTGCCCGGGTCACGTGAAGGGCGTAGCGGCGGCGTCGAGGGTGGTCCACGACCGCCGGCGGGCGTCGATCGGCGTCCCGCCGAGGATGCGTGCACGCCGGTGCTCGGGTTCGAGCAGCACCGTCGAGAGGGTGGCCCAGCGCTGACCGAAGGGCGCGTCCGGGGCGGGGACGCAGCACAGCTGGGGTTGCCCGGGGTCGGAGTACAGGTACTCGACGAGATGATCGGCGACCGCAGGTGCCGGGTACCGCTCCTGTCGGGAGGTGATCAGCCCGTAGCGGTCCTGGGAGTCGGGCTCGTACAGGCCGGCTTTCTCGCGGGCGGCGTTGACCGGGTCGAGAAAGTGGTTGGTGTGCGTCAGGTACCCGTCGGTCGGGTGCAGGGTGGCAACGCCGACGGGGCTGACCTCGGCGCACGCGACGGTGTCGGGGTCGATCAGCGTCAGCGCGCCCGAGGTCGCGATCGGTGCCGAGTGCAGCAGGTCGAGGGCCTCGCCGACGGTTCCGGCTTCGCTGAGGACCGCCGCCGACAGGATGTGCATGGGCACCCCTGCCGGTGCGTCGTCGCGGTGGCCGAGAATGTTGAAGAACACGCCGAGGCCGGCGCTGTTCATCCCGATCTTGCCGAGGATGCCGTGTTCGGTCAGCCCGACGTAGGCGTGGCGGGTTCCGTGCACCTGATGGGTGTGCCAGTACGGGTCGAGTTCCTGATGCCAGTCCCAGGTTTGGATCCCGAACGGCGCCGACGCGCGATCCGCGGGTGCGTAGGCGATGGTGGAACACTCGCCGGGGCGGGTTGCGGTCGCCTGGGACAGGATCTCCGTGCGGCCGTTCAGCGCCATCACGTGCCAGGGTTCGAGCCCGGCGCCGGCAGCGATGCCCTCGATCTCCTCGAGGTACCGGGGACCCCACGCCCCCAGGACATCCGCGAGACGGTGCGCGCTGTCGCGGGTCCGGTTCTCACTCACGCCGACCGCATCGAACAGGCGCAGATACAGTTCCACGGATGCGGGGAGGTCGGTGCGCAGCTGGGTGCCGCGGGCGAAACCGCGTTCGCGCGACCGGGTGTCGTCGACGCAGACGTGAGGGCGGGCAGCGGTGAATTCGGTCATGGTCGTCCTAGTTATCCAGATGGTGTGAATAAAGCTGTGGAGCAATTGATCACGGGCGGGTTCGGTACGTGCGCATCAGCACGACGTACAGCGCCGCGGAGACGAGCAACCCGACCGGCAGTGAGAGGTCCATGCCGCCGAGCACGTTCGCGACGGGTCCGGTGTAGACCGGGGCGGCGACGCAGAGCGCGGCCGTGGCGATGCCGGTGAAGACGGCGACCGTTCCTGCCCAATTGATCCCGCCGCTGTACCAGTAGGGGCTGCTGCTGGTTTCGTCGCCGAGTCCGAGGCCGTCGTAGCGGTTGCGGCGCCACAGGACGTCGGCGGCGTAGACGGCCATCACGGGACCCATCACGGTCACGACGAGCTGCATCATGTTGCTGACGGTGTCGAGGAAGTTGGAGACGAGCAGGGCGTACAGCGTCATGGCGACGCCCATCGAGCCGTCGAGGAGAACGCTGCGCGAGCGGCGCAGGCGCAGGCCGACCGACTGCAGCGCGAGCCCGGAACTGTAGGCGGTCATCGCGTTGTTGGCGATGGTGCCGACGATGACGGCGAGTAGGAAGATCGGCGTGAACCAGGACGGGAGGACGGCCTCGAGCGCGCTCTGCGGGTCGGCCATGTCGAGCCCGGTGCCGGCGAGTGCGCCGAGCGCGGTGAACAACACGCTGGGGACGAACGCGCCGAGCGCCGTCCACATGGCGACGGACACCGGCGACGTGGTCGCAGGCAGGTACCGGGCGAAGTCCGCGCTGTTGGTGTACGACAGCGGAGCCGACGCCACGATGGACACACCCGCGGCCACCGTCGCCCACAGTCCGATCCCGTGGAGCGCTTCCGCCGGCTGGTAACCCCAGTCGGCATTTCCGACGACATAGCCGGCCATCACCACGAAGATCAGGATCAGCACGACCGCCAGCGGCTGATAGAGCCGCACGATCGTCGCGTGCCCGTACACACCGATGGCCAGCGTGGCGGCGGCGATCGCCAGGATGACGACGACCTTCACGGGGGTGGTCGCTTGGATGCCGAACCGTTCGAGGAGCCGGAACGCCGTGTACGACGCGGCCGCCCAGTTCAGCGCCAGGTAGCAAACGCTGATGAACCAGCTGGTCACGAGGATGTTCACCCGGTTGCCGCGGATGCCGAAGATCGCCCGGGTGATCACCTCGCTGGGTGTGCCCGACGCCGGTCCGCTGGCGGCGACGATCCCGGTGAGGATCGAGAACAGGTTGCCGACGATGATCACCGCGAGCGCCTGCCAGAACGAGAGTCCCATCAGGATCAGGGCGCCGCCGACGACCAGGGCCAGGTAGCTCACGTTGGGCGCCGCCCACACCGCGAACAGGTCCCGGGCGCGGCCGTGTCGCTCGCTGTCCGGGATGAAGTCGATGCCGTGCGTCTCCACCTGCCCGGCACGGTCGGCCGGCGGCGTCGTGCCGGGTTTCAAGACGCGGGAGTCTGCTCGAGTCGATGCCATGGGGTCCTCCGGGTAGACGAGCACGGATGTGCGGCTGGTGGCGCAATCGCCGATCTGGCGTGACCCGGGTCACCGTACGGAACCAAATCGATTTGGACAAGAGCGTGAGAAGGCGATTTGCAAATCGATTTGGTGCAGGTCGGACTGTTGGTAGCCTGATCCGGTGACGGAGAAGCGATCGCGACCCACCATCGCCGACGTGGCACGGCATGCGGGGGTGTCGACCACCACGGTGTCGCACACGTTCAGCGGCAAAGGGGTCGTCGCCGCCGCGACGCGGGAGCGGGTCCGCGCGACCGCGAAGTCCCTGGGCTACCGACCCGACGTCGTGGCGAGGGGCCTGCGCAGCAACCGCCTCGGCATCCTCGCCCTCGTGCTCCGGCCCCTCGAGACGCTGGATTCGTCGCTCCCCGAGGGCGTCGACTACTTCCTGCGGTTCGCGGGTTCGGCGGCGCTGGCCGCGATGGACTTCGGATACGGGCTCATGCTGGTGTCGGACCCGACGCGCGAAGAGTCACCGGCCGCCGCCCTCGCCTGCGACGGGTTCCTGATCACGGAACCCGTCACCGACGATCCCCTCATCGAGATGCTCCTCGGCGAAGGCGTGCCGTTCCTGTCCGTCGGCAAGGATCCGGCGCGGGCCGCGTACGACAACTGGATCGACACCGACACCGAACTCATGACCGACCTGGTGCTGAAGCACCTCGACGACGCGGGGGCGACGCGAGTGGCCCTCGTCGCCGGAACCGACCCTAACTCGTGGAACCTCGGCGCCGAGACCGCCTACCGCGCCTGGGCGGCGGCGCGCGGCCAAGACCCGCTGGTCGCCCATCGGCCCGAGACCACCGGGGAGTCCGGCGGCCGCGACGCCGCCGACGAACTGTTCGACCGCAGCGACCCGCCCGACGCGGTGTACTGCCTCACCGGCAGGCACGCGTCCGGCATGCTCACGCGAGTCCGGGAACGCGGATTCGACGTTCCCGGCGACGTCCAGATCGTCGGCGGCTCCGACTCGGAGCACACCCGATCCGCGACGCCCCCGATCACCTCGGTCGACCTGCAGCCCGAACTCCTTGCCCGCGTTGCCGTCACACAACTCGTCAACCGCCTCGACGACCTCGACCGGCCCGTGCCGCCGGGGAAACTCCACGGACGCCTCATCGTGCGGAACTCCACCCGGACGCCCTGATTCGACGGATGGCAGCGATATCCTTGTGGGCACGCCATCGAGAGGCGAGTCCACGGTTGTATCTGCGCTCTGGTCGTGCCGTCGGAACCAGCGCGCGGCAGCACGAGCCGACGGGGTGAGTGGTCCGTCCGATGGGTGAAGGTGATCCGCTCGACACGCAGCGGTACGTCGTCCCCGTCGTGGCGTCGGAGCTGGGTGCGGCTGGTTTCGACGACGCCGAGGAGATCGGGCGCGGCGGCTTCGGAGTGGTGTACCGCTGCACTCAGGCGGACCTGGATCGCACGGTGGCGGTGAAGGTGCTCACTGTCGATCTCGACGAGGAGAACAAGTCCCGGTTCTTCCGGGAGCAGCGGGCGATGGGCCGGTTGACCGGTCATCCGAACATCGTCGGCGTCCTGCAGGTCGGGGCCACCGACAGCGGCGTTCCGTACATCGCGATGCCGTATCACCCGCACGGGTCGCTGGAAGCCCGGGTCCGCAAGGACGGTCCCCTCGAACTGGACGAGGTGCTGCGGCTGGGGGTGAAGATCGCCGGCGCGGTGGAGACGGCGCACCGGCTCGGCATTCTGCACCGTGACGTCAAACCCGCGAACATCCTGCTCACCGACTACGGCGAACCGGAGTTGACGGACTTCGGCATCGCCCACATCAGCGGCGGTTTCGAGACCGCCACCGGCACGGTCACCGGGTCGCCGGCCTACACCGCACCGGAGGTCCTCCAGGGTGACCCGCCGAGCCCGGCCGCGGACGTCTACGGTCTCGGGGCCACGCTGTTCAGTGCCCTCACCGGCCACGCTGCGTTCGAACGCCGCAGCGGCGAGCAGGTGGTCGCGCAGTTCCTGCGGATCACCACCCAACCCGTGCCCGACCTGCGGGAGCACGGGATCCCCGACGACGTGTCCGACGTGATCGCTTGGGCGATGTCCCGTACTCCCGGCGAACGTCCGGCGACGGCCGCCGACTTCGGGGAGGAACTGCGGCGGATCCAGCTCGATCACGGTCTTTCTGTCGACGACATGGCCCTCCGCACGGAACCCGACGCGCAGGTCCACGACCGAGGGCACGGACCGCGCGGCACCACACCAGCGAGTGGCGTGACGGGAAACCTCCTCCTGGAACTGACGAGCTTCGTCGGCCGCCGGCACGAACTCACCGAGGCGAAGAACCTACTCGCCGGGTCGCGGTTGGTCACGCTGACCGGAATCGGCGGTGTCGGCAAGACGCGGCTGGCGATGCGGGTCGCCGCGGCCGTGCAACGCGAGTACGACGACGGCGCGCGGCTGGTCGAGCTGGGCGAACTACGCGACGGGTCGTCGCTGGTCGACGCGGTGGCCGCGGCCGTGGGTGTCCGGGACCACTCGGCGCGGCCGCTGCGCGAGGTGCTGATCGAGTTCCTCGCCTCCAGAGAACTGCTGCTGGTCCTCGACAACTGCGAGCACCTGGTGGACGCCGCGGCCGAGCTGGCCGAGACACTGTTGCAGGTGTGCCCGGCGCTGCGGATTCTGGCGACCAGCCGCGAATCCCTCGGCATCGGCGGGGAGGCGGTGCTGCAAGTGCCGCCGCTGGCCGTGCCGGATCCCGACCGGAAGCCGTCGTTGCGAGGATTGCCCAAATATGACGCCGTGACCCTGTTCGCCGACCGCGCCGCCGCCGCGGTTCCCGGGTTCGCGCTGACGGAGGACAACGCGGCGGCGGTGGCGGGGATCTGTCACCGCCTCGACGGGTTGCCGCTGCCGATCGAACTGGCCGCTGCGCGGTTGCGGGCAATGTCGCCCGAGCAGATCCTCGAGCGGCTGACCGACCGCTACACGCTGCTGACCCGTGGCAGCCGCGGTGCGCCGACACGGCAGCAGACGTTGCGGCTGTCCATCGACTGGAGTTTCGAACTGTGTACCGCCGGTGAGCAACTGATGTGGGGACGGTTGGCGGTGTTCGCCGGCAGCGTCGAACTCGATGCCGCGGAGCAGGTCTGCGGCGCCGGCCTGGGCCCGGACGAATTGCTCGACACACTGACCTCCCTGGTGGAGAAGTCGATCCTGATCCGGGAGGGGCACGGGCCGGTGGTGCGGTTCCGGATGCTCGAGACTCTCCGAGCGTACGGCTACGAGAAACTCGGGCAGACCGGCGAGACCGTGACTTTGCGTCGCCGTCACCGGGATTGGTACGAGACGCTGGCGCTGGGGGCGGAGGCCGAGTGGATCAGCGCCCGGCAGTTGGACTGGATCGCCCGTTTGAAGCGGGAGCAACCGAACCTCCGTGAGGCGCTGGAGTTCTGCGTCGACGACGATCCCGCCGTCGGCCTGCGCACCGCGGCCGCACTCCGCTGGTTCTGGACCTCCCAAGGCCTGTACAGCGAAGGGCGGCGCTGGTTCTCCGACCTGCTGGACCGCTACCCCGGAGAACCGACGGTCGACCGGATCAGGGCGCTGTACTGCGCCAGCGTGATGGCCAACGTGCAGGGCGATCTCGAGGCGGGGGCCGGACTCGTGGCGGAGGCGCGGAACCTCACCGGGCACACGAGCGATCCCATGATGCGCGCGTTCGTCTCCTTCGCCGACGGAACGCTGGCCCTCTACAGCGGGGACCTTTCAGATGCATGCACGCACCTCGAAACCGCACTCGCGGAGTTCAGCACGCGCGGGGATCGCACACTCGAGACGAACGTGCTCTATCTTCTCGGGTTGGCCTACGGACTGTCCGGCCAGACTGAGCGAGCCGTCGAATGCCACGAGCGGGTCCTCGCGATCACCGAAAAGTACGGCGAGAAGATGTACCGATCGCATTCGCTGTGGGCCTTGGGAATTGCGGTGTGGCGACAGGGCGCTGCCGATCGCGCAGTGCGATATCTGGAGGAATCGCTGGAGCTGTCGCGGCAGGTGCACAGCCCCCGCTTCGCCGCCGCGGCCGTCGAAGCGCTGGCCTGGATCGCGTGCGAGAGACGAGACCCGACTCGGGCCGCAGTGCTGATGGGAGCCGCGCAATGGCTGGCGAGGTCGGTGGGCAGTGCCGCGGTCATCCATTCCAATCTGATCGTCTACCAGACGGAATTCGCCGCGAAGGCCCGGCAGGAACTCGGGGGCAAAGCATTCGCGGCGGCCCACCGCAAAGGTGAAGGGTTCGGCTTCGACGCGGCCATCGCCTACGCCCTCCACGAAGTGCAGCCCGGCACCTCCACACCGGACACCGGCGCGCCGACCCGACTGACCAAGAGGGAAAGCCAAGTTGCCGACCTCATCGCGGAAGGCCTGACCAATCAGGCCATCGCCGACCGCCTCGTGATCTCACCGCGCACCGCCCAAGGCCACGTGGAGCACATCCTGGCCAAGCTGGGTTTCACCTCCCGCACCCAGGTCGCGGCGTGGGTCGTGGAGCAGGCGCACGACTAGGTCGGTGGCCGAGTTCGGTCTCTCGGACGCAGCGCACCGATGGCTGCGGCGATCAGGCAGGCGACGGCTCCGAGAAGCAGTCCTGCGCGGCCGCCCCATTGCTCACACACCCATCCGGTGATGGGTCCGCCGACCGCGGTGGATCCGATGAATGCCATGCCGAACAGGGCCATGACCCGTCCGCGTTTGTCCGGTGCGGCGGCAAGTTGCAGTGTGCTGTTCGTCGTCGAGTTGAACGCGACACTGCATGCTCCGACGCAGGCCATGACGACCAGCATGACCCAGAGATTGGGGGCGACCGCGGCGACGAGGAGAGCGGCTCCGAACGCCGTCGCGGTGAGGACGAGCGGCCGGGTTCCGGTACGGCCCCAGGTTGCGACCGCGAGTCCGCTCATCACCGATCCGGCGCCCATCGCGGCGGTGATGAAGCCGTATGCGCCCGGCCCGGCGTCGAGGGTCTGGTCGGCGATCACCGGCAGGACCACGGGGAATTCGAGGGCGAAACAACCAACCAGCGCCATCATGGTCAGCGGTACGGTCAGTTCGGAGGACTGCCGGACGTACGCGAGACCCTCGCGGAGCTGGCCGCGAGCCCGGGTTGTTGGCGGCGACGGATTCAGCTGCGAGACATCGAGGGTGAGCAGGGAGATCACGACCGCGACGAAACTTGCGGCGTTGAGAAGGAAACACAGTCCGACACCGCCGGCGGCGATGACGAGCCCGGCGATGGCAGGACCGACCATGCGGGCCGTGGAGGTGAGCACCGATTGCAGGCTGACGGCGTTGCGCAGTTGATCGGCCCCGACCATCTCGAGCAGAAACGATTGGCGTGTCGGAGTTTCGAAGCACTGGTTGAGGCCGAGCACGAGCGCGAGAACGTAGACGTGCCAGAGGTGGACCGTTCCGGTGACGGTGAGGATTCCGAGGACCAGTGCCTGCACCCCCATCAAGGTTTGCAGGGCGATCATCAGGCGTCGCTTGTCGACCCGATCGGCGACGACGCCGCCATACGGGGCGACGAGGAGCATCGGCACGGTCTGCAACGCCATCACCGCCCCGATTGCGGTGGCGGAGCCGGAAAGTTCGAGGACGAGCCATGATTGGGCAATAGTCTGCATCCACTTGCCGGCCTGCGAGATCGTCTGGCCGGTGATGTAGCGGCGGAAGTTGGTGGTGCGCAGCGACGCGAAGGTTTGTCCGCGGAGGCCGGAGAGGACGGTCATCGGCGTGGTTCCTCCCTTCCATCGGCGATCCTGAACATGCCGGTCGGCCGGGTGTTCGGCTCGGAGGAACCGAACACCCGGCAGGACCCGCGGTTTCTTGCGAAAAGTAGCTATCCGGCCAGGCCGGGGTACAGCCGTCGTGCCGTGCCCGCGAAGATTTCCCGGCGTTCGGGCTCGGGAACCTCGGCCAGCACCTCCTGGGCGAGGGCGACGAGTTCGGGCAGCGACTGTTCCGCGGCGGGAAGGTTGGAGCCCCACGCGATCCGGTTCGCTCCGAAGCTTTTGAGCACCGGATCCAGGAAACCTGCGGCCTTCGTGCCGGCGTCGTGCAGGCGTTCGAGGTTGCGGTGGGTCAGCTTGAGGTGCAGGGCGGGGTGAACAGCCAACTCCGCCACAGTCTCACCGGCATCGGTGGGCGAGGCGGCAATGTCGGGGTACCCCATGTGGTCGAGCAGCACGCGGACCTTCGGGAACCGGCGCAGCAGAAGATGCAGTTGTTCGGTTGCCGGACCGAGCCGCATCTGCAGGCACACCGTGACTCCGAGTTCGGTGGCCTTGTCCCAGAAGGGATACGTCTCCGGCGCGGCGAACCACTCGCCCTGCGTGGGCACCGTGCTGCCGCTGGTGAACAGCCGGACCCCGGCGAGGCCGGTGTCGCCGACCGCGGCCTCCAGGTTGTCGGCGGCGTCCGGCCGCAATGGATCCACCGTGCCCACCACGATGAACCGGTCCGGCCGCTGCGCCCGGCTGTCGAGTACGTAGGAGTTGTCGTAGCCGTAGGCGGTTGTGGCCTGTACCAGTACGGCCTGGCCGATCCCGGCCTCGTCCATGCGCTCGACCATGCCGTCGGCGGTGACCGGGCGGGTGGTCGCCCAACCGGACTGGGTCCCGCCGATCGGGGCCCGGGGGTAGCGGGTCACGTCGTCGGAGATGATGTGGCAGTGGGTGTCGACGATGTCCAAGGTCTACACCTTTCTCGTTCGGTGGGCTGGCTCAGGCGTCCGGGTACTCGCCCTTGGCGAACACCTGGTGGGGATCGGTGGAGAAGTCCGGGTCGAGGAGCCCCTGGTCCCGGGAGTACTTCACGAGCGCGCGCACACTCGCGTCGTTGGCATCGAGACCGTAGGGGATCGGATCGCCCTGGATCTTGTTGGCCTGCTTGCCCAGTCGCGGCAGCGCCGACCACTGCGGATCGGCCTCGATCTGACGGCGCTTGCTCTCGGCGAATGCGGCGTACAGGGCGGTGGGCAACGCCGGGTCGCGGTCGACAAGTTCGCTGCGGATCGCGATCACCGAGTGCAGCGGATAGATCCCGGTGCGCAGGTACCAGTCGGTGGCGAGCACCTCGTGGTCGGGGAACAGCGGGTACGGCCCGTCCTCGACCGCGGGTTGCTCGGCCGCCGCCGACCACCCGGCCCGCGGCGCCCCCGCACGTCCGGTGCCGGCGTTGCCGCTGAATGCGGCGTCGATCTCGCCGGCCCGCAGCAACTCGCCGAGCGAGCGGCCGTCGGTGACGCGCTCGACGTTCGAGGGAGCACGGCCTTCGATGTGGTCGTCGTCGTCCACGACCCACTTCACGGTGTCGATGTCGAGGCCGTACTCGTCGCGCAGGATGCCGCGCATCCACACCCCGGTGGTCACCGTGTACGCGCGGACACCGATCCGCTTGCCTTGGAGATCGGCGGGGAAGCGGATTCCCGACGCCGAACCGCACTGCACGTCGGCGTGGTGGAAGCGGCGGTTGAGGAAGACCGGGATACCGGTGAGCGGAACGCCGGCCTGCAACGCCATCAGGTAGGAGGTCGGCGCGAGTTCGCACACGTCGAACTCGAGATCGCGGATCATCCGGCGGTATGCGCCGATGATCGGGCTGACCTCGACCGGTTTCACGTCGTAGCCGTTCACCGGGACGTCGCCGCCCAGCAGGGCCTGCACGTGCTGGTAGTCGCCGAGTGCGACCGAGAGCGTGTTCATGTTCAGCCTTTCGTATTCCAGAAGGAGCGAGTGGTTCAGCCGCCGAGCCGGGACGCGGTCACCCCGAGCGCGGCGCAGGTGCGATCGACCAGTTCGTCGAATTCGACGCGGCGCGGCAGCACCCCCTGCTCGTAGGCGTAGCGGGCGGCGTCGGTGACAGGTCCGCGCAGACCGTCGAACCCGACGGGGCTCAGGTTCACCGGACCCGCTGTGGGAGCGGTAGTCGCGGCGGCCTCGGCCAGCGCGTCGTACACCGCGAGTACGGCTTTCGGGTCCTCGTCGGCGGCCGCCGCGCTGAACCCCACCACGTGGTTGATCGGAGCGAAACCCTTGCGTGCAGCCCATTCGGCGGCGACCGCGAGCGCGTTGGGAATGGCGGTGCGGATCCGGTCGTCGGAGGGCAGTTCATTGCCCATGATCCCGTAGTCGAGTCGGCCTTCGAGGAAGTCGGCCTGCAGTCTGGCGTCCTCGGGGGCGCGCGTGACCCACTCCGGGTCGGTGGCCCCGTCGACGTGCCCGCCCTCGTACGTGTGCCAGTTCACGTCGGAGAGATCGAGGCCGTACTGCTCGCTGAGGAACCCGCGCAGCCACACCCCGGTGGTCTGGCTCCACGAGCGCACGCCGACGCTCCGGCCCCGCACACCTTCGACGCCCAGTTCGCCCAGCGTCACCAGGGTCTGATGCTGGTACCGGCCGAGCATGGTGATCGGCAGCAGCGCCACCGGCTTGTCGTACGCGGCCGCCTGCAGCAGCGTCACCACGGCCAGCTCGCACACGTCCGCCGCCGCGTCGTTCACGAAACCGCGCGATGCCTTGTGCACGGGCCGGATGTCGACACGTTCGGCCGTGGCACCGGCGGCCGCGGCCCCCTCGACGGCGACGGCAGCGAGATCGTCTCTGCCCAATACGATTTTCATTGACGAGTCCTCGTTTCGTTGGTCGTGAACAGTCCCCGCGCGGTCATACGTCCTCGCCGTACTGCATGCGCCGGTACGGCACGCTGAGCACGTCGCGGGTGATGCGCACGTCGATCACGGTGGGCCGGGGGTCGCGGACGTACTCGGCCAGCGCGGCGCGCAGTTCGTCGGTCGTGCGGACGGTGGCGCCGCCGCCGCCGAGTGCCTTCCCGACCGTGCCGAGTTCGGGGGTGGGGATGACGGCGAGCTCCGGGTCGAGGCCCTTGGCCTTCGCCTTGTGGTACTCCGCGCCGAGGCCTTCGTCATTCATGACGACCACGAGCACCGGAAGCCCGTAGCGGCACGCGGTCTCGAACTCCGACAGGTGCATCAGGAAGCTCGCGTCGCCTTCGACCACGAACGTCGGCTTGCCGCCGTTGGCGACGACGGTTCCGATGGTCAGCAGCGGGGCCTGGCCGATGGCACCGAACATGCCGTAGTTCGAGGTGATCTCGCGGGACCGCTGGAAGAGCATGGTGCCGAAGTCCGTCTGGTGTCCGCTGCCGAGCACCAGCCCGATCTCGCCGGGAAGTTCGGCGTCCAGCACCGAGATCGCCGCGCGCGGGTCGAGAAGGCCCGGCTGACTGCGGTAGTCGGCAGGGTCGATCAGCGGGGCCGTGAGCCGGCCGTGCACCTCGGGGGTGTGGAAGCCTTCCATCTCGATACCGCGAACCCCCAGCGCGCCCGACAGGGCATCGAGGGCGGTGACTGCGTCGGCCTGCATGTAACAGTCGGCGACCTGACCGTTTCCCATCACCAGGTGCGGCGCCGTGTCGATCTGGATGAACCGGGCTTCGGGGAACAGGTATCCGCTCTCGATGGTGTAGTGGTTGAGGCTCGCGCCCACCGACACCACGCAGTCGGCTTCCTGCAGCAGCTCCATCGCGAGCCTGCTGCCGAACAGTCCCGCGATCCCCACGTGGTACTCGGTGTCGCCGCTGAGCCAGTTCTTGGCCTGCAGCGTGGTGGCGAGCAGGGCGCCGGTGCGACGCTGAAGCGCGAGGATCTGCTCGCCTGCTTCCGCGTTGCGGGCGCCCCGGCCGGCGACGATCACGACTCGTTTGCTCGCCCCGATGATTTCGCACGCCTGCTGGATCCGGTCCGGGTGCGGTAGCAGCTTCGGGGCCCGGAGCAGCTCGGTGGACGGGACGTACGGCATGTCGTCCTCGAACTCCTGCAGCTGCACGTCGAACGGGGCGCTGATCATCACCGGCCGGGATTGGGTGCGGGCCAGGTAGAAGGCGCGCTGCACCACTTCTGCGGCCGACTCGGCCTTGGTCACCTGGAGGAACTCGCACTCGATCGCGGCGGCGAACCGACGCTGGTCGAGGTACTGCACAGCGCCCTCGTCACCCAGCGGCGTCTCCCCGCAGAACGCGACCAGCGGGATGCGCGCCCGGCTCGCCACGATCATCGACGTGGCCAGCTGCGCGGTACCGGGCCCGCTCGTCGTCGTCACGACGCCGGGCCGGCCGGATGCGCGGGCGTAACCGTGCGCCATGCTCAGACCCGCACCCTCGTGACGCACCTCGTACAGGCGCGTCCCGCGGGTGGCCAGGGCATTCATCCAGTGCATGTTGGCGTCGCCCATCATGCCGAACACATCCGTGGTGCCCTCGGCGGCGAACGCTGCTGCGAGCGCTTCGTAGACCTTCACTGCGCGACCTCTTCTTGCTTGTGGTGGTTCCGGACGTGGCTTGCGAGGCGCGGGAACACCTTCAGCGCGTTGCCGCCGTAGATCGCCTGCCGGTCGGCGTCGCTGATGGAGTCGATGGAGTCCAGCAGCGCCTTGGTGTCGTCGAAGCGGCGCCCGGTCTCCGGGTCGACGCTGCGAACGGCGCCGATCATCTCGGAGGCGAAGAGCACGTTCTCGGCGGGGATGATGTCCGTGAGCAGTTCGAGGCCCCGCTTGTGGTAGACGCAGGTGTCGAAGAAGACGTTGCGCAGCAACGATTCCTCCAGAGGGGGCCTGCCCTGGTCCTGCATCATCCCGCGGTAGCGGCCCCAGTGGTAGGGCACCGCGCCGCCGCCGTGCGGCAGGATCAGCCGCAGCGTCGGGAAGTCGGTGAACAGGTCCGACTGGCACAGCTGCATGAAGGCGGCGGTGTCGCCGTTGAGGTAGTGCGCGCAGGTGCCCTGGATCGCGGGGTTACGGGACATCGCGACGTGAATCATCGCGGGCACGTCCAGTTCCACCATCTTCTCGTAGAGCGGGTAGTAGATCCGGTCGGTCAGCGGCGGCGCCTGCCAGTACCCGTCGGAGGGGTCCGGGTTGAGGAGACAGCCGACGAATCCGAGTTCTTCGACGCAGCGCTCGAGTTCTGCGGCAGAGTTCCGGATGGACGAGGCCAGCGCGTCGCCGGGCGACTGCGGAAGCTGGCACACCGCGGCGAAACGATCGGGGAACAGGCCGCACACCCGGGCGATGAGGTCGTTGCTGACCTGCGACCAGACCAGGCTGGTCTGCTCGTCGCCGTAGTGGTGGGCCATCTTTCCCGCGCCGGGGGAGAAGACCGTGAGGTCGGTGCCGCGTTCGATCTGGAGCTTCAGCTGCCCCTGTTCGATTGCGGTCCTGATCTCGTCGTCGCTGATGTGCAGCGTCTCGGGTGAGACGCGCGCGCCCGAATCCTCGAACGCCTTGATCTGGCGCTCGCGCCACTGTCCGAGCGCCGGTGGCGCGGTGGTGAAGTGGCCGTGACAGTCGATGATCATGAAGGTTTTTCTCCAGGTGAGTGTTCGGGGTCAGGAGCGACCGGTGAGTTTGCGGCCCAGTTCCAGGCCGGGATAGCTGCGCACCGGCGCGGACATGAGGAAGCGGTAGCCCTCTTCGAGCACCTGCTCGACGTTGCCCGGGGTCACGTGCGGATGGCCGACCACGACGTCGTGGTCGTGACAGATCTTCACGATCCGGCTCCTGGCCTCGACCATCAGCGGGTGGTCGAGTTGGCGGGGCACGCCCAGTTCCTGGCTGAGATCGCCCTCGCCGATGAGGATGAGACCGATTCCGGGCACCTGTTCGAGGATCGCCGGGAGGTTCTCGATGCCCAGTTGATCCTCGATCTGGATCACGACGAGGATCTCGCCGTCCGGGGCGAGCGGCCACACGTCGGCCTTCGCGTAGTACTCGTCGTTCGACAGGCCCCAGTAACGTGCGGCGGCGGCAGGCGCGTCGCCGCGCAGACCCGGCGGGTCGTACCGCTCCTCGCCCGGCAGACGGGGGTACCGGCAGGCCGCGACCGCGTTGCGCGCCTCCTCGACCCGGCTGATGTGCGGCCACACGATTCCGTACGCTCCGAGATCGAGTGCCTGCTTCGCATGCCACTGGCCGTGTTCGGCGCCGTTGACGGGAATCCGGATCAGCGGGGTGGGCGACGGGGCGAGCGTGCCCGATTCGAATATCCGTCGCCGGTTGAGCAGGTACTGCAGGCTGTCCCGCAACGTCGTTGCGTCCCAGGGCTTGTGCTCGGCCTCGAACACCAGACCGTCGTAGTCGCTGGTCGCGAAGTCCAGCGCTGCCGCCGGCTCGGGAGCAGCGAACGCCGCGAAGGCGTGCTGTCCCGATTCCAGCGCACCGATCACACTATTGAGTCTTGCCACTTGCCACTCCGCTCTGCTCGCTCTGTCGCTTGTGAATGGTCCTGAGCCACCAGGCGCGCACGCGGGCCCACACGGTCGGCCGACTCGGTGCAGGCACGACCGCCGTGTCCCCGGCGCACCGGCGCACCAGTTCGTCTGTGAAGTCGTTGGTCATCCGGGACACCACGGCGCCGGCGCCCGCTTCGATCACCGACGCGAGCTTGCCCGCGAGGGCTACCTCTCCGGTCACCTGCACCCGTGCGCCGCCCGCGTGGTCCTCGGTGATCCGGAAGTTCGCGTGCGCGGTGAACCGCGTCGCGCCCTGCCCGTCCCGTCCACGCGCCGAAAGTCGTCCCTCCCAGGCGGGCTCGTCCAGCTCCAGCGACATCCGGGCGCCGAACCGCACCCGGATCGCGCTGAATTTCACGACCAGCGTGCCGTCGAACGAGCCGTCGTCGTGGAACTGTCCGAGTTCGGCACCGTTGATGCACGACACCACCTCGGTGGGGTCGGAAATGACTTCCCACACCCGCCCCGGTGGTGCGGGTACGGCGATTGCTTCGTCGATCTTTATCACAACTGTGTCCTCGCTTGGCGATCGTGAACAGCCACCACAGACCACTGTGGCGCTTCGGGGAAACTCGCGAGACTCGATCAGCGAGCTGGTGTCGGAGGGCGTGCCCTCGCCGGCAGCGAGCAGGCCGGTCACCAGATGGCTCTGGCATCATCCGAGTCTCCCCGGTCGGCTCTCGGATTGTTTAACAACTTTCTGTCGCCAGACTAGCAGCGGGATGCGACGAACAGCAAGAACTTGTTTTCCTGGCATCGGATTGCCCGTCAATCCCAGCTCGATCGGGTTCATCTTGTAGAACAATCGTGAATCGAGGGTGGATTTTCCCAGTGTGGTCGCGCCGCCGGACGCGAACCCGGAGTCGTCGCTGCCCGCTCCACGCCGACTTTCGCGAAGTTGTTAGACGATCCGGGCCTCAAAGGCTTGTAATGGGCGTCACTCCCGCGTAAATTGAGCGAAACCGTAAGACAAAACCGATATTCACTCATCGGTCGAATGACGGCATCGGCGCACTGACACCAGTGCACTCCCCGGGTTCGGAGGCACACCACATGCACTCCCCGGGTTCGGACGCAACAGAGGAGTTGTATTCATGTCCACAACCTTGTCCATCGCGGCGAAGTCCTACCCGCACACGGCGTTCCTCACGGAACCCGGCTTCAACGTCGAGGGGCATCCCGTCGAGCTCGCGGCAGCGGATCCGATCTACAAGGCGTTCGCTCCCATGGTGCGTGAGCTCCGGTACGACTTCAGTGAATTGGCCATCGCCACCTATCTGCAGGCCCGGGAGGCCGGCGCCCCGATCGCGCTGCTGCCGGTGGTGCTCAGCGGCGACTTCCACCACCACTCCCTGACCCGCTGGCCCGGTTCGGCCGAGATCAGCCCGGCGGACCTGGCAGGCAAGCGGGTCGCGGTCCGGGCCTACAGCCAGACGACCGGCCTGTGGGTGCGCGGAATCCTGCACGAGGAGTTCGGCGTCGACGCCAAAGAAGTCACCTGGGTGACCACCGAGGAGCCACACGTCGCCAGCTACGTCGAGCCGCCGAACGTCGAGCGCACGACGGGCAAGGTGCTCGACGTGCTGGGGCGCGGCGACGTCGTGGCGGCGGTCCTCGGTCCGCCGGCGCTCGACGGGGCGCAGGGGCCGCTGGTGCCGATCATCCCGAACTGGCGGGAGGCCGAGGAGGCGTGGGGCGCCCGGCACAAGACGGTGCCGATCAACCACGTGCTCACCGTCCGGCGGGACCTCCTCGAGGCCGAGCCCCGCACGGTATCGGCGCTCTACCAGGCTTTCGGAGACCGGATCGAGGCGCGCAAGGCCGCCGAAACCGAGCCCGGTCCCCGCGTGCGCGCCCTCCGCTTCGGAGTGACCGACGAGCTCGTCGCCGGTCTGCAGATCGCGATCGACTACGCGTTGCAGCAGAACGTCATCCGCACACCCGTGACGGTGGCCGAACTCCTCGACGACTTCACCCGGCACCTCGGCGACCTCGCCTGAGCGTGCCCGCCTGCCACTTTCCGCCCGCCACCCCACCCACCAGTCGTGAGGTACTGATGTTCAGCGTCGACACACACACCCACATCATTTCGCCCGACACCGATGCCTACCCCGCAGATCCGCTCGGCGGCCACCGGTCCACCTGGTCCCAGGAACGACCCACCGACATCGACGGCCTGCTGCGCGCCGCCGACGCCGCCGACGTCGACCACCTGGTCGTCGTCCAGGCCTCCACGGTGTACGGATTCGACAACAGCTACGTAGCCGACCAGCTCACACGGCACCCCGACCGCCTCAGCGGGGTGTGCTCGGTGGACTTCCTCTCCCCGAAGGTGGTCGACGACCTCCACCACTGGATCGACGAGCGCGGCTTCTCGGGGGTCCGCATCCGGGCCGCGGACGGGACGACCGCCGTCCCGACGCCCGGCCGCGGGCTCGACGACGAGCGCATGGCGCCGGTCTGGCAGTTCCTGTCCGACCGCCGGGTGCCGGTCTGCATCCAGATGCACGCCCAGCACGCTCCGATCCTCGCCGGGCTCCTCCAGCAGTACCCGGGACTCACCGCGATCCTCGACCACGCGGGCCGACCGCAACTGGACTCCGCGCCGTACCCGAGCGCGGACGGAGTTCCCCAGCTCAGCGAGACGGGCCGCGTGTTCATCAAGATCACGCCGCCGGCCGTACTCCGCGCGCAGCGCGAGAGCGGATCCGCGGCACCGCTGGTCCGCACGCTGATCGAGGAGTTCGGCGCGGCCCACGTCATGTGGGGTTCGAACTTCCCCGCCTCGGCCGGATCGCTGGCAGAGCTGGCCGACCTCATCAGGGAGCAACTGCCGTCACTCGACACATCCGACCTGGAACTGATCGCGGGCGGCACCGCCGGCCGGCTGTACGGGCTCTCCCGGGGCAGCTCCGTCACCACTGCCGCGAAGGAATGTTGATCGCTATGAAGCGCTTTCGGCGCAGGCTCTGCATGGCCTCGGTCATGGCAGTCGCCGTCGTCCTGACCGCCTGCGGCGGTCCGCCGCCCGTTCCGGACACCAAGAACCTCGACGAGCTGTACCAGGCGGCCAAGGCCGAAGGGGAGGTCGTCTGGTTCGCGCCGAAGCCGGAGGCTCAGATGAAGCCGGCGATCGACGCGTTCGAGAAGAAATACCCGGGGATCGAGGTCCGGTACACGAACAAGAAGGCACCGGATCTGGTCACCCAGCTCAATGTGGAGCAGGCCGCCGACCGGGTGACGTTCGACGTGTCCAACGCAGGTGGGCTCACGGTCCTGCCGTCGCAGTCCATGGCGGCGAAGGTCGACTGGGCATCCTACGAGGTGCCCAGCGACCAGATCTTCGCCGACGACTTCGTCTACGTGTGGGCGGTACCGAAGGTCTGGGCCTACAACACCGACGCCCTGTCCCCGAATGATGTGCCCGCGAGCTGGAACGACCTGCTGGATCCGCGATGGAACGGCGGAAAACTCAGCGTCGAGTCGCGTGGCTCCTTCATGACCGTGTGGGCCCAGGACCCGGCCCTCAGCACCGACGCCGGTCTCGACTACGCGTCCCGGCTGGCCGAGCTGAACCCCCACTACACCGAGAACACGACGCAGGCCCACACACTCGTCGTGTCCGGTCAGACACCGGTCGGCACCGACCTCATCAACCTCGTGCTCGAGGACGAGGCGAAGGGCGCGCCGGTCGCCGTCGCACCGGTCGGCCCCACGAACGCCAACAAGTCCTACCTGTTCGTGGCCGACGGGGCCCCGCACCCGGCGGCCGGTCGCCTGCTCACCGCCTTCCTCGCCTCCGAAGAGGGCCAGTCCGCCCTGGTCGACACGTACAACTCGGCCATCCCCACCAACACGGACTGCACCGACGCCGCCACGAACCGTGTCATCGGCGCCCTGTGTGCCGCCGGCGTCGAATGGTTCGGCGAAACCGACCTCGCGCAGTACGAGCAGTTCTCAGATTTCTTTCCCGAGGTCGAAGAGGCCTTGGGTACCAACGTCAACTGACGGCTCCCACCGCCGCACCGCTGCCCGTGACGGGCGGCAGACTCTATCCCCTCACCCTTGGAGACTTCAGCGATGCAGTCCGGCACCCAGCTCTCCACCGGCGTACGCCCTCGACCCGACGACGTACGCCCTCAGCCCGCCGACGTACACCACCCCAAGCGCCGGGACCGCGTCCTGGTCGGCGTCAACATCGCCATCGGCGGGATCGTCGCCTATCTCATGCTCTTCCCCCTGGGCATGCTGTTGTTCAGCAGCCTCAAGGACAGCGAGACCAAGCTGCCCTTCCAGGTTTCCGGGTTCACGCTCGCCAACTTCACAGCGGTCTTCTCCTCGAAGCGCCTCGTCGACGTTGCGCTCAATTCGTTCGTCTTCGTGGTCGGCACCGTGTCACTGGCGCTGGTCGTCAGCGTCAGCCTGGCCTACCTGTTCGAGCGGACCGACATTCCGGGTCGCCGTTTCCTCGCACCGAGCACGCTGGCCCCCATGGCCGTGCCTGCGACGGTCATGGCGGTGGCCTGGGTCCTGGCCGCCAACCCCACCAACGGCCCGATCGCCATCGTCATCGAGCGGGTTTTCGGGCTCTCGATCGACATCTACTCGCTGCCGGGCATGATCCTGGTGGCCGGCATCTTCGGTGTCCCGGGCATGTACATCATGCTCGCGCCGACGTTCGCCCGGCTCAACCTCGAATTCGAGGAGGCCGCGGCCACGTCGGGTGCCGGCTGGTGGACGCGAACCCGCAAAGTGGTTCTGCCGCTGACGATGCCGGGGATTTCCGCGGCAAGCATGCTGCTCGTCGTCATCGCGCTCGAGGAGTTCGCGATCCCGGCCATCCTCGGAATGCCGGACCAGATCTTCGTGTTCAGCAGTCTCATCCAGGCGTCCCTGCAGCCGCCGTCGGGTCTGGCCAACTACGGCCAGGCCAGTGCCTACGGCATCATGCTCGTCCTGCTGTCCCTCGTGATGATCGCCGTCTACCGGCGTCAGACCCGTGAGTCCCACCGATTCCAGGTGGTGGGAGGCAAGGGGTACCGGTCCACACCGGTGCGGCTGGGGCGGTGGCGCATCCCGGTTGCCGGCATCGTCTCGTTCTACGTTCTCGTCGCGATCATCGTGCCCATCCTGACCCTGGTCTGGACGAGCCTGACCCCGTACCTGCAGCCGATCAACTTCGACAACCTGGGTGCGCTCAGCCTCGCCAACTACGGCGCAATCTTCACCAACCCGAATCTGACGCACGCGGTCGTCAACACCCTGGTGATCAGCCTGATCACGGCGACGCTGACTGCCGGATTCGCCCTGTGGCTGGCGCTGGCCTCGACCCGCGCCGGGCGCCTCGGCAGGGGCCTGTTCGATCTGTCCTTCCTGGTCTTCGCCATCCCCAGCGTCGTGCTCGGCATGGCGGTGCTGTTCCTCTACCTGTACCTGCCCATCCCGATCTACGGCACGATCTGGATCATCATCATCGCGTTCACCACCCGGTACATCCCGCGCGGATCACGCATGATTCAGACGGCACTGTTGCAACTCGACAAGGGACTCGAAGAGGTGGGACGCGTCAGCGGTGCGTCCAACGCCGTCGTGCTGCGGCGGGTGGTCTTCCCGCTCGTCGCTCCCGCGGTGTCGAGCACGTGGCTGTGGGTGTTCGCCAACTCGCTGGGCGAACTTCCGATCGCGCTGCTGCTGTCCAGTTCCGACAACCGCACCGTCGTGGTGCTGCTGTGGGACATGATCGGTGAAAGCGCGAACTATCCCGAGGCCAGTGCCCTCGCGGTCCTCCTGCTCGCCCTGTCCGCCGTCTCCGTCTGGTGGGTCAACCGCCGTGGCTTCCAACAACACATCTGAGGTGCCGTGAACATGAAAAACCTCGTTGGTTCCGACCATTCCGTGCAGATCTCCGGCCTGCAGAAGCACTTCACCCGCCCGCACAGCGGCGAGGTGACCCGCGTCATCGACGATGTCAGCTTCTCCGTGCCGCAGAACAGCTTCTTCACCCTGCTGGGGCCCAGTGGGTGCGGCAAGACGACCACCCTCCGCTGCCTCGCCGGGCTGGAGACCGCCGACAGCGGCGAGATCTGGATGAACGGTCAGGCCGTCTTCTCCGCCGCGGCGGGGCGCGACGTTTCTCCCGACGTCCGGCCGATCGCGATGGTGCCGCAGTCCTACGGAATCTGGCCGCACATGAAGGTGTTCGACAACGCCGCGTTCCCCCTGCAGTACGGCCGGAAGACGTACCCTCGCGCCGAGCGGGAGCGTCGCGTCCGGATGATGCTCGAACAGGTGGGCCTGTCGGAGTACGCGGACCGATGGTCCACCCAGCTCAGCGGCGGTCAGCAGCAGCGCCTGGCGCTGGCCCGCGCGCTGCTGTGCGAGCCGGAGGTCCTGCTGCTCGACGAGCCGCTGTCCAACCTGGACGCGAAGCTGCGCTCACAACTGCGCGCCGAGTTGCGCTCGTTCCAGCAGAAGTTCGGCGTCACCACCATCTACGTGACGCACGACCAGGGTGAGGCCCTGGCCATGTCCGACACGATCGTGGTCATGAACCGTGGCCGGGTCGAACAGATCGGGTCCCCGAGCGAGATCTACGACTCGCCGGCGACGCGGTTCGTGGCCGACTTCGTCGGCAGCGCCAACCTCATCCCCGGCGTGCTCGACCGGCCGGCGGGCTCCGGCGACCGCGTCGTCGACGCCAAGACGACCGTCGGAGTGGTGCGGTGTGAGCGTTTCACCACGCCACCCACCCCGCCTGCCGCCGGCCAGGAAATGTTCGTGTGCATCCGGCCCGAAAACATCCGCATCATCCCCGAAGATCGGGAAACCCACGGCCCCAACCGGTTCCCGGGACGCATCGTGACCACCGAGTATCTCGGCGACCGCCAGGAGATGGTCGTCACCGTCGGGGACGTGTCGCTCCGCGCGCACGCCGACGCGCACCTGCGGGCTCACCCGGGCGACGACGTGACCGTCGTCCTGGACCCGGCATGGACGGTCGCGCTGTGGTCATGAGTGCCGGGTGGGAACGTGCGGCCGGCGTGTTGTCCTGAGTCGGCCGAGGACCTCCTCACGAATCGAGGAGGTCCTCACCGCCAGTGTTCAGCCGACGGGAGCGCCGAACCACCGCGACAGCTGCTTGTCGAGTCCCGTCTGGTCGTCGCCGGTCCAGGCCACGTGGCCGTCCGGTCGGAGCAACACGGCCGGCACGCCCACCTCGGCGCCGGCATCGTCGACGGAGTCGACCCGATCCGCCCAGCCGTCGACCGAGAGCCGGCCGGTCCGGTCGAGCAGAAGTCCTCGGCCGCGGTGCATCCGCTCGTACAGGCGCCCGCGCCCCAGACCGATGTCCCGCAGCCGCCTGCCGAGCAGTTCATTTCCGTCGCCGAAGTCGTAGCGGACCCCGATGGCGGTGATCTTCTCCATCAGATATCGGCTCACGACCTCGAAGTCCATCAGCTCCGTCACCAGACGGCGCACGGCCTGGGGGCCCGGCTCGGTGGACATGAGCTCGCTCTGCGCGCGGGTGTTGTTCAGGACGTCGGCGCCCACGGGGTGCCGTTCGGAGTGGTAGCTGTCCAGCAGATCGACCGGCGCCCAGCCGTTGATCTCTGCAGCCAGTTTCCACCCGAGGTTGAAGGCGTCCTGGATTCCGAGGTTGAGGCCCTGACCTCCCAGCGGCGGGTGCACGTGCGCGGCGTCGCCTGCCAGGAACACCCGTCCGACCCGGTAGCGCTCGGCCTGACGGGTGGCGTCGCCGAAGCGGGAGAGCCAGCGTGGTGAGTGGACACCGAAGTCGGTGCCGGCGAACGCGCGCAGCTGCCGCTTCACCTCGTCGAGCGTCGGGGGGACCGTGCTGTCCTCGGTGACCTTCTCGGCGGGGACGACGACCCCGTACAGGCCGTTCCCGGCGGGACCGACGCCGAACCCCTTGTGGGTCTTGCGAACCTCGGCCACGATGGCGGCCAGTTCCTCCGGCGGGGTGGTCACCTCCATCTCGCCCCGTAGCCACTCGACCTTCGCGGGTTCGCCGGGGAATCCGACGCCGAGCAGCTTGCGGACGGTGCTGCGGCCGCCGTCGCAGCCGACGAGGTAGCGCGCACGCAACCGGGTCTCAGCCAGGTCAACGGTTACTCCGTCGGCGTCCTGGCTCAGGCCTACCAGTTCGCTGCCGCGCCGGATGTCGGCTCCGAGTTCGGCGGCGTGCTCGGCCAGCAGGCGGTCGGTGACCGGCTGGGGGATGCCGAGGATGTAGGCGTGCGCGGTGCCCGGATGTTCGGGCCACGGTTTGTCGATGCCGGCGAAGCGACCGCCACCCGGGTACTGCTTGCCGTGCTCGAGGAACCGTTCGAGCAGCCCGCGCTGATCGAGGATCTCGATGCTCCGCACGTGCAGGCCGAGTGAACGGACCTGATCGTTCGGCTGGGTCTCCTTCTCCAGCACCAGCACGTCCACACCGTGCAGCCGCAATTCGGCGGCCAGCATCATGCCGGTCGGGCCGCCGCCGGCGATGATCACATCGGTCATGAAATCCCCGTTCATCCCTTCCGCGGATCCAGCTGGTCGTCCGATGTCGGGAAGTTCAGCTGAAGTGCTCGCCGGGCCGACGACAGGTGATGCCGCATCGCCGCGGCGGCGGACTCCGGGTTGTGCGTGACGATCGCCGCGAGGATGGCTTCGTGCTCCCTGACGGAGTCGGTGCGCGGGTTCGCGCGGCGGTCCGCGTCGCGGTACTGCTGCACGACGAGCGGATAGAGCAGGCTGTCGACGAACCTGGTGAGCGTGGCCTGCCGCGCCGCCTGCTTGACCTGTTCGTGAAACTTGCGGTTGAGGTTCCAGTATTCCTCGCGCCCACCCGGTACCTGCAAGTCCCACATGCGCTTACAGGTCTCGGTCATCGCGGCGATGTCCGCCTCGGTGGCGCGTTCGGCGGCCTTCGCTGCCAGCGCCGACTCCAGGACCGCGCGGGTCTCGAGAATTTCGATCGCCTCGTCCACCGAGAACGACCGGGTGCGCGCGCTCCGGTTCGCCTCGGTGGTGACATAGCCCTCCTGCGCGAGGCGCGCCAGCACCGAGCGAATCGTCCCGCGCGAGACCTGGAGTTGGGTGGTGAGTCCAGACTCGGTGAGACGGGAATCCGGTTCGTAGTGACCGGAGAGGATCAGGGCGCGCAGGTCGTGATACGCCTGCAACGTCCGGTTGGCGCCCGCATCGGGGCCGCCCTCGTTGTCCGGGTCTGCGCCCGCAGCTAGCACCATCGTGTGTCACCTGACTCGCCGGGAGGAGTGAGCATCGTCATCATCGGAGCCTCACCCGTCATGTTGTACAACAACATCGAATGTATCGTGTCGAGCGCTCGTTGCGAACACGGTTCGGGGGCATGAAAATCTTCCCTTCCTGAGTCGATCAGGTCCGTACTGACGTGCACTATTGTTGCACAATTTCAAGCCCGGTCCGATGTCTGCATGGTTGCCTCGACCGGCCACAAGGGACTTCCGGTGATCGCCTGCAGACGCCTCAGGTGGCGGTGCTCGATGAGGCGCAAAACTGTGCTGCGCAAGCAGTTGACGGAAGCGCTCGGGCCCAAGTGCGGGCACGACACGCGCCGACAATGGCCACCAATGGACTTCCGTAGGTGATGATCGCTGGATGGATCCGCTGCAACTCCTCACGCATCTACTCGAGCAAGCAGCCTTGATCGACATCATGGCGGTCGTCGTAGTCACCGGTGGAGTTGTAGCGGCCATCTGGATGGTCTGGACTCGCCTATTTCCACGAGCTAGCGCTCTCGCCGTGCACACCGAGGTGCCTCCCATCGAAGGTTACAGTGACCCTGGGAGCTATCCCTCGCTCGAGCTTATCGAGGGATACATCGAAAGAACCGTCGATTCACAGGAACGACGCGTTACCAGCATGGACCAACGAGGAGGGGTGCTACTCGGTTTTGCCGGTGTCATTGTCGGACTTGTGTTCCGGGACATCGACCATCTGCATGGCTGGGGGATTGTCGGTGGCGTTCTCGCGGTCCTAGCGGGCGCATTGGCCGGGGCTGTTATTTTTCCTGGCACAGCCAACACGCTCTCCCCGGTCGAACTGCTCGAGGGGTATGCGTTGGAGGACCCGGCGGTGACCAGGTTCAACACACTGTCCACTTTGGCGGACTTGTTCAAAGAGGAGGAAGGTCGAGTTCGACGGAAGGGCCAGCTGTTGCAGGGCGCTACCCTCTTGCTTCCTCTTGCGGTACTGGTCCTCTTCATCGGGGCTATTCTGAATTACTAGATCGACGCGTAGCCGAGGAGGCGCAATGAGTGAATCAACCCAAGTTGAACGCGCGCCCAAGGCTGCACCGAGGGTGCGACTGAGGTCGGACCCAAATCTGGTCGGCAATCTCGACGGTGACCAAGGCTCGGTCGCGCGGGCTAAGCGGTACATCGAGCAGAAGGAGACTGAGCGCCGTGGCGAAGAATCAAAGTGAAGCGTCACCGGGAGGGACAGCGCCACCTCAGCCCACCGCCACTGATCCGCAGCCGAAGGCCAGGGCACCCCGGGTGAAAGCATCGTCGGATCCTCGCCTGAAGCAAGAAACCATGCAAAACAAGGTCGACAAGGCGACCGAGGCTCGCGACCTCTAAGAATGCTGCGCTGTGGGCTCGCCAACGCGAGTTGAGAGCCCTTATAGTGTGCCCGCTGCGTCGCCGGCCCCGGGTATGTGCAGGTTGAGGGGTGGAAGCGATTGCCATCCGCCTACCACCCGACTCGGTTGACTCACCTGTCTGCAACTTGAACACGAATATCTACAACATGGGCCAAGCGATCAACAGGACGATTAAGCCGCTTGGGTAAGTTTGGGTGGAGCTGAGGCTGGCATGGAACCCATACCAGCCTCAGCTCAGGTACCTACGCCACGTCGGTGGGGCGCACCCACTTCATGTCGACGAACTGCTTGAACTTGGCGATGAGATCCTCATCGTTCTCGTGCGCGCGCCGAGTGACGTTGAGGTTGGTTACACGACCACGACCGAGACCCGGTTCGTTCATCAGCTGATCCTTCGGGGTCTTGACCAGCTTTCCAGTGCTCAAGCGCACTGCCCGTTCGAGCTGGGCGTAGCCAAGCACCTTGGTCTCGTAGTACCTACCCGCCGGCATCAGCAGCGTCGACCCCACCCAGCCGCTCGGGACGAGGTCGTAGCGGGCGCGGGAGAGGTCTCGCCCCGGGTGAAGTCGCCGTCAGGGTGGGCGGCCAGATTGTCGCGGCGGGTGACGGTGATGCCGCCGGTCTCGACCATCGTGGTTGGCTGGTTGCAGAACACCGTCGGAACACACCCCCGACGTGGACGCCGAACCCACCAACCCTGCCGAGGCGCCGAGCAGCCGGGGCCGGGCCGATCGGAATCGTGCTCGATAATGGGCGCATGCGGTCGCGGAAGAAGATCTTGGACGCCACGCTCGAATTGATCGCGAGCGACGGCTTCGAAGGGGTCACCATCGCGGCGGCGGCCGGCGGTGCGGGCGTCACGCGCCAGACCGTGTACTCCAACTTCGGCTCACGCGAGGAACTGGTCTCGCAGGCGATCTCCGGTCTCGCCGTCGAGGTGCTGGGCGGGATCCGCTCCAGGCTGGACGCCACCGACACCACCTGCGAGTACGTCGTCGAACTCATCGTCGCGGGCCGGGAAGCGGTGCGCACGCATCCGGTGCTGGCCGCCCTGCTCCAGGCGGAACGGGGCAACCCGGTGTTCGACACGGGCATGATGTCTCGCGCGAAACCCGTAGCGCGCGAACTGCTCGCGCCGCTCGCCGAGCGCGACCCCGGTGTGGAGCCGAGTCTGGACGACATCGTGGAGATCGCGCTGCGGCTGGCGTTGTCGGTGGTCCTCTTCGACGACGACGCCGTCCACGCCGACGACGACCTGCGCCGGTTTCTCACCCGCTGGCTGCTGCCCGCGATGCCGGCGTAACCGCAGACCCAGTATTTCTTGACACATCTGGCTCGAGGTGTCTAGTTTGAGCACGCCCAAGTGAAGTGCTCCACGCTGATCGATCGACATCTCGCCGAGTGAGTCCGTCTGTGATCTGGGGGAAATCTGTGCCTGCACTCAACCGCCGTTCCTTTCTCGCCGGGGCCGCCGCCGCGGGCCTCGCGCTGGCGAGTCCGACTGTCGCGCAGGCCGGGACCGGCCGCCGCGCGACCGTTCCGCTCACGCGCGAAGACCACCGGGTCATCGTCGTCGGGTCGGGATTCGGTGGCGGCGTCGCCGCGCTTCGGCTCGCGGAGGCGGGCGTGCCCGTTCTGGTACTCGAACGCGGAATACGCTGGCCGACAGGGCCGGACGCGGAGACCTTCCCCCGTGCGACCGCCCCCGACAAGCGGATCCTCTGGTACCGGTCCAGTCCGCAACTGTTCGGCAGGCCGGTGGCGCTGGAGCCGTACACCGGCCTTCTCGAGGCGGTGCCCGGCGACAACATGACCGCACTGTGCGCCGCGGGCGTCGGCGGCGGTTCCCTTGTCTACCAGGGGATGACGTTGCAACCGGCCGAGGCCGTCTTCAACGCGCACCTGCCCGAGGCTCTCGACTGGGCCACGATGGACCGGGTGCACTACCCGCGGGTCGCGCGCATGTTACAGCTCAGCGTCGCCCCCGACGAGTTGATCGACAGCCCGAATTATCAGGCGGCGAGAGTGTTTGCGCAGAACGCGCAGCGCGCGGGGCTCCCGGTGTCGAAGATCCCGATGCCGATCGACTGGAACTTCGCGCTCGACGAACTCCGCGGCCGGATGAAGCCCTCGTACACCAACGGCGACGGCGCACTCGGGGTCAACAACGGCGGCAAGCACTCGGTCGACGTCACGTACATCGCCGCCGCGGAGGCGACCGGCCGCGTGACGGTGGAAACCCTGCACCAGGTCACCGACGTCGAGCGGGCCGCGGACGGCCGCTGGACGGTGTACGTCGACCGGATCGACACGTCCGGCACCGTGCTCGAGAACAAGATCCTCACCACGAATGCCCTGGTGATGGCAGGCAGCCTGAACACCACCAAATTGCTGGTGCGCGCGGCGGCGACGGGCCGAATTCCGGACCTGCCCGACGGACTCGGGGGCGGCTGGGGCACCAACGCCGACCGGATCTACGTCTGGACGAGCCTCGAACAAGAATTCGGTGTGCCGCAGGGCGGTCCGGTGGTCTACGGCAGTCTGAACTGGGATGACCCCGCCGCCGCGGCCACGGTCATCCAGGCGTCGATACCTCCGCTGTCGTTCGACGCACGCAGCACCATGCTGGTCGGCTACGGCGTCAGCGAGGGGCGGGGGAGTTTCGTGTACGACCCGGCCACCGACGACGCAGTGCTGCGCTGGCCCAAGGAGGGCGACGCCGTCATCCAGAACGGCACCATCGATCCGATGGTGCGGCAGATCGCCGGTCCGGCAAGCATCCTCACGGACACCAACGCACTGTTCCCCTCCACCTGGCACCCGCTCGGCGGGGCGTCGATGGGCTCGGTCTGCGATCTCGAAGGCCGGGTGCTCGGCCAGCGCGGACTGTACGTGCTCGACGGCGCCCTGATGCCCGGCAACACCGCCGCGTGCAACCCGTCGATGACCATCGCCGCGGTGGCCGAACGCGCGATGGACCATCTGGTCGCCCGGGACGTCGGAACGGTTTTCTGACCGACGATTTCGATCCGTAACGAATCGTCCCCGGAATCGGACATATCAGCGGAATCCGAACCAGGGGAGGGATCGACGTGAGTCGAGTAGTGCGACGGTTGATGATCGGGGTGCTCGCGGTGAGCGCATGGATCGGGGGCGCCGCGCCGGCGTTCGCCGAGCCGCCACAGTTCGACGGCGTGACCACCCTCCAAGTTCCCGGGACGGTGGTCGGCTGGCCGTTGACCCGCGGCGGCGCGTTCTACAACATCGTCGTCCACCACGGGCACGGGCAGATCTATCCGACCCCGGACGGCTACGGATACGAATTCCAGTGGATCAACCTTTCGACCGGGGCCTCCGGGGTCATCACCGACCTGACCCCCGGCCGGGACGCGGTCACCACCGGACCCGGCCAGATCCTCGTCACCGTGACCGCTCATCTCCCGGGACTCTACGACGTGTACGGCACACCGAGCGTCGGCACGTTCTACGTGACACCGTAGAAGGCGTGGACCGACTCGAGGAACTCGTCGCGCGCGCCCGGGCGCTGGCCGTGCCGGGCACACGCCGCGTTCTCGGCATCGCGGGACCGCCGGGCTCGGGAAAGAGCACGGTGGCGGCGGCGGTGCTGGCAGAGTTGGGGTCGTCCGCGGTGGTCGTGCCGATGGACGGATTCCACCTGGCGGGTGCGGAACTGGCCCGCCTCGGCCGGGCCGGACGCAAGGGCGCACCGGACACCTTCGACGCCGCCGGGTACGTGGCGCTGCTGCGCAGGCTGCGGGACCCCGACCGCGAGACGGTGTACGCCCCGCAGTTCCACCGTGAGGTCGAGGAGTCGTACGCCGGGTCGATCGCCGTCCCGCCGGACGTTCCGCTGGTGATCACCGAGGGCAATTACCTCCTCCTCGACGAGGGACCGTGGTCGGCGGTGCGTGGCCTGCTCGACGAGGCGTGGTTCCTCGCCCCGGACGGGGACGAACGCGTCGCCCGACTCGTCGAGCGGCACGTCCGGTTCGGCAAGTCGCCCGACGAGGCGCGAGAGTGGGTGCGGCGCAGCGACGAACGCAACACCGCGCTGGTCGCGCCCGGCCGCGCCCGGGCCGACGTCGTCGTCCTCGGAGACCCGGTGTGACCCGGTTCAGGCCGGGTACTCGATGGTCTCCATGCGACCGCTGGTGAGCGAGCGGGTCGCGGCCTCGGCGATCGCCTGCGCCTTCAACGCCTCCGACAGCGTGGGTCCGATGGGGGCGCCGTTCTCCAGCGCGTCGACGAAGTGGTCGAGCGCGGTGCGGTAGCTGGCCCGGATCCTCTCGAACCATCCCGCGTGCATCCCGTCGTCGACGACGCGGCCCGCGCTGTACCGGGAGACGGATCCGGCGCGCTGACGTCGAGCCTCGACCATGCCCGTGGAGCCGAGGACCTCGATGCGTTCGTCGTAGCCGTAGCCGATCCGCCGGGTGCAGTCGATCTGGACGAGTGCGCCGCCGGGCAGACGCAGCGTCACCGCCGACGTGTCGACGTCGCCGTACTCGGCGAGGCGGGGTTCGGCCAGCGTGGAACCGGTCGCGAACACCGAGTCGGGGTCGAGCCCGGAGATCCACCGCGCCAGGTCGAAGAAGTGGACGGTCTGGTCGCGCATCTGCCCGCCCGAGACGGCGATGTAGTCGAGGGGCGGCATCGCCGGGCCGCGGCTGGTCATCTGGATCAGCTCGACCGAGCCGATCTCGCCGGACGCGACCACCCGCTGCAGTTCGGCGTAGTCGCGGTCGAAGCGGCGGTTGAAATCGACCATCGCCCGCAGTGACCGGGAGTCGGCGAAGCGCACGACGTCGACGGCGTGCGCGAGGTCGAGATCGATGGGCTTCTCGCACAGGGCCGGGATTCCCGCCGTCGCCGCGGTGCGGAGGTGCTCGGCGTGGGTGTCGGTGGACGACGCGATGAAGACGGCGTCGATCGCCGTGGGATCGAAGACTTCCGCGAGATCGGTGGTCGCGCGGCTGCCGTGCCGCTTGGCGAGGGCCGTCGCGCGCGCGAGATCGATGTCGAAGACCAGGGCCAGGTCGACGTCGGGGTGCGCGGCGAGGTTGGCGCCGTGCACTCCGCCGATGAAACCGGCTCCGATGAGGGCGAATCGCTGCATGTCAGATACCGACCTTTTCGTGTGCGAAAGCGGGAACGACCCAGGCCGAGTCGGCGGCGTCGGAGGCGGCCGTCGCCTCGACGAACTGGACGCCGATCAGCCCGTCGCGTCCGGTGGGGAAGGAGAGATCGCGGACGGTGGTGGGATCGCCGTCGCGGCGGGCGCGGAGTTCGTCCGCGAGGTCGCGGTAAAAGTTCGCGAACGCCTCGAGGAAGCCCTCGGGGTGTCCCAGACCGGGACGGGTGAGCCGGGCCGCGTCCTCGGACAGTGTGCGCATTCCCTGCGCGAGGATCGTGGTGCCGCCGTCGAGGTCTCGCACCGTCAGGTGCTGCGGATCTTCGTGCCGCCATTCGATGCTCGCGGTGTCACCGAAGACCCGGATGCGCAGGCCGTGCTCGTTGCCGGTAGCAGCCATGCTCGCCCACAGCGTCGCGGGTGCCCCGTTGGACAGGGTGAGGCGCACGGTGGCGTTGTCGAACACCCGCCGTCCGGGGACGAGGGTGTCCAGTTCGGCAGACACCCGGGTCGCCTCGAGGCCGGT
Organism: Rhodococcus pseudokoreensis; assembly: GCF_017068395.1. Lineage (NCBI taxonomy): Bacteria > Bacillati > Actinomycetota > Actinomycetes > Mycobacteriales > Nocardiaceae > Rhodococcus > Rhodococcus pseudokoreensis. The sequence goes on along the minus strand of NZ_CP070619.1, from coordinate 4,043,716 downwards.
GACGAAACGCAACAGCTGGAAGGCGTGGGTGCCGAGATCGCCGACGACGCTGGGGAATCCCGCGACGTCGGGGTCGGTGCGCCACCGCGCCTGCCGATGTTCACCGAGTTCGAGGGGTGTCGCCGCCCACCCGGACGCGTGTTCCACCGCCACGAACCGGATGCGTCCGAGGTCGCCGTCGCGCACCATCCGGGCCGCGTGCCGGACCATGGCGTACGCCGAATAGCAGTGCGGAACGGCCAGAATGGCGCCGGACGACTCGGCGATCGCGACGAGTTCCGCGGCCGACTCCGAGTCGCGGGTGAGGGGCTTCTCACACACCACCGAGATGCCGGCCTCCAGGAACGTGCGTGCGATGTCGAAGTGGCTGTCGTTGGGGGTGGTCACGGCCACCACGTCGACGCCGTCCTCGCGGGCGGATTCCCGTTCGGCCATCTCCCGGTAGTCGCGGTAGGTGCGCTCGGCCGGAACACCGAGGCTCTCTGCGATCTGCGCCGACGACGCGGCGTCCCGCCCGAAGACCCCCGCCTGCAGGTCGTATCGGTCGTCCAGGCGCATGGCGTAGCGGTGGGTCTTGCCGATGTCGGCACCCTGCCCGCCGCCGACCATACCCGCGGACAGCCGCAGGCTTCCGTGCTTGCTCAACTCGGCTCCTTCCGGAAAGGGACAAACGTGGACCGGTCCCAGTTGTGATGAGCGTAACACGGCCCCGGCTCCATATGCTGTCCCTCGTGAACGAATCAGATCGCGGCACGGCCGAGGGTGGGACTGCGGACGTGGCCCCGGGTGCACCGTCGTTTCGCCCACCGACGATCCGCGACGTGGCCGCGCGGGCGGGGGTGTCGAAATCGCTGGTGTCCCGGGTGCTCCGCGGCGAGGCGAATGTCAGCGCCGCCCGCCGCGAGTTGGTCACGCAGGCGATGAAGGAACTCGACTACCGGACGAACACCATTGCCCGCGGACTGTCCGAATCACGCAGCGGCACAGTCGGGGTGATGTTGAACGACCTCCGCAATCCCTGGTTCGTGGAATTGCTCGAGGGGATGACGACGACGCTCGACGCCGTCGGAATCGCGCCGGTGCTGGCCGATAGCCACCTGGATCAGCGCGTGGGGCGGGATACCGTCGAGACCCTGCTGTCGCAGCGGATCGACGGGTTGGTGGTGGTGGGCACCACCGATGCCGGCCCCGCGATCGAACGGGCGGCCGCCCTCGTTCCCGTCGTCCTCGCGGGAACCCACGAACCGAGCCTGCCGAACGTCGACATCGCGGCGGACGACGACATCGCCGGTGCCCGGTTGGCCACCCGGCATCTGCTGGACCTCGGCCATCGGCGGATCGCCTACCTGCAGGGTCCCGGAGTGGTGGGCACGCTGCGCCGGGACGGGTTCACCGAGGCGATGACCGAGGCCGGGTGCGGCGACCTCGCGTCGGTGCAGTTCGCAGGCATGACCGAGGAGAGCGGATACGTCGCGGCCGGGCGGGTGCTCGACGCCGAAACCCGGCCGACGGCGATCCTCGCGTTCAACGACGTCACCTGCGTCGGGGCGTTGTCGGCGGCCGACGACCGCGGCCTGAGAGTCCCCGACGACCTCTCGCTCGTCGGGTACGACGACACGTATCTCGCACGGATCCGGCACCTGTCGCTGACGTCGGTCAACAACGGCAATTTCGCGGTCGGTGCGCAGGCCGCGAAATTTCTGCTGCAGCGGCTGGAGCGACCGTCACAGCCGCGGCGCATCCACCTGCACACACCGACGCTCAGTGTTCGCCGTTCGACAGCGGCGCCCGGCGGCGGGAAGGGGTGACCTTCCTGCTGCCGGGCGCCGCGGTGGAACGTGAAAACAGGTACTACTGAGGTGTTTTGACGGCGAGAACCGGGATCGGGGATTGCAGGATGAGCCGCTGGCTCACGCTGCCGAGGAGTGCCTTGCCGACCGCGCTGCGGCGTTTGACCCCGATTACGAGGCGTTCGATGTCGGGCCGGTCGTCGATCAGATCCAGCACGGCGGTCGCGGGATCGCGGTCGCCGCGGCCGATCCGGTCGAGGACGGTCACTCCGTCGTCCGCGAGGGTGTGCACCTCTTCGGGTTCGGTGAGGGAGAGGTTCACCACCAGCAGATCGGTGTCCAGCATCGCGGCTTCCTTCTTGCCGGCGAGGAGGGCGTGCGATCCTTCGGAGGTATCGGTCACTGCTACGAGCACTGTCATGGGATCAACCTTTCAGGAGACTCGGTGCGTCGGCGGTCACGAATACTCGCGCCGGAACTGCTCTTCGAGCTCCTCGAGGGAGCGGCCGCGGGTTTCCGGGACCTGGGTGGTGATGAACACGAGAGCCAGCACGCCGAGGCCGGCGAAGATGAAGAACGTAGCCGCGATTCCCAGTGCCGCCACGAGCGGCGGGAAGACAAGCGCGACAATAGCATTCGCGATCCACAGCATGAAGATGCAGATGCCGATGGCGAAGCTGCGGATCTTCAGCGGGAAGATCTCCGACAGCATCAGCCACACCAGGGGGCCGATCGTGCCCTGCATCGAGAAGACGAACAGAACCACGAACACGAGGATGAAGTAGGCCTTCGCGGTGCCGTCGGGCAGCAGGAATGCCGACAGGCCGACGAGCAGGTGGAACGTGGTGGTGAGCACGAAACCGCCGATGAGCATCTTGCGACGGTCGATCCGGTTGATCAGGGCGATGCCGGTGAGGACGCCGAGCACGCTGAACAGTCCGTTGAGGGTGTTCGCGACAATGGCTGCGTTGGAGGAGAATCCGGCGTCGCCGAGCAGCTGGGTGCCGTAGTACATCACCGAGTTGATGCCGGTGGCCTGCTGGAACACGCCGAGTCCGACGCCGATGAAGATGAGGCGGCGGATCCACTTCACCGACAGGTCCGCGGGCCCGCCGGTCTGCGCCAGTTTCTCTTCCTCCGCGAGCGCCTGGACCTCCGCCAGTTCGGCACGTGCCCGCTCCGGGGACCGGACCTGGAGGAGCACGGCAAGCGCTTCGTCGTGCCGATCCTGCGACATCAGCCAGCGCGGACTCTCCGGCATCCTCAGCATTCCGGCGAACAGGACGATGGCCGGAGCGACGGCGATCAGGAGCATGAAGCGCCAGACGCTCTCGTGCTCACCCCAGATGTTGAAGATGACGGCGTTGATCACGAATGCGGCGAACTGCCCGCACACGATCATGACTTCGTTGCGGGAGACCACGCTGCCGCGCCGTTCGACGGGGGAGATCTCGGCGAGGTAGACGGGCACCGTCGCGGAGGCACCGCCGACGGCGAGGCCGAGGATGAAGCGGAACAGCGCGAGGATCTCCCACGTGGGGGACAGCACGCAGCCGATGGTGCCGATCATGAAGATGATGGCGAGCACCAGGATGTTGTGCCGGCGTCCGTACCGGTCGGACATCCGGCCGCCGATGAGGGCGCCGATCGCGGCGCCGAAGATCAGGATGCTCACCACCAGGCCCTCGGTGAACGAGGTGAGCTGGAGGTCTTCCTTGAGCGGTTCGAGTGCGCCGTTGATGACTCCGGTGTCGTATCCGAAGAGCAGGCCGCCGAAGGTGGCGACGACGGCGATGACGCCGAGCCTGTGCGAGTGCCGTCCAGGCGCGTCGGCGGGCAGGTGCTGGGCGGTAGTTCGGGTGAGATCGCTGGCCATGAACATCTCCTCGACGTATTCCATGTGCAGAACACGTAATGTGTTTATGTCCGGACAAAGCTAACCCATTGTGACTCGAGGCACAACGGCTAGCTGATCGTCAGGTGGCTCTCGCAGTTCGAGCAACCGCTACCTACCGACGAGTAATAGAACGCATGATCTGTTATCGTTCGCCGTATGCCCAGGCCACGCGTCCACGACCTCGACGCCGCGCTCGATACCGCCGAACGGCTGGCCGTCGACGGCGGGCCGAGTGCGGTGACGCTGCGGGCGGTCGCTGCCGCCACGGAGATGTCCAACGGCGCCATATATCACGCATTCGGCTCCCGCGGAGGGCTCGTCGGACGCGCATGGTTGCGGGCGGCGCACCGCTTTCTCGACCTGCAACAGGAATCGGTCGAGCACGCGCTGGAGCGGGGTCCCGTGGACGCCGTCGTCGCGGCCGCCGACACCCCGGCCGTCTTCGCCGAGAAGTTCCCGCAGTCGTCGCGGCTCCTGCTCACCGTGCGGCGCGACGAACTGCTCGGATCCGACGTCCCCGAGGACGTTGCGGACGAGTTGGCGCGCCTCGACTCCGTGCTCGTCGAACTGTTCGTCCGGTTGGCACAGGCGTTGTGGGGGCGCAGGGACGGTCGCGCGGTCGAGGTGATCGAAGCGTGCGTCGTCGGACTCCCCACCGGACTGCTGCTCCGTGCCCGGCGGAAACCGGACGACGCCATGCGCCGGCGCCTGGAGGCGGCGGTCCGGGCCGTCCTCGCTCTCGACCCCCCGTCCCCGGGGACACGTCACGACAGCACCACGAAAGGTTCCTGATGACCGCCACCCTGACCTACCGCGACAAGATTGCCGTCCTCGACCTCGGCGAAGACGAGAACCGTTTCTCCCCCGAGTGGCTCGACACCGTCGACGGTCTCCTCGACGACGTGCACGAGCAGGGCGCGCAGGCCCTGGTCACCACGGCCACCGGAAAGTTCTACTCCAACGGCCTCGACCTGGACTGGCTGCTGGCCAACGGCGACCGCGCGGACTGGTACGTCGGGCGCGTGCAGGCCCTGTTCAGCCGAATTCTGACGCTCCCACTGCCGACGGTGGCCGCGGTCAACGGGCACGCGTTCGGTGCGGGCGCCATGCTGGGAATCGCCCACGACTACCGGGTGATGCGGTCGGACCGTGGGTTCTACTGCTTCCCCGAGGTCGACATCCACATTCCGTTCACCCCGGGCATGGCGGCGCTGATCCAGGCCAAGCTGACACCGCAGACCGCGATCACCGCCATGACCACCGGCCACCGGTACGGCGGCACCGAGGCGCACGCCAGTGGGTTGGTCGACGGGACCGCGCCCGAAGGCGCGGTCCTCGACGCTGCCGTCGACCTGATTTCGCCCCTCGGCGGGAAGGACGCCGGCACGCTCGGTGCGATCAAGTCGACCATGTTCGCGACGGCCGTCGCCGCGCTCGCCTCGGGTCGATCGTGAATCGCTGAGCGAAACCTATTGGGCGAGAGTGGGGGTCATTCTCCCGGCACGTGGAGGATCAGGGCGTCGCCCTGTCCGCCGCCGCCGCACAGCGCGGCTGCGCCGGTTCCACCACCGCGTCGCTTCAGCTCGAGCGCGAGGTGCAGCACGACCCGTGCACCCGACGCGCCGAGCGGATGCCCGATGGCGATGGCGCCGCCGTTCACGTTGACCTTCGACGGGTCGATTCCGAGTTGCCGGGTCGACTCGATGCCGACGGCGGCGAAGGCCTCGTTGATCTCGACGAGATCGAGGGCGGAAGCGTCGAGTCCCTCCCGGGCGCAGGCCTTGTCGATGGCGTTGGCGGGCTGCTGCTGGAGCGTCGAATCCGGACCGGCGACGACGCCGTGGGCGCCGATCTCGGCGATCCATTCGAGCCCGAGTTCCTCGGCCTTGGCCTTGCTCATCACCACGACGGCCGCGGCGCCGTCGGAGATCTGCGACGCGGACCCGGCGGTGACGGTGCCGTCCTTGCTGAACGCGGGACGCAGCTTCGACAGCGACTCGGCCGTGGTGTCGGCGCGGACGCCTTCGTCCTCGGTGACGACGACCGGCTCACCCCTGCGCTGCGGGATGGTGACGGGAACGACCTCGTCGTCGAAGAGGCCGTTCTTCCACGCGGCAGCGGCACGCTGATGCGACGCGGCGGCGAAGGCGTCCTGCTCCTCGCGACTGATCTTGTCGGTGTTCGCGTTCCGGGTCTCGGTGAGCGCGCCCATCGCCTGGTCGGTGAAGATGTCGTAGAGGCCGTCGTAGGCGAGGTGGTCGACGAGGGTGGTGTCGCCGTACTTGAAACCGCCCCGTGAACCTGGGAGCAGGTGCGGCGCCTGGGACATCGACTCCTGCCCACCGGCGACGACGACATCGAACTCGCCGGCGCGGATCAGCTGGTCGGCGAGCGCGATGGCGTCGAGACCGGACAGGCACACCTTGTTGACGGTCACGGCGGGCACCGACATCGGGATGCCCGCGGCGACCGCGGCCTGCCGGGCCGGGATCTGACCGGCGCCGGCAGTGAGGACCTGCCCCATGATCACGTACTCCACCAGTTCCGGTGCCACCCCGGCCTTGTCGAGCGCGCCCTTGATGGCGATGCCGCCGAGGTCGGATCCGGAGAGGGTGGCGAGTGAACCCGTCAGCCGGCCGACGGGGGTCCGGGCCCCGGCGACGATGACGGACCTGGTGCGTGCAGTCATGGGTATGTCCTTGGTGTCGTGTCGAATGTCGGTCAGACGAGCGCGGATTCGCGGATCTCGAGGGGGGTTCCGGTGGCGGCGACGACGTCGTCGACGGTGACACCGGGGGCGACCTCACGCAGGGCGAGGGTGCCGTCGCCGACCACGTCGATGACGGCGAGGTTGGTGATGATGCGGTTGACGACGCCCTGGCCGGTCAGCGGCAGGGTGCAGGTGTCGATGATCTTGGGGTTGCCGTCCCGGTCGGTGTGTTCCATGAGGACGATGACGCGGCTCGCCCCGTGCACGAGGTCCATCGCGCCGCCCATGCCCTTGACCATCTTGCCGGGAACCATCCAGTTGGCGAGGTCGCCGGTGCGGGAAACCTGCATGCCACCGAGGACGGCGGTGTCGATGTGGCCGCCGCGGATCATGCCGAACGACAGCGCCGAATCGAAGAACGCGGCGCCGGCGTTGACGGTGACCGTCTCCTTGCCCGCGTTGATCAGGTCGGGGTCGACGTTGTCGTCGGTGGGGTAGGGGCCGGTGCCGAGGATCCCGTTCTCCGAATGCAGGGTGACGGTGACGTCGGTGCCGAGGTATCCGGGGATCAGCGTCGGCAGTCCGATGCCGAGGTTGACGTATTCGCCGTCGACCATCTCCGCGGCCGCGCGGGCGGCCATCTGGTCACGTGTCCATCCGTTGGTGCCGGTCATCGAGTGGCTCCTTCCGTGCTGCTGACTGTCCGCTTCTCGATCCGCTTGTTCTGGGGGCCGGTCTCGACGATGCGCTGAACGAAGACACCGGGCAGGTGCACCTGGGCGGGATCGATGGTGCCCGCGGGGACGAGTTCCTCGACCTGCGCGATGGTCACCTTCCCGGCCATGGCCGCGAGGGGGTTGAAGTTCAGGGCCGTCTTGTCGAAGACGAGGTTGCCGGCGGTGTCGCCGCGCAGCGCGTGGACCAGGGCGAAGTCGGCGGTGATGCCGAGTTCGAGGACGTAGCGCTTGTCGCCGAACTGCCGGGTTTCCTTGGCGGGCGACGCGAGCGCGACGGAACCGTCGGCGGCGTAGCGCCACGGCAGGCCGCCGTCGGCGACCGGGCTGCCCACACCGGCGGGGGTGAAGAACGCGGGGATGCCCGCACCGCCGGCCCGGAGGCGTTCGGCGAGCGTGCCCTGCGGGGTGAGTTCCACCTCGAGCTCACCGGAGAGGTACTGGCGGGCGAATTCCTTGTTCTCGCCGACGTACGACGCGGTGACCCGGCTGATCTGGCGGGCGCCCAGCAGGATCCCGAGCCCGTGGTCGTCCACGCCGCAGTTGTTGGAGAAGACCTCGAGGTTCCCGACACCCGAGTCGGCGAGCGCGCGGATCAGCGCGTCGGGGATTCCGCACAGGCCGAATCCGCCCACGGCGATCGTCGCGCCGTCGGACACGTCCGCGACAGCTTCTTCCGGGGTGTCGAACACTCTCGATCCCATGTGCATCCTTTCTTCTGGCCGCCGAACCCGGCGAAACCGCCTTCCCGCGACATTTCGTCCATCCAGTGGACGTCCTCTGCGACGGGCTTTGCTCCACTAAAAGGGGTCGCTTCATGCATTTCAAGGAGATCCGACATGTTGCTCGCGGTCTGGACGTCGTGGACAAGAGCGTTCACTGAGTGGACGTATACTCCGGTCATGAACGAGGCGCAGCGGCCACAGGTCATCCACCGGGTGGGATCGATCCTGCGGGCCGTCGCGGCCCTCGAATCCTCGGGATCCTCGACGTCCGCCCTGGCGCGGGAGACGGGTCTCGCCCGCCCCACCGTGCATCGCCTCCTCGTCTCGCTGGCCGAGGAGGGGCTGGTCGACCGCGACCTGAAGTCGGGCAAATGGTCGCTCGGACCCGAGCTGTATCTGCTCGGCTCGCTCGCCGCCAGCCGGTACGACATCACGGATCGCTCCCGCGACATCCTCCGCGATCTCGCTCGCGAGACCGGCGAAAGCGTGTTCCTGTCCGCTCGCCGCGGCGACGAGACGGTCTGCATTGCGAGCGAGGAGGGCAGTTTCCCGCTGCGCTCGCACGTACTGCACATCGGAATCCGATTTCCGCTGGGGGTGGCGACGGCGGGGATGGTCATCCTGTCGCACCTGCCGGACCGCGAGATCGACGAGTACCTGGCGCGCGCCGACGTCACCGGCGAATGGGGGCTGCAGCACAGCCGGGAGAAGATCGCCGAGCGCATCGCGGAGACCCGCCTCAACGGCTACACCGTCAACCCCGGACTGCTCGTCGAGGGCAGTTGGGGGATGGGCGCCGCCGTCTTCGACACCCAGGGATCACCGGCCTGGGCGCTGAGCATCACCGGCGTGGAGAGCCGGTTCCGTGAGGAACGACGCCGCGAGCTGGGAGAATTCCTCCTCCGCGAGGCGCACCGGCTCACCCAACTGCTCGCCGACCGGCCGCGGAGCCGCGGCTGAACCAGCCGATCGGACCGTGCCTACGCGGCCTTCCGGCCCCGCCGCGGCCGCCCGTGGCGGGTGTCGATGCTCCACACGTGCGTGCAATCGGGGCACTGCAGGTGCACGTGGGTTCCCTGACTGCTCAGCAGGTACTGCCAGTGCCGGTCGCAGTTGCGGCCGGACCCGCAGTCGCCGCAGGTCGAGCCGTGGTCGCAGCCCGGGCACGGCAACCAGGCGCGACGGGAGAAGTCCGCGGTGGGATCAATCGGCAACACGGCCCACCGTCCGATCCGGGAGCACACCCGCCTGCACCAGTTCGTCGTAGATGCGCTGCTGCTCGGGGTCGAGCCCGGAGTACAGCATGTCGTACGCCCGCTCTTCCTCCGCCAGCACGGCGACAGGGTCCCAGTCCTCGCCGATCGCTTCGAGGACAGCGCTGCGCCGCCGCGCTTCGTCCAGCGTGAGGTCGAGAGCGAACGAGAGTTCGGAGTCGCTACCCATGTGGTCACCTTCGTTTCGCGGTCGCCGACATCGAACGGGCTCCGACATCGAAGGGGCCAGGGTCACTCGAGGCGGCCCAAGATCACAATGACCTGGATCACGTGGATCGAAAGTGTTGCGTCGTGTTCACGACGACCGCGCCCCGTCGTCCGGGTGGACGACGGGGCGCGGGTGGTGCTGGTGGGTCAGGCCTGCAGGGCGGCCTCGATCTCGAGGGTGATGGTGATCTTGTCGCCGACGACGGCGCCGCCGCCTTCGAGGGGCATGTCGATGGTGATGCCGAAGTCCTTGCGGTTGAGGACGGTGGTGGCTTCGAAGCCGGCGACCGGTCCGTTGCCCATGCCGGGGTTGACGCCGTTGAACTCGAGGGCGAGCTCGACCTGCCGGGTGACGCCGTGGAGGGTGAAGTCACCCTCGATCACGTAGTCGTCGCCCTTGGCGCGGACGGCGGTGGAGGTGAAGGTGGCGGTGGGGTACTGCTCGGCGTCGAAGAAGTCGGCGGACTTGATGTGGGCGTCGCGGTCGGTGTTCTTGGTGTCGATGGACGCGACCTGGATTTCGGCGGTGACGGCGGTGGTGCCGTCCTCGGCGACGGTGATCGCGCCTGCGAAGTCGTTGAAGGTGCCGCGGACCTTGCTGACCATGAGGTGGCGGACGGAGAAGCCGACGGTGGAGTGGACGGTGTCGATGGTCCAGGTTCCGGCGGTGAGGTTGGGGAGGGTGGCGGTGGCGGTGGTCATGAAAACTCCTTGACGGTGAACGGGGCACTCGAATCGAGGTAATTGAATCTGCAACTACTAAGTTAGAGAGAAGTCGTTGCAATGTCAACTAAAATCTGTGAAAGGTGGGTGAAGTGCGGTTACGGCTTCGGCTGGACCTGGTGGCGGCTGACGATGGAGATCCGGTTGAAGGCGTTCATCGTGACGGCGATCCAGCTCACCGTGGAGATCTCCTGCTCGGACAGATACCGCCGCGCGAAGGCGTAGTCGGCGTCCTGACTGTGTGCGTCCGGGAGGGTGGTGATCGACTCGGCCAGCGTGAGAGCCGCGACCTCGCGTTCGGAGAACAGTGCCGTCTCCCGCCAGGCAGGTAGGACCGCGAGGCGCTGCTGGGTCTCGCCCGCCGCGAGCGCTGCGGCGACGTGTACGTCCAGGCAGTATGCGCAGCGGTTGATCTGGGAGACGCGCACGTTGATCAACTCGACGAACCGCCGGTCCATCCCGGCCTCGGTGGTCGCGTGACGGATGGCCTTGGCGACGCCGATCTGCGCCTGATAGACGGCCGGGCTCTGCTTGTCGATGTGGACGTAGTCGTTCTGCGCTGAGGTGCTGCTCATGACCAGCCTTTCCGGTGGGTGGATCAGGGGTTTTCCAGCAGGTGGGCGCGCATTTCGCCGAAGTCGTGCCCGAGGATGACGACGTCCCGGGGGCTGAGCAGGTCGAACATGTTCCGACGCACCTCTGCCACGTGTCCGGGGCTGGCGGCGGCGAGTTTCTCGGCGCCGGCGTCGGTCAACTCGGCGAGCATTCCCCGCTTGTCGTCCTCGCATTCCACCCGGCGCACCCAGCCCGCCTCGACCAGCCGGTTGATCGCCCGGGTCACGCCACTGCGGGTCGTGGTGACGGCGTCGGCGAGTTCGCGCATCCGCAGTTGCCGCTGCGGCGCTTCCGACAGCACGACGAGAAGTTCGAAGTCGGTGAAGGAGATGCCGGCGTCGCGGGTGAGCTGCCGATCGAGTGCCTGCAGGAGCAGTCGGGTGGCGTCCAGGTAGGCGCGCCACGTGTTCTGTTCCTCGGCGCTGAGCCATCTGGTCGGTTCCACGGGACCAGCATATCCCAAGTAGTTGACAGCGCAACTACTTGGTGTACTGTGGTGATAGTTGAAAGCGCAATCATCGGCGTTTCGCGGAGAGGGGTTCGGGCAATGAGCACCACAGACGAGCAGGAGCGCTCCCAGAGGTTCGCGGCGCAACGCGACCGGATCCGCGCCGAGCACCTGAAGCCCGTGTCGTCGCGGCCCGCATCCTCGGCCCGCGGACTCCACCACACCGCGCTGATCAGCAGCGACGTCGAGCGCACCGTCCGGTTCTATCAGGATCTCCTCGAGTTCCCGCTGACCGAACTGATCGAGAATCGCGACTACCCCGGGTCTTCGCACTTCTTCTTCGACATCGGCAACAGCAACCTGCTCGCCTTCTTCGACTTCCCGGGCCTCGACATCGGGCCGTACCAGGAAGTGCTCGGCGGACTCCATCACATCGCGATCAGCGTCGAACCCGACCGGTGGAATCACCTGCGCACGAAACTGGTCGACGCCGGCGTCGAACTCATCGAACACAGTGAGGTGTCGCTGTACTTCCGCGACCCCGACGGTGCCCGCCTCGAACTCATCGCCGACCCGCTCGGCGAAATGTACGGCTCACACGTTCTGTGAAAACCCTGCTGTGAAAATTCTGGAAAGGATTCACTCATGACTGCCGCCCTGACCCCACCCCGTCTCGACGTCCGCCGCGCCGACGACCGCTTCAAGACGAACGTGGGCTGGCTCGATTCCAAGCATTCCTTCTCGTTCAGCAACCACTACGACCCAGCTAACACCCACCATGGTGTGCTCATGGTCAACAACGACGACATCGTCGACCCCGGACAGGGTTTCGACACCCACCCGCACCAGGACATGGAGATCGTCACCTGGGTGCTCCAGGGTTCGCTGGTACACCAGGATTCGATGGGCCACTCCGGCGTCATCTACCCCGGACTCGCCCAGCGCATGAGCGCGGGAACCGGAATCCTGCACTCGGAGAAGAACGACTCGTGGCGACTGCAGGGAGACGCCGACGAACACCGCGATCCGGTCCACTTCATCCAGATGTGGGTCGTCCCCGACGAAGCCGGGATCACCCCGGGCTACGAGCAACTCGAAATCGACCACGAGTTGCTCACCGGCGGACTGGTCCCCGTTGCGTCCGGCATGCCGGGCCACGCCGACCACTCGGCGATCCGCATCAAGAACAAGTACGCCGCGATGCACGTCGCACGGCTGCAGCCCGGCCAGGCGCCCATCACCCTGCCCGATGCCCCGTTCCTCCACGTCTTCGTCGCGCGCGGCGAAGCCTCTCTGGAGGGTGTCGGCATCCTGGCCGAAGGGGACGCCGTCCGGCTGAGCGGTGGCGGTGGACAGCAGATGACCACCGACACCGGCGCCGAGATCATCGTGTGGGAGATGCACGCGCAGATCGCCGGGTAGCGCCGCCGCGGCTGCTTCCGTTCGGGTTGCGGAAGCTGCTACAGTGCCCGGCAGCAGTGATCTAAGGAAGGGCCTTACAACCGCGCGAGCGGCGACCCAGGCCCGGGTCCTGCATCCGAAGGAGTTCAGTCCCTTGGACACGGCTTCGACCGTCGTCCGCCGATCCACCGTCGAGTACGCCCCCGATCTGTTACTCGATCTCGTACGCCCCGCCGAGGCAGCGCATCCCTTGCCTGCGATCGTGTGGCTTCACGGTGGAGGTTGGCGGCTTCAAGACCGCACTGCATGCCCGGATCTGGTGCAGCACTTCGCAGGACACGGCTACGTCATGGTCAGCATCGACTACCGGCTTGCGCCCGGCACCTGCCACCCCGGCCAGATCTTCGACGTCCGGCGGGCGGTGCGCTGGCTGCGCGCCAACGCCGACGGCCACGGCATCGACCCCGACCGGATCGGTGTGTGGGGCTCTTCGGCCGGCGGGCACCTCGCCGCGCTGGCCGGAGTGCATTCGGCCACAACACGATTGCCCGGGGAAGATCCCGTGACCGTCGACAGTGCGGTGCAGGCCGTCGTCGACGGCTACGGCCCCGCCGACCTGCCCGGTCTCGTCGACCTCTCCGCGCAGCGGGCACCGGCCGAGGACCAGTCCCCGGAGGCGTCGCTGCTCGGCGGCGCGATCCGCGACCGGTTGGACGCGGCAAGATCCGCCAGCCCCGCACTGCATGTGACGTCCGGAGCGCCGCCGTTTCTGATCATGCACGGGCTCGGCGACAATCTGGTGCCGTCCACGCAGAGCGTGGCGTTGTACGACGCGCTCGTCGCCAACGGCAACGACGCCGTTCTCTATCTGATCGAGGGTTTCGGGCACGGGTTCTTCAACCCCGGCCACGTCCTCGAACTCGGTCCCGACCAGACCCTCGACCAAGGGCATCTCGAGCGAGATCCGCACGCGCCGGCCTCGACCCACGCAGTGAGCGACTTCGGGCGTGCCTTCACCGAGCGGTACCCCACTGCGTCGTTCGCGGCGGTCGAGGCGTTCTTCTCGCACACTCTGAAATCAGGTACACACGCATGACCATCTTCGACATCCCCGCTCTGGACGACGTCCACACCGCCGCTCCGCAACTCGACACCCTCCCCGGGCGGTGCGTGCCCTACGCCATGGCCGCCGGTGAAGGCGAGCGCCACGAACTCGGCGGGCAACTGATCACCGTCATCGCCCGCCCGGAAGACACCGGCGGGCAATTCGGTGCCGCATATGTGTACGGCGGCAAGGGAACCGAGACCCCGTTCCTCGCCCACGATCGAGAGCACCGCTTCCTGTACGTCACCGACGGACGGCTGCAGGTGTGGTTGCCGGGCGAATCGCACCTGCTCGTGCCGGGCGACTCGGTCACCGTCCCGGCCGGGACGCCGTACGCGTACCGCATGCTCGCGCACCGGACCCGGTTCCTGAGCTGGCTCACCGTCGGCGACGCACACCGGTGGTCGCAGGCCACCGGTCACGCCACCCAGTCGCACGTCTTCGACGCCGCGGCGGCGCCGATGTCGGACGCGAGACAGTCCGAACTCGCGGACCGCTACGGCATCCGGTTCCACGACCTCGAGAAGAAGGATCTACCCGCGGTGACGGGCACGGTGCTCCCGGCAGGGGAGTCGCCGTACGTGCTGCAGGCCGGCGAAGGCGACCGCTGGGCGAGCCTCGACCAGCTGAACACCTATCTCACGCGGCCCCGGAACACCGGCGGAACGTATTTCGCGATGCACACGATGGGCGGCAAGAGTGCGTACATTCCCCGGCACTTCCATCGCGAGCACACCGAGAACTTCGTCTGCATCGAGGGACGGATCCTCCTGCACGCCAACGGCCGGGAGATCATGTTGACCAAGGGCGATTTCCTCCACGCTCCGGCCGGGACGATCCACAGTTTCGCGTTCGACAGCCACGACACGCAGATGCTCGGCCTGCTGACCACCGGGGTGTTCGAGAAGTTCTTCGAGTACATGAACACCCCGACGGACGCGCACGTGCACACCGAGGGTGGCGACATGCAGTTCCCGGCCGAGGGGTTCGCGCGGGCGCGTGCCGAGCTGGACCTCGAGGTCGTCGGACCGCCACCGGCCCGCGGCGGCGGCAGGTGAGACCGGCCCGGCGCACACACCGCCGGACGGGCTGAGCTCTACACTTGCGCCATGGCGATCCAGAGCACCGTCACCCGGGCCGAGTCCCTGGTCGCCCACATCCAGGACCGTATCGCCGCGGGTGAACTCGCGCCCGGTGACCGGGTGGGCACCCGCAAGGAACTCCAGGAGGAGTCGGGGATGGCCCGCGGAACGGTCATCGAGGCCGTCCGGCTCCTGCAGGACCGTGGAGTCATCACCGTGCGCCCCGGGCCCGGCGGCGGCCTGTTCGTCGCCGAGCCGTCCTCGGTGGTGCGGCTCGGCCGCACCCTGCTGACGGTCGAGGGCGACGCCGCGGGAGTCGCCGACGCCATCGCCGTGCGCGAGGAACTGGAACCCCTCGTGACGGAGTTGGCTGCCCGGCACCGGACCGAGTCCGATGTCGCCGACCTGCGGCGAACGATGACCGTCATGGAGGCGTCGGCGGGCGACCCCGAGGCCTTCATCCGCACCGTGTGGGATCTGCACCGCCGGATCGTGGCGATCGGCCCGAATCATGTGTTGCGCGAGACGTATCTCAGTCTCGAAACCTACGTGGAGCAGCACGCGACCCGCGCGAGCCGCGAACGCAGCGCCACCAACAGCGAGTACTTCGCTCGACGGATCGACGTGCACCGCGCGCTGGTCGATGCCATCGAGTCCGGCGACCCGGCCCGCGCCCGTGATGCCGCCCGCGCGCACGCGCACTGAGCAAGTACTTCTCGCCGACCTTTCTCGAACGCAGTTCTTGACAGAGGGCACCGGTCTGTGGCTACCATCACACATAACGGTTATAACCGTTTATGGAGGAGTCGATCCTCCCCTCACTGACCAGGAGTGTTCCAACATGAATTTCTCCACGTCCTCGCCCGGCGGCCGCGGCAGAGTGCTCGTGCCCGTCCTCTGCTGGGCTGCCCTCCTGAGCGACGGCTACGACCTGTTCGTCTACGGCGCCACGCTCCCCGCCCTGATCGGGCACGCCCCGTGGTTCGTCACGGCGGGAGCGGCCGGCACCGTGGGCAGTGCCGCCCTGGTCGGCGTTCTCGTCGGATCGCTGACCGCAGGCACGCTCACCGACATCCTGGGCCGCCGCCGGTTGTTCCTCGCCTGCCTGACGCTGTTCTCGACGGCAACCCTGGTCACGGCGGTCGCCCCGTCGTTCGAGGTCTTCGCCGCGACCCGCATGGTCGCCGGTCTGGGCATCGGTGGACTGATGCCCACCGCCATCGCGATGGCGGCGGAGTTCGCGTCCCCGGCCTACCGTTCCCGGATTCTCGGGATGGTGCTCACCGGACCGGCGTTCGGCGGCGTCCTCGCGTCGACGGCGTCCCTGCTGCTGCTCGAAGAGTTCGGCTTCCGCCCGGTTTACGCTCTCGGCGCGGTTCCGCTGATCACGTTGCTGCCGTTGGCATTCTTCCTTCTTCCGGAGTCGCGGGCGTTCGCCGTCGAGCGTCCCACCGACGACCGAGCATCGAAGTCGCCGGTCGCCAAACTGTTCGGAGACGGGATGGCGGGGGCCACGGTCGGAATCTGGTTCGTCGCGATCTGCAGCATGCTCACGATGTTCGGCGTCACCACCTGGTTGCCGCAGATCATGCGCAACGCCGGCTACCCCATCGGGTCGGCCGTGACGTTCCTGCTCGTCTACAGCGCCGGCGCCATCGTCGGGACGCTGCTCGCCTCCGTGCTGGCCGAACGTTTCGGGCCCAAACCGCTGGTGCTGTCCGGATTCGGTACGGCGGCAGTCTCTCTCGCGCTCCTGGGAACGCACCCACCGACCGTGGTCCTGATGCTGCTGGTGGCGCTGGCCGGATTCGGCGGCCTCGGCACCCAGAACATGCTCAACGATCACATCGCGACGTTCTACCCGGCCCGGTTCCGGGCAACCGGACTCGGATGGGCGCTCGGAATCGGACGGGCAGGCGCGATCGCGGGCCCCACCTACGGCGCGGTCTTCGTCGCGGGCGGCGGAGCCGTCATCGTCAGCTCGCTGGCGTTCGCCGTGCCCGCGCTGATCGGCGGAGTCGTGATGTCGGCCCTCCCCAGACGACCCCGCACCCCTGCCGAATCGGACAGCCGTCTCGACACGGCCACCGCGCGCAGCACCGAAATTTCCCGCTAGAACTCGCCACCGAAGCGTGGCGGACCGAAAAGGATGAAATAGATGAAGATTGTCGGCTATCGCAAGAAGGATCAGGACGCCGTGACCGTGGGTGTCCTCCGGGACGGCTTCGTCCGGCCGCTCGCCTCCCTCGACGAATTCTGGAGCGACGCCGCCGGCTGGCTCACCCGGGCCGAGCACCTCGAGTCGCCCGAGATCGACGTCACGCTCGTGAGCGTGGTGCCCCCGGTGCCCGACTCCGCCCGCGTCATCTGCGTCGGTCTCAACTACAAGGCCCACGCCGCCGAGGGCGGTTTCACCCCGCCGCCCTACCCGACGCTGTTCGGGCGGTGGACTCCGTCGCTGAGCGTTGACGGAGCCCCGACGCCGGTGCCCGCGAACGAGGCGGGCCTCGACTGGGAGGGCGAGGTGGCCGCGTTCATCGGCACCCGGCTCGAAAGCGTCGACGCGGCCACCGGGCAGGCCGGCGTGCTCGGCTACGCCTGCTTCAACGACCTCACCGCCCGCACGGCTCAGAAGCTGACCGCGCAGTGGACGCTCGGCAAGAACGGCGACCGATCCGGACCGCTCGGGCCGCTCGTCCCCGCGGTCGAGGTCGGCGACCTGTCCGACGGTCTGCGAGTGCAGACCCGCGTCAATGGAACGGTCGTGCAGGACGGCAACACCCGCGACCTGATCTTCTCGGTCGGCGAGATCATCGCCCTCATCAGCGAGACGTTCACCCTGCACCCCGGCGACATCATCGCCACCGGCACCCCGGAAGGCGTCGGCTACGTGCGGAACCCACCGTGGTTGCTCGGGCCCGGCGATATCGTCGAGGTGGAGATCGACAAGCTCGGCGTCCTGCGGACCCCGATCGTCGACGCCAGCGGAAGGAAGGGCGCATGACCGACGTCGCCTCCGGTGCCGACCGGACACCGGTACTGATCGCCGGCGGCGGGCCGTCCGGGCTGGCGGCCGCCCTCGAACTTGCCCACCACGGGGTGTCGAGCCTGGTCGTCGAACCGAGGATCGACGTCGATGCCGAACGCCCCCGCGCCAAGACCACCAATGCCCGGACCATGACGCACCTGCGACGGTGGGGACTGGCCGACGAAGTGCGCGCCGCATCACCACTGCCCGTCGAATGGGCGCAGGACATCGTGTTCTGCTCGACTCTGCTGGGCCACGAGATCACCCGGTTCGAAAACGGTTTCCAGCTCGACGTCGCGACGCCGACCCTCGCGCCCGAACGCGGTCAGCAGGCACCGCAACCCGTGGTGGAAACCGTGCTGCGGGAGGCGGTGCGGCGCAGTGAGTTCGCCGCCCTGAACCTCGGCGCCCGCGTCACCTCGCTCGAGGAACTGCCCGACGGCACCGTCCGTGCCGCCGTGGAGGAACGGGGACGGACCCGGACCGTCGTGGCCGACTACGTCCTCGGGTGCGACGGAGGCGCAAGTGTCGTGCGGGAGGCGATCGGCGCCCGGTTCGAGGGCACGTCCGGCGAGCGCCCCAATCTCAGCATCTTGTTCCGGGCGCCCGGCCTGGCCGAACGGGTGCGGTTCGAGAACGCCGTCCACCACTGGGTGATGGCGCCCGGGGCGGCGGGAATCGTCGGTCGCCTCGACCTCCAGGACACCTGGTGGGCGATCGTGCAGGGCGTCGACGTCCGTGACGAAGAGGCCGACGCCACCGCGCTCGTGCACAGCCTGATCGGCGAGCCCGTACCCGTCGAGATCGTCGCTACCGACCCGTGGGTCGCGCGAATGCTGTTGTCCGACAGATACCGCAAGGGGTCGATGTTCCTCGTCGGGGACGCCGCGCATCTCAATCCGCCGTGGGGCGGGCACGGGTACAACACGTGCATCGGTGACGCCGTCAATATCGCCTGGAAGATCGCGGCGACGCTGCACGGCTGGGCCGGGCCGCGGCTGCTCGACAGCTACGAGGCCGAACGCAGGCCCGTTGCCGCCCGCACCATCGCCGAAGCCGGAGCGCAGGAAAAGGCTCTGGCGCACCACTTCTCCACCGCCCTGATCGGCCAGGACGGCCCGGACGCGGACGATGCGCGCCACCGCACCGCGGAGGCCCTCGCCGTGAAGAAGAGCGAATTCCACTCGCTCGGACTCGTTCTCGGCTACGCCTACACTGCCTCACCCGTCGTCGTTCCCGACGGGACGGCGCCACCCGCGGAAGACCCCGTCGAGTACGCGCCGACCGCGTGCCCGGGATCGCTGCTGCCGCACGCGTGGACGGAAGAGGGGCGTTCGCTCTACGACGCGCTCGGCCCGGAGTACACCCTCATCGTGCTGGACGATGCCACCCGGTCGCCGCGGCACACCGGGGAACTCGACGCGCTCGCGATCGAACCGGATGTCCCGCTGACGGTGCTGCGGCTGCCCGATCCCACGGGCACTCTGGGTGATCTCCTCGGGGCACCGTTCGTCCTCGTCCGGCCCGACCAGCACGTGGCGTGGCGGGGCAGCGACCTCGCGGGCGCCGAGAAGGCCGTCGACATCGCGGCGGGATGGTGACCCGGCACGCGGGGCTCGGCCCCGAAGCCCCGTCGCCGGACGTTCCACCTCCACAACCGAGAAGGAAGATCGACGTGTCTGCTCTCCACGAGGCGCCCCGCACCGCCACCAAGCTGCTCGTGACCGCCATGGGCCTGATCGATACGTTCGACCCCCAGCAACGCGCGACCGCGATCATCGACGACTTCGACGACCCGCGGCGGCTGAACTGGGACATCATCCCCAAACCCGACCGCACGGGCATCCCGCTCCACCAGCTGGACCGTCACCAGAAGGTGCTGGTGTGGGATCTGATCCGGGCGGCGGTGCCGCTGCGCACCTTCACGAAGGTGCTATCGATTCCGCAGCTCGAGCACGTGCTCCGGGACTATGAGCAGGATTTCCTTGGACCGGCACTGCAGACGTGGCGGACGTCGGATTCGTACTTCCTGACGTTCTTCGGCCGGCCGGGATTCGAGGACACCTGGACGCTGCGCTTCCTCGGTCACCACGTCTGCCTCAACCTGACGATCGTCGACGAGCGGTGGATCTCCGCCACGCCGGTCGCGCTGGGCGCGCAGCCCACCGAGTACGACGGCGTGCTCAAACCGCTCGCGGACGACGAGGGCCTGGCCTTCGACCTGCTGGCCTCCCTCGACGACGAGCAGCGTGGCCTCGCCGTCATCCACGACGTCGCACCGGCCGACTTCGTCACGCGGCAGGTGCCGCGGATCGGGGCGTACGAGTACCCGGACCACTACGACCTCGGCATGCCCGGCTACACCATCACCGACGCCGACCGGATCGCCCTGAAGTTCGTCCGCGACCGGCCGTCGGGCATCAGCGGCGCGAAATTGTCCGGTGACCAGCAGCAGGTGCTGCTCGGACTGGTGGACTGCTACCTGGAACGGCTGCCCGAAGAAGCCGGTGAACGCCATCGGCAGGCGCTCCGGGACGGCGGCATCGACCGTGTCCACTTCGCCTGGGCCGGTGCGCAGAAGCGCGGCGCACCGCACTACTTCCGTGTCCACACCGACCGGTACCTCGTCGAAGCGGTCAACGCCGTCGCCGGCGGAAACCACCTGCACACCGTGCTGCGCGACTTCGACAACGACTTCGGGCACGACCTGCTCGCACTCCACGCGGGAACGGATTCGAAGTGGGGCGGCGGGCACCTGAGCAGCCGGACGGTGTCCAGCGAACAGTCCGATCCGCAGCTCGAACCCTGAGCGGCACTCGGCCCCGCACGGCAGACGTGCGGGGCCGCTTCGGGCCCGTCCGGGCTGTGCACGCCTCTGACCTCGGAGTGTGAGACTCGTCAAGTTTGCCCATTTCGGTTTCCTTGTTGCCTTATCAGTGGCGACACTGGTGAAGCAGGCAATTTACGTGGACGAAACAATGAGGTGAATCGTGTTGGGGCGCTCGAAGGCAACCGTGGTGTACTCGGTGTCGGGTCGACCGTCCAACCCGTTCGCACGACCGGTCGATCGCTACGCGGCCACCCTGAGATCCGTCATCGCCGCACTCGCCGGTGTCGCGATCGTGCTTGCCGCCGTGATGGGCACCTGGCAATGGAACCAGGAGAGTGCGCGGGCCGCGCAGCAGCGCGCCACCACCACCCTCGTCACGGCCGTCACCAGCACCGACGCCCCCATCACCATGTCGCCCCGCGGCTCGGTCCGGACCACTCCGATGGTCGAGGCGACGTGGTCGTGGACCGCCGAATCGCGCACCGAGAGCATCGAGGTCCCCTCGGGGACGCCGGCGGGCACCGAGAAGACCATCGCCGTCGACGCGGACGGCAAGTGGGCAGGCCCGCGGGTCACCACCTCCGACGTCGTCAGCGGCGCGGTCGCGGCCGTGCTCCTCACCCTCGCGGCCAGTGCGCTGCTCCTCGGCATGGTGTGGGCGATGTGCGCGCGCGCCGTCGAACGCCGCCGCCAGCAGTACTGGGACGAGAGCATCCGCAGGCTGTTCGCCACCTACAGTCGCTGATCCTTCCCTCGAAGGTCACCTCCTGATTGCACCGTCGCCACGGCGGTTTCGGTGCACTCGCTCCGGGCTATTCAGGTGATGCCGAGGAAAGGTGGAGCCATGTCCGACAGGGATGCTTCCATATTCGAGAGCGAGCGGGAACTCGACGAGGATTCCGTCCGGAACGCTCAGCGGACCGTCGCCCACCACTCGATCGACGCCGACGATTGCCGGATGCTGCTCGCTGCGCTCGGCATCCCCCTCGTCCGGGGTACCGGCAACGAGAGGCTCTCCGGCACGGCGGGCGCCGAAGCGTTGTGACCTGCTCACAGTGACTTCCCAGCGAATCTCCAGGGTGCCCGCACCGGGGGCCGGTTGTATGGGACCCAATCCCCTAACAGCCCTTGGAGGTCCTTATGGCGAACAGCCCGCGTCACCGCCACGCCGAAGAAGTGCACGAGCACGATCGCGGTCTCAGTCACGACCTGATGTCGATGTTGTCGCGTCGCCGCGCCCTGTTCGTGTTCGGCGCCGCGGGAGCGACCGCGCTCGCCGCCTGCTCGACGGCCGGCGGCGAGCAGGCAGCGAGCTCGTCCTCGACGACGGACGCGGCAGCGACCACGGCGGACGCGGCGAGCGACGGCACGTGCGTCGCGGCGGCGCCGCAGGAAACGGCCGGACCCTATCCCGGTGACGGGTCCAACGGCCCGAACGTCCTGGTCGAATCGGGGATCGTGCGCCAGGACATCCGCAGCAGCTTCGGTGCGTACTCCGGGACGGCGGAGGGCGTCGTGACCACCATCGAACTCGACCTGCAGGACCTGACGAAGGACTGCGCGGCCGGCGCCGGAATGGCCGTTTACCTGTGGCACTGCGACCGGGACGGCGAGTACTCGCTCTACGGAAAGGACATCACCGAGCAGAACTATCTGCGCGGCGTCCAGGTGGCGGACTCGGCGGGCAAGGTGTCGTTCACGTCGATCTTCCCGGCCTGCTACTCCGGGCGCTGGCCGCACATCCACTTCGAGGTGTTCGACACGCTCGAATCTGCGGTGGCCGGGGAGGACGCCCGCCTGACGTCGCAGATCGCGGTCCCGCAGGACGCGTGCGCCACGGTCTTCGCCTACGACACCGGCTACGCGAACAGCGTCTCCAACCTGTCGAAGGTCTCGCTCGATTCGGACAACGTGTTCGGCGACGGCTGGGATGCCGAACTGGCCACCGTGACCGGCGAACCCGCCACCGGCATGACCATCTCGATCACGATCGGCGTCGCGGAGAAGTCGGCGAACACGCAGTCCGCTCCGGCCGGTCCCGGCGGGGGCGGCGGACAGCCGCCGGCAGGAGCGCCCGGCCGGTAGCGCCGGTCCGTCAGCTGACGTGCCAACCCGGAGGTCTGTCGAGTTCGTTCCATTCTCGGGTCAACCGGGCCTGCTGGCGGCGGGACGCGACCCAGTGGACGATCAGGAACAGGACGCAGTAGCCGCCGGCCGACGTCACCCAGATCCCGCACGCGACGCTCACCGCCGTGGCGGCGTTCTGCGAACCGGTCTCCGGTGCGGCGACGAGGTCGCCGTTCGGGTTGAGCCAGACGGTGACGGTCTGGCCGGCCTTCGCGCCCGCCGCGGTGGGAACGTCGGCGGTGTGCGTCTGCCCGTTCACCGACCACTGCACCCGCGCGTGGGACTGGTACTGCGGTGACGCGGCCAGGGCCTCGCCGGCGCTGCCGCTGCGGGAATCCTCCACGAGCGTGGCAGGGGTCGAGTGCTGGGTGGCGAGTTCGGCCTGGGTCTGATTGTCCAGCCGCGAGTACGTCTCGGTTCCGACGGCCGCGGCCAGTGGAATCATCAGGAGCACGAAGACCACCCCGACGAGGACCAGCGCGGATCGCAGTCGGTCGCATCCCCGCATGAGCGGGTTGCGGCTCCACGGACCCAGACGCCACAGGCGTATCGGCGCTGCACACGTATCGCTCATCGCGCACCTCCGGGTGGTTGCCCACCACCATTGTGCAACTGAAACGCCTGCGCGTGTAGGGCCTTCTGTCAGGTCTTCATGCCTGGCCTCATTTCTCACCCGCCTGCCGGGTCAGACCTTTTGCACGAGGTCCGGCCACGGTGGACGGCGAAGCATGGCGAGGGTGGCGATCACGGCGGCGGCCAGTCCGATGAATTCGCCGAAGAGCGCTACCCGGGTGCCGTCGACGGCGGGCTCCCACGACACGGTGCCGTCGTGGACGACGAACACCCCGACCGGCGCGGGGCCCAGGATGCCGCGAGATCTGGTCACGGTGAGGATGGTGGTTCCGTCGGTCGTCTCGTAGGGTTCGCCGTAGATCCGCGCAGCGGTGGCGTTCGCCTGCGACTGGTTCACCACGTCCCGAATTTTCACCGCGACCCCTCTCGCCGTTCGGCCGAAGACCGTTCTCATGATGGCACTCGGGCCCGCCCCCGACGCGGCATTCCGGGATCGCGCGTCAGGCACCGATGCCGGCGAAGGCCTCGGTCAACGCCTCGATGCCCGCACGGACCGTGGGCCTGTCGTTGTCGGCGCGGCGGAGTGCGTAGATCTCCCGCTCGAGTGTGGGACGCACCGGGACGATCGCGATGTTGTCCGGCACCCAGACTCGGGCCAGGCGCGGCACGAGGGCGGCGGCGAGGCCGTGTGCGACGAATTCGAGTTGCGCCGCGAATTCCGGTACTTCGTATCGGATGTCCGGTTCGACGCCGCGGCTGCGGAGTGTCTGCACCAGCCAGGTGTGGAAGACCGCCCCCTTCTTCCACGTCGTCCACGGCATGTCCGCGATCTCGTCGAGGTCGACGTGGTCGCGGGAGGCGAGGGGATGGTCCCGGGACAGTGCGACGTCGGCCGAGTCCCGGTGCACCAGGGTGTGCACGGCGTCCTCGGGGAGGTGCAGGGGCATCGTGACCCAGCTGTCGACGACGGCGAGGTCGAGTTCGCGGCGGACGATTGCCGGTATGAGTTCCTCGGTCTCGCCGGCCGAGAAGCTGACCGTGAGTTGCGGGTGCCGCCTGCGCAGCGTGGCCACCGCGGTCGGCACGACGACCCTGCCTGCGGAGGAGAAGGATCCGATGCGCAGTTCTCCGACCACGTCGCGATCGAGGGAGACGACCTCGGATTCGGCCTGCGCCAGCAGCGATATCGCTTCCTGCCCTCGGCGGGCCAGGAGCCGGCCGGCGTCGGTGAGCTGAACGCCGCGGCCGGCGGGCACCAGGAGTGTCACGCCGACCTCCCGTTCGAACTTGCCGAGTTGCTGCGACACCCCGGACGGTGTGACGTGCAGGGCACGGGCCGCGGCGCCGATCGAACCGTGTTCGGCGACAGCGCACAGGGCGCGGAGGCGATCCAGACTCAACATGGTAGCGATGCTACTTCTTTCATGACACGACTATTCACTTGTTGTAACGGTTGGGGACTCGGAGAATTCTCAATGTGACTACTGCCCTCCGTTTGCGTCCCCGTGCCCTCGTCAGCCCCTCGTTCAGCATCGCGTCCGTGGATCCGCGACTGCTCGTTCTTGCGGGTGCGGTGGCGACTTCGCTGACCGGCAGTCTCATCAAATTGTCCGGGGTGGAGCCGGCCACGTCGACGTTCTTCCGGTGTGCGCTGGCGCTGCCGATCCTCGGTTTCCTCGCCCTCCAGGAGTTTCGGCGGCACGGCGGCATTCCCCTCCGGGTGATCGCCGCCCAGGTGCTCGGCGGGATGATGCTCGGTGTCGACTTCGCGCTGTGGGCGCGGTCGATCCAGATGATCGGGGCCGGGATCTCGACGGTCGTCGTCAACGTCCAGGTCATCGTCGTGCCGCTGCTGGCGTGGATCGTCTTCCGTGCGCGGGTGCCGCTCCGGTTCGTGGTGGCGGTGCCGTTCCTGTTCGCGGGAGTCGCCCTCGCCGGTGGAATTCTCGGCGGCAGCGGTGAAGGCGACCAGTTGTTCCTCGGAACCCTGCTGTCGCTGGCCGCGGGCGTGGCCTACGGGATCTACATCTTCGTCATCGGCCGGGCGGGATCCGCGCACCGGGCGTCGTCGCAGGTGTTCGTGTCGACGATCGCGGCGGGCGTCGTCGGGACCGCGGTGGGATCGCTCTGGGGAACGGTGGACCTCACGCCGGGCTGGCCCGCGCTGGGATGGTTGGCGGCGCTGTCGCTGAGCAGCCAGGTGCTCGGCTGGGTCCTCATCGGATTCGCCCTGCCGAGGCTCGCCGCCGAGGTCGGTGCCACGTTGCTGCTGCTCCAGCCGGTCCTGGCGATGATGTTCTCCATCGTGATCGTGCACGAGCGTCCGAGCATCGGGCAGTTCGCCGGTTGCGCACTGGTCGTCGCGGCGGTGTGGATGGTCACCCGGGCGCGGTCGGCGGGCCGTCGTTCGGTGACCGCGCGGATCGCCGAATCACCCGCCGCACGACCCGTGGTCAGGCGTTCCACCCCGTCCGCAGTGACGGTTCGTCGGCCGGCGGCTCGGGCGGGTGGTGTCGCTGCTTCGCGGTGTACAGCTCACGGTCGGCCCGTCGATAGAGCGCGGTGAGCGGGTCGGACTCTCCGGTGCACGACGCGACGCCGAAGCTGAACGAGGTGGGGCTCTGCCGCGCGAGTCGCGCCATCACCTCGGGCAGTTCGGCGTGGTGTTCGCCGACCATGCAGGTGACGAACTCGTCGCCGCCGACCCGGGCGAGCAGGGCGCCGCGCGGCAGGTGCGCGGCGAGGTAGTTCGCCAGATCGACGAGAACCGCGTCTCCTGCGGCGTGGCCGTAGTGGTCGTTGGTCGACTTGAATTGGTCGACGTCGACGAGCGCCAACGTGACGGCGGCCTGCTCCGTGCCCGCGTCTTCGAGCGCGTGCCGGAACGCGAGTTCGAAACCGGCGCGGTTGAGCAGTGCCGTCAGTGCGTCGGTGCTGGCCGATTCGATCAGGGTCCGGGTCAGGGATCCGAACATCTCGGCCGCACCGATCACACAGGTGACCGCCACGACGAGAACAGCGGCCTTCACGGTCGCCGTGTCCACGTCGACCGGCACCAGGGTGAAGGCGGTGGGAGCGAGAACGACCCCGACCGCCATCAGCCCGGTGAGGCAACCGACGAGGAGTCTCGACTGCCGTTTCGGGTAGAACACGACGAAATACATCGCCAGGAACGTCGCCGCGATCGCGCAGAGCAATTGGGCGACGGCGAGGATGAGACCGGACATCACGATCGGTGTGGCAAACAGTGCCGCCACGGTGCTGACCTGGTAGGCCCGCCGTCCCGGCCTACGCCCGCCCCGGTACAGCACCACGAGTGCGAGCAGTCCCAGGAGGATGCCGGCCGAGCGCGCGGCGACGGTCTCCGGCCGGATCGGCAACCCGACCATCGGAGGCAGGACGAACCCGGCCAGGTGCAGTGCCGTCGTGATCCACAGGTACCGGCGCAGGATGCGCGGCCGATAATCCTGAAGGACCGTGTCGACGGACGAAGCAGCGAGGGGCCTCACTGTGGTAATTATCCAGGAACGGTCCCGGGAAAGGCGGGTCCTTCGGGTCAGCCCGATACGAGATACTGCGAGTTACGGGTAACTTGGCTGTGCGTCACCGGCCGAGTACAAGGAGCCTCTCATCAAGATCCTGCAGCACGTCTCGAGCGAGATCCGCGAGTGGGAACAGGCCGTCACGACGGTCGTGCTCCGCATACGCCAGATCGGGGTGCTGATCGACCGCCTGGGTCCCGCCCTCGACGACCTGTCCGAACTGCTCGACGCCGCGAAGCAGATCGCGGAGACCGCGGAAGGGCTCGCCGTCAGCGCGAAGGGTATCGATCAGAGCGCCGAGATCATTGCCCGCGACGCGGAGAAGATCGCGCACGCGCTGCCCGCGGTGGAACGGCTGGGACGGCTCGCGGACCGCCTACCCGGGGGAGGCAGACGGTCCGCGGCCGGCCGATGACGAACGTCGGTCGGGGTTACTGCGCGAGATGCAGCGTCTCCGGTGCGGTGGCGCGCTGCTCCCCGGGTTCCGCGTTCGGGTCGTCAGCGATTCCGGCGATCGGCATCACGGCGAGGGCCTGATCGAACGCGTCGACGAGCCATTCCCCGGTCACCTCCACCAACTGCACGTCCGCGGCGTCCGGTTGCCGCTGGAAGAACCGCACGACCCACGGGTTCTGCGCGTCCGGATCGGAACTGAGATCTCCCGGCGCGTTGGTGGCGAGCAGATGGATGCCGCGTTCGAAATCGACCCGGACCGCGTAACCGGCGCCGGTGTTGACGACGGTCGCCGGGCGATGCGCGGCCAGAGCCAGTGTCATCAGGGCGTCGGCATAACGGGTTGTGTGCTCCACGGTGAGTGGCATGAGCACCTTTCGACTGTTGTGACCGTCGCGCCGCCCGCGGTCTTCGTCATGCAGGCACCCCGCAGATCAATGGGCCGGAAGAACAGACTTCCGGCAGATCACGAGAAGATCGAAATGGAAGGGGCGCCCTCGCGCACTGTGCGCGATCGCTACGCCAGAACGGAGTACGGACACGTTGGACGTCCCGCGAACTCGGTAGCTGTGTACTCAACTTCGACCAACCGTACGGTGCGGGGACCCGATGCGCGACCCCGGGTAGTCCGCGTGTGGGTATCAGTGCTGCAGCGCCGGGTAGTCGGTGTACCCCTTCGCGCCCTCGGAGTAGAAGGTCAGCGGGTCCGGGTCGTTCAGCGGCAGGTCTTCCTCCCAGCGCCGCACCAGGTCCGGGTTGGCGATCGCGGGGCGCCCGACGACGACGGCGTCGGCATGACCGTCGTCGAGGATGGACAGTGCCTCGTCGCGGCTGGTGACGGCGGTGAAACCGCTGTTGACCAGCACGGGACCGCCGAATCGCGTCCGCAGGTCCTGAACGAGGGAGCCGGCGGGGTCCTTGTGCAGAATGCTCAGGTAGGCGGGTTTCAGCGGCGCGATCGCGTCGACCAGTGCTCCGTAGGTCGCCCGAACGTCGTCGGCGTCCAGTTCCAGAACGTCCTGGATGTTGTGTTCCGGGGAGATGCGGATCCCCACCCGGCCCGCACCGATCGCCTGCGCCACGGCCTGGACGACCTCGATCACGAAACGTGCCCGACGTGCGGGGGAGCCGCCGTACGCGTCCTCGCGCCGATTGGACGCCGGGGAGAGGAACTCGTGCAGCAGGTAGCCGTTGGCGGCGTGGATTTCGACGCCGTCCAGCCCGGCCGCCACCGCATTTCGCGACGCCTGGACGAACTCTTCGATGACGGCGGGAAGCTCGTCGGTATCCAGCGCACGGGGCACCGGGTACGGCTCCTTCCCCTCGTACGTGCGGGTCTCGCCCTCGATCGCGACAGCACTCGGCCCGACGACCTCGCGGCCGCCGGTGGTTCCCTCGTGCGTGACGCGACCGGCGTGCATGACCTGGGCGACGATCCGTCCGCCGGCCGCATGCACCGCGTCGGCGACGTTCTTCCACCCGGTGACCTGCTCGGGTGTCACCAACCCGGGCTGGCCGGGAAAGCCCTGGCCGGCGTGGCTGGGGTAGGTGCCCTCGCTGACGATCAAACCGAGCGACGCGCGCTGTCGATAGTGCTCCACCACCAGCGGTCCCGGCACACCGTCCCGCCCGGAACGGACGCGCGTCAGGGGTGCCATCACCACCCGGTTGGGCAGTTCGAGGTCGCCGAGGGTCAACGGGGAGAAGAGAGTCACAGGCAAGTCTTTCGGTAGGCAATGCAGTATCGGGAGCCTCTGGGGCAACGAGTGCACAGGCCCGCCTATTCCGGGCTGAGACGGTCGTCACCGCTCTCGTGTGCCGATCTGAAAATGTTGCAGGTCAAGGAGAATGGTGGCCTGCTACCCGAGATCGCTCGCGAGGACGCGGCTCTGTTTGAGGGTTTCGAGGATCAGCGAGCTTTCCAGCCGGTCGACGTGCTCGAGCCATTCAGCTTCGAGCATCAACGCACGCAGGGCTTCCTTGGACGGCAGCCGGAAATCCGCGACGATCTGGTAATCGCCCATGATGATCGCCGCGTAACGGAGAAACGGCTGACCGGCGAGCGCCTCGGCGACGGCCGACACCCGCGACGGTCGGGCCCGGATCCACAGCAGCGCGGCAACAGGTAGGCCGATCAGCGCCGGGTCGAACACGGCGCGGAACGTGAGCAGCCCGGACTGCCGCATCTTGTCGAGGCGTCGTTTGACGGTCTGTTCGGATATGCCGACGAGGCGGGACAGTTCCTCGAAACTCGCCCGGCCGTTCTCGACGACCAGCCGCACCAGTGCCTTGTCCTCCCGGTCGAGGACGACCGGGTCGGTGAATTGCGGCCAGCGGGTCTTCGGGATCCGGCGTATGGCGGAGGTCTGCGACGGGGTCAGGATTCCCGGCTCCCAGTCGTGAAGCGTACGTATGTATTCCAGCACCGGTGAGATGTCCATCTGCAGAAACCCGGACGGCGTCGCCATCTCCTGCAGGAACAGCCGGGACTGCCGGCGGCGGGGCGCCCAGATGTCGGCGTAGCAGTGCTGCGGTCCCGACAGGACGTAGACGGTCACGCTCTCCGGTCGGTGCGCGAGGGCAACGGCCGCCGTCAACGTGCTGTCCGGCCGGCATCGGCCGTGGACGATGAACGGATCGGAATCGGCGGTGCGATGCGGGTCCGCCATTCCGCGGACTTCCACCATCCCCGTCTCCAGCAGTCGCGAGCCCCGGCGTGCGACCGTCCGCTCGGCCTCGCCGAGGGCGGCGGCGATCGTCGACCACGTCGCGCGGCCGTCGACGATCAGCGCGGCGATGATCTTGCGGTCCAGGGGATCCACTGTGCGTTCCGGCATGATCGGCCAATCGTACGGCTGAATCCTCCATATTGCTCGTTCTTATTGCTTGAATCCGGCGCCAGAGTGACGCTTGGGGCCGAAACTGACGTTCGTCCTGTGAGGAGCCCCCGATGTCCGATCTGATCCAGAAACCCGCACGCGAGGTCGTCCAATTGCTGCGCGAAGGAGCCGAGACGCCGACGAGCGTGCTCGAAGCCCTCCGGAGGCACGTTGCCGAGGCAGACCGGCAGGTCAACGCCCTGCCGATCCAGTTCTTCGATGCCGCCGCCGAACGCGCGGCGCGATTGGAGGACGAAGTTCCCGATCCGGCTGGGCGCGGCCTGCTCGCCGGACTACCGGTCGCGGTGAAGGACTACAACGACGTGGCGGGGCAGCGCACGACGCACGGCTCGCCTCTGTTCGCCGACCACGTCGCCACCCGGTCCGACGCGATGGTGAGCGTCCTCGAGAACAACGGCGGCATTCCGTACGCCAAGTCGAACGTGCCCGAGTTCGCGGGCGGCCACACGTACAACACGCTGTTCGGGCCCAGCCGCAACCCGTGGAACCTCGAGCGGTCGGTGGGCGGTTCTTCCGGTGGATCGGCGGCCGCGCTCGCCTCCGGCAGCGCCTGGCTGGCAACCGGCAACGACCTGGGCGGTAGTCTCCGCACCCCGTCCGGGTACAACGCGACCGTCGGTCTGCGCCCGACTCCCGGGCGGATCCCGCGCCGCAGGCCCGCCATCCCGTTCGACCCGCTGTGGGTGGAGGGGCCGATGGCGCGCAACGTCGGTGACGTCGCCCTGATGCTGGACGCGATGGTCGGGCACGACCTGCACGACCCGTTGACGAAACCGGAACGGCCGCGGTCGTTCCTGGAGCGTCTGACGACGTTCGACCCGCCCACCCGAGTCGGCTTCAGTCCGGACCTGGGGTGCCTCCCAGTGGAACCGGCGATCCGGCGCATCTGCGGTGACGCGATGAAACACTTCGACGCACTGGGCGCCGACGTCGTGACCGACTGCCCCGACTTCACCGGTGCCTACGACGCCTTCCAGGCGCTGCGCAGCCATCTGGTGGCGGCCGTGCACGGCGGGCTTCTCGCCGAGCATCGCGACGAGATCAAGCCCGACATCGTCTGGAACATCGAGCGTGGACTCACCCAGCCCACGGAGACGCTGCTGGCGGCGGAACGCGTTCGCGGACAACTGTTCCACGAGATCGCGGACTACTTCGAGACCCACGATCTGCTGGTGATCCCGTCGGCGCCGCTCGATCCCTTCCCCACGGAGTGGACGTATCCCGAACGCATCGACGGCGTGGAGTCGCGGACGTACATCGACTGGATCGCGATCACGTTCTGCGTGAGTCTCACCGGGTGCCCGGTCGTCGCGCTCCCGTGCGGCTTCTCCGACGCGGGACTGCCGGTGGGGCTGCAACTGGTCGGTGCGCCGGGGCAGGAGGCCCGGCTGCTCGCGCATGCGCAGATGTTCGAGTCCTCGGTGGGCATCGCGGCGAGTCTTCCCATCGTGCCGGGCCGACCGGAGGCAGCGAAATCATGAGCAGCACAGTCGAATCCGCGCTTCGAGACGAGGAGAAGCAGGACGCCCGCGAGGGTTTCCTGGCCCGGGTGGCGCTGCGGTTCGCGTCGGTGATCGAGCGGTGGTTCCCGGACGCGTTCATCTTCGCGCTGCTCGCGGTGGCGTTGGTGGCAGGAGCCGCGCTGGCCATCGGGGCGTCGCCGGCGACGGTGGCGACGAACTTCTCGACCGGTTTCTGGGATCTGATCCCGTTCACGATGCAGATGGCGATGGTCGTGGTCACCGGCTACATCGTGGCGTCGTCGCCACCCGCCGAACGTCTCATCACGCGGCTCGCGGCGATTCCGCGCACCGCCCGCGGCGGCGTCACGTTCATCGCGGTGGTGAGCCTCGTGACGTCGATGGTGAACTGGGGTTTCGGACTGGTCTTCGCGGGTTTGCTGGCGCGGGCGATGGCGCGACGCACCGAACTCGGCCTCGACTACCGGGCCGCGGGCGCCGCCGCCTATCTGGGAATCGGCGGAATCTGGGCGCTCGGGCTGAGCTCCTCGGCGGCGCAGCTGCAGGCGAACCCGAAGAGCCTCACCCCCGAGCTGCTCGCGGTCACGGGTGTCATCCCGTTCCGGGACACGATCTTCCTGTGGCAGTCGCTGTTTCTCGCGGCGGTGATCTTCGTGGTCAGCATCGTGATCGCGTATCTGTCCGCGCCGCACAAGGCGAACTCGGTCACCGCGGAGGATCTGGGGGTGGACGTCCACGACGTGTCGCCGCCGCTGCCGAAGCGGGAGCGCCCCGGCGATTGGCTCGAGTACAGCCCGGTGCTGCCCCTGATCGTCGGTGCGCTCGTATTCGGCTGGCTGCTGAGGGAGTTCGCGGCGAACGATCCGATTCTCGTGATCTCCAACCTGAGCACGTACAACCTGCTGTTCCTGACGTTGGGCATGCTGCTGCACTGGCGTCCGCGGCGCTTCCTGCTCGCGGTGAAGAATGCGGTGCCCGCGTGCGCGAGCATCCTGGTGCAGTTCCCGTTCTACGCCGGGATCGCCGCCATCATGACCCGGGCGCAGGACGCCGACGGCAACACGGTGGCGCACTACATTTCCGAGGGATTCGTCAACGTCGCCTCACACGGCACGTTCGGATTGGTCATCGGTGTCTACTCGGCGGTGCTCGGATTGTTCATCCCGTCGGGCGGTGGCAAATGGATCATCGAGGCCCCGTATGTCATGCAGGCGTCCAACGACCTTCAGGCGCATCTCGGGTGGACGGTTCAGATCTACAACGCCGCCGAGGCGCTGCCCAATCTCGTCAACCCGTTCTGGATGCTGCCGCTCCTCGGCATCCTGGGCCTGCGCGCCCGGCACCTCGTCGGGTTCACCGCGGTGCAGCTCGTCTTTCACCTGCCCATCGTGCTCGGACTGCTGTGGTTCCTCGGTAACACGCTCACCTACAACCCGCCCGTGCATCCCTGAGCGGCGCTACAGGTTGTGGTCGCGTTCGAGGAGGGCGTCGAGCCACAGCAATGCTTCGACGAGGGCCTGCACCCGTGTGAGTTCGGTGTCGGCAGGCACGGGCGGCCGGGGATCGGCTGCCGCCCGGTGCCTGCTGTGCAGGTGACTCACGACGGCGCTGAACAGCCATTCGGCGGGCGCGGGCAACTCGTCGTCCAGCTGGGGTGCGTCGTGCACGACGGGGACGACGCTGATGAAGCTGTCGACGGCGTCGGTGACACTGGCGGTCGGGTCTGCGACGAGGTCGGCGATGGTGGAGACCATCCACGTCACGACGGCGGTGAACACCGACCCGTTGCTGCCGGTGTCGCAGGTGATCCGCGAGATCTCGTGGGCGAGCGCGTGGAAGTCGCGGTCGCCGACCAAGGTCAGGAGGCGACCGCCCAGTTGTGCGCCGTCCGCGCGATCGGGCCCGTCGATCATGGCTGTCCCACGGCAGGTATTCGGCGCCGCTCCGATTGCGGATGGGGCCGGGTCGGTGAGACCTAGCTGCCGAACGGAATGCACAGGGAACCCGTGCACCCTGCGGTGGCTGCGACGGAAAACGGCTGGTCGAGTCCGGCGGCCAGAACGGTAGGGGTGCCGCCGGTGGCGGGCAGGGAGACCACGGAGCCGTTGCTTCCGCCCGCATCGCCCGCTACCGCGACGTAGACGGTGCCCGCCGAGACGGTGAGACCGAACGGGCGGACGAGTCCGGTCGTCAGGACGGTGGGGGTGCCGCCGGTGGCGGGCAGGGAAACCACGGATCCGTCCCCGGCGACGGCGACGTGGAGGGTGCCGCCGGTGACGTCGATTCCTGCCGGGAGATTCAGGCCGGCGGCCAGCACGGTGGGGGTGCCGCCGGTGACGGGCACGGCGATGACGGAACCGGTGCCGGGCGTCCCCGCGCCGGCGACGGTGACGTAGAGGGTGCTGCCTGCGACGGCGACCCCGACCGGTTGCTGGAGACCGGTGACGACCGGGCTGGGGGTGCCACCGCCGGCGGGCAGTGCGACGACATTGCCGGAATCGAACTCGGTGACGTAGAGCGTCCCACCGGACACCGCCACGTCGAACGCGTTACCCAGGCCGGTGGCGAGGGTGGTCGGGCTACCGCCCGCGGCGGGCACCGACACGACCGAGGCGCCGGCGGTGACGAACAGCGTGTCACCCGACACCGCTATCCCGCCCGGGGCCGGCGATTCCGGTGGCCACCGTGCCGGGGGTGCCGCCGGTGGCGGGCACGGACAGCACGGAACCGGTGCCGTTCTCGGTCACGTAGAGCGTGTTCGCGGCCGGCATTGCCGAGGTGGCGGGTGCGGCGGCCACCGCGGTGGCGAGGATCAGCGCGCCGGTAATGATGGCCGCCCGACGGCCGAGTCGGGTGAACGGTGATCGGCGCATCGGCAGTCCTCTCGTGGCCCGTGCCCGGAAGAATACCGCCGCCGAAGCACGATCCACCGCGATTCGGACACTCTGGGTGGCTCAGACCTCCGCGGCGACGGGAGGCTTGACCCCGACGACCGGGCACTGCGCCTCGAGGAGCACCCGCTGCGCGACGCTGCCCATGAGGAGTTTGCCGACGGGGGAGCGGCGCCGCATGCCGAGGACGAGGAGTTCGGCGGCGGAGTCGTAGGACGCGTCGATGAGGTTGTCGGCGTGGGAGCGGCCGGGTTCGTTCCGTGCGATGCGGTAGTCGACGCCGGCCGCGTCCGCTTCCTCTCTGGCCGAGTGGAGTTCGGCCTCGAACCCGGGCTCCGAGGCGCTGTCACCGTCGGCGATCACCACGAGATCTGTTGCGCGCATGCGTGCTTCGGTGAACCCGAAGGTGAGGGCGCCACGACCTTCGACGGTCGGGACGTAACTGAGAATGACGCTCATCGTGACCTCGGCTCGAGAACGGGGGTGGTCAGGGTGCCCTGGGCGAGGTACTCGTCGAGGTTCTGCAGGGTCAGAGCCTCCATCGCGGCGCGGGTCTCGGTGGTGCCGCTCCCGACGTGGGGGAGGAGGACGACGGTGTCGAGTGCGAGGAGTGCTTCGGGAACGTGGGGTTCCCGGGTGAACACGTCCAGTCCGGCGCCGGCGAGTTTGCGTTCGGTGAGCAGTTCGACGAGCGCGTCCTCGTCGACGACGCTTCCGCGTGCCACGTTGATCAGGTAGCCGTCGGGTCCGAGTGCTTCGAGAACCTCTCGGTCCACCAGCTTTTGGGTTCCCTTGCCGCCGGCCGCGGCGACGATGAGGACATCGACCCCGGCGGCGAGTGCTGCGGCCGAATCGACGTATGCGAACGGCGAACCGGGGATCTCCCGCCGGTTGTGGTATGAGATCGTGCAGCCGAAGCCGGTGAGGCGGGCGGCGATGGCGGAGCCGATGCGGCCGAGTCCGACGATGCCGACCCGCGTGCCGCTCACCTTCCGGGTGAGGGGGAAGTTGCCCTCGGCGGGCCAGCGGCCGGCGCGGACGAAGCGGTCGGAGGCGGAGAATCCGCGGAGCGTGTCGATCAGCAGTCCGACGGCGGTGTCGGCGACGCAGTCGGTGAGGACGTCGGGGGTGTTGCTGACGCCGATTCCGAGTTCTTCGGCGCGCTCGACATCCGTTGTGTCGTAACCGACTCCGAAGTGCACGATGGCGCCGAGGTTCGGCAGTTCGGTCATCAGGGCGGCGTCGACGCCGGTGCGTCCGGACGTCACGACGGCGGTGACGGTTTCGCCGTGCTCGGCGAGAAAGCCGCTGCGGTCTTCTCCGAGCGGGAGGGTGAGGGCGTCGTACTTCTCGGAGAGCGTTGTGGTGAGCGACGGCTTCAGCGGCCCGACCTGCAGGACCCGGCCTCCCGAAACGGTCTGTACGGCAGCTTCTTTCACGGACGCCTCTGCGGTCACCATCGTGCCTCCTGACGAGTGGCGACGCGGCTGTCCGCGCCGCCGGTTACCCGTAAGTTAAGCGGGCCTCGGAATACCTGTCCAACACGTAAATAACATGGATCGATACTGAAACGGCATTGGTCGGCGGCGCGCTGACGTGCGCAGATGCCGAATCGTCCTGTATGCGCCGGTCAGGGGCCCGCCGGGGTGATCGCAGTCTCCCCGATATCGCGTCTGTGACGGCCCTCACGAGCCGTTTTGCGCCGTCACCCCCTGTTGACGCCCCACCGGGCCGCTCATAGCGTGTGTCTACCGTCACAGGCGGGCCCTCTTCACTCGCGTCGAGTACGCGACACATCCCTACGGAGGACACCATGAGCCCTGCACGTTCGCTGCAGCAGGGAACCCGTTACCGCGTCGTCGCCGTGGCTACCGCCGCACTGACGGTGCCGGCTCTGGCCGGAGGTTGCTCGGTCGCCAATTCGAGCCACAGCGACGCCGCCAGCCCCGACACGTTGCGGATCGTGCTCCCGCAGGAGCCGCCCACGCTCGAGCCCTGCGACGCCTCACTCACCTCGACCGGAGTCGTCGTCCGATCCAACATCACCGAGCCCCTGGTGGAACGCAACGCCGACACCGGCGACCTCGAGCCGAAGCTCGCCGACTCGTGGGAGCAGACCTCGGACACGGTCTGGACGTTCCGGATCCGTCCCGGTGTCACGTTCAGCGACGGCAGCGCGTTCGACGCCGAGGACGCCGCGTTCTCGATCGATCGCACCGTCAACTCGACCATCGGCTGCGACGTCGACGGGTACGTCTTCGGCGACGACGCCCTCGTCGTGAATGCGGTCGACTCGTCGACCGTGACGGTCCAGACGCCCGCCGCCGACCCGATCCTGCCGCTGCGGATCTCGTTCGTGGAGATGGTGCCGTCCACCACCGACACCAAGGACAAGGTGCGCGATCCCATCGGCACCGGTCCCTACAAGATCGACTACTGGGATCACGGCCAGCGGCTGGCCCTGGTCCGCAACGACACGTACTGGGGCACGGCCCCCGAGTACGCGAGGGCCATCTACCAGTGGCGCGCCGAGGGCAGTGTGCGGGCGGCGATGGTGGTGAACGACGAGGCCGAACTCGCCACTTCGCTCGGCCCGGAGGACGGCGCCGGCGATCTCGGTGCCGCCTACCCCAACAACGAGACCACCGCGCTGCGCATCGACGGCAGTCAGGCGCCGCTCGACGACTACCGCGTCCGCGAGGCCATCGACCTCTCCGTCAACCGCGCGGGAATAGTCAAGGCGCTGTTCCAGGGCCTCGGCGAGCCGGCCGGGCAACTCGTCGGCAGCAGCATCGTCGGGTTCGACCCCGACCTGCAGCCGACCCCCTACGACCCCGACCGTGCCGCGCAACTGGTGGCGGAGGCCAAGGCCGACGGCGTTCCCGTCGACAAGCAGATCCGGTTGATCGGGCGCACGGGCCAGTTCCCCAAGATCAACGAGACCGTCGAGGTGATCCAGAATTCGCTGAGCAAGGCCGGCCTGAACGTGAAGATCGAGATGATGGACACGGCGGCTCAGCTGGAGTACCAGGTCCGGCCGTACCCGCAGAGCGGGCCGGTGATGCTGGTGATCCAGCACGGCAACCAGGCGGGTGACGCCCAGTTCACCGTCGACCAGTACATGCGCAGCGACGGTTACCAGAGTTACTTCGGCACAGCTGGTTACGACGCGCAGATCGACGCCGCCGAGAAGCTCGTCGGCGGCGCCCGCCAGGACGCGTTCGCATCGGTACTGGCGAACGAGCCGAAAGAGATCCGGCAGTTCGCGTACATCGCCCACATGAACGGGGTGCTCGCCAAGGCCCCGACCGTGCAGTACACGCCCAACTCCGCGACCGGCGACGAGATGCGCCTGAGCGAGATGACCCACGCGGACACATCCGCAAACGGCTAAGCCCTCTTCCCAGCCCCCCGGAGGAATTGTGATGTCCCAACCGAACCCGATCCGAAGGCGGTGAGTCATGTTCGCCTTCCTGCGCCGACGCGTCTACACCAGCCTCGTACCTCTCCTCGTCGTCCTCTTCGGTGTGTTCCTGCTCGCCCGCCTCACCGGCGACCCGACCAACCTCTACCTCCCGGTCTCCGCGACCCCCGATCAGCGCGCCGAGTTCGCGGCCGAGAACGGCCTCGACAAGCCGGTGCTGAGCCAGATGGCCGACTACCTGTCCGGGGTCGCCCACCTGGACTTCGGCGAGTCACTGCGCACCGGTGAATCCGCCGCGACCATGGCGCTTCGGGCGTTCCCCGCCACGTTGCAGCTGGCGTTCTTCACGATGCTGCTCGCGATCATCGGCGCCGTCGTGATCGGCTGCTGGGCGGCGTACCGGCCGAACTCGCTCGCCGACCGGATCTCCAGCCTGCTGTCGATGACGGCGGCCAGCATCCCCGACTTCTGGTTCGCCATCACCGGCGTGTGGATCTTCGCGGTGGTGCTGGGGGTGCTGCCCACGTCGGGCACCGGAAGCGCGCTGGCGTGGATCCTGCCGATCGCGACCCTGCTGATCCGCCCGCTCGGCGTGCTCACCCAGGTGGTGCGCGGCGCGATGGTGTCGGCGCTGTCCGCACCATACGTACGTCTTGCCCGCAGCAAGGGCGCAGGCGACCTGCGCGTCGTGAGCCATCACGCGCTCCGCAACGCCGCTGCCCCGGCGCTGACGGTGGCCGGCGACCTCACCGTCGGCCTGGTCAACGGCGCCGTCGTCGTCGAGGCGATCTTCGGGTGGCCCGGCATCGGCAAGCTGATGATCGACGCGATCCTGCAGCGCGATTTCGCGGTCCTGCAGGCGGCGGTGCTCCTGACCGCGGTCAGCATCTTCGTCCTCAACATCCTGATCGACGCGGGCTACGCACTGCTCGACGCGCGTGTCCGCGAGAAGACCAAGGTCTAGGAGGCCGCCGACATGTCCATAGACAACGCTCCCCGCCTCGACGGAGCCGGCGACGTCCACCAGGACCCCGACGAGACGTTCCCGACCCTCGCCGCCCCCGGCGGAGAAGCCGCTCCGGCGCCCAAGCCCGCCCGGAACAAGACACCGTTGTGGAAGCTGCTCCTGCGGGACCGGATGGCCACGGTTGCGGCGGCGATCCTGGTGTTCGTGTTCCTCGTCGCCGTCTTCGGCCCGTGGCTGGTCGGCGACGCCGCAACCGATCAGAACCTCGACCGGTCCAACCTCGCCCCGTTCCACGTGGCGAACGGGTGGATGAACATCCTCGGCACCGACCCGCTCGGGCGCAGCATGCTGGCCCGGTTGATCGTCGCGTGCCGCACCACCCTGCTGGTGGCGCTGCCCGCGGTCGCGCTGTCCTGCATCGTCGGGTCGCTCATCGGCATGTGGGCGGGTTACCACCGCGGCTGGCGGGAGACGACGGCGATGCGCGTCGCCGACGTCATCATGAGCTTCCCGTCGCTGCTGATGGCCGTCGTCGTCCTGTACGTGTTCTCGCCCAGCGCGGCGAACATCGTCCTGGTCCTGGCGATCACCCGCATCCCGATCTACCTCCGCACCGCCCGCGCGGAGTCGGCGGAATTGCAGAGCCGGTTGTTCGTGGACGCCGCACGCACGTTCGGCGCCCGCAGCGGGGCCGTCATCCGCAGGCACGTGTTCCCGATCCTGCTGCCGACTCTGCTCACCGTCGCCACCCTGGACTTCTGCTATGTGATGCTCGCCGAGTCGTCGCTGAGCTTCCTCGGCATCGGCATCCAGCCGCCCGACATCAGCTGGGGCCTGATGGTGTCCCAGGGCCGGACGTACCTGCAGACGGCGTGGTGGCTGTCCTTCTTCCCCGGGCTCGCCATCGTCATCACCACCGTGTCGGCAACCGTGCTCGCTGCGTGGGCCCGGATCGCCACCGACCCCGCCCAGCGCTGGCGCCTGACCGTCCCGCGGTCGCGTCGCTCCCGGCTGTTCCCCACCCGAAAGGTCGTCTCATGAGTGCACCCGCACCGGCTGTCGAATCACCCGACTTCGCCGCAGACACCGACCGCGTCGCGCTCGAGGTCGCGGATCTCACCGTCGACCTGCGCACCCCCTCGGGCACGGTCCGGGCCGTCGACCACGTGTCGTTCACCGCGCGACGCGGGGAGACCCTCGCGCTGCTCGGCGAGTCGGGGTGCGGCAAGTCGATGACCGCGCAGGCGCTCGTCGGCCTGCTCGAACCGATCGCCGACGTCACCGACGGCTCGGTCCGCCTCGGCGACGTCGACCTGGTGACGGCGAAGGCGAAGACCCGCCGCGCTCTCGCCGCCACCGAACTCGCCATCGTGTTCCAGGACGCATTGACCGCGCTCAACCCCGTCTACACCGTCGGCAAGCAGTTGGCCGAACCGTTCCGGATCCACCGCGGCCTGTCCGCGAAAGAGGCGCGGCAGGAAGCGATCTCGCTGATGCAGAGGGTCGGGATTCCCGAGCCCGAATCGCGCGTCGACTCCTACCCGCACCAGTTCTCCGGCGGCATGCGGCAGCGCCTGCTGATCGCGATGGCCGTCGCGCTGAGCCCGACGGTCCTGCTCGCCGACGAGCCGACCACCGCACTCGACGTCACCGTGCAGGCGCAGATCATGTCGCTGTTGCGGGACCTGCGCACCGAGCACGACATGGCCGTCATCCTCATCACCCACGACCTCGCGCTGGTGGCGGAGGAGGCCGACCGCGTCGCGATCATGTACGCGGGCAACGTCGTCGAGACCGGACCGGTCGCCGAGGTCTTCTCCTCGCCGCAGCACCCGTACACCAAGGGCCTGCTCGATTCGGTCCCCGTGCACGCGGTCCGCGGCGAGGACCTGAAGTCGATCGGCGGCACCCCGCCCGACCTGCACTCCATCCCGTCCGGGTGCGTCTACCAGGCGCGCTGCCCGCTCGCCCGCGACCTGTGCCGCACCACCCGCCCGCCGCTCGCCGGCGTCGCGGCCGGCCGCCGCTCGGCGTGCCATTTCCCCGAGGAGGTCTGACATGTCCGAGTCGATTCTGAAGGTGCGGGGCCTCACCAAGACGTTCAAGGTGCCTGCCAACGCGGCAGGTAAGAACCAGTTGCGTGCGCTCGACGGCATCGACCTCGACCTCGCCCGCGGCGAAACTCTCGGACTCGTCGGCGAATCGGGCTGCGGCAAGTCCACCCTCGCCCGCACGCTGATGATGCTCGAGCGTCCCGATTCCGGTTCGGTGACGTGGGACGGCGTCGACCCGTTCTCGCTGAAGGGCAAGGACCTGCTGGCGCTGCGCCGCCGGGTGCAGATGGTGTTCCAGGACCCGTACGCGTCGCTGAACTCCCGGATGTCGGCGGCCGACATCATCGCCGAGCCGTGGCGCACCCACAAGACGATGTACAAGACCAGCCGCGACCGGGCGGCGCGGGTGCGCGAACTGCTGCATCTCGTGGGTCTGCGGCCGAGCGACGAGCACCGCTACCCGCAGGAGTTCTCCGGCGGTCAGCGTCAGCGTCTCGGGATCGCCCGCGCCCTGGCGCTGAACCCGAGCGTCGTCATCTGCGACGAACCCGTGTCGGCCCTCGACCTGTCGGTGCAGGCCCAGGTGCTCAATCTGCTGAACGACCTGCAGAAACAGCTCGGCATCTCGTACGTGTTCATCTCGCACGACCTGTCGGTGGTCCGGCACGTCGCCGACCGCGTCGCCGTGATGTACCTCGGCCGGATCGTGGAGACGGGTGCGACGGACGCCGTGTTCGACCGTCCCGCCCACCCGTACACCGAGGCCCTGATGTCGGCGGCACCGAAGCTGGACGCCGACTCCCGCGGCAAGCGGATCATCCTCGAGGGTGAGGTTCCGTCGCCGCTGAACCCGCCGTCGGGCTGCCGGTTCCGCACCCGCTGCGCCCACGCGACCGACATCTGCGCGAGCACGGTGCCGCCCGCCGCCGTCGACGCGCGCGAAAGCGGCCACGTCGCCGAATGCCACCATCCTCGTCGTCCGGTCGCGCTCGGCGTGCCGGTCGCGGTCGGGTGAGCGGGGCCGAGTTCGCGGTCATCGCGCTCGCCGTCTTTCTCGCCTCGTGCATGCAGGCGTCGATTGGATTCGGGATGGGCATGCTCGCGGCACCGGTCGTGGCGCTCGTCGATCCGAGCCTGCTGCCCGGGACGCTGATCATGACGGCGACGGTCGTGACGGTGATGGTGGTGTGGCGGGAACGGGACGCGCTGGACCTGACGGGCACGGGGTGGGCTCTGGCCGGCCGGGTGCCGGGCACCATCGCGGGCGCGTTGCTGCTGGTGGTGCTGCCGGAACGGGGGTTGTCGCTGCTGCTCGCGGGCGTGGTGCTGTCCGGGGTCGTCTTCGCGACCCTGGGCTGGGCGCCGCCGCCGCGACGCCGGAACCTCGCCTTTGCCGGGGCCGCGTCGGGTCTTCTCGGCACGGCCACGTCGATCGGCGGACCGCCGATGGCGCTGGTGATGCAGGGGTCGAAGGGGGCCCAGCTGCGCGGCAACATGAGCGCGTTCTTCCTGGTGGGCTCGACGCTGTCGGTCGCCGTTCTCGCCGCGACGGGTTCGGTCCATCGCGAGTCCGCGGTGATGTTCGCGTTGCTCGTCCCGGTGACGGTGCTCGGATACGTGGCGTCGCGGTTCGTGAACCGTCACCTGGACGCCTCTCGCCTGCGCCGGACGTCGATCGCGGTGTCCTGTGTGGGTGCGTTGATGCTGATCGGACAGCAGCTTCTCTGATGCAGTGTCTGCATCGTTCGATGCTCAACAAGTCTTGGACATGTATCGATCGGGCCACTTAGAGTTTTCGTTGTGAGGCGCCTCACGGGCGGCGCTGCGCTGTGAAGGAAGGTTTCGGAAGATGAGTACAACGAGCACCCCGGTCGTCACCGACATGCGAGTGGTTCCGATCGCGGGACACGACAGCATGCTCCTGAACCTGTCCGGCGCGCATGCCCCGTACTTCACCCGGAACTTGGTGATCCTCACCGATTCCGACGGCAACACCGGTGTCGGCGAGGTCCCCGGCGGCGAGCCGATCCGGCGTACCCTCGAGGACGCCCGCGCCATCGTGACCGGGCGCAGCATCGGCGAGTACAACGGCGTACTCGCCGACCTGCGGCGCACGTTCGCCGACCGCGACTCCGCCGGCCGCGGAAATCAGACGTTCGACCTCCGCATCGCGATCCACGCCGTCACCGCCGTCGAGTCGGCTCTCCTCGACGTTCTCGGGCAGCACCTCGGTGTCCCCGTCGCGGCACTGCTCGGCGACGGTCAGCAGCGGGAGAAGGTGCAGGCGCTCGGCTACCTCTTCTTCGTCGGCGACCGCAACAAGACCGACCTGGACTATCAGTCGGGTGCGGGCGAGTCCGACGACTGGCTGCGCCTGCGGCACGAGGAGGCGCTGACACCGGACGCCGTCGTGCGGCTCGCCGAGGCCGCCCAGGCGCGGTACGGGTTCGCCGACTTCAAGCTCAAGGGCGGCGTCCTCGCGCCCCGCGAGGAGGCTGCGGCCGTCACGGCGCTGGCCGAGCGGTTCCCCGACGCCCGGGTCACCCTCGACCCCAACGGTGGGTGGCTGCTGTCGGAGGCCATCGAGACCT
Source organism: Rhodococcus pseudokoreensis (assembly GCF_017068395.1). Lineage (NCBI taxonomy): Bacteria > Bacillati > Actinomycetota > Actinomycetes > Mycobacteriales > Nocardiaceae > Rhodococcus > Rhodococcus pseudokoreensis. The sequence continues at coordinate 4,000,144 of NZ_CP070619.1, read as the reverse complement.
GCCGCGGACTGAAGGACGTGCTCGCGTACGCCGAGGACCCGGTCGGCCCCGAGGGCAGCTTCTCCGGCCGCGAGGTGATGAGCGAGTTCAAGCGCGCCACCGGACTGCCGACCGCCACCAACATGATCGCCACCGACTGGCGCGAGATGGGGCACACCATTCGCTCCGGCGCCGTCGACATCCCCCTCGCCGACCCACACTTCTGGACGATGGCCGGATCGGTCCGCGTCGCCCAGCTCTGCGACGCGTGGGGCCTCACGTGGGGATCGCATTCCAACAACCACTTCGACGTGTCGCTCGCCATGTTCACCCACGTGGCCGCCGCGGCGCCGGGCGACATCACCGCCATCGACACCCACTGGATCTGGCAGGACGGTCAGCGGATCACCAGGGACCCGTACGAGATCGAGGGCGGTTACCTGACCGTGCCGTCGACGCCGGGTCTCGGGGTGGAACTCGACATGGACCGGGTCGAGGCCGCGCACGAGCTGTACCTCCAGAAGGGTCTCGGCGCACGCGACGACTCGGTCGGCATGCAGTTCCTCGTGCCCGGCTGGTCGTTCGACAGCAAGCGTCCGGCGCTGGTCCGCGCCTGATGAAGATCGTCGTCGGCGACCGGAATCTGCTGCCGCATCGCGAACTGTTCGAGTCGGGGCTGCCGTCCGGCGCCGTGGTGTCGTGGCATCGGAAGTTCGACGAGTCGGCGATCGTCGCCGACCTCGCCGACGCCGACGTGTACGTGGGCGGCCGGTTCACCCCCGCGATGGCGGCCGCCGCACCGAAGCTGCGGTTGCTGCACGTTGCCGGCGCGGGCACCGACAACGTGGCCTTCGACGCGCTTTCCCCCGACACCGTGGTCGCCAACACGTTCCACCACGAGGACTCGATCGCGGAGTACATCGTGTCGTCCGCGCTGATGCTGCGCCGCGGATTCCTCGGTCACGACCGCGCCCTCCGCGGCGACGTGTGGGCGACGTCGGTCTACGACGACGCGATCCCGCAGTCCCGATCCATGCATGGCGCGCGGATCGGATTCGTCGGCTTCGGTCACATCGGCGGGAGGTCGTGGAGCCTGCTCCGCGCGTTCGGCGCAGAGGGCTGCGCGGTCACCGGGCGGGGAAATCTCGACGCCGACGCGGAAGGCCTCGAATGGGCGGGCGACAACACGTCGCTGCTCCGGCTCATGACCGAGTCCGACGTCGTGGTGGTGTCCGCGCCGCTGAATGATCACACCCGCGGGATGATCGGCGGGCTGGAACTCGAGGCACTCGGACCTGACGGAGTCCTGATCAACGTCGGGCGCGGCCCCCTCGTTCAGGAACGGCCGCTGTACGACGCACTGGCGTCGCACCGGATCGCGGCCGCGGCCATCGACGTCTGGTACTCCTATCCCGATGCCGGCGGTCACGGCGCGCCGAGTGCACTGCCGTTCCGCGACCTGCCGAACGTCCTGATGACCCCGCACTCGTCCGGCGTCACCGACCACACGTTCGTCGGCCGCGTCCGCGACATCACCGAGAACATCCGCCGCCTGGACACGGGGCAGACGGTCCTGCGCACCTGTGGCTGAGGCTTGCGACCTTCTATATGGGAGTCCCCATATAGAAGGAGTCGGTGCCGGCGAGAGTGGCAGATTCTGAAGGATCGGCGGCCGAAATCACTGCGACCAGGCGATTTGGAAATCCGCGCAAGGTTCGCGTAACTTATTCCAAGTCAGAGCGACACGGACACCGACATTCACCACCTGGTGATGCAACGAGGTTGTACGAAGTGCCTGGCAAATCCGAAGTTCACCATCGTGTATGGTTGTGCTTCAACCCCGGAATGTCTTCAGCGGGTGCCGGTTTGCGCCGGTCAGCCTGATGAGATAAGCTGGAAAAGTTGCCCCGGAGCGGCTGGCGAGTGAGTCAGAAGTGATGGTGTGCGCGTGTTCTTTGAGAACTCAACAGTGTGTCGATGAATGTCAGTGCCAAATGTTTTTGGTACTCCGCATCACGAATTGCTTTCGGGGCCTTCGGGTTTCGGGGTGTGTGTGGTGTGGGTATTTGCTGGCCCTTCCTCCTTCTTCCGTCGGTGGGGGGTCAGTGTTTGATTGAAGCTAGTTTGAGTTTTTTTGCTAGTGATTTGACTCGATGTCTATGACTGATTGCCGGTTCTGCCGGCCATCTTGAGTCTTCAACGGAGAGTTTGATCCTGGCTCAGGACGAACGCTGGCGGCGTGCTTAACACATGCAAGTCGAGCGGTAAGGCCCTTCGGGGTACACGAGCGGCGAACGGGTGAGTAACACGTGGGTGATCTGCCCTGCACTTCGGGATAAGCCTGGGAAACTGGGTCTAATACCGGATATGACCGATGGCTGCATGGCTGTTGGTGGAAAGGTTTACTGGTGCAGGATGGGCCCGCGGCCTATCAGCTTGTTGGTGGGGTAATGGCCTACCAAGGCGACGACGGGTAGCCGACCTGAGAGGGTGACCGGCCACACTGGGACTGAGACACGGCCCAGACTCCTACGGGAGGCAGCAGTGGGGAATATTGCACAATGGGCGAAAGCCTGATGCAGCGACGCCGCGTGAGGGATGACGGCCTTCGGGTTGTAAACCTCTTTCAGCAGGGACGAAGCGAGAGTGACGGTACCTGCAGAAGAAGCACCGGCCAACTACGTGCCAGCAGCCGCGGTAATACGTAGGGTGCAAGCGTTGTCCGGAATTACTGGGCGTAAAGAGCTCGTAGGCGGTTTGTCGCGTCGTCTGTGAAAACTCGAGGCTCAACCTCGAGCTTGCAGGCGATACGGGCAGACTTGAGTACTGCAGGGGAGACTGGAATTCCTGGTGTAGCGGTGAAATGCGCAGATATCAGGAGGAACACCGGTGGCGAAGGCGGGTCTCTGGGCAGTAACTGACGCTGAGGAGCGAAAGCGTGGGTAGCGAACAGGATTAGATACCCTGGTAGTCCACGCCGTAAACGGTGGGCGCTAGGTGTGGGTTTCCTTCCACGGGATCCGTGCCGTAGCTAACGCATTAAGCGCCCCGCCTGGGGAGTACGGCCGCAAGGCTAAAACTCAAAGGAATTGACGGGGGCCCGCACAAGCGGCGGAGCATGTGGATTAATTCGATGCAACGCGAAGAACCTTACCTGGGTTTGACATATACCGGAAAGCCGTAGAGATACGGCCCCCCTTGTGGTCGGTATACAGGTGGTGCATGGCTGTCGTCAGCTCGTGTCGTGAGATGTTGGGTTAAGTCCCGCAACGAGCGCAACCCTTGTCTTATGTTGCCAGCACGTAATGGTGGGGACTCGTAAGAGACTGCCGGGGTCAACTCGGAGGAAGGTGGGGACGACGTCAAGTCATCATGCCCCTTATGTCCAGGGCTTCACACATGCTACAATGGCCGGTACAGAGGGCTGCGATACCGTGAGGTGGAGCGAATCCCTTAAAGCCGGTCTCAGTTCGGATCGGGGTCTGCAACTCGACCCCGTGAAGTCGGAGTCGCTAGTAATCGCAGATCAGCAACGCTGCGGTGAATACGTTCCCGGGCCTTGTACACACCGCCCGTCACGTCATGAAAGTCGGTAACACCCGAAGCCGGTGGCCTAACCCCTTGTGGGAGGGAGCCGTCGAAGGTGGGATCGGCGATTGGGACGAAGTCGTAACAAGGTAGCCGTACCGGAAGGTGCGGCTGGATCACCTCCTTTCTAAGGAGCACATCTCCAATGCCGGTGTCACACAGGTGACACCGGGTTGGCAGAGACCGTTGAGTCCTCATCAGTAGGACTGCGGACGCTCATGGGTGGAACACTGACAACCATTCTTCTCGATGACTGCCGGCCCGAGTGCCGGCGGCGGGAAGTGTTATATCGATGCACTGTTGGGTCCTGAGAGAACACGCAATGTGTTTCCTCTACAGGAAAGTGACGACAAACAATTGTGGTGGTCATACCGGCCGGGTTTTTCCTGGTGTTCGGTGGCGACGTGAACATGGTTGGTTGTGTGTTGTTTGAGAACTGCACAGTGGACGCGAGCATCTTTGTTGTAAGTAATGAAGAGCGTACGGTGGATGCCTTGGCACCAGGAGCCGATGAAGGACGTAGGAGGCTGCGATAAGCCTCGGGGAGCTGTCAACCGAGCTGAGATCCGAGGATGTCCGAATGGGGAAACCCAGCACGAGTGATGTCGTGTTACCCGCACCTGAATATATAGGGTGTGTGGAGGGAACGTGGGGAAGTGAAACATCTCAGTACCCACAGGAAGAGAAAACAATAGTGATTCCGTGAGTAGTGGCGAGCGAAAGCGGAAGAGGCTAAACCATGGATGTGTGATAGCCGGCAGGTGTTGCATTCGTGGGGTTGTGGGGTTCATCTTGTCAATGCTGCCGTGTTGGCCGACAGTAAGAAATCATTGTGTTAGTGGAAGTGGTCTGGAACGGCCTGTCGTAGAGGGTGAGAATCCCGTACACGAAAACATGATGACTGTCGTGATGGAAACCCAAGTAGCACCGGGCCCGTGAAATCTGGTGTGAATCTGTCGGGACCACCCGATAAGCCTGAATACTCCCTGGTGACCGATAGCGGACTAGTACCGTGAGGGAAAGGTGAAAAGTACCCCGGGAGGGGAGTGAAATAGTACCTGAAACCGTGCGCTTACAATCCGTCAAAGCCTTTGCACACTTCGGTGTGGGGGGTGATGGCGTGCCTTTTGAAGAATGAGCCTGCGAGTTAGTGGCATGTCGCGAGGTTAACCCGTGTGGGGTAGCCGTAGCGAAAGCGAGTCCGAATAGGGCGTTTTAGTGGCATGTTCTAGACCCGAAGCGGAGTGATCTACCCATGGCCAGGTTGAAGCGACGGTAAGACGTCGTGGAGGACCGAACCCACTTAGGTTGAAAACTGAGGGGATGAGCTGTGGGTAGGGGTGAAAGGCCAATCAAACTCCGTGATAGCTGGTTCTCCCCGAAATGCATTTAGGTGCAGCGTCGCGTGTTTCTCACCGGAGGTAGAGCTACTGGATGGTCTAGGGGGCCCACAAGCTTACCGAAATCAGCCAAACTCCGAATGCCGGTGAGTGAGAGCGCGGCAGTGAGACTGCGGGCGATAAGGTTCGTAGTCGAGAGGGAAACAGCCCAGATCGCCAGCTAAGGTCCCTAAGCGTGTACTAAGTGGAAAAGGATGTGGGGTCGCGAAGACAACCAGGAGGTTGGCTTAGAAGCAGCCACCCTTGAAAGAGTGCGTAATAGCTCACTGGTCAAGTGATCCTGCGCCGACAATGTAGCGGGGCTCAAGTACACCACCGAAGCTGCGGCACTCACACAATAGTCTCCGGTTCTCCTGCGGGAGGGCCGGCAGGTGTGTGGGTGGGTAGGGGAGCGTCGTGTGGCCATGGAAGCGGCGGGGTGACCCAGCCGTGGAGGCCACACGAGTGAGAATGCAGGCATGAGTAGCGAAAGACGAGTGAGAAACTCGTCCGCCGAATGACCAAGGGTTCCTGGGCCAGGTTAATCCGCCCAGGGTGAGTCGGGACCTAAGACGAGGCCGACAGGCGTAGCCGATGGACAACGGGTTGATATTCCCGTACCCGTGTGAACGCGCCCCTGGTGAATCAGTGATACTAACCATCCTGAAGCGTCCTTACGTCCCTTCGGGGGCCCTGGATGTGGATGCATGGGACCTGATCTGGTAGTAGCCAAGCGATGGGGTGACGCAGGAAGGTAGCTGAGCCAGTCAGTGGTAATACTGGTGTAAGCCTGTAGGGCGAACGGTAGGCAAATCCGCCGTTCATCAAGCCTGAGAGGTGACGCATAGCCGAATGAGGCGAATTCAGTGATCCTATGCTGCCGAGAAAAGCCTCTAGCGAGCTTTCACACGGCCCGTACCCCAAACCGACACAGGTGGTCAGGTAGAGAATACTAAGGCGATCGAGATAACTATGGTTAAGGAACTCGGCAAAATGCCCCCGTAACTTCGGGAGAAGGGGGGCCTCGTCCGGTGATGGAACTTGCTTCCTGAGCGGGGTGGGGCCGCAGAGACCAGTGAGAAGCGACTGTTTACTAAAAACACAGGTCCGTGCGAAGTCGTAAGACGATGTATACGGACTGACGCCTGCCCGGTGCTGGAAGGTTAAGAGGACCGGTTAGCCACTTGTGGCGAAGCTGAGAATTTAAGCCCCAGTAAACGGCGGTGGTAACTATAACCATCCTAAGGTAGCGAAATTCCTTGTCGGGTAAGTTCCGACCTGCACGAATGGCGTAACGACTTCTCAGCTGTCTCAACCATAGACTCGGCGAAATTGCATTACGAGTAAAGATGCTCGTTACGCGCGGCAGGACGAAAAGACCCCGGGACCTTCACTACAGCTTGGTATTGGTGTTCGGTTCGGTTTGTGTAGGATAGGTGGGAGACTGTGAAGCGCTCACGCCAGTGAGTGTGGAGTCGTTGTTGAAATACCACTCTGATCGTATTGGACCTCTAACCTCGGACCATGATCTGGTTCAGGGACAGTGCCTGGTGGGTAGTTTAACTGGGGCGGTTGCCTCCCAAAATGTAACGGAGGCGCCCAAAGGTTCCCTCAGCCTGGTTGGCAATCAGGTGTCGAGTGCAAGTGCACAAGGGAGCTTGACTGTGAGACTGACAGGTCGAGCAGGGACGAAAGTCGGGACTAGTGATCCGGCACCGGCAAGTGGAAGCGGTGTCGCTCAACGGATAAAAGGTACCCCGGGGATAACAGGCTGATCTTCCCCAAGAGTCCATATCGACGGGATGGTTTGGCACCTCGATGTCGGCTCGTCGCATCCTGGGGCTGGAGTAGGTCCCAAGGGTTGGGCTGTTCGCCCATTAAAGCGGCACGCGAGCTGGGTTTAGAACGTCGTGAGACAGTTCGGTCTCTATCCGCCGCGCGCGTTAGAAACTTGAGGAAGGCTGTCCCTAGTACGAGAGGACCGGGACGGACGAACCTCTGGTGTGCCAGTTGTTCCACCAGGAGCACCGCTGGTTAGCTACGTTCGGAAGGGATAACCGCTGAAAGCATCTAAGCGGGAAGCCTGTTCCAAGATGAGGTTTCTCACCCCCTCGAGGGGGTAAGGCCCCCGGCAGACCACCGGGTTGATAGGCCAGAACTGGAAGTGCAGTAATGCATGCAGGTGACTGGTACTAATAGGCCGAGGACTTACCACAAAGAAGCTACGCGTCCACTGTGCAGTATCTGAAACAGCACACTCACTCGCTGCGCGAGGAAGTCGGAGTGAACGCTGCCCCCCTATAAGGGTGGGGCTGCGCCCCCCGACTCACTCGAACAGCGTGAGTGAGTCGAGTTTCATAGAGTTACGGCGGCCATAGCGGAGGGGAAACGCCCGGTCCCATTCCGAACCCGGAAGCTAAGCCCTCCAGCGCCGATGGTACTGCACCCGACAGGGTGTGGGAGAGTAGGACACCGCCGAACATCCGTTACCGAAAGCCCCCCAACACTGTTGGGGGGCTTTCGGCGTTTCCAAACAGTTTTGCTGGCGGCAGAGCGAAAGCCGTTGCGGCACGATCCTTGTCGACCGTGCCCGGCGTCCGTCAGTAGTTGCCGCAGGTCTCGGCGATCGTCAGCGCCTTCGCGCGCCACTCGACAGCCGGACCCTCGGTCGGAACGGTCTCCAGCCGGCTCTTCAGCTGCGGGTGCGCGTCGAGAACGGCCTGACGATCGGCAGGCGACTTCGAGAAGAAGTCCGCCAGCTGAGCCTTACGCTCGGGTGCCTGATCCAGGCGCGCGGCGAGCTGCGGGGTCACGTCGTGCATCGCCGCATCGATCTGGGCGAAGCTGCAGGTGCTGTTCACGAGGCGGGCGGAGTCGGCCGGATCCGCGGAGGCGATCCCCGGTACCAGCACGGCGGCGGCAAGGGTGCCGGCCGCCGCGATGCCGAGGTGCAGACGTGCTCGTGAAACGTTCATGACGAGTCCTCCAATGTCGGTGGGTATGCCGGGGACACATTAGGGGTAGGAGTTGTGATTCTTCTGAGGACCGCCTGAGAATCGGGGCCCGCGGTCACGTCGGGGCGGGCGAAATCATGGACACCACCGGACCCGTTGCGCGTCCGCGGTCGTCCAGGATGTGCCCCAGGTGCTTGCCGATCTGCATGACCACCGATCGGTCCGCCACCCGTGATCCGGGGAGGAGCTTCTCGAGGAGTAGTTCGAACCGGTGGACGTCGTTGAGGGTGCGTAACCAGACGGCCATGATCAGGTTGTATTCGCTGGCCACGAGCACCGCCAACCGCACTTCCTCGATCTTGCCCAGCGAGGTCCGCAGTCGCTCGACGAGGGGTGCGGGAACCTGCATGAAGTACCAGGCGTAGATCGGCCACTCCGAGTAGCTCCGGGCGATATCGGTGCGCAGCCGGAGGGAGCCGTCCCGCCGCATCGTCGCGATCGCGTCGGTGATGCGCTGATTGCTGACACCTGCGCGTTCCGCGATCGCCGTGGTCGGTGCGCGGCCGTCGATGCCCAGTTGGTGATGGATCAGTCGCTTGAGGCCGGGCGCGACCGTCCGCGCTGCGCGGGGGCGCGGCGGACGGGCTGCGGGCACTTTGGCGACCTGCTCCGCGGACAGCGTCCGCAGCCGCCAGTTCCCGGCCTCGAAGAGCACCTCCGTGATGAGGTGCGTCCGGGCGCGCCGGATCGCCGGATACTCCCCGAGACGGTGGAGCAGGAATCGTGACGTGTCCGCCGAATCCTCGGCCATCAGGGTGAGCAGCAGGTCGCGTCCGCCCGCCGTGAAATCGATGCTCGCGACCATCGGATCTTCGGAGATGGCCTCCGCGGTGGCAACGGATTGTCCGGGTGCGCATTCGATTTCGATCAGCGCGCCACGCCCGGGCGTCCCGGCGTCGTATCCGGTGATCCAGATCAGGCCGGCGTCGCGGAGCCGCTGGTACCGCCTCGACAACGTCACGGGGTCGACGGCCAGTGCGGGCGCGAGCGCCTTCCACGATGCCCGAGGCTCGATTTGCAGTGCATGTATGAGTGCGAAGTCGACGTCATCTGGCTCGTAATCCTGCATGGATCGCCCTTCAATGCCGAGAATGCTGCAAATTTACACGACGGAATTCACGCGGCGGCAATCTTCCATGAGTCACTTTCCACTCGTCCTCTTGGAGTCGACATGAGTTCTTCGCCCCACATCCGGGGAGGCGACGCTGCCACCGCAGCGGTCGGGTTCCTCGTGGTCATGGAGTTCGCGAGCGGGCTGCTGCAGGGGTGGTTCTCGCCGTTGCTGCCCGCGATCGGCGAGCGCTTCGACGCGTCGTCCGCCGCATTGAACTGGGTGAGCGCCATGTATCTGCTGGGAACGGCCGCCTGCGTGCCCCTGATCGCCAAACTCGGGGACCTCTACGGGCACAAACGCCTTCTCGTTCTCGCCACCACCTCCGTCGCGCTCGGCTCGTACCTCGTCGCGTTCGCGCCGTCCTACGAACTGCTGCTCGTCGGCCGGGCGCTGCAGGCACCGCTCGCGGCGTTCCTGCCGCTCGAATTCGCGATCGTGCGCGACCGCAACGCCGCCACGGCCGGCCGGAGCATCGGCCGGCTCGTCGGGTCGCTGACGCTGGGCGCCGCCGTCGGCGGCCTGCTCTCGGGCTTCCTCCTCGACTCCGTCGTCGACAATGTCGGGCTGGTCCTGCTCGTCCCCGCCGTGCTCATGACGATCTGCCTGCCCGTCGTCTACTTCCTCGTCCCGGAGACGACGGTGCGGAAGAAGGGAACAGTCGACTGGGCCGGTGCGGTCCTGCTCACGGTCGGACTGCTCGGTGTGCTCGGCGGTGTGTCCAACGCGAGCACGTGGGGTTGGACGAGCGCGCTGACGTGGTCGGCCATCGGCGTCGGAGCGGCGGTTCTTCTCGTGTGGGTGTTCGTCGAACGACGCGTCCGACACCCCCTCGTGGACCTCGACGTCATCGGGCGAGGGATGCGGGTGCCGATGCTGATGGCGTTGCTGTTCGGCGCCCAATTGTTCGGTGTGCAGACCCCGTGCGCGCTCTTCCTGCGTGCGATGCCGGAGACGAACGGCTACGGGATGGGGGTCACCGCGTCGGCGACCGGCCTGATCCTGGCGCTGTTCGCGCTCGCGATGTTCGTCGGCGCGTCCGTGAGCGACCGGCTCGCCCGATCCGCCCTCACCGTCCCCGGATCCCTCGCGCTGGGTGCACTGCTCTCGGCGGCGGCCTACGGACTGATGATCGTCGTCCCGGGCAGTGCCCCGCTGTTCGCCCTGTGGCTCGTCGTCGCGGGTCTCGGCGGCGGAGTGGTGGTCGGGGTGCTGCCCACCGTCATCGTGCAGCAGGCGCCGCCGGATTCGGTCGGCATCGCGTCCGGCCTCTACAACACGTCCCGCACCGCGGCGGGCGCCGTGTCCGGCGCCGTCTTCGCGCTCGTGATGTCGTCGATGGTCACCCCGGCGCTCACCGCCGACGGCAAGCAGATCCCGTCCGCGAGCGCCTATCACGTGGTCTGGGCAGTCTGCGCGGCACTGTGCGTCCTCACAGCCCTCCTTGCGCGCAAACTCCGGTCTCCCGCGACGACCACCGAGAACGACAAGCCCACGCTCGCCGACGGCGAGCAAGTACACGCCTGACAACCCGTGACACCGATGAAAGGACATTCTGTGTCTGTCGATCCACAACTCCTCGGCACCATCGACGAGCTCGGCCCGCAGTACGCCGCGTTGAGCGATGCCATCTGGGACAACCCCGAATTGCGCTGGGAAGAGCACGCGTCCGTCGATGCGCAGATCGCTGCTGCCGAGGCGGAGGGCTTCACCGTCACCCGGTCGGTGGCCGGGATCCCGACCGCATTCAGTGCGGAATCGGGAAGCGGTCAGCCGGTGATCGCGATCGTCGGGGAATACGACGCCCTCGCCGGGCTGAGCCAGAAGTCGGGAAGTGCTGTGCCGGAGCCGGAACCCGGCAACGAGTCCGGGAACGGACAGGGCTGCGGCCACCACCTGCTGGGCGGCGGTTCCCTCCTCGCCGCGACCGCGGTCAAACGCTACCTCGACGCGAACGGCCTGCCCGGAACCGTCCGCTACTACGGCTGTCCCGCCGAAGAGGCCGCTGCCGGAAAGACGTTCATGGTCAAGGAAGGTGCCTTCGACGACGTCGACGCCGCCGTGTCCTGGCACCCCGGCGACACCACCACCGTGCAACGGATCCGGACCCTCGCCTACGTCCAGGCGTACGTCCGGTTCACCGGCATCGCCGCGCACGCCGGAGTGTCCCCCGAACGCGGCCGCAGCGCACTCGACGCACTCGAACTGATGAACGTGGGCACGAACTTCCTACGTGAACACATGCCGTCGGACTGCCGGATCCACTACGCGATCCTCGATACCGGCGGCCGCTCGCCGAACGTCGTGCAGGCGTCCGCAGAGGCCTACTACCTGGTGCGCTCGCCCGACGTGGCTGGCATGCGTGAGCTGTTCGCCCGCGTGACGAAGATCGCGGAGGGTGCCGCCCTGATGACGGAGACGACGGTCGAGATCGAGATCGACGGCGGCTGCTCGGACATCCTGCCCAACGTCATCCTTGAGGATTCGATGCAGGAACGGCTCCGCGAACTCGGGCCGGTGCCGTTCGACGACACCGATCTCGCGTCCGCGGAGGCGTTCACCACCAGGACGGCGTCGGGACGCACGGCGAGCACGCTCGGTGGTGAATTCGACGGCGACGGAAGCGCTCTGCACACCGGGATCGTCACGTTCGACGCGCGCTCGCCGCGGCCGACGATGACCGGCTCGAGCGACCTCGGCGACGTCAGCTGGGTGACACCGCTCGTGCAGTGCGCCACGGCGTGCGTCGGTGTCGGCACGGCCGCCCACTCGTGGCAGATGGTCGCCCAGGGCAAGCTGCCCGCCGCGCACAAGGGGATGATCCACGCCGCCAAGATCATGGCCTCGACCGCCGTGGACCTCCTGACGGACGCCGAACTGCTGGCGTCGGCGCGTAAGGAGTTCAGCACCCGCACGGCGAAAACCCCCTACGACTCACCGCTTCCCGACGGGATCGTCGCGCCGCCTCTGCGTGACGCCGTCGCCGTCGCGCAGTGACCGTCGTTCACATTCACCAGGAAGGCACCCGTTCATGACTCTCGCCACCTCCGCAGGCGACACCACCGACGCGCGCACGGCAGTGCTGAAGGACGCTGCGGCGCAGATCATCCGGAACAACGAGCAGAAGCTGCTCGAGCTCAGCCATCGCATTCACGACACCCCCGAGATCGCGTTCGGGGAGCACCACGCGGCCGCGCTCGTCGGGGACGCGCTCCGGAACGCCGGCTTCGACACCACCGTCGGCGTCTACGGACTCGACACGGCCGTCGAGGCGACCTACGGCAGCGGCGACCTCACCGTCGCGATCTGTGCCGAGTACGACGCACTGCCCGAGGTCGGGCACGCATGCGGGCACAACATGATTGCGGCCGCCGGGGTCGGCACAGCACTCGCGCTCGCGGCCGTCGCCGACGAGGCCGGACTGCGGATCAAGCTGCTGGGCACACCCGCCGAGGAGCACGGCGGCGGCAAGATTCCGATGCTCGAAGCCGGCGCGTGGGAGGACGCGGCGCTGTCGCTGATGGTCCACGGCACATCGGGCACGGACATGCCCTGTGCCTCGCTGTGGATGCAGGCGGTCGACCGATTCGAGGTCACGTTCACCGGCCGCGCCGCGCACGCCGCCGGCGCACCCGAGCACGGGATCAACGCCGGAGCCGCCGCGACGATCGCGCTGAACGCCATCGGGCTGGTCCGTCAGCAGTTCCGGGCGAAGACGCGCGTCAACGCGTTCGTCTCGCACGGCGGCGACGTCACCAACATCATCCCTGCCCGGACGGTCGTGCAGGTCGAGGTGCGAGCACCGGACATCGACGAGTGGCGTGAGGTGAAAGCGCGCGTGCTCGCCTGCTTCGAGGCGGGTGCAATCGCGACCGGATGCGAGTGGGCTTACGCGGCGACGGAACCGCCGTACGCGCCGATGGTGCAGAACCCGGTGCTCGCGGACATCTGGGACCGGAACCTGCAGGCCACCGGCCGCGAACTGACGTCCGCCGCACTGGGCGGCGGGTCCAGCGACATGGGCAACGTGTCCCAGGTCGTGCCGTCCATCCACCCCGGGATCGCCGTCCTCGGGAGCACCGCGATCCCCCACAACGCCGACTTCGCGGACGCAGCGGCGACTCCCGCCGCCGACACGGCGATCATCGACGGTGCGACGGCGCTGGCATGGACGGTCCTCGACGCCGCACTGGATGCCGGGGTTCGCGGCGAACTGCTCCGGCTGCAGGCGGAACGCCCGGAGGGATACACCCGGACCGCGAACTGGGCCTGAAAGCGTACGACGATGCCCACCGCCGAGAGCGGGCGGTGGGCATCGTGGTGAAACATCCTGCCGGCTAGTAGAACTGGGCGCCGGGTACGGCAGCCGGATCGTTGCGGACCTCGGCGGTGTTGGTCTCGCGGAGCTTCCACGCGCAGAGGAACGTGACCAGCCCCATCAGCGCGACGAAGACCGCGACGAACGTGGTGGTCCCGGTCTTGGCGATCAGCGCGGTCATGATGAACGGGGTGCCACCGCTCACCGTGATCGCGGCCAGCTGGTACGCGAGCGAGGCGGCGGAGTACCGGACGTTGGGAGCGAACAACTCACCCATGTAGGCGGCGATCGGCCCGTACGTCATCGACTGGAAGACGCTGCCGACCGTGACGGCGACGAAGAACAGCAACAGGTTCCGGGTGTTGATCAGCCAGAAGTACGGGAACGCCCACACGATGATCATCGCCGCGCCGATCAGGATCATCGGCCTGCGCCCGATCTTGTCGGACATGTGCCCGGACCACAGCACCACACCGACCGTCAGTGCCGCGCTGAGCAGTGAGATCGCGAGCAGGTCGTTGCGTTTCATGCCCAGTTCCGCGGTGCCGTAACTGAGCACACCGGCGATGGAGATGTAGAACAGCGAGTTGGTGGCCGCGAGCAGTCCGCAGCCGAGCAGGATCTTGCGCCAGTGGTCCCGGATCGCCTGGGTCAGCGGTGCGCGGACGACGGTCTCGTTCTTCTTCTGCGCCTGGTCCTGCAGGTCCCGGAACTCGGGGGTGTCCTCGACCTTGGTCTGGATGTAGAGCACCACCGGGAACAGCAGTGCGCTGGCGAAGAACGGGATCCGCCAGCCCCAGCTGAGGAACGCCTCGTTCGAGATCGCGGCGGTGGCGCCGAGGAACACGAGGTTGCCGAGCAGGACACCGAACGAGACACCCATCTGACCGAACGTGCCGGAGAATCCCCGGCGCTTGGGACTGGCCGATTCGGTCAGCAGCAGCACGATCCCACCCCACTGACCGCCGCACGCGAGGCCCTGGACGAACCGCAGGACCACCAGCAGGATCGGAGCCGCGATCCCGATGGTCGCGGCGCCGGGCAGACAGCCGATCAGGAACGTCGCCAGACCCATGAACAGCAGGCAGGTCACGACCGCCGGTTTGCGGCCGTACTTGTCGCCGAAGTGACCGGCGACCAGGCCCCCGAGCGGGCGGGCGACGAAACCGGCCCAGAACGTGCTGAACGAGAGCAGGGTGCCCACCAACGCCGACGCGCCGGGAAAGAAGACGTGGGGAAAGACCAGTGCCGCAGCGGTTCCGTACAGGAAGAAGTCGTACCACTCGATCGAGCTGCCGACCAGCCCCGCCGCCAGCAGTTTCCGATGTGCACGCGTGCGTGAGACGGCCGTGTCGCCGGCCGCGTCCTTACTCGGCTGCACCGCGGATGAAGTCATCCGATCACTCCTCGAGGTAGGTCTCCGCTGGACTAGAACATGACGCCAACTTCAAGTTGTCGCGTGCCGGTCAGTCTCTTCGATCGGTGATGTGATGTCAATCACTTCCCGATGATTGGCAGGTTTCCGCCACTCCGGGCGTATCGGCCGAAACGGGCATATCGGGAGTGGCGGCTGAGCCTAGACTCCGAAGATGGAACGCAGTGCGAAGGCTGCACGCGAGCGGCGCACCGATCAGCGGTCGACGTTCGACAAGTTCGTCGAGCAGATCGAACTTCGGGTCAGCCAGGCACCGTTCTTCGGGATCTGTGCGGGCGTCGTGGTCCTGTGGGTCGTCAGCATTCCGCTGTGGAAGGACCTCCACGAGTGGCAGATCGCCATCCATACCGTCGGCGCCGTGTTCACGCTGCTGCTCGTGGTTCTGCTCGAGAATGCGAGCAGGCGTTCGTCCGAGGCGCTGCAGGAGAAACTCAACGTCATCGCCGAGGCCCTCGCCGCGCTGCTCGACTCCTCCGCCCAGGACGACCCCGAGCTGAAGAAGGCGGAGGAAAAGCTGCGGGAAGCGGTCGGGCTCGAGGAGCGGCACTGACCCATCCGCCCCTGTGACACGGGCCACCGAACGGGTAAGTTATGTGTAACCGCGAAAACTACTAACCAGTAGGGGTACGAAATGCCTGTTCCGACCGCCGCCACGTTCGCGCGGCTCGCCGACCTCATCGCCATCCCGGACGCCGCGGATCGCCCGACGCGGTCCGTTGTCGAGGCGTTCACGGGCAAGGAACTGGCCACCGTCCCCGTCGGCACGGCCCAGGACGCCGAGGACGCCATCGCGCGGGCCCGGGTGGCGCAGAAGCAATGGGCAGCCCGCCCGGTCACCGAACGCGCCGCGATCTTCCACCGCTACCGCGACCTGGTGCTCGAGAACCGCAACGCCCTGATGGACATGGCACAGGCCGAGACGGGCAAGTCCCGCGCCGCCGCGCAGGAGGAGGTCCTCGACATCTCGATGACCGCCCGCCACTACGCGCGCGTCGCCCCCAAGCTGCTGCGTCCCCGCCGCATCTCCGGCATGCTGCCCGGCCTCACCAAGACGGTGGTGCGGTACCAGCCGAAGGGCGTCGTCGGCGTCATCTCGCCGTGGAACTACCCGATGACGCTCGCGGTGTCGGACGCCGTCGCCGCGCTCCTCGCCGGCAACGCCGTCGTCCTCAAGCCCGACAGCCAGACCCCGTACTGCGCCCTGGCCTGCGTCGACCTGCTGTACCAGGCCGGTCTGCCGCGCGATCTGTTCGCCGTCGTCCCCGGACCGGGTTCGGTGGTCGGCACCGCCCTCGTCGAGAACACCGAGTACCTGATGTTCACCGGGTCCTCGGCGACGGGTCAGCTCCTCGCCGAGCAGGCCGGTCGCCGCCTCATCGGCTTCTCCGCCGAACTCGGCGGCAAGAACCCGATGATCGTCACCGCAGGCGCGAACCTCCGCGAGGTCACCGACGCCGCCGTGCGCGCCTGCTACTCCAACTCCGGGCAGCTGTGCATCTCCATCGAGCGGATCTACGTCGAGGAGTCCATCGCACCCGAATTCACCCGGATGTTCGGCGAACGCGTCCGCAACATGAAGCTCGGCGCCGGCTACGACTTCGGCATCGAAATGGGCAGCCTCGTGTCCGAGGACCAGGTCAAGGCCGTGTCCAGCCACGTCGACGACGCCGTCGTCAAGGGCGCCACCGTGGTCGCAGGCGGCAAGGCACGCCCGGACCTCGGACCGCTGTTCTACGAGCCGACCGTCCTGACCGGTGTTCCGGAAGACGCCGAGTGCTACCGCGACGAGACGTTCGGGCCGCTGGTCTCGATCTACCCCGTCGCCGACGTCGACGAGGCCGTCGAACGCGCCAACGACACCGAGTACGGCCTGAACGCCAGTGTGTGGGCGGGAACCAAGGCGGAGGGCGAGGCCATCGCCGCACGGATCCACGCCGGAACCGTCAACGTCGACGAGGGGTACGCGCCGGCGTGGGGCAGTACCGGAGCGCCGATGGGCGGCATGGGGGTGTCGGGTGTCGGGCGCCGCCACGGCGACGACGGGCTCCTCAAGTACACCGAGCCGCAGACCATCGCCACCACCCGCGTCCTCAACCTGGGCGGCCCGCGCGGACTGTCGCCGAAGGTGTGGGCCAAGATCATGCCGCCCTTCGTGAAGGCGCTGCAGTGGATTCCGGGCCGCTAGGCGTGGACAGCGCGAGCATCGTGATCGACGTCCCGCCGGCCCGGGTATGGGATGTGGTGACCGACGTCGAGGGCATGGGCCGGTTCAGTCCGGAGAACACCGGCGCGCGCTGGACGTCGGGCACCCCGGCGGCGGTGGGGTCGCGGTTCGTCGGCGCCAACCGGCACGGGCTGGTGCGCTGGAAGACGCACTGCACCGTCGTGGATGTGGTTCCGGACCAGAGGTTCTCGTTCGAGGCGGACGAACCGAAGGCCCGCTGGACGTACCACCTCGAACCCGCCGGCTCCGGCACTCTCGTCACCGAGACCCGGGAGATCTACGCGACGCCCGTATGGTGGGTGCGGCTGGTGCAGAAATCGAAGGTGCTGGGCAGCAACCGCGACCGGCTGATGCAGGACGGGATGCGGCAGACCCTCGAGCGCATGAAAGTCGCCCTCGAGAGCTGATCTTCCACCCTGGGGTGCGGATTCGTCACCCTAGGGTGCCTGTCGCAGGTCTCCGAAGGACCCGAGACTGGACGGTGTCCACACCTCTCGGAGGCGGCTCCCATGAATCCTCGGCCGACACCCGTCGAAGCTGGTCGGTCGTGCCCTGACGTCCGCCGCGAGGACGTCTCGTTCACCTCGCGAGGGCAGCGCTGCGCCGCCTGGCTGTACCGCCGCCGGGCCGAAACACCCACGCCGGCACCCTGTGTGGTGCTCGCGCACGGCTGGAGCGGAGTGCGCGAGCAGCGACTCGACGCCTTCGCGGCGCGGTTCGCGGCCGCGGGAATCGCGGCGCTGGTGTTCGACTACCGCCACTTCGGCGCCAGCGAGGGCGAACCCAGGCAACTGCTCGACATCGACAGCCAGCTCGACGACTGGGACAGCGCCGTCGCGTACGTGTGCACCCGCCCGGACATCGACCCCGGCCGGGTCGCGCTCTGGGGGACGTCACTGTCCGGCGGGCTCGTCCTGAGCACGGCAGCGCGGGACCGTCGCGTGGCCGCGGTCGTGTCGCAGGTTCCGTACGTCGACGGACTGACCAACCTCCCGCGACTCGGTCCGGCCGGGCTCGGCCGCATGGCGGTCGCCTACCTGCGCGACCGGTACGCCCAACTGCGACACCGTCCGCCGCACATGTTCCCCGTCGTGGGCCCGCCGGGCTCGTTCGCGGCCATGACCTCACCCGACGCGGAGGCGGGGTATCACGCGATGGATCCGCCCGGTTCGACGTGGCGCAACGAAACCCCGGGACGGGTGGCGTTGCAGGCGGCGCTGTACCGGCCGACGAGGACGGTCGCGAAGATCGCCTGCCCCGTCTTCTTCGCCATCGCCGACCACGACGTCGTCACGTTCACCCGCAGTGCACAGAAGGCCGCGGCCAGAACTCCCGACGCCGAGGTGCACGTGTACCCGGGCGGGCACTTCGATCCCTACTTCGGTGAATTGTTCGAGCGGGTGGTCGCGGACGAAATCGACTTCCTCGTCCGCCACCTCCTGCCGCCGACCGGTTAACTGCTCAGCGCGCCGAACTGTTCGCGCAGAACGCCTTTGACGACCTTGCCGCTGGCATTGCGGGGCAGTTGGGGGAGGATCTCGACGAACCTGGGTCGCTTGTACCGGGCGACCCGGCCGTCGAGCCAGTCCGCGAGGGCGTCGACCCCGAGCGCGGCGCCGGCCCGCGGGACGACGACCGCGACGGGAACCTCGCCCCACCGCTCGTCGGCCCGCCCGATCACCGCGACGTCGAGAATGTCCGGGTGGGCGGCGAGGGCATTCTCGACCTCGGCGCAGTAGATGTTCTCCCCGCCCGAGATGATCATGTCCTTCTTGCGGTCCACCACGTACACGAATCCCTCGGAGTCCACCCGCACCAGATCGCCGGAGTGGAACCAGCCGCCGTCGAATGCGTCCGCGGTGGCCTCCGGGTTGCGCCAGTACCCCTCCATGAGTCCCGGCCCGCGGTAGACGATCTCACCGATCTCACCCTGCGGCACGTCGTGCATCGCCTCGTCGACCACGCGCATCGCGACCGTGTCGATCGGCTTCCCGACCGACCCGATCTTGCGCACGGCATCCTTGCCGTCGAGCATGCACGTCACCGGCGACATCTCGGTCTGGCCGAAGAAGGCCACGATCGCGGCGTCGGGGAACGCGGCGTTCAGGCGGTCGAGGAGCGTCGGGGTGGCAGGCGCGGCGCCCCATCCCAGCACCCGCAGGGCCAGATCCCGGCCCTCGGGACCGGCGTCGTCGAGGATGGCCTGCCACTGGGTCGGCACCATGAACACACTGGTCACCCGCTCGCGCTCGAGCGCGTCGAGTACCTCGGTCGCGTCGAACGCACCGGTCGGATGGATCACGACGGTCGCGCCGATCAGCAGGAACGGCCCGACGCTGCCGAGGGCGGCGATGTGGAACAGCGGCGACGAGACCAGATTGACCTCGGACTCGGTGTCGAACAGTCGCCATCCCCTGATGAGGGTCAGCGCCTGCGCCTGCAGATTCAGGTGCGACAGCACCGCGCCCTTCGGACGTCCCGTGGTGCCGGACGTGTACATGATGGCGGCGGGGGAGTCCTCCGGCACGTCCGCAATCGGGACGTCGGGATCGGCTGCGCGCAACTGCTTCTCGAGCGACACGTCGTCGGCGGCGTCACCGACCACGAGCACCGGCACGGCGTCGTCGACCTGGGCGGCGAGATCGACGAGTGAATCCTCGACGACCACGACGGCGGCGTCGCTGTCGGCGACGATGAACTTCACCTCGCCGGGACTGAGCCGGAAATTGACGGGAACGGCGATCGCACCCAGGCGCGTCGCGGCGAGCATCACCTCGAGGAACTCGGGGCGGTTGGTGAGCAGCAGCACGACGCGGTCGCCGCGAGCGACACCGCGGGCGGCGAGCACCACCGCGGTCCGCGCGCTGCGGTCGTCGAGTTCACGCCAGGTGGTCGAGGCACCCCGGAACCGGAGCGCCACCGCATCGGGTTTCGCGAAGGCATGCCGGGCAACATGATTGGCCCAGTGCGTCCGCCGCGAGGCGAACGGCTGAGCGTGCGACGGCGCTGTCGCGGGGACGTCCGCTGTCACGGTGACCGTCCTCAGACCCGGCCGAACACAGCGGGACGCTTTTCCCGGAACGCTGCGACGCCCTCCTGGAAATCGGGGGCGGCGAGGAGATCGATCTGGCCCGAACGCTCGCGGGTGAACGCGTTGTCGAGTTCGGCGAGAGTCGCGTCGTTGACGGCGTCCTTGGTGAAGTGGAAGGCCTCCGACGGTCCGTCGGTGAGACGTCGCGCGAGGGCGTCGACGGTCGTGGCGAACTCGTCGTCGGGGTACACGTCGGCGATCAGCCCGGCCGCGAGAGCCTCACGCGCGGGCAGTCGTTCGGCCAGGAGGGCCATCTTCAGCGCGCGGGCACGGCCGATCGACGCGGCGACCAGCGCGGTGGCGCCGCCGTCCGGCATCAGGCCGACCTTCGTGAACGCGAGCAGGAAATAGCTCGACTCGGTGGCGATCGTGAGGTCGCAGGCCAGGGCGAGCGAGACCCCGACACCTGCCGCGGGACCGTTGACCGCACCGATCACGGGCCGGGGGAACGCGCGGACCGTGGCCGCCACGCGGTTCGCGGCGTCGATCGTCGCGGACGACGGCGGCCCGGAAAGGTCGAGGTCGCCCAGGTCCGCGCCGGTGCAGAAAGCGCGACCGGCGCCGGTGAGGATTGCGACCCGCACCTCGGCGTCACCGGAGTGCTTGTCGAAGGCGTCAGCGATGGCGTCGAGGGACTCGGTGGTGACGGCGTTCATGCGGGACGGGCGGTCGATGGTGACGCGAAGGACGCCGTTGTCGACGGTCGTGTGCACGCCGGGAATGTCGGAGGTCATGAGGATCCTTAGTCAGGAAGGGCGGACGGAGAGTGCGATCTTGCCGGTCGCGGAACGGGTTTCGAGTGTCCGCAGTGCGTCGCCGGCGTGTTCGAACGAGTAGACGGTGGGTTCGGTGATCCGGAGCGCACCGGATTCGAGGAGCGGGCTCAGGGCCGCCCACTGCCGGCCCGTGTAGCCGGGATGGGTGCGCACGTACTCGCCCCATCCCGCGCCGAGGACCGAGATGTTACGCAGCAGAAGCCGGTTGACCTTGACGGTGGGGATCTCGCCGCCGGTGAAACCGAGGACCACGAGCCGCCCGTTGGGGGCGAGGCTGCGCAGACTGTCGGTGAACCGGTCGCCGCCCACGGGGTCGAGGATGATGTCGACGCCGCGGCCGTCGGTGAGGTCGCGGACCCGGTCCTTCCAGTCGTCCACGAGGACGACGTGATCGGCGCGGTTGGCCTTCGCGATACCGGCCTTCTCCTCCGTGCTGACCACGGCGATCGTCTCGAGTCCCAGTGCGGCCGCGACCTGCAGCGCGGCCACCCCGACACCGCCGGCGGCGCCGTGGACCAGCACCGTCTCGCCTGCGCGGTAGCGGGCACGCTCGTCGAGGGCGAAGTGCACGGTGAGGTAGTTCAGCAGGAAACCGGCGCCCGCTTCGAGTGACACCGAGTCGGGGAGCGGGAACACCGAGTCGGGTTCCACCGCGACGGTCTGCTGCCAGGCGCCGTCCGTCGCGAGGACGGCCACCCGCTGTCCCGCCCGGATGCCGCTGTCCTCGGGGGCGCTGCGGACGACGCCCGCGCCCTCGAGTCCCAGCACGAAGGGCAGGTCGCGGACGATCTGATAGCTGCCGGTGGTCTGCAGCAGGTCGGGAAAGGCCACGCCGGCGGCGTGCAGGTCGACGACGACGCGTCCGGTTCCGTCGGGTTCGTCGATCTCGGCGAGCTGCACGCCGGCGGGGCCGGAAGCGCTGGTCAGTTGCTGGGCATACACGTGGTGATCTCCTCCGTCGGTCCCTGACTATCCATACCAGACGCTACTGAACGGGCGCTAGATAAAGTCGGCCATTGACCGTGCGCTCGGCGGCGTGGTACTAACTTTAACGAGCGATCAGTAATCAGGCCGAGTCGGAGGATGAGACGTGCCAGAACAGACGGAGACGACGGAGGCAGCCGCACTGTGGGAGCGGCGCGGTGGCATCGGCATCATCACGCTGAACCGCCCCAAAGCGCTCAATGCGGTGAACGGCGCGCTGTCGACCGCCGTGGGCAATCTGCTCGAGCAGGCCGAGAACGACCCCGACGTCCGGGTGATCGTCGTGACCGGGTCCGGCCGCGCGTTCTGCGCAGGCGCCGACCTCAAGGCCCTCGCCACGGGCGGGAACATCGCTGCGGACGGGCACCCCGAATGGGGCTTCGCCGGATACGCGCAACACTGGATCAGTAAGCCGACCATCGCCGCGGTCAACGGCTTCGCCCTCGGCGGCGGCACCGAACTGGTGCTCGCCAGTGACCTCGCGGTCGTCGACGAGGAAGCGAAACTCGGGCTCCCCGAGGTCAAGCGCGGACTGTTCGCCGCCGCGGGTGGCGTGATCCGCCTGCAGCAGCAGATCCCCAAGAAGATCGCGCTGGAGATCGCGCTGACCGGCGAGCCGATCACCGCAGCGCAGGGCAAGGAACTGGGCCTCGTCAACCGGGTCGCCCCGGCGGGCACCGCCCTCGACGTCGCGCTCGAACTCGCCGAGCAGATCGCCGCCAACGCACCGCTGTCGGTGCGCGAATCGAAGGCCATGATCCACCGCACCGCAACCGAACCCGACTGGGGTAACGGGGCATGGGAGGCGAACACCGCCGCCATCACCACCATCTTCACCAGCGCGGACGCCAAGGAAGGGCCGACGGCATTCGCCGAGAAGCGGCAACCGGTCTGGCAGGGCCGCTGACCCGTGAGTACTTGTTAACCGCGGGCGGTTAAGAAGTACTCACGGGCGGCGCAGCCGCAAACACTTCGAAAGGGAACATCATGACCAACGCTGTCATCGTGGACGTAGTCCGCCTCGCCTCCGGCAAGGGCAAACCCGGCGGCGCGCTGTCGGGTACGCACCCGGTGGAACTGCTCGCGCACGTGCTGCGCACCATCGTCGAACGTAACGGCATCGACCCCGTGCTGGTCGACGACGTCATCGGCGGCTGTGTCGGCCAGGCCGGCGAGCAGGCCCTCAACATCACCCGGACCGCCGTGCTGTCGGCCGGGTTCCCGGACTCGGTTCCGGCGACCACCGTCGACCGCCAGTGCGGCTCGAGCCAGCAGGCGGCGCACTTCGCGGCGCAGGGCGTGATCGCCGGCGCTTACGACATCGTGATCGCCGCGGGCGTCGAGTCGATGTCGCGTGTTCCGATGGGTACGACCACCATCGGGCAGGACGCGTCCGGCCCGGGCATCGCCGCACGCTACCCGGAAGGCCTTGTCAACCAGGGTATTTCCGCGGAACTGATCGCCGCCAAGTGGAAGTTCGACCGCGACACCCTCGACGCGTTCTCCGCGCAGTCGCATCAGCGTGCCGCCGACGCCGCGTCGAAGGGGTTGTTCGCCAAGGAGATCATCCCGATCGACGTGACCAACGCCGCCGGGGAGACGGTCACGCACACCGTCGACGAGACGGTGCGCGCCACGACCACCGCCGAGGGCCTGTCCGGGCTGAAGTCGTCGTTCCACTCGGAGAAGTACGCGGCCCGGTTCCCCGAGGCGCAGTGGCACATCACCCCCGGCAACTCGTCCCCGCTCACCGACGGTGCGTCCGCCGCCCTGATCATGAGCGAGGAGATGGCGTCGAAGCTGGGTCTGACCCCGCGGGCGCGGTTCCACTCGTTCGCCGTCGCCGGTGACGACCCGGTCTTCATGCTCACCGCGCCGATCCCGGCGACGAAGAAGATCCTCGCCAAGTCGGGGCTGAGCATCGACGACATCGACGCCTACGAGGTCAACGAGGCGTTCGCGCCGGTGCCGCTGGCGTGGGCGCACGAGTTCGGGGCCGACCCGGCCAAGCTCAACCCGTGGGGCGGCGCCATCTCGCTCGGGCACGCGCTCGGTTCCTCGGGCACCCGCCTGCTGAGCACCCTGGTCAACAACCTCGAGGCCACCGGCGGACGCTACGGCCTGCAGACCATGTGCGAGGGCGCGGGCATGGCCAACGCCACCATCATCGAACGCATCTGACCCACACTTTCCCGAAAACCCTGCTTCCGAAAGGTAAGACATGATCGTCAACGACAGCGTCGCACTCGTCACCGGCGGTGCCTCCGGCCTCGGCCTCGCCACCACCAAGGCACTGCTCGCCGACGGCGCCAGCGTCGTCATCATCGACCTGCCCTCCTCCGACGGTGAGACCGTCGCCAAGGAACTCGGCGACCGCGTGCGGTTCGCCGCAGGCGACGTCACCAGCGAGGCCGACGTGTCCGCCGCACTCGACGTCGCGGAGTCGCTCGGACCGCTGCGCGTCGCCGTGAACTGCGCCGGCATCGGCAACGCCGTCAAGACCGTCGGCAAGAACGGTGCGTTCCCGCTGGCCGACTTCACCAAGGTCGTCACCGTCAACCTGATCGGCACGTTCAACGTGATCCGCCTTGCCGCCGAGCGCATCTCGAAGAACGAGCCGATCGAGGGCGAGCGCGGCGTCATCATCAACACCGCCTCTGTCGCCGCGTACGAGGGCCAGATCGGTCAGGCCGCGTACTCCGCGTCCAAGGGCGGCGTCGTCGGCATGACCCTGCCGATCGCCCGCGACCTCGCGTCGCTGCTGATCCGCGTCAACACGATCGCTCCCGGCCTGTTCAAGACGCCGCTGCTCGGGTCGCTGCCGGAGGCCGCGCAGCAGTCGCTCGGTGGCCAGGTGCCGCACCCCTCG
The DNA here is from genome assembly GCF_017068395.1 of Rhodococcus pseudokoreensis. Classification (NCBI taxonomy): domain Bacteria; kingdom Bacillati; phylum Actinomycetota; class Actinomycetes; order Mycobacteriales; family Nocardiaceae; genus Rhodococcus; species Rhodococcus pseudokoreensis. The sequence goes on along the minus strand of NZ_CP070619.1, from coordinate 3,975,376 downwards.
CGTCTCGGCGACCCGTCGGAGTACGGCGCCCTCGCCGCACACATCGTGTCGAACCCGATGCTCAACGGTGAGACGATCCGTCTCGACGGCGCCATCCGCATGGCACCGCGCTGATCGGCGACCTGTGACTCTGCGCGAGGATGGGCCTGCTACCACCGAGACGGTGTACGCCGACTGGCGGACCTTCGAGGCCCTGACGCTGACGCCCATCCTCGAGCAGGCACTGGATCTGTTCAACGAGAACGGTTACCACGGCACGACGGTGCGGCAGATCGCCCGTCGTGTCGGGGTGACCGTCCCCGCCCTGTACTACCACCACGAGAGCAAGGAAGCCGTTCTCGTGGCCCTGTTCGAACTGCAGATGCGCGAACTGAACGAACGCGCCGAGGCAGCCGCCCGCGAGGCCGGCGACGACGTGGTGGCGCAATTCGCCAACGTCGTCGAGGCGATCGTCCTGTACATGACGCACCGGGTGCGGCACGTCTCCCTCGACACCGAGTTGCGGCACGTCTCGGCCGACAGCCGCGGTCGCTACGCCGCGACCCGCAAGCGGCTCGAACTGATGATGGTCGACCTCGTCGCCGACGGCGTCGCCCGCGACGTGTTCCACAGCGGGGACGTCCCCGAGACCGTGCGCGCGCTGCTCGGGATGTTCCAGTCGATTCCGCGGTGGTACCAGCTCGGCGGAGCGCTGACTCCCGAGCAGGTCGCCAGCCGCTACGTCGACATCGCTCTCCACACCGTCGGGTATCTACCCGCTCACTGAACCGTTTCCCAGAGGAGCCGTGCCATGCTCTCCACCGCATTCACCAAGACCTTCGGCATCCGCCACCCGATCGTGCAGGGCGGCATGCAGTGGGTCGGTCGCGCCGAACTCGTCGCCGCCGTCGCCAACGCCGGAGCGCTGGGTCTGCTGACTGCACTGACCCAGCCGACCCCGGAGGACCTCGCCAGGGAGATCGCCCGCACCCGCGAACTCACCGACCAGCCCTTCGGCGTGAACCTCACGATCCTTCCGGCGATCACGCCGCCGCCGTACGAGGAGTACCGGCAGGTCATCATCGAGTCCGGCGTCAAGATCGTCGAGACCGCCGGCTCCAACCCCGCCCCGCACCTGCCCGACTTCCACGCCGCAGGCGTGAAGGTGCTGCACAAGTGCACCAGCGTGCGGCACGCGATCAAGGCCCAGGACAGCGGCGTCGACGGCATCAGCATCGACGGCTTCGAATGCGCCGGCCACCCCGGCGAGGACGACATCCCCGGGCTGGTGCTCATCGCCGCCGCCGCCGAACAGATCACCATCCCGATGGTCGCGTCGGGCGGATTCGCGGACGGGCGTGGGCTGGTCGCCGCCCTCGCGCTCGGCGCCGACGGGATCAACATGGGCACCCGCTTCATGTGCACCGCCGAATCGCCGATCCACCAGAACATCAAGGAAGCGATCGTCGCCGCCAAGGAGACCGACACCGAGTTGATCTTCCGGCCGCTGCGCAACACCGCCCGCGTCGCGAGCAACACCGTGAGCCGGGAGGTCGTCGAGATCCTGGACCGCGGAGGCAAATTCGAGGACGTCCGGGACCTTGTGGCCGGCGCCCGCGGACGCACCGTGTTCGAGAACGGCGACCCCGAGGCGGGCATCTGGACCGCAGGTACCGTCCAGGGCATCATCCACGACATCCCGACCGCCGGTGAACTCGTCGAACGCATCATCGCCGAGGCGGAGGCCCTGATCGCGGAGCGCCTCGCCGGCCTGTCGGTTCCCGTCAGCGCCTGATTCATCTGTAGGAGAGAAGTCATGCAGCGCACCATCTTCGAGAAGGATCACGAAGCGTACCGGGAGACGGTGCGCGAGTTCCTCGCCCGCGAGATCGAACCGCACTACGAGCAGTGGGAGGCCGACCGGCTGATCGACCGAGCGGCGTGGCTGGCCGCCGGAAAGTCGGGGATCGTCGGTCTCGCCGTGCCGGAGGAGTTCGGCGGCTCCGGTGTCACCGACTTCCGGTTCCGCTACGTCGTCGCCGAGGAGATCGCCCGCACCGCGACGACGTCGTTCGGTTCGGGACTGGCGCTCCAGGACGACATCGCTATCCCGTACATCGCGAATCTCGGCACGCACGAACAGAAGCAGCGGTGGCTGCCCGGCATGGCCGCGGGCGAACTGATCGGCGCGATCGCGATGACCGAACCGGGCACCGGAAGCGACCTGCAGGGCATCAAGACCACCGCGGTGCGGGACGGCGACGACTGGGTGATCAACGGTCAGAAGACGTTCATCACCAACGGTATTCACTCCGACCTCGTCATCGTCGTGGCCCGAACCGACCCGAATGCAGGGTCCAAGGGTTTCTCGCTCCTGGTCGTGGAGCGGGGCATGCCCGGCTTCAGCCGGGGTCGCAAACTGCACAAGGTCGGCCTGGCCGGTCAGGACACCGCGGAACTCGTCTTCGAGGACGTGCGGGTGCCCGCGGCCAACCTGCTCGGCACCGAGGGGCGTGGCTTCGTCCACCTCATGGAAAACCTGCCTCTCGAGCGTATCTCGATCGCGGTCAACGCGATCACCGTCGCGAAGGCCGCCTATCGGTGGACCCGGGACTACGTGTTCGAGCGCAAGGCTTTCGGCAAGCCGATCGGGGATCTGCAGAACACCCGGTTCGCGCTGGCCGAGATGCTCACCGAGATCGAGGTCACCGAATCGCACATCGACCGCTGCGTCCTCGCCTTGAACGCGGGCGAACTCACCGCCGTCGACGCGGCGAAGGGCAAGTGGTGGGCCAGTGAACTGCAGAAGCGCGTCGTCGACCGCTGCGTCCAATTGCACGGCGGCTACGGCTACATGATGGAGTACCCCATCGGCCGCGCGTACGTCGACAGCCGGATCCAGACGATCTACGGCGGAACCACCGAGATCATGAAGGAAATCATCGGTCGCGACATCGCGGCCGGGTAGGCGGCTCCGCCGCCCGTGCGTGGTTGACGAGTCTCTGGACTCCTTAACCGCGCACGGGCGCGTAGCGCCTACACCAGGAGGGCCTTCGCGTCCGCGTACTCACGGCTGAGGCGTTCGACGATCTGCGCTGCCGGGACGACTGCGTCCACGGCGCCGATGCCCTGTCCGGCGCCCCAGATGTCGCGCCAGGGCTTGGCTTCCGTTTTCGTGCTGGTGTCTGCGTCTTCGCCGACGCCGAAGTCCATGGCGGTCGGGTCGGAGACGGCGAGGTTGTTCGGGTCGAGTCCGGCGGATTCGATGCTGCCGCGCAGGTAGTTGCCGTGTACTCCGGTGAAGAGGTTGGAGTAGACGATGTCGGATGCGGTGGAGTCGACGATCATCTGCTTGTAGCGCTGGTCGGCGGTGGCTTCTTCGGTGGCGATGAACGCGGAGCCGATGTAGGCGAGGTCGGCGCCCGCGGCTTGGGCGGCGAGGACGGAGCGGCCGTGGGCGATGGAGCCCGACAGCAGGACCGGTCCGTCGAACCATTCGCGGATTTCCTGGAGCAGCGCGAACGGGGACAGGGTGCCTGCGTGTCCGCCGGCGCCTGCGGCGACGGCGATGAGTCCGTCGGCGCCCTTCTCGACGGCCTTCTTCGCGAAGGTGTTGTTGATGACGTCGTGGAGGACGATGCCGCCGTAGCTGTGGACGGCGTCGCTGACGTCGGTGCGGGCGCCGAGGGAGGTAATGACGATGGGGACCTGGAATTCGACGATGGTGGCGAGGTCTTCGTCGAGGCGGTCGTTGCTCTTGTGGACGATGAGGTTGACCGCGTAGGGGGCGGACGGTGTTTCGGGGTTGTTGGCGTCGTGCTTGGCGAGTTCCTCGGTGATCCGGGTGAGCCATTCGCGCAGCACAGGCTGCGGTCGGGCGTTGAGGGAGGGGAAGGATCCGACGACGCCGGAGGTGGATTGGGCGATGACCAGGTCGGGGCCGGAGACGATGAACATCGGCGACGCGACCACGGGTAGGCGGAGCCGGTCTTGCAGGATCGGGGGCAGGCTCATGAATTTCTCCTTCATGCAGTGGTGCAGGGTTTTGTAGGAACGCAGGGATTTACGACTGGGACAGCTGGGCGGCCATCAGTGGGATGAGCGCCTGCAGGCCCTTCACGGGCCGAACCATCACCTTGAACGACGTGATCTGATCGCGGTCGTTCCAGTGGATCAGGTCGATGCCGTTGACATGGATGCCGTCGAGTTCGGTGGCGAATTCCAGGACCGCCGAACGGTCGCCGTACCACTCCTCGACGTACCGGAATCCGGTGCCGTCGAAGACGGTCAGGGCGGCGCCGAGGTAGGCCAGGACCTTCGGCTTCCCTTCCTGCGGAGTGAAGACCGCGGGGGAGGAGAACACGGCGTCGTCCGCGATCAGGGCGTCGAGTGCGGCGAGGTCGCGGTGGTCGACGACGTGATGCCAGCGGTCGACGACGGCCGGCCGGGCCGGCTGTGCGGCGGTCATCCGCGGAACGCCGGGGTCGGGAGGTCTTCGCCGAACACGTCCGGCAGGTCGTCGCGGACGCTGTCGGGGAACACGGCGGGCCGTTTCTCGAGGAACGCGGAGATGCCTTCCCGCGCGTCCGGCCCGATGCCGCGGATGTTGATGCCGCGGGTTTCGACGCGGTGCGCGATCATCGGGTGCTCGGCGCCGAGTGCCCGCCACATCATCTGGCGGGACAGCGCCACGGACACCGGGGCGGAGTGCTCGGTGAGGCTCCGGGCCAGCGCGTAGGCCTCGTCGAGCAGGGATTCGCGCGGGTACAGCCTGTAGACGAGGCCGGCGTCGAGGGCCTCGGTGGCGGGGAACACCCGGCCGGAGTACACCCAGTCGAGCGCCGTCTGCAGCGGCACGAGGCGCGGGAGGAACCACGTCGAGCAGGATTCGGGCACGATGCCGCGGCGGTTGAACACGAATCCGATGCGGGCGTCGTCGGCGGCGAGACGGAAGTCGGCGGCGAGGGTCATCGTGATGCCGACGCCCACGGCGGGCCCGTTGATCGCGGCGATGATCGGCTTGCGGGATTCGAACATCCGGAGCACCACCCGGCCGCCACCGTCGCGGCGGGCGTCGGCGCCCTCGTCCTCGTCCTGCCACTGGTCGAACGTCGCGGCACCCGCCGACAGGTCGGCACCCGCGCAGAACGCTCGTCCGGCTCCGGTGAGCACGATCGCCCGGACCGTGTCGTCCGCGTCGAGCTGGTCGTATGCGGCGATCAGCTCGTTCTCCATCGTGGTGGTGAATGCGTTGAGCTGGTCGGGCCGGTTCAGGGTGATCGTCGCGATGCCGTCGGCGACGGCGAGTCCGATGTGATCCATCGCACCAGCATGACATTGCTACCGAACGATCGCTAGAGCGGAATCTGTGACGGGACCCACTACTCTGGTGTGGTCGTGTGACGATCGGAGCGGGGACGGAGTACCAGGGATGTGCGCTGCAAAGGTGGCCGCTACGAGCACGGGTACCGGGCGGCAGGTGATCCTCGACTCCGCTGTCGCCAACATGAACGAACGCGGCTATCACGGCACGTCCATGCGCGACATCGCGCGCGGCGCCGACATCACCGTCGCGTCGATCTACCACCACTTCGCGTCGAAGCAGGAGATCCTGCAGGACATCATGGTGCGCGCACTGCACGACGCCATCGCGATGACCCGGGGCGCGCTGCTGCGTTCGGGCGGTGTTCCCGCCGACCAGTTGCAGGCGCTGATGCGGGCGTGGGTCATGTTCCACACCACCCGGCAGCGGGACGCGATGGTCGGTGCCACCGAGATCCGCAGCCTCGACGACCCGGGCCGCCGACTCGTCGTCGCCCTCCGCGACGAACAGGAGCACCTCTTCCGCGACGTCATCGAGCGTGGTGTCGAGGAGGGCGACTTCGCGACCGAATACCCGCGGGACGCGGTTCGCGGCATCATCAACATGGGGCAGTCGGTGTGCACGTGGTGGCACGCCGACGGTCCTCTGAAACCCGAAGAACTCGCCGAGCGCTACGCCGACCTCGCCCTCGCGATGGTGAAACCGGCCGTCTGATCGCATGAAATTCGCCCGAAGACTCGACGCTCTCCAGCAGCGATATCCGGCGATGGGTTTCCCGATCGCCGTCGCGTACAAGTTCCTCGACGATCAGGGCGTGTACCTCGCGGCGTTGATCGCCTACTACGGGTTCATCTCGCTGTTTCCCCTCCTGCTGCTGCTGTCCACGGTGCTCGGGTTCGTGTTGTCCGGGCATCCCGAACTGCAGCAGGACATCATCGACTCGGCGGTCAGTCAGTTCCCCGTCATCGGAGCCGACCTGGCCGACCCGCACCGGATCGGCGGCGGAGTGACCGGCCTGGTGATCGGACTGGTCGGAGCCCTCTACGGCGGCCTCGGCGTGGCGCTGGCCTGCCAGAACGCCATGAACACGGCGTGGTCGGTTCCCCGCAACATGCGTCCTGACCCGCTCCGCGGCCGGCTGCGGGGTCTGCTGCTGCTCGGCACGATCGGGCTCGCAATTCTGGGGACGGCCGCGGTCGCCGGGATCGGTGCCGCGACGCACCTGTCCGGTTCGTTCACGGTGCTGCTGACGCTCGCCGCGATCGCGATCAACTCGGTGATCTTCGTCCTCGCGTTCCGGCTCGCCACGGCCCGGCCGCTGTCCGTCGCCGACGTGGCCCCCGGCGCCGTCGCGGCGGCCGTGCTGTGGCAGGTGCTGCAGTCGTTCGGTGCGTACTACGTCAGCAAGGTGGTGAGCACCGCGTCCGTGACGAACGGGGTGTTCGCCGTCGTGCTGGGGCTGCTGGCCTTCCTCTTCCTCGCCGCCGCGGCCGTCGTCGTGTGCGTGGAGATCAACGTCGTCCGCGTCGACAGGCTGCATCCGCGGGCGCTGCTCGTGCCGTTCACCGACAAGGCGGAACTCGTGGAGGGCGACAAGCGGACGTTCACCGACCAGGCGAAGGCGCAACGCGCGGTCCCGCGCCAGGGAATTCACGTCACCTTCGACGAACTTTCTGGGACGATGAACGAGTCTGCACCGACGGACGAGTCTGCACCGACGTCGAAGGAGGAGCCGTGACCGACCCGATCTTCGACAAGTCGGAACAGCTGAAGCAGGTCCAGCAGGGGATTCTGCCCGGCGAGACGATCATCGCCGTGTACGACTGCATCGGCGCGGGCACCGGCTTCCTCGCGATCACGAACCTGCGCGTCGTGATCCAGGACAAGAGCTTCGTCGGCAAGCGCACCGCGATCACGTCGATCCCCTACAAGAACATCCGGTCCGTGTCGTTCCTCAGCAACAAGTCGTGGGCAGGCCAGTTCTTCTCGTCCAGCAGCATCGCCGTCGACGTCGCCCAGACCACGTACGAGGCCGATTTCCGCGGCATGGACAAGGCCCACCACGTCCACACGGTGATCCTGCAGCACATCACGTGACGTAGGTCGCTCCGGTCGGGTGCGCCGGCCCACGTCTCACCTGCGTACCCGGTGAGTGGAATCACTCCCGGGTGGATTGTTAATTCGCTTGCGGCCTCACCCATACTGGGACGAGCCGGTTTGCCACGATCTCGGCCCGGCGCTTTCCTCAGGCGAGCCCACGACATGTGTTCGCCGAACCTACGATCTGCCCCGATGGGAGTCCTGCTGCCATGACGCCGCCCTCCGCTGCACTCACCGAACCCGCGGTCGCCGCTCCTTCGACGTCTCGGCGGCCGCGGATTCCGTCACCGAGCCGGCGCGGCGCGATGCTGGCGCTGGCGCTCGGTGGATTCGGCATCGGCACAACGGAATTCGCATCCATGGGACTGCTGCCGGCGATGGCGGCGGGCACCGGGGTGTCGGAGCCGGTGGCCGGGCACTTCGTGTCCGCGTACGCGCTCGGCGTCGTCGTCGGCGCGCCCACGATCGCGGCGCTGGCCGCGCGCGTCGAGCGGCGCACACTGCTGATCGCGCTGATGGCCACGTTCGTCATCGGCAATCTCGCGACCGCCCTCGCGCCCGGATACGAGACGCTGCTCGCCGCCCGGTTCCTCGCCGGCCTGCCGCACGGTGCGTACTTCGGGGTCGCCGCGCTGGTCGCCGCGCACCTCGCGGAACCGGGCAAGCGGGCCAAGGCGGTCGCGACGGTGATGATGGGCCTGTCGGTCGCGAACGTGATCGGGGTGCCTGCGACGGCGTTCTTCGGCCAGATCCTCGGCTGGCGGTCCGCGTTCGTGCTCGTGGTGATCATCGGAATCGTGACGCTGGTGGCGTTGGCACGCCTCGTCCCGCCGCTGGCCGGGGTGCACGTGAGCAACCCGGTCGCCGAACTCGGGGCGCTGCGCCGGGTGCAGGTGTGGATGACGCTGATCTTCGCGACGGTCGGCTTCGGTGGCTCGTTCGCGGTGTACACCTACATCAGTTCGACGCTCACCGACGTGTCCGGGCTGCCGCACTCGATGGTTCCGGTCGCGTTGATGCTGTTCGGCTCGGGGATGATCCTCGGCAACGTCATCGGCGGACGCATCGCCGACAGCGCGGTGGTGCCCGGGCTGTTCGGGTGCATGATCGCCCTGATCCTCGTCCTCGCGCTGTTCATCGCCGCCGCGCACAACCCGGTGACGGCGCTGGTCGTGCTGTTCTTCATCGGCATGGCGGTGACCGCGATCTTCCCGTCCGTCCAGGCACGGTTGATGGACTCTGCGGGTGACGCGAAGACGCTGGCGTCGACGCTGATCCACGGCGCGTTCAACCTGGCCAACGCGGGTGGTGCGTGGATCGGTGGTGTCGTGATCGCCGCCGGCTACGGCTACACCGCCCCGGCCGCCGTGGGCGCGCTCCTCGGCGTCGCCGGACTCGTCGTCCTCACCGTCGCGGTCCTGCTCGACCGCCGGCGCCGGCCGGAACCGGTCGCCGGCTGACGGTTCAGGCGTGCACCCCGGCGGCGTAGCGATCTCGTAGCGTGCCCTTGACGAGCTTCCCCGTGGGGGTGCGGGGGAGGTCGTCGCTGAAGACGAGGTTCCGCGGGACCTTGAACCGGGCGAGCCGTCCCCGCACGTGGTCGAGGAGTTCCCCGGCCAGCGCGTCGTCCCCGGTCACGTCCGGAACGGTCTGGACCACGGCCAGCACCGATTCGCCCATCTCCTCGTCGGGGACCCCGATCACGGCGACGTCGAGGACGGCGGGATGTTCGGTGAGGGTGTTCTCGATCTCCTGCGGATAGATGTTGACGCCGCCGGAGATGATCATGAACGACTTCCGGTCGGTGAGGAACAGGTACCCGTCCTCGTCGAGGTAGCCGACGTCGCCGGTGGTGGTCCACGTCGGGTGCTGCTGGTGCTGGGCGTCGCGTGTCTTCTCGGGGGCGTTGTGATATTCGAACGGCAGGGTGTCGCGTTCGAAATAGAGGGTGCCGACCTGGCCGGGTGCGAGGTCGGCACCGTCGTCGCCGCAGATGTGCGCGACGCCGAGCGCGGCGCGGCCGACGGTCCCGGGCCTGCGCAGCCATTCCTCCGAGTTCACCAGGGTCATGCCGTTGAGTTCGGTGGACGAGTAGTACTCCGACAGGATCGGACCCCACCACTCGATCATCTGCCGCTTCACGTCCACCGGGCACGGGGCAGCGGCGTGCACGGCGACGCGCAGGCTCGACACGTCGTACTTCTCCCGCGTCTGCGCGGGCAGTTTCAGCATGCGGACGAACATCGTGGGCACCCACTGGCTGTAGGTGACGCGGAACTTCTCGATGTACGCGAGCGCCTTCTCGGCGTCGAAGCGGTCCATCACGACGACGGTGCCGCCGAGGGCCTGCACCGACGCGCACGTGCGGAGCGGTGCGGCGTGATACAGCGGGGCGGGTGACAGGTAGACGGTGTCGGGCGTGACTCCCCACACCGTCGCGTTCATCCCGGTCATGGTGTCGCCCGGGTCCTGGATCTGCCGTGCGGGCAACTCCGGTTTGATGCCCTTCGGGCGGCCGGTGGTGCCGGACGAGTACAGCATGTCCGCCCCGCGCGGCTGGTCGGGCAGCGGAACGTCGGACTCCGCGGCCGCGGCGTCGTCGAGCGAGGCGTAGCCGGGAATCGTTCCCCCGAACGCCAGCCGGTGCTCGACCCCGGGGGTGAGGGCGGGAAGTTCACCGGCGACCGCGTCGAGTGCGGCATCGACGATCAGCGCTCCGGCACCGCAATCGTCGACGACGTACGCGATCTCCGGTGGCGTGAGATGCCAGTTCACCATGGTGAGGTAGAGCCCGGAACGCATGGCGGCCCAGTAGATGTCGAAGATCGCGGGGGTGTTCGTCGCCAGAACTGCGACGTGATCCCCGCGGCGCAACCCGAGGGCGTGCAGGTGGCGGGCGATGCGGACCGAGCGGGACTCGAGTTCGGCGAAGGTGACCGTCTGCCCGGTGCCTGCCATGATCACGGCCGGCTTGTCGGGTGTGGTGGCAGCATGAGCGCCGGGATACATGGTTACTCCCATTCGTGGTGGATCTCGGGTGGTGAATTCGTCTCGGCGTCAGCCGAGTTGCTCCTGCGCGACCTTGGACCGGCGTGCCACACCGGCCACCGAGATCAGTCCGATCACCGCCGCCACGATCACGAAAACGGCGGGGGAGAGGATGTTTCCGGTCTTCGCCACGAGCCAGACGGCGACGAAGGGGGCGGTGCCGCCGGCGATGACGACACCGAGGTTCCAGCCCATCGCGACACCGGTGAAGCGGACGTCCTTGTCGAACAGCAGCGGCATGAGCGTGTACGAGCCGACCTGGGCTCCGATGGTGTTGACCATGATCAGCAGATACGCGATCGCCGCGATCCACAGGCTGTGGTGCATGACGGCCATGGCGGGGTAGGTGACGATCGCGAATCCGGCGAAGCTGATCACGGTGAACCGCAACCGTCCGATGCGGTCGGCGAGGATGCCGCCGAGCGGCATCGCGAGTGCGACGACGCCGATGACCGCGGTCGCGATCCAGTAGACCGGGGTGCGTTCGTAGCCGAGGCTCTTCATCAGATGGATGCTCATGTAGGTGAGGCCGATGTACGCCGTTCCGTTGCACGCCACACTGATTCCGACCGACTGCAGGAGTGCGAGCGGCTGACGCCGGAAGACGGCGACGACGGGCGCCTGAGCCGGTCCGGAATCGGCGTCCTCACCGTGGGTTTCCTCGACCCGGGTGCGGGCCCACAGGCAGAGCAGCGTCAGCGGCAGCGCGAGCAGGAACGGGACCCGCCATCCCCAGCTCTCGAGTTGCACGTCGGTGGTGAACGCCGACACCGTGCCCGCGACCGCGGCGGCCATCGCGAACCCCATCGTGGAGCCGAGCGGGGTGAACGCGCCGTAGGTGGCCTTGAGATGCCGCGGCGCCGATTCGGAGATGAACGTGGCCGAGCCGCCGACCTCGCCGCCGGCCGAGAATCCCTGGACCATCCGGACGACAACGAGCAGCACCGTGGCCCAGATCCCGGCCTGCGCGTGGGTGGGCAGGAATCCCATCGCCATGCTGCCGAGGCCCATGCAGACGAGCGTCGCGAGGAGGGCCTTCTTCCGTCCGAACCGGTCGCCGATGTGCCCGAACACGATGCCGCCGAGCGGGCGCATGAGGTACGCGGTGCCGAACACGGCGAGCGCGGACAGCAGCGCGGTGGCCGGGTCGCTGCTGGGGAAGAACAGCGGGGCCATCACGATCGCGAGGTAGCCGTACAGGCTGAAGTCGTAGTACTCGATGAGGGTGCCCACTCCGCCTGCGATCGCGGCGCGACGCGCTCGGATGCGGTCTTCGGCCCGCCATTCGGTGGTGGCTGCAGACCCGGTCAACTGGTCCGTCATAGGTGTCCTGACCTTTCGAGGCGGATGAGACGTGCATCACTTCCCGTGGATCATGCCAACTGAACGATCGCTTGGCAAGCGCTTCGATTTTCGGGACTCTCAGTGATTAATTGCAGAATATCGGGATATTGACTTCCGGAGCTCGTTCGGCTGATGATGGGAACTGGCCGAACGAGCGTTTGGCTGAACATCGAAGGACTGGAAAGGACGCAGCGGATGACGACGTCCCACGCCGAAGCGGACACCCACGAGGGCCGGGAGGATTCGGCAGGCGTCGATCTCACCGCCCTCGCCCACTACCTCGACGGCGCACTCGACGGCGGCGTGAGCGGCGACCTCACCGTCTCGCTCATCAGCGGCGGCCGCTCCAACCCCACCTACCGGGTCGCCGACGCCGACCGGACGTGGGTCCTGCGCCGGCCCCCGTACGGGCACGTCCTGCCGAGCGCCCACGACATGAAACGCGAGTTCACCGTGATCCGGGGGCTGGCCGGAACCGCCGTCCCGGTGCCCGAAGCCGTGCTGCTGTGCGAGGACGCGGCCGTGCTCGGCGCGTCGTTCTACCTCATGGAACTGGTGGACGGCACGCCCGTCGGAACCGTCGAGCAGGCGTCCGCGCTCACTCCCGGCGAGCGTCGCCGGCTCGGACTGGATCTGGCCGACACCCTCGCCGCGCTCCACGACGTCGACCCGGACGCGGTCGGGCTCGGCTCGTTCGGCCGCCCCGACGGCTACCTGGAACGCCAACTCGACCGCTGGTCACGGCAATGGGAGGCCTCGCGCGCCGCCGACCGCCCCGAGGTGGCCGTGCTGCTCGACAAGCTGCGCCGCGCGCTGCCCACCTCACACCTCCCGGGCATCGTCCACGGCGACGTCAAACTCGACAACGTGCTCGCGTCCCGCGGTGACGCCGGGAAGATCGTCGCCGTCCTGGACTGGGAAATGGCGACCCTCGGCGACACCCTCGCCGACGTCGGGATCATGCTGAGCTTCTGGGACCAGCCCGGTGCGGTCGACAACCCGGTGACCAAGGGCCTCGCCCGCCTGGACGGATTCCCCACCCGCGCCGAACTTCTCGACCGCTACGCCGGCAAGCGCGGCATCGAGATCCCCGACATCGACTGGTACACGGTGTTCGCCGACTTCAAGATCGCCGTCATCCTCGAGGGCATCCACGCCCGGCACGCGCAGGGCGACACCGTCGGTGGCGGGTTCGACGACGTCGGCGACATGGTCGGCCCGCTGTTCCAGCGCGCGCTCGACCTCGCCGCGGCATCACCCGTGTCCGAGCTTCGCCGCTGACCGCGGCATCACCGAAACAGATTGGAGCCACGGAAGTGGAATTCGAGTACAGCCCGAAAGTCGTGGAACTGCAGGCGAAGCTGACGAAGTTCATGCAGGAGCGGGTGCTGCCCGCCGAGGCCATCGCCGAGGAACAGCTCGCGTCCAAGCCGGACCACTGGGGCGCGCCGCCGATCGTCGCCGACCTGAAGGCCGCCGCCAAACGCGAGGGCCTGTGGAACCTCTTCCTCCCCGCCCGCGAGGGCGCAGGCCTGACCAATCTCGAGTACGCACCGCTCGCCGAACTCACCGGCTGGAGCCCGTTGATCGCCCCCGAGGCGTTCAACTGCAACCCGCCGGACACCGGCAACATGGAACTGCTGCACCTCTACGGCACCGACGAGCAGAAGGAAGAATGGCTCGCGCCGCTGCTCGACGGCGAATTCCGCTCGTGCTTCTCGATGACCGAACCGGACGTCGCGAGTTCGGACGCCAACAACGTCCGACTCGAGATCGCCGAGGACGGCGACGACTGGGTACTGACCGGCCGCAAGTGGTGGTCGACCGCGGCGCTGCGCGACGACTGCCGGGTGGCCATGGTCATGGGCGTCACCGACCCCGACGCCCCGATCGGCAACCGGCACAGCATCGTTCTCGTCCCGATGGACACGCCCGGACTGACGATCGTCCGGTCCACCACCGTGCTCGGTTTCGCCGACCGCCACGAGGGCGGTCACGGCGAGGTCGTCTTCGACAAGGTCCGCGTCCCCAAGGCGAACCTCCTCGGTCCGCGCGGCAAGGGCTTCGCCGTCGCGCAGGCCCGGCTCGGTCCGGGGCGCATCCACCACTGCATGCGCCTGATCGGGATGGCCGAGCGGGCCATCGCGCTGATGACCGAACGCGCCCGCACCCGCGTCGCGTTCGGCAAGCCCCTCGCGGACGAGGGCGTCGTGCAGGCGACCGTCGCGGACGCGCGGATCCACCTCGACGCCGCCCGTTTGCTGGTGCTGCGGGCCGCGTGGCGGATGGACGTCGAGGGCACCAAGGCGGCCCGCCACGACATCGCCGCCGCCAAGGTGATGGTCCCGCTGACCGTCAAGCGGATCGTCGACGACGCGATGCAGATCTTCGGCGGCGCAGGCCTGTCGCAGGACACGATCCTGCCCGTCCTGTACGCGCAGGCCCGGTTCCTGCAGATCGCCGACGGCCCCGACCAGGTGCACCGCCGCTCGCTCGCCCGCGCCGAGTTCGCCGCCACGCCGGTCCTGAAAGAAGTCCGCGGGTGACCGACGACAGGACGCGCGCCCGGCAGCAGAGCATCGGCGACATTCCACGTCGGTCCGCGGCGCGCTTCCCGCACAAGCTCGCCGTGGTGCACCGCGACGTCCGGCTCACGTTCGCCGAATTCGACGCCGTGATCGACCGCGTCGCTGCGGCTCTGCACGCCGAGGGGCTGAAGCAGGGCGACCGGCTGGCGTTGCTGTCGCACAACTGCTGGCAGTACCCGGTGCTGAACTTCGCGACCGCCCGGCTCGGGGTGGTCCTCGTCCCGATCAACTTCATGCTCACCGGCGGGGAGATCGGGTACATCCTCGACGACTGCGCCGCCGACGCGTTCGTCGTCGAGGACGCGCTGGTGCCCGTCGCCGAGACGGCGCTCACGGAATCGAAGGGAAGCGTCCGGGTGCGGGCGGCGATCCCACTGGCCGGGGCGGGGGTTCCGGACGGGTGGGTCTCGGTGGCCGGCTGGACGGACGGTGCGGTCGCCTCGCCACCCGAGGTGTTCGTGGAGGACGACGACGTCGTCCGCATCATGTACACGTCGGGCACCGAATCGCGGCCGAAAGGGGCGATGCTCACCAGCCGGTCGCTGATGTGGCAGTACATCAGTTGCATCGTCACCGGCGGCATGAGCAGCGAAGACGTGGAGGTGCACGCACTTCCGCTGTACCACTGCGCTCAGCTCGACAACTTCCTCAGCACCGATATCTATCTCGGCGCGACGAGCATCATCGTCGACGGACCCGACCCCCGGGTGCTGCTGCGCACCATCGAGACCGAGCAGGTGACCAATCTGTTCTGCCCTCCGACGGTGTGGATCTCGCTGCTGCAGTCGCCCGACTTCGAGAACACCGACCTGCGGTCGCTGCGCAAGGGCTACTACGGGGCGTCGCCGCTGCCGCTGGAGATCCTGCGGGAGATGAACCGCCGACTGCCGGGCATCCGGTTGTGGAACTTCTACGGGCAGACGGAAATGGCGTCGCTCGCGACGGCACTCGGACCGGAAGATCAAGAGACACGCGGTGGTTCGGCGGGGAAGCCGGTGCTCAACGTGGAGACGCGGATCGTGGACGACCGCAACCAGCCGCTGCCTGCGGGCGAGGTCGGTGAGATCGTGCACCGCAGCCCGCACGCCACCGTCGGCTACCTCGGACAACCCGAGAAGACCGCGGAAGCGTTCGCCGGCGGCTGGTTCCACTCCGGCGACCTCGGCTACCTCGACGAGGACGGATACCTGTGGGTGGTCGACCGCAAGAAGGACATGATCAAGACCGGCGGCGAGAACGTCGCCACCCGCGAGGTCGAGGAAACGCTGTACGAACTCGACGGCGTCGGTGAGGCCGCCGTGTTCGCGGTGCCGCACCCGCGGTGGATCGAAGCGGTCGCGGCCGTCGTGGTCCCGTCCACCGGCGTCGAACTCGACGAGAAGGACGTCGTCGAGCACTGCCGCACACGGCTCGCCGGCTACAAGGTGCCCAAATACGTGATCGTCGCCGACTCCCTACCGAAGAACCCGAGCGGCAAGATCCTCAAACGCGTCCTCCGAGACACGTTCGGTTCCATTGCCCAAGACTGAGCAGGAGACCACCATGCCCACCGCCTCGCACGCGGGTCCGCCGAAGCCACGCGCGGCCCGCGCGTCCTTCGCCGCCGCCATCTCGACGTCGCTCGAGTGGTACGACTTCTTCATCTACGCCACCGCGGCCGCACTCGTTTTCAACACAACGTTTTTCGCGACCGACAGCCAGGTCGTCGCCGCGCTCAACTCGTTCGCGACCGTGGCGGTCGGGTTCATCGCCCGGCCCGTCGGCGGTGTGCTCGCCGGCCACTTCGGCGACAAGGTCGGCCGCAAACCCGTTCTCGTGGCCGCCATCGTGATGATGGCCGTCGCCACCTCACTGATCGGTCTCGTGCCCAACACCCAGCTCGTGTGGCTCGCACCCACGATTCTCGTGACGCTGCGGATCTGCCAGGGTCTCGCGGTCGGGGCGCAATGGGGCGGCGCCGTCCTCCTCGCCACCGAGAACGCACCCGCCGGACGTCGCGGGTTCTACGGCAGCTTCGCGCAACTCGGCGTGCCCATCGGCGTCGTCCTCGGAAACGTCGTCTTCCTCGTCATCACAGCGGCATTCGACTCCGAGTCGTTCCTCGCCTGGGCGTGGCGTATCCCGTTCTGGATCAGTCTCGTGATGCTCCCGGTCGCGTTCCTCATCCACCGCTACCTGGAAGAGACCCCCGAGTTCCAGGAGCTGTCGAAGAAGCTGGCCGAGGCGCCGGTGGCACGGAAGTCGCCGATCCTGCAGGTGCTGCGCAAGAACCCCGGCACCGTCCTCACCGCCGCCGGAGCGAACGCCATCGGCGTCATCTTCTTCTACACGATGATCACCGGCTCCGTGCAGTTCGCCACCACGTACCTCGGGATCGAACGATCCACCGTCCTCGGGTTCATCCTCGCCGCCTGCGTCCTGATGATTCCGCTGGTCCCGTTGGCCGGATACCTCTCCGACCTCTACGGCCGCAAGCTGATCTTCGGCATCGGCACCGCCGGGATGCTGCTGTGGGGAATCCCGATGTGGCTGATGATCGGACAGTCGAGCCAGGGCGAACTGTGGCCGTTCGCGCTGGCCGTCTTCGGAGCGGTGATCGTCATGTCGTTCCAGACCGGAACGCAGGGAACGCTGTTCGCGGAACTGTTCCCGCCCGAGATCCGGTTCTCCGGGGCGTCCCTCGGCTATCAGATCTCCGCCATCATCGGTGGCTTCTCCCCGATGGTCATGGTGCTGCTCATCAACGGCGACGCCGCCAACGCGTGGCGGGTCGGGGCCTTCCTCGCCGGCGCCGGAACCGTCGGGCTGCTGTGCCTCGTCGCGATCGTCCGGAAGTACTCGTCTTCGGACGTCCAGCAGTCGGCTGCCAGCCGGTCCACTGTGGCAGCCTGAGGTGACGTGAGTGGCAAAGTGTGGTCGGGCACGCTTTGCCACTCACCTGGGATGGAGGCGAACATGGGTACCGGATCCTGGAGGGACGTGCTGTCCCGCTCGCAGATGCACGGGATCCTCGAGGTTCTCGAATCGTGCTGCGACGTCGACGAGCCCGCCGACTACAAGCGGACCGTCGTGGAGTCCATTGCGACGGTGTTCCGGGTCCGTGATGTCACGTTCTTCTTCGGACCGACATTTGCCGACATCTTCGCCGACCCCGCACCGCTGCTGACGGGTGCCGCCTCCCCGCTGCTGCACGAGTATCACGCCCGCTGGCGGGACAAGGACATCTTCGCGCTCCCCGAGGCGCGCCGCTCGCTGACCGATAACGGTTTCATTTCCCTGGACCACCTGCATGCGCTGCCCGCGCCGCAACGCTCCTACGTCGAGGACTACCTGCACCCGCACGGAATGGGAACGGCGTCGGCGCTGCACCTCCGGTTCGCGGACGGTGAAGCGCTGGTCGGGATGTTCGACCGTGAACGGAGCTGGGATGCGAGTGAGTCACTGGCAGTGCAGGTTCTCGCCCGGCAACTCCGCGCCCAGGGCAGGTCGATGCTGTTGTCGGGGACCGGAGACGCCGACGCCGTCGATCCGCTGGGCAGTCTGACCCCGCGCCAGATGCAGGTGGCCGAGTTGGTGAGCGACGGCCTCAGCAACAACGAGATCGCCGAGGTGCTCTCGCTGTCCGAATTCACCGTGAAGAAGTATGTGAGCCGAATCTTCGAATCCACCGGTCTCCGGAACCGGGCGTCGCTGACCGCGTGCGTGCTCCGGCGAGGCCGGCGACCTACGGTGTGAGCGGCGAATAGGCGATGACGGTCAACCCGTGGGGTGACCGCAGCACCACCCGGCATTCGTGATCGCCGACGGCCGGTTCGCCCACGTCCCAGCCCGCGTCCCGTGCGAGCGTCGCGGCCGCGGCGACGTCGTGCGTCTTCCCGAGCAGGCACCAGGGCGGCACGTCCGTCTCGTCGGACAGGCACAGGGTCGCGAACTTCGCCCACGCCCGCCCGTCGCTGAACCCGGCGGGGCCGAGGACCTCGGCGAGGTCGTCGAATGTCTCCGCCCAGTGCGGGGTGGAATGCATCACCGACATCTTCTCGAATACCTGGCTCAACGGGACGCGTTCCATGGTTTCTCCTGACGTGTCAGTGGTGGGTGACGAGATGGGCGTGGGTGAGGTTGTGGCCGAGACGATCCCGCTTCGTTGCGAGGTACCGGGTGTTGTGATCGTTCGGCGCGATCTCGAGCGGCGTGGTGCCCGTAACGGTGATGCCGGCCGCGGTGAGTCCGGCGGCCTTGGCCGGGTTGTTGCTGAGCAGATCGACGCGGTCGACGCGCAGGTCGCGGAGGATGGCCGCGGCGTCGGCGTAGTCGCGGGCGTCGACGGGCAACCCGAGGCGAAGGTTCGCGTCGACGGTGTCGAGGCCCAACCGGTCCTGGAGTTGGTACGCGGCGATCTTCGCGGCCAGCCCGATGCCGCGGCCCTCGTGCCCCCGCAGGTACAGCAGCACCCCCGCGCCGGCGTCGGCGATGCGCTCCAGCGCGGCGGACAGTTGCGGGCCGCAGTCGCAGCGCCGCGACCCGAGGACGTCGCCGGTGAGGCATTCGCTGTGGACGCGGGTCAGGGCGGTGCCGACGGCCGGATCGCCGAACACCATGGCCAGGTGCTCGATCCCGGTGGCCGAACGGTAGGCGATCGCGGTGAACGCGCCGTGATCGGTGGGGACGACGGCGTCGGCACAGCGGACGACGGAGGGAACCGGTTCCGCCGTGGTCATGCCGGGCTCGCGGGGGTGAGCTGATGGAACGTGGATGTGTAGAACAGCAGCGGGTCGGGGGTGTCGGTGGCACCGAGTTCGACGACCCGGCCGACGACGAGGTCGTGGTCGCCGACAGCCTGGACGAGGTCGATGTGGCAGTCGACCCAGGCGTGGGCGCCGGCGAGGCGCGGAGACCCGGTAGTGGCAGGAGTCCAGTCGATTCCGCGGAATTTGTCCGCGCCGCTGCGGGCGAACGTGCGGCCCAGTTCGTGCTGGTCGGCGGCGAGGATGTTGGCGCAGAACCGGCCGTATGCGGCCACCTGGGGGAAGGTGGTGGAGCCCCGGCCGACGAAGAATGCGACGAGAGCGGGGTCGAGGGAGGCGGAGCTGAAGGAACCGACGGTCAAACCGATGGGATCGCCGGTGTCGCCCCGTGCGGTGACGGCGACGACGCCGGTGCAGAATTTTCCGAGGACGGTGCGGTAGGCGTCCCGGATGTGTTCGGGGGTCGTGGCGGTGATGTGCGGGGAGGTGGGGGTTCGCATCGCTACCTTCTTCGGTGCTGAATTTTCGGAGTCCGCCGACGGAAGGCGGACTCCGAACAAGGTCTATCCGCGGACGGACGGATTCGAGACGAGGATCGACAACTCGTCGAGTGCAGCGTGATAGATCGACTCGATCGCCGTCGTCAGCTCCGACTCGACCTCCGCCGAGTCGGCGGCGAACGTCGCGGCCCAATCCACGGTGCAGGACTCCGCGGACGTGCCGAGCACGGAGATGGTGGACCGGTAGTGCGTCAACGGCAGTGGCCCGTCGATGTACTCGTAGGTGTACCGGCGTTCGCTGTCGCTGTGCTCGGCGATCCGCTCACGGGCGGGCTGACCGTCGGCGAAGACGATGTGACGGATTTCCTGCTCCATCCGGGCGGTTGCCACCGACGGAATCCATTCGGCGATGGTTCCCGGGTCGCCGACGCGGGCCCAGATCGTGTCGGCACCGACGGGGAACTGCTTCTGAATGCTGATCTCGGCCATCGTCCTACACCCGTCCCAGCTCGGCCTCGTACTTCTTCGTCATGTGCGCGACGGCCTTTCGGTGCTCGTCCGCCTGCCCCTCCCGCACGCGGCGGGCCCGCTCGTCCGCGTCGAGCAGCGGTTGCGCCTGGCCCTGGAAGAACGGCATGACGTCCTGCGCGAACAGCTCGTACGACCGCGCGGTGGCTTGGGGGTTCGCCCAATCATGTCCCTGCAGAAGGAGAGTGCCGAAACCGCCCGACTGATCGACGAGACGCTGCACCTGTGCGCGGGCCTCCTCCGCGGTGCCGATGACGCCGATGCCGGAATTGTTGATGAAGTCGATCATCTCGCGCTTGTTCTCGCCCTCGACCGCCATCTGCGGGAACGCGGCGACGTGCTGCAGGTACTTGAACCAGTGTTCGATGCCGTGCTCGACGTCGCGGTAGGCCTGTTCCCGCGTCTCGGCGATGTGGAACGGACCCACCAGCCGCCACTTCGAGCGATCGACGTCCTCGCTCCGGCCCGCGAGCGTCGCGAATTCCTCGAGCATTCCCCAATGATGTTGCAGAGCACTGAATCCGTCTGCCGTCAGTGTGGCGGCGATCGACAGCAGCCCGATGCCGTGGTGGCCCGCGAGTCGCGCTCCCGTGGGGGAGGCGATCGCGGCGACGACGACGTCGAACAGGGGAGACGAGTACGGCGCCATCTGAATGCACGCGTCGACGAGGGTATGGGTCCGCGTCTTCGCGCTCACCGTCTCACCCCGCAGCAGACGCATGATGATGTCGGTGTTCTCCGCGAGCAGTTCGCGGGTGTCGATCTGCGACAGACCGAGCATCGCCGCATCGGTCGGCAGGGACCCGGGACCGAGGCCGAACAGGACGCGACCGTGGGTCAGGTGGTCGAGCATCACCATCCGCTCCGCTGCCCACAGCGGATTGTGGTACGACACCGACGTCACGCCCGTCCCCAGCTTGATGCGACTGGTCCGTTCGCCGGCGGCGGCGATCATGATCTCCGGGGAGGCGTAGATTTCGGAACCCGCCGAATGATGTTCCCCGAACCAGGCCTCGTCGTAGCCCAGCCTCTCGAGCAACTGGACCAACTCCAGGTCGCGCTGCAACAACAGCGTCGGATTGTGACCCGGTGTGTGGATCGGCGCCAGAAACGTTCCGAACTTCAGCCTGCTCATGATCACTCCTGTGTGACGGGGGCAACAGTGAGTGAAACGCTATGTCCGCGAGCACATCGCGTGTAGTCCTCTAAAGGAGACACTTCGCCGGATCAGCGGGACAGCCGCCGCTGCCTCGCATAGGCCACGCCGACGAGTGCGCGCAGCGCCTGCGGTGCCCGCTTCGCGGTCCGCAGGACGGCCTGGTCGATCATGCTCAGCTTCGGAGCGAGCCGCGGAACGGTCCGGGGCGCGTGGTCTGCGTCCGTGAGCGAGTACAGGGGCCACCGGCCCGGCACGCCCTTGAGTTCGCGTTCGCCCACGTCGGCGAACCGCAGTCCCGACCCCACCACGAGGTCGCGCACGGTCCGCGACACCAGCACCTCCCCGGCCCCGGCCGCGGAACCGATGCGCGCGCCGACGTGGACGGTCATCCCGCTGACGTCGGGTCCGTTCCGCTCGACCTGTCCGGTGTGCACGCCGGCCCGCACCTCGAGGCCGAGGGTGCACGCGTCGTCGACGACAGTCCGCGCGCACCGGACCGCCGCGGCGGGACCGTCGAAGATGCTGAAAGTGCCGTCGCCCGCCACGTTGAGGAGACGTCCGCCCGCGTTCTCCACCGCGTCGCGGACCTGCCGTTCGTGGGTGGCGCGCAGTTCGCGGTAGGCGGCGTCGCCGATCCGGGCGAGCATCTCCGTCGACCCGACGACGTCGGTGAACAGCACGGACGCGACGAACTGTCCGGCGTCCGGTGTCGGGTGTCCGCCGGTCGCGACTTGCTCGACGTGGTCGATGATCGGCTTCCACGCCTCACCGAGTGACGCGCCGCACTGCGCAAGCGGCAGCAGGTGGAAGGTGCCGCGCGGAATATGGGTGGCGACGTACTGCGAGGCCGTCGCGGGGACGGGACTGCCGGAGACGAGCAGCACCCGGGCCGGGCACTGGATCGACGGCAGAATGTCCGAGTAGTCGAGGCGGAAGATCCACTCCATGTGGGCGCGCGCGACGGCCGGCGTCGCGGAGTTCCGCTCGAGCATCGCCATCAGCCGCCGGTTGAACGGGGAATCCTCGCGGGGATCCCACAGCGGCACGCTGGCGCCCGACCCCCACGACTCCGTGGCCGCGCGCCATCCGGCGACGAACTGGTCCCGCTCGGTGGCCGTCCAGCCGTCCGGTACGTGGTCGCCGCCGATCAGCCGCTCGGCGAACGGCTGGATCAGCACCACCCCGGTGACCCGTTCCGGCGACCGCGCCGCCACGAGTGCCACGGCGCCGCTCGCGCTGGCCACACCCACCAGCATTGCCTCGCGCATCCCGATCGCGTCCATTACCGCGACGATGTCGTCGGCCTGCTCCTCGAGCGTCGGCAGGTGGTCGACCGGTTCGGACAGTCCCAGCCCCCGCTGCTGGAAATACGCGGTGCGGGCGAACGTGCTGCCGCGTTCCATCAGGTAGTGGATCTGAGGGTCGGTCCACATGAGGTCAAGGTGCATGTTGATCTCGAACAGCCACACGACGTCCAGCGCGCCGCCGCCCACCACCTGATACGCCAGCGCGTGTCCGTCCCGCTGGATGTACTGGACGACCGGTGGGTCCATTTTCCCAGCGTAAACGCACGTGAGCGGCAAAGTGTGTGTCCGGACGCTTTGCCGCTCACCTGGGGAGGGTGCCGAGCTCGCGGGCGCGGGCGATTGCGGAGGTCCGCGACTTGACGCCGAGTTTGCCGAAGATGTGGACCAGATGGGACTTCACGGTCGTCTCGGAGAGGAACAGTTCCTTCCCGATCTCCCGATTGGAGCGCCCGGCGGCCACCAGCGTCAGCACCTGGATCTCCCGTGGGCTGAGGCTGGTGGCCGGCCGGCGTACGCGCGTCATCAGTTTCGACGCCACGGCCGGGGACAGCACGCTGTCGCCGGCCGACGCGGCCCGGACGGCGGCGAGGAGTTCGGGCGGGGGCGTGTCCTTCAGGAGGTACCCGGCGGCGCCGGCGGCGATCGCGTCGAGGATGTCCGCGTCCGTGTCGTAGTTCGTGACGACCAGCACGTGCGGCGGGTCCGGCAGGGACCGCAGGTTCCGGGTGGCGTCCACCCCCGACGTGCCGTCGCCGAACCGAAGGTCCATGAGGACGAGATCGACCGGGGTCGTCGCGCAGAACGCCACGGCGGCGTCGGCGTTGGCCGCCTCACCGACCACCTCGATGTCGTCCTCGTGCTCGAGCAGGGCGCGCAGGCCCGCGCGCACGATCGCGTGGTCGTCGGCGAGCAGCAATCGGATCATGCGCCGGCCTCGAGCGGGAACGACACCGCGACCGCGGTCAGTCCCGGTTCCGACTCCACCGACATCGACCCGTCGAGCAGCTCGACGCGACGGCGAATCGAATTCAGCCCGAACGCTTTCGACGGCTCACGGTCGAGAAGTGCCACGTCGAAGCCGATGCCGTCGTCGACAACGTCCAACCGGACCGCATCCTCGTAGTAGGTGAGAGTGACCGCCATCCGGGACGCCTGCGCGTGCCGGACCACGTTCGACACCGCACCCTGCGCGATCCGCACCAACGCCGCCTCGACCGGCATCGGCAACCGCACCGGATCCCCCACGACGACGGCGATGGTGTCGAAGGTGTCGCTCCGCGCCTGCGTGCAGATCCGCGCGAGCGCGTCCGCGAGCGACTGCCCGTCGAGGACGGCGGGTGTGAGATCGCCGATGAGCTGCCGGGTTTCGGCGAGGCTGTCGGCGGCGGTCTCCCGCGCCAACCGGATACGGTCCCGCGCGGGATGGTCCGGGTCCGCGCGTTCGACGGCGTGGAGCAGCATCTGAATGCTCGACAGGTCCTGCGCGACGGTGTCGTGGATCTCGCGTGCGAGCCGCTCACGTTCGGCCAGGGACCCGGCGGCGCGTTCCTGCTCGGCGAGTTCGGCTCGGGTCCGGGTCAATTCGTCGATGAGGCGATCGCGTTCGACGGCCTCCCGGTACAGCGCCCGGTAGCCGAGGCCGATCGCCACCGCGACGCACGCCCCGATCACCGGACCGACGACACCCGCGACGCTCCAGCCTCGGTGCATTGCGGTACCTGCCACCGCCACGACGGTCGCGGCGGCGACCGCCAGGACGCCCCATCGTCGCGGCAGCAGATGCAGGTACAGGAAGAACAGTCCGAATGCGAGATAGGCGGCGTCGGGGGCGAGGACCATCAGCGTCACCCACAGTGCCGTCAGCGCCGCGAGCCACCAACCCCCGCGCAGGCGTCGCGTCGCCCCCGCCGCGTACACCGCGAGAAACGCCACCGACAGCACCACGATCGCCGGCGCGTTCGGCGCGTCCAGGAGGACGGCGCGCAGGATCACGACTGCAGTGAGCGCCGCGGTCAGCGCATGCAGTCCGAGTTGGAGTCCCGCGAACACGGGAGTGAGCGGGGAGCGGTGCACCCCGTCCAGCTTATCGACGTGAGCGCACCCGGCATCCATCGAAAGTCGGAACCCGCACCCGACCTTCGACCGCCGAGAATTCCATCCCACGTGTGATGGAACCGCGCCGTGCCGGGGGCACGGTGAGTTCGGAGGCCGTGAGCGCCGCCCCGGCCCGCATCGACTGCGGCGCCGGTCGTGATCTGGAGAGGACCATCTGTGTTCGTCGCATCGAGAGACCTGCGTGCCGCGCGTGGTCGCTTCGCGCTGATATCCGTCGTCGTGGTGCTGATTGCGCTGCTCGTCACGTTTCTCAGCGGTCTCACGGCCGGATTGCGCCACCAGAACGTATCCGTCGTGGAACGCATCGACGCCGAGTCGGTGGTCTTCGCCGCCTCCGACGACGGTCCGTCGTTCGACGAGTCCGCGCTGACGTCCGAGCAGGTGGCCGTCTGGCGGCGGAGCGCCGAGTCGGTGCACCCGATCGGCGTGGGACGAGGCTCGGCGTCGGCCGTAGGAGGTGCGACGAAGAGCGTCGCGCTCGTCGGCGCGGACGGCGGTGTGGGCGACCGCGCACCGTCCGCGCCGGGAACCGTGATCCTCGGGGACGGCGCGGCCCGGTCGCTCGGGGTGTCCGCCGGCGCCACGGTGACGATCGGCGGCCAGGCGTTCACCGTTGCCGCGGTCCGCGGCGACGACTGGTACGGCCACAGCCCGGCCGTGTGGATGACCCTCGCCGACTGGCAGCACGCGAACCCGCGCGGGGGTGCCGCGACGGTGCTCGCGGTGTCTGGCGGGGACGACGCCACGAACTCCGCCGCGGGAACGACGTCCCGCACCGTGGCCGGCTCCTTCTCCGCCATCGGCTCCTACACGTCCGAGAACGGGTCGCTGACGTTGATGACGGTGATGCTGTTCGCGATCTCCGCGCTGATGATCGGCGCGTTCTTCACGGTCTGGACACTCCAGCGCACCCCCGACGTCGCGACGCTGAAGGCGCTCGGCGCGTCCACCGGGTCGCTCGTGCGGGACGCGCTCGGGCAGGCGCTCGTCGTCCTGCTCGCCGGCGTGGGTGCCGGTGTCGGGACGGCGGCGGTGGCCGGGGCGATGATCGGCGACGCGGTGCCGTTCGTGCTCGACGTCTCCACCACCCTCCTGCCCGCCACCGCCCTCGTCGGGCTGGGCCTCCTCGGCGCCGCCTTCGCGCTCCGCTTCCTCGTCACCACCGACCCCCTCACCGCACTCGGGAGCACACGATGACCACCCCCGCCCTCACCCTCGACGACGTCACCCTCACCTACCCCGACGGCGCCGGACGCGTCACCGCCCTCGACTCGGTGTCGCTGACCCTCGGCCGGGGTGAGATCGCCGCGATCACCGGTCCGTCCGGCTCCGGGAAGTCGACGCTCCTCGCGGTGGCGTCGACCCTGATCCGGCCCGACTCGGGCTCCGTCCGGCTGGGCGACACCGAACTCACCGCCCTCAGCCGGCGCGAGGCGTCCACACTGCGCCGCGACCGGATCGGCATCGTGTTCCAGCAGTCCAACCTCGTGTCGTCGCTGACGGCACTCGAACAACTCGAGGCGATGGCGCATCTCGGACAGCGGTTGTTCGTGCCGCGGCGGGCGGGGCGCGCGAAGGCTCGCGACCTGCTCGACGCCGTCGGACTCGCAGACCACGCCGGGAAGCGGCCCGCGCAGTTGTCGGGCGGGCAGCGGCAGCGGGTCAACCTCGCCCGGGCGCTCATGAACGAGCCGTCGCTGCTGGTCGTCGACGAGCCGACCAGCGCGCTCGACCAGGAACGAGGCGCCGCGATCATGGACCTGATCCTCGGTGTCGTGCGAGAACGCGAGGTCGCGACGCTGCTGGTGACCCACGACCGCACGCATCTGTGCAGAATGGATGCAGTCCACCGCGTGGTCGACGGCTCACTCACCTGTGAGTACTTCTTAACCGCGGAGGGTTAACAAGTACTCACGGGTGTTTTACAAAGTCAAGGGTTGACGTTTCTCATGTGCGTGAGATTACATCTTAGCGGTAAGCCTTTAAGGGCTTAAGTAAATGCCTCGACCCGACCCTGAGGATGCTCATGACGACGGTATCGCCCGCCATGGCTGCCACAGCTGAGATGATCAGCGCACGACTCGAACGCCTGCCGATGAGCAGGTGGCACATCAAGGCCCGCGTCATCGTCGGCGCCGTCACGTTCTTCGACGGCTTCGACCAGCTGATGATCGCGTATTCGCTCCCCGTCCTCACCCCCAAATGGGGCCTGACCCCCGGCGACATCGCCTGGGTGATCGCCATCGGCGGCATCGGCATGCTCATCGGCGCGCTCGCCGGCGGCTGGTTCGCCGACCGCGTCGGCCGGCTCAACGTCATCATCGCCTCGCTCGCGCTGTACGCCGTGATGAGCCTCGGCATGGCGTTCACCGACTCCCTGGAACTCTTCCTCGTCTTCCGATTCGTCCAGGGCATCGGCCTCGGCGCCGAGGTCCCGGTGGCCGCGAGCTACATCGGCGAGATCACCAAAGCCCACAAGCGCGGACGATTCGTGCTGCTCTACGAGGTGATCTTCCCGATCGGGCTCGTCATGTCGGCGATCGTGTCGGCGTGGGTTGTCCCGAACTTCGGCTACAAGATCCTGTTCGCGCTCGGTGCCCTGCCCGTCGTGCTGCTGCCCATGCTGTGGAAGCTGCCCGAGTCGCCGCGCTGGCTCGCCTCCCGCGGCCGCCACGAAGACGCCCACGACGCCATGACGCGCATCGAGAACGAGATCACCCAGAAGTACGGCAAGACGCTCCCCGCTCCGCAGCCGTTGCCCGCCGTCGCCGTCGACGATCGCCACGGGCGGTTCCGTGAAGCGTTCCAGGGCGTCTATCTGCGCCGCACGCTGATGCTCGCCGCGATCTGGGGCTGCGCCTACTTCGTCAACTACGGCATCGCGTCCTGGCTGCCGACGCTCTACCACTCCGCATTCAATGTCAGCGTCGGCACCGCGCTGCACTACAGCATCGTCACCAGCGTCGCCGGTCTGATCGGCTGCGTCCTCGTCGCGTTCCTCATCGACAACCTCGGGCGCCGCATCTGCATCACCGCGTCGATGGTCCTGTGCTCGTCGCTGCTGTTCCTGCTCGCCGCCACCGGCGCCGACACCGCGACGAAGGTCCTGTTCTGGTCGGCCGGATCGGCCCTGTTCGTCTTCGCCGTCAACATGGCGCTGTACGTCTACACCGCCGAGTTGTACCCCACCCGGATGCGGGCCATCGGCTGCGCCATCGGCGGAGCCAGCGGACGCCTCGGCATCATCGTCGGACCCCTCGCCGTCGGAGCCATCCTCGACGGCGGCGGCACGCTCACCGTCGTCTTCGGAATGTTCTCCGCCGTCGCCCTGATCGGTGCCCTCGTCGTCGGCTTCTTCGCCGTCGAAACCCGCGAGAAGACCCTCGAGGAGATCTCCCAGTGACCGTTCTCGACACCGCACCACAGACACTGCCGTTCGTCCCGGTCGCCGACCGGATCCTTGTCGCCGGAGAGTGGCGGCAGGCGAGCGGTCCCGCCTTCGCCGTCACGGACCCGTCCAACGGCGACACCCTCCAGGTGATCCACCAGGCCACCGCCGACGACGCCGACGAGGCGGTCCGGAAGGGCCGCGCCGCCGCCGACGACCCGGCGTGGCGCGCGCTGCTCCCGCACCAGCGGGCGAAGTACCTGCACCGCATCGCCGACGCCATCGAGGCGAACACGTCCCGGCTCGCGCTGCTGCAGAGCTACAACACCGGCAAGACGGTCGCCGAGACCACCGCACTCGTCGGCAGCGCGGCGGGCACGTTCCGCTACTTCGCCGGCGTCCTCGAAACCGCGGACGACGACCTCACCGCCCCGCGCGGCAACTTCCTCACGATGAGCGTTCTCGAACCCATCGGCGTGATCGGCGCCATCGCACCGTGGAACTCGCCGGTGGCCAGCGACGCGCAGAAGATCGCCCCCGCCCTCGCGGCAGGCAACGCCGTCGTCCTCAAGCCCGCCGAGTGGACGCCGCTGGTGTCACTCGAACTGGCGCGGCTGATCGACGAGTCGGGATTGCCGAAGGGTCTGCTGTCGGTGCTGCCCGGCAAGGGTTCGGTGGTCGGCGACGCCATCGTCACCCACCCCGGCGTCGGGAAGGTGACGTTCACCGGCGGCACCAACACCGGCCGCTCCATCGCCCACGCCGCGGCCGACAAGCTGATGCCCGTGGCGCTGGAACTCGGCGGAAAGTCGCCGACGATCGTCCTCGACGACGCCGACCTCGATGCCGCCGTGAACGGCGTGATGTACGGGATCTTCTCGTCCACCGGACAGAGCTGCATCGCCGGATCCCGCCTGTTCGTGGACCGCCGCATCTACGAAGAATTCGTCGACAGACTGGTGGCCAAGACGACCCGGCTCCGCCTCGGGCCCGGCCGCGACCCCGACACCCAGATCGGTCCGATGGTCCACCGCAAGCACCGCGACAGCGTCGCCGCCTACGTGGACCTCGCTCGCGAAGAAGGCGGACGAGTGCTGTGCGGCGGGGCGATCCCCGACGACGAGCGGCTGCGCGACGGCGCGTACTACCTGCCGACGATCATCGACGGGCTGCCCAACAGCTCACGCACGTGCCAGGAGGAGATCTTCGGACCCGTCCTGGTGGTGCTGCCATTCGACGGCGAAGCGGACCTCGTTGCGCAGGCCAATGATTCGGTGTTCGGGCTGGCATCGGGAATCTGGACCGGCGACTACCGCCGCGCCTGGAAACTCGCCCGCCGACTCCAGGCCGGCACCGTGTGGATCAACACCTACAAGCAGTTCAGCATCTCCACGCCGTTCGGCGGCGTCAAGGAGAGTGGACTCGGGGTGGAGAAGGGGCGCAGCGGCATCGCCGCCTACTCCCGGCAGAAGAGCATCTACTGGAGCCTCGACGAGGAGCCCAACCCCTGGGCCGATTGACGTAATAGGTCGTCCGGAAAGAAATTCGCGTCACCTCTGTACGACCTATTACTTTAGCGCTAAGATATTGAGACCTAAGCAACTGGAGGCTTGCGATGAACCAACCCATAGCCCGGCTGCGGTGCCTGCGCTCCGTCGAACTGCGCACACAGGCCAGCCTCGAATCCACCGATTTCTACTCGGAGGTGTGGGGGCTGCGCGTGGTCGAACAGGGCGCGAACGGTGCCTGGCTGCGGGGGACCGGTGAGCACCACCACGCGCTGCAACT
Organism: Rhodococcus pseudokoreensis; assembly: GCF_017068395.1. Taxonomy (NCBI): domain Bacteria; kingdom Bacillati; phylum Actinomycetota; class Actinomycetes; order Mycobacteriales; family Nocardiaceae; genus Rhodococcus; species Rhodococcus pseudokoreensis. The sequence continues at coordinate 3,945,464 of NZ_CP070619.1, read as the reverse complement.
CACCCAGGCTGAGCGGAACGGCCTCGGCCGCATCACGTTCGCCGTCGCCACACCGGCCGAGGTCGACGAGGCCGCCCGCAGGCTCGAACTGCGCGGCGTCCCGATCGTCAGCGGTCCGGGGCCGGTCGACGACCTCGGCGGCGGCTACGGCGTGAGCCTGGTCGACCCCGAGGGGCGCGTCGTCGAACTGCTCGCCGACGCGCTCGCGGTCCCGAGACTCGGCCGCGACGACGCCGTCCCGGTGGGTGTCACGCACGTCGTCCTCAACACCGTCGACATCGACGCCGCGGTGACGTTCTACTGCGACATCCTGGGCATGCGGGTCTCCGACTGGTCCGAGCACCAGATGGCGTTCCTGCGGTGCAACACCGACCATCACAGCATCGCGTTCAACCAGGCCGAGTGGACGTCGGTGAACCACGTCGCCTACGAGATGCCCACCGTGGACCACTTCATGCGCGGCATCGGCCGGTTGCGGCACCACGGCACCGTGCCGCTGTGGGGTCCGGGCAAGCACGGTCCCGGCGACAACACGTTCTCCTACTTCGCCGATCCGGCGGGGCTGGTGTGCGAGTACACGTCCGGCATCGCGCAGGTCGACGAGGACCGGTGGCTGTGTAAGGTGTGGCGCCGGGTTCCGGAACTCTCCGACCTGTGGGGCACCGCGGGCCCGCCGTCCACGCAGGTCCGCGACCACATGGCCGGCATCCCCGACCCCGGGGCGTTCGAGCGGTTCGACCTCGGGCGGGCGTCGTGACGCACGTCGTCGAATCCGGCTCCGGTCCCGCGCTGCTGATGCTGCACGGAATCGGCGGCAGCGCAGACAGTTTCGCGCCGCAGTTCGACGAACTCGCGGGATCGTTGCGACTGCTGGCCTGGGACGCTCCCGGCTACGGTCGCAGCGAGGATCCGGGACGCCCGTTCGACCTCGACGACTACGCCCACGCCGCCGCCGACGTGATCCGCGACCGCTGCGGCGACGCGGGGGCGCACGTCCTCGGAATGTCGTGGGGCGGTGTGATCGCCACCCGGCTCGCGTTGCGTCACCCCGGCCTCGTGCGGAGTCTGCTGCTCGGCAGTTCCACCGTCGGCTCGGGAGCGGACGGCGAGGCCGCCGACCGGATGCGCGCCCGGGCCGCGACCCTCGAACAGGAGGGCGCGGAAGCGTTTGCCGCGGAACGGGCCCCGCGACTGCTGTCCGGAACCGCCGGCGACGAGTTGACGGCGAAGGCGACGGCCATCATGGCGTCGTCGATCCGACTGCCCGGCTACGGGTACGCCGCCGAGTCGATGGCCGCCACCGACCACACCGCCGATCTGCCGAAGATCGACATCCCCACCCTCGTCCTCGGCGGAGACGAGGACGGGGTGACCGGAATTCCCGCGAGTCAGGTTCTCGCGGGCGGAATTCCGGGCGCCGTGTTCGTCACCATCCGCGGTGCCGGACACCTCGCCAACCAGGAGCGACCGGACGCCTTCGGCGCCTGGGTCGAATCCTTCATCCACATCACCGAACGCCTGCGCAACCACGTCTAGAGAAGGAGCACAACATGACACTCGAATACGGCACCGCCGACCTGAAGGAATTCACCGACTCGCTGATCCTCACCCGCGGCTCCCGCCACGAGGACTGGGACACCCTGGGCTTCCAGGCCAAGGCCGGCGACCAGTTCAAGCGCGCGCAGATCCGCTACGTCGGCTCCGGCGCCACCGGCAACCACGAGAACGACAACCGCACCATCGCGTCGCAGGGATTCACGTTCTCCAACATGCTGCTTCCCTCCGGCGCCGAGGGCCCGGAGCACACCCACCACGACGCGGAAGAGGCCTTCTTCGTGCTCGAGGGTGAGGTGGAGGTCGGCGTCCACCGCGACGGCCAGGTGGAGAAGCGCACGCTCGGCTACCGCGACATGATCGTCGTCCCCGCCGGCGTGCCCCGCAGCCTGAAGAACAACGGCGACAAGGACGCCCTGTTCTGCGTCATCATCGGAGCGCAGAAGCCGCAGATCCCGACGTACCCCGAGACGTCGGCCATGCACGGCGTGACCCGGGACTGACCGTGAGTCTCGACGGACGCAGCATCCTCGTCACCGGGGCGGGGCGGGGTCTCGGCCTCGCCCTGGCCCGCCGCCTCGGCGAGGACGGCGCCACCCTGTGGCTCGCCGACATCCGCGAGGACTGGGGCGAGGCCGCGGCCGAAAGCCTGCGCGCGGACGGCGTCAAGGCGCAGTTCGTGCGGGTCGATCTCCGCGACGCGGAGTCCGTCGACGCGATGGCGGCCACCGTCACCTCCGATGGCCCGCTGTACGGCCTCGTCAACAACGCGGCCCTCGCGGACGGCGTGGGCGGCAAACCGATTCACGAACTCGACATCGACGAGTGGGACCGTGTGCTGGGCGTCAACCTGCGCGGCACGTTCCTCGTGAGCAGGGCGATCGTTCCCTCCATCATCGGGAACGGAGGCGGACGAGTCGTCACCATCGGCTCCGACGCCGCCCTGTACGGTTCGCCGCGGCTCGCGCACTACATCGCGTCCAAGGGCGGGGTGGCCGCGCTGACCCGCGCCATGTCACGCGACCTCGGCCCGCACGGCATCACCGTCAACACCGTGTCGCCCGGACTGACCGAAAGCGAATCGGCGCAGAAGGTTCCGGAGCACCGGCACGAGCTGTACCGGCTCAACCGCGCGCTCGAACGGCCGCAGCAGCCGTCGGATCTCGTCGGCGCCGTCGCGTTCCTGATGGGACCGGAGGCCTCGTACATCACCGGCCAGCAACTCGTCGTCAACGGCGGATTCGTCCTGCACTAGAGAAGGGGACCACGTCGTGGACCTGCAACTGAAAGACCGCACCCACCTGGTGACCGGCGGAAGCTCGGGAGTCGGGCTCGCCACCGTCGCGATGCTGCTCGAGGAGGGTGCCAATGTCGTCACCTGCGCGCGCGACCGCGACCGGCTCGACTCCGTGCTCGCGCCGCTGCCCGGCAGCGACCGCGTCCTCACCGCGTCCTGCGACGTCCGGGATCCGGCCGCGGTCGCCGCCCTGGTCGAGGCGGGTGTCGCCCGGTTCGGCGGCCTCGACGGTCTGGTCAACAACGCAGGCAAGTCCCGCATGGTCCCGCGCGGTGAGGCGACGCTCGACGACTGGCGCGACGAACTCGACCTCAAGTTCTCCAGCGTCCTCAACACCGTCGACGCGGCGCTGCCTGCGCTGCGCAAGTCCGACGCCGCGTCCATCGTCAACATCTCGGCGGTGCTCGCGCGCCAGCCCGAGCCGCGGCTGGTCACCACCAGCGCCGCCCGGGCCGGACTGCTGAACCTCAGCAAGTCGCTGTCGCTGGAACTCGCGGCCGACGGCATCCGCGTCAACTCGGTGTCGCTCGGGCTGGTCGACACCGGTCAGTGGCGTCGCCGCTACGAGGAATCCGGCACCGACGCCACCTTCGCCGAATGGGAGGCGGAGATCGCCCGGGACCGCGGCATCGGCCTCGGCCGGTTCGGCCGCGCCGACGAGGTGGCCGCCATGATCGTGACCCTGCTGTCCCCCCGCTCGTCGTATGTGACGGGCACCAGCCTCGACGTCTGCGGAGGCGTCGCACGCTATGTCTGAGAGGAACACCATGTCGGTAGGAAACGGGGGCGACCTGCTCGTCCAGGTGCTGCGCGAGGCCGGTGTCGACACCGTGTTCGGCATCGTGAGTGTGCACAACCAGCCCCTGGTGCAGGCGGTCGCCAAGCACCTGCGGTTCGTGCCGGTGCGGCACGAGGCCACCGCGGTCAGCGCCGCCGACGGATACGCCCGGGCCACCGGGGGACTGGGCTGCGCGCTCACGAGCACCGGGACCGGTGCCGGCAACGCGGCCGGGTCGCTGATCGAATCGCTCAGCGCCGGAACGTCGGTGCTGCACGTGACGGGCAACGTCGAGAGCCGCTACCTGGGATCGGGTCGCGGGTTCATCCACGAGACCAAGGATCAGCTGGGGATGCTGACGGCGACGTCGAAGCACGCCGCCACCATCCTCGACACCGACAGTGCCGGAAAGGTGTTGCGGGAAGGCGTCGCCGCCGCACTCGCCGCGCCCGGCGGGCCGTCGAGCATCGAATGGCCCATCGACCTCCAGTACGCGGAGCACGTCTTCGACGTGGTCGAGCCGGTGACGGAGTCGCCGCGCACTCCGGACGCCGACGAGTTGGCCGTCGCCTTCGCGCTGCTGCGATCCGCGGAACGCCCGGTGATCTGGGCGGGCGGCGGTGTCGCACGCGCACGCGTGGAGCTGACCGCACTGGTGGAGCAGTGGGGAGTCCCGTTGCTCACCAGCAACTCCGGGCGCGGCGCGGTGCCGGAGGACCACCCGCTGTGCATCGGAAACTACGGCAACACCCCGGCCGGACGGGAACTCCTCGCCGACGCCGACCTGCTGCTGTCGCTGGGCACCCACTTCCGGTCCAACGAGACCGGCGACTACTCCATGCCCGTCCCCGCCGTGCACGTGCAGATCGACCTCGACGCGGCCGCGATCGGACGCGTCTACCCGGCGCAGGCCGGCGTGACCGCCGACGTCGCGACGTTCCTGCGATCACTGTCCGAACTGCCTCCGGTCGACGCGTCGTGGACCGAACGCGGCCGGGCGACAAGGGAACTGGTCCGCACTCGGCAGCGCGCCGGACTCGGCGACCACGCCGTGCTGTGCGACGCCGTCCGCGCCGCGTTCCCGCAGGACGCCGTGATCGCCCGCGACGTCACCATCGCGTCCAGTTCCTGGGGTAACCGGTTGCTGCCGATGTTCGACCCTAGGTCCAACGTCTTCCCCCGCGGCGGCGGCATCGGGCAGGGCCTGGGCATGGCCATCGGTTCCGCACTGGCCGACGAGACCCGCCCCACCCTGGCGCTCGTCGGGGACGGCGGCCTGGCCGTCCACTTCGGCGAGATCCTCACCATGGCGCAGGAGAAGCCGTGGCTGGTGCTGCTCGTGTTCAACGACGGCGGCTACGGCGTGCTGCGCAACATGCAGCAGGGCGGCGGCGAAGACACGTACGCCGTCGACCTCGTCACCCCCGACTTCGCGTTGCTGGCACAGTCGATCGGCGTTCCCTACCTGCGGATCGGTGGTGCGGCCGAGGCGCACAGCGTGCTCGCCGACGCAGTGTCCCGGCAGGCCCCCGTCATCGTCGAGGTCGACCTCGCCGCGTACGGCGAGATGCCCGCCCCGTTCACGCCGCCCGTCACCGTCCCCGGAAAGGACCCGAAATGACCACAGTTGCGGTGTGCGGCGGCGGAATCGGCGGGCTCGCCACGGCGATCGCCCTCCGGAAGTTCGGCCTCGACGTCACGGTCTACGAGCAGACGCGGCAGTTCGCCCGCGTCGGCGCCGACATCAACCTCACACCCAACGCGGTCCGGGCGCTCGACGGACTCGGTGTCGGGCCGGCGATCCGCGACTCCGCCGCCCGGCCGCAGTTCCGGATCAGCCGCACGTGGGACACGGGAGCCGAGACGTCCCGGCTGCCGATGGGTGACAGCGCGGAACAGCAGTACGGCGCACCGCAGTTGACCATGCACCGCGGCGATCTCATGACCGCGCTCGAGAACCGGCTTCCGTCGGGGACCGTCGAAATGGGCCGCCGCGTCGGCGGCATCGTGGACGGGCGCATCGAGTTCACCGACGGCAGCACGGCTTCGGTCGACGTGATCGTCGGCGCCGACGGCATCCACTCCGCGGTCAGGACCGCACTCCTCGGACCGGATCAGCCGACGTTCACCGGAGTGGTCGCGTTCCGGGCCGTCGTACCGGCCGATCGCGTGGGGACGGTGCCGAACCTCGACTGCTTCACCAAGTGGTGGGGTCCCGACAGTGCAACACAGATCGTCACGTTCCCGCTGAACCAGGGCAAGGACATCTTCGTCTTCGCCACCTGCGGTCAGGAGGAGTGGACCGAGGAATCGTGGACCACACCCGGTTCCGTCACCGAACTGCGCGAGCTGTACCGCCACTTCCACCCGGAGGCGCGGGCGCTGCTCGACGCGTGCGACGACGTCCTGAAGTCGGCTCTCTACGTTCGGGACCCGCTGGCGTCGTGGACCGACGGCCGGTCGGTGCTCCTCGGCGACGCCGCGCACCCGATGATGCCGTTCATGGCGCAGGGCGCGGGCATGGCCATCGAAGACGCCGTCGTCCTCGCCCGCTGCCTGAGCCTGTTCGACGACCCCGCGGTCGCGCTGCAGACCTACCAGGAGACACGACTGGAGCGGACCTCCCGCATCCAGCGCGGCTCACGGTCCAACGAATGGCTGAAGGTGGCCGGCAACGGCGACTGGGTGTACGAATACGACGCCTGGCAGGTACCGCTGGAGTTGGCCGCCGCCCGAGCGGGCGCGTAAGTGGAACCGGTTGGCCGACAGACGCTGTCGAGGCGGCGGGCGCTGACCCTGCTGGGTTCCGCCGCCACCGCCGTCGCCGCGACCAGTTGCGCGTCGCACACTTCCGACGCGCAGCCGAGCGGTGCGACGCCACCGGACGCCTACGAGCTGTCCGGTGACGTCGACGGCTACGCGACGACGCTGACTCTGCTCGGAACCGCGGCCGGGCCCATCGCCGTGCCGGGGCGGAGCGGGGCATCCAGCGTGCTGGTCGTCGGCGACCGGCCGTATCTCATCGACGCGGGTCCGTGGTCGAGCCGGAAGATGATCCAGGCCGGCATCTCCGCCGACTCGCTCGGCGGCGTGTTCGTCACCCACATGCACAGCGATCACATCGCCGACCTGGTCAACGTGTTCTGGCTGGTCGGAGGCACGCCGTCGTACACGGCCCGGGGCGTCGTGCCCGTCTACGGGCCCGGTTCGGCGGGTGCCCTGCCGACGCCGCGTGCGGGCAAGACCATTCCGATCCGGAATCCGCTCACACCCGCGCCCGGGCTGAGCCAGCTCTTCACCGGCGTCCTCGACGCCTACGCGTACGACATCAACATCCGCAACGCGGAGAAGGGCGCGGGTACCGACTACAACCGCATGTTGTCGCTGCACGACGTGCTGCCGCCGGAGTCGTCGGGGGCGTCCGCCGAGAACACCGCGCCGGCGATGGAACCGTTCCCGGTGTTCGAGGACGACCGGGTGCGCGTCACCGCGACGCTGGTCCCGCACGGTCCCGTCTACCCGTCGCTGGCCTACCGGTTCGACACCGAGGCCGGCGCCGTCACGTTCTCCGGCGACACCGCGAAGTCGCCGAACCTGATTCGGCTCGCGCAGGGATCCGACATCCTCGTCCACGAGGTGATCGACGTCGACTTCTACGCCGCGACTTCGGGTCCGGCGTTGGTCGAGCACATGATTCAGGCGCACACCACCGCGCAGGACGTCGGACGCGTCGCCACCGACGCCGACGTCCGCCAGGTGGTGCTCTCCCGCATCGGGCCGGGCGACCCGCGGCAGGTCACCGACGACCAGTGGGAGCGCGGCGTGAAGTCCACCTTCGCCGGCGCCGTGACCGTCGGGCACGATCTCGTCCGCATCGGCGTCGGGCAGCGGCGGTAGCGGCGATCTGGAACCGCTGCTGCTGGCGCCGATGCACGCGCCGGTGTTCGCCGGTGATTGTGTGCAGAGTCTGCGCGATCTCGCGCAGGCGTACGAGGAGCGGATGGCGGCCGAGACCGCGCGGTACCGCGAAGCCGAATAATCGCCCTGCGAATTTCCCCGCGACTGTGGCGCAGAATACATCTTAGTGCTAAATTATTGAGCACTAAGGAACTATGCCTTCGGGTCGAGCTTGGGAGTGAGCGATGACAACAGACGCAGACACCGTCGCCATGATGGTGCGTCAGATGCGGGTCGAGTCCTCGGGCGTCGTCTCGCTCCGCCTCGAACGGCAGGACGGCGGCGCGGTCGACCGGTGGACGCCGGGCGCCCACCTGGACCTGCACCTGAACCGCGGGACCATCCGTCAGTACTCCCTCTGTGGAGACCCCGACGACAAGACCGGGTACCGCGTCGCGATCCTCCACGAGGTGACCGGCCGCGGCGGTTCCCGGCACGTCCACGAGACGCTGCGGCCCGGCGACAGCCTGTCGGTGAGCGCGCCCCGCAACAACTTCGAACTCCTGCCGTCGCCGCGCTACGTGTTCATCGCCGGCGGCATCGGCATCACGCCGATCCTCGCGATGATCGGCGAGGCCGAACGCATGGGCGCCGACTGGGAACTGCACTACGGCGGCCGCGCCCGCACGTCGATGGCGTTCCTCGACGAGCTGTCCCCGTACGGCGACCGCGTCCACGTCGTCACCGAGGAGACCGACGGCATCCTCGACCTCGGCGGCATCCTCGGCACCGCCCGCGAGGGGACGCTCGTCTACGCCTGCGGCCCCGAGGGTCTGCTCGGCGCGGTCGAGGGGTTCGCCGGCTCCTGGCCGGACGGCGCGATCCGGCTCGAACGGTTCAAGGCCAAGGAGATCCCCGCCGACACCCTCGCCGGCGACCGTCCGGTCCGCGTGATCTGCGAACGATCCGGCATCTCGGCCACCGTCGCACCCGATCGGACCATCCTCGAAACCCTCGAGGAATCCGGCGTCGACGTCCCCAACTCCTGCCGCGAAGGCATCTGCGGAACCTGCGAAACCCGCGTCCTCGCCGGCACCCCCGACCACCGCGACTCCCTGCTCTCCAGCTCCGAGCAGGAGTCCGGCACCACCATCATGATCTGCGTTTCCCGCGCCCGCTCCGACGAGCTCGTGCTGGATCTTTGAGAAGGGAAGAACCATGAGCCTGTATCTGCAGCCACGCCAGTCCGGCACGGCGCCCACCCCGTACGAACGGAAACTGGCCGGTGCGATCGAAGAGGTCTTCGGCACCGGGGTGCACCACCTCGAAGGCCTGGTGAAGGGCCTGAACGCCCTCGGAATCCACAGTCCCGGCGGCGACGCCTGGACCACCGACACTTTCACGGACGAGATCCGACGGATGGGGGCCTGACCATGGTGAACCGACTGCACAAGGCGGCACTGACCGGCGACGAGATCTTCGCGACCGGGATGCGCGACCAGTGGCACGCGGTGTGCCCGTCCGACTTCGTCGCGCGCGGCGACATGAAGAAGATCCGTCGCCTCGGCGAGGACTGGCTGCTGTTCCGCCAGTCCGACGGCACCCTCCGCATGCTCGCGGACCGCTGCCCGCACCGCGGCGCCCCGCTGTCCCAGGGACAGCACCTCGGCGACCGCGTCGCCTGCCAGTACCACGGTGTGCAGGTCGACGGCGGCGGCACCGTCGTCTCCGTCCCCGGAATGCCCGGCTGCAACCTCGAAGGCAAGCGGCTGGTGACCAGCCTCCCCGTGCAGGAAGTGGCCGGCGCCGTGCTCGCCTGGTTCGGCACCGACCCCGACGCCGAACCCGCACCCCTCGAACTGCCCGAGCGCCTCACCGACGACGGCATCTCGCACTTCCTCTGCTACGCCGAGTGGAAGGCGCCGTGGCGGTTCACGCTGGAGAACCTGCTCGACCCGATGCACGGGGCGTTCCTGCACCGGGAATCGCACTCGATGTTCGGCGGGGAGACGTCCGCGAAGTTCCGGATCCGCGAGACCGACCGCGGATTCTTCTTCGAGAAGACCGACCAGCGGGGCGTGAACTTCGACTGGGTCGAATTCTGCCGGACCGGCATCGACTGGGTGGACCTCGAGATCCCGTACCCGCCGACCGCGGGCCCGGGCGGGTCGTTCGGCATCGTCGGCATGGGAACGCCGATCGACGCCGAGACCACCGCGGTGTTCTTCTGGCGGTACCGCCGCGTCGAGGGCTGGGAGCGCGACGTCTGGCGGTTCCTGTACCGCACGAAGCTCGAGGAACGGCACTGGGTGGTGCTGGAGCAAGACCGCACCATGCTCGAGGCGATGGCATTCGACGCGGACCAGGCGGAGAACCTGTACCAGCACGACCTCGGCGTCATCCGGCTCCGCAGGCTGTACCGGGCGCAGGCCGAGGCCCAGGCGAAGGCGCTCCAGGAGGCGTAAGGTCGCGCGGGTTGACTCGAGTGAAATGTCAACTAAGAATGTGTGACGGCCGACACGTCGGGCGCCGGCCGGGTGCGAGGAGGCGCGAGCGGTGCTTACGAACGGTGACGATCGGGGTCGGCTTGCGCTGATCGAAGCGGCGGGCCGGTGCTTCGCCGAACTGGGATACGAGCGCACCACCGAGGCGGTCATCGCCGCTGCGGCCGGAGTGTCCGAGGCCGAGTTCCGCGCCCGGTTCGCGTCCCGCGACGACGCCTTCCGTGCCGTCGCGGCGGAAGTGTTCGACACGTTCGTCGAGGCCCAGCGCATCCCGGTCCCGCCGGACGCGGACCCGCGCAGCGTCCTGCGCGCCGCCACCGCCGCGTTCATCGAGACCGTCTACAGCAGCGGCCGCCTGTTCACGATGATCGAGGACCGCGCGGCCGTCGACCCCGTGATCGGCGAACAACTCGAGGCGGCGCACAACCGGATCCTCGGCCGGTACATCCGGTTCATCGAACGACTCAACCAGGCCGGCATCGCGACGCCGTGCGCCGAACCCGCCCAACTCGCCCGGAAACTGTCCGAGGCGCAGTGGACGGGTGCGGCGCGCCTGATCGGTGCGTCGCCGGACGAACAGCGGCGGTTCATCGTGGAGATGACGGCGGCGTCCGAACGATTCATCGGATTCGGTGAGGTCGCCGATCTGACCGCCCGCGCGGCCAGCTGAGCCTCCGGCTCAGGCAGTGGGGTCCTGGTTCTCGACGATCGAGTGCTCGAGCTTGCGGAGCAGTTCCGCCAGCGACGCCTGATCGTCCTTCGACATCCCGCTGAGGATCTGCGACTCGTTGGCGAAGTGCGCCTCCGCGACCTTGTTGATCACCCGCAGGCCCTCGTCGGTGAGTTGCGCGTGCACGATGCGGCGGTCCTCGGCGTCCCGCTCCCGCTGCACGAGTCCCGCCTTCTCGAGCCGGTCGACGCGCAGCGTCACGCCCCCGGTGGTGACGAGCGCGGACTCCGCGAGCTGTCCGGAAGTCATCCGGTAGGGCGGACCCGAACGCCGGAGGGCGGCCATGACGTCGAACGACGCCATGTTGATGCCGTGCTCCTCGAACACCGCGGCGAGGGAAGACTGGTAGCGCAGATACGAACGGTGCAGGCGGCCCAGCACTTTCAGCGGGCTCACATCCAGTTCGGGCCACTGGTGGGCCCACTGGTCGACGATGTCGTCGACGGCATCGCGGTCTGGAACGGGGCGTTGCGTCACCGGGCGCACCTCCTGGATTCTCGAGGGTCTCATCTGTTTAGTACCAAGATATCGAAACGAGCATAAGTGACGGCGACGCGCCGCGGGTCCCCGCCGATTGCTCTCGGAACGGGGACCCGCGGCGCGGCGCGACGTCGGTGCCGTCAGTGGCCAGCGACGGCCGCGACGGCGTCGATCTCGGCGATGGCGCCGTAGGGGAGGCTGCTCACCTCGAGGAACGTGCGCGCGGGCCGCGGCTCGTCGAAGATGCGCTCGAACTGGCGGTTCGCCTCCTCGCGCAGCGACAGGTCGGTGACGTAGTAGGTGAGCTTCACGACGTCCTGCAGCTGCCCGCCGACGGTGGCGAGACGATCGACCATGCGGTCGACGGCGGCGTCGAGCGCCTCGGTGCGGCCGGAGACGGCAATGCCCTCGGCGTCGACGGACAGTGCGCCGGAGACGAACGCCAGTCCGCCCGCGACCACGGCCGGGCTGTAGGGGTGGTGGGCGGTGACTTCGGTGAGGGACATGGAGGCTCGCTTTCTGGGTGGGCTTCTCCCGCCACTATATCTTAGCGCTAAACTAATTGACAGGGTTGGGCTTCGTCGGAACTCCTGGCGCGACGGACCGCCGAGGACGAGATTGAGGGCATGACGAATTCGAACCAGACCATGAAGGCCGTCTCCTACTCGTCCTACGGCGGTCCCGAGGTGCTCGAGGTCCACGACGTGCCGGTGCCCGAGCCCACCGGCAACCAGGTGCGCCTCCACATCCGGGCCGCCGGCGTGAACCCCATCGACTGGAAGCTGCGGTCGGGGTCGATGGCCGAGGTGATGTCCGTGCAGTTCCCGAAGATCCCCGGCAGCGAGGTCGCCGGCGTCGTCGACGCGGTCGGGCCGGACGCGACCGGAGTGCTGGTGGGCGACGACGTGTTCGGCTGGTCCGACACCGGCGGCTACGCCGAATATGCGCTCGCGTCGATCGTCGTGCCGAAGCCGAAAGGGCTGAGCTGGACGGCCGCGGCCACCATCCCCGTGGCCGGCGAGGCCGCGGATCGCGGGTTGCGGCTCCTGCGGCTGAAGTCCGGGGAGACGCTGCTGCTGAACGGTGCGTCGGGTGCGGTGGGAACCATTGCCGCGCAATTGGCGGTCGATGCGGGTGTCACGGTGATCGGCACCGCGAGCGAAAAGCACCACGACGCGCTGCGGGAGCTGGGCGCGACCCCCACGACGTACGGCGAGGGCCTGGCCGACCGGGTGCGTGAACTCGCCCCGAACGGCGTCGACGCCGTCCTCGACCTCGGCTTCGGCGGGCTCGACGCGGCGATGGACCTGCGCGGGGGCACCGACCGGATCGTCACGCTGTCGGACGGCGCCGCCTTCGGTCTCGGAATCACCTTCTCCTCCGGCAACGCCGGCGACCGGAGCGCGGAAACCCTCCGTCGGCTCAGCGCCCTCGCCGTCGCCGGAAAGCTCACCCTCCCACCGGTCCGCACCTTCCCGCTCACCGACGCCGCCGACGCCCAGCGCATCGGCGAGAAGGGCGGAAGCCGCGGGAAGCTCCTGCTGCACCCGTGAGTACTTATCAACCGCCCGACGTTAATAAGTACTCACGGGTCAGGCGGTGGTGGCCAGCGCGGCGGCGAGACCGAACGGAACGGCCATCACCACCACCTCGAGGATCGCGCGCCGCAGGGACCCTTCCGCGGTGATCCGGTGCGCGGCGGCCTGAACGACCCACGTTCGCCGCCACCACCAGCCGAGCCCGAGCAGCGCCGCCAATGCCACCGCCTTGGCGAGCACGATGCGGCCGTACCCGGTGTCGAACAGGGGAGTGACCCCGCCCAGCCGGACGGCCGCGTCGACGATCCCGGTCGCGGTCAGCAGCCACACGCACCGCCACGCGACGACGGAGTACCGCGGCAGCCACGACGACCAGTCCCCACGCGACCGGAGCATCAGGCCGAGGGCCGCGAGGAGCCCGAACCACACGGCGGCGGCGAGCGCGTGGACGACGTCGAGGACCGAGCCGAGAACCTGCTGCGACATGTGGCCGGTGATCGGCCGGGCCACCAGGGCGAGCGCCGCGAGCACCAGCACCGGGACGGGGAGCCGGGCGTCGCTGCGGCGGAACGCGACCCCCGACCACACGGTGGCGGCGACGGTGCACACGAGAACGGCGAGGTCGACGCGTCCCGCGCTGATCTCGGTCACGTAGGCGCCGAACCGTCCGACCGACAACTGCGACAACGTCAGGGCGTCGGCCTCGGCTGCCGTCATCGACAGCAGCACCGCCTCGGCGAGCATCCACGCGCCGGCGACCGCGGTCGACAACCGCCACAGTCGTTCGTCCCGCACCAGGGGACGGCTGTCCGCCCGACTCCACCAGCCGAGCGCGGCCAGCCCGAGGACCGCCGAACCGAGCACCAGGCACAGCGCCCGGACCGCGCTCGACGGTGACGGACCTTCCGGTTGCGCCAGCGCCCAACCGCAGCCGACCCCGACGAGCGACGTGGGTACGGCGAACAGCAGCCACGACTGCCGCGCCGTACCCACCGCGCTCAGTTCTCGCCGCGCGGCTTGCGGAGGGCGAACCACAGTCCGCCGCCGAACACGACCACCCCGGCAACGATGAACGGCCACAGCGGAACTCCGCCGCCGCCGGATTCACCGGAGCTGTCGGCGGCGGCGCCGGGTGTGCCCGACCCCTCCTGGGTGAGGGTGAACGTGCGGGTGCCGCTCACCGGATGCCCGTCGGCGGAGGTGACGCGAAACGCGACGGTGTACACGCCGGCCGGTCCCAGCTCGCCGAGTTCGGCACTGACCGTGGGTCCTTCGACGACGGGGTCGCTCTTGGTCCACAGGTTGCCGTCGGGACCCACCACGGTCAGCGACGCGAACGATTCCTGCAGCGCCTCGTTGAACGTGACGCTGACCCGTTCCGGACCGGACGCGATCTCCGCGCCGTTCTCGGGGGTGGAACCGATCACGACGGAATGGGCGAGAGCGGTGCCGGCGCCGAGCATGCTCGCGAGCATCGTCAGCAGTCCGACCGCGATCACCTTCACCGACGTGAAAGTGGTGTGCCTTCTCATTTTCGCCGGCTCCGGACCATCGCACCGAGACCGAGCGCCGCACCGAGCGCGCCCAGGATCAGACCGATGCCACCGAGCCAGCGGGCAGTGTCGTCGGTGCCGGACGCCGTCGTCTCGGTCTCCTCGGACGTCGTGGCGCCGCCGGCGTCGTGGCCGTGCTCTTCACCGCTCGACGCGGCCAGAGTGAGGGTGGGGGCAGGCTTGTCGGGCTCCGCGCCGTCGGGGCCTTCCGCCTGATCCCAGTTGACGACCTCCCCGTCGCTGTACGTCTGGGTGGCCGGGAACGACACGTCTTCCTGTTCCGGCAGCGGTCCGGCGGACAGCTCGAACTGCTGGAACTGGCCGGGTGCGACACCGACTCCGGGGTCGGCGGTCCACGTCACGGACTTCGCGACCTGGGACGTCGGGTCCTTCTCGACGACGGATGTCCACCCCGGCATCGGTGTGGTGCGGGCCGACTTCAGGTCGGGGAGTGTGACGGTCAGCTTGGTGGTGGACGCCGTCTCGGACTCGGTGGGAACGCGGAATGTCAGGACGGAGTAGCCGCCCTGCGCGGCGCCGGGGGCGACGACGGTCACGTGGGCGGCGGCCACACCGGCCGCGAGCAGCATGGCGCCACCGGCCGCACCGGTCGTGAAAAGGGCACGGGAAACGAGGGAATTCATCGAAGGTCCTTTGACAGGTCTGAAGGGAGAAGAGGCGAGAATCAGACCGGGACCGGTGGGCCGCGACGGGAAATGCTCGCGCGCAGCAGGGCGTCCACAGGATTCGCGGGACGCGCGGGGAGGTGCGCCGGCTTTGTTGCCGAGACGGGCTGCGGTTCGCCGCGCAGAACCGCCCGCCAGACGTGAACCAAAGTGCCGTGCAGCCGCTCGGCGTTCGCGATCAGCAGCGCGCAGACCACGGTGGCGGCCGCGTGCGCGGCGAGCATCGGCACGGCGGGGACCGTCGAGTGCACGTGCGAGGTGAGCGTGAGCGCGAAGTGCGCGGCCACCTGGCCTGCGCCGAGGGCACCCACGAGCGTGCGCGGTCCGTGGAAGCGGGCGGGCAGTTGCGCGGTGACCGCGCCGACACCGCTGCACGTGACGAGCAGCAGGGTCAGAGCCGTGGATTCGGAGAGACCGCCCCCGCCGATGCCGTGCGCCGCGACCGCGAGACCGGCGACGAGCGCACCGACCGCCGACCCCCGAAGGGTGGCGGTCGCGGCGGGGCGGGCGGGGGACATCGAGGTGGTCGGGTCGTTCAGCGCACGCCGAGGCGGGCGAGGAGATCGGCTTCGACTCCGTCGAGTTCGGACGAGATGGCGTGATGGGCGGCCTTGCGGCGGGCCTGCGGCATCTGCTCGGCCGCGCGGACGGCGGTGTTGAGGTCGCCGAGGCGGTCGCGGATGGCGGCGGCGAACTGCTGCGTCTCCGCGTCGTCCGGCTTCTGCGCGAGGATTTCCGTGGTGGAGCTTTCGGCACCGGCGATGCGGGCGCTGAGCTTGGCGCCGTGCCCGGTGAAGTTGGCGAGCTGGTCGACGTCGATGCCCATCCGGTCGGCACGCCGGGCGTCGATCTGCCCGCGCACGACGGTGGCGGCGCGGTAGGCGATCGGCAGCAGCACCGGTGTCAGCAGTCGAGCGACGCCGAGGTACTTGCGGACGGCGGCGACGGTGAAACCCTTCTGGGCGGCGGCCTTCTCCTCGGCCTTCAACGCAGCGATCTGAGCCTTCTCGACCTTCTTCAGCGACTTCAGCTCGGCGGCCTCGAGCTTGCGCCCGGCCTTCGCGGCCTGCTTGTCGCGTTTCCGTTCGTTCCTCGCGCTCAGCTTCGCTTCCACCCCAGCCTTGTGCCGGAGTGCCTTGGCTTCCGCCTTGCGGGTGGCTCGGGACTTACGTTTCTTCAACAACCCCATCGAAAAGACCCCTTTTCCTGGTGTTTCAGCGGAGCCCACGCTACCAACTGCATCCGGTGCTTCGGGATCAGCCTAGGGGAGCACATAATCTTCGTCATCGTGTGTTCCCATATCGGTCAGCAATCAGAACCCGACGCCTCTCCCGGAAAGGTGTCGGGGACGGTGATCGATGCCAGCGCCCTGACGCGGTGCCGCCACCGGGTGCACCTCGACGCGGCGTTCCCCGAACAACTCGCGGCCGCGCCGGAGGACCCGGGCGTCCGCCAGCGTCAGGATGCCGCCGCCGCCAAGCGCGAAGACGTCCGCCGGATCCTCACCGAGCACGCACCGGAACGGTGGGTGCAGATCGACACCGAACAGAGCCTGCGTCGGCGCGCCGAGGACACGCTCGCCGCATGCGAGGCGGGCGCGGACCGCATCTGGGGAGCCGTGCTCCCACTCGACCGCGACGCCGGCCGGAGGGCGCGCTGCGAGATCCTGCTCCGCGACGAGGATCACGGTGGGTACATCCCGGTGATCGTCGTCAACCACAAGGTCACCGATCCCGGCCGCGGCGCGCTGACGTCGGGAATGTTCGAGTGGAAACCCCGCGAGGACCCGTCGCGGAAGCCCCGCAGCCAGGTCCGCGACCAGATGCGCGTCGCGCAGGTGTACCGGATGCTCGAGCGGCACGGGCTGGCGAGCCCCGCGCTGGTGGCCGGTGCGATCGGCTACGGCTCCGACGTCATCTACGTGCACGACCTCACCACCATCCTCGACGACTACGACGAACGCTTCGCCGACCGGCTCGCCGTCGCCCGCGGCGAATCGGCGACCGTGCCGTCCCGGGTCGGCGAATGCCGTTCGTGCCCGTGGTGGCCCGGATGCGAGGAACAGCTCACGCAGACCCACGACGTGAGCCTGGTCGCTACCGGTTCCCGGGCCGACATGCTGCGCGACGCCGGATGCCACACCATCGACGACCTCGCGGCGTGGGACCGCGAACCCCTCGAGGACTGGCCGCACGGCGCGTTCGAGGACGCCGTCGTCACCGCCAAGGCCTGGCTCGCGGGGGCGCCGCTGGTGCGACGCTTCCCCGAGATCCGGGTGACGCGCGCCGACGTCGAGGTCGACGTCGATATGGAGAGCTACCAGGAGCACGGCGCGTATCTATGGGGCACGCTGCTCAACGTGGACGGGGTGTCCGCGTACCGGCCGTTCGTCAGCTGGGACCCGGTGCCGACGCAGGACGAGGCGCGGTCGTTCGCGGAATTCTGGACGTGGCTGATGGCGGAGCGGGAAGCGGCGGCGCTGAGCGGCAGAACCTTCGCCGCCTACTGCTATTCACGGTCCGCCGAGGACAAATGGTTGCTGGACTCCGCCCGCCGGTTCGCCGGGGCACCCGGAATCCCCACCGAAGCCGAGATCCGCGAATTCATCGACAGCCCACAATGGGTCGACATCTACCAGGCCGTCAGCGACCAGTTCATCTGCCCCGGCGGCAAGGGCCTCAAGAAGATCGCCCCCGTCGCCGGATTCCGGTGGCGCGACGCCGACGCCGGCGGCGAAGCATCGATGAGCTGGTACCGCGAAGCCGTCGGCTACGACGGCGAACCCGACCTCACCCAGCGCGAACGACTGCTGCAATACAACGAGGACGACGTCATCGCCACGAAAGTACTGCGCGAATGGATGTCGGATCGGGCCGAGAACGAGATCCCGCTCGCCTCCGACCTCTAGGCTGCAAGGCAGGCCAGAGACGGTAGGGGTGGTCAGGTGGACTTGCCGAAGACATCCACGACGCTGCGGTTCGCGCTGCTCCTCACCGCCGCGGGTGGCTTCCTCGACGCGTACACCTACGTCAGCCGCGGCGGCGTCTTCGCGAACGCCCAGACCGGCAACGTCATCCTCATGGCCATCGACCTGTCCGAGCGGCACTTCCACGCCGCACGCGCACACCTGTGGCCGATCCTCGCGTTCATCGTCGGCGTCGCATTCGCGCACCTGCTCAAGGGCGAACTCGCCCACAGCGTCTTCGACCACCCGATCCGGATCGCGATGGTCGCGCAGATCGTCGTCCTCGTCGCGGTCGCGTTCGTCCCCCCGGACGTTCCCAACGCGCTCGTCACCGTTCCCATCGCGTTCGTCGCGGCCATGCAATTCGGCCTGTTCCGCACCATCGGATCGCTGTCCTACATCGCCGTCGCCACCACCGGCAACCTCATGCGCTTCACCGAAGCGGCGTACGCCGGATTCATCGAGAAGGTCCCCGAATCACGCCAGCACACCCGGGTGTACGCCGCGATCATCAGCAGCTTCGCCGGCGGTGCCGTCCTCGGCGCGTACGCCACCCGCTACTTCGGCGGATCCGCCGCCTGGATCCCCGCCGCCCTCCTCACCGTCGCCCTCATCCTGTTCTACGTCGACGACGTGCGGCGCCGCCGCCCGTGAGTGGTTGACGAGTCCAGGGACTCCTTTCGCACGCACGGGTGGCGAAGCCGCCTATTCCGAATTCGCGGGTCCGATCCACTCCGGATACTGGACGGCGACAGGCATCGTCGGGGGCTCGAATCCGGGAGGCGGAACGAGATTGCCGGACGCATTCGCTGCGAACGTCGGAAACTGCTGCTGCCACCAGTCCGTGCACCCCTGAGGAATGACATCACCGTCCAGCCGGCGCAGGTAATGGAGCTTGGTGATCTTCCAGCCCTCGAACACATTCCACGTCGGAACCCGGTGCGCGCGAGGGTCCTGCTGGGCAGGGTCGGTGTCGGGAACGCCCGGCTGCCCGGGGTCGTCGGCGGTTCGCTCCAGTTCGACACGGAAGGCCGCGTTCAATGGATTCAGGGTGATGTTTGCGTGCGGCTCGGAAAAGATCTCGTAACTACATACCGTGGCTGCCACGCTTGAATCCGTGGTTGCAAAGTCGGCGATGTGTGCGAAGTTCGTTCCCGCAGCCTGGCGAGTGTCCTCGGGTTCTCGCCAGGTGAGGAACTCCTCCTTGTCGCGATTACTATGTCTCGCGGGCCCGCCGACAGCGCTTTCATATCCGAGATACGAGTTGCTCAGGCCTACATAGGACGTGAGTTCTCCCGCCTCGTAGGCCGCGCGTATGAGTTCGGCGCCACGGTTGGACAGATCGACACCGGACCCGCCGGACCAGACATTGGAGTACAAGACCGTGGGCTCTGCCGGAGGAGGTGGATCCGATTCAGGGGCGTTTTCCTCGGCGCAGCTGGTCGACAGAAGAACCACGGTTCCCAAGGTGAGAGCGAGACTCGCGCGATCAACCATCGTTGCGTACCACGTCGTCGTAGCCGTTTCGGATACGTTCCCCATTCCCGTCGGCTGGATCGCCGAGGTTGCTGAACATGGTTTGGAGAGGATCTTTTCCGTAACCTTTCAGCTCGGCATTCGAACGGAGGTCCTCCCAGGGCAGGAGGTCGCCAGACGAATCGAATGCCCAGGGATAATCCCCTCGGAAGCTCGCGGGAAGCTCTGGCGTCGCTTGGAGAATGTTGTAGTAGTCGCGGTAGAAGTCCGGAGCTTCCAGGGCGACGGAGGGGGCTGGCCCCGGCGCCTTGCCGATGACGGCGTCCTGCAGGGGGTCGCCGCCCGCGTCGATCATGGTGTTGATGAATTCCCCGCCGGGAAGGCGGTCCAGGCCTACGGACCCGATGCTGGTGAGAGCACCGTATGCCGCCGCTTTGCGGTCGTAGATGGCCTGCGCCTGCTCGGCCTTGTCGCTGTAGCTGTCCTCGGTCGAGAGGAGCAGTCCCCTGTCCATGAGGCCGTGGATTCGGCCGGCGGTGGAGAGATCGCCACCGGCGAGGGGTGCCGCGGGGTCGTGTGCGTACCGGCCCTCGGCGGCAAGGATTTCCTGCATCGAGGACTGGGTGAAGTGTGTTCCGGCCTCGGGGTCGGTGTTCATCACGGCGAATACGTTCGACGAGCCGCCGAAGTGGTTGTTGTCGGCGGGGTCTGCCCAGGTGCCGATGTCGAAGCCGGGGTTCTCTGATCGGCCTGCGCCTGCGAGGTCGCTTATGTACGGACTCATGCTGTGGGACATGGTCCGCAGAAGGTCCGGGTTGACCTCTCCGACGGATTGGCCGCCGCTGCCGGGTATCCCCCGCAGCGTGTCCCAGTCGGCACTCATGTTCTCGGCGACGGCCGACATGATCTGCCCGCTGCGTGTTGCGGCTTCGACGTTCGCCGGGTTGTTCGGGTCCTCGACGGTGGCCTCCGCGTCGTCGAACCGGAACATTGACGCTGCTGCTTGCCCGTTGTCGGACCAGTTGTGGGTGAGGAGGTCGCGAACCAGATTCTGGCCGGTGTCGGGCTGGGTGACCGCGTTCTGGACGGCGATCTTGTCGTCGCCGACGGCGGTGAAGATGCCTTCGGTGATCGCCGTGTTCTCGGTTCCCCGGCCGTCGACCGTGAAGTACTCGAATTTGTGGTTCGGGTTCTGTTCGTGCGCGACCTGGGCGTCGAGGTACTGGCGTCCGACGTCCAGCAGGTGCTGGTCGAGGCTGCTGCCGTTCTTGTACTGCGCATCGCCTGCCTGAACGATTTCGGCGATCGCCTGGTTGTCGGCGACTCCATGCAGTTCGACGCTGGATGCACCGGTTGCCCCGACCATTTTGAAATCTCGGGTCACGAGATCGTCCCGGGTCAGCGATTCGACCATCTTGTCGGGTAGCAGGTTCAGGCCGCCGGTTGTCGGCACCTGCGAGTCGCCCTTGACGGTGGCGGTGATCTTGTCGTTCGACACGATCTGAAGCGAGTTCGCGAGGGCGCGCGCAGAGTCCGGAGGCAGTTTGTCCATGATCTGCTGGATCTCCTGTGGACTCTTTCCGTCCAGTGACCGGCTGACCTGATTCAGGTACTCCATCTGCGACGCAGGGATCGTCGCGGCGTTGCCGGAGTTCACGGCGTCGAGTTGTTCGGGGGTCAGTTCCCCGGCCTCGGTCAGCCTCTGGATCTGCTCGGGATTCAATCCGGCGGGGTCGGAGACGAGTTGCGTCCCGTCGGACGCACCCTGATCGGAGCCCAGCGCCGCGGCGGAGGTGAACGTTGCCCGCAGCCCGTCGCGAGCGGAAGCGAGTGCGTCCCTGACGGTTGCGTCGGCAGTCTCCGTTGCCGACGCGGCGTCGGCGATGTCGCGTTGCCACCCCGTCATTTCGTTCAGGCGATCGTTGTCGAGATCGGGGGTTCCGGGATCGGTGACGGTCAGGTCGTCGGCTACGCGGAAGCCCGCAGACTCGGCGGCCACGATCGCCATCCGCGCACGCTGCAGGGGTGCGTCGACGTCGTGGAAACCCTGCTTCGCACGGTTGGCGAGCGCTTCCAGTTGATCCACCACGACGAGCGCCGTCTTTTTGTCGGCGTTCGCCCGGTTCTGGGCGGCTTCGGCGGTCTTACCCTCCCAGTAGGCGTCGTTGACCCTGGTTACGCCGTCGACGTATCGGGTGAAGAGGTCTTCGACCTTCGTGCCGAGAGCGATCCATGCGTCACCGATCTCGGTCAGAGTCGCGGGATTCCAGGACTCGATCTGGGTGCGAGTGAGGCTCATGCTTCACCGCTCCACTCGCCGGTGGCGTTCGTGTACGCGGCGACGAACCGGTCGGCTGACGATTCGTCCTGGTTCCGGTACTCCTGCGCGACATGGATCATCACGTCCCCGGTCTCGCCGAGTCGTTCCTTGATCGCCGGGACGAGCGCTGCATCCACGAGATCCGCGGAGATGCTCGACGCCTCGATGACCGAGGCCATCACGCCGCCTGCGGACGACGAATAGGGGCCCGCCGCCGGGCCGGTTCTCAGACCGCCCGCCTCGTCGGCCAGCCCGTGCAAGGTTCCCCCCAGCCGTTCGAGCTCTTCCAGATCAGCTTTCAACGTTCCCACGAAGCCCCCCTCGTCTGTTCACGAATCGTCAGCAGCCTAGCGCCCCGTGAGTGGTTGACGAGTCCCCGGACTCCTCAGGCGCGCACGGGCGGCGAAGCCGCGATCCCGAGGGAGTAGGCGCCGACGATTTTCGGTGCGGCGGTCTCGTAGAAACGGTCGAGGTCCTGGATGTCGAAACCGGCGGTCGTCAGCAGGGCGGGGATGTCGCGGGTGAGGTGGCAACCACCGGCGACGGTTTTCTGGATCGGTTCGAGCCGCCGCTGCCAGCGCTGGACGTTGTCGTCCGGCGCAAGGCCGTGCTCGACGAAATGCAGTGTGCCGCCGGGTTTCAGGACCCGTCGGATCTCCCGCAGTGCGGCGTCAGCGTCGGGGATGGTGCACATGGTCCAGGTGGACAGTGCGGTGTCGAAACTGTTGTCGGGGAAGGGGAGTGACTGGCCGTCCAGGCCGGACCTCTCGACCGGCGTCGTCGATGCCGCCAGACGCTTGCCTGCCAGCTTCCAGCCGAGGTCGGCGGGTTCGACGGCGCTCACCGACTCGACGGCGGCCGGATAGAACGGGACGTTCAGACCCGATCCGAATCCGATCTCCACCACGCGTCCGTGAAGCCCGGCGCAGACGCGTCGCCGCGACGGTTCCGTGAACTTCAGCCCGCAACTGATGTCGACGAGCCGCGGAACGATCCGGTCCGAGTAGAACCCCATGCTCACCTCCAGCGAAGGGCGCTTCGCGCCCCGTGCGTGGGAAAGGAGTCCAGAGACTCGTTAACCACGCACGGGCGGCGGAGCCGCCTACCGCGGCGCCATGCGCAGGGCGCCGTCCATACGAATGGTCTCACCGTTGAGGTAGTCGTGTTCGACGATCATCTGGGCGAGTTGTGCGTATTCGGCGGGTTGTCCGAGGCGGGAGGGGAACGGGACGCCGGCTTCGAGGCCCTTGCGGTATTCGTCGGTGACGCCGGCGAGCATGGGGGTGTCGATGATGCCGGGGGCGATGGTGTTGACGCGGATGCCGAACTGGGCGAGGTCGCGGGCGGCGGGGACGGTCATGCCGTGTACGCCGCCCTTGGATGCGGAGTAGGCGATCTGGCCGATCTGGCCTTCGAAGGCGGCGACGGAGGCGGTGTTGATGACGACGCCGCGCTGCCCGGATTCGTCGACGGTGTCGGTCTTGGCGATGGCGTCGGCGGCGAGGCGCATCACGTTGAACGTGCCGAGCAGGTTGACGGTGATGACGGTGCGGAACAGTTCGAGGTCGTGGGGGCCCTTCTTGGACAGGATGCGGCCGGCCCAGCCGACGCCGGCGCAGTTGACGACGATGCGCAGCGGCAGACCCGACTCGACGATCTTCTCGATCGCGGCCTGGACCTCGTCGCCGCTGGTGACGTCGGTGGCGAGGAGGGTGACGCCGTCGGGGACGTTGTCGCCGGCGCGTTCGATGGACTGGGGCAGGTCGAGTCCGAATACGGTGGCTCCGGCGTCGGCGAGACGCTTGGCGGTGGCGGCACCGAGGCCCGAGGCTGCTCCGGTGACCAGTGCGGCGGTTCCCTGAATTTCCACAGTTCGCATCCTTCGTTTCCGGCGACCTCCGTTGGCCGACCCTGGTGACCTGCACCATAACGGTCGCTCGGTGTGACGGCAGAGGCGAGGGAAGCATTGCAGGCGGGGGAGCGGGTAGTTTCTCTCGCGGGTGGAGCGACGACCGTAGGGGGACGGATGATCGAGGATCGGCTCGAAGTGGATCGGGACGCGTTGGTGCGGTGCATCGCCGCGTGTGACACGTTGGCGGCGGACATGCGGGACCTGCGGGAGCGGGCGCTCCGCGAACTCGCGCCCGAGAGCTTCGGTCTCGGCGAAACCCATCTGCGGTCGGCGGCGGAATTGGCCGCGCGGTTCCGGGCGACGGCGATCGGCGGCCCGGGCGTCGCAGTCGAGAATTCGGCGGTCGGGACGTTCGCCGCGCACGAGCGTTACGCCCTCGACCTGAAGGCGAAGTTCGAAGCGGCACTGAACCGGTACGACGAGCAGGACGCGGCGACGGCGCAGCGTTTCGCGCAACTCTGACCGTGCTCGGCGCACACCTCCAAGGGAACGTCGAGGGTCAGTGGATGTACGCCTGCCAGTCCGGCGGAACGCGCGAGCCGGGACCGGGGACCGTCTGGTCGATCGGGCGGTGGTGCGGCGAAACCAGTTCGGGGCCTTCGAACGCCGTCTCGGAGGTGTAGTTCCAGAACCACGACTCGCCCGGTTCGAAGCTCTGGACGACGGGATGGCCGGTGGCCGCGGCGTGCGAACTGGCGTGCTGTTCCGGTGACGAGTCGCAGCAGCCGATGTGTCCGCACTGCGCGCAGCGGCGCAGGTGCACCCACCACCCGCCGGCGCTGTCGCATTCGACGCAGCCGTCTCCGCTCGGCGGCACGTTCGGGTCGATTCCGTCCAGCTCACCCATCGGTGACTCCTTCTGCTGCTGCGACTTCGGGTTCGATCGGAATGCGGACCTGGAACCGGGTGTCGCCCGGCTCGGACTCCACGCGCAGGTCGCCGCGGTGCTTCTTCACGACGATGCGCCAGGAGATGTCGAGGCCGAGCCCGGTTCCCTCGCCCACGGGTTTCGTGGTGAAGAACGGTTCGAAGATGCGGGACCGGATCTCTTCGGGCACACCCGGTCCGGTGTCGCCGATCTCGATGAGGGCCATGTCGCCGTCGCGGCGGGTGCGGACGGTGAGGGTGCCGTGGCCGTTCATGGCGGCGACGGCGTTGTCGATGAGGTTCGTCCACACCTGATTGAGTTCGGCGGCGTACGCGGGGATCTGCGGCAGCGCCGGGTCGTACTCCTTCACCACCGTGACCGTATCGCCGATCTTGCGTCCGAGCATCACCAGTGAACTGTCGAGCAGTTCCCGCAGGTCGACGCGCTGGTAGGGGGCACGGTCCATCTGCGAGTACTGCTTGGCGGCGTTCACCAGCGTGGACACCCGGGCCGTGGAGTCGGCGATCTCGTTCATCAGCAGTTCGGTCTCGAGGGTGTAGTTGAGCCAGCGGATCGCGCTCTCGACCATCGAGTCGTCGTCGACGCTGGCGACGATCCGCTCGAGCCACGGCACGTCGAGCCCGGCCTGCACGAACGTGGGCGCGAGGTCCCAGCCGCCGGAGACGCCGTGGTCGTCGAACCAGTCGCCGAGTTCGTCCTCCCGGTCGGACGCTTCGAGCGGGGTCAGCGTCGGGGCCTTCGCCACCAGTTCGGCGGCCTCGTCCTGCAACCGGATCAACGTGGCCAGCGCCTGACTGTCGTACACGCCCGAGGCGATCACGCTCAGCTTGTGCCGCATGTGCGACACCCGGTCGCGCAGCGACGCCGTCGCCCGGACCGCGGCGGCCGCCGGGTTGTTCAGCTCGTGCGTCAGCCCCGCCGACAGCGACCCCAGCGCGAGGAGACGTTCCCGCTGATCGACGACTTGCTTCGCGTTCTGGTTGCCGAAGAACAGCCCCTCCAGCAGATGCACGGCCATCGGGAACCATTCGCGCATGAGCTGCCCGAACCGGTCGGCGTCGAGGACGAAGAACTTCGACGGGGCGGTGACGCGCATCGACGCGGTGTACGTCTGGGGTGCGCGGTCGCCGAGATACGACTGCCACGCCCCGGCGTACACGCCGCGCTGGGTGGTCCGGTTGAACTCGATGTCTTCGCCGCCCGACAGCTTGCTCAGCACGAGTTCGCCTTCGATCAGCACGTAGAAGCACGTCGCGATCTCACCCTCCGCGAACACCGGCCCGGGTTCGATCAGCTCGACGTGCCCGTTCTCGCAGAGCTGCTCGAGCTGGTGGTCGGTGAGCTTCTCGAAGAGGAACAGCGTCCTCAGCTCGGGGGGATCGCACGGTAGTCGGCTCATGGTCTGCCCCCGGTCACGGTTGGCCGATGTAGCGGTGGACGAGCATGACGGCCATGGCGCCTTCTCCGACCGCCGACGCCACCCGCTTCGCCGACTCGGAGCGCACGTCTCCGGCGGCGAAGATGCCCGGAACACTCGTTTCGAGGTGGTGGGGGAGGCGGTCGAGGGGCCAGCCGCGCGGCGGCTTGCCGTCGACGACGAGGTCGGGACCGGACACGACGAACCCGTTCTCGTCCCGCGCGACGACGCCGTCGAGCCAGTCGGTGCGTGGGGCGGCGCCGATGAACAGGAACAGGAATCCGGCGTCGACGGTCTGCTCGTCGCCGGTCGCGTTGTTGCGCAGCCGGATCTTCTCGAGGTGCGCGTCGCCCTCGACGCCGATCACCTCGGTGCACGGCCGCACGCGAATGCGCGGGTTCCGTTCGATCTGCTGGACGAGGTAGTACGACATCGAATCCTCCAGCGACTGCGCCCGCACCACGATGGTGACCATCCGGGCGCCGCGCGACAGGTAGACGGCGGCCTGACCGGCGGAGTTGGCCCCGCCGACGATGTACACGTCCTGGTCGGTGCAGCGGGCCGCCTCGGTGACGGCGGAGCCGTAGTAGACGCCGCGGCCGGTGAGGTCGTCGACGCCGGGCGCGGGATGACGCCGGTACGAGACGCCGGTGGCCAGGATCACCGTGTGCGCGTCGACGGTGTCGCCGTCCGCGAACCGGACCGTCCGCGCCGAGCCGTTGACCTCGAGCGCCACGACGTCGCGGGTGGTGATCAGTTCGGCCCCGAACCGGGTGGCCTGCCGGCGGGCTCGTTCGGCGAGCTGCGCACCGGACACGCCGTCGGGAAACCCGAGGTAGTTCTCGATGCGCGAACTCTGCCCCGCCTGCCCACCGGTGGCCGTCCGCTCGATCAGCGCGGTGCGCAGCCCCTCCGACGCGCCGTACACGGCGGCGCCGAGACCGGCCGGGCCGCCGCCGACGACGACGAGGTCGTAGAAGTTCTCCGACGGGTCGGTCCGCAGTCCGAGATGCCGGCCCAATTCGGTGTCCGACGGTTCCACCAGGCATTCGCCGTCGGCGCAGATCACCACCGGCAGGCGCCGGCCGTCCTCACCGGCGGCGCTGAGCAACCGCCCGCCCTCCGGCTCGTCCGACATGTACCAGCGGTACGACAGCTGGTTGCGGGCCAGGAACTCGCGCACCTCCGAAGACCGCGGCGCCCAGCGATGCCCCACGACCTTCGTCTCCTCGGCGGGGTGGTGATCGGACGACGCCCACGCCTCGAGCAGCGCGTCGACCACCGGGTACAGCTTCTCTTCGGGCGGATCCCAGGGTTTGAGCAGGTAGTGGTCGAGGTCGATGACGTTGATCGCCTCGATGGCGGCGTCCGTGTCGGCGTACGCGGTGAGCAGCACCCGGCGCGCGACCGGATACAGGTCCATGGCCTTCTCGAGGAACTCGATCCCGCTCATCGCCGGCATGCGGTAGTCCGCCAGGATGGCCGCGACGGGATCGCCCCGCAGCTTCATCTGCTTCATCGCGTCGAGCGCGGATTCGCCGGATTCGGCGCGGATGATCCGGTACTTCTCGCCGTATCGGCGCCGCAGGTCGCGGGCGACGGCGCGCGACACCCCGGGATCGTCGTCGACGGTGAGAATCGCGGGCTTGCCGCTCGCTACGGGATGGTTCACACACGCCCTCTCGTCCGTGAGAACTGCGAGGTATTCGAGGCTTCCGAGTATTGCCCGAGGGCGCGTCTTTGTCGACCGGGTTCAGTCCTGGCGCTGCATCTGTTCCTGCTCGGCCGTGGCCCCTCGGCGGCGCCGCGACCACACGGCGCGTCCGGCGGCACCGGCCAGCGCCAGAACGACGACGGCGGCCCCGGCGATCGGGCCGGCGATGTTGCCGGGGAACAGGCCCTCGAGCAGCAGCCAGACGCCGAACGCGAAGAACAGCACGGCCGCGCCGATGCGGATGACGCTCTCGGGCAGATGCTTGCCCAGCACGGCGCCGACGACGATGGCCAGGGCGTCGGCCGCCACCATGCCGACGGTCGAGCCGATCCACACGCCGATCGTGTCGTGGTCGGTCGCGAGGGTGATGGTGGCGAGCATAGTCTTGTCGCCGAGTTCGGCGAGGAAGAACGCGGAGGTGACGGCCAGGAACGCGGAGCGGGTGGCGCGGCGGGCCTTGAGTTGCTCGTCTTCGCTGAGGTTGTCGCCGCGCAGCGTCCACGCGCCGAAGATCAGGAAGGCGACACCGCCGACGATGCTGATCGCCGCGGTCGGCAGCGCGACACCGAGGTAGTGGCCGACGGCAACGGACACCAGGTGGACCACGGTGGTCGCGACGGTGATGCCGGCGATCACGACCCACCAGCGGTAGCGCAGGGCGAACGTCATCGCCATCAGCTGGGACTTGTCGCCCAGTTCGGCGACGAAGATCACGCCGAAACTCAGCAGCGCGGCGGTCAGCACGACACATCCTCCTCCAGTAGTGGGTCGGAGGATGGAATGGATTCCTCCGGCCTGGCAGACGCGGCGATGCGTCTGTCGGCCGAAGGTCTCGCCCACCGGTGTCGGAACCGGTCCGCCAGGCCGGGCCCGGAACCTCACAGTGCGAGATTGCCGCGCCAGTATGTCGACACAGGCGATTGGGGGCTACTCCCCTTCGTTGCGACCCACGTTAGCGAGGGTCGAATGAAAAGGCAAAAGCGACAAGAAGTTTGGACTCCCGGGGGCTCAAACTTCGGGTACCCTCACGAGGCCAGCAGCATGGCCAAAACGGCGGTGTCGGGATCGCTGATCGGGTCGATGCCGACCCGGCTGACCATGGACGTCACCGTCCCGTCCGCCTCTGCCTCCACCCACGCCGCCCGGTGTTCGAGCCCGAGGTGGGGGAGACCCGGGAGCAGAACGCAGCCCGAGGCCGCGCCCGCGCACTCGGGGAGCGACGGGGTGGTCTCCGACGGCGGGTGCAGCATCATCAGTGCCGGCGGCAGATGATCCGCGAACCGGCCCGGAGCGAGCGCGAACTCCCCGAGGACGGTGCCCTCGGCCACCACGAGGCCGACCGTCTCGGGCTCGGGTTCCTCCGGCAGATCCTCGTGCGCGCCGAAGACCGTGGTGGTGTGGAGCAACCCCGGAACGCACGCCACGCGCACGGCGAGCGCCAGGAGCTGAGCCCATTCCTTGGTGGTATCGGGCCAGCGCCCGGAAATGACAAATCCCCGCAAAGTACCCGCGGCCTGGAAGGGCGAGATGCCGATGTAGCCGTCCCTGTTCATCTCTGCCTCCTCGGTGTGATGACACGCTGCGAACACGACTGGTTCTGCACACCTCGTTGGGTACTTGAAGGATGCGCCCGACAATGCCTGGCACACAAGAGCATGTGAGTGCTAATTGTCCCCAGTGAACGCGAATCCACTCACGGGTGAACGGCATCCTGACGGCCCGGCGTACAGAAAACTGCCAGCTTTACTGCAGGTTTACTCGAGGCGCGGCGGTTGAGGTGGGAGAGCCCACCGACGAAAGGCCGAAAAGTATGGGATCGTCCGCGCCCGAACCGGAAGCGTCCGGATACCTGAAGACCGCCAGCGCGCTGCACGCGTTCAACAGGTACGAGATCAAGTACCTCGCCCAGGAGTCGGACGTTCCCCGCCTCCGCGAGGCGCTCGCCGCGCACATGGCGTCCGACGAATTCTCGCCGGTGGGCGGCCACCCCGTGACGAGCCTCTACTACGACACCCAGAATCTGCGCTTCTACTGGGAGAAGATCGAGGGCCTGAAGTTCCGCCGCAAACTGCGGGTCCGGCTGTACGGGCCGCCCGCGGAGGCCACCGCCGAGACCCCCGTCTACGTGGAGATCAAGCAGCGGGTCAACCGGGTCACGCAGAAGCGCCGGATCCGGCTGCCGTACTCGGATGCGATGCGGCTGTGCAACGCCCGCCGGCCGATCGACCACGACCCCACGGCCCGGCCCTTCGTGAATGAGGTGACGATGCTCGTCGGCAACCTCGACCTGTGCCCGACCGTCACCACCGGGTACCTCCGGGAAGCGTTCGTGGGCACGGACGCCGATCTGGGGCTGCGCGTCACGATCGACCACCGGGTGCACGGCCGCGACCGCGACTTCCACTTCGCGGCACCGGCCGAGAACCGTTTCATCATTCCGCCGCACCTGTGCATCGTCGAGATCAAGGCCAACGAGCGGGTGCCCTACTGGGTCACCGATCTCACCGCGCGACTGGACATGTCGGTGGTCCGGGTGTCGAAGTACTGCCAGAGCGTGGAGGCGTTCGGGCTTGCTCCCCGATCCCGCACGCACGTGCCTGACGAACTCTTCCCGTCCCCGGCCGTCCACGGCCGCACCCTCGCGAAAACAGGAACCCCGTCATGAATTTCGATCTCCAGGATCTCAGTGGAACGTTCTCGACGTTCGACATCGTCGTCTCGCTCGCATTGTCGTTCGTGTTGTCGGCGATCATCGGGTACGTCTATCGCCTGACGCACAAGAACGTCTCCTACAGTCAGTCCTACGTTCAGACCCTCGTGATGGTCGGCATGGTGATCACCTTGATCATGCTGGTGGTCGGTTCCAACATCGCCCGCGCGTTCGCGCTCGTCGGCGCGCTGTCGGTGGTGCGATTCCGCAACGCGATCAAGGAAACCCGCGACGTCGGGTTCATCTTCCTGGTGATGGCAATCGGCATGACGACGGGCACCCGGTTCTACGTGCTCGCCATCGCCGCGACCGTCGCGATCTGCCTCGTGCTCGTCCTGATGAGCCGGTTCGACATGTTCAAGCTGGACGTGCAGCGGCAGGTGGTGAAGGTGCAGGTGCCGCCGGAGACGGGGTACACCGCCCTCGTGGAGGACGTGCTGATCGAGTACACCAAGGAGTTCGAGTTGGTGAGCACCGAGTCGGTGCGGTCGGGCGCCCTCACCGAGCTGTACTACACGGCGCGGTTGAAGCCGGGCAGGAAACCGGCGGAACTCATCTCGGCGCTCAGCGGGGTCAACACGGGTCAGCGAGTCACCGTCCTCACCGGTTACGACCAAACCGACATCTGATGCGCCGCAGACTCGTCCACCGGCTGCCGACCCCGCTCCGTCAGCACTGGAAGATCCTCGCCGCCTTCCTCACGTTCGTGGCGGTGGCGGTCGGCGTGTTCGGTCAGGCGCGGGTGCGGCCGTACATCACCGGCGACGCGACGGTCATCGCCTCCGACATCACCGAGAACGTCGCCGGCTCGGTCGATTTCTTCGACACGGAGACGTCGCACGACGTGAGCATCGAGTACTCGCAATCCGATTACGACGACATGATCGCCGCCTACCGGGACGAGGGCGGGAAGGAGTGGATCACCGCCGACATCACGATCGACGGAACCCTCGTCACCGACGTCGGGGTGCGGCTGAAGGGCAACTCCACGCTGATGGGACTCCGCGGGACCGGCGGCGGCCTCGGTGGTGGTCCGGGCGGCGGGCAACCCGGGACGCCGGAGGGGCGGGAACCTCCCGCGGGAATGGCGATGCCGGAGGGCGGAGGCGCCGGCGGCGGCATGGTCACGCTGTCGGCCGACGACCCCGCGTCGCTGCCACTGCTGATCAGCTTCGACAAGTACGTGTCGGGGCGGGCGTATCAGGGGATGACGCAACTGTCGGTCCGGCCGGGCTCGCCCGTGCTGAACGAGGCGGTGGCGCTGTCGCTGACCGCCGAATCCGGTCAGCCCACCCAGCGGTACGCCTACACCACGTATTCGGTGAACGGGTCGCCGACGCAGACCCGGCTCGTGCTCGAGCACCCCGACGAGGGGTACGCGAACTCACTGTTCGACAGCGACGGCGTCCTCTACAAGGCCGACGCCGACTCGAGTTTCACGTATCAGGGCGACGACCAGACCACCTACACCGATCAGTTCGTTCAGATCAACGCCGAGGGCTCGCAGGACCTGCAGCCGATCATCACGTTCCTGAAATGGCTGGACGGTGCGACCGACGAGCAGTTCGACGCCGAACTTGCCGACCGGGTGGACGTCGACTCCTTCGCCCGGTACGTCGCCACCCAGAATCTGCTGGTCAACAGCGACGACATGGCGGGCCCGGGCAAGAACTACTACCTCTGGTACGACCTGGGGACGAAGAAGATCTCCGTCGTGTCCTGGGATCTCAACCTCGCGCTGAGCGGCAACTCCGATGCGGGCCCGCACGACTCGATCGGAATGGGCGGCGGGGGCCGCCCGGGCGGCGGAGCCACTCCGGAAGGTGCCCTCGGCGGCGGCATGCCCGGTGGTGAGATGCCCGGCGGCGGGAACGCGCTGAAGGAGCGGTTCCTGGCTTCGGCGGCGTTCACGGGCGTGTACGACGACGCGTACCGCGACCTCTACGCGCAGTTGTTCGGCAGCGGCCGGGCCGTCGAGATCCTCGACGAGATCGCGCAGACCGTACCGGTATCCGACGGGCTGAGCGCCGAGAAGCTCGCGTCGGACGTCGAGACCCTGCGTGCGCGGTTGCAGGCCCGCACCGACGCGCTGGCCGCGAACGAGGTGATCGTCGCCGGGTAGAAATCTCGCCCGGGAAAAGATGTCTCAGAGAATCCTCAGACTCGTCACAATCTGCCGCTACGAAAGCCGCCTATCCTCACCGGAATGACCTCTGAGCGCACACGGAATTCCGCGAATCACGCCAAAACCGAGTCGACGCGAAAGGTCCTCACACCGCGGCGGGTCGCCGCGGCCGCCATGGCCGGTCTGGTCCTGGCATCGGCAGGCGGGCTCGGATACGTGTTTCTCGGCGACGGTGCGGCCGACAGCCGGACCGTGGCGATCGTCAACACCGACGCCGGCGCGACCGTGGACGGAAAACCGGTGCGGGCGAGCGACACCCTGATCGAGAAGCTCGAGGCGAACGAGGCCTTCGACTGGCAGGTGGTCGACGCGGGCGGGGCGGCGGGCGGCGACTGGTTCGCCACGGTGACCGTGCCCGAGGACTTCAGCGAGGCCGTCTCCTCGGTGTGGGGTGCGAAGCCGCGGCAGGCGACCCTCGACGTCGACGTCGCGGGTTCCGACTCCGCCGCGTCCGAGGAACTGTCCGGGGTGGTGTCCTCCCAGATCGGCGCGGACGGCATCACGGATCTGCTGGCGGACATGTCCTCGTCGCGGACGCGGTTCCAGCAGGCGGGAATGACGGCCGGGTTCCTCGCGGCCGGGACCGCCGCGGCGGACGATGCGGCGCAACAACTCACCGAGGGCGCCGACACCCTGCTCCCGTATCTCGAGACGGCCCGGGCCGGCTCGGTGCAACTGCTGGGTGTGGCGGATCAGGTGGCGGGCGTGGTCGGCGAGACATCGGGAACGGCCAATAATCTCGCGGACCGGTTGAGCGCGCTCGGGCTGACCCTGGGCGAGGCGAACGACAGCGCCACCCAGATGCGCACCAGGATCGACGACGCGATCCGCGTCCTCGACGGCACTCCCGTTGCACCGGATGTGGTCCCGTCGCTCCGGCAGGTCGGTGCCGACCTCGACCAGCTCTCCTCCCAGCTGGGTTCGGTGCCCGGTCTGCTCGGCGGGCAGGTCGGCCCCGACACCGACCTCGGCGAACTCGTGCGGGTGGCGATGGGGCAACTCACCGACGCCAGCGATCAGCTGAGCAGCGGGGCACGGCAACTGAACGATGGCATCGTCCCGATCGCCGATCAGGCGCCTGCGATGCTCGAAGGCGCCACCTCACAGATCGTCGACGGGTTCGCGAAGCTGAAGACGCTGTCGGGGCAGCTGTCCACGGACCTCAACAACGGGGTCGCGGCGATGCCGGTGAGGACGGCGGCCCAGCAGAATCAGTTGGCGACGGTGCTCGCCGAACCGGTCGCGGTGACGCGCATCCTGTCCGCACCGGCGCCGATCCTCACGGCCGAGCACCTCGCCGTCGCCTTCGGGATCACCACCGTGCTGCTCGCCGGCGCCGTCGTGTGGATGGGTCTGCGGCGCAGGGCCTGACCGTCAGCCGGCGTCCTGGATCCGACGCCACGGAGCGGCCTGCTCGAGTTCGAACGCCAACTCGAGCAGGGTCCGCTCGTCGCCGTGGTCGGCCGAGAAGTGCGAGGCCAGCGGCAGACCGCGGGACGTCTCGTGCATCGGCAGCGAGATGGCGGGCCCGCCCGACGCATTGTTCAACGGCGTGAACGCCGTGTAGGCGATCAGCTTGTCGAACAGCTCCTCGAAACTCTGCGTCGGCGAGAGGTATCCGAGCTCCGGCGTGGTGTGGGCCAGGGTCGGGGACAGGATCACGTCGTACTTCTGGAAGATCTGCGCGTACTCGCGGTACGTGCGCCGCAACCGGTACAGCACCCGTGGCGTCTTCGCGATGTTCTTGCGGTACATCGCGGCGAGTCCGCGCGTCAGGTTGTCGGTGGCGTCGCGGTCGAAGTCCGGTCCGAGCATCCGCTTGCCGTTGCTGGAGATGACGAACGACAGGAACCCCCAGTAGATGCAGAAGTCCTCGACGAACGACGTGCCCACCGGCATCGGGCACTCCTCGACGTGGTGGCCGAGGTCCGCGAGCAGATCGGCGGTCGCGTGGACCGATTTGCGGGTCTCGTCGTCCGTGCGGGAGACGGTGACCGAATCGACCACCACCCCGACCTTCAGGCGGGTGCTGCTCGGCCCCTCCACCAACCGGATGGGCGGCAGCGTGGGATTGCGGTAGTAGCGTTCGGCGGCCGCCATCCACCGTGCGGTGTCGCGCACCGAGCGGGTGACAGCGCCTTGCGCGATGATCCGGATCGGCAGCGTCTTGTCCATGGCGTCGGGGATCGTCCGCCCGCGGGACGGCTTCAGGCCGACGAGCCCACAGGCGGCGGCGGGGATGCGGATGGATCCGCCGCCGTCGTTGGCGTGTGCGATCGGCACCACACCGGAGGCGACGAGGGCCGCCGAACCTCCCGAGGACGCACCCGGCGAGAACGCGGGATTCCACGGATTGTGCACGGCCTCGGCGTCCATGAATTCGGTGGACGCACTGAACCCGAACTCGGGCAGCCTGCTCTTGCCCAGCGAGAGCACACCGGTGGACAGGTACTGCGTGACGAAGTCGCTGTCCACCAGGGCGGGTTTCGCGGCGAACGCGACGCTGCCGTGCTGGGTGGGCACTCCGGCGACGTCCACGTTGTCCTTGACGACGGTCGGAACTCCCGCGAAGACGCCCTCGTGCGGGCGGTCCGCTTCGGTCAGCGCACGATCGAAGTCGGCGAACGCCAGAGCGTTCAGGGCCGGCCCGACCGACTCGGCGCGCGCGATCGCCGCCTCCGTCACCTCACGGACAGACACCTCCCCGGCGGCGATCCGGGCCGCGAGACCGGTGGCGTCGAGGTCGCCGAGCGCGTCGTCGCGGAAGGCGTGGACGACGGCGTCGTCCCTGGCGGGGGTGCTGGACTCGGTCACTCGAGAAGCCTATTGGACGCTCGGCCTGCTCGGACGGGATTTCGCGCCCGAAACGAGCACGGGCGCCCGGAACACTCGATGGTGTTCCGGGCGCCCGTGGCCGAGAAAAAGCGAGAACTAGACGATCAGGCCCGCGGTCTGGGTGCGTGCCTTCTCGAAGCGAGCGGCGACGTCCGCCCAGTTCACGATGTTCCAGAATGCCTTGACGTAGTCGCCCTTGACGTTCTGGTAGTCGAGGTAGAAGGCGTGCTCCCACATGTCGAGGAGCAGCAGCGGCGTGAGGCCGATCGGGATGTTGCCCTGCTGGTCGTACAGCTGGACGATGAGCAGGCGCTGGCCGATGGAATCCCAGGCCAGGATGGACCAGCCGGAGCCCTGGATGGCGTTGGCGTTGGCCGAGAAGTGGTTGCGGAACGCGTCGAAGCCGCCGAACTGGTCGTCGATCGCGGCCGCGAGCTCACCGGTCGGCTTGTCGCCGCCGTCCGGGGAGAGGTTGTTCCAGAAGACGGTGTGGTTCGTGTGGCCGCCCAAGTGGAAGGCGAGGTTCTTCTCGTGCAGGTTGACCACGGCGGGCAGGGTGTCCGACTCGCGGAGCTCGGCCAGCTTGTCGAGCGCCGTGTTGGCACCGGTCACGTACGCGGCGTGATGCTTGTCGTGGTGCAGTTCCATGATCTTGCCGGAGATGTGCGGCTCGAGAGCTGCATAGTCGTACGGGAGTTCCGGCAGCGTGTAAACAGACACGAGGGTCCCTTCATCAACGGGCTGTGAGCCCTGGTGTGTTCCGGGTGTCGACGACACGTGGACACGCGTCTGACACCCGCCTTTGGCGAATCGTTCTCGGGTATATACCCAATCTCATTGGTACACCCTGCGCAACAGTTGGGGTCACGGAGCGATTCCCGGAACGGAAAGTTCGGGCACCCGAAAAAAGGCTGGCGCGGCGACACTGAATGTCGTGAGAATTCGTCCGAGCGGTGAACGGAACCTTAAGCTGACGCGATGCCTTCGCTGATACCCGTTGCAGATTCGCATGCGGCCGCGCCGCGTGTGGAACTCACGGGCGCGAATCTGCTCCGCTTTTTCGCAGTTCTGGCCGTGATTTACTCGCACATCTCGTTCTATCTGATCGACGACCTCGGAACCGGATGGTGGTTCATCGACGTCGTCTATCAGATCTTCGTCGAGCGGGGCGGACTCAACCAGCATCTGTCGTTTCTCGGGGTCGCCGTCTTCATGATGCTGACCGGTTTGTTGATCACCCGTTCGGCCATTCGCCACGAACCCGGGCACTTTCTGTTCAATCGGCTCGGCCGCATCCTTCCCGCATTCTGGGTGGCCGTCCTCGCTGCGATCGTCCTGGTCCGCCTCGGCATCAACGGCATGTTCAGCGGCCAGGAGGGTGTGTCGAACATCGACGCCGCGCTGAGTTTCGTCCTCGGCGGGTTCTTCCTCAAACCGGAGGTCGCGGTGCTCGGGGTCACGTGGACCCTCGCCGTGCAGATCCTGTTCTACTTCGCCTGCGTCGCCGCGCGACCCGTGCTGCGCACCCTGCCCATCGCGATGCCGATGGCCGGCGCCTCGATCTGCGCCCTGATCCTGCTCTACAACCTGTACGCGCCGCAGCCGTACACGGTCCCGATGCTGTCGAAGATCGCCGCGACGCTGCCCGCCGTGTTCCTCGGGCAGATCATCTACCTCGGCTGGGCACGACTCGCGGACTGCCGGTGGATCGTCGTCGCCGGGCTGGCCCAGGTCGAGGTGATCCGCCTCGCCACCGACTTCCGGGTGTACTGGGCGGGCGATCACTACCTCTGGACGTTCGCCGTCGTCACCGCGTGCGTCGTGCTGGTGGGCCGGTACGACGGGCCCGCCGCGCACTGGGCCGTCGTGCGGTGGACCGCGACGCGCAGTTACGCGATCTACCTGGTCCACACGCTGATCCTCTACCGCGTGTACGAGCACACGGTGGGCTCGTTCGGCGAGACCGGGGCCGTGGTCACGTTTCTGGTGGTGACGGCGCTGGTGTCGGAGGCGCTCTACCGGTGGGTGGAGGTGCCCGCGACGGGCTGGGTCACCGCCCGCGCCGAGCGGATGCGCATGCAGTCGGCGCTCGCCCGGGAGACCACTCCGGCACCGCGCGTAGCATCGAACCATGTCTTGGTACGACGAGCTTCTGGGTCGAGCAGCCGCTAAGTCCGTGATGGTCACCGCCGAGGACGCACTCCCCGGACGGAGTCAGGCGATCCCGGTTCCGGCGACGCACTACGTCAACGGTCACCCCCTGAAACCCCCGTTCCCCGAGGGCATGCAGACCGCGGTGCTGGGCATGGGATGTTTCTGGGGCGCCGAGAAGGAGTTCTGGCAACTCGACGGCGTCTACACCACCGCGGTGGGGTACGCAGGCGGCTACACGCCGAACCCCAGCTACGAGGAGACCTGCTCGGGACGCACCGGGCACACCGAGGTGGTGCTCGTGGTCTTCGATCCGAAGGTGATCTCGTACGCCGAGATCCTCAAGGAGTTCTGGGAGAACCACGATCCCACGCAGGGCATGCGGCAGGGCAACGACCAGGGAACGCAGTACCGTTCGGCCATCTACACCATCGACGAGCAGCAGGTGGAGATCGCCGAGGCCACCGGTGAGGCGTTCGAGAAGCGGCTCGTCGAGGCCGGGTACGGCGCGATCACCACGGAGATCGCCCCACTCACGCAGTTCTACTACGCCGAGGACTACCACCAGCAGTACCTCGCGAAGAACCCCGGCGGATACTGCCCCGTGCACGCCACCGGCGTCAGCTGCCCCGTCGGCCTGTTGAAGCAGGACGAGGTCCCGGCGCAGACCGACATCCTGCCGCCCTCGTAGATCCCGGACTATCGACCGCGGGTCGCGGACCACGTGAGCACGGCGGACGCCGCGATGGCGCTGACGGTGCGCACGTGGTTCCACCCGGTCCAGCCCGACACGTAGTCGCGCCAGTAGTCCGCCGAGCCCGCCGCAGTGGGATCGATCGCGTCGAGCGCGTTGTTGTGCGGCACGTGGTAGACGATGGTCAGCACGATCCCCACGAGATACAGCGCGCACGCGATCACCGCGTACACGCCCGAACCGTCGTGCCGCACCACGCTGACGATCGCGAGCGCGATCGACGTCAGCGCGGTGCCGAACAGCGCCGTCATGAACCAGAAGTTCGGCGCCTCTCGGTTGATCGCCTGCATCGCTGCGATGCCCTGAGCCGGGTCCAGGCGTCCGAGCCCGGTCATGATGAACGTGGAGAACGCGAACATCACGCCGCCCACCACACCGGCACCGACCGCCGTGACGATCGTCAGGTAACGCTCCATGATCAAACCCTCCAGACCCCGGCCGCTGCCGCGGCGCGGACGTAGTCGGTGAAGTCGCGGGGCGCTTGTTGCGGAGCCGTTGTCATGTGTTCAGTCAAGACGGCGGCAGCGAGACTTTCCATGGTTGAAAATCGCTGCTCCATACGCGAGCGTCTACGGTTGAGGTGTGGATCCCCTCGCCGGTCTCATCAGTGGTCCCCGCGCCGCCGGAGCGTTCGTGCTCCGGTCGATCATGGAACCGCCGTGGTCGCTGCAGATCGACGACCACGCGCCGCTCAGCCTCGTCGCGATGGGCCGCGGCGAAGCCTGGATCCTCCCGCACACCGGCGAACCGGTGCAGCTCACCGAAGGCGACGTCGCGATCATCCGCGGACCCGAGCGGTACGTCGTCGCCGACCACCCGGACACCCCGCCGCACGTGATCATCAACCCCGACCAGAGTTGCACGACGCTCCGCGGTGAACCGCTCGCCGAGGCGATGGACCTCGGCGTGCGCACCTGGGGCAACAGCGCGAACGGCCGCACCGTCATGTTGACCGGCACGTACCAGACCCCCGGCGAGATCAGCCGGCGACTCCTGTCCGCGCTCCCCGAACTCGTCGTGCAGCGCCGCGCCGACTGGGACTCCCGGCTCGTCACCCTCATGCACGACGAAGTGGTGCGCGACGAACCCGGGCAGGAAGCGGTCCTCGACCGACTCCTCGATCTGCTGCTGATCGCCGTGCTGCGCGCCTGGTTCGCGAGGCCGGCGGCCGATACGCCGTCCTGGGTGCGGGCGCAGGGCGACCCGGTGGTCGGCAAGGCGATGCGCATCCTGCAGAACAATCCCTCACACCAGTGGACGGTGGAGTCGCTCGCCGCGGAAACCGGACTGTCGCGGGCAGCCCTGGCGCGTCGGTTCACGGAACTCGTCGGTGAACCGCCCATGACCTTCCTCGCAGGCTGGCGGCTGTCCCTCGCCGCGGATCTGCTCCGCGAACCCGACGCGACGGTCGCGTCGGTGGCGCAGCGGGTGGGGTACGGAAGTGCATTCGCGCTGAGTGCGGCGTTCAAACGCGTGCGCGGAATGAGCCCGAAGGAGCATCGTGAGATGGCGGGGAGCAGATGAGTGTATTACGGCACAGTGCCCAATAACACACCGAATCGACTTGATCTTGTTTGCCTTGCGTACGACTCTGGATTGTAGGGAATTGTCGGCGAGAGGACCGGATCCGGAATGTGGAACAACTCTCAAGCACGAGGGCTGCGTAAGCGGTCGGCTCGTCAGCGGCACAACCCGCTAATCCGGCGCTCGGACCGGATCGAGAACATGCTCACCCTCGCCGTCGTGGTGCTCGCCTTCGCGATGCTGCCCCTCGCCATCCTCGTGGGCGCCCGGACCATCGACAGCCAGCTGACGTTGGCGGAGAAGCAGGTCGCGGACTACCGCACCGTCACCGCCACCACGCTCGCCGACTCCACCGGCGTGT
Source organism: Rhodococcus pseudokoreensis (assembly GCF_017068395.1). Taxonomy (NCBI): domain Bacteria; kingdom Bacillati; phylum Actinomycetota; class Actinomycetes; order Mycobacteriales; family Nocardiaceae; genus Rhodococcus; species Rhodococcus pseudokoreensis. The sequence continues at coordinate 3,905,234 of NZ_CP070619.1, read as the reverse complement.
CCGTCACCTCCGACGTCGCACCGTCGGGCGTCGACACCGCCCCCGCCAAGTGGACCTGGGGTAACGAAACCCGGCACGCCGACATCACCGTCGACCCCGCCACCCCCTCGGGAACCAGGCAAGACATCTGGGTCAACGCCGACGGCAACCTCACCACCGAACCGATGTCGTCGTCCGCCGCCCGCGTGGCCGGCGTGATCGCCGGACTGTTCACCTGGTTCGCGGTGATGATGATCGCGCTGTCCGGCTTCCTCATCTGCCGCGCCTCCCTGAACCGCTCCCGCGACGCGCAGTGGGACCGCGACCTCCGCCAGTTCCTGGATTCGACGACCCGGCACTGAGCCGGGATCAGGATTCGACGACCCGGCACTGAGCCGGGATCAGGATTCGACGACCCGGCACTGAGCACCGAGCCCGGGATCAGCTGATCGCGCCCCGGAACTCGACCGCGTGCTGCGCGGCCTGCGTGGTGACGGCGATGTCGGCGACCGGGTAGACGTGGAACTCGAAGAAGGGCCCGAACTTCGTCGGACCGTCCAGGATGTCGTTCGGATCGTCCGCCTCGACGAAGGCGAATCCCCCGTTGCCGTCCAGGCGGCCGAGGAAATGATGGAAGTCTGCCCCCTCGGCCGGCGTCCATCTCGCGAACACTTCGAGGCTCCGCCGCGCGGCCTCCTCGTTCTCGGCGGCGGAACCGCCCTCACGCACCGTCCACGTAATCACGTACTTCATCGCACCTGTTCATCTCCTCGTGGAGTCGACGCACGGTCGTTCCGGACGTGCTTCGAGCATTCCACCGCGGGGGAAGGAACGGAACGTTGCTGAGCCCGCCGAACGAACCTGCCGGTCTCGAACGGGCGGTTCCGCCTCCACCTAGCTCAGCTGCGGGACGACCTCACTGGCGACCAGTTCCAGGTGGTCGAGGTCGCCGAGGTCGAGGGTCTGCAGGTAGATCCGCTGCGACCCGGCCTCCGCGTAACGGCCGATCTTGTCGACGAGTTCGGCGGGCGACCCGGCGAGTCCGTTCTCCCGCAGTTCGCTGACCTCGCGTCCGATGTTCAGGGCGCGCTTCGCGATCTCCTCCTCCGTCCGCCCGCAGCACAGGACGAGCGCGTTGGAATACACCAGTTCCTCGGGGTCGCGGTCGATCGTCTTGCATGCGATCCGGACCCGGTCGAACACGTCCCGCGTCTCGTCGATCGACTGGAACGGGACGTTGAACTCGTTCGCGTACTTCGCGGCCAGCGCGGGGGTCTTCTTCTTACCGGTGCCGCCGATCAGGACGGGCGGACCCTGCGGCTGCCGCGGCTTCGGGAGTGCCGGCGAATTCTTGACCGTCAGGTGCGTCCCGTCGTAGGAGAACGTCTCCCCGAGCGGGGTGCGCCACAGTCCGGTGATCACGGCGAGGGACTCCTCGAGCCGCTCGAACCGCTCCTTCAGCGGCGGGAACGGGATGCCGTACGCCTGGTGCTCCTCCTCGTACCAGCCGGCGCCGATGCCGAGGTCGACGCGACCGCCGCTCATCTGATCCACCTGCGCCACCGAGACCGCCAGCGGCCCCGGGTACCGGAACGTCGCGGACGTGACGAGGGTGCCGAGACGGATCGTCGACGTCTCGCGGGCGATGCCCGCCAGCGTGATCCACGCATCCGTCGGTCCGGGCAGGCCCTCGGTGTTCATCGCGAGGTAGTGATCCGAGCGGAAGAACGCGCCGTACCCGAAACGTTCGGCGGCCTGCGCCACCGCCAGAAGTTCGTCGTAGGTGGCACCCTGCTGGGGTTCGGTAAAGATTCGCAACTCCATGTGAACCACTCTGCCCGATCCGTGATCGGTACGCTGATTTCATGGCGAAGATCCCACTGAACCTGCCGAAACCGCTGGCCGACAAGCTGCCCGACGCGTTCGGCGGTTCCGGCGCCGGGGTGGTCCCGGTGGTGCGGCTGCAGGGGATGATCGCGTCCGGCGGAGCGGGTTTCGGGCGGGTGCTGAGCGCGGAATCCGTCGAGGAACCGTTGCGGCGCGCGTTCACCACGCACGGCGCGAAGGCGGTGGCGCTGCTGATCAACAGTCCCGGCGGGTCTCCGACGCAGAGCGAATACATCGCCGCCCGCATCCGTCAGCTCGCCACCGAACACGAACTGCCCGTGCTCGCGTTCTGTGAGGACGTCGTCGCGTCCGGCGGCTACTGGCTGGCCTGCGCGGCCGACGAGATCTACGCGACCGCCACGTCGGTGGTCGGCTCCGTCGGCGTCATCTCCGCGGGCTTCGGGTTCTCCGAACTGATCGACCGCCTGGGCATCGAACGACGGCTGCATTCGGCGGGCGAGGCGAAGGCCCGCCTCGACCCGTTCTTCGCGGAGAAGTCCGAGGACGTGCAGTGGCTCGAACAGATCCAGGAAGGCATTCACGACGAGTTCCGCGACTGGGTGGTCGGCCGCCGCGGGGGCAAGCTGAAGGCGGCCGAGGCGGAACTGTTCGACGGCGACGTCTGGCTGGGGCGCCGTGCCGTCGAACTCGGCATCGTCGACGGGATCGGCACCCTGCGCGAGGTGGTGGAGAAGCGGTTCCCCGACGCCACGATCGAGATGACCGGGCCGCGCCGCTCCCTCTTCGCGAAACTCGGGCTGCCCGCCGCGAGCTGGGACGACGTGGCCGCCGCGATCGTCGGTGCGGCGAACACCCGCGTCGCCTGGTCGCGCTACGGGCGGTAACTACTTCGGCACGACCACCCCGACCGGGCCCACCCCGATGCACACGGACAGGTCCGGGGTCAGGGTGCTCACGCGCAGGCCCTGACCGCCACCGGTGAGTCGCACGAACACCGAATTCGGGCCGCGGCGCACGGGCACCCGCACCGGGCTGCCCTCCTCCATCGCGACGGCGATCTCACCGTCCGCCGTGGCCAGGTAGTTGAGCTGCGCCGTCCACTCCCAGCCGGTCAGCGGCCCGTCGAGGGGAATCGTGTCGAAACTGCGTCGGTCCACCAGGTGCCCGCAGTCCGGGACGGGGCCGGGCTCGATCGCGCGCACCCACGTCACCTGAGCGTCGACCACCGAACCGGCGTCGTCGATCATCCGGAGGTCCGGGGTGCTGTCGGAGAACGCGGGCCGGTCGCGGAGTGGAGCGAACACCCGGCTCACCAGGTTGTTCGGGTACGCCACCGGCAACAGCACCCAGATGGACGTGGGCTGCTGGAGAATTGGCGCGTCGTTCCGGTCGGCGAGCGACGCACGCGCGGTCGCGAGGTAGTCGGTGGTCGGGTTCTCCTCCCAGCTGCGGGTGAACGTGTACGTCGACCACAGGCTGCTCGCGACGAACGCGACCACGGCACCGGCCGCCACCAGGGGTCGCAACCGGACCGGTTCGGCTCGTTGACGCGGTGCGCGGGCGATCACGGCGACGGCGATCGCAAGGATCACCGCGGTGTCGGTGAAGTAACGCAGCGTCTGCGCGAGCTCGTACGTGGTGTCGGCGCCCCACCGGGTGACGACCATCGCCGTCACCGACAGCAGGAAGTACGCGGCCGTGAGCACCCACACCCAGCCGATCCGGCGCTTCAGCCGGACCGTCGCGACGACCGCCGCGGCGAGGGCGACCCAGCCGACCACCTCCAGCGTCGTCGAGGGGGACGCCCACGGGGGGCTCGGAATCCACCGTTCCCACGTCCACGGCCCACCCACGAACGTGGGCAGCAGTCCGAGCGACGTGCTGTGGTGGAGCAGTTCCAATGCGCGCGACGTCCCCGCCCATTCCCACTGCGACGCGACGGTGGAGATGTAGAACGCGGCCCACACCGCGAGCACCGCCGCCGACGGGATCCAGAGGGTCGCGCCCCGCCGCAGCGTCGACCGCACCGGCCGCTCCGTCTCGCCGACGTGCGCGAGCAGAGCGACGGTCGCGAACGCGGCGAACGGGACGACGACGGACTTCTCGAAGAACAGCAGCGACACGATCAGCACGAGCGTGCCCGACACGGCGTACCGCCGCCGTCCGGTGCGGCACAGTTCGAGGGCGTCGCCTGCCACCCACGCCAGCGCGATCTGCAGAGGCAGCGCGTTGAGTGCCGCCGCCCACCACGCGAACGCCGGCACGGTCAGCGGAGAGAACAGATAGAGCGCCAGCGGAACCAGCAGCACGGGCCGAGGCCCGAGGATTTTGCGAAGCAACCGGAACACCGCGTACGACGCCATCGCCTGCAGCGCGACCATCGTCAGCATCGGCAGGATCCACTGATACGGCGCGATCCGGGTCGCGATACCCGCCACCAGGAACGCCCCCGGCATGAGGTGACCGTCGTGGTCGTAGAGCAGGAGGTCGCCGGAGAAGAGGGGGAGGCTGCCGCCGCGCCCGGCGAGGATCAGATCGTCCCAGTAGAAGTCGCTGTTCGCGGCCACCCACGTCCGCACGAGAAGTTGCACCACGATCAGGGCGGCGGCCACCCGGAGGACACGGGCGGGCCCGAGGTGCCACCGCGATCCGGCGTCTTCCGTCATCGGTTTCCGAGATTACAGATTGGGTGGAACCAAACCGCGCCGGGCTGCGTCAGATCAAGTGTCGGGACATTTTCGCCCGGCACAGGTGGGGGAGACGACGGCCGGTCCGGAGTTCTCGGGTCGCTTCGCGGGCGATCCGAACTGGAGGGGTAATTCCGGGCCGAGCCGTCGGTCACCCGAAACCGGTTGTTCACCGAGCTGCGATGTCAAGTTCATCCACCGCTGTGGACCGTTCACCCGAAGCTGTCAACAACGCCGGATTCACATGCGCTCTGACCTGTGTATAAGCACTACTCACACTGTCCATAACTGTGTATGAACCTGTGGAAACTGTGGATAACTCGGCATTTCCGGTGCTGCAGCTCACACATTCTCCCCAAAAAGGACGATTCGGTCGTGGGCTGCCCGCATTCGCGGGCCGTGACAGAATCGGCAATGTGAAGTGGGTGCGGAGGGCATGAGCGTCGTCGTTCAGGTGTGCGCGCGGTGCGCGGCCCGGTGGCCGGTCCTCGGCGCCCCGGCGCAGTGGTGCCCCCGCTGCCACGGTGTGCTGCTCGCCCCCGTCCGGACCGGCCACAACCAGCCGCCCGCAAGCCGGGGATTCCGCTGGATCGCGCGACCTCCGCTGCAGCGCAGCGGTCTCGCCGACGAGCCGTCGACACCGAGCCCCACCCCGCACTACACCGAGATCCCCCGCTGGGGACTCCACGATCACGTCGACGCCCCCTCCACCCGCCGCGACTGGCCGGAACTGCTCGCAGGCAAGGCCGCGCGCTTCCTCACAATCACCACGGGCCTGTACGCATTCGGAGTGCTCGCCGAACTGGGCCGGTACGCCGTCCTCCTCCGCAACCGGACCCGGCTGATCGACCCCACCGTGCTCGCCGTGTCCGACCTCGCCGTGTTCGTCGGCCAGGCAGGCGGGATGCTCTTCGCGCTGCTGTCGGGCATCGCCGGAGTGTGCTGGCTGCTACGCATGCGTCGCCGCACGTTCGCCCAGGCGAAGAAATCCGACCCCCGCACCCCCACCGACGTCGTCGTCGGGTGCGCGGTGCCGGGCCTGAACCTGGTGATGCCCGGTGTGTTCCTGCTCGAGGTGATCCGCCGCGACCCCCGCGCGGTCCTGCTGGTCCGCGCCTGGTGGAGTCTGTGGGTCTTCGGCGCCGTGCTCGTCGTCTTCAACTGGTTCTGGCGGTCCAGGCCGGGGCTGCAGGCCATGGCGGACGGCGTCCTGCTGGCCGCGTTCACGGCGCTGGTCGCGTCCGCGACCGCGCTCCTCGCGCTGATGGTGCTCCGGCGGCTCGAGGGCCGGACGCTGAAGGGCGCGAAGGAACCGGTCACCCGCTGGGTGATCGCCACCGATCCGCTGCCGCGGACCGATGCGGACAAGCCCGCCGGGAAGTCGGCCGAGAAAACTGAGACGACGTCCGGTGACGCCGACCGGGAAGCCGTCGCGTCGTGAGCCCCGACCGGCGCGGGCCCCTGGTGGTGGCCCACCGAGGCGCATCCGCGGCCATGCCGGAACACACGCTCGCCGCCTACGAACTGGCACTGGAAGAAGGCGCGGACGGACTCGAGTGCGACGTGCGGCTCACCCGGGACGGCCACCTCGTGTGCGTCCACGACCGTACCGTCGACCGGACGTCCACCGGCACCGGCGTCGTCAGCGAGATGACGCTCGACGAACTGACGGAGTTCAACTACGGCACCGAGGAGGAGCCCGCCGAACTTCTCGAGCTGAGCGCGCTGATCGCACTCACCCTGGACTGGACGGCGCGCCCGGTGAAACTCTTCATCGAAACCAAGCACCCCGTGCGCTTCGGCGGCCTCGTCGAAAGCAAAGTCCTCGCCGAACTGCAACGCTTCGGCATCGCCGCACCCCCGTCCGCCGACCACTCCCGCGCCGTCGTGATGTCGTTCTCCGCCGGAGCGGTGTGGCGGATCCGGCGGTCGGCGCCGATGCTCCCGACCGTGCTGCTCGGCGAATCCGCCCGGTACCTCGGCGGGGGAGCCGCGACCACCGTCGGCGCCACCGCGGTCGGTCCCTCGGTGAAAACACTGCACGAACACCCGGACATCGTCGACAAGGCCGCCGCCGCGGGACGGGCCACGTACTGCTGGACCGTCGACAACCGCAGCGACGTCGAACTGTGCCGCGAACTCGGGGTCAGCTGGGTGGCCACCAACCACCCCGGTCGCACCAAGAAGTGGCTGGCCTCCTGACCGGACCGGCGTCGGCGTGTAGGTTTTGGCCTCGTGGCAAAGAAGAGCAAGAGAAACAGTGGTCCGAAGCCCGACAGTGGCCGCGCCGAGAAGCTCGCGCAGCGGCAGGCGGAACGGGAGAGCGCCGCGGCGGCCGTGACCCGGCCGTTCGAAGGCCTCGCCGCCGAATGCGATCTGGTGGCGCTGCGCGAGTTCGTCCCGTCGGCGACCGCCCCGCTTCCCGTCAAGGATTCGTCCCGTCCGGTGACGCTCGCGACCGTGCTGCCCGGCGCCGTCGCGGCGCTGGTCCGCGACGAGGGGGACAGTGCCACCGGGTTCGTCGGTGTGCAGGTCCAGGCGCATTCCGCTGACCTCGGCGCCGACCTGGCCGCGTCCGTCGCCTGGGTCCGTGACGCCGCCGGCGGCGAATCGCTGGCCTCCGCCAACCCCGGATCCGAGACCCCGGCACTGGCCGACGTGATCGACGCGGACGCACTGCTCGACATCACCGTGCACCAGGATTTCAACTGGTGGATCCCCGAAGGCGTGGAGCCGGCCCCCGAGGTCGCGACCACCGTGCAGCACGCGAACGCGGCGATCATGCCGTCCGCGCGCGTCGAGGCCGAGGGTGTCGTCGCCGCGTGGTGGGTCGACGCGGGCGAGAAGGCGCACATCCGCTGGGTGCGCCCCGAGAACGAGGACGATCTGATGCTGGCCCTGGCGCGCGTGCACGCGACCGGTGGCCTGCACCTCGGTGAGGGTTCGCGCTACGCCGGGTCGTTCCGGACCGACGGACTGCTGGTCCCGGTGTTCGACCTGGACCGCGAGAAGCATGCGAACGAATGGGCCGCCGCCACCGTCGAACTCGGTCAGCGACTGGCCGAGGCCCTGGCCGTCGACGCGCCCCTCACCACCGAGGAACGACGCGCCCGCGACGGACTGCGGGGCCGGCAGGTCACCCTGCGGTAGGCCCTCCGGGCTCGTGAGTGGTTGAGGAGTGCAGAGACTCGTCAACCACTCACGGGCGGCGGAGCCGCCTAGATGGAACCGCCCGCTGCGTGCGGTGCGCCGGACGTGTCTGCGACGCCGCTCATCTCGCGCGCGACGAACTCCTCGAGGTCGAACAGGTTGCTGCCCGCGCGGTCGGCGATGGTCAGCAGCGTCGTCATGCTCGCGACCTCCTCGACCTGCTCCTTGAGGAACCACTGCATGAACTGCTCGCCGAGGTAGTCACCCTCCTCGCGGGCGGTGCTCGCCAGCTGCACGATCTGCTCGGTGACCGTCTTCTCCTGCGTCAGAGCGAGTGCGATCGGCTCGCGTGCGTTCTCGAACTGGCCCTTCGCCGCGTCGACACCCGACAGGTCCACGGAGATGTCGCGGTCGAGGAAGTACTGGACGATCATCATGGCGTGGTTGCGCTCTTCGACGGCCTGCTTGTAGAAGTGCTTGGCCAGCTGCGGCAGGTCGGAGTTGTCGAAATAGACGGCAGTCGCGATGTACTGGTGTGACGCGTTGAATTCGTTGCGAATCTGGTCGTGAAGCAGAGCGTGGAATTTCGTCTTGTGCGCGTCGGTCGAAGTCATGAAATGGATAATATCGCTGGTCAGAGCACGTGTCATCCAAGTTCGACCTAATATTGGCAAGCGTTCCCAAACTAAAGTCAACCTAATTCCGGGACCATTCTGATCTCATTTTCCTAACGTGAACTGGCGACGAACGGTGGGACGGAACGGCGCAATCCGCGTCGCCGGGCGCCGGCCCCTGTATAAAATTCACACCGTTCTGACGGCGCGGCCCGGAGGGGCAGGCAATTGTTGAGACGATCCAGTGCGTGGATAGCGTTGATTCTCGGTGCTCTTTTCCTGGGCGTGACGATTCCGGTTCCCGCGCAGGCCGACCCGTTGTATCCCTGGCCGGACCCCGACCCCTTCTATTCGGCCCCCGCCGACCTCGGTGTCCTGAATCCCGGCGACGTCGTGCGGACGCGGCGGATCGACACCTGGATGTATGCGAACTCCGACGGGTGGCAGATCGCGTTCCGGTCGACGAACTCGGCGGGACATCCGATCCTGGCCGTCACCACCGTGCTGCTTCCCCGCGGCGTCGCGAACCCTCCGCTCGTGTCGTATCAGGCGATCGTGAATTCGCTGGGCACCAAATGCGCCCCGTCGCACTCGTTGTTCAATCTGGAACTGCAGGAGTCGCCGGGCCTGTATCTGGGTCTGCAGCGCGGCTGGGCCGTGTCGGTGCCCGATCATCTCGGCCCGACGGGCGCGTACGGCGCCGCGAAGCTCGGCGGCATGATCACCCTCGACAGCGTGCGGGCGGTGCAGCGGGTGGCCGAACTGGGGTTGACGCACAGCCCGGTGGCGCTGGCCGGCTATTCCGGGGGCGGCATGGCCAGCGCGTGGGCGGCGGCACTGGCCCCGACCTACGCGCCGGAGCTGAAACTCGACGCGGTGGTGGCGGGTGGGATTCCCGCGGACCTCGAGCAGATGGCCCTGGGTCTGGGGTTCAATCCGCATCCGGGGTTCGGGCTCGCATTCGCCGCCGCGATCGGCCTGGAACGCGAATACCCGGAGCAGCTGCCGATCTCGTCGCAGCTCAACGAGACCGGGCTGTGGCTGCGCGAGTGGATGTCGAACGAATGCCGCCGGTTCCTGCTGTTTCACGGCGCCTTCCGCAGCGCCGGACAGCTTGCCGCGTCCACCAGCCTCATGGCGAGTTCGGGTGCGCACCAGGTGTTGCGCGAGAACAGTCTGCGGTACTTCGAGGGTGTCCCGACCGCGCCCCTCTACCTGTGGCACGGCACCCTCGACGGGCTGACGCCGTTCGATTCGATCGCGGAGACCGCGCACCGCTATTGCGCTGCCGGCGACAGACTCACGTTCGTGCCGTACGAGATATCCGAGCACATGACGACGGCAGTGGTGGGCTTTCCGGACGCCTACGAATACGTGGCCGCGCGATTCCGCGGCGAACCGGCGCCCACCCGCTGCTAACCCGTCAGGTCAGACGCCGCCGCCCGCTCTCTTCGGCGCACCCGGCCGGACCGGCGCGTTGCCGCTCATCTCGCGGGCGATGAAATCCTCGATGTCGAACAGGTTGTCGCCGGCACGCTCGACGATCGTCAGGAGCGTGTGCATGTCCGAGACCTCCTCGACCTGTTCCTCGAGGAACCACTGGATGAACCGCTCGCCGAGGTAGTCGCCGCTCTCGCGGGCCGTGCGGGCGAGCTTGGTGATCTGTTCCGTGACGGCGCGTTCGCGCTCCACCGCGAGTGCGACGGGGGCGCGCACCGAGTCGAAATCGGTGACCACGTCGTCGATGCCGGTGACTTTCACCTCGAGGTTGTTGTCGATCAGGTACTGGATCATCATCATCGCGTGGCCGCGCTCCTCGGCGGCCTGCGAATAGAAGCGGCGAGCCAGTTGCGGGAGAGCGTGCGAGTCGAAATAGACGGCCACCGCGATGTACTGCTGGGATGCGGTGAATTCGTTGCGGATCTGCTGCTGCAGGAGGGCATGGAACTCGCTGGGTGCTTTCGCCGCCGGTTGCGTCATGGATGTCAGTTTACGGCCGGGCGTCACGGACCGGTGGTGACAAGTTCGGCCGGAACCTGACGGTCGTTGGCCAGCGCGTCGAAGAACTGCGACGCCCGGTCGTGATCCCAGAGCAACACGTTCCCGGAGCCGTCGACGTCCTCGAAACCGCCGACCGGGACGGTCGTCGTGACCATGTCGCCCTTGACCGCCCAGGCGAGTGCGGCGAGATTCCAGATGTGGTCGCTCTCGTCGACGCGCAACGATGCGGCGGTGTCGGTGACGAGCGGCCAGACACGGAACGGGTTGAGCCACGTCGCCGGACTGGTGGCCTTCGACATCAACGCCGCCATGAACATCCGCTGATGGTTCATCCGGTCGATGTCGGCGAGCGCGGTCGCGCGGCTGCGGACGAAGCCGAGCGCCTCCGCTCCCGCCAGTTCCTGGCAGCCGGGCGCGAGGTTGATCCCCGCGAGCGGGTCGTCGATGGCGGTGTCCAGGCACATCTCGACGCCGCCGATCGCGTCGACGATGCCGGCGAAACCACCGAACCCGATTTCCGCGTAGTGGTCGATGTGCAGACCGGACGCCTCCTCGACCGTCTGGGTCAGCAGTTGCGGACCACCGAACGCGAACGACGCGTTGATCTTGTCCTCGCCGTAGCCGGGGATCGACACGTACGAGTCGCGCGGAATGCTCACCATCGTCGCCGGGCCGCCGCCGCTGGGGACGTGCACCACGATGATGGTGTCGGTGCGGTCGGGACCGCTGTTGCCGCCGGTCGACAGCTGCTGTTCCTGCTCGGGGGTCAGCCCGGTGCGGCTGTCCGAACCGACCAGCAGCCAGTTCGTGCCGGGGGTGTCGCCGATCCGGCCGGGGTAGTCGGCCAGTGCGTCGATCCGGTTCAGCGAACTGTCGAGGTAATACGTCATGCCCGCGAGCGCCAGGACCAGCACCAGGAACAGGATGCCGATGCGACGCCCCCAGTGCCGTGGCCGCCGGGGCCTGCGCTGCTGCGGCGGCTCCGGGGTCCGCGACGGTGCGGGCGGCGGAGGGGGTGGTGGTGGCGTGCGCGGGGGACGCCGGTCGGGCACCCGTTGCGGCGGCGGTGGTGGTGGCGCGTCGCGGTACGGCTGCGGCGTCTGGGTGGGTGCGTAGCCGCGCGGACCCTGCGGCGGGGCCGAGCGGGACAGCTGCGGTTCCGGGGCCTGCGACCACGCCTGCTGGGGCGGCGGCGGGGCGCCACGGCCGTCGCGGCGGATCACCTGGGTGCCCTCCTGCGGCGGCGGGGGGCCCTGACGGGGTGCGGGGTGTCGCGGGCGGGGCGCAGGAGGCCCCTGTTGCGGCGGTCCCTGCGGCGGCACTCGCCGCGTCTGCGGAGGGACTCGCTGGTCAGGGGGCGGAATTCGGCGGTTCTGGGGCGGCGGCACCTGCTGCCCGCCCGGCGTCCGCCGAGGCGGACGGGGCGGCAGCGGAGGATAGGGGGCGTCGCCGGTCACCCGCACGACTTTACTGGTCCGGCCGGATTACGGAATCCAGCCGACGTGCCCTCGCAGCGCGGCGTAGCCGACGAACGCGACCGAATCGATGGTGGCGTGCGCGATCACGAGAGGCCACAACCGTCCGGTCTTCTGCCAGTACCGGCCGAACACCAGACCCATCGCGACGTTGCCCAGCCCGCCGCCGAAGCCCTGGTAGAGGTGGTACGTCCCCCGCAGCACCGCCGACGCCAGCAGTGACGAATTTTCGCTCCACCCGAGTTGCCGCAGCCGGGTGATCAGATACGCGACGACAAGCACTTCCTCCGCGCCGGAGTTCGCGATCGCCCACAGGATCAGAGCGGGCAGGCGCCACCAGTGGTCCCCGATCGTGCTGGGGACGACGGTGAGGTTGGCGCCGATCGCCCGGGCCAGCAGGTAGAAGCCGAGCCCGGGCAGACCGATGAGCGCGGCCAGCCCGACACCGTGCGTCGCGTCGGGGCGCCAGCGGAACCGGCCGAGCCCGACGTCGCGCGGGCGGACACCGCTCCGCCACAGGAGATACAGCCCCAGGGCGGCCCACGAGAGGAGTTTCACGATGCCGAGCAGCTGCCGGGCGACGTCGATGATCTGGTTCTCGGCGCGGGCGACGTTGAGGGCGACGGCCTGGTCGGCCAGGTTGCCCGGCGTCAGCAGCGATTCGGTCAGCGACAGCAGTCCCGACAACCCGCTCGTCCCGAACGTGACGAGCAGGACGATCGTGATCTCGATCCACAGGGCGCGGCGCTCGGTGCCGGTGGCCACCGGGGCGGCCGGCTCGGGTGAGGCCGGCTGTAGCCAGGAGGTGAGCGTTGCGCGCGAGATCACGCCGCACACGCTAGCGTGCGGCGACGAAGGCCGGGTCAGCCGCGCGCGCGGAGTCCGTTCACGAACGGGCATCCCACCAGCAGCCGGATCGCCCTGCTCAGGGAGGCCGTGTCGTCGACCGGAGCGGAGAACGGCATCCAGATGTCGCGGTCGCCGTGTTCGTTCTCGACGCGCAGCCGCAGTCCGTACCGGTCGAGGCCCAGGGGGCGGACGCGTCCGCGCCGCATGTGCGGTGGAAGTTTGCGGGACAGCATGTCGATGAGGTCGCGGTGGTCTTCGTCGAGGTGCTGGAGCCAGGAGGTCTCCATCTCCCAGAACGGGTCGGGCCGGGCGGCGAGCAGATCGTCGAGGGCGACGGGTTCGGCGCCACTCGAATCGGCGACCACCGCCGATTCGAGGCGCAGTTGCAGCAGCGTCGCATCGTGCCCGACGTCGAGAAGTCCGGGGTGCGGGTATTCGGAGGCCACCTCGTCGGCGAGGGTGCGGGTGTGCGCCTCGCACAGCGCGTGGAGGGTGCCGCGCAGCCACACGAGCGACCGGACGGGCTCACGCAGCGCGAGCGGTGAGTTGTCGGTCAGTTCGAGCACGGCCGGGATGCCGCCGCCGCCGGCGAGCCAGGACAGCGTGGCGGCCGCCGACTCGGTGGGCACCGCGACGACGACGTCGCCGCTGGACCGCAGGTGGTGGACCGACGTGACGGTCGGTGCGCTGCCTTCGACGGCGAGTACCGCGTCCTGGGTCCGTGCGCACGAGCTACGCACACGCTCGGCGGTGGACGGACCGGTGGTCGTGACGGGCATGGAGCCTCCTTCAGGGTTCCGCGATACTGAGGTAACCCTAACCTAATGTGACGGAACCGGCGAGGCAAGACCCCGAAAAGATTCCGGTCCACGAGACGGGCATACGGTGGGACGGTGGCCATACCTCTCTCCCTCGGTGTCCCGCGCTCCCGCGGACCGCAGTCGTTGCTCGCGGATCTGCTCAGCGGGACCGGGGACACGAGCCCGGCCTCCGGCGGCGCATTCGGACCGCGGGTGGTCGCGGCGTCCGCGCTGCTCGACGCCGTCGGCACCGACGCCGGCCGCGTGATCGTGGGGCTCGACGTCGACCCGGCCGTTCTCCGCACCCGCGAGCAGGCCTCCTACGAGGCCGTCCGCTTCCACCTCGACTGCCCGGCGGCCCAGCTCGGCGACGCGGTCGCGCTGCGGCTGCCGTCCCCGCTCGCCGTGTTCGTCACCGCGGACGGCAGCGACGACGGAGGCCTGGCCGAGACAGCGCAGCACCTCGCGGACGCCGGCCGCATCCCCGGACTCGCGAGCGGGCACTCCATCGGCGAGGTCGCCGACTTCCTCGCCGTCCTCGCGCACGCCGACGTCGGATACGTGGCGCGGGCCCGTGACACCGCCGAGGTGCTCGCGCTGCTGTCGGGGACGGTCGCGTCGCTCCGCGGCGACGACGTGCGGGCGGCGCTCGCGACCCCGGATCCCACCAGGCTCACCTCGCTGATCCCCGAGGCCGCGGAGGCTGTCCGGGAGGTGCTGCTCGGGGTCGAGGTCGACGACCCGGTGCTCGTCGCCCGTGAGCTGGCGGACGCGGGTCTGCGGTAAAACATTCACCGTCAATGCGCCGGACCGTCAACGCTCGGTGCGTAATCTCGTAGTCGTGCCAAAGATCGCGTATTTCGGACCGTCGGGAACCTTCACGGAGATGGCGCTCGCCCAGCTCGAGGCCGAGGGTGCCTTCGACGGGCCCGTCGAACGGGTGGCCGCGACGAGCCCGCCCGCCACCCTGGCCATGGTGCGGGACGGCGTCGTCGACGGCGCCGTCGTTCCCATCGAGAGCTCCGTCGAGGGGGCCGTGGTGCCCACCCTGGACACGCTCGCGCTGGGCGACCGCCTGCAGATCGTGGCCGAGACCGAACTCGACGTGGCGTTCACGATCCTCGGCGGGGCGGGCATCGAGCGGCTCGACCAGGTGCGGACCGTGCGGGCTTACCCGGTGGCGGCCGGTCAGGTGCGAATCTGGCTGGAGGAGAACTGCCCCGAAGCCCAACTCCAGACGGCATCCTCCAACGCCGGCGCCGCCGAGGACGTGGCGAACGGCCTCGCCGACGCCGCCGTGTCCACCGCACTCGCCGGCGAACGGCTCGGGCTGCGCAGCCTCGCCGACGGGGTCGCCGACGAGAAGAGCGCCCGCACCCGATTCGTTCTGGTCACCGCGCCCACCCGGGTGCCCGCCCGCACCGGCGGCGACCGCACCTCCGCCGTCCTCGAACCCCACAACACACCCGGCTCCCTCGTCAGTGTGCTCTCCGAGTTCGCGACGCGCGGAATCGATCTCATCCGCATCGAATCGCGCCCCGTGCGCACCACCCCCGGCCTGTACCGCTTCTTCGTCGACTGCATCGGGCACATCGACGACCCGCTCGTCGCCGAGGCGTTCCGTGCGCTGCACCGGAAGTCGCACGTGCGGTTCCTCGGTTCCTGGCCCGCCGCCAACCCGAGCGGCCCGCCCCCGCCGTCCGACGGAGACGCGGCGGACTGGATCGAACGAATCCGTCGGGGAGAGAGGGAATCGTGAGCGGCAAGCTGATCCTGGTCCGGCACGGGCAGACCGAGGCGAACGTCGAGCGCAGGCTCGACACGAGGCTGCCCGGCGCCCGGCTGACACCCGAAGGGCTCTCCCAGGCGGAGCGGCTCGGTAACGACCTCGCCGCGCAGGCGACGACGGCCGCCCTCGTGTCCTCGCAGGCGCTGCGCGCCCGGCAGACGGCGCGGTTCGTGGAACTGGCGTCGGGGATCGCCGTCCAGGTGCGGGAAGGACTGCACGAGGCGCAGGCCGGCGAACTCGAGGACCGCAGCGACGAGGAGTCGCACAAGCTGTTCATGAAGACGTTCCACCTGTGGCACACCGGCGAACTGGACGCCCGGGTTCCCGGCGGGGAATCCGCCAACGACATCCTCGACCGGTACGTCCCGGTGGTGGACTCCCTGCGCGAGCAGTACCTCGACGACCCGGCGGCCTCGGGCGACGTCGTGCTGGTCAGCCATGGCGCCGCCATCCGGCTCGTGGCAGCACAACTCGCCGGGGTGCCGGGGTTGTTCGCCGCCAACAATCACCTGGCCAACACCCAGACGGTGGAGTTGACCCCGCTCGCGGGCGGCGGCTGGGAGTGCGTGCGCTGGGGAACCGTGGAGCCGCCGTTCGAGCACCGGGTGATCCCCGGCGCCGACGACCCGATGGGGTGACAACAGCGACCTGATCGCCGCCGGTCGGCGTCGTTGCGCGTACCCCGGGGTTGCGCGACGATGGAGGAAACCGTCCTCGAGGAGTGACGGCGGTGGATTGGTTCGTTGGCGAAAACTATTCGCTCGGTCGGCTGCTCGTCACCGAGGGGCTCGCCGCGATCTACCTCGTCGCGTTCCTGGCCGCGAGAAACCAGTTCCGGCCGCTCGTCGGCAGCACCGGGATGCTGCCCATCCCGAGGTTCCTCCGTGCCGTCCCGTTCACGCGTTCGCCGAGCATCTTCCACCTGCACTACTCGGACCGGTTCTTCGAGGGGATCTGCTGGACCGGCGCCGGGCTGTCCCTCGCCGCGCTGCTCGGTCTGACGCAGGTCGTCCCGCTCGCCGTGTGCATGCTCGTGTGGTTCGCCCTGTGGGTGCTCTACCTGTCGATCGTCAACGTCTCCCAGCTCTGGTACAGCTTCGGCTGGGAGTCGCTGCTGCTCGAAGCGGGTTTCCTGGCGATCTTCCTCGGCAACGCGTCGGTCGGGCCGCCGATCCTGGTGCTGCTCATGCTGAGGTGGTTGCTGTTCCGCCTCGAATTCGGGGCCGGGCTGATCAAGATGCGCGGCGACCGATGCTGGAAGAAGCTCACCTGCCTGTACTACCACCACGAAACCCAGCCCATGCCCGGACCGTTCAGCTGGTACTTCCACCGGCTGCCGAAGCCGCTGCACCGCGTGGAGGTACTCGGCAACCACTTCGCTCAGCTGGTGGTGCCGTTCGGGCTGTTCGCGCCGCAACCGGTCGCCGCCGTCGCCGCGACGATCATGATCGTCACCCAGCTGTGGCTGGTGGCGAGCGGCAACTTCTCGTGGCTGAACTGGACGACCATCGTTCTCGGCCTGTCCGTCGTCCCCGACAGCGTGTACGAGGCGGTGCTGCCCCTCGACGTCCCGGCGGGCAGCGACTCGGCGCCCGTCCCGTTCGCTGCGCTGGTGATCGCGGTGACCGCGCTCGTCGTCGTGTTGAGCTACTGGCCGATTCGCAACCTGATCTCCCACGGGCAGCGCATGAATGCGTCGTTCAACAAATGGCACTTCGTCAACACGTACGGCGCGTTCGGCAGCATCACCCGGGTGCGGTACGAGGTGATCGTGGAGGGCACGTCCGACGCCCACCTCGGCGTGCATTCCGAGTGGAAGGAGTACGGCTTCAAGGGGAAACCGGGCGACGTCAACCGGCGACCGCGCCAGTTCGCGCCGTATCACCTACGGCTCGACTGGCTGCTCTGGTTCACCGCGATATCGCCCGGCTACGCCGAACCGTGGTTCCGGGGATTCGTCGAGCGGCTGCTACGCAACGACGCGGACACCCTGAAGTTGTTGCAGTACAACCCGTTCCCGGATCAGCCGCCGAAACACGTGCGTGCCCGCATGTACCGGTACGAGTTCACCACCTGGAAGGAACGCCGCGAGACCGGTGCGTGGTGGAAGCGGCAACCCGTGTAGGTCAGCGGAGCCGGTCGGCCAGCGACTCCAGCGCCTGCCGCAGGCGTTGCGGGGTGCCGGGGCTGAGCGACGACCACGCCACCCCGTGCGCGGACACACTGGACGTGCCGACGATGCGCCCGGCCCCTGTGTCGAACACCGTGACGGGGCCGCCCACCGGATCGTATTGCCCATCGCCGTAGACGATTCCGACGATCTCGGCGTACGTGGTGCAGCCGGCCATCGCGTTGCCCAGTACGGTCGCGTCGACCGCGGGCACACCGAGCGCGGCGAGCGCGGCCGCGAGCGACTTGCCGTCCCCGCCCTGATCGAAGGCCTCGCCGAGCGAGGCGGTGGGTGCGTTGACGACGCCGACGTTCATCGGTTCCACCGCCCCCAGCGCGCCGATCACCGGCGCGAAGATGTCGGCGCCCGCATCCTGGACGACGTACGTGTCGCCGGCCCGCAGGGCCAGCACCGACAGTGCCTCGCCCTGGGAGACGCACAGTCTCGAGATGCTGCCGTCGACGTACCAGCGCAGGGCGATCTCCCACAACGGCCGGGCCAGAACCCGCAGTCGGTCGGCGAGTTCGGGGTGGACCTCGCCGCCCGGGAGCAGATCCCGGGCGGCGAGGGTGCCTGCGGCGCCGCGGAACGCGGCGTCCCTGGCGTCGTACGTGTCGTACCGCGGGGTGGCGTCGAGCACCACAGGCAGCACGTCGAGCGCGAGCGTGTCGACGAGATAATCCATTTCGTCGAGGCTCAGGGTCACCGCCGGCAGGGTCGGTACGCCCGGCTGGGTGCCCAGGTCGATCACCGTCCGGACTCCCGGTGGTCGGGGTTCGCGCCGATGACCGAGGGGATGACCGTGCGTCCGTCCGAGAAGTGCTCGAAGTTCTTCAGGTAGTCGGGGGTCTCCCGCTCGTCGTCGTCCTGTGAACCGCCCGCGCCCGCCCCGCGACCGACCGACATCGGTCCGTTGCCGGTGCCGCCGCGCGCCGCCGCGGCCGGGTTCACGTCGGCGCGGACGTCTCCGATCACCCCGCCGGGTGCGGCCGCCGGTGCGCCGGGCCGTGCACCCTGGCCGCCGTCGGCCCGGCCCCAGCCCTCGGGCAGCGTCGCCCCGCCTGCCGCGCCGGCCGCGATGCCACCAACGGAGGTGCGGGCCGCCGCCGCGGCACTGGTCGACGCGGAACCGCCGCCGTACGAGCCACCGGACAGCATCGGCGCACCACCCATCATCGGGGCGGCGCCGCCACCGGTGACCGCGGACAACGCCGCGCCACCGATGTTGCTCGCCGCCGACGTGGCGGTGGAGACGGTGGTGCCCGCGATGCTGCCGACCTGCGACGCGGCCGTGGTGACGGCCGGATTCTGGCCCACGGCCATCACAGCGGCCGCGGCAGCGCGCGTCGGATCGAATTCACCGTCGGACGGGATTTCGTCGAAACTCCCGACCTCCTTCGAATCGGCCTTGGTGACGATCCGAGGGGGCTGCCGATAGGTGCGTTTCAGCGCCAGGATGTTCGACGCGGCCTCGTAACCCTCCATCACGAGCCCCGCGCGGATGTCCATCGCACGGTCGGCGGCCTCCGCGGCCGCAGCGGTGCCGTTGAGCGCGCCACCCGTCGTGTACGCGGTGGCCTTCGCGGTCTTCACGGCGACGATCTCGGGAATGCTCGGCATGATCAGCGCGGCGGTGGTGTACGCGCCCGCTTCGAGGCCCGCCTTCGCGGCCGTGTCCGCGGCGAGTTCCGCGCATTCGGCCGTCCACACCGTGAACGGCGTGATCTTCGCGAGTGCCGCGACCGCGGACACACCCTGCCAGCCGGCCGCGAGTTCGGCCATCACACGGACCAGCGTGAGGTTGGCGTCGACGAAGCTGGTGGACAGCGCCGTCCACGCCGCACTCGCCACGCTCAGCGGCACCGGTCCCGCGCCCGCGATGAGCGTGGTCGAGTTGACGGTTGCCCCGCGGGGCAACCAGATGACACCTGTCAGTCCCATGGTCATGTCTGATCTCCTGGTGGTTTCGAGGCGCCGGCCGTCACATGCCCGCGGCGAGGGTCGCGCCGAGCGCGACGTCCTCGGCGACATACAACGCGGCCTGGGTGCGGAGCGTGTTCGCGGTCTCGCGCATCTCGAGGATGCCCTGCGCGACAGCGGGGGTGAACGTGCTTGCGACGGTGTTGAAATAACCGGCCGCGTGCAGGGACACCTCTTCGCTCCCGGAGGGGAGCACGCGGATGGCTGCGGAGCTGAGAGCGACCGCTGTCTCGAGACGCGCCGCGAGCGCGTCGAGTTCCACGGCGGCGGCGACGAGCGCTTCAGGTGCGACGTGCAGATCTGGCATGTGCGTCGAACTCCTTCTGACCTAGGCAGGCGGAAGGCAGTTGCCCCCCGGCAAACGAACTGCATGTGCAGCTGTCCCTACACACTTGGACGCCGCACCGCGCTCTTCGGTTCCCCCCGATCCCGAGAAATTTCTTCTCGGGAAAACCGTTCATCCCCAGCCGAGCTCGTGCAAGCGATCTTCTTCTATCCCGAAGTAGTGCGCAACCTCGTGTATGACGGTTACGGCTACCTCGTGGACGACTTCCTCCTCCGAACTGCAGATTTCGAGGAGGGCGTCGCGATAGACGGTAATCGTATCGGGCAGCGATCCGCCGTAATGACTGTCCCGTTCCGTCAGAGCGATCCCGTGGTAGAGGCCCAGCAGATACGGGTCCTCGTCGTTGCGGTCGTCGACCAGGACGACGACGTTGTCGATCGCGGCCGCGAGCTGGGGTGGGATCAGATCGAGTGCGTCGCCCACCAATTCCTCGAATCGGCCGGGCGTCATGCTCACCGCCACATCAGTTCCCGGGGGGCGGGGCCGCGCCGGGGAGCGGCGTCGGCATCGACCTGCCCTCCGGGACCGGCGGCGGAGGCACGGGTGCCGCGCCGTTGATGAGTATCTCGCCCTTCGCCGACCCGGTGATGGTCGAGAAGCCGCCCGCGTCGGTCTCCTTGCCGACCGAGCAGTTCACCCGCCGGCTGCCCGCGAGCCAGCTGTCGAGTTCCAGGTTGTCCCAGAACAGCGTGAGCGTCTTGTTCCGCAGCGCGTCGGCGGAACCGAGGTATTCGTTGGCGGCCTGCGTGCACACGCCCTCGAGATACTTGTCCTGATCCTCGACGGACGGCATCGACGACGGGAACTGGGTGGCCAGGTCGACGACGGAGATCACTTCGAAGGCATGGGGTTGCGCGCAGTCGACGGGATCGGTCGGCACGTTCTGGTTGATGCCGATGCACGTGCCCGGGTCCCAGATGTTGGATTGGTCCTGCTCGGCGACCTTCCCGGTGAACGGCAGCAACGTTCCTGCCGTGCTGGAGAATTGGAGGCCGCACCGCAGGGTGCGTTCGCCCGCCGCCCAGCCGGACTCGCTGGGGAACATCAGGCCCACACTGAACTTGCCGTACGGATCGAACTTCGCGCCGAGGTAGGAGTCGACGGCGGGCACGCAGTGCTCGTCCCGCAGCGCGGCGAACCGCAGCGCACCCGGGTAACGCGAACCGGGACCGAACTCGGCCCCCGGGTACACGCTGAGATCCAGCGGTGCCGTCACCTCGAACCGGTGCTCGTCCGCGCAGTCGACCTTCGCGACGTCCTTCCGGTCTTCCTGGGGGTCGGTCGACGGCGTCCAGTCGAGGCAGTCGCCCGCCGTCGCCGAAGAGAACGCGTCGCCCTCCGCCGAACCCGTCGCCTGCGGTCCGGCACCGGTCGAGTGCGTGGGGAGGTTGTCGCTGCGGTTGAAACCGCCGGCGATCGCGAACGTGGCGATCGCCGCCACCACGGCACCTGCCGCGACGGCCGCGAGCGCGCGACGCGTCGTGGTCGCGGACATGCTGCGGGGAGCCTTCTCCGGTTGCCCGGCATTCTGCGGCTGGGGGTCGGCGCCGTTCGACTGATCTGAGGACATCGATTTCCATAATGCCCGTTCCGATCGAGGAAGCAGAACAACTCCCGCAATCGGCTCGAACCCGGCGTAACTTCGATCACCATGAGTGACGACTCTCAACGCTCCGCCGAACCGGTGGATCCCGAACTGCAGGAGCTCGCCGGGCGCGTGTTCGACACGGCACGATCCGGCGACGCCGTGTCCCTAGCCACGTACCTCGACGCGGGCGTCCCGGTGAACCTGGCCAATCAGAACGGCGACACGCTGGTGATGCTGGCGGCCTACCACGGCCACGCCGAGGCCGTGCAGGTCCTGATCGACCGCGGGGCCGACGTCGACCGGCTCAACGACAAGGGACAGTCGCCGCTGGCAGGGGCGCTGTTCAAGGGCGAGGACGCCGTGGTGCGGGCCCTCGTCGCCGGTGGCGCCGACGGCACGGCGGGCCATCCGACCGCCGTCGACGCCGCCCGGATGTTCGGCCGCGAGGACCTGCTGAGCCTGCTGGAACCGAAACCGGAGTGAGCCGCTCCGCGGCGCCCGGTAGGGTTTGAAGCCGTGATTGACCTGAAGTTCCTCCGCGAGAACCCCGACGCCGTCCGCGAATCGCAGCGCACCCGTGGCGAAGATCCCGCCCTGGTCGACGCGCTGCTCGAGGCCGACGCGTCCCGTCGTGCCGCCGTTCTCGCCGGCGACAACCTGCGTGCCGAGCAGAAGGCGTTCGGCAAGAAGGTCGGGCAGGCGTCCCCGGAGGAGCGTCCGGCGCTGCTCGAGGGATCCAAGGAGCTCGCGGCCAAGGTGAAGCAGGCCGAGGCCGAGCAGCACGAGGCGCAGGCCGCGCTCGACGCCGCGCACCGGGCGATCTCCAACGTCGTGCAGGACGGCGCTCCCGCGGGCGGTGAGGACGACTTCGTCACCCTCGAGACGGTCGGGGAGATTCCCGCGTTCGACTTCGAACCCAAGGACCACCTCGAGCTGGGTGAGTCGCTGGGCCTGATCGACATGGAGCGCGGCGCGAAGGTCTCGGGCGCCCGCTTCTACTTCCTCACCGGCTTCGGCGCCATGCTGCAGCTGGGAATGCTGCAGCTGGCCGCGCAGAAGGCGATGGCCAACGGCTTCCAGATGATGATCCCGCCGGTGCTGGTGCGACCGGAGATCATGGCGGGAACCGGGTTCCTCGGCGCGCATGCGGACGAGATCTACCACCTCGCCGACGACGACCTCTACCTCGTCGGCACGTCCGAGGTCCCGCTGGCCGGGTACCACTCGGGGGAGATCCTCGACCTCGCCGACGGCCCCAAGCGGTACGCCGGCTGGTCGACGTGTTTCCGTCGCGAGGCGGGCAGCTACGGCAAGGACACCCGCGGCATCATCCGGGTGCACCAGTTCGACAAGGTGGAGATGTTCACCTACTGCAAGCCGGAGGACGCCGACGCCGAGCACCAGCGTCTGCTCGCGTGGGAGCGCGACATGCTCGCTGCCATCGACGTGCCGTACCGCGTGATCGACGTGGCCGGCGGCGACCTGGGGTCGTCGGCGGCCCGCAAGTTCGACTGCGAGGCCTGGGTGCCGACGCAGCAGGCGTACCGGGAGCTCACGTCGACGTCCAACTGCACGACGTTCCAGGCACGTCGTCTCGGGGTGCGGTACCGCGACGAGAACGGGAAGCCGCAGACGGCCGCGACCCTCAACGGCACCCTCGCCACCACTCGGTGGATCGTGGCCATCCTGGAGAACCACCAGCAGTCCGACGGCACCGTGCGGGTGCCGGAGGCGCTCGTGCCGTTCGTCGGGACGGATGTTCTGAAACCGTGACGCGCTTTCCTGAGATTTTGGGAAGGCTACCCTTGCGCGAACGGCAGAATGATGTAACCCTTACCTAATCTCGTTGGTAAGGAGCTCCACATGTTCGTGTGCATCTGCAAGGCCGTGACGGAAGACGAAGTGCATGAGCACTGTGCCGCCGGGGCCGACAGCGCGGATGCGATCGGCGAGCGTTGCGGCGCCGGCTGGGGATGTGGAACCTGCGTAGATCGGTTGAAGGAGATTCTGGGCGAGCGGACGCCCGTCGGCAGCACGGCCGCGTGACGAATCTGCAGCACAACTGAATCCCGCGATTCGCCTCACAGGCGTATAGCCAGTGGTACGTTCGCCTCAACCGGGGCGAACGGAGAAGTCATGCGTGGCGACGACGAGATCATTGCTCTCCTCAACGAACAGTTGACCAGTGAGCTGACCGCGATCAACCAGTACTTCCTGCACTCGAAGATGCAAGCCAATTGGGGCTTCACGAAACTCGCGGACAAGACTCGCGCGGAGTCCATCGAAGAGATGACTCACGCCGAGATTCTCACCGACCGAATCCTGTTTCTCGAAGCGCTTCCGAACTATCAGAAGCTGCTGCCGCTGCGCATCGGGCAGGACCTGCGCGAGCAGTTCCACTCCGACCTCTCCATCGAAGTCGAGGTCGTCGAACGCCTGCGTCCGGGCATCCAGATGTGCCGCGAGAAGGGCGATGCCACGTCGGCGAAGCTGCTCGAGGGGATCCTCAAGGAAGAAGAGGATCACATCGACTACCTGGAGACGCAGATCGAGCTGATGGATAAGATGGGCGACCAGCTCTACATGGCCCAGCTCGTCGATCAGCCGCCGACCGTCGGCTAGACCGGGTGACACCCGCCGCCGGGTGAACGTACCTTTCGACGCCTCGGGTGCGCCGAAGGGTACGTTCGCCCGGCGCGGTCAGAGCTTGGTGGACCGCAGCTCGTGTCCCTTGGACGTCTTGCAGCGCCCCGACTCGAGGTCCCACTGCCAGCCGTGCAGGTTGCAGGTGAGGTTGGTGCCGTCGACGACGCCGAACTTCGACAGGTCGGCCTTCAGGTGCGGGCAGCGGCGCTGGATCTCGTAACCGCCGAGTTCGATCGACGCGGAGTCGTCGTGGGCCTCGGCGAACCAGCCGTCGGCGTACGCGATGCGCTCGTCGGTGAGGCACTTGAAGAACGTGTAGAGGAACTCGTTGTACCCGCCGACACGCCACGCCTCGAAGCGGGTGGACAGAAAGATGGTGTTCACCCAGTCGGGCTCGTCGTCGCGCAGCACCGTGCGCACCAGTTCGGGGGCGATGCGGAAGCCGTACCGGTACTTGCCGTCCTTCTCGCCGCGCGGGCGGACGGTGCGCGCCGGGAAGTCGAGGACGACGGTCTCGTCGCCCATCACCAGGCCGACGGGGTAGCCGATGCCGTCGCAGATCAGGTCGGACTGCTTCATGATCGGCTCGAACTTCGCCTTCAGCGCCTCGAGCAGCGGTTCCCCCTCGGCGGGTGCCCAGGTGGCCTTCTCGGCGGCGAGGACCGGCGCCATCCGCTGCGCCATGCTCTCGATGTACGCGGCCTTCTCGGAGAAGATCTTGTCGACCTCGGCGTCCGGGATCGGGTGCGTGAGCGTCAGCTCGCCGCCCTTCAGGTCCGCGGTGGACCCCGGGATCATGAGGATGCCGCCGTCGTTGCCGTGGATCCGCATCTGCTCGAGGAACGTGATCTGGTCGGGGAAGATGTTGCCCTCGTCGCCCCGGTCGTCGTTGAGGTAGCGCAGTGCGTCGTCGAGGAACACCGGCGGTCCGGCGGACGGCACCACCCACGTGGCCGCAACCTGCTCGATGTAACTGCGGCAGCGGTCCATGCCGCGCTGACGCTTCTGCTTGCCGAAGTTGGCCTTCGTCTTGGTCGGGATGTCGTACACCATCGGGTACCAGATGGCCCCCGAGTACTGCAGCAGGTGGATGTCGATCTGGCCGAACTCGTCGTGCAGGACGTCCATGTCGACGGGCCGGGCGTCGTTCATGTTGAAACAGGTGGTTTCGCCGTCGGACACCACGAGACCCGAGTCGCCGATCGGACCGTCGGCGGGCGCACGCAGCGCGATGATCATGATGTCCAGGTCGCCTTTGGGGCCGGTGACCGTGTGTTTGACGGAGTCCTCGGTCTCGAAGAACTTGTGGAAGCCCAGCGCCTCGAGCTCACGCCTGAGGTCCGGCACCGGATAGTCGGGGAGCAGCACCGTCGCGTCCTTGTCGACGTGCTTGGCGAGGTTCTCCGGGTCGAAGTGGTCCTTGTGCAGGTGCGACACGTACAGGTAGTCGCAGTTGCCGAGGGTGTCCCAATCGAGCTGGGTGTTGTCCGGGAACGGGAACCAGGACCCGAAGTACGCGGGGTTGACCCACGGGTCGCACAGGATCGAGCCTGCCTCGGTCTGGATGTGGAATCCGGCGTGTCCGACGCTGGTGACCTGCACTGGTATGCCTCCTGGGAGCTGAGCGACTGTTCCAGGGTAGGCGTTCCCCCCAGGTGAGTGACAATGCGCGCTCCAGCACACCGTGCCACTCACGTGGGGTCAGGTCACTTCGCCCAGGCAATAACCGTCGGGTCCGATGGACAGCGTGATCTGCTTGGTGACGGTCACCCCGGACACGTCGGTGACCGGAACGGACACGTCCAGGTAGTCGCCGCGGACGGGGGTGGCGGTCATCGCGTCGGCGGCAAACGCGGTGGTCCCGGCCAGGACGTCCGGGTCGAGCCGGAGCGGTGGCCGGCCGCCTGCGCCCGTGCCCGCCGGATCCCACGGGCTCAGGCCGGGGCAGATCAGCGGGTAGGCGGTCTCGGTGTCCGCCCTGTTCACCGGTGCCCCGGACTCCCGCGACAGGAATCGGGTGACGGCGTATTCGGCGTCGGCGGGGGTGTAGAAGTCGACGGTCCCGGCGGGGTGGACGTGCGGGCAGGCGTAGCCGGACGCGATCTCGCTGCGTTTGACGGACACCGTGGTGCCGCCGCCCGTCCACGACACCGCGAACTGCCCGTCGAGGCCGGGTTGCGCGAGCGCCCCGAGGATCGCGGCCGTGTCGGCGTACTGGTCGGCGGCCTGGGCGGCCGGCAGAGTCCAGCATTTCGCGGGGACGGCGGCGGGCCGGATGACCAGGTCGGTGGCCCAGGCACGGACGGCGTCCACCGCTGCGGGGTTGCCGGGCACCTCGCCGACGACCACCTGCGGCACAGGGGCCGGCGGCGCCGTGGTCGTGGGCTCGGCCGCGGAGGTGGGCGCGGACATCGTGTCGGCCGGGGGCTCCTCCGTCGGAATGCCGGACTGCGAATCGCACGCCGCCCCCGCCCCGAGAATCACCGCGACGACCGGCGCGATGAGCGCCCTCCTGCCCCTGCCACCCATCTCCAGCGCGCCCTTTCTCTCGACTCCCCACCGAATGTCCGTCCCCGACGGCGGGCCAGATCGCGGATACCCGGCTACGCTAGCCGATTGTGGAACCCGTCTACCGAACCGTCATCGGCATCGCCCGCACCGTATTCACCCTCGAGGGGCTGAAGTTCACGGTCAAGGGTGATCAGCACATTCCGGCGACGGGTGGGGCGGTGATCGCGATCAATCACACCGGCTACATGGACTTCACCTACGCCGGACTTCCGGTCCGCAGCGTGAAGCGCTACGTGCGCTTCATGGCGAAGAAGGAAGTGTTCGACAACAAGATCTCGGGCCCGATCATGCGCGCGCTCAAGCACATTCCCGTCGACCGGTCGGCGGGCTCGGATTCGTACAAGGCGGCCGTCGACTTCCTGCGTCGCGGCGAACTGGTGGGCGTCTACCCGGAGGCCACCATCAGCCGGAGCTTCGAGATCAAGGAATTCAAGTCGGGTGCCGCCCGCATGGCGATCGAGGCGAACGTGCCGATCGTCCCGATGGTCATCTGGGGTGCGCAGCGGGTGTGGACCAAGGGGTTCCCGAAGCGGCTGGGCCGCACGAATACTCCCATCTCGATCGCCGTCGGTGAGCCGATCCAGCCGTTCGAGCCCGCATCCGAGCTGACCGAGAAGCTGCACGCCACGATGACAGCGATGCTCGCCGACCTCCAGCAGGGGTACGAGCACCCGGCCGGCGAGTACTGGGTGCCCGCGCGGCTCGGGGGCAGCGCGCCGACGCTCGACGAGGCGAACAAGATGGACGCCGCCGACGCCGAGGCGAAGGCGCAGTCCCGTCGGGCCAGGGAGACCGGTAGCTAGACGGTGGCGGTGGAGCCTGTCTACACGGCCGTCGAGTCGGCGGCCAAGGCGTTGTCCCTGTTCCAGGGGCTGAGGATGACCCGGGTCGGCCTGGACAACATTCCCGCCGAGGGCGGCGCCGTACTCGCGGTCAATCACACCGGGTACCTGGATTTCGTCCAGTTGGCGCTGGCCGTCGGCGCGGTGGACCGCAAACTGCGGCTCATGGCCAAGGCCGAACTGGCGAACAACAAGGTGATGGCGTTCCTGATGCGCGGATGCGGCGTCATCCCCGTCGACCGGACCGCGGGAGCGGGCGCCTACCTCGCCGCGGTGGAGCGACTGCGCGAGGGCGAACTGGTGGGCGTGTACCCGGAGGCGACCATCAGCCGGAGCTTCGAGATCAAGGAACTGAAGTCGGGTGCGGCGCGCATGGCCCTCGACGCCGGGGTGCCGATCGTGCCCGTCATCGTGTGGGGTGCCCAGCGGATCGCCACGAAGGGCCGACCGAAAAGTCTTGGGCGGCATCGGTTCCCCGTGACCGTCGAGGTGGGACGGCCGATCGGGCCGCGCGAACCCGCGGACGCCCTCACCGAAACCCTGCACAAGGAGATGGACGCGATCCTGCGCCGGGTGCAGGACGGATTCGACCACCCGGCGGGTGCGGACTGGGTGCCCCGGCGCCTCGGCGGCAGCGCGCCCACCATCGAGGAGGCCGCCGAGATGGACCGCCGCGAGGCAGAGGAACGCCGGTCCCGGTAACGGCCGCCCGGCGGCGTCGCCGGCCCGGCAGGCAGAATGGCTGGGTGAGCCCAGACCGACCGAGCCTTGTAGCGTCCGATGTCGACGGCACCCTGATCGGGGAGGACGAGCGCATCAGCGCCCGCACCCGGGACGCCGTCGCGTCGGTCGTCGCGTCGGGGACACCCTTCGTGCTGGCCACCGGCAGGCCGCCGCGCTGGATCCATCCCGTGGTCGAGGGCCTCGGCTACGCGCCGCTCGCCGTCTGCGCGAACGGCGCCGTCATCTACGACAGCGACAGCGACCGCGTGCTCAGTGCCGCGACCCTCGACGTGGACACCCTCACCTGGTTGTCGGCGATCGCCCTCGACGTGCTGCCCGGTGCCGGGCTCGCGGCCGAGCGGGTCGGGGTCAGCGCCCACGACGCCGCGACACCGCAGTTCGTCAGTTCTCCCGGCTACCAGCACGCCTGGCTCAACCCGGACAACACCGAGATGTCCGAGAACGAGGTCGTCGCGGCCCCCGCGGTGAAGTTGCTGATCCGGGTGCCGGAAATGTCCAGTCAGGCGATGGTCGACGCGCTGGCGCCGCACATCGGGCGCCGCGCCGACGTCACGTTCTCCACCGACAACGGGCTGATCGAACTGTCGGCGGCGGGCATCACGAAGGCGTCGGGTCTCGCGCTGGTCGCGGAACGGCTCGGCGTGACGGCGTCGCAGATCGTGGCGTTCGGTGACATGCCCAACGACATTCCGATGCTGAACCTCGCGGGCCGCGGTGTCGCCGTCGAGAACGCCCACCCCGACGCCAAGGCCGCCGCCGACGAGGTGACGGCCACCAACTGGGACGACGGGGTCGCGAAAGTACTCGAGCGCTGGTGGTCCTGAGACCACCAGCGCCCGAGAGGGGGTAAATCCGGTCAGCCGGCCGGAACCGGTGCCGGCTCGACGGGAGCAGGCGCGGGAGCCGGTTCGGGCGCAGGCGCCGGTTCAGTAGCAGGAGCCGGTGCGGGCTCGGCGGGGGCCGGCGGAATCTGTGCCGGGTCCGCGGGCGGTGCGACGGGAGCCGCGGCGTCGACCCGGGCGCCGTTCTTGTAGGCCTCCGCGTACGTGTCGTTGTACGTCTTCAACACCTTGGTGACGATGCCGGTGAGCTCGTTGAAGATCAGCGAGCCGTTCTCGAAGTCGGTGCGCAGACCGCCCGGGATCGTGTACTCGTCGCTGGTCGGCAGGCCCAGTTCGCCGTTGTCGGCCCCGAGGTTCTGCCACGTCTTGAAGATCTGGCCGAGGACCGCCCACACGCCGCCGTTGGGTGAGGTGAAGATGGCGCCGTTGGCGAACTCTGCGCCGGAGTTCCCGGCCTTGGCCTGCAGTAGTCCGGTGATGGCCTGGCCGAGCCTGCCGGTGTCGCCGCCTTCCGCGACCCACTTCTGGGCGACCGGCGATGGATCGGTGAGCCGCAGCAGTTCGTTGACCAGGGCGGGGATCCCGGCGCCGAGGCTGCCGCTGGCGTCGGTGCCCGGACCGCCGGACGGCGCCGGGGCCTCACCCGAGGGTGCGTCCGAGGCCTGTGAGGCGTTGCCGCCGCTGAGGTTGGCGGCCGCGATCTGCCGGATCTCGTCCATGTGCGAGTACGCCGCGTCGCCCGGGCAGGACGTGTTGCCGACGTCGCGGTGCGCGAAGATCACCGGCAGGTCGACGGCCTCACCCTCCGCGTACGGGGTGAACTCGGTGCCCTCGGAGTACATCGTCGTCTCGCCGAGCGGGTCGAGTCCGGCCTTGCCGAGCTTCCAGCCGAGGAACTTGCCGACGGCGTCGAGCGTGGCCTGCGGCGGGTCCTCGGACGAGAAGTCGCCCATCATCGCGACGCCGGTGGTGTTCTCGTTGAACCCGCCCGCGTGTGCGCCCTGGACGGGACGGTCGAGACCGCCTGCGCGGCCCTCGAAGATCTGGCCGTATTTGTCGACCAGCGCGTTGTAGCCGATGTCGCACCAGCCGAGCGTCTGCGCGTGGTACGCGTAGATCGCGCGGACGATCTCGGCCGATTCGGCCTTCGAGTAGTCGTTGGCGCCCGCGGTGTGGTGCACGGTGGCACCGCCGATGAAGTCGTCGTAGTCGGGGTCCTGGCAGCGGATCGACTCGTCCGCGCCCCACTGCTGGCGGCTGATGACCTTCGGGCCGCCGCTGTCGAGCGGGCTCGCGATGTCGCTGAGTGTGGAGTCGCCGGGGCCGCTGCCCGGTTCGATGAGCACGGCGGTGACGTCGTCGGCGCCCGCGCGGGCAGGCTGCTGTCGCAGTGGCGTGTTGACGGCGGCGGGGGTGTACCCGAGCGGCGCGGCCCCGTCGGCGGCGGGCGCCGGTGCGGGAGCGGGGGCTTCGGGTGCCGGGGCGGGCGCGGGAGCGGGAGCGGGGACCGCGTCGGGTGCGCCTGCCGAAGTGGGGGTCAGGATCTGGATCGCCTTCGTCAGCCCGACGTAGACGGGTTCGGTGGCGACCTTGCCGTCCGACGCGGTCTTGTCGGTGCGGCGGGTGTCGATCATGTCGGGGGAGACCCACTGTCCCCACGTTCCGTCGGCCTGCAGCGCACGGACCTTCGACTCCGCGGACGCGAGGGTTTCGGACGTGAGCGCCACCATGCTGAACGGGGTGTCGCGGGACAGTTCCTTGACGATCGCGCCGGGTTGCTGATCGGCCGGGGGCAGGATCGCGGGGTCGGAGACGTCACCCGGGGCGGGGATTTTCAGCGGGATCTGCAGGCTGGGGATCTGGATTCCGCCGGGGAGTTGCACGTTGCTGGGGATGTGGAGGTACGGCGGGATCTTCAGGTTCCGGAGGTCGCCGATGTTCACGTCCGGCAGGTTCAGCCCGGTCAGTTCCTTGAGCGGAATCACGATGTCCGGGATCTGCGACAGCACTACCTGCGCGATCTCGGTGGACACGGCGGAGTTGGAGGTTTCGTTCGTGGATCGGACGTCCGAGGGTGCGCTACTGATGCCGTAGACCGCAACGGGACTTGCGACAGCCAGCGCGGCGACAGCCCCGAGGACGATCGAGGGCTTCGGTCGACGGTGCGGCAAGGGGGACTCTCCTCAGTTGTAGTTTCCTGCGAGCGACCTCGCGTGTCTGCAACTTGTGATGCTCATGTGACGGAAGAGACTGTTGTTGCTAACTCCAATCACTCTTGCCACACTAGTCACACAGGTCCATAACGCTCAACCTTACATTGAGACTTTATCCCGAATTTCTCGGACCCGCTGAGACGAGGTGCACGCCCCGTCTCGGCGCTCGTTGTTCAGCGATGAGGAGTGCAGTGATGGCGAAGACCGAATTCGGGGTTCGTGCAGGTAGACCTGCCTGGACTCGCAGGAGGCGGTACATCGCGGGCCCTCCCGCCCCGCGCGGGTTCAGGGCCACACTTCTGCGCGCGTCGGCGCTCGGTATCGCACCCGTCCTCGTCGTCGGCGCCGTCACCGGCGTCGTCGTGCAGGTGCGCTCCTCGGGCCAGGACGTCCGGGAAACCGTCGCCTCCGACGCGCCGTTCACACTCTCCGGACACGGCAACGGCCACGGCCGCGGGATGGGTCAGTGGGGCGCCTACGGATACGCGAAGGATCAGGGGTGGGCGGCCGAGCGCATCCTCGGCCACTACTACGGCGGCACCACGCTCGGCACCCTCGCCGACGCACAGATCAGCGTCCGGCTGCAGGCGCGCGACGACCAGCCGCTCGACGTCTACTCCGACGCCGGCGCGGTCGTCGCAGGCAAGCCAGTCGGACCGGGCGAGGCCG
Organism: Rhodococcus pseudokoreensis; assembly: GCF_017068395.1. Classification (NCBI taxonomy): domain Bacteria; kingdom Bacillati; phylum Actinomycetota; class Actinomycetes; order Mycobacteriales; family Nocardiaceae; genus Rhodococcus; species Rhodococcus pseudokoreensis. Next base: position 3,873,431 of record NZ_CP070619.1, on the reverse strand, counting down.
TCCACCTGACCCCGACAGCGGACGGCGGCGCCAACGTCGTCGTCACCCGCGGATGTGCCGGCGACGTCCTGTGGCAGGACGCCACCGACCACCCGTGGGTCGACCCGATCGACCTCGCCCCGGACCGTCCCGCGAACGAGCACCTCAAGCTGTGCGCCGGTGACACCCCCTACCGCGGTGCCCTCGGGGTCGCGCTCGACGGCGCCGCCGTGCGCACCGTCAACGTCGTCGACATGGACGACTACCTGCTGGGCGTGGTGCCCGCCGAGGCGAAGGCCGGCTGGGCCGACACCGGTGGGGCCGAGGCGCTTCGGGCGCAGGCCGTCGCGGCCCGCTCCTACGCCGCCGCCGAAAATCGGGAAGAGTACGCGAAGACCTGCGACACCCAGAGCTGCCAGGTCTACGGCGGTTCCTCGAAGGAGGACCCCCGGACCACGGACGCCGTCCGCTCCACCAAGGGCATGATCCTGACGAAGGACAACAAGCCCGTCGCTGCCGAATTCTCCTCGTCCACAGGCGGATACACCGCGGGCGGCGAGTTCCCGGCCGTCGAGGACCAGGGCGACACGGTGTCGCCGAACCACGACTGGGTGGTGACCCTCACCGCGGGCGACATCGCGTCCGCGTTCAACGTCGGCGAACTCGAATCGTTCGAGGTGGTCACGCGCAACAACTTCGGGGTCGACGGCGGACGCGTCACCGGCGTGAAGGTGGTCGGAACGTCGGGGACCGCCGAGGCGACCGGCGCCGAGGCGCGGGCCAAGCTGAAGCTCAAGTCCGACTGGTTCACGCTCGGTGACGGACTCGCGGTGCCGGCGCCGCCTGCCGTCCCCGGCGAACCCGATCCGTCCATCCTCGCTTCCGCGGGCGAGGACGAGGACACCGTCGGTACCACCGAGGGTTCGCCGATCGCCGAGAAGTACAAGGAGCTCGGCGGCGTCAACAGCACACTCGGCGCGCCGATCGGTCCCGAGATGATGCTGCCGTCGGAGGCGGGCAAGTTCCGGATGTTCACCAACGGAACCATCATCTGGACCAAGAAACTGGGAGCGCAGGTGATCGACGCCAGCGTGCTCCGCGAGTGGCTCCCGACCGGTGGCAGTTAAACGGAAGACAGGGGAGCGGACCCCTCGAGCACGGCGAGCATCCCGTCGACGGACTCGGCCCAGCCGAAGTCCTCGGCCCGCCGCCGGGCCGACGCCCGGCGGGTGCGCGAGGGGATCTCGAGGATGCCGCTCACCGCTTCGGCGAACGCCGGACCCCGGTCCCGGGCCAGGGCGCCGCACCCGGGTGTGATGATCTCGGCGAGAGCCGACGACTGTGACGCGACCACCGGGGTGCCCGCTGCCAGCGACTCGAGCGCCGACAGGCAGAACGTCTCGTGCGGTCCGGGCGCCAGCGACACGTCCGCCGAGGCGAACAACGACGCCAGGCGGCCCTTGTCGCTGATGAACCCGGTGAAGTGCACGGGGAGCCCCCGGGCTCGGTACTGCAGCGCGTCGCGCCGGGGGCCGTCGCCGGCGATGACTAGCCGGGCGTCATGCCCCTGCCGGCGCAACAGCCGGACGGCGTCGATGCTGCGCTCCACCTGCTTCTCCACCGACAACCGGCCGCAGTGCAGGAGGAAACGCTGTGCCGGATCGGCGAAGGAGTCGCGCATCACCTGGTCGTGTTTGCCGGGGTGGAACATCGCGAGGTCGACGCCGAGCGGGACCCGGTGCAGGTTGGGGGCCCCGATCCGGGTGAACTCCTCGCTCGCGAAGTCCGTCGTGCAGACGACGGCGTCGTAGTTGCCCGCCATCCGGCGGTTCGCGACGTCGGCCCAGCCGCGGGCCACGCGCCGGGGAGCGAACTGGCCGAGCAGCCGGTCGAGGCGCTCGTGTGACACGACGACACTGCGTACTCCGCGGGCGCGGGCCCAGCCCCCGAAACCGCGCAGCGTCAGCCGGTCGGACACCTCCAGGACGTCCGGTCCGAGACCGGTGACGACTTCGGCCACCCGGCGCGGATCGACGACGCGATAACCCCCGGTCCACGGGATGGTCGGGGCGGACCGGGTGATCCGCAGGACCCCGCTCGGCAGCAGCTCCTCGCAGTCCCGCTGACCTGGGACGACGAGGATAACCTCGTGTCCGCGTTCGACGTACCCCTGACCCCAGTTGTGGAGGGCGGTGCGGAGCCCACCCGACCGCGGTCCGTAGAAGTTCGCCAGCTGGACGATGCGCACCCGCTCATGAAGCGCGATCGCCGCGTCGGCGGGAACAACGAGGTCTGCAGAACCGGTGAATACAGGGAGAACTCCTCGTGCGTGCCGAAGGGGTCCCTGCACCCCTTGGCCGCGCACAGGTCGCGGAGTCGCTTACCCTGGTTCATCGTGACCGCTGCAACCCCAGAGACAACCGCCCCTGGCCGGTACGACCTCATCGTCGTCGGCTCCGGATTTTTCGGACTGACCGTCGCCGAGCGTGCAGCAACACAGCTGGGTAAGCGTGTGCTGGTGCTCGACCGCCGTCATCACCTGGGCGGAAACGCCTATTCGGAGGCCGAGCCCGAGACCGGCATCGAGATCCACAAGTACGGAGCGCACCTGTTCCACACCTCGAACAAGAGGGTGTGGGACTACGTCACCCAGTTCACCGAATTCACGAACTACCAGCACCGGGTGTTCGCGCTGCACAAGGGCCAGGCGTACCAGTTCCCGATGGGTCTGGGTCTGGTGTCGCAGTTCTTCGGGCGCTACTTCACCCCGGACGAGGCGCGGAAGCTGATCGCCGAACAGTCCTCCGAGATCGACTCCAAGGAGGCGTCGAACCTGGAGGAGAAGGCGATCTCCCTGATCGGCCGGCCGCTGTACGAGGCGTTCGTGCGCGACTACACCGCCAAGCAGTGGCAGACGGACCCGAAGAATCTGCCCGCGGGCAACATCACCCGCCTGCCGGTGCGGTACACGTTCGACAACCGCTACTTCAACGACACGTACGAGGGCCTGCCCGTCGACGGCTACACCGCGTGGCTCGAGAACATGGCGAAGGACCCGAAGATCGAGGTCCGGCTGGAGACCGACTGGTTCGACGTCCGCGACGACCTGCGCGCCGAGAGCCCCGACGCCCCCGTCGTCTACACGGGCCCCCTCGACCGCTACTTCGACTACTCCGAGGGCGAGCTGGGCTGGCGCACCCTCGACTTCGAGACCGAGGTGCTCGAGACCGGCGACTTCCAGGGAACGCCGGTCATGAACTACAACGACGCCGACGTGCCCTTCACCCGGATCCACGAGTTCCGCCACTTCCACCCGGAGCGGGACTACCCGAAGGACAAGACGGTCATCATGCGGGAGTTCTCGCGGTTCGCGGAGAGCAAGGACGAGCCGTACTACCCGATCAACACCCCGGACGACCGCGCGATGCTCGCCGCCTACCGCGACCGCGCGAAGGAGGAGATGTCCGCGAACAAGGTCCTGTTCGGCGGCCGTCTCGGCACCTACCAGTACCTGGACATGCACATGGCGATCGCCAGCGCGCTGTCGATGTTCGACAACTCCCTGCGTCCGCATTTCGAATCCGGTGCGGACCTGGTGGGGGAGGCCGAATGAGCGCCCGGCACCTGCTCGAATCGGAGAAGGTCACCGAGGACGCGCCACTTCTCGGCAAGTCGCTGCTGCAGCGGGTGATCCTGCCGCGCGCCGGTGAACCGCTGGACGTGCGCACCCTCTACCTGGAGGAGGCGAAGACCAACAGCCGCCGCGCGCATTCGCTGTCGCGGACGTCGCTGTCGGTCGGCGCCGAGTCGGAGGCGTCGTTCTGCACCTACTTCAACGCGTTCCCGGCCAGCTACTGGCGCCGGTGGAGCACGCTGAACTCCGTCGTGCTGCGGCTCGAACTGTCGGGGCACTGCCGCATCGACGTGTACCGGTCGAAGGCCGATTCTTCGCGCATCCACGTCGAGGGGCGCGAGTTCCAGGACGGCGACGCCGCCCTCGAGTTCGAGATCGAGTTGGCACCGTTCGAGGACGGTGGCTGGATCTGGTTCGATATCACCAGTGACACCGAGGTCGTGCTGGAGAGCGCAGGCTGGTACGCGCCGGTCGACGCCCCCGGTGCGGCCACCGTCGCCGTCGGCATCCCCACGTTCAACCGGCCCACCGACTGCGTCAAGGCGCTGACGGCGCTGGCGTCCGACGAACTCGTCATGGACGTGGTCAAGGCCGTCATCATCCCGGACCAGGGCACCCGCAAGGTCAAGGACGAGCCCGGCTTCACGGAGGCCGCGGAGGCACTCGGCGACCGGCTGGCCATGCACGACCAGGCGAACCTCGGCGGGTCCGGCGGCTACAGCCGGATCATGTACGAGGCGCTGAAGACCACCGACTGCCAGCACATCCTGTTCATGGACGACGACATCGAGATCGAGCCCGACTCGATCCTCCGCGCGCTGGCCATGTCCCGGTTCGCGAAGTCGCCGATGCTCGTCGGCGGGCAGATGCTCAACCTCCAGGAGCGCAGCCACCTGCACTCGATGGGCGAGGTCGTCGACCGCAGCATCTTCATGTGGACGGCCGCCCCGAACGTCGAGTACGACCACGACTTCTCCCGCTACCCGCTGAGCGACCGCGAGAACTCCCGCCTGCTGCACCGCCGCATCGACGTCGACTACAACGGCTGGTGGATGTGCATGATCCCGCGGCAGGCCGCCGAGGAACTCGGTCAGCCGCTGCCGCTGTTCATCAAATGGGACGACGCCGAATACGGTCTGCGCGCCCGCGCCGCCGGCTACCCGACCGTCACCATGCCCGGTGCCGCGATCTGGCACATGGCGTGGAGTGACAAGGACGACGCCATCGACTGGCAGGCGTACTTCCACCTGCGGAACCGTCTCGTCGTCGCGTCGCTGCACATGCCCGGCAACGGCCGCGGCCTCGTGATCAACACGGTCAAGGCCACGATCAAGCACCTGCTGTGCCTCGAATACTCGACGGTCGCGATCCAGAACCAGGCGATCGCCGACTTCCTGCAGGGCCCCGAGCACATCTTCGAACTGCTCCCCACCGCGCTCGGCAACGTCCACGCGATGCGCAAGGAGTACCCGGACGCCGTGGTCGTGCCGTCGTCGACGGACCTGCCGCTGCCCTCGGGCGCCGAGGTCGGCGCCGTCGGTGAGCCCCGCAACCCGCTCGCGAAGATCGTGCGACTCGGCAAGGGACTCGTCCACAACGTCAGGCCGGCCCACGAGGAACACCACGAGCGTCCGCAGCTCAACGTGCCCACCCTCGACGCGCGGTGGTTCCTGTTGTCCCAGGTGGACGGTGTCACCGTCACCACCGCGGACGGCCGTGGAGTCGTCTACCGCAAGCGCAACCCCAAGCTCGCGCTCGCGCTGCTGAAGGAAGCGATCCGGCTGCGCCGCGAACTGGCCCAGCGATTCCCCGAACTCAAGCGCGAGTACCAGGACGCCGTTCCTGCCCTGACCAGCAAGGAGAGGTGGGAACGTGTCTTCGGCATCCAGTGAGATCCAGATCCTGCAGACCGTCCAGTCGACGATCGCGAGCCGTCCCGGCGTCGTCTCGACCGCACGGGGCATGTCCCACTTCGGTGAGCACGCCCTCGGATGGGTGGCCGTCGCCGGCATCGGCGCGGCACTCGACAAGCCCCGCCGCCGGCAGTGGGCGGGCGTCGCCGTGGGTGCCGTCGGCGCCCACGCGGCCTCGATCGTGATCAAACGCATCGTCCGCCGCCCGCGGCCGAACGACCCGTCGATCCAGGTCAACGTGTCGACGCCCAGCAAATTGAGCTTCCCGTCCTCGCATGCGACATCCACCACAGCGGCTGCCGTGCTGCTCGGCCGACTCACCGGGCTACCCTTGCCTGCGTTGTTGGTACCGCCGATGCTGCTTTCCCGGCTCGTTCTGGGAGTGCACTACCCGACCGATGTGCTCGCCGGATCTGCCCTGGGGGCCGCCTCCGCGGTCGCGGTGCTGAAGGCCGAGCAGAAGTTTGGAGAAAAATGAGCGAGGAACCGGCTGTCGTCACCGGACCCCCGACATCCCTGGCGGCTGGCATCGTCAAGGCCGTCCGCCCGCGTCAGTGGGTCAAGAACGTCCTGGTCCTCGCAGCTCCCGTCGCCGCGGGCACGGCGACGGAATCCGCCGTCCTGCTTCCCGTCGCACTCGCCTTCGTGGTGTTCTGCATGGCAGCGTCCGGCATCTACCTCGTCAACGACGCGATGGACGTCGAAGCGGACCGTGCGCACCCCACCAAGCGATTCCGCCCCATCGCGGCCGGTGTGCTGCCCGTCAACCTGGCGTTCGCGATGGCCGTCGTGCTGCTCGGCGGCTCGATCGCCCTGTCGTTCCTCGCGAACTGGCAGCTCGCGGTCGTGATGGCCGTCTACATCGGCATCCAGCTGGCGTACTGCTTCGGCCTCAAACATCAGGCCGTCCTCGACATCTGCATCGTCTCGTCCGGGTTCCTGCTGCGCGCCATCGCCGGCGGTGTGGCCGCCGAGATCGCGCTGTCGCAGTGGTTCCTGCTGGTCATGGCATTCGGTTCGCTGTTCATGGCGGCCGGTAAGCGGTACGCCGAACTGCAGCTCGCCGAGCGCACCGGCGCGAAGATCCGCAAGTCCCTCGAGAACTACACCACCACGTACCTGCGGTTCGTTTGGACGCTGAGCGCTACCGCGGTCGTGCTCTGCTACGGGCTGTGGGCGTTCCAGCAGGACGACCTGAAGGGCACCAACTGGTACGCCATCTCCATGGTGCCGTTCACGATCGCGATCCTGCGCTACGCCGTGGACGTCGACGGCGGTGAGGCGGGGGAGCCCGAGGAGATCGCGCTGGGCGACCGTGTGCTCCAACTTCTCGCGATTGCCTGGATCGGAGTGGTGGGTGTCGCTGTCTACCTCGTCTGACTTGGTAGGCGACGCCGAGGAATCGGGCGCCGCCGCGGAGCGGACCACCGAACGCCACCGGAAGGCCATCCTCTCGAGGGTGGTCTTCCTCGGGGGTGTGGCCATCTCGGCTCTCCTGATGTTCTGGGGTGCCTGGGAACGGCGATGGATTGCCGACGACGGTCTGATCGTGCTGCGCACGGTCCGGAACCTGCTCGCGGGCAACGGTCCGGTCTTCAACTCGGGCGAGCGGGTCGAGGCCAACACCAGCACCGCGTGGACGTACATCGTCTACGCGTTCAGCTGGCTGTCCCAGGCCCGGCTCGAATACGTGGTTCTGACGATCGCGCTGATCCTGTCCACGGCGGCCATCGTGCTCGCCATGTTCGGCACCGCGCGGCTGTACCGCGGTGGATCCTTCGCCGGTGGCGGCACGCTGCTCCTGATGCCCGCCGGTGTGCTCGTCTACATCGCGGTGCCCCCGGCCCGCGACTTCGCGACGTCGGGCCTCGAAAGCTGTCTCGTCATCTTCTGGATCGCGCTGCTGTGGCTGCTGCTGGTCCGGTGGAGCCAGGCGGCCACCCCGTCCACCACCTCGGTGCTGACGCTCGCGTTCATCGCAGGCATGGGCCCGCTGGTGCGCCCCGAACTGGCGATCCTGGGTGTGCTGTCGCTGGCCATGATCTTCCTGGCGCCCGGTCTCACGTGGGTGGTGCGGGTCGCGATGGTGTTCGTCGCCGGCATCGTCCCGGTGGGCTACCAGATCTGGCGCATGGGCTACTACGCCCTCCCTTACCCCAACACCGCGGTGTCGAAGGACGCAGGCGGCGCGAAGTGGTCGCAGGGTTTCGCCTACCTGTGGAACCTGCTCGGCCCGTACCTGCTGTGGCTGCCGCTGGTCTTCCTGTTCGCCGGCGCCGTGATCGCCTGGCGCGGCCGGGACAAGGACATCGAGCATGGTGTTCGTCACACCGAGGGGAGTCGGCTGACGCGCCTGCGCGGATGGCTGCGCACGCAGAATGCCGTCGTCGTCTTCGTCCTCGCGAGCGGCCTGATCCTCGGTCTGTACTCGTTGCGCGTCGGTGGCGACTTCATGCACGGCCGAGTTCTTCTTCCCGTTCTGTTCTGTTTCATCGTCCCCGTCGCGGTAATTCCGGTACGAATTCCGGACCGCGCATCATGGGGCCGTAACAGGGAATCGTCGATTTTCCTGGCAATGGCTTTCCTGTGGGCCGGCACGGTCGTGTGGGCGTTTTTCGCCTCGAACACGACGGGAATGCCGGAAGGTGTCGTAATCGGACGTTCCGGAATTGTCGACGAACGCGCGTTCTACGTTCTCAACACCGGTCATGCGCACCCGATTCGCGCGGACGACTACCTGGACTACCCGCGGATGCGCGCCATGGTCCAGACCATCGCGGACACCCCCGACGGCGGCCTGCTGATCCCGTCCGCCGACTACACGTACTGGTTCGTCGTCCCACCGCCCCTTCCGATCCCGGAGGACGGCGCAGGCCATACCGTGTACTTCCTGAACCTCGGCATGACGAGCATGAACGTCGGTCTCGACGTGCGGGTGCTGGACCAGATGGGTCTGGCGTACCCGCTTGCGGCGCACACCGAGCGGCTGGACGACGGCCGTATCGGGCACGACAAAGCCCTCTACCCCGACTGGGTCGTGGTGGACACCGGAATGATCGACAAGCACCCCTGGATGCCCGGATTCCTCGACGAGGAATGGGTGACCGAGGCGCGGGTCGCGCTCACCTGTCCGGAGACGCAGGACCTGCTGACGTCGTACCGGTCCGAACTGACGTGGCCGCGTTTCAAACAGAATTTCAAGGATGCGCTGCATTTCGCGAGTTATCGATTCGAGCGCGTTCCCGCATATGAAATTCAGCGGTGCAATCTCGAGCCGCCATTCCCGGAACCGGCCAAATAGGGCGTACCGGGCGGAGCCTGTGTCACCGGGGCGTCCCGGGCAGATCTCGATGTCGGAACATCAGATCTCGTTTGTGTAACGCTGGAACTGTCGGCGACGATGTACGTCGATGATGAGTCATCGTGACGGTGGTCTGGAAGTTCCCCGAAAAGCGCTCCGCGAGCGTTTGTCAGGGAAGTTCGTGTGACATACAGTCCACCAAGCGCAGTGTGACTTGGAAGAGGTCCGCTGCCGACCCGGCCTCGTGCCGGGGCCGGCAGGTCGCCTGTTCCCCGACGGAATCCGCCGGAGCCGCCCAGTTGGCGGAGTCCGCAGACGAAGAGAGTGAGCAGTATTCATGCGTTTTGCCAGACCGAGGTTGTCTCAGCGCCTCAAGCAGCGTGCGATGGCCATCGGTGCCGTCGCACTGGTACTGCCTGTAGGCGCAGGAATCGCTGGTGGAGCCGTTGCTGCAGCAGCACCGACGCACGCGGGGCCCGCCAAGACCGCGCCGGCCGGTGGCTACGAGGAACTGTGGGTTCCCTCTTCCATGGGACCGATCAAGGTCCAGGTCCAGTGGGCGGCCCGCGGCGGTAGCTCCGCGCTGTACCTGCTCGACGGACTGCGCGCCCGCAACGACCGCAACGCATGGAGTTTCGAGACCAACGCGTTCGACCAGTACCGCAACGACAACGTGACGCTCGTCATGCCTGTCGGCGGCGAGTCCAGCTTCTACTCGGACTGGTACTCGGCGAGCAACTTCAACGGTCAGCCCGTCACCTACAAGTGGGAGACGTTCCTGACCCAGGAACTGCCCGACTTCCTCGCCAATTACGGTGTCTCGCGCACCAACAACGCCGTCCTCGGCCTGTCGATGGGTGGCAGCGCCGCTCTGACGCTCGCCGCGTACCACCGCGACCAGTTCAAGTTCGCCGGTTCGCTGTCCGGCTACCTGAACATCTCGGCTCCCGGCATGCGTGAGGCGATCCGCGTCGCGATGCTCGACGCCGGCCGCTTCAACGTCGACTCGATGTGGGGCCCGCCGTGGAACCCGGCGTGGCTGCGCAACGACCCGTTCGTGTTCGCCCCACGGCTGCAGGGCCTGTCGATGTTCATCTCGGCTGCCAGCGGTCTGCCCGGTGAATTCGACCACCCGCGTGCGCCGATCGACTACTACAACACCGCGAACGGCATGGGCCTCGAGGCCCTCGCCCTGGCCAACACCCGCGCCTTCCAGGTGCGCCTGGCCAGCCTCGGTGTGCCGGCCACGTTCGACTTCCCCGCCAACGGCACGCACTCGTGGCCGTACTGGGGTTCGGAGCTGTGGAAGGCTCGCGGCCAGATCCTGGACACGCTCGGCGCCTGGTGATCTAGACGCCACCACGTTCGTGGCGAATGCCGCCCCGCCTCACCGGCGGGGCGGCGCTCGTGCGTTCTGAAGTGCACGGTCCCGGATCGGGCGGTGAGAGGAAAACCTCGGAATCCGTTCCCCCCGGGAGTGCACAACGGGTCCTTTTGTCAGTAAGGTGATCCCGTCGAGACGCCACCCGCGCAGCGAGCGCTGCGCGGGTGGCGTCTGTACGTGAGATTTTCACGAGAGTTATCAAGAGGTTGCCGCGGCCGCGGCGCGAGACGCATCAAGCGGAGGGAAGACGAGTTCATGCGAGTTGGGGGTTCGACGAGAACAAGCGGATGGGCCAGGCGTACCGCCGCCGCAATTGCTCTGGCGGTCGCACTGCCACTGGGCGTGACCATGGTGGGCGGCGGCGCAACCGCATCCGCAGCCTTCGACCCCGCAGCGCAGGACTTCTGGGTCGACTCCTCCATGGGTCCGATCAAGAGCCGCATCTGGCGGGCCGCTGACGGCAACACCAACCGTGTCGTCTACCTGCTCGACGGTCTGCGCGCGCAGGACGACCTGAGCGGCTGGGAAGTCAACACCGACGCGGGCCCGTTCCTCGCCTCGCAGAACATCAACGTCGTCCAGCCGGTCGGCGGGCAGTCCAGCTTCTACTCCGACTGGTTGTCGAACTCGAACCTCAACGGGCAGAAGACCCCGTACAAGTGGGAGACGTTCCTCACCGAGGAACTGCGCGACGCACTGGCGAACCGCCTCGGCTTCCAGTCCACCCGCAACGGCGTCATCGGCCTGTCGATGGGTGGCAGCGCCGCCCTGACGCTCGCCGCATACCACCCGGAGCAGTTCAACTACGCGGGCTCGCTGTCCGGGTACCTGAACATCTCGGCTCCCGGCATGCGTGAGGCGATCCGTATCGCGATGCTCGACGCCGGCCGCTACAACGTCGACGCCATGTGGGGCCCGCCGTGGAACCCGGCGTGGCTGCGCAACGACCCGTTCGTCTTCGCGAACAAGCTTCGCGACAACAACACCCGCCTGTGGGTGTCGGCCGCCAACGGCATCCCCGCCCCCGGCGGAGCCGCACCGACCGGACCCATGGACGTGTTCAACGCGACCACCGGTGCGAGCCTCGAGGCGCTGTCGCTGGCGAACACCCGTGCCTTCCAGGTCAAGATGGCGACCCTCGGCGCGCAGAACGTCACCTACAGCTTCCCGCCGCGCGGCATCCACACGTGGCGCTACTGGCAGCAGCAGATCCACGATCTGGCAGGCGACCTCGGCAACACGATCGGGTAGCTCGCAAGTAACAATTGCACCAGCTGTAACAGCGCGGCACTCCCACTCGTCTGTTGTTTGCGTGTAGAAAGAACCGGAACGCGAGGCCGTGCTCCGTGTTGGCCTCGACGCGCAGAGAGAGAGTGAACGTCATGCGAGTAGGCCTGTTCAGGGCAGAACGTCAGCGTTCGTCGACCGGAAACGTTCGAAGGCGCGCGCTCGCCTCGCTTGCCGCTGTGCTCGTGGTGCCGGTGGCGGTCGGGTTCACCCAGACCGCCACCGTCTCGGCTGCGCCCGTCGCCGCGCAGGCTCCGGTGGCCACTCAGGCCCCGGGCGGCGCGACGATCCATCACGTCGACTGGCTCACCGACCGTCGCGTGGCGATCTGGATCAACTCTCCGTCGATGGGTGTGCCGATCCAGGTGCAGATGCTGCTGGCGCGGGACTGGAACTCGAAGCCGACGGAGAAGTTCCCGTCCGTCTACATGCTCGACGGCCTCCGCGCGCAGGACAACGAAAACGGCTGGACGCTCGAGACCGACGCCGAATCGTTCTTCGCGGACAAGAACATCAACGTCGTCCTCCCGGTCGGCGGCCAGTCCAGCTTCTACTCCGACTGGGTGGCCCAGGACAACGGCCAGAACTACCAGTGGGAGACGTTCCTCACGAAGGAACTGCCCCCGATCCTCGAAAGCGACTGGCGCACCACGCAGACACGCGGCGTCGTCGGACTGTCGATGGGCGGCACGTCCGCGATGTTCCTCGCGGCCCGCAACCAGGGATTCTTCAAGTTCGCCGCGTCGCTGTCGGGCATGCTCACCACCACGGCGCTCGGCATGCCGCAGGCCGTCGCATACGCGATGAGTGACGCCGGCGGTTTCGACGCGGACGCGATGTGGGGTCCGCCGACCAGTTCAGCGTGGGAGGAACACGACCCGTACCTGCTGGCCGACAAGCTCAAGGGCGTCAGCCTGTACATCTCCAGCGGCAGCGGCACCACGGGCCCATACGACCAGCCGTCCGGAATCCCCGGCGTCAGCACCAATTACGCGGGCATGGGGCTCGAGATCCTCTCGCGACTGACGTCCCAGACGTTCGCGACCAAACTCAACAAGCTGGGCATCCCCGCCCAGGTCAACTACCGGCCGTCCGGCACGCACTCGTGGCCGTACTGGCAGTTCGAACTGCACCAGCTGTGGCCGCAGCTCGCGAGCGCCGTCGATGTCGAACCCGAGAAGCCGGTGTGCACCACCGGTGGGTCCATCGCCGGTGTCGCAGGCGCGAACCCGTGGATCGGCGACTGCCTGACCCCCGAGTACAGCCTCGCGGGCGGAACGGTCCAGGACTTCCGCAACGGCCGGATCTTCGCCAAGTCCGACACCGGCGCACAACCGGTGGCCGGCGCAATCGGCGGTGTCTACCAGGCGACCGGTGGTCCCGGCGGGCCGCTCGGCTACCCGACGACGCCCGAACTGGCCACCCCCGACGGGCGCGGCCGCTTCAACCACTTCGAGCACGGGTCCGTCTACTGGTCGCCGCAGACCGGGGCGCATGCCGTCCGCGGCGCGATCCGTGACGAGTGGGCACGTCAGGGCTGGGAGAGCGGACCGCTCGGATACCCGGTGGCCGAGGAAGTTCCCACGCCAGGCAAGGACGGCGCGGTGCAGGGCTTCGAGATCGGCGCCATGTACTTCAGTCCCGCCAACGGAACCCACCGCGTGCAGGGAATGATCATGGGCAAGTACGCCGAACTCGGTTACGAGGGCGGCTGGCTCGGATTCCCGAAGACCAGCGAGATCCCCGTCAAGGACGGCGGCCGGTTCAACCAGTTCGAGGGCGGCAACATCTACTGGAGTCCGCTGTCGGGCGCCTGGGCCGTCGAGAACGGGCCGATCTTCGACGCCTGGAAGAGCGCAGGCTACGAGGGTGGCCGTCTCGGCTTCCCGATCAGCGACAAATTCGCCATTCCCGGTGGCGTCCAGCAGAACTTCCAGACCGGATTCGTCACAGTGATCGACAACAAGGCCGAGATTCACTGATGGCCGGACCGTACTAGAAATCTCACACGCAGCGGGCGGGGCCGGGTCCGGCGGACCAGGTTTCCGCCCGAACTGCGTCTGTACCCTGTCGAGAGACAACGACTTGGAAAGCAAGGACGGAAATAGATGCCGCAGCACTCACGTATCAGCACCACCTTCCGACGGTCGATCGCGGTAGGCGCGCTCGCCGTCGCAGCGAGCGGATTGTTGGTCGGGTGCGGTAGCGACGACTCCACGGCGACGTCCAACCCGTCCACCAGCGCGCCCACGACGTCCGCGGCCGCGTCCAGTTCCGCCGAGAGTTCGGCGTCCGCCGCGCCCAGCGCGAGCGCGTCCGCTTCGGCCTCCGCGCCGGTGACGAGCCCCGGCGAAGCGGCCACCGCACCGCCCGCGCAGCCCGAGGAAGTTCCGGGCGACTTCCCCGGCCCCAGCGAGGTCCCGGTCAGCGCCGACGGCCAGAAGTTCCTCGACGCGCTGAAGGCCAAGGGCATCGAGCCCGCCGCCGACGGCACCATGGCCGTGAGCACCGCCGACTTCATCTGCCAGGCCAAGGCCGAAGGCAAGAGCGACCCCGAGACGATGGTGTTCGTCACAGCGATGGTCGGCACCGAGGCGTCCGCTGCGGGGAAGGAACTGACCCAGGAGCAGGCGACGGCCAACGCCACGACCTACATGGACGTCGCCCACGCGACCTACTGCAAGTAGACGCCGATGTCGGTGACCGGGCGCGGAACGCGGAAGAAGAAGAGCAGCCTCCTGCGCAAACTGCTGGTGCTGATCGTGATCCTGCTGGTGATTCTCGTCGCAGTGATCGCGCTCTGGTATCTGCTCGCCGGGCGGCTGCCCAAACCGATCCCGACCCCGCCCGGTCCCGAGCGTCCCAATGCCCAGCCGGCGAGCTGCCCCGACGTCCAGGTGGTCGTCGTCCCGGGCACGTGGGAGTCCAGCGCCACCGACGACCCGTACAACCCGACGGCCAACCCGGCATCGCTGATGCTGAACGTGTCGCGGCCGCTGCAGCAGCAGTTCGAGTCCTCGCGCGCCGACGTGTACACGGTTCCGTACGTCGCGCAGTTCTCGAACCCGGTCGCCTTCCCGCCGGACGGGCAGCAGTCGTACAACAACAGCCGCGGCGCCGGCACCGCGGCCACCAACGACATCCTGATCCGCCGGCACGCCGAGTGCCCGCTGACCAGTTTCCTGCTCACCGGCTTCTCTCAGGGCGCCGTCATCGCCGGCGACGTCGCCTCGAGTATCGGTGCAGGTGACGGTCCTGTTCCGGCGGATCTGGTGCTGGGTGTCGGGCTCATCGCCGACGGTCGACGCGACCCTGCCGCCGCGACGAACGTCGGGCAGCCGGTCGCCGGTGTCGGAGCCGAACTGTCCCTGGCCGGTCTGCAGATCCCGGGAATCACGATGACCGGTCAGCGGCCCGGCGGATTCGGTGAACTCGCCGACCGAGCGGTCGAGATCTGCGCCCCCACGGACGGGATCTGCGACGCGCCGGCGCAGGCGCTGAAGCCGAGCAACTGGATCGGCAGCGGGTTGCGTCTTCTCGAGTACAACAACAACCCGGTCCACGCGATGTACAACTCGTACGTCGTCGACGACTCCGGCACGACGGCCACGCAGTGGATCGCCGGATGGGCAGCCGAGAAGATAGAGGCCGCCCCGACCCCGGCCCACAGTTGATTTTGTGGCGGGTGGGTTCACCGTGGTCGGTGAGCCGTGAATCGTCCCAAACAGATAGGCACGACGCGTACTCGCCGGTAGTGTGCGTTTCCCGGCACCGGTAGAGTGCTGCACTGTTGCTGCACCACCCGTGCCCGACCCACCGATGTTCACGTCCTGAACGGGGGCGTTTCACCACAGGAGAAGCTATTCATGAGTTCCGACGCCAGCTCGTTGCGTAAGTTCCGATTCGCCGCAGGCGGAGAGGGCAACGCGGACGAGGGCGGCGCGCGTCGGTTCGTCAAGCTTGCGCAGAAGGCCGAGGAACTCGGGTTCGACAGCTTCATGATCCCCGACCACCTGGGTAACCAGGTCGGACCGATCGCCGCGCTGGGCGCGCTCGCGATCGCGACGGACAAGATCCGCCTCGGCACCGCGGTCCTCGCCAACGGCTTCCGGCATCCGGCGATCCTCGCCAAGGACGCCGCCACCATCGACGTGCTGTCGGGTGGCCGCCTCGAACTCGGCATCGGCGCGGGCTGGATGAAGGAAGAGTTCGACAAGGGCGGCATCGACTACGAGCGCCCGGGCGTCCGGATCGCCAAGCTCGAGGAGACCCTGCAGATTCTCGACGTGCTGCTGCGCGGTCAGGAGTGCAACTTCGACGGCAAGTACTACCAGATCAAGGGTCTGACGGGCAGCCCGCGACCGCGGCAGGGGCCGCGTCCCCCGATCGCGGTCGGCGGCGGCGGACCCAAGATGCTGGCGCTCGCCGCCAAGTACGCCGACATCATCTCCGTGGCGACGCCGACCAGCAAGGAAGGCAAGCTCCTCCTGTCGGGTGTCACGCTCGAGAAGACGATGGAGCGCGTCGACCGGATCCGGGAAGCTGCCGGGGACCGGTTCGACGACATCGAACTGAACTGGACGATCACCACCATCGTCATCACCGACGACCGTGAGCAGACCGCCGAGATGGCGCTCGCCGCCATCGACCAGGGCTTTCCGCCCAACATCGAGGCCGACGTGAAGCTGTCCGTCGAAGACATCCTGAGCTCGCCGTATCTGGCGATCGGCAGCTTCGAGGAGATCGCCGATCAGATCCGTATGGTGCGAGAAAAGACGACAATGTCCTACGTCGGTGTGTTCCCCACACAGATGGATGCGTTCGCGCCGATCATCTCGCAACTGAAGGGCGAGTAGACGCAGCGGACCGAGGGCGGCGATGCCAATCTGTAACATATCGATGGTTTGGAATCGATGAACTTATTCGGGTGAGTGGCGTGTTACGTCGTTTCCCACGAGTTTTACAAGATCCGATTCGGCGAAGGAAGTCTGGGGCGCAGTCATGCCGGTGGCATGCCTGTGTGATCGCTTCGGAGGAGATGGAATGAACGCGAAGTTCGATGATTTTATCGACGAGAAGGGCCACATCAGGCTCGACTCGGGAAGCACGCTGGTCGACTACGTCCAGCGGCACACCCGGGAGAACTCGGACGAGCTGGCATACCGCTACATCGACTATTCGCGGGACAGAGACGGCGAAGCGCAGGAGCTGACCTGGGAACAGTTCGGCCACCGGCTGCGCGCCGTCGCGGCTCGCCTCCAGCAGGTCACCAAACCCGGCGACCGTGTCGCGGTCCTGGCGCCGCAGGGTCTCGACTACGTCATCTCCTTCTTCGCCGCCATCCACGCCGGAGCGATTTCGGTACCGCTGTTCGACCCCGACGAACCCGGCCACACCGACCGTCTGCACGCCGTCCTCGGCGACTGCAAGCCTGCCGCCATCCTCACGGCCACCTCCTCCGCCGCGGGTGTTCGACAGTTCTTCCGGTCTCTCCCCGCCGCCGAGCGCCCCCGGATCATCGCCGTCGACGCCATCCCCGACAGCGTCGGCGAGTCCTGGGTGCGCCCCGAGATCGATCTCGACGACATCGCGTACCTGCAGTACACGTCCGGCTCGACCCGGGTGCCCGCCGGTGTGGAGATCACGCACCGCGCCGTCGGCACCAATGCGCTGCAGATGGTCGACTCCATCGAACTCAACGAGAACTCGCGCGGCGTCACCTGGCTGCCGCTGTTCCACGACATGGGGCTGCTGACCGTCATCCTGCCCGCCCTCGGCGGCAAGTACATCACCATCATGAGTCCGCGCGCGTTCGTGCAGCGGCCGTACCGGTGGATCAAGGAACTGGCCGCGGTGTCGGACGGTGCGGGCACGTTCGCGGCCGCACCCAACTTCGCGTTCGAGCACGCGGCCGCCCGCGGCCTGCCGAAGAGCGGCGAGAGCCTCGACCTGAGCAACGTGATCGGCCTCATCAACGGCAGCGAGCCGGTCACCACGTCGTCGATGCGCAAGTTCAACGAGGCGTTCGCGCCGTACGGCCTGCCGAAGACGGCGATCAAGCCCTCGTACGGCATGGCCGAGGCCACGCTGTTCGTGTCCTCCACCCGGCACTCGGACGAGGCCCGCGTCATCTACGTCGATCGCGACGAGCTCAACGCCGGTCGCGTCGTGAAGGTGGACCAGGACGCCGAGAACGCCATCCCGCAGGTGTCCTGCGGTTACGTCGCGCGCAGCCAGTGGGCGGCCATCGTCGACCCCGAGTCGCGCATCGAGCAGCCCGACGACCGCGTCGGTGAGATCTGGCTGCACGGCGAGAACATCGGCATCGGCTACTGGGGACGCACCGACGAGACCGCAGAGACGTTCCACAACAAGCTCACCAACCGGCTCGCCGAGGGCAGCCACGCGGAGGGTACGTCCGAGGACGCCAACTGGATGCGCACCGGCGACTACGGCGTCTACATCGACGGCGAGCTGTTCATCACGGGCCGCGTCAAGGACCTCGTGATCGTCGACGGCCGCAACCACTACCCGCAGGACCTGGAGTTCTCGGCGCAGGAGGCCAGCACCGCGCTGCGCCCCGGCTTCGTGGCCGCGTTCGCCGTCCCGGCCAACCAGCTGCCCGCCGTCGTGTTCGAGAACTCGCACTCGGGTCTGAACTACGACGCGGACGACTCCTCGGAGCAGCTGGTGATCGTCGCCGAGCGCGCACCGGGTGCCGGCAAGGCCGACCCGCAGCCCGTCGCCGACACGGTGCGGGCCGCGTTGTCGACCAGGCACGGGGTCACGGCGCGTGACATCCTGCTGGTGCCCGCGGGCTCGATTCCTCGCACGTCGAGCGGCAAGATCGCCCGCCGCGCGTGCAAGGCGAGCTACATCGAGGGGACCCTGCGCGGCGGATACACGCAGACGGCGTTCCCCGACAGCGTTTCCGAATAGTCCACTTCCTGACGGGTAGCTTGGTGAGTTGATGGCTGAAAAAGATGATGACCGGACCAGCACGGGTGACATGACGGTCGCGCAGCTGCGTGACTGGCTGCGCAACTGGATTGCCGACGCAACCGGGCAACCGGTCGGTCAGATCACCGACGACCGCCCGATGGAGGAGTTCGGTCTGTCGTCCCGCGACGCCGTCGCACTCAGCGGCGAGATCGAGGAACTGGTCGGAGTCACGCTCACCGCGACGGTCGCCTACCAGCACCCCACCATCGCGTCGCTGGCCACCCGCATCATCGAGGGCGAACCCGAGCAGCCCGACGACTCGGCCGACGCCGCGTACTACGCGTCGGCGCCGACGTCGGACGCGCACGACATCGCGATCGTGGGCCTGGCCTCACGCTTCCCCGGCGCGGGCAAGACTCCCGCCGAGATGTGGCAGATGCTCGCGGAGGGCCGCGACGGCGTCTCCGACCTGCCCGCGGGCCGCTGGGAGGAGTTCACCTCCGACCCGCAGATCAAGGCCGCCGTCGAGAAGGCCAACACGCAGGGCGGTTACCTGGACGACGTGAAGACGTTCGACGCGGAGTTCTTCGCGATGTCCCCGCTGGAGGTCGCGAACGTCGACCCGCAGCAGCGTCTCGCGATGGAACTGACGTGGGAGGCCCTCGAGCACGCCCGCATCCCGGCCAGCGACCTCAAGGGTGAGCAGGTCGGTGTGTTCATCGGCAGCTCGGCCAACGACTACCAGTTGCTCGCCGTCAGCGACCCCGTCCACGCGCACCCGTACGCGCTGACCGGCACGTCGACGTCCATCGTCGCCAACCGGGTCTCGTACTTCTACGACTTCCGCGGACCGTCCATCGCCCTCGACACGGCCTGCTCGTCCTCGCTCGTCGCGGTGCACCAGGCGGTGCGCTCGCTGCGGTCCGGTGAGTCGGATCTCGCGCTCGCCGGCGGCGTCAACATGCTCGTGGCGCCGCCCGCCACGCTGGGCTTCGACCAGCTGGGTGTGATGGCCCCCAACGGCCGCATCAAGGCGTTCTCCGCCGACGCCGACGGCATGATTCGCGCGGAGGGCGGCGGTCTCGTCGTCCTCAAGCGTCTCGAGGACGCCGAGCGCGACGGCGACGAGATCTTCGCCGTCATCGCGGGTAGCGCCGTCAACCAGGACGGCCGGTCCAACGGTCTCGCCGCCCCGAACCCGGACGCGCAGGCCGACGTCCTGCGGCACGCCTACCGGGACGCGGGCATCAACCCGGCCGGCGTCGACTACATCGAGGCGCACGGCACCGGCACCATCCTCGGCGATCCCATCGAGGCGGACGCGCTCGGACGCGTCGTCGGTCGTGGACGCGCCGACGACAAGCCCGCGCTGCTCGGCTCGGCCAAGACCAACTTCGGTCACCTCGAGGCCGCCGCGGGCGCCGCGGGTCTGATCAAGGTCGTGCTGTCGATGCGGGAAGACACGCTTCCCCCGACGCTGAACTTCGCCGGACCCAACCCGTACATCGCGTTCGACAAGGCGCACCTGCAGGTCATTCCCGAGGGTGCGGCGTGGCCGCGCTACACGGGTACGGCCGTCGCCGGTGTGTCCGGATTCGGGTTCGGTGGCACCAACGCCCACGTCGTGGTGCGCGAATACACCGGGCCTGCCGTCGACGACACCGCCGAGCCCGCCGACACGGTCGCCCCCGCCGAGGTGACGGTGGCCGAGACCGAGCCGACGGTCGTCCTCGCGGTGTCCGGTGCGCTGCCGTCGCGTCGCCGCCGGGCCGCCGCGGATCTGGCCGACTGGCTGGAAACGGAAGAGGGCAGCACCACCCCGCTCGCCGACGTCGCCCGCGCTCTCGCGCGCCGCAACCACGGTCGCTCGCGTGCCGTCGTCCTGGCGAAGACCACGTCCGAGGCCGTCACCGGTCTGCGCGCCGTCGCCGCAGGCAAGCCCGGGCAGGGTGTGTTCACCGCGGATTCGCCGTCGTCGAAGGGCGCCGTCTGGGTTCTGTCGGGCTTCGGTTCGCAGCACCGCAAGATGGCCAAGCAGCTGTACCTGGAGAACCCGGTGTTCGCCGCGGCCATCGACGAGGTCGACGCGCTGATCGAGGACGAGGCCGGCTACTCCATGAAGGAGAAGTTCCTCGACGACGCGATCGACTACGACGTCGAGACCTCGCAGGTCGGCATCTTCACCATCCAGATCGGTCTGGCGGCGCTGCTGCGTCACCACGGCGCCGAGCCCGAGGCCGTCGTCGGCCACTCCATGGGCGAGGCTGCCGCCGCGTACATCTCGGGTGGCCTGCCGCTCGAGGACGCGGTCCGGGTGATCTGCGCCCGGTCCCGCCTCATGGGTGAGGCCGAGGCCACGCTCGAGGGCGACGACATCCGCCTGATGGCGCTCGTCGAGTACAGCGCCTCCGAGATCGAGACCGTGCTCACCGATTTCCCGCACCTCGAGGTCTGCGTGTACGCGGCCCCGACGCACACCGTCATCGGCGGCCCCGAGCCCGAGGTCAACGCCATCGTCGCGCGGGCCGAGGGCGAGGAGAAGATGGCCCGCGTTCTCAAGACGAAGGGCGCCAGCCACACCTCGCAGGTCGACCCGCTACTGGGCGAACTGGCCGCGGAACTGGCGGGCATCGAGCCGACCAAGCTGAAGCTGGGCGTGTACTCGTCCGTCGACCAGGACACCTACTACCGCGCAGGCCACGAGCCGATCCACCGCGAGGAGTACTGGACCAAGGGTTTGCGCCACAGCGTGTACTTCACCAACGCCGTCCGCCTCGCCGTCGGCAGCGGGCACACGACGTTCGTGGAGCTGGCACCCAACCCGGTGGCCCTGATGTCCGTGGCCGCCACCGCGTTCGACGCCGGCCTGCACGACATGCAGCTCATCCAGACGCTCAAGCGCAAGGAGGACGAGCCGCTCGGTGTCCTCGCCGCGCTCGCCCAGCTGTACGTCCACGGGCACGCCGTCGACCTGTCCTCGCTGCTCCCCGAGGGCGATTTCGCGGCCGTTCCGCGCACCGCGTGGATCCGCAAGCCGTACTGGGTGGAGACCCGGATCGACTCGAGTGGCAACACCCGGGTCCCGGGTGCGCACGTGTCGCTGCCCGACGGCCGCCACGTGTGGGAGGTCCAGGCCGGCGCGGTCACCGACCTGCCCACACTGGTCACCGCCGCCGCGTCGCAGGTGCTGTCGGACGTGACGCTCGCCGCGTCCGTCCTGCACGCGCACGCGCCCGCCGAGGGAACGCTCACCACCACGCTCAACCCGCATCCGGGTGGCGCGTCGCTGCAGGTGCACGCGAAGAGCGGTGCGAGTTTTACGCTGCTGTTCGACGCCGCCGTCACGTCCGGGGACGCACTTCCCGAGCCCGTAGTCGCGGCGCCGGTGCAGGCGGCGTCGCCGGTGGAGGAGCTGCCCGAGGTCGTCGAGGACATCGGCGAGAAGTGGGACCCGAACGGATCGCAGACGCTCGAAGACCGTCTCGCGCTGATCGTCGCCGAGTCCATGGGTTACGCCCCCGAGGACCTGCCCGCCGAGATCCCGCTGATCGAGCTGGGCCTCGATTCGCTGATGGCCGTCCGCATCAAGAACCGCGTCGAGTACGAGTTCGACATCCCGCAGCTGCAGCTGCAGGCGGTCCGCGACGCGAACCTGATGGAGGTCGGCAAGTACCTGCGCTACGCGGTCGAGAACCGCGAAGAGGTGCAGGCGCTCGCGGACAAGCAGAAGGCCGAGAAGGAAGCGGAGGAGGCCGCGGAGGCCGACCGTGAGGCGGAGGCCGCGGAGGCTGCAGAAGCTTCGGAGGCCGCGGCTCCGCTCGACGCCGAGGACACGTCCGTGGAGGCGGAGGCCGAGGCGATCATCGCGGCCACCCCGGTGCCGCAGCCGGAGGCTGCTCCCGATGTCCCGCAGGCTGCGCCCGAGGAAGCCGCCGTGGAAAGCAAGGAAGCGTTCGCCGAGGCGACCGGCACCGACGTGCCGCCGCGTGACGCCGCCGAGCGTCTGACGTTCGCCACGTGGGCCGTCGTCACCGGCGAGTCCGCCAAGGGCATCTTCAACACGCTGCCGATCCTGAACGACGACACGGCGGAGAAGCTGGCGGCCCGGTTGTCGGAGCGCGCGAACGGTGAGATCACGTTCGACGACGTCCTCGATTCCACCACCATCGAGGAACTGGCCAATGTGGTGCGCGGCTTCCTCGAGGATTCCGGCAAGATCGACGGGCTCGTCCGCGCGCTGCGGGCTCGCCCGGAGGGATCCGACGCCGTCCCCGTGTTCGTGTTCCACCCGGCCGGTGGGTCGACGGTCGCGTACGAGCCGCTGCTGAAGCGTCTGCCCGAGGGCACGCCGATGTACGGGTTCGAGCGCACCGAGGGTCCGATCGACGTGCGGGCGGCGGAGTACCTGCCGCTCATCCGCGAGATCCAGGGCGACGGACCGTACGTGCTGTACGGCTGGTCGCTGGGCGGTGTGCTGGCGTACGCGGTGGCGAAGCTGCTGCGCGAGTCGGGCGCGGACGTCCGGATCGTCGGCCTGATCGACACGGTCATGGCCGGGGAGAAGGTCGAGGACACTCCCGACGAGATCCGTAAGCGCTGGCAGCGGTACGCGGCGTTCGCGAAGAAGACGTACAACGTGGACTACCCGCTGCCGTACGACAAGCTCGCGGCGGCGGAGAGCGACGAAGAGCAGATCAAGATCCTGACGGAACTGCTCAAGCTGAGTGGCACCAAGATTCCGGGCGGAATCATCGAGCACCAGCGCACGTCGTGGCTCGACAACCGGGCCATCCAGACCGCCGAACTCGAGCAGTACGACGGCGACGTCGTCCTGTACATGGCCGACCGCTACCACGACGACGTGATGAACCTGGAGCCCGCGTTCAAGACCCGGAAGCCGGACGGCGGCTGGGGCGACGCGGTGAAGAACCTGGAGATCATTCACGTGGGCGGCGATCACATCCAGATCGTCGACGAGCCGTACATCGCGAAGGTCGGTGCCGACCTCACCAAGAAGCTGGCGGCGATCCAGGCCGCCGGAACCGGAGCGCATCAGTGACCACCACGACCGCAGAAAAGCTTGCCGAACTGCGCGAAAAGCTGGAAACGGCGAAGGAACCCGCGGGCGAGCAGGCTATTGCCAAACGCGCGAAGAAGGGCATTCCGAGCGCGCGCGAACGCATCGACATGCTGCTCGACCCGGGAAGTTTCATCGAGGTCGGCGGTCTGATGCGCCAGCCCGGTGACCCGAACGCGCTGTACAGCGACGGCGTCGTCACCGGCCACGGGACCGTCGAGGGACGTCCGGTTGCGGTGTTCTCGCACGATCAGACCGTGTTCGGTGGTTCGGTCGGCGAGATGTTCGGCCGCAAGGTCGCCGCGATCATGGAGTTCGCCGCGAAGATCGGCTGCCCGTGTGTCGGCATCAACGACTCCGGTGGAGCCCGCGTGCAGGACGCGGTGACGTCGCTCGCCTGGTACGCGGAGCTGGGCCGTCGGCAGGAACCGCTGTCGGGCATGTGCCCGCAGATCTCGATGATTCTCGGCAAGTGCGCGGGCGGTGCGGTGTACGCGCCGATCAACACCGACGTGCTGGTGGCCACCGAGGAGTCGTACATGTTCGTCACCGGGCCCGAGGTGGTTCGGAAGATCACCGGCGAGGACGTCAGCCTCGACGAACTCGGTGGTGCCCGGAACCAGGCCCAGTACGGCAACCTGCATCACGTGGCGCCCGACGAGAAGGCCGCGTTCGAGTGGGTGCGCAAGTACCTCAGCTTCCTGCCGTCGAGTTGCATGGAGAAGCCGCCGGTCGTCAATCCGGGTCTCGAGCCGGAGATCACGGACTCCGACCGCGACTTGGACACGTTCATCCCGGACGCCGACAACGCCGGCTACGACATGCACGACATCCTGTTGCGGATCTTCGACGACGGCGAGTTCCACGAGATCGGCGGGCAGGTGGCGCTGAACATCATCACCGGCTTCGCCCGCGTCGACGGCCGTACGGTCGGCGTGATCGCGAACCAGCCGCTGGTGGCGGCGGGTGCGCTGGACGCGCAGGCATCGGACAAGGCCGCGCATTTCATCCGCATCTGTGATGCCTTCGACATCCCGCTGGTGTTCGCGGTCGACACTCCGGGATTCCTTCCGGGGCTCGAGCAGGAGCGGATCGGTGTCATCAAGCGCGGTGGCCGGTTCATCTTCGCGTTCGTGACGGCGACGGTGCCGAAGGTGACTGTCGTGATCCGCAAGGCCTACGGCGGCGCCTACGCCGTCATGGGCTCGAAGCAGTTGGGCGCCGACATCAACTTCGCGTGGCCGACCGCCCGCATCGCGGTGATGGGCGCCGAGGGCGCTGTCGACCTCATCGGTCGCAGGCAGATCGAGGCCGCGGGCGAGAACGCGCCCGCCGTCCGCCGGCAGTTGATCAACTTCTACAACGAGAACATTGCGACGCCGTACATCGCTGCGGAGCGCGGATACATCGACGCCGTCATCGAGCCCGCCACCACCCGGCTCGAGATCCGCAAGGCGCTGACGATGCTGCGCGACAAGACGGTGCAGCGCAATCCGCGCAAGCACGACCTGATGCCGCTGTAGTTCGATGCCGCTGTAGTTCGTGTCCGCACCTGCAGTCGGCGGTCAGGCCGACCGCAGGTGCGTGTCGGTGTGCCCGGACACCGGCGGCCGGGGACGCGACGCGGCCAGCGTGTACGCGGTGCGCAGATCGGCGAGAACGGTCGACGGGTCGGTCCGGATCTGCTCCGGCGGGTGCGTCACGACGACGATTCCCTCACGCTGCATCCGGGCCCGCCGCGTCCGCGTCGCCTCGTGCAGTTCGGGCGAGAAGTGGTACTTCGGCGAGTCGATCTCCCAGGCGACGGCGACGTCGTCCAGCCAGCCGTCGGGTCGGGCGACCCACAGCCCGGCCGCGGACAGCACGTCGACGTCGTGCCGCATCGGCGGAAGCCCGCTCGTCGCATACAGATTCTGCGCGTGGACCCGGGCGACGGAATGCGCGTCTTCGGTCAGTTCACGCAGGACAGCCCGGGGCAGGTGGTTTCCGCGGTCGCTGCCGTGTGCGAGTTCGCGGACCAGTTCGTCTACCGTCACGTCGCCGCGCCGGATTCCCTCCGCCAGGAGCGCGTGACAGGCCTCGGCCGTGAGCGTGCGACGTCCGGCGTCCATGAGTGAGCGCGGCGGCGGAGCGAGGCGCAGAAGCCCGCGGTGGACGGGTGCGGGCAGGTGCCGCGTCCGCTCGACCTTCACGTACGACCAGTCCCGGCGATGCCGGGTGGACGGGATGAGCAGCAGCACGTCGTTCCGCGGCGACGACGCCGGGTAGCCGAACGCGGCCAGCGCGGCGTGCCCCGACAGGAGCGCGTCCGGGCCGCCGTATTCGAGCGCCGCCAGGTTGCGCTGCAGCGTCGTCGGTGGCCCGTCGTGCAGGAGGACGACGCCGGGGAGGATCCGCTGCCAGGGACCACCGTCGCGGCAGCGTGCGGCGATGGTGCCCCTCGCGACGCCCAGCCGCTCCAGGGCAGCAACGCGGACCACTCCGTCGCGACCGGCAGCGGCTGTCCCGGGGAGGTCGTCGGCCCAGTTTTCACTTCGCATGGGTCCGAGCCTGCCCCGGGCGCAGCGGCCCGCCGCCGAAAAGCCCAGGTCGAAAATTGGCCTGTGGATGGACGGAAGGTTGTGGACAACTCCGCCCCCGGGCCCGCTACGGGGTGGGGTACACCCGCAGGGTGCCCGGCTTCCACAGCCCGGACCGGGTGGCGGTCTCGGTGTCGACGGTGGCCGCGGTGGCGTCCGGGTAGTACCGGTCGAAGCGCTCCAGGGAGCCCCAGTCGCGTCCCCAGTCGTCCCGCATGTACGTGGGGATGGCGGTGGCGCTGGCGAGCAGTTCGGTGAAGCCGAGCGGGCCACCGTTCTCCGCGGACTGCCAGGTGTCGGTGGAGCTGACGGCCAGCGGGCGGTCGGGGAGGATGCGGTAGTTCGGCATCTCCGCGACACCGTACTGGTGGTCGAACGGGCGCTGGCACGGGAACTGCAGTCCGACGGCCCAGTCCAGCAGCACGGGCTGCGAGCTGCCGATCGTCGAGTTGAGGGTCTCGAGCTTCGGAACCCGCGGCGGGGTGAACGCCAGCCACTGGTCGCCTGTGAGGTTGGGGTCGTTGGCGACGATTCGCACGGAGTCGGCGTCGGGGGACAGTTCGCTGATCGGCACGCGCAGGTTGCGCCACGACGGCGCGGGCCCGATGTCCTTGGGCAGGTAGGTGCCCTGGGCCTGGACGGTGCCGTCGGGCTGACGCTTGCCGTATTCCAGCAGCAGCGACTGCCCGTACGTGAGGGCGCCGGTCGGGTCGACCGACCAGATGCGGCCCGCCGCGGACATGACGATCAGCGGGGTGTCGTCGCTGCGCTCGGGGAGGGCGTACCAGCTGGACGACAGCGTCGCCGGTTCCTGCACGCCTTCCTGGTAGCTGCCCATGACGGGTGTCGTGGCCGGGTTGAGCCCGAACGGCAGCTTGGCGGTGCTGCCGTTGACGCCGACATTGCCGGTGCCGCCGGAGGTTCCGGCGCTCGATCCGGTCTCGAAGCTGGGGCCGACGCTCTGGTTGTCGGTGTTGCCCATGCCTTGCTTGACCTCGACGTAGTCGGCGGTCAGGTCGGACGGAACCCCGTTGGGGGAGAAGCCGACTGGGTTCGCTCCGCCGAGCGGGTCGGCGGGGTTCGCGAGCGGCTGCGCGGGATCGTTGATGGGCGTGAGGTTTCCGCCGTTGGTGTCGCCCTCGACGAGGACGTCCTCGGCGAGACCGCACGTCTGCCCGGTGAGGGAGTCGAAGTTGGAGCGGGCGAGCGAGTACGCCGGGTACTGGGAGACGGCGCCCTTGAGTAGGGAGAGGACTTCGAACAGCACCATGATGCCTGCGATGACGGTGAGCGGGGCGGCCGCGAATTTCCTGATCCGCCTGCCCTTCTCGGTGTTCGCGCGGACAGGTGGTGCGGCGAATCCCTCACGCAGGTACTGCCAGGCGGCCAGGGCGACGGCCAGCCCGAACAGGACGAGGAAGAACGTGTTGGACTGGCGGCCGCCGATGGAGACGGTCTTGTCGAACCACGGCACGCCGTAGCTCGAGACGTACCAGTAACCGTTGATGCCCGCGAACGTCAACGCCAGCATGAGCAGCAGTCCGGCCAGGAAGATCGTCCGGTTGCGGCGCGAGCGCAGCGCGGACGCCGACACCGCGACGGCGGTGAGTGCGGCCAGCGAACCGGCGATGCCCGCGTACGCCCCGAAGTGGTGGGTCCACTTGGTGGGGTTGAACATCATGAAGAAGATCGTGCCGAACACGACACCGAGCAGGCGCCACGACGGTCCGGTGGCGGCACCCGGAATCCGCTTGCGGCGCAACAGGATGAACAGCGTCGTCAGCAGACACAGGATCATCGTCAGGAACGCGAAGCGGCGGGCCACGGAACCGTCGACGGTCGGGACGAACAGGTAGTAGTAGCGCAGGAAGTCCTTGTACCACTCGAGGTTCGGGCCGATCAGGGTACGGACCCGGGTGGCCTCCATCACCGCGGCCACGGTCTGGTCGGCGAACACGACCACGAGGACGATCGTGCCCGCCGCCGCGATCGGCGCGAGCAGCGGCAGAGTCCCCACCTGGCGGTGACGTTTGACGATGATCCGGACGAGCGGACGGGCGCCGGCGAGCAGTGCGGCCACACACATCAGACCCGTCGGAGCGGCCGCGAGAGTGAATGCGCCGATCAGGACGGCGACGGCCGCGGGGAGGAGACGTCCGGTCGCGATGGAACGCTCGATGGAGCACCACGTGAGCAGGGCGCCGAGCGCAACGATGGGCTCGGGCCGCAGACCGTTGTTGTAGGGCAGCCAGAACGCGAGGAACACGAGTCCGCCGGTCCACAGCGCCACCTTGTTGCGCCGGACCGACCGGCCGAGGCGCGGAGCGACCTCCCGGCTGATCACCATCCAGCACAGGATCCCGGCGATGAGGGCGGGCAGTCGCATGAACGGGCTGGCCGTCGAGATCTTGGCCATCGCCGCGAGGACGTCGTAATACCAGCCGAACGGCGCCTCGGGGACACCGAACCAGCGGAAGTAGTTGGCCATGTAGCCGGCGTGGTCGGAGACCCGGGCCATGGTGAGCAGGTAGCCGTCGTCGGACGTGTTCGCGCCGATGAAGTGCCACAGCACCAGCGTGCCCACGACGATCGTGTCGAGGCCGGTGAACTTCCACCAGTGCGACGGCAGGAAGTTGCGGTGCCCACGCCCGTCCGTGCCGTCGAGGCGGCCGAGGGCGACCAGGGCGATCGCCGTGGCGAGGAGGGCCACGATCATCGCGACCAGCTTGATCAGCGTGGGGCTCGACGAGAACCGGGAGTCCACGTTCATCGTGAACGACAGACCGGCAGGCGCCGCCCCGTCGCGGAGGTCGCTGAACACGCCCACCACCTGGGGACGGAGGTCGCCGGTGAGGGAACCGGCGATCGGGTCGCCGGTCGGGGTCGTCAGGCCCCCGAACTCGGCGGACGTCGCGTCGATGTTCGATGTGATGCGGATCTCGCTGCAGGCGGCCGACTGCACCTGCGCGCGCGGCGCCGTCGCGATGGTGACGTTGCGGTCGAGCACGTCCACGGACTTGTCCGACACCCGCACGAACATCGCGTTCAGCGCTGCACCCTCGCCCTGCGCGGGCGCCGTGGCCAGCAGGATCCCGCCCTGCGCGGGCAGCCCGGCCACCGCCGAACACGGGATCGTCGCCGCCAGGTCGATCGGGACCTGCGACACCAGCGGTGCCTCGAGGTCGCCGACGACGCCGTTCTCCGGCCAGTTCACCGCTGCGGTCGTCTGCTGCACCGGCATGAACGGCGTGGCCACTGCCAGCACGAACCCGATGAGGCCGGTGACGATGGCGATCAGACGAGCGGTCCGGTACTCACTCCGCCGGTCCTGGCGAGCAGGCGGCGAAGAGGCTTCGGGATCGGAGACGGTAGTTGTCAGAGCATCGGGCACGGTTGTCGATGGTATGTCAGGAACCTGAGGAGGCATATTGCCGCCTACCAGAGGGTAGGGCGCTTCTAGTAGTAGCGCACCGGTCCGGCCGACCACGTGCCCGACCTGGTCACCTGTTCGGATTCGACCTGGGCGGGCGTCGCCGACTCGTCCAGCGGCGTGTACCGCTCGAGCGAACCCCAGTCGCGGTCCCAGTCGTTCGACAGGTAGGTCGCCAGGGTGCTCGCCGACAGCAACTGGTCGGTCCAGCCGAGCGGTCCGCCGCCGAACTTGTCCTGCCAGGCATTCGTGGACTCCGCGCCGATGCGGTCGGGCAGGACACGCCACTGCGGGACCTCGGCGACCCCGTACCGGTGGTCGAACGGGCGCTGGCAGGGGAACGCGAGCCCGACGGCCCAGTCGAGGAGCACGGGGTCGCTGGACCCGACGACGGTCTGCAGCGTCTGCATCTTCGGCACCCGCGGCGGGGTGACCGCCAGCCACTGGCCGGGGTCGGTGTCCGGGTCGTCCGCAACCAGCCGGACCGTGTTGGCCTCGGCGGGGAGCTGATCGAGCGGCACCCGCAGGTTGCGCCACGACGGCGACGGTCCGATGTCGATCGGGTCGACGGTGCCGAGCGCGGTGACGGACCCGTCCGGGCCGGTCACCCCGTACTCGACCTTCAGACTCTGACCGGGGGTGACGACGCCGTCCGCGTCGACCGACCGGATGCGTCCGGCCGCCGAGACGGTGAGGATCGGTGCGTCGTCGCTGCGGCCGGGCAACCCGTACCAGCCGGTGGTGAGGGAGGCGGGTTTCTGCTCCCCGCCCTGCTGGTAGCTACCGAGGACGGGTGTCCGGGCGGGGTCCAGGCCGAACGGCAGCGTCACGGTGCTGCCGTTGACTCCGGCGGTGGCCTCGGTGCCGCCGCCGGTGCCGGAACTGGTGCCGGTGGTCGTCTCGTCGGTTTCGGTGTCGACGGTGTTGGCGCCGCCGGTGGCGATCTTTTCGGAGTCGGCGGTGAGGTCGTCGGCGATGCCGTTGGGGGTGAAGCCCTCCGCGGACGTCGCGCCGAACGCGCCCGCACCGCTCTGGTCGGTGACCGGGGTGAGCGGCTGCAGCAGCGCGGCGGTCGGGTCGGTTTCGACGAGGACCTCGTCGGCGAGCGCACACGTGCCGCCAGTGACCGATTCGATGTTGGCCTTCGCGATGGAGTACCCGGGGTACTGCGTGACCGCGCCCTTCAGCAGCGACAGCACCTCGAACAGGACGACGGCACCGGCCGCGACGGTCAGCGGCGACGGCGCGAGCATCCGGGCGCGCTTCCCGTTGGGCTTCTTGCCCGCCTCGTACGGCTCGCGAACGTGGTACCAGGCGGCGAGGAGCAGCGTGAGGACCGTAAGTCCGAGGAACAGCGTGGAGAAGCCCTTGCCCGCGATCATCGGCGGCTTGTCCCACCACGGCACGCCGTAGCTGGAGACGTACCACCAGCCGTTGGAACTGGTGAACGCGACGGCGAGGATGAACAGGACACCTGCGGCGAACAGCGTGCGGTTGCGTTTGGAGCGGATACTCGCCGCCCCTACCCCGACCGCGGCGAGCACCGCGACCGAGCCCGCGAGCCCCGCGTACACCCCGAAGTGGTGGGTCCATTTGGTGGGCGTGAACATCATCAGCAGCAGCGAAGCGAACACGATGCCGAGGATGCGGCGCGACGGTCCGATCGCGGTCCCGGGCACCTTCCCCTTGCGCAGGATCAGCATCACGCAGACCACGACGCACAGCAGCATCACGAACACACCGAAACGGCGGGCCAGCGAGCCGTCCGGGGAGATCCCCATCAGCGAATCCCAGCGCAACCGCTCGTCGAACCAGGCCACGTTGGGGCCGAGTGCGGTGCGGACGCGCGTCGACTCGAGCACCGTCGCGAGTGTCTGATCCGCGAAGACGGCCACCATCACGACGGTTCCCGCGGCGAGGATCGGCAGGATCTGGGACGCGAATCCCACCCGGTGACCACGCGCGATGATGATCTGCAGGATCGGCCGCGCACCCGCGATCAGGGCCGCGATACAGATCAGCCCGGACGGTCCGGCGGCGAGCGAGAACGCGGCGATCAGCACGGCGACGGCACCGGGAAGCAGTCGTCCGGTGGCGATGGCCCGCTCGATCGAACACCACGTGAGGAGGGCGCCGAGCGCGATGACCGGTTCGGGACGCAACCCGTTGTCGTACGGCAACCAGAACGCCAGGAAGACCAGGCCACCGGTCCACAGGGCAGTCCTGTTGCGGCGCACGGCCACACCGAGGCGGGGAATGACCTCCCGGCTGATCACCATCCAGCAGAGCAGCGCCGCGAGCAGCGTCGGCAGTCGCATCCACATGCTCGCCGTGCTCACCTTCGCCAGCGCCGCGAGCAGTTCGTACGACCAGCCGAACGGCGCCTCGGGGACGCCGAACCAGCGGAAGTAGTTGGCCATGTAGCCGGAATGCTCCGACACCCGCGCCATGCCCAGGAGGTAGCCGTCGTCGGACGTGTTCGCGCCGACCACGTGCCACAGCAGCAGCGTCCCGATCACGACGGCGTCGACACCGGTGAACTTCCACCAGTGCGCAGGCAGGAAACGTCGGGCGCGCCGGCCGTCGATGCCGTCCACCCGGTGCAACGCGTACAGCGACGTCAGCGTCGCGAGGACGCACACGATCATCGCGAGCAGTTTGAGCAGCGTCGGGCTGGACGAGAACCGGGAGTCGAGGTCGACGTGCACGCTCAGGTCCGTCGGAGCCGCGCCCTGCAGATCGGTGAACAGGCCGACCATCTGCGGTCGCTGGTCGCCGTCGACGGAACCGGCGAGCGGTTCGGCGGTGCCCGTGACCTCGGCCGACGTCCGCTGATAGTCGGAGGTGACGGTGAGTCCGGTGCAACCCTGCAGGTCGGCCGCACCCGCCGAGATCAGGGACCTGCCGCGCAGGATGACGTCGACCGTGCCGTCGGCGCCGGCCTTCACGACGAGGCCGTTCTTCTCGAAATCGGGCGCCCGGTTCGGGAGGGTCGAGACGACGGTGCCGCCGTCGGATCCGAGTTGCGTGAACACCGAGCAGGGCACGTTCACCTGCATGGCCAGCGGCGTGTACGAGACGAGTGGCGCCTCGACGCTGGCGAGGGTGCCGCCCTGCGGCCAGTCGATCGTCGCCGCGTCCTGCTTCACCGGCAGAAACGGGGTGGCCAGCGCGAGAACGAAACCGATCAGGCCGGTGACGATCGCGATCAGCCGGGAAGTGCGGATGCTCCGAACGTCGGGCAGCGGCGGTTGTGGCACAGCACGATGTTAGTCACCCGTGAGTACTTGTTAACGTCCGGCGGTTAATAAGTGCTCACGGGTGGCGGAGCCACCGGACGTCCCACACCCACACGCCGTCGACCGGTTTCGCGGGCGCCCCGACGAGTTGCCGGACCGTCTCGCGCAGGACGCGATCGTTCTGGGTGTGCGGCAGGACCAGGACGTCGGCGTTCCAGAACTTCAGGTCGGTCAGCGCCTGAGCCTTTTTCGCGTCGTCGATGGCCGGCACCTGGCCGGACGACTGCGCGGACGCGAGCAGCAACGCGGTCGGGCGGTCGTCGGGCCCGTACTTGCCCTGCTGCTCGCTGCCGGCCGGTCCGACGAAATAGCCACCGGCGATGGGGAATGCGAGATCCTGCTCGGTCTGCCAGCGCAGCATCCGGGCGTTCTCCGGGGAGGGCAGCGGCACCGTGACGACGGAACCGTCGGTGACGTACTCCCGCCACGTGCCGTCGGCGAAGAAGTTCGGTGCGGTGTCACGCTGCACGACGGCGAGTGGTGTGGGCGCCAGCGGAAGCAGCGCCACCGCGAGCCACCCGACCCACAGCAGGGTGGTGGTCCGCTGGCCCTCGCGGGCGGACGCCAGAGCGCGGTCGGTGCCCAGCGCGAGCAGCAGGGCGGCGGCGGGCAGGCAGCCCATCGCGAAGCGCGATTCGAGGACGGACTCGAGGAGCGGCAGATGTGAGATCAGCTTCCACGGCAAGGGAATTCCGGTGTCCCAGCCGCCGATCGTCAGCGACGTCCCGAGCGACAGGACACCCATCACGGCGACCGTCGCGCCCGCGGCGCGCGCGAGCGGCATCCGCCACAGCCACAGGGCGGACAGGCCGAGGAGAATCAGCAGGGGCCAGCCGAAATACGCGTTCTCCTCGGTCGCGTTCATGCTGAACTCGGCGGACCCGGGCTCGCCGGCCAGGGAGGACGTCGGGAAGCTGGTGAACGATTCGGTGTCGTTGCCCACCGGGCCGTGTTCGATCGCCCGGTAGCTGTCGGGTCCGAAGAACTGCCACCACAGGGGAACGGCGGCGATGGCCAGCGCGACGCCGCCCGCGATCGCAAAACCCTTGATGCTGTGCCTGACTGCCGCGTATGCGGTCCGCGGGCGGGAAGCCGCGTAGGCGACTCCGAAGACCGTGAACGCCAGCGCGTAGATCAGCAGCGGTTCCTCGCCGAGGAAGATCTGGTAGGCGATCAGCAGGCCCAGCACGATGCCGTCGCGCACGGGTCGCGCGCCGCTGCCCAGCCTGATCACGGCCAGCGCGATGAAGGGCAGCAGGAATAGGGCGACGAAGTTGGGATGCCCGTTGGTGTGCGAGATCAGGGCGGGGGCGAAACCGCACAGGCCGCCGCCGACGGCCGCCGCGAGACGCGAGGACACGACGTGCCGTGAGAAGACCCAATACCAGGCAATTGCCGTGCCCGACAGGCCAAGTGTGAGTGCCAGAGTGAAGGTGA
Source organism: Rhodococcus pseudokoreensis (assembly GCF_017068395.1). Lineage (NCBI taxonomy): Bacteria > Bacillati > Actinomycetota > Actinomycetes > Mycobacteriales > Nocardiaceae > Rhodococcus > Rhodococcus pseudokoreensis. Next base: position 3,839,169 of record NZ_CP070619.1, on the reverse strand, counting down.
CGTTTGGTCCGAACAACAGCGTGACGGGCGCCAGCGGAATGCTGATGCCGAACATCGCCGTGTTGCCCATGAGGTTGACGCCCAGCGGGTAGTTCTGCAGGTCGCTGGACAGCGGGTTCTCCAGATGGACCAGCGAACGTGCGGCGACCGCGAAGAACCACTCCCACATGGTCTGGTCCTGGCCGCTGCGCACCAGATAGCCGGTCCCGAGGTGTTTCCACTGGCGGGCCAACACGAATGCGGCCAAGCCGACGTAGAAGACGACCACTGCGACATCGGCCGGGTGCGGCCGGAAACGCGAGCGGACGGGGCGAGCGGTGGTGCTGGTGCTCTCGGCGGGCCGAGTCGTCTCGACCGGGGTGAGTATCTCAGTCACGCAGCAGCGCCTCCGGTTCTCGGGTCGATGTCAATCGGTCGAGGGTACCGGAGGTCGCTGAGAGCTTCCTGGGTTGCGATCGGGTAATTGTTGCGTGTATCACATCAAGTTGATTTGTGAACTTCTGATCAATACAGGGATATTCTTCTGCCCCACTGGTTACGCTCAGCATGCTTTTCCGTATCGGTTGCAGTGCATTCTGAATGGGGTCGGCATGACGGACATCAGCACATCTCGATTTGGGTACAAACGCTTCACACGGACGGTTGCAGTCGCAGGCATCGCAGCGCTTGCCATGGTAATAGGCAACGGCTCGGCGTCGGCCGGCGTGGACAATTCCAGCTCCGTGATCGATTCACGAGGAAATCGCATCGAAGTCGTCCAGGGCGACACGCAATATCAGACCGTACCGCCGCTCGACGGCGTACCAACCAGCGTGGAGTTCTTCCACAACGGTTACGCGGGGGTCGCCATCACCGGCCCGAACTCGGAGGAGTTCGAGGGAACGCAGCTCACCGTCGGCTATCAGATCGGTTACCCGGTCTCGTTGGCAGGCGCGACGATCGTGTTGAACACGCCCGGACTCGGGTTCGCGATCGGGTCGAGTAATGGAATCGACATCGGTTTCGGCACGATGGGGTTCGAAAGTCTCAACCTGAACGCAGGAACCAACGCGGAACTCGCCGGTGACATCATTCCGTCGCAGGAACTCGACATCGACCTGGAGCCCGGCGGAATCACCACGGTTCCGATCCTGGAGGGTCAGGAGTTCGACGGATCGGCGGCTGTGGTCAGGATGCAGGGAGTTCACGGCTCCATCTCCGGTGCTATCGGGCCGGTCACCATCCGTCCGTACGCCATGGCAGTGACGGAGAACGGTGACACCGTGATGACTTACGGTGTGCCGCAGAAGCTCAACTAGGCAGCCCGCCCGACAGGGTGCCTGACACGGGTCGCCGGACCGAGGTCCGGCGACCTTTGTCGGCTCATGTGGACGACGACGTCGCCGGCGACGAACACGGCGGCGCCGAGCAGTGCGATCACGAAAAGCGCCCAGTGCCCGACGTAGACACCGATGATCGCGCCGATCGTCGCGGCTAGTCCGGCATGCACGATCACCTCACCGGGAGCGGTGCCGAGAAGATAGTCTTCGGCACCGCTACCGGCGCGTCGAGGCTCCACTGCATCCGGCATGACCGCTCCTCGCGACGACCCGACATTTCCCCTCGGGTCGCGGAAAATACCCGCTTCCCTGATTGGCTGCGGTGTTCCCGCGGCGCGGCGAAATAAACGCGAACAGACCGATCAGTTTCTTGTGACGACGACGAACGGCCCGGTCTCCGACACGGTGAAGCGCGGGTCGTCGAACAGTTCCTTCGGGAACGTGACCGTGTAGCGGCGCACGTTGGGGTCGTTGGGATACACGTCCTCGGCGAGCCGCAGCGTGTACCCGTCGGGGCCCTGGCGGAACACGAACGCGTCGGGCGCCCGCCACGGCGCCGCGTCGAGTGCGGACACCAGCTGGCCGGGGGTCTCGAGCTCGCTCCACTCCGCGATGGTCCGGGCGCGTCCGGCGAAGTCCGCCAAAGGATTCGAGTAGTGCGACGTCAGCGCCTGGAACCCGAGGTAGGGGTAGAAGCTGAGGAAGCTGGTGTCGGCGGTGAGGACCACCGTGTCGTCACGGTCGCGGGGGACCTGCGCCCGGATCAGCTCGTCGACTGCTCCGTAGTGGGCGGCGGCACCGGGCGGACGCTGGTCGGCGCGTTCGCCGTTGCCGTCGGTGTCGGTGTAGGCGACGGCGATGTCGGAGTCGAGAAACTTCGGGATGTTCTGGACGAACGACAGCGCACCCAGCACGCCGATCACCAGGACCGCCCCCTTGACCCGCGGGTTCTCGCTGGTCGCGAGCACGAGCCACCCGGCGAATTCGACGAATCCGAAGACGCCTGCCGCGCCGAGCAGGACGATGAGCACTGGCTCGAGCCGGAACGAGAGGAGGGTGCTGCCGAGCACTGTGAACGCCATCGACAGCAGCGACCACAGGTAGATGGCCACCACTCCGACGCCGAGTGCCTGCGCGCGCCGCGACGTCGACGCGCGGGCGACGAGCCAGATGGTGCCGAGCAGGCACAGCGCCCCGGTGAGGGAAAAGTGGATCATCGGCAGCGGCAGTTGCGCGCCTGCCTCGGGCAGGTAGTGCATCGCGGTTCCCGACGCGGCGGGCGAACCGCTCACGACCTCCAGTAGATACGGCAGCCACACGGTGAGGGCGAGGAGCCCGGACACGGCGGCGATCACGATCAGCCGGACCAGCGGGTCGATCGCCGCCCGCCAGGACTTCCGGTCGCGCACCCGCAGCGCCGCCGCCAGCAGTGCCAGCAGGGTGATCGCGAAGGCGGCGAGTCCGAGATACAGCGTGTAGAACGTGGCGGCGAGACCGAGAAACAGGCCGGTGCCGATCACGGCACCCCAGCCGCCACGGCCGTCGACGCGATTCAGGCCGCCCCAGGCGAGGACGAGCGCGGGACCGATCAGCAGCGTGATGACGGCGCCGTACGGCTCGGGCGAACCGTAGGCCAGGACGAGGGCCGTCGTCGCGAGGGACACGACAATGGCGAGGTCGTGGCGGATCAGGTTGCTCCACAACACCAGTGCCACGACGGCGGCGACGGCGAGGGACCCGATGGCGTACGGCTTGAACGCTTCCCAGCCGTCCATGCCGAGGAGGTTGGCGACGCGTCCACCGGCCCAGAACCAGCCGGCCGGGTAGTACGGCGGCAGGTCGGCGTACGTCATGTCGCGCAGGGCGGCCGAGTCGGTCAGCCGCGTGAGGTATTCGGTGCGGAACTCCTGGTCGACGGAGACGCCGTGCAGGTACAGCTTGGTCGCGGCGAGCGGCAGACCGAGCGTGACGGTGACGAACCCGGACAGGCTCGCCCACGACAGCAGCCGGGCGAATCGCGCGGCCCGGTGCAGCCGAACCAGCAGCACCGACACCGCGATACCCGCGATGGCCACGACCTGGCCGACCGTCGTGACGGCCTGGGTCACGTTGGACGAGTTGAACGCCGGCCACTGCACCCGCCCGAACGCGAACAGTCCGACCGCTGCCACCACCGCGGCCACGACGGCCCCCAGTAGCATTTCGACAGCTGTCGACAGGGACCGTCGGGCCGGTGCTACGTCTGCTTCCGTCACGAGGGCGAAGCTTAGATGGGCAGCTTCTTGAAGATCGGTCGCGGGATGTGCCGCAGGATCATCATCACGTACCGGAATGCGCCGGGCGCCCAGACGAGATCCTTGCCCTTCTCCGCCGACGTGACGGCGAGCTTGGCCACGTCTTCCTTGTTCACCGTCAGCGGGGCTTCCTTCACGTCCGCGGACATGCGGGTGCGGACCTGACCGGGACGGATGACGAGGACGCGCGGACCGAACTCGCGCAGGGCCTCACCGAGTCCGAGGTAGAAGCCGTCGAGTCCGGCCTTGGTGGAGCCGTAGACGAAGTTGGAGCGGCGCACGCGCTCGCCGGCGGCGGACGACATGGCGATGATCTGGCCGAAGCCCTGTGCCTTCATCTTCTCGCCGACGAGGACGCCGACGGACACGGCCGCGGTGTAGTTGACCTCGGCGATCTGGACGGCCTTGCGCTGGTTCTGCCACAGTTCCTCGGCGTCGCCGAGCAGGCCGAACGCGACGATGGCGACGTCGACGTCGCCCTTCGCCCAGGCGTCGTCGACGACTTTCGGGTGGCTCTCGGTGTCGACGGCGTCGAAGTCGATGACATCGACGGCGTTGGCGCCTGCCGCCTTCAGCTGGGCGACCGCGCCGTCGCGACCGGGGTCGCCCGGCAGTGCGGCGAGGATCACCCGCATCGGCGCCTTCTTCAGGTACTCCTCGCAGATCGCGAGACCGATCTCGGAGGTGCCACCGAGCAGCAGCAGGGTCTGGGGGTTCCCGACAGCGTTGATCACTACAGTTCCAACCTTCTGGACATATCGGAGGCGAAGACATTGGTGGGGTCGTACTTGCGGCGGGTGGCGATCCACTCGTCGATCCGCGGGTACATGGCGTGGAACGTCTCGGCGGTGGTCCGCGAGTCCTTGGCCGTGTAGAGACGGCCGCCGAACTTCAGGACCCGCTTGTCGAGTTCGGTGACGAACTCGTTCAGGCCGGGCTTGATACGGAAGTCGACGCAGATGTTCCAGCCCGGGATCGGGAAGCTCAGCGGCGCCTGGTTGCCCTCGCCGAACAGCTTGAACACGTTGAGGAACGAGTAGTGCCCGGACGTCTGGATGTCGCGGATGATGGCCTTGAACTCCTCGACCGCGGTGGTCGGCACCACGAACTGGTACTGCAGGAATCCGTTCGACCCGTAGGCGCGGTTCCACTCACCGAACATGTCGAGCGGGTGGTAGAACTGCGTCAAGTTCTGAACCTTGTCGCGGTAGGTGCCGGACTTCCGGAACCACAGCTCGCCGATCATCGAGAAATTGAATTTGTTGGCGAGGCCGTTCGGGAACACGTCCGGGAACGTCAGCAACTGCGGCGCGTCGAACGCCAACGGGTTCTTCTGCAGCTTCGCCGGCAACTGGTCGAGTTTCGCCAGCGAGCCCCGGGAGATCGCGGCCCGGCCCAGCTTCGGCGGCGCGGCGATGGCGTCGAACCACGCGCTCGAGTACTCGTAGTTGGCCTCGCTGCCGTCGCTGTGCAGCGCGATCGTCTCGTCGAGCGTCTGGGTGACGTCGCCGTCGGCGATGAAATACGCCGTTTCGGTCGGCGTCATCTTGATGGTCGCCTTGAGGATGATGCCCGTCAGGCCCATGCCGCCGATCGTCGCCCAGAACAGCGCGCCCTTGGGGTCGTTGCGGCCGCCCTTCGGCGTCAGCGTCCGCACCTTGCCGTCGGCGGTGAGCAGGTCCAGCGACACCACATGGTTGCCGAAGCTGCCGGCGCTGTGATGGTTCTTGCCGTGGATGTCGGAGCCGATGGCCCCGCCGACGGTGACCTGGCGGGTGCCCGGCAGCACCGGAACCCACAGGCCGAACGGCAGCGCCGCCTTCATCAGCTGATCCAGGTTCACACCGGCGTCGACCTCCACCAGGTGGGTGTCGCGGTCGATGCGATGAATCCGGTTCAGCGCATTCATGTCGATGACCAGGCCACCGGCGTTCTGCGCCGGGTCGCCGTACGAGCGGCCGAGGCCACGGGCGATCACCCCACGCTGCAGGTGAGCCGGCTTCGACTCGTTCTGCTCCGCGACCTGGGCGACCGCTTGCGCGATCACCTCCACGTCGGGAGTGGACAGCACCTGCGCGGTGGTGGGCGCGGTGCGTCCCCAGCCGGTGAGGGTGCGGGTCTGTGTGGGGAGCGCCTGGGTGGGCGTCTCTTCTGCTGTCGTGGACATCGGCATAGAGGCTACCGCCTGTGAGTACTTGTTAACCGCGGGCGGTTAAGAAGTACTCACGGGGCGCTAGCCTCGTCGTCGTGTCAGAAACCCAGCCGAGTCACGAGCACGAACCTCACGTTCCGCTCCCCGTCGAGATCCCCGTCACCGAGAACATCGCCGACGACGCACTGGACCTGAAGACGCAGATCGTCCGTTTCGTCCTGACCGGTGGGCTGTCGGCGGTCGTCGACTTCGGCCTGTACTTCCTGCTGTTCGAGGTGGTCGGGCTGCCCGTCAACGTGGCGAAGTCGATCAGCTTCATCGCGGGCACCACCACCGCGTACCTGATCAACCGCCGGTGGACGTTCAAGGCCGAACCGAGCCGCGCCCGCTTCGTCGCTGTCGTGATCCTGTACGCAGTCACGTTCGCGGTGCAGGTGGGCCTCAACTGGGTGATGTACCACGCATTCCCCGACGAATGGTGGCGTCTGCCGCTGGCTTTCGTCATCGCTCAGGGCACGGCGACGGTCATCAACTTCGTGGTGCAGCGCGCGGTGATCTTCAAGATCCACTGAGGCGGCCGCCGGAAGATCCACTGAGGCGGCCGCCCGGCAACCGGACGGCAATGCCCCGGCGGGTGCTGCGATACCGACTGGTCGGGTGTTTCGGTAACGACTCAGCAACTTCCCTGGCGCTGCCGACGCGTTCGGTGAGAATCGATCAATGCTGATTGTTCTCGATACCTCGGCCGTCACGCGAGACGCGCGCTTCGAGACGTTCGTCCGCGACACCCTCGACCGGGGCAGCCGTGTGCTCGTCCCCCGACTCGTCCTCGTCGAGGTCGCGCACCGGTACCAGCGGGAGTCGGTCGCGATGATCGAGGCCCTCACCGTGCAGGCGCGGATGTACGACCGGCTCGGGCTCCGCGACGACCTGTCGGTGTTCGTGGACGCCGCCCGCGCCAAGGCCGACGGCTACGTCGACTCGCTGGCCCGGCAGCTGGAGGCGATGGGCTGCGACGTGATCGAGCCGGCGTACACCTCGCACCTCGAGGTTGCCGCCCGTGAACTGCAGCGCCGCCGCCCGTATGTGGATCGGAAGCGGCGGGGCTACACGGCCACGGTGAACTGGCTGACGGTCCTGGACATCGCGGACCGCCGTCCGTCCGAGGACGTGGTGTGGGTCAGCGCGAACTCCCGGGGGTTCGGTAGCGGCGAGCCCGGGGTGTGGCACGACGAGATCTGGGCCGAGTTGCAGGACCGCGGTCTCGACCACCGGCTGCGGTGGGTGACCGGTCTCGACGACGTGGATCTGCGGGACACCGGCCGGCCCCGCGGAGAACGGGTCTCCGTGCCGCTCGCCACGCCGCCTGTCAAAGCCCCGCCGATTGCACCGCCGCCGGCCCCGGTCCCCGCCAAGCCTGCCGCCTCCCCGCCCGCCGCGGCACCACGGCCCGTGGTCGCGGCACCGCCGCCCCGGTCGCCCCTCGTCGTTTCCGACCCCGTGGCGCCTCCGGTCGCGCAGGCGCCGCGCCCCCGGGTGGCGCCGCAGCGGATCCTGCCCTCGGCCAGTGCGGACACCGGCGGACGCCGCGGCATCGGCCGGATGAGGGGCGGCCGCAAGCGCAAGGTCACCGTGGTGGAGGAGCTGGACGACCTCGATTTCGGCTGAGCCGACCCGCCGGTAACGATTCGGGCACCGGGCATAACGACTTGGGGCCGAAGCCGCCATCAGCGACACACGAGCGTGGCAGGTACTCCAAGGTTGAACTTACGTATCCGTCAACGGCGACGGGTATCGGCGACCAGGGGAGAAGGCATGAAATCTGTGCCGAACGACCGCAAGCCGTCTGCGCAGCAGCGGAACGGGACACCGACCGTCCAATACCGCTCGGGGGCGCGGCTGGCGGGGCCGAGTATTGAATCCCAGGTTCTCTACCAGGCATGCAGATGGTTCCTCCGGCCCGTGGTGCGGATGGCGCCGATCAACGAGTCGGCCATCCGCAGGGCCGCGCTGCTGGACCTCGCGGCGGGGATCCGCCCCGCTTCCGGTATCCGCCGCCAGAAGGTGCGGCTTCCCGGATTCGACGCGGAGATCGTGCGCGCCCCGGGCGTCTCACCCGAGCTGAGCGACGGCGTCGTCCTCTATCTCCACGGCGGCGGGTTCCTGTGCTGTGGACTGAACACGCACCGGCCGGTGGTCGCGACCATCGCGAAGCTGACCGGACTGCCGGTGATGCACGTCGGCTACCGGCAACTGCCCGACACGAACATCAGCGGTTCCGTCGACGACTGTCTGACGGCGTACAAGTGGTTGCTGGAGACCGGAGCCCGCGCGGACGGGACGGTGTTCGCCGGTGATTCGGCGGGTGGGTTCCTCGTGTTCGCGACGGCGTTGAAGGCCCGCGAGGAGGGCGTCGATCTGCCTGCCGGACTGGTCGGGCTGTCGCCGCTGCTGGACCTGGACTGCGCCGACAAACTGGTGCACGCCAACGCCGCCCGCGACGTGTTCGCCCCTGTGGAGGCGCTCGTCACCATCGGCAAGCTGGGCGGCGAGGTGGACGGCGTGCTCGACCCTGCGCTGTCACCCGTGAACGGCGCGCTCGAGGGTCTGCCGCCCTCGTTGCTGTTCGCCGCGGAAGGTGAGGTGCTGCGGTCGGATTCGGAGCTGATGGCGCATCGGCTGAGCGCTGCGGGTGTGCCGACGACGCTGCAGATCTGGGACGGTCAGGTGCATGCGTTTCCGGCGTTGTGGCCCGGTCTGCCGGAAAGTCGTGTGGTGCTTCGGCGTATCGCGCGGTTCGTCGCGTTGCGGGTGCGGCCGGACGACGGTGTCACCCGCGACAAGTCTGCCTGACTACCGCGGCGGGCCCTTCTCCAGGACGATCTTCGTCGACCGCGCACTCCCGGCCTCGTCGAGCCAGCGCAGTTCGACCGCGTCGCCGGGGTGCCGCGCGATCATGAGCCCGCTGAGGTCGTCCGAGGAGCGGATGGGGATTCCGTCGAATTCGGTGACGATGTCCCCGATCTCGATGCCTGCGTCGTCGGCGGGGCTGTCGATGCTGACCCAGAGGACCTCGGCGCCGCGGGCGTCGTCGGTGACGCTGATCCCGAGGAGGGGAGTGTCGCCGATGTGCACGGTGGCGGACGCCGTCCCGGCGCGGACCTGATCGACGATCGTCATCGCGGTGTCGATGGGCACCGCATACGACCTCGGCTGGGCGGGAGCGGGTTTCGTGGGATCGGAGTCGGCGTTGCCCGCGGTGTTCACGCCGATGACGGCGGCGGTGGCGTCGACGAGCGGGCCACCGGAGTCGCCGGGCCGGACCGCCGCGTCGATCTGGATCAACCCGTTCAGCCGGTTCCGGGAACCGTCGGTGGAACTGCGGGCGGTGATCGCTTGCCCGAGATCGGTCACGAATCCCCGTGCCGCCACCGGGACTCCGCCCCCTTCGGCGTTGCCCACCGCGGTCACCGGGTCGCCGATGCCGATGGCGGTGTCCTTCGCGAGGGTCGCGGCGGGGAGGTCGCCCGCGCCCTGGAGCCGGAGGACCGCGATGTCGCGCGAACTGTCGTAACCGAGCACGTCCGCGACGTACTCCGCACCGTTGCCGAGGCTCACCGCGCTGATGTCGAGCGCGCCGTCGATCACGTGATGATTGGTGAGGACGACGCCGTCGGGGGTGAGCACGATCCCCGTCCCCGCGGTTTCGACGAGCCCCGAATCGGCGACGAGGGTGACGATCGCCGGGACCACCCGGGCCTCGACCTCCTCCGGCGACAGGACGACGGGCGGCGGTGGCGGAGGCGGGGCGGGCTGGGCCACCGTCGCCGCGGTCAGTCCCGATTCGCGGACAGTCGGTGCGCTCAGCAGCAGGCTGCCGATCACCGCCGTGGCCACGGCGAGGACCGTTGCGGCGCGGGGCGTCGTCATGCCTGGGTGTCGTCGTCGCGGATTCGGTCAGGACTGTTTCAGCGACCCCCAGCCGTGCCAGGTGTCGATCTCGATCCACGCGCTGACCCGTTTCCGGTCGCGGACGGGGTACGGCTTGCCGCTGTAATGCGTCGCGAGGCGGTCGATGTCGGCGAGGTCTTCGTCGTCGACGAACTCCGTCACCCGGCCCTGGACGCTGACGTGGGTGATCCAGTCGCCGGGGTCCATCGCGGTGAGGCTGACCCGGGGATCGCCCCGCACGTAGTCGAGGCGCCTGCGCTCGGCGTCCATGTTGACCAGCACCCGGCCGTCCTCGTACAGATACCAGGTGGCCACGGACACGGGCTGCCCGTCGGGCCGGACGCAGGCGATGGTGGCGTAATTGGGCCGCGCGAACATCTCGGCGGCCTTCGGTGTCAGAGGTGGCTTCGACATGTCCGAAAGATACTCCTGGGGCCCTCGCCCCTGTGCGTGGTTGACGAGTCTCTGCGCTCGTCAACCACGCACGGGGCGGGGGGCGGTGGACTCCCGGACGACGAGGGTCGGGGTGAACGAGAGCTGCTGGTGCTGGTGGGTGTCGGGGTTGTTGACCTGATCGAGCAGGAGTTCGGCCGCCGCCCGCCCCAGTTCGTTCCTCGGCTGGGCGACTGAGGTGAGCGGCACGGCCGCGCCGGCGGCGTAGTCGATGTCGTCGTACCCGACGATCGCGAGGTCGTCGGGCACCCGCTTGCCGTGCTGGATGAACTCCTGGAGCACACCGAGCGCGAGCAGGTCGTTGGCGCAGAACGCTGCCGTCGGCCGGTCCTCGCCCGACATCGCGAGGATCTCGCGGGCGGCCTCGGCGCCGGCCTCGATGCTGAGGGATCGGGTGGCGACGGTGCGCATGCGGGTGTTCGCCGATTCCGCGACGGCGCCGATCGCCCCGTCCCGGCGGTCGCGGACCTGCCGGATGCTGTCGGGTCCGCCGACGAACACGAGGTTCCGGTGCCCCCGGTCCATCAGGTGGCGGGCGGCGATCCGACCGCCGTGGACGTCGTCGACGGCCACCGAGGATCGGCCGGGTGTGCGGGACCCGCGGTCGAGCAGGACCACGGGGGTGCCCTGGCGGTCGAGGTTGGCGAGCATCGGGGTGCTCTCCCCGGTGGGGCAGAGCAGGATCCCGTGGACGCGTTGCTCCATGAGCTGGCCGAGTTGCCGGTTCTCGCGTTCTTCCGATTCGCCGGTGCTGACCATGACCATCAGCAGTTCGTTCGCCTCGGCGACTGCCTCGGCCCCCGACGCGACGTCGACGAAGAAGGGGTTGCGCGCGTCGAGGACGACGACGGCGAGCATCCGTGACTGGCCGGCGCGGAGTTGGCGGGCGGCGTCGTTGCGGACGAAGCCGAGCTGGGTGATGGCGGCGTGCACCCGTTGACGCGTCGCCTCGGACACCAGTTCGGGGTGGTTGAGGACGTTGCTGATGGTGCCCATCGAGACGCCCGCGAGTGCGGCGACCTCGCGCATGGACGCTGCCATCCGATTCCCCCTCCAACCCGCTCGTGTCGCTTCGGCTCATTCTCGCTTCGGCCGGCACCCGAGGACAATCCGGCATCTTTGAATCGCTTCAGAGCCAGTATCGCCGCATATCGGAGTGCAATCAAGCCCGGTACCCAGGTGGGGCCGGTGAAGTCCATTCCGAATGGACCTGGCGTGCTGTTATAACGATCAGATAACGGCAGAGGCCGGATTCAGTGATCCCCTTGACTTGTGTCGCCCATCACTCCTAGCTTCATAAACACGAAATGAACCGTTTCAATTCATCGTTTCAATCGGAGGTGCTGAATGAGCGTCCCCCCTGCGGTGCCGTTGCTGGAAGTACGGGACGTCACCAAGTCCTTCGGCAACGTCGCTGCTGTTCAGGGTGTGTCGTTTCCGCTCTACGGCGGCGAGGCGCACGCCCTCGTCGGAGAGAACGGTGCAGGCAAGTCGACCATCGTGAAGATGCTCGCCGGCGTGCACGGCCCCGACACCGGATCGCTGCTCGTCGGCGGCGAGGAAGTGTCGCTCGGGTCGCCCTCGGATGCCAAGGCCCGCGGTATCGCGGTCATCTACCAGGAGCCGACCCTGTTCCCCGACCTCACGATCGCGGAGAACATCTTCATCGGCACCCAGCCGCGGGCCCGGTTCGGCATGATCGACCGCGGCGCGATGAACACCGCCGCCCGCGCGCTGTTCGACCGGCTCGGGGTACCGATGGACCCGGACCGGCCGGCCAGCGGACTATCGATCGCCGATCAGCAGCTGGTCGAGATCGCGAAAGCGCTGTCCACCGACGCCAACGTCATCGTCATGGACGAGCCGACCGCTGCCCTGTCCGGCAACGAGGTGGACCGGCTCTTCAAGGTCGCCCGGTCCCTGTGCGCGTCCGGCGCCGCGATCATGTTCATCTCGCACCGCTTCGAGGAGATCTTCGCACTGTGCCAGCGCGTCACCGTGATGCGCGACGGACGGCACATCTCCACCTCGGAACTGGCGGGCCTGACGGTCGACGACCTCGTCCGCAGCATGGTCGGCCGCGACCTCGGCGCCCTGTTCCCCAAGATCGACGTGGAACCGGGGGCCGTCGTCCTCGAGATCGAGAATCTGTCGCGCACAGGGGTGTTCTCCGACATCAGTTTCCAGGTGCGCGCCGGCGAGATCGTGGCGCTGTCCGGGCTGGTCGGCGCCGGTCGCTCCGAGGTCATGCAGTCGGCGTTCGGTGTGGACCCCCGCGACAGCGGCGACGTCCGGGTGCGAGGTAAGAGCCTGCGCAAGGGCGATCCGAAGGCCGCGATGCGCGCGGGAATGGCGCTCGTCCCCGAGGACCGTCGCCAGCAGGGCCTGATCCTCGACATGTCCATCGAGCGCAACGCCACGCTGACCCGGTCGTCCGCCCTCGCCCGGTTCGGGTTCCTCTTCGGGGGACGCGAGCGCCGGTCCGCCTACGAGTGGACGAAGAAACTGCAGACCAAGTACGCGCGCATCACCGACCCCGTCGGGGTGCTGTCGGGCGGCAACCAGCAGAAGGTCGTGCTCGCCAAGTGGATGGCCACCGCGCCGAGCGTCCTGATCGTGGACGAACCCACCCGTGGGATCGACGTCGGCACCAAAGCCGAAGTACACCGGATCATCTCGACGCTCGCCAGTGAAGGCGTCGCCGTCGTGATGATCTCCTCCGAACTGCCGGAGGTGCTCGGGATGGCCGATCGCGTCCTTGTGATGAGGGAAGGACGAATCGTGTCGGAACTGAGCAGGGCCGAGGCCGACGAGGAGAAGATCATGTTCGCTGCAACGGGTTCGGAGGCCGCCGCATGAGCGCGCCCACCCGCGTTGCGCCCGCGGGCGCCGCGACGCCGCCGGTGAAGTCCGATGACGGGCCGTCGCTGATCGAGAAGGTGCTGCAGGTCCGTTCGCTCGGCATCCTCGCCGCGCTCATCGTGCTGGTCGTGGTCACCACGATGCAGAACGGCAATTTCCTGTCCTCCCAGAGCATTCGCGACATTCTGCTGGCCGCGTCGATCGTCGGGGTGCTGGTGGTCGGGCAGACCGTCGTCATGATCACCAAGAACATCGACCTCTCGGTGGGCTCGGTGCTCGGGCTGTCGGCGTTCGCCGCGGGCAGCGTCATGTCGGGCGCCGACGGCGCACCGATCGTGGTGGGGATTCTCGCGGGCGTCGCCGTCGGCGCGGTCTGCGGACTCGCCAACGCGCTGCTGGTGCGGTTCGGCGGCGTTCCCGCCCTGGTCGTCACGCTCGGCACGATGTACATCTTCCGCGGTATCGCCTATCTGTGGGCCGGCGGCGAGCAGATCACCGCCGACGAGATGCCGCCGGACTTCCTGACGCTCGGCACCGCAACGCTTCTCGGCGTGCCGGTGCTCGTGATCGTCGCCGTGGTGGCCGTCGTTCTCGCCGGTGTGTATCTGCGCCGCTACCGCAGTGGACGCGACCTGTACGCCATCGGGTCGAACGGCCACGCCGCCGAACTCGCGGGCATCGCGGTCGGCAAGCGCATCCTGCTCGCCTTCGTGTTCTCCGGTGCCATGGCCGGAGTCGCCGGGGTCATGTTCGCGGCGCGGTTCGGCACCGTCGACGCCGCCGCCGGATCCGGGTACGAACTCAACGTGATCGCGGCCGCCGTCGTGGGCGGTGTGGCCGTGGTCGGTGGCGTCGGCACCGTCTGGGGCGCCGCGCTCGGCGCGCTGCTCCTGACCACCATCAACAGTTCGCTGCCCGTTCTCCAGATCAACCAGTTCTGGCAGCAGGCCATCGTCGGCGCGCTGATTCTCATCGCCATCGCGGCCGATCGGCTGCTCGCGGTGCGTGCCGCCCAGCAACTTCGGAAGAGGAGCGCCCATGTCGACTGACACCATCGAGCCGGCGACGATCGCGCAGTCGGACTCCGACGGCCGGACGTCGACGGCCGGCCGGATCCGCGAGTTGCTCGCCGGCTGGGACTCCGCGATCATCGCCATCACGGTCGTCGTGCTGGTGGTCGCGTCGGTCACCAACCCCGACTTCGGGAGCAGCCGGAACTTCACGTTCCTCGTGCTCGACCTGGCGCCGATCTTCCTGATCGCGTTGCCGATGACGTTCATCATCATCACCGGGGAGATCGATCTGTCGGTGGCGAGCGTCCTGGGGCTGAGCGGCGCCGCGATGGGCTGGATGTGGAACAACGGCTTCGCCATCGAGGCGATCATCCCGATGTGCATCCTGCTCGGCTGCGTCCTCGGTGCCCTCAACGGGTTCCTGGTCGCCAAGCTGGGGTTGCCGTCCCTCGCGGTCACGATCGGCACCCTGGCGCTGTTCCGGGGGCTCGCGTTCGTCCTCCTCGGTGACCAGGCGGTGTCCAACTTTCCGAGGGCGTACACGTCGTGGGTGACGGGAACGGTGGGCGGCACGGCCATCCCCAACCTCGCCATTCCGCTCGTCGTCGCGGCCGTCGTGTTCGCGGTGATCCTCCAGGCCACCCCGCTCGGCCGCGACATCTACGCCACCGGCGCCAGCGACACCGCCGCACGCTTTGCCGGCATCGACGGGGCGCGGCTGAAGTTCTGGCTCTACGTGGTGTGCGGGGCGGTCGCCGCCCTCGCCGGCGTGCTGTGGAGCCTGCGGTACTCGAGCGCCCGGGCCGACAACGGATCCGGTCTCGAACTGGCCGTGGTGGCGGCGGTGCTCCTCGGCGGGGTGTCGATCTTCGGCGGCAAGGGCAGGCTGGCGGGCGTGCTCGCCGCGGTGGTGCTGCTCGCCACGCTGCAGAATGCGCTGCGCCTCGAGGACATCTCGAACGAGGCACTCACCATCGTCACCGGGGTTCTCCTGATCGTCGCGGTTCTGCTCCCGAACCTGCTGAAGACCGTGCGGACGTCCGCGCAGCGTCGAAAGCTGCAGAACACGAACTGAATTCCCTGCTTTACCGCTCTTTCTCACTTCAGCGTTCGCAGTGACGCGAACACGAGGAAAGGATCCACCATGACCCGATTCCGCCGGACCTTCGTTCCCCTGGCGGGGATCGTCGCAGTCTCGATCGGCCTGACGGCCTGCGGCGGCACCACCCAGGATTCGGCATCGAACTCGGGGGGTGGCGACCGCGCCACCGGGACCGCGAATCCCGACGCGCCGATCCAGGACGGTCTGCAGATCGCGTTCCTCCCCAAGCAGCTCAACAACCCGTACTCCGACATCGAGGTCGGCGGCGGGAAGACCGCCGTGGAGGAGTTCGGCGGCGAATACAAGCTCGTCGGCCCCAACGATGCGAGCGCGTCGTCGCAGGTGTCGTACATCAACACGCTGATCCAGCAGGGCCAGAACGTCATCAACATCGCCGCCAACGACCCGAATGCCGTGTGCCCCTCGCTGAACCAGGCCCGCGACGCCGGCATCAAGGTCGTGACGTTCGATTCCGACGCCGCCGAGGACTGCCGCGACCTGTTCATCAACCAGGCCACCACCCAGGGTGTCGGCGAGACGCTCGCGAAGATGACGAGTGAGCAGATCGGCGGCACCGGCAAGATCGCGGTGCTGTCCGCAACACCCAACGCCACCAACCAGAACGCGTGGATCGAGGTGTTGAAGGCGGAACTCGCGAGCAAGCCGGAGTACCGGAACATCGAACTGGTGGCCACGGTGTACGGCAACGACGACGACCAGAAGTCGTTCCAGGAAACGCAGGGCCTGCTGCAGACCTACCCCGACCTGAAGGCGATCGTGTCGCCCACCACCGTCGGCATCGCCGCCGCGGCGCGCTACATCTCGTCGTCGAGCTACAAGGGCAACGTCGTCCTCACCGGTCTCGGCACCCCGAACCAGATGCGGGAGTATGTGAAGAACGGCACCGTCAAGGAATTCGCACTCTGGGACCCGACCAACATCGGCTACCTCTCCGCGTACGCCGGTGCCGCGCTGGCCTCCGGTCAGATCACCGGCGCCGAGGGACAGAAGTTCACGGCAGGCAAGCTCGGCGAGTACACGATCGGCGCCGGCGGCGAGGTCGTGCTCGGCCCGCCCACCGTGTTCGACGCGAACACCATCGACCAGTACAACTTCTGAACCGGCGCGATGAACAAGTACTGCTTCACCCTGCAGCTCCGGCCGGACCGGATCGACGAGTACGTCCGTCGCCACACCCCGGTCTGGCCGGAGATGCTGGAGGCCCTGAAAGCCTCCGGCTGGCACAACTATTCGCTGCACATCCGGCCGGACGGGCTGATCGTCGGCTACGTCGAGTCGGAGAATCTCGAAGAATCGCAGGCGGCGATGGCGCGCACCGACGTCAACCGGCGGTGGCAACACGACATGGCGCCGTTCTTCGAACTCGACGGGGTGGCCCCCGACGAGGGATTCACGCTCCTTACCGGGATCTTCGACCTGGACGCCCAACTCCACACCCCTCTCGACCACACCATCTCCACCGAAGGATGATTCACCATGACGGCAACTGACATTCGGCGCACCGCCGGCGACATCTCCGCCCTTGCCGACTTCGGAATCGAGGTTCCCAGTTGGGCATACGGGAACTCCGGCACCCGATTCAAGGTGTTCGCCACGGCAGGCGTCCCGCGCGATCCGTACGAGAAGATCGAGGACGCCGCACAGGTGCATCGCGTGACCGGGGCGGCGCCGCGGGTGTCGCTGCACATTCCGTGGGACCGTGTCGACGACTTCGGCAAACTCGCCGCGTACGCCGCCGATCAGGGGGTGTCGCTGGGGGCGATCAACTCCAACGTGTTCCAGGACGACGACTACAAACTGGGGTCGCTCACCAACGCCGACCCGAAGATCCGTGCGAAGGCCGTCGCCCACCACGTCGAATGCGTCGACGTCATGCGCGCCACGGGATCGAAGGATCTGAAGTTGTGGCTGCCGGACGGCACCAACTACGCAGGCCAGGATTCGATCCGCGCCCGTCAGGACCGGCTCGCCGACTCGCTGCAGAAGATCTACGCCGAACTCGACGACGATCACCGCCTGCTGATCGAGTACAAGTTCTTCGAGCCGTACTTCTACACCACCGACATCCCGGACTGGGGCACCTCACTGCTGCACTGCCTGGCGCTGGGCGAGAAGGCGCAGGTCGTGTTGGACACCGGCCACCATGCGCCGGGCACGAACATCGAGTTCATCGTGGCCCAGCTGATCCGGCAGGGACGGCTCGGCGCCTTCGATTTCAACTCCCGCTTCTACGCCGACGACGACCTGATCGTCGGCTCCGCGGACCCGTTCCAGCTGTTCCGGATCATGCACGAGATCGTCCGGGCGGGCGCGCATCTCCCGGACTCGGGCGTGAACTTCATGCTCGACCAGTGCCACAACATCGAGCCGAAGATCCCCGGCCAGATCCGGTCGATCATGAACGTCCAGGAAGCCACGGCCAAGGCACTGCTCGTCGACGGGGACGCCCTCGAGGCGGCCCAGCAGTCGGGTGACGTGCTCGGCGCGCACGCGGTGCTGATGGACGGCTACAACACCGACGTCCGGCCGCTGCTCGCCGAACTGCGCGAATCGCAGGGCCGCGACGCCGACCCGATCGGCGCGTTCGCGCGCTCCGGTTACCTGGAGCGGATCGAGTGCGAGCGGGTCGGCGGAAACCAGGCGAGCTGGGGCGCGTGATGACCGCTGCGACGACGAATACCGTGCCCGCTGGCCTCGACCGTGTGCGTCACCGGAAGACCCGGCTGGGGTTGGTGTCGGGCGGGCTCGGCGCCTACTGGCCGCAGTTCCCCGGTCTCCTCGACGTCCTGCAGGAATCCGCCCGCTACGTGACGGGCCGATTCGAGGAACGGGACTGCCAGGTGGTCGATGCCGGATTCGTCTCCGACCCGCAGGAGTCGGCCGTCGCGGCCGAGACGCTGAGGCAGGCCGACTGCGACCTCGTGGTGATCTTCCTGACCACCTACCTGACGTCGTCGATGGTGCTGCCGATCGCGCAGCGCACCAACGTCCCGGTGCTGCTGATCGACCTGCAGCCGACGGAGGCGATGGATCACGCGAACACCGACACGGGGACGTGGCTGGCCTACTGCGGTCAGTGCCCGCTGCCGGAGGTCGCGAACGTGTTCCGGCGCAGCGGCATCGACTTCCGCTCGGTGTCCGGGTACCTGCACGACGAGAACGCGTGGCGGCGCATCGACGCCTGGGTGAGCGCCGCCTCGGCACGGGCTGCGCTCCGGCACGCCCGGCTGGGGCTGATGGGTCACCTTTATCCGGGGATGCTCGACATCTCGACCGACATGACGCTGCTGTCGTCCCAGTTCGGCGCACACGTGGAGGTCCTCGAATTCGACGACCTCCGGGTGCGGGTCGACGCGGTCTCCGAACGTGAGACCGCGGACCGCATCGCACTCGCGAAAGAGGTGTTCGCGCTCGACAGTTCGGTGAACGCGGACGATCTCGCGTGGGGAGCCCGGGTTTCCGTGGGGCTCGACCGGCTCGTCGCGGACTTCGAACTCGACGCCATGGCGTACTACCACCGCGGGCTGGGTGGTGAACTCCACGAACAGCTCGGAGCCGGAATGATTCTCGGAGCGTCCTTGCTCACCGCCCGCGGCACTCCGCTGGCCGGGGAGTACGACATCCGCACCGCGGTCGCGATGCTGGTCTCGGACCGGATGGGCGCGGGCGGATCGTTCACGGAACTGCAGGCGCTGAACTTTCGCGACGGGGTCGTCGAAATGGGTCACGACGGACCGGCTCATTTGCAGATCTCGTCCGCCGGACCGCTGCTCCGCGGTCTCGGTGTCTATCACGGCAAGCGGGGATACGGCGTCAGCGTCGAGTTCGACGTGAAACACGGTCCCGTCACGACCTTCGCGGTCGGGCAGAACCGCGACGGCTCGTACTCGTTCATCGCGTCCGAGGGCGAAGTGGTGCCCGGCCCGCTGCTGGCGATCGGCAACACCACGTCCCGTGTCGACTTCGGCCGGGACCCGGGGGAGTGGACGGATGAGTGGAGCGCCACCGGGACCGGTCACCACTGGGCGTTGTGCGTCGGACACCGTGCCGGCGCGATCAAGGCCGCAGCAGAGTTGCTCGGCATCGAATTCATCCGGGTCTGAAGTAGAGAATCTCGAGGGAGAAACCAGAAGTGAACGCCACGAGCACCATCGCCGAACTGATCGCACGGTCCAACAGACTGGGCGCCGACGCTCGCAACACCAACTACGCGGGCGGCAATACCTCCGCCAAGGGCACCGACGTCGATCCCGTCACCGGCGCCGAGGTGGAACTCGTCTGGGTGAAGGGATCCGGGGGAGACCTCGGCACACTGAAGCCCTCCGGTCTCGCCGCGCTGCGTCTCGACCGGGTCCGCGCGCTGACCGAGGTCTACCCGGGCCTGGGCGCCGAGGACGACATGGTCGCCGCCTTCGACTACTGCCTGCACGGCAAGGGCGGCGCGGCCCCGTCGATCGACACCGCCATGCACGGTCTGGTGAACGCGCCGCACGTCGACCACCTGCACCCCGATTCCGGTATCGCGTTTGCGACCGCGGCGGACGGTGAAGAGTTGACCCGCAAGTGCTTCGGCGACCGCGTGGTGTGGGTGCCGTGGCGCCGCCCCGGTTTCCAGCTGGGCCTCGACATCTCGGCCATCGCGGAGACGAATCCGCAGGCGATCGGCTGCATCCTGGGCGGTCACGGCATCACCGCGTGGGGCGCGACGAGCGAGGAATGCGAGCAGCATTCGCTCGAAATCATCCGCACCGCAGAGCAGTTCATCGCCGACAACGGCCGGGAAGAGCCGTTCGGTCCCGTGATCGCGGGCTACGCGGCGCTGCCCGCCGAGGAGCGTCGCCGCCGCGCCGCCGCACTGTTCCCGCTGCTGCGTGGACTGGCCTCCACCGACCACCCCCAGGTGGGGCATTTCACGGACAGCGACGAGGTGCTGGATTTCCTGTCCTCGCAGGAGCATCCGCGCCTCGCCGCACTGGGCACGTCGTGCCCGGACCACTTCCTGCGCACCAAGGTCCGGCCCATGGTCCTCGACCTGCCGCCGGCCGCGTCACTCGACGACGTCACCGCGCGACTGCGTGAACTGCACGCCGCCTACCGGGAGGACTACGCCCGGTACTACGCCGAGTACGCGGAACCGGGCAGCCCGGCGATGCGCGGCGCCGACCCGGCCATCGTCCTGGTCCCCGGCGTCGGAATGTTCTCGTTCGGCGCGAACAAGCAGACCGCCCGGGTGGCCGGTGAGTTCTACGTCAACGCGATCAACGTGATGCGCGGCGCCGAGGCCATCTCCACGTACCAGCCGATCGACGAGCGGGAGAAGTTCCGCATCGAGTACTGGGCGCTCGAGGAGGCGAAGCTGGCCCGGATGCCGAAGCCGGCGCCACTCGCCACCCGAATCGCCCTGGTCACCGGTTCGGCGTCGGGAATCGGCAAGGCGATCGCGCAGCGCCTCGCCGCGGAGGGCGCGTGCGTGGTGATCGCCGACCTCGACCGGGCGAAGGCCGCCGAGGCGGCCGCCGAGATCGGGGGCAGCGACGTCGCCGTCGGGGTCGCCGCGGACGTGACGAGCGCCGAACAGGTGGCCGCGGCGTTCGAGGCCGCGGTCCTGGCGTTCGGCGGCGTTGATCTCGTCGTGAACAATGCGGGACTGTCGATCTCCAAGCCGCTGCTCGAGACCACCGAGAAGGACTGGGACCTGCAGCACGATGTGATGGCGAAGGGGTCGTTCCTGGTGTCGCGGGAGGCGGCGCGGGTGATGACCGCCCAGGCGATGGGCGGCGACATCGTCTACATCTCCTCGAAGAACTCGGTGTTCGCCGGGCCCAACAACATCGCGTACTCGGCGACGAAGGCCGACCAGGCACACCAGGTGCGTCTGCTCGCGGCGGAACTGGGCGAGTACGGCATTCGCGTCAACGGCATCAACCCCGACGGCGTGGTGCGGGGCTCCGGAATCTTCGCCGGCGGCTGGGGTGCCAAGCGGGCCGCCGTGTACGGCGTCGAGGAGGAGAAGCTGGGTGAGTACTACGCCCAGCGCACCCTGCTGAAGCGCGAGGTGCTGCCGGAGCACGTCGCCAATGCGGTGTTCGCGCTCACCGGCGGCGACCTCACCCACACGACCGGGCTGCACATTCCGGTGGACGCCGGTGTCGCTGCGGCCTTCCTGCGCTGATGGACGCATTCGCCGCGATCGATCTGGGCGCCTCGAGTGGGAGGGTGATGCTGGGCCGCGTCTCGGGCGGGGTGATCACCCTCGACGAGGTGGCGCGTTTCCCCAACCGGCCGGTGCGGCTGGCGGGATCCCTGCACTGGGATCTCGCCGGCCTCTACCGAGGTGTCCTGGACGGACTGCGGGCTGCGGTGACGGAGGCCGAGGCCCACGGCGACGCCGTCGTGTCGATCGGAATCGACACGTGGGCCGTGGATTACGGGCTGCTCGGCGGCGACGGTTCCCTCCTCGGGATGCCGTGCCACTACCGCGACCAGCGGACGGGGGGCGTCGCGGCCGAGGTGCGGTCGTCGATCTCGGATCGGGAGCTGTTCGGGCGCAACGGCATCGCGCAACTGCCGTTCAACACCGTGTACCAACTGCTCGCCGAACGGAAGAGCGGCGCGCAGCGGCTCGACGTCGCAGAGCAGTTGCTGATGATCCCCGACATTCTGGCGTACTGGCTCAGCGGAGTGCGGGCCGGCGAGGTTACCAACGCGTCCACCACCGGGCTGCTCGATCCGGTGCGCCGCGACTGGGACCGTGCGCTCGTCGCCCGGCTCGGTCTCGACGACCGCGTGCTGCCGCCGTTGGTGGAGCCCGGTTCGGCGATCGGACCCGTCCGGCCCGACGTCGCCGAAGAGATCGGGGCCGCGAACCGTCCCCCGGTGGTGGTGGCCGTCGGCAGCCACGACACCGCGTCGGCCGTGGCCGCAGTACCCGCTTCGGGTCCGCGGTTCGCGTACATCGCATCGGGCACCTGGTCGCTGGTCGGGACGGAACTGCCCGCACCCGTGCGCACCGAGGCCGTGCGCACGGCGGGATTCACCAACGAGGCAGGCGTCGACGGCACCACCCGGCTGCTGCGGAACGTGATGGGCATGTGGCTGGTGCAGGAGTCGATGCGGCAGTGGCAGGCCGACGGGCTCGACGTGTCGCTGCAGGACCTGCTGGACGACGCCGCGGCCCTGACCGACCTCGGTTCGGTGATCGACCCGGACCTGCCGGTGTTTCTACCGCCGGGCGACATGCCCGCCCGCATCGCCGCCGAATGCGCGCGGACCGGTCAGCGCGTGCCCGACGGTCCGGCCGAGGTGATCCGCTGTGTGATGGACAGTCTCGCGGACGCGTACCGGCGGTCGGTGCAGTCGATCGTCGAACTGACCGGAACCCCGATCGACGTGGTGCACATCGTCGGCGGCGGTTCCCAGAACGCACTGCTGTGCCGGCTGACGGCGGACGCCACCGGGCTGCCCGTCGTCGCCGGACCCGTCGAGGGGTCCGCCCTCGGAAACGTCCTGGTGCAGGCGCGGGCGGCGGGCGCACTGTCCGGGGGACTCGCCGCACTGCGTGCGGTCGTGGCGAATTCGTTCACCCTGCGCGAGTTCGTGCCGTCGCTGTCCCGGGCCTAGCGTCGGTCCCGGAACTGCGGTTCGCGCTTGTCCTTCCGCGCGGCGGTGGCCTCCTCGAAGTTGTCGGTCAGCAGCCGCACCAGCAGCTGTCCGAGACCCTCCTGGTGGATGTGGGCTTCGAGGGAGGCGGCGTCGAGTCCCGACCACAGCGTGCGTTTCGTCAGCTCCAGGCCCGGGCGGGAGAAGCGCGACATGCGTTCGGCGAGGTCGAAGCATTCGTCCAGGAGGTCCTCGCCGGGTACGCACCGCGACACGAGTCCGATCCGCTCCGCCTCCGCGGCGTGCACGTCCCGCCCGGACAGCATGATCTCGAAGGCCCGGGACGAACCGATCGCGCGGGGCAGCAGGTAGCTCAGCCCCAGTTCGCTGGCCGTCAGTCCGTTGTTGATGCCGGCCGCGCGGAAGTACGCGTCGTCGGCCGCGATCCGGATGTCGGAGGCGAGCGCCAGGCACAGCCCACCGCCGATGGCGGCACCGTTGACGGCGCTGATCACCGGCTGATGCATCCGGCGGAGCGAGAGCACCACGTTGTCGAGCATCTCCATGGCCCGCAGCGCCACGGTCGGCGGGGTGAGGCCGTCGACGTGGGGGAGCGGGCCCGCGGACCTCTGGTCGGCGCCGGAGCAGAAACCGCGGCCCGCGCCGGTGACGACCAGTGCGCGGACCGAGTTGTCGTTGCTGATCTCCTCCAGCGCGTCGCGGAACGGGATCATCACGTCGAACGCCATCGCGTTCATGCGCTCCGGGCGATTGAGCGTGACCAGGGCGATACCCGGCCGGGGGTGGTCGACGACGACGAAGGTCACGCCCTCGATACTAGAACACGTTCTCGTCCGTCACCCCCCATGTGAGTGTTTTCGTGTACCCGGGCACACGAAAACACTCACGTGGGGAAGGTGGGGAGCGCTCCGGCGGAGATGGCCTGCTTCAGCGACGGCGCCGCCGAATCCTTCTCGGACAGCTGGAACGTCAGCGGGTTGCCGTCCCGGCCCGTCGTGGGCCAGTCGATGCCCAGGTCGGGGTCGAGCGGGTGCAGGTCGTGGTCGAGGGCCGGGGCGTACTCGATCGAGCACAGGTACATCACCGTCGACGCGTCCTCGAGGGACAGGATCGCGTGGCCGACACCGGCCGGGAGGTAGACGGCGCGGCGGTCGACGTCGTCGATGAGCACCGAATCCCACTGCCCGAACATCGGCGACCCCACCCGGAGATCGACGATGACGTCGAGGAACGCGCCCTTGACGCAGGTGACGTATTTCGCCTGCCCGGGCGGGTTGTCGGTGTAGTGGATGCCGCGCAGGACACCGGCGGCGGACACCGAGCAGTTGGCCTGCGCGAGTTCGAGGGGGTGCCCGACGACGGCTTCGAACTCCGACCCCTTGAACCATTCGAGGAATACGCCGCGGTCGTCGCCGAACTGCCGTGGGGTGATCTCCCACGCGCCGGGGACCTTCAGTTCCCGATACTCCACGTCACCAGTCCTTGCCGCGTTCGAGAAGTTCGAGGAGGTAGTCGCCGTAGCCTGATTTGCCGAGAGCCTCCGCACGCGAACACAGTTCGGCGTCGGTGATGAACCCGCGGCGCCACGCGACCTCTTCCGGGACGCCGATCTTCAGCCCCTGCCGGTGTTCGAGCGTGCGCACGAAGTTCGACGCCTCGAGCAGCGAATCGACGGTGCCGGTGTCGAGCCATGCGGTTCCGCGGGGCAGCACTTCGACCTGCAACCGTCCGGCCTGCAGGTAGGCCTGGTTGACGTCGGTGATCTCGTACTCGCCGCGGTCCGACGGCTTCAGGTCGCGGGCGATGGCGACGACGTCGTTGTCGTAGAAGTACAGCCCGGGGATCGAGAAGTTCGACTTCGGGGTGGCGGGCTTCTCCTCGATCGACATGGCGCGGCCGGTGTCGTCGAACTCGACCACACCGTAGGAGCTGGGATCGGACACCCAGTAGGCGAACACGGCGCCGCCGTCGATGTTCTCGAAGCGGTTCAGCCGGGAACCGAGACCGGGGCCGTAGAAGATGTTGTCGCCGAGCACGAGGGACACGGACTGGTCGCCGATGTGGTCGGCGCCGAGGACGAACGCCTGCGCGAGGCCGTTCGGTTCCTCCTGCACCTTGTACGTGAGATTCACCCCGAACTGGGAGCCGTCGCCGAGGAGCCGGCGGAACTGCTCGGCGTCGTGCGGGGTGGTGATGACGAGGATGTCCCGGATGTTGGCCAGCATCAGGGTGGAGAGCGGGTAGTAGATCATCGGCTTGTCGTAGACCGGGACCAGTTGCTTGCTCACTCCGAGGGTGATCGGGTGCAACCGGGACCCGGTGCCGCCTGCCAGGATGATTCCACGCATGTGCGCAGTGTTCCAGTGTTCGCGCCGGATAGAAACTCGGGCTCGCCACTAGGGTGGGTGCACATGAGGCTTCTCGTGACCGGCGGCGCCGGGTTCATCGGTGCGAATTTCGTGCACCAGACGGTCGCCGAGCGGCCGGACGTGCAGGTGACGGTGCTCGACGCGCTGACGTATGCCGGCAACCGGCGCTCGCTCGACGCGGTGGCCGACCGCATCGAGTTCGTGCACGGCGATGTGGCGGATTTCGCGCTGGTGGATCGCCTGGTCGCGGAGTCGGACGCGGTGGTGCACTTCGCCGCGGAATCGC
The DNA here is from genome assembly GCF_017068395.1 of Rhodococcus pseudokoreensis. Lineage (NCBI taxonomy): Bacteria > Bacillati > Actinomycetota > Actinomycetes > Mycobacteriales > Nocardiaceae > Rhodococcus > Rhodococcus pseudokoreensis. The sequence goes on along the minus strand of NZ_CP070619.1, from coordinate 3,813,727 downwards.
ACAACGACAATTCGCTGGCCGATCCGACGCCGTTCGTGCAGACGAACGTGATCGGCACGTTCTCGCTGCTGCAGGCCGTCCGCGCCCACGACGTCCGCTACCACCACATCTCCACCGACGAGGTGTACGGCGACCTCGAACTGGACGACCCCGAGCGCTTCACCGAGTCGACCCCCTACAACCCGTCGAGCCCGTACTCGGCGACCAAGGCGTCGAGCGACCTGCTGGTGCGGGCGTGGGCGCGGTCGTTCGGGGTGCGGGCCACGCTGTCGAACTGTTCCAACAACTACGGCCCGTACCAGCACGTCGAGAAGTTCATTCCGCGCCAGATCACCAACCTGATCGACGGGGTGCGCCCCCGCCTGTACGGCAGCGGGAAGAACGTGCGCGACTGGATCCACGTCGACGACCACAACGCGGCCGTCTGGACCATCCTGGAGAAGGGCAGTCTCGGCCAGACGTACCTGATCGGCGCGGACGGCGAGGTCGACAACCGGACCGTCGTCGGGACGCTGCTCGAGCTTTTCGGCCGCGACGCCGACGACCTCGACTTCGTCACCGACCGCCCGGGCCACGACCTGCGTTACGCGATCGACTCGACGCGTCTGCGCACCGAATTGGGCTGGACGCCGCAGTACGAGGATTTCCGCAGCGGGCTCGAGGCCACCGTGCGGTGGTACCGCGACAACGAGTCGTGGTGGCGGGCGCAGAAGGAATCGGCGGAGAAGGCGTACGCGGCTACGGAATCCGTCATCGGCTGAGACGCGCCGGTCAGACCGGGACCGATCCGCGGAACGCCCACGCCCGCGCGGCGAGTGCGATGCGTCCGGCGTCGTCGCGCGGCAGTCGGGCATCGAGCAGGTCGCGAAGAGCTGTTCGACGTCCGGCAGGCAGAGATGCGCAGTAGCCGGGCGCAGGGCCTTGACCGCCGAGGAACGGCCGCCAGAAGTCGTCGAAGCCGGCGAACACGGTGGGAACGTCGAGCGGGTGGACGGCCACCTCGGTGAACCCGGCGGTGGCCAGCGCGTCGCGGAGTGGCTGCGGCCGGCAGAGCGGGAAGCGGACACCCTCGTCGAGGGTCGCGGCACCCTCGTCGAGTTCGCGCGCGGCGTCCCAGAAGACGCGGATCATCTGCATGCCCCCCGCGTAGTCCCACACGTATCCGGCGATGGTCCCGCCGGCCCGGGTGACGCGGCGCATCTCGGCGAGCCCGGCGACCGGATGCGGCACGAAGTTGAGGACCAGCCCGGACACCACGCGGTCGAACTCGCCGTCCGCGGCGGGGATCGCTTCGGCGGTGCCCGGCCGCACGTCGAAGCGGGGGTCGTCCGCGCCCGCCCGGGCCGCCGCGGCGAACGGCTCCGAAGGCTCGACCCCGACCACCCCGGCGGGATCGAATTGGCGGAGAACGGTGTGGGCGAGGGCGCCGGTCCCGCATCCCACGTCGCACCAGACGCCGCCCGGACCCGCGGCCAGCCACCGCAGGAACTGCGGCGCGACCAGCCTGCTCCAGCGACCGATGTAGTTCTCGTACGCGGGATCGACGTCCCAGGCGTCCGTCATCGCGGTCTCCTCACGACGGCTGCGGCACCCGGGAATCCTCGTGCACGAGGGCGTTGCGCAGCGAACGCGAGCCGGCGACCGCGGCGACGAAGCCGGCGAGCACCTCGCACAGCGTGAACACCAGGCGGGACGCGAGGGCCAGCCCGAGCGCCACCCCGCTGTCCATGAACGGCGACAGCGCCGCGACGACGACGGCCTCGCGGACCCCGATGCCGGACGGTGCGACGACCACCAGCACCCCGGCGCACATGCCGAGGGCGATCGCGCCGATGCATTGCACCAGGGTGCCCACCGCGAACCCCGACGTGCTCGACGCGAGGAGCCACAGATGCACGCCGTACAGCACCCAGCTGACGGCGCACCAGCCGAGCGCCCGCCCGATCTTGTGCATCGTCAACTGCCGGTGCAGCGGGGCGCGCCGCAGGATCCTCAGGGCCAGGTTCACCAGCCGGGTGAGGATCGGGGGATAGCAGCAGACGAGGGCGATCGGGACGAGCACGATCACCGCGACCGCCGCGACGGTGCTGATGTGGAACAGGGCCGGCAGCGCCAGCAGCCCGACGACCAGCGCGGACGTGATGCTCAGCCCGACGGTGACGAGGACGGCGACGAATCCGTTGGCACGCGACACCCCGGCCCGGCGGACGAGTTCGGTCTGGAGGACGAACGCCCACACGCTGCCCGGCAGATACTTGCCGAGCTGGCCGACCAGATAGCAGCGGGCGGCGTCGAACGCGGGAATCGGGTGTTCGAGGGCGCCGAGCGCGTGCTGCCACGCGCGCACTGCGGCACCCATGCCGAGGAACACGAACACCGCGGAGGCGGCGAGCGCCCACCAGTCCAGCTGGGTGATCGTGTCCCGGACCTCGGCCCACTGCGACTTCACGGCAAACACGACGGCGACGACGATCGCGAGGGTGACGAGGACCCGCAGCGCGTTCATCAGAACAGCGCGGCCGCCGCGGTCGGGGACGATCTCGGGATCGGTGTCCACGAGGACCACCCCCTCACCGGCAGTGCGCTGCGGCAGTGCAGCGTTCGTTTCCGACGATAGCAATCAGGGGGCGCAGGATCAGGAAACGAGCGGTTTCACCGCAAGCTGCCGCCACCACGCGAACGCGTCGGCGAGCGACTGCGGGAGTTCCGCGTCCGCCTCGAGCCGCCCCGACGCGAACAGATTCGCCACCGCCTCGATGTCCCGGTCGGCGATCCCGGACCGGCTCATCCCCACCCGGTTGGTGCCACGCAGGGCGGCGGGATTGCCGAAGACCGTGGCGAACGGCGGAATGTCCTTGGCGACGACCGATCCCATTCCGACCATGGCGCGCGCCCCGATCACCCGCCGCTGATGCACCACCGCGCTCATGCCGATATTGACGCCGTCGCCGAGGGTCACGTGACCGCCGAGGGTGCTCGACGGTGACAGGACGCAGTCTTCGCCGATCCGGACGTCGTGCTCGACGGACGTGTGGTTCATGACGAATCCCCCGCGACCGATGGTCGTCGGCCGCTCGGCGCCCTGCTGGACGGCGCTCATCTCCCGGATCACGGTGCCGGCGCCGATCACCACACCCCGGTGCGGGCTCACCTCCGTCCACGTGCGCGGATGCGTCTTCCCGATCCACTCCGGCGGCGCCCCGAGCGTCGCGTGGGCGCCGATCCAGCAGTCGTCGCCGACGTCGAGGGGGCCGGTGAGGACGGCATACGGTCCGATGCTCACACGGTCCCCGACGGTGACGCCGTCGCCTATCACGACGGTCGGGTGGATCTCGCAGTTTTCACCGATGGTCATGAAAGTTTCGGATTCCTTCCAGGAGCCGTGCAGACCGTGGGAACCTTCAAGGGGTTGCAATCTGTGAAGACGGTGTGAACTGCACGTCAATCTATCGGAGGAACCGTGATCGCGATCTCGAGTATTTCCTTCGGAGAGGATGTCGAGCGCGAGGTCCTCGACACCCTGCGATCCGGGATGGTCGCGCAGGGACCGAAGGTCGCGAGGTTCGAGGAGGGGTTCGCCGAACTCGTCGGCACCCGGCACGCGGTGGCCGTCAACAGCGGGACCACCGCCCTGATCGCGGCGCTGCGGGTGCTGGACCTCCAGCCCGGGGACGAGGTGCTCACCACCCCGTTCACGTTCGTGGCCACGCTCAACGCGATCCTCGACGCCGGCGCGACGGCACGGTTCGCCGACATCGGGGAGGCCGACTTCGCGATCGACCCCGACGTCGCGGAGCAGTGCGTGAACGAACGCACCCGGGTGCTGATGCCGGTGCACCTGTACGGGCAGACCGCCGACATGGGTGCGCTGATGCCGCTGGCCGAGTCCCGGGGACTGGCCGTCGTCGAGGACGCGGCGCAGGCGCACGGCGCCACGTTCGACGGTAGGGGTGCGGGCAGTTTCGGGCTCGGCTGCTTCTCGTTCTACGCGACGAAGAATCTCACCACCGCCGAGGGCGGCATGGTCACGACGGACGACGACGCGGTGGCCGACCGGTTGCGGGTGCTGCGGAATCAGGGCATGCGCAGGCGTTACGAGTACGAGATGGCGGGCCAGAATTTCCGGATGACGGACCTGCAGGCGAGTCTCGGGTTACCGCAACTGGGTTCGTATCTGCAGCAGGTGGAGTCGCGCCGGCGCAACGCGGAGGCGCTGCGGACGGGGCTGAAGGACGTCGAAGGTCTCGTTCTGCCTTCGGAACTCGCGGGCCGCGGGCACGTGTGGCACCAGTTCACCGTCGTCCTCGCGCCGGACGCAGCGATCGACCGCGACACCCTCGCCCGGCGTCTGGGCGACCGGGGAGTGGGCAGCGGCGTCTACTACCCGAGGACCGTCTACGACTACGACTGCTACCGCGAGCATCCCCGGGTGATCGTCTCGCCGACCCCGATCGCGACGTCGGTGGCCCGCCGATGCCTCAGCATCCCCGTTCACGCCGCACTCTCCACCGACGACGTCGACCGGATCGTCGCGGCGGTCCGCGAGGCGATGGAGGCGTGATGACGTCCACGCGACCGCGGATCGCGCTCGTCGGATCCGGGAAGATGGGTTCGCTGCACGCCCGCGTCCTCGCGCAGTCGCCGCTGTGCGACCTGGCGTTGCTGGTGGAACCGCGGGAAGAACACGGACGGGACGTCGCCGCACGGTTCGGCGCCGCGTGGGCCGCGGATTTCGACGACCTGGACGGCATCGACGCCGTCGTCGTCGCGGCCGCGACCCCCGCACACTACGAGGTGGCGGGCCGCGTGCTGGACCTCGGGAAGCCGCTGCTCGTCGAAAAGCCGCTCGCCGCAACGTACGAGGAGAGCACCGATCTGGTGAAACGCGCCGCCGCGACGGGCGTCCCGCTGATGTGCGGTCTGCTCGAGCGGTTCAACCCGGCGGTCCGGACGGCCCGCGAATTCGCCGGTGACGTGTGGCAGGTCAACGGAATCCGGCACTCGCCGTTCGTCTCTCGCATCCCCACCGGCGTCGCGACGGACCTGCTGATCCACGACGTCGACCTGGCGATCGGATTCGTCGGATCGCCACCGGTCGGGGTGAAGGCCGAATTCGGTTACTTCCACGACGGTTCGCGGCGCAACGACGCCGAGGACTGCGCGGAGGCGGTGCTGCGGTTCGAATCCGGGGCGGTGGCCACCATCTCGGCCAGCCGGGTGAGTCAGCGGAAGGTCCGGCAGTTGTCGCTGCTGGAACCGGACCGTCTGATCGAGATCGACCTGCTGCGCCGCGACATCACCATCTACCGGCACATCGACGACGACCTCCCCGCCGACCGCGACGGGTACAAGCAGCAGACGGTGATCGAGATCCCCACCATCCGCTACAGCGACGAACCCCTCGCCGCCCAACTCGCGCATTACGTCGGGCTGGTCGGCGGCGAGGGGGACGCCGACGCGGAGCGCGAGTCGATCCTGCCCGCGCACCGCGTGGTCCACGAGGCGACCGTGTCGGCTACCGGCTGAGCGCTCCGGCGACCGCCAGGCGGGTGTCTTCCGCGATGAGATCGGCGTTGAGGGTGGCGGCGGCGGTCAGTCCGGCTCCGGCGGCGACGATGACCTGCGCCTTCGGGTCCGCGACGTTGCCTGCCACCCACACGCCCGGAACCGCGGTGGCGCCGGTCGCGTCGGCGGCGACCGCGGTGCCGATCACGTGCCCGGCCATCTCCATCTCGGTGGTGCCGAGGCCGAGGGTCGTGAGGAAGTCGGCGCGGGCCCGGAACAGCGGCGGGACCACCACGGCGGCGAGGGGGAAGACCCGGCCCGTGCGCAGCCGGACACCGGTCAGCCGGTCGCCGCGCACCTCGAGTCCGGACACCGCGCCGTCGATCACGGCGACGCCGCGGGCGGCGAGTTGCTCGTACTCCTCGCCGGTGGGTTCGTTCGCATCGTTCAGGAACAGCGTCACCTGATCGGTCCACTGGCTCCACATCAGTGCCTGGTGCACCGCCAGCGGGCTGCCTGCCAGGACGCCCACCGGCTGGTCCCGCACCTCCCAGCCGTGGCAGTACGGGCAGTGCAGTACGTCGCGTCCCCACCGTTCGGCCACCCCGGGGACGTCGGGGAGGACGTCGACGAGACCGGTGGTCACGAGCAGCCGCCGCGCCCCGACGGTCCGGCCGTCGGCGAGCGTCACCCGGAACTCCCCGTCCCCGATCTTTTCGGCGGACGTGACGGTGCCGGTCACGATCTCCCCGCCGTATCCGGCGACCTCCTCGCGTCCGATCGCCAGGAGTTCACCGGGCGGGGTGCCCTCTCGGCCCAGATAGTTGTGAATGTGCCCGGCCGGTGCGTTGCGGGGTTCGCCCGCGTCGATCACGAGGACGGATCGGCGGGCCCGCGACAGGGTCAGCGCCCCGCTGAGTCCGGCCGCGCCACCGCCGATGACCACCACGTCGTAGCTGTCTTTCATCGCGTTCTCCTTCGTTCGTCGACCTCGTGACGTCCACTGTCCGGGGAGATCGCGATCCTGGCAAGAATGTTTGCCGGTGTGGCAAAATGGTGGTGTGAACGACGACCTACCCGATCTGGACGGCGTCCTCGACGCCGTGGGACCGCGGCTCAAAGCACTGCGGCAGCAGCGGGGCGCGACCCTCGCCCAGCTCTCCGAATCCACCGGGATCTCGGTGAGCACGCTGTCGCGGCTCGAGGCCGGTCAGCGCAAACCCACCCTCGAACTGATGCTCCTGCTGGCCCGCGCCCACCAGCTGCCCCTCGACGAACTGGTCGACGCGCCCGCCACCGGCGACCCGCGCGTCCACCTGCGGCCCCTCGACCGCAACGGCACGACGATCATCCCGCTCACCCGCAGGCCCGGCGGGATCCAGGCGTTCAAGCACGTGATCCCGCCGGGCGACCCGGCCGCGGTACCGAACCTGCAGGTCCACGAAGGCTACGAATGGCTGTACGTCCTGTCCGGCCGGCTGCGACTGCTGCTCGGCGAACACGACGTGATCCTGACGCCGGGGGAGGTCGCGGAATTCGACACCCACGTGCCGCACTGGTTCGGCAATCCCGGACCGCAGCCGGTGGAGATCCTCAGCCTGTTCGGTCCCCAGGGCGAGCGGGCGCACGTGCGGACAGTCCCGCGGGGAACGACGCCCGACAGCGACCGCCGGTAGAATTCGTGCGGACCGGTGACGAGCGCTACCTCCGAGGCGCAGGACGTGATGGGGAGGCCCCGTGCGACGCTGGATTCTCGGTGTTCCCGTAGCGGTTCTGATTCCGCTCCTCGCCGGCTGTTCCACGTCGACGACACCGCCGGTGGCGCAACCGCAACCGCAGCCGGAGTCGCCCGCGGTCGCGACGCTCGTGGGCCTGGGCGATTCGATCCCGGCAGGCGACGGATGCCCCGGATGCACACCGTTCGTGGAACTGTTCGGTGATCAGCTGTCCGGCGACTCCGCGCTGCCCGTCCAGGTGGCGAACCTGGGTGTCGGGGGCTGGACCAGCACCGATCTGCTCGATTCCCTCGAACCCGGTGCATACGACGCCGACGCCGTGAGTGCCGCCGACCTCGTCACCGTCACGATCGGCGCCAACGACTTCTACACCGAACTCGACGACTACCTGGACGGCGACTGCGGCGGCGACGACGGGCTCGGCTGCTTCGCGCCGGTGCTGCCGGAGTTGCAGACCACGTTGACGTCCGTGCTCGACCGCATCGCCGAACTGCGGGCCGGTCAGCCGACCGCGGTGCTGGTCACCGGGTACTGGGACGTCTTCCCGGACGGCGACGTGGCCCGCGAGTTGTACGGCCCGCAATTCCTCCGGGACAGTGCCGCGCTGACGTTGCGCGCCAACGACGTCATCTCGGGGGTCGCGGGCGCGGAGGGCGCCACGTACGTCGACCTGTTCAGCACGTTCAAGGGGACGTGGGGCGACGGCGACCCCACCGGTCTGCTGGCCGACGACGGTGACCACCCGAACCAGATCGGCCACCAGTTGATCGCCGACGCGTTGTCGTCGGCGGCGGCCGCGGGATCCGGCTCCACCGACGTGTCGGCGTTCACGTCGTCCGAGTGGTCGCCCCGCTGAGCTTCCGGCGGCGCACCACCGGGTCGACGACGGACAGGATCAGCACCACGACCGTCGCGGCCCCGAACGCCGCGACGGACAGGTTCTGCCGCGGCGGCCGGAACGTCACGACCAGTTCGTGGTCGCCCGGCGGCACCGGCACCTGGAGCAGACCGTGCCAGCCCGCGGTCGCGTCCACCGGCACGCCGTCCACGGTCGCGGAGTAGCCGGGCCACGCGAGGCGGGCGAACGAGACGGTGCCGCCGCCGCCAGTCACCCGCACGGTCTCCGTCGCCGCGTCGGTGTCGGACGAGAGCACCCGGACGCCGCCGGACACGAACGACACCCGCCCGGGCAGGGTCAGCGGCCGGTCGCGCTGCAGCACCGTCCGGGAGTCGCTGCGTTCGGTGACGTGCCAGCCGGGTGGGGGCGGCGCCGTTTCCACCTCGGGCACCAGGTGGTGCTCCACCACCAGCGTCGACACCCGCAGGTAGTCGATCAGCGGAATCGGAATGTCCGCGTTCACCGGCTGCCAGAGCGCCCCGTACACGCCGGGGCAGACGGCGCCCCGATAGTCCATGCACAGGGCCTCCTGGAATTCGGTGAACCCGATGCCGGTGTACGCGTTGATGCTGCCCTCCGCGGACGACGCCATGATCTCGTTGCCGAACAGGATCCTGCCCGCGGTGACGTCGTCGGGGGAGGTGTCGGCCAGGTCGGCGAGTTGCAGGACGGTGCCCTGGTAGCGGTCCGTCTGCGCGGACAGCAGCGACGTGCTGGACGGGTCGACGCGGCTGTCGCGGTCGACGTCGAAGGTGAGGGACCAGACCTGCGCGGCGGTCACCGCCACCGTTCCCACGACGAGGGCGGCGACGAGACCGCTCGGGCCCAGAGTGCGCCACGCGAAGTACGCGATCGCGCACAGCGCCGCGACGAGCAGCGTGAACAGCGCGTGCCTGCCGGTCAGGGCCGGGGAGGACGCGAACGCCAGGTAGAAGCCCAGCGCGATCAGCACCGCCGACGCCGTCGCCCGCCGGCGCACCCGGTCGCGGGACAGTCCCAGCGACAGCGCGAGCGACAGCCCGATCACCACGCACAGGTACAGGTATTCGACCAGGCGGATCGGCCACCGGAACATCCCGACGTTCGACGGTCCGAACGTGAACAGGAAGTAGACGACCGTGATGATCGCCAGGCTGACGAGCGGTCGCCCGTGCGTGCGGCGGAACCCCGGGGACGCGAACAGTGCGCGGATCCGTCCCCACGGCAGCCACGGCAGCAGCGGCAGCACGAACCACGCGAGGTACAGCGACGGGATCACCTCGACGGGACCCCCGAACGTCATGATCACGGGCAGATACGACGGGCTGCTCATTCCCGCGGGGCCGCCGATCTGCGGCTGCAGGAACGTGTCGTTGAAGATGCCGGTGCTGCCGGCGCGGGTGGTGACGTCGACGCTGAGGAACAGCGGCAGGTACGTCACCAGCGCGGCGGTGCCCGCGCACGCGCCGGTGATCACGAGCACGAGCAACCGGAAGAACTCCCGCTGGATCAGGAGGCCGATCCCGAGGCCGAGGAGGATCACCACGGCGCCGAGCGCGGCGTACGGGTTGCCCATGCTCACCGTCAGCGCACCGATCAGGAATGTGATCAGCGGGTTCGTGCGACCGCGGGAGAGGCGGAGCGCCGACCACCAGAACAGCGTCACCCATGCGACGGCCATCATCCCGGACGGCCAGCCCGCAGCCTCGTAGAACAGGGTGAAACCGCTGAACGGAATCGTCAGCCCGGCGAGGATCGCGGGACCGCGCCGGGCGCCGTATTCGCGGCACAGCAGGTACGTGCCGAGGGCGAACAGTGCGAGGAACTCGGCCATGATCACGAACGACGCGACCGACAGGTTCTCGAATTTCGCGGCCAGCATGTAGTTGGCGAGGTTGACGGGGTTGTAGAGACCGTAGGCGGCCTCGCCCGCATAGTTGCCGCCGATCCAGGCGTCGGGATTGACGGCGAGCCACCGCCCGGCGAGCAGTTCCCCGCCGATCCGGTGCCAGGACGGCACGAACGATTCGAGCATGTCGCCGCCGTAGTAGAAGCGGTCGTACACGATCCGGGGAACCGTGGCGATGGCCGCGGCAGCCACCGCGACCGCGAGTGCCACCGCCCATTCGGGGACGCCGCGTATCGATCGGGTGAACGTCGAGGACACGGACGCGGAGGGTGCCACGGACTCCGAGCCTACGAGTTAGGCTGCGCCCGTGCGCCTTTTCGGTTGTTCCCACGACCAGAAAGGCGCACGTGCGCCGAAGGCGCTCTCCGTCGTCGTGCCCGCCTACAATTCCGCCGCCGTCATCGAGCAGACCGTCCGCCGCGTCGCCGAACGACTGGCCGGCCACGACGTCGAGATCATCGTCGTCGAGAACGGCTCCACCGACGGCACCGTCGACATCTGCACCCGCCTCACCGCGGACTGGGCGCCCGGGCCCGTGACGCTCACCGTCCTGCGGAGCGAGAAGGGCATGGGCAACGCGTTGCGGGCGGGCGCCGAGGCGAGTCGCGGCGCGCACGTCCTGCTGACCGCCGACGACCTGCCGTTCGGGTTCGACGACCTCGACGGCGCCGAGAAGTTCGCCGACGACCACGACGGCCGGCTGCCCGAAGTGCTGATCGGGTCCAAGGCCCACCCCGACTCGCAGGTGCGGCGCGGCGCGCTTCGGGGCACCCTGACGTGGGGTTTCGCGGCGCTGCGTCGGGTGGTCCTCGGGATGCGCACCGGCGACCCCCAGGGCACCGTCCTGATGGACGGGGACCTGATCCGCGGCCTGGTTCCCGACCTGGTCGAGCCCGGGTTCCTGTTCACCACCGAACTCGTCTACCTCGCGGAGCGGGCCGGCCTCGTCCCGGTCGAGGTGCCGGTGCGTCTGAGCGCCGACCACGACAGCCACGAAACCCGCATATCCAGGGCCGATGTGCTCGCGATGGGGGTGGGACTGTTCCGGCTGCGGGCCCGTCACCGGGACGGAGGTCGCCTCGCATGGTCGGGGAGCGCGCCGCGAGGTTGATACCCTGCGAACCGAGAAGAGGATCGTGCCGTCGCGTTGGCGCGGTCCAGCCCACCTCTCGCGGGGAACAGTAGGAGCACTATGAACGAGTCTGCGTCGGTAGCACCTGTGGACGGGAGCACGGCCGCGGTCCGGAGTGCTCTCACCGAGCATCGCGCACCCGACCGCCTGGTGGTGGCGCGAGGTCTGTTCACGGGACCGACCACCCGGGTGAAGGACGACCTGTACGCCAGGATCGTCAAGGGCCGCGCCCACCGCGAGCGGCACGTCGTGCACCTCGAGAAGGGTGCGACGGTCGACACCGACACCTACTTCGGCCGGTTCGCGGCCAGCTACTACCAGCGCTGGACCACGGTCACCGACGTGACCGTCGGTTTCCGCCACGAGGCCGACGGCCACGCCGTGGTGGCGCTGCGCGGCTCCGATTCGGGCGGCAACTCCCGCATCCTGTCGACGACGGAGATCGACGGCACGGGCACGGCGACGCTGTCCGCGAAACTCGACGCCTACCTCGACGGCGGCTCCCTGTGGGTGGAGTTCACCGCCGTCGACGGCGCCCTCGCCGTGAGCGAACTGGAGTGGACCGTCGCCGCGCCGTCGGTGATCCGTCCCGCCGCGATCGCGATCTGCACGTTCAACCGCGCCGACGACTGCGCCGAGACCGTCGCCGCCATCGCGAACGACCCGACGATGGCGTCCGGCATCGACGCCGTCTACGTCGTCGACCAGGGCAGCGACCACGTGTCGGACCGGGAGAAGTTCACCGAGGTCGCCGAGATCCTGGGCGACAAACTCGTCTACCTGCGGCAGCCGAACCTCGGCGGGGCCGGCGGCTTCACCCGCGGCATGTACGAGGTGTCGGGCATCAACGAGCACGCCAACCTGATCCTGATGGACGACGACATCCTGTGCGAGCCGGAGTCGATCCTGCGGATGAACGCGTTCGCCAACGTCACCACCGAGCCGACGCTCGTCGGGGCGCAGATGCTGTACCTGATGAACCCGGAGCACCTGCACGTCAGCGCGGAGGAAGCGGACCTGTCGAAGCTGAAGGCGGGCCGCTGGGCGGCCGGGTCGCGGCACGACATCAACCTGCTGAAGAAGAAGCAGCACAGGCGCGTCGACGCCGGCTACAACGCGTGGTGGTCGTGCCTGATCCCCGCGGAGGTGGTCGCGCAGATCGGGCTCCCGTTGCCGATGTTCTTCCAGTGGGACGACATCGAGTACGGCATCCGCGCCCGCGCGGCCGGATTCGTCACCGTCACGCTGCCCAATGCCGGTGTGTGGCACGCGGACTTCCACTGGAAGGACCGCGACGACTGGGCCAAATACTTCAGCATCCGCAACTCGCTGATCGCCGCCGCGCTGCACAGTGATTTCGACGCCAAGTCGCTGAGCAAGATGATGACGCGGGAGATCACCCAGTACCTCGTGTCGATGCAGTACGGGTTGGCGTACACCATGATTCGCGGTATCGAGGACTTCCTCGAGGGTCCGAAGGTGCTCGAGGACGGCGGTCAGGCCGTGCTGGCGGCGATCCGGGAGGAGCGCAAGCGGTTCCCGGAAACCGTCAAGCATCCCGCGACGAACATCCCCGGTGTCCGCAACTCCGACCTCGTCACCCGGTACGCCGGTTTCGAGCCGGACAAGAGCAAGATCGACCTCGTCCTCGCCAAGCGTGCGGCGTACCAGTGGCTCGGCCGCACCCAGCACGGTGTCGCGAGTATTCCTGTGGCCGAGGCGCACTGGTGGCACGTGTCGCTGTTCGACACCGCCGTCATCACAGACGCCTCCCAGTCCGGGGTGCGGGTGCGCCGCCGCGACAAGGAGACCGCGCGCGAACTCACCGCCCGGACCGCCAAGCTGATGAAGCGGTTCCGCGAGGATGCGGCGTCGACGCAGCGTCAGTACCGGGATGCGTTGCCGCAGCTCACCAGCCGAGAGAACTGGGCTCGCCTGTACGGTCAGTGACGTTGCCCGGACCGCTGCCGGCCCGCGATGTGCGTGGGCTGTCGCGAGATTCGCTGCTCGTCTTCGCTGTCGGTGTGCTGCTCGGTGCGGCGTGGAGTTGGCGTCCGTCGTTCTGGTACGACGAGGTCGCGACGCTGTATTCGAGTCAGCGGTCCCGGCCGGACCTGTCGAATATGCTCGGCCACATCGACGCCGTGCACGGTCTGTACTACGTCGCGATGCGGTACTGGTTCGCGGTGTTCGGGGCGTCGGAGTTCTCGGCACGGTTCCCGAGCGCCCTCGCCGTGGGCGCCGCGGGTGCGGGTGTGGTGGTGCTCGGTGCGCTGATCTCGACCCGGCGGGTGGCGGTGTTGTCCGGGCTCCTGTTCGTGATCCTGCCCAGCGTAACGTGGGCGGCCGCGGAGGCCCGCGGGTACGCGGCCACGGCGGCGGCCGCGGTGTGGTTGACGGTGATTCTCCTTGCGGCACTGAGACTCCGGCGGTGGTGGCTGTGGGCGCTGTACGCCGCGGGCCTGGTGGTGTCGATCGTGTTGTTCGTCTACCTCGTCACGCTGGTGCCCGCGCACCTGCTGACGCTCCTGCTGCTGCGCGCGGCCCGGCGGTCCTGGCTCGGATGGGCGTCGGCCACCGCCGTCGGGATGGTGGTCGCGGCGCCGTTCGTGGCGCTGGTGCGCCGGGAAGCCGTCCAGGTCGCGTGGATCCCGCCGCTCGACGGCCACCTGCCGCGCGCCGTGGCCGAGTACCAATGGTTCGTCGGTGCACCGTGGTTCGCGGTGCTGTTCGCCGTGCTGGTGGTGGCCGGGGCGGTGGCGCTGGTGCGCGGTCGCCGGTTGCCCCCGGTGCTGTCCGTCACGCTGCCGTGGATCGCGGTGCCGATGGCGCTGCTGCTCGCCTATTCGCTGCTGCGCAGCCCGGTGTATCTCCCGCGGTATTTCACGTTCACGACGCCGGCGGTGGCCCTGATCGGCGGACTCTGCCTGGCCGCGCTGACCCGGAGATGGTGGCAGTGCGCCGCGGTGCTGGCGGTGTTCGCGGTCGCCGCGTCGCCGGGGTACGTCGCCCAGCGCGAGCAGTGGGCGAAACCCAGCGGCATGGACTTCAGCACCGTCAACGTCTTCGCCGGGCAGCACGTCCGGCCCGGGGACTGCGTGCTGTTCGACAAACCGGCGTGGAACCCCACGTCGCTGCGGCTCGTGAAGGACGTGCGGCCCGACGCGTTCGACGGCACCCGCGACATCGGGCTCGGAACTACCGCCGCGAGCCGGGGGTCGCTGTGGGACGACGAACTCGCCGTCCCAGACCTCGCCGGCCCCCTCGGCTCGTGCACCGTGGTCTGGTTCTTCACCGACTACGAACGCGACAGCGAGCGCATCATCCGGCACACGTCCAACGAGGTGTGGACACTGCCGCCGTACCACTTCGAGGACACCGAGGCGTTCGCCGCGCTCGCCCGGTCCGGACTGCGGATCGACGAACGCGCGACATTCAACGTCACCCAGGCGGTGAAGCTGGTGCGGTGATCCGCACGACCACCTGCTCGTGGTTGGCGGTGTAGCTGAGGTACTCGAAATCGACACCGGTGCGGTCGACGAATTCCGTCCACGCCCGGTATTCGTGTTCCTGCCAGCCGGGGAAGTTGAAGAACTCGTCGAACACGATCACCGTGCCCGCGACGAGTCGGTGTTCGAGCCGGTCGAGCACCGACTTCGTCGACGAGTAGAGGTCGGCGTCGAGGTGCACGAACGACACCGGTCCGGGGTGCTTCTCGAGGAAGCCCGACAGCGTGTCCTCGAACAGTCCGGGCACCAACTCCGCGCCCCGCACCTTGGGCAGTTTCTCCTGCGCGAACTCCCCGGCCGGGAAGCCGGTGCGCCACGTCTGCGGCAGCCCGGAGAACACGTCGAACCCGAACACCTCGTGCTCGGCGTCCTTCAACTGTTCGACGATGATCCGGAGCGTCGTGCCCGACGCCACCCCGAATTCGAGGGCCAGCCCCTCGACCTCCACCTGCGACAGTCCGTACCGCAGCGTGTCCTGCGGGTTCCAGAACACGGGCGCCTTCGGCATGTGCTCGAGCACGAACTCCGCGGCCTCCTTCGTGGCCCGCACGTCCAGCGCCTGGGTGATGTCGCGGCGGGCCTGCTGCTCGAGTTCGCCGAGCCGCTGCTGGACGTCGGAGATCTCCATGCGGGCGTCGGACAGCTCGGACAGCACCCGGGCCAGTTCCTGGTTGGTCGCGCTCAGCTCGGCGAGGGTCTGGTCGTGCTGGTTCTCGGTGAGCTCGCGGGACCGCCGGTCGGACTCGGCGACAACCTCGGACATGGCACGTTGAAACTTGAGACGGGCCTTTCTCCGAAGGTCGAACATATCTCCATGTTGCCACCCGCATCCCGGCTCAGGGAGTGAACGGGGATGCGGGGCGGACGCTCGGTCAGTGACCGCGGCTGCGGTACATCTGGCGTTGCCAGCGGGCGATGGTCTTCCACTCACGCTCCCGCTCGGCCCGCAGCCGTGCGTCGCTGCGGGACGCGATCCACCCGTTCTCGCGAATCAGCTTGCGGTAGCTGGCGAGTCTGCGTTCGGGCAATGCGCCGCCGGCCACCGCTTCGAGGACCGCGCAGCCGGGTTCGGTCTCGTGCGAGCAGTCCGCGAACCGGCACTGCGCCGCAAGTTCCTCGATCTCGGGGAACGTCTTGTCGATGCCGTCGGCCGCGTCCCACATGCCGACACCCCGCAGTCCCGGGGTGTCGATCAGGGCGCCGCCGGACGGCAGCGGCAGCAGTTCCCGGTGCGCCGTCGTGTGGCGTCCCTTGTTGTCGCCCTCGCGGACGCGTCCGGTGGCGAGCACGTCCGCGCCGAGCAACGCGTTCGCGAGCGTCGACTTGCCCGCGCCCGACGGTCCGATGAGGGCGACGGTCCCGTCGATCACGGCGGTGAGGATGTCGACGCCGTCGCCGGTGTCGGCGCTCACCGCGACCACGGTCGCGCCCGGCGCCACCGCCGCCACTTCCGCGGTCGCGAGGGAAACGTCCTGCACGGTATCGGATTTGGTGAGCGCGACCACCGGCTGCGCGCCACTCTCCCACGACAGCGCGAGCAGTCGTTCGATGCGCCCGAGATCGAGGGCGGTGTCCAGTGCGGCGGCGATCACCACCGTGTCGACGTTGGCCGCGAGGAGTTGCCCCTCGGACCGGCCGGACGCGGACGACCGGACGATCGCGCTGCGCCGGGGGAACAGATCGGCGACGGCGATGTCGTCGCCGTGCCGGTGAAGTGTCACCCAGTCGCCGGTGCACAGGGTGTGCTCACCGGCGAGGGCGTGGACGACGCCGGCGGGCGCGGCGACGTCGCAGCGCCCGCGGTCCACGCGGATCACCCGGCCGGGCTCGCGGCCGTCGTCGGGGTAGCTGTCGAAGGTGTCGGAAAGAGTGTCGTTCCAGCCGTAGGGCAGGAGGTGTCCAGAATCGAACATGGTGGGTGTGATCCTCGGGTCGATGAGCCGACCGGACCACTGCGCGGGTTCGGTCAGGCGAGGGGGAAGGGGGAGTGGACGCACGCGGCGTCGACCGACGAGACAGTCATCGGACACTCACTCCTTCGCAGCACATCGGGATCTTTCGACCGGAACCCCACGATGCTCCCACCCGGCGGAACCCGGGCGCAACCGAATTTACGGCCGCTCGAACCGCTCCTGACGGCCCAGCTTGCGCAGCCGCATCCACTCCCGCAGACCCTGCGGATCACGCCTCGTGACGAGGAAGTACCACCCGAACCGCACCCATTCCTGCGGCAGCAGCTTCCGCATGCCCGGCTGGGACAGCAGATAGCCGCGGTTGCGGTAGGTGAAGAAGCGTTTCGTCTCGTTGTCCGGGTACTGGGTGTGCATCCGGCCGCCGAGGATCGGTTTGAACTCCTCCGCGCCGTTCGGGTGCACGTACGCCGTCTGCAGGCACGTGCCGAACGGCAGCCCCGACCGCACCAGCCGGCGATGCACCTCCACCTCGTCGCCGCGGACGAACAGCCGCAGGTCGGGGACGCCGACCGTGTCGATCGCCGACGCCCGGAACAGGGCGCCGTTGAACAGCGACGCGATGCCCGGCAGCAGGTCGGCCGAGTCGTCGCCGTCGGTGAACAGTTCGGACCGCAGCCGACGCCACTCGACGCCGCGGCGCAGCGGGAACGCGAGCCGGTCGGGGTCGTCGATGTCACAGACCACGGGGGACACCTCGGCCAGCCCGTGCCGCTGCGCGCAGTCGAGTAGCGTCTCCAGGACCTTCGGCCCCTCGGGCCTGCCGTCGTCGTCGGCGAGCCACACCCAGTCGGCGCCGAGCGAGAGGGCGTACAGAATCCCCAGGGCGAAGCCGCCCGCCCCGCCCAGATTGTGCTGCGACCCGAGGTAGCTGGTGGGGATCCCGGACGACTCGACGAGTGCGCGCACGTCGTCCTCGGCGGCGTTGTCCACGACCACCAGATGGTCCAGCGGACGCGTCTGCGAGCCGAGGACCTTCAGCGACTCCGCCAGCAGTTCCCGGCGTTTGTGGGTGACGACGACGCCGACGATCCGCTCGGCAGCAGCGCTCACGCGGACTCCGCCTCGGCTTCCGCGGCCGTGCGAACGGGACGCTCGTTCGATCCGACGCTACGGGCGTCCCGTTCGGCCGCGCGGGTCAGCCCGGACTTCTCCCGGTCCATCTCGTAGATCACGTGGCGGACGTGGTCGGCGGCGTCGTCGCCCTCGTACGCGCGGACGACGTCCTCGATGCCGCCCTCCTGCCGGATCTGACCGTGGTCGATCCACATGGCCCGGTCGCACAGCTGGGCGAGGAACTCGTTGGAGTGGCTGGCGAACACCAGGATCCCGGACCGCTCCACCAGGGCCTGCAACCGGACGCGCGCCTTCTTCATGAACTCCGCGTCGACGGCGCCGATGCCCTCGTCGAGCAGCAGGATCTCCGGGTCGATGCTGGTGACCACGCCCATCGCGACGCGCACCCGCATGCCGGTGGAGTACGTGCGCAGCGGCATCGACAGGTACTCGCCCAGTTCGGTGAAGTCGGCGATCTCGTCCATCTTCGCGAGCATCTGCTTGCGGGTCTGCCCGAGGAACAGCCCGCGGATGATGATGTTCTCGTAGCCGGAGATCTCGGGGTCCATGCCCACACCGAGGTCGAAGACCGGGGCCACGCGACCGCGGATGCTCGCGCTGCCGCGGGTGGGCTCGTAGATGCCGGACAGCAACCGCAGCAGCGTCGACTTGCCGGCACCGTTGTGGCCGACCAGACCGATCCGGTCGCCTTCCTTCAGCGACAGGTTGATGTCGCGCAGGGCCTCGACCACCACGACGTCCGAGTTGTTGCGACCGATGGATCCGCCGGCCTTGCCGAGGAACGCCTTCTTCAGCGACCGGGACTTGGCGTCGAAGATCGGAAAGTCGACGCAGGCATCCCGCGTCTCGATACTCACATGTTCTGTCATGTCTTCAGACCCCTAAACCCAGTAGGGCACACGGGCCCGGTACTTGCGAAGCGCGAGGATGGCGGCGGTCCAGCCGACGACGGTGATGGCCAGCACGATGTACCAGTGGTACGCCTGCTGGTCCTGCCCGATCATCGGCGCGCGCACGATATCGAGGTAGTGGAACAGCGGGTTCAGCTCGGCGAGCTTGACGCGCTCGGCGGCCTGACCGCCCTGCGCCTCCAGGCTCTGCGTGGTCCACATGATCGGTGTCAGCACGAACAGCAGCAGCGTCATGCTGCCGAGGATCGGCGCGATGTCCCGGTAGCGGGTGGAGAAGATGCCGAACATGATCGACACCCACGCCGCGTTGACGACGATCAGCGCGATCGCCGGGATCGCGGCCAGCGACGTCCAGGTCAGGTGCCGCCACACCCCGAACGCGAACAGCATGATCACGTAGATGACGAGGTTGTGGGCGAACAGCAGCAGTTGCCGCCACACCAGCCGGTACACGTGGACGCTCAGCGCCGACGGCAGCTGTTTGATCAGCCCCTCGTTGGCGATGAACACCTCGGACCCCTCGAGGATGCTCGCGCTGATCAGGTTCCAGACGATCAGACCCACCGTGACGTACGGCAGGAACTCGTCCAGCGGGATGTCCAGCAGGGCCGAGTACAGGATGCCCATCGCCGCGGCTTGCACGCCGGTGGCGATGGTGATCCAGAACGGGCCGATCACCGACCGGCGGTAACGCTGCTTGATGTCCTGCCAGCCGAGGCTCAGCCACAGCTCGCGCTGAGCGAAGCCGTCCCTGAGGTCCTTGAACGCGCGACGGAAGGTCTGCGAGTCGGACGCCGGGAGCGGGCCGCCTGCGGCCTCGGTTTCGATAGCGGATGCTGACACGGGCACCGAGCCTACCGGGAGTCGAGTTCCATGCTGTTTCGCCCGTTGCTACAGGTACTGGCCGGTACCGCTCGACTGCGATCCCGGATCGTTGTTGTGCGGCCCGTGCGGGTTGCCCATGCTGATGCCCGGAGGCAGGGCTCCCTGACGCATCTGCTCGAGCTGGGAGCGGGCCGCCATCTGCTGGGCGAACAGGGCCGTCTGGATACCGTGGAACAGTCCTTCGAGCCACCCCACCAGCTGTGCCTGCGCGATGCGGAGTTCGGCGTCGGTGGGGACGGTGTCGTCGGTGAAGGGCAGCGTGAGGCGTTCGAGTTCGTCGCGCAGTTCGGGGGCCAGGCCCTGCTCGAGTTCGCGGATCGACGACTTGTGGATCTCCTTCAACCGGTTGCGGCTGGCGTCGTCGAGCGGTGCTGCGCGCACCTCCTCGAGGAGTTGCTTGATCATCGTTCCGATGCGCATGACCTTGGCCGGCTGCTCCACCATGTCGGCGATCGACTCGGTGCCGTTCCCGTTCTCGGCGGCGGCGGCTCCCGCGGCGTCGGAGCCCTCGGGCTTGCTCGCCGCCTCGGCGACGGGAATCGCCATGGGCTGACCGTCGGGGCCGATCACGACTACGTGTTCATTCTCCGAGTTCGTCATGCCTCCATCTTGGCTGTTCCTGCGCGGCAGTGCGAAAGTGCGTCCGATTTGGCCCTTTCCATCTTTGTTGCATCTGGCAACAATCGATGGCTGGCTTCGACCGTATTGACTTGGGGTCTTAGAGTGTCGGGCATGGCTTACGACGTTGCCCGCGTTCGGGGACTCATCCCCTCACTCGGCGACGGTTGGATCCATCTCGATCCGCAGGCCGGCATGCAGATTCCGGACGCGGTGTCGCGCACTGTCTCCACGGCCTTCCGGGCTTCTGCCTCTTCGTCGACCGGACGACATGTGTCCAGCCGGCGCAGTGCGGCGGTTCTCGATGCGGCCCGAGCAGCCGTCGCCGACCTGGTCGGAGGCGATCCCGCCGGGGTCGTGCTCGGACCCGACCGATCCGTTCTCCTGGCCTGGCTGGCGGAGTCGCTGAGCACGCGACTCGGTCTCGGAACCGGGCTCGTGCTCTCCCGCCTCGACGAGGAAGCGAACGTGGCCCCCTGGTTGCGCGTGGCCAGCCGCTACGGCGCCCAGGTGCGATGGGCGGAGGTCGAGATCGAGACCTGCGAACTCCCCAGCTGGCAGTTCCAGGACCTCATCACCACCACGACGCGCCTGGTCGCACTCACCGCCGCCTCCCCGATCGTCGGCTCGGCGCCCGACGTCCGCGTCGCCTCGGACCGCGTCCACGAAGTCGGCGGACTGATGGTCGTCGACGCGATCGGCGCCGCCCCCTACGCGCACGTCGACATCAACGAACTCGGTGCGGACGTCGTCGCCGTCGGCGCCACCTCCTGGGGCGGACCGCAGGTCGGGGCACTCGTCTTCCGCGACCCGTCGCTCCTCGACCGCATCCCGGCCGTGTCGCTCAACCCGTATGCGCGGGGTGTCGAACGTCTCGAGGTCGGGGTGCACCAGTTCGCGCTCCTCGCCGGCCTCACCACGTCGATCGACTTCCTCGCGAACCTCGACGAGTCGGCCACCGGTTCCCGGCGCGAGAAGCTCGAGGCGTCCATCAGCTCGCTGCAGAACTACCAGGACACCCTGTTCGACCACCTCATGTCCTCGCTGAAGCGGCTACCGCAGGTGATGGTCATCGGCCGGTCGCCGAGTCGGGTTCCGACGCTCAGCTTCACCGTCGCCGGAGTCTCGGCCGACAAGGTCGCGTCGCACCTCGCCGACAAGCGCATCGCCACCGTCAGCGGCGTCCACGGCGGCTCCCGGCTGCTCGACGCCCTGGGTGTCAACGACGAGGGCGGCGCCGTCACCATCGGTCTCGCGCCGTACACCACCCGCTACGAGATCGACCAGCTCGTCAACGAGCTCGCCACCCTGGGCTGAGCCCGCCCGATGTGACATTCGTTTCGTCGGGACGAATGTCACACCGGACTGTCACACCGGACGAGGCGTCAGTTCCGCGGGATCGTCAGGATCACCTTGCCGACGGTGTCCGCGGAGTCGAGCAGTTCGTGTCCGCGCGGAGCCTCGGTGATGGGTAGTTCGGCCGAGACGACGGGCTGGACCGCGCCCTCCGCGATCAGCGGCCACAGCCGCTTGCGGACGTCGGCGACGATGTCGGCCTTGCCCTCGCGACCCGACTCGGGGCGCCCCCGTAGTCCGGCGGCCGTCACGTGGGCGCGTTTGGCCAGCACCTTGCCCAGGTCCAGTTCGCCCTTGCGGCCGCCCTGCATGCCGATCACGACGAGCCGGCCGTCGGCGGCGAGCGCGTCGACATTGCGGTCCAGGTAGGCGCCGCCCATGTTGTCGAGGATCACGTCGGCGCCGTGTCCGTCCGTCGCCTTGCGGATCTCGTCGACGAAATCGGCTTCGCGGTAGTTGACGAGGATGTCGGCGCCGAGTTCGCGGCAGCGCGCCAATTTCTCCTCGGATCCGGCGGTGACGGCCACGCGGGCCCCCAGCGCGACGCCCACCTGGATGGCGTGGGTGCCGATGCCGCCGCCACCGCCGTGCACCAGCAGCACGTCGCCGCGGGACAGTCCGGCGCCCATCACGACGTTCGCCCACACCGTGCACGCGACCTCCGGCAGCGACGCCGCGACGAGCAGATCGACGCCCTCGGGCAGCGGCAGAAGCTGCGAGGCGGGGACGGCCACCTTCTCCGCGTAGCCGCCGCCGGCCAGCAGCGCACACACCTGGTCGCCGACGGACCAGCCGGACACTCCCTCGCCGAGTTCGGCGATCGTGCCGGAGCATTCGAGCCCGAGGATGTCGCTGGCCCCGGGCGGCGGCGGATAGAACCCCTGACGCTGCAACAGGTCGGCGCGGTTGACGGCCGTCGCGGCGACGTCGAGGAGAACGTGACCGGGGGGAAGTTCCGGGTCCGGCTGCTCGGCCCACGTCATGACTTCGGGGCCGCCCGGCTGGTCGATCGTGATCGCATACATAGGAACGACGCTAGCGAAACGCACCCGCGTCCGGTGCCCGCGACCGGTCCAATCGACCGCTCGGCCTCTTCGGCCACCGCACGCTACTGGAAAGTAATGTCGGACTACTAGAATGTGAACCTGTGACAGCAGAAACCTCCGACGCCGAAGCCGCAACCAACTGGTTGACGGCGGCCGAGATGCGCGCCTGGCGCGGATACATGGACGGCAACCAGCGGCTGATGGACGTCCTCAACCGGGATCTGCAGGAGAAACACGACCTCTCCCTCGCGGACTACCGGATTCTGGTGCTGCTGTCCGAGTCGCCGGACGGTTCGCTGCGCATGAGCGACCTCGCGGACGGCGTCCTCTCCTCCCGCAGCCGCCTCACCCACCAGATCCGGCGGATGGAAGCGCAGGGCATGGTCACCCGCGACACCTGCCTCGAGGACGGCCGCGGGGTGCTCGCCGTCATCACCGACGAAGGTCGCGCCCGGCTCGCCGACGCGGCCCCCACCCACGTGGCCGGCGTGCGCAGCAACCTCGTCGATCTGCTCACCAAGTCTCAGCTCAAGGTTCTCGCCGAGGTGTTCGAACGCGTCGACAAGGCCATCGGCGACCGCTGACCGGTTGCCCGATGCCGCCACCGTACCGATAAGATCGCCCACGGAAGCGTGGCAGAGCGGCCGAATGCACTCGCCTTGAAAGCGAGCGTGGCGTTAAACCCACCGGGGGTTCAAATCCCTCCGCTTCCGCGGAGTGAAAAGGCTCTGATGTGGCGCTGGACGCCAGGTCAGAGCCTTTTTCGTTGCGGTGACCAGTGAGGGTCAGTCGGCCCGTGCCCACGTTTTGCCCACACTTGCCGCGGATCGAGCCTGATCGAACATTGGACGGGATTGGAGCAACGAGCTCTAATGGCGTTGACGTGGTTGTCGGATCTGAGGACACTTGGGTTGACACAGTTGACCCGAAAGGGGATCACATGGACACCCTGGTCGAGCAGGAACGCAAGCTCATGGCCCTTCTCACCCGCCGCGTCCACGAGACGTTCACCGACGCGCGCGCGGCCGGCGTCCCCGCCGAGGTCTTCGACGATGTCGAATCGATCGCCGCGTCGATGGCCGCGGCACTGCCCACCACCCACGTCTACGACTTACTGGTGGGCCCGTTCTACGACACCGGCGGCCTGACCCGGTGGTGGGGCATCAGCCGCCAAGCGGTCAACAAGGCTGTCGCCGCAGGCACCGTGATCGCCTGCCGGCTCGACGACGGCCAGTGGGTCTACCCGACGTGGCAGTTCACGGACGCGAGAACGGTGCATCCGCACCTGATCGCCCTGTGGAAGGCTCTGCGCACAGCCGCCGACCCGTGGACCTGCGCGGTCTGGCTGCGCAGCCCGCAGCCCGAACTCGGCGACCGCACTGCGGTCGACTGGGTCACCACCGGCCGCTCGGTCGAGGAGCCGCTAGCGCTGGCTCGGGCCGACGCGGAGCGGTGGGCCGCGTGAGCCGAGACTCCGTTGCCCTCCGCCCTCCGGCCCGTCCACTGCAGCATTTCCCCGGTTGCGAGCTCACCGCGGCGCAGGCGCTGCACCGCGGACACAACAAGGGGAACGGTCCGTGGTGGTTCTCCTCCTCCGGCGGCGGCCGGTTCGATCTGACACCGCCACGGGGCACCTGCTACCTCGCGCTCGACGAGCTCACCGCGATCCGGGAGACCGTCGGGGCGGCGCTGGCGGCGACCGGGATCATCAGCGAGGACTTCGCCGCATTACGCCAGCTGTCGACCCTGGTCGTGCCTCACGCACACCGCGTGGCCGACACCTGCGCGGAGGCGGCCGCGGATTTCGGTCTGACCCGAGAACTGTCGTCCATGACCCCCTACTCGGTGCCGCAGGAATGGGCCGCCGCGTTCGAGGCCGTCAGCTTCACCGGCCTGCGGTACCAGACCCGCTTCACCACCGGCCCGAGCGCCAACGCAGTGGCGCTGTTCGGGGAGGCGGGTGAGGCGGACTGGCCGACCGACCCGAGTTCCGAGCCGCTCACGGTGGCCGCTCGCCGGCACGGCTTCACCGTCGCACGCCCGCCGCGGTCGGTGCGCATCGTATCGCCGCCGACTTCAGGTCAAGGCCTGAGCGAACTGTGAACCTCGGCGATCGCGAGGCATCGACGGACCCGGTCAGGATGGGCTTGGGCGTAGCGCGACAGTGCTGACCACTTCGCCGAGGTGTCGGCGAGGTCGAAGCGGTGGGGTCGACGATGTCCATGACGTACTCGCTGTCACCGTCCTCGTGCCGGAAGCTCGTACACCATGTTCGGCACGCTGTTCGCGCCGTTGTAGGCATCGCCGGCCTCTGCTGTACCGAGCACCGCCGCCGGCGCGAGAGTCCAGATGAAAGCACCTTCGTCCTTGCAGGTCGAATGTCAAAGTTCAGGCAGATTTGACGTTGGTTGGACTTTCGGCCGCCGGAGTGGTCGGGACGGGATAAGTGAATTCGCCCGCGCCCCCGCCGGTGGATACCGAAACCGGACATGCTGCAGATTCTCGAGCAGCACTGCCCCGACCTGGTTTCACTCCAGGTCGGGGCTGCTGTCGTTTCTACTTCTTCTGCGGCTTCGGCTGTTTCGGTGGCAGTTCGGCGACCTCGGCGAGCGCGCGTTCGATCCACGGGGTGGCGAGGTCCGGGGTGTCCCGCCACCGGTCGGGCAGAGCCAGGTATTCGCGCATCGGCTTCTCACCCGGGCCGAATCCGCCGACGCCGTCGGTGGACGCCAGTTCAGCTTTCGCCTGCTCGTTCAGGAGCCGCACCCCGACGCTCGGCCCGAGCAGTCCGGCGAACATGTTGCCGTTGACGAACGCGCCGAGGTTGCCGAACATCGGCTTCACCTCGACGCCGGGGGTGTCGGGGATCAGCGAGCGGAAGAACTGCTTGTCCTCATCGGACGGTTTCGGCATCTTCACGCTACTGATCCTGACGTTCCTCGGGCGTCATGATGCTGAACGTCGCGCCCTGCGGGTCGGCGACACCGGCCATGCGGCCGACGGTGGGGATGTCCATCGCTTCTTCGACGATCGTGCCGCCGAGTTCGACGACCTTGGCGGCGCTCGCGTCCACGTTCTCGACGGCGAAGTACACCCGCCAGTGATTGGGGGTGCCGGGCGTCATCGGCTGACCGCAGCCCCCGACCTGATCCTCACCCACCTCCAGCAAGTGGTACGTGTACTCCGGCCCCATGGACATCGTCGACGACGTGATCCCGAAGACGCTGTTGTAGAACGCGAGTGCCTTGTCGACGTCGCCGGTGTTCAGTTCGTTCCACAGGCACGCGCCCGGGTCGCCGACGAGCGAGGCCCCGATGTGCCTGTTCGCCTGCCACAGTCCGACGGCCGCTCCGGTGGGGTCGGTGACGAAGGACATGCGGCCGGCGTCCGAGATGTCGAACGCCGGCATCAGCACCTGGCCGCCGGCGCCGGGGACCTTCGCGACCGTCGCGTCGACGTCGTCGACCGCGATGTAGGTGTTCCAATTCGCAGGCGCCCCCGCCTTCGCGGCGTCGGGCGGCAGTGGCGCGATGGCGGCGACGTTCTCGCCGCGCACCGTGGCCATCGAGTAGACGGGGCCCTCGGGCATCGGCCGGTCGTCGTATTCCCAGCCGAGCAGTTCCGAATAGAACTTCTTGGCCGCGTCCTGATCGCTGGTTTGGAGGTCTACCCAGCTCGGTGTTCCCTGGGCGTATTCCGACTTGTTGGGCATGACTGGACCTTTCCGTGTGAGGTGTCAGGCCGCCGGGACGGGGTGGCGGCCGGTGTAGGCGATGAGCCGGGTCACAGCGTCGCTGGTGTGCTCGACGGGTAGGGGGTCGTCGAACCCGACTGCCTTCCTGCCTTCGGGCGAGATGATCTTGTGTGTCAACGCCAGCACGTATTCGGCGAGCGGCTCCGATACTGCCACGTCACCACCGGTCGCCGCCGCGAAATCCCAGGCGTGAACCAGGAATTCGATCGACAGGATCCCCGCTGCGACGGTCGCGGGGAAACTGTTCGTCCCGAGCGTCACGGTTCCGTCGACGCCGCGATTGCGCCACGCCTCCAGCGCGGGCTGGGCGAGGTCGGCGATTCTGGCCTCGACGGGTTTGCCGGGGTCGTCGTCGAACGTCGCGCCCGCCGCGCCGCCGAGGGAGGTGATCGAACCGACGAGATGATCGGCGAGCTGCGAGACGGTGAACTCGGTGCACGGCGTCTGCTTGGACATGTCGTCGGCCGTGACGCCGCGGAGGACGCGTTGCACGACGGCCAATGTCGCCTCGGCGCTGGACAGTTCGTCGAGTGGGTCCGGTGCGGCCGCCCAGTCGTCGGGCCCGGCGTCGCTCGTCTGCGCGGCGGCGACGAGCCGGTCGAGGTAATGGTTCCAGCCCTCCGCGTGGCGGGCGGCCTGTTCGGCGTTCAGCCCGTCGTGCACGAGGCGCACCTCGGTGCCGCCGGCGGTCGGGGTGAGAGTGACCGTCACGGTGGACGATCCGGGTGGGAGTTCGTCGTCACCTTCCCAGCCCCACCCGAACACCACCCGCTGTCCGGGCACGACCTCCCGGAAGGTGCCCGCCGCCGAGTGTCCGGGAACCACGGTCCACCGGTATTCGCCGCCGGCCTGCAGGTCGACGCGGGCCGCGACGGTCTGCCACCGCCGCAATCGGTCCGGTCTGGTGACGAGATCGAACGTGGCGTCCGGGTCCAGCGGGACGACGACGGTCTTGTCGAATGGCATCAGCTGTCTCCTTTGGATCCTGCTTCGTCGGTGGCGTCCGCGACGAGGCGGTCGAGTTCGTCGATCCAGAAGGAGTCGAACAACGTGCGGAGCTGTGCGAGTCCCTGAGGATCGAGCCGGTAGTACCTGAAGCGTCCGTCCTTGCGCGCGGTGACCAGCCCGGCCTCGGTGAGCACCCGGAGATGTTGCGAGATCGCAGACCGGCTCGCGGGGAAGTGTGCGGCGAGGTTGTTGACGGTCTGTTCACCTGCGGTCAGCAGTTGCATGAGGCGTCTCCGGGTGGGCTCAGCTGCGACTTCCAACTGATCGAGCACGACCAATACGTTAGTCGTGACTAACGCGTTGTGCAATGGGTCTCGCCGCCGACGCCGCGAGGTGGGAGAATTCTTGGCGACGAGGGAGTGAAAAATGACAACGTCAAGCCCCTGGCCCACGATTCACCAAGAACGCCGCGCCCTGGTGGACGACCTCGAACCGCTGACCGACACTCAGTGGTCGACGCCGTCGCTCTGCGAGCGGTGGACAGTGCGGGACGTGTTCGCGCACATGACGGCGACGGAGAAGATGACGCCGCCGAAATTCGTCGGAAAGCTCGTCGGGTCGGGATTTCGGATCAACACCATGTTCGAGAAGGACATCGCACACGAAGAGGAAGGAACACCGGCGGAGGCGCTCGACGAGTTCCGGGCGCACATGGCCGACTCCACCCACCCGCCGGGCCCGATCGACGCCATGCTGGGCGAGATGATCGTCCACGGCGAGGACATCCGCCGGCCGCTCGGCATCACGCACGAGTACCCGATGGACGCCGTCGTCCGGGTCGCCGACTTCTACAAGAATTCGAACCTGCTGATCGGGTCGAAGTCGCGGGTCGCCGGGCTGACGCTGCGGGCCACCGACACCGACTGGACCACCGGATCGGGACCCGAGGTCTCCGGCCCGATGCTGGCGCTCGTGCTGGCGATGACGGGTCGCGGCGCCTCGCTCGACGAACTCGGCGGAGACGGCTTGGACAAGCTGAAGTCGGCGCTGTCCAAGTAGCGGTCCTCCGAGCGAACCGTGGTGACTACAACGTGATCACGGTGGAGCACACAGGTGTCACAAACCCTCTAAGCTCTTGTTGACCGGACGCATTTTGTACTGTGCAATCGGGGTCCACACAGTCCGGGGAAGAGGGTTTACCTTATGCGTCGCGAAGCAATGGCTGCTGTCGGTCTGGCAGTGTCACTGACCCTCCTGGGGCCGGCGTTCACTGCTGTGGCCGATCCGGTGCCTGCTCCGGTCGCGCCCCAGGGCCACGGCGTCGCGAGCGTCGACAAGATCGTCCCGCTCACCGACACCCGTAGCGCCGTCTTCATCAATTCCCCCGCCATGGGCCGTGTCGTCCAGGTGCAGGTCCTGCATCCCGCCGGTGGCGGCTCGCGGCCGTCGCTGTATCTGCTCGACGGCGTCAGTGCGGGCGCCGAGTCGGACTTCCGCGAAAGCACGTGGACGCAGAAGACGGACGTCGTCCAGTTCTTCGCCGACAAGAACGTCAACGTGGTGCTCCCGGTGGGGGGCACGGCCAGCTACTACACCGACTGGCTGCAGCCCGACCCCACGCTGGGAATCAACAAGTGGGAGACGTTCCTGGCCGACGAACTCCCGCCGATCATCGACAAGAACTTCAGCGGCAACGGCGTCAACGCCGTCGCCGGTGTGTCGATGGGCGCGATGGGCGCCGCCAACCTCGTCACCAGGCACCCGCAGCTCTACCGCGGACTCGCGGCCTACAGCGGATGCCTCGACAACTCGAACCCCAGCTCGCGTGACTCGGTCCGCGGCACGGTCGCGTTCAAGGGCGGGAACCCGGCCAACATGTGGGGTCCCGACACCGATCCCGCCTGGACCGCGCACGATCCGTCGGTGAACGCCGAAGCGCTGCGCGGCAAGCAGATCTACATCTCCACCGGCAACGGGCTTCCCGGACCGTACGAGATCACCGGAGACATCGCGTCGACCATCGCGGTCGGCGGTCCCCTCGAGGCGGCGGCGAACCTCTGCACGCAGACGTTCCAGCGGCGCCTGACCCAGCTCGCGATCCCGGCGACGTTCACCTACCGCAACTTCGGCACGCATTCGTGGCCGTACTGGCAGGACGAACTGCGCACGTCGTGGCCGGTCCTGAAGAGCGCGCTCGGCGTTTGACCAGCGTTCCTAACCGACCACGGTGATCCGGTCGATGTTCGGGGCCGTGACCGGTGAATTCGCTCCCAGATACGTCGTGAGGGCGTCGAGGTCGCAGCCGGCGTGCACCGCCTCGATGCGGGTGCGGAACGCATCGAAGCCGTCGCCGCCGTCGGCGAGGAACTTGTTGACCGCCACCCGGTAGGGGCGCGCGGGGTCGACGGGTTCGCCGTTCACCCGGAGGTCCGAGATGCGTTCGCCGACGATCGCCGAGCGGTTCAGGGCGTACGTCAGCGAACGCGACGGCGCCAGGATCCGTTCCGTGACCGTGCCGTCGCCGCGGGGCTGGAACTGCTGCTCCAGGGCGGCCTTCAGCACCGCGCCGGTGACGGTCAGGACCTCGAGGGTGTTGCCGAACGGCTGAGCGGCGTACGTCTGCCCGTAGGTGACGGCCCCGTCGACGCCCCGCAGTAGGTCTTCGCGGAGTCCGCCGGGGTTGGTGAGCGCCACCTGGGCGCCGTACCCGGACCCGGCGGCCAGCTGGGCGTCGGCGACGACGTTTCCGAGGGTCGATTCACCGCTGGCGGCCTCGTCGCGGGTGAGGTCGCCGGACAGCGACGCCACCCGCGCCGCACCGATCCGGGACGCCTGGGCGGTGGCGCTGTCGGCGAGTGCCTGGACGTCGGGGTCGGGCGGGATGTCGTGGGTGACGACCTGATTGAACGCGGACGCGCGGTCGCGCAGGACGTCCCGGGTGGTGCGGTCGATCGACACGTCGACCACGGAGACGATGCGGCCGTGGGACGCGCCCTGCATCATGACGCGCGGGTTCCCCATCGGGTCGGGAAACGAGCAGTTGTACTGCTGGTGGCTGTCGGCCGTGAAGATGACGTCGACCTTCGGGGACGCCCGCAGCGCGAGGTCGCGTGCCGGTCCCGACGTCACCTCGCACGAGTTCGGGCCGTTGTCGGCGACGGGTTCGGCTCCCTTGTGCAGCAGCAGCACGATGGCCCGCACGCCGAAGAAGTCGAGGAGATCCGCGGTCCGGTCGACGGCCGCGAGCTCGTCCGTGAAACGCAGCCCGCCCACGCCCTCCGGTGTCACCATCGTGGCGGTGTCGGCGGGCATGGTCGCGATGACCCCGACCGGGATGCCCTCCACGTAGTCGACGGTGAACGGCAGTGTCGCGGGCGCGCCGTCGTCGAACTCCATGTTCGCGGCGAGGAGCGGGAAGTTCGCGCCCGCGAACGTGTTTCCGAACCGGCAGCCGTCGACGGGATGGCAGCCGCCGGTCTGCATCCGCCGGAACTCCGTGTATCCCTCGTCGAGTTCGTGATTGCCGATCGCGGACGCGTCGACGCCCATCTCGTTGAGCAGTTGCACGGTCGGTTCGTCGTGGAACATCGCGGATTCGAGCGCCGACGACCCCCAGTTGTCGCCCACCGAATACAGCAGTGAACGGGTGGCCTGCCCGCGCAGCTGGGCGACGTAGGCGGCCAGGTAGGCGGCGCCGCCGGCCGGGACCAGCGAACCGTCGGCGTGCTTGACCTGGCTGCGGACGCCGGGCGGCGGTTCGAGACTGCCGTGGAGGTCGTTGAAGGCGAGGAGCCGCACGGAGACCGCCGAATCCTGGGCCTGCGCCGACAGCCCCGACGTCACCGAGATCGCCAGCGTCGTCGCCAGTCCGGCCGCCAGCACGGCGGTGCGGAGCGCGGTGCGGCGACGCATGGACGGTCTCCCTTCGGCAAAACCTCACTGAGTCTGCCAACAAGGAGTCACGGGCGTTGTACCCGTGGGTAACGTTTACATCTCGAGCGTTACGCCCGGACGGCGACGTTCGCGATCGAGCGCGCCTCGGTGCTCGTCGCGAACGCAAGGAACGCGTCGTTCTCCTCTGGATCGCCGATCGTGATCCGCACCCCGTCGTCGCCGTACGGGCGCAGCACGACACCGGCCTCGGCGCTGGCCGCACCGAACGCTCCGGAGCGGGTGCCCAGCGGGAGGTAGACGAAGTTGGCGGCGGATTCGGGCACCTCGTATCCGGCGGCGAGAAGGGCGTCGCGCACCCGGCCCCGCTCGGCGACGACGCCGTCCGTGCGTGCCAGCAGTTCACCGGACGCGGCCAGCGACGCGATGGCGGCGGCCTGCGCGACGGCATTGACCGTGAACGCGATGTGGACCTTGCTCAGCGCGGTGACGACCGCGGGATCGGCGATCGCGTATCCCACGCGGAGACCCGCCAGGCCGTACGCCTTGGAGAACGTGCGCAGCACCACCACGTTCGGGTACCGGCGGAACAGGTCGAGACCGTCGGCGCCCGACCGGTTGTACTCGAAGTAGGCCTCGTCGAGGGCGACGACCACGCGGTCGGGCACGGCGTCGAGGAACCGCTCGAGCTCATCCGTGCTCAGGGCGGGCCCGGTCGGATTGTTGGGGGTGCAGACGAAGATCAGTCGGGTGCGGTCGGTGACGGCGGCCGCCATCGCATCGAGGTCGTGCCGGTAGTCGGGGGTGAGGGGCACCGTGACAGGGACCGCGCCCGCCACGCTGGTGACCACGGGGTACGCCTCGAACGAGCGCCACGCGAACATGACTTCGTCGCCGTCGTTGCAGGTGGCGTGGACGAGTTCCTGGCACAGGCTCACGGATCCGGCCCCGACGGCGATGTTCGCAGCGGTTACCCCGAAGTGGTCGGCGAGGGCCGCGATCAGCGCGACGTGACCGTTGTCCGGGTACCGGTTCGCGTTGGCGGCGGCGTCCGCGATGGCGTCGCGCACGCTCGGCAGCGGTCCCAGCGTGGTCTCGTTGCTGGCCAGCTTGATCGCGCCGGGATAGCTCTTGCCGGGAACGTATGCCGTGATCGAGTCGAGGTCTGCCCTGGTTCGCGGAGTCACCAGGCGATTATGCGCCTCCCGATCCACTGCGCCGACGCCCCCTTCGTGCCAAGGTAGGGACATGTCGGGATTCTTCAGGGACAGTGCAGCCCTGCGGACGTCCGGAGACGCGCCCGTAGACCCGCAGAGGCGCGTTCCGCTCACCGCGGTGGAACCGGACGGTCCGGCGCGGGGCGGGATCGTGATCCTGCACGAGTCGCGCACGTTCAGTGACGCTCTCCTCGATCTGATGCGTTCGCTCGCGATGGAGGGCTGGGTGACGGTGGCGCCGCACCTCTTCCACCGGGAGCCGGCGACCAGCGACGTCGAGGTGTTCGGCGACGCCCTGTTCGCCGACTTCGACGCCACCTTCGACTGGCTGATCGCGCGGGGGATCTACGCCGACTGCGTGGGGGTGCTCGGTTTCGACGACGCCGGGACCGCGGCCCTGCTCGTCGCCACCACCCGTCCCGTGGGTGCCGCCGTGAGTGTCGCCGCCCGCGGGATCGTCGAACCGCTGTCGGAGGACGCGCCCGCGCTGGTGCACGCGGCGCCCGGGCTGAAGGCGCCCTGGCTCGGTCTGTACGGGGAGGACGATCCGTACACACCGCCCGATCAGGTCGAGATGCTCCGCGACGCCACCGCCAAGTCCGACGTCGCGGGACTCGTCGTGAGTTACGCCGGGCTCGCGCACCGGGCCGACGAACCGCCCCAGGTGCTCGACGGCCGGGACGACGACCCGGGCGCGCAGGCCATCGTCGACGCGCAGCGGCGGATCTTCGACTGGTTCGACAGCAACCTGCGTTAGACCGGCCATTCCTGCGCGCTGACCAGCCGTTTTGCCTTTGTGGTGGAAAGGTGTGTAATCTTTCGCACCGGCGGTCCGAAGGGATCGGAACCACCCCAGGGAGGCGTGCCAGAGCGGCCGAATGGGACTCACTGCTAATGAGTTGTCCCTTTTACGAGGGACCGGAGGTTCAAATCCTCTCGCCTCCGCCACACCGGGCCTAGACGGCCGGTGAGAGTTAGACAAGTTCGACAACTGAAGAACATGCGCCCGTAGCTCAACGGATAGAGCACTTGACTACGGATCAAGAGGTTAGGGGTTCGAATCCCTTCGGGCGCACAAAGAAGCCCCGTCGACTGCAGTGATGCAGGCGGCGGGGCTTCTCTTTGTCGCCGGTCCGTCGGGCCGGAAGGTCACGACGTTCGCGTGCTCGATTCGAGGCCGATGGTGGTGGTCGTCGAACCGAGACCGATGCGCGGCCAGCCGGCGGTGACCGAGATGAAGCCCGACGCCGGGATCGCGTCGAGCCAGTAGTGCGGCTCCGTCCGGTACTCGGGGGGCCCGCTCCCGCACGGCTTCGACGCCGCCGCCGGGTGGTAGGGGTCGGCCTCACCTTCGATGTCGTCGACGCGCGCCCGCACCGACAGGTAGGACCACCGCGTCGAGGGATCGTCGGGGTCGGACAGCGAGCGGGTCTCGTACTGCGCCAGCTCCGCGGGCCTGCCCGTGGCGGTCAGGGCCATCCGGAGCTGGAGGCCGTCCGGGAATGCCACGATCTCGAACAGCTCGAGCGTGAGGTGGTCTTCGGCCGTGAGGAGCAGGGGGCCGTGCACCCGGTGTCCTCCGGTGGTGGGTGGTGCTACTGCCGGCCAACGCGGTCTGCGCATGACCTCTATGATCCCACCGATCCGAATGCAGATGCAATGGTGGACAACGAAGTTCATGCCGTGTAGGGGCCGGCTCAGCTGGTGGGCGGGACGAACTCCGGCTGGTCGAGGAGCCGGAGCCAGGTTCCGTCCGGCTGCCTGCGGACGACCTGCGCCCGCGCGCCGGATCCGTCCTTCGGCGGGGTGGACGTGAGCGCGATGTCGTCACTGATCAGGGTGGGGAGCGGCGTCTCGGGTTCGAAGTGCGGCGCGTTCGCGAGCACCGACTCCCACAGCTTCCGGATGGCGGCCCGGCCGACCGTCCGGCTGCCGGGCGGGTACGCCATGACGGCGTTCTCCTCATAGAGGGCGGCGACTCCGGCCGCGTCGCCTGCGTTGCTGCGCTCGACGAACAGTCGGGTGAGGTCTTCGGGGTGCTGGGCCTTCTCGTAGTCGGTCACCGGGAATCCTTTCGTGGGTGAACTGCTGTCCCTTTCCAGGGTGGTGCCGCCGCAACCGGAAGTCCAACAGATAGTTCTGCTGAATACTAGAATCATTGCTTATGGAACTGAGGCAGCTCGAGTATTTCGTCGCGGTCGCCGAGGAAGCGAACTTCACCCGCGCCGCGGAACGCGTCCACATCAGCCAGTCGGGAATCAGCGCGCAGATCCGGCAACTCGAGCACGACCTCGGCGCCACGCTGATCGACCGGTCCAGCCGGACGGCGACGCTCACGTCGGCGGGGGAGGCGGCGCTGCTGCACGCCCGCGCGGCCCTCGCCTCGGCCGACGCGATGCGGCAGGCCGTCGACGACGTCAACCAGCTGATCCGCGGCAGGCTCGTCGTCGGGATGGTCACCGCGTGCACGATCAAGCCGCTGTTCGACGCGCTGTCCGCGTTCCACGTCGCGCACCCCGGGATCGAGATCACGCTGACGGAGGACAGCTCCGACCGCCTCGTCGAACGTGTCCGCGCCGGTGCGATCGATCTCGCTCTCGTCGCCACCTCGACCGCCCCGCCGGAAGGGCTGGACGCCTTCCCGATCATCAGCGAGGGGCTGGTCGCCGCGGTGTCGCCGGATCACCCGCTGGCCGGGCAGTCGCGAGTCACGCTCGCCGAACTCGGCGACCATTCGATCGTCTGTATGCCGACCGGAACGGGCATCCGGACGGTGTTCGACGAGGCGTGTGCGGCCGCCGGCCTGCGTCCCGACATCGCCCTGCAGGCGAGCGCACCCGACGCCGTCGCCGACCTCGCGATCCGCGGGCTGGGGGTCGCGATCCTCAGCGAGTCGATGGCCACCGACTACCGGGGCCGCTTGACGGCGGTCGCCCTCGACGGCGTCGACATCCCGGCCGTGCTCGCGCTGGTCTGGAAGAGCCTCGGAGGTCCCGCGCTCCGCGAACTCGTCCGGCACACCCGCCGCTCCTTCGGGGACGTGCAGACCGCGTCCGCCGCCGCCGGGTGACTCGTCACACCACCGACGTCATCCCGCCGTCGACGAAGATCACCTGACCGTTGACGTACCGGGAGGCGTCCGACGCGAGCCACACCGCCGGACCCACGAGGTCGTCCGGGGTGCCCCACCGGCCTGCCGGCGCGCGGCCGCGGAGCCAGGCGTCGAACTCGGCGTCGTCGACGAGGGCCTGCGTCATCTCGGTGTGGATGTAGCCGGGGGCGAGGCCGTTGATCTGCAGCCCGGAGCGTGCCCACTCCGCCGTCATCGCGCGGGTCAGATTCCGCAAACCGCCCTTCGCGGCGGTGTACGGCGCGATGGTGGGCCGGGCCAGGTCGCTCTGCACCGAGCAGACGTTGACGATCTTCCCGCTGCCACGGCCGATCTGGAACCGTGCGACCTCACGCCCGACGAGGAAGGCGCTGGTGAGGTCGGTCGTGAGCACCCTGTTCCAGTCTTCGAGGGTGACATCGAGCAGGGGCTGGCGGTGCTGCAGCGCAGCGTTGTTCACCAGGATCTCGATCGGCCCGACCTCCGACTCGATCCGCTCGACGGACTCGGTCACCCGCCCGGGATCGGTGACGTCGAACGCGTACGCGTGGACCCGGGTGTCGCCGAACTCCGCGCAGAGCTGTTCGCGGGCCTGCGCGAGACGGCCGGACGAGACCCCGTTGAGCACGATCGTGGCCCCCGCCCCGGCCAGACCCCGCGCGAGTGCGTAGCCGATTCCCCGGCTCGAACCGGTGACCAGGGCGATGCGCCCGGTCAGATCGAACAGGGTCACAGCGCACCCACCGGGTTGCCGAGCGTGCCGATTCCGCCGAGCGTGATCTCGGCGCGGTCGCCCGGTTCGACCGGGCCCGACGTGAACGGGCAACCCGTGAGCACCACGTCTCCCGGCCCCAGCGTCAGATACCGGGTGAGATGGACCAGTTGCTCGGACACGTTCCACGCCAGCTGCCGGGTGGACGCCTCCGCCACGGTGACCCCGTTGACGCGCACGGCGATCGGCACGTCGCCGGGGTCGAGGTCCGTCTCGATCCACGGACCGAGCGGGGTGAAGCCGTCGCCGTGCTTCGCTTGAGTGAGCTTGTCGTCGAGCGCGATCTGCTCGACGGCGGTGACGTCGTTGCCGATCGTGTAGCCGAGGATCGCGGAAGGCACGTCCTCGGGGCGCAGGTTGCGGCACATGCGCCGGATGACGACGGCCAGTTCGCCCTCCACGACGACCTTCCCCAGCCCCTCGTCGACGACGATCGGATCTTCGGGGCCGATCACCGTGCGCGCCGACTTCATGAACGCCTGCAACGGGAGGTCGCGATCTCCGGGTGCGCCGTTGTGCGCCATCCCGAGCAGGACCCGCGGTTCGGCAGGCGCGAGCAGGCGCGCCCCGTCGACGTCGTGTGCGGGTCCGGTGAACGTCAAGGTATCCGCGAACGGATCGGCCACCTCGTGCCAGCGACCGTCGCGCAGGCACACCGGCCGCGGTCCCGAATCGGTCGCGATGCGGGCCAGTCTCATGCGTCGACCCGATCCTTCGACGGGGCGACGGCATCCGGTCCGTGGACCGGGTCGGCCATCGCGTCCCACGCGAGCCCGAGGTCGCGGCCACGGGTTTCGGGGGTCACGAACGTCGTGGCGAACGAGATGACGCTGAGGACCAGCACGTAGATCGCGAGCGGCACCCACGAGTTGTTCGTCAGCGACAGCAGCAGCGCGCCGACGAAGGGGGCGATGCCGCCGGCGAGGATTGCGCTCGTCTCCCGGGCGACCGCGACGCCGATATAGCGGTGACGGTTTCCGAACAGCTCGGGCAGGGCCGCGCACTGCGCGCCGAGCATCACGTTGACGCCGATCCCGTAGCTGACGGCGAGGGTCGCGACCACGAGGTAGGGGTTGCCGAGCGAGAGCAGCCACCACGACGGGACGGCGAGGACGAGTTGCAGCGCCGCACCGAACCGGTACACCCGCATCCGGCCGAAGCGGTCCGACAGCGCGCCCGAGAACGGGATGACGAGCATGCCGATGGCGGCGCCGCACGCGATCGCGAGCGGTCCGATCGACTTGCTGACACCCACCACCGTCGTCACGTAGCTGATGCCGAGGGTCTGGAAGATGTACGAGCCGCCGTTCTCGGCCATCCGCAGGCCGATGCCGCGGAGCACGCTGGGCATCGAACTGCCGATCAGTTCCCGGAACGGGCTCTCGCTGATTTGATCCTGCTTCTCCAACTTGATGAACGTGGGGCTCTCCTGCATGCGGAGCCGGATGAACACGGCGACCGCGATGAGGAAGATGGAGGCCAGGAACGGCACCCGCCACACCCAGGCGAGGAGCAGTTCACGATCGATCTGACCGAGGATCGCGAAGACCCCCGACGCCATCAGGGTGCCCACCATGATCCCGACGAACGGGAGTGCGGAGAAGAACCCGCGTCGCTGGGTGGGCGAGTACTCCGCCATCAGTGTGGTGGCACCGGCCTGCTCGGCGCCGGCGCCGAAGCCCTGCAGCAGTCGCAGCGCGACCAGCAGGATCGGCGCCCAGATGCCGACCTGGGCGCCGGTGGGCAGCACGCCGATCAGAGTGCTCGCACCGCCCATGATCGCGATCGTGATCATCAGGACGGCCTTGCGTCCGAGACGGTCGCCGAGGGCGCCGAAGAACAGACCGCCGACGGGGCGGGCCAGGAATCCGACGGCGTACGTGCCGAAACTGGCCATCAGCGCGGCCGACGCGCCCATCGCGGGGAAGAACAGCTCACCGAAGATCAGCGCCGACGCCAGGCCGTACAGGGCGAAGTCGTAGTACTCGAGTGCGCTGCCGATGGAACTGGCGAGCGTCGCGCGTTTGAGGTTCGCGGCGTAGTCCGGGTCGTCCGAGGCGCGCACCGGTCGGGTGGATCCACTGCCTTCCGGCATTTTCGATTCTGGCGACATCTTCTGCTCCGTTGTGGGACGGGACCACGTTCAGCGCGGTCACAAACAGGTCGGTGCAGTGACCCAGGTCACTGGCATGGCGAGGACCCTACCGCGCAACGAGTTATTTGTCATACGTAATTGGAAGTGTTGACTGAATCACATGATTAGTGCAGAGTTTTTACTCTGAACATATGGCCAGAGTTGGTCCTGTACCGAAGGAATCCGCAGTGAGTGCACACGACCCGAAGCCGCACGAGCGGCGACTCCGCGTAGTCGCCGCGACCCCCGTGAGCGAGGAACTCATCGACCTCGTCACGCGGGCGGAACCGCGCATCGACTTCATCCGCGAGCAGGATCTGCTGCCGCCCTCCCGATTCCCGGGTGACCACTCCGGCGACCCGTCGTTCACCCGGACCGCGGAGCAGCAGAAGGCCTTCGAGGATCTGGTCGATTCGGCGCAGGCCCTGTACGGCGTGCCCGACGAGACGCCCGCGGCACTGACCAGAACGGCGCGGGTCAACCCCGGCCTCCGCTGGGTGCACACGATGCCGGCCGGCGGCGGCGCCCAGGTGAAGGCGGCCGGACTCGCCGACGAGCAACTCGCCCGCATCGCGTTCAGCACCTCCGCCGGCGTGCACGCGGAACCGCTCGCCGAGTTCGCCGTCTTCGGACTGCTGGCCGGCGCCAAGACCCTCCCGCGGCTACTCGCCCAGCAGCGCGACAAGGCGTGGAGCGGCCGGTGGGCCATGGGAACCGTGTCCGGGCAGCGCATCGTCATCGTCGGGCTGGGCAGCATCGGCCGCGCGACGGCGCTGAAGCTGAAGGCGCTCGGCGCGACGGTCGTGGGAACGAGCCGGCGCGACACCGCGGTCGAGGGCGTCGACGAGATCGTGCACCCCGACCGGCTGGCCGACGTGGTCGGTGACGCGGACGGCATCGTCGTGACGCTTCCCGGAACCAGCGCCACCGAAGGTCTCGTCAGCGCAAAGGTATTCGGCGCCGTCAAGCCCGGAGTGACGGTGGTGAGCGTCGGCCGCGGCAGCGTCGTCGACGAGGCCGCCATGACCGCGGCCATCGAGGACGGGCGGGTCGGCTTCGCCGCGCTCGACGTGTTCGCGTCCGAGCCGCTAGCGTCGGACAGCCCGCTGTGGACGCATCCGAACGTGCTGGTCAGCCCGCACACCGCTGCGTTGAATCCCGCGGAGGATCGCCTGATCGCGGAACTGTTCGCGCGCAACGCCACCCGGTTCCTCGACGGCGAGGAACTGATCAACCGCGTCGACACCGTCGAGTTCTACTGACGGAGTTCTACTGACGGAGTTCTACTGACGACGCGGGGCTACGACGGCGCGTCCGGTGGGCGTGTCGTCGTGGTCTGTTCAGGACCCGAGCAGTTTCGCCTTCGCCGCCGCGAATTCCTCGTCCGTGAGCACGCCGGCCTCCTTCAGGCCGGCGAGTTCCTGAAGGCGGGACACCAGGTCGCCTCCGGCCGGCGCTGGCGGCGGAGGCGGAGGTGCCTGCTGTTGCGCTGCTTGCTGTTCCGCGTACTGCTGCTGCGCCGCCTCGTCGATCCGGGCCTGTTGCTCCGCATCCTTGTTGGCGGCGCGCCGGTTCATCGCGTTCGACGTCGCCCGCGCGGTGCCGGTGATGACCGCCGTCCGGGCCACCGTGCCGAGCAGCCCGGGACGTCCCATGCGGCGTGGACCCCTGAAAACCATGTCGTTGCTCCGTTTCCGTTCGTGACCGTCAGACCGCGGCGGCGATAGCCGCCTCGACCACCTCGCGCGGGATGTGCAGGTGCAGAGCCACCTCGCCGCCGGCGTGCCGGGACGCGGCCGCGAGCTTGCGCGCCCACGTCTGCTCGTACACGAGCGCCACCGCCGACGTGCCCGGCTCCAGTGACTCGCGTACCACCTCGAGATCCTCGTCGCTGATCAGCGCCTTGGCTTCGAGGGACAGGGCGGCGAGTCCGATGCTGTCGAGATCCTCGTCCACCTCCACCTGGCTCAGTGTGCCGTCCGCCCCCTTGGAGACGAACACGAGATCGAGGATCGTGATCACGCCCTGGGCGACCACCTCGCGGAACGTGTCGATCACCGCGGGATCGGCCCGCTCACCCGGAAAGGTGAGGAACAGGAACGCGACCGGACCGACATCTTCAGCTGAAATCGACATCTTCTCTCCCTGCGCTGGGGTGCCCTGCTGTCGATGATCGCGACCGGCCGGCGGGCGCGCATCATCCACGACGGGTGATTCCGCGCAGCGCCGTTCATCCCCTACGGATGATGCCCCGGAGTCCCGGTTCTGTGAGGCTCGAGCGCAGTGCCGTTGCCGGGTGGTTCGAGAGACGGGTGATGCATGCCTTCCGTGGGAGCCTCGCTTTTCTGGATCGTGGCCTGCGCGGTGATCGCCCCGCTGCTCGCCGGGCTGTTCCCCCGGAAGCTGGTGCCCGAGGTCGTGCTCCTCCTCGTCGCCGGGATCGTCATCGGCCCGCACGTCTTCGACCTCGCGGTCGCGGGCAGCGAGATCGACCTGCTGCGCGAACTGGGGCTGGGACTGTTGTTCCTGCTGGCCGGCTACGAGATCGACACGGCCGAGATCACCGGTCGCGGCGGCAGGCGGGCGCTGCTGACGTGGCTGATCTCGCTGGCGCTGGCGTTCACGGTGGTGTCGCTGCTGAGCCTGGCCCACGTGGTCGACGCGGGGACGGCGGTGGCCATCGCGATGACGTCGACCGCGCTCGGCACGCTCCTGCCGATCCTCCGGGACGCGGGCGGACTCGACACCCGGCTGGGCCGGACGATTCTCAATCACGGCGCGTTCGGCGAACTCGGACCCGTCGTCGCGATGGCGGTGCTGCTCGGGTCGCGGGGGTCGGTGGCGTCGATCGTGGTCCTCGGGCTGTTCACGGCCGCGGCGGTGCTGGTCGCGTTCATCCCCGCCCGTGTGCGGCGCGAGGGCTCCCGGATCACGGCGATCATCCGGTCGGGGTCGGAGACGACGTCGCAGACGACGGTCCGGCTGACGATGCTGCTTCTCGTCGCACTCACCGTGCTCGCGGCGGAGTTCGGGCTCGACACCATCCTCGGAGCGTTCGCGGCGGGATTCATCCTGCGGCGCGCCACACCCGAGGGCGACGAGACCCTCGAAACCAAACTCGACGGCCTGGCGTTCGGTTTCCTGATTCCGATCTTCTTCGTGACGTCGGGTATGGCCATCGACGTCGCCGCCGTGGCGTCCGAACCCGGCGTCCTCATCGCGTTCGTCCTGCTGATCCTGCTGGTGCGGTCGGGACCGGTCTACTTCGCCGGAAGATTCGACCGCGGCGCCGACGGCACCGACCCACCCTTCACCGTCCGTGAACGCACCCAGCTGGCGCTGTACGCGGGAACCGGTCTGCCGCTGATCGTCGCCGTCACCGGAGTGGCCGTCGACTCGGGCGACATGACGCCCGCCAATGCCTCCGTGCTCGTCGCGGCGGGTGCGATCACCGTCCTCCTCTTCCCGCTCGCGGCGTCGTTGCTCGCGTCGACCCCCGAACCGGTCGCCGACCCGACCGTCCCGGGCACACGAGGAGACACGAACCCCGGGAGCAGACCATGACTCGAACCGAAACGACGCAGGCGCCGGCCCGGGCGACGCTGACCCTCGCGACCCTTATCCTCGTCGCCGCCGTCGCCAACCTGAACCTGTCCGTCGCGAACGTCGCGCTCCCCGACATCGGCCGCGCATTCGACGCGAGTCAGACGCAGCTGAACCTCATCGCCGTGGCCTACTCCCTCGGGCTGGCCGCGTCGGTCCTCTACCTCGGGGCGCTCGGCGACCGCTACGGGCGCAAGCAGATGCTGGTGCTCGGCATGGCGCTGTCGCTGCCGGCGTCGGCGATCGCGGGGTTCGCCGGTAACTTCGAAATACTGTTCCTCGCACGCGTTCTCGGCGGCGTCTCCGCCGGGCTCGCGTTCCCCACCACCCTCGCGATCATCACCGCGCTGTGGTCGGGACCGCCCCGCACCAAGGCGATCGCACTGTGGTCGGCTCTCGGTGGCGCGATCTCCTCGCTCGGGCCGATCGTGTCGGGGGCGCTCCTCGAGCAGTTCCATTGGGGCTCGGTGTTCCTCGTGACGCTTCCGCTCGCCGGCCTCGCCCTCGTCAGCGCCATCCTGTGGGTGCCCGCCCACGTCAACGAAACGACCGATCCCGTCGACAATCTCGGCGGCATCATCTCCGTCGTCTTCATCGCCGCCCTCATCCTCGCGATCAATTTCGCGCCCGTGGACGGCTCCGGGGCACTCGCCGTCGGTCTCGGCCTGATCGCCCTCGCCGCGGGCGCCGCGTTCTTCCTGCAGCAACGGCGGGCGGCGCACCCACTGTTCGATCTGCACGTCGCCGCCCGACCGACGTTCTGGGTG
This sequence comes from Rhodococcus pseudokoreensis, assembly GCF_017068395.1. NCBI lineage: Bacteria > Bacillati > Actinomycetota > Actinomycetes > Mycobacteriales > Nocardiaceae > Rhodococcus > Rhodococcus pseudokoreensis. The sequence continues at coordinate 3,771,001 of NZ_CP070619.1, read as the reverse complement.
GCCGCCGTCGGCGGGGTGATCGTGTTCGGCGCGTTGATGGGAGCGATGTTCATCGGGCAGCAGTTCCTCCAGAACGTGCTCGAGTACTCCACGCTCGCCGCCGGATCCGCGATCATCCCGGCCGCCGTCGCGATGGTCGTCGTCGCACCCCGCTCCGCGAAACTCATCGAATCGCACGGCTCCCGGTTCACCCTGCTCCTCGGCTACCTGTTCGTCGTCCTCGGACTGGTCGTCGCGCTGGTGTGGTGGGACGAGAACGCGACGTACTGGTGGGTCGCGCTGGCCTACGCGTTCGTCGGCATCGGGGTCGGGTTCGCGGGAACCCCGGCGTCGCGGTCGCTGACCGGGTCGGTGCCGGTGTCGCGGGCGGGCATGGCGTCGGGCACCTCCGACCTTCAACGCGACCTCGGTGGCGCGATCATGCAGTCGATCCTCGGCGCGGTGCTCACCGCCGGTTACGCGAAGTCGCTGTCCGCCACGATCGCCTCGTCGCCGGACGCCGACCAGATCAACGCGGAAACCCAAGCGGCGCTCACGAAGTCGTACTCCAGCGCCGAGGTGCTCGCGGAACGCTATCCGCAGTACGCCGAGCAGATCATCGCGGCCGCCCGCAACGCCTTCCTGGACGGCGACGACCGCGCGTACCTCGCCGCGATCCTGGTGGTGTGCGCCGGGGCCGTGGTTGTGTTCTTCTTCTACCCGCGCCGCGACAAGGAGAAGCGACTGCTGGCCGAGTACGCGACCGAGAGTGCGCAGTAGGGCGAATGTATCGTCGGTCGCCTCGGAAGCGCCGAAAGGTACATTCGCCCGGCGGTTGCGGGGTAAATTCCCGAGAGGGGCACCTCGACGACGGGACCGCACGATGACAGCTCAGGTCGTGACCAAGACGAATCGGCGACGAGGCCTCGCGGCGGTCGCGGCAGCATTGCTGCTGGTGGTGACGGCGGCGTGCTCCGACGACTCCTCCTCCACGGGCACCTCCGCGACCTCGACGACGACGCAGGCGGAATCGCCGGGTGCCGAGGCGGGCGCCGCGCAGATCGACCCCGGTGTCGCGGACCGACTGAACGAGGCGATCGAGAAGACGATGTCGATGGCGGCGATTCCCGGCGCGATCGTCGGCGTGTGGGGTCCCGACGGCGACTACGTGAAGGCGTTCGGTGTCGCCGACAAGTCGACGGGCGCGCCGATGGAGACCGACTTCTATCACCGGATCGGCAGTGTGACAAAGACGTTCACGGTCACGGGTCTGCTGCAACTGGTCGACGAAGACAAGGTGGCCCTCGACGACCCGATCTCGAAATACGTGGAGGGTGTGCCCGCGGGAGACCAGATCACGCTGCGCCAGCTGGCGCGGATGCAGAGCGGGCTGCCCAACTACACAGCCAACAAGGACTTCCAGCAGGCGTTGCTCTCCGACCCGATGAGGGAATTCACGCCGCCAGAACTGCTGGGTTACGCGTTCACGCAGCCCGCGTCCTTCCCGCCCGGTCAGGGATTCGAGTATTCGAACACGAACACCGTCCTGCTGGGGCTCGTCGTCGAGAAGGTCAGCGGAATGCCGCTCCCGGAGTACGTCTCGCAGAAGATCCTCCAGCCGCTGAAGCTGGCGGACACCAGCTTCCCGACCACCAACGCGTTCCCCGAACCGCACGCGCAGGGCTACACCGAGCAGACCCTGGACGAGAAGGAAGCCGTCGCCACCGACTGGAATCCGTCCTGGGGATGGGCGGCAGGCGCCATGATCTCCACCCTCGACGACCTGCGCATCTGGGCGCCCGCGCTGGCCACCGGAACACTGCTGCAGCCGGCCACGCAGGCGCAGCGGCTCGAGACGGTGACCGCGCCGGGTCTGGCGTCCGACGTCGGCTACGGCCTGGGCATCTTCGACATCGCGGGCTGGATCGGGCACAACGGCAGCCTCCCCGGCTACCAGACGGTGTGCATGTACCTGCCCGAGACGGAGACCACGGTCGCGATCATGCTCAACACCGACATCCCCTACGAGGACAGCGAACCGAGCACGGCGCTGGCGGGAGCCGTCACCGAAGTCATCTCGCCCGAACACATCTACCGCCTCCGGCCGGAGGTGCAGAACCCGGACGCGTCGTCCCCCGCCACACCGACGCCGTCGGAGACTCCGGCGCAGGCGCCGTCCACGACCCCCGCCCCGCCGACCAGCTGACCCCCAGGTGAGTGGCAAAGCGTGCCCGGGCGCACTTTGCCACTCACGTGCCCGGGCGCGGTAGTAGCGTGCAGACATGACGATTCTCGTGACGGGGGCAACCGGGAACATCGGCCGAATGCTCGTCGACCACCTGCTCGCGCGGGGTGCGCCGGACGTCCGGGCCCTCACGAATCATCCTGACAAGGCGCAACTTCCGGATTCGGTCACCGTCGTCGAGGGATACCTCCGCAGACTCGACAGCCTGCCCGCGGCGTTCGACGGCGTCGATTCCCTCTACCTCGCACCGACTCCCGACACCGCCCCGGACGCACTGCGCCTGGCGAAGCAGGCCGGAGTCCGGCACGTCGTCGACCTCTCCGGCCCCCACGACGGCCATTGGGGTGACGTCGCACGCGCCGTCGAGGCGTCCGGCATCGAATGGACACACCTGTGGCCCGGCGAGTTCATGGAGAACGCGGGAATCCTGGCACCGCAGATCGCCGCAGGCGACACCGTGCGTGAGCCCTACCCGACGGCGGCGAACGCGCCGATCGCCATGGACGACATCGCCGAGGTTGCGGCCGTCGCCCTCCTCGACGACGGGCACGTCGGAAAATCGTACGAACTGACCGGTCCCGCGACGATCACCCGCGCCGACCTCGTCCGGGAACTGGGCGCCGCCCTCGGCCGGAACATCGAGTACCGGCAGGTGCCGCTGGACGAGGCGGTGGACGTCCTGACACCGGCGATGGGGGAGTACTCCCGCTGGTACCTGGAGGGGATGGCGAGCCTGGTCGACGCCCCGCAGCAGGCGAACCGCCTCGTCGAGCAACTCACCGGCCGCCCGGCGACCACGTTCGCGCAGTGGGCGTCGGCGCACGCCGACGAGTTCAGCGGTTCGGGGTCAGCGCGATGACGGGAATCGGGCGGTCCGTCTTCTTCTGGTAGTCGCGGTACCGGCCGTGGTTGATCTCGTTCATCTTCGTCCACATCCGGTCGTAATCCGGTTCGCCCGGAAGCACTTTCCGCGCCGCCACGGTGATGTGTTCGCGGCCCACCTGGATCTCGCAGGTCGGGGCAGCGAGCACGTTGTGCATCCACGCCGGCGACGTGGGCGCACCGCCCTTCGACGCGACGACCAGATAGCTCGCGCCGTCGCGGCCGTAGGTCAACGCGGACGTGCGCGGCTGACCGGACTTCCGGCCGACGCTGCGCAGCAACAGCGTCGGCATCCCGAACAGCAACCGATGCCCCACCCAGCCGTGGCTGTGTTCGTAGACGAACTGGTGCAGCTGAAGGGTTTTCACGAACAGATCGGCCACGGCGTCCTCGTCTCGGCACTCGGAAGAGATCGTGCCCCACAGGGTAGACCGTCGTCAGGCCCGGCGAACCGCGTGCAGGACGGTGTCGTGGATCGTGACGGGCCGGCCGTCGGGGTCGCGCGCGTCGCGGGACGGGACCGCCGACACGAGAATTTCCCACTCCGCGCGGTCCAGCACGGCCGCGACCTGTTCCGGGGTGAACAGCATGTCGGGAACATTGGGCCGCCCCACGGACGTCTCCAGATCGGACGGGTGATGTCCGACGATCAGCAGGTGCCCGCCGGGCCGGACCGCCTCCGCCAGACGACGGTGCAGGGCCTCGCGGGCAGGTCCGGGCAGATGCATGAAATGCGCCGACACCAGGTCGAATCGGCGGGCAGGCGGCTCCCACGACAGGATGTCGGCCTGCTCCCACGTCGTCCGGTCCGCGACATCGGCACCGGCCTCGGCGGCCCGGGCGGCGGCGCGGTCCAACGCGACCGTGGACACGTCGACTCCGGTGACGGTCCACCCGCGGGCAGCGAGCCAGATCGCGTCGGCACCCTCGCCGCTGCCGACGTCCAGGGCGCTGCCCGGGGTCACGTCCGCGACCTGCTCGACGAGGCGCGGGTTGGGGTTGCCGCTCCACACCGCGGTGCTCGAGCGGTAGCGCTCGTCCCAGAACTCCTGGCTGAGGAAATCGGTCGTGTCCGGTGCGTGCTCGTGGGTCATGCCCCCTCTGTGCCGCGCGGAGCGGCCCTACCGGGAATCCTGTTGCCGGAACGGCAAGCGATTACGGGCTGGAGAACGTGTAGATCCGGCACCCGCTCATGTTCGCGGCCGACACGACGCCGTCGGCACGCGCGAAGTCGCCCTTGGCGGCGAGATTGTTCGCGAGCGCGGCTTGGTCGTCGCAGAAACCCTGGTCCGAAGGGTTGGCCGGGGGATTGCTGATGTACGTGTCGCCCGGTGCAGCCACCGCAATGGGCGCCGCTCCGACGAGTGGGACGGCCGCTGCTGCAATCGCAATGGAGGCCGCCGCGACGATACGGCGGATCATCATGCGCCTCCGAATGTGGTCCGAATGGGTGCTGACACCATCCTGCACCGATCCGCAGTCGGCGACCAGACCCCCAAGGGGTGGGATTTGCAACACCTTTACCGTCAGCGACGCAGGGCGGCCTGAACCCGGTCCGCAGCGACCACCGGATTCTCGTGCTCCCAGATCCGCACCACCGTCCACCCGGCGTCGGTCAGCGTCGAGTCGGTGTCCCGGTCGCGGGTCACGTTCCCGGCGAGCTTCTCGGCCCACCACTGCGCGTTGTTCTTCGGAAACGTGGCGTGCTGCGGGCAGCTGTGCCAGAAACACCCGTCCACGTACACGGCCACCTTGCGTCGCGGAAACACCAGGTCGGCGCGCCGCCGAACCCCCTTCATCGGCGCCCGGTCCACGAAGTACCGGACCCCGCGGCGGTGCAGTTCGCGGCGCAACGCGAGTTCGGGTGCCGTGTCGCGACGCCGCTGCGCCCGCATCCGGGCGCTGGTCGCGGGGTCGGTGGCGGGCATCGCAGGTCCGTCCGGCTACGCGGCGGCCTCGGGGAAGCCGCCCATGCGGTCGAGGTGGCTCTCGACGTCGTCGATGAACCCGGGCACGAAACGCAGATTGCCCATCCGGGCCCGTTTCAGGAACCCGGCGGTCGCGCGCGCCGACAGCAGCCGGGTGTCCTCCAGAAACCCGCTGAGATCCTCGTACGGCTCCTGCACCGGCCACGTCGACGTGTGCACGCGGAAGGCCTGACGGTTGCTTCCCCACGCCGCGACGGGCCACGCGTCGCCGGGCTTCATCGGTGTCTCGATGCCCCGCTCGTACTCGGCCGGGTCGAGCAGCCGCCGACCGACCCACGACGCCATCCGCACACTCACCGCGTTGCCGACGAGCTTCCACCGATGACTGTTGCGCAGACCGGGAACCAGCGCGGCGGGCGCCGTCCAGTCGGGGTCGAAGCCTTGCAGGCGTTCCGCGTCCACCAGTCCCGGGGTAACGATCTCTCCCGACGGCAGTCGCACGGCGGGCGGACTTGCGATCCCGACGGACGAACCGCCCTTGAGCGTCGGCACCGCGTTGACCGCCCACCCGAGGCCGCGGGTGCCCTCCGTCCAGTAGAAACCGCACGGGAAGTCGGTGGGGTCGTCGACGGGGCGTTCCCCGGCGTCCTCCCCGAACAGGACCGCGCGGGGATCCTCCGTGCGGGAGGCGAGCATCAGGACCCGCTGCCGGCGCTGGGGGAGTCCGAAGGCGCGCGCGTCGACGACCCGGTACGCCCACATGTAACCGAGGTCCTCGAGGGCGTCCGTGATGTGCCTCATAGCCGCCCCGCGACCCAGTTGCAGCATGAACGGAACGTTCTCGATCAGGAGCCAGCGAGGGCCCTTCTTCCGCTTCACCAACCGGAACACCTCGTCGACGAGACCGGACCGTGCACCGGTGATGCCTGCGGTCCGGCCGGCCTGGGAGAGGTCCTGGCAGGGGAATCCGGCGGCGACGAGTTCGATGTCCTGGGGGAGGGAACGCAGCTTGGTGACGTCGGAATGCACTGGGACGTCCGCGAATCGGGTACGCAGAACCGCCTGGGCGCCCGGGTCGATCTCACAGAGCAGTTCGGTGTTCCAGCCGTGCTCCCTCAGACCCAACTCGAGCCCGCCGATACCGGCGAACAGGCCCACCATGCTCCCGGTTGACGTCACGGCACCCTTCCTCACGAACCAGTCACCCGAGAACGTTACTCGAGATCTGTGGCCGCTTTGACCAACGACCCGTGAGTACTTATTAACCTCGGGCGGTTAAGAAGTACTCACGGGTGGCGCAGCCACACATGATAACGAGCCGAGGAGGCGTCCCAGCGTGGATCAGCTGATCGTGGTGATCGGGCTCATGCTCGTCACAGTCCTGATCGTCGGCCTCGGTGACCGATTCCACGCGCCCTGGCCGGTGCTGCTCACGCTAGTCACCGCGGGCGCCGCGTTCGTCCCCGGCATTCCGCACGTCGAACTCGAACCCGAACTGATCCTGCCGCTGTTCCTGCCGCCGCTGCTGTGGGCGCTGGCCCGCCGGACGTCGTGGGCGATGTTCGTCGACCGCTGGAAGACCATCGTCGTCCACTCCGTCGGCCTCGTCATCGTCACGACGGCCGCGGTCGCGTGGACGGCCTGGGCGCTGGTGCCCGGCATCACCCTGGCGGCGGCCATCGCGATCGGCGCGATGACGGCACCACCCGACCCGGTGGCGGTCGAGGCCGTCGCCGAACCCGTCGGGATTCCGCGCCGGCTCGTCGGCGTCCTGCAGACGGAGGGCCTGTTCAACGACGCCGCCGCGCTGGTCGCGTTCCAGGCGGCGCTCGCCGCGACCATCGCCGGCGAAGACCTGCACTTCGGGTTCGAGGTGCTGCACTTCCTGTACACCGCGGTCGCCGCGGTGCTGATCGGTCTGGCATCCGGCTGGGCGGGGTCGTGGCTGGTGGTGCGGATCGTGGACGTCCCCGGTCGCAGCGGACTGACCCTGGTCATCCCGTTCGTCGTGTACCTGCTGGCCGAGGAGGTCCACGCGTCCGGCGTCATCGCCGTGGTGGTCGCCGCGGTGCAGATGAGCGCCGCCGACTCCGAGGTGGACGCCGAGGACCGCCTGGCCAGTGCCTCTTTCTGGCACGTCGCCGAACTGCTGGTCACCGGTATCGCGTTCGGTCTGATGGGTCTCGAATTCCGCCAGATCGTCGACGACGCCGGCAGCGACCTGTGGACGATGGTGTGGCACGGCGTCGTCATCGGGGTGGTGCTGGTGGTGGTCCGCGCGCTGTGGATGGGCGTCACCTGGCTGTACATCCGCGGCTACGAGGACAACGCGTCGTCCGCGCCCCGCACGCCCGCCGAAGCCGTGGTCATGACGTGGTGCGGGATGCGCGGACTCGTCACCCTGGCGTTGGCGCTGAGTCTGCCGGTCGACGACTTCCCGTGGCGGTCCGAGGCCGTCGTCATCGCGACCGTCGTGCTGGTGATGAGCATGGTCATTCCGGGATTCACGCTGCCGTGGCTGGTGAAGGCGCTCGGCGTCGCCGGGGTCGCGGACGCGGAGGACGCCGAGGAGCGGGCGCTGGTCGAGCGGGCCCGGCGCGCGGCGCTCGAGGTCGTGACCTCTGCGCCCACCACGCTGCCACCCGAATCGGTGGCCCGGCTCAAGGCCCTCTACGACCGCCTCGAGGAGGACTCCGCACCCGGCACCCACTCGCCCGAATACTCGCAGCGCATCGAACAACTCAAGACCCGCCGCGACGAACTGCGGGCGCTGCAGCGGGGGGCGCTGACCGCGGCGCAGGCCGAAGTGTTGCGGGCCCGCAACGAAAAGGGGCAGGACCCGCACGTCGTCGACCGTGTACTCGAGCGTCTCGACCGCCTGTCCTCGGCGAGCAACACGCAGACTTTCCACCACTGAGAGTCCTAGACTTCCTGTAGGTGGGAACACAGGGAGGCGGCATGATCTCGGGTTTCCGGAACCGGTCGCACCTCGTGCGTGACGCCCAGGGCAGCGGCCTCGTCGAAGCGTTCGTCATCATCGGGATCTGCACGATCCTGCTCACCCGCGCCTACCTCCACCTCACCGGGTACCCGCAGGTCGGGGGATCGTCGCTGCACATCGCGCACGTCCTGTGGGGCGGGCTCGGCATGGTCGTGGCGCTGGTGACCGTGTTCTCGTTCCTCGGGATGAAACCGCGGGTCCTCGGTGTCGTGATCGGCGGCATCGGGTTCGGGTTGTTCCTTGACGAGATCGGCAAGTTCGTCACCAAGACCAACGACTACTTCTACCGGCCGTCCGTCGCGATCATGTACGTGGTGATCGTCGTGTTGCTGCTGGTCAACCGGTCGCTGCACGACGTGCGGCCGCCGACCCCGACGGAGGACGTCGCCAACGCCGCCGCCATCGCGCTCGGCGGCCTGGACCGCGGCCTGGACCGCGCGCGCCGCGTGCAGGCGCTGGCGCAGCTGCGCCGGGCTGCCGCGGCCGGGGCGGACGAGGCGACGCTGACGTCGGTGCGGGATCTGCTCGACCACTGTCCGGACCGGACCGGCCGGACCGTGCCCACGGCCCGGGAGCTGGCCCGACGCGCGACGCCCGCGTTCGCGAAGGGCCCCGGCATGCTCTGGACGGCGGCCGTGCTGCTCACCCTGTTCTCCACCCTGGGACTGCTCAGCGCCGTGATCACGCTCGACGACGACCTCCGCGGTGACGAGGGAACCGACATCACGACGGTCGGTCAGCTCACCGGTTCTGCGATCGCGTTCGTGCTGTGCTGGTCGGCCGTCCTGCGACTGCGGAACGGCAAACTGTGGCCGCTGCAGTTTTTGAGGGCGGCAGCCCTGGTCACGGTGCTCCTCACCGAGGTGTTCGATTTCGTCGCACAGGAATTCGGGGCACTGCTGAACGTCGCGGTCGGACTCGGCGCCCTCGTCGTCTTCTCGTCGCGCATCGCGGTCACGGAACGAGCCCGGGCACTGACGCTCGACAACTCTGCTGCAACGAAACTCGGCCCGTTGCCACCCCGGGAGCCGTCGTCGCTTACCGTAGACAGGTGAGCATCCAAGCCTCCGGTGCCTCGACCTGGCCCGCAGTACTGACGTGGCGGGCGGACAACGCACCCCGAATGGAATCGGTGCGCGTCCAGCTGAGCGGCGACCGCATCAAGGCCGCAGGCCGGATCATCGGCGGCGAGTGCCCCGAGCATCCCGCGTTCAGCGCGTCCTACGACCTCGTCACCGACGAGAGCGGCATCACCCGCCGGCTGTCGCTGCGAACGTCCGTCGCGGCCGGGGAGCGGCAGATGTCGATCAGCCGCGACGAAGAGGGCACGTGGATGGTGGAGCACGGCGCCAACCACCAGCGGTCCACGTTCGAGGGCGCCCTCGACGTCGACATGGTGCTCAGCCCCTTCTTCAACGCCCTGCCCATCCGGCGGTACGGACTGCACCTCGGGTCCGAGGACGTCGAGGTTCCCGTCGTCTACGTGAATCTCCTGGACCTGCGGGTCGAGGGCGCGATCCTCACGTACAGCAGCGGTCCGGACGGCATCCACGTGTTGTCGCCGGTGTCGAGTTCCTCGGTGACGGTCGACCGCGACGGGTTCATCATCGACTACCCGGGGCTCGCGGAGCGGATCTAGGCGCTTCGCGCTCGTGCGTGGTTAACGAGTCCCTGCACTCGCCGGGCACTCACAGGCGGCGGAGCCGCCCCCCGCGCCGGCCAGCGTCGCGCATCTCCTCGATCCAGCCGTCGTGGCCGGGAACGATGCCGGTGATTTCCCAGGTTTCCTGGTTGTCGTACGTCAGGCGCGCTCCGTGACCGTCTTCGACGAGTGACGCCGCGGACGACTCCTCCGCCAGTTCGGTCCGCGCGTCCTGCAGCAGCGTCAACGCCTCGTCCAGTGCGATCAGCAGCGCGTCCCGGTTGCCTTCGCACATGGCCCGGACGAGTCCGGGTGCGCTGCCCGCCACCCGGGTGCCGTCGCGGAACGAGCCGGCCGCCAGACCCAGCGCCAGCGGTCCGCCGCGGGCGCCGGTGATCGCAAGCGTCTCGGCCAGCAGGTGCGGCAGGTGCGAGATCCGCGCGACCGCCCGGTCGTGTTCGGCGGATTCGGCGGGGACGACGACGGAACCGCAGTCCAACGCGAGTTGCGCGACCTGCGTCCAGATGCCGGGGTCGACGCCGTCGTCGGTGCCGACCACCCATACGGCCTCGCGGAACAGGTCGGCGCTGCCGACGCTCCACCCGGACGCCGACGTTCCCGCCATCGGGTGCCCGCCCACGTAGCGGTCGGCGAGTCCCTGCCGGGCCGCGGCCGCCGCGACCTCGGCCTTGACGCTGACGACGTCCGTGATCGGGCAGTTCGGCGCGTACAGGGCGATCGCGGTGAGGGTGGCGGCGACGGCGGGCACCGGGACCGCGATCACGATCAGCGCCGATTCGGAGGACGCACGCTGCAGCACCGCGACCAGATCGGTGTCGGCGTCGAATCCGTCCGCGCGGGCGGCGTCGACGGACGGTGCGGACCGGTTGTGACCCCACGCTTCGCGGCCCGCGCGCACTGCCGCACGCAGCAGCGAACCGCCGATCAATCCCAGGCCGAGCACACACACCGGAGGTGTGGAAGGGGTATCAGACACCCGAACAGGTTGGCACATTCGACGGCGGACTTCATTTACCGGCACCCAGCGGGCTACCGTTGCGCTCATGGGTGCACAGCGCGCGGAAAACAACAGCGCCTCCACGGATCGGGCAGAGGATCTGGAGGGCTTCGGTGTCGCAGTAGTACACGAGGACGGCCGGTGGAAGGTGAAGGCCCTCACGTCGGCTGCTCTGACCAGTCTGAGCGTCGCGGAGGAGGAGCTTCGGGCCCTCCGTAGCGCGGGCGCGTTCTTCGGTCTGCTGGACGTGGACGACGAGTTCTTCATCGTGCTCCGTCCGGCGCCGTCGGGAACGCGACTGCTGCTGTCCGACGCCACCGCCGCCATCGACTACGACATCGCCGCCGACGTCCTCGAGGCGCTCAACGTCGAGGTCCCGGACATCGATCCGGACGACCTCGACGACGTCGAGCCGTGGGAGGAGGGCGACCTGTCGCTGCTCGCCGACCTCGGTCTGCCCGAACCCGTGCTGGCGGTCATCACGTCCGAGACGGATCTGTACCCCGACGAGCAGCTCGGGATGATCGCGCAGCGGCTCGGGTTCACCACGGAGCTGACCGGGGTTCTCGACAAGCTGCCCCGGTAGTCCTGCGCGCTGTGACTCTTCAGGACGACGAGCGGATGATCCGCGCGGCGATCGAGGCGGCCCGGGCCGCCACCGACGCCGACGTGCCCGTGGGTGCGGTGGTGTTCGACGCGGACGGCGTCGAGGTGTCGCGCGCGGTGAACTCGCGGGAGGCGATGTCGGATCCGACGGCGCACGCGGAGATCATCGCGTTGCGCGCCGCGGCGCGGGTGTACGGCGACGGGTGGCGCCTCGAGGGGGCGACGCTCGCGGTGACGCTGGAGCCGTGCACGATGTGCGCGGGCGCGCTCGTGCTGGCCCGGATCTCCCGGGTCGTGTTCGGGGCGTGGGAGCCGAAGACCGGTGCCGTCGGCTCGCTGTGGGATGTGGTCCGCGATCGCCGTCTCACGCACCGCCCGCAGGTCAGGGGTGGTGTTCTCGAGGACGAGTGCGCCGGCATCCTCGAAGACTTCTTCCGTGAGCGGCGCTGACCGGTTTTAAACGCTTTCGTGGGGTACTCGACACATTGTGGCCGGGTCGCCGTGACCCGTGCTTCTCTGGAGGACAGGCGCCGACGAGGCGCCGCCGGACCCGTCACCGGGTTCGAAATCGGATTCACGGAGGTATCTCGTGGGAATCGCAGACAAAGCTTCGAACAAGGCGGAAGACCTCAAGGGTCAGGCGAAGGAAGCCACAGGCAAAGCGACCGGCGACCCGGACCTGCGCGACGAGGGCAAGGCAGACCAGGCTTCCTCGGCGGTGAAAGACGCCGGCGAGAAGGTCAAGGACGCCGCGAAGAACCTGAAGGACAAGCTCACGTAGAGCGGCTTCACCTGGCGATTTCAGGCTCGGGCGCCACATCCGGTAAAGTCACCGGCGGTGGCGTGTCCGAGCGGCCTAAGGAGCACGCCTCGAAAGCGTGTGACGGGTAACCCCCGTCCGAGGGTTCAAATCCCTCCGCCACCGCCAAGGCTCCCCACCTGCACATGCAGGTGGGGAGCTTTTTTGTGTCTCGGTCCCGTGATGCCCGTTCACAGCACATTCGGGGGTCGTTCCGGGTGACACCTCTTGAAGCTGCAACTAGCCTGAGCTCATGAAAAAGCTGTGGTGGTTGGTCGGCGCAGTAGTCGTTGTCGTACTCGCGGTGCTGGTGGGACCGTGGTTCTACGGCCAATTCATCGCAGAGGACGACGCACCGGCGGCGTCGGTGTCGACCGAGGGCGCGGAAGCGGCCACGGGTTCGGTCGACGGGCAGTGGACCGTCACACCCGGGCAGGGCTCCAACGAGACGGCGGCCGGATACACCGTCCACGAGATCCTCAACGGCGCCAGCGTCACCGTGGTCGGGTCGACCGGCGACGTGACCGGCAACGCGACCGTCGAGGGCGAGAAACTCACCGCAGGCGAGGTGACCGTGCAGGTGGCGACGATCGCGACCGATCAGTCCCGGCGCGACGGCCAGTTCCGCGGCAACGTGATGGACACCGCGACGTTCCCGACGGCCACGTTCACGCTCGACTCCCCGGTCGATCTGTCCGGGCTGCCCGCGGACGGTTCCGTGGGAACGGTGTCCGCGCAGGGCACGCTGACGCTGAAGGGGCAGTCGCGTCCGGTGACCGTCGACGTCGACGTGCTGCGTTCCGGCGACGACCTCATCGCGTCGGGCAGCATCCCGGTCACCTGGACGGACTTCGGTGTGACGCCGCCGTCACTGGGTTTCGTGACCGTGGACGGCAACGGCACGGTCGACTTCCTGGTCAGCTTCGCGCGCTCCTGACGGTGTCCAGCCGGGCGGGCCGAACACGTAGCCGAGCTTGTCGCGCCACGACGACGCCCGCCGCCAGTCGCGGCCGATCGCGGCGTATTCGTGGGTCTGCAGCTTCCAGATGTTGTAGGTGCCCACCGGTTTGGTGAGCCCGTAGGTGGGGCGGTGGGTTTCGGGTTGGAACGTGCCGAACATCCGGTCCCAGACGATGAGGATGCCTGCGTAGTTGCGGTCGAGGTATTCGGGATCGCAGCCGTGGTGGACGCGGTGGTGTGACGGTGTGTTGAACACGAACTCGACGGGCCGGGGCAGCTTGTCGATGCGCTCGGTGTGGACGAAGAACTGGTAGACGAGGTTCACGGAGAACCCGATGAACACCATCCACGGCGGAATGCCGATCAGCGGCAAGGGGATCCACATCAGGATCTCGGCGCTGTTGTTCCACTTCTGGCGGAGCGCGGTGGAGAAGTTGAAGTACTCGCTCGAATGGTGCGCCTGGTGGGTGGCCCAGATGAGGCGGATGCGGTGCGACATCCGGTGATACGTGTAGAACAGCACGTCGACGCCGAGGATGAGGATCACCCACGTGTACCAGGCGTCCGCGGGCAGGTGCCACGGCGCGAGGTACACCCAGATCGCGGAGTACCCGATCAGGGCCAGCACCTTCCAGAACGTCGTCGTCAGGATGGACACGGCGCCCATCGACACGCTGGCCCGGGCGTCGCGGCGCTCGTAGCCGCCGCGCACCGGGCGGGACCGTCCGTCGGGATCGACGGCCGCGTCCTCGAGGTGCCGGGCAGCGAACCACTCGAGGGCGAGGAACAGCACGAATGCGGGGATGGCCAGCGTCACCGGCTCGTGCAGAGGCGTCAGCAGTGCCGAATTCCATGCCGACGTCATGGTCTCCCACATGCGGCTTCCTCCATACAAGACGATCGTCCAGTTCAATGTACCTCGGAGTGACGCGCATCACTAAGCGCGAGTTGCCGGTTTTCATACTCGGATGGTAGGAATTCGGTGTGCACATCACCGCAAAGGTGGACTACGCCGTGCGGACGCTGATCGAACTCGCCGCGGCCGGGCCGTCCCCGTCCAAGGCCGAGTTCCTGGCACAGTCGCAGACGATTCCGCACAAGTTCCTCGAGGCCGTGCTCGCCGACCTCCGCCGCGGCGGACTGGTCAACAGTCGGCGCGGACCCGACGGCGGCTACTGGCTGGCGCGGCCCGCGGAGGACATCACGATCGCGGACGTGATCCGGACCGTCGAGGGTCCGCTGGCGTCGGTGCGCGGTGAACGCCCGGAGGACGTCGACTACGGCGGACCGGCCGCGAAACTGCAGGACGTGTGGATCGCGGTGCGGGTGAACCTGCGCGCCGTGCTCGAGAACGTGAGCCTCGCGGACGTGGCGAACGGGCAACTGCCCGGTTTTCTCACCACGTTGACGTCCGACCCGGGCGCCTGGGAGCGTCGCACCCGCCCGGCTACGTCGGTTGACGAGGGCGCAGCGCGCGGCTGATCGTCCGGCCTGCCGCGCGCACCAGCGGGGCCAGCGCGTTGAGCGACGCCCCCTCCGCCGACACCACGAGCGACACGGCCGCGACTGCCGATCCGGGACGGTCGAAGATCGGGGCCGCGACGGAGACGGCGTCCATGGTCACCTGACGATCACTGATCGCGACCTCGGACCGGCGGATCTCGGCGAGCGTCCGCCGCAGCACGACGGGGTCGGTGACGGTCCGTTCGGTGAACTTCTCGATCGGCCCGGCCAGCACCTGCTCCTGCACGTCGGTGGGCATGTACGCGAGCAGGGCCAGCCCGATGCCCGAGGCCGTCAGCGGGAACCTGCCGCCGACGCGGGTCTGGACGGGCACCGCCTTCTGCCCGGCGATGCGTTCGACGAACACGACCTCGGTGCCCTCCGCGATGCCGAGCTGCACATTCTCCCGCGTGATCTGCGACAGGTCTTCCATCACCGGCATCGCCAATTCGCGGAGCATCGTGCCGCGGGGTGCGAGCGACGCGATCTCCCACAGCTTCAGCCCGACGGTGAAGCGACCGCTGCTGTCACGCTCGAGGGCGCCCCATTCGATGAGGTCGCGGGTCAGCCGGTGCACGGTGCTCAGCGGGTACCCGGACTTGCGGGACAGGTCGCTGAGGGTCAGTCGCGGCGACGCCGGGGTGAACAGTTCGAGGAGCCGCAACGAGCGAATGGTCACCGAACCGGTGATCGCCATTGCTCGGTCTCCGTCTCACAGTTCGAGCGTCAGGCGTGGACAGCTCGCACGCGAGACGCAGATCATCATGGTGTCGTTGGCCGCCTGCTCGTCCGCTGTGAGCAGGGAATCCCGGTGATCGACAGTACCGCCGAGCACGGGCGTCTCGCAGGTTCCGCACGTTCCCTCCTCGCAGGACGACAGCACCTGGACGCCTGCGGCGGTGACGGCCTGCAGGATCGACTGTCCGGGCGGCACGGTGACGGTCCTACCGCTCAGCATCAGCTCCACCTCGAACCCCTCGGCCCGGACCGGCTCCTCCAGGTCCTTGGCCGCGAACCGCTCGAGGTGCAGCGCGCCCGACGGCCAGCTGTCGCAGTGACCGGTGACCGCGTCGAGCAGCGGCGCGGGCCCGCAGCAGTAGACGAGGGTGTCCTCCCGGACGTCGCTGAGCAGCCCCGGCAGGTCTATGAGCCCGCGCTCGTCCTGGGGGTGGATCACCACCCGGTCGCCGAACCGCTCGGCGAGCACGTCGGCGAACGCCATCGAACTGCGGCTGCGTCCGCCGTAGACGAGGGTCCAGTCGGCGCCGGCGTTGTCCGCGGCGTGCGCCATCGTGAGGATCGGGGTGATCCCGATGCCGCCGGCGACGAACACGTACCGCGGTGACGGCTCGAGTTCGAAGTGGTTGCGCGGACCCCGGATGGTGACGCGGTCGCCCTCACTCAGCTTGTCGTGCACGAACTGCGAACCGCCCCGGCCCATCGCCTCCCGCAGCACGGCAACGCGCCAGGTGCCGGTGTCGGCCGGGTCGCCGCACAGCGAGTACTGGCGGGTGAGCTCGGGTGTCAGGACCAGGTCGACGTGCGCACCCGGCGTCCACGCAGGCAGGTCGGCGCCGGACGGGTCGCGGAACTCCAGCACGACGACGCCGTCGGCGCCGAGGGTCCGGGTGGTCAGCTCCAGTTCGAGCACGGGTTCGGGTGGGATGGGCATGGCGGTCTCTTCCAGGGTCAGACGGGAACGGGAGCGGATTCCGGCGCGGCGGGCACCGGCGGGGCAACGGGGTGGTGGCCGTCGGGGCAGGCGAGCAACCACTCCCACAGGGCGGCGGGTTCCTCGGCCACGTGGCGGGCGCCGCAGTGGCACTCGCCCTCGAGCAGGTCCGAACCCGGCAGCCACACGATGCGCATCACGCGGGCGCCGCGGAGCATCCTCGTCGGTTCCATCGGTCAGCCCGCCGCGGCGACGGCCTGCGACGCGCCGGCCAGCTTCTTCAGGAGGCGGCGGGCGCCGAGTCCGCCGGCGTCGATGTTGATCGACAACTCCTGGTAGCCGTCCTTCTCGGTGTCGAGTGCCTGCTGCAGGATGTTCAGCGCCACGACGTCCTGCATGACGACGGTGCGGTTGTTCTCGGCCAGGAACGTCGTCACGGCGTCGTCGCCGAGCGCGAAGTCGCGGGCCACGGCCCAGAAGTCGAGGGTGGAGTTCTCGGTCGACGGGGTGATTGCGTAGACGATCTCGCTGTGGAACGCGTGCGGGTCGGAGCCGTCGTCGCCGGGCAGCGGTGCGCCGACCGGGGCGATGCGGCTGTGCAGCAGGTACAGGCACGGCGGCGTGTACTCGATGTCCTGCCAGCGGGTGATGCGTCCCTCGATGCCGGTGGACGTGGAGTAGAACGGCGGGCACTCGGCGTCGTCCATGTGCCGGGACACGTAGATGACGTTGCGATCCTCGTCGATCTCGGTGGTGATCGGGGTTTCCGCCACCTCGGGGGTGCCGATGTAGCCGCCGTGCAGGTACGTCTCGTGGGAGAGGTCCATCAGGTTGTCGACGAGCAGGCCGTAGTTGCAGTCGATCGGTTCCATGCCGGACACGACGGTGTAGTCGGGGGAATCCATCCACGGTGCGCGCGGGATGCGGGTGGGATCACCCTGCTCGGGGTTCTGCGGGTCGGCGATCCACACCCACACGAACGAGTCCTGCTCGACCACCTGGTACGAGCGCAGCCGGGCGGTGCGGGGGACGCGGGCCTGGCCGGGCACGAACACGCAGCCGCCGTCGCTGCCGTAGGTGAATCCGTGATAGCCGCAGACCACGGAGTCGCCGTCGAGCCGGCTCGGCGCCTCGGAGAGCGGGTAGCGGCGGTGCACGCAGCGGTCGCTCATCGCGACGGCCTCGCCGGCCTCGGTGCGCCAGAACAGAATCGGCTCCTCGCAGATGGTGCGCGAGAACAGTTCGCGCCCGACCTCACGGCCGTAGGCTGCGACGTACCACTGGTTGCGGGCGATCGTGGACATGAGTGCCTCCGGAAGATGCTGGGCTGCTGAGTAATTCGTGACGCCGGACTCGAAGAGGCGGCAGCGTCGTCCCCACCACTGTGCGGCACCGGAGGTGATCCACCACACTCGGTTTCCGAATGCCGGAAGGGTGAATTTTCTCAGGGCTTGCGGACGAGATAGGCGAACATCGTCACCGACATGTGGAAGTCGCCGCTGCGGGCGGCGGCAGTCAGCTGGTCCAGCAGGGTTTCGCGCTGCGCGTCGGTGATCGCTCCCTCCGCGACGGCGGCCGCGGTCATCATCTGGACGAGGGGACCGGTCACGTCCGCCGGATCCTGGATCAACGCCTCCGAGCCGACGTCCTCGACGACGAGTCCGGCGGCAGTGAGCTGACCCGGGAGCAGCCGCCCGGAGTGCGGGTTGGCGGTGTGCGCCAGCATCACGTCCATGATCTTCTGCAGAACCAGGGGATCGCCGGGGTGCATGATCGCCGTGCCCCAGTCGCTGTCGACGATCACGCCGCGCCCACCGGGCCGCAGCACGCGGACCACTTCCGCCACCGCGCGGTCCGGTTCGCTCAGGTGCTGGAAGACCCGCTCGCTGCGCACGACGTCGAGACGGTTGTCGGGGAACGGCAGTGAATACGCGTCGCCGATCACGAACTGCGCGGTCGAGCCGTCCGCCTCGGTCCGCTCCCGGGCGAGCAGGGCCATGCCGGGATTGGGATCGAGTCCGATCGCCCGGCCCGACGCGGTGACCGCGGCCGCGAGTGCGCGGGTCTCCGATCCGGTGCCCGAGCCGATGTCCAGGGCGCTCTCACCCGGCTGCACGTGCAGCGCGGCGAACGACCACTCGCGCAGTCGCCGGATTCCCGGGCGCGCGGCCTGCACGTCGAGAACGGACGCGAGTTGGTCCAGGGCGGCGCGGTCGATCTCGTCCGCCCGGAACGACAGCGGTGCCGTCGGATCGGACATGGATCCACCGTAGCGCCGCGGTGACCCCCGACACAGTACTGCGCGGACTGTGGCCAAGAACATCAAAATTGCGCTCTCACGCAAATTTGCAGAGCTCTGCAAGTTCTGTACCCTCGGAGTAGTGATTTCGGAAATCGGACTGCGGGACCGCAAGAAGGCCGCCACCCGCGCAGCCCTCAGCGGCGCCGCCGCGCGCCTGGCCCGCGCGCTGGGCATCGAATGCGTCACCGCCGACGCCATCGCGTCCGAGGCGGGGGTCTCCACCCGGACGTTCCACAACTACTTCTCCAGCAAGGAAGAGGCGGTCCTCGCGCACTTCGAGCAGTCCGTCCACGACTGGGTGAACCTGCTCCGCGCTCGTCCCGAGGACGAGCCGATCTGGGATTCCCTCGAACACGTGGTGGTTCAGATCGTCACCGATCCCGCGAAACCTCTCGAGGAGACCGCGGTGATGATGGAACTCGTCGAGTCCAGCCCCGCGCTGCTCGCGAAGAAACTCGAAGTGCACCTGCGCGTCACCCGGCTCATCGGCGAGGTGATCGCCGAACGCACGGGCACCAACATCGACACCGACCTCTACCCCAACCTGCTGCATATGGCGGTCGGATCGGCGTGCAAGGCGTCGTTCGACCTGTGGATGGGCGGCAAGTCGGGCGCCGACGGGCCCGAAGAACTGGTCCGCGACGCCATGCGTCAACTCCGTCAGGGAATCCCGCAGCCGTAGCCGGCTGCCTCAGAACCACTTTTCGTTCCACCGACTCAGAAGGAGCCTGTCGTGGCCACCTACCTCTATCGGATCGGCAGATTCGCCTACCGGCGAAAAGGCGCGGTCCTCAGCGTCTGGTTGGTGATCCTGGTCCTCATGGGCGTCGGGGCGGCAACGCTGTCCGGGCCCACCAAGGACTCGTTCTCCATCCCGGGCACCCCCGCCCAGCAGGCGCAGGACCTGATGGCCGAGCGCTTCCCCGAGGCCGCAGGCAGCGATCCCATGAACGCCGTCAGCGCGCGGTACGTGTTCGCCGCACCCGAGGGGCAGACGCTCGAGAGCGAGCAGAGTCAGCAGGCGATGGACGCGGTGCTCGCCAAGGTGCGCGGCATCGAACAGGTCCAGGACGCCGCCAAGGTCGATCCGGCCACCGCCTCGGGCGCCGACGCCGCGCAGGCGCTGGTCAACCCCGTCACCGCGAACGATCAACTCGTCGAGATGGCGAAGTCGACCGCGGCCGACAAGGGAATCAGCGAAGCGGACGCCGTCGCGAATGCGCAGGCGCTGTCCCCGCTCAACGCGGACAAGACCGTCGGCTACGTCACGGTGCCGTTCAAGGGCAGCATGGGCGACGTCGATCAGGCGCTGCGTGACCAGATCGACTCCGCCGCCGACCCAGGCCGCAACGCCGGCCTGACCGTCGAGATCAGTGGTTCCGCCGCCAACGAAGCCGAGCCGCCGGGAGGCGCCACCGAACTCGTCGGCATCGGCGTGGCCGCGGTCGTGCTCGCGCTGACGTTCGGTTCGCTGGTCGCCGCGGGTCTGCCGCTGATCACCGCGATCATCGGCATCATGATCGGCAGCCTCGGCATCACCGTCGCCACCGGATTCACCGACCTCAGCTCGATGACGCCCACGCTGGCCATCATGATCGGCCTCGCCGTCGCCATCGACTACTCGCTGTTCATCGTGTCCCGGTTCCGCCACGAACTCACGCTCACGGACGACCGCTCCGAAGCCGCCGGACGTGCCGTCGGCACCGCCGGTTCCGCCGTGGTGTTCGCCGGTCTCACCGTCATCATCGCGCTGATCGCGCTGCGCGTCGTCGGGATCCCGTTCCTCTCCGACATGGGTGCCGCGGCCGCGTTCACGGTGTTCATCGCCGTCTCGATCGCGCTGACCCTGCTGCCCGCGATCCTCGGGCTGTTCGGGAAGAAGGCGTTCGCAGGCAAGATCCCGTTCCTCAGCAGCCGCGACCTCGAGGACGACGAGGGCAAGCCGAGCCTCGCCCTGCGCTTCATCAGCGCCGTGGTCCGCAGGCCCGCGATCCCGCTCGTCGCCGGCGTCGTGGTGCTCGGTGCGCTCGCCATCCCCGCGACCGGCCTGAGCCTGGCCCTGCCCAGCGAGGGCACCGGCGACCCCGCCACCAGCTCACGGCAGGCCTACGACCTCGTCAGCGAGGGTTTCGGCCCCGGCAAGAACGGCCCGCTGCTCGTCGTCGTCGACGCCAAGGACGTCACCACCGGCACGCCGTCGGAGGCGTTCGGTGAGGTCGTGAAGACCATCAGGGCGCAGGACGACGTGTCCAACGCGCAGGTCGTCGGTGTGAACAGGGCCGGCGACACCGCGCAGATCCTGGTCACGCCGAGCAGTGCCCCCAGCGATCCCGCCACGATGGACCTGGTGAACAACATCCGCGGCGCGGAGGCCGATCTGCACGACTCGATCGGCGTCAACTACGGCGTCACCGGGCAAACCGCGCTCGAAGGCGACGTGTCCGAGACGCTGCAGGACGCGCTGATCCCGTACCTCGCGGTGGTCGTGGGCCTGGCCTTCCTCCTGCTGTTGCTGGTGTTCCGTTCGCTGCTCGTGCCGCTGACCGCCACCGTCGGCTTCCTCCTCAGCGTCGCGGCCACGTTCGGTGCCACCGTCGCGGTGTTCCAGGAAGGCTGGGGCGGCATCATCTCCAACCCGCAGCCGATCGTCAGCTTCATGCCGATCTTCCTGATCGGTGTCGTGTTCGGACTCGCGATGGACTACCAGGTGTTCCTGGTGACCCGGATGCGGGAGGAATACGTGCACGGCGCGACCGCGAAGCAGGCCGTCACCGTCGGCTTCAACCACGGTGCCCGGGTGGTCAGCGCCGCCGCGGTCATCATGATCTCGGTGTTCGCGGCCTTCATCGCCGAGCCGAACTCGTTCATCAAGTCGATCGGCTTCGCCCTCGCGGCCGCCGTGTTCTTCGACGCCTTCATCGTGCGCATGGTGATCATCCCGTCGGTGATGGCACTGCTCGGCGACAAGGCGTGGTGGCTGCCGAAGTGGCTGGACAAGATCCTGCCCAACGTCGACATCGAAGGCGAGAAGCTGAAGAAGGTGCTGCACGACGCGGACGAATCGTTGCAGCCCGTCCGCTAGGCGCTCCGCGCCCGTGAGTGGTTGAGGAGTCTCTGGACTCGTCAACCACTCACAAGGCCGCAGGCCCCCGAAAATCCGCGGGCCTGCGGTCGTTTCTGTTGGTAACCTTCGGACATAATGATGACCCGCCAGGATCGCTGCTGCCCATGTTGAATGCCCTGCTCACCACGTACCTCCGCCCGTACAAGCGGGAGCTCACGGCGGTCGTCCTGTTCCAGCTGGTCGCGACCGCGGCCGCGCTCTACCTTCCCAGCCTGAACGCCGACCTCATCGACAACGGCGTCACCAAGGGCGACACGGCGTACATCCTGTCCACGGGCGTCATGATGCTGCTCGTCACCGTCGTGCAGATCATCTGCTCGATCGGTTCGGTGTTCTTCGGTGCCCGCGCCGCAATGGGTTTCGGACGCGACGTGCGCCGCGCCGTCATGCATCAGGTCGGGAGTTTCTCGTCCCGGGAGTTCGGCCGTTTCGGCGCGCCGTCGCTGATCACCCGCAACACGAACGACGTGCAGCAGGTGCAGATGCTCGTCGTGATGAGCTGCACGATCCTCGTGATGGCGCCGATCATGTGCGTCGGCGGCGTCGTGATGTCGATCCGGGAGGACGCCGGCCTGGCCTGGATCCTGGCGGTCACGGTGCCGGTGCTCGCGCTGTCCATGGGTTTCGTGATCTCGCGGATGGTGCCCGCGTTCCGGGAGATGCAGACCCGCATCGACGGGGTGAACCGGGTGCTGCGTGAGCAGATCACCGGCATCCGCGTGGTGCGGGCGTTCGTCCGCGAGCGCTCCGAGATGAAACGGTTCGGCGACGCCAATGAGCAACTCACCCAGACCGCCCTGCGCGTCGGCAGGCTGACGGCGGTGATGTTCCCGCTCGTGATGGTGATCGCGAACGTCACCAGCGTCGCCGTCATCTGGTTCGGCGGTCACGAGATCAACAGCGGCACCATGCAGGTCGGCTCGCTGACCGCGATGCTCAGCTACATCATGCAGATCCTGATGTCGGTGATGATGGCGTCGTTCATCGCGATGATGGCCCCCCGCGCGACTGTCTGCGCCGAACGCATCGGCGAGGTGCTCGCCACGGATTCCACCGTCGTGCCGCCCGTCGATCCGGTCACCGTGCTGCAGCACCCCGGGGTGGTGGAACTGCGCGACGCCCAGTTCAAGTTCCCCGGCGCCGACGAACCCGTCTTGCGCGACATCAGTTTCCGCGCCGAACCCGGCAAGACCACCGCGATCATCGGCGGCACCGGCTCCGGTAAGACAACGCTGCTGTCGCTGATCCCGCGGCTCATCGACGCCACGTCGGGTGCGGTCACCGTCTCCGACACGGACGTGCGCCGCATCGACCTGGACGTCCTGCGTGCCGGCATCGGACTCGTCCCGCAGCGGCCGTACCTGTTCTCGGGCACCGTCGCCACCAACCTCCGGTACGGCAAACCCGACGCCACCGACGAGGAACTGTGGCGGGCGCTGGAGATCGCACAGGCCGCCGATTTCGTGCGCGCCATGCCCGAGGGCCTCGACACCCCGGTCGCGCAGGGCGGCACCACCGTCTCCGGCGGTCAGCGGCAGCGGCTCGCCATCGCGCGGGCGCTGGTGCGTCGTCCGTCGATCTACCTGTTCGACGACTCGTTCTCCGCCCTCGACCTCACCACCGACGCCCGGCTGCGTGCGGCACTCAAACCCGAGACCTCGGACGCGTGCGTCATCGTCGTCGCCCAGCGCGTCTCGACGATCGTGGAGGCCGAGCAGATCGTGGTCCTCGAGGACGGCGCGGTCGTCGGCATCGGAACCCACGACGAACTGCTCGCGACGTGTCCGTGTTACGTCGAAATCGTCGAATCCCAACGATCGGTCCAGGAAGCACTATGAGCGATCGCGCAACCACCACCACCGAAAGGCCCGTCGGCCCGCGTATTCCGGGACCGGTCGCTCCGGGAGCACCGGGATCCAAGCCGCACGATCTGTGGCCGTCCACCAAGCGGCTGCTGCGGCGGCTGCGTCCCCACCGCATCGCCGTCGGCATCGTTTTCCTCGTCGCCGCCGTGTCGGTGGTGCTCACGTCGATCGCGCCGCGCATGCTCGGTCAGGGCACGAACCTGATCTTCGACGGCATCATCGGCGCGCAGTTGCCGGCCGGAATGTCGAAGGATCAGGCCGTCGCCGCGCTGCGGGCCGACGGTCAGAACACGTTCGCCGACATGGTGTCCGGCATGGCCGTCGTCCCCGGAGTCGGTATCGACTTCACCGCCCTCGGCCGGGTGCTGGCGATTGTGCTGGCCCTGTACCTGGGGTCGTCGGTGTTCATGTGGCTGTCGGGTTTCCTGCTGAACATCATCGTGCAGGGCGTCGTGAAGAACCTGCGCGCCGAGGTCGAACGGAAGATCCACCGGCTTCCGCTGCGGTACTTCGACTCCCACTCCCGCGGCGACCTGCTCAGCCGGGTCACCAACGATATCGACAACGTCTCGCAGTCGTTACAGCAGACGATGAGTCAGCTGATCGTGTCGGCGATGACGGTGATCGGCATCCTCGTGATGATGATCGTCATCTCGCCGCTGCTCGCGCTGATCGCCGTGCTGACGGTGCCGCTGTCGATCCTGGTGACGGCGCAGATCGCGAAACGGTCCAAGACCCACTTCGTGTCGCAGTGGAAGTCGACGGGAGAGCTCAACTCGCACGTGGAGGAGGCGTACACGGGCCACGAACTGGTCACCGTGTTCGGCCGCGGCCGCGAGGTGGAGGCACGGTTCGAGGAGCAGAACGAGGCGCTCTACCAGGCCAGCTACCGGGCCCAGTTCATCTCGGGCCTGATCATGCCCGCGATCATGTTCCTCGGAAACCTCAACTTCGTGGCCATCGCCGTACTCGGCGGCATGCGGGTGGCGTCCGGCACCATGAGCCTCGGCGACGTGCAGGCCTTCATCCAGTACTCGCGCCAGTTCACCCAGCCCCTCACCCAGATCGGGGCCATGGTCAACCTCATGCAGTCCGGTGTGGCGTCCGCCGAGCGGGTGTTCGCGATCCTCGACGAGGACGAGGAAGACCCGGACCCGGCCGACGCACCCAATCCGGCCGAAGTCGCGGGCCGGGTCGAGTTCTCGGACGTCTCGTTCGGCTACTCACCCGACAAGCCGCTGATCGAGAACCTGTCGCTGGTCGCCGAACCCGGGCAGATGGTCGCCATCGTCGGACCCACCGGCGCAGGCAAGACCACCCTCGTCAACCTCATCCTGCGGTTCTACGAACTCGACGGGGGCAGCATCCTCCTCGACGGCGTCGACATCGCCGCAATGACGCGCGACGACCTGCGGTCCCGCATCGGCATGGTGCTGCAGGACGCGTGGCTGTTCGGCGGCACCATCCGCGACAACATCGCGTACGGACGTCCCGACGCCACCGAGGAAGAAATTCAGGCGGCCGCACGGATCAGCTACGTGGACCGGTTCGTCCACTCGCTGCCCGACGGCTACGACACCGTTATCGACGAAGAAGGCAGCAACATCAGCGCCGGTGAGAAGCAGTTGATCACCATCGCCCGCGCGTTCATCTCGCAACCGTCGATCCTGATCCTCGACGAGGCAACCAGTTCCGTCGACACCCGCACCGAACTGCTCGTCCAGCACGCGACGGCAGTCCTGCGCAGCGATCGCACGAGTTTCGTGATCGCACACCGGCTGTCGACCATCCGCGACGCCGACCTCATCGTCGTCATGGAGGACGGTCGCATCGTCGAGCAGGGCAGCCACGAGGACCTGCTCCTCACCCGCGGCGCGTACTACCGCCTGTACAACAGCCAGTTCGTCAGTGCGTAGCCACCCGTGAGTACTTGTTAACCGCGGGACGTTAACAAGTACTCACAGGCACGCAGTGCTTCCCCCTGCCTCGAAGGTGGCGGTGTCGCAGTAGGCGGAGCGCGGGTAGTACGGACCCATCGTGGTGGCGGGGTCGGTGTGATTGTTCTGCGACGCCTGCACCGACTGTGGGTAGAAGGCGTCGGACGGCAGCATGTACCGCAGGAAGAGCACCTTCTTCGCGACGTCGGTGGAGCCCCAGGGGATGACGGTGACGGTCGGGTCGGATGCGGCGCGGGCGGGTACGTCCTGCGGTGCGGCGACGACGTACGTGTAGTTGCCGTCGCTGTCGGTGCGGGTCTGGAAGTCGGCTGCGCACGCGACGACCGGGTACGGCGTCAGCTGATCGTTCTGGCACATCGACCAGTACCGCACCTGGCTGCCGGGCGTCGTGACGGGTTGTCCCGCACGGGTGTCGGGGAACGTGGGCGCCCGGCCTTGCACGACGACGATGCGTCCCGGCTGATACGTCAGTCCGGCTCCGACGTATTTGTTGTCGCCGTTCGGGAACAGGCCGGACGTGCTCGCGGGGTTCACGAACGTCGCCTCGGGCACGTTGCCGGGGAACGCGCCGGACGCGGCGCCGGCGATGACCTGATCGAACGCGGCCTCCGCGACCTGTCCGAGCGGGCCGTTGTCGTAGGCGGAGGGGTCGAATTCGGATCCGCACGTCGGCACCTGCGACGTTCGGCCCGCGGACGTCAGCGTCACGTCGGGCAGTGGGACGCCGCCCGACGGTGATGCCGGGTCGTCGGGCACGTACACCCGGATGATGAGGAAGCCGACGGGCACCGACTGCGCGCCGGCCCCGGTGGGGAGGGCCTGAATCTGGTTGCGCGAGTGATCGGCCGGACCGGTCACGACCGTGGCGTGCCAGCGCTTCTGCGCGGGAGGCAGGGATCCGGCTGCGGCGTCGGCGAACGGGTTGCCACTGCCGGGGTCGGGCCCGATCTGGTTGTCGCGCAACGTGTCGACGGTGTCGAAGTTGGTGCCGTACGTGTTGAGCGAGAAGTAGCGGGCGGCCGGGTAGGTGCCGCTCAGTTCGATGGTGTCGCCGGACGCCAACGCGTAGGGCAGAACCCAGTACGTCGCGTTGGCGTCGGGGAACGCGACATTGAGCACCGTCGAGTTGGACATGAACTGCCACGCACACTGCGCCGTCGGCGGCGGGGCCGCGGAGGCGAGGGACGCCCCGCCGCACCACAGCAGCAGAACCAGCACGGCAGCAACGATTTTCCCGGCCATGGCGGTCAGAACACCTCCCCGAACGCGGTCAACTTGGCGATGCCCTCGCGGTCGATCTCGCCGGGTGTGTACCGGTTGATCACCTGGATGTAGGTGAGGTACCGGGCCATCGCGTCGGCGCTCTGCTGAGCGAACGCCGGGGGCAGCGGCGCGGCGAGCTGAGTCGGCAGATATTGGGTCATCAGCTGGGCGGCCATCGCGGGACCGCGCGGGTCGTGATCGAAGGTGTTGTCGAGTTCCGCCCGACCGCGGTCGGTGGCGTAGTCGTAGAACTCGTACTGGAACGACGCGGGATCGACATAGGCGGTGGGTCCCAGCCACTTCGAGTACACCGCGACCTTCGCCTCCGGAGTGCGCAGAACGTAGATGTGGGTGGGGGAGTTGTTCCAGTTGATCCCCTGCGGTGCATGCTCGTTGGTGGCGAGCACCACGTGGTCGCGACCCGCGGCGGCGTTGCTCCGCAGCAGCGGCATCAGGTCGGCGCGTTCGGCGTACGTGGCGAACAGGTCCCCGGACATCCAGTTCCGGTCGCCGTGGCCGAGCGTCGCGAGCAGCGGCACCACGTCGACACTCGACGTGAGCTGCCCGCGTGGGGTGTCGGTGTCGCCGGTGAACCGCCCGGTGGGGTCGGCGACGATCAGCGGGATGTGGAACGCCTCGTCGTAGGCGGTGGACAGTTTGCCGGCGACGAAGCCGTGCGCCCCCGCGTATTCGCCGTGATCGGACGTCATGACGAAGACGGTGTTCGCCGCGACGTCTTCCGGCAGCGAGTCGATCACCGTGCCGATGTGGTGATCGACCATCGACAGCACATTGGTGTAACTGTCCAGTGCCCGTTCCCAATACGTGTACGGCGCGAACGCGATGTGCCGGTCGGGATCGGTGCCCTGACCGTACGGCTGCAGGTAGTAGTTCGACAGGTTCTGGACGTCGTCGGTGACGCCGCCCCACACCAGCGCCTGGAACTCCCGCGCGAACACCTGGGTGCTCGGTTTCGACTGCAGTGCCTTCTCGGGTTCCCAGTTGGGCGGCACGGACGGGTAGCCCAGCCGCGGCGGGTCGCTCTCACCGGTGGTCACCGACCACGACCGGGCGGGGCTGAGCGGGGGAACGTTGTTCGCGTACAGCGACTGGTAGCGTTTCGCTTCCGTTCCGGCCCAGAAGAACTGCTGGTCGTGCGGGTTGACGAAGCTCGCCGTCAGGCAGAACGGGCCGTCGGAGGGTTTGCGCGTCGACAACCACGCCGCGGCCTGGTCGGCGATGTGCCCGTCGAATTCGAAGCCCTCACCGTTCAATCCGATGATGTCGGGCATCGTCAGTCCGTCGAACCCGTACTCCTCGAGGTAGCCGGGGGCGAGCCCCGAATCCTCGTCGGGGGACGGCGACAGATGCCACTTCCCGACGTACGGGGTGACGTACCCCGCCTGCCGCAGCAGTTTGCCGTACGTCGGGAACTCCCGTCCCATCGCCGGGGACGGGACGGGCGACGCCCGATTACCGGTCCGGGTCTGCAGCATCCAGTTCTGCAGCGGGTACAGCCCGGTGACGAAACACGCACGGCCGGGGCTGCACGCCACCCCGGCCGTGTAGTGCTGCGTGAACTTCACCCCAGGCGCCCACAACTTGTAGAGGTTGGGCATGAACCGCTGCAGAAACTGATCGGGAGTGGTGATCCCGGCCGGAAAGACCTGGGGAAACCGCATCTCGTCGACGACGATGAACACGATGTTGGGCTGCACGTAATTGCCGCGCTGACGGCTCAGCGGCTTCTGCGACGCGTCCGCCCGACGGTCGAACAGACCCGACATCACGGTCACCCCGCCCGCGACCGCGGCACCCGAGAGAAACGTTCGCCTGTCGATCCGATGGCCGGTCTTCTCGTCGCTCATGGCGGTTCCTCCGGTCGAGGGGATGGGATCGTCTCACTCTCTGTACCCACTTTCGAACGAAGTAGTGATGTGTCGCCCGAAATGTCGCGCGTGATTGGATACACCCGTGAATGCCGTAGTCCCGACCCCGCCCGATCCGTTCTTCACCGTCGGCACCCGACTCGACGGACAGCTCGGCCGAACCGGAACTATTCACACCCCGCACGGCGACATCGCGACGCCGTCGTTCGTGGCAGTCGGCACCAAGGCCACCGTCAAGGCGGTGCTGCCGGAGAGCATGAAGGAACTCGGCGCGCAGTCGGTGCTCGCCAACGCCTACCACCTGTACCTGCAGCCGGGCCCGGACATCGTGGACGAGGCCGGCGGGCTGGGCAAGTTCATGAACTGGGACGGCCCGACGTTCACCGACAGCGGCGGATTCCAGGTGATGTCGCTGGGCGTCGGATTCAAGAAGGTCCTCGCGATGGAAGCGGTCGGGGTGCGCTCCGACGATGTGATCGCCAAGGGCAAGGAACGCCTCGCGACCGTCGACGACGACGGCGTCACGTTCAAATCGCACCTCGACGGCTCGCGGCACCGGTTCACCCCCGAGGTGTCGATGCAGATCCAGCATCAGCTGGGCGCCGACATCATGTTCGCGTTCGACGAGCTCACGACGCTGCTGAACACCCGCGGCTACCAGGAGCAGTCGGTGGAGCGGACGCAGGCGTGGGCGGTTCGCTGCATCGCGGAGCACGAGAAGCTCACC
Source organism: Rhodococcus pseudokoreensis (assembly GCF_017068395.1). Classification (NCBI taxonomy): domain Bacteria; kingdom Bacillati; phylum Actinomycetota; class Actinomycetes; order Mycobacteriales; family Nocardiaceae; genus Rhodococcus; species Rhodococcus pseudokoreensis. The sequence goes on along the minus strand of NZ_CP070619.1, from coordinate 3,741,638 downwards.
GTCGAACGCTCACACCGCCCGTACCAGGCGCTGTTCGGGGTGGTCCAGGGCGCGCAGTACGAGGACCTGCGGCGGCAGGCGTGCCGGGGGCTCGAGTCGATCACGGGGGAGAGCGGCCGCGGTTTCGACGGGTACGGCATCGGCGGGGCGCTCGAGAAGCAGAACCTGGGCACCATCGTCCGCTGGTGCAACGAGGAGCTGCCCGAGCACAAGCCGCGACACATGCTCGGCATCAGCGAGCCGGACGACTTCTTCGTGGCCATCGAAAACGGCGCCGACACGTTCGATTGCGTGAACCCGTCGCGGGTGGCGCGCAACGCCGCGATCTACCACCCGGACGGCCGGTTCAACATCAACACCAGCCGCTTCCGGCGTGATTTCACCCCGATCGACGAGAACTGCGACTGCTACACGTGCGCGAACTACACCCGCGCCTATATCCACCACCTGTTCAAGGCGAAGGAAATGCTGGCGTCCACGTTGTGCACGATTCACAACGAGCGCTTCACGGTGCGGTTGGTCGATCAGATCCGCGCCGGCATCGAGGGCGGCTACTTCGAGGAGTTCAAGGCCGAGACGCTGGGCCGCTTCTACCGCACGTGAGTGGGAAAGCGTCCTCGGGGACGCTTTCCCACTCACCTGGGGGTCAGAGCTGGTAGGTGGGTTCGCGCTTCTTCACGTACGCGATGACGCGGTACGTGATCGGCATGACCAGCACCTCCACCAGCGTCTTCCACAGGAAGCCGACGATCACGTAGTTGACGAAATCGCTCCACGTGCTGATACCGATCGCGCCGGCGGCGATGGAGCAGAAGATCAGGGTGTCGGCGAACTCACCGACGATGGTGGAGCCGATGAGCCGCGCCCACAGATGCTTCTCCTTGGTCCGCTCCTTGATCAGGACCAGCGTCACCGAGTTCAGCATCTGCCCGACGAAGTACCCGGCCAGCCCGGCGAGCAGCAGCCGCGGGTAGACGCCGACGACGGACCGCAGCGCTTCCTGGTTCTCGTAGAAGTCGGCGGACGGCAGTTCGATGAGCAGCCAGAAGCAGAACGCGGCGAGGATCAGGGCGCCGAAGCCCAGGTAGATCGCGCGACGCGTCGACTTGAATCCGTACACCTCGCTGAGCACGTCGCCGAGGATGTAGGCCAGCGGGAACAGGAAGAAGCCGCCGTCGGTGATGACCGGCAGGATCTGCAGCGGGCCGACGGTGAGCGACGAGTCGGCGAAGAATGCGACGCCTTTCGTCGCGCAGATATTCGAGATCAGCAGCGTCGCGGTGAAGAGGGCGACGAACGTGGGGTAGTACCCCCGGCTGACGTGCGCGAACGTCGCGTGGTCGTCTGGCTTGGTCTGCTGATCTGAGGCTGTCACGCCGCAATCCAAGCACTTGCACGTGGAGAGGCGCGAATCAGGAACGGGTGAACGTACCTTTTGTCCGATCTGAGGCGTTGAAAGGTACGTTCACCCGCGGGATGGGTTGTGCGCGGGACGGGTCGTGCGCGGGCCTACCCCTGGACGACGCGCGTGCCACCGGCCAGTTCGTCGTGCTTGCCCTGCTTGGTGGGGCTGCCGTTGATCGTCACGGCGATGATGATCGCCGCGACGAAACCCAGCAGTCCGAACAGGAACCCGAGGAACGGGAACCCGCCGAGCGCGGCGACGACGTAGAAGCCGTTCCTGGTCAGCGACTGCTGGTGGGTGGGCAGTCCGCCGTTCGGGCCCTCGACTCGCAGACCCAGAACCTGCTTGCCGACGGTCTGGCCACGCGTCGTCTCGAGGAACACGAAGTAGCCCACTGCGGCGGCCGCGGTGAGGATCGCGCCCAGGACACTGCCCAGGAAGGTGCCCAGCACCAGCGAGATGACGATGGTGACCACGCCCGTCGGGATGCCGACGATCAGGCCGTCGATCACCCGCGCGCCCAGTCGGGGAAGGAGTTCGCCCGGCCGGGACGGGTTGAACCCGAAGTCGGGCTGCGCGAACGGCTGGGTGCCGAACTGTGCAGAGTCGAACTGCTGCGCCGAATCGAACTGCGGCGCCGAATCGAACTGCGGCGGTGCGCCGAACTGCTGCCCGTACTGCTGCTGCCCGTACTGCTGCCCCGCCCCGTTGTAGTGCGGTTGCCCGCCGAACTGCTGCTGTCCCTGGTTGGGATCGAATCCGCCAGTAGTCATGTGTTCCCCCTCGAATCGTCTCGGATGACGCCTGAGCACCTTACGCAAGGGGTGGGAGTGACTCGAGTGACGGGAGTAGCAAAACGGGTGAGCGTGCTTCCGGCCCGAGGGGCGGGAGCACGCTCACCCGTGGGGAGCGAACGGTCAGGCCGCGACGTAACGGCCGGTGAGCACGCGGTACGCGTAGGTCGACGCGATGATCGTGATCGGGATCGAGACGAGAAGTCCGACGCCGCAGAGGATTGCACCGACGATGTTGATGCCGACGAGGGCCAGGGCCAGCAGCAGCACCGGTCCGACGTTCTGCGAGATCGTGCGGAAACTCGACTTGATGCCGGTGATCGCGTCCTCGTTCTGATCGATGACGAACTGCAGCGTCCACCAGGTCAGGAAGATCACGATGAGACCCGGGATGATGAGCAGGACGAAACCGATGGTGGTGGCGACACCGATGATGACGCTGGCGATGATGATCGCCCCGACGTTGGTGAACTGGAAGAACGATCCGAACGCCGGCTTGTTGCCGTCGACCTCGTGCAGTGCGCCGCGCACGAGCGCCGCGTTGATCAGGTAGCCGACGATGGTGGTGACGATCGTGCCGATGATGCGCCACACCGAGAACGCCGCACTCATGTCGGACGACGTGCTGAAGCCGCCGAAGATGAGGTTCAGCACCACCTGGATGACGGCGGCGATCAGCAGGATGCCGATCCAGATGAGCGCGTTGTCCTTGAACTTGTTCCAGCCGTAGCCGATCGCGTCACCCACGGAGAACTGTCCCGGCGTCTGCCCGGGGGCGCCGTAATCCGACATCGGCGGGGGCGGCGGATATCCGCCGGGCGGCGGTCCCTGCGGAGGGGGCGGGTAATTTCCCTGCGGCGGCGGGTAATTACCGCCGGGCGGGGGTCCTTGCGGCGGCGGTGGGTAATTACCGGGGGGCGGCGGGTAGTTTCCACCGGGCGGAGGGGGATAGTTTCCGCCGGGAGGCGGTGGCGGATATCCGCCGGGCGGCGGTCCCTGCGGCGGCGGCGGGTAATTCCCCGGGGGTGGCGGATATCCGCCGGGCGGCGGTGGAGGATTGCCCCGCGGAGGGTATCCGCCCTGGTCACCACCTTCGGGTTTGTCGTTAGGGTCGTATCCACCAGTCGTCATGTGATCCCCTCAGCAAGAGTTGAATGCTCGCGCGTGACAGTGCGAATAAACACTACGTGGACAATCCTTTACCCGCCTCCCTTTGGTCTGCTTCTTCTCCTGCGGTTTTGATGCTTTACGCTGGTTATCGTGACTAATTCTGGGGGATCGGACGATTCGAATCCGTACAACGGGCAGACACCACCGACTTACGGCGAGGTTCCGCCGTTGCCGCGCGACGGATACGGGGTCGACGAATCCGGTTATCCCACGTATTCGGCGCCCACCGAGAAGTACCCCGACTATCAGCAGCCGGGCGCGTACGGGACTTCCCCGAATCCGTATGCCGCGCCGAATCAGTACGGCGGCGACCAGTACGGGGCTCCCGGCCAGCAGCAGTACGGGACGCCCAACCCGTATGCCGCCCCGAATCAGTACGGCCCCCCGAACCAGTACGGCGGCGCCCCCAACCAGCACGGCGGCGCACCCAATCAGTACGGGGCGGCGGGCCAATACGGTGGCCCCGCCCCGCAGTACGGCGCCCCGAACCCGTACGGCGCGACCTACCCGCAGTCGCGCGGGACGAACGGTCTCGCGATCGCGTCGCTGATCACGTCGATCGTCGGCGGTTGCTTCTACGGTGTCGGCTCGATCGTCGGCATCATCCTCGGCATCGTGGCGCTGGGCCAGATCAAGCAGTCCGGTCAGGAAGGCCGCGGGCTCGCGATCGCCGGGATCGCCATCGGCGGCGCCTACGTCGTCGGATGGATCCTGTTCTTCGTGATCATGCTGATCGCGGCGGCGTCGGGGGCCTGACGACCCACGGTTCGCGGTGCAGGCGGGCCGGGTCGAACCGGGCGAGGAGGGTCGCGAGATCCACGACCTCGCCCGGTTCCGCGAGTCCGAGTGACGCTGCCAGCACCCCGAGGACGTCGCTCGGTGTGCGTCCCAACGCTTTCTGGTCGGTGAGGGTGACGGCGCCGTCGCGTTTCGCCAGCCGTTTGCCGTCCTCGTTGAGTGCGAGCGCCACGTGTGCGTAGGTGGGGGCGGTGAGCCCGAGCAGTCCCGCGAGGTATGCCTGGCGGGGCGCGGACGAAAGCAGGTCGTCGCCGCGCACCACCTGGTCGATCCCCTGGGCGGCGTCGTCGACGACCACCGCCAGGTTGTAGGCGGGTGTTCCGTCGCCGCGGCGCAGCACGAGGTCGTCCACTATTCCTGAGTAGCTTCCGTGCAGCACGTCGTCGATGGTGAACGACGTGACGGCGGCGCGCAGACGCAGGGCCGGTGGTCGCCCGCCGGCGAGACGGTCGGCGCGCTCGTCCGGTGTCAGGTTGCGGCAGGTCCCCGGGTAGGCGCCCTGGGGTGCGTGCGGGGCCGACGCCGCCTTCAGGATTTCTCTTCTCGTGCAGAAGCACTCGTACGTGAGTCCGGCGGCGTGGAGTTCGGCGATGGCGGCGTCGTACCGCGACAGCCGGTGCGACTGCGACACGACGTCACCGTCCCAGTCGAGACCGAGTTCCGCGAGGTCGGCGAGTTGCCGGTCCCGGGCGCCGTCCCGGACGCGGTCGAGGTCCTCGACGCGCAGGAGGAAGCGACGGCCGGTGGACCGGGCGAACAGCCACGCCAGCACGGCCGTCCGCAGGTTGCCGAGGTGCAGGTCGCCGGACGGGCTGGGCGCGAATCGTCCCGCACCCTCTGCGTGACGGGGCAGTGGTTCACTCTGACCGGACGGATGTGACATCGGGACGAGGGGTCAGCTGGCCAGTTCGATCGCCGACGTCGGCGCGACGTCGGCGCCCTGCAGAATCATGCCGATCTGGACTTCGAGGGCGTGCTCGAGGTACTCGGACGGGTACAGATCCGGACTGCCGATCGCCTCGAGGGCGAGGCCGTCGACGGTGGCGAGGAGAAGCGCCGCACGGGTTTCCGCTTCCGGGGTGCCGATCCCGATGAGCACTGCGGACAGTCCGGTGCGGATGGTGAACAGGGTCGTGCGGCGGATCTCGGCGAGCGACGGGGAGGTGGCCGCCCGGACGGCGAATGCCGCCCTGACGTGCGCCTCCCGCGACCGTGACTCGTCGAGGGGGAGCAACTGCGACATCGCGGCGAACAGGTCCTGGGCGGGGTCGCCGTCGCGGTCGATCTCCGACAGGCGGGTGAGCAGTTTGTCGACGAGGGTGCGCAGCGCGAACGCGAACATCTCGTCCTTCGTGGAGAAGTGGTGCTGCACGGCGCCGATGGACACACCCGCCCTCTTGGCGACCTCGCGCACGCTGGCGCCCTCGAGGCCCGACTCGGCCGCGACGTCGAACAGGGCCGCAGCCAGGTGTTCGGGGCTGGTGGACGAGTACCGGCGTTCGCGCATGCCTCGAACATTACTTGCGTATTGAATCAATACATGCGTCAGGTGCCCGTGTCGCCTCGAGTTGCGGGTGTGACTTTCGGTTATCGGCGGACGTACGTCAGGAAGATCATCCCGCTCTCGAACGCGCGCGTCGAGGTCAGCCGGAACCGCTGGGGGTCGAATTCGCCGTCGAACAGCGGAATGCCCGAGCCGATCGCGACGGGGTTGAGCTTGATCCGGAGTTCGTCGACTTCGGGTTGCACCGCGGCGGCCAGCTTCCCGCCGCCGCACAGCCAGATGTCCTTGCCGTCCTCCTTCTTGAGTTCGCGCACCTTCTCGATCGGATCGCCCGAGACGATCTCGACGTCCGGGTCGGGCGACTCGGTGATCGTCGTCGAGAACACGTATTGCCGCAGATGCGCGTACGGGCTGGTCACGCCGAGGTCGAGGCCGGGCTGGTAGCTGGCGCGGCCCATGAGCACGGTGTCGAAATGCCGGTTGGGGGCATCGATTCCCATCGCTGCCCGAACGTGGGTGGGGACCGTCTCGGGGTACTCGGCGATCATCGCGGGCATGTGATCACCCTCGAGTTCGAAGATGGTGCCGCTGGGGTCCGCGCCGTCCGCGCCGGCGATGAATCCGTCGATGGTGGTGGCGACGTAGTAGACGAGTTTTCGCATGTGAGTCCTCCCGCAGTCGGTAACTACTCCATTTGTAGTACTATGGCTGCAGTGGTTGCAAGTTCTTTTTCGAGGAGTGTCGATGGCGCAGAATCCGGAACGGCGTGCGGCGCTCGTGAACGCGGCGATCGAGGTGCTCGCGCGAGAGGGTGCGCGCGGCCTCACGTTCCGTGCCGTCGACGTCGAGGCGGGCGTCCCCAAGGGGACGGCCTCCAACTACTTCGCCAGCCGCGACGACCTGTTCGACCAGGTCGGCCAGCGGATCCACGAGCGCATGGGTCCCGACCCCTCGGTGATCGAGGAAAGCGTCCGCAAGCCGCAGGATCTCGACCTCGCGATCGAGTACATGCAGGGACTGTTCGGCCGGATCACCCGCGACCGGACGGGCTACCTCGCGTTGCAGGAGTTGCGGCTCGAAGCGGTCCGTCGTCCCGAACTGCGGACCACCCTGACGCGCACCATCTCCGGCAACCTGGAGCGGGACATCGAGTTTCATCTGGGCTCGGGACTGCCCGGCGACCGCAGCACCGTGCTGATGCTCTACCTCGCGATGAATGCGCTCATCGTCGAGCACCTGACGCTGCCCGGGGTGCTCGAGGGCGTCGACACCGAGCGCCTCATCGCCGATCTCGTGACGCGCGCCGTCGCTACGCCGGACGCCTGAGCGCGTAGTCGTCCACGTACTCCTGGCCCGACAGCGTCATGAGGGCGTGCATCAGTTCGTCCGTCGCGGCCCGGACGACGTGCCGGTTGTCGCGCAGTTCGGCGAATCGGGAGAAGTCGAGCGGCTCACCGACGGTCACCGTCACCTTGCCGAACCGCCACATCCTCGATCCGACGGGGTTGACCCGCCGGGTGCCGTGCATGGCGATCGGCACGACCGGGGCGCCCGTGGCGAGCGCGACCCGGGCGATGCCGGTCTTGCCCTTGTGGAGCCGGCCGTCGGGCGACCGGGTGCCCTCGGGGTAGATGCCCCAGACCTTGCCGTCGTCCAGGATCTTCCGCGCGGTGTTCAGGGCGGATTCCGCGGCGGAGGCCCCGGAGCGGTCGATCGGCACCTGGCCGGCCGCGGTGAAGAACCAGCGCTTCGCCCTGCCCTTCGCACCGCCCTCGGTGAAGTACTCGTTCTTGGCCACGAACGTGATCCGCCTGCGCACCATCAGGACGAGAAAGAACGAGTCGACGACGGTGAGATGGTTGCTCGCCACGATCACCGGACCCGACGCCGGGATGTGGTGCGCGCCGCGGATCGTGGGCCGCCCGAACATCCGCAGCACCGGTCCGATCAGCACAAACTTGAAGATCCAGTACCACACGGTGAACTCCTGACTCGCGCGCCAAAGGTCGTAGACAGTGTCTACTCAAGACATGTTAGACACTGTCTACATGAGTGGTGAAGTGCAACCCCTGCGCGTGCGGCTGATCGACTGCGGCCGTGAACTCCTGGACGAAGGCGGCATCGACGCCGTCGGGCTGCGCGCCGTCGCCCGGCACGCGGGGGTCTCGCACGGTGCGCCGCGGCGGTACTTCCCGACGCACAAGGCGCTGCTCGCCGCGATCGCGGCATCGGGGTTCGCCGAGCTGTCCGCAGAACTCCGAACAGCGATTGCGTCCGAGACGGATCCGGTCGCGCGACTGCGGCAGATCGCCCACCGGTACCTCTCCTTCGCACGCACCCACCGCACCCTGTTCGAATTGATGTTCCGTCACGACCTGCTCGAGGGTTCGGGCGAGGACCTGCGGCAGCACTCGAAACCCCTGTTCGAGACGGTCGCCGCGCTCGCCGCAGACGCCGGCGCCGCGGACCCGCACGTGGTCGCGTTGAACCTGTGGACCCAGCTGCACGGGGTGGCGACCCTCCGCGCCACCCGCAGCATCGAGGTGATCGCCGGCGACATCGACACGGACGGTTTCGTCGCGCAGCTGATCGACCTACATCTCAGGGCGCGGGGATGACGGCGCGCGGCAGGTCGGCCCGCAATTCCACGTCGGTGACGAAGTCGCCGTCGCCGGGCACGTAGCGGCGCTGCGGATCGAAGTCCTCCACCCGGAAGCTGTCCAGGGTGGGGGAGTGCGTCGTGACCGCGAGCGTTCCGCCGTCGACGTCGAACTGCAGCAGTCGCTGGAACCCGGTCTCGCGGAGACCGTTCACCGTGAAGTACTGGTAGTCGGCCAGCAACTCCACGACCTTCCGGTCGGTGTCGCCCACCTTCCGGTCGGTGACCGTCGTCTGCCCGTCGACGTGTCCCGCGAGGACCAGGAACACCGTGTCGAACGGGACGACGAGACGGTTCCAGATCTGCTGTCCCGCACTGGTGCCGATGTCGCCGAACCCGCTCATCCGCAGCGAGCCGTCCTCGTCCAGGTAGTAGTGGCTGCCGATCACCACGTTGCGGTCCGGGTGGGCGGCGAGTACGTCCTCCGCCCACTGCAGGACGTGCTCGGGCGGGTTGTAGCCGATGTAGAGCATCAGGAATTTCGCGCCGGCGATGTCGAGCAGGTCGTAGTGCGCCGAATTGTCCGTGTCCGTGACGGATTCACCCCAGTACGGCTGGTCGCGGAACCGCCACGGCCCGAAGAACTCGTTGTAGAGGGCGTGGTTCTTCTCGTGCTCGCCGGGAATCAGCCGTCCGCCGACGTTCCACAGGTTGTCGTGGTTGCCGGGCAGGACGCCGTACGGGATGCCGGCGTCCTCGAGCGTCGCCATCGCCCGGTCCGCCACCTCGAACTCGGGGCGGGCACGGGACTCGGGCGCCCCGGGACGTATCCAGCTCTGGACGAGGTCGCCGGTGTGCATCGCATACGCGATCTTGCGTTCGGCGGCGTTGTCGGCGGTCCAGCGGGTCATGTCGAAGTACACCTCCGGCCGGTCCCGGGACACGTACTGGGTGTCGGTGATGTGCTGCAAAGCGAAGTCGTACGTGTCCGGGTCGGCGAACTGCTGATCGGCCGTCGCGTTGGCGTCGCGGAAACTCCGGTCCCGTCGCGGGCTGTCGATGACGAGGATCTGGGCGGCGTCCTCGCCCTCGATCCGGGTGGTCAGAGAGACCGGACCGCCCGGCTCGGACGGCTGCGCCGTCGCGACCGGCTCACCCCAGCTCTGCGTCTGCTCGTCCCACACGTGCATCGCGAGGTCGTCGAGATTCACCGAACGTCCGTGCCACGTCACGTCCGAGCCCGCGGTGTCCGGACCGAACCGGACCTCGTACCGCATGTACGGGTATTCGCCGAAGCGGTGACCGGTGGCCGACATCCCGTCCGACTCCGCACCCGGAACCCGCTGCGACGGTGTGGCCTCGCCGGTGGTCCCGGCGAACATCAGCGCCGACGTGAGCGGCGCCGACGTGACCAGGCCGCGGGCGGGCAGACCGGACGCACCCCGGGGTTCGGGATCGGCCACCGCGACCACGTCACCGCCGAGCAGCGCAGCGGCCAGCGACACCGCCGTCAGCGCGGCAATCCTGCCCGGCACGCTCATGACTCGAGGTTACAAGCGCGGCCGGGCAGGAGTGAGGTGGAAGAGCCGTCAGGCCTTGCGGCCGAGGAAGGCCAGGACCCGGGTCTGCTCGTCGGAATCCGCGGGGACGTCCACGGCCGGGCCGCACACACCGGCCGTGCGGATGTTGTCGCCCAGCTGCTCAGCCACGCCACCCACCCAGGCCAGGTCGTCGGCGGGGATGGTCTCGTCGAGGCCGGTGGCCCGCGCGAGGTCCCAGCCGTGCACCACCAGGTCGAAGCAGTAGAAGCTGTCGACGGTCTTGCCGAGTTCGGTGCGGCCGAAGTGCCCGTCGTACTCGAGGCCCGCCTTGGCCGGATCGTCGAGGATCTCCTGCATGCCGTCGCGCGTCGCCGCCCAGGCGGCAACCGGGTCGTCGTCGACGGACGGCGGTTCCGGCAGTTCCAGATCGACGACGGTGACGATGTAGCGCTGCGTGTCGATCACGTGCCGCACGACGTCGCGGGCCGTCCAGCCGTCGCACGGGGACGCGTCGTCCCAGCGTGCGGCGGGCACGGATTCGACGCGCTTCGTGAACTTCGCGGCGAGGTCGCGGTAATGGGCTGCGGGGGTTTCGGTTGTCGAGGTCATGCTGCCGATTCTTCTCCCGTCCGGCGCCCGCGGGCTTGAACATTTCCGACATCGACGACGGAATCCGTCCCGTGCCAGTCGGGCGCCTCGCCGGCGAGCAGGTCGGACGGGGTGAGCGAGGAGATCCGCCGGCATTCCCGCGACAGGTGCGCCTGATCGCTGTAGCCGGCGGTGGCGGCCAACTCGGCGAGCCCGGTCCGCGTCCCCGATTGCGCCAGCGCCATGAACCGTTGCAGCCGCAGGATTCCGCGGAGCGTCGCGGGACCGTATCCGAACGCGTCGTTGCACCGCCGCTGCAGTTGCCGTTCCGTAACCGAGGCGGCGTCGGCGAGCGCACCGACGTTCCACGACTGCCGGGCCAGGGCCTGCCGCACGGTGCCGATCAGCGGGTCGGCCTCCGGTCCGCGGTTCCGCCACGCGCGCACGGCGTTCTCGAACAGGGCGATTCGTTCCGCGTAGCCGGACGCGTTGTCGAGCCGGTCGGTCAGCGTCCGTTCCCAGGTGGACCCGAGTACGTCGCCGAGGCCGACCCGGATGTTGCGGACCTCGGCCGCCGACGTCCGCAGCAGATGCGAGGCGGCGCCGGGACGGAAACGGACGCCGACGGATTCGGTGCCCGGCGGCAGGGTGAACGACCACGCCGTGGTCTCGGGACCGCACACCCGGATCCCTGCACCCCGGATCCAGAGGATGTCCATGCAGGCGTCCGGCACCAGCAGATGCTCGCCCTGCGTGCGCGCGGACCACCCGCACACCAGGGTGCCGGCGAGGTCGGGTGACGGCGAGGTCGGCGTGTACCAGCCCATGCACAGGAGCCTAATCACCGATACCGACACGTGTGGGCCCGTCACATCGCCCGAAGTGCCCGCACCGGCGCGCAACTCGAGGTGAACTGTATGCACGGGTCCGCAGAGGTTCCCCGGAGGCCCGCCACTTCGCCGTCACAGAGAACGAGGACTCCATGAGACGAACATGGGCGCTGGCAGCGATCGTCGCCGTCAGCCTGACCTTCTCGAGTTGCGCCTACGACCGCACCGATTCCGGCGACACGGGCGGCAACGCCCCGGTGTCCCCGACGCCGACGTCGCCGCCGGCCGCGCCCGGAACACCCGTCCTGAAGATGGGACCGACGACGCTCGGCGATGTGGTGGTCGACGAGGGTGGGATGACGGTGTACGTGTATGACAAGGACGAGGTCGGCTCCGGTGCCAGTTCGTGCCGGGACACGTGCCTGCAGTCGTGGCCGCCGGTCACCTCCGTGACCGAGAACCCGACGGTGCAGGGATTGCAGGAAGTCGTCGTCGACACCATCCCGGCAGCGGACGGCACCCATCAGCTCACCGTGAACGGCCGCCCCGTGTACCGGTACAAGGACGACAACGAACCCGGTGACGCGTACGGGCAGGCCGTCGGCAGCGTGTGGTGGACCCTCGACTCCGCAGGCAACCCGGTCACGACAACTGCGGGCGGCGAGTAACGCGGTCGATCCTCAGGTGGACGGTGACGGTCAGCACCGCCGACAGCGCGGCGGCGAACCACAGGGCGTCCAGCCCGATCCAGTGGTGCGCGAGAGCGCCCGTCACCGCTCCCGCCACCAGGCCCGCCCACAGCGCGAAATGTCGTAGCCACGCCCACCGCGGCCCGCCGAACAGCGCCGCCCCCAGCCGGTGGCCCATCTTCACGAGGGCGCCCGTCATGTAGGTGAGGCCGATGGTGACCTCGCCGTCCTTCTGGAAGAAGGAGTTCTCGGCGCCCATGGCGAGCAGCATCGCGCCGACGGCCACGGTGCTCGCCCCGACGGTCGCGGCGACGGCGCCTGCGATCAGCAGCCCGGACACGACGGCGAGCACCGTCGTCCGGACGGGAAGCCGCCTGCGATCCGACAGGTGCACGACCACGGCGCCCAGGACGCAGCCGAGGACGAACGTGCCGATCACCGCGGCGGCCGTCAGTGCATGCGCCCACGCCCCGTCCGCGAACCCGACACTGAACCGGGTGAGATTGCCGCTCATGAACGCGACGAAGAACCCGCCGAGCGTGATGAATCCGAGCGCGTCGACGTAGCCGGCGAGCGCGGACAGCACCACCGCCAGCACGAGCATCTGCCTGCTGTCGTCGATCGGCACATCACACATCAAACACCGCAGTGAACGACAGCGGCCCCCGATCCGGAGATCGGGGGCCGCTGTGGCGGAGTTCAGGCGGTGCGAATGCCTCGACTAGGACGTGCCGAGCGCGGGCGCGAGGGTGCTGGCCCAGGATTCGTGCAGCCGGTCCTGCCAGTAGGGCCACGTGTGGAGGCCCTCGTCGGCGATGTGCGTCTGCACGTTGGCGCCGGCGGCCTTCGCCGCGGGGACGAACGACCTACTGCTCAGGCCGGAAGCGGTCTCGAGGGGAACCGTCTGCGAGAACTTCACCGGGTCGAACGACTTGCTGTCCGGGTCGACCGTGGGATCGCCTGCCGCCGAACCCGCACCGGACGAGATGTAGACAGACTTGCCGCGCAGTGCGCCGACGTTGAGCAGCGGATCGTTGCGGATCCAGGCTGCCGAGGGCCAGAAGCCCCACATGTTCTGCGCGTTGCCGCCCATCTGGGCGACCGAGACCTGGATGCCCTGCGCGAAGCCGGGCGAGCTGGCCGTCGGGTACCCGCTGTAGGACGCGACAGCCTTGTAGAAGTCGGGGCGGTGAATGGCGAGGTTCAACGCGGAGGTGCCGCTCATCGACAGGCCCGCGACCGCGTTGTTCACGCCGTCGCTGCCGAACTGCGAAGCCATCACCGGGGGCAGTTCGTTGGTCAGGAAGGTCTCCCACTTGACGCGGCCCAGCTTCGGGTCGTCGCGCAGCCAGTCGGAGTAGAAGGTGCCGCCACCGCCGAACGGGATGACCACGTTGACGTGCTTGCCGGCGAAGAAGTTCTCCACGTCGGTCTCGATCAGCCAGCCGTTGTTGTCGTCCGGCGCGCGCAGGCCGTCGAGCAGGTACAGCGTCGGCGCGGGACCGCCGCCGGCAGCCTTGAGCACCTTGACGGGAATGTCCTTGTCCATCGACGGTGAGTACACCGAGATCAGGGCCGAGTCGGCATGCGCGATGCCGGTTCCGGCCAGTACGGACACGAGGCCCGATGCCAACACTGCGACCAGTCCCACGATCAGCGCGCGGGTGCGACGTATCGCCATCCGAATGTCCTTCTATCTCGTAACAGACACTGCACAGCGAACGCTGCACCGGAGACGATAACAGGGAGATAACGGGTTGTGCCTGTCGTGGCCTGGGATTCCCGGTGCGGAAGGGTCCGCAGGCTGCGGTCCGAGGGGGCGCCGCCGGTTTGCCCGGAGATGCAAGAAACCCCTGTGAACCACTTTTCAGCGGTTCACAGGGGTTCCTGTGGCGGAGGATAGGGGATTTGAACCCCTGAGGGCGTTAACCCAACCCGCGTTCCAGGCGAGCGCCATAGGCCACTAGGCGAATCCTCCGTGGAGGAGCATACCCAACGACGACGGCTCACCGTTAAACGACCAGGTGGCCGCCGGTTCTACGTCCACTTCAGCTCGCCGAGGGCGTGCTCGGCGAGCGGCACGGAACGGTCGCAGGACGTGTCCGGGTTCGCGGTCGCGTCCAGACCGAATTTCGTCTCGATCGACAGGGTACCCGCGTCGGTGGTGACCTCGAGGATGCACTGGTACTTGCTCTCGGCGAGCGCCCGGCCCTCGAGTCCGCCGACGTCGATCGTGCGCAGCGGGTCGACCGGTTCCGGCGCGCTCGTGGTGGTGACGGTCACGGTGTTCAGCGACTCGGGTGTGCCCCACGTGCACGCGCGACGTTCCGGACTGTCGGTGGCGGTGCCCTCGCCGGCGCCTGCCGTCAGGAGGGGTGCGAGCGTCGCATCGTCCGCGAGCGAGCACGGCTCGGCCGCGTCCCAGCTGACCGCGTCGGGCGTGGCCGCGTCTTCGCTGCTCCCGCCGCACGCCGAGAGTGCTGCGACGGCGACGGCGAGGGCCGCCACGTGTGCTGTCCTTCTGAGTTTCATCCCGATCCTTTGCCGACGGTGGCCGAATGCGGGGCGACCGTAGCACTGGCGGTGGTCTGACGTGCGGCGTCGGGCGCGGGCCGGGGTGGATCCCGGTCGCGGCTCGGGGCCGTCTACACTCTGTGGTGGATCCCGCGCGGCGCGCATCCTGTGAACTCCCCCAGGGCCGGAAGGCAGCAAGGGTCAACGGGCTCTGCCGGGTGCGCGGGGTCCCCTATCTTTCGCATACCCGACCCCCGATGTCGGTGAGAGGCCGCTCCTGATGACCAACCAGACCCAGATCGGGTTGATGAGCCATGAGGAACTACTTTCGGAGCATGAGCGCCAGACTGCGAGCTACGCGCAGCTGAAGACGGAGAAGCTCACGCTCGACCTCACCCGCGGTAAGCCCTCGCCCGAGCAGCTGGATCTGTCGGCGGCGCTGCTGACGCTGCCCGGTGACGGCGACTTCCGCGACGGCAACGGCACCGACACCCGCAACTACGGCGGGCTCACCGGTCTGCCGGAACTACGGGCGATCTTCGGTGAACTGCTCGGCATCCCCGTCGAGAACTTGCTCGCCGGCAACAACGCCAGCCTCGAGATCATGCACGACAACGTCGTGTTCGCCCTGCTGCACGGCACGCCCGACTCCCCGCGCCCCTGGGCGCAGGAGGAGAAGGTCAAGTTCCTGTGCCCGGCCCCCGGCTACGACCGGCACTTCGGCATCACCGAGACCTACGGCATCGAGATGATCCCGGTGCCGATGCGCCCGGACGGCCCCGACGTCGGCGTCATCTCCGACCTCGTCGCGAACGATCCGCAGATCAAGGGTCTGTGGGCCGTTCCCAACTACTCCAACCCCACGGGCGCGGTGTACTCGGAAGAGGTCACGCGGGCGCTGGCGTCGATGCCGGCCGCCGCCCCCGACTTCCGGCTGTTCTGGGACAACGCCTACGCGGTGCACCCGGTGATCGGCGAGACGGCGCCGTCCCTGGACATCCTGGGGATGGCCGCGGAGGCGGGTCACCCGAACCGGCCGCTCGTGTTCGCGTCGACGTCGAAGATCACGTTCGCCGGTGCGGGCGTCAGCTTCTTCGGTTCCTCGGCCGCGAACCTGGCCTGGTACCAGAAGTTCCTCGGCAAGAAGAGCATCGGACCGGACAAGCTGAACCAGCTGCGTCACCTGCGGTTCTTCGGTGACGCCGATGGGGTCCGCGCCCACATGGAGAAGCACCGCGAGATCCTGGCGCCCAAGTTCGCGCTCGTCCTGAAGATCCTCGAGGACCGTCTCGGGGCGTCGAAGGTGGCGTCGTGGACGGAGCCGAAGGGCGGTTACTTCATCAGCCTGGACGTGGTCGAGGGCACCGCGAAGCGCGTCATCGCCCTGGCGAAGGACGCGGGGATCGCGCTCACCGCCGCCGGATCGGCGTTCCCGTACGGAATCGACCCGGAGGACAAGAACATCCGGCTCGCGCCGAGCTTCCCGTCGATGGACGATCTGGACAAGTCGATGAACGGTGTCGCGACGTGCGTGCTGCTCGCGGCCACCGAATCGCGCCTGGGCCTGCCGAAGTCCTAGAAGTAGACGTCCGGCCGCTCGCCTGTTTCAGGTGAGCGGCCGGACGTGTCTCTACATCCTGGCGTAGCGCGCCATCACGAAGCTGTACAGCCCGTACGCGGCGATCCCCAGCGCGGCGAGGACCAGCAGGAACTGCCCGAACGGTGCCGAGCCGAGGGTCTTCACAGCGCCGTCGATGCCAGTCGCCTTGGACGGGTCGGAGTTGAAGACCGCGACGATCACCAGCACACCCGCGCCGGCGATGACGAGGCCCTTGGCCACGTAGCCGACGACCCCGAGCGGTTCGACGAATTTCGACGGGGTGCCCTTCAGGTCGTCCAGGAAGTTCTTCGCCGCCCCCTTGTAGATGTGGTAGCCGCCGATCGCGACGGCGACGAGGCCCACGATCACGAGGAGGGTCTTGCCTGCCCCGGACTCCATGAGGCGCGCACTCATTCCGGCGTTCTGCTGGCCGCTCGACTTCCCGCCGCCGCTCGCGAACTGGTACGACGAGAAGGCGAACGCGAAGTAGACGACTGCCAGGCCGAAGGCCTTCGCGCGGTCCAGCAGCGACGTGTCGTCGTTGTCGCCGGACTTCTCGGTGGCGTGGGGGCCGAGGACCGTTTCGGCGAGCCGCCACAGCGCCATGGCGATGAACGCGATCGTCGCCACCCACAATGCGAACCGGCCGCCGGGTTTGGAGGCCAGCGTGCCCAGCGCCCCGGACTGGTCGGCGTTGCCACCGCTCCCGAACGCCAGCTGAACGATGATGTACGCGATCAGCAGGTGCACGAAGCCGCTCATCACGTGGCCCGCCCGCGCCACCCGTTCGAAAGTGGTGCTGTCGGTTGCCTTGTCCACGGCACGGCTCATCCCACCGGCTTTGTTCGTTTCGTGCTGGGCCATCGGGTGTCCTTACGGCTCGTGCGCTTGGACCGGAGTCCCTTGACCGTAGGGGTACCCGGTATCCACCGCGCCGACACGGGCCGGGCGCTATCGCACAGCGTTCGTGACTCGGTCGATCAGGTTGGAGGCGCTGTAGTAGTCGAGGCGGAAGCTGTCCTTGCCGAGCCCGATTACCTGCTTCTTCTCGACGGACGGCGTCTGCTGCAACGTCGGATCCGCGAGGAACCGTTCGGCGTCCGCCGCGTCACCGATCACGATGAACGTGGTGTTGCCGGGTACGGCCCGCGGCAGGTTCTCCTGCCCGACCGGCACGACGTCCTTGCGGCCGGTCATGACGCCCTTGTCTGCTCGGCTGATGTCGGCGGGCAGGTCGGCGAGCGAGAATCCGAGGCGTTCCAGCAGAATGCCCTGGGCCGATTCGGCGGTGAACATCCGCGACTCCTCGGGCGAGTTGTAGGCGGGCACGTTCACCGGGTTCGCCGCGGCGACCTTGTCGCCGAGCGCCGACTTGGCGTCGTCGAGTTGCCGGTCGAACTTCGCGACGAGGGCCTCGGCCTGCTCCTCGGCCCCGATGGCCGCCGCGATCCGACCGCTGAGGTCCTGCCAGGACTTGTCGTCGTACCGCAGCACGACGACGGGCGCGATCTGCCGCAGCGTGTCCACTTGATCGACGGCCGAGTCGCCGCCGGTGGCGGACACGAAGATGAGGTCCGGATCGGCGGCGGTGATCTTCTCGACGTTGGGCTCGCCCTGGTAGAGCGTCTCGACGCCGCGCTCGGCGGCGATGTCCGCCCACTGTGTGAACAGGCCGTTCTCGTCGGTCACGTCGCTCGGTCGCTGCGCGCCGGTGCCGATCAGGGGCGCGTCGAGGGCGAGCAGCGAGCCGGTGAGGGTGACGCTGGTCGACACGATCCGCTCAGGCTTGTGTTCGATCGTGACGCTGCCCGTCTCGTCGGTGACCGTGCGCGGCCAGCCCTGGCCGGATGCTGCGGGGTTGCCGGTGGTCGCGGACTCGGTGGCGGGATCGGACGAGCACGCGGCGGCGCCGATCCCGACGGCGAGGACAGCGACGGCTGCCAGTGAGCGACGAAGTTTCACGGTGGGACTCTCTTTCGCACGGGTAAGGAAACTAATTTAGGCTAGCGTTACCTACATTCGAATGGGGAAGTGGATGCTGAAACGGGTACCCGGACCGGAGCGCCGCGTCGTGCGCACACGGGCGATCGACGACCTGGCACAGGGCGCCGTCCCCGCGTTCTGGGACCGCCTCGCCGCCGCGGGCAGCCCCATCGTCGAACGCGGCGGGGCCGACCGCGGCTGTGTGATCGCGACGTTCTGCTGGCGGGACCCCGAGGGCGACGAACGCGGGTCGAGCACGCGGCACGTCTACCTGGACGCCAACGGAATCACCGACCGCTCCCGGCCGGAACGGGCCGGGCTGTCGCGGCTCCCCGGCACCGACCTGTGGTCATTGTCGATCGAGGTGCCCGAGAACTGGCGTGGCGCCTACCGAATCATTCCCCGGACCGAACCACTGACCATTCCCTGCGACGGCACCCCGGGCTGGCAGTGGTGGCGGAACGTACTGGCCGGCGCACAGCCCGACCCGTTCAACCCGCTGCCCACGCGAGCGGTGCAGGCAGGCGACTGCTCCGAGGCGGTGATGCCCGCGGCGCCCGCGCAGCGCTGGTGGACGGACCGCCCCGGCCGCGGCGAACTCCACGAGACGACGTTCACGCTGTCGGGCACACCACGGTCGGTGTGGGTCTACGAACCGCCCGGACTCGCCGCCGGATCTCGTCCGGTGGTAGTGCTGCTCGACGGCCGGACGTGGGCGGTCGACCTGCCGATCGCGGGTGCCGTCGACGCACTCGGACCTGCCGGTCACCGGGTTCCGCTCGTCGTGATGGTCGACAGCGTCGGACCCGCACTGCGATCCGAGGAACTCGGCTGCAGCCCCGCGTTCGCCGCTGGTCTCACCGGCGAACTGCTCCCGTGGCTGCGGCGGGATTGGGCCGTCACCGACGACCCGGCGTCGACGATCGTGGCCGGCTGCAGCCTGGGCGGATTGACGGCCTGCCACCTCGCGCTGACGGCATCGCACGTGTTCGGGTGCGCCGTCAGCCTGTCCGGGTCGTTCTGGTGGCCCGGATCCGGGCCGGGGGTTGCGTTGCAGGACCGCATCCGCGCCGCCGCCCCGTCGCGCAGCCGGTTCGGCATCGAGGTCGGGACCCTCGAATGGATGCTCTTCGAACCCAACCGTGAAGTCCGCGACCTGCTGGCCGGCACCGGCCACGACGTGCGCTACCGCGAGTTCTGCGGTGGTCACGACGCGCTGCACTGGCGCGACGGACTGATCGCCGGCGTGGCCTCTATGCTGGGTTACGCACCGGTAATGCAGTGATGTGGATAACTCTGTGAATAAACCGCGCGTCGCCGTGAAGGGCGCACCCGCCCCATCGTGGGATGGCAGGATCGAAGCATGGCACGCACGCTGAACCTGGTAGGGGATCCGGACGCCGACGCACTCCTCGCGAGTGACCCGCTGGCGTTGCTTATCGGGATGCTGCTCGATCAGCAGGTTCCGATGGAGACGGCGTTCGCAGGCCCCAAGAAACTCGACGACCGGATCGGCGGCCTCGAGGTGCACCGCATCGCGGAGATGGATCCGGAAGAGTTCGCGGCCGTCTGCTCACAGACCCCCGCGGTCCACCGGTTCCCCGGATCGATGGCCACCCGCATCCAGTCGTTGTGCGCGTTCCTCGTCGAGAACTACGACGGCAGCGTCGAGGCGCTGTGGACGAGCGGTGACCCCGACGGCAAAGAAGTGTTGAAGCGGTTGAAGGCGCTGCCGGGGTACGGCGACCAGAAGGCCCGCATCTTCCTGGCGCTGCTCGGCAAGCAGATCGGTGTGGAGCCGAAGGGCTGGCGCGAGGCGGCAGGCGACTACGGCACCGAGGGGTCCCGGCGTTCGATTGCGGACGTCGTCGACGACAAGAGTCTCCACGAGGTCCGCGAGTTCAAGAAGGCCGCGAAGGCCGACGCGAAGAAGGCGGCGGCAGCGAAGAAGAAGTAGCCGCCGCTACTCGGTGTCGTCGAGAAGTAGCCGCCGCTACTCCGTGTCGTCCGGTTCCTGCTTCCGTTCCGCGTCGAGTTGCCGCCTGCGTTCCGCCTCGTGCATCCACGGGAATACGCTGTTGCCCTGGCCGCCGCCGATCGGTCCGTGCCCGAGCACACCGTGCTCGTACGCAGACTCGGCGTGCAATGCGAGGTCGATGCCGGAGGACTCGTCCTCGGCGCTCACCCGGAACCCGAAGATCCGGTCGATCAGCTTGCCCAGCCCGAACGTCACGCCGAACGCGTACAGGGCGACGACGACCACGGCCAGCACCTGCTTGCCGAGTTGCGCGAACCCGCCCCCGTACAGGAGGCCTTCGGCTCCGCCCGTCATCACCTCGGTGGCGAGCAGTCCGATCAGGATCGTGCCGACGATGCCGCCCATCAGGTGGACACCGACGACGTCGAGCGAGTCGTCGTATCCGAGGCGGAACTTCCAGCCGACGGCGAACGAGCAGACCACACCGGCGACCGCGCCGACGATCACCGCGCCGACCATGCTCACGGTGCCGCAGGACGGGGTGATCGCGACCAGCCCGGCGACGACGCCGGACGCCGCACCGAACGTCGTGGGGTGGCCGTCGCGCTTCTGTTCGACGAGGAGCCAGCCGAGCAGGCCGGTGCACCCGGCGACGAGCGTGTTCAGGAAGATCGCGGCGGCGGTGCCGTCGGCGGCGAGCGCGGAGCCCGCGTTGAAACCGAACCAGCCGAACCAGAGCAGGCCGACACCGAGCAGCACCAGCGGAAGGTTGTGGGGGCGCATCGACTCGGACTTGAATCCGAGCCGCGGTCCGAGGACCAGGGCCAACGCCAGGCCCGACGCGCCGGACACGATCTCGACGACCAGTCCGCCCGCGTAGTCGAGGGCGCCGAACTGCGCGATCCAGCCCTGCGGGTTCCACACCCAGTGCGCGACGGGTGCGTAGACGACGAGTGCCCACACGGGCACGAAGATCATCCAGGCCGAGAACTTGGCCCGGTCGGCGATCGCACCGCTGATCAGCGCGGCGGTGATGATCGCGAACGTCAGCTGGAACGTGGCGAACAGGATCTCGGGGACCTGCCCGTGGACGGTGGTCGGGTCGATGCCCGCCATCCCCACGTGCTCGAGCCCGCCGATCAGTCCGCCGCCGATGTCGTCGCCGAAGATGAGGGAGTACCCGGCCACCAGCCAGGCGACCGTGACGAGCGCGATCGACACGAAGCTCATCATGATCATGTTCAGTACGCCGGTGGAGCGGACCATCCCGCCGTAGAACAGGGCGAGCCCCGGGGTCATCAGCAGGACCAGCGCGGTACTGATCAGAAGCCAGGCGGTTGCTCCGGCGTCGATTGCAGGCACGACATTCTCCTCACACACCCGGACGAAACCCGGTGCGGAAATTCACGATGGCCGCGGGCCGTTTCAACTGTGATGCCGACGCGTTGCGAACGTGTTACGCAATCCGGTCAGGTCCGGATTTCTACCTGTGAGTAGCACCCGAGCGGGGTGCCGAGCAGGCGCTTCGACCACCCGGACCGGACTGTCGGGGCCCGCCGGTAGTCTTTCCGCGTGGCCCTGTACCGGAAGTACCGACCCGCATCCTTCGCCGAGGTGGTGGGGCAGGAGCACGTCACCGAACCACTGAGCACCGCTCTCGACGCCGGACGGATCAACCACGCGTATCTGTTCTCCGGTCCCCGCGGCTGTGGCAAGACGTCGTCTGCCCGCATCCTGGCCCGATCGCTGAACTGCGTGGAGGGCCCGACCTCGACGCCGTGCGGCCAGTGCCCCTCGTGCGTGGCGCTCGGCCCCGGCGGGTCGGGCAACCTCGACGTCACCGAACTCGACGCGGCCAGCCACGGTGGCGTCGACGACACCCGTGAGCTGCGCGACCGCGCGTTCTACGCGCCCGCCGAGTCGCGGTACCGGGTGTTCATCGTGGACGAGGCCCACATGGTCACCACGGCGGGTTTCAACGCCCTCCTCAAGATCGTGGAGGAGCCGCCGGAGCACCTCATCTTCATCTTCGCGACCACCGAACCCGAGAAGGTGCTGCCGACCATCCGTTCGCGCACCCATCACTATCCGTTCCGGTTGCTCGCGCCGACGACGATGCGCGGGCTGCTGGAGAAGATCTGCCTGCAGGAGAGCGTGCCGGTCGCCGACCCGGTGTATCCGCTGGTCATCCGCGCCGGCGGTGGGTCCCCGCGTGACTCGCTGAGCATCCTCGACCAGCTCCTCGCCGGCGCCGGCGACGAGGGCGTCACCTACCCGCGCGCGCTCGCGCTGCTCGGCGTCACCGACGTCGCGCTGATCGACGACGCCGTCGACGCGCTGGCCACCGGCGACGGCGCCGCGCTGTTCGGGACGGTCGACCGCGTCATGGACGCCGGGCACGATCCGCGCCGCTTCGCCGTCGACCTGCTCGAGCGCCTGCGCGACCTGATCCTGATGCAGGCGGTCCCCGACGCCGCCGAACGTGGCCTCGTCGACGCTCCCGGCGACGTGCTCGAGAACATGCGCGCCCAGGTCCAGCGGATCGGTCCCGCCACGCTAACCCGGTACGCCGAGGTGATCCACGCCGGTCTCGGCGAGATGCGCGGCGCCACCGCCCCCCGACTGCTGCTCGAAGTGATGTGCGCCCGGATGCTGCTGCCGTCGGCGTCCGATGCGGAGTCGGCCGTGCTGCAGCGGCTCGAACGCGTCGAGCGCGGACTTCCGCCCGCAGGCTCCGCACCGGTCGCCGCCGCAGCCGCAGCCGAGCGGCCCGCCGCGGCACCGGAGCGCGCGCCGCAACCGCCCGCCGAGCCGGAACCGGAGCCGAAGTTCCAGCGACCGTCGATGCGCCAGGCCGCGGCGGCCACCGTGCCCCCGCCGCCCGAGCCGGAACCCGAACCGATGCCGCGGCCCGTTCCGGAGCCCGCGCCTGCCCCCGTTCCCGAACCGGAGCCGACGCCGCAGCCCGAACCGACACCCGTTCCGGAGCCGACGCCGGCACCCGAGCCGACGCCGCAGCCCGTGCCCGAACCGGAGCCCGCGCCCACTCCTGTGCCCGAGCCGACGCCGGAACCCGAGCCGGCGCCTGCACCCGCGCCGGAACCCGAACCGGAGCCACCGCTCGCGCCCGAGGTGGAGGCGGCACCCGCAGCGTCGGCGGGTCCGGATGTTGCGACCCTGCGGGAGGCCTGGAATTCGCTGCGCGAGAAGGTGAGTCAGCGGAACAAAATCCTTCCCGCGATGTTGTCGGCCGCCACGGTGCACGACGTGCAGGGCAACCGCCTGATCCTGGCGCACCCGGTCCCCAACCTGGGTGCCCGGATCGCGTCGCCGCACAACGCCCAGGTGATCACCGAGGTGCTGTCCGAGATGTTCGGCGGCACCTGGGAAGTGGAGTATCAAGCTGGTGCTCCGACGGCGCCGCCCCCACCGGTCGCGAAGGCCGCTGCGGCGCCGACGAAGCCGGCGGGTGCACCCCGGTTCTCCCGGCCCAGCCAGGAGCGGGCTGCGCAGCGCCCGCCGCAGCAGCAGTCCGACGGCCAGCGCACCGATGCGGGTTCGGGTGCGGCGCAGGCACGTCCGTCGTCCGAACCGGACGACGACATTCCGCCGCCGGAGGCACCCGACTACCCGGACGATCCGGGGCCGATCGACTACGAGGCTTCAGCGTCGACGCCGCCCGTCTCCACACCCGAGGACGAGGAAGAGATGTTCAAGGAGGCGGCGGAACCCGCCGACCCCGCGACTCGCCGAGACCCGGAAGACGTGGCGTTCGAACTGCTCAAGGACATGCTCGGGGCCAAGAAGCTCGAGGGCTGAACCGAGGGTTGAGCGCACGGCGGTCCCGCCACATCGGGACATCCGCCCCTGGTGCCCGGGACGCCGGGTGCCCGATCGTCGTCTCATGAGCACAGTGAATGTTCCAGACGGCGTGCAGAACGAGGTCCCGGCGACCGCGCGACCGCGAAGCGGCCGGTGGTGGGCGTACGTCGGGGTCCTCGCCGGCGTGGCCGGAATCGTCGGCATCCAGGCGAGCATGTCGGTCGACGCGGTGTACGTGGAGGCGTCGGCCGGCGACGCGGTCGCCATCATGAACGGTCTCGCGGGACAGCGCACCGGAATCCTGGTGATGCACGTGTCGATCATGACCGCGGCGCTGCTGATCCTCGTCTTCGCCGCCGGGCTGTCCCAGCGCCTGCGGGCAGCGTTGCCGGCCGACAGCATCCTGCCGTCGGTCGCGGCGTTCGGGCTGGTCCTGACGTCGGCGGCGTGTCTGCTGGGGACCGGGCTGACCACCGAGTTGGTGTTCGGCCTCGGTGACACGAGCCGGCTGGTGCCGGCGTTCGCGGTGGTCGGCGGCCACTGGATGGGCACGATTCCGTGGCTGTGGGCGGGTGCGGGCGTCAGCGCGCTGGCGGTGGCCGCCGCACTGCTCCGCGGGCACGCTGGCCCACGCTGGATCGGCTGGGTCAGCCTGGTCCTGGGGCTGGTGACCGCCGTCATCGGAGTCTCACCGCTGCAGTACCTCGCCGGGTTCACCGGGCCGCTGTGGGTGCTGGTGAGCGCGATCGGTTTCGCTTTCGCCGACACGGTGCGCGAGTAGGGGAGATACTCGTTCGCACCATGGCGAAGCAGAAGGACACTCCGATGACCGAGGGGTCGGCGGGTGCGGGCGGTGCGCCCGTACCCGCTGCCGTCATGGCGGTGTCCGCGTGGGTTCTGGTCGTCCTATCGGTGGTGGCGTTCGTCCGGGCCGATCCGGGCATCGACTCGAATCAGCTGTTCTTCCTGGTGGACGTCGTCGGGGCGGCGGTCTACGGGACCGTTGCCGGTGTCGTCCTCGCCCGCAGGGTGCATCCGGTGCCGATCATCATGGGGCTCACCGCGATCGGCGTGGGTCTCGCCGCGCTCGGCTACAGCTGTTCGCAACTCGCCGCCGTGCGTCCGGGGCTGCCGTGGGTCGACGTGCTGTCGCCGTTGCAGAACACGGCATGGATTCCCGGGACGCTCAGCCTGTTCCTGATCGTGCCGTGGCTGATCCGCGACCATCCGCTCGGCGTCGGCGCGAAACTCGGCGTCCTCGCGGGTGTCGCCGCGACGGCCTGGTACTTCTGGTCCCGCACGTTCACGGAGATCCCCGCGGTCTGGGTGATCGTGCCCGTTCTCGTCGTCGGCGCCGCGGCGGCCGCGGACTGCGGGTGGCGGTGGCGGCACGGCCCACCCGGCGAGCGCGTCGGTCTCGGCTGGATGTGCCTCGGCACGGCGCTGATGACGGCCGCGTACATTCCGCTGGCGCTGCCCGCGTCGCTGCCGGGACTGTGGGTGCTCAACCCGTTGGTGCACTTGGCTGTTCAGGCCTTCTACCCGGTCGCGATCCTGGTGTGCATCCTGCGTCAGCGCATGTGGGGGCTGAACCTGGTCGTCAGCCGCGCGACGGTGGCGGGCACCCTCACCGTCGCGCTGCTGGTGCTGTACGTCGTGGTGGCCACGGCGCTGACGGCGCTGCTGCCCGACGGCGATTCGGTGGGGGCGCAGGTGGTCGCGGCGGGTGTCGTCGCCGTCGCCGTGCAACCGGTGCGGTTGTGGCTGCAGCGGCGGGTGCACCGCCTGGTGTACGGCGAGGGCGAGGATCCGGCGAGGGCCGTCCGCACCCTCGGCAGGCAGTTCGGCAGCGCCGAGACCCCGGAACAACTCCTCGAGGGTCTCGCCGCCGGTGTTGGCGTCGCGTTGCGGCTCGAATCCGTGTCCGTGCGGCGCGCCGGCGGGGTTGCCGCGGTGTGGGGTTCGGCGACGGGACCTGCCGAGTCGGTGGAGTTGGTGCACCGCGATGCGGTGCTGGGGACGATGGTCGTGACGGCGCCGGCGGGGGAGTCGCTGGGGGCGCGCACCCGCCGGTCGCTCACCGAACTGTCGGCGGTCGTGACGGCCGGTCTCGTCGTGCTGCAGTCGGCGGAGAACCTGCAGGAGGCGCGGCGCCGGCTGTCGTCCGTGCGACTGGAGGAGCGGCAGATGATTCGCCGCGAACTGCACGACGGGCTGGGTCCGTCGCTCGCGGGCATCCGGCTGGGTCTGCAGGGCGCGCGGAACCTGCTCGGCTCGGATCCGGCCGCCGCCGCCGAACTCATCGACGCTCTGCAAGAGCAACTCGACCATCAGGTGGAGGGCGTCCGGCAGTTGTCGCGCAGCATGTTCCCGCCGGTGCTCGACGAACTCGGACTGGTCCCGGCGCTGCACGAACTGGCGGCCACCCAGTCGCGCAGCGGGTTCCAGCTGCGGGTGCAGGCCGATCCGCCACCGAGGCTGGGCGCGGAGATCAGCGCCGCGGCGTACGGGATCGTCGTCGAGGCCGTCACCAACGCGCGCAGGCACAGCGGCGCCGACGGCTGCCGGGTCGACGCCACGTTCGCCCCGGAGGTGCTGACGGTCGTCATCCACGACGACGGCTGCGGGTTCGATCCGGCCGGCGGAGGCGGTGTCGGCACCCGGTCGATGCGCGAGCGGGCCCACGAACTCGGCGGCACGCTGCACATCGAATCCGGCCGTCCGACAGGCACGGTGGTCACCGCCCGGTTACCGTTGACCGCATCATGAGCGCGGGCACGACGAACTCCACCACCTCGTCCATCCGGGTCGCCGTCGTCGACGACCACCCGGTGTTCCGGCTGGGCATGGTCGCGCTGCTGTCGACGCTGGACGGCATGGAGGTGGCCGCGCAGGCCAGTTCCGTCGCCGAGGCGCTCGACGTCGTGGACGGGGACGTCGACGTGGTGCTGATGGATCTCGAACTCGGCGACGGCTCGGGGGTGGACGCCACCCGGCGGCTCGTCGAGCGGCACCCCGCACTGCGGGTGCTCGTGGTCACCATGCACGAGGACGACGAATCGCTGGTCGCGTCGGTGCGTGCCGGGGCGCGCGGCTACCTGGTGAAGGGCGCCGATCCGGGGGAGGTCGAACGGGCGGTCCGGGCAGTCGCCAACGGGGAGGTGATCCTCGGCGCCGCGGTCGCGGCCCGCGCGATGAGCTTCATGGCCGCCTCCCGCCGGATGGAGCCCACCGTGTTTCCGGAACTCACCGACCGCGAACGGGAGGTGCTCGACCTCGTCGCCCGCGGCTACGACAACGCGAGCATCTCGCGCAGACTCGTGCTGAGCCCGAAGACCGTGCGCAACCACGTGTCGAACGTGCTCACCAAGCTGGGTGTGCCCGACCGTCCCGCCGCCATCGTGCGGGCACGGGACGCGGGGCTCGGCCTCGACACCTGAGGCGCCGGCCTCACCGCGCGGCAGTCCAGGTCGCCCGGTCGTGATCGCCTGGGTCACGATCCAGGATCGCTTCGGTCCTTCCTACTGTTTTGGAACACGTTCTAAGGTAAATGTGCCGGGGTATGCCCCGTGCAGAGCGCCGTGTGCACGGTCGGCGTCGACGCAGATAAGGAAGGAACACTCCACAGTGACCACAGAGGCATTCATTTATGAAGCCATCCGGACCCCGCGCGGCCGCGGAAAGAAGACCGGTTCGCTGCACTCGGTCAAGCCGATCTCGCTGGTCACCGGCCTGATCGACGAGCTCCGCGCCCGCTTCCCCGACCTGGACGAGGATCGCATCTCGGACCTGGTCCTCGGCGTCGTCACCCCCGTCGGCGACCAGGGCATGGACATCGCCCGCGTCGCGGTCAACGACGCCGGACTGCCCGACACCGTCGGCGGCGTCCAGCTGAACCGGTTCTGCGCGTCCGGCCTCGAGGCCGTCAACACCGCCGCGCAGAAGGTGCGGTCCGGCTGGGACGAACTGGTCATCGCCGGTGGCGTCGAATCGATGTCCCGCGTGCCGATGGGCTCCGACGGCGGACCGTGGGCGCTCGACCCGGCCACCAACTACGACAACTACTTCGTCCCCCAGGGTGTGGGCGCCGACCTGATCGCCACCATCGAGGGCTTCTCCCGCGAGGACGTCGACGCGTACGCCGTCCGCTCGCAGGACCTCGCCGCGAAGGCGTGGACCGGCGGCTACTTCGCCAAGTCCGTCGTCCCGGTCAAGGACATCAACGGCCTCGTCGTCCTCGACCAGGACGAGCACATGCGTCCCGGCACCACCCTCGAGAACCTCGCCGGCCTCAACCCGTCCTTCGCCGGCGTCGGCGAGATGGGCGGCTTCGACGCGGTGTCGCTGCAGAAGTACCACTGGGTCGAGAAGATCAACCACGTCCACCACGGCGGCAACAGCTCCGGCATCGTCGACGGCGCCGCACTGGTCCTCGTCGGATCCGAGCAGGCCGGCAAGGACATGAGCCTGACCCCGCGCGCCCGCGTCGTCGCGACGGCCACCAGCGGTGCCGACTCCACGATCATGCTCACCGGCCCGACCCCCGCCTCGAAGAAGGTGCTCGCCGCCGCCGGTCTGACCGTCGACGACATCGACCTGTTCGAGATCAACGAGGCGTTCGCGTCCGTGGTGCTCAAGTTCCAGAAGGACCTGAACATCCCCGACGAGAAGCTCAACGTCAACGGCGGTGCCATCGCCATGGGGCACCCGCTCGGAGCCACCGGCGCCATGATCACCGGCACCATGATCGACGAGCTCGAGCGCCGCAACGCCCGGTACGCCCTCATCACCCTGTGCATCGGCGGCGGTATGGGCGTCGCCACCATCATCGAGCGCGTCTGACCGCCCGGACCATCAGGAGACTTGAAGCAGTGAGCGAGCAGAACATCATCAACTGGGAGCAGGACGCCGACGGCATCGTCGTGCTCACCATCGACGATCCCAACCAGGGCGCGAACACCATGAACGACGCCTACATCTCCTCGATGAAGGCGACCGTCGACCGCCTCGTCGACGAGAAGGACTCCATCACCGGTGTCGTCATCACGTCCGGCAAGAAGACGTTCTTCGCCGGCGGCGACCTGAAGAACATGATCAAGGTCGGACCGGAGAACGCCGACGAGATCTACAGCCACAGCGTCGCGATCAAGTCGGACCTGCGCCGCCTCGAGACCCTCGGCAAGCCCGTCGTCGCCGCCATCAACGGCGCCGCACTCGGCGGCGGACTCGAGATCGCCCTGGCCACGCATCACCGCGTCGCCGCGGATGTGAAGGGCGTCAAGATCGGCCTGCCTGAGGTCACCCTCGGTCTGCTGCCCGGCGGCGGTGGCGTCGTGCGCACCGTCCGCATGCTCGGTCTGCAGAACGCGCTCATGCAGGTGCTGCTCCAGGGCCAGCAGCGTGGACCGGTGCAGGCCAAGGAGGTCGGACTCGTCGACGAGGTCGTGCCGTCCGTCGACGAACTGGTGCCCGCCGCGAAGGCGTGGATCAAGGCCAACCCCGAGGGCGGCGTCCAGCCGTGGGACAAGAAGGGCTACCGGATCCCCGGCGGCACCCCGTCCACCCCGGCGTTCGCCGCGAACCTGCCCGCGTTCCCCGCGAACCTGCGCAAGCAACTCAAGGGCGCACCCATGCCGGCACCGCGCGCCATCATGGCCGCCGCCGTCGAGGGATCGCAGGTCGACATCGACAACGCGCTCCTCATCGAGGCCCGCTACTTCACGTCGCTGGTCACCGGTCAGGTCGCGAAGAACATGATCCAGGCGTTCTTCTTCGACCTGCAGGCCATCAACTCCGGCGCGTCCCGCCCCGAGGGCATCGAGAAGACCCCGATCACCAAGGTCGGTGTGCTCGGCGCCGGAATGATGGGCGCCGGAATCGCCTACGTGTCCGCGAAAGCCGGCTTCGACGTCGTCCTCAAGGACGTCACCATCGAGGCCGCCAACAAGGGCAAGGCGTACTCCGAGGGCATCGAGGCCAAGGCGCTGTCGCGGGGCAAGACCACCGAGGAGAAGTCGAAGACGCTCCTCGACCGCATCACGCCGTCCGCCGACCCCGCCGACTTCGCCGGTGTCGACTTCGTCATCGAGGCCGTGTTCGAGTCGCAGGACCTCAAGCACAAAGTGTTCCAGGAGATCGAGGACATCGTCGACCCGAAGGCGCTGCTCGGCTCGAACACGTCGACGCTGCCGATCACCGGCCTCGCGACCGGCGTGAAGCGCCAAGAGGACTTCATCGGAATCCACTTCTTCTCGCCCGTCGACAAGATGCCGCTCGTCGAGATCATCCGCGGCGAGAAGACGTCCGACGAGGCCCTCGCCCGCGTCTTCGACTACGTGCAGGCCATCCGCAAGACGCCGATCGTCGTCAACGATTCGCGCGGCTTCTTCACCTCCCGCGTCATCGGCACGTTCATCAACGAGGCCATCGCCATGCTGGCGGAGGGCATCGAGCCCGCCACCATCGAACAGGCAGGCATGCAGGCCGGCTACCCGGCGGCACCGCTGCAGCTGTCCGACGAGCTGAACCTGACGCTGATGCAGAAGATCCGCAAGGAAACCGCGGAAGCCGCGAAGGCCGAAGGCAAGGACCTGCCCGCCGACCCGGCAGGCGACGTCATCAACACGATGGTCGACAAGTTCGACCGCAAGGGCAAACTCGGCGGCGCCGGCTTCTACGACTACGCCGACGGCAAGCGCACCGGCCTGTGGTCCGGGCTGCGGGAGAACTTCGGTTCCAAGGAACTCGAAGTCCCGTTCCAGGACCTCATCGAGCGCATGCTGTTCATCGAGGCCATCGAAACGCAAAAATGCTTCGACGAGGGCGTGCTCCTCACCACCGCCGACGCCAACATCGGCTCCATCATGGGCATCGGCTTCCCCGCCTGGACCGGCGGTGTGTCGCAGTACATCCAGGGCTACGAAGGCGGCCAGGCCGGCTTCGTCAAGCGCGCCGAAGAACTCGCCGCCAAGTACGGCGAGCGCTTCACCCCGCCGGCGTCGCTGAAGGCGTAGGCGGCTCCGCCGCCCGTGCGTGGTTAAGGAGTCTCTGGACTCGCTAACCACGCACGGGTGGAGTTATCCCCAACCTGTCGGCTATCCACAGGGCAATTACTTTTCCCAGGTACGACACCGGGACCGGTCGGGGGTCTCGGTGACCGTGCCGGTATGACCTCTACGCAATTCGCCGCTCTGAAAGACGTCGTCGACGCTCAGTTCGGCCTCATCACCCACACCCAACTCCGTGCCCTCGGTTTTCCCCGCAGCAGGGTCCGGCACCGTGTCGAATCCGGACTGTGGCAAGCAGTGCTGCACGGGGTCTATGCGGTGAGCAGCGGACCGATCAGTCGTGAAATGGCGCTGGAGGCCGCACTGCTGTTCGGAGGCGGAGCGGCCGTCCTCAGCCACCACACTGCTGCCGAGGAATGGGGCATGATTCGTGCCGATCCGGCATGCCCCGTGCACATCACCGTTCCCTACGGGAGATCGGCTGTCACGCAGCCGCCGACCGTCGTCGGTGCGGGTCTCGCGTTGACCAGTCTGTGCCACCGGGAAGGTACGGTTTTGCATCCCGGTGTCGTCGTGCACCGGTCGAGGGCGCACGAATACATTGCCGTCGACACGGACCAGCCTCGGACGTCGAGGGCGGACACCGCGTTGGATGTGGCGATCGCCGAACCGACGGCGCGGGACGCCTTCACGCGTCTGATCGCCCTCGTGACCAATGCCCGGATCCCTGTGCGCGACATTCGACGACGCATGGAGGAGCGGCGGCCGCGCCGATATCGCAGGACGCTCCTGGACGCGGTCCGACTGCTCGCCGACGGAGTGCAGTCGGTGCTCGAATACCGCTACGCCACCGACGTCGAGGACGCGCACGGGCTTCCACGGGCGCGGCGGCAGTCACCAGTGGTCGTGGACGGCCGCACCCTCTTCGAGGACTGCGACTACTCCGACCACGGCGTACCGCTCATCGTGCGACTCGACGGTCGCCGCGCGCACGCCATGGCGGAGGTGGCATTCCGGGACCGCCGCCGCGACAACGCGGCCGAACTGCAGGGGCGGCCGCGTCTCGTCTACGGGTT
Organism: Rhodococcus pseudokoreensis; assembly: GCF_017068395.1. Lineage (NCBI taxonomy): Bacteria > Bacillati > Actinomycetota > Actinomycetes > Mycobacteriales > Nocardiaceae > Rhodococcus > Rhodococcus pseudokoreensis. The sequence continues at coordinate 3,709,740 of NZ_CP070619.1, read as the reverse complement.
CGACGAGGTGACGAAGAATCCGTGCGCCGTGGCCCGTGAAGTGGAGACCGTGCTGGTGCGGGAGGGGTGGAGCAGGCCCGGCGAAATCCCCTGCCGGGCCTGTGAGTGGTCAAGGAGTGCACAGACTCCTTAACCACTCACGGGCGGCGGAGCCGCCTACTTCCACCACGGCCGGAGCGGGACGTGTGCCTCGCCCTTCGGCCCGAGTTTGACGGCGAGGACCTGGTGCAGCTGAACGACGTTGCGTTCGAAGCCGAGTCGCGACCCGGCCATGTAGAGGCCCCACACGCGGGCGGTGCCTTCCCCGACCTCTTCGACGCAGGCGTCCCAGTTGTCGACCAGGTTCTGGCACCATCCGGCGAGGGTGAGTGCGTAGTGTTCGCGCAGGTTCTCCTCGTGCCGCACCTCGAGTCCGACGTTCTGGATCTCGGAGATGATGCGCCCGGAGCCGGTGAGTTCGCCGTCGGGGAACACGTACCGGTCGATGAATCCGCCTGCGCGGGCCTGACTCTGGTTGTCGGGCCGGGTGATGCAGTGGTTCAGCAGCCGGCCGCCTTCGCGGAGTTTGCTCTGCAGCAGTCCGAAGTAGGCGGGGTAGTTGCCGACGCCGATGTGCTCGGTCAGGCCGATGGAGGAGATGGCGTCGAAGCCGGTTTCGGGGACGTCGCGGTAGTCGGAGAACCGGACCTCGGCGAGGTCGGACAGCCCCTCTTCGGCGATGGCCTTCTGCGCCCATTCGGCCTGTTCGCGGGACAGGGTGACGCCGATGACCTTGACGCCGCGGCGTGCGGCGAACCGGACCATCGACCCCCAGCCACAACCGATGTCGAGAAGGCGATCACCCGGCTGGAGGCCGAGCTTCTCGAACACGAGGCGGTACTTGTTTTCCTGCGCCTCTTCGAGGGTCTGCTCGGCGTTCTCGTAACACGCGCACGTGTACGTCATGGACGGGCCGAGAACGTACTCGTAGAAGGTGTTCGAGACGTCGTAGTGGTGGTGGATGACCTCGGCGTCGCGGGACTTGGAGTGCCGCAAGCCTTCCGCGACTCGACGCCACCGCGGGAGGTGCTCCTGCGGGGGAGGGGCTATGGGGCGCAGCAGATCCCAGCCGAGCGACCGGGTGATGGCGGCGAGTGTGAGCGCGGACGGGCGACGGAAGTGCAGTTCGTCGCCCATGACGCGGAGGATCTCGTACGGGTCGCCGGGGTGGACGCCGCGGGCCTCGAGGTCGCCGGACACGTAGGCCCGGGCCATGCCGAGGTCGCCGGGGGCGGTCGCGAGGTACGTCGTGCCCCTCGTCGTCTTGAGGTGGAGCCCGTACGGGGCGTCCTCGGGGCCTGCGGCGCTGCCGTCGTAGGCGGAGAACCGCAGGGGGAGCATGCCGTCGGACAGAGTCTCGAGAATCTCTGCGATGGTCAGCTTGTGGTCTTGCGAGCGTGAAGCTTTCAGGGTTGTCATCGACGTTGCACCGCCTTGGAGAAAAGGTCCAGTAATCGTGTTTTGGGGTCGTAGCGTTTTTTCAGTTCCGTGTATCGATCGCCGCCGTAGTAGAGGCGTTCGAAGTCTTCTCGTGAATAATACGAATCCGAGTAGAGGGACTTGTGTCCGTCGAAGTCGCTGACCTTGTCTTCGATCAGTCGATTCGCCGCCCCCTCGGGCCTGCCCGGAACGATGGGTACCGAGGACCAGAAGCCGATGTTCACGTACGTGCGTTTCGGTTCGAGGGGGTACAGGGGCCAGGGGCGTTGCGACGACGCGCCTGCCGGGGCGGGTTCCCGCAACCGCAACGGGCACAGCCACAGCGGCTCGATGGGGATCTCGTCGAGGAACCACCGGACGAAGTCCGCGGTGCGGTCGATGGGCACTTCGACGTCCTGCACGACGCGTTCCCGCGGCGGGTTGCCCTTGCGCTTCTCGAGTCGGTCGCCGATGTCGTACTTGTGGTCGAGGGCGATGAGCTTCCAGTAGAAGCTGCTGCGGAGGAACCGCTTCGGCCACAGCCGGCGGACGGTGGGGTTCTGGGCGCCGAACGCGCGCGAGCACCAGAACCAGTCGGTGTCCCAGCGCCACAGATAGTCTCGGATGGTGAGTTTGTCCGTTTTGGGGTGGTTCACCGAGCTGTGCTGGATGGACCGGTAGAAGATGTTCTGCCCGGTGTAGTCGCTGACAGGTCCGCCCTCGTCGGTCTGGTGGCCCAGCGTCAGGTAACTCTCGGACTCGGTGAAGACGACGCCGTCCAGGTAGTCGACGGGGATGCCGTCGTGGACGCGGTCGGTGACGATGCGATCCATCGCCGTCTGCAACTCGTCCAGCGAATCGAAACGCAGATGGCGCAGTGCCACATACCGTTTGACGGGCTCGAGCTGGATGCGCAGACGCGTCGAGTAGCCGAGTGTTCCGTAGGAGTTGGGGAACCCCCAGAACAGGTCGGAATTCTCGCCTTCCGGTGTCGCGGTGACGATGTCGCCGCTGCCGGTCAGGACGTCGATCTCGAGGACCGATTCGTGGGGGAGCCCGCTGCGGAACGACGTCGACTCGATGCCGAGGCCGGTGACCGCGCCGCCGAGCGTGATGGTCTTGAGCTGCGGAACCACCAGCGGCGCCAGCCCATACGGCAGGGTGGCGTCCACCAGGTCCTCGTACGTGCACATTCCGGCGACGTCCGCGGTCCGGGCCTGCGGGTCGACGGAGATGACCCCGCCGAGGCCGGAGACGTCGAGGCCGGGTGCGCTGGTCTGCGCCCGGGCCCGGAACAGGTTGGACGTCTTCTTCGCGAGCCGCACGGTGGCGTCCGTGGGAATCGCGCGGTAGGACGCGAGGAGTCGTTGGACGCCGGCGCGGTGAGCGTCGATCCCCGTGACGGGCAAAGTGCGATGCGCACGGAAGGGGCGTCCACCCTCCCGCATGCTTTTCAGTAGTTCAACCGAAGAGGCAGCCACACCTTGACGCTATCCCTCTCCGAGGGTTCAAGCCACGCATATCGGCGCGCGCGACCGAAGATTCACACAAATGTCTCATCAATGTGCGGGTCGCGACCATGCCGAAGTGAGCTACCTCACAATAGATTGCCACGTCATCGCCCGGACTCGCGGCCGGAAGGCAGGATGGGATGAGGAAGCAGTTTCGTACAAATCGTACAAGAGGAGTCAGAACAGTGGGCCAGGTCAGCGCGAGCAGTTCGATCACCGTCGCAGCCACACCGGAGAAGGCGCTCGCGGCTTTGACGGACTACGAGACGGTGCGTCCGCGCATCCTCTCGGAGCAGTACCTGGACTACCGCGTCCTGGAGGGCGGGCAGGGCGGCGGCACCGTCGCGCAGTGGACGCTGAAGGCCACCGAGAAGCGGTCCCGCGACATCAAGGCGACGGTCACGGTGGCGGGCAACACGATCACCGAGACGGACGCGAACTCGTCGCTCGTCACCACCTGGGTCGTCGCGCCGAGTGGCAGCGGTTCGACGGTCACCACGACCACCGAGTGGAAGGGTGCGGGCGGCATCGGCGGCTTCTTCGAGAAGACGTTCGCCCCGCTGGGTCTGAAGAAGATCCAGGGGCAGGTGCTGGCGAACCTCGAGCGCGAACTCGGCTGACCCGGTCCTGTTCGCTCCGGCGTCGTCGACGGGATTCGCACGACGGCGTCGGCGGCGGACCGCGCTGACGGTCACGGTCTACGCTGGCAGGGGAAACAGCAGAAAGGACCACGTCAGTGCAACCAGGTGGACAACCCGACATGTCGCAGCTCCTCGCGCAGGCGCAGCAGATGCAGCAGCAGCTGATGGCCGCGCAGCAGGAGATGGCCGAGGCCGAGGTCACCGGGCAGGCCGGTGGCGGACTCGTGACCGCGACGGTCAAGGGGACAGGTGAAGTGGTCGGTCTGAAGATCGATCCGAAGGTCGTCGATCCCGACGACGTGGAAACTCTGCAGGACCTCGTGATCGGTGCGATCGAGGACGCGTCGAGCAAGGCGCAGGAGATCGCGGCGCAGAAGCTCGGTCCGCTCGCGGGTGGATTCGGTGGGGGAGGCCTGCCTGGCCTCCCCGGTTTCTAGAGGCGCGGCGTGTACGAAGGTCCGGTTCAGGATCTGATCGACGAGCTGGGCAAGCTGCCCGGCGTCGGGCCGAAGAGCGCGCAGCGCATCGCGTTCCACCTGCTCAGTGTCGAGCCGCCGGAAATCGACCGGCTCAAGAACGCCCTGCAGCGGGTGCGTGACGGCGTCCAGTTCTGCGTGGTGTGCGGCACGGTGTCCGACAAGGAGCACTGCCGCATCTGCGCCGATCCGCGCCGCGACCGCACGGTGATCTGTGTGGTCGAGGAGCCGAAGGACGTCCAGGCCGTGGAGCGCACCCGCGAGTTCAAGGGCCGCTATCACGTTCTGGGCGGTGCGCTGGATCCGCTGTCCGGGGTGGGCCCCGACCAGCTGCGGATCCGGGAGTTGCTCGCGCGCATCGGTAATCAGGAGGACGGCGTCGACGTCTCCGAGGTGATCATCGCGACCGACCCCAACACGGAGGGGGAGGCCACCGCGACGTATCTGGTGCGGATGCTGCGGGACTTCCCGGGGCTGACGGTCAGCCGGCTCGCGTCGGGTCTGCCGATGGGCGGCGACCTCGAGTTCGCCGACGAGCTCACACTGGGCCGGGCGTTGTCGGGGAGACGCACGCTGTGACGTCGGATCCGGGCACGGCGGCGCCGGTGAAGCGGACGGCGGAGCAGTCGCGGTCGCTGATCGTCGACGCTGCGGGGCGGGCGTTCGCGACGCGTCCGTACCGGGAGATCACGCTCAAGGACATCGCCGAGGACGCGGGGGTCAGCGCACCGCTGATCATCAAGTACTTCGGGTCGAAGGAGCAGCTGTTCGACGCGCTCGTCGACTTCCGGTCCGCCGCGGAGGTGCTGTTCAGCGGTCCGCTGGACGGCCTCGGTGAGCGGATGGTGTCGATATTCGCGCGGCCGCTCGAACCGTACAAACCGTTGTCGCTGAACATCCTGTTCATGAGCGGGCCGAGCGAGGAGAGCAGCCGGAAGCTGCGGGCCAACTATTCGACGCAGATGATCGACACGCTGGCCGAACGACTGCCCGGGCCCGGTGGCCGGCTGCGTGCGGAACTGGTGATGTCGATGCTGACGGGTCTCGCTGTCATGCGCCGCAAGATGATGCAGGAGCATGCGACGGGCACCCCGGACGAGGTGGTGGCGCAGTACGCCCCGCTGGTGCAGGAGTTGCTCGACGGCTGAGGGCGGATTGTCCGGCTTGCGGGGTAAATGGTTGTTCACCTAATGTGGTGAACAACCATTTACCAGCTGCGCGAGGGGTGACATTTGACGATCTCGTTGCCGCGCCCGCTCTCGGCGCTCGCGGATCACCCGGGCGCGCAACCCGCGTCGGCCAACGGATCGCGTTACCTCTTCCCGATTCTCGCGTTCGCGGGTGTGTTCCAGGCCGTCCTGCAGACGGTCATGGTGCCCCTCCTGCCCAGCATGCCGACGTTCACCGGCGCGAGTCAGACGTCGGTGTCCTGGCTGATCACCACCACCCTCCTGGTCGGCGCGGTCGTCACCCCGATCTTCGGCAGGCTCGCCGACATGTTCGGCAAGAAGCGGATGCTCCTCGTCGCGTTCGTCTTCATGACGATCGGCGCGTTGATCTGCGCCGTGACGTCCGACATCGCCTTCCTCATCTTCGCGCGGGGACTGCAGGGGGCAGGCGCCGCCGTCATCCCGGTCGGAATCTCGATACTCCGCGACGAACTGCCGCGCGAGAAGGTCCACGGCGCCATCGCCATGATGAGTTCGACCCTCGGCATCGGCACCGCGCTCGGACTGCCCTTCGCGGCATCCGTTGCCGAGTACTCCAACTGGCACGTCCTCTTCTGGGTCATCGCCGGCATCGGGCTCGCGGTCACCCTGGCCGCGGCGCTGTTCATCCGCGAGTCCGAGGTGCGGTCGGGCGGGCGGTTCGACGGGACCGGTGCCGTCGGCCTGACCGCCGCGCTCGTCTGCCTGCTCGTCCCGATCACCCAGGGCAGCTCGTGGGGCTGGGGAAGTCCCGCGGTGCTCGGCATGTTCGGGTCGTCGGTGTTCCTGTTCGCGCTGTGGGGATATCAGCAGCTACGCAACCGGAATCCGCTCGTGGACCTGCGGGTGTCGGCGCGACGGTCGGTGCTGCTGCCCCACGTCACGGCGCTGCTCGTCGGGTTCGCGTTCTACGGAAACGCCCTCATCACCACCCAACTTCTTCAGGCGCCCCGCGGCGACGCCGGCTACGGCCTGACGATCCTGCAGGCCGCGGTGTGCCAGCTCCCGACGAGTCTGTCGATGATCGTGTTCGCGCAGGTCGGGGCCCGGGTGTCAGAGCGCTACGGCTCGAAGGTGACGATTCTGTCGGGCGCGATCTGCCTCGTCATCGGCTACGTGCTGCACACCGTGCCGCACAAGGAGCTGTGGCTGGTGATCGCGGCGCTCGGGGTCGCGGCGATCGGCACCGCACTGGTGTACAGCACGCTGCCGATGCTGATCGTCCGGGCCGTGCCGTCCACGCAGATGGCCGCGGCCAACGGCGTCAACGTGTTGCTGCGGACGATGGGCACGACCATGTGCAGTGCGGTCGTCGCGACGGTTCTGGCCGCGAGCATGGTGGGCGGCGTCGCGTCGGCCGCCGGATTCTCGATCGCCTACGGGGTGTGCGCCGTGCTGGCGGTCCTGGTGTTCGCGGTGTCCCTGGCCCTGCCCGGGCACGATCGGGCGAAGAAAAGTCCGATGGAACCTCTTGTGACGTAGATCACTCGCGTGTATCGTCAGTGATGCGGATCGAGGAAATGTACCTGTGAGCAGAGAAAACTCGAGAAGCAGAGATCCGGCCGAGAATGCAGAAGCATTCCCGGCCGAACCCCTGTCTGGGGTCTTTACTCCTCCATCGATTCCGCGATCTCCTTGATGGCTTCCAAACGACGGTCCCACTCGGCCCCGATCCGTTCCAGTGTCCGTGCCGTCTTGTTCAGTTCGGCGCCCAGCGCGCGGTAGCGGATCTCGCGGCCCACCTTCACCGACTCCACCAGGCCGCACGCCTGCAGCGCGGTCAGATGTTTCGCGATGGCCTGCCGCGACACCGGAAGCCGGGTGGCCAGCGACGACGCCGACTGGTCGGACCGCCCGAGTTCGGTCAGGATCTCCCAGCGAGTCTCGTCGGACAGCGCCGCGAACACCGAGGCCAGTTCGGCATACGTGCCCACTGTCATGCCTTCACGCCGTGCAGGTACGCGACCAGTTCGTCGAGTTCGGCGTGCCAGCCCTGGACGTTGGCCTCGCGGGCCTGCTTCTGGTCGGCAACGTCGCGGTCGAGGGTGTCGAATCCCGTCTCGACGACGGTCAGTTCGGTGCCGGCAGCGTGCTCGGACAGCGTGAACCGCACCAGGGTCGAGTTGCCGACCACCGGGTCGGCGTCGATGTCGGCGGCCCAGCGGAAACCGAACGCGTTCGGTTCGTCGACCTCCGTGACGACGGCGCGGGCCGTGCCGTGCTCGTCCCACGTGAACGCGGCCTCACCGCCGACGCTGAGGTCGAGCGACGTGCGTTGCCCGAACCACTGGCTGATCTTGTCGGGAGCCGTGATCGCCGCCCACACTGCCGATCTCGGGGCGTTCACGACAACGGTCCTGGTAATGCTGCTCGATGCGTCCATGACGGTCACCTTCCTCGTGGGATGATCTGCAACTCCATGGTTGCACACGTCTTACGTTTTCTGCAACTCCCCGGTTGCATTGGTACGTGAGTGGCAAAGCGTCGCCGAGGACGCTTTGCCACTCACCTAGGTTATGCACAGCCTGTGGATAACCGGGCCTGTGGGGCCGTTCCGTGTCGGGGCCGGCCGACACCGTTTCCGACATGAACCACGACTCATGGCAAGCGCTTCTCGACGCCCAGGACAGCGTCGTCACCACGGCACAGCTACGGGCGCACGGCGTCAGTGCCACCGCACTCCGGCACCGGGTGGTCACCGGCCAATGGTTGAGGGTGCTGCCCCGGGTCATCGCGGTGACGAACGGCCCGCTCACGCGCCCGATGGCCCTCTCCGCCGCGCTTCTCTACGGCGGCGGTCGCGCGATCCTCAGCCACCGGACCGCGGCCGAGGAGTGGGGGATGCTCCGCGTCGACGACCTGACCGCTCCCGTCCACATCACCGTGCCCTACAAGTGCTCGGCGGTGAATCAGGGGCCGACGGTACGGACACCCGGCGGTCCACGCCCGACCTCCGCCGGAAACGCCCTCGTGCACGGCGGCGTCGTGGTCCATCGGTCCCGGGCATTCGGGCACATCGCCGTCCCGTTTCGCCAACCCCGAACATCGAAGGCCGACACTGTGTTCGACCTCGCGGTGTCCGAAGAAACCCCGAAGGAAGCGGCCGCGCGATTGATCGAAGCGGCCACCAACGGAAAGGTCCATGTCGACGCCCTCCGCCGGAAACTCGAACTCCGGCGCCCGTACCGGCACGCGACGGACATCGCCGACGCCGTGACGCTGCTCGGCGACGGCGTCCAATCCGTCCTCGAACACCGGTACGCGCTCGACGTCGAGAGGTCGCACGGACTGCCGGCCGGGAAACGCCAGATGCCGCACGTCGTGGACGGCCGGATTCTGTACGAGGACGTCGACTACAGCCCGACGGGAGTTCCGTTGATCGTCCGGCTCGACGGGCAGCAGTATCACAGCGGCAGGCAGTCCCGCTTCCGTGACCGCCGGCGCGACAATGCCGCGGAACTCGCCGACCGTCCGCGGTTGGTCTACGGGTGGGACGAGACGACCCGCGACCCGTGTGGGGTGTTCGAGGAGGTGCGGCGGGTCCTGGTCCGGGAGGGGTGGCCCGACACGACGCACCGCTGTCCCGCCTGCCCACGTGAGTGAGAAAGCGTGTCCGGGGACTCTTTCCCACTCACCTGCCCAGGTGAGTGGGAAAGCGTGCGGGACCACACTTCGGCACTCACCTAGACGCGCAGGCGCTCCCGGCGCAGTTGCTCGACCTCCGGCAGGTCGAGGGGGGCGAGTTCGTCGACGCCCAGCGCCCGCTTCAGCAGCAGGTCGGCGAGTTCGGGGTTGCGGGCGAGCGCGGGTCCGTGCATGTAGGTGCCGATCACGGAACCCTGGACGACGCCTTCGAGTCCGTCTCCGACACCGTTGCCGACACCGTGCGTGACTCGGGCCAGGCCGCGGGCTCCGGCGCCGAGTGTAGTTCCGCCGCGGTGGTTTTCGAACCCCGTCAGTGGCTGTGCCAACCCGTCGATCTGCGGGGTCGTGATCACCTCGCCGATGGACCGCGTCGCCTGCGGGGACGTGGTGACGTCGAGCATCGATACACCGTCGACGCGTTCGCCGCTCGACGTCTCGTACCAGTTGCCGAGCACCTGGATGGCGGCGCAGATCGCCAGGACGGGGGCGCCGCGTTCGGCGGCCTTCTGCAGTCCGGGGTACTTGGCGAGGTGCCGGGTGGCGAGGCGCTGCGCCGAGTCCTCGGCACCGCCGAGCGTGTACACGTCGAGCGACTCCGGGACCGGGTCGTTCAGCGTGATCTCGACGATCTCCGCGTCGTAGCCGCGCATGCGCAGTCGCTGCCGGAGGATGAGGGCGTTGCCGCCGTCGCCGTAGGTGCCCATCACGTCGGGCAGCACCAGGCCGATGCGGACGGTCGAGTCAGGCATTGCGCGCCTCCTTCGCGATGGCGGTGTTGAGGTCGCGGAACGCGGTGTAGTTGGCGAGCACCTCGACGCGTCCGGGTGGGCAGGACGCGATGGCCCGCAACGGGTTCGGGTCGAGGGTGTGCTCGACTCCGGCGTACGTGAGGCGGACGGCCAGGTCGGTTCCGCGTTCGCCGGCCGCGACCACCTTGACTCCCTCGAAGTGCTCGAACCGCACGTCCCACAGCCAGGACAGGTCCTCGCCGTCGGGGACCTGCCCGTTGACGGCGATCACGAGTCCGTCGACGGTGGGGTCGATCATCGACAGCGCTTCCTGCCAGCCGGCGGGGTTCTTGGCGAGCAGCATGTGCACGGAGTGCGATCCGACCTCGACGGTGCTGTAGCGGCCCGCGACCTCCTGCACGGTAGCCGCGGCGGCGACCGCGTCCTCCGCCTTCGCGCCCATCGCGACGGCCGCCGCGACGGCCTGCGCGGCGTTGCCGCGGTTGGCGCGCCCGGGCAGGGCGAGCGTCATCGGGATCTTCAGACCGTCGGGCCCGTACAGGTTTTCGTCGTCCAGCCACCAGTCGGGGGTCGGGCGCGCGAAGTCGGAGCCGGTGCTGCGCCAGTGCGAGCCCTCCCAGACGATGGGTTCGCCGGTGCGCGGACAGCTGGCGGCGTCGCTGGCCCAGCCGCCGCCCGCGGCGACCCAGACGACGTTCTTCGCGTCGTAGGCGACGGAGGTGACGAGGACGTCGTCGCAGTTGGCGATGACGACGGACTCCGGGTGCGCGGCGACGCAGGCGCGGAGTTTGCGTTCGATCATGTTGATCTCGCCGACGCGGTCGAGCTGGTCGCGGCTGAGGTTGAGCAGAACGAGGGCTTCGGGGTTGACGGCGTCGCTGACGTGCGGGACGTGCAGTTCGTCGACCTCGAGGGCGGCGAGGGGCGCGTGGACGCGGGTGCTGAGCGCCGCGACGATGCCGGCGTCCATGTTGGCGCCGTCCGCCTGCGTCGCGACCTCACCGAGCGTGGAGAGCGCCGCCGCGGTCATCCGGGTGGTGGTGGACTTGCCGTTGGTGCCGGTGATCACCGCGGTGCGCCGGTGGGCGCCGAGCTGTTCCATCAGGGTCGGGTCGATCTTGAGGGCGATCAGGCCGCCGATCATCGAGCCCTTGCCGCGCCCGGCCTTCTGCGACGCCCAGGAGGCCGCGGCCGCTGCGCGCAGGGCGACCTTGCCGCGCGTGGTGATCCCAGTTCCAGTACTCACTCCGCGAGTTTTGCACAGGGTCCGGTCAGACGCCGACTCGCGCGGGGGCAGGTGAGTGCGAAAGTGTGCCCGGACGCACTCTGGCGCTCACCTGGGTGGCGGCGGCACCGGCGATGACGACAGCCCCGCCGATCAGCGACAGGACGCTCGGCTCCTCGTGCAGCACCAGCCAGGACGCCCCGATCCCGACGATCGGGACCAGGAGGGAGAACGGCGCGACCATCCCGGCGGGGTAGCGGCTGAGCAGCGCCGTCCACAGACCGGAGCCCGCGACCGTGCCGAGGATCACGATGTAGGCGAGGCCCGCGAGCGCCAGCGGGCCGGTGCCGTGCAGCGAGGACGTCAGGGAGTCCCAGCCGGCCGACGGTCCCTCCACCCCGAGCGACAGCACCAGCATCGGCAGCGGCGGAATGACGCACATCCACAGCATCAGCCGCATCGGCTGGTCCGACGCGGCCTTGCGGTTGCCGATGTTGCCCAGCGCCCACGACAGTCCCGCGAGCAGGGTCAGGGCCACCGGCAGCAGCGCGGCGTGCTGGGCGCGGTCGCAGCCGATGACGGTCATCCCGGCCATCGCGACCAACAGTCCGCCGACCTGCGCCGGCCGCAGCCGCTCCCGCAGCGCGGCCGCGCCGAGGGCCACCGTGAACGGCGCGGAGGACTGCAGCACCAGCGACGCCAGCCCGGTCGGCATGCCGACGTGCATGGCCCAGAACAGGAACGCGAACTGGCCGACGCCGAACCCGAGGCCGTACACGAGCAGCCACTTCAGCGGGACCTGCGGACGGGGCACGAACAGGATCACCGGGATCGCGATGACGAAGAAACGCAGCGCGGCGAAGAAGAACGGCGGGAAGTGGTCGAGGCCGGCGCGGATGGCGAGGAAGTTGAGCCCCCAGAGAACGACGACGGTGAGTCCGAGCAGCCGGTCGCGGGAGGTCATGCATTCCATCGTGAGGGCCGGAAACAATCAGGACAAGCGCATTAAAGTGCACCATCGATGTAGTTTTGCTACATGGATGCGACCCGGTTGCGTGTGCTCCGCGAGCTCGCGGACCGCGGGACGGTGGCGGCGACCGCGCAGGCGTTGTCGATGACGCCGTCGGCGGTGTCGCAGCAGCTCAAGATCCTCGCGCGGGAGGCCGGGGTGACGCTGCTCGAACCGGCAGGCCGCCGGTTGCGGCTCACCGATGCCGGTCAGGCCCTCGTCGTCCGCGCCGACGACGTCGTGGCCGCCCTGGACCGCGCGGCGGCGGAGATGAGCGCCTACCGCGGTTCGCCGCGCGGCCGGGTGCGGGTGGCGCTGTTCCCGTCAGGTGCCGCGCTGCTGCTGCCGGGACTGCTGGACGCGCTCGCGGGCAGCGGGGTGGACCTGCAGGCGCGGGACGAGGACCTGCCCGCGGCCGCGGTGCCCGCCCTGCTCGCCGATTACGACGTGGTACTGACCCACCGCGACGAGCGGGCCCCGGACACGTCTTCGCCACGGGTGACGGCCGAGCCGCTGATGCGCGAGCCCATCGACCTCATCCTGCCGCCCGGCCATCCGCTCGCCGGACAGGACGCGGTCCGGCCGGACCAGCTGGCGGACGAGCGGTGGATCAGTGTGCGCGGCGGCTTTCCCGTCGACGACGTGCTGATGTCGGTGGCCGCCGCGACGGGTGTGCAGCCGCACGTGGCGATGCGCATCAACGACTTCCGGGTCATCGAGGAACTCGTCGCCGGCGGTCACGGCGTGGCCCTGCTGGCTCGGCACGCGGTGACCAGCCGCGCGGTGGTGCAGCTTCCCCTCGCCGGGGTCCGTGCGGCCCGCATCTACGAACTGGCGCGCAGACCCGCCGCCGACGACGTTCCCGCCGTCGCCACCGTGCTGCAGGCGTTCCGGGACGTCGCAGCCCGGATCGGGGAGTGAGTGAAGGGGCCGGACACGGAAGAAGGCCCGCCGGGCAGGCGGGCCTTCGTCGCGGCGGGCGCTCAGCTGCCCAGTGCTCAGCTGCCCAGTGCTCAGCTGCCCAGTGCTCAGCTGCCCAGTGCTCAGCTGCTCAGCGCCTTCGCCTTCAGCGTGTCGTATTCCGCCTGGGTGATGGTGCCGGCGTCGAGGAGGGCCTTCGCGTCCGCGATCTGCTCGGCCGAGGACTTGCCCGCGACGGAACGGATGTAGCTGTCCTGCGCCTGCTTCGCCTCCTGCGCGGCCGCCATCGACCGTTCGGCCATGCTCTTGCTGCGGGTGATGAGGTACACGAGTGCGGTCAGCAGCGGGACGAAGAACAGGAAGACGATCCAGATCGCCTTCACCCAGCCCGACGTCTTATGGTCGCGGAACAGGTCGGTGATGATGGAGAACAACAGGATCAGGTAGGCCACGAAGCCGAAGGTGACGATGATCACCCAGAGAAAGTCCCAGAAAGAGTCCATAGCAGCGCTCCATTCACAGTCGAATTCACTCTGCGCTGACTATCGCACCGGGTCGGGGCGCCCGCGTCATCCGAAACAGGTGAAATGCGGCGTGCAGAGCCCAGGCCCGTGAAACGCCGAACGGCCGCGACACCAGGTAGGTGCCGCGGCCGTTCGGGTGGGGACTACTTGCCGGCTTCGACCGCCCGGCGCATGCCGCGCTCGACCGCACCGATGATGTACGGACGCAGCTCCACGGCGGGGATGACGGCGTCGACGGAGCCGACCCGCTGTGCCCGCTGGATGTTGTGCACGGCCTCGAACTCGGCCGCGACCTCACCGAGCTTCTCGTTGCGCACCGCAGCCTGCTGGGCCGCCAGTTCCACCCGCAGGTGAGCCTGCTGGGCGTCGTTCTGGGCGCCCGCCAGGTTGGCCTCGAGCTCCCGGATCGACGGGTCCGCCGCCACCCGCGAGTTGACCTCACGGGTGAACACGACGGCCGCGGCGGGGGCGCCACCGAGGACCGAGGCGAACGAGCCCTCGACCGCCAGCACCTCCATGTTGTCGTTCAGTGCTCCGGAGAACACCACGAACGCGCCACCGTGGTAGCGGGAGACGACGCAGAACACGATCGGGCCGTCGAAATTGACGATGGCGCGGCCGATCTCGGCGCCGTACTCGAGCTGGATGTGCCGCAGCGAGTCCGGGGAACCGTCGAAACCGGACAGGTTGGCCAGCACCACGAGCGGCCGGCTGCCGCTGGCGGCGTTGATCGCCCGGGCCGTCTTCTTCGACGACTGCGGGAACAGCGTGCCCGCGGTCCACTGGTCGGGACCGTTGGCCGGCGACCATCCCTTACGGGCGATGGCCCGCGACTCGATGCCGATGACGCTCACCGGGTAACCGCCGAGGTGCGCGTCGAACACGACGGACGTGTCGGCGTCGGCCATGTCGGCCCACCGCTCCAGCACCGTGTGGTCCTGGTCGACGAGTGAACACCGTGCGAATGTCGAACGGCTTCTTGCGTTCCGGGTTCGTCTCCGCGGAGAAGATGTCGCCGACCGTGGTGAAGTCGCTGGACGGGTGGATGTGCGGGAAGGACCGCACGTCGCGCCCGATCGGGTCGCTGGTCTGCGCCCGGCGCGGGAAGCGTTCTCCGGCAACGACATACGCGTGGTCGTAGTGCGCGAACAGGATCTCGCACGCGGCGGGCAGGTTCGGCGCCCAGTATTGCGCCTCACCGTTGGGGCCCATCACGCGGTCGTAACCACCGATGCCGAAGTTGTCCTCGGCCGAGACGCCACCCGAGTAGTCGAGCGAGTTCTTGCCGGTGAGCACCATGGCGCTGTCCGGCGTCATGACGAGGATGCCCTTGGTGTGCATCAGCATCGTGGCTTCGGCGTTCCAGTACGGCTGCGCACCGACGTTGATGCCGGCCACGATCACGTTGACCTCGCCACCGTCCTGCGTGAACGTGATGAGGCGACGCAGACCGCGCGACACCCAGTCCATGTTCTCGGTACCGCTGTCCATGGAGATCGTCGCGCCGGACGACAGCGCGAACCACTCGACGGGAACACCCAGCTTCTCGGCCAGGTCGACACCGGCGACGAGGCGGGCGCACTCGGCTTCCGCGACCGTGCCCAGTGCCTTCGTCGGGTCACCGAACAGCGCGACGCGGGTCATGCCCTCGGGGTGCCGGTCGGTGCGAGCCGTGACCAGACCGACGACGAGGCCGGCCTTGTTCTGGCCGTACGGACGCTCGACGGGCACCAACTGGCCCGACTCGTCCAGGTCGTGCTCGACGAAGCTGCCGTCGCGGCCGGTGAGCAGCGGGATCAGCTCGTACGGGTAGACGGTGCCGCGGGCACGGGAGCTGCGGACCTTCTGGGTGTACGCGTCGAGCGGCTGCAGCGGCTCGGTCGGCGGTTCGGTGACCTTGACGACCACACCGGCGCCGGTGCGGTAGGAGAAGCGCAGAGCCTTCTCCCGCGACTCCGTGCCGGGCTCGCCCTGGAGGCGGGCGATCACGGTGATCTCCTCGAGGCCTGCACCCGCGGTGAGCGGTGCCGCGACCCGGGCGAACGCCTCGAGATCCTCGACGGGGACGTCGATCTTCGGCCACACGTACAGCACGACGCGGTTGGCGTCGAGCTTGCGCTTGCTGCCGCGCGTGGCCTGCGCCCGGCGGATGCCGTCGAGGCACGACTGCAGCACACGCTCCGCCGCCGGAACACCGATGACCTGGCCGTCCTCGTTGCGGACCGGCGTGATGTCGCGGACCTCGGCGAGCGCGATGAGGCGTTCGTCGGTGGGGTTGTCGCGCGAGACCAGGTTGAACAAGAACGTCTCGGCGGACGCGGGGAGGCGGGTGCCGTCGAAGTTCTTCAGGCGCCACAGGTCGAGTCGCTGGCCGGTGAGCGGGTGCATGTCCCGGATCAGCTTCTCCTCCGCGAGGACGCCTGCGTCCGGGCGGTAGGTGAACTTGCGGACGTCGACGTCGGTTCCGCCGAAGACGGACACCGTGACGCGGCGGCAGGTCGCGGCCAGCGGCAGCGCCGTCAGTGCCTTCCGCAGGTCCTCGGACATCGTGTCCGGGTCGGCGGGCGGCGCGGTCCACGACAGGTACAGGTCGAGGACGAGGTTCTCGGGGTTCTCCGAGGCGACGGCACCGATCTCGTCGAGCGCGCCGGGCAGTTCGGCGTACTCGGCGACGGCGGAGACCAGGTTCAGGCGCTCGCCGAGCAGGTCGAAGTTACCGGTGACGAAACGGCGTCCGTTGCGTTCGAAGGACGTGACGTCCTCGAGCGTGCGGATGTCGTAGTAGCGCCGGGTGACGACCTCGAGCAGCGGGCCGACGGTCGTGCTCTTGCGCGCGATCCGCTGTCCGAGGAGCTCGGTCAGCGACTGCGGGGTGGCGACCAGGGCCTCGAGGCGTTCCTGGTAGTCGCCGGCGGCGGGGTTCTCGGCGAGGTACTCGAGGCTGCCGCGGACACCGTCGTACACCTGCTCGCGGGCCTTGCGGATCTGCGGCTCGTCGAAGAAGCGGAACCGCACGTTGCGGGCGACGTTGCCGATCACCGGGTAACGGACCTGGGTGGCGGTGATGAGCCGGTCCAGGACCTCGCCGAGTCCGGCGGGTGCGCGGCCGGGAGCATTGCCCTCGTTCAGCCACCGGTCGAGCAGGGCGGCGATGACGGGAACCTGGTTGTCCATGCGCTGCTGCGCGAGGAACAGGCGGTAGACCGCCTCCTCCAGCTCGCCGGTGCGCTCGAGGTCGGTGACGTCGTAGTGACGCAGCGCCCGCGACAGCCGGGTCGTGAACGACTCCGGCAGGCCTTCGAGTTCGACGTCGAGGGTGTGCAGGTAGGTGTGGAAGTGCTCGCGCGGGCTGTGGACCCGCTCGTCGGCGTCCTCCTCGGCTGCGGTGGGACGGTTACGTCCGATCTCGCAGATGTCCGCGAACGTGTTCAGCAGGGCGAGTTCCGCCTGCACCAGATCCGCGTCGCCGGCGATTTCGGAGCGCAGCTTCTCGTAGTCGGCGAGCAGGACGCCTGCCCGCTTCGCGCTGACGTCGTAACCGGTGAGCAGCGCGGCGAGCGCGTCGATCTGCTCGAGGGCGTCGGTGCGGACGTCGCCCTTCGAGGCGGGGACGGCGACCTCGAATTCGACGCGCGGCGACTTCGGAGCGGTGGACTCCTCCGCGGTCTCCTCGACGCGCAGCAGTGCGGTGCCGGCGTCGACCTGGGAGTTGACCATCGCGAGGACCTCGCGGACCCGGCCTGCGACGGGCGCACGGACGGCGGTCTCCATCTTCATGCTCTCGAGGACGACCAGCGTGTCGCCTACCTCGACCTCGTCGCCGACGGACACGGGCACCGCGACCACGACTGCGGGAGCGGGTGCGCGGACGACGCCGGCCTCGTCCTGGCTGATCTGGTGGCTGATGCCGTCGACCTCGACGAGGTACTGGGCGCGGCCGGCGACCGAGACGACGTGGTGCCGGCGGGTGCCGACGACGAGGCGGCTCTCGAATTCGCTGAGCCGGTCGACCTCGACCTCGACGTCGGGGCTGTCGCCGTCGACGCGGTAGCTGTGGGCGCCGACCTGCGTGACGGTGAGGCCGTAGGCCTGACCCTGGTAGCTGAGCTCCACCTTGCGGCCGATGGCGTGACCGGCGCGGGGGCGTCCACCGCGAGCGGAGGAGAGGAACGCCTCGCGCTCGAGCTTCTCCTCGGCGTCGTAGACGTCGATGGCGGCGGCGATCAGTGCGACATCGGCCACCTTGGTGGGCGTCGTGACGCTACCGACGCCGGTGCGGTCCAGCCAGCCGGTGTCCGCGGACGCGGAGATGACCTCTTCGCGGTCGAGCAGTTCGAGGAGGAACGACTTCGTGGTGGTGCCGCCCTGCAGGACGACGGTGGTCTCGCGGAGCGCGGTGCGCAGACGCGCGAGGGCCTCGGAGCGGTCACGGCCCCAGGCGATGACCTTGGCGACCATCGAGTCGTAGTCGGGCGGGATGACGTCGCCCTGGGCGATGCCGGTGTCGACGCGGAGACCGCTGCCGAGCGGGAACTTGAGCAGCTGCACGGCGCCGGGTGCGGGAGCGAAGCCGTTGGCGGCGTCCTCCGCGTTGAGGCGGGCCTCGACGGCGTGACCGAACTCGGGCGGGCAGTCGCCGACGAGCGGCTCGCCGCTGGCGACGAGGATCTGCAGCTTCACCAGGTCGATGCCCGTGGTGGCCTCGGTGATGGGGTGCTCCACCTGCAGGCGGGTGTTGACCTCGAGGAACGTGAACGTCTTCTGCTCGGGCTGGTACAGGTACTCGACCGTGCCGGCGCCGCGGTAACCGGCGGCGCGCACGAGCTCGGCGGAGACGGTGCGCAGGTGGTTCGACTGCTCGTCGGTGAGGAGCGGGGAGCTGGACTCCTCGATGACCTTCTGGTTCTTGCGCTGGATGGAGCAGTCGCGCACACCGGGAGCCCAGACGTTGCCGAAGTTGTCGGCGATGACCTGTACCTCTACGTGGCGTGCGTCGGTGACCAGCCGTTCGATGAACACGACGGGGTCGCCGAAGGACCGCTGGGCCTCACCCTGGGTGCGTTCGAGCGCGAGTTCGAGCTCGTCTTCCGACCACACCTTGCGGATACCGCGGCCACCGCCACCGGAGCGGGCCTTGATGATGAGCGGGTAGCCGATGGCCTGGGCGTGACGGCGGGCGTCGGCGCGGGTGGCGACGGGGCCACCGCTCCACGGCGCGACCGGGACCTCTACCTTCTCGGCGAGGAGCTTGGCCTCGACCTTGTCGCCCAGCAGGCGCATCGCTTCGGCGGGCGGGCCGATGAACGTGATGCCGAGCTGCTCGCAGACCTCGACGAACGCGGGATCCTCGGCGACGAAGCCCCAGCCGACCCACACGGCGTCGGCTTTGCTCTCGCGCAGCGCGCGGGCCAGCTCGGCGTGATCGAGGTAGGCGGTGCCGGTCTTGACTGTGCGCAAGCACACACCTTCGTCGGCCTGCCGGACGAACATCGCGCGACGCTCAGCCTCGGTGTGCAGGGCGATCGTGCGGATGCCGTAGTTGTGCTCGGCGTTCAGTTCGCGCACCGCACGAATCAGGCGGACGGCCGCCTCGCCGCGGTTCACTATCGCTATTCGCTTGAACATCTGTTATCGCTCCGTTTCCGTAAAACTCATTGATCCGCAGAGTGTTTCGATGGCCAAGGCCATGTCCGCCGAGGACTGGGTGCCGCCTTCGCGGACACGTGCACCCCTGCACAACCCGCTTGACTACCTCCAGGGGCGCCCCGAACGCGATCGTCGGACCTGCGTCGTTGCAGGTTCGATGCTCGGGGAATGCGAGCATAACGTCGAAAATATGTACCCGCGCGTAACTTCTGCGAGGCCCCGATCGGCTTGTCAAGTCTTCAAGGACTTGCGTGTCGACCCTACGAGAGAGTAAGAAGGCCGGAATTCCGTCGAACTGGGCGTCCTTCGGCAAACTATCTGCAACCCGTTGTCACGGAGTCGGTTTCGTCCGGTTTTTCGAGATGTTCTCGCAGACGGGAACTTTCACACGGTAGTTACTGAGGGTTCACCTTCGGTTCGACGGCGGCCGGTTCGGTCGCGTGCGCCACCGCGCCCCGCAGGCCCACGTGCGCCTCGCGGTGCATCCGGTCGACCATGTGCGGATAGTGCAGTTCGAACGCCGGCCGCTCGGAGCGGATGCGCGGCAACTCCGTGAAGTTGTGCCGCGGCGGCGGGCAGCTGGTCGCCCACTCGAGGGAGTTGCCGAAACCCCACGGATCGTCCACCGTCACCACCTCGCCGTAGCGGTAGCTCTTGAAGACGTTCCAGACGAACGGCACCGTCGACGCCCCGAGGACGAACGCGAACACCGTGGACACCGAGTTGAGGACGGTGAAGCCGTCCGAGGGCAGGTAGTCCGCGTAGCGGCGAGGCATCCCCTCCGCCCCGAGCCAGTGCTGGACGAGGAACGTGCCGTGGAACCCGGTGAACGTCGTCCAGAAGTGCCACTTGCCGAGGCGTTCGTCGAGCATGCGCCCGGTCATCTTCGGGAACCAGAAGTAGATGCCGGCGTACGTGGCGAACACGATCGTCCCGAACAGTACGTAGTGGAAGTGGGCGATCACGAAGTAGCTGTCCGTGACGTGGAAGTCCAGCGGCGGGCTCGCGAGGATCACGCCGGTGAGGCCGCCGAAGATGAACGTGATGAGGAAGCCGAGCGAGAACAGCATGGGGGTCTCGAACGTCAGCTGACCCTTCCACATGGTGCCGACCCAGTTGAAGATCTTCACCCCGGTGGGCACCGCGATCAGGAACGTCATGAACGAGAAGAACGGCAGCAGCACCGCTCCGGTCGCGTACATGTGGTGCGCCCACACGGCGATCGACAGGGCCGCGATGGCGATCGTCGCGTAGACGAGCCCGTTGTACCCGAACACCGGTTTGCGGCTGAACACGGGGAAGACCTCCGTGACGATGCCGAAGAACGGCAGCGCCACGATGTACACCTCCGGGTGGCCGAAGAACCAGAACAGGTGCTGCCACAGCAGCACGCCGCCGGTCGCCGGGTCGTACAGGTTGCCGCCCAGGTGCCGGTCGACGAACAGGCCCATCAGCGCGGCCGTGAGGATCGGGAACGCGACCAGGATCAGGATGCTGGTGACGAAGATGTTCCACGTGAAGATCGGCATCCGGAACATCGTCATGCCCGGCGCCCGCAGGCAGATGACGGTGGTGATCATGTTGACCCCGCCGAGGATGGTGCCGAGACCGGACAGCGCCAGCCCCATGATCCACAGGTCGGCGCCGACCCCCGGCGAGTGCAGCGTGCTCGTCAGCGGCGAGTACGCCGTCCAGCCGAAGTCCGCGGCGCCGCCCGGGGTGACGAACCCTGCGATCGCGATGGTGCCGCCGAACAGGAACGCCCAGTAACTGAACGCGTTGAGACGGGGGAACGCGACGTCGGGGGCGCCGATCTGCAGCGGCAGGATGTAGTTGGCGAACCCGAACACGATCGGCGTCGCGTACAGCAGCAGCATGATCGTGCCGTGCATCGTGAACAACTGGTTGTACTGCTCGTTCGACAGGAACTGCAGACCCGGGACGGCCAGTTCGCCGCGGATCAGCAGCGCCATCAGACCGCCGGCCATGAAGAACGCGAACGACGTGATCAGGTACAGAATCCCCAGGTCCTTGGGATCCGTCGTCGTGATCATCTTGTAGAAGAAGGCGCCCTTGGGGCGACGCCGGGCCGGATACGGACGGACCGGCCGATGCTGTTGAAATGCCAGATTCACGACGCCCCCCGAAGGGTCCGAGGCGGTTCGGGTCCGGTGTGGACTCCGTTACCAGGGTAGTCACCCGGTGCCCGGAGAGCGCCACTTTCGCGCCCCGAAACAAGGCCCGGAAACGACGCTGCCGCAGGTGCGCGTGATGCGCGCCTGCGGCAGCGGTGGTGCGGAAGCGGTCAGTGCGCCCGGTTGACCGCCGAGACGACGGCGCGCAGCGACGCGGTGGTGATCGACGTCGCGATGCCGACACCCCAGACCACGGTGTTCCGTCCGTCGGGAGCGGTCACGGCGCACTCGACGTAGGCGGCCGCCTGGGCGTCGTCGCCCGCCGACATGGCGTGCTCCGAGTAGTCGAGGACGCGTACGTCGAAGTCGATCGTGGCGAGCGCGTCGACGAACGCCGCGAGCGGGCCGTTGCCCGAACCCGAGATCTCGTGCTCCTTGCCGTTGACCTTCACCGTCGCGGTGATGGAGTCGGTGCCGCCGTCCTCCTCGGCCGCGGTGACCTTCTGCTTCATCCGCTCGAGCGGCGTGATCGGAGCCAGGTACTCCTCGTGGAAGACGTCCCACATCTCCTTGGGCGACACCTCGCCGCCCTCGCCGTCGGTGATCCGCTGGACGGCCTGCGAGAACTCGATCTGCAGGCGACGCGGCAGCACCAGCCCGTGATCGGCCTTCATGATGTACGCGACGCCGCCCTTGCCGGACTGCGAGTTCACGCGGATCACGGCCTCGTACGTGCGGCCCACGTCCTTCGGGTCGATCGGCAGGTAGGGGACCGCCCACAGGATGTCGTCGACGTCCGCGTCCTGCGAATCGGCGTCGACCTTCATCGCGTCGAGGCCCTTGTTGATCGCGTCCTGGTGGCTGCCGGAGAACGCGGTGTACACGAGGTCGCCGCCGTACGGGTGGCGCTCGTGGACGGGCAGCTGGTTGCAGTACTCGACGGTGCGGCGGATCTCGTCGATGTTCGAGAAGTCGATCTGCGGGTCGACGCCGCGGGTGAACATGTTGAGTCCGAGCGTGACCAGGCAGACGTTGCCGGTGCGCTCGCCGTTACCGAACAGGCAGCCCTCGATGCGGTCGGCCCCGGCCTGATAGCCCAGCTCGGCGGCGGCCACACCCGTGCCGCGGTCGTTGTGGGGGTGCAGCGACAGGATGACCGAGTCGCGGCGGGCCAGGTTGCGGTGCATCCACTCGATGGAGTCGGCGTACACGTTCGGCGTCGCCATCTCCACGGTGGCGGGCAGGTTCAGGATCACCGGGTTCTGCGGCGTCGGCTGCAGCACCTCGGTGACGGCGTCGCACACCTCCTTGGCGTACTCGAGCTCCGTGCCGGTGTACGACTCGGGGGAGTACTCCCAGCGCCACTGCGTGTCCGGGTACTTCTTCGCCTCTTCGAGGGCCAGGGTCGCCGCGTCGGTCGCGATCTTCTTGATCACCTCGCGGTCGGCCTTGAACACCACCCGGCGCTGCAGCACGGACGTCGAGTTGTAGAAGTGGACGATCACCTTGTTCGCGCCCTCACAGGCCTCGAACGTGCGCTTGATCAGTTCCGGTCGGGACTGCGTGAGCACCTGGATGGTGACATCGTCCGGGATCGCGCCGTCCTCGATGATCTCGCGGACGAAGTCGAAGTCCGTCTGGCTCGCCGACGGGAAGCCGACCTCGATCTCCTTGTACCCCATCCGCACCAGCAGTTCGAACATGCGGCGCTTGCGGGCGGGGCTCATCGGGTCGATCAGGGCCTGGTTGCCGTCACGGAGATCGACGGCGCACCACTGCGGGGCGCGGTCGATGATCTTGTCGGGCCACGAGCGGTCCGGCAGCGACACCGGCTCCACTTCCTCGGAGAAGGAGCGGTAGCGGAACGTCGGCATCGACGAATTCTTCTGCGTGTTCCATTCCGGCTGATCGGAGGGAGCAGGCTTGGAAGGCGGCGTGATGGTGCGCGATCCGGAGGTAAAGGCGTCAGCGGGGGACATGGGATTGATCTCCAGGTTCGATGTGGACTGTCGGGAGTCCAACGGCTGTGTCGACCGGCGCACGAAAAACCCCGCGACGGGAAGCCAGTCTGGATCAGACCCCGTCGCGGCAACCAAGGAGGAGTGCGCGCTGCATACTCAGCACTGTACTCCGGGCATCGTCGTTCGCGTGCCGGGGTTCGAAGTCCGAGTGAGGAGACCGCGGTGAACCGCAGCGCGACGGTGGTATCACCGCTGGTCGCCGCCGTTTTTTCGGTGCTGCTGGTGTCGTGTTCCGGCGTCGTCGCGGGGGCGCCGAGCGTCGCCGGGACAGGCGAGCCGATCTACGGCCTGCCGGTCAGCGAGCACACCCGCGCGGAGTTGGCCGTCGCCGCCGCGGCCCGCGACCTCGCGCCGTGCGGACTGCTCGACCGGGACGTGGTCGCCTCGTTCGGGCAGGTCACCGCGTTCGGGCCCGTCGGCGACCTGTCGACCTGCCACGCCGAACTGGTGCCTGCCCGCGGCACCCCCGCCAACCCCGTCTGGGTCGAGGTGACGGTCGGTGAGCGCGAACCCACGGAGCGCACCGGCGCGGGGGAGACGGCGTCGGGGATCGAGGTGCGTCCCGCGGCCGGCGCACTCCCGGGCACGTGCACCCTGTACTTCTCGCTGCCGCCGGTCCCGGGCGCCGTCGCCCCCGGGCGTTGGGGGCACGTGTCGTACCTCGACGGGGCAGGCGGGACGGGCGACTCCGCGGCCGGCGACGACTGCGCGGAGGCGCGGACGGTACTCGGATCGGTCGTGGGCAGGCTGGCGGCGCCGGTGTCATCGGATATTCCTCTTGCGCAAAAGGATCCGTGCCGGGTGGTCGAGAAGCTGTCCGTCGAGACGTTCACCGCCGGCAGCCGCCCCTACGAATGCCTCCTGACACTCCGCGGTGGCGCCGAGGCATCCGTGCAACTCGCGCTGTCGCCGGAACCGTCGCAGGCAGGCGGACCCGAAACCGTCGAACTCGACGGCACGCCGTTCACCTACTTCCGGGACGCCATCGAATGCCACTACTACTTCTATCCGGGGACGGTGTTCGACACGAACCTGCCGTCGAGCCCGATGAGCGAACGGGACAAAATCGGCAACCGGCTGACGGCGTCCGTCGCGGCATCCGCACCTAGCTGCGACGACGCGGAAACTCTGGTGCTCGCCGCGACCGAAGTGTTCGACTACTGAGATGAACACACAGGTCGATGTCGCCCGGGCCTACCTGGACGCGTTGCTCAGTCACGACGGCAACTCGGTGCCCATCGAACCCCGGGCCGTGCGGTACGAGATGGGGCTGAAGACGGCATTCTCCGGAAATCACCTGCGCCGAAGCCTGTCCGGCGGCCCGCAGTACCGGGTGATCCGGTCGATCCGCGACTGCGTGTGGACGGTCGACGGCGAAAACGTCACCGTCGACTACCTCCTCGACGCCGGACTCCTCGGCCGCACCCTCGCGACGGTCCGGGTGGTCGAGACGTTCCGGATCCCACCGCACGACCTGCGCATCCACCGCATCGACGCGAAGATCCGGCGCCCCTGAGCGGTTGCTTCTGATCGGGCTGTCGCGCTGGGGCTTCCGCACGTGAGTGGCAAAGTGTGCTCGCGCACGCTTTGCCACTCACGTACCCGTCAGTCGAGCGTTTCGTGCGCTGCGGGAACGGAACCCAGGCGGCCGGCCTGGAAGTCCTCGAACGCCTGTAGCACCTCGGCCTTGGTGTTCATGACGAACGGTCCGGCCATCGCGACGGGCTCGCGGATCGGCTTGCCGCCGAGGACGAACACCTCGAACGACTTGGTCCGCGAATCCTGCGTGTCCGCCGCGGCGATCGTCAGGGTGTCACCGCGTCCGAAGACGGCCGTCTGACCCATGTGGATCGGCCGGCGCTCGGAGCCGACGAGTCCGTCGCCCGCGAGGACGTAGGCGAGCGCGTTGAACTCGGGGTTCCACGGCAGCGTCAGGCTCGCACCCGGCGCGACCGTCGCGTGCACGAGGCTGATCGGCGTGTACGTGGAACCGGGACCGTGGTGACCGTCCACGTCGCCGGCGATGACGCGAACGAGAGCGCCGCCGTCGGACGAGGACAGCAGGGCGACCTTTGCGCCGGTGATGTCCTGGTAGCGGGGTGCGGCCATCTTGTTGTCGCGCGGCAGGTTCACCCACAACTGGACGCCGTGGAACAGTCCGCCGCTCGTCACCAGGTGCTCGGGTGGGGTCTCGATGTGCAGGATGCCGCCACCCGCGGTCATCCACTGGGTGTCGCCGCCGCCGATGGTGCCGCCGCCGCCGTTGGAATCCTTGTGCTCCATGATGCCGTCGATCATGTAGGTGACGGTCTCGAAGCCGCGGTGCGGATGCCACGGTGTGCCCTTGGGTTCACCGGGTGCGTAGTCGACCTCGCCCATCTGGTCCATGTGGATGAACGGGTCGAGGGCCGACAGGTCGATGCCGGCGAACGCGCGGCGCACCGGGAAGCCTTCACCCTCGTACCCGACGGGTGCGGTGGTGAGCGAACGGACCGGGCGGTCGACGGCGCCGGGGGCAGGTGCGTCGATACGCGGCAGGGCAAGGATGTTGTCGACCGTCACGGCTGGCATGGGGTGTCTCCTCGTACTCAGGTAATTGATTGTTCAACTACTTCATGCTGTGTAACACCCGTTGCGTCCAGGTATTCCCACAGGGCGGCTCCGCCGCCCGTGCGTGGCCGGCGAGTGCAGAGACTCGTTAACCACTCACGGGCGCGGAGCGCCTAGTTGAGGACGTTCTCGTGGTCCGGGCAGTACCGCGTGATCGCGCCGATGATGTACGGGTAGACGCCGTCGTTGGTGAGCATCGGCGTCCACTCCTCACGCACCTGGTCGAGCGGCTTGCCCGCGTCGAGGGCGGTGCAGATCTCGCCGGCCTGATGGACCGCCAGGTCGTCGTCGGTGACGGTCTGGTTGTTCGCGCGCAGGTAGGCCAGGTAGTCGGCGGCCGTCTGCGGGTCGTCGGCGACCGCGAAGACTCGGCTGCCGGGGGCTGTGGCGGCGGTCGTCCGCGCCGCCGCGGACGCCGAGGCGGACGTGGTCTCGGATGCTGCGGTGTCGGTGTCGCCGCCACCGCAGGCGGTGAGGAGTGCCGCGGAGCAGACGGTGAGGGCGGTCAGAGCAAGGGTGCGGCGCATGGGGCGTGTGATTCCTTTCGAGGCCTGTGATGGCGACGATCGTATCGCCTGCAGGGCCGGTGTTCCCGGCGGCGATCACCCACGCTGTTCCCGGTCAGAGACCGCGATCGATCAGGTCCAGGATTTCCTCACTCGTCGCGGCGTGAATCTTGTCGACCGCGGCGGCATGCGCATCGTCGGACGTTCCGACCTCGGCCAGCAGGCTTCCGAGGCGTTGCGCGATGGCCGACCGCGCCTCGGCGTCGTCGCCGAGTTCGGCGATGGTGGCGCGCAGGCGGTCGACGTCGGCGAGCGCCACCGACATCGGATCCGGAACGAGTTCCGAGCGCAGGAACTCGGCGACGGCCCGCGGGCTGGGGTGGTCGAACACCATGGTCGGCGGCAACCGCAGTCCCGTGGCGGCACCGAGATGGTTGCGGAGCGCGACGGCAGCGAGTGAATCGAAGCCGAGTTCCTTGAACGCCTGGTCGGGGTCCACCGAGTCCGACGCGTCGTAGCCGAGCACGGTGGCGGCCCCGCCCCGCACCAGGTCGAGCATCAGGTGCCGCTGCTCGGGGATCGACAGGTCGGCCAGTCGCTGCGACCAGTCCGACGGCCCCGACCCGTTCGGCCCGGTCACGACGGAGTCCGATCCCGCGGCGTGCGGGCGCGACTCCCGGATCAGGCCCCGCAGCGGTGGGGGAACGTACGGTGCGGCCGAACCGGAGTGGTCGAATCGCGCGGCCGCGACCGTGGGTGCACCGGCGGCCAGCGCGCTGTCGAACAGCGCCAGGCCGTCGGTGGCGGGCATCGGCACCATCCCGCTGAGGCGGGCGCGGGCCAGGTCGATGGCACCGAGGTTGTCGGTCATGGCGCTCGGTGTCGCCCACATGCCCCACGCGATGGAGAGCCCGGGCAGCCCGACGGCGTGCCGGTGGTGGGCGAGGGCGTCGAGGAACATGTTCGCGGCCGCGTAGTTCGCCTGCCCGGGGGCGCCGAGGACACCGGCGAGTGAGGAGAACACGACGAACGCCCGCACGTCGCTGTCCGCGGTCAGCCGGTGCAGATTCCAGGCCGCGTCGACCTTCGGCCGCAGGACCGTGTCGAGTCGCTCTTGTGTCAGCGACGCCAGGGTGCCGTCGTCGATCACGCCTGCCGCGTGGATCACCGCTGTCAGGGGATGCTCGGACGGTATCCCCGCCAGCAACCCGGCGACCGCCGACTCGTCCGCGGTGTCGCAGGCGACGATGCTCACCTCGGCGCCCAGATCGCTCAGTTCGTTGCGCAGACGGTCGCTGCCCTCGGCGCCGGGTCCGCGCCTGCTGGTCAGCAACAGGTGCCGGGCCCCGTGCTCGGTCACCAGGTGGTGGGCGACCAGGGACCCGACCGTCCCGGTACCGCCGGTGACCAGCACCGTGCCGGCGGGATCGAACGTCGTCGGTTCGTCGACGGCGGGCATGCGCCGCAGCCGCGGTGCGCACAGGGTGCCGTTCCGGGCCGCCACCTGCGGTTCCCCGCTCGCCAGTGCCGACGTGATCGCGGCCTCGGCGTCCGACGCGTCGTCGAGGTCGATCAGCACGAACCGGTCCGGGTTCTCGTTCTGCGCGGAGCCCACCAGACCCCACACCGCCGCTGCGGCGAGGTCGGGACGGGCGTCGTGGTCCTGCCCGTCGTCGGTGACCATGGCGTTGCGGGTCACGATCACGAGCGGGTTGTCGGCGAACGTCTCGTCGTCCTGCCAGTCCTGCAGCAGTCGCAGCACCCGCGCGCACAGTTCGTGGGTCGCGTCCGGACCGTGGTCGCCGTCGGTCGCGCACCCGACCAGCACCGTCCACGGACGCCGATCGTCTTCGTCCGGCCCGGATTCCATCGCGGTCCGCAACGACTCCAGGTCGGGACACCCCGGGAACGTCGAACCGATGCCCGGATCGCCGAACCCGTCGGCGCCGAGCACGACCACCGGTCCGCGCGGCCCGGACTTCGCGGCCTCCACCCGGATCCAGGCGGTCCGGTGCAGTCGCAGCGGCGCCGGACGGCCCCCGTCGACCGTCCTCTGCACCACGCGCAGCGCCTCGACGGTCAGCACCGGCTCACCGGAGGGGTCGACGGCGGTGATGCGATGCCGTCCGTCGTCGCCGGGTGTGAACCGGGCGGTCACGTCGTCCGCACCGACGGTGTGCAGACGGATCCCCGACCAGGTCTGCGGCCAGCCGTCCCACCCGAGGAGGGGTTCGATCGCGGCCTGCAGCAGCACCGGGTGGATGCCGAACCCGCTCGTGTCGACGCCGTCCCCGAGTCGCACCTCGGTTTCGGTGTCACCCGGATCCTGTTGCGGCACTGCGGCGGACGAGCCGACGACGTCGTCGATCTTCGCCGACGCGTTCCGAACCCAGCTGTCCGGGCTGTCGGTGTCGCCCGACTTCGACGACACGGTGACGGTGCGTGCCCCGGTGGTGTCCGGCGGCGACACGAGGACGCGGATCGAGGCCAGCCCGGACGTCGAGAGGGCGAGCGGGTGGTGCAGGGTCAGTTCGTCGATGTGGTCGAGGCCGACGTGGTGGGCCGCGTGCAACGCGAGTTCGACCGGCACCGCGGGCAGCACCGTCTGTGCCTCGCTCGCCGACGGGGAGTCGCCGTCGTCGACCGACGGTGATACGAGCCAGGGGTCCCGGTGCAGCGACAGCTGTCCCGTGAACAGGGTCGCGTCGTCGTCGAGGGTCACCGCGGCACCGAGTAGCGGATGATCGGACGGTGTCAGCCCCAGTTCGGTCGGGTCGCCCGTGTTCCGGACGGCCGCCGTCGGCCAGTAGGAGCGGCGCTGGAATGCGTACGTGGGCAGGGCAACCCGGCGGCGGCCGGGTAGCACCTGATCCCAGTCGACGGTTGCGCCCTGCACGTAGGCGGCGGCGACCGCCTCGATGATCCCGTGTGGCTCGTTCTCGCGCCCGGGCAGTGTGGCGATCGTGTTCGGCACGACCTCGGCGGCGAGTGCCGCCAGGGTTGCGCCGGGACCGACCTCGACGAGGCGGGTGACGCCGAGTTCGTCGAGGGCGCGCACGCCGTCGTGGAACCGCACCGTGTGCCGGATGTGCCGGGTCCAGTAGTCCGGCGACACGAGTTCGTCGGCGGTGGCGACGCGTCCGGTGATGTTGGAGACGACCGGGATCTTCGGTTGCTGCGCCGTCAGTTTCGACAGGACGGCGGTGAACTGGTCGAGGATCGGATCCATCAGGGTCGAGTGGAAGGCCCGCTCGACCCGCAGGCTCGTGGTCTTCAGTCCGGCGGCGGACAGTTCGGCGGCGACGGCGTGCACGTCCCGTTCGCTGCCCGCGAGGACGACGGATTCGGCGCCGTTGACGGCCGCGAGGTCGACGCGGCCGTCGATCCGCGGCAGGATGTCCTCCTCGCGTGCCCGGACGGCGATCATCAGACCGGGCTTGGTGGACTGCATCAACCGTCCCCGGTCACCGACCAGGGCGGCCGCATCGGGCAGGCTGAACACGCCCGCGACGTGGGCCGCGGTGATCTCGCCGATCGAATGGCCGATCAGGTAGTCGGGGGTGATGCCCCACTCCCGTAGCAGCCGGTACAGCGCGACCTCGATCGCGAACAGGGCCGGCTGGGTGTATTCGGTGCTGTCGAGTTTCGCGCCGCCGTCCTCGTCCCAGATCACCTGCCGCACCGGGGTTTCCACATGCTCGTCGAGGACGGAGCAGACCTCGTCCAGTGCCGTCGCGAACACCGGGTAGGCGTCGTAGAGGCCGCGGCCCATCCCGATGCGCTGAGCGCCCTGGCCGGTGAACATGAACGCCGTCTTGCCACGGGCGCTCGTCCCGGTGACGACGTTGCCGCCGGGACGCTCCGTGACGATGCGGGCGAGTCCGTCCCGCAGGTCGTCCAGCGTTTCCCCGATCACCGCGGCGCGGTGGGTGAAACCGGATCGGGTGGTCGCCAGCGAGTAGGCGAGGTCGGCCGGGTCCGGGAGTTCGGTCTCGTTCGTGTCGAGGAATTCCGCCAACCGGGTTGCCTGCGCGCGCAACGCATCTCCGGTCTTTCCGGAGAGCACCCACGCCAGCGGTGAGGACGACGGCGGCGAGACCTCCGGGACCGCGTCCTCGGGTGGCTGTTCGAGGATCATGTGCGAATTGGTGCCGCTGATCCCGAACGACGACACGGCCGCCCGCCGGGGCCGCCCGGTTTCCGGCCAGGCCACCGCTTCGCCCAGCAGCGACACCTCGCCCGCGGTCCAGTCGACGTGCCGGGTGGGGACGTCGCCGTGCAGGCTCGGGGGCAGCACCCCGTGCCGCATCGCCATCACCATCTTGATCACGCCGGCGACGCCCGCCGCCGCCTGGGAATGGCCGATGTTCGACTTGACGGAACCGAGCCACAGCGGCCGGCCCTCCCGGCCCTGCCCGTACGCGGCGAGCAGCGCCTGCGCCTCGATCGGGTCACCCAGCGTCGTGCCGGTGCCGTGCGCCTCCACGGCGTCGATGTCGGTGGGGCCGAGCGCGGCGTCGGCCAGCGCCTGCCGGATGACGCGCTCCTGGGACGGCCCGTTCGGGGCGGTCAGTCCGTTGGACGCCCCGTCCTGGTTGACCGCGGATCCGCGGACGATCGCCAGCACCCGGCGCCCGTTGCGCCGGGCGTCGCTGAGCCGTTCCAGCACCACCATTCCCGCGCCTTCGCTGAGGCCGGTGCCGTCGGCCCGGTCGGAGAACGGCTTGCAGCGTCCGTCCGAGGCGAGCCCGCGCTGGCGGCTGAACTCGACCAGCACGCCGGGGGTGGCCATCACCGTCGCCCCGCCGGCCAGCGCCAGCGTGCATTCACCGTCGCGCAGTGCCCGCGCCGCGAGATGCATCGCCACCAGCGACGACGAGCACGCCGTATCCACCGTGACCGCGGGGCCGGTGAAGCCGAGCGTGTAGGAGATCCGGCCGGACGCCACGCTGTTGCTGGTCCCGGTCATCAGATAGCCCTCGGCGTCGACGTTGCGCTGCGTCATCAGGTGGAAGCCGTAGTCGCCGCCCATCAGCCCGACGAACACACCGGTGTCGGTGAGGCCGGGCGCGGTCGGCTGGATCCCGGCCTGTTCCAACGCTTCCCACGCGCTTTCGAGGAGCAGCCGGTGCTGCGGGTCCATCGCGATCGCCTCGCGCGGGCTGATGCCGAAGAACGCGGCATCGAATTCGTCTGCGTCGTAGAGGAACCCGCCCTCCTTCATGTAGGTGGTGCCGGGCCGGTTCGGGTCGGGGTCGTACACCTCGTCGAGATTCCAGCCCCGGTTGTGGGGATATTCGCCCACCGCGTTGTGGCCGTCGCGGACGAGTCGCCACAGGTCCTCCGGGCTGTACACCTTGCCCGGGTAGCGGCACGCCATCCCGACGATCACGATCGGGTCGTCGTCCCGCCGGGCCCGCGCCGGGCCTGCCGGCTGCGGAGCGGCCTCGTCCCCGAGCAGGCGGGACACCAGTTCCTGGGTGAGCGCGTCCGCGGTGGGATGGTCGAACACCACCGTCGCGGCCAGGCGCACACCAGTGGCGGTCGTCAGCTGATTGCGCAGTTGCACCGCGGTCAGCGAGTCGAAACCGAGTTGCTTGAAGGCACGTTCCGGGTCGATCGCCTCCTTGCCTTCGTGGCCCAGCACGGCCGCCACGTGGGTGGTGACGATGTCGAGCACCCGGCTGTGCCGCTCTCCGGGGTCCAGCGCCCGCAACTCCTCGGCCAGGCCGGTCGGGGAATCGGCGGCAGCGGCGCGGCGACGACGGACGCCGAGCACCCGGCGCAGGATCGGCGGCAGCGATTCGCCCTCGGATCGGGAGGCGCGCGTCGACAGCCGGACCGGCACGATCAACGGCCGGTTCACGGCGAGTGCGGCATCGAACAGCGCCAGCCCCGCCTCGGGGCTGATGGTGTCGATGCCGTTGCGCTGCAACCGGTCCAGGTCGGCCGCGTTCAGATGGGACGTCATCCCGCTGGGCCGGTCCCACAATCCCCAGGCCATGGACGTCGCGGGCAGCCCGCGGGCGCGGCGGTGCTGGGCGAGCGCGTCGAGGAAGACGTTCGCCGCCGCATAGTTCGCCTGTCCCGCGCCGCCGAGCACACCCGCCGCCGAGGAGAACAGTACGAACGCCGACAGGTCGCGGTCCCGCGTGAGGTCGTGCAGATGCCAGCCGCCGTCCACCTTCGGGCGCAGAACCGCGTGCAACTGCTCCGCGCTCAGCGTGGCGGCGGTGGCGTCCTCGAGCACGCCGGCGGCGTGGATCACGCCGGACAGGTCGGGAATGCCGGCGAGCAGCGCGGCCACCGCGTCGCGGTCGGCCACGTCGCAGGCGACAGCGTCGACATCCGTTCCCGACTCGGCGAACTCGGCCCGCAGTTCGTCCGCCGCCTCGGCGTCGAGCACGCGCCTGCCGGTCAGCACCAGCCGCCGCACCCCGTGCTGCGCGACGAGATGCCGGGCGATCAGCCTGCCGATGGTGCCGGTGCCGCCGGTGATCAGGACGGTGCCGTCCGGGCCGAACGTCGCGGGGCCCTCGTCGGGCGCGGCCGTCGCGGGCGTCACCGCGGCGAGCATCGGCGCCAGCAGCACCCCGTCCCGGACGGCCAGCTGAGGTTCGTTGCAGGCCAACGCCATGGACAGCACCGCGGGATCGGGGAGTTCACCGGCCGCCGCGTCCAGGTCGACCAGGGTGATGCGGTCCGGGTGCTCGTTCTGCACCGCGCCGATCAGCCCCCATGCGGGCGCCGCGGACACGTCGTCGACCGGGTCGTCGTCCCGGACCGCCACCGCGAGCCGCGTCGTGACCAGCAGGCGGGTCTCGGCCAGCCGATCGTCGCCGAGCCAGGCCCGGACCGCCCGCAGCGTCGACTCCGCGGCGGCGTGCGACCGGGCCGGTACGTCCGGTTCGTCGCCGGGTGCGCGGTCGAGCCACAGCACGCGACCGTCCGGGTCACCGCCGGCCAGCACCTCGTCGAGCGGCATCAGGTCCGCCGGAGAAGTACTGGACGCACCGACCGGCATCCATTCCACCCGGTACAGGCTGTCGCGGACCCGGGCGGCGGGCACACCCGCGTCGCCGAGCGGCCGCAGTGCCAGCGAGTCGGCGGTCAACACGGGTCTGCCCGCCGCGTCGTACGCGGAGACCCGGTACCGCTCGGGTCCGGTCGTTCTGACGTGCACGCGCAGGGCGGTGGCGCCGACAGCGTGCAGTTGCACCCTGTCCCAGGCGAACGGCAGCCGGATACCGGTGTCCGCTGCTCCGAGCGCAATCAGGTGCAGCGCCGCGTCGAGCACCGCCGGATGGATCCCGTACCCCGCGACCGCGGCGGCCGGGTCCTCCCCGCTCAGCCGCACCTCGCCGTACAGGTCGTCGCCGCGGCGCCACGCCGCCTTCAGACCGCGGAAGGCCGGGCCGTACTCGTAGCCGGCGTCGTCGAGCACGTCGTACAGGCCGCGCACGTCGATCGGCGTGACCTCCGCGGGCGGCCACTGCTGCTCGAGGGAATCGGCGGTGTCCACGGCCACCGTGAGCGTGCCGGTGGCGTGCCGCGTCCACGGCGTGTCCGGCGCGGCATCCGCGGGCCGGGAGTGCACCGACACCGTCGACCGGCCCGCCTCGCCGTCGGCGAGCACGCTCACCTGCAACGCCACCTCGCCCTCGGCAGGAATCACCAGGGGCGCCTCGATGGCGAGTTCCTCCAGCCGGCCGCAGCCGACACGGTTCCCCGCGTGCAGGGCGAGTTCCACGAACGCGGTGCCCGGCAGGATGACGGTGCCCTCGACGCCGTGATCGCTCAGCCAGGGAAGGCGTTGCGGCGACAGCAGACCCGTGAACACGGCGCCCCGGCCGTCGCCGAGTTCGACCGACGCGGCGAGCATCGGGTGCCCGCCCGACTCCATGCCCGTGGACGCGAAATCGCCCTGCGGAACCGGGCTCTCCAGCCAATAGCGGCGATGCTGGAAGGCGTACGTGGGGAGATCCACCCACTGCTGCCGGTCGTCGTGCCGGGCCCAGCCCACCCGGTCCCACTCGACGTGCAGTCCGTGGACCTGCGCCTCGGCGAGCGCGGCGGTGAACTGCCGGAGCCCCGCGCGGTCGCGGCGGATGGTGCCGATGGCGCGGCCTGCGACGCCCGCCGCGTCGAGGGTTTCCTGCAACGCCACCGTGAGGACGGGGTGGCTGCACGACTCGACGAACAACCGGTACCCGTCCGCGGCCAGCGATCTCGTCGCCTGCTCGAACCGGACGGTCCGGCGCAGATTCCGGTACCAGTAGTCGGCGTCCAGCGCGGTGCCGTCCAGCACGCCACCGGTGACCGACGAGTAGAACGGAATCCGCGACCGGCGGGGGGTGATCGACGCGAGGACGTCGAGAATCGGCTCCCGCAGTACGGAGACGTCGGCGCAGTGCGACGCGTATTCCACCGCGATCCGCCGGGCCTGGACGCCGTCGCCCTGCAACTGTGCGATCAGCAGGTCGAGGGCGTCGACGGGGCCGGAGATCACCGTCGCGGACGGACCGTTGATCGCCGCCACCTCGACGGCCCCGGCCCAGGGCTGGATCTTCTCCCGCACGAGGTCCGCGGGCAGCGTCACCGACGCCATCCCGCCGCCCCGCTTGGCCGACGCGCCGATCACCCGGCTGCGGGCCGCGACGACGAGCGCCGCGTCGGACAGGCTCAGCGCCCCCGCGACATACGCGGCCGCGATCTCGCCCTGTGAATGCCCGACCACCGCCGCGGGTTCGACGCCGTGCGATCGCCACAGTCCGGTGAGCCCGACCATCATCGCGAACAGCGCCGGTTGCACGACGTCGACCCGGTCGAGCGCTGCGGGATCGCGGTCGCGCAGCACGTCCAGCAGCGAGAAGTTGGTGTACGGGGCCAGCGCCTCGGCGCACTCCCGCACGGTGTCGGCGAACACCGGTGACGTGTCCAGCAGTTCGGTGGCCATGCCCACCCACTGCGAACCCTGGCCGGGGAAGACGAACACCGGCCGGTCTCCGGCCTCCAGCGCCACACCGGTGACCACGTCGGCGCTGGGCGCGCCGCGGCTGAGCGCGTCGAGGCCGTTCAGCAGGGCGTGGGGCTGTGCGCCGATCACGGCGGCGCGGTGGTCGAACGTGGCACGGGAACCCAGCAGGGCGCTGGCCACCGCGGCGGGCGTCAGATCGGGGTGGCCGCTGACGTACTCGCGGAGCCGCTCGGCCTGCGCGCGCAGTGCGGGTTCGGTGTGTCCCGACACGAACCAGGCGACGACTTCGTCTGACGGGCGGGGCGGTTCGGCGTCCGAAGGCTCGATCGGCGGCGCCTCTTCCAGCACCACGTGGGCGTTGGTGCCGCTGATGCCGAACGACGAGACCGCGGCCCGGCGGGGACGGTCGGATTCCGGCCACTCCCGGTTCTCGGTGAGCAGCGACACCGCACCGGCCGACCAGTCGACGTGCGGGGTCGGCCGGTCGACGTGCAGGGTCTTCGGCAGGACGCCGTTCCGCATCGCCATGATCATCTTGATCACCCCGGCGACACCCGCGGCCGCCTGGGTGTGCCCGAGATTCGACTTCACCGAGCCGAGCCACAGCGGCCGGTCGGCGGGGCGCTCGCGGCCGTAGCCGGCCAGGAGGGCGGACGCCTCGATCGGGTCACCCAGTTTCGTGCCCGTGCCGTGCGCCTCGACCACGTCGACGTCGCCGGGACCGAGCCCCGCATTCGCCAGTGCCTGCGCGATCACCCGCTCCTGCGCCTGCCGGTTCGGCGCGGTCAGTCCGTTGCTGGCGCCGTCCTGGTTCACCGCGCTGCCCCGGATGACGGCCAGGATCCGGCGACCCTTGCGTTCGGCGTCGGACAGCCGTTCCAGCGCGACCATCCCCGCGCCCTCGCCCCACGCCGTGCCGTCCGCCGCGGCGGAGAACGCCTTGCACCGCCCGTCGCGGGCCAGTCCGCGCTGACGGCTGAACTCCACGAACACCGCCGGGGTCGCCATGACCGTCGCACCGCCCGCCAGCGCCAGTTCGCATTCGCCGCTGCGCAGCGCCTGCATGGCGAGGTGGATGGACACCAACGACGACGAGCACGCGGTGTCCACCGTGATCGCGGGTCCGTTCAGTCCGAAGCTGTACGCCACCCGGCCGGACGCAACGCTCATCGCGTTGCCGGTGATGAAGTAGCCCTCCAGATCCTCGGGCGGCATGCCGCCCGCCCGCGCCGCGTAGTCGATGCCGGACAGCCCGGTGAAGACGCCGACCTGCCTGCCGTGCACCGACCGCGGGTCGATGCCGGCGTGCTCGAACGTCTCCCAACTCGTCTCCAGGAGAAGGCGTTGTTGCGGGTCCATCGCCAGCGCCTCGCGCGGCGAGATGCCGAAGACCTCGGGGTCGAACCCGGCGGGGTCGTCGAGGAAACTGCCCTGCACCGTGTACGTCTTACCGGCCTGCTCGGCCTTCGGGTCGTAGAGGTCCGCCAGGCCCCAGCCGCGGTCCTCGGGGAACCCCGCGACGGTGTCGGAACCTGATTCGACCAGCCGCCACAGGTCCCGCGGCGAACGCACACCGCCGGGGAACCGGCAGCCCATGCCGATGACGGCGATCGGTTCGCGGCTCACGCCCTCGACCTCACGGAGCTTCTCCCGCGCCTGATAAAGGTCCGCGGTGACTCGTTTCAGATAGTCGAGGAGCTTCGCCTGATCGGCCATACGAGGTCCTATCCGAGATCCGCCGTACATAGCGCGGAAACCTCGATTGTATCCGCCGTCACGATGCGGATGGAGCGGTCTGAGCTTCGCGTCGACGACCGATCCACCTGGTCAGCTCGGCACGCCAAGGGGATACCCACCGGTGCTCCGGTGTATGCCGATTCCGGCTGTTCGGCTTCCCGGCGACCACCGCTGTCGGTAGTGTTGCGACTCCGAGCAGGATCCGTATCGAGGAGGTGAGAACCGTGTCCGTTCGTTCAGGTCGGGTGCTCTCACTTCGCGACCGCGCGGTCGTACCGACATAAGGTGACCGGGAGAGCGCCCATCGGCATTCCGAAAGGCTCTCCCATGTCAGTTTCCCTCTCCCCGTCCCTCGAATTCGTCCTCGTCACGAGGCTGCGCGCCGCCGGTTGTGTGTTCGCCGAGGACGAGGCGCGCCTGATCGTCTCCGCCGCCCGGACGTCGGACGAACTCGCCTCGATGCTGGACCGCCGCGTCGCAGGCGTCCCCCTCGAACACGTCCTCGGCTGGGCCGAATTCTGCGGGCTCCGGATCGAGGTCGATCCGCGGGTGTTCGTGCCGCGGCGTCGCACCGCGTTCCTCGTCGAGCAGGCCGCCGCCCTCGCGTGCCCGCACGCGGTCGTGGTCGACCTGTGCTGCGGTTCGGGCGCGGTGGGCGCCGCGCTCGCCGATACCCTCGACGGCATCGAGTTGTACGCGGTCGACATCGACCCCGCCGCGGTCCGGTGCGCGCGGCGCAACCTCGCCGAACCGGCCCGGGTGTTCGAGGGCGACCTGTACGCACCGTTGCCCCCCGCGCTGAGGGGACGCATCGACGTCCTGGTCGCAAACGCCCCCTATGTGCCCACCGATGCGATCAGGTTGATGCCGCCCGAGGCCCGGTTCCACGAGCCGCGGGTCTCACTCGACGGCGGCGCCGACGGACTCGACATCCAGCGGCGCGTCACCGCCGGGGCGCGCGACTGGCTCGCGCCGGGCGGTCACCTGCTGATCGAGACCAGCGCGAGTCAGGCCCCGCTCACCGCCGACGCGTTCGCGGCGGCCGGGCTCACCACCCGGATCGAGACGTCCGAAGACGTGGGCGCCACCGTCGTCGTCGGCACCAATCCCGCGTGAGCGACCACCCCCCAGGTGAGCGCCCCTCCCAGGTGAGTGGCAAAGCGTCCCGGGGGACACTTTGTCACTCACGTGGGGGGTCGATCCGGACGCAGCAGTACCCCTCGGCCGGGGCCAGTGTCGCGTGGCGGCCCTCGCAACCCGCGCCGTCGAGCAGCCCGGACAACAGTGCGAGGTTCATCCCGCACACCATGTCGGTGTGCTGCCGGGCGAGCGCGTGGAACGGGCAGTTGACCAGGACGATGGTCCCGTCGCTGCTGCGCGGTTCGTAACCGCACTCCGCGAGCGCCGCGACCAGGTCGTCGTCCGAGCAGCCGACGTCGGCGCCGAGGCCACGCCCGAAGTCGCGGGCCCGCGCGGACAGGGCGTCGCGCGGTGAGGCACCGGTCGCGTCGGCGTCTTCGATCGCCCGCGCGAACAGCTCGCCGGCGAGCGCGTACGCACGTTCGGGGAGGTGCACCGCGAACTCGCGGTCGGACCGCCGGTAGAGCTTGGCGGGTCGACCCGCGCCCGGTCCCGAGCGCCCGCCGCGCCGCGCGAACTCGACCGCCAGCAGTCCCTCGTCGGCCAGTTTCTCGAGATGGAACGCGGACGTCGAACGTGCGAGTCCCAGCGCCTCGGCGACGTCGTCGCGGCTGACCGGGGACGGCTGCGTGCGCACGTGGTCGTACACCTGCCTGCGGACCGGCTCGCCGAGGGCGGAGACGGCCGAGACGTCCGAGCGTGGTGTGGCATCCATGAACCCCATTGTAAAACCCAGAATCGTTGACTAAATTGCGCACCGAATTCTATAGTCAAAGAACATAGTTTTTAGAAGGAGTCATCATGGCTACCAACACACCCCACCAGGTCAGCCACGGTTCGCACACCCTGTCCGAACCCGGCTACCAGGCCTTCCTCGTGCTGCGCACGGTCTTCACGGTGGCACCGATCCTGTTCGGGCTCGACAAGTTCACGAACTGGCTCACCGACTGGCCCCAGTATCTGGCGCCGTGGATCGACGACATCCTGCCGGGAACCGCGCAGCAGGGCATGTACGTCGTCGGCGTGATCGAAGTGATCGCCGGAATCCTCGTCGCCGTGGCACCGCGGATCGGCGCCTGGGTCGTCGTCGCCTGGCTGGCCGGGATCATCGTCAACCTGCTCACGCTGTCCGGCTACTACGACGTCGCACTGCGCGACTTCGGGTTGCTCGCCGGCGCCGCCGCCCTCGGCCTGCTCGCCGCCGAGTACGGGCGCCCGCTCCACCGCCCACACAGCTGATCGGAGCCGCGCACCGCACGTGAGATGCACCTCATCGACTGTTTCGAGTGACACGACCGCTCGTAGGGTGAGTGGTCGTGTCGGTAGGTGCGCAGGATCAGGGAACCGGATCGCGGGATCACGGTGTGCCGATCCCTGCGCCGGCCCCGGCACGGTCGCTGCTTCTGGGCGTGCCCAAGCTGGGCCGACGCTGGCCGGGCGTGGTCCGTGCCGGCGTCGCCGTGGGTCTGCCCGCGCTGGCGGGGGTCGCGCTCGGACATTCGGCTGTCGCGGCGACCGCCACCTTGGGTGCGTTCGCCGTCGTCTACGGCGAGGGCCGGGCGTACCGGGTGCGGTGGCGGGTGGTGTCGATCGCCGCCGCCGTGATGGTGCTGCTGGCCGGGGTGGGCGCGGCGGTCGGCGGGCTCGTGCACCACGCGACCGCGGCGGGCGGGTCCGCGCTGTGGGGGATGGCGCTCGTCCTCGCGATGACCGTGGTCGTCGCCGTCTGCGCCTTCGTCGTCGACGGACTGCGACTCGGCGCTCCGGGCGCCTTCCTTCCGCTGCTCACCGTGGAGATCTCGTCAGCGCTGCCCGCGCTCGGTGTCTCCGTGGCGGAGGTGACGGCCTGGGCGGCGGCCGGGGCGGTGTCGGCGTTGCTCGTGTCGATGTCGGGGCTGATCGTTCGTCCCCGCACCCCCGAGCGTGCCGCGGTCGCGACCGCGGTCGCCGCAGTCGACACCGCACTCTCCGACCCGTCGTCGCCCGGTTCCCGCCGGGACGCGGTGCGGTCGCTGCACGCCGCCTGGCAATGCCTCCACGACGCCGCCCTCGTCGGCCGTGACCATCCGCTGACCCGCACGTTGCGTGCGGCGCACCTGCGGTGTGCGGCGACCGTGGACGGTGTCGACGCGGACCACGCGTCGGACGACGACGACCTGCGGCCGCGGGTCCCGCTGCCGCGGCCGTCGATCCGCTACCGGCTCCGCAGGGCCTCGCATCTGCGGGGCCGGTCCTGGACGATCGTCGCGCGACTGCTGGTCGCGTGCCCCGCGGCCGGTCTCCTGGCGCTGGGGTTCGGCGTCGGCAGGCCCGATTGGGCGGTGATCACCGCGGCGATGATCCTGCACCAGGGACCGGACCGGGTGCTGGGGACGTACCGCGGGATGCACCGGTTCTTCGGAACGGTGCTCGGACTGGTCGTGCTCGCCATGCTGTCGTCGTTCGACCTGCCTGCGGCGGTGCTGGTGCTCGTGGTGGCGGGTCTGATGGCGGGGATCGAGGCGTTCCTCGTCCGCAATTACGGGCTGGCGATGGTGTTCATCACCCCGCTCGCCCTGGTGCTCGGTAGCCGCGGCACGCACGTGGACCTGATGACGGTGTCCCGCGACCGGCTCGTCGAGACCGTGCTCGGCGTCGCGGTGGCGCTGGTGGTGCTGTGGACCGTACTCCCCGGTTCGTACCGGCGGATCCTGAGCGACGCGGACGACCAGGTGGCCGCGACGATCGGGCGGCTCGGCGACGCCCGGGAACCGGGTGCCGTCGCCGAACTCCGCCGGGACCTCGAGTTCGATCTGCACGCATCCACGACCGCCGCGATCACTGCCGCCCACACCGACCCGGCGTGGACCCGCGACCGCTGGCCCGAGCATCACCACCTTCACGAACTCGGCTACCGAATCCTTACCCGGCACTTCGGACCTCGCCTTTAGCCGGTTGTCGCCGGATTCCCGCTGTTAGGGTTCGTTGATGGGTCCTGTGACGGGAATCGGAACAGTATTTCGGGCCTCGTTGGCCGCGGCTCTCTGCGTCGGGGTGCTGGCCGCGTGCTCGTCGGACGAGGAACCGCAGAGCGATCCGGCGGCCACGTGCGCGGACGTTCCGAACGGCACCCCGGTTTCCAAGGCGCCGCCGCCTCCCGGCCCGGCGCCGACCACCCAGAACCTGGCGACCAACCCCGAGATCGCCACCGTGTACCGATCCGGGATGACACCCGTGACCACGGCGTCGTATGCGGTCTCCACCGCCAATCCGGTGTCGACGCAGGCCGCGTGCGAGGTGCTGCGGGACGGCGGGACGGCCGCCGACGCGCTGATCGTGGCCCAGACCGTTCTCGGTCTCGTCGAACCGCAGTCCTCCGGAATCGGCGGCGGCGCGTTCCTGCTCTATTACGACGCCGGGCAGAACAGTGTCGAGGCGTACGACGGGCGGGAGGTCGCGCCGATGGCCGCGACGGAGAACTACCTCCGCTGGATCAGCGACACCGACCGCACCGAACCAAAGCCCGACGCCCGCGCGAGCGGACGGTCCATCGGCGTCCCCGGTGTCCTGCGGATGCTCGAGATGGCGCACCGCGACCACGGGCGGGACGCGTGGCGGGAACTGTTCGACCCCGCCATCTCCCTCGCAGACCAGGGGCTCGAGATCAGCCCGCGGATGGCCGGGCAGATCGCCGAGTCCGCGCCCGACCTGGCCGTCGACGAGCCGTCGAAGGCGTATTTCCTGAACCCCGACGGCAGCCCGAAGCCGGCCGGGACGAAGCTGACGAACCCGGCCATGGCCAAGACGCTCGGTGCGATCGCCGCGGGCGGCGCGGACGCCTTCTACACCGGGGCCATCGCCCAGGGCATCGTCGACGCGACGGCGACCGCATCGGGCGGCCGCACCCCCGGCCAGATGACCCTCGACGACCTCGCCAACTACCAGGCGAAGAAGCGGACACCGGTGTGCACGCCGTACCGGGACCACGAGATCTGCGGCATGCCGAACCCGTCGTCCGGCGGCACCGCGGTCGCGGCGACGCTCGGCATCCTGGAGAACTTCGACCTGTCGCAGTACGGGCCGACGAACCTCGACGACAACGGCGGAAAGCCGACGGCGGAGGCCGTGCACCTCATCTCCGAGGCCGAGCGACTGGCGTACGCCGACCGGGACAAGTACGTCGCGGACTCCGATTTCGTTCCGCTGCCCGGCAATTCCCTCGACACACTGCTGAACGAGGACTACCTGAAGCAGCGGGCCGGCCTCATCGACCCGGGCAAGAGCATGGGCACCGCGCAACCCGGCAACTTCGGGCCCGTTCCGCTCGGTGTGCAGCCACAGGACAAGGAACACGGCACCAGCCACATCTCGATCGCCGACAAGTACGGCAACGTCGCATCGATGACGACGACGGTGGAATCGGCGTTCGGCTCGTTCCACATGACGGACGGATTCGTGCTCAACAATCAGCTCACCGACTTCTCGGCCCAGCCGGTCGGCCCCGACGGGGCACCCCTCGCCAACCGCGTCGAACCGGGTAAGCGGCCGCGGAGTTCGATGGCGCCGACGCTCGTCTTCGACCGCGGCAGCGACGGCTCACGCGGCGACGTCCAGTTCGCGACCGGGTCGCCGGGCGGTTCGGTGATCATCCAGTTCGTCGTGAAAACGCTCGTGGGAATGCTGGATTGGGGCCTGAACCCGCAGCAGGCCGTGTCGGCGGTCGACTTCGGGGCGGCCAACACCCCGGTCACCGGCGTCGGCGGAGAGCATCCGAACATCGACGCGGTCAACGACGGTGCCGCCGACCCCTTGATCGTGCAACTGCGGGCGATGGGTCACCAGGTATCGGTCGCGCCGCAGTCCAGTGGGCTCAGTGCGCTGCAGCGTCAGGACTCGGGGTGGGTCGGCGGCGCGGACCCACGGCGCGAGGGCGCGGTAATGGGTGACGGGACGGGATAGTCGATCCGATGGTTCAGACCCCGACGGGCGGGGAACCCATCGACCATGGCGAACAACGATGTGAACGATCCCCCGGACGGCGCCTGGGCGTTCTTCGACCATTCCGAGGGTGCCACAGGGAAATAGAGGCCCATCGTGCTCGTCAGCGACCCACGGAAAGTGGGGGTCGAAGAGGAATTCCATCTCATCGATCGCAAGACCCGGCGCCTGACCA
Source organism: Rhodococcus pseudokoreensis (assembly GCF_017068395.1). Lineage (NCBI taxonomy): Bacteria > Bacillati > Actinomycetota > Actinomycetes > Mycobacteriales > Nocardiaceae > Rhodococcus > Rhodococcus pseudokoreensis. Next base: position 3,666,449 of record NZ_CP070619.1, on the reverse strand, counting down.
CCCGCGCGCCGGAATTGCTGGCACGACTTCCCGACGATGTGTACGTCGACGAACTCCAGCAGTGCGTCGTCGAGGTCAACAGCGGTGTGTACGCCGACCTCGACGGCCTGCGCAGCGATCTGGAGCGGCACCGGACGGTGCTGATCGACGCGGCCGAAGGACTCGGGATCGGGGTGGCGGCCGCCGGTTCGATGCCGCTGGCGCTGCCCGCCGAAATGCACGTGACGGGGACGCAGCGCTACCGGCGCATGCTCGCGGACTACCAGATGCTCGCCCGCGAGCAGCTGATCTGCGGCACCCAGGTTCACGTCGACCTCCCCGACCGTGACGAGGCCGTGCAGGTCGCGCACCGCGTCGCCCCACACATGCCCGTCCTGCTGGCGCTCAGCGCGAGTTCACCGTTCCGGTCCGACGGTGCAGACACCGGTTATGCCAGCGCGCGGACGCTGCTGTGGTTGCGCTGGCCCAGTACCGGTCCGGCCGCGCCCGTCTCGTCGGCCGCCGAGTACGGCGCACTGATCGACGACCTGGTCGCGAGCGGGGTGATCAGCGATCCCGGCATGGCGTATTTCGACGTCCGGCCGTCGGTGAAGCTGCCAACCCTGGAGCTGCGGGTGTGCGACAGCTGCCCGCGGCTGGACACGGTCGTGCTCGTCGCGGCCCTGTTCCGGGCGCTCGTCGAACGTGAGGTGGAGGGTCTGCGCGCCGGGACGAAGGGCGTCGAGGTGGTCCCGACACTGACGCGGGCGGCGTTGTGGCGGGCGGCGCGGTCGGGGTTGGAGGGGGATCTCGTCGACGTGCGGTTTCCGCAGGCGCGTCCCGCGGCGGACCTCGTCGGCGACTTCGTGAACTCGCTGCGACCGCAGCTCGAGCAGGCCGGCGACTGGGACACCGTGCTGGAGTTGTCCGCCGAGGCGTCCGCCCACGGGAGTTCCGCGGCGCGGCAGCGGCACGCGCTCGCACGCCGAGGCCGGCTCACCGACGTCGTCGACCTGCTGCTCGCGGAGACGGCGGGCCGCACCGAGCACCTCCCCGAGGTGGAGGCCCCGCCCGCGCCGCCGCAGACGGGTCCGACCTCGATCGGTGGTCGCCGGACCCGGCGGTATTGGAGCGCCAGGCTGTGGGATCGCGGCGACACCGCCGACATGACGTGGACGGAGTCGACGGAGCTCGACGAGAAGAAGCTGATCGCGTGGCGCCGGGATCTGCACGCGCATCCGGAGTTGTCGTTCGAGGAACGCCGGACCACCGGAATCGTGCGTAACCACCTCATCGGTCTCGGACTCGACCCCGTCATGTTGCCCGGCGGCACCGGCCTGTGGTGCGACCTCGGCCCGGAAACCGGCGAGCGCGTCGCACTGCGCGCCGACCTCGACGCACTGCCGGTCGCCGAGACGACCGGACTGCCGTTCGAGTCGACGGTCCCCGGGGTGTCGCACGCGTGCGGTCACGACGCGCACACCACGATGCTGATGGGGGCGGCGTCGGTCCTCGTGAAGTACCCGCCGCCGACCCGGGTGCGGCTCATCTTCCAGCCCGCCGAGGAGACGACACCCGGCGGCTCCGTCGACACGATCGCCGCAGGCGCACTCGACGGGGTGTCGAAGATCTTCGCGCTGCACTGCGACCCGCACCTCGAAGTCGGCAAGCTCGCCACCCGGACCGGGCCGATCACCTCGTCCAACGACGCCGTCACCGTGCGGTTGTGGTCGTCGGGCGGGCACACCGCGCGACCGCACCTGACCGGCGATCTGATTCACGCCGCCGCCGTCCTGGTGACGGGGCTCGCGTCCGTGCTCGACCGCCGCATCGACGCCCGCACCGCGACCGTCCTCACCTGGGGCAAGGTGGCCGCCGGGCAGGTCGCGAACTCCGTGCCCGAGTCGGGTGAACTGGTCGGCACCCTGCGCAGCGCGTCCCGCGAGACGTGGGCCTCGCTCGAACCGCTGGTCACGGACTCGATCTGCCACCTGCTCGCCCCGTACAACGTGCGGTACGAGCTCTCCTACCGGCAGGGTGTCCCGCCCGTCGTCAACGATCCCGACTGCACCGCCGATCTGCGGGAGGCGATCGAATCGGTCGTCGGCTTCGACCACCTCGGCGAGGCCCACCAGTCCAGCGGCGGCGAGGACTTCGCCTGGTACCTCGAGAAGGTCCCGGGCGCGATGGCCAGGCTCGGCGTGTGGGACGGCATCGGCACACCCCAGGAGCTGCATCAACCGGGGTTCAACCTCGACGAACGCGCCATGGTGCACGGGGTCCGGACGCTGGTCGCGCTCACCCGCCTCGAAGACGAGTCGGACTGAGCGGTCAGGCCGGTTCGGCGGCGGCCTCCGCCAGTTTCGGCACGAGGGCGTCGACGGCGTAGGGGAGGCTGAGGACGGTGCCCCAGGTGAGAGCGCCGGAGACGGTGGGGTCGTCGACGAACACGGCCCGTCCGGCCTTCGCCACCGGCAGCGACTGATAGACGGGGTCCGCGGTGATCTGCGCTTCGGCGCCGGGACTGCTGCCCACGTTCCAGACGAGGACGTCGACGTCGAGGATGTTCAGCTGTTCCTTACTGATGGTGAACGCGTCCTGGTCGCCCGCGAGCTGCGTGATCTGTTCCGGGACGACGAACCCCAGCGACGTCATCAGGCGTGAGCGCGGATCGTTCGGGGAGCGAACGTAGAACGACCCGGCGTCGCCCAGTTCGGCCACCGCGACCGTCTTGCCCTCGAATTCGGGGTGGGCGGCGCGCTGCTGCGCCATCAGGTCGTCGACGTCGGCGACGAGTTCATCTGCCTTCCGGTCCTCGCCGAGGGTGGTGCCGACCATGCGGACGGCGTCCTGCCACGGCATGCCGAAATCGGGGTAGTCCGGCGACGTCGTCACGGTGGGCGCGATGGCCGAGAGTCGCTGATACGCGTCGTCGTCGACGTCGATGTACAGCGCGAGGATCAGGTCGGGGCCGAGTTTCGCGATCTCCTCGTACGCGAAGTTCGCCTCACCGGTGAACTGTCCGCGGTTGAAGACTTCGGGGTGCGCCCCGCCGAGCGCGTCCTGGGCCCAGGGCCAGGTGGCGTCCGGATAGTCGCCGTACCAGTCGGTGACGCCGACCGGGGTTCGTCCGAATGCGAGCAGCGTGTCCTGGTCGGAGTAGCCGACGGTGACGATCCGCTGAGGGTCGCCCGGGACTTCGGTCGTTCCCTTCTTGTGCGTCACCGTCCGGGTGTCGCCTTCGGCGCCGGCTTCGGTTCCGGACGAGCACGCTGCGGCGACGGCGGCCATACCGATCCCGGCGCTCACGGTCAGGAACCTGCGACGGTTGAGCGTTCGCATCCACTACCTCCCTGTAGGTAAGGCTAACCTACAGGGATTTGTCAGCGGCTGTGCATCTGTGGCGGAAACGGGGGAGTCGGCTCGGGAATCGGCGGCCCCGGGGGTGGCGTCGGCCCCGGCGGCCCCGGCTGCGGTCCCGGCTCGGGCGGTGCGGGTTCCGGACCCGGCTCCGGCGGAAACGGGTGCGGCGGTGTCGGCGTCGGCGGCACGGGAGGAGGGCCCGGTGACGGCGGCACCGGCTCCGGGTCGGGCACGGGATTGCCGTGCTCGTCACGCGCACTCGTCATCGACAGACCACCTTCCGATCGGCTGATTGAGTGGTACCCGGAACGGGCATCCCGCAATCACAGAGCTAGCTGTGGCCGCCCGGGAACAAAACGCGGGATCGGTGCGTTGTCTAGCAACCGTGCCCCGCAAGTGTGGAATTTCACGACACGGGGAACATGAGCCAAAGGGAGGAAGTCATGGCAACCGACTACGACGCACCACGGGTTACCGTCGACGACGAACTCGCCGCGGACTCGCTCGAAGAACTGAAGACACGGAGGAACGACTCGCAGTCGTCCGTCGTCGACGTCGAGGAGACCGACACGGCGGAGTCCTTCGAACTGCCCGGCGCCGACCTGTCCGGTGAGGAACTCACCGTCCGCGTCATTCCGAAGAGGGCCGACGAATTCACCTGTAGCAGTTGCTTCCTGGTCCATCATCGTTCGCGTCTCGCGTCCGAAGAGGGCGGGCAGCTGATCTGCCGCGACTGCGCATAGGAGGCCCGCGTGGCCGACGTCAGCAGAACGTTCACCGTCGCCTCACCGCTCGGGGAAGTCGTCGCATACCTGCGTGACTTCGCGAACACCACGGCCTGGGATCCCGGGACCGAGAAGTGCGAGCAGACCACCCCCGGTCCGGTGGCGGTGGGCACCGAATGGCACAACGTGTCGTCGTTCTTCGGGCGCACCACCGAACTCACCTATCGCATGACCCGCGACGACCCCGATCACGTCGTCTTCGCGGGTCGCAACGGAGCCGCGATCACGTCGGACGACCTGTCGTTCGAGAAGGTGGACGACGCCTCGACGTCGATCACCTACCGCGCGCATCTCGAATTCACCGGTCTGGCGCGATTCGCGGACCCCGCCGCCCGCCTCGCGTTCGAGGTGCTCGCGGCCAAGATCGTCAAACAGATGACCGGGGTCCTCGAGGCGAGGTAACGATCCGCCGCACACCGGTTTTGGTCGCGCACAATGCGCATGCGGGCGCCCCGCACGATACGAGGCGCCCGCGGTTCGTCGGGACCGATCAGCTGAGGTGATGCACCTCCTGCAGCCCGTAGACGGGTGTCGGGATCTCCTCGTGCCGCGCCTTGAGTTGCAGGGCGAGGTACAGCGAGTAGTGCCGCGACTGGTGCAGGTTGCCGCCGTGGAACCACAGCGCTTCCTGCTGGGTGGGCTTCCACATGTTGCGCTGTTCGCCCTCCCACGGCCCGGGGTCCTTGGTGGTGTCGGAGCCGAGACCCCAGCACTTTCCGACCTTGTCGGCCACGTCCTGGCCCATGAGGTCGGCGGCCCAGCCGTTCATCGACCCGTAGCCGGTGGCGTAGACGACGAGGTCGGCGGGCAATTCGGTGCCGTCGGTGAGGACTACGGCGTCCTCGCTGAGGTGGTCGACCTGTCCGGACACGAGGTGGATGCTGCCGTCCGCGACGAGTTCGGATGCACCGACGTCGATGTAGTAGCCGGATCCGCGGCGCAGGTACTTCATGAACAGACCGGACCCGTCGTCACCGAAATCGAGCTTGAAACCGGCCTTTTCGAGTCGCGCGTAGAAGTCTTTGTCCCGTTCGGCGATCTTCTGATACACCGGGATCTGGAACTCGTGCATGATCTTGTACGGCAGCGACGCGAACGTGAGGTCGGCCTTCTCCGTCGTCATGCCCGCCGCGAGCGCGCGCTCCGAGTAGAGGTCGCCGAGGCCGAGGTCCATCAGCGAATCCGACTTCACGATGTGCGTGGACGACCGCTGCAGCATCGTCACGTCGGCGCCGGTCTCGAAGAGCGCCTTGCAGATGTCGTGCGCCGAGTTGTTGGCTCCGACGACGACGACGCGCTTCCCGACGTAGGCGTCCGGGCCGGGGTGCCGGCTCGAGTGATGCTGCTCGCCGCGGAAGACGTCCTGGCCGGGGAACGTCGGAACGTTCGGTTTGCCCGACATGCCGGTGGCGAGCACCAACTGCTTCGGGTGCAGCACTACCTCTTCGCCGTCGCGGTCGAGGACGACGGTCCACTCCTTCGTCTCTTCGTCGAACGTCGCGGACGTGCACGTGGTGGACGCCCAGTACGGAATCTCCATCACCTTCGTGTACATCTCGAGCCAGTCGCCGATCTTGTCCTTCGGCGCGAACACCGGCCAGTTGTCCGGGAACGGCATGTAGGGCAGGTGGTCGTACCAGACCGGGTCGTGCAGGCACAGTGACTTGTACCGGTTGCGCCACTGGTCGCCGGGGCGTTCGTTCTTGTCGACGACGATGGCCGGGACCCCGAGTTGGCGTAGCCGCGCTCCGAGCGCGATGCCGCCCTGGCCGCCGCCGATCACGAGGACGTACGGCTGACGGGTGTAGCCGAGTTCCCGCTCCTCGATCTCCCGCTTCTCCGCCCAGCTCTGGGTGTCGCCGCCGGAACCGTGGACGGCGCCCTTGACGCGGTTCCGTCCTCGGCGTTCCTCGTGGCCCTTCAATTCCTGCATGGTGGTGAGGAACGTCCACGCCTCGTCGTCCTTCAGCCGCAGGTGCCCCTTGCCCCGGCCCGTCGCGGTCTCGAATTCGATCCACGCAGACGTGACGCCGTCGGCCTCGTCCGGTGTCTCGGTGGTGCGGAAGTTCGTCGGATCGGTGTCGTCGAGGCGTGCGTGCAGCATCGCGGCGACGGCGTCGCGTCCCTCCACCGTCTTGAGGTTCCAGGTGAACGCCACCAGGTCCCGCCAGAAACTGTCGACGGCGAACATGCCCGCGGCACGATCGACGTCGCGAGCGGCGAGAGCGGACTCGAAGCTCGCCAACCACAGGTCGACGCGCTCCTGGGGGGTCAGGGTCGTCTGCGCCTCAGTCGGCTGGACCGTCTGTGTCATGTACCTCTCCTTCGCTCGGTATGTGACATACAGCACACGCCGGTCGGAGCTGGGCGGCAAGCGTTGCATCGTGTTGCAATCGCCCCCCGTGAGTACTTGTTAACCGCCGGCGGTTAACAAGTACTCACGGCTGATGTCGAAATCGGAGCCCGCCGTTCGACGTACCGTGTGAGTCCAGGCAGAAGCCGGGACCGACCACAATCGAGGAGGAAATCATGCGGGTCATGGTGATGATCGAGGGTGCCGGAGCCGACGAAGACAAGATCGCCCCGACGGAGGCGATGCTCGCCGCGATGAGCGCGTACAACGAGGACCTGGTGAACGCCGGGATCATGCTTGACGGGCAGGGTCTGAAGCCGACGAGCGCCGGGGCGCGGGTGGTGTTCGAGGGCGGGACGACGTCGGTGGTCGACGGCCCGTTCACGGAGTCGAAGGAGATCGTCGCCGGCTTCTGGATCTGGGAGGTGCGGTCCCTCGAGGAGGCGATCGAGTGGGTGAAGAAGTGCCCCGCCGACCCCGGCACCGGAATGCGTCAGCTGATCGAGGTGCGGCCGATCTTCGAGTCGGACGACTTCGGGGACGAGTTCACGCCGGAGTTGCGGGAGCGGGAAGAGGCGCTCGCGGCGCGGATCCGCGAGCAGCACCCCGACCGCTGACATGGACGCGCGGCGCACGGTCGAGGCGGTGTGGCGGATGGAGTCGCCGCGGCTCATCGCGTCGCTCACCCGTCTCGTCCGTGATGTCGGCACTGCCGAGGAGATCGCGCAGGACGCGTTCGTGCTGGCGCTGGAGCAGTGGCCGCGGGACGGTGTCCCCGACAATCCGGGTGCGTGGCTGACGGCGACCGCGAAGCACAAGGCGATCGACCGGATTCGCCGGGAGCGGTCGCAGCAGTCGAAGTACACGCAGATCGCCGTCGACCCGTCGGCGCAGCAGCCGAGCGCGATGCCCGCGCCGGACGCGGTCGAGGGTGTGGAGGACGACCTGCTGGCGCTGGTGTTCGTGGCGTGTCATCCGGTGCTTCCCCGGGAGTCGCGGGTGGCGTTGACCCTCCGGCTGGTGGGCGGGCTCCGGACGGACGAGATCGCCCGGGCGTTCCTGGTGCCGTCGGCGACGATGGGGCAGCGGATCAGCAGGGCCAAGCGGACGCTGTCGGAGGCGAAGGTGCCGTTCGAGGTGCCGTCGCGCGAGGAACTTCCGGCGCGACTGTCGGCGGTGCTCGAGGTGGTCTATCTGGTGTTCAACGAGGGCTACTCGGCCACGTCGGGTGAGGACTGGATACGACGTGACCTGGCCGCCGAGGCGATGCGGCTCGCCCGGGTCCTCGCCGGACTGCTGCCGGACGAGCCCGAAGTGCACGGACTGGTGGCGCTGACCGAGTTGCAGGCGTCGCGGTTCGCCGCCCGGCTGGGCCCGGGCGGTGAGCCGATCCTGTTGCAGGATCAGGACCGGTCGCGGTGGGACCGCATCCTGCTCAGGCACGGGAACGCCGCGCTGGAGCGGGCCGTCGCGCTGGGCCGCCCGCTCGGCCCCTATTCGCTGCAGGCCGCGATCGCCGGGTGTCATGCCCGGGCGTCTCGGTTCGAGGACACCGACTGGGAGGCGATCGTCGCACTGTACGACGCGTTGGCGCAGGTGGCGCCGTCGCCGGTGGTGGAGCTCAATCGCGCGGTGGCGCTGCTGCATTCGGACGGTCCGGACGCGGCGCTGGCCGCCCTCGACGCGGTGCGGGACGATCCCCGGCTGGCCCGTCTCCATCTGTACGGCGCGGTGCGAGGCGAAGTTCTCGAGCGCCTCGGCCGCTACGAGGAGGCGGCCCGGATCCTCGAGGACGCCGCGGCCACCGCACCCACGCGGCGTGAACGCAACCTGCTCATGGCGCGGGCCGCCGCGGCGTCCGCGCGCACCGAACCGTGAGGCGTGTCTCAGATCAGGATCCCGGCCGGGACTGTTTGTGGTCGCCGAACGGCTGGTCGCGTTCGCGGACGGCCTCCCGGAATCCGGCGGTGGCCGAACGCAATTGGAACGCGTACCCCTCGCGGGTGTGCCGGGACATCCCGTCGAAGACGGTGCTCACCATCGTCGAGTTGGCGACGCCCTGCGCGAGCAGTGTGCTGTTCAGCGCGAGTTTGACCATCATCAGCTGGTTGATCGGCATCTGCGCGATCCGCTCGACGAGGTCCTCGGTGCGGCGGTCGAGTTCGTCCGCGGGCGCCGACTCGACGGCGAGTCCCCAGTCGGCGGCCTGCCGTCCGGTGATGCAGTCGCCGGTGAGGAGGAGTCGTTTCGCGCGCTGGTCGCCGAGGCGGTGCGCCCACATGCCGGCGGCGGGCACACCCCACACCCGGGTCGGGGGGTAGCCGATCTTCGTGTCGTCCGCTGCGACGATCTGGTCGCAGTACAGCGCGATGTCGGTGCCGCCTGCCACGCAGAATCCGTGGATCTTCGCGACGGTCGGCTTGTTCGCGTGCAGCAGGCTCGCGAAGCCGCGGTTGAACCGGCTCATCATGGCGTAGTCGGCCATCGGATCCCAGTTGGCGAACGGATTGTGGTTGCGCGCCTGCACGATCGGATCGAGGACGGTGCCCGTCGTGACGCCCGGGTCGTCGCTGCCGCCGCCGTTCTCGGCGAAGACGCCCAGGTCGTATCCGCCGCAGAAGCCCTTTCCCCGGCCCGACAGCAGGATCACGTGGACGCGGGGATCGAGGTCGGCGCGTTCGACGGTCGCGGCGAGTTCGAGCGGGGTGTCGGCGGTGATCGCGTTGCCGTGCTCCGGCCGGTCGAACGTGATCCGGGCGATGCGTCCGGTCACCTCGTAGGTGAGGGTCCGGTACTCGGTCGTGTCCTCGACCCGATCCTGTTCACGACCCGCGAACAGGGAGTCCGCGCCCTCGTCCCAGCCGTCGCGCCAGGCCGCCGGGCGGGTGCCGGCGTGGTCGTCGTGCCCGGTCACGCTCCCACCTTGGGGGTGGCGCGGTCGATGATGGAAGCGGTGTCGACGCCTGTCGGCAGCGTCCCGAACACGGTGCCCCAGTCGCCGGACAGCCGGCTGACGCAGAACGCGTCGGCGACCGCGGGGTGCCCGTGGCGGACGAGCAGCGAACCCTGCAGGGCGAGTGCCATGTCGCCGACGACGCGCCGGGCCCGGTGCTGGAGCGTGTCGCCGTCGCCGAAACTGGACTTCAGGTTCGTGACGGCGGCGTCGAGTCGCGCGTCGGCTCCCGCGGTCGAGTCGAGTTCGTCGAAGAACACCTGAAGGGTCTCCGGCTGTTTGGCCATCGCGCGCAGGGTGTCCAGGGCGGCGACGTTGCCGGAGCCCTCCCACACCGACAGCAGGGGCGCCTCCCGGTACAGCCGCGGCATCCGGGATTCCTCCACGTACCCGTTGCCGCCCAGGCATTCCAGGGCTTCGGCGGCGTGGATCGGCCCGCGCTTGCAGACGAAATACTTGCTGACCGACAGCGAGATGCGGCGAAGCGTGTTGGCGTGCTCGTCGCCCGCGGTCGCCCGGTCGGTGAGCGCGGCCAGCCACAGCGCGACGGTCGTGGCGGCCTCCGACTCGACGGCGAGGTCGGCGAGCACGTTGCGCATCAGCGGCTGATCCACCAGGTGGGCGCCGAACGCACTGCGGTGGACGGCGTGGTGCGCGGCCTGCGCCGTGCCGACCCGCATGCCGGTGGCCGTGCCGATCGTGCAGTCGAGGCGGGTCATGTTGACCATCTCGATGATCGTCGGAACCCCGCGACCTTCCTCGCCGACCAGCCAGGCCGCCGCCTCGTCGTACTCGACCTCACTACTGGCATTGGAGTGGTTGCCGAGCTTGTCCTTGAGGCGCTGCAGGTGCATTCGGTTGCGGGTGCCATCCGGCAGGACCCTGGGCAGGAAGAAACAGGACAGCCCGCCGGGTGCCTGGGCCAGCACCAGGAACACGTCGGACATCGGCGCCGACGTGAACCACTTGTGCCCGGTCAGCAGATAGCTGCCGTCGGACTGCGGCACGGCGCGGGTGGTGCCCGCGCGGACGTCGGAACCGCCCTGCTTCTCCGTCATCGACATCCCGGCGATCAGGCCGGCCTTCGTCAGCGGAGGGTGCAGGGCCGGATCGTAGACCCGTGCGGTGAGCAAAGGTTCGTACTGTTCCGCGAGCGCACGACTGTGCCGCAGGGCGGGGACGACGGCGTACGTCATGGAGATCGGGCAGCCGTGACCGGCGTCGACCTGACCCCACACCGCCATCTTCGCCGCCCGGACCAGGTGGGCGCGCGGATGCGGGTCGGCCCACGGTGCGCCGTGCAGGCCCATCTCGACGGCGGTGGTCATCAGCTGGTGGTAGGCGGGGTCGTACTCGACCTCGTCGACGCGGTTGCCGTACCGGTCGTGGGTGCGCAGGACGGGAGGGTGCGCCTCGGCGAGGTCGCCCCAGCGCTGCGCCTCCTCGCTCCCGGCGAGGCGTCCGACGTCGTGCAGTTCCTCGAGCGCGTCGTGTGCGCCTTCGCGTTGCAGCGCTTCGAGAATCGGGGCGTAGTCGGCCGCGTCGAAGTTGATCAGGGGCGGCACCTGGTTGACGACCTCGTGTGTGGCACTCATGTCGGGCTCCCGAGGGATCGAAGGGTGAAGGTGAGCAGGGCGGGGATGATCGCGGCGTCGGCGGCGCCGCGGGCGAGGGGCAGGATCAGTGCTTCGCCGATGGCGCCGACGATGCAGGCGGCGGTGACCGACGCGTCCTGGTCCGGGATCTCCCCGGCCTCGACGGCGCCGGCGATCGCGACGGCGAGCGCGTCCCGGAACGATTCGCGGAACAGGAGGCGTTCGGTGTCGACCTGCGGGTCGACGGGTTCGACGAGCAGCGCGTAGGCCAGGACGGGTGCGCGCAGGGCGCGTTCGGCGAACGTTCCGACGGAGGCGGACACCGCGGCGACGCAGCGGCCCTCGGCGGCCCGGGCCGTGTTGCCGGATTCGACGGCGGCGCTCACCTCCCGGCTGCAGACGATGCGGAAGACCTCCGCGAACAGTTCGCCCTTGTTCGAGAAGTGCCGGTAGACGGTGCCGGTGCCGACCCCGGCCTGCGACGCGACCGCGGAGATCGAGCACCCGGCGTAGCCGTGGCGGGCGATGAGCCCGATCGCGGAGTCGATGAGGGTGGTGCGGAGAGCGTCCAGGCGTTCCTGGACCGCGGGTGTGCGCCGATAGGCCATAACAAAGAAGTGAACACCCGTTCCGTTCTTCCGTCAAGAGTGCTAGCGTCGGCCACACCAGCGAGGAAAGGCGCACGCGATGACTGCCGACGCGGTACTTGTCCACAAGGACGGCCCGGTCACGACGATCAGCCTGAACCGGCCCGAAGTCCGCAACGCCGTCGACCGGCCCACCGCCGAGGCGCTTGCCGACGCCTTCCGTGCGTTCGACGCGGACGAGGACGCGTCCGTCGCCGTGCTGCACGGCGAGGGCGGAACATTCTGCGCCGGAGCCGATCTCAAGGCCATTAGTTCCGGCACTGGGAATCGGGTGGCGCCCGACGGCGACGCACCCATGGGCATTTCCCGGATGCGGTTGTCGAAACCGGTGATCGCCGCGATCGACGGGCACGCGGTGGCGGGCGGGCTCGAACTCGCGCTGTGGGCCGACTTGCGGGTCGCCGGCGCGGACGCCGTCCTCGGTGTGTTTTGCCGACGCTGGGGCGTGCCGCTCATCGACGGCGGAACCGTCCGCCTGCCGCGGCTTATCGGGGAGAGTCGCGCGATGGACCTCGTCCTCACCGGGCGGGCCGTCGACGCCGACGAAGCCCTGAGTATCGGGCTGATCAACCGGAAGGTCGCGGCGGGCGACGCCCTCACCGCGGCCCGGCAGTTGGCCGCCGAGATCGCCGGCCTGCCGCAGGTGTGCCTGCGGCAGGACCGGTTGTCGATGCTCGAGCAGTCCGGGCTCACCGAAGACCAGGCGCTGCTGAACGAATTCCGGCACGGCGCAATCTCTCTGGCCAACGGAATGATCGAGGGTGCCGCACGCTTCGCCGCCGGGGCCGGCAGGCACGGTGATGCCGCACCCGTGAGTACTTGTTAACGTCGGGCGGTTAACAAGTGCTCACGGGTTGTCGCCGAGCAGTAGGGGCGGCGTACCTGCTCGCGCTGGCGGTCACGATCGTCACGCTGGGGCTGCCCACCGACCGCATCTACCAGGCGACGTGGATCGTCGCCGGCCTGATCGCGTTCACGATCGACCGGCCGTGGCGGGACCATGTGCGGGTCGTGTGGGATTGGTTGCCGCTCATCGCCGCTCTTGTCGTCTACGACCTGAGCCGGGGTGTCGCCCATCATCTCGGGATGCCGGTGCGGGCGCGGGAACTGGTGTCGGTGGAGGGCTGGCTCTTCGGCGGCACGATCCCCACGGTCTGGTTGCAGCAGCATCTGCTGCCGCCGACGGGTGCGCTGCCGTGGTGGACGCTGCTCACCGGAATCGTCTACACCAGCCATTTTTTCGTGCCGTGGGTGGTCGCGGCCGTCTTCTACGCGTATTCGCGCGACGTGTGGTCGGGGTACATGCGGCGGGTGCTGCTGCTGTCCTATCTCGGCCTGGTCACCTACATTCTGCTGCCGTCGGTCCCGCCGTGGCTGGCCGCTGAGGGGGATGTGATCTCCGGCAGCGTGGGCCGCGTCGCGGGTTTCGGATTCGGTGTCGTCCCCATGGACGTCAGCACGCGGTGGCTGGAGGCGCAGAGCAATCCGGTAGCCGCGCTGCCGTCGCTGCACGCGGCGTTCGCGCTGCTGGTGGCCGTCGCGCTGTGGCCGTTCGCGAAGAATCTGTGGTTGCGCGCGCTGCTGGTCGCGTACCCGGTCGCCATGGCGTTCGTGCTGGTCTACGGCGGCGAGCACTACGTCGTCGACGTGCTGGCGGGATGGGCGTACCTGGGACTGGCGATCCTCCTGGCGCGAGCGTGGGAGTCCCGCACGGCGCCGACGCCCGGCCGAGATCTCACCGCCGTCCGCCCGCCGCGTCGCTGGTGACCGACACCTCGTCGAGCGTAGTGCGGAGGAACGGCAGGATGCGCTTGACGATCGCCTCGTTGTACGCGACCGGTTGCTGATTCGGGTTCGCGTGGCCGGTGCCGTCGAGCTTGGCCACCAGCAGCGCGCCGTCGGTCCCGCCGGACTGTTCGACGAGAATCTTCTGCGTGTAATCGACGTCGACCACACCATCCATCCAGCCTGCGCGGGGACGCACGAAGACGATCCCCGGTCGCGGTTTGTCGTCCGACTCCACCGCCAGCGACTTCAGGTTGTCGATGGCACCGGACGCGACGATGGTCTTGAACTGCGATTCGATCAGCCCGTTGCTCGCGACGTCCTCCGACAGCACCTTCTCGGTGAGGACCTCGTCGAGGACGTCGCGGAATTCGTCGACGTCGACGTGCGGATACCAGTCCGACTTCGTGTCGAGGAACCTGCTCTGCCGGGCCGCGGTCTCCACCAGCACGCGCATCGTCCGGCTTTCCCGCGCGCCGGGCAGCCAGCCGATCCACCGCAGCATGTCCTCGCCGCTGTCCCGGCTCCCGGCCCGGACGGCGTGCAGGTCCACCGGGGTGCAGTCGAGCACGACGCCGATGAGGTTGGCGTCGGTGTCCTCGTAGATGTGCTGCGCCACCTCCAGCGCGACGACGCCGCCCATGCTGTGCCCGGACAGGACGACGTTGTCGATCCCCTCCTCGGCTGCGCGGGCGGCGATCAGTTCGCTGATCACCTTGGTGTCGATACCGCCGTTGTCGTACTGAACCGCCCAGACCCGCCCGATGCCGTCGTACGAGGACAGCGTTCTGGCCGTGTCGGTGGCGTCCTTGTTGCCGAGGCCGACGAGGTCCACGACGGCGGTGCCGTGGTCGGCGGGCGACTGCGCGTCGTACACCTCGTGGATCTGCGGCTGGGTCAGTGCGAGCCGCTGGCGTTCGGGCTGGACGTCGTGAACCCAGTACTGGCCGCCGGCGAGCAGCAGGGGAACGGTCCCGAGCGCGACGGCCGCGAGGAAGCGCCTGGTGCGACCGAATTTCTGCCACCGGTGACCGAGCCGTGTCGCGTGCAGTCGCGCCTTGCGGCGGTCGTTGCTCCAGTCGGCCACGGTGGACGGATGGCGTGTAACTCTCTCCGGCATCTACTCCGATGGTACTCACGGGCGGCTTCGCCGCCCGTGAGTACTTGTTAACCGCCGGACGTTAACAAGTACTCACGGCGGAAGCGGCTGGACTCCGGGCACAGCGCGGCGACCGGGGCGACGTCGGCCGCGTAATCGACGTCCCGGAGCGTCGGCAGCGACAGCACCTCGGCGCCGGCGGCGAGCAGCGCGGCCCGGGTGAGGCGCCCGGTGTCCGGACTCGATGTGGGAACCGGGAGTATCGCCCGCGCCGAAACCGCATCGGGCACACCGAGGATCCACCATCCGCCGTCCTCCGCGAGCCCGAGGGCGCATCGGCCCTGCCGCGCGGTGAGGCGGTCCGCGGATTCGGCGAGCAGTCCCGCCGTCACCTGCGGTGTGTCCATTCCGATCTGGAGAATCGGCAGCCCGAAACGGCCGAACGTGTCGGCGTGGGCGTTCACCAACCGCTCCGCGAAACTCTCACCCCGCTGCGGCACCACGGTGAATCTGCTCAGCGTCGCGGCGATGTCGCCGCCCCGGACCGCGCGGCCGAGGTCGCCGGTCATCGCCACCACCCGCTGCGCCACCCCGGCACCGGCGACGGCGTCGAGCGTGTCCAGCAGGGAGGCGGCGGCGAGGGCTGCCGCCCGGGCGTCGCCGACGTCCCTTGCGAGCCGGGTCTTCGCGAAGCCGGGCACCGGCGCCTTCGCGACCACGAGTACGGCGACGTCGAGGGTCACCCGATCACCTTCCAGAAGTCGTGGACGGCAACGACGGTGCCCTTCAGTGAACCCGACACCTTCGACGTGCCCGCGGTGCGCGGGCGATACGTGATGTCCTGCTCCACGACCCGCCAGTGGGCGCGGCCCGCGAGCACGAGAAGCTGCAGCGGGTAGCCGGACCTGCGGTCGTCGACACCCAGATCGAGAAGGTCCTGCCTGCGGACGGCTCGCATCGCCCCGAGGTCGTGGATCGGCAGCCCGTACCGGCGCCGGAGCCGGGCGGCGAGGACGGCGTTGCCGATCCTGCTGTGCAGCAGCCACTTTCCCCGTCGCCGCCCCACCGCGAGGTCGGCACCCGAGTTCAGGGCGGCGACCAGCATGGGGAGTTCGCTGGGGTCCATCGAGCCGTCGCCGTCCAGCACGCAGACCACCCGGGTCTGCGCCGCCAGCACCCCTGCGTGCACGGCGGAACCGTACCCCGGGACGGGCTCCCGCACCACCGACGCTCCGTGGGCGGCCGCGACCGCGGCGGTGTCGTCCGTGGAATTGTTGTCCACCACCACCGTCCGGTAGTCGCGGGGCACCGCGGCGAGCACTCCGGGCAGCGAACCGGCCTCGTTCATGCACGGGATCACGACGGTGACGTCCCCCGCGGAGATCGGCGCACGCTCAGACACGGGGAGGTCCCGCCGGCGCCGCGTCCCGCAGGGGCGCGTGCGCGAACGCCGCAATCCCCTCGTCGGGCAGGATCTTCGCCCGGAACCCCAGCCGCTCCCGGGCCCGCCGGGGGTCGGCGACGATGTGCCGGACGTCGCCGGGACGGTACTCACCGGTGACGACGGGTTCGGGGCCACCGTAGGACCGGGCCAGCGTCGCCGCCACCTCGCCGATCGTCACCGGATGTCCGGAGCAGACGTTGAAGGCTGTGAATCCCGGCAGTGCGGCCTCGGCCGCGGCCACGTTCGCCGCCGCGACGTCGTGAACGTGCACGAAATCCCTTGTCTGCCTGCCATCCTCGAACACGCGCGGTGGTTCGCCGGCCTCGAGGGCGGACCGGAACATCGCCGCCACTCCCGAGTACGGCGTGTTGCGCGGCATGCGGTCGCCGTACACGTTGTGGTAGCGCAGCGCCGTCACGGATCCGCCGGTGGCCAGCGCCCAGGCGAGAGCGTAGTTCTCCTGGGCCACCTTGCTCGCGGCGTAGAGACTTCGCGGCCGCAGCGGCGAATTCTCCTCCACGAGTGCCCACTCCAGGAGTTCGCCCGTGTCGGGGTCCGTCTCGTCGAAGTTCCCTGCCGCCAGGTCCTCGGCCCGCCGGGCGGACGGTTCCACGAACTCGCCCCGCCCGTTGCGGTACCGGCCCGCCCCGTAGACGACCATCGACGATGCGAGTATCAGCCGGCGGCAACCCGACTCGTGCATCGCGGCGAGCAGTGTCGCCGTGCCGAGGTCGTTGTGGCTGGCGTAGGCCGGGGCGTCGCTCACATCCACCCCGGCGCCGACGACGGCGGCCTGATGGCACACCACGTCCACACCCCTGAGCAACGCGGTCAGGGTGGGCAGGTCGCGCACGTCGGCACGCCGCACACCGTCCGGGGATTCGGCGCCGGCGCCGTGCGCGGACGGAAGCAGTGCGTCGACGGCGACGACGTCGTGGCCGGCCTCGGCCAGCGCGGTGCGGACGTGGCCGCCGATGAATCCGGCGGCGCCCGTAAGGAGCACGCGGTCGGTCACGGCAACTCGATCGGCAGGGTCACGCCCTCGTGGACCCGGCAGGCGTCGCACGGACCCTCGGGGGCGGCGGCGATCGCGGACCGCACCAGCGTCTTCAATGACCCGAGGTTGCGCTGGAACTCGGCGAACACGTCCACGGCACGCACCCCGTCGCCGGCCTCGATTCCCGCATCGAGATCGGTGACCAAAGCGATGGTGGCGTAGCACATCTCGAGCTCTCGGGCGAGGACCGCCTCGGGATGACCCGTCATGTTGACGAGGGTCCAGCCCTGCCGGGCGAACCACAGGCTCTCGGCCCGGGTCGAGAACCGCGGTCCCTCGACCACCACCAGCACACCGCCCTCGACGGTGCCCGGCCGGGCGGCGGCCTTGCGCAGGTCGGCGCAGTACGGGTCGGCGAACTGGACGTGGACGCCGCCGCCGTCGAAGTATGTCTGCGCGCGGCCGCTGGTGCGATCGACCAGTTGGTCCGGCACGACCATCGAACCCGTTACCAGGTCCGGGGTGAGGCTGCCGGCGGCGCAGGGTGCGAACACCCGCTGCACGCCCAGCGTGCGCAGCGCCCACAGGTTCGCGCGGTACGGGATGGTGTGGGGAGCGAACTCGTGCCGGACGCCGTGGCGGGGGAGGAACGCCACCGTCCTGCCCTCCACGTCGCCGACCGTGATCGGAGCGCTGGGGCTGCCGTACGGCGTGTCGATCGTGGTCTCGGTGGCTCCCTCGTCGAAGAACGAGTAGAAGCCGCTCCCTCCGATCACGGCGACGTCCGCGCGGACCGGGTCGGGTGAACTCGTTGCGGTCATACGCTCCATCCTCCGTCGTTATGCTGGGCGCGAGTGCGACTTTCGTCGAAGGAGATGACGTCATCGGATCCCCACAGCGCACCGGCGAGCGGAATTTCCTCTACCGCGACTTCGTCGGCGCCGGGCTCGCCCTGGTCCTCGTGGTGGTCGCATTCGTCGTCCCGTACCTGGGAAACGAGACGATCACCCCCATCGTCAACCGCACCGCGAAGAGTGTGCGGGATTTCGCGGACGCCGCGCCGCTGTTCGGGTTCCGCGACGTGCACTTCGGGTGGGGCAGCCCGGTCGCCGTCGTCATCGCGGCGGCGGTCGTCGTGTGGGGTCCCGGGCTGGCGCAGACGCTATCGTGGCGGCGCCTGACGGTCGGGGTGTGGCTCGGGTCCGCCCTGTGGGCGATGGCGCTGGCACTGGTCGACGGCTGGCGGCGCGGATTCGTCGACCGCCTGACCTCCACCGACGAGTACCTGCACGAGGTTCCCGGTGTCACGGACATCCCGGCGACGCTGCGGGGTTTCGCCGACCGGATCCTGGACCTGCAGCCCGACTCGTGGACCACCCATGTGTCCGGGCACCCGCCCGGTGCGCTGCTGACGTTCGTCTGGCTCGACCGGATCGGACTCGACGGCGGTGCGTGGGCGTCCGCGCTGTGCGTCGCGGTCGGGTCGAGTGCCGGCGCCGCCGTGATCGTCGCCGTCCGGGCGCTCGGCGACGAGGCGACGGCCCGCCGCGCGGCCCCGTTCCTGGTGCTCGCACCCGCCGCGATCTGGGTGGCGGTGTCGGCGGACGCGCTGTTCGCCGGCGTGGTCGCGTGGGGAATCGCCCTGCTGGCGATGTCGGCGACCCGTGCCGTCCCGGTCCCCGCGCTCGTCGCCGTGGCCGCGGGAGTGCTGCTCGGATTCGGCGTCTACCTCAGCTACGGGCTCACGCTGATGGCGATACCTGCGGTCGCCGTCCTGGTGATCGCGCGCACGGCCCGGCCGCTGGCGTTCGCACTGGTCGGCGCGCTCGCGGTGGCCGCCGTGTTCACGCTGTGCGGATTCTGGTGGTTCGACGGCTACCAGTTGGTGCAGGAACGGTACTACCAGGGCATCGCGTCGGACCGCCCCTTCGCCTACTGGGGCTGGGCCAACGTCGCGTCGCTGGTCTGCGCGGTCGGGTTGGCGGTGCCCGCCGCGCTGCCCCGAACGTTCGCCTGGTCGCGGGTGCGGGCGCTGTCGCCGGTCCCCCTCCTGGTACTCGCCGCGCTGCTCGCGGTGGTGATCGCCGACCTGAGCGCGCTGAGCAAGGCGGAGACCGAGCGGATCTGGTTGCCGTTCGAATGGTGGCTCCTCGCCGCCCCCGCAGTGCTGCCGCGCGGAAGCCATCGGTTCTGGCTCGCCGTGCAGGCCGCCGGTGCGCTGGCCGTCAACCATCTGCTGTTCACGAACTGGTGACGGCCGGCGCATCCGGGGTGCCGTGCGAGGGCCTACGGTCACTTGGTCGCGATCGTGATGGTGGCGATCCCGACCAGCAGGCCCGGCGTGACGGCGTCGGTCTTGAACGTCTGGTTCAGCAGGCCTGCAGCGTCCGCCGAGACCTTGACCTCGGTGCCCTGCAGGATCGCCGTGTCGTTCGGTCCGGTCTGCAGCGGCTTCAGCGTGCGGCCGTTGAGATCGAACAACACCGCGTCGGTCGCCGCGGGTGAACCGTTGACACTCACGTCGCCGGTGAGGAGCGACGTGCCCGGATCGATCGTGAAATCGGTGAGTTCGACGACGGTGCCCGGTGCGGCCAGCGACAATCCGCTGCCGTCGTGCATGATCTCGCCCTGGACGTAGGGGTCGACCGTGCCGGGCTCCCAGTACTTCACGTTGCCGCCGGTGATCGGGAAGCTGACCGATCCGTCGGCGAGCGTTGCCGAGCCCACCACTCCGGGTGTGAGGCCGAGCGTCGTCAGCGCCCCGGTGAAGCCGGGATCGAGTGCGACGGCGGTACTCACCCCGGTCAGGTTGTCGACCTGGGCGACGGGTGCGGGCTGGGAGGATGCTGCTGCGCTCATATCCGAGGATGCACTCGAGTCATTGCTCGAGCACGCCGCGAGCGGGGTCAGTGCCAGGGCGCCGATGGCCGCCGCTACGAGTGCTTTTCGATAGTTCGACATGATGATCAAACAACCTTTCCGGAGGAAGGGGTGGTGGGTGGATGTTCACTAGGTATTCGACGCGGCTTCCCCGGCGGATGGGAGCTCTTACGCCCATTCCATCCGCACGAAGTGCCGATTCGCATGCTGCAGAACATCGATCACCCGAAGCCCCGCCGCGCGGGCGACCTCGGACGCGGCGGCCACGCCCACACTGGCCCAGGCGAACCAGTCTCCGGCGAGATGCTCCGTCTCCCAGCGCAGGAGTTCGCGGCGAACCCCCGCAGTGGTCGGCGGATCCACCTCGGCGATCACAATTCCGTGTGGTTGCAACAGTTCTCGCGCGCGGCTGAGCACGCGCACGGGTTCGCCGCCGATGCCGATGTTGCCGTCGGCGAGCAGCACCCGGTCCCAGTTCCCCGACCGCGGCAGCGGCGCGAAGATGTCGCTGTGCAACGCAACACCGCCGCGGCGGATCGTGAGTTGCACTGCCGTGACGGATGAATCGACGCCCAGGGCGGTGACACCGGCGGACACGAGTGCCGCGGTGAGCCGGCCCGGCCCGCACCCGAGATCGACGGTCGCACCGTGACACCCCGCGAGCATCACGCGGTCGGCGATCCGATCGGCGAGCGAGGCCGACGCGCCGCCCATCCACCGGTCGAGCGGCAGGGCGCGGCGCGTTCCCGTCGCATCACGCACCCAGCACGGGAGCCCCGCCGACGCCCGCCGCAGCAGAAGGTCGGTGGACATCCCGGTCTTCCTCATGGCCGGCTCACCGCGCCGCCGTCTTTGCGGGACAGTGCGAGTCGGGTGGCGTAGGCGACAGCGGAGACCGCGAAGAACGCGGCGCTGAGCAGCAGCCAGCGGTCGAGATACGGTTCCTGCGTCAACCCCGTCGCCGCAAGATACGCGTCGGCGCCCTGCTCGATGATCCCCGGCAGGAACAGCAGCAGCGTCAGACCGGACGCGAGCGCCGGTATACGAATGTAGTTCAGCGCCGGAACCGTCCGGGACCGTGGGCGCCTCCGCCCCCGCACCGCGTCCAGCCCCGACGTCAGAGACCGGTCGGCGAGCGCGTACAACGGGAACAGCACGAGGTCGTGGGCGATCACCGCACCGAGGAACCACACGGCGATCGACTTCCACCACACGTCCGGATTCCACAGATTCTGCACACCCACCACCGACACCGCGTACCCGGCGAGTGCGAACGTGAACAGCACCGCCAGCAGATGCAGCGGATCGGCTCCATAGACGCGGGCGAATCGGCGCATCTCACGCCTCCCGGAATTCGATGGACTGCACCCATTTGGTGTTGTGGACACCGGGCAGCGCGGGAACGATGATCCGGGCGGGATAGCCGTGGTCGAGGGAGATTTCCGCGCCGTTCACCGCGAGGGCGAGCAGGGCGTCGGAGTCGCGCACCTGATCGGCCGTGAGCACCGCCTGATTGAACGCCCCGGACCGCTCCAGCGACGTCACCTTCGCCGAGCCGAACGCCGTCACCCCCGCGAGGTCCGCGAGGTCACGCAGTCGCACGCCGGTCCACGTCTCGACGGTGGACCACCCCTCGACGCACGCGATCGGGAGGGACGCGGTGTGCGACGGCATCGCGCGCAGCTGACTTCGGCTCAGCTGCACCGGTTCCGCGCCACCCGTCACCGACAGCCGCCAGGTGTTGTCCGTCTGCTCCGGGGTGATCTGCGCGGCCGCGGCCGTCCGGTTGATCTGAAAGTCGTTGGGGCCGTCGCCGTACGAGCGCCCGCGCGGCAGCAGCAGCGCGGCGTTGCGCAGGAACCCGCCGGTGGTCTGCCCGACCGACAGCACCGCGACGAGCGCGGCGCCGCCACCGACGAGGGCGAGGGCGCCGCGCCTGCTGATCGTGGCCGGGGTAGGGTCCT
Source organism: Rhodococcus pseudokoreensis (assembly GCF_017068395.1). NCBI lineage: Bacteria > Bacillati > Actinomycetota > Actinomycetes > Mycobacteriales > Nocardiaceae > Rhodococcus > Rhodococcus pseudokoreensis. Next base: position 3,644,605 of record NZ_CP070619.1, on the reverse strand, counting down.
CGGCGACGAGGCCGTTCTCGTCCGCCGGTTCGGGCCGCGTGTCGGCGCGGGATGTGCGCAGCACTTCCCGGAACGAGCGGGACCGCAGCGACCGCACCATCAACGGCACCTTCAGGATCGTGTGCGTCACGAACCCGGCGATGAAGACCCACGCGCCCCAGTAGTGCGCCGTGTAGAAGTCGAAACCGAAGATGTAGTCGTACTGGATGTTCAGGACCCCGGTGATGATCTCGAACAGCGCACCGCCGACCAGGGCGATCAGCGACAGACGTTCGAGGGCCTGCGCCGGTGACCGCACCGGCGGGAACACGAACAGTTTCGGGATCACCGACCACAGTTTGGCGAGCACGATCGGCACCAGGATCAGTCCGAGCCCGACGTGCAGGCCCTGCGTGAGCCGGTACAGCCACGACGGCCGGGTGGGCCACGCGAAATACGGAAGGTGCAGCCAGCCGACGTCGCCGGGCCGGGCCTGCCCGAATTGCGGCCCGTACGCGATGTAGGAGAGCAGTCCCGTGACGATGACGACGGGCAGCCCGATCAGCAGTACGAGTCCGAATACCGAGGTCAGCCACGGTCCGCGCAGTGGACTACGGAGCCGTGGGCCGCGCGAGTGGTCGGTCATCGTGATCAATCCCTCCGGCTCGATCGTCTCGAGCCTCAGAGGTGATTCGGTACCGCCGCCGTGCAGGACGGGTATGCCCTTCGGGCCCGTGAGTACTTGTTAACCGCCGGACGTTAACAAGTACTCACGGGTGGCCGTGCCGGATCTCGTCCCGCGGCCGGTCGTAGCGAACCATCTCGTATCCGATCATCGCGAGCAGGACCGCGGTCAGCACGCCGAGCGTGGCGAGCGCGGGGATGTGCCAGACGACGGGGAGCAGTGCGATCAGCACGACCGCCGTCACGACGCGCGGCACGGTCACCGACCTCGTCGCGTACGCCTTGAAGGCGACCAGCGCGAGGAGGTACAGCGCCGCGCCACCGAACAGTGCGATTAGCGGCCAGCCGTACAGCGGATCCACCAGCCGGTGATGGTTGCCGTCGCCGACGTACGACAGGATCTTCTTCAGACCCAGCGACAGCATCACGATCCCGATCACCATCGGCAGGTGGATGAAGCTGTAGCAGTTGCGGGCGATCTTGATCTGACGCGCACCGGTTGCCTCCTCGAACGCGTGCTCCACGGCCAGGGATGTGACGTCGAAGTACGACCACCACAGCAGTCCCGACACCGCGAGCCCCAGCAGGGACGCGACGATGATCGGCCACGAGATCGGCAGGCTCGCGACGCCGATGCCGATCGACACGATCGACTCGCCCAGCGCGACGATGATGATCAGCCCGTGCCGCTCCGCGAAGTGGCTGACCGATCGCAACCGCCAGTCGGTTCCGCCGACCAGCGTCCCGAGGTAGTCCCCGGCGAGCGCCAGGATCCACATGACGGTCTGCGCGGTGCCGGTGAGCTGCGACGCGACGAGCAGGAACACGGTACCGGTCACCATGCTCGGTGCGAACCGGAGCACCTGGCCGCGCAGTTGCGGGTCCTCGCGGCTGACCACCCAGAACATCACCAGGTGCAGGAGCCGGACGACGAAGTAACCGAGGGCGAAGATGACGGGACCGTCGAGACCGCCGGAGAGGTCGTCGAAGGCCTCGGGGATGGTCAACGCGGTGACGAACATGGCGCCCATCGCCCCGAACATCACGACCCGCACGATGCCCTCGTCGGCGCGCACGAGGTTGCAGAGCCACGCGTACCCCACCCAGCTCCACCACAGCACGGCCATCACCAGGGCGCCGCGCAGCAGATTGACGCTGGTGGGATCGTCGGCCATCAGGTCGGTGACACGGGTGAGCGCGAAGACGAAGACGAGGTCGAAGAACAGCTCGAGCGGCGACACCGACGCTCGCTCTTCGACGAGGCGGGGACGCAAACGATGGGCGAAGGTCACGGGAAGAATGCTGCCACCGGAACGCGGCCCGGCAAAGTCCTACGAACTGCGGCGATCCTCGGGGTCGGGTGTGCTCGTCCGGTCGGGGGTTCCCACCGGGGTGCGGGGAATCCGCCCGGTGAAGAACAGCGCGGCGATGGCGAGGAGCGCGGTGACGGCGTACGCGACCTGAAGTGCTTCGAGTCGGGCGTCGGAATTGATCGCGAGAATCTCCTGGGCGGTGGAGTCCGGAACGGACGCCTCCTTCATGGCCGCGTCCAGTTGGGTGTCGGAGAGGAACGGGACACCGCTCGCCAGTTCGGTGGTGGCCTGCTCCTGCACCGACGGCGGAACGTCGGGGTCGGCCTGGATTCCCGCGACGATCGAGGTGCTGAGGGTCGCGATGAGCACCGATCCGATCAGCGCCGTGCCCAGCGACGCACCGAGGTTCGTGGCCGTGTTCTGCAGGCCGCCGACCTCCGCGCTCTGCGAGTCGGGGACGGCCGAGACCGTGACGGCGCCGAGCTGGGAGGCCAGCGCGCCCAGCCCGAGTCCCATCAGCAGCATCGGCACGGCCACGACACCGGCGTTGGCCCCGGGATCCATGCCGGCCACGAGGATGAGGATGCCGACGATCATCGAGGTCAGACCGAACCGGACCACCGTTCGTGGGCTGGCCGCGGGCCACAGTTTGGGGATTCCGGCGGCGGCCAGCAGCAGGGCGACGGACAGCGGGATGAGCCGGAGCCCCGTCTGGAGTGCGTTGAGTTCGAGCACGACGGACAGGAACAGGGGGACGGTGAAGAAGACGCCGGCCTGAATGGTGAACTGGGCGAAGAACATGGTGAGCCCGCCGGACAGTTGCCGGTTGCGCAACAGCCCGGGGTCGATCAGTGGCTCGCCGCCGGTGGCGGCGAGATGGGATTCCCACCGCAGGAACCCGTAGAGCACGAGCAGGCCGATCAGGACCAGCCACACGACGGGCGACAACCCGAGGACGTCGGGTCCGCCGGGCTTGGGCTGCAGCCAGCCCCATTCGCTCGACCGCAGGACACCGAACACCACCATGCCGAGGCTCACCACCGACAGCGCCGATCCGACCAGGTCCAGGTGCACCTTCGCCGGCGGAACGTCGCTGATGCGGCGCAGCACCAGCAGGATGCCGATGACGATCACCACCTCGCCGGCGAACACGTACCGCCACGACGCGAACGTCGTGACCGCACCGCCGATGAGGGGGCCGGCCGCGACCGCCATCGCCCCGGCCGCGGCCACCAGTCCGTACGCTGCGGGACGCCGCTCGGCGGCGAAGTTCGACGCGACGAGGGCGACGATCGCGGGCATGATCAGCGCGGCGCCGATGCCCTCGAGCAGCGACCAGCCGATCAGCAGCACCGGAAGGTTGGGTGCCAGCGACGTGGTCAGCGAGCCGGCGCCGTAGATGACGAGGCCGAGGCCGAACGCTCGCCGGCGACCGATGATCGTGCCGACCTTGCCGCCGGTGATCATGAGCGTCGCCATCACGAGCGTGTACAGCGTAATGGCCGTCTGGATGCCGGTGATCGTGGTGCCCAGGTCCGAGGCCACCGTGGCCATGGACACGTTCATCACGGAACTGTCCAATGTCATCAGGAACTGGCCGGACGCCAGCACGGTCAGGACGAGACCGGATCCCGCGACCGTCGACGATCTGTTGCCAGTTTCCATGACGGCCATTCTCGCCGGGCAACGGCGCGCGCGTCCCCCGAACGGTGAACCTGTGAGTACTTATTAACCACGGGCGGTTAATAAGTACTCACGGGTGCTACTTGACGCCACCCGCGGTCAGGCCCGACACGATTCGGCGCTGCAGGAGCAGCACGATGATGACGAGCGGGATGGTCACGACCGTTCCCGCGGCCATCACGGACGTGAACGGCTCCTCGTGCGGTTTGCTTCCCGCGAATTGTGCGATGGCGACGGTGGCCGGCTGGGTGATGTCGTTGGACAGCTGACTCGAGATCAGGTATTCGTTCCACGACGCGATGAAGGCGAGGATCGCGGTGGTGAACAGTCCCGGTGCGGCCAAGGGCAGCAGCACCATTCGGAACGCCTGCCGCCTGCTGGCCCCGTCGATCCGGGCGGCCTCCTCGAGTTCCCACGGCAGTTCCTTGAAGAACGCGGTGAGGGTGTAGATGGTGAGGGGCAGCACGAACGAGATGTTCGGGATGATCAGCGCCTGATACGTGCCGAACCAGCCCATCGACGTGAACAGCTGGAACAGCGGTGTCAGGACGGCGACCCCCGGGAACATCGACGCGGCCAGGATGATCCCGAGGACCGCGTGTTTGCCCCGGAACTGCAACCGCGCCAGCGCGTACGCGGTGCCCACCCCGACGATCAGGCCGATCGCGGTGGTGACGGCGCCGATGATCGTGCTGTTGACGAGTGCCCGGGCGAAGTGGTTGCCCGCGTCCGTGGAGAACACGTTCGCGAAGTTGTCCAGCGTGACGTGGGTGGGCCACGGGGTGGTGTCGAACGTGTAGTCGGAGTCCCGGAAGGCGGTGACCACCATCCAGTAGACGGGGGCCAGACCCCAGACGACGATCACCGCGAGGCCCGCGTACGTGCGGATCGATGCGAGCGACGGTCCCCGGCGCCTGCGTGCCACCGTGGGCCGGGATGTTCCCGGTGTGACGAGTGCTGTGGACATGGGTCAGGCCTTTCGCTGCTGCTCTTGGGTGTCGATCACGTTGACGCCCATCACCTTCACGAGCACGTAGGCGACGGCGAAGATGAACAGGAACGTGATCGTGGAGAGGGCGGACGCGCTGTTGAATCCCTGGCGCATCTGGTCGATCACGAGGATCGACAGTGTGGTGGTGGCGGTGCCGTCGCCGCCACCGCCGCCGGTGAGGATCGCCGGGAGGTCGTAGATCCGCAGGACGTCGAGGACGCGGAAGAGGACCGCCACCAGGATGGCCGGCTTGATGAGGGGCAATGTGATCGAACGGAACCGCTGCCACGCGCCGGCGCCGTCCATCCGTGCCGCCTCGTATACCTCGGCGGGCACCATCTGCAGTCCGGCGAGGATCAGCAGCGCCACGAACGGGGTGGTCTTCCAGGCGTCGGCGATCACGACGGCGAACCGGGCCGGCCACGTGTCACCTGTCCACAGGATGTCCGTGCCGAGCAGTTTGTTAGCGATGCCGTCGTAGGCGAAGACGAAGTACCACAGTTTCGCGGTGACGGCGGTGGGGATGGCCCACGCGACGAGAATGCTGGTGCGCAGCAGTGCCCGGCCGCGGAACGCCCGGTTCATGATGGTGGCGAACCAGAGTCCCAGCGCGACCTCGATGGTGACGGTGACGACGGTGAAGAACACGGTGACCCACATCGACTGCCAGAACAGCGAGCCCAGTGTGCCGCCGGGGCAGGACACGGAGGCCCCGGTCGTGTCGGTGCACCGCTGGAACAGCCAGTGCGTGTAGTTCGACAGTCCCGCGAAGCCCTGGTCGACGAATTTGCCGGTGGCGGGGTCGATGGTCGGATCCTTGAACAGCGACATCACCATCGCACTGACCACCGGGTACAGGACGACGATGCCCAGCAGGATCATGGTCGGCAGAACGAGGAGCATCGCTGCCTTGCTGCGTCCCTTCCGGGGCCGCGGCGGCGCTTCGGACGAATCCGGTTGCGGGACGACCTCGGTCGTCGGTTCCGAGAGTTCGTGAACGGTCATCGGCTTGTCTCCTCTAGGACCCGGCCGCGGCGATCGCGGACTGGATGTCGGCGGCGGCCTGGTCCACCGTCTTCTCGCCCTTGATCGCGGCGTACGCGTTGTTCTGCACGGCCCGGGTGACCGCGGGATAGAACGGGGTGACCGGCCGGGTCACGGCGTTCTCGATCGACGTCTTCAGCGTGGGGATGTACGGGTACTGCTCGATCAGTTCCGGGTCGTCGTAGACGTCGGCGCGGACGGGGGCGAGCGATCCCTGCGACAGGAAGAACGCCTGCGACTTCTTCTCCAGGAAGAACTTCAGGAAGTCGGACGCGGTGGCCTTGTGCTCCGAGTACACGTTGATCGCGGCGCTGTGCCCGCCGAGTGTGGAGTGACCGGGCCCGTTCTTCCCGGGCAGCGGCGCCACCGCGAACTTGCCGGACACCGCGGAACTGCCCTGCCCGTTCATCAGGCTGTACGCGTACGGCCAGTTGCGCATGAACAGCAGGTCGCCGCTCTGGAACGCCTGCCGGGCCTGCTCTTCCTGGAACGTGACGGACTCGCGGGGGATCGCACCCGAACGGTACGCGTCGACGAGCGACTGCAGCCCCGCCTTGGCTTCCGGGGTGGTCATCGTCGGGGTCACGCCGTCCGGTGCGAGGATCGACCCTCCTGCCGTGTTGATGGCCTCGGACGCGTTGACGGTCAGGCCCTCGTACTTGGCGTACTGGCCTGCGTAGCATCCGATTCCGGTCTGCTGCGCCGTCCCGCACGCGCCGACCAGTTCATCCCACGTGGCGGGCGGGTGATCCAGCAGGTCGGTGCGGTAGTAGAGCAGGGCGCCGTCACTGGTCTGCGGTGCCGCGTACAGGACACCCCCGTACGTGGCCCCCGCGACGGTGGCGGGGAGCAGGCCGGACGTGTCGATCGCCATCGGGCCCTCGAGCGGTTGCAGCCATCCGCGGGCCGCGAATTCGGCGGTCCACACGACGTCGACGACGGCAACGTCGTAGCCGGGGTCACGGGACTGGAAATGCTGCACCAGGTCCTCGTGCTGCTGGTCGGCCTGGTCGGACTGCTCCTTGAACGTCACCTCCTCACCGGGGTGGGCGGCGTTCCACTCGTCGATCAGCGGCCGGACGACGTTGGAGTTGTCCTTGCCCTGCACGTAGGTGATGGGCCCGCGGCCGTCGAGGTTCAGCTTCTCCGCCTGCGCGGCGGCGTCGATGCCCTGATCGGCGCACGACGTCGCCGCGAACAGGACCCCGACGGCCACCGCGGCGGCGGCGACGCGCTTCATCGTGATTCACCCGAGCCCGGTTCCGACAGCCACACCGCGGCGTCGGACGGGAGCAGTCCGCCGGTGATGCCGGCGATCGAACCGAGCACCACGGTCGAGCCCCCGGGAAGGGCGGCCGGTTCGGTGCCGGTGTTCACCCAGCACTGCACTCCGCCGCGTGCGAACGCGAGAACGCCGGGCGGGGTGTCGAGCCACTCGACGCCGTGCGGGGTGTCGAAGTAGTCGGGTCGCAGTTCCAGCGCCCGGCGGTACAGCGTGAGGACCGACTCGGGGTGGCCTGCCTGCGCTTCCGCGGTGTGCGGGGCCCAGTGCCCGGGCTGCGGAAGCCACGTGTCCTCCTCCGCGTCGAACGGGGAGAAGCCGTACGGCACTGCGTCGTTCGACCACGGGATCGGCACCCGGCAGCCGTCGCGGCCGCAGTCGGTGAAGCCGGTCTGGAACCACGTCGGATCCTGGCGGACGTCGTCGGGTAGGTCCTCGACCTCTTCCAGTCCGAGTTCCTCGCCCTGGTAGATGTACGCGGTGCCGGGCAACGCCAACTGCAGCAGCGCGGCGGCGCGGGCACGGCGCCTGCCCAGGTCGTGGTTGGGTTCCTCGAGCGCCCAGCGGGCGCGCTCCCAATCGGTTTCGACGAGGTGGTCGGGCTGCGAGCGGGAGTAGCGGGTGACGGTGCGGGGCACGTCGTGGTTGGAGAGCACCCAGGTGGCGGGTGCGCCGACGGTGGCCGCCTGCTCGAGCGCGTCGTCGATCACGGCGCGAATGCTGTCCGAACGCCACGGGGCGCGCAGGAAGTCGAACTGGAACGCGGTGTGGAGTTCGTCGGGGCGCAGGTAGCGGGCCAGCCGGTCGTTGCCGGGAACCCAGGCCTCGGCGACGAAGACGCGGTCGTCGTAGGCGTTGGCGACGGCCCGCCAGCCCCGGTACACCTCGTGGACGGCGTCCTGGTCCCACGCGGGGTGCGGGTCGGTGTGCTGCGAACCGGGAAGGCGCTCACCGGCATCGGGGAGTGCGGGGTCCTTGGCCAGGCCGTGGGCGACGTCGATGCGGAAGCCGTCGACGCCCTTGTCGAACCAGAAGCGCAGGATGTCCTCGAACTCCGCACGGACCTCGGGGTGCTCCCAGTTGAGGTCGGGCTGCGCGGGGGCGAACAGGTGCAGGTACCACTCGCCGGTGTCGAGGCGGCTCCACGCGGGACCGCCGAATGCGCTCTGCCAGTCGTTGGGCGGCTCGTCACCCGCGGGGCCGCGGCCGGGCCGGAAGATGTAGCGCTCGCGTGCTCCGGGCTCGTCGCGGAGTGCCGCCTCGAACCAGCGGTGCTCGCTGGAGGTGTGGTTGGGCACGATGTCGAGGATCACGCGGATCCCCAGCTCGTGGGCCTCGGCGATGAACGCCTCACCCTCGGCGAGCGTGCCGTACGACGGCTCGATGTCGCGGAAGTCGGCGACGTCGTAGCCGGCGTCGGCCATCGGCGACGGGTACCAGGGGTTGATCCACACGGCGTCGACGCCGAGGTCGGCGAGGTAGGGCAGCTTGGAACGCAACCCGGTGAGGTCGCCGATGCCGTCGCCGTTCCCGTCGGCGAAGCTGCGGATGTAGACCTGGTAGACGACGGCCGTCTTCCACCAGGCTTCGGGGTGCCGGTTCGCGACGGTGGTTGCGGTCGACTCCACGGACTGGGTCATCGAATCTCCTCGGTGCGGGGATGGGATGGGCGAATGTGATGCGTAAACGTTTGCGTAATGAGCGTGAGGCACGTCACAGGGTGCTGTCAACTCGAACGAGGTGATTTCTTTTTCGCACTACAACGCCTTGCGTTGCGTGAGGAATTTACGCAAATATTTGCGTTGCTCGCTTACTGTGGGAACGTGATCCCTAAGCAGTCCGTGAACATGGCCGACGTCGCGCGCCGCACCGGCGTCTCGATCGCCACCGTCTCCCGTGCGCTGCGCGGCGAGAAGGGCGTCTCCGAAGCGACACGGCTGCGGATACAGCGGATCGCCGACGAGTTGGCGTACGTCATCTCACCCGAGGCGTCGAAGCTGTCGGGCGGTGCGACGGGCCGGGTGGCCGTCGTCGTGCCGTGGATCGACGCCTGGTTCTACTCGCGGATTCTCGCCGGCATCGAACACGAACTCCGCGCCGCCGACCTCGACGTCATGCTGTACTGCCTCGAGGAGTCGTCCCAGCGCGAATCGTTCTTCGAACGGCTTCCGTTGCGCCGCAAGGTCGATGCGGTCATCGCCGTGGCGTTTCCGCTGACCGGGCCGGAGCGGGCGCGGCTCGAGGAGATGGACGTGACCGTGGTGGTCATCGGTGCGCACGCCGGTGACTTCCCGTCCGTCCGGATCGACGACGAACTGGCCGCGCGCCAGGCCGTCGGGCATCTGATCAGGATCGGCCACACGCGGATCGGCATGATCCGCACGGTCGACCCGGAGGGGCAGTCCTGGGAGGGCGACATCGCCCGGGTCGCGGGTTTCCACGGTGCGCTCGCCGACGCCGGACTCGACGACGACTGCATCGCGACCGTGCCCTGGGGCATCGAGGGCGGCGAGCGCGGCATGGAACTGCTGCTCAGCCGCGCCGACGTGCCCACCGCGGTGTTCTGTCACTCCGACGAGGTCGCCGTCGGAGCGCTACGCACGCTGCGGCGAGCGGGGATACCCGTCCCGGCCGGGATGTCGGTGATCGGCATCGACGATCACCCGACGGCCGAACTGGCCGACCTGACCACGGTCCGGCAACCGGTGGCAGAGCAGGGAGTGGAGGCGGGCCGGGTGGTCGTGGACCTGCTGAGCGGCCGGGAACCGGCGGAACGGGCGGTCGTGCTCCCGACCCACCTGGTGGTCAGGGGCTCGACCGCCCGTCCCGCGGAACACTGAGGTCAGCGCACCAGGCGCTCACCCGCCGCGTCCGTGGCGAAGAGGTGCGCGTGCGCCTCGTCGACGCGAACGTGCACGACCTGACCCTTCTCGGGCGGGTTGCGCCAGTCGACGCGCGCGACCAGGTTCTCGGTACGTCCGTGAACGGTGGTGCGGCCGAACACGAATGCCTCGGAGCCGAGCTCCTCGACGACGTCGATCTCGAGTTTCAGTCCGCCGGAATCGGCGATCTCGACGTGCTCGGGACGGATCCCGAAGATCACCTCGCGGCCCGCCGCCGTGAGCGCGTCGCGGGGGACGGGCACCAGCTGGTCGCCGATCAGCACGCCGCCGTCGGTGACGGGCACGGTGAACAGATTCATCGACGGTGAGCCCATGAACCCGGCGACGAACACGTTCGCGGGCCTGCGGTAGAGCTCGCGGGGGGAGGCGCACTGCTGCAGCACGCCGCCCTTGAGGACGGCGACGCGGTCGCCCATCGTCATGGCCTCGACCTGGTCGTGGGTGACGTAGACGGTGGTGGTGCCGAGGCGGCGCTGCAGCTGGGCGATCTGGGTACGGGTCTGCACGCGCAGTTTCGCGTCGAGGTTCGACAGCGGCTCGTCCATCAGGAACACCTGCGGTTGCCGGACGATGGCGCGGCCCATGGCGACTCGCTGCCGCTGGCCGCCGGACAGGGCCTTGGGCTTGCGGTCGAGGTAGGCGCCGAGGTCGAGCATGTCGGCGGCCTCCGCGACGCGGGTGCGGATCTCGGACTTGTCGGTGCCTGCGAGTTTGAGGGCGAAGCCCATGTTCTCGGCGACGGTCATGTGCGGGTAGAGCGCGTAGTTCTGGAAGACCATCGCGATGTCGCGGTCCTTGGGTTCGGCGTGCGTGACGTCGCGGCCGCCGATCAGGATCTGACCGCCGTCGACGTCCTCGAGTCCGGCGAGCATCCGCAGCGACGTGGATTTTCCGCAGCCGGACGGGCCGACGAGGACGAGGAATTCACCGTCCTCGATGTGCAGGTCGAGTTGATCGACGGCGGGGACGTCGGACCCGGGAAAGAGCCTGGTCGCGCGGTCGTACGTGATTGTTGCCATGAGAAATGAATCCCTCCACCGGCAGGAACGTGCCGGACGATCCGAGTGTCAGGGGCGTGTCGGCAGACGCCGACGGAGAAGAACTATGGCCTAGATCACAGGCCGTGTCCAGTCGAGGATGAACGGCCTTTGTTCTTAAAAAGACTGAAGTATGTATTGATGAAAATCCAAAGGTCCTCTACTGTCAGCGTGACACCCCTCACTCGCAGATTTGAAGAGGACACGAGACATGGCTCTGACAATTGGCATCGACGTGGGTGGCACGAAGATCGCTGCCGGCGTGGTCGACACCGACGGAGTCATCCACCGGATGGTGCGTCGTGACACCCCGTCCCACGATGCGCGCGGCGTCGAGAACGTCATCGCCGAACTCGTCCGGGATCTGGCCGATACCCATCCGGTCCAGGCCGTCGGCATCGGCGCGGCAGGCTTCGTCGCCGCCGACCTCAGCACCGTGCTGTTCGCCCCGAACCTCGCCTGGCGCAACGAACCGCTGGGTGCGGTGGTCGAAGCGGCGTGCGGATTGCCGACGGTGGTGGAGAACGACGCCAACGCCGCGGCCTGGGGCGAAGCGCGCTTCGGGGCCGGGCGGACGGGACAGACCGTCGTCGTGCTCACCGTGGGAACCGGGATCGGCGGCGGCATCGTCGTCGACGGCGTCCTCCACCGCGGCAAGTTCGGGGTGGCCGCGGAGTTCGGGCACCTCAACGTCGAACCGCACGGCCGCCGGTGCGGCTGCGGCAACCACGGCTGCTGGGAGCGTTACGCCAGCGGGCGGGCACTGGTCCGGGAAGCGCAGGACCTCGCGAACGTGTCGCCCGGTTTCGCCGCCGACCTGCTTGCCCGCGCCGGCGGCAGGGCGGACGCCATCACCGGCCTGCACATCACCGCTGCAGCGCAGGACGGTGACCCCGCGGCGCTCGAATGTTTCCGGGTGATCGGTTCCTGGCTGGGGCACGGCATGGCGGACATCGCCGCGTTCTTCGACCCCGACCTGTTCATCATCGGCGGGGGAGTCTGCGAGGCCGGTGAACTGCTGCGCGGTCCCGCCGCCGCCGCGTTCGAGAACCGTCTCACCGGACGCGCACATCGACCGGTCGCCGAGGTGCGACTGGCGGAACTCGGCGCGAACGTCGGCATCGTCGGCGCCGCCGATCTGGCCCGGGAACGCGTTCTCGGGCTTGCACACAACGGCTCACGAGTATCTGGAGGAGTGCAATGTCCAATCGGTTGAGTCTTCCCATTCCGGTCGCCGAGGTGTGGGACTGGCAGAGGGACGCCGCGTGCCGCGGCTACGAATCGTCCACCTTCTTCCACCCCGACCGCGAACGTGGCCGGGCCCGCGAGATGCGGGACTTCCGCGCCAAGATGATCTGCCGCGGCTGCCCCGTGCTGGTGCAGTGCCGGGAGCACGCACTCAGTGTCGGTGAACCGTACGGCATCTGGGGTGGTCTCTCCGCGAACGAACGCGAAGAACTGCTCGCCAATCACGACGGCCGGGTCGACGAGGCCGTCGCCGAATCGTTCGGGTTCGACCTGGCGCGCCAGGCCTGAGCGGTCAGCTGCCCGCAGGCAGCATGACCACCCGGCTGTTGTCGGTGTCCGCGACGTACACGTCGCCCCGGCTCGACACGGCGATCCCTTCCGGCTGGTCCAGGCCGGTGAACGGGAGGACCTCCTGCTCGTCCGAACCGGCGGGCAGCCGCAGAATGCGGTTGTGGTTCTGGTCGATCGCGTACACGGTTCCCTCGTCGTCGACCGCGACACCACCGACGCTCTGGAGGTCGGTGAACGGCAGGAAGCTCTGGGCGCGGGTGGCGGCGTTCCACGCGAGCACCTTGTTGGGCGTGCCGACGTAGAGGTCGCCCTGCTCGCCGACGGCGACGGCGAACGGGCCGATCACCGACAGCGGTACCGCGACAGGGGCGGCGGTGACGTCGCGCAGGGCCAGCACCCGGTTGTTGAGCGTGTCCGCGACGTACAGCGTCCCGTCCGGTCCGAGCGCGATTCCGAACGGCTGGTTCAGCCCGCCGAACGGCATCGGTACCTGGGTGCTGCCGTGCAGCATCGTCACGGTGTTGGTCACGAGGTCGGAGACGTACACGTCGCCGGACGTGCTGACCGCGACTCCCTGCGGAACCTCGAGTCCGGTGAAGGGAAGGACCGTCTGCTCGTAGGACCCGGCCCGCACCTCCAGAACCTGCTTGGCCGCGCTGTCCGCGATGTACAGGTTCCCGCTGCCCGACACCGCGAGCCCGGCCGGGCCCTGCAGGCCGGTCAGCGGGAGCACCACCTGACTGTCCGGCGACTCCTCGCCCGGCCAGACGACGTAGGCGACAGCGGCGGCGACGAGGACAACCGCCAGGAGAGCGGCGAGCAGCCAGCGTTTCCGCCGCCACCGGCCCCCGACCGTGGTCGGTGCCGTCGGCTCCGCACCCGGCTCGGCATCGGGCCGGGTCACGGCGGGACGGCTCGTTCGGGTGGTCGCGGCGGAGTCGGCGAGGGCGGCGGGACGGGTGACGCTGCCCGGCCCGTCCCACTCGATCGCGTGGACGGCGTCGCTGAACTCACGACACGTCGAGTAACGCTCCTCGCGGTCCTTGGCCATGGCGCGCGCGACGACCGCGTCGACCCCGGCCGGCAGCCCGGGGCGCACCACGCTCGGCTTGGGAATCGGCCCGTTCAGATGGCCGTGCATCACCGAGGACGCGGTGGTCCCGGGATACGGCGGTTCGTTGGTGAGCAGATGGAAGAAGGTGCAGCCCAACGCGTAGATGTCGACGCGGTGGTCGAGCTTCTGGCCCTCGATCTGCTCGGGCGCCGCGTAGTGCAGCGTCGCCACCAGCATCCCGGTGCGGGTCAGCTGATGCGTTTCGTCGAGGGCCTTGGCGGTGCCGAAATCGGTGAGCAGCACCCGTTCGGGGTCGCCCGGCGCGAGCAGGATGTTCGCCGGCTTCACGTCGCGATGCAGAATCCCGGCCTCGTGCGCGTGGTCGAGAGCCCTCCCGGTCTCGCTGACGATGTGCACGGCGCGCTCGACGTCCAGTGCCCCGGAGCTGAGCGCTCTCCTGGCGTCGACGCCGGGCACGTACTGCATCGCGATCCACAACCTGCCGCCCTCGCGGCCGCGGTCGTGGACGGTGACGATGTTGGGATGGTCGAGATGGGCGGCGTGGTCCGCTTCCGATTCGAAACGCGACCGGACGTAGTCGTCGCTCGTCCACGACGTGTCGAGCAGTTTGAGAGCGACCTTGCGCGGCAGGTTGGGATGCTGGGCGAGGTAGACGGTACCCATCCCGCCTCGTCCCAGAACCCGTTCGATCACGTAGCCGGCAAACACCGTGCCCGGTTCGAACTCGCCGCTCACTCGGCTCACCGCCTCCCGGGACCCTTCACCATTGAACCCCGCAGCCCGGTCAGTCCGGTAGCCTGCGCATCTCGATGACGGTCAGTCCCAGCGCGTCGAAGCGGGCCAGCATGCCGCGGAGATCCGTCGGGCCGTCGACCGGGCCGTAGAGCGTCGTGTCACCGGTCGTGACGTCCGAGACGTCCAACTCGGGGAAGGCCGCCAGCACCCGATCGGACAGGGCGCCGCTGATCAGGAAGGCGTACCTGACCTTGCCCGGCCAGTTCGATTCAGGACGCACCACGGCGGGCTCCTTCATTCACATCGTCGTTCCAGAACTCGGTCAGCCGTAGATTTCAGGGTGACCGACGGAAGAGCGACGCGCCTCACCCGCAAGTGGTGAACCGTCTCAGAGCAAACCGTGGTGTTGCGCGGCGGCGATCGCGTCGCGGCGGGACGTGACGCCGAGTTTGCGGTAGATCCCGCGCAGATGAGTCTTCACCGTGTTCACCGACACGCACAGGTCGGCAGCGATCTGCTCGGCGGTGCGCCACGACGGAAGCTCCACGAGCAGTTCCAGTTCACGGGGAGTGAGCATGTCGGACGCCGTGCTCTCCGACCGCGGGAACGACGCGCGGAGCCGCTCCGCGAACGGTTCGAGCACCCCGAACCGGCCGGTGCTCCGCACGAGAAGATCCCGGATCTGTGGTCCGCAGTCGTGGAACGGACGCAGCACCGACTGCGGCTCCGCGAGACGCAACGCCTCGGTGAGCGCGCTGTGGGCGCGCGAATCATGTTTGCGGGCAAGCGCGATCGACGCGTCCACGAGCCACGCCGCGATCAGGTTGGTGCCCGCCGCGCATTCCAGTTCACCGTCCAGGACCGGCTGGATCGTCCGGCGGGCCAGGTCGAGGCGGTGCAGATGCAGATGGATGATCGCCTCGACGAGGGGTGTGTCGCCGGTGGGCCCGAGGAAGGCCTGCGCCTCGGTGGCCAACTCGTGCGCCCACCCGACCTCACCGGCGGACAGATACGCGTACTGGATGGCGGGCAGCAGCACCGCGCGGATTCCCGGCGGCATCGGCAGTGCGGACGACACCGGGCTGTCCGCATGCACCATCGTCACCGAACCGTGCCGGTGTTCGGACTCGTCGAGACCGAACAGGGCCGCGGCGCCGTCGGCGAAACCCGCGGTTCCGGTGCTCGCGCGACGCAACGCCTCGGCGGATTCGGCGGCGACGCGGGCGGCGTCGGGGTCCATCCGCATGTAGCGGCACCACGAGTCGACGAGCTTCGTCAACTGGAACGTCGGATCGCCCGTCGCCGACTGCGTCCGGCCGATCGTCAGGGCCTCGTCCACCAGTTCGGACGCCACCGCCACGTCGCCCCGCGACATCGAGACGGCGGCGAGAGTTCCCAGGCAGTACATGACGCTCAACGGTGCGTCGCCGAGTCGCGCGTGCGCGAGCGACCTCCCGAGCACGGCCTCCGCGTCGTCGTCCCGTCCGAGGAAGAGCAGCGCACGGCCTTCCTGGAGCAGGACGAACGCGTCGAGGTCGGGGTCGCCGCTCGAACCGCCGCCCACGTTCTGCAGCCGGTTCAGTGCGGTCTCGATGTCGCCGGTGCCGATCGCGGTCTGTACCCGCAGCGATTCGCGGAGCAGCAGGTGGATCCGGGATTCGGCGGCGCCGTCCACCAGCAGACCCGACTTCCTGCGGTCGAGGAGTTCGAGGGTGGACGTGGCCACCGGGATGTTTCCCGAGGCGAGCGCGGCGGCGGCGCGGAGCAGCCGCGCCGACGGGTGGTCCTGCGATGCCCGGGGCGCCCGCGTGAGAATCCGGTCGACGGCCTCGCCGTGGCCCCCGATGATCAAGGGCAGCGACGTCCTGGCCAGCAGCGCCACGATCTCGTCGTGATCACCGGAGTTCACCGCGTGCTCGAGTGCGAGCAGCGCATCGCCGAATTCGTCGTGCCAATGGGCCGCCGTCAATTCGAGATGCTCGACTTCGACGTGGCCGATGCGGCTGATCTCCGCGCGCAGATAACTCCGCAGCAGCGGGTGGTAGCGGTAGTGCGTGGGGTTCTCGGTGATCCGGCTGATCAGAAAATTGTGGTGCTCGAGCCAATCGATGTTGCCGTGCGCGTCCGTGCAGCCCGTGAGTTTCTCGGCGAGTTCGACCGTGAACGACGCGGGTACGGACGTGCGCAGGAGGAACTCGCGCATCTCGTCGGTCTGGCCGGCGAGGACCTCCTCGATGAGATAGTCGGCGACGGCCCGGCGGTCGCCCGAGAACTCGGCGATCAACCGGCTCGGATCCGGATGCCCTTCCAAAGACATTCCCGCCAGCCGGATTCCGGCAGCCCAGCCCTCCGTGCGAACCATGAGGGCGTCGAGATCGTCCGGGGGCAGCACCACGCCGTGCTCGTCGAGCATCTCGGCCGACTCGTCGGACGTGAACGCGAGATCCGTTGCCGTGAGCGTGAACAGTTTGCCGTCCAGGCGAAGTCGCTGCAGCGCGAGCGGCGGCTCGAACCGTCCGACGATGACCGTCCGCAGCATCGGCGGTTGCCAGCGCATGAACGACTCGAGGTCGGTGAGGACGTCGGTGTCGCGGAGGAGGTGGGCGTCGTCGATGATCATCCAGATGTTCTCGCCGAGTTCGTGCAACGCGGCCGACAAGGTGGCGCCGAGGTCGGGTGACTCGGAAACGAGCCCGGCGCACGCCGCCTGCAGGCGAGGATTTCCGGCGTCGGTGAGTGCGCGGAGGATCGCCCGGTGGACGACGTCGAGGTCGTTGTGCCGCTCCTCGATGGTGAGCCAGGCAATGGTCGGGGCGTCGTCGGCGGCCAGCAACTCCCGCGCCCAGTCGGCCACGGCCCGCGTCTTGCCGGACCCGGCAGGCGCGCAGACCAGCGCAACCGGATACGGGTGGGCCTCGTCGGTGAGCGCATCGGTGAGCATGGTGTGCAGGCGGGTCCGGGTGACCGTTCGACCCCCAGCACTCGACGGTATTCGAGTACTCAGACGAAACTCCCCGAGCGGTGCTGCCGTCACGCCGACCCCCAATTCTCGCTGCACCGAGAAACGATCTTCGACAAACGCCAATTCCCGACGCAGTAAGCCGGTGCGACGATTTTAGCGAGAACCAGTTGTTCTGTGTGGGTGAACGTGGTTACCGCAAACCGGCGGCAACCCGAAATTCACACTCGACGGGTGAATCCTCGGCGGGCGGGCCGGCGGACGATGGCCACGTCGAAGGGCACTGGGCCGCGGCGAAGTGCCTGAATGGAGTGACCATGAAGTTGGCAGTTGCCGGGCTGATGATGTCGATCGCACTCGTCGCGGCGGGGTGCTCGAGCAGCGGCGATGCGACGGATACGAGTGCGTCGCCGACGACGGCAGGCGGGGCGGGGGCGGTCACCGTGCCCGACGCCTACACGGGACTGATCCTCACCCCGATCGGTGATCCGACCTTCCCGTTCCCGGGCACCGACGGCAAGTACCACGTCGCCTACGACCTCCAGCTGACGAACGCGACACCCGTCCCGGCGACGCTCGACAAACTGGACGTCGTCGACGGGACCGACCCGTCGAAGGTGATCGCATCGTTCTCCGGTGCGGCGCTCGTCGAGCCGAATTGTCCGTACGGCGACTGCAACCGGCTGCGAATGCTGACCGCGCCGGCAGCCACCTCCACGGTGATTCCGCCGCAGGAGACTCGTATCCTGTTCGTCGACTACACGTTCGACTCGCTCGATCAGGCCCCGAAAGCGGTGCTCCACCACCTGTACGGCAGCGCCGCGGCCGCGCCGTCGTCGCGGGAACCGTCCCCCGTCGACTATCTGATCACCGCCCTCGACATCGACGCCGGGACCCCACGCGTCATCTCGCCACCGCTGAAGGGCGACAACTGGATTGCCCTCAACGGCTGCTGCCTGCCGGGATTCCCGCACCGCACGTCGCCGCTCCCGGTCGACGGCAAGATCAACAACAGTCAACGATTCGCGATCGACTGGAAACGCACCAACGACCAGGGCGAGTTCTACACCGGCGACCGGACGAAGAACGAGAGCTACGTCGACTACGGTTCCGACGTGTACGCCGTCGCCGACGGAACGGTCGTGGCCACATTGGACAACGTGCCCGCCAACGCCCCGGGCACACTGCCCGCCGAGGTCCCGGAACTCGCTGCGAAACTCACCGTCGAGAACGTCGACGGAAACCACGTCGTCCTCGACCTCGGAGGCGGCGTCTACGCGATGTACGCGCACTTCATCGAGGGTTCGCTGCTCGTCAAGCCCGGCGACAAGGTGTCGAAGGGCGACACGCTCGCGAAACTCGGGAACACCGGCAACGCCAACGCGTCGCATCTGCACTTCCAGTTGATGAACGGCCCGAGCCTGCTGTACGCCGACTCCCTGCCGTACGTCTTCGACAGCTTCGAATACGAGGGGCAGGTCGCGCCGCAGCAGATCCTCGACGCGGACGACTACCTGTCGGGGCAGTTCCTGCAGGGAAAACTGCCCACCGGTGAGCCGCGGACGGATGAGCTTCCGAGCAATCTCGCGATCGTCGACTTCGGGTAGGCGGCTCCGCCGCCCGTGAGTGGTTAAGGAGTCCAGAGACTCTCTAACCACTCACGGGCGCGAAGCGCCTACGGCGTGACGATCGGGAACACGTTGTCGGGCGGGTCGAGCAATTCGGTGAGGGCGAGCAGTTTCGACGGGTCACCCGTCACCTCGATGCCCTCCAGGCCCCGGCCGGCGAACAGGGCGAGCAACTGCATCTTCGTCAGGGTCAGCGTGACGTCGGGTTGCGCCGCGGTCCTCGGCGCGACCGTCTGGATGAGCGCGCCGTTGGACAGCGTCGTCCGGTAGTGCGCCTCGGGTTCGGTGAAGTGCCACTCCGCGACGAGGGTGGCGTCCCAGGCGCGCGGGCCGTTGATGCGGAGGGCGACGGAGTCGAAGATCTGGTCGATCGTCAGGGCGCTCAGCATGTCCGCGCCGAGGTCGCTGAGCGGCGGGGTGGTGATGCCGCCCCGGAGTTCGAGTGCCCCGGTGAGGTAGAAGTTGCGCCACGTCGCGTTCTCGGCGCCGAAGCCGAGTTGCTCGTACGTGCGGGCCAGCAGGTCCTTGGCCGCATCGTCGGAGGGGTCGGCGAACACGGCGTGCTTGAGCAGTTCGGCGGCGAACCGCAGATCTCCGCGCTCGAGGTACTGCGTCGCCTTCGACCGGACCTCGTCCTGGCCGCCCATGCACTCGACGTAGCGGGTGGCCACGCTTTCGGGCGGATGCTGCCACAGCGACGTCGGGTTGCCGTCGAACCAGCCCATGTACCGCTGGTAGATCGCCTTCACGTTGTGGCTGACCGACCCGTAGTAGCCGCGCGCGTGCCAGGCGGATTCGAGGGCCGGTGGCAGCGGGAAGTCTTCGGCGATCTCGATCCCGGTCAGCCCCGCGTTGAGCATCCGCAGCGTCTGGTCGTGCAGATACTGGTACAGGTCGCGCTGTTCCGACAGGAATTTCACCACCCGGTCGCGGCCCCACGTCGGCCAGTGGTGGGAGGCGAACGCGACGTCGTAGCCGCCGTCGAACATCTCGATCGCCTGGTCGAGATACCGCGACCAGGCGCGCGGATCGCGGACCAGTGCGCCGCGCAACGTGAGGAGATTGTGCAGGTTGTGGGTGGCGTTCTCGGCCATGCACAGCGCCCGGTGGTCGGGGAACAGGAAGTTCATCTCGGCGGGCGCCTCCGTTCCCGGCGTCACCTGGAAGAGGATGCGGATGCCGTCGACGGTCTCCTCCTGACCGGTGTGGGTGATGTCGACGGTCGGCGGGATCAGCCCCGGCCTGCCGGTCGACGTGTTCGTCCCGAGCCCCGCACCGAGGTGCCCGCGCGGACCCTTCGGCAGCAGCGGTCCGTACATGTAGGTGGCGCGCCTGCCCATTGCCGTTCCGGCGTAGATGTTCTCGGACACCGCGTGCTCGAGGAACCCTTCGGGCGCGAAGATCGGGACGTCGCCGCGACCGTCGGGGAGTACGCCGACGACGCCGCCGAAGTGATCGATGTGGGAGTGCGTGTAGAGGACTCCGGTGACGGGCCGGTCGCCCCGGTTCTTCCGATACAGCGCGAGCGCGGCGGCCGCGGTCTCCTGAGAGATGAGCGGGTCGATCACCAGGACACCCGTCTCGCCTTCGACGATCGTCATGTTGGACAGGTCGATTCCGCGTAGCTGGTAGATGCCCTCGGTGACCTCGTACAGCCCGTCCTTCGCGCACAGTTGCGACTGCCGCCACAGACTCGGGTTGGCGGTGCCCGGGCAGTCGCCGGACAGGAACGCGTACTCCCGCATGTCCCACACCGTGCGACCGTCCGCGTCCGTGACGGTGCAGGGGTCGAGGCGGTCGACGAAACCGCGGTCGGCGTCCTCGAAATCGGTGGTGTCGGAGAAGTCGGGTGTCATGGTTCTTCCTTCTCGTGTCGCGGGGCGGTGACCGGTGGCGTGGGTGTGGGCGTGGGGGAGTCGCTGAGAATCGTGTTCACCCACCTCGTGGACGGGTCGATGTCGATCAGCAGTGCCTTCGCCATCAGGGTCAGCGGGATGGCGAGGATCGCGCCGAGGGGTCCGAGGATCCACGTCCAGAACACCAGCGACAGGAACGTGAACGTCACGGACAGGCCGACCGCGTCCCCGACGAACTTCGGCTGGATCACGGACTGGATGATGACGTTGATGACGCTGTACACGACGATGACGGTCAGCATCAGTCCCGGACCGCCCTGGAGCAGCGCCAGCAGGGCCGGCGGGACGAGACCGAGAACGAAGCCGACGTTCGGGATGTAGTTGGTGATGAACGACAGCAGACCCCACAGGATCGGCAACGGAATCCCCAGCGCCCACAGTGCTCCGGTGTCGATGACGGCGACGATCAATCCGAAGACCGTGGTGACGACCAGGTACTTGCGGGTGCCGAGGGAGAAGGCGGAGAGGGCGGTGGCGATGTCGGGGCGCATCCGCGTGACGATGCTCATCCGCGAACCGTATGAGCTTCCGTCGACCGCCATGAACAGCAGGAGGGCGGCGAGGAACAGCAGGTTCGAGAAGATGCCCAGCATCGCCTGCAGGATGCCGTCCACGAAACCGAACGCCTTGGTGTAATCGACCTGGGAGAGCATGGTCTGGGCGCTGGAGGAGTTCACGCCGTGGCTGTTCAGGAAGCTCTGGGCGCTGTCGATCAGGGACGTGAAGTCGTCCGCGTACTGCGGGAGGAGCGTGGCGAGTTGCGCGACCGACAGCGCCAGCGACAGCACGAGTACGACGAGGATGCCGTTGACGACCACGATCGCGGCGATCGTCGCGAGCCACGGCGGGACGCCCTTCCTGTGCAGCCATACGGGGAGCGGATGGACCGCGACGGTGAGCATGAGGGCGAGGAAGACCGGGGCGAGGATCGATGCCGCCACCTCGATCCCGGCCACCGTGACGACGAGCGCGGCCAGTCCGAGGATCACGATCAGGCCCCGCGGCATCGACCACCGAGAGTCCGGCTCCGCGCCGGATGCGTCCTGCGGATCGATCATCGCGTGTCCCTTCGCAACGGCCGGCCTTCCGGGATGCCCCGATTCGACTCTTGCACCGCGACGTCGGCGTCACATCATCCGTTGCAGATGAGGATCACCCGGCGCGGATGATGCCTCCCATTGCCGGGAGCCGGACGATTCGACTGTTCGCAAACACACTTTCGAGAAGGGCATGGACATGACGACTACCCCGGAGTCCAGGACGGACAGCCCTGTGAAACAGGGTTTTGCAGCAGGAACTTCACTGGCAGCGGCGATATTGCTGCTGACTGTCGGCGTGATCTCCTTCTTTCAGGGCATCGCCGCGGTCGCGTCCGACGACCTGCTGGTCATCGGCGTCCAGTACACCTACCAGTTCGACACCACCACGTGGGGCTGGATCCACATCGTGCTGGGCGTCGTCCTGGCCATCAGCGCGATCGGACTGATGACGGGCGCCACGTGGGCTCGCGTCGTCGCGGTCTGCATCGCCGCGCTGTCGATCCTCGCCAACTTCCTGTGGCTGCCCTACTACCCGCTGTGGTCGATCCTGATCATCGCACTCGACGTCGTCGTGATCTGGGCGGTCACCACCTGGGACACCGACAAGGTCGCCGGATGACGTGGTGAAGTCCGCGACCGGCGCCTGGCCGGTCTTCGGCTCGCTGCGCGACTACCGACGGGGGTGGGTCAGGCCCGATGTGATCGCGGGCCTGACCGTGTGGGCGGTGCTCGTCCCCGAGGCACTGGCCTACGCGACCATCGCGGGAGTGCCACCGGTTGTCGGCCTCTACGCGGCGGTCCCGGCTCTGATCCTGTATGCGGCGGCGGGCAGTTCGCGCCACCTCGTGGTGGGTCCGATGTCGGCGACCGCCGCCCTGTCGGCGGCCATCGTCGCGCCGCTGGCCGGTGAGGACGGAGGAAAGTATGCGGCGCTGTCCGCCGTACTCGCGATCGCCACCGGGATCGCGGGGCTGGTGGCCGGTCTGCTGCGCCTCGGATTCATCGCCTCGTTCATCTCCGAGCCGGTGCTGAAGGGCTTCATCGTCGGTCTCGCCCTCACCATCATCATCGGACAGGTGCCCGCGCTGTTCGGGGTGGAGAAGGTGAAGGGCAACTTCTTCGAACAGGCCTGGGGGGTGCTCACCCATCTCGGGGACACGCACTGGGTCACTCTCGCCGTCGGCGGTCTCAGCCTGGTGGTGGTGCTCGGGTTCAGACGCTGGCTGCCGCTCGTCCCGGGATCCCTGCTCGCCGTGCTCCTCGGGATCGCGGCGGTGTCGCTGTTCGGGCTGGACGAGAGGGGCGTCGGCATCGTCGGGCACATCGATCCGGGTCTGCCCTCGCTCGGATTACCGGCCGGCGTCGGGTTCGACGACTACGTGGACCTGCTGGGTCCGGCGGTCGGTGTGCTGCTGATCGGCTTCGCCGAGGGTCTCGGCGCCGCGAAGACGTACGCGGCGAAGGAAGGCTACGAGATCGACGCGAACCGCGAACTTCTCGGCCTCGGCACCGCAAACCTCGGTTCCGGCCTGTGCTCGGGAATGGTGGTCAACGGCAGCCTCTCCAAGACGGCGGTGAACGGTGGGGCGGGTGCGAAGACTCAGATGAGTGGACTCGTCGTCGCCGCACTGACCGTGATCACGCTGCTGTTCCTCACCGGACTCTTCGAGAAGCTGCCCGAGGCGACCCTCGCCGCGGTGGTGATCGCCGCCGTCATCGAACTCGTCGACATCGATGCGCTCCGGAGGCTGTACGGGGTGTGGACGCGGCGGCTGGGCAGCATCTACGGCCACGCCGCACGCGCCGACTTCGCGGCGGCCCTGGCGGCGATGCTGGGCGTCCTGCTCTTCGACACCCTGCCCGGACTGGTCATCGGCATCGGCGTCTCCATGCTCCTGCTGCTCTACCGGGCCTCCCGCCCCCACGTCGCGGCGCTCGTGAAAGAGGGATCGCTGTGGGTGGACGCCGAACGCCACCCCGAACTGCCCGCCACCCCGCACGTGGTGGTCGTGCGGGTCGAGTCCGGATTGTTCTTCGCCAACGCCGATCACGTGAAGGACCGCATCGAAGAACTGTGCACCGAAGACACCAGGACGATCGTGCTCGACGCGGAGACGTCCCCGTTCATCGACGTCAGTGCGGCGCAGATGCTCGTGCAACTGCGGGACGCCCTGAAACGCAAAGGCGTCGACCTCCGGGTGGCCCGTGACATCGGCCAGTTCCGCGACACGATGCGCCGGGCGGGCTCCGAAACTTCACCCGTCGGCCTGTACCCGACCGTGCGGGAAGCACTTGCCGATGTGAGCAGGAAACGGCCAGAGGAGGATTCGTGATCGTCAGCGCAGAATTACAGGAACTCGCCGAGAAGGCGTGGGTGTACGGTTTCCCGCTCGTGTTCGACCTCGACCAGGTGAACCGTTTCGTCGCGGACGGGATGGGAAGCCTCGAGCCCGCACCGTTCAACACGTTCAGTCACGCCCGCACCCTCGCCGGGCCGCGTGACACCTTCGTCTCGGTCAACAACGACACCGTCTACTCGATCGCCCAGATCGACCTCGGCCACGGCCCGCAACTGCTGCGGGTGCCCGACAGCGGCGGCGCGTACTACGTGCTGCAGTTCGTCGACGCGTGGACCGACAATTTCGCGTACGTCGGCAAACGCGCGACGGGAACCGCGGCCGGCCTTTATCTACTGACCGGCCCTGGATGGTCCGGCGAGGTCCCCGCCGGCGCGACCCAGATCGCGTTCCCCACTGCGGTCGGCACGATCGTCGGCCGCTGGGCCTGCGACGGTGTCGACGACCTGGAGCGGGTGAACGCACTGCAGTCGGCCCTCACCCTGGAACCCGTCGGTGACCGGGAACCGGCGGAGGGTCTGCCGGCACCCGACCCGAACGTCCCCGAGGACCTTCGGTTCTGGGAGAAACTGCGGGTTTATTCGCAGGCGTACCCGTCCGCCGCGCAGGACCTGATCGCCGAGCAGATGTTCGCCCCGCTCGGGTTGCTCGAGACCGGGGCGTCGCCGTACCTCGAGGCGCCGCCGGATCTCGCGGCCGTCCTGACGGCGGGAGCCGAGGCGGGGCACCGATCGCTCGTCGCCGCACTGAAATCGGGCGCCGGTGCGGCGGTCGTCAACGGCTGGCAGTTGATGTACCACGCCTTCGACTACAACGACGACTTCTTCGAGGTCGGCACCGTGAACTCACCCGAGTGGCGGATCGAGGACCGCTCCAAGGCGCTGGGCCTGCGGGCCGGGGCCGCGATGGCGGGACTGTGGGGCAACCACGGCTACGAGGCCGCGTACGCGCCGATCTATCACGACAACGAAGGCAACGAACTCTCCGGCGAACACACCTACACCCTCACGTTCGCGCCGACGCCGCCCGTCGACGCGTTCTGGTCGATCACCATGTACGACCTGCCGGAGTTCTTTCTCGTCGACAATCCCCTCGACCGCTACTCGATCGGCGACCGCACCCCGGGACTGGTGTTCGCCGACGACGGGTCGCTGACCATCACGCTCGGCGCGACCGCCCCGGCCGACCCGGTCGCCCGCGCCAACTGGCTGCCCACACCGGCCGCCGGATTCCGGCCGATGCTGCGGATGTACAGCCCCAAGGCGGAGGTGTTCGACGGAACGTTCGAGATACCGCCGATCGTGAAGACCACGTGATCCGGAGGACGTGAATCGGCGGTAGTGTTCGGGCCGATTCGAGGGGGATCGGGTGAAGAAGGTCGCCGCGGCGCTGCTGTGCGCCGCGATCACGTCCGGGTGCGCGCACAGCGTGTCCGGGACCGCGGGGGCGTCCCCGCTGCAGGAACTGAGCCCGGACCAGCAACGGCACGTCCACATCGAGGACGCGCTCCGCGGCGCCGATCCGTGCGGTCTGCTCGACGAGGCGGTGGTGCGGCGCGCCGGGACGGTCCAGCAGTACGGGTCGGCCGTGCAACTGCCGGTGTGCTCGGCGCTGATGGCGCGGTCCGACGGCGCGAGCACCTACGTGGAGGTGTCCCTGCTGCCGTCGATGCTGTCCGAACAGTCGCTGACGCGGCCGGAGACGGTGGACGGGGTGACGGTCTACCGCGGCGCGGGCGCCGACCTGACCCGCGGGACGTGCGAGCGGGTCTTCCGGCTACCCCTCGGAACCGAGGCCCAAGATTTCGGACTGCCGCTTGCGACCGTCCGCGCTGGAACCGTCGCAGGCCAGGACGCCTGCCCGCTGGCCGACGCGGTGCTGGACTCGGCGCTCGACCGGATGCGGTCGGGGTTGCCCGCCCGCGACGCCGGCTCCCCGGATCAGGTGGCCCTCGCCGTCCACGACCCCTGCGAAGTCCTCGACGTGCTGGGGACCACGGCGGGCGGACGCGTCATCGATCCGGAATCGCCGCCCACCCCGTTCGACTGCGTCCTGTTCCCGAACCCGAATCGGGTGCCCGGGAGCGAGGTGACCGTGTCGTTCACGATGTCGCCGGTGAAGGAAAACAGACCACCCGTTCCCGCCGTGCCGGAGACGGTCGGCGACCGGTGCCGCTGGACGAGCCCGATGGGTGAGCCGATCGACATCACACGGCCCGGGCCGGGTGTCGACGAGTTCACCCGCAGGCTCGGCCACGCGGGTGCAGTCGTCACTGTTCACGGCCCGAACTGCGCCGCCGTGGCGAGGGTCGCGGACGCCGCGAACACGGCGTTCGGATAGGCCGCCGAACGGACTCACCCGGGATCAGATTGGACTCCGCCGGTAAGCTCGACAGCTGGACCAGTACAGATTCATCGACCTGGAGGTAGAAACGCGTGGCTCTCGTCGTCCAGAAGTACGGCGGATCCTCGGTGGCAACCGCCGAGAGAATCCGACGAGTGGCTGAACGGATCGTCGAGACCAAGAAGGCCGGCAACGATGTCGTCGTCGTGGTTTCAGCGATGGGGGACACCACTGATGAGCTGCTCGATCTGGCTCAGCAGGTGTGCCCAGCCCCACCCGCCCGCGAAATGGACATGCTGCTGACCTCCGGTGAGCGCATCTCCAATTCTCTCGTCGCAATGGCAATTCATTCGCTCGGTGCGGAGGCCCGTTCGTTCACGGGCTCGCAGGCGGGCGTCATCACCACCGGTGCTCACGGCAACGCCAAGATCATCGACGTCACACCGGGCCGCGTCCGGGATGCGCTCGACGAGGGCTCGATCGTCCTCGTCGCCGGATTCCAGGGCGTCAGCCAGGACAGCAAGGACGTGACGACCCTCGGGCGCGGCGGTTCGGACACCACCGCGGTGGCCCTCGCGGCAGCCCTCGAGGCCGACGTCTGCGAGATCTACACCGACGTCGACGGCATCTTCACCGCCGACCCGCGCATCGTTCCCGACGCGCAGCGGCTCGAGACGGTGTCGTTCGAGGAGATGCTCGAACTCGCGGCGTGCGGCGCGAAGGTGCTCATGCTCCGCTGCGTCGAGTACGCCCGCCGATACAACGTGCCTGTGCACGTCCGTTCGTCATACACGACCAAGCCGGGCACTATCGTGTCCGGATCGATGGAGGACATCCCCGTGGAAGAGGCAATCATCACCGGAGTCGCGCACGATCGCGGCGAGTCCAAGATCACCGTCGTCGGCCTGCCCGACACCCCCGGTTACGCCGCGCAGGTCTTCCGCGCAGTGGCCGAGGCGGAGATCAACATCGACATGGTGCTGCAGAACATCTCGAAGGTCGAGACCGGCAAGACGGACATCACGTTCACCCTGCCGACGGCCGACGGACCGCGGGCGGTCGAGAAGCTCACCAAGCTGCAGGGCGAGATCGGCTTCACGCAGGTGCTGTTCGACGACCACATCGGCAAGGTGTCGCTGGTCGGCGCGGGCATGAAGAGCCACCCGGGCGTCACCGCGACGTTCTGTGAGGCGCTCGCGAAGGCCGGCGTCAACATCGATCTCATCTCCACGTCGGAGATCCGCATCTCGGTGCTCGTCAAGGACGTGGAGCTGGACAAGGCCGTGAAGGCGATCCACGATGCATTCGAGCTCGGCGGCGACGAAGAAGCCGTCGTGCACGCAGGAACGGGACGGTAATCATGACCACCATCGCTGTCGTCGGTGCGACCGGACAGGTCGGCATCGTCATGCGCACCCTCCTCGAGGAACGCAATTTCCCCGCGGACAAGGTGCGGTTCTTCGCCTCCGCGCGGTCGGCGGGCAAGAAGCTGCCGTTCCGCGGTGAGGAGATCGTCGTCGAGGACGCGTCCGCCACGTCCGACGAGGACCTGAAGGGCATCGACATCGCCCTGTTCTCGGCCGGTGCCACGCTGTCCCGTGAGCAGGCCCCGCGCTTCGCGGCGGCCGGTGCCACCGTCGTCGACAACTCTTCGGCGTTCCGCAAGGACCCCGACGTTCCGCTGGTCGTCAGCGAGGTGAACCCGGAGCAGGCGAAGAATCCGCCGAAGGGCATCATCGCCAACCCCAACTGCACCACGATGGCCGCGATGCCGGTGCTGAAGGTCCTGCACGACGAGGCCGGACTGCAGCGTCTCATCGTGTCGAGCTACCAGGCCGTGTCCGGCAGCGGTATCGCCGGTGTCGAGGAGCTGGTGGGTCAGGCCCGCGCCGTCATCGGCGACGCGGAGAAGCTGGTCCACGACGGCAGCGCCGTCGACTTCCCGGCCCCGAACAAGTACGTCGCACCGATCGCGTTCAACGTGCTGCCGCTGGCCGGCTCGCTCGTCGACGACGGCAGCGGTGAGACGGACGAGGACCAGAAGCTCCGCAACGAGAGCCGCAAGATCCTCGGCCTGCCCGACCTGCTGGTGTCGGGAACGTGTGTCCGCGTCCCCGTGATCACGGGTCACTCGTTGTCGATCAACGCCGAGTTCGAGCGTCCGCTGTCGGTGGAACGCGCGCAGGAGATCCTGTCGAAGGCTCCCGGTGTGCAACTGGTGGATGTCCCCACCCCGCTCCAGGCCGCGGGCAGCGACCCGTCGCTGGTCGGGCGGATCCGTCAGGATCCGGGTGTTCCGGAGGGTCGTGGGCTCGCGCTGTTCGTGTCCGGCGACAACCTGCGTAAGGGTGCCGCCCTCAACACGATTCAGATCGCCGAACTGCTCGTCTAGCTCTCCCCCCACGTGAGTGGCAAAGTGTGCTCCCGCACGCTTTGCCACTCACGTGTCGGTTGCGGGTGGATACTGGGCCGATGAGAGTGGTCGGGGCCGCGGTGACGGCGGTTCTTCTGCTGCTCACCGGCGCGACCGAGGTCTCCGCGCAGCCGCCCGGGATCCTGCTGTCGCAGGAGGACCTGCCCCCCGCCACGGTCCCCGCGCAGGCGGGCGACAGCGTCCGGGTGCGGTACTCCACCCTCCGTACCTCGACCGCGACCGGTGAATCGACGGGATCGGTCTTCCTTCCCCGTGGCGACCCGCCCGACGGCGGCTGGCCGGTGGTCTCCTACGCCCACGGCACCGTCGGTGTCGCCGACCAGTGCGCACCGTCCGTCGCCGGGTTCAACTACGTCGAACTGCCCGCGGTCGAGCAGTGGCTCGCCGCCGGGTATGCCGTCGCGGCAACGGATTACGCGGGACTCGGCACACCGGGTGTCAACGCCTATCTGGACGGTCCGGCGGCCGCCGCGAACGCCGTCGACGTCGTCCTGGCCGCGCACGAGGTCTACGGCGACGTGCTCGCCGACCGGTGGATCGTCACCGGACTGTCGCAGGGCGGGCAGGCGACCTACTTCGCCGCCCGCGAGGCCACCACCCGGGCACCCGCGCTCGACTTCCGGGGCGCCGTCGCCGTGGCCGCGCCCACCCACCTCGAACAGCTCTTCCCGGCTGCGGGTCCCGCCGTTCCGGCTCTGCCGACATCCGGAATCGTGAACTACGCGCTGCTGACCCTCGCCGGCATCGACGACCAGCGTCCCGAGGTCGACATCCGGCGCTACCTGTCGCCGACAGGACTCGACCTGATGGAGTTCGCGAAGGTGACGTGCAGCCGCGAACTCGGCCGGTACCTGCTCGCCCACCCCACGTCGGTCGGCGACCTGTTCGCGGCGCCTCTGTGGAACGACCAGTTCCGGGAGCTGTTCCGGGAGATGCAGCAGGTGCCCGTCGACGGCTTCGACCATCCGTTGCGGGTGGTGCACAGCCTGTCCGACGCGTCGGTGCCGATTCCGTTGACGTGGGCGCAGCTCGCCGAGATGCGGCAGCACGGGGTGAACTTCGAATTCCAGCAACTCGTCGGTGAGGACCACCGAGGGTCGCTGATCGCCTCCATGCCGGAGTCCCTCGCGTTCGCCGCGCGGGTGCTGTCCTGACCCCCCCAGGTGAGTGGCAAAGCGTCCTCCCACACACATTGCCACTCACCTCACCCGGGACGTGCGAGGCGGACGCGGGCGCCCGACCTTACGGTTCGGACATGGGCTCAGTCATCGGAGAACTGTTACCGCTCGCCGTGGGTGTCGCGATCTCGCCGATCCCGATCATCGCCGTCATCCTGATGTTGCTGTCGAAGCGGGCGGGCGGGGCGAGCGCGGGCTTCGGTGCCGGCTGGATCCTGGGCATCGTCGTCGCGACAGGCATCTTCGTGCTCCTCGCCGGCAGCGTCGACACGTCCGATTCCGACGGTCCCTCCGCGACGGCGTCGTGGGTGAAGGTTGTTCTCGGTGTGCTGCTGCTCCTGCTCGCGGGGCGGCAGTGGCGCAGTCGCAACGCCGACGCGGAACCCCCGAAGTGGATGCAGGCGATCGACGACCTGAACTTCGTGAAGTCCACGGGACTCGGATTCGCGCTGGCGGCGATCAATCCCAAGAACCTGCTGCTCTGCGTGTCCGCGGGCGTCGGGATCGGCACGGCGGGGGTGAGCGGCGCAGAGCAGGTGGTGGCCCTGGCCGTGTACACCGTGCTGGCCGGGTCGACCGTCCTCGTCCCGGTGGTCGCGTACGCCGTGGCCGCCGACAGGATGCGCGGGACCCTCGACAGCCTCAAGGTGTGGCTCCAGTCCAACAACGCCGCCGTGATGAGCGTGCTGCTACTCGTGATGGGCGCCGTCGTTCTCGGGAAGGGATTCGGCGGATTGTTCTGAGCCGTTGACGGGCCCTCGCAGATAGCGGCCGATGTAGGTCTCGTCGAGCGCGACCGCCTTGGTGATCACCGCCGCCGCCACGATGACCACCGACATCACGAACAGCCAGCTGATCGCGGTGAACACGAGTCCTATCGCACCGAACTGGTGTTGGGCGGTTTCGGTGATGCGGGGAAGGACGAGGCGTCCCCCGGCGTGGATGGCGGTGAGCCCCGCGGAGGTCAGCGCGCCGCTGGCCCAGAGGACGCGTCCCTTGAGGGTTCCCATCGTCAGCAGGTACGGGCAGAGCGTCCACACCGCCCACCAGATCGCGAGTTCGGCGACGAGCGCGAGGGTGAGTCCGAAGTACCTCAGGTTGGTGAGTTCGTTGGCGGCGGCGATCGCGGACGCCGAGAGCGCGACCGCGAAGAGCACGACCAGCCAGCGCCAGGCGTCGCGCAGGGAGATCGAGGGGACGTTCCAGATCTTCGCGTAGATCCGTGCCAGCGCCCGCGCGAACGACGTGCCGCTGACGGCGACCATCAACAGGCCGAACACGCCGAACGCGGCGAACGTCGGGGTGGTCGGATCCACGGTGCCCACCGCGGACGACAACACGGACGGATCGAAGCCGAACTGGTCTTCGAGACTTCTGGCCGTCACGTTCCACTCGCTGACCGTCGACACCGCGATCATCACGGGCAGCACCGACGTGAAGATTTTCGCGGCGAGCGTCATGGACCGGTCGAAGAGTTCGATCCCCACCAGACCGTCGATGATGCGCCGGACCGTGCGCCCGGGAGGGGTTCCCTGGAGCCATCCGTTAGCCGTTTCGGTGCGCGCGGCCAGAGCTTCCCTGGCCAGCGCCACAGATAGTTTCGTCGACCGCACTCTTCGAGCGAACACCGATTCGGCCGGGTTGTCATCATCCGCGTCAGGTGAGAACGCGGGGTCCGGTCACGGGCGGACGATGCACCGGAACCCGATGTGGCAGGTCGACGTCTCCTCCGTGTCACCCTGCCGGGCCGACGGCCGGTAGCGGAGGCAGTAGTTGGGCGCGCAGAGATGCGAGCCGCCCTTGATCACGCGGCGCGCGTACGGTTCGTGCGGGTCCGGGGCGGCGGCGGTGTCGATGCGGGGGTTCGCCGGAATGCAGCAGGAACTCGCGGGTGCCACGTCCTTTCCGCCTGCGGAGTGGTCGGCGGTGAAGTAGTCGCTGGTCCATTCCCACACGTTGCCGGCCATGTCGCCGAGTCCGTAACCGTTGGACCGGAAATGGCCGACGGGCGACGTCCCGGCGAAACCGTCCTCGAGGAGGTTCTCCCACGGGAACTGTCCCTGCCACACGTTGCCGCCGGGCCTGCCACCCGGTTCGTGCTCGTCGCCCCAGACGAACGGCTTCCGGTCCAGGCCGCCGCGGGCGGCGAACTCCCATTCGGCCTCGGTCGGCAGGTCCTTGCCCGCCCACTCCGCGTAGGCGCGGGCGTCGAACCACGACACGTGCGTCACGGGATGGCGTTCGCGTCCGCCGACGTTGCTGCCCGGACCTTCCGGGTGCCGCCAGTCGGCGCCCGGCGTGAACGACCACCAGCGGGTGAAGTCGTCGAGGGGCACCGGGCCGGACGTCGGGGTGAACACCAGCGAACCGGGCACGAGCAGAGCCGGATCCGCATCCGGGTACTGGTCCGGGTCGGGGGCGATCTCGGCGGTCGTGACGTGACCGGTGTCCTTCACGAACCGCCGGAATTCGGCGACGGTGACCTGGTGCGCGTCCATCCAGAACCCGTCGACCGTCACCTGGTGGACGGGGCGTTCCTCAGGGTAGAAGTCCTCCGAACCCATCCAGAACGTGCCCCCGGGGATCCATGCCATGTTCTTCGGAACTGCACGAGTCATGGGGTCAGACTGGCACGACGGCGGCCATCGTGCCCAAGGCTCGTGAGTACTTGATAACCGCCCGACGTTAACAAGTACTCACAGCAACTTAAAATCAGTCTGGACTGTTTTCTTTTTTCCGCCTACAGTGCTGGGTGTGACACCTGACACAGCAGTAGCCAAACCGGCCCGCACGCAGGCCGAGCGGACCGCGGCGATGCGCACCAAGCTGCTCGATGCGGCCGTCGACTCCCTGGTCGAGCTCGGATACGCCCGCACCACGACGCAGGGCATCGCGCGGCGGGCCGGGGTGTCGCGCGGCGCCCAGTTGCACCACTTCCCGACCAAGGAGTCACTGGTGGTGGCCGCGGTGGAACATCTCGTCGACAAGCGGATGGAGGAGATCCTCGCCGCCGAGGTGGACGCCGGCCGCGGGATCGAGGTGCTCGCCGACGCCTTCTCCGGCCCGCTGTTCTACGCGGCCCTCGAACTGTGGGTGGCCGCCCGCACCGACCCGGCCCTGTTCGAGGCGACGGTCCCGCTGGAGCGGAAGGTCACCGACGCGCTCCGGCGCGGGTCGGCGGAGGTGTTCGGCGATCGGTTCGACTCCGACGCCATCGAGCTCAGTATCGAATTGGTTCGCGGTCTGGCGGTGTCGGCGCTGTTCCGCACCCCCGAGGCCGAACAGTCACTACGCGCGCGGCTGTTGCCCGTGTGGGAATCGAAGGTGGAGAAGTCGTGAATCTTCCGCAGCACGTACACACCCTGAT
Organism: Rhodococcus pseudokoreensis; assembly: GCF_017068395.1. Taxonomy (NCBI): domain Bacteria; kingdom Bacillati; phylum Actinomycetota; class Actinomycetes; order Mycobacteriales; family Nocardiaceae; genus Rhodococcus; species Rhodococcus pseudokoreensis. Next base: position 3,611,118 of record NZ_CP070619.1, on the reverse strand, counting down.
CGTGGGGGCGGGTTTCGCGGGCATGGGCCTGGCGGCGCGCATCCTGCGGACGCAGCCGCAGGCCGACGTCCTGATCATCGAGCGCGGCGACGACGTCGGCGGCACGTGGCGCGACAACACGTACCCGGGGTGCGCGTGCGACGTCCCGACGTCGCTGTACTCGTACTCGTTCGCGCCCAGCGCCGATTGGAGTCACACGTTCGCCCGCCAGCCCGAGATCCATCGCTACCTGAAGAAGGTCGCGGCCGACACCGGCGTCCGGTCCCGGGTGGTCACCGATTGCGAACTGCAGGAAGCGTACTGGGACGACGACGCCGCCATCTGGACCGTCCGGACCAGCCGCGGAACGCTGACGGCGGACGTCGTGGTGGCCGCGACCGGTGCGCTGTCGACGCCGAGTGTTCCGGACATGCCCGGGCTGGAGAGCTTCGGCGGCACCACGTTCCATTCGGCGACGTGGAATCACGACCACGACCTCACCGGTGAGCGCGTGGCCGTCATCGGTACCGGCGCGTCGGCGGTGCAGTTCGTGCCCGAGATCGCGCCGGTCGCCGAGCATCTCACCGTGTTCCAGCGCACCCCGGCCTGGGTGATCCCGCGGCTCGACCGCGAACTACCGGACGCCGAGAAGGCCCTCTACCGTCGACTTCCGTTGGTGCAGAAGGTGGTCCGCGGGTCGGTGTACAGCTTCCGGGAAGCTCTGGGCGGGGTGCTCGCGCACGCCACCGGACTGCTGCCGGTGTTCGAGGCGGTGGCCAGGGTGTACCTTCGCAGGCAGGTGCGGGACCCCGAACTGCGCCGGAAACTCACACCGAACTTCACGATCGGCTGCAAGCGGATGCTGCTGTCGAACGACTGGCTCCGGACCCTCGACCGCCCCGACGTCACGCTCGTCGACGCCGGACTCGCCGGGGTGACAGCGGACGGCGTCGTCGACGCGGTCGGCAACGAGCACAAGGTCGACACCATCATCTTCGCGACCGGGTTCACGCCGACGGAACCGCCGGTGGCGCACGCGTTGCGCGGTGCGAACGGCCGCACCCTCGCCGAGCGCTGGGACGGGAGCCCGAGCGCGTACAAGGGGACCACCGTCGCCGGGTTCCCCAACCTGTTCCTGATGTACGGGCCCAACACCAATCTCGGTCACAGTTCCATCGTCTACATGCTCGAATCCCAGTCTGCGTACATCGCCGACGCGTTGACGGCGATGCGCCACAACGGAATCGACGCGTTCGAGGTCACCGAGGAGGCGCAGCGCCGATACAACACCCGCATCCAGTCCGAACTGCAGACCACGGTCTGGAACAAGGGCGGCTGCTCGAGTTGGTACTACGACTCCGAGGGCCGGAACTCCGTCCAGTGGCCGACGTTCACCTTCAAGTTCCGCTCGCAGTTGCAGCGTTTCGACCGGGAGAACTACGTCTCCCGGCGCAAGGTGGCGAAGGAGACCGTCGCGTGACGCATTACGACGTGGTCGTGGTCGGCTCCGGGTTCGGTGGCAGCGTCGCGGCGCTCCGGCTCACCGAGAAGGGCTACCGGGTCGGTGTTCTCGAGGCGGGCAGGCGCTTCGCCGACGACGAACTGCCCGAGACGAGTTGGCGGCTGCGACGTTACCTGTGGGCGCCCTGGCTGGGCTGCTACGGCGTGCAACGGATCCACCTCCTCCCCGACGTCCTGGTCATGGCCGGCGCCGGGGTCGGCGGTGGTTCGCTGAACTACGCGAACACGCTGTACCAGCCGCCGCGCCGCTTCTTCGAGGACCGGCAGTGGGCGCACATCACCGACTGGCAGTCGGAGCTCGCCCCGTACTACGAGCAGGCGAAGCGGATGCTGGGGGTGACGACCAATCCGTCGTTCACCCCCGCCGACGCCGTCATGCGCGAGGTCGCCGAGGAGATGGGCGCCGGTGCGACGTTCACGTCCACACCGGTGGGTGTCTTCTTCGGCGAACCGGGGTCGCGGGTGGCCGACCCGTTCTTCGGCGGGGAGGGACCCGACCGGACGGGGTGCACCGAGTGCGGCAGTTGCATGACGGGTTGCCGTGTGGGAGCGAAGAACACGCTCGTCAAGAATTACCTCCACCTCGCGGAGAAGGCGGGCGCCCGGGTCCATCCGCTGACGACGGTGAAAGAGTTGCGCCCCCGATCGGGCGGCGGCTACGAACTGCGGACCCGCCGCACCGACGGAATCCGCACGCGGGAGCGCACGTTCACCGCCGACCAGGTGGTGGTCGCCGCGGGCACGTACGGTACCGCCCGGCTGCTGCTGGCGATGAAGGAATCCGGTGCGCTGCCACGGTTGTCGCCGAGGCTGGGCTCGGTCGTGCGTACCAACTCGGAGGCGGTGCTCGCGGCCACGGCCAGGAACCGCGACACCGACTTCACGAAGGGCGTGGCCATCACGTCCTCGTTTCACCCGGACGATCACACCCACATCGAGCCGGTGCGGTACGGCAAGGGCAGCAACGCGATCGGACTGCTGCAGACCGTCCTCAGCGACGGCGGCGGCCGGACGCCGCGGCTGCTGAAGACGGTGGGTGTCGCGCTGCGCCGACCCGGGGCGTTCGCCCGCAGCCTGTCGGTGCGGCACTGGTCGGAGCGCACCGTGATCGCGCTCGTGATGCAGACCGACGACAATTCGCTCGAGCTGGCCAAGGGGAAGGGGCGACTCGGCCGGGCGGTCACCAGCCGCCCGGGGCCTGGAGATCCGCCACCCGAATGGATCCCGCAGGGACACAAGGCCATCAGGAAGGTGGCCGCTCGGATCGGGGGCGACCCCGGCGGCTCCGTCGCCGACGTCGTGAACATTCCGATGACCGCGCATTTCCTCGGAGGATGCGCCATCGGGGACTCGCCGGACACCGGGGTCGTCGACCCCTACCTACGCGCGTACGGGCACGACGGGCTGCACGTGGCCGACGGGTCGGTGGTGAGCGCGAACCTCGGCGTCAACCCGTCGCTCACCATCACCGCCCAGGCCGAGCGCGCATTCGCGCTGTGGCCCAACAAGGGTGAGAACGACACCCGGCCCGAACCGGGCAAGCCATACGTACGTATCGCACCGTCACCGCCCCGGAATCCGGTGGTGCCCGCCGACGCGCCGGGCGCGCTGCGGCTTCCGCTGACGGTCGTGAACCGAAGGGAGACGGTCGATGTGGAGCGTGCCTGAATCGACCACCGAGCGCACCGACTGGCCCGAGAGCGCGCCGCCCCCGTGGCCGGCGACCGTCCGCGCGACGCTGTGGTGGCACCGCAGCACCGCGGCCGCCCGCGCACTCGGACCGGACGGCGCCACCGTGCCGATGACCCTCGCGATGATGGTCGACTACCTCGACTCGCCCGTCGGCCCCTACCGGGAGATCCTCGCCAGCCCGGTGCTCCGCGCGCCGGGACGTCGCATCGGCGTCCTGCCTCGCATGGCGGTCCCGTTCATCGCCGTCGATTCGGAACCCTCCGTGCACGGTGGACGCGCGCACTGGAACCTGCCCAAGGTGCCTGCCGAGTTCGACGGCGACGTGCACGGCGACTTCGGGGCGTCGTCCCTGGCCTGGTCCGTCACCACGAGCACCCGGCCGCGCGGACCGCGGCTACCGATCGCCGGCGCCCTGGGGTTCGCGCAACCGGCCGAGAGCGGGCACGGTCTCGTGACGGCGTCCGCGCGGCTCCGCGGCCACTTCCGGTACGCCAGCGTGGACGTGGCGGCCGACGGACCCACGCTTGCCGACTGGCTGACGCCGGGAACCCATCACGGCATCGTGATCACGGACGGCCGGATGACCACCGGAGCCGCGCGTAGGCGCTGACTGCCCGGGGCGTTACGCGATTTCCGCGGCGACGCCGGCGAGGCGCGGCAGCACGGTGTCGCGCCAGCCCGGGCCCATCCGCTCGAATGCGTCGCGGCTGCGTTTGTCGTCGAGGTCGAAGCCCGAGTGGTCGAGGAACAGGCGCGTGCCCGCGCCCTCTGGAACGAGGCGCCACACCAGCGTCCAGTTCTCGGTGAACGTGTAGACGAAGCGCCGCTCGGGCTCGACCTCGACCACTTCGCAGGGAACGGCGCCCCAGCCGGGCATGTCGAGGTGGAACCGGTGCCCGACCGTCGCGGCGACGTCGCCCGCGGCCCACCAGCGGGCCAGCAGGTCCGGCTCGGTGAGAGCGCGCCACACCTTGGCGGGCGGCGCGGCGATGAACTGGTCGACGGAGATCTGGGTGGTGGTGCGGTCGGTCACGAGTCCTCCTCGAGGAAGTCGGCGAGTGTGCGCAAGCGGTGACGCCAGAACCGCTCGAACGGGTGCAGCCAGTCGCCGACGTCGGCGAGCGGCTCGGCGGTCAGGTGGTAGTGCCGCTGCCGTCCGGACGGTTCGTCGCGGACGAGTCCGGCCTTGCGCAGCACCTGTAGATGCTCGGCGACCGCGGGACGGCTGAGGTCGAACCGGCCCGCGAGGTCCCCCGCGGTGAGTGGTCCGTCCACCAGGATTTCCAGCAGACGCCGTCGCACCGGGTTGGCGAGGGCGAGGAAGACGTCGTCGTCGGGCACGAGGCGAGCTTATGTCGGAGATTTCCGACATGTCAACAATCTCCGACGCATCCTTTTCTTGACTAATTCCAAAAAGGCGCGATACTGGAACACATGCAACACGACACGGATCCCAAAGCGCAGCTGCGCGGCGTGGGCCTCCGTGTCACTGCACCTCGCGTTGCAGTGTTGAATGCGGTTGCCGTACGACCGCATTCCGACGTCGACGACATTGCAGCCGTAGTTCGTGAAGAGCTGGGATCGGTCTCCACCCAGGCGGTATACGACGTCCTGAAGGCGTGCACCGCCGCCGGTCTGCTCAGACGTATCGAACCCGCGGGATCGCCCGCACGATTCGAAACCCGTACCGGAGACAACCACCACCACCTCGTGTGCCGCAGCTGCGGGACCGTCGTGGACGTGGACTGCGCCGTCGGCGAGGCACCGTGCCTCGACCCGTCGCAGGCCCACGGATTCGAGATCGACGAGGCCGAGGTCGTCTTCTGGGGGCTCTGCTCCCAGTGCCAGACCGACGCGCACAGCGAAACCGGGTCGGCAGCAGCCCTGTCCTGACCCCGGTTCGTCCCACGCCGATACACCCTCACCCGATTGCAACCTGGAGGCTTTGCCATGCCTGAAACACAGCGCGCGACCACCACCAACGCCGGGATTCCCGTCGCCAGCGACAACGAGTCGCTCACCGCCGGGGCTCAGGGTCCCATCCTGTTGCACGACCACTACCTCGTCGAGAAGCTCGCGCAGTTCAACCGCGAGCGCGTCCCGGAGCGCGTCGTCCACGCCAAGGGCGCCGGCGCGTTCGGCGAACTGGTCGTCACCCACGACGTGAGCCGCTACACGAAGGCCAAGCTGTTCCAGCCCGGCGCGAAGACCGAATCGCTGGTGCGCTTCTCCACCGTCGCGGGCGAGCAGGGCAGCCCCGACACCTGGCGCGACCCGCGCGGATTCGCCGTGAAGTTCTACACCGAGGACGGCAACTACGACCTCGTCGGCAACAACACGCCCGTCTTCTTCATCAAGGATCCGATCAAGTTCCCCGACTTCATCCACTCGCAGAAGCGCCTGCCCGGGTCCGGTCTGCGCGACCACAACATGCAGTGGGACTTCTGGACGCTGCGGCCCGAGTCCGCGCACCAGGTGACGTGGCTGATGGGTGACCGCGGCATCCCGAAGACGTGGCGGCACATGGACGGTTTCGGCTCGCACACGTACCAGTGGGTCAACGCCGACGGTGAGCGGTTCTGGGTGAAGTACCACTTCAAGACCGACCAGGGCATCGAATTCCTCACCCAGGGTGAGGCCGACACGCTCGCCGGCACCGACCCCGACCACCACCGCGCCGACCTGTACGACACGATCGCCCGAGGCGAGTTCCCCAGCTGGACGCTGAAGGTCCAGGTCATGCCCGTCGAGGAGGCCGAGGGCTACCGGTTCAACCCGTTCGACCTCACCAAGGTGTGGTCGCAGAAGGACTACCCGCTGATCGAGGTCGGCAAGTGGACCCTCAACCGGAACCCCGACAACTTCTTCGCCCAGATCGAGCAGGCGTCGTTCGAACCGTCGAATGTCGTTCCGGGAATCGGCTTCTCACCCGACAAGATGCTGCTCGGCCGGGTCTTCTCCTACGCGGACGCGCACCGGTACCGCATCGGCGCCAACTACGCGCAACTGCCCGTCAACGCCCCGAAGAACCAGGTGAACTCGTACTCGCAGGACGGCGCGATGCGGTACGCCACCAATTCGCCCGAGACCCCGGTGTACGCGCCCAACTCGTACGGCGGCCCGCACGCCGACGCATCGCTCGCGGGCGACGAAGGCCTCTGGGCGTTCGACGGCGAGGCCGTGCGCGCCGGCTACGTCGAGCACGCCGAGGACGGCGACTTCACGCAGGCGGGCACCCTCGTCCGCGAGGTCCTGAGCGACGACGAACGCGACCGCCTGGTCGGCAACATCGTCGGTCACGCACTCGGCGGTGTCAGCGAACCGGTTCTGCTGCGGGTGTTCGACTACTGGAAGAGCGTCGACCCCGACCTGGGCAAGCGAGTGGAAATCGGTGTCCGGGAAGGGCAGAGCCGGAACTGAGTTCATTGGTGGGGCAGGCTCAGTGCAGGCCCCACCAATAGATCAGGCAAGCGAGTATAAATACCACCACAGTTTCCACGACGGCCCTCCTTCGCCCGACTGGACGTAGTGCACGATTCCATCATCCCCCATGTGCTTCGCACCCGTGAGTACTTGTTAACCGCCGGCGGTTAACAAGTACTCACGGGGGTGTGACGGGTGTGTCGGATGTTGTTGCTAGGTTGAGCGGTGTCAGGACACCGGCTCGGATGACCGTGTCCCGAGTCGGGGTCGAAAGGTGCTGTCTTCCATGGTGATGGGTCCCACCCATGCAATGTCCGGTGCGGCCGTCGGTCTGGCGGTGGCAGATCTGCTGCCGCTCGACTGGGGTGGGCCCACGTCCACCGCCGAGACCTTCACGTTCGCGGCGGTGTGCGCCGGGGCGGCGCTGCTCCCGGACCTCGACACCAGCCAGTCCACGGTGTCGCGGTCGTTCGGTCCGGTCAGTAGCGTCGTCGCGAAGGGTGTCGACGCGGTGTCGCTGGGTTTCTACACGATCACCAAGGGCAAACGCGACGGCAAGCGGCGGGGTGGGCACCGCACTCTCACCCACACCGCCCTGTTCGCGGCGGGCATCGGGGCCGGGGTGTCCGCGCTCGTGGTCCAGTTCGGCAAGCCCGCCATCATCGCGACGCTGTTCGTCTGCCTCGGCCTCGCCCTCCGCGGGTTGGCCGGTGAGCTGGCCAAAGAAAAAGGCTGGCTGGCGGTTTCGGCGGTCGCCGCGGTGCTGTCCGCGCTCACCTGGCAGTCGTATCCCACCGAGGCCGGTTCCACCGGGCTCGGCGTCGCCGTAGCCCTCGGATGCGCGACCCACTGCCTCGGGGACGCCATCACCAAGGAGGGCGTCCCCTTCCTCGCGCCGTTCCTCACGCTCGGCAAGGAACGGTGGTGGGAGTTCCGGCTCCCGTCGTTCCTGTCCATCCGGGCGGGCGGGCCCTTCGAGAAGGTCGTGCTCGGGCCCGCCCTGACGGTGGCCGTCGGACTGATGGTCATCTGGGCCATCGACGGTGCGCCGCAGGCAATCTACGACGCATTCGTGCCCGCGCCGAAGTGACTCAGGCGCCGAAGTGACTCAGGCGCCGAAGTGACTCAGGCGCCGAAGTGACTCAGGTGCCGACGTGACTCGGGTGACTCAGGCCGCGAGCATCTTCTCGAGGTCGTCGAGGACGAGCATCGCCCCGGTCGGTCCGAGCGCGAGGAACCACGTCTCGTCGCTGACGTGCACGGACTTGCCGTCCTTCACCGCCTGCATCTGATTCCACAGCGGGCCGCCGACCACGGTCGACTCGTCGGTGGTCTCGGGCGCGCCGTAGCTGGAGTAGAAGATCCGGTCGGCATCGGCCTCGCCGATCGTCTCCTGGCTCACCTCGACGGCGAGTTCGTCGATGTTCTGCACCGTCGGGCGCGGGAGCCCGACGTCCTGCAGGATGACGCCGATGAACGACAGGTTGCCGTACAGGCGGATCTTGCCGGACATGAACCGGACCAGCGAGATCGTTGGCCGGCCGGTGATGGACTCCCGGACCTCGTCCGCGCGGGTCTGGTAGGCGTTGAGCACGTCCTCCGCCTTGGTCTCCTCGCCGAGGGCGTCCGCGACGAGCAGGAAGTTCTCCTTCCACGGGAATCCGGGGCGGATGCCGAAGACGGTCGGTGCGATCGACGACAGCTGCGGGTACAGCTTGTCGGCGCGCAGTTTGCTGCCCAGGATCAGGTCGGGCTGCAGTGCCGAGATCGCCTCGAGGTTCAGGTTGTTGGTGGTCCCGACGTCCGGCACCCCGGCGAGCTTGTCGGCCAGGTAGGACGGCTGTCCGGCGGCACTCTCCGGGCTGGCCAGTCCGACGGGCGTGATTCCCAGGGAGAGCACGTCGTCGAGTTCGCCGCCGTCGAGGACGATCACCCGTTCGGGCTTCTTCTCGATGACGGTCTCGCCGAGCGCGTGGGTGATAGTGCGGGGGAAGACGCCGGGTGCGGCGTCGGTGCCGAGTTTGGCGGTCTCGGCGTCCGCCGTGGCGAACAGGCGGCCGCCGGTGGCGACGTCGGTATTGCCGGCGGTCGAACCGGTGTCGGTGGTGCCGCAGGCGGCGAGAAAGACGCTGGCCAGGGCGACCAGCCCGGCGCGTACGTAGAGCCTCGATGACATGAGGTGAGGCTAGCCTGAGGTACTGAAGGGGTAGTGGCGGGGTCCGGCAACCGGAAAACGCCCCCACCACGCAGAAGAGGCCTCGACCGGCGAACCGGTCGAGGCCTCTTCTCGGTGTCTCACACTGTCGGGGTGGCGGGATTTGAACCCACGACCTCTTCGTCCCGAACGAAGCGCGCTACCAAGCTGCGCCACACCCCGTGTTGAACCTCGGCTAGCTTACATTACCCAGCCAGTCACCATTAAATCCCCTGGTCAGTTGCGTAAAACAGTGCTCTCCGACGACTCGGCGCGAGCCCGCGCGGTGTCGGCGTCCGGGCCGCCGCGCTGAGCCGGGACCAACGTCAGGAGCGTCGCCTCGGGGCGGCAGCAGAAGCGGGCCGGCGCCCACGGCGACGTTCCGATCCCCGCCGACACGTGCAGCTGGGTGTGAGCCCCCCACTTGGATGGCCCCTTCACCCGCGAGCGGTCGATGTCGCAGTTGGTGACGAGCGCGCCGTAGAACGGCAGACACAGCTGACCGCCGTGCGTGTGGCCGGCCAGCACCAGGTCGTACCCGTCGTCCGCGAACCGATCGAGAACCCGCGGCTCCGGCGAGTGGGTGATGCCCAGCCGGAGATCGGCCAGCGGATTGGGCGGGCCGGCGATGGTGTCGTACCGGTCGCGCTGGAGGTGCGGATCGTCGACCCCGGCCGACGCGATCCGGACACCCGACACCTCGAGGTCGCGGCGCACGTGCGTGACGTCGAACCAGCCGCGTTCGGTGAACGCGGCGCGCAGGTCACCCCACGGCAGCGGCTCGCCGAGGATGCGCTTGCGGTCCCTGCGGAAGTACTCGAACGGGTTCTTCGGTTTCGGCGCGAAGTAGTCGTTGCTGCCGAACACGAACAGTCCGGGGCGGGCGAGCAGATTCCCCAGCGCCTGGACCACGGCGGGCACCGCCCGCTGGTGCGACAGGTTGTCGCCGGTGTTCACGACGAGGTCGGGGTCGAGGTTGTCGAGTTCCCGCAGCCAGTTCTGTTTCAGCCGCTGTCCGGGCATCATGTGCAGGTCGCTGATGTGCAGCACGCGGAGCGTCGACGACCCGGGTTCGAGCACCGGCATCGTGACCTCACGCAGCGCGAACGCATTGCGCTCGATGAGCGAGGCGTAGCCGATGCCGAGGGCGGCGGCACCCGCCGTACCCAGGGCGGCGCGGGTCAGGTTGGTGCGGAACTCGTCAGACACTCTTCCAGGATACTGATGAGCGCAATCGAGATGCAGTGGACGAATCGGGGCGCGTAGCGTTTCGCCCATGCCAGATTCACTGAAAGCAAGACTGCGCTCCGACATGACGGCCGCCATGAAGGCCAAGGATTCGCTGCGCACCGCCACGATCCGCATGCTGATGGCCGCCGTGCAGACCGAAGAGGTTTCCGGCAAGGAAGCCCGCGAACTCACCGACGACGAGGTGCTGAAGGTCCTCGCGAAGGAGTCGAAGAAGCGCGGCGAGTCCGCCGAGATCTACACCGAGAACGGCCGGGGTGAGCTGGCAGCGCAGGAGCGGGCCGAGGCGCAGATCATCGACGAGTACCTGCCGACGCCGCTGACGGACGCCGAACTCGTCGACGTCGTGGACACCGCCATCGCCCAGGTGGCCGAGGAGATCGGTGAGCGTCCCGGCATGCGTCAGATGGGTCAGGTCATGAAGGCCGCCGGCGCGCTCGCGGGCGGCAAGGCGGACGGCTCGCGGCTCTCGCACGCGGTGAAGTCCCGCCTCTGACCCCCACGTGAGTGGGAAAGCGTGCTCCTGCACACTTTCCCACTCACCTGGGGTTACCGGGGTATGGGCGGCAGCTGGATCGGCGGCAGGCCGGGCAGCTGGATGGGCGGAACGGGGATTCCCTGAGCCGGGGCCTGCGGGGGAGCGGCCTTCACCGATCCGTCGCTGACGTAGATCGTGATCGTCGACCCCGGAATCGCCGAACCGGACGGCGCCGAGCTCGTGACCGTCCCCTTGGCGACCTGCGACGCGGTGGTGATCGCGTTCACGGTGAATCCGGCTCCCTGCAGGCGGGACGTCGCGGCCGACTGGCTCAGCCCGGTGACGTCCGGAACCTGACCGTTCTGCGAACCCCGCGCGTACTTCTGGTCGACCGGCGGCAGCGTCGTCGGCCCGAAGTTGTTGGCGACGGGATTCATCGCGGCGAACCACGTCTGGGCGGGCTCGTTACCGCCGTAGAGATTTCCGTCACCACAGGGCCGCAGCGGGCCCGAGCAGATCTCACCCGGGGTCGGCGAGTCGCCGAACACGTAGACGGCGGCGGCGAAGTTGTTGGTGAACCCGAGGAAGCCCGACGACATGTGGGACTCGGTGGTTCCGGTCTTACCCGACATCGGGAGCGTCCAGCCGGCGCTGCCTGCGGCCCCGGCCGACGTGCCGCCGGCCTTGTCGTCCTTGCTCATGGCGTTGGCGAGCGTGTCCGCGAGGCCGGGCTCGACCACCTGCTCGCAGGCCTGCTGGGTGACCGAGACGGGCTTGCCTTCACGGTCGAAGACCGAATCGATGGGGGTGGGCGGGCACCACTTGCCGTGCGACGCGAGCGTCGCCGCGACATTCGACAGCTCCAGCGGGTTGACCCAGGTGGGCCCGAGGGTGAACGAACCCAGGTTCTGGTCCTTCTGGAAGTCCGCCATGCTGCGGTCGTCGAATCCGGAGGTGCCGGGGTCGGCGTACGAACGCAGGCCCAGCCGCACCGCCATGTCGACGGTGGGGGCGACGCCGGTGGCCTGGATGAGCTTGACGAACGCCGTGTTGGGCGACTGCGCGAGCGCGTCCGTCACCGACAGCGACGCCGGGTACTTGCCCGCGTTCTCGACGCAGTACGTGGCCGCCGGGCATCCGCGTGCACCACCGCTACCCATGCCCCGGGCCTCGAACCGTCCGGGGACGTCCAGGACGGCGTTGGTGCCGAGGCCCTTCTCCATCGCGGCGGCGGTCGTGAAGATCTTGAAGATCGATCCGGCACCGTGACCGGCCAGCGAGTACGGCTGGGCCTGCACGGTTTCGTTGGCGTTCGCGTCGAGACCGTACGTGCGGCTACTGCCCATCGCGAGGATGCGGTGTGAATCCTGGCCGGGCTGGACCACGTTCATGACATTGGCGATGCCGTCGAGTCCGGGGCTGGCCTTCGCGGTCAGCGCCGCCTTGGTCGACGCCTGCACCGCGGGGTCGAGCGTCGTCTTGATCAGGTAACCGCCCTTGTCGATCTGCTCCCGGCTGATGCCGGCGTTCGCCAGGTACTGCAGGGCGTAGTCGCAGAAGAAGCCGCGGTCACCGGCGGCGATGCACCCGCGGGGCAGCCGGTTGGGTTCGGGCAGCACGCCGAGGGGCGTCTCCTTGAGCTCCCGCAGTTCGGCGGCACGTTCGGGGATGTTCGAGATCATCGTGTCGAGGACCACGTTGCGGCGTTCGAGGACGCCCTCGGGGTTCGTATATGGGTTCAGCGCCGAACTGGACTGCACCATGCCCGCGAGCATCGCGGACTGCTGGGTGTTCAGTTCGGACGCGTCGATGCCGAAGTACGTCTGGGCGGCGTCCTGGATGCCGAACGAGGCGTTGCCGAACGGCACCAGGTTCAGGTAGCGGGTGAGGATCTCGTCCTTGGTGAGTTCCTTGTCGAGCGTCAGCGCCATCCGGATCTCACGGATCTTGCGGGCGGGCGTCGTCTCGATCGCGGCCCGGCGTTCGGCGTCGGTCTTCGCGACGACGAGCAGCTGGTAGTTCTTCACGTACTGCTGGTCGAGTGTCGACGCGCCCTGCTGCACCTCACCGCTCGTGGTGTTGGTCAGGAAGGCGCGCATCGTGCCCTGCCAGTCGACGCCCTTGTGTTCCGGGAACCGGCGGTCCTCGACGGAGACGATGGCGAGCTTCATCTCGTTGGAGATCTTGTCGCTGGGGACTTCGAAGCGGCGCTGGTCGTACAGCCACGCGATGGGATTGCCCGCGGAGTCGACCATCGTCGAGACCGCGGGAACCGTTCCTTCGACCAATTCGGCGGAGACGTTGTCGACGGTGTCAGCCGCCCTGTTGGAGGCGTAACCGAAGCCTCCGGCGAGCGGAAACATCACGCCGGCGAGGAGCACTCCTGCCAAGGCGGAGGATCCTGCGAGCTTCCCCACTGTTTTTGCAATCGACACGATCTACAGACTACGTGGGGTCTGAGGGTGCGCTGGTTGGGCGCAGAATTCGGCCCGGAAAATGCCCTGAGCACGGGGTATGGACGGGCGTACCAAAAAAGCGTGTTCTTCGTCTTGCGCGTGGCGGTTTCTTTACCTAAATTGTTGGAACAGTGTGATGGAGATAACACCCCATCGCTTATGTGGTGCAGCCTCGGCGTGCTAGGCGGGGTTGTGCAGACTCGAAGAGGGGAAACGAATGCACATGACCACCCCAACCAGCCGTCTGGACGTCGAGCAAGCAGAAGCGCGAATCGCCTGGGTCACCCAGGCCCGTTGCCGGGAAGTCGATCCCGATCAACTCTTTGTACGCGGTGCAGCACAGCGCAAGGCCGCAACCATTTGCCGGCATTGCCCGGTATTGATGCAGTGCGGAGCCGATGCACTCGACAACCGTGTCGAGTTCGGCGTGTGGGGTGGCATGACGGAACGTCAACGCCGGGCGTTGCTCAAGCAGCACCCCGAGGTGGAATCATGGTCCGATTTCTTCGAAGCTCAGCGGCAGCACCAGTCCGCTGTCTGAGATTCGGGATCGGATTCGCAGTCAGGAAGAACACAGGCGGGTGACCGGTTCTCCGATGGCGAGCTGATCAGCTCGTCCGGGTGAGCTGGTCGCCTACCGCTCTCAAGGCCTCGAGGTCCGACACCTCGAACGGCAGCGAGGGCACGCCGACGATCGGCACCCGAGGGTGGGCCGCCGTGAACCGGCTCAGCAGTTGGACCTCACGCTTGGCGATCACCGCCCGATGGGCGTGGATTCGCAGCACAGCGGCGGTGAGGGGGTCTTGGTCCCCGAGTTGGTCGGCGGCAGTGACCGCGTGATCGGCCGACAGGGAACTGAGAGTGGGGTGCGTCCGATTCAGGACGAGGCCCGCGAGCGGCATCTCGTCGCCTGCGAGCCGGTCGACGAAGAATGCCGCCTCGCGCAGCGCATCCGGTTCCGCTGCGGCGATCACCAGGAACTTGGTGCCCGGCTGCCGGAGCAATTCGTAAGTGCGCGTTGCTCTTTCCCGGAATCCGCCGAACATCGAGTCCAGTGACTGCACGAAACTCGAGGCGTCGGACAGCATCTGACTGCCGACGATGGTGGACACGCCGCGCAGCGCCAGGCCCATCGCGCCGGTGACGAGCCGGGTGAGGCCGCGGCCGGGCGCGGTGAGCAACCGGATCATGCGACCGTCGAGGAACGCGCCCAGGCGCTGGGGTGCGTCGAGGAAGTCCAGGGCGTTGCGCGACGGTGGCGTGTCGACGACCACCAGATCCCATTCGTCGCTGGAGGCGAGTTGCCCCAGCTTCTCCATCGCCATGTACTCCTGCGTTCCCGAGAACGAGCTGGCGACGGTCTGATAGAAGGGGTTCGCGAGAATCTGCTCCGCCTTCTCCGGGGTGGAGTGCTCGATCACCATCTCGTCGAACGTGCGGCGCATGTTCAGCATCATGGCGTGCAGTTCGCCGGTCGCATCCGGTCCGAGCTGCACCGGCTGCGGCGTGTTGTCGAGTTCCGCGACGCCGAGAGCCTGCGCGAGCCTGCGGGCCGGGTCGATGGTCAGCACGACCACCTTGCGCCCCTGCTCCGCCGCGCGCAGTGCCAGCGACGCGGCCGTGGTCGTCTTGCCGACGCCGCCGGCCCCGCAACAGACGACGATCCGCGTGGCCCTGTTCTCCAGAATCCCCGCGACGTCGAGTGCGGAGGCGGTGCGGCGACGCTCGTGTTCAGTTGTCTGGGTCATCGGACACCCTGTTCCGTCAGATATTCCGCGAGCTCGTACAGCCCGCCCAGGTCCACACCGTCGGCGAGGGACGGCAGATGCAGCCGGGCCCCGTCCACTTCACTGAGCGCTCCGGCGCTCTCCTCCTGCGCTTCGAGGACGGACGCGTGTTCGATCGTCTCGGTGAGCAGCCCGGCGAAATTCTCCTCGTCCAGGGTGATCCCGGTCTTCTGCAGACCGGCCCGGACGGCCTCGGCGTCGATGCGGCCCTTCGCGACGTCGGCGAGGGTGTCGGCGGGCAGGAACTGCGGGCTGGTGCGGTTGACGACGACGGTGCCCAGCCGCAGGTCGGCGCGGGCCAGTTCCTCTGCGGCGTCGGTGGTCTCCTGCACCGGCAGCGCCTCGAGCAGGGTCACGAGGTGGACGACGGTCTCGTCGGAGTGCAGCAGGCGCACCACGCCCTCGCTCTGCGAGCGCACCGGCCCGCCCTTCGCGAGGTCGGCCATCGCCTTCGTCACGTCGAGGAAGTTACCGATCCGCCCGGTCGGCGGGGCGTCGACGACGACGGCGTCGTACACCCGTTTGCCCGACTTGTCGGAGCGCACCACGCATTCCTTGATCTTGCCGGTCAGCAGCACGTCCCGCAGGCCCGGTGCGATGGTGGTGGCGAACTCGATGGCGCCGAACTTGCGCATCGCGCGGCCCGCGAACCCGAGGTTGTAGAACATCTCGAGGTATTCGAGGAACGCGGTCTCGATGTCGATGGCCAGCGCCATGACCTCCCCGCCACCCTCGGCGGCCGCGACCTTCGTCTCCTGCGGCGGCAGCGGGGGCACGTCGAAGAGCTGCGCGATCCCCTGCCTGCCCTCGACTTCCACCAGTAGCACGCGGCGCCCGCCCTCGGCCAGAGCGAGCGCCAACGCGGCGGCCACCGTGGACTTTCCGGTGCCGCCCTTTCCGGAGACGAAGTGCAGCCGGGCCCGCGCGGCCTTGTCGGGCCACGTCGGGGTGAGCTGGTCTGGGGATGCAACCACGGGGTCGAGCCTATAAGTCTGGGAGCCGGGATGTGCGGGGGATAGGCTCACCGGCATGAGTGAATTGACTTCCTGGGAGTACGCCACCGTTCCGCTGCTCACACATGCGACCAAGCAGATCCTCGACCAGTGGGGCACCGACGGCTGGGAACTGGTGACGGTTCTGCCCGGACCCACCGGTGAGCAGCACGTCGCGTACCTGAAGCGTCCGAAGGGCTGAGGGCCGTGGCAGAGACTCGTAACTGGTCCGCCCGCCTGACCGAACTCGGCATCACGCTGCCGTCCGTCGTTCCGCCGGTGGCCGCCTACGTGCCCGCCGTGCGCACCGGCAACTACGTCTACACGTCCGGGCAGCTGCCGATCGTCGAGGGCAAGCTGACGATCGCGGGCAAGCTCGGCGCCGGCGTGTCGGACGAGGACGCCAAGGCCGCGGCCCGCGCGTGTGCACTGAACGCGCTGGCGGCGGTCGACGCTCTCGTCGGCATCGACTCGGTGGTGCGGATCGTCAAGGTCGTCGGATTCGTCGCCTCCGCCGAGGGATTCACCGGACAGCCCGGCGTCGTGAACGGTGCCTCCGAGTTCCTCGGCGAGGTGTTCGGGGACGCGGGCGCCCACGCCCGGTCGGCGGTCGGTGTCGCGGAACTGCCGCTCGGCGCCCCCGTCGAGGTGGAACTCGTCGCCGAAGTGCAACCGGAGTCGTAGTGCCATGACCCTTGCCCATCCGGCCTACGCCCAGGTGCGGGAGGTCACCCCGACCGTCTCGGTGATGCTCGAGGACAATCCCGGCATGATGACGCTCGACGGCACCAACACGTGGATTCTGCGTGCGCCGGGCCGGGACGAGTGTGTGGTGGTCGACCCGGGTGACGCCGACGAGGAGCACCTCGCCCGCGTCGCGGCACTCGGACCGGTCGCGCTGACGCTGATCACCCACCGTCACTTCGACCACACCGGGGGCGTGCAGCGGTTCTTCGAACTCACCGGCGCGCCCGTGCGTTCGGTGGACCCCGAGTTCCTCCGCGGCGGCGGCGAACCCCTCGTGGACGGCGAGACCATCGACGTCGCGGGGCTCACCCTCACGGTGATCGCCACGCCCGGGCACACGAAGGACTCGGTGTCCTTCACCGTGGAAGGTGAGGGCACCGTCCTCACCGGCGACACGATCCTCGGCCGCGGCACCACGGTGCTCGACGACTCGGACGGCGACCTCGGCGACTACCTGTCGTCGCTGCGCCGGCTGCTGGACCTCGGCACCGGACACCGGGTGATGCCCGGTCACGGTCCCGAACTGCCCGAACTGAACGTCGTGGCGCAGCAGTACCTCGATCACCGCGAGGAGCGACTCGACCAGGTGCGGGCCGCGCTCGGTGCGCTCGGCGGCGCTCCGACGGTCCGCGAGGTGGTCGAGCACGTCTACTCCGACGTCGACCCGAAGTTGTGGCCGGTGGCGGAGAAGTCCGTCAACGTGCAGCTCGCGTACCTGCGCAGCCTCGACTGACCGCACAACGACTTCGGCCACCCCCTCGCGATGAGGGGGTGGCCGAAGTCGTGGATGCGGGGACTACCGCGCGCGACGTGCCAGGCGCTCGGAGTCGGAGATCAGCACGCTCTTGCCTTCGAGGCGCAGCCATCCGCGGTGCGCGAAGTCGGCGAGCGCCTTGTTGACGGTCTCGCGGGAAGCGCCGACGAGCTGGGCGATCTCTTCCTGCGTGAGGTCGTGGGTGACGCGCAGCGAGCCCGCCTCCTGGGTGCCGAACCGCTGTGCCAGCTGCAGCAGCGCCTTGGCGACACGACCGGGGACGTCCGTGAAGATGAGGTCGGCCAGGTTGTTGTTGGTACGACGCAGGCGGCGCGCGAGAACCCGCAGCAGCTGTTCGGCGATCTCGGGGCGGTGGTCGATCCACGCCTTGAGCGCTTCACGGTCCATGCTGACCGCGCGGACCTCGGTGACCGTGGTCGCGGTGGACGTACGCGGGCCCGGGTCGAAGATGGACAGCTCACCGAACATGTCGGACGGGCCCATGATCGTCAGCAGGTTCTCACGGCCGTCCGGCGAGCGGCGGCCGATCTTCACCTTGCCGGAAACGATGATGTACAGGCGGTCACCGGGCTCACCTTCGTTGAAGATGACATGTCCGCGGGGGAAGTCGACAGGCTGCAGCTGCTTGGTCAGCGCCGCTACCGCTGAGGGCTCGACTCCTTGGAAGATGCCGGCTCTTGCCAGGACGTCGTCCACGTGCGCTCCTTGGGAATATTGTTCGTCTGTATGCATATTGTGCGCGATTTGCTGCATGTCGACGATGCCCCGGTGATCCGCGGCGTGTCGCTGTGCAACAGGTACGGCTCTGAAGTCTACGTTGAGACGGCTCGGTCTGAGTGACCGATACCACGGAAGTCGCAAAAGTTAACCGGATGATGCGTCCGGTGGTGCGTCTTTCCGGGGGTTGTCCAGGGGTCAGCTGGCGCGCCGCGAGCCCACTTCGGTGACGTCGGCGTCGTCGGATTCGAAGCCCGACCGCCCCTTGCGACGTCGATGGAAGCGTGCCAATGCGTGGGGGAAACCTTCGTGGGCCAGGGTGGCCACTTCGTCGTGACTTGCCTGGTCGAGGAACTCTTCCACCTCTTGCTGACGAACCGTGAGCCGGCGGAGTCTGAACTCCACCCGCTCCATTGCCAGCGCAAACAGCATCAGCAGCACTGGGAAGAGGACCACAGCGAGACCTTGCATACCGGGAAGTAAACACTGCAAAGGTCTCAGAAGCGACACAGCAGCAATTCGGATCGGCCGGGTATCCGTAGAGTTGATCCCGTGCATGCGACCCCCAGCGACGGCTCCGAAGTGCGTGGACGCACCCGTTCGCGGGCCGCGAAACAGGAAGAAACCCGGCTCGGACTCGTCCGGCGTGCCCGGCGGATGAACCGCAGGCTCGCCGAGGCCTTCCCCCACGTCTACTGCGAACTCGACTTCACCACCCCCCTGGACCTCGCCGTCGCGACGATCCTGTCCGCACAGTGCACTGACGTGCGGGTCAACATGGTGACGCCGGCGCTGTTCGCCCGCTACCCCGACGCGAAGGCGTACGCGGAGGCCGAACGCACCGAACTCGAGGAGTACATCCGGTCCACGGGTTTCTACCGGAACAAGACGAACTCTCTGATCGGGCTCGGGCAGGCCCTGCTCGAGCGTTTCGACGGCGAGATCCCCGGCAATCTGAAGGATCTCGTGACGCTGCCCGGGATCGGCCGGAAGACGGCCAACGTGATCCTCGGCAACGCGTTCGATGTGCCCGGAATCACGGTCGACACCCACTTCGGGCGGCTCGTGCGGCGGTGGAAATGGACCGAGGAGGAAGACCCGGTCAAGGTCGAGCACGCCATCGGCGCCCTGATCGAGCGCAAGGAGTGGACGCTGCTCTCGCACCGGGTGATCTTCCACGGCAGACGCGTCTGCCACGCCCGCAAGCCCGCCTGCGGGGTGTGCGTGCTCGCAGGCGACTGTCCGTCGTACGGGCTCGGCCCGATCGACCCCGACGTCGCCGCCGGACTGGTTCGTGGACCGGAGACGGAGCATCTGCTGCGTCTGGCCGGCAGGTGAGGGTAGATACGAGTGTCTAGCGCAGCGCGGTGGAGTCTGGCCGCCCTCGTGGTCGTGGTGGCCCTCGTCGTCGCGATCTGGCCGCGGGGCGACGACGCGGAGACGCCGTCGTACGAGGACCGGTTCGGTGCGGGTGGCACCGCCCCGACGTCGGTGAGCGCCGATCCCGACGCGCTCGCGGCCTTGAGGACGCAGGCGGGCCTGGCCCCGTGCCCCGCCCCGGCGGCCGCGTCCGGGCCTTCGGCGGATCCGGTGCTGTCCGGCATCACACTGGAATGTGTGGGCGACGGCAGTCAGGTGGATCTGGCGGCCGCGCTCGGTGGTAAACCGGCGCTGCTGAACCTGTGGGCGTACTGGTGTGGCCCCTGCGCCGAGGAGTTGCCCTATATGCAGGAGTTTTCGGATCGTGCGGGTGACGCGGTTACCGTGCTTACGGTGCACACCGATCCCAACGAGTCCAGCGCGCTGTCGCGGCTCATCGACTACTCCGTCACCCTGCCCGGTGTGCAGGACGGCGACGGTCGCGTCCGCGTCGCGGTCGGGGCCCCGCCCGTCCTCCCGGTCTCGGTGCTGATCCGGCCCGACGGCACGGTGGCGAAGGTCCTGCCGCAGCCGTTCCGCAGCGTCGACGAGATCGCGGACGCCGTCGAACAGAACCTGGGGGTGGCGGCATGACGTCTTCCGTGGACGGCGTCGCCGTTCCGCCCTGGCTGCGCCGAGTCGTGCACCGCACGCCCGCCGACCCGCACCGGATCAACCCCGTCCTCGATCGGCGCGCACCCACCGGGACGACCACCCGGGAGGCGGCGGTGCTCGTGCTGTTCGGCGGGCCCGTCGAGGCGGACCCGCTGATGTCGGGCGGCCTGCCCGCCGGCGCCGACGTCCTGCTCACCCAGCGTGCGTCCACGATGCGTCAGCACAGTGGTCAGGTGGCCTTCCCCGGCGGCGCCAGCGACCCCGGCGACGAGGGACCCATCGCCACCGCGTTGCGGGAGGCCCAGGAGGAGACGGGACTCGACCCGTCCGGTGTCCGCCCGCTCGCCGTGCTCGAGGAGATCTTCATCCCGCCGTCCGGGTTCGACGTAACCCCCGTCCTCGCGTACTGGGAGAAGCCCAGCGAGGTCGGCGTGGTCGATCCCGCGGAGGCGGAACGCGTCGCCCGGGTTCCCGTGCACACCCTGATCGATCCGCGGAACCGGTTCCAGGTGCGCCACCCGGCCGGGTACCAGGGCCCCGCGTTCGCCGCCGACGGCATGCTCGTGTGGGGTTTCACCGCCGGCATCCTCGCCGCCCTGTTCGCCGTCTCCGGCTGGGAACAGGAGTGGGACCGCCGCGACATCCGCGACCTCGACACCGTCCTCGCCGAACTCGACAACGACCTCGACGACGACCACCTGACCCACGGTCACGGCCGCCCGGCGGCCGAGCGATGACCGGGTCGCGCTGGATCGACCTCGCCATCGTCCTGATCGCCTTCGTCGCCGCGACGTCGGGCTGGCGTCAGGGCGCCGTGGCGTCGGTGCTCGCCTTCATCGGCGTGGTGCTGGGCGCGGTCGCGGGCATCCTGATCGCCCCGCACGTGCTGGTGCACGTGGACGAGGGCCGCGGTCGCGTGCTGGTCGGCATCGCCCTGATCGTGGTGCTGGTGATCGTCGGCGAGGTCGCGGGCATGGTCCTCGGCCGGGCCGCGCGGGGCAGCATGCACAGTCCGGTCGCGCGTTCCGTCGACAGCGTGATCGGCGCGTGCGTGCAGGCCGTCGCGGTGTTCATCGCGGCGTGGCTGCTGGCGATCCCGCTCACGTCCTCGTCCCAGCCTCAGCTGGCGGCGGCGGTGCGCGGATCCAGCGTCCTCGAAACGGTCGACAACATCGCGCCCGCGTGGATGCGGCAACTGCCCACCGAGTTCACCGCCCTGCTCGACACGTCCGGGCTTCCCGACGTCATCGGGCCGTTCGGGCGCACCCCCATCACGACCGTCGACCCGCCGGACGCCAGTGTTCTGGAGAGCCCCGTCGCGTCTTCGCTGCAGTCGAGTGTGCTGAGGATCCGGGGTGTGGCCCCGAGTTGCCAGCGGGCGCTGGAGGGGTCCGGGTTCGTCGTGGCACCCGACCGGGTGATGACCAACGCGCACGTGGTCGCGGGAACGGCGGGCATCGTCGTCGACACCGCGAACGGGCCGATGGACGCGGAGGTCGTGCTGTTCGACCCGTCCGCCGACGTCGCGATCCTCGAGGTGCCCGGACTGGACGCTCCCGTCCTGAACTTCGCGCCGGAGCCCGCGCAGACCGGCGACAACGCGCTGGTGCTCGGCTACCCGGGCGGCGGCCCGTACACGGCCAGCGCGGCGCGGGTCCGGGAGATCCTGGACCTCAGCGGTCCCGACATCTACCGGGCGGGCACCGTCCAGCGCGAGGTGTACACGGTCCGCGGTTCCATCCGGCAGGGCAACTCGGGCGGACCGCTCGTCGACAGCGACGGCCGGGTGCTCGGAGTGGTGTTCGGAGCCGCCGTCGACAACAGCGACACCGGGTTCGTGCTCACCGCCGCCGAGGTGTCGCGTCAGTTGCAGGCGGCGTCCGGGGCGTCGGTCGCCGTGGACACCGGGGCGTGCATCCTCTGACGGTCAGACCGTGCGGGGCGCGACGAGGTCGAGCAGGGCGGCGTTGACGCGTTCCGGGGCTTCCCAGTGCGCGTAGTGGCCGACCCCGGCGACGGTCTGCATCTGCTGGGTGGGTGCGAAGCGGTGGCTGCGGCGCACGGTGTCCGCGAGCACGTACGGGTCGAGGTCGCCGTGCAGGTGCAGGACGGGGATCCGCAGCGTCTGATCCATCGACGCCATGAACCGGCTGCCGTCCGGGCGGAACTGGCTGCGGAACGCCCACCGCTGGTACTCCAGGGTGCAGTGCGCGGTGCCGGGAATCTGGATCGCCGACCGCATCCGTGACACCACGACGTCGAATTCCGGGTTCTCCGTCCAGCCGGGTCCGGAGCGTTCACGGATCAGCCGCTCGACCTCCGACCCGTTGTCCCGGGTGAGACGACGTTCGGGACGCCACGGCACTTGGCAGGAGACGAACGAGGGCAGCAGGGCCTTGCGCTGGTAGCGGTCGTGGAGGACGGCCTGCTTGAGCGCGAGGGGGTGCGGCGAGCTGACCAGTGCGATCGACCGGACGAGACGAGCGTGCAGGACTGCCGTGGCCCAGCAGACCAGGCCGCCGTCGGCGTGCCCGACGAGTGTGGCCTCGCCGTAGCCCATCGCCCGGATCAGGCCGGCGATGTCGCCGGCCAGCGTCCACCCGTCGTAGCCGCGCGGCGGTTTGTCGGAATCGCCGTAGCCGCGGAGGTCGACGGCGACGGCCCGGTACCCCTCCGCGGACAGCGCCGTCAGCTGGTGCCGCCACGACCACCAGAAGTCCGCGAACCCGTGCAGCAGGACGACGAGCGGCGCATCCGGTGCGGATGCGCCGACCTCGACGGTGTGGAATCGGATTCCGTTGGCATGGATGTCGCGATGAATCCAGGGGCCGTCGAAACGGACGGTGGACGGATCGGGTGGTGCCACAGGAGCGAGTTACCGCGCGTGACGTCCGGTGGGCGATGCGAGATGGGCTTCCGCATCCGAGTACGACGTGGGCAGGACGCTCTTGGCCTGCCTCAGGGAGTCGATGGTCTTCTCGGGTGCGCGGAGTTTGCGTACCCGCAGATAACCGAGCAGGGCCAGTATCGCCGTCACCACGACCATGATCAGGAAGACGATCAGGAACGCCAGCCAGCGGGCGATCCACACGTCGAGCAGTTCGGCGAGGAAGAAGAAGAAGAAGAACGAGCTGAACAGCAGCACGGTGAACGCGAGGATGAAGAACAGGCTGCCCTGCAGGCCCTTCTTGACCTCACCGGTGACCTCGGCCTTCGCGAGCTCGACCTCGGCGCGGACCAGGGTGGACACCTGCGCGGTCGCATGCTTGACCAGCGTGCCGAGGCTCGCCTCGCCGGGTGTCTGAGCGTCCACGTCCGTGAGCGGGATCGACGACACCGTGTTCGGCACCCCGTCTCCCGTATAACGCGGGCTGTCTCCCTTGCCGTGAGTGTTGCTCACTTGTCGACCCCTCCAGGTAGCTCTTGCACGTCCGAGTCATCCTGCCGGGCCGCATGGGCCCGACCGCGTCGCCACAGTAACGCTGATCCGATCAGCGACGCTGTCAACGATGTCACGAGCACCGCGACCTTAGCTATTTCGGCCTCGCTGCCGTCACCGATTCCCGCAAGCGCGAGATCCGCTACGAGAAGGCTAACGGTGAACCCGATCGCACCGAGCACTGAGAGGGCAAACATGTCCCGGAACCCCAGTGCTCGCGGTTTCTTCGCGATACCCAGGCGGATCGCGAGCCAGGAGATGCCGAAGATGCCGACGGTCTTGCCGACGAGGAGCCCGGCGATCACGGACTGTGAGATGGGGTTGGTGAACAGCTGCCCGAGGAGTTCGCTGCTGAGGGCGACCCCGGACGCGAACAGGGCGAACACCGGGACGCAGAAGCCCGCCGACAGCGGCTGGATGCGGTGCTCGAGGCGGGACGCCGGGGATTCGCGTTCGCCGGGGTCGCGCCGCACCCGGGTGAGGAGACCGAGAGCGACGCCGGCCAGCGTGGCGTGGATTCCGGCTTGGTGCATGCAGTACCAGGTGAATAGTGCGAGCGGAACGTAGAGCAGTGGGGCGGTGATGCGCCGGTGCTGGGCGAAGGCGTAGACGGCCAGGCACACGGCGGCGCCCAGCAGCCACAGCAGGGCGATCGAACTGGTGAACAGGACGGCGATGAGCACGATCGCGAGGAGGTCGTCGACGACGGCCAGGCTGAGCAGGAACACGCGGGCGCTCGCCGGGATGCGGGACCCGGTCAGCGCCAGCACCCCCAGAGCGAACGCGATGTCGGTGGCGACGGGGATGGCCCAGCCGCGGTCCATGCCGGGTGTTCCGGCGCCGATCGTCGCGGCGATGATCGCGGGCACCACCACGCCGCCGCAGGCCGCGATGATCGGGAGCAGCGCACGTTTGCGGTCGGCGAGTTCGCCGACCACCAGTTCCCGTTTCAGTTCCAGGCCGGCGACGAAGAAGAAGACCGCCAGCAGCCCGTCCTGCGCCCACGTCTCGAGTGTCAGGTTCAGGTGGAGCGCCTCCGGGCCGATCGTCCAGTCGCGCAGCGCGAAGTAGGAATCCGAGACGGGGGAGTTCGCCCACAGGAGGGCGACCGCGGCGGCGGCGAGCAGGATCGAACCGCCGACCGTCTCGGTGCGGAGGTAGCGGGAGAGTTCGGAGCGGAGGGGCTGGGTCACCGGGGGCGCTCGCTTTCGATGTGGTCCGGGTACGGCAAATGCTCTGCCGACCAGACTTCCCGGCGCACCGAGAAGAGCTTATCCAATTTGCCAAGCGAAAGACACGAGGTGTTCAATTCCTAAGGAATGGACTCTCGTCCCAATAGTTGAAATAGCATCGTGCAGGAGTAAGTCGAGTGAGCAGTGCCGTCGATACGTCGAAGCCAGATCCGGACGGCGGGGCCACCGTCGCCGGCGTACCCAGAAGCCGGATCGTCGTCGCGAGCATGGTGGGAACGTCCATCGAGTTCTACGACTTCTACATCTATGCGACCGCGGCCGTGTCCGTGTTCCCGCATCTGTTCTTCCCCAAGGGAAACGGCACCACCGCCCTGCTGGCGTCACTCGCCACGTTCGGTCTCGCGTTCGTCGCCCGGCCGCTCGGTTCGATCCTGTTCGGCCACTTCGGCGACCGCATCGGACGCAAGACGACGCTCGTCGGCTCCCTCCTCACCATGGGCATCGCCACGTTCGTGATCGGTCTGCTGCCGACCTACCACCAGATCGGCATCGTCGCGCCCGCGCTGCTCGCGTTGATGCGCTTCTGCCAGGGGCTGGGACTGGGCGGTGAGTGGAGTGGCGCAGCGCTGCTCGCGACCGAGACCGCCCAGAAGGGCAAGCGGGCCTGGGCGGCCATGTGGCCGCAGCTGGGTGCGCCGATCGGCTTCTTCCTCGCCAACGGTCTGTTCCTGATCATCACGCTGTTCATGGACCACGACAACAGCAGCCCCGACCTGGACGGCGCATTCCTCACCTGGGGTTGGCGTATCCCGTTCCTGCTCAGCGCGATCATGGTGATGATCGGCCTGTACGTGCGGCTCAAGCTGGAGGAGACACCCGTGTTCGCCCGCGCCGTCGCGCGCGGCGAGAAGGTGAAGACCCCGATCGCCGAGGTGTTCAAGTCCAGCTGGCGTCAGCTGATCATCGGCACGTTCGTCATGCTCGCCACCTACACGCTCTTCTACATCATGACCACCTGGGTGCTGAGCTACGGCACCGGCAAGACCCCCGCCCAGGGCGGTACGGGAGCCGGGTTCCACTACACCGACTTCCTGGTCCTGCAGCTGATCGCGGTCCTGTTCTTCGCCGCCGCGGTCCCCGTGTCGGGGTGGCTGGCCGACCGCTACGGTCGCCGCATCACGCTGCTCACGATCACCGGGTTCATCATGCTGTTCGGGCTCACGTTCGGTGTCATGCTGAACCAGGACGGCATGGGCAACGCCCGCATGCTCGTGTTCCTGGCAATCGGAATGTTGTTGATGGGCATGACGTTCGGTCCAATGAGCGCCGTCCTGCCCGAGCTGTTCCCGACCAACGTGCGCTACACGGGTTCGGGGATCGCCTACAACACCGCCAGCATCCTCGGCGCCGCCGTCGCACCGTTCATCGCCACCTGGCTCGCCACGTCGTACGGCGTCGGCTGGGTGGGCGTCTACCTGCTGATCGCCGCCGCGCTCACGTTCATCGCGCTGCTGGTGATGAAGGAGACGAAGAACGAGTCCCTCGACGACGTGGGCGCGTAGCGCCCGTGAGTGGTTGACGAGTCCCTGGACTCGTCAACCACTCACAAGCCGCGCAGCGGCCTATAGTTCTTGCATGGCGAAAGCCGTGCTGCTGTCCAGGACGGCCCGGATCCGGCTGCCGAAGCAGGATCTGTGGTCGTTCCTCGCCGATACCGATCGGCTCAACCGCAACATAGACCTGTCTCCGGTGCGCTTCGCTCCGATGCTGGACCGGCGCCGCAAGGGGCACTATTCGGCGGAGACCCGTTCGTACGGGCGGCGGGTGCGGTACGAGGAGTTCCCGTTCGAATGGGTCGAGGGCCGGTTCTATCAGGTCCTTCGCCGCTTCTCCCGCGGTCCGCTAGCGGAGGTGTCCACGGGTGTCCGGCTTCACCCGGCCGCTGACGGGACCGACGTCGAGGTGTTCGCCCGGATCGTCCCGCGTACCCGGTTCGGTGCGATCGCCGCGCGAACGTTGCTGGCGCGCACGGGCATACGAAAGACGGTGGCGCTCGCGCACGCGCTGGAGCGACACGTCCGCGACCCGCAGACGCATGCCGTTCCCGCCCTGCCGCCGCCGGAGCAACTCGACGCCGGCCGGCTGGAACTCCGCACGGCGCAACTGTCGCGCTCGCACGACGCTCCGAACCTGATCGGGCGCTTGGAGTCCCACTTGCGGACCGCGTCCGACCTGGAGGTGACGGGCATGCGCCCGTTCGAGCTGGCGGACCGCTGGGGCGCCGACCGGATACAGCTGCTGTACGTCTTCCTCCACGCCGCGGACTGCGGTCTGCTGGACCTGAGCTGGAGCGTCCTGTGCCCGGTATGCCGCACCGCCCGCGAGGACGCCGCCCGGATTCGGCAGTTGCCGAGCCGCGTCCACTGCGACACCTGCGACATCGCGTTCGACACGGACCTCGCGCGGTCGGTGGAGATCCGCTTCGACGTCAACCCGGCCGTCCGCCGGGCGGAGCGGGCCCGGTACTGCATCGGTGGTCCGGCGAATTCACCGTCGGCGGTGGCGCAGTTGCGGCTCGGGCCGGGGGAGCGGCGCTGCGAGCGGCTCGAACTCGACCCGGGGTGGTTGCGGCTCCGGTGCTATCAGGTGGGTACCCCGGTGGCCTGCGAGGTCGGTCCGGCCGGTGGCACGCTGCAGGTCGATTGCGGCCCCGGTGAAATCCGGGTGCGTGATGTGCCCGGCAGCGACGGCACCTGCCTGCTGGAGGTCGCGAACCGGCTTCCCGGTGAGGCGCTGGTGGTGGTCGAGCGCGAGCGGTGGAAGGATGCCGCGGCGACCGGCGCGCTCGTGATGTCGCTCGACGGTTTCCAGGACCTGTTCCCGGATCAGGGGGTGGCGCCGGGCGACGAGATCGGGATCGCGAACCTGGCGGTGCTGTTCACGGATCTGAGCGGCTCGACCGCCCTGTACGAGCGCATCGGGGACGTTCGGGCGTTCGCGTTCGTGCAGAGCCATTTCCGCTACCTGCGTGACGCGGTGGTGAGCGAGAACGGCAGCGTCGTGAAGCAGATGGGTGACGCGGTCATGGCGACGTTCGCCGACGTGCGGGAGGCCTGGTCGGCGGCGGCGTCGATGCAGGCCGGCTGGGACGAGTTCCGTCGCCGGCACCTCGGCGACGACGACTCGGTGTCGTTGAAAGTCGGGTTGCACCAGGGGCCTGCCGTGATGATCGACAACGACGGCCGGATCGACTACTTCGGTGCGACGGTCAACCTGGCGGCGCGGGTGCAGGGCTGTGCTGCGGGCGGCGACATCGTTCTGTCCCGGGCCGTTCACGACGACCCGGAGGTGGCGCCGCTGCTCGCGACGTCCGGCTACCGGTGCGACGTCTTCACCACCGGGCTGAAGGGGATCGGCGAGGAGCAGACGCTGTGGCGGCTTCGCCGCCCGTGAGTGGTTGAGGAGTGCAGGGACTCGTCAACCACTCACGGGGCGCGGAGCGCCCTACTTGCCGCGGATGGCGTCGAAGACCTTGGGGTCGACGAGGGTGGAGGTGTCGCCGAGGTCGCGGCCCTCGGCGATGTCCTTGAGCAGGCGCCGCATGATCTTGCCCGACCGCGTCTTGGGGAGTTCGGGGACGATGGTGATCTGGCGGGGCTTGGCGATCGGGCTGATCTCCCGGGACACCTCGGCCTTGAGTTCGGCGATGAGGGTGTCGCCGGTGTTCTCGACGCCTTCGCGGAGGATGACGAACGCGACGATGCCCTGGCCGGTGGTCTCGTCGGCGGCGCCGACGACGGCGGCTTCGGCGACACCGTGGTGGCCGACGAGGGCGGATTCGACCTCGGAGGTGGAGATGCGGTGGCCGGAGACGTTCATGACGTCGTCGACGCGGCCGAGGACCCACAGGGCCCCGTCCTCGTCGTACTTGGCGCCGTCACCGGCGAAGTACCAGCCCTGCTCGGGGTACCGCGACCAGTACGTTTCGCGGTAGCGGTCCATGTCGCCCCAGATGCCGCGGAGCATCGCCGGCCACGGCTTGTCGAGGACGAGGTAGCCGGAGCCGCCGGCGCCGAGTTCTTTCGCGTCGTCGTCGACGATCTTCGCGGAGATCCCGGGCAGCGGTGCCATCGCGGAGCCGGGTTTGGTGGCGGTGATCCCGGGGAGCGGGGAGATCATGATGGCGCCGGTCTCGGTCTGCCACCACGTGTCGACGATGGGGGCCTGGTTTCCGCCGATCACCTCGCGGAACCACTTCCACGCCTCGGGGTTGATCGGTTCGCCGACCGAGCCGAGGAGCCGGATGCTGGACAGGTCGTGGGCGTCGGGAATGTCCCTGCCCCACTTCATGAACGTGCGCACCAGGGTGGGGGCGGTGTAGTAGATGCTGACGCCGTACTTTTCGATGATCTGGAAGTGGCGGTGCTCGTCGGGGGAGTTCGGGGTGCCCTCGTAGACCACCTGGGTGACACCGTTGGACAGCGGTCCGTAGACGATGTAGCTGTGGCCGGTGACCCAGCCGATGTCGGCGGTGCACCAGTACACGTCCTGCCCGGCCTTGTGGTCGAAGACGTTGTGGTGGGTGTACGACGCCTGGGTGAGGTAGCCGCCGGAGGTGTGGATGATGCCCTTGGGCTTTCCGGTGGTGCCGGAGGTGTAGAGGATGAACAGCGGGTGCTCGGCGTCGAACGGGGTCGCCTCGTGGGTGCCGGAGGCCTTGTCGACGGTCTCGTGCCACCACAGGTCCCGGCCGTCGGCGACCTCCACGTCGATGCCGGTGCGCTTGACGACGAGGACGTGCTCGACGGACGCGGCCCCGTCGACGGCCTCGTCGACGGCGGGCTTGAGGGGTGCGGCCTGGCCGCGGCGCCACTGCCCGTCGACGGTGACGACGAGTTTGGCTTCGGCGTCGTCGATGCGCGAGCGCAGGGCGCTGGCGGAGAAGCCGGCGAAGACCACGGAGTGGGTCAGGCCCAGGCGCGCGCAGGCGAGCATGGTGACGATGGCCTCGGGGATCATCGGCATGTAGATCGCGACGCGGTCGCCGGCGACGAGTCCGAGGTCGGTGAAGGTGTTGGCGGCCTTGCTGACTTCGGTGAGCAGGTCGTTGTAGGTCAGGTCGCGGGTGTCGCCCGGTTCGCCTTCGAAGTGGATGGCGACGCGGTCGCCGTTGCCGGCGAGGACGTGGCGGTCGACGCAGTTGTAGGCGACGTTGAGTTGTCCGCCGACGAACCATTTCGCGACGGGGGCGTCGGACCAGTCGAGTACCTCGGAGAACGGTGTGTGCCAGTGCAGGCGCTCGGCCTGGGTGGCCCAGAATGCGAGTCGGTCCTCGTCTGCGGCAGCCTGGAGTTCGGGTCCGGCGTTCGCAGTGGCGGTGAACTCGGGGCTCGGCGGATACACCTGCGGGGCGGCATCGGAATGGTCCGCCTTCTCCGTCGCCCCCGTCGCTCCGCTCGCCTGTGCTGCACTGGTCATTGTGGGCCGGCCTTCTTTCCAGTCTCGACTTCGGCACTTCTAGCACGTGTGAGGGTAGTCACAAGGACTCCCGAGCGCACCGTTGCACAGGGTTGCATGCCCATATTCTGCGACGATCGGTCGAATGGGCGCGACGGACGGCAAGCGCGGACGACGAGTGGCGACCCCCGCGCCGACGATGTTTCGATCGGATGCCGATTCCACGAGTTTCACCCGTCGTGGCCACACAAATTGAAACGTTGACTTATCGTCATCCCATCGTTCGGGCTGCGCCCGGCACCGCTGCCCGGAACCATGCAGATCTGGGAGGAACGTCTTGCGCATCACACGTGTGGCAACCGCCGTTCTGGCGGTCGGCCTGGCAGCAGGGATGCTGTCCGCCTGCTCGTCCGGTGACTCGTCGGGCGGAGGTGGCAGCGGCATCGTCAACGCCTGGGCGGGTGAACCGCAGAATCCGTTGATTCCCACCAATACCAGCGAGAACCAGGGTGGCCGCGTCGTCGATGCGCTGTTCGCGGGACTCGTGTC
Source organism: Rhodococcus pseudokoreensis (assembly GCF_017068395.1). NCBI lineage: Bacteria > Bacillati > Actinomycetota > Actinomycetes > Mycobacteriales > Nocardiaceae > Rhodococcus > Rhodococcus pseudokoreensis. The sequence continues at coordinate 3,580,437 of NZ_CP070619.1, read as the reverse complement.
CTACGACTCCGACGGTGGCGTGAACAACGAGGTCGCCGAGTCCATCGAGACGACCGACGGCAAGAACTTCACCGTGAAACTGAAGGACGGCTGGACGTTCACGGACGGCACGCCGGTCACCGCGGCCTCGTTCGTCGACGCCTGGAACTACGGCGCGCTGTCGACGAATGCGCAGCTCCAGGCGTCCTTCTTCGACCCGATCCAGGGCTACGACGAGGTGGCTGCCGAGAACCCCACGGCGCAGACCATGTCGGGACTGAAGGTGGTCGACGACTCGACGTTCACGATCGAACTGAAGCAACCCGAGTCCGCCTTCCCGGACCGTCTCGGGTTCGCCGCGTACTACCCGCTGCCGGCGGTGGCGTACCAGGACATGGCCGCGTTCGGGGAGAATCCCGTCGGCAACGGTCCGTACATGATGTCGGGACCCGGGGCGTGGCAGCACAACGTGCGGATCGACACCGTCGTGAACCCCGACTACAACGGCAACCGCAAGCCGAAGAACGCCGGCGTCGACTTCGTCATGTACAACAGCCTCGACACGGCGTACACGGATCTGCTCGCGGGCAACGTCGACGTCCTCGACCAGGTGCCGCCGAGCGCCGTCACCACGTTCGAGACCGACCTGCCGGGTCGGACCGTGAACCAGCCGTCCGCGACCATCGAGACGTTCACGATCCCGGGCCGGCTGCCGCATTTCAGCGGTGAGGAGGGCACGCTGCGCCGGCAGGCCATCTCGATGGCGATCAACCGCGATCAGATCACCCAGCAGATCTACAACAACACCCGCACCCCCGCGCTCGACTTCACCAGCCCCGCCATCGAGGGCTGGTCGGATTCGCTTGTGGGCAACAGCAACCTGAAGTACGACCCGGAGGCGGCGAAGAAGCTGTGGGCCCAGGCCGACGCCATCGCCCCGTGGTCGGGCAGTTTCGAGATCGCGTACAACGGCGACGGCGGCCACAAGGAGTGGGTCGACGCCACCGCCAACAACATCCGCAACACGCTCGGCATCGACGCGAAGGGCAAGGAGTACCCGACGTTCGCGCAGATCCGCACGGAGGCCACCAACCGGACCATCCCCAGCGCGTTCCGTTCGGGGTGGCAGGGCGACTACCCGCAGCAGTACGGCTTCCTCGCGCAGAACTACCAGACCGGCGGCAGCTCCAACGACGGCGACTACTCGAACCCCGAGTTCGACCGGCTGCTGCGCGCCTCTGCGGGTGAGGTCGATCCCGACAAGGCGCAGGACCTGCTGAACCAGGCGCAGGAGGTCCTCCTGCACGACCTGCCCGCGGTCCCGACGTGGTACCGCAACGCGGCGAGCGGCTGGTCCGAGAACGTGTCGAACGTGGTCATCGACTGGAAGGGCATCCCGATGTATTCGGACATCGAGAAGAACTGACGCACGGGAGTTTTCTCCGACGGGTGGGGCCGCGAGCTGTCAGTTCGCGGCCCCGTTCGGGAGTACGGGCCGAGGCTCCGGATTCCTGACGTGACGGCCCCCGACGAATAGGAGGTGATTCGATGCTCTGGTACGTCGGTCGCCGTTTGCTTCAGATGATTCCCGTGTTCATCGGGGCCACGTTCCTGATCTACGCGATGGTGTTCCTGCTGCCCGGGGACCCGATCGCGGCGTTGGCGGGCGACAAGGCCCTCAGCCCCGCGGTGGCCGCGCAGCTCCGCGCCCGGTACCACCTCGACCAGCCGTTCCTGATGCAGTACTTCCTGTATCTGAAGGGCATCTTCACGCTCGACTTCGGTACGTCCTTCTCCGGTCGCCCCGTCAGCGAGGTTCTGGCGCAGGCCTTTCCCATCACCATCAAGTTGTCTCTGATGGCGCTCGCGATCGAGGGGATCTTCGGGATCGGTTTCGGCCTCTTCGCCGGGCTCCGCAAGGGCGGCATCTTCGACAGTTCCGTCCTCCTCGTCAGCCTGGTGATCATCGCGATCCCGATCTTCGTCATCGGTTTCCTCGCCCAGTTCTTCATCGGCGTGAAGTGGGGGCTGGTGCCGCCGACGGTCGGGGGAAACACCAGTTTCAAGAATCTGCTGCTGCCCGCCTTCGTCCTCGGGTCGGTGTCGTTCGCGTACGTGCTCCGTCTCACGCGGACGTCGGTCGCCGAGAACCTCACCGCCGACTACGTGAGAACCGCGACGGCCAAGGGTCTTTCGCGACGCCGGGTGGTGCAGGTGCACGTGCTGCGGAACTCGCTGATCCCGGTCGTCACCTTCCTCGGCGCCGATCTCGCCACCCTGATGGGCGGCGCGATCGTCACGGAGGGCATCTTCAATATCAACGGTGTCGGCGGCACGATCTATCAGGCGGTCACCCGCGGCGAGGCGCCCACGGTGGTGTCCTTCGTGACGGTGCTGATCGTCATCTATCTGCTCGCCAACCTGATCGTCGATCTCCTGTACGCCGCGCTCGACCCGAGGATTCGCTATGTCTGAAAAAGTGGAGAACGCGTCCGCCGGACCGGGCGACCGGAAGACCCAGCAGGCGCATTTCGTGGCGCCCGAGGAAGTGGCGGCGCCGGGGGAGACCGACGCCGTGCACATCGACCAGCCACCGACGAGCATGTGGTCGGATGCATGGCGCGATCTGCGGAAGCGTCCGTTGTTCCTGGTCGCGTCGGTGATCATCGTCGTTGTGATCGCCGTGGCGGCTTTTCCGGACCTGTTCACCAGCACCGATCCCCGGTTCTGCGATCTGGCGTTCAGCATGCAGGGGCCGTCGGCGGGGCACTGGTTCGGATTCGACAAGCAGGGCTGCGACATCTACTCCCGCACGATCCACGGGGCGCGGGCGTCGGTGCTGGTGGGTGTCGGTGTCACGTCGATCGTACTCGTGGTGGGCGTGGTGTTCGGTTCGGTCGCCGGGTTCTACGGCGGCGCGGTGGACTCGCTGCTGTCCCGGGTCGCCGACATCTTCTTCGGCATCCCGCTCATCCTCGCCGCGATCGTCCTGATGCAGCTGTTCACCAACCGCACCATCTGGACGCTGATCGTCGTCCTCGCCCTGTTCGGATGGCCGCAGATGGCGAGAATCGCTCGTGGCGCGGTGATCTCGGCGAAGAGCAACGACTACGTGATGGCGTCGCGGGCGCTCGGCGTCTCGAACGTGCGCACCCTCGTCCGGCACGTGCTGCCGAACTCCCTGGCCCCGATCATCGTGATCGCGACCATCTCCCTCGGCATCTACATCGTGGCCGAGGCGACGCTGTCGTTCCTCGGCATCGGGCTGCCGTCCACCGAGATCTCGTGGGGCGGAGACATCAGCACCGCCCAGGTCACGCTGCGTCAGGGTTCGCCGATCCTGTTCTATCCGGCGACCGCGCTGGCGATCACCGTGCTCGGTTTCATCATGATGGGCGACGCTCTCCGGGACGCGCTCGATCCCAAGGCCCGGAAGAGGTGAGCGCGATGACCGCGAACGATCCGGCGGGACCGCAGGATTCGGCCGACGAGGTGCCGCTGCTCGAGATCCGGGACCTGGAGGTGTCGTTCCAGTCCCATTCCGGGCTCGTGCCCGCGGTGCGCGGTGTCAGCCTCACGGTGTATCCGGGGCAGACGGTGGCGATCGTCGGGGAGTCCGGTTCGGGCAAGTCGACCACCGCCCACGCGATCATCAACCTGCTACCCGGGACGGGACAGGTGACGGGCGGTCAGATCCTGTTCGAGGGTCAGGACCTGGCGGAGGCGTCCGAGCGCGAGTTCGTCGCACTGCGCGGCAAGAAGATCGGCCTCGTCCCGCAGGACCCGATGTCCAACCTCAACCCGGTGTGGAAGGTCGGGTTCCAGATCGAGGAGGCGTTGGAGGCCAACGGGATCGCGAAGGGCAAGGCCGCGAAGGCGCGGGCCGCCGAACTCCTCGAGGAGGCCGGCCTCGCCGACGCCGAGGACCGGCTGGGCCAGTATCCGCACGAATTCTCCGGGGGCATGCGCCAGCGCGCGCTCATCGCCATCGGGCTGTCGGCCCGCCCGCAACTGTTGATCGCGGACGAGCCCACGTCCGCCCTCGACGTCACGGTCCAACGTCAGATCCTCGATCACCTCGACGGTCTCACCGACGAACTCGGCACCGCGGTCCTGCTCATCACCCACGACCTCGGTCTGGCCGCCGAGCGGGCCGAGCACCTGATCGTCATGAGCAAGGGACGGGTGGTCGAGGCGGGGCCTGCGCTGGAGATCCTGCAGCGGCCGCGTCACCCGTACACCCGGAAACTGGTGGCCGCGGCGCCGTCGCTGGCGTCGCAACGCCGGAGTTCTTCGCTGGCCCGGGCGGACATCCGGGAACACGCTCTCGAGGTGGTGGGCGAGGCCGAACAGCACGGGCAGATCGGCGTCGAATTCGGCAAGGCCACCGACGACGTGGTCGTGGCCACCGGACTGACCAAGGTGTTCAAGATCCGCCACGGGCTGCGGAAGTCCACCGACTTCACCGCCGTCGACGACGTCTCGTTCGCGGTCCGGCGTGGGACGACCACTGCCATCGTCGGCGAGTCCGGGTCGGGCAAGTCGACGGTCGCGCAGATGGTGCTCGGACTGCTCGCTCCGACGGCGGGGAACGTGGTATTCGACGGCAAGGACGTCGCGACGCTGGACCGCAGGGAGACGCTCGCGTTCCGCCGCCGGGTGCAGCCGATCTTCCAGAATCCGTACGGCACGCTCGACCCGATGTACTCGATCTTCCGCACCGTCGAGGAGCCCCTGCGCACCCACAAGGTGGGGACGAAGGCGGAACGGGAAGCGCGGGTACGCGACCTGCTGGACAAGGTGGCGTTGCCGGCTTCGGTGATGCGGCGGTTCCCGAACGAGCTGTCCGGTGGCCAGCGGCAGCGGGTGGCGATCGCCCGGGCGCTGGCGCTGCAGCCCGAGATGGTGGTGTGCGACGAGGCGGTGTCGGCGCTCGACGTGCTGGTCCAGGATCAGATCCTCACGCTGCTGAACGACCTGCAGGCGGAGCTGGGTCTGACATATCTGTTCATCACCCACGACCTGGCGGTGGTGCGGCAGATCGCCGACGACGTACTCGTGATGTCCGCAGGCGCGATCGTCGAGAAAGCCACCACCGACGAGGTCTTCACGTCCCCGAAGGAGGAGTACACGCGGAAGCTGCTGGACGCGATTCCCGGCGGATCGATCCGGCTCGGCGCCTGACCCGCGGCGGCGCCGGGTAGCGTTCCGGTACGTGAGCGACCCGTTGCAGCCCCTCGTCGACCTACCCGGTGTCCGCGAAGCCGCGGACCGTGCGCGCGACGCGCTCGGCGCGGTTCACCGTCACAAGACCAACCGGCGCGGCTGGCCGACCACGGCGGCCGAGGCGGCCGTCCGGGCGGCCCGCGCCTCCGCGTCGCTGGACGGTGGCAGCACCGAACTGCCAGCCCCCGGCAAGGCCGGCGACCCCATCCTGTCGGGTGCGCTGCGGGTCGGGCAGGCTCTCGACGGTGACGCCCTGACGCTTCTGCAGTCCACGTGGCAGCGTGCGCCACTGCAGGCCCTCGCGCGGCTGCATCTGCTCGCTGCGGCCGACCTCGTGGAGGATCAGGAATTGCTCGGCAGGCCTAGGGCCGGGTCCGGTGTCGCGGAGCGGCTGGACGGTCTGGCTCAGCTGGTGACGGGGGGAACTGCCGCACCCGCGCCGGTTCTGGCGGCGGTGGTGCACGGGGAATTGTTGACGCTGAGGCCGTTCGGGGTGGGCGACGGCATCGTCGCGCGCGCCGCGTCCCGTCTGGTCTCGGTGTCGAGCGGGCTCGATCCCCATAATCTCGGGGTTCCGGAGGTCAGTTGGCTGCGCCGGCAGCAGGCGTACCGCAACGGGGCCGCGGCCTTCGCCTCGGGCGAGCCGGAGGGGGTCGGGAGCTGGGTCGTCCTCTGCTGCGGTGCGCTGGAGGCCGGAGCCCGCGAGGCCACGTCGATCGCGGAAGCGGCGGCGAGTTAACTCGAAGCCGTTGCACTGCAACACGTTCCCGAACATGTGAAACGGGCGGCGCTGCCGACTGGTGTCGACTTCGCCGCCCGTTAGCACGGACAACCGGTTACCAAGCGTGCAATGGTGGGTTGTGTGGGTGGCCTCGGCGAGAGTCCGAATATCGTCGGGTCGTCCTTGCAACCTGTGCAGGGTCCTTGCCGGTGAAGACTCGAGTCTCGCAGGCCCACAACGCTTTTGCCCTTATAGTGGCTTATGCTTCGCGTGGGTACCTAGTGCCCGTGCTGGGAATCCTGGTCGGGAGATCGATCCTTCTCTTCTGGGTCGACCTTGGCCTTCCGTTCTTCCGTAACTCCTTTGTACCCCGTGACCCCCCTCACAGCAAGTATCAAATCAGGTTTGTGACCGTGTCGCGGATTGCGGCGGTCAGCGCTTGCGGCGCAACACTCCATAGGTGAATGCGCCCGCGACGAGGGCCCCGATGCTCACCGCGGCGGTGGCCGCCACGGTGGTGGCGGACGGCGCCTGGAGTCGCGCCCTGAGGGAGACCGGATTCGAGAAAGTCAATATGGGCCAACCGTTTCCGGCCGCGGCCTTCCGGAGCGCCCGGTCCGGGTTGACGGCCGTCGGGTGGCCGACCGCGGACAGCATGGGCAGGTCGGTCACGGAGTCGGAGTAGGCGTAGCATGCCGACAGGTCGTAGTGGTATTCGTCGGCCAGTTGCCGCATCGCCTCGACCTTGCCGTCGCCGTAGCAGTAGAACTCCACCTCGCCCGTGTAGAGCCCGTCCGCGACTGCCATGCGGGTGGCCATGCTGCGTGTCGCCCCGAGTGCTTCGGCGATCGGCGTCACCACCTCCTCGCCCGACGCCGAGACGACGATGACGTCGTGGCCCCGCAGCTTGTGGTCCGCGATGAGGTCGGCGGCCTCCGCGAACACCAGGGGGTCCACGATGTCGTGGAGGGTCTCGGCGACGACGGATCGGACCTGTTCCACGTTCCAGCCCGCGCACATGCTCGTGAGGTAGGCGCGCATCCGTTCCATCTGATCGTGGTCCGCGCCGGACAGCAGGAACAGGAACTGCGCGTAACTGCTCTTGAGGACGGACCGTCGATTGATCAGGCCCTGGTCGAAGAACGGTCTGCTGAACGCGAGGGTGCTGGATTTCGCGATGATCGTCTTGTCGAGGTCGAAGAATGCGGCAACCCGACCCGTCTCGGTGTGTCGACCTGTCTTGGCACTTCTCTGTGGCTTCGCGGTCACAATTTCCAAGGATATGCGGACTTCGGCCCGGGATGCGTGTTCCGTGTAACCGCCCGGAACAGGGGCGTTCGGTATCTCCGACACCGTAAAACATTTGAACAGTTGAACTTGCAAATACTGATCTGGTGAGGTGTAGTATTGCTGATGTCCGGATTTGATCCGGACGATGTTCAGCCCGACCCCCCGGGGCTGAACACTGACGACCCTCGCCTCCTCCCCCCCTGGCGAGGGTCGTCCTCTGTCTGCGGCCGGTCCGCCGCCCTGCGCTTTCTGCTGATCAAAAATTGGTGCGGTGGTACCAGTTTTTATCCCCAGCCCCGAAGTTGTCCACATTTCGAAAAGAGCACCTTTCCGCGGTCCCCGGCAGCGGGCACGCTCGCTGCATGGACGCACGAGACGGTGGCGAAGTGCTGGTTCTGGTCGACGATCCGGCGCTGCTGCACAGCATCAGGCGCGTGGCGGCGGCGGCCGACCGGACGCTGAACGAGGCCGAGGTTGCCGACGCCCGGCACGTCTGGGGCAGCGCGCCGATCGTCGTGCTCGACGCACGCGCTGCCGCCGCGTGCCGCAATCGGCTCCCACGCCGGCGCCGGGTCGTCCTGCTGTGCGACGGGCCGCCGGGCATCGACGAGTGGCGGATCGCGACCGCGGTCGGTGCCGAACACGTGCTGGCCGTGCCCGACGACGAGTCGGCCCTGGTCGCCGTTCTCGGCGAGCAACCCCAGCGGCCCGACGCGGACGGAACCGTCGTCGCCGTGGTCGGCGGGTGCGGCGGCGCCGGCGCGTCCACCCTGGCGGCCGCGACAGCCCTCACTGCGGCGACGCGGCCGCAGCCCACCTTGCTGCTCGACACCGACTCGTGGGGATCCGGGCTCGATGTGCTGCTGGGCATCGAGGACGTGCCCGGACTGCGGTGGTCGGGACTGTCGATCGAAGGCGGCCGGATCTCTTCGGGCGCGCTCCGGGACGCGCTGCCCGCTCGCGGCGAGCACCTGCGGGTCCTCGCCTGCAGCAGGACCGGGGCCGGTGCGGGACCGACGGCGGCCGCGGTACGCGCCGTCACGGACGCCGGTCGACAGGCCGGTGACCTGGTCGTGTGCGACGTGTCGCGGTTCCCCGGCCCGGTCACCGAGGCCGTTCTCGAACTCGCCGACCTCGTGGTCCTCGTCGTGCCCGCGACCGTCCGGGCCTGCATCGCCGCGGGGAAGGTGTCGCAGTGGGTCACCGAACGGAACCCCAATCAGGGACTGGTGGTCCGCGGCCCGGCACCCGGTGGGCTCCGCGGGGCCGACGTGGCGGAGGTCCTCGACCTGCCACTGATCGTGTCGATGCGCGCCGAGCGCGCGCTCACCGGAATGCTCGAACACGGCGGTCTGCGGCCGGGGCGGCGCTCCCCGCTGGGCGCCGCGGCCGAGGCGGTCCTCGACACCGTCGGCAGCAGACCCCGGACACGGGAGTGGGCGGCATGAGTTCCCTCGTCACCCCCGACCTCCTCGACCGGGTGCGCGAGCGCCTCGCGCACACGTCCGGCGAGCCGACACCGGCGACGGTCGCCGCGGCCATCCGGACCGAGTCCGGCGGCGTGCTCGGCGACACCGACCTGCTCGGTGCGTTGCGCGTGCTCATGACCGAACTCACCGGGGCAGGCCCGCTCGAGTCGCTGCTGACCGAACCCGGTGTCGCGGACGTGCTCGTCACGGCGCCCGACCGGGTGTGGGTCGACCGCGGCCGCGGACTCGAACGCGCAGCGGTCCGGTTCACCGACGAGGCGGCGGTGCGCCGACTCGCCCAGCGGCTCGCACTGTCCGCCGGCCGCCGCCTCGACGACGCTCAGCCGTGGGTCGACGGAAGGCTGCGGGACGTCGGGAACGGCTCGTTCGGTGTGCGGCTGCATGCCGTCCTCGCCCCCGTGGCGCAGGGCGGCACCTGCCTGTCGCTGCGGGTGCTGCGCCCGGCCACCCAGGGGCTCGGCGCGCTCGTCGCGGGCGGCGCCGTCACCGGGGCGGCCCACGATCTGCTGGTGAAGATCGTGCACGCACGCCTCGCCTTCCTGGTCACCGGCGGCACAGGGGCGGGGAAGACCACGCTGCTGGCCGCGCTGCTGGGGGCCGTGGATCCGGCCGAACGGATCGTGTGTGTGGAGGACGCCGCAGAGTTGGCGCCGACGCACCCGCACGTGGTCCGGCTGGTGGCCCGGGCACCCAACGTCGAGGGCGTGGGCGAGGTGACCGTCCGGGACCTGGTCCGGCAGTCCCTCCGTATGCGACCCGACCGGATCGTCGTGGGCGAGGTGCGGGGCGCTGAGGTGGTCGACTTGCTGACGGCGCTCAACACGGGCCACGACGGGGGCGCCGGAACGGTGCACGCCAACTCGCCCGAGGAGGTGCCCGCCCGGCTCGAAGCGCTTGCGGCACTGGGCGGAATGGACCGCGCGGCGCTGCACAGTCAGCTGGCCGCGGCCGTGCAGGTGATTCTGCACGTCCACCGGTCGTCGAGCGGGGTGCGGCAGTTGACGCAGATCGGTGTCGTCACCCGCGACGAGCACGGACGCGTCACGATCGTTCCCGCCTGGAGCCACGACACGGGGGAGGGGCCGGCGGTGGACCGGCTCCGCCACTGGTGTTCTCGGCGAGAACCGGCGGCTTTTCCTCGGGAGGCGTCATGATCGCAGGTCTGGTGGTGCTGGCGTGCGCGGTCCTGGCGGTGCCGTCGGCGCGGTCGCGTCCGCGCTTGCTCGCGGTTGCCGGACGAGGAGGCACCCGGCGGCAGATCCGTCTGCCCTGGGTGGTTCCGGCAGCCCTCGTCTGCGCTCCGGTCGTGTACGAACTGGGCGGGGTCTGCGCGGTTCTGGCTGCGGTGATCGTCTGTGCGACAGTGCGGTTCAGGTTGATGCGACGTCGGTCGGCGAAAGCGAAGGACGCCGATCTGCGCGTCGTGCTGGCGGGCCTCGAGGTGGTGACGGCGGAACTCCGGGTGGGCGCGCATCCCGCTTCGGCATGTCAGACGGCGGCCGACGAATCGGTGGGCAGTGTGTCGGCGGCCTTCCGGGCCGCGTCGGCACGCTCGCGGCTCGGGGGATCCGCCGCCGACGGGTTCCGGATCGCGGACTCCCGGGTCGGCACCGAGTTGGGGCGGATCGCCGACATCTGGGCGGTGGCCGACGCGCACGGGCTCGCGCTGGCGGAACTGCTCGAGGCGGCGCGAACGGACCTGTTGGGGCGCAGCCGCTTCCGTCAGCGAACCGAGGCGTCGCTCGCCGGGGCGAGGGCGACGGCGACCGTACTGGCCGGGCTGCCGCTCCTGGGTGTCGGCCTCGGTCAGATGATGGGGGCATCCCCGCTGACGGTGCTGTTCGGCGGCGGGCTGGGCGGCATCCTGCTGCTGCTCGGTGCGGGGCTGGTGTGCGCGGGACTGCTGTGGACCGACCGGATCACCGGACGGGTGACGGGATGATCTGGGGCGCGGTACTTCTCCTCGCGTGCGCCGTGCTGGTTCTTCCCGCACCCAGATCGCCGGTGCAGCGACTGCTCGGCGACGCCGGCGGCGCGGGTGACCCGGCGGCCGCGGCGGACGACTCCACGCGCCGCGAGGACCCGCTCGCGACCGCCGCCGCCTTCGACCTGCTGGCAGCGTGCCTGCGCGCAGGGTTGCCGGTCGCAACCGCGGCGAAGGCCGTGTCGCGGTCGGCACCGGCGCCGCTGTCGGAATCGCTTCGCCGCGCCGCAGATCTGCTCGCGCTGGGCGCCGACGCGGCGGCCGCATGGGAGGCGGCGGCGTCGGACCCGGCCACCGAATCGCTCGCCCGGATGGCGCGACGGTCCGCGGCGTCGGGTTCGTCGCTTGCCGGTTCGATGACGGAACTCGCCGCCGACGGCCGCACCCAGGTCGAGCACCTGGCCGCGGCATCGGCCGAACGCGCGGGCGTGCTCATCAGCGGTCCGCTCGGGTTGTGCTTCCTGCCGGCGTTCATCTGTCTCGGGATCATCCCGGTCGTCGTCGGGCTGGCCTCGCGCGTGCTGGACGGCGGATTGCTGTGACACGCAGACACTTCCGGCGCAGAACCACTGCGCCGGACATTCTGAAGGGGGAACATCATGAAACATGGAATCCGGTCTCTGGCGGCGGTGCGGGCACTGACGGCGCACTTCGCTCTGCTCGCGACGGACGAGGACGGCATGTCGACGGCCGAGTACGCGATCGGCACGATCGCTGCCGCGGCGTTCGGGGCCGTCTTGTATTCGGTCGTCACCGGCGACAGCATCGTCACGGCGTTGACGAACATCATCGACAAAGCGCTGAACACCGCGGTGTGATGAGGTCCGCCGAGAAGCTGCGCCGGTCGGAGGCGGGCGGCGTCACGGTGGAGGCGGCGATTGCGATCGCGTCGATCGTCGCGGTGGTCGTGCTGTGTGTCGGCGCGATCACCGCGGTGACGCTGCACGTCCGGTGTGTCGATTCGGCCCGTGAGGCCGCCCGGCTCACCGCCCGCGGAGATCACGAGTCGGCGATCTCCGCGGCGCAGAGAGTGGCCCCGGACGGCGCCGACGTGTCGGTCCGGACCGAGGGGGAGTTCGTCGTCGCGACCGTGCGAGCACACAGTCCGCTTCTTCCGCTCGTGAACATCTCCGCGGAGGCGGTGGCTGCCCTCGAACCCACGGTGCCGGGGTGGAGCGGGGGAGGCCGGTGAGTTCGGGGATCTCCGACGACCGCGGTGCCGCGACGGTGCTGGTATGTTGCGCGCTCGCGGCCCTGGTGGTGGTCACGGCAATGCTGGTGCACGTCGGTTCGGCGGTCGCGGTGCGGCACCGCGCGCAGTCGGCGGCGGATCTGGCCGCTCTCGCCGCGGCCGTCGGTCTGGACCGCGGCACCGAGGCGGCGTGCGACGCGGCGCGGGAGGTCGCGGGGCGGATGCGCACCGAGGTCGTGTCCTGTGAGGTCGACGACTGGGACGTGGAGGTCGCGGTCACCGCGCCGGTGATCCTGTCCGTGCCGGGTGTCCTGGATGCGCGGGCGGTGGCGCGGGCGGGCCCGGCGGAGTGACATCGGGCCCCGCGGAGTGACATCGACGGCAGGACGGTGCCGGCGATGTCCATCGCTCCAGCGTGCGGGGGATTTCCGGATTATGACCAGATCGGTAATAATCCCCGGCCAGAGAAGTATTGGACGGCATGGATCCTGTGATGCGAGTCTCACTGAAGCGAGCTGGTTTCCATGCACACCAGCCCCCTGGCGAGAGAGGGCACTACATGACCACGGCACCACCGAAGCGGACCGAGGCCGAGACGAAAGCACGGAGAGCGGGCATCGCCTCGTTCATCGGCACCACGATCGAGTGGTACGACTTCTACATCTACGGCACCGCATCCGCCCTGGTCTTCGGGCAGGTGTTCTTCTCCGACACCCTGCCTGCGGGCATGGGCACCCTGCTGGCGTTCGTCACGCTGTGGGCCGGGTTCCTCGCCCGACCGATCGGCGGCATCGTCTTCGGGCATCTCGGCGACAAGATCGGCCGGAAGACCACCCTGGTCATCACGCTCGTGATGATGGGGACCGCCACGGTCGGGATCGGACTCCTGCCCTCCTACGCGCAGATCGGGGTGTGGGCGCCCGTCGCGCTGGTCTTCCTCCGCGTCGTTCAGGGCGTGGCCGTGGGTGGCGAGTGGGGCGGGGCCGTCCTGATCGCCAGTGAAAACGCACCCAAGGGAAAGGGGATTCTGTACTCCGCGTTCGCACAGCAGGGGTCGCCCGCCGGGAACCTCCTGGCCACGATGGCGTTCTTCCTGCTCTCCGCGATGCCCACCCCGGAATTCGTGCTGTACGGCTGGCGTATCCCGTTCCTGATCTCCGCTGTCCTGGTGATCGTCGGCATGATCATCCGCCTCAAACTCGAAGAGTCGGACGCCATGAAGACCGTGCTGAAGCGGAAGAAGACCGTCGCGCTGCCGATCGGTGAGGTGCTGCGCAAGCATTGGGTCCTCGTCCTGCTCGGTGCGGGTGCGCTGCCCCTGGCACAGGTGACGTATTTCAAGAACACGTTCGCGTTGTCCTGGGCCACCAGCGAACTCGGCTACGACCGTGGCACGTTCCTCGGCGCCATCGCGATCGCCCTCGTCGTGCAATTCATCGTGCAGCCGTTCGGCGCCGTCCTGGTGTCCCGGATCGACATGCGGAAAGCCATGTGCATCATGGTGATTCCCGAGTTCGTCCTGATGCCGGCGATGTTCTTCGCGATCCGGACCGAGAACTTCGCCGTCGCCGTGGTCATGATGTGCCTCGCGACCATCCCGCACTCGATGTTCTACGGCGCCATCGCCGGTGTGCTCGCGCGTGCCTTCCCCGCCAACATTCGCTACACCGGCCTGTCCGCGGCCTACCAGCTGTGTTCGCTGATCGTCGGCGGCGGCACCCCGGTGCTGGCGCAGTGGATGCTCAACTCGTCCGGCAACATCGTCGGTGTCGCCTTCGTGTCGGCCGGCTACGCCGCCGTGTCGCTGGTCTGCACGCTGCTGCTCCTGAACCGGACCGGATTCGACGCGCGCCGGTTGTCGACGGCGGAGCAGTCCGACGCCGACGAACTGCAACTCGACGTCGAGGAAGACGGCGCGGCCGACGGCACTCCGAGCGCAGGGCAGGCACGTGCGACAGCCCATTCCTGATCGTGCGGTGTCATTCCGGAGTGGGCAGTCATTCCGGAGTGGGCAGCGCCTCCTCGGACAGCCTGAGAACTTCCCGCAACGCGGCGCTGTCGTCGTCCGCACGCCACGCGATCCGCAACTGCAGGGTGCTGGGACCTCCGACCAGCGGGAGGAACACGACATCCGGGTTGTTGACGTTCTCGACGACGGAGGAGACGGTCAACGCGCAGCCGACCTCCGCGGACACCAACGCCATCAACGACATCGAGTCCGGCGCACTCTGCACGATCCGGGGCGTGAAACCGGCGTCGTGGGCCGCCCTCAGCAGGGAGTCGCGCAGCGCGGATCCGGGATCGGCGGGCAGCGCCACCCAGGGCTCGGTCGCCAGCTCCTCGATCCGGACGCCGTCCCTGCCCGCGAGCGGGTGGTCGGCAGTCACGGCCACCACGAAGTCCTCGTTGAGAATGACGCGGGACGCTATGCCGGGTGGGGTGAAGATCCACCGGCCCAGGCCGATGTCGAGGGTTCCGTCGAGGAGCTTGTTCAGTGCCTCGCTCGCGAAAGCGGAACTGTTCAAGACGAATTCGATGCCCGGGTGAGTGTGCCGGACGAGTTTCGCCCACCGTCCGATGAGCAGATGGGACGAGACGCCGGAGAAACCGATGCGCACCCGGCCGACCTGGCCGCGCCCGGCGGCGGCGACGGCGATCTCCGCGAGCCGGCAGGCGTCCAGGATCTCGCGCGCCGGACCGAGCAGTGCCTCGCCGGCGGAGGTGAGGCGGACGTTCCGGGTGTTGCGGTCGAACAAGGTTGCCCCGAGTTGCTTCTCCAGTTGCCGAATGGTTCGGCTCAGCGGGGGCTGAGCCGAGTGCAGGCGCTGTGCGGCCCGGCCGAAGTGCAACTCCTCGGCGACCGCGAGAAAGGCAGTGATCTGAGAAATCTCCACGACAGAACTATTGCAGTTCGAGCAAGAAATCTGAGGGCATGGCAATGAGCAAAGTGGTCAGCATGGCGGAAGCCATCGAGACGTACGTCGAAGACGGCATGACCGTGTGCCTCGAGGGCTTCTCGCATCTCATCTCGTTCGCGGCTGCGCACGAGATCATCCGCCAGGAGCGCCGGAACCTCACGCTGTGCCGGATGACGCCGGACATCGTGTCGGATCAACTCGTGGCCGCCGGCTGCGTGACCAAGCTGGTGGCGTCGTTCTTCGCGAGCGGCTCGGCCGGGTCTCTGCACGAGTTGCGACGCCGCATCGAGCGCCACGATCCGGCACCGCTCGAGGTCGAGGAGTACAGCCATTACGGAATGGTCTGCCGCTATCAGGCGGGCGCCGCCGGTCTGCCGTTCTTTCCGCTGCGGTCCTACGCCGGAAGCGACCTTCCGCGGCTCAATCCCCGAATTCGACTGGTCGACGACCCTTACGGGGAGGGCACCGTCTACGTCGTGCCGCCGCTGAACCCGGACGTCACCATCGTTCACGCGCAGCGCGCCGACCGTCACGGCAATGTGCAGATCTGGGGGATCTCCGGGGTCCAGCAGGAGGCGGTCTACGCCGCGGGGAAGGCGATCGTGGTCGTCGAGGAGATCGTCGACGACGACGTCGTCCGCTCCGACCCCAACCGCACGTTGATCCCCTCGCACGCCGTCGACGCGGTCGTCGTCTGTCCGCGCGGGGCGCACCCCTCCTACGTGCAGGGCTACTACGACCGGGACTGCGCGTTCTACCGGCGCTGGACCGCGATCAGCAAGGACTCGGGACTCCTGCAGGCGTGGCTGAAGGAATGGGTCCACGGCACCGCGAATCACGAGGAGTACCTGGACAAACTCGGCGTCGACTACTGGGACGACCTCGCCGTCGCGCCTCGATTGTCCGAACCGGTCGACTACGGGAGCAGAAAATGACCACAGTACGAGTCGAAGGGATCTCGGCGACCGAGGTCATCGTGTCCGTCGCCGCCCGCGAACTCGCCGGGAAAAGGCGTGTCTTCGCCGGTGTCGGCCTGCCGACGCTCGCCGTCGACCTGGCCAAACGAACCAGCAACCCGGACGTCGAACTGATCTACGAATCGGGTGTGTGCGGCGCCCATCCCAGCGCGATGGCCGAGGGCATCGCCGACTCGGTGGTCGTGTCGGGCGCCGAGTCGGTGGTGTCGATGCAGGCGTTGTTCGGGTACGTGCTGCAGGGCGGCAACGTCGACGTCGGGTTTCTCGGCGCGGCCCAGATCGACAGGTACGGCAGTCTCAACACCAGCATCATCGGCGACTGGGACAAGCCGACGGTCCGGTTGCCCGGAGCCGGTGGTGCCGCGGAAATCATGCCCAACGCCGGCGAGATCTTCGTGGTGATGCGGCGCCACGATCCGAGCGCCTTCCCCGCGGAACTCGACTTCTGCACGTCGCCGAGCCCGGTCCGGGCCCGGGCGGCGGGCGACGGGATCGCTCCTCGCGGACGCGGGGTGACGAAGGTGTTCACGAACCTCGGCGTGCTGTCGCGGCAGGGGCCGTTCGACGAACTCGAGTTGGTCAGCGTGCACGAGGGGGTCACCGTCGACGACGTGCGGGCGCAGACCGGCTGGGATTTGAAGGTCGCCGACGATGTCACGGTCACCGCGCCGCCGACCGGCGAGGAGATTCACCTGCTCCGCGATGTGATCGACACGGTGCGGCTGTATCTGCGCTGATCGGAAAGCCGGTATCTCAGCCGAGCGAGTCCAGCACCGCCGAGAGGACCCGGATCGCCCCGTCCTTGTCCAGGGGATCGTTGCCGTTTCCGCATTTCGGCGAGTACACGCAGGACGGGCACCCGGACGTGCAGTCGCACGACCGGATCGCTTCGCGGGTCGCGCCGAGCCAGCGGGTGAGTTCGGCGTGCCCCCGGTCGGCGAATCCGGCGCCACCGGCGTGACCGTCGTAGACGAACACGGTGGGAAGCCCGGTGTCGGCGTGCAACGCCGTCGAGACGCCGCCGATGTCGCCTCGATCGCACACCGCGACGAGGGGCAGGAGCCCGATCGCCGCGTGTTCTGCGGCGTGGAGTGCCCCCGGCACGCGTTCCGCCGGAACACCGGCCTGCAGCAGAAGTTCCGGGGCGATCGTGTACATCACCGCGCGGGTGGGGAGGGTGTGCTTCGGCATGTCCAGTTCGATGGCGTCGAGGATCTCGCCGGACGGCAGTCGCCGCAGGTACCCGATCACCTGATGGGTCACCTCGACCTCGACGAGCGCGACTTCGACGTCGCCGAACTGCTTCTGCTCGAGCACCGAGGTGACGGTGATCTCGGTGGTTTCGCGGGCCGACGTCGTCCAGTCGGGGTCCTCCGCGTGCACCAGGGCGAGGCCCTGGTCGAGGTCGAGTTCGTCGACGACGTACGACTCACCCTGATGGATGTGGACGGCGCCGGGGTGCGCCGTGGCCGGAGCGCGGCCGGTGTCGACCGTCCCGAGCATGCGTCCGGATTCCGACACGACAATCGCCACCTGGGTTCCGATTCCGCCCCGGATATCCACTGCGCCATGAGGATTTGTTCCGGCGGTGACGAACCAGCCGTGTGCACGCCGGCGGATCAGGCCCTGCTCCGACAGCTTCGCGAGCACGTCGAGTGCCCCGAACGCTTCGGCCTCCGCGTCGGACAGTGGTAGTTCCATTGCCGCGCAGAGCAACTGCGGGCCGAGGACGTACGGATTGCTCGGGTCGGTGACGGTGGCCTCGACGGGTTTGTCGAGCAGAGCGGACGGATGATGGACGAGGTACGTGTCGAGCGGGTCGTCCCGCGCGACCAGCACCACGAGCGAACCTTCGCCGCGCCTGCCGGACCGGCCGCCCTGCTGCCAGAACGACGCCACCGTGCCGGGGAACCCGGCGACGACGACGGCGTCGAGGCCGGCGATGTCGACGCCCAGTTCCAGCGCGTTCGTCGTCGCCGCCCCCAGCAGGGTGCCGTCGGCGAGGGCCGTCTCGAGTTCACGCCGGTCCTCGGCGAGGTATCCGGCCCGGTACGACGCGACGCGCGATGCGAGTTCGGGATCGATCTCCCCGAGTAGGCGTTTGGTCGCCATCGCGGTCAGTTCGGCGCCCCGGCGGGAGCGCACGAAGGTCAGCGTGCGGGCGCCTTCGACCATCAGATCAGCCATGATGCGTGCGGCCTCGGACCCGGCGGGCCGCCGGACGGGGCTTCCGTTCTCCCCGGTGACCTCCCGCATGAGCGGGGGTTCCCACAGAGCGACCGTCCGGGGACCGTGCGGCGAACCGTCTTCCACGATCTCGGCGCAGGGTGCCCCGATCAGCCTCGATGCCGCTGCCCCGGGGTCCGCTGTGGTGGCGGACGCGAGGACGAAGACGGGGTCGGCGCCGTACCGCGCCGCGATGCGCCGCAGCCGCCGCAGCACGAGCGCGACATTCGAGCCGAAGACGCCACGGTAGGAGTGGCATTCGTCGATCACCACGTAGGCCAGATTGCGGAAGAAGTGCGCCCATCGCTGATGGGTCCGCAGGAGCGAGATGTGCAGCATGTCGGGGTTCGTGAAGAGCCACCGCGAGTTCTCCCGGGCCCAGTGCCGCACCTCGAGTGGGGTGTCGCCGTCGAACACACACGGGCACGCGCTCCGCAGGTCGTCCCCGGCGTCCAGGACCTCGGAGTCGATGAGTGCCGTCACCGCCCGGAGCTGGTCCGCTCCCAGCGCCTTGGTCGGCGAGAGGTAGAGGGCGGTCGCCCGCGGATCCGTTGCCAGAGTGGTGAGTACCGGAAGCTGGTAGGCGAGGGATTTGCCCGAGGCGGTGCCGGTGGACACCACGACGTTCGTCCCGTGATGTGCCAGGTCGGCGGCGGCGGCCTGATGAGTCCAGGGACGGGCGATCCCGTTCTCCTGCATGGCCCGGACGACGCTGGGGTGCGCCCACGCGGGCCATTCCGACAGCTGGGAAGTCCGCGCAGGCATTTCTGCGGCGAAAGTGAGCGGGTTTTCGTCCCGGGGAACGCCCTCGAGGACTCGGTTCAGCAGTGTTCGGCCGTATGTTTCGCCCGTATTTCCACTGTCGTCACGGGGTGAAAACGGTGTGCTCACTGAAGTCTCCGGGCTGTCGTAGGGACGGGCGAGTAGCTTCCACACCGCCACGACCTGCGCATTTGATGATAACGAGTGCCTCGGACGGCCTGTCGCCCGGGGTGTCGCGAGGCCGTCGCTAATGCCCAGTTCCGGGCCTGTTCGCTACAAGATCAACTTTTTGTGTGAATTGTTCGGATTTCGACTGTTGCGTTCCCGGAGTTCATGGTTGACTACAACTGGTCGCAGCTTCTGTGTTCGTAGGCTTGAAAGAGTGAACGTTCGCAGGATCGATGTTGCGAACGCGGTGCTCTGCTTTTCCTGAGGGGGAAATCTAGAAGTACAGCGGTCGGAACCGGCCCGGCGGACTGTATGTGCTGTCCGCCGAATCCGGTGGTTAGAAAGAGAAGGAAAAGCATGGCACAGGGCACTGTGAAGTGGTTCAACGCGGAAAAGGGCTTCGGCTTCATCGCACCCGAAGACGGCTCCGCTGACGTCTTCGTTCATTACTCCGAGATCCAGGGCAGCGGCTTCCGCACCCTCGAGGAGAACCAGCGCGTGGAGTTCGAGGTCGGCCAGGGCACCAAGGGTCCCCAGGCAACCGGCGTTCGCGCAGTCTGATTCTGCCGTTCACGTTCGTGAACACGTAAATCAGATAGGCGGGGTCCTCGTGACCGCGTCTGATTCGTCCCCCATCGCCTGAGGCGGTGGGGGACGAGTCGTTTTCACGGCAACGGTGCCGTGGCAAAAGGGGGTACTTCAGTGAGCCAGCTCTCCTTCTTCTCCGCGGAGGCGATGCCGCCGGCGATCACCGATCTGTGCGGTCTTCTCGCGGCGACGGGCCAGGTGGTCACGTCCGGCGAGCGGGCGCGCATCTCGATCGTGGTCGACGCCCAGTGGCGGGCGGAGGCGATCGCGGAGCTGATCGAGCAGGCCGGACTCGAGGTCGAGATCACGCGCAGCGACGAGGGCAGCCCACTGGTCCGCACCGCATCCGTCGTCGACTTGCGGCCTCTCGCGGACCAGTGGACGAGGGGGGCGGTCAAGGCGGTGCCCTCCGGCTGGGTGCCGTCGGGGCGTCAACTGAGGGTGTGGGCGCTGGCATCGGGCAGGGGTGAAGCGGAGGGTGAACGGTTCGTTCTCGGACTCGATCCGCACGCCCCGGATACCCACGCGCCGTTGGCCCAGGCCTTGATGAGGGCGGGCATCGCGCCGACGCTGATCGGCACCCGTGGGTCCGGTCCGGGGCTCCGGATCTCGGGTCGGCGTAGGCTCGGCAGACTCGTCGAGAGCATCGGCGAGGCTCCCGGAAATGTGGACGACCGTACCGGTTGGCCCCACGTATAGGGCCGTGTAGACGGTACTGATCTGCGAGGATGGGTTCCGGGTATGTCACTCTAGTAATAGGCGAACCGGGTATAAAAGGGTTTGTCTGCACAACTGTCGAGTGGCAGCGATCGACTTCAGGAAGGCTCGGGCTTCAGGTGGCTAAAGGGGACAACGGCAGTGCACAGGGTGCGGCGGGAGCGTCCGGCCAGCCTCGCCGCCTCGTGATCGTCGAGTCGCCGACCAAGGCCCGCAAGATCGCCCCGTACCTCGGGAAGAACTATGTCGTCGAGGCGTCGGTCGGCCACATCCGCGACCTTCCGCGAGGAGCAGCCGACGTCCCGGCCAAGTACAAGGGCGAGTCGTGGGCGCGGCTCGGCGTCAACGTCGACCAGGACTTCGAACCGCTCTACGTGGTCAGTCCGGAGAAGAAGTCCAAGGTCACGGAGCTGAAGAGCCTCCTCAAGGACGCCGACGAACTCTTCCTCGCCACCGACCCCGACCGCGAGGGCGAGGCGATCGCCTGGCATCTCCTCGAGACGCTCAAGCCGAAGATCCCGGTTCGCCGGATGGTCTTCCACGAGATCACCGAGCCGGCGATCCGCGCCGCGGCCGAGGACACCCGCGAGCTCGACAACGACCTGGTCGACGCGCAGGAGACCCGCCGCATCCTCGACCGTCTGTACGGCTACGAGGTCAGCCCCGTGCTGTGGAAGAAGGTCATGCCGAGGCTGTCGGCAGGCCGCGTGCAGTCCGTGGCGACCCGCGTCATCGTGCAGCGGGAACGCGAGCGGATGGCGTTCCGCTCGGCCTCCTACTGGGACATCTCCGCCACCCTCGACGCCGGCGCGGAAGCCAGCCCCCGCAGTTTCGGGGCGCGTCTGGTGACCGTCGACGGGTCCCGCGTGGCCTCCGGCCGCGACTTCGGCTCGGACGGACAGCTGAAGACGAGCACCGTCACGGTTCTGGACGAGGCACGGGCGCAGCGTCTGGCCGAGTCCCTCGCGGGTGTCGATCTCACGGTCTCCTCCGCGGAGAGCAAGCCGTACACCCGCAAGCCCTACGCACCGTTCATGACGTCGACGCTGCAGCAGGAGGCGGGCCGCAAGCTGCGGTTCACGTCCGAGCGGACCATGCGCATCGCGCAGCGGCTGTACGAGAACGGCTACATCACCTACATGCGTACCGACTCGACGACGCTGTCGTCGTCGGCGATCGCTGCCGCCCGCGCGCAGGCCACCGAGTTGTACGGGGCCGAGTACGTGCACGACACTCCGCGGCAGTACACCCGCAAGGTCAAGAACGCGCAGGAGGCGCACGAGGCGATCCGCCCCGCAGGCGACGTGTTCCAGACCCCTGGTCAGCTGCATTCGCGTCTCGACACCGACGAGTTCCGTCTGTACGAGCTGATCTGGCAGCGCACCGTCGCATCGCAGATGGCCGATGCGCGGGGCACCACGCTGACCCTGCGGATCACCGGAACCGCGGGCACCGGCGAGGAGTGCACCTTCTCGTCGTCGGGCCGCACCATCACGTTCGCCGGTTTCCTGAAGGCTTACGTGGAGAGCGTCGACGAGGAAGCAGGGGGCCAGTCCGACGACGCCGAGTCCCGTCTGCCGGTGCTCGTCGAGGGTCAGGCGGTCACCGCCACCAAACTCGACCCCGACGGCCACACCACCAACCCGCCCGCCCGGTACACCGAGGCGAGCCTGATCAAGACCCTCGAAGAGCTGGGCATCGGCCGCCCGTCCACGTATTCGTCGATCATCAAGACCATCCTCGATCGCGGATACGTCTACAAGCGCGGTAGCGCGCTGGTCCCGTCCTGGGTGGCGTTCGCCGTCATCGGCCTTCTCGAGATGCACTTCGGACGGTTGGTCGACTTCGACTTCACCGCCGGCATGGAAGACGACCTCGACGCGATCGCCGGTGGTCGCGAACAGCGCGGCAACTGGCTCAGCAGTTTCTACTTCGGCGGCGATCACGGAGCCGAGGGTTCGGTGGCCCGTGAGGGCGGCCTGAAGAAGATGGTCGGCGTCAACCTCGAGGAGATCGACGCCCGCGAGGTCAACTCGATCAGGCTCTTCGACGACGCCGAGGGACGGGAAGTGCACGTCCGCGTCGGACGGTTCGGTCCGTACCTCGAACGGATGGTCCAGAACCCGGACGATCCCGAGGGCGACCTCATCTCCCAGCGCGCCAACCTGCCCGACGACCTTCCGCCGGACGAGCTGACACCGGAGTACGCGGAGAAGCTGTTCTCCACGCCGCAGGAGGGTCGCAAGCTGGGCGTCGACCCGCTGACCGGGCACGAGATCGTCGCGAAGGAGGGCCGCTTCGGCCCGTACGTCACCGAGATCCTGCCCGAGCCGGAACCGGAGCCCGAGCCGGCCGTGGTGCCGGTGACCGACGAATCGGGCGACGGGACGACCAAGACGAAGACGGCTGCCGCCAAGAAGGCGCCCGCGAAGAAGGCGGCGAAGAAGGCCACCGGCCCGAAGCCGCGGACGGGCTCGCTGCTCAAGTCCATGGACCTGGCGACGGTCACCCTCGACGACGCCCTCAAGCTGCTGTCGCTGCCGCGTGTAGTGGGTGTCGATCCGGAGTCGAAGGAAGAGATCACCGCGCAGAACGGCCGCTACGGCCCGTACCTGAAGAAGGGCACGGACTCGCGGTCCCTCGCCAACGAGGACCAGATGTTCACGGTGACTCTCGACGAGGCGCTGAAGATCTACGCCGAGCCCAAACGTCGCGGACGTCAGGCGGCTGCCACCCCGCCGCTGCGGGAGCTGGGTGTCGACTCGGTCAGCGAGAAGCCGATGGTGATCAAGGACGGCCGCTTCGGTCCGTACGTCACGGACGGTGAAACCAACGCCAGCCTCCGCAAGGGCGATGAGGTGGAATCCATCACCGACGCCCGCGCTTCGGAACTGCTCGCGGATCGGCGTGCCCGCGGCCCCGTCAAGAAGAAGGCTGCGGCGAAGAAGGCACCTGCCAAGAAGGCGGCCAAGAAGACTGCCGCCAAGAAGGCGCCGGCCAAGAAGGCTGCCTCGAAGAAGGCCGCGGACAAGAAGGCGTGAGCCGGTACCTCGGGCCGGTAGGGGTGTCGCAGGTGCCGGTTAGGCTGGCGCGGTGACGGTATTCGACCGGTTGGTGGGCCAGGAGGACGTCGAGTCCGAGCTGACGGCCGCGGCGACTGCCGCCCGTCGGGGAGTCGGCGAGATGGGCTCCTCGATGACGCACTCGTGGCTGTTCACCGGCCCGCCCGGCTCGGGTAGGTCGGTGGCCGCGCAGTGTTTCGCCGCCGCCCTGCAGTGCACGAGCGACGGCATTCCCGGCTGCGGCGTCTGCCATGCCTGCACCACCGCGATGGCCGGCACCCACGGCGACGTCCGGCAGGTCGTCCCCGAGGGCCTGAGCATCAGCGTGAAGGAGATGCGCGCCATCGTGCAGACCGCCGCCCGCCGGCCGAGTACCGGGCGCTGGCAGATCGTGGTCGTCGAGGACGCGGACCGGCTCACCGAGGGTGCCGCCAACGCGCTCCTGAAAGTGGTGGAGGAGCCCCCGGACCGCACCGTGTTCCTGCTGTGCGCGCCGTCCGTCGACCCGCAGGACATCTCCGTGACGCTGCGGTCGCGCTGCCGGCACATCCATCTCGTGACGCCGTCGGCCGACTCCATCGCCAAGGTCCTGCGCGAGCGGGACGGCCTGGACCCCGCAGACGCGCAACTGGCGGCCTCGATCAGCGGCGGCCACGTCGGGCGCGCGCGGCGTCTCGCGACGGATCTGAACGCCAAGGTGCGTCGGAGGGACGCGCTGGACCTGGCGGTCGCGGCGTTGCGGCCCGCCACCGCGTTCGCCGCTGCGGAAGAACTGGTGCGTTCCGCCGACGCGGAGGCGAAGGAGATGAGTGCCGCTCGGGACGAGCAGGAGACCGAAGAGTTGCGCACCGCTCTGGGCGCGGGCGGTACCGGTAAGGGTGCGGCCGGAGCGCTCCGCGGCTCGGCTGGGGTGCTGAAGGATCTCGAGAAGCGACAGAAGTCCCGGGCTACCCGCACGGGTCGCGACGCACTCGACCGCGCACTGATCGATCTGGCCGGTCTCTACCGCGACGCGCTCGCCGTCGCGTGGAAGTCGAACGCCGCCGCGAACCACCCGGACATGGCCGATCGGGCCGCCGATCTTGCGTCGCGAACAACCCCGGAAGGCCTTCTGAAGTGCATCGAAGCCGTCCTCGAGTGCCGCGAGGCGATCACCGTCAACGTCAAACCGCAGTGGGCGGTCGACGCCATGGTGGCCAGTCTCGGCGACGCGTTCAGGGAGCCGTTTTCGCATACTCGGGGTTGAGGCGCTAGACTCGCCACCGCCGAAAGGCACCGCTGCCTTAGCTCAGTCGGTAGAGCATTTCACTCGTAATGAAAAGGTCGAGAGTTCGATTCTCTCAGGCAGCTCAGCGGTCCTCTGGCCCTTCCCGATCAGTCGGGAAGGGCCAGAGTCGTCTCCGGGGCCGGACGCGTCTGCCGTGTCGGATATGTACAAGAAATTCGGGATCTTCTCCGGCGACATCGAGGGCAGGGCGGTCACCAGATTCGTCGGGGGTCTCACCGAGGACCAGAGTGCGGGAGCCTACGCGGCACGGGGAGAGCTTCGAAGGTTCTGTCGACGGCGTCCGCGGTGCCTTCGCCTTCGTGCACATGCAGGTGCTCTCGGACAGCAAGGTCGAGGCGATGGTGCTGCACATCGTGCCGAGTAGCGGTACCGGAGGCCTGGCGGGACTCACCGGTGTGGGTGGGATTCGCGTCGACGAAGTCGGCACCCACCGTTTGTGGCTGGACTACGCAATTCCCGACTGACACCGCGATCGGTTCACCGGGGACGGGAAGAATCGGGAAGACTGGACGGGTGGACACCCAGAGTGAAACTCCGGCGACGCGGTCGGGCGGGCTGCGCGCACTCGGAGCACCCGCGGCTGTCGCTGCCGGCGCCGTGGTCGCGACCGCGATCCTCCACTTCCGGGATCCGCATCAGCCGGGTTCGTACGGCTTCTGTCCCGTCTACGCGCTGACCGGGTGGTGGTGTCCGGCCTGTGGCGGGCTGCGGGCGGTGCACGACCTGACCAACCTCGACTTCGGCGCGGCCGTTGCCGGCAATGTTCTGATCGTCCCGTTCATCGCGGTGATGATTTTCGCCTGGATCCGATGGGCACGTCAGCGCTGGCACGGACGAAGCGAGCCCATCTTCGTGGTGGGACCGCGAGTGACAGTGGGTGTGCTCATTTTCCTTGCGGCGTTTACCGTCACCAGGAACACATCTTGGGGAAGCTGGCTCGCGCCGGCCTGACACCTGGTCGCCGCGGGCACGAAACAGAGAGTCGGTTCACAGATGGCAATGCAGGTCTTTTCGTTGATCGCGATCCTGGGCGCGCTGATCGTCCTCATTCCGACCGCGCTGCGAGTCTTCGGCAAGAGCGACAACGTGAAGGCGCCGGACGAGACCGACGAGTAAGCGCGTTGCACTCTCGACAACCCATCGCCGCACGACCATGATTTCGATATGAGCGATTCGCTGAAGGACCGGGTGCGCGAGAAGCTGTTGCGTCAGCTGGCCGAGGACGGGGGGCACCCGGTCCAGGAGGCGGAGGGGGACGATCCACGATTGGTTTCCATCGACTCCGACCTCGCGGCGTTGGAACAGGCATCGGAGGGCGATCTGGTGATCGAGCAGCTGGCAGCCAAGTACTGGGTGCCCTGAATCGGGGGTTTAGCGGCGTTGACCTGGCGATTTGGTGTTCTCGTTTCCCTTCGCGTAACTTATTCCAGGTCAGAGCGACACGGACACCGACCCCGGCCGGAAGGCGGGGGACACGAGGTTGGACGAAGGCGCCTGGTGAATCGGAAGTTCACTGCCGTGTATGGTGGTGCTTCAATCCCGGTTTGATCCTGATCAGCGTCACGGCTTGCGCCGCTGAGGCTGGTAGGATAAGATGGAACGGTTGCCCCGGAGCGGCCGAAGTTGATACTTCGGTGGTGATGGTGTGCGCGTGTTCTTTGAGAACTCAACAGTGTGTCGATGAATGTCAGTGCCAAATGTTTTTGGTACTCCACATCACGAATTGCTTTCGGGGCCTTCGGGTTTCGGGGTGTGTGTGGTGTGGGTATTTTGCTGGCCCTTCCTCCTTCTTCCGTCGGATGGGGGGTCAGTGTTTGATTGAAGCTAGTTTGAGTTTTTTTGCTAGTGATTTGACTCGATGTCTTTGACTGATTGCCGGTTTTGCCGGTCATCTTGAGTCTTCAACGGAGAGTTTGATCCTGGCTCAGGACGAACGCTGGCGGCGTGCTTAACACATGCAAGTCGAGCGGTAAGGCCCTTCGGGGTACACGAGCGGCGAACGGGTGAGTAACACGTGGGTGATCTGCCCTGCACTTCGGGATAAGCCTGGGAAACTGGGTCTAATACCGGATATGACCGATGGCTGCATGGCTGTTGGTGGAAAGGTTTACTGGTGCAGGATGGGCCCGCGGCCTATCAGCTTGTTGGTGGGGTAATGGCCTACCAAGGCGACGACGGGTAGCCGACCTGAGAGGGTGACCGGCCACACTGGGACTGAGACACGGCCCAGACTCCTACGGGAGGCAGCAGTGGGGAATATTGCACAATGGGCGAAAGCCTGATGCAGCGACGCCGCGTGAGGGATGACGGCCTTCGGGTTGTAAACCTCTTTCAGCAGGGACGAAGCGAGAGTGACGGTACCTGCAGAAGAAGCACCGGCCAACTACGTGCCAGCAGCCGCGGTAATACGTAGGGTGCAAGCGTTGTCCGGAATTACTGGGCGTAAAGAGCTCGTAGGCGGTTTGTCGCGTCGTCTGTGAAAACTCGAGGCTCAACCTCGAGCTCGCAGGCGATACGGGCAGACTTGAGTACTGCAGGGGAGACTGGAATTCCTGGTGTAGCGGTGAAATGCGCAGATATCAGGAGGAACACCGGTGGCGAAGGCGGGTCTCTGGGCAGTAACTGACGCTGAGGAGCGAAAGCGTGGGTAGCGAACAGGATTAGATACCCTGGTAGTCCACGCCGTAAACGGTGGGCGCTAGGTGTGGGTTTCCTTCCACGGGATCCGTGCCGTAGCTAACGCATTAAGCGCCCCGCCTGGGGAGTACGGCCGCAAGGCTAAAACTCAAAGGAATTGACGGGGGCCCGCACAAGCGGCGGAGCATGTGGATTAATTCGATGCAACGCGAAGAACCTTACCTGGGTTTGACATATACCGGAAAGCCGTAGAGATACGGCCCCCCTTGTGGTCGGTATACAGGTGGTGCATGGCTGTCGTCAGCTCGTGTCGTGAGATGTTGGGTTAAGTCCCGCAACGAGCGCAACCCTTGTCTTATGTTGCCAGCACGTAATGGTGGGGACTCGTAAGAGACTGCCGGGGTCAACTCGGAGGAAGGTGGGGACGACGTCAAGTCATCATGCCCCTTATGTCCAGGGCTTCACACATGCTACAATGGCCGGTACAGAGGGCTGCGATACCGTGAGGTGGAGCGAATCCCTTAAAGCCGGTCTCAGTTCGGATCGGGGTCTGCAACTCGACCCCGTGAAGTCGGAGTCGCTAGTAATCGCAGATCAGCAACGCTGCGGTGAATACGTTCCCGGGCCTTGTACACACCGCCCGTCACGTCATGAAAGTCGGTAACACCCGAAGCCGGTGGCCTAACCCCTTGTGGGAGGGAGCCGTCGAAGGTGGGATCGGCGATTGGGACGAAGTCGTAACAAGGTAGCCGTACCGGAAGGTGCGGCTGGATCACCTCCTTTCTAAGGAGCACATCTCCAATGCCGGTGTCACACAGGTGACACCGGGTTGGCAGAGACCGTTGAGTCCTCATCAGTAGGACTGCGGACGCTCATGGGTGGAACACTGACAACCATTCTTCTCGATGACTGCCGGCCCGAGTGCCGGCGGCGGGAAGTGTTATATCGATGCACTGTTGGGTCCTGAGAGAACACGCAAGTGTTTCCTCTACAGGAAAGTGACGACAAGCAAGCACTGCAGGTCAAACCGCGGGGGATGTGATTTCCTCGGTCTGGTGTCTGTGTGGGTGGTTGGTTGTGTGTTGTTTGAGAACTGCACAGTGGACGCGAGCATCTTTGTTGTAAGTAATGAAGAGCGTACGGTGGATGCCTTGGCACCAGGAGCCGATGAAGGACGTAGGAGGCTGCGATAAGCCTCGGGGAGCTGTCAACCGAGCTGAGATCCGAGGATGTCCGAATGGGGAAACCCAGCACGAGTGATGTCGTGTTACCCGCACCTGAATATATAGGGTGTGTGGAGGGAACGTGGGGAAGTGAAACATCTCAGTACCCACAGGAAGAGAAAACAATAGTGATTCCGTGAGTAGTGGCGAGCGAAAGCGGAAGAGGCTAAACCATGGATGTGTGATAGCCGGCAGGTGTTGCATTCGTGGGGTTGTGGGGTTCATCTTGTCAATGCTGCCGTGTTGGCCGACAGTAAGAAATCATTGTGTTAGTGGAAGTGGTCTGGAACGGCCTGTCGTAGAGGGTGAGAATCCCGTACACGAAAACATGATGACTGTCGTGATGGAAACCCAAGTAGCACCGGGCCCGTGAAATCTGGTGTGAATCTGTCGGGACCACCCGATAAGCCTGAATACTCCCTGGTGACCGATAGCGGACTAGTACCGTGAGGGAAAGGTGAAAAGTACCCCGGGAGGGGAGTGAAATAGTACCTGAAACCGTGCGCTTACAATCCGTCAAAGCCTTTGCACACTTCGGTGTGGGGGGTGATGGCGTGCCTTTTGAAGAATGAGCCTGCGAGTTAGTGGCATGTCGCGAGGTTAACCCGTGTGGGGTAGCCGTAGCGAAAGCGAGTCCGAATAGGGCGTTTTAGTGGCATGTTCTAGACCCGAAGCGGAGTGATCTACCCATGGCCAGGTTGAAGCGACGGTAAGACGTCGTGGAGGACCGAACCCACTTAGGTTGAAAACTGAGGGGATGAGCTGTGGGTAGGGGTGAAAGGCCAATCAAACTCCGTGATAGCTGGTTCTCCCCGAAATGCATTTAGGTGCAGCGTCGCGTGTTTCTCACCGGAGGTAGAGCTACTGGATGGTCTAGGGGGCCCACAAGCTTACCGAAATCAGCCAAACTCCGAATGCCGGTGAGTGAGAGCGCGGCAGTGAGACTGCGGGCGATAAGGTTCGTAGTCGAGAGGGAAACAGCCCAGATCGCCAGCTAAGGTCCCTAAGCGTGTACTAAGTGGAAAAGGATGTGGGGTCGCGAAGACAACCAGGAGGTTGGCTTAGAAGCAGCCACCCTTGAAAGAGTGCGTAATAGCTCACTGGTCAAGTGATCCTGCGCCGACAATGTAGCGGGGCTCAAGTACACCACCGAAGCTGCGGCATTCACACAATGCACCCCCTGGATTCTGCGGAGTCTTGGGCAGTGGTGTGGATGGGTAGGGGAGCGTCGTGTGGCCATGGAAGCGGCGGGGTGACCCAGCCGTGGAGGCCACACGAGTGAGAATGCAGGCATGAGTAGCGAAAGACGAGTGAGAAACTCGTCCGCCGAATGACCAAGGGTTCCTGGGCCAGGTTAATCCGCCCAGGGTGAGTCGGGACCTAAGACGAGGCCGACAGGCGTAGCCGATGGACAACGGGTTGATATTCCCGTACCCGTGTGAACGCGCCCCTGGTGAATCAGTGATACTAACCATCCTGAAGCGTCCTTACGTCCCTTCGGGGGCCCTGGATGTGGATGCATGGGACCTGATCTGGTAGTAGCCAAGCGATGGGGTGACGCAGGAAGGTAGCTGAGCCAGTCAGTGGTAATACTGGTGTAAGCCTGTAGGGCGAACGGTAGGCAAATCCGCCGTTCACGCAGCCTGAGAGGTGACGCATAGCCGAATGAGGCGAATTCAGTGATCCTATGCTGCCGAGAAAAGCCTCTAGCGAGCTTTCACACGGCCCGTACCCCAAACCGACACAGGTGGTCAGGTAGAGAATACTAAGGCGATCGAGATAACTATGGTTAAGGAACTCGGCAAAATGCCCCCGTAACTTCGGGAGAAGGGGGGCCTCGTCCGGTGATGGAACTTGCTTCCTGAGCGGGGTGGGGCCGCAGAGACCAGTGAGAAGCGACTGTTTACTAAAAACACAGGTCCGTGCGAAGTCGTAAGACGATGTATACGGACTGACGCCTGCCCGGTGCTGGAAGGTTAAGAGGACCGGTTAGCCACTTGTGGCGAAGCTGAGAATTTAAGCCCCAGTAAACGGCGGTGGTAACTATAACCATCCTAAGGTAGCGAAATTCCTTGTCGGGTAAGTTCCGACCTGCACGAATGGCGTAACGACTTCTCAGCTGTCTCAACCATAGACTCGGCGAAATTGCATTACGAGTAAAGATGCTCGTTACGCGCGGCAGGACGAAAAGACCCCGGGACCTTCACTACAGCTTGGTATTGGTGTTCGGTTCGGTTTGTGTAGGATAGGTGGGAGACTGTGAAGCGCTCACGCCAGTGAGTGTGGAGTCGTTGTTGAAATACCACTCTGATCGTATTGGACCTCTAACCTCGGACCATGATCTGGTTCAGGGACAGTGCCTGGTGGGTAGTTTAACTGGGGCGGTTGCCTCCCAAAATGTAACGGAGGCGCCCAAAGGTTCCCTCAGCCTGGTTGGCAATCAGGTGTCGAGTGCAAGTGCACAAGGGAGCTTGACTGTGAGACTGACAGGTCGAGCAGGGACGAAAGTCGGGACTAGTGATCCGGCACCGGCAAGTGGAAGCGGTGTCGCTCAACGGATAAAAGGTACCCCGGGGATAACAGGCTGATCTTCCCCAAGAGTCCATATCGACGGGATGGTTTGGCACCTCGATGTCGGCTCGTCGCATCCTGGGGCTGGAGTAGGTCCCAAGGGTTGGGCTGTTCGCCCATTAAAGCGGCACGCGAGCTGGGTTTAGAACGTCGTGAGACAGTTCGGTCTCTATCCGCCGCGCGCGTTAGAAACTTGAGGAAGGCTGTCCCTAGTACGAGAGGACCGGGACGGACGAACCTCTGGTGTGCCAGTTGTTCCACCAGGAGCACCGCTGGTTAGCTACGTTCGGAAGGGATAACCGCTGAAAGCATCTAAGCGGGAAGCCTGTTCCAAGATGAGGTTTCTCACCCCCTCGAGGGGGTAAGGCCCCCGGCAGACCACCGGGTTGATAGGCCAGAACTGGAAGCCAGGTAACTGGTGCAGGTGACTGGTACTAATAGGCCGAGGACTTACCACAAAGAAGCTACGCGTCCACTGTGCAGTATCTGAAACAACACACACGATTCACACGTTTTTGGTGAATCGTGTGTGGGCGAAGCCCCCAACAAAAAGGGGTTTTCAGCGTTCACTCGATTCATTTCACGCGAAGCGTGTGTGACAGTTTCATAGAGTTACGGCGGCCATAGCGGAGGGGAAACGCCCGGTCCCATTCCGAACCCGGAAGCTAAGCCCTCCAGCGCCGATGGTACTGCACCCGACAGGGTGTGGGAGAGTAGGACACCGCCGAACATCCGTTACCGAAAGCCCCCCAACCTTGTTGGGGGGCTTTCGGCATTTCACAACAGTTTCACCCGCCGCAACTTGATAACGCTGCGGTAACGTCCCCTCGGTTCCCCGTTGGCAAGTCCTTCGCCTGCGTAACGTGGCCCGGGCAGATCCGTTGGGATCGTGCCGTGCGGTGCGCGTCCTCCCGGATCACCCGAGGTGACGAAGGGGAATCTGTGGTGACGAGCACGATGTCGAAACAACGTCCGGCTGTCAGAGCGGCCGTCGCCCTCGCAGGCTTGATAGTGGCCGCCGGCTCCGTCGCGGGGTGCACGAAGACCGACACGGCCAGCGGTGGATCGCTTCTCCAGCAACTGCAGGACAGCGGAACTGTGACCGTCGGTTTCGCCGGCGAGGCGCCGTACAGCTTCGAGCAGGACGGCCAGCTGACCGGCGCCACCGTGGCGTTGCACCGGGAAATCTTCAAGAACCTCGGCATCGACAACGTCGAAGGCGTGAGCACCGACTTCGGAGCCCTCATTCCCGGACTGCAGGCCCGCCGCTTCGACGTCGTCAGTGCCGGAATGTCGATCCTGCCACAGCGCTGCGAGCAGGCAGCGTTCAGTGAGCCGGAATTCAACTACACGACCGCGCTGATGGTGCCGAAGGGCAATCCCGCGAACCTCACCGACATGCAGTCGGTGCAGCAGAGCGGTGTGCGGATGGCAGCGATGACCGGGGCGATCGAATCGGACTACGCGCAGCAACTCGGGATCGACGCGATGCAGGTGGCGTCGCCGCAGGACGGAATGGACGCCGTCGCCAACGGGCGAGCCGATGTCTTTGCGCTCACCGGGATCTCACTGAACTGGCTGGCGCAGAACAACCCACAGGTCCCGGTGGAGGTGACCAACTCGTTCGTCGCCGTGATCGACGGGGTACCTCAGGTCGGAGCCGGGGGCACGGTCTTCCGCAAGGAGGACACCGAGTTGCGCGACGCCTACAACGCCGAACTCGCCAAGATCACCTCCGACAAGGAGAAGTACCTGTCGATCGTCGGACCGTTCGGATTCACCGCAGAGGAACTGCCCGATCCGAACCTGACCACCGCCAAACTCTGCGGCGAGACCGGCTGATCGACGCCGGGGTCTGCTGCCTGTGAAGGAGAACATCGACGCGCTGCTGGATGCGTGGCCGAGCATCCAGGAAGGCATCGTCGTCACGCTCCAACTGACGGCGGGAGGCGCGCTCCTGGCGTTCGTGCTCGCTCTCGCACTCGGGTTGGCTGCCCGTGCCCACAACGTCGTGATCCGGGGATCGGCTCGCGCGTTCATCGAATTCTTCCGGGGCACTTCGCTGTTGGTGCAGCTGTTCTGGTTATTCTACGTGGTTCCGCTGTTCGGCTATCTCATCGACCCGGTGCTGTGCGGGATCCTCGCGCTCGGGCTGAACTACGGCGCGTACGGAGCCGAGGTGGTCCGCGGTGCGATCAACTCGGTGCCGCAATCGCAGTGGGAGGCGGCGACGGCGCTGGACTTCAGTCACTGGCAGCGGCTGCGCCGGGTGGTCTTCCCGCAGGCCTGGGCCGAGATGATTCCGCCGCTGACGAATCTGCTGATCCAGCTCCTCAAGGGCACCGCCCTCGCGAGCTATATCCTCCTGCAGGACTTGACGTTCGAGATCGACCAGCTCCGGCAGACGACCGGGAACACGTTGTTCGCATTCGGCGTGGGGCTCATCATCTACTTCGTCATCGGCTACGCGCTGACGCTGTTGATGAACGCACTCGAGGTGCGGGCGAAGAATCGCCTCGGCACGGGGCCGTCTCTGCGTGAGATCTTCAGTCTCGCACCGTCCGATCCGCGGGGATTGGAGGCGGCGAAACAATGAGCGCCCACTGGAGTTGGGATCGCGCATTCGAGGCTCTGCCCGTGCTGCTCGAGGGTTTCAAGATCACCCTGATCGCCACCGTGCTCGGGTTCCTGATCTCCGTCGTTCTCGGACTCGTCATCGCGTTGATCCGGCAGGCCGCACCGCGCTGGGTGAGTGTGCCGGTCCGCGCGGTCAGCGAATTCATCCGTTTGACCCCGCTCGTCGTGCAACTGCTGTTCGTGTACTACAC
Source organism: Rhodococcus pseudokoreensis (assembly GCF_017068395.1). Classification (NCBI taxonomy): domain Bacteria; kingdom Bacillati; phylum Actinomycetota; class Actinomycetes; order Mycobacteriales; family Nocardiaceae; genus Rhodococcus; species Rhodococcus pseudokoreensis. The sequence continues at coordinate 3,546,590 of NZ_CP070619.1, read as the reverse complement.
GTTCACGGGACTGTCGCCGCTGCAGATCGGTGTGGCGGTACTCGGAATCCACTATTCGACGTATATGGCCGAGGTGTACCGGGCGGGGATCGAGGCGGTACCCGTCGGCCAGTGGGAGGCGGCGCGGGCATTGTCCATCGCGCCGACCCGGACGTGGCGGGCGATCATCCTGCCGCAGGCCATCCGCCGCGTCGTCCCGGCGCTGGGCAACTACGCGGTGTCGATGTTCAAGGACACCCCGTTCCTGTTCGCCATCACGGTGGTGGAGATGGTGACGGCCGCGCAGCAGTTCGGCGCCCGGCACTTTCAATACCTCGAACCGTTGACGCTGGCGGGTGTGATCTTCCTGCTCGCCAGCTACCCGACGTCCCTGCTCATACGGCGATTGGAGAGACGTCTTGCCCGATGACGCGAGCGCAGCAACCCCGATGATTCGATTCGACGACGTCGTGAAGCAGTTCGGCGACCACGTCGTGCTCGATCACCTGGACTTTCAGGTCGACCGCGGCGATCGCGTGACCCTCATCGGCCCGAGCGGATCGGGGAAGACGACGATCCTGCGGCTGCTCATGACCCTCGAGAAGGTGAATGACGGCGTCATCTGGGTGGATGGGGCGCCGCTGACGCACGAGGAGAAGGGCGGCAAACTCGTTCCGGCGTCGGAGAAGTACACACGCCGGATACGACGCCGGATCGGCATGGTCTTCCAGCAGTTCAACCTGTTCCCCAACATGAACGTGATCGAGAACATCACCGAAGCGCCGATCCACGTGCTCGGGCTGGACAAGGCCGCGGCCGCGAAGCGGGCACGCGAGTTGCTAGAGACGGTCGGGCTGTCGGACAAGGAGACCGCGCACCCGACGCAGCTGTCCGGTGGCCAGCAGCAGCGGGTCGCGATCGCGAGGGCCCTGGCGATGGACCCCGACATTCTGCTGCTCGACGAGGTGACGTCGGCGCTGGACCCGGAATTGGTGGCGGACGTCCTCGACGTGCTCCGGGACGTCGCACGCACCACCGACATCACGATGCTGATCGTCACGCACGAGATGCAGTTCGCGCGGGACGTGTCGAACCGGGTGATGATGTTCGACGCCGGCCGCATCGTGGAAGAAGGCGATCCGGCCACGATCTTCACCGCACCGAAGCACGAGCGCACCAAGACGTTCCTGAAGGCCGTGCTGGCCGACTGACTCCCGGACTAGCGCGAGGTGGTCGCGAGTTCCGTCTCGTCGGCGGAAGCGCGCCGTGCCAGCCTGCCGGCCATCCACGCGCACACCAGCAACTGCAGTTGGTGGAACAGCATGAGCGGCAGCACGATCAGGCCGATCGGCTGACTGGCGAACAGGACCGTGGCCATCGGAAGACCGGTGGCGAGGCTCTTCTTCGACCCGCAGAACGTGATCGTGATCTGATCGGCGCGGTCGAACCCGAGTCGCTTCGACCCGAACCAGGTGAGGGACAGGACGATCGCGAGCAGGACCGCGCACACTGCGAGCAGGCCGAGGAGCCGGCCGACGGACAGGGTGCCCCAGATTCCCTCGTTCATTCCTTCGCTGAATGCGACGTAGACGACCAGCAGGATGGATCCGCGGTCGACGAGCTTGAGCGGTGCGCCGTGCTTCTTCACCCACGGGCCGATCCACCGTCGCACGGACTGGCCGGCGATGAACGGGAGCAGCAGCATGACGAGGATGCCGATCGCGGACGACGCGTCGAAGCCCGCGCCCTCGCTCGTCATCAGCAACGCCACGAGCAGCGGAGTGACGACGATGCCGAGGATGTTGGAGAACGACGCGCTGACGATCGCCCCGGGCACGTTGCCGCGGGCGATCGACACGAACGCGATCGACGACTGGACGGTCGACGGCAGGAGGCAGACGTACAGAAGGCCCAGATACAGCGGTTGGGTCAGGATCGTCGGGACCAGCACCCGTGCGGCGATTCCGAGAAGAGGGAAGATGACGAACGTCGCCGCGAGGATCGTGAGGTGCAGACGCCAGTGACGCAGGCCCTGCAGCGCTTCCTGCGTGGAGAGCCGGGCGCCGTAGAGGAAGAACAGAATTCCCACGGCCACCTTCGTGGCCCAGGTGAACGCCGTCAGGGCAGTGCCGTCGGCGGGGACCAGGCTGGCGATCCCGACGGTGATCAGGATGCCGATGATGAACGGATCGAGTTTTCCGAGCAGCGGGATCTTCGTCAGCATGGTTCGACCGTAGGGAACCCACGGATATTTCGAAAGACGATTGTGACGTTTACTGTAATGCTGAACCGTGATAACAATGAGCCATGTTCGATCCGGTTCACCTGCGGAGCTTCCTGGCGGTCGCGCGCACCAAGAGCTTCACCGCCGCCGCCCGGCGCCTGGACCTGCGGCAATCGACGGTCAGCCAGCACGTCGGAAAGCTCGAGAACGCTGCCGGTCGCCGTCTGTTTCTGCGGGACACGCATTCGGTCGAGCTGACCGCGGACGGCTCCGTGATGGTGGGGTTCGCGACGTCGATACTCGAGCGGCACTCGGACGCCGAACGCTACTTCACACAGTCCGGGGTGCGCGGCCGCGTCCGGTTCGGGGCGTCCGAGGATCTGGTTCTGCACGAACTCCCCCGGATTCTGGGCGAGTTCCGGCGCAGCCATCCGCTCGTGGATCTCGAACTCACGGTGGCGTTGAGCGAGGTGCTGTTCCGGCAACTGCGCGAGGGCCGGCTGGACCTGGTCTTCGGGAAGCGTCGCCGAGGAGACCAGCACGGGGAACTGGTGTGGACGGACCGGTTGGCGTTCTTCGCCGCACCCGACTTCGTGCCGGACGCCGAGGGCCCGGTGCCGCTGGTGACGTACCCGCCGCCGTCGATCACGCGGGCAGCGGCACTGGACGCCCTGGAGAAATCCGGCCGCGGCGCGCGGGTGGCCTGTGTGACGGACAGCCTGAACGGATTGCGGGCCGCCTGCCTCGCCGGACTCGGCGTCGTGTTCCACGCGGAGACCCTGCCACCCGCAGGGCTGGTTCCGGTGCGGATGCGTTCGCGCGACGACTGGGGGCCCGCGGTCGACGTCGAATTCGTGCTGGAGGCCCGCCGTAGCGTGCTCAGCGAACCGGAGCAGGCTTTGCGCGCCGCCATCCTCGAGAACGCGGATCGACTGCGCGCCTGACCTCGGTGGGAGGTCTGCCCCACCGAGGTCGTCGAGCTGTCAGAAGATGAGGACGGACAGCGCGGTGGACAGCACCAGGCCGGACACCACCGGCACGAAACACTTCCGGGCGAGTTCGAGGACGGGCACCCGGGCGAAACCGGCCACCGCGATCAACGACGACCACGCGACGAGCGTTCCGCCGCCGGACCAGATGTTGCCCATCTGACCGATCGCCGCCAGGGTTGCGGGGTCCATCCCGACCGCGGGTCCGAGTGCGCCTGCGAGTGAACCGGTCAGCGGCAGGCCGGTGAAGCCGGAACCCTCGAGGCCCGCGATCATTCCGATGGCGAGAATGCCGAACGACGTGACGAACGCGTTCTGCGGCAGGTGGGACTGTGCGGCGTTGACCAGGTCGAACAGCAGCGTCGGGCCGGTCGCGTCGGCGGGAAGTCCGAGAATGGCGGCGGAGAAGTCGCCGTTGCCGATGAAGAAGAAGCCGGCGATCGGAATCACGATGCCCATCGCCTTGAATGCGAAGACCAGGCCGTCGATCAGGTGCTCGGACGTCGTTTCGAGGAAGCCCTTCTTGTCGTTGGTCGCGGCGGCCGCGAACAGGATGAGCGCCGCGATGCCGCCGACCATCGCCGCCGCGTCGCCGCCCTTGAGGTCGGGCACGAGGTCCGTGAACTTGCCGACCATGAGGTAGACGATGAACGCCAGATACGCGGTGGGCACGAGCACCGCGAAAGTCTTTGCGGCGCGGATACTCTTGAACGTGTCGTCGATGACCTGCCGCGCCGAGGCCGTGACGGGTTCGGCGAGGACCGTCGTCGACGCCTGCGGAGCGGCAGTCGTCGCCGTTTGGGCCGGTGCGCGACCGGTCGTCCCGTCGCCGGTGGGAGCCGCACCGCCGTCGGGGGCGTCGCCGCCGGGCTTGCCGAAGTCGCTCTCCGCGCGGGACTCCCAGTCGGTGAGCAGTTCCGGTGCGGGGCGGCGCATGTGCCTGCGCTGCGTGAAGTAGGCGATGAGGAGCGCGGTGAGGCCGACGATCAGGGACATCACCAGGGCGCGGTCCGCGACGACGTCCGGATCGACGCCCGCCGACTTTGCCGACAGGCCGGGCGCCACCTTGATGATGTAGTCCGAGGACAGCGCCATGCCCTGCCCGCAGATGGCGATCGCCATGCCGACGGCCATCGGGGGAAGGCCGGCGCGGATGGCGACGGGGATGAGGACGGCGCCGATCAACGGCACCGCCGGGGTGGGCCAGAAGAACAGCGAGATCGTGTAGGTGACGACGGCCAGAACGATGAAGCTGCTGGTGCCGCCGCGCATGACGCGCCGGAACGGGGCGACCATCAGCCGGTCGGCCCCCATCTGCCGGAGCGCGCCGAGCATGGCGGTCACCAACGAGATGATGAGGAAGATGTTGAACAGCTCGCGGGCGGCGACGAGGCTCGCATTGAAGATCGACGCGAGACCGGTGACGAGGCTGTCGGAGAACGCGAAGGCTGTCAGGAAGGTGCCGATGACGGCGGGGACGACGATGTTCTTCCGCATGAGCATCGTCCCGAGGATGACAACGATTCCTCCGAGATACACCCAATGTGCGGCGGTGAGACTTACATCCACAGTGCGCCCCTTCGAAATAGGTACAGACTAGTGGCACTAGTCACAGTGCAGTGATACTGCGCGGGGCGTTTTCCAGGGTCAACGTCCAGAGTGCACATCGACAACCAGCGTATTTGGGCATTGTGCCCGACATTTTTCGCCGGGATTGCTTGTTGTCACGCGCAAGTAAAGGAATGCTCGGCAGAAGCCGTTTCACGGAATCCTGTGTTCATAATTAGGCTTGCCTAACCTAATGTTCTGGGTGGGTGCGGCAGGGGTTTCCGGTGGAAACCGGTATCGCCGGAGCGCGAATTCTCGGATGAAAGTGGACTCTATGATGACGGCGATCGGTCAGGACCGGAGTGCAACCGCGAGTGACGAACGAGGGCCGGGCACGACGCCCGCGCTGGCGGCACTGCTCGCCGGAACGTTCGTCGGCACGGTCAGCAACAACATCGTCAACGTCCCGCTGAACGCGATCCTCACGGACTTCGACGCAGGACTCGGTGGCGGCATCTTCGTGGTCGTCGGATTCCTCCTCACCTTCGCGACGACGATGCCGCTGGCCGGGTGGATCGGGGACCGGTTCGGTCGCAGGCGTGTGTACTGCGCCGCCCTGCTGGGGACCGCGGTCTGTTCCCTCGGCGCGGCGCTCGCGCCGTCGCTGCCCGTGCTTGTGATGTGGCGATCGCTCGGCGGGATCGCGGCCGCTGCGTTCGCGCCCGCGGTCATGGGGCTGATCGCGTGGCTGTTCGGGCCCGCACGGCGGGCGAGCGCCGTCGGCGCGTGGGCGGCGGTGAACGGCATCGGTCAGGCGGTGGGCCCGTCGATGGGCGGAATCGTCAGCGACTGGTGGGGCTGGCGGTGGGCCTTCGTGCCACTGGTGCCGGTCGCCCTGATCGGGTTCGCCGCGACTCTCCGCTACATCCCGAGATACCCCGGCAAGAAGATGCGACTGGACGTGATCGGGGCGTTCACCGTCACGCTCGGAGCGGCCCTGCTGATCCTCGGCCTCACGACCGTCTCGCAGGAGCAGGTGCCCGCCTGGGTCAGCATCGCGACCATCGTCGGCGGGGTCGTCGTCATCGCCGTGTTCGTGATCCACTGCCGGCGGGCGGCGAACCCGTTCGTGCCCATCGACCTGGTGATCGAATCACGTTTCCTGCGTAGCGCTCTCGCCGCGTTCACCCAGATGTTCGCGCTGGGGGCGGTGTTGCTCGCGTTTCCGCTCTACCTGACGGGGTCGGGTAGTTCGACCACACAGGCCGGGCTGATGCTCTTCGTGCTGCCGGTCGTCATGACATGCGTGGCACCCGTAGTCGGACGTCTCGTCGACAGGATCGGCGCCCGAGTGGTGATGCGATCCGGCCTGGTGGTGTTGATCGGTAGCCAAGTGGCACTGACGATCACGTTATCGGCTGACGTCCGGAACCCGATCGCGCTCGGCGCCGTACTCGTCGCCGCCGGTCTGGGAATCGGCATGGTCCAGACGCCCGCCGCGGCCGGCTCGACCCGATCGCCCGCGGGGGCCGTGGGAACGGGTCTGGGACTGTTCAACCTCATCCGCTTCGGCGGCTCCGCCGTCGGCGCCGCCTGGGTGGGCGTGGCCGCGCATCTGGCGGCGGATCCGTACGGGCTGCTGTTCGTCGTGGCCGCCCTCGTCGTGATCGCAGGCTTGGCCGGAACTTTCATCGGCGAGGATCCGGTGGCGGTCTGAGGGCTAGCGGGTCACGATCTCGTGGTTGACGGTGTCCTGGACCTGGGAGAGCAGATCGAGGCGGAGCGCCAGCCACAGGGTGAACTGATTCTCCGGTTCCCGGATGTCCATGCCGATGAGCCGTGACGTGCGATCGAGCTTGGCGATCATCGTGTTCCGGTGGATCCGCAGGCGCCGCGCGGCGGCGTTGACGTTGCCGCCTTCTTCGAGGTAGGCGAATAGCAACTCCTCGGCGTCGGCGTGTGAACTCGATGCCCGGAGGGGGCCGAGGACGTCGCGGATGAGCCGCCGGCTCTCGTCGGTGTCGGTGGCGCGGGCGAGCACACTGAACCCACGCAGGTCGTTGTAGGCCACCGAACCGGACAGCCCGAGCCGCTGCGCGATGCCCAGGGTGATGCGGGCCTCGCGGTAGCTCTCCCCGATGTCGCGGGCACCCGCCGCCGGGCGCCCGTGGGCCACGGGAATCCGCTGGCCCAAACGGGTTTCGAGATCGAGCGCCATGGCGTGCGCATACTCGCCGATCTCCGATTCGACGCCGGGGGCCTCGGCGGAGCTCAGGGAGCGGATCACCACGAGCACGTCGCCGATGACGGTGACGTGGGAACGTACGCCCGGACGGGGCAGCACGCCGGCGGCGTAGCGCGCCAGCCGGACCATGCTCGCGCCGGGCCGTCCCGCCGCGCGGTCGACGAGACCGGGAGCGACGAACACGATGTAGTGCAGGTCCAGATCGATCTCGTGCAGTGCGGCCCGGGTGCGCAGGTCGTGGTCGTTGGCGAAGTTGCCGTGCACCAGGGCCTGGACGAAGTCGCCCCGGGCGCGCTCCTCGGCCTCATCGACGCTCCGCTGCCGCAGCATCTCGGTGCCGATGATCGTCCCGGCCTGCTCGACGACCACCCGGTGCTGCGCGATGTCGTGCCTGCGGGGGTTGGCGCCGGGCACGACGACCACTACCCAGCCCTCGTAGCGGCCTGCCAGTTGCATCGCTCCGGCGACCGCCGTGGTGGGCACGAACAGTCCGTCCGGATGCTCCAGGCGGATCACGTGCACGTTGTGCATCCGTGCCGGCGGCGATTCCTCCAACCGCGGCAGGGCGTCGGCGAGCGCGTCGAGCAGGGCGACGGTGCTCGCGTCCTCGGCGTCCGGAAGTCCGGCGTGCGCGAGGAGGCGTCCCCGGACGTCCAGAGCGACGGCGACGTCGGAGGTCAGCGCCGCGACCTCGCGGATCAGCATCGGCAGTCCCGCCCCGCGGTGCAGCAACCCCGCGAGCGACTGGTGCACGGTGAGCGCATAACGCATCACGTGCGCTTCCTGGGTGAGTGCGCGCTCGGCGAGGAGGCGGTTGAGCGCCGTGAACCCGACCGGAAATCCCAGTTCCACGACCGTCAGTCCGCGCGGCCAGGTGGTGCCGGCGGGCGCGGACCCGTCGACGAGGAGGACGCCGGCACCCCGCGCCACCAGCGACTCGAGTTCCCGTCCGGGTGCGGACAGCGTCTCGGGCCGGGTATACACGGCGACCTCGGCGAGCGAGTCGGGCCTGCTCATCACCTCGCCCCACGGCAGGCACCACGTCACCGGGCCGCTCAGGGCGTCCGTGCCCGACAGCACCCGGGCCGACGCGAGCAGGGGCTCTTCGAGCAGGCCGCGTAACGACAGTCGCTCGTCGTCGCCGTTCGGCGTCGTGGTGTCGTCCACTACGGACCTCCTCGGCTGGCGGCGAAAGGTGCAGTATGGCGGAGCGCGCACCTGCACTGCCTATGCACTATGCCCTGATTTCGCCGAAATTGCCGGATAGTTTGACCATGGTTCTGCCAGTTGCCCCGGTGATAGAAATCGGTGCATCACTTCCTCCCGAATACGCAACGGAGAAGACCATGCATCAGGTTCACCGAATCACCCTCGACGACGCACTCCCGCTGCTCGCCGCGGGACGCGCGAAGGCCGAGGAAATCGGCGTCAAGCAGACCCTGTGCGTCTGCGACGACGGCGGCAACGTGCTGGCCCTGCACCGGCTGCCCGGAGCGCGCCTCACCGGCGTCGACATCGCGATCGCCAAAGCGTTTACCGCGGCAGGCCACGAGCGGGCCACGCACCTGTTCAACGAGGCCCCCGACGGACCCGCGCTGCCCGGGAACGAGGCCTTCGGTATCAGCCACATGCTGCCGGGCAAGTTCGCGGTGTTCGTCGGCGGATTCCCCCTCGTCTTCGACGGCCAGATCGTCGGCGGCATCGGCATCAGCGGCGGAAACGGCAAGCAGGACAAGGCTGTCGGAGCGGCGATGCTCGCCGAATTCGAAGCACTCGTGGCAGTACGCAACTGACCACCTCCCGGTGTGCCGACAACGTGCACATCGAAACCGTTCCGACGCAGTCACTTCGACCGTGGTCGCACTGATCGCGAATCGATACCGTCGAACCCACTCCAGTCGGAGCATCCCCCAACCATTCTCATACCAGAGGAAGACGAGGCACATCATGACCGAACTACTGGGCAGGGACGAATTCCGCACAGCTCTGGAGAACGCCATCAAGGGCCGCGAGGCGAAGAACGCGTCGTTCAGCAAGGCGTGGGCCGAGGGCAAGCTCGAGAAGCACCACTTCGCACGGTGGGCCGAGAACCACTACCACTACGTCGGTCCGTTCGCCGACTACCTCGCGAACATCTACTCGAACACCCCCGACAACTTCACCAATGCAAAGGATTTCACCCTCCAGAACATGTACGAGGAGGAATTGGCCGACATCCGGCACACCGACCTCCTCATCAAGTTCGCAGAGGCGTGCGGCACCACGAAGGAGCGCGTCGAGGACCCGTCGAACATGAACGCGATCACCCGCGGACTGCAGTCCTGGTGCTACGCGGTGTCGCAGCGTGAACACTTCGTCGTGGCCACCGCCGCACTCGTCGTCGGACTCGAATCGCAGGTTCCGAGCATCTACAAGAAGCAGATCGTCCCGCTGCGTGAGGTGTACGGGTTCACCGAGGACGAGATCGAGTTCTTCGACCTGCACATCACGTCGGACGTCGTGCACGGTGAGCGCGGATACCAGATCGTGCTCGACCACGCGGACACCCCGCAGCTGCAGCAGCGTTGCCTGCAACTCGTGCAGTGGGGAGCCGAGATGCGCTTCTCGTACACGAAGGGTCTCTACGACACGTACGTGGCGCCGGACCTCACGCTCGCGACCGCCTGACCGTGCGAAGGGAGGGGCCCGGACCGGGCCCCTCCGGACGCAGGCCGCCCGAGAAGGAGAAAACGATGGAGACGAACTGGACCCGGCTGGTCACCGTGCGCGAACTCGGCCGCCGTCGGAAGCTTCGAGTCGAGGCCGGGGACACCGCGATCGCCCTGTTCCAGACCGACGACCGCATCTACGCCTTCCGTGACCTGTGCGTCCATCAGGATCGGTCGCTCGCGAAAGGCACACTGCTGCACGGGCGCGTCATCTGCCCGGGCCACCAGTGGGCGTTCGACCTCGACACCGGCTACGAGGAAGACCAGGACCTGTGCCAGCCGACCTACGCGGTGAAGGTCGAGGACGACGTCGTCTACGTGGATCTCACCCGCAGCCCCGATTACGCCGAGACCGCGACTTCGCCGGCCGAAGTCGACTGAGAGAGCGAGTGACACCATGACGCTGAACACCATCGTCACCATCGGCGCCGGCCAGACCGCTGCCGTCGCGGCGCGCACCCTGCGGCGCCGAGGGTTCGACGGCAGGATCCTCCTCGTCGGCGACGAGCCGCACGCGCCGTATCAGCGCCCACCACTGTCCAAGGAATTCCTCGCCGGGCAGGAGGACCGCGAGTCGTTGATGCTCCTGCCCGAACCGTGGCGAGAAAAGCAGAACGTCGAACTTCTCACCGGCACGACGGTGACGCGGATCGACGCGGGCGGCGGATCGGTCGAACTGTCCGACGGGCGGAGCATCGCGGCCGATGCCGTCCTCGTCGCGACCGGCGGCAGACCGCGCACGATGCCGGTGACCGGCCCCGCGCCGGAACGGGTGCACTATCTGAGGACGATCGACGACGCCGAACGGCTCGCCGCCCAGCTTCGCCACGGCACCGGGCTGGCGCTGATCGGTGGCGGCTTCATCGGACTCGAAATTGCCGCCACCGCGCGAACTCTCGGCGCGGACGTGACCGTCCTCGAAGCGGACGCGGTGCCTCTCGCCCGGATACTCGGACCCGAGATGGGCGACGTCTGCACGCGGTTGCAGCGCGACAACGGCGTCACCGTCCGCGGCGGCGTCCGCGTCGACACCGTGACCACCCGGCCCGACGGCGTGCTCATCGCCCTCGACGACGGCGAGGTACTGCAGGCCGACGTCGTGGTGGTGGGGATCGGGATCGTCCCCAACGTCGAGGTCGCCCAGGCCTCCGGCCTGGCCGTCGACGGCGGAATCCTGGTGGATGCGCAGGGTCGGACGTCGATTCCGCACGTGTACGCCGCCGGCGACGTCGCGGCCCGATTCTCCGACGCGGCAGGCAGACATGTACGCGTCGAACACTTCGACAACGCGAGCAAGCAGGGGGCCGCGACGGCGAACCTGATGCTCGGACGCGTCGGGGTCGTGGACCCCGCGCACTGGTTCTGGTCCGATCAGTTCGGCAAGAACATTCAGTTCACCGGCGCCGCCACCTACACGGACCTGGTATTCCGCGGCAGCGCAGACAGCGGCGAATTCACCGCCTTCTATCTGGACCGCGGCGTCGTGCGCGGCGCCTTCACACTCGACCGGGGCGAGGAGATCGGCGCGGCCAGGGAACTGATCGGCCGGGCGATCACACCGGCGAGGTTGGCGGACGAGAGCGTCGACCTGTTCGACCTGATGGACGAGGACGACGAGGAATTGGTGACGGTGTCATGATCGAGGGACTGAATTTCATCGACGGGCAGTGGGTTCCGTCGTCGTCGGGCGAGGTGTTCGAGCGGCGCAATCCCGCCGACCACCACGACGCGATCGGCGTGTTCCCGGATTCCACCGAGGCGGACGTGGATGCCGCCGTCGGCGCACTGGCCAAGGCGGCGCCGCAGTGGGCCGCGACGCCCCCGGAACGCCGCGCGGCAATTCTGGAAGGCGCGGCCGCGCACCTCGAGGCGCGGGCAGCCGAACTCGTCGACGAACTCGTCCGGGAGGAGGGCAAGACCCGGGCCGAGGCGACGATGGAAGTCGGCCGCACTCCGATGAACCTGCGCTTCTACGCGGGTGAGGCCCTCCGGACCACCGGCAGTACCTATCCCACCCCGGGTGAGGGACTCGTCATCACCCTGCGCGAACCCGTCGGCATCGTCGGCGCGATCACCCCGTGGAACTTCCCGCTCAACATTCCGTCGCGCAAGCTCGGACCGGCCCTCGCCGCGGGAAATGTCGTGGTGTTCAAACCATCCGAGCTGACGCCGCTGATGGGACAGCGACTGGTCGAAGCATTGCTGGCCGGGGGACTTCCGGCCGGGGCCATCGCGCTGGTCCAGGGATCCGGTCGGGCAGGCGCCGCGATCGCGGCGGACGAGCGCGTCGACGCCGTGACGTTCACGGGCTCCACCGGGGTGGGCCGCGCGATCCACGCGGCGGTGGGTCCGTCGCGCCGGAGCCAACTCGAGATGGGCGGCAAGAATCCCGTCGTGGTCCTCGACGACGCCGACGTGGACAAGGCGGCCGCCCTGATCGTCAAGGGCGCCTTCGGGTTGTCCGGGCAGGCGTGCACGGGCACCAGCCGGGTGATCGCGGTGGACGCCGTCCACGACCGGTTGCTGGACCGCGTGGTGGAACTCGCCGGAGAGATCACCGTCGGCCCGGGCGCGGACCCGGGCGTGGGCATGGGTGCTCTCGCGAGCGCGGGACAGCTGACCAAATTCCTCGACTACGTCCGGATCGGCCGGGAGGAAGGCGCCGAACTGGTTTGCGGTGGAATGAGTCTCGACGAGGACCGCGGATATTTCGCCGCCCCGACCGTGTTCGCCGGCGGCAGCCCGGACATGCGGGTCGTGACCGAAGAAGTGTTCGGACCACTGCTGGTCTTCCTGCGGGCCGCCGGCTTCGACGAGGCGGTCGCATTCGCGAACGACACGGAATTCGGGCTCAGCGCCGGAATCGTCACCAACGACGTGACCAAGGCGCTCGCGTTCGCCGGCCGGTCCGAATCGGGTCTGGTGAAGATCAACCAGCCCACCACCGGCATGAGCATGAACGCGCCGTTCGGCGGGTACAAGGCGTCGAGCACGCAGACCCACAAGGAACAGGCGGGCGACTCGATGATGCAGTTCTACCAAGCCGAAAAGACCGTCTACCTCAGCCCTTCGGCCTGAGACCTACCTGTCGACAGAGGGAGAAGACCATGGAATTCACTCGCGTTGCGCGCTCCGGACAGGTTTCCGAAGGCATCGTGCGCCGCTTCTTCGCCGGTGACCACGAGTTCGCCGTGGCCCGTCTGAACGGAAAGGCCTACGCCACGTCGAACTACTGCACGCACCTGGACTGCCTGCTCTCGTCCGGGAAACTCGTGGACGACGGCATCGGATGTTCCTGCCACGGAAGCGTATTCGATCTGGAGACCGGTGAACCCGTGTGCCCGCCGGCGACGGTGGCCATCAAGACGTACCCGGTCGAGGAACGCGACGGTGAGATCTTCGTCGGCATCGACCCCGAGGACACCAGTTCCATTCCACGCAGGCGGGCCGCGCGGGGGTGCATGAAGTGACCCCTCGACCGTCCACCCTCTCCACCGACGGCATGGTCTCGTCCAGTCATCCCGCGGCCAGCACGGTCGGTGCGCGCGTACTGGCCGACGGCGGCAACGCGATCGACGCGACTCTGGCCATGGCCGCGATGACCTGGCTGACGTTGCCGGGCCAGTGCGGGATCGGCGGCGACGCGTTCGCGGTCGTCCGCGAACCCGACGGATCGGTGTGGACGGTCGGGGGCAGCGGCTTCGGGCCCGACGGCGCCGACGTGGACTTCTACACTGAACGCGGGCTGCGGTCGATTCCCCTGGACGGGGCGTTGGCGGTGGCGGTTCCCGGAGCGCCGGCCGCCCTCGCCGCACTGCACGCGGGTGGCGCCTCCCGTTCGCTGGCGGATCTCTGGGCGCCGGCGGTCCGCGCGGCGGAGAAGGGGCTGCCCTGCTCGGCCAAGACCCGCGACGACGTGCGGGAGGCGCAGGCCGCGATCGCCGCCGACCCCGGCTTGCGTGCCGTGTATCTGCCGGACGGGCGATTGCCGCAGGTCGGGGAGCTGCTGCCGCAGCGCGATCTGGCCCGGTTCCTCCGGGAACTGGCGCGCGACGTAGCCGGTTTCTACACTGGCTCGTTCGCTCGGCGGGCCGTCGACGCGCTCCGCGCCGGAGGGGCGCCGTTCAGCGGGGACGAGTGGGCGGCAGGCGCCGATGTGCGCCCGGAGTCCGCGATCAGCGGCCACTACGCCGGCGCGGTCGTGCACCAGACGCCGCTGCCCACACCCGGATGGATGCTGCTCCAGCAGGCGGCGCTGAACGACGGCGTCGTCGGTTTCTCCCCGTGGCTCACCGCCCCGGCGGTCGACCGCATGGCGAGAGCGGCGCGTCTGGCCTTCGAGGATCGGCTCGCAATGTGCGGCGCCGGCAACGACGGGTGGAGGGCGGTCCTCGAGCCGGCCGCGATCGGGTCGGCGAGAGACCGGCTGGACGGCCACCGGGCGTCGTCGGGCGCCTTCAGCGTGAACGCGGGAGACACCACCTCGACCGTCGCGGTGGACGCCGACGGTCGCGCCGTCAGTTTCATCCACTCCCTGGCCTTCACGTTCGGCGCCAAGATGACGGTGCCCGGCACCGGGGTGGTGCTGAACAATCGATACGGCCGCGGGGCCTACCTGATCCCGGGGCATCCCAACGCCGCGGCACCGCGGCGCAAGCCGCTGCACACCCTCAACGCGTGGGTCGTCACCGACACGTCCGGGAATCTGCTGCACGTCGGCAACACCCCGGGCGGGGACGGGCAGGTGCAGTGGAACATGCAACTGATCTCGCACCTCCTCGATCACGGACTCGACCCCGCGGAGGCCGTCGCGGCACCCCGCTTCACGGTGTTCCCCGGCAGCGACGCCGACGTGGTCGGACGCCCGGCGGAACTGCGATGCGAGTCCCGCATCCCGGAGGACGTGCGTGCCGAGTTGGCGCGGCTGGGCCACGACGTCGCCGTGCAGGGGCCGTGGGCCGCGGGCGGCAGCGCTCAGATCATCTCCGTCGACACCGCACGCGGACTGCTGTCCGGTGCCGCCGACCCTCGTCAGGAAGGGATAGCGCTCGGTGTCTGAGCCGGAACTCGTCCCGCGGCCGCAGGGCCGCTACGTCCCCGCTGTCGTGCACGACGGGATCGCGTACAGCGCGGGGATGACACCGCGCCGCGACGGGGTGCTGACCGTGACCGGCGTCGTCGGACGGGACCTGGACCTTCCGCGGGCCCGGGAGGCGGCCGGGTTGGCGGCGAGAAACGCGATCGCCGCCGTCGCCGCGGCCGTCGGTGGTACGGCGGCCATCTCCCGGTGCCTGCGGATGAGCGTGTTCGTCGCGTGTGCCCCGGACTTCCGTGAGCTGTCCGCGGTGGCCGACGGCGCGTCCGACGTGCTGGTCGAATGCCTGGGACCGGACGCTCTGCCGGTGCGCAGCGCGATCGGCGTGTACGCCCTGCCGTCCGGCGCGCCCGTGGAGATAGAGCTCACAGTGGCCGTCTCGGCATAGACCCGGCACCGGTCACCGGCGTATAAATACATCTTGTGTCTATGTTGTATTCCGCCGCGGAGCAGGCCTATCGCGAGGTCAAGGAGCTCATCCTGTCGGGCGGTCTGCCCGGCGGTGAGCTGATCAGCGAGGGCGAGATCGCCGGACGGATGGGGCTCAGCCGCACTCCGGTGCGCGAGGCCTTCCTCCGGCTCGAGGCCGAGGGCTGGATGCGGCTGTACCCGAAGCGGGGCGCACTCGTCGTCCCCGTCGCCGACGGCGAGGCGGAACATGTCGTCGACGCCCGCCAACTCGTCGAGACACACAGCGTCCAGGTGCTCGCCGATCAGCCGCACGCCCGCCAACTCCTCGTCGCCCGCCTGCGCGAGAACCTCGCGGAGCAGCGCGACATCGCCGCACGAGGCGATGTCGCCGCCTTCAGCGCCGCCGACGCCGACTTCCACCGGATGATCGTCGAGGCGGGCGAGAACCCGCTGCTGGCGACGTTCTACTCCAGCATCCGCGAGCGGCAGCGCCGCATGACGGCACACTCCATCACCCGCGACCCGGGACAGCTGCCCAGGATCATCGCCGACCACCAACAGCTGACCGAACTCGTCGAGGCCGGTGACGCCGCGGGCTTCGACGCCGCGGTGCTCGTCCACATGCGCCAGGTCCACGCCCTCAACCCGAGAGGAGTTGCGCGATGACCGCCGTCCGCGAATGCCCGACGGAGATGCCGCAGGCCCTCGCGTCGCCGCGCACCTGGATGCTGGTGGCCGCGACCATGTTCGCCGTCGCCTGGGGCGGCAACGAGTTCACGCCGCTCCTCGGCATGTACCGCGCCGATCACGGATTCTCACCGGTGACGGTCGATCTGTTCCTGTTCGCCTACGTCGTCGGGATCGTGCCCGCGCTGCTCCTCGGCGGACCGCTCTCCGACCGGCTGGGGCGCCGGCCGATCCTGCTTCCGGCCCCGTTCCTGACGGTCGCCGGATCCGCGCTCCTGGCCCTCGGCGCCGACTCCGCGGCGATGCTCATCGTCGGCCGCGTCCTGTGCGGCGTCGCGCTCGGTCTCGGCATGGCCGTCGGCGGCAGCTGGGTGAAGGAGTTGTCGACGGCGCCGTGGGATCCGGCGGCCACGGACGGGGCGGGTGCGCGTCGGGCCGCGATGAGCCTGACCGGTGGGTTCGGCCTCGGTGCCGGTGTCGCCGGTGTCCTCGCGCAGTGGGCGCCGCTGCCGAGCGTCCTGTCCTACGCCGTGCACAGCGCGATCGCCGTCGCCGCCGCCGTCGCGCTGTGGCTTGCCCCCGAGACCCGCGCGGCCCAGCCCGCCTCCGAACGAGGCTCCCTCGCCCGCGACCTCGCGATCCCGTCCGCCGCGCACAAGCGGTTCCTGTTCGTGATCGTGCCGCTCGCGCCGTGGGTGTTCGGCACGGCGGCCGCCGCCTACGCGGTGCTGCCGTCGCTGATGTCCCGGAACAGCGGTGGGCTGCCGCTCGCGTTCTCCGCGCTCATGTGCATGGTCGGCCTCGGGGCCGGTTTCGCCATCCAGGCGCTCGGCCGCAAGATCGACACTCCCCGCAACGCACGGGCCGTCGTGGTCTCGCTCGTTGTCGTCGTCGCCGGAATGGGCATCGCCGTCGTCGCGGCGTCCGCGCTGACCATTCCGCTCGCGCTCGCCGCGGCCGTCGTGCTCGGCTGCGGATACGGCATGGCCATGGTGTCGGGACTGCAGGAGATCCAGCGGATCGCGGGCCCCGACGACCTCGCGGGACTGACCGCGGTCTTCTACTCGCTGACGTATCTGGGATTCGGGACGCCCGTCGTGATGGCCTATCTGTCCGAGACGTTCCCGGCGGTGACGTATCCGAGAATGTTCGTATTCGGGGCGATCGCGGCGGCCGGCTGCCTCGCGCTCGCACTCACGAAGTGGCGCGCGCACCTGCCGAACACGGAGGCGCCGTCAGATCACATCGACGGCAGCGTCTTCTCCCCGAGCCACGAATCCCACAGCAGGCGCAGCGATTCGTCGGTGTAGTGGGCAGCCAGGTCGGTGAACTGCTCGCTCGTGACGGTGGAGTGGCGATGGACGAGGGTCCACTCGCGCAGCAATGCAAAGAACTTGTCGTCGCCGAGCCGGCGCCGCAGGGCGTGGAGTGTGAGCGCGCCGCGCTTGTAGACGCGGTCGTCGAACATCAGCTGCGGTCCCGGATCGGCGATCACCAGGTCCTGCGCTTTGCGGGCCAGGCCCTGATGCGCCTGGAGGGCGAGCTGGTGCGCCGAATGTCCACCGGAATTCTCCGACCAGATCCACTCGGCGTAACAGGCGAAGCCTTCGTGCAGCCAGATGTCCCGCCACTGGCCGAGCGTCAGGCTGTTGCCGAACCACTGGTGGGCCAGTTCGTGCGCCACCAGACGTTCGGCCCAGCGCCTACCGGTGCAGTGGTTGGCGCCGAAGATGGACAGTCCCTGCGCCTCGAGCGGGATCTCCAACTCGTCGTCCGTCACGACCACCGTGTAGTCGGCGAACGGATAGGGGCCGAACAACCGGGAGAACACGTCCATCATCTGGGGCTGCCTGCCGAAGTCCACGTCGAACGACGCCCGCAGCCGCGGCGGGTGGACGGCGAACATGGGAACACCGCCGGAACCGAAACTGCGGCGCTCGTACGGCCCGATCTGGATGGTGGCGAGGTAACTCGGCATCGGCTCGGTCTGCTCGTACACCCACGTCGTCTGACTGGCCCGGGTCTGCTTGCTCACCAGCGCGCCGTTGGCCAGCGTGTAGTACGGCGAATCGGTGGTGATCGAGATGCGGTAGCTGGCCTTCGAGCTGGGATGGTCGTCGCACGGGAACCACGACGCCGCGCCGTTGGGCTGACTGGCGACGAGGGCGCCCTCCGACAATTCTTCCCACCCGACCTCACCCCACATGCTGCGGATCGGTTTCGGCGAACCCCCGTACTGGACGGTGAGCACGAGGGCGCCGCCCGCGGGGATCTTCTGCGCGGGCGTGATGATCAGCTTGCCGTTGCGGTGCAGCCACTTCGTGTTGCGGGATCCGTTGGTCGTGACTTTCGTGACGTGCAGGTTTGCCGCCAGGTCCAGGGCGAACCGGGACCGGACCGCGGTCGTGACCGCGGTGATCGTGGCCTTGCCCGCCAGCCGGTTGCTGTGGACCTTGTAGGTGAGGTCGAGTTCGTACCGGGACACCCGGTATCCGCGGTTGCCGTTCTGGGGGAGGTACGGGTCGACCGGCTCGTCCATCCCCTTGTCGGACTTCACGTGGCCGCCCAGGGGGCGATCGGGTTCCCCTGCCAGCGCGTGGACGGCGGCACGGTGTCGCCGCGCATGACGAGGGAGGCCGGTCCAACCGTGCCGCCTTCGCCGATCCGGGCGGCGGGCAGCGCGACACAGTGCGGACCGAGGGTGGCTCCGGCTCCGAGGATGACGGTGTCCATGGACATGATCCGATCATGGAACAGGTGAGTCTGCACCACGCACCCCCGTTCCACGGTCGCTCCGTCGCCCAGCGTCACGAGATCGGCCTCGGGGAGCCAATAGGTTTCACACCACACACCCTTGCCGATGGTGGCGCCGAGACCCCGCAACCAGACGTTCAGGACGGCGGTGCCGGTGGCGGCCCGAGCGAACCAGGGTGCGGCGACGGTCTCCACGAACGCGTCCGACACCTCGTTCCGCCACACGAACGAACTCCACAGCGGGTGTTCGATCTTCCCGATCCGACCCACCACCAGCCACTTCGCGACCACGGAGATCAGTCCGGCGGCCGCACCCGCGACGAGGAGGACGAGTCCGCTGGCCAGCGCGGCGAGCCAGAAACCGACGCGGCCGGCCATCACCTCCAGCGCGAACAGCACGCCGAGCCCGATCCCGAACGTCACGATCACGGGAAGGAGACGGCACGTTTCGACGACGGCACGGGCGACCTTGAGCCGGAACGGCGGGCGGAACGTGCGGGAGGCGTCGGTGTCGCCGGGCGCCCGGCGGAGGCGGACGGGGGGACTGCCCAGCCAGGAGGAACCGGATTTAGCCTTCGACGGCGTGGCCGAGAGCACCGCGACGAGACCGTTCTTGGGGACCCGGCGGCCCGGACCGGTCATGCCGGAGTTGCCGAGGAACGCGCGCTTGCCGACCTTCGCGTGTTCGATGTGCATCCAGCCGCCGCCGAGTTCGTAACTCGCGATCATCGTGTCGTCGGCGAGGAACGCGCCGTCCGCCACGGTCGTGAACTTCGGCAGCATGAGAACGGTCGACGCTTCCACGTTCTTGCCGATCCGGGCGCCGAGCAACCGCAGCCACCCCGGAGTCAGCAGGCTCGCGTACAGCGGGAACAGGAACGTGCGGGCCGAGTCCATGAGTCGTTCGGTGGCCCACACCTGCCAGCCGACGCGACTGCGGACCGGGTGGTAGCCCTCGTGCAATCCGATCGACAGCAGTCGGACGGACACCACCGTGAGAACGGCGAACACGAGGAGGCTGACGAGCGTCGCGGCGGGAAGGATCACCAGCGACTGCAGTGCGGCCGCCCCGACCGTGCCCGCGTCGCGGATCCACCACCCGACGATCACGATGCCTGCGATCAGGGCGAAGATCGGCAGACCGGCGATGAGCATCGACGTCACGCCGAACGCGGGAACCCAGTAGGCCGCGCGGCGTGGGGTCTCCTCGGGCCACGGGTGGACCGCCTTGCCGACCTTGACCGCCGGTGAACCAGCCCAGTGCTGATTGGCCTTGACGCGTCCGAACACCGCGGAACCGGCCTCGACCTCGGCGTTACGGCCGATGGTGGCGCCGGGGAGCAGCGTCGATCGCGCACCGACCGAGGCGCCGGGACCGATCTTGATCGCGCCGATGTGGACGACGTCGCCGTCCACCCAGTGCCCGGACAGGTCGACCTCCGGTTCGACCGAGCAGCCGTCGCCGAGTTCGAGCATCCCGGTGACCGGTGGCAGGGTGTGCAGGTCGACGCCCTTGCCGACGTCGGCGCCGAGCGCCCGCGCGTAGTAGAGCATCCACGGGGCCCCGGACAGGTTCGCGGCGCCGCTGGCCTCGGTGAGGCGCAGCGCCACCCACAGTCGCAGGTGTTCGCTGCCGCCTCGGGGATACGTTCCCGGTTCGAGTCCGCGCAGCAGGATCCGTGAACCGAGCACCGAGATCGCCATCCGCCCGACCGGACTGATGAACGCGAAGAACGCGAGCAGAATCCACCACCACGACACCGTGGGCGCCCAGGACACGGTCGTGAACCAGGAGAAGACGTTGTTCGCGATGGCCAGCCACGTCACCCATTGCAGACCGGTGAGCGTGGTGAGCGGGACCGTCGCCGCGATCTGCGCGAGCTGGCTTCGCCGCGGAGTGGGGGTGACGATGCGGGGTTCGACGGCGTCGATCGGCGCCAGTTCGTCGAGGTATTCGGCGAGCGAACCGAGCCGCGGATGGTCGTAGAGTTGCGCGACCGTCACCTCGGGGAACCGTTCGCGCAGCGCCGTGACCAGCTGGGCGGCGGAAAGAGAACCGCCGCCGAGTTCGAAGAAGTCGTCGTCGGTTCCGGTGATCTCGGCGCCGAGAATCGACGTCCACAACTCGGCGACCCACGCCGGAGTGCCCTCGAGGCCCAGCTTCTCCGCGGCGTCGTCGACGCCCGGCGGCGGCCAGGGAAGGGCGTTCCGGTCGACCTTCCCCGACGTGCGGGTGGGGAGTTCGTCGACCAGCACCAGCCGCGGGACCAACGCAGCCGGAAGTTGGCCGGTGAGCGTGGTGTGCGCGGCCTTGAGGTCGAAGTCGGGGTTGGTGCTGGCCAGGTAGCCGACGAGGATCTGATGACCGGCACCGGTCCGGCGCACGGCCGCCGCCGCACCGCCGACGCCGGGGAGGTTCTGCAACGCGTTGTCGACCTCGCCCAGCTCGATCCGCCTGCCGCCGAGTTTCACCTGGTCGTCCGCGCGGCCCTGGAACAGGAGTCCGCGCGTGTCGAGGCGGACCAGGTCGCCGCTCCGGTAGGCCCGATCCCAGCCGAGCGTCGGCATCGGGGCGTACTTCTCCGCGTCTTTCGCTGGGTCGAGGTAGCGGGCGAGGCCTACACCGCCGATGACCAGTTCGCCGACCTCGCCCTCGGGCACGGGTTCGCCTGCTGCGTCGACGACGGCGAGATCCCAGCCGTCCAGCGGGAGGCCGATGCTGACGGGGCTCCGGCCGTCCATCAGGGCGCCGCAGGCCACGACGGTCGCCTCGGTGGGCCCGTACGTGTTCCACACCTCGCGGCCGTCGACGGCGAGGCGTTCGGCCAGTTCGGGCGGGCAGGCCTCGCCGCCGAAGATCAGCAGGCGCACGGCCTCGAGGGCCTCGGCGGGCCACAGCGATGCCAGGGTCGGCACCGTCGAGACGATGCTGACGTCGCGGGCGACGAGCCACGGGCCAAGATCCATGCCGCTGCGCACCAGCGACCGGGGTGCGGGAACGAGGCAGGCGCCGTGACGCCACGCCAGCCACATCTCCTCGCAGGACGCGTCGAACGCCACCGACAGTCCGGCGAGCACCCGGTCGCCGGGCCGGATCGGGTCTTCCTGCAGGAACATCCGGGCCTCGGCGTCCACGAACGCGGCCGCGTTGCGATGGTTCACCGCGACACCCTTGGGGGTGCCGGTGGAACCGGACGTGAAGATGATCCAGGCGTCGTCGTCGACGGTCGGCGGGCGGGCGCTCGGCGCTTCCGCCCTGACCGGTGCGGTGCCGGCGACGATCCCGGCGCCGGTCACCACGCACCGCACCTGCGCCTCGCCGAACACGAGTTCGGCGCGTTCCTCGGGGTCGTCCGCGTCGACCGGCACGTAGGCGGCGCCGACGGCGAGGGTCGACAGGATGGCGACGTACAGCGAGCACGAGCCGGACGGCATCCGGATTCCGACGCGATCGCCGGCCCCGACCCCCGATTCGGCGAGGACGTCGGCGGTCTGCCGGATCTCCTCGAGCAGTTCCTGGTACGTCAGCGACGTGGTGCCGTCGTCGATCGCGGGGGCTTCGGGGCTCGCCTCCGCTGTCGCGAACAGGATGTCGACGAGGGTGCGCGGCGCCGGTGCGAATTCACGGCGGAGGAATTCCCGGGGTATACGGAGCGACAGGTCCGAATCCGTCGGCGACTGGAGAGACAATCCAGGATTCCTTCTCTGAGCGGGTAGTGGTGCGTACGGCTCGTTATCTCACGATCAAGTGGACAGATGGTGAACAGTTGGTGTTCGGTAGGGCTCCTTCGACCATTCTTCACCTGCTGTTGGAGGTTTCTCGCCGCGGATGTAGAAGTTCGCTCCTTTTCTTCGTCGTCTGGTCAGAGGGAGCACCCGGGTTCCCTCGAATCGAGGAAGGATGACGTCATGTACTACCTGGCATTGCTGGCGGGCGAGAAGAACGCCACCGAATGGGGACCGGACAGTCCGGAGTTCGCTGTGGCGATGGGACGTCACCAGGCGTCCTGGGATGGGGCGGGCTCCGCGCTCGTCGGCGGTGGGGCGCTGTACCCCAGCGCGGAGGCGGCGACCATCCGGAACGAGGACGGCCGTGCGCTGATCACGGACGGTCCGTTCGCGGAGACGGCGGAGGTGATCGGCGGCTTCTACGTCCTCGAGGGTTCGGACCTGGACGAGGTGCTCGAACACGCGCGCCGCATCCCGGAGGCCTCCGAGGGTTCCGTCGAACTGTGGCCGATGTTCGAGTGGATGGCCGTGACGGATCAGAAGGGCTGTTGGCTGGCGCTGCTTCGTGAACCGGTGGGGGCGGCCGTGTCGCCGGGCACACCCCAATGGGACGAGGGGATGGCCGAGCACGAGCAGTTCGGACGCGTCGCCGGGTCTGCGGTCCGCGGCGGCGGGGCCCTGTATCCGCCGGACTCCGCGACGACGATCCGCGTCCGGGACGGCGAACTTCTGCTCACCGACGGACCGTTCGCCGAGACCGCGGAGGTCGCGAACGGTCTGTACGTGCTGGCTGCCGACGACCGGGAGAGCGCGATCGCGCTGGCGGCGAAGATCCCGGTGTCGCCGAAAGGGTGCATCGAACTCCGGCAGATCGTCGCCGACGCCGAGTGATGGACGGCGACACTCTGAGCCGCGTCTTCCGGGAGGAGTCCGGGCGGGCGCTGGCCACCGTGGCACGGATGGTCGGCGACCTGTCCCTCGCGGAAGACGCGGTGCAGGAGGCGTTCGCCGAGGCGATCCGCAGCTGGCCGGATTCGGGTGTGCCGAACAACCCGGGCGCCTGGATCACGACCGTCGCCCGCAACCGGGCACTGGACCGGTTGCGCCGGGAGTCGCTGCGCGGCGACAAGGAGCACGATGCGGCGCGACTCGTTCCGCCTCCCGACGAGGAAGAGGTGTGGCCGGTGCGTGACGACCAGTTGCGGCTCATGTTCACGTGCTGCCATCCCGCGCTGTCCTCGGAGTCGCAGGTGGCGTTGACGCTCCGGCTGGTGGCCGGGTTGCGGCCCGCGGAGATCGCCCGGTTGTTCCTCGCCCCGGAACCGACCGTGTCCCAACGGCTCAGCCGCGCCAAGGCCAAGATCCGGACGGCGGGGATCCCGTTCCGGGTTCCGCCCGACCATCTGCTGCCCGAGCGCACCCCGCAGGTGCTCGCCTGCATCTACCTGGTGTTCACCGAGGGCTATTCGGCCACGTCCGGTGACACCGCGATCCGCGACGAACTCTGCGAGGAGGCGCTGCGGCTCGGCCGGCTGTTGTGCGAACTGATGCCGGACGAGGGTGAGGCGTGGGCGTTGATGGCGCTCATGCTGTTCCACGACAGCAGGCGAGCCCAGCGCACCGACGCCGCCGGTGATCTCGTCCCCCTCGAATGCCAGGACCGCAGGCGGTGGGACCGGGCGAAGATCGAGGAAGGCGTCGTGTGCCTGCGGGCTGCCCGGCGCCGGGGCGGCGGTCCGTACAGCGCGCAGGCCACGATTGCCGCCGCCCACGCGACGGCGCCGAACTGGGAAGCCACCGACTGGGGCACCGTCGTCGCCGGATACGACGAGCTCGCCGCGTATGGTGACTCGCCCGCGGTTCGTCTCAATCACGCTGTGGCCGTGAGTTTCCGGGACAGTCCCGACGCCGGTCTCGCCGAGGTGGACGCGCTGGCCGGGGAGCCGAGGCTCGCCCGGACACACACCCTGCACGCCACCCGCGCCGACCTGCTGCGCCGAGCGGGCAGGCCGGCGGAGGCGAGCGTGGAGTACCGCGCCGCGATCGGATTGGCGGCGAACGAACCGACCCGGCGTTTCCTGACCCGGCGGCTCACGGAAGTGGACGGCGAAACCGCTGCCCGTCAGATCCGCCCGCGAGGCTGATGCTGGGTGATGCAGTGGATGCCGCCGCCCCGCGCGAAGATCTGCCGGGCATCGACGGTGACGACGCGGCGACCCGGGTAGACGCTCGACAGGATGTCCCGGGCGAGGGCGTCGTGGGGGTCGTCGAAGCCGCACGCGATGACGCCGCCGTTGACGACGAGATGGTTGATGTAGCTGTAGTCGACCCACCCCTCCTCGTCACGCAGGATGGTCGGCGCGGGCACCTCGACGATCCGCCACGGCGCACCGGACCGGTCACGGCTGTCGGACAGCACCTTCAGGATCTCGGCGGTCACCTCGTGGTCGGGGTGGGACGGGTCGCGCTGGCAGTGCACCAGGACCACCCCTGGCGCGGGCAGGGCCGCCACGATGTCGACGTGCCCCTTGGTGCCGAACTTCTCGGAATCCCGGGTCAGGCCGCGCGGCAGCCAGACGACGTGCTCGGCGCCGATCGTGCGCGCGAGTTCCGCCTCGACACCCGCCGCGTCCAGGCCGGGGTTGCGCAGCGGGTCGAGTTGCACCGTCTCGGTGACGAGCACGGTTCCGTGGCCGTCCACCTGAATTCCGCCGCCCTCGTTGACCATCGACGACGGGACCGGCCGGGCGCCCGACCACGCCGTGACGGCCGCGCCGATCGACCGGTCGCGGTCCCAGGTGGCCCACTCCTGCTGTCCCCAGCCGTTGAACACCCAGTCGACGGCACCGAGACGGTCCTCCTCGTCGAGGACGAACGTGGGACCGATGTCGCGCATCCAGGCGTCGTCGAGGGGCGCCTCGACCACGTCGATGTCCGGGGACAGGTACTGCCGGGCGACGTTCCGGTCTGCCGGATCGACGACCATGGTGACCGGTTCGAATTCGGCGATCGCGTGGGCGACGGCCGCCCACGCGGTCCGCGCCTCGTGGGCGTCGTCGACCGTCGCGGTCATCGACGCCCCGAGGGGCGGAAACGCCATCCAGACCCGCTCCTGCGGTTCCGTCTCGCTGGGCATCCGCCAGGTCATGACCGGGTCTCCGCGGCGGCGACCGTCGACGGGAGGCCGTAGGGGTGCTCGTGGTCGACGGCGTCCGTGAGCCGGGTGTACGTGTCCGGCCTGCGGGTGGTCAGGAACGGGAAGAGGTCGAGCCAGTCCTTGCGCTGATCGAGGTCGAGGTCGGCCACCAGGACCGCTTCCTCGTCGCGGGGAGCGGACACCAGCACCCGGCCGTACGGGTCGGAGATGAAGGAGGAACCGTAGAAGTCGATGCCGCCCTCGTTGCCGCACCGGTTCGGGACCACCATGAATGTTCCACTGGTGATGCCGTTTCCGACGATCACGTGCTGCCAGATCGGCTGCGTGTCGAACGCCGGGAAGCTCGGCTCGGACCCGATCGCGGTCGGGTAGACGAGGATCTCCGCGCCGCCGAGCGAGTACATCCGGGACACCTCGGGGAACCACTCGTCCCAGCACGTCGGCAGTCCGAGGGCGGCGCCGCCCAGTTCGGCCGGCCGGTAGACGGGGTAGGCGTCGTCGGCGGGGCCGCCGCGGAAGTAGGTGTCCTCGTAGTATCCCGCGCTGACGGGGATGTGCAGCTTGCGTGTCCGGGAGAGCAGTTCGCCGGACGGGGACACGAGGATGGCGGTGTTGAAACCGAGACCGTCCGGGCCGTCGGCCTTCTCGTACAGCGAGGCGTGGACGCAGACCTGGTGGCGGGCAGCGGCGGCGGCCGCGAACGTGTAGGTGGGTCCGGTCGTGAGGTCCTCGGCGTCGCGTCCGGGTGTGCCGGTCGCGCGGGTGTCGGCGGGGTACTTCGACAGCGTGAGTTCCGGCAGGAACACCACTTCCGCGCCGAGGGCCGCCGCCTCACCGATCGCGTCGGTCAACGCGGTGCGCAATGCGTCCGCGTCGGCGCGCCAGCGGTGCTGCACCAACCCGACCCGCAGCGGAGTGCGGGCGGTGGCCGTGGAACGTGCGGGGGAGGCGGGTGCGGGCAGCGCGGTGATCGTGCGGATGGTCATCGTTTTTCCTTCGTTCTGGTGGTGACGGGGTTGTCGGTGGTGCGGTCGGTGGGCTCGGACATCACGACGTCGATCGCGCCGAGCAGATGGGAGCGGGCGTCCTCGGTGGAGATCTCCTTGCAGAGCCACCGTCCGGACAGTCCTTCGACGAGGGCGGTCATCGTGACCGCGGTGCGCCGGGGGTCGAGGGAGGGGGAGATCTCGCCGGTGGCCTGCGCCTGCGTGATCGCGTCGGCGATCTCCGCGACCCACGCGGCGGTGGTCCGGGCGAGAGGCTCCCGCAGCGCCTCCTCGTACACGGCGGAAGCGCGTAACTCGTTCCAGGCCAGCGAGTTCTCCACGACCTCGGGGCGGTCCTGGATCTCGCCGAGGAGCGAGCGGGTGAGCCGGTCGCGTGCGGAGTCCGCGGACCCCTCGCCCTCGCTGCGGTAGTCGCGGGCACGGTCGTTGATGTAGTTCAGGGCGGCCTCGAGCAGGCCGATGCGATCCTTGAAGTGGTAGTACAGCAGTCCCGGCGAGACTCCCGCGACCTCCGCGACATCGTTGACGCGCAGCCCGCGGATACCTCGCTGGGCAATGGCCGTCGCGCTGGCCTTCAGAATCGCGTCGCGTCGCTCGCTCATCGGGGATCTCCTTCGGTTCGTGTCGCGCTAGGACGACGGCGCCTCGACCGGGGCCACGTGTTCGGGCCACAGTCGCAGCGCGACGAGGTAGCCGGCCACGGCGATGACCGACGATCCGATCAGACTGACATCGACACCGTGCGCGATGTCGGCAAGCGGCCCGGAGTACAGCGACGTGTCGACCGCGAGCAGGCCGAACAGCGATCCGGCCGCCCAGGGGATGACGGCGCGCAGATTCCAGCCGCCGGTGAACCAGTACCGCCCACCCCTCCGGCCCAGGTTGAAGACCTGGAGATCGACGGCGTCGTACTGCCCGCGCCGCGCAACCAGGAAGCCGGCGACGTTGATCGCCACCCACGGAGCGGCGAAACCGTTGAGCACCAACGTCATCGCCGTGATCGAATCGACGGCGTCGACGACGAAGACGCCGATGTAGAGCAGGGCCACCGCGAGCGCCGACGTGATCAGCGTCGTGTGGACGCGGCGCAACCGGGGGATCAGCGCCTCCAGGTCGAGTCCGCTGGCGTAGACGTTGAGGACGCCCTGGCCGAGTCCGCCCGCGAGGGCGACGAGCACGATCGGCAGCACGTACCAGCCGGGAGCCTCCGCCACCAGGTCGGCGACGTAGGAGTCGCTCAGCGTGGTGAACGTCGATGCGGTGAACGAACCGAACGCCGCGGTCAGGAACAATCCGAAGAAGATGCCGGCCATGGTGGCCGCGACGATCGAACGGTCGCTGAACCGCACCCGGGAGATCCGCCTGCTGTAGTCGCCGAGCGTCGGGGCGTAGGACAGCGGACCGCCGACGGCGAGGACCACGGCCAGAATCCAGGTGGGCCAGAATCCGCCGAGCAGGTAGTCGCCGCTGCCCGCTCCGCCGTCGAAGTGGCCACCGAATGCGAAGACCCCCAGCAGGAGCAGGGCCGCGACGATGGGCAGCACGAACTTCTGGAGCGCGACCACCGTGCCGTGGCCGAACAGTGCGACGGCCACGATCTCGGCGGCGATGATGCCGTAGCCGAGTGCGAGCATGCCGTTGTCGACCGGTGTGCCGAACAGGCGGTGGGCGGCGGCGATCAGTGCGTCGCCCGACGTCCAGACCGCGATCGCGGCGTACGCGAGGGCGAAGAGGAGGGTGAGCCCTGACCCGATCATCCGTCCGCTCACTCCGAAGTGCGCACCACTCGACACGGTGTTGTTCGTGCCGGTGCGCGGGCCCAGGAGCGACAGGGGAGCGATGAGGAGCGTCCCCAGCCCGATGCCGATCGCGCTGGCCGCCAGCGCGCTGCCGAAGCTGAGCCCGAATGTGATGGGGAGCCAGCCGAACACGATCACGGAGAACGCCAGATTGCCGCCGAAGAACACCGCGAGCATGTTGAGCGGTCGCGAATCGCGTTCCGATTCGGGGATGTACTCGACGCCGATCGTCTCGACGTGTCCGAACCGGTCCTCCGGCGGGGAGGGGGCGGTGTCGTCGAGGGGCATCGTCGGGTCGAGATTCGTGGACACTGCGGACCTCACATTCGGGGCGGAGGTGACCGGTATCACGTCCTGTTGGGTATCGAACATATTCCAAACTGAAAATTCAGTCAAGACCCGACGGTGACGTGCACCACCGCGAGCGGCGCGGAGTTTGCGCTGCTCCGGCGACCGGACTAGATATATGTGTGACCGATAGTCTCACTTATTCACCGGTCATCGGAGTGCCTGTGTCTGCCGCCACCACCGCCGCCGTCTCGTGATCCGG
Organism: Rhodococcus pseudokoreensis; assembly: GCF_017068395.1. Lineage (NCBI taxonomy): Bacteria > Bacillati > Actinomycetota > Actinomycetes > Mycobacteriales > Nocardiaceae > Rhodococcus > Rhodococcus pseudokoreensis. Next base: position 3,517,708 of record NZ_CP070619.1, on the reverse strand, counting down.
TGGCAGCTGATCGGCTTCGTACTCGTCGCCGTCATGGGGCTCGTCTACGTGGGTGCCAACGCCTCGACAACCTCCTCGGCTTCGGCGAATGCGCCGTGAACCTCGAACTGGAGACGTCGGGCGACATCTTCACCAACGCCGAAGTCGCCTACCGCGGCGTGCCGGTCGGTCGCGTCGGGGACCATGCCCCTCGCGGCGGACGGCGTCGTCGTCGAATTGAGGATCGACAAGAGCGCGCCCGACATTCACGCATCCGCGAAAGCCGTTGTGGCGAACCGGTCGACGCGCTCCACGCCGTCGTGACGGAACTCGGCGCGGCATTCGACGGAAAGGGGTCGGGTACGAGGGCACCCAAGCGATCCTCCAGGAGATGAAGCGCCAGGATCCGAACTTCGACGACACGCAGCAGGGCTTCCCGCAGAACACCGCCGCCACCTGCGCGGCCCCGCAGGGCAGTCTCACCGGCGTCCGCAGCGCGAACCGGATCGTGTTCGGCGACCCCGCCACCGTTCAACCGTGGGACTCCACCCCCAAGAAGGACCCGAACAAGCTGGACCTCAACCCGATTGCGAATCAGCTCGCCCCGCTGCTCGGGGTCACCCCCAACTGGCGCAAATCGTCGGACCCGGATTCCGGACCCTCCCGGTGTCGGGTTGACAACTACGCGCCGATCCTGCAATCTTCGAAACAGGTCACGAGTACCAGCGTCAAGCCCCGGCTAGCTGGTCGGCAACCCTCCACCGCGGCGGGGTGCTCCGGGTGACGACCAGGCTGAGGTTCATACCGAACCCGGCAAGCGCGGACTCCGAGAGGGCACCGACCCTGCGACGAGTCCCTGACTACGAGGGATGTCGTGATGACTGCTGTATTGACCGCTGACGTGTGTGTTGCCCCCCTGGCTCAGGTTTCGGGTTCCGACCTGCGGGTTCCGCTCGTTCAGGGCGGCGACTGCACCTACGTGAACTTCGACTACGCGGCCAGTGCTCCCGCGTTGGCGCAGGTCACGGACCGTATCGGGGCCCTGCTTCCGACGTACTCCAGTGTGCACCGCGGCGCCGGCTACGCCTCGCGGGTGTCGACCGAGTGCTACGAAAAGGCCCGCGATTCGGTGGCCCGGTTCGTCGGGGCGTGCGACGACCAGGTGGTGGTGTTCACCCGCAACACCACCGACTCACTGAACCTGCTCGCCAATTGCGTTCCCGGCAGCACCGTCGTCCTCGACATCGAACACCACGCGAACCTGCTGCCGTGGAAGGACTCTCGCGTCGTGCGGGCCGCGGACACCCTTGACGAGACCGTCCGGCTGCTCGTCGCCGAACTGTGCTCCAAGCCCACCGCCCTGCTCGCGGTGACGGGTGCCTCCAACGTCACCGGTGAGGTGCTGCCGATCGCCGCCCTCGCCGAGGTGGCGCATCGTTGCGGCGCACGGATTCTCGTCGACGCCGCTCAGCTCGCACCGCACCGTCGCATCGACGTAGAGGAGTGGGGTGTCGACTACCTCGCCTTCTCCGGGCACAAGCTGTACGCCCCGTTCGGCGCCGGCGTGCTCGTGGGCCGCCGGGACTGGCTCGACGCCGCCGAGCCCTACCTCGCGGGCGGCGGCGCGGTCCGGAACGTGACCGTCGAATCGACCCAGTGGGCGCCCGCCCCCGCCCGGCACGAGGCGGGAACCCCCAACGTGCTCGGCGCCGCGGCCCTCGCCGCCGCGTGCGATGCGCTGTCCGAACTGGACTTCGGCACGGTGGCCGAACACGAGGCGGCACTCACCGGCAGGCTCCTCGACGGCCTCGGATCCGTCGACGGACTGGAGTTCCTACGGCTGTGGACGGACGCCCCCGACACCGTGGGAATCGTGACGTTCACGATCGACGGTTTCGAGCCGGGCGAGATCGCCGCCTACCTGTCCGCCGAACACGGAATCGGAGTTCGCGACGGACGTTTCTGCGCACACCCGCTGCTGGGCCGCCTCGGCAGGCCCGACGGCGCCGTGCGGGTGAGCGTCGGTCTCGGAAGCTGCTCCGACGACGTGGATCGGCTGGTCGACGCCGTGCGCACCCTGGTGGCGGGAGGCCGGAACTGGGCCTACGCCAAGGAGAGCGGCCAGTGGAATCCGGTGCCCGAGACCCGCTTTTCGCGAGACGCGCTAGTATGACGGCATGGCATCGCAGGCTGGGAGCACAATGATTGCTCACTGGTGCCGTCGGCATGTGGATCTGTGCCGAACCGCCTCGGGTATGTGTTCGAGCTGACCGGTCTTCCCGTTCCGTTTCATTCACACGCACACGTCATTCCCGAGGAACCCTTATGTCTCGAGACAATGCCTACGTTTCCCGTCCCCTCCGCGTCGCCGTCGAACTGACCGGATCGGGACACCACCCGGCCGCCGAGGGCGCCGCAGGCACACGGCCGATCAACGGCGCCGACTACTGGGTGGACCTGACCGCCGACTCGACGGATCAGCTCGACCTCACGTCGTTCCCGCCGAACGTCGTCCGGATCCGGGCCGCCGATCTGCGTGAGGCGCAGCAGGAGCGCGCTCGGATCCGTGCCGAGATCGTCGCCGACGGCCGCGACCCCGACAGCGTCACCGTCCTGGTGGACCTCGAGGTGCTCATCGCCGGAGAAGCTCGCGCCGCGCGCAAGGAGCTGGCCCTCCTCGACAGTGCGCTGGACGCACCGCGCACACCGGTGTCGTTGCAGTACATCGGAACTCCGGTCGGCCTCGCCGGGCTCATCGCCGACATCCAGGCCGCCGGCGTCGCCGACGGCGTGACCCTGCTCCCGCTGTCGCTGCCCAGGGTTCTCGAGCAACTCGTCGACGGCACCCTCCCGTGGCTGGAGCAGCGGGGCCTCGTCACGTCCGCCGAAGCGGTGGACGAGGCGCTGCGCCGCTTCGACCTGCCCCGCGCCGAACGGGTGCTGGCGTCCTGACCCAGGTCAGTTGCCGTTGTTCGCTGAACCCAGCGGAGTGGGCCGGTAGTACCGGCCCTCGTGATACAGCAGGGGAGCCGACGCGGAATCGTCGTCGGCCTCGGCGTGGACGCGGGTGACGAGGCCGATGACGAGCGTGTGGTCGCCGACCGGAATCAACTGGTCCACGACGACCCGCATCCAGCTGGGAGTTCCGTGCAGCACCGGTTCGCCGGTGTCGAGCCGCGCCCACAGCGACTCGTCCGAGAACCGCTGGTCCGCGCTCCGTGAGAAGCGCTGAGCCAGGTGCTGCTGGTGCTCCCCGAGCAGGTGGATCACCAGCGAGCCCGCCGAGTGGAGCGCGTCGATGCTCGACGACGTGTTCGCGATGTTGAACGACACCAGCGGCGGGGCCAGCGAGACGGACGAAAACGAGGATGCGGTGAAGCCCACCGGGCCCGATCCCGAGTCGAGGGTCACGATGGTGACGCCCGCCGGGTGACGGCGCAGGGCTGCGCGGTAATCCTCCGCACAGATTCCGGGGGCGAGTTCGGGGTGTCGGGGGAGGTCCGAACCATCGACGGTATCGGCGTTCTCGGCTCTGTCGGACAAATCATTCTCCGGGTCGGCCCGTGTGGGCACTGTGTCACGCTCGTGCACGTCACTCTCGTTCACGAGATCTGACGTCAACTATAAGGGCGGGAAGCGACCGGGATTCAGTCGACGTCGATCGCCAGGCCCGCGGTGATCCGGACCAACTCCGAGAACGACGTGCGGAAGACGGTGTCCGGGTGACCGGCGGCCGCCCACAGTTCCGCGTACTCCGACAGGGCGTTGTCGACGTAGGTCGGAAGGTTCGTGGGATGGCCGAGCGGGGCGATACCGCCGATCGGCTGCCCGGTCGCGATCCGCACCATGTCGAGAGGCGCCTGGGTCAGATTTCCCTGCAGACGTTTGCCCGTGTTCGCCAGATCCACCTCGTGCGCCCCCGACACGAGGAGCAGGATCGGGTCGTCGTCCAGAAGGAACACCAGCGACTTGGTGATGGCGCCGACATCGACCCCCAGGGACTCCGCCGCCTCGGCCGCGGTGTGGGTGGAGTCGGGCTGGGTCACGATCACCCCATGGTGCCCTCGCGCGATCAGAGTCTCGGCGACATGCGCGGCGTGGGGGTGCAGGGGCGTCGGCATGAACCAAGAGTAGGTCCATTCCCCTGGAACGACATCAAGAAGCGTCTTCCGACACGACATCGGAACGGGGCGTAGTCGATTCCAGCTTCCGGAGGCGCCGGACGGTGAACCCGAACAGCAGTCCCAGCCCGACCGCGGAGTACAGCGCGAGGGCGAGTGCGGGCTGCCCCAGCCCCACGTCGTCGAAGTACACGATGCTGCGGATTCCCTCGGTACCCGCGCCGGGGGTGATCCAGCGTCCGATGGCCGCGTAGAACGTGGGGATGACGTTCGAACCGAACGCCCCGCCTGCACTGGGGTTACCCAGGATGACGAAGACGGCGATCGCGAGCGGCACCGCGAGGATGCCGACCGAGGCGCGCAGACCGAGCGTGAACGCGGCCGTGCCGAAGACGACACCGGCCCCGAGGAGCCATAGCGGGAACCAGTGGCCCGCGAACGTGCCGAGCACGTGCGTCGTGATCAGGGCGCCGAGAGCGCCCGAGAGCAGGGCGTAGCCGAACAGGACGGCCGTGTGCGCCGACGCCTGACGCAACGTCCGCGGGGCACCGATGAACAGCCCGATCGCCGCCGCGAGCAGGTAGCCGCCGACCACCCACCCGACCGCCAGATAGAAACCGGACAGGCCGCGGTTGTCGTGCGCGCCGACGGGAATCTCGTCGCGAACCGTGAACTGGCGACCCTGACTGTTCTCCACCTGGGTGAAGACCGATTCGAGCGCGCTGGAGATGGAACTGCCGCCCGCGCTCGCCGTGATCAGGGTGTCGGGGCCGACGGGATTCACGACGAACGCGCCCTGAATCTCACGGTCGTGGAGGAGGCGGCGGGCTTCCGCGGTGTCCGAGACGACGCGTGCGCGGAGCGGGCTGCCGTCGATCGCGTCGAGCCGGTCGGCGACCTGCTGGTCCGTCCCGGAGGGCAGTCCCGCCGCGGCGACGACACCGACCTCGATGTCGCGGGGCGTGGGCTGATGGAACGCGGCCACGTAGCTGAGGATGAAGCCGAGTTGGAGGAGGAGAACGCCGAAGACCAGCGCGGTCATCACCTTGGGCGCGCCGTATTTCGACACCGGACTGTCGTGGTGCACGGGAGCCGGGGTGGTGGTTTCGCTGGCGGTGGTGGTCATCGGACGTCCTCGATCCTTGTCGATACCGTAGGTATTGAATACCCTAGGTATCGTGACTGAAGAACGTCAACCGGACAGTCGTCACACCGATTGGGCGCCGACGACGCGTCCCGGTCGCGACGTCGTGCGACAGCGCCTCCTCGACGCGGCGGCAGAGGAATTCGCGGAACGCGGCTTCAGTGCGGCCCGGCTCGCCGAGGTCGCGCGCCGGGCCGGGTTCACCAAGGGCGCGGTCTACTCGAACTTCGAGTCGAAACAGGACATGTTCGCCGAACTCTTCGCGGCGCGCTCACTCGAACTCGCGGGACGGGTGCTCGCCGAGATCGCCGGCATGAACCCGACGGACGCCGCTGGCAAGGGCGGCGAGGCCGTCGCGTCGTGGATGGTGCGCGAGCCGGGCTGGTCGCTGCTGGTACTCGAATTCGGTGTGCTTGCCGCCCGCGACCCGCAGATCGCGCAGGCCTACCTGCGGGAACGGCGGCAACTGCGGGGACGGCTCGTCGAGTTGATCGGCGAGCGCGCGCGGGAGTGGGGAGTCGACGACACGTTCGACGTGCGCACCACGGCCATCTCGCTGATGGCCCTCATCTCCGGCCTCGTGCTCGAACACTCCGTCGATCCGGAGGAAGTGGACCAGCCGACGATGGGCGCCGCGGTCACCGCGTTGTTCGCCGGTGCGGTCGCCCGGGCCGGGTTGGTCTGAACAGTCTGGGCCGGGCTGGTCTGAACAGATTTCAGGCGGTTTGTGCGACGACCCCGTCGAGGAAGCCGTCGATGTGTGCCCACGTGGAGTCCTTGGCCTTCGGGCCCGCAACGAGTCCCAGGTGGCTGCCCGGCGCGGACTCGAACCGCACCGACGGTGACCCGGTGAGCACGTCTGTCGCCGCCCGGACCGACGGGATCGGCGCGATGACGTCCTCGGTGCCGCCGATGGCGAGGACCGGCACCGTCAGATCGGCCAGCGCGATTGCGCCGTTCCGGGTCGCGAAGCTCCCCTCGGTGAGTGCGTTCCCCAGGATCAGCTGAGTGCAGACCTGGCGGAAGAAGCGTGCGGGGTACCCGGGCATGTCGGCCATGAACCGGTCGATGGACTCCATGCGGGCCAGGGTCTCGGCGTCGTGCAGGTTCCGGGCGATGAACCACGGCTTGGTGAGTTCACGCTGGAGTGCGGTGAAGCGGTAGCTGGCCTGGACCAGCGGCGCGGGCAGTCCGCCCATCGCCCCTGTGGCGGTGGTGAGGGGGCGGTCGCCGGTGAACCGGCCGACGGCCCGCAGCGGCGCGATCATGGTCACCGACTCGTAGTCGATCGGCGTGCCGATCGCCGTCACCGAACCGATCGGCAGATCGCTTCGGCCCGCGGCGGTGAGCAGCGACATCGTTCCGCCGAGGCTCCAGCCGATCAGGTCGACGGGTGCGCCGTCGTGGAGCCGGGACACCCGGTCGACGGCGGCCGGGATGAAGTCGTCCACCCAGTCCTCGAATCCGAGGCCGCGGTCGGCGTAGCCCATCGTTCCGTAGTCGACGAGATACGTGGCCTTGCCCGACTCGACCAGGTGTGCGGCCAGGCTCTGGCCGGGCCGGAGGTCGAAGCACTGTGCTGGCGCGGCGAGCGGCGGCACGAGGAGGATGGGCCGGTCGTCGTCGGTGTCGGAACCGTCGAACCGGTACAGGTCCTGATGAAGTGCCTCGTGGATCCGCGTCGACGGGGTGCGCTGGACCGGTGCGATGCCGCCGCCGAAGGACAGTCGCCAGGCGTTGCGGGTCAGCGTGTTCAGCGTCGGGTTCCAGGCGATGTCGAGCACGGATTTCCTCTCGTGGCGGCGCAGATCCTTCAGGTATCTGTGACGTCAACATACAGGTAATCCTGCGACGGTCCGTCAGCGGGAGGCGAGCAGAACCCGCAGCACGGTCGCCGGCCGCAGCAACGCGCCCGGCCGGTCCAGAAGATGCGTCACCCGGAGAAACGCCGCCCCCACCGCCGGATCGAGGGACGCCGCCCGATCGAGCCGGGCCGCGTACGCATTGACCGACCGGACCCGCGCCGACCGTCGTCCCGGCACGGCCGGGATCCGGAGGTCGTTGTCGACGGTGAGATTCCACGCGGGATCGATGCACCGGTTCGCCCTCCGGAGGAACCGGCGCGCGAGATGCGTGGATCCCGACCGCAGGCAGTCCCGCAAGATCTGCGCCTCCACAGCGGCGACGCTCATCCCCTGACCGTAGATGGGGTTGAACGAGCAGATGGCGTCCGCGAACGGCAGATAGTTCGACGGCAGATCGTCGGCCGAATAGTGCCGCCGGACGGTGGTCGGGATCCGGTAGCGCACGCCGTCGTCTACCGGCACGGCCGTGCGCAGCGCGTCGTACATGTCCGGGGCCGGGAAAGACTTCACGAACTCGAGGAAGCCGCCCGGATCCAGCGGCGGCACGTCGTCGCCGTACCCGGCGAGCGTGACGATCCACGTGCCGTTCTCCTGCACGCCCACGAATCCGCTGCGCGGACTCGACGGTCCCGGCGCCATCCCGATGCCGGAATCGCCGTCCAGGTGCGGCGGGTCGAGCCGGAAGTGCCTCGTCGCGTAGCTGACGTCCACGGCCACCTGGGACTCGGGCGGCGGCGAAAACCCGAGCGCGCCGAGCCGGGCGACACTCTGCGAACTGCGGCCCGACGAGTCCACGACGAGATCGGCCCCGACGACCTCCGGTGCGACGCCGCCCCGGTGCTGCACGGTCACGCCGGTCACCCTCCCGTCGTCCAGGACGAGACCCGTGACGTCGGAACGGTCCAGGATCCGCACGTTCGGCAGGGCCTGGACCCGCCGCCGCACCTGCCGCTCGACCAGCGGTCTGCTCGCGAGAATGCCGGGAACCCCGCTGGTCGCGCGGGCCATCCGATGCCCGTCGACGATCCACCGGATGTCGCCGAGCGCGTCGCCCGCGGTGGCTCCGAGGGCCAGGAGTTCGGGCACCAGACCCGGCAGGAGGTCCTCCATCGCGGCCTGCCCACCGGCGAGGAGGGCGTGCACGTGCCGGGCCTGCGGCACGCACCGGCGCGCCGTGGCCTCGTCGGGCAGGACGTCGCGGTCGAGGACGACGACGTTGCGGAACGTGCTGCCGAGCGCCGCCGCGGCCAGCAGACCGCCCATTCCGGCGCCGACGACCAGGGCGTCGCCATCCGGGGCCGTCCGGTGCGTCATCGCGGCTGTCCGTTCGCAGACGGTGCAGAGACCTCCAGGGTATTTCGCCGGACACCGGCCAGCGGAGGTTACTCTCGAGTAATGACCGAACAGAAGACCTGGAATGCGTTCACCGTCGAGCGCAAGGATCACGTCGCGCAGGTGACGCTCATCGGACCCGGCAAGGGCAACGCGATGGGGCCGGATTTCTGGAGCGAACTCCCCGAGATCTTCGGCGAACTCGACTCCGATCCCGACGTGCGGGCCGTGGTGATCGCCGGCTCGGGCAAGAACTTCTCCTTCGGCCTCGACCTGCCCGCCATGAGCGGCAGCTTCGGTTCCGTCCTCGCGGACAAGGCGCAGGCAGGCCCGCGCACCGCGTTCCACGACATGATCAAGCGGATGCAGTCCGGCATCAACGCGGTCGCCGACTGCCGCAAGCCGGTGGTCGCGGCCATCCAGGGCTGGTGCATCGGCGGCGGCGTCGACCTCATCTCCGCGTGCGACATCCGGTACGCCAGCGAGGACGCCCAGTTCAGCATCCGTGAGGTGAAGGTCGCGATCGTCGCCGACATGGGTAGCTTCGCCCGGCTGCCCGCCATCATCGGCGACGGACATCTGCGGGAACTCGCACTCACCGGCAAGGACATCGGCGCGGGTCGCGCGGAGAAGATCGGTCTCGTCAACGGTGTCTACGCCGATGCCGACGCCGTCCTCGCGGCCGCGCACGCCAGCGCGGGCGAGATCGCGGCGAACCCGCCGCTCGTCGTGCACGGCATCAAGGACGTCCTCGACCACTCCCGTGCGGCCGCCGTCGACGACAGCCTGCGCTACGTCGCCGCGTGGAATGCCGCGTTCCTGCCCTCGCAGGACCTGACCGAGGCGATCACCGCCGTCTTCGAGAAGCGCACCCCCGAGTTCAAGGGCGAGTAATCCGTCCGCACTGTCGGGGGTGGACGCTTATCCGCAGGTAAAGCCCAGTTCATCAGTTGCCCGAATCCTCGCTGCGCTCGCATACTTGCCGACTACAAGTAAACGACCAGCGCAGCGAGGAAACAGTGTCGAATTCGGTCGAAACGCCGGTGGCCTACACCCACCGGCAGATCCTGGCTGTACTCAGCGGGTTGATGCTCGGCATGTTCCTCGCTGCGCTCGATCAGACGATCGTGGCGACGGCGATCCGCACCATCGCCGACGACCTCGACGGCTACTCGTTGCAGGCGTGGGCCACCACCGCCTACCTCGTCACCGCGACCCTGGCAACGCCGCTCTACGGCAAACTGTCCGACATCTACGGCCGCAAGCCGTTCTTCATGTTCGCCATCACGGTGTTCGTGATCGGCTCGGTCCTGTGTACGTTCTCGACGTCGATGTATATGCTCGCGGCCTTCCGTGCGGTGCAGGGACTCGGCGCCGGCGGTCTGTTCTCGTTGGCGCTCACCATCATCGGCGACATCGTCTCCCCTCGTGAGCGCGCCAAATATCAGGGCTACTTCCTGGCCGTGTTCGGCACGTCCAGCGTGCTCGGGCCGGTCCTCGGCGGACTGTTCGCCGGGCAGGACGCGATCCTCGGAATCGACGGCTGGCGTTGGGTTTTCCTGGTCAACGTGCCCGTCGGTCTGGTCGCGCTCACCGTCGTCTCCAGGGTGCTGCACCTCCCTCGACGATCGGGCGGAAGCCGGCGGATCGACTGGTGGGGCGCGATCGCCCTCGCCGTGGGTGTCGTGCCGTTGCTCATCGTCGCCGAACAGGGCACACCTGGGGGTGGGGCGACTCGAAGTCGTTGGCGTGCTACGTGATCGGCGTCCTCGGTGTGCTCGCCTTCGTGCTCGTGGAACTCGCGATGAAAGACGACGCGCTCATCCCGATGCGCTTCTTCCGCAACAGCACGTTCGCGCTCGGCGTCGTCATCAGCCTCGTCGTGGGCGCCGTCATGTTCGGCGGCATCAGCCTCCTGCCCCAGTACCTGCAGGTGGTGAAGGGCTCGAGTCCCACCCTCGCCGGATTCCAGATCCTGCCGATGGTCCTCGGCCTCATGGCCGGCTCGGTGGTCAGTGGTCAGATGATCTCCCGGACAGGGCGATACCGGTACTTCCCAATCCTTGGGACCGCCCTCATCGCGGTCGGCGCGTTCCTGCTGCACACGCTGGCAGCCGACACGCCGATGCCCGTCGTGATGGCCTTCATGCTGATCCTGGGACTCGGTCTGGGAAACCTGATGCAGCCGCTCACTCTCGCCATTCAGAACGCCCTGCCCCCGCAGGACATGGGAGTGTCGACCGGAGCGGCCACCTTCTTCCGGCAGATCGGCGGCACCGCAGGCGTCGCGATCTTCCTGTCGATCCTCTTCTCCCGCCTCACCCCGGCCATCGGCGAGCGCGTGACGGCCGCAGCGGGCACATCCGACTTCCGGCGGGCAGTGGTCGCCGCCGCGCAGAGCAACGACCCCGCCGAGGCCGCCATGGGTCAGGGAATGCTCAGCCCCGACCACGCGGGCGTCAGCGGCGTCCTCACGGACAGTTCGGTGATCGGAAAGCTCGACGACGTGCTCGCCCTGCCGTTCCGGGAGGGATTCGCCGACGCCATCGGATCCGTCTTCCTCACCGTGTCGATGCTCGCCGTCGTCGCCTTCGTCCTCACCGTGCTGTGGAAGGAAGTACCCCTGCGCAGCGAGTCCGGGCTCCAGGCCGCGGCCCGGGGCGACGCGGGGGAGTAGAGACGGCAACGGCGCCCAGCCCACCCGATAGCCGGGGAACTGGACGCCGCTGAAAAGAACGTCAGGCTCAGTGCCCGCCGTTGTCCTTCAGACGCTTGATCGACGCCTCGACCTCGGCCTTCGCCTCGGCGAGCCCGACCCAGTCGGCGCCCTCGACGTGCTTGCCCGGCTCGAGGTCCTTGTAGTGGACGAAGAAGTGCTTGATGGCGTCCAGTTCGAACTGCGGGACGTCGCCGATGTCCTGGATGTGGTCCCAGCGCGGGTCGCCGGCAGGCACGCACAGCACCTTGTCGTCGCCGCCGGCCTCGTCGACCATCTTGAACATGCCCACGGGGCGTGCCTCGACGATGACGCCGGGGAACACCGACTCGGGGAGCAGGACCAGCGCGTCCAGCGGGTCGCCGTCCTCGCCGAGGGTGTTCTCGATGAAGCCGTAGTCGGCCGGGTAGCCGAACGCGGTGTACAGGTAGCGGTCCAGCTTCACGCGACCGGTCACGTGGTCGACCTCGTACTTGTTTCGCTGACCCTTGGGGATCTCGATGGTGACGTCGAACTCCACGCCGATTCCTCGCTGTCGTGTCGATGATGATTCGGGGAGAGGATATCGGGTCGAGGATAAGGTTGGTTGTCTGACCACCCACGAATCACAGTGAAGACGGAGGCGCGTTGCCGGGCCAGGGAAAGAAGAAGATGGGCTCGTTGGCGGGACGCCACCGTCGGAACATGCGAATTCTGTTCGCGTCGGTCGTCGTCGTGGTGCTCGCGATGGCCGCCGTGCTGGTGGTCGCGGTGGGCGCGCACAACGCGTCGGCGGGGCGCGGCGAACTGACGATCGCCCCCGAACCGGCACCGATCATCGCGGCCCCGCAGGTCACGCCGGTCCCGGACGACGCGCCGATGCCGAGCGCGCAGGGGATCGCCGCGGCGGTCGGTCCGGCCGCCGCCAACCCGGACCTCGGCAAGTTCAGCGGAACGGTCGCCGACGCCGTCACCGGTCAGGTGCTGTGGAGCGTCAACCCGCAGACCCCGATGACGCCTGCGTCCACCACCAAGGTCCTCACCGCGGGATCCGCGCTGCTGTCGTTGCCGTCCGACCACCGCGTCACGACGAAGGTGGTGCAGGGGGCGGCTCCCGGGGAGATCGTCCTCGTCGCCGGTGGTGATCCCACTCTCACCGCGAAGCCGGTCGGGGAGAACGGCTACTACCCGGGTGCGGCGCACATCTCGCAACTGGTCGATCAGATCCGGAACGCGGGCATCCAGGTGACGCGCATCGTGGTCGACACGAGCATCTACTCGGGCGACACCATGGCGCAGGGATGGTTCCCGACCGATGTCGGCGCCGGATTCATCACCCCCACCGAGCCGATCATGATCGACGGCGGACGCGCCGACCCGCTCGTGGACGAGTCGCCGCGTAGTTCGACGCCCGCGCTCGACGCCGGGCGGACGCTGGCAAATGCGCTCGGCGTCGACCCGTCGGCGGTCGCGTCGGGGGTCGCGGCACCCGGAGCCGCCACGGTTGCGAGTGTGCAGTCCGCGCCGCTGCGCGACCGGTTGCGGCAGATGATGGAACACTCGGACAATGTGCTTGCCGAAGCGATCGGGCGGGAGGTTGCCATGAATGCCGGCGCGGAAGCATCGTTCGCGGGCGCCGTCGCGACCATCGGCCAGACCCTGACCGGTGCCGGCTTCGATCTGTCGGGGCTCACGCTGCACGACGCGAGCGGGCTGTCCGTCGACGACCGCATCGCGCCGCACACCCTCGACCAGGTGCTGACGGCCGCCGCCGGGGAGGGGAATCCCGCCCTGCGGCCGATGCTCGACTACCTGCCGGTGGCAGGCGCCACGGGCAGCCTGTCGGACCGGTACGCGTCGGGCAACCGCACCGGCGCCGGATGGGTGCGCGCGAAGACCGGCACCCTGTCCACGGCCAGCGCCCTCGCCGGCTACGTGGTGGACCAGAACGGGCGCGTCCTCACGTTCGCGCTGATGTCCAACGACCGCCCACCGGAGGTCAGCCGTCCCGCCCTCGACGCACTGGCGGCCGCGCTCCGCACGTGCGGGTGCCAGTGATGGCCGCCGAAGGAAATGCGTTCAGCGGTGCCGTCGACTGGAAACTCGCAGCCAGGACGGGGGTGAGGCTGGCGCGCAGCGGGCCCGCCACGTCGCGGTACACGGCCGAAACCGTGGTCGCGGAACTGGCCGACGCGTCGATGCGCGCCGAACTGCCCGTCCGGGAAGTCACCGGACTCGCCGACGGACTGCCGGTGCCCACCGCCCAGATCCTCGACCGGGCGGGGTGGATCCACGCCGCCGCGCATTCGATGTCGCAACTCACCGGCGGCGACGCCGCCCCCGGCATGCTGCTCGGCAAGCCGGCGGGCATTCAGGCCGGGGCGATGCTCGCCTACCTGTCGTCGGCGATCCTCGGTCAGTACGACCCGTTCACCGGCGACAACGGAACCCTGCTGCTCGTCGCGCCCAACGTGGTGTCCGTCGAGCGCACACTGCGGGTGCAGCCCAGCGACTTCCGGCTCTGGGTGTGCCTCCACGAGGTGACGCACCGGGTGCAGTTCTCGTCGTCGCCGTGGCTCACCGGGTACATGCAGGAGTCGGTGGAGATCCTCGGATCCGCCGAGGACGAGTCGATCACCGACATGGTCGGCCGGTTGTCCTCCGCGCTGCGCGACCGTGGACGTACGGAACCCGACGAGTCGGGTGCACCGGGCGGCATCGTCGGACTCCTGCGCGCGACCCAGGCCGAGCCGCAGCGTGACGCGCTCGACCGTCTGCTGGTGCTCGGCACCCTCCTCGAGGGACACGCGGACCACGTGATGGACGCGGTCGGTCCCGCGGTCGTGCCGTCGGTGGCCGCCATCCGCGCGGCCTTCGACAGCCGGCGCCGCCGCAAGAGCAACCCGGTGCAGCGGCTCATCCGGGCGCTGCTCGGGATGGACGCGAAGATGGCGCAGTACGTGCGCGGCAAGGCGTTCGTCGACGCCGTCGTGGACAAGGTCGGGATGGACCGGTTCAACGTCGTGTGGACCGGCCCCGACACGTTGCCCCGGCTCGCGGAGATCGACGCACCGGACGCCTGGGTGTCCCGGGTGCTGGGCTGATTCGCGAAGGACCGAGCCGGTGACAGTGCTTCCCGAGGAACCGGCGATCCTCGAGGTTCGTCACGCCGTGCGGCGCTGGATCGCGGCACACGCCCCGGACGGCGACGTCGCGGTCGCGTTGTCGGGCGGCGCCGATTCGCTGGCCCTGACGGCGGCGGCCGCCGCCGAGGCCCGTTCGGTTGTCGCCCTCGTCGTCGATCACCGGCTGCAGCCGGGGTCGGCCGACGTCGCCGACGAGGCGGCAGCGCGCGCCCGGGCCCTCGGCTGCGCGTCGGCCGAGGTGCTTCCCGTCGACGTCACCGGAACCGGCGGGCTGGAGGCCGCCGCCCGGCAGGCCCGCTACCGGGCCCTCGACTCGGCGCGCGGAACCCGCCCGGTGCTGCTGGGACACACCCTCGACGATCAGGCCGAAACAGTGTTGCTGGGGCTGTCCCGCGGTTCGGGTGGTCGATCCATCTGGGGGATGAGCCCCTACGACAGCCCGTGGGGCAGGCCGCTGCTGGACGTGCGACGCGCGGTGACCCGGCAGACGTGCGTGGAACTAGGCCTCAGCCCGCACGAGGATCCGCACAACAGCTCACCCGACTTCGTGCGGGTGCGGCTGCGCACCGAGGTGCTGCCGCTGCTGGAGGACGTTCTCGGCGGCGGCGTCGCCGGGGCCCTCGCCCGCACCGGGGAACACCTGCGCGAGGAGGGAGCTGTCCTCGACGCGGTGGCCGCCGACGCCGAAGCGAAAGTCGTGGTGGACGGGGAAATCGACGCGGCGCTCCTCGCCCTGTCGGCGCCGCCCGTCCGCAGGCGGGTCCTGCGCAGCTGGCTGCTCGCGGCCGGTGCACGCGGTCTCGGAGACACCCAGTTGCGGGCGGTGGACGACCTCGTCGCCCGATGGCGGGGGCAGGGACAGGTGGCGGTCGGGGGCGGAACACCGGACGCGAGGTTGGTGGTCCGACGGCGACGTGGCAGGCTGAACGTCGGATTGGACGACCGACGAAGGGTTTGATCGCGTGTACGAAGGCGACATCGCATCGGTACTGATCTCCGAGGACGAGATCCGTCGACGTACCGTCGAACTGGCCGAGGAGATCGCCAAGCGCTACCCGGAGGGCGCCCCGGAAGGGGATCTGCTCCTGGTGGGTGTCCTCAAGGGCGCCATCTTCTTCATGACCGACTTCGCGCGGGCCCTCCCCATCCCCACCCAGATGGAGTTCATGGCCGTCAGCTCCTACGGGTCGTCCACGTCGTCCTCGGGTGTCGTGCGCATCCTCAAGGACCTCGACAAGGACATCGCAGGCCGCCACGTGCTGATCGTCGAGGACATCATCGACTCCGGTCTCACACTGTCCTGGCTGATGCGCAACCTCTCGACGCGTAACCCGGCATCGCTCGAGGTCGTCACGCTGCTGCGCAAGCCCGACGCCATCAAGGTCGACATCAACGTCGCGAACGTCGGCTTCGACATTCCCAACGAGTTCGTCGTCGGCTACGGCCTCGACTACGCCGAGCGGTACCGCGACCTGCCGTACATCGGAACGCTCGAGCCCTCCGTCTACGGCGGCTGAACCCCGCCCGTCAGCGGGCGGTTTCGTGGGACACGGCGAGTTCCAGCGCCCGCAGATCCTGCTCCAGCTGCCGGAACAGCCAGTACACGCCGACGAACGCGAAGATACCGCCGACGCACAGGATGCGAACCGCGATGATCACCAGCGTGATCTCGTCGGGCGACAGGAACGTCACCCCGGCCACACCGGCCAGCGGAACCGACGCGGCCACCGCGAGATACAGCGTGCTGCGGCGGTCGAGTCCCCGCAGTTTGTGCGCGTCGGCGCTGCTCGCGATGTCCTGCGGTAGCAGGGTCGGATAGATGCAGCGCACCGCGAAGAACGCCACCACGAAGAACGGGTACGCCACCGACACGGCACCGCACACGATCAGCGACGCGATGAAGTGCACGTACGCGCCCGGCGGCACGTTCCCCGCCGCCAGTTGCAGGGAAATCGGATAGGCGATTCCCGCGATCACCCACAATCCGAACACCACGAGCACCACGCGGTCGCCGAGCAGCAACGTGTCGGTGCGGGCCCGGGCCAGGGTCTGGCGGTCGTACGTCCGGCCCTTGCGCAGACCCCGCGGAACCAGCAGCGGGTAGCGGCACCAGTAGAGCAGCATGATCGCGCCCAACGGGAACGCGATCGAGTTGATCACCAACTGGATCCCCTCGAACGACTGCTGCGCCTCGGGAGTCAGATTGCTGATGATCAGCATCTTGTTGTGGTGGTAGTTGTACGCACCGGCAAGGGCGTTCGGCACCGCGATACCGAAAACCAGAATCGGGAGCGCGAACCGGCGCAACCGCATGCGCCAGGAATGTGGGGGCGGATCGACGAGGTCACGGGCCCGCGGGTTCAAGCACAGGTCGAACTGCTGGGCCAGCTCGGCGCCGGACGACCACCGGTCGGCCGGCTTCGGCGCCAGACACGTCAGCAATACCCGGCGCAGCGACGGCGGGCAGTCGGCCGGTAACTGGTCCAGGAACTCCGGGTCGACGTCGCGGCTGCGGCTGTCCAGCATCGCCTCGAGTGCGGCGAGCGACTCGCTCGACACGTCCTCGTCCTGGAACGGACGCCGCCCGCACATCAGCTCCCACAGCATCACCCCGAGCGCGAAGATGTCGCTGCGGGTGTCGAGGTCCGCCGCCGTTCCCGGCATTCCGCGGTGACACGCTTCGAGTTGCTCGGGGGACATGTAGGCCAGCGACCCGCCGAAGTAGGCGAGCGGTGACGCCCCGGTGACGGAGTCGCTGAAACTGATGTTGAAATCGGCGAGCTTGGGCACACCCTCCGCCGTCAACAGGATGTTGGCGGGTTTGATGTCGCGGTGCAGGACGCCGCGTTTGCCTGCGTAGTCGAGGGCCTCGGCCAGCCGCCGCCCCAGCCACGCGATCGTCTCGGGCCAGGTGAGTGACGCGATCTCGTCGCGCACACTCGAGTCGGTGGGCCTGAGCTCGCCCTTCTCCCGCATCTCCTCGTCGACGACGTCCAGCAGCAGGCTGCCGGTCCGCTCCCGTTCGGGCGTGACGCGCACCCGCCGCAGGACCCGCAGCAGGGTGCCGCCCGGCAGGTACTGCATGTAGAGCAGACGCAGTTCGCGGTCCTCGAGCAGCCTCTGGTCGAAGACGCGGACGATGTAGTCGTGGTCGAGTTGGGCGAGGGTCTGCGGCTCGTTGCCCTTGTCGTGGGAGATCTTCACCGCCACGAGACGTTGCATCGACCGCTGGCGTGCGAGGAACACCCGGCCGAACGCGCCGCTGCCCAGACTCATCAGCAGATCGAAGTCGTCGACCTGCTGCCCGACCTCCACGTCGTCGAGCGCCGCACTGCCGGGCGGCATGGTGATGAGCGTGTCCGGCTGCCGGGCGGTCACGGTCGGACCGGCCTCCGCCGTCTGTTCGGCCGCAGCAGTTCGCTCGGCCGCAGCGGTCTGTTCGGCCGCAGCAGTTCGCTCGGCCGCAGCGGTCTGTTCCGCGGCAGCGGTTTGTTCGGCCGCGGCAGTTTGCTCGGCGAGTGCGGTCTGCTCGGCGGTCATCGTCCGTGCGGACAGGGTTTGCTCAGCCGTCACCGTCGGCGGGCCGGCCGCGACCGTCGCTTCGCTGCTCTCGTGTTCGGAGTTCGTGACTCCGACGGTCCGTTCGGCAGAGTCCGATCCAGCGGCCGATCCGTCTCTGCCCGACCCGTTTCCTCTGGTCATTGCACATCGAGGGTTCTACTGGGCGGGTTCTCTGGGCACATCGAGGTTGTCTGGAGCGGTGTGAAGAGTCCCATCCAGGGACAAGCGAATGGTAACCCCGCAGACCTACCGTATCCAGCGCGAATACTCGAAATCGCTGCTGCGCTGCACCATATACTCGGATGATGGGGGACTCCCCGTTCACCTCAGCCGTCGTCGTCGCCGAGCAGGTCCGCTCGGGCGTCTCGAGCCCGATGGAGCACGTCGAGGTCGCGCTCGCGGCCATCGCAGAGCGTGAACCGAAGATCCAGGCGTTCGCCGCAGTTCTCGGCGACCAGGCCCGAGCCGAAGCGCTGGCGCTGTCCCGCCGACCGGATCTGGCCACGCTTCCACTGGCCGGAGTGCCCGTCGCGATCAAGGACGTCATCCCCGTGGCCGGACTGCCGATGCGCGAGGGATCGGGCGCGACCAGCGCCGAACCGAGGGCCGCCGACCATCCGGTCGTGGCGCGACTGCGGGCTGCGGGAGCGGTGGTGGTGGGCCTGACCACCCTCCCCGAACTGGCGGTGTGGGGAACCACCGACGCGCCCGGCCACATCACTCGCAACCCGTGGAATCCGTCCCGGACCTGCGGCGGCTCGTCCGGGGGAGCGGCCGCCGCCGTCGCCGCGGGAATGGTGCCGCTGGCGCACGGGACCGACGGTCTCGGTTCGATCCGCATCCCCTCGGCCAACTGCGGAGTGTTCGGCATCAAACCGGGCAGGGGAGTCGTGCCGTCCGAACTCGGCGCCACCTCCTGGTTCGGCATGGCCGAGAACGGGCCCATCGCCACGACCGTCGACGACGCCGCCCTCATGCTGTCCGTGATCGCCGACCGTCCCGAACTCGCGCGGATCGGGCCGTCGGAGCCGCTGCGGATCGCGGTGGCGTCGGGGTCACCGACGTTCCTGGCCAGGGTCGATCCGCAGTGGCGGGACGCGGCCGTGCGCGCGGGGACTGAACTGACCGGCTCGGGCCACGACGTGGAGCCCGCGACGCTGCCGTACCCGGTCAACCTGATTCCGGTTCTCGCCCGCTGGACCGCGGGAACGGCCGCCGACGCGAAGGGCCTCGACCCCAGGCGACTGCAGCCGCGGACCCGCAGGCACGTCGCGTTGGGCCGCGCGCTGGGCCGGTTCGTCCGCCCGGAGCAGGTGAACAGGCTGGAGGACTCGCTGCGCGCCTTCTTCGAGGACTACGACGTGGTGATCACCCCCGCGCTCGCGCAGCCGCCGCTCGCGGCGACGACGTGGAGCGAGCGGTCGTGGTTGTCGAACATCGTGGCCAACGTGCGGTACGCCCCGCTCAGTGCGCTGTGGAATCTCGTCGGCTGGCCGGCGGCCAGTGTCCCCGTCGGCACGCACTCGCATTCGGGCACCCCGCTGGCCGTGCAGATCGCGGCGCCGCCCGGTGGCGAGGCCAGGATTTTGGCCCTGGCCGCGCACATCGAGCGGGTCGGCGGCGGCTGGCCGAGGGTTGCTCCCACGCGGTGAACTCCCGCACATCCGGAGCGGGATCGAGGCGGAGGGAACCGATGGGCCGCCGCGTGCGTTGAACGAAATAGAGACCGCTCGCGACAGCGGTTGGCTGCTACCTGGAGTCGCCGGGGTGCCTTCGCGGTAACCTGGTTTGTCCGGTTGGCAGCCGGAAGGCGCACCCGGAAGACCCGCACTCTCGAAAGGACCGGCCATCTCGGCCGACCTGTATGAACCGTAAGACTGTGTTTCGAAACCTGGCGATAGTTGCCGGCATCCTGCTGGTGATCTATGCCTTCAGCTACTTCGGCAACGACACGCGCGGATTCAAGGGTGTCGACACCTCCGTGGCGATCGCGCAACTCGACGCGAACAACGTCGAGAAGGCGCAGATCGACGACCGGGAGCAGCAGGTGCGCCTGTGGCTGAAGGACGGCAACGACGCCACCGACGGCAAGACCGAGATCCTCGCCAAGTACCCGGCGTCGGCGTCCGAGCAGATCTTCAACGAGATCTCCGACAAGGGGCTGCAGAGCTACAACACCACGGTCACGCAGGAGAGCTGGCTAACGTCCATCCTGCTGTTCGTCCTGCCGATGGTGATTCTGCTCGGCATCTTCTTCTTCGTGATGAGCCGCATGCAGGGCGGCGGTCGCGGCGGCGTCATGGGCTTCGGCAAATCCAAGGCCAAGCAGCTCAACAAGGACATGCCGAAGACCACGTTCGCCGACGTCGCGGGTGCGGACGAGGCCGTCGAAGAGCTGTACGAGATCAAGGACTTCCTGCAGAATCCGGCGCGCTACCAGGCATTGGGCGCGAAGATTCCCAAGGGTGTCCTGCTTTACGGTCCTCCCGGAACCGGTAAGACCCTGCTCGCCCGCGCGGTGGCAGGCGAGGCCGGTGTCCCGTTCTTCACGATCTCCGGTTCGGACTTCGTCGAGATGTTCGTCGGTGTCGGTGCGTCCCGCGTGCGCGACATGTTCGACCAGGCCAAGCAGAACAGCCCCTGCATCATCTTCGTCGACGAGATCGACGCCGTCGGACGTCAGCGTGGCGCCGGTCTCGGTGGCGGTCACGACGAGCGTGAGCAGACCCTCAACCAGTTGCTCGTCGAGATGGACGGTTTCGGTGACCGCACCGGCGTCATCTTGATCGCCGCCACCAACCGGCCCGACATCCTGGACCCGGCGCTGCTGCGCCCGGGCCGCTTCGACCGGCAGATCCCGGTCGGCGCCCCCGACCTCGCCGGCCGACGCGCCATCCTCAAGGTGCACTCGCAGGGCAAGCCGATCGATCAGCACGCCGACCTCGAGGGCCTGGCCAAGCGCACCGTCGGAATGTCGGGCGCCGATCTGGCCAACGTCATCAACGAGGCCGCGCTGCTCACCGCCCGCGAGAACGGCACCGTCATCACGGAGGCCTCGCTCGAGGAGTCCGTCGACCGTGTCGTCGGTGGCCCCCGCCGCAAGAGCCGCATCATCAGCGAACACGAGAAGAAGATCACCGCGTACCACGAGGGCGGGCACACGCTCGCCGCGTGGGCGATGCCCGACATCGAGCCGGTCTACAAGGTCACCATCCTCGCCCGCGGCCGCACCGGCGGTCACGCGATGACGGTGCCCGAGGACGACAAGGGCCTGATGACGCGGTCCGAGATGATTGCCCGCCTGGTCATGGCGATGGGTGGCCGCGCGGCCGAGGAACTCGTGTTCCACGAGCCCACCACCGGTGCGTCCTCCGACATCGACATGGCGACGAAGATCGCCCGGTCGATGGTCACCGAGTACGGCATGAGCGCCAGGCTGGGTGCCGTGCGGTACGGCCAGGAGGGCGGCGACCCGTTCCTGGGCCGGTCGATGGGGCAGCAGTCCGACTACTCCCACGAGGTCGCACGCGAGATCGACGAAGAGGTCCGCAACCTCATCGAGGCCGCGCACACCGAGGCGTGGGCGATCCTCAACGAGTACCGCGACGTGCTGGACATCCTGGCCACCGAACTGCTCGAGCGGGAGACCCTCACCCGCAAGGATCTCGAGAAGATCTTCCACAGCGTCGAGAAGCGCCCCCGGATCACGGCGTTCAACGACTTCGGGCACCGGACCCCGTCCGACAAGCCGCCGGTCAAGACGCCGCGGGAACTCGCTACCGAGCGCGGCGAGCCGTGGCCGCAGCAACCCCAACCGGTGTTCGCGCAGCAGCAGTCGCAGCAGACCCCGCCGCAGCAGCAGTACCCGCAGCCGGCGCCCGCCAACGGCTACTCGCAGCCCGCTCCGGCCCGGCCGCAGGGCGGCATGACGCAGCCGCGTCCCGACTACGGCGCCCCCGCGGGATGGTCGGCTCCGGGCTGGCCGCCCCGCGATCCGGGCAACCAGAGCCCGGAGGGGCAGTACCCCGGAAACCAGGGTCCCGGGACCGACCAGGGTCCGGGGAACCAGTGGAATCCGCCGCACGAGCAGCGGGGCACCGGGGACGACGATGCGCAGACGAGGGCCTGGAAAGGACCGGACGGATCGAACTGATCCGCCCGACACTAGGCTGTTGCTTCGGGACGATCGGTCCCGGTACTGGAGGAGTTTCGGTTGTCGGTGAATCATCTCGGTAGTGAGCCCGTGGCACTCGAGACAGGCCGGGTGTTCGATCAGCCGCGTGCCGAGGCTGCGGTGCGGGAACTGCTGATCGCGATCGGTGAAGACCCGGATCGTCCCGGACTCCGCGATACGCCCGCCCGCGTGGCGCGGTCGTACCGCGAGGTCTTCGCGGGCCTGTACACCGACCCGGACACCGTGTTGAACACGACGTTCGACGAGGGTCACCAGGAGCTGGTGCTGGTCCGCGACATTCCGCTGTACTCCACGTGTGAGCACCACCTCGTGTCGTTCCACGGGGTCGCGCACGTCGGGTACATCCCCGGCCGGACGGGCAAGGTGACCGGTCTGTCGAAGCTGGCCCGCGTCGTCGACCTGTATGCGAAGCGCCCGCAGGTCCAGGAGCGTCTGACCAGTCAGATCGCCGACGCCGTCATGCGCAAGCTCGATCCGCGCGGTGCGATCGTGGTCATCGAGGCCGAGCACCTGTGCATGGCGATGCGGGGGATCCGCAAGCCTGGTGCGAGTACCACCACCTCCGCGGTGCGTGGTCTGCTCCAGTCCAGCGCGGCCTCACGTTCCGAGGCTCTGGACCTTATTCTGCGGAAGTGACCGTGATCGAGCTGCCCTCACCGGGCCGCACCGTGGTGATGGGGATTCTGAACGTCACCACCGATTCCTTCTCCGACGGCGGACGCTTCCTCGATCGTGACGCGGCGCTCGAACGCGGTCTCGCGTTGAAGCGTCTCGGCGTCGACATCGTCGACGTCGGCGGCGAGTCCACCCGGCCGGGCGCGGCGCGGGTCGATCCCGACGTCGAGGCCGGACGGGTCGCCCCCGTCATCGCGGACCTGGTCGCCGAGGGCATCTGCGTCAGCGTCGACACGATGCGGGCGTCCGTCGCGGAGGCCGCGATCGGCGCGGGCGCGTCGATCATCAACGACGTGGCCGGTGGCCGGGCCGATGCGGCGATGGCCTCGGTGGTCGCGGACGCCGGAGTTCCGTGGATCCTGATGCATTGGCGTTCGGCCGGCGACTACGTGCACCGCGGCACCGCCGACCACTACGACGACGTGGTCCGCGAGGTCCGGGACGAACTGATGACGCAGGTCGACCTGGCCGTGAAGGCCGGCGTGGATCCGGGCTCGCTGGTGCTGGATCCGGGTCTCGGTTTCGCGAAGAACTCCGATCACAACTGGGCGCTGCTGAAGGCGCTGCCCGAGTTCAACGAGCTGGGCTTCCCAGTCCTCGTCGGCGCCTCCCGCAAGCGGTTCCTGGGTTCGCTGCTCGCGGATGCGGACGGTGAACCCCGACCCCCCGCCGGCCGGGAGACCGCGACCGCCGTCGTGTCGGCCCTCGCCGCGACCCACGGAGCGTGGGGAGTGCGCGTGCACGACGCGCAGGCCTCCCTCGACGCCATCGCGGTCGCCGAGGCCTGGACGAGGGGTGCAGCCGGACGTGAGTGATCGAATCGAGTTGCGCGGATTGAAGGTTCGCGGCAATCACGGTGTCTTCGACCACGAGAAGCAGGACGGTCAGGACTTCTACGTCGACATCACCGTCTGGATGGACCTCGCGCCCGCCGCGGCGTCGGACGATCTCGACGACACCTTGGACTACGGCGGCCTCGCCGAGCGTGCGGCCGCGATCATCGCGGGCCCCTCCCGGGACCTCATCGAGACCGTCGCCGCCGAGATCGCGGACGGGGTGATGACCGACCCCCGCGTCCGGAGCACCGAGGTGGTGTTGCACAAGCCGTCCGCGCCGATCCCGCTGACCTTCGCGGACGTCGCGGTAGTGGCGCACAGGTCGAGACCATGAGTCGCGCGGTGCTGTCGATCGGCTCGAACGTCGGCGACAGCCTTGCCCACCTGCAGTCGGTCCTCGACGGTCTGGGTGACGCGGTCGTCG
This sequence comes from Rhodococcus pseudokoreensis, assembly GCF_017068395.1. Classification (NCBI taxonomy): domain Bacteria; kingdom Bacillati; phylum Actinomycetota; class Actinomycetes; order Mycobacteriales; family Nocardiaceae; genus Rhodococcus; species Rhodococcus pseudokoreensis. Next base: position 3,493,735 of record NZ_CP070619.1, on the reverse strand, counting down.
CGGTCTCCCCGGTGTATTCGACGGCACCGTGGGGCGGGGTCGAGCAGCAGGACTTCCTCAACGCGGTCCTGGTCGCCGACGATCCCGCACTCGACGGCTACGGCTGGCTGCGGCGTGGGCAGGAACTCGAGGCGGCCGCCGACCGGGTGCGGGTCGAACGGTGGGGTCCGCGCACGCTCGACGTCGACGTCGTCACGTGCGACGACATCCGCAGCGACGACCCGGAACTGACGTTGCCGCACCCGCGAGCGCACGAACGTGCATTCGTGCTGATTCCGTGGCTGGACGTCGAACCCGACGCCGTGCTGCCGGTCGACGGCACGTCGACCCGAGTGGACGCACTGCTGCCGCTGCTGGACGACGAAGAGCGGGCCGGTGTGCACCGGACGGACCTCGCCCTGGACCGGCGGTCGCGATGAAGCCGGAACCGACGGGCACGATGAAACCCACCCGCATCTGGGATCTGCTGTTCCTCGCCGCGCTCGCCCTCGCCGCCACCTGGATCCTGGTACGCGTGTTCTACGGGTCGTTCCCGCCCATCCCCGTGTATGCGGGGGCGTCGCTGTATCCGGTCGCGCTGATCGAGGTCGTGCTCGCGTTCATGGTGCGATCCCGGGTCAGCAACCATCAGGTGGGCGACGGGCCGCGTCAGCTGCACCCGATCACCGCCGCCCGGGTTGCCGCTCTGGCCAAGGCATCCGCACTCGTCGGCGCCGCGACGGCCGGGGTGTGGGGAGGCTTCCTGCTCTACCTGCTTCCGCAGCAGTCGGTGCTGCGCGCCGCCGGCTCGGACAGTCCCGGCGCGTGGGTCGGTCTCGTCGCGGCACTGGCGCTCGTCGGCGCCGCGCTGTGGCTGGAACACTGCTGCCGCACCCCCGACGACCCCTCGGACGAGCCCGCGCATTAGGGCACAGGGGATCGCCGCAGGTCGGATGGAATGCGCGGTGCACCCTTCGCGGCCAAGTACCCTTGGCACCATGACGAATCCTGGTCGCCTCAAGTCTGCACGCCGCAACAGGCGCAGCGCGAGCCAGATGATCGTTGCGGGTTTGCTCGCCCTCGCGGTGATCGCGTCCCTCTTCCTGATCTTCAGCGACAGCGTCCAACTCCTGCGGGTGGGCCTGGTGGCCGCGCTCTGGGCCGCCACGGTCGGTGCCATCGCCATGACGAAGTACCGGCGCGAGTCGGCGCTCGACAAGGCGAAGGTCAGCGATCTGCAGACCGTCTACGAGTTGCAGCTCGAGCGGGAGATCTCGGCACGGCGCGAATACGAACTCACCGTCGAGAAGCGGGTGCGCAGCGAAGTGCGCGCCGATGCAGAGGAACTCGCCGCGTTGCGCGCCGAACTCTCGTCGCTCCGCAAGAATCTCGAGGCACTGTTCGACGGCGCGATGCCGACCGAACGGATCGCGCTGCGCGCGGATTCGACGCGGGTGCAGGAACTCGCGGGCCGCTCGTACAGCAGCTATCAGCCGGCCGCGTCGGGCCTGTACGTCCCGGGTGCGGGGCACGCCGCGGGCGCCGGGCATCAGAGCGGTTCCGCGCAGTCCTCGCATTTCGCGAATCCGGACGACGATCCGGTCACGGCCGAGACGTCCATCGTCGAGCCCGTCGGCGCCGGACGGACCGAACCCGAAATCGAGGTCGAACCGGAGCCGGAGCCCACTCCGGAGCCAGTCGCCAAGACCGCACCTGTCGCCGCGCCCGCACCTGTCGCCGCGCCCGCCCCTGTCGCGAAGGTCGCGCCCCAGCCGGTCGTCGAGCCGGAACCCGAGCCCACGGAGCCCGAGCCCACGGAGCCCGAGGCGGCCGAGCCGGAGGCCGAGGGACGGCGGGGCCGCAGGCGGGCGGCCGAGGAGGACGACTCTTCGGGTGCGCACTCGAACGGGCTGTCCGTCGCCGAGATCATGGCCAACATGCAGTCCGCGTCGGGGGCGTCCCAGAGCGCCGGCGGCAGGCGTCGCCGGGCCGAATAGGCCCGGACACGCCCGAGGATCAACCCGCACGGTGTGAGGCATATATCACTCCGCCTGCTCATGGCGGGGTGCGTTCGAGCCGGGCTATCCTCACCGTGGAACGTCTGGTACCCGCCGAGCGGGACTGGAACGAACGAGAGGACGAAGGTGACCTCTTTCGGGATCACTAATGGCCCTGCGCCCGCGAGATTGACGGTAGGAATCGTCTCCGCAGGCCGGGTCGGAACAGCAATCGGTGCCGCGTTGGAGCGGGCAGGTCACGTCGTCGTCGCCTGCTCGGCCGTCTCCGACGCGTCACGGCATCGGGCACGCACCCGGCTTCCCGAGACCGAGATTCTTCCGGTCGCGGAGGTCGTGGCCCGCTCCGAACTGCTCATTCTCGCCGTCCCCGACGCCGAACTGCCGTCGCTGATCGCGGGGCTGGCCTCCACCGGTGCCGTGCCGGGTCGCGCGATCGTGGCCCACACGTCCGGCGCGAACGGCATCGGGATCCTCGCCCCCCTCACCGAGCAGGGTGTCGTTCCGCTCGCGATTCACCCCGCGATGACGTTCACCGGCCACGACGAGGACACGGTCCGTCTCGCGTCCGCCTGTTTCGGTATCACCGCCGCCGACGACATCGGCTACGCGATCGCACAGTCGCTGGTTCTGGAGATCGGCGGTGAGCCGGTGCGGGTCCGCGAGGACATGCGGCCGCTGTACCACGCCGCTCTCGCTCACGGCAGCAATCACCTGGTCACGCTCGTCGTCGACGCCGTGGCCGCGCTGCGAGTCGCGCTCGAGGGCCAGGAACTGCTCGGCCAGGAGTTGATCGGCGACGATCCGAACGGCTTGGCCGAACGGGTTCTCCAGCCGCTGCTGTCCGCAGCGCTCGACAATGCTCTGCGCCGCGGGCCCGCGGCGCTCACGGGGCCCGTCGCCCGGGGTGACTCCGAGGCGGTGGCCACACATCTACGCGTCCTCGAGGAAGTCGATCCGCGGATTGCGGCCGGCTACCGGGCCCTCTCACTGAGGTCGGCGCAGCGCGCCGGCGCGACATCTGAACTGCTGGACATCCTGGAAGACCGGAGGTGAGCCCCGTGAGCGATCTGCAGGGCGGATACAAGCGCGGCGAACTGACCGTGCACCACGACCCGAGTGTGCTGACGCGGGTCTCGAAGGCGCTGCGCGGCGTCGGCCGCCAGGTCGCGCTCGTGCCCACGATGGGAGCCCTCCACACGGGTCACCTGGAGTTGGTGCGGCAGGCCAAGCTCACCGGTGCGGTGGTGATCGTCTCGATCTTCGTCAACCCGTTGCAGTTCGGTGCCGGCGAAGACCTCGATGCCTACCCGCGCACCGTCGACGCCGATCTCGAACTGCTGCGTGAGGCCGGAGTCGAGCTGGCGTTCGTGCCGACGGCGGCCACCATGTACCCGGCCGGTCCGCGGACGACGATCCATCCCGGACCGCTCGGCGCGGAACTGGAGGGCGCGTCCAGGCCCACGCACTTCGCGGGCATGCTCACCGTCGTCGCCAAGCTGCTGCAGATCGCCGCGCCGCACGTCGCGTACTTCGGCGAGAAGGACTACCAGCAGCTGACGCTGATCCGGCAGATGGTGACCGACCTGAACTTCGACGTCCGCATCTTCGGGGTGCCCACGGTTCGTGAACACGACGGACTCGCGCTGTCCTCGCGGAACCGCTACCTCGACGAGGATCAGCGGAACGCGGCGACGACGTTGTCCGCGGCCCTGATCGCGGGTGCCCACGCCGCGGCCGGCGGCGCCGAGGCGATCCTCGCCACCGCGCGCGAGGTGCTGGCGTCCACCCCCGAGGTGGAGGTCGACTACCTCGAGGTGCGGGGCGTCGACCTCGGCCCGGCTCCCGAACGAGGCGACGGCCGGCTGCTCGTCGCCGCCAAACTGGGAAACACCCGCTTGATCGACAACGTCGGTGTCGCCGTCGGCACCGGTTTCCTCGAACGTGACACCGAGGCGTCGGACGCGTCGGTGACAGACGAACTTCTTTCCCGCTAGAAGAGTAAGGACCGGAACATGTTTCGCACCATGATGAAGTCGAAGATCCATCGCGCCACCGTCACGCACGCCGACCTGCACTACGTGGGCTCGGTGACGGTCGACCAGGATCTGATGGATGCCGCCGACCTCCTCGAGGGCGAGCAGGTGTGCATCGTCGACATCGACAACGGCGCGCGGCTCGAAACGTATGTCATCGCCGGCGAGCGGGGAAGTGGCGTCATCGGGATCAACGGTGCGGCAGCGCATCTGGTCAAGCCCGGCGACCTCGTCATTCTCATCGCCTACGGCGTCATGAACGAGCAGGAGGTGCGCGACTACGAGCCGCGCGTCGTGTTCGTCGACGCCGCCAACTCGCCGGTCGAACTCGGTGCCGACCCGGCGCACGCGCCGGAGGGCTCCGGCCTGATCACCCCGCGCATGCTGTCGACGCTCGACGCCGAGCGCGAATCCAGTTTGGTGTAACCCGTGCTCCTCACCGTCGACGTCCGGAACACGAACATCGTTCTCGGACTGTTCACCGGTACCGGTGAACATTCGAAGTTGGTGCAGGACTGGCGGATGCGCACCGACGCGAGGATGACGGCCGACGAACTGGCGCTCATCTTCCGTGGGCTCCTCGGCGCGCACACCGATCAGATCACCGGTGTGTCCGCGCTGTCGACGGTGCCGTCGGTGCTGCGGGAGATCCGGGTGATGCTGACGCGTTACTGGGGGCACGTCCCGCACGTGCTGGTGGAACCCGGGGTGCGAACCGGTGTTCCGCTGCTCGTCGACAACCCCAAGGAGGTCGGCGCCGACCGGATCGTGAACAGTCTTGCGGCGCATCACCTCTACGACGCGCCGTGCATCGTGGTCGACTTCGGGACGTCCACGTGCGTCGACGTCGTGTCCGCGAAGGGTGAGTTCCTCGGCGGCGCCATCGCGCCCGGTCTCGAGATCTCCTCGGACGCACTCGCGTCGCAGTCGGCGGCGCTGCGCAAGGTCGAATTGGTGCGGCCCCGCTCCGTCGTCGGCAAGAACACCGTCGAATGCATGCAGTCGGGCGCGGTGTTCGGCTTCGCCGGCCTCGTCGACGGACTGGTCCGCCGGGTGCGCAAGGAACTGCCCGCCTTCTCCGGTTCCGACGTGGTGGTCATCGCGACCGGTGACCGTGCGCCGCTGATCATGCCCGAGACGGAGACCGTCGACGAGCACGAACCGGATCTCACGCTCGAAGGGCTGCGCCTGGTGTACGAGCGGAATCAGGCCCGTAAGGGAGCGCGCCGCAGCCCGCTCGAGTGAAGGGTTCCCTCTTCGCGGAAGTTATGTCAGAATGGTCCCCGTGAATCTCTGCACGAGTGCTCAGGAGTGTTGTCGAGGCTGAACGCTGCCTTGACCAATTCACACTTCTGGGAGTCTCTCTCGTGCTCGCAACGTATTCTTCTGCATCTGTACCCACCCGTCTTCGCCCGGCTGACCTGCTGCGCATCACCGATCAGGGTGCTTCGGAGGTCCTCGACGGCCGCCACGACGTCCTGCTCCCGCAGAGCTGGCCGATCGACGAGCGCTGGTCGACCCGGCTCTACTCGGACGACGACGTCGATGTCTGGCTGATCAGCTGGGTTCCCGACCGGAACACCGAATTGCACGACCACGCAGGCTCTTTCGGTGCGCTCACCGTTCTCAGCGGCGCGCTGTCCGAGTTCCGTTGGGCCGGTGACCAACTGCGTCACCGCACCCTCGACGCCGGCGATCAGGCCTCGTTCCCGCTCGGCTGGGTCCACGACGTGGTGCGGGCGCCGGACGCCCCCGGGGCGGAGGTGGTGACGCCGACGCTGAGTGTGCACGCCTACTCGCCGCCACTGTCGGCCATGTCCTACTACGAGGTGACCGATCACGGCACGCTGCGCCGTACCCGTACCGAGCTCACCGATCTCCCCGAGGGCGGTTCGAAGTGAACATCGACCAGATGCTCGAAGAGGCCCGCACCAAGATCGACCGGATGTACGCGTTCGAGCTGCCCGAGGCAGTGGCGCGCGGCGCGATCGTCGTGGACATCCGACCGCAGGCGCAGCGCGCGATCGAGGGGACACTGCCCGGCGCGCTCGCCATCGAACGCAACGTCCTCGAGTGGCGCTGCGATCCCACCAGCTCGGCGCACCTGGCGCTGGCCGTGGACCACGACGTCGAGTGGATCATCGTCTGCTCCGAGGGCTACACGTCGAGCCTGGCCGCGGCGGCCCTGCAGGAGCTGGGTCTGCACAAGGCGACCGACCTCGTCGGCGGGTACAAGGCGATCAAGGCGGCGGGTCTGCTGGGGTCGCTCATCGCGACGCAGCACTGCGTGCGGGAGTTGGCCACCGTCTCGGCGCACTGAGGAACGCTGACCTCTGAATAGGGGCACGACCGGCTGTCGATTAGGCTGGTGACCCGTGAGTGAAGTAGCAGCCCAGCCAGTCGACGACACCCCCGAGCAGCTTCGGATCCGCCAGGAGAAGCGTGAGCGCATTCTCGCGGAGGGACGCGAGGCGTACCCGGTGTCGGTGGCGCGCACCCACTCGCTGGCGGAGATCCGCGCCAAGTATCCGGAACTCGAGCCCGACACCGCCACGGGTGACCAGGTCGGCGTCGTCGGCCGGGTGATCTTCGTGCGCAACACGGGCAAGTTGTGCTTCGCGACGCTGCAGGAAGGCGACGGAACCCAGCTGCAGGCGATGATCAGTCTCGCCGCCGTCGGTGAGGATGCGCTCGCGTCGTGGAAGGCCGATGTCGACCTCGGTGACTTCGTGTTCGTGCACGGTGAGGTGATCAGCTCCCGTCGCGGTGAGCTGAGCGTGATGGCCGATTCGTGGCAGATCGCGTCCAAGTCGCTCCGGCCCCTGCCCGTTGCGCACAAGGAAATGAACGAGGAGTCCCGGGTCCGGCAGCGTTACGCCGATCTGATCGTGCGCCCCGAGGCGCGGGACAATGCGCGTAAGCGTGTGGCCGTGGTTCGTGAACTCCGGAACGCGCTCGAGCGTCGCGGGTTCCTCGAGGTCGAGACGCCGATGCTGCAGACGGTCGCGGGCGGCGCGGCGGCCCGCCCCTTCATCACGCATTCCAATGCCCTCGACATCGACCTCTATCTCCGAATCGCCCCCGAACTGTTCCTGAAGCGGTGCGTCGTCGGCGGTATCGAGAAGGTTTTCGAGATCAACCGGAATTTCCGCAACGAGGGCGTCGACTCGACGCACTCGCCGGAATTCGCGATGCTCGAGACGTACGAGGCTTACGGCACATATGACGATTCGGCCGTCATGATCCGCGAACTCGTTCAGGACGTGGCGCAGGCCGCTTTCGGTTCGCAGGTCGTCACTCTTGCCGACGGCACCGAATACGACCTCAGCGGTGAATGGAAGACCCTCGAGATGTATCCGTCGCTGTCGCAGGCGATCGGTGTCGAGGTCACTCCGGATACCACTGTCGAGGAATTGCTGGCTCTCGCCGAGAAGGTGGGCCTCGAAGTCCCGAAGGACAAGGGTTACGGGCACGGGAAGCTGGTCGAGGAACTGTGGGAGCACCAGTGCGGCGACCAGTTGTTCGAGCCGACTTTCGTCCGCGATTTCCCGGTCGAGACGTCACCGCTGACGCGTGACCACCGCAGCAAGGCCGGGGTGACCGAGAAGTGGGACCTCTACATCCGTGGGTTCGAGTTGGCCACGGGCTATTCGGAATTGGTCGATCCGGTCATCCAGCGTGAGCGGTTCGTCGATCAGGCGCGGCTCGCGTCGGCAGGCGACGACGAGGCGATGGCCCTCGACGAAGAATTCCTCGCCGCAATGGAGCAGGGAATGCCGCCGACCACCGGAACCGGAATGGGAATCGACCGTCTGCTCATGGCTTTGACGGGATTGGGAATCCGCGAAACAATCCTCTTTCCCATTGTTCGGCCTTCTTCTCGCTGATTCGCCGGGGGTGAATTCGCGCGGATAAATTCGATCCATTCCTCGTATTCCGAATCGGAAGAACAGGGGTATGGTTACCTCGGGTCGTAGCTCACGTTGACGATGAGACGTCGCTTCATTCGAGAGGAATTTCATCCCATGGCTAAGAAGGTCACTGTCACCCTGATCGACGATGTCGATCAAGAGGCGTCTGCCGACGAGACGGTCGAGTTCGGACTCGACGGTGTTCAGTACGAGATCGACCTTTCCTCGGAGAATGCGGCGAAATTGCGTGAGCAGCTCGACGTGTGGGTTTCCCACGCGCGCAAGGTGAGCTCGCGCAAGCGCGGCAAAGCGGTGGCGGCTCCGGCTGTCGCCAAGTCCCGAGTTTCGGTCGATCGGGAACAGAGCGCCGCTATCCGGGAATGGGCGCGCAAGAACAACAAAAAGGTTTCTGCGCGCGGCCGTATCTCCGCCGAAATTATCGAGGCCTACAACAAGGCGAACTGAAAGTTAGCTGGGAACAGAATTCACTGATTCGCTCCGCAACGCGACCTGGACTGTTACCGTCCCGCTCTGATCCGACATTCGGGGAGTCTGGGGGTAGCTGTGCGCCGCTGCGTGTCCGTTTCGGGGATTCTGTTCCTGGCTTTCGTGATGTGGGCCGGGGTGGCGTCCGCAGCGCCTGCCTATCCGGTGCCGGATTCGTTCCTCGCCGGAGTGCCCCTCGAATTGGGAAATCCGGACGGTTCGGCCCCGGGCTCGAACGACTGGTCCTGCCGGCCGAGTGACGCGCATCCCGAACCGGTGGTCCTCGTCCACGGGACGGGAGGCGCGCGCCAGACCAACTGGGCGGTGTACGCACCGCTGCTCGCCAACGAGGGCTACTGCGTGTACTCCCTCACCTACGGCAACTTCCCCGGCCTGCCGTGGCCGCTCGACGCGATCGGCGGAATGACACCCATCGACACCGGCACCGCTCAGATCGCCGCGTTCGTCGATCGGGTGCTGGCGAGCACGGGCGCCGCGAAGGTCGACCTGGTGGGACATTCCCAGGGCACGGTCCAGGCGAACAACTACGTGAAGTTCTTCGGGGGTGCGGACAAGGTCGCGAAGATCGTCTCGCTCGCCCCGCCGTGGCAGGGCACGTACGGAAACGATCAGATCAGTGCCGGCCGGTTCCTGCGTTCGCTCGGCGTCGACGACGCGGTGGCGGCCGGTTTCCCCGTCTGCCAGGCGTGTCCCGAGATGCTTCAGGGGTCGAAGTTCATCGACCGCATGCGCGCGGGCGGGGTCTACGTCCCCGGGATCGAGTACACGAACATCGTCACCCGCTACGACGAACTGGTCGTCCCCTACACGAGCGGCCTCGAGCCCGGGCCGGACACCACCAACATCGTGGTGCAGGACGGCTGTGAGCAGGACTATTCCGACCACGTCGCCGTCGCCGGCTCGGCACGCGCCGCCGGTTTCGTACTGAACGCGCTGGACAGCGACCATCCGCGCGAGGTGCCGTGCCGTTTCGTCGCCCCTGTCGCGGGGTAGCCCTCCGCGAGATCCATCACGCCGCCAGTTACCGGGGGAGGCCTGGGCAACCCGCTGGGTAACGCCGCGGACACCGGCGGAAACGAATGGGTGGCGAACTCACAGCTCGTCGACATACCCTGTCCGGATACGCAGGTCTCGCCCCTTCGCGGAGTGGGCCGGCGGCCTCCGTCGACCGGATGCCCACCGGGCACCGCCGGACCTGTTCGCTCCAGGCGTACAGCGAAGGGGAAACGATTGCCGGAGCTGGGGCGTTAAATACGAATAAGCAGGCGTGCTCGCCCACCTAAAGGGGTGGAGGGGCAGCAGGTCGATCGGCAGCCAACTAGAGTAATAGCTGGGGTCGTGGAACCTACGTCGGTTCGGGGCTTCTGCCCTCGGAGCAGGCGCTGGCGATCTGTTTGTAGTGCCGGAGCGAAACGCGGCGAACAGGGACGAGACACCCGGTCTCGTGACTGCACGTCGGAAAGTGTGAGGGAGAGCGATGTTCGAGAGGTTCACCGATCGCGCACGGCGCGTTGTTGTCCTGGCTCAAGAAGAAGCCAGGATGCTCAACCACAACTACATCGGTACGGAGCACATCCTGCTCGGCCTCATTCACGAGGGCGAAGGTGTCGCTGCCAAGTCGCTGGAGTCGTTGGGCATCTCCCTCGAAGGAGTGCGCAGCCAGGTCGAGGAGATCATCGGCCAGGGCCAGCAGGCCCCGTCCGGCCACATCCCCTTCACCCCGCGTGCCAAGAAAGTCCTGGAGCTCAGCCTGCGCGAGGCACTGCAGCTCGGACACAACTACATCGGTACGGAGCACATCCTGCTCGGCCTCATCCGCGAGGGTGAAGGCGTCGCAGCGCAGGTTCTGGTGAAGCTCGGCGCCGATCTCAACCGGGTCCGGCAGCAGGTCATCCAGCTGCTTTCCGGTTACCAGGGCAAGGAGCCTGCCGAGTCCGGCGGCACTCGTGGCGAGGCGGGCACCCCGTCCACGTCGCTGGTGCTCGACCAGTTCGGTCGCAACCTCACCCAGGCGGCCCTCGAAGGCAAGCTCGACCCCGTCATCGGCCGCTCGAAGGAAATCGAGCGCGTCATGCAGGTGCTGTCGCGGCGTACCAAGAACAACCCCGTGCTGATCGGTGAGCCCGGTGTCGGTAAGACCGCCGTCGTCGAAGGTCTCGCTCAGGCCATCGTCAACGGCGAGGTCCCGGAGACGCTCAAGGACAAGCAGCTGTACACGCTCGACCTCGGGTCGCTCGTGGCAGGTAGCCGTTACCGCGGTGACTTCGAAGAGCGCCTGAAGAAGGTCCTCAAGGAGATCAACACCCGCGGCGACATCATCCTGTTCATCGACGAGCTGCACACCCTGGTGGGTGCCGGCGCGGCCGAGGGCGCCATCGACGCGGCCTCGATCCTCAAGCCGAAGCTCGCCCGCGGTGAGCTGCAGACCATCGGTGCGACCACCCTCGACGAGTACCGCAAGTACATCGAGAAGGACGCCGCACTCGAGCGCCGCTTCCAGCCGGTGCAGGTCGGCGAGCCGACGGTGGAGCACACCATCGAGATCCTCAAGGGTCTGCGCGACCGCTACGAGGCGCACCACCGCGTGTCCATCACGGACGGTGCACTGGTCGCCGCGGCCACCCTGGCCGATCGCTACATCAACGACCGCTTCCTGCCGGACAAGGCCATCGACCTCATCGACGAGGCCGGAGCACGGATGCGCATCCGCCGGATGACCGCACCGCCGGACCTCCGCGAGTTCGACGACAAGATCGCCGACGCCCGCCGCGAGAAGGAGTCCGCGATCGACGCGCAGGACTTCGAGAAGGCCGCGAACCTGCGCGACAAGGAGAAGACTCTCGTCGCTCAGCGCGCGGAGCGGGAGAAGCAGTGGCGTTCCGGTGACCTGGACGTCATCGCCGAGGTCGACGACGAGCAGATCGCCGAGGTCCTGGGTAACTGGACCGGTATCCCCGTGTTCAAGCTCACCGAGGAGGAGACCACCCGTCTGCTCCGCATGGAGGAGGAGCTGCACAAGCGGATCATCGGTCAGGAAGACGCGGTCAAGGCTGTCGCCAAGGCCATCCGTCGTACCCGCGCAGGCCTGAAGGACCCGAAGCGTCCGTCCGGTTCGTTCATCTTCGCCGGCCCGTCCGGTGTCGGTAAGACCGAACTGGCCAAGTCGCTCGCCAACTTCCTGTTCGGCGAGGACGACGCTCTCATCCAGATCGACATGGGTGAGTTCCACGACCGGTTCACCGCGTCGCGGCTGTTCGGTGCCCCTCCCGGCTACGTCGGCTACGAAGAGGGCGGCCAGCTCACCGAGAAGGTGCGGCGCAAGCCGTTCAGCGTGGTGCTGTTCGACGAGATCGAGAAGGCACACCAGGAGATCTACAACACCCTCCTGCAGGTGCTCGAAGACGGCCGTCTCACCGACGGCCAGGGCCGGACCGTGGACTTCAAGAACACGGTGCTCATCTTCACCTCGAACCTCGGCACGTCGGACATCTCCAAGGCCGTGGGTCTCGGCTTCACTTCCGGTAAGGGCGACGAGTCGAACTACGAGCGGATGAAGCTCAAGGTCCACGACGAGCTGAAGAAGCACTTCCGTCCCGAGTTCCTCAACCGCATCGACGACATCGTCGTGTTCCACCAGCTCACCACCGAGCAGATCGTTCAGATGGTGGACCTGATGGTTGCGCGCGTCGAGGTGGCCTTGAAGAACAAGGACATGACGATGGAGGTCACCGAGAAGGCGAAGTCGCTGCTGGCCAAGCGTGGTTTCGATCCGGTCCTGGGTGCGCGGCCGCTGCGTCGCACCATCCAGCGCGAGATCGAGGACCAGCTGTCGGAGAAGATCCTCTTCGGCGAGGTCGGCCCCGGTCAGATCGTGTACGTCGACGTCGAGAACTGGGACGGCGAAGGCGCGGGCGAGGACGCGAAGTTCACGTTCCGCGGCGAGGCGAAGCCGGTCACGGTTCCCGACGAGGTTCCGGTCGACCTGGCCAAGTCGGGCGCAGCCGACTCGGAGTAGTCGCGCAGTAGTCGAACGAGACGGGCCGCCGGTGGTTTTCCACCGGCGGCCCGTCTCGTGTGTGCGGGGTCAGATGCTCTTGCGTCCCGACCAGTTGGCGAGGCGTTCGGTGGGGCCTGCGGTGGGGAGCGGGTCGACGACGTCCGCGAACGGCACGTGCCCGCCGCGTGGCTCCGCCGGGATCGCGAGCTGTGCGACGGCGAGCATGGCCTCCGCGAGTTCGGGGCGGGTTTCGGAGGGCTGGCCGGTGGCGACCGCCAGGTCCCAGCCGTGCACGAGCGTCTCGTTGATGTAGCCCCAGATCGCGGCGCGTCCGGGGACTGTGCCCCACGGGGCGGTCACCGTCGCGTCGAGTCGGCTGTCGTCGGTCCACACGGGCCACATGCGGTCGGCGGCGGACCGGTAGGCGTCCGCGTAGCCGTCGTCGGGGATGTCGGCGACGACGAGCGGAATGGTGCCCGGGTCGCCGCCCTCACCGATCACGCGGGCACGTTCCACGGTGGCGACGAGGTGGCCGAGCATGGTGCGGACGTCGAAGTCGGCGCACGGGGTGGATGCCGTCAACTGGTCCTCGCGGACGTTGTCGATGAGGCCGGTGGTCCAGGTGAGGGCTTCGCGGTACAGGGGCCGGGGGTCTGTCGTGTTTGTCATGAGGCAACTATCGCCGTAATACATGACATCTTCTGTCGTGTATTTCTGAAAGACTTTCGGCATGCGCGCCGACCGTCTGCTCTCGCTCGTCCTCCTGCTCCGCAACCGTGGGCGGATGTCGGCTTCGGCGCTGGCCCGTGAACTCGAGGTGTCGCCGCGCACCGTGCTGCGCGACATCGACAGTTTGTCGACGGCGGGGATCCCGGTATACGCCGAACGCGGCCGCGACGGCGGTTTCGAGTTGCTCCCGGGATTCACCACCGACCTCACCGGTTTGACCGTCGACGAGGCGAAGGCGCTGCTGGCCGCCGGTTCCGCAGTGACCTCGGAGTCGCTGGGCATGGCGCCGGCGTTCGCGTCGGCGATGCGCAAGGTGGTCGCGGCGATGCCGGACGCGCACCGCGCCGCGGCGACGAAGGTGGCGGAGCGGGTGTTCGTCACCCAGGGCTCGTGGCTGACCGATCCGGAACCGGCCGACGACCACCTCGGGCTGATCCAGCAGGCGGTGTTCGTGGGCAGGCGCCTGAGCATCCTCTACCCGTCGCAGGGCAACGAACCGGCGTGGCGGGTCATCGACCCACAGGGTCTCATCCACGCGGGCGGACGGTGGTACCTGGTGGCGACGGACGCCGGTCGCGACCGGACGTACCGGCTCGAGCGGATCGAGGACGTCCGCGAACTCGACGAACCGGCGCAGCGACCGGTCGACATCGACCTCGCCGCGATCTGGGAGCGTCGCCGGTCGGCGTTCCGGTCGCGCGGCACCCCGGTGGTCGTCGACGTTCTCGTCCGCCGGGAGCGCCGCGACGTCCTGGCGGAGCGCGCGTTCGCCGTCCGCTCCGAGCAGCAGGCCGACGGCGACCGGGTGCGCATGGAAGTGGTGTTCGGCGACGACTCCCATGCGAGCGGCGTTCTGTGGTCGCTCGGCGAGGACGCGGAAGTGCTGGCGCCGGACGATCTGCGGGCCGCCCTGCGTTCCCGGGCGCTGCGGATGTGCGCCAGGTACGAGTAGGTTCGACACGTAAACCGAAGAACCACGAGAGGATGTGGCATGCCGACACGTACCGCACGGACCGCTTGGAACGGATCACTCGAACAGGGAAGCGGCCAGGTGGAACTCACCAGTTCCGGCGTCGCGACCTTCGACGTCTCGTTCCCGAAGCGCGCGGCGGAGGAGGCGGGTGGAACCACCAGCCCGGAGGAATTGATCGCGGCGGCGCATTCCTCCTGCTACGCGATGCAGCTGTCCGCCCTCATCGCGGAGGCAGGCGGAACCCCGCAGAGCCTCGAGGTGAAGGCCGATGTCTCACTCGGGCCGGACAACCCGGGTTTCAAGCTGACCGGCATCAAGTTGACGGTCCGCGGTGAGGTGGACGGTCTCGACGCCGACGGCTTCGCCAAGGCCGCTCAGGCCGCGAAGGAGTCGTGCCCGGTGAGCAAGGCCCTCACCGGTGTCGAGATCACGTTGGACGCGGCACTCGAATCCTGAGTGCCGGCTAGCGGCGATTGAACCGTTCGCGCACTTCCTCCATCTTCGCCTGGAGTTCGTCCGGGCTGATGACGCCCTTGTCCATCAGCGCGTGCGCGGTGGCGACGACGGACCGGGAGCGGACGGGGAAGTCGCGGTAGATGGTTTCGCCCAGCTGATCCTCGGTGTGGCGCCTGTCGAGATTGTCCCAGGCGCCACGCCAGGACAGGCATTCCGCGGTGGCCTGCATACTCGACTCCCACGGGTCGGGCTTGCGGTCGAGGTCCGGCAGCGTCACGTCTTCGCGAGTTGTGTCCGGCGTCAACGTGTTCAGGATGACGTCGTAGCCCTTGTCCGCCATCATCGTGCGGCTCCTCCGTTGTCCGAGGGTGGTGTGGTCGCCGTCCAGTCGACCTGCGGGACGGCGACGCCGATCATGGTGTCGCGGGTGATGATCGATGCCAGCTGCTCCTCGCTCCACCCCTCGGTGCCCTCGGGGCGCATCGGCATCACCATGAATCGCGATTTCTGATTCGAATCATGCACGCGCACTTCGACGTCCGACGGGAAGTGCAGCCCGAACTCCGCGATCACCTCGCGGGGCCAGCGCACCAGGCGCCGGCGATAGTTGGGTGTGCGGTACCAGTCCGGCGACATGCCGAGGACGGGCCGCGGGTAGCACGAACACAACGTACAGACGATGACGTTGTGCACTTTCGGGGTGTTCTCCAGCACGTAGAAGTACGTGTAGTCGCTCGGCGTGCCCGACCCGGTGGGGTCGCGCCAGTCGATGCCCACTTCCTTGCAGGTCTCGGTGCCGTCGGCCAGCAGGCGCTTCTTGAATTCCGGATCCACCCACGCCTTCGCGACCAACCTCGAACCACCCGACGGCCCTACCGATTCGGCCCACTCCGAGAAGCGCCGGTGATCCTCACGGGAGAACAGGCCGTGTTCGATGGACAGTTCCCGGATGGCGGTCTCCAGGATCTCGAATTCGCTGACCTCCTCCGAGGCCTGGATCGGGGCGTGATCGTCGTGCGAATGCGTCATGTGTCGGCCTCTCCTGCCGGCTCGAGCCAGCGCTCGGAGCACTCGGTTTCCAAGGTGTCGATCTCGTATCCGGTATAGCGGGGCCACAGGTCGGTCTGCTGGAAGCGGACGACGTAGAACGGCTCGGTCCGGCCGTCGTCCACGCGTCCCCACGCCTCGTCCTCGGGGATCACCCATTCCGGGCGGTGTTCGACGACGACGCCGGTGTGCCCGCGGATGAATGCCTGCGTGCGGGTGTGGAACATCGACGTCGCGTCCTTGACGGTGACGCGGTCGCCGATCTGGAATTTCGTCATGACCGGCCTCCGGTCGCTGTTCCGCCGGCGGTCCGGGCCCGCACCTCGTCGATCTTGGCGGAGAGTTCGTCCGGCGTGATCAGGCCCTTGTTGATGAGTGTCTTGGCCGCCACGGTGATCCACCGTGCGTAGTACGGCAGTCCGAAGTACAGCGTGGCACCCAGATCGTTCTCGGCGCGGCGGCGTTCCTCCGAATTCCACACCCCGCGCCAGCCGAGGCATTCGCACGTGACGTACGTGCTCATCTCCCAGTCCTCTTCGACCTTCTCCTCGTACGCGACGGGGAGGGCGGGCTGGCCGCCGACGTCGTGCAGCACGTGCCGCAGCGCGTCGAACGCGGAATTGGTCAGGTAGTACGGCGAATCCATCTCTTCGTGATGGAGGGGGCCGTACCCCGCCACTCGGTTCGCCTGAGCTTCGAATTCTGCTGGAGAGTTCATCGCGTGCTCCGTAGGGGTGGAACTAGTGACAGGGAACTCCCAGGAGATGGCGTCCGTCGTGCATCAATTCGTGCAGGTACATGCCACTTCGGGAGATCGCACCCTGGTCGAAGCCGACCAGGTAGAGGGTGAGCAGTGCGAGCAGGACGACTCCGACGGCGATCAGCACGATTCCGGCTGATTCGACGGACTTGCTCGGTGACGAGACGTAAACCATGGCTACTCCTGGAGGAGTTCGGGTTCCGCAACCATCGGCCGTCGATTGTCCGGGCATCGCGACGAGCGCCCCTCGTTCAGCGGCACGATCGATACGACGTTACTCTCGCCGTGTCGACACCCTCACCGTACCGTTCGGTCGAATTCGGCGTACGTAAATGCACCACGTCGAACCAAGACAATCTCCGCGCGGAACGACCGGAACAGAAACCGGCACCGATCTGTTCCATTGAACTGTGACGACACAGCAAGAGCACGACGGCGACATCGAGATCGAGATCTGGTCCGACGTGGCCTGTCCCTGGTGCTACATCGGTAAGCGCCGCTTCCTGTCGGCCCTGGAGGAGTTCGAGGGGCGCGACCGGGTGAACGTGACGTGGCGGTCGTACCAGCTGTCGCCGGACACCCCGGTCGGTGAGCGGCGCACCGAACTCGATGCCCTGGTGGAGAGCAAGGGGCTGTCGGCGGAGCAGGTCCGTCAGATGTTCGTGCACGTCGCGCAGACTGCGGCCGACGAGGGTCTGCAACTGGACTTCGACACGGTCGTCGCCGCCAACACCTTCGACGCGCACCGGTTGATCCACCTCGCGGGTGACAAGCGAGATGCCGTGGTGGAGGTCCTGTTCCGCGCGCACTTCGGTGAGGGAGCCGTGATCGACGACCCCGAGGTGCTCGTCGACATCGCGTCACGGGCCGGGCTCGACGCCGACGCGGTGCGCGCCGAACTCGATTCCGGTGCCGGTGCGGACGCCGTCCGGGCCGATATAGACACCGCTCGTGCGCTGCAGGTGTCGGGCGTGCCGTTCTTCGTCGCCAACCGCAGGATCGCCGTGTCCGGTGCGCAGCCGAAGGACGTGTTCCTGCAGCTTCTGACGCAGGCGAACGCCGTGCCGGTCGACTAGCGGCGCGCGAAGTACGGGTCGACTAGCGGCGCGCGAAGTACCGGTTGGCGTCGGCCCGGAACATGAGTGCCAGTGCGGCGATCACCGCCACGAGGTGCGTGAGCCGCGCGATCGCGATCACCGCGACGTCGAGCGTCAGACCGGAGACGGCGGCCATCGGGTCGTTGCCCGCCGTCATCCAGGCGATCGGCTCCACCACGAGCGAGGCGACGCCGAAGACGCCGAGGCCGATCGCGAGGACGCCCCGCGCCCACGCCCTGCCGCTGCGGAACCGGGTCATGACGAACAACACCGCGGCGTAGACGAGGACACGGACCGCGAGTTGTCCGGCGAGTCCGGTGACGTCGGCGTCCGGGTTCTCCAGCGCCGTGGACACGTGTGCGATCGCCTCCACCACCCCGGCGAACAGGGCGAGTCCGAGCAGCCAGAATGCGCGCTCGACCGTCTGCGGGACCGAGGGTGCGGTGCGAGTGGTCATGTCCCCATGCTGGTATCGGTGACGTCGCGGCACATCACCCCGGGGAGTGGCGGCCACCCCTACCCGGGTATCGGTGCGGCACCTTGCCATCACCCCGGACGGGGAGCACATTGAAAAGCACGTCGTCGGCAGGGAGGCACTGTGCGCGAGCAGACACGATCCGGAGATGCATGGCCGGCGTTGAAGGTGGACGACTGGACGTCGACGAGGGACACCCTGCACATGTGGACGCAGATCGTCGGGAAGATCCGCCTGGCCCACGCACCGCTGATCAACCACTGGTGGCAGGTGCCGCTGTACGTGAGTCCCCGCGGTCTCACCACGTCGACCGTCCCGTACGGCGCCGAGTGTTTCGACATCGAATTCGACTTCGTCGACCATCGGCTGGCGATCCGCACGAGCACGGGCGGCACCGGGACGGTTGCCCTCGAACCGAAGTCGGTGGCCGATTTCTATGCGGAGACGATGGACACGCTGGCCGAACTGGGCGTGACGACGACCATCCTGGCCAGGCCCAACGAGGTGGAGACGGCTGTCCCGTTCGCGGAGGACACGCAGCACTGCTCGTACGACGGTGAGTCGGTGCACCGGTTCTGGCGGCAGCTCGTGCAGGCGGATCGCGTGCTGCACGAGTTCCGTGCCCATTTCATCGGGAAGGTCAGTCCCGTGCATTTCTTCTGGGGTGCGCTCGACCTGGCCTGTACCCGGTTCTCCGGTCGAAGCGCGCCGACTCATCCTGGGGGAGCGCCGAACTGCGGCGACTGGGTGATGGTCGAGGGCTATTCACACGAGCTGAGCAGCTGCGGATTCTGGCCCGGCGGTGGCGTCGAGGGCGCGTTCTACGCGTACGCCTATCCGGAACCGGACGGCTTCGCCGACTACCCGGTCGGGCCGGACGGAGCGTTCTACAGCGCGGAGTTCCGGCAGTTCCTGCTGCCGTACGAGACCGTCCGCACCGCGGACGATCCCGATGCGGCTCTGCTGAAGTTCCTGCACAGCACGTACGACGCGGCCGCCGAGCGAGGTGGCTGGGACCGGGCCGCCCTGGAGGCGGACCCGGCCCGTTGGGACGCCCACCCCACGTGAGTGGCATGGAGTGCTCCAGCACACCGTGCCACTCACATGGGTCAGGCGGCGTTCGCCGAGGCGGGCGCCGTGGCCCGGGTCGCACGCTCCGTGAGGAACGCGAACACGAGTCCGAGAACCAGCCACAGCGTGGCCTGCGTCGCGAGGGACGACAGCCGGAACTGCCACAGCAGCACTGCGGGGAAGTCGTCACCGACTTCGTTGATCGTGGGTAGCACGAGGTATCCGATGGTCGCCACCACGAGGAACGCGACTACCGGCGCCGCGATCCGCACCGACAGGAACTCCTGTGCGGCGACGGCCTTCGCCGCGAAGACGGACGCCACCACGGCGAGCAGGCCTAGCGCGACTGCGGCAAGCCACAGCCAGGTGCGCTGGTTGATCGTCTCGGGGTCTCCGACAGCGGGCGGGTTGGCGGGGTACTTGAAAAACGGCACCGCCTCGATTGCAAGCCAGCCGAACGCGGCCAGGCTCAGACCGAGCAGCGGTCCCGACAGCGTCGTCACCCGACGTGCGTAATTCGCGACGACGGCGAAGATCGCTCCCAGTGCCAGTCCCGCGAGGGACGTGGCGAGGAACAGTCCGAAGCGCTGCCCGTTGCGGCTGACCAGCGCGTCTTCCTCGTCGTGCGAGTGCCCGGCAGGCTCGTCCGCCTGGGTGGCGTCGTGCGAGTGGCCTGCGGGTTCGGCCGCGCTGTGCGATTCCTCGATCGCGATGGCCGCGTCGATGTGTGACTCACCGAGAACGAACGCGACGCCGCCGGCCAGGATGCCTGCGATCAGGCCGGCCAGCAGACCGCGGATGAGGAGTTTCGTGAAGGAATCGGTCAGTGGCATGGCAGACCCAGGAGGTGGCGCCCGTCATGCATCAATTCGTGCATGTACATGCCACTGCGCGAGATCGCGCCCTGGTCGAATCCCACGAGGTAGAGAGCGAGCATCGCGAACAGAACGATCGCGAAAGAGATGACGGCGAGGCGGGTCGTGTCGACCGACGAGCCGGGTGCGTATGCGAGTGCCATAGTTCCTCCTGGGATTTCGCGTCCCCTAGGTCCAGGCGATGGCCGCAGTATCTGGCTGTCGAGGTGGTTCCCGCTAGGGACTACTCCGATTTACAGTGGCGCGACCGCTCCGGGATTGCACCGGATTCCTGCCGAACCATCGCATTGTCCTGCGAACTTTTGCACCCGGCGGGCCGTCGTGTCAATCCTCGGCCCGCCTCCGCCGCTCAGCTCTTGTTCGCCGCCGCGACGTCGAGTACGACCTCGAACTCCAGCAGCGACGCCCCGGACGCCACCGGCTTCTTCCGCTCACCCGCGTGTGCTTCCCGGGCCGGACCGTCGCGCCACGCCGCGAATGCCTCTTCGCTCTCCCACTGCGTGACGACGAAGTAGCGCTTCTCGCCCTGCACCGGACGCAGGAGCTGGAAGCCGAGGAAGCCGGGAGAGTTCTCCACGGCGTGTGCGCGCGCCGCGAAGCGCTTCTCGAGTTCGGGGCCCGCGCCCTCGGGGATTTCGATTGCGTTGATCTTCACCACTGCCATGCGGGCGAGGTTACTCCGCTAGCGTCGGAGTGGTGGCGGGTGAGAGTGCGTTGCACGACGAGGGTGGGACAGGACAGCCGATTCTGCTGCTGCACGGGCTGATGGGCAGTGCCCGGACGTGGGGACGGCACGTGCCGTGGCTGCGCGAGCACGGTCACGTCTACACATTCGACGCCGCAGGCCACGGCAGGCCCGCACCGTCGCGGTTGACGACGGAAGCGTTCGTCGCCGACCTGTCCGAGGCGCTCGCGCCCTTCGCCGGGCCGTGGGTCGTGATCGGCCATTCGATGGGCGCCCTGCACGCCTGGTGCCTGGCGGCGGAGCACCCGGAGAAGGTGTCGGCGCTCGTCCTCGAAGACATGGCCCCCGACTTCCGCGGCCGCACCGCCGACGACTGGGCGGCGATGATCTCGAACTGGCCGCAGCCGTTCGCGACCCGGGAGGATCTGTTCGAGTTCTTCGGTCCGGTTGCCGGACAGTACTTCCTGGATTCGTTCGAGCAGCGCGCCGACGGCTGGTACCTGCACGGCGACGTCGACACGTTCCGCGACATCTCGGCGGAGTGGGGCGAGCGGCACTTCTGGGACCAGTGGGCGTCGATCACGGTTCCGGCCCTGCTGATCGAGGGGGAGTTCACCATCACCCCCGACGGCCAGATGCGGACCATGGCGGAGCGGCATCCCGGCGCCGAGTACGTCCGCATCGCGCAGGCCGGGCACCTCGTCCACGACGACCAGCCAGAGCAGTACCGGAAAGTGGTCGAGGAATTCCTCGACGGGCTCGGCTGAGAGCCACCTCGTCCGCTGCGCAGGACATTGTGTGTTCGTTTTTTTCGTTTTAGGGTTGAGGTATGGCCGCTCCGATGAACCACACGGTGTTGCCGCCGGACGCCGACGATCGCGAACTCCTCACCGCCTTGAAGTATGTTCTCGCTGGTCAGGAAGATGTGACTATCTCGACCCCGGAGGGTTCGGCGCCGTTGCCGGACAGTGTCCGGGAGTTGCTCGTCGACGCGGTCACGGCTCTGGATCGGGGGCAGGCGGTGACGGTGGAGCCGCATCGGACGGTGTTGACGACGCAGGAGGCCGCGGAACTGCTGGGCATTACCCGGCCGACGTTGGTGCGGTTGCTCGAGGCCGGGAAGATTCCGTACTCGTCGCCGGGCCGGCATCGGCGGGTGGAGTTGGCGGACGTGCTCGCCTACAGACAACACGAGCGTGCGCGACGCGGTCAGGTGTTCGAGGAGATGGCGCACGAGGAAACCCCGGACCCCGGCGACGCCGCTGACGGCTTCGTCTCGACCCGCTGATCGAGGGGCAGGGCAACCGATGGCTACCTTTCGGGTGGTTCTCGACGGGTGCGTCCTGCTTCCGCAGGTCCTCAACAACCTGCTGCTGACCCTGGCCGATGCCGAGTTGTTCCGGCCGGTGTGGACGCCGGATCTGCTCGATGAGGTGGAGCGCGACCTGGCCGGGGAGAGGTTCGGCAAGTCACCGGAGCAGGCGGCGCGGCGGGTTCAGCAGATGCGCAGGGCGTTCCCGTTCGCGGAGGAGGAGTCACGAGGGTACCGCGAGTTGATTCCCGCGATGACCAACGATCCGAAGGACCGGCACGTCCTGGCCGCGGCGGTACGGTCCGGTGCGGCATTGATCGTGACCGCCGACCTGACGGACTTCCCGCCGGCGGCCCTCGACCCGTTCGACGTCGAGGCGATCCACCCCGACGAATTCCTCTGCGATCAGCTCGATCTGGATTCGGAAGCGGTGTTCGAGCGGATACACGTACTGATCGCCCGGAATACGCTTCCGCCGCGCACGGTGGGGGAGTTGCTCGAGTCACTCGACCGGCTGACCCCACGGTTCGTCGACGCCGTCCGGGCATTGCTTGACGACCGGGACGACGCCGCGGACAGCGGTGCGGTGCCTGCGGCGTCCGTCCTTCCGGAGTTGACCGACGAGCAGATCGACTCGCTGCCGCCCGAGGTCCGGCAGACGTACCGGCAGCTTCGTACGATGGATCCGGCCGAACGGGTGCGGGTGCTCGGGCACACAGATCTGGTGAATGCGGCGTGGGCATTCCTGATGCCGGTGTGTGTGGACGGGGACCTGCTGTCGGTATGGCCGAACGTGGATCCCGACTTCCGGGCGGTGCTCGCGCAGAAGTGGGTGCGCGACAACCACTATCAGATGACCGTCGACGGTTGGGATAGTGCGACGGTCGAGGCGGCCCTTGCGGGGCCGGTCCCGGATCATCCGCTGTGGGTGCATTTCGAGCGCGTGCATCTGCGGTCGTTCCGGGCGATGCTGCCGGATCCGGCGACGTGGGGAATCGGTTCAGCGACCAGGATGGTCGCCCCGGGGGTCGAGGCGCTCTACGTGCTCGACGCCTCGGCGCTGGAGGGCGGCCTGTGGCAGCCGAACGATCCCCGGTACGTGTGCCCGGTCCTCATGCATCTCGTCGACGGGCGTTGGCTGGTACGGAATCTGGGGTCGGAGTCGGACCCCACAGGGTGAATGGTTGCCAACCCCGGGGTGCCTATCGCGCGGCGCGGCGAGGCCTCACGCTGGTGGAACGCCCGGGAGTCCGGGAGTTCCACGTATGGCTGTACTCCACGACCTATTCGAGGGCGCACAATGTATTTCGACTTCCGTGACAAGCCCGACCGTCTCTGTGTCAAAGAGATGGTTCATGGCTACAACATATCCAGCTGCTTGTTCGTAGCCGTCGAGCTGGAGCTCGCCGATCTGCTGGCGGCGGGCCCACTGGCGCTTGTCGATCTCGCCCGGCGAAGTGGAACTGATCCCGATGCGCTGAAGCGGATCCTCCGCCTACTCATGAGTGCCGGGGTCTTCTCCGTGGACGAGCAGGACACGTGCGCGCTCACGCCGCGAGCCGAGTTCTTGCGCAGGGATCATCCGGATTCGATCGCAAGCGAGGTGGAGCTCTTCGCGGGCGCAGAAACGTACCTGGCCTGGAGCGGACTGCTCCATTGCGCTCGCACGGGACAGACAGGATTCGGCCAGTACTTCGGCAAATCCCTCTTCGAGTACCTGGCCGAGCACCCCGACTCCGCCCAGCGCTTCCATCTGGGCTGGCACGAGATCTCGATCCGCGCCGGTCTCGAGACCGCGGAAGCGGTCGATTTCACGGACAATCGGCACGTCGTCGATGTCGGCGGTGGCTACGGCATCGTGACCGCCCAGCTGTTGCGCAATAACGATCATCTGCGGGGCACGATCTACGACTTGGAGTTCTCGCTGGCCAGGGCCGGTGCTACCTTGCGGGAATACGGCGTCGACGAGCGCTGTGGCATCGTGCCCGGCGACGGTTTCACAGAGGTGCCCGGCGGGGGCGACGTCCACCTGCTCAAGAGCGTTCTGCACACGATGAACGACGAAGACTCGGTGCGCGTCCTCACCAATTGCGCGAACGCACTCGAGCCCGGCGGCAGGATCCTGGTCCTGGAGCGGGTGATCAGCGAGGACGGCGGATACGTCTGGGGAAATGTGGTGGACGTCGCCATGCTGGTCATGACGGGCGGCCGGGAGCGAACCATTCACGACTATGCGCGCCTGTACGAACGCGCAGGTCTCGGACTCACCGGCAGTACGCTCCTGCCCTGCGGTTTCAGCGTAATCGAGGGCCGCAAGTGAGACCGGCCGGACGAGCACGACTTCCGGGAGTCAGCGGACCTCGGGGAGCTGGGTCGGCATGGCTCACATATTGATCGTCGGCGGACATGACGAGACTTTCCGCATGATCGAAGATCTACCGGTCGAGCTGTCTGTGTTTCAGAATTCCGAATCGGTCACCGCGCAGCAGGCCAGGCGCGCCCACCGGCTGTGCGTATTCGACTACCGCAACCAGACAGAGGCGCTCGGCAGGGCGCGGGCGCTGCACGAGTTCAAACGCATCGATGCCGTCGTGTCATTCACCGAGCACGGCCTCATTCCGGCCGCCGTGATCAAAGAGGCCCTGGGCATCAAGGGCAATGCGCGGGAAGCCGTCCGGTTGACCCGCGACAAGATCGCGATGCGCGAGCACCTGGCCGGCCGTGATCTCGGAGCTGTGCTGACCCGGAGCTGCCATTCGTCCTCCGAGGTACGGAGCTTCCTTCAGTCGGTGGGCGCCCCGATCATCGTCAAACCGGCTGAAGGCGCCGGCAGCTCCGGTGTTTTTCGCGTCTCCAGCCTCGACCAGGTCGAATCCGCATTCGCCCGCTCTCGCGGCGAGTGCCCCGGGCCGACCCTCGTCGAGGAGTTCATCGACGGCCCCGAATACAGCGTCGAATCCTTCACCACGGATGGCAGGCACGACATCATCGCGGTGACGGCAAAAACCACCACCGGCCCGCCACGGTATATCGAAACCGGTCATCTGATGCCTGCCGCGCTCGCGGCATCGGCCCTTGCCGAGCTCCGCGGACTCGTCACCGATTTCCTCGGTTCGATCGGTCATTCCTTCGGGCCGGCCCATACCGAAGTGCGTTTCGGCCCGGCCGGGCCGCGGATCATCGAGGGCAATACCCGTCCTGGAGGCGATTTCATCTGGGAGCTGGTGCTCCGTGCGATGGGTCGCGATCTGGTCCGGGAATCGATCTGTCATCTTGCCGGGCTGCCGCCGCAATCGCGCACACCCGGGCGCGGGGCGGGCTGCATCGCATTCTTTGCCTACGAGAATGTGGTGATCGAACGCGTGCAGGGCATCGATGCCGCGCGTGAGGTCGAGGGGATCATCCGGTTGCAGTGTTCTCTCGAACCAGGGCAACGCCTCGGTCCGCTCCGGTCCTCTGCGGATCGTCAAGGTGTCATTGTCGCCGTCGGCACTGATCTCGTGGACGCCGAGCGCCGGTTGGCTCAGGCGCAGGACCGGATTCGGGTGGAGACGAGTCCGCTCCCGCGCTGACCGGGAAGACTCAGGTACTGCCCGGTCAGCAAGGTGTGGGGCGTTGAGTGGGCCGCTCGACCGGTACGACTTGCACGGTCGTCAGGATCTCGCGGATGAGTGAGGTCACTGCAGAGCTCGACCGGCCGGCGACGATGCCGCTGACGGGTAATTCGAAATCGAAATAGCTCACGGTCCCCGGAAGTGAAGCGCCCGCTTCCAGCTCCTTCCATCGAACAACGTCGGGGTGGGCCTGAAACCGTTCTCCACCCGATATCGCGCAGTATCGCGACGGAAGCAGGTGACCCGGGAACATGAAGTCCCCGTAAACCTTGCTGCTCGCCGTCCTTTCGAACCACCGTTTCAGTGGATTGGTTTCGAGAGGTGACCAATCGAGGTTGCACGCCAAACCGGCCGCGACCAAGTCGATTCCCGTGGCAAGCCGGAATGTCTCCTTGATGTGTCCGCCGCCGGGGCGGGCGCCGACCTCCAGGAAAACCATTCCCTCTGCGGCCTCGATCATTTCGAGATGAAACGGGCCATTCTCGATACCCACGGCCCGGAGGTACTCGACCGCTACCATGCAACGCCCACCGTCGTCGTCGACTTGAATCGATCCCTGCGGAACTCCCTGGGCGAACTCGAGGCACGTGCCCAAATATCTGCTGGCGACGATCGCCACCGGCGCACCGGCAAGCATCACGCCATCGAAATGGAAGATCGGCCCCTCCACGTATTCTTCGAGTTGGAAGCGCTCAGGATCCCAGTCCTCCACACCTGTCGGGTGATCGAGAATCGCAGTGCCGGCGTCAGCGTAGGTGGCGAAAACGAAAACATCCTTGCTGGCGGTTCCATCGAGTGGTTTGAGCACCGTCTTCCCGGCCCAAGGAGCGACATCGGCGGACGAAGCGGCGAGCGCCTCGTCGCAGCGAACAAATCTGGGCACGCGAAGTCCGCATCCTGCGACCGCGGCTTTCATCGCTACCTTGTCGTTCACGACGTGGACCTGCCCCGGCAATACCCCTTCCACTCCGAGACTCCGCCTTATCTGCGCGGCATCCATCATCTCGTATTGGGAAACGCTGATGACTCTGTCGAAGGAATCGTCGGGGGAGAACAGGGTGCGAACTTCCTCGGCAAGACCTGCTCGACCGGGCCGTTCAACCCTCGTGCAGGGAAGGTCGGGCGGCACGGTGGCAAGTTGCGCGCCTGTTCCCACGTAGACGACATCGTGAATTTCATGATCGATTACGCGATGGTATTCGATGAAGGAATACGGAACGCGATGGAGGATGAGCAGTTTCATTCAGAAGACCCCGCTGGATGGAATGCCGATCGGCGAATTGAACGTTCACCTTCCAGTACTATCCCGGGCCGACGGATGCGAATCCAGGAACCCTGGGGGGAAAGATCGTCCACCTTTCGTGGTCACTGTCGAGTGGCGGACCTGCCGCGGGTCAAATGCCGATATTCGGTTGCAATCGCATCGACCACTGCGGACTTCGCATACCGGATCTCGTCGATGCCGGAAATCCCCATGATTTCAATCGCAGTGCCACACAGAAATGCGGCGTCGAACGCTCCGATCTCGTCGTATGCGATGTCGCGTTCCGTTATCGAGAGCTTCAGTCGCGGACACAGCTCATCGATGATCACCCTTCGGGTAATCCCGTCGAGGGCTAATTCGGCAGTGGGCGTGAACAATGCGTCGCCCTCGACGAAGAACACGTTCGAGCCGCTCGACTCGCACACAGCGTCGGCTGTCGACAGAAAGAGCACATCATCGTAGCCGTCGGCCCGCCCGCGGTGGCTCAAGTAGCTCAACGCGTAGGTAGACGACGTTTTCGCCTGATACGGGTGGCACGAGGCTGGTGCACGCCGCCACGTTGCCGTCGAGAGCCGATACTGCTCCGCGCCCGAATTCGAAGGAAAGGGCAGGGCGAACAGGACCACCTTGCTGGAAGAGCCTTGCGCTTTGAAACTCACATCGGTGTCGTCGTAGAAGACCAAGCACTTGATGTACGCATCGGCCAGATCGTTGGCCCTCACCAATTCGTGGCACGCATCAGCCAAGTCCGCATTCGAATATTGCAGGGTATGCCCGAACAACTCGGCGGACCGCCGCAACCTGGCTATGTGGTCGTCGCATTTGAAGATGCTTCCGCCGTATGTGCGGATACCGTCGAACACCGACGTGGCATACGACAACCCATGGGTGGCAGGTGACAGGCTCACCTCGTCGAATCGGACGCATCTTCCGTCCACCCAGGCTATTTCGCTGATCATCTCAGTCTCCATGTCGCGATGTCGCGTATTCCCGCATCGCCTGTGTGCGCCTTGTGTTGACCGGAATCAGCCAGTTGTCCAGGTCGACGATGTGAATTGCGCCTACCCGGACCTTGGCGTCGATGGCCCCTCGGCCGAGGCAGATGTCCGCGAAACCCAGCCGATTCGCGAATTGATACATTTGATAGTAGTCGGCGATATACAGATTCAACCCACGCGGAATTCGATCATGGTCCAGTCCCCGAACGAGTTTCGTGAATACGCCAGAGTGATCGTCGGCGTAGCTCAGTGATCCGGCCAACGGAGTATTCGAATTTTTGTCGTAGTCCAGTTTCACGAAGTATTTCTCACCTTCGGACGAGCGTGCCAGCATACGCAGCACTTCGCTCGTATAGAGGTTCTTGGCGTGTCCGTATTTGGCCACGTTCAATGCCTGAAGGCCGGCGAAGTCGCGCAGGACTCGATCGTCCTCCGCCACTTCGGAGAGACGGTGTATCTCGGTTGTGCACGCCGCCTCTGCCTTCCTGGTGAGCCTGACGATTGATTTGTATTGGCTGGCTCCTACCGCGGTTCGCAGGGCGAGGTCCACATTTCGCGAAGACCGGAAGAATGCCGCCTTCATGAAGGGAACTGCAATGACGTCGGCGCGCCGACGGCGATCAGACCTGCGCAGGGAAGGGATCAGCAACCAGTCGGCGGTCGATGCCAGGCTCGACAACTCCGCGAGTGTCCGTTCGTCGGGTTCGTCGCACACGGGCATGTAGAAGTATCCGGGTGCGACGTACGCTCGCTCGTGATGCAGGGCGTCGTCGCTGCTCACGCTGCCCTGGAGCACCGCGTTCCAGTGCGCGATGTTCCTCAGCGGAAGTTGTGGCCGTGGAACGCTGTGGCTGTTACAGAACGCATTGCGTTGAGGTAGCCATTCCATGGTCTTCCTCCTTTCCGTTCCAGTTCCGATCGGCTGTCGTGTGCGACTGGCCAGAAATCTCGAGGAGGCGTCGCTCCCCGTTGAAATGAAAGACTCGATTGGCAAGTTCGGTCAGCTCGGGATTGTGCGTGATGATGAAGAACAGCGTGTCCGGCAGGGCAGAGATCAAGGCCCGCAGTATGGAGAGTTCTGCTCCGGTACTCAACTCGGAAGTCGCCTCGTCGAGAATTGCGATCGCCGGGCGATTGATCAACAGGTCGAGGAGCGCCAGCCGCTGCAGTTCCGTCTTGCTCAGATTCAACTGACCGGTGGCGGGGACGGGCTCGTCGAATCCGGACGGTAGTCGCCCGACGACGTCTGCAACGTCGAGATAGTCGACGACGCGCGCCAATTCGAGCGGTACCGGGCTGTTGAAATGTTCGATCAGTCTTCCTGGCTTGAAGATCGGACTCGACGTCAGCAGGAGGATGTCTTCGGCGTGGGAATTCGAGACGTATCCCGTCGTCCGGCCCAATGTCGAGAGGACGCCTGTTGTCGGCTGCAGACTGCCGACAATCAGCTTCGCAAATGTCGACTTCCCGACCCCGCTCGGGCCCATGACGACCACGACGTCCCGGCTGGCGAACGACTCTGAAAGCTCTTCCAGCAGAACCGCCCCGGTGTGCGGCGCGACGTACGCTACCTCCGACAACGACACGAGCGCTGCGTCTTCGACTGCTGAGCCGGGCCGGCACGGCGCCGGGCCGATCGGAGGCGTGAGAAGGCGATCCGCGCTGTCGAGAACCTGCCTGAGGTCGACCAGACAACGGCCCACTCGGGCGAAAACAGCGATGAGGCTGTACGAGAGACTGAGCGCGAGAACACTGCTGAGGTCGGATCCGGCGCCGACCTGGACAAACACGGTTGAGCCGATAACGACCGACAGGAAGAGCACACCCATCAGGTCGAGCTTGTAATTGAACCAGCGGCGCGCGCCCGCATTGTCCATCGACGCGAAGGCGCGATTCATCAGACTTTTGTTCAGCCAATTGACGAGCGCCGAGTTGTCGCGTGCCAAGTCGAATCTCGCCGAGCTCCAGGTAATGGCCTCGACCCGCTCCAACACGGTCGACGTCGTACCGATCTCCCTGTCGTTGAAGCCCTGCAGTCGCCTTCCCGATCGCTTCGAACTGTGCCAGTAGGCGAAGCACATCCCGACAAGGGGTACCAGGACGAGAATGTTCTTGCTCAATACGAACGCGGTGGTCGTGAGCAGCAGCGTAACCGCACCCAGCGTATTCAGAAGTACCTCTGGCAGAAGTTCGTCGATACGTCGTTGATCCCATGTCAGTTTGCTCTGATAGTCCTGATCGACCTCGTCGAAGGCCGACCTGGAGGGCTTCGGACTCATGACGGTCGAGAAGTAACTCCGACACTTTCGGGATGCCGCCCTGATGCTGCGCTTGACTATGAACAGGGAGGTGAAAATCGACAGGAGTGCGCCGGCCGACAGTGCGGCGATGAGGGTTGTCGCTGCTGTTCGCGCATTCGTGGTCGAGATTCCGCTGGCCGCGGTGTAGTCACCGACAATCGTCAGAACGTCGCGGCACGCAAACAGGAAGCATGCGACAACCGCGACCTTCGCGATGCCCAGGCTCATCAGACTGCGGCGTGACGAGGTCGAGGACTCCGGTCGGTCCACGGCCTCGGGAGGGCGAGCGACCGACCGATCCTCATGAGCAAGAGGCTTTCTGCGGTCCCGAACAGGATGCGTCGCACGTGGTGTGAGGTTTCGTATCACCTCCACGACCTCGCCTCCGGCCACTACCCATATCTCGTCCGCAGCTTCTTTCTCATCGGGTTTGTCCGTTGCGTAAATGACCGTGGTGTCGTGCCACGGCCCGTGCAGAAGCGTGGCCAACAGCCCATTTGCCAGGTCGTCGTCCAGCCCCGCTGTGGGCTGATCCAGGTACACGAACTTCGGTTCGGCCAATATTGCCCGTGCCAGTTCCAGCCGCTTCCCCTGCCCACGGGACACGTCCCAGCCCTCGGTCCGGTCGCGTGACTTGCTCGAGAGGTAGTCACCGTAGAAGGTTTCGGGAAGTCGGGACAGTGTCAAGGCGCGACGGGCCTCGTCGTCCGTGAATTCGCTTCGATAGAGACATAAATTCTCGTAGAGCCCGCCAGGGAATATCCACGGTTCATCCGGTACGAAGAGCGTTTTGTCGTTCACTTGGCTGCTCCGGCGTGCACCGATTCTCAGAACGGATGTCTTGCCACTGCCTGCGGCGCCGACGACGGCGATGTGCTTCGCCGTTGTCACCGGTAGGCGCGTTGCCGTCGCATCGGTGTCCAGCGGATGGGGACTGGACAGATACTTCGCGACGTTGGTGTGCCCGACGATGCCCTGGGACAGGCTCTGAACAATGAAGGGGATATTGTTGGCGACGGATTTCAAACCTCCGACCAGCGCCATCGTGGACAACAGGCCCGCTGGATCGACGTAGCCGACGTGGGCCAACTGGGTGAACACCGCAGCAAGCATGGCAATGATCGGAGTGAGCGTCGATATGAGATTGATCCGCGCGACGAGACGCGCCGCTTTCAGGAGCGCGCGCTCCTCGCCGCCTCGCTTGTCGGCATAGCGCCGAAACAATTCGTCGTTCCAGTTCTTGAGCCACGCGAGCAGGCGATTGTTCAGCGAAAACAGGCCGACGTCGATGCGATCTGCCGCCGTCGCCGACAGTGCAGCGTGCGCGGCATTCAATTGTTTGGCGTTCCAGTAGATCACCACGGAACTGACGAGAATCACCGACAGTGCTGCCAGAGCACTCGGTCCCAGCGCCACGAAGAAGTACACAGAGGTGAAGGTGACGGTTGCGAGTGCCAGAATGATGAAAATGAGTCCTGACCACGCATTTTCGATGCGTCCTGCCTCCCGGTCCAGCAGCGTGACCAGGTCGGCCGGTTGGCCGGAAGGGGTAACGCTGCGCTTCTTGTGCAGCAGTCGTTGTTCGATGTATGTCCGGGCTCCGATGCCTACCACGTCGGCTTGCATGAAGGTGTGATTCAACGCAAGCCACGCCAAGTACGTCAGCACGATGCAGGTGATACCGAGCGTGAGGTTCGTCGTCAGCGCTGAACCGCCGTCGACGAGGTGCTGGATCAGCGATTTCAGAGTGATCGCGGCACCGAAGGCGCATCCTGCATTGATCGCGATGGCCACGAGTCCGAGCATGATGTCACGACGAAGTCCGCCGAATACGGATCTGCTGAGTCGTTCGCCTCGAGGCGCGTTCACGCTGTCCCGCTGCGCGGCGTCACACCACCGCTGCCATCTGGCAAGGTGCGAGGCGTTGGACGAGGGGGTGAGCCGAGTTCGGGGTTCGGGAACCTCGAACCAGACGATTTTCCCGAGGACGCTCAGCATGTGGAGTATGTGGGGACCGCCGTGTCGGCCAGAGCGATCGACGCGATTCTGTCGCACAATTGCGTGATCATCTTCCATCCCTCGGCGAGTGCTTCGCGGAGTTCCCGGATCTCGGCCTGCGTTGCTCGATCGAGCAGATCGATCCCCATGGTCACGTGCTGACCGTCGTCTTCTCCGTGTTCTTGGAAGTGCGGAATTGCCGGAAACGCTCGGGCCGCTTCGCGGTGCCAGATTTCGCCACTACCTTCCAGCACCACATGCATGAGCAGAGTGCGCACCATGTCGTTCCGGTACAGCATTTGATGCCTGAACCACTCCATTGTCGATACGAACGTCTCATCGGTGACCGGCGCGTGCGCTGACCCCCGTTGGTTGCGCAGGTTGTCGTTGTGGCCCAGTTCCTCGACCAGATGGTCGAGCGCCACCTGCTTGTGCGCAGTATCGGTCGTCATCGCGACACGCAGGTGCAGCAGGTCCTGAAACACGTCCGACCAGGTTTGCTGGCAGTCGAGCAGCCGTTCCCGTACGTGTGGGTTGTCGAAGGAGGGGTCGTCGATCAGCCGCAACAGGTTGCTGGTTCCGAATTGCTGCAGGTACTTCTCGTTGTCCGCCAGGAGCACAGCCGCCGGATTCGGTACCTCGCGCGCAAACATCGCGTTGGGCTTCTCGGCGTCCTCGTAGAGTGCCTTGCCGTTGAACTGGATCGAGAGCGCCCAGAAACCGTCCCGGGTTCCTTCGAAGCCGTGCCAGGAGTCCCCGGGGACGAGGATCATGTCTCCCGCACCGACCTCCTGCTCTGCACTGCCCAGCGTTCGTCCGGAGCCCTCGCAGATCAGGATCAGGCTGGGCTCCGGGTGCTTGTGCACCGCCAGCACCTCACCGCACTCCAACCTGACCCAGCTGATCGCGACATTGCTGGAGGTAGGAATGAATTGCGCCAACTGAGGGTGCCGGCTGAATATCTTGACGACACCCAGGTTGTGGACGGTCCCGCCGACAACGGCTTCGTTGATCGTCTCGAGTGCGCTTCTGGCGATGATGTGCATAGATTTGTTCCTTCTCTGGGATCGACCGGCCTCGAGTTCTGTAGCGCTCCCAATCCTGGGCACGTGCCTGCCGGCCGCACAGGCACCCCAGGGTTGAAAATGTCACCCCCTCAAGCGGAAAGGGTGTCGAGAAGTCTCCCTAGGGTGACTATCCGCATTCGCCGCGCGCCGCCGAAGATAGCTGAACACCGCAGTACGGATGAGAGGCGAGTTTCGCATTGATTTCCGAAACGTTGCTCGAAGCCGAGCAGAAATTTGTTCGTTCCGGCGTGATCGGCGTCGGGGGCACGTGCCTTCAGGCCGCTGAAGCGACGACCGATGAATTGTCCGGCCGAAATATCGAGAATGCGCTCCGGCAATGGGAATCGGGGCACGCGGAGTTTCCCCACACGGCTCTCGCGGCCCATTATCAGACAGTCGGGCGTAACGGGGTCCGGCCCCACCTGGTTGCCATGCTGCGAAACTTCCATGGCAACAACCGTGCGCATCATGTTCTCGGTGCCTGGCTGCCGATGACGTTCGACGCGCAGAACGGCGACTACCTGTCCTATGTCGGGCTCGACTATTTCGACCAGGTCGTCCGGTCCGATGACGCGCAGCGCGTGGACGCATTCGTTGCTGCCGCGGCCATGGACCTCGCGTTGCTGGAGGCGCGAGCCCTCGGGAGGTCGGCACATGCACCCCAGGTGGCCAGGGCGCGCGCAGCGACACGTGTTGTGACCCAACTCGACAGGCTCGCACCCGATTTCTCGCTCGATCCTTCCGTGGCTGCGGCGGGTCTTGCGGCATTGGCTCAGACGGGAGCCGACTACAGTTCGTTTGCTTCGGTCGCGGCGCCGGCGCTGAACGGTGTCCCCGAGGAGATCGGAAGTGCAGTCCGGCTGACGTTGTTACCGACGACTCGCCTGCACGACGAGCAGATGTTCATCCGCTGCATCCAGATCTTCGAAGGTCTGTATCGGCAAGTCGCGACAGCAATTTCGAGGGCGATCGTTGACGTGCGCCACGGTCTGGCCGCAACGGCAAAGGATCGCCTCGACCGGGCATCGATTCGCCTCGAAGCGGTTCCTGCGCTCTTCCGGGTTCTCACGACGATGCCGGTCGACGCCTTCGCGATCATTCGCGGCTTCACCCATGGGCGGAGCGCAGTGCAGTCGCGCGCATTTCGTGAGATCGAGTTCGCCTGCGCTCCAATCAATCCCCGTGACTGCGAGCGCATGGGGAATATCGATGTCGGGGAGGGCACGTTGCAGGACGTCTATCTCGCGATGCGGAAGACGCATCCGGATGCGGGCGTTGTCGAGGAGTCGATGCGGCGCCTGGACCGCGCGTGGGTTGCGATGAAGCGCGGCCACTGGGGTATCACCCTGAAAGTCATCGGAACGGTACCTGGTACCGGCGGGACGGCAGGCGCGTCGTATTTAAAACATGCTGCAATGATGTCACTCTTCCCGCGGCTGTCCGAGGTGGCGTGAACATGAGCGACGTCAACCACCGAGTGAGAAAGCAGATCATGGGATACATCGTGTCCCAATCTATTTCAGCCGTCTGCGAACTGGGTGTGCCCGACCGGCTGGCGGACAGTGCGTGCTTGCTCGCCGATCTCGCGGCGAGCGTGGGCGCCGACGCCGACGCACTCGGTCGATTCCTGCGGGTACTCGTCGCGGAAGGCTTGATTGCGGAAGGCAGTGGAGGACGATTCGCGTTGACGGAGGCCGGTGAGCTTCTGCGGGCGGACACTCCGGGCTCGCTTCGTCACCTGGTCGGCTTGATGTCGAACGAGGCCTACCTCGTGTGGGGGCACGCAGCGCATTCGATCCGAACGGGGAAGGAATCGTTTTCTTCGGCGTTCGGCAAGCCGTACTTCGAATGGTTGTCCGAGAATCCGTCGGCAGCCGATGAGTTCGCACGGGGCCAAGCAGGGCTGGTCGAGCTGCGCTTGCTGCCTTTGCTCGAGCACGACTGGTCCGACGTGGGAACGGTCGTCGACGTCGGAGGCGGGACCGGCGCGTTGATCACCCGGTTGCTCGATCGGCACGCGCATCTACGCGGAATTCTGTTCGATCTGCCTCATGTGGTCGCGGAAGCGCCGTCGGGATTTCGTTCGGCCGGCATCGGTGAACGAACGACAGTCGTGGGCGGAAGTTTCTTCGACGACGTCCCGTGCGATGGTGACGTGTACGTGCTGTCTCAGATTCTCCACGACTGGGATGACGCGTCCGCCGGCAAGATCCTCGGCAGTTGCCGGCAAGCGATCCCGCCGAGCGGACGGTTGATGATTGTCGAGCAGGTCCTGCCGGAGGCAGCGACAACCCACCCCATGGCTCTGCTGGATCTCCACATGCTGGTTCTCCTGGGAGGTCGCGAGCGCACGATCACCGAATGGCGCCGACTGTTGGCCGACCACGGATTCACGCTGGATTCGATCACGCACGGTCCCCGGTCGTCCGTCATCGAAGCGGTTCCCGTGTGAGCTGGCTCCCCTCGCCCGCGAGGGCGAAGAGCCCGTCGTCGGTCTGCTCGACGAGTCCGTCGATCAGCAGGGAGTGGAGGGCGCGGTCGCGTTGCCCGGGGTCGTCGAGCCACACCTGGTCGAGCCGGACGCGTTCGACGGGGGCGGTGCTGTCGCGGAGCACGGCCATGAGCTTGCCGCGCACCTGACGATCGGTGCCCGCGAATTTCTGGACCTTCCGGCGCTCACCGGTGTGCGCGGGACGTCCGGCGTCGACCCAGGCGCAGTTCGGCAGCGGACACCGGGTGCAGTCGGGGGTGCGGGCGGTGCAGACGGTGGCGCCGAGTTCCATCAGGGCCGCGGAGAATGTGGCGGCGCGGGCGCGTGTCCGGGGGAGCAGCGTGGACACGTCGGCGAGGTCGCGGGTGGTCGACGGGTTGCCGGGCTCGGCGCTTCCGTGCACCGCCCTGGCGACCACCCGGCGGACGTTCGTATCGACGACGGGGACCCGCTGTCCGTAGGCGAAGCAGGCGACGGCCCGTGCGGTGTAGGCGCCGATACCGGGCAGTCCGAGGAGGGTGTCGACGTCGCTCGGCACCACATCACCGTGCTCGGCGGCGAGCACACCGGCGCATTCGTGGAGTCGCAGCGCGCGACGCGGGTAGCCGAGCTTGCCCCACGCGCGCAGGACGTCGGCCTGGCTCGACGCGGCCATGCGGGACGGGACCGGCCAGCGCTGCACCCATTCCTCCCAGATCGGGGCCACCCGGACGACGGGTGTCTGCTGCAGCATGATCTCGCTCATCAGGATGTGCCAGGCGGTGACGCCGTCGCGGCGCCACGGCAGATCCCGGGCCTGGACCTCGTACCAGTTGATCAGCGCGGAGGAGTCAACGGCCACTTCGTCCTCACAAGTCCCTTCGTTCACGGGTGAAACAGAATTTCCGGGGTCGTCATAATCCCGTCGCGACGGTGCCACACGCCCGGTGCACAATGATCCCATGCCTAATTCGAACCCGGTGTCCGCGTGGAAGGCCCTGCGTCAGGGTAACGACAGATTCGTCAGCGGCACCTCGCTCCATCCCAGCCAGGGCGTCGCCGATCGGGCGAAGCTCGTCGGCGGCCAGCACCCCACGGCCGTCCTGTTCGGTTGCGGAGACTCCCGCGTCGCCGCCGAGATCATCTTCGATCAGGGTCTGGGCGACATGTTCGTCGTCCGCACCGCAGGTCACGTGATCGACGACGCCGTGCTCGGGTCCATCGAGTACGCCGTCGGCGTGTTGAACGTGCCGCTGATCGTCGTGCTCGGTCACGACAGCTGCGGTGCCGTCAAGGCGACGCTCGACGCCCTCGACGACGGCAACGTGCCGCCCGGATTCATCCGCAGCATCGTGGAACGCGTCGCCCCGTCGATCCTCATGGGACGCCGAGAGGGCCTCACTACCGTCGACGAACTCGAAGGTCGCCACGTGGTGGAGACCGGCGCGCTGCTCATGCAGCGTTCGCGCATCATCGCGGAGAAGGTGGAGAGCGGCGCGTGCGCCATCGCAGGTGTCACGTACAAGCTGTCCGACGGCCGCACCCACCTGCAGGGCGCTGTCGGTGACATCGGTGAGCTCACGGACTGACCGCGACACGCCGCAGTCGCTGAGCCGCTGCCGCGCGACGCCGAACTACCGTTGACGTCGTGCTGGAACCGAATGGACCGTTGCCCCCCGAGATTTACTGGCGCCGCAGGGCGCTGGCGATCGGCGGCGCCGTGGTCGTGTTGCTGCTCGTGGTGTGGTTGATCAACTCGCTGCGTGGTGGCGGTGACTCCGAGACGGATCCGGCGGCAGCGAGTTCGTCGCTGACCACTCCTGTGTCGATTTCCCCGACAGCCTCGGGTTCGTCCACGTCCAGCGGTGGTTCGGGCGGGTCCGGTGGCGGCGGTGGCGCCGCTGCCGCCGGCGGCGAGGCGTCGTCGGGTACGTCCGGTTCGTCGGGGGCGTCGAGCAGCGGCGCCTCCAGCAGCGCGGCTCCCAGCGGTCAGCCGGTCGCCGCGGGTCAGTGCCCGGACCAGTCGCTGGCCATCAAGGTGGCGGCCGACAAGCCGACGTACCTGCCGGGCGAGGAGCCGAGCTTCACGACGGTCGTCACCAACATCGGCACCACGCCGTGCGAACGCGATCTGGGCAGCAGCCTGCAGCAGGTCCTCGTCTACACGATCGACGGCGCGGTGCGCCTGTGGTCGAACATCGACTGCTTCCCGCAGTCCGCGGCCGACGTGCGCACCCTCGCCGCCGGCGAGCAGGCCCAGTTCACCGTGAAGTGGTCGGCCAAGACGTCCGCTCCCGACTGCCTGACGCAGCCGGAACCCCAGCGCGATCCGGTGGGGCCCGGCGCGTACACCGTGGTCGGGCAGCTCGGCCAGCTCCGCAGCGCGCCGGAGCCGTTCAACCTCAGCTGATCCTCGGTGCAGGGTCGACGCGTGAGCGTCGATCGAATTCCTTGTCGAGGTCGGTGAGGTCGGGGTCGGCGAGCAGCGCCGCGAGCAGAATGCGGGCCTGACCTGCCCTGAGGTCGGTGGAGAACAGTGCCCCCGCCGAGACGAGGTCGTGGCCGCCGCCCCCGCCGCCGTACGTCGCGGAGGTCGGGCCGTGCGGCACCCGGGTGGTGACCACCGCCGGGATTCCGGCGGTCGTGCAGTCCCGGACCGCTTCGACGATCGCGGGGTTCGCGTTCCCGGATCCGAGCCCGTCGAGCACCAGCCCCCGGGCCCCGGCCGCGAGGCACGCGTCGATCTGGACGCGGTCCGCCCCCGGATAGACGGCCACGATGTCGACGCGGGTTCCGGAGATCGGATGCCACGACAACGGATCGAGGCGTTGCCGCCGGAGATCGCCGGTGGGTTGGACAGAGTCGGGGTGGACGGACCGGAACGCGTCGAGGGACGTCGTGTCCGCCTTACGTGTCCCCGACGCCCGGTGCACGGCGCCTCCGAACGCGATGAGGACACCCGCTCCGCGCAGGGCGGGGTCCGTTCCCGCGGCGATCGCATCGGCCAGGTTGGTCCGGGCGTCGGATTCCGGATGGTCGAAGGTGCGTTGCGCACCCGTGAAGACCACCGGCCGCGGGTCGGTGTGGTGGAGGTCGACCAGGAACGCGGTCTCCTCCATGGTGTCGGTTCCGTGCAGCACGACCACCGCGTCCAGATCGGGGTCGCGCAGTTCCGAGGTGACGGCGTCGCGGACCAGATCCATGTCGGCGAACGTCATGCTCGAACTGTCCTTCGACATCACGTCGACGACGCGGAGTTCCGTCCCGGTCCCGGAACCGGCCAGCAGGTCGGAGCCTGCGACCACCGGCCTGCTGACACCTTGCCCGTCCCGCCTGCTGGCGATGGTGCCTCCGGTGGTGACGACGGCGACTTTCGGCACTGTTGTCCTTTCTTGCTAGGCGTTGGGGCGGTCCGAGGCCAGGGTCCGGATGCGGTTCCTCGCGCCGTACCACCCGATCACCAGCAGCGGGGCGATGATCGCGATGGACCCGACGGTCCAGGTCCCGACGGGGTGATCGAATGCCATCAGTATGACGACGCATCCGAGGAAGACCAGCGTCAGGAGCCCGGTGTAGGGGGCGCCGAACATCCGGAAACCGGGCCGGGTGAGGGTGCCGTCCTTAGCGAGTTTCCACAGTTTCAGCTGGCACAGCACGATGACGGCCCAGGCGCTGATGATCCCGAGTGCGGCGAGGTTCAGGACGATCTCGAATGCCTGCGTGGGAACGACGGCGTTGAGTCCCACGCCCAGCAGGATGACGAATCCGGTGAGGGCGATGCCGCCGTACGGCACTCCGGCCTTGTTCATCCGGGCGGCGAACGACGGCGCCGACCCGGCCATGGCCATCGAATGCAGGATTCGCCCGGTGGAGTACAGGCCGGCATTGAGCGACGACAGCGCGGCTGTGAGCACCACGAGGTTCATGATCGCGTCGGCGCCCTGCACGTTGATGGAGCCGAAGAACGTGACGAACGGGCTTTCGCCGGCGTGGTACTCGGTGTACGGGAGCAGCAGCGACAGCAGCAGCACGGATCCGACGTAGAAGACGAGGATCCGGATGATGACCGTGTTGATCGCCTTGGGGATGACCTTCTGTGGGTTCTTCGTCTCGCCGGCCGTGGTGCCCACGAGTTCGATCGAGGCGTACGCGAAGACGACGCCCTGGATCACCACGACGGCGGGCAGCACGCCGTTGGGGAAGAGTCCGCCGTTGTCGGCGATCATGCTGAAGCCCGAGCTGTGGCCTTCGATCGGCGTTCCGAACAGCACGAAGTAGATTCCGAAGCCGAGGAACGCGGCCAGGGCGACGACCTTGATGAGCGCGAACCAGAATTCCAGCTCGCCGAACACCTTGACTGACACGAGGTTCAGCCCGAGGACGAGGACGACGGCGGCCAGGGCGAAGACCCATTGGTCGACGTTCCCGAGCGGTGCCCAGTACTTCTTGAAGAAATTCATGTACAGCGCGACGGCGGTGACGTCGACGACGGCCGTCATCGCCCAGTTCATCCAGTACAGCCAGCCCGCGGCGAAGGCCATCTTCTCGCCGAAGAATTCACGGGAGTACGACACGAACGACCCGGAGGTGGGCCGGTGCATGACGAGTTCGCCGAGGGCCCGCAGGATCAGGAACGCGAAGAACCCGCAGAGCGCGTAGACGAGGACGAGTGCGGGCCCGGCCTGCTGTAGGCGTCCGCCCGCGCCCATGAACAGTCCGGTGCCGATCGCTCCGCCGATCGCGATCATCTGGATTTGTCTCGGGCCGAGCGCTTTCCGGTAGCCGAGGTCTTCCTCGACGAAGATGTCTCCCGAAGTGTCGTCCTTCTCGATCGTCACGAGACCACCTCCGCGGTCGCCGCGACGGGTGTCTGCCGTGGCGAACCGGACGCTCTCAGGTTGGCGAGATGCTCGGGGCTCAGGAGCCGGTCGAGTTCGTCCCGGTCGAGCAGTCCCGCCTCGATCACGAGGTCGGCGACCCTGCGGCCGGTGATCAGCGCCTCCTGCGCGATCCGGGTCGACGCGGTGTACCCGATGTACGGGTTGAGGGCGGTGACGAGCCCGATGGAGTCCTCGACGCG
This sequence comes from Rhodococcus pseudokoreensis, assembly GCF_017068395.1. Classification (NCBI taxonomy): domain Bacteria; kingdom Bacillati; phylum Actinomycetota; class Actinomycetes; order Mycobacteriales; family Nocardiaceae; genus Rhodococcus; species Rhodococcus pseudokoreensis. Next base: position 3,453,019 of record NZ_CP070619.1, on the reverse strand, counting down.
GGCGCGCAGCAGATCGGTGTTGGCCGTGATGCCGAGCACGCAGCGGTCGGCGAGGATCCGGCAGGCGGCGCCGAGGTGGCGCATTCCCTCGGACAGGGAGTGCACGATGATCGGCTCGAACGCGTTGAGCTGGAGCTGGCCCGATTCGGCGGCCATCGTGATGGTGACGTCGTTGCCGATGACCTCGTAGGCCACCTGGTTGAGGACTTCCGGGATCACCGGATTGACCTTGCCGGGCATGATCGACGAACCGGCCTGTACCGGTGGGAGGTTGATCTCGTTCAGTCCCGCGCGCGGTCCCGACGACAGCAGACGGAGGTCGTTGCACACCTTGGACAGCTTGACGGCGATCCGCTTGAGCACGCCGGAGAGGTGGACGAACTGACCGACGTCCTGGGTGGCCTCGACGAGGTCCGTGGCCAGGACGAGGGGGAGTCCGGTGAGGTCCCGCAGCGTGTCGCACGCGGCCTCCGCATAGCCCGCGGGTGCGTTCAGGCCCGTACCGATCGCGGTGGCGCCGAGGTTGATCTCGTGGACGAGAAGCGCGGCCTCGCCGAGGCGGGCGCGGTCCTCGTCGATCATCACCGAGTAGGTGGCGAACTCCTGGCCGAGTGTCATCGGTACCGCGTCCTGGAGTTGGGTGCGCCCCATCTTCACGGTGTCGGCGAACTCCACGGCCTTGGTCGCGAACGCGTCCTGCAGGACCCGCAGCGCGTCGAGGAGGTCGTCGATCGCGAAGATCGTCGCGATGTTGACCGCCGTGGGATAGACGTCGTTGGTCGACTGACTGAGGTTCACGTGCTCATTGGGGTGGAGTTCCCCGTATTCACCGCGTCCGTGGCCGAGGATCTCGAGCGCCCGGTTGGCGATCACCTCGTTGGCGTTCATGTTGGTCGACGTTCCGGCGCCACCCTGGATGACGTCGACGACGAACTGCTCGTGCCAGCGGCCGTCGACGATCTCCCGGCATGCCTGCCCGATCGCGTCGGCGCGGTGGTGGTCGAGGATCCCGAGTTTCTCGTTGGCGCTCGCCGCGGCCCATTTGACGTACGCGAGTCCGCGGATCAGGTAGGGGTTCGTGGAGATCGTGCGGCCGGTGATCGGGAAGTTCTCGACGGCCCGCAGCGTGTGGATTCCCCAGTAGGAATCCGCAGGCACTTGGCGGTCGCCGAGCAGATCGTGTTCTGTTCGCGTTTCGAGCACTTGATCAATTCCTCACGGGGATTCGCGCGCTGTTGCTCTGCACGGATGCGGTGGACGGAGTCTGCTGCTCGAAGAGGGTAGATTCTCGGTCGAGCCACCCGGCTATCCACCTGCCAGGCTGTCAGACAGGTGCAATTGTTACCTCGCTCACTCGCAGTCGTCAACCCGGGACTCGCGCCGTGTTGACGTCGCCGCCGAGGCGTGAGCAGAATATCCCCATGAACCTGTCAGACAGCTGGGCAGCCAGGCGCCCTGTCACGGCGCGGGTCAGTGCCGCCGAGGCCGTCCTCGCGGATCTTCGGGACGCGATCACCTCGGGTGAGCTGTCGGTCGGTGAACGACTTCCGTCCGAAGCGTCCCTCGCGGCGCGGCACGGCGTCAGCCGGTCGGTGATCCGGGAGGCCCTGCGGTCCTGCCACGCGCTCGGACTCACGGAGACGAAGTCGGGCCTCGGGACGTTCGTCGTCAGCGATTCGATCGCCCGCGACCTCGACTTCGGGAACTACGCGGCCAACGAACTCGTCGAGGCCCGCCCGCACGTGGAGATTCCGGCCGCCGGATGGGCGGCGCAGCGGCACACCGCCGAGGACCTGGCTGCCCTGCGCGGCCTGGTGGATCAGATGCGGGACGAGGACGACCCGCTCGTGTGGGTGTCGCTGGATGCGCAGTTCCACGCGTTCATCGCCCGGACGAGCCGGAACCGCGTGTTCGAATCCGTCATCGTCGACATCCGCGAAGCCCTCACCCGGCAGTCGGAAACGCTGAATCTGGTTGCGGGCCGGCAGCAGAAGTCGAACGACGAGCACGACCGGATCGTGGACGGCATCGCATCCGGAAGCTACGACAAGGCCGCCCGCGCCATGGCCGAACACCTGGACGCGGTGCGGGTCGCACTGGAATCCGTGGTCGGAGAAGCCGGCCCGGACGATCGACAGTAAGGACCGGAATCATTCTCACAGCGAATCCCCTCGACGCTCGGCACGCACGATCGTGGCTCCTGGTATCCGCTTCGCGGACCGAGGATTTCGACCTCGCCGACCGCAGCGACGCCGACGCCGTCATCCTCGACCTCGAGGACGGTGTGGTCACTGCGGAACGATCAGGCGCCCGGCGGTCGGTCGCCGAGTGGTTGTCCGGTGACGGCGCCGCCTGGGTCCGGATCAACGCCGCGACCACCGACGACTGGTCGGCCGACGTGGACGCGCTCCGCGGACTTGCCGGACTGCAGGGCGTCATGCTGGCGAAAAGCGAATCCGGGCAACAGGTCCGGGATACGTCCGTCCGGCTCGGCGCGGCGGTTCCCGTGCTCGCCCTCGTCGAGTCGGCGCGCGGCATCGAATTCGCGTACGACATCGCGTCCGAGCCCGCCACGCTGCGATTGGCCTTCGGTAGCGGCGATTTCCGACGGGACACGGGTGCGGGCGCCGAGCCGGACGCGCTCGCCTACGCCCGCGGACGTCTCGTCGTCGCGAGCGCCGCCGCCGGGATCGCGGCGCCGATCGACGGACCCACGCTCGCCGACGATCGCGACACCCGGGTCGAGGCCCTGGCCGTCACGCGGTCGATGGGGATGTCCGGAAAGCTCTGCATGCACGCCGCGCACACCGGCGACGTCAATCGCGAGCTGAGCCCGTCCGCCGAAGACGCGGCATGGGCCGACGAGGTGATCGACCGTCTCGGCGCCGACGGCTCGGGTGTCCGGAGCGGCAGCGACCGACCGCAACTCGCGCGCGCACTGACCATCCGCACCCGACTGGACGCGCTGCGGTTGTCCTACTAGTCGTACGGGCTAGTCGTACGGGCCGGAGATCGACGTCTCGGCGAGCCGGGACAGGCCCTCGCGGATGTGGCGCGCCCACAGCCCGCCGATCCCCTCCACCGACTGCAGGTCGGCCGCCGTCGCGGCCAGCAGCGACTGCAGAGTTCCGAACGAGCCGACGAGCCGGTGAATCTGGTTGAACTGCAACCGGGGAACGCGGGTGAGGACGCGGTAGCCGCGGGGGCTCATCGGGGCCTCGAGCGCCTCGATGGTGCCCGGGTAGCCGAATGCCCGCGCCAGCGTCGTGAGGTCGAGAAGGTCTGCGTCCGTGATCCTGTCGAGCGCGGTGAGCGACTTTTCGACGTCCTCGGCGGGCGCCGGGCCGGAACCGGCCAGATAGTCGCGCACGATGAGTTCCCTCGCCACGTCGTTGTCGCCGACGAGTTCCTCGAGTTGCAGTGCGAGCTGCCGCCCGTCCGTCCCGAGTTCGAGCACGTCCTGCTCGATCTCGACGGACACGCGCCGCACCATCTCCAGGCGCTGCACCACGGTCAGGGCGTCGCGGAGCGTGACGAAATCCTCGATCTCCACCACCGACAGCTGGCGGGTCACCTCGTCGAGCCGCGCCTTGTACCGCTCGAGCGTGGCCACCGCCTGATTGGCGCGCGACAGGATCGTCGCGGACCCGTCGATGACGTGCCGGATGCCGCCGACGTACACGCTGACGATGCTCATCGACTGGCTGACCGACACCACCGGGTACCCGGTCTGCATGGCCGTCCGCTCGGCGGCGCGGTGACGGGTGCCGGACTCGACGGTCGGAATCTTGTGGTCGGGCACCAGCTGGACGTTGGCGCGCACGATGCGGGACCCGTCGGTGGACAGGACCACGGCGCCGTCCATCTTCGACAGCTCACGCAGGCGGGTCGGGGCGAACTCCACGTCGAGCTCGAAGCCGCCGTCGCAGATCTCTTCCATCTGCTCGTCGTAACCGAGGACGATCAATGCGCCCGTGCGGCCGCGCAGAATGCGTTCCAGACCGTCGCGAAGTGCAGTTCCGGGAGCCAGCCGGGCAATCGTTTCGCGCAGTGCAGACGACGACTCGGCATCGTTCATCGCGCAATACTCCCGCTGAGGTAGACGTCACTTGTCGGGGACCGCCGCGAAAACACGTCCGGACCCGCGTTTAGATTACCTATCCATGAGTGGTACCTGGACTTTGCCCGACGACCTGACCCTGCCCGGACTGGTCGACAGCTTTCCCGCCGCAGGTCAGCCGGTGCCGCACCACTGGTCGAGGTGCTTCGGGTGCGGAGACCAGTCGCCCGCCGGGATGTCGATGAGCTTCACCGCCGGGGACGGTCTCGATGTGTGGGGGCGCCTCGAGGTGGCACCCCGCTACCAGGGCGGTCCGGGGGTGATCCACGGCGGCATCCTCTCGACGGCGTTCGACGAGGCGCAGGGCATGGTGTGCCGGTCGATCGTCGACGGACCGGTGGTCACCGGGCATCTCGAGATCGACTTCGCCAGGCCCATCCCGCTGGGTTCCGTCCTCGAATTCCACGCGCGGGTCGACGGGTCGATCCGCCGCAAGGTGTACACGAGCGCCGAGGCGCGCATCGTCGAGGGGCCCACGGCGGACCCGGACGTGGTGGTGGCGACGTCGCGGGGTCTGTTCCTCACCGTCACGGCCGAACACTTCGAGAAGACGAAGGACTTCGTGGACGGTGTGCCGGAACGCCCGTTCGGAACGTCGTCGATCTGAGCAGTACTACCGCAGCGACGCGATCGCCGCTGCCAGGTTCCCGACCTCGGTGATCTTCATGCCCTTCGGCGCCGCCCCGGAGTCGAGGGGAACGATGGCGCGGGTGAATCCGAGGCGGTGCGCCTCGGCGAGCCTGCGCCCGACGCCGGGCACCCGGCGCACCTCGCCGGCCAGTCCCACTTCGCCGAGGATCACGAGCCCGTCGGGAACGGGACGGTCCCTCACCGCGGACGCGACGGCGAGCGCCAGTGCCAGGTCGGCGGACGGCTCGGTCATCCGCATCCCGCCGACGGTGGCCGCGTAGACGTCGTTCTTCGCGATCGGCACCCCGCACCGGCGGTCGAGCACGGCCAGGACCATGGCCACCCGGGCGCTGTCGAGTCCGCTCACGGCGCGGCGGGGTGCGGGCATGGACGTCGCGGCGACGAGGGCCTGCACCTCACCGAGGAGGGGCCGTTTGCCGTCCATCATGACGGTGACGGCGGTTCCGGGAACGGCCTCGGCGCGGTGGTGGAGGAACAGTCCGGACGGGTCGCTGATGCCGGCGATGCCGTCTTCGCGCAGTTCGAAGCAACCGACCTCGTCGGCGGCACCGAACCGGTTCTTGACGCCGCGCACCATCCGCAGCGTCGAATGCTTGTCGCCCTCGAAGTGCAGCACCACGTCGACGAGATGCTCGAGTGATCGCGGGCCGGCGACCGCACCGTCCTTGGTGACGTGGCCGATGAGGAGCACCGGCACCCCGCTGGCCTTCGCGAGGGAAGTGAGGGCGCTGGTGACGGCCTTCACCTGGGTGACGCCGCCGACCACGCCGTCGACGTCCGCGGCCAGCATGGTCTGCACGGAGTCGACGATCAGCAGGGTGGGACGCACCTGCTCGACGTGGCCGAGGATGGTCGCGAGGTCGGATTCGGCGGCGAGGTACACCCGCTCGTGGACGGCGCCGGTGCGGTCGGCCCGCAGTCGCACCTGCCCGGCGGATTCCTCACCGGTGACGTAGAGGGACCGGTCGTCCGGGCCGCGGCGGGCCCACTGGTGGACCACTTCGAGGAGCAGGGTCGACTTGCCGACGCCGGGTTCGCCGGCGAGGAGGACGACGGATCCGGGCACCACGCCGCCGCCGAGAACACGGTCGAGTTCGTCGATGCCGGTGGGCTTGGCGCGGGTGGACGTGCTGTCGATCTTCGTGATCGGAGTGGCCGGGGTGGACGGAAGGACGGCTCCGGCCCCCGCTTTCGCGAGCGAGGCGCCCGGCCTGCTCGCGACGGACGCGACGATCGGGGCCTCGTCCATCGAGCCCCAGCTACCGCACTCGGGGCACCGCCCGACCCATTTGGGAACCGTGCACTGGCACGACGAGCAGCGGAAGCTGGATTTGAGTTTGGCCACCGGGCCAGCCTAGGTATCGGGTCCGACAGCGGACCCGGGCCGGCTGTTAGTGTCCGCCGCCCTCGGCCTCGGTGCCTGCCGACTTGTCGGAGACGTGCCGCTCGGTCTCGTGGCCCGCGTCGACGGGCACGGACACGGTGATGTCTCCGGCCTTCTCGAACGCGAACGTGACGGGGAAGGTGAGGCCCGGGCGGACGCCCTCCTTCAGGCTGTTCAGCGTCACCAGGACGACGTCGGTCGGCGCGTCGGCGATCTCGTCCGTCTCGGCTGCGGCGTCCGCGCTTGCTTCGGCGTCCCCGACCGGCAGACCGGCGACGAGCGCGCTCTGCGGCGGGATCTCGAGTCCGCCGGACTTCTCGCCGAGCGTGACGGACCCCGCGAAGTCGGTGCTGATGCGGGTCAGCTTGTCCGGGGTGTCCTCGTTGTTGTTGATCGCGGTGAACGCCAGGACGGCGTTGCTCCCCGGCTCGAGGCTGTACTCGGCGGAGTTGGGGTAGACGACGTGCACGTTGCGCAGGGCGATCGACCCGGACTCCGCGCTGTTGCCGTTGACCGCGGCGACCTGACTCGACGTCTGGGTGATCTGGCCCGCACTGCACGCGGACAGCGCGAGGGCTGCGCCGGCAGCGAGAGCGACGGCGGTAGCGACTCGGCGAGTCGACTTGTCGAGAGCAGTCACGAGTTGTCCTCCGGTGTCAGGTTCGCACTTCAACTAGGCAGAGTAGTAGTTCCTCCGCGTGGCCTGCTCGCTGGGTACTCACAATGGTTGTCTGCGTGCGGTTTCGGCGCCGGAGAACGGCCTCATCGGGGTGTCCGGAATGCACGTATCGGGACACCTGTCAACCCCTAGGGTCAGGCCATGATGCCCCTGACCTGCACCGTTGATGCGACCAGGATCCGGACACGTGTTAAACTCGAATGATCGAAAGGGGCACGGGACAGATGATTTTTAAGGTCGGAGACACCGTCGTATACCCCCATCACGGTGCGGCGCTGATCGAAGCTATTGAAACCCGCACCATCAAGGGTGAGCAGAAGGAATATCTCGTTCTCAAGGTTGCTCAGGGCGATCTCACCGTACGGGTTCCCGCAGACAACGCAGAGTACGTGGGCGTACGCGACGTCGTCGGCCAGGAAGGTCTCGACAAGGTCTTCCAGGTACTGCGGGCTCCGCACACCGAAGAACCCACCAACTGGTCACGCCGCTACAAGGCGAATCTCGAAAAGCTCGCGTCCGGTGACGTCAACAAGGTCGCCGAGGTCGTTCGTGACCTGTGGCGTCGTGAGCAGGACCGCGGCCTGTCCGCGGGAGAGAAGCGCATGCTCGCGAAGGCGCGGCAGATTCTCGTCGGCGAACTCGCGCTGGCCGAAGGCACCGACAGCGACAAGGCCGAGACCATCCTCGACGAGGTCCTCGCGGCCGCGTCCTAGACAGTCGCGATTCACGCAGTGGCCGAGGCAACAGGTCCTGTAGTCGCGCTGGTTCCCGCCGCAGGTCAGGGAGTGCGTTTGGGCGAGAACACGCCCAAGGCATTCGTTGATCTCGGTGGGACGACCATGCTGACACGCGCGGTCGACGGGCTCCTGCAGTCGGGGGCTGTCGACCGCGTCGTCGTGATCGTGCCGGAGGAACTCGTCGAGTCGACGCGCAGCCTCCTCCCCGGTGGCGTCACCGTCGTGGCGGGTGGAAGCGAGCGGACCGATTCGGTTCGCGCCGGACTCGCCGTCGCGGACGACGCCGAATACGTCCTCGTGCACGACGCCGCTCGCGCTCTGACGCCGCCGTCGCTCATCGCGCGAGTGGTCGCGGAACTGCGGTGCGGCCGCAGCGCCGTCATCCCCGTCCTCCCGGTCGCGGACACCATCAAGACCGTCGACGTTCTCGGCGCGGTCACCGGCACCCCCGAGCGGTCCGAACTGCGGGCCGTGCAGACGCCGCAGGGTTTCACCGCGGAACTGCTCCGCCGCGCGTACGCCGCCGCCGACGGCATTGCCACCGACGACGCCGGCCTGGTGGAACGGCTCGGCGAACGCGTCCGCAGCATCGTCGGAGAACCCACAGCATTCAAGATCACCACGCCGCTGGACCTCGTGCTGGCCCGCGCGCTGGTGGAAGAGGGAGCGCACTAGTGCGAGTCGGAATCGGGACGGACGTCCACCCGATCGAGCAGGGACGGCCGTGCTGGATGGCGGGCCTGCTGTTCGAGGACGAGAACGGCTGCGCGGGTCACTCCGACGGCGACGTCGCCGTCCACGCACTCTGCGACGCCCTGCTCTCCGCCGCCGGCCTCGGCGATCTCGGCTCCGTCTTCGGAACCGGCAGGCCCGAATGGTCCGGGGTGAGCGGCGCCGCGATGCTCGCGGAGGTCCGCCGGCTTCTGGAAGAGGACGACTTCGGTGTCGCCAACGCAGCGGTCCAGGTGATCGGGAACCGGCCGAAGATCGGACCGCGCCGGAACGAGGCCCAGAAGGTGCTGAGCGACATTCTCGGAGCCCCGGTTTCGGTGTCCGCGACCACCACGGACGGGCTCGGTCTCACCGGCCGCGGCGAGGGGATCGCCGCGATGGCCACCGCATTGGTCATTCCCGATCGAAGCGCCAGGTAGGATCGCTGGTCGTGACCCTGCGCCTATTCGACACCGAGACGCGGGCCTTGCGTGACTTCGCTCCGCTGGCCCCTGGACACGCATCGGTGTACCTGTGTGGCGCCACGGTGCAGGGCGACCCCCATATCGGCCACGTACGCAGCGGCGTCGCCTTCGACGTGCTGCGACGCTGGCTGCTCGCCCACGACTACGACGTGGCGTTCGTCCGCAACGTCACGGACATCGAAGACAAGATCCTGAACAAGGCCGCCGAGGCGGGCAGGCCGTGGTGGGAGTGGGCCGCCACGTTCGAGCGGTCCTTCACGTGGGCCTACCAGCAACTGGGTGTGCTGCCGCCGTCCGTCGAGCCGCGCGCCACCGGGCACATCACGCAGATGGTCGAGATGATGCAGCGCCTCATCGACAACGGCCACGCGTACGCGGCGGGCGGCGACGTCTACTTCGACGTCCGCAGCTACCCGCAGTACGGCAGCCTGTCCGGGCACAAACTCGACGACGTGCACCAGGGCGAGAGCGCCGGCGAATGCAAGCGCGACCCCCGCGACTTCACGCTGTGGAAGGCGGAGAAGCCGGGCGAGCCGTCGTGGCCGACGCCGTGGGGCCGCGGCAGGCCGGGCTGGCACCTCGAGTGCTCCGCGATGGCCGAGTTCTATCTCGGGGGTGCGTTCGACATCCACTGCGGTGGCCTGGACCTGGTGTTCCCGCACCACGAGAACGAGATCGCGCAGGCCAAGTGCGCCGGCGACGACTTCGCGCAGTACTGGCTGCACAACGGCTGGGTCACCATGGGTGGCGAGAAGATGTCGAAGTCGCTCGGTAACGTTCTCTCGGTGCCGAACGTGCTGAAAAAGGTTCGGCCGCAAGAGCTTCGGTACTACCTGGGCAGCGCCCACTACCGGTCGATGCTCGAGTACTCCGACACCGCGCTCGACGAGGGCGCGGCCGCGTACCGCCGCATCGAATCGTTCGTCACGCGCACGCAGGAGCGCGCCGGTGAGGTCGAGGTCGGCCGGTGGACGGACGCATTCGCCCGCGCGCTCGACGACGACCTCGCCGTCCCCGCCGCACTCGCCGAGGTGCACGGCAAGGTCCGCGAGGGCAACATCGCGCTCGACGGGGGAGACCTCGAGGGGGCGCGGGCGATCGCGTCGCAGGTCCGGGCCATGCTCGGAATCCTCGGCGTCGACCCGCTCGACGAACACTGGACTCAGGAGACCGCGGACGCGTCCGCGGCAACCGATGCCCTGGACGTTCTGGTCCGGGCCGAACTCGAGCGCAGGCAGACTGCCCGCGCCGAGAAGAACTGGGCTGTGGCCGACGAGGTGCGTGACCGTCTCATCCGGGCGGGCATCGAGGTCACCGATACCCCCAACGGGCCCGAGTGGTCTCTCAAGGCAGGACAGTAGTAATGGCTGGAAATTCGAGTAGGCGCGGAGCCATCCGCAAAGCCGGCACCAAGAAGGGACAGGTCGCCGGTTCCGGTGGCCAGCGGCGCAAGGGGCTGGAAGGCCGCGGCGCCACGCCGCCCGCGGAGGCCCGCACCAAGCACCCCGCCGCCAAGCGTGCCGCCCGCGCCGCCCGGGACGCCGAGAAGCAGCCGGGCCGCGGACGTCAGACCGCAGGCCGCAAGGCGGTCGACGGTCCCGAGAACGTGCTGGGCCGCAACCCCGTCGTCGAGTGCCTGCGCGCCGGTGTCCCCGCGACCGCGCTGTACGTCGCGGTCGGGACCGAGAGCGACGACCGTCTGAAGGAATCCGTCCAGCGGGCGGCCGACGCGGGCATCTCCATCCTCGAGGTTCCCCGCACCGATCTCGACCGGCTCAGTGCCAACGGCATGCACCAGGGCATCGCGTTGCAGGTGCCGCCGTACCGCTACGCGCACCCCGACGACCTGATCGCGGAAGCCCGCAAGCACCAGGAGGCGCCGCTGCTCGTGGCCCTCGACAACATCACCGACCCCCGCAACCTCGGTGCCGTCGTCCGGTCGGTGGCCGCGTTCGGTGGTCACGGTGTGGTCATCCCCGAGCGCCGCAGTGCCTCGGTCACCGCGGTGGCGTGGCGCACCAGCGCCGGTGCCGCAGCGCGTCTGCCGATCGCCCGCGCCACCAACCTCACTCGCACGCTGAAGGATTGGGCGTCCAAGGGCGTCCAGGTGGTCGGGCTCGACGCGGGTGGCGACACCACGCTCGACGAGTTCGACGGCAGCGGCCCCGTGGTCGTCGTGGTCGGCTCCGAGGGCAAGGGACTGTCGCGTCTGGTGCGCGAGAACTGCGACGCCATCCTCAGCATCCCGATGGCAGGCCCCGTCGAATCGCTCAACGCGTCCGTCGCCGCGGGTGTCGTGCTCGCCGACATCGCCCGGCGCCGCCGGAGCTAGGTTCCCGCCCGCCGCCGGAGCTGAATCCAGTCACCTCGGGAGCGGCGACGCCACTGCGCGGTGGAACCGCACCCGGTGCCCGGGCCGCAACTGCGCGGCCCGCGGCAGGTCGGCCTCGGCGACCACGGCGATCACCGGGTAGCCGCCCGTCACCGGATGGTCGGCGAGGAACAGGATCGGCTGACCGTTCGGCGGCACCTGCAGGGCGCCCGCCACCATGGCCTCGCTCGGCATCTCGTCCCGCACGGACCGGTGCAGCGCGCCCGGGCCCTCGAGTCGCGCCCCCACCCGGTTGGTATCGGAACTGACCGTCCACGTCTCGCGGAGAAGGGCGTCGACGGATGCCGGTGTGAACCAGTCGTCCCGCGGTCCGAGCCGGACACGCATCGTCATCGGATCCTCGGATGCGACGGGTGGCGGGATGATCTCGTCGGCGGGCCAGTCGCCGGCATCCGCGCCGACGAGCAACCGGTCACCCTCGGCGACGGGATCGGGGCCGAGGCCCGACAGCGTGTCGGTGGACCGGCTGCCCATCACCGCGGGCACGTCGAAACCTCCGCGCACCGCGACGTAACTGCGCAGCCCCTCCGGCGCGAATGCGATCTCCAGCAGGTCGCCGGTGTTCAGGTGCAGCATCGTGTAGTCGGGTCGGGGTTTGGCATTGACGGTGACGGGGTTGCGGGCGCCCGTGACGGCGACGGAGACGGTCCCGGCCGCCCGCACCGCGAGCCCACCGAGTGTGACCTCCAGGGTGGCTGCGTCGGAGTGGTTGCCCACCAACCTGTTTGCGCTGTCGTGCGCCTCGCGGTCGGCGGCACCCGACTCGCCGACGCCGATGGACGCGTACCCGGGGCGGCCGCGATCCTGCACGGTGGTGAACGGTCCGGTGCGCACGACCTCGAGCCAAGCCATCGTCCGATTGTCCCGCATCCACGCGTCGTCTGGATACGCTCTCGACCATGTTGACCGCGACTCTGTACGGCCTCGGCACGGCCGTACCCCTGCTGATCGGTGCCGTCATCGGCCTCCGCTACGACCTGCCGCGGCCGGTCCTCGCGGCACTCATGGCGTTCGGTGCGGGAACGATGGTGGCCGCCGTGTCCACCGAACTGTTCCAGCCCGCGTTCGAGACCGAAGGGATCTGGACGGCAGGCGCGGCCCTGTTCGCGGGGGCACTCGTCTACGTGGTCGCCGACCGGCTCATCGAGAAGAAACTCGGTGCCGGCGCCCTCGGCTGGGCGTTGATGCTCGGCGCACTGCTCGACGGCATCCCCGAGAACACCGCCCTCGGCGTGACGATCAGCAGCGCAGGCGGGGTCGTGCTGCTCGTCGCCGTCGCGGTCGGAAACGTGCCCGAGGCGGTCGCGGGCGCGGCGTCCATGCGGTCACAGCCGCACTTCAGCCGCGGTCGCGCCCTGTCGGTGTGGGTGGCCACCGCCGTTCTGCTGGTGCTGGTGGTGATCGGTGCCGACGCCGTGTCCGACACCATCTCCGACGGCACCATCGCGACCATCCAGGCGTTCGCCGGTGGTGCGACCATCGCCGTGCTCGCGGACTCGCTGATGCCCGAGGCCTACCGGGAAGGAGGGTGGTGGGTCGGGCTGTCCACCGCGCTCGGGTTCCTCGTCGCGTTCGGGCTCGGCGCCTAGCCTTGCTCAGGCGGGCAGTGTTGCGACCGGGTAGCCGTGCGCGGCAGCGACTTCGGTGGACAACAGCTTGCCGTCGTGGGTGGACAGTCCCTCGGCGAGGCCGGGGACGGTGGCGGTGGCTTCCTTCCAGCCCTTGTCGGCGAGGGCGACGACGTACGGCAGGGTCGCGTTGGTGAGGGCGTAGGTGGAGGTGCGGGGGACGGCGCCGGGCATGTTGGCGACGCAGTAGAACACCGAGTCGTGGACCTGGTACGTGGGTTCGGCGTGGGTGGTGGGCTTCGAGTCCTCGAAGCAGCCGCCCTGGTCGATGGCGATGTCGACGAGCACCGAACCGGGCTTCATCCGCGAGACCAGGTTGTTGGAGACGAGTGTGGGGGCCTTGGCGCCGGGGACGAGGACGGCGCCGATGACCAGGTCGGCGTCGAGGACGGCCTGCTCGAGTTCGAGGGTGTTGGAGGTGATGGTCTTGACCTGGCCGTGGTACTGGGCGTCGATTTCGCGGAGGCGCGCGATGGACAGGTCGAGGACGGTGACGTCGGCGTGCATGCCGTAGGCGACGGCGATGGCGTTCTTGCCGGAGACGCCGGCGCCGATGACGACGACCTTGGCGGGGCGTACGCCGGGGACGCCGCCCATGAGGACGCCGCGGCCGCCGCCCTGGCGCATGAGGTGGTAGGCGCCGGCTTGCGGGGCGAGGCGTCCGGCGACCTCGCTCATCGGGGCCAACAGGGGCAGGGACCCGTCGGCGCCGACGACGGTTTCGTAGGCGATGGAGGTGGTCTTCGACGCCAGCAGTGCGTCGGTGCAGTCCTTGGATGCGGCGAGGTGCAGGTAGGTGAACAGGACCTGGTCCTGGCGCAGTCGGGCGTATTCCTCGGCGATGGGTTCCTTGACCTTGAGCAGCAGGTCGGTGCTCTCCCAGACCTGGTCGGCGGTCGAGAGGATCTGGGCGCCTGCGGCTTTGAAGTCCGCGTCGGCGAAGGATGATCCGACGCCGGCACCGGCTTCGATGATCACGTCGTGGCCGCGGCCGACGAGTTCGTGGACACCGGCGGGGCTGATGGCCACGCGGTATTCGTGGTTCTTGATTTCGCGGGGGATGCCGATCTTCATGAGAGCTCCGTGCTGTTGGAAATTCGATTGGTAGGTGCCAATAGTGAAGAAAGCGATCATTCATGCCAACAGTTCTGAAGATAATTCTCAAAATTGCCGCCACGGCATGCGACAATTCGAACGCGGCCGTACCGGGGACGTTCTCGTCGAACGATGTTCGGCCAGTGGCTCCGCCCCGTGAGTACTTATTAACGTCGGGCGGTTAATAAGTACTCACGGGCGGCGGAGCTGCAGGATCAGCATCGCCGTGTGCAGCGACGTCCGGGACTCGGCGTCGTCGAGGTCGACACCGAGCAGGCGCTCGATCGTGGCCAGCTTCGCGTAGAGCGTGGGTCGGGAGAGGTGGAGCCGCTTCGCGAGTTCCGTCTTGTTGCCGCCGACTTCGAGGAAGCTTTGCAGGACGTCGACGCTGTCGCCGCCGTGACGCGCCCGATGCTCCAGCAAGCCGCGGAGTTCGGTTTCGGCGAACGCCTGCACCCGCGGATCGGTCCGGATGAGGGCGAGGAGCCCGCGCAACCGGATGTCGGCTGCCCGGTGAAAGGCCTTGTCGTCCGGTGGCAACGACAGCGCGACGTCGGCGATGTGCGCGGATTCCGTGAGGCCGCCCGCGGCGTCCAGTAGTCGGGTCGATTCGGGGCCGACGCCGATCGTGCAGTGCAGGACGCCGTCGAGTCGGGTGAGTGCGGCGCGGATCGCCCGACAGAGTTCGGGCAGCGCACCGGGTGCGGACGCCGGCGGATGGGACAGGAGCAGGTCGATCTGCCCGGCCCGGGTGTTCGCGGTCAGTGCCGTCTGCCGCGACGTCCGGACCGCGTGACGCACGGCGTCGAGCATGGTGACGCGGCGTCGTTGCGCCAGAACCTGGTCGGCGCTTGCGGTTTCGCTTACCCGGACCGTCATCGGCAGGTAGGTCAGTGCAGGCCGGAGACCGAGTGCGTGGGCGCGTGCGGTCGCCTCCGCCTCGTCCTGGATGCGTCCGCGGCGGAGTTCGTCGATGAGCCCGCTCTGGGCCTGCTGCTCGAGCGCGGTCCGGTCCTGTTCGACCATGCGATGCAGTGCGAGCGCCTGGGCCGCGCGTTCGAGGGTCATCCGCGCGCGACCTTCCGCGGCGACGGGGCGGGGGGCGACGAGTCGTCCCCATTCCTGACGATGTGCGCCGACGGGCGTCGTCGTCCACGACTCGGGACCGTCGACCGCGGTCTGATGCGACACGGGCGTGAGCCGCGACCGGCGTTCCCACTCGGCGAGAAGGTCCGCCGTCGCGATGCCCTGCGCCGCGAACGCCAGCACCTGCCGGTTGAGGTCTTCGAGCACGATCGGGGCGCCGAGCATGCCGGCGGCGGCGTCGACGATCTCGCCGAGCGACGCCCGCTTCATGCTGAGGTCGGTGAAGACCTCGTGGGCGTGCCGTGCGAACGCGACCTCCTCGTACTGCTCCGCGACGATCGACCGGTGCACTGCCTCGGTGACCTCGACGAACTTGATCTGACGGTGCAGCGCGATCACGGGAAATGACAGTCGGTCGGCCGCGCGTGCCACCCCGTCCGGGACGGTGTCGACATGGACACCCAGTTCGACGACGAGTCCCGCCGCGCCCGCAGCGGCCAGTCCTTCCAGGTATTCCACGCTCGACGAGTCGTCCGCGAGGGGTTGCCCGGTGGTGAGGACGAGTTCGCTGCCCTGGAGGAGGTTCGACAGGTCGGGTAGATCGCTGACGTGCACCCACCGCACCGGCCGGTCGAGTGGTCCGCCGCCGATCACCTCCGGCGTTCCGGCCTGGACGACCGGGAGCGCCAGGATGTCTACGATCGTGGGCAGCATTTACGCAGTGTAAATCAGAAGGCGGATTGCTATACAGATCGTCGGGGTCTGGGGGCTGGTTCACGGACCAGAGTGGAGGCATCACGCGATCCGTGCGGATCGCCCCGGTATCCGCTCTCTCGGTAAGGACACCCATTTCATGACACACAGCGACGGCGCCGCGCAGACCCGAACGATCTCGCACTCCGGCGAAGGCCGGATCATCTCGCACTGGTTCGACAACAAGAG
The DNA here is from genome assembly GCF_017068395.1 of Rhodococcus pseudokoreensis. Classification (NCBI taxonomy): domain Bacteria; kingdom Bacillati; phylum Actinomycetota; class Actinomycetes; order Mycobacteriales; family Nocardiaceae; genus Rhodococcus; species Rhodococcus pseudokoreensis. The sequence goes on along the minus strand of NZ_CP070619.1, from coordinate 3,437,109 downwards.
CTTCGCCGGCACGAGCGGGAACACCGCACCGGTCACCAACCCCGCGACCGGTGCCGTCACCGGTGAGGTCGCGTTGGCCAGTGTCGGGGACGCCCGCGCGGTCATCGACTCGGCTGCGGCGGCGTTCCCCGGATGGCGTGACACCTCCCTCGCCAAGCGGACACAGATCATCTTCAAGTTCCGGGAACTGCTCAACGAGCGCAAGGGTGAGCTCGCCGAGATCATCACCTCTGAGCACGGCAAGGTTGTCTCGGACGCCCTTGGTGAGGTGTCCCGCGGCCAGGAGGTCGTCGAATTCGCCTGTGGCATTGCGCACCTGCTCAAGGGCGGCATGACCGAAAACGCGTCGACGAACGTGGACGTGCATTCGATCCGCCAGCCCGTGGGCCCGGTCGCGATCATCTCCCCCTTCAACTTCCCCGCGATGGTCCCGATGTGGTTCTTCCCCGTCGCCATCGCCGCCGGCAACACGGTGGTGTTGAAGCCCTCGGAGAAGGACCCGACCGCCGCCATCTGGATGGCCGAACTCTGGGCCGAAGCCGGACTGCCCGCGGGTGTGTTCAACGTCCTGCAGGGTGACAAAACCTCCGTCGACGAACTTCTCACCAACCCCGCCGTCAAGGCCATCAGCTTCGTGGGATCCACCCCGATCGCCCAGTACGTGTACGCCACCGGTACCGCCCACGGCAAGCGCGTCCAGGCCTTGGGTGGGGCGAAGAACCACGCCATCGTCCTCCCGGACGCCGACCTGGATCTGGCGGCCGACGCCATGGTCAACGCCGGTTTCGGCTCCGCCGGTGAACGCTGCATGGCCATCTCCGCGCTGGTTGCGGTCGGGGACATCGCCGACGAGTTGGTCGCGAAGATCGAAGAGCGCACCAACACGTTGAAGATCGGCGACGGCACCAGGGACTCCGATATGGGACCGCTGGTGACGAAGGTGCACCGCGACAAGGTCGCCTCCTACATCGACGCCGGCGAGGCGGCCGGCGCCACCATCGTCGTGGACGGCCGGACCGTGCAGCCCGACGGTGGGGCGGACGGGTTCTGGCTCGGACCGACCCTGATCGACCACGTCACCACCGACATGTCCGTCTACACCGACGAGATCTTCGGACCCGTCCTGTCCGTGATCCGCGTCGAGAGTTACGACGAGGCCCTGGAACTCATCAACTCCGGCCCGTTCGGCAACGGCACCGCCATCTTCACCAACGACGGCGGCGCGGCCCGGCGGTTCCAGAACGAGGTCGAGGTCGGCATGGTCGGCATCAACGTCCCCATCCCCGTCCCGACGGCGTACTACTCCTTCGGTGGCTGGAAGAACTCGCTATTCGGCGACACCCACGCGCACGGCGCCGAGGGTGTGCACTTCTTCACCCGCGGCAAGGTCGTCACCAGTCGCTGGCTCGACCCGAGCCACGGTGGCATCAACCTCGGCTTCCCCCAGAACAACTGAGCAGGAAAGGACCCACGGTCATGACGACGACAGTCTCCCAGGAACTCCTGCCCACCGGTCAGCCCCTCGACGCGGCCCGTGCCGAGGGTGAGCGCACCTACGCGCTCGACCGCGCGCACGTGTTCCACTCGTGGTCCGCGCAGGAGCAGATCACACCGATGACGATCCTCGCGTCCGAGGGTTCATACGTGTGGGACGGTGCCGGGAACCGCATGCTGGACTTCTCGTCCCAGCTGGTCAACACGAACATCGGGCACCAGCACCCCAAAGTCGTTGCCGCCATTCAGGACCAGGCCGCGAAGCTGTGCACCATCGCACCTCAGTACGCGAACGACGCCCGCTCCGAGGCCGCGCGGCTGATCGCCGAACGGACGCCGGGCGATCTGAACAAGGTGTTCTTCACCAACGGTGGCGCCGACGCCAACGAGCACGCCGTGCGGATGGCCCGCCTGCACACCGGCCGGTACAAGGTGCTCTCCCGCTACCGCTCGTACCACGGTGGCACGGACACCGCGATCAACCTCACCGGAGATCCGCGCCGCTGGCCCAACGACTACGGCAACAGCGGAGTTGTCCACTTCCACGGACCGTTCCTGTACCGCTCGCAGTTCCACTCGGAGAACGAGCAGCAGGAAACCGAGCGCGCGCTCGAGCACCTCGATCAGTTGATCCGTCTCGAGGGGCCGAACTCGATCGCGGCGATCGTGCTCGAATCGGTTCCCGGAACCGCGGGGATCATGGTGCCCCCGCCCGGCTACATGGCGGGCGTCCGCGAGATCTGCGACCGCTACGGCATCGTGTTCATCGCCGACGAGGTGATGTCGGGGTTCGGCCGGACCGGAAAGTGGTTCGCGATCGACCATTTCGGCGTCGTACCCGACCTGATCACGTTCGCGAAGGGCGTCAACTCCGGTTACGTTCCGCTCGGCGGTGTCGCGATCAGCGAGAAGATCGCGGCGACGTTCGCGAACCGGCCGTATCCGGGCGGACTCACCTACTCGGGACATCCGCTGGCCACGGCCGCCGCGGTCGCGACGATCACTGCGATGGAGGACGAGCGGATCGTCGAGAACGCGGCCCGGATCGGTAGCGAGATTCTCGGTCCCGGACTGCGTGGCCTCGCCGACCGGCACCCGTCGATCGGTGAAGTCCGCGGGCTCGGCGTGTTCTGGGCGATCGAACTCGTCGCCGACCGTGCCACGAAGGAACCGCTCGCCCCGTACGGTGCGTCCAGTCCGGCGATGAACGAGGTGATCGCGGCGTGCAAGGCAAGTGGACTGCTGCCCTTCGCCAACTTCAACCGCATTCACGCGGTGCCGCCGTGCACCGTCACCGAGGCCGAGGTCCGTGAGGGTCTTGCGATCCTCGACTCGGTTCTCGACATCGCGGACGCACACCGCAACTCCTGACACACCCCGTCCGACGACACACCCGTGTCCCGACACTCGATCCGTCCCGCGGTCAATGGCGCCCGCGGGGCGGATCTTTCTCATTTCCACGACAACCACTCGGCGCCCGGATCTCAACGGAGAGAATCTATGAGCTCGATTACGTCCACGCTCGCCCCGTCCTTGCCGGAAGGCTATGTCGAAGAACGGGATCGGCCGCCGGTTCCCGACGTCGCCATCCTCGACCGATTGACCGCTGACGCCTTCGACCTGCACGTCGACACCGCCGGAACCGGTGAGAATCCGCAGTTCCGGGTCACGCTCTACAGTGGCGGCTCGACCGTGTCGCTCGAGCGGGTGCTCCGCCTTCTCGGAAGTCTCGACCTCGAGGTCGACGACCAGCGGACGTCCGTATTCCGCCGCGCCGACGGTCTGGTGTGCCGGCTCTACGACTTCCGGGTGTCCGCGGGACCGCTCGTCGCGTCCGCGATGGCCGCGGGGTCCGTCGAACCCGAGGCCGTCGTGGAGACGTTTCGGGCGATGTGGTCGGGCCGGGCGGAGGCGGATCGGTTCAACGTGCTGGTGCTGGCCGCCGGCCTGGACTGGCGGGAGGTCGTGCTCGTGCGCGCCTACGCACGCTTTCTGCGGCAGAGTGCTCTGCCCTACGACCAGGGCCGGATCGAGGCGGTGCTGCTGTCGCGCCCGGAGTTCGCGTCTGCGCTCGTGGGTCTGTTCCACGCGCACTTCGATCCGCGCGGGCATTCCACCGACGACGTCGAAACCCGCCGAGCCACGGTCGAATCACTGCTCGAGGAGGTCGAGGGCCTCGACGCCGACCGGATCCTGCGCGCGTACGTGAATCTCGTCTCGGCGACGACCCGCACCAACTTCTATCGAGACGGAGCGCTCGGTCCGGCGCGGCCCCAGCTGTCGCTGAAATTCCGCTCCGGCGAGATCGACGAGCTTCCGCGGCCGCGGCCGTTCTACGAGGTCTTCGTGTATTCACCGGACATGGAGGGTGTGCACCTGCGATACGGACCCGTCTCGCGCGGTGGCCTCCGCTGGTCCGACCGACCCGACGACTACCGCACCGAGATCCTCGGACTCGTCAAGGCGCAGGCGGTGAAGAACGCCGTGATCGTGCCCGCGGGCGCCAAGGGCGGTTTCGTCGTGCGCAATCCGTCGTCCACCGGCCTGGACTGCTACCGGCAGTTCATCTCCGGTTTGCTCGACGTCACCGACAACCGTTCGGACACAGCCGAATCGGTGCACCCGGACCGCGTCGTCTGCCGCGACGGCGACGACCCCTACCTGGTGGTGGCGGCGGACAAGGGCACGGCCACGTTCTCCGATGCCGCCAACGAGGTGGCCCGGAAATACGACTTCTGGCTCGGGGACGCGTTCGCGTCCGGCGGTTCGGTCGGCTACGACCACAAGAAGATGGGCATCACCGCGAAGGGCGCCTGGGTGAGCGTCACCCGGCATCTGGCCGAACTCGGAATCGACGTCGACGGTGACCCGTTCACGGTGGCGGGGATCGGTGACATGAGTGGCGACGTGTTCGGAAACGCCATGCTGGCGACGTCGGGCATCGGCCTGGTCGCCGCGTTCGACCACCGGCACATCTTCGTCGATCCCGCTCCCGGCCGCGAGCAGGCCTGGCAGGAACGCCGCCGGTTGTTCGAGCTGCCGAGGTCGTCGTGGGCCGACTACGACCGGGCCCTCATCAGTGAGGGCGGGGGTGTGTGGTCGCGGGAGAGCAAGTCGATTCCGGTGAGCAGCCAGATGCGGGTTGCGCTCGGACTGGCGCCGTCGGTGACGACGTTGACGCCGCCGGAGATGATCCGCGCCATCCTCGCCGCCCCGGTGGATCTGCTGTTCAACGGCGGCGTCGGGACGTACGTCAAGGCCTCGTCGGAGTCGCACACGGACGCGGGCGACAAGGCGAACGACAACGTCCGGATCGACGCCGGCCGGCTGCGTGCACGGGCCGTCGCCGAGGGCGGCAACCTGGGCCTGACCGCACTCGCCCGCATCGAATTCGCCCGCACGGGTGGACGCGTCAACACGGACGCACTGGACAACTCGGCCGGCGTGGACTGCTCGGACCACGAGGTGAACATCAAGATCCTGCTCGACTCGCTGCCGGTCGACCGGCGGCTCGACCCGGTCCGGCGCTCGGACCTGCTCGGGACGCTCACCGACGACGTGTCGGAACTCGTCCTCGCGAACAATCGAGCACAGAACCGGGTTCTCGGCGACGCCCGGTCGAACGCCCACCGGATGGTGGACGTGCACGCACGGATGGTGAACGATCTGGTCGACAAACGCGGTCTGGACCGCGAACTGGAGGCGCTGCCGACCGCCGACGGCTTCACCGAACTGTCGGAGGCGGGGCTTGGGCTGACCTCACCGGAACTCGCGACGGTCCTCGCGCACGCCAAGCTGGATCTGAAAGCGGAACTGGAGGATTCGGACGTCTTCACCGACGGGTACTTCTCCGGACGGCTCGGCGGGTATTTCCCGGCCGCATTGCGCTCCGTCCTCCCCGTCGACGCGCACCCCCTCCGCCAGGAAATCCTGGCCACCGAGATCGTGAACGACATCTTCGCCCGCGGCGGGCTCACCTACGCGCACCGGTTGCGCGAAGAGACCGGGGTCGGGCCCGCGGATGTGGTGCGCGCGTTCGTCATCACGTCGGAAGTGTTCGGGCTCGCGGAACTCTGGTCCGACATCGCCGCGGCGAAATTGCCGCCGGCGACGGAGTACGAATTGGTCGTCGAGGCCCGCAGGTTGCTCGACCGGGCGTCGCGGTGGTTCCTCGCCAACCGGCGTCAGCCGCTGTCGGTGGACGCCGAGATCGACGACTTCCGGCGCGCCGTCCACACGCATTCCGGTGACGTCGGCGGATGGTTGCGCGGCGCGGAGGCGCTGGCGATGGAGGAGTCGCGGCGCATTTACGACGAGGCGGGCGTCGAGACGTCCATCGCCCGTCGTATCGCGGACGGTCTCTACCGGTTCAGCCTGCTCGACATCGCCGACGTCGCCCGCGAACTGGACCACGACGTCGCGGAGGTGGCGCCGCTCTATTTCGCGCTTTCCGATCACCTCGGTGTGGATCGGTGGCTGATCAAGGTGTCGGCGCTTCCGCGGGGTGAACGGTGGCACACGCTCGCCCGGGTGGCGCTGCGTGACGACCTGTACCGCTCCGTCCGGCTCCTGACCCGCGACGTGTTGTCTTCGGGCGAACCCGGGGATTCGGCGGACTCCCGGATTCTGCTGTGGGAGAGCACGAATCGGGCGCGGATCGAGCGTGCTCGACGGACGCTGGGCGAGATCGACGCCGCGTCCACCCACGACCTCGCGTCGCTGTCGGTCGCGGCGCGCCACGTGCGGTCCATGGCGGACGGGCACTGATTCCACACACAAAAGGGGCGAATGTACCTCTCGGCGCTGTCATCGCGTCGAGAGGTACATTCGCCCGGGTGGGGGTCTTACAGGGTGCGTGCCGGATCGGCGGTGGGGGCGTCGTCCTCGTCGTCGGGCACGAAATCGGCCTCGACGGCGGACGCCGGTTCCTTCCAGACCCACGGCTGACCGTCCTGCACGACGCGCCGGTAGGCGTACAGCACGATCGACAGTGACAGGACGAAGACTCCGACGATCAGTTCCTTCGTACTGCCGTAGCCGGTGATGGAGGCACTGAGAGCGCCGACGACGACCATGATCGTGTCGACGACCACGAGGACACCGGCGATGTACACCCACTGCTTGCCGAGCTTGATGGGGCGATGGGCGTCCGGTTCGTCGCGGCGCAGGTTGAGGAAGCCGGTCAGCGACAGGATGTGGCAGATGAGGTAGCCGACGATGCCGGCGACGATGACGGCGAGGGCCTCGCCGACGAACAGGATCAGGACGACGTTGACGAGCAGATCCAGCGACATCGCGCGTCCCGGAACCTTGAAGCGGTTGAGCTCACCGAGTTGCTTGACGGTGAGCCCCTCCCGGGCGCTGCCGTGGAGGACGCGTCCGCCGTCGGCGGTGGTCATCACCATCAAGAGGACGAGGCCGGCGATGAGGCAGATCGCCATCACGATGTCGCCGCCGGGGAACAGGCTCTCGAACACGGTCAGGTAGAAGGAGACGGGGTTCTCGGCGACGTCCGCCTGGTCGACGAGTCCGCCGACGCCGAACGGGACGAGGATGTAGACGGCGATGACGAAGAAACCGGCCAGTCGCAATGCAATTCGGCTGTCCCGGATGGTGTCGCGGAACTCCGGCACGAATGAAGCGACCGCCTCGATGCCGTAGACCGACCAGGCGAGGACGAACATCCAGGCGATCGCGGTGCGCCAGCCCGCTTCACCGCTGGCGGCGATGTCCCAGTGCAGGTTGCTCATCGACCAGCTGTCGGACAGGAGCGGAGCGGCAGCGAAGACGACGATCGGGACGAGGACGAGGGCGCCGGTCGCGTACATCAGCCACATCGCGGGACGCATCCCGAGGACGTTCAGTCCCCAGCCCATGAACAGCACGCCCAGCGCGATGACGTGGGGTAGTCCGATGGTGGCCAGGCCCGTGGAGAACGTCCACGTCTGTTCGGGGAACCACTCGGCCTGGACCAGTTTCCCGATCTGCAGGCCGTAGATGGCCAGCGAACTGGACCACGAGAACCAGTAGCCGTACGTCGCGAGCGGACCGACGAGGGTCGAGCGGGTCCGCCAGCCCTGATGGGCGTACATGGAGATGCCGCCGACCTTGTCGACGAACATGCTGGCCATCTCGGAGTAGATGAAATTCTGCAGGCACGCCAGGACGGCGACGGCGCCGAGGAGGACGAGCGTCGTCCAGGCGCCGATCAGGCCGATTGCGTAGCCCATGCCGACGAACAGTGCGGCCGGGATGGAGAGGCTGATGGTGAAGCCGTCCCACCACCGCAGGTTCTTCTCATAGGTGTGGTCGTCGGCGAAGGAATCGTGCAAGCTCACGGGATTCTCCAGTTCTGGGCCTTGTCGGCGCAGTGTGTGTATTCAGAATGCGGCCCTCGGCGACTCGAGTCGAGTGGGGTGGAGGCCGACGGGCCGCCGCAAGTATGTGATTCAAGACACTAACACCGCGCAATGCGTCGCACAAGACGAAATTGTCCTCGCAATGCGTATTCACCGGTGTTTAACATCCACGAAATGCAGCCATTTGTGCCCGCAACGCCACTGATCTCGTCGTTCTGGATAGAGTCGGTCCATGTCTCAGCACACTCTGGACGAACTGGACCGCGCGATCCTGCGGCAACTCGAGGACGACGGGCGGCGGGCGTTCCGGGAAATCGCCCGCAACCTGGGCTCGTCCGAGGCGACGGTACGGGCCCGCGTGAAGCGTCTGCAGGACCTGAACATCCTGCGCATCGTCGCGTTCGCCGATCCCGAACGGCTCGGCGACTCCCAACTGGCTCTCGTGTTCCTGACCGTCGACCCAGCCAGGCACCAGGCCGTCGTGGACACGCTGACCGAGATGCCCGAGATCACGTACGTCTCGACGCTGCTGGGGCGGAGCGACATCTGCGCCGAGGTCGGCAGCGCCAACAACGCCGAACTGTGGGCCTTTCTCAATCAGCACGTCAGCGCCATCGAGGGCGTGCGCACCACGGAGACCATCTCGATCTGCAAAGTGCACAAGTTGCGGTACGGCACGCCCTCGAAGGAGTAGTCCTACTGCGCCGCGCCGAACACCGTGCGGTGCCACGCTTTCCGTGACACACCGGTGATGTCGCTCATGACGTGCTTGACGGTCAGGTACTCCTCGAACGAGTACGTCGACATGTCCTTGCCGAAGCCGGACGCGCCGACCCCGCCGTGCGGCATCTCGCTGATGATCGGGATGTGATCGTTGATCCACACGCATCCCGCGTCGATCTCCCGTGATGCGCGCTGCGCGCGGTACAGGTTTTTCGTCCATGCCGACGCGGCGAGACCGTAGTCGGTGTCGTTGGCGCGGCGGATCGCGTCGTCGTCGCCTGAATGGCGGCTCACGGTGAGCACCGGTCCGAACACCTCGTCGCGATACACCTCCGCGTCTTCGGTGACGTCGGCGATCAGGGTGGGGAGATAGAACGCTCCGGGCAGGTCGGGGGCGGATCCGCCCGTCACGATCCGGAAGCCGGCGGCGCGGGCGCGCTGCACCATGCCGTCGACCCGGTCGCGATGCGCGAGCGTGATCAGCGATCCGAGGTCGGTGTCCGGGTCGTAGGGATCGCCCACCACCACCCGCTCCATCAGTGCGGCCACACCGGCGACGAAGTCGTCGTACAGCGAGTCCGCCACGATCGCGCGGGTCGCCGCGGTGCAGTCCTGGCCGCCGTTGATCAGCGACGCCGCCACCGCGCCGTGCACGGCCGCCTCGAGATCGGCGTCCTCGAACACGACGAACGGGGCCTTGCCGCCCAGCTCGAGCTGCACGCGGGTGCCGTTCGTGGACGCCTGCGCCATCACCGTGCGGCCCACGGCGGTCGACCCGGTGAAGGTCAGCACGTCGATTCCGCGGTGTCCGGCGAGCGCGGCGCCCACCTCGGCGCCGGTGCCCGTCACCACGTTGAACACGCCGTCGGGCAGCCCGGATTCGGTGGCCAGCCGGGCGAGACGCAGCGTCGTGAGGGGAGTGAGCTCGCTCGGTTTGAGGACGACCGTGCACCCGGCGGCCAGTGCCGGGATCACCTTCCACACCGCCATCTGCAGCGGATAGTTCCACGGCGTGATCGACCCGACGACCCCGACGGCCTCACGCCGGATGCTCGATGTGTGATTGGGGGAGTACTCCGCCGAGGCCTTGCCCTCGAGATTGCGGGAGGCTCCGGCGAAGAAGTCGATGTTGTCGATGCTGCCCGGGACGTCGAACTCGCGAGCGAGCCGGATCGCCTTGCCGGTCTGCGCGACTTCTTCGCGGGCAAACAGTTCCGCGTCGCGCTCGAGTGCACGGGCAAGGGTGGTGAGGACTGCCGCTCGCTCGGCCGGGGCGGCACCCGACCAGCTGGGGAAGGCGGCACGCGCCGACCGGACGGCGGCGTCGACGTCCCCCGCGGTCGCGAGGGTCAGCGTCGTGACGGGGGTGCCCGTCGCCGGATCGATGATCCGGTGGACGGCACCCGAGCCCTCGGCCGGGCATCCGGAGATCCAGCAGCCGGGCACGGTGGGCGGCAGGTCGAGCGAGGTGGACGGCGGAAAAGGGACCGAGACGGTCATGAGATCACTCCAAGACGGGGGCGACGAAAAGGTGCACCCACAGTAGAAGAGCGCACCCGTGTTGGCTACCCGCTGCCACGAATTCAGTCAAAGAACCCCGATATTTTCTGCGCATTGCGTCAACATTTATCCCGTAACTACTTGAATTCGTCGGCTCGAGGCGTCACGATTGACGCATGCCGGATCGGACCTCGGCGTTCGACGACCTGTCGAGGCGATCGTCCCGGATTCGGCCACTGAAGCTGGACCGGTCCGAATTCGACTGAACCGAAACACAATTGAGGACTACGATGACTGCAGTCACCGAAAGAACCACCACCGGACTCGAACGCTCGGCCGCGCGCCACCTGTGGGGGCATTTCTCCCGGCACGGGGAGAACATCACCCCGCCGATCATCACCCGCGGCGACGGCGCCCGGATCTTCGACTCCACCGGGAAGAGTTACCTCGACGGGCTGTCCGGGCTGTTCGTCGTCCAGGCCGGGCACGGCCGCCTAGAGCTCGCCGAGGCCGCCGCCAAGCAGGCCGAACAACTCGCCTTCTTCCCACTCTGGTCCTACGCCACCGAACCGGCCATCGAACTCGCCGAACGCCTCGCCGGCTACGCCCCCGGCGATCTGAACCGGGTGTTCTTCACCACCGGCGGCGGCGAGGCCGTCGAAAGCGCCTGGAAACTGGCCAAACAGTACTTCAAACGGGTCGGCAAACCCGGCAAACACAAGGTCATCTCCCGCTCCATCGCCTACCACGGCACCCCCCAGGGCGCGCTGGCGATCACCGGCATCCCCGCGTTGAAGGCCCCGTTCGAACCGCTGACCCCCGGCGCGTTCCGGGTCCCGAACACCAACCTCTACCGCGCCCCCGACCCCCTCGGCGCCGATCCGAAGGCGTTCGGGATCTGGGCCGCCGACCGGATCGCCGAGGCCATCGAATTCGAGGGACCCGACACCGTCGCCGCCGTCTTCCTCGAACCGGTGCAGAACGCCGGCGGCTGCTTCCCGCCGCCGCCCGGCTACTTCGAACGGGTCCGGCAGATCTGCGACGACTACGACGTGCTGCTGGTCTCGGACGAGGTGATCTGCGCGTTCGGGCGGATCGGGTCGATGTTCGCGTGCGAGGACTTCGGGTACGTCCCCGACATCATCACCTGCGCCAAGGGCCTGACGTCGGGGTACTCGCCGATCGGGGCGATGATCGCCTCCGACCGGTTGTTCGCACCGTTCGCGGACGGGACGTCGATGTTCGCGCACGGCTACACCTTCGGCGGCCACCCGGTCTCCGCCGCGGTCGCATTGGCGAACCTGGACATCTTCGAACGCGAAGGCCTGAACGCGCACGTCGCCGAGCAGGCGCCGGCGTTCCGGGCCACCCTCGACAAACTCACCGATCTGCCGATGGTCGGGGACGTACGCGGGGAGGGCTTCTTCTACGGCATCGAACTGGTCAAGGACAAGGCCACGAAGGAGTCGTTCAGCGATGAGGAGGCCGAGCGGATCCTGCACGGGTTCCTCTCCACCGCCCTGTTCGACGCCGGCCTGTACTGCCGGGCCGACGACCGCGGCGACCCGGTCATCCAGCTCGCACCCCCGTTGATCTGCGGGCAAACCGAATTCGACGAGATCGAAACCATCCTCCGCAATGTCCTCACCGAAGCCTGGACCCTGCTGTAACGCACCAGGTTCCACGCCGGAAGGCGGCACCTCGACAATGGCGTCGAGGTGCCGCCTTCGTGTTGTCCGGTGCGCAGCCCGGCTGCCTATGCGGCGCTGCGGGACGGTGAACCGCAGAGTGGCGACTGACGCTGCGCAATGCGCAGCAGGGACGACGGAGTTCGACGCAAAGTTTTAGCAATTCTAGGGTTGTGTGCCGGTTTGCGTGCTGTTAATGTGGTCTGCAACACGCAAAGCGTTGAATCAATCGCCATTGGATGCCGAAATGCGCAGCATCGGGTCCCACCCGCCGCCGAAGCGGCGCAATCAGAGGAGCGTGTCTTGACGATTCAGGACTTTCCCACCGCAGACTGGCCGGGCGGCAAGGCCGCCGCAGTGTCGCTGACCTTCGACGTCGACGCGGAGGCCGGCTGGCTCGGGGAGGGCGACGAGTACGCACGCCGTCTGACCATCCTGTCCGAGGGTCGCTACGGCGTCACGCGCGGAGTGCCGCGCATCCTCGACCTGCTCGGCCGCTACGACATCCCGGCCACGTTCTTCGTCCCGGGGCATACCGCGCAGCACCATCCCGCGATGGTGGAGAGCCTGCTGGACGCGGGGCACGAGATCGGCCACCACGGACACCTGCACCTGCGCAGTGACAAGGTCAGCGAGCAGCAGCAGATCGACGAGATCGACAGGGGCCTCGAAGCTCTCGAGCGGCTCGGCGTCCCGCGGCCGCGGGGATACCGCTCCACGTCCTGGGAACTCACCCCCGAGACATTCGGACTGCTCGTCGACCGCGGATTCCTCTACGACTCCAGTTGTATGGGCGACGACCGCCCGTACGTCGAGTCGTGGGACGGCCTCGAGATCCTCGAACTGCCCGTCCACTGGTCGCTCGACGACTGGCCGCGCTTCGGCTGGAACATCGACGGCGGTGGCAACGTCGCCGACCCCGAAGAGTTGCGTCGTTGCTGGACAGCCGAATTCGAGTCGGCCCGCGCCGAACGCAGGCACACCAGCTTCACCATGCATCCCGAGGTCATCGGACGCCCCTACCGGCTCGCCCAATTCGAGCAGGTGGTGGCGCACATGGCCGAATCCGCCGACGTGTGGTTCGCCCGCCTCGACGAGGTCGCCGAACTGGTGTCGCCGCGGCTGCGGGTGGCGTCGTGACCCGCCGGTTCCGGTCCACCCAGGCCCGGCCGTGGGATCGTGGACACGAATTCGGCAGCACCCACGCGGAACAGGTCGGTGCGTCCGTGGCGGCGTACCAGCGGTTGTTCGACCGCGCCGCCGGTTCGGTGGTCGACCTCGACCACTGGGGGACTCTCGCCCTCGAGCGGATCACGGCGGCCGCACCCGCACTGGCCGAAGAGATCGCCGGCATCGCGGACGGCTCCGGTCTGCCGGTGACCGCGGTCGCCGCGATCAATGCCCGCACCGAAGTGCTTGCGGCGGTGGGCTCGGCCACGCCGAGCGAGTGCTCGACGGTCGTCCGGCTCCGGAACGGGGCGCCGCCGGTTTCCGTCCAGGCATGGGACTGGTTCGCCGAACTCGCCGACCTGTGGCTCGTCTGGGAGATCCCGCACGACGACGGTCACCTGACCACCACCGTCACCGAATACGGCATCGTCGGCAAGATCGGCGTCAACGACCGCGGCCTCGGCGTGCACTTCAACATCCTCCACCACACCGGGGACGGAAACGGGATCGGCGTCCCGGTGCACGTGCTCGCCCGTGCCGTGCTCGACGAGTCGCGCGACCTCAACCACGCGCTCGTCCGGCTCGCCCAGGCGGAGGTGTCCGCGTCGACGTCGCTGACACTCGTCGCGAGCACCGGCGGTGAATCCGCCGCCGTGAGCGTCGAACTCAACCCCGGCGGGATCGGGTATGCCCTGCCGGACCCCGACGGCCTCCTCGTCCACACCAACCATTTCCTCAGCAGCCCGGCGAACCTGCACGACAAGGAACTCCGAGACGGACCGGACACCGTGATCCGGTTCGACATGCTCCGCCGTCGACTGGCCGGCAGACCGGACGTCGACGCACCCGCGGTTGTCGAGGCGATGACGTCGCACCTGCTCGGCGGCGGAGCGACGTGCTGCCACGTCGACCCCACCCTGCCGGAGTCGACACGCTTCGAAACCCTCGCCACCGTCTCGCTCGACGTCGAGAACGGCACCCTGACCGCCCATTCCGGTGGTCCCTGCACCATTCCCGCCGATTTCGCGGCACCGACCAAGGAGAACATTGTGCTGAAACTGAAGCGCATCGACAACATGGACATCCTCACGCGCGATGTCGACGCCCTGGTGGAGTTCTACCACGGCGTCCTCGGGCTCCCCTTCCACCTTCCGTACGAGAAGGACGAGGAGTGGGCGGCGATCGACATGGGCAACGTCACGCTGTACATCTTCAAATCCGAAGTGGGCGAACATGCGCCGCGCCGCACCGCGGTCAACCCCGACAACGCGCCCGGCTACGACTCGATTGCGTTCGAGGTCGACAGCCTCGACGAGGCCGTGGCCGCGCTCGACGGGCGGGTCGAATGGGTCGACGAACGGATCCAGTGGAAGCATCCCAGCGGCACCTGGTACCAGTACCGCCCGTTCTTCGACCCCGACGGCAACATGCTGTACGTCACCGAGCCGCACATCGTGGGGGCCGGGGCATGAGTCTCACCGCGATTCCGGGTGACCGGCTGGACGACCGCGTCGCACTGGTCACCGGCGCCGCCCGGGGAATGGGCGCCGCACACGCGTGCACCCTCGCGGCCCGCGGCGCCGACCTGATCGTCGCGGATCTCGACGCCGCGGAACTGTCGGCGGTCGCCAAGGAGATCCGCGACAGCACCGGCCGCCGCGTCGAATGCCTCGAACTGGACGTCACCGCGCCGGACGCGGGTGAGCGAGTCGTCGCCGTCGCGAACGACAACTTCGGTCGCCTCGACATCCTCGTCCACAACGCCGGCATCATGCACGACTGGAAGACCCTCGGCGACACACCCGTCGAGAACCTGCGGCCCTACCTGGATGTCAACGTCCTCGGGCCGTACGCCGTCACCCGGGCCGCCGCGCCGCTCCTCGCCCGCAGCGAGGCGCCGCGCGTCATCTTCATCTCCTCGCAGTGGGGGCAGGTGCCGGACGGCCACTCCTACGGCTACATGGTGTCCAAGACCGCGCAACTCGGGCTGATGAAGGCCCTTGCCTCCGAACTCGTCTCGCAGAAGATCCTCGTCAACGCCGTCGCCCCGGGCGCGATCCACACCCGGATGGTCCCCGACGACGTCTACGCCGAAGAACTCGCCGCCGTCCCCCTCGGCCGTCTCGGCGACGCCCACGAAATCGCCGCGGCCGTCGCCTTCCTCGCCTCCGACGGAGCCGCCTTCATCACCGGTCAGACCCTCGCGGTCAACGGTGGAGCGCTCGTCGTCGGCGCCTGAACTCCCCGAAAGGACCCTCGTGACCACCTCGATCCCCACCCCGACCAAACGTGAACTGGCCGAAGCGTCGATGCGTCGCTCCTGGTTCCCCGTCGCACGCCTCTGCGACCTCGACAAGCCCCAGACGGCCACACTTCTCGGCGTCAACCTGGTGATCTACCGCGACGGCGAGGGGCGGGTCTCGGTGCAGTCCCGGCGCTGCCCGCACCGCGGCGGCGACCTGTCCATGGGTGAAGTGCACCGGAATTCGATCGGCTGCCCGTACCACGGCTGGGAGTTCTCCAGCACCGACGGCAGCTGCAGCCGCATCCCTTCCCTGGCGGATCAGGGCAAGATCCCGCCGCGCGCCTCGATCGCCACCTACCCCGCGGTCGAACGGTTCGGCCACGTCTGGACGGTGCTCGAGGACCCGATCCGCGACATGTACGAGATCGAGGAATGGCAGGGCCTCGACCTCGAATGGCTTGCCGCCGAACCCATCGACTCGTCTGTCGGGGTCGGGGTGACGATCGAGAACTTCCGCGACGTCGCACACTTCCCGTTCGTCCACAAGGTGTCGATGGGCCCGACTCCGGAGGTCGTCGAACCGCTGAGCGTCAACAGGGACGGCCTCGACGTCTGGATGGACCGGCCCCTCGACGCCGGCTCCGGCGACTGGGCCAACGACGGAAATTGCATGATGCGGTACCGCTGCTCCGCACCGGGTCTCGCGTCCATCACGTATCACTACGAGAAGCTGGGACGCCGCATCGTCGCCGGGTTCCCTTCGCCGATCGACTACGAGCACGTCAAGATCTTCTGGGGCGTCGCCAACGAGGTCGGCTACCGGGGCGCGGACCTCGAGGAATGCCTGCGCGTCGAGGAGATGGTGTACCTCGAGGACATCCCGATCGTCGAATTCATCGAACCCCGCGAAATCCCCTGGGATTCGGAGTTCCAGGAATTCTCCGTGCCTGCCGATCTGTTCACCCTCAACTACCGGCGCTCGTTCACCGAGCTGATGAACCGCGTCAAGGACGGCAGTCATGTCAACGAGTTCGTCTGATACGCACACCCTTCGGTTGCGCGTGGTCGTAGCCCGCCGAGAGGCCGAGTCGATCACCTCATACGAGTTCGCGCACCCGGACGGCGCCGCGCTGCCCGCCTGGGAGCCGGGCGCCCACGTCGACGTGCACCTGCCGTCGGGCACGATCCGGCAGTACTCGCTGTGCGGCGACCCGGCCGACACGTCCCGCTACCGCATCGCCGTCCTCGAACTGCCCGCAGGCCGGGGCGGTTCGGTGGAGGTCCATCGCGAACTGCGTCCCGGCCGGCTCATCGAGATCGGCAGGCCGCGCTCCAACTTCGCACTGGCAGAAGCGGACCGGTACGTCTTCGTCGCCGGCGGCATCGGCATCACCCCGATGCTGCCGATGATCCGCGAAGTGCAGCGGCGCGGTCGAACCTGGGAACTGGTGTACGGCGCGCGCACCGCCGAGCACTTCGCGTTCGTGAGCGAACTGGACCCGTCCGCGCTGCAGTTGGTGCCGCAGGACACGCACGGTCACCTCGATCTGGAGTCCGTCGTGGCGTCCTCGTCGGGGGCCGCGGTCTACTGTTGCGGGCCCACACCGCTCATGGATGCGCTGGTGGAACGGATGTCGCAGGCGGGTCGCGCCGGCGACCTCCACCTCGAACGGTTCGCCGCGGCCGCCCCCGCGGTCGAGTCGAGCGGAGAGTTCGAGGTCGAACTGGCGCGCAGCGAGAAGGTCGTCGCCGTGCGCCCCGACCAGACGGTGCTCGAAGCGGTCCGCGACGCCGGAATCGACCACCCGTCGTCCTGCGAGATGGGTATCTGCGGGTCCTGCGAGGTGAAGGTCCTCGGCGGCGACATCGACCACCGCGACGACCTCCTCACCGAAAGCGAACGCGCGCAGTGCAACAGCATGATGATCTGCGTGTCCCGGGCGAGGGGTGACCGCCTGGTCCTGGACCTGTGAGTACTTGTTAACCGCCCGACGTTAATAAGTACTCACGGGTGCGAAGCGCACCACCACACCGGGACGGAGCAGGGCAGGGGGAGTGCGCCCGGCATCCCAGATCGGTTCGTCCGTGGTCCCGATGAGCTGCCATCCGCCGGGCGAGGAGCGGGGATAGATTCCCGTGAACTCCCCTCCGAGCGCCACGGTCCCGGCGGGGACGGAGGTCCGGGGCGTCGCGCGACGCGGCACGTGCAATTCAGGTGCGCCGCCGGTGAGGTACCCGAAACCGGGGGCGAAACCGCAAAACGCCACCGTCCACGGCGTTCCGGTGTGTGCTTCGACGACGCCGTCGACTCCGAGACCGGTCAGCTCGGCCACGTCCTCGAGGTCGGGTCCGTCGTAGCGCACGGCGATCCGGACCTCCTCCGGGGCGTCCTCGGCGACAACCGCCGCCGGTTCCGTCGTCCGCACCCACTTGGCGACGCGGTCGCGGCTGGTCGCGCCGTGGTCGAACCGCACCAGAATGGTGCGTGCCGCCGGTGTCACCTCCCGGACACCGGGCGGCCGGGAGTCGTCCAGAGCGCGGAAGTGCGCGAGCACGGTGCCCTGATCCTCGAACTCGGCGAGGATCGCGCTTTCTCCGACGTCGAGGATGCGCATCACACGAACGGCTCCACCGTGACGCCCTCGGTGTCGAGCAACGACCGGATGGCGCTGGCCATCTCGACGGCGGCGGGGGTATCGCCGTGGACGCAGACGGATTCGGCGGTGACCGCGACGATGGTGCCGTCGACCGCTTCGAGGGTGTGATCGACGACGAGTCGACGGACCCGCTCCGCCACGACCGCCGGATCGTGCAGGACCGCGCCGTCCGTCCCGCGGGGCACCAGCGTTCCCTCTGGGGTGTACGCGCGGTCCGCGAATGCCTCGGTGACCGTCCGCAGTCCGGCCTTCTCGGCCTCCTCCAGGAACACCGAACCGGGCAGACCGAGAACCGGAAGCGTGTCGTCGTACGCGGTCACCGCCGCAACAACCGCGCGGGCCTGCTCGCGGTGATGCACTATCGCGTTGTACAGCGCGCCGTGCGGTTTCACGTACGCCACCGCGGACCCGGAAACCTGGGCGAGACCGTCGAGGGCGCCGATCTGGTAGACGACGTCGGCCGTCAGATCGCGCGGTGTGACGTCGATGAACCGGCGGCCGAACCCGGCGAGGTCGTGATAGCCGACCTGCGCGCCGATCCGGACCGTCAACTCGGACGCCGCGGAACAACACGCCAGCAGCGTCGCGGGATCGCCCGCATGGAAACCGCAGGCCACGTTGGCGCTGGTCACGAGCTTCAGCATCGCGACGTCGTCGCCGAGGGTCCAGGCGCCATAGCTCTCGCCGAGGTCGCTGTTCAGATCGATTGCCGGCACATATTCGATATTAGGGTTCCGAGGGCCGTCTTGTAGATTCTCTCGCGGGGGCGGGCGGAACCGGTGAGGGTCCTGCTGCGTCAGAACAATTGACCGTGTGTGGCGGACCGCGCCATCGGAGGGGGAAACGTGACCGACCCGGCATACATCAAGGATCCCGAGAACTTCCACTCGGACCAGTGGGACCACGCGCGGATCGCGAGCGCCGTCGCCGGCATGGACGTCGAGCACGTGAGCGGCATCGCGCGAGCCTGGACCGGCCTGGGGACGACGGCCCACGACGCGATCGTCGAGTTCAGCGACGCGATCAAGAAGACGATCGGCGAGAGCTGGCAGGGGGCTGCCGCGTCGGCGGCCTACGCCGAGACCGAGCGGTACTCGACGTCCGCGCCGGAGGCACGGGATCAACTCCACGGAGTGGCGGCGGCGCTGACCCCACTGGCGGAGACCGTCGCGTCGCTGCGGTCGCAGGTCCCCGAAACCATCGGCACCGGACTGTGGGACAAGCTGACGCCGTGGGACACGGACACCGAGGACGAGTACTACCGGCGCGAGGGCGAGGCGCGCGAGAAGATGGCCACGATCTACAACCCGGGGCTCGCGACTTCGGACGGCAACGTCCCGTCGTTCACGAGACCGGAGAGCATCGTCGATGTTCCTTCGGGTCCGTCCGCGCCGGGCGTCGACTACTCGAGCGGCACCCCCAGCTCGAGCGATCGCTTCGGGGGACCGAGCGCCGGCCAGCCGAATTCCGGAGCCGCACCCGACAGTGACGCATCCGCTTTGCCCGGTACTCCCGCAGCGGACGGCACTCAGCAGAATGCAGACACCGCACCGTCGTCGGCCACCGCACCGGCGGCGACGGCTCCGGCCTCGGTAACGGGTGATCAGGCAGCCCAGAGCCGATCGGCCGTGCCGCCGGGCGCCGATTCGTCCTCGGGCGTCGGCTCACGATCCGCGGGTGCGGGTGCGGGTGCGGGCGGGGGCGCCGGAGCAGGCGGACTCGGCGTCGGCGGGCTCGGAAGCGCGAGCGGAGTCGGCGCCGGAAGCCGGGCGGGGGCCGTAGCCCGGCCGGGCTCCATGCCGCCCGGGGTCGCGGGAGCTGCAGCTGGTGGTCGCACCGGCGCGGGGATGCGGGGCACCGGCCCGGGCGGCGGAATGATGGGCGGCGCCCCGGGGGCGGCCAAGGGTGGCGGCGAGGACAAGGAACACAAAACGCCCGACTACCTGATCACCCTCGACAACGGCAACGAACTGATCGGCAAGCTGCCCCTCGTCTCGCCGCCGGTGATCGGCGCATGAGCATGCGCAATTGGCGGTTGCGTCCCGAACTGTTCGACGCGCTGTGGGCCGGCACCGGGCAGGACCGCATCCCGTACCCGTTCCGGATCGTGAGCGCACATCCCGGGCTCAACGCCTATGTGGCAGAGCAGAACCGGATACGAGAAGCCTTCGCGGGAGCCGAGCACGACGACGTGAAGTCGGCGTTGGGTGTGCTCGCCGAGCCCGAGGTGTACGTCGAGATCTCCGGCTCCACCGCCGACGAGACCCCGATCCGCATCATCGGTGCGCAGCACCGGCAGTGGGTCGTGATTGCGTCACAACTCCCCGGCCGGGCACCGCGGATCGGCGGCGACGTCGTGATCGGCGCCGGGCAGGCCGGACGACTGGGCGCGCAACTGGTCGGCCTCATCCCGCAGAACGCCGCCGGCAGGCGCCGGTTCCAGCGACGCGACGAAGAAGACGCCCACTTCTCCCAGGGAATCCTGCAGGAGGTCAACCGGGCGGCTCCTGTCCCGCGACTCGAATCCGCCGTGCAGAAGGGATACGCCGGCCGCGGCAAGATCCGAGTCTTCCGCGGCCCCCGGTACGGCACCGGCCGCGACGTCGGCGTCATGCAGTGGATCGACATCGCCGGCGACGGCCGCTACCTGATCGGCCCGCACGATCCCGCCGCCGCACACCCGGCAGGTCCCGACCAGCTCGTATCCTCGCTCGACACCCTGATCAGGGTGGGTACGACTCCTCGGGCAGGCTCGGTCGGTGCCCGCGGTTGGTAGATTGCCACGCGCCGGCGATTGCACAGGTGGGGACACAGGGAGGGGACACGAACATGGCGGGGCCAGATGCACCGGAGGCCGGTTGGAAGGCTTTCACCGAAAACGTCGTCGGGGGCGGCCGGCTCGAACTCGACCCGGCCGGGATAGAGCAGTGCATCAAGCTTTGTGATGACCACGCGAAGGGGTGGGGAGACCTTGCGAGCCGGGCCCGCACAGAACTACGCGCGGTGGCCTTGGGAATCGGTGAGGCGGACATTGCGTCGGCAGCGGATATCGCTCGCAAGTTCGACGAGAAGGCTATTGGTGGCGAGGGAACTGATTTCGCAAACACTGCTGTGGGCCTATTCAGGGCTCACCAAACGTATGCATTGGACATGAAGTCAATGTTCGAAGCGGTCTTGCGACGATATATGGAGCAGGATTCCGCGAACGCGGCTGCCCTCGGCGCGACGGGGGGAATGGCGTGAGAAAGAGTCGGTACCGAGTTGTGGCGAGCGTCTGCGCTATGGCCTCGCTGGGTGCCATAGCGGCTGCCTGTACGACTGATACCGAAGGCGACGCTGTGCACGAAGACACGCCAGTCATCACGTACCAACCATGCGATGGAATTCCGGCGGATGCCGTTGCCCAGGCTCGAATCGACGCCCAAGCTCCAGTGCGTGAGAACGATAAGAACCCGACCTCGAATTCGTGTCGATATTTGGATCGCGACCTCTATTACGGTGTCGTGGTCTCAGCGCGTGCCGAGAGCTTCGAGGACATCGAGTCGAGCGGGCGATTTCGAGTCTTGAACGAGACCGAAATCGGCGGACGGCGAACGCTCGTCTCGGACTTCCATGGCGGTAGTGCGTGCACGGTGTCAGTGGACGTCGATCCGGGGGTTTTCGAGATCATGATCGGTTACAGCGAGTTGGAGGACTTCAGGACTGTCGATGCGGCGTGCGGTAGGGCCTTAGAGGTTGCAACTACTCTTTCACCGCACTTTCCCGACCACCTGTGATTCCTCGTGTCCGGCGCTTCTCATAGCTGTTCGTGATTGTGACGGGCGTCGGGCTCGCGCGCGGCAGTACGGAGCCGGTCGAGGGTCGGGCGGACTAGGCGACACTCTTGGAGATTGCGTTCCACCCGTGCGACGGGTCTTCCTCGGAAGCCCTCGCTGCTGTCCGTCTGGAGGCCTGGCTATCGGACCGCATGCCGACTGCGACAATCCCCAGAATTTCGGATGCGGATTGCAGTCGCAGAATTCCTACTCAGGCGTCGTAATTTCGGCAATCGGTGAATCTCCCGACAGCGTAGTGAGCGACGATCGCTTCGCCGTCCTGAGTGAGATGGAGATCGATAGTTGACGTGCGTTGGTGTCGGATTTTCGTGGGGGTAGTACGTGCACGGTGTCGGTTGCGATCGAGCCGGGGATTCTCGAGTTCATGATCGGGTACAGCGAACTGGAGGATTTCACCACTGTCGAGGCGGCGTGTGATCCGTGAGTCTTTCGGCGCAAACCCGGTCCTTCAGGTCTGGGATAGCCGATCTGGTTTTGAGTACATATCGGAGGTCAAGCCACGTGGCGGCTCGGAGGCTTGGTCTTGGCGGGCCGGGCTGTTGGAGCGCATCGCGACTCTTGGGACTCCTGGCCCGCCGCCTGCTTGCGGCGCTCACCCATCCGCTTGTATCGGACGCTGTCGCGCCGCCGCGGGTCGATCTTGTAGCGCGCCTTGACGATGGCCCGGCCTCGGCCTCGGTGATGTGGGTGCCGTCGACGTCCCGCAAGGCGTACGGCCGGCCGGTGCGTATGCAGGCGGCGATCCGGGTGACCAGATCGGTGGCCAGATGACAGATCGCAGACTCGTGATGCCGGTCGCCGACCATCAACCGCTGGTACTTCGCCGCGAACTGGGGATCGACCCTGTGGGCCTGGTCGGCAGAGGTGCACAACATGACGACTGGTCAAGCAGCGTTCCACGATGGTCAAGCCCGGGTTGCGGTCTATGCCCGGCTCGATGCGTTGGCCGAGTTGCTCGGGCCAGCGTGGTATGCGGTACTCGGGTCCAACTACAGCATCGCGGCGCTCGAATTCCTGGCCCGCTATGGCGATCCGCATGCCGTAATCCGGTTAGGCCGAGCGCGGCTGACCAGGTTCCTGATCGCCCGGTCCCGCGGCGCGACGATCACGCCGCCGGGCTCATCACCGCGGCCCGAGAGGCCCTCGCCCTATGGGGCACCAGCGACGGGTCCGACGATATGGACTTCGCCGAGCTCGCTGAGGACATCGCCCGCGAAGCCGAACAGGCACTGTTCCTGACCCGTCAGATCAAGCAGATCGACGAGCGAGTCGCGAACCTCTACGCCGACGCCGACGCCGACCCGGCCAGCTGCGCCGCCGAATGCGCACACTGGGTCAGGTCGAAGGCTTCCCAGATCTCCATCACTTCCCTGGCACACGTGGTCATGGGGTTCCTTCGGTCGGTTGGTTTGCGCGGCAAACCAAGCCAACTCGGCGAAGGAACCCCGCCCGGTATTTACGCCTGCGTGTCAATCAGCTGTTTCGTGGCCGCCGACCCGGAATTCTCGTGTCCACTGATCCGGAGAAACCGTGTCCGCCCAACTGGAGCGAACTGACCGCCTACAAGGAGTCTGACGTGTCCGTTGGCAACTCCTTCCGAGGCTAGATGTCGGACTGTGTGGCTAGTGTCTGGGTTATGGCGGGGAGGGTGGTGAAGCGGGCATTCAAATACCGTTTCTATCCGACTGCGGTGCAGGCGGAACAGCTCGCGCGAACGTTCGGGTGCACCCGGTATGTCTACAACCGGGCGTTGGCGGAGCGGACGCGGGCCTGGTCGCAGGAACAGCGGCGAATCACCTACGCGGACACCTCGACGATGCTCACCGGATGGAAGCGCGATGCCGAGACCACGTGGTTGGCGGAGCCGTCGAAGGGGCCGTTGCAGGAGTCGCTGCGGCAATTGCAGGGCGCGTTCGAGAGGTTCTGGCGCGGGCAGTCCTGCTACCCGCAGTTCAAGAAGAAGGGGCAGTCGAAGGATTCGGCGACCTACTTCTCGAACTGCTTCACCTACCGGGGCGGGCAGATCCGGTTGGCCAAGCAGTCCGAACCCCTGGATATTCGGTGGTCGAGGCCGCTGCCGGAGGGGGCTGTGCCGTCGCAGGTGACGGTGTCGCGCAATGCTCGCGGTCAGTACCATGTTTCGATCCTCGTCGAGGACACCATTCCCGAACTCGAGCCGGTCGATCGGGTGGTCGGGCTCGATGCCGGGATCACCAGCCTCTACACGCTCTCGACGGGGGAGAAGATCACCAACCCACGCCACGAGCGCAGGGACCGTGAGCGGCTGGCGAAGGCGCAACGGGTGCTGGCCAAGAAGCAGAAAGGATCGCGGAACCGGGCCAAGGCCCGACTGAAGGTCGCGAAGATTCATGGCCGGATCGCCGATCGGCGTCGCGATTATCTGCATAAACTCTCCACTCGTTTGGTGCGCGAAAATCAAGTGATCGCCATCGAGGATCTGAGTGTGCGGAACATGGTGAAGAATCGGTCGTTGTCGCGGGCGATCTCGGATGCGGGTTGGTCGGAGTTCCGGTCGATGCTCGAGTACAAGGCCGTCTGGTACGGGCGGCGGGTGGTGGCGGTCGACCGGTTCTTTCCGTCGTCGAAGACCTGCTCGGTGTGCGGGGTGATCGCGTCGGCGATGCCGCTGGATGTGCGGGAGTGGGCGTGCCGGTGCGGCGCCGTCCACGACCGGGATGTGAACGCGGCGAGGAATATTTTGGCCGTCGGACTGGCGGTGGCAGCCTGCGGAGACGGTGTGAGACCGCCTCGCACATGAAGTGTGGGGAGGCGACTGTCTGTGAAACAGGAACCTCGGGACGTGAGTCCCGAGGGGAATCTCGGTCGTTCACGGCCGAGAGGACGTCAACAGGCGACGAAGGTGGCGACGACGACGCTGGCGCCGTATTTCCCCGACCACCTGTAGGCGGCTTGCATCGATCCGGCTCAGTGCGTGTGTGCGTGGGTGTGGGCGATGCGTCCGGCGTTCTTTCGTCGTGAGGACCCGCTGAGTCGGCAGGCGAGGTAGATGACGAACGAGATCGTGGTGACGAAGCTGGACACGGGCACGCCGGGTGCGAGGGACAGCAGGATGCCGCCGACGGCGGCGAGTTCGGCGAACACGATCGACAGGATGGTCGCCTTGAGGGGGCTGGCGGTGACGTAGGCGGCGGCTGCGGCGGGGGTGATGAGCAGTGCCATGACGAGCAGTGCGCCGACGATCTGGACGCCGAGGGCGGCGGTGATGCCGACGAGGACGGCGAACACGATCGACAGGGCGCGCACGGGGACGCCGCGGGCTTCGGCGACGTCGGGGTCGGTGCTCGCGAAGAGGAGGGGACGGTAGATCAGGCCGAGGACTCCGATGACGAGTACGGCGCAGAGCAGCAGCAACTGCAGGCCGCTGTTGCCGGGTGCGACGATCTGGCCGATCAGCAGCGAGAAACTGGTGCCGGTGCGCCCTTGGTACGACCAGATGAACAGCACGGACAGACCGAGTCCGAACGCCATGATCACGCCGATCACGGAGTCGCGGTCGCGGGCCTTCGCGCCGAGTAGCCCGAAGAGGACGGCCGCGACCACGGAACCGGCGATGGCGCCCGCCCCGACGCTGACGCCGATGAGCAGGGCTGCGGATGCGCCGGTCAGGGACAGCTCGCTCGTGCCGTGCACGGCGAACGACATCTGCCTGCTCACGATCAGTGGCCCGATGGCTCCTGCGAGGAGGCCGAGGATGGCGCCGGCGATCAGGGCCTGCTGCACGAAGTCGTATTGCAGGAGGTCGACGGTGGCGGAGACGTCGAACATGCGTGACATGGCGTCGGTGAACTTGTTGCTCATGCGTGTCCCTCGTCGGTGTGGTGCACACCCTCGCCGGGGCGGAGGCCGCCCGCGCTGCCGAGTGCGTCGATGGCGTCGCCGGTGCCGATCACGACGAGGCGGCCGCGTACGTGCAGCACCTCGACGTCGGTGCGGTACAGCTCGGACAGCACCTCCGACGTCATGACCTCTTCGGGCTTGCCGATGCGGAACTGGCCGTCGACGAGGTAGAGCACGCGGTCGACGAGGGGGAGGATCGGGTTGATCTCGTGGGTGACGAACAGGACGGCGGTGTCGTGGGTGCGGCGTCGCCGGTCGATGAGTCCGGACACGAGATTCTGGTTGGCCAGGTCGAGGCTGAGCAGTGGTTCGTCGCACAGCAGCATCTGCGGGTTGCCGACGAGGGCCTGCGCGATCCGCAGCCGCTGCTGCTCACCACCGGACATGGAACCGATGGGCGCGTCCGCGTAGTGCTGGGCGCCGACCTCGGCGATCGCCGCGTCGACGATGGCCCGGCGCCGGCCGCGGCGGAGGAGACCGGTTCCCCACTGGTGGCCGTCGACGCCGAGCCCGACGAGGTCGCGGCCGCGGAGCGGCAACCCGTCGTCGAGCGACTTCTGCTGGGGGATGTACCCGACGTGCGAATTGCCCTTCCGCGCGGGGGTTCCGGCGATGCGCGCGGTGCCGGAGCTGAGGGCGAGTTGACCGAGCAGCACCTTGAGCAGCGACGTCTTGCCCGACCCGTTGGGTCCGAGGACGGCGACGAATTCGCCGGGTTCCACGGTGAGGTCGAGGCCCTGCCAGAGTGTGCGTTCGCCGAAGGACAGTCGCGCCCCCGTCAATTCCAGTGCGGGGACGCGACCGTTGCCGGCGTTCTTCGAAGTGGGTTCTGTCACAAGCCGATCAGTTCTATTGCAGAGCCGCGGCAAGCGACTCGGCGGTGTTGGTCTGCCACTGAATGTAGTCCAGGCCTTCGGGCAGGGTTTCGGTCACCTCGACGACGGGGATGTCCGCAGACTCGGCCGTGGCGCGCACGTCCTGGGTGACCCGGTCCTGCGTCTGCACGTTGTAGACGAGGGCCTGCACCTGCTTGCCGGTGAGCAGTTGCCGGGTCGCGGCGATGGCGGCGGGCGCTGGGTCGTTGCCGTTCTCGATGGCGCTCGTGAAATCGGGCGGGGTGACGTCCTTCAGACCTGCGGACTGGAGCAGGTAGTAGGCGATCGGTTCGGTCTGCGCGACGGGCGCGTCCTTGTGCGCTGCGGCGATGCCGTCGGTGATCGCGGAGATCTGCTCGAGCTGACCGTGGAAGGCGGCGGCGTTGGCCTTGTAGGCGTCGGCGTTGCCGGGATCGAGTTGGCCGAGTTTGTCGGCGATGGACTGCGCGGTGGCGTCGACGGTGTCGACGTCGAACCAGACGTGTTCGTTGACGTCGCCGTGGTCGTGACCCTCATGCGAGTCACCGCCGTCCGAGTCGCCGCCGTCCGAGTGCTCGCCCGCGTGCGCGCCGCCCTCGAGCAGGTCGAACGCGTTGACCGTGAGCTGGTCGCTGTTGCCGGTGCCGATGATGTCGTCGACGAAGTGGTCGTATCCGCCGCCGTTGTAGACGATCAGGGACGCGTCGGTGAGCTTGGCGGCGTCGGTGGGGCTCGCCTCGAAGGAGTGCGGGTCGGACGACGGCTCGGTGATGATCGAGGTGACGTCGACCTTGTCGCCGGCGACGGCCTGGGCGACGCTGCCCCAGACGTTCGTCGACGCGACGACGGTCAGGGTGCCGTCGCCGGTCGTGTCGGAGCCGCACGCGGTGAGGGTGAGGGCCGCGGCGAACGACAGCCCGACGGCCGCCGTGGCAGCCCGAAAACCTGAGGAAGCGCGCATAGAGAACTCCTGACAGAACGAATCGCTAAACGCTATTGGAAACCGTTACCGTTGCACTTTAGCGGATCGGTCCTGGTAGTGCACTTTCGGTGCAGCCCCGACGAGCCCGAACCCGCGCCAGGTACTAACGTCCCCCTATGCCCAGGTCTCGACAGCCACGTCGCCAAGCCACGCTGGCGTCGCTCGCGGCCGAGCTCAATATTTCGCGAACGACGGTGTCCAACGCCTACAACCGGCCGGATCAACTCTCCGCCGAACTCCGCGACCGGGTGCTGCAGGCGGCGAAGCGCCGCGGCTACCCGGGTCCCGACCCGGTGGCCCGGTCGCTGCGCACCCGCAAGGCCGGGGCCGTGGGACTGCTGCTCACCGAGGCCCTCAGCTACTCCTTCCGCGACCCCGCCGCCATGAGCTTCCTGTCCGGGCTGGCCGAGTCGTGCGAGGCCGCCGGGCAGGGGCTGCTCCTGATCCCGGCGGGCCCGGGCCGGGAGGAGGCGGACGCCGCGGCTGTCGTGCAGCAGGCGGGCGTCGACGGGTTCGTCGTCTACTCGGTGGCCGACGACGACCCGTACCTCGCGGCGGTATACGAGCGGCACCTGCCGATGGTCGTGTGCGATCAGCCGCGGGAGATCCCCGGTGCGTCGCTCGTGGGCATCGACGACCGCGGCGCGATGCGCGGTCTCGCCGACTACCTGATCGGCCTCGGCCACCGCGACATCGGCGTGCTGAGCATGAGGCTGGGACGCGACCGCTCGGACGGGGTCGCCGACGCGGAGCGTCTGCGGTCGCCGAACTTCCACGTCCAGCGCGAACGCATCGAGGGCGTGCGCGACGCCATGTCCGACGCAGGCCTGGACCCCGCCACCCTCACCGTCATCGAGCGGTTCGAGCACACCGGGAAGTCGGGGCACGCCGGTGCCGCGCAGGCGCTCGGCGTCAATCCCCGGATCACCGCGCTCGTGTGCACCACCGACGTCCTCGCGCTCGGTGCGCTGGACTGGGCGCGCTGGCAGGGCATAGACGTGCCCGGCCAGCTGTCGGTCACCGGATTCGACGGCGTCGACGACGCGCTGCGCGAGGGCCTGACCACGGTGCGGCAACCCCAGGAGGAGAAGGGGCGCAGGGCAGGCGCGCTGCTCATGTCCCCGTCGCACTCCGGGGTCGCGACCGTCGAGATGCTCGAGACCGAACTGCTGCGCGGTTCGACGGCCGGGCCCGCCAGACGCTGACCCGGCCTCCGGCTCAGGCCAGGAGCTGGGCGCAGCGCAGCAGGCCCAGGTGGCTGTACGCCTGGGGGTGGTTGCCCAGCGACCGCTCGGCGACGGGGTCGTACTCCTCGCTGAGCAGGCCGGTCGGTCCGGCCGCGTCGACCAGTTGCGCGAACAGCGCCTCCGCCTGCGACCGCTGACCGATCAGCAGGTACGCCTCCACCAGCCAGGCGGCGCATAGGTGGAACCCGCCCTCGGTGCCGGGCAGGCCGTCGTCGTGGTGGTACCGGTACACGGTGGAGCCGCTGCGCAATTCCGCCTCGGTGGCCGTGACGGTGGCCGCGAACTTCTCGTCCGACGGGTCGATCAGCCCGGACAGTCCGATGAACAGGGTGGCGGCGTCGAGGTCGGTGCCGTCGTAGGCGGCGGTGTACGAGCGGACCTCGTCCTTCCAGCCCTTCTCGCGCACCTCCTCCGCGATCTTGTCGCGCAGCGGTGTCCAGCCGGGTTCGACGTCGCGGCCGAAGTGCTCGGCGAGCGTCACCGCACGGTCGACGGTGACCCAGCCCATCACCTTGGAGTACACGTGGTGCCGCGGGTTGTCGCGGATCTCCCAGATGCCGTGGTCGGGTTCGAACCAGCGTCGTTCGACGGCTTCGACCATGGCGCAGACCAGTTCCCAGTCGCGGTCGTTGAGCGCCACCTCGACGCCCTGCTTCTCGCGGGCGTGGGACAGGTCGTGGATGAGTTCGACGATGGGTCCGAACACGTCGAGTTGCACCTGCTGGTTGGCCGCGTTGCCGATGCGGACGGGACGCGAGCCGGCGTAGCCGGGCAGCGAGTCGATGACGGCCTCGGGCGGCAGACCGCCACCGTGCAGCGTGTAGAGGGGGTGCAGGCGTTCGGGGCCGGGCAGCGTCTCGAGGACGTCGTGCACCCAGTCCAGATAGCCCTCGGCCTCGCTGAGCGAACCGAGGCTGACGAGCGCGGACGCGGTGAGCGCCGCGTCGCGCAGCCAGCAGTACCGGTAGTCCCAGTTGCGGACGCCGCCGATCTCCTCGGGCAGCGACGTGGTGGCGGCCGCCATGATCGCGCCGGAGTCCACGTGCACCAGACCGCGGAGAGTGAGCGCGGAACGTTTCATCAGATCGGGTTTCAGCGTGGGCAGGGTGAGGCTCTTCGCCCAGTCCGACCAGTACGATTCGGCCAGCGCGCGGCGTTCCGCCTCTGGGGTCTCGGACGGACCGAGTTCCTCGGTGCCGCAACGCAACTCCAGGACGACGTCGCCGCCGGACGGATCGACGACGGCGTGCGCGGTCTGCTGGTTGCCGTCGGAGGTGACGTTCCATTGCACGCCGGGGGAGCGCAGCACGATCGGCTCGTTGGTGCCGTGCACCCGCAGCCCCTCGGAGACCGCCTCGAGGATGACCTGGCCCTGACCGAACTCGGGCCGCGGTGCGAACGTCACGACGGCGGCGGCCTGCCCGCTGATCACCCGGGTGAGGTCGGTGCGGCCCAGACGGACGTCGTGCGGCAGGTAGTCGGTGACGGAGAGGCTGGCCCATCGGGTCTGCACGGTCATCGTGCTGTCGATGTACCGCTGGCTCAGCGGCAGGGCGCTGCGGTGCGGGCCGACGCTGAAGTGGCCGGCCTCCGGTCCACCGAGCAGGTGTGCGAAGACGGACGCGGAGTCGGGTTCGGGATGACACAGCCACGTGAGGGTCGCGTCGGGGGTGACCAGGGCGACGGTCCGCGGGCTGGCGAGCATGGTGAGGCGCTCGATCGGCGGCGCGTGGGCCCCGGACAGCCAGGTGCGGCGCTCCTCGAGCAGGAACGCGAGGGCGGCGGCGACGTCCTCGGTGCTCGACACCCGGAATTCGGCGAGGCTCTCGCCGGGACCGACCTTCACGCCGAGGTCGGGGCCCTGGAGACGCGCGAACGCCTTCTCGTCGGTGACGTCGTCGCCGACGAACACCGCCGCGGTCGCGCCGTCCTGGTGGCGGATCAGGTCGAGGGCGTGGCCCTTGTCGGTGGCGACGACGGCCAGTTCGATGACGGACTTGCCCTCGGTGACCTGCACGCCCACCCGCTGTCCGGCGTCGGCGCGCACCGCGGCCAGCGCCTGGGCGCCGTCCTCGGCGTCGGCGTTGCGGACGTGCAGGGCGACGCTCGCCGGCTTCGCCTCCACCGACGTGCCGGCGTGCAGGGCGGAGATCCGCCTGAGTTCCTCGGTGATCTCGCCGAGAAGTTTCTTGGCGTCGGCGTCGATCGCGTGGATGAACCCGATGTCGAATTCCGAGCCGTGGCTGCCGACGAGTTGAACCTCGGCGGGCAGCCGCGACAGCGCGGCGAGGTCTTTGAGCGCCCGGCCCGAGATCACGGCCGCCGTGGTTCCGGCGAGGCTGGCCAGGGCGCGGAGAGCGCGCACCGATTCGGCGTGGGGAAACGCCTTTTCGGGATCGGAGACGATGGGAGCCATCGTGCCGTCGTAATCGGACGCGACGAGCAGGCGAGGGGTCCGCGCGACCCGGGAGAGGGCACGACGAAGTTCGATGGGCAGATCATGGGCGCTCACACGTTCAAATCTAGGGGATGTGACGGCTGTGAGCGCGTTCTCGGCCGGGGCTGTGCCCCGATCGGGTCCTATTCGGGTCTGCGGCTCCCGTCACCGAGCAGCAGTTCGACGGTGAGTTCGAGCCGATTCGCGACATCGGTCGCGGACGAGCGGCGTGTGAGCCAGGCCACCAGGTTCGACAGCCACACGTCGGAGATGACGCGGGCGACGGCCAGCTGGTCCTCGGTGGGTTCGGTGTCCGTCATCGCGCGGGCGAACAGCCGGTCCATCAGCTTGCCCACCTGATCGACCTCGGCGGCGGCGGACGCGTCGGCGAACATGAACGCGCGCGTCATGGCCTCGGTCAGCAGCGGGTCGCGCTGCATGGCCCGGGTGATCTGGCTGAGGATCAGCTGCATCCGCTCGAGCGGGTTCCGGCCCGGCGGGTTCTTTCCGCGGGAGTCGATCCGCTCGAACTCGCGGGCGAGCGCCGACACCAGCAGGTGCACCTTGGACGGGAAGTACCGGTACAGCGTTCCCACGGCGACGTCGGCGCGTTCGGCGACGGCCCGCATCTGCACGGCTTCGTATCCGCCCTTGGACGCCAGGGCCAGGGTCGCGTCGAGGATCCGCTTGCGCCGTTCCTTCTGCGCGTTGGAACTGAGATCGTCCTCGCCCAGCGTCGCCGCAGCGACCGTCGTGGACCGTGATCGAGAGCTGGTCGTCATTACCTGTTTTCCTTCGCGCCTTGACTCATGGCCAGGTGTCATATTAGAACACGTTCTAGACGAATGTGTCATTCAGGAGAGGCGGATACCCGTTGTGACTATCGCCACCACCGAGGAACAGAAGGCTGCAGCGGGTGCGATCCAGGCTTGGGCGCGGTCGACGGACCCGCTGGTCACAGTACGGCAAGGACCAGCAGATTCGTGGCACACGTCATGGCCGTCCTTCTCTTCGCTCGGAATTTTCTCGGTCGCCGTGCCCGAAGAGGTCGGTGGGTCGGGGGCGGAGATCGTCGATCTCGCCGCGATGCTCGAACAGGCCGCGACCGAACTCGTCCCGGGTCCTGTTCTCCCCACCGCACTGGCCGCTCTCGTCGTCGGGCGCAGCTCCGGCGCCGCCGCGAAACGATGGTCCGAGGACCTCGCGGACGGCGCGATGCCGTGCGCGGTGGCTCTCGGCAACTCCCCGGTGAACGCAACCCTCGGCGCCGACGGCCGGTTGACGGTCACCGGCGACGCCGGCTTCGCGATCGGCGGCGACGCGGGAGTGACCGTGCTGCTGCCTGCCGACACGGGCGAGCAGGTCGTGTGGTGCCTGGTCGACGGTGAATCCGAGGGTCTCGACATCACGGTCGCCGACACGATCGACAAGAGCCGGCCGCTCGCGCGGGTGCGGTGCGACGGGGTGGCGGTGGCGGCCGACCGCGTGGTCACGGGGGTGCGGGACGGGCTGGTCTCCGACCTCGCCGCGACCCTGGCCGCCGCGGAGGCGTCCGGCATCGCGGCCTGGTGTCTGCGAACGGCGGTGGAATACGCCAAGATTCGCGAGCAGTTCGGCAAACCGATCGGATCGTTCCAGGCGATCAAGCACCTGTGCGCGGAGATGCTGTGCCGCGTCGAACAGTCCGGGGCCGCGGCGTGGGACGCGGCCGTCGCGGCGGAGGAGGCGTGGAACGCGGACGGCGGCGAGCTGCCGGTCGCGGCCGCGGTGGCGGCGACGATCACGCTCGACGCCGCCGTCGAGACCGCCAAGGACTGCATCCAGGTGCTCGGCGGCATCGGCTTCACGTGGGAGCACGACGCCCACTTCTACCTGCGCCGGGCGACGTCGCTGCGGCAGCAGCTCGGCGGCTCCGCCCGCTGGCGGTCGCGGGTCACGGAACTGACCCGGGCAGGCGCCCGCAGGCACCTGTCGATCGACCTGACGGGCCTCGGCGACGAGCGGGCACGGATCCACGCCGACATCGCACAGTTGGTGGCCCGGCCGGAATCGGAGCGACGCGCGGCCCTCGCCGAGTCGGGGTACCTGGCCCCGCACTGGCCCGCGCCCTACGGGCGAGGTGCGCGCGCCGCGGAGCAGATCCTGATCGAGGAGGAACTGGCGGCCGCCGGGATCGGCAGACCCGACCTCGTGATCGGCTGGTGGGCCGTGCCGACCATCCTCGAGCACGGCAGCGCCGAGCAGATCGAGCGTTTCGCCACCCCGACGCTGCGCGGCGAGATCATCTGGTGCCAGCTGTTCAGCGAACCCGGCGCCGGCTCCGACCTCGCGGCCCTGCGGACGTCGGCGGAGAAGGTCGACGGCGGGTGGCGGCTGAACGGCCAGAAGGTGTGGACGTCGAGGGCGCAGGAGGCGGACTGGGCGATCTGCCTGGCGCGCACCGATCGGGAGGCGCCCAAACACAAGGGCATCAGCTACTTCCTCGTCGACATGACGAGCCCCGGCATCACCATCTCGCCGCTGCGCGAGATCACCGGCGACGCCCTGTTCAACGAGGTGTACCTCGCGGACGTGTTCGTGCCGGACGACCTGGTGGTCGGGAATCTCGGCGACGGCTGGAAGCTGGCCCGCACCACGCTGGCGAACGAGCGGGTCGCGATGGGCGGGGGCTCCTCGCTCGGTGCGGCGATGGAGGAACTGCTGGCACTCGCGGGCGACGGAGACCCGGTCACCGACGACACGCTCGGCCGGCTTATCGGCAACGCGCTCGTCGGCTCGCAACTGGAACTGCGCACCACCCTCCGGCAGCTGGACGGCCAGGACCCCGGACCGGAATCGAGCGTCCGCAAGCTGGTGGGCGTCCGTCAGCGACAGGCGGTCGCGGAATTCGCGATGGAACTCGGCGGCACGGACGGCTGGGTGGAGGGTCCGCTCGCGCGCGAGTTCCTGAACACCCGCTGCCTGTCCATCGCGGGCGGAACGACGCAGATCCTGCTGACCGTGGCGGCCGAGCGGATTCTCGGGCTGCCGCGCGGCTGAGCCGGGTCGCGCTCGGCCTTCCGCGGGGTCCGGGATGGTGATACAACTAGAACACGTTCTAAATCGAAAGTGGGATTGTCAGCGTGGACTTCACTCGAGACGAAACCCAAGAGGCCGTGGCCCAGGTCTCGGCCGGACTGCTGGCCCGCGACCTCGACGGCGACGCCCTCTGGGCCGCCTTCGCCGACGCCGACCTGCTGACCCTCGCCCTGCCGGAACGTCTCGGTGGTGAAGGGCTCTCGGTCACCGACGTCGGTGCGCTGCTCACCGAGGTCGGGCGGAAGGCGGCCCAGGTGCCGGCCCTCGCGACGCTCGGATTCGGGGTGCTGCCCATCGTCGCGCTGGGCGACGACGCGCAGCAGGACGCGCTGCTCACCGGTCTCGCGGGCGGCCGCACGTTCACCGCGGCGCTCGCCGAACCCGGGGCACAGTTCCCGGCACGGCCGTCGGTGACGGCGGTCGCGGACGGCGACGGCCACTCCGTCACCGGGCGCGTCCTCGCGGTCCCGTACGTCGAGCAGGCGCACCGGATCCTGGTGCCGACGGACACCGGGGTGGTGCTGGTGGATCCGGGCGCGGACGGCGTCACGCTCGCGCCGACGCCCTCGGCGTCGGGCAGCCCCGAATTCGCGGTCACGTTCGACCGGGCCCGGGGAGAACTGCTCGCGGCCGGGAACGACGCGGTGCAGACGCTCTACCGGATCGCGCTCGCGTCGATCGGGGCGGTGGCCGACGGACTGCTCTCCGGTGCAACGGTTCTGGCGGGTGAGCACCTGGCCACCCGGCGTCAGTTCGGCAAGCCGCTCGCGACGTTCCAGGCCGTCTCGCAGCAGATCGCCGACGTCTACGTCACGTCCCGCACCCTCCACGTGTCGGCGCTCGCGGCGTCGTGGCGGGTGTCCGAGGGTCTGGACGCACAGGACGATCTGGACGTGATGGCCTACTGGATCGCCGCCGAGGTGCCCGCCGCGATGCAGGTGCTGCACCACCTGCACGGCGGCATCGGCGTCGACGTGACGTACCCGCTGCACCGCTACTACTCGACCGCCAAAGACCTGGCCCGCCTCGTCGGCGGCGCCTCGTACCGACTCGACCTCGTGGGGGCCCGGTGTTCATCGATCTGACCGACGAGCAGCGGGAGCTGCAAGCGGAACTCCGGCGCTACTTCTCCGGGCTGATCTCCCCGGCCGAGGCGGAGGTGATGCGCACCGAACGCCACGGCGCCACCTACCGCGAGGTCATCCGCCGGATGGGCAAGGACGGCTGGCTCGGGGTGGGCTGGCCGGTGGAGTTCGGCGGCCGCGGTTTCGGGGAGATCGAGCAGCAGATCTTCGTGAACGAGGCTGTGCGCGCCGATGTTCCGCTGCCGTCGGTGACGTTGCAGACGGTCGGGCCGACACTGCAGACCTACGGCACCGAGGAGCAGAAGCGCAAGTTCCTGCCCGCCATCCTGGCGGGCGAGGTGCACTTCGCGATCGGCTACACCGAACCCGAGGCGGGTACCGACCTGGCGGCGCTGCGGACCACGGCCACCCGGGTGGGGGACGAGTACATCGTCAACGGCCAGAAGATCTTCACCACCGGCGGCCACGACGCCGACTACCTGTGGCTCGCCGTCCGCACCGGCTCGGCCGACTCGCGGCACCGCGGCATCTCCATCCTGATCATGGACACCAAGGACCCCGGTTACAGCTGGACGCCGATCATCACGTGCGACGGCGCCCACCACGTCAACGCCACGTACTACTCCGACGTTCGGGTGCCCGCGAACATGCTGGTGGGCGAGGAGAATCAGGGCTGGCGCCTGATCACCACCCAGCTCAACCACGAGCGCGTCATGCTCGGGCCCGCCGGCCGGGTCGGGGGTCTCTACGACCGGATCCGCAACTGGGCGGCCGCGCACGACCTGCTCGGCGAACCGGACGTGCGGCGCGTGCTCGGCGAGATCCACGCGACGTACCGCCTCAACGAACTCCTCAACTGGCAGGTGGCGTCCAGTGAGTCGGACGCCGTCGACGTCGCCGACGCGTCCGCGACGAAAGTGTTCGCCACCGAACGCATTCAGCGCATCGGCCGGCTCGCGGAGGAGATCGTCGGACGTTACGGTGACCCGTCCGAGCCGGCGACCGCCGACCTCGTGACGTGGCTCGACATGCAGGTGAAGCGCAACCTCGTCATCACGTTCGGCGGCGGGGTCAACGAGGTGATGCGCGAGCTGATCGCGACAGCCGGCCTGAAACTTCCCCGAGTCCCGCGATAGGAGCGCCGCGCGAAATGAGTTCCGAACAGATTCTCGCTGCCGCAGAAGAGGTCCGGTCGGCGGGCCCGAGCGCTCCCCGGCCCGGACGGGACCCGATCAACCTGCCGATGATCCGCAACTGGGTGGAGGCGATCGGCGACAAGAATCCGATCTACGTCGACGAGGCGGCGGCGCGGGCCGCGGGACACGACGGCATCGTCGCACCGCCCGCGATGGCACAGGTGTGGACGATGCAGGGCCTGAACGCCGTTCGGCAAACCGACGACCCGCTCGGGCGCATGACGACCATCCTCGACGAGGCCGGGTTCACGTCCGTCGTCGCCACCAACTGCGATCAGGTCTACCACCGCT
Organism: Rhodococcus pseudokoreensis; assembly: GCF_017068395.1. NCBI lineage: Bacteria > Bacillati > Actinomycetota > Actinomycetes > Mycobacteriales > Nocardiaceae > Rhodococcus > Rhodococcus pseudokoreensis. Next base: position 3,400,388 of record NZ_CP070619.1, on the reverse strand, counting down.
ACCTGAAAGTCGGCGAGGAGGTCACCATCACCACGACCCTCGAGGACGTGGTCGGCCCGAAGAAGACGGGCCTCGGCGAGGGCTGGTTCTTCAACACCCGCAGTGTGTGGCGCGACGCCGCAGGCGAACCGGTGGCCGAGATGCTGTTCCGGATCCTGAAGTTCATGCCGAAAACCGATAGGCCGGGGCCGTCGGGGAACGGGCAGGGTGCGTCCTACGACGACCTGGACCCGTCGAGGATGATGCGGCCCAGCGCCTCGCAGGACACCCAATTCTTCTGGGACGGCGTGGCCGCGCACGAACTGCGGATCCAGCAGCGCGAGGACGGGACGCTGCAGCACCCGCCGGTGCCCGCGCTGTGGAAGGACAAGGCGGAGACGACGGATTACGTCGTCGCGTCGGGCCGCGGCACGGTGTTCAGTTACGTCGTCCACCACGCGCCGAAGGTCCCGGGACGCTCGCTGCCGTTCGTGGTGGCGCTGGTCGAACTGGAGGAAGGCGTCCGCATGCTCGGCGAACTGCGCGGGGTCGCGCCCGCCGACGTGACGATCGGGATGCCGGTGGAGGCCATCTACCTCGACTTCCCGGGCGACGACGAGACGGGCGGCGCGCCGTGGACCCTGTACGCCTGGCAGCGCGGAGCGAAGGAGCGGTCATGACGTCCACTCTCGATGTCGTCGTGGGAACGACGCTTCCGGAACTGTCCGTCACCGGCGACCCGACGTTCGTCGTCTCGGCCGCGCTGGCGACGCGCGACTTCCAGGACGTCCACCACGACCGCGACCTGGCGCAGCAACGCGGATCGAAGGACATCTTCGTCAACATCCTCACCGACACCGGTCTGGTGCAGCGGTTCGTCACCGACTGGGCGGGACCGACCGCGGTGATCAAGTCGATCGCGCTGCGCCTCGGGGTTCCGTGGTACGCCTACGACACGCTCACGCTGAGTGGCACGGTGGCGTCTGTGGACGACGGGGTCGTCACGCTCGACGTCGTCGGGAAGAACGGTCTCGGCGACCACATCACGTCGAAGGTGACTCTCGTCCTGGACGGACGCACGAACGGAGCGGGTGCATGAGCGGGCTGTCGGGCAAGGCTGTCATCGCCGGGATCGGCGCCACCGACTTCTCGAAGGACTCGGGCCGCAGCGAATTACGGCTCGCGGCGGAGGCGGTGACGGCGGCGCTCGAGGACGCCGGGCTGACACCCGCGGACGTCGACGGCCTGACGTCCTTCACGATGGACACCAACACCGAAGCAGCCGTGGCCCGTTCGGTCGGCATCCCGGACCTGAAGTTCTTCAGCCGCATCCACTACGGCGGGGGTGCGGCGTGCGCGACCGTGCAGCAGGCCGCGATGGCCGTGGCCACCGGCGTCGCCGACGTGGTGGTGGCGTACCGGGCGTTCAACGAGCGGTCGGGGATGCGGTTCGGTCAGGTGAACTCCGGGCTGGTGCAGCAGGTGAACTCGTCCGGCACCGACAACGCGTTCTCCTACCCGCACGGCCTGTCGACGCCTGCGGCGTTCGTCGCGATGGTCGCCCAGCGGTACATGCACGAATACGGCTCCACGAGTGAGGACTTCGGACGGGTCGCGGTCACCGACCGCAAGCACGCGGCCACCAATCCGAACGCCTTCTTCCACGGCAAGCCGATCACCCTCGAGGACCACCAGAATTCCCGGTTCATCGCCGAACCGCTGCACCTGCTCGACTGCTGTCAGGAGTCCGACGGCGGCATCGCGATCGTCGTCACGTCGCCGGAGCGGGCGAAGGATCTGAAGCAGAAGCCGGCCGTGATCGCGGCGGCGGCCCAGGGGAGCGGCAGCGACCAGTACATCATGACCAGCTACTACCGGCCCGAGCTCGCGGGACTGCCCGAGATGGAACTGGTCGGCAGGCAGCTGTGGGATCAGGCCGGACTCGGACCGCAGGACATGGATCTGGCAATCCTGTACGACCATTTCACACCATACGTACTGATGCAGCTCGAAGAACTCGGCTTCTGCGGTCGCGGCGAGGCGAAGGACTTCATCGCCGACGGCACCATCGACCTCGACGGCAGCCTGCCGCTCAACACCCACGGAGGCCAGCTCGGGGAGGCCTACATCCACGGCATGAACGGCATCGCCGAGGGCGTGCGGCAGATCCGCGGTACATCCGTCAACCAGATCTCCGGTGCGCGGAACGTCCTCGTCACCGCGGGCACCGGGGTGCCTACGTCGGGGTTGGTGCTGACGGCCTGACACCGGCCCGCGACTGCCTGCGCGCAATGTGTTTCGCGACGTACCCGGCGTCGCGGCCCACGCCGCCGGTGAGCATCGACGCGAACGCCTGCAGGAACGGCAGTCCCACGAAATACAGTCCCGGATGGTCGGGTGAGACTCCACGGGACTGCTCGGGCCACCCGTCCGCACCGGTAACGGGGATCTGGATCCAGGTCGTGTCCTTGCGGAACCCGGTGCACCAGATCACGTTGCGGACGTCGAGTGCGGTGCCGTCGTCCAGGACCGGTCGGCCGTCGCGGACGTCGGTGACCTTCGCGGGGAAGTGCTCCACACCGGCCGCGGACAGGTCGGCCCGCTTGACCCGCAGCAGTGGGCCGCCGCCCGAGCGGACGTGGGCGCGCATCTTCCGGCCGACGGGGGTGCGTTCCGTCAGAACGTGATTCGCCATGAACCACATGATCGGGATCACGACGTGCGCGGCGCGTCCCTCGAGGTCGAACGGCACCTCACCGCGGACGGGACCGCAGATCGTGGTGCGGTGCGAACGCGACGCCTCCAGGGCGATGTCCGCGCCGGAGTGGCTGCAGCCGACCACCAGCACCGGCCCGTCCTGCAGTTGGGAGGGATTGTGGTAGTCGCTGGAATGCAGTTGCCGGATCCGGGGGTCGAGGCGGTCGGCGAGGTCGGGGATGACCGGGGTCTGCCAGGTGCCGGACGCGACGACGACGTTGCCGGCCTCGTATCGGTCCGTTCCGGCGGTGACGACGTAGCGGTCGCCGAGACGGGTCAGCCCGTCCACGGTGACGCCGGTCCGCACCGGCAGCGCGAACCGTTCCGCGTAGGCCTCGAAGTAGTCGGCGACCTCGTCCTTCCCCGGCCACGACCACGCGGGGGCGGGGATTCCCCAGCCGGGCAGCCCGTCGTACTGTGCGGGACTGTAGAGCCGGAGCGAGTCGAACCGTTCCCGCCACACGTCCCCGACGCGGTCGTGGGCGTCGAGAATCACGAACTGTTGCCCGCGTTCGGCGAGGTGGTAGCCGGTGGCGAGGCCGGCCTGCCCGGCACCGATCACGATCGTGTCGAAACGTTCCGTGGACATGGTGTGCCTTCTTCCCTCGGCGTTCGGTGGTTGTCCTCAACGCTATGAGTGGACCGATCCGGGCGCGTCGGGAGAAAGGCGCAGATACGTACGACCGTATGGGTACTTTCATGCAGACGGGCCGACGAGGTGATGCTCGTAGGCATAGGCGGTGGCCGCCGACCGCGACGAGATCCCCAGTTTGACGAAGATGTTGCTCAGGTGGCGTGCGACCGTCTTTTCGCTGAGGAACAGTTCCGTCGCCACCGCCCGGTTGCTCTTGCCCGCCGCGACGAGGCGCAGCACGCACACTTCACGCGGGGTCAGCGGAGTGGAGTCCGCGGAGTCGGGGCTGAATTCCACCCGCAGTCGCTCGAGGTCGGGGAGCGCGCCCAGTTGCCGGTACGTGGCGGACGCGAGGTCGTGCTCCATCTGCGCGGTGTCGTCGTCGCCGAGGTCGCGGCACACCAGCGCGACCGACTCCCGGACCCGCGCGCACTCGTAGGGCGCGCCGATCTCCTGCCAGCGCCGCCACGCGTCGCGCAGGACGGTCAGCGCGTCGCTGCCCCGGCCCTCTGCGTGCAGCACCGATCCCGAAGCCTGCGCGGCCAGGGCGCACAGATAGGGAATCGCGAACCGGGTTGCCGTCGAGTCGAGTTCGTCCGCAGCGGACCGCGCCGCCGGGACGTCGCCGGCGACGAGCAGGATCTCCACGCACGCGGGCAGCAGCCGGGCGCGTTCCACGGCGCCGGTGGCTTCGTCCACCGCGCAGCGGATCGACGCGGCCGCGCTGCCGACCCGCCCCTGCGCCATCCGCAGCAGCGCGAGTCCGGGTTGTGGACGCCTGCCCAAGCGGTTCGCCTCCAGGAACAACTTCTCGGCCTGCGCGACCTCGCCGCGCAGGCGGTGGAGGTCGGCCATCACGTAGGCGGCGGACCCGGCCGCGGGTTGCGCGCCGAGTCGTTTGTGCGCCCGCCGCGCCGAGTCCATCGCCGTCGGCCAGTCGCCCTGCAGTTGCAGGATCTCGGCACGGTGGACGAGGCACTGGCCGCGGTAGGGGACGAGGCCGGGTTGCGAAGAGCACCACTCCTCCAGCGCCACAGTCCATTCCCTCGACCGCCGGAGGTCGCAGATGTTCTGGCACTGCTCGATCACGGCGCAGTACACGATCCCCGCGACCACCGGGGACACATTGTCGGACGTCACCCCGACCATCGCCTCGTCGAACGCGGAGACCGCCTCCTCGACATTCCCCAGCAGGACGAGCGAATGACCGGTGCCCAGCACCCCGAGCGTCGTCAGATCCGGGTCGGCGAACCGGATGCCGACGTCCGTGATCGCGCGGAAGATGTCCCGGGCCGCGGTGCCGTCGCCGTCGTCGATCCGGCGCAGCCCCTGCGGCACCAGCAGGTAGCCACGCTCCGCGCAGTCCACACCCGCGGTGTCGAGCAGTCGCTGGGCCTTGCCCAGCCAACCGCCGCCGCGGGCGTGCTCGCCGCGCATGAGCAGGCCGAACGAGAGCCAGAACGCGCACCGCGCCGAGCGCACCGGTCGACCCGTCCGGGTCCACTCGCGCACCGCCCGCTCCCACCACTCGGTGCTGGCGTCGTCCTCACCGAGCAGGTAGGCGGCGGTGGCGAGCAGTTCGAGGTCGGCACCGGGCAGCGGGTCCTGCCGATCGGCGCTCGACAGGCGTGCGTACGTGTCGCGCCAGTCTCCCCGCTCGAAGGCCGCACGGCCCGTCCGGAGTTCCGACGCCGCATCCGACATCATGGTCTCCTGCCGAAGATCTGCGCGCTGACCTGCTCGAATTTCAGCCTACCGCCGCACAGGGCCTGCCCGGAACGGCGAATATTCCCCTGCACCTGTCGGTGCCTCGAGTCACACTGGGTCGACACGCCAACGGATGGGAACTTCTGATGGTCGATGCGATAACGGCAGAGGGTCTGGTCAAGAAGTACGGCAAGGTCACAGCGCTGGACGGGGTCGACCTCGCGGTCCCCTCTGGAACGGTCATGGCCCTGCTCGGCCCGAACGGCGCAGGCAAGACCACGGCGGTGCGGGTCTTCACCACCCTCCTCGTCCCGGACGCAGGCCGCGCGCAGGTCGCCGGTCTCGACGTCGTCCACGACGCGCGGGTGCTCCGGTCCCGGATCGGCGCGTCGGGGCAGTACGCGGCCGTCGACGAGTACCTCACCGGTTTCGAGAACCTCGACATGGTCGGGCGGCTCTACCACCTCGGGGCCAAACGCAGTAAGGCGCGAGCCCGCGAACTGCTCGAACAGTTCGACCTGGTCGAGGCGGGCGATCGCCCCGTCAAGGGCTACTCGGGCGGCATGCGCCGGCGTCTCGACCTCGCCGGAGCGCTGGTGGCCGAGCCGGAAGTGCTGTTCCTGGACGAACCGACCACCGGACTCGACCCCCGCGCCCGGCTGGCACTGTGGGACGTCATCGACAACCTCGTCGCCAGGGGCACCACCCTGCTGCTGACGACGCAGTACATGGAGGAAGCCGAGCGCCTCGCCGACCAGATCGCGGTGATCGACCACGGCTCCGTCATCGCCCGCGGAACCGCCGACGAACTGAAGGACCGCGTCGGTGGTGAACGCATCGAGCTGAGCGTCCGCGAGGGCGTCGACCTCTCCGTGGTGCGCGAAGAACTGGCCCCCCTCGCCGCCGGCGACATCCTGGTCGAAGAGAACGTCCGCCGGGTGACGGTGCCGGTGTCCGGCGGCGCCGATGCCCTCGTCGAGGCACTGGGCCGACTCTCGAACAGGGGAGTGAAAGTGTTCGACGTCGGTCTGCGCAGACCGACCCTGGACGACGTCTTCCTCACCCTGACCGGACACGAAGCCGAAGAGGAGCAAGTCTCATGAGCGCCCCACAGACGGCGTCCGTGCACACCGCGCTCGCGGACGGGCTCACGATCGCCAAACGCAACATGATCAAGATCAAGCGCGTCCCCGACCTCATCGTGTTCACCACGTTGTCGCCGATCATGTTCGTGCTGCTGTTCGCGTACGTCTTCGGCAGCGCGATCCAGGTTCCCGGAATGTCCTACCGCGAATTCCTCATCGCCGGAATATTCACGCAGACAGTCATCTTCGGGGCCACCTGGACGGGCCTCGGGATGGTCGAGGATCTGCAGAAGGGGATCATCGACCGATTCCGGTCGCTGCCGATGGCTCCGTCCGCCGTGCTCCTCGGCCGCACGTCCACGGACGTCCTGATCAACATCGTCAGCCTCGTCGTGATGTCGCTGACCGGTCTGATCATCGGGTGGCGCATCCACTCGAGTCTCGGCGAAGCGCTCCTCGGCTACCTGCTCCTGCTGTTGTTCGCCTACGCCCTGTCCTGGGTGATGGCGGTGGTCGGACTCTGGATCCGCACTCCGGAGGTGTTCAACAACGCCAGTTTCATCGTCATCTTCCCGCTCTCGTTCATCGCGAACACGTTCGTCGAGACCACCAACCTGCCCGGTCCGCTCAAGGTGATCGCCGAATGGAACCCGGTGTCCGCGGTGACACAGGCCGTGCGGGAACTGTTCGGAAACACCAACCCGGCCATGACCGTTCCCGACGCCTGGCCGTTGCAGCACCCGATCATCGCCTCACTCCTGTGGTCGGCGGTGCTGCTGGTGATCTTCGTGCCGTTCGCGATCCGGCGGTACAAGAAGGCCGTCAGCCGCTGAGCGCGGGTCGGTCTATCGCGCCGCGACAGGGATCACCCCCAATTGCTGGAGCATGGTGAGGACGTCCTTGTCCGACCACTTCTCCGCGATTCGACCGTTCTCGATGCGGTGGATGACAGTGGCGGTCATCTCCATGCGGTTCCCCGTCGCGGGAATTCCGGGAAGATCGCCCGTGTGCGTGCCGGAGCACAGCAACCGGGTGACGACTTTGTCGCCCTCGGCAACCTGATCTTCTATCCGGTGAGTGCCCGGTGTGGCCTCCCAGAACAGCCGGAACTCCCGTTTCAGTCCCTCACGCCCCGGTGCTTCGATGCCGGGAAACGGCGCCGGTGAATGGTCGAGATAGTTTTCGTCGACGAGTTCGTCCAGCACGTCGATATTGCCTGCGTCGATCTCGGTGTAGAAACGCCGGATCAATTCCTTGTTCGTTTCCAGTGACATGACTCCATTGTCTGCCCGTCACGGCGCGGCGTATACCCACCGTCCGAGGGTGCTACAGCTAGCGGAGTTCGCGCGGCGAATCGACGTCGCGTCCCGATCCCAGATCGGAGCAGTCGACCGACTCGGCGCCGTGGGCGGCGAGGTACTTCCGTGCGCCGGAGTCCCCGGTGAGGCTGCGTCGCAACGGGAGCCAGTGGTCCCGGCCGATCAGTACCGGGTGGCCCGGGTGTCCGTCGTAGTGGGCCTGGCGCAGCGCCGACCGGGCGTCGCCGGCCGGGGTGTCGCCGGGTACAGCCGCCACCCGCCGGACGGCGTCGGCGCCGAGGTCGGGGAGATCGACGAGGGTGATGACGACGGCGTCGACGTCGTCGAACGTCGCCGCGACCTCCAGTCCGCGACGCAGGGAAGCCGACAGCCCCGACTGCCAGTCGTCCGCGATCCCGACGGTGACGGGGACCCCGTCGGGCAGCAGGTGCTCGGCCTCGTCGGCGCGGGCACCGAGCACCACGACGGTGGGCTCGCATCCGGCCTCCGCCAGCACCCGGACCCCGCGCGCAAGCCACGGTTCCCCGTCCGCGCCGATGACGAGTGCCTTCGGCTTGCCCATGCGCGAACCGGCCCCGGCCGCGAGCAGCACGCCCCCGATCGTCATCGAACTCTCCCCGTCCCGCGCTGCATGCGTCCAAACATACGACGATGCTTCCGTAGACTGGCCGGTGGCCTCGGCAGGCCCAACAGACAGCACGCCCGACAGACGGCACGCCCAATCGGAACGGACGGACGCATGGTGGATCCGAACAGAGTCGGCGAACCTGCCCAGCAGGAGTTCGCGCAGCGATGGGGTGGCGCGGGCAGCATCGTCGACCTCGACGGTCCCGTGCACTGGGTCGAATACGGCGAGGACACCGGGTTCCCGCCGGTGGTCATGGTCCACGGACTCGGCGGCTCGCACCTGAACTGGGTGCGGATCGCACCGGTGCTCGCGGAGCGCACCCGAGTGCTCACCGTCGACCTCCCCGGGTTCGGGCTCAGCCCGTCCGGGCGACGCCGGACGGGGGTCGGCGCCAACGCGACGGTGCTGCACCGCTTCCTGCGCGAGGTCGTCGGTCGTCCCGTGATTCTCATGGGCAACTCGATGGGCGGCATGATCTCGCTGTTCGAGGCGGCGGCGCACCCGGAGACCGTGTCGGCCCTGATCCTGGTCGACCCCGCGCTGCCTGTCGCGCAACGGATCCCGGACCCGCGGATCGCCGCACAGTTCGCGATGTACTTCACCCCGTTCGTGGGTGAGCGGTTCCTGCAGTACTCGAGCCGGAAGATGACGGACCGGCAGTTGGTCGAGCGCACGATCGACCTGTGCTTCGCCGATCCGAGCCGGGCGTCGGAGGATTCCCTGGACGCCGCAACGGCGCTCGTGGGTTATCGCCGCGCACTGCCGTCCGAGGACGCGGCATTCCTTCAGGCCAGCCGCTCCCTGATGCGCGTGCTGGCGCGTCCGCGGCGGTATCTCGACGTCATGCAGTCGATCGCGCAGCCCGTTCTGCTGCTCCACGGCGACCGCGACCGGCTGGTCCCGGTCGCGGCGGCACGCAAGGTGGCGACGGCGAATCCGCGGTGGGACAGCGTGATTCTCTCGGACGTGGGGCACACTCCGCAGCTCGAAGTTCCCGACACGATGCTCGACCGCGTGCTGCCGTGGGTCGACAGGCACGGTCTGATCGACGTCTAGATTTCGGCCGATCCGCCGGTCCCGGCGATCGACTGCGCGAGCGCACGAAACAGGTGGGTCAGTTCGGGCCGCGTCGCGGTTCCGCTCCGGACGACCCCGCATACCGGGATGCGCAGTCGGTCGTGCGCCTCGCGCAGGAAACTCAACCCCCGTCGGGGCGTCGCGTCGGCGGTGTCGGCGTACAGCACCGTCCACGACCGCGGGGTGGTGAGGACGTCGAGGGTGGCCGTGTGGTCGCTCGGGATCGACGGCCCGAGCATCACCCGCTGCCCGACCTGCCGGAATGCGTCCTCGACCACGTTGTGGATCAGGATCTGACTGCTCCGGGGTGGCAGCAGGAGGGGGTAGGGCGCCAGTTCGCTGAGGTCGACGGTCGAGACCCCGGCCAGTGGGTGTTTGCTCGACGTCACGATCACCAGGTCTTCGAGCCCGAATTCCACGGTTTCGAGGCCCGGTCGGTCGACGCCGCCGCGGATGAGCGCGAGGTCGGCGTCGCCCGACGCGACCGCGGTCATCCGGTCGGTGAAATCCTTGATGACGAATTCGATGTCGAGCTGCGGGAAGTCTTCGCGGACAAGCGATATCGCCTCCAGGCTCTGGGTCGCGAAGCTCATGCTCGCGCTGATCCGGAGACGGTTGCGCGGATCGAGTCCCACCGACAGCGCGCGCGCCTCGAGCCCCATCATCTCGGCGGCGATGGGCATCAGTCGTTCGCCCGCCGCGGTGAGCCGGGTGGCACGCGTCGAGCGCTCCAGCAGGGTGGTGCCCAACTCGGTTTCGAGTTTGGCGATCTGATGGCTGATCGCAGACTGCGAGATGAAGCAGCGTTGCGCGGCGCGCGAGAAACTGCCCTCCTCGCCGACCGCGAGAAAATAGCGAAGCTGTCGGAACTCCATGACCTGAGGTTACGTCCTTCGGGGAAGACTTATGAGCGATCGAGATAACACTATTTCGATTTCCCCAGCTTATTGGTAATTGACACCGGTCGATCCCTAATGTGGAGCTCATACGCGGAGCTAAGTAGACGCATTGAAGCAGTAGGAGGTTTTCGGTGGATCGCACACAGGTCGTCATCGTGGGATCGGGATTCGGCGCACTCGCGGCGGCGAAGAAGCTCGGCAAGGCCGGCACGCCGTTCGTGCTGATTTCCGAGACCACCGAGCATCTGTTCCAACCCCTTCTGTACCAGGTCGCGACCGGTGTCATCTCGCCCGGCGAGATCGCCCCGTCCATCCGCGCGATCCTCGCCAAGTACCCCAGCGGCGACGTCCGCCTGGGCCGCGTCGTCGACGTCGACCCGGACAAGAAAGAGGTCGTCTACGAGGCCGGTGGCGTGAGCCACACGATTGGCTACGACAGCCTGATCGCCGCCACGGGCGCCCGGCAGGCCTACTTCGGCCGCGACGAGTTCGCCGAGGTCACGTACGCGCTCAAGACCGTCGCCGACGCCGACCGGCTGCGCAGGCAGATCGTCCGCTGCTTCGAGGAGGCGCACACCACCTCCGACCCGGAGCGCCGCCGCGACCTGCTGCACTTCATCGTGATCGGTGCCGGCCCGACCGGTGTCGAACTCGCAGGCCAGATCAAGGAACTGGCGGGCCGCTACTTCGAGAAGTCGCTCCGCGACGTCACGTCCGAAGACGTCACCGTCACCCTCGTCGAGGGTGCGGGGGAGGCGCTCCCGGTGTTCGGTGGCAAGCTCAGCAAATACACCCAGGATTCGCTCGAAAAGGCCGGTGTCGAGTTGGTGCTCGGCACGATGGTGACCGACATCGACGAGCACGGCGCCACCCTGTCGTCGCCGAGTACCGGATTCGAGAAGCGCCTCACGGCGGACACGATCATCTGGTCGGCCGGCATCCAGGCCAACGACTTCGCGGCAGTGCTCGCGGACCGCACGGGCTGCGAGACCGGGCGCGGCGGCCGTCTGCTCGTCGACGAGGACCTCACGGTGGGTCGCTACGACGACGTCTACGCGATCGGCGACATGGCGTCGCTGAACAACCTGCCTGCGCAGTCGCCGTTCGCGATGCAGGGCGGACGCCACGTCGCGGCCATCATCACCGGGAAACGCGCCCTCGGCACGCCGTTCACGTACCGCGACAAGGGCAGCATGGCGATCATCAACCGGTTCCGGGCCATCACCCGCGTCGGCAAGATCGAGCTGACCGGTGTGCTCGCCTGGTTCCTGTGGCTCGCCGTGCACCTCGTCTACCTGGTCGGATTCCGCAACCGGTACGTCGCGGTGATGTCGTGGTGCGGTTCGTTCCTCGGACACCGCCGCCCGCACTTCCACTACGCCCAGGAGATAGAAACCATCGAGTTGAGCGACCAGCGAGAGGACGCCGCGGCCTAACGTGGTCCCATGACCGTCACCAGCGCTGGAGTACTCCTGTATCGCACCGACGATGCGGGGGTGCTCCAGTTGTGGATCGTGCACATGGGTGGCCCGTTCTGGGCGCGCAAGGACGAGGCCGCGTGGTCGATCCCCAAGGGCGAATACGTCGACGGCGAGGATCCCTACGCGGCCGCGCTGCGGGAGTACGAGGAAGAGATCGGCGCACCGCCGCCCGCAGTAGAGTACGAGTTGCTCGGCGAATTCCGGCAGCCCTCCCGCAAGGTGATCACCGTCTACGCGGCAGAGGTGAGCGAAGACGTCGCTTTCGTCGAGAGCAACACGTTCGACCTGGAATGGCCGCCGCGGTCGGGGAAGATTCAGCAGTTCCCCGAGGTCGACGACGCCCGCTGGTTCCCGGCGGACATCGCCGAGAAGAAGTTGGTCAAGGGCCAGCGTCCCATTGCGCGTCGCGCCCGTGAGTACTTATTAACCCCCCGACGTTAATAAGTACTCACGGGTGCGTCAGCGCACGCCAGACGGCGGCGGGGGTCATCGGGAGCCGCCGCAGCCGGGCGCCGGTGGCGTCCGCGATCGCGTTGGCCAGGGCCGGGGCGACCGGATTGTACGGAGACTCGCTCATCGACTTCGCGCCGTGCGGGCCCAGTTCGTCGTACGTGTCCGCGAAATAGACCTCGGTGTCCGGCACGTCCACGAGCTGCGGGATGTGATAGTTCCGCAGCTGCGGGTTCAGCACGGTGCCGGCGCCGTCGAGCAGGATCTCCTCGTGCAGCGCGCTGCCGATCGCCTGCGCCACGCCGCCCTCGACCTGCCCGCGGCACTGCTGCGGGTTGAGGACCGTGCCCGCATCCGCCGCCTGGATGGACTGCAGGATCCGGACCTCCCCGGTGACGGTGTCGACCGCCACCCGGAAGGCGTGCACGTTGAACACCACCGACCGCGGGGTGCCGTCGTGGTGGCCCTCGGCCCGGAGCGGTCCCTCGGGCACCAGCTTGTCGAGTTCGACGGTCCGCCCGGCGACCACGACCGCGTCGGGTGTGAGCGCGCAGTCGCTGTCCTCGGCGGCGCCCGCGACGCGGCGTGCGACGTCGAACAGCTGCTCCCGCAGCCGGGTTCCGGCGAGATGGACCGCCTTCCCGGCGACGACCGTGCCTGCCGAACCGAATGCTCCGGTGTCGTGCCCGGCGACGTCGGTGTCGGATTGGAGCACCGTGATCCGGTCGGCGGTGGTGCCGAGCGCGGACGCGGCGAGCTGCGCGTGCACGGTGGTGGTGCCGTTCCCGAACTCGGCCGTGCCCACCCGCAGTTCGTACCGGCTGCCCTCGACGAGGGTGCACGACACGTCCGCAAAGTGCCCCCGCGGCGGGATGGTCGCGATCATGGACGCCGCCATGCCCTCGCCGACCCGCCACTGCGGACCGTCCGGCGGTCGCACGTCGTTGCCGCGGCGCAGCGCGGCCTCCGCCAAGTCGAGGCACTGGTCGAGCCCATAGCTGCCGTACGTGAGGTCGCCGTGTTCCACTTCGAAATCGACGAAGTCGTCACCCGGGACGACCACGTTGCGACGACGCAACTCGAACGGATCGATTCCCAGCTCCGCGGCCAGTTGGTCGAGCGCGGACTCTACCGCGAAGATGATCTGCCCCAGCCCGTAGCCGCGGAACGCCCCCGACGGCAGGTTGTTGGTGTAGACGGCCTGGGCGTCCACCCGCTTGTTCGGCGACCGGTACAGCGCAACGGATTCGCTGCAGCCGTGGAACATCACGCCCACCGAATGATTGCCGTACGCACCGGCATCCGAGAGCACGTCGACGGCGAGTGCCGTCAGCGTGCCGTCGCCGTCGGCACCGACCTTCACCGACACCCGCATGGGATGCCTGCAGGGGGCGATCGTGAACTGGTCGGAGCGCGTGAACTCGTACTGCACCGGTCGGCCGGTGCGCAGCACGGCGAGGGCGACGAGATCCTCCACCAGCATCTCCTGCTTCGCGCCGAAGCCGCCCCCGACACGGGCCGTGAACACCCGGACCTGCGCGCGGTCGAGCGAGAACAGGTGGGCGAGTTCGTCGCGGACGAGGAACGGCACCTGGGTGCTGCTGCGGAGGGTGAGTCGACCGTCGGGGTCGAGCCAGCCGATGGCCGAGTGGGTTTCGAGATGTGTGTGCTGAACGCGCTGCGTCTGCCACGTGCCCTCCACCACTGCGCCCGTGTCCCGTGCCGCCGCGAGCCCGGCGGCGAGGTCGCCGGTCTCGCCGTGCACCTCGGCCACCAGATTTCGGGCCGGGTCCGCGATCCGGGACTCGGCGCCCTTGTCGCCGTGCAGCAGCGGTGCGCCCGGGCGGCGCGCGAGGTCGGGGTCGAAGACCGGTTCGAGGACTTCGTACTCCACCTCGATCAACTGCAGTGCGCGCCGGGCGATGTCGACCGAGTCCGCGACCACCGCGGCCACGCGTTGCCCCCGGAACCGCAGGATCGTGTCGAACACATGGGTGTCGTCGGGGTCGTCGGTGCGGAACTCGTGACGCGCGGTGGAGAACGCGACGTCGGGGCTGTCGCGGTGGGTGAGCACCGCGTGGACGCCGGGCAGTCGCTCGGCGGCGGACGTGTCGAGGCGGGTGATGCGGGCGTGCGGATGCGGGCTGCCGAGGATCTGGATGTGCGTCAGCCCGTCGACGGCCAGGTCGAGCGTGTACGGCTCGGCGCCACACACCACCCGGGTGGCCGCGGGCGCGGGAATCGACCGTCCGAACGACTCACCGGCACTGTCCGATTCGGTGGTGCAGACGCCGCCGACGGCGTCGCGGACGGACCGATAGCCGGTGCAGCGGCACAGATTTCCCTTCAGTGCGCGCGGCAGATCGGCACGTTGTCCGGAGTCGAGCGCGGACGCGGTGACCACCATCCCGGGTGTGCAGAACCCGCACTGGAATCCCGCTGCGTCGACGAACTGCTGCTGCACGGGATGAAGCTGGTCGGGACTGCCGAGACCGGCGGCGGTGGTCACCTCGCGGTTCTCCGCGCGATGCGCCGGCACCACACACGAATGCACCGGGGCGCCGTCGAGCAGCACGGAACAGGCGCCGCAATCCCCGGCGTCGCAGCCTTTCTTGACCGCGAACCGCTGCTGTTCCCGCAGGAAGGTGCGCAGGCACTGACCGGGCCGTGCGTCGGCCTCCACCGACTGACCGTCGACCGTCAACTTCATTCCAGCTCCCTCCGGATCTCCTCGGCGAGGACGCCCGTGACATGACGACGCCAGTCCGCGGCGCCGTGCGCGTCCGTCAGGTAGTCGTCGGGGGAGATCCGTTCGGCCAGAACGGCGCTCAACTCGTCGACGCCGGGCACGACGGGGAAGCGCAGGACGAACGGGCGGACGGTCGACGCGGTGACGGTCAGCGTGAATCCGTCCGTGCCGACGCGTCCGGCGAGCAGCGCGCCGGACCGGCCGAGCGGCGAGTACGCGATCTTGCGCAGCGACGTGCGGCCCCGCAACGCGGCGGCGGGGAGGTGGATGCTGCGGATCAGTTCACCGGCCCCCAGCGTCGCGCGGCCCGCCCCGGTGACGAACTGGTCCACCGGAACCCGGCGTTCACCGCCGTCGGGGGTCCAGATCAGGAGTTCGGCGTCGAGCGCGCAGCACAGCGTGATCATCGCGCCGGCAGGCAGTGCCAGCGCGAGGTTGCCGCCGACGGTCGCCGTGTGCCAGATCTTCCATGACGCGACGAGCGACTCGGCGCACGGCCGGAACAGGGTCTTCGCCGTCCACTCGGCGGGAAGCGGTGCGTGGCAGAGATTCTCGATGGTGCACGTCGCGGCGAGTTCGAGTCCGTCGTCGTGGACAGTGATCGCGGGCCAGTCGAGGGTGGCCAGGTCGACCAGCCGGGTGACCCTCGGTTGCGGCTCCGAATACAGCCAGGTGCCGCCCGCCAGGTACGCCGTTCCGGGTTCCGGGGCGGGCAGGTCGTCCCGGCTGCGCGGCGCCGAGACCTCCGTCACGAACGACAGATCCATGGTCTCACCCCGCCTTGCGCACCAGGGCCCGGTGGGCCTGCTCGACCTCCGCGGCGACGTCGTCCTCGTTCACGGTGATCACTCTCCCACGCTCGACGACGGCGCGCCCGTTCACCAGGAGCAACTCCAGCGGCGCGGTGGCCCCGAGGACCAAGGCCGCCACCGGGTCGGTGATGCCGGAATGCGCGAGGGTGTCGACTCGCCACAGCGCGAGGTCGGCGAGTTTGCCGGGTTCGAGGGAGCCGAGTTCGTCGTCCCGGCCGAGCACCCGGGCTCCGCCGATGGTGGCGAGTTCCAGCGCGGTGCGCACCGTCATCTCGCGCGGGCCGCCGCGGGCCCGGGCGAACAGCACGGCGTGGCGGGCCTCCTCGAGCATGTTGCACGCCTCGTTGCTGGCGGCGCCGTCGACACCGAGTCCCAGCGGGACCCCGGCCGCGTGGAGGTCCCGGGCCCGGGCGATCCCGGCGCCGAGGCGGGCATTGGACGTGGGGCAGTGGGCGACACCGGTACGGGTGCCGGCCAGGGTGCTGATCGCGACGTCGTCGAGGTGGACGGCGTGGGCGTACCAGACGTCGGGACCCACCCAGCCGAGTCGCTCCATGTACTGCACCGGGGTGCAGCCGAACCGGTCGAGGCAGAAGTCCTGCTCGTCAACGGTTTCCGCGAGGTGGGTGTGCAGTCGCACGCCGGCGGACCGGGCGAGGGCTGCGGCCTCCGTCAGCAGGTCGGCGGTGACGGAGAACGGGGAGCAGGGCGCCACCGCGACCCTCAGCATCGAGTCGGGCGAAGGGTCGTGCCAGCGGTCGATGACGTCCTGGGTGCCCGTCAGGACGTCGTCGAGACGCTCCACCACCGAGTCGGGTGGCAACCCGCCCTGGCTGTGGCCGAGGTCCATCGACCCCCGGCTGGGGTGGAACCGCAGCCCGACGGTCCGGGCGGCCTCGATCTCGGCGCCGAACACGTCGCCGCCGTCGCGGGGCACGACGTAATGGTGGTCGGTGGTGGTCGTGCACCCGTGTTTCGCCAGCCAGGCGAGACCGCCGGTGGCCGCGGTCCGGACGGCGTCGGCGTCGATGCCCGCCCAGATCGGGTAGAGGGTGGTCAGCCAGCCGAACAGGTTGTCGTCGGCGGCGAGCCCGCGGGTGATCCACTGGTACAGGTGGTGGTGGGTGTTCACCAGCCCGGGTGTCAGCAGGCAGCCGCGTCCGTCGACGACCCGTGCGCCCTCGACCACCGGCGCGCGGCCGGCACCGACGTCGACGATGCGGTTGCCCCGCACGACGACGTAACCGTCCGGATGCTCGGTGCCCGACGTGTCGACCGTGGCGACGTAGGCGCCGGCGACGACGACCGTGCCGGGGGCGTCGGACATCAGCTGAGCCACCCCGCGTACGCGGACCACGCGGGCCCGGGTTCCGGGGCGTCGGAACGCTGCACCGTGGCCTGGATCAGGCCGTACGGGCGGTCGGCGGCGTGGAAGACCTCGTTGTCGTTCTCCACACCGAAACGGGCGAGGTCGTGGGCGAAGTGGTGCTTGTTCGGCGCGGACAGTCGCACTTCCGCGAGCACGGGGTAGCGCTCCAGGATCGCCTTGCCGATCTCGTACAGCGTCTGCTGCAGGGCGAGCGAATGGACGGTCGCGAACGTCGCGACGATCTGCTCCTTGATGCCGGCGTAGACGCTGTTCCAGTCCACGTCGGTGGTGACGAACCGCCACTGCACGACCAGCGACGTCGCCATCACCCGGTCGTGGGTCTCCTCGAGGATCGTGTACTCATCCTTCAGGAATCCGAAGAATTCGCTGCCCGTGGACTTGAGGATCACCAGATCCTTGAGCCCGCCGACCACCCACGTGCCGTCGGCGTCGACGGTGATCGCCGCGGTGCGCACCTCCTCGCCCTTGCGCACCCAGGTGTGGTCGTGTTCCGCTCCGTCGACCACGGCGCGCTGCCACGCGTATTCCTCGATCTCGATGCGGGCGCCTTCGACGGGGGCCACGTCGTCCACGAAGTGCCGTGCCAGCGTCAGCCCGTACTCCTCGATGGAGTCGAGTCCCTTCTCCTTCGCGTAGGAGTACGCCGTCTGCTTCTGGGTGTCGGTGGGCAGCACCGAACTCTGGTCGCCGGCGAGGTGCGCCGCCGAGAAGTCGCCACGCAGGCACGTCGACACGCTCACGTCCCGGATCTCGTGCCGGGGGGTGTCGCGGTAGATCCGCACGATGCGGTTCTCGGCCTTGCCGTACTGGTTGTCGCCCAGAATGATGGCGCCGGTGAGGTCGGTCATCTTCAGCTCCCGCGGTAGGTGGAATAGGCGAACGGGGACAACAGCAACGGGACGTGATACCCCCGCTGAGGGTCGTCGAGGACGAACGTGACGGTCACCTCCGGGTAGAACGTCTCCCGGCCGCGAGCGGCGAAGTAGTCGCCCGTGGCGAAGACCAGCGAATAGGTGGCCGCGGTCAGGCCGTCGGGCGCGAACTCGGCGACGCGGCCGTCCGAATCGGTGGTCGCGCTGGCGAGGACGTCGCCGTCCGGGGACAACAGTCGCACGTGCACCCCGGCGGCGGGTGTGCCGTCGGTGGCGTCGAGTACGTGGGTGCTGAGGATCTTGGACATCAGTGGGCTCCGTCTCCGATCTCGCCGAGAAGGCGGTCCAGGCGCAACCGGTTGATGGCGGCCAGTTCGGTCCGCAGGATCCCGCGTTCCGTCGCGGCGTCGTTGCCGAGGCGCGCGTGCAGCACGTCGAGCAGTTCCTGCGCCGACCGACCCGACGCGCACACCAGGTAGACGTGCCCGAACTTCTGCTCGTACTCCTCGTTACCCGACCGCAGGCGCGCGCGGACGTCGTCGTCGGCGGACGCGACCCCCGACTGTTCGCGCGCGGACGACGGGTTGTCCGCGCGGTCGCCGATTCGCGGATGCCCGGCCAGGGCCGCGTCGACCTCGGACTCGCTCAGGTCGGCCAGCACGGTGTCGGCGGCGGTGTGCAGCGCGTCGGCGGACGGGAACGGCCGGCCGGCGACCATCCGCTGCGCCCACACCGTCGACGCGCAGCACTGCACCAGCAGGTCGACGGCCCGCGCGTTGCTCAGCGCGTTGAACGCGATCAGGCCGGGCGGTTCGGTCATGACGGCTCCTCGCTCGTGCGCCTTTTCGGTACCTCTGGCTACCACAATGGCGCACGGGGCGCAGCGGTTCCGGTCAGCGACCGAAACCCTCGAGCAGTCCGGTGTACTTCTTGGGCAGGGGAGCAGCGAACTCGCCGCGCGCGCCGGTTCGCAGACCGAGCGTCACGAGGGACTGCACCATGAGGGTCGCCGCCGCCACGCCGTCGACCACCGGCACCCCGAGTTCCGCCGAGATGACCGCGCACAGGTCCGCCATGCCCGCGCAGCCCAGCACGATCGCGTCCGAACCGTCCCGGTCGAGGGCGGCGCGGCAGGCCTCGGTGATCACCTTCACCGCGTCGGGGTCGCGGTCGAGGTCGAGGACGGCGATCTCGCACGCGTGCACCCCGAGGCAGAAGCGTTGCATGCCATACCGTTCGGCGAGTTCCCACGCCCGGCCCCGGGTGCGTCCCAGTGTGGTGACGACGCTGAACCCGCGGCCGAGGAAGCTCGCGGTGTGCATGGCCGCCTCGGCGATGCCCAGCACGGGCCCGGATGCCAGTTCCCGGGCCGCGTCGAGGCCCGGATCGCCGAAGCACGCGATCACGTACCCGTCCACGCCGGCCTCCTCGCCGCGCGCGATCTCCTCGAGAAGCCCGGGGACACTGAGTGCTTCGTCGTAGTGACTCTCGATCGAGGCGGGGCCCATCTGCGGGCTCACCGCCTCGACGAGCGTCCCGGGCCCGGCGACGGAGCGGGCGCAGTCGCCGATCTTGTCGGTCATCGCCCGGGTGGTGTTGGGATTGACGATCTTGATGTGCACGTTCCTCGACCTACGCCTCGACCGTTGCGGTGCGGTGCGCGCGACGCGCGCCGGTGGACAGTGCGAAATAGCAGAGGAATCCGATGCCCATGCCCAGGAACCACGAGTACTGGGCGGCACCGGCCATGCCCCACACGTCGAGTCCGAACGGCTGGGCCTTGAGGATCACGGGAACCACCGCGACGAGCGCGCCGACGACGGTGGAGATGATGGCGGCCGGGTTGTAACCCTTTTTGTACCAGTATGTTCCGTCGTGCGACATGGTGAACATGTCGTCGAGGATGATCCGCTGCCTGCGCACCAGGTAGTAGTCCGCGATGAGGATTCCGAACAGCGGCCCGATGAAGGCGCCGAGCGTCTCGAGCGTGTAGTGGATGACCTCCGGGTTGTTGTACAGGTTCCACGGGGTGATCAGGACGGATCCGACGGCGGCGATCATTCCGCCCGTCCGCCAGCTGATGCGCTGCGGGCTGACGTGCGAGAAGTCGAATGCCGGGGACACGAAGTTGGCGACGATGTTGATACCGATGGTGGCGACGATGAAGGTGAGCAGACCGAGAACGACGGCGAACAGGTTGTCCATCTGCGCGACCGTCTCGACCGGATCGGTGATCAGCCGCCCGTACACGGGCAGGGTCGCCGACGCGGTGACGACGGTGAGGATCGAGAAGAACAGGAAGTTCACCGGGAGGCCGAGGAAGTTGCCGCGCTTGACCGCGGCGAACGTCTTTCCGTACCGGGAGAAGTCGCCGAAGTTGAGCATCGGGCCCGAGAAGTACGACACGACAAGGGCGATCGCGCCCAGCACCACGGGGACGGCCGACCAGCCGGTGTAGTTCACCTCGCCGAGGTTCAGGCTGATGTTCGACCACCCGGCCTCGCTGATCAGGTAGATGGCGAGCATCAACATCACGATGTAGACGGCGGGGCCGCAGAAGTCGATGAACTTGCGGATACTTTCCATGCCGCGCCAGAACACCAGCGCCTGCAGCACCCACATCGTCATGAACCCGGCCCAGCCGAGCGCCGACAGTCCGAGGAATCCGTGCTCGTGCACGTCCGCCCAGGGCGCCAGGCCCGGCCAGATCTTCAGTCCGAGGATCACGAACGCGTGCGACGCCAGGTAGGTCTGGATTCCGTACCAGGCCACCGCGATGAGGCCGCGGATGACGGCAGGGACGTTCGCCCCCAGGACGCCGAAGGCGCTGCGGCACATGACCGGGTAGGGGACACCGGTGACCTGGCTGGGCTTGGCCACCAGGTTCGCGAACACGTTGACGATCGCGATGCCGACCACCAGGGCGACGAGGACCTGCCAGCTGGTCAGCCCGAGCGCGAACAGGCTGCCCGCGGTGACGTACCCGCCGACGCTGTGCACGTCGGACATCCAGAACGCGAAGATGTTGTACGACGACCACGACTGGGTCTTCAGCGGCGCGAGATCGTCGTTGGTCAGTCGCGGGTGATAGCCGGGTTTGATCAGCCCGGCGCCGGCCAGGTGTGCACCGGGGACGGTTTCCCCTTCGGAGGAGGAGGGCGCTGTCTGAGTCATCGTTTTGCTCCCTGGTGCAGTCCGGAGACGACTGCTTCGACGTGAGGGTGCCTCGGTGAAAAGCACACCACCGAAGCGCTGGGAGCAAAAGTAGTTTTCGGATATTTCCTGACTGTGACGGCGAAGATATATTCTCGCGGGCGCCGATCGGGCCCAGAATATATCTTGCCGAACGGCCTACCCGGGCGTGTCCCGGAAGATTCCGGTGTCCGTGGGCAGGGCCGCGATCACCGTGTCGAGTTGTTCGTTGTGCCGATCGGTGGCCGCCTTCAGCGCCGCGGCGTCCCGGGCGAGGAATGCCGCGAGCATGTCGCGGTGCCCGAGGTGCAGCCGCAGCCGCTCCGGGGTGTCGACCTGCGACATCGGCTGCACGGGCTCGGTGATGTTCCACGCCGCCTCGAACATGTGCAGCAGCCGCTGCATCCGGCACGGCGACGCCAGGGCGAGGTGGAAGTTGCGACTTTCCCGGTGGTACGCGGTCAGGTCGTCCTCGAGAACGGAGCGGTCGAGCGCCGCGTACGTCTCGCGGGCCCTCGTGTCGTCGGCCTCGTCGGCGAGGGTGATGGCCACCGAGTGCGCCGCCGACTCGAGGACGCCCCGCACCAGGTAGAGCTCTTCGAGTTCGTCGACGGTCAGCCGGGCGACGGTGTACCCGGCGTTGGCCCGGTGATCGACGAGACCCTCACCGATCAGCGTCTTCAGCGACTCCCGGATCGGGATGCGGCTGACACCGAAGTGCTCGGCCACCTCGTCCACCGGGATCGGGGTGCCCGGCGGGGCGCCGCCGCTGAGGATCACCCGGCGCAGTTCCTCCAGGATCACCGTCTGCGAGCTGCCGGGATCCCGGTTGGCCAGGTTCGTGACCAGCAGAGACGGTCTTCGCGGGGGCATCGGACCGTCCTCAGGCGGGGTGGACGGCGCGCCAGTGGCGGGCGATCTCGATGCGCCGGGCGACCCAGACGTCGTCGTGGGACTGCACGTGGTCGAGGAACCGCTCCAGCGCCGCGGTGCGGGCGGGCCTGCCGACGATGCGGCAGTGCAGGCCTACGGACAGCATCTTCGGCGCCCCGGCCGTGCCCTCCGCGTACAGGACGTCGAACGCGTCCCGCAGGTGCGCGAAGAACTGCTCGCCGCTCGGGAAACCGCCGGGGGACGCGAACCGCATGTCGTTGGTGTCGAGGGTGTACGGCACCACCAGGTGATCGACGAGACCCTTGCCGGGGGCGTCGACCTTCACCCAGTACGGCAGGTCGTCGGCGTACGAATCGGAGTCGTACTCGAAGCCGCCGTGCTCGACCACCAGTTGCCGGGTGACCGGGGAGTCGCGGCCGGTATACCAGCCCAGCGGCGCCTCGCCGGTGAGGTCCCGCAGGATGTCCACGGCCTCGGCCAGGTCCCGGCGTTCGGCGTCCTCGTCGGACAGCTGGTACGACTTCCACCACAGACCGTGGCAGGCGATCTCGTGACCGAGTTCGCGAAAGGCACTGACGGCCTCCGGGTTCCGCTGCATGGCCTTGGCCACCGCGAAGATGGTGAGCGGCAGCCCGCGCCGCTCGAACGCCCGGAGCACCCGCCACAGTCCGGCGCGGGAACCGTACTCGTAGATCGATTCCATGCTCATGTGCCGGTTCGGGAACGGCTGCGCACCGACCATCTCGGACAGGAACGTCTCCGACGCCTCATCGCCGTGGAGGACGTTGTTCTCGGCGCCCTCCTCGTAGTTGAGGACGAACTGGACGGCGATCTTCGCCCCGCCCGGCCACTGCGGATCGGGCGGGTGCGGCCCGTATCCGACCAGGTCACGGGGGTAGCTGGAGTCGAAACCGTGAGTCATGCCGTCAACCCTGCCCGACCCGCGCCGGTCAGGGAACCCCACAACCGCAACCGCGCCATGCCGCCGTCCGGGAAGATGTCGAGCCGGGCCTCCGTGACGGGCCGGTCGCTGTCGATGACGAAGCGGTGCCTCGTGTCGGGTTGCAGGCGCGTCCGCGGGAGCAGTTCCGTCCACTCGCCGTCGCCGTCCCGGCCGAGGAGGCTCGCCTCACCGGGGGCATTGCCGAGGAAGTAGGAGGTGTCGAGTTCGGCCAGCGACACCGTGCCCTGGGCGGCGAGCCGGATCTCGACCCAGTCGTTGCCGTCGTCGCGGCGGCGGGACGTCTCCCAGCCGTCGCCCATCACCCGGGCCAGACCGGGAAGCAGCATGTTCTGCGGCGATCCGTAGAACATGTTGGAACAGGACGTGACTCGGGCGCCGTTCTCGAGGGCCGCGAGATCGACGGGGCCCGCGTCGAGGAAACGGGGGTCGGGACGGCCCTCGCCGTGCACCCGGAGCCGGGCGACACCGCCGTCCGGGTGCATCGTGAGCTTCACGTGCGTCCACCGTTCGCCGGAGTCGACCGCGAACGGATTCTCGGTGTCCCCCTGAACGGGGCTGCGCTCGACGATCGTGGTCCAGTCGGCGCCGACCAGTTCCTCGGCGGACGGGTAGCCGTCGACGGACGCAGCCTGCACGGAGATTTCCGGCGGGTAGTTTCCCTTGAACCAGGCGGTGTCGACCACGACGCCGCGCACCACGCCGGGAACTCCGAGCCGGACGATCGCCTCGTCCGTGCCCGTCACGCGTCGCCGCCGGGTCTCCCAGCCGTCGTACACCTGACCCTTGTGCCCGAACGTCGCCGGCTGGTACTCGGCGGCCGTCGGGCGGATGAGATTCTCCCGCTCGGCGAACAGCTCGTCGTTGGCCCACACGACGGCGCCGCCGAGTGTGCGTACGGCCAGGTCCGGCAGACTCCGGAAGCTGGGCGGGGTCAAAGCGTTCGGGGTCACGGGTGCTGCTACCTCCTGATCGGGCGTGGGCCAAGTGTAGGACCTCGGCGGGGGTGGTGCGGGTGGTCCTCGTGGCCGGGGAGGCGGTCAGATCTCCGGAACCACCGCCCGGGTGAGGAGGTCGCGGAGCGTTTCCACCGTGCATCCCGGGGCCTGCGCGCGGACCGCATCCTCGTCGAACGCGCCGCACGCCAGCCCCCGCAGCACCACCGTCGCGAGGGCCTGCGCGGTGGCCGGTTCGTCCATCACCCCGCCGCCCTGGCGGTCGAGGTAGGCCTGCAGGCGGGTGGCCGCGGCGGGCAGCGCGTCGCGGTAGAAGTCGAACGTCGCGAGCCAGCGGGTGATCAGATGCCCGGGATGCATGTCCCATCCCTGGTAGTACCCGCGTTCGAGCGACCGGGTGACGAGCCGGTAGTGCCGGGCCAGCGCCGCGCGGATCTCCTCGTCGCTGCCCTGCGGGACCACCTGGGTGGACCCGTCACACACCCACACCCCGGTCTGGGCCGCCGCCACCAGCATCACGGACTTGGCGTGGTCGGCCACCGGGTGCTCGAGCGACTGGAACCGGGAGGCGATTCCGCAGGCCGCGCTGTAGTCGTAAGTGCCGTAGTGCAATCCGGTGCAGCGTCCCTCGGCGAGCTGGATCGCCTTCGCGACGGTCACGGTGCCGTCCGGCCCGAGGACGGCCTGCGGGCTCTCGATCTGCAACTCGAAGCGCAGCGACCCGTCGGGGAGCCCGTACGCGCTCTCCAGTTCCTCACACAACGCGACGACGGAGGTGACCTGCTGGGCCGCACGCAGTTTCGGCACGGTGAACACGAAGCCGTCGGGAACCCCACCCGCGCCTTCGAGGACGAGTTCGAGCGTGCGGATGCCGCGACGGCGTTCGTGCGGCGCCAGGCCCTTCGCGCGGATCCCCAGCGACCGCGGCCCGGACAGGTCGGACGAGAGCTGTCGCAGCGTGCGACCCGTCTCCAGTGCGGCGGCGTCCTCGACGTCGTCGCTCCGCCAGCCGTAGCCGTCCTCGAAGTCGATCCGCAGATCCTGGATCGGACTGCGCTCCAGCGTCGCGCGCACGTCGGGAAGTGCACCGGTCGTGCCGATTTCGGACAGCGCCTCGGTGAACCTGTCCAGCAGTTCGACAGCCTGATCACCCCACACCCTCGGGGTGTCCGGGCCGGCGTCCGCCGCGCTCACGTAGACGGTGTGGATGGGCTGCGGTTGCTGCCGATCACCCGGATACGCCGCCGCGAGGTCGTCGTCGACGGGCGCGAGGAGTGCGTCGACGCGATCGAAACCGCTGTCGGGGAGACGGCTGAGGTACTGGGGGTTCACGTCACGATCTTCCCAGAAATGCGGGGTTCTCGTCGCCTGGTCTGCCGCGTTCGCGCCGTCGCGTCGCACAGTCTCCCTGCTCACATCCGCTTGTCGCCCGAGACCCTCCGTTCGTAGTGTCTCCTTCCGTGGATGTAGAGGTTCTGCTGGACGACGCGCAGCGCTCGGCGGCGGCCGTCCTGGACGAGACCGCCGACGGCCTGGTGCAGGGGAGACCCGGGGTTCGCGGCGTGTACCTGTGGGGGCCCGTCGGACGTGGCAAGACCTGGCTGATGGACCGCTTCCACGGTGCCGCCGAGGTCCCGAAACGGCGGGTGCACTTTCACTCGTTCTTCCGAAGCCTCCACGCCGACGCGCACACGCTGGGGTCCATCGACCTCGCGATCGACGCGGCGCTGGGCGACGTCCGGTTGCTGTGCTTCGACGAGTTCCACCTCCACGACGTCGGGGACGCGATGCTGGTGGCGCGCCTGCTGAAGGCACTGTTCGCCCGCAGTATCACGCTGGTGGTGACGTCGAATTATCCGCCCGAAGGCCTGCTGCCCAACCCGCTGTTCCACCACCTGTTCGAGCCGGCGATCACCGTGCTGGAGCAGAATCTGACCGTCGTGCGGGTGGCCGGTCCCGTCGACTACCGCACCGTGGGAGCGCCGGACGCCGGATTCGCTGCGGGCCGGTTCGTCCACGCGACCGCAATCGAGGGTCCGTCCGAGCGGGTCGCCCTGACCGTCGGCACGCGCACCGTGACGGCAGCGGCGGTACGCGACCGAACGGTCTGGTTCGAGTTCGCGGCGCTGTGCGGCACCCCGACCGCGCCCGCCGACTACCTCGACCTGTCCGAGCGGTTCGGCTGCTGGGTGATCACCGGTGTGCCCCGACTGCGTGAGGCCGGCACGGACACCGTGCGGCGGTTCGCGAACGTCGTCGACGTGCTGTACGACCGCGGCACCGCGCTGACCGTCGTGGCGGACGCGCCGTGGGAGGACATGTTCACCGGACTCGCGGGCACCCTCGACGTCGACCGCCTGGTGAGCCGGTTGTCAACACTGAGCCGGTGACCGCCGAGGCAGACCCGAAGATCTGCCCCGGCGGTGGATCGATCAGACGTACCGGCTGTACGCGGGCAGGTCCAGCTGGCCGTTGCCGGACAGTCCGATGACCACGACCTCCGGTTCGGTGACCGTGCGGGCGTGCGCGATGGCCGCGGCCACACCGTGCGTGGATTCCGGCGCGGGGATGATGCCCTCGGCGCGGGCGAACAGCAGGCCCGCGGTGAGTGCGTCGTCCTGTTCGATCGCGGTCGCCTCCATCAGTCCGAGCGCGACGGCGTGCGAAACCATCGGCGACATGCCGTGGTACCGCAGACCACCCGCGTGAATTGCAGGCGGAACGAAGTCGTTGCCCAGCGTGTACATCTTCAACAGCGGCGTCAGGCCCGCGACGTCGCCGAAGTCGTAGCGGTACTCGCCCTGCGTGAGCGACGGGCAGGCCGCCGGCTCGCATGCGACGAGGCGGGTGCTGGTGCCCTCGCGCAGGTTGCGGCCGAGGAACGGGAAGGTCAGGCCCGCGAGGTTGGAACCGCCTCCAGCGCAACCGAACACCGTGTGCGCGACCGGCTCGCCCGCCTCCTCCAGTTGGGTCATCGCCTCCTGGCCGATCACGGTCTGGTGGAGCATGACGTGGTTGAGGACACTGCCCAGTGAGTAGTG
Source organism: Rhodococcus pseudokoreensis (assembly GCF_017068395.1). Taxonomy (NCBI): domain Bacteria; kingdom Bacillati; phylum Actinomycetota; class Actinomycetes; order Mycobacteriales; family Nocardiaceae; genus Rhodococcus; species Rhodococcus pseudokoreensis. Next base: position 3,373,505 of record NZ_CP070619.1, on the reverse strand, counting down.
CGCCCGCGGATCCTTGGCGGCCACCTCGACGGCCTCGCTGATCGCCATCCCCAGCGAACCCGTCGTGTCGGGGTGCTCGGCGAGAATCGCCCGGCCGGCCTCGGTGAGGTCGGACGGCGACGGATGACAGATGCCGCCATAGGCCTCCATCTGGAGTCGGCGGTACGGCTTCGCGTCGTAGGACGCGCGAACCTGCCACACCTCGACGTCGAGACCGAGCAGCGCGCCGGCGAACGACAGCGACGCGCCCCACTGGCCGGCGCCGGTCTCGGTGGTGAGCTTGGTGGTGCCCTCGAGGGCGTTGTAGTAGGCCTGCGCCACAGCCGTATTCGGCTTGTGCGAGCCGACCGGGCTCACACCCTCGTACTTGTAATAGATCCGCGCCGGCGTGCCGAGCACCCGCTCCAGCCGGTGCGCCCGCACCAGCGGCGACGGACGCCACATGCCGTAGATCTCCCGAACCGTCTCGGGGATCTCGATGTAGCGGTCGGTCGCGACCTCCTGCTCGATCAGGCTCGCCGGAAACAGCGGCGCCAGGTCCTCCGGTCCCAGCGGCTCCCGCGTACCCGGATGCAGATGCGGCGGAACGGGTTCCGGAAGATCCGCCGCCAGGTTGTACCAATGCGTGGGGACGGCCGAGGGAACCGCAACCCCCAGAGGTTCCAGTGAACGAGCCAGTTCGGCTCCGGTTACCGGGGACATGGTCAAGTAACTCTCCTTCGTCGATGGATGCGTCCGGAACATGCTGCGCCGTCCGCCGCCGTGAACGAGTGATTTTCACGGTCTCCGCGTGTCACGATGGAGGGGCAACTCGGGAGTGAGGATGCCGGACCGTCGCGTGATGAGCAGGGTCGTCCACACGGTCGCCCTGCTGGCGGCCGTCGTGACGGTCACCCTTGTGGTCAGGGCGGTCCCCGCGCCCGACACCCCGGCCACGACGGCGGAGCCGGGTGCGGGAGCGACTCGCGCGTTGGTCGTCCTCTCGGCGATCGCTGTCGTCGTCGCGGCCGTGGCGCTCGCGTCAGCCGTGCGCGGCGGACGGCCCCGGGTCGCCCCCGACCCGCCGACGGTCGGGCCGACCGGGAACACCGGGTCCTCGGTCTCGCGCCGGCACGTGGTCGGGTGGGCGGTGTTCGCCTGCCTTCTCGTCGCGGCGGCGTTTCTCCTCGGATCCGTCCGCGGCGACGAACCCCTCGACCGTCAGCGGTCGACGACGACCCAGGCCGCCGACGAGAGGGCCGACCGCACCGACGGGGTGGCGCCCGGCGAGACCGTCCCGCCGCCCGACACGGTCGCCGAGGCACGCGAGGACCTCGCGGAATTATGGACCGCGGCAGCGATTGTCGGACCGATCCTGGTGACGGTGCTGATCCTCGGTGGCGTCGCGCGGCGTCCCCTCCGGTCCCGGGTCGGCGCCTGGACCGCGGCGAGTTCCCCCGACGCTCCGGCAGGCGCGCAGTCGTTGGCCCGGGCCGCGGAGGAAGGTCTCGCCGTGGTCGTGGCCCCCAATCTGCCGCCGCGCGAAGCCATCATCGCCAGTTACGCCGCGATGGAGGACGCTTTGCGGACGGCGCCGGGCGCCGAGCCGCGGGATTCGGACACGCCGTCCGAAGTGCTGGCTCGCGCAGTGCAACTCGGGGCGCTGCGCTTCGAGGCGGCGGCACCGCTGGTGCGGCTGTTCTCCGAGGCGCGGTTCAGCCTGCATCCGATGGGCGAACACCACCGTGACGAGGCCGCGGACCTGCTCCGGCGCGTGCTCGACGACCTGGGGAGCGACGCATGCTCGCCGTCGCCGTAATCGGTGTCGCAGCGGTACTGGCCGTGGAGGTCCCGCTGGTGGCCGCGGGCCGGTACGGCACCGCCGTGCTGATCGCCGGAGCGGTGACCGCACTGGTACTCTTCGAGATTCGGCGACGGATGGCACCCGCAGACGTCGACGACGAGACGTCGGGCCTGGAAGCGGAACGGGCCGAGGCGACGGCCCGCTGGATGGCGCGGACGGAATCGTTGATCAGCTGGGCCGACGGTACGCGCGGCGACTGGGACCACCATCTGCGTCCGCTGCTGGCGCGCGAATTCCAGCAGTCCACCGGACAGCGGCAGGGACTCGATCCCGCCGACACCGCCGCGGCGGGTGAAGTGTTTTTCGGCGACCTGTGGCGGTGGGTCGACCCGGACGGCGTCCAACGCGTCGACAGGACGGAGCCCGGTCCGGGCCGGGACGTCCTCGACCGGATCCTGCAACGACTGGAGCAACTGTGACGATGCCCGCCGAGGTCACCACCGCGCGCGCCCACGCCGTGCTGGCAGAGGTCGAACGCGCGGTGGTCGGCAAGCACGACGAACTCACGTCGATCCTGCTCGCCGTGCTCGCGGGCGGGCACGTGCTCATCGAGGATCTGCCCGGACTCGGAAAGACGTTGGTGGCACGCTCTTTCGCCGCGGCTCTCGGGCTCGACTTCACACGCGTCCAGTTCACCCCCGACCTGCTGCCCGCCGACCTGCTCGGCGCCACCATCTACGACATGCCGTCGGGACGGTTCGAGTTCCGTCCGGGCCCGATCTTCACCAACCTGCTCCTCGCCGACGAGATCAACCGCACCCCGCCCAAGACCCAGGCGGCGCTGCTCGAGGCCATGGCCGAGGGGCAGGTCAGCGTCGACGGCACCACCCGGATCCTGCCGCGTCCCTTCGTCGTGCTCGCCACCGACAACCCCATCGAATACGAGGGCACCTACCCGCTGCCCGAGGCGCAGCTGGACCGGTTCACGCTTCGGCTGAGACTGGGGTACCTCACCGAGACCGACGAGCACGAGATGCTGCGCCGACGGCTGGACAGGGGATCCGCCGCCGTCGTCGTCCACCAGGTGGTCGATGCCGCCGACCTCCTGGCGATGCGGGAATCGCTCGAGCAGGTGAGTGTTCATCACGACGTCCTCGGGTACGTCGTCGCACTCGCGAACGCCACCCGGCATCACCCGCAGGTCGAGGTCGGGGCCAGCCCCCGCGCGGAACTCGACCTCGTCCAGCTGGCGCGGGCACGCGCCCTGCTCGCGGGCAGGGACTTCGTCATTCCCGAGGACATCAAGGCGCTGGCCGTACCGGCTGTCGCGCATCGCATCAGCCTGCGGCCGGAGATGTGGGTGCGCCGCATCCGCAGCGACGACGTCCTCGCCGAACTGCTGCGCCGACTCCCCGCGCCGAGGGCACGATGACGCGGGGGCACGATGACGCCGAGGGAACGATGACGGAGCACCCGCTCGCGTGGCGGGCGTCTCCGGCGGCCCTCGCCCTGGCGACCTGCGCGGCCGTGGCACTGACCGCGGGTGTCGTGGGGCGGTGGTGGGAACTGATGGTGTTCGCCGCCCCGATGCTGGGCGCGCTCGGTGCGCTGACGTGGTTGCCGCGACCTGCCACCGGTGTCCGCATCGACAGTTCGGGCGGAACGCTGCGGTGTTTCGAATCCGAGTCCGTGCGGTTCGCGACGGACGTGACGACGTGCGGCGGTGCGGCGGAACTGGCGGTGACACCGGCGTCGTCCGACAGCTACCGGGTCGAGCAGACCGGCGACGGCGAGTACCTGGTTTCGGCGGACCGGTGGGGTCGATATGAACCCGCGCTGATCGTCACGGCGCGCGCGGGCGGCGGCCTGCTGACCGCGACGGCGCGGGTTCCCGTCGCGGAACTGCGGATATTTCCACTCGCACCGCCGATGCCGACGCCACTCCCGCACGCCCCGCTTCCGGACCGCATCGGCGCGCACCGCACCCGCCGTTTCGGTTCGGGTGTCGAGTTCGGCGACATCCGGCCGCACGCCCCGGGAGATCCGCTGCGCAGCGTCAACTGGCCCGTCAGTGCCCGCCGCGGCAGGCTGCACGTGACCGAACGGATCATGGACCGCGCCGCCGACGTCGTCGCCGTCCTCGACACCACCCCGCAGGCGCCCGGACCGGCGTCGGAGAGTCTGGACCGCACCGTCCGCGGGGCGACGCAGGTGGTGCAGACGGCCCTGCAGCGCGGCGATCGGGCCGGGGTCGTCGCCCACGGTCTCCGGCTGCGGTGGCTGGGCGCCGACATCGGGCGCAGGCAGTTCTACCGGATCCTCGACACGGTCCTCGACGCCGGCGGTGCCGCCATCAAGACGGTCGGCGGCGCGGCTGAGGGCACGCTGGTTCCGCGGGTCGCGTTGCCGCCGCGGGCGGTGGTCATCGCGTTCTCCACCATGCTGGACACCGGGTTCGCGCTGTCTTTGCTGGAGTTACGGCGGCGCGGTCACGTGGTCGTGGCCGTCGACGTCCTCCGCGGTCCGCCGTTCGAACACGAACTCGATCCGATGACCGGCCGGATGTGGCGGCTCGAGCGGCGGAACATGTACCGGAACATGGGTGTACTCGGCGTTCCGGTGGTGGCGTGGGAAGACGATTCGGCACTGGATCTGGCGCTGGCCCTCGCCGATCGGGCCCGCAGGCCGTCGGGAGCGCACCGATGAGATGGGTTGCGGTGCTCGCGGTACAGGGGGCGCTGGTCGCGCTCGTCCTGGGCGACGCGTCCGCGCCCGCGGCGGCCGCTGCCGGGGTCGCGGCGACGGCACTGCTGCTCGTCGCCTACGTCGGCCCCGCCCGGGGAATCCCGACGCTACTGCTGGGGGCGGTCGCCGCCGGCGCCGTGGCCGTTCTCGCGGCGGCTCTGCCGGACGTGCCCACGTGGGCGGCCCTGCTCGGACCGGTCGCGGTGGTGGTGCTGTTCGTCGTCGCGGTGTGGCCGTACTTCGCCGGCCATACCGTCACGGGCGACCGTCAGAACCGGCGGATGCCGTAGATATGGAACTGCGACAGCGGCGCCAGACCCACCGGAACGCCGCGTCCGTACGCATTGAAGACCTGACCGAAGCCCGCGTAGATCCCGATGTGCGACGCGTCGTCGTTGAGCACCACGATGTCGCCGGGAGCCAGCGCCCACAGCGGAATGGGCGCACCGACCTCGGCCTGCTCCCAGGTGGTGCGCGGCAGGTTCACCCCCGCCTGCCGGAATGCCCATTGCACCAGGCCCGAGCAGTCCCACGCGTCCGGACCCGTCCCGCCCCACAGATACGGCTTGCCGGTCTGGGTCGTCGCGGCCGCGAGCGCGGCCAGCCCCGTCGGAGTGGGGATGGGCGTCGGGAGAACGGAAGAACCCATCGAACTGCCGCCGGTGCTGCCGCTGTCGGAACTGCCCGCCACCGGTGCGGCGTTCGCGGGAAGAGCGACGAGAGCGGTCGCACAGAACGCGAGAGCACCGGCAACGGCGGCACGGCGCACAGGACGGAGAGGACTGCGCTGGGACACGAGGTCCCCCCTTTGTTCGCTACTGCTCGTGAAGAGCCGTGGAACCGCCCCGACCATCGGTTGACACGTCTCGATGAGGTCACGGAAAGCGTACAAAGTGTTGCGGCGTCGTGCCTGACAATTGCGAATATCCGCCCGAACTGGGCGAATTCGGTCAAATTTCGGTAACTGTCACCCCGCCGGACAGGGTCAGGACCACGTCGGCCAGGGCCGGGGCGTGATCGCGCTCGGGGACCGTCGCCGAGATGAGGAGCCGGCCCTGTTCCTTCCAGATCCGCGTGTGCAGTGTCTCGCCGGGGAACACGACGCCGGCGAAGCGGACCCGGAACCCCGCGACCCGCGCTGCGTCCGAGTCGAGGACCGCGTCCACGGCCGCCTTGCACACCATCCCGTACGTGCACAGGCCGTGCAGGATGGGGGCGGGAAACCCTGCGGCGGCAGCGAACTTCGGGTCGGAGTGCAGGGGGTTGCGGTCACCGCACATCCGGTACAGCAGTGCCTGCTGCGGAAGGACGGGGGTGTCGACCTCGACGTCGGCGGGCCGGTCGGGCAGCGCGACGGACTGGGACGGTCCGCGCTCACCACCGAAACCGCCTTCGCCGCGGGCGAAGATGGACGACCGCCCGGTCCACAGGGGGGTGCCGTCGAGGTCGGTGGTCGCCGATTCCTGCACGATGACGGCGGCCTTGCCCTTGTCCCACACCTCGGCGATGCGGGTGGTGGTGCGGGCCTTGCCCTCCGGGGGAATCGGCCGGTGCACCGTCACTTCCTGGGTGCCGTGGACCACCTTGGCGAGGTCGATCTCGACTCCCGGGAACGACACGCTCGGCGCCTCGGTGGCGTGGAAATTCGCCGCGACCGTGGCGAACGTCGGAAGTACCTGCGGTGTTCCGTCGGTCAGGTAGCGCAACTCCCTCTCGTCGAGCGGGTGCGACCCGGCGCCGAGAGCGAGGTGGTAGTGCTGGACGTCGGAACTGGTCCAGGAGAACTCCTGGGTGGGCAGTTCGGCCCCGATGGCGATGTTCGGATCAATGGGCATTGGTGGCGTCTCCGGTCAGTGACGTCGGCGAGTCGGACTGGGTGGACTTCTCGAGGATATCGAGAACCGCGAGATAGCCGAACGTCATCGCCGGACCGATGGTCGCGCCGGGGCCGGCGTACGTGTGGCCCATCACCGGACCGCTGGCATTGCCCACCGCGTAGAGGTTCTCGATGGTGCTGCCGTCCGCCCGGAGCACGCGGGCGTTGCGGTCGGTGCGGAGTCCGCCCTTGGTGCCGAGGTCACCCGGAACCATCTTGACGGCGAAGAACGGCGCCTTCTGGAGTGCGCCGAGGCTCGGGTTCGGCTTGTTGCGGGGATCGCCGTAGTAGTGGTCGTATCCGCTCTCTCCGCGGCCGAAGTCCTCGTCCTTGCCGTTCCGGGCGAAAGTGTTGAAACGCGAGACCGTTTCGGTGAGTGCGTCGACGGGCACGCCGATCTTCCCGGCCAGTTCGGCGACGGTGCCCGCCTTGACGATGACACCGGCCTTCAGCCAGCGACCGGGGAACGGCGACCGCGGGGTGACGCCGGCGAACGCGTACCGGTCGCGGTACCGCTGGTCGAGGACGAGCCAGCACGGGACGTTCTCGCCGGGCCCGTCGCCCTGGCCGTGCGTGCCGCCGTACATCGCGTGCGTCGCCTCGACGTACGGTGCCGATTCGTTGACGAAGCGTTTGCCGGATTCGTTGATCATGATGCAGCCGGGCAGGCTCCGCTCGGACAGCGCGAACCACGGTCCGCCGGTGAGGGGGATGGACGGCCCCCACCACGCGTCCTCCATCAGATCGAGCGCGGCACCGAGCTTTTCGCCCGCCCAGATGCCGTCGCCCGTGTTGGCCTTCGCACCGACGGTCCACTCGGTGCCGATCGGCGCCCGCTGGTACTTCTTGCGGGCCTCGTCGTTGTGCTCGAAGCCGCCCGACGCGATCACCACGCCGCGGCGCGCCCGGAACACCTGCGGCTGTCCGTCGACCGTGGCGTTGACGCCCCGGACCACGCCGTCCTCCACGTACAGGTCGGTGAGCGGGGTGTCGAGCAGGATCGGGACGCCTGCGGCCTTCAGCCCGGCCTGCAGCCCGGCGACGAGGGCCTGACCGCGGACGAGCAGGCGTTTGCCGGTGAGTTTGGCGCCCAGGAACCGGAGCCCGACCCGGGCGGCCCGCAGTGGACCGCGCGGGTTGCGCATCAGGAGGTTCAGCCAGCGGTAATCGGCCTGGGTGATCACGAAATTCGACGGGGCCTTGACGTAATCGGGTTCGAGCTTCGCGAGGTCGGCGCCGAGTTTGCGGCCGTCGAACGGGGTCGGCTCGACGGACCGTCCGCCGAGCCGACCGCCGGGGGCCTCGGGGTAGTAGTCGGAGTATTCGGGCACCCACTGCAGTTTCAGCGGGCTGTTCTTCAGCACGAACGACAGCATCTCGGGGCCGCGGTCGATGTAGGCGTCGATCCGGTCCTTCGGGACGACGTCGCCGATGATGCTGTGGAGGTAGGTCCGCGCGGCGTCGGTGGTGTCCTCGACGCCTGCGGCGATCAGCGCCTCGTTGTTCGGGATCCAGACGCCACCGCCGGAGCGTGCGGTGGAGCCACCGAAGTGCGCTGCCTTTTCGAGGATGACGACGCTGAGTCCCCTGTGGGCCGCGGTCAGGGCCGCGGTCATTCCACCGGCACCGCTACCGACGACCACGATGTCGTATTCGTGCTTGCTCATGTAGAACACGTTATAGAATGATGGGGTTGTCAGTCCATCCTTTCTGCCAGGAAGTATTACTGACGCCAACGAAGAAGAACGAAACACGTTGCAGTGAAAACCGGTGGGCGTGCGCACGCAAACGAACTTCAGGGAAGGGCTCAAACCATGCTCTCGACGCAACTACGCACCGAGTTGGCGGATCAGCTCGACACCGCGGAACGCGGCCGCGCTCCCATCGGCCCCCTGACCGCGGACCATCCCGACATCGACGTCGTCGACGCCTACGAGATCCAGCTCCTCAACATCCGCCGCCGGCTGCAGGACGGGGCGAAGGTCGTCGGGCACAAGGTGGGCCTGTCGTCCCTCGCCATGCAGCAGATGATGGGCGTCGACGAACCCGACTACGGGCACCTGCTCGCCGACATGGAAGTGTTCGAGGACCAGCCCGTCGACACCGCCCGGTTCTGCTTCCCGCGCGTCGAGGTGGAAGTTGCGTTCGTGCTGGGCGCCGACCTCCCCGGCGCGGGCTGCACCGAACAGGACGTCCTCGACGCCACCGTGGCGTTCGCGCCGTCCATCGAACTGATCGACAGCCGGATCACCGACTGGAAGATCACGCTGCCGGACACGATCGCGGACAACGCGTCGTCCGCCGGTTTCGTGCTCGGCAAGAACCGGGTGCGGCCGGCGGACATCGACATCAAGGCCATCGACGCCGTCCTGACGAGCAACGGCGAGATCAAGGCCGAGGGCCGCAGCGACGCGGTGCTCGGCAACCCGGTGACCGCCGTCGCGTGGCTCGCGCAGAAGGTCGAGAGCTTCGGCGTCCGGTTGAAGGCCGGCGACATCGTGCTGCCCGGCTCCTGCACCCGCGCCATCGACGCGCACCCGGGCGATCACTTCCGCGCCGAGTTCAGTGGGCTCGGATCCGTATCCCTGCAGTTCAAGTAGGAGTCTGTTCATGACCAAGGCAAGTGTGGCGATCGTCGGCTCGGGCAACATCAGCACCGACCTGCTCTACAAGCTGCAGCGATCCGAGTGGCTCGAGCCGCGCTGGATGATCGGGATCGACCCCGACAGCGAGGGCCTGGCACGGGCCCGCAAGATGGGGCTGGAGACGTCCGCGGAGGGCGTCGACTGGTTGCTGAACCAGGCGGAGAAACCCGACCTCGTCTTCGAGGCCACGTCGGCGTACGTGCACCGTGAGGCCGCACCACGGTACGAGGCCGCGGGCATCCGCGCTGTCGACCTCACCCCCGCCGCCGTCGGACCGGCCGTGGTCCCGCCCGCCAACCTGCGCGAACACCTCGGCGCCCCCAACGTCAACATGATCACGTGCGGCGGTCAGGCCACGATCCCCATCGTGTACGCCGTCTCCCGCGTCGTCGACGTGCCCTACGCCGAGATCGTCGCGTCGGTGGCGTCTGTCTCCGCGGGCCCGGGCACCCGCGCCAACATCGACGAGTTCACCAAGACCACCAGCCGCGGCATCGAGACCATCGGCGGAGCGCAACGCGGCAAGGCCATCATCATCCTCAACCCCGCCGACCCGCCGATGATCATGCGCGACACGATTTTCTGCGCGATCCCCGAGGGCGCCGACCGCGCCGCCATCACCGAGTCCATCCACCGCGTCGTCGCGGACATCCAGCAGTACGTCCCCGGCTACCGGCTCCTGAACGAACCCCAGTTCGACGACCCGAGCGTCGTGTCGGGCGGGCAGGCGACGGTCACGACGTTCGTCGAAGTGGAGGGTGCAGGCGACTTCCTGCCGCCGTACGCGGGCAACCTCGACATCATGACCGCGGCGGCAACCAAGGTGGGCGAGGAGATCGCCCAGAAGCTCCTGAGTGTGGAGGCATGAGCACAATGGTCCATTTCGAAGGGGCGAGCGGAGCGACGGGAAATATGCGCAGCAGCTGGGACATCCGCGTCACCGACACCTCGCTGCGGGACGGTTCGCACCACAAGCGGCACCAGTTCACCGGTGACGAGGTCCGGGCCATCGTCGGTGCCCTCGACCACGCCGGGGTCCCCGTCATCGAGGTGACGCACGGCGACGGACTCGGAGGGTCGTCGTTCAACTACGGATTCTCCAAGGTGCCCGAGCAGGAACTCATCTCGATCGCCGTCGACACGGCGAAGAACGCGAAGATCGCGTTCCTGATGCTGCCGGGGCTCGGCATCAAGGACGACATCATCGTCGCCCAGGACAACGGCGCGTCCATCTGCCGCATCGCCACCCACTGCACCGAGGCGGACGTGTCCATCCAGCACTTCGGGCTGGCCCGCGACCGCGGCCTCGAGACCGTCGGCTTCCTGATGATGGCGCACTCCATCCCACCGGAGAAGCTCGCCCGGCAGGCCCGCATAATGGCCGACGCCGGCTGCCAGTGCGTGTACGTCGTCGACTCCGCGGGCGCGCTCGTGCTCGAGCAGGTCTCCGACCGCGTCGAAGCGCTGGTGCAGGAACTCGGCTCCGACGCGCAGGTCGGCTTCCACGGTCACGAGAATCTCGGCCTCGGTGTCGCCAACTCGATCGCCGCGGTCCGGGCGGGCGCCAAGCAGATCGACGGCAGTACACGACGATTCGGTGCCGGCGCCGGAAACGCACCGGTCGAGGCGTTCGTCGGGGTATGCGACAAGATCGGCGTCAAGACCGGCATCGACTTCTTCGCCATCGCCGACGCCGCCGAGGACGTCGTGCGTCCCGCGATGCCCGCCGAATGCCTCCTCGACCGGCAGGCCCTGATGATGGGGTACGCCGGCGTCTATTCCAGCTTCCTCAAGCATGCCGAACGCCAGGCCGAACGGTACGGCGTCTCGTCCGCCGAACTCCTCGTCCGCGCCGGCAAACGCAAACTCGTCGGCGGCCAGGAGGATCAGCTCATCGACATCGCGCTGGAACTGCAGCGCGAGCGCCCGTGAGTACTTCTTAACCGCCGGACGTTAACAAGTACTCACGGGTCAGCGGGCGGTCTCCCACAGCCCGACGACGTTTCCCTCGGAATCGGTGAAGTACGCGGCGAAGCCCATGTTCCCGACGGCGGTCCTGCCGGTGACGGTCTTCCCGCCGAGGGATTCGATCCGTTCGAGGGCGGATTCGATGCTCTCGACGTCGACGGTGACCAGGGGAGAGGTCACCTCGCCGCGCGCCATCATGCCGCCGTTGATGTACCCGGGCTCGTCGGGCATGCCACTCTCGCCGACGGGCCCGGTGGTGACCATGCTGTATTCCATGTCGGGGATCTCGGCGATGGCCCACCCGAATGCGTCCCGGTAGAACGCTCGTGCGCGGTCACCGTCGTCGAAGGGGATTTCGAAGTGCACGATTCGGCCTGTCATGGCACGCCTCCGGTGGTTCGGCTGACGCCGCCGCGTCCGACGGCACATTCCAGCCTAAGCGCCCGATGTGACATTCGTGCAGGTCCTGACTGCACGAATGTGACATCGGGCGATCTACCCGGGCGCGTAGGCGCCGGCGACTATTCGACTCGATCTCGCACGTCGATGAACCCCTCCATCACCGCGTGATCGATGCTGTCCCACAGTCGCGGGCACCCTTCCCGGAGCGCGGTGGACTTTCCCTCGCCGACGGCGTCCCGGAATGTCGGGCACGTCTTCGCGGGGTCGTCCGTCCACTGGACGCTCGTGTGCTTGAGGCTGTTCTTGCGCACCAGCACACAGGTTCCGCACGTACGGCACTCGACTTCGTTCATTCCGTCGTCGAGGTAGGTGGCCTTGTCGGCCACCGTCTGCGCATGAATGGCCTCGAGCCGAGCAGGCTGCCCGGCGAAGTCGGGAGCTTTGGCCCATTCGGTCGAGGCACTCATGGTCAGACCTGCGCTTCCCTGCTGTCGGACCGCGAGGCGGTCGCATTCTCGGACCCCTCGGCGGCCTCACGTTCGGCCTTCTGCCGGGCCAGGTTCTCCTCGACCTCGTGCTGCCAGGCCTCGTTGGCCTTGGTGGTGTCGACCTCGAACTCGAAGCGCTGCGTCATCTTGTCGGTGACGTCGGCGACGTCGACGTAGAACTGGTCGTACCAGCGTCGCAGCTGGTAGACCGGACCGTCTTCGTCGCAGAGCAGGGGGTTGTCGATCTTGGTCTTGTTCTTCCAGATCTCGACGTCCTGCAGGAATCCCTCGGCGATGCCCTCGGTGAATTTCGCGGCCAGCTTGTCGGCCGTCACGTCGTCGATGCCGGTCGGCTTCTTGACGGTGACGCCGTACTGGAGCATGAACGAATTGTTCGTCACCGGATAGTGGCAGTTGATGAGGACGCTCTCGACCTCGTACCCGCCGTAGCTGTTCCACAGCGGATTGATCATGTAGGACGGGCCGTAGTACGCGGCCTCGGAGCGCAGCAGCGACTCCATGCCGTACTGCGTCGCCATCCCGACGTCGGGGCGGCCCTTCGTGTTGAGGTACTGCGTCGCGACGTGGCCTTCGAAGACGTTCTTGAAGTACGTCGGGAACGCGTAGTGGATGTAGAAGAAGTGCGCCATGTCGACCACGTTGTCGATGATCTCGCGGCAGTTGGAGCCCTCGATCAGCATCGAGTTCCAGGTCCAGTCGGTCCACTCGTCGCTGTAGGCGCCCTCGATGCGGGGGATGGTGACGTTCTCCGGCGGGGGATTGCCCTCGGGGTCGTTCCAGACGAACAGCTGACCGTTCTGCTCGAGCGTGATCCAGGCCCGGGTGCGGGCGATCGGGGGAACCCGGCGTGCGTAGGGAATGCTGGTGCACTTGCCGTTGCCGCCCCAGCGCCAGTCGTGGAACGGGCAGGCCACGGAATCGCCCTTCACGGTGCCCTGCGACAGGTCTCCGCCCATGTGCCGGCAGTACGCGTCCAGAACCTTCAGTTCGCCCTTGCTGTCGGCGAAGACGACGAGTTTGGTGCCGAATGCCTCGATCGAATGCGGTTTGCCGTCCTTGAACGTCTTGGTCAAACCGAGGCAGTGCCAACCACGCGCGAAGCGCGTCTGGACCGTGCCCACATCGATCTCGCGAATCTGCGCCATTGTGCCCTCACATCCCTTCATGCTGTTAGTAGAACACGTTATAGAACTTCGACACGATCCGCCAGATTTTCGGGGGCTTTCTTCCAGACCCGGGCCGTCAAACAGCACCTTTGCCGGTATCTCGACATAAATGGGAACGTGTTCTAGTCTCAGAAGACAAGTGAACCATCGAACGAGACAGGAGCGTCCTGTGGGTGACCATGACAGTCACGAGGTGATGCAGCGGCTCGACGCACTACTGCCGACGCTGCGAGAGCGTGCGCAGGAGACCGAGGATCTCCGTCGTATCCCCGACGATTCCATGAAGGCGCTCCAGGAGACCGGATTCTTCCGGTTGCTCCAGCCCGAACAATGGGGTGGATACCAGGCGGATCCGGTGCTGTTCTACTCCGCGGTGCGGAAGATCGCGAGCGCCTGCGGTTCCACCGGATGGGTCTCGTCGATCATCGGCGTCCACAACTGGCATCTCGCGCTGTTCTCCCAGCAGGCGCAGGAAGACGTGTGGGGCAACGACACCGACGTCCGCATCTCGTCGTCGTACGCGCCGATGGGCGCAGGCCAGGTCGTCGACGGCGGATACACGGTCAACGGCGCGTGGGCGTGGTCGTCCGGCTGTGATCACGCCACCTGGGCGGTACTCGGCGGGCCAGTCATCAAGGACGGCCGCCCCGTCGACTTCGTCAGCTTCCTGATCCCCCGTGAGGACTACCGGATCGACGACGTGTGGAACGTGGTCGGGCTCCGCGGAACCGGCAGCAACACCGTCGTGGTCGAGGACGTGTTCGTCCCGACGCACCGCGTCCTCAGCTTCAAGGCGATGAGCACCCTCACCGCACCCGGGCTCGAGCGCAACACCGCGCCCGTATACAAGATGCCCTGGGGAACAATCCATCCCACCACCATCTCCGCACCGATCGTCGGAATGGCCTACGGCGCGTACGACGCCCACGTCGAGCACCAGGGCAAGCGGGTCCGCGCGGCGTTCGCCGGCGAGAAGGCGAAGGACGACCCGTTCGCGAAGGTCCGCATCGCCGAGGCCTCGAGCGACATCGACGCCGCGTGGCGGCAGTTGTCCGGCAACGTCGCCGACGAATACGCGCTGCTCGTCGACGGCCGGGAGGTCCCGTTCAAGTTGCGACTGCGGGCGCGTCGCGACCAGGTGCGCGCCACCGGCCGCGCCATTTCGTCCATCGACAAACTGTTCGAGAGTTCGGGGGCCACCGCGCTGGCCAACGGCACGCCGCTGCAGCGGTTCTGGCGGGATGCGCATGCCGGACGCGTCCACGCCGCCAACGATCCCGAGCGCGCCTACGTCATGTACGGGGCAGGCGAATTCGGGCTGCCCATCACCGACACGATGGTCTAGGAGCACACGTGACGACGACCGAAGAAGCCCTCACGTTCGAGTCCACCTCGAAGTTCGCCCAGGTCCGGCCCGACCTGAAGTTGCACTATCACGAGGCCGGCGTCGGCAACGACACCACGATCGTGCTGTTGCACGGTGGCGGTCCGGGTGCGTCGTCGTGGTCGAACTTCGCCAGGAACATTCCGGTTCTCGCCGAGAAGTTCCACGTGCTCGCCGTCGATCAGCCGGGGTACGGGTTGTCGGACAAGCCGACCGAGCACCCGCAGTACTTCGTGCACAGTGCGTCCGCGCTGAAGGATCTGCTCGACACCCTCGACATCGGCGGACGCGTCCACCTGCTCGGCAACTCCCTCGGTGGCGGTGCCGCAGTGCGTTTCGCGCTGGACTACCCGGACCGCGCCGGCCGGCTGGTGCTGATGGGGCCGGGCGGGCTGAGCGTCAACCTGTTCGCCCCCGACCCGACCGAGGGTGTGAAGAACCTCGGCAGGTTCGGCTACCAGCCCACCCGCGAGAACCTCGAGGCGTTCCTGCGGATCATGGTGTTCGACCAGAAGCTGATCACCGACGAACTGATCGACGAACGGTTCGCGGCGGCGAGCACCCCGGAGTCGCTCGCCGCGGCGAAAGCGATGGGAAAGTCGTTCTCCTCGGCCGATTTCGAACTGGGCATGCTGTGGCGTGACGCCTACAAGCTGCGGCAGCGGGTGCTGCTGATCTGGGGTCGCGAAGACCGGGTCAACCCGCTCGACGGGGCGCTGGTGGCGCTGAAGTTGATCCCGCGGGCACAGTTGCACGTCTTCGGTGGCTGCGGGCACTGGGCGCAGCTGGAGAAGTTCGACGAGTTCAACCGTCTGGCAACCGATTTCCTCCTGGACGGGGGCAAGTGATGAGTATTCGTTCACTGGCGTACATGCGCATCGAGGCCACCGACATGGCCGCGTGGCGCGAATACGGCCTCAAGGTGCTCGGCATGGTCGAGGGCAAGGGCTCCGACCCGGACGCCCTGTACCTGCGGATGGACGACTTCCCGGCGCGCCTCGTGATCGTCCCCGGGGAACACGACCGGCTGTCGGTGTCGGGCTGGGAAACAGCGAATGCGGCCGAGCTGCAAGAGGTTCGCGACAACCTGTCGGCGGCCGGTGTCGCGTTCAAGGAGGGCACGGCCGAGCAACTTCAGGACCGCCGGGTCGACGAGTTGATCACGTTCGAGGACCCGTCCGGCAACACGCTCGAGGCGTTCCACGGCGCCGCCCTCGAGCACCGGCGGGTGGTCAGCCCGTACGGGCACAAGTTCGTCACCGGCGAGCAGGGTCTCGGGCACGTCGTCCTCTCGACCACGGACGACGACGCGTCGCTGCGCTTCTACCGCGACGTGCTCGGCTTCCGACTGCGGGACTCGATGCGGCTGCCCCCGCAGATGGTCGGGCGGCCGGCGGACGGCAAACCGGCGTGGTTGCGGTTTTTCGGCTGCAATCCGCGTCACCACAGCCTCGCGTTCCTGCCGATGCCCACGCCCAGCGGCATCGTGCATCTCATGATCGAGGTGGAGAACTCCGACGACGTCGGGCTGTGCCTCGACCGGGCGCTCCGCAAGAAGGTCAAGATGTCGGCCACGCTCGGCCGTCACGTCAACGACCTGATGCTGTCCTTCTACATGAAGACGCCCGGCGGGTTCGACGTCGAATTCGGTTGCGAGGGACGTCAGGTGGAGGACGAGAGCTGGATTGCGAGGGAGAGCACGGCCGTCAGCCTGTGGGGTCACGACTTCAGCGTCGGGATGCAGCCGTGAGCGAGTCGACCGGGGACGGGGCCGTCGCGGCCGAGGCGATCGATCCGCGACGGTTCCGCACCGTGCTCGGCCAGTTCTGCACCGGTGTCACCATCATCACGACCGTCGACGACGGCGAACCGGTGGGGTTCGCCTGCCAGTCGTTCGCCGCGCTGTCGCTGGAACCGCCGCTGGTTTTGTTCTGCCCGACCAAGACGTCGCGGTCGTGGGCGGCTATCGAGCGCAGCGGCGTGTTCTGCGTCAACGTGCTCGCCGAAGAGCAGCAGTCGACGTGCGCCCGATTCGGGTCGCGTGAACCGGACAAGTTCGCCGGCATCGACTGGACGGCGTCGCCGCTGGGTTCGCCGATCCTCACCGGTTCGCTCGCCCACGTCGACTGCTCGCTCGAGAGCGTGCACGACGGCGGGGACCACTGGGTGGTGTTCGGCCGGGTCTCCTCCCTGAGCGAGATCAGGGAGGAGCGGCCGTTGCTGTTCTACCGCGGTCAGTACACCGGCATCGAACCGGACAAGACCGTGCCCGCGCCGTGGCGCGACGACCTCGAGGCGTTCCTCACGACGTCGTCGGAAGACACCTGGCTCTGAGGCGATTTCACATTGCGACGCCGATGTATTTGGTTTCGAGGAACTCGTCGATGCCGGTGGTCCCGCCCTCGCGTCCGAGCCCCGATTCCTTCACGCCGCCGAACGGTGCGGCCGGGTTCGACACCACACCCTGGTTGAGCCCGACCATGCCCGACTCCAGCGCCTCGCACACGCGGATGCCGCGCTTGAGGCTCTCGGTGTACACGTAGGCCACCAGCCCGTACGGGGTGTCGTTGGCCCGCTCGACGGCCTCGGCCTCGGTCTCGAACGTGCTGATCGCGGCCACGGGGCCGAAGATCTCGTTGTGGCACATCTCGGCGTCGTCGGGGACGCCCGTCAGCACCGTAGCCGGGTAGAAGTTGCCCGGGCGGTCGAGAGCCGCGCCGCCGGTGAGCACCGTGGCGCCGCGGTCGATCGCGTCCGCGACGAGGCTGCTCACCTTCGCGACGGCGGCCTCGTCGATCAGCGGTCCGACGACGACGCCGTCCTCGGTGCCACGCCCGACGGGCAGGGCCTCCATCCGCTGCGTGAGTTTGCGGGTGAATTCCTCGGCGACCGAACTGTGCACGAGGATGCGGTTAGCGGCCGTGCAGGCCTGGCCGATGTTGCGCATCTTCGCGGCCATGGCGCCGTCGACCGCGTCGTCGAGATTCGCGTCGTCGAACACGAGAAACGGTGCGTTGCCGCCGAGTTCCATGGACGTGCGCATGACGGTGCGGGCGCACAGTTCGAGCAGATGCTTCCCGACCTTCGTCGAACCGGTGAACGACAGCTTGCGGGCCCGGCCGTCGAGGATGAGGGGAGTGATGACCTCGTCCGGGCTGGACGTGGTGACGACGTTGACGACGCCGTCCGGCAACCCGGCCTCGGTGAGGATGTCGGCGAGCGCCAGGATCGACAGTGGCGTCTGGGCCGCGGGCTTGATGACGGACGTGCACCCGGCGGCGATCGCGGGCCCGATCTTGCGGGTGCCCATCGCCATCGGGAAGTTCCACGGGGTGATGAGCAGGCTCGGCCCGACGGGCT
The DNA here is from genome assembly GCF_017068395.1 of Rhodococcus pseudokoreensis. NCBI lineage: Bacteria > Bacillati > Actinomycetota > Actinomycetes > Mycobacteriales > Nocardiaceae > Rhodococcus > Rhodococcus pseudokoreensis. The sequence goes on along the minus strand of NZ_CP070619.1, from coordinate 3,355,667 downwards.
GTTTGGTGACGAGGAATCGTGATCCGCCGCCCGGCGCCGTCGTGTAGCCGCCGTCGATGCGGACGGCCTCCTCGGCGAACCAGCGGAAGAACTCTGCGGCGTAGGCGATTTCGCCTCGTGCCTCGGTGAGTGGTTTGCCCATCTCGAGTGTCATGACGAGCGCGAGCCGGTCGACGTTCTCGAGCAGCAGTCGGTGTGCGTTCATGAGGATGGTGCTGCGTTCGCGGGGCGTCGTGGCCGCCCACGACGGTTGCGCGGCCACCGCGGCGTCGAGCGCCTCGCGGGCCTCCGCGGCGTCGGCGTCGGCGACCGTGCAGAGGAGTTGTCCGGTGGACGGGTCGTGGACCGGCATGGTGCGCGCGCTGTCGCGCCACTTGCCGCCGATGAACAGGCCGGTCTGCACCGATCCGATTGCTGCGTCCTCGAGCATGATTTTTCCCCGTTCTCCGTTGCCGTAGGGACGGTCCCCATGTTATACAGATTGTCAACAATCTGACAATGCACTTGCCGACATCGAAGGCATCTACGCGTGGGAGGGTTACCCGTGACTCGGCTATCTCCACTGCTCGCTCAGGCCACACCCGTGACGGTCGATCACGGCGAAGGTTGTTACCTCTACGGCACCGACGGCCGGCGCTATCTCGACTTCACCGCGGGCATCGGCGTCACCAGTACCGGGCACTGCCACCCGCACGTCGTGGAGGCCGCCCGCAGGCAGGTCGGCTCCCTGATCCACGGCCAATACACCACGGTCATGCACCAGCCGATGCTCGAACTGGTCGACCGCCTGGGGTCGGTGCTGCCCGAAGGGCTCGACTCGCTGTTCTTCGCGAACTCGGGAAGCGAGGCCGTGGAGGCGTCGCTGCGACTGTCGCGGCAGGCGACCGGCAGGCCCAACGTGATCGTCTTCCACGGCGGATTCCACGGACGCACCGTCGCGACGGCGACGATGACCACGTCCGGCACCCGGTTCTCGGCCGGTTTCAGCCCGCTGATGGGCGGCGTGCACGTGGCACCGTTCCCCAACGCGTACCGGTACGGCTGGTCCGAGGAGGAGGCCACCGCGTTTGCGCTCAAGGAACTCGACTACATCTTCGCGACGCTCACCGCGCCGAACGAGACGGCCGCGTTCGTCGTCGAACCGGTGCTCGGAGAGGGCGGGTACGTGCCCGGCAACACCGCGTTCTTCCAGGGGCTCCGTGAGCGCGCCGACCGGTACGGCATCCTGCTCGTCATCGACGAGATCCAGACCGGATTCGGTCGCACCGGCAAGTTCTTCGGGCACCAGCACTTCGACGTCCGCCCCGACATCATCACCATCGCCAAGGGTCTGGCCAGCGGCTTCCCGCTGTCGGGCATCGCAGCGTCCGAGGAACTGATGTCCAAGGGCTGGCCGGGATCGCAGGGCGGAACGTACGGCGGCAACGCCGTCTCCTGCGCGGCCGCGATCGCGACGCTCGAAGTCATCGAGAAGGAAGACCTCGTCGCCAACGCCGCCGCCCGGGGCGCGCAGTTGCTCGACGGTGCCCGCCGGAACGCCATCGACGGGATCGGCGACGTCCGCGGCCTCGGACTGCTCGTGGGCAGCGAGTTCACCGCCGCCGACGGCAGCGCGGACCGTGCGAAAGCGGCTGCGGCGCAGCAACTGGCAGCGAAGAAGGGGTTGCTGCTGCTGACCTGCGGCGCCCACATGAACGTGGTCCGGATGATCCCACCGCTCATCGTCACGGCCGACCAGATCGAGGACGCCCTGAAGATCTGGTCCGAGGTGCTCGACGAAGTGTGACCAGCACCTGTGAGTACTTGTTAACCGCGGGCGGTTAACAAGTACTCACAGGCGACGAAGGAGGCATACATGGCTCGCTACATCACCATCACCCTGGACAAGCGCGGCGTGACGTGCCGTGCCCGGCTTCTCGACGAGGACGCGCCGCTCACGTGCGACGCGGTGTGGAACGTGCTTCCGCAGAGCGGCGACGCGTACCACGCCAAGTACGCGCGCAACGAGGTGTACACGCTGATCCCGCGCATCACGGCGGCACCGCGACGGGAAAACCCCACCGTCACACCGATTCCCGGCGACGTGTGCCTGTTCGACTTCGAGCCCTGGGAGATCGGCAACTCCGCCTACGGGTACGAACCGGGCTCCGAGGCGCACGCCGCGCAGGGCGCCACCGACCTCGCGATCTTCTACGGCCGCAACAACCTGCTGCTCAACGGCGACGTCGGCTGGGTGCCCGGCAACGTGTTCGCCGCCATCGAGGAAGGTCTGCCGGAACTGGCGGCCGCGTGCAACGACCTGTGGATGCGCGGCGTCGAAGGCGAGACGATGAGCTTCGCACGGGCCTGACGCATGAGGCTGGACATCCATCAGATCGACGCATTCGCCGCCGGACCGTTCGAGGGCAACCCGGCGGCGGTGATGCCGCTGACCGGGTGGCTGGACGACGCGGTTCTCCAGCAACTGGCCGAAGAGAACAATCTGTCCGAGACGGCGTTCTACACCGCGCGCCTTCCCGCCGGCGCGACACCTCACGACCCGGCGCATCCGGCGTATCACCTGCGGTGGTTCACACCGGCGATCGAGGTGGACCTGTGCGGTCATGCGACGCTCGCCGCCGCCGCGGAGATCCTCGAGGACGTGCACCCGGATGCCGACCGGATCCAGTTCTGGACGCGCAGCGGCTGGCTGACCGTCGATCGGGGACCGGACGCCACGCTGGTGATGGATTTTCCGGCCGAGGCGCCGGTGCCGACCGCCGCCGATCCCCGGGTCGTCGCAGCACTCGGCATCCCGGTGCGGGAGTGCCTGAAGGCCACCGACCTCGTGTTCGTCGCGGAATCCGAACACGACATCGCGTCGATGACCCCCGACTTCACCGTGATCAGCCCGCTGAAGGTGCGCGGCGTCGTCGTCACCGCGGCGTCGGACGCGGCCGGGGTCGACTTCGTGTCGCGCTGGTTCGGTGCCGCCGCCGGCGTGAAGGAAGACCCGGTGACGGGTTCCGCGCACTCGCAGATCGCGCCGTACTGGGCTGCCACGCTGGGGCGTGGCAGCCTCGTCGGACGGCAACTGTCGGCGCGCGGAGGAACCGTTCACTGCGACGTGCGCGGCGATCGCGTCCACCTGTCCGGAACCTATCGGCGGTACCTCCGGGGAACCGTCGAGTTCTAGCTCCGGACGGCGGCGCTGCCTAGGCGAAGACCTCCGCGTACAGCGTCTCGATCTGCTCGGCGGTGGGCGCGACCGGGTTGTTGCCGGGTGACCCGGACGCCAGCGCCTGCTGCGCCATCAGCGGGACGAGGCCGTCCCAGGCGTCGCGATCGATCCCGTATTCGAGCGGGGTCGGTACCTTCAGATCGTGACACAGCGTGCTCAGTGTGTCGACGAGGAACTGTGCGGCGACGGAATCGCCCGCCGACTCCGATGCGGCGCCGAACGCCCGCGCGCAGTCGGCGTACCGGCTCTCCGCCCCCTGCACGGAGAACGCAGTGATCGCGGGAAGCAGCATCGCATTCGACAGTCCGTGCGCGACATGGAAATGCGCACCGATCGGCCTGCTCATCCCGTGGACCAGCGCCACACTCGAGTTGGAGAACGCCATGCCGGCCTGGGTGGACGCGACCATCATCGCTTCTCGCGCGGTGCGGTTCTCACCGTCCGCGTAGGCCGTGCGGATGTGCTTGCCGATGGTGCGGATCGCGGCGAGAGCGAGTCCGTCGGTGAACGGCTGAGCCTTCTTGCTGACGTACGCCTCGATGGCGTGGGTGAGGGCATCGATTCCGGTGTCGGCGGTCAGCCGCGGCGGCATCGACATCGTGAGTTCGAAATCCACGATTGCGGCGATCGGCAGGAACGACAGCCCCGGACACAGCATCTTCTCGTCGGACGCACTGTCGCTGATGACCGTGAACTGCGTCGCTTCCGAGCCGCTGCCGGCGGTGGTCGGGATCGCGATGATCGGCAGCGCCTTCCCGGTGTACACGTGCGGTGCCTTGTACGAGCGCATCTCGCCGCCGTTCGCGGACAGCACGGCCAGCGCCTTCGCGGTGTCCATCGGACTGCCGCCGCCGAATCCGATCACCGAATCCGCCCGGTGTTCGGCGACGATCCTCAGCCCGTCCGCCAGGGAATCGGTGGTGGGGTCGGGCACCGTGCCGTCGAACAGGGCCGGGTCCTTGCCCGCCGACCTGAGGAGGGCCATCACCCGGTCGGCCGCGCCGGTGCCGACGAGGTAGGAGTCGGTGACGAGGACCGGTCTCTGCAGACCCAATTGGTCGACGACCGAGCCGATCTCGTCGACTGCTCCGGCCCCGATGCTGGCGAAACGGGGGAGTGAAAGGTGTGCGCTCATGGGAGAGGTTCCTTACGCGTTCTGGGGGAATCCGAGGTTGAGGCCGCCGTGGCTGGGGTCGAGCCAGCGGGTGGTGACGACTTTGCCTCGGGTGAAGAAGTGCACGCCTTCGGCTCCGTGGGCGTGGGTGTCACCGAACAGGGAGTTCTTCCAGCCCCCGAAGGAGTAGTAGGCCATCGGGACGGGGATGGGCACGTTGATGCCGACCATGCCGACCTCGACCTCGTTCTGGAACCGGCGTGCGGCGCCGCCGTCGTTGGTGAAGATGGCGGTGCCGTTGCCGAACGGGCTGGAGTTCACCAGTTCGAGGGCTTCGTCGTAGGAGTCGACGCGGATGACGGACAGGACGGGTCCGAAGATCTCGTCGGTGTACACGCTCATGTCGGTGGTGACGTGGTCGATGAGGGTGGGTCCGAGCCAGAATCCGTCCGCGCCGCCGTCGGCCTGCACGGTGCGGCCGTCGACGACGATGGTGGCGCCGTCGTTCTCGCCGGCGTCGATGTAGGACGCGACCTTGTCGCGGTGCACCTTGGTCACCAGCGGTCCCATGTCGGAGTCCTTGGTGCCGTCGCCGATCTTGAGCGTGTTGGTGCGTTCGGTGATCTTGGCGACCAACTCGTCGGCGATGTCGCCGACGGCGACGAGGGCGGAGATGGCCATGCAGCGTTCACCGGCGGAGCCGAAGCCGGCGTTGACCATGGCGTCGGCGGCGAGGTCGAGGTCGGCGTCGGGGAGGACGATGGCGTGGTTCTTCGCGCCGCCGAGTGCCTGGACGCGTTTGCCGTGGGCGGTGCCGGTGGCGTAGACGTACTGGGCGATGGGGGTGGACCCCACGAAGCTGATGGCCTTGATGGCGGGGTTGGTGAGGAGTTCGTCGACGGAGGTCTTGTCACCCTGCAGCACGTTGAACACCCCCGCGGGGAGTCCTGCTTCGGCCCACAGTTCGGCCATCCAGATGGCGGCGGTGGGGTCCTTCTCCGACGGCTTGAGAACGACGGTGTTGCCGGTGGCGATGGCGATGGGGAAGAACCACATCGGGACCATGGCGGGGAAGTTGAAGGGGGAGATGATGCCGACGGGGCCGACGGGTTGGCGGAGGGAGGAGACGTCGACGTTGGTGGAGGCGTTTTCGGTCATGCCGCCCTTGAGGAGGTGGGCGATGCCGCAGGCGAATTCGACGACTTCCTGGCCGCGGGAGACTTCACCCAGTGCGTCGGAGACGACCTTGCCGTGTTCGGCGGTGATGATCTCGGCGAGTTCGCCCTTGCGTTCGTTGAGCAGTTCGCGGAATTTGAAGATGATCTGGGTGCGCTTGGCGAGGGAGGTGTCGCGCCAGGTGGGGAAGGCTGCGGCTGCGGCGTCGATGACGGCGCGGGCGTCCTCGACGCTGGCGAGGGCGACCTGTCCGGTGACGGCGCCGGTGGCCGGGTTGGTGACGGGGGCGGTGTTGCCGCTGGTGCCGGGGAAGGTCTTGTTGTCGAACCAATGGGAGATGACGGCCATGGGATGTACTCCTGGAAAGGTGGGGTGACCACGAGTCTGCTGGGCAACAATGCCTGCGTCAACGAGTAAAATGGCACTTCGGACTGCACATTTGCACGAGGGTGAGGGCGATGTTTACCGCAGACAACATGCGTTACCTCCTGGAGCTGTCGAGAACCGGTCGCCTCGCCGACGCAGCGAAGCGACTCGGTGTCGATCACACAACCGTCTCGCGGAGAATTACCCGACTCGAGAAAGACACGGGCACCAGGCTTTTCGATCGCGGGGTGTCGGGATGGCAGCTCACCGAAGCGGGCAGACGGCTGGTTCCCCACGCGGAAGCGGTGGAGACCGCGGTCCTCGCCGCGCTCGACGAAACGTCGTCGAGGGGCGGGCTGACCGGCACCGTCCGGATCATCACGCCCGACGGTTTCGGGTCGTTCGTGCTGGTGCCGGGTCTCGCGGAGGTGCGGTCCGAGCACCCCGATCTGTTCACCGAACTCGTCACGTCGACTACCCACGACCTGCTGACCGGGCGCGACTTCGACATCGCCGTCACCCTCGAACGACCGTCGCCGCGGTCCGTGGTGGTCCGCAAACTGGCGGAGTACGACCTCCGCCTGTACGCGTCGCGGCACTACCTGAGCGAGCACGGCCCCATCACGGCACTGGAGGATCTGCGCCATCACACGCTCATCTGGTACGTGGACGCGTTCCTGGACGTCGAACCGCTGCGCATCCTCGACGCGCTGATTCCGGATTTCCAGGCGCAGATCCAGACCAACAACATCGCCGGCCACTACCAGGCCGTGAAACACGGCGTCGGGATCGCGCCACTGCCGAGTTACATCGGGGCGCTCGACGACGATCTCGTGCCGATCCTCACCGACGACTTCATCGCCCACCGCACCTACTGGCTGGTCGTGCCGCGGGAACTGACCCGACTCGCGCGGGTCAAGGCGATCACCGAGGCGCTCTACTCCATCGTCGACGGCAATCCCGAACTACGCGGCGCAGCAAGGTGACTCACTGATCGGCGGGCGCGGGACCGGTGCTCTCGCGGACGACGAGTTCGGTGGGCAGCGTGATCTCGCGTCCGGGTCCGCCGCCGATGATGTCAAGCAGCAGTTGTGCGGCCTCGCGGCCCTTGTCGACGAGGGGTTGCCGGACCGTCGTGAGTCCGGCGGCGCGGGCCGCGGGAATGTCGTCGAAACCGACCACCGACAGATCCTCCGGCACCCGGAGGCCGCGTTCCCGGGCGACGTCGATCGCGGCGAGGGCCAGCAGGTCGGAGGCGGCGACGACGGCGGTCACGGGTCCGGCGTCGAGCAGAGTCTCGACGGCGGTGCGGGACAACTCGTAGTCGAATCCGCCTGCTTCGACGACGACGGCGGACGACCACGGCACCTTGTGTTTCCGGCAGGCGGACGCGTATCCGGCGAGTCGTTCCTTCATCACGTGGTCGCGGGCGGCCCGGGTGCGGGCGGCGTCGACGCGCCCGCCCTTGCCGTCGGGCACGAGGCGGTCGACGAGAAACCCGACGTGCCGGTGTCCGAGGGAGAGCACGTGCTCCGCGATCTCCTTGGCGGCCTGCCGATCCTGGATTCCGACCCGCGGCAGCCCGCCCGGATTATGGCCGTCGATCACCACGATCGGCAGCCGCCGGCTCATCGCCGTCTGCATCCCGGGATGGCCGTCCGGCATCGCGTACGCAAGGAAGCCGTCCACGGCGCCGCGCACCAGCACACCGGAACCCTCGGCCACCCGGGTGGACTCGAGTGGGCAGGGAAGCAGTGTCAGTGCGACCTCGGCGAGTTCGCCGACCTCCGAGATGCCCTTGAGCAACTGTGAGGTGGCGGGATCATCGAAGGCGTACCGCAATGAGTCGGTGATCATCAGCCCCAGCGCACCGACCTGCCCGGTGCGGAGATTGCGGCCTGCGGGGTTGGGGCCGGCATAGCCGAGTTCCGCGGCCACCTGGAAGATGTGGGCGCGCCGCGCTGCGGACAGCTTGTGGGGCTGGTTGTACGCGTACGAGACCGCCGCCTGGGACACGCCTGCCGCTCGGGCGACGTCGTGCATCGTGGTCACGAATGCCGATCCTCTCCGTCGCACGGTTGTCGAGCCCAGCCTATCGGCCGGACCGTGCTGTTCTTGCGGGTGTCAGCTCGCCCTGGCGACAACGACGTCATCGTCGTCCTCACACCGGTCGAGGAGAACGAGTTTGCCCAGGACGTTGCGCGACCACCTGGTAGGGGTGAAGCGTGCCGCCCGGCACACGGGGTGTCGGGCGGCACGCTGTGGAGACGACGCACCGGAGACTCGAATGTCGGTTCAGGATCCAGCGTGTCGTGGGACCACCTGCGGGACCGGTGACGCCGTTGTCAGCCGGCCTGGATGCGGGTGATCAGATCTGTGAGATAGGTGTAGCTCTTCTTCGCGGCGTCGAGGCCACCGCATTCGACGGACAGGACGACGTCGTGGTCCGCCTGGTGGAGGGTTTTCACGATCCGCTCCCAATCGATGACGCCGTCGCCGCAGGCGCAGCCGAGCATGCCGCGGACCTTGCCGCGCAGCCGTTTCGCGTCGTCGACGCCGATGTCCTTGGCGTGCAGGTGGGTGACGTCCCCGATGATCTGCTCGAGCCACTCGTGCGGGTCGTTCTCGCTGAGGTAGCTGTTGCCGGTGTCGAGGTTGATCGTCAGCGCGGGGCTGTCGATCAGGTTCATGATCTTCTCGAGCCGCTCCGGAGTGGCGGTGTATTCGCCGTGCGTCTCGATCGCGATCTTGATGCCGCGCGGTTCGGCCACCTTCGCGGCCTCCTGCAGGGTGTACCGCATCAGCGTGTAATTCTCCGCCTCGGTGGTCCACGTCGGCAGCGGGCCGTCGTCGATCATGATCATTGGGGACCCGACCTCGGCGGCGTAGCGGATCGACTGCTTGAGGTAGTCGACCGACACGTCCGGTTTGGCCAGCGGGGCGTGGCTGGACAGCGACGAGATGGACAGCCCCCGGGATTCGGCGGCGTCCCGGATGATCAGCGGGTCGTCGAGCATCGATCGGGTGTGGAAGTACCCGGCGGTGCTCAGCAGTTCGCGGCCCCAGTAGACCATCGGTTCGACGTACTTGTAGCCGATCTCGGCGGCCTGGTCCATGGCCCAGTCGAAGGAGCCGTTCTCGAAGCGGGCGAACTCCAGGTTCAGGCCGAGTTTGATCTCTCCCATGCCGGTCCCCGATCAGAATCCGCGCTGGGCGACGTAGTCGTCGCGGACCTCGCCGTGGTAGGCGGGGACGGTGATGTCCCACCAGCCGGTGGGGTGCATCTCGGTCCAGGGCAGTTCGTGTGCGCTCATCGCCTCGATGATCACCGGGCCCGGTGTCGCGAACGCCCGCTCGATCGCGTCGGCCAGCTTCTCCGGGTCCTCGACGCGTTCGGCGCTGCAGCCGAGCGACTGGGCGAACCGGGTGATGTCGGCGAAATACGGTGTCCCGTCGAGGTTCTTCCATCCGGAGATGATTTCGCGTTCCTCACCGAACAGGCTGATCTGGAGGTCTTTGATCGCTTCCCAGCCGCCGTTGTTGAGGACGACGATCACCAGCGGCACGCCGAGCATGGCGGCGGTCGCGATTTCGGTGCCGGTCTGCAGGAAGCTGCCGTCGCCGACCATCGCCAGGACGGGGGTGTCGGGGGCGCCGATCTGCGCGCCGATCGCGGCGGGCACACCGAATCCGATGCCGGAGAACCCGCCGGCGACGATGTTGGTCTTCGGGCCGTAGATCGGGAACTCGTTGAACGCCTGGTTGGCGGGGTTGGACGAGTCGGTGACGAGGATGCCCTCGCGGGGCAGGGCCTTGCGGATCTCGACCATGGCCCGCGAGTTGGTCATGGGCAGGTAGTCGGTGGTCCGCATCGGCCGCAGGTGCTCGTCCCACTGCGCCTTGAGGTTCTGTAGTTCGGCGAAGTAGTCGGTGCTGCGGTAGTCGCGGCCGGGCCCGAGGTCGGTGAGGGCGTTCTGCAGGGACTGCAGGGACGTTTTCGCGTCGCCGACGACACCCACCTCGACGGGGTAGTTGCGGCCGATCTCGAATCCGTCGATGTCGATCTGCACCAGTTTGGTGTTCGGGATGTCGAACGTGACGCCGGGGCGGTACGAGGAGGTGATGCGGTCGCTGAACCGGCAGCCGACGGCGAGGATCACGTCGGCGGTGCGGGTGACGCCGTTGCCCGGGATCGAACCCATGTCGCCGCACGGCCAGGCGTAGAGGTCGTGGTCGGCGGGGAAGGCGCCCTTGCCCTGGAACGAGTGCGTGACCGGTGCCCCGAGGTACTCGGCGACGGCCATCAACTCCGCGGCGGCCTCGGCGTGGATGACGCCGCCGCCGGCGACGATGACCGGACGCTTCGCGCCGGCGAGCAGGCGGGCGGCCTCGGCGATCACGGCCGGGTCACCGGTTGCGCGGGTGGCGGGCCTGCGGGTGCCGGTGTCGGGGGTGTAGTCGCCGTATTCGGCCTGCAGGTCCTGCGGAATGTCGACGAGCACCGGTCCGCGCCGGCCCTCGTGCATGGTGTTGAACGCCTGGGCGAGCGCCACCGGAAGCTGTTCGAGGCGGCTGGGCTGCCACCAGCGCTTGACGACCGGTTCGACCATGCGGGGGAAGTTGTTGCCGTGCGGGCGGTCGATCTCCTGCAGCACACCCCGGTTCTCCATGTAGGTGTGCACGGCGCCGGTGATCAGGAGCATCGGCATCGAGTCGGCGAACGCGGTCGCCAACCCGGTGAGGGTGTTGGTGGCGCCCGGGCCGATGGAGGTACAGATCGCGGCGATCTTGCCCGAGGCCCGGTAGTAGCCGTCGGCCATGTGGGCGGCGCCCTGCTCGTGCATGGCGGGGACCAGTTCGATCTCGTCGGCGCGGTCGACGAACGCGTCGAGGAGTGCGGTGTTGCCGTGGCCGGGGATCGCGAAGACCTTCTCGACTCCCTCGCGGATCAGGAAGTCGACGACCATCTGTCCGCCGGTGAGTTGCTGTGTTGTCATGTCGGTGGTTCCTAGCTTTCGGTGACGGTGTCAGACGGACGTGGGCTCGGCCGGGGAGGTCCGGCCTGCGGTCGTGCGGTGCTGTGCGGTGATCGCCTCGGCGACGCGGAAGGCGTTGGCCGCGATGGACAGGGCGGGGTTCATCACGGGCAGGGACGGGAAGAAAGACGAGTCGACGACGTAGAGGTTGTGCACGTCGTGGGCGCGGCAATCGGCGTCGAGCACGGAGGTCGTGGGATCGGTTCCGGCGCGGACGGTGCCGGCCTGGTGGGAGTTGACCTCGATGCCGGTGCCCTCGCTGAAGACGAACGGGTACCCGATCTTGCGGAGGATCTTGCGCATCTCCCGGACCAGGACCTCGTGGGCGCGCGTGTTGTTGGGGGTCCACGCGATCTGGATGTTGCCGTCGGCGGTGAGGGTGACGCGGTTGTCCGGATCGGGAAGGTCCTCGGTGAACAGCCACCAGTCGATGCTGCGGGCCGTCGCCTGGCTCAGCGCCCACTTGGGGATCAGCGGCCGTTGGCCCTTGATCATCTCGCCCTGCAGTTTCCCGATCAGCTGCACGTGCCCGAGCGGATAGGGGTGGTCCGCGGTGCCGTGAGTGTAGAAATCGTTGAGGTACAGCGTCTTCTGGAACTCGGCGGTGTTCTTCTTCAGCGGGTTGATGCCGACCATGATGGAGTTGTTGTGCACCATGTAGTTTCGTCCGACCACGCCGGAGGAGTTGGCGAGACCGTCCGGGTGCGCAGGGTTCGCCGACCGCAGTAGCAGCGCCGCGGAGTTGACGGCGCCGCACGAGACCACCACCGTGGCTGCCTCGACGACGAGTTCGGTCCTGCGGTGCCGCAGCCGAACTCCGGTGGCCTGCTTGCCGGTGTCGTCGGTCAGGACCTGTTCGACGTAGGCGTTGGTCAGCAATTCCACCGTGCCGGAGGCCACGGCGGGACGCACGCAGCGCACGTCCGCATCGGACTTGGCAAGCACGCGACAGGGGAACCCGTCGCAGGTCCGACATCGAATGCAGCCGCCGCCCTCGCGGAGGTCGATGCCCAGCGGAATGTTCGACGGGGTGTAGCCGAGGCGGCGCAGGGCGTCGGCGGCCTCCTGCACCGGCGGTTCGTGTCCGATCGCCGGGTAGGGGAACGGTTCGTCGCGGGGCAGGGTCGGGTCGTCGTTATGGTCGCCGTGGACCCGGTACACCTGTTCTGCGCGTGCGTAATACGGGGCGAAGTCGTCGTACGAGAAGGGCCACTCGGGTGATTCGCCGGCCTCGTGCTGCGTCGACTGGAAGTCTTCCCGGCGGAACCGCACCAGTGAGGAGCCGTAGAGTTTGGTGTTCCCGCCGACGTAGTAGTACGTGCCGGGGCTGAACGGTCTGCCCTCGGTGTCGTACCACTGCTCGGCGTTCGCGTACCGGTGTCCCTCGAAGACCTCCTGCGGGCTCCAGTTCTGCTTTTCCTGCGGCAGGAAGTCGCCGCGCTCGATCAGAAGCACATCGACTCCCGAGTCCGCGAGCGCGTAGGCGAGTGTGCCACCGCCCATTCCGCTGCCGACGATGACGACGTCGTAGCTGTGCTTGCTCGGGCCTGTGGGCTCCCCCACGGATGCGTCTCTCATGGGTCCTGCTCCTCGGTCGTAGAGAGTGGTGTCAATGTTCGGTCGTGCGGTCGACACGAACAGACAGTCGATAAGTTGGTTATACGTATAACTCAAGGGTAGCGGCAGTGTGGCGGATGTCAACCGAAAACGGGCAACTCATCCCGGTGGGGGACGAGTTGCCCGCCGCGGTCAGGGCACGAGCGGGCGGGTGAGGTTCTCCGGCCGCAGCACGTCGTCGAGCTGTTCCCGGCTGAGCAGACCCCGTTCGAGCACGAGCGCTGCGACAGTGCGGCCCGTCGCCAGTGCGTCCGCCGCGATCGCGGTGGCGGCGGTGTACCCGATGTGCGGGTTGAGGGCCGTGACCACGCCGATGGACGCGTCGACGGTGTTCTTCAGGTGCTCGACGTTCGCACCGATCCCCACGACACACCGCTCGCGGAGTACCGCGCATCCACGGGTGAGCAGTTCGATCGTCTCGAACAGGCTGTGCGCGATGATCGGCTCGAACGCGTTGAGCTGCAGCTGGCCGCCCTCGGCGGCCATCGTGACGGTCAGGTCGTTCCCGATCACCCGAAAGGCGATCTGGTTCACGACCTCCGGGATCACCGGATTCACCTTGCCCGGCATGATCGACGAGCCGGCCTGCACGGGCGGCAGTGTGATCTCACCGAAGCCGGCGCGCGGCCCCGACGACAGCAGCCGGAGGTCGTTGCAGATCTTGGACAGCTTCACCGCGGTGCGCTTGAGTACCCCGGACAGCTGGACGAATGCCCCGACGTCCTGGGTGGCTTCGATCAGGTCGGACGCCGTCGTCACCTCGATCCCGGTGATCGCGGCGAGATGCTCGCGTACCCGCCACGCGTACTCGTGGTGCGCGTTGAGTCCGGTCCCGATCGCGGTTCCGCCGAGGTTGATCTCGGAGATGAGGGTCGCTGCCTCGCCGAGCCGCTGCGAATCCTCGTCGATCATCAGCGCGAACGTCGCGATCTCCTGCCCCAGGGTCATCGGGACCGCATCCTGCAGTTGGGTGCGCCCGACCTTGAGGACGTCGGCGAACTCGGTCGACTTCACCGCGAACGCGCCCGCCAGGTCCTGCATCGACGCCCGTAGCCTGGTCAGGGCGGCTTGCAGGCCGGCCTTGATCGCGGTGGGGTAGACGTCGTTGGTGCTCTGACTCAGGTTCACGTGCTCGAGCGGATGGAGGTGCTGGTAGCTGCCGCGGGCGTGGCCGAGCAGTTCCAGGGCCCGGTTGGCCACCACCTCGTTGGCGTTCATGTTGCTGGAGGTGCCGGCACCGCCCTGGATGACGTCCACGACGAACTGGTCCCGCAGGGCGCCGGCCCGAATCTCTTCACAGGCCCGGGCAATCGCCCCGGCCTCGCGCAATGGGAGCAGGCCGAGGTTCGCATTGGCTTGTGCTGCTGCTTGTTTCACTGCGGCCAGCGCCGACACGAGGTCGGGATGGCTGGACAGTGGAATGCCGGTGATCGGGAAGTTCTCGGTCGCCCGCAGCGTGTGGATGCCGTAGTAGGCGTCGGAAGGAACTTCCCGGTCGCCGAGAAGGTCGTGCTCGAGTCGGGTCATCGGTCCGACGTCACCCGGGTCGGGATGTCGCCCCACGCCAGCGGGGCGTTGCCGAACTTGGCTGCCCGCAGGTCGCCGGACCGGGCGTGGCCCTCGAACTTCTCGAGCCGCGAGACCCGTCCGCAGATCTCACCCAACTGGGCGCTGGTGTCGAGATTGCGGACCTCCTGGTAGGTGAGGGTCTTGAGGAACTTGCCCACCCACAGACCGCCGGTGTAGTTGGCGGCACCCAGGGTCGGGAGGACGTGGTTGGTGCCGATCAGCTTGTCGCCGTATGGAACACACGTGCCTTCGCCGAGGAACAGGGCGCCATAGTTCCGCATGGAGGTCAGGGCCTGACGGGGGTCCTCGGTGAGGATCTGGACGTGCTCGGACGCGAACTTGTCGGCGAGGGTGTAGGCCTCGGCGAGGGTGTCGACGATGTGGACCTGGCCGTGATCGCGCCACGCCGGGCCGGCGATGGCGTTGGTCACCAGGCCCGGAAGCAGGGCCTCGATGTGGTCGAGGGTGGCCCGGCCGACCGCCTCGGACGTGGTGATCAGTACGCACGGGGAATCGGGGCCGTGCTCGGCCTGCGACAGCAGGTCGACGGCGATGGTGAACGGGTCGGCGTGGTCGTCGGCGACGATGAGCGTCTCGGTCGGTCCGGCGAACAGGTCGATCCCGACCTCACCGAACAGTTGCCGCTTGGCCTCGGCCACGAAGGCGTTGCCGGGGCCGGTCAGGATCGAGACCGGGTCGATGGTGTCGGTGCCCAGTGCCAGCGCGGCGATCGCCTGCACGCCGCCGAGGACGAAGATCTCGTCGGCGCCGGCCAGGTGCATGGCGGCGACGCTGATCGGCGGCGCCTCGCCCGCGTTCGGCGGGGTCGTCGCGGCGACGCGTTCGACGCCGGCGACCTTCGCGGTGAGCACGGTCATGTGCGCGGACGCGGTGAGTGGGTAGCGTCCGCCGGGCACGTAGGCGGCCGCGGCGTCGATCGGGACGTTGCGGTGGCCGAGGAAGACGCCAGGCAGGGTCTCGACCTCGATGTCCTGGATCGAGTCGCGCTGCGCCTGGGCGAAGTTACGGATCTGGCGCTGCGCGAACCGCAGGTCATCGAGGACGGTCTCCGGTACGGACTTCACGATCTCCGCAACCTGGTCCTCGCTCAGCCGGAACGACTCGGGGGACCAGCCGTCGAACTTTTCCGAGTACTTCCGGACGGCATCGTCGCCGTTCGCGCGGACGTCGGCGATGACGGCGGCGACGGTGTCGACCACGGCGGGGTTGCTCGCCCGCTGCGCTGGTTCACCGACGGCGGCCTTGAGAACGAATGACATGGGTGCTTCCTTCGGATGAGCGAGGGGGGCTGGATCTGTTGTCATTCAGCATCGCGGTGCCACACCGTTTCCGACAGTTGCATTGTGGGAACTGTTTGCGTCTCTTCGTGCACATTCTGTGTACCATTGTTCATGGTCTTCACCGTCGCCGATGCCCTCGAAATCGATCTCCTCAGGGACGCGGGAGCCCGTGTCCTGACCGGATCGGGCAGCCTCGACCGTGAGGTCCGCTGGGTGCATTCCTCCGAGATCTCGGATATCGCCCGCTTCCTCCGGGGTGGAGAATTACTCCTGACCGCCGGGCTCGGAATGGGCAACACGGGCGCCCTTCAGCAGGTGTTCGTGCGCGCAGCCGCTCATGCCGGGGCCGCCGCTCTCGTCATCGAGGAGTCGGGACGGATGTTCGACCGCGTACCGGATGCCGTAGTCGCTGAAGGGCAGGCCTGCGACCTGCCGATCATCGCCCTCGCCCGCGAGGTGCCGTTCGCCGGTGTCTCGGCGCAGGTGCACGAGATCCTGACCGACAAGCGCCTGCAGGCGCTCACCTACGAGCGGGAAGTCGAGTCCACGTTCTCGAACCTGCTGCTCGACGGCGCCGACTACCTGTCGATCGTGCAGACGCTGGCCGAACTCACCGACAGCACGGTGGTGCTCGAGAACATCGCGCACCGCGTGATGGCGTACGTCGGCGAGTTCGACGAGGAGGCCGGCATCGAGGACTGGGACAAGCACGCGCGGGGCCTCCACAGCGACGACGACGGATGCGTTCGCAGGCCGGTTCTGATGCGAGGTCAGCCGTGGGGCTGGATCCACGTCTTCACCGACCGGCCCGCGACCGCACGCTCCACCGCTGCGTTCGCGGCGGAGCGCGCCGCCGCGTCCGTCGCGATCTCCCTGCTGACCGACCGGAGCCGGGAAGCGCGGGACGACCAGCGGAGCACGGCCCTGATCACGCGACTGCTGATCGGCGACCTCTCCGGAGCCGAATTCGTCGACCAGGCAGGCAGACTCGGGTATCAGCTGGGGTCGGGACACATTGTCGTCGTCATCGCGAACAAGGACGGCCGCGACGAGTCGTCCGCTCCGCGCGGGGGCCGCCAGATCGACACCGGGGCGATCAACGCCGACATGGGCGACTACGTCGTGGCGGTGGCGGCGGAATCCGGGCGAACCCGCGCCGAACTCGCGGGTCTGCTCGGGAAGATGGAGCACGGGGGCGGCATGAGCCGCGCGGTGCCCGCCTCGATGCTGCAGGTCGCGGTCACGCAGGCGAAGAGTGCCGCCGCGGTGTCGCGCTCCCTGCCCGCCTCACCGATGCTGCACTTCGACGATCTCGGCGTCGAACGTCTGCTCGTCACGTTGGCGCAGGGTCCCGAACTAGCCAGCTTCGTCGAGGACGAACTCGGCCCACTGCTCACGAAGGACGCACGGTCCACGACGCCGCTGCTCCCCACGTTGCGGGCCTTCCTCGCCGTCGACGGCCGTAAGACCGAAGCGGCGGACAAACTCTTCATCCAGCGCCGGACGCTGTACAACCGGCTCGACCGCATCGCCACGATCCTGGGTAAATCCCTGGACGACGCCGCCACCCGGCAGAGCCTGCTGCTCGCGGTGAAGGGGCTGGACCTGCTCGAGGGGTCGTCGGTCGCGGCGCGCCGGAGCGGGCGACCATGAGTGCGGCGAGGATCGCGCTGCCTTCTCACTCTGTGCAGTCTGCGCGCGGGAGGTACACGGTCTGTACCTGTTGTGCGGCGCGTCACCTTCGTAGTGTTTTCACCAAGATTCCGGCCATCCAGTCGGTGTTGATCGAAAGTTCACGCACTCGCTACTCGCTGAACGGATGCCTACCCCCGTAGGCGCCTGCGGCGGTCCGAGACCTACGGCAAGGACGAAATCATGGCAACACATGGAGCAGGCACCGCTCCCGTGCTCGACCATACACGCGTGCGAAAGGCGCGAATCGCAACATTTTTCGGCTTCTTCCAGTTGGGCGCCGTGATGTTGATGTGGTCGACGAGCACCACTTCGTTGCGTGGTCACCTCGGATGGGAAGGCGACGGCGGCGACTCGCAGTTCGGCCTCCTCGCGCTGTCGATCGGCATCGGCGCTGCCGTCGGTTGCTTCGCCATCGGCCCGTTCATCGATCGGTACGGCCCGCGAAACACGGCCATGCCCACGATGGTGATCTACCCGCTCTGTTACATCCCCCTCGCGTTCCTCGACGGACTGATCGGAGCGATGGCGATCGGCGTGCTCATCGGACTGCTCCGCGGCGCGTTCGACACGGCGTTCAACACCCACGGTGTGCAGGTCGAGCGGTACTACGGGCGACCCATCATGTCCGCGTTCCACGCCGCCTACCCGGCGGGTGGCTTCGTTCTCGGTCTCGTCGGCAGCGCGCTGGCCCGGCACTTCACCGACAGCCCGGCCGTCTCCTACATCTCGATCGGCGTGGTGTTGTCGGTCCTCGGTTTCGTCTTCGGCAAGTGGCTCCTCTCCCTCGACGAGTTGCTGCCCCCTGAGCAGGACGAGATTCCGGGCGCAGCCGACCCCGCCCACCCGGGGAAGCGGTCGGCCACCACCGCGACGCTGCTCGTGATGATCGGATTCGGCGTGCTCCTGCTCGGGTCGATGTTGAGCGAGGGCGCGGTCCTGGACTGGGGCCAGGAGTTCGTTCGCCGTGCGGTCGGCACCACGGCGGGGCTGGCGGCGACGGCAGTGACGCTCTACTCGGGTGCGCAGTTCGTCGGCCGGTTGTTCGGCGACAGGCTGGCCGAGTACTTCGGCGCCCGCCTCATCGTCGGCGCGAGCGGTGTCATCGGTGCCGCCGGTGCTCTTCTCGCGATGCTGGGCGGCTCGGCGCCGCTCGCACTCACCGGCTTCGTGCTGCTGGGTCTCGGCCTGGCCTGCATGGCGCCGCTCATGCTGTCGGCGGCCGGGCGACGCGATCCGGAGAATGCGGGACGGAACATCGGTCTCGTCAACGCGATCGGCTACGTGGGCATGCTCGTCGGGCCTGCGGCGATCACCGTCGTCGTCGACAACCTCGGTATCGAATGGATGCCACTGCTGCCGGCCATCCTCCTCGCGCTGATCGCAATCGGCGGTCCCGCCTTGATGCGCCTGGTGCCGCGCTACCACAAGCCGGTCGACGAGGCACACAACGAGCAACGACCCATCGCGGCCGGCTGACCCGGCCCGACCGAACCACTGATGCGGTTCAGCACTCGACAGGGTGCTGAACCGCATCAGCGTCGTGAAGAAGAGCAGATGCATTCGAGAACGACATCTCCGCTGCGAGACTCGGTGCGCATGGCGGACATCGCACGAGAAGCCGGAGTATCGATCGCGACAGTGTCCCGTGCGCTCAGCGGCCGGAGCGGAGTTTCCACCGCGACTCGGCGGCGCATTCGCCGGATCGCGGAGGACAACCGGTACCAGGTGTCCGGAGACGCGTCCGCTCTCGCACGCGGCAGAAACGACCGTGTCGCCGTTGTCGTGCCCCGCGTCGATTCAAGCGTCGAGGTCGTCGCCGTTCTCGATACTTTGCCGCTGCGGCGAAAGGTGGACGCGCTCGGAACCGAAGCTGCGCGTGCGCTCCTCGACATCATGGAGGAGGATCCCCGCAATGACGAGTGACAACGAAGCCACGGTCCTCGATTGGGTCGAGACGACTCCTGACGAACTGCTCGCCCGCCTCTGCGAAACACGACAGATGAATACGAACCGCCCGATCGTCATCGGAATCGATGGCCGGAGTGGGTCGGAAGGTCCACCGTTGCCGCTCGACTCGCTGCAGCGACCGGTGACAGCGTCATCGTCCATACCGATGACATAGCCTGCCACCACTCCTTTTTCGGTTGGCACCATCTTCTTGCCGACGGATTTCGGATACCGCGAACGTGGTCTTCGTCGAAGGAATGGGGCAACCCACTGCGACGTAGCCGGATGGTTCGACGCCACGATCTGGGTATCCACCAACCCGGTGGTCGCCTACCGCAGATGTGTCGAGCGCGGGATCGATCCGCCCGCGTTTATTGAGGAGTGGATGGCGCAGGAGAATCCGTTCCTCAATGACGACCGCCCGTGGGCGCGGGCATCGGTCATCATCTCCGGCGAGCGCGTCCCGGCCGGGACGTCAAACGGCTGCTCGATGCGTGACCGTCAAATCCGAATGTGAGATGGAAAGCGTGTCCCGGCACGCTTTCCCACTCACCTGGTCACTGTCCGGTCGGCCAGTTGTCGGACAGTGGGTAGCCGGTGGGGAAGGGGTCGGCAGGGTCGAGGCCGACCTGGCTGAGTTCGGTGATGTACGCCTGCCCGGTGACGCGGGGTACGACCGCCTCGTAGTGCCCCACACTGGTGAGCCGGTCGATGCGGCTGGTGAATCGGCTGCCGATCACGGATTCGTGGACGAAGGTCTCATCCACCTCGATCAGGCCTTTCGCCTTCAGGACCGCAAGACGGGCGGACGTGCCGGTGTCGCAAGGAGAACGATCCAGGCGCCCCGGCGAGACCACGACGGCGTTTCGGGCGGTCAGGACGCCCTCGTGGCGGGACAGTGGACCGACGAATTCGGTCTGGGTGATGCCCCGTATGGACATTCACGCCCGTGGTACCTGTTTTCCATGGATGGCGCGCGAGCCGTCAGTTGGGATTCTCTCGCCAGTGAGAGTCTGGATGACGGTCTTCAGATCGTCATTCGTGATGGAAGTCGCTCCTTCGTTTCGACTTCCGTTCGACGGGTATTGACTGTATGTCAAGGGGTTTCAACTCCTTCGAGATCATGTATCCGCGGAAGCTTACGTCGCGCGAATGGACCTGGTATACGGTTGCTGCGGGCAGCATGCCCGGAGGGCTCGATTCAGTAGCGACCGTTGCCACTCGATTTGTCAGAACGAGTTTTGTCGTGAGTGACCCAAGAGGTTTGTCTGTAGCCGCAGCCGCCCGTGCGGGACCGGTGCCCGCGATGACGGCGCACCGTTACCGGCGGGTTGGAATTGAGAGCTCAGATATGTTGGTTAATAAGGTCGTTGCAGTGACGTACTAGGTCCCGATCTTGGTCAAACTCGGCTTCGAAATCATCCTTCTGAAGTGTTGCCTTGTTCGGACTGGCTGGGTCGTGCCGGTCGTGGTCTCTGTCATCCTTGGAGCCACGACCGGTACGGGAGTTAGACAGCGCGTCTTGCGGATCCTCCGCCGGCGGCAAGCGAGTAGTCGCTCAGCAGGCCGCGGCTGATGATCATCTTCTGGATGTCGCTGGTTCCCTCGCCGATGAGAAGGAACGGGGCCTCGCGCATCAGGCGCTCGATCTCGTACTCCTTGGAGTAGCCGTAGCCGCCGTGGATACGAAACGCGTCTTGGGTGACCTCCGCGCAGTACTCGGAGGCGATCAGCTTCGCCATCCCCGCAACGACATCATTTCGCTCACCGGTGTCCTTCAATCGGGCGGCGGTGACCATCATCTGGTGCGCGGCCTCGACCTTCGTGGCCATTTCCGCAAGTCGGAACGCGATTGCCTGATGCTCGGCGATCGGCTTGCCGAACGTCCTGCGCTGCTGTGCGTATGCGATGGCCAACTCGAACGCGCGGTTCGCCACGCCGCACGCGCGGGCGGCAACGTTGACCCGCCCTACTTCGATGCCGTCCATCATGAAAGCGAAGCCCTTGCCCGGCGACGCGCCGAGCACCTGCGCAGCTGGGATGCGGAACCCGTCGAACACCGCTTCTGTGGTGTCGACGCCCTTGTAACCCATCTTGTCGATCTTGCTCGAGATCGTCAGGCCCGGTACGACTTCGCCGAACCCCTCGGGCTTCTCGACCAGGAAGGTCGTCAGGTTCTGGTGCGCCTTCTCCGCGCCTTCGTCGGTCTTGACGAGCAACGCGATCAGGTTGGACGAACCGCCGTTGGTAAGCCACATCTTGGCGCCGTCGATCACGTAGTCGTCGCCGTCGCGCCTGGCACGCGTCTTGATCGCCGCCACGTCTGAACCCAGGTCAGGCTCGGACATCGAGAAAGAGCCGCGGACCTCGCCTGTCGCCATCCTCGGCAAGTAGTTCTGCTTCTGCTCCGGGGTGCCGTGCCGGGAGATCATGTGCGCCACGATGAAGTGCGTGTTGATCACTCCCGACACGCTCATCCACCCGCGAGCGATCTCCTCCACGACCAACGCGTACATCAGCAACGATTCGCCCAGCCCACCGAACTCTTCGGGAACGGTGAGCCCGAACAGACCCATCTCCTTCATACCCTCGACGATGTCTGTGGGGTAAGCGTCTGCATGCTCCAACTCCTGCGCATGCGGGATGATTTCCTTGTCGACAAATGATCGTACGGTGGACAGAATCTCCATCTGCACGTCAGTTAGTCCGGCGGTTAGTCCGAGCCTGGTCACGTGAACTCCAATCGATACATCATGGGGGCTTCGCCTGTACTGCCGAACCTGGCCGTGGAGAGAGCCTTTACGTACGTCATTCGCCCCGCCAGACTGGGGAACGTTTCTCCGCGAAAGCCAACGCGCCTTCCCGGGCGTCGGCGGATTTCATCGCCGGCCTGGCGATAGCGCGCTGAGATTCGAACGCGTCGGCGTCGGTCCAACCGGCAGCCTCGCTGACGATCTGCTTGGTCGCCCGCACTGCGAGAGGCCCATTGGCAGCGATCGTCGCCGCGAGGTCTTTGGCGGCCGACAAGGCTTCCCCCTCCTCGCACAGGATGGAGACGAGCCCGAAGCGCTCAGCCTCCTCCGCACTGATCGGTTCACCCGTTAGCGCGATCCGCATCGCGACCGGGTAGGGCAGTGCCTTCGGCAGCCGCAAAAGCCCCCCTGCGGTAGCGACGAGCCCGCGCTTGACTTCGGGGAGCCCAAACCGGGCGGTACGCGCGGCCACCACGAGGTCGGCGCTGAGCGCAAGTTCGCATCCGCCGGCCAGAGCCCAGCCCTCGATCGCGGCGATCAGGGGTTTGGTCGGGGGCGATTCGGTGAGCCCGCCGAAACCACGGCCCGCGATGCTCGGCGACTCGCCACGAGTGAAGGCCTTCAGATCCATTCCCGCGCAGAACACGCCGCCCGCGCCGGTGATGATGCCGACGGTGAGGTCGGCTCGCTGCTCCAGCGTGTCGATCGCGTCCGCGATCGCGGCCGCCGCCGCGGCGGTCATCGCATTCTTCGCCTTCGGCCGATTGATCGTGATCAGCGCGATGCCGTCCGCGAACTCGGTCAGGACCTCGTCGGCAAGTTCAGTCATTGTTCAGTCCTCATTCGATCCGCTCCAAGGTGGTGACTTTCGTGGCAACGCCGCCCGCATGGGGACGTCTAGGCCTTGTGTCTCAGTTCGATGGGAGCCTCGGCAGGCCTACTCGGGGCCGCGTGTCCCTGCACTGCTTTCGCGCTCTCGAAGGGACGACCGGCTCCCTTCTGGTGGACGGTGCGCCATAGCCTCGATCAACCAATACACTCGAACGTTCGATAAGTTATCCGACTCGCGTCTGCTCCGTCAAGACTGGGCCTGCTCAATCGAGTCGGTTCGATTTCGAGGCCGGCCTGGAGTGCTCGCAAATGAAACGAGAGCGGCCACGAAAACCTTCGGGATGTGCGTTGTTCTCGCTCAGCCGATCTCGGTGCGTAGCGATGGCGCGTTGTTGCGGTACCCACCGCCTGTGAAGGTCGGAGTTCGTTTGGTGCGGAACGCGTCGAATGCCTCGGCCGAGTCCTCGCCCTGCAGATTGGTACTCTGCGAGCGGAGTTCGCTTTCCAGCGCCTGTTCGAAAGTCGCCGAGTAACCTTCGTTGAGCAGACGCTTCGTCTGCTGCAACGCGACCGGCGGTGCAGCAGCGAGGCGAGCCGCCAACTCGGCCACCGCCTCGTCCAGCTCCGCCGCCGGCACCACGTTCGCGTACAAGCCCAGTTCTCGAGCGCGCTCAGCGGAAATCATGTCACCTAGGAAGCAGAGTTCCTTTGCTCGGTGTAACCCGATGAGCCGCGGAAGGATCCACGAGCCACCTGAATCGACCGACAAGGCTCGATGCGTAAAGATTTGCGACAAACGAGCCCGATTCGAGGCGATCACCAGATCGCACCCCAACGCGAGATTGGCGCCGGCTCCGACTGCGACCCCGTCGAGACGAGCGATGGTCGGAACCCGAAGGTTGTGCAGCGCGAGAACGGCCCGGTTGGTCACCTGAAGACGGCGCATCGGATGCGCTTCGACAGCACTACCCACCACATCCATGCCGGAACAGAAATTCTCACCGGCACCGGTGAGGACCAGCGCGCGGATCTCACTGCTGTCGGCGACCTCTTCGAGCAGGCCACGGAAGGCTTGCCACATCGGCAGTGTCATGGCATTGAGGCGAGCAGGCTGGTCCAGCGTGATGGTGGCAACGGCATCATCGACCTGAAGGGTGACCTGCGGCATTGCGGAATCCTTTCGTGGCGAAGCGCCAAGTCTCATGCGCGCGATCTCGGGTGCGTAGGAATGGCTTTGACCGTCGCGCGAAAGGTCACATGGTCGTCTCCGACCACTCGGGGCGCATATCGTATGCTAATCGAACGATCGTACAGCATGCGCTCGCGCCTGTCTGCACGGAGTCCGGATCCTCGATGCTGTCAGTTCTATGCGGTTTGGACGTAGTCGATGGCGTGCCATCCCAGCGACTCCAGTCGGCGCGTCCACGTTAGGCTCGGTGGATCGCCTGGGCGGCACGTGAACTCCTGGTAGGTCAGTGAGCTGATGCTTACTGACCTACCAGGAGTCGCTCACCCAATTTCCGACGCCACCTGCCATGTTCTCCGGGACGTGCCCTTGCCGGCGCAAACAATTACAGTAGCGCCGTCAACGAGCAGAATGAGGGCGCGAGCGACCGCCGTTCTCACGTCGGGATGCGACTGCGGATCAATGGTGTGGGGCACGACGTAAATGTTCGACTTGGCGTCGTGTCACTCAGCGTGAATCTTCCGGCCTCCAGCGGCATCACGCGACAACTTGCCATCGCCGGCGAAACGCGAGGAGGAGCGCGGCGGCGACGAGTACTCCTGCTCCGAGGTAGATCACGCCGGCATTAGTGTTGCCGGTGCTCTTGGTGAAGAGTCCGAAAATGTACGGCGAGAGGAGGCCGCTGAGTTGGCCGATCGTGGTAACGCTGGCTATCAGTGTCGCGGCGCGGGGTCCGTTGAAGATTTTCTGCGGGATCGCCCAGAAGGACGGGGCGAATGCGTAGATGGCGGCTGTAGCCAAAATCAACAGCAAGAATGCCAGAGAGTAGCTATGAGCCGCAGCCAATGGCAGAAGCAGTAGTGATGACGCGGCAACGATCTGGCAGAAAGTGGTGTGGAAGAGTCGTTCTCCCGTGCGGTCAGAATGCCATCCATTTACATACATCATCACGGCCCCACACGCTGCGGGTACGAAAACGAGAAGGCCAAGTGTCGTCGCGGAGACATTGCCCGCCAGTCCCTTCATGATCTGAGGCGTCCAGTACACCAGACCGTAAGTCGCACTGGCAGTAAGGAACTGGACCAGGCCGAGCAATAGGACGGTGCGATTGCGCAGCGCTGCGACGATCGGGTTTCCCTTGTGTGCCGATGTCGTGGGGTCGGCTTCGACTGCCGCGACCAGCCAGGAGCGCTGCTCGTCGGTCAACCAAGGCATCTCGCTCGGCCTGTCGGTCAGCCACTTGTAGGTGACGATGCCCAGTAGCAGGGGGGGAATACCGGTCAGGATGAAGATCCAGCGCCAGCTGGAGATGCCGAACCAATCGGCATGGTCGAGGATGACGCCGGAGATGGGCCCGGTGAGGGCACCTGCGATCGGGGCACCGAGGAGGATGAGTGCAGTCGCCTTCGCCCGGTGTCGCATTGGGTAGAGCTTCATCGTGAAGAGGTAGATGCCAGCCGCGAGGCCGGCTTCTGCTACACCCAGCAGAACCCGTGCCACGATGAGCTGGGTGTGATTCTGAACGAAGCCGGTCAGGATCGTGACTATTCCCCAGGAGACACCGATTCGGGTCATCCAGATTCGGGCGCCGAACTTGTCGAGCAATACGCTGCTGGGTATCTCGAGCAGGATGTATCCGACAAAGAAGGCGCTGGCGGCCAGACCGAAGATGGCTGGGTCGATCGACAGTTCCGTGCCCATGTGCAGCTGTGCAAAGCCTAGCGAGGCGCGGTCGACGAAAGCGAAGAAGTACAACAAGAACATGATCGGGAGGACGCGAATCGACACCGCACGGATTGTCGACTTCTCGAGTGCCTCGGATCTCACTTCTGGATCGGTGTAACTCTTGGAGTCGGGTGTCACGCTGCTCATGGCGCACCTTCCTAAGGGGGTCATGGGTGGGGCGAAGGGGGTTATGGACTCGAACTTCGGCAAGATCTGGATAAGTGCTGTTGCTCGTGTCAGCGATGGCTCGATTCGAGCCTGCGCGCCGTCAACGGTTACGGTGAAGTAGGGGGTGATTGGGCTGGAGGAACGTGCAGTTCCTTGCCACCGACGGGTATGGCGGCCATCGCCTGACTCGAAGTAATCAGCTCGACCTGAAGCCGTAAGATTCAGCGGTGCGGTGAGAGCCTGTGATGTGGATTCTTGTAGAACAACTCGATTCGGTTCGACCCATTCCGAGCCGCTCGGCTGCCGTCGACGAGCTAGCGTCGGCGACGACCGGTATCACGACGGGCTGTTCAGCGACCGAACAGCGCCGAGGTGTGGCCCTGATCGGCGACGACACTGGTGGCATGAATGGCTCGGGCGTCGTCGGAAGACAGGAAGACGATGACGCGAGCCATATCTTCGGCATCCAGGAAGAAGTCGCCATAGGGCCCGCTGCTCGTCTCTTCGAGATGCGCTAGTGCGGCTGCCGTTTCCGCATTTTCCGGGAAAGCGAGGGCGGCGGTCATCGGTGTTCTCGTTGCGCCTGGCGCGAACGCGACAACGCGAATGCCGCTGCGGCGCAGTTCAGGTGCTAATGATGCGGTGAAGTGGGCGAGCCCAGCCTTGGTCGCCGCATAGACGGGGGAGTCCGGCTCGGCGAGCACCGCCTGAGTGGAGGTCACGTTGACGAGGACTCCGCCGGTCGGCCGCATCGCGGCAGCTGCTGCGAAACTGACGGTGAACGCTCCGACGAGGTTCACCGCAACCAACCTGTCGATAACCGCTGCATCGGGCGCGAACACGGGCGTCGGGGCATAAGTGCCCGCCGAATTGACGACGACATCGAGGCGCCCATACTGCGCGATGATTCCATCGAACAGGGAGGCGACACTCGCGCGGTCCGTGATGTCGCAGGTGATTGCCTCTGCCCGGCCACCGCCCTTCTCGATCTTCTCGATCAGGTCCTGCATCTCCGAGGCAGGGAGAGGGGCAGCCACTACAATCGTGGCCCCGGCCGCCGCGAGCTGCCTGGCGGTGGCGGCACCGATACCGCTCGAGCCCCCTACTATGAGGGCGATCTTGCCGTCGAACGTCATGCCCGCTACTCCCTAGTTGTCGTCGTGTCGAGATGGGTTGAGGGTGAGGAATTTTCAGAACTCGCTGGGAGGCATCGAGACCGTGATCTCTTGGAGGGCGCCGCCGAGCAGGACCTGGCAGCCGAGCCGAGATCGAGGGCAGCGCGAGTCGAGGCTGTCGAGCATGTCCTCCTCATCTTCCGACGACGGCGGGAGCGCGTCGGAATCGGCGTCGTCTACCCATACATGGCAGGACGCGCACGAGAGGCATCCGCCGCAGGTCCCGAGCTCATCGTCGATCTCGGCGTCCCGAAGGACCTCCATCAACGAGTCTCCCTCGCGGCACTCGAGCCGCAAGACGTTGCCCTCTCGGGTTGTGACGTTTACGACGGGGGACATGGACGCTCCTATGGTCAAGAAATTGTGTGTTTCGCCGAGTCACGCGGCGCTGAAGGGGGCACGACCGCCGCCCTTGGCGAAAGTCTGCAGGGTGAACTCGGGGTTCTCGGCGTCTGCCGGGGTCGGGCGCAGGGGGCTTGCGAGGATCTTGCGAGCGGCCATGTGGTCTGCCGGGCGGTTGACGGATTCGACGCACACCACGCGATCCCCATCGAACCGTAGCACCGAGAATCGTCCGGAGTCGATGTCGCCGTGGATGATTCGTTGGTCATCCGGCGTAGGCAGGCCCGCCATCTGGACCTTACGATCGAACTGGTGCGACCAGAACCAGGGGACACTGTCGTATCGATCACCTGGAGTGCCATTGATCCCGGCTGCAACGAACTTCGCCTGGTCCACTGCGTTCTGGACCGACTCAAGTCGGACGAGTCGATCCTCCGCGTGCACGGCCGGGAACACGGCACAGTCGCCGAGCGCGGTGATGGATGGATCCGAGGTCCGGAGCTGTTCGTCGACGACGATGCCGTTGTCGATTGTCAAGCCGGCTCTCGCAGCGAGTTCTACGTTTGGGACCACGCCGATGCCGATGACCACGATGTCAGCTCGAACACGGGTCCCGTCGTCGAGTTCGACCTCGGTGACCGATCCGTTTCGGCCGTGGAGGGCACTGACGGTTCGGCCCAGCAGCAAACGTGTGCCACGTTCGGTGTGGATGCTCGCGAGGTGGGCGGACATCTCTGGCGACAGCGCCCGCGCCAATGGCCGATCGAGGCCCTCGACGATGGTGACCGAGCGGCCTGCCGCTCGCTCGACCGCGGCGAACTCGAGGCCGATGAACCCGCCACCGATGACCACGACGTGTGCGCTCTCGGCGCGGAGCTCGCGGAGTGTGTCCGCATCATCGATGCCACGTAGGTAACCGACCCCTTGGAGGTCGGACCCGGGTACCGGCAGGGCTCGCGGCCGGGCGCCGGTGGCGAACACCAGGTTCGAGTAGGGAAGGCGGGTCCCGGATTCGAGGAGTACACGCTGCGTTGATCTGTCCACGTCAACGGCGCGATCATTGCGGTGCAAGCGGATTCGCTTGTCAGCGAAGAAGGACTCGTCCGCGAGCCGGAGCTTTTCGGTCGTCGTCGAACCGCGCAGATAGTCCTTGGACAGAGGGGGACGTTGGTACGGCAGGTGCGTCTCGTCGCCGACGAGGTCGATGGTCCCGGTGAATCCGCCCGATCGAAGTGAGTGTGCGGCTTGGAAGCCGCCCTGCCCCGCGCCGATGACCACGACGGCGTCGTCGTTGCTCATGTTTCTTTCCATGCACTTTCACAGTCGTTCTTGTCGAACATTCGAGGGGAACTGCTGAGAGCCGTGAGGCCGCTCGGCGAGTGAGATGTGGTTGGCTTGCAGTCGAGTCGGCTTCGATTGCTGGGCCGCATGTGGATCATTCCTTGGTAGGCCAGCGCACGGCCAATTCGCTGACGCCATGCATCTGGCTCGCACGAAGGGCGATCGGGGTGTCAGGGTCGATCTCGAAGTCCGGGATCCGCGTCAGCCATTCCTGTAGGAAGATCTTGACCTCCAGGCGGGTGAGGGCGGCACCCGGGCAGGCGTGCGGGCCGGCCCCGAACGAGAGGTTGAGCTTTGCCGGCCGTTCGAAGTCGATCTCCTCCGGGTGGGGGAAGAGTGTTTCGTCGAAGTTGTAGAGGCCGGCGTTCACGGCGATCAGCTCGCCCGCCTTCAGTTGGACTCCGTGGAACTCGCGGTCCTCGCTGACGGTACGAAACATGTTGTTGAGGAAGTAGCGACGGCCGTACTCGGTGATGACGCGGTCGAGCGAGTCGAGATTGTTTCGTACGTACTCGCGCTTGTCAGGGTTCTGTGCGAGGTGGATCACGATGAAACTCAGGTGCATGGCGACGGTGTCGATCCCGCCCATGGTGAGCATCTGAGCGAGATTGTAGATCTCCTGACGAGTCAGTGGGCGATCACCAACCTGTCCTTGGGTGATGTTGGTAAGCCCGTCATTGCGCGGGTTCTCGATCCGATCGTCGACCTGAGCGTGTACGTATGCTGCGATCTTTCCGCCGACGCCGATCTTTTCTTCGACGTTGTTGGTGCGCACGTACGCGTCCAGCCAGTTGTTAATCATGACGCCGTCCTCCGCAGGGAGGCCCATGATGTTCAGGAAGACGGTGAGCGGGAACTTCAATGCGAAGTCGCTGATGAAGTCGCAGCGGCCCCCGTCCTGCAGGCCCTCGATCAGGTCGACCGCCAGCGTGCGAGCGGGCGGTTCGATCTCACGGAGGGCCTTGTTCGACAGCAGCCCGAGAATCGCTTTTCGGTAGGCGGTGTGATCTGGGGCGTCAGACTCGAGGGGGAGGAAACGATCGCCCACGTGCTTCGGGGCGGTGACGTCCTGACTAGACCATTCCTTGCTGTTTCGATAGATGTCGGCGATGTCTTCGGGGCGCGTGGCCACCCAGTGGCCGCCATTGTGGGGGGAGTACAGCAGGGGGCCCTTGTCTACTGCTCCGAAGTTTCGCTTCCAAGACAGCTGGGGGTCATTACTACCGCCCTCGAGGTTGTACAGATCGAGGTCGACGACGAGGTCGCGCGGTACATGCGCGGGGATGGTATCGAAGGCGTTCATGTCCTCATCCTGGTGTGGCGTGGGTAACAGGGACGGTTAGCATTGAATCATCTTTCGAACGTTCGATCTAGAAGGTGGAGGAGAAAAGTTATGGAGACTCGGCTGGGATGCCCATGTGGAGAGACGATCGTGGGGGAGGATTCCGACGATCTCGTACGGCGCGCGCTGGACCACCTCGGTCAACAGCACCCGGGCCGCAGCTACGACCATGAAGAAATTCTGCTCATGGCGAAGTGGCAGCGCGAGAATGCGGACTACCTGTGAGAACCGCTGGAGGTCGATCGGCGGGTATCTGCGTGTTCAGCTGGGCGCGGATCCATTGCGCCCGCTTGGTCGACAGAGCGAAGGTTCGATCACTAGCATGTATGTTTTTATCGAACGTTCAGTTACACAGTTCCGGTCCCAGGGTGCTGGCAGGCCGAAAGTTGAGGGAGCCGAGATGACGCAACGAAACCACTCCACGGTCGCAGATACACCGCCTCGGGTCCGGGGTGATGGTGGGGCGGTGATCACCGAGGTAGCGAAGACAGCGTTCGCGGAGCTCGGTTACCACGGGCTGTCGATCCGTGACATCGCCAAGCGTACGGATATGAGCCTCTCGGCGCTGTACTACTACTACGCGAACAAGCACGACTTGTTGAAGTCGATCCTCAGCGAAGGGATCGACGACTATCGGCGGATCCTCGATCGACGCCTCAGCGGAGCCGCGGAGGGGCCCGTCGCACAGTTCGACGCACTCACTTCGGGACTGATCGAGTACCGGGCAACGCACCAGATCGAGAGCAGGCTGATGCTCACCGAGCTGCGGTACCTCGAGCCGTCGGCGCAGGAGGAGCTGACGAAGCCGCAGCGGGACGCCACGATCAAGATGGCATCGGTGATCGAAGCAGGTCGGGAGATGGGTGTGTTCGACACGCCCTATCCGGACGAAGCCAGGCGAGCGGTGTGGGCGATGTGCAACTCCATCGCGCAGTGGTACGACCCCCAGGGGGAGCTGTCGCTGGATGAGGTTGTGAAGCGGTGCTTGCACTGCGCGCACAGCCTCGTGGGGTACCACGGAGGCGGCAACGTGGTCGCATCCGCAGGCTGATTCGAGCCGGGCGTCCGGGCGGCCTGGACGCTAGTTCTCCGTCGTCGCCGGGCTCTGATTGCGATGGATCTTGACCAATCGCCCGGCGATGTTTATGTTTAACGAACGTTCGAGACACAAGCGGTCTTGCGGCGGAGGTCTCGAACACCCACATCGAAGTGGAGGAGAAAGCATGTCATCGGTCGAGAACTACTTCGATCGTCACGAGTTCGTCCAGATGACGCGCGCGGAGAACGGCGTCCTGGAGGTAGTCCTGCACACGGAGGGCGGATCGCTGCGATGGGGCACAGCGGCGCACCGTTGCCTGACGCGCGCGTTCCGGGACATCGCACTCGATCGGGGCAATTCAGTCGTGCTCCTGACCGGGGCCGGCGACGAATTCCTGGGCCCACGAGCCAGCGAGGCCGGCGGGCAGACCGCCACACCCGACCGCAACGCGACCTACTGGGAGCGTGAAGCGTTCAGTGACGGTCGCGAGATGGTGAATGCCATCCTCGACATCCCGGTGCCGGTGATCTGTGCGGTCAACGGACCAGTTCGACGACACTGCGAGACTGCACTCCTGTCCGACGTGATCGTCGCGTCGGAGACGGCGTCCTTCGAGGACTCCGCGCATTTCCACCTGCAGAACCTCGTGCCGGGCGACGGCATCCATGTTGTCGCCACGATGCTCATGGGAGCGAACCGGGCCCGCGCGTTCATGTACACCGGTAATGCCATCGATGCCGCAGAGGCATTGCGGCTGGGCCTGGTGGCCGAAGTTCTCCCGCAGCGAGATGTCTTGCCAAGGGCCAGAGAGATTGCAGATCAGATCGCGGCGAAACCGGATATCGCCCGGCGTTTCACGCGCGCATTGCTGATTCAGCCGATTCGTAAGCAGATGGTCGATCTACTCGGCATGGGCTTCGCCTACGAGGGCCTTGCGGCCATGGGGCGCAACGACTCTCCGGAGTGAGCGGACTCATCGCGCCAGGAAGGTGCCAACCGGTCGCGGACTTCCTGTCGCAACCTCAATGCGTGACCGACCTCGAGAAATTGTGAAAGAAAGGCTTTGGAATGCGCGATGCTGTGATTGTCGACGCTATACGGACTCCGGTGGGCAAGCGGAACGGCGCACTGCGGGAGTGGCACCCGGTCGACCTTTCGGCGCACGTCCTGAAGGCGCTGGTTGACAGGAACTCGCTGGATCCGGTCCTGATCGAGGACGTTATCTGGGGCTGCGTGACGACGGCCGGTGAGCAATCGGGCAATGTTGGTCGGTTCGCGGCTCTGGCCGCCGGATGGCCCGAGAGCATCCCGGGCACGATTGTGGATCGGGCGTGCGGGTCGTCGCAGCAGGCGCTCGACTTCGCTGCTGCGGGCGTCATCGCCGGTACCTACGACCTTGTCGTCGCAGGCGGTGTCGAGTCGATGACCCGAGTTCCGATGGGATCCAACAAGAACAACGGTCCCGGCGAGCCCTATGGCCCGACGATCACCGCGCGGTACGGTCAGTCGCGATTCAACCAGGGCGTCGGTGCGGAAATGATGGCCGAGAAGTGGAAATTGTCTCGCGCAGCGCTCGACGAGTTCGCGCTCGAGTCGCATGTACGGGCCGCCGCCGCGACCGAGAGTGGAGCGTTCGCCGGCCAGATCGCTCCTCTCGAAGGACTCGACGCAGACGGCAAGACGTTCAAGATGTTCCACGACCAGGGCATCCGCGCGGGCTCTTCGCTCGAAGCCCTCGGGCGTCTGAAGCCGGCCTTCGCCGAGGACGGCGTCATCACGGCGGGCAATTCGTCCCAGATCTCCGACGGAGCCGCGGCCCTGCTGATCACCACCTCCGAAAAGGCGGCCCAGCTGGGTCTGCGTCCGATCGCCCGTTACCACGCAGGAGCGCTCGCCGCCGTCAATCCGATCCTGATGCTGTCCGCACCGATTCCCGCCACCGAGAAGGTGCTGCGCAAGACAGGCCTCGGCGTGCACGACATCGACGCGTTCGAGGTGAATGAGGCGTTCGCCAGCGTCCCCGCAGCGTGGCTCAACGAGACGGGTGCAGATCCAGCGCGCGTCAACCCGCTCGGCGGTGCGATCGCTCTGGGGCATCCGCTTGGTGGCTCCGGCGCCCGGCTGATGACCACCCTGGTGCACCACCTCCGGGACAACGGGCTCCGGTACGGGCTGCAGACCATGTGCGAGGCGGGCGGAATGGCGAACGCAACCATCGTCGAGAACCTGGTATTGGCGTAAACTGCTTGCGCGCCGCTCGTTGATGGAGTGACCGGCTGGGCGTCCCGCGCATACTTCGCGCACCTCAACGGTCACCGGCAAGCACACAAATTCTATCGATCGTTCGAGAATCTGGGTTTCTCGTCTTGGCGAGGTGCACCAGTGGATCAGGAAGTTGGATAACCATGACGCCTCAACGAGATTTCTCCCTCGAAGGCAAAGTCGCGCTGGTCACCGGTGGTAGTCGGGGTCTGGGTCGCGAGATCGTGTTGGGATTCGCCCATGCCGGGGCCGACGTCGTAATCGCCAGCAGGAACCTCGACTCCTGCGAGAAGATCGCGGCCGAGGTGCGCGAGCGGACTGGGCGTCGCGCGCTCGCGCTGCAGTGCCACGTCGGGGACTGGGACAGCCTCCCGGGGGCGCTGGCGAAGACCCTCGATGAGTTCGGCCGGCTGGACATCTTGGTGAACAATGCCGGTCTCTCACCCTTGTACGACTCCCTCGAGTCTGTCACTGAAGCACTCTTCGACAAGGTCATCGACGTAAATCTGAAGGGAGCGTTCCGGCTTTCGGCGATCGTTGGCGCTCACATGCGAGACGGCGACGGTGGCTCGATCATCAATGTGAGCTCTGTAGCGGCCGAACGACCGACGCCGGTGGAGCTTCCCTACGCGGCAGCGAAGGCAGGGCTCAACATCATTACGAAGGGCTTCGCACAGGCATATGGGCCGAAAGTGCGCGTCAACGCGATCATGGCCGGGCCGTTTCTCACCGATGTGAGCCGGCACTGGAACATGGAGAAGGCGGCGAAGAACCTTGAGCGTTACCCGCTCAGGCGTGCTGGTTCCCCGGAAGAGATCGTCGGTGCCGCTCTCTTCTTGGCAAGCCCCATGTCGTCGTACACGACGGGGACGATCCTGGCCGTTGACGGCGGCCGCACCTCTATCGGCTGAATTTCCCTTTCGACAACGTCCTGAATGGAAGGCACGAGCGTGAGTTGGCAGTTCGACACAGATCCCGAGTTCCAGAAGACACTCGACTGGATCGACGATTTCGTCACCAGTGAGATCGAACCGGTGGACCGGGTAATCACTCATGCCTGGGACATGTCGGATCCTCTTCGGCAGAAGTTGATTCCGCCCCTGCAGCAGATCGTCAAGGAGCGAGGCCTCTGGGCGACGCACCTGACGCCCGAACTGGGCGGCGCCGGATTCGGGCAGATGCAGTTGAGCCTGATCAATGAGATTCTGGGCCGCACGCACAGTGGACCGATCGTGTTCGGGACGCAGGCACCGGACTCCGGCAACTCGGAGATCCTGGCCCACTTCGGTACGCCGGAGCTGAAAAAGCGCTATCTCGAACCGCTCATCGCAAACGAGATCGTGTCGTGCTTCACGATGACCGAACCCCAGGGCGGTTCTAATCCGACCGAGTTCACCACCACCGCGAAACTGGTCGGCGACGAATGGGTCATCAACGGCGAGAAGTGGTTCGCCTCGAACCAGCGCTTCGCCGACTTCTTCATCATCATGGCTGTGACAGACCCGGACGCGGCACCGCACCGGCGGCTGTCGATGTTCGTTGTCCCGAAGGACGCCCCGGGCATCACGATCGTCCGAAACACCGGTGTGTGGGGCCACGACTACGCCGAAGGCACCCATGCCTATGCGCGGTGGGAGGACGTGCGCGTCCCGAGCGACCACATCCTCGGTGGAGTGGGCGACGGCTTCCATGTCGCCCAGACCAGGCTTGGCGGCGGGCGTGTGCACCATGCGATGCGCACTGTCGGCAAGGCGACCAAAGCCCTGGAGATGTCGCTCGAGCGCGCCGCCTCACGGCAGACGCGCGGCGGCCGGCTCGGAGACCAGCAATTCGTCCAGGGCATGCTCGCCGACTCGTGGATCGAACTCGAGCAGTTCCGACTGCTGGTGCTGCGGACGGCTTGGCGCATCGACAAGGAGAACGACTACAAGAAGGTCATCAAGGACATCGCCGCCGTCAAGATCGCGCTGCCGAAGGTCTTACACGACATCACCTCCCGCGCGATTCAGATCCATGGATCACTCGGGGTGTCGAAGGAGCTCGTACTCGGCAAATGGCTCATGGAGAGCTACCACCACGCGTTGGCCGATGGCGCCACCGAGGTCCACAAGGTTGGTCTGGCGCGACAGTTGATGCGCAACGTCGAGCCCTGGAACGAGCAGTTCCCGTCCTACCACCTTCCGCGTCTGCGGGAGGAAGCCGAGGCCAAGTTTGCTCGCGAGCTCTCGGAAGTTCGGGCGGCAACTTCGCTGGAACAGGAGTGACGGTGCACCCGTCGGGGTCGAAGGTCGACTGGTCGGCCCTCACACCATGGCTGGACGCGCACAGCGTCGGCCACGGGCCCATCGAGGACGTGCGGACACTCGGGGGAGGGACTCAGAACCTTCTCGTGCGGTTCCAGAGGTCGAACACCTCGTACGTCCTTCGATGCCCGGCTCCAGGGGCCGGGCCACGCGCCAGCGCGGCCATGCGACGGGAGGCGGCGCTGTTGTCCGCGCTTCGTGACACACAGGTGCCTCATGCCGAGCTCGTTGCCAGCTGCGACACCGAGGAGGTGCTCGGCCGCGCGTTCTACATCGCTCTCGCGGTGGACGGCTTCAGCCCCCGATTCGAGGTCTCCGACGCGCTGGCTGCCGATCCGGAGGAGCAACGAAAGTTGGGCCTGGCGATGGTCGACGCGCTGATCACGCTACGCGACGTCGACCCAGTCGCCTGCGGGCTCGTCCGGAAAGGCCGAATCCCGACCGGAGTCCCAGGACAGCTCGGGCGCCTGAGGGCCGTGTTCGCCGACTACGGGTTGGTCGAGGGCTGGTCGCCAGCCGAGCTCGACGGGATAGAGGCGATCGCCGACCGTCTGGAGCAGACGATGCCCGAGGACCAGGAATTCCTGCTGACGCATGGAGATTTCCATATGGGCAACCTGATCTTCAACGAACGGGACCACGGTGTCGAGGCCATCATCGACTGGGAACTCGCAAGGGTGGGCGATCCTCTGCTGGACCTCGGCCACATGCTGTGCTCCTGGCCGATCCCCCCCGATCCGAGGTTCGACGGGACGGCCCGCCCCATGCCCGGGCTGCCTACCCGTGCGGAGATCATTACCCACTACCGGGACCGCACGTTCGCCGACGAGGGCAGGATCGAGTGGTACCACGCATACGCCTCCTATCGCCTGGCGGTGCTTCTCGAGGGCTCCCACGTCCGGGCGATGCAGGGGCGGGGCGACATCGAAGTAGGCCGGAGCCTGCACCGCAAGGCGCAGGCGTTGGTGGAACAGGGGCACGCGATCACCGCGGAGTTGAGCAAACGACGCTGATCCGCCAGGACACGATCAAAGGACGCAATCATGACAACGTCTCATCCTCCCGACCTACTGCCATACCTGGTGGAGGGGGCGCTCGGATTCTGGGAGATCGCCGAGAAACTGCCCGACAGGGGTGCAATCGTCTCCGCCGACGGCACGACGTTGTCGTTCGGCGCGTTGCGACGCTGGTCGGACTCCATTGCCAATGAGCTGATCCGCCTGGGATACGGGCCTGGGGACACTGTCGCAAGCATGTTCCCGAATGTCCCGGCTTCGCTCGCCGTGCAGCTGGCTACGTCGCAGCTCGGCATCGTGTTGACTCCGATCAACTGGCACCAGACTGCCGGCGAGGTGGAATACATCCTGCGGGACAGTGGCGCGACCGCGCTGTTCACCGACGCCGAACTCGCCGACCTGGTACTTGACGTCGGCAAGCGGGTCCCGATGGACCCGGAGCGGCTCTTCGCGACCGGCACGGGCTTGACAGGATTCCGAAGCCTGACCGACCTCCCCGACAGCCGACCGGTCGATGCGCACCGTCGGGTGATGGGCCAGTCGATGTACTACACATCCGGCACCACCGGCAGGCCCAAAGGCGTGGTGCGACCGACGTCGTCGAGGACACCCGAAGAGGTCCTCGCAGTGAGGCATCCACTGACGGCGCGCAGGATGGGTTGGCCCGCCGCGCCTGGTGTCCACCTGGTGACGGCGCCGCTCTACCACTCCGGACCGAACAATTACGCGTACAGCGCACTTCAGCGCGGATACCAGGTCGTGCTGGTGGGGAAGTGGGATGCCGAGGAGTGCCTCCGCACCATCGAGGCACATCATGTCACCTCTTCGTTCATGGTGCCCACCATGTTTCACCGACTGCTTGCTTTGCCCGAGGACATTCGCAGCCGGTACGACACCTCCTCGCTGAACTTTGTCGTGCACGCTGCGGCCCCGTGCCCGCCGCACGAGAAGCGGGCGATGCTCGACTGGTGGGGCCCGGTGGTTTACGAGTTCTATTCGTCGACCGAGGGCGGCGGTACCTCCGTTGGGCCACAGGACTGGATCGCCCATCCCGGCACCGTGGGCAGGGCGTGGGAAGGCGTCGACGTGAAGGTCTTCGACGACGCCGGGAACGAGCTGCCGCCCGGTGAGGTCGGCATGGTCTTCTTCAGGAACCCTGAGCGGTTCATGTACCACAACGCGCCGGAGAAGACCGCCGAGGCCCAACAAGGCGAGTTCTTCACCGCGGGGGATATGGGTCGCCTCGACGAGGACGGCTGGCTCTTCCTTGCCGACCGACGGTCCGACTTGATCATCTCGGGTGGGGTCAACATCTATCCAGCCGAGATCGAGGCGGTGCTGCTGGAGCATCCCGCGGTGTCCGACGCGGCTGTCGTTGGACTGCCCGACGAGGTGTGGGGAAGCCGAGTTCACGCCGTGATCTCGCCCGCCGAGGGCGTCGTCCCGGGGCCACAACTCCAGTCCGATCTGGAAGCGCATTGGGTGGACAGACTCGCGTCGTTCAAGCGGCCCAGGTCCATTGAGTTCCGGGCTTTGAGCCGGACTGACACAGGCAAGCTCAACCGGTCCGCGCTGCGCGCATCGGTCCTGGCAGAGCGGGCCGACTAGCGCCGCCGGGCCGAGCCTGAAGCCATTGCCAACAACGCATCAACCGATACCTGATTCCGGAGAGGAACCCACATGGTCAGTCCGCAGGCCAAGGCCATCAACGAAAGACTTTCCGCCTACCGCACCACGCTCGTCGAGCGTGGGTGGGTTCCCACGCTCGAGGACCTGCGGAAGCGGTCCTTGTCCAATGCCCGACTCGCCACCGAGCCCACCGGTATCCGGACAACCGAGGTGACCGCAGGAATCGCCCCTGCGCTCCTGCACGAGCCCGAGGGGGGTGGCAGTGGCTGGGTCTACCTGCATTGCCACGGAGGCGGACTGGTGACAGGCACCTCCGCAGGCTGGTCGCGCTTGCTGGGGCACCTGGCCCTCCGGTCCGGCTGGCCGGTGCTGAACCTCGACTACCGCCTCGCGCCCGAAAACCCTCATCCTGCTGGACTCGAGGATGCTATGGCTGCGTTCCGCTGGCTCGAGGCGCAGGGCTACCCGGCCGATCAGATCGTCGTGGGCGGCGACAGCGCCGGTTCCTCGCTCGCGCTCGGTACGGTTCAGAGGCTCCGCGACAAGGGCATCTGCGGCGGCGGCTGCGTCCTGCTCTCACCGTGCGTCGATTTCACGCTCACCAACCCCTCGATCAAAGCAAGGGCGGAGGCAGATATTTCGTCCACACCCGAA
Organism: Rhodococcus pseudokoreensis; assembly: GCF_017068395.1. Lineage (NCBI taxonomy): Bacteria > Bacillati > Actinomycetota > Actinomycetes > Mycobacteriales > Nocardiaceae > Rhodococcus > Rhodococcus pseudokoreensis. The sequence goes on along the minus strand of NZ_CP070619.1, from coordinate 3,316,860 downwards.
ATGCTGGATCTGACGCGCAATCTCTACGTCGGCGACCGCGACGCCTTCGACCCGCAAATTTCGCCGGGATTGGCCGCAATGGACGGCCTCCCGCCGCTCCACATCGAGGTCAGCCAGCAAGACATTCTGTTCGACGATGCCACCAATCTCGCGGAACGTGCTTCCAAGTCGGGCGTTGACGTCGATCTGAAGGTATGGGACGAGGTGCCACACGTGCACCAGCTCTATGCCGGCAACATGCCGGAGGCCGACGAGTCGATCGGACTCGTCGCAGAGTGGTTGGGCAGCAGGAAAGCGGCGAAGGAGGCCTCGAGGATGTCGGCACCATGACCGCGAATGGTCCTGTCGAGCGCACCTCGCGGATCGCGGAGCGTTGCGCTCCGACAGTCTTTGCCACCGTAACGAGCCACCCATTCCAGCCCGGCCCTGCCGCATCATTCAGTGATCACCCATATGCCCGAGAAAGGCCGACCATGACCGTTGACAACCTGAGTGCACTCACAGCACCACAGATTCTGTCCCACCACGCTTCGCGCCGCGCTGATCATGTCTTCTGCGACTTCTCGGGCGACCAGTGGACTTACGGCATGCTGGATGGCGCCGTGACCCGGGCGGCGAACGGCTTCAAGTCTCTCGGCGTCGAGCGCGGGCAGCGTGTTGCCTACATGCTCGCCAACCACGTGGACACCATGGTCGTCTGGCTGGGCCTGATGCGGCTCGGCGCGATCGTTGTACCCATCAACACCGCGTACAAGGGGGAGTTTCTCCGCCATCAAATCGCTGACAGCCAGGCGTCGATCGTGGTCGCCGAGTCCGGGTACATTGATCGGCTCGTCGCTGTTGCGGAGGGGGCACCGCTCGTCCACACCGTGATCGTGCGTGGCGAGCAGGTAGGGGCGGGTCGCTTGAAGGTGTTCGGCCTCGATGAGGTCAAGTCCGGTAGCACCGATCCGGTGGATGACTCGGACATCACCCCGGCGACGTCCGCAATGCTGATGTATACGTCCGGTACGACGGGTCCATCCAAAGGCTGCACCGTAAGCCATGGCTATGTCACGACGTGCGGCACGTCGATGGTTGGCTGCTATGGGCTGCGCGAGGATGACATCCTCTGGATTTCGGCGCCCATGTACCACTTCGGATGTCTCGCATCCGCCGTAATGCCAACACTGATCACCGGATCGACTGTGGCGATCGCACCCAAGTTCTCGTTGAGCGATTTCTGGCCCGCGATCGAGCGGAGCCGGGCGACGATCGCGATGTTGATCAGCACCATGGTGACTCTGGTTGCGCACGCGCCGGACAGCGAGGCCTCGATTCGGTGCAAGGGGCAGCTGCGGTTGATCAATGGTGCCCCGCTGGGGGAGGAGGAGCAGCAACTGTTCAAGGAGCGGTTCGGTGTGCAGCACGCGGGGCCCGCGGGCTATGGAATCACTGAAGCATCCATCGTGACGCAGAACAAGATCTCCGAGCCGTCGCCGGCGGGTTCCTCCGGGAAGCGCTTCGAAGTCTTCGACGTCAAGATCGTCGACGACGACAACAACGAGTGCCCGCCGGGCGTGCCCGGCCTGATCTTCGTGAAGCCGTCTGTACCCCACGCGATGATGGACGGCTACTGGAACAACCCGGAAGCCACCGCCCGCGTGTTCCGGGACGGCTGGTTCAACACCGGCGACATCGGGAAGTTGGACGAGGACGGCTACTTCTACTTCCTCGATCGAGCCAAGGATTACCTGCGGAAGGGCGGCGAGAACATCTCGAGCTTCGAGATGGAGAGTGCGTTCCTCCAGCATCCGGCTGTCCGCGACGTCGCAGTGCACGCGGTGATCTCGGAGCTGTCCGAGGACGAGATCAAGGCAACCATTGTTCTGAATGACGATGCTTCCGTGACGGAGTACGAATTCTGTCGGTGGTCGATGGACCACGTTCCGGCATATGCGGTGCCGCGCTTCATCGAGTTCCGCGGCGAGTTGCCGAAGAACATGGTTGGCCGAGTCCTGAAGTTCGAGCTGCGCGACGAGGGGCGAACGCCGGCGACCTGGGATCGTGAAGAGACCGACCTCGCGGTGCAGCGCCGCTCGGCGCCGGTGAAGAGGGGATAGATCATGGTTGTTCAGGATCAGCTCACCTTTGCCGGTCAAGACGTCACGCTGGCTGCAGAACGTTGGACCCCGTCGACCGACGATCGCCGCCTAGGTACTGTGCTGCTCCTCCACGGGGGCGGGCAAACCCGCAATTCGTGGAAGCGCACGGCCGAGCGGCTCGCCGAGCATGGCTGGACCGCTATTGCGCTGGACGCGCGAGGCCACGGCGACAGCTCGTGGGCATCCGATGCGGACTACACCCCGGACGCAATGATTGCCGACTTACGTGCGGTCGTCGCCGCCCTCGGCGAACGCCCCGTGCTCGTCGGCGCCTCTCTGGGAGGCATTACATCACTCCTGGCGCAAGGGGAAGATCCCGCTCTGGCGTCCGGGCTCGTGCTGGTCGACGTCACACCTCGTATCCAGGCCGAGGGGCGCGACGAAGTCGCCGCATTCATGCGTTCGGGCAGCGAGGGGTTCGGATCCTTGGAAGAGGCGGCGGAAGCCGTGACTGCCTTCAACCCGAGCCGAAAGCGCCCGCCACGGCCTGAGGGCATGCGCAAGAACCTGCGACTGCGCGACGGGCGTTGGTACTGGCATTGGGATCCAAAGTTCCTCGACACCCGGCTCGATGACCTGACGCCGGAGGTGATCGACGCCCGGACCCGTCGGGCAATGGACGCTGGCGCCAACCTCAAGGTCCCGACTATGCTCGTGCGCGCCAGTAACTCGCAGATCGTCAGCCCTGAAAGCGCACAGGAACTGCTCGCCGTGATCCCACACGGTAGGTTGGTCAACATCGACGGGGCGAGTCACATGGTGGCCGGCGACGACAACGACCTGTTCGCACGAGAGCTTCTGGGATTTCTCGGAGAATGCGCCCGAGTCGGCGGGTGATCCCGCCGTCGTCGATTGCAGAGCCGGGATAGGCGCGGCAGCGCGACCAATCATGGTTGTCCCACTATCCCACGCCCACTAACCACGCCTACTGTCAATTAGTCTGGGCAAGAACGGAAGTCGAATTCGTAGTCGACGCAGTCCTGCTTTGAAGGCGACTCGAACTACGAGGACTCTGTGGACTTCAGACCCTTGGCCATGTGGACAGCGGAGTTCTGGTGCCTGTGCATCACTCAGGCCGTCGTACGTGACGAAGTCACGGAAAATTCAGCCCACATAAGGAACCTCAATCGAATGCTGAACGGACCCTTTCCGATCTACGCCGAAGATCTCGAGGTCGGAACCCGGATTCATCTCGGAACGTATGAGGTCTCCGAGGAAGAAGTGCTCGAGTTCGGGCGACGTTGGGACGACCTTCCCATCCACACCTGTCCGTCCAAGGCGGCCTCCAGCCAGTTCGGCGGGCTTATTGCCAGCGGTGTCCACACGATGGCCATGAATCAGAGCCTCATGTCTCGCAAGTTCATCTCCCATCTCGCCATCGTTGCCGGCAAAGGGATTCGTGAGATGAGGCTGGATCACCCGGTCAGGCCGGGCGACACACTCAGTTGCGATGTCACCATCGTGTCCATCGATCTCCGTGACGGACGAGCGGACCTGACCACCCGAGCGTCCATGGTCAATCAGGACGGACAGCAGGTTCTGGATCTGACCGGCGTGACGGTAATTCGACGACGCCCGCCGGGCTGACGGGAAGATGGGAGCGCGTTGCCGAATCGGGAGAATGCGCGGAGCGCCAGTCACTCTCGTCCTGACGTCAAATTCCTGGTGCCACGCCACACGAATTACACCATCGCTGTGGCTGAGGCATTCCTCCACTGCCTAACTGCGACGTGTTTGAGCGAGTCGAAGGACATCGACAATGTCGTCCGCTCCACCGACGGCTCGGGGATTCGTGCGGCTGGGTCGATCTTCGAACGCAGACTCAGCGATTGCCCGGTGCTGCCCAGGTGCCACCCCGACCTCCCCGAGCGATGAGGGGAGTCCGAGCTCGAGGATGAGTTCCCTGAGGGAGTGATCCACCGGATAACCAGGTCGCCCTAATGCTCGGGCGACGTCATTCAGGCCGTCGACACCCATTTCGGCATTCCATTCCTGCACGGCCGCCATTACAGCGCAGGAGGAATAGCCGTGCGGGACATCGAACAGGCCGCCCAGTGAATGACCGATTGCATGACTCAGGCCGAACGGCACTCCGTTCAGCAAGGGGGTGATTACCTGCCAGGCTCCGAGTTGGGACAACTCTCGCCCGGCGGTGTCGCGCGTGTCCGCTGCGACGGCTCGTAGCCCGTCGGTCAAAGCCGCGAGCCCGGCGACACCAGAAGTGCGCCAATAGTTATTGGTCCAAGGCGAGACCAAGCCCTCGACGGCGTGGTCGACCGCTCGCATTCCGGTCGAGTGCCAGGCCCAATCAGGCGTGAAGGCCGCGAGGTACGGATCCTGGATCACCGCCCAGGGCGCGCTCAGCTCGTGGCCGATGCCGCGCTTGCCGACATCAGGCCATGTCACACCGTGACGATGGTTGTACTCGCCGCCGGACAAGGTAGTCGGCACGCAGATGACGGGCAGCTCGGGCGCGGTCTCCGCGGATCGCTGGACAGTGGTTCCGTCCCACTGGTAAGCGGCGCGGAATCCTTCTGCATCGTCATCCGATGTCACACCGTATTTGAGGCACAATGGCAACACTTTCCCGGCTTCGCCGATCGATCCTCCACCCACCGCGACGACGATGTCGGCTTGCGAGAATCGTAGTGCTGCCACGGCTTTCACTAGATCTGAGAAAGGTACGTGGGGTCGAATTCGCGAGTACTCCACGACGAGCCGGCTACCGAGAGAGCGGCGGATCGGCGCCATCGCGTCGTCAATCCCGCTCAACGTAGCGCTTGCGAGAAGAAATACCCGCTTTGCGCCGAGCTCGTCCAATAGGCCGGGGAGGACGTCGGACGTTGCCGCGCCGACATTGACAACCCTTGTCGTCCAGGAGCGGACTTGGAAAGGGGCCTCGGACACTAGTCAGCTTCCTTCCGCCCGCGGCGATAGAAGCCATACCGAGTTCCACCATCCCGAAAGCGATTCCCGTGGTAGTCCATCGCAGGCGGCGCACACCTGAAATCTATTGCATGCACTGATTCTTGCTCCTCTGGAGGAAGTCCGTCGCGAAAGCGATACTTCGAGCATCACTGGCGAAGCTGTAGGGGTCATCACCGAAGAGTGACGCCCTGTTCGAACGTACGATAAACGTACCGGCGGTCCAGGATTGCTGTCAATGCGGTTGCGATCTCCATCCTCTATCCCCGCAAGGGGAATCTGCGAATCACCAAGAGCTGCTTGACAAGTTGAGTGACATAGGCCACCGTGTCGAACGATCGATAAATTCCTTCGACTATTGCATTCCAGACTCGAGATGAGGGAGTAAAGATGCGCACCACGCGTGCGGGTTTCACGGCCCTGGCGTTGGCTACGGCGATGGCGATGACTGGATGTGCCGAGATCTCGGGCGGGTCGAGCGGCGCCGGCGGGGACGGTGTCGAGTTCGGAGCTACCAAGGAGGAGTACCAAGCTGCGTTCGAGGGGGTAGGGCCGATCACGCTCACAGCCCAAACTCTTGCGCCGAAAGGTTCGGTGAGTGGTAAGCCGACCGAGGACTACCTGGCGGCCGTTACCGAGTGGTCCGGGGGCAAGATCATCTTCGATATCTCCTATTCCAACGCAATCGCGCCACCCAACGAGACCGCCGAGGCCTTCGTGGACGGGCGCCTGGACGTCGCAAACGTGATCCCGGTCTACAAGCCTGCCGAGTACCCTGCCTACAACGCGGTGATTAACTCGGCGGGAGCCGTGGCAAGTCCCGGCCTGGCTGTGGGCAATCTGCAGGCGAACTCTGCGCCGATCGAACTCGCATTCTCGACACCCGAGATAGAGGCCGAGTTCCGCAACGCCGGCGTCGTGCCACTGGCCCCATACTTCGTTACCGGGCCACCAGCAATGGTCTGCAAGGACAAGAGGGTGAGCCTGAACGATGTGAAAGGAGCACAGATCTCCGTGAGTTCGGCGGCCCAGCGCGAGCAGGTCGAGCGACTTGGAGCTACCGCGGTGTCCCTCAGTTTCGCGGAAGTCTTCGAGGGGCTCCAACGCGGGGTCATCGACTGCACGGTCACTTCTTTGACAGCCATCCAGACCGGCGGACTGCTTCAGGTGGCGAAGTACATCGTCCTCGACGAGCAGGTCGGATTCTCCCCAGCATCAGCGGCGTTCGGCTTCAGCGTGAGCCGGTGGGACTCGCTCCCGCTCGTCGCCAGGCAGCTGCTGCGGGATCGCGTGGATGTCTTTCTCGAGTCCAGTATCGAGAACATGAACTGGCCGGACGCCAGCAATTTGGTCGGCGAAATCGAGAAGTTCGGGGGCACCGTCGCCTCCTGGTCCGACGACGCTCGAGACAAGCTCGCCGGGATCAAGGCGGATCAGCTGGATGCGCTGAGTGAGAACACAGCATTGGCCGACCCTCGGGCCGCGATTGAGGGTGCACGGAAGATGTCCGAGGCCTGGCTAGCCAGGTCGGCCGAGCTTACCGGCGCCGAGGACGTTGCCTTGACGGATTTCAAGGAGTGGTTCGCCCGCAGAGAGTTCGAAATCCGGCCTTGGGTCGATGCTGTCATGGAAGACATCTATCTTCCACACCGTCCACATTGACCCCGCGGGGGAGCGATCCACCACCATGGACCGCTCCCTCGAACCCTCCCGAAGGATCCTCATGACTCGAATTTCCACGTCGAGGCTCATCCAGCTGCTGATCGAAGTACCGGCAGTAGCCGTGACTTTTACGATGATGCTCCATATTTCGGCGAATGCGTTGCTCCGCACCTTCTTCAACGACTCCCTCCCGAACACTCTCGAGATCGTCCAGTACTGGTACATGCCGATCTTGGTGTTCCTCGGCTTCGTTGCAGCCCAACACCGCGGGCAGCACATTGCGGCCGACCTACTTTTCGAGAAGTTGCCCCATCAAGCTAAGCGTTTTGTCGCAGCGGCCACTTTCGCCCTCTGTGCGGTCGTCGCTTTCGGATTCGCGCGCTACGGATGGCATGAGGCGATGAAGGCGATGGAAATCCGCCGCCCGGCAGGCGTGACGATGGTTCCGTCATGGCCTACGTATTTTCTTCCGACCCTGGCCTTCTCGATCATGACCGTCCAGTTCGCATGGGCGTCGATCTCTGCGCTGGTCAGGCTCGAGTCCATTGCGCCGGCAACGGACAGTCCCGATGCCGTCCTCAGCGAGCTCGATGTCAACCACAACTTCGATAGGACTAATTGACACATGGCGACTGAACAGCTCAGTGACGTGGATGTAGCGGACGTTCGAGAGTCTCCGACGGACAGCAACACCCGCGGGTCCTGGATTCTGTTTGCAATCTGCGGCGCAGTCATCGCCTCCTGCGTTGTGGCGCTGTTCCTACCGCTCGAGCCCGCGGCAGTGGGGGGCTTCGCGAGCCTGCTGATGCTGGCGCTCATTTTCCTTCGAGTGCCGGTTGCGTTTGCGATGATTGCTCCCTCACTACTCGGCATGTACGCGCTGCGAGGAACTCCGCTCGTTGAAGGAACGCTCACGACGCTGCCTTACACCCAAGCGGCGAGCTGGACGCTGAGCGCCATTCCTATGTTCATCCTCATGGGACTGCTCATGTGGAAGGCCGGGTTGACCGAAAGTCTCTACATTGCGGCGCGGCGTTGGCTCGGATGGGTTCCCGGTGGACTCGCAGTGGGGACCAATGTCGCCGGCGCCGGTCTGGCGGCAGTAAGCGGCTCCTCGGCGGGAACTACCTATGCCTTGGCGCGGATCGGAATTCCGGAAATGCTCAAAGCCGGTTACGATAAGCGTCTCGCGATCGGCTCGGTCATCGTGGCCGGCCTTCCAGGTCAACTCATTCCCCCAAGCATCATGCTGGTCATCTTTGCCGGTATCGCGGAAGTGCCCGTCGGTCCTCAACTCCTCGCGGGAGTCATTCCAGGAGTCATGGTCGCCGTTCTTTTCACGATCATGATCGTGGTTTTCGCCCGGAAGTGGGCCCCGAAGGACGAGAACACCGAAGTGATCAGCCTGAGAGAACGTCTGGTGAGCCTCGCGAGGGTCTGGCCTGTCCCGCTCATCATCGCGACCATTGCGCTCGGAATTTTCAGCGGTACGTTCACCGCGACCGAGGCGGGAGCCGTTTCGGCGCTGCTCGCAGTCATCGTCGCTCTATGGTTGAAGCGCCGCGATGCACCCTGGAAGGCCGTCGGATCGGCTTCTTCGATCGCCGTCAGCAGCGTTGGTGCAATCTTCCTCATGCTGGTCGGAGTCGAGGCGCTTGCTCGTATGTACTCGTTGACCGGCATCAGCACTGGATTCGCTGAGTGGGTCGAGTCCATGGATCTCAACAGGGTGACTTTCCTCCTCGCAATGACGGTGGTCTACGTCCTGCTGGGAACTTTCATGGAACCGCTACCGATGATGGTGCTGACGATTCCGGTGCTGATGCCGACGCTGGTGACACTCGACATCGATCTCCTCTGGTATGGGGTTTTCGCTGTCTTCATGGGCGAACTGGCGGTCGTGACACCGCCTGTCGGAATTCTGTCTTTCATTATCTACTCGATCACCAAGGAGCCTGAGGTAAATCAGGGCGTAAACATCCGACTGACGGACGTGTTCAACTCGACCTGGTACTTCATGCCGATGGCCCTCGTGGTGACGCTTCTCCTGATCTTCTTCCCGGAAATCGCCACCTATCTCCCGGCGGCCGCATCGGGAGGTCAGTAGCCGGAGCTCAAGCGGCTGAGTATCGCCCGAAATGAATCTCTCGTCAGCCTCGCCGACAACGAGTGGCACTTGATCGATGGCCGAGCGGGAATGCCAAGTGCCGCAGAATCGGCGGGCGGGCGTCCCAATCGGCGTCGATCTACGGAGACCCCTGCAAGATGCGGAGCAGTAGTTCCCTTATTGGGATCCCCAAACCTCGACGGAATAGGCCGGATCCAGCAGTTTGCACACGAGGTCGCGAATTGCACAGAGACAGACCGAGGGCCCGGGAATTACCTGCCCGAGCCCTCGGTTGCTCCCACGGTCGTGGCTGCCAGATCCGGTTCGAACCGGTAGGGCCGCTTGACGCGGCGACGCTCCGATTCGGTGAGCCCTCCCCATACGCCGTATCGCTCGGCGGCCAACAGGGCGTGCATTCGGCATTGCATCCTTACGACGCAGGGGCCGCAGATTTGTTTCGCGGCACGCTCCCGGCGTAGCCGGGTGCCCATTTCCTCGTTGTCGGGCGGGTAGAAGGTGTCGGCTCCTATGTTCTTGCAGCGTGCGAACTGCTGCCATTCGAGGTCTGTCACCGCGTGACGTCCTGGCCGCCGCGAAGTGTGTGCTCAGTGGCCGCCATCTACTTCTCCTCTCCTGTTCGCTGATACATGTTGGGTGCTCCCCGCACACAGACAGACCGAGGGTCCGGGCACCAGCTGCCCGAACCCTCGGTTGCAATCGCTTCTAGCCGCTTCTGCGGACGTCGCGGAATGCGCGTCCCGTCTCGACGGACGGCTCTTTGGGAAGACCCAGCATCTTCTCGCCCACGATGTTGCGTTGGATCTGGTCGGTTCCGCCTGCGATCGACTGCGCGGGCGTCGACACCAGCACCTCCGCGATCACACCCCCCATGAGGCTTTCGGGACCGGTCAACATCGAGTGGGTGCCCGCGATGAGAGAGTGCACCGAGGCCGCCTGCCTAGCGATCTGGCTGTTGGCCAGCTTGCCCAGCGATCCTTCTGCACTCGGTCGCGCCCCCCGCTTCAGCGCAATCCGCGCCCGCTCGGCGGTCCAGGCGCTTGCCCGGTGCAGGGACAGCAGTTTGGCAATCTCCTGTCGGAGGATCGGGTCCTGGTCCTGGCCCAAGCTGCGTGCGAGTTCCAACACGAGGTCGACACGGCCAGCTCGCTGCGGGTACCACTTGTAGGTCTCGGCGTGCCGCTTGGCTTCGCGCCTCGCCTCATCAATGGCCTTCCCGGAGCGGCCGGCGAAGTCGTGCTGGCGCATGGCGCCGAATCGACGCTCGTACTGCAGCGTCGTGGATGCAACCGACCAGCCCCCGCCCACCTCGCCGACAACATGGTCGACCGGGATTCTCGCCTCGGAGAGGAAGACCTCGTTGAACGAGCTGTGTCCGTTCATCTGACGCAGGGGACGTACCTCGACACCGGGCTGCCGCATCGGGAGTACGAAGTAGGTGAGGCCTTGGTGCTTTGGCACCGAGGTATCAGTGCGCGCCAGCAGTAGCCCGAAGTCCGCGTGATCAGCGCTCGTATTCCACACCTTCTGCCCGGAGACCACCCATTCGTCGCCGTCCAGGTGAGCCCCGGTGACCAGGCCGGCGAGATCGGATCCCGCCCCTGGCTCACTGAACAGCTGACACCACGTCTGCTCGCCAGTGAGGATGGGGCGGAGGAATCGTGTGCGCAGATCGTCCGAGCCGTGGGCGAGGATGGTGGGGGCGGCAAGACCGGCTCCGACCCCGAGAGGGTTGCCCACGGCCCCAGCCGCCTCGATCTCCTCGGCGACGACCGCGTCGGCCCACCGGGGTAGACCGCGACCGAGCCATTCACGCGGATACGACGGAACGCCCCAGCCCTCGTCGATCAGCAGTCGTCGCCAGTCGATCAACGCCATGTCCGGGTCCCAATTCTGCGCAAGCCAGCTGCGGACTTCCGCCCTCAGTGCGCCCGCATCGGAGCCCTGTTGTTCGTCTGCGCCCGTACCAGCTTTGCGTTCTCCGTTCACGGGGCAAGCGTAACCGAAATCGACATGGATGTCGATTACCTTCTTCGTGCGGCAGTGGACGCGGGGCGGGAGTTGTAATTGACGGGGTCGAGGCGGTCGCATGGCACCGTCGGGCCGAGCAGGTACGACGCGTCGTCGTCGCCTGACGATTCTGTTCGTGGCGTCTTTGTCGACACTTGGCGGACGTGTGGACTGCGGTCGGCGCCGAACGTGTGAGAGGTCTCCAGGGCGTCTAGTCTGCAAAGACGGTGCACGTTGAAAACGCAGCTGACATGTATGGAGGGTCACCGATGAAAGCCAGTCCTCGAGACCAGTCGGCTCGCCGGCCGAGCCCCGGGGAACCGGACGGCGGCGAGGCGACGCCGCCCCGTACCCGCGGAGGATGGGTTCCGACCGGCACTGCAGCCAGTCGTCGAAATGCGCACGAGGAGCGCGGCACTCATCGCGGCAAGAACACAAGATCTGCGATCCTCGCGGCTGCTCGGGCTCTCTTCGAGGAGCGTGGCTACGTGGACGTCAGCATCGAGGACATCGTTACCCGCCTCGGTGTGTCCCGCGGGACCTTCTACACGTACTTCTCGACGAAGAGTGATGTGTTCCGCGAGCTCTCCTCGCAGGTGCGTGTCGAAATCGACAGCGCAGTCTCGACTCGTGCGGAGGACGCGAACGTTGGCGCCATAGGAGCGTTGACGAACTCGAACCGCCGGTACGTGGAGGTGTATCGGGCCCATGCTCGGATGTACGGATTGATCGAGCAGGTCGCCACGATGGATCCCGAGGTGCATCGGCAGCGCTTGGAGAGCCGGCGGGCAAATGTCGAGCGCGTGGCTGCCACTATCGCTCGGTGGCAGCGTCGCGGCCTTGCCGACACCTCGATCGATGCGACCACGACGGCCTCGGTGCTCGTGTCGCTGACATCCAACTCGTGTTACTGGTGGTTTGTCGGCGGAGACGTAGCGGGGCGTCCGGATGATCCTGTTGCCGCCATTACCGATATCTGGGTCCGGGCGACGGGGCTTCGGGACGAGTAACGCTGAAGTGTGCGGTGGGCGCGTGGTGATCGTCGCCGACTGAACTCGACATGAATGTCGACTATCGCATACGGTGGGTTCGATTGGCTCGATGTGACTGATCTGACCATCGGGATTGCGGGCGTCCCGACTGCCGAGGAGAGCGGAACCATGCCGAGAAGTGAGTACGACGCGCAAGAGCTGGCCAACAAGGAGATCGTCGAGCGGTTCCTGCAGGCGATGACCCAGGGCGATGTCAACGGGCTCGACGCGTGCATGAGCGAGGACAGCAGCTACTGGATCGGTGCGGTCGACCTGCCGGGCACACTGCCTGGAAGCGACTTTGCTCGGAGGTTGCAAAGATTCTTCGCGCTCTCGGCCGACGGGAAGATCGACATCAAGGCGGTCGCGTTCACGATTGACGGCGATCGCCTCGCCGTCGAGGCCGAGAGCACAGCCGCACTGAAGAACGGCGACGTCTACCGAAACGTCTACCACTTTGTGTTCGTGTGTCGGGACGGCAAGATCGTCGAACTCCGCGAGTACCTGGACATCAAGGCCACCGACATCTTGTTCAACGACCGGGCACGATCCGGGACGCCGTAACACCAGACGTCCGCGGCGGAGATGACGTTGCCTCGCCCATGCACTGAACTACCCGGTGACGTCGGCGGCGGGTCCCCGCCGCCGACGTGTGTCCGGTGATTACGGGCGCGGGGTGGGGGGCCGCACAATCGTACGTCCCCACGTGGAGGTCGTCCGGATGTCGGAAATCGCTTGGGCGGCTTCCTCGAAAGGAATTTCCCGCTGAACCAGCGACACGATGGCGCCCCGCCGATGGAGTTCGAGGAGCTCGGCGTGTGCCGCCCGGACAAGCTCGATTGCGCTGCTGTTGTCGTAGTAGTACGACAGATTCACGCCGGTAACCGAGTAGTTCTTGAGCAGCACATGGTTGGTCCGCATCTCGGCGATGCGGTTGGCCACGAAGCCGGCGACGACGAGCCGCCCCTCCGAAGCGATCACTCGCCGCGACTGGTCGAAGACGTCACCATTCACCGGGTCGATGATGACATCGGCGCCGCGCCCGTCCGTCTCCAGTCGGACGATTTCGCCGAAGTCCTCGACCAGACGGTCGACCACGACATGCGCTCCGAGCTTGCGGCACAGCGCAACCTTGGTCTCACCGCCTGCGACCGCGATTACCCGCGCCCCTGCCGCGACGCCGAGTTGGACACAGGCCGAGCCTATTCCGCCTGCAGCGGCATGCACGACAACCGTCTCTCCGGGTTGGACCATGGCGCGGCGATGCAGGGCGAACCAGGCGGTGTGGAAGGCAATGGGGAATCCCGCGGCATCGGCGTCGGTCAGGGTTTCTCCGGCGGGGAAGACCCCGGCTTCGTCGGCTACGCAGAACTCTGCGAGCCCGCCGCTCCGCAAGGCGATGACCCGCGTGCCGACCGGGGTGGTCGTATTGCGATGAGCCGCCACGACTTCGCCAACCACCTCCTGTCCCGGCGTGAAGGGAAACACGGCGCCGTCCTGGTACTCCCCGCGGCTCAAGAGCAGGTCGCCATAGCTGATTCCGATAGCCGCCACCCTGATCAGTACTTGCCCGGGCCCGGGTTCAGGAATGGGTATCTCGTCGATCCGCATCGCCTCGACCGGTTCGCCCGGTTCCTGCATGACCCAAGCGCGCATGGTGCCTCGGGCTTGGTCGTGGGAAGGTGTCATCCTTTTGCTTCCTCCTGGATTTGACTAGCTCATCAATAGCGCGCATTTCGACATCGCCAATGGGTGCCTTGAACACCCGCTTTCCGTCGGCCCGGATGCGTCCCGATCAGTCGACGCGATACTTCGCAAGGCGGACCGGGACTCCGCTGAGCCGGGGCATGGCGTTGATCGTCTCCGTGACCTCGTGCAATGAAATCAATGCCCCGGGGTTCGCGCCGCTGTGCCGCGGATCGGCGTCGTCCCGCGGCCCACGGAAGCAGTGCGCTAATGACACCGTGCCGGGCTGAACCGTGTCGTCCGCTTCGGCCACAGCGATCACTCGACCGTGCTGTGTCTCGAGCAGGAGTAGGTCACCTGCCGTTGCTTCGATCGCCTCCAGCTGCGTCGGATTGACGTGACAGGGGTTGTAGGGCGTGCGCGTCATGGTGAGGACGTCCCGGCCGAGGCTGTTCATGACTCCCTGCGTCCGCCGGACGGTGAGCAAGGCCTCGTCCGGACGGCGATCCGCGGTCGAAAGTGTGATCCGCTCCCGGCGGAGCGCAGCGCGGAGCTCGCCGGCGACGTCGTCCGGGAGCAAGTCGAAGCGTCCCGCAGAGTCGCCAGCCGGCGCGATTATCGGGCGTGCGGCGTTGTCGAACACGTGCCCGTGCGGCCGCCGCCTCAACTCCTGCAGGTCCGCCTGCCCCTTGCGGGACAGATGGTCCAGAAGCTGCTCGGTAGTGACGGCGCCCTGGCTGTTACTGACCTCGAACGACCCGATGGTCAACGGAAGCCCCATGGCACCCGCGATTCTCGCGAGGTACTGCCAGTCCTCCACCGTCTCCTCTGGGCCCTCGAGCACTGCGGGTGTGTATTGCCCGAACGGCTTGTCGTACCACTGGTCGAACATCTTGGTGACGTCCGGCCGCTCGAGGATCATTCGTGGGGCGAGCACGTAGTCCGCCAGCTCCGCGGTTTCGGTCGGGAATGGCTCCAGCGCGACGAGGAGGTCGAGCTGCTGGAATGCCGTTCGGACCGAGGCCGGTCCTGGAAGGGCCGCGAGGGGGTTGCCGCCCACCACGACCAGCGCTCGGATCCGGTCGGGCCCGGGTTCGGTGATTTCGCGAGGCAGTGATGCGGTGGGGAGGTCGCCCGCGAGCAGGCCGTAGCCCAGTCGGCTGCGGTAGCCCGATTCCCACGGCCGACCGGGAGGCGCGACCTCGGCACGGTGGGACTGACTCGAGGTGAGTACGCCGTATTCGGCATGGAACTCTCCTGCGCGGGGGAAACGGCCGCAGATCACGTTGAGTAGCTGCCAAAGGTGTTCGTTGAGGTTGGACCACACACTCATGTCGGGGCCCGTGCCGGTCGTGGTCATGCCACGGGTGGCCGTCGCGAAGCGGCGGGCTGCCAGCACGATGTCATCGGCGGCGATCCCGGTGTCTGCTGCGACAGAGCCCGGAGTGACGTGCGCGAGTGCTCGCTCGAGGTTCGCCAGGCCGGTGACGTGGTTGCGGCAGAACTCCCCGTCGTGCAGCCTCTCCTCCAGGATGACGTGCAAGATCGCCGCGGCGAGCAGGGAGTCGGTGCCGGGACGTAGCGGCAGGTGCAGGTCTGCCTCGCGAGCGGTCTCGGTCAATCGGGGATCTGCGACGATGATGTACATGCCGCGGTCGCGGGCTTCGCGGAGGGCCCGTCGTCCGCGGTGAATCGGGAAGCTGGCGGGGCCGCCCTGCATCGACACGATCGGGTTGGTGCCGGCGAACAGCCACACGTCCGACTCGTCGAAGCGTTGGTTTCCCGCCGCCCAAGCTCCTAGACGACCCGTCGCAATGACCTTGGCGGATTGGTCTATCGAGACCGTCCGAAAGTACTTTCGCGTGCCGATGGCGCGCAGCCATGCCTTGACCACGGGGATAGTCGGGGTGGCCTGGTATGCCTGAGTACCCAGGAAGAGGCCGATGGAGTCGGGTCCGTGCTTTTCGCGAATCTCGCTCAGGCGCTCACCGATTTCATCGATCGCAGTCGCGGTCTCGATCGGGACGAAGCCTCCTCGACGGTTGCCGCGCTGCGACTGGAGGAAGCGGTCCGGTTTGGTGTGCAGCTTATGGATGTTGCGCCCTTTGCGGCAGCAGTACCCCTCGGTCGCGGCATGGTCCCGGTCGCCCATCGAGCCCACGGCGGCCCCGTCCTCGATCGTGACGAGTAGGCCGCACATGCCAGGGCAGATTCTGCAGAACGTGGGAACCGTGGTCGCCTGTGGCTCCGCCCGGCTTCGAGTGCGTCCTGTTGAAGCCTGGTGCTGTGGCTCTCGAAGGACGTCCGAGCTGGTGTCGTGTTCCGCTCTGTCGCTCACATTCCGCAGCATAACCGCTTATCGACATCATTGTCGACTTGCCGAATCGGCTGAGCGGGGGCTTGCCCGCAGGGAATGTGAACGCGCGGGAATGTGGGTCGCCGGCCGTCACTCGACATGTATGTCGAATTGGGTTACGCTCGCGGCATGAGAGTGGAGGCGGTGCTGTGATCTTCGAATTCAGTAGTGAGCAAGAGGACTTCCGGGCAGCGCTTCGGCGCTTTCTCTCCGCGAAGTCTGGACCCGCCGAGGCTCGGCGCCTGATCGGTGATCCCTCGGGTTACGACTCGGGTGTCTGGGCGCAGATGGCCGGGGAGCTCGGTCTCCATGGGTTGCATATCCCCGAGGAATTCGGGGGCGCCGGATGTGGGTGGGTCGAACTGCTGGTCGCGTCCGAAGAGATGGGTCGGTCGTTGCTGTCCGCCCCCTTCTTCGCGACTGTCGCGCTCGGTGCCACCGCGCTGATGGAATCCGGTGACGAGACTGCGCAGCGCACGCATCTGCCGTCGATTGCCGACGGCAGCACGGTGGTGACGCTCGCGCTGGCCGAGCCCACGGGCTCATGGGTACCGGGTGATGTGCGTGCGTCGGCTGTGGAGAGTGGCGGCGAATGGCGGCTTCATGGTGAAAAGTGCTTCGTGGTCGACGGCATGGCCGCGGACCTGATTCTCGTAGCGGCGCGTACCCGGCGGGGGGTGTCACTCTTCGCCTGTGATGGTGCAGCGCCGGGGCTGGTCCGCAAACCTCAGGAGGCGCTGGACTCAACCCGTCGCCTCGCCGGCGTGATGCTCAGTGACACCCCGGCCGTCCTCGTGGGTGAGGAGGGAGCGGCCGAGCCGGTGCTGCAGCGGGTCCTCGACCTGGCGGCCGTCGCATTGGCAGCGGAGCAGGTCGGTGGCGCGCAGCAGTGTCTGGACATGAGCGTCGAGTACGCCAAGGTGCGGCACCAATTCGGGCGTGCGATCGGGTCGTTCCAGGCGATCAAGCACATGTGTGCGGATGCGCTCCTGGAGGTCGAATCGGCGCGGTCGGCCGCTTATCGTGCGGCGTGGGATGCGGCTACTGGTGCCGACGAGTTCCCCGCACACGCAAGCATGGCCAAAGCGTTGTGCTCGGACGCGTTCGTCGCCACCGCTGCAATGACTATCCAGGTCCACGGCGGTGTTGGCTTCACCTGGGAACACGACGCGCATCTCTACTTCAAGCGGGCAAAGTCGAGTGAGTTCTTCCTGGGATCTCCAGCGCGGCACCGGGAGAGATTCTTGAGCCTCATCGGTCTTCCGAGTGAGCTCGCCGCGCCAGTGGATCAACCACACCAGGCAAGCCGGGTCGCCTGATCGAGCAAGTCTGAGACGAAGGAGTTGAAAGGTGGAGGTTCGGGAGAGCCAGCGGGAGACCGCACGGACGTATTTCCGGTGTCTGGCGAATCGCGATGGTGAGGGTCTTGCATCGCTGTTCACCGACGACGGCGTGATCGACGACGGCAGCGGCCGACACACCGAGGGGCATGCGGGCCTGCGTGCGTTCGGCGACTCGCGGCCTGCGGGCATCGACTTCGGCGAGCCGGAGCGATGGCTGCAGGGCAACGACCGCCGTCTCGCAGCGTATGGGCGGATCTCGGTGCCGGGATACTCGAAGTACGAGAACGCGATGTCTTCGGACGACACGGTTCGGCTGCGGTGGATCTTCCACTTCCGCGGCGACCTGATCGAGCATGCAGGGGTCAGTTCGGTTCGGCTACTGCCGGACGAGATCGAGGAGCGGGACAGGCAAACGGGGAAATAGACCCGTCGAATTCCGCCCGGGAACACCTGGGCTGAGCCCTTTCCGACAACCAACCAATTCGCGGGCGCGCAGAAAACCCTCGAAGGCATCCTAGGGCGCGCCCACTAGCCACGAGACCGGAAGACGGCTCGGGCATCATCATCTTGCTAAGGAGTGTTCATGAAGTTCACCGGTGCTTCAGCGGTGGTCACTGGCGGTGCATCCGGCCTGGGAGAAAGTGTTGTGCGCTCCCTGGCGAGCCGCGGGGTCCAGGTCGTGATTGCCGATGTCCAGAAGGACAAGGGCGACACGGTCGCACAGGAGTCCGGCTCGCATTTCGTGAGCACGGACGTCACAAGCGAGGACCAGGTCATCGCTGCGGTCGAGCGGGCCCGCGAGGTCGGAGAACTGCGGGCGCTCGTCAACTGCGCCGGGTTCGGTGGGTCCGCCCGGATCATCGGCCGCGACGGCACTTACGACAGCGCGTACTCACTCGAGCGCTACACACGCATCATCACCACCAACCTGATCGGCACATTCAACTGCATGCGCATTGCCGCAACTGTCATGTCGACCAACGAGCCGGACGAGAACGACGAGCGCGGCGCAATCGTCAATACCGCGTCGGTCGCGGCGTTCGACGGCCAGATCGGCCAGGTGGCCTACTCTGCCTCCAAAGCCGGGATCGTGGGGATGACCCTTCCTGCTGCGCGTGACCTCGCACCCGCCGGCATCCGGGTCAACGCCATCGCCCCCGGTCTCATCGACACCCCGATCTACAACAAGGTCGCCGACCCGGTGGCCTTCAAGGAGAAGTTGGCGCGAGACGTCGTCTTTCCTGCCCGACTCGGGCGGGCCGACGAGTTTGCGGCGCTGACCCTGCACCTGCTCGAGAACACCTACATGAATGGTGAGGTCGTTCGGCTCGATGCAGCCGCGCGCCTTCGCTACCGCTGAGCGGGGGACCAATGGACATCAGTGACAGCCCTGAAGAAAGCACCTTCCGCGTCACCGTGCGCCAATTCATCGAAGACAACCTGCACTCGCTGGTGTCCTCGCGCGGAGCGTCCGCGGACAACGTGGACACTCTCAAACATGCGCAATCGGTTCTCTACTCCGGCGGACTCGTGGGGGTGACTTGGCCGAAGGAGTATGGCGGCGCCGGCGGGACTGTCGTCCAGCAGCTGATCATCAACGAGGAGCTGGACCGCGCCCAGGCTCCCCGGCTGATCGGGTGGATGGGCGTGGGCCTGTGCGGGCCGGCGATCATCACCCACGGCACCGGTGAGCAGAAGAGTCGATACTTGACGAATATCCTCACGGGGGAGGAGATCTGGTGCCAGCTGTTCAGCGAGCCCGGGGCGGGTAGTGACCTCGCGGCGGTGGCGACCAAGGCCGTCCCCACGGAGGACGGTTGGGTGCTGCGCGGCCAGAAGGTCTGGAACACGGGCGCTCACTGGTCCGACTACGGGGTGGCACTCGCGCGGACAGGTAGTCCCGAGGATCGCCACCGGGGTCTCACCGCATTCGTCGTCGATATGTCGGCCCCGGGCGTGACCGTACGTCCTCTGCGGGAGATGACCGGCCACGCCGCGTTCAACGAGGTCTTCCTGGAGGACGTCGAGCTTCCGGCGAACGCCGTGCTCGGTGAGGTTGGGCAGGGCTGGGCGGTTGCTCTGACGATGCTCATGAACGAGCGGTTCGTCGTGGGAGGTGACGGGTCGACTTACGGCGCAGGGCCCGGCGCCCTGACCTCCGAGGTGCGTAAGGCCCTGCCGCAACTTTCGGAGAGCAGCCGCGAGCTCGTGCTCCAGGAGTACGCGGCCTGCTGGATCGAGGCCCTGGCCTGCCGGATGACCGGCAATCGACTGATCTCCCGAGTGTCCCAGGGCGGGGAGCCTGGTCCCGAGGGAAGCGTCGGGAAGCTCGCGCTCGGAGCGCTACTCAAGCGAGTCGGCAGTCTCGGACTGTCTCTGCAGGGGGAGACCGCTGTGTTCGCCGCAGCTCCCGATGGCACGAATCACTGGCAGAACGTTGCGATGTTCGCGCCTGGACTTTCACTGGCCGGAGGAACGCCGGAGGTCATGAAAAACATTCTCGGCGAACGGATTCTCGGTCTTCCGCCCGAACCGCGAGTGACTGCCTCTCCCGCCTTGACCACTTCACCCACCGCATCTCGGGATGGTGCCTGATGAAATTCAGTCTTTCGGACGACCAGATCGAGTTCGGTAAGGTCGCCGGGCAGGCCTTCGCCAAGCGCTCGGGGCTCGAGTACGCCCGTGGGGCCCTCGACGATAGTGATCTTCCCTTCCCCACCGGTGAGCCGTGGGCGTCGCTCGGAGTCATGGAGTTGCTCGCCGACGAGTCACGCGGCGGCGGGGGAACGGTTCTGGACCTTGTGGTCGTTGCAGAGCAGTCGGGTAAGCATCTGACTCCCGCACGGCTGGTGAGCTTCGCCGGCCGGGCAGTCACTCTCCTGGAAGCGCTCGGCTCGCCCGAAGCGGTGACACTGCTCGAGGCTGGTCTCAACGGTGGCAGGACCGTGGCCGTCGCGGACAGCACCCGGGATTCGGCCGACCGGCTTCGCCTAGATCCCTCGGGCGCGGTCCACGGGCGTACGGCGCCTGTGCTCGACGGCGTCGCGGCGACGGACCTCATTGTTCTGGCCGAGACCGATACCGGCCCGGTTGTGGTCGCCGTCGAGGTGACGAGCTCCAGCCCGGCGGTTCGGCGTGTGGACCCGAAGCCTCTCGATGCCACGCGGGGCCTCGCAGTTTTCGAGTTCAGGGGAGCAGCGGCGCACGTGCTGTCGGCTGGCGCTTCAGTCGTTCCTGCCTGGGACCGGGCCAAGAACGTGGCACTGGTCCTGCTGGCCGCGGAGGACTTGGGGGCAGCGACTCAGGCAAATGAGCTGGCCCGCGCCTACGCGTTGACCAGGCAGAGTTTCAATCGCCAGATCGGCAGTTTCCAGGCGGTCAAGCACGCTTTGGTCGAAGCCTACGTCGGCGAGGAGCAGCTGCGCTCGCTCGTGTGGTTGGCCGCCTGGTCGGCCGATGCCCAGCCGGAGAGCCTCAGGCTCTACGCGGCGTCCGCCGCCGCGTACGCGGCAGACGTACTGAACCGATCCGCCCAGACGCTGATCCATACACACGGGGGCGTCGGGTTCACCTGGGAGCACGACGCGCACCTGTATTGGCGTCGCGCCCAGGTTGATAAGGAGCTTCTAGGCAGCGCCGGCAGCCACCGTCGAACGGTCGCGTCACTGAATCTCGATCTCGAGCTGACTCCGTGACAGGTACGCGCAAAACAGTCGCCGCGGTCGCAGTACGTGGCGGTTCAGCAGGGAGTGCATCGTGCCTCACGTCATAACCCAGTCCTGTTGCAACGACGCTGCCTGCGTGTCGGCGTGCCCGGTGGACTGTATCCATCCGTCACCGGGTGAACCAGGCTACCGCACCGCCGAGATGCTCTACATCGATCCGGCGACATGCGTCGATTGCGGGGCCTGTGTCGACGTCTGCCCAGTCGACGCCATATCGCCCGATGCT
Source organism: Rhodococcus pseudokoreensis (assembly GCF_017068395.1). Classification (NCBI taxonomy): domain Bacteria; kingdom Bacillati; phylum Actinomycetota; class Actinomycetes; order Mycobacteriales; family Nocardiaceae; genus Rhodococcus; species Rhodococcus pseudokoreensis. The sequence continues at coordinate 3,295,627 of NZ_CP070619.1, read as the reverse complement.
GCTCTCGGAGAGGAGAGTCGGGCGTTCATCGAGCTGAATCGCCTCCACTTCAGCGGGCGCTCATACCCCCGGAGGGATCTCCCGCTCCCGCCGGCGCCGATGACAGTGACCGAGCGGGAACCGCTCCGCGTCGCGGTCGTGGGGGCAGGTCCGGCGGCGATGTTCGCCGTCGAGTCAATCCTCTCGCGCCGCGGCCTCGAGGCGACCGTGGACGTGTACGAACGGTTGCCGGTGCCCTACGGACTAGCCCGATTCGGGGTGGCACCCGACCACCTGCGGACGAAGCGGGTCATCGGGCAGTTCGAACGCGCGGCCTCGCGGCGCGGGGTGACGTTTCACTTCAACACCCGCGTTGGCCGGGACATTACCCATGAGCAGTTGGCAACGAGCCATCACGCGGTGCTGTACGCGGTAGGTGCCCCATCCGACCGAAGGCTGGAGGTACCGGGTGAGGACCTGCCGGGGAGCCATCCGGCGACGCACTTCGTCGGTTGGTACAACGGACATCCTGACCACAGCGGTCACGAGTTCAATTTGTCGCACCCGCGCGCGGTGGTCATCGGCAACGGGAACGTCGCCCTCGATGTGGCACGCATTCTCGTTTCCGATGTGGATTCGCTACGGCGGACGGACATCAGCGGCCGTGCGCTCGGACTGCTTGCGCAGAGCGCCGTCGAGGAGGTGCTCGTCGTCGGGCGCCGTGGCGTCGAGCACTCCGCTTACACGACGAAGGAACTCGTCGAGCTCGATCACCTGGCAGGCGTGAACGTACTCGCACATTCGCGTGAGACAACAGTGGACGCGGCGACCTCCGTCGCTCTCAACAAGCACGGCAACGAGCAGCTTCGCTTCAAGATCGACATCGCCCAGCGTTACGCAGGTCGGGTGCGGTCACCTGAGCGGAAGGCGATAACTCTGCGCTATCTCGCGTCCCCGGTGGAGATCCTCGGAAGCGATCGGGTGACGGGGATCCGTTTGGAGCGCAACGAGATCCGCGACGACGCGGGCAACCATCGGGCAGTCGGCACCGGTGAGATCGAGCAGATCGACTGCGGACTAGTATTGCGCTCGATCGGCTACAGTGGGGACCCTGTCCCGGGTGTCCCGTTCGACGTTGCAACCCGGCGCATTCCGAACGAGTCGGGCAGGGTCGTGGATCCTCGGGGTGAAACGATTCCCGGGATATACACGGCCGGTTGGATCAAGCGAGGCCCCTCCGGCGTGATCGGTACGAACAAGACGTGCGCCGCCGAGACCGTGAACGCCATCGTCGACGACTATCTGTCGGGCCTGCTGTCCACACCGTCCTCCCCCCCGCCTGCGGTCGGCGTCGAGGCGTTCGGCTGGGACGGCTGGCTCGCGATCGATGCCTACGAGCGGTCCGCGGGGGGGCGTGAGCGACCACGCGAGAAGGTCGTGGACTGGCCGAAGCTCGTTGAATTGGCGACGGCCGGGGCGGCGATCGACGTACCGGCGCGAGGAACCGACCGGATGGCGCCGTGGTGACGTGTCCGGTCGCGAGGCCCCAACATGTCAGACCGTGATCGAGGAGGTGTAATCGGATGAGCGACGTGCATGGTCGGAACTGCCACCTGTGCGAGGCCGGGTGCGGTCTGCTGGTCGCGCCGGGCCGGCAGGGTCGGCTCGAGGTGACGCCTGATCGACTCGACGTCGTCAGCGCGGGCCACATTTGTCCCAAGGGTGCCCTGCTGGCTGAGGTCGATGCGGACCCGGACCGACTGCGCCGGCCGATGATACGGGTTGAGGGCCGACTCGTACCCGCGAGCTGGGACGATGCCTTCCAAGTCATCCAGGACCGGCTTCCGAGGATCATTTCGGAGCACGGGCCGGACGCAGTGGCAACCTTTGTCGGCAATCCGCACTCGCACAATCTTGCCGCGAGCATGTATGTTCCACAGCTCCTCCGGCTCCTGAAGACCAAGAACCGCTACTCCGCAGGCTCGGTCGACGCTTGGCCGCAACAACTTGCGGCATTGCTCATGTACGGCCACCAAGGTGACCTGCAGATTCCGGACATCGACCGGACTGATCTACTCGTCGTCTTCGGAGCCAATCCGGCAATCTCCAACGGCAGCCTGGCAACCGCGCCCGGATGGGCCAAGCGGATCACCAGAATCCGAGAACGCGGCGGCGACGTCATCCTGCTCGACCCACGCGCCAATGAGACCAGTCGTCTAGTGAGCGAGCATGTCTTCATCCGCCCAGGCACAGACTCATTGGTGATGCTTGCCCTCATCCACACCCTGTTCGACGACGACCTGGTCGACCTGAGGGCAGCCACCGGGATGGTGAACGGCGTCGATCGCGTTCGTGATTTCGCCGCGGACTTCGCACCGGAGGTCGTGAGCGAGAGGTCCGGGGTCAGCGCCACCTGGATCCGGGAGCTGGCGCACCGGCTCGCAGGGACAGAACGCTCGGTGGTGTACGGACGAGTGGGGGTGGCCCTGCAGGAGCTGGCCATGGTATCCGCCTGGGGCCTGAACGTCGTCAACATCCTTACCGGGAGCATCGACCGGCCCGGGGGCGCGATGTTCTGTCGCCCGGCGACCGGCCTCAACGCTTCAAGGGTACCGCTCGGGCGTCCTCCCGCGCTGGGTCGGTGGCACAGCCGAATCAGCGGGCACCGCGAGGTTTTCGGGGAGTTTCCAGCCGTGGCGATGCTCGAGGAGATGGTGACCCCCGGGCCGGGGCAGATACGGGCGTTGATCACGCACAGCGCCAACCCCGTGCTGTCGGTCCCCGGGGCAGGCTCTCGCCTCGAGCGTGCTCTGGACGATCTCGATCTCGTGGTGTGCCTCGACACCTACATCAACGAGACGACCCGCCATGCAGACGTAATCCTTCCTTCCCCGGCGGGTCTGGAGCGCGCGTTCTACCCGTACTACAGCCAACAGTTCGCCGCACGCTCGTACGCTCGTTTCTCGCCGCCGATGCGTCCCCGGGCCCAAGGCCAACCGGGCGACGACGAAATCTTGATGCGCATCGGCGCCATGGTCACCGACCCTCCCGGTGATGTCGCCACGCTGCGACAAAACGTGCTGCTCAAAACGATCCGAGGATTCACGGACAACCCGGACAGTGACGTGTACGGTCGGGATCCCGAAGACTTGCTGTCCATGCTCCACGGCGACACCGATCCAGAGCGACTGCTCGATCTCTACTTCCGCACAGGGCCGTTCGGCGACCAGTTCGGAGACGGGGACGGCATCAATCTCACACGAGTCGCCGCCGCAGAGCACGGAATCGACTTCGGCCCGATGGTCCCGTTGCTGCCGGACATCGTCCGGACCGCGGACCAGCACATCGAGCTTCTCCCCGAGCGCGTAGCGGAACTGGCCCCGCATATTCGACGAGTTCTCAATGAGCGGCTCGAGGGACTGCAGCTGATCGGGCGCCGCCACCAGCGGTCGAATAATTCATGGATGCACAACGTATCTCGACTCGTGGGGACCGGGAACCGGTGCTCTCTACTGATGAACCCCCTCGATGCCCACCCGCGTGGGATCCGGAACGAAGACCAGGTCGACGTGTCCACACCGGACTGTGTCATCACGCTCGACGTCGAGTTGACCGAAGACATCATGCCGGGTGTCGTATGCGCACCCCACGGGTGGGGGCACCAGAGGACGCCGATGGGCGTCGCGTCGAGGCTCGAGGGCGCGAACGTGAACGAGTTGATGTCGCCGCGCCGCGTCGACGTCGGGAGTGGAAACGCCGCACCCAACGGGACCCTGGTCGAAGTCACGCCCCGTTCGCGAGGCGGGAGCGCTGACATTGACCCGCAAATGACCCAGTAACCGATTCCCTAACCGCAAAGACAAGGAGTACCAGAATGATCGATGCACTCTTCAGCTACCGCGTCAGGCCCGGTATGGAGGACCGCTACCAGGCGTACCTGGACAAGGTCTTCCCGATCACCGAGGCCGAGGAGCCCTACGTCCTCGGATACGAGATCTTCCACGGCGACGACGGTACCTACTACCAGCATGAGCAGTACGAGAACGAGGACGCCATCTGGAAGCATATGGAGCGGACCGCCGCCGGCCAGGAGGACTTCGCTTCTTCCGCTGAGCTGTTGACGAACGTCATTCTCGGTGAGGTGAGCGAGAAGTTCCGGGATACCTTCGGTGTCAAGGTCTCCTACACGCCGTTTCGCTCGGTCTCCCGCTGACACCACTCGATGGAAACAGACTTGCATCGGTAGAGGAGAACGATGACAGACAAAAAAGTCGTCACGGTCGACCACCGTGAATACGTCGCGGTGGTGACAATGCACCGTCCCCCGGCAAACTACTTCGACCTCGCCTTGATCCGAGAGCTGGCCGACGCACTCGAGGAACTCGACTCACAGAAATGCAGAGCTGCTGTGCTCGCCTCCGAAGGAAAACATTTCTGCGCGGGAGCGGATTTCGGTGGGGGAGGCGCGATCGACGATCGCGCCGCGGCCTCGAGGCAGCTCTACCACGAGGCGTTGCGCCTGTTTCGGATCGGAATGCCCGTCGTCGCCGCGGTGCAAGGGGCGGCGGTCGGCGGCGGGTTGGGCCTGGCATGCTCAGCGGACTTCAGGGTAACCGCCGCCTCGGCCCGCTTCCACGCCAACTTCGCCGCACTCGGATTCCATCAGGGCTTCGCTCTAAGCGCCACCCTGCCGCGGCTCGTTGGGCGGCAGAAGGCGACCGAACTGCTCTACACCGCGCGGAAGGTCGGTGGCGCCGAAGCTGTCGAGATCGGGTTGGCGGACCGCCTCGCAGACGGGGACGACCCGCTACCGGCCGCGGTCGCCTTCGCCCAGGAGATCGCGGCGTCGGCACCGCTGACCGTGAGGTCGATGAAGGCCACAATGACGGCCGGTCTCTGCGAAGAGGTTGCGGCGGCGACCGAGCGTGAACTGAGCGAGCAAGGCGTGCAATGGTCGACCGAAGACTGCCGCATCGGGATTGCGGCCAGTCGCGACCGGACCACACCACGGTTCGTTGGGCGCTGAGGTTCGGCGCACCGCACGTCTGTGGTCGATCGTCACCGCGGCGACTATCGCACTCGTCGTCGAACAGCAATTACTGACATCCTGCGATCGCCCCGACGAGCGTCAGAATCAGCGAGCCAGTCACTGGATGAGCCCCGGGCCCGCCCTCAGCCCGGTCCGGGGCTCATTCAGTGGCTGGCTGTCCAATTTCGTGGACTTGATTACAGATCACACATCGTCAACGTGGGTTGCCGAAGATCTTTGCCTAAGAAGGACCCGGAATCTTCGAGTACGGGGGCGGCGCGATCAATTGAACGCCGTCGATTAACAGTTACTCGACAGCGTCCCGTGGCCTGTGCAGTGCAGTGCAGTGCAGTTTTGCCGACGGCTCCCTTCATGGCGACGCGCAAGAAACTCAGGCCGGACAGGCCATGGCGTTGTAGATCGCCAAGGCTGCCTTTAATGCGCGGATCTCGACGCTCTGGTCGTGGGGACGTCCGGGACGGCTTTCGGTTACGTCGTCGCTGCCAAGAGCCTGGGCGCAGCGAGGTCGGCTTTGCTCGGTGATTGGTGCGACCACAGATCGTCGACGAGGACTGTGACGCCGGACTTCCTGAGTGGTTCGTCCATTCCCGACCATTCCTGGCCGTACACCGCCCGAGGTGGCTTCGTCGGGGCAGATCCGTCGGTGCGGTAACCAGCGGCCGATCGGATGAGCCCGGCATATGATGGACGGGCATTCCCGCAAGGCGTAAAGCATGTCCGCCCGGCTGTCGGGGTGGGGGCGGCGGAGAGAGTTTGTGCCCGATGACTGACAGCGATCCGTTCCGAACCCAACGTGACGTGACAACCGCGGCCGAGTTGGGTGCGGTGGGGTTCGACGAGGCCGAGGAGATCGGGCGTGGGGGCTTCGGTGTGGTGTATCGCTGCACCCAAAGTGTGCTGGAGCGAATGGTGGCGGTGAAGGTCCTCACCGCCGAATTGGACGAAGAGAATCGGGAGCGGTTCTTTCGGGAGCAGCGGGCGATGGGCAGGCTGACCGGGCATCCGAACATCGCGGGGGCGCTGCAGGTCGGGTCCACCAACAGTGGTCGGCCCTATCTGGTGATGCCGTACTACCGGCAGGGTTCCCTCGACGCGCGGATCCGGCGGCACGGCCCGCTCACGCGGGAGGAGGTGCTGCGACTGGGGGTGAAGATGGCGGCGGCGGTCGAGACCGCGCACCGGGCCGGCATCTTGCACCGGGATGTCAAGCCGGCGAACATTGTGCTCACCGATTTTGGGGAGCCGGTGTTGACCGATTTCGGTATCGCGCACATCGTCGGTGGATTCACGACTGCAACTGGCACGGTCTCCGGGTCGCCGGCCTTCACCGCCCCGGAGGTGCTGGGTGGGGATCCGCCGTCGCCTGCCGCGGACGTGTACGGGCTCGGCGCCACCCTGTTCGCCGCGTTGACCGGGCATGCGGCGTTTGAGCGTCGCAGCGGCGAGCAGGTGGTGGCGCAGTTCCTGAGGATCACCGCACAGCCGGTGCCCGACCTGCGCGAGCACGGCGTCGACGACGAGGTGGCCGCGGTGATCGAGCACGCCATGGCCCGCACACCGGATGCCCGGCCCTCGGCGGTGGTGCTCGGGGAACGGCTCCAACAGTTGCAGGCGCGGAGCGGGTTTCCGGTCGACGAGATGGCGCTGCGCGCCGAACCGACTGCCGAGGAGCAGACGGGGGGCGCGGCGGCGCCGGTGCCGTTGACCACCGGCCGTCCGGCCTCGTCCATCGGGGGCTCGTCGGGCGGTGGGGGGAACCTCCCGGCCGAGCTAACCACCTTCGTCGGCCGCCGCACCGAGCTGACCGAGGCGAAGCAGCTACTGGCGTCGTCCCGGCTGGTGACGTTGATCGGGATCGGTGGCGTGGGCAAGACCCGCCTGGCCCTGCGGATTGCGGCGAACGCGCGACGTGTGTTCACGGACGGGGTGTGGCTGGTCGAGTTGGGCGAGTTGGGGGACGGGGCGCTGCTGGCAGACGTGATCGCCGCCGCGCTGGGGCTACGTCCCCACTCGACACGGCCGGTGCCGGAGGTCCTGATGGACTTCCTGGCATCGCGGGAGGTGCTGCTGGTCCTCGACAACTGCGAACAGGTGGTCGATGCGGCGGCGCAGCTGGCTGAGACTCTCCTGCGCGCCTGCCCGGGTCTGCGGATTCTCGCCACCAGCCGCGAGGCACTGACCGTCGGGGGGGAGGCGGTGCTGCGGGTGCCTCCGCTGAGGGTTCCGGTTCCGGAGGCGTCGTCCATGGATGGCCTGCCCAGTTACGACGGGGTCCGCTTGTTCGTCGAACGCGCCTCATCCGCGCTGCCGGGCTTCGAACTGACCGAGAACAACGCGGCCAGCGTGGCGGGGATCTGCGCCCGCGTGGAGGGGCTGCCGCTGGCGATCGAGCTCGCAGCCGCGCGGTTGCGGGCGCTCTCGCCCGAGCAGATCCTGGCGCGGCTGACCGACCGCTTCAAACTGCTCGCGCGCAGCAGCCGGGGCGCGCCGACCCGTCAGCAGACCCTGCTCCTGTGCATCGACTGGAGCTACGAGTTGTGCACCCGGCCCGAACAGCAGCTCTGGGCGCAGTTGTCGGTGTTCGCCGGTCCCTTCGAACTCGATGCCGCCGAACAGGTATGCCGGTGCGATATCGAGGCGGATGGCCTGCTCGACGTGCTGGCCTCCCTGGTCGACAAGTCCATCCTGATCCGGGAGGAGTCGGGTACCGCGGTGCGGTTCCGGATGCTCGAGACGCTGCGCGATTTCGGCCGCGAGAGGGTGCGCGAGTCCGACGAGTTGCCGGAGCTGCGGCGACGGCACCTGCGCTGGTACCGGCAGCTCGCTCTCGACGTGGAGACCGGATGGATCAGTGCCCGGCAGCTCGACTGGATCGACCGTCTCGACCGCGAACAGCCCAATCTCCGTGAGGCCCTTGAGTTCGCCCTCACCGACGACGGGGGATCCGACTCCGCGGTGGCCTTCGCAGCAGCGCTGCAACCGTTCTGGGTCTCGCGCGGCCAACTCGGTGAAGGACGGCACTGGATCGACCGGACCCTCGCCGCCGCACCCGGCGCCGCGCCCGCGGTCCGGGCCAAGGCCTTGTACCGCGACGTCGCGCTGGCCGATTCCCAGGGAGACCGCGCAGCCGCGGAGGCCCTGGTCGTCGAGGCCCGCGCCCTCGCCGAACGGACCGCGGACCCGCTCGCGCACGCATTCGTGGAGTTCACCGAGGGCCTCCACGATATCTACGTCGGCGACCTCGCCCCCGCGAGCGCGCGCCTGGAACGTACTCGTGACATATTCGCCGCCCGGGGCGACCTCCTCGCGCAGGTCCTGGTGCTCCTCACCCTCGGATGGGCGCGGGAACTGAAGCAGGACACCGCGGGGGCCCTCGAGTGCTACGAGAAGATCCTCGCGATCACCGAATCCCACGGCGAATCGGTGTGGCGGTCATACGCACTGTGGTCCGCCGCGGTCGCCGTGTGGCACCAGGGGGAGCGCGACCAAGCACTGGACCTGCTGCAGCAGGCGCTTGTCCTCGTCCGTCGCCGCAGGGACCCGTTCGTGACCGCGACGTGTCTCGAGGTGATGGCGTGGTTTACGGCCGCCGAGGGCGACGCCCGGCGCGCCGCGGTGCTCATGGGCGCGGCGCAGGCCCTGCACCAGGTGACGGGCGCCACCACCGTGGTGTTCCCGAACCTGCTCGTTCACCATGACGAGTGTGAGCGGACCACGCGCCGGGCGCTCGGTCCGCGGGTGTTCGAGGCCGCCCACAACGAAGGCCGGTCGCTCGACCTCGATGCCGCCATCGCCTACGCCCTCGGCGAGGAACCCACCACCACGCCGCCTACCGCGGGCCCGTCGACCGAGCTGACCAGGCGGGAACGGGAGGTGGCCGACCTCGTCGCCGAGGGACTGACAAACAGGGCGATCGCCGCCCGCCTGGTCATCTCCCCACGCACCGCCGCGGGCCACGTGGAGCACGTCCTGACGAAGCTGGGCTTCACCTCCCGCGCCCAGATTGCGGCCTGGGTCGTCGAACACCGATCACCCTGACCGCGCACGACCGGCGTCGCTCTGCCGGGACCCGTGCGACGCCGGGCGAGGTCGTCGCCCTCACCACCCCCGATCGACACCGTCATCGGCCGGATTGCTGCCAAGCCGCGGATCAGAGAGGCGAAAGTCTCTGCCTCGCAGTCGGACCGCATAGCCGCTGGCGCCGCATTGTCAGTTCGCTCACCGCGATGCAGGGATCACAGTGAGGGCTGGAACGCTGCTGACACGCTTCCTGGGTTGGCGTCGTGGGTGCGACCGCGGCGCCACTGCAGCGGCGGGATGTCGTGCCAACGCCGAAATGCGCGGCTGAACGCGCTTTGGTGCCGGTAGCCGAGCAGCCGGCTCACCTCGACGAGCGGCAGGTCCGTCTGGGACAGGAACTGTTCCGCGAGGTCGCGGCGGGTCTCGTCGACCACCGACTCGAACGTCGTTCCGGCGCGAGCGAGGTGCCGATACTCGGAGATGCGGTGGACGAGAACAGCTGCGCCACCTGGTCGACGCTGCAGTCTCCAGCGTGCAGTGATTCCTCGACGGCCCGGCGAACCTGGCCCACAACGTCCTTTCCCGCCCCGGTCTGCAGCTGCTGCAGATGCCCGTGGAAGAAGCGCTGCAGGGTGGGGTCGGTTCCCGAGACCGGCTGCTGCAGCACTTTTCCGGGAACAGGCCGTCGAGGGTGAGCGACCGGAGAACACCGCCCGGCATGCCAGCGAGCCGGCCGGTAGCGTTCTGCGCCGGCTCCTGACGGACCGGTGGGTGTACATCGCGGGGTTCGTGTTCCTCGCCATATACGCGGGGTTCAGCGTGTTCTCGTACTGGACTCCGACCATCCTCGAGGGGCTCGGTGTCACCGACCTCACGACGATCGGCACCCTGCCCGCCGCCGGCGCCGTGATCGGAATGATCGTCAAGCGCTAGATACATCGCTTTGACGGCCCCGGGAGTTGACGGGCGCCGGTGGCGGAGTGCTGCCCGTTGTGGTCCTGGCGTGGCGCGTTTTCCGGGGCTCATTGCCTCTAACGGAACTCTGCTCTTGACGTGGGGAAGCACCGGAACCTATTCTAACGAACGTTCGACTTGATTACGCGAATCGACGCGGGCAGAGTTCGGTCCCGAGGGGGAATTTGGTGCGGATGACCGAAGTGGGTGACATGTCCTGCCGCTCCGCCTCATCGGAGAGCATTACCCTGTCGAGGACGGTGGGCGATGCCATGGTCACATGCCCGAAGGCGCTGCAGCGGACGGCCACCGTAGGTGAAGCGCGCAGGCATTTCGATGACGACCATGTGCATATGCTTCTCGTCATCGAGGGTGACGTACTCCTCGGCGCGATCGTCCGTGACGACATGACAGATCCTCGCCTGCGCGACGACGAACCAGTACTCACCGTCTCGGGTCTGGTGGGTCGGACCGTACGACCCGAGGAGCCCGCGGGCAAGGTGCACGCTCGCATGGTTGCCTCAGGCACACGCCGGTTGGCCGTCGTGGACGACGATGGCGTGTTTCGAGGTCTGCTGTGTCTGAAGCGCAGTCATCGCGGCTTCTGCAGCGATGCCGACGTGACTATGGGCGCCGCCGACCGCCGGTAGCCGGGGTTGACCGCAGCCCGCGCATCGAGGCCACCCCCGCCGGAGGTGATGCTCTGCACCCTGCTCCCCGACCCGGAGAGCCACGCTCGACGGTGTTGCGTTCGCGTAGCGGTCCTTGTCGACCGCCAGCGGCAGACCCCGGCCAATTCTTTCGCCTTGCGACGAAAGGATCTGGTCGCGGCGTTCGGGGATGGTGTGCGAGATTGTGCTTCCCCGCAGTTCCTTTCGGGTACTCGGGTGTGAATACGCGTTGTCGGCCAGCAGGCGAAACGCATCGGTGTCGTGCACGGTGCGCGTCGAACAGCGGCACCAGGGAGGGGTTGTCGCCTGCATTTCCCGGCGAGAGCAGCAGCGTCAGCGGGCAACAGAACGTCTCGGTGAGGGCGTGGATTTCGATGCTCCGCTCGCCGCGGGAGCGGCCGAGCGTGTGGTCGGCGGGTTCGTTGACCAACTACTCAGGCCCGGGCCGGTTTTGTCGACCGGATCCGGGCCTGAGTCGCTAGTACGGCGTGAGGGTCAGCCCGGTTTCACCCGGCCGCGACGGCGATGTGGGGTGCGACGCGCAGGGCGTTGGCTGCGATGGTCAGCGCGGGGTTGAGCGCTGCCGACGACGGGAAGAACGACCCGTCCACCACCCACAGGTTGTCGACGTCGTGACTGCGGCAGTGCGGGTCGAGGACACTCGCCGCCGGATCGGTGCCCGCGACCGCGGTTCCGCACATGTGCGAGTTCGTCGCGATCCCCATTCGTTCGGTGAGGATGATCGGATACCCCGCCCTGCGGACCGCTGCCGAGACCCGGCGAACCAGTTCACGGTGCGGCGCAGTGTTGTTGGGAGTCCAGTCGACGACGATCCGGTCGCCGTCGACCCGGACCCGGTTGCTGCGCGCCGGCAGATCCTCGGTGGTGAGGTAGATGTCGAGACTGCGATCCACCACCGCCTTCAGCGCCCACATCGGAGCCCAGGGCCGTGCCCCCTTCACGTGCGCGGCCTGCAGTTTGCCGAGCATCTGCAGATTGCCGAGCGGGAACTCGTTGTCCGGGCCCGCGGCATACCAGTCGTTGATTCCCAGCGTCTTCTGCCACGCGGTCGTGTTGGTCCGGAAGGGGTTCACGCCCATGAAGAACGTGCTGTTGTGCACCATGTAGTTCCGGCCCAGTAGTCCCGACGAGTTGCCGAGACCGTCCGGGTTCCGTTCGTCCCCGGACCGGAGCAGCAGCGCCGCGGTGTTGACCGCGCCCGCCGAGACCACGAACTGGTTGGCCGTGATCCGGATGGTGCGGCCACGGAACTCGGCCTCCGCGGCGACGATTCGAGTGCCCTTCGCGTCGGTGAGCAGACGCGTCACCTTGGCTTCGGTGAGCAGGCGCACCCGCTCCGACTCGAGGGCGGGGCGCAGCGCGCGGTTCTCCGCTTCACTCTTGTGATCGGTCTGCGACGGGGTGCCGTCCGACGCCGTCGACTGCCGGCGATGCTCCTGCGTGGTCAGGTTCATGCCGTTCGGCGTGTGGAACGGGTGCAGACCCTGCTTGCGAAGCGAGGAGGCGAAACGCTCGATCGTCGGCTCGTGCGGCAGCGGGGGCAACGGGTACGGAGACGACCGCGGGGGTTCGGTCGGATCCTCGCCGTCGACGCCGTGCACCTGGTAGAGACGCTCCGCCTCGGCGTAGAACGGTTCGAGGTCGGCGTAGCTGAACGGCCACTTCGGTGAGACGCCGTCGTAGTGCTGCGTCTCCTCGAAATCCGTCGCGCGGAAGCGGGGAAGGCTGCCGCCGTAGAACTTCGTGTTGCCGCCCACCCAGTAGTACACACCGGGCTGGAACGGCTCACCGTTGCTGCCGTCGAACCACGGTTCCGCGGTCTTGTACCGGCCCTCGAGGAACATCTCCGCGGCCTGCGAATTCTCCACCTCGCGGGGGAGGAACCGGCCGCGCTCGACGACCAGGACGTCGACGTCCCGATCCCGGAGCGCCCACGCCAGGGTCGAACCACCCATCCCGGACCCGACGACCACGACATCGGCCGTGACCGTGTCGGAGTCGCCCACCTCCACCACCGCGCCCTCGCGCAGCGGTGAATACGCGTCGACCTGATCGTGGCCCGAGGTTCTCACAGGTGCTGTTCCTTGGCTCGGGTCGCCCAGTACTCGTCCTGACGTTCGTCGTCGATGTACGCGGGGACGGGGAAGTCCCACCACCCGGGGACCCACGGTCCGGCGGCGTCGCGATCCGTCGGGATCTCGATCAGGGCAGGTGCTTTCGAGTCGAAGGCCTTCTGATACGTGCTCTCGAGGTCGGCTGGGTCGTCCACCCGGAACGACTCGAGGCCGAACGACTGCCCGAGCGCCTTGAAGTCGGGGCTGTACGGGGTGCCGTCGGGGCGGTTGAATTCGGTGCCGATGTGCCGGCTGGTCTGCTTGCGCTGCCCGCCGCGGATGGACATGAAGCCGGCGTTGTCCTGGACCACGAACACGACTGGAATGTCGTGCTGCACACAGACACCGATCTCCTGCGACGTCATGAGGAAGTCGCCGTCACCGACCACACACGCGACCTGGCGGTCGGGGGCGGCGAGCTTGGCGCCGATCGCGGCGGGCACGGCCCAGCCCATCGACGAGAATCCGCCGGAGGTCAGGTGCGTGCGCGGGTGATACACCGGGAACGTCTGCTTCACGGCGCCCTGGGTGTTGCCGGAACCGGCGACGATGATGCCGTCCCGCTCCATCACCGACCGCAGGCCGCCGAGGGGGCGTTGCGAGGTGAACGGGAAGCGGTCGGAGTCGCGACGGCCGGCGAGCTTGGCCTCCCATTCCGCCTTCAGCTGCTCGAGTTCGGCGAGGTATTCGGAGCGGTCGGCGCCGCTGCGGGGGAGGGAGGAGACGATCGCGGCGACGGTCGGCTTGGCGTCGGCGACGATGCCGACCTCGGCCGGGTAGTTCTTGCCGATCTCGTGCGGGTCGATGTCGATGTGGATGAGCTTGGCGGGCGGAATCGAGAACGTCACTCCCTGTGCGTAACTCGACGACGACCAGTCGGTGAACCGGCATCCGATGGAGATCACCACGTCGGCGCGGGAGGCGACGGCGTTGCCCACGATCGTGCCGGTCTGCCCGACGCTGCCGGCGAACAGTGCGTGATCCTCGGGGAACGCGCCCTTGCCGTTCCACGTGGTGACCACGGGGATCTGCCACGCCTCGGCGAGGGTGAGCACTTCGTCGGCCGAGTCGGACGTGATGGCGCCGCCGCCGACGACGATCACCGGCCGACGCGAGTCGCGGAGCACGTCGACTGCCTTGTCGATGGCCAGCGGGTCGGGCTGCTGCAGGCCGACCGGCAGCCGTCGCGCGAGGTCGTGCAGCGACACGTCGGCGGCCTCGGCCTGCACGTCCATCGGCACCTCGATGTGTGCCGGTCCCGGGCGGCCGGTCAGCATGGTGCTGAACGCGCGGTGCATGATGAACGGCAGTTCCTCCACGCGGGTGGCGACCCAGCTGCGCTTCGACACCGCGTCGGTGACCTGCGGAAATCCGTTGTCGGTGTGCCGCTCGAGTTCCTGGAGCAGACCGCGTCCGCGCATGTGGGTGGGCGGCCCGCCGGTGATACACAGCAGGCTCGTCGAGTCGCTGTACGCGGTCGCGAGACCGAGCACGGTGTTCGCGGCGCCCGCCCCGATCGATGCCACCGCCGCCATCGGCTTGCCGGACACCCGGTAGTAGCCGTCCGCGAGGTGTGTGGCGCTCTGCTCGTGGTAGACCTGGATGAACGGGATCTCGGATCCCTTCTCCAGGAACGCATCCGTGAGTGACCAGATGCCGTGGCCGGGAATGCCGGTGACGTACTCGACGCCGTACTGTTTCAGGACCTGGGCGACTACCTGCCCGCCGGTCAATTTCGCCATGATCGTTTCTCCTCGTGTCGTGATGGGTCGTGTCAGTGCGCCACGCGGGCGGCGTAGCGCAGTCCCTGCTTGGTCAGCCGGCGGACGTTCGGGTCGGACAGGTCGGCCGGGGTGTGGCCGATCGAGTGGTAGAAGACGCGGCCGGCGCCCCACTGCCGCACCCACGCCACCGGGCTGCGCAGTCCCTCCAGCCAGGGCAGGTGCTCGCCGCTGAACTCGGTTTCCGCGAGGACGCGGTTGTTCGGGTCGACGTGCATGTAGTACTGCTCGGACGCGACGGCGAAGTCCTCGACACCCGCCGTCACCTCGTGCTCGCGATCGGTGATGCTCACCTTGTACGGCTGCGGGAAGGCCTCTCCCGCAGGGTGTTCGACGAAGTCGCCGCCGAGGAGGAAGTGGTACTTCAGGCTCGCCCGGAACGCGGCGGCGGCCCCGTGCCACGCCGCGACCCCGGTTCCGGCGGCGACGGCGTCGAGCAGGTTCTTCTCCTGCGAATCGCTGAGGTCCTCGGTGGTGAGCGCGTTGTTCCAGCCGAGCACGATCAGGTCGTAGCCGGTGAGGTCGCGGTCGAGGGTGAAGATGTCCTGCGACTCCTCGACCTGGTAGTTCAGCTCGGAGAACAGTTCGCGTGCCCACGCGGCGATGTCGTACGGATGGTGGCCGGGCCAGCCGCCGTAGAGGTAGAGGACCTTGGTCATGAGTGCTCCCGGGGTGGTGAAACTGGAATGGTGAAACGATTAACTTATGGTGGTGAATCGTATCACCGGATGGAGTGCTGTCAATGGGTGCTTTCGAGGGGAGCGCGGGAAGCACCCGGACGCGGACTAGGATCGGTCTTCGCCATCGGTGCGCAACGGCCGGTTGTGGCCGATGAACGCCGACGAGGGAGTGCCACGTGGTCACGATGAAAGACGTCGCCCGAACTGCCGGGGTGTCGGTCGCCACCGTCTCCTACGCGTTCAGTAGATCGTCGAAGGTCTCTGCGGCACAACGGGAACGGATCTACTCCGTCGCGGCGGAACTCGGCTACGCCGGGCCGAACATCGCCGGGAGCAGCCTGCGGTCGGGGCGGATCGGCGCGGTCGGCGTGATCGTGCCCGACTCTCCCGTACAAGCGCTGGAGGATCCGTCCGTGACCCTGCTGATGAAGGGCATCGCGGAGATCGGGAATTCGGCCGACATCGCCCTCACCCTGTTTCCGGCCTCCCGCGGTGGCGCCGCGGATTCACCACCGAACTCGCTGGTCCTGCGTGGGCTCGTGGACGGTGTGGTCATCCACAACGTCCCGGACGGTCACCCCCTGGTCGAGGCGATCATCGCGCGAGGGATCCCGGCCGTCGTCGTCGATTCGCCGAGAAGCGCGGGACTGCCGTTCGTGGCCATCGACGACCGGAACGGCGCCTATCTCCAGATGGACCACATCCTGAAACTGGGCCACCGGCGCATCGGGATCATCGTCGACAAACTCGGCCACGACTCCGACTGCAGGATGGTCACGGCGGACGACGTCGGCGCGGCAACCGAGCGCAACGCACGCGAACGCCTCGCCGGCTATTTCGACGCGGCCCGCGATCATCACCTTCCGGTGGAGGAACTGTCCATCGTGGTGGCGGGCGACATCGACCGTGCCGCCGGCGCCGAGGCCACGCGGATCCTGCTCGCGTCCGCGCAACCCACCGCGCTCGTGGCGACGTCCGACGTGCACGCGGTGGCGGCGTGGCAGGTGCTGCGCGAGCGCGGGCTGTCGGTGCCGGACGACATGTCCGTCATCGGTTTCGACGACGCGCCCGTCGCGGAACTTCTCGGTCTCAGCACGATTCATCAGCCGATCGTCGAGAAGGGGCGTGCGGCCGCGACGATCCTGCTCGATCGGCTGGGTGGCGGCACCCGCACCCGATCGTTGATGAAGACGTCACTGGTCGTGCGCGGCAGCACCGCCCGCCCGCGCGAATCGTGACCCCCACGTGAGTGGGGAAGAGCGCCCGAGCACACTTTCTCACTCACCTGGGGGTCACGCGTGGAAACAATCAACAACGTGCCGGGCGGTCGTTTCCGTGGGACGGTGGACGGGTAGCCGACCGGTGCGGCGGAGTCGACGAGATGACGACGGAGGACCATGAACCCCGAGATCCATCACGAGCCCAGCGAGATCAGCTACGACGAGCAGTTCTACCCGGCGCGCCCGCGGCCGTTGAAACCGTCGGTCCGCCGCGCGGCCAGGGTGGACGCGCAGTCGGGTGAGCCGGTGCCGGACAACCCGAAGTATGTGGAGTGGCTGATCAACCAGTCGATCCTGCACGATGCGAAGTTGATCGCTGAGCAGTTGTCCGGCAAGGGCAGCATGTGGCAGAACCCGTACGCCGACCCCAATCCGCGGGCCGCGGTGGAGCGGGGTTCGGTGTGGTTCACGGCGTACCCGATCTCGATCATCACGGCTCCCGGCGCGAGTTTCCTGAGTTCGCTCGGTGACGAGTCGCTGTGGCAGGCGTTTTCCGAGATCGGGGTGACGGCGGTGCACACGGGGCCGGTGAAGCAGGCTGGTGGGATCAAGGGGTGGCGGGCCACGCCCTCGGTCGACGGCCACTTCGACCGCATCAGCATGCAGATCGACTCGGCGTTCGGGACGGAGGAGGAGTTCCGCAAGCTCTGCGTCGTCGCCGCAGCGTACGACGGCATCGTGATCGACGACATCGTCCCCGGTCACACGGGTAAGGGCGCCGATTTCCGGCTCGCCGAGATGGCGCACGCCGACTATCCCGGCATCTATCACATGGTGGAGATCGAACAGCAGGACTGGCACCTGCTTCCCCGTGTGCCGGACGGCCGGGACGCGGTGAACATCGACGCCGACACCGAGGCGCAACTCGCCCGCGCCGGGTACATCATCGGGCAACTCCAGCGCGTCATCTTCTACGAACTCGGGGTGAAGGAGACCAACTGGAGTGTCACGCCCGCGGTGATGGGGGTGGACGGCGTCGAGCGCAGGTGGGTGTATCTGCACTATTTCAAGGCGGGGCAGCCGTCGATCAACTGGCTCGATCCGTCGTTCGCGGGCATGCGTCTCGTCATCGGCGACGCCTGCCATTCCATCGCCGACCTCGGCGCGGGCGCGCTCCGCCTGGACGCCAACGGTTTCCTCGGGGTGGAACGCCGCACCGAGGGACTTCCCGGCTGGTCGGAGGGGCATCCGCTGTCGGAGGCGGCGAATCATCTCATCGCCAGCATCGTGCGGAAGATGGGCGGATTCACGTTCCAGGAGTTGAACCTCACCATCGACGACATCAAGGCGATGGGCACGACCGGCGCCGACCTGTCGTACGACTTCATCAATCGGCCCGCCTACCAGCATGCGCTGGTCATGGGGAACACCGAATTCCTGCGGTTGACGATGAACCTCGCCCGCGATCACGGCGTCGACGCGGCGTCGCTCGTCCATGCTCTGCAGAACCACGACGAGCTGACGTTCGAGTTGGTCCACTTCGCGACGCTGCACAAGGACGACGAGTTCGACTACGGCGGCGAGTCCGTCACCGGGGCGGACCTCGGCGACCGCATCCGCAAAGACCTGTGCGAGCGGCTCACGGGGCGGTGGGCGCCGTACAACCGCACGTTCACCACCAACGGGATCGCTTGCACGACAGCCAGTGTCATCACCGCCGCGCTGGGAATCCGCGACCTCGACCGGATGGACGACGCCGACATCGACACCGTCAAGCAGGCCCACCTGCTGCTGGCGATGTTCAACGCACTCCAGCCGGGGGTGTTCGCCCTGTCGGGCTGGGACCTGTGTGGTCTGCTTCCGGTGCCGTCCGAGGACGTCGCCGATCTCCTCGCCGAGGGGGACACCCGCTGGATCAACCGGGGTGCGCACGACCTGATGGGCGTCAACCCGGACGCCGAACGCTCGGAGTCGGGCATTCCCCGCGGACACAGTCTGTACGGGAGTCTTCCTGTGCAACTGCAGGATCCGACGTCCTTCGCGCGCCGGCTGGCCCGCATCATCGACGTCCGGAACCGATTCGGCATCGCCACCGCCGTCCAGCTCGACGTGCCGACCGTGTCGCACAAGGGGCTGCTCGTGATGGTCCACGAACTGGCGGACGCGAGTCTGGAGGTCACGGTCCTCAACTTCACGTCCGAGGAGATCGCCGCGACCGTCCAGTCGCAGTTCCTGCCTGCGGGCTCGCCTGCGGTCAACCTGTTCACCGACGAGCAGATCGGCACCGTGGACGAGCTGCACAGTTTCCCGATCACCCTCGCGCCGTACGAGGGCGTGCCCGTAGTGGTGCGGCCGGAATCGGCGTGACGGTGGTCTTGACTCGGACAGCACTTGTCGGAGTAAACTCGGATACGAATTATCCGAGTAAAGGAGAGAAGACGTGAAGATCGTCATTTTCGGAAGCGGACTCATCGGACGGCAGGTCGCGGCGAAGCTCGGCGAGGCCGGACACGACGTCGTGGCCCTCGGCCGCGGCGACGGAATCGACACGACCACCGGCAAAGGTGTCGCGGAGGCCGTCGCGGGAGCCGACGCGGTGGTGGACCTGACCAATTCGCCGTCGTGGGCGGATGACGACGTCCTGGCGTTCTTCCGGGACTCGACGAAGCACATGCTCGCCGCCGAGGAAGCCGCCGGCGTCGGGCACCACGTGGTCCTGTCCATCGTCGGCGCCGACCGCCTTCCCGACTCCGGATACATGCGGGCCAAGGTTGCGCAGGAAGACGTGGTCAAGGCCGGCCCGGTGCCCTACTCGATCGTGCGATCGACCCAGTTCTTCGAATTCATCGCGGGCATCGCCGACGCCGGGACCGTCGGCGACACGGTGCACGCGACGCCGGCGCACCTGCAGCCCATCGCCTCGCGCGACGTCGTGTCCCGGGTGGCGGAGGTCGCCGCAGGTTCCCCGCTGAACGGCACCGTCGAGATCGCAGGCCCCGAGCCGCTGGGCATCGACGAACTGGTGCGCCGGCTGTTCGCGTCGACCGGCGACAAGCGGTCCGTGACCACCGACCCCGCCGCTGGCTACTTCGGTGCGCAACTCGACGACGCGGCCATCACGCCGACACCCGGCGCCGGCGCCTGGATCGCCCCGACCACCCTGGACGAATGGCTGCGCAAATAGGGTCGTCAGCATGAAGATTTCCGGTGGTGTGGAGTGGTCGCTCCATTGCTGCATCGTGCTCAGTCAGGCCGAGAGTCCGGTGCCGACCGCGCGGCTGGCCGACCTGCACGGGGTATCGAAGTCCTATCTCGCCAAGCACCTGCAGTCGCTGGCACGTGCCGGTCTCGTCCACCCGACCGAGGGCCGCGACGGCGGATACGTCCTCACCCGTGCGCCCGGCGACATCACGGTGCTCGACGTGGTGCAGGCGGTCGACGGCGATGCGCCGGCGTTTCGGTGCACCGAGATCCGGCAGCAGGGGCTGCTTGCCGCGCCACCGGAACAGTGCACGGCCCCCTGCGGCATCGCGAAGGTCATGGCCGACGCGGAGCGTGCATGGCGGAGCACGCTGTCGGGTGTGACGATCGCCGATCTGGCGGCCACGCTGGACGTCACCGTTCTCAAAGCGACGCTGGAGGCGTCCGGGTAGCGGCTCGATCCGCGGTCCCTGTTGCCCCGGACCGCGACCTCGGCGAAGACTGAATCTCATGGCCGGCACACGGGGCGATGCCGAGTACCACCGGCTGCGGACCCCACGGGCCGCAGCCGTCGCCGGTGTCGTCTTCGGCGTCCTGTTCGCCTCCAGCATCGTCCTGCTGCGCAGCGCACTGCCGGGCGCCGCGGGCACCCCGTGGGTGAGCCACCAGACGCAGATCACGACGGCCCTGATCCTCGCGCCGTTCGCGAGCATCGCGTTCCTGTGGTTCATCGGCGTCATTCGCGACCGGCTCGGAGACCTCGAAGACCGATTCTTCTCGACCGTCTTCCTCGGCAGTGGGCTGCTGTTCCTTTCGACGACGTTCGTGTCGATGGCACTCGCCGGCGGAATGCTCGCCATATCCCGGCTGCCCAACGCTCCGCAGAACGACCTCGTCTACTTCGGTCGCGAGGTGATGTTGCATGTGAACAACGTCTACGGAGTTCGCATGGCCGGGGTGTTCATGATCTCGCTGGGGACCATCTGGCTGCGCACCGGACTGATGCCGCGATGGCTGGCCGTCGCGACCTACCTGCTGTCGCTCACGCTCCTGGTGGTCGTCAGCTTCAGTCTCTGGGTGACGCTCGTGTTTCCGGCGTGGGTGATGGTGATCAGCGTGTACATCCTGACCGTGGACCGGCCGGCGTCTTTGCCACCGGACTGACGGCCGGTCGGCGGACCGAGGTTCTCACCCGGTGCGGGTGATGTGGCCAGGACGTCCCGCGAGCATCGTCAGGACTGCGAGTCCGGGCTGTCGTGCGGGCGACGGCCGCAGGGAAATCGCAGCCGACCGATGACGCGAGGAGAGCACGATGACGGAAGCGAAACCCAACATCCTGGTCATCTGGGGCGATGACATCGGAATCACCAATCTCAGTTGCTACAGCGACGGACTGATGGGCTACCGCACACCGAACATCGACCGTCTCGCGGACGAGGGCATGAGGTTCACCGATTCCTACGGGGAGCAGAGCTGTACCGCGGGCCGGGCGGCGTTCATCACCGGGCAGAGCGTGTACCGGACGGGCATGAGCAAGGTGGGAATCCCGGGCGTCGACGTCGGGTTGTCGCCCGAGGACCCCACCATCGCCGAACTGCTCAAGCCCCTCGGGTACGCGACCGGGCAGTTCGGGAAGAACCATCTCGGCGACCTGAACAAGTACCTGCCGACCGTGCATGGGTTCGACGAGTTCTTCGGCAACCTCTATCACCTCAACGCGGAGGAAGAACCCGAGCTCCCCGACTATCCCAGCGCGCACGACTATCCGAAGCTGCACGAGGTGATGATGCCGCGCGGCGTCCTCCATTGCTGGGCCACCGAGGAAGACGCCGGCGAGGTCGATCCGCGGTACGGGCCGTTCGGGAAGCAGCGCATCGAGGACACCGGGCCGCTGACCAAGAAGCGCATGGAGACCATCGACGACGAGACGGTCTCCGCGGCAATCGACTTCATCACGCGGCAGAAGGAAGCGGACACCCCGTTCTTCGTGTGGATGAACACGACGCACATGCACCTGCGGACCCACACCAAACCGGAGAGTGTCGGGCAGGCCGGGCACTGGCAGTCGCCGTACCACGACACCATGGTCGATCACGACAAGCATGTGGGCCAGTTGCTCGACGCGGTCGACGAACTCGGTCTCACCGAGAACACCATCGTCATCTACAGCACCGACAACGGTCCCCACGCGAACACGTGGCCGGACGGCGCGACCACCCCGTTCCGCAGCGAGAAGGACACCAACTGGGAGGGCGCGTTCCGTGTCCCCGAGGTGATCCGCTGGCCGGGGAGGATTCCCGCGGGCGTCGTATCCAACGAGATCGTTCAGCACCACGACTGGCTTCCCACGTTCCTCGCCGCCGCGGGTGCGCCCGAGGTCGTCGAGCAACTGAAGAGCGGGCACGACGCCGGCGACAAGAGGTTCAAGGCGCACATCGACGGCTACAACCTGCTGCCGTACCTCACCGGTGAGGTCGAGACGTCGCCGCGCCGGGGAATGGTCTATTTCTCCGACGACTGCGACGTGCTGGGCATCCGTTTCGACAACTGGAAGATCGTGTTCATGGAGCAGCGGGCGCAGGGCACTCTCGGACTGTGGGCGGAGCCGTTCACACCCCTGCGGCTGCCGAAACTGTTCAACCTGCGCACCGACCCGTTCGAGCGTGCCGACATCACGTCGAACACCTACTGGGACTGGTTCCTCGACCACGACTACATCGCCATCTACGGAACGGTCATCACGACTCAATTCCTCGAGACGTTCAAGGAATTTCCCCCGAGGCACGAGCCGGCGAGCTTCACGATCGACCACGCGGTGGCGAAGCTGCACGCCTTCCTGGCGAAGGACTGACCGGGATGGGCGCAGGACTGGGTGATTCCTGGTCGGACGGATCGTCGCGGTCCGCGATCGAGGACTTCGTCGGACGGGTCACGGCACGGGGACCGGATTTCGTCGAGCCGGCGGACCGGGTGGCCGTCTTCGACAACGACGGCACACTGTGGTGTGAGAAGCCGATGCCCATCCAGCTCGACTTCACGATTCGGCGGCTGGCGGAGATGGCCGCCGACGATCCCGAACTGCAGCAGACGCAACCCTGGCAGGCCGCGCACGAACACGACCTGAAATGGCTCGGCGCCGCGATGGTCAAGCACTATCACGGAGACGACGCGGATCTGAAGCTGTTGATGGGTGCGATCACCCGGGCGTTCGACGAGGTCAGCGTCGAGGACTACGACGCCCGCGTCACCGCATTCTTCGACGGGGCGGACCATCCGACGCTCGATCGCCCGTACCGGGGCTGCGGATACGCACCGATGGTCGAGCTCCTGCGCTATCTGGAGGCGAACGGATTCACGCTCTACATCGCGTCCGGCGGTGACCGGGACTTCATGCGCCCGATCGCCGGGCAGCTCTACGGAATACCGCCGGAACGGATCATCGGCAGCGCACTCGGCCTCACCTACCGCGCCGAGGAAGGCCGAACGGAGCTGCTCTACAAGGCGGCAATGGATTTCTTCGACGACGGACCGGAGAAACCGGTCCGGATCTGGAGCAGGATCGGGCGTCGGCCGATCCTGTCGGTCGGCAACTCCAACGGCGACCTGCCGATGCTCGCGTTCTCCGGACTACTCGACCGCCCGTCCCTGCGGGTGCTGATCCTGCACGACGACGCCGATCGCGAATTCGACTACGTCGCCGGCGCCGAGCAGGCCCTCGAAGAGGCGCGAGCGAACAACTGGACCGTGGTAAGCATGAAGAACGATTGGACGAGCGTCTTCTCGCCGGCCGTCACCTGAGCAGTCGGAAGGGGAGACTTCGTGGACACCGTGACCGTTTCCGACGTCCGTCTCATCCCCGCCCAGACGTTCACCATGGGCTCGGATCGGCACTATCCGGAAGAGGGTCCGGCGCATCGGGTGGCGGTCGACGCGTTCGCGATCGAGGCGTACCAGGTCACCAACGAACAGTTCGCGAGGTTCGTCCGGGACACCGGTTACGTCACGGTCGCCGAGCGTCCGCTGGACCCCGCCGATTTTCCGGGGGCGCCGGCGGAGAATCTGCAACCCGGATCGATGGTGTTCGTCCCCACCCGGGGACCGGTCGACCTCCGGCACCTGAGCCAGTGGTGGACCTGGACGGTCGGCGCGTCCTGGCAGCGACCCACCGGGCCGGCGTCGACGATCACCGGCCGTGAACGACATCCCGTCGTCCACGTCGCCCACGAGGACGCGGCCGCGTACGCACAGTGGGCCGGACGGTCCCTCCCCACCGAGGCGCAGTGGGAGGCGGCGGCGCGCGGCGGTCTCGACCAGGCCGAATTCACCTGGGGCGACACCCCGGACGCCGGATCCCCGCCGCCGGCGAACTACTGGCACGGCGACTTCCCGTGGCGCGCCGACCCCGGGTACGGCACAACGACCGCCGTCGGAAGCTATCGGCCCAACGACTACGGACTGTTCGACATGGCGGGAAACGTGTGGGAGTGGACCGCCGACTGGTACGCCGAGCGGCACAGTGATTCCGCGGAGTCGTGCTGTGCGCCACGCAATCCGCGTGGGCCCGGCATGGCGGACAGCTTCGACCCGCGCCAACCCCAGTTCCGGGTTCCACGGAGGGTGATCAAGGGTGGATCGTTCCTCTGCGCCGACAGTTACTGCCGCCGGTACCGGCCCGCGGCGCGGCGGCCGCAGATGGTCGACACCGGGATGAGTCACATCGGATTCCGCTGCGTCGAGTCCGTGCCCGTATCAGAGTAGGCCCGGGTCAGAGTAGGACCAGCACGGCGAGGAGCGCGAGCAGCGTGACGACGCTGGAGGTGACGACGGCGGCGAACGTCGCCGGCGCGAATACCCCGGATTCGAGCTGCCTGCTGATGACCCGGTAGCGGTAGGTGCCGTAGGCGGACACCAGCAGGCCCGCGCCGATCAGGATGAATCCGGCGGCAATGGCGTGGTCGCCGCGGTGCGGGGCGAACTTCGCCACCGCCACCCCGAGTGCGGCGACACTGATGCCGGTGCGATGCCACGCGAGATAGGTGCGTTCGTTCGCGAGGTGGTCGCGCGCGGTGCTGCCCGTGTTCGGCTGGGTGGGGCCGAAGATGTCGCGACTCATCCGCCGCCGCCCAGGAACCCGATCTCCGACAGGCTCGACTGGAAACCGGATTCGACCGGGGACAGACCCGAGATCCAGACGAGGACGCGGGTGGTGGGTGCGGGGGTCCGGGCGGCGATCCGGGTGACTCCGGGCGCGAGCGTGGCGGCGCCGAGCAACTGGGTGTGGCCGATGTTGGCCCATGCGGCGGGCGCGGTCCGGATCTCGACCCGGGTGCCCGGGGTGGGGGATTCGATCCAGACGGTCCGCAGATCGACGGGCTGGGGGAACGACACGATCAGACCCACGCCGCCCTTCGTCGGCGGCAGTTGCTGCGGGTAGCGGTCGGTGGCCCAGAACGTTGCCGGGTTCGCGTCGACCGCGAGCGACGCCCTGGTCCCGTTGTCGGGAAAGTGCTGGGGTGAGTAGACGACCGCGGACGACGGGATCAGCGGCGTCGGGTCGGGTTCCGGCGCGGGTGCGATCTCGCTGAGCGTGCTGTCCGCGACGGCGGCGGGCGGCGCGTCCGACGCGGTGAACGCGGTGCTGATCGCCCACCCGGCGGCGCCGAGGGCGACGACCACGGCGAGCGCGGCACTCATCGCGGGAAGCGGCGCCCGCGGTCGGGCCGTCCGGTCGTCGGGCCTCGGGCGGACCTTCTTCTTCGGGGCGAACGCGGGTGCCGACCGTGCCCGCGCGTCGGCCAGCATCCGGTCGAGGGCATCGACCACTGCCTGCGCGGTGCCCATTCCGGGTTGGCGGGTGAGGGCGTTGACGGCCACGTCGGACAGCCGGTGGGGAATCGTGGGCCGCACCCGATGCGGCGGGACGACGGAACCGTCACCCCGACGTCCGGCGGGGGGAAGTCCGGCAGCGAGCGTGTCGCCGGACGACGGTAGCGGCCACGTGCCGAGCAACAGCGCATACAGCAGCGCGCCGAGGCCGGCGACGTCGTCGGCCGTGCTGTCGTCGGCGAGGGTGGCGGGGAAGGCGAGGACCGCGAGTCCGTCCCGGGAGATCCGCACCCGGTTGGGATGATCGAGCGAGATACGGGCGCCGAAATGGTGCGCGTCCGCGGTGGCGGCGGCGAGGTCGCGCACGATGCGCGCGGCGTCCAGCGGCCGCGGCACCGTGCGCGCGATATCCGCGACACGCCATCCGGGCGTCCATTCCGCGACCACGGCGATCCGGTCGCCGACCGCCTCGATGTCGTAGACCTGCGCGATCCGCCCCTCGTGGCTGAAGCTGGTCCCGGTGGTGTTCCGGCAGAACCGCGCCACCGGATCCGGACGGGTATCGGTGTCGCGGAGGTGCGCTGAGTCGACGAGACTGAGCGAGACGTCCCTGCACAGTTCGGTGTCGTGCGCGTGCCACCACTGCACCCAGTCGGGTCCGGCGAATCGTCCGAGGAGTGTGTATCGAGTGGCGACGACCATGCCCGGGGCGAATTGATCCCGGTCCTGCGGCGAATGCGACGGGACCCCGGACACCGGCATTGCTGTCATCTACTCTCCCGGGCTCTCCCCGACCCCGAAAACTTCTGTCGGGCAACTGTCACCCGGCAGCAGAGCAGATGTTCGCAGCACCGGGCCCAGGTCTGATCATCCTCGGATACGGCGCGAATCGGGTGCTTTTCGGCCGACCTAGCCGAGGACGTGTTCCGCGTACCGCGCGACCGCGAGTACGAGGTCGTCCGAATGCCGGGGGCCGATGATCTGCAGACCCACCGGAAGACCCGCCGCGGTGCGGCCGACCGGGATGCTGATCGCCGGTTGCTGAGTCAGGTTGAATGGGTAGGTGAACGGCGTCCACTGCGGCCAGCCGGTGAGGTCGCTGTCCGGCGGCACGTCGTAGCCCGCCTCGAAAGCCGGAATGGGAACGGTGGGGGTGAGCAGGACGTTGTGCGTCAGATGGAATTTGCCCATCGTGATGCCGATGTCCGCGGCGACCGCGCGAGCGTCGAGATAGTCGACCGCGCTGAACTTCTCGCCCCGTTCCCAGACCTTGCCGAGACCCGGGTCGACCTTGTCGCGTGCCCCGTCCGGGAAGTTCTTCAGCATGGCCGCGGCCCCGGCCGCCCACAGCAGTTCGAACGCGTCGATCGGATCGCCGAACCCGGGGTCGGCGGCGGTGACCGGCAGTCCCGCGGCGTCGATCGCCTGCACGGCCCGGTCGACGATCGCCCGGACCTCCGGATCGACGGTCACGTAGCCGAGCGTGGGGGAGTACGCGACGCCGAGTCCGACCACGTCGCGGCCGATCTCGCCGCGGAACGTGGTCGGGAACGGGGCGAGCGACGTCGGGTCGCGCGGGTCGGGCAGCGCCAGGATGTCCATCAGTAGTGCTGCGTCCTCGACGGTGCGGGTGATCGGGCCTGCGTGCGCCAGCGGCCCGAACGGGCTCGCCGGGAACAGCGGGATCCGACCGTGGGTGGGCTTGAAACCGACGACGCCGCAGAACGACGCGGGGATCCGCACACTGCCGCCGCCGTCGGTGCCGACGGAGCAGGGGCCGAGACCCGCCGCAACCGCCGCGGCACTGCCGCCCGAAGAACCACCGGCCGTCTTCGTCGGGTCGGCCGGGTTGCGGGTGATCCCGCACAGGGCGCTGTCGGTGACGGCCTTCCAGGCGATCTCGGGGGTCGTGGTCTTGCCGAGGAACACCATCCCGTCCTCGCGCAGGCGGGCGGCCACGGGACTGTCGACGTCCCACGGCTGGTCCTCGTCGACGGCCTGCGATCCGCGGAGCGTCGGCCAGCCGTCGGTGAGGAAGATGTCCTTGATGGAGATCGGGACGCCGTCGAGCAGCCCCTTGGAGTAGCCGGTGTTCCAGCGCTCCTCGGAATTCCGGGCCTGCGCGAGCGCCCGCTCCTCGTCGACGAGGCAATAGGAATTGATGGCACGGTCGCGCTCGGTGATGGCGTCGAGCATCGCCTGCGTGGCTTCCACCGGCGAAAGTTCTCCGGACGAGTAGGCCGTGACCAGTTCGACGGCGGTCATGTCGGTGGGATTCATGAGAACTCCTTCAGCCTGGACGTTCGGGCCCTGTCATCATCGGCTCGGTACGTACCCGAGATGCTTGTCAACTACGTTCTCGAGCGGGTACCCCGTCACCCAGCGTTCGAAATTGTCGGTGAACACGGTGACGAGGTCGTCGCGCCAGCCGGCGAAGTCGCCCGAATTGTGGGGTGTGATCGACACGTTCGGCATGTCCCAGAGCGGATGGTCCGCGGGGAGCGGTTCCGTGTCGAACACGTCGAGCGCGGCGCCCGCGATCGTTCCCGCCCGCAGCGCGGTGACGAGGTCGTCGGTGCGCACGAGCTCACCCCGTCCCACATTGATGAACCGGGCGCCCGGCTTCATCGCGGCGAACGTCGTATCGCGGAACAGGTGGCGGGTCTGCTCGGTGAGCGGGGCCACCGCGATCACGTAATCGGCGACGGCGAGTTGCTCCGGGAGATTTTCGGTGGCGGTGACCGTCCCGAAGTCGGGATCGGCGTCGCGGGCGGTGCGCCCCGATCCGCTGACCTTCATCCCCGCGGCGCGGAGAAGCCGGGCGATCGCGCGGCCGATGGGACCGGTGCCGACGATCAGGGCGGTGCGGCCCGCGATCCGCTCGGATTCGCGGTGCTGCCATGTGTGGGACTGCTGCAGTCGCAGCGAACCCGGCAGATCCTTCGCGAACGAGAGGATCTGGGCGAGCACGTACTCGGCGATCGCGCCGTCGAACACGCCCCGGGAGTTGGTGATCGTGACGTCGCTGTCGCGGGCCTCGGGGAACATGACGGGATCGACGCCGGCCGCGGCGATGTGCAGCCACTGCAGGGAACCGGCGGCGTGCCACGCTCCGGGCACCGCGTCGGTGAGGAAGTCGTAGAGAAACAGCACGTCCGCGCCGTCGAGGGCGTCGCTCAGCCCCGCCTTGCCGGTGTAGCGAACTTCGGCACGGGACGCGACCGGTGCCATGAGTTCGTCGCTCGGCAGAACGTGGGCATGTAGCACCGCGACGATCGGGTTCCGACTCACGTTGACACCGTAAGAGTAACTCGTATGATTGTCAACAATCTGATAATGCTCGGGCGCGGCCGAATCGAAGGTGAGGCCTGGTGTTGGAACTGAACATTCCCGAATTCGAAGGGCCGATCGCGCAACGGGGAATAGGCATCATCGCCCCGTTCGACCTGGCGCTCGAACGTGAACTGTGGCGTTGGGCTCCCCTCGAGGTGAGCCTGCATCTGGCGCGCACGCCGTACGAACCCGTGCCCGTCAGCCTGGAGATGGCCGAACTCGTGTCCGAGCGAAGACACCTCATGGCGGCGACGCGCGACGTCCTGCACGTCGAGCCGGAGGTCGTGGCGTATCTGTGCACGTCAGGAAGTTTCATCAAGGGCCTCGAATACGAGCGAACCCTGTGCGACGCGATCTGCGAGGCCGGCGCCCTGCACGCGGTCACCACGTCCGGGGCTTTGGTCGAGGCGATCGAACACCTCGAGCTGAGCAGGCTGTCGGTGATCACGCCGTACGACGCCCCGCTGACCGAACGGTTGCACGCGTTCCTGAACGAGGCCGGCACCGAGGTGGTGCGCTCCGATCATCTCGGGCTCGGCGGCGGCATCTGGAAGGTCAACTACCGCACGATCGCCGAACGGATCATCGCGGCGGACGACCCGCGGTCGGAGGCGATCTTCGTCAGCTGTACCAACCTGCCGACCTACGACATCATCGCCCCGATCGAGCAGGAACTCGGCAAACCGGTGCTCACCGCCAACCAGCTCACGATCTGGGCCTGTCTGGGCCGGATGAAACTCCCCATGACAGGGCCCGGCAAGTGGCTCCGCAACGTCTTCTGACACACCCCCTCACGACACGAAAAGAGGAGAACGCATGACGAGCACGCCGACCCCCACTGTGGGATTCATCTACCCGGACCACGCCGCCGAAGACGACTACCCCTTCGCCGCGGAGATGCTCGGAGTGGATCTGCCGGTCGTGCACATCTACGGCACCGACCTGCACGCCGTGCCCGAACTGCTCGACCTCGGCAGTCCCGAGAAGCTGGCCGGTGGGGCCGCGCTGCTCGCCGACGAGAAGCCGGACGCTGTCGTGTGGGCGTGCACGTCGGGCAGCTTCGTCTACGGCCCCGACGGCGCGAAGCAGCAGGCCGAGACGCTCTCCGCCGCCACCGGTGTGCCCACGTCCAGCACCAGTTTCGCCTTCGTCAACGCCCTGCACGCCCTGGGGATCACCCGGGTCGCGGTGGCCGCGAGCTACCCGGAGGACGTCGCGAAGCTGTTCGTCGAATTCCTCGCCGCCGCCGGCATCGAGGTGCTGTCGATGTCGAGCGCGGGGATCGACACCGCAGCCGAGGTCGGTCAGCTCAGCCCCGAATCCGTGGTGGAACTCGCGGTGGAAAACGACCACCCGGACGCCGAAGCCCTGCTCATCCCCGACACGGCCATGAGGACGCTGGGTGCGCTGAGTACTCTCGAGCAGCGCCTCGGCAAGCCGGTCCTCACGGCAAACCAGGTGACCATCTGGGAAGGCCTGCGTCTTGCGGGCCACACGGCGGTACAACCGTCGTTAGGAACCTTGTTCGAGAAAGGCCACAGTCATGGCTCTGACTGACCTGGAACCCGTCAGTCGTCAATCGACTGCCGAATTCATCGCGGACCGCCTGCGGGTCGCCATCATGAAGGGTGCCCTCGAACCGGGTGCACAGCTGGGCGAGGCGGAACTGGCCGCGCACTTCCAGGTCTCGCGCGGACCCCTGCGCGAAGCCATGCAGAGGCTCGTGTCCGAGGGCATACTGCACAGCATCCGTCACCGCGGGATCTTCGTGACGGAACTGACCCTCGACGACGTCGTCGACGTGTACCGCAGCCGGTCGGTCATCGAGCGCGGGGCCCTCGAGATGATTCTCGCCGACGGTCGCCGGGAAGCCACCTACCTGGCGCTCGAACCCACCGTCCTCGTGATGCAGGCCGCGGCCGAGCGTGGCGACGCCGCCGCCGTCTCGGACGCCGATCAGCAGTTCCACCAGATCCTGGTTGAGAGCGCGCAGAGCCCGCGGCTCATCCGCGCGGCGCGGACGCTGCTGATCGAGACCCGGATGTGCCTGGGTGCGTTGCAGACCACGTACGACGACATCCGCGAGCAGGCGCAGGAACACGCGACCCTGCGCGAGGCGATCCGGTCGGGTACGGCCGGCGAGGTGCAGAAACTGCTCGCCGAACACCTGGACGACGCCGTCCAGCGGCTCCGCGCCGATCAAAAGACTCTGTCGTCATAGCGACAGTGAAGTAGAGGTAACGGCCGAGGAGGGGCAATGACTCAGGTAGCTGAGGTTCAGGGATTCACCAACAGTCACGATCGCTACCCCACTCGGATCGCCTCCGGTCCGTCGATGCTCCAACGGAACGAACCCGCAGTCTGGGGAAAACCCGCGGACGGACCCTTCGACGCGGCCGCCCTCGCCGGACACGAGGCACGCGGCTTCACCATCGTCGACGACGTCCTGGGCGCCGGCGAAGTGACGTCGTGCCGGGAGGAGCTCGACCGGCTGGCCCGGGATCCGTCGATGCGCGACAGCGGGCGCGTCATCACCGAACGCGGCACCGACGAGGTCCGGTCCGTCTTCGACGTCCACCGGCGCAGCGACATGGTGGCCGCGCTGATCCGCGACGGCCGGATTCTCGACCGCGCACGGCAACTCCTCGGCTCCGACGTCTACATCCACCAGAGCCGGATCAACTCCATGCCCGGTTTCAAGGGCACCGGTTTCTACTGGCACTCGGACTTCGAGACCTGGCACGCGGAGGACGGTCTCCCCGTGCCGCGGGCCGTCAGCTGTTCGATCACCCTCACCGAGAACTACCCGTTCAACGGGTCGCTGATGGTGATGCCCGGTTCGCACAAGCGGTTCGTCCAATGTGTCGGCGCCACCCCCGAAAACAACTACACGTCCTCCCTCGTCGAGCAGGAGGTCGGGGTTCCGCGCCGGGAGGACGTGACCCGGATGGCCGCGGAATTCGGGATCGACCAGTTCACCGGTGCGGCCGGCACCGCGCTGTGGTTCGACTCCAACGTCATGCACGGGTCGGGCAACAACATCACGCCCTACCCGCGGTCGAATCTGTTTCTCGTGTTCAACAGTGTCGAGAACACGCTCGTCGCGCCGTTCGCCGCACCGCGGCCGCGGCCGGAGTACATCGCGTCGCGCGACTTCACGCCGTTGTCCTGACGTGAGTGGGAAAGTGTGCTGCCGCGCACTTTCCCACTCACCTACGCGGGGAGCTCGTGCAGGGCGCGGGCGAGGTGGGCGAGTTCGGGAACCTCGGCGGCCCGGTCCAGAGCCGACTCCAGGGTGGCGTCGTGGGTGGGACGCGCCTCGTCCAGCGCCGCCCGGCCCGCGGGCGTGAGTTCGGTGTAGATGCCGCGACGGTCGTCGTCGCACAGGATCCGCGTAAGCAGCCCGCGGTTCTCCAGCCGGTTCACCAGCCGGGTGGTGGCGCTGCTGCTCAGCGCGGCCGCGCGGGCGAGCTGAGCCATCCGCATGTGCCAGCCGTCCTGGCGGCTCAGTGCGTCGAGCACCGTGTACTCGACCACGGAGAGGTCGTGGCCCCGCTGCAGGGCGCGTTCGAGTTCCGCCTCGAGTAGGCCGTGCAGGGCCGCGAGCGTGCGCCAACCCTGCGACCGGATCTCGACGGCGTCGTCAGCGACTGCCATGGCCACCTCCTGTGGATACGAGTGCCCGGTCAGAATACCAGCTTGCGCACATATCAGGCGTGTGCAACTATTTATACCGCGCCTGCAACTAATGCAGACGCGGTATTCGAGCTAGCGCTCTTATCTCCCAGATCTGTATGAAAGGAGTGGCTGCGATGCCACTGGGTCTACTCGCTCTCGCAATGGGCGGCTTCGGGATCGGTCTCACCGAATTCGTCATCATGGGACTGCTGCCGGAGGTGTCGGCCGACTTCCAGGTGAGCGAATCGGTGGCCGGCTACCTCATCTCCGGCTACGCCCTTTCCGTCGCCATCGGAGCGATCGTCATCACCGCGGCGGTCACCCGATTCGACCGCAAGCGCGTCCTCCAGTCGCTGATGGTGCTGTTCATCGGCGGCAACCTCCTCTCGGCGATTGCCCCGACCTACGAGGTCATGATGGGTGGACGCGTCCTCGCGGCCCTGTGCCACGGCGCGTTCTTCGGCATCGGGTCGGTCCTCGCCGCCGACCTCGTGCCCGCGAGCAAGCGGGCCGGCGCCATCGCGACGATGTTCGCCGGACTGACCATCGCCAACGTTCTCGGCGTCCCGTTCGGCACGTTCCTCGGCCAGCAGTTCGGGTGGCGCTCCACGTTCTGGGCCATCACCGTCATCGGAGTCGTGGCGCTGATCGGCATCACCGCGCTGGTGCCGTCCGTGTCCCGTGCGGCGGACGCACCGGAACCTGCGGGTCTGCGCAGCGAACTGCGGGCCTTCCGGAACCCGCAGGTGTGGTTCTCGATCGCCGTCACCATCCTCGGTTTCGGCGGGATGTTCGGTGCGTTCACCTACATCGCATTCACCCTCACCGAGGTCGGCGGATTCGCGTCGACGAGCGTCCCGTGGCTCCTCATGCTCTTCGGTGGCGGCCTGTTCGTCGGCAACGTCCTCGGCGGCCGCGCCGCCGACAAGGCGCTCACCCGCACCCTGACCACCGTCCTCGCCGTGCTCGCCGTCGTCCTCGTCGTGTTCGCCCTCACCGCAGGCAGCAAGCCGATGACGATCGTCGCTCTCTTCCTCATGGGACTCTTCGGATTCGCGACCGTCCCCGGACTGCAGATGCGCATCATGAACTACGCGGCGCAGGCGCCGACCATGGCATCCGGCGCCAACATCGCCGCCTTCAACGTCGGCAACGCACTCGGAGCCTGGCTCGGCGGCATCACCATCGCCGCAGGGCTCGGCTTCACCTCGCCGATCTGGATGGGAGCGGCACTCACCGTGGCCGCGCTCGCCGTCCTCCTCGTCGCCACTGCAGTCGACCGTCGGTCGAAAGTTGATTCGGTGGAAGACGATTCGGCGGTCGTGCCGGTCTAGCGGTCGAGCCGTCCGGGGCGGATGCGGAGTACGCAGCCGGACCCCGCCCCTTAAGGCATTCACTTTTCGGTCGCAGTGTTCAATAATGAACACCGATCGGGGTTCGGGCTGAGTGTCTGTGGATGATGGGACGTGCGAGCCCTCGCGTGCGTAGTCGCAGCGCCCGCCGTCCATCCTCACGCGTCAGGAAGTCATGCTTCGCGAACGACCCTTGCAGCTGCCCCGGCCGTTGATCTCGGAATGGGACTGGCAACGGACCGCCCGCTGCCGGTCGGTTGATGTCGACGTGTTCTACGACGGCGAGACGCTGTCGGAGGTGGCCGCCAAAGCTATCTGCGCCGACTGCCCGGTGATCGAGGAATGTCGCGACTACGCGGTCGCCGCGAATGAGCCGCACGGTATCTGGGGTGGGCTTTCTCCGTCGGAACGCGTGCAGTACCGCTGGCGGCAGGGTGTGGTCCTCCGCGTCGGGCTGACTCGCCAGCGCACCCTCTGAGGGGTCACCTCCAGGAAGACGCTCGCGCGCCGATTGGGTCTCGTGTGCCCAGTCGGCGCGCCTTCGTGTGCGCGGCGAGTCCCCTCTCGACGACGATGCCGCCCTCGGCTCGGTGGGGGAGTCGACCCCTGCTGTCTGCCCACGGGATCGGAGGCGCCGGACCCGGCGTGCATCCCGGGCGGGAACCCGAAATGCGGTATTGACGCCCGCACATTCCACCTCTTACAGTGGTGTTCACCACATGAACTAAGTGTTCAAAAAGTGAACGGAGATAGACAATGGCGTCTCGACGCATGCGGCTGTTCGCCTTCGATTACCAGGGCCCGGCACACCTGTCGGCCGGTCTCTGGCGGCATCCGGACGATCAAGGCGCGAACTACAAGAACCTCGCCTACTGGACCGACTACGCGAAAATGCTCGAAGAGGCCCGGTTCGACGGCATCTTCTTCGCCGACAACGTCGGCTACCACGACATCTACGAGGGCAGCGCCGACGCCGCGCTTGCCGACGCCGCGCAGATCCCCGCGCAGGATCCGTTCATGGTCGTCTCCGCGATGGCCGCAGTGACGAAGAACCTCGGATTCGGGCTGACCGGGTCGACGTCCTACGAGCACCCGTACGCACTCGTGCGCAAGTTCAGCACCCTCGACCACCTCACCGACGGCCGCGTCGGCTGGAATCTGGTGACCTCCTACTCCGACAGCGCCGCCCGCAATCTCGGTACCGGACAGCAGGTTCCGCACGACGAGCGGTACGACATGGCCGCCGAGTACCTCGAGGTCTGCTACAAGCTGTGGGAGGGGTCCTGGCAGGACGACGCCGTCGTCCGCGACGCCGAGCGCGGCATGTACATCGACCCGAGCCGGGTGCACAACATCGAACACAAGGGCAAGTACTTCGACGTGCCCGGCTTCGCCCTGTGTGAGTCGTCCCCGCAGCGCACCCCGGTGATCTTCCAGGCCGGCGGATCCTCGAAGGGCCGCGCCCTCGCCGCCGCGAGCGCCGAAGCGGTGTTCGTCAACGCCGTGTCCATTCCAGCGCTGAAGAAGCAGGTCGACGCCCTGCGCACCCTCGCCGCCGAGGCCGGCCGCGACCCGCAGAACGTCAACGTCCTGCAGATGCTCAACGTCGTCGTCGCACCGACCGACGAAGAGGCCCACGCCAAGTACGAGTCCTACCGCAAGCTGGTCAGCTACACCGGCGCCATGGCCCGCTACAGCGGCTGGACCGGGCTGGACATGTCCCAGTTCGACCCCGACGTGCCGCTCAAGCACGTCAAGACCAACGCCGGGCAGACCATGGTCGACCTGTTCTCGAAGATGGACCCCGACAAGGAGTGGACCCCGCGCGACATCGCCGAATTCATCGGCATCGGCGGCACCGGCCCCACCATCGTCGGCTCACCCACCACCGTCGCCGACGAGCTGACCCGGTGGATGGACGAAACCGGTATCGCCGGCTACAACCTCGGACACGCCGTCAAGTACCAGGACATGGCGGACTTCATCGAACTCGTCGTCCCCGAACTGCAGCGCCGCGGCACCATGTGGACCGAATACGAAGGCTCGACGTTGCGCGAAAAGCTGTACGGCAAGGGAGCGGTCCGGCTCCGCGACGACCACCCCGGACACCGATTCGGTGCGCGCACACCGGTCGCGGCCGCTGTCTGACCCCTCCACGAAGCGTCGGGACGGGGCGTCGGTCAACTCGCGTCCCGTCCCGGCGACCGACAATGCAAGGAGCACCATGCTGACCACCGAACTCCACGATGTCGCGGCCACTCTGCGCACCGCCCGTGTGAACGGTGCACCGATCACCGCACCCACCAAGACCTGGCCCGGCCTCGACGCGGACTCCGCCTTCGCCGTGCAACGCATCAACGTCGAACACGCT
This sequence comes from Rhodococcus pseudokoreensis, assembly GCF_017068395.1. Classification (NCBI taxonomy): domain Bacteria; kingdom Bacillati; phylum Actinomycetota; class Actinomycetes; order Mycobacteriales; family Nocardiaceae; genus Rhodococcus; species Rhodococcus pseudokoreensis. The sequence continues at coordinate 3,259,376 of NZ_CP070619.1, read as the reverse complement.
GTCGCAGAGGGTGACCGCCTGGTCGGATACAAACTCGGCAACATCGCAAAGGTCATGCAGGAAGCCTTCGGCCTCGGCCAACCCGACTACGGATTCCTGCTCGCCGGCATCTTCGCCTACGAAGGCGCCACCCTCGATCGCAGCGACTACATCGAACCGTTCGTCGAACTCGAACCCGCCTTCGTGCTGAAAAGCAGTTTGCGCGGACCCAACGTCACCGTCGCCGACGTCATCAACGCCATCGACTACGCACTGCCCGCCATCGAGATCATCGATTCCCGTGTCCAGAACTGGGCCATCGACCTTCCGGATACGCTGGCCGACAACGGTTCCACCGGTGCGGTCATCCTCGGTGGCACTCCCCGCCGTGTCACCGACCTGACCCTCCGGGACATGCGCGGCACCCTGCACTTCAACGGCCACGAGGTCATCACCGGAAACACGCGCAACATCCTCGGCAATCCCCTCGCCGCGGTCGCCTGGCTCGTCAACCGCCTGGCCGCCTACGACGTCGAGTTCGAAGCCGGCCAGGTCATCCTCCCCGGTAGTTGCCTGCAGGCAGTCCCCATGAACCAGGCCGGACGCTGGGTCGGCGAGTTCGAAGGCTTCGGCTCCATCGAGTTCGACGTTTCCATCGCCACCAACTGACCGTCTGCCGGGTCACGAGAAAGCCTCGCGGGGTGAAGATTCCCCCGCGGCAGCACGTTTGTTCAGGAACCGAGAGCGCCTTTCTTGACTGAACGAACTACGCGGGTGCCTGACTTGCTGTGTCGGCGTCAGGCACCCGCCCTCCACGTGCACGCGAACCGCCGCTCCGGCCACACCTGATCGTCGGGCAGCGGTGGTTTCGTCGTATGAGCATCGATGCAGAGTTACGTCGACCACGAGAAACCGAATGACCATCACCGAGCAACCATCCGACCGTCCGCCAGGCTGGGACTGGCGACATGAGGGATCGTGCCGCGGCACCGAATTCCGTGACGGGTGCCCGATCAGTTCGGAAGCAAGTTCACTACTTTGAGATCCTCTTGAATTCATCTGTCAGCATGGATGCAACCCGTTGAAGGTGAGGAACGATCTCCTTGGCGGACTGAATTGTGACGCGCGCTGCTGGACCAGAGATTGAGATTGCCGTAGGTATGGGTGCGTCGATGACAGGGACGGAGAAGCATCGAACTCCCAGTTCCTGCTCACCATCATCTGTGGCATAGCCGCGCTGTCGGCTCATGTGTAATTCGCCGATAAGCATCTCCGCATCGGTCACGGAGTTTTCTGTATAGGGTTGCAAGCCGGATCGGTGGAGCATGGCTCGGATCGATGTGTCGGGAAGTTGAAGTAAGAGGGCCTTACCGACACCGGTGCAATGCGGAAAGACTCGACCGCCGACTTCAGTGAACATGCGCATCGAGTGGGGGGAGGGTACTTGCGCCACATAAACAGCCATGCTGTCGTCCAAAATTGCCATATTGGCGGTTTCTCCGGTGCATTCCACGAGTTCCAAAAGGTGAGGAAGTGACCAGGCTCCAAAGAGCTGAGTTGCGCTCTCCCCAAGCCTGATTAGCTGGGGACCCAGCGCGTAGTGCCGGGAAGGTAGTTGGCGAACGTATCCGCGACCAACCAAAGTACGAATCAAGCGGTGGATCGTCGGGATCGGTAGCTCAGTCTTGTCGGCGAGTGCAGTCACGCTGATGGAACCGCCCACGGTCGACATAACTTCGAGTATGTCGAATGCACGCCCGACGGACTGAACTCCACTGGTGCCTTGCCCTATTGGCATCTTTACCCCTAATTCATTCCTCACTCTGGGAAGCGTTACCTTCATGCGTGAGAGCCCATGGACCGGAAAGGCGTGAGCCGTTGATGACAGATCATTTGGAGCTGAGACAATTCCTGGTGTGAGATCTTGACACCGTGACTGCATCTAATCTCGAGGATTCGTAGAAGTCGGCAGAAGTATTCGTCAGGCATCAGCCCGAACTCAACGAAGATGTCAGCGTCCGCGCCGCCGCCCCAATGGCGCCACGTCAGAGCGAACTGCAGCATCTCCGTGTTGGTGTCGATCACGTCTCCTCCAGATGAGTCTCGCTCGCTCGTTGGTGCTTCGATCTGCGGTCTCGGGAATAGTCCACCGATAGGCTCGCGGCCGCAGTTGTATGGCCACTGCAGCGTTGGTGAGGGAGTGCGGGAGCCGGCCCCAGTGAGTGGCCGGCTCCCGTAGAGTGCTCGGACGTGCCCAGTCTGCTAGTCCAGCTGAGCGTATGCGGCCCGATCCTGGTCGGAGTTCGCGGCAAGAGCGTCAAACTCGTTCACATTGTCGATTTCAGTTCCCATGGCGATGTTCGTGATCCGTTCGAGGAAGATCTCGACGACAACGGGAACTTTGTGCTCGCCGGCCCAGGCTTTGGCTTGCTCGAGAGCGTCGGCAATCTCGTTTGGATCGGTGACTCGGATCGCTTTACATCCCAGACCTTCCGCAACCCGGAGGTGGTCGACTCCGTAGCCCTTCGGCACTGGGGTGGTTTCCGTGGAGCTGGACTCCTCGGAATTGATGTTGTCGAAACCGAGTGACACACAGTAGTTCATGTCGAACTGGCGCTGGGCCTGCCGGATCAGGCCGAGATAGGAGTTGTTCACGACGACGTGCACATACGGGAGGTTGAATTGTGCACCTACCGCCAATTCTTCGATCATGAATTGGAAGTCGTAGTCTCCGGAGAGGCCGACGACGGTAGCAGTAGGGTCAGCTGTGACCACTCCGAGTGCCGCTGGCAGCGTCCAGCCCAGTGGTCCTGCCTGTCCGCAGTTGATCCAGTTCCTCTCTTTGTATACGTGGAGAAACTGCCCGCCCGCGATCTGAGACAAGCCGATCGCGGTCACGTATCGAGTATCTCGTCCGAAGACGTTGTTCATCTCCTCATAGACTCGCTGGGGTTTGACTGGGATGTCATCGAAGTGGGACTTGCGGCGCATTGTGCGCTTCCGATCCAGGCACTCCTCGACCCAACTCGACCGGTCGGGCAACCGGTTGGTTTGTCTGCGCTCCTTGGCGATCGTGACAAGCTGCTCGAGAGCAGCCTTCGCGTCGGAGACGATTCCATAGTCGGGGGGGAAGACCCGCCCGATCTGAGTGGGCTCGATGTCGATGTGAATGAACGTTCGGCCCTTACGGTAGGTCTCGAGTCCGCCGGTATGTCGGTTGGCCCAGCGGTTTCCAATGCCGAGTACGAAGTCCGAGGCCAACATCGTGGCGTTTCCATATCGGTGTGCGGTCTGCAGGCCGGCCATGCCTGCGGCCAGTCGGTGATCGTCGGGAATCGTCCCCCATCCCATCAGGGTGGGAATCACTGGAACATCGAGCAGCTCGGCAAGTTCGACCAGCAGTTCGGCGGCGTCTGCATTGACGATTCCGCCTCCTGCGACAATGAGCGGGCGCTCCGATTCGGCGAGCATGTCGAGTGCCTTCTCGGCCTGCGCTCGGGTTGCAGCGGGTTTGTAGGTCGGCAGAGGATGGTAGGTGTCGGGGTCGAACTCGATTTCGGCGAGCTGAACGTCGATCGGCAGGTCGATCAACACCGGTCCCGGGCGCCCGGAGCGCATCAGATGGAAGGCTTGTGCGAATGCGCCAGGAACTTGGGCGGGCTCGAGCACCGTCATGGCCATCTTGGTGACTGGGGCTGCGATCGAGGCGATGTCGACAGCCTGGAAGTCTTCTTTGTGTAGCCGGGCGACGGGGGCCTGGCCGGTGATGGCGAGGATCGGGATCGAATCGGCCATGGCCGAGTACAGACCGGTGATCATGTCTGTGCCGGCCGGTCCGGATGTTCCGATGCAGATGCCGATGTTCCCTGCTCCGGCACGTGTGAAACCCTCGGCCATGTGGCTTGCGGCTTCGACGTGGCGGGCGAGGACGTGTTTGATTCCTCCGTGGTCGCGCATTGCTGCGTAGAAGGGGTTGATCGCGGCGCCCGGGAGACCAAATGCCTGTGTGGCACCTTCGAGCTCGAGGATCTTCACGGCGGCATCAACGGCGCGCATGCGTGGCATGTCATTTCTCCCTTGATGAATCGGTTATGTGGACGGGGCTATTTGGAGGTAGGGCTAGTACTGCCAGAGAGACGTTCGACGCCGCGGAGCAGACCGGAATGGTCGAGTCCGCCGTCGCCGTTCGCACGTGCGGAAGCCATGAGCTGGGCGACCACGGCGCCGAGAGGGACGACGACGCCCGCCTCGCGCGCGGCGGCGGTGAGGATCCCCATGTCTTTGTGGTGGAGATCGATGCGGAAGCCTGGTTCGAAATTGCGGTCGAGCATCTTCTGGGCCTTCTGGTTGAGTACGGCAGACCCCGCCAGTCCGCCGCCGAGCACCTCGACCGCGGCTGCCGTATCGACTCCGTAGGCTTCGAGGAAGATGATCGCTTCGGCGAGGAGTTGTATGTTGCCGGCTACGATGAGCTGGTTCGCGGCTTTGACCGTCTGACCTGCTCCGTTGGGGCCTACATGGGCAATGGTCTTGCCGACGACGTCCAGAATGGGCTTTGCGGCCGCGAAGTCTTCTGCGCTGGCGCCGACCATGATCGACAAGGCCGCGTTGATGGCGCCGGCTTCTCCTCCGGAGACGGGCGCGTCGATCAGCCGGAATCCGCGTGCCGAGGCCCGGGCGGCGAGCTCGGTGGTGACATCGGGGCGGATGCTCGAGAAGTCGATGATCAGTGTTCCGGGTTGGGCGTTCTCGAACACGCCGTTCTCGCCGGCTAGCACGTCCTCGACGTCGGGGGAGTCCGGAACCATGACTGCGACGACATCTGCCCCGGCAACGGCCTTGGCAATGGAGTCAGCGGCAGTGCCTCCGGCTTCGGTAAGTGGGCCGGTGCGGTTGGGGGTGAGGTTGTATCCGACGACCTGGTGGCCTGCCTTGGCGAGGTGAACCGCCATGGGGCTGCCCATGATGCCGAGCCCGATGAATGCGATGGTGCTCATGAGTTAGTCCTTGATTCGAGGTGTGTGGGTGGAGTGAACGTTGAGCGCCCGTGTCAGATGCCGACGCGACGGGACGGGCGAAGGTCTCGATCGAGCCATTCGAAGGTGTTCGGGTGAGTCGACTTGTATTCGAGTCCGACGAAGCCGGAGTACCCGTTGCCGTGAAGTTGGTCCAGGTAGCGCTGTAGGTCGAGCGTTCCGGTACCCGGTTCCCCGCGCCCGGGATCATCGGCGATCTGCACATGACCGATCAGGTCGGCGTAGGCGTCGAGCGCCGCCGCGATGTCGTCGCCGTTGGCCTGGAGGTGGTAGAGGTCGGCGAGGAGCCGCAGATTGTCGGTTCCGAAGGACTCTCGTACTCGATTAATCACCGCCACGGCATCGGCGGCATGTTTGAGTGGGTATCCGATGGCACCGCTGACCGGTTCGACAAGAACAACTGCGCCGATAGCGTGCGCGGCCTCGCCCGCAAAGGCGAGGTTTTCGGCTGCTACCGCATCCTGTTGTTCGGAGCTGAAGGCATCGGACCGGTTTCCGTACAGTGCGTTGAAAGCCTTGGTGCCCAGCGCTTGAGCGATTGAGGTGGCGACAGCGACGTTATCGCGGAACTCCGTCGTGCGAGTGGGGTTCGACAGGATTCCGCGGTCGCCTGCCGGCATATCACCAGCGGCGAAGTTCAACCCGGTGAGCTGTACGCCGGCATCGGTAATTGCGCGGATGAATGAAGTGACTTCACTGTCGGTAGGCACGGCGTGAGCGAATGGCCACCAGAATTCGACAGCATCGAATCCAGCCTGACGGGCCGCTTCTGGGCGTTCGAGGAGTGGCACATCGGTCAACAGGATTGAGCAGTTGACGGTGAAGGACGGAACGGGTGCCATCGGAATGGCTCCTTTCTGCGCGTCTCGGCAAGAGACGTTGCCGATGGTGGAGATACTGGACTGGTCGCGAACGGCATTGGCCGAAAGCAACGTGGAATTGGTGAAGCGGGAGCGGTCCAAAGGCCGGGCTCGAGGGGTTCGGATTTCGCGAACACGTGCGGGCTCATCTAGGGCGCCGGCGGGGTTCAAGCAATTTCCGTATTATGGAAGAATATTTCCGATTAGTGGTAGCCACAGTTAACTCCTCGCTTGCCTCGGGTGTCAAGTGCGGATACGCCGGTTGGTCGGCCGCGCGTGCGAACCATGGGTTTCGTTCGCATACGCGCCGCTCTTTTGCACCTCGGCTAGCGTGCGTTTTCGAATTCGATGCCTGCGGTTGACTGCTCCAGGCCAGCATCCAGATCACGCACCTCTGCACGCGCACGTTCTGCGTCCTGGTCATTGGTGGTGGACTCGCCGAGCAACCGGCAAGACCGTGCCTACCTCGCGTGCGGCTAGACGTCGCGGGATTGTCGGCGGGCCGTGCGATCGGTGTCTGAAATGGTCACACGGGACGCATCGGTATGTGTGCCGATCGGGGCGCAGAGAATGCGAGAGTCAGTTCATTTCGCCATCAACGTGTTCGGGCGATTGAACGATCCGCATCGCACTCACCGCAACGGACAGCGCGGTCCGATCGCGCGGATTGTCAAGGTCGTATTCGAGCAGGGAACTGAGTTGATTGAGTCTGTAGTACAGAGACTGCCGTCGTAGGTGGAGTCGTTGGGCAGCTAGCGCCTTCGATCCGCCGCACTCGAGAAGGACCGTCAGGGTGGGCATCAGCTTGGTCTGACGATCTTGGTCGTACGCGATCAGCTGACCGAGCATCTCTTCGACTGAAAGCCGCAACTCCGCTCTGTCGGCGTTCTTGTACAACAGTCGTTCGACAGCCATGTCCTTCGCTGCGACCACAGCCACGGATGCTGGGTTGACATCCTGGCAGATCGTCAAGGACAGGTGTGCTTCGGTCATGCTGCGCGGAAGATCGGTGAATCGAATAATGCATGGCCCCACAGCGGCGACCGCCTTGCCGCGGAAAGTGATGCGACTGGTCAGGTCGTCACGCAGAGTGGTGGAAAATCCTCTCGTGGTTTCGTCCGAATGTGCTGCGATCACTGCACAGGCAAGCCCCTCGTACACACCGACCAGTCCGTATCCGTGGGTCTCGATGAGCTGATTGAGGACATCGACTGAATTAGGGACCTGCAATCGGTCGATGACAACACACGCGTAGGGGCGGACGGACGTGGGCAGCCCGGCGGCGCGTAGCCGATCCTGCAATACGTGATCCTCGATATATCGCCCCTGTAAGAGCTGCTCGATCAGCATGTGCTTCAGCCGCAAAGATCTAGTGACATTGGGTTCATTGCGAATGAGCGCCAGTGCGATGACAGCGGGTGCGCGGTCGAGAAGCGCGTCGAGCAGGACGGACGGCACGTCGGTCGAGCCGACGGTGAGTTGACCCCAGACGATGCCGTCGACGAAGACCGCTGCTGTTGCGGCGGAAGTGTCCATCAGGCCAGGTGGTAGCGAGCCCGCATGGGCGATGATCTGTTTGCTGTCGTCCTGCAGGGACACCCATGTTCCGCAGATGTCACGTATTCCGTCAACGATTGCGGCGAGTGTCCCACCCCGGGCGAGTAGTTCCGATAGCGAGCGCGATATCTCGTCTGCGTGACGCAGCTTGGTGATCGATCTATCGATAATCATGCTGTTTATCGCCTCGGCAACCTCGGTGAATCGCAGTGCCGGCTGTAGAACGATCAACGGCAACCCGAGGGTTTCGGCTTCGTCAGCCATCTCCGGAGGGAGCGCATCAAAGGTGCGTCCGACCTCGATCATCAGACCGGCAATGCCCTTCTGGGCGAGCTGTCGGACGTAATTGCGAAGCGCCTCTTCGTCCACTCCGACCAAACCGACACCGTTGGTGAGCAACACTTCCTCCCCCCGCAGAAGCGGAGCGATGTCGTAGAGATCGGCGCAGTGAATCCACCGCACATCGGTACCGAGCCGGTCGGCGCCGCTAACCAGGACTGGGTGGCCGGCTGCGACCAATGGATGTTCCAGAACATCGTTGAGACGCATCGCCATGAGGCACAGTGTCGCATGTCACACCAAATTTGTTTGGCACTGTGACCGTTGTTCATTGTTCCCCGTGCACGGAGAGTTAAGGAGTCAAGAATTTCCCCGCGCACAGAGGGTGGCACATGACCACATCGACCAAGTCCAACTCGACCACACCGAACACGAGTTGGCGCGGCGACTCCGCCGCGATCGCATGCCTGACGTTTGCGGTAGATGCCGAGACCCCGGTCTTGGCGGCCGGCCGCCGGTACTCCTCTAACGCAATGGCGATGTCGCACCAGTCCTACGACATGCGTAGGGGCCTTCCGCGGCTGCTCGGCATCCTCGACGAATTCTCAATTCGTTCAACGTTTTTCGTTCCAGGATTCGTTGCTGAGATGCATCCTGACGCGGTCTCGTCCATTGCAGAAAAAGGCCACGAAATCGCCCACCACAGCTACAGCCACCGTCCTAGCACCGGCCTCACCCCCTCACAGGAGCGTGAGGAGTTCGAGCGCGGAATGGAGGCGCTGAGCGCACTCGATATACATCCGGTCGGCTATCGCGCGCCGATGTGGGCTGCTACGTGGGATACCGCTGAACTCGCCACCGAGTTCGGGCTGAAGTACGACACGAGCCTGATGGACGACGATAGGCCGTACGTGATCTCGACCGGGAACGGTCCGCTCGTCGAGCTGCCCCCGCATTGGTCACTGGACGACTGGGAGCAGTACGCCTACCTGCCGGAACCGCACCTCGGCAACGTCATCGAACCCCCGGAGAAGGCTCTGTCCGTGTGGACCGCGGAGTTGGACGGTATGCGTGAATGGGGTGGACTCTTCCAATTGACTGCACATTCATTTCTCAGCGGCCGCCCTGGCCGCGCGCAAAACCTGCGCAAGCTCATCGAAACGGTACTCGACCGCGGAGACGTCGAGTTCCGGACCGGCGAAGAGCTCTGCGCCGCAGCCCTGCGCGACCACAGCCTCGATTGGCGCAAGCAGGAACCACTCGAGGTTTCCGCATCCGCCTACCCCATCTGGTAACCGAACTTCAGGGAGCACAGAATGACTACATTAGTTACTGGCGGTAAAGGGTTCGTCGGACGGCATCTCGTCAATCGGCTCGTCGAGCACGGCGAGACCGTCGTGAGCTACAACCGAGATTTCGCCGTCGACACCCGACCCAGCGTCACCACTGTCCAAGGCGAGCTCTTCGACATTCCGGTTCTCGTCAAGGCCCTGACCGAAAACCACGTCGACAAGATCATCCATACGGCAGGGATGAGTCACCCCGGGGTGTCGGTCGATCTGCCCTTGACTACCATCGCCGCCAACATCGACGGCACCGCGGCGGTCTTCGAGGCCGCGCGGATGGCCGGCGTCCGACGGATCGTGAACTTCTCGTCGGAATGCGCGTACGGAAACCTCGATGACGCACTCGTGCACGAGGATCAAAAGCCGACTCCCACAACCCCATACGGTGTGACAAAGGTTGCCGGCGAACTGCTGGGGAACGTATACAACAACCTGTACGGCATGGAAATCGTCTCGCTCCGGGTCACCGAGGTCTACGGGCCAGGTCTGTGGATGCCCAGTCTGCTGGGCGACCTTCTGAACGCGGCGCTGTCCGGAACGCCCTATATCCTCGCTGTCGGCGGCGACCACAAGTTCCAGTTCGTCTACGTCGAGGATGTCGCCGCCGCCGCCTACCTGGCCTCCGTTGCGCCAGAGCTGCGTCAACCCGTTTACCACGTCTCCGGTGACACCCAGATCACCGTTGCCGAAGCCGCGAACACCGTCCGCGCAATATTCCCCGAGGCGAAGTTCGAGATTGGTCCCGGGTACATCGAGAAGTGGGACCGGCAAGGCAAGTTTGACCTCAGCGCATCCGAACGTGACCTCGGATATCGGCCCGGCTGGTCGCTGACCGACGGCTTAGCCGCATCTGTGCAGTGGATTCAGTCGCAGGGAAGCTGACCGAGACCATGTCAACCGGTAGCGCGAACGGCAGGTCCTGGCTTCGGGGCGCAGCCGCAGCGATGGTACTGACCTTCGATGTCGACGCCGAGTCGTGTGTCCTGGCCGAGGACGCCAAGTATGCGGATCACCCCGGCGTCATGAGTCATCAAGCGTACGGCCCGCAGGTCGGAGTACCTCGAATCCTCGCATTGCTAGCCGAATTCAACATCAAGGCAACGTTCTTCGTCCCCGGGAGAACCGCGGACACCTGGCCGCACGTGGTGGAAGCGATCGCCGCCGAAGGCCACGAGATCGCTCACCATTCGTACGCCCACAGGCGTCTTGTGGATATGTCCGCCGACGAGGAACGTCGCGACTTCGACGATGCAATGGCCGCCCTGGGACGGCTCGGCATCGTCCCGGTCGGGCATCGCAGTCCGCTGTCGTCACCAAGCGTCCGGACTGCAAACATGCTCGCTCAACACGGGTTTCGTTACCAGTCAACACTTATGGACGATGACCGCCCCTACTTGTTGGACACAACCGACGGAGTACTCGCTGAACTGCCACCCCATTGGATCCTCGATGATTTCCCGCAGTATGCATTTCTGCCCGATCCCGTGATCGGCAACGCCGTCGAGTCTCCACGTAAGGCTCTCGAGGTCTGGTCGTTGGAAATGGCCGCGATGCGTGACCTTGGATGCCTGTTCGTACTGTGCAACCATCCGTTCCTTTCGGGGCGGCCGTCCCGCGTGCAGGCTCTGCGTGAACTGATCGGAACGACGCTCGACTACGGGGACGTTCCGATCCTGACTGCCGCTGAAGTAGCCGAACGCGTGCACGCCGACCCCGAATCCAGGCACAAGCGTCTCCACACGACGGGCACGCCTGCCGATCAGCGGATCGGTTCCGAACACTCAACCTCAAACATCAGTTAGCAGACGCCAACCACCGCCCACGGGTGCAACGAATTTAGGAGCACGGAACAATGACCACCACAATCAGCTCAAATCAGCGAGTCGCTTTGATCACCGGAGCCGGCTCGGGCATCGGCCGAGCCACCGCAGAAGTACTCGCAAGTCAGGGTGTTGATCTTGCCCTGGTATCGCGCCCCGGACCCGATCTCGACTCCGCGGCAGCGGCTTGCCAGAGCCACGGCGTCCGTGTGTTGAAGATCGCCGCAGACATCTCCGATTCGGGCGAAGTTCGCGCGGCGTTCGCCAAGACCGAAGCCGAACTGGGACCGATCACCGATGTCCACAACAACGCGGGGATCTCGGTTGTTGCTCCGTTGGTCGATACCAGCGACGACGTCTGGTCCACTCAATTGGCGACCAATCTCTCCGGCAGCTTCTACGTTCTGCGCGAGGCCGCGCGAGTCATGGTGCCGCGCAAACGCGGCGCAATCGTCAACACCGCATCGGAACTCGCACTACAGGGCCAGGCTGGCTACGTTGCGTATACCGCCACCAAGGGCGGCATTCTGTCGATGACCCGTAGCGCCGCGGCGGAACTCGCATCGTGGGGAATTCGAGTCAATGCGGTGTGCCCTGGGACGACCCGCACCCCGATGTTCCTCGCCGAGTTCGATGGAGCGGCAGACCCCTCCGCAGAGTTCGCCGAGAACGAAGCCAGTGTGGCGCTCGGCAGGATCGCCACACCCACCGAAATCGCCAAGGCCGTGGCCTTCCTGCTCTCCGACGACGCCAGCTATGTCACGGGAACGCAGCTCATCGCTGACGGTGGGCGTAGCGGATGCTTCCCCGTCGGCAGCATCGGAGTCGACGCTACAACGTCGGTCTAACCGAGCCCGACGACCTCCCACTCGTCAATGGTCCCGAAGGAAATCGAAATGCAAGAAACAAGCACAGAGCCGACGAGCAAGCCTAAGTCGCGGCTCGAAGAACTCGGTTACGAGCAGCAACTCGACAGACGACTGAGTGTCTGGGAGGTCGTCGGACTCGCCATGGCGGACGTCTCCCCAACAATGGGCGTCCTCTTCCTCTCGGCGGGGATCTTCGCCGTTGGAGGAACATTCGCAATCGGAGCGAGCCTCATCCTCTCGGTTGTCGTCATCCTGATCGCGATCTGTCTCGCCGAGCTTGCCAGTATGTTTCCCATCGCCGGTGGAATGTACTCCCTCGTCAGGAGGGTGCTACCCGGTCCCATCTCATGGATCACCACCTTCAACTACCTGATCCAAGGTGTAGTCATCCCGGCGAGTATCTCACTCGGCATGGTTGCCTTCATCAAAGACCTGTTTCCAGGGATCTCCCTGCCCGATCAGGCCATTGCCTTGGTACTGCTGGGTCTCGCAATGGCGATCGCCCTGACGAAGGTCGAAGTCGGGGCATGGGCGACCGCAGTCATGGTCATCGTGGAGGTCATCGTTCTCTCGATCATCACCTTCGCAGCCTTGAAAGACCCGAGCCAATCACTGACCGACGTAACCATCCACCCGACAATGCTGACCAACGGGCAGCTCGGCGCGGTCGGATTCGTCGTAATGCTGGCAACGCTGGCGCCCGCCTTCAATGTGATCAACGGATATGACGCCGCATTGGGGTTCTCCGAAGAACTCAAGGGCGGAGAACGCGCGATCGGACGCGCCGTCATCATCTCCGCGATCATGGCGTGCGTGCTGATCGTCGTGCCACTGACCGCCGCCGTGATCGCCGCACCCGACCTGACCGAGTTCTTCAACGCGCCGGCACCGGTTGTGTACTCCGTCGAGCAGTCCCTGGGACCGTACGCACGGTACATCGTCGACGTGGGTGGAATCGTTGCACTCTTCAACGCCATGCTGTCGCTGCTCATGTACTTCGGGCGGGGCGTGTACACCACAGGTCGAGACAAGATCTGGCCGGATGCGGTGAACAACAAGCTTGGCAAGTTGAACAGGTTCCAGGCGCCGGCGGCTGGTGTTGTCGTCCTGGTTGTTCCGGCTGCAATCCTGATCTTCAGCTCAGCATTGAACTTCCTGATCATCTTCGCGGGAACTGTGATCGCAGCGGTATACCTTTGCGTCGGTCTTGCTGCGTTCTGGAGCCGATTCAATATGCGCGATGAAGAGCGCCCCTACAAGATGAAGTTGTGGCCGCTTCCGCCGATCGCAGTCATCGGATTCACTGCGCTTGCCTTGGCAAGTCAGGACCCCGAATACCTGATCGCCGAGGGTGTGCTCATCGTAGTGGCTCTGGCCTGTTGGGCAGGATCAAAGGTTTGGTCTCGGAAATCGAGCGAATCGGTCACGCGCTAGCAGCCAACACCAATCCCTGCCGACCCGTGACGACCATCTGATCTCACGGGTCGGCAGCTACCACTCTCGCGTGCTCGCCTATCGAACGTGTGCTTCGGGCTAGCAGTTCATGAGCACCTATTGCGAGAAGTGCTGATCCGGTGAGAACTTCACCAGCGACGATGCCCACCGGCGTATCGCCGATACTCCCGAACTAGAGGGTACTGATGACGACTGACCCACATGTTTTGGTGCATCGAGGGCTTGGATGTACCGCAGTCTTCGACCCGATCGAACGGACAGTCACCCTCTTTCACTTCGGGATCCTTACCCACCGTTGCAAGAAGCGCATATCGCCCCGCGTGATTCCCCTGGCCGACGTCACAGCGATCACCCATTCCAAAGAATCCTGCTTCAAACGGGGAAGCATACGATTAGAACGCCGCAGTGGAGCCGGCTACCACTCGAACATCCTCAAGGACGTCAACGGCTACTTCGACGTTGACGGGGATACCGAAGGGGAGATGTTCGCGCAGGCCATCTCGTTATTCATCGAACAGCAGTCTCCGCCGTGACGATCTGCAGTTCGCGCGGCACGTATCAGGGTGGTCACTGATGGTGCATGCAACCAGGGGACGGACATGGATGGTCTCCGGTACGCCTGCCAGGGGAGTAGGTATTCGCCAGGTTCTGATATCGCGACTTACCAGCATCGTCGGCGGCGATGGCTCGGGAGACCTGCGCGACACCCGGGGGATAGGCGATGGACAGATCCGTTGGGAATCGAGGGGAGCGGTCAGCTCGACGGACAGCTTGCCGCCGAGGTGCCCGGCGAAGACTCCCCGTCGATCAGTTCAGGCTGCCTGCGGTGTGGTGGGTTCGGAAGTCAATGTCACGATGGGTTACTCCTGCAGTTCGTCGGTGTGTCCGCGGATGTGGTGTGTGTTCTGCACTCAGGACGTTCTTCCTTGTCGTTGCGAAAGCTTTTCCCGCCGAGTCGTTCCCGCTGCCCGAGGTAGCGGGACCGACTCGGGGCTCTAGATGGCTGCGGCAGCTTTCAGGCCGTCGAGTACGGCCTCTTCCACGGTGCGTGGGGCCAGGCAGTCGCCGACTCCGGTGTACGAGATGCCGGTGGATTCGAGTTCGGCGAGTAGGGAGTCGTTCTGCTGGTGCCCGAGGGCGAGGACGAGGCCGTCGATGCCGTCGAGGATGATCGGTTCGCCGGTCAGGGTGTTGACCAGATACACGGTGTCGTCGTCCGCCCCGAACAGGCGTGCGTGCGGAACGATGCGGACCTTCGCCTCGGTGGCTGCCCGCAGCATGGAGACGCGGGTGAACTGCTGCAGGTTTTCGCCGGCCGCGTAGCCGTTGACGCACAGTGTCACCTTGCGCCCCTCGCGGGCAAGCATTTCCGCGACCCCGAGTCCGGTCCAGTCGCCACGCCAGTCGGCGACCACGATCTCACCCTTCGGCGTGTTCCCGCCGTTCGAGGTGATCACGTCCCAGGCGTCGAGGACGGGCATGTCCCCGTCCAGTTCGAGGTGCGGCCGGTACGGGGTGGCGCCGGTCGCGATGATGACGTGGTCCGGGCGTTCCCCGGTGATCATCGCCGCATCGACCTCGACGCGTGTCTTCACGATGACCCCGTAGCGGTCGAGTTCGGACTGCAGATTGGTTGCTGCGCCGCCGAACTCGGACCGGCCGGGCAGCCGCTCGGCGAGCAGTACCTGTCCGCCGACCCGGCCGCTCGCCTCGTACAGGGTGACCCGGTGACCGCGCTGGGCGGCGACCGAGGCGGCCTTCATCCCGGCGGGCCCGCCGCCGACGACCATGACGTCCTTCGGTTTCGGGGTGAGCACCAGGGTGCCGAACTCGCGTTCACGTCCGGTCTCCGGTCGCTGGATGCAGGAGATCGGGTAGCCGGCCTGGAAGTGACCGATGCACGCCTGGTTGCAGCCGATGCAGGCCCGGATGTCGTCCGGTCGCTCGGCCTGCGCCTTCGCCGGCATTTCCGGGTCGCAGATCAGGGCCCGGGTCATCGCGCAGGCGTCGGCCTGCCCCTTGGCGACGACGATCTCGGCTTCCTGCGGTTGGTTGATCCGCCCGGCCACGAGCACCGGAACCGACACCGCTGCCTTGACTTTCGCGGCGGCGGGTGCGGTGTAGGCGGCTTCCTCGCTCATCGGCGGGACGATGTGCAGGGACCCGGACCGGCTGGCGGACGTGCCCTCGGTGACGTTCAGGAAGTCCAGTAGACCGTCGGCGTCGAGCCTGCGGCACACCTCCACGATGTCGGTGGGCTCGTCCTCCACGGAGGCATGCTCGATGCCGGACACCCGGACGCCGACCGCGAACCCGGGTCCGACGGCCTCGCGGACGGCCGCGACGATCTCACGCAGGAACCGCATCCGGTTGTCGAGGTCGCCGCCGTACCGGTCGGTGCGCACGTTCAGTTCCGGGTTGAGGAACTGGGCGGGCAGGTAGCCGTGGCTGGCGACGATCTCGACACCGTCGAGTCCGGCCTGCTGGAGGCGTCGAGCTCCGGCCGCGTACCCGGCGACGACCTCGGCGATCATCGCCTGGGACATCGGCCGG
Source organism: Rhodococcus pseudokoreensis (assembly GCF_017068395.1). Lineage (NCBI taxonomy): Bacteria > Bacillati > Actinomycetota > Actinomycetes > Mycobacteriales > Nocardiaceae > Rhodococcus > Rhodococcus pseudokoreensis. Next base: position 3,243,622 of record NZ_CP070619.1, on the reverse strand, counting down.
GGCATCACCCGGAATCGTTCGTTCGGCACGGCCGACGGGGCGTACGCGACCGGGAGCGCACCGTCCTGGGATTCCATGATCTCCCGTCCCGGGTGGAACACCTGCCCGAACAGGGCGCACCCGTGCTCGTGCACGGCCTCGGCGACGCGCCGGTATCCCTCGATGCAGCTGTCGTCGGTGGCCATGAGCACGTGGTAGGTGTACCGCGCGGTCTCGTGGATACCGGCGACCTGCATGATGATCAGCCCGGCACCGCCGACTGCCCGGGCGCGGTGGTATTCGACGAGTTGGTCGGTGACCGCGCCGTCGTGCACCATCACGGTGTCGTGCCCGGAGGAGAAGATGCGGTTCTTCAGGGTGACGTCACCGACCTGGAGCGGGGAGAACAGGTTCGGAAAGAGGGTGGCAGACATGGAATCCCAGTTCTGTACTGGTGGTGGAAAGGGTCGGAGGCTCGGTGAGGAGCTAGCTGGCGTCGGTGTCGGCGAGGACTCGCTGGGCACCGGCGACGGCGACGGCGTCCGCTTCGAAGAGCATGCCCTCGACGAGGAACGAGTTCTGCACCGCGGTCACCGCGGGATACGGGGCGGAGAAGAACTCGGCGCGCACCTTCTTGAACGTGTCGAAGTCGTCGCGGTTGCCCAGGTAGGCGGTCAGCTTGACCACCGACGACATCGAGGCGCCGTGCTGGGTCAGGATCTTGTCGATGTTGCGGAACACCTGGCGTGCCTGGGCTTCGAAGCCGCCCTCGACGAGGTTGCCGGCGTCGTCGTAGCCGGCCTGACCGGAGGTGAACACCAGCTCGCCGGCCTTGGCGCCCTGGCTGTACTGCGCGGACTGTGCCCAGGTGAAGGGTGCCGGGCGGGTTTCGACGATGTTCTCGGTGGTCGTCATGGTGATCCTTTCGGGTCGGGCCCCGGTGGGGGCCGTCGGTGATGCCACGCGGATGACGCGGCAGGAGTGCCGTTCCCGGGTGCTCAGCCGAGTCGCTGCAGCGTGTGGCCGAGGCGGTCGCGCTTGGCCACCAGGTACGGCAGGTTGTGGCGGGTGGGAAGGGATTCGTGGGCGAGTTGTTCGGTCACGGTGATGCCGTGATCCCTGAGGGCCGCGACCTTGTCCGGGTTGTTGGTCATCAGCCGCACCCGGCGGACGCCGAGATCGTCGAGGATCTCGCAGGCGGCGCGGTAGTCGCGGCTGTCGACGGGCAGTCCGAGGCTGAGGTTGGCGTCGACGGTGTCGAGACCTTCGTGCTGCTGCAGCTCGTAGGCGCGGAGTTTGTGACCGAGTCCGATGCCGCGGCCCTCGTGTCCGCGCAGGTAGATCAGGACACCGGAGCCGGCGTCGGCGATCGCGCTGAGCGCGGACCGGAACTGGGTTCCGCAGTCGCAGCGCAGGGAACCGGCGAGGTCGCCGGTCAGGCACTCGCTGTGCAGGCGCACCAGCGGCGCCGCGTCGGCGGCGGGATCTCCCATCACCAGGGCCATGTGCTCGATGCCGTCGCCCGCCGATTCGAAGGCGAGGGCGTCGAACGTGCCGACCTCGGTGGGCAGTGTGCTCCGGCCGGTGCGGACCACGGTGCGGGCGGGCGGTGCGATGCGGTGTACGACCTGCTCGCTGCGGGCCGTGCGCCGGCGCCACGCCTGCAGGTCGGCGATGGACACCATCGGAATGCCGTGGGCGACAGCGAACTCCTCGAGGTCTTTGCCGCGCATCATCTCTCGCCGGTCGGGGGTGACGATTTCGCAGAGCAGCGCCTCCCCGCTCAGCCCGGCCATGCGGCACAAGTCGACTCCCGCCTCGGTGTGGCCGGGACGTTCGAGTACGCCACCGGGCTTGGCGAGCAGCGGCATCACGTGGCCGGGCCGGGCGAGGTCGGCGGGCGCGAGGCCCGGATCGGCGAGTGCCCGGACGGTCGCGGCCCGGTCGCCTGCGCTGATGCCGGTGGTCGTGCCGCGGGTGTAGTCGACGCTGACCAGGAATGCGGTGTGGTGGCGCTCGGTGTTGTCGGGCACCATCAGGTCGAGGCCGAGTGTGTCGGCGCGGGATTCGTCGATGGCGACGCACAGGAAGCCGGACGTGTGTTCGAGGAAGAAGGCCACCGTGTCGGTGGTGGCGTGTTCGGCGGCCATGATCAGGTCGCCCTCGTTCTCCCGGTCTTCGTCGTCGACGACGAGAACGATGCCTTTGTTCGCCAGTGCGGTGACGGCGTCGGTGATGGTCGACATGATCGCTGGTTCCTTTCGTTGCACGGCCGCACTGTGGTGGCGAGTCGCTCGGGTGGGGTGCGGAGCGCCCGGGGTGACCGCGTTGTCGTTCCGGGCGCTCCGCTGCTGGGGGTTACGAACGGGGAGCTGAGGTTTCGCTGAGGTTGCGGCCCATGGTCTCCGGCGCGAGGACCTGGGAGACCGCCGCGCCGACGACGCAGATTCCTGCGGCGATCAGCATGGTGACACCGGCGCCGAGGTTGTGCATCGACCAGGGCAGCAGGAAGGTGCCCAGGCCGGCCCCGATCCGGCTGAACGCGGTGGCGAATCCGGTTCCGAGACCGCGGATCTCGGTGGGGAAGATCTCGCCGGGGTAGACGCCGGTCAGGGCGGTGCACATGGCGTTGGCGAACGCGAAGACCAGGAAACAGATCAGTACCAACGCCGGTGGCGCCGAGGTCCACAAGCCGATGATGAGCAGGACCACCGCACACACCCACTGCTGTGGGATGGTCAGCTTGCGGCGGCCGATGCGTTCGATCAGCAGAACCGACACCACGACTCCGACCAGGGCGAGTCCGTTGACGCCGATGGCGCCGATGAGCCCGTCACCGAGACCATAGTCGGACAGAACGCTCGCGGCAAACGTGGCGATTGCGAAGTACGGTGCCACGCAGCAGAACCAGAAGACGGAGACGAAGATGGTGGCGCGCCGGTAGGCGGGGGAGAACAACATCGCGAACGTGCCCTTGCGGGTCTCCTCGTTCGTGATGTCGAGGACGTCGGTCGGGTCCTCGAGATAGGCGTGGGCGATCTCGGTCGCCTCCTCGGTACGTCCCTTGTTCATCAACCAGCGCGGCGACTCCGGCATCCCGAGTCGTGCGAGGAACAAGATAACCGCAGGGATAGTGCTGGTGCCGAGGATGATTCGCCAATCCACGGAGAGGGCGGTGGTCATGACGTAACCGACCACGAAGGCGAACATGAAGCCGACATACCAGGCGACCTCGCAGAAGGCCAGCAACTTGCCGCGCAGCCGCCGAGGGGAGAACTCGGAGAGCAGCGGCCAGCCGACGGAGTAGTCGGCGCCGATCGCGATGCCCATCAGCAGGCGGACGATGAACAGTTGCCACGCCGAGTCGACGAAGAACTGCAGTACCGAACCGAAGATGAAGATCGCCAGGTCGATCGCGAAGAGCGGCTTGCGACCGAGTCTGTCGGCGAGCCAGCCGCCGAGGGGGCCGCCGATGAAGATGCCGACGAGCGCGGATGCTCCGATCAGCCCTTCCCAGAACAACGACATGTCGAGATCGACGGTGATCGCTGCGATGACGGTGCCGACGACGCCGAGGATGTAGCCGTCGATGAACATGCCGCCGGCGATCACGCCGGTCAGTTTGGTGGTGAATCGCTGCTTGTCGATCGAACCCTGTTTGTTCCGACTGACGGATTCCTGATTGGTTGTCGTCACCAGGTCACTCCTTGCTGGCGGGCGCCGAGGTACCGGACGGCACGGTCGGCGGACGCGGGATGGCAGTAGTCGGTCGGGTGGGCGAATGAGCGAGAGGGGGATGTTCGCACAGATGTCACGACCTTCGTGGGAGCTGCGTAGTGACGAGTTCACTACTCGCCGGCAGCTTGGCAAACCGGAGGATGGGCGTTTACGGGATACGCGAACAGTCCGTGATGTGTTCATAAACTGAACGCTGCGATCAAAAGTGTGACATGGACCTCAGCGTGCGTCAAGGCTGGATTCGAACTCGGGGTGTGGACGCCGGTGACGGTAGGCATGGGCGGAGCGTGGAGATCGGGAAGCCCTGCCGCCCATGCGACCTCGAAGCATGTGGTGTGCGAGGGATTGAATCGTCGCCTCTCCTGCATTGGTCGTGCGGGTGAAATCGCGTCCTGACGCCCCGGTGACCCGCCTCGCGTCTTGACAGATTGTGACGTGGAACGCATGATCGGTGTCACCAAAAGTGAACGAGACGTTCACATAATGAACGTCAACCTATCGAACGGAGGGGCCATGGGGTCCGAAGTCAGCGAGACCGCCGACGTCGTGGTCGTCGGTGCCGGTATCTCCGGGCTCGTCGCCGCCCGGGAACTCTCCCGGGCAGGTCTGCGGGTGATCGTGCTGGAGGCACGTCCCCGACTCGGCGGCCGAGTATGGACGGACCGTCGGCTCGGCCGCGACCTGGAGATCGGCGGGACCTGGGTGCACTGGCTGCAGCCGCACGTGTGGGCCGAGATCACCCGATACGGACTGCCCATCACCCGCGGTCCCCGCCCCGAGCAGGTCTACTGGCTTGCCGGCGACCGGGTCCGCACCGGCAGCATCGACGACTATCTCCAGCTGATCGAACCGGGAATGCGCCGGCTGACCGCCGCGACGATGACCTGGCTTCCCCGGCCCGCCGAAAATCCGAACGACCGGACAGATCTTTCGGAGATCGACGGCTTCAGCATTCAGGACAAGCTCGACGAACTCCGCCTCGGTGACGACGAGTACCACGCCAACGAGGCCGCCTGGATCGGCCATTTCAACGGACCGCTCGCCGACGGTGCCTTCACCAGCGCCCTGCGATGGACCGCGGCCACGGCCGGATCGTGGCAGTTGATGCACGAGGCCTCGGCGGTGTTCCGGCTCAGCGGGGGAACGGAGGCACTGGTCGCGGCGCTCGCCGCGGACAGCCGCGCCGAGATCCGAACCCAGGCCGAGGTCTGCCGCATCGACCACCATCCCGAGGGCGCCGACGTGCAGACCAGCGACGGGCGCCGGATCTCGGCGCGACGTGTCGTGCTGACGCTGCCGCAGAACCTCCTCGGCGACCTCGACGTGCAACCACCGCTGAACGAGGACAAACGCGCCGCAGCCCGCGAGAAGGTCGCGTCGCGCGGTGTGAAGGTCTGGATCCGGGTGCGCGGGCCGATCGCCCCGTTCGCCGCGTATTCGTCGGCCGACCATCCGCTCGCGGTGGTGCGCACCGAGTACGTCGGTGACAGCGACGCCGTGCTGGTGGGCTTCGGCGCGGACGCCACCCGCCTCCACCCCGAAGACATCGACGCGGTCACCCGGGCACTCACCGTCTGGCGCGACGACCTCGAGGTACTGGAGGTCACCGGACACGACTGGATGGCCGATCCCCACTCTCGGGAAACCTGGCTCATGCACCGCCCGAACCAGCTCACTCGCTACCTGGACGGACAGCAGCGCACCGAGGGTGTACTGCACTTCGCCGGCAGCGACACCGCCAACCTGTGGCCCGGTTTCATCGACGGAGCCATCGAACGCGCCCTGCACACCTCCCGTGACATCACCGACACCCTGACCCCCCATCTCACCGGCAGCCCAGCCGGCGCATGACCCGACAAGGAGCCACCATGCTCAGCACCATCGACCAGACGCACTACCGCAGCGTGATGGGACACCTCCCGACCGGAGTAGTGGCCCTGTCTGGGATCACCCCCACCGCCGAATACCCCTGCGGCCTGGTGGTCGGCACCTTCCAGTCCCTGTCACTCGAGCCGCCGCTCGTCAGCTTCAGCGTGGCCCACACCTCCACCAGCTGGCCGAAGGTCCGCGCCGCCGGCCGACTGTGTGCGAGCGTCCTCGCCGACGGACAGGAGTCGGTCTGCCGCGCCCTCTCGGGCAAACAGCCCAACAAGTTCGCCGACATCGACTGGTCGCTGTCCGAGGCCGGATCACCCCGGATCGCCGGAGCGCACGCCTGGATCGACTGCGAGGTCACTCACGAACTCGACGGCGGCGACCACGTCATCGTGATCGCCAGGGTCCTGCAGATGGACGCCGCGGGCGACAGCGAACCGCTGGTCTTCCACAAGGGCCGCCTCGGCGGATACCGCGAACCCGCCGTCGCCTGACCGCACGCCCACCACCTCCGCGATCTCCGACAGAAGGACGTCATGACCGACACCACGCACCTTGCCGACACCACCGACGAACAACTCGAAACCGTCCTCGCCGCCGCCACGAGCGCGGCCACGTACTGGGCGGACCGCGCACCGCACGAGCGGGCCACCGTCCTCACCGCCGTCGCCGACGCCCTCGAAGGGCAGGCCTCGGCACTGGTCGGCGTGGCAATGGAGGAGACCGGACTGCCCGAGGGCCGGCTGACCGGCGAAGTGAACCGCACCTGCGTCCAACTGCGCATGTTCGCCGAGGAACTGATCGACGGCACCTTCCTGGACGTGATCATCGACCGCGCCGACCCGGACTTCGTCCTCGGCCCCCGCCCGGATCTGCGCCGGTACCAGATCCCCGTGGGTCCGGTTCTGGTCTTTTCCGCCAGCAACTTCCCGTTCGCGTTCTCCGTCGCGGGCACCGACACCGCCTCGGCACTGGCCGCCGGCTGCCCGGTAGTCCTGAAGGCACACCCCGGTCACCCCCGCACCTCCGCCGCCACCGCCGCGATCGTCCGCGACGCCCTGGCCACCGCCGGTGCCCCTGAGGGTGTCTTCGCGCTGATCAGTGGATTCGACGCCGGAGTCCGCGCACTGAAGGACCCGCGGATCACCGCGGCAGGGTTCACTGGATCCGTCGCCGGCGGCCGGGCCCTGTTCGACATCGCCGCCGCACGCCCCATCCCGATCCCCTTCTTCGGTGAGCTCGGCAGCGTGAACCCGGCCGTCGTCACCGCCGGCGCCCTCGACGAGCGAGCCGAAGACATCGCCACCGGCTTCGTCGGTTCGTTCACCCTCGGTGCGGGACAGTTCTGCACCAAGCCCGGCATCCTGCTGGTCCCCGCCGGCTCGCCGATCACCGACCGCATCACCGCCCTCACCCAGCAGGTTCCCGCGGCCCGGATGCTCACCGCCAAGATCGCCGAGGGCTACCACCACCGGATCGAGGAAACCGCTGCCGTCCCCGGTGTCGAGGTCCTGGTGAAGGGCACCGCGTCGACCGGCGAGAGCGGCGTCCCCGCGGTCAGCCCCACTCTGCTGCGCACCACCGCCGAACACCTGGGAGCCCACGCGGACACCCTTCTCGAAGAGAGCTTCGGACCCGCCGCGATCATCGCCGAATACGGCAGCGAGGACGAAGTCCACCGCGTCCTCGGCAGCGTCGACGGCACCCTCACCGTGACCGTCCACACCCGAACCGAGCCGACACCCGAGGAGCAGGACGAACTCCGCAGGCTCACCCGGATCGCCGCGACCCGCGCCGGCCGACTCGTCTTCAACGGCTGGCCCACCGGCGTCGCGGTCACCCCCGCCCAACATCACGGTGGCCCGTACCCCGCGACCACCGCGGTCGCGCATACCTCGGTGGGCACCACCGCTATTCGACGCTTCCTCCGTCCGGTCACGTATCAGGACGCCCCCGAAAGCCTGCTTCCGGCACCCGTCCAGGACCGGAATCCCCTCCAGGTTCCGCAGGCGGTCAACGCCGCCGGCGAATCGGTCGGCTGGGGGCGCTCGCACTCCTGATCTCCCGCCTCCGCCTCGACGTGATCGGGTCCACCGCACACCATGAGCGTTCACTTACTGAACACTTAGCATGTATGGTGGACGTGAGAACGCGTCACGTCGAGTCGGGGCGCACCGGAGAGCAAGGGGGTGCCATGACCGAGCCCGAGGCTACCGAGTACGGCGACGGAGAAGCCGCCGAGCCCGCGGAGATCGCCAACAAGTCGGTGACGAAAGCCGTCCGGCTGCTCCGCGAAATCGCGGCCCAGCCGAAAACCGGTGCGACGGTGACGACTTTGGCGAAAGCGGTCAAGATCTCCAGGCCCACCGCGTTCCGTCTGCTCTACAGCCTCGAGCGCACCGGCCTCGTGGACCGGGTCGACAACAACTACATCCTCGGATGGGAGATGGCCCGGCTCGGCCGGCACGCCGACCCGTACGCGGGTCTGGCTGCCCGCGCGCAGCCGCTGCTGCAGGAGCTGGCCGACAAGGTCAACGAATCGGTGACCATGTCGGTGCCCAATTCCAACGACGGTCTCGATCTGATCGCCGAGGCCTCCGGATCGCACGTCGTCGGCATCATGTCCCGGATGGCGAACGACATGGTCGGACGCCAATACCCGCTCCACGCCAGCTCCACCGGCAAGGTTCTGCTCGCGGAGTGGCCGCTGGAGAAGCTCGTCGCACTGCTGCCGGAGAAGCTCGAGGCCTTCACCGAACACACCATCACCGACCGGAAGGTTCTGCTGAGGGAACTCGACCAGGTCCGTGAACAAGGTTTCGGTGTCATCGACAACGAGCTCGAAGAAGAACTGCTGTCCCTCTCGCGCCCGATTCGCGACCCCGCCGGAAACCTGGTCGCGATCTTGACCCTCAACGGTCCGCGGTACCGGTTCGGCCGCGACCGGATCCCCGAAGCTCTGCAGCAGATGCAGCAGATCGTCGACCGCCTCATCGACGTCTTCTGGCGAGACGCCGCCGACTAGACCCACGAACACCCCGCACCGGATGTTCGGTGCGGGGTGTTCGGGTCAGGGCGGGGGGCTACCGGTGGGTGAACTCCGGCGACCGCTTTTCGACGAATGCGGCCATGCCTTCCTTCTGGTCCTCGGTGGCGAAGGTCGAGTGGAATACGCGTCGTTCGAAGCGAATTCCCTCGCTGAGGGTGGTCTCGAAGGACCGGTTGACTGCTTCCTTCGCCATCATCGCGACGGGCAGCGACATCTCGGCGACGGTGGTGGCCGTCTGCAGTGCCTCGTCGAACAGGTCGGCGGCCGGGACGATGCGGGCGACGAGTCCGGCGCGTTCGGCCTCCTCGGCGTCCATGTTCCGGCCGGTGAGACACAGTTCCATCGCCTTGGCCTTGCCGACGGCACGCGTGAGGCGTTGTGAGCCACCGATTCCGGGAATGACGCCGAGTTTGATCTCGGGCTGACCGAACTTGGCGGTGTCGGCGGCGAGCAGGATGTCGCACATCATCGCCAGTTCGCACCCGCCGCCGAGGGCGTATCCCGCGACCGCGGCAACGATGGGTTTACGGGCGGCGGCGATGCGGTCGCCGATGGAGAAGAAGTCGTCGAGGTACACGTCCATGTACGACTTGGTCTGCATCTCCTTGATGTCGGCGCCGGCGGCGAACGCCCGGTCCGACCCGGTGACGAGGATCGCGCCGATGTCGCTGTCGCTGTCGAGTTCCTCGACTGCCGTGACGAGTTCGCGCAGCAGTTGGGAGTTCAACGCGTTCAGCGCTTTCGGGCGGTTGAGGGTGATGATCCCGACCCGGCCCTTGCGGTCGAGGAGGATGGTGTCGTAGTCGGTCACTGCTGATCTCCGGTTGTCGTAGGGGCCGTGAGGCCGAGTTCGAGGTCGCCGAGGGGTGCGAAGAACGTGGCGACGGTGGCGTCGGTCACCTCGTCGATCGTCGCGGGTGACCAGTGCGGGTTGCGGTCCTTGTCGACGACCTGCGCCCGGATCCCCTCGACCAGATCGGCCGAACCCAAACAGGCGACGGACACCCGGAACTCCTCGTTCAGGACCTCCTCGAGGCTGCCCGCGACCCGGGCCCGGCGCAGCGACGCCAACGTGACCGCGCACGCGGTCGGTGACTTCGCCAGCACCTGCTCGGCCGCCTTCGCCGCTTCCGGCACCCCGCTGGCCTGCAGCCGGGCCACGATCTCGGCGACGCTGTCCGCGGAGTACGCGGCGTCGATCCAGTCCTGCTGCGCCAGCAGGTCCGATTCGGGGGCCGGTTCGGTGCACGCGGCCAACGCCTCCTCCACCGACGAAGTCGCCAGGGCCTCGACGAACGCGTCGATTTTCCCGGAGGGGATGTAGTGGTCGGCGAACCCGCACGCGATCGCATCCCCCGCACTGAGCCGTGCCGTGGTGAGCGCGATGTGGGTGCCCAGCTCCCCCGGGGTACGGGCCAGCAGGTAGGTGCCGCCGACGTCGGGGACGAACCCGATCCCGGTCTCGGGCATCCCGATCATCGACCGCTCGGTCACGACCCGCACACTGCCGTGTGCCGACACCCCGACCCCGCCGCCCATCACGATGCCGTCCATGATCGCCACATACGGCTTCGGGTAGTTCGCGATCGCGGCGTTGAGGAGGTACTCGTCGCGCCAGAACTCCCGCGACCCGGTACCCCCTTCCTTGGCGTCGTGGTAGATCGAGACGATGTCCCCGCCGGCGCACAGGCCGCGTTCCCCGGCGCCGGTGATCAGCACCGCCCGCACCTCGTCGTCCCCGGCCCACTCCGCCAGCGCCGGGGCGATCCGCGCCACCATGGTGTGGTTGAGGGCGTTGATCGCCTTCGGCCGGTTCAGCACGATCCGGCCCACACCACCGTGCTTGCCGATCAGAACTTCCGGCTCTGCTGTTGCCGCGTCTGTCATGCCGCTCCCTGCTTCCCGTGTCCCGCCACGATGCTGCGGGCGATGACCACCCGCATGATCTCGTTGCTGCCCTCGAGGATCTGATGCACCCGCAGGTCGCGGACGATCTTCTCGATCCCGTACTCGGCAAGATAGCCGTACCCGCCGTGCAACTGCAGCGCCTTGTTCGCGACCTCGAACCCGGTGTCGGTGGCGAACCGCTTCGCCATCGCACACAACTCCACCACGTCCGGGGCGCCCTCCTCCAGCGCGGCCGCGGCCCGCCACAGCAGGGTGCGGGCGGCCTCGAGTTCGGTGCGCATGTCCGCGAGCTGGAACTGCAACGCCTGCGACTCGAGCAACGAGGACCCGAACGCCTTGCGGTCCGCCAGATACGCGACGGCCTTGTCCAGGGCGGTCTGCGCGCCGCCGACCGAGCAGGCGGCGATGTTCAACCGGCCCCCGTTCAGGCCGGCCATCGCGATCCGGAACCCGCCGCCCTCCGCACCGAGGAGGTTGCCCGCCGGCACCCGCACGTCCTCGAAGATCACCTGCCGGGTCGGCTGGGCATTCCAGCCCATCTTCACCTCGTTCGGCCCGAACGACAGCCCCGCCGAATCCTTCGGCACGATGAACGCCGAAATGCCGCGCGGCCCGCTCTCGCCGGTGCGGGCCATCACCACATACACCTCCGACGTGCCGGCCCCGGAGATGAACTGCTTGACCCCGTTCAAAACGTAGTCGTCGCCGTCGCGGACCGCCCTGGTGCTCAACGCCGCCGCATCCGAGCCGGCACCGGGTTCGGTCAGGCAGTAGCTGCCCAGCTGATCCATCGCACACAAACCCGGCACCCAGGTGTGCCGCTGCTCGTCGGTGCCGAACTTGTCGATCATCCAGGTCACCATGTTGTGGATGGAAATGTAGGCGGCGATCGACGGGCAGCCCTTCGCCAACTGCTCGAAGATCCGGGCCGCATCCACCCGGGTCAGCTCGGAGCCGCCCACATCCTCGCGGATGTAGATCCCGCCCATCCCCAGCGAGGCCGCCTTCCGCAGCACATCCACCGGGAAATGCTTGGTCTGATCCCACTCCACAGCATGCGGCGCCAGATGTTCGGCCGCGAAATCACGGGCCGTGTCACTGATCGCCCGCTCGTCATCGGTCAAGGTGAACATACAAATCGACCCTTTCAGGTTCGGGTAGTTGGAAGTACTATAGTTGGATATCCATGTAAATTGCCAGTGGGATGTGACCCGAAAGTGGTCGTTCATTGGATGCCCGAGTACGAACCACGAGGAGGCTACCGGTGGCCACTACGCAACCACCCCACCCGGCGCCGGCCACGGCGCTGATCGCCGCCGTCCTGCAGACGCAGAAGCTGATCACCAACCACCTCAACTCCGCGTTGCGCCCACTCGGCCTGTCGTTCGCCCGGTACGAGGTTCTGGCCATGATGGTCGCCGAGAACGGCCCACTGCCCATGGTGCGGATCGTCCGTGCCCTGGACCGGCACCCGACCACCATCGGAACGCTCGTCGACGGCCTCGAAGACGCAGGGCTGTGTGTGCGGGCGATCAATCGCTCCGACCGTCGCTCGACCCTGGTCACGGTCACCGACAAGGGCCTCGAGGTCGGGGCGTCGGCGAGCCGAGCCCTCGACGGCGTCGCGCTCGCGGACCCGCAGGACATGCACCGCCTGCACGAGGGTCTGCAACTGTTACTCGCCGCAACCCGGCGGGCATCGACCGCGGCCGCCGAACTGTCGGAGGGCCGGCCGTGATCGACGTACGCAATATTCGCTCGGACGATCTGCGGTACCTGCTCGCCGTGGCGCGCACCGGTCGCCGCCAATCCGCGGCGTTGGACCTGGGTGTCGATCACACCACCGTCTCGAGGCGCGTGCGCGCGCTCGAGAAGGCCCTCGGTGTCCGCCTGCTGCAACGCAGTGCCGACGGTTGGGAGTTGACCGATGTCGGCCGATCGATCGCGGAAAAGGCGCAACGAATCGAGGAAGCCGTTCAGGAAGCGGCCGACGTGGTCCTCGGCATCAGCGAGAATCCGCTGCGGGGAACGGTCCGGATCACCGCCCCGGACGGGTTCGGCTCGTTGTTCGTTGCTCCGGCGCTGGCCAAGCTGAGAATGAATCATCCGCATCTCGTCGTCGAATTAGTCACCGATACACGGCAACTCAATCTCTATCAATCAGGGTTCGACCTGGCCGTCGCGGTGGGGACGCCGATCACCAGTCGGCTGGTCTCCGAACGCGTGTGCCAGTACTCGCTCGGGTTGTACGGCAGCGAACAGTACTTCCGCGACCACGGTGAACCCGGCAGCATCGAGGAGCTGACGACGCACCCGCTGGTCTTCTTCGTCGACTCCCTGCTGCAGGTCGGGGACCTCGACTTGAACCGTCATCTGCCCGGAGTCGCGGCAAAATTCATGTCCACCAACATCTTCGCTCACGTCGCGGCCACCCGGTGCGGCGGCGGCATCGGACTGCTGCCGGCGTTCATGGCCGACCAGCACGCCGATCTGCGCCGGATCCTGCCCGACACCGTCGACGTCCGACTCGCCTTCTCCCTGGCCGCTCGCCGCGAAAGCCTGACCAATCCTGCGGTACAGGCTGTGCGGCAAGCGATCCAGGAAGAGGCTCTCAGTCGTCGAGAAGAACTGGTCCCCACCAGGTAGTTCCGCCGGTCGGCGTCACGCCTGCGCGGGCACCCTGGTGTCGAGCGGATCGGCGGCGTCCACCGCGTCGAGCCAGTCGAGGATCTGTTCGGTGTGCTGTCCGAGCACCGGTGGTGCGGCATGCTCGGTGCGCACCAGCGAGTCGCCGCCTGCCGTTTCCATCCGCAGGGACGGGCCGGGCAACTGCACAGGTCCCACCACCGGGTGCTCGACCTCGAGCAGCAGTCCCTGGCTGCGGGTCTGCTCCCACTCGTAGACCTCGTCGATCGTCCGGATCGATCCCGCGGGAACACCCGCGGCCTCGAGCGCGGCGAGCACATCGACCCGAGTGCGGCCGGCGAAGTCGGCCTCGATGGCGGCGATCAGTGCGTCGCGGGCCGCGACCCGGTCACGGTTGACCGCGAACCGCGGATCGGTGGCCGACAACCCGGCCACCGGGGCGAACTTCGCCCAGATCGCCTCGCTGCCGACCGCGATCTGCACATAACCATCACCACAGCGAAAGCTGCCGTACGGGGCGATCTGCGGATGGTGGTTGCCGGACCGCTGCGCGACCTGACCGCCGACGGTCCACTTCGTGCCCTGAAAGGTGTGCGCACTGACGGCCGCGGCCAACAGCGACGTCCGGACCACCATGCCCTTGCCGGTCTTCTCCCGGGCCGCCAGCGCCGCTGACACCCCGGCAGTCCCGTGGACACCGGCGAGGACGTCCGCCACGGGGACTCCGATCCGCGTCGGTTCCCCGTCGGGGTCACCGGTCACCGACATGAGTCCGGCCTCGCCCTGGGCGATTTGGTCGTAGCCCGCACGCGATCCTTCCGGACCGTCGTGCCCGAACCCGGTGATCGACAACGTGATCAGCCGCGAGTTGAGTTCCTCGAGCACCTCCGGCGAAAACCCGAGGCGATCGAAGGCGCCCGGCCGGAGGTTCTCGATCAGCACGTCCGCCTGCCGGATGAGACGACGCAGCGCGTCCTTGCCGTGCTCGGATTTCAGATCCAGCACGATCGATTCCTTGTTCCGGTTCGCCGACATGAAGTACGACGACTGCGGGTCGTCCTGCGGCCCGACGAACGGCGGCCCCCAGGTGCGGGAGTCGTCGCCGGTGCCCGGCGCTTCGACCTTGATGACGCGGGCGCCGAGGTCGCCGAGCATCATCGCGGCGATCGGTCCGGCCAGTGCCCGCGAAACGTCGAGCACGAGAATGTCGTTGAGAGGTCCGACAGTCATGATGCGTTCCCTCCTCAGAGTGTGCGCAGGCGCACGTTGACCTGCTTGGTCTGGGTGAATCCGGCGATCATGCCCTCGAGGGACACCTCGCGGCCGAGGCCGCTCTGCTTGTATCCGCCGTACGACTGGCCGACCATCTGGCCGCCACCCTGGTTGACCTGCACCCACCCGGTTTCGAGCGCGTGGGCCGTGGACAGGGCCAGGTCGAGGTTGTGCGTCCACACGTACGCGGCCAGGCCGTAGTGCGAGTCGTTGGCCATCGAGATGACGTCGGCGTGGTCGTTCCACGGGATCGCGACCAGGGCGGGTCCGAAGATCTCTTCCCGCGACAGGCGCCAGGTGTTGTCGGCGCCGGAGAACACGGTCGGGCCCATGTAGTAGCCGTCGGTGTTGCCGATCGTGTCGGGGGAGCCGTCGAGGACGGTGGAGACCTTGGTCGAGCTCAGGCCGTCCTCGAGGAATCCGTTCACCGACGCGAACTGCTTGTCGTTGATGATGGCGCCCATGTCCGTCGCCTCGTCCAGCGGGTTACCGACTTTCAGGCCGGCGAGGGTGGTGACGAGTCGGTCGAGGACCTGGTCGTAGATGTCCTGGTGAAGGAACAGGCGGGAGCCGGCGGTGCAGCTCTGGCCCTGCCGGTGCACGCGGGTGGAGAGCAGCAGCTGGTTGATGAAGTCGTCGTCGACGTCGACGTCGGGGAACACGATGGAGGGGTTCTTGCCGCCGAGTTCGAGGGAGACGTGGGCCAGGCGGCCGCCGGCTTCGCGGGCCACGTGGCGGCCGACCTCGGTGGAACCGGTGAACGAGACCTTGTGAACGTCCGGGTGCTGCACGAGCGCCTCACCGGCCACCCGGCCGGAACCGGTGATGACGTTGAGGACACCGGCGGGCAGGTATTCGGCGCAGATCTCGGCGAGCAGCAGGACGCTGAGCGGTGCGGCTTCGGCGGCCTTGACAACGACGGTGTTGCCGGCGACGAGGGCCGCGGGGATCTTGAAGCCGGCGATCATCAGCGGGGAGTTCCAGGGCAGGATGGCGCCGATGACACCGAGCGGCTCCTGCCGGGAGTACTGCAGCTGGTCGTCGCCTGCAGGCAGCACGGTGCCCTTGATCTCACCCGCGACGCCGGCGAAGTAGCGGAACAGGTTCGCCAGGGTGGCGACCTCGGGGCGGGCCTGGGTGCGCAGCGCGTTGCCGGTGTCGAGGGCGGTGAGGCGTGCGAGTTCCTCGGAGCGGGCGTCGATGGCGTCGGCGATCTTCGCCAGGATCCGGGCGCGCGCGGTGAAGTGCTGGGAACGCCACTGCGGGAACGCCTTGTTCGCCGCGCGGACCGCCCGATCGACATCCTCCGTGCTCGACGACGGGACCCGGCCGATCACGTGCTCCCGCAGGACCGGGGTCGTCACGTCCGTCCATTCGCCGGAGCGGGCTTCGACCCAACCACCGTCGACGAACATGGGGTAGTCGCGCGCTTCGGGAATCGCGAGATCGGCGAGTGTGGGCTGAGTGGAGGTCATGTCGGAATCTCCTTGATATACGGATAGCTCGGCTGCGAGTGCAGCGAAGACGGAAGCAATAGGGGCAGTGCTAGGGAGTGGGCGCGACACGTCCGCGCTCGGACAGCGCGTCGATCGCGTGGGCGTAGACGTCGTCGACCTCCCCGTCCGCATCGACCGTCAGCAGCAGTGCCGAGTAGTAGTCGAGCAGCGGGCGGGTCTCGTCGTGATAGACCCGCAGACGTCGACGGATGACGTCCTCGGTGTCGTCGGCGCGTCCGCGGGCCAGCATCCGCCCGACGACCGCATCGTCCGCGATCGAAAAGTCGAGAACAGCGTTGATCTGGATCAGCTGCTCGGCCAGGACTTCGTCGAGGGCGATTGCCTGAGCCACGGTGCGGGGGAAGCCGTCCAGAATGAACCCGGCGGTCGTGTCGCCGTCAGTGAGTCGCTCCACCACCATGCCGATCGTGACGTCGTCCGGCACCAGTTCGCCTGCATCGAGGAACGACTTCGCTCGCAGGCCCAGTTCCGTGCCCTGCGCGATATTGCTGCGGAACAGATCGCCGGTCGAGATGTGGGGGATCTGCAGTTCCGACGAAAGCGACTGCGCCTGAGTTCCTTTACCCGCTCCGGGCGGTCCTGTCAGAATGATGCGCACAACGAATTCCTTTCGCGTCGAGCGGGGATGACGACGGTTATGCTTGCGCGTCGAAGGCGCCGGAACGGATCGCCGTCACGATCGCGGAGAAGTCGCGGCCCGGGCCGTCCTGCGCGACGAACTGTTCGTACAGTTCGGTTGCGCGCCGTCCGAGCGAGGTGTCCACCCCGTTGTCGGTGGCGGCGGCCTGCGCGAGGCGAAGATCCTTGAGCATCAACGCACTCCCGAATCCGCCGGCGTAGTCGCGGTTGGCGGGGCTGGTCGGAACCGGACCGGGGACCGGGCAGTTGGTCGTCAGCGCCCAGCACTGACCGGACGCGGTCGACGAGACGTCGAACAGTGCCTGGTCGGTCAGGCCCAGCTTGGCGCCCAGCGCGAAAGCCTCGCTGACGGCGATCATGGAGATTCCCAGGATCATGTTGTTGCAGATCTTCGCGGCCTGTCCGGCGCCGGCGTCGCCGCATCGGACGATGCGGGACCCCATGGCATCGAGGAACGTGGCAGCCTGGTCCACCGCGTCGGCCGGACCGCCGACCATGAATGTGAGGGTTCCGCCGTCCGCACCGACGGTGCCGCCGGAGACGGGGGCGTCCACTGCACGGTGCCCGGCGGTGACGGCGAGTTCGGCGGCCGCCCGCGCGTCGGCGACGTCGATCGTCGAGCAGTCGAGGAACAGGGTTCCCGCCCGCGCAGCCGGGACCAGGTCGGCGTAGACGTCGAGCACGTGCTTGCCGCTGGGCAGCATCGTGATGATCACGTCGGCCTCCTCGGAGGCGGCGACAGCACTGTCAGCGAAGGCGATTCCGTGTGCTTTCGCCTTCTCCGCGGCCGCCGGGGAGGGATCGAATCCGACGACCGTGTGGCCGGCTCGTGTCAGATTCGTGGCCATTCCCAGGCCCATGTTTCCGAGCCCGAGGAAAGCGATCTTGCTCATCTGTACTCCTTGTGGTTGCCGACGTTCCACGCACGCGCATCGATCCGAGCAACAGGTCGTGGGTGAATCCCGGGAAGCGGGCCGCTGTGCGTCGCTCTCCGCCGGGAACGGTTTCGAGTGTGCCCGCGCGGGGACGATCGCGGAATCACCGAACCTGCAAGGGGGATGTGCAAAATTGCATCGCCGCGGTTGTTCGGGCTTGACATACGTCACATCTTCGCGGAATATTGCCCTGCAACTTAGATCGTTCTAAGTCCGAGGTGCTGGGAACTTGGAACGATCTCAATCACTGGCCTTACGTGGTGGTCGCGTCTCGGATGCGACGGCCCGCGGGATCGGCCGCGCCCTGCGCTCGGATCCCGGCGATAGGAGACAGTTTCATGCGCTCAACAACTGACACCCCTGCCCCGACGTCTGCGCTACCGGCGGATCGTCCCGGACCGCACTCGCGGCGCCTCGGCCTCGTGGTCGTCGTCGCGACGTTCGGCGGCCTGCTCTTCGGATACGACACCGGCGTCATCAACGGTGCGCTCGCGCCGCTGAAGGAAGATCTCGGGTTGTCCTCGTTCACCGAGGGTTTCGTGGTGAGCATCCTGATCATCGGCGCTGCCTTCGGAGCCCTTGCCGGGGGGTACTTCTCGGACCGCTACGGACGCCGCCACAACATCCTGGTCCTCGCGATCGTCTTCGTCGTCGGCACCCTCGGGTGTGTGGTGGCCCCGTCGTGGCAGGTCCTCGCCGTGTTCCGGTTCATCCTCGGGTTGGCGGTCGGCGGGGCCTCCGCGACCGTCCCGGTCTACCTCGCCGAGGTCGCCCCGACCGAGCGTCGCGGCGGAATCGTCTGCCGCAACGAGGTGATGGTCGTCGTCGGCCAACTCGCGGCGTTCGTCGTCAACGCTGTCATCTTCAATGTCTGGGGCGAGAGCGTGGACGGCATCTGGCGGCTGATGCTCCTCGTGGCGGTGCTGCCCGCGATCGCGCTGTTCGTCGGCATGCTGCGGATGCCGGAAAGCCCTCGGTGGCTGGTCTCGCGCGGTCGCGAGAACGACGCCCTCGCGGTGCTGCGGCAGATCCGGTCTCCCGAGCGGGCCGAGGCCGAGATGGACGAAGTCCGCAGGCTCGCCGCCGAGGAGGAGCAGACGAAGACCGCGGGCACCATCGATCTGGGGGTGCGCTGGATCCGCCGGCTCGTCCTGATCGGTGCGGGTCTGGGTATCGCCCAGCAGTTCACCGGCATCAACTCGATCATGTACTACGGCACGCAGTTGCTCGCCGACGCCGGGTTCTCCGCCAGTTCGGCGATCATCGCCAACACGTTCAACGGGGTGTTCAGCGTGATCGGCATGACCATCGGCCTGCTGCTGATGAACAAGATCGACCGCCGGAAGATGCTGATCGCCGGTTTCGTCGCCACGACGACTTTCCATCTGCTGGTCGGCCTCTCGGCGCGATTGCTGCCCGACGGTGACGCCAAGTCGTACCTGATCCTCACGTTCGTCGTGCTGTTCGTGTTCTCGATGCAGGCCACGATCGGCCCGCTGGTGTGGGTCATCCTGTCCGAGATCTTCCCGCTGAAGATCAGGAGTCTGGCCATCGGTGTCAGCGTGTTCGCGCTGTGGATCGCCAATGCCGTGGTGGCGTGGGCATTTCCGCCGGTCGTGCAGGCGCTGGGCATCGCCAACACCTTCTTCGCATTCGCGGTCTTGGGGGTCGGCGCGATCTGGTTCGTGGCCCGCGCGGTTCCCGAAACCCGCGGCACGTCCCTCGAGGAACTCGAGGAACGGTTCAGCCGGCAGTACGCGTGAGACGGGCGGGGGCCGTGGATCCCCGGACCACCAGGTGCGGGGACAGCGAGAACACGCGGGGCTCGGGATCGAGTTCCCTTCCGCCGTCGAGACGTTCGACGACGCTGGTGACCGCGAGCCGGACGAGTTGCTCGGCGTCCTGGCGGACGGTGGTCAGATCGACGTGCGCGAGACGGGCGAGCCGGCTGTCGTCGTATCCGACGATCGAGACCTGCCCGGGGACGTCGACGCCGGATCGGCGCAGTTCGTCGAGGACGCCGACCGCGCACTGGTCGTTGCCCGCGACCACGGCGGTCGGCAGTTCACCGCTGTCGACGAGGGTGCGCGCGGCCGCGGACCCGGACTGTTCGGTGTAGTCGCCGGGCAGGACCCGCGCCTGCTGTTCGAGTCCGTGGGAGCGCATCGCTTCGAGGTAGCCGGCCCGCCGCTCGGCGGCACCGGGGCGGTCGCCGCCGTCGATGTGCACGATGTCGCGGTGACCGAGGGACACGAGGTGATCGACCGCCAGGCGCGCGCCCTCGTCGTCCGCGGTGTGCACGGCGTCGAACTGCGTTCCCTTCGGGGGGCGGCCGATCTCGACCACCGGCAGTTGACTGCCGAAGTCGGTGGCGCCGGCCTCGCTGGCACCGAGAAGGATCACCGCCGCGCATCGGGACGCGGTGAGCGCGTCGAACGCGCGATGCTCGTCCCGGCTGGGGACGACGGCACTGAGCACGACGTTGTAACCGGCGTCCTCGGTGGCGGCGTAGATGCTCTCGATCAGGTCGGCGTGGAACGGGTCGTGCGCGCTGAACATCACCCCGAGCAGGCGACTCTGCCTGCGCCGCAGGGCCTGCGCGGCGACGTCGGGGCGGTACCCGAGTTCCGCCGCGGCGGCGCGCACCCGCTCCCGCGATGCGGCGCTCGGGCCCGGTGCGTCCCGGATGACCAGCGACGCGGTGGCGCGTGAGACGCCCGCGCGCTTGGCGACATCGACCAGCGTCGGCCGTCGTTCGGCGCGGGCCTGCGCCGAACCGGGCTGCGTCTCGGGCGTCGGTACCGGCATGAAACCTCCCAGCGCTGTCCGCGGCAGGAATTTCCCGCCGCAGCGGTTCCCAGTATAGAACGATCTAAATTTCCTCTTGACGGGTGAGACCCAACCCACACATACTGTGAGAACCACGCCGTTTAGAACGATCTAAGTAGGAGAATTCCATGCACTTCGCCCTGATCGGATGCGGGCGCATCGGACGCGTCCACGCCGAGTCGATCGCGCTGCATCCGCGGGCCGAACTCACCCGGGTCTGTGACGCCGTGGAGGCGTCCGCCCGTGAGGTGGCCGACCGGTTCGGCGGTGTTCCCGGCTCCGACGTCGACGCCGTGCTCGCCGACCCGGCCATCGACGCGGTGGTCATCGCGTCGCCCACGCCGACCCACGTCGACCTGCTCGCCAGGGCGGTGGAGGCAGGCAAGGCCGTGCTGTGCGAGAAGCCGATCGACCTCGACCTGGCGCGGGTCGACGACTGCCGCGCGCGCATCGGGGCTGCCGAGTCGAGGGTGATGGTCGGATTCAATCGCCGTTTCGACCCCTCGTTCCGCGCGGTGCGCGAGCGGGTGGCCACCGGGGAGATCGGGCGGCTCGAGCAGCTGATCATCGTCAGCCGGGACCCGGCGCCGTCTCCCGCCGAATACCTCGCCGGCTCGGGAGGGTTGTTCCGCGACATGACGATCCACGACTTCGACATGGCACGATTCTTCCTCGGCGACGTCGTCGAGGTCTCGGCGATGGGCAGCAACCTGGTCGCCGACTACATCGCCGAACTCGGTGACATCGACGGGGCGGTGGTGACGCTGCGCGGCGCAGACGGGACGCTCTGTCACATCACCAACAGCCGCCGCTGCACGTTCGGCTACGACCAGCGCCTCGAGGCCTTCGGGTCGCTCGGGATGCTGTCCGTGGACAACCTGCGCCCGGACGGGGTGCGCGCGTTCACCGCGCAGAGCACCGAGAGCGCGGCGCCCTACCTGGACTTCTTCCTGGACCGCTACACCCCGGCCTACCGTGCCGAGCTCGACCACTTCGTCCAGTCGATTCTCGACGACTCGGCGCCCGAACCCGGCTTCGAGGACGGCCGCGCCGCACTGGTGCTGGCCGACGCGGCCGAGGAGAGCCTGCGGACCGGGCGCGCGGTCGCCGTCGACGCGGCCGCCGCGACCACGGCAGGGGGACGGCGATGACCGCGGTCCGCTGGGGAATGCTCTCGACCGCGGGGATCGGCCGGGTGGCCGCCGCCGCGATCGCGGCCTCGCCGCACGCGGAACTCGTCGCCGTCGGCGGCCGCGACGCCGGCAGGGCACGCCGCTACGCCGACGAGATCGGCGTTCCCACCAGCTTCGGCTCCTACGAGGAACTGCTCGCCTGCGACGACGTCGAGGCCGTGTACATCCCGGTGCCGATCTCGATGCACACCGAGTGGACCGTCAAGGCGCTCGAGGCCGGCAAACACGTGTTGTGCGAGAAGCCGTTCGCCGTCACCGCCGCCGACGCCGAGCGGTGCTTCGATGCCGCCGAGGCCGCCGACCGGTTGTGCATCGAGGGCCTGATGTACCGGCACCACCCGCAGACTCGGCTGGTGCAGCGCCTGATCGTCGACGGCGCGATCGGCCGGCTCGCGCACGTGCGCGCCGCGTTGACCGTGTCGGTCGAGCCCGGAGACATCCGGCGCACCACCGCCCTCGGCGGGGGAGCGTCCCTGGACCTGGGCTGCTACTGCGTCAGCGCGATCCGGCTGCTCGCCGGGCACCCCACCCGGGTGCACGCCGCCCGCGTCCTCGACACCGTCCCCGGCGCCGAAGGCGGCGATCTGCGTCTGGCCGCCACCCTGGAGATGCCTGACGACGTCCTCGCTCAACTCGATGTCGCACTGGACTTCCCGCGCCGCGACGAACTTGAGGTCATCGGCACGAAGGGCAAGATCACCGTCCCCGACCCCTGGCTGTGCCGGCCCGGCTACATCGAACTCGAGGTCGACGGCCACACCCGTCGCCTGGACGTCGACCCCGACGACAAGTACGCGCTCACCCACGCCGAGGACCCGGAGAACACCGACGCGTACCGCATCGAGTTCGACGCCGCCTCCCAGGCCATCCGTCACGGCGAAACCCCGCTCTTCGGCCGCGCCGACGCGATCGATCAGGCGGCCGTCGTGGACGCCGTCCGGCAGGCCGCCGAACTCGGCAGGCCCGTCACCCCCGCCCCGTCCGCCGCAGACCCCGCGCTGACGGCACACTCCTGAGGAGAGATCGAATGACCATGCGTGTCGGAATCGTCGGATGCGGCAACGTCGCCCTGAACTTCCACGTCCCCGCCTACCAGGCCGCCCCGGAACAGTTCACTATCACCGCGCTGGCCGACCCGACGCCCGAGCGGCTCGAACTCGGCCGTGCGAGTAGCGGACTCGCACCGCACCAGGTGCACGCCGACGCCCTCGAACTGCTCGCCCGTGACGACGTCGACGTCGTCGACGTGTGCACCCCGCAGCACCTGCACCGCGACCTGGTGGTCGCCGCAGCCGCCGCCGGCAAGCACATCCTGTGCGAAAAGCCCTTGGCCGCAACCCCTGCCGACGCCGCTGCCATGGTCGAGGCGGCCGACGCCGCCGGCGTCGTGCTCGGGGTGGTGCACAACTACCTGTTCTTCCCCGAGATCGTCGCGGCCCGCACACTCATCGACAGCGGGACGATCGGCGAGGTGCGCAACGTCGTCGTCGACATGCTCGGTGTCGTCGACTCGCCCGGCGCCGCCGGATACCGCCCGCAGTGGCGACACGACCCGGCCGCCGCCGGTGGCGGAGTGCTGATGGACATGCTGCACGGGGTCTACCTCGCCGAGCACCTCGTCGTCGAACCCGTCGAACGGGTCTCGGCGTACGTCGACGCGGCCACCTCCGGCGACGCCGTGGAGGGACTGGCCCTGTGCCGCCTCGAAACCGCGGACCGTGCGGCGCTGGTCAACATCGGCTGGGGTCACGGGCCCGGCGGGATCCGGATCACCGGCAGCAAGGGACGCCTCGTCCTGCGGTACCGCGACGAGGGCACCATGCCCTGGGCGCCGTTCGAATCGATGACCCTCACCACCGAGACCGGCACCGAAACCGTCGACGTCCCCGCCGGTCAGGAACTCGCCCCGCTGATCTCCGCGGCGCTGCACTCGACCGTCGTCGACTTCGCCGACGCCGTGAACTCCGGGCGGGCCCCGGCCGCACCCGGCCGGGACGCGCTGCGCACCCTCGAAGCCACCGTCGCCGCGTATACGTCCGCGGCGCTCGGCACCACCATCGGCCTCCCGCTGCCCGTCGACGGACCCACCCACCGGCGCGGCGTCATCGGGCTCGCCGACCTCGACGTCCCCGAATCGTCCCCAGTTCGTCGCCGGAGCCTGTTCGGCCTCACCCCCGAAGGAGTCTGACATGCAGATCGGTCTGCTCACCGACAGCCTGTCGACGCTGACACGCGCCGAAGCCCTCGACACCGCAGTCGAACTCGGCATCGAGACCGTCGAGATCGGTCTCGGCGGCCCCCACGGCGGATGGTCGCCCGCCCCGCACGCCGACCTCGCGGAACTGCTCGCCGACCCCGGGGCCCGGGCCGGGCTGCGCCGCGACATCGTCTCGCGCGGTCTACGACTCGAAGCCCTCAACGCCGCAGGCAATCCGCTGCACCCGGTGAACGGTGCCGCCGACGACCACATCGTGCGCAGCGCACTGCAATTGGCCGAGGAGTTCGAGGTCGACACCGTGGTGGCGATGTCCGGTCTGCCGGCGGCGCCCGGCGACCGTTTCCCGGCCTGGATCACGACAGTGTGGCCGCCGGAGAATCTGGAACTGCTCGACCACCAGTGGTCGGTCGCCGTCGACTACTGGGGCCGGATCGCCGACGAGGCCCGACGGCGCGGGGTCCGGTTGGCGATCGAGATGCACGCCAACCAACTCGTATACAGCGTGCCGGGACTGCTGCGCCTGCGTGATGCCGTCGGCGACACTCTCGGCGCGAATTTCGATCCGTCCCATCTGATGTGGATGGGAGCCGATCCGATCGCCGCGATCGGCGCGCTCACCGGTGCGATCCACCACGTGCACGCCAAGGACACCCGCATCGAAGACCGTGCCGCCGTCGCGTCACGGCTCGAGACCACCCCCAACGAGCGGACCGGGGAGCGGGCCTGGAACTACGTGGCGGTCGGCACCGGTCATTCCGGGGGAGTCGAATTCTGGGCCGCGTTCGTCGACGCGCTCCGGGACGCGGGCTACTCCGGACCGCTCTCGATCGAGAACGAGGACTACACCCTCGGCCAGCGCGAGTCCGTCGCTCTCGCCGTCGACACCCTCCAACGCGCGCGCAGCGC
The DNA here is from genome assembly GCF_017068395.1 of Rhodococcus pseudokoreensis. Taxonomy (NCBI): domain Bacteria; kingdom Bacillati; phylum Actinomycetota; class Actinomycetes; order Mycobacteriales; family Nocardiaceae; genus Rhodococcus; species Rhodococcus pseudokoreensis. The sequence continues at coordinate 3,218,918 of NZ_CP070619.1, read as the reverse complement.
CGCGACGGTCACCGGGTGATGGCAGAGAAGGTCGGTGACGAGCTGATCGCGTTCGGCCGGACGTGGGCGCCGTTCGGCGGCCCCAGCGCCGAGGACGTGTTCGTCACGTTCGGAATGTCCCGGAACACGTACTACAACAAGCTCGCTCGTGTACTCCGGGCGCGGCCGGAAGCCGACCTGGGCGAGTTGCTCGCTCTGTGTTATCGGCGGGAACCCGCCTCAGCGGCGATCTGACGTTTCGACGTACGACGCCAGGTTGGCCAAAGAGGACGCGATGCCGGCCTCGTGGTCCGTCTGGTCGATGCCGGGTGGCACGTCGGTGGCGGTGACGGTCACCTCGGTTCCGTCACCGGTGGCGGTCAGTTGCCACGTCATCGTCATGGTGCCCGCGAACGACGGGTCGTCGGCCTCGAACACGGCCTGCTGCACCACCCGCTCCGCCGGCACCAGGTCGGCGAACCCGACGTCGACGACATCCGTCGCCGCCGAACTCTTGCCGGGACTGTCGGCGGCATCGAGGTAAGTGAGGACCATCCGGAACCCGCCACCGGGCCGAGGGTCCCACCGCTCGATCCGGCCCCGCATGCCCTCCGGCGGCAACCAGGCCTCGACGGATTCCCGATCGAGCAGGGCGTCAAACACGGTCGTCGGCGATGCCGCGATCACCCGGCTGGCGCGGTCGGTCCTTCCCATGGGCCGAGTCTAGGGCGGGGTACCCGCGAACTCGGCGGTATCGGGTGAGCTGTCCCAAAGGTGACCGACCGCGCGTCTCGAGGCAGACTGCCCGATCCTCGATGCGGCTACCGACGTCACCGGTGCGATCGGCGAGGACCGTCGCGGTTTCCATCAGAGGGTAGATTCACAGTGATGTTGTGACGACGATCTCACGTCGTCGCAGCAAACTCGCAAGACTGTGACTGGTGTGATGGTTGAGGATGGTCGGTTGAAGACACGGCAAGACGACACCATGAAACGTGATCTGAGTGCGGTCGGATTGACGGAGGCTCACGAGATCGGCAGTGGTGGATTCGGAGTGGTCTATCGGTGTCTGCAACCCTCCTTGGACCGAACGGTCGCGGTCAAAGTACTCACCGGTTCGATCGACGACGAGAATCGGGCCCGATTCTTCCGCGAGCAGCGTGCGATGGGTCGCCTGACCGGCCACCCGAACATCGTGAATGTCCTCCAGGTGGGTTCCACATCGAGCGGGCACCCCTTCATCGTCATGCCCTATCACCCGTTGGACTCGTTGGAAACATTGATCCGGGACGACGGTCCACTACGTCCCGATCAGGTGTTGAGAGTCGGGGTCCGAATCGCCGGTGCGGTGGAGACCGCTCATCGGCTCGGGATCCTGCACCGCGATATCAAGCCCAGTAATATCTTGCTTTCGAGCTACGGCGAGCCGGCGCTCACCGACTTCGGAATCGCGCACATCGTGGGCGGGTTCGAGACTGCGAAAGACACGATTACGGCTTCGCCTGCGTTTGCGGCTCCGGAGATCCTCAGAGGTGATCCACCGACCCCGGCGTCGGACATCTACAGCATCGGCGCGACCCTCTTCTGCGCGTTGACAGGCCACGCGGCGTTCGAACGCCGATCAGGAGAGAAGGTCGTGGCGCAATTCGTCCGGATCGCGCGGAATCCTCTTCCCGACCTGCGCGAACACGGAATTCCGGACGATATCGCCGGAGTGATCGAACACGCCATGGCACGCGATCCTCATGACCGTCCCGGCACCGCTGTCGACTTCGGTGACGAACTACGCGCCGTCCAAGCGCGGAACGGCATGGACGTCGATGAGATGGCGCTCCTGGGGGAGCAGCCAGTGGCGCCGCTCGGGCGACGCGATGCCGGTTCGACAGAGTCCGCCGAGGACACAGGCCGCCGAACCGCGCGTCAGAGTCGCGCCGGAAATCTGCCCCTGGAGTTGACCAGCTTCGTCGGCCGCCAGGTCGAGCTGTCCGACGCGAAATCTATGTTCGACACCGCGCGGCTCGTGACGTTGACGGGGATCGGAGGAGTCGGGAAAACACGGCTCGCGCTGCGGCTCGCCGCTGATATGCGGAAGACGTTTCCGCACGGTGTCTGGCTGGCGGAGTTCGGCGAAGTCTTGGATGAGTCCGTCCTCATCGACGTAATCGCCAGAGCCCTCGGTTTGCGAACTGGTCACACGGATCCGATGGACGAGATCGTCCAGTTTCTGATCGATCGGAAGTTGCTGATCGTGCTGGACAACTGCGAGCACGTGATAGCGCCGGTAGCGCGATTTGCAGAGACGATTCTTCGAACCTGCCCCGAGGTCTCGATCCTGACGACGACTCGCGAGCCTCTGAACATTGCCGGTGAGTCCGTCTTGCGGGTGCCATCCCTGAGTACTCCCGCCGTGGACCATGAGCCCGCATTGATGGCATCACCGAACTACGACGCAGTCGCTTTGTTCGAGGAACGTGCCGCCGACGCGGTGCCGGGATTCGAGCTATCCGATGACAACATCGACACCGTTGTGCAAATCTGCCGTCAACTCGACGGCCTGCCCCTACCCCTCGAATTGGCGGCTGCGCAGTTGCGGGCGATGTCCCTCGCGCAGATTGCTCAGCGGCTGACCGACCGATACAAGCTGCTCACCCATGGAAACCGTGCGGCACCGGCTCGTCAGCGCACCCTTCTCCTCTGCGTCGAGTGGAGTTACGACCTGTGTTCGGTGCTGGAACGGCAGATATGGATCAAGCTGTCGGTGTTCGTCGGCATCATCGAACTCGACGCGGCAGAGGGCATCTGCGAGGAGATCGATCGAGACGAGCTGCTCGACGGCATCTTCTCGCTCGTCGACAAGTCGATTCTCATCCGGGAGGAGCACGGAAACGCGGTCGGATTCCGAATGTTGGAGACGATCCGTGAATTCGGGCGAGTGAAAGCCCGCGAATCCGGCGATCACGCGAAACTTCGGCGTCGGCATCATGATTGGTATCGCCAGTTGGTACTCGATGCCGAGAGCGATTGGATCAGCGCCAGGCAACTCGAATGGATCGCCCGACTCGGCCGGGAACAGTCGAATCTTCGTGAGGCGATCGAGTTCGCGGTACTCGAGTCCGACGAACGAATGAACGGGTCCGCGCTCGAGATTACGGCGGCACTGTTTCCGTTCTGGCTTTCCCGCAACCTGCTCAGTGAGGGGAGATTCTGGCTCGATCGCGCCCTGGAAACACGACCTGTGTGCGCGTCGGCAGATCGAGTCAAAGCCCTGTACGCCAACAGTGTGCTCGCTGAACTGCAGGGCGATCTTTCAGCCGGTTCGAACCTTGTCTCCCAGGGGGAGTTGCTGGTCGCCGAGATGTCAGATCCCGTCAGTGATGCCCGAATTGCCCACGCCAGGGGAATTCTCGAGCTCTACAGCGGCAATATGCTGCAGGCGTCCGAGCGGCTCGAAGAAGCTCTCCAGACCTTCGGCGAACATGCGGAGGTCGGGGTGCGTGTATGGATTCTGATGATGCTGGGGCTGGCTTACGAATTGGGTGGCAACAACGAGCGGGCGATCGCGTGCCACAACGAGGTACTCCGCATCACCGAGGCACGCGGCGAATCGGTTTACCGCTCGTACTCGCTGTGGGGTATCGGTATCGCGGTGCTCAGGCAAGGAGATGCCGTTCGCGCAGAGCAATACATGCGCGAGTGCCTGGAGTTCTGCCGTCTGATCGACGAGCCGCTCGTCACAGCGTTGTGTCTGGAAGTTCTGGCGTGGACTTCTGGTCGGAACAGCGACTTCGACCGAGCCGCCTTGCTGTTGGGCGCGGCGGAGTCGCTTGGATCTGCAGTGGGAAGCTCGCCTCTACTGTTCGAGGAACTTCGCAGTCACCACACCGAGTGCGAGGCATCGACTCGCAGCAGCCTGGGTGAACGAGGTTTTCGATCGCGGCACCGCAAAGGCTCGCGGTTGGGTGCGAAGGAAGCCATCAAGCTGGCTCTCATCGAGTCCTAGACGATCTCGCCCGGGCCGATTACTGGCCGTACATCTCCCAGGTCAAGGCCTGGTTCATCACCTGAGGGTGCTTTCGCTCGAAGAAGGCGCGAGTGTCGCGCATGTGCTCGCTCATGGCATCCCGTGCGCGGTCACCGTCTCCGTCTTCGATTGCTTCGCAAATCTCATCGTGAATCACCGCAACCTGCTTGCGTGAGGCCTTGCTGTACACAACACCCAGGCGTGCGCCGTCGATGATCCAGTCGAGCGAATTGAGGAAGTAGGAGATCAGCGGATTCCGTGCTCCCTCGGCGATCAACTCGTGGAACCTGTGGTTCTCGTAGAGAAACGAATCTTCGTCGGAGAGGTTCGCGCGCATGGCGTCGACCGATTGGCGGAGTCCGTCGATGACCCGATCATCACCGTTCTGCGCGCAGAGGGAAGCAGCGATGGGCTCGATGTATTCACGGGTCTCCAACACGGATCGAAAAGGAGTGTCCGAGAACTGCATCAAGAGGGCAAGCGTGCTCGCCAGGTGCCGTGAGTCCGGCAGCCCTACGGTGGGCCCGCCTCCTCGGCCCGGGCGGATCACAATCACGCCCTGCTGCTCCAGCACACGTAGTGCCTCACGAAGAGTGCTTCTCGCGACGCCGAAAGTTTCGTACATGTCCGATTCGACCGGCAGGGGGTCGCCTGGCTTCAGGCCTTGTTCCTGAATCATGTGCACGATGCGCTGAGCGACCATCTCGGCGCGTTTGAGGGGCATCGCGGGAAGGCGTGTCAGTGGGGTGACGTCCCGGAACATTGGCAGGATCTGGGTGACGGTCTCGCCTGTTGTAGGCGGGCGAGCGGAGCGTGTGCGACTACTGGCCGTAGCCGACCCCGTCACCTTTTTACCTGGCATATGTTCATCATACATTCGGGACCCCTCTCTCATGGGTGCTGCCCCGGCGTCGAGTCCGCCGCCGCCGAGGGTGCCGGCTGAACGTTGATCCCGACCGGGAGTTGACGGAGTGCCTTTTTGGCAGTAAACATAATTATGTTATGCATCTAATGCTGTGTTCCGGCTAGTTGGTACCCGAGACCGGCATCTGCCGAGGCGTGATCAGAACCGACACGGAATCGCTGTCGAGATCGAAGGGAGTTGGCATGCGAACTTATCGGCCGCATCCGCAACAATCGGGGCGGGCCTGGGAGGTCGCCGATGTGAAGGTGCTGCAACCGCTGCTCCTCGCAGGCACTCATGCTGTGGTGACAGGCGCCGGAAGCGGTATCGGGCAGGAAATTTGCGTTCGTCTGGTCGAGCTCGGGGCGACGGTGACGGGGATCGGTCGTAACGAGTCCGCGCTGCAGCGGACGGCGGAGCTTGTGGGAAGTGAACAGGGCAGCTTCCGGTGGTTCTCGGCCGATGTTCGAGACTGCGCGCAGGTTCGATCCATCATCTCCGAGGCGTCGGCCGAGTTGGGCATCGATCTTCTCGTCAACAACGCGGGCGGACAGTTCTACGCTGAGGCAGACCAGATCTCCGACAACGGATTCCGCGCCGTGGTCGACCTGAACCTCAATGCGGTATTCACCGTCATCTCCGAAGCCAAGCAGTTCCTGGCCCGGCGAGGCGGCAGCATCGTGAACATCTCCCTGTCGGGTGTCGAGCGGGGGAGCGTGGGCCTCGCGCACTCGCTGGCGGCCCGCGCGGGCGTGCTGGCGATGACGAAGACACTGGCACTGGAGTGGGCTCATCTCGGCATTCGTGTCAATTGCCTAGCGCCGGGGGTAGTGATTTCCGACTCGCTGCCCGACGATATTGCGTCATCCCTACGGGATCACGTCGTTCCCGAGTCGGTGCCGGCAGGCAGGCCCACCCCGACCGCGGACGTCGCCGAATTCGTCGCGTTCATCGCGTCGCCGGCGGGTCGGATGATCACTGGGCAACTGTTGCAGATCGACGGCGCCGCGCATCTCGGACGCGGTTTGCACATGGTCGACGAATGGCCGCCGGCGGAGGAGAGTTGCGACGAATCGCGACGATGACATCCTCGCATTCGCCGTCAGGTGGTGTTGCCCCCGCTGAGTCAAAAGAACCGGTTGTGCCGAAAGCGATTCGGCACAACCGGTTTTCGACGGTCGTCTACCCGATGATGTCTGATACTCCCGGCACCGGACGTCCCTCGGTGATCAAACTCCATGCCTGATCCCGTCCTGCGTCGACCGCGGTTCGGGTGAGCAACTGATCCCACTGCGAAACGGATCCGAACTCCGAGCGCCATGCGAGCACAGGCAGGGTGTACCGGTGGAGTTCGTGCTCATGTGTCGTGCCAATGGCGCCGTGGACCTGATGGGCACTGCGGACCACTGTCGAGGCGGCATGACCGGCGCAGGACTTGGCAACCGCGACGCCGAAGGCAGCGCCGGATGTGTTCCAACCCTCTCGCTCGACTCGGGCGACCGCCGAGTCTGCGGCGGCGCGAGCGAGCGCGGTCTCGGAGGCGATTTCGGTGACCAGGCGTTGTACTGCCTGGAATTTGGCCAGCGGCCGACCGAACTGGACGCGGCTGGACGCGTGCTCTATCGACAACTCGACGATCCGTTCCATCGCCGCGCACGTTTGCAAGACGCGGGCGAGGGCCCCTCGCAGGATATAGGTCTCGGCGACGTGGTGCGGGACTGTGGTCCAGTGCGCATTGTCGACGTCGATTGTGACGCGGTCCCGCGGCTCGCCGGCAACATTCTGCGCCGTGGTGATGGTCGCCCGTTCTCTGGCGATGTCGGAGACCATCCACGATGATTCGGTGCGGCGAAGAGCCACCAGAAATTCGGCGTCGCGTGCCCACGGCACCACACTCGCCTCCCGTGGGTCGGTGAGCAGGAGGGCTGTTCGCAAGCGACCGTCCATGGGAAGGCCCGCCGTCTCGAGAAGCCATCCGGCCAACAGGTCATGTTCGGCAATGGGGACGTGGACGGCCGCTGCGGCGGCGGCGGCGAGCAGCACCGCGGAGGCGTGCCAGTCAGCACCGCTGCCACCATGGGATTCGCCCCCGGTCAGCCGCGCGAGACCGAGATCGCCGAGTACCGCCCACAGCTTGGGATCGAATGCTGCGGCGTCTCCCGGGTGCGGAAGGGCAGTGCGATGGGTCGCGAAGACCGATTCCATCATCTCGACGAGATCCGGATCGACCGTCGTATGTGTGTTCATCAGCGCAGTCCTAGTTCTCGTGCGACAACACCCTCGAGGATTTCATTGGTGCCGCCCCGCAGGGTGAAGCCGGGTCGTTGGACGATCGCTTGGTCGACGAGGCCGGTGAAGAGGTCGGCGTCGAGGCCGCGGGCGTCGCGATTCATGAGGACATCCGCGTAGTCGGCGATGTCGCCTTCGGTGGCGGTGCCCAGCAGTTTGACGGCGGCGGCCGCGCTGTCTGCGGGCTCGCCGCGGTGCAGGGCGCCCGCGACGGCGGAGGACATCTGGTGCAGTCCTGCAATTCGGGCAGTGAGGCGACCCAGGTCGCCGTCGCCCCGAATTCGTTCGGTGCGGACCTGTTCCACCGTTTCGGCGAGTAGGGCGAAGGTCGACAGAAAGCGTTCCGGACCGCTGCGCTCGTAGGCGAGTTCGGACGTCACTTGCCGCCAGCCGTCACCGATCCGGCCGAGTACCATCTCGTCGGGAACGAAAACATCCTCGAGTATCACCTCGTTGAAGTGATGGCTTCCCCCCATCGAGATGATCGGCCTGATGTCGACTCCCGGTGACCTCAGCTCGATGATGAGTTGGCTGAGGCCGGCGTGCCGGGCGTCCGGGTCCTTCGGTGATGTCCGGACGAGAGCGATGAACGCGTCCGCGCGGTGAGCGCCGGACGTCCACACCTTGGTTCCGGTGACTCTCCAGCCGCCCTCGACACGAACGGCTTTCGTGCGAACGCTCGCCAGATCCGATCCGGAGTCGGGTTCACTCATGCCGATGCCGAAGAAGCACTCGCCCCTCGTGATGGCAGGGAGGAACCGGTGCTTCTGCTGTTCGGTGCCGAATTTCAACAGTGATGGAGCGATCTGCCGGTCCGCGATCCAGTGGGCCGCGACCGGGGCGCCTGCGGCCAGAAGTTCCTCGGTCACGGCGAATCGCTCCAGGTGCGACCGTCCGTGTCCCCCGTATTCGGTGGGAATGGCCATGCCGATCCATCCGCGTTCGGCCAGCAAGCGCGTGAACGCGGGGTTCCACCCGGTGAGCCAGGTGTCGACTCCCGGTGTGAATACTGCGTCGTCGAGACACTCGCGGAGGAAGCCACGCACCTCGGCGCGAAGCGCATCGTATTCGCTCGGATCGTCGACGGCGGGCGGGATCAGTCGAGTCTTGCTCACCGGGAGCTCCTTCCAGAACAGGCGCGACGCACACGGCGCCGGACCGGCGACGTCACGACGGACTCGCTGCCACCAGCGCGGCGAGACTGGTCAAGCCTGCCTGGTACATGCCGCTCACTGCTTGGGCCAGCTCGGCACCTTGCGCGTCGTCGACGGCTGCGAACTGCGCGGACCACACGATCCTCGATCCGCCGTCGGCCGTGGAGTGCACCGCGAACCGTGAGGACATCGCATCGAGTACGAGCGGGCCGTCCACGTAGTCGTAGGTGTAGTAGCGTTCCGCGTCATCGTGCTCGGTGATTCGTTCCCGCGCCTGTCCGGCTCCGGTGAGTTCGACGTGGCGCACATCGCCGTCCATCCATGACTTCCCTACGGCGGGAGACCACTCGGCGATCGAGGCGGGGGCGCCACACAGCTTCCAGATGTCCCCGGCGGGCGCAGGGGAAAGGGTGGTCTCCTCGACAGTCATCGGGACACTCATAGGTTCCTTGCCTTTCGTGAGGTGTGGTGGGTGTCATCGGCCGCCGAATCGTGGCGCCTCTCGCCGGGTCGAAGTGGGTCTGGCGCCGGCACCGCTTGACGTTTAATATGGCAAATATAATTATAATTTCGTTGCCTGGCAAGGGCACGGCGACGGTGCTTCCCGTACATGTGGTTGCGCCGAGGCACTTCAGCACCGAAAGGGATGGGATCAATGGACCTCCAGCTTCGCGGAAAGGTCGCGATCGTGACGGGCGCAAGCCGTGGACTAGGTTGGGCGGCGGCCGAAGCCCTGATACAGGAAGGCGCGTCCGTCCTGTTGGTTGCACGTACGCGGGAGGCGCTGGAAGACCTGCACGGTCGTTACCCTGACCGCACCGCGGTGCAGACCTGCGACATGCGCGACATGGATGCGGTGGCGGCTCTCGCCGACACTGCGGTCGAGGTGTTCGGTCGCCTCGACATCGTCGTCAACAACGCCGGTATCGCCCCGGCCGGGCGTTTCGACGAGCAGCCTCAGAAGCTGTGGGACGAGGTCTTCGACGTCAACGTGCGCGCGCCCGCAGTGTTGACCCGTGCGGCGGCACAGCACCTGCTCCCGCAGGGGTCCGGCAAGATCATCAACATCGCGAGCACGTCCGGGCTCAAGGGAAAGCCGACGTTGGTGGCGTACTCGTCGTCCAAGGGCGCGCTCGTGCAATTCACCAAAGCGCTCGCAGGCGAGTGGGCAAAGAAAGGCATCCAGGTCAACGCCATCGCCCCCGGTGCTTTCACCACGGACGCGCAGAGTGCTGTCACCGACTCGCCGGACGTGCTCGCGAAGCGACTGAGGAAGATCCCTGCCGGCCGTATGGGCGACCCCGCGGAGTTCGGTCCGCTGGTGGCATACCTGGCGTCCCCATTGTCCGATTTCGTTACCGGTTCGGTCGCCGTCATCGACGGCGGCGAGGTCAGCCGGCTCTGAGAGGTTTCCCCATGATCATCGACGCACATACGCACATGTGGCCGGACGCGGTCGCCAAACGCGCCCTCGCCGGATCGGTACCGGATCTCGAACGTCGCGGTGACGGCACCGCGAGCGGCCTCAAGGAATCCATGGCCGCAGCCGGGATCGACCGCTCGGTCTGCTTGGCCGTCGCGAACGACGGCGCGGCCGTGGACAAAGCCAACAAGTTCTCCGGATCACTCGATCCCGACTACTTCATCGGAGTCGGGTCCGTTCATCCCGAGCTGTCGGCGGAAGAGAACGTCGAGAGCCTTCGCCGGCACGGTCTGAAGGGAGTGAAAATCCACCCCTTCTTCCAGAAGTACGCTCTCGACGACCCGCGCATGGACCGACTGTTCGACGCCATGCAAGGGGAGTTCGCAGTCATCATTCACATCGGTTCCATCTCCACTGCCAGTTCGGAAGGTGTCTGTAGCCCATCGATGCTGGCAGAACTGATCCGCAAATTCCCCAGGCTCGACGTCATCGCCTGCCACTTCGGCGGCTACCGTCAGTTCCAGGCGGCGGTCGACACGGTCGTCGGACTGCCGGTCTACCTGGACACCTCGTGGCCGCCGAGCCTTGCCGAGCTCAACCCCGCCGACGTACGGAAGGCGATCGAGGCGCATGGTCCCGAGCGGATCATCTTCGCCTCGGACTGGCCGATGGCGGATCAGGGGCGGGAGATCCAGGCCGTGCGTGAGCTGGGTCTACCCGACAGCGACGTCGACAACATCCTCGGGCTCAATTTGGCGCGGTTGTTGAAAATTTCATCCTGATCGGCACCAAGGCCGAATCGCGATCTTCGGTCCGGGACACGACTCGTGTCTCGGACCGAAGCCGTCTGGCAGAGCGGCAAATCGACTTCCAGTCGGTTCCTTAGGAGTGGTGCTGTCCAGCCGCGGGGTGCGAAAGCACGTTCCCCGCTGAGGATTCCAATATTTGTTTCCTTCGAAATGCGCTCCGACCTTGCGCAGATAACATGATTATGGTTACGTTATTTCAGTACGTGTTGTGCGTCACAGAACGAACCGTCCGAGCACGACTCACAAGAGTCTGCCGGTCCTGATTTGGAGGTTATGGTGACAACCGCCACCGGTTTCGATCCGCTCGACTACCTGGTTCAGCAGAACCCTTACCCCTTCTACAAGGAACTTCGCCAGAACGCGCCGGTGCAGTATCTCGAGTCGGTCGGCGCGTGGGGAATCTTCCGGTACGCCGATGTGGAGAGCACCTTCAAGCATCCGGAAACATTCTCCGCCAAGGATTTCACCACGAGCGCATTCGGTGAGTTCGATCCCGTCCCCGAGGTGAAGTCCATCATCGCCACGGACCCGCCGGAGCATTCACGCATCCGCCGCCTGGCCAACGCCGGCTTCCGGCCGGGTGCCATCAAGTCCATGGAGCCGAAGGTCGATGCCGTGGTCAACAGGTTGCTCGACAACCTGGAGAACAAGCGTTCGGAATTCGATCTGGTGTCGGATTTCGCCGCCTACGTCCCGGTCAACGTCACCGCGGACCTGCTCGGCGTCGAGGACCCGGACGTGCGGGAGGACTTCAAGCGCTGGACGATGGATCTGTTGAAGTCGCCCAGCCGCGGAGTTCTTCCCCAGGACGAGCTCGACCAGATCAGCAAGAGCGTCGCCGAACTCCGTGCCTACTTCACCGAGCAGATCGAATACCGTCGAACCCATCCAGGGACCGATCTGGTCTCGGATCTTGTTCGCGCCGAGGAAGAAAGCCAGACCCTCACCGCCACCGAAATCTTGAGTCTGGTCGCGTTGATGCAGTTCGGCGGCTCCGAGACGCCGTCCCACCTGATCAGCTCGACGATCTACAACCTGTTCACGCACCCGGACATCCTGGCCGAGGTGCGGCGCGATCCGACCCGGGCTCTGGCAGCCGTCCAGGAGACGCTGCGTCAGAACTCGCCCGTGCAGATGGTCTTCCAGACCTCCACGCGCGACGTCGAGGTCGCCGGCGTCACGATCCCGGCGGAATCCATGGTGTTCGCGTACCTCGCGTCGGCCAACCACGACGACACGGTGTTCGACGAGCCGGAGCGGTTCATCCTCGACCGGCCCAACCTCAACAAGCATCTGTCCTTCGCCACCGGCGCGCACCACTGCATCGGTGCACCGCTCGGCCGCATGATGTGCGCGAAGGCCGTCAGCGGACTGCTGACACGCTTCCCCGATCTGCAGCCGCTGGAGTCGGATCCCGAGTGGATGCCGTCCTACTGGGTGCGGGGTCTGGCCCGGTACCGGTTCACTGCCTGAATGTCGACGGTTGCCGCAACAAACACCATACGAAGGAAGGATTCCCATGCGCGCTGCTCGACTGCCGTCCACCGGCTCTGATCTCGTCGTCGAGGAGATCCCGGACCCCACGCCGGGGCCGGGGCAGGTCGTGGTGAAAATCGCGGCGTCCGGTGTGTGCCACTCGGACGTCACTATCCAGAACGCCGGACCCGGAATGCCCTCCGTGCCGTATTTTCCATGGACACTCGGGCACGAAAATACCGGATACGTGCATGCGCTCGGCGACGGCGTGACCGACTTCGAGGTGGGGGATGCCGTAGCGGTATGGCCGGGGTGGGGTGATGGCACCTGCCGCGTGTGCAGGGCCGGTCATGAGCACATCTGCCCGAACGTCAGCTATGTCGGCGTGACCCAGCCGGGAGGGTGGGCGGACTACCTACTCGTTCCTGCCGCCCGGCACCTCGTTCCGCTCGGAGACCTGGACCCCGTGGAGGCGGCGCCGTTGACCGACGCCGGACTGACCGCCTACGGGGCGGTCTCCAAGGTCCTGGACAGACTGATCGAATCCGATCGAAGCGTGGCCGTGATCGGGGCCGGGGGACTGGGTCAGTTCGCGATCAAATACTTGTCGGCTCTCACGTCGGCACGGATTGTCGCTGTGGACATCGACGCAGGCAAACGCGAACACGCTCTCACGATCGGGGCTTCCATGGCGGTGGATTCCACATCCGACGATGCTGTCGGCCAGCTGTTGAACGTGTCCGGTGACGGCCTCGGTGTCGACGCGGTCATCGACTTCGTCGGAGTGGACAGCACGCTCGCCCTCGCTGCCGGCGTCACCGCGCCCTGCGGTGCGATCGTCCTGGTCGGAATCGGCGGCGGCACTCTGCCCTTCGGCTACACGAACCCGAACCAGCAAGTGCAGGTGGGTACGAGCTCGCTCGGGTCGCGTGCCGACTTGGCTTCGGTCATCAGCCTGTGGAAGGAACACGGAATCAACGCCGACGCCACGCGCTACAGTCTCGACGACGTCAACCAGGCGCTTCAGGATCTTGCCGAACACAAGATCGCGGAACGCGGGGTCCTCGTCATGTGAGCCTTCCGGCGAGGCATCTGCTCCTCGTCACCGGCGGCCCTGGTTCGATCTCGCGCAGAGATCGAACCAGGGCCGTTTCGATTCCCATTCGAGATGTGTGGAGAAATCACAAAGCGATCCGGGCCGGTTGTCACCGGCCCGGATCGCATGTGCCCGAATGTTCCTGCTGGGTCAGACGTAGAGCGCCACTTCTTCACCCTCGATGTCGATGTTGTAGACGCGGGCGCGCAGTTTGAGCTTTGGGGCGATGACCGACTTGCCGTCGGACAGGTTGAATTCGTAACCGTGCCAAGGACACCGCACGACCTCACCGTCACGTCCCCATTCGTAGACGTCGGGTGCACTTTCGAGCATCATGCCGGTGGGAGGGAGTGTGCACAGCGAGGCGCCCTTGTGGGGGCATGCGTTGCGCATCGCGTGGAAGGCGCCGCCGACGTTGAAGACGGCGATCTCCACGCCGTCGATGTCGACGACGCGGCGGGTCTCGTCGGGAAATTCGTCCAGTTTGCCGATCACGTGGCGTGTCATTGTGGTGCTCCAGTTGTGCGATGAGACCGTTTCCGTCGGAGGGAACGGTGGGGGTGGTGGGTCAGATCCGTTCGATCAATGTGGCGGTGCCGAGGCCTCCGCCGCAGCACATCGTGACGAGGCCGAAGCGGGTGTCGGTGTTTTCCAACCGGTTGACGATCGTGGTGAGTAGCCGGGCCCCGGTGGTGCCCAACGGGTGCCCGATCGCGATGGCACCGCCCCAGGAGTTGACGCGGTCCATGTCGGGCTGGAATTCGCGCTGCCAGGCGAGCACGACGGAGGCGAACGCCTCGTTGATCTCGATGGCGTCGATGTCGCGGATGCTCAGGTTGTTACGTTCGAGGATACGTGTGGTCGCAGGGATGGGGCCGGTCAGCATATCGACCGGGTCGACCCCGAGAACTACCTGGTCCACCACGCGTGCGCGCGGCCGGAGTCCGTTTTCCTGCGCGAACCGGGCGCTGGTGAGCAGGACGGCGGCGGCTCCGTCGGAGATCTGAGACGAGTTGCCGGCGGTTACTTTTCCGTCGTCCGCGAAGACCGGTTTCAGGGCTGCCAGCGACTCCGCTGTCGCCTCCGGCCGGATGCCCTGGTCGGCGTCGACCTTGGTGCCGTCGACCTCGATCGGATGGATCTCCCGGGCCAGGTGTCCGTCCCGGACAGCCGCGGCGGCGCGTTGATGGGACCGGGCGGAAAACTCGTCCATTTCGGCGCGACTGATCTGATAGCGATCGGCCAGCCGCTCGGCGGCTATGCCTTGCGACACCAACGGGTAACGTGACGTCAGTTCCTCGGTGAACGCTTGTCCCCACTGCTCCTGCGAACCGTGGTGGACGCGGAAACCGTTGCGGCCCATGTGCTCGATCCCGGCGGCGATCACGGCACGATCGATGCCGGCCGTGATGGAGGACGCCGCGAAGTGGGCTGCTTGCTGGCTGGAGCCGCACCGGATGTCCACCGTCGTTGCGCCCGTCGTGGCCGGAAGGCCTTTCTGCAACCAGGCGGTGCGGGCAATTCCGGAGGACTGTTGCGCGATCTGGTTGGCGCATCCGGTGATGACGTTGTCTACGGTGGCCGGATCGATGCCCGCTCGTTGCAGGACACCTTCGTAGCACTGTCCGAGCAGGTCGGCGGGGTGCACGTCCCGGAGAACGCCCTTCTCGGCGTGCCCGCGGCCGACCGGTGACCGGACCGCGTCGATGATGACGGCCTGATGCGCGGTGTCGGTGCTCATCGTCGGGCTCCTTCCGGGGTCGTCGCTGCCTGGGCGGCTCCGTCGGCGAGGACGTTGTTCACGAGCGTCTTGGAAATGCCGAGGCGGAGGATTTCCGAGGAGCCCTCGTAGATCCGCATGGGGCGGGCCTGGCGGTAGAGTCGCTCGAGCTTGGAGTCGCGAACGAGCCCGAAGCGGCCGGAGATCTGCACGGCGCGGTCGGTGATGCGGCCGGCTGTCTCACTGGCGACCAGTTTCGCCATGGAGCTGAAGTGCAGAGATGCCGCCGGGTCTGCCCGCGCCATGTCGGCGGCCTTGTAGGTCAGGAGGCGGGCCGCTTCGAGTTCGGCCCAGGACGCGCCGAGCATGTCGGCGACTGCCCCGAGCTTGGCGAGCGGGCGCCCGAACTGCACTCGTGTCCCCGCGTGCCGGGCCGCCTCGTCCAGCGCCGACTGAGCGAGGCCGATCGATGCTCCCGCGACCGAGACGCGGAACACCGCCAGGGTGGCGAGCACGTGCTCGAGACCTTTGCCGATTTCGCCGATGCGGTTGTCCTCGTTCACCTCGACGTCGTCGAACGTGAGCTCGGCCAGGATATGGGGAGCAATGATCTCCGGGGTGGGTGTGATCGTCAGGCCCGATGCGTCCGCCGGGACGAGGAACAGGCTCAGGCCCTGGTCCTCCCGGGCCAGCACGCAGTAGAAGCCGGCCGCGCCGCCGTTGGAGATGAAGGACTTGTTGCCGTTCAGCACCAGGCGTTCACCGTCCCGGTGAACCTCGGTGACGATGTTCTTCAAATCCGAGCCGGCGTCCTGCTCCGTCAGCCCGAGTCCGGCGAGGACCTCGCCGGACGCGACCTTGGGCAGCCACTCGTCGCGGAGCTTGTCGCTACCGGCCCGAGCCAGTCCGAAGCTGCCGATACCCTGCAGCGCGAAGAGCGAGTCCAGGTGCGCCGAGGTACCCATCAGAACCTCCCGCACGACGCACACCGCAAGCGGGTCGACGGTCTCGAACCGCCCTCCCCACCTGGCCGGCACAGTCAGGTCGTACAGGCTGCTGGCAGTCAGCACCTTCCGCATGCCCTCGTGCACAGTGCTCATCGCGTCGGCCTCGACGGCGAATGGTTCGGCCGCGGCCGCGACCGCGGCCGCTTCGTCGCGAATAGCGAGGTACTTCTGATCCAGTTCAAAGGCCATTAGTTTTCCTTGTCCAGCCGGGCATTGTCGACTCCGAATCCGGGACGTTCAGAGCCCACTGATTGCCGTGCAACGATTTTCACAGGTCCAACTTGAGGAATTTGCTCTTGGCGCGTGAGACGCAGATCATCATGCACTCGCCGCTCTCGCGCTCACTTTCGGTGAGCACCACGTCGTGATGCTCCGGAGTGCCCTCGAGCACCATCACTTCGCAGGTTCCGCAGGTGCCTTCCTCACACGAGGCATCCACCTCGACACCGGCTTCGGTCAACACCTCGAGGATGCTCTTGTCGGACGGTACCGTCAGCGTCATCCCCGATTGGGCCAGTTCGACCTCGATTGGACTGGCATCCGCCAGGTCCGGCAGATCGGCGCGGAACCGTTCCACGTGTAGCGCATCCACAGGCCAGGTCGATTCGCAGTGGTTCTCGATCGCGGCCAGCAGCGGCTCGGGACCGCAACAGTAGACCGCGGCCCCGGGCCCGGGGTCGGCCAGTTCGGTTGCCAGGTCCAGCAGCCCGTGGGTGTCCTGCGGGTGGAGGCGGACCTTGTCGCCGAAGCGCGCCAGTTCGTTCTGGAAGGCCATCGATTCGAGTGAGCGCCCGCCGTACAGGAGCGTCCAGGGGGTGCCGGATGCCTCCGCAGCACCGATCATGGGCAGCATCGGGGTGATGCCGATGCCGCCGGCCACGAACTTGTATTCGGTCGCGGCCTCGATCGGGAAGTTGTTGCGCGGGCCCCGGCACTGCATCTTCGCTCCCGTGGACAGTTCCTCGTGGATATAGGAGGATCCTCCCCGGCTGTTCGGTTCACGCAGCACCGCAACGGTCCAGGTCTGACGATCGGCCGGATCTCCGCAC
Organism: Rhodococcus pseudokoreensis; assembly: GCF_017068395.1. NCBI lineage: Bacteria > Bacillati > Actinomycetota > Actinomycetes > Mycobacteriales > Nocardiaceae > Rhodococcus > Rhodococcus pseudokoreensis. Next base: position 3,201,991 of record NZ_CP070619.1, on the reverse strand, counting down.
AGTGAGTACTGCCGGGACAGCCCGTTGTCGAGGTTCATCTCGACGTGTGCGCCTGGAGCCCACGAGGGCAGCAGCGCACCATCATTCGCCCGAAGTTCCAACGCCACGATGTCCGGCGTCAGCATCCGTCGGTTGTGCACGACGAGGTCGAGATCGACTTCGTCGTCGTTTGCAGTCAGCAGCAGATTCATGACCGTGGGATCCCAATCAGTTGATGCGGTCACCGTAAAACTCCCGTGGATTGTCGAACATGATCCGGCGCTGGAGTTCCTCCGGCAGGCCGGCGAGGGCGTTGGTGGGGTCGTTGTAGTTCCAGTGCGGGTAGTCGGAGCTGAACATGAGCACCTTCTCCGCGTTGATCATGTCCATCAGCGAGGTCAGGTGCTCGCGCTTGGGCGGTTCGACGAACGGCTGTGTGGTGAACCGCATGTTCTCGTTGAGGTAGTCGCTCGGGTGCCGCTTGACCCAGGGGATCTCGTCGCGCAGCCCGTGCCAGTCGGCGTCGAGCTTCCAGGCGAGCTCCGCGATCCACGCGATTCCGCCTTCCGCGATGACCACCTTCAGCTCCGGGAAGCGTTCGAAGACACCGTGGCACAGCAGGCTCGCGGTGTTCGCCTGATGAATCTGGCCGAGCAGGGCGTGCCATTCGATGTAGTACGTCGGAGTGCCTGCCATCCTGGGGGCGCGCGCGTAGACGTTCTCGGTGCCACTGGGGTGCACACAGATGGGGAGCCCGTGGCGCTGCGCGGCCTCGTAGATCGGGTAGTAATGCTTCTCGCCCATGAGGATTTCGTGCAGCGGCATGAAGATCTCGACGATTCCGGGGCGATCGGCCATCCGGTCGATCTCCTTGACGGCGAGCTCGGGATCCTGGGGGGCGATGACGAGGCCGCCGCGGTACCGCTGGTCGAACTGGAGCCACCGCTCGCACATCCAGTCGTTGTACGCCGACGCGATGGTGGCTGCGACCTGCGGGTCGGGCATGGCGCCCAGTCCGAGCAGGTGTCCGGCCAGCAGAATCGCGCGGTCGATGCCGGCTCCGTCGAGTAGCTGCGCGGCGGTGAAGGCAGGATCGGTTGCCGGGGACATGCCGGGGCGGGCGGTGTCGGCGCGCATCCCCCCGGAGGAGTTGATGTACAGGTAGTCCAACGGCAGGTGGAACTGAGATGCAACGGTGTGGCCGCCGCCCAATCCGCTGCCGATGCGCTTCTGCCACGCCGTGCTCATGTAGGGCACGAGAGTCGCGAGCCCGTTCTCCATGTAGGGATGGACGTCTGAGTCGATGATCGCCAACGATTGCTTCTTTTCGGTGGTCTGAGCTTCTGCATACGCGGTGGTCATGGGCACATTCCTTGGTTGACGGTGCGGGATTAAATAGGATTATGTTATCTACCTTACAGACCGCCCTTGGGGTTGTCGAGATCTGAGTCACAGGCTCGCCGTCCGGCCACACGGCGTCGTCATTGACTTCTAAAACATATCTATGTTAGATACGTTATAGTGTTATTCCGATCACAGGGATGCACTTCATCTCACGCGAATCCGAGAGGTTCTGATGACAACAATCGCGACCACCGACGAGCTCGACGTCACCATTCCCGAACTCGACAAGGTGTTCATCGCCGGTGAGTGGGTCACACCCACTGGCGCCGGCACCATCGACGTGGTCATGCCCTCGACCGAACGGGTCGTGGCCACGGTTCCCTCGCCCACCACGGCGGACGCGGACGCCGCCGTCGCGGCGGCGCGGGCGGCGTTCGATCAGGGTCCCTGGCCGAGCATGCCCGTCGAGGAGCGGGCACGAATCTGCCGCAGCTTCGCCGACGAGCTCGAAGCCCGGTTGGACGCGCTGAATCATGCCTGGATGATCGAGTCCGGATACACCCGCGCGCACGGCGAGATGATCAATTCGGGTGCCGGCAGTGCGATCTGGGGTCATGCGATCGACATCGCGCCTACCCTTCCGTGGGAAGAGATCCGCACCAACGCCACCAGTGAGGTGCTGGTCCAGCATCAACCGATCGGAACGGTCCTGGCGATCCTGACCTACAACGGACCGGTGCCGCTGATGGGCATGAAAGTAATCCCGGCACTGCTCGCCGGGTGTCCCGTGATCGTGAAATTCGCTCCCGAATCGCAGCTGACTTCCCGCCTGATCATGGATGCCGCCAAGGCGGCCGGGTTCCCGGCCGGAGTCATCAGCGGTCTCGCTGCGGAGCTCGAGACCAGCAAGCATCTCGTGCAGCACCCGGGAATCGACATGGTCCACATGACCGGGGGCACTGCAGTGGCCAAGGAAGTGGTCGAGCAGACCTCGCAACGCCTGGCCCGAACCGCCCTCGAACTCGGCGGGAAGTCGCCGGCCATCATTGCCGACGACGTCGACATCGACGAGGTGCTGGCGACCCTCGTCCCCGGCGCCACCGGCGGCTGTGGGCAGGTGTGCGTTGCGCTGTCGCGAATTCTTGTCTCCCGCAAGCGTTACGACGAAGTCGTTGCCAAGCTCGCCGCGGCGTTCGATGCCATCAAGGTCGGCGATCCCTTCGACCCGGACACCGATCTGGGTCCGCTGGCCAACAAACGTTCCGTCGAACGGACCGAACGGATGCTGGCCAAGGCGCTCGAAGAGGGCGCGGTGGTTGCGGCCGGCGGCAAGCGGCCGGACGGTCTCGAACGCGGCTACTACTTCGCGCCGACTCTGCTGCGCGACGTCACCAGCGACATGGAGATCGCCCAGGAAGAGGTCTTCGGCCCGATCACCGTCGTGATCGCCTACGACGACCTCGATGATGCGGTTCGGATCGCGAACGACACCAAATTCGGTCTCGCCGCGTCGGTCTATGCGCAGAACCGGGACACGGCACTCGAAATCGCGAAGCGTATCCGGTCGGGTGGAGTGGCGCTCAATCTCGCGGGTTGCTCGCTCACCGAGCCCTTCGGCGGCGTCAAGCAGTCCGGGTGGGGTCGCGAATGCGGTGCCGAGGGGATCCTCGAGTTCACCGAATTCAAGCAGATCCTGCTCAGTGGGGCCTACTCGGGATAGTGCCGCACGGCCAATGTGGTGGGGAAGTGTCGGTGGACGCTTCCCCACCACTTGGTGTGCCGTGGGGTCGAAGGAAAGTCAGAGGCCGTACATTTCCCACGTTACGACTTGCCGCATGACATTCGGGTACTTCTTCTCGAAGTACGCCGCAGACTCGGACATGTGGCGGCGCATGGCCTCCGCCGCCGCATCGGGCTGACCCACCTCGACTGTTCGGCAGATCAGTTCGTGCACCGCGAGCACCGAGCGGCGAGCATTTCTGGTGTACTGCACGCCCAGTGGCGCGCCGTCGAGAACCCAGTCGAGGGAGTTGGAGATGTACGTGATCAACGGATTGCCGGCGCCGGTGGCGACGAGGATGTGAAACCGGTGATTCTCGTGCAGGAAGGTGGCTTCGTCGTCGATGTCGGCCCGCATGTTGGCCACCGACTCCTGTAGGGCGAGGACCGTCTGCTCGTTCCGGTGTGCCGCGCACAGCGATGCGGCGATGGGCTCGATGTATCCCCGCAACTCGATGACGGAACGAAACGTGGTCTCCGAGAACTGCATCAACAACGCCATGGTGCTTGCGAGATGACGTGAATTGGGTGCAGCGACGACCGGTCCGCCACCCCGTCCGGGACGGATTTCGATCACTCCGAGAAGCTCGAGGATTCGCAGCCCTTCCCGCAGGGTGCTCCGGCCGACACTGTGGGAGGCGCACATGTCGGCTTCCGTGGCCAGCGGATCACCGGGACGAAGCCCGCGGGTCCGAATGTCCTTGGCGATCCGCTGGGCGATCACCTCCGAGCGTTTCGGCGGCATCCGCGGCTCGTAGGCCTGCGGTGTCATGTCGTTCAGGGTGATGCCATTGCCATTCGTTTCCAGCATCCGATGCTCCTTGGGCCTGGTGCCGCTGGTGTAAGTGTGGAGACGGGAGTGTCGAGTGCGGTCAGCAACCGGTCCAGACGGGTTGCCGCTTCTCGGCGAAAGCCGTCGCGCCTTCACGTGCGTCGGCGGAGTGGCGAACCGGGTCGACAATGGCTTCTTGACGCTCGAACGCCTCGTCGATGGCCCAGTTGCCGGACTCGATGATCACCTTCTTCGACGCCTGGACGGCCAGGGGGCCGTTGCCGCTGATCTCCTCCGCGAGGGCGAGTGCAGCATCGAGGGCACGACCGGACGCTGCGGTTCTGTTGATCAGGCCGTGTTCGGCGCACCACGCGGCGGTCAGCCGTCTGCCGGTCAGGACCGCTTCCATTGCCAGGTGATACGGGATGCGCGAGGGCAGTCGCAACAGCCCACCGCCGGCGGCGGTAAGTCCACGCTGCACCTCGGGGAGACCGAACACAGAATCCTCGGCCGCCACGATCAGGTCGCACGACAACGCGATCTCGAATCCACCGCCCACGGCAGCACCCTCGACAGCGGCGATGATCGGCGTGGTCGGCGGCATGCGGACCAGGCCGAAAGGGCCACGCTTCTCGTCGACCGGGCGTTCGCCCGTCGCGCGGAAGGCTTTCAGGTCCATTCCCGCAGAAAAATGACCACCCGCGCCGGTCAGCACGATCACTCGGCAATTCGGATCGTCGTCGAGCGTGTCGAGGGTGCTGCTGATCGCCCGGGCGGTGGCCAGATCGACGGCGTTGCGGGCTTCCGGCCGGTTGATCGTCAGCACAGCCACCCCATTTGCCAGGCGATCGACCGTCAACGATTTCACGGCTTCGGTGGTGCTCATCGCGGCGCCATCCGGATGGCACCGTCGAGTCGAATCGTTTCACCGTTGATCATCGAGTTCTCCATGATGTGGACTGCGAGTTCGCCGAATTCCGCCGGATCGCCGAGACGGCTGGGGTGCGGCACGGACTGTCCGAGCTTGTCGCGCACGTTCTCCGGTAGCCGTGCGAGCAGCGGGGTGTCGAAGATTCCGGGTGCGATCGTCGCGACCCGGATCTGGTGGGTGGCGAGGTCTCGCGCGGCGACGATCGTCATACCGACCACGCCCGCCTTGGACGAGGCGTAAGGAATCTGCCCGACCTGACCTTCCCAGGCCGCGACCGATGCGGTCATCACGATCGCGCCACGATCACCGTCGAGAGGTTCGTTGCTCACCATCCGGGCGGCACTGAGGCGGAGCACGTTATAGGAGCCGATGAGATTGGTCTGGATGACTCCCGCGTAGTTTTCGAGCGGGTTGGGCTGCCCATCCCTGTCCAAGATGCGCATCGTGTGACTGCGTCCGGCGCAGTGGACGACCGCGCGCAGGGGCCCGTGTGATTGCGCGATATCGAGCGCGGCCGACACCGAGTCCTCGTCGGTGACGTCGGCGGGCGCGAAGCTGGCGCCCCCACCGAAGCTCGCTGCCACCGCCTCACCGGCGGAGCTGGGCAGGTCCAGGAGAGTCACGTGCGCTCCCCGTTTGGCCAGTGCACGCGCACTGGCCAGGCCCAGGCCCGACGCCCCTCCCGTGACCAGCGCGGATGTTCCGTCAAGATTCACAAGATTCTCCTTCGTCTGGAAGCCCCGGTCGGCCCTGTTCGACCGAGACGCCGGCTTAATATCATTAATATAAGCATTGTTACCGCCCGCCGTCGAGGCCGCAACCGGCCCAGAGTGTTCGGCCGTTGACGTCCGACCGACGTGATGCGCCAAGGAGGTTGGTTTGGCGGGAGCTCTTCTCAAGCGACTTTAAATATGCTTATGATATCACCACATGTTGTAACAGTTGTGTGATGAATACCGAACTGGCGAGGAGAAGTGACGTGGGAGAAACCCTGCTCGAGCGGGAGAAGGACCATCCCCAGGAAGTTGTCGCGGAGCGCGACGGAAGACGGATCATCATCATGGACTCCGCCCGCTGGGTCGACGAGCGGAACACCGACCGGGACGTTGTCCTGCCGGCGTCGTATATCGGTGTGCTGCCCGCGCGCATGTGTGCGATCCACCGGCCCCGCGGCGTCATCGGGCACGACGCCTGCGTCGGGAAGGACGGGGCCGGGATCGCCGGGCTCTGGTATCTGGAGGCGCTGGGCATCCCCGCCGCCACTGCGGACGGCATGTCCGTGGAAATGGGTAACGGACGCGACCTCTACGACAACGGCCTGATTTCCCATGTGAACTACCACGCCGAAATCCTCGGCGTGTCAGTCGGAATGCCCGTTCGCGAAGCGGCCGAGCTGCTGCGCGACACCGAGCTGGCCGACACCACCGTGGGAAACAAGATCCGGCGCGAGATCGTCGAGGAGTTCGAGGGCCGCCGGACCGTCGTCACCGACTCCATCGTGTGGGCTCTGCCGGAGGACGCCCGCCGCAGCGTCATGGTGACCGCGGGCCACACGGGTCGCAGCGGCGCGAAGTTCCTACTCGAAGCCGACCCGTGGGCCTTCATCTGCCACGACGGTGGCATGTCGAAAAACGACTCCGGCATCGTCGGACTTCGGACCGCCGAGGGCGCCGGACTGGCCGGCGCATGCATCGACGGCCGCACTGCGCCGATCGGTGACGCCTTCCGCGGCTACCAGGAGGGCCTGATCAGCGCCTGTAACGGTCCGGCACGCGACCGCGGCGTCACCATCGGCATGCCCGTTGCTCGAGCCGCTCACCTCCTCCTCGTCGGTGGCGAGTGATGGATTTGCAGCTCGAGCGGCCACTGCCCACCCCGAGCGAGCTGACAGCGCCGTTCTGGGCTGCAGCGCGCGAGCATCGGCTGGTCCGCCCGGTCTGCGACGACTGCACCCGCAGCTTCTTCACACCCCAACTGATCTGCCCCCACTGCCTCGGCGAAAAATGGAGCTACCAGACCAGCACCGGCCGCGGAAGCATCTACAGCAGCACGATCGTGCACCGCCCGCCGTCTCCCGCACTGCCAGCGCCCTACGAGCTCGCCATCGTCGACATCGACGAGGGGTGGCAGTTGCTGACCAACATCGTCACCACCGAGGGCACCCCGACACCAATCGGCACCCGTGTCGAGGTCGCATGGGTCGAGATCGACGAGAACTGGACCTTTCCCGCTTTTCACGCCATTGACACAGAGGACTTGCCGCGATGAACATCGGACTCGCCTTCAGTAGAAACGCCCGCCGAAACCCGCATGCGCTCGCCACCTTCGCGGGCCCCGATTCGCGCACCTGGCAGCAGGTCGACGACCGCGCGTGCCGCCTGGCGAATCTGCTCATCGACCGGTACGGAGTCCAACGCGGCGACCGGGTCGCAGTACTGGTCGCCAACCGAGTGGAAGTCGTGGAACTCGTCGGCGGCTGCGCAAAGGCCGGAGCGGTGTACGTCGGGCTGAACTTCCGCCTCGGCGAGCCCGAATACGACGAGATCTTCGACAACTGCACTCCCAAGGTCATCCTCGCCGACGCCGACCTCGCCCCGATGGCGCGAAAACTGACCGACGGCACCGACGCGGTGGTACTCGATATCGACGATCCCACCCAATACGAGGCGCAGTTGAGCACAGCCTCTCCGGCGGCGCCCGCCACCGAGCGATTGGTGAACTCCGAGGACGAGTTCTGCATCGTGTATTCGAGCGGCACGACGGGCCGACCCAAGGGCATCCTCTTCAGCGTCGGTGCGACCCTCCAGCACGCCGCAGTGGCGGCATCCGAGTACGAGCTGTCCGAGAACACGAGGTGGCTGATCGCCATCCCGCACAACTCCAGCATGCAGATCACCCTTGCACCCTTGGCTCTCCTCGGCGGGGCTATCGGGTTCTCGGATTCCCGGGGATTCAAGCCCGAACGGCTCGTCGAAGAGGTGCGCTCGAACGCCGTGACACACACGTTCCTGGTGCCGACCATGCTGATCCGTCTCCTCGAATCCGGGATCGACCGAGACACGATTCCCAGCCTGCAGACGATCGGGTACGGATCCGCCCCCATAGCCCCCGATCGAGTCGCGGCCCTCGTCGAGCGGTTCGGCCCCATCTTCGTGCAGCTGTACGGGATGGCGGAGATCGCCTCGATCGGCACCATGCTTCGCAAGAGTGACCATGCCGCCGCCGCGGGCGGTCGTCCGGAACTCTTCACCACCTGCGGGAAAGAGTCGATGGCAGTGATGGTGCGCCTGGTCGACGAGACCGGTGCGGACGTTCCCGCGGGAGAACGCGGCGAAATCATTTTCGGCACGCCGTACACGATGATCGGCTACTACCGCGAACCAGAGCGCACCTCGGAGGCACTCATCGACGGCTGGATGCACTCCGGTGACATCGGGCAGTGGACATCCGACGGCTATCTGAAGATCGTGGGCAGGAAGAAGGATCTGATCATCCGTGGTGGGTTCAACATTGCACCCACCGAGATCGAAAACGTGCTGACCCTGCACGAGCAGGTACGCGAGGCAGCCGTCGTCGGCCTCGACGATCCCGAGTGGGGTGAGTCGATCGCCGCGGTCGTCATCGCAAGTGGGGCGCAGGCACCGTCGGTCGACGAACTCACGCAGTGGTGCCGACAGCACGGCCTCCCGAGCATCAAGGTTCCCGCACGGATCGAAGTGTGGCAGGACCTCCCACGCAACGCCGTCGGCAAGATCACCAAGGCGCAGGTGCGCGAAAGGCTGTCCTCCCCGGCGGGTGTCGTATGACCGCGCGCCACCCCTTTCACGACATCGCCGTCGTCGGCGTCGGGATGACCCAGCAGGCCCGACGACTGGAGATGAACTCACTGACCGCAAGTGTGCACGCGGCGAAGGCCGCCCTCGCGGACGCCGGGATCGACCGCACCGACGTCGACGGCATCTGCGCCCGCTGGCCCGGACCCGGCGGCACCGTCTTCCAGCCCGGATCAGCGGACTGGGCGGGACTGCTGGGAATCCCGGTGCGATGGATTGGCGACACCTACCCGCAAGGCGTGCCTGCGGTTCTCGACGCGGCCGCGGCAATCGCAACCGGGCAGTGCCACACGGTGCTGATCACCGGCGGACAGGCGGGCGTGATGAGCGCCGAAGCCGGCCGTGTCGCGTCCTACACCCGTCCGGAAAACGAGTTCGTCGAACCGTTCGGCTCATTCACCACGGCGCAGTTCGCGTTGGTCGCGCAACGGTACCTCCACGAATACCCCCATGCGAGGGACGGTATGGCCCACGTCGCCGCCGCCATCCGCAACACGGGATCGGCCAACCCCGATGCAGTGATGACCGGTCGCGGTCCCTACACCGCCGAGGACGTTCTGGCCGCGCCGAAGGTCGTCGATCCATTCACTCGGCTGGAGGTCTGCCTGGCAAACGAGGGCGCTGCCGCACTGGTCGTCACATCGATGGAGCGCGCCCGCGACCTGCCATCGACTCCGGTCCGCATCCTCGGCGGTGGCGCAGAATGGATGCGCCAGCAATACGTCGACCCGCCCCGCTACGACGACGTCTGGATGATCGGCGCGGACGCGTCGCGTCGCGCCTACGCCACCGCAGGCCTCGAACCCGAGGACCTCGACTTCGTCCAGTTGTACGACGTCAATTCCGCCGAGGTCCTCCGGCAGTACGAGGCGCTCGGATTCTGCAAACAGGGGGACGGTGGACCATTTGCCATGGACACCGGAATCGGGATCGACGGGGGACTGCCCACCTGCACCGACGGCGGCGTCCTCTCGTTCAGTCACATAGGCTGGGGCGCTCCAACATTGAAGATCATCGAAGCTGTCCGGCAAATCCGCGGGGACGGCGGCAACAGGCAGGTACCCGGAGCTCGGACCGGCCTGGTTGCCGGTGCCGGATCCGGGGCCCAGTACTACAACGTCCTCGTCCTCGGCGCAGCGGACTGACCGGGACATCACGGTCACCAGCTACGCACACCGAAGGAATCACCATGGCAGACATCGACTATGCAGTGGCCGACCACATCGCCACCATCACGCTCAACCGGCCGCAACGCAAGAACGCCTTCACATTGGAGATGATCGACACCTGGGCGAATGCGCTAATCGAGGCCGAACACGACCCCAATGTTCGCGTCGTCGTCCTGATCGGCGCTGGTGGGTCATTCTGTTCCGGAGTCGATCTCGCGGTTCTCGACACCATCGAGCCGACACCCCTGGGTGCGAAAAACCTATTGACCAGGCATGTGCACAAGGTCGCGCACGCCGCGGACGCGCTCAACAAGCCGTACCTCGCCGCAGTCTCCGGCGATGCCTTCGGTGCGGGAATGGACATGGCGCTACTCGCCGATATCCGTCTGGCCTCCGAGTCTGCCCGGTTCTCTCAGGCATACATCCGGGTGGGTCTCGTTCCCGGTGACGGGGGATGCTATTTGCTGCCCCGCATCGTCGGCACCGCCACCGCCCTGCAACTGATGTGGACGGGACGCGTTGTCGGGGCTCAGGAAGCGCTCTCGCTCGGACTGGTCAGTGCGGTGCACCCCGACGACGAGTTGGAGAAGGAGGTGCTCGAACTGGCAACCCAGATCGCGCGCCAGCCTCCCGTTGCGGTTCAGATGATCAAGCGCAGCACCAGGCTCGGTGAAAAACATGATCTCAGAACAGCACTCGACCTGATCTCCTCGCATCACGCGGTCGTCATGTCGACCGAGGATTCGCACGAAGCCCGACGCGCCATGGTCGAGAAGCGGCCGGCGCACTACGTCGGCCGCTGAAGCCGGTCTCCGCAGTACATCTGCACGAACACTCACACTGTGAATCCCGAACGAGAGGTTGGACGATGCGTGTCCGAAGCAATGATGCTCCCTCGAGCGCTCAGCGGACCGAGTCGCGAAAGAAGCGCAGAGCGCTGGTCGCGGGCTCGGTCGGAAATACCGTGGAATGGATCGACTGGGCGTTGTACAGCGCGCTGGCACCGATCTTCGCGACGCAGTTCTTCCCGCCCTCAGCGCCCGGATCGGGTTTGCTGGCAACGCTTGCCGTCTTCGCGGTCGGCTTCGTCATGCGGCCTGTCGGTGGTGCCGTGATCGGCGTCTTCACCGATCGTCACGGCCGGAAGAAGGGGCTGACACTGACCATCGTGATGATGGCCGGATGTGCGTTCGTCATCGCACTGTGCCCGACATACGACCAAATCGGTGTGGCGGCACCGATCGTGCTCCTCCTGGCCCGGCTCGTGCAGGGATTCTCGGCCGGCGGTGAGTTCGGATCCTCCTCCGCTCTGCTCGTCGAATCTGCGACGGGTATGCGACGCGCCTTCGCTGGTTCATGGCAACAAGTGTCGGCAGGGCTGGGTGTGTTGATCGCCGCCGTGCTGGCACTGATCCTCACGTCGACGCTCGATCCGGAGGTGATGTCGGCGTGGGGATGGCGGGCCGCGTTCATCGCCGGTGGACTGCTGGGTTTGGTCGGTTTGTGGCTGCGGATCGGGCTCGAGGAGACCGACAGCTTCCGGAACGCGCAAGCCGATGGACGAATCCCGCGAAACCCGATGACCGAAATGTTGCGGAAGCATCCTGGTGCGGCGTTCCGAGTGATCGGAATGGCGGCCGCCGGAGTGCTGATCTACTACATCTGGATCAACTACATGCCCGGGTATGTCAGCGCCGCACTCGGCACGATGTCATTGCAGACGGCGCTCCTGGCGAACACGATTGCGCTGGCGTACTTTCTGTGCCTCCTGCCGTTCGCGGGGATCATCGCCGACCGTGTCGGGCGCAAGCCGGTGATGTTGACGTTCGCGATCGGCTTCCTCCTGTTCGCCTACCCGGCGTTCCGGATGCTCGAGACCGGCGGCTTCTGGACTCTTCTCGCCGTCGAGATCGTAGGCGTCACCTTGTTGGCCGGTTATGCAGGACTCATTGCGACGGTGATGGCCGAACAGTTCCCCGCGGAAGTCCGCACAACAGGTATCGGGTTCCCCTACGCCATCGCAGTCGCTCTCTTCGGTGGGACGGCTCCGTACATCACGACCTGGTTGGCGACCAACGGTCTCCAAGACTGGGTGTGGCTCTATGTCGCGGCAGCGGCCCTCGGAGGAGTGGTCGTGTACGCGCGGATGCCAGAAACTCGTGATCGAGTGCTCGCCTGACCTGAATCGGGATGACGCGCTGATCGGAAAATGGTTGGCATGTCTGGGTTCTCAGGAGCAGAACCTGAGTATCAATTCTTTGACTTCCGGTGGATATCTACGGATTCGGCAGCTGCAGGCGAGGTCGTAGAGCCGCCCCATGTACTCCCTTTTGGAGATTCCGAAGGTGACCAGGATGTCTTCCGCCGGTCCGCCTCCGAATGCGGACCAGCGTCGGAAGAACTGCACCATGAGGTCGTCTTCACGGGTGTCCGTAAGATGTCCTTCGAGTGTTTCCGTCATTGTTGCCCCTACTTCCGACAGCCACGGCGACTACGGCATGAGCTGTGCGCGCCATCGGTCACCACCCTCGGACCGCTGTAGACGACCGTACGACTGTGAACTGTATGGGCGCATTGCGTTGGGAGATAGTGCGCATCCCTATTTTTCACGCCGGCGGATGAGGTGTGCGACGTCATCGTTTGCGCTCTGCCACCCACGCGGCGATCTGGGCACGTGAGGTGAAGTTCAGCTTGGTGAGGATGTGTTCCACGTGCCCCTGCGCTGTGCGGTCGGCGATGACCAGCTTGGCAGCAATGCTCCTGTTGGTGAGGCCTTCGGCGACGAGGTCGGCGACTTGCTTCTCTCGCTTGGTCAGAGTCGGTGCGTCCGAATCGGAGTCGGTCGGGCGCACTGGCATGTCGTCACCGAGGCCGAGTGCTGAAGCTTCCGCGAGGGTCATGCGGCTTCCGGCCCGGAATGCGGCGTCGAAAGTCCCTCCGCACAGCACTCCGCGAGCTTGACGTGCACATTCGTCGTGATAGATATGTAGGCCCGGAATGTGAACAGGTGCACTGCCGACGCTCTGCCAAAGTGCTTCGGCTGCACCCATGAGCTGTGCGGCGCGCTCGGCTCGGTCGTCCTTCGCTGCGATCCAAGCCAGGGCCTCGAGACACCATGCTGTACTGAGCGGATCGTCCACGACGCGGGCCGACAGCAGCCCTTGATCGAGGAGCCCCTTCGCTCGGTCGCTGTTGCCGAGGTGCCACACTTGCAGTCCCAGGACCCAGAAGGATCGGGCCCGGTAGACGGATTCTCCGAGTTCGGTACTGAAGGCGAGTGCCTCTTCGTTACTGGCGATCGCACGTGCAGTGTCGCCCAGGAGCCCGCTGGCGAGTCCAAGTCCCTGGAGGCTCACGATCCGGAGATAGGGCAGTTGATGGTCGGGTAGAAGGACGAGAGCTTCGGCCAGCGATGTCGCAGCCGAACCTATTTCGCCCGCGTAGAGCGAGTGCATTCCTTGCGCGTGGCACAGCCGTGCCTGACTGATCTCGTCGTCGTCGGCTCGATCGGTCGATACGACCGCTTCCGTCAGCAGTTGTGCTCCGGCCTCGAGGTCGCCCTGACGGTCAGCGAGCACACTCTGAGCACACAAGGCCTTCACACGGTCGGCGGGGTGGCGCCCGTCGTCGGTGGTCAACGCGAGGTCGAGCCATCGTCGCCCCTCGCTGAGCAGACCGCGCGAGAACCAGAAGGGGTAGAGCGATGCGGCAAAGTCGATCGAATCTGATTCGCTCTGTGAGATGCGGAATTGCAGTGCCTCGCGGAGGTTTGGTTGTTCGCGATCCAGCCGGGCGATCCACGTCAGCTGATGTGGGCTGATCCATTCGGACTCCGCCCGGCGTGCCAACTTCCGGTACCAGTCGCTGTGCCGATGTCGAAGCGCGGTGACGTCTTCGTTGTCGTGCAGCATTTCTCGGCCGTACTCGCGCAATGTTTCAAGCAGGCGGAAGCGGACGGTAGGACCATCCCCCTCACGAATCAGGACCGACTTGTCGACGAGGGATGCGACGGTATCCAGCACGCTCCCGGGGGCGAGCGCGTCGGAGCAGATGGCCTCGGCGGCCTCCAATTCGAAGCTTCCGGCGAACACTGACAGGTGTGACCAGAGCAGGCGCTCCTGCGAGGTGCAGAGGTCGTGGGTCCAATCGATACAGAGTCGGAGGGACTGCTGGCGGGGCGGTGCGCATCGGCGGCCTCGGGTGAGCAACTCGTAGCGGTTCACCAGTTTGTCGTGCATCTGGTCGATCGAGATCGCGCGTAGTCGGACGGCGGACAGTTCGATCGCGAGTGGCAACCCGTCGAGTTGATTGCAGATGCGAGCGATCTGCCCCCAATTGTCCTCTGTGAGTCTGAATCCGGGAACCGCGGTGGCCGCACGGTCAACGAAGAGCGTCACGGCGTCGTATCGGCTCATCGACTGCATCGACAGTGGTGTGTGCGAGTCGGGGATGCTGAGGGGTGGTATCCGCTGGACTGTTTCACCGCCGATCCGCAGGGGTTCGCGGCTGGTCGCAAGTATGTGCAGTTCGGGGCAGGACTCGAGTAAGGCCCGGGCGACGTCGGCGGCGGCCTCGACGACATGTTCGCAGTTGTCGAGCACGATCATGCACTTGCGCGACTGGAGATGTTCGATGATGCCGTGGAGTCCCTGTGCATCGGCTCGTTGGTGGATTCCGAGAGTGGAAGCCACGGTGTCGACGAGAAGGTCTGCGTCGGCGACTTCGCCGAGTTCGACCAGCCAGACGCCGTCGGCAAATGCTCGACGAGCTTCGGCGGCGATCCTGAGTGCGAGGCGTGTCTTTCCGACCCCGCCGATTCCTGCCAGGGTGACCAGCCGCGAATTTGCGAGGAGGCGCTTCGTAGTGGCCACGTCATGTCTGCGTCCGACGAAGGTCGTCAGGTCGGAGGGCAGGTTGCCTGCCGGCCGGGGGCGATGAGTGTCCGTGGACAGCTCACCCGGTGTGGTTCGAATGCAGGTTTCCATGCCATGACCAGCTTCTACGGGGTCGTCGAGGAATCGAGCGATGTACCGGCCACAATGCTCCGGTTCCCGGAGCGCGGCCAGTCCGTCAGGGGATAGAACACGGCGAGGGTTTGCTCTCCAGGAGATGACGACCCCGTCACCATGCGGACGGTAGAACGGTCACCGTCCTCACGTCGCCGGTATGCAACCCGGCGATACCCCTCGAGGGCGTCCTCGGAGAAACGGCGGAAACGAAACGTGTCATCGGTGCCCACTCGGACGTCGCGCTCGTTCGCGGTCGGAGGACGGTCTCACACGCTGCGACTGCGGGATATCGACGTGGAAGCTGCACAGGAGGACATTGTCTGTAAGGGATAGTGCGAGCGGTAAACACTATCTGCGAAGACCGTGCGGACGTCACACCGCCACCTGCAGTGTGATAGGTGCAACACGAGAAGTTGAATGTGTTCGAGGCAATACACCTCGATACGATGAACATGAGGAGTATCAATGCAGGTTGTAGCCGAAGGATTCAACGCCTTCGAGACCCAGAAGACCCCGCAGGGTGAAGTCAAGTACCTGGGCTCGCCCCAAGACGTGATCGATGTCGTGCAGTCGGGCAAGTTGCAGGAATACATCTTGCTCGTGCGCGGTGGCACGACGACCTTCCTCACGCCGGCGTTGACCATGGGTGCACTCGGCGTCATCACCATGTCGGGCGCTCCCGAGTCCCACCTCGGCATCCTCTCCCGCGAGTTCCAGATCCCCTGCGTGATGACTGCGTACCTGACCGAAAGCGATTCTCGCTACGTCGTCGGTAACACCGACGACTCGCACTTCGACGAGATCGCGCAAAGCCTGATCGGGAAGACCGTTCAGCTGAACTGTGACGACGCAGAGGTAGGACGTGTCAGCCTCATCGGCTGACCCCCTTCCGGCCACACTCCCATCGGCAGAGAGGTCCACCCACATGAGCATCGAAATGACACCCGGTCTCCGTTCCACCTACAAGCAGCGCTACGAGCCCGTCGACGACGGTCTCCGGTTCCAGGAATTGGTCTTCGAAGGCAACTTCGTCGGACAGGAACCGATGCGTGACGGCATCCTCGGCGACAAGGTGCAGAAGCAGCGCGCCAAGAGCAAGGTCCTCGAGAAGGTCACCAAGGACGACGTCCTGGCCGACCAGTTCACCCTCGACGAACTGAACGACCTCAACAACTACCTGGCCTGGAACATCTGGGATGTGCTGGTCATGCGTGCCACCGAGGGCGTCTCGGGGATGATCCCCCGTCAGGAATACGAGATCCTCGCGTTCATGCACCAGTTCTACCGCTGGCCCGAGATCCTGCGCATGACCACCGACGAGGTCGGTTCGCAGGGCATCCTCGACATCGGTGCCTCGGCCAGGCGGGAGATCGGCACCAAGGTCAACGCAGTGCACGACTGGTCGATCGGTGCCGTCGGCTTCGGCATGGGCCGCTGCGGTCTGCTCGCGCTCGAGGCGATCGGGCCCGACGACTACATCGAGGAGAGCAACGAACTCCTCAAGTTCATGCAGCGGATCGAGTTCGGCAAGCGCCAGGATGGTTACATCCTCAACTCGCAGGACCGCTACCGTTGCCAGATCCACGAGCCGGATTTCCTGCAGGGAATCATCGACCAGATCGAAGACCTCGAGCCGGAAAGCCCCAGGCACAATTCCTTCACCCGCTTCAACGCGGCCGCCGAATTGCTGTCCTTCCTCGACCACATGGACTGCCGCCTCGGCCTCGGCGACACCGGGCCGTACGAGTTGCCGAACGGCAACCTGCTGATCCTGCGCGACCTGTTCGTGAACGAGCCGATCTTCCACTGGAGCGATGTCTGCGACGACGCGAAGCTCCCGCACGCCTACACGGTTGCCATTGTCATCGACCCCGAGAAGATGGGGCTACAGGAGATTCGGGTCAACGACATCTCCACCACCTTCACCCGGCCGAAGAACTACATTCCCGCCATCGTCGGCGGTGCAGTGTTCGCCCGAGAGAAGCACGACACCCCGATGTCCGAGGTCCGCACCATCGCGATCGACGACCTGGGCGCCGAGCTCCCGAGGATTCAGGACGCCACGCTCAAGATGTACCGCAAGGTCTCTCGCATGTGCCGGCGGGACCTCATCTGGGCCGGTCAGTACGTGTACTACGTGGACATGATCCTTCCGTACCTGCGCAAGGCAGGAACTTACGAAAAGGCCTGCAACGAGTACCAGTTGTGGGAAATCGATCAGCGCGTCTCGAACTACTACTACGACATCAACAAGCGTGGCTTCGCGCAGGAAGTCGTTCCGCAGAAGATCTTCTCCGGGCAGGGCTACCTCCCGTTCGGGGAAGGCGCCGATCTGCGCCGGTCGAAGTACCGCTGGCTGTAAGCACACCGACCAGACACGGGGGCGACGGACGGCGCAGATGCCTGCCCGCCGTCGCCCCCATTCGATCATTGGGAATGACCACATGACACAAACACTGCTCGACAAACGTCTCTACGACGTTCTCAACGCCGTGGCACTGAAGAAGATGGCGACCGCGGCGGCCGTTTCCGAGATCGTCGACCTGGGCACCGATCAGGTGCGTGAGATCTTCGCCGAACTCGCCCACAGCGATCTCCTGGCCCTGATGGGTGAGACCGCACTACCCACAGACGCCTCGGGACCTGTGTTGGTCGATTCGGCCGCTGCGATCTACGGTCCGATCCGCGATGATCCGTCGGTATTGCAGGTCGCCGACAAATTCGAGGACGTCAACTCCCGCTTTCTGCGCACGATGTCCGCGTGGCAGCAAATCGAGGTCGGAGGCCGCAAGCTTGCGAACGACCACAGCGATTCTGCGTACGACGCCAAAGTGATTTCCACGATCGAGCGCCTCGTGTCCCGGCTGGAGGGTCTGCTCGAAGCGCTCAGCGAGAAGGACGCTCGGTTCCGTACCTATGTCGGCCGATTCGAGCGGTCTCTGGAAAAGGTCGATGCCGGCGACATCGCCTTCGTGTCCGATCCGACGAAGGACTCCGTGCACAACGTCTGGTTCGAATTCCACGAAGACTTGCTGCGCACGCTCGGTCGCGCGCGTAAGGAGTGAACAAGGTGAGCTCTGTGACTGTTACGACCGAAATGACTCGCGCTTTCGGCGAACCGGGGACGATCGACCGGAATATACTGGGCGGCAAGGGTTACGGCCTCGTCGAAATGACTCAGGAAGGCCTGAACGTGCCGGCTGGGTACGTCATCTCCACGTCGGCCTGTCACGAATATCTCGAACACGGCGCGATGACGCCGGAACTGGTCGACGAAATCCACGTTCGGTTGAGCGAACTCGAAGCCACGGCAGGTAAGACGTTCGGCGGTGGGCCCTTTCCGCTGCTGCTGTCGGTTCGCTCGGGTGCGCCGGTGTCCATGCCGGGGATGATGGACACCGTACTGAACCTCGGCCTCGGGCGGGACGCAGCGATCGCGCTCGCCGACGTCACCGGTGATACTCGCTTCATGGCGGACGTGCTGTTCCGCTTCCACGGCATGTACGCCGAAACCGTTCTCGGTGCACTCGAAACGCCGGATCGTGAGGATCTCGACTCCCTGATCGACGGGGTCACCGCCACCTCGCAGCCGGGGCCGGTGTACGACAAGGTGTGGGAGCACTGCCAGGCGCTTCTGCGTGACGAACTCGACGAAGAAGTCCCCGACGATCCGCGTGCTCAGCTCGTCGGCGCGGTCGAGGCCGTCTTCCGATCGTGGAACACCCGGCGTGCCGTGAAGTACCGCGAAGTTCACAAGATCCCGAACGATCTCGGCACCGCGGTGGTCGTGCAGTCGATGGTTTTCGGCAACCTCGACCTCGACTCGGGATCGGGTGTCGTTTTCACCCGCAACCCGGTCACCGGGGAACCCGGACTGTTCGGAGAGTTCCTCGCCGCCAGCCAGGGCGAGGACGTAGTCGCAGGCACCCGCACGCCGGACCCGGTCACAGCCCTCCGCGATCGACTGCCGCACGTCTACACCGAGCTCGAGAGCACCTGCGCCGAGCTCGAGAGTCGACGTGGTGACGTCCTCGACATCGAGTTCACCGTCGAACGGGGCATCTTGTACATGCTGCAGGTGCGAAGCGCCAAGCGGACGGCGCAGGCCGCGATCCGCATCGCGGCGGACCTTCTGTCCGAGCGGGTCGTCACCACCGCCGGAGCGCTGTCGACGGTGTCGCTGGACCAGATCCGGCAGGTGCAGCGTCCAGGATTCGACCCGGACGACTATGCGCGGGCCCGAGACGACGGACGCGTGCTCGCCACCGGTGTCGGTGCGGCGCCGGGGCATGTGGTCGGTGCGTTGTACTTCGATTCCGATGCCGCGCAGGAGGCGGTCAAGGAAGGTGTGACGGTCATCCTCGCTCGGCCGGTCACCAGCCCGACCGACTTGCACGGGATGATCGCGGCGGACGGCATCCTCACCGCCACCGGTGGCTCGACCAGTCACGCCGCGGTGGTTGCCCGTGCGCTCGGAACGACCTGTGTAGTCGGGTGCGGCGCCTTGGACATCGACCCGGCCGCAGGGACGATGCAGGTGGCCGGACAGACACTGGTCACCGGTGACGTCGTCTCGTTGGACGGAACCACCGGCGAGGTGATCCTCGGTGAGATCGCACTGAGCGAACCCGCCGCCGAAGACGAGCGGTTGACCGGCCTGCTCGAACTGGCACGCGAACGGTCCGGCGCGCAGATCTTCGCCCGATCGACGACACCTGAGCAGGCAGGGCAGGCGCCTGCGCGTGGCGCCGCCGGGCTGGTCGCCGGTATCGACGACGTCCTCGCCACAACCGGTCACCTCGACGGCATCGTCACGACCCTGCGTGAGGGGGAGATCAGCGACGCCAGCGCCGCCCTCGAACGTGCGGTCGCGACCGAGTTCGGGAAGCTGTTCGCCGAGTCGACGGTCACCGAGTTCGGGGTCCGGGCGATCGACTTCCACGCCGACGAATCCAGCGAACTGCTCCGTACCGCCGAACTCTTCATCGCGCATCCGGAACTGGCCTTGCCGTTGGGTTCGGAGGAGATTCTCGGCGCGCAGCTACGCGGGATCGCCGCGGCCCTGCAGGAGGTGACGACGGACCTGACGGTGCACTTCACGGTCCGCAAGATCTCCGACAGCAGGGAGATTGCCGCGCTACGCAAGCTCCGCGACACCCTTCCCGGTGCCGCGCGAGTCGAGGTCGGGGCCTACCTGACCAGCCCCCGTGGTGTCGCGTCGATCGACGACATCACCACTCACTGCGACGTCGTGTGGATCGAGCTTCGAGTTCTGCAGGCGGCGGTCGCCGGCATCTCGGCGCGACACCTGCTGACGAGTGAACCACTCGATTCGTACCTTCGCCGGGGGCTGACCACCGTGGACCCGCGTGTCGAGATCGACGACCAGGTCGGCGGCCTGGTGGACACCGTCGCCGACGTCCTCGCCCGGGATCCCGGCCGGAGGATCGGGATCCGGCTCACGGGCCCGGTTTCCGTGGAACTGCTCAGCTCACTGCAGCAGCGAGGGTTTGTGCGGTTCGCCGTCGACGGCGACGAAGTGCGGCCGTCGATCCTGGCGCTGGGGCAACGCGAGCACCAACCGTAGGGCGCACGCATTCGGAAGGGTGGTGTGCGGCGGGTTTTGATCGGAACCCGCCGCACACCACCCTTTTTCGCGTAGATTGCAGAAAGGGCGGCGCGGTACGCGCGCCGCCTCCTAGACGCCGAAGGTCGGCGAATCGCCGTCGAGGTCGCTGACCGCGCGAGTGACCTGCAGTAACCGCAGCGCCAGATCCGCCCTCATCCGATCCGAATGCCGGGACAGATCCAAGTTCGTGAGCTTACGGATCAGGTCGAGGCGATATGCCAGTGTCTTGGGGTGTACGAACAACCGTTCTGCCGCATCCTTCTGCGAGCAGTTCGCGTCGAAGAATGTGCGGAGCGTTTTCAGCAGTGATCCATCGGACTGCTGGTCGTACTCGATCAGCGGCTGGGTCACTTCTTTGATGAAGCCTTGCAGGTCGGGGTTGTCGCTGCTGCCGAGCAGCAATCGGACGATGCCGAGTTCGTCGTACAGCGACACCGTCCCCAGCCGGCGCGAGGCAGCGTGCGCGGTCTTCGCCTCGCCGAACGCGGTCGGGTAGTCGGTGGGATCGCTGCACGCCGAGCTGACACCCCACGAGATCTGCAGATCGGGGTGTGCCTGGGTAGTGATCTTGTGCAGCGCGTCGAGTAGGTCGCGAGAGCGTTCGCGGTCTTTGATCGGGGCCAAGGCCACGACCCAGTTGCCTCGCACGCTGGTCAACGTCAGTGGCGTCGGCTGGGTGCAGCCGCGAATTGCGTTGAGTATGTTTCGGCGCAACGCGTCCGAGGAGGACGTGTTCCAACCCTCCTGGGCCGCGAGGGCGTCCATGTTCTCGAGGACCCCGTAGAAGATGCGGTGGTAGCCACGCAGCCGGATCCCCATCTGGTGGGTGCGGCTGCGGGCGGCCGAACGTTGCTCGGCGGTGCCTTCCATCAGGTCCCACAGGATCTGGTCGAGAGCTTCGGCGCGGGCGGCGCTGGCGGCGCGCTGTTGCAGTTGGGTCAGCGAGCACACCATCGCAGCCTGCCCGCAGGCAACGTCCATCAAGTCGGCGTCCTCGGTTCCGCCCACCAGACACACCGCTCCGTACTGGTTCTCCGCGGCGATCACCGGGTGTGCCCAGATCGTCCGGCCGTCGGATGCGGTCAGCCGGGTGGCCCGGTGTGGGAGGGCGCCGTGGCGTCCCAGGACGTCCCGAAGGAGCATCGCGGTGTCGAGGGTTCGTGGGTAGGTGGCCTCGACTTCCCCGGTGGCAGAGAGGATGGCGACACCACACCCGAGGTCGGTGCCGACGGTGCGGGCCACCGAACTGGTGACTGCGGTGTTCGCAAGCACGATTTCGATCAGGGAGTGCTGCAGGGTGGCGGAGCGGTTGAGCAGGCTCAGTTGCCGTTCGAGGGAGATCCGGGTGGATTCGAGTTCGTCGACGGTGGCTCGCTGGGCGTCGTACAGCCGGCCGTTCTCGATGGCGATGGTAGCCAGGTCCGCCAACGCGACAAGACGGCGGACGTCCCGTTCGGTGAACGAGGAATACCGCCGCCGCCACACTTCGAGGACACCGATCAGGTCGCCGTGCACGACGAGCGGAACGGCCAGAGCGGATCGTGTGGCTTCCTGTTCGGCGAGCGACATGAAATCCGAGCTGATCGTCGAATCTTGCAAGTAGCTGTCGATTTTGGCGACCTTCCCGGTTTCGAAAACCAGGCCTGCAACGCCTTGTCCACGCTTCATCCGCAGCCGTGCCGTGTCGACGACCCGGTGGCCGGCGCAGCTGCGCATCCGCAGTTCGTCGCCTTCTCGCAGGAAAACCCCGCAGATGTCGGATTCGGACATGCGCAGGGTGTGATTGGTGATCGACAGCAACACCTGGTCGAGATCGCGGGCGCTGAGGATCTGGTGGGTGACACCCCGCATGACCTCGGCCTCGTCGACGAGTGCGGCCAGGTCGTCAGACGACGAGGTCGCCCGCGCGGTCAACTCGAGCCAGACGCACACCTGCTGGAGTAGATTTCGATCGAGCGTCGACGCGGTGTGTCCATCGAACGTCGACGAGATGCGCTCATCGAACGGTTCCGCCAGTACGACGGCGAATGCGCCGATGGTGGCGGCGCGAGCACGCAGCACGCCCGCTCCGCATTCGAGCGCGGCAAGCTCGGATTGGTCGGCGCAGTCTTGCGCACCGGCAAGGACGACCCAGTCCAAGTCCTGGCGCTGCAGGACACTGACTCGGGTGTCGCCGCAGGCCTCGACTACAGCCTCAGCTGCGGCGACCGGATTTTCCGGCAGCAGACTTGCCAGTAGTGCGCACAGCCGATCGGCGGAGGACTCCATTCGGTCGCCGTCGGTGGTGCCTGCCACGTCCATACCCGCCTCGCCAGTCCGCCGCTAGGGCATTTCGATGACTGCCTTCAGCGTACGACGCTGAGCCATCGCTTCGTATGCTGCGGGTGCGTCGTCGAGCCCGACCCGTTTGTCGACGATGATCGTCGGGTCGATGGCCCCCGCGGTCACCAATCCGGACAGCTGGTCACGGTCTCGAATCGCGTTGCCGATCGCAAATCGCAGGGTCAGTTCCTCGGCGAACGCCTTGGCTACCGGGAGGGGCCAGGTCGGCTGCTGGTGGACGCCGACCGAGACGACGGTGCCGCGGCGGCGGACCAGGCCGAATGCGGTGTCGAGCCCCCGCGGGCCGCCGACCGCCTCGATGACGACGTCGGCGCCACGGCCGTCGGTGACCGCATCGACGAGCCTCCGGGCGTCGTCCGGAGCAGCGACGAGGGCACCGTGCTCGTGTGCGATGGTGCGGCGGTTCTCGACCGGCTCGACCAGGACTACCGGGCCGGCCGAGCAAGCCTGAGCGGCGAGGCTGGCCATCTGCCCGACCGGACCACCGCCGATGACCGCGACAGTGTCCCCCGGTGAAATCTGGCAGCGCTGCACGGCTGCGTACCCGGTCGCCAAGATGTCCCCGAAGAACAGCGCGCTGTCGTAGGACACTCCGTCTGCGATCGGGTGTAGGACGACATCGGCGTGAGGGACGCGCACGATCTCGGCCTGAGCACCGTCGAGCGCCGGACCGAAGGCGGCGCCGGTACCGAAGAACTGACGCTCTCCGCACTCCCAGTGGTTTCCGCTCCGGCACCACCAGCAATGCCCGCATGCGGTGAAGTCTGCGCCGCTGACCCGGTCTCCGGGGGTGAAGGTGCGCACCGCGGTGCCGACCTCGAGGATCGTCCCGGCGAACTCGTGGCCGAGGACCGCACCGCGGCTCATCCCGTCGGGGTGGCCGATGGTGTGCAGGTCCGTCCCGCAGATTGCGGCGCGGTGCACCCTGACCAATGCATCGGTGGGGTCGAGGAGGGAAGGGTCGGACACCTGGGCGACCTCGACGCGTCCGGTATCGGCGAACACCACGGCCTTCATGAGGCGGCGGTCACTTGCTGGAGATCCGCGACGCGTTCGGAGATCCGCGTGGCAGCGGTCCGTACCGCGGCGAGCTCGTCCTCGGCGAGCGGAAGCTCGACGATCTCACGGAGTCCACCGCGGCCCAATTTGGCAGGCAATCCGACATAGCCCTCGCGGATGCCGTATTCGCCGCGAGCGTGGACCGTGGCTGCGATGACCTCGCCGGAATCGGTGGCCATGGCCAGGACCATCCGGGCGGCCGAGGCACCGGGGGCGAAGAACGCGCTCCCGGACTTGAGTAGACCCACGACCTCGGCACCGGAATTGCGCGCTCGGTCGACGAGTGCGGTGACCTCGCCCTGCGGAAGTGCCTGATCGATTGCTTTGCCGGCGACTCGGGCCTGAGAGAGCGGGATGACCATCTCGTCACCGTGGCTACCCAGTGCCAGTGCGCTGACGTCGGAGGGTGCGGATCGGGCGGCCAAGCCGGTGAGCGCCTGGAAACGGGAGCTGTCCAATACGCCGGCCATGCCGATCACACGCTCGGCGGGGAGGCCGGAGGCCTGCCACGCGTGGTGGGTCATCTCGTCCAAGGGATTCGTCACGATCAGCAACACGGTGCCGGGGGAGACGGCGGCTGCTTCACGGGCGAGCCCGCCCACGATGCCCGCGTTCACCTCCACCAGATCGGTGCGACTCATGCCGGGCTGACGGGCCCTTCCTGCGGTGATGACGACGTAGTCCGCGACACCGGCGTCGGCCACCTGCGTGACCCCGCGAACCTTGGTGTCGAACCCCAGCAGCGCCGTCGAGTGCGTCAGATCCAATGCGATGCCCGCCGCGAGTCCGTCCGCGATGTCGACGAGTACGACTTCCTCGATGATGTTCGCCTCGGCGAGCTTCATGGCGGTGATCATGCCGACGTGTCCGGCGCCGACGACCACCACGCGGTGAACGGATTTCGTGTTCACCGGCCGAGCCGGGGAGCTTGCGTGCGGATGGCGTAGCACCGCCGGTGCGACGGTGGGGTGCAGAGGCGCGCCCCTCCGATACAACGCTGGGGCGGGCGGCCGCAGCGGCGGGGGCGGCGCCTGAAATCCGTTCGACTGCGGTCGGCGGAATGCGGAATCCACGGCGGGCGCTCGGTGCGCCTGCGCCGGTGCCGGTCCGTTTGGGACCGCCGGAGGTGTCGGGAACCCGTCGGCGGGACGAGACTTTCCGACGACGATGGTGACACCTCGCTCGCGGGCACGCTCACGCGCCAGCGGGGTCACGATGTCCTTCGGTCCCACAATCAGTTCCGCACCCGTCGACTCTGTGGCTGCCTCGACCGCATCGACACCGAAGACGGTCATCGCCGCACCTCCTCGGTTCCTTCGAGGGATTCGAGTGCGGCGACCGCGGCGTCGCGGGCGGTGGCGACTTCACTTTCACTGCCGGCCAGGAACAGCCGTCCGAACCGCCCGACGGCGCGGATCTCGATCACATCGATGTCGGCCGCCTTTTCCGCTTCGTTCGCGGCCAATGACACGTAGGCCGCCGGGGCGACCTCCATGACGAACAGGCTCGAACCGGGCATCAGCAGGGTGCCTTTACGCCACTTGTTGAGCAGCTGTGCCTGGTAGCCGTGCACGTTCGTGATGAACTGCGTCGAGGCCACGACGGGCTTGATGCGGTCGGTTTCCTTCATGCCGAGCGCGTCGAGGAGGGCCTCGCCGGCGGCGAGGACCTCGGCCTGGTGTTCGGAGTGAATTTCCAGCAGGCCGAATTCGCGTTCGATGATCTGCATGGCGGGACGGACACCGGACGACTTCAGGGCGATGTCGGCCGCTCGGAACACCTCGTTACCCGGGGCCATCTCGATAAATAGTTCGGACATGCCGGCGAGGGGCGGATCGCCGGGGCTGGTCGCGGCGATATGGGCCGCGCACTGCGGCTGCATCCGATCGATGAATGCGTACGTCCGGAGTGTTGCCTTGCCTGTCATGACGCGTACCTCGCGATTCCCAATGGTGTGATGAGCAGTGCGTGCGGGTAAGCCCGCACGCTGCGGCCCAGATATTTGCTGATGGTGGTGTCGGCGCCGGGAAGCATCAGCGCGCCGCCGGCGAGATGAAGTTCGAGGTGTTCGGCACCTCGGGTCAGATCACGGATCGAGGAACCGATCCGTTCGATTCCCGGTCGCAGGATCGCAAGATAGTCGTCGGCGCCGGTGCGCTTCAGTTCTTCCGCTTCCGCGACCGTGAGACCTTGGGAGCCGGCCAGGATCAGGTCCAGGTGATGACCGCCGCCGGGGCGGTCGTCGAGCGCTGTGAGCTCTCCGGACTGGAAGACTCCGACTCCGGTCGAGCCTCCACCGACATCGATGACGACACCGTCGGTGACTTCGAGTGTCTTGTTCGCGGCGCTGACCTCGTCGACGAGGGTGACCTCCTCGAAGCCGGCGCCTTCGAGCACGAATCGGCATGCGCGGCTGTCGGCCTCGCCGATGCACGGAGGGAATGCCGTTGCGGCATTGTGTAGTTCGACGCCCAGTTCCTGCTCGGCGGTCGCCTTCAACTTCCTCACCGCCGCGGCGGCGGCGGCGAAGTCGACGACTACTCCGTCACGCACTGCCGCGGTCCGGTCGAAGTCGATCCACACCGGCATGCCTGCGGCATCGACCACGGTGATCACGCAGGTCGCGGTCCCGAGGTCGATGCCGGTGCGCAGATCGCCTTCGTGATCCGTTCGGGCCGAACGGATGCGCTGATGCGCTTCCTCGAGGGTCCGCGCGACCTCTTGCGGTGACATCAGTCGAACACTCCGCGCCAGGGCCTGGCTTCGTGAGCGATCCGTTTGATATTCACCAGGTGCAACGGCGTGACGTTGTCCGAGCAGATCGAGCCACTCCAGGTGCCGGTACCGATCTGGAAGGACGGGTCGACGTTCGTCGAGTAGCCCATGCCGCCGAACAGGGCAGGAGTGTTGACGACGATCCGCCCGGCGGGCAGTTCACCGAACTTGGCAACGACCTTGGGGTCGGATGTGTGAACGGCGACTGTGTGGCCTTCGCCGCCCAGGGCCAGAATCTCGCGGCAGCGCCGCCATCCCGCCTGGTAGTCCGGCTCTCGGTACACGGTCAGCACCGGGCCGAGGATTTCCCGTGACAGCAGGACGTGATCGCCGACCTCGTCGAGTTCCGCGGCGAGAACCTTCGTCGACGACGGGACTGTGAATCCCGACATCTCGGCCAGCCGAATCGCGGATTGGCCGACGGCGTTCGCGCGGAGGCCGCCGCGTTCGTCGAACAGTGTCCGGGTCAGCGCCGCCTGCTGATCCGCGGTCATCCAGGCTGCCCCGGCGCGCCCCAACTCCTGGACCATCCGGTCGGCGACGGGCTCCGCGATCACCACCGATTGTTCGGCCACACAGGCGGTGCCGTTGTCGAAGGCCTTCGACGTCACGATCATCGTCGCGGTTTCGGCCAGGTCGGTGACCGTCGAATCGACAAAGGCGGGAACATTGCCGGCGCCGACCGCGATGGTCGGCTTGCCGCTCGAATACGCCGCTGCGACCATCGCCGGGCCGCCGGTGGCGAGGACCAGTCGTATGTCGCGGTGCCGCATCAGTTCCCGGGTTGCATCCAGGGTCGGCTGTTGCAGACAGGAGATGAGATTCTCCGGGGCACCGGCGCGCACTGCGGCTTCCGCCATGATCTCGGCGGCGCGGGCAGAGCAGCGTGCGGCACGGGGATGGGGAGCGTGGACCACTGCGTTTCCGGCCTTGACTGCTGCCAAGCTCTTGAACAGTACGGTCGCCGTAGGATTCGTGACCGGGATGATCGCCGCGATCACGCCCATCGGGGATCCGACCGCGGTGACCTTGTTCTGCTCGTCGGCCCACAAGACTCCGACGGCTCGGCGTTCGAGCATCCAGTCTGCGACGAACCCGGTGTTGAACCGGTTCTTGATGATCTTGTTCTCGTAGACGCCGTAGCCGGTTTCGTCGACGGCCATTCGGGCGAGCTCTTCGGAGGCGGCGTAGCCGGCCTTCGCCATTGCCCGCACGATTTCGTCGAGCCATTGCTGATCGGCGCCCTCGATGGCGTCGAACGCGTTCTTCGTTGCGGAGACCTGCGCGCGAACGTCCGCCAGCGCAGCCAGGTCCGCGTCAAGCGTTGCTGTCACGGTCATTTACCTTCCATGGCTTGGTGTCCGGGCGTAGCCGCCGGTTACGCCCGGAGCTGTGGTGGTGTGCGTCTCTCACGCGCCCTTGGGGCGGGCGAGGTTCGACAGCACACCCTCGGTCTCGTCGTGGGGGCGGGGGATGACGTGGACGGAGACCACTTCACCCGCCTTGCCGGCGGCGACTGCACCGGCATCGGTGGCAGCCTTGACCGCACCGACGTCGCCGCGCACCATCACGGTGACCAGACCGCCGCCGATTTCGCGGTGCCCGAGAAGCTGCACGTTCGCCGCCTTGACCATGGCGTCGGCGGCCTCGATCGCGCCGACGAGGCCTTTGGTCTCGATGAGGCCGAGCGCGCCTGCGCCACGTGCGGGAAGGGTGTTCTGCGTGGTAGCCATGGTGTTTCCTCCATTGGTGTTGGGACTGGTTGGGTCAGCGGGTGTCGTGCGGGGTACGGGCGTCTGGGTCGTCATTTCGAGTACGTCACCTCGCCGTGGGTGATGACCGTGTCCGCGATCGCGACGATCGCCTGGTCGACCGGGACACCTGCGGTGGCTGCGTCGACGCGGGCTGCACTCCCCGACACGACGAGGACGACTTCTTCCTGTCCGGCGCCGACGAGGTCCACGGCGGCGTACGAGTGTGCCGGCGGCGCATTAGGGGAGGAGTGAATATCCTCGACCACCAGAATCGTCGTGCCTCCGAGTTCGGGGACTTTGGCGGTGGCCACGACCTGGCCGACAACACGTGCGAGTCTCACCGGTGACCGCCTCTACTTGGGTGCCGAAATGAACGGGATCGATGCACTCCCGCTCACCCCAAGTGATCCGGGAGTGCATCGATGAGGACGCTACGGCGACGCACACCTCGGGACCGTTATCTCCCAAGGACAGCGTCTGCCCGGGTAGTTGTCCCCCGTGGATGTGGCGAGGACATCTGCAGTTCGGCAAGGTGTGCAATTGACGACGGCCGCATGCGTAGTGAGTGTGCGGCCACCGCGAGAGCCGAGGAGAACCCGATGATCGAAGACATCGACGCCGATTTCCACACCCCGACCAGTGACGATCCGACCTGGACCGAGACGAACTTCTTCGGCTTCTATGTTCCCGAAGCCGCGTTGAACGTCGGCGTCTACGCCCTGTTCCGCCCGAATGTGGGCGTCGCGATCTCGACCATTGCGATGAACTCGAAGTTCGTGCAGGCGCCGTGGCAGGCCGAGTACTGGGACGCCCAGCATCACCTGCCCATTCCGGAGCCGCGGAATCTGCGCGACTACCGCCTCGCGAACGGTCTGCACGTCGTGTGCAAAGAGCCCAACCGGGTGTGGGACGTCGAGTTCGACAACGGTGACGATGTGTCGCTGGCCTTCCGCTACACCGCGCTCACCGAGGCATTCGACATCCACGATCCCAAGCAGGATCCGATCGTCGCCCAGCAGGCAGACGAGGGCGTATTCGCGTGGGGAGAGGCCTACGCAGGCCACTTCGATCAGACCGGACACTTCGAAGGCGAAGTCAACCTGCGCGGCACCAGATACCCCGTCGACTGTGTGTCGACCATGGACCACAGCTGGGGCCTGCGGTCCGAGCACCAGGGCCACACGATGAGCTGGCTGCACGCACACTTCTCGAAGGACTTCGCCATCCACGGCATCTTCGACTTCGACCCCACCGGCGGTCCCGACGCTCCCACCGAACTGTCACTCCAGCACGGCTACGTCGTAGACAAGGGCGAACTGTACGGCCTGGCCGCGGGACGTGGGCGTACCGTCCGGGAAGGATTCTTCGCCAAGTCCGTCGAGCTCGAGCTCACCGACAGTGAAGGACGCGAATACGACCTCCAAGGGATCGCGCGGACCAGCTTCCCGTGGCAGGCGGGCCCCGGCACCGTCGGGTACAACGTGCTCGCCGAATGGCGGTCGGGTTCGCAGCGCGGCTGGGGGGAGATTCAGGACTTCATCGGCCCCCAGCAGCTGTGCAAGATCTACAGTGCGACACCCTCGGCCGGTCACTGACCATGTGCCGACCGGAGCCGCCTCAGGCGGTGATCTTCGATCTCGACGGCACGCTCGTGCAGACCCGGGAAGCGTCCTGGCGGGTATTCGAGAAGATCAGTGCTGCACATCATCTCGGAATCGAAGATGCCGAACAGTTCTACGAGATGTTCGCGAACAACTTCTTCGTCTCCCTGCGCAGCCTGTGCCGTGACGCAGAGCATGCGCATGCCGTCGAAGCGGACTTCATGCGCAGCCTCGGCTCCGACTACGCCCCCGCGATGATCCCGGGGATGGTCGACATCGTGAAGGCGCTGGTGCCGCACGCGACACTCGCTGTGCTGTCGTCGAACTCTACCGGGGTGATCCGCCGAATCCTGCGCGAGAACTCTCTGGCGTATTGCTTTTCGCACGTCTTCGGCGGTGACGTGGAACCCGACAAATCCAGAGGAATCCAGCGTTTCCTCGACGATGCAGCCCAAGGGACCGGGCGGCGGTGTCAGGCGTTCTACGACGAGTCGGCGATGGGAAGCCCCGTGCCTGCCCAGTCGACGGCCATCATCACCGACACCGTCGGCGACGTCGAGGCGGCCGTGAAATCGGGGATCCGCGCCATCGGCGTCGCCTGGGGAATGCACACCGAGGAACAGTTGCTCGCGGCGGGAGCGGAGTTCGTCGCCATCTGGCCACAGGAAATTCTGGCGCACCTTTTCGGTGCCGTGCCACCGAAATCGAATTCGTGCGCATGTCCGGCCACCCCGGCCCCACCCTCACTTGACGGGTCGTCCTCACGGCCACGCGCGCTCAGGAGGACAGCAGGGGCGAAGGCACTGCAGGCCCGCATGACGTCGTCGAAGCCCTACCCGCAGGAGAGCGCTCCGCCGGAGCCGCCGACCTCCTCCACGGTTGTTCCGCAGCAGGCCCGCGGGGCAGAAACCGACAGCGAACTGCTGCTGGCGGTCACGAGGACGATGCGATGACGAACCGAGCGCATGTACTGGTCACCAACGACGACGGCATCGACGCACCGGGCCTGCTCGCCCTCGCGCACGCCGCATGCGATCGGGGTTTCGACGTGACAGTCGCTGCTCCGCATCGGCAAGCCAGCGGCAGTGCCGGCGGGTTGTCGATGTTCGTCGTCGACGAGAAGATCGACATCACGCACCGTCGTCTTCGCGGTCTTCCGGGAGTCGACGCGTACGCAGTGTCGGCGCACCCCGGGATGATCGCGCTCGCCGCAGTCCTCGGGCGCTTCGGATCGGTGCCGGATCTGGTGCTGTCCGGAATCAACGAGGGCTCGAATCTGGGATCGGCGGTGTTGCACTCCGGTACCGCAGGAGCGGCGATGGTCGCGGGAGCGCACGGCATCACCGCGCTGGCCGCGTCGCTGCATCTCGATTTCGAACTCGAAGGGCCTGCGGTGTCGGATCCGCCACGACACTGGGAGTCCGCCGCCGAGGTGGTGGGGGCGATACTGCCGCAACTCGTCGAAGCGGACCCGGGATCGGTCTTCAATCTCAACGTGCCGAACCTGCCCGCCGCTGACCAACGTGCCCTGGTGTCGGCAGCGTGGACACTTGCGGGGACGGCCCCGACCCTGCTGCCGTTCATCGCGGACTTCGACCGTCGCGCCGCGACACTACCGGTGGCGGAGTTGGTCGAACCCACGATCGATATCGTCGAAGGATCCGATATCGACAAGGTGCGGCTGGGGCATCCCACACTGTCACTGCTCCAGTTCAGCGGCGACTCATCCATCGATTGGGTCAGTCAGGTCCGCCGGTGACGCGAGCACAACCAGCAACACATGCATCTGATGAATATGGAGGATGGACAATGAGTTCCGGTGCAGTTGGATTGATCGAAACGGTCGGCTTGGTCGGTGCGATCGAGGCCGCCGACGCCATGGTGAAGGCGGCCAACGTCGTCCTGGTCGGATACAGGACGCTGCGCAACGGGCAAGTCACCGTCATGGTCCGCGGAGATGTCGGAGCGGTCCAGGCTGCGGTCGATGCTGGGATCGCCGCGGCCCGGAACACCGGTGAGCTGGCCACATCACACGTGATCGCGCGTCCCCACGGCGAAACCGAGGACGTATTGGCGGCAGCATTTTCCGTGATTTGATTCCCGTCCGGACGGAACCTACTCGATGACGACGACAGCCTTCCCACGGATTTCGCCTGCGTCGAGGCTGCGCAGGGCCTGTGGTAGTTCTTCGAATCCGAACCGGGATCCGATGTAGGGCTTTACGGCTCCGTCGGCGATCATCCGGTCGAGTGAGGCAGCTTGCTCGGTCATGAGGTCGTGGTCGAGTTCCAGGAACGCGCCGAATGCGGCCCCTACGACGCCGATGTTGCGTAGGAGCAGGCGGTTGACCTTGAGTTCGGGGATCTTGCCTGCGGCGAATCCGACGACGAGGAGTCGACCTTCGGGTGCGAGGGTGCGGACTGCTTCGTCGAAGATCCAGTCACCGACCGGGTCGAGCACGACGTCGACACCGCGCCCGTCTGTCATTTCTCGGATCGTCCCGGCGAATCCCTTTTCCAGCACGACGGTTTCGGGGGCGCCGGCCGCTGCTGCGGTTTCCGCGCGACTGGGGGAGGAGACGCCGGCGATGACTCGTGCGCCCAGTCCCTTGGCTACCTGGACTGCTGCGGTGCCGATTCCGCCTGCGGCGCCGAGGACCAGTACCGTCTCGCCCGGTTGCACAGCACCGCGCCGGGCGAGTGCGAAGTGCACGGTGTGGTAATTGACGACCATTGCGGCGGCGGATTGGAAGTCGACCGAATCCGGGATCGGAACGACGGAGTTGAGCGGTATGGCGACCTGTTCGGCGAATCCGCCCTGCCAGACGAAGGCCGCGGCCCTGTCTCCGGGATGCCATTTCGTGTGGTTGGGTGCGCTGATGACCGTGCCTGCCACCTCACAACCCGGTACCACCGGGAGTGCAGGCTTGTTTTGGTACTGGCCCTTTGTCATCAGCAGGTCGGGGTAGTTGACTCCCACGGCATGGACGCGGAGCAGGACTTCGTCGTCGTTCGGGTGCGGTGTGTCGATGTTGGTGAGGACGAGGCCGTCCGGGCCGGTGTAGTCCTTCAGTTCGAATGCGCGCATTGTCTCTCCTGCTGCTGCGGCGGAATTGGTGTCCACGTGGTCATTCGGCGTGGGTGGCGTACGCGAGGTAGATCGATTCGCCGATCATGGCCGGTCTGTCCTCGCCGCGAATCTCGACGCGAACGGCGACCTTGTACTGCACCCCGCCGTCGTCGCGGATCTTCGCCTCGGCGAGTTCGGCGGCGAGGCGGATGTGCGAGCCGACGGGCACCGGGTTGGTGAACCGCACCCGATCGATCCCGTAGTTCGTGCCGCGCACCTGGTCGGTGACCTGGATGAGTTGCTCGAGCATGCGGGGCAGCAACGACAACGTGAGGTAGCCGTGGGCGATGGTGGTCCCGAACGGGCCGACTGCAGCCCGCTCCGGGTCGACGTGGATCCACTGGTGGTCGTCGGTGGCATCGGCGAACTGGTTCACACGATGCTGCTCGATGCCGACCCACTCGGTGACCCCGAGGGTGCGTGGACCGAGCTCTGCGAGGCCTGCGACTGTCGTTTGGAGCGCTGTCATGGCCGATCCTTCCTGGTTGGTGCCGGGAACCGGCGACTGGCGGGCCGGTTCCCGGCAACGTCGTTCAGTGTTTACGCAGCTCGGCCTTGGCGATGGTGCGCAGGTGAACCTCGTCGGGGCCGTCGAACAGGCGCATCGCTCGATGCCACCCGTACATGGCGGCGAGGGGAACGTCGTCGCTGACACCGGCGCCGCCGTGCACTTGAATTGCCCGGTCGATGACGTCGAGTGCGACTCGCGGCACGGACACCTTCGCTGCGGAGACGTACGGTGCTGCGGCCTTGTTTCCGTGCTCGTCGATGGTCTTGGCCGCGAACTGGCACAGCAGACGGGCCTGGTCGATCGCGATGCGTGACTCGGCGATCTGCTGCTGGACGACACCCTGGTCGGCGAGGGGTTTGCCGAATGCGATCCGCGACTTCGCGCGCGCTGCCATCAGGGCGAGGGCGCGCTCGGACGCACCGAGGGCGCGCATGCAGTGGTGGATGCGCCCCGGGCCGAGGCGAGCCTGCGCGACGGCGAATCCTGCACCTTCCCCGCCGAGGAGGTTGCCGACTGGGACGCGCACGTTGTCGTACACCACCTCGCAGTGACCGTGCTGATCGTATCGGCCGAAAACCGGGACGTCTCGCACGATGGTCACGCCGGGGGTGTCCACCGGGACGAGCACCATCGACTGCTGGCGGTGCGGTTCCGCAGTGGGATTGGTCTTTCCCATCACGATCAGGAACTTGCAGCGCGGGTCCGCGGCGCCGCTCGTCCACCACTTGCGCCCGTTGATGACGTAGTCGTCGCCGTCGCGCTCGATGCGGGTTTCGATGTTGGTGGCGTCGGAACTGGCAACTGCG
The DNA here is from genome assembly GCF_017068395.1 of Rhodococcus pseudokoreensis. NCBI lineage: Bacteria > Bacillati > Actinomycetota > Actinomycetes > Mycobacteriales > Nocardiaceae > Rhodococcus > Rhodococcus pseudokoreensis. Next base: position 3,167,568 of record NZ_CP070619.1, on the reverse strand, counting down.
ACTTCGGTCATGGAGAACGCCGAGCGGATCTCACCGTCCAGCAGTGGCCGCAGCCACTGCTCCTTCTGGAGGTCGGTACCGAAGAGGTGCAGCAGTTCCATGTTTCCGGTGTCGGGCGCCTGCCCGTTGGTTGCCTCGGGCGCCAGGTGCAGGCTCCAGCCGGTGATCTCGGCCAGTCCGGCATAGTCCAGTTGGCTGATACCGGATTCCGCCGGGAGGAAGAGGTTCCACAGGCCGCGGGCACGGGCGTGTTTCTTCAGGTCCTCGACCACGGGCGGGACGGTGTGATCGTCGGGGCCGGCGTTCTTGCGGTACGTCTCGTATGCGTGCTCGGCGGGGAAGACGTGTTCGTGCATGAAGTCGACCAGCGTCTCGCGAAGTTCGAGTGCACGTTCGGAGGGACGCAGATCGAGGGAGGCGCGATCGGTCTCGGGCGGGAGTGTGGGCGTAGGGATATCGGCGGTCATGGGGTTCCTCACGAGGATGCGGTGGTGATCAATGGCAGTTCGGTCAGCCGGCAAGTCCGGGGACCGAAGAGTGTGAAGCCCGGTCGAGGGCGCGATTCAACAGTGGCCCGACCATGTCTCCGATGCCGGTGAAGTCGTCACCGGCCGTGTGGCCCTGTGTATGCCGGGCGTGAATCCCTTCCAGGATCACGGCGATCTTGAAATCCGCGAATACCAGATACCAGTCGATGTCGGGTACATCGATACCGCGTGCCTGCACGTAAGCGTGCACCAGCTCGTCCCGGGAGGGGAACCCGGGCAGTGCGGTGGCGCCGGCGGTGATCGGATTGTGGAATTCACCCTGCTGATCCCAGAACGAGCACAGAATGCCGAGGTCGGTGAGAGTGTCTCCGAGCGTTGACATTTCCCAGTCCAGTACACCCAGAATGTGAGTCGGGTCGTCGGCGGCGACCATGAGGTTGTCGATCTTGAAGTCGCCGTGAACGATGCCGGGGTAGCGGCTTTCCGGGACCGACGCTGCGAGCCGGGCCTGCAGCTCGTCCACTTCTGGGCGCGGCGCTGTCGCGGACGATTCCCACTGCCGTTGCCACCGCCGGAGCTGCCGTTCGAGGTATCCGTCGGGTCGTCCCCAGTCGTCGAGTCCGACGTCTGCGGGGTCGACCTCGTGGAGTGCCGCCAGGGTCTGCACCATCGTTTCGGCGAGTGCGGCGCGCTGTGTCGGCGTGAGCCGGCCGGTGTCCTCTGCGGTGCGCAGGGTGATGCCGTCGAGTTTGTCCATGACATAGAAGGGGGCACCGATCAGGGCGGTGTCCTCACACAATCCGACGGTGCGGGGAACGGGGACGGCACTGCCGTACAGCGCTGTGAGCGCGCGGTATTCGCGGCTCATGTCGTGGGCCGTCGGCAGAACATGACCCACCGGAGGTCGGCGGAGGATCCACGCCCGGTCCCCGTCGCTCAGTTCGTAGGTGGGGTTGGATCGTCCGCCGGCGATCAGTCGAGTCCGGAGTTCCTCTCCCACGGGTCGTGTTTCCGCGTCCGCGAGCCACTCCCGTATTCGACCGGCGCCGAGCCCGTCTCCCGAGTCGGCGGACGACCCATACTCTTGTCGTGTGTGCACGTCTGCGGTCGGATTCATGTGTGCTCGGCCTTTCCGCATCTGGCGTTGGCAATCGGTGAGTTGAGACGGGCCACTGATGCGGCCGCTGGCGCCACCCTGGCATTTTCCGGTGTGGTGGTCCCCACGGTTCCCAGCGCCAGGACGGCATACCGGTGAGCCATCTCCTCAGGGGTCAGGTCACCGCCGGGCCGGTACCAGGATGCGATCGAGTACCCCATGTTGATGATGGCCCGGGCGGCCTCGCGGGGAAATGGCGTGGTGAAGGCGCCCTCGGCGACCCCTCGGTCGATGATGTCGCGGAACATCTGTTCCTGCTGGTCGCGTAACGCAACGACGATGCGATGGCCCATGTCGTCGAGACTGCGGATCTCCGATGCACCGATCAGCGCTTCGGAGCGGTTGGTGGTGTGGAAGAGCACCCAGGCCCGCACCAGGGCTTCGAGTTGTTCGGCCGGCGAGTTCCCGGCCCGGATCACCGCCGCATTCGTCAGCGAAATGACCTCCTGAAGCACCGCTTCCATGATGTGTTGCAGGATGTGCTGCTTGGACGGGAAGTGGTGGTAGATCGACGCCGGAGTGATTCCGGCGTCGCGGGCAATGTCGCGGATCGACGTTCCGTGGTATCCGCGGTGCTGAAAATTCTCCACGGCCGAGGCGATGATGGTCTGACTTCCGGTGCCGGTCACCGCCCCGAGGTTACGGGGATGTCGGTTGGTGGTCGTCCGGCCTCTGCCACCGATGTCCGACATGACCTCAGACATGGCGCAGCTCCCGTCTCAGCAGTTTTCCACTCGCGTTCTTGGGAAGTTCCTCGAGAATGACGACCTCCCGCGGGTACTTGTATGCCGCCATGCGGTCCCGGCAGAAGTCGATGAGTTGCTCCGGACGGGCGGCGGCGCCTGGGACCAGGGAAACGAACGCCTTGACCGTCTCACCCCGATACTCGTCCGGCACACCCACGACGGACGCCTCCCGGACCGCCGGATGCTGGTAGAGAACGTCTTCGACGTCGCGCGGGAAGATCTTGTACCCACCGGCGTTGATCAGGTCCTTGAGCCGGTCGACGACGAACAGCCAGCCGTCCTCGGTCATCTTGCCGATGTCCCCGGTATGCAGCCAACCGTCCCGGATGGCGTGGGCGGACTCCTCCGGCAGTTGCCAGTAACCGGGCACCACCATCGGGCCGGACACGACGATCTCGCCGGCCTCTCCCGGTCCCAGGTCGCGTCCGTCGCCGACATCGACGATCCGCACACGCGCGCCGGGAACGGGAACTCCCACTGCCAGAGCACCGGATTCGGGATCGGTAGGCGGGTCGACATCGAGGGGGCCGAGATGCGTCGGTGATGTCGTCTCGGTCATGCCGTAGGCGCCCCGCAACGTCCAGCCGGTGGCGGCGTGGACGCGGTCGACGAGTGCCTGGCCCACTGCCGCACCTCCCGAGGGGGTCTTGGTCAGCGACGACACGTCGACATCGGCCAGCGCGGGATGGTTACTGAGCGCGATGAACGCGGTGCTTGCCCCGATCATGAAGGTGCCGCGCCAGCGATCGATCGCGCGCAGGGTCTCCTCCGCATCGAACCGGTGCATCAGCACGATCGGGGCACCGCTGACGATATGGACGCCGAGGCCGGCGATGAGACCGGTGATGTGGAATACCGGTGCGAGGCCGACGATCACGTCGCGTCCTGGACGCAGGTCCCACCAGGAGGCGTACACGGTGGAGCTGTGCATCATGGCGCTCTGCAGGTTCATCGCCCCCTTCTGCCGCCCGGTGGTGCCCGACGTGTAGGTCAGAGCACCGATATCCCCCGCGTACGGCATCGACGACGTCGAAGCACGGCCGTCGTACTCGACCACCAACGTGCGCCAATCCAGTGCGTCGGAGAAGGATTGGCGCGCGGGAATGTGGGCCGCCAAGGACGGTGACACGGTGGCGTCGGGGGTCATGTCGAGCGGGTGCGTGGTGACTACCGTGCCCACTGCGGTGTCGCCGACGATGTCTTGCGCGACCTGCGCGTAGAGGCTGTCCAGGCACACGAGCACCCGGGCGCCCGAGTCGGTGAGGATGTGCAGAAGTTCCTTCGCGCGAAGCATTGGATTGACCGCAACAGGTACGGCACCGGACTTCCACGCTGCGAGCATCGACACCAGCCACTGGGGGTCGTTCTGCAGATAGATCGCGACCCGATCGCCCGTCTGCAACCCGTTGTCCTGGAGCGCGGCAGCCAGCGCGTCGGCGGTGCGATCGATGTCGGCGAAGGTCAGGGTGGCATCGAAATAGTGGACCGCGGCAGCGTCTGGCCTGGTATGGACGTGCTCGTTCCATGCTTGCAACATGGTCGGGAGCGACGCGGTCAGCTGCGCTGACACCCCTGCGGGGTAATTCCTCGTCCAGGGCCCTGCAACAGCGTCCATTTCTCACAGCTCCTTCTTCGGATCCACCCGAACTCACCCGATGCACACGCCGCGCCGGCGATCGCCGAACGCCGCATCAGGATTAATGTGAGGCCGATCCTGTCAACCGATCGATCGTTTGTCAATGGCGGGATTATGTCGCATTTCGTCCGCAAAATACCTAGTCAAATGGCATGAGCGAGAATCGACTGTTGACAAACGATCGTTCGGCAAACACTATGTGCATGATCTAGGTCACAGAACAGGAGTCTGAGTACATGACCGCACAAAGCATGGGTGTCCGGCCATCCGACGGGACGGATCGCGACCACAGGCGGGCACGCAGAGCCGCCCTCGCCGGTGGTGTCGGAACATTGATCGAGTACTACGATTTCAGCCTCTACGGCTACATGGCGGTCGTCATCGCGCCGCTGTTCTTCCCGAGCGAAGATCCGGTTACGTCCCTGCTGTCCGCATTGGCGGTCTTCGGCACCGCATACCTGGTCCGGCCGCTCGGTGGCATCGTGTTCGGCCACATCGGCGACCGTTTCGGCCGTAAGAAAGCGCTCATGGCGACGCTGGTCTGCATGGGCATCGGCAGCACCCTGATGGGTCTACTGCCGACCCCCGCGCAGATCGGGATCTGGGCGACGGTTCTCCTCGTTGTCGTGCGCCTCTTGCAGGGCTTCTCCGCGGGCGGTGAGGTGGGTGGATCGGCCACTTTCATCTCGGAATCGGCGCCCCCCAACCGCAAGGCAACCTATGGTGCGTTCACCCCGTTGGGGTCGACGGGAGGGTTTGCTCTGGCCGCCGCCGTTGCGGGTGTGGTCACAGCACTCACCACCGACGCACAGATGGAAACGTGGGGATGGCGAGTTCCGTTCCTCCTTGCCCTTCCTCTCACTCTGTTCTGCCTGTGGGCGCGCACGCGCGTCTCGGAAACCCACGACGTGACGAAGAAGGAGGAGGCGTCGCACTCGCCGGTCGGGTTCGTCTTCCGCAAGCAGCCGAGAGCGCTTCTCCAGGCCACAGCCATCAGTGCGGCAGTGAACGGCACTGCCTACATCGGCCTGACCTACATGTCGATTCACCTGTCGAAGCAACTCGGCTACGACGCCTCGCCCGTTCTGTGGGTCGCCACCATTGCAATTGGAATCGCGGCACTGGCGATGCCTCTCGGTGGACTGCTCGGCGACAAGATCGGTCTGACCCGGATGATGGCACTGGGGTTCGTCGGCTTCATCGTACTGACCTACCCGATGATGGGGATCATGGAGACGAGTCTGTTCGTCGCGGCGATCGGCTTCGTGGTGATCATGATGAATTCCGTTGCCACGCAGGTAGGGGCGTACACGCTTCTCCCTCAGCTGTTCGACCGGACATCCCGATACACCGGTGTCGCGATGGGATGGAACCTCGGAGTCATCATCGCCGGCGGCACAGCCCCATTCTTCGCCGTGTGGCTCGTTGAAAGAACCGGCAACAACCTCGCACCGTCGTTCTTCGTCATCGCGTTGGCGCTGGTCGGATTGATCGCTGTGCTGACAATTCGCAATCGGCACATCGGCGCCGAAGAGCAGTCCTGAACGACGAGCCTCGTTCACGGTGTCCGGCGCTGTCTGAATCTTCAGCGCCGGACACCGGTGTACAGGTCACGCCCTCTACAGATCGAGGACCAGTCGAGGGGTGCAGGCGCGCGAAACGCAGATCATCATGCAGTCGTTGGCGCGCCGCTCGTCGTCGTTGAGAACTGTGTCGCGGTGGTCGGGTTCGCCGTCCAGCACCGGTGTCTCACAGGTGCCGCAGGTGCCTTCGCCGCACGACACCTGCACGGCGACTCCTGCGTCCTCGACCACGTCGAGGATCGAGCGATCCGGAGGGATGACGAAGGTCTGGTCGCTTTGTGTGAGGTAGACCTCGAACGCGGCGTCCTCTGCGGAGTCGGCAATCGGTTTCGCATTGAAGCGTTCGACGTGGAGTGAGTGTGACGGCCACTGTTCGCAGCGGTCCTCGACGGCGGCCAGAAGGGGTTCGGGCCCGCAGCAGAAGACTTTGGTGTTCGTCAGCGGCGTTCCGAGTAGACCATCCAGATCGAGAAGGCCGCGTTCGTCCTGCGGCCAGATCGTCACCCGGTTGCCGTAGCGCTCGAGTTCGTCGACGAACGCCATCGACGCGCGGCGGTTGCCTCCGTAGGCAAGCTGCCATTCCGCCCCCGCCGCCTCGGCGGCGGCGATCATGGGAAGGATCGGGGTGATGCCGATTCCGCCGGCGACGAAAAGGTAGCGCGGCGATTCCGCCAGAGGAAAGTGGTTCCGCGGACCTCGCACGCGAATGGTGTCGCCGACCTGAAGGTCGTCGTGAACGTACCGTGATCCGCCCCGGCCGTTCGAATTGCGCAGAACGCCAACCCTCCAGGAATCACGGTTCTCGACCTCACTGCACAGTGAGTACTGCCGGGTCGGCGCGTCCCCGAGTACCAGGTCGATATGCGCTCCCGGCGTCCAGCGTGGCAACGGTCCGCCGTCGGGGTCGCGCAGCGTCAGTGCGACCACATCTTCGGCGGCGGTGACCTTTTCGGAGACCACGAGGTCGATCTCGAAGTCGGTGGTCGGTGCGGCACCATCCAGCGAAATGAATTGCGTTGTTTCAAAGGAAGTCTGCTGCCGAACAATGGTCATGTGAAGCTCCTCGGGCATCCGGGCATTACTGCGGAACGATGGGAGGGTGCGACGTCCCTGCGAGGTCGAATAGACCTACCGTCGTGGGTCTACGAAGATGTCGAGTTCCGGTTCTCCGCCGCCGCCGTAACGCGACAGGTCCGTGATTCCGTTCTGTTCCAGAACATCTGCGTCGATCAGCGTCTGGCCTGTGCGCTCACATGGCGGGCGAGACAGAACGGCGACGGCTGCGTCGGCCATGATCTCCGGACTTCTCGATCGGGAGGCCAACTCCTCGTCACCGATGACGTTCACGACCGCAGCCGTCGAGATCATGGTTTGAGGCCATAGGCAGTTTGCGGCAATCTCGGAGTCCGCGTACTCGGCGGAGAACCCGAGAGTCAGCAGTGTCATTCCGTACTTCGACAACATGTACGCCGGGTGCGCTCCCAGCCATCGTGGTGACAGGTTGAGCGGCGGAGACAGACTCAGAATATGGGCGTGATCGGACTTTCTGAGGAACGGTAGGCACGCTTGGGTGAGCAGGAACGTTCCGCGGCTGTTGATCGACTGCATCAGATCGAACTTCTTGACCGGAAGTTCTTCGGTACCCAGGAGCGAGATGGCACTCGCGTTGTTGATGCAGATGTCGACTCCGCCGAACGTGTCGGCAGCAGTCGTTACCGCCCGCTCGATATCCTCTTCGCGTCGAACGTCCCCGATGACCGCAGCCGCGGAACCACCGGCCGCCTCGATTGCTTCGACCGCGGTGTGCACGGTGCCCGGTAGTCGCGGATCGGGTGTGTCCGTCTTGGCGAGAATGACGGCATTCGCTCCCTCGCGTGCTGCCGCCACCAGGATGGCAAGGCCGATTCCGCGGCTGCCTCCAGACATGACGATGGTCCGTCCATCAAGCGCTTTTCCCACGCTGTCCCTCTTCGTTGGTTGTCAGGCGCACGCGATGTCTGCACATGTCGGAGCCAGTGCGCAAGCCCGCGGGGACCTCGCAGCGTGCGCGGATGCGAGGATCCAGTGAGGCCAGTCTGCCGCGATTGTGGCCTGAATTACTTCACGGTTGATGCGAGGTCCGGGGCTCCGAAATGACGCCTTGCGTGATGGCGACTTTCACGGTGACAGGATGGATGGCCGCAGCGCGGCAGCCCCGAATCCGGCTACCGGATACCGGTGGCTCGATCGGCCGGGGTAATCTTCGACCGATATCGGTTGGCGCAGGTAGGTGAGGTAATTGAACGGAATCCCGACTCCGAACCCGGTACCTCAATGGTTGCGCGCACGGCTCTCGGAGTGGGATCTCGACGCTCTGATCGAGCGAATCGCCAGCGTGGACACGGACGGGGCGTTCCCGAACCGGCGGGGTGACGATCATTTTCTGGAGTTACTCCGGGCCAGCATCCTCGAGAACATGCGTAACATGCAGAGCTACTTGCTCGGCACTGTCGAACTGGGTGCGTTCGAACTGCGGGAGCCCGCAGTGTTCGCACGCAAACAAGCAGAGATCGGGATCGCCCAGAGCGCACTCCAGCACTCGTACCGCCTGGGCATACAGGTTGCGGTCGACCACTGGGGCTCCATTGTCATCGACGAGGGCGCGCGGCAGGAGCTCCCTGCTTCCACGGTGAGCGCCGATCTGCTGTCCAGCGTGATGAGAATGCTCGCCTACTCCGACCATGTCCAGGGACTGGTAGCGGCCGAATTTGCGGAACAAGAGGCTGAACTGCGCCGGACCGGGCAGCAACTCCGCGAGCAGGTTGTCCTCGATCTACTGCACAGGACGGACTCGGTCCGGTCGTCGGACCTTCTGTCGATCATCGGTTACGACCTGTCGCATGCTCATGTGGCAGTCGAGATCAGTGAGGTGGCGCCGGCCGAGGCAACTCGAATCGTTCAGGACCTACGGCAGCTGTCGGGGGCAGTCGGTGTGTTGTCTCTCCACGTGGGGGTCGCTCAGACGATCTTCTGGCTGGGACGACCCCGCGCGTGGCCCACTGCCGCCGTCGAGTCGATCCTCGACGAGGTACGGCGCCGCAAGTTGACCGTGTCGGTGACCAGCGCCGCTGTGGGTGTGAACGGACTACGTCAGACGCACGGCGCACTGGGTGAGATGGCGAAGCTTCGTGTCGATGGAACTGCGATCGGCCCGGTCCTGTACTACCCGGACGTGCGGCTCGAAGTACTGCTGCTCCAGGACTCTGCCGCTGCTCGGCGGTTCGTCGAGGACGAGCTGGGCCAATTGGCCGAGGCCAGTCCAGTGGCCGAGCGGATCAGGCAGACCGTGGCCGCCTCCTACACGTACGGAAGCCACGTCCAGACGGCGATCGCTCTGGACGTGCACGAGCACACGGTCCGCAACAGGCTCCGGCGCGCCGAGGAGATCCTCGGTCATTCCCTGGCCGACCGCCGGACAGAGCTGCAAATCGCACTCCGGCTGAGAGAGACGATGGGCAGAACTCCGAAGGAATCCGAGACCGGGGGCAACTGACACCGGCCGGTTTACGACGCCTGGATCCGAGCCTGAATCTCCTCGTAGGCGCCGCCGATGAGCTCACGGATCACGTCCGCTTCGGCTTCGCCTGCCGGTGGGATGAACGGCGCAGCGAACCCGTGCGCCGCATTGCTCACCGTGATCGTCCGCTTGTGGCTGAAGGTGTCGAATCCGACCTTGCCGGAGTAGGCACCCATTCCGCTACGTCCGATGCCGCCGGACGGTGCGCCGACAACGCGCCAGTGCACAGCCAGATCGTTCCGCGTCACCCCGCCGGAGTTCGTCCGCAACAGGAACTCCCTGAATTCAGGGCTGTCGGAACCGAACCAGTACGCTGCCAACGGGCTCGGCTTTGAAGTGATGTAGGAAATTGCTTCTGACAGTTCGTCATAGGGGTAGACGACCACTACTGGTCCGAAGATTTCTTCGGACGCAATCTTCATATCTGACGTCACGCCGAGCAGCATGGTGGGCGGAATGCGCCGTCGCGAGCGGCTCGGCAGAGCCGCCAGTTCGCCGGGCGGCGCGATGGTGACGACCCGCGCCCCCTTTGCCGCTGCATCCTCGATCAGCCCCATGACTCGGTCGAAGTTGCGGTCGTTGATGATCGACACGACAGCAGGGTTGTCCACATAGGTCGGGAAGTGCGTTCGCACCGACTGCTCGTAGGCCGAGACGAAATGGTCGAGTTCTGCTCGTGGCACGAACACGTAGTCGGGGCACAGGCAGATCTGACCGCCGTTGAGTAGCCGGACACCCGATATGCGTTCGGCCGCAAGTGCGATGTCGGCATCCGGCCCGAGGACGACCGGGTTCTTTCCGCCCAGTTCGAGAGTGAGTGGCACCAGGTTTCTGCCGGCCGCTTCCGCGACGACGGCTCCGACGGCGGGCGAGCCGGTGAAGATGATGTGATCGAAGGGCAGGTCCGAGAACGATGATGCGGTCCTCACGTCGCCCCGGACGACGGCGACCTCTTCGGGGTCCATGCGAACCGCGATGGCTCTGGCGAATACGTCTGCGGTCCGGTCAGGGATGTCCGAGAACTTGATCATCACGCGGTTTCCGGCAGCTAGTGCTTCGATAGCGGGGAGGGCCACCAACTGGACAGGAAAGTTCCACGGCCCGATGACGCCGACGACGCCTTTGGGGCGAGTCTGAATGAAGGTGGGTGTGCCGGCCTCCTCCGATCCAGGGACTATTTCGTCCTGCATCCAGAGTGCGATGTTCTTGCGAATCAGCTTGACGCTGGAGACCACCCCGAGGATGTCCGTGCCGAGATTGGCGACCCGGGGTCGGCTGCCGAAGTCGGCATCGAGCGCCTCGGACAGCTCGTCGGCGAATTCGAGAATGCAAGCGGCAAATCGATCGATGCGGTCGAGGCGCACGTCGGCGCTCGGTGGTCCTTCGGCCAGGTACGCCGCGCGCTGGGTGTCGAGAAGCTCACGCAGGACGGCAGCCGGGGGATCGGTCTGGACGGGATCTGCAGCAGCGTGGGTGGCAGTCATCGGGTATGGGTCCTTTCGTCTGTGAAACCGGCTTATTCGAAACGCATTTCAGTTCGCGATGCGATCCGCAAGATCGATGACCGACTTCGTGAACCTGTCCGGCTGGTCGACACTGACGAAATGACCTGCACCCGGGACCGTGTGAATCGACGCTTGCCTGCCGAGCACCTGCTCGACCGCGCCGGCATTCGCGATTGTCGGGCCGGCATCGCCGAACAGTGCGACGACGGGGACCTCGAGGGATTCGAGGGCCGTCATGATGTCGAACCGCCGGATTGCCCACATGACTCCCATCATCGACCGCGAGCCGGCCTTGTTGCGATCGATGTTCCAGCGCTGGGCGACATCGTCACCGACCGGTCGCGCGAGTCGTGCCTGCACCTGGTCGAAAGACATCGACGGGACGCCGAAGAGTGCCTCCACCGTGTCCCAGTTCCTTGCGAACCACTCGGCGCCGCCGGTCTGAAACTCTGCCAGCACCAGTCCGGCGAGTTGTTCGGGCCGGCGTGATGCGAGCGAGACGGCGATGAAGGCACCGACTGAGCACCCGGCGACGAGCGGTCGTCGAATCCCCAGTTCGGTGATGAGTTCACTGACGGCGTCGGCGTAGCTGTCGATGGACGTGTCCCACGAAACGGGGGACGAATCGCCCTGGCCGGGCATGTCCCACGCAATGACGTCGAAACGTTCGGCCAGCGGCTGCAGCGACATCTCGAACTCGTGCCACGACAGCCCATTGCTGTGCAACAGCACGAGCGGCGGCCCCTCGCCGCCTCTCCGGAAATGTACGTCGCCCAGGGAGGTCTTGACGAAATGGTCTGTAAATGAGCTGGGTTCACTGATGTTCGTGCTATGTGCAGCCATGGTTGATCGGACTCCGTGTTCTTTGTTCGGGCGTTATTGTGTGTCGCCTGTTGTCGATCGTCAGCGGTTGTTCGGAACGCGACGGAGCGCGGTGAACCGTGCGAGCGCCGCCCAGTCGTCGACCGCCTCACGGCTGACGACATCCGCTGGATCGGCGCCCTGGAGGATTCGCTTGATCGGTATCTCGAGCATCTTTCCCGTCTTGGTGTGGGGGAGAGCGTCGACCGCGACGATGTCATCGGGTACGTGCCGCCGCGACAGCCGTGATCCGATCTGCTCCACGAGACGATCCCGAATGCTCTCCGTGAGAATCTCACCGGGTCGCAGAACGACGAAGAGCGGCATCCAGTACCCGCCGCCGGGTTCCTCGATTCCCAGAGCCATCGCCTCGAGGACCTCGGGGAGTCGCTCCGCAGCGTGGTTGATCTCGGCGCTTCCCAGTCGGACCCCGCCGCGGTTGAGTGTTGCGTCGGATCTCCCGTGCACCGTCATCGAGAGGTCGTCCGACCAGATCGTCACCCAGTCACCGTGCCGCCAGACGCCGGGGTACGTGCTGAAGTAGCTGTCCCGGAGCCGCTCTCCACCGGGATCGTTCCAGAACCGCAAAGGCATGGATGGCATCGGTCGGGTGATCACCAGTTCACCCACGGTGTCACGAACCGGCTTCCCGTCGTGCGACCACGAATCGAGCGCGACACCGAGAACGGGTGCCGAGATCCGGCCCGCGCGCACGGACAGTGTCGGTGCACCGCCTGCGAATGCGCCGACCACGTCGGTTCCGCCGGTACTCGACACGAGCGGTATGTGCTCACCCACAGCGGCCGATGCCCAGCCGTATACCGACTCGGCCAGCGGGGCTCCCGTGGACCCGACCGTTCTCAGCGCTGAGAGGCCATAAGTGGCACGAGGGGTCAGCCCCTGCGTCTCGCTGAGTCCGAGATACCCTGCGCTGGCGCCGAACAGCGTGGCGCCGGTGTCCTCGGTGACCTGCCAGAGCCGGTCGGCCTCGGGGTAGGTTGCATCACCGGCGTACGTGATGAGGCAGGCGCCGAGGAGAAGCGTTGAAACGTTCAGGTTCCACAGCATCCAGGTCGGTGTGGTGTACCAGAACCAGCGATCGCGCGGACCGGTGTCGAACTGGAGACCCAATTGTGCGATGTGAGCGAGCAGAACTCCACCATGGCCGTGAACGATGCCCTTGGGTTTTCCGGTGGTGCCGGAAGTGAACACCACCCACAGCGGGTGATCGAACGGCACCTGTGCCGTAGACAGTTCTGATTCACCTGCCGTCGCGTCGAGCCATGAAATCTCTCTCAGATCTCGGGGTTCGCGGGGAGCGAGACCCAACGTGGGAACCGTCACCACGGCGCGCAACGTCGGCAGCAGGCCGACCAGAGTCGATACCTCGGCGCGCCGGTCGTAGCGCTGGCCGCGGTGCTCGTAACCGTCCGCCGTCACCAGGACGACCGGTCCGAGTTGGCCCAGTCGATCTGCCGCCCCGTTCGCCGCGAAATCCTGACCACAGACAGCCCACGTGGCACCCACCGCAGCAGCAGCAAGGAAGGCGACGGCCGCCTGCGGAATGTTCGGCAGGTACCCGACAACCCGATCACCCTCGCGGACACCGACATCCCGGAGCGACCGTGCCAGTGCGGCGACCTGACGATGCAGCTCACTCCACGACATCTCGCTGCGGTCGCCTGATTCTGCGACGTGGACGATTGCCGATCCCTCCGAGGCGCGATGCCGGAGAACTTGGTCGGCGTAGTTCAGACGGCCACCCGGAAACCACTGAGCGCCGGGCATCGTCTCGGTGGCGAGCACACACGTGTAGTCGGACGAGAACTGAATGTCGTAGAACTCGGCGAGAGTCGACCAGTATCCGGCAAGGTCTTCGACCGACCAACGCCACAACGCCTGGTAGTCGTCCAAGGCGAGGGTGTGACGGTTGTTCACGTAATTCCGGAACCGCTCGATCTGCGAATTGCGCGCAGTGTCGGGGTTGGGCGACCAGATCACGTCCGCCGTCGCTGCGGGACCCGGGCGGTCGGCAGTGCCCTCGGTCATGTGGTGTCTCCTTCTGCTCGTGGTGCCCTACGGGCGATTGGTCAGCTGCTGCTCGTCGGACTGGGATTCGGTCAGCTGCCGCGCCCGTGCCTTGGCGAGGTCGGTGTATTCCCGCACAGCTTCGGACGCGCCGCCGACGTCCCGGCGCTGCAGTGCCTCCAGAAGGCGGCGTTGCACCTCGATGAAGGCGCGCGACGACTGCGTGGTCACGCCCTGGAGGCGTGCCATGATCTGAGTGAGATGCAGCCGTTCGAAGCCGGCGGTGAGAGCGGAGTTCTGGGCCAGTGCCACGATCGCCCGGTGGAAGGCGAAGTTGGCCTCCATGAACGCTTTCGCGTCCGTGAAGGTGTCGTTGACCATGAATGCGGCCATGGCGTCGAATGGTTCGGCCAGCCGGTCGATCTCGCGCTGGTCCGCATGCTCGAGACAGGTGTGGATGATGCCGAGTTCGGTGGTCGACCTGGCATCGAATGCCTCCTCGGCCATACGGACGTCGCATTCGGTGATGCAATAGCCTTCACCCGGCCTCCATTCGACGATGCCCTCGATGCCGAGTCTGGTCAGGGCATAGAACGTGGCGGACCCGTCGATACCCATTTCGCCCGCGAGTTCATCACCCTGGAAGCATCTCCGCACCCACCCGCCGCTCAGAATGCGAGAGCGAATTGCGTCATACGCCCTTTCGTCGTCGACGTGTTGGAAACGCCCGAAGCCACCGCGATAGTAGGCCAGAGGCTGCCCCTCGCTTGCCCGCGCGCGCACAACCCGTCCGATGATGATTCGGTGGGTCGCCACATCGATGGTGTCGGCTACCTCGCATTCGATCTGTGCGTGGGCGTCGGCGAGGAGAGGTATTCCCTCGGGCGCGGTGGCGAGTGCGACGCCGCGAAACTTGTCCTCGCTGGGTACCGCGAACTGACTTGCCAGACCCTCCTGCCCCGATCCGAGAATGTTGATCCCGAATTTGCCGGCACTCTGTACGGCGTCAGCTGTCGGCGCCCGACGATTCAAGCAGGCCAGCATGGTTGGAGGGTCGAGCGATAGCGAGGTGACGGAACTCGCCGTCATCCCATGGGCTTGGCCCCCGACACTGGTGGTGATCACGGTGACCCCACTGGCCAGATGCCCGGCGATGTTCCGGAAGGTGACGCTGTCTTTCCCGTCGCAGTCCACTGTTGTTCTCGACATGCGTGATGGTCCCATCCTCGATTCGGCCCGGTTCTCAGCTGACGGCTTCGCTCACGTCGGCGGCCAGTTCCGGTACCTGCTTCGCCAGTTCCGCGTTGACGATGGGAAGTACCTCGTTCGCAATCAACTCCATCGATCGGCGGCCGAGACGATCGTCGACCCAATCCATACCGGCATACACGATCTCGCCGAACCCGCCGACCTGTCGGTTGAGGTCGAGGATCTGCTCTGCCACTGATTGAGGCGTTCCGGCGATGACGAGGGAGTCGAGGGTGCTGTCGAGGGTGACGTCGCTGTCCGGTTGGTCCTGGCGGGACTTGAACAGGTTGAGGCGTCCACCCATCGCCATCTTCCGCAGCATCTTCTCGTAGTAGTGCCGGTAGGGGCTTGCGGGATCTTCGCGCCCGTATGAACGGGCAGTCGCCTCGTCGTCGGCGACGAAAATCGTACGTGCCACCCGCCAGTCGGCCCGGTCGGCCGTTCTACCCACCGATTCCGTTCCCTCGGCGTAGTTGGGCCAATGCGTGGCGACCCATTGCGGGAGCAGGAAGTTCGCGGAGAGGGGGTGGAAGTCTCTGGCGCCCATGGCGAGGACACCCTTCGAGTAGGGCGCGACCACAGTGCCGACGATCTCGGGGCGGGGTTGCTGGAGTGGCTTGTGTACAGCGCCGAGCCCGAGTTCCGGCGCGTGGGTGCGCTGGGTGGTGACGTGGAATCGATCACCTGGTGCGCCGATGTCGTACGGAGCGTCGCGTTGCCACAGTTCGGTGATCACGTCGATCGAGTCGGCGAACATGGCATTGCGGTCTGCGTCCAGGATGCCGAGCAGTTCGGCGTCGGACGGAAGGGCGCCGGGGCTGACTCCCAGGATGAACCGGCCGTTGGAGAGATGGTCGAACATTGCGGCATTGACGGCGATCAAAGCTGGATGGGTGTGGGAAAGATTGCTGGTGCCGGTGCCGAGCCGAATCTGGGTCGTGTCGTGAATGAGGGTGGCCAGGAACAGCATCGAGTTCGTAACGCTTTCCGAACGATCGGTGAGATGCTCGCCGATGAAAGCGTCGTAGAACCCGAGGTGATCGGCCAGGATGATGGCCTGGCGATCTTCCTCGAGCGTCTCGCGCCAATCTCGATGCTCAGGGTGAAAGGGCATGGCGAAATAACCCAGTCTCATTTCATATCTCCTCGCGTTGGCGCTTGGTGGTGTGGCTGTCGGCTGGACGTCGATGGACTGCCTGGGCGGGGCGGTTTCGCGTCTCGGACAGGTTCGAAAGTCGATCGAGGATCAGAATCCAGGGGACAGGATCGGTAATCCGGGTGAGTCGAAGAGCAGCGTGCCTTCCCCGATGAGATGTCCCGAGGCACTCCGGGTTCGAGACCACATCTCTTCGGGGAGAGTCCTGCGCACGGCGGCCTGTCGCTCTTCCCTTTCCAGCAACATTCGCCGGATGAACTGATCGGCGGCGATCTGAAGTTCCACGCCGTAGGACTCGGTCAGGTCGAAGGCGTGGGGACCTTCTCCGATGATGTGGAGGTCGACCGGAACCTGCGCGTCGCGCAACGTCCGGTACATCGCGAAACTTCCCTCGGCCGGTGTGTATCCGTCGTCGCCGCCGAGCCAGAACATCGTCGGCGGGTAGTCCGGACCAGCGTATGCCAGCGGGCTGATCTGCCGGACCGCTGCTTCGTCGGGTTGACCGTCGAGCAGGAAGTAGGCCGGCATGCTGCCATCGACGGCAGGCAGCGGATAGGTCATCCGAGGCTGGCTGGGGTCCTGCAGGTAGAACTGACAGATCGGGTAGACCGCGACGACCGCGGCGACTGCGGTAGACACGTCGGGGTTTCCGCTGTCTCCTTCCCACTCGCTTTCGTCCTGTGTGCCCGCGCACATGAGAGCGAGTTGGCCGCCCGCACTGTGCCCCTGGATCACGATGCGATCGTGGTCGACGCCGAAGTTCGCCGCGTTGCTGCGTGTCCACCGGATGGCAGCCTTGACGTCGTGCAAGCTGGCCGGCCATGGAGCCTCGTCGAGGAACCGGTACTCAGGTGCGACAACTGTGTAACCGAGCGAACTCATGTGTTCACACATGTGCCGCAGCATCTTCCGGCTTCCCCGTCGCCAGGCACCGCCGTGAACCTGCACCACGGCTATGCCGAGATCGCGGCTGGGATCTGGCCGGTAGACATCGGCCAGCAGGTCGCGTCCGGCGTAGCCGTAGGGCACATCTTCCATCACAGTTGTCTGCATGTTCATCCTTCTGCTTCGTGTGGCCGGCTCGTGAGCGGTGGCATCAGGTCGGTTGGTCGATCGGTGTGAGCATGTGCCGGAATCGGCGCCGATGGATGCGCCATCCCTCGTCGGTGAGTCGGTACTCGTCGGTGAACGTCGCGAATCGAATGGGCGCTCTTTCGGTGCCGAAGATCTCGGCGATCAGGACGCGTCCGCGCCCGGTAACCGTTGTCTCGTCGAGAACATCCAGGATCAAATCCGAGGACATGTGAACCATGCCCCTGTCCGTTCGGCCGGCAGCGAGGACAGCGCGTAGCTGCGCCCTCCCGTCGACCACTTTGCCTGCCAGGTCGTACCGGCAGTCTTCGGTGAACAAGGCCAGCAGGCCTTCGTTGTCCTGTTCGTCCGCCCGGTGGTTGAACTCGTGCACCAGACGCAGGCAGGACCGTTCGATTGTGGCGATGGTCGACTCCGGCAAGGTGGTTGCCCGTGCGTTCCCGCTCATGCCGTCTCCTCCTGGTCGATCTCGATCTCGATCGCTGCGGTCGGGCAGCACGCGACCGCCTGTTCGACGGCGGCGCGGTTCTCCGGCGTCAGGGTCGGATCGAGCAACTTCACCACCCCCGCATCGTCATCGAGGTCGAAGACTTCGGGCGCAAGGGCGAAGCACATCCCGTTGCCACAACACACGTCTCGGTCTACTCGGATGGTTGCCAACATGGTTCCTCCAGTGTCTTGTCTCATGCCGGATCCAGCGCGATCACGCAACGCTGAACCCGCGTGGCGATGGGGCCGAATGACACGGTGGCGGGCTCGGCGAGCTCGGCGTTGGGGAACGCCACGGGGAAGCGGCTGATCAGCTCCTGTAGTTCTGTGCGGGCGAGGTGCTGACCGAGGCAGGTGTGTGCGCCCGCGCCGAATGTCAGCGGGCCGCGGCCCTTGGGACGGTCCGGAACGAATGCGTCGGGGTTCTCGAACACCCTCGGATCACGGTTGGCCGAGCGAAGGTGAAGGAAGATCGGCTGACCGGCAGGGAACACCATGCCCTTGTATTCGAAGGATTCCTTCGGGAACCGCAGGATTGCGCCCGCGATTGCGGCGAGTCGAAGCACTTCGTCGGCGGCCAGCGCCGGTGTGGATGCGCCCGACGTGACAGCAGCGAGCAGCTTCCGCTCGTCCAGCAGCTGGGCCAGACCGAAGGTCAGCTGGTGCGCAGTGTTGTCGATGCTGGCGTCGAGGAGCATGCCGGCCTGGTCGTACAGGTCTTGCTCGGTCAGCTGGCCGGTGCGTTGCATTTCGATGAGGTCAGAGAGGACGTCGTCGCCCGGTGCACGTCGACGCTCGGCGATGAGCTCCGCCAGAAGGTCGTGCAGCTCGTGGAACGCCGCCACATGTTCCGCGGCACGATCGGAGCCGCGATCGATGATCGGCCCGATCATGCTGTCGGAGATTCGTGCCACCTGCCCGGCGAGCTCCGGCGGAGCCGCGATGAGATGACAGAACATCTCCGCGGGTATGGGTTCGCAGAGTTCGGGAAGGGCGTCGATGGTGGGACGTCCGGCCACCCGGGCGAGCGCGCGATCCACGATGGATGCTGTCGCCTGGCGCAGGGACTCGACCCGACGGGGCGCGAAGAATGCAGAGAGCGGTAGGCGGAGTCGTGCATGCGGGTCGCCGTCCTGGGTCAGGATGGAACGTGCGTGGTACTCGCGTACCGGTCCCTCCGTGATACCCATTTCATCCATACGATTCATGACCCGTTGCGGCTGCTTCTGCAGGTTGCGGTCGCGGAGCATCTTGGAGACGTCCTCGTACCGCAGTACCTCGAGTCCGCGATCGCTGCTCGCGATCCATGTCTGTTCCCGAAGCTCGTTGAGAACGGGGTTCGGATCCTCGAACGCGTTGGCCACCCAGTCCCACTCGAGTCGGGGCAGCGCGTCCGGGTTCAGTTCGGTGGCGGTGGTTGAATCCACGATTTCTCCTTGGTTCGGTTCGATGTCGGTCGGGTGGTCATTCCCAGCGGATGACAGCGCTGCGCAGCTTGAGGGCCAGCCAGTACAGGACCAACCCCACGACCGCGAGGATGACGACGACGGCGAACATCAAGTCTGCGTTGACGTTGACTGTCGCGTTCTGGAGCAACGTGCCGATGCCGGGAATGCCGGTGAGGAGTTCAGTGAAGACGGCGGAAAGGAGGCCGAAGCTGATGGCATTGGGTACGACTGCGAAGGTCCAGATCGCGACCATGGGTAGCCGGATGGTTCGCATGACTTCCGTCTTGCCGGCCCCGAGCAGTTTTGCGTTGTCGATCATGGCCTGCTGGATGGTCAAACCACCCTCGTAGGCGTTGAAGAAGCCCAGGAAGAACACCGTCATCGCGACCGAGATCACCGCGGCACCCAACGAGGGCCCGACGACGATGACGATGATGGGGATGAGGGCGACTCGCGGTACCGAATTGAGCAGAACGATGAACGGTTGCAGGACGTCGTTGACCTTGGGGCTGTTGCTCAGCACCAGACCCGCAGCCGCGCCGAGCACCAATCCGATGGTCGCGCCGACGACGGTGCTGAACAATGTCGAGTACAGGTACGACCACAGTGAAGCGCCGGGAATGTTGCCGGCGCCGAGATCCCACACCGTCTGCGCTACGGCCGTCGGTGAGCTGATGAAAAAGGGATCCAGCCACTTCGCGGTTCCGGAGATTCCATCGATCTGCGGGATGAACTCCCAGGCGAGCAAGAAGGCGATCACACACGCCACTTGAATGAGGTGCTGGGTCACCGACCACGGAATGCCCGTTCGTCGCGGAGACTGAGGTGCGGGTTCTGTGAGGATCGCGTTCTCTGCGAGTTGCGTCGACATCGTCACACCCCTGCCTTCGTGGACTGCCGGCGAAAGTCGTTCCAGATGTCGCCGTACATCTCGAGGAAGCGCGGATCGGACCGAACTTCGAGGAGGTCCCGTTCGGCGCCGAAGGGTGTGTGGAACTCCTTGACGATGGTCGAGGGGCTCGAGCTGAGCAGGAGAATCCGATCGGACAAGCTGACCGCCTCACCCAGATCGTGCGTGACGAGTACCGCGGTGATGTTGAATGTGCGGATGAGCTGGTAAACGTCCTGGTGAACGGCAATTCGGGAGGGTTCGTCCAGCGCGGAGAACGGCTCGTCCAGCAGCAACAGCGACGGTAGCGGAGCGACAGCGGTGAGGACCGCAACGCGCCGGCGCATTCCCCCGGACAACTGGGAGGGATAGGAGTCGGCGAACTTCTCCAGGCCGACCATGGACAGCAACTCCATGATTCTGTCGCGCCTCTTCGAGGCTCGCTCACCCTGGAAGCGGTAGAACAGTCTGACGTTCTCGGCGACCTTCAGCCAGGGCAGCAAGGTGTCTTCCTGGAACACCATCGAGCACGTGTGGCGGCCGGCTTCGGGTTCACGTCGTTCCAGTACGCCACCGGTCGGCTCGCGCAAGCCCGCGAGAATGCGAAGCAGAGTCGATTTTCCGCAACCGCTGGGGCCGACGATGCTCACGATCTCGCCGGGCTTGATCCCGGTGGTGAAGTTGCCGACGGCCTGCAGACCTGTGGGGTAGCGGTAGCTCAATCCCTCAGCTTTCAGTACATCGCCCGGCGATATTTCCCGCCGGTCCGGCTGTGTCGAGCCCGCGGGCGGGCTGCCTTTGAGTTTGGCCAACAAAGTGGTTCTCCTTTCGGAACAGACGCGACGACGCCCGCGCCTGTGCTGCTGTGGTGCTGTGGATCGGCAGTCAGAGGTGACTTGTCCGCCGCAGCCGGGTCGTGAACCTCGGATCGCCAGGGAAGTCTTCGGTCGGTTCCCTGTTTGGAACATCGACGAGGGTGCGACCTGGCAGGCGAGGTCGGTCATCGCGCCGGCCGTCCATTTGAACGACGTGCATGTTCATGCGACCTGGGCTGGGTGAGCCGAACATGTCGTGTCGTCCTCCGTCGGTATGCGTTCCTCGCGCTGCTATACGACTGTGACATGTGCCACTAGCGGGGGCTATCACATAAGACGGCAACTTTCCGGCCCCCAACTCGCGGTAACCGTGAGGGTCGGCGGTTGAGGGGTTTGCCGGGGGAAGGCTCGACCTTTCGGCGACAACATGCGTCGAACTGCGGCACTCGACCGCTTCACGGTTGGTGTGAGGCCGGCCTCTCGAAGATGTCGCATCCCGTGATACCAAGTGACCGGCATCACATGCAAGGTTGGCCGGAGTGGGGGATCACATCATTCGAGGAAGGCCTACGCAACATGCTCCGAAGTAACGCTGAACGAGGTACCGATCCAGGGGTCACCTCGGCTGAAGTTTCCACCAGCAGCCGGGGCCGGAGGTCCGGCTTGCGGATAGGCCTGACCTCGGTCGCAGCAGGCCTTGCCGTTGCCCTTTTTGCCGCCGGATGCAGCTCGTCCGCGGAGTCGGACGAGGCCGGTTCGTCCTCGCAGCCGACCTTGAAGGTGGTTACGGGGTCGCCCGCTGTGGGGCACGGCCTGTATTACGTCGCGAAGAACGAGGGCCTGTTCGAGAAGAACGGGCTCAACGTCGAGCAGGTTTCGGGCGGCGCCAGCAACGCCTCGGCTCTGCTGGTGTCGGGCCGGGCGGATGTGTGGGTAGGCGCGACACCTGTTGCCCTGCCGCTGGCGGCGCAGGGAAAGCACGTCTCCGTGGTCTTCGGCAGCAGCACGGCCGGCCTGACCGGAAGTACCTTGATCGGGGCGAATGGGATGACGCTCGACGCGTTGAAAGACAAAGGCTCGGATTGTCGGATTGCAACGACTTCGCCGGGAACGACTCTCTACGGTTGGCTCGTCGAAGTGACCAAATCTGTTGGCCTCAAATGTGATTACGCCGTCATGGACAATCTGCCGGCACTCACGGCTTCGGTCACCAACGGCTCGGCGGATGCCGCTGTTACTCTCGCCGACCAGGCATGGATGGTGACCGAGAAGGGTCAGGCCGTCATGCTGATCAACCCTCTCGCCATGACAGCCGAGGAGCGCGACGATCTTGTTCCGATGAAGCCTTTCCCGCTGGGCGCCATGCTGGGAATAAGGGAAGATCTCAGTGGGAAGTCCGAGGCGGTTGCCCGCTATACGAAAGCTCTGCGCGACGCAGCCGAAATCGTGCACAACTCAACCCCTGAGCAACTGGCCGAGATCCTCAAGCGTGATCCGGACTTCGCGAGCGGCGATGCCGAGAGCATGGCTGTCGCATGGGCGGATCTGAAGACCCGTACGCCGTCGGGCCCGGCGGCCGGTCAGATCACGGAAGCAGACTGGCAGGAGGCTGTCGAAGGCATCAAGGGCTGGGGTCTGACGGGGTTCTCATCCGACGATCCGAAGCTTGCCTACTCCGAAGTGGTCGACATGACATATCTCAACGGTGCTTCATGAGTTCGCGCTCGACCACGTTTGAAATGGATTATGTGCCATACGAATCTGGACGGGTAGCGGAATTCACGGACCTCGAGGACATGCGCACGGCCGCCCTGTCTGCTTGGTCCGACGATGTGAGTGCCGTAATCGAAGACGGTGCGGGCGCCGGTCGGGCCATAGCGGCAAATCGGGCAGCCCATGAGCGGTGGGCACTGCGCTCTCGGGTGCTCGTCGACGTCAGCGAAATCGATACCACAACAGAAATTCTCGGTAGATCGGTGTCGTCGCCTGTGCTCGTAGCCCCCTCGGGTGGGCACACCCTGGTCCACCCGGGCGGCGAGGTGGCTACTGCTCGAGGGGTTCGTGACGCCGACAGCATCATGGTGCTGAGTTCGGCCACTGGGAGGACTCTGCCCGATGTTCGGGCAGTCGGAGGAAGGACCTGGTTTCAGCTGTATTTCGGCACGGATCGTGACCTTGTACAGCGGGTCGTATCCCTTGCCGCCGAACAGGGTTGCGAGGCACTGTGCCTGACCGCGGACATGCCGGTGCCTCCACTGCACCACGATGGTATGCGGCGCGGTATGGCGAGTATCGCCGGTCGTGATCGCCTCTACCTTCCGCAACCGGGCGGGTCCGACCTTCCGCACGACCCGCGGCTCACCTGGTCCGATCTGGACTGGCTCCGCGAGGTGAGCGACCTGCCGCTCGTGCTCAAGGGGATCATGCATCCCGACGACGCGATCCGTGCGGCCGAGTGTGGTGTCGACGCCATCGTGGTGTCCAACCACGGTGGTCGGGCTCTGGACACCGCGTGGGGCACGCTCGACGCTCTGCCGGAGATCGTCGACGCGCTGTCCGGATATCCCACCGAGGTCTACGTGGACGGGGGATTCCGGCACGGCCGCGAGGTGGCGGTGGCGCTCTCCCTCGGTGCCCGGGCAGTGTTTGTGGGTCGCCCCGCGCTCTGGGCGCTCACGCTCGACGGCGCGCACGGGGTCACCGATCTCCTCGAATTGCTCCGTCGTCAATTGGCTCGAACCATGGCGATGATCGGCGCAACTTCGATCGCCGATCTGGACACCAGTCGAATTCGCCGTATAGCGGACTGAGTCTTTGCTGGGTCGGAACCCCATGGTCACGCCATGGGGTTCCGGTTCGAATCGGTAACTGTCCATCTGGACAGTGAGCCGACCGGCGTCTACACTTCTGGAGAAACTGGCCAAGTGGACAGCGAGGAGTTACCGCGATGACCATCTCCGAAGAGGGCTCGGCCCGGCAGGCGCCCCGCTACGGGGAGGGGCGCACCGCCCTCCTGGCTGCGGCGGTGCGTGTGGTTGCCGAGCAGGGCCTGCGGAAATTGACGTATCGGGCGGTGGCGCGTGAGGCCGGTGTCGCGCACGGGCTGGTGGCGCATCACTTCGGGTCCCGCGATGCGTTGCTCGAGGCGGCGCTGCAGTTCTCCGTAAACAACAGTGTGACCTCGATCAGCACCCGTCCGGGAAGTGGTGACCTCGACGCCGTCTTCGCCGGATTGGCGACGATGGTGGAAAGTAATCCCGAAGACCTCGCCTTCCAATATGAGCTGATCCTCGAATCTCGGCGCCGGCCGGAGTTGCGCCCCTACGTCGAGGCGATCTACCGGGCGTACGTCGACCGGCTGCAGTTCGAACTCGAGTGCGCCGGGATGGACCCCGACCCGGCGTTGAGTCACCTCATCTACGTGGCCGCAGACGGTCTGGTGTTCCATCAGATCACCCTCGGTCCCCCCGAGCTGACCGAGAGCGCCCTCGCCCATCTGCGGGAATTGCTCCGGCAGAACAGTTCCGGACGAAACGTGTCGCCCTCCTCGTCGGAACCGGCGACGCAGTTGTGCGCCGGCATCGAGGACCGAGTCAGCTATGGGTGAGATTGTCGAACGCCGGGATCAATCACTCGATCTCGACACGTTCCGGGAGTCGGTGACCGACAGTTTCGTCCCCTTGGAGACGTCGATCGCTCCCGATACCGATTTCGAGGGCTATATCCATGGCACCTCCCTCGGTCAGGTCCAGGTTGCCGAGGTTGTCGCCTCGGCGCACACGGTGCGCCGCACCCCGAGGACGATCCGCGCGAGCGATCCGGGTTTCTACAAGGTGGGTTTGCAGGTCCGCGGCTACTGCGTGCTGACGCAGGACGACCGCGAGGCGGCGTTGACCCCGGGTGACTTCGCGATCTACGACACAACGAGGCCCTACCAACTCTCGTTCGATGATCGGTTCCGGATGCTGGTCATGATGTTCCCGCGCGAGCTGCTGCGGATTCCCCCTGCCGGGATAGCGGAGCTCACGGCGCGGCGGATCTCCGGCCGTCAGGGCATTGGTGCCCTGGTCGCGCCGTTCGTCAAGGACCTGGGGGAGCGGGTCTTCGATACCGAGCCCGCGGTGGCGGTGCATCTCAACAACGCGGTCCTCGACGTGCTGGCCGCGGCGTTCGCCGAGCAACTGCAGATCACGGACAGTCTGTCGCTCGAATCGCGGCAAACGGCCCTCCGCGTCCGGGTCGGCACGTTCATCGAGGAGCATCTGACGGATCCGGGTCTCGATACGGCGATGGTCGCTGCCGCGCATCATATTTCGGTGCGGCATCTGCAGAAGATCTTCGAGGCGGACGGCACTCCTGTCGGCGGGTGGATCCGGGAGCGACGGCTCGAACAGTGCCGGCGCGACCTCGTCGATCCGCGAAACTGCCATGTCCCGGTGGCCGCCGTCGGAGCGCGCTGGGGGTTCTCCGACCCGGCGCACTTCTCGCGGTTGTTCAAGACCCGCTTCGGAGTAACCGCCGGCCGCTATCGGACTGCCGGCGGTACTCTCGATCGACCTGTCGACTGAAAGCTCTACTCGGCCATCTGCGGAACCGGGGTGGTGACGACGGGGGCGACGTTCCGCCGGGGTTGGGCAGCCATGATCAGTGCCAGCGACAGGACCAGTCCCGCGGCGCTGACCGCGATCAACGTTCCGTATCCGCCTGCGCTCTCGACGAGGCGTCCTCCCATGAACGGGCCGATCGCGAAGCCGCCGCCGATTGCGATGTTGGCCAGGTTCACCAGCCGTCCCGACCGGTCCAGTCCGGACAGGGTGGACATGATGTACGGGAGAATGAACGTCCAGGTTAACTTGAAAAGTAGTGCTGCAATGGTGAATCGGAGCAGTCCCGGCATTCCGGCGAGCAGACCGACCGACAGGGTCATCGCCACATACCCGACGAGGAGGTTGGTTCTCGTGCTCGGCCGGGCGCCCAGGACGGTGGCCAGTGCAGAACCGGCGATACCCAGGACGGTGGCGATCGACAGGATCGCACTCGAGGTTTCGGTGCCGATGGTGGATGCAGCGGCGACACCGCCGACGAACGTCCAGATTCCGCTGAGGCTCACGTAGAAGGCGAGCACCGCGACGAGCCCGAATGCGGCGCGCAACACGTAGTTGCGTGTCGGCCCGGTCTCTTGTCCGCCGGCATGGCCGGCCGTGACGTTACGCTCCGGCAGGAATCGTGTGAGCGGCAGAACGAGGATCATCAGCACGGCGAGGGTCCAGTACACGATGCCGATTCCGAAGTTGTCGAAGAAGTGCGGAAGCACCGCCAATCCGATCGCCCCGAAGGACAATTGCCCCATCACCCATAGTCCGTACACGCGGTTGCGATCTCGGGTCTGGGCGGCGAGCGACATGCACAGGACCATCAGTGACCCGCCCGCGAGGGAGGTCAGAAAGCGCACGGCGAGCAGGGTGCCGTAGTCGTCGATGTACGCGGAGCTGATGTTGCCGGCGATGAAGATCACGCCGAAAATCGTGGACATCGTCCTGATGTTGAATTTCTTCATCCACCACAGTGCGGGGATCGAGGCGAAGCTCATCGCACCGAGTTCGGCCGAGAACAAGTCACCCGTCTGTGAGGGATTCAGTCCCAGCTGAAGTTGGAGCTGACTGGCCACGGCGGGGGCCATCAGCAGGAGCATGCCGACAACGGAGGAGAAGAGAACGATCAGTGCCACGCGTCCTGTGGAGTTGGGATCGGTGCTGTCGAATGGAGTGCGTCGACCGTCGAGAGTGTGGGGCATCGGGTGGTCCTTCGTGAGTGGGGAAAGTCCAGGCTTAGTGCAGTCCGAGCTGGGTGAGGACGGTGAGCTGGTCCCAGTACCGCCGGGTCGACGAGATCCGGCCGTTCTCGACCCGGTGGATGTCGCAGAAGGGAACCGACAGTGTGCGACCGGTGGGGCGGATGTCCTCTCCGTCCGGGGTCGTGAGGGGGCCGGTGTGGGTGCCGACCGCAACGAACTCGGTGACGACCAGCCCGTCACCCCCGGCGAAGGTGAGCTTCTCGCACGTTCCGTCGCGGAACGGCCCGTCCCAGTGCCGGTAGTTGTCCGCCATCCCGTCGTGACCGGCGTGGACCTCTCCGGTGGGCAGATTCGTCCAGGTCGCATCGGGGGTGAACGAATCGACCCAGGCTGCGATGTCTCGGGTGTTCCACGCCTCGTACAAGGCTGCGACGGTGTCGAAATCAGGGTTGGACACGGTGAGTCCTCCAGGGTTGGTCAACAGTCGGAAGGGGTGTACTGCGCTCAGGGCCGATGCAGATCGGCGGCGGTCGATGCGTCCGCGTCGAAGACGGTGCGCCCCTCGAAGAGGGTCCGCAGCACCTGCGTGGATCCGACCTGCTCGGGCGGGACCTCGAAGATGTTGCGGTCGAGCACGATCAGGTCGGCGGACTTCCCGGCGGTGATCGTGCCCTGCACGTGATCACGGCCGACGACCTTTGCACCGCCGAGGGTCATCAGATGCACGGCGGTGGTGAGACCGACGGTCTCGTCACCGCGTTGCAGCATGCCCTGCAGGGCCGGGAACAGATTCGGATTCGGGGTGATGATCCAGTCCGAGCCGACGGTCATCGTGGCACCCGAGTCGAGGATGGTGCGGAACTTGAACGCATCGTCGTGCCCGGGAATATCGAGATGCCAGATTGCGGGCGACATCTCGGCGATCACGTCGAGTTGACCGAATCGCTTGTAGTCGTCGTCGTGGATGAACGGGCAGTGCGCGATCTCGTGGGCCGGGCCGCGTGTGCCGTTGGTCCGGCGAACGTTCTCGAAGGCGTCGAGTGCGGCGCGCACGGAACCCGCACCGGCGCAGTGGATTTTCACCGACAACCCGGCCGCGTCGAATCCGCGCAGCACCTCGGTGAGTTGATCTTCGTCGACGAGAATGTTGGTGGGGTCGACGCTGCCGTGCGCGTCGAGGTCCGCCTGGGTCATGTGCGGCGGTAAGGGTGACCCGTCGAGCCAGATCTTGATGCGTCCGGTGTCCAGGTGTTCACTGGCGAATGCCGCTCGTTCGGCGATGGTGCGGTCGAGTTCGGCGGTATCGGCCATCCCGAAACCCTCCTCCTTCCAGACCAGGTGCGCGGCGACGTGCAGGTTCAGTGCGCCGTCCCGGTCGAGGTCCCGGTAGGCCGCGAGCGCCTGCGGGGACGCGGAGGCCTCCTGCACGGACGTGATGCCGTACTGATGGCACACCGACGCTGCCCAGCCGACGGCGTCACGGTAGATGCCGGCACGGTAATCGGACATGGCGCGCATCACGGGCCAGCGGGCCTGCTCGACGAGTTCCCCGGTCAGCTCGTTCGTCCCTTCCCGGCGGACCAGCCGGCCACCGGGTGGGTCCACCGAGTCGGCGGAGAGCCCGGCGAGGTCAAGTGCGGTGGTGTTGGCCAGGGCGTGGTGAATGGTGTAGTCGTACAGGAAGACCGGCTGATCGGGGAACGCCTCATCGAGGAATTTGCGGTCCAGTTCTCCCGCGGCGAAGTCGGCGGGCACGAACTCGCCGCCGACGATCCAGGGCTGCACGTCCTCGTCGACGAGTTCAGCGCATCTGCAGTGACTGAGGTCGTGCACGATCTCCTGCGGGGAGCCGCCCGGTGTCAGACGGGCCTCGTAGCGAAACTTCAACCCGCTGAACAGCAGATGGGTGTGGGCATCGTGCAGTCCGGGCATCGCCATGCGACCGTCGAGGTCGACGAACTCGGTACCCTCCGGGGCCGCGGCACGGACGTCGTCGTCGGACCCGACGACCGTGAAGATGCCGTCGTCGATCAGAACGGCCTGCACCCAGGGTGCGGCCGGGTCGACGGTGTAGATGCGGCCATTGAGCAACGCGGTTGGCATCGGTTCTTCCTTCCGTTCTGGAGTGGTGTCGTGGGCGATGAGGCGGGACACTTGCACCACGCGGCGTCACGTAAGCGATTCCGGCTGAGCGTGGGTGCGAGCGACCATTCGGTTCTTGCCGTCACGGGGCGGCGCTGGTGAAGTCGAGCGTTCCGACCGCCGAACGGGCGAGATAGCCGAAGTCCGAGACCAGAGTGGTCCCGTTGATCGGGGCGCTGACCGGGGACGCGAGGAACATTGCGTGTAGAGCGATCTGATGCGCCGACACGACTGGCAGGTTCGTTCCAGCGAAGCCTTCCGAGTGGCCAAGGTCGGCCCGGGACATCGGGGTGTCGACGATGCCCGGGCACAAGGCGTTGACTCGCACCGACGGATGGTCGACAGATAGTGATCTGGTCAGCATCAGCACGGCTCCCTTGGAGGTGCTGTATGGCGTCATGCCCTCAAAGGCGGCTAACGCGGCATCGGAGGCCAGGAACACAACGGTGCCGATGTCGCTGTTCTGCAAGTGCGGGATCGCGTGTTTTGCGATGAGAAAATTTCCGCGGACATTGACGGCCATCACCCGATCCCACTCCTCGATGCTCACTTCGGTGGCT
Organism: Rhodococcus pseudokoreensis; assembly: GCF_017068395.1. Taxonomy (NCBI): domain Bacteria; kingdom Bacillati; phylum Actinomycetota; class Actinomycetes; order Mycobacteriales; family Nocardiaceae; genus Rhodococcus; species Rhodococcus pseudokoreensis. The sequence goes on along the minus strand of NZ_CP070619.1, from coordinate 3,138,376 downwards.
CGCGTTCCGACGGGACCGGATATGCCGGCGCAGCCGAGGACCGCATCGAGGCGCCCGAATTTGTCGAGTACGTAGTCGACCGCTCGTTCGACGTCGGATTCGTTGGTGATGTCAGCATGGCCGAAGTCGGCCGTGGCGCCGTGGTTTCGATGCGTGTCGGCGACCACTTGTCCGTCCGGGGATCGGTCGACGATGAGCACGTGGGCACCCTCGGCTGTCAGCGCGTCCACACAGGCTCGGCCGATGCCGGATGCGCCTCCGGTCACCAACACCACTCGTTCGCGCAGTTGCAAGTTCATCGGGATGTTCCTTCTCCGGGGGTGTACGGACCGTCAGATCGTGGTCATGGCGAGGGAGAATCGTGGGTCGAGGGCGACGGTGCCTACGTCGACCGCGCTGTGCCCGCCGTCCACGGGCAGCACCGCGGCGTTGACGTAGGAGGCGGCGGGGGAGAGCAGCCAGGCGATGGTGGCGGCGACTTCGGCAGCGTGCGCGGGCCGCGGCAGCGGGACGAGTGCGGAGGCGAGGCGATAGGCCTGCTCCGCGTCGAGGCCGCGTTCGCCGCCGAGTTCGGCCATTTCCTCGTCGGCCATCTCGGTGCGGGTCCAACCGGGGCAGACGACGTTGGCGCGTACTCCTCGCGGCCCGTAGTCGACGGCGACCGACTGCAGCAGCATGTTCAGTCCCGCCTTCGTGGCGTTGTAGCCGGGGGTTCCGCCCGAGGCACGCAGCCCGCTGACCGAGGACACCCCGACCACCGCCCCGCCGTTCCGGACCAGGTGCGGCAGGGCGGTGTGCAGCAGACGGTAGGGCGCGGTGAGGTTCGTCTCGACCATCGCCGCCCAATCGCTGTCGGACAATTCGCCGACCGGGCCGGGCCGGACGGTTCCGGCGTTGAGGACCAGTCCGTCCATGCGCCCGAAGCGGGTGACGGTGCTCTCGACGAGGCGGGCTACCGCGGCCGCGTCGGTGGTGTCGGCGACGATCGGATGTGCCCCGGTGGCGTCGGCCACCCGCGCGAGCGCGTCCGCACGCCGTCCGCAGATCACCACCGACCAGCCGGCGGCAGTGAGCGCCTGCGCGGTGGCTGCACCGATCCCGCTCCCGCCGCCGGTGACTATGGCGACTGCGCCGGACGCATCCCGGTCAGCGAGCGTGGCCTGCGGTTCGTTATCCGCTGTATTCGTCATGGTGAGGGTCCTTCTGCGTGCCGACGGCATTGGTGCGGTCGAAGTGGACCGCGAGCGAAGAGAAGCCAAATATCCAGATGGATAGTTGTGATCGGTGGCACAAATATGCCCCGGTGCTGTACAACTAGTCAAGTGGATAGATGAAAACAATCCTGGAGGACACCGATGACCGCTGTTGCGTCCACACCGGGTCGGAGTTCGCCAATGTATGGCGAGGGCCGGCAGGCGCTGCTCGCCGCCGCCGTCCACGTCGTCGCCGACCAGGGCCTGCGAAAACTGACCTACCGCGCCGTCGCTCGCGAGGCGAACGTCACGCACGGCCTGGTCGCCCACCACTTCGGGAGCAGGGACGCCCTGCTCGAGGCCGCCTTGCAGTACTCCGTCGAAAACAGCGTCACCTCGATCAGCACCCGGCCGGGCACCGGGGACCTCGACGCGCTCTTCGCCGGACTGATCGGGATGGTCGTCGCCAACCCCGACGAGCAGGCCTTCCAGTACGAACTGATCCTCGAATCGCGGCGGCGTCCCGAACTGCGTCCGCACGTCGAGTCGCTGTACGGCACCTATCGGCAGGCCCTGCGCGAAGAGTTGGCGCACGGCGGAATCGACTGCGACGAGGCGATGGCCCAACTGTTCATCGCGGCCGCCGACGGACTGATCTTTCAGCAGGTCACTCTCGACCGCCCCGAACTCAACGAGGCCGCGCTCGCGCATCTTCGCCGGTTTCTGCGCTCACTTGCCGAGTGAGGTGGGCGACGCGTGAACTCCCAAATATACTTTGCTGAAACGGAATTCGACTTTCGTGCCGCGCGACCCGTCGGCCGCGACCGCTGTCGATTGACTCGGCGCCACCGAAGGTATGCGGGATTAGTCAATGTTTGTACGGTTTCGGGCAATGCGGTTCCGCGAATCCCGGAGCAGAGTGAGACTCACGTCACGTGGCCTGGTCACGAGTATTTCGAGGAGTTCTCACAATGGATGTGCGCGAGCAGTTGCTGATCGACGGCCGTTGGGTTCCGGCCCGGTCCGGTGCCGAGTTCAAGACCTACGATCCGGCGACGGGTGAGCCGCTGGGCACTGTCGCGGACGCCGGCGTCGCCGACGTCGACGCCGCGGTCGCGGCGGCGCGGCAGGCGCTGACCGATCCGGCATGGAAGGCACTGGTGCCCGCCGCCCGCGCACGGCTGCTGTGGAAGGTCGCCGACCTGATCGAGCAGCACGCCGACGAACTCGCCGAACTCGAAACCCGCGACCAGGGGCAGCCGCTCGGGGTCGCGAAGACCGTCAGCCTCACCATGGCCGCCGAGGTCTTCCGCTACTACGCCGGTTGGTGCACCAAGATCGAGGGCAAGAACTCGGCGGTGTCGATCCCCAACACGATGCACTACACCCGCCGCGAACCGGTCGGCGTGTGCGCCCTGATCACCCCGTGGAACTTCCCGCTGATGATCGCCGCCTGGAAGCTGGCCCCGGCGCTGGCCTGCGGCAACACCGTGATCCTCAAGCCCGCCGAGCAGACGCCGCTGAGCACCGTGTTCCTCGCGAAGCTGTGCGTGGAGGCCGGGTTCCCGCCCGGAGTCGTGAACTGCCTGACCGGCGGTCCCGAGGCGGGCAAGGCCCTCACCGAGCACGCCGACGTCGACAAGGTGTCGTTCACCGGGTCGACCGCGGTCGGGAAGCAAATCGTCGTCGCCGCCTCGGGCAACCTCAAGCGGGTCACCCTCGAACTCGGCGGCAAGGCGCCGAGTGTCATTGCGCGGGATGCGGATATCGACGCCGCGGTCGCGGGGAACCTGCAGGGCGCCCTGCTCAACAGCGGTCAGGTCTGTGCGTCCTACACGCGATTCTTCGTCGACTCGAAGCGGGTGGACGAGTTCACCGAGAAGATCGCCGCCGCGGCGAGCGCGCTGCCGATCGGTCCCGGCATGTCGCCCGAGACGGTGATCGGCCCGCTGGCCTCGCCCGAGCACGCCGACCACGTCGAGCGGCTCGTCAACGCCGGGGTCGCCGAGGGCGCGCAGTTGGTGACCGGCGGCAGCCGCGTCGGCGGAGAGCTGTCCGGCGGGAACTTCTTCGCCCCCACCGTGTTCTCGGGTGTGCGCGACGACATGACCATCGCCCGGGAGGAGATCTTCGGGCCGGTGCTGTCGATCCTGTCGTACGACGACGCCGACGAGCTCGCGGCCCGCGCCAACGACACCGATTACGGTCTGGCCGCATGTATTTGGACCAAGGACCTCGAGCTGGCGCACAACCTCGCCGCGTCGATCCACGCCGGCAGCGTCTTCGTCAACATGCTGCCGTTCCTCGATCCCGCTGCCCCGTGGGGCGGATTCGGTTCCAGCGGATGGGGCCGGGAAATGAGCTCCAATGCCATCGACGAATTCACCGAGACCAAGGGCGTCTGGGTCAACCTCGGCTGACCCGCCCGCGAACGACCCACCAGAAATCCTCCACCGATCCAAGGACACCTGACATCATGAGCACCTCCACTACCTCGGCCTTCAGCTGGAACAAGGACGACTGGGCCTCGCTGAGCGAGATGGCCGACGGCTTCGACGAATACCGGCCCGCCTACAGCCGCGCCCTCGACGGCCGGGAACTCACCCTGAACGCCCGCTTCGTGGATTCGGGTGACAAGTTCACCCTCACCCACGCATTCTCCGAAGCAGAACTGAGCTGGCGCACCGGCGAGCAGGCCGGCACCGAGACCTACGAGCTGTTCGAGATGCAGCCCGGACTGTTCTACCTCCACTACCGGCGCAGCGGCGAGGACCACCCGGTGGTCGTCAGCGCCGCCCTCGATCTGACGACCGGTCAGGTCACCGGCGCGGTCGGCGAACTCGGACTCGGCCCCAACCCCCATCTTGCCCGCCAGCGGTGGTTCCAGGGCCAGATCGCAGGAAGCGCCGCCACCGCGGCCGACGCCCACGAGCCGACCGGCGAGCTGATCGGGCGCCGGGTGCGCTACGCCTACAGCGGCGACGACGTGTACGACCACGTCTACCTCAACGAGAACCTCTTCACCTGGCTGTGCATCGGCGGCGCCGAGCTGGGTGTGGGCGACACCGACAGCTGCACCTACTGGAAGCTGCGGGAGAACACGTACCTGTTCTCCTGGCTGGAGAAGAACGTCGGCGTCGAGGGCATGGTCCTGGTCGACCTGAATGCCCTCCGCACCGTCGGCATCCAATTCGGCATCGACCAGCAGAGCGGTGACCTGGTCAACATCACCATGGGCTCGTACGCGCGCGAATTCGAACGCACCCCGTCCGTCGACGACGCCCGCCCCGGACCGAAAGCCTGACGCGAATCCGTCCGCCGACTGTCACCCACGAACACGCCGCATCACCAACCCGCACCACCCCGCGAATTCCTTCTTCGGAGGCTCCAATGTCCACACCTCCCCACCAGGCCGTCCCGCCACAGAACACCGGTCACAACGAGCCCCCCGGGGAGGGGAGGGCGGGGCTGCGGGCAGGCAGGCTCGGGGTCGCGGCGATCGTGTTCTTCGTCGTCGCCGCAGTCGCACCGATGGCCGCGATCGTCGGCGCCTCACCCGTCGTCTTCTCCGTCAACGGTGTCGCCGCCCCCGCGACGTATCTGCTGGCGGCCCTGTTGTTCGTCGTCTTCTCCGTGGGGTATGTGACGATGAGCAGGCACATCACCAATGCCGGCGGCTTCGTCGCGTACATCGCGCAGGGATTCGGGCCACGACTGGCCACTGCCGCCGCCGGGTTGGCCATCCTGGCCTACACGGCCCTGCAGGCTGCCCTGTGGTCCCAGTACTCGGTGTTCGCGCAACAGTTGATCACCGACAAACTCGGTGTCGACGTGCCGGCGTGGGTGCTGCTGTTCGTCACCCTGGCCCTTGTCACCGCACTCACCGTCCGCGGCGTCGACGTCAGCTTGAAGGTGCTGGGACTGCTCGTGCTGCTCGAGATCGCCGCCTTCGTCGTGCTGGACGTCGCGATCATCGTCGGGGGCGGCGTCTCGGGGAACTCGCTTGCGGCCTTCGATCCCTCCGCGCTGGTCGGTCCGGGGCTCGGTGTGGCGTTCCTGTTCTGCATCACCTGCTTCACCGGTTTCGAGGCCACCGTCGTCTTCTCCGAGGAAGCTAAGGACCCGCACCGCACCATTCCCCGCGCCGTATACACCTCGATCGCGTTCATCGGCGTCTTCTACGCCCTGACCACCTGGGCGCTGGGCAACTCCGTCGGCGCGGACGCCGTCCAGGCCGCCGCCACCGACGACCCGGCCGGATTCGTGTTCGCCATCGCCGAGGCCGAAGTCGGTCCCTGGTTGAGCACGGTGATGGAAATCCTGGTCGTCACGAGCTTCATCGCCATGCTCATCGGCTTCCAGAACATGTTCTCCCGCTACCTCTATGCGCTGGGACGGGCAAAGGTGCTGCCGCACCGCCTCGGTGAAGCCAACGCCAAGACCGGCACCCCCGCGGCGGCCGCCTTGGTAGTCGGCGTTGCGCTCGCGATCATCCTCGCCGCCTTCGAACTCGCCGGCGCGGACCCGATCACCGTCACCTTCAGCTGGTTGCTGTCACTAGGCACCGTCTCGCTCATCGTGATCCTCGCCCTGACCTCGGCGTCGATCATCGCCTTCTTCGCCCGCACCCGCCTGGAGACGAGCATCTGGAAGACCAAGGTGGCACCCGCCGGGGCACTCCTCGGGTTCGCGGTGGTCGTATGGCTCGCCGTGCAGAACTACGGCGTCCTGCTCGGCGGGCAGGGCGGCGTCGCACGATGGCTCCTCCTGCTGATCCCGCTTTGCGCGGCACTGGGATTCGGCTGGGCGGCACTACGTCCGAACATCGACTACCAAGCCGAACTCGTCTGACACCCACCCACTCCGCCGCCCACACAGTCGCGGCGGCCGTGCCCCAGCCGGGTACCCACGAACCCCCTCGGACATTGCGAATGACCACACCGTTCACTCCGGCCTCGACACCGACGATCATCCTCGTCCTCCCGCCGAACGGCGAGACGTCGTTCATCACCCGGCACTCGGCCAACACCGACTTCCGGGTGATCCACGGAACAACCGTGCACTCCGTGCCCGAGCGACCCGATGTGGTCGTCATCGACGACCGAGTGCCGGGCTTCGACGGCCTCGCCGTCGTAGGGGCGGTCAGAAATGCAGAACCGGCCATCGGCATCGTGGTGATCACCGGACCGCAACCAAACGACTCCGACAGCGTGTGCGAGTTCCTCGGGGCCGGCGCCGACGACGTCCTGATCGCCCCGGTCATCGGCGATGAAGCCGTCGCCCGGCTACGCGCCCTGCTTCGGCGTCTCGCACCCCCGGCGCTGAATCCGTCACACCCCGCGTACATCACCCTGGACGCCGCGCGCGGGACAGCCGAAATTCACGACGCCCGAATTCGTTTGACCAGAACCGAATTCGAACTGATGGGCATCCTCACCGAGAACGCGGGCCGTGTCGTCAGCCGACGACAACTCCTCCGTACCGTCTGGGGCTATCCCGGCGAAGCCCGCACCAACGTCCTCAACATGTGCGTCAGCTCGTTGCGCCGCAAGCTTGCATCGAGCGGCATCCCGCCCCTCATCCGCACCGTCCGCGGGATCGGGTTCACTCTGCACGCGTGATCTACCCCGGGAACCACCGCGGCGAGTTCGGCGCGTTCGTCCGGGTGCTGTCCGACGAGCGCGCGTGGCCACCAGCTGATTGGGACGCAACATCAGCCAGGTCTGCCCGAGAGGTCGTCCGCCACCCAGTTGTGTCCGTAGAGCCGGGCCGTGACCAGAACCAGTGGCTGCCTGTTGCGAGAAGAACGAGCACGATGCTGACGGCGAATGTCATTGCAAAGATTGTCGAATATCCGTTGACGGTGAAGGGTGCCGTCACAGACGTTGCCAGCGAACTCCCCAGGAATAGGCAGCAGACGAAGATGGACACTGCCGTCGCCCGGGCATGCGGGGCGATGTCCGTGACCCATCCTTGAAGAGAGGAATGCAGAAGCGCGTTTGATATGCCGAGGAACAGCGACGTCATGGCCAACGCGGCGGGTCCCTGCGATGCCGTCGCGGCGGCGAATGCAGCGATGAGTACCCCGACCCCTGTGCCGATTATCGCTGTTCTCCCGATCCTGGATACCAGGCGTTTAGTCAGTGCTGCTCCACCAATGATCCCGAGCCCATATGCCGACCCGATCAGGCCCGCGAGACCGAGGGAGAGCCCGGCATATTCGAGCGCAGGCACGATGTAGGTCAAGATGCCCTGAAGGATTCCCCCCTCCAGAAGTGCCAGCATGTAGAGCCAGATCGGCCACTTCGAAAAGGCACTCCGTGTACTCCGCTCCGGCGAACTCGACTGTGTCCCCGCACGGTGCGGAATCATTTGTACAACTAGCCATGCGGCCCCGACTCCGGTTATCGCGAAGACAACCCTCCAATCCGTCCATGTTGCAGGGACGCCCGCGATGAGAGTTGCGAATGTTGCGCCGAGGGCAGTGAAGACTTGTAGGCTCGAGATTTCTCGTGCTCGTGTCGATGCGGTGTACGAGTCTCCGAGGATTGTCAGCAATGTTGGGAATAGCGATCCGACGAAAAGCCCGGCGACCGCTCGGGCAAGAATCAACATGGGTAGGTTGACGGCCATGACGCTGGCGGCGGTGGCGGCAATGGTGCCGACCAGGGCGACACGCAGGACGGGAACTCGACCGTACCGATCACTGATGAGACCCCAAAGCGGTTGTCCGAGGGCATACAACAACGCATATGCGGAAACAATTCGGATCGCGTCCGTGAGGGAGACGTTCATCTGAGTAGCGAGAACGACGAGCATCGGAGCTGCGGCGAGTCGGTCGTAGAAGGAAAGGAACCCTATTGCTCGCATCATTGAACCTGGCACACGACCTCTTTGGTATTCGACGCAGAACGGATCTCGAGTTGATGATAACTGCCGAATCACCCGCCGTTGCCCTCGGCCTGGCGGGCGGGTGATTCGGCAACGGCGAATCGTGTGGTCGATCTGTCTGAGCTACCGCGAGATGGCGTGATCGAGCTCGGTGAGCTTGCGGCGCATCAGTTTACCCGAGGACGTCGTCGGCAGGGCGTCGACGAAGACGACGTCGCGGGGGCGCTTGTAAGCGGCGAGGCGTTCTCGGCAGAACTCCAGGACGGCCGCGGCGTCGAGGTCGCTGCCGGCTGCCGTGACGACGTAGGCCACTGCTACCTCTCCTTTCACCTCGTCCGGCCGCTTGCCTACCGCGACCATCGTCACCTGGGGATGCGAGCTGATCACCCGCTCGATTTCGGCCGGGTACACGTTGTAGCCGGCGGTGAGGATCATGTCCTTGAGCCGGTCGACGACGAAGAAGTGACCGGTGTCGTCGACGTACGCGACGTCACCGGTGCGGAGCCACCCGTCGGCGCCGAGCACCTCAGCGGTCGCGTCCGGCCGGCCGTGATACCCGAGCATCACCAGCGGTCCGCGCACGACGAGTTCGCCGGGTGTGCCGACGGGAACCTCACCGGCGCCGCCGTCGATGGGGGCGATCTTGATCTCGGTCCCGGGCAGGGAGACCCCGATCGACCCGAGGACGGGCGGTGCGAAGACGGAATGGGTGGTGCCGAGACCGGCGATTTCGGTCATCCCCCACAGTTCCAGTACCGGACCGGCCACCCGGGCCTGCCAGCGCTCGGCGAGGCTCGGGCTGAACGTCTGCCCGCCGATGGTGCTCTTGCGCAGACTCGTCACGTCGGCCGTCTCGAAGGCGGGGTCGGCCAGCATCATCGAGTACATGGCGGGAACACCCTCGAACAGGGTGGCGTGCTCGGTGGCGATCAGGTGCAGTGCGTGAGCGGCGTCGAATCGTTCCATCAGCACAACCGTCCCGCCGGCGAGGAAGGTGCTGTTGATGGCGACGTTCCCGTAGACGTGTGCGGCGGGCAGGGCGGTGACCACGATCTCGTCCACGCCGCGACCGTGCATGGTGGCGGTCAGGGCGCAATTCAACAGGACCGACTGGTGTGATTGCATGGCCCCCTTGGGGTGCCCCGTCGTTCCCGAGGTGTATCCGATGCAGCACAGGTCTTTCGGTGCCACGTCGGGTGCCGATACTGCCGTGCTCCCGGCAGCCGACGCCAGGAAGTCGTCCCACGGGACGGCGCCCTCGGGTGCGGACGCGTCGGATCGGCCGAAGACGCAGAACAGGTCCACCGATGCAACGCTGTCGAGTGCCCCCGACACCGTGCCTGCCTGGTCGGGTCCGGCGAACACCGCCTTCGCGCCGCAGTCGCCCAGGACGTACGCGAGTTCGGGGCCGGTGAGCATCACGTTGACCGGGTTCACCACGGCGCCGGCCTTGAGGGCGCCGTGGTAGCTGACGATCCATTGCCAGCTGTTCTGGCCGTACAGCGAGACGACGTCGCCGGTCCCGATGCCGCCGGCCCGCAGGGATGCGGCGACGTTGTCGGAGAGGCGGTCGAGTTCGCGGTAGGTCAGCCGGCTGTCGCCGACCACCAACCCGATCTTGTCGGGATGGCGGGTGGCGGCGAAGGGAAGAATCTGACCGGGGCCGACCGAGGGTGCCGCTGCGGTGCGGAGGTCACTCATTGCTCGTCGCTTTCGGGTGGGGTGCCGAACGTCAGGACTGCCTTGGTGACATCTCCTCGGTGGACCGCGTCGAGGGCGTCGTTGATCCGTTCGAACGGGAAGGTGTCGATCAGTTCGTCGAAGGGGAACCGGCCCGCCTGATACAGCTCGATCATGCGGATCACGAAATCGGCGGGGACGGCGTCGCCTTCGATGACCCCGACCAGGGTGCGGCCGAACAGGAGGTGTCCCTGATCGAGTGTGATCTCGTTGGACATGCCCTGGAAGCCGACGGTGGCACACACGCCGGGCGACTGCAGGCACTCGAGGGCGCTCCGCAGGACTGCCGGCAGAGCGATGCAGTCGACGCAGTACTGGGCTCCGCGACCGCCCGTGATCTCGAGAACACGGGCGACGACGTCCTCGGTGGCCGAGTTGATCGTGTGAGTCGCCCCGAGCTTGGTCGCCTTCTGCAGCCGGGACTGCTGGATGTCGACGGCGATGATCGTGCTGCACTCTGCGGCAACCGCGCCGAGTAGTGCGGCCAGGCCCACCGAGCCCACCCCGAAGATGACGATCGAGGACCCGGGTTCGGGATGCAGGGTGTTCAGGACGGCGCCCGCACCAGTCTGGATTCCGCACCCGAGTGGTCCGAGCAGTTCGAGGGGCAGATCGTGAGAAACCTTGACGCAGTTCTGCTCGTTGGCGACCGCGTGGGCCGCCCACGACGACTGACCGAAGAAATGTCCACGGACCGGTTCGTCTCCGGCACTCAGAGCCGTGGTGCCATCGAGACGGGCCCCGACGAGGTTGAGCCCGACGAAGTGCCGGCAGTGCATCGGCAGACCGCGGGAGCAGTTGTCGCAGTCGTCGCAGAAATTGTAGGAGAGCACCACGTGGTCCCCGGGTGCGACGGTGGTGACCTCGGCTCCCACGGCGTCGACGACTCCGGATCCCTCATGACCCAGGACGATTGGTGATTGTCCTGCTTCCTGTCCGGCGATGACGCCGAGGTCGGTATGGCAGATCCCGGAGCCGACGATCCGCACCAGCACCTCGTGCGGGCGCAGATCGTCGATGTGCAGTGTCTCGAGTGTGAGCGGGCTGTCGGCAGAGCGCAGAACAGCGGCGGTTGTGTCCATCGAACAAATCCTTCTAGGTCGGGCGGGCACCTGGTGAACAGCGCGAACGGTGCTGTCAGGAAACGGCGTTCGGCACCTTGTTGAGGGTGATGGTCTGGTGGTTGGTGTACTCGGCGAGTCCGTGCAAGGAGTTCTCGGCACCGATGCCGGACTGCTTGTGGCCACCGAAGACCTGATGGGGGGAGTACTGGTGGACCTCGTTCAGCCACACGGTTCCGGCCTCGAGCCGGCGGCCGATCCGCTCGATCGCTTCGAGATCTTCGCCCCAGACCGTCGCGCCGAGGCCCCAGATGGTGTCGTTGGCCCGGGCGATCACATCGTCTTCGTCGGTCCACCGCAGCAACGGAAGGATGGGTCCGAAGGGCTCCTCGGCGACGAGGCGGGAGTCCTCCGGCGGGTTGTCGACGAGGGTGACGGGCACGAACCAGCCGTCCGCGTCCGGGTCGATCCGGCCGCCGAGTGCGAAGGTGTAGCCCTGCGCGGTGCAGTCGTCGAAGTACTCGCCGACCTTCTCGTACTGCTGCAGGTTCTGAATCGGGCCCAGCTGGGTGTCGGAATCGGCACCGTTGCCGACCACGACCGACTGCGCGTACTTCACGAGTTCGTCACGCACGGACTCGTACACGCTGTCGTGAATGTAGATGCGCTTGGCGGCATTGCAGAACTGGGCGTTGTTCTGGAAGGCGGCCCAGAAGATCTGCGGCGCCACCTTGGCCGGATCGACGTCGCCGAGCACGATCGCCGGATCGTTTCCGCCGAGCTCCAGGGTGATGCGTTTGAGAGTGTCTGCGGCCGAGCGCATCACGTGCTTGCCGGTGTCGGTGCTGCCGGTGAACGCGATCTTTGCGATGTCGGGATGGGAGGTGATCCACTTTCCGAGGTCGTCGTCGCCGCTGACCGCGCTGAGTACACCCGGGGGAAGGAGATCCTGAACGAGTTCGACCAGTTTCAGGTCGCACAGCGGCGTGAACGGGGACGGCTTCACGATGATCGTGTTGCCCGCGACCAACGCCGGCGCGATCTTCCACACGGCCAGCAGGATCGGGAAGTTCCACGGGACGATCGCGCCGACCACGCCGAGCGGTGTGTGACGGCTGATGACCCGGCGGTCGGGGTCGTCGACGAGAATCTCCTCGGGCAACGACTGAGTGGCGATCTCCCGGAACCAGGCTACCGATCCGTACACCTCCCACTCCGCCATCGGCCGCGGCTTACCCTGCTCGGCGGTGAGGAGGGCGAGGAATTCCTCCGCGTGCGCCTCGAGCCGGTCGCCGATCGCCGCGACAATCGACTGACGTTCCTCGAGCGAAGTCGCGGACCAGGTCTCGAATGCGTCCTTCGCGGCGGCCACGGCGGTATCGAGGTCGGATCGAGATGCGACCGGAACGCGGGCGATGATTTCTTTGGTCGCCGGGTTGTACACCGGCGCGGTGTCGGAGGTGGTGACGGATTTACCGCCGATGGTCATCGGGAACTCTGCGTCGACGGTGATTCGGGACTGGGCTTCAACGGTCACCAGATTCATCCTTTGTGAGTAGGCCGACTCCCCACTGGAGTGGCCCTACTCACACTTGTCGATCACCGTGTGGTCGAACTGTTCCGATTACGAACACTCGCTTGGGGTGCAGGATCCGAGATGCGGTAGCGACGCAGACGGGCGTAGAGCGTGGTCCGTCCGATCCCGAGTTCGGCGGCCGCCGCTGCCTTGTTTCCGTTCGACGCGCGCAGGGCGGCGACGATTGCGTCCCGTTCGGCGGTCTCCATCAAGGTCAGCGTTCGGGACGAATTCGTGTTCGTCCGAATGGTTTCCGGTAGATCGGTTTCGACGATCACACCGCGATCGCGTCCCCGGGCCGCATACTCGAGAACGGCACGCAGCTCGCGGATGTTGCCGGGCCACGGTTGAGTCGCGAGTACCTGGAGGGCGGAGGGGGCAAGCTCCACCGTGGAATTTGGCAGTAGATCCTCCAAGACGGACTTGACGATCCCCGCCAGTTTGTGCGGATAGGTGCGCAGCGGTTGCAGGTCGTGCCGGGTCAGCGCCAGGGACGCGAGAGCCCGGTGCGGGTTGTCGAGTTCGGACAGCGGTGCGCCGGCGAGCACGACCGGGTTGCGGCTGACGCGTACCGGTGCGGCGAGCTGAGCGGCCAACCGAGGACTCAGGGCGTCGATGTTGTCGATCACGATCGACTTGTCAGCCTCCCTCAACGCCGAGCGCACGGCGAGGAACCAGGTGCTGTCGTCCTCGACGGCGTCGGCCGCGTCGAACACCACGCACTCTGCGCCTGCCAGCGACCGCGCCGTGGAGGTTCTGCCGGTCCCGGGTTCGCCGGTGATCAGTACCGTCCGGGACAGCTTGGTCGGGGACGGCTCGTCGGCCGGTGCGGTGATCGACCGGCGAGGCCCGGACGGCCGGCGCGTGACCAACGACGAATCCTCGGTGATCTCGAACAGCGCACCACCGTGACTGCCCGCCACCGCACGGGCGCGGACGGAGACCTCGGTGCCCGAAGCCAGAGTGAGCGAGCATTCGAAGGGCGCGCGACTGGACAGATCCGCCGCGATTGCCCGCAGCGCGACGTGGTCGGCTCCCTTGATCAGATCGACCGCTGCCGTGTTCGTCAGCACCAGGTTCTCGCCTAGTGCGATCACCGCGTGACGCTTCTGGTTCGCGTGGGCCTGGAACTCGGCGAGGAGTTGCTTCTCGGCTACGCGGGATCCTTCGAGCAGGCGCTCTTCGATGTCGCGGGCCGCCCGCATCAGGAACGGCCCCAGCAGGGTGGTCGCATCGGCCACGGGTCCGGATACGTCGATCACGCCCTCGAGGCGGTGGGTCACCGGGTGGATGATCGGTGCGCCGTAGCAGCAGAAACGTCGCAGGGCTTCGAGGAAGTGCTCCTCGCCGGTGACAGCGATCGGCCGGCGTAGTTCGAACGCGGTAGCGAGCGAGTTCGTGCCGCTCACTTCCTCGAGGTACTGGAATCCGGGAACAGCCAGAACCCGATCGAGGGCACGGCCGATCGCCTGACTGGTGACGCGGCGGTCGACGATGCGTGAGGTGCGGTCGGCGAGCAGGATCGAGAAACGGGTGTCCGACAATTCCTCGACCATCTTGTCCAGGACAGGTCCGGCCGCGACAGTCAGCGTGCTCCGCACGTCGATGTCGCTGATGATCGTTTCGCGGACCTCCATGCCGGGGTCGAGCCCACTCATCGTGGCGCGATGCCACGCGAGTTCGATTTCCGGTCGACGTGGCTGGGCCGACTGGTTCCGGGGTTGATCAGCTGTCACTTCTTGCTCCACCCTTGCGGTGATGTGCACACATCCGGCGCCGCCTCCATCATCTCTCCCTCACGCTGCCATCGGCGCCATTCCGGTGAGCATCAGCGCGGCCGAGGCAGTCGCGATGGTCGTCCGCCTATCGGTCGCGCCGCGGCGTGCGATGTGGGGATACAGCGCGATCGCTGCCCAGCATGCCAGGACGAGGAGACCCAGCCACGTGGAGGTCGTCGCCCCACTGGACAGTCCGTGTCCGTGAAGGGACTCCTGATGCAGGTGGGGTGGAAGTGCGCCGCCGGTATCCGGTGTGTGGGGCGAGACGAACAACAGAATGATCGCCATGGCCGTGAGGTCCACTGCGCAGGAAACGGCTGCAGATCGGTCGACCACATCGGCGGTCACCCACATCGCCAGGGCGATCAGGAGGCATGCCATCCCTGCAGTTGCCCACCCTGCGCTTGCTCCGGGAAGCCACATCGCCGCCATCGCCAGCGTCATCGCGAGGTGCGCCACCTGGATCCTGAGCAGTCGCCCCCGCGGGAGAATCAGGGGAAGCGCGGCGCCGACGACGCCGGCGAGGGTCAGCGCGTGGATCATCGCAGAATCGAGGACAGGCGGGTAACCAATTCGTCTTCGTCCACGGCGTCGGTGAAGTGGGTGCGGTAGTTGCCGTCCGGACCGAGAACGTAGGTGAACGCGGAGTGCGGCATCTGATAGCTGTCCGGATCATCGGGATCGGCGACGGTGGTCGAATACACGCGGAACGATTTCTTGGCCTTCTCGACCTGTGCCGGAGTTCCGGTGAGCCCGGTGAACCGGGGATAGTCGGCGGCGAGGAATTCCTTCATCACTTCCGGTGAATCCCGCTCCGGGTCGACCGTGACGTACAGCGGCTGGGTGCGATCGGCGAGGGGCCCCAATCTGTCGAGCACCGTCGACAAGCGGTGCAGCGCACGCGGACACACCATCTTGCAGTGGGTGAAACCGAAGAAGACGACCGCGTACTTGCCGTGATAGGTCCGGTCGGTCACCTCACGCCCGTCGTGGTCGACGAGGTCGAAGGCGCCGCCGACGTATCGGCCAGCGACGTTCCCGGTGGTCTCAGGCATCGCTGCCTCCGCTCGGCGGGGACACTTCGAGGTGGAAGGTCCGTGGTTCTCCGGCGGGCACCTTGATCCGGATTCCGTTCTCGCCGTATGTGATCTCGATGGACGGTCGTCCAGGAACGGTCGGTGCATCTGCTCCACCCGTCGCGACGACGGCACCGTTCTCCGTCAACGACCACCGCTCGCGGTCGGCGACGTTGCCGAGGACGATCGATCCGTCACCGCCCCGGTCGCCGTGGCGTTGGATGCGGAATGTCAACGTGCCGGATTCCGGGGTGAACCGTGCCTGGCTCACCGCGATGTCGCCGGCAACCTCGGTGAGGGCGGGTTCCGTGAAATGCGCCGGGCCCCAGGGCTCGTTG
Source organism: Rhodococcus pseudokoreensis (assembly GCF_017068395.1). Taxonomy (NCBI): domain Bacteria; kingdom Bacillati; phylum Actinomycetota; class Actinomycetes; order Mycobacteriales; family Nocardiaceae; genus Rhodococcus; species Rhodococcus pseudokoreensis. Next base: position 3,122,723 of record NZ_CP070619.1, on the reverse strand, counting down.
TACAGCTTCCACATGCCGTCCGGCACGTTCAGTCGCGCATAGCCGAGGAGGGTGTTACCGGTGAGTGGCTCGACGACGGTGCGGTTGCCCCGGTCGTCGGACATGGTGTCGTTCCGCGGGTAGTACAGACCGCCGTCCCGCCAGGTCGGGTTCATGAAGCGGTCGGCGTGCGCGAGCAATCCCTCCAGTGTGGTGGTGTCGCCCATCTCGGATGCCCACGCGACGGCCCATCCGAAGTCGCAGGTGTCGTTGATGACGTTCTGCCCCATTATTTCCCGGGTGGGAGCGGAGCTGACGGACAGCGTTCCGTCCGGTCCGTGGACCAGCAGATCTGCGATCTGCTCCGGGTAGTGAGCCCGCACGAAGTCTCTGTTCCACATGTTCATCAGCGTTCCGCACCAGGCGTCGGGCCACGCGGAGGTCGGTTCGTTGGGGAAGACCGTATGAGAATCCTGGGCGAACATCATGTTGTAGTGCCCGGACGGATCGAGCCGTCCCAGCTGCGCCCACGCCTGTTCGTAACTCCGGGTCACCTCCGCGGCCACATTTTCGCCCGTCACCAGGTCGTGCATGCGGAACCCGAGGATTGCCGGCTGGTTGCAGATCTGGAAGACACAGTTGGGCTCACAGGCGACGCCGAGATAGCCGCTCTCGACCATCTGCCAGTAGAGATTCTCGTTGAGGGAGTTCTCGTCGTATTCGAACCGTTTGGGTTCCCCGCCCCAGAAGAACGACCAGTGCTCGAACGTGAGGGCGCCGGGTTTCGTGTACCTGTCGTCCCCGAAGAGGTAGTGGTACAGCAAGGCCATGGACTGGACGTAGGCGCTGTACATGATGTTGTCGCGGCCGACTGGATTCCACTCTTCGTGGTAGTTGTCCGTCAGATGAGCGTTGAACACCGAACCACCGCGGCTGACGTCGCGCCAGTACAACCAGACCTCGGGCATGACCATCTTCTCGATGAGCCGCTCGAAAACGGGTTTGAACACTCCCGGTGCATTGGGCAGGCGGTGGGCATGGGTCAACGCGAGTGCGTACGTCATGTAGGCGAGCTGGAACCGGAGACCGCCGAAATCATCCTGTCCGACTCCCTTACCCTGCATCGACGACCAGTCGTTCGGCAGCTGCCGCGACAGGTTGTCGAAATGCCGGAGGTGTCCGAGCTGTTCGGGCGTCAGTGCAAGATCGACATCAGCGACGCTTCCATCCTGAACCGAGCCTTGTCCGGCCTTCATCGACGTCACTGGAGATTTCCTTCCTCTCGAAGCTCGCCCCTCCCAGGACGGCCCCGTTGTGGTGATGTGCTTCACAATGCCCCGTTTTCTCGGGTGCGAGTGTTCCGATCACGAACACTCCGGATCGAACTGATGTCACCGAGGCTGTTGGTGGCCGGCTATTCTATTGCGGCGGTGCGGTATTCGCGAGGGCTGCATCCGAACCGGGCGCGGAAGGCGCGACTGAAGTGTGCGGGGTCGGAGAACCCCCAAGCGAAAGCCACGTCGGAGATCGAACTGTTCGACAGTGTCGGGTCGACGAGTTCACGCTTCGCACCCTCGAGCCGTTGCGTCCAGATCCACTCGCTGGCGGACAATGGCTCGGACGCGAAAGCGCGATGGAGTGTGCTGGGGGACAGATGGAGAGCCGCCGCGACCGAGGCGATGGAGAGGTCGGGATCGCGGAGGCGGGCCCGGATCTCCTGTTTGATCGCGGCGAGCCGCCGGGCGGCGAGTTCCGGCGGCGGCGCGTCGAGTCCGGAGAGTCCGGCGAGACCCGCGACCAGGATGTACTCCACACTCTGGGCCACGGCCTCCGTCGATTGGGGGCTCATCGTGGCGTCGTCGAGGAGTGTCCGCACCATCGTCAGGAGCAGCTTCCCGGCACCCTGCGCGCCGGGGACGGTGCGCGCGGTGAGGTCGTCGGTGTTGCGCACGAGAGTGCGCAGCGTCGCGCCCGGCAACCGGAGGACGTACTGCTCGAAGTCGTCGGTGAAGTGCAGTTCGTACGGCCGCGTGGTGTCGTAGAGCACGAAGTCGCCCGGGTCGAATCGGGCGATCCGATCGTCCTGCACGACGAAGCCGCTCCCGCGGTTCTGCACACTGACGAGGAAGTAGTCTTCGCACGCCCGGGCGATTCCCGCGGGGGTGCGCAGCACCGACTGCGCGGTCGACGTGACCTTGGACAGCCCGAGCGTGGCCAGGTCGGCCACCTCGATCGAACCGCCGATCGAACCGGAGGGCTCGGGCACGTCGCATTGGAGGTCCACATATGTCCGGCTGATCGCGCGGGTCCAGAACTCCCGCCGGTCGGTGCGTGCCACGGAGTCGGTACTGATCGTGGTTTTCGCCGTCGGTGCGGTGGCGTCTTCGTGAATCATCAGTTCACCTTCGAACTACTGCCTCCCGAACACCCGGAACCGGGAATCAGAGTCGATCATCGACTTCGACGCCGGCATCCAGGTTGTGTCGTGGTACTCAAGATACTCGCTGAACTGCGGACTCGAGGTCAGGCAGGTTCCTGCGCTGTGGGGTCCAGAAGCGTGAAGTCGGCGAGGTCGGTGTCGGTGAGGAACTCGGAGCGGTCGATCGAACGGGCCCGGCCGGCGCCGGCGGGGGTTGCCGTGATGACGCGGTCGCCCGGTGTCTTGTCGATCCAGAGTCGGGTCACGTCGAGGCGGGCGTAGTGGCCGGCCGGATCCGCTGCGGCCTTGGCGACGGAGATGACGCTGGTGTCGATGTCGGCGTAGACGATGCCCTCGGTCGAGGGATCGAGCGGTTCGTGCAGCATCCGGCCGTCGGGGCCGAAGATCCGGGCGTGGCCGCCGCCCGCGGGCAGGATCTGCCGTTTCATGTCGTCGGTGCACAGCAACTCGACCATCTCCGTCGAGACGGTGGCGCACGGCGCGATCACGAAGGTGCCGCCCTCGACGGCGTAGACGCGGCTGGCGGAGGTGTTCACCTCGGCGCCGAGCGCGTAGGACTCGTCGGAGTCGGAGGAGAAGCTGGGCCAGGCGGCGATGTGGATCTGCTCGTTCTGTGCGTACATTGCGTACTTCGACAGCGGCTGGAGGTGCTCCCAACAGCACAGTGCGCCGAGCCGGCCGAGGTCGGTGTCGTGGACCGCGAGGTCCGATCCGTCGCCCTCCCCGAACACGGTGCGTTCGACGTGGGTGGGCTTGAGCTTGCGCCGGGTGGCGATGGTGCGGCCGTCCGCATCGATGATCCACTGCGCGATGTACAGGCTGGCCTGGTATCGCTCGCTCAGGCCCATCACCACCATGATGTGGTTGTCGCGGGCGGCGGCGGCGAGGCGGTCGGCCTCGGGTGTGCCGTATTCGAGGGAGTTGTCGAAGTACCGGCCGGTGAACTGGAACGCCCAGGCGGGTGCGCCGAGCCAGATGTGCCACGGATAGCCGGGCAGGAAGGTCTCCGGGAAGGCGACCAGTTCGGCGCCGGCGTTGGCGGCTTCCTCGACCAGTGCGATCGCCTTGTCGATCGAGGCGTCGAGATCGAGGAAGACGGGGGCGGCCTGAACCGCTGCCGCGCGGAAAGAATGATGCTGTAGTGCCACGGGAATCTCCTAGCCCTCGGGAATGCGATCAAATCTAGGCCCGGATCCTGGCCGTGTATGGACTCAGCGACGCAACGTTCTTGACCAACCGGCGCAAGGGCTGACGGCCGTTGACGAGGCCCCCTCGCCGACCCCGCTCGCAGGCGTTCCGCTCCTGATTCTGACCGCCCCGGATCGGTGTGGGCACATGCGTGGACCGTTTCACCGAGGCACGCAGCGTCCCGCTGTATCCCTGCGCGCCGCCGGAATGCGTCACCGATCATATTGAACTGCAATGCCTTCGGAATCCTCGGCAAAGGCGGGCTGATCGAACGCTACTCGAGCACGTTCGCGCAGCATCGGCGGCCGACTCGTAGCCGGCCGCAAATACCGTTACGTCAAGCCGGTGTCGCACCGTCCCGTCGGAGGTGGCGGGCGAAGAACCGGGCCGAGCTGTCGCGCTCGTATTCGGGCACCTGGTTGTACCCACCCGGGTGGGCGTGCAGTGTCTTCTCCCTCGAACCGAAGGCGTCGAACAGTGCGAGGCCGGCTCGGCGGTCGATGTATTCGTCGTCCCACCGAATCCGGTACTCGACCGGAACGGTGATCTTTCGTGCCGTCTCGATCAGAGCGTCGTCGACGAAGACCGCACCGATGCTCAGGGCGGCGATTCGGGGTTCGACCGTCGCCAGCATCAGCCCGGTCACGACACCCAACGTCATGCCGCCGTAGCCGATCAGCGCTTCGGTGCCGATCTCGGGCAGCGCCTGCAGGGCGTCGAGCGTGGCCTGCCATTCCGGTACCGCACGCTCCGCCAGCGAGGTGTTGTAGTCGATGACGATCGGGGCGATCGGTTCCCCGGCCGCCCGGGCCCGGTGGATCGCGTCGCCCCACCGTTGATCCTGAGGGTTCCGCGGCCGGTCACCGTGTCCGGGCGCGTCGATTGCATGGTGTTGCCTTTCGGGATTGCCGTGTTGTCGAGGCGCTCCCGGCGACATCTACGTCGATCGCCCGGCCGTGAAGAGAGGGAGCACCCACCTGCGTACTGCGGTCATGGGTCTCACCTCCTCATTCGAAGTCACGGTCGTCCGAACGCTAGCAGTGCGGGCGTCGTGCCCGCCAACCATTTTCCGGCCGCCCGTCGGGTCTCACGACCGCGGATCGGCGACTTGGCCCGCCAGCCGACAGTCGGTTCATATTCCGGCACGCGTCGCAGTGCTGTCCGGGAAGAGGTGCGACCAGGCGGTGCGGACGGTGTGGAGGGCGTCGTTTGCGGTGACGATCAGACGGGTCTGGCCGGCGAGCTGTGATTGCCACTCGTGGTCGCTCGGTGGTTTCGCAAACGCGTATTCGCCGGGGTTCCTGCCGGTGGGTCCGTACTTGCGGAACAGTGTGGCGGCGTCAGGGTCGATCGCGCCGATGTTGTTCAGCGCCCATAGGTCCCAGAGATCGCGGGCGGCCGCGCGGTCGCACCAGGTCGCGGTTTTGGACGCGGCGAACGCGGCGAGCGTCGGTACGAGCAATCGGGCAGGCGGGGCGTCGCTGTAGCGCTGGATGATGTGTCGAGGTCGGCGGCCAGCGCGCTGCGTCGTGGGTCGAGTGAGATGAGATCGATGTCCTCGCTGAGCCGCCCGTCGGGAGGTGTGTGCGGGCGAGTGCGGTGCCACCGATGAAGTGCAGTCGATCGGCGAAATGTTCACTGAGGTAAGCCAGGAGTAATGAGATGAGGTGGTCTCGCTCGACCTGCTCGGACGCGACCCCGAATTGATTTGCGACACTGTCGCGTTCGTCGAGGTTCACGACCGTGTCCTCGACCAGGCTTCAGCTCGGGTGAGGGCGGCGGTCATACCGTGTTGTTCGGTGGCGAGGGCGGCTAGACGCGTGGGGTCGCTGCGTTGGTGGAGGGCCGCGATCGCGGTGGGGATTTCGATCTCGGCGTCACCGAGTTGCGGCCACCGTGCCAGATCGAGGATGGTTTGCTCGGGGGTGGTCACCAGTGTGGCCCCGAGTGGGGTATCGATGCGTTCGGCGTCGAGTTCAGTAGTGTCGCGGCGGAGGAAGGCAATGGTGGCGGGCCGGTCGGTGAGGGTGATCGGTCGGTGTCGACGGGGGACGGCGACGACGGCGGTGGCCAACGCTCGGGGTATCGCGTGGTGCAGGCGTGCCGCGCTGATACCCATCACGATGGCCTCGTCGGGTCCGTAGATGGTGGTGGCGATCCCGGCAGCGGTGGCTTCGAGACCCGGGATCCAGGGACGGCCGGCTTGTTCGGGGGGCGTGACGATGTAGTAGCCGGGGGCGGCGCGATGCAGGACGCCACGGGCGACCAGGCGAGCGAGTTCGGGCCGTGGATGGGTGTAGACGCCTGTGGCGTCCTGGGGGCGGAAGGTTCGCAGCGGTCGCCGGGCAAGGGGCGCCGGTACGGCGGTGGTGTGTGCTCGTGTCACAGAACTCCCACCCTTCCAATGCGCATTTCGTAGGGTCTAAGCCTACGAAATGTTCTTATGGCTCGCAAACGACTGAGGGACGCCGCGGATCGTTAGGGTGTTGCCATGGAGCGCCGGATCGAGGATGCCGTGGTCCATTACGTCGAGCACGGCAGTGGCGTGCCGATTGTCGCCCTGCACGGTGCCGGCGTGGATCATCGTGAGATCGAGGCGGCGATCGAGGCCGTCGTTCCGGGCACGGGGTACCGGCGGATCTACCCGGACCTGCCGGGGATGGGCCTGTCGACAGCGGACGGACTGACCGGCAACGACGATGTGGTGACGTTGCTCGCCGCCTTCATCGACGGCCTGGGGGCGGGCCCGGTGATGCTGGTCGGACATTCGTACGGCGCCTATCTGGCTCGTGGTGTGGCCGCGCAGCGACCAGATGTGGTGCTCGGCCTGGCGTTGCTGTGCCCGGTCGCCGAGCGGTCGCGGAACGTGCCCGAGCGCAGCGTGGTTCGTCAGGACGCCGATGCCTACGACGAGCTCGAGCGTGCGCTGTGGGCGGGGTTCGACGAGTACTTCGTCGTGCGCACCCGGGCCACCGCGCGCCGCTACCGCGACCATGTGGTGCCGGGGACGACGCTCGTCGACGAGGATGCGCTCGGACGAATCTTCGCCCGGTGGGCGGTCGACGTCGGATCGAGTGCGTTCGCGGGGCCGGCCTTGATCGTGGCGGGCCGGCGCGATTCGGTCGCCGGGTACGCCGACGCGTGCGAATTGGCCGAGCGCTACCCGCACGCCACCCTGGCCGTCCTCGAGGACGCCGGCCATGCGCTCATGCACGAGCGGCCCGAACTGCTCGCCGTGCTGCTCGGTGACTGGCTCAATCGCCTCGGCCGGAAATAGTTCGGGGGCGATGTCGAGAACCGGTGATCGGCTCCGTCCCTGGGGTGAATGTGACCAGAATGGGTCGCACCCGTACCGAGGAGAACATGATGGCCAAGTACTTGCTGCTCAAGCATTACCGCGGCGCGCCGGCGGCGGTGAACGACGTGCCGATGGCGGAGTGGACGCCGGAGGAGATCTCGGCGCACGTGCAGTACATGCAGGATTTCGCGGCCAAGCTGGAGGGGACCGGGGAGTTCGTCGACGGTCAGGCACTTGCTCCGGAGGGGACGTTCGTCCGTTATGACGGGGAGGGACGCCCGCCGGTCACGGACGGCCCGTTCGCGGAGACGAAGGACCTGATCGCAGGCTGGATGGTGATCGACGTCGAGACCTACGAGCGGGCGCTCGAGCTGGCTGGGGACCTGTCCGCGGCGCCGGGTGCGGGTGGGAAGCCGATCCACGAGTGGCTCGAGCTGCGTCCGTTCCTGACCGAGCCGCCGACGATCGTGGACTGACACTCCGGATCAGGCCTCGAGACCGAGCGCGTTCCGGCCGGCGGTGAGCCGGGAGATGTCGGTGTCGGTGATCGTGTACGACGCGTCATGGACGGCGGTGGCAGGTGCGTCCAGCACCGCGTGGCGCAGATCGGCCGCGACCTCACCGCGGTCGGTGGTCTTCCCGTCGGCAAGCAGGAAACCCGGGAAGCGGCCGCCGAACCGGGCAGGTCGGCGACCCCGACGGCGTCGACGCGGTCCGGGGCCCGGGTGAGTTGCTCGAGGAAGTCGCGGACGGCGCGCAATGGGGGCCGTGCCGAGGCGGGATCGGCCGGGTCGATCTCGCCTCGGCCGGCGATGCGGGTGGCGCTTCGCGTCGTCACGTCATTGTCCCAGGGGAACGGATCGGCGTGCCCGCCGTTTCGGCGCGGCGCACGGGCTGATGTCGGTATCGCTCCCGTCCGGCCGGTTCGGGCGCCGGCATCCGACGGGTAGGCGGTGCGGCTCAGTGTGCGGTCCGAAATGAGCTGCGGCCGAATTCGTCCGGGATTCGAGGGCAGGACGCGAGCCGTCTCCGGACTCGAAGCTCGTTGTACGGCAACACCGAATGGGGCACACACCGCCTTCTCCTCCGGTCGTATCCGGTGGTGGTCGCGAACCTCCAGACCGCGGCCCATCGGCGGAGGTACCGTGGTCAGCGGGGGTACGTGAGAAGGTGACGGTTCATGCCGCTCGGTGGCAGGGCGAACGTGGGGAATCTTCCCCACGAGCTGACGAGTTTCGTCGGCCGTCGCCGTGAGATCGTCGAGGTTCGCCGGCTGCTGTCGGTGTCGCGGCTCGTGACGTTGTCGGGTATCGGGGGCGTGGGGAAGACCAGGCTCGCGTTGCGGGTCGCCGCGGACTCCCTGCGCGCGTTCGACGACGGCGTGTGGTTGGTCGAGTTGGGGGAAGTGCAGGAGCCGGGCGCGGTCGTCGACGCGGTCCTGTCGGGGTTGGGGCTTCGCGAGGGCGGGGGCGCCGCACCCGAGGCATTGCTCGTCGAGTACCTCGTGGCACGGAAACTGCTGCTCGTACTGGACAACTGTGAGCATCTTGTCGAACCGGCCGCCGACCTCGCCGGTTCCCTTCTGCGCGCGTGCCCGGAACTTCGGATTCTCGCGACCAGCCGGGAACCGCTCGGAATCGGGGGAGAAGCGGTGTACCGGGTGCCGCCCCTGACCATGCCGGACCCGGACCGCCCGTCCCCGGCCGGCGGGGACATCGACCACTACGAGGCGATGAGCCTTTTCGCCGAACGCGCGGCGATGGTGGTCCCGGGCTTCGCCGTCACCGGGAACAATCAGGATGTGGTGGCGAGGATCTGTCGTCGACTGGACGGTCTGCCGCTCGCGATCGAGTTGGCGGCCGTGCGGCTGCGGGCGATGTCGGAGGATCAGATCCTGCAACGGCTGACGGACCGGTACGGGCTGCTGACGACGGGCGGTCGTGGTGCACCGGTTCGGCAGCAGACTTTGGCATGGTGCATCGACTGGAGTCACGAGTTGTGTTCGCCGGCCGAGCGGGAGTTGTGGGGCCGGTTGGCGGTGTTCTCGGGCGGCTTCGCGCTCGACGCGGTCGAAGGCATCTGCGGCCATGTCAGGGGTGCGGATCAGGTGGTCGATGTGGTGGGGTCGTTGATCGACAAGTCGATCCTGATCCGGGAAGAGGCGGGCGGGGTGGTGCGGTATCGGCTGCTCGAGACGTTGCGTGACTACGGTACGGAACGGTTGCAGGAGACCGGGGAGTTCGCATCGCTGTTGCGTCGGCACCGGGACTGGCACGAACACCTGGTGTTGCGGGCGGAGTCGGAGTGGATCAGCTCGCGGCAGGTGGCCTGGCTCGCGCGTCTCGACGCCGAACTACCGAACATCCGTGCTGCCCTTCAGTTCTGCCTGACCGGTCCGAGTGAGGCAGATGCCGGACTGCGGATGGCGGCGGCCCTGTACCCGTACTGGCGGGTGCGGGGCCGGCTGCGCGAGGGCATGCGGTGGCTCGCGCAGCTTCTGGCGGTTCAGGGCGGCACGCCCGGTGTGGAGCAGATCAAGGCGCTGTATGTGCTCAGTGCGCTGTCGGGGCTCAATGGCGACCCGGATGCGTCGGCGCTCTATGCCGAGCGGGGAGCGGCGATGGCGGCGCAGGTCGGTGATCGTCTCGGCGCGGCGCTGATGGCCGATGCAGCCGGTTGGCATGCGCTGTTCATCGGGGAGTCCGCGGCGGCGTGCGCGTACTTCGAATCCTCCCTTCCGGTGCTCCGGGAGGACGGCAACCTGCTGTATCTGATGTGGTCGCTGCTCGGTCTCGTGCTGGCCGGAGACGCAGCCGGAGACCGCACCCGGAGTGAGGACTGTCAGCGGGAGATCCTGCAGGTCACCGAGTCACGCGGCGAATCCGTGTACCGCGGATGGTCGCTGTGGGGTGCCGCGATGGGCGCCTGGCGGCGCGGCGAGGGCTCCCGTGCGAAGGATCTGGTCGCGCGAGGGCTGCAGCTCGCACGGCTGGTGGACGACCGCATCAGCGCTTTGGGATGTATGGAGCTCCTCTCGTGGATCGCGGTGGATCAGGAGGCGCCGAGCCGCGCGGCCAGGTTGATGGGTGCCACCGAGGCGCTTGTTCACACGGTGGGGAGTCCGAGCACCATTTTCCCGAGCACACACCTCGAACATGCCAGGTTCGAGCAACAGGCACGCCTGGCGATCGGTGACCGCGCGTTCGAGGCGGAATTCCGGCAGGGCCTCGAAATGCGGTTCGACGACGCCGCAGCGTACGCCCTCGACGAGACGGGGCCTTCCGATACCGCAATCGAGCCGGGACCCACGAGCCTCACGCGGCGCGAACAACAGGTAGCCGAACTCGTCGCCGAGGGCCTGACGAACAAGGCGATCGCCGGCAGACTCGTCATCTCGCAACGCACCGCGCAGGGCCATGTGGAACACATCCTGTCCAAGCTGGGTTTCACCTCCCGCGCGCAGATCGCGGCGTGGAGCATCGCGCAGCGGCAGGGCGAGAATTTGTAATCGTGGGGCCTACTTCGTCGAGGTCAGCGAGCGCAGGAAGAACACCAGGTTGGCGGGGCGTTCGGCGAGGCGGCGCATGAAGTAGCCGTACCACTGCTCGCCGTAGGGCAGATAGACCCGCAGGTGCTGCTGCTCGTCGATGAGCCGCAGCTGTTCGGCATCGCGGATGCCGTAGAGCATCTGGAGTTCGTAGTCGTCAGCGCCGCGGCCGTTCGCCTGTGCGTATTGCAGGGCCGCATCGATCATGGCCGGGTCGTGCGAGGCCACCATCGGGTAGCCCTGCCCGCTCATCAGGATCTGCAGGCAGCGTAGGTAGGCGTCGTCGACTGCGACCTTGCCCTGGTGAGCGACCGAGGCCGGTTCCTTGTAGGCGCCCTTGCACAGCCGGATTCGTGATCCGGGCCCGGACAGGTCCCGGCAGTCGGCCTCGGTGCGCTCGAGGTACGCCTGCAGCACGGTACCCAGCGACGGGAAGTCCTGTCGCAGTTCCCGCACGATCGACAGGGTCGAGTCGGTGGTGGTGTGGTCCTCGGCGTCGACGGTGACCCATGCCCCCGCCTCCTCGGCGGCGGTACAGATCTTGTGTGCGTTTTCGAGCGCCACCTTGTGCCCGTCCCGGGGCAGGAACTGCCCGAGCGCGGACAGCTTCAGGGAGACCTCGATGCTGCGCGGCTCACCGGTGTTCGCGGCGGCGGGTGCGAGTTGCGCCAGCGACGACAGCAACGTGAGGTAGTGCGCCACGGTGCCGTTGGCCTGCGCCAGGTCGGTGGTGTCCTCGCCGAGGTGGTCGATGGTGATGAAGCGGCCGGAGCCGAGGATGCCGGTGGCCGCGGTGACGGCCTGGTCCTCGCTTTCGCCGGCGACGAACCGGTCGACGAGGTTGCGGGTCACCGGGATCTTGGTGACGGTGCGTTCCATGCGCGGGGAGCGGGCGGCGGCGAGCAGCGCCGGCCGCAGCAGATCGGAGGCGGCCATCAGATGTCCTCGGTGATGTCGGCGGTCTGGTGCGGGTAGCGGTGGTCGGTGGCGGGGACGAACGTTTCCTTGATGGTGCGGGCGGACGCCCAGCGCAGCAGGTTCTGCGGGGAGCCTGCCTTGTCGTTGGTGCCCGACGCGCGGGCGCCGCCGAACGGTTGCTGCCCGACGACGGCACCGGTGGGCTTGTCGTTGATGTAGAAGTTGCCGGCCGCGAACCGCAGGTCCTCGGTGGCCTTCGCGACGGCGATGCGGTCGTCGGCGATGATCGCCCCGGTCAGCGCGTACTTCGAGCCCTTGTCGACCAGGTCGAGCACGGTGTCGAAGGATCCAGCGGCCGCGTCGTCGTAGACGTGCACCGCCAGGATCGGCCCGAAGTATTCGGTGCGGAACGCGTCGTCGGTGGGGTCGTCGCCGAGCAGCACGGTGGGGTCGACGAAGTAGCCGACGGAGTCGTCGACGTGGCCGCCGGCAGCGATGGTCAGGCTGGGGTGGCCTTGGCGCGGGCGAGGGCGGCGGCGTTGCGGTCGAAGGCCCGCTTGTCGATGACGGCGCCGCCGAAGTTCGAGAAGTCGGTGACGTCACCGTATTTCAGGTCGGACACCTTCTCGATGAAGTCGTTGCCCATCTTCGCCCACACCGATTTCGGGACGAAGGCGCGGGAGGCGGCGGAGCATTTCTGGCCCTGGAAGTCGAAGGCGCCGCGGATCAGGGCGGTGGTGAGGGTGTCCGGGTTCGCGGAGCTGTGGGCGAGGACGAAATCCTTGCCGCCGGTCTCGCCGACCAAGCGGGGGTAGGAGTCGTAGTTCGCGATGTTGTTGCCGACCTGACGCCACAGGTGCTGGAACGTCGCGGTGGAGCCGGTGAAGTGGATCCCGGCCAGCCGGCGGTCGGCGAGAACCACGTCGGAGACGGCGGCGCCGGGGCCGTTGACGAGGTTGATCACGCCGGGCGGCAGGCCGGCGGCCTCGAGCAGTTTCATCGTCCAGTACGCGGCCACGGCTTGCGTCTCGGAGGGCTTCCAGATCACCGTGTTGCCCATCAGTGCGGGGGCGGTGGGCAGGTTGCCTGCGATGGCGGTGAAGTTGAACGGGGTGATGGCGTAGACGAAGCCCTCGAGGGGGCGGTATTCGACCTTGTTCCACACGCCGGGGGAGGAGATCGGCTGGTCGGCGAGGATCTGCCGGGCGAAGTGGACGTTGAACCGCCAGAAGTCGATCAGTTCGCACGGGGTGTCGATCTCGGCCTGGTATGCGGTCTTCGACTGGCCGAGCATCGTTGCGGCGGCGAGGGTTTCGCGCCAGGGTCCGGACAGGAGGTCGGCGGCGCGCAGGAACACCGCGGCGCGGTCCTCGAACGACAGCGCCCGCCAGGCCGGTGCCGCGGCGGCCGCGGCGGTGACGGCGTCCTGGATGTCCCGGGTGTCGGCGTTGATGAAGGTGCCCAGCACCGCGGCGTGCCGGTGCGGCTGCACCACGTCGATCGTGGGGCCGTTGCCGCGTCGGTGCTGCCCGCCGATCACGTGGTGGATCTCGGTGGGGTTCGATCCGAGTTCGGCGAGCTTGGCCTGCAGGCGGGCGCGCTCGGCGCTGCCGGGTGCGAAACTGCCGACCGGCTCGTTGACCGGCTGCGGGGTGGTGGTGACGGCGTCCATGAAACCTCCTACGAGATGTGGCGGCGAGCACCGCCGCAACGAACTAGTCACAGTGAACACCCGAAAAGCCCCTGATTGATCAGTCGGTTGAACAAACTATGTTGCATCGAGTTGTACGCTTGGCCAAACTGATTTTCGATATCCGAACTGGAGACATCCCCATGAGCCGCCGCGATCGACCCGTATCTCCGGTTCCCGAGAATACGCCGGACAACGGCGAGATCATCACTCTGCGTGAGCTTCTCAGTGCTCTCGACACCGCGGTGGTCGAGCTGGTCGAGGCACCCGCCGGTGACGACGTCGTCCTCGCGTCGGTCGCGCTCGTCGACGGCACCGATCTGGCCGCCGAGATCGAATCGCAATCTCCCATGCCGGACCTGCTGCTGCACGTCGGGGTCGGCAAGGCCGAGGCGGTGCGCTGGTTCGATCGCGTCGCGCAGCGGCCACCGGGGCATCGACCGCGCGCGGTGATGTCAAAAACGGCAGTCGACCCACGCGCACTTCGGACCGCGGCCCAACGCGCGGGTGTCGCGCTGGTGGCCGTGCACCCGAGGGCCCGGTGGGACCACGTGTTCCCCCTGGTCCAGCGGATGCTGGACCGTTCCCGTCGACTGCAGACCGCTCTGGGAGATCAGGAACTGCTGGCCACCGACACCGACCTGTTCGGACTCGCCCAGATCGTGGCCCAGAATTCGGGCGGCATGGTGTCGATCGAGGACGCGCAGTCGCGCGTGCTTGCGTATTCGTCGTCCGACGAATCGGCGGACGAGTTGCGGATGCTGTCGATTCTCGGCCGCGAGGGACCGCGGGACTATCTGCGCGTGCTGCAGAAATGGGGCGTGTTCGACCGGCTCCGCAAGAGCGACGAGGTCGTCGACGTCCCGGCACACCCGAAACTCGGTACGAAGAGGCGGTTGGTGGTCAGCATCCGGGAAACCACTGAAGGGGCGAGTGCGTCCCGGTTGCTCGGGTCGATCTGGGTGCAGCAGGGCGACGCACCGCTGACGCCGGATGCGGCCGACGTGCTGCGGGGCGCGTCGGCGATTGCCGCGCGGATCATCTCGCGCACCCTCAACGCGCCGTCCACGGAGGCTCTGCTGATTCAGCGACTATTCGGTGCGCGCGGGGGCGGGGTGGACGTCCCGTCTGTGGCCGGTGCGCTGAATCTGCCGGTGACCGGCCCGGCCGCCGTCGTCGGTTTCGCTCCGACCGCCACGGACACGGCAGCGCCGATCGGCGACTTCGCGGAATCGGGGAGCATGCTGCGCCTGCACGCCAGTTCCTTCAGCCGCGACTCGGTGGCCACCGTCATCGGCGATCGCGCGTATGTGTTGCTGCCGCGCTACAAATCCGCGAGTACGGTCGCCGCCTGGACCCGGCAATTCGTCGACCAGTTCGAAACGAAACGGTCGATCGTCCTCCGGGCGGCGATCGCCGTCCCCGTCACGGATCTCGCACATGTGGCCGGTGCGCGGGCCGAGGTCGACCGGGTCCTCGACGGCACCGCCGCCACCTTCCCGGAGGGGCGGGTTACCACCCTCGCCGAATCGCGCACCGCGGTGCTGCTCGGCGAGATCCTCGATCTCGTCGAGCAGCACCCCGAACTTCACGATCCGCGATTGGATGCCCTGTTCGAGTACGACACCACCCACTCGTCGAACCTGAGCGAGAGCGCCGAGAGCTACCTCGCGCACTACGGCGACGTCCGCAGCGCCGCAGCGGCCGTGCAGGTGCATCCGAACACCCTGCGGTACCGGATCCGCCGCGTCGAAGAGATCGTCGGCGTGGACCTCCAGGACGCTTCCGATCGCCTGCTCCTCGAGCTGCAACTCACCCTGCGCCGACGCCGGAGGCGCTCCGCGCCTGTGCGTGGTTGACGAGTCCAGAGACTCGCTAACCACTCACGGGCCCGAAGGGCCTACTGGTACGTGCCGTGTCGGCACCTGACCGCGCTCGTGGCGGCCGGGTGCGGCAGCGACGACGCGTCGACGGATGCCACCGTCGAGACACCTCCGGTTTCCGCCGGAACGACGACCAGCGTGCCTGTCCCGCTTCCGGGCACGACCGGCGACGGCTTCCAACTTCCGGTGGAGGGTGCGAGTGAGGACAACGCGTTTACCTATGACGAGGTGGCTGTCCCGGTGGGTTCGTCCGTCCACCTCGAATCCGAGGGACAGGACGGCCGCACGACGGTGACGTTCACCGCGACCGGGCTCGCGCCCAACCGCGATTTCGGCGTGCACGCGCACACGCGCCCGTGCGGGCCGAAACCGTCGGATTCGGGACCGCACTATCAGAACAATGTCGATCCCGCGGCGACCCCGGAATCACCGTCTTCGGATCCCGCATACGCGAACCCTCAGAACGAGATCTGGCTCGACGTCACCACCGACGCGAGCGGCAACGCGCAGTCGTCGACGACGGTCGACTGGGAGTTTCGCGAAGGGGAGGCCAATTCGGTGGTGCTCCACGCGCAGCACACCATGACCGGTCCCGGTCAGGCTGGGATGGCCGGTGATCGTCTGGCCTGCATCAACGAGAACTTCTGACGGCTCTGGCCGTCAGTGGCGACCGGCGGACTGCCTTCCGACGTGCGACGCGGAGGTCCGCGGCCCGCGTGGGCGCGGACCGGGGGAGACACCGAGCACGACGAGCGGGCGACGTTCTTCGTCCGGCAGGGCGTCGGCCCGCCACTTCTTCACCGCTCGATAGAGCCACTGGCCCACCTGTTCTCCGTCGGCGGTGACGTAGTTCGCGGGAACGAGTGCGTTGCCGTGCTCTTCGCGGTAGGCGGCGATGGCGGTGAGCATTCGTCGCCGCTTGCTGTCGGCCGCTGACACGGCCGGGAGCGGGACGGCGTCATCGCTCCACAGGAAGCCGATCGCGTCGAGTTGCTGGATGCGTTGCGGCGGCAGGGTGCCCAGCATCCGGGCCACGCGCTGGCGGTCCTGCCAGCGTCCGAGACGGAAACCGTTGTCGGTGACGTAGTCGGAGGGCATCACGCTGCGGGGATGCTGATGCCGAAAGGCGCAGTAGAGTTGCAAGGCGGAGGCTGCGGACTGGTTATCTCGCATCGAGATCGCATCCTTGTGAGAGCCGTGAAACATTGTCCGGGTAGTCATTAGTTCAAGTATGTCAAACGGATTGACGATCTGTCACGGAAGTCGGCTCGTGTTGGGGTGCAATTGTGTGCGAATGACCGTCCCTGCGGGCCTTACATCGCCATCTCTCGTGCCTTCCGCGCCAATTCGCCGAGGCGGCGGGCCCGGGCGATCTCGGCCGGCGTGAACGGCTCGTCCGCCGACCGGACGAAGACGAGCAGCTCGTCACCCGACGGAATCTCGACACTCGTCGCCGCAGTGGGAACGTCGCTTACGCGCACATCGACGTACTGGGCCCCGAGGAGTTCCGCGATCGACAGCGGAAGTTCGGACGGATCGGCGACCACCCGCGACGCCAACGTCAAGGCCTTGGTCTGGCCGTCGATCAGGGCGAGCGCCGACGCGGGCCAGATCCCGACATCATGACCGCCGCCGGCGCGAACGGCATTCGACAGCGCGTCGGACGAGGTGTCCCGGCATGCCCCGACGATCAATTCGTCGAGTGAACCGCCCTCCAGGTGATGAACGTGCACGGTCAGGATGTTGGCGCCTTGCTCCGCGAGGTGGCGGGCCAGCGATTCCAGCTGACCCGGGCGATCGCTCACCCGGACGCGGATGCGCCAGAGCGACTGTCCGGTAGCGAGGTGGCCGTGCTTACCGTCCGCGGGACCGTGCAGCCAGCCGCCGAGGAGCCGCATCGCCGACGGCTCGACCACCCAGATCACCAACACGGTCGTGGTGACGGTGAGAACCGTGACGGTCATCAGATAGGAGGCGTGGAAATGAATGACCAAGGCGTGGAGCAACAGCTCGACGGGAAACACGGCGCACAGCTTCGCCAGCGCCAGGCGGACGCGGCGGGGATGCGGAAGGCGGCCGCACGCCTCGCACGCGTTGACGTGAACTCCGGGTTCTCGCACGGAATCGTTCATGCACCTACTGTCGTCCCGCCGTGTTGCGAAGCGGTTTCCCCGCACGGTCGGTGGTGTTGCACTTGATCGTGAAATGCGTTGGCGTGCAATCTTGATGTGGTGCAGCAGACATGTGGTGCGGAAGGCATCGCGCGGCAGGTGTGAGCGGGGACATGGAAGCGCCGCTGTTGCCGGGGACGGGCTCCCGGCAGCAGCGGCGTGTTCGGGGAGAGCTCAGCGCAGAGACGCCGCGTCGCTCAGATCCGTTCCCCGAGTCTCCGGGGCCATGAGGAAGCTGACGAGTGCGCCCACGCCGGCGATGCCCGCCGCGATGTACATCGTTGCGGAGAGTCCGAGATTGGACAGCGCCCACGGGGTGGCGAACGTGCCGATGGCCGCACCGATCCGGCTGATCCCGGTGCAGAGGCCGACGGCGGTGGCCCGCACCTCGGTGGGAAACAGTTCGTTGGGGTAGATCCATTCGAGGATGGACGGTCCGCCGTTGAAGAGCGCGTAGATGGCGAACGCGAATGCGATCACCCACAGGCCCGCGTCCGGTTTGATCGCGAGGAACAGCAGTCCGAGACCGGAGAGCACGAAACCCCAGATCAGGATCGGCCGTCGCCCGAGCCGGTCGACGAGGAGCAGTGCGACGACATTGCCGATCAGGAAGAACAGGTTGATGAGGCCGTACCCGATGTGGGCGAGATTGCCGGAGCCGAGGTTGAAGAGTTCGAGGATCTGCGGGCCGAAAGCGTAGATGGCGAACAGCGTCACGATCGTGCACGTCCAGAAGATCGAGATGAACACGACCCGCTTCAGGTAACCGCCGCGCATCAACCCGCGGATGGACGTGCTTCCCTCTTCGTCCGGCAGATCGTCCAGAGTGGTGTCCGCCCCGATCGTCTTTCGCAGCACGGTCAGTGCCTCGTCGGACCGCCCCTTGCTCAGCAGCCACCGGGGAGACTCGGGGATGCTCGTGCGTGCGACGACGATCAGGGTGGCGGGAACCGCGGAGGAGAGCAGCATCCACTTCCAGCCGTCGGGGTTGCTGAGCAGCAGGTATCCGACGAACGCGGCCGCTGTTGCACCCACGAACCACATCGCGTTCAGGCCGCCGACGAGTTTGGCGCGCCACGCCTTCGGTGCGAATTCCGTCACCAGCGCGGTGGCGATCGGATAGTCGGCGCCGACCGCGATGCCGATGATCAAGCGCAATATGAACAACTGCATCTCGTCCGCCGCGAAGAACTGCAGTACCGAGCAGACGATGATCACGATCAGGTCGATGGTGTACATCAGCTTCCGGCCGATCCGATCGGTCACCGCACCGAACACGGCACCACCGAGGAAGACCCCGATGAGAGCGGAGGAACCGATGAGGCCGGCCCACAGTGCGCTCATGTCCCACTGTGCCTGGATCTGCACCATCGCGATGCCGATGATGCTGAGAATGTAGCCGTCGAGGAAGGGGCCGCCCGAGGAGAAGAGGGCGAGTTTGGCGTGAAAGCCGTTGAGCCTGGCGTTGTCCAGTGTGACGCCCGATCGGGCGGTGACGGGGGTGTCGAGGTTCATCTGAGGAATCCCATCGGGGGTGTGGGCTTGAGGATGTGTCCCCACGTGATGTGGTTGCTGCCACAGTAAGAAGAGAATTAGCGGCGCGGAATTACCAATCGCCTACCAATTCATGCTCTGTGCTTATCAATTCGCCGGGTCGACGGCCGCGATTCCGTCGATCTCGATTCGCTTGTCGCCGCGGAATCGAGCCACCTCGACAGTCGTCCGCGGCGGCAGGGGAATGCCGTCCAGCCGAGCCAGATATGCGGTGTTGTATTCGTCGAATTCAGAGAGGTCGGCCAGGTACACCGTGGCCTTCAGGAGGGTGTGCAGGCCACCGCGCGCAGCCTGGAGCGTGGCTTCCAGGTTGTCGAGCGCGACCCGGACCTGGTCGCCGATCGCGGTCGGGGTCCGCCCGTCCGCGGTGATGGGGATCTGCCCGCAAGCCCAGATGGTGCCGGCGAACACCGCAGCCCTCGCGTACGGTCGCTCGGTGCCGGCGGGATGAGAGACGAGTTCACGCTGATCGGTCACGAGTGTGCCTCCGGGACGAGGAAACGCCTGCCGAGTTCGTAGGCGCGCGACCACATCGCGGCGTCGACGAACACGCCGTAGGAGACGGCGTGGCGGTAACGCGTCTCGCGTTCGGCGGCGGTGTGGACGGGACGGGACAGGGGTGCAGCAGGCGACGCGGCCTGGAGGAGCGTTCCCGCGCCGTACGGTACGCCAGTGGTGAGCGCCGCGACGGGGACGTCGCGGTACATGTCGCCCGCCCCCGTCACGACGGTCGCGTCGGCCGGGTGCCCATCGTCGTCGAACGTGACCAGGCGCAGCGCGGCACCGGGTGTGACGGCGTGCAGGGCGTACCAGGCGACGACGTCGTGATCGAGCATCCGGGGCAGGAGGACCGGACGGGACTGCGACAGGGCCAGATCGACGGCCGGCGGACCCGTGAGCAGGGCGCTCCGCGGCGACCGGTCGACGATGTCGACGTCCGGGCCTCTCGTCAGCGTGACGCCGGCGGGGCCGGTCGGCGACTCGAGTTCGGCGATCGTCGTCAAGAGCGTGTCGATGCCGCTGCGGGCGTGGAGTTGCATGGCCGTCACGATGTCGGCCGCGCCACCGGCCTCGCCCGCGCTGACGCCCGCGGCGTACAGGGCGCGGAACGCCGTCTCGCGAACCTCTCGTACCGCCAGCCTGATTCGGTTTCCCGGCGGGAGAGCGGTGTCGTCTTCGATTGTGTGGGTGAGCATGTCGGTCATCGGCGTTCCTGTGATTCGGGCAGTCCGGGGAAGACGTCGTCGAAGATCCGCAACCAGTTCTCGCCGAGGATTTTCGCGATGGTTCCGTCGTCGAGGCCGACCTTCTGCAGGCACTCGGTGAGAACCGGGAAGTCCGACGGGCCCGAGAACCAGTTCGGCCACATCGGCCACTCGGGTTCGACGGGGTTCTGGCTGGGCGGTCGCCAGCGACCGTTGCGCAGCCACGCGACGTAGTCCTCCGACCAGTTGCGGGTGCAGTCACTGCCGATCGCGACGTGGTCGGGACCGATCTGGTCGACGAGCCGTGCGACCATGACCGCGAAATCCGCGCTGGACGTGGATTCCCCTCCCAGGACGTTCGGGTAGAGGCAGCAGCCGATCACGCCACCGCGCGCGGCCAGCGCGTCGATCACCTCGTCCGGTTTGTTGCGGGGGCTGTCGACGAACCAGGTCGGGTTCGAATGCGTGATCGCGACGGGCGTGCGGGACGCGTCGATCGCGTCCAGGCAGGTGCGGTTCCCGACGTGGGAGAGGTCGACGAGCATGCCGACGCGATTCATCTCGGCGATCATGATGCGCCCGAACGCAGTGAGTCCCGAATCGTGCTCGTCGTAGCAGGCGCCGCCCGCCAGGTTCTGAATGTTGTAGGTGAGCTGGGCGACGCGCACGCCCAGTCGGTGGAAGATCTCCACCATGCGATAGTCGTCCCCGAACGGCGACGAATTCTGGAACCCGAGCAGCACGGCGATCCGGTTGTCCCGCTTCGCGTTGCGAATGTCCGCGGAAGTTTCCGCGAGGGTGACGATGTCGTCGTTGTCGGCGGCCAGCTGATACCACTGTGCGACGGCGCCGAGCGTGTCGGCCGGACCGTCCCACACCGCGCAGGTGGCGTTCACCCCGGTGACACCACCGGCGCGCAGTTCCTCGAGGACTTTCCGGTCCCAGTTGTTGATTTGAAGTCCGTCTACCACCAGCAGGTCGGAGTGTGTGAGCGTGTGCACTAGGCGTCCTTTCGCGGCTTGCGGGTGAAGATCCAGTCGTCGTCCACCCCGGCGGCGACGTCCTCGGCCCGTGGGGCTCCCGAGTAGAGGGTCACCCGCAGCCAGTCGGTCGATTGCGGCATGTAGTTGTCCATCCCGTACATCGCCAGCTGGAAGCGCTGCAGATTCAGGGGCAGGAAGTTCCGGGCGAGCAGGTTGTCGCGGGCCTCGGCGTACGGGACGTCGGTGAGCGTCTGGACGCGCGCGACGGTGCCGCGGTGCCGCGGATGTTCGACGAGAAACGCGGCGACAGCGGCGTCGTCGCGAGCGGATTCCAGATCGCGTTCCAGGGCGGCCACGGATCGGGCGACGTCGATCGGATGCTCGACGTGCTCGCCCGGATCCACGCCGCGGCGTCCCCGGCGCGGCTCCTCGTTGTTCTCGGACGAGAACCAGAAATGGGTCTGCTCGTCGGGATCGTCGAAGTCGAAACGCTGCACCCATGCGTAACGGTCCCGGAGGACGGCGCGGAGCTGGGCGCAGGTCTGCGCAGGTCGGACGACCTGCCGCTGATCGCAGTACAGCAATTCCTCGACCTCGGTGTCGAGTTCCGGATGCACCTCGACGATCACGGAGTCCATCACTCCGCGGGCCTCCGCGCCGATCGACGCGGCGCGGTCGTGCAGTGCCTGCCAGGCGTGGTCGGTCGGCCTGCCGTCGATGGTCCCGGAGCCGATGTACTCGGACAGCACGCCCCGGAGCACGTCGAGTTGGGAGGAGAGTTCGCCACAGGTAACGAAGGGTGCCGTCGGCATCTCTGCGCGCTCGGCGAAGTAGAGCGTGGCGCGGTCGAGCAGGTCGCGGGCGAGGTGGACGCACGGGTCACCGGGTGCGGTCGTCTGCGCCAGCGCATGTGCGAGGGGCAGTTCGCGGGTGGCGCACCAGGCGTCGAGCACCTGCGGATGATTGACGACGTAGGGCACCATGCCGAGACCGGTCGCGTTGCCGAGTCCGAGGTAGCGTCGCCAGTCTCCGGACAGCCGCGCGGCCCGCGGGTTCCGGGCCCGGGCACAGTGCTCGACCAGGTCGTAGCTGAATTCACGCAGCAACCAGGCGGTCAGCATGTGCGCACGGTAGGGCAGTCGCAGGGGATGGTCGGCACCGAGCCGATCGAAATCTGCGAGCCCGAATTTTCCGTTGCTGTAGAACGCGGTGCTCCGCAGGATGTAGGCGGCGTCGCCCATCGTCGCGATGTCCGGTTGACTGCCCGCGGACAGCCGGTCGGCGACGTAGTCGAAGAACCGTGCACTGCGGTTCGCGCGGGTCCAGATGAGGGTGCCGTCGTCCGCCCGGCCTTCTTCCTGCCGTGGCACCTGCACTCGCAGTGCACTCGAACGACTCTCGGTGAGCGGCCCTTCTATCAGGGCCGCAGTGACGTCCCAGGCCTTGGCGATGACGCGGTCGGTGCGATCACTCTCGGCGAGGGTCGTCGAGAACACGACGAATCTCACCTCCCGCCCGCCGATCCCGACGCGGTACACGACCTCGCCGCGGCCGTCGGCGTCGACGTCCCACCGCTCGCGCTCGACCCGCCAGTTCTCGGCGGCCGCGGTTCTCAGGAAGGATCGGGCGAAGCTGTGTCGGGTGTAGCGGGCGGCGCCCATGTCGGCCGGGTCCAGAACCTGCTCGGGCGACCGTGCGGATGTCTGTGTCCGCCGGAGCAGTTCGGTCGGTCTCATGCCTCGCTCCTCGGTGTTCCGGTGCGGGAGTAGGCGATTTTGCTCCACGTGAAGAACTCGGCGCTCGTGGCCGCATTCTGCTCGCGGGGTGCCGGGAACGACGAATCCTTGAGTCCGCCGAAGGGAGCGTGCAGTTCGGACCCGGTGTTGGGTGCGTTGACCTTGATCAGGCCGGCGTCGAGGTCGCGAATGCAGCGGCGGGCGGCCCGCTCGTCGCACGTGAAGACCGCGGCGGTGAGACCGAACGACGTTGCGTTCGCGAGGTCGATGGCCTCGTCGAGGTCGCGCGCACGCAGGACGAGGGTGACCGGTCCGAACACCTCTTCCCGGCTGATGGTCAGCGCGGTGGTGCCGGCGAGCAGCGTCGGGGCCACGAAGGCCGCACCCGACGGGGGGAGTGGTGCAGACCCGAGCAGTTCGGCGCCCTCGGACAGCGCCTGGTCGATCGCGGCCGTCACTTCCTTTGCCGCGCGGGCGGAGACGAGCGGGCCGATCTGCGATTCGGGGGCCAGCCCGTCGCCGACGACCAGTTGCTCGACCCGGGCGACGAGTCCGGGCACGAGGTCGTCGTAAGCGTCGCCGACGGCGATGATCCTCCGTGTCGCCGTGCATTTCTGGCCGCTGCTTCCCATGGCACCGGCGATCAGGACAGCCGCTGCTTCCCGCGGATCGACGTCAGGGAGCACGATCGCCGCGTTGTGCCCGCCGAGTTCCATCTGAACCTTCGCGCCGCGCGGAACCGCGGCAGCCTGAATCGACCTGCCCACCGGCACCGAGCCGGTGAACGTGACTCCCGAGATCTCCTCCCGCGACACCAGTTCGGCGCCGATCGTCCCCGGGCCCAGGACCATGTTGAGGACTCCGGCCGGAACACCGGCTGCGGCAAGGACTTCGGCGAAGGCAGCGGCCACCGCCACCGTATCGCTGGCCGGTTTCCAGACCACCGTGTTGCCCCACAACAGTGCCGGCGCCAACTTCCACGCCGGAATCTGCAGCGGGAAATTCCACGGGGTGATCGCGGCGACCACACCGAGCGGGCGGCGGACCGTGCGGATCACCTCGTCGGGATGCGACGAGGGGAAGGTAGCGCCGTCGGCGTTGCGTGCCTGCGCCGCGTGGTAGTGCAGGGTCTCGACGGTGGCTCCCACCTCGGCCCGCGACTCGGGGAGCGTCTTGCCCTGCTCACGGGTCATGAGTTCCGCGACCGCGTCGGCACGGTCGGCGAGGATCTCGGCCGCCCGGCGGAGGACGAGTCCGCGCGCGATGATTCCGCGGTCGTCCCACTCGCGGCGTGCCGACACCGCGGCAGCCACCGCCGCGTCGAGGAGGCGACTGTCGGCCGGATGGTATTCCGCGACGACCGTCTCGTCGGCGGGGTTCGTCGTCGCTGCGACCGGACCGTCGCCGTCCACCCACTCACCGCCGATCAGGTGGCGGAGACGGTTGTCCGTGTCTGGTGCGGTGAGGTGGTGCTCCACTGCTGACTCCTCGAAGGCCTGGTAATTCGGTGCCCTCAACGCTAGGCCCGGCGCCCACGGTGCAGAAGTACCTATTGTCAACCGACTGATAAGTTGCAAGTATCAATCGGGTGGAACTGCGGCAGCTTCGATACTTCGTCACGGTGGCCGAGGAGATGAACTTCAGGCGCGCCGCGGAACGCCTGCACATAGCGCAGCCGGCGCTGAGCCAGCAGATCAGCAAGTTCGAGAAAGAACTGCGCACCACCCTGTTCGAGCGGACGACGCGTCGCGTCGAGCTCACCGACGCGGGACGGGTCCTCCTGGACGAGGGCAGGCGCGTCCTCGCCGAAGCCGATCATGCGCTCGCCGCGGTGGAACAGGTCGCGCACGGGGAGGTGGGGCTGCTCCGCATCGGTTTCGTCAGTTCCGCGGCACTGCGGATCGTCCCCGCGACCATGCTCGCCCTGCAGAAGGAGTGGCCCGGAGTTCAGGTGCAACTGTCCGAGTCGACGACCGACCGCCAGCTGTCGGCGATCGCGGACGGCATCCTCGACATCGGGCTGGTCCGCGAAGTCGACCGGGCGGACGGCATCGTGGTCCGGCCGCTGACCCGCGAGCCACTGCTGGTGGCGATGCACTCGTCGCATCCCTTCGCCGCCCGGGAGTCGGTGCGGCTCGTGGAATTGCGCGACGAACGGTTCCTCACGTTTCCGCGCGGTCAGGTGTCGCGGCTGTACGACCACATCGCCGCCCTGTGTCATCACGCCGGTTTCCGGCTGGAGGCCGCGCAGGAGGCCGTCCAGTTTCCCACCCTCCTCGGACTGGTCGCGGCCAACACCGGAGTCACCATCGTTCCCGCCAGTCTCCGTGCCCTGCACCTCCCGGACCTGCGGTACGTCGCACTCTCCGACGCGCAGGCGGTGTCGACGGTCTCGGTCGCGTATCGCGCCGACAGGCAACAGATCCCGGCGATCCGGCATTTCCTCGACGTCGCGACCGCGCTCGATCTGTCGGAGGGGCAGGGGTAATCGGGGGTCCGGGGTAATCGGGCCGGCTACTCGACGTCGAAGTCGTTCGACGTTCCGGTGAACGACGTGATCGTCCCGGTTGGGTCCCGGCTGTCGCCGTAGTGCTGCACCCGGTATCGGCCGGCGGGCGTTCCGGGCGGTACGTCCCACGTGATGCGTGCGACCGATCGGTGGGGTTCGGTGCGGGTCCAGTGTTACCTGGTCGACCAGTCGCCGTCGTCGGCGTGCCGTATCCAGCGGTTGCCGCTCAGGCGCTGGATCTCGAGGAACGTTCCCCCGCGGTGCGGGTTGTTGCGCGGGTGTCCGGTGACGAACTCGACGGTGACCTGTTGGCCCGGAGCAGTTTTCGGGACCGGCTGGGTGAGGGCATCGCCGAAGGCGTGGCCGGCGGGTGGCTCGTCGTGCTCGACACGAGGACCGAAATACGGCTGGAACTGCGACAGGTCGCGGGGTGCCGGGCCACGCGGGACGTCGCTGCCGGTGCGCAAAGCATCGGCGAGCGCCGCGAATCCCTGCTGGTACGCGGGCAGCGTGTACCGGCCGAATAGTGTTGACCCGCCCTCGTACTGCTGCGCGTCGTACTCCTGCGGGGTGGTGCAGTAACTCGCATACGAATTGGCGTAACCCTGGAAGATCACGTTCTCCAACGGCACGCCGAGTCGGTCGGCGACGGTGCGGCGGATCCGCAGCCCGGCCACGATCGTGAACTCCGCGGGACCGCCCACGACATACAACCCGCCGATGCGCAGGATCTGGATCTTCAGCACGTGCGGAACCCAGCCGTCCGGCGGCAGCAGACCCACGGCCACCAGTACGAGTTTCGGGGCCTGCGCGTCCTGCAGCCACTGTGGGATCGGGGCATCCATCCCGCCGAGTGCGTCGACGAGCGGGTTGGTGGTGCCCTCGGGGAAGATCGGGATGGCCGGACCGTCCTCGGTGCTGCCGGCGCTCATGGCGGCACCGACGCAGGCGGGCGACGTCCGATACGTGCGGCCGTCGGGGGTGAACTCGCCGCCGACTTCCTGATTCGCCATGTCGAGGTACATGATTCGACTGTCCACGCCGCCGGTGAGATTCGTCGACGCCGATGCCCACGCCGTGCGTGCGGCCCCGACCTGCCGCTGCCCGATGATCCGGGTGTTCTCGAACTCGTCGTCGGTGGGTCCGTGGCCGGGCCGAAGGTCGAGGTTGGGGGACATGTCGCCGGTGTTCGTCTGCGGGAACGCGGCGACGAACTGCGGTGTGCCGTCGAGGTAGCGGACGCCCGCGTGGTCGTGCTCCCAGAAGTAGGCGGCCGCGCCCTTGTTATCACCCGAGATGAGGTGGTTCGTGTTGGTGAGCGACGCGCCGTGGGTCGGGAACCAGTTGATTGCACCGACGTCCCTGCCGCCCTGCGTGATTCGCAGCACCCGCATCGACGTGTCGATGCCGATCGGGTAGTAGTCCCTGTCCTCGGCGGGGTTGCGGTCGAACGCGATTCGCGAGCGGTTGACGCTGGCGTCGGTGAGTTCGCTGCGGCCGTACGACAGCGAACCGGGCGCGAGGGAATCGTGCGCAGCGGTGATCGCCTCGACGATGCCGCCGACCTCGGCGTCGAACACTTGGCGGTTGTGGCCGAGCACGGCGAGGTTGTACGCGTAGTCGTGGGACGCGCCGCCGCATGTCGCATGGGAGTGGACCGCCGTGAGCATCACGTTGCGTTCGGTGTAGAGGTCGCCGTAGACCTGCGCGAGCCGGGCGAGCACGGCGTCGTGGACGGACTGGAAGATCATGCAGACGTCGGCGCACACGTAGACCACGCGCTGCGTCCCGCCGGATTCGGCGAACACGAACGCCCGGGCGCGGGTTCGCTGGTGTAGGCCTTCCGCGCGTTGCTCGAAGCTGGAGTAGCCCATCATCCCGACCTCGGCGACCGGCCCGGTGGCGTCGGAAATGCCGACGCCGACAAGGAATTCGCCGGCGCCGGGATCTGCCGCGGCCCGGCCGGAACCGAGTGTCGCGACCGCCGGAGTCAGGGCTGCCCCCACGAGCACGCTGCGTCGTCTCATCTGCACTACCGATCGTCCTTTCGGCGGCAGCCCCCCGAGGGCACCACGAATTGGTCAAGCGTCCAGAACCGGTATTGGACCCCAGTTCGGTGCTCGGCGCAACCCCGCAGGTGAGTGGCAAAGCGTGCCCGGGCACTCTTTGCCACTCACCTGTCAGACGGGCTGCGCGTCCCCGAACGTCATCTTCAGTTCGGAAATCGACGACGTGAGGAGCGCCCGCTTCGGAAGCCCCAGCGACCGCAGTTCGTCGGCGATCGGATGGCTGCCCAGTTTCAGTTCCGCGCCCCCCGGCCGGGAGCGGACGCCGGTCGGGCTCATGTCCCAGGTGGTGAATCGGGTCAGTCCGTCCAGATGCGAGTAGGCGGCGAGCGACGTACTCGCGCCCGACCCCGGCACCGGAATGCCCTGTTTGACACTCAACTGGGCGATCAGCCGACCGCCCTGGCTCACCGACCCGCGTTTGACGGACCCGGAATGGTCGACGTCGAAATGGGCGAGAACCTTCGGGAAGCCCCAGATGCCGCGGCCGGCGGCCAGGGTGAAGTCGCCGTCGACCGGCAGGTGGTGGATCAGCGCGCCGGCCCGGCCCTGGGCCAGCGTCTTGAGATCCTGCGGGACCGAGGTGCCGGCGGCCCGGTGGTCGCGGACGAGGAACGACACCCCGAATTCGTTGTACGGGCCGAGGTCGCCGTCCACGTAGTCGACGAACACCAGCACGCACACACCGCGCCCGGGCCGGAACTGCAGGATCTCGAGTCCGGTGTCGTCGATCAGCGACTGGGCCGCGGCGGTCGGCACCGAATACATCGCCGTGAACGCCGACGCCGCCCGGATCTCCACGGGCATCTCGACCTGCCTGCCCAGAACCTGGTGCGACGTCACGGCTCGACCACCCCGCGCAGGCCGTCGGCGCCGAACATGGGCTCGAACATCGAACGGAAGTCGGGGCCGCGCCGCAGCATCTGCCCGCCGTCGACGTTGATGATCTGACCCGTGATCCAGGTGGAGTCGGGGCCCAGGAGGAACTTGGCGAGCGCGGCGATGTCGGTGACCTCGCCGACCCGCGAGATCGGGGTGTTGGCCAGGTAGTCGTCCAGGACGGGGCCGCCGTCGGTGATGAGCGCGACGAGGTCGGTGCGGGTGAGTCCGGGGCGGATGCAGTTGACGCGGACGTTGCTGGCCCCGAGTTCGTCGGCGGCGAGTCGCGTCAGGTTGTCGACGCCCGACTTCGACGGGCCGTACGCGCCGAACCAGCGATGGGTGTTGCTGCTCGCGATCGAGGAGATGGTGACGATGGAACCGCCGCCCCCGGCGACCAGTGCCCGGGCGGCGTGCTTGATCGTCAGCATCGTGCCGGTGACGTTGAGGTCGACGGTTCTGCGCCAGGCGTCGACGTCGAGTTGGGTCACGGGCCCGACCGTCTCGTTGCCGCCCGCGCAGGTGACGACGCCGCCGAGTTGCCCGGTGCGCTCGCTCGCCTTCGCGACCGCGCGGACGACGTCGTCCTCGTTCGTGACGTCGGCCGTCACCGTGTCGACCGTCCCCGTCGGGTTGTCGGCGCTGATCTGCTCCGCCGCGCGTGCCAGTTTCTTCTCGTTCCGACCACAGATCGTGACGTGGGCGCCGTCGGCGGCCAGCGCGGTGGCGATGCCCAGTCCGATGCCACTGCCGCCGCCGGTGACGAGTACGGACGTCTTCGCGAGCCCGCTGCTGCCGTCGTTGGTCACCACGCACACCTCCAGGTAATAGAACTCGTGTCAATTCTCGGGCCGGGGATCTGTGAAAACTGCCGCTATACCACTACGTCATAGTAGGAACACGTTCTATTATCGGGGCACGAACGGCGGGATTCAATGCGGAGGAGCGTCTCGATGACGGACAGGCCGGAATTCGATCTCATCGACGGACGGTTCTACTCGGGCGAACTCGGCGACCCGCGGCAGGCATACGCCTGGATGCGCGCCCACGAACCGGTGTACCGCGCCGACGGCATCCTCGGCGCCGCGTCGTACGAGGCCGTCCTGGCCGCCGAACGCGATCCGGAGTTGTTCTCGAACGCGGGCGGAATCCGGCCCGGGGTGGGCCCGCTGCCCCAGATGATCGACATGGACGACCCCCAGCACCTGCAGCATCGCCGACTCGTCAACGCCGGCTTCACCCGCAAACAGGTCGAGGCGAAGGTCGGCCGGATCCGCGAGATCTGTGACCACCTCATCGACGCCGCCTGCGACAAGGACGAAGTGGACTTCGTACGCGATCTCGCGGCGCCGCTGCCCATGGCCGTCGTCGGCGACATGCTCGGCGTGCGCCCCCAGGAACGCGCCCTGTTCCTGCAGTGGTCCGACGACCTGATGAACGCGCTCGGCAGCAACGCCACCCCCGAAGGACTGCAGGCGCAGGCCAACGCCTACCTGGCGTTCAACGAGTTCACCCTCCGCACTATCGAGGACCGGCGAAAGAACCCGACGGACGACCTCACCAGCATCCTCGTGCACAGCGAAATCGACGGGCACCGGCTGAGCGACGCGGACATCGTCGGCGAAACCCTGCTGATCCTCATCGGCGGCGACGAGACCACCCGGCACGTCCTCAGCGGCGGCATGGAGCAACTGCTGCGCCACCCCGAACAGCAGGCACGCCTCGTGAACGACCCCGGAAGCATCCCCACGGCGGTCGAGGAGATGCTGCGCTGGTCGTCGCCGATCAAGAACATGTGCCGCACCGTCACCCGCGACGTCGACTTCTTCGGAACCGCCCTCCGCGAGGGCGAGAAGATGATGCTGCTGTTCGAATCCGCCAACTTCGACGAGGCGGTATTCGAGAACCCCGAGGTGTTCGACGTCGGACGGTCCCCGAACCCGCACGTCGCGTTCGGTTTCGGCACCCACTTCTGCCTCGGCAACCAACTCGCCCGGCTCGAAGCGAAGATCATGTTCGAACAACTGCTGTCGCGGCTGCCCGACATGATGCTCGTCGACGACACCCCGCTGCGGCGTCGTCCCGCCAACTTCGTGTCCGGGCTCGAGGAGATGCCGGTGAAGCTGTAGGCGCTCCGCGCCCGTGAGTGCTTAATGAGTCTCTGGACTCGTTACCCACGCACGGGCGGCGAAGCCGCCTACTCCGGGGTGCCGATGTTCAGCTCGTCCGGGTGCGCGCCGACGCGGGCGCCGTCGTCCATCGTCTCGATCTCGCTGAGGTCCTGCTCGCTGAGTTCGAAATCGAACACGTCGATGTTCTCGCGGATCCGCGACTCGTGGACCGACTTGGGGATGACGATCAGCCCGCTCTGCAGATGCCAGCGGATCAGCACCTGGGCCGGGGACTTGCTGTGCCGGTCTCCGATGCGGGTGATGATCGGGTCGGTGAGCAGGATGTTCGGCTTGGAGTCGTCGCCCCAGCCCGAGTTGCTGGTGCCGCCGAGCGGGCTCCACGATTCGACGGCGATGCCGTGCTCGACGGCGAATCCCCGGACCTCCTGCTGAGCCAGATGCGGATGCAACTCCACCTGGTCGACTGCCGGGACGACGCCGCCCCGGTCGATCAGCAACTGCAGGTGACGCGGTTCGAAATTGCACACGCCGATCGCCTTGGCGCGCCCGGACTCGGCGATCTTCTCCAGCGCATCCCAGGTGCGGAGGATGCGGTCGTCGTCCTGCAGCGGCCAATGGATCAGGTACAGGTCGACGTAGTCGACACCGAGACGTCCGAGGCTGGCGTCGAACGCCTTCAGTGCCGGCTCGTAGCCCTGGTCCGAGTTCCACAACTTGGTGGTGAGGAATATGTCCTCCCGCGGGACTCCCGAGTTCGCGATGCCGCGGCCGACACCCTCCTCGTTGCCGTAGGCGGCGGCCGTGTCGATGTGCCGGTAGCCCGCCTCGTCCAGGGCGAACCCGACGGCGTGTTCGGTCTCGTCGTTGTCGGCCTGCCAGACCCCCAGGCCGAGCTGGGGGACGATGGTTCCGGAATTCAGCACGATGCTGGGTACTCGAGGACTCATGCTGTCCAGGCTATCGACTGGGTACCTGCGCCGCCTGGCATCATGCGGAGGTGACCCGAATTCGGCTACTGGCGACGGACCTCGACGGCACCCTGCTGCGATCGGACCGCACGATCTCCCCGCGCACCGCGCAGGCCATGGAGGATGCGCGACGCTCGGGGGTCGAGGTGGTGTGGGCCACGGCCCGTGCCCGGCATTCGGTGCACGAACTCGCGCAGTCGTGCGGATTCCGCGGCAAGGCGATCTGCGCGAACGGTGCCGTCGTCCTCGACCTGGCCGACGGGACCCCGGTGATCACAGCGACGACGACCATCGCGATGGCGTCGGCCGCGGCGGCGATGGACCGGGTGCGGACGCTGATGCCCGGGGTCGTGTTCGCGAACGTCGGCCCGACGCGGTTCGTCGCCGAACCCGCGTACGCGGCGCTGTGCGAATTCGCCGACCACCACCGGCATCCGCACGAGATGACGCTGTCGGAACTGCTGCCCGACATGGACGAGCCGATGGTGAAGATCGTCGCCCGGCACCCCGAGGTGCCCAGCGCGGATCTGTACCGCGCGGCGGTGGCCGCCGGCGTCGACGGCGTCGAACTGACGCATTCCGGTGCGCCGTACGTCGAGATGGCGGCGTCCGGCGTGTCCAAGGCGAGTGCCCTCGCCGAACTGTGCGCCGTCGACGGCATCACGACGGCAGAGGTCGCGGTCGCCGGCGACGCCATCAACGACGTCCCGATGCTGACATGGGCCGGCACGGCACTGTGCCCGTCCAACGCGCTGCCCGAAGTCCTCGCCCTCGCCGACCACGTCCTGCCCAGCAACGACGAGGACGGGGTCGCCAGCTACCTGGAGGGGCTGGCAGGCGCTCCGCACCCGTGAGTGGTTAACGAGTGCAGAGACTCGTAAAGCACGCACGGGCGGCGGAGCCGCCTACAGCCCCGCCGCGGTCGCCAGGTAGGGAAGGAAGTCCCGCGGCTGCCCGAAGAGTTGTGCGCTCCCGTGCGCGCGTTTGAAATACAACTGCGCGTCGTGCTCCCAGGTGATGGCGATGCCGCCGTGCAGTTGGATGGCCTCGGCCGCGACCTGTTGCAGCGCCTCCGAGCAGTACACCTTCGCGACGACGGCGTCGTCGTGCGTTCCCGACAGCGCCGCCGCATACGACATCGACCGGGCCGTCTCGACGAGCGCGTACATGTCGGCCATGCGGTGCTTCAGCGCCTGGAACGAGCCGATGGCGCGCCCGAACTGCTTGCGCGACTTCGCATACTCGACCGTCTGTTCCAGCGCCGCTGTTGCCGCGCCGACCTGCTCCGCCGACAGCGCGACGAGCGCGATCGTGCGCAACTGCTCGACGAGGTCGGTGGGGGAGACCAGGCGGCGTGCCGCGACACCGTCGAACGTCACCTCCGACAGCGACCGCGTCGGGTCCATCGCCGGCACCCGACGCCGGGTGACGCCGTCGGCCGCCGGATCGACCTCGAACATGCTTTCGGACGTGAGAACCAGCAGCACGTCCGCGACGTCACCGCCGAGCACGTACGACGCCGTCCCCGACAGCGTCTCGCCCGACGCCGTCACGCCGAAGCCGCTCCACCCGTCCGGACCGGCCCAGCACAGTGCCGCCACCGAGCCCGCCGCGATGCCGGGGAGCAGCCGGGCGCACGCGTCGTCGTCCCCCGACAACACCAGCGCCTGCGCGGCCAATACCGCGCTGCCGAGCATCGGCGACGGCGTCAGCGTGCGGCCCAGCTCCTCTTGCACCACATGAACTTCCAGCAGCGACGCGCCGACGCCGTCGTATTTCTCCGGGACGGCGAGCGCGGCGACGCCGATCTGCTCGCACAATCTGGACCACAGGGCCTCGTCGTAGCCGTGCCCGGTGGTGATCGCCCGGCGGACGGCGGCGGAGTCGGAATGCTTGCCGAGCAGGTCCCGCACCGACTCCCGCAGCGCGGCCCGTTCCTCGTTATCGAAACTCACGACGCCTCCACCAGTGAATCGACGACGCGCCCGCGGTGGAAGGCCGGTGTGCCCCAAGCGGTCACGAGCGCCCGGACCTTCGTCAGCCACAGCGACAGATCGTGCTCCTGCGTGTATCCGATGGCGCCGTGCACCTGGAGCGCCACCCGCGCCGCCCGGTACGCGGCATCCCCGCACGCCACCTTCGCGGCCGACACGTCCCGCGACGCGTCGGCGGACCCGTCCCGCACGGCCAGCGCCGCACCGTGCAGCAGCGGTCGCGACATCTCCAGTCCGACGGCCACTTCCGCGAGGTGATGCTTGATGGCCTGGAACTGTCCGATCACCTTGCCGAACTGCTTGCGCTGCTTGGCGTAGTCGGTGGTGACCTCGAGCAGGGTCTGCCCGAGGCCCTGCAGTTGCGCCGCGGTCGCGAGGGCGCCGAGGTCGAACGCCGGGGTGAAGTCGACATCGCCCAGCGCGTCACCGGCGGTGAGCGGGAACAGCCGCCTCGACTGGTCCACGGACCGCTGCACGTCCCCGGGCGCGCCGATGCTGACGGTCGCACCGTCGACGAGCAGGACCAGATCGGCCGAGTCCGCGTCCACGGCGAACGGCACGTGCGGCGCCGCGGCCACCGTGGTGAGGGATCCGGATGCCAGCGCCGCCAGGCGGTCCGGGGACACCTGCGCGAGCAGGGCCGGTGCGACGGCGAGGGTCTCGGCCACCGGTCCGGGGACCGCATGGCGTCCGAGTTGTTCGACGGCCACCACGAGGTCGACGGCGTCGGCGCCGAGACCGTCGTGTTCCTCGGACACCAGCAGTCCGTTCACCCCCGTCTCGGCGAGGCGCTGCCACACCTTCAGGCCGGGGCCGGTGTCGCCGGTGTTCCACGACCGGATCACCGCAGGCAGGTCGGCCTTCGACAGCAGCGCGTCGATACTCGACGCGAAGTCCGTCCGGGAGGAGTCGAGTGTGAATCTCATCGGTCTGCCTTCGGTAGGCCGAGCAGCCGCTCGGCGATCACGTTCTTCTGAATCTCGTTGGTGCCGGCGTAGATCGGACCGGAGAGGGAGAACAGGTAGCCGTCCATCCAGTTGTCGGCGAGCTCCGCCGACGGGCCCTGCAGCTCGAGGGCGGTCTCGTGGGTGGTGATGTCCCACTCCGACCAGAACACCTTGTTGATCGACGACTCGGCCCCGAGTTGGCCGCCGTCGGCGAGCCGGGTGACGGTCCCGAACGTGCTGAGCTGGTAGGCGCGGGCACCGATCCAGGCGTCGGCGACGCGGTCGCGCAGTGCGGTGTCGTCGGTGCGGCCGCTGTCCCGGAACAGCGCGACGAGGCGGTCCACCGTGGCGAGGAACCGGCCGGGGCTGCGCAGCGACAGCCCGCGTTCGTTCGACGCCGTGCTCATCGCGACCCGCCAGCCCTCGTTCACGCCGCCGATCACGCCCGATTCGCCGGGGTGCGCGGGGTCGTCCGGCACGAAGACGTCCTCGAGGAAGATCTCCGCGAAACCGGGTTCGCCGTCGAGCTGATCGATCGGGCGGACGGTGACACCCTGCGACCGCAGGTCGAACATGAAATACGTGATGCCCTTGTGGCGCTGCGCTTCCGGGTCGGACCGGAACAGCCCGAAACCCCAGTCCGCGAAACTCGCACGGGAACTCCACGTCTTCTGCCCGTTCAGCACCCAGCCGCCGTCCGCACGGCGGGCGGTGGAGCGGAGCGACGCGAGATCGCTGCCCGACTCGGGTTCCGACCACGCCTGCGCCCAGATGTCGTCGGCGCGGGCCATGCGCGGCATGATCCGGGCCAACTGCTCGGGGTTGGCGTGCTCGAACAGGGTGGGTGCGAGCAGGAAGATGCCGTTCTGGCTGACGCGTCCAGGCGCACCGGAGCGGTAGTACTCCTCCTCGAACACGACCCATTCCAGCAGGGACGCGTCCCGGCCGCCGAGTTCCTCCGGCCACGACACCACGGACAGCCGGGCGTCGGCGAGGGTGCGTTCCCACCGGCGGTGCGCCTCGAACCCCTCCGCCGTGTCCATCGACGGCAGCGGTTCGGCGGGGACGTTAGCCTTCAGGAACGCCCGGACCTCGTCGCGGAAGGCGAGGGTGGCGTCGTCGTACTCCAGATCCACTTACTTGGCCCCGTTCTCGTTGCGGGCGCTCGCCGCCATCGACTTGGCGTCCATGCCGCCGAGGGAATCCGAGTCGACCTCGGCGTTGTGTGCGTGCGCGAAGTGATGCAGTCCGAACACCGAATCCATGCCGTTACGCATGCCCATCTGGTCTTCGCACTGGTTGACGGCCTTCTTGGTGAGCGCGAGACCGAACCGGGGCATCGCGGCGATGCGGCCGGCGATCGCCAGGGTCTCCGTCTCCAGATCCTCGCGCGGCACGACGCGGTTGACCATCCCCACCTCGTACGCGCGCTGCGCGGTGAATCGGTCACCGGTGTAGAGGATTTCCTTCGCGAACCGCGGCCCCAGCATCCACGGGTGCGCGAAGTACTCGACCCCGGGGATGCCCATACGTACGACCGGATCGGAGAAGAAGGCGTCGTCGGACGCGACGATCAGGTCGCACACCCACGCCAGCATCAGACCGCCGGCGATGCAGGCGCCCTGGATCATCGCGATCGTCGGCTTCGGGATCTCCCGCCACCGCCGGCACATCCCCAGGTACACCTCCATCTCGCGGGCGTAGCGCTGGTCGCCGCCGGGCTTGTCGACGTGGTCCCACCACATGACGGCCTTGTTGTCGTAATGGACGTGATGGTCGCGGCCCGGCGTCCCGATGTCGTGGCCGGCGCTGAAGTGCTTTCCGTTGCCCGCGAGGACGATCACCTTCACGTCGTCGTCCTCGACGGCCCGCTCGAACGCGGCGTCGAGGGCGTACGTCATCACCGAGTTCTGGGCGTTGCGGTAATCGGGGCGGTTGAGCGTCACGAACGCGACACCGTCGCGCACGTCGTAGGTGACGACGTCACCCTCGTCCGGAACCGTCATTTCTTCTCCTCACGCAAAACGTTTTTCATGACCTTCCCGGAGGGGTTCCGGGGCAGGGAGTCGACGAAGCGCACCGAGCGGGGCACCTTGAAGTTGGCGAGGCGCTCCTTGCAGAACGCGATCACGGCGTCCTCGGCGAGCGCGGTACCCGCCCTCGCCACGACGAACGCGCGCCCGACCTCGCCCATCCGCTGGTCGGGAACACCGATGACGGCAGACTCCGCGACACCGTCGAGCCTGGCAAGGGCGTTCTCCACCTCAGCGGGATACACGTTGAATCCGCCGGAGATGTACATGTCCTTGAGGCGGTCGGTGATGTCGACGTACCCGCGGTCGTCGAGCGTCCCGACGTCGCCGGTGTGCAGCCAGCCGTCGGCGTCGACGGTCTTGGCCGTCGACTCGGGGTCGTCGAGATAACCGAGCATCACGTTCTCGCCGCGCACCAGGATCTCGCCGTGGTCGCCGATCCGGACCTCCATCCCGGGGATCGCACGACCGGACGTGGTCGAGACGGTCACCGGGTCGTCGTCGGTCCGGCACATCGTGACCACCACGGCCTCGGTCTGGCCGTATGCGGTGAGGACGGCGTCGAAGCTGAGTTCCGACTGCATCCGTTCCACCAGCGCGACGGGCACGGCGGCCGCGCCGGTGATCGCGACCCGCAGGCTGGACAGGTCGTACTTCGGGCGGTCGGGGTGGTCGAGGATCGACTGGAAGATCGTCGGGGCGCCGGGCAGCACGGTGATCTGCTCGTCGTGCACGGTCGCCATCACCTTCGGCACGTCGAACACCGCCATCGGCACCACCGTCACCCCGTTCAGCAGGCACACCAGGAACCCGGCCTTGTAGCCGAAGGTGTGGAAGAACGGGTTGATGATGAGGTAGTTGTCGTCCGACGTCACCTCCGCGCACTCGCCCCACGCCCGGGCGATGCCCACCGACTGCCGGTGCGCGCTCATCACCCCCTTGCTCCGGCCCGTGGTGCCCGAGGTGAACATGACGTCGGAGACGTCGTCGGGGGAGACGGCGGCCGCGCGGGCGTCGGCCTCGGCGCGGGTGTCCTCGTCGGCGAGGGCGAGGAAGTCGTCGAAGTCGACGACACCGGTGGTCGGGGTGTCCCCGCCGTCGACGGGCACACGGACGACCGTCGGCAGGTCGAGGGTGCTCGACTCGTCGCGCAGCAACGCGTACCGATCGGTGCCGAGGAAGTTGCCCGCGACGACGAGTGCGGTCGTCTTGGTGCGCTCGAGAATGTCGAGGGTTTCCGGCGCGGTGTAC
Organism: Rhodococcus pseudokoreensis; assembly: GCF_017068395.1. Taxonomy (NCBI): domain Bacteria; kingdom Bacillati; phylum Actinomycetota; class Actinomycetes; order Mycobacteriales; family Nocardiaceae; genus Rhodococcus; species Rhodococcus pseudokoreensis. The sequence goes on along the minus strand of NZ_CP070619.1, from coordinate 3,085,352 downwards.
CGGGTGTTGATCGGGACGAGCGTCGCGCCCGCGTAGTGGATGCCGAGCGCCGCGACCACCCAGTGATACGTGTTGGGCGACCACACCGCGACGTGATCGCCGGGCCGCACGCCCTGCGAGCAGAGTGCGGCGGCGAAATCGCGGACACGGTCGTGCAGTTGTGTGAAGGTCAGACGGACGTCGCCGTCGGACACCGCCGGAAGCTCGCCGTATGCACGCGCGGCGTGGATGACGGCGGACGGGATGGTTCTCGGATGTTCGGTCACTGGGCTCCCTACCTACCTAGCAAGTGCTTGGTAGGTTATCTTACAGACGTGGACCAGAGCGAGAGCCCGGACGGGCTGATCACCGACGACGACTTCGCCGAGAGCGTCAGGACGTGGCTGAAAAACAACCTGACCGGCGACTTCGCCCGGCTGACGGGCAAGGGCGGCCCCGGTAGCGAGCACGAGTTCTTCGAGGAACGGCTCGCCTGGGACCGGCACCTGGCGGCCGCCGGATGGACGTGCCTCGGCTGGCCGAAGGAACACGGCGGGCGCGGCGCCACGCTGGCGCAGCAGGTCGTGTTCCACGAGGAATACGCGAAGGCGGGGGCACCGGCACGCGTCAGCCACGTCGGCGAGGAACTGCTCGGGCCGACGCTCATCGCGTTCGGCACCGAGGACCAGAAACGACGCTTCCTGCCCGGGATCAACACCGTCACCGAACTGTGGGCGCAGGGCTATTCCGAGCCCGGCGCCGGCTCCGACCTCGCCAACGTCGCGACCACCGCACGACGCGACGGCGACAAGTGGGTGATCAACGGACAGAAGGTATGGACGTCGCTCGCGCACGTCGCGCAATGGGCGTTCGTGCTGTGCCGCACCGAACCGGGGTCGAAGCGGCACCAGGGGCTGAGCTTCCTGCTGGTGCCTCTGGACCAGCCGGGCGTCACCGTCCGGCCGATCCAGCAACTCACCGGCACGTCCGAGTTCAACGAGGTGTTCTTCGACGACGCCGTCACCGGCGCCGATCTGGTGGTCGGGGAACCCGGCGACGGCTGGCGGGTCGCGATGGGACTGCTCACCTTCGAACGCGGTGTGTCCACCCTCGGGCAGCAGATCGGATTCGCCCGCGAACTGCAGGGCGTGGTCGACCTCGCGAAAACCACCGGCGCGGCATCCGACCCGAACATTCGCGAGAAGATCGCCCGCGCCTGGGTGGGGCTGCGGGTGATGCGCGCCCACGCCCTGCGGACCCTCGAGGCCGTCGACGCCGGAACGTCCGGGCCCGAGGCGTCCGTCGCGAAACTGCTGTGGGCCAACTGGCACCGCGACCTCGGGCAACTGGCGATGGAGGTGCAGGGTGCGTCGTCGCTCCTCGCCCCCGTCGAACCGGCGTCCGACATCACCGATCCCGAACATCTCGAACTCGGCGAATGGCAGCGGCTGTTCCTGTTCACCCGCGCCGACACCATCTACGGCGGATCCAACGAGATCCAGCGCAACATCATCTCCGAGCGCGTGCTCGGACTCCCCCGAGAGGCACGACCGTGACCAAACCCGCACCGCTTGCCACCGCACCCGTCGAGACGCCCGGCCACGACCTGCTGAAAGGCAAGAAGGTCGTCGTCACCGCCGCCGCGGGCACCGGCATCGGTTACGCGTCCGCCCGTCGTGCCCTGCTCGAGGGCGCCGACGTCCTGGTGTCGGACTGGCACGAACGCCGACTCACCGAGACGAAGGAGAAACTGGCCGCCGAATTTCCCGGGCAGGCCGTCGAGGCGCTGACGTGCGACGTGTCGAGCACCGAACAGGTGGACGCGCTGATTTCCGGGGCGGCCGACGCTCTGGGCCGGATCGACGTCCTCGTCAACAACGCCGGACTCGGCGGCGAGACGCCGCTCGTCGACATGACCGACGAGGAGTGGGACCGCGTCCTCGACATCACCCTGAACGGCACGTTCCGCGCCACCCGCGCAGCGTTGCGCTACTTCAAGGGCGTCGAGCACACCGGCGTCCTCGTCAACAACGCGTCCGTCCTCGGCTGGCGGGCGCAGCACTCGCAGGCCCACTACGCGGCGGCGAAGGCCGGCGTCATGGCACTCACCCGGTGCAGTGCGATCGAGGCCGCCGAATACGGGGTCCGGATCAACGCCGTCGCACCGTCCATCGCCCGGCACGCGTTCCTCGCCAAGGTCACCAGCGAGGAACTCCTCGACAAACTGGCATCCGACGAGGCCTTCGGCCGCGCCGCCGAGGTGTGGGAAATCGCCGCCACCATCGCCATGCTCGCCAGCGACTACACCACCTACCTCACCGGCGAGGTCGTGTCGATCTCGTCGCAGCGGGCGTAGGCGGCTTCGCCACCCGTGAGTGGTTAACGAGTGTCTGGACTCGTTAAGCACTCACGGGGCCGGAGGCCCTAACAAGCGCTTGGTTGATAGGATGTGACGATGACTCCACCCCCCGAGGACACCACCGGCAAGTCCGGACGCAGGGCCGAACTCCTCGACATCGCGGCCACCCTCTTCGCCGAACGCGGCCTGCGGGCCACCACCGTGCGAGACATCGCCGACGCCGCGGGCATCCTGTCGGGCAGCCTGTACCACCACTTCGACTCCAAGGAGTCGATGGTCGACGAAATCCTACGGGGCTTCCTCGACGACCTGTTCGGCAAGTACCGCGAGATCGTCGCATCCGGACTCGACAGCCGCGCGACCCTCGAAGCGCTGGTCACCACGTCCTACGAGGCGATCGACGCGTCGCATTCGGCGGTCGCGATCTACCAGGACGAGGTGAAGCATCTCGTCGCCAACGAGCGCTTCACGTACCTGTCCGAACTGAACACCGAATTCCGCGACCTGTGGATGGGTGTGCTCGAGGCGGGGGTGAAGGACGGCAGCTTCCGGGCCGACATCGACGTCGAACTCGCCTTCCGCTTCCTCCGCGACACCGCCTGGGTCGCCGTCCGCTGGTACCGGCCCGGCGGTTCCGTCACGGTCGACACCGTGGCCAAGCAGTACCTCTCGATCGTCCTCGACGGACTTGCGAGTCCGTAACACTGACTAGGAGTTTCACATGACCGAGGCCTACATCGTCGACGCCGTTCGCACCCCGATCGGCAAGAAGAACGGCGGCCTGTCCGGCGTGCATCCCGCAGACCTGGGTGCGCACGTCATCAAGGCCGTCGTCGAGCGCACGGGCATCGACCCGGCCGGTGTCGACGACGTCGTCTTCGGTTGTGTCGACGCGATCGGCGGGCAGGCGGGCAACATCGCCCGCACCGCGTGGCTCGCCGCCGGCTACCCGGAAGAGGTCCCGGGGGTCACGGTCGACCGGCAGTGCGGGTCGAGCCAGCAGGCCGTCCACTTCGGTGCGCAGGCGATCCTCAGCGGCACCGCCGACCTGATCGTCGCCGGCGGTGTGCAGAACATGAGCCAGATCCCGATCGCGTCGGCGATGGTGGTCGGGCAGCAGTACGGATTCGACACCCCGTTCGGCGGATCGACGGGCTGGGCCGAACGCTACGGCGACCAGGAGGTGTCGCAGTTCCACGGCGCGGAACTGATCGCGGACAAGTGGGACATCAGCCGCGAGGCACTCGAGCGTTGGGCGCTGCAGAGCCACGAGCGGGCGCGGACCGCCATCGCCGAGGGTCGCTTCGACCGCGAGATCGTGCCGGTCGGCGACTTCACGACTGACGAGGGTCCGCGCGAGACCAGCCTCGAGAAGATGGCGGCACTGAAGACCCTCACCGACGGCGGACGTCTCACGGCCGCGGTCGCGAGCCAGATCTCCGACGGCGCGAGCGCGGTGCTGCTGGCCTCACCGGAAGCAGTCGAGCGGTACGGCCTGACGCCCCGCGCCCGCATCCACCACCTCAGCGCACGCGGCGCCGACCCGATCTTCATGCTCAGCGCGCCGATTCCCGCGACCCGCTACGCGCTGGAGAAGACCGGCCTGAGCATCGACGACATCGACCTCGTCGAGATCAACGAGGCCTTCGCGCCGGTGATCCTCGCGTGGCTCGCGGAGACCGGCGCCGACCCGGCGAAGGTCAACGTCAACGGCGGCGCGATCGCCCTCGGCCACCCACTCGGTGCGACCGGAACCAAACTGATGGCGACGCTCCTCAACGAACTCGAACGCACCGGCGGCCGCTACGGTCTGCAGACCATCTGCGAAGGCGGCGGCACCGCGAATGCCACCATCATCGAACGCCTGTGAGTACTTCTTAACCGCCGGCGGTTAACAAGTACTCACGGGTGCGAAGCGCTACGCTCGAACAGGATAGTGACGAGTCCTGAACGGGGCCGTGATGCACGAATTGGCAATCACCCAGAGCGTCGTCGACGCCGTCTGCGAGACCGCTGCGGGACGGACGGTCCACAGTGTGCGAGTGCAGGTGGGGGCGCTGACTGCGGTGGTCGCCGATTCGATGCAGTTCTGTTTCGAACTGGTCACCGAAGGGACCGTCGCGCACGGTGCCCGTCTCGACATCGACCACACGCCGGGCGGTGCGCACTGCCGTGAATGCGGCGACGACTTCGTGCTCTCGGACCTGGTGTTGCTGTGCCCGTGCGGAAGTGCGGACGTGGAGGTCACGTCGGGTCGGGAACTACGAATCCTCTCGATGGAAGTGAGCTGACGCAAATGTGTGCCACCTGTGGATGCGGAGACGAGACCGGGACCAGGATCACGGTGCCGCACGAGCACCCGCACGACCACGAGCACCCGCACGACCACGAGCACCCACACGACCACGAGCACCCTCACGAACACCCGCACACTCACGAGCACGCGACCGAGACCGAGACCGTCACCCTCGAGCAGAAGGTGCTGGCGAAGAACGACCTCACGGCGGAGCGCAACCGGGGTTGGCTGGCGGGGCGCGGGGTGCTCGCTCTCAACGTGATGAGTTCGCCCGGGTCGGGGAAGACGACGCTGCTCGAGCGCACCATCGCCGACATCGGTGGGCAGCGTCGGGTCTCGGTGGTGGAGGGCGACCAGGAGACGATGCTCGACGCCAACCGCATCAAGGCGACGGGATGTGCTGTGGTACAGGTGAACACGGGCGCCGGGTGTCATCTCGACGCCGAGATGATGCGGGACGCGCTGACTGCCCTCGACCCCGAACCGAATTCGCTGCTGTTCATCGAGAACGTGGGGAATCTGGTCTGTCCGGCACTGTTCGATCTCGGTGAGAAGAGCCGGGTGGTGGTGATCTCGGTGACCGAGGGGACGGACAAGCCGCTCAAGTATCCGCACATGTTCGCGGCGGCGAATTTGGTGATCGTGAACAAGGCGGACCTGTTGCCGTATGTGGACTTCGACGTCGACCTGTGCACGAAGTACGCCCGGTCGGTGAACCCCGACCTGCAGATGATCACCTTGTCGGCGACGACCGGTCAGGGCATCCAGCAGTGGTACGACTGGATCGCGAAGCAGTGAGTCCTTTACACGACGGGGCCGGACACGGCGGTGCGACGCGCCGGGGACCGTTGACATCCGCTCGGCGGCGGAGCTAAATAAATATCAGCGCCACGCAGGTGGGCCGACGGTCGACTCCGGTGGCGACAGGAGTTGTGTTCACTCCGGAAAGCGACCTGATATGCCGACACAGGAAGCAATCAACGCCGAGGACACCCTGATTCACGTGCTGTGGATCAATGCGGGACTCAGTTGCGACGGCGATTCGGTGGCCTTGACGGCTGCGACGCAGCCCAGTGTCGAGGAGATTGCCCTGGGCGCCCTGCCGGGCCTGCCCAAAGTGGCCGTGCACTGGCCGCTGATCGACTTCGACAACGGTCCGGAGGGCGGCGCCAACGACTTCCTGGAGTGGTTCTGGAAGGCGGACCGCGGCGAACTCGAACCTTTCGTGCTGGTGGTGGAGGGTTCCATCCCGAACGAGCAACTTCACGACGAGGGTTACTGGTGCGGCTTCGGCAACAATCCCGAGACCGGTCAGCCGGTGACGACGAGCGAGTGGCTCGACCGTCTGGCTCCGAAGGCGACGGCGATCGTCGCGGCGGGCACGTGCGCGACGTACGGCGGCATCCACGCGATGGCGGGCAATCCGACCGGTGCGATGGGTGTTCCCGATTATCTCGGCTGGGACTGGAAGTCGAAGGCGGGCATTCCGATCGTCTGCGTTCCCGGTTGCCCGATCCAGCCTGACAATCTGTCGGAGACGTTGACGTATCTCCTCTACATGGCCACCGAGCAGGCGCCCATGATTCCGCTCGACGACGCGCTGCGTCCGCAGTGGCTGTTCGGCGCCACGGTCCACGAGGGCTGCGACCGCGCCGGCTACTACGAGCAGGGTGATTTCGCCACCGAGTACGGCTCACCGAAGTGCATCGTGAAGCTGGGCTGCTGGGGTCCTGTCGTCAAGTGCAACGTCCCGAAGCGGGGCTGGATCAACGGTGTGGGTGGGTGCCCGAATGTGGGCGGTATCTGCATCGGGTGCACGATGCCGGGCTTCCCGGACAAGTTCATGCCGTTCATGGACGAACCGCCGGGCGGCAAACTCTCGACGACGGCGTCCGGGCTGTACGGCTCGGCTATTCGGAGTTTGCGCAAGATCACCAAGAACACGTTGGACAAAGAGCCGCACTGGCGCAGTCGCGGTACGAAACTGACCACGGGCGCGACACGCACCTGGTAGTCCCGCTCGGGGTCTCGGGCGGTGGTCCGCCGGCCTCGAACACTGAGAGGTACGTCGATGACAACGATCATTCCGGAACCTTCGCACAAGTCGGAATCCGACGGCCTGGTCGAGATGGCGTGGGATCCGATCACGCGCATCGTGGGTAGCCTGGGCATCTATACGAAGATCGACTTCAAGCAGAAGGAAGTCGTGGAGTGCCACAGCACTTCGTCGATCTTCCGTGGTTATTCGATTTTCATGAAGGGTAAGGACCCACGCGACGCCCACTTCATCACGAGCCGCATCTGCGGCATCTGTGGTGACAACCATGCGACGTGTTCGTGCTACACCCAGAACATGGCCTACGGTGTGAAACCCCCGAACATCGGCGAGTGGATCGTCAACCTCGGCGAGGCCGCGGAATACATGTTCGATCACAACATCTTTCAGGAAAACCTCGTCGGTGTGGACTTCTGCGAGAAGATGGTCTCCGAGACGAATCCGGGGGTGCTGGCGCAGGCCGAGAAGACCGAGGCGCCGCACGCCGGGGAGCACGGCTACAAGACCATCGCCGACATCATGCGGTCGCTGAACCCGTTCACCGGTGAGTTCTACCGGGAGGCGTTGCAGGTCAGCCGGTGGACCCGAGAGATGTTCTGTCTCATGGAGGGTCGGCACGTGCACCCGTCCACCCTCTACCCGGGTGGTGTGGGAACGGTCGCGACGATTCAGCTGATGACCGACTACACGACGCGTCTGATGCGCTACGTGGAGTTCATGAAGAAGGTCGTGCCCATGCACGACGACCTGTTCGACTTCTTCTACGAGGCGATGCCCGGTTACGAGAAGGTCGGCCTGCGCCGGACCCTGCTCGGCTGCTGGGGGTCGTTCCAGGATCCGGCGGTGTGCAACTTCTCCTACAAGGACATGGAGAAGTGGGGACGGGCGATGTTCGTCACGCCCGGTGTCGTGGTGGACGGGAAACTGGTCACGACGTCCCTCGTCGACATCAACCTGGGGATCCGAATCCTGCTCGGCAGTTCGTATTACGACGACTGGACCGACCAGGAGATGTTCGTGAAGAACGATCCGCTCGGGAACCCGATCGACCGCAGGCATCCGTGGAACCAGCACACCAACCCGCACCCGCAGAAACGCGACATGGAGGACAAGTACAGCTGGGTGATGTCGCCGCGATGGTTCGACGGCACCGATCACCTCGCGCTGGACACCGGCGGCGGACCGCTGGCCCGGCTGTGGAGTACCGCCCTCGCGGGCCTCGTCGACATCGGGTACGTGCAGTCGACCGGTCACAGCGTGAAGATCAACCTGCCGAAGACCGCGCTGAAGGGCCCGGTGGAATTGGAGTGGAAGATCCCGCAGTACGGCAGTAACACGATCGAGCGGGATCGGGCACGAACCTACTTCCAGGCCTATGCGGCGGCGTGCGCGCTGCACTTCGCGGAGCAGGCGCTCGCCGAGATCCGCGCCGGGCACACGAAGACGTGGGAGAAGTTCGACGTCCCCGACGAGGGCATCGGCTGCGGATTCACGGAGGCGGTGCGCGGAGTCCTGTCGCACCACATGGTGATTCGCGACGGCAAGATCGCGAACTACCACCCGTATCCGCCGACGCCGTGGAACGCCAACCCCCGCGACAGCTTCGGTACGCCGGGGCCGTACGAGGACGCGGTGCAGGGCCAGCCGATCTTCGAGGAGAACGACCGGGAGCACTTCAAGGGCATCGACATCATGCGGACCGTCCGCAGTTTCGACCCCTGCCTGCCGTGCGGTGTGCACATGTATCTCGGTGAGGGAAAGACGCTGGAGAAGCTGCATTCGCCCACCCAGTCCGTGACCGGCGAGTGACGGGGTACGCATGGAGAGTGGCGGATCGGAGACGTGGGGGAGTGACGAAGTAGCAGACGACCCCGATCGGTGGCGGACAGCCGGCGAACGGATCGACAGCTTGTTGGACGCGAGTTCGACAGGTGGCTCGGTGGCCCGCGAGCGCGCCGAGCAACTGGTCCGGGAGGTGGTCGAACTCTACGGCGCCGGGTTGGAGCGCGTCCTCGACATCATCGGCGACCGCGACGACGACCTCGTCGAACGCCTCGCCGCCGACGAACTCGTGGCCAGCCTGCTCCTCGTGAACGGACTCCATCCGCACGACGTCGAGACGAGGGTCGCCTCCGCACTCGACAGCGTGCGCCCGTACCTGGGCTCACACGGCGGTGACGTCGAACTGCTCGGTGTGGTGGACGGTGTGGTGCGGTTGCGGCTGACCGGCAGTTGTCAGAGCTGCCCGTCCTCGGCGGTGACGCTGGAACTCGCCGTCAAGGACGCCGTGCTGGCCGCGGCGCCGGAGACCGTGGATATCGAGGTGGTGGGCGCCACCCCCGCCGCCGGGTCCGGGCTGATCGCCGCGGAATCGCTGTTCTCCCATGTTCATCCGAACGGGCTGGACGGGTCGAGCGGCACCGGGACGTGGGTGTCGGTGCCCGAACTCGAGGAACTCACGCCCGGGGAGGTGGCCGGGTTCTCCGTCGCTGGACTCCCGATCCTGGTGTGCCGGATCGGTGAGCAGTTGTTCGCCTATCGGGACCGGTGCGCCGCCTGCACCAATTCGCTGGCCGGGGCCACGCTGCAACGGAAGGCGGGTGGGCAGGTGGGGGACGCGGTGCTGCGCTGCCCGTCGTGCCGGGCGCATTTCGACCCGCGTCGCGCGGGCCTGCGCCTGGACGGCGACGCGGACGCCGAAACGCTGTCGCCGCTCCCGGTCCTCGTGCGCGACGGCGTCGTCTCCGTGGCCGTGCCCGCCGCGGAGGTGGCGTGATGAGCCCGTCGGGGAACGGGCTGCGCATTCTGCAGCGCATCGCGTCCGAGCGGCCCAAACCTGTGGTCGGGGAGCGGTGCGACATGTGCGCCGTGCCGATCGCGGACGCCCACCAGCACGTCGTGAATGTGCAGGACCGGCAACTGATGTGTGTGTGCCGCGGGTGCTACCTGCTGTTCACGGACGAGAGCGCCGAACTGCGCTTCCGGGCCGTCCCGGAACGCTACCTGTCGTTTCCGAACTTCGAACTCGCACCCGGACGCTGGGACGAACTGGAGATCCCCGTCGGGCTCGCGTTCGTGTTCCGGAATTCGCTGCTGGCGAAGACCGTCGCGTTCTATCCCGGTCCGGCGGGCGCGACCGAATCGGAACTGCCCCTCGACGCCTGGGACGGTGTGCTCGCGGTGAACCCGGCGCTCGGCCAGCTGGCCGCGGACACGGAAGCCTTGTTGCTGCGGGTCCCCGAGCGCGGTGAGGGTGACCCCGAGTGCTACCTCGTTCCCATCGACGCCTGCTACCAGTTGGTGGGCGAGTTGCGGCAGGTGTGGCGGGGGTTCGACGGCGGCCAGGACGCGCGCCGCGTGATCGACACGTTCTTCGACGACGTGCGGGCGCGCAGTCGCGTCGCGAAGGAGCCGACGTGACCGAGTTGTCGTTTCGTGTGGAGGACGTGTTCCCGGAGCCGTTCGCGGTTGCGCCGAATCTGACTGCGCGGGTGGAGGTGACGGAGTCGAGCGGCGCCGTCGTGCACGCGATGGCCGTGCGGTGCCAGGTCCGCATCGACCCGCAACGCCGCCGCTACACGGACACCGAGGTGGAGGGTCTGCTCGATCTGTTCGGGCCCCGCGAGCGGTGGACGTCGACACTCAAACCGTTCCAGTGGATGCAGACCAGCACCGTGGCCCAAGGGTTCACCGGGTCGAGCGTGGTGGAGTTGCCGCTGCCGTGCACCTACGACTTCGAGGTGACGGCCTCGAAGTACCTGCACGCCCTGGACGAGGCCGGGTCGACGGTGCCGCTGGTGTTCCTGTTCAGCGGAACGGTCTTCACGCGAGGCGTCGCCGGGTTCGGGGTGGAACGGATTCCGTGGGACCGGGAATCGACGTACGACCTGCCGGTGGCGGTGTGGCGCGAACTCGTCCAGGCGCACTACCCGAACACGGGCTGGGTGCGCCTCGACCACGACACACTGGCGGCACTGGCGAAATACAAGGCGGCGCACGGTCTTCTCGGACTGGACGTCGCCATCGCAAACCTGCTGCAGGGAGCCGGGGAGGTGATCGCATGATCTCCCCGGCGTCCCTGCAGCGAGTCCGGGCCGTGGCCGACGCGGTCCTCTACGAGGGCTACCTGCTGTATCCGTATCGTGCGAGTTCGTCGAAGAACCAATCGCGGTGGCAGTTCGGCGTCCTCGGACCGCCGGGTGCGGCCGAATCGGGAGTCGGCGAGGAACCGCGCCTGTCCTGCCAGACGCTGCTGCGCCCCCGCGTGGGTCAGCGGTCCGGCGTCTCGGTGACGGTCCGCTTCCTGCAACTGCAGGTGCGTGAGGTCGAGAAGGCCGTGGGGTCCGGGTTCGAGCCGGTCGGGGAACTCACCGTCGCCGGCCGCAGCTGGCTGTCGTGGGACGAGGCGGTGGAACGCGAGATCGACCTGGGCGCGGTGTACCCGTCCGAGGAGCTCGAGGACTGCCGGCTCGACGTGGACGTCGACGGTGGAGTGGACGTCGAGGAGTTGCGTGAGGAGGACGGCACCCTCGCCGGGCGCGTGGTGCGGACCCGGTGGCCGCTGCGTGCCGTCGTCCGCGTCGGCAGTGACCGGCACGACGGACTGGACGTGCTGCGGGTGTCGATCGAGAACGTGAAGATCGACGCGATCGGCACGTGGTCGAAGGATTCGGCGATCAGACACTCGCTGATCGGGGCGCACCTGATGCTGGCTGCCGAGGGGGGCGAGTTCGTCTCGCTGCTCGAGCCGCCCGACGACGCCGCGCCGCTCGCGTCGACCTGCCATCAGGAACGCTGCTACCCCGTCCTGGCCGGTCTGCCGGGGGAGACGGACCTCGTCCTGGTGTCGCCGATCATCCTGTACGACCACCCGGAGGTGGCCGAGCAGAGCGACGGAGCCCTGTTCGACGCCACGGAGATCGACGAGATCCTCACCCTGCGCGTCATGACGCTCACCGAGGAGGAGAAGCGTCAGGCCCGCGCCACCGACCCGCTCGCCGCCCAGATCATCGACCGCTGCGAGCAGATGTCACCGGCGACACTCGCCCAGATGCACGGCGTCCTGCGTAACCCGCACTTCCCGAGCCCCGACATCCCGGACGCGCACAACCCGAACCCTGGCGGCCCGGAGCGGGGCCTCCCCGACATGGGGCTGGTCCCGGAACTGACCGACGACGTGCCGTGGTGGGATCCGGACGCCGACACCGCCGTGCGCCCCGACATCGACGGCGTGATCGTGAACGGCGTCCGGGTGGCGAAGGGCACCGTCGTGCGGATCCACCCGTCACGCCGAGCCGACGCCCAGGACCTCTTCTTCGCGGGACAACTCGCTCGCGTGGTGACCGTGCACGCGGACGTCGACGGTGGCACCCACGTCGGCGTCGTGCTGATGGACGACCCCGCGTCCGAGTTGCACGAGTGGTACGGCAGGTATCTGTACTTCGCCCCGGACGAGGTGGAGCCCGTATCGGCAGACACCGGAAAGGAAGAACAGTCATGAAGATTCTCGGAGAGGCCACCACCGCCGCGCTGGCGTTGCTGGCGGTCGCCGGAGTTGCGGTCGCCGTCTTCTCGCTTCCCGACATCAAGCGGTACCTGCGTATGCGCAAGATGTGAGGCCCCGTGACGGACAGACGAGTGCTGGTTGCCGGTGTGGGCAACATCTTCCTCGGCGACGACGGCTTCGGTCCCGAGGTGCTGCGTGGTGTCGCGACGAGGCCGCTGCCGCCGGGAGTCCGGGCCGTCGATTTCGGCATCCGTGGAACACATCTGGCGTACGAACTGCTCGACGGGTGGGGTGCGTTGCTGCTGGTCGACGCGGTTCCCGATCGAGGTGAGCCCGGCGCGTTGAGGGCGTTCGAGGTGGGTCCCGATTCGGTGCCCGCGGCGCCGCTCGACGCGCACAGCATGGATCCGGGTGCGGTGTTCGCCAGCCTCCGCGCGCTCGGCGGGACCCTGCCGCGGGCCGTGGTGCTGGGCTGCCAGGTGGACAACACCGACGAGGGAATCGGGCTGTCACCGCGCGTCGCCGCCGCTGTCGCACCGGCCGTCGACGCCGTCTTCGAAATCGTGGATCAACTTCTGGCGCCCCACGCAGTGACGCTACAACCCGAGAAGACGGAGGGCTGAATCGTGTGTCTCGGAATTCCCGGTCGGGTGGTGCGCATGCTGGAGGGCTACGGCAACCAACTCGCGCTCGTCGACGTGGTCGGCGAACAGCGCAAGGTGAACGTCGGGATGCTGCCCGAGGACGTCAGGCTGGAACCGGGCGACTGGATCGTCATCCACATGGGTTTCGCGATGGAGAAGGTGGACGAGGCAGGCGCCGAAAAGGCGATGGCGGGGCTGGAGATGATGGGACGCTCGCGGACGGCGGACGAAGACTAGCCCTGCGTTTCGGCGTGACGGGGGTCCGGCGGTCCGGCGACGAAGTCGCGCGCCCGATTCCAGCGGGCGTGGTAACGCTCCCCGAAACGTGCCTGGGAGCGGGCCAGCCGGCGCGGCCGGCTGCTGTAGCGGCGCACCGCCCACCAGGAATCGGGCTTGGCCAGGCGGATCGCGCCGATGATCGCGACGGGCTGGAACACGATCCCCACGATTCCCGTGACGAACTTGCCCTTGAGTAGGCAGATCAACGAGATGCCGAGTGAGATGAGCAGATAGCCGATCGACGTCCACCATTGGGCGGTGCCGATCTGCCCGCTCACGAGTTCGGCGCCCCCGATCATCAGACCGGTGATCATGAGCGCGCAGAAGATCGCGTCCACCGACTTTCGTCCGGAGGTGCTCCAGTACACGTCGTCGAGGTGCACCCACAGCGCGAACTCGTCGAAGGTCAGTGCGAGACCGACGCCGAACAGCGCGGCGAAGACGTTGAGTGCCGTGCCCTCCGGGGTGGTCGCGATCAGTGCCAGCCCGGCCAGCGTCATGAACAGGATCCCGAAAACCTGGTGGTGCAGGTGCACGCCGCCGACGGTGATGTCGCCAATCAGACCGCCCCCCGAGTCCGCGGCGTCGTCCGCGGGCTCCGCTCCTCGGGAGCGGATGCGTCGGGTGATGAGCCGGGTGACCACGAACGTCACCAGAACCGCGATGAACAGCCACATCACGGGATAGAGGACAACTATCCGGCTGTCGCCTTCGGTGTCCACGACGATCTCGGCGAGAAGGGCCATCTCGACACTCCGTCAGGTGGGGGAAATCGATCTCTATCCGGGTATACACCCCGACCGCGGACCGCAAACGACGTTCCGCCCACCGACTTCCTGCCGGACCTCCTCACGCCGGGAGGTTGTCGAGCGGACCGTGGCCGAACGTCGCGCCGGTGGCGGTCAGCAGGCGCGTGGGGTCGTACCAGTGGTCGCTGCCTATCAGGTCGAGGTGCCGTTCGGTGAGGCCGTGCCGGGTTCCGGCGGTGACGGCGTCGTCGAAGGTGAGAGAGCTGTCCGGCAGTCGCAGGCGGCCGGAGTCCGCGAGTGTCCGGCCGAGCTCGCGGACGGTGACGGGGTCGGGATGGCAGGCGTGGAACACGTCGCCGGACTGTGCCGGGGCTTGCGCGGCGAGGGTCGCGAGTAGCCGGGCGAGGTCCGCCACCGCGACGACCGAGATCCGGGACCGCCCCTCGTCCACCCAGGCGCCCAGCGTCTCGAGGATCCGGATGAATCCGGGGACGAACCAGCGGTCGCCGGGGCCGTGGACGAAGCCGGGCCGGACAACACAACCGCCCGATTCGAGGACGCGGTGTTCGGCGGTCAACCTGCTCGCGCTCAGCGCCGAAACGGGTGCCGGCGTGGCGTCGAACTCACCGATTCCGCTGTGCGGTCCGTCGCCGTACACGCCGATGGTGCTGACGTAGAGCACCCGGCGGATGCCGTTCCGGGCGGCGGCGGCCAGGAGGTTCTCGGTGCCGTCGACGTTCACCGTGGTGCAGTGCGCCGGGTCGCTGCCGGTGTACGACGCGGCGTGGATCACGACGTCGGCGCCGGTGAGTGCCGCGCCGAGACTTGCAGGATCGGTCAGATCCGCCTGCGCGAACACGACACCCGGAATGTCCTGGTCCGAGCGTGTGCGCGCGACCGCGGTACACGCAATCCCGGCCGATGCCAGGGCCCGCACGGTGGCGGACCCGATGAAGCCCGTCGCTCCCACGACCGCGACACGTGGCGGCGCGGACGGTGTTCGACCACGCTCGCTCGCGGTCGACGCTGGTACCGTCTCTCCGGGCAATGGGCGCGTGTTCCGTGCTTTCATCGTCATCGTTCTTCTCTCATGCGGCAGGGAAAGGTGTGAACGTGGTTCAGCAGGCGCGTGCTGCGGCGACTCGACAGCAGATCGTCCGCGGGGCGGCGGAGATGTTCGAGAAGTCGGGTTTCGAAGGAGCCAGACTCGGCAACATCGTCGAGAACGCCGGAATCACAAAGGGGGCCTTGTACTTCCATTTCCGTTCGAAAGAGGATCTGGCCCGCTTCATCATCGGTGAGCAACACCGGATCTCCATCGCGTCGGTCGAGGCGATCGGCCGTGAGCAGGTGTCGGCGATCGAGCAGATCGTGATGCTGTGCCACGAAATGGCCCGGCAGATCGTGAACGACCCGATCGTGCGCGCCGGTATCCGGATCACCCTCGAACTCAGCGCCGACGATCAGGGCCCCGCGGATCCCTACCTCGACTGGATCAACAGTTGCGAGATGCTCGCCACCCGGGCCGTCGAGCAGGGCGACCTCCTCGCCGACATCGACCCGCCGCGGCTGGCGCGGTTCGTCATCGGCGCCTTCACCGGTGTCCAGACCGTCTCCCAGGTGTTGACGCAGCGCACCGACCTCGAACAGCGCGTCGACGACATGTGGGGGTTCCTGCTCCCCGGAGTCATGCCCGCGAGCCGGCACCAGGACATCGCCCGGATCCGGCGGGCCCGCTGGGTGCCCGACGACGCCGACTAGCTGCGCGCGCATGCGCCCACCGCGGTAGGTGCGAGCGCCGCGGTTCCGTGCACGACCGCCACACCGCCCTGCCGTATCGACCCGGTGACGGACAGCGCGCCGTCGTCCACCGCGTCCAGCCGGATAGTGGTCCGTTCGTCCAGTTCGGCGAAACGGTGGAACGTGGCGCCCAGGGACGCGAGGTGCGCGTCCGGTAGGCCGAGGCCGGCGCAGGCCGCCTGCCGCAGAGCCTCGAGCAGCAGCATCCCGGGAATGTGATCGCACGGATGGTCGAACAGCACGGGGTGCGTGTGGTCGATCCGCAACTCCCACTCGTTCTCGGAGCGTCGCGGGCCGAGGACCACGTGCGCGTCGTCGACGTGACCGACCAGTGCAGCCGGGACGGGAGCGGGACCCCACGGCGCACCGATCGCCCGCGGGCCGCGCTCACCCCAGCGGGCGCGTGAGTAGGCGGCCGGGGGGAAAACCACCGCGTGACCCGTCGCGGTGCCGGCGTCCTGTCCGTCGATCCGGAACCGCAGGTCCACGCGGAACGCGGACAGCGCGCCGCCGCGGTACACGTGCTCGGACACGGTGACCTCGACGACGACATCCGCTGCCGCCGCACCCACCGCCAGCGCGCCGGGCACCGCATGCACCTCGAGGTGCTGCATGACGAACCGGTTCGGCAGCGGGACGGAGAAGCGGGTGTGTCCCAGGTAGATGGCGGTCTGCCGGAGCGTTTCCGCCAGCAGCATGGAGTCGTAGTGCCCGTCTCGGGTGCGGTAGAAGCCGTGCAGGCGGGGCCACTGCGCGGCGACGACGAACCGATCCGGCACCGGCAGCGAGACGCAGTCGGTGAGGAAGACCTCGGCCACGGATTGCCGGTGCACGTACCTGCGGGGCACGGTCCGCTCGAACGACATCGGAGGAAGGGCATCGGGCACCGGACGGGAAATTCGCGCCACAACCCCATCTCCCCACAGAACCGGCCGGCCCGATGCCGCGGACCGCCCGAACTATAGAACACAGACCGCGCGGTCTGTGATGTGGGGAGTGTTGCTACCGGCCCTTCAAGCTGCCGATTCGCAGCGATCCAGGGTTGTCGTCCTCGTCGAGGTCGTCTTCGATCTCGCGGACGTACTCCTTCGGGTCCTTGTCCGAGGTGTCCACCTCCGACAGGGTTCGGTGCACGAGGAAGTATTCGGCGAACCGCCGCCCGAGCGACTCGCGAAGGTCATCCGGGGCGGTCCGGAAATCGGCCAGGCCCTCCCGTTCCTCCTCGGCCATGTGCTCGTCGTTGGCCCGGCGCGTCCGGCCGACTGCCGCCCACCACTCCTCGGACAGGATGGGGTTCCCCGCCGCCGCTCGGACGCCGTCGCGGATGTCGTTGTGGTCCCCGATCGCGTCGAGGGTCTCCGCCTCGGCCTCATCGTCCTCGCCGACGCGGAGAAGCTGGGGATAGAAGATTTCCTCCTCCGCCGCAGCATGCAGATCCAGGCGTTTCGCCAGCGGCGTCCACACCGCCTCCACGGCCGTGATCTCCACCCGGCGCCGAGACTTCAATTCGTCCAGTGCGGCGAACTGTCGCCGGAACCACTCGTGGTCGTCGAAAATCAACTCGATGATGTCAGGCATGATCGATCCATCGTCGCATCGAGGCTTACCGCTTGTCCTTCTTCGCTTGTTTGCGTGCGCCCTCGGCGATGGTGGAGGCTTCGAATTTCTTGCGGCCGGATGATTTCCGGGTGGCGTCGACGCGGGCCTTGCCGGAGGAGCCGACCTTGCCGTCGCTGTCGCCGAGTTCGCTGAACGACGGCGAGTCGCTGCGGGCGCGGGCGAGGCGTTCGTCTTTCAGTTCGCGGGCGCTCACGCGTGCCGCGGTCGCCAGTTGCCTGCTCACCCGGCTGAGTGCGGCTTCGAAGGCTTCCGCCTTGTCTGCGTTGCGGACGTTGGCCGCTTTACCGGCCCCACGTGCGCCCTTGTCCGCGACCTTCGCCGCGCCTTCCTGCCGGTACAGCTTGACGTGCTTGTTGCGGGCCCGTCGGACGCGGGTGTGCAGCTTGATCAGTCTGTCTTCGTCGAGACCGGACATCTGCGATTTCTTCGTTTCGCGGATCAGCACGTACTCGTCCTCGGACAGGGAATTGAGAATCTTCTTCATGTCGCTCCGATCCGGCCGCAGGCCGTGAGTTGTTGTCATGGTAACCGGGAAACGTTCGCGTCGGTCTGTTTCGGTGAAGGGGTGGGCACCTCCCCGGTGAGGCGCTGATTGGTCTGTGCAAGTTGCCATTCCGTCTGCCGAGCCAACCGCTCGACCTGGTCCAGGTCGAGGCGGTCGCACACGAAATCCCAGTGCACCGCTACCCGGTCGCCGACCGCGAGATCGTGTACGAAAGTTCCCTCGGGCACGCGGTAGTCGGCGGGGTCGTCCTGCTCGGGCCCGAGCGACAGCCGCGTCCCGTCCCACGACAGGCGACGGGACCGGACGAGTGCGCGATCGGCGTCGACGCCCACCACCTCACCCCAGCGGATGCGGCAGGAGTCGAGAACCTGAAGCGGCTGCGGCATTCCGGTGTCCAGCAGCCGAGACCACGGGTACACCCCGAACACGTGGAAGTTGTGGGTGGGTGCCGCCTCCCCGAGCAGGTCCGCGGTGAGGTGCTTCCAGTAGTGGCCGGCCTGCGACGCGAGGCGGGACAGCAGCGCGTCGCCGAACTCGGCCCGGTCGATGCGGTCGGAGAGTTCGTCCGCGATCCAGTACCCCCGGACAACCCTCTCGTCCAACGGGTCCGCGATTCCGGCGAGCCGGGCGATCACCTCCTGGTACGGCCACGCGCCGCTGAACTGCCTCGCCATCGCCACCACATCGGTGTCCGGCGCGCCGCCGCACGCGACAGCCTGTAGTCGCTCCGAACCGGGAGGGCCGCAGTAGCCCAGGGCATTCGGGGCGTGCGCGTACTGCGCGAACACGCGGTGCCCGGACGGCATCGGGTGTTCGCGCGCCGTCACCGGTCAGCCTCGCTGACCGAGCAATTGGGCCGTCTCGCGGTGCAGCCTGCCGAAGTTGTAGTACGCGGCGCACGCACCTTCGGGGGAGACCATGCATGTGCCGATCGGGGTCTCCGGGGTGCACGCCGTCCCGAACACCTTGCATTCCCAGGGCTTGATGACGCCCTTGAGGACCTCACCGCACTGGCAGGCCTTCGGATCCGCGACGCGCACACCCGGCATCGAGAACTTCTCCTCGGCGTCGAACTCGGCGTAGTTCCGGTGGACCTTGAGCGCGCTCTGCGAGATGAAACCGAGTCCGCGCCATTCGAAGTGCGGGCGCAATTCGAACGTCTCGGCCATCAGCTTCAGTGCCTGCACGTTGCCCTCTGCGCGGACGACCCGCTTGTACTGGTTCTCGATCTCGCAGCGGCCCTCACGAATCTGCTGGAGCAGCATGTGCACCGACGCGAGGATGTCGAGCGGCTCGAAGCCCGCGACGACCATCGGTTTCCCGTACACCTCGGACACGAACCGGTACGGCCGCAGCCCCACCACGGTGGACACGTGGCCCGGGCCGAGGAAACCGGACAATCGCAGGTCGGGGGATTCGAGGATCGCCTTGATCGGCGGAACGATCGTGACGTGGTTGCAGAACACGCTGAAGTTCGTCACGCCCAGCGCCCGCGCGCGCACCAGGGTCACCGCGGTGGACGGCGCGGTGGTCTCGAACCCGACGGCGAAGAACACCACCTGGTGGTCGGGGTTGTCGAGGGCCACCTTCAGCGCGTCCAGCGGCGAGTACACGAAGCGCACGTCCGCGCCGCGGGCCTTCGCCTCGATGAGGTTGCCCTTCGATCCGGGCACCCGCATCATGTCGCCGAACGTCGTGAAGATGACACCGGGTTGCTCGGCCAGCCACATGGCGTCGTCGACGCGGCCCATCGGGATGACGCACACCGGACATCCGGGGCCGTGCACCAACTCCACGGACTCCGGAAGCAGGTGTTCGATGCCGTGCCGGTAGATGGTGTGGGTGTGCCCGCCGCACACCTCCATGAACTTGAACTCGTCACCGCGGGCCAGTTCGGTGATGGATTTGACCAGGGCGCGCGCCGCCGCCGGGTCCCGGAATTCGTCGACGAACTTCATCCCTGTTACCTCGTTCTTGCTGTTGTCACGCGATTTCGGACGAGTTGAACGCGTCGATCTCGTTCACGTAGTCGGCGCCCATCTTCTGCACCTGATCCAACGTCAGCTGCGCCTCGATCTCGTCGATCTTCGCCATCGCGAAGCCGACGTGCACGAGCACCCAGTCACCGACGACGAGACCTTCTTCGGCGAGCAGTCGCACACTGATCGTTCTCTGGACGCCGTTCACGTCCACCTTGGCCAGATGCTGTTCGGCGTCGACGATGTCGACCACCTGACCGGGTATCCCCAGACACATCGTGGTTCTCCTTCTCGGGCTGTTCTTCAGCAGATTCGGGGGAGCGGGTCGCCGACGAGCATGTCGACGATCCGGCTGCCGCCGAACGAGGTGCGCAGTGCGACGATGCCCGGCGGTTCGGCCAGGATCTCGCCCACCGCGGTCGCGTTGGCTCCCCGCGGGTGGGCCCGCAGCGCCGCAACGGCCGCGTCCGCCTCGTCCGCCGCGACGATGGCGACGAACTTGCCCTCGTTCGCGACGTACAGCGGGTCGATGCCGAGCATGTCGCAGGCACCGAGAACCTGAGGCTCGATGGGCAGCGACTGCTCATCGATGATGACGGCGAGTTGTGAGGCGTGGGCCAGTTCGTTGCACACGGTGCCGACGCCGCCGCGGGTGGCGTCCCGCATCCACCGCGTCGACGGTGCCGCCTCCAGCAGCGTCTCCACCAGGGAATTGACGGGCGCCGTGTCGGAGGCGATGTCGGCCTCGATGGCCAGGTCGCCGCGGGCGAGCATCACGGCCATCCCGTGTGCGCCGATGGTGCCCGACAGCAGCACCTTGTCGCCCGCGCGCACGAGGTCGGGCGACAGCCGCCTGCCCTCCGGGATGACACCGACGCCGGCGGTGGAGATGTAGACGCCGTCGGCGGCGCCCTTGCCGACGACCTTGGTGTCGCCGGTGACGATCTGCACCCCGGACAGGACGGCCGCCTCGCTCATGTCGGCGACGATCTCCCGCAGTTCGGCGATCGGGAAACCCTCCTCGATGACGAACGCCGCCGACAACCACTTGGGGCGGGCACCGGACACGGCGAGATCGTTGACGGTCCCGTGCACCGCGAGATGCCCGATGGAACCGCCGGGAAACCGCAGCGGCTGAACCACGTACGAGTCGGTGGAGAACGCGAGCCGCTCACCCGAGGGCATGGTGAGCGCGGCGGCGTCACCGAGTTGCTCGAGTTCCTCGTTGCGGAACGCCTCCACGAACACCGCGTCGACGAGCGCGGCCGACGACTTTCCGCCGGCGCCGTGCGCGAGCGTCACCACCTCGTCCAGCAGTCGCGGACGGCGCTGCCGGAACTTGTCGATCCGCTCCAGCACCCGGTCTTCGCGTTCCGACGCCGTGGCCGGTTCGGTCGTGCTCATGAAGCCTCCACAGAATTCGGAGCGGGCCGCGACATGTGTTCCTGGGCCACCGACCACAGCCGGTACCCGAGCATCGCGTGGCTCTCCTGGATCCGGTGGATGCTCTGCGAATGGACGGTGTAGCAGAAGTCGAGTTCGCCTGCGGTCGCCATCGCCGCCATCCGGCCGCCTTCGTGCCCGGCGAACCCGATGGTCAGCAGCTCCCGCTGCTTCGCCTCGGTGAGCGCGGTCATCAGGTCGTCGGAGTTGCCCGACGTCGACAGCGCGATCGCGACGTCTCGTTCCCCGGCGTAGGCGATGATCTGCCGTTTGAAGATCAGGTCGAAGCCGACGTCGTTGCCCAGCGCCGTCACCACGGCCTGATCGGCGGCCAGCGACCACGCCGCCACCGGCCGTCCTCGGGCGGGGCGGCTGAACAGGGAGGCCAGCGTGGCGGCGTCGGTGGAACTGCCGCCGTTGCCGAACGTGTAGAGGCGGCCGCCGCGGAGGAACCGGTCCGCCATGTCGATCCCGGCCGCCGTGAGGCCGTCCCCGTACTCGTCGAGGGACTCCTTCTGCAGGCGCGCGCTCTCGGCGGCCTTCCCGCGGGCGGAGGCGGCGAGGTCGTCGAGGAGACTCTGGGCGTCGGTTTCCTCCGAGTCGATGAACGGGTAGAGGAAGCTGGTGCTTTCCGAGTCGTGCGTCGTCATCGGTTCGCCTCCTGGCCCGGGTCGTCGAGTCGGGTGATCGCGGCACCTGCGTGCACCAGGACGAGGTCGTTCGGCCGGACGTCGCCGAGGACGCTGACGTCGACCCACTCTTCGCCGGCGGCCGTGCGGACCAGGGCGGGGCCGAGGGGTTCGGCGGGTTCGATGATCACCTCACCGAGACGGCCCTCGTCGCTGCACGTGACACAGACCGTCTCGTCGCACTCCTCGGCGTCGGGCTTCAGCAGTCCCGAGTGCTCGAAGCAGACGTGCGTGAGTTCCCACAGCAGGTGGTACATGAGGACGAAACGTCCGGTGGCCGGGACCATCGGGTCGTCCGAGTCGACCCACAGGATGTGGTTCGCCGCGCCGGCCGGTGGCCGCGGGCCCGCCCCGATCCACAGCGTCATCGCCCCCCACGCCGGTGCGCGGCGCATGGCGTCGACCACGGCGGGTTCGTTCGCCGACGCCACCGCCAGCAGGATGTCGCCGGGCCTGCTCGCCACCCGGGCCTGCGCCACCGGATCGGGTTCGACGAGGGCCACCGACGGCAGCGCCCGTTTGCCCATGATCACGGGATGGACGAATTCGACGGCGACGTGATGGGCGTGCGGTTCCCACTGCGGTGAGATCACCCAGAGCGTCGCGCCGTCATGGAATTTGCGGGCGAGCGACAATGCCGCGGCGGCGAGATCAGCCGACAGGTCCGTGTCGACGAGGTGCCCGCCCGCCTCTGCGGTGGTGGTCATTCACTAGCTCCCGTCCCGGGCCGTCCGGTCGGGGGCTGCCGACGTCACGGTCCGCGCATGGTCGCCGCGGCACCGATCACCGCCTGGCCGAGGGAGAGTCCTCCGTCGTTGGGAGGCACCCGGTGGTGGGTGAGGACTCGATAACCGCTGCTCTCCCAGTGTGCTCTCACCAGTGCGAGGAATAAACGGTTTTGAAAGACTCCTCCGGTCAGCCCGATCGTCGACGCACCGGTCGCGGTGGCGGCCCGGTCGACGAGGTCCGCCGTCGCGGCCGCGAGGGCATGGTGGAAGCCGAGCGCGAGCGCCGCGGGCGGGGTCCCGTCGCGCAGCCCGGCGACAATGCCGGACACCAGGAGAGGCAGTGTGAGCTGGTCGTTCTCCACCGCCATGGTCAGGAGCGCGGGGTGCGGGGCGGTCCGGGCGAGCGCCTCGAGTTCGATGGCGGCCTGCGCCTCGTACGTGACCCGGTGCCGGACCCCGAGCAGCGACGCGACGCCGTCGAACAGGCGGCCCGCGCTCGTCGTCCGGATGCACCCGACACCCGAGACGAGTTGCGACTTCACCGCCGCGCGTTCCGCGGCCGGGATCGCCGCCACGCAGGGCAGTCCGTCGACGTCGCCGATGCCGCACTCGTGCAGCAGCGCCAGTGCCACCCGTACTGGATTCCGGACGGCTGCGTCGCCGCCCGGCAGCGAGAACGGCTGCACGTGCCCGACCCGCCGCGAGTCGAGGACGTCCGGGCCGACGAGGAGGAGTTCGCCGCCCCACACGGTGGTGTCGCATCCGTACCCGGTCCCGTCGAATGCGACACCGAGCACCGTCGTCCCGACCAGTCCGTGTTCGGCCATCAGCGACGCGACGTGCGCGTGGTGGTGCTGCACGGTGAGCAGCGGGACGCCGGTGCTGTCGCTGTAGCGCCGAGCCCAGTGGTGCGTCGAATAGCCGGGGTGCCGGTCGGCGACCACGGCCTCCGGGGTGATGCCGTGCAGATGCGTCAGTTGCCGCACCGACGTCTCGAACGCGCGTTGACTCTCCAGGCTGCCCATGTCCCCGAGGTGGGCCGAACAGAACGCGTAGTCCTGGCGGGTCAGGCAGAAGGTGTTCTTGATCTCCGCGCCCACGGCCAGGATCTCCGGGCCCTGCGCGGGCAGCACCACCGGCAGCGGCGCGAACCCGCGCGACCGCCGGATCGGCAGCACCGCCCCGTCCGCCACCGCCAGCACGGAATCCTCGCAGGGCACCGCGATCCGGCGGTCGTGGAACAGGAACGCGTCGGCGATGCCCCGCAGCCGGGTACGGGCGTCGTCGTTGTCGAAACACAGCGGTTCGCCGCTCAGGTTGCCCGACGTCATGACCAGCACCCGCGGAGGGGCGACGTCGCTGCCGGGCGTCGGGGTGAAGAGCAGGTGGTGCAGCGGGGTGTACGGCAGCATCACCCCGAGGTCGTCGATCCCGGGCGCGATACCGTCGGCAATCGTGGCCGTATTCCGCTTGCGCAGCAACAGGATCGGGCGGGCCGCATGGCGCAGCAGCGCGCTTTCGGATTCGGAGATCTCGCACAGTTCGGCGGCCACGGACAGGTCCGCGGTCATCACCGCGAACGGCTTGTCCGGGCGGTGCTTGCGCGCCCGGAGGGTCGCCACGGCGGACGCGTCGGCGGCGTCGCACACGAGGTGGAACCCGCCGAGGCCCTTGACCGCCACGATCCGGCCGCCGCGCAACGCCCCCTGCAGCGCGGTGAGGACGGCGTCGTCCCCGTCCACCCGGCGACCGTCGATCTCGGCGAACAGGTGCGGACCGCAGTCGGGGCAGCACACCGGCTGCGCGTGGAACCGGCGATCCGCCGGGTCGCGGTACTCCGCCAGGCACGCCGCGCACAGCGGGAACTCGGCCATCGTGGTGTTCGGCCGGTCGTAGGGAAGGTCGGTGATCACCGTGAACCGCGGCCCGCAGTTGGTGCAGTTGACGAACGGATGCCGGTACCGGCGATCGCGGGGATCCGCCAGTTCGCGAAGACAATCCGCGCACGTCGCCACGTCCGGCGACACCAGCGTCCGCGCGCCGGGGACGTGCCGGCTGTCGATGATCCGGAACGACTCGTCCCCCCGCACCGGCACCGGCTGGACCTTCGCGTCGACGATCACCGCCATCGGCGGCGCGTCCGTGCGGAGCCGGCGCACGAACTCCGACACCGACGCGGACTTGCCCTCGATCTCGATGAACACGCTGACGTCGTCATTGCCGCAATGGCCGTGCAGCCCCAGGTCACCGGCGAGTCGCGCGACGAACGGGCGGAAACCGACACCCTGCACGACCCCGTGGACCGTGATGCGCGATCGTTCGACCGTCATCCTCGGATGATTCCCCCGCCGAGGTGCGGGGCGCAAGAGCCTGTGTGCGCGGCCCGGCCCGAACAGGTGCACTCTTTCTCGGTTCGCGCACCCGAAATTGCGGCCGAAAAAGTGTGCGTGAGCCGAATAGGTGAGCGGCTGCCGGATCAGTCGCCGTCGACGGAGCGCGGGCCGGTGATCGTGTCGATCAGCCCGTAGTCGCGGGCCTCGTCGGCGGTGAGGATCCGGTGGTCCCTCATATCTGCGATCACCGTGTCGACGGGACGCCGGCAGGAGTCGGCGATCCGCTGCTGGAGTCTGCGCAACTGCTGCTCGTGCTGTTCCGCGGCGATGGCGACGTCCGACGCCGGACCGGTGCAGGACGTCCGCGGTTCGCGGAGGTGGAACGTGGTGTGCGCCGCCGCCGTCCGCCGGTCGGCAGGCGCGAGGAGGGCGATCGCCGTTCCGCGGACGTCGCCGCGGCAGTGCACGTGCAGCGGGACGCCCATCAGGTCGAGGGTGTCGAGGAGCGTGGTGGTCGCGTCGACGTCGGCGTCGACGCCCTGCAGCCACAGCTGGACCTCGTCGTCGCCGGACGCGTCGAGCAGTGCCAGCGACGCCGTCGCACGGTTCACGGCCTCCGCGTCGAGCCGGCCGGTGAGCGAGACGATCCGTTTGTCGAACAGCCGCTCGGCCAGCCAGTCGGGACCACCGGCAGAGCCGACGGACGTGACGGGCATCGGTGCGGCCGGAAGCCGGGGGTCCGGCTGCCAGGGCGTGTGAAACGGCGGGACCGACGGTGGGGTGGGTGGTGGCCAGATCATGGTGACTCCCGGTGCGGTGAGATCGTCCAGTCGACCGTCCGGCCCACGGCCTCGGCATACCGTTCGAGCGTCGACAGCCGGGGATCGACGTCGCCGCGTTCGAGCCGTGCCACGGCCGACTGCGACGTGCCCATGTGGGCGGCGATCTCCGTCTGCGTCAGACCCCGCTCACGGCGGGTGGTGACGAGTTCGTCCAGCAGCGCTCGACGCCGATCGGACAGGTTTCCCAGTCCGGGAAAGGACGTGCGTCGAGGGGTGGTCGACATACCATCGATGGTATCTCGAAAACGGTATACGGAGGGGTGCTCATGGCGAAGGTTCGTGCGGCCGTCGTCGGCGGCGGCATCATCGGTCTGGCGGTCGCCCGGGAACTTCTGCACCGGATGGACGCCGTCGAGGTGACGTTGTTCGAGAAGGAAACCCGGGTCGCGGCCCACCAGACCGGCCACAACAGTGGCGTCGTCCACGCCGGCCTGTACTACCCGCCGGGCAGCCTCAAGGCGCGCCTGTGCCGCCGCGGTGTCACCCTCCTGCAGCAGTACGCGCAGGACAAGGGCGTGGCCTACGAGGAGTGCGGCAAAGTGGTGGTCGCCCACGACGCGTCCGAGGTGGGGCGGATGGACGCCATCTTCGACCGAGCGGTGGCCAACGGGGTCCCCGGTATCCGCAAGATCGCGGGGGAGGAGATCCCCGAGATCGAACCGCATGCCCGCGGAGTCGCCGCGCTGCACTCGCCGCACACCGCGATCATCGACTACGTGGCGGTCGCCGAGGCCCTCGCCGCGGACATCGCCGCCGCGGGCGGACGGGTCCTGCTCGGCCGGGAGGTCGTGGGCCTCGACAGCCGGACGTCGGAAACGGTGGTCACCACGGGAGACGGCACCGAGGTCTTCGACCTGGTGGTCACGTGCGCCGGACTGCAGTCCGACCGGGTCGCGCTGCTGTCCGGCGAACCGCGAACACCCCGGGTGGTGCCGTTCTTCGGCGACTACTTCCTGCTCGAGCCGGAACGGTCCTCGCTCGTGAAGGGGCTGATCTATCCGGTCCCGGATCCTCGGTACCCGTTCCTCGGCGTCCACCTCACGAAGCGGATCGACGGACGAATCATGCTCGGGCCGAACGCCTTCCTTTCCCTCGGGCGGGAGGCGTACGACCGTCGGGGGTGGTCGGCCGCGGACGTGGTGTCGGCGGTCGGGTTTCCCGGATTCTGGCGGTTCGCGGCGCGGAACACGGCGGCGGCGGCCCGCGAGGCCCGCACCGTCCTCAGCACCGGCCAGTTCGTGAAGGAGGCGCAGAAGTACGTGCCCGACGTGCGGCGCTCCGACGTCATCCGCGGCCCCCGGGGCATCCGCGCCCAGGCGATGAACGCCGACGGCAGCCTCGAGGACGACTTCGTCATCACCGGGGGACACCGGGTGATCCACGTCCGGAACGCGCCCTCCCCGGGTGCGACGTCGTCCCTCGCCATCGCCGAACACGTCGTGACGGAAGTTCTCGAACGCGCGACCTCGTGACGGGCTACGACGAGGCATGCCCCAGCGGAAGGCCGTTCTCGAGGAATTCCAGCGCGCGCAGGGCGAGCGGCAGATCCCCCGGAAGCTGATCGACGACACCGAGGATCACGCCGACGATGGCCCCGGCGAGCGCGCGGACCTCGAAGTCGTCGGCGGTGCGCCCGACCCTGCGCGCCAGGACGCCCGCGATCATGTCGAGGCTGCGCACCATTTCCTGCATGAGGGCGCGTCGCAGTTCGGGGACCGAGTACAGCAGTTCCTGACGGTTCTGCTCGAACGCCATGTCTGCCTCGGACAGACCGGCGAACACGGACTCGGCGGCCTTCCGGAACGCGGTGATCAGCGGGACGTCCGCCGGTTGCGCCTCGATGGCCTCGATCATGAGCGGATCGAGGTCGTCGGCCAGCACCAGTTGTTCCTTGGTGGGGAAATACCGGAAGAAGGTGCTCGGCGACACGTCCGCGGCGTCGGCGATCTGCTCGATCGTGGTGTCGGCGTAGCCCTGTTCGTGGAACAGCCGAAACGCCTCGGCGCGGATGGTCAGCCGGGTGCGTGCCTTCTTCCGCTCCCGGAGGCCTGGTCGGGCATCAGTGGACATATACCGATTCTGACTCATCCTGCGCAGGGGCTGGGGTATCGCGGGGCGTGAAACGCGCTGCGAGCACGACCGCGACGGCGCAGATCGCCGCGCAGATCCACAGCATGAGACTCATCCCGGAGACGAACGACGCCTGGACGTGCGCGAGCATCGACGGGTCGCCGGTTGCCCTGGCCACCGCGACGCCGGCGTTGACGCCGTCGCGGACCGGATTCACGTCCAGTTCGCCCAGTTCGGACCGGTACCGGGTGGCGAGGACGGTGCCGAGCACCGCGACCCCGATCGTGCCGCCCGCCTGCCGCAGCGCCTGGACCAGTGCCGAACCGGAACCGGACCGTTCGGCCGACAACGCGCCCAGGGCGGCTCCCATCGCTGCGGGCATCACGCAGCCCATTCCCGCGCCGACGAGTGCGATCCACGTCGCGGTGAACCAGTACGCGGAATCGACGGACGTCAGGGCGCCGGTCGCGAGACCCGCGGTGAGGAGGGTGAACCCGATGACGATGACCGGCCGGGCGCCGGCCCGCCGAAGCAGTTGGTCGCAGAGCCGGGTGCCGACCAGCAGTCCGCCGATCAACGGCAGCAGGCGGAGGCCGCTGCCTAGCGCGTCCACGCCGAGCACGGCCTGAAAGTACTGCGGCACCGTGAAGAACAGCCCGAACATCCCGAAGTTGACCAGGGTCGTGAAGATCGTGCCCCAGCGGAATCCGGGGCTGGCGAACAACGACGTGTCGATCAGCGGATGCCGCGACCGCCGTTCCCACATCGCGAACAGCCCGAGCACGACCACGGACGCCGCGATCGACGTCAACGCGAGAGCGTCGCCCCAGCCGTCCTGGCCGGCCTCGATGAAACCGTAAGTGAGGCTGAGTAATCCGAACGAAGACAGCACGGCGCCGAGGTAGTCGGTGGTCGACCGCTCCTCGCTGCGCGATTCCGGTACCAGGGTCGCGACGGCGATCGCGCCGACGACGACCAGCGGCACGTTGATCAGGAACACCGATCCCCACCAGAAGTGCCCGAGCAGCCAGCCGCCGAGAATCGGGCCGAGGGGCAGGCCGATCGCGGTGGACGTCACCCAGATGGTCAGTGCCCGCGACCGTTCGTCCGCGTCGGGGAACAGGACGGGCAGCACGGCCATCGACAGCGGCATCATCACCGCGGCTCCCAGTCCGAGCAGTGCGCGACCGGCGATCAGCTGACCCGACGTGCTCGCGTAGCTGCAGAGCAGCGACGCGGCACCGAACAGGACGAGGGCGCCGAGCAGTAGCCTCTTGCGGCCGTATCGGTCGCCGAGCGCCCCGGCGGGTAGCAGCGCCGCGGCGAGGACGAGGGTGTACGCCGAACTGAACCACTGCAGTTGCGAGTTGTCGGCGTCGAGATCGACCGCGAGGGTCGGTAGTGCCACCGTCAGGACCGTGATGTCGAGTCCGATGGTCAGCATGGCCACGGACAGGGCGCCGAGCGCCCACCAGCGGCGTGGGGTTACTTCGATGACCGTCGTTTCACTCATGACAGCTCCACTCGAAAGGAAGTTACTATATTTTGATAGTAACCTTCACTTTGTGGCTGTCAAGGATCCGGCAGCGCTCAGCGCCGGCGTAATTGCAGCGTGAATCCCTCCGGCATGAGAGTGAGCCGCTCGGCGACCTTCAGCCGATAGTCGGGGTCGCCCAGGATGTCGTACCGACGCAGGATCGTCCCGAGAACCAGGACGGCCTCGTGGATGGCGAACTGCCGTCCGATGCAGGCCCGCTCGCCGGTCCCGAACGGCTTGTACACGTGCGCGGGACGGGACCGGATGCGCTCGGGCAGGAAATGGTCGGGGTCGAACGCCTCCCGGTTCTCACCCCACACGGGGTCGCGGTGCAGGGCAGGGATGAGGACGAGGACCCAGTCGCCGACCTTCATCGGGTACTTGCCGACGAGGGTCGTGTCGACTGTCGCCTCCCGGCCGTACGCGGGCGCCGTCGGCCACAGCCGCAACGATTCGTCCAGCACCCGGCGCACGTAGCGGAGCTTCGCGACCTGCTCGAACGCGGGTTCCTCGTCGCCCCAGACCGCATCGACCTCCGCTTGCGCCTTCGCGAGGACGTCGGGATGCCGCGACAGGTAGTACAGGGCGAACGACAGTGCACCGGAGGTGGTTTCGTGTCCCGCGACCAGGAATGTCACCACCTGGTGGCGGATGTTCAACTCGTCGATCCGGTTGGGGTCGTCCTCCCGGGCCGCCCGCAGCATCAATTCGAGCAGGTCCTCGGGGCCCGCCTCGGCGCTGTCGCGGCGGGCGCGGATCACCTCGTCGACGACCTCGGCCATGTGTTCCAGGTTGGCGACGTTGCGGCGATCCGACCGCCGCACCAGCAGCCGTCCGAGCGGTGTGGACTTCACGAACGTGGTGCGCTGCGAATGGCTCAGCGCACCGACCATCGCCTGTACGAACGGGTGCGGCCGTTCCCGGGTGAACGAGTCGAAGGAGTAGCTGAACCCGGTCCGGCCGATGGTCTCGAGCGTCAGCTTCGTCATGTCGGAAGACACGTCGACGGGGGTGCCGCCCGTGCGGGCGTCCCAGTGTTCCGTCAACTCGCCTGCGACGTCGAGCATCGTGCGGTGATACGACCGCATCGCGGATTTCGTAAACGCCGGGGCGAGCAGGTTGTGCGCCTTGCCCCAGTTCGGCTCGTGGTTGTACGCGGTGAACAACCCGTCGCCGCCGACCTCGCGCAGCGACGCGACGCCGGGCGCCAGGTGCTTCGCGAACCGCGATTCGTCGGAGAGTTCCGCGACCATGTCTGCTCCGGACGCGAACACGAACTTGTTGCCGAGGACGTTGCGCTCGAAGATGGGCCCGAGCCTGCGGCCGATCTCCATCGAATTCTGCACGGGAGTGCGGATGCTGAGCCCGAACACGTCGCCGAAGACGGGAAGCCGCCATCGCGGATGCGGAATCGTCGCCTCGGCTGTGGTGTGCAGTGATTCGACGCTCATTGTCGACCCCCGTGTCGATGTGGCCCGCGTTACTGAATTGATGTCTAGTACGCAAGGTACGCCTTACTGAACCGGTGTCAAGCAGTACGGTTGCTGGCATGACCAGCGCCCGCCGCCGACTCGCCCCCGAGCAGCGCCGCGCGCAGTTGCTCGACATCGGCGCGCGGCTGTTCGCGGACCGCCCCTACGAGGACGTGTGGATCGAGGAGGTCGCGGAACTCGCCGAGGTGTCGCGCGGACTGATGTACCACTACTTCCCGACAAAGCGGGATTTCTTCGCCGCGATCGTCGAACGCGAATCCGAACGACTCCTCGAGGTGACCGCCCCCGACGCCGCTCTCCCTGTCGAGGAACAGGTCGCGGCCGGTCTCGCCGCGTACTTCGAGCACGTTGCGGGACACCGGCACGGAGTCCGGGCCATCAATCACGGTGCGCTGTCGGCCGACGCCGACATCCGGGCCATCGTCGAACGGGAACTCGACGCCCAGCAGCGGCGCATCGTCGACGCGCTCGATCCCCCCGCCGGCGAGCGCGAACTCGTCGGCGTCGCCGTGCGCGGCTGGATCGCCTTCGTCCGCGCCGTCTGCATGGACTGGCTCGACCACCCCTCGATCGCCGAGAGCGAGTTACGGGAACTCTGCCTCCGCTCACTGCGGGGCATGCTGGGTGGACGGCTCGACTGAGCCGCGCGTTTGCTCCCGGTGGTGACGGGTGGCCAAACACTGGCGTTTATATAAACCAGTTGATACATTTAAGCCGAAATCCGTTCCGCGATCGAGGAGATCCCGCATGAGTGCACCCACCGTCACGTCGCAGGGCCGGGCGACTCCGGCGAAAACCGAGACGGAACTGCGTCGTGAACTCGCGGCGGTGTACCGCCTGCTCGCACATTTCAAGATGACCGACCTGATCTTTACGCACGTCTCGGTCCGGCTTCCCGGGCCCGAACACCACTTCCTCATCAACCCGTACGGACTGTTGTTCGAGGAGATCACCGCCTCCAGCCTGGTGAAGATCGGGCTCGACGGTGAACTCGTCGATCCGTCCGAATATCACGTCAACCCAGCGGGATTCGTGATTCACGGCGCTATCCACGAGGCTCGGACGGACGCGCACTGCGTGCTGCACACCCACACGAAGGCCGGGTGCGCGGTGGCCGCGCAGGAGCACGGACTGCTGCCGCTCAACCAGATCTCGATGGAGTTCTACAACCGGGTCGGCTACCACGACTACGAAGGCATCGCCCTCAACACGGCCGAGCGGGTGCGGTTGGTCGAGGATCTCGGCGACCACCCCGCGATGATCCTGCGCAATCACGGCCTGCTCACCGTGGGTGAGTCCGCCGCCGAGGCGTTTCTGCGAATGTTCTACCTGGAGAAGGCGTGTGACATCCAGATCGCCGCCCAGGCGTCGGGTGACCTGCGTGTGCCGTCGGCCGAGATCGCCGAGCACACCGCGCGGCAGTTCGCCGGTGAGGCCACCGACGACTTCGCCGACGACCAGGCCTACGAGATGGCGTGGGCGGCGCTGCTGCGGATGCTGGACCGGACCGCCCCCGGCTACAAGGACTGAACTGCCTTCAAGGATTGAACAGCGATCACATCCCCGGTGGGGCAACGACTCCCACCGGGGATCCGCCCGTCAGGACCGCGGCGACGTTGCGCGCCGACTGCTCCGCCAGGGTGTGCGCGACCTGCGACGAGTACCACGCGGCGTGCGGGGTGATCACGAGGTTGGGGATCTGCAGGATCGGATCGTCCTGTGCAGGCGGTTCGTTCGGGAGAACGTCGACGGCAGCACCTGCGAGGTGCCCGCTGCGCAGTGCTGCGCCGAGTGCGTCGTGGTCGACGAGTCCGCCGCGGGAGACGTTCACCAGATACCCGCCGGGCCGCATCGTCGCCAGCGCACGCGCGTCGATCAGGCCCCGCGTCTCGGAAGTCAGGGGAACGTGCAGGCTCAGTACGTCCGAGCGGCGCAGTAGTTCGTCGAACCCGACCACCTCGACGCCGTCGGCCGCGAGTTCCGCGGCGCGGTCGCTCAGCCCGCGGCCGCTGACGAGCACGGTCACGCCCACGGCCCGGGCCCGCACCGCGAGTGCGCCGGCGATCCGGCCGAAGCCGTAGAGGCCCAGCACGGTTCCGGCGATGCGCCGCGGCGGTGCGGCCGTGACATCCCACCCGCCGGCCCGCACGGAACCGTCGAGGGTGTGGGTGGATCGGATCAGCCCGACGGCGAGCGCGAACGCGTGGTCCGCGACTTCCTCGGTGCAGTAGTCCACTGCCCGCGTGACCCACACGCCGCGTTCGTGCGCCGCCGACACCGGCAGGTGGTCGTACCCGGCGGAGGTGGCCGACAGCAGTCGCAGATCCGGGAGTTCCGACAGGTGACGCGGCTCGAGTCCGGTGTTTTCCGGACCCACGAGCAGGGCGACGACGCCCGGGCCGGACGGGAACTCGGATTGATGGATCACCTCCGCGGAAATGCCCGCGGCAGCAAGGGAATCGGACAGTGCTTCGGCCGGAATGAAGTCGTCGAGGACGACGACACGGTCGGTCATGTGCCCACCGCTCCCGCTTCTTCGGTGGTCCGCCGCACGGCGGCGTCGACGCAGCGCGCGGCCGCGTCCCCGGTGCTGATCGCTTCCATGACAACGGGATCCAGAATGGCCTGCAGTGCAAGCCCGTCGGTCAGCGCCACCAGCGCGACGGTGACGGCGTCCGCGTCGAGGTCGGGGGAGACGATGCCCTCCCGCTGGGCGGCGACGACCGTCTCGCGCACGACGCCGCGCCAGCGGGCGAGGAACGTGGCGATCTCACCGCGGGCCGTGTCCTCGGCCGCCCCCTCCGCGTAGAAGAACAGGAAGACGCGGGTCATCGCGAGTCGGCGTTCGTCGAGCGGCAGGATGCTGGCGGTGATGTTCCGCAGCTTCTCGATCGGACCGGCGCCCTCCTCCTCGAGGATCACCCGGTACAGGTCGCCCTGGATGTCGCCCGCCCGGCGAAGCGCCCCGAGGAGCAGTTCGTGCCGGGATCCGAAGTAGTGGTTCAACACTCCGGTCGACCACCCACTCTCTTCCGCCACCGCTCGCGTGGTGACGGCGGAGATTCCCTCCCTCGCGATCAACGCGAGCACGGCGTCGGCGAGCGTCTGTCTCCGCTCGTCGTGGTCGACGATCTTCGGCACGGTCATTCCTCCCGCTCGTGCGCACACACCCTCGTGCGCTGATCCCACTCAGGCTATCGGTGCTGAAGTGCTCGCGACGCTCGGTGCTGAAGTGCTCGCGACGCTCGGTGCTGAAGTGCTCGCGACGCTCGAGTCCGGAACCGGCTCTTCTTCAGCTTTTCCCGACACCCGCGCGTTCCACACGGACATCACGTACGCCGGGGTGGGTGCGGTGAACAGGCTGGTCACCACGAACACCACCAGCGCGCTGACGAGTCCGACGTACACCGGTTCGTTCGCCATGACGTCGCCGACGACGAACATCGTGGCGATGGTCGCGAAGGTGCCCACCGCCATGGCCGCCATCGCGGCCGTTCCCGTGGCGCGCTTCCAGACGAGCCCGCCGAGGATGGGGACGAGGAGTCCGCCGACCAGGATGTCGTAGGCGATGGTCAGCGCGGAGACGATGTCGTTGATGAGCGCGGCGATCACGATGCTGACGAGGCCGATCACGATCACGTAGAGGCGGTTGCCGCGCACGTCGGCTTCCGGGTCGGACGTGTCGAGTTCGGGCCGGGTGCGGCCGAAGATCTGGGCGACGAGTGGCAGGACGTCCTGGCGGGCGACCGTGGCGGTGGCGATCAGCGCGCCGGACGCGGTCGACATCATCGCGGCCACCGCGGCGGCGAGGACGATGCCGCTGAGGCCGACGGGCAGGACGTGGACCGCGACGTCGGCGTACACGTCGTCGGACGAACCGATGTCCGGCATCAGCGCGGACGCGGCCAGGCCGATCAGTGCGCCCGCGACGCCGTACAGCAGGCAGTAGACGCCGGCGGTGACGCCGCCCCACCGCGCGACCTCGGGCGACTTCGCGGTGAACACGCGCTGCCAGATGTCCTGTCCGATGAGGATGCCGAGGGTGTAGACGACGAAGAACGTGACGATGGTGCCGGTGCCGATGGTGCCGAGCCCCAGCGCCTGTTCGCCGACGCGCTCCTTGATGCCGGCGTACCCGCCGGCCTGGCTCCAGGTGAACGGGAGCAGCAGGACGAAGACGCCGATGGTCTTGATGACGAACTGGACGACGTCGGTGAGCGTGATCGACCACATGCCGCCCATCGCGGAGTAAACCACGACGATGAGACCGCCGAGGACCACCGACAGGGTCCGGTCGAAGCCGAACAGCACGTTGAAGATGGTGGCGTAGGCGATCGTGGACGTGACGGTGAGCATGAGCGTGTACGCCATCATCACGAGGCCGGACGCGCCGGTGGCGTCGATGCCGTACCGGAGTTTGAGCATGCCGGAGACGGTGTACACCTTCAGGCGCTGGATCCGGGCGGCGAAGAGCAGGCTGAGCAGCAGGACGCCGGCGGCGATCGACACGACCAGCCACATCCCGGAGAGTCCGTACTTGTAGCCGAGGCCGACGCCGCCGACGGTGGAGGCGCCGCCGATGACGACGGCCGCCATCGTGCTGGTGTACAGGAATCCGCCGAGACGCCTGCCTGCGACGAGGTACTCGCTGGAGTTGCTCGCGCGGCGTTTGCCCCACCAGCCGAACGCGAGCATCGCGCCCAGGTAGATCAGGATGATGGTGATGTCCATGATGCGTCCTTCACGTGTCCTAGCGGATCGGTGATGACGGGCGCGGGTCCCGTCGGTGCCGGTCTCGTCAGACCGTTGCCCTAGACCGTAGAAGAACATTGACGTGAAATAAATCACTTGATACAAATAATCACTTCAGAAAATCGTGAAGTAATGGTGCGACCCAGCTCACAGCCTGTTTTCGACCCGCCGGAGGAACCCGATGCGCAGTTCGCTGCCCGATCTGAAGCTCCTCCAGATCTTCGCGGCCGTCGTCCGCCACCAGGGGTTCGCGCCCGCACAGCAGGAACTCGGACTGTCCGCGTCGGCGATCAGCACCTATATGAGCCAGCTCGAACGCCACCTCGGCATCGTCCTGTGCCACCGCGGCCGCGGCGGATTCGGACTCACCAGCAAGGGCGAGCTCTACCACAAGGAATGCCTGCGCATCCTCGGGGAACTCGAGGGGTTCGAACGCTACGGCGCCGCGCTGCAGGGCGAGCTCAGGGGCACCCTCACCATCGGGGTGCTCGATTCCACCGTCACCGACGCCACCCTGCCGCTCGCGGATGTCATCGGCGTCTTCAGCAAAGACCACCCCGCCGTCTACCTCGACCTGAAGATCCAGACCCCGCACGAGCTGCAGGTCGGAGTGCTCGACGACCGGATCGACGTCGCCGTCGGCGCGTTCGCCTCACCGATGAACGGCCTCGTCTCCCAGGCGCTGCACCGGGAGCAGCACTGGCTGTACTGCAGCGACAAGCATCCGCTGTTCGGCAGGAAGCGGGTGCCGCCCGAGGTCATCACGCAACAGCGGATGGTGACCCGCGGCTACTGGTCGGAGCAGGAACTCGCCCGCCAGGGTTTCCCCGAACCGTCGGCGACGGTGGAGAACATGGAAGCGCAACTCATCCTCGTGCTGTCCGGCGCCTACATCGGATACCTGCCCGAGCACTACGCGGAGTACTGGGTCGACCGGAACCGGCTACGCCCGATCCTGCCCGCGTCGTTCGGCTATCAGGCGCCGTTCTCGCTGATCTACCGGCGCGGCCGGGCCCGCGAACCGATGGTCCTCACATTCCGCGAGTTCGTCCGGACCAGCATGGACGGCTGACCGTCGCTCACGCGGGCGGCCCGGATGTCGGCTGACACCGGCATCCGGGCCGTCTGCACGACCGGCTCGATCACCCCTCGATCGGCGAGAGCGAGCCGAACTCGTCGGGAATCGTCAGTTCCGCCGCGCTGGGATCAGGCGCACCGGGCCCGAAGTGGGCGTACTTCTCGACGTGCTGGTCGAGTGAAAGCGGACTCGGGGTGCCGTAGGTGAAGTACGTTTCCCACGGCAGTTGGGCGCCCCCGACGGCCAAACCGGTGTCGATGTCGGACATCTGCCAGGTCTTGGTTTCGGCGTCCGGGTCGAGATGCAGGTAGCCGGCCTCGCCGAACAGCTCGATGCGGTTTCCGCCCGGCTCGAACACGTACAGAAACTGGCCCTGGGTGATGCCGTGCTTGTCTGGCCCGGCCTCGATCCGAATGTCGTAGTCGCGGAACATCTCCACTGCGTCGAGGTTGTGCTGCCCGGTGCCGTAGTAGAACGCGAGGTGATGCAGCTTGCCGCGGCCGCCGGTCATGTCCCGCATGCAGGCGACCTCGTGGCCGAGAACGTTCGAACTCATCCACGCGCCGATCTCGACGTTCCCGTCGACGACGCGCTCGGTGGTCCGGAAACCGAGATGACGTTCGAACGAGTCCTTTACTGCGGTCACGTCGGACGCCATCAGGTTGAGGTGGTCGATCCGCTTGACCGGGATGCCCTGGAGTGGCTTCTTCGACGGACGGGAGAGGATCTTGCTCTGTAGCTCTGGTGGGGCGACGTACTTCTCCACCTCCCACAGCAGTTGCAGGTTGTGCCCGTCCGGGGACTGGAATTCGAAGGTCTTGCCGTAGCCGAATTCGTCCTCGCTCCAACGGCCCTCGACGTTGGAATCCTTCAGCGACTTCGCGCGCCGATCGAGGGCATCGGCGGAACTTGCACGCAGGGCAGCGTGCCCCATGCCTGCTTCGGGCGCCTCGGTGATCTTCAGGCTCCACTGGTACGGATCCTCGTACCCGCGTAGGTAAACCGATTGTCCTTCCCGGCGCGTCACGTACATCCCGAGGAACTTCGTGAAGAAGTCCAGCGTCTCCTGCGGCTTGGGGCTGAACAGTTCGGCCCGGGCGAGATGCGCGATATCGAAACGAGCGTCAGTCATGGCTTCTCCTGGATTTCCGACTTCCGGGCCTGTTGCACCGGTGGTGGTCGATGTCATGAGCGTGGTCGATGCCGGGGGACACGGTCAGCGCTTTTCGCGATAGCCGAACACCGGTCGCGCAGAGCCTCCGGCTGTCCCGGACCTCCGAATCATCGGTTCGGCACCAGCACCTTCTTCCTAGCCTCGGTTCATCACCTCGCCTGCCCAGGAAAGGACTGGAAGATGAGTCGTCAGAGCGCCGCGATCGTCGGATCCGGAAACATCGGGACCGACCTGATGTACAAGCTGCTGCGGTCCGAGCACATCGAACCCCGGTACATGGTCGGTATCGACCCCGACAGCGAAGGCCTGGCCCGGGCCCGGCAGGAAGGCCTCGAAGCCTCCGCCGGCGGGGTGGACTGGTTGCTCGCCCAGCCGGAACTGCCCGACATCGTCTTCGAGGCCACGTCCGCGAAGATCCACGCCGCCGCGGCACCGCGCTACGCCGAGGCCGGGATCACCGCCATCGACCTCACCCCGGCGTCCGTCGGCCCGTACGTCGTCCCCGCGGTCAACCTCGACGCGTACCTGAGTGCCCCGAACGTGAACATGGTCAGCTGCGCCGGCCAGGCCACCATCCCGATCCTCTACGCCATCAACGAGGTCGCCGACGCCTCCTACGGGGAGATCGTCGCCGCCATCGCCTCGCACAGCGCCGGGCCGGGCACCCGCCAGAACCTCAGCGAGTTCAGCGAGAAGACCGGCAAGGCTCTCGCCCAGGTTGCCGGCGCCGACCGCGCCAAGGCCATCTCGGTGATCAACCCGGCCGAACCGCCGATGAACATGCGCGACACCGTCTACGCCAAGGTCCGCAACCCCGACCCGGCCGCCATCGAGCGCGCCGTGATCGACATGGTCGCCAAGGTCCAGCAGTACGTCCCGGGCTACTCGTTGCGCATGGTCGACGTCGACGGGGATCTGGTCACCGTGATGCTCGAGGTGATCGGGGCCGGCGACTTCCTGCCCACCTACGCCGGCAACCTCGACATCATCACCGCCGCCGCCGTCCAGGTCGCCGATGTCATGGCCCGGCAGAACCTCGTCCAGGGAGCAGCCCAGTGAACAAGAAAGTCACCATCGTCGACACCACCCTGCGCGACGGCATGTCGTCCGTCTCGCACCAGTTCACCCCGCAGAACGTCGCCGACATCGCCCGCGGCCTCGACCGCGCCGGGGTCTCGACCATCGAGGTCGCGCACGGCATCGGGCTCGGCGCCTCCTCGATCCAGTACGGGTTCGCCGCCGCCACCGACCCGGACTATGTGCGTGCCGCGGTCGACGCCGTCGACAACGCCGACATCGCCGCCCTCTACGTCCCCGGCATCGCCACGTTGGCCGAGCTGCAGAAGGCCATCGACGCCGGCATCAAGACCGTCCGTGTCGCGGTGCACTGCACCGAGGCCGACTGCGGGCAGCAGCCCGTCGAGTGGGCCAAGGAACAGGGCCTGACGGTGATGACGTTCCTGATGATGAGCCACAAACTCGAGCCCGAACCGCTCGCCGAGCAGGCCGCGAAACTCGACTCCTACGGCGCCGACGTCGTCTACGTCGTCGACTCCGCAGGTGCCATGGTGCCCCGGCACGCCGGGGACCGGGTCGCCGCCCTGCGGCAGGCGATCACCGCGGACATCGGGTTCCACGCCCACAACAACCTCGGCGTCGGCATCGCCAACGCACTCACCGCCGCCGAGAACGGGGCCACCTTCATCGACGGGTCCCTGCGCGGCCTCGGGGCCAGCGCGGGCAACGCCCAGACCGAGGTCCTGGCCGCCGCCTTCGAACGCGCCGGCTGGGACACCGGGGTGGACCTGTTCCCGCTCATCGACACCGCCGAGCACGTCGTCGCGCCGCTGATGAAGGAACCGCAGATCGTCGACGAGACCGCCCTGATCCTCGGCTACGCCGGGGTGTACTCCACCTTCTTCCACCCCACCAAGCGGGCCGCGAAGAAGTTCGGCGTCCCCGCGCGCGAGATCCTGATGGAGCTTGGTCGCCGCGGCGTCATCGGCGGCCAGGAGGACATGATCATCGACGTCGCCTCCGAACTCGCCGGCCGCACCTACGAGACCCCGGCCCCGGCCGCGGTCTGAGAACGGAGAACAGCACATGACCACCACGGAGCCGGCACCCGGCGTGACCGAGATCCGCCACCTCATCGGCGGCGAATGGAAGTCGGCCTCGGACGGCGCCACCTTCGAATCCCGGGACCCGCACGACGGTTCGCTGCTCGCGACCGTGCCGCGCGGCACCGCTGACGACGGCGACGCCGCGATCACCGCCGCCCGCAGCGCCTTCGACGACGGTCCCTGGCCTCGGATGTCGCCGAAGGAGCGGGCAAAGATCCTGCATGCGGTCGCGGATGCGGTCGACGAACACCGGACGGAACTGGCGCTGATCGAGACCCGCGACGGCGGCAAGAGCATCAACCAATCCCTGCACGCCGAAATCCCTCGGGTGGCCCACAATCTGCGGTTCTTCGCCGACTACGTGTCGATGGCGGCGAACGAGGCATACCCGGACGGGGATCTCCTCTCCTACGTGTTGTATCCGCCGGCGGGCGTGGTGTCGGCGATCAGCCCGTGGAACGCGCCGCTGATGCTCGCGACGTGGAAGATCGCCCCGGCGTTGGCCTTCGGCAACACCGCGGTCCTCAAACCGGCACCGCAGACCCCGATGACCGCGCACCGATTCGCCGAACTGGCGCTGGCGGCGGGACTGCCCGAGGGGGTCCTCAACGTGGTGCACGGGTTCGGCGGTGAGGCCGTCGCCGGGCCGCTCACCTCCGACCCGCGGGTCGACCGGATCACGTTCACCGGATCGAGTGCGACGGGCGTGAAGATTCTCCAGTCCGCGGCGGTCAACCACACCCCGGTCTCCGCGGAGATGGGTGGCAAGTCCGCGAACATCGTCTTCGCCGACGCCGACCTCGATGTCGCCGTGCCGATGTCGATCCGCGCGATATTCGGCGGAAACGGCCAGGTGTGCCTGTCGGGTTCCCGACTGCTGGTGCAGAACTCGATCATGGACGAATTCCTCGAGCGGTTCGCCGACGAGGCGGACAAGCTCACCGTCGGCGACCCGAAGGACGCCTCGAACTTCCTCGGCCCGCTCATCGAACAGCGGCACCTCGAGAAGGTCCACGGTTACGTCGAACTCGCGCAGGAGGAGGGCGGCAAGATTCTCACCGGCGGCGCCCGCCTCACCGACGCTGCCCGGGCGAAAGGCTTCTACTACCCGCCGACCGTGATCACCGGGCTGACCAACGACTCCCGCACCGCCCGCGAGGAGATCTTCGGCCCCGTCGAAACCGTTCTCGGATTCGACGACGAGGACGAGGCACTGCGCATCGCGAACGACTCGCCGTACGGCCTGGCCGGAATGTTGTTCACCCAGAACCTCGATCGTGCGCACCGCATGGCGGCACGCTGGAAGGCCGGAACCGTCTGGATCAACACGTTCTTCGAACGCGACCTCCGGTTGCCGTTCGGAGGTGAAGGCAGCAGCGGACTGGGCCGGGAGGGCGGCCAGTACTCGCGCGACTTCTTCACCGAACCGCGGGCAGTCACGATCCGCCTGCGCGGCTGACCACACTTCGCCACG
This sequence comes from Rhodococcus pseudokoreensis, assembly GCF_017068395.1. NCBI lineage: Bacteria > Bacillati > Actinomycetota > Actinomycetes > Mycobacteriales > Nocardiaceae > Rhodococcus > Rhodococcus pseudokoreensis. The sequence goes on along the minus strand of NZ_CP070619.1, from coordinate 3,043,844 downwards.
GACGGCCGCAGCGGTACCCACCGCTGCGGCCGTTCTCCGTTCACACCCCGAGGAGAACTTTGCTGTGACTGCACCCGACCTCTGCGTCGTCGTCGGCGCGACCGGCGCGATGGGCACCGAGATCACCCTCCGATTGGCCCGTCGCGGGCTCCGGGTTCTCGCCGTCGCCCGAAACCCCGACGACCTCGAGAAACTCGCCGCCGCGGACGAGCGGATCATTCCCTGCACCGCCGACATCGCCGACGACAGCGCCATCGACGCGATCTCCGGTCTGGTGGATTCGCCGGTGCGGATGGCCCTGTTCGCGGCGGGCCTCCCCGTTCGGGGATCCGCCGACACCATCGCACCCGGGGATTTCGCCGTGGGGGCGAACATCAAGGTCGGCGGACTCGTCCGCCTCCTGCACGCCGTCCGCGATCATCTCGTCGACGGTTCTCGCTTGGTCACGATCGCCGGCTCCCTCGGACTCGAGCCCGGTCCGCTCGACGCCGCGCCCGGCACGGTGAACGCCGCGGTCTTCAACCTCATGCGCCAACTCAGCGCCCTGTACGGGCCGAGGGGTGTCACCACCCACACGATCGCGCCCGGGCCGGTGGACACCCCACGGCTGCGCGCGTTCGTGGAGACGGAATCCGCGGAAACCGGACTGGACCCTGAACAGATCTGGGACCGATACCGGGCCAAGACCACTCTCGGCCGCTTGCCGACGCTTCCCGAGATCGGCTGGATCGTCGAGACGCTGCTCGCCCCGGAAGCCGCGGCGCTGCACGGCTCCGTCATCAACGTCGACGCCGGAACCCGGCACGGAATCCACTGATCGCCTCCTCGAAAGGAACTGCCGCCCATGCCTGTCGCACACTTCCACCTCGTCGACGGCGCCTACACGGCCGAACAGCGCCACATGCTGCTGACCGAGGCGAGTCGCTGCTACTCCGAGGTACTCGACTCGCCGATCGACCGAGTCCGGGTGTTCATCGTGTGCTACGCCCCCGACGACGTCGCTGTGGTGGGAACCGTTGTCGCCGACGGTGCGCCGCCTGCGCCGTACTTCACCGCGATCGTGCTCGCCGGCCGGCCTGCCGCGCAACGCCGGGAACTCGCATCACGACTCACCGATGTCGTGGTCGACGTGCTCGACACGCCGCGGTCGCTCGTGCGCGGCCAGGTCGTCGAGGTCGACCCCGCCAACTGGGCGATCGCCGGAACCGCAGCTGCCGCAATTCGTGCCGACGAGATCGCTTCCCGCGCGTCACACTGAGCCGGCCTTACGCGAGAAAGGGGCGGTCGCGACACTGGTCGCGACCGCCCTTCCCGTTGCGTCGTGCTCAGAATCCCCAGGGTTCGTCACGCCCGAGCAGCTCGAGCGACCGGAAGCTGCCGGTGTAGAAGACGAGCGGGTGACCATCGTCGTACGACAGCTGCTCGACCCTGCCCACGTGCAGGGTGTGATCGCCCGCGGGATACGAGGCGACGACCGTGCACGCCAGGTGCACCAGAGCGCCTTCGAGGAGCGGCACACCCCTGCGCCACACGAACCGCACTAGATCGGGTTGCTGCGCGGCACCTGCGAAGTGCAGCGACACCGGTTCCTGATCGCCCGCCAGGATGGAGACGCCGTACTTGCCGGTCTCCGCAATCCGATCGTTCATCTTCGCTCGGTTGGCGATCGACACGAGCACCAGCGGTGGGTCGAGCGACACAGACGTGAAGGCGTTCGCCGTCATCCCGTGCACCGAGTCCTCGTCCTCGCATTCGGCGGTGGTCACGATGGTGACGCCGCTGGCAAATCGCCCCAACGCCTTCCGCATGTGCAGCGCCGTCACCTCGAGGTCGGATCCGCGGACCGTGTCGGTCATGGCTTGACTCCTCATCTGCCCTCTACTCAGCTCCGGACGATCTTCAGGTCGTCGTTGTTGATCAGGTCGGGCCGGGTCCACCCGTTGATGTCGTACTCCGACATGCACTGTTCGGCGAACCCCTTGAGCGCGAGATCCTGACCGCTGGCCTGGTAGGCGAACAGCGTCTGGAACCGGACGGCCTCATGGTCGCCGCCGTAGTTGCGTTCGTACAGTTCGTGTCGACCGCCGAACTCGGTGCCGACGGCGTCCCAGAGCAGCTTGAGCAACTGGACGCGGTCGATGGCGGCGACCCCGTTGGAGCCGCGCACGTACTGGTCGAGATACGGCCGCATCGCCGGGTTGTTCCAGTCGCTCGCATGGGAGTTCAGGTAGATCAGTCCGCTTCCGAGCACCTGCTGGATGATCTCCTTGATGCGTGGGTAGCCCACACCCATGAACGTGCGATAGGCGAGACCGTAATTCAGGTTCGGCTGCACGGCACCGTTCACCCACGGCTCGGGTGACTTGGCCATCGAGTCGGACAGGCCCCAGAACATGTCGCGCCAGTTCAGGATCTCCCCGATCTGCATCTGCACACCGCGGAAGCCGGCGGAACCTGTCATCTCCACGCCCTTCATCACACACCCGGCGATGAAGTCGAGCTTCACGGCCAGCCGGGCGCACCCGTGGAACATGAAGCGGGACAGAAATCCCGACCTCATCACGAAGTTGTTCGTCGTCTCGGTGTCGTAGGCGAAGACGTTCTCCCACGGGACCAGTACCCGGTCGAACACCATGATCGCGTCGTTCTCGTCGAACCGGCTCGACAGCGGGTAGTCGAACGGGCTTCCCATCACGGCGGCGTTCATCTCGTAGGACGTGCGGCAGAACAACTTCAGGCCGGGCGAATCCATCGGCACGGTGAAGATCAGGCCGTACTCCTTCTTGCGCAGCGGCAGGCCGTAGTGGGCGATGAAGTTCGCGTTCGTGATCGCCGACCCCGTCGCCACCACCTTCGCGCCCGACACGATCAGGCCGGCGTCCGTCTCCTCCACCACGTGCACACACACGTCGGCGGTCTCGTCGGCCGGCTTGTCGCGGTCGATCGGCGGGTTGACGATGGCGTGGTTGAGGTACAGCACCCGTTCCTGCGCCTGCTTGTACCAGCGCAGCGCGTTCTCCTTGTAGGGGCCGTAGAAGTCGGCATTGGCGCCGAGGGTGCCGAGGAAGGACGCCTTGTAGTCGGGGGAGCGGCCGAGCCAGCCGTACACCTCCCGCTGCCAGGCCACGATCGCCTCACGCGCCTGCAGCAGGTCGTCGGCGCTGTGGGCGGTCTTGAAGAACGGGTGCGTGAACCCGCCGTTGCCGGTGTCCGTCGGCACTGCCAGGACACCGCGTGACTCCGGCCGATGCAGTGCGTCGTACATCCGGGCCACGGACCGCGCCGAGTTGCGGAAGGCTGGATGCGTGGTGACGTCGTCGACGCGTTCCCCACGGAAATACACCTCCCGGCCGTCGCGAAGCGACTCGAGGTACTCCTCGCCCGTCATGGGCCGAACGCTGTTGGGTACTCCGACTGCATCGTCGACGAACGCTGATGTGGTCATGTCTTCACTCCTGGTGTCGAGGGGCAGGATTCGGCCCGGCGGCCGATTGCGCTGGCGCGCATCGGTAGCCGAAGTCCAGGGGGCTCGCGCGACCGGGAAAGTAGGTATATCGTTCCGGACGCCACGTTCCTGTGATCTGGAACACTAGAAGGCGGAGGTGCGATGGAACATGGCTGAGCGCGAACAATCGAATGGCTCCGAGCGCACCGACGGTCCCGCGATCGTCTCCCTGCGGACGCGGGAGTTGGACACGCGTGAAGGCCACACCCAGTGGGCGAGCACGTTGGAGCAGCTGTACTGCGAGACGGATGTCGCATGGCCCGACCCGCGGCGTCGATTCGACGCAGAATGGGGTGGGCGCCCGTTCGGTGACCTCCACATCAGCACCATTCGCGCCGACGCGCACACGGTCGTCCGGTCGCCGGCGATGATCGAGTCCGATTCGGGAACAGGCTATCTGGTGTGCCTCGTGACCGACGGACAGGTCGAGGTCGAGCAGTCCGGCCGAGCCGCGGTCGTCGATCGGGGATCCTTCGTCCTTCTCGACTGCGCCGCCCCGTTCGTCTTCCATTCGCCGGCGCCGTTCCGGCAGGTCGTGGTGCGTTCGCCTCGTGAGGTCCTCACCTCACGACTGCCCGGCCGGATCGTCGAGCACGGCACAGCGAGATCGATCACCGGGCACTCCGGGGCCGGCGGACTGGTCGGTCGGTTGTTTGTCGACATCGCCGATATGAACGCGCCGATGTCGGAGGGTGCCGCGGTCGCGTTCGCCTCCTCCGCGGTCGACATGCTGGCCACCGCGCTGACCGAGGGATCAGTGGTGACCAGTGCCGCAGACCTGCACCGCACCGAAGACCTCACGCGAGTACAGCGGGTGATCGAACAGAATCTTCACGACACCGACGTGACGTTGTCCGACATCGCGGCTGCCGCGGGGATGTCGCTGCGAACCGTCCACAAACTGTTCAGTGCCGAGGGCACGACGACGCGGGCCTGGCTTCACCAGGCCCGCCTCGAGCGTGCGCGAAAGTACCTGCTGACCACAGACCTCTCCGTCGCGGAGGTCAGCGAATGCGCCGGTTTCCGGGATGTCTCCCACTTCAGCCGGCTGTTCCGGGGCATGTTCGGCACGAGCCCCGGGCAGTACCGTAAAGAACGTGCGCACAGAGGTTCACAGTGATCTGAGTGCACGATCAGCCCGCGCGTGCGGTCAGGGAAGTACCGTGTCTTCGTTGCTGAACAGCATCGTGACCCCGCCGGTGGCGAAGTTCGCAAGGTCTCCGGCGGCGGTCTTCCCAGCCGATGACGACAGTGCCTGCCCGGCATCATCTTTGGAGTCGAAGAACAGTTCGGCGAGCGCGTATGCTGCCGGAGTGGTGCCGTCGAAGGTCTCGCACTTGCCCGTGGCAAGCCGGACGACGCCCGGTACGGCTTCGACCAAGGGAAGATGCTTCGTCGAGTAATATTCGTCGAACGCGGCCGGGTCGGTCGGCCTGTTGTAGATGATGCTCACGCGGTACATGGAACCCCTGTTCTCGATGTGTCTGATGGGACGGATCGCGGCGTTCAGACGGCCGCGGCTTGCGCACGCGGTGTGCTCGCGGTGAATTCCTCCTTGAAAATCAAACGCGGTGACATTCGGCGACGTTTGAGCGCCTTGACGGCAGCGGCAACCATCGCCGGCGGCCCGCACAGGTAGGCGCTGTGGCCACGGCAACTCGCGAAGTCGTTCAGCACGGCATCGGTCACCATCCCGGTCGCCCCGCTCCACCCTTCCTCGCTGAGCACGGGGTGGTAATGGAACCGCGAGTCGGCTGCTTCGAGCGCCCGGAAGTGCTCGACGTCGTACAGGTCGGCTTCTCGGCGTCCGCCGTGGTAGAGGTGGATGGACGGTAGCAGGTCCGTGTCGAGTGCATGCCGGACAATGGATTTGAGGGGTGCGAGTCCCGTCCCGCCGCCGATGAGAATCGCGGGTTCGGGTTGCGGCTCGACGATGCCGAACTGGCCCAGCGGCCCGCGCAGTTCGATGCGGTCCTCGACCGCGAGCGTGTCGAAGATCCATCCCGACGTGGCGAGACCGCCTTCCGTCTGCCGGATGTGGAACTCGAGCAGTCGTTGCTCGGACGGCGGGTTCGCCATCGAATACTGCCGAGCGACACCGGATCCGGGAACGATCAGTTCGGTGTACTGCCCGGCGTCGAACTCCATCGGCTGGTCGAGTTCGACGACCAGCCTGCGGGTCTGACGGGCAATGTCCGACAACTCGCGCACGGTTCCCCGATAGTCGCGGAGGGGGTGCATCGGCCGGCCGGAGTCGGCGTCGTTCACCGGGGCGATGGTCAGGTCCCCGCGCGGTTTCGCCTGGCAGGCCAGGGCGAGTCCGGACGCGCGGTCGTCGGCGGTGAGGATCGTCTCGTCGGCTGCGCCGTGGTCCACCTCGCCGCAGAGGACGCGGATCTTGCACGTGCCGCAGGTTCCTTGCGAACACGCGTGCGGAAGCCAGTGGTTCGCACGCAGAGCGGCCTCGAGGACGGAATTGCCCGCTGCGACAGGAAACGCGTCGTCGTGTCCGGACACCGTCACGGTGCGGTCCATCGGTCACACCTCCCAGGTGACGTGCAGGCCCTGTGGCCCGCGGAACGTCCATCCCCAGAACTGCGGGGCGCGGTCAGGATCGGGCTCGATGTTCGGAATGGTCTCGAACAGCTCTTCGAGCGCGATCCGCACGATCGCCGTGCCGAGATACGTTCCTGCGCATGCATGATTGCCGGCACCGAAGGCTAGGTGGGGCATGATCGGGCGGTCCACGTCGTAGGCCTCCGGGTTCTCCCAGGAGGATTCGTCGCGGTTGGCAGAACCGTACGCGAGCATGACCGGCGTTCCTGCGGGCAGGTCGACTCCCTGGAGGCTGACGTCATGGTTTGCCACCTTGACCGCGGCACTCCAGATCGGCGCCACCCAACGCGCCCCCTCGTTGACGGCGCGGGGAATGAGAGTGGGGTCGTCGACGACGCGTTCGAGCTGATCGGGATGCGCGAGGAGCCCGGCCAGTGTGGTGGTCATGACATGACCCGGTTCCTGGAGCGCGCCGAGCAGGAACACATAGATGTTCGGGTAGATCTCCGATCGGTCCCGCACCTGCCCCTCGGGCATGCCGTCGTGTAGCCAGTGTGAGATCAGTGTGTGGTCGGGATGCTCGGACCAGTGGTCGAGCAGCGGATCCACGGCGGCGATGATCTCGGTCTTCACCGCGTCGCCGGCCTCGAACGGGGCAGGATTGGCGAAGTTCCCGTCCTGGTCGACTTCCGCGTTCCCGTACGACTGTGCCAGGGTCTGGAACCAGCGGACCAGCGTTTCCGACGGAATGTCCGTCAGGCCCATCAGGTCACCGACCGAACGCACACTGATCGGTGCGAAGTAGGCCTCCTGAATGTCCACGCCGCCGCGATCTTCGATTCCTTCGAGGATACGGCGTGCCTGCGGCCGGACGAGGGTGTCGACGTAGGAGTCGACCGCGCTGGGTCGTAACTGGGGGTCGATCCAGTCGCGCAGCTTCTTGTGCTCCGCACCGTTGGAGGCGAGTACGGTACCTTCACCGAATGTCCGTCCCCCGGATGGGGCGATCACCGTGGACCACGTGTCGGAGTCCTGGGTGATCTGCAGGCACAGATCTCGTGAGGCCACGACGTACATTCCCACGGCCGGCACGTACGCGACGGGCGCTTCGCGCCGCAGCCGGTCGTAGATCGGGTTCGGGTCCCGATCGAGTTCCTCCATCGTGATCGACTCGATCCACGTGGTGCTGGTGGTCATGGCGTTCTCCTCTGACATCGTTCGGAAGATTCGAAGTGACGCGGCCCGCGAACTTTTCGGGGATCGTCCGCGCGGAAAGTCCGTGTGATCTGGAACACTAGAAGGCGGAGGTGAGCTCGAACATGACCGACAGTGCACAGAAGGATGACTCCGTCTGCACCGAAGGCGCCGCTGCGATGGTGCTGAGTACACGTGAGCTGGAGTCGACCGAAGGACGCATGCGCTGGGCGGACACACTGGATTCCACATACTGCGAGATGGACGTCGACTGGCCGGACGAGAACGACCAGTTCGCAGCGGAACTGACGGTGCGGCCCTTCGGTGAACTGACAGTGAGTGTGGTGCACGCCGACCCACACACGGTGGTGCGTACGCCCGAGATGATTCGATCCGACCCCAACGACGACTTCCTCCTCTGTCTGATCACGCGGGGGTCCGCCACTCTTCAGCAGCACTCGCGGACCGCGCTCCTCGAACAGGGGGCGTTCGGCATTCTCGATTCGGCGGCACCGTTCGTCGTGGACGGCAGGACCGAATTCGAGCAGGTCGTGCTGCGTGCGCCACGCCAACTGCTGATCTCTCGACTCTCCGCGGAGGTCATGGACGAGGTCTCCGGGCTGGGAATTTCAGGGCAGAGCGGGATGGGCGGTCTCGTCTCTCGCTTCCTCGTCGACATCGCGTCCACCGATGCGCGTCTTTCGGTGGGGTCGTCGGCATCGGTCGCCGCGTCCGCGGTGGATCTGCTCACCGCGGTTCTCACCGAACAGGCACCCCCGGTGACCGCGACGAAACGGGTGCACCACGACGACCTCCGGTCGGTGCAGCAGGCGATGGCGCGGTATCTGCACGATCCCGACCACACGGCAGCCGAGATCGGCGTGGAGCTCGGAATGTCTTTGCGCTACATACACAAACTCTTCAGCCTTGCTGGTGCCACCCCACGCACGTGGCTGTACCAACTGCGGTTGGACCGCGCACGCGAACAACTGCTGGACACCGACTCCACGGTCGCCGAGATCAGCGACCGCGTCGGTTTCCGCGATGTCTCCCACTTCAGTCGAGCGTTCCGCAAGCGTTTCGGGGCCAGTCCCGCACATTTCCGGGAACAGTACGGAAGCAGCCGCAGCCCTCTGGTGAACCGGAGGCTCGCCAACGAAACGGAAACAGACTGGTAGGTTTCCGTTGCGTCTATCCGGTGTGCTCGCGCCCGAAGATCTGTCGCGCCAAGACCCACCGTTGAATCTCGTTGGCACCTTCGTATATTTCGCCGATCTTGCTGTCCCGGTAGATCGCCTCCACCGGCCCCTCGGTGTCGTCGGCGCCGAGCGAGCGGACAAAGCCCAGTCCACCGAACGCCTGCACGGCATCTCGGGCGATCCGCGCAGCCAGATCGGTACCTCGCAGCTTCGCCATTGCCGCCTCGGGCTCGGGGAATCGTTCACCCGCGTCGAGGCGTAGCGCCGCTTTGATGTACAGGCTGCGTGCCGCCTCCAGATCCGCTGCATAGTCCGCCATGACGAACTGCCAATGCTGCTTCGAGGCAAGCGATGCGCCGAAGGCGTGGCGTGACTTCAGATGGGTCACAGTCCGATCGAACGCGGCCTGCGCCATGCCGACGCCCGCCGCACCGATTCCGATGCGCCCGTAGGTCAGAGTCTGCAAGGCGATGCGCAGGCCACCCCCGACCCGTCCGAGTACCGACTCCGCCCCGAGGCGAACGTCGTCGAGAATGACATCGGCAGTGATCTGGCCACGGTTGCCGAGCTTGCGGTCGGGGGTGCCGATCGTGACACCGGGTGCACTGGTGGGGACGATGAAAGTCGTCAGGCTGTCTCCCGTCCGGGCGAGCACCACCACCACTCCGGCGACGACGGAGTTGGTGATCCACCGTTTCCGTCCGCTGAGGATCCACCCGTCACCGTCCGGGGTCGCGACTGTGGATACGGCGGCGGGGGAGAGGTCACTCGAGGCGCCCGGTTCGCTGGTCGCGAAGGCGCCCACGATCTCGCCGTCGACGATCGGCCGCAGCCAGCGTTGACGTTGCTCGTCGGAGCCCTGGTCGAGCGCGGTGCCGGCCAGGATGCAGTGCACGTCGTAGATGGCTGCGACGCTGTTCGAGTAGTACGCCAGTTCTTCCACTGCGACCGCGGTGGCGGTGGCGGGGTGCGCCAAGCCCTTCCCCCCGACGTCGGACGGGAACGGGATCCGGAACAGCCCGTCCGCCGCCATGGCTTCGAACGCATCTCGCGGGAATCCGTCCAGCCGCTCATCACCACCGGCGATCCGGTGCGCGACGGGCTCGATCGCGCGGGCGGCGAATTCACGCACGCGAGCACGCAGGCGGCGAACCTCGTCCGGGGACACGAGGTCGTGATACAACTCGTCGGCCATCCGCTCGGGGACGGGCGATGCCTGGGTCGGCTCCACGGCGAGGGTGACGGGACTGCTGGGGGTCATCGGATCTCCTGGGGAAGAGCGGGTGGTACTCCTCTGTGTAGCCCGAATCCGGTCTCGCCTCGCCATCCGATCGCAATGGTGGACTCGTCAGCCGCCGACGTCCGCGGTGGTTCCGGATATCCGGATCTGCGCGGCCGACACCTCCCGTTCGGCGAGCGTGACGTCACCGGCCGCGAAATGGGTCTTCGGTGTCTCCCGCAGGATCACCCGCACGTTCGCCACGGGCGTGCCGATCGCACGGTGGGCGGCGTGGGTGAGTTCGGAAATGAGCGTTCGCAGCTCCTCGGCGCTACGACCCTCGGCGATGGTGACTTCGATGATCGGCATCAGTGACCTCCCGCCACCGTGACGGTGCCCAGATTCGTGAAGTGCACTGCGATCCGTGCGCCGGGCTTCACCGGAACCGCGTCGGTCATGCCTCCCGTGAGCACCACCCAGCCGGCCTCGATGGCGTGACCGCGTGCGGCAAGGGTATTCGCCGCGAACGCCAATGCTTCGGCCGGATGTCCGTGCACTGCAGCGCCGGTGGCCGAGTCGACCACCTCGCCGTCCACTTCCAGCAGGCACCCTTCGAGCGCGAGATCGAGATCCTCCGGCCTGCGGCTGATCGGTCCGGTGACATAGCGGCCGGACGAATTATTGTCGGCGACGGCGTCCATCATCGAGAACTTGTAGCCCGAGAATCGGCTGTCGATGATCTCGATGGCACCCACCACATGGTCCACGGCAGCGAGAGCGGATGCGGCGCTGACCCCGGGTCCCTGCAGGCGGCGTCCCATCACGAAGGCGATCTCCGGTTCCGCCCGCGCGTGGATCAACGAGGCTCGGGGCACCGCCTCGCCGATCGGAAGGATCATTCGGTCGGTCAGCCAGGCGGTCGACGGGGAATCCACTCCCACCTGGCGTTGCTTCGCCTTCGACGTGACGCCCAGTTTCACCCCGGTGACCTTCTCACCGCGCGCCACCCGGATGTTGAGGGCGAGGTCCTGGGCGGCGTACGCCGTCGCGAGGTCGAGGCCGTCCCATTCCGCCCTGATTGACGTCAGGGCTGTGGCGGAGTCTTCTGCCTGCAACAACCGTTCGGCCACTCGGGCCGCGCTCCACGTGTTCGTGTCCGTCATTGTTCCTCCTTCGTGTCGAGCACGGCCGTCACACTGCCGAGCCCGGAGATCTGCGCGACGATCGAATCTCCCGGTCGTACCGGGAATGCCCTGGTCATCGAGCCGGGAAGTACAACATGACCGGGCTCGAGCGTCACGCCCATCGGCCCCACGGTGTTCGCCAGCCACACCAGTGCGTTGAGTGGCGAACCGAGGACGGCACCACCCGCGCCGGTCGCCACGAGTTCCCCACCGATGTGGAGAGTGCACCCAGCCAGTCGCAAGTCCACGTCGTTCAGCGCGACGGGGCGACTGCCGAGGATCACTCCACCGGAGGACGCATTGTCGGCGATCGTGTCGAAGATGCCGATGTTCCAGTCACGGATCCGGGAGTCGACGATCTCGAGGGCGGGCAGGACGAAGTCGACGGCCCGGACCGCCTCGGCGACGGTGACCCCGGGCCCGGTGAGGGGACGGCCCAGCATGAATGCCACCTCGGGTTCGATCCGCGGCTGAAGGAACCGCTCCGCCGCGATGGGCTGGTGCTCCAGGTGGAACATGCTCGCGGTCAGATGCCCGAAGTCGGGTTGGTTCACCCCCATCTGCCGCTGGATGGCTCGCGATGCGAGCCCGACCTTGTGGCCCTTGACGACGTCGCCGCCCAGGGTCCACTCCTCGACCTGCAGTTGCTGGATGCGGTAGGCGAGTTCGATCGACGCGTCGGGGTGTTCCGGGGTGAGCGGGTCGATCGGCTCGCCGGTCCGGTAGACCTCGAGCAATCGGTCGGCGGCCTTGCGTGCGTCGGTATCCATGGCACCTCTGATCTTTGTTCGGACGGGGAACTGACGGTCTGGGGCGGGGCCGGTCAGGAGGCGAGGGAGCGGCCTCGCGCCGGTTCCCGGTGGTCCCGGGTGAGTTGAGGCGTCGCGTGTGTCGACGCCGCGATTGCGTGCGTGACGTCCCGAGCGGCGGCAGTGAGGGCGCGGGTGAGCTCGGCTTTCCTGGGTACGAATCGGGTGACCGGGACGCTCATGCTCACCGCCGCCACGACCGAACCCATGTCGTCCCGCACCGGAGCGGCTACGCAATGTACCTCCGACACTGCCTCCCCGAGGTCGTAGGCGCAGCCGGACGATCGCACGACCGATAACGCGTCGAGCAGGGCGCCGGAATTGGTGATCGTCGACGGGGTATGCCTGCGAAGTGCGCGTCCGGCCAGGTAGCGGCGTAGTTCGCCCTCTTCGAGGGCTGCCAGCAGTACCTTGCCGACGGCGGTGCAGTGAGCGTCGAGTCGGGCGCCGACACGAGCGCCCTGGACGGTGATGTTGTGTGTGCCGACGACCTTGTCGACGTACAGCACGTGCCACCGTTCCATCACGGCGAGATGGCTGGTCTCGCCATACCGCTCGACGAGATTCTCGATGACGGGTGCCGCACAGGAGCGCACGTCGACGGTTCCGCGCAGGGTTTCGCCGAGTTCGATCACCCGCCACCCGATTCGATAGCGCCCCCGTGTGCGGCACTGCAGGAGCCCGGTGTCCACCAGACTCGACAACAGCGCGTGTGCACTCGATCGGGGAACCTCGATCGCGGCGGCGACCTCCGAAACCCCCCACTCGGGACGCGTCGCCGTGAACAGGTCCAGCACCGGGCCGATCTTCTGGACCGTCTGCAGTGTCGCCACGGTTTCCGTCCTTCCTCGTCACGGCTCTGCGGGGAAGCGGCGTACGCGACCCGAGAGCGTCTGTGATTCAGAACACTAGAAACCAGGTGGTGGCGGGGCCATGACCCCCAGCGCACGAATGGATGACTGCGGGCGCACCAGTGTTGTGCGGCGGGCGCCGTGATGCCGCCGACCTGGTCCGATCCTGCCGGCGTCGTCCAGTTTCACGCGGCGATCACTCGGTCGGGGAGCCCAGTTCCGCCGACAGCGCGCGGCACCGTTCGACCAGGACGAGACCGTGCTGCGCGCACAGTGCGTCGTCGAGGCGGAACGTCGGACCGATGACGCTGAGGGCGCCCACGATCCGGCCCACCGCGTCGTAGATGGGGGCGGCCACACCCGTCGAGTGGTCCTCGAGGGTGTCGTGGGCGATCGCGTATCCCTCGCTCTGCAGGTCGCCCCGCAGCGCGGCGCCGACGGCCGTGCCCACGAGCGGCACCGTCTGACCCACCCAGCCCATGTGCCGGATCGCGTGGGTGCCCTCGATCTGCGCGAGGTAGAGGGCGGTGCCCTTCGGCCCGTGCGTCGACAGGTACGTGGATTCGCGGGTTTCCTCCGCAATCGCGACCATCGCGGGCCGGGCCCGGGACAGCAACTGGTTGTCGCTGATCGCCCGGGCGCCGATCTGCAGAAGCCGCGGTCCGGCCCGGTACACGTTGTCGTCGCCGCGCACGAGGAATTCGCTCTGCTCCATGCTGCGGATGAGGCGCAGCGCGGTACTCGTGGCGAGGCCGGCGGCTTTCGCGGCGTCACCGAGCGTCAGCCCGCCCTGCTCGGTGATCGCGCCGAGCAGTTCGAAGGTGCGGCTCGCGCTGCGGGTCACATCTCCGGGGGCCATGGGTCGTCTCCTGACGGTCGCGGGTGTCGGCGTGAATCTACCGTGAGGAGATCTCGGACAGCAGGGGCTGCCGGTGTTCGTCGAGCAGCGGGCTGCGCCGGACCCCGGGGCGTGTGCTGTCGCCGAACACGACCGGCTGCCGCACGTAGTCGATGGTGCCCGCGACCGGATGCTCGAACGATTCGACGAGTCCGCGGTGCCTGCTCTGCTCGGACGACAACGCCTGCTCGACGTTCCAGATCTCGGAGGTCGCCAGTCCGGCCGCGCCGAGGATCGCGACCACCTCGGCGACCGTCTTGTCCTTCGCCCAGATCTCGATCTCGGTGCGCAGGGCGGGTTCGTGGTCGGTGCGGGAGGTGTCGTCGGCGAAACGGTTGTCGCCGAGAAGGTCTGCGCGACCCATGGTGTGCGCGAGCTTCTCGAACCCGGACTGGCTGGCGACGGCGAGGACGAACAGGCCGTCCGACGCCCGGTACGTGTCGAACGGGGTGGAGACCGGATGCCGATTGCCCACCCCGACAGGCGCGACCCCGGACGCCTGCAACTGACTGTGCGCGGTGGGCAGCATCGCCAGCATGCTGTCGAACATGGCGACGTCGAGATGATGCCCCACACCCGATTCGCGGGTTCCGACCAGTGCGGAGCTGATGCCCCACGCCGCGAACAGTCCCGCGACGAGGTCGCCGAACGATTCACCGAGCCGGGTCGGTCCGGATTCGGGTGAACCGGTGATGCTCATGATCCCCGACATCGCCTGCACGACGAGGTCGTAGGCGGCCGCACCCGCGAGCGGCCCGTCCTGCCCGAAACCGGAGATGGATGCGTAGACGAGCCGGGGGTTGCGGGCGTGGACGGTGTCGTAGTCGATGCCGAGCCTTGTGGTCACGCCGGGCCGGAAGTTCTCGACGAGGACGTCCGCAGTGTCGATCAGGTCGAGCAGGACCGCCCGATCCGCTTCGTCCTTGAGATTGAGTGCCAGCGAGCGTTTTCCGCGGTTCAGCACGTTGAAATAGATGCTCTCGCCGTCGCGGAACGGGCCGAGGTGCCGCGAGTCCTCGCCGGCGGCGGGCTCGATCTTGACGACGTCGGCGCCGGCGTCCGCGAGCAGCGCGGTGCAGTACGGCCCGGCCAGAACACGGGAGAGATCGACGACGCGAATGCCGTCGAGGGGAGGGAGGGTAGGCATGGCGGTCGGCCCTTCTCAGAATTCGGTCGAGCGCGGCGACGGCGCGTTGGAGGCGATGGTGAGCAGCTGGATCTGCGAGGTGCCCTCGAAGATCCGGAGGATCCGGCAGTCGCGGTAGAGGCGTTCGATCTCGGATTCGCGCATGAATCCGGCGCCGCCGTGAATCTGCACGGTCTGGTCGACGATCGAGAAGCAGGCCTCCGTGGCCACGTACTTCGACACCGAGGCGGCGCGGCGCAGGTCGGCCCCGGCGTCCTTCACGTCCGCCGCCCAGTCCGCGGTGACCCGGGATGCGACGAGTTGTGCGTCGCACGCACCCAGCAGGAGCTGGATCGCCTGGAATTCGGCGATGGGGTGTCCGAACTGCTTGCGCTCGGCCGCGTAGGAGCGGCCCAGTTCCCAAGCGCGCAGCGCGATTCCGTTCGCCATCGCGGCCACGTCGATGCGGGCGCGGTTGAGGGCGGTGAGCGCGATGTTGCCGCCGCGGCCCTCCGTTCCCACCACGGCGTCGTGGGGCAGCACCACGTCGTCGAGGTAGACGGTGTAGGTGGGCGCCGATCGGATGCCCAGCTTGTCCTGCGGCTCCGAGTAACTCACGCCGGGAGTGCCCTGGGGGAGGACGAACGCGGTGATGCCGCGGAAGCCCGCCGACGGATCGGTCTTGGCGAACAGGACGACCAGGTCGGCCTCCTTGGCGTTGGAGATGTACGTCTTCGACCCCGACAGGTGCCACCCGTCGTCCTCGCGCCGCGCGGTCGTGCGCATCGACGCGATGTCGGAGCCGGCGTCCGGTTCGGTGAGGGCGAACCCGGCGAGCAGTTCACCGGACGCGAGGCGGGGCAGCCATCGGCGCTTCTGCTCCTCGGTACCGCCGACGAGGATCGGCTCGAGCCCCAGGTAGTGCGCGGTGTAGATCGAGGCGAGGGCGGCGTCGGTGCGGGCAACCTCCTCGATGGCGATCAGCTGCGTCTTGGTGGACATGCCCAGTCCGCCGAATTCCTCGGGCACCGAGATCCCCATCAGGTCCTGTTCGCCCAGTCGCTTCACCAGTTCCGCCGGGAACTCCCGCGTCTCGTCGCGGAACGCCGCGCCGGGGTGGATCTCACGGTTGGCGAAGGCGCGCACTGCGCCGCGGAACTCGGCGGCATCGAGCAGCTGATCGGTCACGGGAACTCCTGTCGGAAGATCGAAATTGCCATCTAGTGAAATAGCAATGCCACTTGGTGGCATATCGACTATGAAGGAGAACGCCGAATTTGTCCAGGGCTGCCGGTGTCCGCGGCAACGAAGCGGGTACTCCACCACGGACCGGCCACCCGGCCGACGCGACCGGGCAGGCGACCACTGCGGCGGGAGGAATGATGCGCGCGATCACTCGAGGGATCGTCATCGCGGGAACCGCGATCGGTGCCGCACTCGTCGGCGCCGGGACTTGCGTGGCCGC
This sequence comes from Rhodococcus pseudokoreensis, assembly GCF_017068395.1. Classification (NCBI taxonomy): domain Bacteria; kingdom Bacillati; phylum Actinomycetota; class Actinomycetes; order Mycobacteriales; family Nocardiaceae; genus Rhodococcus; species Rhodococcus pseudokoreensis. Next base: position 3,027,838 of record NZ_CP070619.1, on the reverse strand, counting down.
ACCCGCGGTACCGTCCGGCACCTATCAGGGAACGACCAACGCACCCGCGGGAGAGTTGATCTGGAAGGGGAAGACTTTTCAGGGCGACACGGTCGTCAACAACTTCGCGTTCGGACTGACCGGACTCGCGGGCACCACTTCGCAGGACGGGTACGGAAACACCGTCATCGATTACAGTCCATCGGGTCTGGGGTTCCTGACCGACAGGATCTCCCCCAATGCCGACGGGAGCTACACCGGGGCCGTCTACGTGGGCGGCAGCCAGGTGGGAAGTTTCGGCCTCTCGGGACAGTGATCCCGGGGCCTGCTACGACAACGAGGCCGCACCTCTCGGGTGCGACCTCGTCGTCACAGTGTCATCGGGTCGTCGCTCAGACGGCCCGCACGTTCTGGGCCTGCGGGCCCTTCTGGCCCTGTCCGACCTCGAACTCCACCCGCTGGTTCTCCTCCAGCGACTTGTAGCCGCTGCCCGAGATCTCGGAGTAGTGAACGAACACGTCCGCGCTACCGTCGTCCGGCGCGATGAATCCGAAGCCCTTCTCGCTGTTGAACCACTTCACAACACCCTGCGCCATACCGTTCACTCCCTGAGTTGCCGCCCGGGATCTCACATCGAGATCCCGTTCGCGTAAATCTCATCCTGTCATCTAGCCGCTTGTGCTTCCAGTGGTAGGCCCACGAATCCTCCGGATCCGGGGCGCAGGCGAGGTCATGGGCAAGAAATTTCCCCCAAATGACCGATGATTCTGCCCGTCGGGGGCGGTCCTACCTGCGACCGACAATCACCTGCAACGAGGAGAACTCGATGAATTCCGCATCGACCGCCACCACCCACGCCCGGACCCTCGACGTTCCCGGTGCCAGGCTGTACTACGAGGTGCGGGGGTCGGGGCCCGTCGTGGTGCTCGTCGGCGCCCCGATGGACGCCGACTCATTCGGGCCCGCGGCCGAACTGCTGGCCGCCGAATACACCGTGCTCACGACGGACCCGCGGGGCATCCGCCGCAGCCCGGTCGACGACCGCGACCGCGATTCGACCCCGGAGATGCGCGCCGACGACCTCGCCCGGCTGCTGACGCACCTCGACGCGGGCCCTGCCGTGGTGTTCGGTTCCAGCGGCGGCGCCGTCAGCGCGCTGGCGCTCGTGCAGGCGCATCCGGAACTGGTGCACACCGTGGTGGCTCACGAGCCGCCGCTGGACGAACTGCTCGACGACCGCGAGGAACTGCGCGTGAAGACCGACGAGATCATCGACGCCCACCTCGGCGGGGACGTCGTGGGGGCGTGGAGGAAGTTCCTGGATCTGGCGAACATCCACCTGCCCGAGGAGGTGTTCCAGCAGATGGTCGGGGGCGAGCGGGACGAGCAGGCGAAGGCCGACGATCACTTCCAGCACGCGCACATGCTGCGCCCGACCACCCGCTGGTGCCCGGACGTCGCCGCGCTGCGCTCCGCGTCCACCCGCGTCGTGGTCGGTGTCGGCGAGGAGTCGGGAGGTCAACTCTGCGACCGGACGTCGCGGGCGCTCGCCGCCGAACTGGGAGTCGAGCCCACGCTGTTCCCGGGTGATCACATCGGCTTCGCCCACGACCCGGCCGCGTTCGTCACCCGCCTGCGCGCAGTGCTGCGGGAGGTCTGAGCGCAGGTTGCCCGGGCGACCTCAGCCGACGATCGGAATGCGTTTGGTGGCGATCCGGTGGATGAACCGGGCGGCGGTGCGGGCGGTGCGGTTGTCGATGTCGAATGACGGATTGAGCTCGGCGACATCGACGACCGCGAGTTTTCCGCTGGCGGCGACCGCGTCGCACACGAATTGGATCGTCTCCGCGGGAACCCCGTACGCGGCGGGAGCGCTCACGCCCGGTGCGACCGCGGCGGGCAGGACGTCGAGGTCGATGGTGAGGTACACGAGATCGACGTCCGACAGGAACTCGCTGACGAACACGGCCACTCGGTGCCGGTCGGACACCGAGCACTCGTCGTCCAGGAGGTACCGGACGTCGTATCCGCGTGCGGTGTCGAACAGGGCGGTGGTGTTGCTGGGCTGGCTGATGCCGAGCACGGAGTACTGCAGGGTGGTGCCCGCCGCATGTTCCCGTTCGAGGATCTGCCGGAACGGTGTGCCCGAACTCGGCACCGGATCGGACCGCAGGTCGAAGTGGGCGTCCAGGTTCAGGATCCCGACCCGTTTGCGCGGGGTCCGGACCGCGGCCTGCGCCAGACCGAGGTACGTCCCGAACGCCACCTCGTGGCCGCCGCCGAGGACCACGGGGAACTGGCCGGCGTCGAGCGTCGCGGCAACCACCGCGCCCAGCGCCTCCTGCCCGGATTCGAGACGATTGTCGGTGACCGCGACGGTGCCGGCGTCGTACGCGCGGAGCGGTTCGGCGAGCGCCATCGACGACAGCGCGCTCCGCAGCGCGTCCGGACCGCGGGACGCCCCGCGGCGCCCCTTGTTCCGTTCCACGCCCTCGTCGCTGGAGAATCCGATGAACACGCAGGCGCCCGGCTCGGCGCCGTCCCGTAGCGGGGTCACCGCCTGGTGCCAGCGGAGGTGGTGACTCGACGTGCCGTCCATCCTGCCGACCCAGGGGGGTGGCGGTATCAACAGGTTCTCCATCATCGCAATGCCTCCGCTTTCTCGTGACCGACGTGCGCGGACCAGGCGAGTTCGCCGCCCCGCCACACATCGCTGACCAGGGGGACGCCGGGCCGGTAGGCCAGGTGCAGGTACGACGGCGCGTCGAGGGCGAGGGCATCGGCCCGCGCTCCGGGACGCAGGACCCCGACGTCGGCGCGTTGCAGCGCGCGGGCGCCGCCCGCCGTCGCCGCCCAGATGGCTTCGTCCGGGGTCATGTGCATGTCCCGCACCGCGATCGCGATGCAGAACGGCAGGCTGGTGGTGTAGCTGGTGCCGGGGTTGCAGTCCGCGCCCAGCGCGACCGTGACACCGGCGTCGAGCAGGGCCCGGGCATCGGGGTACTTGTTGCGGGTCGAGAAGTCCGCGCCGGGCAGGAGGGTCGCCACCGTCGAACTCTGCGCGAGCGCGTCGATGTCGGCCTGCGTGGTGTAGCAGACGTGGTCGACGGACGCGGCGCCGAGTTCGACGGCGAGCTGGACTCCGGGCCCCTCGCGGAGCTGGTTGCCGTGGACGCGGGGGATCAGCCCCTTCGCCATTCCGGCGGTGAGTACGGCGTGGGCCTGATCGCGGTCGAACGCGCCGGTCTCGCAGAACACGTCGATCCATTTCGCCTGCGGTGCACAGGCGTCGATCATCTCCGAGCAGACCATGGCGACGTAGTCGTCGGCGCGGCCCGCGTATTCCGGCGGCGGAACGTGCGCGGCGAGCAGCGTCACCTCGTCGGTGAGGGACGCCGCGATCCGTGTGCTGCGCAGTTCGTGCGCGACCGTCTGGCCGTAGCCGGTCTTGCATTCCACGGTGGTGCTGCCCGACCGCAGCGACTCGTCCAGCAGCCGCCGCGTGTTCGCCTGCAGTTCTTCGTCGGTGGCGTTCCGCGTCGCCTCGATCGTGTTGCGGATACCACCCGCCGCGTACGGCTGCCCCGCCATGCGGGCGGCGAATTCCTCCGCGCGTTCCCCGCCGAACACCAGGTGCGAGTGGCTTTCGACGAAGCCCGGCAGCACGGCCCGGCCGTCGAGGTCGTGCCCGACGTCCGCGGCAGGCGCCGCGTCGGTGCTGCCGACCCAGGCCACCACGCCGCCGTCGAAGACGACGGCGGCGTCGCGGATCAGCCCGAGCGGACCTTCCCCCACTGTCGGGTCGTTGGTCACCAGGGTGCCGATGCCGGTCAGCGCTGTGGAGCGGGAGGTGTTCGCTGTCACTGCTGTTCCTTCCAGTGGTTCGAAGATACGGTCGCTCGGGCGGTTGGTCATCCCTCGGACATCGGCACGCGGACGCCGCGCTCGCGGGCGACGTCGGCGGCGTGGTCGTAGCCGGCGTCGACGTGCCGGATGACGCCCATGCCGGGGTCATTGGTCAAGACCCGCTCCAACTTCTCCGCGGCCAGGTCGGTGCCGTCCGCGATGCACACCTGGCCGGCGTGGATGGACCGGCCCATGCCGACCCCGCCGCCCTGGTGGATGGACACCCACGACGCGCCCGACGCGGTGTTGACGAGTGCGTTGAGCAGCGGCCAGTCGGCGATCGCGTCGGAGCCGTCGAGCATCGACTCGGTCTCGCGGTACGGCGACGCGACCGATCCGGAGTCGAGGTGGTCGCGGCCGATGGCGACGGGCGCGGACAGCTCACCGGACGCCACCATCTCGTTGAACTTCAGGCCGGCCTTGTGGCGTTCGCCGTAGCCGAGCCAGCAGATCCGGGCGGGCAGGCCCTCGAAGGCCACCTTTTCACCTGCCATCGTGATCCAGCGCTTGAGGTGCTCGTTCTCGGGGAACAATTCGAGGATCGCCTTGTCGGTGGCCTCGATGTCCTTCGGGTCGCCCGACAGCGCGGCCCAGCGGAACGGGCCGAGGCCCTCCTCGAACAGCGGACGGATGTAGGCGGGCACGAATCCGGGGAAGTCGAATGCGCGGTTGTAGCCGGCCTTGCGGGCCTCGTCGCGGATGGAGTTGCCGTAGTCGAACACCTCGGCGCCCTTGTCGAGGAAGCCGACCATCGCGGCGACGTGGCGGGCCATCGACGCGCGCGAGTCCTCGGTGAACTTCACCGGGTCCTTGTCGGCCATCGCCTTCATGTCGGCGAAGTCGATGCCGAGCGGCAGGTACGACAGCGGGTCGTGTGCCGACGTCTGGTCGGTGACGATGTCGATGGGCGCGTTCATGGCCAGCAGTTCGGGGAAGATCTCCGCGGCGTTGCCCTCGAGGCCGATGGACAGCGGGCGCTTCGCGTCGCGGGCCTCGGTCGCCAGACGCAGGGCGTCGTGGATGTCGGTGGCCTTGGTGTCGAGGTACTTGTGCGCGATCCGGCGGTCGATGCGGGTGACGTCGCAGTCGACGCAGATCGCGACGCCGTCGTTCATCGTCACGGCGAGGGGCTGGGCGCCGCCCATGCCGCCGAGTCCCGCGGTCAGGGTGATGGTGCCGGCGAGCGAACCGCCGAACCGCTTTCGGGCGACGGCGCCGAACGTCTCGTACGTGCCCTGCAGGATGCCCTGCGTGCCGATGTAGATCCAGGATCCGGCGGTCATCTGCCCGTACATGATCAGGCCGAGGGCGTCGAGCTTGCGGAATTCTTCCCAGTTGGCCCAGTCGCCCACCAGGTTCGAGTTCGCGAGCAGGACGCGGGGCGCCCACTCGCTGGTGCGGAACACACCGACCGGCTTGCCGGACTGCACCAGCATCGTCTCGTCCGACTTCAGGGTCTTCAGCGTCCGGACCATCGCGTCGAACGCTTCCCAGCTGCGCGCGGCCTTGCCGGTGCCGCCGTAGACGACGAGCGAGTCGGGGTGCTCGGCGACCTCGGGGTCGAGGTTGTTCATCAGCATGCGCAGGGCGCCTTCTTGCTGCCAGCCGAGGGTCGTCAGTTCGGTGCCGCGGGGCGCCGACACGTGGCGGGGTCCGGAAACCGGAGGCGTCGTGGTGGTCATGTCGTGTACTCCTTGATGGTCGAACGAGAAGGGTGGAAGAGTTTGGGGTTCAGCGTGATTCACTGTCGTGTATCGGCCATGGCGGTGTGTTCGGGGTAGATCATGGCCGGGGGCGGGTTGCTGCTGCGCTTCGCGAGCGGGTAGTAGATCGCGGCGGTGAAGACGATGCCGACGATCCATGAGATGTCCGCGCCGCCCAGCATGTCCGTCACCGGGCCGGTGTAGAGCTTCTGCGCGAGGAACGGGATCTGCGCGACGACGCCGATGGCGTAGCAGCTCATCGCCGTCTTGTTCCAGCGGCCGTAGCGGCCCGCCGGGTCGTACAGGGCCGGGATGTCCACGCGCTCCTTGGAGATGAGGTAGTAGTCGATCAGGTTGATGGCGCTCCACGGCGTGAAGACCATCAGCAGCACGAGGACGAAGTTCTTGAAGTTGTTGAGGAAGTCGGCGCTCGCACCGATCGCGATCAGCATCGACACCGCGACGAACCCGATGATGTACAGGGAGCGGGCCCGGGTCGAGATGCGGGACTGCCCGTTGAACGCGGTCACGGTGGTGAGGATCGACATGAATCCGCCGTACGCGTTGAGGCAGTTGACGGTGAGCTTCCCGACGAGGATCACGAGGTAGATCATGAGGGCGATGACGGCGGGTCCGGCGAGTTCGCCGATGAAGCCGACCTGGTCACTGAGGAACGCGTCGCCGGCGACGGCGGCGACGAGCGCGCCCAGCGTCATCGACCACTGCGAGCCGATCACACTGCCCGCGAACGTCGACCAGAACGTCTTCCGCTCGCTCGTCGAGCGCGGCAGGTAGCGGGAGTAGTCGGCGACGTACGGTCCGAACGTCAGCTGCCAGCCGGCTCCGAGCGAGATCGCGAGGAGGAACGTGACGATGTCGAAGCCCTTGATCCCGACGAACGCGGCCACGTCGTACTCGGCGAACAAGCGGATCAGGAGGTAGGTGAAGCCGATGATGCCGACGACGGTCGCGATCTTGCCGACCACGTGGATGAGTTTGTACCCGGTCACCGCCACGAACGCGGTCATCGCGCCGAAGATGAGGATGCCGACGGTGGCGTTGTCGATGTGGAGGATCTCGTTCACGGCCTGACCGGCGAGGACGCTGCCGGTCGCGGCGAAGCCGAGATACATCAGGACGACGAGGACGAGCGGGAGCACGGCGCCGAGGACGCCGAACTGGGCCCGGCTCGAGATCATCTGCGGCAGCCCGAGGCGCGGCCCCTGAGCGGAGTGCAGGGCCATGACGGCACCGCCGAAGACGTTGCCGATCAGCAGGCCGACGATGGCCCACAGCGCGTCGGCGCCGAAGACGACCGCCAGGGCGCCGTCCACGATCGCGGTGATCTGCATGTTGGCGCCGAACCAGAGCGTGAACTGGCTGCGCGGAGATCCGTGGCGCTCGTCGTCCGGAACGACGTCGATGGTGCGACGCTCCGGCGCGAGGCTGATCTCGGGAGGTCCCTCGTGTGTCATGGCCTTAGTTCTCTCTGTGACGAGTCCGGCAGCTTCTGGTCGGTCCCGGGTGCTCTGTCCCATGTCCTGAATCCAGTGTGCTCTGACTCACGTTTTTTATCGCCTTAGATGTATAGTCCTGTATAGACAACCCCCTGTCAAGCGTTCTCCAAGGACCCAGCCGAGAAGCGTGCCGGCCCGCCACTGCACCAGCCGGGAGTCCCGATGCTCCCGACGGAAGGTACTGACATGAGAGTAATTTCGACGTCCTCACATCCGCTCGAGGGTGATGAGCAGCTGTTTTCCGACCAGGAGGCGCGCGAGCGCTTCCTCGACCTCTACCTCGGCACCGCCGGCTACCCCTACGCCGACAACGCGGATCCCGAGGCGCGTGATCGGATCGCCAACACTCATCTCGAGACGGGACGGCACCGGATCCCCGGGACCGCGGTCGTGCGCGGCATCGACGCCACGGACCCCAGCGGGATCGGACCCGCCGTGCAGATCGTCACCGACGACATGGCGCTGCTCGTCGAATCGGTACTCCTGACCGCGGCCCGGGTCGGCGCCCCCATCGAGGAGGCACTGCACCCGGTCGTCGCCGCCCGCCGCACGGAGTCGGGCACCCTCACCGACGTGCGTCCGGCCACCGACGCGGGGACGGCGGAGTCCTGGATCCACGTGGGGCTTCGCTCCGACACCGACAAGACGGTCATCGCCGCACTCGTCGAATCCCTGACCGCCGTCCTCGCCGACGTGCGCCGGGTCAACGCGGATCTGGCGCGCATGTGCGAACTGCAGATCCAGGTGTCCGAGCAACTCGACGCGCAGGCCGGGCAGGACGCGCGGTCCGAAGAACTCCGGGAGGCCGCCGACTTCCTGCGCTGGTGCGAAGCGGGCAACTTCACCGTCCTCGGATACGCACGATACGACGCCGACGGCGCACCCCGGGAGAGTCTCGGCGTCCTTCACGACCGGGAGGGCGATCGTGCGCCGGCCACCGAATCCGGTCCGGTCCTGGCGATCGGGCAGGCGGCGCTCCCGGTGTCCGTGCACCGTTCGTCGTATCCGTCCTTCGTCGGCGTCCGGGCCGCGGGGGAGGAGCACCGCTTCGTCGGCGTGTTCACGCCCGCGGGCAGGCACGAGAACGTCCTCGACATTCCGGGTGCGGGCCGCCGGGTGCGGGCCCTGCTCGACCGCGCCGGCTTCGACATCGACTCCTTCTCCGGGCAGGCAGTGCTGCAGGTCGTGCAGGCGCTGCCGCTGACCGAGTTGTTCGCGGCGAGCCCGGACTCGCTGCATTCGGCCCTCACCGAGGTCGCCGGCATCACCGCGCGTGAACACATCCACCTCTTCCTGCGCACGGACGACCCCGGCGACAGCATGTCGGCGCTGGTGTTCATTCCCCGCGACCGGTACAACACGCGGACACGCCTCGCGGCCCAGCACGTCCTGCTGGACGAGTTGAACGGCACGGCCGTCGAATACACCACGAACGTGTCCGAGTACCCGCTGGCGATGGTGCATTTCACGATGCGCGTCCCCGCGGACACCGCAGTGACGGACACGCGGCGCCTGGACATTCAGCGCCGGATCGCCCGGGCCTGCCGGACCTGGGAAGACCGGTTCCGGGACGAAGGCGATACCGCCGAACGCGACCTCCTCGCGCACTATTCGGAGCACTTCCCCGCGGTGTACAAGCACGACTTCGACACCGAGCGCGCCCATGCGGACCTGGCGGTGTTCGAGACACTGACGGACGGGGCGATCGAGACGCGGCTCGACACGCAGGCCGCCGACTGGCGTTTCACCTTCTTCGTCGGCGGCGCCCCCGCCTCCCTCAGCGACGTGCTCCCGATTCTGCAGAGCATGGGTGTCGCGGTTCTCGACGAGCGCCCGTACACGGTCGCGAACAGTCGCGGAACCGTCTGCTGGATGTACGAATTCGGGATTCGCCACGCAGCGGCCGGGCCGGTGGACGACGCACTGCCGCACCGCTTCACGGAAACGTTCGCCGCGGCCTGGGAATCTCGGGCGGAGACGGACAGTTTCAACGAACTCGTACTCCGGGCGGGCCTCGACTGGCGGGAGGTCGAGGTGCTGCGGGCCTACGCGCGCTACCTCCGGCAGGGTGGGTTCCCGTACAGCCAGAACCACATCGCGACGGTCCTCGGCGATCATCCGGAAATCTCGCAGGCGCTGATCCGGCTGTTCGCCGCGAGATTCGATCCGGACGCCGCGGCGGACTCCGGTGACCTGACCGGCTCGCTGGAAACGGCGATCGGCGACGTGCTCGGTCTCGACGCCGACCGCATCCTGCGCGCCTACCTCAACGTGGTCCTCGCGACGCTGCGCACCAACCGCTATGTCTGCGCGGGTAAGGAACGGGAGGTCCTGTCGTTCAAATTCGATCCGCAGCGGATCCCCGAACTGCCGCAGCCGCGGCCGCGTTTCGAGATCTACGTCTACTCACCGTGGGTCGAGGGTGTGCACATGCGGTTCGGCGCTGTTGCGCGGGGCGGCCTGCGGTGGTCCGACCGCAAGGAGGATTTCCGCACCGAGGTACTCGGCCTGGTGAAGGCGCAGGCGGTCAAGAACTCGGTGATCGTGCCCGTCGGCGCGAAGGGCGGGTTCGTCGTCGCCCGTCCGCCGGCCCCCACCGGCGACGCGGCGCGGGACCGGGACGCGCAGCGCGCCGAGGGCGTGCGCTGCTACCGCAGCTTCATCAGCGGACTGCTGGATGTCACCGACAACGTGGACCTCGCGAGCGGTGCCGTGATCCCGGCACCGCGGGTGGTGCGGCACGACGGCGACGACACCTACCTCGTCGTCGCCGCGGACAAGGGCACCGCGACGTTCTCCGACATCGCGAACGACGTTGCGGCGCAGTACGGTTTCTGGCTCGGTGACGCATTCGCGTCCGGCGGATCCGTCGGCTACGACCACAAGGCGCTTGGCATCACCGCCCGCGGCGCGTGGGAGAGCGTGAAACGGCACTTCCGGGAAATGGGCATCGACACCCAGTCGGAGGAGTTCACGGCCGTCGGGATCGGCGACATGAGCGGCGACGTGTTCGGCAACGGAATGCTGGCCAGCCCGCACATTCGGCTCATCGCCGCGTTCGATCACCGGCACGTGTTCCTCGACCCGAACCCCGACGCGGCCACCTCCTTCGCGGAGCGGGAACGGCTGTTCGCGATGCCGCGGTCGTCGTGGGTGGACTACGCACCCGGCCTGATCAGCGCGGGCGGCGGTGTGTGGGAACGGTCGCGGAAGAGCGTTCCGGTCAGCGAGGAGGCGCGGCGCGCGCTCGGGCTGGCACCCGGGACCACCGAACTGTCGCCACCCGACCTGGTGCGCGCGATCCTGCGGGCGCCGGTGGATCTGCTGTGGAACGGCGGGATCGGCACGTACGTGAAGGCGGGCACCGAAACCCACCTCGACGTGGGGGACAAGGGCAACGACGGCGTGCGGGTGGACGGCGCCGACGTCCGGGCGCGGGTGATCGGTGAGGGCGGCAACCTCGGCCTCACCCAGCTGGGACGCATCGAATTCTCCCGCAACGGCGGTCGAATCAACACGGACGCTCTCGACAACTCGGCGGGCGTGGACTGCTCCGACCACGAGGTCAACATCAAGGTCCTGCTCGACGCCCTCGTCAGCGGCGGCCGTCTCGCCGCGGAGGATCGCGCGGGTCTGCTCGCCGAGATGTCCGGGGAGGTGTCACGTCTCGTGCTGTCCGACAACGTCGCCCAGAACGACGTGCTGGGCACGAGCCGGGCCGACGCCGCCGCGTCGCTCGCGGTGCACGGACGGCTCATCGGCCACCTGGAGGGCCGCTACGGTCTGGACCGCGCCATCGAGGTGCTGCCGTCCCGGAAGGAGATCGCCGCACGGGAACGCGCGGAGGCGGGACTCACGTCGCCGGAACTTGCGACGCTCATGGCGCACGTCAAACTGGCGCTGAAATCGGATCTGCTGGCCGGCGACCTGCCGGACAGCCCGGCGTTCGCGGACGCTCTCGCCGGGTACTTCCCGCGCAGACTGCGGGAGTCGTTCGGCGATGCCATCGGTGAACATCCGCTGCGCCGGGAGATCGTCGCGACGGTCCTCACCAATGACGTCGTCGACAACGGCGGCATCACGTACGCCTTCCGGCTGGGGGAGGAGGCCGGTGCCAGCGGCGCCGATGCCGTGCGCGCGTTCGCGGTGGTCTCGGAGGTGTTCGACCTGCCGTCGCTGCGCCGCGACATCCGGGACGCCGACCTCGACGCCGCGCTCTCGGACGAGTTGACGCTGTTCACCCGGCGGCTGCTCGACCGGGCGTCGCGGTGGATGCTCACCCGCAGGCCCCAGCCGCTGGCGGTCGGGGCGGAGATCAGCCGATTCCGTGACCGGGTCGCGGACCTGACCCCGCACGTCGCGGGCTGGCTGTGCGGGGAGGACGCGGAGAGTCTCCGCAGCCGTACGGCCGCGCTCGTGGCCCGCGGTGTCCCCGCCGACCTGGCCGGGCGCGTCCAACTGCTGCTCGACCGGTTCGCGCTGCTCGACATCGTCGAGATCGCCGACATCACCCAACGCGACCCCCGCGAGGTGGCCGAGGTGTATTACCGGCTCGGGGAGTGCCTCGGGCTGGTGCACCTCCTGGTGGGGGTCTCGCAGCTGGGACGGGGGACGCGGTGGAACGCGCTGGCCCGGTTGTCGTTGCGCGACGAGTTGTACGACACGGTGCGGGCCCTGTGCCTCGACGTGATCGCGGGCAGCGAAGTCGCGGACACCGCGGAACAGAAGATCGGGGAGTGGGAGGACCGCAACGCGGCCCGGCTGGCGCGGGCCCGCCACACTCTCGACGCCGTCACGGAATCGGGTGAGCACGACCTGGCCGCCCTGTCCGTCGCGACCAGGCAACTTCGCAGCATGGTGAGGTGACATCGGGCGCACCGCGCGATTGCGGCTTACCCGTGCAGTCGGCCGATAGACTGCAAAAGGCCGACTGCACGGGAAGTTCGTCGGTGCCGCAGAGGAATGGGTGTCAGTGGTAGAGATCGCAGTAGTCGACGCGGAGCTTGCTGCGTTGTACAACGGACCGGGGACGGAGTCGGCCCCGGCGTACGAACGCGTCAAGCACCTGATCGTGTCGCAGATCAACGCCGGCCGCTGGCAGGAGGGCGATCAGCTGCCCTCGGAGAATCAGCTGGTGGGCGCCCTGGGTCTGTCCCGCATGACCATCAACCGCGCGTTGCGTGAACTCAGCGCCGAGGGTCTCGTGGTGCGCCTGATGGGTGTGGGCACGTTCGTGGCGGCCACGAAGACGGCGTCGCCGCTGTTCGAGGTCAAGAACATCGCGGACGAGATCCAGCAACGCGGCCACCGTCACCGAACCGAAGTCGTGTACGTGCGTGAGGAAGACGCCGACCCGGCCAACGCCTTCATCCGGGATTCGATCCGCGGCAAGGTGTTCCACTCCCTGATGATCCACTACGAGGACGACACACCGATCCAGCTCGAAGACCGGTTCGTCAATCCGGCCGAGGCGCCCGGGTATCTCGATCAGGACTTCACCCAGCAGACGCCCAATCACTATCTGAGCGTGGAAGCTCCGCTGACGAGGGGCGAGCACGTCGTCGAAGCGATCCTCGGATCGCCCGAGGAATGCCGGCTCCTCCACATCGAGCGGTCCGAACCCTGCCTGCTGATCCGGCGCCGCACCTGGTCGTCCCGAGGACTCGTCAGCGCCGCGCGTCTCGTCCACCCCGGTTCACGGAACCGTCTCGAAGGGTCGTTCGGGACCGGCTGATCGGTTCGGCCGAGTCGGTGGCGGTTGGGTGCCGGCGACTTGGGGTAGTCGCGGTATACACACACCCCGCGTGCACCGACGCGCCATATTGCTGCCGTCGACGCAGCGCGTGGCGACGACACACAGCAAGTAGGTTCGATCATGAAATTCATGAAAACTAAAACCAAGGTCGAGTTGGGGGCCGCGGTCGGCGCGGGATACCTGCTCGGGCGCACACACCAGTTGAAGATGGCCGTGAAACTCGCCGGGGCGGGCGGGCGATCCCCCAGTGGGCCACAGGAGCTGCTCACCCAGGGATCCGAACTCCTCGCTTCGTCTCCGGACATCACGGAACTCGGCGACTCGGTTCGGGACGAACTGCTCGACGTCACGGCGGCCAAGGCCGAAGCCGAGGCCACCAGCGAGCACATCGCTTCGTTCCGCGACCGCCTCCGCTCGCGCCGCGCGAACGTCGTATCCGGCGGCGGGCACCTGGTCGCCGGTGTGAAGAGAATCGGCTATCGCGGGCACGACCACCCGGCGGAATCCACCGTCGACGCCGAACCGGACAACGGAAAAGACGAGGACGAGAAACAACAGCAGCCGTCCAGCGGCCGGGCACGCTTGCGGCGGATCACGCCCCACGCGTTCCACCATGCCTGAGCCGTCACGACGGGCCGGCACCACATCGAAGCGCTGACGTTCGCCGGAAACGGGTGCCGAGACGAAGGTGAATTCTGCTCGGGTTCTCGTTGTCGCGGTCGGTGTCGGCGCTGTCCGTGTGGCGTGCCTACATGCTGGGAGCACAGGTTCACGAGGGTGCCGGGGGAGTACCCACTCCGGGGTCAGCGGCCGGCCCGGAGCCGTCATAGGTGCGCTGTCACCGGTTCCGCCTGCGCTGGTCGTCCGCGCGTCCACGTGGTTGGTGCACCGGCCGATGCCGTCCCTGTCCGTAGATGTGGTGCCCACATCACCGGCGGTGATGTAACGGCCGCCGAGCGTATCGACAAACCGCCCATACACTTCGAGTAGCGCTTCGGTTTTGTGCTGACAGGGATCTCCGATGATGACAGCCTTGCCGCCACCAAGCGGAAGCCCGGCTACCGCCGCCTTGTAGGTGATTCCCCGAGACAGACGAAGGCCGTCGGTCAGCGCGGCGGCTTCGTTGGCGTAGGGGTAGAACCGGGTGCCGCCCAATGCCGGCCCCAAGGTGGTGTTGTGGATGGCGACGACCGGCGTCGGCCGGGGCCAGCCCGGGATGGCATCAGCTTTCGATGCATCTGGTGGCGATGGTGCCCGCAGATAGGACGCCGTTTGGGCATTCTGCGGAAAACAGAAAAGCCCGGTTTGCTGTTGTTTGCGGGCAAACAACGGCAAACCGGACTTTATCTTCCTCGTAGAGGAAGTGTTCGACATCGACCGCTCTACGCACTGATTCGCGGTGGCGGACGCGATCGGCAGAGCCGTCCGGGCTGGGGTGTGGTGCGGTTGGGTCCGGTCGGTTCCTCTAACCGTGGGCGTGTAACGGCTGGCCGGCCAAGGCGAGATGGGCTTCGCCGAGCGCCTCTGCCTGGGTCGGGTGGGCGTGGATGAGCTGGGCCACCTCGTCAGGGTAGGCACCCCAGCTGACGATGAGTTGGGCTTCCCCGATGAGTTCGCCGACCCGTTCTCCAACCATGTGAATCCCAACCACGGCACCCCCGTCGGCGCGAACGAGTTTCACACCACCACTGGTGCCGAGAATCTGACTCTTTCCATTCCCGGCGAGGTCGTAGACGGATGTCGTGACCTGTGAGTACCGTTCAGCTGCTTGCGCCTCCGTCAGACCGACGGATGCGATCTCCGGCTGCGAGTACGCGACCCGAGGGATGTTCTGGTCCTCGACGGGCGTACGTGGGGTTCCCGCGATCGCATCGGCGACGAAGAGTCCTTGTTGGAAGCCGCGGTGGGCGAGTTGCGGGCCGGCGACGATATCGCCGACTGCATACACATTCGGCACATTGGTGCGCAGTTGACCATCCACCTTGACGAAGCCGCGATCGTCCAGGTCGATGCCGTTCTCTGCCGCGCCGATACCGGCTGTGCGAGGTCCTCGCCCCACCGCGACCAGCAGTACGTCCGCTTCGATGGTTTGGCCGGATTCGACGGTGACGGTGACGGAGTTGTCGCTTTGCTCGGCGCTGGTGAATCGGGTGTCGGTCAAGGTGGTGATCCCGCGTTTCCGGAAGGCCCGGGTGAGTTGCTTAGACGTCCACTCGTCTTCGCCGGCCACTAGTCGGGGTAGTGCCTCGATAATGGTGACCTCGGCACCGAGCGCTGCCCAGATGCTCGCGAACTCGACGCCGATGATGCCGCCGCCGAGCACGATGACGCGGCCGGGCAGAGTGGGGTATCTCAGGGCGTCGTCACTGGTCAGGATGCGACCACCGATCTCGAGTCCGGGAAGGCTGCAAACGTGAGACCCGGTAGCCAACACGAGGTCTCGACCGGTGATTGTGCGGTCATTGACGCGGATGGTGGTGCTGCCGGTGTAGTGACCGGTTCCTGATACGAGGTCGATTTTGTGGCTTCGGACCAGGCCTTGCAGTCCTTTGTAGAGTCGGTCGACGATGCCGTCTTTGTATTTGTGGACTGCGGGGATGTCGATATCGCCGAGGGTGGCGCCGATCCCCATACTGCTGGCGTGGGAGACGGTGTTGACGACCTCGGCGGCGTGGACGAGTGCCTTGGTGGGAATGCATCCGCGGTGTAGGCAGGTGCCGCCGACCTTGTCCTCTTCGATCAGGGTGACGGTCTTGCCGAGCTGAGCGGCGCGGAAGGCGGCAGCGTAGCCGCCTGATCCACCGCCGAGGATGAGGACGTCGGGATTGTCAGTCACGTGCTGCTCCTTGGAGGTGTGAGGTGTGCGCCGAGTTGACGATGGCGAACCGGTTTCGGTTGGTGAACACCGGTACGACGTCGGTGTCTCCGTTGTGGTATTCGATCAACCAGGCGATTCCGCTGATGGAGGGCACCACCATCCGGATCAACGCCCACTGCTCGGTGTTCCACCCGTCGGTTCGCAGCACACGTACGTGGTTTCCCACGTACCGCTCTGCGATCTGCCAGCCCATGGTGGGGCGGCGCTCGAGTTCTTCGTCGGTGACGTTTCGAAGGGCCATCAGCTCAGTGCGATCAGGCTCATCGGGTCGGACAGGATGTCGGCCATGGTGGCGAGGAATTTCGATCCTTGCTCGCCGTCGACGAGGCGGTGGTCGAAGGACAGGCTGAGTGTGGTGATCGACCGGAGGGCGATCTCACCGCGGTGTTCCCAGGGGCGCCGGCGGATGGAGCCGAAGGCGAGGATCGCCGCTTCTCCGGGATTGAGGATCGGTGTTCCGGCATCGACTCCGAACACACCGACATTGGTGATGGTGATGGTGCCGTCGGCGAGGTCGGCGGGACCGGTCTTGCCCTCCTTGGCCGTGAGGGTCAGCTCCTTGAGCGCGACAGCCAGTTCGCGCAGGCCGAGGGCCTGTGCGTTCTTGATGTTGGGCACCATCAGCCCGCGAGGAGTCGCTGCGGCGATACCGAGATTGACGTATCGCTTGGTGACGATCTCCTGTGCCTCCTCGTCCCAGGACGAGTTCAATGTGGGGTTGGTACGCAGTGCAACGAGCAATGCCTTGGCCACCAACGCCAGCGGAGTCAGCCGAATCCCGGCAAAGTACTTGTTCTCTCGCAGCTCGTCGAGCAGATCCATGGTCGGTGTCACGTCGACGTCCACGAACTCTGTGACGTGCGGTGCGGTGAAGGCGCTCCGAACCATCGCCGCGGCAGTGTGCTTGCGCACGCCCTTGATCGGAGTGCGCTCCTCCTCGGCGTTGGGTGGTGCGGTTTGATCGGTACTCTCCGTGACCGCCGGCTCGGTGCCGATGGAGGTCAGGAACCGTTCGAGGTCGCCTCGGGTCACCTGTCCTTGTCCGCCGGTCGGCTCGACATCGGCGAGGTCGATGCCGTGTTGCTTGGCAGTGAAGCGGACGGGTGGCGCTGCCAACGGCCGTGTCGGCAACTGCGGTGTCCGCGAGGGAAGGGCCGCGGTCGTGGCGGCTGGTTGTGGGGTCGGCGTCGCGGACCGGCGAGCCCGGCGCGTGGTGCCTTCTGCAGCAACCCCGTAACCGACAAGAACGGGGGTGCGGCCGCCCGGCTCTCCCGACTCACCGTTGCTGGTGGAGGAAGGCACAGCTGTGGGTCCGCCCGCTTCATCAGCGGTTTCGATGTCGATGAAGGGGCTGCCGACGTCGACAGTGCTCCCTTCCTCGGCGTGCAACGCGACGACCGTGCCGGCGTAGGGCGAGGGCAACTCCACGGAGGCCTTCGCGGTCTCGACCTCGGCGATGATCTGGTTGAGCGTCACAGTGTCCCCGACCGCGACCTGCCAGGTCAGCAGTTCGGCGTCGGTGAGGCCCTCGCCGAGGTCGGGCAGCAGGAATGTCTTGATGGTGGGCATGGGGGAACTCCTGGTCCTACGCGGTGAAGGTGCGGTCGACGGCGTCGAGGATGCGGTCGACGTCCGGCAGGAAGTGCTCTTCGAGCTTCGCCGGCGGATAGGGGACGGTGAACCCGCCGACGCGGGCGACCGGCGCCTCGAGGTGATAGAAGCAGCGCTCACCGATGCGGGCGGCGATCTCGGCGCCGATCCCGAGGAACACGGGCGCCTCGTGGGTGATCACCAGGCGGCCGGTGCGTTGCACGGACGCGGCGACGGTGTCGACGTCCAGCGGGGAAATGGACCGCAGATCGATCACTTCGACCGAACGACCCTCATCCGCAGCGACTTTTGCGGCCTGCAGCGCCGTCGTCACGAGCGGCCCGTACGCGACGACGGTGACGTCGGTGCCCGGGGCGACCACCCGGGCCCGGTGCAGCGGACTCGTCTCGGCGGCCGGGTCGATCTGCCCCTTCTCCCAGTAGCGCCGCTTGGGTTCGAAGAACAGCACCGGATCGTCCGACGCGATGGCCTGCTGAATCATCGTCTGCGCGTCGGATGCGTTGCTGCAGGTCACCACCCGCAAACCCGCGGTCGCGGCGAAGTACCCCTCGGGGGACTCGGAGTGATGCTCGATGGCGCCGATGCCGCCGCCGTAGGGGACGCGGATGGTGATCGGCATCTTGACGTTGCCGCTGGTGCGGTAGTGGAGTTTGGCGACCTGCGAGACGATCTGGTCGAAGCCGGGGTAGATGAACCCGTCGAACTGGATCTCACACACCGGTCGGTAGCCGCGCATCGCGAGACCGACTGCGGTGCCGATGATCCCGGACTCGGCGAGCGGGGTGTCGATGACGCGATTGGGGCCGAAGTCCTTCTGCAGTCCGTCGGTGATGCGGAAGACACCGCCGAGTTTGCCGATGTCCTCGCCCAGGAGCACGACCTTCGGGTCGTTCTCGAGGGCGCGGCGCAGGCCGGCGTTGAGGGCCTTGCCGAGCGGGAGCGTGGTCGGGGCGGCCGCGGAGATGGCTGTGCTCATGCGTCGGTTCCTTCGAAACTGTCGAGGTAGGCGGCGAACTGACGCCGCTCTTCGTCGACGAGGGGATGGGGTTCGGCGTAGACGTTGTCGAACAACGACATCGGCTCGGGTTCGACGGTCTCGAGGCATCCGCGGCGCAAGGCGGCGGCGGTGTCGTCGGCGCGCTGCTGCACCGCGGCGAGGTACGTGTCGTCGATCGCACCCGCCGAGTCGAGGAGGGCACGGATGCGGTCGAGTGGGTCCTTGCGTTTCCATTCCTCGTCGAGCGCGGCCGGGCGGTACCGGGTCGGGTCGTCGGAGGTGGTGTGCGGGCCCATCCGGTAGGTGACGGCCTCGATCAGCGTCGGTCCGCTGCCTTCCCGTGCCCGTTCGAGCGCGGCCCGGGTCACGGCGATCACGGCGAGGACGTCGTTGCCGTCGACGCGCACGCTCGGGACACCGAACCCGCGGCCCCGCGCGGCGATGCTCACCCGCGATTGCAGACTGACCGGTTCGGAGATCGCCCACTGGTTGTTCTGGCAGAAGAACACCACCGGTGCGTTGAAGCTCGCAGCGAATCCGAAGGCCTCGGAGATGTCGCCCTGACTGGTCGCGCCGTCGCCGAAGTAGGTGATCGCGGCGCCGTCCGAGCCGTCGAACTGCATGCCGAGCGCGTACCCGGTGGCGTGCAGCGCCTGCGCGCCGACGATGATCGCCGGGGTTGTCATGTTGTAGTCGAACGGGTTCCAGCCCGAGTGCGTCGACCCCCGCCAGAACCGGAGCATGTGGGTGGGATCGACGTCGCGGCAATACGCGACTCCGTGTTCGCGGTAGCTGGCGAAGACGAAGTCGCCGGGATCGAGTGCGCGCGCCGATCCGACCTGCGCCGCTTCCTGCCCCAGCAGCGGCGCCCACAGGCCCAGTTCGCCCTGACGCTGCAGCGCGGTCGCCTCCGCGTCGATGCGTCGCACCACGACCAGGTCCTCGTACAGTGCGCGCAGCTCGGTGAGGTCGATGTCCTCCACCCAGGCGGAGAAGTCGGGATGGGTGCGCCGCTGACCGGTTTCGGTGATCAGCTGAACTATCTCGTCAGTGTCAAACAAGGGAACATCCTTCGAAAGGGATTGTGTTGCGGCAGGGCACATGCTGTGTGTCGCGCAGTGGGCGTCACACAACCAGCCGTTGATGGTGTTGCACAAGTGTTGGTCTGTCGTCTGAGCAGTCTGCGCAGAGCCCGGACCACCACCAGGGTGGTCGTTGCGCGAACTGCAGGTCGTGGGTTCGTGTCGTAACCGGTTCCACTCCCGGTTCGGAACGACCATGAGCGAAGAACTGCCCCGAGAAGGTCGAGGCCGTCATCGCCGGATCCGGCAGCGCCAGAGCCTTCGATTTCAGTGGCCTCCGCTGGCTGGGTTCAACCGGTCGGGCTAAGTCAGATGATCCGTGACCCACGTTTCCCGTCCGCGTGCGTAGGTCACCAGCGGTAGCTGGTGTTCCGCCGCGAACACCTGAGCGTCGGCCTCATCTGCCTGACGGATCTGGAGATGATCGCTGACGAGATCGGCGAACACAGCACCGGCCATGTCCACCCGCATGGTCAGATCGAGGGCCAGCTTCGGGATCTCGGTGTCCGACACGTGGGGCGATACACGGACGGGTACCAGGTGCCCCGGGCGGACGAGATCGTGTCGGGACGAGCCCGGGTTCCCGAGCACACGCGCCGTCTGGGATCGGTCGAAGGCGGAAATTCCGGTGGTAATGCGGTCGACAGAGTCGACTGCGACACATTGACCGATTGCAGTAGAGCTCATCCCGGCGTTCATGGCGCTGGCTTCGGGGATGAGCAGCCGGTCACAGGTCTCGGCCGGGAGGGCGACTTGCACGAACCCGGACGAGTAGCGGATCGCGAAGGCCATCTGAGCTGGACTTGCAGCCGGTGCCGCGAACACGAGGGCAACCTGCGTGCGATTGCACAGCAGGATTGTGCCGCCCTCGGCGAGATGCCGGAGTCCGAGTTCGGCGGCCGCCTCGCTCGGGTGCCGGGAGGTATCGGGGGAGTAGTAGCGAGCGACTGAGCCGATCATCGCGTCCACCTCTCTGTACAGGGGCTTTTCAGGCAGTCAATGTCCGGAACTTGCTCCCGTGGAAGACCAGAGGAGAGGTATCGGTGTCGGAATGCAGGGCGTGGATACGCATCAGAACCACGTCGTGGTCGCCGGCCGGGATCTCCGTTTCGATGGAGCAGTCGAACAACGCGGTCGCGCCGTCGACGAAGGCGGCGCCTTCATCCGTGACCTCGAGGTCGACACCGGCGAAACGATCGCCCGTTTTGGAGGAAAGCTGTCGGCATGCCGAACCATGGCCTTCGCCGAGCACGCTGACCCCGATTCGGGGAGCTTGGCGCAACCGCGGCCATGTCGTCGATGTGCTGGCGATACACACGGAGATCAGTGGTGGCTCCAGCGAGACGGAGGTGAACGAACTGGCCGCAAGTCCCACAGGTTCGCCGTCGATGACTGCGGTCAACGCCACGACTCCGCTGGGGAAGCACCCGAACGTCTGCCGAAGCAGTTGCGCGTCTTCGATTCCGGTCAGGGTGATCATCAGTGATTCTCCTTCGCTGCGCGGCAGATCGCAGCACCCCATCGCGTCACGTAGGACGTCAGAGTGCCGGCTTGGTTGTATTCGGTGTCGAGGGCGTAGAGACCTGGGCCGGGGCAGGTGGCGCCCAACTCCACCAGCACGGGCTTCAACAGCAGGTCAGGCGCCATCGCGTGCGTGGACGCCGCCCCCAACATGAGAGGAACCGTAGAAACACCCCGCAGTCCCTGATCATTCGGAAACCGATCGAGGAAGAGCTTCAACATCCCGGAGTACGTTCCCTTGAAAGTGGGACTGGCGACCACCAGAAGCGACGAGCCGCCGACCGCCTCGACGGCCTCGGACACCGAGCGATCCTGCCAATCGAGCAACTTCGGGCCGAAGTTCACGAGATCGATCACTGTGCTCGGCCTGCTCCCGGCCAGGAGTTCGGCCAGCTCGGTTGCAGCAGCGAGCGTGCGCGAACCCGATTTTGGATTCCCCACTACAACAGTAACTTTCATCGGTTCATACCCAATCTCGGCACGATTTCGTAGTTGAGAAGGCGCATCATCTCTCTCCGTTTCTGCCTGCTTCTCGTCGAGCGGTAGCACCGGCGGGAAGCGCGCCTTCTGGCGTCGGCTGTCCCTCCTTGAGGGTTATTGAAACATTTGTTACTATAACTCGCAAGTGATCGGCCTCATAGAAAGCACTCACTGTGACCTACACCCAGCCCAAGCAAATGCACCTCGGGGTCGTACTCAGCCCCACTACCGCTCACGTGGCCGGATGGCGCCATCCGGACGCGATCTCCAATGCCGGCGCCACCTTCGAACAACTGCGTCAAATCGTTGATGACGCCAGCCGTGCCAAGTTCGATTTCGCTTTCCTGGCTGACGAGCTGTGCGCGCCGGACGCGACCGACGAGATCTTGAGTCGCGATCCGGTCGTCTACCAGTTCGAGCCACTGACACTCATGTCGGCTCTTGCGGTGACCACCAAGGAAATCGGTCTGGTGGCCACTCAGACGACCACCTACAACGAGCCCTACCACATTGCACGCAAGCTGGCTTCGATCGACAACCTCAGCGGTGGCCGATGCGGTTGGAACGTCGTGACCTCATATGTCCCGGCGGAGGCGCGCAACTTCAACCTCAGCGAGCATGTCACCTACGAGAACCGGTACGAGCGTGCCCGGGAATTCTGTGAGGTCACCGCGGGCCTGTGGGACAGTTGGACCGATGACGCCTTCGTCCTGGACAAGGAATCCGGGCGTTACTTCGATCCCGAGCGAATCCGTCGTCTCAATCACGAGGGCAAGCACTTCAAGGTGGCAGGCCCTCTGAACGTCGTTCGGTCGCCACAGGGTCATCCTGTGATCGTTCAAGCGGGGTCATCGGAGCACGGTCTCGACCTGGCGGCCGATGTTGCGGAGATGGTGTTCACGGCACAGCGGAACCTCGACGGTGCAGTCGCATTCAACAAGGGTCTTCGTGAACGCGCCGAGCGTCGCGGGCGCGATGCCAACAGTTTCCGTGTCATCGCGGGCGTGTATCCGGTGATCGGCGGAACCATGGAGGAAGCCAAGCGCAAGTACAGCGAACTCCAAGACTTGATTCACTCCGAGATCGGCCTTGCTCGCCTGTCCCAGCTGCTCGATTTCGATGTCACGAACCTGCCGCTCGACGGACCCCTCCCGGACAACATTCCGGTGACCAACGCGTACCGCAGCCGCCAAGAGCTCATCATCAACATGGCGCGTGAGGGCAACATGACCCTGCGTGAGCTCTACAAGGAAGTGATGAGTGCGTATGGGCACCGCATCGTGATCGGAACGCCGGAGACCGTTGCCGACTCCCTGCAGGAGTGGCACGCCGCCGGCGCGTCGGACGGCTTCATGATCATGCCGGCCTTCCTCCCGACCGGCCTGACCGACTTTGTCGACGGCGTCGTCCCGGAGCTCCGCAAACGAGACCTGTTCCGCACCGAGTACGAGGGCAACACCTTGCGTAGTCACCTGGGCATCGCACGACCCGACGTGCCCTCCGGTGATCCGGCGTTGGTCTAGCGGTCGCCCACGGGCCCCTGCGGACGACGGCGCCCACCGACGAAGAACAGATACTGCCACGAGCAGGCCTGACCGAACTCCCACCGCGGCCGCGTTCCCGATCGTTCACGGGAACGCGGCCGCGGTGGGTAGTACTTGTCGCCACATCCGACCACCACTGCACACAGCGGGCAAAATGATGATTAAGCTGGACCGAACCGACGCGCGAATTCTATTGGCGCTGTGCGCGACTCCACGAGCAACAGGCGTGCAGCTCGCGACCCTTCTCAATCTGGCACGCAACACCGTCCAGTCCCGGGTTTCTCGGTGGGAGACCGACAAGGTGCTCCTGCCGATCGATCGCTGTGTCAGCGCCCGGGATCTGGGATATCCGCTGCAGGCCTTCGTTACCGCAGTCGTCGATCAGCGCCGGCTCGAGCAAGCGATTGCCGAACTGCATCTGATCCCCGAGGTCGTCGAGGCTGTGGGGATGTCCGGCGATGCCGATCTGCTCATCAAGGTCGTTGCCTGCGACACCGACGACCTCTACCGCGTCGCGGGAGCGATCCTGGCCGTGCCCGGGGTCGAACGCACCGCCATCTCGGTGATCATGAGGGAAGCGATCCCCTATCGAATGGCTCCGCTGCTCGAGCGACTACGAGATTCGGCATCGTCCTAGACGTCCTGCCTTCTGATCGAATTGGCGGGTAGTGTCCTCGGGATCTGTGAGGCACCCCACCCAGCGCATCGTGGTGGTCTTCCCCGAGCCCAGGCTCGGGGAAGACCACCACGGCATCGACCGTCAGATCATTTCGATGTGCGATCGCGATCGGTGTTGATCGATGCGGCCTTGGCCAGATCCAGTCCGCGGGTCTCCGGTGCCCAGATGAGCGAAACGACGAGTCCGACAGCGGTGATGGCCGTGGCGATCAGCAATGTCGCGGAGGTGCCCAGAGTCGTCAGAGACAGGGGGACGAGGAAGGTGCCGATCGCGGCACCGATCCGGCTCAGGGCGGAGGCAAGACCGACAGCGGCACCGCGAATGTGTGTGGGGAACAGCTCGTTCGGATAGACATAGCACAGGATCTGCGCTCCGCCTGCGGCGAGAGCGTAGATGACGAACAGGGCCGCGATCATGAGGGTCGTCGAGCCTGGGAAAAGACCGAGCAGCAGCAGCGCAAGTCCCGACCAGAGGAAGCTGTGGATGATGACGGCGCGCCGTCCCATCCGGTTGACCAGAAGCAGGGCGATGATGCAGCCGACGAGGAAGATCGCCTGGATGGCCGCCGACCCGACGGTACTCGCGCTACCTTCGAGCTTCATCGCAGCGAGGATCTGCGGACCGAAGACGAAGATGGCGAAGACCGGGATGATGGCGCAGGTCCAGAAGGTCGTCACGAATGCCAGCCGACCGCCGTATCCCGATCTGAACAGCGCCACGAACCCGACGCTCGACTTAGCTTCGTCCACTGTCGCAGGTGGCATGACGACGCCCGGGCCGAACACCTTGGTCACGACAGCCGCGGCTTCGTGGTCTCGACCTTGATTGGCGAGCCAGCGGGGCGACTCGGGCGTCTTGAGTCGTGCGAGCGCGATCAGCGCGGTCGGGACGACCGAACTGGCCAGCATCCACCGCCAGGCGTCGTCACCGGTTGGCAAAAGCAGTTCACCGACGAGGTACGCGGCAGCGCCGCCGGCGAAGAATGCGGCGATCAGGATGCCGAGGAACGGGCCCCGGTAGCGCTTGGGACTGAACTCGGTCATCAGTGACGATGCCAGGGGGTAGTCGGCCCCGATGGCGATGCCGATCAAGAGGCGAACGACGACCAGCATGATGGCGTCCGTAATCCAGAACTGGGCAACCGAGAGCACCGCGATGGCGATGAGGTCCCAGTTGTAGATTCGCTGACGCCCGAAGCGGTCGCCCAGGTAACCGCCGAGTGCGGCTCCGAAGAAGATGCCCACTAGTGCAGTGGCGCCGACAAGTCCCTCGACGAGGGGGCTCAACTCGAACCGGGGCCCGATCTGAATCATTGCGACGCCGATGATCGCAAGGATGTATCCGTCTATGAACGGCCCACCGCCGGTGCAGAGCAGCAGGCGGTAGTGGAAGCGGTGCAGTGGAGCGTCGTCGAGCGTCGTCGTGTTCAGGTGGCTATTCGACGCCGCATTGGGGGATGGCTGGGGTTGTGCCACGGTCATGAAAGTTTCTCCTGCGGGAATTGTCCCGGACGGGGGTGCTCTGCCTCGAGCGCAGTCACCCGGCGCCCGAGATCGAGGGAGGCCCGTTTCCGGTTGCGAAGTCGTATCGAGTGCGGAGGTCCAAGTTTTTGTAACACTCGCTACGAGACCATGAGTGTGCGCGACGTCACAGTCGATGTCAACTGCCCCGACCTGCAAGTACGAACGCAAGGGCGGAGTTGCGTTGTTGTGTGCCAAGGGATTTAACAGTCAAGGTGGGTGGGCGAAGCTCGGACGGCTGCGCAGGCTGCGCAGGGCTCGGGCTCCACGGCTGATGCCTGCTCAAATCGGTCCACTCGTGACACTCGCTGCGCGCCGACCGTCAGCCCCCTCGGGAGCTTGACAGGCCCTGTGAGGGCGAGCACACTGAAGTTTGATCGTATCAAGCGTTACAAAAACTCTGGATCCGTGCCGCTCAGCCAGTTGTCAGCGCGGTCCGAAGACATGGCCGACCGTCTGCGGCGGCACCGAGCAGCCGTGCCTTCACCTCATCTACTCACCAGGACGAAAATTCATGACCATGGTTCCACCAAACCCCGCCAGCAACAGGGCTGCCGTCGTCGCGGAGTCCGCGCCGACGACACTCGACGACGCACCGTTGAGTTGGTTCCACCTGCGATTGGCCGTATACACCGGTGGTGGCCCGTTCCTCGACGGATACATCCTCGCGATCATCGGTGTGGCGATGATCCAGTTGTCACCGCAGTTGCAGCTCACCGCCGCGATCGAGGGCGTGGTGGGGGCCGTGGCTCTCGTCGGAATCTTCATCGGAGCAGGCGTCGGCGGGTACCTCACCGACCGATTCGGCCGTCAGAAGCTCTACAACTGGGACCTCATCGCCATCGCGGTCCTGTCCATCGCGCACTTCTGGATCGGCGATGCGGTCACCCTCATCGTGATGAGGTTGCTGATCGGTATCGCGCTCGGCGCCGATTACCCGATCGCGTCCTCACTGCTCACCGAGTTCACGCCCAAGCGGTACCGCGGTCCCTTCATCGGGTCACTGATCGCCGCATTCTTCGCCGGCGGCGTCGCCGCCTACCTCGTCGGTGAGCTGCTCCTGATGACCGGTGACGACGCCTGGCGGTGGATGCTCGCCAGCGGAGCGGCCCCGGCCTTGTTGCTCGGCATCCTCCGGTACGGCACCCCCGAATCGCCTCGCTGGCTCGCCAACCAGGGGCGAACCGACGAGGCTGCCGCTGTCATGACGAAGGTATTCGGTCCCGGCGTGGTGCTGCCGACCGAACAGGAGCAGACATCCAACGTCGGAATCCGCGAGCTCTTCAAATCCGGATACACCACACGACTGGTCTTCGTGACGACCTTCTGGACGTGCGCCATCATCCCGGTCTTCGCCATCTCCGTCTTCGGCCCCAAGATTCTGGCCGGGTTGAATCTCGACGGTGTCGCGAGCACCGTCGGGTCGGCGGCCATCCAGGCGATCTTCCTCGTGGGCTGCATCATCGCCCTGCTTCTGGTCAACCGGATGGGACGGCGATCGATGCTGATCCACAGCTTCCTGTGGTCAGGGGCTGCGTTGCTCGTCATCGGACTGTTCCCCGACGTACCGGCACTATGGATCGCGGTCCTCTTCACCGTCTACGCCGTGGCGGCTGGCGGCAACCAGATCCTTACCTGGGTCTATCCGAGCGAACTGTTTCCCACGCACATTCGCGGTGCCGCCGTCGGTCTTACCTCCGCCTTGAGCCGGATCGGTGCCGCGATCGGTACCGTCCTCGTCCCCCTCTCTCTGGCGAATCTGGGAACCTCCGTGACAATGCTGATCGCCACGGCCATCACCGCTGTCGGATTCGTCGTTTCGCTCATCTGGGCACCGGAGACCCGCGGGCTGGATTTGAGCGACGCCGCATCGCTGCCCAGCAACTGACGACGCAATCACGCGATCTGAAAGGTGTGGGGCATGGCATCGGCTCCTCAATGGTTCACCGCCCAGTTCAGGTCTCGTGAGCAACGTCGTTCGAAGTTAGATAGTGACGTGACGCGGATTCGGTGGCGGCGTGTGCAGGCGGGCCCCGACGTCAGGTTGATCACGGATGGACCCCGACCAGTCGGCAGGCGCACCCGCAGTCGTGGGCGCGGTCGCCCATTGGATGGCCCTGATAGTTTTGGGCAACAGTGGTAGAGGAGGACGGAAGTCATGGCGCGACCTGTGGATCCCGGTCGAAAGCGGGAAGTTCTCGACCTCGCCGTGGGGTTCCTGGCAGAGAACGGCTTGTCCGGTTTGACGCTCCGCAAACTCGCCTCCTCCATGGGGGTGAGTACCAACACGCTGTCGTATCAATTCGGCTCGAAAGAGGGATTGGTGGAGGCGGCGCTGGCCCGAGCCCGTTCGTCGAGTTTGGATATGCTCGACGGGCTTCGGGCCGAGAACCCCGAGATCACCGTCGCCGAGTCTGTGCGTCAACTGTGGTGGTGGTGGCGCGAGGAGCCCTCACGCTTCGCATTTCCGCGCCTGAACATGGAAGCCATGATGACGGCGAACGAGGCCGATCTCGCACCTGGTAAAAGGCCGGAACTTCTCAGCTTCTGGGTCGCATACTTCGCCAAACGACTTGAGCAAGAAGGGCATTCGGAAGAAAGTGCCATTGACCATGCAACCCTGTTGCTTGATACACTGACCGGACTCGTCATGGACATCATCAGCACCGAGGACCACGCCCGAGTTGACAGGACCCTCGATCTGCTCGCGCGCATCCTCGAGCCGAAGTACGCCAACGACCACTGAATCGCACCACATGACTGGCCGTTGGAAGCGGGCCCGTCAAACGAGGACGTGCCGGACGCCCGCGCGGGTTGCCGCTACTCCCTGAGGCTCGCCACCCACGCCGCGATTTGAGCGCGTGAGGTGAAACCCAGTTTGACGAGGATGTTCTGGACGTGCCCCTGTGCGGTCCTGGCGGAGAGCACGAGTTCGGTTGCGATCTCACGGTTGGTCAAGCCTCGGGCGACCAGATCGGCGACCTGACGTTCCCGCTTCGTCAACACGGCCTGGTCGGTCCCAATCGTTGCCGCAGGACCAGGCTCGTCGAGAGCGAAGCCGACGGCGCCGGCCAGGCCGAGAGTGGCACCGGCCCGGTAGGCCACATCAAAGGACCCGTCACCGAGAGCTAGGCGGGCATTCTGCGCGCATGTGTCGTGCAGGACCTGCATATCCGCCAAGAACACCGGTGAGCTGCCCACCGCGGTTCCCGCCGCCTCGGACGCCCCGAGCAGTGTCACGGCGCGCCGATGGTCCCCTTCGCTACCGCAGAGCCAGGCCAACGCTTCCAGGCACGCCGCCGAGCAGACCGCATCGCCCACGCGATGCGCCAAGCGCAGTCCCTGCCGTAGGTAACGGTCCGCCTGCGGGTGCTCGTGCCGGCGCCACTGCGCGACACCGAGAGCCCACAGCGAGTACGAGCGGTACACCGACTCGCCGCTCGCCTCGGTAACCGCAAGGACCTCCTCGTAGCAGGTGACAGCGTGGGTACTCTCCCCGTGAATTTCGTGCGCCAGCCCAAGCAGTGCAAGACCGGCGACCAGCAATGTTCGATCGCCTACGCGACGAATTTCGGTCAATGCCTGGCTCAGGTGCGCACATGCCGTGGCGGTGTCACCGCCGAATAGCGCCAAACGCCCGCGGGCGAACAGGACCAGGGTCTTCATCTCGGACCCCGCTAGCTGGTTGGCGAGAGCAAGAGCTTCTTCGACCAGTTCGGTGCCCGCGCTGATTTCGCCCTGCAGCGCGGCCAGGACACTGTCGGCATACAGGGCCCTGATCCTGCTGGTTGTCGGCTGCGCCGACTGGTGCGCGAGTAGTCGGTCGAGCCATCGACGGCCCTCGCTGAGGGCGCCGTGAATACTCCAGAACAGGTGCATGGCCGTCGCGATGCGCAACCCCGTCTCGACCAACCGGTTGTCGGCGGAGCTCAGGCAATACTCGAGTGCCTCCCGGATGTTGGGCTGTTCGCGATCGAGACGAGCAATCGCGTCCAGTTGCCCCGGACCGATCCATTCCGATTCCACCGCGCGACACACCTGGTCGTACCAGTTGCTGTGTCGAGATCGTAGTGCCAGATATTCGCCGCTCTGGCGGGCCTTCGCTCGGCCGTATTCGCGGATGGTTTCGAGCATCCGGAACCGCACGACAGTTCCGGACTGTTCTCGCAACAAGATCGACTTGTCCACGAGAGCGGTGACGGCATCGACGGTGTCACCGATTCCTCCGTCTAGTGAGCAAATATGTTGTGCTGCATCGAGTTCGAATCCTCCAGCGAACACCGACAGTCGGGACCACGCTAACCGCTCGTGGTCCGAGCACAGCTCGTGACTCCAGTCCACCGACAATCTGAGCGTCTGCTGACGTGACGGTGCACCTCGCGGACCCGTAGTCAGAAGGGCGAACCGATCGGTCAGCCGCTGCAGAATCTGTTCAGGCGACATCACTCGGATCCTTGCGGCGGCCAGCTCGATCGGTAAGGGCATCCCATCGAGTTTGCGGCAGATGCTGCTCACGACGGCCTGGTTGTCGTCGGTAACCGCAAAATCGGAAACCGCTGCTACGGCGCGCTCGCGGAACAACGTCACCGCGTCATAGCGAGGGATACCGCGTAGGGACGAGGTTCGATCGGGGACCGTGAGCGGCGGTACCCGGAAGACGACTTCGCCGCCGATGTCCAGCGGTTCCCGACTCGTGGTGAGGATCCGCAGGTGCGGACATGCGTGCAGCAAGTCTGCGGCCAGCCCGGCGACAGCATCGAGCAGGTGCTCGCAATTGTCGAGAACCAGCAACACCTGCCGGGGCGCGAGATGCTCGACAAGCGAATCCTTGATGGATCGGGGTGCGCGTTCACGCACGCGAAGCCGCGCGGCCACCACCTCGATGAGAAGGACCGCGTCCCGCAAGTCACCCAGCTCGACCAACCACACGCCGTCACGGAAGGATGCGGCCGTGGTCGCGGCCGCACGAAGCGCCAGACGGGTCTTACCGACCCCGCCGATCCCGGTCAGCGTCACCAGCCGAGACGACCGCAGCAGTTTTGCCGTCTCCGCCAACTCGGTCCGGCGGCCGATGAAGCTGGTCAACTCGAGGGGCAGATTCCCCTCGGGGGTCTTATGGGCCGGACCATCATCGTGTCCTCGTCCGGAACGGGACCGCACGAGCACACCCGGCGTCGCTTCGTCGCCCGGTACGGCCATGTCGTCGACAGCAAAACCGTGTCGGCGCTGCACGGTACGCAGGTCCTCACCCAGTGCCGCGGCCGTCAGCTGGCGGTCCTGTGGACCCGAGGCCATGGCCCGTTCGATGACCGCAGCCACATCGCCGGCCACACCGTTCTCACGCAGATCCGGGACAGGTCCAGTCGTGATCCGCAGGAACTGCGCCACCAACTGCTCACCCTGGCGGCGTTCGAACGCGGCATGTCCGGTGATCGCGCAGAACAAAGTCGCGCCCAAACTGTAAATGTCCGAAGCTGGGTTCGGAGAACGCCCGGAGAGCACTTCCGGGGCCGTAAATGCCGGTGAACCAGTGATCACCCCAGTGGCGGTCTCGAAACCCCCGGTCATGTGCGCGATACCGAAGTCCGTCAACCGCGGTTCTCCGTAGTTGTCGAACAAGATGTTCGCAGGCTTCACATCACGGTGCACGATACCGAGCCGGTGTGCGGTTTCAAGTGCCCCGGCGAGTTTGACGCCGAGGCGCAGTGCGACTTCGAGCGGTAGCGGACCGACTCCGCGGATGTGCTTGTCCAATGACCCGTGCCGGTGATACTCCATCACAACGAACAATCGATCGTGCTCGGTGACTCCGACCTGCAACGCTCCGACGATATTGGGGTGACCGGTGAGCCGGCCCATCGCCCGGCCTTCACGGAGGAAGCGTTGACGGTTCTGTTCATCGAAGTCCGCAGTGAGTACCTTCACAGCGACGGTGCGATCGAGCGCTGCCTGCGTGCACCGGTAAACGACCCCGAATCCGCCCCGCCCGATCTCACAGGGGGCGCCGAAACCAGAGGCCTCGAGGTCCGCCTCGGCACCAGGAATTACACCACGTTGTGTCTCGCACGGGTCGGGCTCAACCATCCGATACCGGCATTCCACTCCATGCGCGGCCTCGAAACCGTGCCACGCCCTCGCCCCAGGATATCCTCCCAGATGTGCCGCGGATGGGGTCGACCTGAGCTGTCCCCGAACCGGGAGTCTGAATCCGTGGGTGCGCGTCACCACCGAATCCGGTGTCGGACTCACCGCCGTGTATCGGAACTGGGTGGAGGTGCACGGTTTCCTGGACCGGTATCCGAGCA
This sequence comes from Rhodococcus pseudokoreensis, assembly GCF_017068395.1. Lineage (NCBI taxonomy): Bacteria > Bacillati > Actinomycetota > Actinomycetes > Mycobacteriales > Nocardiaceae > Rhodococcus > Rhodococcus pseudokoreensis. Next base: position 2,996,361 of record NZ_CP070619.1, on the reverse strand, counting down.
CTCAACTCCTCGCGGGTGGGTGTCCGTAAAGGTTGAGGGTCTTAAGGCTCATGTGCTCACACCTGCCGTCAGGATGGAGGCCAGTTCGCGATAGGCGCTCGCGTCGTCGAGTCCGGTGTTCGCATGGACACTGCCCTGCTGGATGCGCACCATCATCGTCGCGGCCAGGTCGGCTGCGAACGCGGCGTGCACGTCGCGGAAGTCGCCGGCGGCGACGCCCTCGGTGATCAACTCCTGAACGCGGCCGGCCGCGAATTGCGTGTTCCGTTCGTACACCTCCCGTGCCGGGGGGAAGGCGTCGAGGTCGGCCATGAACTGGTCGGACGCGGCCGCGAGGGCGTTGCCGACGGCCGACAGGTACGCGGTGATCCGCTCGCGGGCCCCGCCGATCTGTTCGATGCGCGACTCGACGTCCTCGGTCGCGCGGCGGAAGAAGTGCACCGTGGCGGCCCGGACCAGCTGCTCCTTGCTGCCGGCGAGGGTGTACAGCGTCGACTTCGAGCAGCGCAGCCGGTTCGCGATCTCGTCGAGCGTCAGGTGCGCGAACCCCTCGACCAGGAAGAGGTCGACGAGGGCGTCGAAGAGCTGGGTGCGCCGTCGGGTGGCGAAACCGGGTCGGGTGGGCTGCTCCATGACAGAAATAGTACTGGGAGGTGCCTTGCAGTACTATTTGGTAATCAGTACTCTGGGCCGTAATCCAGTACTGCTTTCCGTAGCCTTCTCGAGGAGACACCGTGGCCGTCGATCGTTTGCTGCCTACTGACGAAGCCCGTGACCTGATCCAGCTCACGCGCGACGTCGCCGACAAGGTCCTGACGCCGATCGTCGACGAGCACGAGAAGTCGGAGACCTACCCCGAAGGCGTGTTCGCCACCCTCGGCGAGGCCGGACTGCTGAGCCTGCCGTACCCCGAGGAGTGGGGCGGCGGCGCGCAGCCGTACGAGGTGTACCTGCAGGTGCTCGAGGAGATCGCCGCGCGCTGGGCCGCCGTCGCGGTGGCGGTCAGCGTCCACAGCCTCGCCTGCCACCCGCTGATGACATTCGGCACCGACGAGCAGAAGCAGCAGTGGCTCCCGGACATGCTCGGCGGCAACACCGTCGGCGCCTACAGCCTGTCCGAGCCGCAGGCCGGATCCGACGCCGCCGCCCTGGCCTGCAAGGCCGCCGCGACCGACGGCGGGTATGTCGTCAACGGCGCGAAGGCCTGGATCACGCACGGCGGCATCGCCGATTTCTACAACCTCTTCGCCCGCACCGGTGAGGGCTCGAAGGGGATCTCCTGCTTCCTGGTCCCGAAGGACACCGAGGGGCTGACGTTCGGCAAGCCCGAGGAGAAGATGGGCCTGCACGCCGTGCCGACCACGTCCGCGCACTACGACGACGCCTTCGTGCCCGTGGAACGGCGCATCGGCGCGGAGGGGCAGGGTCTGCAGATCGCGTTCAGCGCACTCGATTCCGGCCGGCTGGGCATCGCCGCCGTCGCCGTCGGCCTCGCGCAGGCGGCCCTCGACGAGGCCGTGGCCTACGCCCAGGAGCGGACCGCGTTCGGCAAGAAGATCATCGACCACCAGGGCCTCGGGTTCCTGCTCGCCGACATGGCCGCCGCCGTCGACTCGGCGCGTGCCACGTACATCGACGCCGCCCGCCGCCGCGACGCCGGTCTGCCGTACTCCCGCAACGCGTCCGTCGCCAAGCTCGTCGCCACCGACGCCGCCATGAAGGTCACCACCGACGCCGTGCAGGTCCTCGGCGGCTACGGCTACACCCGCGACTTCCGCGTCGAGCGGTACATGCGCGAGGCGAAGATCACCCAGATCTTCGAGGGCACCAACCAGATTCAGCGTCTGGTCATCAGCCGCACCCTCGCCGCGAACTGACGAACCCACCCCGAAAGGCCTTTCCGCACATGACCACCTCCGTGATCGTCGCCGGCGCCCGCACTCCGATCGGCCGGCTGCAGGGCTCACTCGCCGGATTCTCCGGCGCCGACCTCGGCGCCATCGCCATCGAGGGGGCGCTCGGCAAGGCCGGTGTCGCCCCGGACCGGGTCGAGTACGTCATCATGGGCCAGGTCCTCACCGCCGGTGCCGGGCAGATGCCCGCTCGTCAGGCGGCCGCGAAGGCCGGCATTCCGATGAGCACGCCGTCGCTCAACATCAACAAGGTGTGCCTGTCGGGGGTCGAATCGATCATCCTCGCCGACCAGTTCATCCGGTCCGGCGCGTTCGACGTGATCGTCGCCGGCGGCATGGAGTCGATGAGCCAGGCACCGCACCTGCTGCCCGGTTCGCGCGGCGGGTTCAAATACGGCGACGTCACCCTCGTCGACCACATGGCCCTCGACGGATTGCACGACGCATTCACCGACCAGCCGATGGGACTGCTCACCGAGGCGGGCAACGACCGGGACGTCATCGCCCGCGAGGACCAGGACGCGTTCGCCGCCCGCTCGCACCAACTCGCCGCGAAGGCGTGGGACAGCGGGGTCTTCGACGACGAGGTCGTCCCCGTCGAGATCCCCGCACGCAGGGGTGAGAGCACCTGGCTGCGCCGCGACGAAGGCATCCGGCCGGACACCACCGCCGAAACCCTGGCACGGCTGCGGGGTGCGTTCCGTGACGGTGGCACGGTGACCGCGGGCAACGCGTCGACCATCAACGACGGCGCCTGCGCCGTGGTGGTGATGAGCAAGGAGCGCGCCGAGGCGGAAGGTCTGACCTGGCTGGCCGAGATCGGCGAGCACGGGATGGTCGCCGGGCCGGATTCGGGCCTGCAGTTCCAGCCGTCCGGGGCGATCGCGAAAGCCTGTGAGGCCGCCGGCATCTCACCGACCGCGTTGGATCTGATCGAGATCAACGAGGCGTTCGCCGCGGTCGGGATCGCGTCCACCCGCGAACTCGGCGTCGACCCCGAAACAGTCAACGTCAACGGCGGCGCCATCGCCCTCGGGCACCCCATCGGAATGTCCGGCGCCCGGATCACCCTGCACCTCGCCCTCGAACTGCAGCGTCGCGGCGGCGGCACCGGCGCGGTCGCCCTCTGCGGCGGAGGCGGACAGGGCGACGCCCTGATCCTGCGCGTCCCCTGACATCAAACATTCCGGCACAGCGCTCTCCGCAATGGGAGCGTCACCTGCATCCACCAGAGGAGCATCATGAACATCGACGGATCCGTCGCTATCGTCACCGGTGGCGCATCCGGCCTGGGCAATGCCACCGCACGCGCCCTGCACAGGCGCGGAGCCCAGGTCGTACTGATCGACCTTCCCACCTCCAGCGGACCCGATGCCGCTGCCGAGATCGGCGACGGCGCGCATTTCGTCGCAGCCGACGTCACCTCCGCCGACGACATCGCTGGAGCCGTTGACTTCGCGGCCGGGCTGGGCGACCTCCGGATTGCCGTGAACTGCGCCGGCGTCGCCACCCCAGGCAAGGTTCTCGGCCGAAGCGGCGCACTGCCGCTCGAGGACTTCGAGCGTGTAATTCGTATCAACCTGGTCGGCACCTTCAACGTGATTCGCCTTGCGGCAGAGAAGATCTCGGCCACAAATCCGATCGACGGCGAACGAGGCATCATCATTGACACCGCCTCCGTCGCCGCGTTCGACGGCCAGATCGGCCAACCCGCCTACGCCGCATCGAAGGGCGGTGTTGCGGCACTAACACTTCCCCTCGCCCGGGAACTCGCGCGCCACCTCATCCGCGTCGTCACCATCGCCCCGGGGATCTTCGAAACCCCGATGATGGCAGGACTGCCCGAGGACGCGCAGCGTTCACTCGGTGAACAGGTCCCCCACCCCTCCCGCCTGGGCAAAGCCACCGAGTACGCCGCCCTCGCCGCCCACATTATCGACAATCCCATGCTCAACGGCGAAACGATCAGGCTCGACGGTGCCATCCGGATGGCGCCGAAGTAGAACCGCTGACAGCGGTGCCGGATCGGTACGGCGGTCAGGCGAGTGAAAGGTCAGTATCGAGTGACAGGACAGAGCTCGACCGCGGGCGTATCCGCTTCGCGGGTCGACCCAGGCGGGCGCAAGCTGCTCCGCATCGAGGTCCGTAACGCGCAGACTCCGATCGAGCACAAACCGAACTGGATCAAGACGAGAGCGAAGATGGGCCCGGAGTACACCGAGCTCAAGACGCTGGTCAAGTCCGAGGGCTTGAACACGGTGTGCGAGGAGGCTGGCTGTCCCAACATCTACGAATGCTGGGAGGACCGCGAGGCCACGTTCCTCATCGGCGGCGACCAGTGCACCCGCCGCTGCGACTTCTGCCAGATCGACACCGGCAGGCCCGCCGACCTGGACCGCGACGAGCCGCGTCGCGTCGCCGAGTCCGTCCGCTCGATGGGTCTGCGGTACTCGACGATCACCGGCGTCGCCCGCGACGACCTCCCCGACGGCGGCGCCTGGCTGTATGCCGAGACGGTTCGCCAGATCCACGCGCTGAACCCGACCACAGGCGTGGAGAACCTCATCCCTGACTTCAACGGCAAGCTGGACCTGCTGGCCGAGGTATTCGACGCCCGCCCCGAGGTTCTCGCGCACAACCTCGAGACGGTGCCGCGGATCTTCAAGCGGATTCGTCCGGCGTTCCGCTATGAACGCTCCCTCGGCGTGATCACCGCCGCCCGCGACTTCGGGCTGGTCACCAAGTCCAACCTGATCCTCGGCATGGGCGAGACCCCCGAGGAGGTACGCGAGGCGATGGAAGATCTGCACGCCGCCGGTTGCGACATCCTCACCATCACCCAGTACCTGCGCCCCTCCCACCGGCACCACCCCGTCGAGCGGTGGGTCAAGCCCGAAGAGTTCGTCGAGCACTCCCAGGCCGCCGAGGAGATCGGGTTCGCCGGCGTCATGGCCGGACCGCTCGTCCGCTCGTCGTACCGCGCCGGACGTCTCTACGCGCAGGCGATGGTCCGCCACGGCCGCTCGCTGCCCGCCGGGCAGGCACACCTTGCTGACGAGTGGACCGCCTCGCAGGAAGCCGGTTCGCTGATCGCGCGCCTCGCACGCGCCTGAACTTTTCGCAGGTAACGGGGGAAGAGGTGGTGGGTCGTCAGTCCGTCCGTCCAGTGCTTGTCGAGTTTCGGAGGGCGACCTCGAAGTGGTGACCTGGATGTTTCCTGCATCTTGGGGTGGTCGAACCGGGCCTCCTTGACGGAAACCCCAGTTCAGTAGATGTCACCGCCGACAAGTCGGAGGTGACCCGTCTGCACCGCGGCGCTACCTATTACGTCTTGATTGACGAAAATGCCAGTTTTTCAGTGCATTACGAGTCGCTAGGCATCGGAACCTGGAACCGGCCACGCCGCCTGGGCAGGTTTGGTCCGCCGTCGGGCTCGCGCCGGTGCACGGAATACTTGAGTGCGGCCGGAAGACCACGCCAGTCTGCTCCGATCGGCCGCCGGTCGACTCCGGGACACGTCCAAGTCGGCGCGACGCAGCCACGATGATCGGCCATCCGATGCCAGACAGGGCGCCAGATCGGATAACGTCCGCTAGCGGTACTCCGAAACTAGCTTTTTGCCAGTGCATTTAGGGGTAACTGGGGATTTCCCGGGTGGTTCGTGAGGAAGTGATCGCGCCGACGTGGGGAGCGAGCAGACGGACGATGACGGCACGCGGCCGCCCATGACGTGATGCGGCGGCCGGCCACCGTGACACCCGCAGCCGGGCCACATGGGGCCGTGCGACGAAAAATCGAACAGCCCCATAAGTCCTCGCCCCTGTCGTGACCGCAGTCCTACTTCGCGAGCGTCGAGCATGTCACCGGATGCACCTCCGTCCAGTCGGAGCGGTAACCGGTAGATGAGAGACTGCAAAGCCATGCGGTTTGCAGGTGCCTGTCCACGTCCCCGACTTCGACCGGTGCTGCGCGACGAGGTGGGTGCCGGGCGCGAGCTTCACGAGATCACGTCGTGCGTCGGCGGTGCGGGCCACGCGAGGCGACCGTCGCGGATGCCGGCGATCGTCGACGCGATCCAGTCCAGCTCGGCCCGTGCGGCGTGGAGTGCGTAATCCGCCTCGACAACGAACAGGGCGGGCACCCCGTCGCCGAGCGCGCGGGTGTACTTGGCCTGGTCGGATTCGATTCTCGCGGTGAGTCGTTGGGCGCGTTCGGTGAGTGCGGCGACGGCGCCCTCGCGTCCCAGCGCGCCGAGATAGCTGATGGCGGCGAAGAACGGTGAGAACTCCCGTGCGGCGCTGCGGATCTGGACGTCCAGTCGGCTCACCAGTTCCGCGCGCCCGGCGTCGGTGAGGGCGTAGACGGTGCGGGCGGGCCGCCCTTCGCGTTGCGCACGTTCGTGTTCCTCGATCCAGCCCGCCGCCGCGAGGGCGGCGACCACATTGTTCAGCGAACCGCGATTGAGCGGCCACTGACCGTCCTCGCTGCGCTCACGCAACGTGATCTCCAACTGGTAGGGGTGCATCGGCGATTCGAGGAGCAGGCCGAGCACCGGCAGGACGAGGGGATTGTCGAGGACGCGTCCGGGCATGGTCGAAATATACCAGTCTAAATAAACTATGACGAAGCACGCTGTTCGGGCGCCACGACCTCGCCTTTGTCACGATTGGGTCACGGCCCGCTACGGTGGATCGTTGACCACGACGCCGATCATGAAGGAACAAATTCTTGTTACAGAGTGAATCGAAGTTCAGGGATTATCGTCTCCATGCCGTCGCGCTCCTCGTGGGCGTCCTCTCCGTGGGGGTGGTGGCCTACCGGGAGTTCGATGCGGCAACGGGCTACCTGATGGACCTCTCCGTCTTCCGCGACGCCGGCCACGCCTTCGTCAGCGGGCTGCCGCTCTACTCCGCGGACTTCCCGAGCAGTTCCGGGTTTCGGTTCATCTACGCACCGTTCGCGGCGATCCTCTTCGCACCGATGGCGGAGATCGACCCAGCGGTCCTGCAGGCGCTGTGGTGCGCCCTCAACCTCGGACTCGTGTGGTGGATGGTCAAGGTGGCGCTGTCGAAACTCGACGTCGGCCGCCCCGAACTTCTCGCTCTGCTGTCGATGGGGCCGGTACTGCTCCTCGAGCCGATGCGCTCGAACTTCGACTTCGGTCAGATCAACATCATCCTGATGGCGCTCGTGGTCGCCGACTGCACCGGGGTGATCCCGAAGAGGTTCCGCGGAATCGCGATCGGCCTCGCCGCGGCAATCAAGATCACCCCCGCAGCCTTCCTGTTGGTCCTGCTCGTCCGCCGCGACTTCCGCTCGATCGGACGGTCGCTCGCCACGATCCTCGTCACCGTCGCACTCGGCTTCTGGCTGCTGCCGCAGTCGTCGGTGTGGTTCTGGACCACCGAATTCTTCGCCACGGGCCGTGCGGGCGCGCCCGACTTCTTCCGCAACCAGGCCGTCACCGGCGTCATCGCCCGGCTCGGAGCGGAGGGCAGACTGGCCAGCATCCTCTGGGTGCTCAGCGCGGCCGTCATCGTCTCCGCCGCCGCATGGTCGGCGTACCGGTTCACCCGGTCGGGTGAACACCTGATCGCACTGTCTGTCGTGGCCCTGGCATCCCTGCTCGCCGCGCCGTTCGCCGTCACCCACCACTGGGCGTACAGCATCCTGCTGATTCCGATCCTGATCGCACCGCAGTACCGCAGCTGGCGACCTCTGGTCGGCGCCGCGACGCTGATCTTCCTGATCGGCCCGAATTTCGTGCTGCAGTCGTCCTCGTCCGGCTGGGTGGAGGCCGCCGTCCGCGAGGTGATCGGCAGCTCGCAGTGCCTCGTCGCCCTGATCCTGCTCGGCGCCGCGGTCGTGGCCGCGCGGTCCCGCACCCCGCTCCCGGACGTCGAGACCGACGCAGTGCCCGCGGACGCCGATGCCCTGGAGCCTGTCCGCGGCTGACACCCCGCTTTCCGCCGGGCGAATGTACCTTTCGGCGCCTCAGGTGCGCCGAAAGGTACATTCGCCCGGCGTCGACGAGCCGCGCGGACGACCGGGCGGCGCTATCGTCGAGTCATGTGCCGAAACATCACCGAGCTGCGCGGACTCGAACCGGCGGCCACCGCGGAGGAGATCGAGGCGGCGGCGCGTCAATACGTCCGGAAGGTCAGCGGAATCCAGAAGCTCTCCGACGCCAACCGTGAACCGTTCGAGGAGGCGGTTGCCGTCGTCACCGAGGCCACCACGAAACTTCTCGCCACACTGCCGGCGCGCAAGCAGCCACCGCAGACCGTGCCCCCGCTGCGACGGCCGGAGGTCCGGGCGCGCATCGCGGCGAAGGCCGCGTCATCCAGCTGAGCGCGGCGAAGGCCGCGTCATCCAGCTGAGCGCGGCGAAGGCGGCCGTCACTTCCTCCTAGCCCGACGAACGGGACGCTCGTTGCATCAGATCCAACGAGCGTCCCGTTTGTCCGAGGTGTGGGGTGGCCCGGCCGATCGGGTGGTGTCGGGATCGGCCGGTGTGCTCTACGCTCCGGATGGTGGATGTCGTGCACTCGCTGGATCCGCTTTCCGACGTCGCAGTGTCGTCGGCCGCGTCGTCCTCGGACTGGGAAGAGATCCGGGCCTGGTCGGACCAGGTGTACATGCCGTACCGCGTCCGGGCCTCGGGGCGACTTCTGCAGCCGCGTTCGAGCATGTTCTCTGCTCCCATCGGCGACATCACCCTTACGCGTTTTCGGTACGGGATTCCGGTCACCGTCGACGATTTGTCCGCCGACGCCGGCAACATCCTTGTCCTGACGACGATCCGCGGATGCGCCCGGCACCGGGTCGGCGCGGCGGACGTCGAGGTCGGCTCCGGTGGCACGTTCCTGGTGGACTGCAGCCGCATCGAGCACTACATCGAATTCGACGAGTCGGATCTGCAGCTGAATCTGACGGTGCCGCACCGCTTGGTCGCCGACGCCGCCGATCGGTGGTTCGGATACCAGCCCGACGACCGCCTGTGGCAACACAAGTGCGTGATCGGTGCCGGGCAGCAGTCGGCGTGGAACGCGCTTCTCGCGTACGCCGTGCGCTCGATCGCCGCCGACCCCGACCGGATCGCTCACGGCCGCCCGGGCATGCACCTTCAGGAGATGCTCCTCGGTCACCTGCTCGCCGAATGGGCCGCGGCGGCGGGGATCGCACTCGACGGCGGCGGGAGCGACGTGGCCCCCGAATACGTCGGGCGCGCAGAGCACTACATGCGCGAGCACGCCGCGGAACTGCCCACGGTCAGCGAGGTCGCAGCGGCGGTGGGGGTGAGTGTTCGGGCGCTGTCGGGGGCGTTTCGCCGCTACCGGGACACCACACCGAACCGTTTCCTCACCGAGGTGCGGTTGCAGCGAATCCACGACGAACTGACGGCCGCGACACCAGGGTGCACCGTGTCGTCCGTCGCCGCTGGCTGGGGCTACGTCAACATGGGCGTCTTCGCCGCGGCCTACCGGCGCCGGTTCGGGGAGAACCCGTCCCGAGCGCTCGCCCGCGCCCGACGTCGGTAGTGCCGAAATCCGACAGTCGACCGCCGAATCGAGGTGGTCTACGTCACAGTGCGCTCCGTAGTGTCCGTTCCGATCCTCGGCCTGTTGCCGACGCCGGAACCGAACACAGGAGAAACCATGAGAGACGACTTCGCGGGCATCACCGACACGGACCTGCAGAAACTGACACAGGACGAGGCCGGCGTCCCGGGTGTGGTGGCGATGCTCACCGACCGCGACGGCGTCGTGTATTCGGGGGTGGCGGGGGAGCGGGCGGTCGGCTCGGGTGTGGCTATGACGGCCGATACGGTATTCGCCGCCTTCTCCACCACGAAGGCCGTCACCGGAACGGCGGCGCTCCAGTGCGTGGAAGAGGGCCTGCTCGATCTCGACGCGCCGGCCGCACGGTACTTGCCGGAGATCGGGGAACTGCAGGTTCTCGACGGCTTCGACGACGACGGAGAACCGGTGCTGCGCGCGCCGAAGCGAGACATCACCACCCGGATGCTGTTGCTGCACACGGCCGGTTTCGGCTACCCGTTCTTCAGTGAGGAGTACCGCCGCCTCGCCGACGAACACGGCTGGCCCAGCGTCATCACCGGCACGAAGAAGGCCCTGACCACGCCGCTGCTGTTCGATCCCGGCGAGCGGTGGATGTACGGCTCGAACATCGACTGGTGCGGTCTGGTCGTCGAGGCCGTGCGCGGGCAGCGTCTGGGAGAGGTGATGCGCGAGCACATCTTCGAACCGCTGGGGATGAACGACACTGCCTTCACGCTCACCGGCGACATGCGCGACCGGCTCGCCGTCGTGCACCAGCGCGCCGACGACGGCACCCTCGTGCCGCTGCCCGAGATGGTGCTGCCGCAGGATCCGGAGGTCCACATGGGCGGCCACGGGCTCTACACCACCGTCCCCGACTACCTGAAGTTCCTCCGGATGTGGCTGCGGGACGGGGAGGCACCCGGCGGCCGGGTGCTCGCCGCCACGACCGTCGCCGAGGCGGTGCGCGGCGGACTGGACGGGCAGGAGGTCACAGGACTGCGGGGCGTGATCCCGGCGCTGTCGAACGATGCCGAGTTCTTCCCCGGCCTGCCCAAGAATTGGTCGTACACGTTCATGGTCAACGACGAGCCCGCCCCGACGGGACGCCCGGTGGGCGCTCTCGGCTGGGCGGGTCTGGCGAACCTGTTTTACTGGATCGACCGGGAGAACGGCATCGCCGGGTTCTGGGCCACGCAGATCCTGCCCTTCGCCGATGCCGCCTCGTTCGGCGGTTACCTCGACTTCGAGACCGCGGTGTACCGCGCGTTGTAGGACGAACGGGACGCTCGTTGCATCAGATCCGACGAGCGTCCCGTTCGTTCGCGTTCAGGCGCGCAGGGCGCCGAGTGCGTCGATGCGTTTGATCGCGTCGGCGACGATGCCGTCGATGAGGTCCTTGCACGTGGGCAGGTCGTCGAGCAGTCCGACGACCTGACCGGACGCGAGGACGCCGGCGTGGGTGTTGCCGTCGACGAGTCCGGCCTTGAGCAGCATCGGCGTGTTGGCGGCCATGATGATCTGCTGCCAGGTGCGGTCGCCGGACTTCTTCATGGCGAGACCGTCCTTGACGAGCGTCGACCACTTCATGCTGGTCATGGCCTTGAACTTGGACGCGTTGCGGGCGGCGGCGACGAGTCCGCGGACGTTGCCGGAGTGTTCGAGGCTGTCGACGAGTTCGGTGTTGAGGACCCGATGGGGCATGCCGTCGACCTTGCGGGAGACGGTGGTGTCCTGCAGTCCGCGGGCGAGGTATTCCTGTTTGACGGAGTCGGGGACCGTCGATTCCTGGGTGAGCAGGAAGCGGGTGCCCATCGCGACGCCGGCGGCGCCGTACGCGAGGGCGGCGGCGAGCCCACGGCCGTCGTAGAAGCCGCCCGCGGCGACGACGGGAATGTCGACGGCGTCGAGGACCGACGGCAACAGCAGGGTGGTGGCGACGGGGCCGGTGTGACCGCCGCCCTCGCCGCCCTGCACGATCACGGCGTCGGCGCCCCAGGACGCCACCTTCTTGGCGTGTTTCGCGGCGCCGATCGACGGAATGACCACCACCCCGGCGGCTTTCAGTTTCGCGATCAGTTCCTGCTTGGGGGCCAGCGCGAACGACGCGACGCGCACGTTCTCCCGGATGAGCAGGTCGATGCGTTGCGGGGCGTCGGTGGCGTCGGCCCGGATGTTCACCCCGAACGGCTTGTCGGTGAGCGTCTTCGTCTTCGTGATCGCGGCGGCGAGTTCGTCGTAGGTCATCGTGGCCGACGCGAGGATGCCGAGACCGCCGGCGTTGGCGGTGCCCGCGACGAGCCGCGGTCCGGCGACCCAGCCCATTCCGGTCTGCACCACCGGATGTTCGACCCCGACCAGTTCGGTCAGTGCGGTGCGGAGCGTGCTCATACCGACACCTCCCGGTCGCGCAGGCTGCGGGGGTCGAGGACCTCGCGGATCAGCCGCAGTTCTTCCTCGGACGGGTCCCGGGTGACGGGTGCGTCGTCGAGGCCGGCGACCTCGAACGAGGTGTTCTCGGCGACCTGGTCGGCGGTGACGCCGGGGTGCAGAGACAGCGCCCGGAACGTGTGTCCGGGTCCGCCGAAGTCGAACACCCCGAGGTTGCTCACCACCCGGTGGAGGTGGTGGAACCGGTACGCCGGATTGTCGGGGTCGATCTGGTCGTAGCCGACGCCGGAGACGATGTCGACCTTGTCGCAGAACACCCGCGACGTGTGCTTGCCCACCCAGTAACTGGTGGGGTGGTTGATCGTGTTGCCGGGCGCGCCGCGGACGCCGAACATCTGCCGGGTCGGCTGCTGCAGCGGGCCGAACGCGGACAGGTTCTGGTTGCCGTGCCGGTCGATCTGGTTGGCGCCCATCACCACGTGGCGGCGACCGGATGCGACGACGTCGAACACCTTCCGGAACGGCATCCAGCCCTCGATCGGTGCTTTCGCGCCGACGGCGGGGGTGTCGGCGAAGATCAGTGCTTCGCCGTCGGTGATGAGCAGGTCGGGTTCGGTGGTCAGTCGCGCGAGCCGGGCGCCGATCAACGGCAGCGTCGCCATCGGGCTGGCCATGATCTCGCCTGCGCCGGAGAAGATCTCGGCGCACGCGATCGCGCAGTACTCGGCGCGGGTGACGTCGGTGGTGGTCTCGGTCATGCCTGGGACTCCTCTGCAAATCGCTTCACGGCCGCCTGGTAGTCGTCCTCGCTGCCGGACAGGTAGGTGTCGACGAACTGCTGCCATCCCTCGGGGGTCTTCGCCGACTCGGCGTAGTGGCGCTGGAACTTCTCGTCGCGGCCGTAGCTGTCGCCTGCGAGGGTGAAATGGGCGCCGTTCGGTGCCTCGACGACGCCGTCGACCATCATGCGGTTGAGGATCAGATTCTGCAGCGGAACGGTTTTCACCAGTTCTTCGGTCTCGACCACGCGTTCGACGGAGACGAACCGCTTCTCGGCGGCCGCGCAGTACAGGTCGTCGAAGTACGGGTCGACGCCGGTGTAGGCGGCGTTGCCGTGCTTGTCGCCCAGGTTCAGATGCACCAGTGCCGCATCGAGATTCAGGGCCGGCATCGCGATCAGCGTCTCCGATTTTCCGGACGCGTCGGGGTAGGGGGAGGTGACGGTGCGCAGTTCGTCGCCCCAGAAGTTCCGGACGTCGGAGCCGAGTCCGGCGCGGATCGGCAGGAACGGCAGCCGGGCGGCGGCGGCCTCGAGTCCGCACTTGACCATGCCCTCGTCCATTTCGCGGACCTCGATCTCGCCGCCGGTGCGCGCCTTCGCGAACCACGGGTCGTAGAACGGGGCCGAATCGAGGGACACGAACCCGTAGTACGCCTTCTTGACCTTGCCCGCCGAGCAGAGCAGCCCCAGGTCGGGGCCGCCGTAGGTGACGACGGTGAGGTCGGTGACGTCCGAGCGCAGCAGCGCCCTGACCAGTGCCATCGGCTTACGGCGCGAACCCCAGCCGCCGAGGCCGATGGTCATTCCGCTGCGCAGTTCCCCGACCGCGTCGTCGAGCGACATCCTCTTGTCGCGCTTGCTCGCCATCGATGTCAGCCTTTCCTGTTGTTCGAGTTGGAGCGGGGCTTGCCGGTTTCGACGAACTCGTCGCGGTGCTCGTCCGCGACGCCCGCCAGGTTGAGTTCGAAGGTGTAGCCCTGCTCGAGGCGGTAACTGGTCTTCACGTCGACGGGGTCGATGCCGTTGATCGCTTCCTTGGCGCAGCGGATGACCCGGGTGTCCTTGGCCGCGATCTTGGCGGCGATGTCGCGGGCGGTGTCGTCGAGTTTCTCGCGCGGCACCACCTCGTACACCGACCCGAAGTGCTGGAGTTGCTGGGCGGTCACGTTCTGCGCCGTGTAGTACAGGGTCCGCATCATGTGCTGGGGCACGAGCCGGGCGAGGTGGGTGGCGGCGCCGAGCGCGCCGCGGTCGACCTCGGGCAGTCCGAAGACGGCGTCGTCCGATGCCACGATCACGTCGGCGTTGCCGACCAGCCCGATGCCGCCGCCGACGCAGAACCCGTTGACGGCGACCACCACGGGCACGGCGCAGTCGTAGACGGCGGCGAACGCGGCCGCGCAGCCCCGGTTGGCGTCGACCAGCGCGCCGTACCCCTCGGTGGCCTGCATTTCCTTGATGTCGACGCCGGCGTTGAACCCGCGTCCCTCGGCTCGCAGGATCACCACGTGGGTGTCCGGGTTCCGGCCCGCGTCGAGCACGGCGTCGGCCAGCTCGAACCAGCCCCGGGAGGGGATGGCGTTCACGGGCGGGTAGTCGACGGTGACCGTGGTGATGCCCCCCGGATCTGTCTCGCTCCGAATTCCCACTGTATTTCTCCTCGTCAGATCCGCACTTCACGCACCAAGCAATTGCTTGGTAGGGTAGCACGATGGAAACAGGTTCCAACATGACCGGAAGTGTCGTGCTCGTGACCGGCGGAGTTCGCGGGGTGGGCGCGGGCATCAGCCGCACCTTCCTGCGGGCGGGTGCGACGGTGATCGCCTGCGCTCGCCGGCCGGGCGACGACCCCGTGGAGGTGGACGGACGCGCCGCCGAATTCCTGCCGTGCGACATCCGCGACCCGGAGCAGGTGCAGGGTCTCGTCGACCGGATCGTCGAGCGCCACGGCCGCCTCGACGTGCTGGTCAACAATGCGGGCGGGGCGCCGTTCGCCCTCGCGGCGGACGCGAGCCCGAAGTTCCACTCGAAGATCGTCGAGCTGAACCTCCTTGCCCCGCTGCTCGTCTCGCAGGTGGCGAATGCTCAGATGCAGACGCAGGATTCGGGTGGCGCGATCGTCAACATCTCCAGCGTCAGCGGATCGCGGCCCTCGCCCGGCACCGCGGCGTACGGGGCGGCGAAGGCCGGGGTCGACAGCCTCACCACCAGCCTGGCGGTCGAGTGGGCGCCGAAGGTGCGGGTCAACTCGGTGGTCGTCGGCCTGGTCCGCACCGAACTCGCGCACCTGCACTACGGGGACGAGGCGGGGATCGCCGCGGTCGGGAACACGGTCCCGCTGGGCCGGATGGCCTGCCCCGAGGACGTCGGCAACTGCGCGGTGTTCCTGGCTTCACCGCTGGCGGCGTACGTCAGCGGTTCGACACTGACCGTCCACGGCGGCGGGGAACGTCCCGCCTTCCTGGCGGCAGCAACGGTATCTACAGAGGAGAAGGCATGAGTGGAGTGGTCGACGGTCGCGTCGTCATCGTGACGGGCGCCGGGCGCGGAATCGGACGCGCCCACGCGCTGGCGTTCGCCGCCGAGGGGGCGAAGGTCGTGGTCAACGACATCGGGGCCGGACTCGACGGTTCCGCGACCGGGGAGAGTCCCGCCGAGCAGGTGGTCGCGGAGATCGTGGCCGCGGGCGGCGAGGCCGTCGTCAACGGCGACGACGTCGCGGACTGGGCCGGGGCCGAGAACCTGATCCGGACGGCGATCGACACGTACGGGCGGCTCGACGTGCTGGTGAACAACGCCGGGTTCCTGCGCGACCGCATGCTCGTCGGGATGAGCGAGCAGGAGTGGGACGCCGTCGTGCGCGTGCATCTCAAGGGGCATTTCGCGACGCTGCGGCACGCCGCCGCGTACTGGCGGGCCGAGGCGAAGGCGGGCAATCCGGTCGACGCCCGGATCGTCAACACGAGTTCCGGTGCCGGACTGCAGGGCTCGATCGGGCAGGGCAACTACGCCGCCGCGAAGGCGGGGATCGCGGAGCTGACCATCCAGGCGGCCGCGGAGTTGAAGAACTACGGCGTCACCGTCAACGCGATCGCACCCGCCGCCCGCACCCGGATGACCGTCGGCGCCGGCGGCGCGATGGCCGAGGCGATGGCCGCCCCCGAGGAGGGGTTCGACGCGATGGCGCCGGAGAACATCTCCCCGCTCGTCGTGTGGCTGGGCAGTGTGGAGTCGAAGGATGTGAGCGGGCGGGTGTTCGAGGTCGAGGGCGGCAAGATCACCGTCGCCGAGGGCTGGCGGCACGGCCCTGCCCAGGACAAGGGCGCGCGCTGGGAGCCGAGGGAGATCGGGCCGGTCGTCGCGGACCTGCTCGCGAAGGCGGAGGACCCGGTCCCGGTCTACGGCGCCTGAGCAGGTGAGTGGCGATGTGTGCTCGGGGACGCATTGCCACTCACCTGTCCGGCCGCGCGGAGAACTGGAGAGTTGTTTGGACACATTGATAAACAGGTGTCCAGAAGTTAGTGTGCATGAAGGAAAAGGCTCTCGGCCAAGGAGAATTCGTGAAATTCGGCATAACGTTGTTTACGAGTGACCGCGGGATCGAGCCGGTCTCCGCCGCGAGAGGTGCAGAGGCCAACGGATTCGACTCGTTCTACGTGCCCGAGCACACGCACATTCCGGTGAAACGCGATGCGGCGCATCCCCAGACGGGGGACGCGTCGCTGCCCGACGACCGGTACATGCGCACCCTCGACCCGTGGGTGGCGCTCGCCACGGCGGCGGCGGTCACGGAGCGGATCGAACTGGGCACGTCGGTGGCGCTGCCCGTCGAGCACGACCCGATCACACTTGCCAAGACGATCGCTTCGCTCGACCACCTCAGCCGCGGGCGGGTGATCCTCGGCGTGGGGTACGGGTGGAATCTGGACGAACTCACCGACCACAATGTCCCGCCGGGGCGGCGGCGGACGATGCTGCGGGAGTACCTCGAGGCGATGCGCGCGCTGTGGACGCAGGACGAGGCGTCCTACGACGGCGAGTTCGTGAGCTTCGGTCCGAGCTGGGCGTGGCCCAAGCCGGTGCGGGTGCCGCCGGTGGTCGTCGGCGCCGCCGGAAACGACAAGAACTTCAAATGGATCGTGAAATCCGCCGACGGCTGGATGACCACCCCGATCGAGCAGGACATCGACGACCGCGTCTCCGCGCTGCGACGGATGTGGCACGAGGCCGGCCGGGACGGCGAGCCGCGGATCGTCGTGCTCGACGGCAAACCGGACCTCGACAAGTTGCGTCGCTGGAAGGACCTCGGCGTCACCGAAGTGGTGTATGGAGTGCCCGACCGTAGCGAGGAGGAGGTCCTCGCCTACCTCGGACGGCTGGCGGGAAAACTCGAGGGATTGCGCGAGTCGACCGCGGTGGGGTGAGTGAGTGCGGTTGGATGGAACGAGGACACACTCGGGTAAGAACGTGTTCTAGTATTGCTTGCCAGTTGCTCGAGGAGAGGCCGAAGTCCGTGCGCATCGCACTCTTGTCGTACCGAAGCAAGCCCCACTGCGGTGGGCAGGGTGTGTACGTCCGCCATCTCAGCCGTGAACTGGTCGAACTCGGCCATCAGGTCGAGGTGTTCTCGGGCCAGCCGTACCCGGACGTCGACCCCCGGGTGACGCTGACGAAGGTCCCCAGCCTCGACCTGTACCGCGAGCCGGATCCGTTCAGAACGCCGCACCCGCGCGAGTTCCGCGACGCCGTCGACGTGCTCGAGGTCGCGACCATGTGGACGGCCGGTTTCCCGGAGCCGCTCACGTTCAGCCTCCGCGCCGCCCGGCTGCTGAAGGGGCGCGCCGACGAGTTCGACGTGGTGCACGACAACCAGTGCCTCGGCTACGGGCTGCTGCAACTCCAGAGGGCCGGGCTCCCCGTCGTCGCCACCATCCACCACCCCATCACCCGCGACCGCGAACTGGATCTCGCCTCGGCGAAGTGGTGGCGCAAGGTGACGGTCCGCCGCTGGTACGGCTTCCTGCGCATGCAGAAACGGGTGGCGCGCGCCATCCCCGCACTGCTGACGGTGTCGCAATCGTCCGCCGACGACATCAGTGCCGCATTCGACGTTCCCGCCGCGAACTTGAAGACCGTCCCGCTGGGTGTGGACACCGAGGTCTTCCGTCCCCCGACGGCCGCGCGGGTGCCGGGCCGCATCGTGTGCGTCGCCAGCGCCGACATGCCGCTGAAGGGGGTGTCGACGCTCCTCGAAGCGGTCGCGAAGGTGCACACCGAACGCGCCGTCGAACTGGTGCTCGTCACCAGGCTGGCACCCGGCGGCGTCACCGAAAAGCTCATCGAGGCATTGGCCATCGGCGACGTCGTCCGCACCGTGTCGGGCATCGACGACGACGAACTGGCGACGCTGCTGGCGTCGGCCGACGTCGCGTGCGTGCCGTCGCTGTACGAAGGCTTCTCGCTGCCGGCCGTCGAGGCGATGGCGTGCGGCACCCCGCTGGTCGCGAGCCGCGCGGGCGCCATTCCCGAGGTGGTGGGAACGGACGAGGAGGCGGGGGTGCTGGTGACGCCCGGCGACCCGCAGGAACTCGCGGACGTGCTGGGCGCGTTGCTCGACGACCCGCAGCGCCGCGCCCGACTCGGGGACGGTGGCCGCCGTCGCGTGCTCGAGCGCTACAGCTGGGCCGCAGTGGCCGCGACAACCGCGCAGACCTATGCCGAAGCGATAGCGCAGACCCGTCAAGGAGGCCAACCGTGCTGACCGTGGACTTCGACCGGCTGGGTGTGAAGCCCGGCGACAAGGTGATCGACATCGGGGCGGGCGCCGGACGGCACTCGTTCGAGCTGTATCGACGCGGCGCCGACGTCATCGCCTTCGACCAGAACGCCGACGAACTCGCGGACGTCGAGAAGATGTTCGTGGCGATGGCCGAGGTCGGCGAGGTCCCCGCAGGCGCCTCGGCGCGGGTGGAGGTCGGCGACGCACTGAACCTGCCGTACGAGGATGCGACGTTCGACGTCGTCCTCATCTCCGAGGTCCTCGAACACGTTCCCCGCGACGGCCGCGCGATCGCCGAGCTGACCCGCATCCTCAAGCCGGGTGGTGTTGCGGCGGTGACGGTTCCGCGGTGGCTGCCGGAGAAGATCTGCTGGGCGCTGTCCGACGCGTACCACGAGGTGGAGGGCGGCCACGTCCGCATCTACCGCGCCGACGAACTGGCGGAGAAGCTCACCGCCGCCGGGCTGGAGGTGCGGGGCCGGGACCACGCGCACGCCCTGCATTCCCCGTACTGGTGGCTCAAGTGCGCGGTGGGAGTGGAGAACAACGACAATCCGCTCGCGAAGGCCTACCACCAGGTTCTGGTGTGGGACATGATGAAAGCGCCCTGGCTGACGCGCACCGCGGAGAAGGTGCTCAACCCGGTGGTCGGCAAGAGCGTCGTGTTCTACCTCGAGAAGCCGAGGGAACCGAGCGTGGTGAAGGCGCCGCGGTGAGAGCCGCCGGCGTCCCGTCGGTGCCGAACGTGCTGTCGGAGAGCCAGGTCCGGCAGACGGCACGGTCGATCGCGGCAGCGCAGGAGTCGTCGGGGGCGCTGCCGTGGTTTGCCGGCGGGCACACCGACCCGTGGGATCACGTCGAATCCGCCATGGCCCTCACCGCGGCCGGACTGCGCGACGAGGCGGAGGGCGCGTACGAGTGGTCGCGGCGCACGCAGCGGCCGGACGGTTCGTGGCCGATGAAGTTCCGCGACGGGACGGTCGAGAATCACGATTCCGACAGCAATTTCTGCGCCTATCTCGCGGTGGGGGTGTGGCACCACTACCTGGTCACCGGGGACCGGAACTTCGTCGACAGGCTGTGGCCGTCGGTGCAGGGCGGCCTCGACCTCGTCGTCGACATGCAGGCGCTCAGCGGCGAAATCTGGTGGGCCCGCGGCGAGAACGGCCAGGACTGTGCCGAGGCGCTGCTGACCGGGAACTCCAGCATTCACCACAGCCTGCACTGCGGTCTCCTGCTCGCCCGGTTGGTCGACGACCCGCAGCCGGAATGGGAATTCGCGAAATACACACTCGGCCACGCGATCAGGCAGCACCCGGAGTCGTTCGCGATCAAGGACGAATACTCCATGGACTG
This sequence comes from Rhodococcus pseudokoreensis, assembly GCF_017068395.1. Classification (NCBI taxonomy): domain Bacteria; kingdom Bacillati; phylum Actinomycetota; class Actinomycetes; order Mycobacteriales; family Nocardiaceae; genus Rhodococcus; species Rhodococcus pseudokoreensis. The sequence goes on along the minus strand of NZ_CP070619.1, from coordinate 2,976,580 downwards.
GTACTACCCGATCCTCGGGGGTGCCGTCCGCGGCGAGGCCGCGTCGGACCGCATCGACTCGCGGTGGGACGACTTCGTGGTCGAGGGGCTGGGCATCCGCTGCGTGGACCACCGGCCGTGGGTGACCGGCGCCGAAACGTGCGAACTGGTGCTGGCGCTCGACGCGATGGGGGAGCACACCCGCGCGCTCGCACAGTTCACCGCCATGCAGCACCTGCGGGACCCGGACGGCTCGTACTGGACCGGCCTCGTCTACAGCGACGGCAAGCGGTGGCCGGTCGAGCAGACCACGTGGACGGGCGGTGCGATGATCCTCGCCGCGGACGCGTTGTCCCGCACCACGCCCGGACACGGAATCTTCCGGGACGCGGCGCTGCCCGTGGGACTACCGATCGGCCACGACCGGTGCGGCGACTACTGTCACGCCAGCGGTTCGCCCGTCTGACCGCCCACCCGCTCGAGCACCCGCAGTGACCCGGTGACGGATGTTTCCTTGAATTGTCCCGTCGCCAGTGCCCGTTCGTAGATCTCGAACGGCGGGCGCCCGCCGTCGGCGGGGTCCGGGAACACGTCGTGGATCACCAGGGCGCCGCCGACGGTCACCCACGGCGCCCACCCCTCGAGATCCGCCGACGCCGCTTCCGACGTGTGGCCGCCGTCGATGAACACGAAGTCCACGGGTGTCCGCCAGAACGTCGCCACCGTCGACGACCGGCCCAGCACCGCCACCACGTACTCCTCGAGCCCCGAATCCGCCATCGTGTGCCGGAACCCGCCGACCGTGTCGAGCAGACCGGTGTGCGGGTCGACGAACGCCGGTTCGTGATACTCCCAGCCCGGCTGGTGCTCCTCGGAACCGTGATGGTGATCGACGGTGACGACGCGGGCGCCACGCGCCTTCGCCGCCGCCCCGAGGTAGATCGTGGAGCGGCCGCAGTACGTGCCGATCTCGACGCCCACCCCACCGGGAGTCAGGTACTGCATCGCGGCCTCGTGCAGGGCCGTCCCCTCGTCCTCCGGCATGAAGCCGGGGACGGAGTCGGCGAGTCGAAGTAGCTCTGGTGTCAGATGTTCGGTGCTCATGTGGCCTCTGCGTCCGGGGCGGCCGCTCTGGCCGCTTTCTTCCGCTTGTGTAGCACCCCGCCGATCATCGCGTCGAGTTTCGTCCCCAACGGCCAGCCCACGTAGTGGCACAGGAACAGGGCGATCTCGCGGAGTTGGTTCTCGTCCAGTTCCTCGTTGTGCAGGGCCGCGCCCACCTGGATCTCGGCGACGTCGACGAGTCCCTGCGCGGTGAGCGCCCCGAGCAGCAGAAGCCGGCGGTCGCGGATGCTCAGCCCGGGCCGCGACCAGATGTCGGCGAACAGGTGGTCGGCGGTGACGGCGAAATGCGCGCCGGGGCCGTCCTGCATCTCGAATCCGTAGACCTTCTCCATCATGGCCAGGCCCCGGGTGCGGGTGTCGTCGGTCATGGCTGCTCCTCCTTGTCCTCGTCCACGGTGCTGTCGACGCCGAGTCCCGGTCCGAGACCCGCCAACGCGAGGTGCGCGAGTGGCAGCGCGACGTCGAGCCGGGCGCCGAGCCCGATCGCCAGCGACAGATCCTTCTCCCCGAGGTCGCGGACGTGGGACATGATCGGGTACCAGTTGTCGTCCTCGTCGAGCGCGTCGGTGGTGTCGCGGAGCATGATCGCGCCGGCGCCGCCGGTGATCGCATCGGTGTGGCGGACCACCTCGCCGAGTTCGGTGATGTCGAGACCGGCGGCCTCGGCGAGTCGCTGCGCCTCGGCGGCGGCGGTGAACGACACGAAGTGCAGCAGGTTCCGGGCCAGCTTCATCCGGGTGCCCGCGCCCACGTCGCCGGCATGTACGACGAGTTCGGCCCAGTGCCCGAACGGCTCCCGGACCTTCTCGAACGCGTCTTCGCTCCCCCCGACCATCACCGCCAGCTTCCCCTGGTGCGCCCCGGGGGCGCCGCCGCTGACGGGTGCGTCGATCAGGTCGACGCCGCGGTCCCGGCACCGGTCGGCGAGTTCGACGGCGGTGACGTCGCTGATGGTGGAGTGCACCGCCACAACGGTGCCCGGTCGCGCGGTGTCGAGCAGTTCGGTGACCACCGCGCGGACCTGCTCGTCGTTCAGCACGGTCACCGAGATGACGTCCGCGTTCGCCGCCACCTCTTGCGGACTCGTCGTGATCTTCGCTCCCGCCTTGCCGAACGGTTCCAGCGCCTCCGGCCGGGTGTCGCACACGATGAGAGTGCCCGGCCGGTCGAGCAACCGCTTCGCCATCGGCGCACCCATGTTGCCGAGGCCGATGTAGCCGACGGACACCTGTTCTGTCGCGGTCATCGGAAGATCTGCCCGCCGTCGACGTTGAAGATCTGCCCGGTGATCCAGGCGGCCTCGTCGGAGAGGAGGAACAGGCAGGCGCCGACGAGGTCGTCGGGGGTGCCCATCCGTTTGAGCGGCAACGTTTTCACCATGTCTGCCACCATATTTCCCGGCGTCACGGTGCGGGTGGCTTCGGTGTCGATCGGCCCGGGCGCGATGGCGTTGACCCGGATGTTCATGCCGCCCACCTCGTGAGCCAGTTGCTGGGTAAGTCCGTTGATCCCGACTTTCGCGAGACCGTAGAAGCCGGAGTACAGCCACGCCGCCGTCGACGACTGATTGACGATGGAGCCGCCCCCGCGCTCGTTCATCGCCGGCCACACAGCGCGCGTCACGTTGAGGGCACCGTCGAAGTTCACGGCCATGAATTTCTTGTAGTAGTCCCACGGCACGGTGATCAGCAGGTCGAGTTTCATGCCGCCGTAGATCGCGGCGTTGTTCACCAGATGATCGATGCCGCCGAACTTCTCGACGGTGAACGCCGCGAGTTCCTGTGCCGAAGCCTCGTCGGCGACGTCGACGTCCTTGAACACCGCCGTCCCGCCGTCGGTACAGATCTGCTTGGCCACCGTCTCGCCGAGTTCCGCGTTGAGGTCGGCCACCACCACGTTGGCGCCCTCGCGGGCAAGAGCCCGCGCGTACCCCTCGCCGATGCCCTGTGCGGCGCCGGTGACGATGGCCGTCTTACCGTCGAAACGTCCCATATCGATTGACTCCCTGCATTATCGGGCCGGCTCGCCGGCGAATTATCGGGCCGGCTCCGCGACCAGCTTGGTTTCCAGGTATTCCTCGAAACCGGCCACACCCATCTCGCGGCCGATCCCGGACTGCTTGTATCCGCCGAACGGGGCGTCCGCGGAATACCAGACGCCGCCGTTGACGCTGAGCGTCCCGGTGCGCACCCCGTCGACCACGCGTTGCACCCGCGCGGGATCAGTGCCCCACACCGACCCGGACAGCCCGTACGGCGAGTCGTTGGCGATGCTGATCGCGTCCTCGTCGCCGTCGTGCGGAATGATCACGAGCACCGGTCCGAAGATCTCTTCCCGCGCCACCCTCGCGGAGTTGTCGAGGCCGCTGATCAGGGTGGGTTCGACGAAGAATCCGCGGTCCCGATCGGCCGGGCGGCCGCCACCGACCACGATCGTGCCGCCCTCCTCCCGGGCGAGTCGCAGGTACTCCTCGACCCGGGCGCGTTGCCGGGCGGAAATCAGCGGCCCGCAGATGGTGCCGGGCTTCGCAGGATCGCCCGCGCTCAGTCCGCCGAGTGTGCGGGCCGTGGCCTCGACGGCCTCGTCGTACTTCTCGCGGGGCACCAGCAGTCGGGTGGTGATGGCGCAACCCTGCCCCGCATGGGTGGACACGGTGAACGCGGCGACCCCGCACGCCCCCGCGAGGTCGGCGTCGTCGAGCACGATGAACGCGGATTTTCCGCCCAGTTCGAGGAAGACCTTCTTCAACGACTCGGACGCCGCCGCCATGACGGCCTTCCCCGTGGTGGTCGAACCGGTGAACGACACGAGATCGACGCGGGGGTCGGTGGACAGCTGTGCGCCGAGGGCATGGTCGCTCGACGTGACGATGTTGACGACGCCCGCCGGGAGATCGGTCTCCTCGGCGATGAGATGCCCGACGAGGGCGGCGCACCAGGGAGTGTCGGGGGCGGGTTTGAGCACCACCGTGTTGCCGGCCGCCAGCGCGGGGCCGATCTTGGCGAAGTTGATCTGGTGCGGGAAATTCCACGGTGTGATGGCCCCGACCACCCCGACGGCCTCCTTCAGGACGCGTCGGCGGGTCCGGATGCCCATCGGTTCGGCGACGCCCAGATCCTGTTCCCAGGCATAGCTTTCGGCGAGGTCCGCGAAATAGCCGAGGTCGGCGACCGGGCCCTCGAGTTGCGGTCCGGCGGTGAGGAAGGCGGGCGCGCCGACTTCCGCGATGGTGATGTCGCGCAGTTCCTCGATGTGGGACTGCAGTACGTCGCGCAGCTGTCGCAGGCAGCGGGCGCGGAAGGCGTGGTCGCGCGACCACGTGGTGTGGTCGAAGGCTCGCCGGGCCGCGGCGATCGCGGCGTCCATGTCGGAGTCGGTCGCGTCGGCGGCCCGTCCCAGCACGTCTTCGGTGGCCGGGTTGATCACCTCGAACGTGCCGCCGGAACCGGGAATCAGTTTGCCGTCGATCAGGAGAGCAGAGCTGTCGGTGGGGCGCAGAGTCATGGATTTTCGCTTCCGAGTCGGGTGAGTGTCACAGCGATCTCTGAAAACTGGACATGTGTCTGGACTATAGTTTGAACAACTGGATGCCGCAATGACGAGTTCCCGGAGGCGCGATGACGACAGGCGAGAAAAGACGACTGGACGGGCGAGGGGCCGTGGTCACCGGCTCGAGCAGGGGCATCGGGCGGGCCGTGGCGCACGCGCTCGCCGCGGAGGGTGCCGGTGTCGTCGTCAACGGCCGCGATCGGGACGCGGCGGAGAAGGTGGCCGACGAGATCGTGCTCCGCGGCGGCCGCGCGATCGCGGTCGCGGGTTCGGCCGCCGCCGACGGCGTCGCGGAGGCTTTGGTCGACGCCGCGGAATGCGCGTTCGGTGACGTGGACGTCCTGATCAACTGCGCGGGCGTCGCGGAGCCTGCCGGGTCGTCCATTCTCACCGTCACCTACGAGCAGTGGCGGGAACTGATCGACGCGCATCTGACGGCGACGTTCCGCACGTGCCGGGCCGTGGCGCCGCTGATGGCCGAACGGGGCAGGGGAGCGATCGTGAACACGGGATCGTTCGCATTCCTGGGCGACTACGGCGGAACCGGATATCCAGCGGGCAAGGGTGCCGTCAACAGCTTGACCCTCGCCATCGCCGCCGAACTGGCCGAATCCGGTGTGCGCGCCAACGTCGTGTGCCCCGGCGCGAAAACGCGGCTGTCCGAGGGGGCGGAATACGAACAGCACATCGACGAACTGCACCGACGGGGAATGCTCGACGACGCAACGCGTTACGGCTCACTGCATCCCGCGCCCGCCGACTACGCCGCCCAGCTGTACCTCTTCCTCGCCAGCGACCTCGCCGCAGGCATCACCGGCGGAATCTTCGCCGGATCGGGTTGCTTCGTCGGCAGATTCGACCGACCGACTCCGGCACTGCTGGCCTACCGCGACCACGCGACCGAGCCGCCGTGGTCACTCGACGAACTGGCAAAGCTGGTGGGTGAGGTATCACCTGACTTGTGAGGGTGCTCGATACACCAACGATGTCTATAACTACGTTGGAGGGGCTCAAAGTAAGTTAAGGCGCGCACCACCGAGCACCTGTAATCGACGGACAGTCACACTCCCACGGTCGCCGATGCGCGGACGGACACCTCTTCCGCGACGGTGGCTGCGGCGTCGATCGTCAACTCGTGCCTGCGCGCGGTGACCGTCGTGCCGTGGGCCCGGGGCAGCGCGCGCACGACCAGTTGCTCACGTCGAGAAGTACTCATCGAACCGCCTCGTAGAAGTCTGCGGCGGTGTTCCCACCTGTATTCAACACGCCTGCAAGCCATTCGACCGCATCTGCTCCGATGGGGCGTCACGTGGATCGGGGCCGTACTGACGCCACGGCGTCGAGCACCACGGAGGCGAGGGTTCCCTGTGCACCGCACTCCCACACTGATCGATCGTGACGACACGCTGACGTGGATCGTCGATACCGAAAGGGATTGGGTAGAGAATGACCATTGTGTCCGAACCCACCGCATCGCAGAAGGTCGAGCTGACCGACGAGGAGATTTTCGCCGGCCACGTCGGGGGAAAGCTGTCCGTGGAGTTGACGACTTCGCTGGACAACCAGCGCGACCTGTCCATCGCCTACACCCCCGGTGTCGCGCAGGTCTCCCGCGCCATCGCGGCCGACGAGACCCTGGCCGACCGCTACACCTGGACCAACCGCCTGGTGGTCGTCGTCTCCGACGGCTCCGCGGTCCTCGGCCTCGGGGATATCGGCCCCCGTGCGTCGCTTCCGGTGATGGAAGGCAAGTCGGCCCTGTTCAAGAACTTCGCCGGGTTGAACTCGATCCCGCTGGTCCTCGACACCAAGGACCCCGACGAGATCGTCGAAACCCTGATCCGGCTGCGCCCCAGCTTCGGTGCCGTCAACCTCGAGGACATCTCCGCACCCCGCTGTTTCGAGATCGAAAAGCGCGTCATCGAGGCCCTGGACTGCCCGGTCATGCACGACGACCAGCACGGCACCGCGATCGTCGTCCTCGCCGCGTTGAAGGGTGCGGTGAAGGTCCAGGACCGGGACATTCGTGGGTTGCGGGTCGTCATCTCCGGTGCCGGCGCCGCCGGCGTCGCGTGCGCGAACATCCTGCTCGCCGCCGGGATCGCGGACGTGACGGTGCTGGACTCGAAGGGCATCGTGTCTGCGGATCGTCGGGATTTGAACGCGGTAAAGGTGGACCTGGCCGGACGCACCAACCCGGCCGGTCGCCGCGGCGGCGTCGTCGAAGCCCTCGACGGTGCGGACGTGTTCCTCGGCGTGTCCGCGGGCACCGTCCCGGAGGAGCTCATCGCGACCATGGCGGCGAACGCCATCGTGTTCGCACTGTCGAACCCGGACCCGGAAATCCACCCCGACATTGCCCGCAAGCACGCGGCGATCGTCGCCACCGGACGCTCGGACTTCCCGAACCAGATCAACAATGTGCTCGCCTTCCCCGGTGTGTTCAAGGGCGCCCTGGACGCCGGCGCCCGCCGCATCACCGAAGGCATGAAGCTCGCCGCCGCCGAGGCAATCCTCTCGGTCGTCGGTGACGAGCTGGCTGTGGACAGGATCGTTCCCAGCCCGCTCGATCCTCGCGTCGCCCCCGCTGTCGCGGAGGCAGTCGCCGCCGCAGCTCGCGCAGAAGGCGTCACCGACTAGCGAGACCCCCTATCCGAGCATCCCGACCCCGGAACCCACCACCCATGGTTCCGGGGTCGGGGTGTCCGCGAGGAGTACTCGATAAAGGTTGTAATACCGAGGGATGCAAGAATTTCAGTCCCGATCGATACGCTGCCGGTGGTCGTGAAGGTAGTAAACCTACGGCGGTGTGCGGCCGATGGTCCCCGCGATCTTCCCCCGGTCGTCTTCCGGGACTTCTGTCCCGGGCCCGAACTGGACCCCGGAAGTTAGTGCGGTTTGTTACTCGCGGGTAGCGGTGCTCGGACAAGTCGCCGGCGATGCCGCAACGTAACCTGATACTCGTCGCGATCCGATAACTGCACGCTGAACCTGTGAATTTAACCGAACTGACGCGGGAGAACAACAAACAAATGAGCGCCCATAAGCCGCCGACCATCATCTATACGTTGACCGACGAGGCGCCGCTGCTCGCGACGTACGCCTTCCTGCCGATCGTGCGGACCTTCGCCGGTGCCGCGGGCATCGAGATCGATTCCAGCGACATTTCCGTGGCGTCGCGAATCCTGGCAGAGTTCCCGGAGAACCTCACCGAAGAGCAGCGCGTCCCCGACAACCTCGCCGAGCTGGGTCGCCTGACGCAGCTGCCCGAGACGAACATCATCAAGCTGCCCAACATCAGCGCGTCCGTGCCGCAACTCCTGGCCGCCATCAAGGAACTGCAGGGCAAGGGCTACAAGATTCCCGACTTCCCGGACGACCCCAAGTCCGACGAGGAGCGCGACATCCGTCAGCGCTACGGCAAGATCCTCGGCAGCGCCGTCAACCCGGTCCTGCGTGAGGGCAACTCCGACCGTCGCGCACCCCGGGCTGTCAAGCAGTACGCCCGCAAGCACCCGCACAGCATGGACGAGTGGTCGATGGCTTCGCGCAGCCACGTGGCGCACATGCGGCACGGCGACTTCTACCACTCCGAGAAGTCGATGACGCTGGACCGGGCGCGCAAGGTCCGGATGGAGCTGGTCACGAAGGCCGGCGAGACGGTCGTCCTCAAGCCCGAGGTGGACCTGGGTGAGGGCGACATCATGGACAGCATGTTCATGAGCAAGAAGGCGTTGCTCGACTTCTACGAGGAGCAGATGGAGGACGCGCGCAAGACGGGCGTCATGTTCTCGCTCCACGTCAAGGCGACGATGATGAAGGTTTCGCACCCCATCGTCTTCGGTCACGCGGTGAAGACCTTCTACAAGGATGCCTTCGCCAAGCATCAGGCACTGTTCGACGAACTGGGTGTCAACGTCAACAACGGTCTCGGTGATCTCTACGACAAGATCGAGACGCTGCCCAGCACGCAGCGCGAGGAGATCATCCAGGACCTGCACGACTGCCACGAGCACCGCCCCGAGTTGGCCATGGTCGACTCCGCCCGCGGCATCTCGAACTTCCACTCGCCCAGCGACGTGATCGTGGACGCCTCGATGCCCGCGATGATCCGCTCCGGCGGCAAGATGTACGGCGCGGACGGACGGCCCAAGGACGCCAAGGCCGTGATGCCGGAGTCCACGTTCGCGCGCATCTACCAGGAGATCATCAACTTCTGTAAGACCAACGGCGCATTCGACCCGACGACGATGGGCACCGTCCCCAACGTCGGGCTCATGGCGCAGAAGGCCGAGGAGTACGGCTCGCACGACAAGACCTTCGAGATTCCGGAGGAGGGCGACGCCAACTTCGTGGACGTCGAGACCGGTGAGGTGCTGCTCACCCAGCACGTCGAGGCAGGCGACATCTGGCGCATGTGCACCGTCAAGGACGCGCCGATCCGCGACTGGGTCAAGCTCGCGGTCACCCGGGCACGCAACTCCGGCATGCCGGTCCTGTTCTGGCTCGACCCGTACCGCCCGCACGAGAACGAGCTGATCAAGAAGGTCAACCTGTACCTGCAGGATCACGACACCGAGGGCCTCGACATCCAGATCATGTCCCAGGTGCGCTCGATGCGGTACACCCTGGAACGCCTGATCCGCGGTCTGGACACCATCGCTGCGACCGGCAACATCCTGCGCGACTACCTCACCGACCTGTTCCCGATCCTGGAACTCGGGACGAGCGCCAAGATGCTGTCGATCGTCCCGCTGATGGCCGGCGGCGGCATGTACGAGACGGGTGCCGGCGGCTCGGCGCCCAAGCACGTCAAGCAGCTGGTGGAGGAGAACCACCTGCGCTGGGATTCGCTCGGTGAGTTCCTGGCGTTGGCCGTCAGCCTCGAGGAACTCGGCACCAAGACCGACAACGAGCGCGCGAAGATCCTGGCCAAGACGCTCGATGCGGCCACCGGCAAGCTGCTCGACGAGAACAAGAACCCGTCGCGCAAGACCGGCGAACTCGATAACCGGGGCAGCCAGTTCTACCTCGCGAAGTACTGGGCGCAGGAACTTGCCGCGCAGAGCGAGGACAAGGAGCTGGCGGAGCGCTTCGCCGCCCTCACCCAGGCGCTGGACGAGAACGAAGACACCATCGTGCGCGAACTCATCGAGGTGCAGGGAAGCGCGGTCGACATCGGCGGCTACTACAAGCTGGACGGCGAGAAGACCGCCGCCGTGATGCGTCCGAGCGCGACGTTGAACAGCACGCTCGAGGCCGTGCGAGACTGAGCCTGAATCACGACACCCCCGGGTCTGACCCGGGGGTGTCGTGGTTTTCGGAGTTGTTTCCGAACAAGGTAATTCAGCGATGATGCTGTCTAGATCGTGGCGGCGGGACGATGGCCGGCGCCTATTCGGGTTGTTCGAGGGCGTCGACGATGCGGTCGTGAAGCCAGGTGTCGAGGCGTTGTCCCGCGGCGCGGGCGGCGAGATCGGCGCGGGTGTGTTCGTCGTCGCTGAGTCGGATGGGGATCACGTGAGTCGGGCCGGTGGTCGGATGCTGTTCGAGCTCGCGGCGGAGGTGTTCGCGCATCTCGGTGATGCCGATCGGGGCGATCTCGGTGAGGATCCGTGCCCCGGTGGAGGCGGGGTCGTCCAGGAGGGCGAGCAAGATGTGGGCGGTGCCGATTTCCTCGTGCCCGAACAGTGCCGTCTGGCGCAGGCTGGATTCGATGACCTTCTTGGTCTTCGGGGTGAACGGGATGTGCCCGGTGGGGTCGAAGCCTGCGTCTGGGCGGGTGTCGGTGAGCTTGCTCTCGATGGCGTGCGTGGTGACTTCCCAGGACGTGAGCGCGTCGCCGCCGGGTCCGCCGGCCTCGAGAATCCCGACGAGGAGATGCTCGGTGCCGACGGCGGGTTGGTGGTGTGCGCGGGCGGTCTCGGCGGCGACGATGACGACCCTGCGTGCGTGGTCGGAGAACCTTTCGAACATCCGCACCCTTCCTTGCCTGCGCCGCGGACGATCAGCCGTGTTTCGGTGACGAATGCGGTCAGCTGCCGAAGATCTTGCCCAGATCACCCGCATCTGGGATGGCGGCGGGTGGCGCGGGGGCGACACTCGGCACGGTGACGACCGAGGATGCTTGCTCCACGGTGTAGGCGGGCATCGGGAACTGGACCAGGAACTGCTCGATGCCGGGGTAGTCGGACACCCACAGAGCCGGGTCGTCGCCCTCGCGCCCGCAGGAGGCGAGTGCGACGTAGGAGCCGTCGGGGACGTCGAGCACCGACTGTGTGGTCGTCCCGGGTGGGATCTCGTCTTGCTGGTAGAGCGATTGCCCGGGGCCGACGACTTCGGCGATCGGTGGGAGCACGCCGTCGGGGGCGAGGGCGAGCGAGGTCGTGCAGCCGATGGTGGCACCGGTGTTGTTGGTGATCGTGTTGGTGACGGTCGATCCGTCGACACCGAAGGCGTAGGTGACGTCGGTGGCCTCGGCGGCCGATGCCGGCGCGGCGGTGATGGCCAGGGGGATGGTCGCTGCGGCGAGGAGGGTGGTGCGGGCGATCGTGCGCATCCTGGAGTCCTGTTCGTCGGGGCGTGAGTCGTCCTCTGTGAATGGTGCAGCAAAAAGCGACCGATCGGAATGGTTTCGGTGAATTGCCGTCGGGTCGTCGCAGGCCGCTGCTGTCAGGACCGTGTGGGCGTGTGCTCCGGCCACCCGACGCTGGCGAGTGCGCCGCGCAGTACGGATTCGTAGATCGAGTCGAGGTCCAGTTCGTTGCCGAGGAAGTCGGTGTTCACCAGCATCACGAAGCCGTGCATGGCGGCGAAGACGCTGACGGCGGCGTCGCGGGTGTCCTCGGGCGGCAGTCCGCACGACGCCAGCATCGTGCGGAGTGCCGTGTTGGCGTCGAGTGCGGCGGAGATGAAGGCGTCCCGGTCGACTGGGCTGGTGGTGAGTGTCTGGTACCGGTGCGGATGCGCGGTCGCCCAGGCGCGGTGCGCGTCGACGAGCGCACGGAGACCGTCGGGACCGGTTCGGCCCATGGCGATTTCGCGCAGATGCGCGCCGAGTTCCGTCATGGTGCGCACCTGGACGGCGCCGCGGATGTCGTCGAGGTTGCGGACGTGGTTGTACAGCGAGGCGGTGACGACGTTCAGCCGGGCTGAGAGGCTCGTCATCGACAGTTGTTCCCAGCCGTGCTCGTCGATGATCTCGATTGCGGCATCGACGACCTTGTCGCGGGTGAGGGTGCGACGTCGGATCGGTGCGTTCTGTCCTTTCGCCATGGCCTCAGCATACGGTCTTCCATTCTAAATGAAAGTGTGTAGTTTAAGACGCATCCCATTCGTTTATCGATCGAGGAGCAGTGAATGACCGCATCTCGGATTGATCTGAAGTCCCCCGACGTCTACGCAGAGGGGGTGCCCTACGCGTTCTTCGACCACCTGCGGTCGAGTGAACCCGTCTACTGGCAACCCGAGGAGAACGGCACCGGATTCTGGGCGGTGACCAGGCACGCCGACGTCGTCGCCGTGTCCCGCGACAGCGCGACGTTCTCGTCGGCGGTGGGCACCACCCAGATCGACGACTTCGACGAGCAGACCCGCGCGAAGCAGGCCGCCATGCTCGTCAACCTCGACCCACCCGACCACACCCGGTTGCGGCAACTGGTCAGTCGCGGATTCACCCCGCGCACGGTCAAGGTGCTCGAGGGGCACATCCGCGACATCTGTACCCGGATCGTCGACCGACTCCTCGAGGCGCGTGACGTCGACTTCGTCCCCGAGGCGGCGGCGCCGCTACCGCTGGAGGTCATCGCGGCACTGCTGGGTGCGCCGCCCGGGGACGTCGACAGGCTGTACGACTGGTCCAACCGGATGATCGGCTTCGACGACCCCGAGTACGGCACTACCCAGGCCGACGGCGAGATGGCCGCCGCCGAGATCTTCCTGTACGCGAACGAGCTTGCCGCGCAACGCCGCATCGAGCCGCGGGGCGACATCGTCACCAAACTCGTGCAGCCGGACGAGAACGGCGACACGCTGACCGAGATGGAATTCAACATGTTCTTCGTCCTGCTCGTGGTGGCGGGAAACGAGACGACGCGCAACGCGACCGCCGGTGGGATGCAGGCGTTCATCGATCATCCCGATCAGTGGCGGCGACTGCAGTCCGAGCCCGACCTGGCCGCGACCGCGGTGGAGGAGATCCTGCGGTGGGTGACCCCGGTGATGGATTTCCGGCGCACCGCCACCCGGGACGCGTACATCGGCGACCAGTTGGTCCGGGCCGGCGACAAGGTGGTGATCTACTACCCGAGTGCGAACCGGGACGAGGCGGTGTTCGACGACCCGTACCGGTTCGACATCGGCCGGAGTCCCAACCCGCAGATCGCGTTCGGTGGCAGCGGGGTGCACTTCTGCCTCGGCGCGCACCTGGCGCGCCTCGAACTGAGGATCCTGTTCGAGACCCTCGCCGCGCGAATCGACCGCGTGGAATCCACCGGTCCGGTGTCCCGGCTGCGGTCGAATTTCATCAGCGGCATCAAGACGATGCCCGTGCGGATTCACCCGCGCAGTCCGGTGTGAGACCCCGATTTTCGTTGCCAGCCGCCGGTAACTGTAGTAGCGTCCAGACACGTGTCCAGTAGTATGAATTTCGAGTCCACCCGCCGCCGTCTCACCGAGAAGCAGGCCGACACCGTCGACCGCCTCACCAGGGCGGCCGTCGAAGTGTTGCGTGAAGAGGGATTCGCCGGGCTCACCGTCCGTTCGGTGGCCGGGATCGCCGGTGTCGCGCCCGCCACGGCGTACACGTACTTCTCCTCGAAGGAGCACCTCGTCGCCGAGGTCTTCTGGCGGCGTCTCGCCGGCTCACCGCAGCCGGTGGACGACGGACTCGATCGCACTGGACGCGTCGTCGCCGTGCTCCGCCACATCGCCCTGCTGGTGGCGGACGAACCCGAACTCGCCGGAGCCGTCACCAACGCGCTACTCGGCCGCGACCCCGACGTGGAGCACCTCCGCGCCCGCATCGGGCTGGAGATCCGTGATCGCCTCGCCACCGCACTGGGCGAAGGCCATGATCCCGACGTCCTCGAGGCGCTCGAGCTGCTGTACGCCGGCGGCCTGGTCCGCGCGGGCATGGGATACGGGTCCTACGCCCAGTTCGCCGATCGACTCGAAACTTCCGCCAAGCTGATTCTGGAGTAGATGCCATGACCGCAGCCTCGATGCCCGGGGTGTCACACAATCCGGTGACGTTCAATCCGTACGACTATGGCTTCCACGAAGATCCGTACGTCACGTATCGAAGACTGCGGGAAGAAGCGCCGGCCTACTACAACGAGGAACTCGACTTCTGGGCGTTGTCCCGGCACGAGGACGTCGTCGCGGCCTTTCGCGACAACCAGCGCCTGTCGAGCGCGAACGGGGTGTCGCTCGACCCGGCGGCCTACGGTCCGCACGCCCACAAGACGATGTCCTTTCTCGCGCTGGACGATCCGCGGCACATGCGGATGCGTCAGTTGGTGTCCCGCGGGTTCACCCCGAGGCGGGTGAACGAACTCGAGGGGCGGATCCTGGACCTCACCCGGCAGTACCTCGACCCGGCGCTCGAGGCGGGCGAGTTCGACTGGATCGCCGAATTCGCGGGCAAACTGCCGATGGACGTGATCTCGGAACTGATGGGGGTGCCGGAGTCCGACCGCGGCGAACTCCGCCGGCTCGCCGACCTGGTGGTGCACCGCGAGGAGGGCGTCCTCGACGTGCCGCACGCCGCGATGGAGGCGTCGCTCTACCTCGTTGGCTACTACGCCGACATGCTGGCGGAGCGGCGCAGGAAGCCGACCGAGGATCTGACGTCCGCTCTGCTCGAGGCGGAGATCGACGGCGACCGGCTCACCGACGACGAGATCATCGCCTTCATGTTCCTGATGGTGGTGGCGGGCAACGAGACCACCACCAAGCTGCTCGGCAACGCGCTGTACTGGGGGTTCCGCTATCCGGACGAGGTCAGGCACGTGTTCGAGGACGCGAGCCGGGTGCCGGACTGGGTGGAGGAGACCCTCCGCTTCGACACGTCCAGCCAGATGGTCGCGCGGACGGCGGCCGTCGACCTCGACTTCCACGACCGGACGATTCCCGCCGGCGACAAGGTGCTGATCCTCATCGGCTCCGCGAACCGCGACTCGGCGGTATTCGAGGACGCCGACGAATACCGGATCGGCAGGGACACGTCCAACAAGCTCGCGAGCTTCGGCGGCGGCACCCACTTCTGCCTCGGCGCCCACATGGCGCGGCTCGAAGCGCGGATCGCCCTCACCGAACTCGTCTCCCGCATAGACGATTACGACGTCGACGAGGCGAACAGCGTGCGGGTTCACTCGACCAACGTCCGCGGTTTCGCCACCCTTCCCCTGAAAGTGCAGGTCCGCGATGCCTAGGTTCGAACCCAATCCGCAGCGCCGGCCGTCGATCGTCGCCGGGGCGTCGTCGGGAATCGGCACGGCGACGGCCTACGCGCTCGCCGAGGCCGGCCACCCCGTCGCGCTCGGCGCCCGCCGGGTCGCGGAGTGCGAGGAGATCGCGGAGAAGATCCGCAGCAACGGGGGAGAGGCGTTCGCGCACTTCCTCGACGTCACCGACACCGCGTCGGTCGACGACTTCGTCACCGCGGCGGAGAACGCCTTCGGCCCCACCGAGATCGCGCTGTCGGGGGCCGGCGACCTGGAGTTCTCCGTCGCACACGAGATGGACCCGGACCAGTTCCTGGACCAGGTCAACGTCCACCTCGTCGGGGCGCAGCGTCTCGCGCACCGCATCGTGCCCGGCATGATCGACCGCCGGCGCGGAGACTTCGTCCTCATCGGATCCGACTGCGCGGACACGCCCCGGCCCCGGATGGGCGCCTACAACGCCGGTAAGGCCGGTGTCGAAATGATGGGCAGGCAGATGCGGATGGAACTGGAGGGCACCGGTGTCCGGGCATCGGTCGTGCGCCCGGGGCCCACCCAGACGTCGATGGGAATGAACACCACCGAGGAGGTCATCGGACCCGTCCTCGAAGACTGGGCGAAATGGGGATTCGCCCGGCACTCGTACTTCCTGCGCGCCTCCGCGATCGCCGACGCCGTCGTCGCCGCCGTCGGTGCGCCCCGCGGCGCACACCTGGTGCTGATCGAGGTGCAGCCCGAGGCGCCCCTGCGAAAGGATGGAGAATGAATCTGGCTACCCCGCAGCGTGTGTCCGGCGGTGAGCACGAGCACGGACATCTCGACGAGCTGCGCACCGACCCGATCGCGCTGATGCGCCGCGTCCGGGAGGAGTGCGGAAACGTCGGCGTCTTCCAGCTCGCGGACAAGAAGGTGGTGTTGCTGTCCGGCGCCGAGGCCAACGAATTCTTCTTCCGCTCCACCGACGAGGATCTCGACCAGCAGGCCGCCTACCCGTTCATGAAGCCGATCTTCGGTGAGGGAGTCGTGTTCGACGCCAGCCCCGAGCGCCGCAAGGAGATGCTGCACAACCAGGCGTTGCGCGGTGAGCAGATGAAGGGGCACGCCGCGACGATCGCCCACGAGGTTGACCGGATGGTCGCGCAGTGGGGCGACGAGGGGGAGATCGATCTCCTCGAATTCTTCGCCGAGCTGACCATCTACACGTCCTCGGCCTGCCTGATCGGCAAGAAGTTCCGGGAGCAACTCGACGGCCGGTTCGCGCATCTCTACCACGAACTAGAGCAGGGCACCGATCCCATCGCCTACGTCGACGCGTACGCCGACATCGAGAGCTTCCGCCGGCGGGACGAGGCGCGGGTGCAGTTGGTGGCCCTCGTCCAGGACATCATGACGGGACGCATCCAGAATCCTCCGCAGGGCAAGGAGGATCGGGACATGCTCGACGTGCTCGTCTCGATCAAGGACGAGAACGGCGACGAGCGCTTCAGCGCCGACGAGATCACCGGCATGTTCATCTCGATGATGTTCGCCGGGCATCACACCACGTCCGGCACCGCGGCCTGGACGCTGATCGAACTGCTGCGGCACCCGGACTACGCCAAGCAGGTGGTCGCGGAACTCGACGATCTCTATTCGGACGGCTCCGACATCAGCTTCGGGGCGCTCAGGCAGATCCCGAAACTCGAAGCGGTGCTGAAGGAGACGCTGCGGCTGCATCCTCCGCTGATCATCCTGCTGCGCGTCGCGCGGGGCGAGTTCGAGGTCGGCGGCTACCGGATCGCCGAGAACGACCTCGTGGCGGCGACCCCGGCGATCTCCAACCGGATCGCGGAGGACTTCCCGAACCCGGACACGTTCGACCCGGAACGGTACATCGACCCCAACCAGGAAGACATCGTCAACCGCTGGACGTGGATCCCGTTCGGCGCGGGCAGGCACCGCTGCGTCGGAGCGGCGTTCGCACTGATGCAGCTGAAGGCGATCTTCTCGATCCTCCTGCAGGACTGGGAGTTCGAGATGGCACAACCGTCCGAGACGTACCGCAACGATCACAGCAAGATGGTGGTTCAGCTGCAGCAGCCCTGCACGGTGAGGTACCGGAAGCGAAGCACGTGATGAAAGTCGAAGCCGATCTCGACCTGTGCCAGGGCCACGCCGTGTGCGAAATGGAGGCACCCGGCGTCTTCGTCGTCCCCAAGCACGGCAAGGTCGAAATTCTCGACGACGACCCACCGGAGAACCTGCGCGCGGAGGTCGAGAGCGCCGTGCGTTTCTGTCCGACCCAGGCCCTGCGGATCCTCGCGCACACCGACTCAGAAGGAGATTCCTGATGGCCCCTTTCGACCGCGCCGAACTCGACGAGATGGTGCAGCGCTGGGTGGACGAGAACAAGCGGTGCGAGTCGGTCGGCGACTGGAAGCCGCTGGCCGAGATGTACACCGAGGACGCCACGTACGGGTGGAACTACGGGCCCAAGGACGACTTCATGGCCGTCGGCCGGGCCGAGATCCGCGACCTGGCGCTCGGGCAGGAAATGGACGGCCTCGAAGGCTGGGAATATCCGTACCAGCAGTTCGTCGTCGACGACCGCAGCGGCGACGTCATCGGATTCTGGAAGCAGGTGTCCGAACGCACCCGGGACGACGGCAGCCACTACCAGGTCACCGGGATCGGCGGCAGCTGGTTCCGGTACGGCGGCAACTTCCAATGGTCCTGGCAGCGTGACTTCTTCGACTTCGGCAACGTCTCGAGCCTGTTCCTCGAGATGATCACGAACAACGCGATGTCCGACGGCATGAACGCGCGGATCCAGCGCGCGACGTCCGGTCGGCTGCCGGGGTGGTATCCGGTCGGGAAGGCCCCGGTCTCGCTGTGGTGAGCACGGTGAAGGTGCCGGCGTCGTTCGCGGATCTGTCCCGCGAGGATCTGGCGATCCTCGTGCCGGAACTGCTGCTGTGCGGTCACCTCATCGACCGTTCCGGGATGCCGCACCTGATCGGGGCGTTCGGCCGCGAGGGCATGACGCAGGTCGCGATCGAGGAGTGGATGGCGTCGAGCCCGATCTACGCGCGGCGAATGCAGCGCGCGCTGGGGTTCGAAGGCGACGGCGTCGTGACGATCTTCAAGGGTCTGCAACTCGACATCGGTGCGCCGCCCCAGTTCATGGACTTCCGGTACCGCGTCACCAATCACGACCACGGCGAGTTCTGGCTGGAGCACTGCGGGGCGCTGATGGACGTCGAACCGATGGGCGACGAGTACGTCACGGCCATGTGCCACGACATCGAGGACCCGACGTTCGACGCCACCGCCCTGGCCACCAACCCGCGCGCGCAGGTGCGTCCCGTGCACCGTCCGCCGCGACGGCCCGCGGACCGGACACCGCACTGCCTCTGGACGGTCACCATCGACGACGCGCACGAGCCGCCGCCGGTCCCGGAAGGGCTGGTGACGGTGCGGAAGTCGCGGGCGGCGACGGTCGGGCTGTCGCCGATCGACACCGGCGGTCCGGGACAGCACGACTACGCGGGCGCGCTCCTCGCCGACCTGCGGTTCCCGGACTTCTCCCATTCGGCGCTGACCCGGATCGCGGAGGAGGTGTGCGTGCAGCAGCATCTGCTGACCCTCGGGTTCCTGCTCGCGGTGCGGGCACGTACCGATGCCGGTGCCGCGCTCGACATCGCCCGCAAGCAACTCACCGGCATCGCCGGCCTCACGGCGGAGCGGATCCGGAACGCGCTGGGTCTGCCCGCGGATCTGGAGGGGCTGGCCGTCGTCCTCGCCGTGCATCCGGCGCTGAATCCCCGTCAGTACGTGGACGTCACGATCTCCCTCGGCGACCGACTGCTGCTGACCCTCGGCCGGGAGTGCGGCGCGTCGGAGGACGGGGCGTGGCCGTCCATGATCGACGGCGATCACCTCGCGCCGTTGACCGCCCTGGTGCGCGGGGTGTCGCCGAAGTTCGCCGTGCAGGTGGTGGAGGAGACGGACACGGCGCTGACGGTGGAGGTCGTGACCGGTGAACCGCCGGCGAAGGAGGCGCCCGAGGTCGCGCTCACCCGGTTCAGCACCGGGGCCGACTTCGCCTTCACCGATCGAGGAATTCCCCTCCCACTCACAGTCGTCTGAGAGGACACTCCCGTGGCCTACAACCTGGCAGACCTGTTCGAGCACTCCGTCGACGTGATGCCGGAGCGGGTGGCGCTGATCTGCGGCGCTCGCCGCGTCACGTACCGGGAACTGGAGGACCGGGCCAACCGGCTGGCCCACCACTTCCTGGACGCGGGACTGACCGCCGGTTCGCACATCGGCGTGCACCTGCACAACTCCATCGAGACCATGGAGACGCTGCTGGCGGCGTACAAGATTCGCGCGGTGCCGGTGAACATCAACTACCGGTACACCAGCGACGAACTCGCCTACGTGTACGGCAACGCGGAACTCGACGCCGTGGTCCACCATCGGGTCTACGCGCCACGCATCGCGGAGGTCCTGCCCTCGCTGCCGAGGATCCGGCACACCGTCGTCGTCGAGGACGATCTCGGCGGCGCCGGTCTGCCCAGCGACTCCGTCCCGTACGAGGAGGCGCTGTCCGGCAGCGGCGACCGCGACTTCGGCGAACGCAGTTCCGAAGACCTGTTCATGATGTACACCGGCGGCACCACCGGACGTCCGAAGGGGGTGGTGTGGACCCACGAGGCCATCTGGCGCGTCCTCGGCGGTGGTCTCGACTTCTACACCGGTGAGGCGATCGACGACGAGTACCAGCAGTCGCGGGTCGGGGCGCAGGGGGAGCCGACGCTGTGGTTCGCGTTGCCGCCGCTGATCCACGCCGCCGCGATGATGCCGACGTTCACCGCGCTGTTCAGCGGAAACACGGTGCTGCTGGAATCGAAATTCGACGCCGACCGGACGTGGGAACTCGTCGAGCGGCACCGGGTGCAGATCCTCATCATCACCGGCGACGCGATGGGCCGGCCGCTGATCGAGGCCCTCGACCCGGCCCGGACCGACACGTCGAGCCTCGGTGTCGTCGCGTCGGGCGCCGCGCTGTTCTCCCCGGTGGTCAAGGACGCGTTCCTCGAGGCGTTCCCGGGGCTGCTGGTGTCCGATTCGATCGGTGCGTCCGAGACCGGTTTCGGGGGAATCGGTTTCGCGGCCAAGGGGGAGACCCAGGTGGGCGGTCCCCGGGTGCCGGCGGGGCGGTACGCGCTGGTGATCGACGACGCGGGCCGTCCCGTCGAACCCGGCTCCGGGATCGACGGCTGGTTCGCCAAGGGTGGGTACGTTCCGCTGGGGTACTACAACGACCCGGAGAAGACGCGGGAGATTTTCCGGGAGGTCGACGGACAACCGGTGGTCGTCACCGGCGATCGCGCGCGGATCGAGGCCGACGGGTCGATCACCCTGCTCGGTCGCGGCAACATGGTGATCAACACCGGCGGCGAGAAGGTGTTCGCCGAGGAGGTCGAGAGCGCGGTGAAGGCGTACCGCGACGTCTACGACGCCATCGTGGTCGGCGTCCCCGACGAACGGTGGGGGCACCGGGTCTCCGCGGTCGTGCAGGCGCGCGACGGCCGGGGCGTCGACTTCGCCGGCCTCGAGGACCACGTGCGGCAGAGTCTGGCCGGTTACAAGATTCCGCGGCTGGTGTGGGTGGAGGACACCGTCCAGCGCACACCGAGCGGCAAACCCGACTACCGCTGGGCCCAGGGCGTCACCAAACAGCGCGACCCCGACCACCGCACGTGAGTGGCGAAGTGTGCTCCCGCACGCTTCGCCACTCACCTGGGGGTCAGGCGGGAGCGCGGACGACCAGGACGGTTCCCGGGAACTCGGCGGCGAGTTCCTGACGGCTGTGCTTCACGGCCGCGGTGCCGTAACCCTTCTTCCGGGCGTCGGGGGAGATCCAGATCGCGACGTCGACCTCGCGTCCCGACAACTCGCCGAACACCATGCCGACGGCCGTGTTCTCCGCGGTGTCCTCACACACGAACCACGCGGCGGACTCGTCGTCGACCCGGCTCAGGCCCTCCGCGCGCTCCTTCTCGACCCGCTCCTCGGACCATTGCGTGCCCGCGTCGTCGACCTGCTCGACGCACCGGCGCCGGAACAGGGCGGCGTCCTCGTCGGTTTCGGTGAACGGGCGGAGGCGGAAGTTCCGGCCGGTGCTCGCCGGCCGGTCCGTCGCGGTCCACTCCAGCGTGGCGTCGAGGTCCTTCAGTTCCGTCTGGATGCGGCGCCGTTCGACCTTCGTGAGGCGGCGGAACGTCAGGTTGAGGACGGCTTCCGCGTACGCCTCGGTCGTCTCGAGGAGCCCGGCGACGGTGGTGAGGGCCTCGGCGTGGTCCTCACTGTCGACGATGGCGTCGAGAACCTCGTGCCGCTGCTCGAGTGCGCGCAGCAGGACCGCGGTGAGCTCTCGACGGTCGTGTATCCGATCTTGAACCTGTGTACTCATCTGCAATTCCTCGCCCTCGGCCGTCCTACAAGTCCGTACGCGTCAATACTGCAAGATGTCCTGCGACATGGCACGCGTTACCCGACGGTACATACAACTGCTAGCGGGGAGTGCAGACGACGACGGGGATCGTGCGGTCCGTCCACGCCTGGTAGTTGTCGAAGTCCGCGTACATGTCAACGAGCCGAGGCCACAGTCGCGCGCGTTCATCGGGGTCTGCCACCTGGGCGGTCATCGGCCGGACCCGCGACTTCACCTGAACGGTCACCTGCGGGTTCGCGCGCAGGTTGAGGTACCACATCGGGTGCTTCGGGAGGCCGCCCTGCGACGCGACGAGGATGATGCGGTCGCCGTCCGCCAGGAACAGCAGCGGGCTGATCCGGGGTTCGCCGCTCTTGCGGCCGGTGGTGGTGAGCAGGCAGACGGGCAACCCGCGGGGGAACGCGCTGCCCACCCGCCACTTGCTGCCCAGTCGCCCGCCCGTCCGCCGGTACAGCACGACGTTGACCTTCGACATCCACTTGATGAAGGATGCCGTCCACTTCGAGTCGAGGCCCGGCGGGCGAGCGGAGCGAGGGGAATTTGGCTCAGGTCGGGCGGGGACGGGCGCATTCATCGGGTGGCCCTAGATCCGCTCGATGATGGTGCCGGTGGCGAGCGCGCCGCCGGCGCACATCGTGATCAGGGCCGTCGACCCGTCGGTGCGCTCGAGCTCGTGCAGGGCCGTCGTGATGAGCCGGGACCCGGTGCTGCCCACGGGATGTCCGAGCGCGAGCGCGCCGCCGTTGACGTTCACTCTGTCCATGTCGGGTTCGTGCACCGACGCCCACGACAGCAGGACCGACGCGAAGGCCTCGTTCACCTCGAACAGGTCGAGGTCGCCGATCTTCATGCCGCTGCGTTCGAGGACGCGTGCCGTGGCCTGGACGGGTCCGTCGAGGTGGAATTCGGGTTCGGAACCGACGAGCGCCTGGGAGACGATGCGGGCCCGCGGTTTCAGGCCGAGGGCGCGCGCCCTGGCCTCGTCCATCAGCATGACGGCGGCGGCACCGTCGGAGATCTGCGAGGAGGTGCCCGCCGTGTGGATGCCGCCCTCGAGGACGGGCTTCAGCTTGGCGAGCGACTCCGCGGTGGTGTCGCGTAGACCCTGATCGCGGGTCACGACCCGGGTCTCACCGGTGAGGTTGCCGTCCTTGTCGACGACGGGTGCCGTCACCTGCAGCACCTCCCGGTCGAAACGTCCTTCGTCCCACGCCTGCTTGGCGCGGGCCTGCGACCGCACTCCGAGGGCTTCGACGTCGGCGCGGGTGATTCCGCGGCGGCGGGCGATGCGCTCCGCGGCCTCGAACTGATTGGGCATGTCGATGTCCCAGTCGGCGGGCCTGCGCGGGCCGGCGTTCTCCCCGACGTTCGCCCCGAGCGGCACCTGGCTCATGGCCTCGATGCCGCAGGCGATTCCGACGTCGATAGCGTCCGTGGCGATCAGGCCCGCGATCAGATGGTTGGCCTGCTGCGCGGAGCCGCACTGGCAGTCGATGGTGGTGGCGCCGACCTGCCAGGGCAGTCCGGCGTGCAGCCATGCGGTTCGGGTGATGTTGTTCGATTGCGCGCCGGCCTGGGTGACGCAACCACCGATCACTTGCTCCACCAGTTCGGGGTCGATGCCGGCGCGGTCGAGGATGCCCCGCTGAGCGGCGCCGAGGATCTTGGCGGCGTGCAATCCGGACAGCCAGCCACCGCGCTTTCCGATGGGGGTGCGAACTGCCTCGACGATGACGGGTGTGCCCACGGCGGGCTCCTTTCCTTGTCCTCAGAAAATAGAACAGGTTCTGCTATCCGGGCAAGGTCTGAATGAGCTTTCCTTTGCTAGTCGCCCGGCTTGTGCTTCAATGCTAGTAGAACGTGTTCCACATCACTGAGTGGTGTATGGCTTAGGGCAGGAGACAGCAGTGGCGCAGCCCAATCTTCCAGAGGGTTTCGACTTCACCGACCCGGACATCTACGCAGAACGCATCCCCTACCAGGAGTTCGCCGAACTGCGGAAGACTGCGCCGATCTGGTGGAACCCGCAGCCGCCGGAGATCGGTGGCTTCCACGACGACGGCTACTGGGTCGTCAGCAAGCTCGAGGACGTCAAGGAGGTGTCGCGGCGCAGCGACGTCTTCTCCACCCACGAGAACACCGCGATCGTGCGCTTCGCCGACGACATCCCGCGCGAAAACATCGAGATGCAGCGTTTCATCCTCATCAACAAGGACGCTCCCGAGCACACGAAACTCCGCAAACTCGTCTCCCGCGGCTTCACGCCGCGCGCGATCAACAGCCTGCGCGAAGAACTCACCGAACGCGCCGAGCGGATCGTGAAGGCCGCCGCCGACTCGGGGGCCGGCGACTTCGTCACCCAGGTGGCATGTGAGCTTCCACTGCAGGCGATCGCCGAACTGCTCGGCGTGCCGCAGGAGGATCGCCAGAAGGTATTCGACTGGTCGAACCAGATGACGGGCTACGACGACCCCGAACTGGACATCGACCCGAACGCCGCGTCGATGGAGATCCTCGGCTACGCGTACCAGATGGCGGACGAGCGCAAGAAGTGCCCCGCCGACGACATCGTCACGACGCTGATCGAAGCGGACATCGATGGAAATGAGCTCTCTCCCGAGGAATTCGGCTTCTTCGTGATCCTGCTGGCCGTCGCCGGAAACGAGACCACCCGCAATGCCATCACGCACGGCATGATGGCGTTCCTCGACCATCCCGATCAGTGGGAGCTCTACAAGAAGGAGAGACCCAAGACGGCGGCGGACGAGATCGTCCGGTGGGCGACCCCGGTCAACTCGTTCCAGCGCACCGCGCTCGAAGACACCGAGCTCGGCGGCGTGCACATCAAGAAGGGTCAGCGGGTCGTGATGCTGTACGGCTCGGCCAATTTCGACGAGGACGCGTTCGAGAATCCCGAGACGTTCGACATCCTGCGGGAGAACAACCCGCACGTCGGATTCGGCGGCACGGGCGCGCACTTCTGCCTCGGAGCCAACCTCGCGCGCCTCGAGATCGACTTGATCTTCAATGCGATTGCGGACCACCTGCCCGCTATCAGTAAGCTGGGAGATCCGCGGCGGTTGCGCTCGGGCTGGCTCAACGGTATCAAGGAGTTTCAGGTCGATTACAAGACTGCGTCAGGCGATTGCCCGGTCAGACACTGACCCCCCTGATTCAGCGGCGTCGGAGGGCACCCTCATCCTCTCCGACGCCGCTGTTCCCTTTCGCCGGCGTGGTGTCCGAGGGAAGGTGAGCCACCATGAGCGTGCGGGCCGTCGTCGAAGACTCGGGTGCCGGTTTCTCGGCGCCGGGCGATCCGAGCGTCACCGCCGCCCTCGGCGCGTTCCTTCGCCGCCTGGACACGGCGCCCCGCCTGCTCGGTTTCGGCGAGCCCATGCACGGGGAGGAGAGCTTTCTGCTGCTCCGCAACCAGATGTTCCGGTACCTCGTCGAACACGAGGGCTACCGCTCCCTCGCCGTCGAAAGCAGTTGCCTGAAGGGGATACTCGTCGACTCCTTCGTGCGGGGCGCGAACGGCCTGCCCCTCGACGACGTCATGGCCCAGGGTTTCAGCCACGGCTTCGGCGAGTCCCGGGCCAACCGCGACCTGGTCGGGTGGATGGCCGACTACAACAGCCGACGCGAACCGGGCGAGCACGTGCGGTTCTCCGGTTTCGACGCCCCCATCGAGATGACGTCCGCCGACAGTCCCCGACAGGCCCTGACCTTCCTCGACTCCTACCTGCGGACCCACCTCGACGAGCGGGACCTGCCCTGCACTCCGGACCGGATCTCCGCGCTGATCGGGGACGACGCCCGGTGGAGCGACCCGGCCGTCGCGATGGACCCGACCCGATCCGTCGGTGCCACCGCCGAGGCCGGACAGTTGCGTCTAATCGCCGACGACCTGATGACGCTGCTGGCGTCGGAAGCGCCTCGTCTCGTCGCCGCGGGCACCCGAGACGCATGGTGGGAGGCCGAACTGCACGGCCGCGTCGCGACCCGCCTACTCAGCTATCACGCCGGAATGGCGGAGAACTCCCCACGCCGCATCGCGAGGCTCCTGGGTATCCGCGACACCCTCATGGCGGACAACCTGTCCGCGCTGGCGCGGCGTGAGGCCGATCGGGGCCCGACGTTCGTCTTCGCCCACAACGGCCACCTGCTGAAGGGCGAAACCCACTGGGATCTCGCCGGAATGCACCTGCAGTGGTCGTGCGCAGGCGCCCACCTGGACCTGCGGTTCGGCGACGCCTACACGGTCATCGGTTCCGCCGTCGGTGAGGCGCCCGGCCACGGCATCGGACAGCCGCCACCGGGCACCCTCGAGGATCGGCTCTTCGCGGTCGGCGAGAGTTGTCTCGTGCCCGCCGCGCCGGTGGCGGACGCCGTCCGCGGCGCGGAGAAGCGCGCCGACGCGTCGGGCAACTCCACGTACTTCCCGCTGGACCCCGCGTGCCTCGGCGAACTCGACGCCGTCCTCTTCCTGCGGCACGTCGACGAGACCGCGGGGTGACCCGAACCCTCAGGCCTTGCGCAGTGTCTTCATCGCCCGCTCGACCTCCCAGAAGGCCCGCAGCGACGTGATCTTGCCTTCGTCGTTCACGCGGTAGACGAACACGCCCTCGGCGTCGATCTGCGATCCCGCCACCGTGGACCGGATGGTCCCGATGTTCACGTTCTCGTTGCCGCACACCAATGAATCGGTGATGAGGAATTCGAGCGATTCGGTGGTCGCGATCGTCATGTCGTAGAACCGGGAGATCGCGTCGAGGCCGTGATGACCCTTCCCCTCGGGGTCGAAACCCGAAGGGCCGACCGGATCTTCGACACACGCGTCCTCGGCGAACAGGGCCAGCCACTCGTCCTTGCGTCTGCCGCTGGCCGCCGCGCGGGACGCCTGTCCGGCGAGTCGGGCGGGATGGTCGGTCGTCGTCATGTCCACACTCCTATCCGATGTACTGGTCGGCGAACTTGCGCAGCGACTCCTGCTTGGCGTCCAGGGGTCCGTCGAAGCCGATGCCGTCGAACACCCACGGGACGACGATCGTGTCGGTCACCCCGGCATCGGCCAGTTCGGCGTAACCGTCCTTGCCGAAACGGTCGATGCAGACGGTCTGGATCTCGTACGGCAGCTCGGCGCGGCCGTACTCTTCCCGCAGTTCCCGCAGTCGCGCGATGACCTGGACGAGATCGTCGAACTTGATCATCGCCGACGTCCAGCCGTCGCCGACCCGGGCTGCGCGTCGCAGGGCCACATCGGTGTGTCCGCCGACGTAGAACGGCACCGGCTTCGTCGGGGCCGGGCTCATCTGCAGGCGGTCGAAGTCGTAGAACTCGCCGTGATACTCGACCATCCCGCCGCCGAGGATCAGCTTGATGACGTCGATCATCTCGTCGACGCGTGCCCCGCGCTTCGCGTACGGCACCCCGCACCATTCGAATTCCTCCGGTGCCCAGCCGATCCCGACACCGAATCCGAACCGGTTGCCGATCAGGTTGGCCACCGACCCCACCTGGCGGGCCAGGAGCACCGGATTGCGGGACCCCAGCTTGAGGACCTGGGTGTAGAACTCGATCTTCGACGTCACCGCGCCCATCGCGGCCGCCGCGATCAGCGGATCCACCCACGGCGTCTCCTCGGTCCACATCCGGGATCCGTCCGGTGTGTACGGGTAGTCGGCGCTCTGCTTCTCCATGAAGAACAGCGAGTCGGGGAGTGCGATCGACGAGAACCCGCACTCCTCGGCTGTTTTCGCGAGAGCCGGCAACTGATCGAGGGGATTCATGGCGATGCCGACGGTGAATTTCACTGGTGACGTCCCTACTACTAGTTGTTCGGCCGGTCGGAACCGACCACCCACATCGAGAAGTACTGCGAACCGCCGCCGTAGGCGTGGCCGAGTGCCTTGCGTGCGTCCTTCACCTGGTGGTCGCCGGCGCGGTGCATCACCTGCATCGCCGCCTCGGCGAACCGGATCATCCCGGAGGCGCCGATCGGGTTGGACGACAGGACGCCGCCGGACGCGTTGAGGGGGAGCCGGCCGCCGATGGCCGTCTCGCCGGCCTCGGTGAGTTTCCAGCCCTCGCCCTCGGCGACGAAGCCCAGATTCTCGAGCCACATCGGTTCGAACCAGGAGAAGGGGACGTAGATTTCGGCGACGTCGATCTCGTCGAGCGGATCCTTGATGCCCGCGGCCTTCCACAGCGCGGCCGACGCGTCCCGTCCGGCCTGCGGATTCACCTGGTCGCGTCCGGCGAACGTGGTGGGCTCGGTGCGCATCGCGGTCGCGTGAATCCACGCCACCTCACGACCGTCCGCGACGACCTGCTCGGCGGCCTCCTCGTTGCCGATCACCAGAGCGCAGGCGCCGTCCGAGGACGGACACGTCTCGTCGTAGCGGATGGGATCCCACAGCATCTGCGAGGCCTGCACCGATTCGAGGGTGATGTCGGGCTGCTTGAGGTGGGCGTACGGGTTGAGGCTGCCGTTCAGCCGGTCCTTCACCGCCACCATCGCGCCGATGTGATCGGGTGCGCCGGACCGTCGGATGTACGAGCGGACGTGCGGCGCGAAGTATCCGCCCGCGCCTGCGCCGACCGGCATGTGGAACGGAATCGGGGTGGACAGCGCCCACATGGCGTTCGACTCGGACTGCTTCTCCCACGCCACCGTGAGCACCCGCTTGTGCACCCCCGACTTCACGAGGCTCGCCGCCACGCACGCGGTCGAACCGCCGACCGAGCCCGCGGTGTGCACACGCAGCAGCGGTTTGCCGTTGGCGCCCAGTGCATCCGACATTGCGAGTTCCGGCATCATCGACCCCTCGAAAAGGTCGGGGGCCTTGCCGATCACGACGGCGTCGATGTCTTCCCAGCCCACCCGCGCGTCTTCCATCGCGCGGTCGATCGCCTCGCGCACCAGTCCAGCCATGGACACGTCGTGCCGTTTCGCCACGTAATGGGTCTGACCGGTGCCCAGTACGGCGGCCAATTGATTCGCCATCAGTTGCGTCCCTCCAAGACTGCGACCAGATTCTGTTGCAGCACAGCGCCACTCGTGGCGTGCGCCAGCGTGCGCCCGGCGTTGCCGTCCATGATGGCCTTGGCTGCGTAACCTATGCGTTCCAGACCCGCCGAGAACATCGGATTCCCGCTCAGCGGGCCACCCGACGGGTTGATCGTCGTCGCATCGGACAGTCCGATGGCCTCACGGAGGATCAGTTCCTGATGGGTGAACGGTCCGTGCAGTTCGGCCACGTCGATACCGCCGACGTCCCCGCCGGTGGCGGCGCGGGCCGCGGCCGTCGTCGACGGCGACACCGTGAGGTCGCGGGCTCCGAAGCCGGGCGAATCGATCCGGTGGTCGACCCCGGTGATCCACGCAGGTCGCTCGCACAGTTCACGCGCGCGGTCGCCGGCCGCGAGCACGACCGCCGCGGCACCGTCGGTGATCGGAGCGCAGTCGTGGGCGCGCAACGGATCCGCGACGAACGGGCTCGCGAGCAGTTCGTTGATGTCGACGTGCCCCGACAACTGGGTGTTCGGGTTGCTCTCGGCCGCGGCCCGGCTGCGCGCGGCCACCGCCGCCATCTCCTCGGACGTCCACTTCCCGGCGTCGAGTCCGAGGCGCGCCTGCAGTCCGGCGAGCGACACCGAGTCGAGGGCAAGCGGCGCGACCAGGTAGGGGTCGAGTTGCATCGAGAGGATCTTGCGGAGATTGCCCGCCGACGACTTGCCGAAGCCGTAGACCAGGGCGGTGTCGACCTCGCCGGTCATGATCTTGATCCAGGCCTCGTAGAACGCCCAGGCCGCGTCCATCTCGACGTGCGACTCGTTGATCGGCGGTACCGCCCCGATCGAGTCGACGGCCGAGATGAAGGAGAACGAACGGCCGGCCAGGTAGTCCGAGGAGCCCGAGCACCAGAAGCCGATGTCGGACTTCGTGATTCCCAGTTCCTCGTACAGCTGCTGGAAGCAGGGAACCAGCATTTCGACGCCGTTGGTGGTGCCGGAGGTCTCACGCACGTGCGGTGCGTGCGCGAACCCGACGACTGCGATATCTGTCATTGTGCCGCGCCCTTACAGGTGGTGTTTGTAGGTGTCGTACTCGGCGTCGGGCTCGCCCGTCGGCCTGAAGTACTCGATGTTCTCGAGCGTGTAATCCCACTCCTCGCGCGGTTTCCACTTGGCCTCCACACGCATGCCCATCCGGACGTTGGCGGCGTCGCAGTCGAGGATCAGGTGCAGGAACGCGATGTCGGCGCCGTCGAGCAGCACGTAGGCGGCGACGTACGGCGGCTTGATCCGCTGCCCGAGAAAGGGGACGTTCACGATGCAGAACGTCGTGACGATGCCCCGGTCCGGCAGTTCCACCTGCTCCTTCGTCGGGATGCCGTCGGTGGGGTTGGCGCTGCGCGGCGGGATGTACACCTTGCCGCCCGGTCCGGTGCGGCCACCGATCAGCTTGCCCTCCTTCAGCCCTCGGAGGTAGAAGCTCTCCTCGGCGGACGCGGAGTGCATATAGTCGAGGTCGATCGGCGTCGTGACCATCGTGACCGGTTCCGACTCCGACGACGGTCCGGATTCGCCGGTCGACTCCCCGGGTTCGAAGCACGCGATGTCCTGGATCCGCCCGACGCGTTCCTGCGCCCACCGCGCCCGCACCCGCATGCCGGTGCTCATCCCGGCGGGGGAGGCGACGTCCACGGCGTGCACCAGCGACGTGTCGGCGCCGTCCAGCTTGATCAGCGCCCACGCGAACGGGGTGGTGAGTGGCTGTCCGGCAATCGGTTCCGGCATCCACGTCCAGCTCACCACGGTCCCGGCGTCGGAGACCCCGACGAAATCGGTGAGGGGTTCGGCGGTGTTCGGGTCGAATTCGGGCGGTGGGACGTAGACGCGTCCGTCCGAGCCGCGGGCGCCGATGACCTTGCGGTCGCGCAGCGCGGTCACGAAGGCTCCGACGGTCGGGCCCACCGATCGGGTGTAGTCGAATTGAAGTTTCAGCGGGGCGCTCAACGGTTCGTTCGAGAATTTTTCGGCCACCGCGCTCTTTCCCATGCTCACAACTTCGAGTAGAACAGGTTCTAGTGTTTGTGGCAAGGGTCACTTCTGACGACGGTCGATGCGGAGGCACACGATGAAGCTCGGGTTGCAACTGGGATACTGGGGCGCACAACCGCCTGCGAATGCTCCGGAGTTGATCGCCGCCGCCGAAGCCGAGGGATTCGACGCCGTCTTCGCCGCCGAATCGTGGGGATCCGACGCCTTCACCCCACTCGCCTGGTGGGGTTCGAGGACCGAACGCGTCCGGCTCGGCACGTCCGTCGTCCAGATCTCGGCGCGCACACCCACCAGCACCGCCATGCACGCCCTCACCCTCGACCACCTCAGCGGCGGCCGGGCCATCCTCGGCCTCGGCGTCTCCGGACCGCAGGTCGTCGAAGGCTGGTACGGGCAGCCGTTCACCAAACCGCTCGCCCGCACCCGCGAATACGTCTCCATCGTCCGCAAGGTGCTGTCGCGGCAGGAACCCGTCACCAGCGACGGCCCGCACTTTCCCCTTCCCTACACCGGTCCCGGCAGCACCGGCCTCGGCAAGCCCCTCAAACCCATCACCCACCCACTCCGCCCCGACATCCCGATCTGGCTCGGCGCCGAAGGTCCCAAGAACGTCGCACTCGCCGCCGAGATCGCCGACGGCTGGCTCGCCATCTATTACTCACCCCGCCTCGCCCCCATGTACAACGAATGGCTCGACGAAGGCTTCGCCCGCCCCGGGGCCCGACGCAGCCGCGAGGACTTCGAAGTCGCGGCCACCTGCCAAGTCATCGTCACCGACGACCGGGACGCCGCCATCGCCGGCCTCAAACCCGTCACCGCCCTGTACGTCGGCGGCATGGGCGCCCCCGAACTCAACTTCCACGCCCAGGTCTACACCCGCATGGGCTACGGCGAGCAGGTCGAAGAAATCGGGCGCCTCTTCCGCGCAGGCCGCAAAGACGACGCCGCCGCCGTCGTCCCCGACGAGATGGTCACCGAAACCATGATCATCGGCAACGTCGACGAAGTCCGCGCCGACGTCAAACGCTGGGCCGACGCCGGCGTCACCATGCTCCTCGTCTCCTGCCGCGACGCCGACCACGTCCGCGAACTGTCCTCCGCGGTCCTCGGCTGACTCCCGCGCGCCGGGCGAATGTACCTTTCGGCGCATCTGAGGCGCTGAAAGGTACGTTCACCCGCGCGCGTCGAGCATCCGGACCTCCGGCCGGGGGCGGGACGACGCCAGTTCGTAGTGCGACCGGAGGTCGGTGATCACGCGGTCGGGGTCGTCGCGGACAGCGCTCGGCAGCGTCGGAAGGACGATGATGCCGTGGTTCTGCATCCGGGTGCGGCGCTCGACGGTCGACTTGTACGCCTTGGGTGCCAGATGCCAGTCGAGAGAGTCGATGTCCCACGCGAACGCGACCTCGTCGATCC
Organism: Rhodococcus pseudokoreensis; assembly: GCF_017068395.1. NCBI lineage: Bacteria > Bacillati > Actinomycetota > Actinomycetes > Mycobacteriales > Nocardiaceae > Rhodococcus > Rhodococcus pseudokoreensis. The sequence continues at coordinate 2,944,498 of NZ_CP070619.1, read as the reverse complement.
AGCCGTCCGGCATGGCGATGAACTGCCCGGCGGCGTCGACGATCCTGCGGTTGAAGACCATTGGGGGTAGTCCGCTCCGCAGCCACAGTCTGCGGGCCTCGGCCTCGGACACCGAGTGGACGTCGGCGCTCACCTCGCGCAGTACGGCGCGGGGGAGTGCTGCGCCTCGGCCGCTGCCCGAGTCCAACTCCGCGATCAGCTCGGCGACGCTCACCTCGCCCCGCTGGACGACCTCGGCGATGAGGGATCGGGCGCTGTCGAGGGTGCGGCACCGTCGCGCCGCGTCGAGTAATGCGCGCGGTAGCGGTGCGCAGGGAAGACCGTTGCGTGTCACCGGTGCCGGCAACCGTGTCGTACGTTCGACGAGAACGAATCCCGTGGACTGTACGCGCCGGTGCGTGGCGATCAGGACGTGGGCATCGCCGGAGTAGGACGTTCCGTAGCCGTACTCGTGCAGCGCGGCACGACCGGTGAGGACGGCGTTCTCACCGCTGAGCACGATCGCGGCCACTGCACGCTGACGCGCGGTCGGGTGGCCGTTACCGAGCATCACGACACCCGGAAGGAGGCGTTGCCACGGCCCGCCCGGACGGCATCGAGCGTCGATCGCCGAATTCGACACACCCCACCGCCTCAACTCGGCGGTGCGGATGATTCCGGACCGGCTCACTCCGTACAGGTCTTCGAGGCGATGCCCCCACTCTCCGCGTCGCATGGAGTCGATCATGGCCCACCCGCCGTCGGCGGCAGTCCCGGTCACCAGGCGTTTTGGTGTGGCCTGTGGATAACTAGGGGCTGTGGATAACCCTCACACGCTGGGCGAATGTACCTCTCGGCGCCTCAGATGCGCTGAAAGGTACATTCGCCCGGCGGGAAGGGGTCGAGAGTCAGCGGCCCTCGAACTTCGGCGCCCGCTTTTCGGAGAAGGCGCGGGGACCTTCCTTCGCGTCGGCGCTCTTGAAGACCTCGGTGCCGAGGGCGGCGTCGATCTGGAAGGCCTCTTCCTCGTGCATGCCTTCGGTGTCGCGGATGGTCTTCAGGATGGCCTGGACGGCGAGGGGGCCGTTGGCGGAGATGAGGTCGGCGAGTTCGAGGGCCTTGTCGAGGGCCTGGCCGTCGGGGACGACGTGCCCGATGAGACCGATCTCCTTGGCTTCGGGGGCCTTGATGTGACGTCCGGTGAGCAGGATGTCGGCTGCGACGGTGTACGGGATCTGCCGAACCAGGCGGACGGCGGAGCCGCCGAGGGGGAAGAGTCCCCATTTTGCCTCGGAGACACCGAATTTGGCGCTCTCTCCGGCGACGCGGATGTCGGTGCCCTGCAGGATTTCGGTGCCGCCGGCGATGGCGGGACCCTCGACCGCGGCGATGAGGGGTTTGGTGAGACGCCGGCCCTTCAGCAGCGCCTCGATCTTCGACAGGTCCCAGCCGCCGCCGGAGAAAGAGTCGCCGGGGTGCTGCGAAGTCATGGCCTTGAGGTCGGCGCCGGCGCAGAAGGCGCCGCCGGCGCCGGTGAGGATGGCGACCCGGATGTCCGGGTCGGAGTCGACCTGATCCCACGCGTCCCGCATGATCGTCATCATTTCGCCGGACAGCGCGTTCTTCGCCTCGGGGCGGTTCATCGTGACGATCAGGACGTGCCCGCGTTTCTCGACGAGGCAGTGCGGCGACTGTGCCGAAATGTCGGATTTCTCGGTCGTTGTAGAGGACACTGAAGTCTCCCGAAGGGTGTGTGAGCTGGCTCTCAAATTGGGTCTTGCCAGAAACGGTAACACGTTCTACTTTGTTGACGTGGCCCTTAATATCGCAGACCTCGTAGAGCACGCAATCGACCTCGTTCCGGACCGCGTCGCGTTGGTGTCCGACGACCGGGAAGTGACGTACGCGCAGATGGAGGAGCGGGCCAATCGCCTCGGCCACTACCTGCGCGAACGGGGTGTCCGGCCCGGTGACAAGGTGGGCATCTACTGCCGGAACCGCATCGAGGCCATCGAGGCCATGGTGGCGGTTTTCAAGATCCGTGCGGTGATGGTGAACGTCAACTACCGCTACATCGAGAACGAGTTGCAATACATCTTCGACAATTCGGACATGGTCGCGCTCGTTCACGAACGTCGGTACTCCGACAAGGTGGCGAACGTGCTCCCCGAGACGCCGCTCCTGAAGACCACCGTCGTGGTCGAGGACGGCACCGATCTCGACTACGAGGGGGTCGAATACGAGGCGGCGCTCGCGCAGGGTTCCCCGGACCGTGACTTCGGCGAGCGCAGCAACGACGACCTGTACATGCTCTACACCGGTGGCACCACCGGAAAGCCGAAGGGCGTCATGTGGCGTCACGAGGACGTCTGGCGGGTGCTCGGCGGCGGCATCAACTTCATGACCGGTGAATACGTCGAGGACGAGTGGGATCTCGCGAAGCTGGGCGCGGAAAGCCCTGGCATGACGCGTTTTCCGATCCCGCCGATGATCCACGGCGGCAGCCAGTGGGCGGTGTTCCAGAGTCTGTTCGGCGGCGGAAAGTGTGTCATGCACCCCGAATTCGACGGCCATGACGTGTGGCGGATCGTCGATGAGCACAAGGTCAACCTGATCTTCATCACCGGAGACGCGATGGCGCGCCCGATGCTCGACGCGCTGGTGGAGGGCAACGAGGCGAGCGGCGAACCGTACGACCTGTCTTCGCTGTTCCTGATGGCGAGTTCGGCGGCGCTGTTCTCGCCCAGCATCAAGGAGAAGTACCTCGAACTGCTGCCCAATCGGATGATCACCGACTCCATCGGTTCGTCCGAGACCGGTTTCGGCGGCCTCAGCGTGGTCGCGAAGGGCGACTCGCACGGTGGCGGCCCGACGGTGAAGATCGACGCGTCCACCTCCGTCCTCGGCGAGGACGGCAACCCGGTGGAGCCCGGCTCCGGCGTGGTCGGCATCCTGGCGCGCAAGGGGCACATCCCGATCGGCTACTACAAGGACGAAGAGAAGACCAAGGCCACGTTCAAGGAGATCAACGGCATCCGCTACTCCATCCCGGGCGACTTCGCGCAGGTGGAGGCGGACGGCACGGTGACGATGCTGGGCCGCGGTTCGGTGTCCATCAACAGTGGCGGCGAGAAGATCTTCCCGGAGGAGGTCGAGGGCGCACTCAAGTCGCATCCCGACGTCTTCGACGCCCTGGTGGTCGGCATCCCCGACGAACGTTTCGGCCAGCGGGTGGCCGCCGTCATCCAGACCCGCGGTGCGACGCGCCCGAGTCTGCACGAGATCGCCGACGCGGCACGCAAGGAGATCGCGGGATACAAGGTTCCGCGCAGCCTCTGGTTCGTCGAGGAGATCAAGCGCTCGCCGGCGGGCAAGCCTGACTACCGCTGGGCGAAGGAACAGACCGAGACCCGGCCGGCCGACGACCACAACGGCAACGGTTCGCCCGAAAGTAAAGGCGCGTAAATGCATACGAGTTTGAGCGAGAAGTTCGGCATCGAGTACCCGGTCTTCGGGTTCACACCGTCCGAACACGTGGCGGCGGCGATCTCCCGGGCCGGCGGTTTGGGAGTGCTCGGCTGCGTCCGGTTCAACGATCCCGAGGAACTCGAGGCCGTCCTGGCGTGGATGGACGAGAACACCGACGGCAATCCGTACGGCGTCGACATCGTGATGCCCGCGAAGGTGCCCACCGAGGGCACGTCGGTGGACCTGGAGTCGCTGATCCCCGCGGAACACCGCGCGTTCGTCGACCGCACACTGTCCGAACTCGGGGTGCCGCCGCTGGATTCGGGTGCCGAACACGCGACCGGTGTGCTCGGCTGGCTGCATTCGGTGGCGCGTTCGCACGTGGACGTCGCTCTGAATCATCGAATTGCGTTGATCGCCAACGCTCTCGGCTCACCCCCGAAGGACGTCATCGACCAGGCCCACGAGAAGGGTGTTCCGGTGGCCGCGCTGGCCGGCGCCGTGGAGCACGCGCGCAGGCACGTCGCGAACGGTGTCGACATCGTCATCGCGCAGGGGTACGAGGCCGGTGGGCACACCGGTGAGATCGCGTCGATGGTGCTGGTTCCCGAGATCGTCGACGCCATCGGCGATTCCGCCGCCGTACTCGCGGCCGGTGGCATCGGCAGCGGACGCCAGGTCGCCGCGGCGCTGTCGCTGGGGGCGGAGGGGGTGTGGATGGGGTCGTACTGGCTCACCACGTCCGAGTACAAACTGGGCAGCGCGTCGGCGGAGGGACCGTCCGCGATCCAGCGCGCCCTCCTCGGGGCGACGTCGGCGGACACGGTGCGGTCCCGGATCTACTCGGGCAAACCCGCGCGCCTGCTCAAGACCAAGTGGACCGACGCCTGGTCGAAGCCGGACGCGCCGGCCCCGCTGCCGATGCCGCTGCAGAATCTGCTGGTCAGCGAGGCACATCAGCGGATCGCCGCGTCCGAGAACCCGGATGTCGTGGCGATGCCGGTGGGGCAGATCGTCGGGCGAATGAACGAGATCCGGCCGGTGGCCGAGGTGATGGACGAACTGGTCAAGGGCTTCGACTCGGCGGTCTCCCGCCTCGACAGCTTCCGGTAGGTGAGTGGCAAAGCGTGCGCCAGCACACTTTGCCACTCACCTGGGGGAGTAGCGGTCCCCGGCGAGGAACCACACCGGATCGGTGCATCCCGTGGCCTCGGCGCTCAGCACGCGGGTGAGCACCTTGAACGTGGCCGTCCGCGGGAACTCCGCACACACCCGGATCAGACTCGGGCGCTGCTTCGGACCCAGATCGGATTGCGCGTCGAGGAAGGCCGCGAACGCCACGGGATCGAAATCCCGCGTCGGCACGACGGCCGCCATCACCCGGTCCCCGACCTCGACGTCGGGTACCCCGTACACCGTCACCTGGGCGAAGCCGTCGTACCGCAGGAGGATGCGTTCGATGGGTGCCGATCCGAGGTTCTCGCCGTCGACGCGCAGCCACCCGGAACTGCGGCCGGCGAAGTAGACGAACCCGTCGGCGTCCCGGTAGGCGAGGTCGCCGCTCCAGTACTTTCCGTCGCGGATCCGTTCGGCGTCGGCCTCGGGGTTCTTGTAGTAGCCCGCGAACGCCCCCGACCCCGCGACGTTGACGAGTTCACCCGTCGCGGCCTCCGCGTTGACCACCCGGTCGGCAGTGTCGAATTCGGCAGGCGGGCAAGGATCTCCGGTGTCTGGATCGAGGATCGCGACACCCTCGGGGAGCCTGCCCAGAGAACCCGGTGGCGCCTCCGGTGTCGAGGAGATGGCGATGCCGCCCTCGGTGGAGCCGAACCCGTCGATCACTTCGGTGCCGAAGCGACGCGCGAACGCCGCGACCGCGGGCGCGGAGCCCTCGTTGCCGTACATCACCCGCAGGGTGTTGTCGGCGTCGTCGGGCCGTTCGGGATTCGCCAGCACATACGACAGCGGCTTCCCGACGTAGTTGGCATACGTGACGCCGAACCTCCGCACGTCGGGCAGGAAGTTCGACGCGGAGAACCTGCGCCGCAGCGCAATCGAGCTGTGCCCCGCGAGCGCCACGGACCACGCCGCCATCATGGCGTTGGAATGGAACATCGGCATCGACATGTACACGACGTCGTCCGGGGACAGCGCGAAACGCTCGGCGAGCATGACGCCGGGTCCGGTGATCTTCGCGTGCGTGCACCGCACCGCCTTCGGGTCGCCGCTCGTGCCCGACGTGAAGATGAGCATGAACAGGTCTTCGGGCGCGGCGGCCCTCGGCGTGAAGTCGGGGCGTTCCTCGGCGAGCAGATCGGACCATGCCGGTGAATCCACGTCGACGACGGGAACACCGGGGTCGACGCCGTCCAGCAGGGCGGACCGGCCGGATTCGGTGAAAACCACCTGGCAGTCGGCCAGCGCGATGTCGCGGGCCAGCGACTCCCCGCGCCGAGTGGTGTTGAGCCCCACGAGCACGGCGCCGGACAGCGCCGCCGCCCCGGCCAGGAGGGAGAACTCGGGGACGTTGTCCATCAGGACCCCGAAGTGCCGGGGCCGCTGCGCGTCGAGGAGGTCGTCGAGAATCGCGGCGCGTCGCAGGCTCGCCCGCACGTGCTCGGACCACGACACGAACCCGTCCTCGAAGTACAGGCCCCGTGCGCCGGAATCCGCGACACCGAGCAGCAGGTCCGACACGGTGCGGGCGAGCGTGGCGGTCATGCCGGGACGGTGGCCAGTTCGGCGCCGAGGACCCGCAACTGCTGCGTGGCCGAACCGAGCCGGAACTCGAGCGCCTTGGCGGCGAGGAAGTACCGGTGCACGGGGTGGTCCTCGTCGAGTCCGACGCCGCCGTGGACGTGGACGAGGGTGTGCGACACCCGGTGTCCGGCGTCGGACGCCCAGAAGTTGGCGGTCTGGACGTCGCCTTCGCTGGGCAGTCCCTCGCTGAGCCGCCACGCCGCCTGCCACAGTGTGAGCCGGACGCCCTTCACGTCGATGTAGCCGTCGGCGAGTCGCTGGGCCACGGCCTGGAAGCTGCCGATGGGCCGGCCGAACTGCACCCGCTCCCGGGCGTAGGCCGCGGTGAGTTTCAGGGATTCGTCGAGGACGCCGTACTGGTACGCGCACGCGCCGAGCGTGCCGCGCTCGACGATCCAGTCGACGATCTCGCTGCCCTGCTCGACGGTGCCGAGCAGGCGGTCCCCGGACAGCGACACTCCGCGGAGGGTCACCTCACCGACACTGGCCAGGTCGACGGTCTGCTGGCGGGTGACGGTCACCCCGGCGTCGTCGGGGCGGACGAGGAACACCGCGACCCCGTCCGGGGTGGTTGCCGGGACCAGGAAGAGGTCGGCGGACGGTGCCGCGTCGACCACGATCTTGGTGCCGTCGAGCGTCCAGCCGTCCGCGCCGGGTTCGGCACGGGTGGTGGGCGCGGCCGGGTTGTCGCCCAGTTCCTCGTCGAGGGCCACGGTGAGGATCTTCTCGCCCCGCGCGGCCGGAGTGCCCCAGTCGGCACGCTGCTGTTCACTTCCGTATTGCGCGATCGCCCCGGCCGCCATCACGATCGACGACAGGTAGGGGACCGCCGCCACGGCCCGGCCCAGTTCGACGAGGATGCTGCACTGCTCGAGGACGCCGAAACCGTCGCCGCCCACCGATTCCGGCAGCGCGGCACTGAGGACGTCCGACGACGCGAGCGCGGACCACAGCCGGCGATCGAGACGGTCCTCCGCCGCGTCGAGTTCGCGCAACCGGTCGTTGGTGACGAGATCCGAGACGATTCCTCGGGTGAGCCCGGCAAGATCCTGCTGGGCCTCGGTGGGAGTGAAGTCCATGGTGGTAGTCCTAACGCTTCGCGGGGGGCAGGCCGAGGGCGGTCATGGCGATGATGTCGCGCTGCACCTCGTTGGTTCCGCCGCCGAACGTGAGGATCAGCGACGACCGGTGCATCCGCTCGAGCCGCCCGCGCAGCAGGACGCCGGGGGAGTTCTGCCGCAGCGTGGCCGACGGTCCGAGGATCTCCATCAGCAGCCGGTACGCCTCGGTGGCGAACTCCGTGCCGTACACCTTGTTCGCCGACGCCGCCTCGGGGCCGGGAGCCTGATCGGTGGAGGAAGCGATCTCCCAGTTCATGAGTTTTAGGTACTCGGCCTTCGCGTGGACGCGTGCGAGATTGATCTGCACCCACTCCTGGTCGATGACGCGGCGGCCGTCCGGCAGCTTGGTGTTCTGCGCCCATTCGCGCACCTCCCGCTGGGCGGTGAGGACCGGCCCGGCGGACGTCAGGGCGACGCGTTCGTGGTTGAGCTGGTTGGTGATCAGCGCCCAGCCGCCGTGTTCGGGGCCGACGAGCGCGGACGAGGGCACCCGGACGTCCTGGTAGTAGGTGGCGCTGGTGTCCGGTCCCGCCATCGTGTGGACGGGGGTGTACGAGAAGCCTTCGGCGGTGGTCGGGACGATCAGCATGCTGATGCCCTTGTGCTTCTTCGCGCCGGGGTCGGTGCGGCATGCGAGCCACACGTAGTCGGCGTACGCGATCAGGCTCGTCCACATCTTCTGGCCGTTGATGACGTAGTCGTCGCCGTCCTTGACCGCGGTGGTGCGGAGGCTGGCGAGGTCGGTGCCCGCTTCGGGCTCGGAGTAGCCGATGGAGAAGTGCAGTTCGCCGGCCGAGATCTTGGGAAGGAAGAACGATTTCTGCTCGGGGGTGCCGAAGTGCATGATCGTCGGCGCCACCGAGTTGATGGTGAGGAAGGGGACGGGCGCGCCTGCGATGGCCGCCTCGTCGGTGAAGATCAGCTGTTCCATGGCGGATCGTTCCTGGCCGCCGTACTCCCTGGGCCACCCGAGTGTCAGCCAGCCGTCCCTGCCCATCTGGGCGACGACGTCACGGTAGACGTTGCCTTCGCCGTATTCGCCGGTGGTGGCGGCCAGTGCCTCTCGACGCTCCGGCGTCATCAGCTTCGCGAAGTACGCGCGCAGCTCTTCCCGCAGCTGTTGCTGCTGCGGTGTGTACGTGATGTGCATCGAAATACCTCTCCGGTCCGAGAGCGAAATCAGCTGAAATCTGGCACAGGTTCCAGTCTCTGCGGTGCATCGGCGGAGTCGGCTCGGGCCGGCCCCGGAGCGTGCCCGGTGGGCGTGCCCGCAGTCGTGGAACGAATCATTGCACACGACTGGAACAGGTTCTAGTGTTATCGCAGGAACGGCGTGCGCCACAGCCTGGCCGCACCCGGATCCATGAGTGACGAGACGAGATGAAGTGAGGGTTGCCATGGAGGTCAGAGTCGATTTCGACCGTTGTGAGGCCAATGGTGTGTGCGTGGGGATCGCACCCGACATCTTCGAGCTCGACGACGACGATCAGCTGCACATCACGAGTGCCGTTCCTCCCGCTGACCGGGAGGAAGACGTGCGTACGGCGATCGCCCAGTGTCCGAGGGCAGCGCTCACCGAGCACCCCTGAGGATTGTTGCCCGGAATGAGAACACGTTCTACAGTGACGTCGACCTACCGCCGCGCCGTGGTTCACGACCTCCGGCGAGCGCACAGAACCAGGAGAGCGTGTTCATGAATGCTGTGGCTGACCGCGAAGTGAACTTGGACGGCAAGGTTGCTGTCGTGACCGGTGCCGGATCCGGCCTCGGGAAGTTCGAGGCGATCGCACTGGCCCGCGCGGGTGCGTCCGTCGTCGTCAACGACCTGGCCGCGAACGAGGCGGTCGAGGCGACCCTGGAGGAGATCCGGGGCCTGGGCGCGAAGGTCGAGTTCGTGGCAGGGGACATCGGGGAACGGTCTACCGCCGACGCGATCATGGAGGCGGCGCAGAGCCGGCTCGGCAGCCTCGACATCCTCGTGAACAATGCGGGCATCACGCGGGATCGCATGCTGTTCAACATGTCCGACGAGGACTGGGACCTGGTGCTGAAAGTTCATCTGCGCGGCCACTTCCTGCTGTGCCGTTCCGCCGCGTCGTACTGGCGGGGCAAGTCGAAGGAGGCCGGCGCGCCCGTGTACGGGCGCATCGTCAACACCTCGTCCGAGGCGGGGCTCCTCGGCCCCGAGGGGCAGGCGAATTACGGCGCCGCCAAGGCGGGCATCACCGCGCTCACCCTGTCCGCCGCCCGAGGACTCTCCCGGTACGGCGTCCGGGCCAACGCGATCTGCCCTCGGGCCCGCACGTCGATGACCGAGAACGTCTTCGGGGAGGCCCCCGCGGAGGGGGTCGATCCGTTGTCGCCCGAGCATGTCGCCGCGCTGGTCGCTTACCTCGCATCTCCCGCCGCCGACTCCGTGAACGGTCAGGTCTTCGTCGTCTACGGCCCGATGGTGGCGTTGATGGCAGCCCCGGTCGTGGAGCGGCGCTTCGACGCCGCGGACGGCCGGTGGACGCCCGATGCGCTCGCCGCGGAGCTCGGAACCTACTTCGGGGACCGGGATCCGGCCGCGATGTTCTCGGCCTCCGCGGCGCTGCGCGAACTGGGCTGATCCGCGTCCCGCGGGGCGAAGAATCGACACGAAGCGGGTTTGCGTATCGTTTCCGCAGGTAATGCGTCCGCGATGGGCGATACTGAAGGCAACTGAACAGCTGCGGAGCGGGGCCGGGTGACGGTGGAGGGGTTGTGGAACGCGTGCCGGATTTGACTAGATCGTGTTCTAGTTTTCCGTCGTCGACCGGTTCGATCACCCTTGCCCGCGACACTCCCGAAGCGCCGGCGCCCAGCGGGCGCGCGCGGCCACCGGAATCGGACGCACAGACGATTCCCACGCTCGGCCTTATGCGATGATATTCATCTAAAGTTCTTGTGCTATAACGTCTTAGCGATACCGCTCCGTGCTTCCGGCCGGCACGAACTGCCTGGCTCGGTCGGGCGGCGACACGCCCGGACTTTCGGTCGAATCCGGCCCTCGGGGCGTGCTGAATGTGGGACGATTCTTGCTGATGAGCGACCACCTTTGACAGGTGAACACGTTCTAGTTAATATGACCTGAGTCACAGACCGCTGGGGGGGCTGGGCTCGAACTGACAGTCGGTGCTGGGCGAGATCATGGACGAGGAGGACGGATGGTAGACCTCCTCGAGGTGCCGTTGCGTGCGGTCGGCGGGTTCTTCACGATGTCGGGCGAAACGTTGAGGGCAGTCTTTTCGAGGCCCTTCCAGCGTCGTGAGTTCGTCGACCAGGCGTGGTTCGTCGCCCGGGTCTCGATGGTGCCCACCGTGCTGGTGGCCATTCCGTTCACGGTGCTGGTGAGCTTCACGATCAACATCCTCCTGCGCGAGATCGGCGCGGCAGACCTCAGTGGCGCGGGCGCCGCTCTCGGCACCGTCACCCAGGTCGGCCCCATCGTCACCGTGCTCATCGTGGCGGGTGCGGGTGCCACCGCCATCTGCGCAGACCTCTCCGCCCGCACCATCCGCGAAGAGATCGACGCGATGCGGGTGCTGGGCATCAATCCGATCCACCGCCTGGTCGTGCCGCGCGTGCTGGCCTCGACCGTCGTGGCGCTCCTGCTCAACGGGCTGGTCTGCACCATCGGCATCCTCGGCGGTTTCGTCTTCTCGGTCTACATCCAGGACGTCAACCCGGGTGCGTTCGTCAACGGCATCACGCTGCTCACCGGTTTCGGGGAGCTCGTGATCTCGGAAGTCAAAGCCGGTCTGTTCGGCATGATCGCCGGCCTCGTCGCCGCCTACCTCGGCCTGAACGTCAAGGGCGGCGCGAAGAGTGTCGGTGACGCCGTCAACCAGACCGTCGTGTTCTCGTTCATGGCCCTCTTCGTGGTCAACGTTCTCGTCACCGCCGTCGGCATCAAACTGACGGCAGGGTGATCGACTTGGTGGTGGAGTAGATGGCACTAGCGGCGGCCGGGCGCTTTCCCCGAACTCGCAGACGGTTCGCGTCGGCGTCCCGTTCGATCGACCGGCTCGGTGAGCAGGCACTGTTCTTCGCGCGGGCCATCGGCTCGGCACCCCGCGCCCTGATGCACTATCCGAGGGAGACGCTGCGGCTCATCGCCGAGATCAGCATGGGCACCGGTGCGCTCGCGGTGATCGGCGGAACGGTCGTCATCGTCGGCTTCCTGACCCTGTTCACGGGTGGCACCATCGCGGTGCAGGGATACAGCTCGCTCGGCAACATCGGCGTCGAGGCACTCACCGGCTTCTTCGCGGCGTTCATCAACGTGCGCATCGCAGCGCCGGTCATCGCGGGTATCGGGCTGGCGGCCACCATCGGCGCCGGCTCCACCGCCCAGCTCGGTGCGATGCGCGTGTCGGAGGAGATCGACGCGCTCGAGACGATGGCGATTCCGTCGATCCCGTACCTGGTCAGCACCCGCGTGATGGCGGGCATGATCGCGATCATTCCGCTGTACGCCCTGGCGGTGATCGCGTCGTTCATGGCGAGCCGGTTCGCGACCGTCGTGCTGTACGACCAGTCGTCCGGCGTCTACGACCACTACTTCTCGACGTTCCTGATACCCACGGACATCCTGTGGTCGTTCGCCCAGGCCATCGTCATGGCGATCGCGATCATGCTCATCCACACCTACTACGGCTTCAACGCGTCGGGCGGCCCGGTCGGCGTCGGTGTGGCCGTCGGCAACGCGGTGCGGTCCTCGCTGATCGCCGTCGTCACCGTCACCCTGCTCATCTCTCTCGCCATCTACGGCGGGTCCGGCAACTTCAACCTTTCGGGATAGGAGTGCCGGTAGATGACTGATTCGGGTGGGAAGAAGAAGCTCGCGGCACTCGTTCTCGTGGTGAGTCTTCTCGCGATCATCGGTGTGTCACTGGCCATGTTCAACGGCACGTTCGACGAGACCACGCCCGTCACCGTGACGTCGGATCGCTCCGGGCTGGTGATGGAACCCGACGCCAAGGTCAAGCTCCTCGGTGTCCAGGTCGGCCGCGTCGCCTCCATCGAACACGTAACGGACGGCGCCGAGCTGAAGCTGGCGATGTACCCCGACATGATGTCGCTGATCCCGTCCAACGCGACCGTGGAGATCAAGTCCACCACCGTGTTCGGCGCCAAGTACGTCGACTTCGTGATGCCGGAGAACCCGTCGTCCACCCCTCTGCAGTCGGGGGACGTCATCGCGTCCGAGAACGTCACCGTCGAGTTCAACACGGTCTTCCAGCATCTGTCCGACGTGTTGGCCAAGGTGCAGCCGGAGAAGCTCAACGCCACCCTCGGTGCCATCTCCTCGGCGCTGCACGGGCGGGGTGACGAACTCGGTGCCCTGCTCGAGCAGAGCGACAGCTACCTGGCGGAGATGAACCCGAGTCTGCCCCAGCTGCAGGAAGATCTGGCGAAGGCGGCGCAGGTCACCGACGTGTACGCCGACACCGCACCCGACCTGCTGCGGGTGCTCGACAACGCGACGGCCACCAGCGGCACCGTCGTCGACGAACAGGACAATCTGGACGCCGTGCTGCTCAACGTCACCGGGCTGGCCGACACGGCGAACACCGTCCTGACCGAGAACGAGCAGAACCTGGACTCCGCTCTCGGCCTGCTGCTCCCGACGACGGATCTGCTGGCCGAGTACTCGCCCGAGATCTCCTGCTTCATCGTCGGCCTGAACAACGTGATCCCCCTCGCCGAACAGCTCATCGGCGGCAATCAGCCGGGTATCGCGCTGAGTGCCAGCTTCATGTACGGGCAGGAGCCGTACACCTATCCGAAGGACCTGCCGAAAGTGAACGCGACAGGTGGGCCGAACTGCCACGGTCTTCCCAACCCTGATCTCAGCAAGCACGCGAATTTCGTCGTGGCCGACACCGGCACGGTGCCGTTCGTGCCGTCGACGGAAGTCCAGGTGCATCTGCCGAAGGTGTTCCAGCTGTTGTTCGCGGGTGTGTACCCCGGGCAGGGTGGGCAGTGACTGTGCGAGCGACCACGGTCAAGCTGCTGATCTTCGCGACGGTGATGTCGGTGATCTTCGCCGGGCTCGCCCTGGTGTTCAGCCAGTACCGTTTCAGCAGCTCCGACGGCTACCACGCCACGTTCACCGACGTGTCCGGGCTCAAGCCCGGCGACAAGGTGCGCATCGCCGGCGTTCCCGTCGGCGCCGTCGAGAAGGTGGGCATCGACGACGACAACCTCGCCGACGTCGACTTCACCGTCGACACCAAGTACTCGCTGTTCGACGGGACCAAGGCCACGGTGCGGTACGAGAACCTCGTCGGCGACCGGTACATGGAACTCCTCGAAGGCGCCGGATCGGTGGAACCGCTGCCGGACGGCGGGTCGATCCCCGTCGAGAACACTTCTCCCGCACTCGATCTCGACCTCCTGCTGGGCGGGTTCAAACCGCTGCTGCGGGCGCTGGACCCGCAGCAGGTCAACGACCTGTCACAGGCGCTGGTCCAGGTGTTCCAGGGGCAGGGCGGCACGCTCGTCTCGCTGCTCGGCAGCACGAGTTCGTTCACGAACACCCTCGCCGACCGGGACCAGTTGATCGGCGAGGTGATCACGAACCTCAACCAGGTGCTCGGCACCATCAACGACCGCGGCGACCAGTTCCGCTCGACGCTCGACCAGTTGCAGCAGTTGGTGAGCGGCCTCTCCCAGGACCGCGACCAGATCGGTGACGCCATTCCCCGCATCGCCGGGGCGACGGGCGATCTCGCCAATCTGCTCGAGGGTGCGCGGCCGCCGCTGCAGAGCACGATCGCCGAGGCCAACCGCACCGCGACGCAACTCCAGGCGGGCGAGGACGACCTCGACTGGGTGTTCCAGAATCTGCCCGACGCGTACCGCAGGCTCATCCGCATCGGCACGTACGGCAGCTTCTTCCAGATGTATGTCTGCACGGTCAAGTTCAAGTTCTCCGGCCCGGACGGATCGGATCTGCTCCTCAACATGCCGGGCGGTCAGACGGCAGGGAGGTGTGCACCGTAGCCATGAAGAGTGAACGCAATCCCGTACAGGTGGGACTCATCGGTGTCGCCGTCGCGAGCATGATCGTGATCGCGACCCTGCAATACGATCAGCTGCAATTCCTGTCGGGCGGTACGCAGTACTCCGCCTACTTCGAGGACGCGGGTGGGCTGATGACCGGCGACACGGTGACCCTCGCCGGTGTCGATGTCGGGAAGGTCGCCGAGGTGGAACTCGACGGTCAGAACGTGCTCGTCACGTTCACCATCCAGGACGGCATCGCCCTCGGCGACGCCACCGAGGCGAACATCAAGACCAACACCGTTCTCGGGCGCAAGTCGCTGGCGGTCACCCCGCTCGGGCACGACACGATGCGGGTGGGATCGACGATTCCATTGGAGCGCACCAACTCTCCGTACTCGCTCAACGACGCGCTCGGCGATGTGTCGACCACCGTCTCCGAGCTCGACACCGACCAGGTCAACAACGCGTTGAACGCGATGTCCGGTGCGCTCGAGAACACACCGCCCGAACTGCGCACCGCGCTGGACGGCCTGACCCGGTTGTCGGAGAGCATCAACTCGCGGGACGAGAGCCTGCGGCAGCTGCTCTCGCGGGCCGAGAACGTGACCGGAATCCTCGCCGAGCGCAGCGGGCAGATCAACTCGCTGATCGTCGACGGAAACCAGTTGTTCGGTGAGCTCGACCGTCGCCGCGCGGCGATCAGCCAGCTGATCGTGAACATCTCCGAGGTGTCCCGGCAGCTCACCGGACTGGTCCAGGACAACGAGGAGCAGATGAAACCGACGCTCGACAAGCTGAATTCGGTGGTCGACGTCCTGCAGCGCAACAAGGACAACATCTCGCAGGCGCTCGACGGGCTCGCGCCGTACGCTACGCAGCTCGGCGAGTCCGTCGGTAGCGGCCCGTTCTTCATGGCGTACGTCTACAACATCGGCATCGGCAACCTGTTCCAGGGACTCAGCGACGCCGTGACGTGGCCGGAGCATCTGCCCAACGACCTCCAGGCCTACCTGCAGACGGGTCCGTCCATCGAACTGAGGGAACCGCCGCGATGACGACGAACCCGGAAATCACCAACACGCGGAAGAAGTGGCTGATCCGCGCCAGCGTCGCCGCGGTCGTGGTGGTGCTGATCGTCGGCGCCGCAGTGATGTTCGTGCCCAAGCTGTTCCAGAACACGATCACCGCGTACTTCCCGGCGACCACCGGGCTGTACACGGGCGACGACGTCCGCGTGCTCGGCGTGAAGGTGGGGACGATCGATTCGATCGAGCCCGGCGCCGACTTCGCGCGGGTGACGATGAACGTGAACAAGAGCGTCGAGATTCCGGCCGACGCGAAGGCCGTCATCGTCGCACCCAGCCTGGTGTCGGGCCGGTTCGTCCAGCTGACACCCGTGTACGCGGGTGGGCCGACGATGGGCGACGGCGCGAGCATCCCGGTGGAGCGCACCGCCGTCCCGGTGGAGTGGGACGAGATCAAGACCGAGCTGAACAAGCTGTCGGAGGCGCTCGGACCGCAGGGCGCCGACCCGCAGGGCTCGCTCGGCACGTTCATCGACACCGCCGCCGCCAACCTCGACGGCAACGGCCAGTCACTGCGCGACACACTGCGGGAACTGTCGGAGACCATGCGGACCCTGTCCGACGGCCGCACCGACCTGTTCTCGACCATCCGCAACCTGCAGACGTTCGTGGCGGCACTGTCGTCGAGCAACGAGCAGATCGTCCAGTTCGAGGGCAGACTCGCGTCGGTGTCGAACATGCTCGCCACCAACTCCGACGAACTCGGAACCGCCCTGAACGACCTCGACCTGGCGCTCGGCGACGTCAACCGGTTCGTGGCGGAGAACCGCGCCGCCCTCAGCGAGCAGGTCGGCCGACTGGCGGACGCCACCCAGGTGCTCGCGGACAAGAGGCCGCAGATCGAGCAGGTGCTCCACGTGGCGCCCACGGCCCTGGCGAATTTCAGCAACATCTACAAGCCGGCGCAGGGGTCACTGGTCGGCGCGGTCGCGTTTGCGAACCTCGCGAACCCCGTGAACTTCATGTGCGGTGCCATCCAGAGCCTGCAGGCCAACGAGGCGAATCGCAGTGCCGACCTGTGCACCCAGTACCTGTCGCCGGTGCTGAACTCGCTGACGATGAACTACCTGCCCGCCCTGATCAACCCGACCACGGGTGTGAATGCGTTCCCGGATCAGATCGAGTACAGCCCGCCGAGTCTCGAGGCCTCCGTGCCGCCGCGGTCCGCGCCCCCGGTGACCGGCACCCTCGCCGGGATGCCGACGGTGGACGTGCCCCGGGACCTGAACGATCTGCTGCAGCCGGGAGGTGGGCGATGACGAAGCACGCACGGGTGCGTCGCGGCGGCATCGCCGCCGTGGCGATCACACTGACGCTGACCCTGACCGGATGCGAGTGGGAAGGGCTGAATTCGCTTCCCCTGCCGGGCACCGAGGGGCAGGGCGACGACGCCTACACCGTCGAGATCCAGATGCCCAATGTGACGACGCTGTCGCAGAACTCGCCCGTCCGGGTGAACGACGTGACGGTGGGTTCGGTGACGGGCATCGAGGTGCAGGACTGGCACGCCCTGGTCACCGTGTCGATCAACGGCGACGTCCAGTTGCCCGCCAACGCGACCGCCAAGATCGGCCAGACCAGCCTCCTCGGTTCGCAGCACCTGGAGCTGGCTCCGCCGACCGACGTCGAGCCCGAAGGCACACTCGAGAACGGCGACGTGATCCCGATCGAGCGGGCGGGCGCCTACCCGACCACCGAGCAGACGCTGTCTTCGCTGTCGGTGGTGCTCAACGGCGGCGGCATCGCCCAGATCCGCGACATCACCCAGGAACTCAACGCCGCGCTGGGCGGACGGGAGGACTCGATCCGCGACCTCCTTCCGCAACTCGACCAGCTCGTCACGAGCCTCGATCAGCAGCGTGGCGACATCATCGGTGCGATGGAGGGGCTCGACCGGTTGTCGGGCACCGTCAACGAGCAGAAGGCCACCCTGGACGCGGCGCTGGACGGCATCCCGCCGGCGCTGGACGTGCTCGTCACGCAACGGCAGAATCTCACCACCGCACTGGTCGAGGTGGGCAAGCTCAGCGACACCGCCACCCGCCTCGTCGAGAGCAGCGGTGAGGACCTGAAGGCGAACCTGCGCAACCTCACCCCGGTGCTGCGTGAACTCGCCAACTCGGGGAGCGCGCTGACCGAGGTGCTGACCCTGATGCTCACGTACCCCTTCCCGATGAAGACGATGGACAAGGCGATTCAGGGCGACTACGCGAACCTCATGATGACGATCGACATGACCAACGAACGCGTCGACAGCAACTTCCTCACCGGAACCGGTCTCGGAGGATCACTCGGCGGCGTCGAGGGCGCCGTGGGATCGCTCGCCGGGGTGGCCGGACAGTCCGGCGATCCGCTGCAGGCGCCTTTGCAGCCGGCGCCGAAACCGGCACCCGCACCGCCGGTGATTCCGGGGCTCCCGCAGATACCCGGACTGCCGCAGATACCGGGCCTTCCGCCGCAACTGGGAGGGGCTCCGACACCATGAGAATGACGAGATTCGTTCGCATTCAGCTGATCATCTTCTCGATCCTCACCGTCATCGGGCTCGTCGTGATGTCGATCCAGTACATCAAGGTGCCGGTGCTGTTCGGCGTCGGACGCTACGAGGTGAGCGTCCGGCTGCCGTCCACCGGTGGGCTCTACTCCCACGCCAATGTCGCGTACCGCGGCACCAACATCGGTGTCGTCGAGAACGTGACGCTCACCGGCGAGGGTGTGGAGGCGAAGATGTCGCTCGACAGCGACTACAAGATCCCGGCCGACGTCGACGCGGCGGTCAAGAGCGTGTCGGCGGTCGGCGAGCAGTACGTCGACCTGATTCCGCGGGAAGGAGCCGCCGACGGCCCGTACCTCGCGGACGGCGACGTGATCCCGGAGGATCGGGCCACCATCCCGCAGGACGTCGGCGAGATGCTCGACCAGGCCGACGAACTGCTCGCCAGCATCTCGGACACCAGGCTGCAGACGGTGATCGACGAGGCGTTCACGGCGTTCAACGGATCCGGTCCCGACCTGCAGCGGCTCATCGACTCGGCCCGCTTGTTCGTCGAGGAGGCCGACGCGAACAGCGACGCGACGAAGGCTCTGATCGACCAGGTCGGCCCGCTGCTCGACACCCAGACGGTCAGCAGCGACGCCATCCGCTCCTGGACCCAGGACCTCGTGACGTTCACCGACCAGTTGCGGGCGAGCGACCCGAGCCTGCGGTCGGTGCTGGAGAAGGGCCCCGGCGCGGCGCAGGAGGCCACCCAGCTGTTCCAGGACCTGCAGCCGACGCTGCCGATCCTGCTGCGGAATCTGGTGAGCGTCGGCCAGGTCGGGGTGATCTACAACAAGAGCATCGAGCAGGTTCTGGTCATCTACCCGCCGCTGACCGCGGCGCTCGTGACGGCAGCGACGGGTGGGCCCGTGGAGGACGGCGCGATCGTCGACTTCGCCCTGCAACTGCACGACCCCCCGGCGTGCACGACGGGATTCCTGCCCCCGGACCAACGCCGGTCGGGAGATCAGACCGACCCCATCGCGACACCGAACGACCTGTACTGCAAGGCCGCTCCGGACGACCCGTCCGTCGTGCGCGGTGCGCGGAACCTGCCGTGCATGGAGTTCCCCGGACGTCGCGCACCGACGGTCGAGGCGTGCCGCGAGGGCTGGGAGGCGTCGGGCAACAACCCGCCGTACGGGCCGATCATGCCGCCGGATGTACCCTCGTACACAGCCGTTCCGAGTTCCTACGAAGGCTCCGCGGGTGCACCGGTCGCGGCCGTGCCCTACGACCCGGCCACCGGTAGCTTCATTGGTTCGGATGGAAAGACGTACACCCAACCGGATCTGGCGGTGCAGGGAAAGGACTCGACGTGGCAGACGATGATGACAGGTCAGCAGATTTGAGTTCCGGAACAGACGAAACTGTGACCGACTCCGCGGAGCAGGCGCAGCAGACACCCGCAGCGACGGATCGGACAAGGCGCCGGGCCGTCCGGCACGCCGGCCCGCCGGTGGGGGAGACCGAGGCCCCGAAACCGGTGGTCCTCGCCAAGCCGGCGGCTGTGCAGGCCGCGCCCGAGGTGGAGAAGGTCTCCACGACGAAGTCCGCGTCCGAGGCCTCCGAGGCGCCGCCGATCGATGCGGTGCCGATCGAGACACCGAAGCATGGTCGGCCACTGAAGTCGTTGCTCGCGTGGGGTGTTACGGCGGTGGTGATCGTCGCACTGGTCGTCGCGGCGGTGGTCCTGCTGCTCGACCAGCGGTCCGCGCGCGAACGGGACGACCGCCGTCAGGCTTTCGTCGACACGGCCCGGCAGACGGTGCTCAACCTGACGACCATCCACCCCGAGACCGCGAAGGCCGACGTCGACCGGATCATCGCCGGCGCGTCCGGTCAGTTCCTCGAAGAGTTCCAGGGCCGGGAGGATCCGTTCGTCGGTGTCGTGCAGGACGCGAACGTGACCACCGAGGGTGAGGTCATCGAGGCCGGCGTCGAGAACGGGACCGAGACGTCGATCTCGGCGAACGTCCTGGTGGCCGCGCGGACGATGGTGAGCAGCAAGGAACAGCCGGAACCCTCACCGCGCGACTTCCGGATGCGGGTGACGATCAGCGACGTCGACGGCAAGTTGACCGCATCGAAGGTGGAGTTCGTGCCATGAGTGACAACAACGAAGGCAAGCGAAAGTTCGCACTCACCAAGGGTGTAGCGCTGAAGGTCGCGGCCGCGGTCGTGGTGGTCGCGCTCGCCGTCGGGGTGGGCTTCCTCTGGTACGGACACCGGCAGGATCGACTGTCCGAGCAGGCGCGCATCGACGCCGTCGACGCCGCGGGCAAGCAGGCCGTCGCGATGCTGGCGTACGACTTCGCCGACGTCGACAACCAGTTGGACGCTGCCGCAGACGGACTCACCGGTTCCTTCCGTGACGACTACACCACGCTCGTGCAGGGAACCATCGCACCCGGCGCCAAGGAGAAGCAACTCACCGTGCAGGTGTCGGTGCAGGCCGCCGCGCCGGTATCCACCACACCCGACGAGGCGGTGGTTCTGCTGTACCTGAACCAGACGACGACGAGCGCCGACGCCCCCGACGCCCGAACGTCGGGCAGCCGGGTGCGGGTGTCGTTGCAGAAAGTCGACGACCGCTGGCTCGTCGATCAGCTGACCCCGGTGTAGCTGCGGCTGCGCCGCCCGTGAGTACTTATTAACCGCCCGACGTTGATAAGTACTCACGGGGCGGAGCCATCCCCTTCACAAAATAGAACAAGTTCTAGTAGTGTCGGGGTCTCCTGGCCGAGTGCCGACGCACGACGCTGTGTCGCACGGCCACAACCGAACAGGGAGTCGTCGATGAAGGTTGCAGTAACCGGCGCCGCGGGATTCGTGGGCAACAATCTGCTGAATCTGTTGGTCGAGGCAGGGCACGAGGTGACCGCCATCGACCGCGTGCGTTCCCGGTACGCACCCGAATTCGGGGTTACGTGGGTGAACGCCGACGTACTCGACGTCGAATCCATGAAGCGGGCACTGGACGGCGCCGAGGTGGTCTACCACCTGGTCGCGATGATCACCCTCGCCCAGAAGGACGACCTGGCGTGGACAGTCAACACCAAGGGCGTTCGTACCGTCGCCGAAGCTGCTCTCGCGGTGGGAGTTCGGCGGATGGTGCACTGCAGTTCCGTGCACTCGTTCGACCAGAGCAGTTGTGGCGGAACGCTCGACGAGCACTCGCCGCGGTCCGTCGACGCGTCGATCCCCGTGTACGACAGGTCGAAATGGGCGGGTGAGATCGAACTCCGCGAAGTGGTCGACGCCGGCCTCGACGCGGTGATCTGCAACCCCACCGGCGTGTACGGGCCCGCAGACTACGGACTGTCGCGGGTGAACAGTTTGCTGCGCAACGCCGCTCGCGGCCGGGTGCCCGCGGCGGTGCAGGGCGGGTTCGACTTCGTCGACGTCCGCGACGTCGCCGCCGGACTGATCGCCGCGGGCGAGAAGGGCCGGACCGGTGAGAACTACCTGATCTCGGGGCACATGCTCGGCATGCATGATGTCGTGAGGAGGGCAGCGCGTACGGCGGGCCGTCGGGGGCCGCTGTACTCGTTCCCGCTCAGCGTCATCGAACGCGTGCTGCCGATCGCCGAACCGATCGGGACCCGGTTCGGATCGGACGTGCTGTCGCGGTCGGCGATGTCGGCGCTGCTCGCGGCGCCGGTCGTCGACGGCGGCAAGGCGCGGTCCGAACTCGGGTACGCCCCGCGTCCCGCCGACGAGACGATCCGCGACTTCGTCGCCTTCCTGGTGACGTCCGGTCAGCTGAGCCGGGGAGGTCAGTTGTCCCCGGTGGCGTCCTCGGTGTAGTCGGACTCGGAAGCCTCGGCGGGAGCGATCAGTGCGGGGCCCGCGGCGCCGCCGTGCGCGAGGGCGTCGAGGAAGGATCGCGCCCACCGGTCGACGTCGTGTGCGAGGACCTGCCTGCGCAGGGCCCGCATGTGGCGTCGGCCGTCCTCCTTCGGCTGGTTCAGGGCCTGCGCCATCGCGTCCTTGACGCTGTCGAGATCGTGCGGATTGCACAGGAACGCCTGGCGCAGTTCGGCGGCCGCGCCGGTGAACTCGCTGAGCAGCAGCGCGCCGCCGAGATCGCTCCGGCACGCCACGTACTCCTTGGCGACCAGATTCATGCCGTCCCGCAGCGGGGTCACCAGCATCACGTCGGCGGCGACGAAGAACGCGATCAGTTCGTCGCGGGGGATGGGCCGGTGGATGTAGTGCACGACGGGCCTGCCGACCTCGCCGTACTCGCCGTTGATCCGCGACACCGACTGCTCGATCTCGCCGCGCATGTGGACGTAGCTCTCCACGCGTTCACGGCTGGGGGTCGCGAGTTGCACGAGCACGGTGTCGGCGGGGTCGACGCGGTTTTCGTCGAGCAGTTCGTGCAACGCGGCGAGGCGGACGTCGATGCCCTTCGTGTAATCGAGGCGGTCGACGCCGAGCATGATGTGTTTGGGATTGCCCAGTTCCTTACGGATCTTCCTGGCGCGGTCCCGGATGGACTTGGACCGGGACTGCTCGTCCAACTGCCCCGAGTCGATGGAGATCGGGAACGCGCCGACGCGGACCGTGCGGAAACCCACCTGCACGACGCCCAGCTTGGAACGGACGCCAACGTTGCCGCGGGACGTCTGCTGGCCGGCGAGTTTGCGGGCCAGGTAGAGGAAGTTCTGGGCGCCGCCCGGGAGGTGGAACCCGATCAGGTCGGCGCCGAGCAGGCCCTCGATGATCTCGGTGCGCCACGGCATCTGCATGAACAGTTCCACCGGCGGGAACGGAATGTGCAGGAAGAACCCGATGGTGAGGTCGGGTCGGAGCATCCGCAGCATCTTCGGGACGAGCTGCAGCTGGTAGTCCTGGATCCACACGGTGGCGCCCTGCGCGGCAGCCTTCGACGTGGCCTCCGCGAAACGCCGGTTGACCTCGACGTAGGCGTTCCACCAGGCGCGGTTGTATTCGGGCTTGACGATGACGTCGTGGTACAGCGGCCACAGGGTGGCGTTGGAGAAGCCCTCGTAGTAGTCGGCGATCTCCGCGGCGCTCAGCGGAACGGGGTACAGCTCGAGATCGTCCTCGACCACGGGATCGAGCTCGGCGTCCGGGACCCCCGCCCAGCCGACCCATGCGCCCTTGTTGCGGCGCAGGATCGGCTCGAGCGCGGTGACGAGGCCACCGGGGCTGCGCTTCCAGCGGGTGGTGCCGTCCGGAAGTCGTTCGAGGTCGACGGGGAGCCGGTTCGCGACGACGACGAAGTCGGCTTGCCCGGAAACCGGATCAGAAGTCGAGCGTGATGACGATGCTGACGATTCCGAACTGGCAGCCACGGGCTTCCTTCGCAGTCGAAGTGGATGAAATTATCAGTCGAGCTTGGTGGTGGGTCCGATTCCGAGCATGGAGAGCAGCATTCTGCACTCGTCGGCATCTTCGGCGTATGCAGCGACAACGCGCTGGGCCTGGCGGGCGGTCTCGTCGGCTAGGGGTTCGAGATCCTCGTCCGCGATGTCGTTTTCGGCGGTCGTCTTCGCGGCCATCTTTGTCCTCTCGGGCTTGCTGCTGCGTCACGCGCAGTAGTTCGTATCGGCGACTCTATGAGAACCGGGCATGTCAACGCTAGTTGCCCATCGATTAGGGTTCTTCTAGTTAGGGTCTGCTTACTTTGTGGTGGGTGGGGAAGCGTCGGCGTTGGGAGTTACGCGCGTGAAGACTGGTGGCACCGCAATTCTGCGTCGCACCCTGGTGCGAAACAGGGGTCGGCTGGGGATCGGCACCGTACTCGTCTGCCTGCATCAGGTAGCCGAGACGCTGGTCCCGATCTCGATCGGTGTGATCGTCGACCGGGCCGTCGCGACCGGCGACGTATTCGCTCTCGCGGTGTGGCTGTGCGCCCTCGCACTGCTGTTCCTGGTGCTCACCGCGGCCTGGCGCTACGGTGCGCGTTTCATCGTCGTGGCGATGCAGAACGAGGCCCACCAGCTGCGGATGGAGGTTGCGCACCGCATCCTCGACCCGCGGGGAGTGCGCACCGACCTGCGCGCGGGTGAGCTGCTGTCCGTGTCGACGTCGGACGCCGACCGCGCGGCCTGGATCGCGGACATCACCCCGCGCGCCGCCGCGGCCCTCACCGCGGCGATCGGATCCGCGATCGCACTGCTGCTGATCGACGTGCCTCTCGGCCTCGCCGTCCTGATCGGCACCCCCGTCATCCTCGGTCTGCTCCAACTCGCGGCGCCGCTGATCACCCGCCGCGCCACCGACCAGCAGGCGGCGGTCGCGCGGGCGTCCGCGATGGCCACCGACCTCGTGAGCGGGCTCCGCCCCCTGCGCGGGATCGGCGCCGAGGTGTCGGCGTCGCGCCGGTACCGCGCGGCCAGCCGCGACGCGCTCGGCGCCACTCTGCACACGGCGAAGAGTTCCGCCGTGTTCGCCGGGGTGTCGATGACCGTCAGCGCACTCCTCGCCGTCGGGGTCGCGGGTTTCGCGGGCTGGTTCGCGCTCGAGGGCCGCATCACCATCGGCGAGCTGATCACCGTCGTCGGATTGTCCCAGTTCTTCATCGAACCGCTCGGCGTTCTCGCCGGCCTGCCCGGGTTCCTGGCCCTCGCCCGCGCGTCGGCGGACCGCCTCGCACTCGTCCTGGACGCGGAACCCCTGCTGCCCGCCGGGTCGGGCCGGACACTCGACGGCAGCGAACTCAGCCTCACCGGCGTGTCCTACCGGTCCCTGAGCGGACTGGACCTCCGGGTCACCCCCGGCGAACTGCTCGGCGTCGTCGCGTACCGCCCGCAGGATGCCGAGGCGCTGGCCGCGCTGCTGTCCGGGCAGGTGCCGCCCGACCGCTACGACGGCGAACTGACGGTGGGCGGGGTCCGGCTGTCGGACGCGGATCTTTCGCACGCCCGCCGGACACTGCTCGTCGAACCCCACAACGGCGACCTGTTCTCCGGAACCGTCGCGTCGAACGTGACCGCGGGCAGGCCCGGCGCCACGGCGTCCGAGGTGCACGCGGCGCTGTCCGCGTCCGCGGCGGTCGACGTCGTCGAAGCACACCCCGAGGGGCTCGACCACGAGGTCGCCGACCGCGGGTCCTCGCTGTCCGGCGGTCAACGGCAGCGCGTCGCCCTGGCCCGCGCACTGGTGGCGCAGTCACCGGTGATGGTGCTCCACGATCCGACGACGGCGGTGGACGCCGTCACCGAACACACGATCGCAGGCGGAATCGCGGACCTGCGCCACCGCACGGCTGCGTTGGATCCGACGTCTCCGACGGTCGCGAACCGTCAGACCACGATCCTCATCACGAGTAGCCCCGCGCTGCTGTCCGTCACCGACCGCGTCGTCGTGCTCGACGACGGAACGGTGGCCGGCGAGGGCACCCACTCGCAACTGGCCACCGAGAACGCGAACTACCGTCAGGCGGTCCTGCGATGAGTGAACTGCTTCCCATCGCGAACGCGCGCGACACCTGGGCGTGGCTGAGGACCGAGCTGGGACGGCGCCGCGGCCGGAGCGTGTTCACCCTGCTGGTGGCGGCTGTCGCGGCAGGCATGGCGCTGGTCCCCGTCTACGTCTTCGGCGTCCTCGTCGACCGCGTCCAGGACGGTGCGCCGCCGTCCACCATCGGCTGGGTGGTCGCGGTGATCGCGTCCGCCGCGGTGATCGGCGGACTGTGCGCCGGGTTCGCGTCGTACCTGATCCGCAGTCTCGGCGAGGGAATCCTGGCGGACCTGCGCGAGCGCACCGTCGATCGCGCGCTCCGGCTGCCGATCCACACAGTCGAACGCGTCGGCAAGGGCGACCTGCTGTCGCGCGTCGGCGACGACGTCGCGGTGATCGGCAAGGCCGTCACCGACGTGGTCCCCAACCTCGTCACGGCAGTCCTGCTGGTGGTGCTGAGCATGGTCACGATGCTCGGCATCGACTGGCGGCTCGGGCTCGCGGGCATGGTGGCGCTGCCGATGTACGCGCTGGCGATGCGCTGGTACCTGCCGCGGTCGGCGCCGGTGTACGCCGCCGAACGCGTCGCGATGGGAGAGCGTTCGCAGGCCCTGATCAGCAGCATGCAGGGTGCCCGGACGGTGCGCGCCTACGGCCTCGAAGACAGCCACCTCGATCAGATCAACGGTGCGTCGGAGAAGGCCCGCGACCTGTCCGTCGGCGTCTTCGCGCTGTTCACCCGGTTCGCGGGACGCGGCAACCGGGCCGAGTTCGTGGGGCTGGCCACCATCCTCGCCGCCGGGTTCGCCCTGGTGAACGCGGACATCGTCACCGTCGGCCAGACCACCACCGCGGCGCTGCTCTTCCACCGGTTGTTCAATCCGATCGGCATGCTGATGTACACGTTCGACGAGGTGCAGTCGGCCGGCGCGAGCCTGGCGCGACTCGTCGGTGTCGTCGACCTCGACGACGAATCCTCCGCCGGGACCGCCGCCGCCGGGGAGAACACGGACGCGACGCTCGAACTCGACGGCGTCCGCCACAGCTACGACGGCAGCCACGAGGTGGTGCACGGCATCAGCCTGCACGTGAAATCCGGTGAACGCGTCGCCCTCGTCGGCTCGACCGGGGCGGGCAAGACGACGGTCGCGGCGATCGCGGCCGGGTCGATCGTCCCCACGGCGGGATCGGTGCGGATCGGCGGAACCGCGTTGGCGGACCTCGAGCCGGGCGACCTCCGTCGCCGGGTCGCCATCGTCAGCCAGGAAGTCCACGTGTTCGCCGGACCGCTGATCGACGACCTGCGGCTCGCGGCACCCGACGCGTCCGAGGAGGACGCGGCGATGGCGTTGAAGGCCGTCGGCGCCGACGGCTGGGTGACCGCTCTGGACGACGGCGTCCAGACCGTGGTCGGGGAGGGCGGACACGAGTTGACCGCCGCCCAGGCCCAGCAACTGGCTCTGGCCCGACTCGTCCTCGCGAACCCGGCGGTCGCGATCCTGGACGAGGCGACAGCCGAAGCGGGCAGCGCGGGTGCGCGGGAACTCGAGGCGTCGGCGGAGGCCGCGACCCGCGGTCGCACGACGCTGGTGGTGGCCCACCGGCTGACGCAGGCGGCTGCCGCCGATCGGGTGGTCGTCCTGGAACACGGCCGGATCGTCGAGGAAGGTCCGCACACCCGGCTCGTCGCGGCCGGCGGACGCTACGCCGAGCTGTGGTCGGCGTGGGAGGGTCGGTAAAACCCGGGTAGTGACGGACGGGACGGTCAGCTCAGGTAGCCGCCGCCGTGGGGGAAGAAGTCGGTCCCGGCGAGTTCGGTGCCGTCGTCGAGGCGGACGCGCTGGATCTTGAGGCCCTTGTTCTGTCCGGTGCGGGCGTCGGGTCCGGCAACGATGACCATTCCGTCGCCTTCGTGGATGAAGACACGCCCGGGCGTTCCACCGTAATTTCCTTCGGATACGGCTGCCTTCAGAACCCGGACACGCTGACCCTTGAAATGGGTGAAGGCGTTCGGGTACGGGTCGGACTGCGCGCGGACGAGGCGTTCGATGGCGTCGGCGGGCCACGTCCAGTCGATGAGACTGTCTTCGGGGGCACGCTTGTGGAAGAACGTGGCCTGCGAGCGGTCCTGCGGCGTCCAGTCCGTGCGACCGGACTCGATCAGTGCGAGCGCGTCGAGCGTGATCGGGCCGATCATGTCGACGGTGCGGTGGAACAGATCGGTGACGGTGTCCGTCGGCCCGACCCGTGTCGACCTCTGCAAAACGATGTCGCCGGCGTCGAGTTCCTCGTCCATCAGGTGCGCGGTGAGGCCTACTTCTTCCTCACCGTTGATGAGCGCCCAGATGAGCGGGGAGAATCCTGTGTACTTGGGCAGGAGCGAATCGTGAATGTTGAGGGTGCCGTAGCGGGGAGAGTCGAAGACGTCCCGCGGCAGCCACGTGCGCCAGTTGTTGGCGACGACGATGTCCGGGTCGGCTTCCTTCAGGGCGGCCTTGAAGTTCTCGTCCGGCTTGGTGGCGATGTGCACGGGCACGCCGTGCTCGGTGGCGAGGTCGGCGACGGAGTCCGCCCACATCTGCTCGTAGACGTGATCGCTCTTGGGGTGGGTGATCGCGAGGACGACCTCATGGTCGGACTGGAGCAGGGCCTGCAGGGTACGGTGACCCCAGGTTTGATATCCGAGTGTGGCGACTCTCAACGCGGTCCTCCTGGACGAGCTTGTCGGTCAGCGCCGCTTTCGAGCGGCAGCAAAGCCAGCTTAGGCTATCCAATCTATTTCGGTGTGACCGCCCAGGGAAGGAAGGCAAGATGACGATCGCCACGATCAACGGGATCCCCCTGAATTACCAGGTCAAGGGATCCGGCGATTTAGTGGTGCTCATCATGGGAACCGGAAGCCCGGGACGGGTATGGGATCTGCATCAGACCCCCGCGCTCGTCGACGCCGGCTACCGCGTCTGCACGTTCGACAACCGGGGCATCGCGCCGTCCGGTGAGAGCGTCGACGGAATCACCATGGACGACCTCGTCGCGGACACCGCGGGACTGATCGAGCACCTCGGCGGCGGTCCGGCCCGTGTCGTCGGCACCTCGATGGGCGCCCGCGTCGCGCAGGAACTGGCCCTGTCCCGCCCCGATCTCGTGCTCAAAGCGGCCTTCCTCGCCGGTCACGCCCGCATGGACTACTTCCAGCAGACCCTCACCGAGGGTGAGCGCGCCCTCCACGACAGTGGTGTCGAACTCCCCGCCAAGTATCGGGCCGCGGTGACCGCCGTGATGAACCTGTCGCCCGCGTCGCTCGTCGACCCGCACACGGCCCGCGACTGGCTCGACCTGTTCGAGTTCAGCGGCGGCCGGACGTCGGAAGGCGTGCGCGCGCAGATGGAGATGGACCGCAGCTTCGATCGCAGGCAGGCATACCGGGCGATCACGGCGCCGTGCCTGTCCGTCGGTTTCGCCGACGACAGGATGATTCCGCCGTACCTGTCGCGTGAGGTGGCCGAGGCGATCCCGTCGGCCCGGTACTACGAGATCCCCGACGTGGGGCACTACGGCTACCTAGAACAGCCCGAAGTGGTGAACAAGGTACTGCTCGAATTCCTCGCCAACTGACGCGTGGCTGCCGCCACCGTGGTGAGTAGGGTGGATCTTCGAGTGGCTGGGGGACGATCACGGTGACGGCGAGGTTCTGATGGCGTTGGGCATTCCGCGCCTCGGGGTGGGCATCGTCCGGTATGACGTCGTGAACGGAACCTTGTGGTGGGACGAGAAGGCCGCCGCGATCTTCGGGGACGACGGTTCCCTGCCGCCGCTCGAATTGTGGCGGGAGCGAATCCATTCCGAGGACATCGGCACGGTGCGCCGCATGTTCGGGGACACCGCCGGTTCGGTCGGCGCGGAATGCGTGTTCCGCATCGTGCTGACGGATCGGTCGACCCGGTACATCCTCACCCGCAGCATCGACGTCACCACCGATCCGTCCGGCGCCCCTGTCGAGTTGACGGGGGTCGTCATCGAACTCGGACACGTGGCCGGCCGGGACGCGCAACTCGCGTCGCTGCTCGACCGGGTGGGTCTGGGGTTCTTGGCGCTCGACGAGGACCTTCGGATCATCTACGTCAACTCCGTCTGCCTGCGGCACGTGCGACGGTCGCGGGACGAGTTGCTCGGCCGCGTCGTCACCGAGGTTCTCCCCGAAACGCAGGGCAGCTACTTCGACGCACTGTGCCGCAAGGTTCTCGCCACCGGGACGCAGCAGCAGACCCGGGTGGATTCGTTGTATTGGCCCGGGGCGACGATCGAGGTGACCGCCGCGGCCGACGCCGGTGCGCTGGTCGTGCATTTCCGGGACGTCACCGCGGAAGTCACCGCCCAGAAGCGGGCGGAGGAGGCGCATGCTCTGCTTCTGCACGAGGCCACGCACGACAGTCTCACCGGACTGCTTAATCGCGCTGCCATCACCGAGCACCTGCAGCGCCTGTTCGAGCCCGGTGTCGGTCCTGCCGTCGCGTTGTTCCTCGACGTGGACGGGTTCAAGGAGGTCAACGACACCCGGGGGCATCGCGTCGGCGACCGCATCCTGCAGGCGGTGTCCGAGCATCTGCGGCACGCCATGCGGGCACCGTCCGCGGTGGGCAGGCTCGGCGGCGACGAGTTCGTCGCGATCCTTCCCGACGTCGACCAACTCGCTGTCGACGACGTGGTCGACCGGATGCTCGCCTCGATCACGACGCCGATCGACGTCGGCGACGAACTGCTCGTCGTGACGATCAGTGTGGGGATGGCGCACAGCACGTCGGCTCGCACGGTCGACGAGTTGCTCCATCACGCCGACATCGCCCTCTATGCCGCCAAGCGTCGTGGCGGGAACACCGCGGTCTGGCACGAGTAGGTTTCGGGGCGGTTGCTGGACACCCGCCCCCGGAATCCGGCACCGCCGGGGCTCCCGAGTGAGCGAACGCACAGTATGTTTACGAGGTAAAACCCGACGTAGTGACCGCTTTGGCCCGGGAAATTCTGTCGGCGATGCGGGGGACACGCGGCCTGGGAGATTGAACCGGAATTGCCGCTGTGATAACCCTCGCCTGTGAACTTGCTGGCAACCGGCTTGTTGCTGGTGGGTAGCCTAACCTAAACTCCCTCGGGTGCCCGTCGTTGGACGGACGCTCTCGACGGACGATCGGATCACCCATGTCTCCGGACCACTCGGCGGCTGCGCGCCCTCGGTACCTCTCGGCTGAGAGCGCTTCCTCCTCGACCGGCACCGGTGCGACGCCCGTCGCGCTTCCGGTGACGGCCGCGCAATCCGAGGTGTGGGTCGGGCAGCAGCTGAACCCGGGCAGCCCGGTCTACAACCTCTCGCTCGTCGTCGAGGTCGCAGGCCCGATCGATCTGGACCGGACCGTCGCGGCGATCCGGAAGACCGTCGAACGCGCCGACGCCCTGCACGTGCGCTTCGAACGCGGCGAAGGCAACGAACTGCTTCAGGTGCCGACAGCACCCGGCGAGTGGACGCTGAGCGTCGTGGACCTGCGCCGCGACGAAAATCCCGAAGCAAGTGCGCGCGCGTGGATGGACCGCGACATGGAGACGGTCGTCGGCATCGAGGGCGACGAACCGCTGTTCCGGCACGCGCTGCTGCGCACCGGGGACGAGTCGGTGATCTGGTACCAGCGCTACCACCACAGCCTCATCGACGGCTACGGCATCACGCTGCTCGTGGCGGACGTCGTCGATCGATACGAGCACCCGGAACTCGAGACGTCCACGGCGCCGTGGCCCCTCGACACCCTCGTGGCGTCCGATCGCGACTACCGCGCGTCGGCGCGCTTCGCATCCGACCGCGACTTCTGGATCCGGCAGGTCGTCGACGCGCCGGAACCGCCCCGGCTGCTCCCGCAGGTCGTCGACCACTCCGGGACACCGATCTCCGCCCTCGTCGAGATCGACGGGGACGACGCCGACGCGCTCTACGCCTTCGCCTCCGACGCCGGGATCCGGCGCACCCGGCTGCCGCTCGCCGCGGTCGTCGCGTACATCCACCGGATCACCGGCCGCCGCGACCTCACGTTGTCGCTGCCGATGACGGCGCGCGTCGGGCGTGAACTGCGCCGCATCCCGGGAATGTGCTCGACGATCCTGCCGCTCCGGGTGCAGGTGGATCCCGAGATGACGGTGGGTGAACTCGCCACCCGCATCGACACGACGCTGATCTCGGTGCTGCGGCACGGGCGCTACCGCGGTGAGGACCTCGCCCGCGAACTGCGGTCGATCGACCCGGACCGTCAGATCTTCGGTCCCGGAATCAATTCCATGATGTTCGAGCATTCGCTGACGTTCGGCGGATTCCCGGCGTGGGTGCGCGGTTCGGCGACCGGACCGGTCCGCGACCTCGACTTCTCGATCCGCGGTGGGCAGGATTCGGAACCCATCCGGATCGACCTGCGGGCCCCGGCCGGTCTCGGCGCCGAACTCGAGGAGCATCGCCGCAGACTGGAGCACTTCGTCGGGCAGATCGTCGCAGACCCGGCGCAGCCCATCGCGTCGCTCGACCCGATGACCGCGGCCG
Source organism: Rhodococcus pseudokoreensis (assembly GCF_017068395.1). Lineage (NCBI taxonomy): Bacteria > Bacillati > Actinomycetota > Actinomycetes > Mycobacteriales > Nocardiaceae > Rhodococcus > Rhodococcus pseudokoreensis. Next base: position 2,912,503 of record NZ_CP070619.1, on the reverse strand, counting down.
AACGTCGGCAGTTGCTGATGGAGTTCAACGACACCGCGGCCCCGCACGAATCGGTGACGGTACCCGAACTGTTCCACGCCCAGGTGGCGCGGACGCCGGATGCCGAGGCCCTGATCGCCGGCGACGCCCGGCTCACCTACCGGGAACTGGGGGACCGGGTGGCGCAGCTGTCCCGGCACCTCCTGGATCGCGGCGTCGGGCCGGAAACCGTTGTGGCGATCGGTCTTCCGCGGTCCGCGGAAATGGTGATCGGACTGCTCGCCGTCATGTGCTCGGGTGGGGCGTTCGTGCCCCTCGACCCGTCGTGGCCGGAGGACCGCCGGACGTCGGTGCTGGCCGACGCCGGGGCCGCACTCGTTCTCACCGGCCCCGGCGGGGTCACGGACGCAGGGGAGCGGGCCGTGCCCGTCGACCTCGCGGCGTGGGCGCACGACGGGCAGCCCACCGAACCGCCCACCGTGACCGTGCAGGGTGCGCGGCTGGCGTACGTCATCTTCACGTCGGGTTCGACGGGCAGGCCCAAGGGGGCCATGATCCGGCACGAGGCCGTCTGCGCGCGACTGCTGTGGCAGCGCGACGAAATCCTGGAATTCGGACCGTCGGACGCGTCGCTGTTCAAGGCGCCGCTGTCTTTCGACATCTCCGTGAACGAGATCCTGCTGCCCCTGGTGGCGGGTGGCAGGCTGGTGGTGGCCGAGCCCGGCGGGGAACGGGACCCGCAGTATCTCCTCGACCTGATCGCACGCGAATCGGTGACCTTCGTCTACCTCGTGTCGTCGATGCTGGACGTGCTGCTCGACCTGTCCCGGGGCACGGACCAATTATCGGCGCTGAAGCACGTGTGGTGCGGCGGTGAGGTTCTCACGCCCCGGCTGTTCGAGAGATTCCGCGCGCAACTCGCTATCACGATGTACCACGGTTACGGTCCGGCGGAGGCGACGATCGGGGTGTCGCACGTGATCTACCGGGAGGACGCCGCGCGGATCGCGACGTCGATCGGGCGGCCGAACCCGAACACCCAGCTGTACGTGCTGGACGAGCACCTGAACCCGGTGCCGCTCGGCGCCGGCGGCGAACTGTACGCAGGCGGATTCCTCCTCGGCCGCGGTTATGTGGACGCACCGGAGTTGACGGCGTCCCGCTTCGTCGCAAACCCGTTCGCGGACGACGGTTCCCGGCTGTATCGGACCGGCGACCTCGCCCGCTGGGCGCCGGACGGCACCCTCGACTTCCTCGGCCGCGCCGACAACCAGGTGAAGATCCGGGGCATGCGGCTCGAACTCGAGGACGTCGAGGCGGGCATCGTGTCGCATCCCGCCGTCCGGCACAGCGCCGTCGTCGTGCGGGAAACACCGACGGGTACAAAGTATCTCGCGGCCTACGTCGTCGCGAAGCAGGACTCGGTGCCGGACGTCGCCGAGCTGCGGGTCTGGGCGTCGTCGAAGCTGCCGGAGTACATGGTGCCGTCGGCGTTCGTCGTCCTCGACCGGTTCCCGCTCACCCCCAACGGAAAACTGGACCGGCGCGCACTGCCCGAGCCGGACCTCGGCGCGGCCGGTGAGAACGTCGCGCCCCGCACCGCCGCCGAGGAAACCCTGGTTGCGCTGATGGCGGGTGTCCTCGGAGTGGAGTCGGTCGGCGTCACCGACGACTTCTTCGCGTTGGGCGGCGACAGCATCGTCGCGATCCAGCTGGTCAACCACGCTCGGCGGGAAGGGCTCTCGATCAGCCCTCGGGATATCTTCCAGCTCCGCACCGCGGAGGCGCTCGCCCGGGCGCAGGACGGCCGGACCGCGGCCGCCGTGGATACCGGCGACGTCGCGGTCGGGGACGTTCGCAGCACCCCCATCCTCGCGCGCACCGCCGAGAGGGGCGGCGAGATCGCCGCGTTCCACCAGTCGGTGCTGGTGCAGACTCCGGCGGCCCTCGGCGAACCCGCCGCGCGGGCGGCCCTGGCGGCCGCACTCGAGCGGCACGACGCCCTGCGCGCGACGCTGGTTCGCGGTGACCACTGGACACTCTCCGTGCCGGAACCGTCCCCGGCTGCGGTCGACGGTATCCTCCGGGTCGTCGAATTCGACGGCAGCGCAGAGCAACTCGACAGCGAGACCCGCGCGGCGGTCGCACGGCTCGACCCGGACACTGGCACGATGATGCAGGCCGTCCTCTTCTCCGCGGTCGAGGGGTCCGGCCGGTTGCTGCTGATCGGACACCACCTGGTGGTCGACGGGGTGTCCTGGCGCATCATCCTCGAGGACCTCGCCCGCGCGGGCACGGCCGTGGTGGCCGGGGGCGTCCCCGAACTGCCTCCGGTCGGGACGTCGCTGCGCCGCTGGTCCGAATTGCTGGACGAGCACGCGAAGTCGGGCGCGTTCGACCACGAACTGGCATTCTGGGCGGACGCGGCGACTACCCCCGACCCGCTCGTCGGCTCGCGGGCGCTCGACCCGGCCGTCGACGTCGCCGGTGACGCCGACACCCTCACGGTGACCTTGTCTGCGGAGTTCACCGGGCCGCTGCTGTCCACGGTGCCCGCGGCGTTCCACGGCCACGTCAACGACGCTCTTCTCACCGGTGCCGCGGTGGCACTGCGGAGGTGGCGCGGCGGCGAACCCGGCCCCGTGCTCCTGGACGTCGAAGGGCACGGACGCGAGGAAGACCTCGTCCGCCGCAGCGACGGACCCGCCCTCGACCTCTCCCGGACCGTCGGCTGGTTCACCACCGTCTACCCGGTGGTGCTCGACCCCGGTGCGGCCGCGGACGAAGCGGGAATCGCCGACGCGCTCAAGGCGGTCAAGGACCAGTTGCGCCGCATCCCGGGTGCCGGGTTCGGCTACGGCGCCCTGCGCTACCTCGGTGCCGCGAAACCGGAACTCGCGCAGACGCCGGCACCGCAGGTGCTGTTCAACTACCTCGGGCGGGTGACGTCCGGCGACGGTGTCGATTGGCTGCCGCGGGCTATGGGCGGTGCCGACGACCCGCGGATGCCGCTCGGACATGCCCTCGCGTTCGACGTGATCGCCGAGGACGGCGCCGACGGTCCGGTGCTGCGGACGACGCTGACGTGGGCGCCCGGAGTGCTCACCCGCGACGCCGTCCGGGCCCTCGCCGACGAGTGGACCGCGGTGCTGCGGGTGCTCGCCGGGGTCGGTGATCTCGGCGGTCACACGCCGTCGGACTTCCCGCTCGTGTCGCTGACCCAGCCGGACGTGGACGCGCTGGCGGGCGCCGCCGACGTGCTGCCGCTGACACCGCTGCAGGAGGGCATCTACTTCCAGTCGGCGTTCGAGGACGCCGGCACGGACCCGTACGTGGTGCAGCAGGTGATCGAATTGACCGGACCCGTCGACGCGGCGGCGCTGCACCGCGGACTGCAGGCCGTCGTCGACCGGCACGCCGCCCTGCGCGTCGGGGTGCGGGCGGTCTCGGACGGCCGGGTGGTCCAGGTGGTCGGCGACGACGTCCGGGTACCGATGGAGGTACTCGATATCACCGGCGTCGCGGATCCGGCGCAGCGCGTGGACGAAGTGCTGGCGGCGGATCGGGCGCGGGGCTTCGACCTCGCCCGCGGACCCCTGCTGCGTTACACGCTCGCCCAGACCGAACGTGACAGGTTCCTTCTGCTGCAGTCGATTCACCACATCGTCGCCGACGGGTGGTCGGTGCCGGTGATGTTGCGCGAACTGATGGCCCTGTACAGCGTCGAGGGGACGCCGCAGGCGCTGCCGACGCCGACGCCCTACCGGAACTACCTCGACTGGCTGGGCGCGCGGGACCGTCAGGCATCGCTCGCGGTGTGGCGGGAGGCGCTTTCCGACGCTCCCGAACCGGTGGAACTTCCGGCACCCACGCGGACGGGGGAGTCGGGGATCCGCAGTGTCCGGGTGGCTCTGCCGTCGCAAGACACCGCCGCACTCACCGCGGTGGGCCGTGCCCGCGGGCTGACGCTCAGCACACTGGTGCACGGCACGTGGGGCCTGGTCCTCGGCCGGCTCACCGGCCGCGAGGACGTGCTGTTCGGTTCGACGGTGTCGGGCCGCGGCGGCGACCTGCCCGGTATCGAGACCATGGTGGGCCTGTTCATCAACACCGTTCCCACCCGGCTGAGGTACCGGCCCACCGACACGGTGGCCGCGGCCCTCTCCCGGTGGCAGCACGAGCAGTCGACGCTGCTCGACCACCAGTACCTCGGACTGGCCGAACTGCGCCGGGAAGCGGGACTGCAGAACCTGTTCGAGACACTGGTCGTGTTCGAGAACTATCCGCTCGGCGACGGCGCGGTCGCGGATCCCTCCGGCGCGGTGCAGTTGACCGGCATCCGTTTCGACGAGCACCCGCCGTACGCGATGACGCTGATCGTGATGCCCGGCGACGCGTTGACCCTCGAGCTGAAGTACGACGCCGCCCGCATCGACGAGGCGACCGCAACCCGGTTCGCGAAGTCGACGATCGCCTATCTCGCCGAGGTGACCCGCGACGCCGACCAGACCGTGTCTGCCGTCCCGCTGGCGTCGCGTGAGCCGATCGAGGCCGCACTGCGCGACGTCGAGGTGGAGTTCCCCGACACGACGGTGACGGCCCTGCTCGAGGAGCAGGCCGAGCGGACTCCGGACGCGGTGGCCGTCACGATCGAGGACGATCACCTCACGTATGCGGAACTGCACGCGCGCGCCAACCGTCTCGCCCGGCTGCTCGCCGAGCGTGGGGTGGCACCCGAATCGAAGGTCGCGGTGGCACTGCCACGTTCACTGGACCTGATGGTGGCGCTGCTCGCGGTCGGGAAGGCGGGCGGCGCGTACGTCCCGCTCGACACCGGGTACCCCGCGGACCGGCTGGCGTACATGCTGGCCGACGCGGAGCCGGTGTGCGTCCTCACCGACGGCACCGTGACGTTCGCCGGTTCCGGCGTCCCGGAGGTCCGGGTGTCCGACGCCGACCGGTACTCGCCCGAGCCGCTGACCGGTGTCCCGCTCGCACCGCAGCACCCGGCCTACGTCATCTACACGTCCGGCTCGACGGGACGGCCCAAGGGGGTCGTCGTGCCGCACACCGGCATCGTCAACCGCCTGCTGTGGGTTCAGCGTTTCCGCCCGATCACCCCTTCGGACAACGTGTTCCAGAAGACGCCGTCCAGCTTCGACGTGTCGGTGCTGGAATTCTTCGGACCACTCCTCGCCGGCGCGACGCTCGTGCTGGCCCGGCCGGACGGGCACAAGGACCCGGCGTACCTCGCCGACGTCATCGTGCGGCAGTCGATCACGCGCGTGCACTTCGTCCCGTCGATGCTCGAGGTGTTCCTCGCCGAACCGGCCGCCGCCCGGTGCACCGGCCTCCGGATCATCTCCTGCAGCGGTGAGGCGCTGCCCGTGGCGTCCGCGCGGCGAGTCGCCGAACTCCTGCCGGGAGTGGAACTCGACAACCTCTACGGCCCCACCGAGGCGTCGGTCGACGTCAGCTACGCCGCGTCAGTCCAGGGAATCGACGCGGCCGCGCCATCCGTGCCGATCGGCCTGCCGACGTCCAACACCGGACTCTACGTGCTCGACCGGTACCTGCAGCCCGTGCCCGCGGGTGCCGCCGGCGAGCTCTATCTGTCCGGTCCGCAACTGGCCCGCGGCTACCTGGGCAGGCCCGGGTTGAGCGCGGAACGGTTCGTCGCCGACCCGTTCTCCCGCAACGGGTCCCGCATGTACCGCACCGGCGACGTCGCACGGGTCGACGCGGACGGTGCCGTCGAGTACCTCGGCCGGATCGACGATCAGGTGAAGCTGCGCGGCTTCCGGATCGAACTGGGCGAGATAGAAGCCCAGATGGCGGCCTGCCCCGGCGTGCGGCAGGCCGCCGCCGTCGTGCGCTCGGATGCGCCCGGCCGGCAACAGCTGGTCGGGTACGTCGTCGGGGACGCCGATCTGAACGACGTCCGTGCGCGCCTCGCCTCGGCGCTGCCGGAGTTCATGGTGCCCGTCGCGTTCGTGAACGTGACGGAATTCCCGCTCGGCCCCAGCGGCAAGCTGAACCGCAAAGCCCTTCCCGCGCCGGACTTCGCGACGCAAGTGACGTCGGAGCCTGTTGTGGAGAGCGGGACCGCGGGGGTGCTCGCCGCCCACTACGCCGAGGTTCTCGGTCTCGGGGCGGTCGGGGTGGACGACGACTTCTTCGCCCTGGGTGGAGACAGCATCCTCGCCATCCGCCTGGTGAATCTCGCTCGCCGGGAGGGGATCACGGTCACCCCGCGGCAGATCTTCGAGCAGCGGACACCGGCCGCGCTCGCGCGACTGGTCGCGGCCACCGCCGTCGCACCGGCCACGCGGGTGGAGGAATCGTGCATCGGCGTCCTGCCGCCCCTTCCCGTCGTCCACCGGCTGTCCGAATGGAGTGGCGGAAAGAACCGCTTCAACCAGGCCGTCCTCCTGCACACCCCGGCCGGCACCGACGCCACCGTCCTCACGGCGGCCCTGCGCTCGGTGATCGCCCACCACGACGGCCTGCGGCAGACGCTCACCCGGCACGCACCGGGCGTGTGGTCGCTCGAGATCGCCGCCACCGCCGACCTGACGCTGCGCCGCGTCGACGTCACCGGACTCGACGCCGACGCGCTGCGCGAGACGGTGGCGGCCGAATCCGACGCCGCCACAGACCGTCTGAACCCCGACGACGGCACAGTGCTGTCCGCGGTGTGGTTCGACGCAGGCCCGCAGGAACTGGGCAGGCTCCTGCTCGTCGCGCACCACCTGGTGATCGACGGGGTGTCGTGGCGGACCCTGATCGAGGACCTCGCCATGGCGTGGGTGGCCGCCGACAGCGGCGAGAACGCGGCCCTCGACCCGGTGCCCACGTCGCTGCGCGGATTCGCCCGCATCGTCACCGAGCAGGCACAGGAACCGGCCCGCCTGGCAGAACTCGACCACTGGCTGCGGGTCACCGAACCCGGTGCCGACCTGGTGCCCGGCACCGAGGGGCACGCCGTGGTGAGCAGTGGCGCCCGGCGGACGGTCCGCCTGGACCGGCAACTCACGACGGCCCTGCTGACCACCGTGCCCGCCGTCGTCGGCGCGGACGTCACCGACGTGCTGCTCGCGGCGCTGCGACTGTCGGCCGACCGCTGGCTCGCCGAGCGCGGACGCGACAACGACCTGCTGGTCGACCTCGAGCGGCACGGGCGCGAAGAACTCGCCGAGGGCGTGGATCTCTCCCGCACGGTCGGCTGGCTCACCAACGTCACCCCCGTCCGGTTGCGCAGTCGGGCAGGCGCACTCGACACGCTCAAGGACGTCAAGGAACAACTGCGCGGCGCGCCCGACGGCGGCATCGGCTACGGCATGCTGCGGTACGTCAACGCGCGCACCGCCGGTCTCCTGGCGGCCCGGTCCGAATCGCAGGTGCTGTTCAACTACCTGGGCCGCATGCCGCACGCCGGACCTGGGCCCTGGACGTCGGCGGTCGAATCCGAATCCCTGGCAACCGATCCCGATGCCGACCTCGGCGGCCCGTACCGGCTGGTCATCAACGCGCTGTGCGAGGAGTCCGCGGAGGGCACCGAACTGCAGGCCGTGTTCGCCTGGTCGGAGGCCGACCTGAGCGAGGCCGACACCGTCGCGTTGAGCGACGGCTGGGTGGCCGCACTTCGGGAACTCGCCGACGCCGCCGCCGAACACCACGGACCGGCGATACTCACGCCGTCCGACCTCCCGCTCGTGACGCTGACGCAGGACGAGATCGACCGGATCGTCCAGGCGAGCCCGAGCGGAGTCGACACGGTGCTGCCGCTGTCGCCGCTGCAGGAGGGCCTGTACTTCCAGGCCGGGTTCGACTCCGGCAACGACATCTACACGGCACAATTCTCACTCGACTTCGAGCACCGCCTCGACACCGACCGGCTCGCCGCCGCGCTGCGGACCCTGCAGCGCCGCAACCCCACGCTGCGAGCGGGATTCGTCAGTGCGGGCCTGCCCGCGCCGGTGCAGTTCTTCGGCACCGGACTGGACGTGCCCGTCGCCGAGTTCGACCTGCGCGAACTCGACGAGACCGAACGCGAGTCCTACGCCGAGCAATTGACGGCGCAGGATCGGCTGACGCCGTTCGACCTGACCTCCCCGCCGCTGTGGCGGGCAATGGTGTTGCGCCTCGGCGATTCCCACGACCGCCTGGTGATCAACCGACAGTTCCTGCTGTGGGACGGATGGTCCAACGGTCTCGTCGTCAGCCAGCTGCTCGCCCTCTACGAATCGGGCGGCGACGACTCCGGGTTCCCCGCCCCGGAAGGGTCCTTCGAGGACTACCTGCAGTGGCTGGCCACCCGGGACGCGGACGCCGCACAGTCGGCGTGGACCGACGCGCTCGGCGGGCTCGACGAGCCGACGCTGCTCGCCGCGACGATCACCGGGGATCCGGAGCCACCGCAGCGCCGGGACGCGGTGCTGCCCGAGGAACTGAGCGAACGGCTCCGGGCCGGTGCCCGCGGCGCCGGTGTCACGTTCAACGCGGTACTGAACGCCGCGCTGGCCGTCGTCCTCGGAATCGAGACCGGCCGTCGCGACCTCGTGTTCGGCACCACCGTCGCCGGACGGCCACCGGAGGTCCCCGGCATCGACACGGTGACGGGCATGTTTCTCAACACCGTCCCCGTCCGGACGACGCTGCGCGCCGACGAGACCGTCGCCGACCTGCTGCGGCGCACCCAGTCCGAGCGGTTGGCGCTGACCCCGTACGACTACCTGGGGCTCGCCTCCATCCAGCGGGTCTCCGAGCACCGGCAACTGTTCGACGTGCTCTACGTGCTGCAGAACTTCGTGGACGAGAAGCAGGTGTCGGCGCTCAACGCGGCGCACGACATCAGCGGCGGCGACAGCATCGACCACACGCACTACCCGGTCACGGTCGTCGTGACACCCGGCGCGAGCGTGAAGGTGAAGTTCGAGTTCCACCCCGAGAAGATCCCGGCGTCGCGGGTCGAACGCATGCTGTCGCGGTACGTGGCCGTGCTCGAGGAGTGGTCCATCGACCTGTCGGGCATGGTCGGTGGAATCGCCGGCGCCGGAACACCGGTACCGGTCCAGCCGAGAGCCCTGCCCGATGCGACCATCGCCGACCTGTTCGCCGACGCGGCGCTCGTCCGCCCCGACGAGACGGCTCTCGTGTTCGGGGAGCGCGCCGTGAGCTACGCCGAACTCGACGCCGACGTGAACCGGATGGCCCGGCTGCTGCTGGGCCACGGCGCGGGACCGGAACGGATCGTCGCGCTCGCACTGCCGCGGACGGTGGAGATGGTGGTGGCGCTGTTCGCGGTCCTGCGCACGGGATCCGCGTACCTGCCGCTCGAACTCGACCATCCGGCCGAGCGTCTCGTCGCGATGCTCGACGACGCCCGGCCGACGGTCCTCGTCACCACGTCGGACGTCGCGGGGACGTTCGCCGCGGCCACCGTCGCCACGCTGGCCGTCGACACCCTCGACTTCGGCGCGGTCGCGTCCGGACCGTTGTCGGCTGCCGAACTCGGCGGGTTCGCGCCCGGAACCCCCGGGCGCCTGGACCATCCGGCGTATGTGATCTACACGTCCGGGTCCACCGGCAAGCCGAAGGGCGTCGTCACCCCGTACCGCGGACTGACCAACATGCAGTTCAACCACCGGGAGGCGATCTTCGAACCCGTCGTCGCCGCGGCGGGCGGCCGGCGACTGCGCATCGCGCACACCGTGTCGTTCGCGTTCGACATGTCGTGGGAGGAACTGCTGTGGCTGGTGGAGGGCCACGAGGTCCACATCTGCGACGAGAACCTGCGGCGTGACGCCGAGGCGCTCGTGGCGTACTGCGACACCCACGAGATCGACGTCGTCAACGTGACACCGACGTACGCGCAGCACCTGATCGAGGAGGGTCTGCTCGACGACGGCCCGGGCAGGCACCGGCCGCCGCTGGTGCTCCTCGGCGGCGAGGCGGTCTCGGACTCGGTGTGGAACCGGTTGCGCGACACGGACGGAACGTGCGGATACAACCTGTACGGTCCCACCGAGTACACCATCAACACCCTCGGTGCCGGCACCGCCGACAGCGCGACGCCTACCGTCGGCACCCCGATCTGGAACACGTCCGCGTACGTGCTGGACGCCTGGCTGCGTTCCGTTCCCGACGGCGTTCCCGGTGAGCTGTATATCTCCGGGGTCGGGTTGGCCCGCGGCTACCTCGACCGGTTCGCGTTGACGGCGGAGCGTTTCGTCGCCGACCCGTTCCGCGGATCCGCACGTATGTATCGGACGGGCGACCTCGTCCGCCGGCGTGAAGACGGGAACCTCGACTTCCTCGGCCGCACGGACGACCAGGTGAAGATCCGCGGCCACCGCGTCGAACTCGGCGAAATCGCCTCCGCGCTCGAAGCGCTGGACGGCGTGCGCCAGGCGGCGGTCGTCGTCGACTCGGGGCCGGGCGGGTTCAAGCGGCTGGTCGGCTACGCCGTCGTGAGTACTTGTCAACCGCCCGACGTTAACAAGTACTCACGGGCGCTGCGCGCAACGCTGCCGGACTACATGATTCCCGCCGCGGTCATCGAGGTCGACCGCCTGCCGATGACGGTCAACGGCAAACTCGACGTCAAGGCGCTGCCGTCCGCGGACGACGTGCTCGGCCGCAGCGGCGGTGCCCGCACCGAACCCCGCACCGACACCGAACGGGTGCTGTCCGAACTGTTCGGCGAGATCCTCGGCGTGCCCGCTCCCGGGGTCGACGACGACTTCTTCGACCTCGGCGGTCACTCGTTGCTGGCCACCAGGCTGATCAGCCGGGCCCGGGCCGCGCTCGACACCGATCTCACCATGCGCGACCTGTTCGAGGCGCCGACGGTGGCCGAACTCGCCACCCGGATCGGCGACGACACCTCGTCGACGCGTCCGGTGCTGGCGGCCAGGCCACGGCCGGAGCATCTGCCGCTCTCCGCTGCGCAGCAACGCCTGTGGCTCCTCCAGCAGGTGGAGGCAGGCGCGGGCGCCGCCGTCGCCTACAACTTCCCGATCGTCCTGCGACTGCGGGACGCACTTGACCCGGAGGTGTTCGGGCAGGCGCTGACCGACGTGGTGTCGCGGCACGAATCGCTGCGCACCGTGTTCGGGGAGCACGACGGGGAACCCGTGCAGGTGATCCTGGACGACGTCCGCCCCGACGTCGCGGTGGTGGACGGCACCGACGCCGATCTGGTCCGGCTCGTCACCGAGACAGTCGGCAGGCCGTTCGACCTGGCCACCGAGATCCCTTTGCGCGCGAGCCTCATCCGCGTCGGCGACGAGCAGGTGCTGGCGATCGTGCTGCACCACATCGCCACCGACGAGTGGTCGGACCGGCCGTTCCTGCGGGACCTGATGACGGCGTACGCCGCTCGCGCGCAGGGTTCGGCACCGGGCTGGGAGCCGCTGGCCGTGCAGTACGCCGACTACACGCTCTGGCAGCGCGACGTCCTGGGTGATCCGCAGGACCCGTCCAGTCTCGTCAGCCGTCAACTCGACTACTGGGCGAAGACTCTCGACGGGGCGCCGGAGGAGTTGGTGCTCCCCGCCGACCGCACCCGTCCGGCGCGGCCCAGCTTCGCGGGCGGCGCCATCGAGACGACGCTCGACGCCGCGACGACGCGGGCACTGCGTTCGCTCGCCCGGACGTCGGGGACCAGTATGTTCATGGTGCTGCACGCGGCGTCGGCGGCGTTGCTGCACCGTCTCGGCGCGGGCGACGATCTGCCGATCGGGGCGCCGGTCGCCGGGCGCAGCGAACAGGGCCTCGACGACCTGATCGGGTTCTTCGTCAACACCGTGGTGCTGCGGACGGACGTGTCGGGCAACCCCACGTTCGACCAGTTGCTGGCACGGGTCCGCGACACCGACCTGGCGGCCTTCTCACACTCGGACGTCCCGTTCGAAACCGTTGTGGAGAAGGTGAACCCCGCGCGGACGCTCGCCCGGAACCCGCTGTTCCAGGTGATGGTCGGCTACCACAGCCGGACGCCCGATTCGGCGCAGGCAGCCGGATCGGCCCTCACCCCGGTGGCGTTCGAGGAACGCACGGCCAAGTTCGACCTGGTGTTCAACTTCACCGAGTACCTCGACGACGAACGGGTGGAACTGCGCCTCGAATACGGTTCGGACCTGTTCGAGCAGGCCACCGCGGAGAAGATAGCGCGCAGGCAGGTCGAGGTGCTCGGCGCCGTCGCGTCCGACCCGGGGCTCGCCGTCGGCGACCTCGACGTGTTCCTCGGCGACGAACGCGAACTGGTGGTGCGCGGGTTCAACGACACCGCACATCCGGTGGCGGAGGAGACGTTCTACGAGGCGTTCGCACGCCACGTCGTCGCGTCTCCCGATGCCGTGGCCGTCGTCGACGCCGCGGGCGAGGTGACGTACGCGGAACTGAGTGCCCGCGCCGACCGGATCGCCGCGCTGCTGCATCGCCGCGGTGTCTCGGCCGAAGGCGTCGTGGGTCTGGCGGTCCCGCGGTCTTCGCAGATGGTGGCGGTCGTGCTCGGGGTGCTGAAACTCGGGGCGGCGTACCTGCCGCTCGACCTGAACCACCCGTCCGACCGCATCTCCTACATGCTCGCCGACTCCGCGGCGCGGGTGCTGGTCACCACGGTGGGGGAGAGCCCGCGCATCGCGGACGTCGACGGCCTCGTACGCGTTCTCCTCGACGACGAGTCCGTCGTGGAGGAACTCGGGGCCGGGGTCGACGAGTCGGTGCCGCCGCCCCCGCGGGGCCTGGACCACGCCGCGTACGTCATCTACACGTCGGGCTCCACCGGAAAGCCGAAGGGCGCGATCCTCACTCACGACGGGATCCCCAGCCTCGTCGCCACCGCCGAACAGCGGATGAAGCTCGTCCCGGGCTCGGTGGTGATGCAGTTCGCGTCGATCGGATTCGACGTCGCCGTCTTCGAGTTGTCGATGGCGCTCTGCACGGGTTCCCGCCTGGTCATCGTGCCCGACGAGTCCCGCGTCGCCGGACCGGAACTGACCGAGTTCATGGCCGCGCATTCCGTGACGCACGCGATCATTCCGCCGTCCCTGCTGGCGGCGCTGCCGTCCGGATGCGACGTCCCCGAGGGATGCACGGTGCTGGTGGGCACGGAGACGGTGCCGCCGGAACTGATCGGACGGTGGGCGGAGCGGCTCAACCTGCTGGCCGCGTACGGTCTCACCGAGGCCACCGTCAACAACACGCTGTGGCAGGCGCAGCCCGGATGGAACTCCGCTGTGCCGATCGGCATCCCGGACCCCAACGAACAGGCGTACGTCCTCGACGACCGCCTGCAGCCGGTGCCGCCGGGGGTGGCGGGCGAGTTGTACATCGCCGGCCGCGGACTGGCCCGCGGATATCTCGGCAGACCCGACCTCACGTCGGTCCGGTTCGTGCCCAGCCCCTTCGGCGACGCGGGCGCCCGCATGTACCGGACCGGTGACCGGGCGCGCTGGCGGGCCGACGGCAACATCGACTTCCTCGGACGCGTCGACGACCAGGTGAAGATTCGTGGGTTCCGCATCGAACTCGGCGAGATCATCGCGGCCCTCGGAAGCCATCCGGCGGTGAAGCAGTCGGCGGTCGTCGCCGACCGGTCCGGTGACATAGTCCGCCTCGTCGGCTACGTCACCCCGGCCGACGGACACGGCGCGGGGCAGATCGACCCACGGGCGGTGCGCGAACACGCCGCCGCGCGGTTGCCCGACTACATGGTGCCGACGCTCGTGGTCGTGCTGGACGGTGAACTTCCGTTGACCCCCAACGGCAAACTCGACCGCAAGGCGCTGCCGCTGCCGGACTGGTCGGCCCTGACCGGGGACGGCACTCCGCAGACGCCGGAGCAGAAGGAGATCGCCGCAGCGTTCGCCGAGATCCTGCACCTGCCGTCGGTGGGCATCCACGACAACTTCTTCGACCTCGGTGGCAACTCGATGGCGTCGATGCGGCTGGTGGGCCGGATACGTGGGCGGTTCGCCGTCGACATCGGCATCCGGGACGTGTTCGACAGTTCCACGGTGGCCGAACTCTCCGCGATCGTCGCGGCGGCCGCGGCCACCGGCAGACCGGTGCTGACCGCGTCCGGCACGAGGCCCGAGACGCTGCCGCTGTCCGGGCCACAACGCCGGTTCTGGAAGCAGTACCGGGCGGCCGGCGCCGACGCGCGAGCCAGTCACGCACTGTCGCTGCAGCTTCGCGACACCGTCGACCCCGAGATCCTGGCGCAGGCCCTCGACGACGTCACGTCGCGGCACGAACCGCTGCGGACCGTGTACGTGGAGGTCGGGGACACCGTGTTCGCCCAGGAGGCGGTGCGGCCGGCCCTCGAACTCGTCGACGTCGGGGACGGGGACGTGCACCGCACGGTCTTCGAATTGGCGCAGGCACCCCTCGACCTCACCGAGCACGCGCCGCTGCGGGTGCATCTGGTGACCGGCGCCGACGGCACCCAGGCTCTGCTCCTCGCGATGCACTACATCGCCGTCGACGAGTGGTCCGTGGTGCCGCTGCTCGGGGATCTGATGGGCGCATACGCCGCCCGCTCACATGGCGCGGAACCCGAATGGGAACCGCTGCCCGTCGGATACGCCGACTACGTGGTGTGGTCGCGGGCACTCGCCGGCGATGCCGCGGACCCGGACAGCCGCCGGTCCCGGCAGCTCGCGTACTGGCGCGAGACGCTGGACGGGATGCCGTCCCGGCTCGACCTTCCCGCCCCTGCCGTTCGCGGACCGCGGACGGCGGAGATCGTGCCGGTCGAGATCGACGCGGAACTGCACAGTGCGGTCGCGAAGTTCGCGAGCGACACGGGCACCAGTCTGTTCATGGTGTTGCAGGCGGCGCTCGCCACCGTGCTGACTCGGCACGGCGCAGGCACGGACATCCCGCTGGGGTCGCTCGTCGCGGGACGCACGGAGGAGACGCTGGACGCGCTGGTCGGCTGCTTCTTCAATATCGTTCTGCTGCGAACGGATACGAGTGGCGATCCCGATCCCGTGGAGTTGCTGCAGCGTATCCGCGCTGCGAATCTCGACGCGCTGGACAACCAGGACGTGGCGTTCGCCGACGTCGCGGAGGCGCTCGGCGACACGCCGGTGCTTCGTCCGCAGGTCATGATCGTTCATCACGAGCAGGCCAGACTGGGTCACCTCGACGCGCTGGGCGACTTCATGCCGGTACCGGTGGGTGTGCCGGATTCGGATCTGACGCTGAGCTTCTACGAGCCGATCGGCGGCGGACCCGTCCACGCATATTTCTCGTTCTCCTCGGATGTGCTGGATGCCGAGGAGGTCCGTGGCTGGGCGTCGGAGTTGTCGGCGCTGGTCACCGCATGGGCGGAAGGAGCCCGATGATCAGGAGTGATCCAGATCGCACATTCGGGGCGGACTTCGCCGCCGCGGGAGCCGGACGTACTTGGTACTGTGCTCGAAATAAGGATAGGCTTCACTATCTTGCCGGAAGACAGACGGCGGCTGGGTCGGGTGCGGCGCGGCGTCGAGGACGGACAACGAGCTATGAGTGAATCGCCGGAAACGGCCGGTACAGATCTCCCGGTGCGAGATGTCGTGGGTGTCGGATTCGGTCCCGCCAACCTCGCACTGGCCATTGCCATCGAGGAACACAATGCGAAGTGCCCCCCGCGCGAGCGGATCAGCGCGCAGTTCTTCGAGAAGCAGGATCGATTCGGGTGGCATCCCGGGATGCTGCTCGACGGCGCGACCATGCAGATCGCGTTTCCCAAGGACCTGGTGACGTTCCGGAATCCGCGCAGCGCATTCACCTTCTTCAATTACCTCTTCGATCAGGGTCGCCTCGTCGACTTCGTCAATCACCAGACCTTCTTCCCGACTCGGCACGAGTTCCACGACTACCTGCAGTGGGCGGCACGCCGAGTGGACGCCGACGTGCGGTACGGCACCGCGGTGGAGACGGTACGCGGAATCCGCGGCGACGACGGGTTGATCGACCGCTTCGAGGTCCGGGCCGCCGACGGCAGCGCGGTGATCGCACGCAACGTCGTGATGGGCGCCGGCCTGCGGGAACGAATCCCCGAGTGGGCCAACCCCTCTACGCGGTGCTTCCACAACCATCAATTCCTGTTCCGGCTCGGCGAGATGCCTGCCCCGGTCCACCAGCGGTTCGTTGTCCTCGGGGCGGGCCAGAGCGCCGCCGAGATCGTGCAGTACCTGCACGGAAACTACCCCGAAGCCGAAGTCCACAGCGTCTTCTCGCGTTACGGCTACAGCCCGGCCGACGACAGTCCGTACGCCAACCGCATCTTCGATCCGGAGGCCGTGGACGACCTGCACGGCGCCCCGGAGGAGGAGCGTCTGCGATTGCTGGATGTCCATAGGAGTACTAACTATTCGGTGGTCGACATCGGGCTCATCAACGAGCTGTACGCGACCGAGTACCAGGAACGCGTGCGCGGGCGCCGCCGGCTGTTCATGCGCCGCGCGTCGGAGATCATTGCCGTCGACGAGACTTCGGACGGAATCGAGGTGGCGGTGCGCAGCGGTGTGGACGGCCTCACCGACACTCTTGCTTGCGACGCACTGATTCTGGCCACCGGTTTCACCCCGGCTCCCCTCGAGCCGCTGCTCGGCGATCTGGCGCCGAAAACCCACCCGCCGCGGGAAGTCGGCCGAGATTATCGATTGGCGGTTTCGCCGGACGTCACAGCGGGAATCTATCTGCAGGGCGGCACGGAGAAAACGCACGGAATCACGTCGTCGCTCCTGTCGAACGTTGCCGTGCGGGCGGGAGAGATCGTTACATCTGTCGTAACAAGGCGTGGCCGCAACGGCACGCTTGCTAGTGTGAACGCACAGGACACGTATGCGACAAGCGAGGCGAGATGAGCACCAATCCATTCGATGACGAAGAAGGCCGCTTCTACGTGCTGGTGAACGATGAGGACCAGCACTCACTGTGGCCCACGTTCTCTGAGGTGCCGGCAGGCTGGCGCGTGGTTTTCGGCGAGGAAAGCCGGGCAGCCTGCCTCGAGTACGTGGAGAAGAACTGGACCGACATGCGGCCGAAGAGCCTGCGTGAGGCCATGGAGGCCGACGAGAAGTCGGGCGGACGGCACAGCGTCGACAAGAGCTGACCTCCCCGTCGCCCGCGTTTCGGCGACGATGTGGGCCGGGACGACCGTCCGGTGAGATTCCGGCGGTCGCGCCCGGCCGACGGCCGAGAGGCCGTCACCTGAAACTGCCTCAGGCCGCCTTCTGTGTGTGTGTTTCGACCGGCTTCCGCCGCCTCGTTTTGAAAACGGGGCGGCGGATGTCGTCTGTGCGGCGCAGGATGCGCGGCCTCCGCAGGGTCCGGGCGATCCACTCGCCGAGTGTGACACCCGCCGCGAGCGCGCAACCGATACCGAACGCCGCCAGCAGCGAGCCCAGTCCGATCACCACCTCGTTGTTCAGCAGGGCGTACAGACCCCGGTAGAGGGACAGACCCGGCAGCAGCGGCGTGATACCTGCCACCACGACGACCAACGGCGGCGTGAGCGCGCGGCGGGCCATCAGACCACCGGCGAAGCCGACCACAGTGGCGGCGAGTGCCGAACCGATGATCGGGCCGATGCCGAACTGGTGCGCCACCATGTACACGAGCGCGCCTGCCGCGCCGCCGAACCACGCGGCCGTGAGGGCCCGCTGCTCGGCATAACAGGCCAGCGCGTAGAACATCGACGCGAAAGCGCCCGACATCACCAGCACGGGGAGTTGCACGAGTTCCGTGATCTCGACGTTGACCGGGGGCAGGGTCGAGCCCAGCACGCCGGTCAGACGCAACGAGATGGCCACACCGGCGATGATGCCGCCGGTCATCATGACCACTTCGAAGAATCGCGCCGCCGCCGTGATCGGTGCTCCCGTGATGGCGTCCTGCACGGAACCGACCAGCGACAGCCCGGACAACAGCACCACCACACCGGCCGAAATGATCTGCGACGGTCTGATCTCGACACCCAGCTGATCCTGGAACGTGTAGAGCGTCGCCGCCGGCGTCGCCGCCACCAGACCGCCCGCCACCTGCTGGAAGAAGAACGGCAGACCGATGCGGTTGAGGACGCGGTTGACCCGGTAGATCACCATCGTCGTCAGGAAGGCGACGGACGCGACCAGCACCCCACCACCCATCAACACCGACACCGACGCCGCCATCGACGCCCAGGCGAGCGTCGCGATCCAGCGGTTGTACGGGTGCGGCGCCGTGGTGACCGCGGTCAGGGCCTCGTGCGCCTCGCTGGGCGTGACCGCTTCCCGGCGGATGCGCCGAGTGAGCCGGTCGACCGCCGCGAGCCGGGTGAAGTCCATCGAGCGGTAGTGCACGATCCGCATGGTGCTCGCCGGCGGGAGCGTGGGCCCGCGGTACGCCGACAGCACGATGGAGTTGTACGTGACATCCACATCGCACTGCGCGAGGCCGTACGTGGCGGCGATGAACTGCACCTGCTCAGCGGTGTCCATCGCACCGGTGCCGGACGCGAGGAGCACTTCACCGACCCGCACGGCGAGGTCGAGTACTTCGGCGACGACCGCATCGTCGGTGAGGTCGATCGGCTGCAGCGGTGTGGGTGCAGCGGTGACCGCATCGACCGTTGCGCGACGGTCGCCTGTGAGACGTTGGAGGGATTCTGTGAGCTTGGACATACTACGTGTCGGAGACAAGGTCTTTCTCGGTCAAATCGGTAGCGGAGAGTGCAGACTCGAGTGTCTCGTGGCGGAACGTGGAGATGACCTGATCGTGGACGACACGGAATGCAGAGGCCAGGATACGCGTCTCTGCCGGGTCCGTGGCCCACGTGGCCTGCTGTTCGACCACCAGCACTCCGTCGTAGTAATACATTCGCTTCGGATTCAGCGTGATGCCCGCGGTCGACGCCCATTCCCGCAGCGCCGCGAGGCCCTGAGTGGCACCTTTCGGTCCACCCATCTCGATGTCGTCGCTCGACAGCGACAGCAGAGTGTCGATGTCGCCGGAGTTGAGGGCGTCGTGCCAAGCGAGGACGGTGGCGATCTCCGAGGTACTCATGGCTCCAACGCTATCCAATGTGGGCGGAAGTAGCCGACGTTCCTGCAATGGATATGATGGGCGCGCGTGTCCGCCTCCTTAGCTCAGTGGTAGAGCACTCGCCTTGTAAGCGAGCGGTCGTCAGTTCAATCCTGACAGGGGGCTCCACCGCGGAATCGACTCCGCGCACAGAGGGCCACCTTCCCCCCGGAAGGTGGCCCTCTGTTGTTTCCCGCACACTCACCCCTGGGTGGGCAGTTCGTCACCCTGGGGTCCCTGTGTCCGAGCCCGGCGGTCCTTGACTATTGGTTCATGCAAGTGAATTCGTGCAGGTCGGCGGTATTGGACGCGGTCGAAGCGCTGCCCGCCCTCGAACGGGAGACGCTCGCACTCGTGTTCTACCGGGGAATGTCCTGCGACGAGGTCGCGGCGACGATGAAGACCACCGTCGACGTCGTCCGGGACCGGCTCCACGAGGGCTCGCGCACCCTGCTCGCCGGTGTCGGCGGCGGACTCTGAACCCTCACGTGCCGATCGGCTGACCGAGCAGGCTCGCGAGTGTGTCGCCGACGATCGACGACCACAGGGGCCACGTCTTCTCGTCGAGGGCCATCGATCCCACGTCGTGGGTGGCGCACCCGGCGCCGACCGGGACCCCGTCGAAACGGTCCCGCAGCCACATCAGCGCGCTCGCGGCCGCGACCGGTTCGAGGGACAGGTGCTCGCTGGCGTGGTCGCGGGTATACGTCACCCGGGCGTCCGGGTCCTGGCAGTACGTGTCGACGAGGCGGTCGACGGGCCCGACCGGCACCAGCCAGTCCGGGTTCGCCTGATACATGAACATGGGGACGTCCGGCACCCGATGGCCCATCCTCGTCCGGTCGAGTACCGATGCGACCACCGGATCGCGCAGCGGGTCGCCGCTCGGGCTGTCGAACAGGCCCCGCAGGTTCGCGAACGGCAGCAGCGCGGACTGATAACTGACGCACAGGTTGCCCTTGGCGGCCAGGAGTTGCTTGCCGAGGGGGTTCAGGTGGGTGTCGAGATACTCCGCGAGTTCGGGGTAGTCCCGGCTCACCCCGAAGACCCCGCCCAGCACGATTCCCGCGCCCAGGTTGTTGTCCGCGAGATCGACGAGGGCGCCGAGATCGGCCGGGATGCCGCCCTCGGCCGCGCCGACGATGTTCAGGTCCGGCGCGTAACTCTCGTGGAGTTCGGCGGCATGCCCCGTCGCGATCGCGCCGCCCGAGTACCCCATCAGTCCGACCGGGGTCTGCCTGCCGGACAGACCGAGGGGGTCGAAGTTCTCCGCCGCCCGGATTCCGTCCAGGGTGATGCGGCCCGCGAGGGGCCCGGCCGCGTAGGCGGCGTTCGGGCCCTGATGGTCCGGCAGTACGACGGCCCATCCCTGGGCAAGCGCGGCCTGGGCCTCGAGGAACTGCAGCGGCGCGACGACCTGGCCGGTCAGCGGCGCGGGTACGGACCACTGCTGCAGCGCGTACGAGGCGGCGCAGTACTTGCCGAGGGAGTCTTCCGCCGGCTGGAGCGACAGCAGATTGCGGACGCCGTCGATCGTGCCCCGCGGCTTGATCACCGTCGCGACCGCCGGGATCGCCTCGTCGCGCGAATTGTTGGAGCGGTACGACAGTTGCCACGCGTCGACGTTCACCGGAAGCACGGACAGGTTCGCCAGGTGTACTTCGCGGGCGGCGATGATCTCGCCGGGCGCGGCGGCCGCGACCACGTCGGAGGGCGGTTCGTAGAACCCGCGGTCGGCCTCGGGCCAGGCGGGGATGGCCGGGGCTGGTTGCACGTCCACCGGTGTTCCGCCGTCGGCGGGCGCCCCGACCGACGGTGCGGCGACGGCGAGCTGTGCGCCCACCAGCATCGCCCCCACCAGCAGCATTCGGTGTCGCAGCGCTCTCGATCTGATCATGTGGTCCTCCCCGGGCCGAAGTGAGACGTCCATGTCTCACTTTGAGTGCAGACCTTAGATCAGGTGTGACGGGTATCGCAATACTCGCGAGTAAGTTCCGGTCAGGCCTGATCGGTGACCAGCGCGATGAGCATCGTGCTCAGGACGTCCACCAGCACCGACGCGGACGGTCGGGGGGAGGCGGTGCTCCAGTGGTGGGCGAGGTCGTTGACCGCCCCGATGAAGGCGATCGACACCATCTCGAACCGCTCGGGTGGGTCGACGACGCCACCGTCGATCGTGCGGGTGACCGCTTCGAAGAGTTGCGCCCACTGCCTGCGGCGCTCGAGGCGGTACTGCTCGACGCGGGGGCCCGCCCCCACCACCTCCACGAAGATGATCCTCGCGCGGCGCTCGTCGGTGCCGACCGATTCGATGTAGGCCGTCATCACGGTGCCGGCGACGGTCCGCGGATCGCGGGACGGCGCCGCCTCGTTCGCGGCGAGCACGGCGTCGCGGGCGTCGTCCTGGATCGTGTCGTAGACGGCCAGGAGGATGTCCTCGCGGCTGCCGAACTCCTCGTAGAACTGGCGCCGCGACAGTCCGGCGTGGGCGCAGATGTCGCTGATCGAACTGTGGGCGTACGTCTTCTCCGCGAAGACCGACAGGGCCGAATCGAGGAACCGTGCCCGGCGGGCCGCGCGACGTTCGGCGACCGGTTGGCCGCTGTACGTCCGACTCGATTCGGCTCTGGACACGGTCTCAGCCTACGGTGGCGGGCACGTCGGGCCCGGCGTCGGCTCACATCAGTTCCCGCATCCGCTCGTGCAGGATGATGCGCCCCGCGGCCTCGATCAGCGCGAGGTGCGAGAACGCCTGCGGAAAATTGCCGAGGTGGCGGCCGGTGCTCGTGTCGAACTCTTCGGCGTACAGGCCCAGTGGGGAGGACACGCTGACCAGCCGCTCCATCAAATCGGTTGCCTCCTGCACCTGATCGACCACGGTCAGGGCCGACACCAGCCAGAACGAGCAGATCAGGAAACTGCCTTCCTTGCCCGACAGCCCGTCGTCGGTTTCGCCGGTACGGTAGCGCAGGACGAATCCGTCCTCGGTGAGATCGTTCGCGATGGCGTCGACGGTGGCACGCAGCCGGACGTCCCCGCGGGGAAGGAATCCGAAGACCGCGGCGAGCAGCGTCGACGCGTCCAGCGCCTCGGTGTCGTAGTGCTGTCGCAGCGCCCCCTTCTTCACCCCGTGCGCGAGGATGTCGGCGCGGATCTCCTCGGCCGTGGCACGCCAGGCGTCCTCGGACGCGCGATCGCCGCGGATGCCGGCGATCTTCGACGCCCGGTCGAGTGCCACCCAGCACATCAGCTTCGACGACACATAGTGCTGCGGTGCGCCGCGCGCCTCCCAGATCCCCTGATCGGGGTCGCGCCACACCGCCGAGGCGCACGCTGCCTGCTGCTGCACGAGCGGCCACAACCGGCGGGGAAGGCGCTTGCTGCGCACCGTGTGCAGCAGGATCGAGTCGAGGACGGCGCCGAACACGTCGTTCTGCCGTTGGTCGAATGCGCCGTTGCCGATCCGCACCGGACGCGCGCCCGCGTAGCCGGACAGGTCGTCGCGGGTCGACTCGGTGAGGTCGCGGGTGCCGTCGATTCCGTACATGATCTGCAGTGCGCCATCACCGTTCGACTCGAGGTCGGCGATGAACTGCATGAACTCGTCGGCCTCCCAGTCCAGGTTCAGATAGTGCAGGGCCTGCAGTGTGAACGTGGAGTCTCGCATCCAGGTGTACCGGTAGTCCCAATTACGTTCGCCGCCAGGGCTTTCCGGAAGTGACGTGGTGAGGGCTGCGACGGTGGCGCCGGTCGGCATGTACGTGAGGCCCTTGATGGTCAGGGCGGACCGCTGGATCGCCTCCCGCCACCGATGGTCGGGGAAGCGGGCGTGGCTGAACCAGCGCCGCCAGAACACCGCGGTCGCATCGAGTTGCGCGACAGCCTCTTCCGTCGTCTCCGGCGCGGCGAGTTCCGCCGCCCAGGTCAGCGCGCAGTACAGGGTTTCGCCCTTCTCGAGCATGTGGCGGGCGCGAACCCGGCCGCCCTCGATGCCGAGCGCCATGTCCGTCTGCAGGCGCAGCGTGAGCCCCGCACCGCTCGCGTCGGCGGTGTGCCGATCGCCGTCCACGAGAACCCACTCCGCCGGTGCGCGTCCGTAGTCGAACACGGGCTCGCACACCAACTCCACCTCCACGTTGCCGTCGAGGCACGTGACCGTGCGGACCAGCATGTGATCGGCGTCGTCGTCCGCGGGCGGCCTCGTGTGCGGGGTGACGGTGTCCTCACCGCGGGTCGGGCCCATCGTCAGCGCACTGCGCACGTTCACCCACCCGGTCGGGGTGTTCCACACCGCCGAAATGATGTTGGTGCCAGGCTCGTACTGGCGGGACGCCGGAACGTTGAGCCCGAACGGGCCGATCCGGAACATCCCGGCCTCGCGGTCGAGGAGGGAACCGAACACGCTGGGTGAGTCGAACCGGGGCACGCACAGCCAGTCGACGGAACCGTCCGGCGCGATCAGCGCCCCGGTGTGGCAGTTCGAGAGGAAGGCGTAGTCGGCGATCGGCGGGAACGGCGACGGCGCGGCCGCGCTCCGGGGTGGGGCATCGTCGTCCGAGGCAGTAGTCACGTTCGCGTCCCTCTCCCGGAGTGTCGGCTATCTCCATGCTGCGGGTCGCGGCGCCGACGGTCATCACCCGGTTCGGGTGACCGCTCAGTCCCCGAGGACGGCGAGATCGAGTCGGCGGACGCGATCCGGCTCCGCGATGACGTCGATCTCGGTGATCTTCCCGTCCGCGATCGTGAACGCCAGCACCAGGTACAGCCGCCCGCGGGGAGCCATCACGAGCCCGGCCGACCCGTTCACCAGGGCCACCTCGGTGACCCGGGCGCGTTCCGCGGATGCGAGCGCGCCCTTGGCCACGACGCGGGCGCCCCGGATCACGAGAGGTCCCGGGGTGGGGCCGACGGCCGGGTCGGCCCGGAGCACCACATCCGGATCGAGCAGGGCGACCAGCGCGTCGAAATCGCCGCCGCGGGTGGCGGCCAGATAGGCGTCGACGACCGCTCGCCTGCGGGCCGGATCCGCGGGGTCCGGCGCCGGGGAGGCGCCTTTCACCCGGCGGCGGGCGCGACTGGCGAGTTGCCGCACCGCCTGGGAGGAGCGGCCCACGATGGGGGCGACGTCGTCGAACGGCACGTCGAACATGTCGTGCAGCACGAACGCGAGCCGCTCGGCCGGGGTCAGTGTGTCCAGCACGACCAGCAGCGCCAGCCCCACCGAATCGGCCAGCATCGCTTCGTGTTCGGGGTCGCCGCCGTCTTCGTGGCCGACGGCCGGATCGTGCGCCTGCACGTCGAGAGGTTCCTCGCGCCGCTGCTCGCGTGAGCGCAGCACGTTCAGGCACACCCGCGACACCACCGTGATCAGCCACGCCTCGAGGTTCTCCACCTCGTCGGTGTCCGCGCGGATCGTGCGCAGCCACGCGTCCTGGACGGCGTCGTCGGCCTCGCTCACCGAGCCCAGCATCCGGTACGCGACGGCCCGCAGCCGCGGCCGGTGTTCCTCGAAACGCTCGGTCAGCCGGTCGCGGTCGTCCACCGTGTCACATTCCTTCCTCGCGGCGTGTCTCACAGGTAGACCCACCGACAATCAGCTGTCCGAAGAATCTGGAGAGATCATGACATCACCCATTCTCATCACCGGCGGTACCGGCACGCTCGGACGTCAGGTCGTCCCACTGCTGCGGGCGGCGGGGCGGGACGTGCGGGTCCTCAGCAGGCACGGCGGCGACCCCGTCGACGGCGTCGACCATCTGACCGGTGACCTGTTCGAGGGCAAGGGAATTGACCCCGCACTGGACGGCGTCGAGACCGTTCTGCACCTGGCGGGTGGCCCCAAGGGTGACGAGGTGGCGACCCGGAATCTGGTGGCGGCCGCCGCGCGCGCCGGGGTGCGGCACGTCGTCTACATCTCGGTGATCGGGGCCGATCGGGTTCCGCTCGGCTGGTTCACGTCCAAGCTGGCCGCGGAGCGAGCGGTGGCCGACGCGGGCCTGCCGTGGACGGTGTTGCGCGCAGCCCAGTTTCACGAACTGGTGCTGAGCATGCTGCAGAAGATGGCGAAACTGCCGGTGATCCCGGTTCCGGGCGGGCTACGCTTCCAGCCGGTCGATTCGGGGGAGGTGGCGGCGCGTCTGGTGGAACTGACGCTCGGCGCCCCGGCCGGCCTGGTTCCCGACCTGCCCGGGCCGACCGTGTACGGAATAGGCGATCTGGCGCGCAGTTACCTGCAGGCGAGCGGCAGGCACCGGCTGACGATGCCGGTCCGGATGCCCGGAAAGGCGGGCCGCGCATACCGGGACGGCGCCAACCTGTCGCACGAGGCGGCGACGGGCAAGCGGACGTGGGAGGACTTCCTGGCCGCCTACCCGACCATCTGACCGCCGGCGAGTTTCCCGCGCAGGTCCGCCAGGGTCTTGGTCAACAGCCGGGACACCTGCATCTGCGAGACGCCCACCCGCGCGGCGATCTGCGACTGAGTCATGTTGCCGAAGAACCGCAGGACGAGGACGGTGCGTTCGAGGTCGGGAAGCGAACCCAGCAGCGGCTCGAGGACGACATGGTCCTCGACGTGTGCGAGCGACGGGTCGAGGTCGCCGATCGTCTCCGACAGCGGGCGCTCGTCCTCCCCGAGCGGGAAGTCGACGGACAGGGTGCTGTAGGCGTCGGCGACCCGCAGACCCCGGACCACCTCCTCCTTGTCGATCCCGAGGGCCTCGGCCAGTTCGCTCGCCGTCGGGGCGCGTCCGAGTGTGGTGGTCAGTTCGGTCGTCGCGGTGGTGAGGGAGAGGTGCAGTTCCTGCATGCTGCGCGGGACGTGCATCGCCCAGCCGGTGTCGCGGAAGTGCCTGCGCACTTCGCCGGTGATCGTCGGGACGGCGTAGGACACGAAGCTCGCCCCGCAATTCGAGTCGAACCGGTCGACGGCCTTGACCAGGCCGAGGCGGGCGACCTGGATCAGGTCGTCGAGGGGTTCTCCGCGACCGAGAAACCGCCGCGCGATGTGTTCGGCGAGCGGCAGGCACCGCTCGATCAGCCGCTGCCGCAGCAGTTCGCGGCGGGGGTCGGAGACGGCGAGACGGCCGATGGCCTCGCACTGCGCGGGCACGTCCCGGTACTGGTCACGATCGCGGCGCGCGGTCTCCGGTCGCGCCTGCCGACGCTCGCTCCGTGCGGCGTCGGCGACGGGCTTCGGGCGATGCGCCGGCTTCGACCGCGTGGGGATGCGTCGGATGTCGAGCGATGGTTCGACGAGCTGGGTGGACACATTCATGGCTCTGCCCTTCTCTGACCTGCCGGCATCGGCAATGGCGTCGCTATTCGACGAGTGCGGGGGACGTGTCTGCGGCCTCGTCGGCGAACATCGCCTCGATCCGGGCCTTGATTTCCTCGGTGCTCATCGTTGCTCCGCCTCGCCTGGCAGTGCTGGTGGCGGAACCGTGGAATGCGGAGCTGGCGGGCATGAGGGTCGTGTCCTGTCGTGTGCGAAGTGTCGGTGTCGGTGTCGAACGGGTGCGGGTGCCGGGCCGTCCGGTCACGTCGGCAGGGACGAGAGGAGCGTGAGCGCGCTGAGAGCCAGCGTGGCGATCAGGCCGCCGGCGATCGCTCCGCCGCTGCCTGCGCCGAGAACGAGGACCTCCCCGTCGTGGGGTGTGCTCTGCGGGTCGTGGGTGGTCATCGGTTCTCCTTCGTGCGACCTCGTCGTGAGAACTAATCTGCGTTGAAGAATATAGATTTGTTCTACAGCGGTCGGACGGGAAGTTCAAGCCGAATCGGCAAGATTGCTGGTCCAGCCACGCGGCACTGCGGGCATTCCGGAGCGAACCTGCGCGCCCCGCGGCACATTGTGTTCACTGGGGCTTGCTAAGATTGATGCGCCCTGAGAAGAAGGGAGACCCGGTGACGTCCTCTCATGTGCCGCTTCGTTCGCAGCGGGGTGTGTACGGGATCTCGGTAACGTCGGAGCTGACGGGTATCGGACCGCAGACGCTGCGCCTCTACGAGCGGCGCGGGTTGATCACGCCGACTCGCACGGGCGGTGGCACCCGCCGGTACAGCGAGGACGATGTCGCGCGCCTCCAGAAGATCACCGAACTCGTGGCCGCCGGAGTCAATCTCATCGGCATCGGCCAGATCCTCCGGCTCGAGGCCGAGAACGCGGTGCTCGCGGCGCGAAACGCCGAACTGGAGCAACTCGTGCGATCCGAGGTCCCGGACCGCGCCTGAGCGGTGTGGGATCAGCTCGCGGGCTGGTCGTTGGTGGGGTTGAACTCGTCGAACGAGGCGTCGGCCGCCTGCCATTTACCCTCGGCCCGGATGTCGGCGAAGGCGTGGTCGAATGCGTCGACCAGCCACGCGTGCCCGGCGGTGGCCAGCAGTTCGTCGGACGTGCCGTCGGCGGCGCCCTGGTACAGGCTGACCCGCCACTCGGACGCGTCGTCGACGGCGTCGGTCAGTCCGTCGGCGGCGTTGGACGCGAGAAGGTAGCGGTTGAACTCGAAGTCGACCCGGATCGCATAGCCCGCACCGGTGTTGACCACGTTGGCCGGTCGCTGCGTGGCCGCGGCGAGCGCCGTGAGGGCGTCACGGTAGCGATCTGCGTGTTCCTGAGTACGGGGCACCGTCTTCTCGTCTCTCGCACAGAGGCCGTGGCGCTCACGGCCACGACACCTCGGCGAATCCGTCCGGGGTCGGCGGTAGTTCGCGTTCGGTTCGGGTCCGAGATTACGTGACCCGATGCTCGTCTTGGCTGCTACAGGTCAGGCATGGGGGGCGGGAGACGAAAAATCTATATCTTCAAGTGCAGATTAATTTCATTACTGAGAGTTACCATCAGTTGTTTCTTAAGCAGAAGGGAGCGTCTACGTAGATCTCGTACTGTCTGCCACTGGTGTGGCGGGTGTTGGAGATGTACGTGTGTCACGGCTACTCGCATCACTTTGCGGTGGTGTGGGTTTGACCGTGTCCCACACCGACGCTTGTGGTGCAGGAACATGCTGTTTCGGAGTCACCCCCGCCCGCAGTGTCACGGTGGGCAGGCTGTGTCGGACCCGGCGATGCCGTGGCCTGCTCGGGGTCGGACTGGTCTTGTCCCGGGACTTGCGGACCGGTGCGTGCTCGGCGACCCGGATCGCGGGCAGCTGCCCCCGCCGACGGGTGGCCTTGTTTTTGCCGAGCAGGGCGCGTTTGGCCAGGTTCACCCCGGCAATCTGGTCGCGGTTGCCGCCGACTCGGCAGCCCGGACACCATGCGGTGTGGTAGCCGCCGGGGCGGGTGAGCGGTTCGTCGCACCCCGGACATTGTGCGGAGGATCCGCGGGCGGGCACCGTGACCACCGCGATTCCGACACCGGCGGCGGTGTGGGCGAGGGCAGCGGTCGCCTTGCGGCGGGCGGACTGCGCGGCCCGGTTGTTGTTGACCCGTCCGTGTCCGCGGGTTTCGAGGGTCGTCAGATCTTCCACCGCGATCACCTGCGCGCCCGCTGCGGCGGCGTAGTTGGTGACCTGGCGGGCGAAGTGAAACACGAGTTCTCGGTTGATCTTCCCGCGTTTGACACCGACCGCGGTGCGGTGCTCGTTGAGGACGGCGATCTTCTCCTCCAGCCGGACACGGACCTCGGGTGGGGCGGTGGCGGCCAGCTTCTCCAACCGGGCCGCCTTGCGGTGCAGCAACTGCC
This sequence comes from Rhodococcus pseudokoreensis, assembly GCF_017068395.1. Taxonomy (NCBI): domain Bacteria; kingdom Bacillati; phylum Actinomycetota; class Actinomycetes; order Mycobacteriales; family Nocardiaceae; genus Rhodococcus; species Rhodococcus pseudokoreensis. The sequence goes on along the minus strand of NZ_CP070619.1, from coordinate 2,883,780 downwards.
CCTCGGTTTGCAGGCGTGCCAGTTTGGTCCCGAGGCCGCGGTCGTCGTAGGTGAAGCCCCGGTAATCCGAGGACAGTCCGTCCGGGTTTTCGGCTGCGGTGGCGGCGGCACCGAGCGTGGACGGGGACCAATCCACCCCGACCGCGACGGTCGCCGATCCCGGGTCACATTCGGGGACGAGTTCGGTCGCGGCGCAGCGCCAGAGCAGGCCCCGGTGGTCGAGGACGAGGGTCGGTAGATGCCAGCCGGTGATCGCTCGGCCGTGCAGGTGCGCGGGGATGGTGGCGGTCAGCCGGACACTGCGCCACTGCGCCCGCCCCGCCGGGGCCGGGCAGGTCGGCAGTTTCACCGTCAACACCAGCTCACGGCCTGTGACGGTGAGCTGCGCGAATTGCCGGTCGGCAGCGGAGAGTCGGGCAATCGCGCTCGTCTGCGGTGGTCCCTGGATGTCGGTGATCCGCACCCGGCCCGCCGGCACCGCGTCGCCATCGGTGTGGTGGGCGCGGGCGACGAGTTGGCGCCGCACGCCCCGAGCGAAACCCGCCGGCACACAGTCCGCGGCGCTGGTGGGTGGGGCTATCCGGCCGGTGGCCGGGTCGAACCGCTGGGCGAGTGCCGTGATCGCGGTGTCCCGGAAGGCGAGGGTCCGCAAGGTCGCCACCACCTGCGCGGTCACCACCCTGCTCACGCGCGAGGGCACGTAGGTGCCCTCGGGGTAGTGCGGGTTCCAGCCGAGGCGGGACGCGGCGACATGACCTTGTGCGGGCAGCCTGCGGTCCTGCCGATCCCGACCGGCCGCGAGCACATCGAATGTGACCGGCTGCCACAACCGCGCCGTCAAGTCGGTGCTGGCAGCGGCAATCAGGTCGAGTAGCCACCCAACCCGGGTGTTCACCTCGTCGAGTCCGATCGCGTCGCCGGTCGCGTCGTCGACCGCCACATGGGCGCGGGTTGTGACCGCGAACTGACGCTCCGCCGTCCGGGAAACACTGCGATCGCCCGGCAAGCTCATCGGTTACCGCCTCCCCGCCGTGCGCCATCACCGAAGAAGCCGGTGCTGATTCTGCGTCGACCGCAGCGCAGCGCACCAGCCGGACAACGATGCCGGCACCGCCCCGACGTCATCTCTCCACCCCCACATCGATGTCCCACCCGCCTCCCGCAGGACCTCGACTGTAACGCCGACCTCCGACACGTTCCGTCCGATCCAACGCCACCGGCGAACCAGGCCAATCGATCTCGCCACACCGCCCGCGTCTGCACCACCGTGAACCGGCCCACGGGTCTGTCGTCGAGCATCCGTACACGCCCTTGACCCCCCATTCTCACGGCTCGAATCGAGATCATCGCGGACCTCGATGCACTTCCCTGATAGCGGCTCTCGCGCACCATCTTTTCCCGATCCTCCGGCGACCCTCGTGCCGCCCTGCCGAGCCGGACACCCCGCTATAAAATGCCTCCACCATCTCCGCCATCTCCACCGTCGCTGCCGCACCCTCCGGTGTAGGCCAGCGGCAGAGAGACGCCCGGTCCGGACGGTCGCAGAGTTGGTGACCCGAACCGATATGCAGAGAAGGCAGCCAGCCTTCCGACGGCGGCCTCGCGCACCCCGATGACCGGCAACCACAAATTTTGTGGCGTCACCAATTCGCGGTGAACTGACAATGCGAGAAACTGATACGCAGTATTAGATAACGTGACAACGGCTGACAGCCTGATCTGACCGCTCCGAATCGGCTCAGCGGAGTTCGGCGAAGAACTCCCGGACGTCCGCGGTCAGAGTCTCGGGCTCCTCGAGTGCGGCGAAGTGGCCGCCGCGATCCTCGACGTCGGTCCACCGCGTGATCGCATGCTCCCGCTCCGCGTAGCGGCGGATGCCGACGTCGTGGGCGAAGACGATGACGGCGGTCGGGACGCTGGACACGGAATTGTCGGTGGCCCAAGAAGATTCCTGCATGTAGCCGACGTACGCGGCCGAGGAGGCGGTGCCGGTGAGCCAGTACAGCATGACGTTGGTGAGCAGGCGGTCGATGCCGATGACTTCGTGGGGAAGCGTCTCCCGCGGATACGTCCACTCGCGGAACTTGTCGACGATCCAGGCGAGCTGACCGACCGGTGAATCGGCGAGCGCGGCGCCGAGCGTCGCCGGTCGCGTGGACTGGATGGAGATGTAGCCGAACTCGTCGGTCATGAACCGCGACACCCGGTCCAGGCGGTCCTGCTCCAGCGGTGTCAGGCTCGCCCGCTCAGCTTCGTCCAACTCGTGGAACGGAACGCCGACGTTGCCGTTGAGGTGCACCCCGACCACCGCGTCCCGGGCGATGCGGGCGACCTCGGGCGAGACGCCGGCGCCGATGTCGCCGCCCTGGACCCCGTAACGGTCGTATCCGAGCCGGCCCATCAGCTCCGCCCACGCCCCGGCGATGCGGGTCATGTTCCAGCCCGATTCGCGGACCGGTCCGGAGAATCCGAATCCGGGCAGCGACGGCACGACCACGTGGAACGCGTCCGCGGGGTTTCCGCCGTGCGCCGCGGGGTCGGCGAGTGGCCCGATCACGTCGAGGAATTCGACGAAGGAACCAGGCCAGCCGTGGGTGAGGACGAGGGGCAGGGCATCCGGTTCGGGCGAGCGGACGTGCAGGAAGTGGATGTTCTGCCCGTCGATCTCGGTCACGAACTGCGGGATGGTGTTGAGTGATTTCTCCTGCGCCCGCCAGTCGAACTCGTCGCGCCAGTACGCGACGAGGTCGACCAGATAGGACGTGGGCACTCCCGTCGTCCAGTCGTCACCCGGGAGCGGGGTGCCGAACCGGGTCCGCGCGAGTCGATCGGCGAGATCGTCGAGTTGCGACTGCGCGATGTCGATGCGAAACGGTCGGATGGACTTCGTCGTGTCGGTCATGCAGACCACGCTACGAAGGATTGAGGACAGGTCCGGTCCTCGATCGAGAACGGGTCAGCAGGCCCCGGTCTTGGCGGCGTCGTAGGCCTGGATCATCTGGTCCTTGCGGTCCTGCGGAGCGTCCTTCCACTCCGCCGTCTCGGCCGACTGCGTGAAGAGGTCGTCGAGGGCCTTCGTGCGGTCGAACGTCTCGCCGCTCTGCTGCGCGCGGGCCTCGGCGCCGTTCGCGTACTGGAGAAGGCCCTTGCACAGGTCCGCGACTGCGGGCAGGTCCGCGGACGACGCCTCGGTGGCCTCGGTCGTTGCGCTCGCCGGGGACTCGGCCTCGGTGGTGGTCGATTCGGAACTGCACGCCCCGAGCAGCAGGGCGGCCGGGATCAACAGCGCAACGATGGTTCGTGTCATGCGAAATACATACCAGAGGCAGGTGTCGGTCAGTGTCGGCCGGTCGCTCCGAGGCCGTCCCGTGCGCGCAGTGGCAGCAGCCCCGCGAGCTGTCCGGCCACCTCGCCCGGCCGGTCGCCCAGTTCACTGACGACGACGTGATCCGCGCCGGCCGCGAGATGGCTGTGGACCCGCGCGACGATTGCGTCCGCATCGCCCCAGGCCACCAGGTCGTCGACCAGCCGGTTGCTCAGCCCCGAGATGTCGTCGGCACTGAACCCCATCCGCGCGAAATTGGCGGCGTACCCGCCCACCCCGGAGAGGAACCGGAGAGGAACACGGGCGGTGTCGCGGGCCCGGGCCGCGTCGGTGTCCAGCACCGTCATCAACGAGACGATGAGCGTGGCGTCCGGGCCGAGGATGCGCCGGGCCTCGGCGGTGTATTCGGGTGTGACGAGGAGCAGGACGGCCCCCGCTGCCCGCTCCCGCGCGAGTTCCAGCTTGCGCGGGCCCAGCGCGGCCAGGATCCGCCGCTCCGTCGGCACCGGCGGGTCGGCACGGTCGAGCCTGTCGAGGTACGCGTTCAGCGCGCGGAGCGGCCGGGGGATCTGCGGGCCGCCCAGTCCGACGACGAACCGGCCCGGCGCCGTGACCTGCAGATCGGCATGGAGCCGCGCGACCGCGTCCGCGTCGTACACGTCGACGGGGATGATGCGGTCGCGACCGGGATCGACTCGGTCGCCCGGACGGCGGCCGAGATCCGGTCCAGGCTGTCGATCTGTCCGCCCGCCAACCAGATCGCCGAATAGCCGAGGGATTCCAGCCGGGCCGCCTCGCCGAGATGTGTCTCGTCCGGTGCGATGTTCAGAGAGATGCCGACGGGTCCGAGGCCTTCGATGCGGGTCATGACCCGACCGTAAAACCTCGAGTTCGCTTCAGGTCAAGGCGTCAGGCGGGGCCGAGGGTGTAGTCGACGCCCGGACGGTCGCCCTTGCCCTTGTTGAGCCAGCGCCCCGGCAACTTGCCCGCCAGTTCGCCGAGCGGCCCGACGGCGGCGCTGAGAACGCCCACCGTTTCCTGCAGCAGGTCGACGCTCGCGCTCATCCGCTCCAGGTTGGGCGCCAGTGCCGTCAACGTCTCGGACAGCGCCACGATCTGATCGAGCGGGCCGCCCTCGGCGATGAGGCGTTCGAACGCGCCGCCCTCCGACAGCAGGGTGTCGAGGATGCCGTTCTCGGCGAGCGCCCGGTCCACCAGTCCGCCCGGCGCCGTGAGCCGTTCGACCGCGCCGTCCTGCGCGGTCAGCCGTTCGAGCGGTCCCTGCTCGGCGGTGAGGCGGTCGAGCAGGCCGTCCTTGGCGAGCAGCCGTTCCAGGGTGCCGTCCTCCGCGAGGACCCGGTCGAGCGGTCCGTCCTTGGCGAGGACCCGCTCGAGCGGGCCACCCGGCTCGAGCAGTCGTTCGAGGGTGCCGCCCTCCGACGTCAGACGGTCGACGGGGCCGCCCGGGGCGAGGAGACGGTCGAGCGGACCGCCCGGCTGAAGTGCCTGCCCGAGCGGCCGGTCGTTGGCCGCCAGCGAGGACAGTTGGCTGATCACCTGCAACGGGCTGCCCTGGGTGCTCATGCCTGTGACGACTCCGGTCCCGGCGACCGCGGTCCGGACCGTCACGAGGGTGGCCTCCGCGATACCGAGACCGACATCGGCCGCCGCAAGACCGGCACGCACCGGGAGGGTCACCAACGACAGCAGGTTCATGGAGTTACTGTAACCCGCGACACACAATCATCGAGCGTCTCGATCCGGTCAGTGCAGAGCCTTCAGTCCGACGACGCATCCCACGATGCCCAGGATCAGCAAAATCTTCACCGGCGTGGCACTCTCGGCGCCCGTCAGCATCGCGAACCCGACCGTCAGCGCCGCGCCGATGCCGACCCACACCGCGTACGACGTTCCGGTGGGGAGACTGCGCATCGCGTAGGCCAGACCCGCCATGCTGAAGACCAGGGCGACACCGAAGACGATGCTGGGTCCGAGTTTGCTGAATCCCTCCGACCGGCCGAGTGCGGTGGCCCAGACGGCCTCCAGAACTCCCGACAGCACAAGAACGATCCACGCCATGACAAACCTCCGGGCACCGTCTTGTCGCTGGCCGGGTACGGTGCGCTCGTCCGGATGTCGTGTCGACGAATTCCACGGTACCCAACGATGCGCTCCGCGCCCGTGAGTGGTGAGCGACTCCACAGACTCGCTCCGCGCGCACGACGCGGGAATGCGCCGAATATCTCGCAGATCGAGGCCTGCTGACTTATTGTCGAGCGCGACAGTGAATTCTGTGCGTATACCACGGAAGATAACGAGGAACATCATGATGCTCGGACTGCTCGCCGCAATCAACAGCGCTTTCACCCTCGGACTCGCCAACACGATCGGCACGTTCGGCGGAGTGGTGCTCAACATGAACGTCGTCGCCTGAACTTCCTGCCTGTCAAGACAACTCCATTTCACACAACCCCGCCGTCCGCTCGACGGCGGGGTTGTCTCGTGTTCGGCGACGGTGAGCGCGGGGGCTCCGGAGCGCAACTGTCCCATCCTCGCTCATGCGCCCGGAATTTCACCCTTTTTCGCTCGAGAAGAATGGGTGATTTTATTCAGGGAAATTGCGTGCGCGTGTCGCCACGAATTCGTCGAACGTGACTTAGTGTCATCCGCAACGCGCACGGACAGCGCGCACACACCCCTCAACCGGGGCGACGATGGAGGTCATGATGCTGGGACTGCTCGGGGCGCTCAACAGTGGTGTCACACTCGGATTGGCCAACACGATCCTGACGTTCGGCGGGGTAGTGTTCAACCTCAATATCGTGGTCAACTGACGATCGGAAATCAGTCCTCCCGGGCCGGCCGCACCGGCTCACAGGAACCTCCCAGGAAACCTACAGCGACAATCCAGTCTCACGCGTGATGATGGGTTGCGTGAATGATAAGCCTGTCGAAGCCCGCGTCCTCGTCGTCGACGACGAACCGAACATCCTCGAGTTGCTCTCCGTGAGTCTCCGATTCCAGGGATTCGAGGTGGCGACGGCGTCGACCGGGGCCGAGGGACTCGACACGGCGCGCACCTTCCGTCCGGACGCCGTCATTCTCGACGTCATGATGCCGGGAATGGACGGGTTCGGCCTGCTCAAGCGGTTGCGCGCCGACGGTGTGGACGCACCGGTGCTGTTCCTCACCGCGAAGGATGCGGTGGAGGACAAGATCAGCGGCCTCACCCTCGGCGCGGACGACTACGTCACCAAGCCGTTCAGCCTCGAAGAAGTGGTGACCCGGCTTCGCGTCATCCTCCGGCGGGCGGGCAAGGTGTCGGTGGAGGAGCAGTCTGCCCGCATCAAGTTCGCCGACATCGAACTCGACGACGACACGCGGGAGGTCTGGAAGTCCGGCGACCTTGTGTCGCTGTCTCCGACGGAGTTCACGCTGCTGCGGTACTTCATGGTCAACGCGGGCACGGTGCTGAGCAAGCCGCGCATCCTCGACCACGTCTGGAACTACGACTTCGGCGGTGAGGTCGGGGTGGTCGAGTCGTACGTGTCGTACCTCCGCCGGAAGGTCGACACCGGCGAGACCCCGCTGATTCACACCCTCCGCGGCGTCGGCTACGTGATGCGAGAACCGCGGCGATGACCGCGCCCGCGGCTCCCCGGGAGTCGGCCGAGGTGGGCGTGGCCGTCCCGAACAGGCCTGCGCGACGGTGGATCCGGGCGATGCCGCTGCGTATCACACTTGTCGGCGCCGTGCTCCTCCTGTCGGCGCTCGGCCTCCTCGCGTCCGGTGTCGCGGTGACGTCGGCGCTCGAGAATTCGCTGACCAACCGCGTCGACCACCAGTTGCACGACGCGGCCCAGGGGTGGGCGAAGCCCGGCAAGTCGCGGCCGTTGCCGCCGCCGGACGAACCGAACCCCGGTCGCCCGCCGAGCCCGTTCTTTGTCCGCACGACGCTGGCGAACGGAACGGTCCTGCGTGAGATCAACGACGAATCCGTCTCGCCCGCACTGCCGGAAGACCTGCCGTCGGTGCCCGTCACGGTCGGCTCGACCGACGACTCGGACGTGCGGTGGCGGGTGCTGACCACGACCGCGCCGGACGGAACCGAAACCACCGTCGCGATGACGCTCACCGAGAACGACGAAACGGTGAACCGCCTGGTCGTGCTGCAACTCATCATCGGAGTGGTGGTGCTGATCGCCCTGGGAGTGGTCGCGTATTTCGTGGTCCGGCGCAGTCTGCGTCCCCTCGTCGAAGTGGAGGAGACCGCCGCGGCGATCGCGTCGGGAGACCTGCACCGACGCGTCCCGGAACGGGACGACCGTACCGAGATCGGGCGACTGTCCGTGGCGCTCAACGGAATGCTCGCGCAGATCCAGCACGCGTTCGCCGCCACCGAGGCGTCGGAGGAGTCGGCGAGGCGGTCCGAGGAGAAGATGCGGCGATTCGTCGCCGACGCGAGTCACGAACTGCGCACCCCGCTCACCACGATCCGCGGCTTCGCCGAACTGTATCGGCAGGGCGCGATGACCGACACCGAAACCCTGATGAGCCGCATCGAAGGGGAAGCGTCCCGGATGGGGCTGCTGGTGGAAGACCTGCTGATGCTCGCCCGCCTCGATGCTCAGCGGCCCCTCGAGACCCGGCCCGTCGACCTGCTGTCGGTGGCATCCGACGCCGTGCACGGGGCGCGCGCCGTCGCCCCCGAACGGTCCATCGCCCTCGACGTCCGCCCCGGCCCCGGGACACCGGAGGTGATCGGCGACGAGGCCCGGCTGCGGCAGGTCCTCGGCAACCTGCTCGCCAACGCCGTCAAACACACCCCCGCCACCGCGGACGTCACGGTCCGGCTCGGCACCACCGAGCACACCGTTGTTCTCGAGGTGGCCGACACCGGACCCGGACTGACCGAGGAAGACGCGGCCCGGGTGTTCGAGAGGTTCTATCGCACCGACGCGTCCCGCACCCGGGAGAGCGGCGGCAGTGGGCTCGGCCTGTCGATCGTCGCGGCCCTGGTCGCCGCCCACCGCGGGTCGGTGACCGTCGACAGCCGGCCCGGGGAAGGTGCCACCTTCCGGGTGGAACTGCCGCGGTCGAGCTGACCGTCAGTCGGGGACGTTGTCCCCGTGGCCGAGTTCGCGCAGCGCCGCCTTGATCTTCGCCTGCGCCTCCTCGAGCGATTCCTGGGACGGATTCTGCTCGGCGTTGCTGATGTTGAAATCGCCGAGATCGTAGGCGGGGAAGACGTGCAGGTGCAGGTGGGGCACCTCGAGGCCGGCGATCAGCAGTCCCGCGCGGGGTGCGTCGAACGCCGGGCGAACGGCCTGCCCGATCGTGCGGGCCACGTCCATGACCTTGTTCCAGATCTCACCGTCGACGTCCTGCCACTGGTCCACCTCCTCGCGGGGCACGACGAGGGTGTGGCCCTGGGTGACGGGCGCGATGGTGAGGAACGCGACGACGTCCTCGTCCTCCCACACGAACCGTCCGGGCAGATCTCCGTTGATGATGGCGCTGAATACAGATCCCATGGCCGCCATTATGCGGCTTCGCCCCCGTGAGTACTTATCAACCTCGGGCGGTTAATAAGTACTCACGGGCGCGAAGCGCACAGGAAACTCCCAGCCTCCGTCCAGAGTGGTCGCAGTGTCCGGGCCGAATCTTGGATGCATGACGACGAATTCCCTCTCCCGAGCACCGGGCGCCATGGGACGACTCGAGACTTCCGGAACCTCCGAGACCGCGCCCCTGCTCGACGTTGTCGTGCCGGTCTACAACGAGGAAGCCGGACTCGAACGTTGCGTGCGCCGGCTGCGGCGGCACCTCGACGAGAACGTTCCCTACACCGCCCGCATCACCATCGCCGACAACGCCAGCGTCGACGCCACCCTCGCCGTGGCCCACCGCCTGGCCGCCGAGATCGACGGCGTCCAGGTCGTGCACCTCGACGAAAAGGGACGCGGCCGCGCCCTGCGTGCAGTGTGGAGTGCCTCCGACGCCGAGGTGGTGGCGTACATGGACGTCGACCTGTCGACGGACCTCAACGCCCTGATGCCGCTGATCGCCCCGCTGCTGTCGGGGCATTCGGACCTCGCCATCGGGTCCCGGCTCGCCCGTTCCTCGCGGGTGGTGCGAGGCCCGAAGCGCGAGTTCATCTCCCGCAGCTACAACCTCATCCTCCGCAGCGCGCTACACGCGCGGTTCTCCGACGCGCAGTGCGGGTTCAAAGCGATGCGGGCGGACGTCGCCCAGCGCCTGCTGCCGCTGGTCGAGGACACCGGATGGTTCTTCGACACCGAGTTGCTGGTGCTCGCGGAACGCGCGGGCCTGCGCATCCACGAGGTCCCCGTCGACTGGGTGGACGATCCGGACAGTCGCGTCGACATCGTCGCGACCGCCGTCGCCGACCTGAAGGGTGTGTGGCGGGTGGGCCGGGCGCTGTCCACCGGATCGCTGCCGATCGGCAGCCTGCGGGACAGCTTCGGGCGCGAGCCGCTGGTGCCCGGGGTGCCCCGCGGCATGGTCGGGCAGCTGGCCCGGTTCGCGGTGATCGGGGTCGCCTCCACAGTCGCGTACGCGCTGCTCTACCTGGTTCTGCATCCGGTCCTGGGCGCGCAGTGGGCCAACGCCGTCTCACTGCTCGTCACGGCCGTGCTCAACACGGCCGCGAACCGCGCGTTCACGTTCGGGGTCCGCGGATCCGAAGGCGCCGCCCGGCATCAGATGCAGGGCCTGCTCGTGTTCGCGTTCGGACTGCTCCTCACCAGCGGTTCCCTGTTCGTCCTGCACTCGGCGGCCCCGGACGCGTCCAAGCACGTCGAACTCGCCGTCCTCGTCCTCGCCAATCTCGTTGCCACCATCAGCCGTTTCATAGCCCTTCGCTGGGTGTTCCGGAACGCTCGCCCTGAAGGAGTTCACGCATGACGACGACCCTCGAACAACCGACGGTCGAAACCCCCGAACCTCCTCCCGCACGCCGGAGGTGGGAGCCCTGGGCACTCGTCGCACTGCTCGTCGGGACGGCGGTCGCGTACATCTGGGGGCTCGGCGCCTCCGGCTGGGCCAACTCCTTCTACGCCGCCGCGGTCCAGGCGGGTTCGGAGTCGTGGAAGGCGTTCTTCTTCGGATCCTCCGACGCCGCCAACTCCATCACCGTCGACAAGCCGCCGATGTCGCTGTGGCTGATGTCGCTGTCGGTCCGGATCTTCGGCCTCAGCTCCTGGGCGATGCTGGTGCCGCAGGCGCTGCTCGGCGTCGGTTCCGTCGCCCTGCTGTACGCCGCGGTGAAGCGGTGGTTCGGTGCCGCGGCCGGTCTGCTCGCCGGTCTCGTGCTCGCGCTGACGCCGATCGCGGCACTGATGTTCCGGTTCAACAACCCCGACGCACTGCTGGTGCTGCTGATGATCGCGTCCGTGTGGGCGCTGCTGCGCGCCGTGGAGGACGGACGCACCCGGTGGATGGTGCTGACCGGTGTGTTCGTCGGGTTGGGCTTCCTGACCAAGCAGCTTCAGGTGATGCTCGTAGTCCCGCCGCTTGCCCTGACCTACCTCTTCGCGGGACCGCCGAAGTTCGGCAAACGCCTCGCCCAGTGCTTCGCCGCACTCGGCGCGATGATCGTCTCCGCGGGCTGGTGGTTGCTGACCGTCGAACTGTGGCCGGCGTCGTCGCGGCCCTGGATCGGCGGTTCCCAGAACAACTCGATCCTCGAACTCACGCTCGGCTACAACGGTCTCGGCCGGTTGAACGGTGAGGAGACCGGCAGCGTCACGCCCGGTGGTGGTCGCGGGGACGCCGCGGCGGCGATGGGCGGCGCCGGCGAGGCCATGACCGGCGGCGCCGTGCCCGGCGGCGGGGTGCCCGGCGGCGGGATGCCCGGCGGCGGTCCCGGTGGCGGCGGCGGAATGTGGGGCAGCACCGGCATCACGCGCTTGTTCGAGTCGGCTCAGGGCGGTCAGATCGCCTGGCTGATCCCGGCCGCGCTGATCCTGCTGGTCGCCGGTCTCGCGCTGCGCGGCAGGGCGGCACGCACCGACACGCAACGTGCGTCGTTCGTCGTGTGGGGACTATGGCTGCTCGTCACCGGATTGACGTTCAGCTTCATGGCCGGAATCTTCCACGCGTACTACACCGTCGCGCTCGCACCGGCCGTGGCCGCGCTGGTGGCGATCGGTTCGGTGACGCTGTGGCGTCGACGGGACAGCCTGTGGGTGCGGGCGGTTCTCGCCGTGACACTCCTGGCCACCGCGGCCATGTCCTGGGTTCTGCTCGGGCGCAGCGCGTCGTTCGTGCCGTGGCTGAAGTGGGCCGTGGTCGTCGCCGGTGTTCTCGCCGCCGTGGCCGTGCTGATCCCGGCGCTGACCAGGGGCCGGATCGCGGCCGTCGTCACGCTGGCCGCACTGTTCACCGGGCTCGCCGGACCGACGGCGTACGCCGTCGACACGATCGCGACGCCGCACACCGGTTCGATCGTCTCGGCCGGACCCAATGTCGAGGGCGGACGCGGGGGCTTCGGCGGAATGGGTGGCCCCGGCGGCATGGACGGTGCCGGACGCATGGGCGGACGCACCGACGGCACAGCCGCGCCCACGATGCCGGGCGGTGCTGCTCCCGGCGCGCCAGGAGCGGCTGCTCCTGGGACCGCGGCCGCTGCGACAGCCGGTGCCGGCGACGGCATGGGCGGCATGGGAGCCATGGGCGGCGCTGCCGGGGGACTGCTCTCGGGCAGCAACCCCGGCGAGGAACTGGTGTCGCTGCTGGAGCAGGATGCCGGCAACTACACCTGGGTGGCGGCGGCCATCGGATCCAACAGTGCGTCCGGGTACCAGCTGGCCACCGAGGACCCGGTCATGCCGATCGGCGGATTCAACGGCAGCGATCCGTCACCGACGCTCGAGCAGTTCCAGCAGTACGTGGCGGACGGCAAGATCCACTACTTCATCGCCGGCGGCCGAGGCGGCGGAATGGGTGGCGACGGCACCGCGTCGGAGATCTCCACCTGGGTGCAGGCGAACTTCACCGCGGTCACCGTGGACGGCGTGACCCTGTACGACCTCACGTCCTGATCGACACGGCAGTGCGCACTTGCCGACCGTTCGCGGTCGGCAAGTGCGCACAGCTGTGTCAGTGGGCGAACGAGATTTCGGGGGTGCGGCAGATGAGCAACCTCCGCACGAGGCCGGACTCGTCGAGCTGCGCCGAGGTGTTGAACGACGCCTCGAATTCACCGTTCCGGGTGGTGCGCCCCAGAGCCAGTTCGACGTCACCCACCCGGGAGCCCGCGAGGATCTCGTGTACCAGCACGCTCTTCTCGCGTTGCTGCAGGTACCCGACGAGGCCTGCGCGATCGCCGACGAACTCGGCCGCCTTCCCGCCGCCGGTGGAGAATTGAATCGACATCCGGAAGTCGTCGGTGATCATCGTCAGGACGCGGTCGGGATCGTCCGAGTCCATGATCGCGAACCATGCGACCAGCACGGGCGTCGGTGACGTCCTCGAGTCCAGGTCAGTCGCGCTTGTCATGTGCCAACTCCCTTGTGAGAATGCTGAATTCGGTGTCGAAGGACACTTCGTATGCGTCGATGGTGCCGTCGGCGTCGAGGTGCATGGCGGCGAGGAAGTAGCCGGTCGTCTTCGTCTCGTTCTCGACGACGGAGCCGTAGGCGAACTGGACGTCGCCGGCGCTGCTCGTCCGCAGCAGCACGTGCCGTCGATCGACCGGGGGGCGTCCCCGGAGGTAGCTGAGCATGTCGGCGCGGCTGTGGCCGCGGCGGACGGTACCGGGAAGAACTATGGCGAACTCGATCGATTCGTCGAGCAGGGCAACCGCGTCTTCGATCCGGCCGCTGTCGAGGATCGCGTAGTACTGCTCGATCACGAGTGCATCGGTCATGAAATGAACTTAGTTCAACATGGGCGGGTCTGTCGAGAGTCCTTGCCGTCTCGACTTCTGCGAAACTAAACTGAACTCACGTCAATTTACAGGAGAGTTCAATGCAGTCCTCCCATTCCAGCCCCTGGCCCGAGACCGAACCCCCGGCGATGACCCCCGTCGCCGAGCACGAAGACATCCGCGACGTCATCCGCCGGCTACTCGACCGCCATTCGACGATCGAGAGCAGTCGACTCGCCGCCCGGTCGGAGTCCGGCTATTCCCCCGAGTTGTGGTCGCTGCTCGTCGAGGAGATGAACGTCGCGGCCCTGACCGTGCCGGAGGATCGCGGCGGCCTCGGATACGGCATGGTCGAACTCGGCATCGTCCTCGAAGAGTGCGGGCGCGCGCTGGTCTGCGAACCGGTGCTCACGTCCGCCACGCTGGGAGTTCATGCCCTGCTCTCGGCCGAAAGGTCGCCCCGGGTCGACGAACTGCTCGACCGAGTCGTCCGGGGCGAACTCGTCGCGACGGTGACAGCGCTGAGCGCGCAGACCGATTTCGTCGACGCCACACGCGTCGGCGACCGATGGTCGCTGTCCGGTCGCGTGACGAATGTCGTGCAGGGCGGCGCCGCCGATGTCGTCGTGCTGCTCGCGCACGCCGACGACGGACCCGGCCTCTACGCGGTCGATCTGCGGACCGCGCCGGTGCGGCGAACGGAACTTCCGGTGGTCGACCCCAGTCGACGGCAGGCCAATCTGCTCTTCGACGACGCGGACGCGGTGCGTCTCGTCGGACCCGGTGACGCACCGCGCGTAGTCGAATCGTTGCGGAGCCTCGGAGTGATCGGGCTGGCTTGCGAGCACGTCGGGCTGATCGACCGATTGCTGGACAGTACAAGGGAATACACCATGCAGCGCCGCCAGTTCGGGCGGTCGATCGGATCCTTTCAGGCTGTCAAGCATCGACTGGCGAACACGCTCGTCGAGCTCGAGAAGGCGCGATCGGCGGCGCGGTACGCGGCCGCGGTGTTCGCGGAAGACCCGGGCGCCGCGGCGCTTCCGGCCGCTGTCGCGGGTGCGGTCTGCACCGAGGCCGTGATCGCCACCGCGATGGAGGCCGTGCAACTCCACGGGGGCGTCGGCTTCACCTGGGAGCATGCGACGCACTCCTATGTTCGCCGCGCACTCGGAGACGAACCGCTGCTGGGGGATTCGCGGGCGCACCGCGGCCGCGTCGCGGATCTCGTCGGACTCTGACATCAGGCCGGCTGCTGCCGGCCGAAACCAAAGCTCCTTCGTCCCCGCTATTGACGGAGCGCCTCGCACCCCGTAGAACTGAAGTGAATCCAGTTCAGTTTCATTCCTCGAAAGGACCCCGACATGGTGGACACCGACCACATCGTGCTCGAGAAGGACGGCGACATCGCCCGCGTGTGGCTCAACCGCCCGCACAAGAAGAACGCGGTCACCGTCGAGTTGCTGCACCGCCTCGACGAGATCATCGTCGAGGTCGACAGCGACCCCGAACTGAAGGTGCTGGTCCTGCGTGGACGTGACGGCACGTTCTGCTCGGGATTCGACCTAGACGAACTGCGGGAGAAGTACGTCGGCTCCACCACCGCGATGGATGTCGCGGTGCTGTCGGCCCGGGTGTGCGACCGCCTGTACTCGATGAACACCCCGTCTGTCGCCGTCCTCGAAGGCTTCGTCACCGCAGGCGGTTTCGAGTTGATGATCTCCTGCGACTTCGCGATCGCCGCCGAGGACGCCCGGATCGGCGACTTCCACATCCGCCGCGCACTGTTCGGTGGGGCGGGCCCGATCTACCGGCTGCCGCGCATGATCGGCGTTCGCAAGACGAAGGAACTCATGCTCACCGGCAAGCTCCTCACCGGCAAGGAGGCGGAGGCCTTCGACCTGATCAACGCGTCGGCGCCGGCCGACGACCTGGACAAGCTTCTCGCCGAGTTCATCGCCCCGATCGTCGACAAGAGCCCGTTCATGATGAAGCTCACCAAGATGTGCATCGACCGCGGTCTCGACGCGGACATCCAGTCGCTCATGGTGATGGAGCACCTCGCCGTCGGCAACGCGCTGCAGTCGGAGGACGCACGCGAAGGCGTGAACGCGTTCCTCGAAAAGCGTGAGCCGAAGTGGGTCGGTCGCTGACCCGACCCCCCGACGACGAATCCCGAGGAGAGAATGAGGATGGGCGAGACACCCACCGCGCCGGCGCTCGAAGCGAGCCGCTGCGCCCACTGTTCGACCGTCGCGTTCCCGGCCACCACCGTGTGCTCGAGGTGCGCCGGGACAGTGACGTCGCCGTTCACCTTGAGTGCACGCGGAACGGTCTGGGCGTACACGGTACAGCGGTTCGCCCCGAAATCGCCGCCGTATGTTCCGCCGCCGGACGGGTTCTCGCCGTTCGCGGTCGGCTACGTCGAACTCCCCGAGGGAATCAGGGTCGAAGGCGTGCTCGACTGCCACGACTTCGACGAGTTGGACGACGGGGCGCCGGTGACCTTGGTCGCCACGGCACCGGTGCCCCGGTTCGCCACCGACGCTTATCTGAAGGAGACCCGCTGATGTCCACCGTGTCGATCATCGGGGCCGGACTGTCGAAATTCGGGCGTCAACCGGACAAGACCGGCCGCGGGCTCGCCCTGGACGCGATCGCGTCCGCCCTGGCCGACGCGGGCATCGCGTGGACCGACGTTCAGGTCGCGTTCGGTGGCAGCGACGGCTCCGGGCTCGCCGACACCCTGGTGTTCGAACTCGGACTCACCGGAATCCCGTTCACCAACGTCAAGAACGGTTGCGCGACAGGGGGTAGCGCACTGGTGTCGGCAGTCAACGCCATTCGTGCGGGCGCCGCCGACATCGCACTCGCGGTCGGCTTCGACAAGCACCCGCGCGGCGCGTTCGACCCGGCGCCACAGGACTGGGGTCTGCCCGTCGGGTACGGCGAGGCGGGTCTCATGGTCACCACCCAGTTCTTCGGTATCAAGATCGCGCGGTACATGCGCGAACACGGAATCAGTGCCCCCACACTGGCCGCCGTCGCGGAGAAGGCGTACCGCAACGGCTCCCTGAACCCGAATGCCTGGCGGCGTGAACCGATGTCCGCCGAGACGATCGCCGCCGCGGGCATGGTCAACGACCCCCTGACCCGGTACATGTTCTGCTCACCCGGCGAGGGCGGTGCGGCCGTCGTCGTGGCGAGCGAGGCCGCCGTCCGGCGACTCGGCGGGCGACCGGTGCACCTGCGGGGCATTGCGGCGGGCACCCGCCGGTTCGGCTCGTTCGAAGTGTTCGGTCCGTCGATACAGGGTGCGGGAACCCCGTCGAGTGTGAGCACGTCCACCGCGGCCGCCGCATTCGAGCAGGCCGGACTCGGACCTTCCGACGTGGACGTCGCGCAACTCCAGGACACGGAGAGCGGCGCCGAGATCATGCACCTGGCCGAATGCGGATTCTGCGAGCACGGCGAACAGGAAAAGCTGATCGCCGCGGGGGAGACGGAGATCGGCGGACGGATTCCGATCAACACCGACGGCGGCTGCATCGCGAACGGGGAACCGATCGGCGCGTCCGGCCTCCGGCAGATACACGAGATCGTCACGCAATTGCGCGGGGAGGCCGGTGCCCGGCAGGTGCCCGGCAGCCCGCGCATCGGATTCACCCACGTCTACGGTGCGCCCGGGATCAGCGCCTGCACCGTCCTGTCAGTCTGAGGAAGAGCGATGAATCAAGCAACGATGCCCGGCCTGGACCAGTTCGTGGACGACGCACGCGCATGGCTGCGCACGGTCGCCGAACCACGCACCCAGATCAAATGGGGGGTGGGACCCGACTCGGTCGCCGTTTTCGAGAACTGGACCGCGGCGCAGGAACGCGAAGAGACCGACCACATCCGCGCGTACGAGCAGACGAAGTTCGACGCCGGCTGGGGTTCGATGAACTGGCCGGTCGAATTCGGCGGACGCGGCCTGCCGATGTCCTACGTGCTCGCCTTCCGGCGGGAGGAGAACGCATTCGACGTTCCGCGCCGAACCGAAATGTTCTCGGTCACTCAGCAACTGGTCGCGCCGGCCATCGCCCAGTGGGGAACGCCCGAGCAGTGCGAGCGGTACGTGCGGGCGATGCTCCGCACCGACATCATCGCCTGTCAGCTGTTCTCGGAAACCGAAGCCGGATCCGACCTGGCGGCGGTCCGGACGAGAGCGGTCGAGCGGGACGGCCGGTGGACGATCACCGGACACAAGGTCTGGACGTCCGGGGCCCGGGTCGCCGACGTCGGGGTCGCGGTGTGCCGCACCGACCCCGACGCGCCCAAACACAAGGGCCTCACCGTCTTCCTGGTCCCGATGGACGCCCCGGGCGTCACCGTCCGGCCGATCCGCCAGATGACCGGGGGCAGTTCCTTCAACGAGGTGTATCTCGACGGCGTCGAACTGTCGGACGACTACCGGCTGGGGCCGGTGGGGCAGGGCTGGCCGGTCGCATTGACCGTGCTGGCGGCCGAGCGCCTCGACGCCGGGAATCTCGGCCTGGCCAACGCGGACCAGGCCGTCGAACTCGCCCGCCACCTGGGCCGTGAACTGTCCGAGATCGAGCGCGACAAGGTCGCGGATCTGGTGACGCGCAGCTATGTCCAGCGGGTGACGGGAATGCGGGTGGCCGCCGCGGTGGTCGCCGACAAGGATCCCGGTCCGGAGGCGTCGGTGGGTAAGTTGCTCGCCACCGACACCATGGCGCGCACCTCGGAAGTCGTCCGAATGCTGCTGGGGCGCGACCTGATCGCCGACTCGGGCGAGTGGGGCACATTCGCGTGGACCGAGCACGTGCTCGGCGCACCGGGATACCGCATCGCGGGCGGCACCGACGAGATCCAGCGCAACATTCTCGCCGAGCGCGTGCTCGGCCTGCCGAGGGAGCCCCGCCCGTGAGTGCAACGATCACCCTCGACGACCGTGTGGCGCGTCGCCTGCGCGAGCAGAACCCGGGCCTCGACGTCGGCCCGCTCGAGCCGCTACTCGGCGGGCACTCCGGACTGACCTACAAGGTCCGGACCGGTGACGGCGACCTCGTCGTCAAGGCCGTGCCCGAGGGGCAGCGTCCCATCGGGCGGCACGACATGGTTCGCCAGGCGAGGATCATGGAAACGCTCGGAGCCACAGCGGTTCCCGTGCCCCGAATCGTCACCGTCGACGAAGACGGTCCGGCGTGGTTCGCGATGGAGTGCGTCGCAGGCGAATCACTCGAACCGGTGCTCGACACGCCGGCGGTCGAACCGGCCGTCGCTGCCGCGCGGATGCGCCGGGCCGCCGAGGTACTCCCGCTGCTGCACGCGGTGCCCCTCGACACGATCCCGGCCGCCGGAGATCCGTTGTCGCCCGGCGCCGAACTGGTGCGGTGGCAACGCACCCTGGACGCCGTTCCCCCCGAACTCGTGAGCGGGGGCGAGGAGTTGCTGCGTCTGCTCGCCGCCGACGTCCCGGACGGGATGGCGCCCACGTTGGTGCACGGCGACTACCGGCTCGGCAACATCCTTGCGCGCGGCACGGAGCCGGCGGCATTGATCGACTGGGAGATCTGGAGCGTGGGCGATCCGCGGGTCGAGTTGGGCTGGTTCCTCGTCTTCGCCGACGGCACCAACTTCCCCGGCGTGGGTCGCGCGGTGCCGAACCTGCCGTCCGGGGACGAACTGATCGACCTCTATACCGGGGACCAGCCGGCTCTGCCGGACATGCACTGGTTCAACGCACTCGGCCGTCTGAAGATGGCGGCGATCATGGGCCACAACCTGCGCAGGCACCGGGAGGGCCGCCACCACGACCCCGACCAGGAACGGCTGCCCGACACCATCTCCCAGCTCATTCGCAGCGGCACCGCACTACTTGCCTGACCACTCTTTCGCGCACCGCTCGAGGCGCTGACAGGAACAGAAAGGACGACACGTGGACTTCGGATACTCCGCACGCACCGAGCGACTGCTCGAGCAACTGCGAACCTTCATGGAGGAGCACGTCTATCCGGCCGAGGCCGTGTACGACGAGCAGATCAGGTCGAACGACAACCCGCACGAACAGCCGAAGGTCATGCTGGACCTGCAGGCGAAGGCCCGGGAACTCGGACTGTGGAACCTCTTCATGACGCACGGCGAATGGGGCGCGGGGCTCACCAACCTCGAATACGCGCCTCTTGCCGAGATGGTCGGACGGTCGGTGATCGGCAACGAGGCGATCAACTGCTCGGCACCCGACACCGGCAACATGGAAATCCTCGCGATGTACGGCACCCCGCAGCAGCAGTCCCGCTGGCTCGCGCCGCTCCTCGACTGCACGATCAGGTCGGCGTTCGCGATGACGGAACCGGAGGTGGCGAGTTCGGACGCCACGAACATCACCTCGACCATCCGCCGCGACGGCGACGAGTACGTCCTGAACGGCCGGAAGTGGTACACCTCGGGCATTCTCGATCCCGACTGCAAACTCGTCATCTTCATGGGCAAGTCCGATCCCGACGCCCCGACGTACCGGCAGCAGAGCATGATCCTGGTGCCCGCGGATGCTCCCGGCATCGAGGTGCTCCGCGATCTGCCCATGTTCGGCTACCGGGACCGGCTCGGCCACGGCGAGGTCCAGTTCACGGACGTGCGGGTGCCGGCCGACCACATGCTCGGAGCCGAGGGCGACGGGTTCGCGATCGCGCAGGGCCGGCTCGGGCCGGGACGCATGCACTACGCGATGCGCGCGATCGGCATGGCCGAACGCGCCCTCGACCTGATGTGCCGGCGAGTCCTGCAGCGCACCGCTTTCGGCGGACCTCTCGCCGATCGCGGTGTGGTGCGTGAATGGATTGCGCGGAGCCGGATGGAGATCGACCAGATCCGGCTGCTGGTCCTTCAGTCGTCGTGGCTGATGGACACCCGCGGCAACGCCGCGGCCCGCTCGGAGGTCGCGGCGATCAAGGTGGCCGCGATGGAGGTTGCGCATCGCGTGGTCGACCACGCCGTCCAGGCGCACGGCGCCGCGGGGGTGAGTGACGACACGATCCTCGCCCGGCTGTACGCGATCACCCGGGCACTGCAGATCGCCGACGGCCCCAACGAAGTCCACCTGCGCACGATCGCGCGCCTCGAACTGAAGAAGTACGCATGAACACGACACAGGAGTTGAAAGGCAAGGTCGCACTCGTCACGGGGGCGACCCGCGGGCTCGGATACGCCATCGCCGGCGGGCTCGCCGCCGCAGGAGCGACCGTGATCGTGTCGAGCCGCAAGGAGGAGGCGTGCGTCTCCGCGGCCCGTGCGATCGTCCGGGACACCGGTGGAATCGCCGAACCGCTCGCACTGCACGTCGGGAAGTGGGACGCGATCGAAACTGCGGTCGAACACATCGTCACCCGATTCGGGAAGCTGGACGTCGTCGTGAACAACGCCGGCATCGCACCCCTGTCACCGACACTGGAGTCGGTGTCCGAGTCACTGTTCGACAAGACGATCGAAGTCAACCTCAAGGGCCCGTTCCGGCTGATGGCGGTGGCCGGCGCCAGGATGAGCGCGGCCGGGGGCGGTTCGATCATCAACATCTCGAGCATCGGCGCGGTGCGGCCCAGCCCACCGGAGGCGATGTATGCGGCGTCGAAGAACGGCCTCAACGCGCTGACGATGGCGTTCGCTCAGGAATACGCGCCACGGGTGCGGGTGAACTGCATCATGCCGGGCGGATTCGCGACCGACATGGCAGCCGACTGGGACGACGAGTTCATCGGCAAGATCACCGACCGGCTCCCCGCCGGACGGCTGGGGCATCCGGATGAAATCGCCGGCCTCGTCGTGCATCTGGCGGGGGACCGCGCCGGCTACACCACGGGCGCCGTGATCCCGGTCGACGGCGGACGCACCGCCGTCTACTGACGCGCGTGCCACGAACAGGAGTAGGAGCCAACCACATGCAGGTACCCGAGCTGTTCCAGCTGAGCGGCCGCGTCGCTGTCGTCACGGGTGCGTCGTCCGGACTGGGAATGGGTTTCGCGCGGACGCTGGCGGCGGCAGGCGCCACCGTCTACGCGGCCGCCCGCCGGGTCGATCGGCTCGAGGCACTGGCAGCGGAGGTCGACACCGTGGTCCCGGTCGAATGCGACATCACCGTCGACGCCGACCGCCGCCGCCTCGTCGACCGCGCCCGCGAGGAAACCGGCCACGTCGACATCCTGGTCAACAACGCCGGCAAGCCCGGACCTCCGAACGCCGAGGACGAGACCGCCGACGGATTCGCGTCGATTCTCGACGTCAACCTCGCGGCGGGTTTCCATCTGGCCACGTATGCCACGTCGACCGTTCCGGAGGGCGCAGGGATCTCGATCATCAACATCTCCTCGGTGATCGGTCTGGTGTCCACGGCGCCCATCGGCGGTGCGAGTTACGCGGCGTCGAAGGCGGGCATCCTCGGTCTGACCCGCGAGTTGGCGGGTCAGTGGGGTAGGCGGGGCGCCCGTGTCAACGCCGTCGTGCCCGGATGGTTCGATACCGAAATGACGGACGGACTGTTCGGCAACCAGCGCTCGGCCGACTGGGTGCGCCGCAACACGATGCTCGGCCGCGGTGGCCGGGCAGGCGAGGTGGACGGCGCCGTGCTGTTCCTCGCGTCGGATGCGTCTTCGTACGTCACCGGGCAGACGCTCGTCGTCGACGGCGGCTGGGCAGCCAGGTAGGCGACAGGATCATGGCCGTCGAAACGATGCGAGCAGTGCGCCTGACCGGCTGGGGCGAACCCGTGCAGGTCCAGCGCGTCCGAGTCCCCGAACCGCGGGGCGCCGAACTGCTGATCGAGGTCCGGGCCGCCGGGCTCTGCCGATCCGACCTGCACGTCATGGACGCACCCGCAGGTGCGTTCGACTACCCGCTCCCGCTCACGCTCGGGCACGAGGTGGCCGGAACCGTGGTCGGCGCGGGCCCGGACGCCGACCGGTCGTGGATCGGCGAGTCCGTGGTGGTCCACGGCGTCTGGTCGTGCGGGGAATGCCGCAACTGCAGGCGAGGGCGGGAGAACTACTGTCACGAACTGCGTCCGCGGGCGGACGGCAGGCTACGGGCGATCGGCAACGGTCTCGGCCACGACGGCGGTCTCGCCGAGGCGATGATCGTTCCCTCGGAACGGTTCGTGGTGCGCACCCGGGGGCTCGCTCCCGAGAGTGCCGCCCCGCTCGCCGATGCGGCCCTGACCGCCTACCACGCGATCCGCACGAACCGGGACCTCGTCGACGGCCACTCGGTCGCCGTCGTGGTCGGTGTCGGGGGACTGGGCCACCTTGCCGTCCAGATCCTTCGCGCTCTCGGCGCCGGAACCGTCGTCGCGGTCGATCCCCGCGAGGATTCGCGCGACCTCGCCCGCCGGTTGGGGGCCGACCGGGCTGTGTGCGAGGTGGCCGATGCCGGTGCCGGGCACAGCACCGCCGACGTGGTCTTCGATTTCGTGGGATCACCGGCCACGATGGAATCGGCTGCGCGGTTACTCGGCCCCGGCGGCCGCCTGGTCACCGTGGGCAGTGGCGGCGGCCGGCTCACAGTCGGCAAGGACGTCGGACTGCCCAGCGGCTGGCAGGTCAGCGCCCCGTTCTGGGGAACCCGCGCCGACCTCGAGGCGGTGGTCGACCTCGCGCAACGAGGGCTGCTGAGCGTCGAGTCGACCGCATACCGATTGGACGACGCCGTCGACGTGTACGACCGGCTGCGCCGCGGAGCAATCCGCGGGCGCGCCGTCCTCGTGCCGTGACCGGCGAGGCCTGCGCGATACCGCGCACGATGACCGACAATGACAGTGTTCGCTGAACAGGAGGATTGCGGGATGTGGGAGTTGGCTCGCGAATTCGTTGCTCGCGCAAAGAATTCGCCCGATGAGATCGCGGTCGTCGACGCCTCGGGCGAGTACACCGCCGCGCGCATCGCCGCGGCGGCGACCGAGCTCGCCGCACTGCTGGACACCGCTCGCGGGGGTTCGCCCACCGTGCTCGTCCAGGCGGACAACAGCTGGCGGACGCTGACCGCGGCACTCGCGGTCGGTCTGCGCGGCGGCGTCGTCGCAGTGTTCAGCAGGCACGCCACGCCGTCGGAGTTCGCCGTCGCCCTGCACGACATCGCACCCGACGCGGTGATCGCCGACCCCGGGTCCCTTGCGCACTGGGGCGCCTCGGACGACCACTTCTCCGGAGAGGCGACCGCGCTGGACGGCTGGTCGATGCGCTGGTCCCGGACACCGGTCAGCGACGTCGCCCGGTGGAACGGCGGGATCGCGATCGCGATGACATCCGGGTCGACCGGACACCCCAAGTGCGTCGTGCAGTCGGAATCTGCGATCCGATACGCCTGCCGCTGCACGATCGACGCGGTCGGCCTCGAACCCGGAGACCCGGTCGCCGCGTTCGTTCCGCTGTCGTCGGTGGCCGCATTCTGCTTCGGGCTGTACCTCCCCACGATGCTGGCCGCGCCCATGGTCTGCATGGACGGCTGGAAGCCTGCAGCCGCCCTCGAGGTGGTCAGGAAACACCAGGTTGCCTGGACGATGCTCGTTCCGACCATGGCGCTTCAGCTGGCCGTCGCACCCGACGCGGCAGGCGCGCTGACCTCCCTGCGGGCGATGACCGTCGGCGGCGGCCCGATGGACGCCGGTGCGCTCGGCCGCGCCGAACAGATTCTCGGGACGACGTTCCTGCGCGTGTTCGGGATGTCCGAGTGCCTCGGGCACACCACCCCGCTGCCGTCGGAAGAGCCGGCCGTACGCCTGGGACGGGACGGCAGGCCATTCCCCGGCACGGTGGTCCGAGCCGTCGACGAGCACGGCGCGCCGCTGCCCCCGGGGCGGGTGGGCGACGCTCAGGTCAACGGGCCCTCCCTCTTCGTCGGCTATGCCCGAGCCGGGGTTCCCGCGCCGCCCGAACTCACCGCGGACGGGTTCCTGCCCACCGGCGACCTCGTCGAGATCGCGGACGACGGGACCATCCGGGTCATGGGGCGGCAGAAGCAGATCATCATCCGCGGGGGCCGCAACATCGACATCAACGAGGTCGAAGCCGCCATCGCTCGCATCCCGACCGTGTCCCAGGTGTGCGTCGTACCGGTGCCGGACGAAATGCTCGGTGAACGCGCCGCAGCCCTGGTCGTGAGCACGGGTGCGCCGATTACCCTCGGTGAGGTGGTTGCGCACCTCGATGACATCGAGTTCCCCAAGTTCAAGTGGCCGGAGTTCGTGTTCACGATCGACGATCTGCCGCAGAACCGGGTCGGGAAACTCTCGCGGCCGGATGCGGTGGATCTCGCAACACGCCTGCTCGCCGGTGCAGAGACCACCTGACCTCCACCCGACCTGACCTCAGTTCAGGTAGTCTTACCGGTACCGACCCGACGACGAATGGATGGGTATCTCGTGTCCGTAGAAGCCATGACGCTCCGCGATGGTCCGCGTTCCAAGCGCGGGCTCATCCTCACGGCCGCAATCGAACGCTTCGGGGAAGTGGGCTTCGAGCACACGAAGTGGGCGTCGATCGCCGACGAGGTCGGTATCGGCCAGACCGCGCTCTACCACTACTTCGAATCCAAGGCGCACTGCCTGCTGACGATCATGCGTCTCGAACTGGCGCAGTCGCTCGAGCGATTCACCACCGCGATCGAGGGCATCGACGACCCGGTCGAGGCGTTGAGTGCCGCCATCACCAGCGCCCTGGAAGCGACCCCCCGCGACGCCCTGCAGCGCCGGATCCTCCAGAGCCACATGGATCTGCTGGCCACACCCCGTCAGTCCGAGAAGGAAGAAGCCGAGCGCCAGACGTCACGGGCGCTGGTGAATTCGATCGAAGAGGCGTGGTCTCTGCTCATCGCGAAGGGGATGGGCGCCGGGGCCTTCGCCGACGCCGATGCGCGTTTGATGGCCCGACTCGTCCTCGGACTCGTCGTCAGCGTGTGGCGCTGGTACCGGCCCGACGGCGACATGACACTCGACCAACTCAACCGGCACGTTCGCGACGCCACTCTGCGTATCGTCCGCGCGTAATCCGTGGCGGTCGTGGAGTGGCTTCCGCACACCCTCAATAATTGAACCTAATTCATGTCAGTAATGGAGTGATGATGTACAACCTGATCGTCCTGGCCTCCCGTCCGCACGACTGGAGCCACGAGCAGTTCATCCAGTGGTGGCGCGGGGAGCACGCCGACGTGACCTATCCGCTTCCCGGCCTGCGGCGCTGGCAGCACACCGAAGTGCTGGACGCGATGGACGACAGGTCCCGGGAATGGGACGGCGTGTCGATCCTGAGCTTCGACTCCCGCGAGGACCTCGACGCCGCGCTCGCCAGCCCGGAATGGCAAGCCGCAGTGGACAACGTGGGCAAGATGCGCGGAAAGCGCATCCTCGTCATGGGCGAGGAGAAGACGATGGTCGAAGTGGACAGCGCGACATCATGAGCGCGGGGTGGATGGAACCGGGCTGCTACGAAGTGGCGCCCGGTGTGCATCGAGTCCCCCTCCAGATGCCCGGCGACGGTCTCGGGGCCGTGAACGTCTACGCCCTCGAGACCCCGGACGGCCTGGCCCTCGTCGACGGTGGGTGGCGAGTCGACACGACGTTCGAGGAGATGGAGCGGGCACTGCTCCGGATCGGCCACAGCACCGAGCAGATTCACGACATCTACGTCACGCACGTGCACCGCGACCACTACACGTTCGCCGTCGAACTCCGCCGCCGTCACGGTGCACGCGTCCACCTCGGAGTCGCGGAGTCGGACGGTCTGGCGGCGGTCGGTGCCCTCGGCAGCAACGTTCCGACGGATTCGCTGCACGAACTCCGG
Organism: Rhodococcus pseudokoreensis; assembly: GCF_017068395.1. NCBI lineage: Bacteria > Bacillati > Actinomycetota > Actinomycetes > Mycobacteriales > Nocardiaceae > Rhodococcus > Rhodococcus pseudokoreensis. Next base: position 2,857,736 of record NZ_CP070619.1, on the reverse strand, counting down.
CGCGCGGGAGCCCCCGTCCTGGCGGACACCGTCGAGGCGCTGACCGCCGCGGAACCGTTCCACCCCTCGGACTGGGAAGAACCCGACCACTGGCTCGCCGCGGGTCCGCTCCGCATCGGCCGGCACACGCTCGACGTCGTGCACACCCCGGGCCACACCAAGGGACACATGGTGTTTCACGACGTGCGCCAGGGGCTGCTGTTCAGCGGGGACCACGTCCTGCCCACGATCACGCCGTCGATCGGCTTCGAGCTGGGCGAGTGGGACCTGCCGCTGGGGCGCTACCTCGACTCGCTGTCCCGAATGCTCGACCGCCCCGATTCGCAACTCCTGCCGGCGCACGGAGATCCGACACCGAGCGTGCACCGTCGAGTAGAAGAGCTTCTCACGCACCACGACCAGCGATTCGATGTGATGCGCAACGCGCTGATCTCGCTCGGGCAGGGGACCGCGACCGCCGTGGCGCACGTGGTCACGTGGACTCGTCGCGAAAGGCCGTTCACCACGCTCGACCCGTTCAATCAAATGATCGCCACCTGTGAGACCCTCGCGCACCTCGACACCCTGGTCGACCGCGGCCGGCTCACCGTCCGACAACGAGACGGCCACGACGTCTTCGCCGTCGTCTGAGTCGACGTTTTCTCCGTGGTCCGAGTCGAAAGGATTCCTGTGCAGAGTCGTGAGCTCACACTGGCGCGCCATCCCCGGGGGAGGGTTGTACCGTCGGACTTTCACATCGACGTGGTGACGGTTCCCGAAGAACTCGGGCCCGGTGACATTCTCGTGCGCAACTCGTGGTCGTCGATCGACCCGTCCGTCAGGATGCGACTCGGACCCACCGGCCCCGCCGGCTACCTCCCGCCGTTCCGTATCGGGGCGACCCTGACCGGGTTGGCCATCGGGGAGGTGGTCCGGTCCCGTGCCCCCGGCTTCGAGCCGGGCGACACGGTGCTGCACATCAACGGTTTTCGTGAGTTCGCCGTGATCCGGCAGGACGGTGACACCCTCGCCGGTGCCGGTGGTGTGACGCGACTCGACACCGGCGAGCACCCGCCGCAGGCGTATCTCGGAGCGCTGGGCAGCGCCGGACTCACCGCATATGTGGGATTGCACTGCATCGGCGAACTCGCAGGCGGAGACGTCGTGTGGATCTCGTCGGCGGCCGGCGCGGTCGGCAGCCTCGCCGCGCAGATCGCCAAGCTCCGAGGTCACTACGTGGTCGGCAGCACGGGATCCGCCGAGAAGGTCCGGTTCCTGAGGGAGGAACTGAATCTCGATGCCGCGTTCGACTACCACACGCCGGACCTGACGCTGGCCCTCGACAGCGCGGCAGCCGACGGCATCGATCTGTATTTCGACAACGTGGGCGGAGCGCATCTCGGGGCCGCCCTGCAACGCCTCCGGCCGGGAGGCCGAGTGGCCATGGCCGGCGCGGTCGCCTCCTATGACGCAGAGGCGGCGGCCGCAGGTCCGGACAACCTCTTTCAGATCGTGGCAAAGAGCCTCACCGTGAAGGGTTTCCGGGCCGGTGCCTACGACCACCTGCTCGGGGACATGCGAGCCGAGGTCGGGAGCTATCTCCGCGACGGGCGGCTCGTTGCCGAGGAGACCGTGTTCGACGGTCTCGAGTCGGCGCCGGATGCCATCGTCGCGATGCTGCGCGGCCGCACCGTGGGAAAGACGCTGTGCCGTCTGCGGTGACGACCTAGCCACCCAGAAAACCCAGCCACGCAGCAAACCTAGCCCCACAACGAACATGGCCTCCGCATCGCGCGGAGGCCATGTTCGTCTGGGGTTCAGGCCGCGGTCCACCCACCGTCGGCGTAGATCTCCGATCCGGTGACGAAGGTGGAGTCGTCGCCGGCGAGGAAGGCGACCGCGGCCGCGATCTCCTCACCGCGCCCGAGCCTGCCCATCGGCGTGCCTGCCAGCATCTCGCGGTGACGCTCGGTGCCCTCCCAGCGTTCGAGCAACGGTGGCGTCGCGATGAATCCCGGGTGCAGCGAGTTGACCCGCACGCCCGCCTTCGCCCAGTGCAGGGCGGCGTTCTTCGTCATCGTGCGGACGGCACCCTTGGCGGCCGCGTAGGCGACACTGTTGCCCAGGCCGCCGACGGTTCCCAGAATCGAGCACATGTTCACGATGGAACCGCCGCCGCTGCGCTCGATCAGGGGACCGGAATGTTTCATGCCCAGCCAGGTACCGGTCTGGCCGATCCCGATCACGCGATCCCAGTGCGCCCGGGTTTCGTCCTCGGCCGTTGCGACACTGCCGATCGCGGCGTTGTTGACCAGGGCGTGCACTGCGCCGAACTGCCCCTCGACTGCCGCGACGACCGCCTCCCACTGTTCCTCGGAAGAGACGTCCAGGGCGTGCGCGGCATGTCGCTCGGGCCGGGCGAGAGTGCGGAGCAGGTCGTGGCAGGCGGATTCGTCGAGATCGGTGACGACGACGTGGGCGCCTTCGTCGGCGAGCCTGCGGACTATCTCGACGCCGATTCCACCGGTCGCACCCGTCAGCAGGACGACCTTGTCGCGAAGCCGGTCAGGGCCGACACTCATCTGTACTCCTCGTCGTTCGTTCGGATCGGGCGGGACATACCGATATCACAGGTTGCTCAACACGTTCCGGCCACCGACGAGCATCGCGAACACGACGCCGATGCTGGTCACGGCCGTCATGAGCAGCGCCATCGCCGCCACGAGCGGGTAGGAGCCGTTCTCCCACAGGTCGAACAGCAGCGTGCCCATCACCTGTGTCGTGGCGGCTCGGACGAGCAGGGAGGCGGCGAACTCGTGGGTCAGCAGGATGAACATCAGGGCGACGGCACTGAGCACGGTCGGTCGCATCAGCGGCAGGATCACCCGGACATTGGTGACGAACGGGCTCGCGCCACTGGTCGCCGACGCCTCGGCGTACGTCTCCCCGAGCGACAGCATCGCCGTCATCTGCATCCGGGTGGAGAACGGCACCATGAGCACGACGTACACCAGGATGATGACCGCTTTGGTGCCGTAGAGGATCAGCGGAGGCTGCGTGTAGGTCAGCAGGAACCCGACGCCGAAGATCACCGCCGGAATGCCCAGGGGGAGAGCCGTGATGACGTCACCGATGGTCCCCAGGACCCGGTGCTTGCGGCCTCGCACGAGCAACGTCGCGGTGAGGTAGCCGATCGGCACGCAGATCGCCACTGCCACGACGGAGGTGAGAAGACTGGTGAACACCGAGTCGACGATGCTCGCCGTCTGGAACAGTGCCCGGAAGTTGTCGAGCGTGAACAGATTCCAGGACAGCGATTCCGACCAGTACGGAGACACCGCCACGATGGCGAGCCCGATCAGCGGAACGACGAGTGCGAGAATCGCGTACACGGAGATCGCGGCGGCGGCCCAGACCGAGCGACCGGTGTTCGGTGCGAACGCTTTTCCGCCGTGGGTGACGAAGCGCTTCTGATTGCCGAGAAGCATCTTCTGCGCGAGCACGACGACGATGCCGAAGATGACGAGCGGTGAACCCGCCGCCGCCGCGGCCGCGAAGTCTGCCGGCGACTCCGACACGCGGCGGTACATTTCGGTGGTGAGCACCTTCACGCCCGCATTCTGCCCGAGCAGGAGGGGCCCGGTGAACTGGCCCAGTCCGAGAAGCAGCGCGATTCCGCCGCCGTACACCAGGGACGGACGCAGCAGGGGGAGCACGACGCGAAAGAACACCCCGAGCGTCGACGAACCGCTGATCTGCGCGGCCTCGAGGTGCTCGGAACTGATGTTCTGCATTCCCGCGCTGACGAACAGATACACGAAGGACGTGAGTCCGAAACCGGTGAGAATGATGATCCAGGGGGTGCTGTAGACGTCGACCGGTCCGGAATCCAGGGTGTTCCACCAGGGAAGCGTGCGCAGGAGTGCGTTCAGGTACCCCGGTCCCGGAGACAGGAGGAATGCCCACCCCACCACGTTCGCGACCGCGGGCATCACGATGGGCAGGATCGGGACGATCCGGAGAAAGCTCAGCCGGCGGGGCAGTCTGGTGGCCGCGAACGCGAGCACCGTTCCCAGCACCATGGCGATGGCGAGCGACGTGACGGCGAGGGCGATGGTCGTCCGGATGGTCTGCCCGATGTCGTACCGCCCGTATTGGGCCTGGTATCCGCGAGCGCCGTCTTCGAACGCCAGCGACTGCAGCCGGAACAGCGGGAGCACGACGAGGTACGCGAGAAACGCCAGCAGCGCACCGTACCCGAGCCGGGTGCGCCACACCGCGCTGACGACGAGCGGCCGCGCGCCGCGGCTCACGGCGACGGTAGCCATCATGCCTCCGATCGGGCTGCGGCCCGGGCGAGCTCGGGGGCCTGCAGATCGACGTGCCCGTCGGGGTGCGGGAACACGCGTAGTGCGCTGGGGGAGAAGCTGACCACCAGAGCAGATCCCGTGGCGGCGCCGCGCAACCAGGACCCGTGCCGTGCCGCATCCGCGCGCAGGTACAACCGCTCACCGCCGGCGTCGACCGTCACGTCGAAATAGCGGCCGCCGTACTCCGAGGTGACGAGTTCACCGGTCAGGCCGACGTCGCCGGGGGCGACCTCGTCGAGCGAGCGGTGCAGGGCGAGGTCGTCGGGGCGCATTCTTCCCAACGCCGCGTCGCCGGCGAGGTGCCCGCCCTGGATGAGGGCCGCATCGAGGTCTACCGGGGTGCCGGCGCGCGTCGTCCAGCCCTCGTGCCGCCGAACGAGTTCGAGTCGGTTCGCCATGCCGATGAACGCGGCAACATAGTCGGAGGACGGGGCCTCGTAGACCCGTTCCGGGGTGTCGTACTGCTCGATCTTGCCCGCCTTCATGATGGCGAGCCGGTCGCCGAGCGCGAACGCCTCGGCCTGATCGTGGGTGACGAATACGGCTGTGAAGCCGAGACGTTGGTGGAGCTGATGGATCTGGGACCGCACCTGATCACGCAGTCGCGCATCGAGATTGCTCAGGGGTTCGTCGAACAGCACCAGGTCGGGTTGGGCGACCAACCCGCGCGCCACCGCCACCCGCTGTTGCTGCCCACCGCTGAGCTGGGAGGGGTACCGGTCGAGCAGAGCCCCGCAGTCCACCATTCCCGCTGCGGTCTCGACCTGACCGGAGGCCATGGCGCTCTTCATCCGGCGGACCTTCAACGGGTAGCGGATGTTCTCCCGCACCGTCATGTTCGGCCACAGCGCGTAGGACTGGAAGACCATGCCGATGTTGCGCTTGTAGGCGGGAACGTTGATCCGGGCCGATGCGTCGAAGACGGTGTGGTCCTTGAACGCGATCGACCCGCCCTCGGGCGTCTCGAGGCCGGCGATGCAGCGGAGCGTGGTCGTCTTCCCGCAGCCGCTCGGGCCGAGCAGGACGAGGAATTCGCCGTCCTCGATGTCGAGATCGAGTTGGTCGACGATGGTGTTGGACCCGAAGGTCTTGGTCAGGTTGGAAACCCTGAATTGCGATGTCACCTGGCACCTGCCTGGTTGCGAGTGGTTTGTCTTGGAGGGCGTCCGCCCGCGCTCCTGGTCCGGAGCGTCGAGCTGGAGATAAACTGAACTCAGTTCATTTCAGCGTAGCGGTGGTAGGACCGGCGGGCAAGGAGTTGCCCGGCCGGTCTGTCACGACGACGAGAGCTTGGGAGTCCTGGCGCCCGCCGAGGTTCCACCGTCGATCATGAGATCGGTGCCGGTGACGTAACTGCTCTCGTCGCCGGCGAGGAACAGGATGGCCTTGGCCACCTCGAGCGGCAGACCCCGGCGTTGCATCGGAATGCTTTTCACATACGCATCCATGTCGTCGTCGGCGAAGTCGGCGCCCGCCGTGATGGCCGTGTCGATACTGCCCGGGCACACCGCGTTGACCCGGATGTTCCTCTCGGCGAACTCCAGCGCCGCAACGCGGGTCAGGGCGCGAACGCCGAACTTCGACGCGCCGTACGCACCGAGTTCGGCGGTCGCGAGGACGCCGCGCAGCGAGGACAGGTTGACCACCGACCCGCCCGCGGTCATCGCGGCGCCCGCGGCCTGCAGTCCGAGGAACGTGCCCACCAGGTTGAGGTCGATCATGCGTCGCAACTCGGCGAGTGAGGTGTCCATGATCGACGCCTTGGACGCGGCGCCGGCCGAGTTGACGAGAATACGCAGCGGGTGGCCGCGGTCCGCCATCTCGGCGGTCACGCGGGACCAGTCGGCTTCGTCGGTCACGTCCAGGTGCAGATAGTGGGCTCTCTCACCAAGTTTCGCCGCGACGCTGTTGCCGAGGTCGTCGTCGACGTCGCACAGGTACACCGTCGCCCCGTGGGCATGGAAGAGTTCCGCTGTCGCGGCGCCGATCCCGCGTGCCGCACCGGTGACGAGAGCGCAGGTGTCACGCAGTCGCGCGTCGTGTGACGTCACTGGATGAATCTCTTTTCCCAGTCGGCCTGGTATTCGGTGAGCGATTCGGGCGTCAGATCGGAAGGGTTGGGCATTGCGATGTCCTGGGCCCGCGCGACGCTTCCCTCGATGCCGGGGAGGGCGCTCGCGTAGCCGAGCGACAGCGCCTTCTGACCGGCAGGCGTGACCATGAAATTCGCCAGCACCTGAGCCGCGTTAGGGTGCGGCGCCGCGGACAGAGCATGCGTGAACCAGGGTGTTCCCCACGGCGGCGTGGGCAGTGCCCAGTCGACCGGTGCACCCGATTCCTTCTCCCGCACCAGGGGTTGCACCACCGGGGTGGCGACGATCTCGCCGGAGGTCAAAGCCTGGGCGACACCCAGCGCGCTCGGGTAGATGCGCGGTTTCAGTTCGGCGAGCTTCTGGAGATAGTCGGGGCCGAAGTTCTTTTCGAAGAATCGGTAGAAGTCGACGTAGGCGGCGATACCCGACGGGTTGACGATGCCGATCTTGCCCTTCAACGCCGGGTCGAGGAGGTCTTCCGGCTTCTGCAGACCGCCGGGCAGCGCTGTCGTGTTCCATCCGAGGGAGAACACCGCCGCGCTGGTCAGGAAGAACTTGTCGGAGATGATGCTCTTCTCGGGCTCGTATTCCGGCGCGTCGAACGCCGGGCCGATGAGGTCGGTCGAGTACGTGCCCGACTCCGCGGCCGTCTCGATCCAGGCGGAGTCGGTGAGCATGTGGACGTCGGCCGTGCCGCGTTTCGTCTGATTCTCGACCTCGACCTTCGGGTTGATGTCGGCATCCGTTCCCCGGACGTATTCGAGGGAGATCTCGGGATACTCCTGCTCGAACGCCACTTTGAGCGCCTCGAGATTGGCGGGGTTCTGGCTCGAGTACAGCAGCACGCTGCCTTCACTCTTGGCTGCTGCGACGACGTCGTCCCACGTGCCCGACACGGGTTGACTGACACCGGACCCGCCGGATCCGCAGGCGGCGGAAGCGAACGCGGCGACCACCGCGACCGCCATCAGCTTTATCGGCACACTTCTCATGGCATGAAAGTCCTTCCGGAATCGGTTCGCCGGATGCGAACCCGTGTATTCGTTTGCGGAGCGAGGGGATAGGCGCGCCGACGGCCTACGACGAGAGGCTGTGAAGCAGCGCGGCGACCTGATCGGGAATCGTCACCATGGCCATGTGGCCGGATTCGAGAAAGACGGTATCGCCGCCGACGACGGCGGCCGATCGCTCCTGCAGTTCGGGCGGATAGCAGGCGTCCTTCGTCAAACGTACGTATGTGCGGGGTATGTCGGCCCGGAGGCCGGACAGATCGACGGACTCGGTGAGTAACGCGGCGGAGTCGTCGACCAGTTGGTCGATCATCCAGCCGGTCTGCTCGGCGTCCATGTCGTTGCACAGCATCGCTGTGGCGCCCACGGGATCCTGGCGATACACACCGCCCTGTATCGACTCTTCCACTGCGGCGCGGACGTCCGGGTCGATCTGGTCGAGCACTCGCGTGCCATCGGCCGGGACGACGGCGGAGAGGAAGACGACGTGCCGTAGTCGGCCCGCGAGCGCCGGTATGGCCGGCGTGGCCGTCACTCCGGCGAATGAATGAGCGACCAGAACGATGTCCTCCAGGTTCGCCGCCTCCACATCCTCGACGACGGCCGCGGTGCAGTCGGCGAGGGTGACGGACCGCGGGTCGGCGGACCGGCGTGTACCCCGTCCAGGGAGATCGACTGCGAGAGTGTCGCCTTCGAGCAACGGTAGGAGCGGGTCCCAGCAGGAGGCGCCCATTCCTGCGCCGTGGATGAGAACGAACGACATGATTCCCCTCAAATTGAACTGATATCAGTTTGAATCTAAAGAAGTTGCCGTGTGATGTCAATCACCTGCTAGCGTGAAGTGAATCCAGTTCAGTTAGGAGCATTCATGACGCCTCCGCTTGCGGCCCGGCCGCTGCAGCTCGGCCCGGTCACGTTGGCCAACCGTCTCGTCGGGACGGCGCACGCGTCGGGCGCCGTCGCCGGCGGTGTCCCCTCGCCCGGCGACGCAGACTACTGGCGCCGCCGGGCAGCGGGTGGCGCGGCGATGCTGATCGTCGGCGGCACCGTGGTGTCACCGAGCTCGGCCAACCGCAACGGCAACATCACCGAGGCCTGGCGTCCGGACGTCGTCGCAGGCCTCGAGGCCCGGGCCCGGGCGATCACGGAGGAGGGAGCCGTCGCGGCGTGCCAACTGGTGCACCTCGGTCGCGAGACGCTCGGCGCCGAATTGTGGAGCCATCCCGTGGCACCGACCGTCGTCCGTTCGCCCCGAGAACCGACGCGTCCCCGCGCACTCTCGTCCGCGGAAGTGGAGGGGATCGTCGATGCCTTCCGCACCTCCGCTGTGCACGCGTGGTCCGCCGGATTCCCCGTCGTCGAACTGCATGCAGCTCACGGATATCTGCTGGCGCAGTTCCTCTCACCGGTCACCAACTTCGGCCCGGGCGCCGCGACGGTCTCTCAGCGGGTGCGGATCCTCGACCGCATCGCGGCCGCGATCCGCGACGCGTGTCCCGGTGTCGTCCTCGGCGTGCGCGTCTCCGCCGAAGGAGGCGAAGAGGCCGGCCTCGGCATGGACGGATTGTGTGAGCTCCTTCCGCGCCTCTCCGGCTTCGACTACGTCAACGTCACCGTCGGCGTCCGCACCACCTACGTCCGGGACATGGCCGTCACCGACCCGCCGCTGCTCGACGCGGTCGGACGGCTGCGCGCGGCCACTTCGACACCGCTGCTCGTGTCGCAGTCCTTCCGCACCGGTGCATCCATCGACACCGCCCTGCAGTCGGGTGCCGACCTCGTCGGCGTGGCACGACCGCTGATCGCGGACCCGCACTTCCCGCGGAAGTTGCTGACCGGCCGGGAATCCTCGATCCGCCCGTGTGTGTCCTGCAACGAGGACTGCCGGGCGTTCGACCCGGTCCTGCTCTGCTCGGTCAATCCCGACCTCGCTCCGCCGGGCCGATCCGCGCGCCCGGCGTATCCGCTGACCCTGGGCCCGACGCGCCGGTCCACGGACCGACGTCGGATCGCCGTGGTCGGTGCGGGCCCGGCCGGGCTCGAGTGCGCGATGCGGCTCGGACCCGACCACGACGTCACCCTCTTCGAGGGCCGCGCCCGGATCGGGGGCCAGCTCGCGATTGCCGCGGACGCACCGAACCGCGGCGGGTGGCGTCGCCTCCTCGACTACTACTCGGACAACCTGTCGGCGGTGACGATGCGGCTGGGCCACCGGGTGAGTGCCGCCGAATTGGAGGGCTTCGACGACGTGGTCCTGGCCGTCGGGGCCGAGGAGACGCTGCCCCGCGAAGCGGCAGGAACGAGATCGCTGCTCACGTCGCAGGCACTGGTCGGGGGTGAGGAACCGCTGCGCGGCGCCGGCCACGTCGTGGTGGTCGACGACGGATTCGGGCTCTGGCCCGCGGCGAGTTCGGTCGAAGCCGCACTCGCCGCCGGCGCGGGCCTCGTGACGGTCCTGACGCCGGCCGCCGCCTTCGCATCGGGCCTCCCCGCGGAAGGTCGCGTGCAGTATCTGCGCCGGCTGTCGGGCACACCGGTCGACGTGCGCGTGCTGTCGTCGATCGTCGGGGTCTCCGACGGCTCGGTCGAGTTCGAGAACACCCTGTCCGGGGTGCGGACCCGTCTCGACGCCGACCGCGTCGTCGTCGCCGGCGAGCGGCGCTCGCTCGACTGGTCGCTCGTCGCGCCCGACAACCCGCGGGTCCACGTCATCGGCGACGCGCTCGTCCCGCGCAAGGTCGCACACGCAATCGCCGAAGGCCATGCTGTCGCCCGTGAGTACTTATCAACCGCCGGCGGTTAACAAGTACTCACGGGGGGTGTAGCTTACTGAACTGAAGTCAACTCAATTTGAACCGGCCGCCCTCGGAGGCATCGTGGATCAGTTGTTCATCACCTTGACCACCGGCATCGCCAACGGTGCCGTGTACGGTCTCATCGGACTCGGATTGGTCATCATCTTCCGATCGACCGACGTCATGAATTTCGCAATGGCATCGCTGTCCACTCTCGCCATCTATGTTGCCCTCAGTGCCTACGGAGCCGGCGCGGGCATCGTCGTCGCACTGGTCGTCGCGGTCGCCTTCGGAACCCTCAGCGGAGTCGTGGTGCGGGAAGCACTGATCCGTCCACTGGGGCAGGGGAAGCTCTTCGCCGCGCTCGTCGTCACGATGGGGTTGTCGATCATCGTCGAGCATCTGATCGGCCGGTACTGGGGAGAGCAGCCGCGACGATTCCCGCAGCTCATCGACGGCACGATCTCGATCGGCAACTCGAACCTGATGCTGCAGGACGTCGCCACGATCGTCCTCGCCGCGCTCGCCGTGTCGGCCATTGCGTATCTCTTCACGCGTACGCCGCTCGGATCGGCGATGCGCGCGGTCGCCGAATCCGCCGAGACCGCCGAGATCATGGGCATCAACGCGCACAAGGTCGCGCGGACCGCCTGGGCCCTCGGCATGGCGCTGGCGGTGCTGGGAGTCTTCCTGTACGCCCCGAAAACCGGGGTCTCGCCGGTGATCCTCGCCCCCGTGTTGTTCCGTGCTTTCGCGGGCATCCTGCTTGGTGGTCTCACCAGCATGTACGGCGCCGTCATCGGTGGACTCATCATCGGTGTACTGGACAATCTCGCTGCCGCCTATATCTCCGCCAGCTTCCGCGACACGTTCGTCTTCTGCGTGGCGGTGCTCGTGCTGCTCATCCGTCCCCAGGGCATCTTCGGCCGCCAAACCTTCGAGAGGGTCTGATATCCATGGTCACACAAGACATCTCGGCCCGGCCCGCCGGACGCACTGCCCAGCGGCTGTACCGCGGCGGTCAGCTTCTCGGCGGCCCGGCTGCCGCGCTCCTCACGCTGGTGGTGCTCTCGTCCGGGCTCGTGCCGGGCTACCAGATGTACACGGTCGGACTTGCGGCGGTGTACGGACTGATCGTCCTGTCCATCTCGCTGCTCGCCGGGTGGACGGGTATCTGGTCGATCGGGCATCCCGCAATGGTTGCGATCGGCGCCTATGCAACGGCCTACGGCAGCAGTAACGGTTGGGGACTTGCCTTCACATCCGTTGTCGCCGTTGTCTTGTGCGCGCTACTCGGAGGCTTCCTCGGTTTCGCCGGCTCCCGCTTCTCCGTGCTGTACGTCGCACTTCTGACGTTGGCGTTCACCTTGGTGACCCTCGAGATCATCGGTGCGTGGAAGAGCGTCACCGGTGGCGATCAGGGAGTGCCGGTCGAGACGTTCGAGACCGCGTTCGGCGACCTCGTTCCGTCGTCCGACGAAGTCACCTACCTCGCCGTCGGAATTCTCGGTCTCGCGATCGCGGTGTCGGTGTTCCTGCGCCGCACGACCATCCGTATGCGCATGGTCGCCGCCAAGACGCACCCCCTGGCGGGCAGATCGATCGGTATCGCTCCCGAACTGCAGTCGAGCCTCGGCTTCGCGATCAGTGCGGGTGTCGCGGGCCTGTCGGGTGTGCTGCTCGCCTTGCTGTCGGGCTTCATCAGCCCGGAGGGCTTCTCGATGGTCTTCGCGGTCAACCTGATTGCCGCGACCGTCCTCGGCGGGACCGGCAGTGTGATCGGCGCCGTTCTCGGCGGCGCGTTCCTCGCATCCGCACCGACGCTTGCGTCGTCGCTGTCGATCGACCAGCCCTACCTGATCGGGGGTGTCCTGATCCTCACCCTGCTGTTTCTCGCCGATGGAATCGTCCCGACGGCCGGGAAGCTGTTGCGCCGATTCGTCCCGGTCACCCGGGCCCTCGGCCGCCCGGCGCTGTCGATATCGGGACCAGACCTCGGGGACGCTTCAGGATCGGACGCGAACGTGCGGGCGGATACCGCCGGCGCGGCGATGCTGACGACGGAGGGGCTCGGCGTTCGATTCGGTGGTCTTCAGGCCGTGCACGATATCGATCTCCGTGTCGGTGCGGGTGAGGTGCTCGCGATCATCGGGCCGAACGGCGCCGGCAAGACGACCTTCGTCAACGCCCTGTGCGGCCTGATCGGGGGCGGTGAACTCGTGGGGACGATGGAACTCGGTGGCCGGCCGCTGAACGGCGTACGGGCGACTCGTCGACGTTCGCTCGGCCTCGGCCGGACATTTCAGCATGCCGAACTTTTCGCGGAACTGACCGTTCTCGAGAATGTCAGCGTCGTCAACCGTTGGGAGCGCCGTGCCGATCGCGACTCTGCGTTGCAGGTACTCGCAAGTGTCGGGTTGGCCGATCACGTGCACCGACTCCCCGGAGAACTGCCGTTCGGGCTGCAGAAGCGGGTCGATCTGGCCCGTGCGATCGCGGCGCTGGCCGGCAACCCGCGATTGATGGTTCTCGACGAACCGTTCGGTGGCCTCGACGCGGATGAGCGTCGGACCCTCGCAGAGCACATCCGCCGACTCTCGGATTCCGGCACCTCCGTGGTCATCATCGACCACGTCCTCGACGACCTGTTCGCCGTCGCGGATCGGGTGGTGGCGTTCGACTTCGGTGAGTTGATCGCCGACGGAACCCCGGACACCGTTCTGCAGAACCGACAGGTCCGCGACTCCTACCTCGGAAACATCGACACCACACTGATCGCACCCGACATCGACCGAACGGCGACTCCATTGATCTCCGTGCGGGGGATCGAGCACCACTACGCGGGTGTTCGCGCACTGTCCGGCATCGACCTCGACGTCCATGCGGGCGGAATCCTCGGCATAGTGGGCGCGAACGGCGCCGGCAAGAGCACTCTGGGGCGAATCCTGCACGGCGATCTACACTCGACCGGCGGCACCCGGACAGTCAACGGCACAGATGCGCTGCGGCTCAGTCTGGTTCCCGAGGGGCGTGCCTTGTTCCGCACCCTGTCGGTGCGCGAGAACCTGGAGGTCGCGGCGTATGCCGCAGGAATCTCCGGCCGCCGGTTGCGTACTCGGCTCGAAGAGTTGCAGCACGGGCTCCCCGAACGTGTCCGCACCCGCATGAACATCCCGGCAGGCTCACTGTCGGGCGGCGAACAACAGCTTGTCGCCATCGCCCGGGCACTGATGGCCGATCCCGAAGTTCTGATCCTCGACGAACCCGCGCTGGGTCTGTCCCCGGCGATGGTCGACGAGGTCTATTCGCAGGTCAATGGTCTGGCACGCCGGGGCATCACGACCATCCTGCTCGACCAGTCCCTCGCCCGGGCGCTCGAATCCTGCAGTGAGGTCGTTGTTCTCCGTCAAGGTGAGGTCGTGGCGCGCGGCAACAGCGGCACACCGGGATTCAGTCGGATCGCGGAGGCAGCGTACTTCGGCACCGAGGTCCCCGCGCACAGCGGAGAGGTGCTCGTACCAGAACCGTGACGGCCGTGAGCATTTCGCGAAGTGGAATCACTGTCCGACTCGATCGGACTCGGAGAAGAGGGAGCATGGAGAAGATGAATGCGTCTCGGACGCCAGGGCAAGTCAGATTCGAGGGCGCAGTCGCGCTGGTGACCGGAGGCGGATCAGGAATCGGAGCCGCCGTTGTCGCGCAGCTCGTCGACGAGGGGGCTGCCCGCGTCTACGTGGCCGATATCGTGGGCGACGAGTTGCACCGGAGGTACGGTGACGATCCGAGGACGATCGCACGAGTGCTCGATGTCTCGGACTCGGCGGCCGTCGACGCTGCGATGGCGGGAGTCGTCGCCGCCGAGGGCCGGCTCGACGTCGTCGTGCACGCCGCCGGGGTAGACGACCCGGAGTCCAAGAAGATCATCACGGACGCGACTGCCGCGGGCGCCCCGATCGACCTGACGGCGAACCTCACCGACGCACGGTGGCGCCGCGTGATGTCGGTCAACCTGGACGGCACATTTCACGTGGTCCGCGCTGCCGTGCGGGAAATGAAGCCGAAAGGCGGCGCGATCGTCGTGATCGGCTCGTCCTCGGCGTTCGACACCCTGACGGGGTACCCGCACTACGCGGCGTCCAAGGCGGCCGTCCATGCTTTCTGCCAGGCCGTCGCCAAGGAGGTCGTGGCCTTCGATATCCGGCTCAACCTCGTGGCTCCCGGCCCGACGGATACCGCAATGGCCGCTCGCACACCGGACGAACTGAAAGTGCAGTGGGTCAATAACACACCGGTGCCGTATGCGACACCGGATGAGATTGCGGACAACGTGCTGTTTCTCGCCTCGGAGCAGGCCAGGAACGTGGTGGGGGCGGTGTTGCTCAGCAACCGTGGACGATTCACCGTCTGAGTGCCACCTCCACTGACAACTGTGTCCCGCCCATGAATTCAGGGGCGGGACACAGTGCTACTGAGGTGCTACTGCGGCGACACGAAGTCGCCGATGGGGACGAACTTGCCGTCCTCGACCTGGACCCGGACCACGCTGCGGGTGCCGACGTGCTCGTCGGCGCTGAACGTGAGCGGAGGCATGACGCCTGTGTCCAGGGTGCCGCTCGTGACTATCGCGTCGGTGATGGACTCGGACGTGATCTCGCCGTCGATCCTCGACAGGACCTGAGCGAACGCTTTCGCCGAGCCGTAGGTTGCCAGCGAGTAGAAATCGGGCTTCTCGCCGGGCTTGTACTTCGCCAGGGCCTGCCGGTATTCCTCGACCTCCGGGGTGTCGGCGGTGGGAGGCAGCGTGAGTGACACGGCGCGGAATCCGTCAGCATTCTTACCTGCCAGGTCGAGCAGGCTGTTACCGACCGTGGGTGAGTAGCCGTAGCTGGGAATCTTGACGCCCTGCAGCGCCATCTCGTTGAGGTAGGCGGCGGCCTCCTGGATCGGCAGGATCGTCAGGACCGCATCGGGTGCGGCCGCGCGGATCTGGGACACGAACGGGCTGTAGTCCGTGCTGCCGAGCTTGACCTCCACCGTCGACACCTCCGCGCCGGCCTTCTCTAGTTCGGTCGTGGCGACCGCGCCCACGTTCACGAACGCGGCCGGATCGTTGCGGATGATCGTGACCTTCTTGGCACCCTCGTCGAGTGCCCACTGCGCGGCAGCGCGCGCCTGGTTCTCGTAGAGCGTCTGGCTGCCGAACAACCCGTCCCGCGGCGGGTCGTACCAGGCGGCGGAGCCGCCGTAGGTCCCGAAGATGGGGATCTGGTTCTGTTCGAGGACGAACGGAAACGTTGCCTCCGTCGTCGCGGTGCCGTTGGCGCCGACGATCGCGACAACGCGGTCGCGAGAGACCAACTGTCGCGCCACCTGGATCGTCTGCTGCGGATCGAAGGCATTGTCGACCGGCGTCCACTCGACGGGGCGTCCGTGGATTCCCCCTGCCGCGTTGAGCTGATCGAAGAACGCCTGGGTGCCCGCTTCCTGCGGAAGACCGCCCGATGCCTGTGGCCCCGAGAGGGGAAGCCACGCACCGAGTTTGATCGGGCCACCCGCATCGCCCGTGCCGGCTTGCGTTCCGCAGGCTGTCAAGGTCGTGGCGAGAACCACGCCGACCGTGAGAAGAATTTTCCGCACATTCACTCCTTGAATCGAGTTCAGTTCAATGGATGTTATAGGGGAACTCGTGTGTCGGCAATCACAGTTTTGACCGGCGTGGAGGCCCGCGGCGGCGGCAGTTCTCCTGGGTTCTTGAACTGACTTCAGTTAAGGGGATAGTGTGTCGTTGGTAACACAACGATTCGGTCACATGCGATGAGGAGCCCTGGATGGCAGAAATCGAAACCGACGTACTTGTCATCGGCGCCGGAATGGCCGGGTTGACTGCGGCCGCGCGGGCGGCGACTCGCGGAAAATCGGTTGTCGTCGTCGAGAAGTCCGCGGCGATCGGCGGGTCCGCCCAGTTCGCCGGATACGCCTGGACCGCGCCTTCGCACGAGGTCATGGACGAGGTCAACCCGGACGGTGATCCGGAATTACGGCGGGCGCTCGTCGACGGATTCTCCGACGGAATCGACTGGATCCGGTCACTCGGCGTCCACTGCGCGGACGCGGTGACCGTACTCCGCTACGGCACCGGCCATCAGTTCGACACCAACCGGTACATCGACGAGTGTCGTCGCCGAATCCGAAGTCACGGCGGTGAGTTGCACTCGAGTGCGGAGACTCTCTCGTTGCTCGCGCTGGACGGTGGAGTCGTCGGTGCGCGGGTCCGGCTCACGGACGGTACCGAATGTGAAATACGTTCCCCGGCGACGATTCTCGCGACAGGCGGCTTCCAGGCGAGTCCCGAATTGGCCTCCGCGCACATCCACCCCGCGGCTAGCGAGATGCAACTGCGCTCCAATCCCACCAGTGCGGGAGACGGGCTACGCCTGGCCGAGGACGTCGGCGCGGCGACCGGGACGGATCGGTCCGGCTTCTACGGCCACCTCGTACCGACGGGCGTCCGATTCCGCGACCCGTCGGATTTCGTCGCACTCTCGCTCTACTACAGCGAGCACGCGCTGCTGTTCAACCTCGACAACCGTCGTTTCACGGATGAGACCGTCGGGGACCATCTGACCACGATGGACCTCCTGGAGCAGCCCGAGTCGCGAGGGTTGCTCGTTGCCGATACGCGGGTCTACCGCGACTGGATCACCGGCAGCTACGTGGAGGGCGCCGCGTCTCTCGACAAGTACGACCTCGCGCAGCGCCGGGGTGGGCGGTGTGGAATCGCCGAGAATCTCGACGAATTCGCCTACCTTCCCGAGGAGTGGGGCTACGACGGAGCTGCGATCGCGGATCAGATCCGGTCGCTCAATGCGGCCAGTGCGGACGGGCAGCCCCCGCGTAGGTTCGACTCGTCCCCGCTCGACGAGGGTCCGTACTACCTCGTCGAGGCATGCCCGGCTCTGACCTTCCCGCTCCACGGCATCCGCATCGACGAGCACGGCCGCGTCCTCGATTCGGCGGGTGGCACGATCAGCGGACTGTTCGCCGCTGGATCGGACACCGGCGGGCTCTACAACCGCGCCTACACCGGAGGCATCGCACCTGCCCTGGTGTTCGGGTTGGCTGCCGCGGACCGGGCAGCGTGCCGCCCGTGAGTACTTATTAACCGCCGGCGGTTAATAAGTACTCACGGGCGGGCCGTAGGCTGACACCCGTGCGCGTACTCGTTATCGGCTCCGGAGCCCGTGAACATGCCCTCCTTATCGCCCTTGCCCGCGATCCGGGTGTCAGTGCCCTGATGTGCGCGCCCGGCAATGCCGGGATCGGCAAGATCGCCGAGCAGCACTCGGTCGACATCGCGTCCGGGGAGGCGGTGGCGGCCCTCGCGAAGACGCTGGACGCCGACCTCGTCGTGGTGGGCCCCGAGGTCCCGCTGGTGCTCGGTGTCGCGGACGCCGTCCGCGCGGCGGGCATCGCCTGCTTCGGCCCGTCGGCCGACGCCGCGCGCATCGAGGGTTCCAAGGCGTTCGCGAAGGACGTCATGGCCGCCGCCGGTGTGAAGACCGCGCACAGCGAGATCGTCGACTCGCCCGCCAAGCTGGACGAGGCACTCGACCGCTTCGGGCCGAACTGGGTGGTCAAGGACGACGGCCTCGCGGCGGGCAAGGGTGTGGTGGTCACCACCGATCGGGACGCCGCCCGCGACCACGCGGCCGAACTGCTCGAGAACGGCCACCCCGTCCTCCTCGAATCCTTCCTCGACGGTCCCGAGGTGTCGCTGTTCTGCGTCGTCGACGGTGAGACCGTCGTGCCGCTGCTGCCGGCCCAGGACCACAAGCGCGTCGGCGACGGCGACACCGGACCCAACACCGGCGGCATGGGTGCCTACACGCCGCTCCCGTGGCTGCCCGAGCAGACCGTGACCCAGATCGTCGACGACGTCGTGAAGCCCGTCGCCGCCGAACTCGTCGCCCGCGGCAGTGCCTTCAGCGGCCTGCTGTACGCCGGGCTGGCGATCGGCAAGGACGGCCCCGCCGTCGTCGAGTTCAACTGCCGCTTCGGTGACCCCGAGACGCAGGCGGTTCTCGCGCTGCTGAAGAGCCCGCTCGGGGAGCTGCTGAACGCGGCGGCCACCGGAACGCTCGACCGGGTCGCGCCGCTCGAATGGCAGGACGGCTCGGCGGTGACCGTCGTCGTCGCGGCCGAGCACTACCCGGCGACCCCGCGCACCGGCGACGTGATCACCGGAGCCGACGGTGACGGCGTCCTGCACGCAGGCACCAAGCTCGTCGACGACCAGGTGGTCTCCGCCGGTGGTCGTGTGCTCAGCGTGGTCGGAGTCGGAGCCGACCTCGACGCGGCCCGCGCGGACGCGTACTCCAAGATCTCCGCGATCAAGCTGCCGGGAAGCCACTTCCGGAAGGACATCGGGCTGGCCGCGGTCGAGGGCCGCATCGCCATTCCCTGAGGTCGAAGCACTGTCGAAACAGGCGTGCACCCCCGGATGATCCGGGGGTGCACGCCTGTTTCGTCACCAGTCAGCGGGCGGTCCAGCCTCCGTCGATCGTGTAGGAGGCGCCGGTGACCATGCCCGCGTCGGCGGACGCGAGCCACGCGACGAGGGAGGCGACCTCCGACGGTTCCACCAGCCGCTTGATCGCGCTCTCGGTGAGCATCACCTTCTCGATCACGTCGGACTCGCTGATGCCGTGCACCTGCGCCTGATCCGCGATCTGCTTCTGGACGAGCGGCGTCAGCACGTACCCGGGGTTGACGCAGTTGCTGGTGACGCCGTGCGGACCGCCCTCGAGGGCCGTCACCTTCGACAGTCCCTCGAGCCCGTGCTTGGCGGTGACGTACGCGGCCTTGAACGCCGACGCACGCAGTCCGTGCACCGACGACACGTTGACGATGCGCCCGAAACCCGTCGCATACATGTGCGGCAGGGCGGCGCGGATCAGTAGGAACGGCGCCTCGACCATCAGCGTCTGGATGCGCCGGAAATCCTCGGGGCGGAACTCCTCGATGGGACTGATCGTTTGGATCCCGGCGTTGTTGACGAGGATGTCGGTCTCGAGCCGCAACTCGGTGAGCGGATCGGTGTCGAGGAGGTCGACGTGCCACGCCGTTCCGTCGATCTCGTCGGCGAGGCTCTTGGCGGCCACGTCGTCGAGGTCGGCGACCGTGACGTGCGCTCCGCGCGCCGCGAGCGCCCGGGCGCAGGCCGCACCGATGCCGCTGGCACCGCCGGTGACGAGCGCGGTGCGCCCGGCCAGGTTCTGCTCGGTCATGCCGGGACCCCGTTCTCGGCGTCGGCCGACTTCTCGTCCGCGAGGATCTGCGCGTCCGCCGCGTCGATCGACTCGAGCGAGATGCCCTTGGTCTCCCGGGCGACGACGACGGCGACAGCGGTGATCAGGCAGGCGATCGCCAGGTAGATCGCGATCGGAACGGCCGAGTCGTACTTGCTGAGCAGGCTGGCCGCGATGATCGGCGCCAGCGAACCGGCCACGATCGACGTCACCTGGTAGCCGAGGGAGACACCCGAGTACCGCATGCGCGTCGGGAACATCTCGGCCATGATCGCCGGCTGCCCGGCGTACATGAACGCGTGGAACACCAGGCCGATGATGATCGCACTGAGGATGACGGCGTTGTGCCCGCTGTTCATCATCGGGAAGGCGAAGAAGCCCCACGTGCCCGCGGTCAGCGCACCGATCATGTAGACGGGACGGCGGCCGATGGTGTCGGAGAGCCGGCCGACGAGCGGGATCGCCGCGAAGTGCACGGCGTGGGCGATCAGCATCCACCAGAGGATCTGCGCGGTGTCCGTGTGGACGACGATCTTGAGGTACGTGATCGAGAACGTGACCACCAGGTAGTACATGACGTTCTCACCGAAGCGCAGGCCCATCGCCGTCAGCACGCCGCGGGGGTAGCGCTTGAGCACCTCGAAGACGCTGAACGACGTTTCCTTGATGTGCTCCGCTTCCTTCTGCGCCTGGATGAAGATCGGCGCGTCCGTCACCTTGGTGCGGATGTAGTAGCCGACGAGGACGATGACGGCCGACAGCCAGAACGCCACGCGCCAGCCCCAGCTGAGGAAGGACTCGTCGGACAGCGTCGTCGTGAGGATCAGCAGCACCACGGTCGCAACGAGGTTGCCCGCCGGCACGCCGGCCTGCGGCCAGGACGCCCAGAAGCCGCGGGACTTGTTCGGGCTGTGCTCGGCCACCAGCAGCACCGCGCCGCCCCACTCGCCGCCGACGGCGAACCCCTGAATGAAGCGGAGGGTGACGAGCAGGGCAGGGGCCCAGTACCCGATCTGGCCGTACGTGGGCAGGCAGCCCATCAGGAACGTGGCCGTTCCGACGAGCAGAAGGCTGAACTGGAGCAGTTGTTTGCGGCCGAACTTGTCGCCGAAGTGACCGAAGACGATGCCGCCGAGCGGCCGGGCGACGAAGCCCACGGCGTAGGTCACGAATGCCGCGATGATCGCGTCGAGTTCGTTGCCGCCTGCCGCGAAGAAGACCTTGCTGAACACGAGCGTCGCCGCGGTGCCGTAGAGGAAGAACTCGTACCACTCGACGACGGTGCCGGCCATGGACGCGCCGACCACCTTCTTCAGCCCGGACGGCGGGGCTTCCTTCGCGTGCGCTGTTTCGTCGACGCTCATCTGTCGCTCCTCTTCACACTCCGCGCCCCGTTGTGACTCGGGGCACAGTTCATTGGTCCTGCCGAGTATTGATGCATATTTGTGCGCACACAATGACGCAACCTGCAACCCACATGTGCAAATATGCAGAAGTGACGTCCGGAGCAGCCCTACCCAGCCCCGACGACCTCCTCGTCCTGCTGGCAGTCGGGCGGACCGGTCGCTTCAACACCGCCGCCGACGACCTCGGGGTCAACCACACGACCATCTCGCGCCGGATCGCGAGCCTCGAGAAAAGCCTCGGCGGCCGGGTCCTCGTGAAGGCCGCCGGCGGGTGGGAGCTCACCGACCTCGGGCGGCAGGCGCTGACCGCCGCCGAACGCGTCGAGGCCGCCGTCCACGGACTGGTCACCGAACCCGGCGGCGCCGACCACCTGAAGGGCGTCGTCCGGGTCTCGGCGACCGACGGGTTCAGCGCCTACATCGCGGCACCCGCAGGCGCGCTGATCCGCAGCAGGCACCCCGACGTGTCCGTGGAGATCGTCGCGATCACCCGCCGGGCATCGCAGCATCGCTCGGGACTCGACATCGAGATCGTCGTGGGCAAACCGCAGGTGCACCGGGCGGAGGCGCTGTGGCTGGCCGACTACACCCTCGGCCTGTACGGCGCGCGGTCGTATCTGTCCGAACACGGCACCCCGACGCGGGTGAGCGATCTGGCCGATCACTCACTCGTCTACTTCATCGACTCGATGCTCCAGGTCGACGAACTCGACCTCGCACGCCGCCTCACCGTCTCGATGCGCGAATCGGTGACGTCGACCAACGTGTTCGTGCACGTCGAGGCCACCCGGGCGTCGGCAGGCATCGGGTTGCTGCCGTGCTTCATGGCCGACCGCCACGACGACCTCGTGCGGGTGCTGCCCGGGCAGGTCGAGGCCACGCTGGCGTACTGGCTCGTGGCGCGGCCCGAGTCGCTGCGACGACCGGAGGTCGCGGCGGTGGTGGGGGCGATCCGGGAGACGGTCGAATCGCAGCGGGATGCGTTGGCGGGGGAGTGAGCGCGTCACGCTAGCGTCATGGGGTGCGTCCCGAATCCCAGCGGTCCAACATCCAGACCTTCCACGTGATGGACGTGTGGAAGGCCGCCACCGAACGTCAGCGCACCCACGGCGACGTGCTGACGCTCGCGGCGGGGCAGCCGTCCACGCCCGCGCCGCAGCCGGTCCTCCGCGCCACGCGGGAAGTGCTCGACGGGCACCTGCTCGGCTACACGGAGACGTTCGGGATCCTGCCGCTGCGGGAGGCGATCGCCGGATATCACGCCGGCAAATACGGAATCGACGTCGACGCCGAGGACGTCGTCGTGACCACCGGTTCCTCCGGCGCGTTCACGCTGCTGTTCCTCGCCGCCTTCGACGTCGGCGACACCGTCGTGGTCGCCCGCCCCGGCTACCCGGCCTACCGGAACACGCTCGCCGCGCTCGGCTGCAACGTCATCGAGATCGACTGCGGAGCCGACACCCGGTTCCAGCCGACGGTCGCGATGCTCGACGCCCTGCCCGAGCCGCCCGCCGGGCTGATTGTCGCGAGCCCCGCCAACCCCACCGGCACCGTCATAGACCCCGGCGAACTGGCCGCCCTCGCCCGCTGGTGCGACGCCCACGGGACGTTGCTGATCTCCGACGAGATCTATCACGGCATCGGATACGGCGAGCAGGCGATGACCAGTTCGTGGGAGACGTCCCGCGAATCCGTCGTCGTCGGCTCGGTGTCCAAGTACTTCTCGATGACGGGCTGGCGGCTGGGCTGGATGCTGGTCCCCGAGGGGCTGCGCAGGCCGTTGCAGCGGCTGGCGTCGAACATGACGGTGTGCCCGCCCGCCATCTCGCAGTACGCGGCGATCGCGGCGTTCACCGAGGAATCGAGGGCCGAACTCGACGGCCACGTGCAGCGCTACGCCGTGAACCGGGAGCTGCTGCTGACCGGTCTCCCGGAGCTGGGCATCGCCGACCTGGCGCCCGCCGACGGGGCGTTCTACGTGTACGCCGACATCGGGCACCTGCTCGGCGGAACCCACGGCGCGACGTCGACGGAATGGTGCTCGCGGCTGCTGCAGGACACCGGTCTGGCGCTGGCCCCCGGCATCGATTTCGACACCGTCCACGGAGACAAGACCGTCCGGCTGTCGTTCGCCGGATCCACGGCCGAGGTCCGGGAATCCCTGGTGCGACTGGGCCGCTGGCTGTAGCCGTAGTTCGCTCTTGCGGCGGCGTCGCAGCAGTTGTTCGATGGACTTGGGCGCACTGCGTGTTCGGGCGCGCCAGGCAAGGAGAACGGCGATGCTGTACGTCGCGTTGCTCGCATTCGTGTTGTGGGTCCTGTGCTTCGCCGACGCCGTCACCACCGACGACGACCAGTTCCGGAACCTCTCGAAGGAGGGCTGGCTGGTGATCGTGCTGCTGCTTCCGCTCGTCGGCTCGGTGCTGTGGCTGGTGGCCGGGCGGCCGCAGAAGATTCCTCGTGATCGGCTGCCCGCCGACCCGGAGGAAGCCGAGTTCGTGCGGCGGTGCCGGGAACGCGCGGAGGAACAGCGCCGGCAAGGTTTCCACGGGCGCGACCAGGAATAGAAGGCCTACACTGTGGCTAGGATTACAGTGTTACAAACCAGGCGCGAGGCGACGACATGAGCGAGATCAGTCATCCACAGCCACCCCTTCCTGGCGGAGTCCGCATCGGGACCGTGGAGCGGGAGCAAGCAGCAGCGGCACTCGCCGAACATTTCGCAGCCGGACGGCTCGAGACCGACGAGTTCGACGCGCGGGTGCAGGCGGCGTACCTCGCCAAGACCGCCGGCGACCTCGTGCCGCTCTTCGCGGATCTTCCGGACAAGCAGCGCTTCACGTCCGAACCCGAACGGGTGCGCGTGCGACGCGACCCGCGGCGGGAGGCGGCGGCGCTGCGGGTACTCGTGTTCGTGGTGGCCATTCTCGCCGCGATCCTGTGGGTCGCGCTGGTCCGCGTCCCCCCGCTCGTCTTCCTGCCCATCATCTGGCTCGTGCTCGCCCGGCGCAGCTTCGGGCGGCGGTCGTGCCGGGCGTGGTGAGGGTCTGACTCGCGCCGGGAAGTGGCGAAAACTACCGCGAGGTCGGTTGTGGCTCCCGTACTCTGACAGGCAGGTTTGACGCCGTCGAGCGATCGAGGAGCCACGATGACCAGCAGAATTGTGCGCTGTGCGAGCCTGATCCCGGTAGTCGCGGCCTCCGCGCTGCTGCTGGGCGGATGCGGTTCCGACAGCAGCGACAGCCCGTCGACCTCCGCCAGTGCCACGACGTCGGCCACGGCAGCGATGACGTCGTCCCCCATGACCACGAGCGCCGCAGGGGCCGCGGCGGTCACCAAGGAACAGGCGGAGCAGACCGCTCTCGCGACGGTTCCGGGCGGCACGGTCGTGAACTCGGAGCAGCAGCAGCGGGACGGTAAGCCGGTGTGGCACGTCCACATCCGCGATGCCAAGGGCTGGGACTACGACGTCAACGTCGACGCGGCGACCGGCACGGTGGTGTCCGACAGCCAGGACGGGCAGACCACCACGACCGCCGCACCCGCACCCCCCGCAGGCGCGGTAACCCAGCAGCAGGCCGAGCAGATCGCTCTCGCGACGGTCCCGGGTGGCACGGTCTCGAATTCGGAGCAGCAGCAGCGGGACGGTAAGCCGGTGTGGCACATTCACATCCGCGATGCCAAGGGCTGGGACTACGACGTGAACGTCGACGAGGCGACCGGAGCTGTGCTCCCCGACAACTGAATGGGTAGAACGACTCAGGTGATCGCCTCGGAAGATGGGTGAATTACCCGATGTCCGGGCGGTGACGTCGCCCTAGCGTCGAGGTCATGGTCACCACGTCAGTTCGTCTGTCACACCCCGACTTCCAGTGGTGGGCGGCCCGCGCGGGCGTCGCGGGTCCGGTGCTGTTCACCGCGGGATTTCTCGTCCAGGAGACGTTCCTCCGGGACGACTACAGCCGGATCGCCGACCCGATCAGTGCTCTCGAGGCGGACCCGAGTGGCTGGATCCAGCAGCTGAACATCCTGGCCTTCGCCGTGCTGTTGACGATCTTCGCGGCCGGACTGCACCGTGGCATCGCGAACACGCGGTACGGCTGGACAGGGCCCGCTCTGCTCGGTGTGGCAGCGCTGGGGCTGATCCTCGCCGCGGTGTTTCCGTTGCGCGAGGATCCGGCAGGGGAGCCCTACGATCCGGGCCATCACGTGATCGCGGGGGTCACGTTCTTCTCCTGCAGTGCGCTCGCCCTGGCTGTGCTGTCGCACCGGTTCGCCGCCGATCCGCGGTGGCGTGGCCTGGCGCGCTACGTCGGGGTCGCCGGGATCGTCGGTCTGGGGTGTTTCGTGTTGCTCGGCCGGTTCGCGATGCCGGGCGGCGCACCGCTGCACGAGATCGCCGGGCTGCTCCAACGCATGACAATTCTCGCCGTGACGTTCCCGGCGCTGGTGGCGATCGCCCTGCGGCTCCGCCGCCTCGCCAGCCGGCCTCCGGCTCTCACCCGGTCGTGAACACCGGCATCTGCACCCGCGTCAGGCAACTCGTGTCGTAGCCGCCGGTCGGCTGCTCGAGGAAACCGACCGTGACGGCAGGGGCGCAGTCCGAGGACTGCAGCACGTCGTGGCCGAGCCCGGGAAACTCGAGCACCTCTGACCGCGACAGGGTGGCGGCAGCGATGCGCGCCTGCGACGGCGGGGTGACAGCGTCGAGCGACCCGGTGAGGAGCAGGGTCGGCACGGCACTTCCCGTGGGCTCGTGCACGCCGGCGTCGGACGCGGGCACGTCCCAGACATCGCAGTCGTCGAAGATCCGGGCGGCCTGCGGCACCAGCGACAGCACCGCGTCCGGGAAGTCCGGAAGCGCCCGCTTCGCGGTGGCGGCAACCTGCTCCCGGTCGGTGAACGCCGTCTGCTCGCCGCAGAACACCCCGAACGTCAGTCCGTAGCCGATGAGGCCGGGCGGCGTCACCGTGCCGAGCAGTGCGGTCGCGGCCGGGACGCCGTCGCCGGTGGCGGTCGCGTGGACGAGCGCCGGGAGTCCGGCGTAGTTGCCCGGCGCGAGGCTCTGCTGAATCACCAGATTCGCGAACGTGTACCCGTCGAGCACGACGCGCCTGCCGGACAGGTCGACGGTCAGCGGCGCGGCGGCCAGCCGGTTCACGGTCGCGGTGAATTCGTCCTCCAGACCCGGGTACGCCGCGGCGCACGCCCGCTGGGCCGCGCACGCGTCGAACAGTGCCCGGAAGCCCTCGGCGGCGCCCGGCCAGAAGCCCTCGATGATGTTGTTCTGCGTCGGCACGACCGAGTCCAGCACCACGCTGCGGATGCCGTCCGGGTGGTCGCGGAGCACGGTGAGCGCGAGGTCGGTGCCGTACGAGACGCCGTAGACGTTCCACTCGTCCAGGCCGAGCGCCACCCGCAGATCCGCGACGTCGGCGGCATTCTCCGTGGTGTCGTACGCGCCGAGGTCGTAGCCACCCCCGGCGACCCGGTCGCGGCAGGTCCGGGTGGCCTCGGCGTCGAGCGGGGCGGTCGCCGGATCGAGCGGGCTCAGACCCGTCTGCGCCGCCTGGAACTCGTCGATCTCGGGGCATGCCAGGAAGGGGTCGGAATGCATGGTGCCGCGCTGGCCGAGGAACAGGACGTCGCGGTCGCGGTTCAGCCCGAGCGGCGCGACCTGGGCGGCGCTCGCGAGCGCGGGCCCGCCCGGACCGCCCGTGAGATAGACGAGCGGGTCGGGGCGCGGGGTCTGAGACGTGGCAGCGAGCCGCGTCACGGCCAGTTCGATGCGTCGTCCGTCCGGACGGGAGCGGTCCTCCGGCACGGTCAACGTGCCGCAGCTGAACTCGGCGCCGAGGTCCAGTTGCGGCAGTCCGGGGACGTTCGGCGACGGGCACGCGGCGGCGGTGAAGACGGCCTCCGGATCGGGTGCCGCATCGCCGTTGGACCCGCACGCCGACGCCAGGACCATCGGCGCCGCCGCCGCACATCCCAGGGCCAGCATCCGCACCGACACCCGCATCGTTCCGACGCTACGCGGGTGCGCGCCGCCACCCACATACTTCGCGGTCTGTCGCCCAATCCGCCCTGGTGCGGCACCCGCGGCTGGCAGGATGAATTGGTGTCATCCGCGGCAACTCCGAAGGGCGAACGGCGCCGACAGGCGCTGGTCGAGGCTGCCGCCGACCTATTGCTCGAGGGTGGATTCGACGCGGTCCGGCACCGCTCGGTGGCCACCCGCGCCGACCTTCCGCTCGCGTCGACCACCTACTACTTCGAGTCCCTGGACGACCTGATCGCGAAGGCCGTCGAATGCAACGGCAACCGCGACCTCGCGGTCATGCGCGGCCGCGTCGAGGACGTCACGCATCGGCGCCGCGGCCGTGAGTCCACCGTCGACCTCCTCCTCGATTTGCTCGTCGGACCGGCCCTGATCAGTGAGGACTGCCGCGAGAGGCTGATCTCCCGGTACGAGCGGTTCACGGCCTGCGCGCGTCGCCCCGAACTGCGGGAAGTCCAGTTGCGGTTGCGCGCGCAACTGGACGACGTCCTCACCGAGGCGCTGCGGCGCTCCGACCGCGACGTCCGGCAGGAGCAGCTCCGCCGACTCGTCGCCGTCGTCGACGGAGCCGTGGTCACCGCGCTCGGCGAGCACGACGCCGACCTGCGGGCCCTCGCCCGGGCGATGCTGCTCGACGTCGTCGACGTCGTCGCGCCCGCCCTCGACCGGCCGGACCACGTCGAGCTGTAGCGCCGCCGTAAACTGAGGACTCGTGAGCCGCATCCCGAACGTCCTTGCCAACCGTTACGCCAGCCCCGAACTCGTCGAGTTGTGGTCGCCCGAGCACAAGATCATCCTCGAGCGTCAGCTGTGGATCGCCGTGCTGCGGGCCCAGGCGGAACTCGGGATCGACGTGCCGGCCGAGGCGCTCGCCGACTACGAACGCGTGCTCGAGCAGGTGGACCTCGACTCCATCGCCGACCGTGAGCGCGTCACCCGCCACGACGTGAAGGCCCGCATCGAGGAGTTCAACGCCCTCGCCGGCCACGAGCAGGTCCACAAGGGGCTGACCAGCCGCGACCTCACCGAGAACGTCGAGCAGCTGCAGATCCTGCGGTCGCTCGAGCACGTCCACGCACACGGTGTCGCGGTCGCGGCCCGGCTCGCCGAGCGGGCCGCCGAGTACAGCAGCCTCGTCATGGCAGGCCGGTCGCACAACGTCGCGGCGCAGGCCACCACGCTCGGCAAGCGGTTCGCGTCCGCCGCCGACGAACTGCTCGTCGCGCTCACCCGGCTGCGCGAGCTGATCGACCGCTACCCGCTGCGCGGTATCAAGGGCCCCATGGGCACCGCACAGGACATGCTCGACCTCCTCGACGGCGACGCGTCCAAGCTGGAGGCGCTGGAGCAGAAGGTCGCCGAGCACCTCGGCTTCTCCCACGTGTTCACGAGCGTCGGCCAGGTGTACCCGCGGTCGCTGGACCACGACGTGCTGTCCGCGCTGGTACAGGTGGCCGCCGGGCCGTCGTCGTTCGCGCACACCATCCGCCTGATGGCAGGCCACGAACTGGTCACCGAGGGCTTCCAGCCCGGCCAGGTCGGGTCGTCGGCGATGCCGCACAAGATGAACACCCGCTCCTGCGAGCGCGTCAACGGACTGCAGGTCGTGCTGCGCGGCTACGCGTCGATGGCCGCCGAGCTGGCGGGCGCGCAGTGGAACGAGGGTGACGTGTTCTGCTCGGTGGTGCGCCGCGTCGCGCTGCCGGACGCGTTCTTCGCGATCGACGGACTGATCGAGACGTTCCTGACGGTGCTCGCCGAATTCGGCGCCTACCCCGCCGTCATCGAGAAGGAACTCACCCGGTACCTGCCGTTCCTCGCCACCACCAAGGTCCTGATGGCCCTGGTGCGCGCCGGAGTGGGCAGGGAGACCGCGCACGAGGTCATCAAGGAACACGCCGTCGCCGTCGCGCTGGCGATGCGTGAGCAGGGCAAGGAGCCCGACCTCCTCGACCGTCTCGCCGCCGACGACCGCCTGCCCCTCGACCGGGCCGCCCTCGACGAGGCTCTCGCGGACAAGAAGGCGTTCATCGGTGCCGCCGAGGCGCAGGTCGCCACGGTCGTGGCGCAGGTGCAGAAGCTCGTCGACGCCAACCCCGAGGCGGCCGCGTACCAGCCGTCCCCGATCCTGTAGGCGGCTTCGCCGCCCGTGCGTGCTTGGCGAGTGCCTGCACTCCTTAACCACGCACAAGCACCGGAGGTGCCTACGTGAACTGCATTTTCTGCGAGATCGTGTCGGGCCGATCCGATGCCAGCGTCGTGCACGAGGACGAGAACGTGCTGGCGTTCATGGACATCCGGCCGTGGACGTCCGGGCATCTGCTGGTGGTCCCGAAGCGGCATGCGAGTGGGCTCGCCGACCTCGACCCGGGCGACGGTGCGGCGGTGTTCGCGGTGGGGCAGCGTCTCGCGACCGCGTTGCGGCACGGGCCGATGCGGGCCCAGGGTGTCAACCTGTTCCTGGCCGACGGGATCGCCGCCGGCCAGGAGGTCTTCCACGTGCACCTGCACGTGGTGCCCCGCACTGCCGGTGACGGATTCGGGCTGCGCGGAATGCCGAAGTCGCCGAGCCGGATCGCGCTCGACCAGACGGCGGGGGTCATCCGGTCCTCCCTCTCCTGAGGTGAGCGGCAAAGCGTGCGGGAGCACACTTTGCCACTCACGTGGGGAGAGGGCCGCTCTCGTCGAACCGTCGCTCGGTGATGTCGTAGGTGCCGTCCGCCCGGACCCGCAGCACGGTCGACGCCCGCGTCCCGTACTCGCCGTGGCGGATGAACCGGGACGACAGGGCGCGTTCGAGTTCGGGTTCGATGCCCGTATCCGGCAGTGCGTCCCACGGTGCCGGGTCGCTGTCGGCGAGCACGTCGAAGTACGCCCCCGGATCCGATTCGGGGCTGCCGTCGTCGGCGGCGAGCGCGGCGGCGAACGCCTGTTTGCCGCCCGTCACCTTCGGCCACGGGGTGTCGAGTTCGGCGTTGGACAGGCCGTGGACGCCGGGTTCGACGCGCTGCCTGCGACCGTGGGGCCGGTTGGTGACCCACCACAGTTCCGCGGGATCGCCGACGAGCAGGTTGAAGCTGCCGTACTCGGCGCCGGTCGCGGCCACCTGTCCGGCGTGGTCGGCGGGTGAGAGCCGGCCGCGGAGGAAGTCGACGGGCAGGTCTCCGCGGGACCGGGCCCCGGTCGCGGGGGCGCCGTCGCGGACGTTGGTGACGGCCGCGAACCGCAGGGCGTCGGAGATGCCCATCCACGTTCCGCCCGCGAGCAGATCGCGGCCCGCGACGAAGCCGTCGTCCCAACGGCGCAGCGGTTCGGTGGGACGGGCGTAGAACTCGTCGCGGTTGGCCGCGACGACCAGGGGGAGGTCGGGGCGGGTATGCCAGGCGAACAGGACCAGGCACATACGGACGTCTCCTCGTCACTCTCGGCTACACGGTTGCAGGCCCGAGCGTAGCCGCGGAGATGTTCCGCGACCTCCGTGAACACCTCATCAACGGCCCGTTACGCGACCTGCCTGACAGCTCGAAAAGCGTCTACGAAAGGATGGAGCCCACCGTGTGACGGCGACGATAGGAATGGACCGGTGACTGAGACGTATGCCGGTGACACGATCCCGGTTTTCTTCCTCTCGGACAGCACCGGGATCAGCGCGGAGACCATGGGCAACGCCCTGCTCCTGCACTTTCCCGACCACCGGTTCGAGCGGACAGTGATCCCGTTCATCACCACGCCCGACGACGCCCGCGAGGTCGTGCGCAGGATCGACGCCACGATGGACCGCGGCATGACACCCCTGGTGTTCGTCACGGCCGCGCTCGATGACGTTCGTCACGAATTGCAGCGGACCCGCGCACCTGTGATCGACTTCTTCGACATGCACATGCAGCAGGTCGAGTCCATCCTCGGCACCCGGGGCGCCCGGACCCCCGCGCGCCTGCACGGCGTGGGCGATGTCAAGCGCTACAACGCGCGTATGCAGGCCGTCGAGTACGCGATCGAACACGACGACGGCCAGAGTGTCCGCACGCTGGACAAGGCCGACGTGATCCTGGTTGCGCCGTCGCGCTGCGGGAAGACCCCGACGACCATGTACCTCGCACTGCAACACGGACTTCGTGTCGCGAACTACCCTCTGGTCGACGAGGATCTTGTGAGCACCGACCTGCCACGCCCCATCCTGCATCTGCAGGACCGCTGCTTCGGGATGATCACCACCGCGGCTCGTCTCAGCGCGGTCCGGACGGAACGTCGCCCAGACTCGACGTACGCGTCGCTGCGCCAGTGCGCTTACGAACTCAAGCGTGCGGAGGCGCTGTACCGCACGCACGACCTGCCCGTCATCGACTCGTCGGCCAAATCCGTCGAAGAAATGTCCACACTCATCCTGCAAGTGCTCGCACGCAGGGCCCACCGTCACGATTGAGGAGCCCGTCCATGAACAGCAACATCCGATGGTTCGCCGACCTCGGCCTCGCCGATCTCGAGCAGGTCGGCGGCAAGAACGCGTCTCTGGGCGAGATGGTGCGCAACCTGACCAACGTCGGGGTCCGGGTCCCCAACGGCTTCGCGACGACCGCCGACGCGTTCCGCCGATTCGTGAATCAACCGAGCGCTGCGGGCACCGTCCTGGCCGAGAAGATCAGCGCGCGGCTCGCCGAACTCGACACCGACGACGTGCAGGCGCTGGCCGAGGCGGGCCGCGAGATCCGCGCGGCGGTCATGGAGCAGCCGTTCCCGACCGATCTCGAGGCCGACATCCGGACGGCGTACGCGGAGCTGTCGGGCGGATCGGACGACGCGTCGTTCGCCGTGCGGTCCAGCGCGACCGCCGAGGACCTTCCGGACGCGTCCTTCGCCGGGCAGCAGGAGACCTTCCTCAACGTGCGCGGCGTCGACGCGATCCTGCAGGCGATGCACGAGGTGTTCGCGTCGCTGTACAACGATCGCGCCATCGCGTACCGGGTGCACCACAAGTTCGACCACGACGCCGTCGCTCTGTCCGCGGGCGTGCAGAAGATGGTGCGCTCCGACATCGGCACGTCCGGGGTCATGTTCACCATCGACACAGAGTCGGGCTTCGCCGACGCTGTGTTCGTGACCTCCTCGTACGGCCTGGGTGAGGCCGTCGTCCAGGGTGCGGTGAACCCCGACGAGT
The DNA here is from genome assembly GCF_017068395.1 of Rhodococcus pseudokoreensis. NCBI lineage: Bacteria > Bacillati > Actinomycetota > Actinomycetes > Mycobacteriales > Nocardiaceae > Rhodococcus > Rhodococcus pseudokoreensis. The sequence goes on along the minus strand of NZ_CP070619.1, from coordinate 2,825,559 downwards.
TCTACGTGTACAAGCCTGCCCTGCGCGCGGGCCGTCCTGCGGTTCTCAAGCGCGGCGTCGGATCGAAAGCGACCAAGATGGTTTACACCGCCGACCGCTCGGTCGGCCGGACGACGGAGTTCGTCGACGTCGAGCCCGTGGATCGGCGACTGCTGAGCCTCACCGACGCGGAGGTCGAGGCGCTCGCCCGCCAGGCGCTGCTGATCGAGGAGCACTACGGGCGTCCGATGGACATCGAGTGGGGCAAGGACGGCGTCGACGGCGAGCTGTACATCCTGCAGGCGCGTCCGGAGACCGTGCAGTCGCGGGCCGCGGTGACCGGCCAGCAGCGGTTCCGGCTCAACGAGACCGGCACGGTCCTCGTCGAAGGCCGGGCGATCGGCGCCCGCATCGGAGCCGGCGCCGTCCGGGTGCTCGAATCGGTGGAACAGATGCACGAGTTCCAGGCCGGTGAGGTGCTCGTCGCGGACATGACCGACCCCGACTGGGAGCCGATCATGAAGCGCGCCAGCGCCATCGTCACCAACCGCGGTGGCCGCACCTGTCACGCCGCGATCATCGCCCGCGAACTGGGCGTTCCCGCCGTCGTCGGTACCGGTGGGGCCACGCGGTCGCTCACCGCCGGTCGCGAGGTGACGGTCTCGTGCGCGGAGGGCGACACCGGTTACGTGTACGAAGGGCTGCTCGACTTCGACGTCACCGAGTCCTCGATCGAGGCGATGCCCGAGATCAGCACCAAGATCATGATGAACGTCGGTACCCCTGAACAGGCGTTCGCATTCTCCCGCCTGCCGAACAGTGGTGTCGGACTCGCGCGCCTCGAGTTCATCATCAACCGCCAGATAGGTATCCACCCGAAGGCCCTGCTCGACTTCGACACCCTCGACGGGCCGCTGAAGGAGCAGATCGGTGAGGCGATCGCCGCCTATCCGGGCGCCCGCGAGTTCTTCGTGGACCGGGTCGCCGAGGGCGTCGCGACGATCGCGGCAGCCTTCGCGCCGCATCCGGTGATCGTGCGCATGTCGGACTTCAAGTCCAACGAGTACGCGAAGCTCGTCGGCGGCGAACTCTACGAGCCCGAGGAGGAGAACCCGATGATCGGCTACCGCGGCGCGTCGCGGTACCTGTCGAAGGACTTCGCAGACTGTTTCGCCATGGAATGCGCCGCACTGAAGTACGTCCGCGACGAGATGGGCCTGACCAACGTCAAGATCATGATCCCGTTCGTCCGAACCCTCACCGAGGCCGAAGGTGTCATCTCGCTGCTGGCCTCGCACGGCCTTCGCCGCGGCGAGAACGGACTCGAGGTCATCATGATGTGCGAGGTGCCTTCGAACGCGGTCATCGCCGACGCGTTCCTGGACCACTTCGACGGGTTCTCCATCGGATCGAACGACATGACGCAGTTGACGCTCGGGCTCGACCGCGACTCCGCGCTGGTCGCAGACTCCTTCGACGAACGTGACCCCGCTGTGAAGCACATGCTCGCAGCGGCGATCTCGGCGTGCAAGGCGCGCGGCAAGTACGTGGGTATCTGCGGGCAGGGGCCCAGCGACCACGTCGATCTCGCCGAATGGCTGCTCGAACAGGGCATCGAGTCCATGTCGCTGAACCCGGACACCGTCGTCGACACCTGGACACGCTTGGCCACACTCGGCTGAACCGACCGCTCCCAACGCACTTCGCGCCGCGGAGTGCGTTGGGAGTGACGGTCCTTCAGCCGCGACGGCAGGTCACTCGAGCACGAAGACCGGGATCCGTCGTTCGGTCTTGGTCTGGTACTCCGCATACGGCGGAAAAGCGGCCACCGCCAGCTCCCACCAGTGCTCGCGCTCGGCGCCGTCGATCTCACGCGCGGTGAGGTCGCGAACCGTCGCCCCGTCCTGCACCGAGATCTGCGGGTGCGCCTTCACATTGAAGTACCACGACGGGTGGCCGGGTGCGCCGCCCTTGGACGCAACCATCGCGTACCTGCCGTCCTCCTCGACCCGCATCAACGGGACGTAGCGCTTCTTGCCGGACTTCGCCCCGGTGGTGGTGAACAGGACGATCGGGCGGTCCAACACCTGGACGCCGTCGGTCGTACCCTGTTCCAGGATCTTCTCGGTCTGGTCACGTACCCACCCCTCGGGGCTGAGTTCTGGCTGATCGCTCATACTCATCGCCAACGCCTCCGGGGCGCTCGCCATTCCCCGTGCGCGAAAACTCTCGGCGAAGCCGTGCCGGCGTCAATCGGCCGGCGTCACGACGTGACGAACGTCTTCTCCAGTGCCCGGCGCAGTTCGGATTTGCTGATCTTGCCGACACCGGTGACCGGGAACTCGTCGACGAACACCACCTTGTCGGGCACCTTGTAGTCGGCGAGTCCGCGGCCGCGGACGAACTTCTTGAGTTCGACGGCCTTCGGCTGCTCACCCTGGACGACGACGAACGCGCAACTGCGTTCGCCGAGGTACTGGTCGGGCATCGACACGACCGCGACGTCGGCAACGGCGGGGTGCGCGAGCAGGTGGTTCTCGACCTCTTCCGCGGCCACCTTCTCGCCGCCGCGGTTGATCTGGTCCTTCGCGCGGCCCTCGACGACGAGATAGCCGTCGTCGGTGAGGCGGACGATGTCGCCGGTGCGGTAGAAGCCGTCCTCGGTGAACGCCGTCGAATTGTGTTCGGGGGCCCGGTAGTACCCGCGGATGGTGTAGGGGCCGCGGGTGAGCAGATGACCGGACGTGCCGCTCGGGACGGGTTCGCCGTGGTCGTCGACGACGCGCACTTCGTCGTCGGGGCTGATCGGCCTGCCCTGGGTGGTGACGATCGTGTCTTCCGGGTCGTCGAGCCGGGTGTAGTTGACCAGGCCCTCGGCCATCCCGAAGACCTGCTGCAGCGTGCACCCGAGTTCGGGGCGCACCCGCTTGGCGGCCTCGGCGCTGAACTTGGCGCCGCCGACCTGCAGCACCTCGAGGCTCGAGATGTCCCGTTCGGTGCGGGCGGCGGCGGACAGCCACGCCAACGCGAGCGGCGGCACCAGCGACGCGATCGTGACGCCCTCCCGCTCGATGAGCGCGAACGCGGTATCGGGGCTCGGATCCGGGGCGAGCACCACGCGGCCACCGGCGTGCAGCACGCCGAGGATGCCCGGGGAGCTCATCGGGAAGTTGTGCGCCGCAGGGAGAACGACCAGCAGACGGGTGTTCTCGTCGATGCCGCAGATGCGGTCCGACTCACGCACCGAGTACAGGTAGTCGGTGTGGGTGCGGGGGATCAGCTTCGACACCCCGGTGGTTCCGCCCGAGAGCTGCAGGAACGCCACGGATTCCGGACCTGCCGCCGGTTCGTCGGAAATCGGGTCCGCCGACCGCAGTTCGTCGAGGGAGGTGAATTCCTCCGCGTCGCCGGCCACGAAGACTCTCGGCGGGTTCTCCGCCGACGCCACCACGTCGCGGGCGAGCGTGCGGTAGTCGAAGCCGGCGTGCGTGTCGGTGACGACGTAGGCCGCGGCGTCGGCGAAACTGCAGAAGTAGGAGATCTCCTGGGAGCGGTGCGCGGGCAACGCGAACACCGGCAGGGCGCCGAGCCGGAAGACCGCGAAGATCACCTCGACGTACTCGACGATGTTCGGCAGTTGCACCACCACGCGGTCGCCGGGCTGCACCCCCGACGACTGCAGCCCGGCGGCGAGCCGGTCGGCGCGGTCGGACAGTTCCCGGTAGGTGATCGCGCGGTCGGTCCCGGACGCGTCCGGTCCGGTCACGGCGATCGCGTCCCCGAATCGCTCGGCGCGGGCGCCCAGAAACTGCTGGAACGTCTCGTCCGTCCAGTACCCGGCGGCACGGTAGCGTGCGACGATTTCGGCGGGATAGCCGGTGGTGGTCTCCAGGGGAGCGCGAACGCTCGTGGTCATCGAAAGTCCTTTCACGGGCATGGCTGTTCGGGGCCGTCAGGCTTGGAGGGTAGCGCCGCCGTCGACGTAGAGGGCCTGCATGGTGATGTGCCGCGCCCGGTCCGACAGGAGGAACTCGACGGAGTCGGCGATGTCGGCGGCGTCGGCGATGCGGCCCAGCGGGATGCCGACCTTGAACGAGCCGAGGTCGCCGTCGATCGCGCCGCGCGCCCCGGTGTCGTCGGCGGGGTCCGACCACAGCGACCGCTGCATCGCGGTGTCCGTCGAGCCGGGGGCGACGATGTTGGCGCGGATCCCGTATTCGGCCAGTTCGAGGCCGAGCACCCGGACGATCATTGCGACGGCGGCCTTGGACGCGCCGTACGCGCCCATCCCGGTGCGGGGGACGCCGGCGGCATTGGACCCGACCACGACGATGGAACCGGCTGAGCGGTCCCGCATTCCGGTGCCGACGGCCCGCAGCACGTTGACGAGACCGGTGACGTTGACGTCGAACACGCGCTGCCAGCTCGCGGGATCGGCGTCGAGCACCGACCCGGTCTCGAGTATCCCGGCCACGTGCGCGAGGGCGGTGACGGGACCGTGCTCGTCCTCGATCCGGCGGACGGTGCCGGTGACGGCGTCGGCATCGCGGATGTCGATGACGGCGGTGCCGAGCGGAGGAGTGTCGAGCAGTGCGGCGGTGGCGGCGAGGCCCTCGGCGTCCCGATCGAGCAGTACCAGGCGGTGGCCGGACCGCGACAGGGTGACGGCCGTGGCCCGCCCGATGCCCTGCGCCGCCCCGACGACCAGTGTCGTGCCGCTCATCGGGGAAGTCCCAGTGCCGCGAGGACGGTGCCCAGTTTGGTTGTGGTCTCGGCGAGTTCGTCGTCCGGTTCGGAGGCGGCGACGATGCCCCCGCCCGCGTAGGCCGTGACGGTGGTGCCGTCGGCGTCGATCTGCGCGCACCGGATGGTGACCATCCATTCGCCGTCACCGTCGGCGTCGGCCCAGCCCACGGCGCCGGCGTAGAAGCCGCGGTCGCCCTCGAGTTCGCCGATCAGCGCACGCGCGGCGTCGGTGGGGGTGCCGCACACGGCCGGTGTCGGGTGCACGGCGACGGCGAGGTCCAGTGCGGTCACCGAGCGGTCCCGCAGCCGTCCCGCCACGGGTGTGCCGAGGTGCCACAGTTGCGGGGTGCTGGTGAGGGTGGGCCGGTCGGGGATGTCGAGTTCGGTGCAGAACGGTTCGAGGCTCGCGCGCAGCGCGTCGACGACGAGGGCGTGCTCGCGCAGGTTCTTCTCCGAGGAGGCGAGGTTCTCCGCTGTCTGCCGGTCGATCTCGGGGTCGGCGTGCCGGGGAGCCGAGCCGGCGAGGGGATGGCAGGTCACGGTGTCGCCGTGGCGGCGGATGAGCACCTCCGGGCTCGAGCCGACGAGGTGCCGACCCGACCAGCCGGGGCCCGCGGCGCTGAGGTCGACGCTGAAGCCGTTGCCGCCGAGGTCGTTCGCGACGAGCCTCGCGAGCAGCGTGTGCGGGTGCAGCGGTTCCTCGGCGTGCAGGACGACCGATCGGGCGAGCACCACCTTGTGCAGTGCGGCTTCCGGTTCGCGCAGCACGTGGATCGCGGCGGCGACGCGGGCGAGGTGCTCGTCCTCCGGCGGGACCGACGCGCCGGGGCGCACGTGCGGAAGCGCCCGCAGGCGAGGAGTCCAGCTGCCCGGGTGATGTCGCAGCGTCTGCGGTGCGACCAGCGCGGCGGGGTGCGACGGGTCGAAGGCGAGCGCGCCGGCCACCGAGGTGACGGTGCCGCTCTTCAGGGCAGCGGCGGCGTCGCGGGCGGAGTCGAACCCGGTGCGGATGCCGTCGGCGATCACGGTGCCGTGCGGGCGGGAGAGGACGAACGGCGCGCCCGGCGGAAGATCCGCCGAAGTCTCTGCGGACTCGGCAACGGCCGTCGATTCCATGTGTGATCACCTCTCGATTACGGACAACTCGGACACGCTCGGTGCGGTGGGGGCACCGCGACCCAGACCTTATACGGTAAGGCTAACCTTTGGTATTGTTCCCATTCGCCCGGCGCTCGCTTTGCAGGCCGTGATGTCCATTCGGACAGTTGAATTCGTCACCGAGAAGAGGATGTCAATTCATGTCGACCGCCGCAGTGCCCTTGACGCGTGCCCAGTCGGGCGTATGGTTCGCCCAGCAGTTGACCCCGGACAACCCCGTGTTCAACACGGCGGAGTGCATCGAACTGCGTGGATCCGTCGACCTGGCCGCCGCTGCCCGTAGCGTCCGGGGCGCCGCCGACGACGCGGAAGTTCTCACCGCCGGGTTCGGCGTGGAAGCCGACGGAACGGTGTTCCAGTATCCGGGAGCCCGCCCGCTCGCCGAACCGGTGCGCGTCGATCTGAGCCACTCCGAGGACCCGTGGGCCGCCGCGCAGCAGTGGATGGCCGACGACGTCGCGGGCGTCATCGATCCGCTCACCGACCCGTGTGTGCGTGCCGCACTGCTCGTTCTCGCCGACGACTGGGTCGTCGTGTATCTCTGCGTCCACCATCTGGTCATCGACGCGTACGGTTTCGGCCTCTTCTCCCGGCGGATCGCCGAACGCTACACCGCGGATCTGCGCGGCGACGACGTGCCCGCGTCGAAGTTCACCCCGGTCGGGCCGGTCGTGCAGGAAGAACTCGACTACCGGGACACCGCGGAATTCGCCGCGGACCGCGAATTCTGGTCCGGCTACCTGTCCGACGTCGACGAGGCCGTCCTCCTGGGCGGGGACGGCGACAACCCCAGCGACGGATCCGGGGGGATCGCCCGCCGGTCCCGCGCCGTGCGGTGGACGCTCACCGCCGACCAGCAGCGGGGTCTCAGCACGGTCGGCAAGGCGATGTCCGCGAGTTGGGGCGACGTCGTCACCGCGACCGTCGTCGCCTACCTGCGGGCCGCCACCGGCCGTTCCGACCTGACCATCGGCTTCCCGGTGATGAACCGACTCGGCAGCGCCTCGATGGGTGTGCCCATGTCCGCGGTGAATGTCGTTCCGCTGCGGCTGCAACCGACGGCCGCGCACACGCTCGGCGACCTGATCGGCGACGTCCGCTCGGCGGTGGCCGAGTGCCGGGCGCACTACCGGTACCGCGGCGAGGACATTCAGCGTGACCTGCGGCTCCCCGCCGGTTCCCGCGGCGTGATCGGACCGTCGATCAACGTCAAACCGTTCGGAGATCGGCTGCTGTTCGGCGACATTCGCGGTGGGGTGCACTCGGTCGCGCGCGGGCCGTTGCAGGACTTCATGGTGACGGTGCGGCCCCTCGACGCCGTCGGCGGTCTCGAGGTGTGGGTCGACGCGGACGCCGACACGTTCACCGAGGCCGACCTCGGCGTCCACGCCGACCGCCTGCAGCGCCTGTTCGCGGCGGTCGCGGATCTGCCGAACGGCGCCGGACCCGCGGTCCCGCTCGCCCGCCTCCCGATCCTCTCCGACGCGGAACTGCAGCGGGTGCTGCACGAGTGGAATGCATCCGACCTGCCGGTCCCGCCCGGACTGACGCTCGTCGACCTGTTCCACGCCGTCGTGGACCGCGACCCGGACGCGCAGGCCGTCGTCGACGCGGACACCACCCTCACGTACGGCGAACTGGAGGCGCGGGTCGGGCGGCTGGCCCGGCACCTGCTGTCGCACGGGCTGGGCAGGCACCGGCGGGTGGCCGTCGCGCTGCCCCGGTCGGTCGACACGATCGTGGCGCTGTTCGCGGCGCTCGAGGCCGGCGCGACCTGCATCCCCCTCGACCCCGACCATCCGGCCGAACGCCTCGGTCACGTTCTCGCCGAGACGGCACCGGGATGCATCCTCACCGGTGGCGACGCCACGTCGCGCATCGCCGAGATCGCCGCGGCGGCCGGGCTGTCCGAGCCGGTGGTGCTGGACGACGCCGCCCTCGCCGCGACGCTGACCGCTCTGCCGGGGGACCGTCTGTCCGACCTCGAGCGTGGACGCCGGATACACGACCTCGAAACCGCGTACATCATCCACACCTCCGGTTCCACCGGGCGGCCGAAGGGTGTGGAGGTGCCGCATCGCGGTGCGGTCAACCTGTTCCACAGTCACCGCCACCACGTCTTCTCCCGGGCCTGCGCGGCGGCGGGGAAGTCCCGGCTGCGCGTCGGTCACGTGTGGTCGTTCTCGTTCGACGCGTCCTGGGGCCCGCACCTGTGGATGCTGGGCGGGCACTCCCTGCGCATCGTCGACGAACTGACCCAACGTGATCCGGAACAACTCGCGGTCCTCGCCCTCGCCGAGGGCTGGGACTTCGTGGAGCTGTCGCCGTCCCAGCTCGAGCAGGTGATCGACGCCGACCTGTTCCCCGCGGGCAGCGTGCCGACGGTCGGGTTCGGCGGCGACGCCGTCACCGACCGGCTGTGGGAGCAACTGCGCGGCAGGCACGGCGAGGCGTTCAACTTCTACGGCCCCACCGAGGGCACCGTCGACGTCCTCGTCGCCGCCGTCGCCGACAGCGCGACGCCGGTGATCGGGCGGCCCGTCGCGAATCTGCGCGCCTACGTGCTCGACCGCAGCCTCGCCCCGGTGCCGCCGGGGGTGGACGGCGAACTGTACGTGACCGGACCGGGTGTGGTGCGCGGCTACCTCGGGGCACCCGGGCTCACGGCGGGACGGTTCGTCGCCAATCCGTTCCCGGGCGGGGAGTCCCGCATGTACCGCACCGGTGACGTCGTCCGGTGGGTGCCCGACGCGGACGGGAACTCCGCGCAGATCGTGTACCGCGGACGCGGCGACAACCAGGTGAAGATCCGCGGCTTCCGGGTGGAACTCGGCGAGGTCGAATCCGCGCTGACCCGGCTGCCGGGGGTGACGCGCGCCGTCGCGGTGGCCCGCACCGACAGCAGCGGCGTGTCGCAACTCGTCGCGTACCTGCTGGTCGACGAGGACGCGGAGGTCGCGGCCTTCGATGTCGCGGCGGCGCGGGCGCAGGTCGGGCAGTGGCTGCCGGCGTACATGGTGCCGTCCGCGTTCACCGTCCTCGATGCGCTGCCGCTCACGTCCAACGGCAAGCTGGACCGGAAGGCGCTGCCGGACCCCGACTTCGGAGCGCTGGTCACGTCCCGGCCGCCGTCCACCGAACTCGAGGCCGGACTGTGCGACATCGTCGCCGGGGTGCTCGGTCTGCCGTCCATCGGCATCGACGACGACTTCTTCCTGCTCGGCGGGCACTCGCTGTCCGCGGCGAAGGTCATCGCGCGGGCCCGGGACCGGCTCGGTGTGGAACTGAGCATCCGGACCGTCTTCGACAACCCGACCGTGGTGGCGATGACGGCGCAGTGCGCCGAGGACGCGACCGGTCCCGGCCGGCCCCCGCTGGCGCCCGTGGCACGCACCGAGACGATGCCGCTGTCGTTCGGGCAGCAGCGGCTGTGGTTCCAGTTCCGGTTGGAGGGACCCAGTCCCACCTACAACGTCCCGGTGACGATGCGGTTGCACGGCACGGTCGACGAGACCGCCCTGCGCGGCGCGCTCGCCGACGTCCTCGCCCGGCACGAGACGCTGCGCACCGTCCTGACGGACGTCGACGGCGTGGGCTGCCAGCGTGTGCTGGCCGACGTCCCGACACCGCTGGTCGTGGAGAACGTGACGGCGGCGGAACTCGACACCAGGCTCGTTGCGGCCGCCCGGCACGGCTTTGACCTCGAGACCGAGATCCCGATCCGGCTGCGGCTGCTGCGCGTATCGCCGGAGGAATCGGTGCTGCTACTGCTCGTGCACCACATCGCGAGCGACGAACTGTCCACCCCGATCCTGCTGCGCGACCTGGGCGCGGCCTACGAGGCGCGCACCGGATCGGGGACGGCCCGGCCCGAGCCGCTGCCGGTCCAGTACGCCGACTTCGCGGTGTGGCAGCGCGACCTGCTCGGCGACCCCGCCGACCCGGACAGCCTGTCCGCCAAGCAGATCGGGTACTGGAGCGAACGGCTCGCCGGTCTGCCCGAGGAGCTGACACTCCCGGTCGACCGGAGCCGCGCACCGGTCGCGACGTTCGAGGGCGCGCACGTCGAGCACACCCTCCCGCTCGACACCGTCACCGCGCTCCGCGCCCGTGCCCGCGAGGCCGGCGCGACGATGTTCATGCTCGTGCACACCGCCGTCGCGGTGGCACTGTCCGGTAGCGGTGCGGGCGAGGACATTCCGATCGGCACCCCCACCGCCGGCCGGCCGAGCACGGAACTCGACGAGCTGGTCGGGTTCTTCGTCAACATGGTGGTGCTGCGCACCGACCTGTCCGGCGACCCCACCCTCGCCGAGTTGCTCGGCCGCGTCCGGGCGACGGACCTCGCGGCGTACGCGCATCAGGACGTGTCGTTCGACCGGCTGGTGGAGGCCCTCAACCCGGAGCGCAGTGCCGCCCGGCACCCGCTGTTCCAGGTGCTCGTGCAGCACCAGGCGCCGCCGCCGGTCAGCCTGTTCGAGGAGTTCGCGCCGGAGGTGTCGTTCGTCTCCAACGACACGGCGATGTTCGACCTGACGTTCGACGTGATCGACGAGCCGGACGGATCGATGCGCGTCCGTGTCGATTACGCCCGCGACCTGTTCGACACCGCGACCGCCGACGCGCTCGCGGCGCGCACCGTCCGCGTGTTCGAGGCGCTCGCCGCGGATCCGGGTGTCCGGATGTCCGCGGTGGAATTGCTGTCCGGGCAGGAACGGTCGTGGCTCCGCCGGGGCGGCACCGACACGGCCGTGGCCGCGGACGGCGCCGTCACCCTCGACGTTCTGTTCGCCCGCCAGGTGGCACGCACCCCGGACGCTCCCGCCCTGGTCGGCAGGGAACGGGAACTGACGTTCGCGGAACTGGATTCGCGTGCCAACCGGATCGCGCGGCACCTGATCGACGGTGGTGTCGGACCGGAGTCCGTCGTCGCGCTCATGCTGCCCCGCGGGATCCCGGTGATCGTCTCGATCCTGGCCGTGTGGAAGGCGGGCGGCGCGTATCTGCCACTCGACCCCGACTACCCGGCCGAGCGGCTCGCCTACATGCGGGACGACGCGACCCCCGCACTCGTGCTCGACCAGGCGACATTCGACGCGTGGTCGGCGAGCGAGGTGTCCGACGCACCGATCGCGCCGCACGAACGCCGCGGCAGCACCACTGCGGACAATGCCGCGTACCTCATCTACACGTCCGGTTCGACCGGCCGGCCGAAGGGCGTCGTCGTCCCGCACCGCGGTATCGCGGCACTGCTTGCCACACAACACGAACGCACCGTCGGGGACGCGTCGGCCGAGCGACTGCGCGTGCTGCTCACGTATTCACTGGCCTTCGACTCGTCGGTCGATCCGCTGCTGTCGATGCTCGGTGGTCACACCCTCCACCTGCTGGAGTCGGACCTGCTCGCGGACTCGGCGGGCATCGTCGACTACGTGCGGCGGCACCGCATCGACGCGGTGGACTGCGTGCCGCTGCTGATGAGCGAACTGATCGCGGACGGGCTGATCGACCCTGCCCACCACCGTCCCACCGTCCTCGCCGTCGGCGGCGAAGCCGTGCCCGCGGACCTGTGGACTGCGCTCGGCGACGCGGCGGCCGACGGCATCCGGTCGCGGAACATGTACGGGCCCACCGAGGCCACCGTCGACGCCGCGGTCGCGGACATCCTCCCGGGCGCCCGGCCGACCATCGGCACCCCCGTCGTCGGTGGCCGCGCGTACGTCCTGGATCGGCGACTGCGGGCGGTGCCGCCCGGCGTGCCGGGCGAACTGTACGTCGGGGGACCGGGCGTGACCCGTGGTTACCTCCGGCGTCCCGGCCTGAGCGCCTCGCGCTACGTGGCCGATCCGTACGGCGGCCCGGGTGAACGCCTGTACCGGACCGGGGATCTGGTGCGGTGGTCCGCGGACCGGACGCTCGAGTACCTGGGCCGCGCCGACGACCAGGTGAAGATCCGCGGGTTCCGCGTCGAACTCGGGGAGATCGAACAGGTCCTCGCCCGGCATCCGGGGGTGGACGCGGCCGTGGTCGTGGCCCGGGAGGACGATCCCGGCCGCAAACGCCTCGTGGCGTACGCCGTGGGCCGCGACCTCGACACGGAAGCGCTGCGCGCACACGTCGCGGCCGCACTGCCCGACTACATGGTGCCCGCCGCGACCGTCCTGCTGGACGAGTTGCCGGTGACCCCGAACGGCAAGGTGGACCGGAAGGCGCTGCCCGCGCCCGACTTCTCGGCGCTCGGCACGTCGAGGGAAGCCGCCACGGACCTCGAGCGCCGGCTGTGTGCCGTCGTCGCGGAGATCCTGCGACTGGACACCGTCGGACCCGACGACGACTTCTTCGTGCTCGGCGGCGACAGCATCGTCTCGATCCAGCTGGTGTCGAAGGCGCGGGCCGCCGGTCTGCGCTTCACCGCGCGGGACGTGTTCGAGCACAAGACCGTCGCCGGACTGGTGCGGGTGCTGGAGATCGACGCGGCCGAGGTGGACGAGGCCGAGTTGGAAGCGTCGGCGGCGGGCCGGATTCCGGCCACCCCGATCGTGCACGACCTGCTCGAGCGCGGCGGCCCGTACACGAGGTTCGCGCAGTCCCGGCTGCTGACCGCACCGGCAGGCCTTACGGTAGAGGCGCTCGAGGCGGCGGTGCAACGCGTGCTCGACGTCCACGACATGCTGCGGGCCCGGTTCGACGGCACGGAGTTCGACGTGCCCCCGGTCGGCTCCGTCCGGGCCGCGGACGTCGTCTCGCGGGCGGACATCGACGGTCTCGGATCCGCCGAGCGGGAACGTGTCGTCGCGGAGACTACCGAACGTGCCTACGCGGCCCTCGATCCCGGGGCCGGGGTCATGGTCCGGGTGGTGTTCTTCGACGCGGGCGGCGGCGCCGGTGGCCGCGTCCTGATGGTGATCCACCATCTGGTGGTGGACGGGGTGTCGTGGCGCATCCTGGTGCCGGACCTCGCGGCCGCCTTTGCGGGGAAACCGATTTCGAGGTCGGGCACGCCGTTCCGGCTGTGGTCGGCGGGGCTCGCCGAGCAGGCCGCGGGCCGCGCCGGGGAGCGGCCGCTGTGGCAGCGCGCGACCGCGGACGGCGCCCACCGGGTCCGGCTCTCCTCCGGCCCACTCGATCCGCGGCGCGACACCATCGACGCGACCGCGCGGATCCAGGTCGAGGTGCCGTCCACGGTGACCGAGGCGTTGCTGACGACGGTGCCGGAACGCTTCCACGCGAAGGTCGACGACGTGCTGCTCACCGCACTCGCGTTGACCGCCGCCCGGCACGGCGGCGGCGCGGTCCCGGTGGACCTCGAGGGCCACGGACGTGAGGAGCAGGCCGTCCCCGGCGCGGATCTCGCCCGCACCGTCGGCTGGTTCACCACCCTGTACCCGGTGCTCCTCGACGCGCAGGGCATCGATCTGGGCGACGCGTACGCCGGCGGCGCCGCGGCCGGTGACGCCCTCAAACTGATCAAGGAACAGCTGCGCGAGATACCGGACAGCGGAATCGGATTCGGCATGCTGAAGTACCTGCATCCCGACGCGACGGCAGACGCAGGAGGGTCGGCGGCACCCGAGATCGGGTTCAACTACCTGGGCCGGTTCACGCTCGGTGAGACCGACGGCGGCGACTGGTCGACGGCACCGGAAGGGGCCGCGCTCGGTGGGGCCACCGACGTGGCCATGCCGGTCAGCCACGCCCTGGAGATCGGTGCGCTGACGGAGGAGTCGGACGACGGCCCGGTGCTGCGCGCCACGTGGGGGTACAGCCCGTCCGTCCTGTCGGAGGCACTCGTCGCCGAACTGGCCGAGGGCTGGGTCGCCGCGCTGACGGCGCTCGCCGGGCACGCCGGTCTGGCGACCGCGGGCGGGTACACGCCGTCGGATCTGACTCTGGGCGAATTGGATCAGTCGGAGATCGACGAATTCGAGCTCGAGTTCCAGTAACCAAGAGTTGGTAAATCGTAGGTATTGGCGAGGATGGCTGCTTCGGATAGCCTAACCAACCGAGCCCGGGCAACTGTCCGGCAATTCGAGATGCGGAGTGGGTCATGCAGTTGAAGGAACTGTCGCGGTTGCGCCAGGCGGTGGTTTTGGGTGCGACGGCAATCTTGGCCGTCGGAGTCGTGGGCTGTAGCAGCTCCGACGACAGCGCCGGCAGCGACTCCGGCGCCACCTCCTCGGCGGCGGTCAGCTCCGAGAAGCGGACGTTCGAGGCGCAGAACGGCGCTATCGAGATCCCGGCCGAGCCGCAGAGCATCGTCGCCTGCGGATATGCGGTCCTTCCGCTGATCCAGGCCAAGGCGAACCTGTCCGCGGTGTGCGAGTGGACCCGCGAGGTCGACAACATGGACGCCGAGACGAAGGCCGCGTACGACGCGTTGCCGAAGGTTGCCCAGGACGCGGACATTTCGACTCTCAACTACGAGGGTGTGTCCGCAGCGAACCCCGACCTGATCATCATGGGCGTCCCCGCACGTGCACAGTCGATGGTCGACATGGACAAGCTCCAGTCGCTGGCCCCGGTCGTCTTCCTCGGACCGAAGGCTCCCGGAGAGTGGCGCACGCTCGGCGAGCAGTTCGCTGACGCCGCCGCTGTATCCGACAACTACGGCGAGTTCAAGCAGCAGTACGACGACAAGGCCGCGCAGATCGCCGCGAAGTACAAGGATTCGCTGGGCACGCTGACGTTCGGCGGTGTCTGCGACACCTGCGCCGGTGACCCGGGCGAGTTCTACCGTGAGTTCGCGTCGTCCTACACCACCAACCTGTTCGACGACCTCGGGCTCCAATTCCCCGGTCAGCCCGCCGATCCGGCAAACGTCCACGGTGAGTTCGTGTCGACCGAGCAGATCGCGGCCGGCCTCGGCACCGTCGACGTCATCGTCTACGGCGTCGGCCCCGACGGTAAGGTCAGCCCCGAATTGCAGGCCCTGATGGACTCCCCGCTGTGGAAGTCGCTGCCCGCCGTGCAGGCAGGCAACGTCGTGCCGGTCCAGCACGCTCTGGCCGCCACCTACCAGACCGCCCTCCTCGCACTCGATTCCATCGACGAGGGACTGTCGAAGCTGCCCGCCAACAAGCAGTAACACAGTCGGGTTCGGCCCCCGGGTCCATTCGGGCCCGGGGGCCGAACCGTCTCCGATCCACCCCGCCCGTCCGCTCGCGGCGGTCCACCCGAACCGGAAAACTGAGATGACCCGCACTTCTGCGCTCGAAGACATCGTTCCGCTCTCGCCGCTCCAGCAGGGCCTGCTGTTCCTCAGCACGGTCGCCGCACCGGACGACGGGGACGACACGGGCAGTGCGGAACCCGATGTGTACACGGTGCAATCGGTGATCCGGCTGGACGGACCGGTCGACGACGACCGGATGCGGGCGTCCGCGCAGGCCCTCCTCGACCGGCACGCGGTAATGCGCACGTGCTTCCGGCCCCGCAAGGACGGGCGCCACGCGGGACTCGTCGTCCGCGCGGTGGAGGTGCCGTGGCGGACCGTCGACCTCACGGAACACGACCCGGCGGAACAGGAACGGCGGATCGCCGAACTGCTGGCCGACGACCTCCGGACCTGGTTCGATCTCGCCACGCCGCCGCTGGTCCGGTGGCTGCTGGTGCGACTCGCCCCCGACACCGTCCGGCTCCTCTTCACCGCGCACCACATCGTGGTCGACGGCTGGTCCACACCGATCCTGGTGCGGGAACTCCTCGAGATCTACGCGGCGGGCGGCACCGCGAACGGTCTTCCCGCCGTGCGCAAGTACAGCGACTACCTCGCCTGGCTCGGGCGGCAGGACCACGACCGCGCCCGGGCACTGTGGCAGGAAACCCTGGCGGGTCTCGACGAGCCGTGCCTGCTCACCCCGCCGGGCTCGACCCGCGTCACCACCGACTCCCGGGTCCTCGAACTCGACGTCCCCGCCGGCCTCGGCGACTCGCTCGCCGAGGTCGCCCGCACGAGCGGGGTCACCCTCAACACCGTGCTCCAGACCGGCTGGGCGCTGCTGCTGTCCGGGCTGCTCGGCCGCGACGACGTGGTGTTCGGCGCCACCGTCTCCGGACGTCCGCCCGAGTTGGCGGGAGTCGAGTCGATGGTCGGGCTGTTCATCAACACCGTGCCCGTGCGGGTGCGTCTCGACGCCG
Organism: Rhodococcus pseudokoreensis; assembly: GCF_017068395.1. Classification (NCBI taxonomy): domain Bacteria; kingdom Bacillati; phylum Actinomycetota; class Actinomycetes; order Mycobacteriales; family Nocardiaceae; genus Rhodococcus; species Rhodococcus pseudokoreensis. The sequence continues at coordinate 2,809,539 of NZ_CP070619.1, read as the reverse complement.
CCGAAACGGTGCGCGACCTGCTGCAGCGGGTGCAGCAGGGGCAGGCCCGCACCCTCGACCACCAGTACGTCGGGCTCTCGGACATCCAGCGCGACACCGGACTCGGTGAGCTGTTCGACACCCTGACCATCTTCGAGAGCTACCCCGTCGACCGCGACGCCCTCGAACGCGCCCAGCGCGACGGCGGTGTGTCCATCGCCGGTGTCGACGGCCACGACGGCACCAACTACCCGCTCGTCCTCACCGCCGGTGTCGCCGAGACGCTGAAGCTGATCGTCGACTACCGGCCGACGCTGTTCAGCGACGCCGACGCCGAACGGATCGGCGCACGGCTGCTGCACATCCTGGGCACGCTCGCCGCAGGCGGCAACGCACGCGCCGCGTCCGTCGCGGCGCTGACGGCACCCGAGCGCGAACTCGTCCTCGCCGAATGGGCCGTCGCGAAACCCGCGGTCGAATCCGGCTTCCCGACCGTCGCAGACCTGCTGTCCGAGCAGATGTCGCGGACCCCGCACAACCCGGCCGTCGTCTACGGAGACACGTCCCTGACGTTCGCCGAACTGGCGTCCGAATCCGCGCGCCTCGCGCGTCTGCTGATCGCCGCCGGCGTCGGACCCGAATCGCGGGTGGGTCTGGCGCTGCCGCGGTCCGCCGAGACGGTCGTCGCGATCGCCGCCGTCCTCACCGCGGGCGGCGCGTACCTGCCGCTGGACCCGTCGTACCCGGCGGACCGGCTCTCGCACATGGTGTCCGACTCGGCGCCGACCGTCGTGGTGACCACCGGAGCCGTGTCGCCGAAGCTCGCCGCGGTGCTGGACGGGGTGCGCGTCGTGACACTCGACGACCCGGCCGTCGCGGCGGAACTCGCCGCGCTGCCCACGGGCCCCGTGACCGAGTCCGAACGCCGCACCCGGCTGCACACCGACAACGCCGCCTACGTCATCTACACGTCGGGATCGACGGGTCTGCCGAAGGGCGTCACCGTCAGCCACGCCAACCTGCTCGACCTCCACGGCGCGCAGCGTGCGACGACGATGCAGCCGGCCGCGGGCCGCACCGCGGCCGAAGGCCCGTGGCGGGTGCTGCTGACCTACCCGTTCGCGTTCGACTCCTCCGTGGCCGCGCTGACGTGGCTGTTCGAGGGGCACGCCCTCCACATCCTGCCGGAGGAGCGGCGGTCGGACACCGCGTTCGTCGTGGAGTACGTGCGGGCCAACCGCATCGACTACGTGGACAGCGTGCCGGTGCTGATGAATCAGCTTCTCGACGAGGGACTCCTCGACCCGGGGGCATCCCACCGGCCGGCGAAGGTCACGGTGGGCGGCGAGGCGGTCACCCCCGCCCTGTGGGAACGGCTGGCGGGCACCGGCGGTGTCGAGGCCTACAACTTCTACGGTCCCACCGAATGCACCGTCGACGCGGCGTTCGCCCGGATCTCCGGTGGCACCGTGGCCATCGGCGGACCGACGCCCGGTACGTCCGTGTACGTCCTCGACGGGTGGCTGCGCCCGGTCCCGCCCGGCGTCGCCGGTGAGCTCCACGTGGCCGGGGCCGGTGTGGCCCGCGGATATTTGGGACGGCCCGATCTGACGTCGGGACGGTTCGTTCCCGACCCGTTCGGCGCTCCGGGTCAGCGCATGTACCGCACGGGCGACGTGGTGCGGTGGACCGCGGACGGGGCGCTCGAGTACGTGGGCCGCGGCGACGACCAGGTGAAGATCCGCGGATTCCGGGTGGAACTCGGTGACGTGGAAACGGCACTCGCGGCGGTCGCCGGGGTGCGGGACGCCGTGGTGCTCGCGCACACGGACGAGCGGGACGTGCGCCGCCTCGTCGGCTACGTCACCGTCGACGGATCGGCGGCGCCGTCGCCGGCGGCGGTGCGATCCGCCGCCGGGGAACGACTGCCGGACTACATGATTCCCGCGGTCGTGATCGTCCTGGACTCGCTCCCGGTGACCGCGAACGGGAAGGTCGACCGGAAGGCGCTGCCGGAGCCGGACTTCGGTGCGCTGGCCGGGTCGGGCGAGCCGCGTACCGACACCGAGGCCGCCCTGTGCGCGGTGTTCGCCGAGGTACTCGGACTCGACCGGGTCGGCGTCGAGGACGACTTCTTCGCTCTCGGCGGCGATTCCATCGTGTCCATCCAACTGGTGTCGCGGGCGCGCCGCGACGACCTCCGGGTGACGGCGCGGCAGGTCTTCGAGCTGCGGACCGCCGAGCGGCTCGCCGCCGCCGTGGACGCGGAGTCGGGCGCCGCGATCCCGGACACCGTGGAGGTGCCCGCCGAGGGCGACGTGCCGGTGACCCCGATCGTGTGGGAAGCCCTGCGCCAGGGCGGAAATCTGGACCGCTTCGCGCAGGCCCGGTTGCTGCGCGCACCGGCAGGCCTGACCGAACCCGTCCTCACCGGGGCCGTACGGGCGCTTCTCGCGACGCACCCCCTGCTGCGGTCGCGGTTCGCCGTGACGGACGGGACGCCGCAGTGGACGGTGCCGAATTCGGTCGATGAGGGGCCGAATCCGGTACGCCGCGTGGCGGTGCCGGACGCCGATGCGTGGCCGACGCTGTTCGAGGCCGAGCGGGAGCGGGCCTACGCCGCGCTGGACCCGGCGGCCGGGGTGATGCTGCAGGTGGTGTTCTTCGACTTCGGACCCGACCGGCAGGGCCGGGTCTTCGCCGCCGTCCACCACCTGGTGGTCGACGGCGTGTCGTGGCGGATTCTGGTGCCGGACCTCGCGTCGGCGGTCGAGCAGATCGCGGCAGGCCGCCCGGTGGCGCTCGAACCTGCCGGGACCTCGTTCCGCGGCTGGGCGACGGGCCTCGTCGAGGCCGCGGCATCGGACCGGGTCACGGCGGGCTGGCCGGTCTGGGAGGCCGCGGTGAACGCCGCCGAACCCGCGCTGGGACACCGGCCGCTCGACCGCACCCGCGACACCGTCGCATCCGCACGGTCGGTGGAGGTGCACGTCCCCGCGGACGTCACCGCGCAGGTGCTCACCACCGTTCCCGCCGCCTTCCGTGCCGGCGTCAACGACGTTCTGCTCACCGCGCTGGCCGTGGCAGTGGCGTCGGTGCGCGGAGGAACGGTCGTCCGCGTGGACCTCGAGGGGCACGGCCGTGAGGAACAGGTCGTGCCGGGCGCCGACATCTCCCGCACCGTCGGATGGTTCACGTCGCTGTACCCGGTGGCACTCGACCTTTCGTCCCTCGACCCGGCCGACGTCCTCGCGGGCGGTCCGGCCGCCGGACTCGCGCTCCGCCGGGTGAAGGAATCCCTGCGGTCCGTGCCGGACAGTGGCATCGGCTTCGGGTTGCTGTCCCGGCTCAACCCGGAGTACACCGGCCGATTCGACGACTACCGGCCGCCGTCCGTGATGTTCAACTATCTCGGGCGGATGACGCTGGGGGAGAACACCGACGGCGCCTGGTCCGGCGCACCCGAGGCGGATGCGCTCGGCGGGACCGTCGACCCCGGCACCCCCCTCGACCACGTCCTCGACGTCAACGCGATCACCGAGGACACTGCGGACGGTCCCGTTCTCAGCTGCGTGTTCACCGCCGCGGACGCCGTGCTGGACGCCGACGACGCCGCCCGCATCGCCGACGTGTGGGTCGAGGCGCTCACCGCGCTCACCCGGCACGCCACGGACCCGGCCGCGGGCGGTCTGTCCCCGTCCGACCTCACCCACGACACGCTGCCGCTGACCGATCTGGTCGCCCTCGAACACGAGGCCCGCGAGAACGCCGGCGCGGCAGTCGATGACGTCGTCCCCCTCACCCCGCTGCAGCAGGGCATGTTCTTCCTGTCCGGACTCGACACCACCGGTGTGGACGTCTACACGATGCGCACCGTCCTGGACATCGAGGGCGCGCTCGACACCGCGGTGCTGCGCCGGTCCGCGGAGGCACTGGTGGCACGGCACGCCAACCTGCGCACCGGTTTCCGGATCAGCGCGGCCGGAGAACCGATCGGGGTCGTCCTGGACGAGGCGATCCTGCCGTGGCAGGAGACGGACCTGCACCGGCTGCCCGAGGACGACGCCGCCGCGGAGTGGTCGGCCCTGCTCGACGACGACCGGAACCTGCGGTTCGACCCGAACACGGCGCCGCTGCTGCGCTTCACGCTCGTCCGGGTGGGGGAGAGCCGGTACCGGCTGGTGTTCACCGCCCACCACCTCCTGCTCGACGGGTGGTCGACCCCGTTGCTGATCCAGGAACTGATCCAGCTGTACGGCGCGGCGGCCGATCCGTCGGTGCTGAGGCCGGTCCGCCCCTACTCCGACTACCTGACGTGGCTGAAGGCACAGGACACCGAGCGCGGCCTCGCGGTGTGGACGGACGCCCTCGCCGGGGTCGAGGAGCCCACGCTGCTGGCCGCCGCCGGATCCTCGCTCGACCCGCAGATCCCCGGCGAGATCGTTGTTCCCGTGCCCGAGGGGCTGTCCGGTGCTCTGCTCGAACTCAGCCGGAGTCTGGGCATTACCGTCAACACCGCGGTGCAGGCCGCGTGGGGTCTGCTGCTCGGCTCGGTGCTGAACCGTCCCGACGTCGTGTTCGGTGCCATCGTCTCCGGCCGGGTGCCCGACGTGCCCGGCATCGAGACCATGGTCGGGTTGTTCATCAACACGGTGCCGGTGCGTGTCGGCGTCCGCCCGCAGGAGACGGTCGACGAGTTCCTGCGGCGGGTGCAGGGCGAGCAGAACAAGGTGATGGACCACCAGTACGTGGGGTTGTCCGACATCCAGCGCAAGGTCGGCATCGGCGAGATGTTCGACAGCCTCATCGTGTTCGAGAGCTACCCCGTCGACACCGAGGCGCTGGAGGCGGCGCAGCGGGCAGGCGGGATCCGGGTGTCGCACTCGGAAGGGCAGGACGCCACCAACTTCCCGCTCGTCCTCGTCGCGGGGCTCGAAGGCGAACTCGACCTGATGCTGGAGTACCAGCCCGCCCTGTTCACGAACGCCGAGGCCACCGTGCTGGGTGAACGGCTGGTGCGGATCCTCGAACAGCTCGCCGCGGACCGGACGCTGCCGACCGCGCGCATCGACGTGCTGTCGCAGTCCGAGCGCGCGCAGGTGCTCGGAGAGTGGGCGGTCACGGAACCCGCGGCAACGTCCGGGTTCTCGACCGTCGCGGAGTTGTTCGCCGCGCAGGCCGACCGCACTCCCGGCACGACAGCCGTGGTCTGCGGCGACGCCACGCTGACGTTCGCGGAACTCGGCGCGCGGGCAGCGCGACTCGCGCGACTTCTGATCGACGCGGGCGTCGGCCCGGAGTCGAAGGTGGGCCTCGCGCTGCCGCGGACCACCGACATGGTCGTGGCCATCTTCGCGGTCGTCTCCGCGGGCGGCGCGTACGTGCCGATGGATCCCGGGTACCCGGCGGATCGGCTCGCGCACATGGTGTCGGATGCGCGGCCCACCGTGGTGGTGAGCACGGCGACCGTCGCCGGGGAACTCGGCGGGATCCTGTCGGGTTCCGGGGCGAGCCTGCTGGTGCTGGACGACCCGGCCGTGCAGGGGCGCCTCGCGGCACTGCCGGGCACACCTGTCACCGACACCGACCGACGGTCCCCGCTGCGCGGCGCCAACACCGTGTACGTGATCTACACGTCCGGGTCCACCGGCGTCCCGAAGGGCGTGTCGATCACGCATGCGAACCTGCTCAACCTCTTCCACAGCCACCGGGAGTCCCTGTACGTGCCGACGGCGGCCGCGGCCGGTCGCGACAGCATCGGCGTCGGGCACGCGTGGTCGTTCAGCTTCGATGCGTCCTGGCAGCCGACGCTGTGGCTGCTCGACGGCCACACCGTGCACGTGTTCGACGAGGAAACGATGCGTGACCCGGACCTGATGGTCCGGCAGACGATGGAGCACCGCCTCGACTTCCTCGAGGTGACCCCGTCGTTCCTCGACCGGATGGTCGCCGCCGGACTGTACGAGCACGAACACGTTCCGGCCACCGTCGGTTTCGGCGGCGAAGCGGTCAACCCGGCGCTCTGGCGGACACTGCGCGACGTCGCGGACGGCCGGGCGTTCAACCTGTACGGGCCCACCGAGTGCACCGTCGACGCGCTGATCGCGAAGGCCGCCGACGCCGAGGAGCCGCTGCTCGGGCGGGCCGTCCACGGTGGCACCGCCTACGTTCTGGATCGGCTGCTGCGACCGGTGCCCGCCGGTGTCGCCGGTGAGTTGTACCTCGCGGGTGACGGTGTGGCCCGCGGCTACCTGGGCAGACCGGACCTCACATCGGGTCGCTTCGTGCCCGACCCGTTCGGCGCCGCGGGGGAGCGCATGTACCGCACCGGTGACGTGGTGCGGTGGACCCCGACGGGTCTCGGTCTCGAATACGTTGGGCGCGCCGACGATCAGGTGAAGATCCGCGGGTTCCGCGTCGAACTCGGCGAGGTGGAATCGGCGCTCGCCGCGGTGGCGGGTGTCCGCGACGCAATTGCGATCGCGCACACCGACGATCGGGGTGTGCGCCGCCTCGTCGGCTACGTCACCGTCGACGGCGCGCTCGACCCGGCCGTGGTGCGGTCGGTGGTCGCGGAACGTCTGCCCGACTACATGGTGCCGGCGGCGGTCGTCGTGGTGGGGGCGTTCCCCGTCACCGCCAACGGCAAGGTCGATCGGAAGGCGCTGCCCGAACCGGACTTCGGCGCCCTCGTCGGGTCGGGTGAGCCGCGGAACGACACGGAGGCGACGCTGTGCACGGTGTTCGCGGACGTGCTCGGGCTCGAGCGGGTGGGTGTCGAGGACGACTTCTTCGCTCTCGGTGGTGATTCCATCGTGTCGATTCAGCTGGTGTCCCGGCTGCGGTCCGCGGGCCTGCAGGTCAGCGCCCGGCAGGTGTTCGAACTCCGCACCGCCGGGGGGCTCGGCGCGCTCGCCGGCATCGCGGACGTGCCGGGGACGACCGTCGGAGCCACCGAGGCGGACGCCGTCGGCGACGTCCCGCTCACCCCGATCGTGTGGGAGCCTCTCGAATGGGGCGGCGACCTCAGCCGCTTCTCGCAGGCACGGCTGCTGGTGGCACCGCTCGGACTGGACGTTCCGGTGCTGGAACGGGCCGTCGAGGGTCTGCTCGGGACGCATCACCTGCTGCGGTCGCGGTTCGTGGTCACCGGCGGCGAACCGGACTGGGCGGTGCCGGAGACGGTCGGTGCGGTCGCACCGCTCGTGCGGCGCGTCGACGCCTCCGCGCTGCCCGCGGACGGGTGGCGGGCCCTGTTCTCCGCCGAACGCGAGCGGGCGTACTCCGCGCTGGACCCGGCGACCGGGGTGATGCTGCAGGTGGTGTTCTTCGACTTCGGTCCCGGCACGCGCGGACGCGTCTTCGTGGCCGTGCACCACCTGGTGGTCGACGGCGTGTCGTGGCGGATCCTGGTGCCGGACCTCGCTCTCGCCGTCTCGCAGGTCACCGCGGGGGAACAGGTGTCGCTGGACTCGGCGGGAACGTCGTTCCGGGCCTGGGCCGCCGGGCTCGCGGCGGCCGCGACCAGCGAGCGGATCACCGCGGGATGGTCGCACTGGCAGAGCGCGGTCGAGACGGACGAACCGCAACTCGGCGTCCGCCCGCTCGACCCGGCCCTGGACACGGTGTCGTCCACCTGCTCGATCTCCGTCCGCGTGCCGGCGGACGTCACGGAACGCGTGCTCGCGGCGGGAGCCGTCAACGACGTCCTGCTCGCGGCGCTCGCCCTGGCGGTGGCGTCCGAGCGCGGCGGCGACGTCGTCCGTGTCGACCTGGAGGGCCACGGCCGCGAGGAGCAGGTGGTGCCGGGCGCCGACATCGCCCGCACCGTCGGCTGGTTCACGTCGATGTTCCCGGTCGCACTCGACCTCGGCGGGATCGACGTCGCCGACGCGATCGCCGGGGGACCCGCGGCCGCGGTCGCGCTCGACCAGGTGTCCCGGTCGCTGCAGTCCGTGCCGGACAACGGAATCGGCTTCGGTCTGCTCCGCCGCCTCAACCCGGAGTTCGCCGACCGCTTCGACGGGTACCGGGCGCCGGCGGTGGTCTTCAACTACCTGGGCCGGATGACGCTCGGCGAGTCCGCCGGTTCGGCGTGGTCGGGGGCGCCGGAAGGTGTGGCGCTCGGTGGCTCGGTCGACCCCGCCACCCCCCTCGACCACGTCCTGCAGGTGGACGCGATCACCGAGGACACCGCGGACGGCCCCGTGCTGGACTGCGAATTCGCCGCAGCGGACGGCGTTCTCACCGCCGAATCCACCCGGATCCTCGCGGACCGGTGGGTGCAGGCCGTGACCGCACTGGTCGCGGTCTCGTCGGAAACGAAGTAAACGAAATCAATCGGATAGTCCACAAGGGAGATGGCATGACCGACAACAACGGAACGCTCGACCGGGCACAGATCTTCGCCGACACGGCGCGCATCCTCGACGTCGAATCGGACGAACTGCTGGCCGACGTGAGCCTGGTCGATCAGGGACTCGACTCGGTGCGGCTGATGGCGCTCGTCGAGGAATGGCGCAACGCCGGAGCGGACGTCGACTTCGTGACGCTGGCCAGCACACCGGTTCTCGACAACTGGGTCGACGAGCTCGTGGCGAAGTGAATCGGGGCTCGATCCTCGTGCGGATCCTCGACAAACTGGTCATCGACATCGACCCGCTGCGGACGAGCCGCGAGTTCCGGTACATCTTCGTCGCGCGGGTGGTGTCGATCTTCGGGCTCGGCTTCCTCGTCGTGGCGATCCCCCTGCAGATGTACGACCTCACCGGCTCCACCGCGCACGTGGCGGCCGTCGCAACGGTGCTGGGCCTCACCACGTTCGGTGCCACGTTCGTCGGCGGCGCACTCGCCGACCGGTGTGATCGCCGACGGGTCATCGCGATCGCCCGCGGCACGGCCGGGGTGTTCTTCGCGGTGCTGGCCGTCAACAGTTTCCTTCCCGAACCGCAGGTGTGGGTGATCTACCTGTGCGCCGTGGTGGACGGGGCGTGCGGCGGCATCTCGGCGACGGCGCTGATGGCCGTGACCCCCAGCCTCATTCCGCGGGACAAGCTGGCCGCGGCGGGGGCGTTGATGGCCTTGACCGCGGACCTCGGATCGATGATCGGTCCCGCGCTCGGCGGTGTGGTGATCGCACTCGGCGGGGTCGGCGCCAACTACACGCTGGCCGCGATCACGACGGCGATCACGACGTTCTGCATCACCCGGCTACCCTCGCTGCCGCCGCCCAACGAGGTGTCCGAGTCGCCGTTGCGCTCGGTGGCCGGGGGATTCCGGTTCGCGATCGGCGACCGGGTGATCGGCGGACTGCTGCTCGCCGGTTTCGTGTCGATGCTGCTCGCCGGCTGGGCGGTCCTCATTCCCGAATACGCCGCCGAGGTGCTCGGAGTCGGACCCGCGGCGATGGGCCTGCTGTACGCGGCGCCCGCGATCGGCGCCGTCGTCGGTTCCCTCACCAGCGGCTGGACGGGCACGGTGCGACGCTCCGGTCTCGCCGTGTTCCTCGCGATGCTGATCTCCGCGGCCGGACTGGTCGGGGCAGGCGCGGTCGGGTCGGTGATCGTCGCCGTGGCCGGACTGCTCGCGCACGGTTTCGGGGAGGCGGTGGCCGACATCCTCCGCTTCGCGACGGTCCAGAAGTACACGCCGGACGAGTACCACGGGCGGATCGCCGGGGTGTGGACCGCGCAGGTCACCGCCGGTGCGTCGGTCGGCGCGTTCGTCGCGGGCGTCGTCGCGGCCGTGGTCCCGGTACACCTGGCGCTGACCGTCTACGGCGCCACCGGGCTGGTGGCGACGGTGCTGCTCTGGGCGATTCTGCCGGCCCTGCGCCGACTGGACGAGAGCCGGACGCCGGCGCCCGTGGCCTAACATCGCATGCACACGTGGCGTCGTCGAGGACGCCGTCCGTGACGCAAAGGCATGGAGGGCAGGGTTCTGCAATGACCGAACGCAGGTTCTCGCTCGATCAGCGGATCGTCGCTGCCCTCCAGGTCGACGGGCGGTGCTCGTGGAGCCGGATCGCCCAGGCGCTCGGCGAACCCGAGCGGAACGTCACCCGGCACGGCATCGCGCTCCTCGAGTCCAGCCGGGTGGCCGTCACCGCCGTCGCGAACAGCGGCGGCACCGCGATCGTCCGCCTCCAGTGCTCCCCGGGAACGGTGCGGGTGGCGGCGAGCGCCCTCGCCCAGCGCAGCGACTGCATCTTCGTGTACATCCTCACCGGCACCGCCGACTGCGTGGCCGAGATCCACGTGTCCCGGGACCGCCTCCCGAAACTCGTCATGGACGAACTGCCCGCGACGATGGGCGTCGTCCGGAGCTGGACGGACCCCGTGCTGCGGTACTTCCGCACGGTCCGCGAATGGGAGGCCGGGGTGCTGACCCTGGCCGAGAAGGAAGGGATCGGCGGGGTCGCGCCTCCGGCGTCGTTCCTCACCGACCTGGAGCGCGGCACCCGGGATCCCGTCGACCGCACCATCATCCGCGAACTCACGCAGAACGGGCGGGTGGGCACCACCGCCCTCGCCCGGACCGCCGGGGTGTCCGAGGCGACGGCCCGCCGGCGCGTCCAGTCACTGCTCACCGAGGGCGCGATCAGTCTCCGGGTGGTGGTGGATCCCGCGCTGTTCGGGCTGCGGGCCGAGGCGATGCTGTTCATCAAGACGCAGCGCAACCGGATCGAACCGCTGGTGCGGGGGATGCTCGAAATGCCCTACGTGCGGTACGCCGCGGGCACGGCGGGCGAGTACCAGGTGGTCGCGAACATCGCCGCACCCGACGAGTCGGTGCTCTACGACTACATCACCACCGCCCCGTGGGTGGCGGACGCACTGGCGCTGGAAACCAACATGGTGGTGCAGGCGGTCAAGCGCAGCGGCCGGGTGATGTGACGGATTTCGACATCGGACTGCCCCTCCGACGCGTCTGATTGCGATCTCCGACAGCCGGGTGGCCGATTTCGCCGAACCTCCCTCAGCGGTTGAGTGCTGTGATCCGCACCACGCATGCTTCCTCTACTCCCCTGGATGGAAGAAGGAACAGCATGCAACGAGAAGCCCTTCTCGGGGCGATCGAGGATTCGCCGCAGCGCCGCTGGCTGCTGCTCGTCCCGGTCGCCCCGGTGCTCGCACTCGTCACCGCCGTGTGGCTGCCGTTTGTGAACACGGCCGAGCTGTGGCTGGGCATGCCCCGGCTGCTCGTCTGGTGCTCGGCGTGGGTGCTCCTGCTGCTGCCCGCGCTGGCGGCGGTGGAGTTCGGCCTCGTCCGGCCGTTCGAGGACGGCCTCCGCGTCGAGGAAGCGAGCCTCCGATGACGAACTCGGCTCTGTGGATCACCCTGGCAGGCATGATCGGTCTCGCCGTGATCGCCGTCGGCGGACACCGGAAACGCGCTCAGAGCCTGAGCGAGTGGACGGTCGGCAAACGGAACTTCGGTGTGGTCACCAGTTTCTTCCTGCAGGCCGGTGAATCGTTCACCACGTTCACCTTCCTCGGCGTCGCCGGAATCGCGTTCACCGCGGGCATCGGCGCCACCTACGCCATCCCGTACATCCCGCTCGGCTACGTGGCCCTGTACTTCATCGGACCGCGGATCTGGAAGCTCAGCAAGGATCGCGGCTACATCACCCAGGCCGACTTCTTCGCCGACCGCTACCGCAGTCCGCTCCTGGGCCGGTTGGTCGCGTTGTGCGGCATCATCTTCCTGCTGCCGTACCTGCAGTTGCAGATCACCGGCCTCGGCCTCATCGTCCGGCTCGTCACGGGCAGCGCGAGTTCGGGCACCCTCAGCATGATCGTCGCGACCGTCCTCGTCGTCGGGTTCGTGCTGTGGGCAGGCATCCACGGCCTGGCGCGCACCGCCTACGTCAAGGACGTCCTGATCCTGCTCGCCGTCGTGGTGCTGTCCATCGTGATCCCGCTGCACTTCGCCGGCGGCATCGGCGACGTGTTCGGCCAGATCGCGCAGACCCACAGCGAGATGCTGACCGTGAACCCCGGCGACTACGACAAGGTCTGGTGGACCACCAGCCTGCTGATCTCCGCGATCGGCTGCGGCTTCCTCACCACCCCGCACCTGTGGCCGCCGCTGCTCGCCGCGAAGAACGGCCGAGTAATCCGATCCAACAACACTTTTCTGCCGATGTACCAGGTGGTCATGATCCTCCCGATCATGCTGGGTTTCGTCGGGATCCTCGCACTGAACCCGAACACCAGCAGCAACGCCGTCCTGCTCACGCTGGCCGGGGGAGCGCTGCCGAACTGGGCGCTCGGCCTGATCGCGATCGCCGCCGCGTCCGCCGCGATGCTGCCCGCCGGCGCCATCTGCATCGGCATCTCCACCCTGGCCTCGCACAACCTGGTGAAGATCGAGAGCGAGCGCACGAAGCTCCGGTTCAACCACCTCGTCGTGATCGCCGCTGCCACCGTGGCCCTGGTGCTCGGCCTGACCCGCCCCGACCTGCTGGCCAACCTGCTGCTCCTCACGTTCGGCGGTCTCAGCCAACTCGCCCCCGGCCTGGCGCTCGCCCTGCCCGAGAAGCCGGTGCTCGCCAAGCAATCCGTGTTCGCCGGTCTGCTCGTGGGCATGCTCACCGTCATCGTGATGACCGTCTTCGACCTGAACCTCGCCAACATCGACGCGGGCATCTGCGGCCTGGTCCTCAACCTCGCGGTGATCGCCGCGGTCGAGACCGTGGTGCGCGTCGCCCGTCCCCGCACCCCGACCCCCGCGCCGTCGGAAAACCGTCCGGCCGCCGCCCCGATCCTGGAGACCTCGAAATGACCATCGACCACTACTCGACCGCGCGTGAGATGCTCACCGCACTCCGCAGCAAGGACATCTCGGCCCGCGAGCTGCTCGCCCTGCACACGGACCGGATCGCACACGTGAACCCGACGGTCAACGCGCTCGTCAGCCTCGACCTGGACCGCGCGCACGCCACCGCCGCCGCCGCCGACGAGCAGACGGCCGCCGGCGACCGGGTGGGTCCGCTGCACGGTCTTCCGTTCGCGTTCAAGGACACTCACGACGTCGCCGGTTTCCCGACAATCGCCGGCTCGCCGCTGCTCGTCGGCAACGTGCCCGAGACCAGTGAGCTGATCGCCGAACGCGTCACCACGGCCGGCGCCGTCACGATCGGCAAGACCAACGTTCCCGAGTTCGCCGCCGGATCGCACACGTTCAACCCCGTCTTCGGGACCACCACCAACCCGTACGACCCCACCAGGAGTGCGGGCGGGTCGAGCGGCGGCGCCGCAGCCGCACTGGGCGCGGGACTGATTCCGCTCGCCGACGGCAGCGACATGGGCGGCTCGCTGCGCAACCCGGCGTCGTTCTGCAACGTCGTCGGACTGCGCCCCACACCCGGCCGCGTGCCGTGCTGGCCCAACAGCGCGCCCTGGGATGCACTGGTGACGCAGGGGCCGATGGCCCGCAACGTCGACGACCTGGAACTGCTGCTGTCGGTGATCTCCGGGCCCGACGCGCGGATCCGCAGTTCGCTCAGCGCGGATGCGCTCGCGCCCAGGCTCGGTGTCGCCGGCCTGCAGGGTCTGCGTGTCGCGGTGTCCGCGGATCTGAACGGCCTCTTCCCACTGGACGCGCCGGTCCGCGAGATCCACGACCGCCAGTCGTCGATCTTCGCCGCCGCGGGTGCGGTGGTGGCCGAGGACGCACCGTCGATTCCCGACGCCGAGTGGGTGTTCCGCACCCTGCGGGCGTGGCGGTTCAAGATCGACCTCGGAGCGCAGGCGGATGCCACCCCCGACATGTTGAAGCCGTCGCTGCTCGACAACATCCGGCAGGCCGACCGGCTCTCCGCCGACGACATCGCGAAAGCCATGGTGGCGCAGGCGGAGATCCAGGCTCGCGCCGTCGAATTCTTCTCCCGCCACGACGTTCTGGTGATGCCCGTGTCCCAGGTGCTGCCGTTCGACGCCGAACTCGAGTACCCGGCAGCGGTGGACGGCCGCCGCTGCGACGACTACCTCGACTGGATGACGTCGGCGCTGACCGTGACGGTGCTGGGGTGCCCTGCGATCTCCGTGCCCGCCGGGTTCAGTGCCGAGGGCCTGCCGGTCGGCGTGCAGATCGTCGCCGCCCCGGGCAACGACCTGTTCCTGCTCGACGTGGCCCGGGCCTACGAGCAGCTCAACCCGGTCGGCGCCGTTCGCCCGCACCTGCTCGACGGGGCCACGCGGGTCTGACTCGGGGGCGCCGGCGGCGGTGACCGGCCGGGGGGCTCCGGTCACCGCCGCGCGGCGTGGGAAGGTCATCGCCGCGTGGTGTGCGCGGGGTCGAGGCGCTCGTGGTCGATGCGGACCGCGTCCGGATCACCGTGGCCGGGGTGCCTGTCGCGTGGTTCCTGCTCCAGCACCTCCAGGTCGAAGTCGTTCTCGACCTCGCCCTCGGATGCGGGAAGGACCTCGCCGGCGAAGACACGGCGGGCGCGGTCGACGTCGAGTTCGTGGTTCCATTTGGCGACGAACAGGGTGGCGACCGCGTTGCCGACGAAGTTCACCAGCGCGCGGCATTCGGACATGAACTTGTCGATGCCGAAGATGAGCATGATGCCGGCCGCGGGGATGGTGCCGAGTGTGCTCAACGTGGCTGTCAGGGCGATGAATCCGCCGCCGGCGACACCCGCGGCGCCCTTCGAGGTCAACAGCATGACCCCGAGCAGGCCGAGTTGCTGAGGGATCGACAGGTCGGTGTTGGTGGCCTGCGCGATGTACAGCGCGGCGAGGGAGAGGTAGATGGCGGCGCCGTCGAGGTTGAAGCTGTAGCCGGTGGGCACGACGAGACCGACCGTGGGCTTCTTCACTCCGGCGTACTCCAGTTTGCGCATCAGACCGGGCAGCGCGGGCTCGGCGGTGGACGTGCCGAGGATGAGCAGGAGTTCTTCCTTGAAGAAGCCGAGCATGCGGAAGATGTTGAGCCGCAGGTACGCCATGACCGAGCCGAGGACCACGACGACGAAGAACGCGGAGGTGGCGTAGAACAGCAGGATCAGGCTGCCGAGGCTGGTGAGGGTGGAGACACCGTACTTGCCGATGGCGAACGCCATGGCGCCGAACGCACCGAGCGGTGCGAGTTTCATGATGAAACTGAGGACCTTGAACACCACTGCGGTGAGCCGTTCGACGGCGTCCCGGATCGGTGCGGCGATCTGCCCGACGGCATTGATGGCCACACCGAAGATGACCGCGAGGAAGATGACCTGCAGGATGTCACCCTCGACGAACGGACCGAACACGCTGTCCGGGACCAGGTGGGTGATGAACTCCCACCACTCCTTCTCCTCACCGGCCTGGATGAGTTTGCTTGCGGATTCCGTGGTTTCGAGGGAGGACGCGTCGGCATTCACCCCGTCCCCGAGGCGGAAGAGGTTGATCGCGACGAGCCCGGTCAGCAGCGCGAGGATCGTTCCGACCTGGAAGTAGGTCAGCGCCTTGATTCCGGTCAGCCCGACCTTCTTCAGGTCCGCGACACTCGCGATGCCGCCGACGATCGTCAGGAACACGATCGGGCAGATCAGCATCTTCATCGCGGTGATGAAGGTGGTGCCGATCGGCTCCATCGCCTCGCCGGTGTCGGGCCAGAGCCACCCGACCAGGATGCCGAGCACGATCGCGATCAGGACCCAGAAATACAGTTGCCTGTACCAGGGTTTCTTCACCGTCGCCGCCTTCGCGGCGGGGTCCGCGGTCACCTGTGGGTAACTCGCTGCGCTGCTGAGTGTTTCCATGACATTCACCTCGGGTGAGAGTGTTCAGGTATGAAGACGGGGCGGCCGAGAGTTACCGACCGTTCGAGCAGTGACGGCCCGACCCGGCAGATCGTGCCGAGTCGGGCCGGCGGTGTGTGGGTCGGTCAGGCAGGGGTCAGTGCGGTCTGCAGGGCGTGCACGATGGCTTCGGTGACAGCCGCGGTGTCCGAGGTGCCGCCGATGTCGCGGGTCAGTGCGCCGCTCGCGGTGGCGGCCTCGATGGCGGCTTCGACGCGGCGGGCCTCGTCGTGCAGTCCGAAGTGGTCGAGCATGAGGGCGGCGCTGGCGATCGCGCCGATCGGGTTGCTGATGCCCTTGCCCGCGATGTCGGGGGCGGAACCGTGGACGGGTTCGAACATGCTCGGGAAGCGCCGCTCCGGGTTGAGGTTCGCGCTCGCCGCGACCCCGAGGCTTCCCGCCAGCGCGGAACCGAGGTCGGAGAGGATGTCGGCGTTGAGGTTCGACGCCACCACCACGGACAGATCCTCCGGGTGCAGGATGAACTTCGCGCTCATCGCGTCGACGAGGACGCTTTCGGTCGCGACGTCCGGGTAGTCGAGGGAAACGCGCTTGAAGACGTCGTCCCACAGGACCATGCCGTACTGCTGGGCGTTGGACTTGGTGACGCTGGAAACCTTCTTCACCGTGCGGGTGCGGGCCAGGTCGAACGCGAAGCGCATGATGCGCTCGCATCCCTTCTCGGTGAACAGCGCGGTCTGCAGGGCGACCTCGTTGCCCGGTCCGCGGCCGCTGAGGTTACGTCCGCCGAGGCCGGCGTACTCGCCTTCGCTGTTCTCCCGGACGACGACCCAGTCGAGTTCGGTGTCGTCCGCCTTGCGCAGCGGCGACTGCACGCCGGGGAGGAATTTCACCGGTCGCACGTTCGCCCACTGGTCGAAGTTCTGGGTGATGTTGAGCCGCAGCCCCCAGAGGCTGATGTGGTCGGGGACGTTCTCCCAGCCGACCGCACCGAAGTAGATGGCGTCGAAGGCCTTCAGGGTGTCGAGGCCGTCGTCGGCCATCATCTTCCCGGTCTGCTCGTAGTACCCGCAGCCCCACGGGAATTCTTCCCACTCGAAGGCGAAACGCCCACCGGATTGTTCTGCGAGGACGTCGAGCACGCGCCGTCCGGCAGCGACGACCTCCGTGCCGACGCCGTCGGCGGGGATCGATGCAATCTTGAACGTCTGCGGTGCCATGTCAGTGCCTCCATCGTGTTGTGCTCGTCACATTGTGTGATGCATCCATTAACCCGTCACACTCGCGTGGCGTCCATGACCAAGAAGTGATTCGCCTTATAGGTTTCACCTAATCGAGGGGTGTTTCCGCAGGTAGAGTGAGTGCCCCGGGCAGTGGTCCGGCGCGAGGTGAACGAAAACGAGGTGAGCCGATGGACGCACGGCAGTTGCGGTACTTCCTGGCGGTGGTCGATCAGGGTGGCATCAACCGGGCGGCGGAAACACTGCTGATCGCGCAGCCCTCGCTGTCGCAGTCGATATCCGCGCTCGAACGGGAACTCGGGGTGCCGCTGTTCCACCGCGTCGGGCGCAGGCTGGTACTCAGCGACGCCGGCGAAACACTCGTCGGCCCGGCCCGGGTGGTGCTGCGCGACCTCGAGGACGCGAAGGCGTCCGTCGATGCGCTGAAAGGGCTGCGCGCCGGCCGCGTCGACCTGATCACGATGCCGTCACCCGGGATCGAACCCCTCACCACGATCCTCACCAGTTTCAGCCGCACCTATCCGTCCGTCACCGTCAACGCCGAGGCGGCGTTCACACCCGAGGAGGTTCTGCACGCCGTCCGCACCGGCGTCTGCGAGGTCGGGATCCTCGGTTCCCCCGCCGCGGTGCGGGCCCCCGAACTCGACGTCGTCGCTTTGGAAAGCCAGCCGCTGATCCTCCTCTCCGGTCCGGGCGCCGAAACGCCGGAGCGCCCGGAGATTCGGAGATCGGAACTGTCCGGATTCCGGTTGATCGTGTCGCAGCGGGGGTCGTTGATGCGGACCCTCGTCGACGAGGTGCTCGCCAGCGGCGTCGCGGCCACCATCGTCGCCGAGGTCGCGCACCGCACGTCGATCCTGCCGATGGTGCTCAGCGGATTCGGCCAGGCCGTCATGCCGTCGTCCTGGGCGCCGTCGGCTCGGCAGGCCGGCGCCACCGTGCACCGCATCGTCCCCGAGTCCTACCTCCACGTCGCCGCCGTCTGCCGGCAGACCCACCTCACGCCACCCGCGCGGACGCTCATGGACGAGGCGCGCAAGTACGCGGCGCGAACACCCTCTGCGTGGGAAGTGCCCGCGGCGGAGCACACCGGTGATGGATACTGAACGGGGACGCCCGGAAATGGCGAGGTGGTGGCAATGGCACTCCACGAGAGGGACTCGGCAGGATCTGCGGATTCTGCGAGCGGGCGCCGGCGTTGGCTGGCCCGGGCCGCCTTCCTGGCGATCTTCGCCTCGGTTGCCGTGCTGCTGGTGTTCGCCGGGTTGCACACCCTGACGCTGCTGATCGTGGCCGTCGGCGCCGCCGTGGTGGAGGTCGCGGCGCTGTTCTGGTTCCTCACGAGCCGCGGCGCGCTCCGCTGGATCTCGCTGGCGGTGCTGATTCTGACTCCGATCGTCGTGATCTGGCTGCTCGTCAGCGCCCGTCTGCTGTGGGTGGTGCTGGTCGCCGTGGCGCTCGCCGCGCTCGCCGTCGTCTGCGCCCGCGCCGCCCTCGGCCGGGATCGCTCGGACTGGGTGATGCCCGAGCATCCGGCCGTGCCGCCGAAACGTGCCTTCCTGGTGATGAATCCGCACTCCGGTGGCGGGAAGGTCGGGAAGTTCGATCTGAAGAATCGTGCCGAGGCACTCGGCGCCGAGGTGGCCCTGCTCGAAGGACCGGGGACGGTCGATGTCGAAGCGCTGGCCCGGGACGCGGTGGCACGCGGCGCCGACCTGCTCGGCGTGGCAGGCGGCGACGGCACGCAGGCGCTCGTCGCCGGCATCGCCGCCGAGCACGACCTGCCGTTCCTGGTGATCAGCGCGGGCACCCGCAACCACTTCGCGTTGGATCTCGGACTGGACCGCGAGGATCCGTCGCGCTGCCTCGACGCGCTGACGGACGGAATCGAACTGCGCATCGACCTCGGCAAGGTCGGGGAACGGACCTTCGTCAACAACGCCTCGTTCGGCGCCTACGCCGAGGTGGTGCAGAGCCCCGCCTATCGGGACGACAAGACCGGAACGACCCTGCGGATGCTCCCCGACCTCATCGAGGGGCAGCGCGGCGCGCGCCTGCTCGCCCGTTTCGGGAACAAGACGGTCGAGGGACCCCAGGCCGTTCTGGTGAGCAACGGGCCGTACGAGATCCACGATCTGGCCGGTCTCGGGCGCAGGCCACGACTCGACCGCGGCGCCCTCGGCGTGGTGGCGCTCTCGGTGAGCAGCACGCGGCAGGCCGTGGCTCTGCTTCGTCGTGCGCGCCAGGAGGGGCTGATCCAGCATTCCGGTCGCGAGGTCGTCATCGACGCCGACGGGCCCACGATTCCCGCCGGGATCGACGGCGAAGCCCTCGTGATCCCGACACCGGTCCGGTGCACCGTCACTCCCGGGGCGCTGCGGGTGCGGGTTCCACGCAACCGTCCCGGTGTCCGCCCGCCGACCCGGCCGGTCGATTGGGTCCGGCTCCGCCGACTGGCATTCGGGGGCGCGGGTTCTGAATGACGCGGTACCGGTCGGGCGACCGTCAGTAACCCGCGTCGAAGTCGAACTCGTTGATCGGGGCGGCGTCACCCGACAGGTAGCGTCCGAGATTCTCGACGAACAGATCGACGATCTTCCCGTTCTCCGACGGCACGTTGGATGCGCTGTGCGGGCTGAGGATGACGTTGTCGGCCGTCCACAGCGGCGAATCGTCCCGCAGCGGTTCGGTGGACGTGACGTCCAGGACCGCCCCGCCCAGGCGGCCCGTCGACAAGGCTTCCGCGAGAGCGTCTTCGTCGATGATCGGCCCCCGCCCGAGGTTGACGACCAATGCCCCGTCGGGGAGGGCGGCGAGTTCGCGGCGTCCGATCAGGCCCCGCGTCTGCTCGGTGAGGGCGCAGGAGATGACGAGAATGTCTGCTGTGGGTAGATGCTCGCCGATCCGGTCGGTCGTGGTCATGACGTCGAAGGGCCCGCCGGCAGGTCGCGGGGTGCGGGCGACGCCGGTGGCGGTGACGGCGAAGCAGCGGAGCAGTTCCGCCGTGCGCGAGCCGATCTTGCCTGCGCCCACGATCAGCGCGTGCCGTCCCGCGAGTTCGGTCGTCGCGTGTTTGCGCCACGTCCGGTCGCGCCGGTCCGCGATGAGCCGGGGCAGTCCGCGCGCGAAGTGGAGGATGCCTGCGAGCGCGAACTCCGCCAGCGGGTCGGCGTGGACGCCCGCGGCGGTCGTCACCGTCAGCGGGGCCTGCGACAGCCCGAACCTCTCGATCAGCTGTCCAGCGCCCGCGGACGTCGCCTGAATCCATTGCAGATTCGGCGACTGTTCGAGGGTGCGTTCGGGGTGGCGCCAGTCGAAGTCGAACATGATGTCGGCGGTCCGCAGCATCGACGTCCACCGGTCGTGCTCGTCGGCCGTCAGTTCGCGCGGCACCCCGACGTGATCGCTGTGCCACCGCGGCCGGGGGAGCAGCTCGGGGGCGTACGACACCCGGATCCGTGGGTCGCTGTCCGCGATCCGCTCGACCAGGTCTTGCTCGAGATACGACGCGACGAGCACGTCGACGCACTTGTCGGGCACGGTGTCTCCTTCAGTGCTGACGATCGGACGCCGGTGCGCTCGGCTCGACGTCCGGTGTGGAGGCGGATTTCGGCATCGCCGCCGCCGCGAGGACGAGAACGACGGCCGCGCCGAGAGCGGCCAGGAACACCAGGTGCAGGGCGTCGGCCAGCTCGGCAGGCGCGGGGCTGTCGTCGCCGCCGAGTCGCGCGTTGACGAGCGCGCCGAACAGGGCGACGCCCACGGCGCTGCCGATGGACCGGGCGAACATGTTGGTCGAGGTGACGACGCCGCGTTCCGACCAGTCGACGCTCGACTGCGCGGCGATGAGGGTGGGGCTCGCGACGAGACCCATGCCGCCGCCGATGACGAAGCAGCAGATCGCCACCTGCCACACCGCCGACTCGATGGACAGGGCCAGGGTGAGTGCGGTGCCCGCGACGACCAGCAGGCTGCCCGCGGTGGCGGTGACACGGAAGCCGAAACGCAGGTACACCCGACCGGACTGCGACGCGGCGATCGGCCAGCCGATGGTCAGCGTGGCCAGCGCGAACCCGGCCACGAGTGCGCCCGTCCCGAGCACGCCCTGGGCGAACGTGGGGACGTAAGTGGTCAGGCCGAGGACGATGGCCCCGACCAGCAGGGAGACAAGGCTGCTCGCCGCGAGAACCCTGCGGGTGAACACCCACAGCGGCAGCACCGGTTCGGCGGCGCGTCGTTCCACGAGAACGAAGGCGATGAGGAACACGAATCCCGCGGCGAAGATTCCGAGGCTGACCGGTGAACTCCACGCCCAGGCCTGCCCGCCTTCGAGGAGTCCCAGGATGAGCAGCGTCGCCCCGACCGCCAGGATGCCGGCGCCGGCGTAGTCGACGGACCGCCGGGTGCGCACCCGCTTCTCGTCGAAGTTGCGGATCAGCATCACGGCCGCGAGCAGGCACAGGGGAATGTTGACGAAGAAGATCCACCGCCACGACAGGTACTCGGAGAACAGGCCGCCGAGGGTCGGGCCGACCACCGCCGACATTCCCCACACGCTGGCCAGGTAGCCCTGGGCCTTGGCGCGTTCGGCGAGGGTGTAGATGTCGCCGGCGATGGTCATGCTCATCGGCTGAACCGCTCCGGCGCCGAGTCCCTGTACCGCGCGGAACGCGATGAGCGCGGGCATGCTC
The DNA here is from genome assembly GCF_017068395.1 of Rhodococcus pseudokoreensis. Lineage (NCBI taxonomy): Bacteria > Bacillati > Actinomycetota > Actinomycetes > Mycobacteriales > Nocardiaceae > Rhodococcus > Rhodococcus pseudokoreensis. Next base: position 2,787,877 of record NZ_CP070619.1, on the reverse strand, counting down.
CACGCGACCCCGCACAGCACCGAGCCGACGCCGAACAGGGCGATGCCGAGGAGCATCACCGGTTTCCGGCCGAAGATGTCGGCCAGTTTGCCGTAGATCGGCACCGACACGGCCTGGGTGAGCAGGTAGATCGAAAACAGCCACGGGAACTGTGTGAACCCGCCGAGATCCCCGACGATGGTGAACACCGCGGTGGAGATGATGGTCGCGTCGAGCGCGACCAGCGACGTCGTGAGCATCAGCGACACGAGAATCGGTCCGCGTTCCGAACGGAATCCGACGTCCACCTGGGCCGTGTCCGTCGCCATTAGCCACCTTTTCCCGTTACCGCGCTCACAAGAGTTCCTGAACAACGGTAACGACACCGGGCGGCAATCTGTTCCGCGGCCGTTGCGTGGGTGGCTGCGCGGTCTCCCCAGCTCGAAGGTCAGCGGCCGGCGGTCGGTGCCCGACCGATAGGCTGGATCACCGTGCGCCCCTCACTCGATTCATACGCCCATCTGGCCGGTGGCAAGGTCCGCGACCTCTACACGATCGACGACGAGCACCTCCTGTTGGTCGCGAGCGACCGGATCTCCGCCTACGACCACGTCCTCAGCACCCCGATCCCGGACAAGGGGCGGGTGCTCACCGCGATGAGCGTCTTCTTCTTCGGCGTCCTCGGCGGCAACAACCACCTGGCCGGCGAAGCCGACGACAGCCGGATCCCCGAAGAGGTCCTCGGCCGCGCGCTGGTGGTCCGGAAGCTGAACATGGTCCCCGTCGAATGCGTCGCCCGCGGCTACCTCACCGGCTCGGGGCTGATCGACTACAACGAGACCGGCGCGGTCTGCGGAGTCGCCCTGCCCGAGGGCCTGGTGGAGGCGAGTCAGCTTCCCGACCCGATCTTCACGCCCGCCAGCAAGGCCGAACTCGGCGAGCACGACGAGAACATCAGCTTCGAGGCCGTGGTCGAGAAGGTCGGTCAGGATCTGGCCGTGAAGCTGCGCGACGACACCCTCGACGTCTACGGCCGGGCCTCCAACTTCGCCGCGGACCGGGGCATCATCCTCGCCGACACCAAACTCGAATTCGGACTGGACGCGCAGAACAACCTGATTCTCGCCGACGAGGTCCTCACCCCCGACTCGTCGCGGTACTGGCCCGCCGACGGCTACGAGGCCGGGAAGGTGCAGCCGAGCTTCGACAAGCAGTTCGTCCGCAACTGGCTCACCGGCCCCGAATCGGGCTGGGACCGGGCATCCGACACCCCGCCGCCGCCGCTGCCCGCGGAGATCGTGGAGGCGACCCGTGCGCGGTACATCGAGGCGTACGAGCGGATCTCGGGTCTGTCGTTCGCGGACTGGGTGGGCTGAACCATGACCACCGAAGGCGCGAAGCTCACCCCGCCGGTCGCGAAGAAGGTCGCCAGCGAACGTGTCCACCACGGTCACACGTTCGTCGACGAGTACGAGTGGCTGCGCGCCAAGGAGGACGCCGAGGTCGTCGCGTACCTCGAGTCCGAGAACGCGTACACCGAGCAGCAGACCGCGCATCTCGCGCCGCTCCGCGACCAGATCTTCCAGGAGATCAAGTCCCGCACGCAGGAAACCGACATGTCGGTTCCCACCCGCATGGGCGACTGGTGGTACTACGCCCGCACCATCGAGGGCAAGCAGTACGGCGTCCAGTGCCGGGCTCCGATCGCGGGCGCCGACGACTGGACCCCGCCGGAACTGACCCCGGGCGTCGAACTGCCCGGTGAGCAGGTTCTGCTCGACGGCAATGCCGAGGCCGAGGGCCACGACTTCTTCTCCGTCGGCGCCTTCTCCCTCAGCCACGACGGCACGCTCCTCGCGTACTCGGTCGACGTGGTCGGCGACGAGCGCTACACGCTGCGGTTCAAGAACCTCGAGACCGGGGACCTGCTGCCCGACGAGATCCCCGACACCGCCCCCGGCGTCACCTGGGCGATCGACCACAGCCACGTCTTCTATCTCACCGTCGACGACTCCTGGCGTCCCGACACCGTGTGGCGGCACAAGCTCGGCACCGACCGCGCGCAGGACGTCACTGTGTTCTACGAACCCGACGAGCGGTTCTGGGTGTCGGTCGGGTCCACCCGAAGCGAGAAGTACCTCATGATCTGGGTGGGGTCGAAGATCACCAGCGAAGGCTGGGTGCTCGAATCGGAGAATCCCGAGGGCGACTTCCGGGTGGTGCTGCCGCGGCGCGAGGGCGTCGAGTACGGCGTCGAACACGCCGTCGTCGCCGGCGAAGACCGCTTCCTGATCATGCACAACGACGTCGTCGACGGTGAGAAGGCCGAGAACTTCGTGCTCGCCGAGGCGCCGGTGTCCGACCCGACGTCGCTGACCATCCTCATCCCGCACCGCTCCGACGTGCGGTTGGAGGAGGTCGACGCGTTCGCCGATCACCTGGTGCTCGGGTACCGCCGGGAGGCGTTGACCCGGCTCGCCGTCTGGCCGCTCGGCGAGAACGGCTACGGCGAGTTCACGGAGATCGAATTCGACGAGGAACTGTTCAGCGTCGGGCTCGGCGCCAACCCGGAATGGCGGCAGCCGACACTGCGGATGGCGTTCACGTCGTTCATCACGCCCGGCCAGGTGTTCGACTACGTGCTGTCGACGGGTGAACTCGCGCTGCGCAAGTCGCAGCCCGTGCTCGGCGACTTCGACGCAGACAACTACGAGCAGCAACGCGACTGGGCGGTCGCCGACGACGGGACGCGCATCCCGCTCTCGATCGTCCGGCGCAAGACGGACGGCACCGAGGCGCCCGCCCCGACGCTCCTCTACGGGTACGGCTCGTACGAGGCCAGCATGGACCCCGCGTTCTCGGTCGCCCGGCTGTCGCTGCTCGACCGCGGCGTGGTGTTCGTGGTCGCGCACGTGCGCGGCGGCGGCGAGATGGGCAGGCACTGGTACGAGACCGGCAAGACGCTCACGAAGAAGAACACCTTCACCGATTTCGTCTCGAGCGCACGGCATTTGATCGACACCGGACGCACCACACCGCAGCAGTTGGTCGCCGACGGCGGCAGCGCGGGCGGCCTGCTGATGGGTGCGGTGGCCAACCTGGCTCCCGAGCTGTTCGCCGGCATCCTCGCCAACGTGCCCTTCGTGGACCCGCTGACGTCGATCCTCGACCCCTCGCTGCCGCTGACGGTCATCGAATGGGACGAGTGGGGCAACCCGCTGGAGAACGCAGAGGTCTACGAATACATGCGCTCGTACAGTCCGTACGAGAACGTCGAGGCCAAGGACTACCCGGCGATCCTGGCGATCACCAGCATCAACGACACCAGGGTGCTGTACGTCGAACCGGCGAAGTGGGTCGCCAAACTGCGGGCCACCAAGACCGGTGACTCGCCACTTCTCCTCAAGACGGAGATGAGCGCCGGGCACGGCGGCGTCAGCGGACGCTACGAGAAGTGGAAGGAAGTAGCGTTCGAATTCGCCTGGGTGCTCGACACGATCGGCAACTAGGTACTGCGCCACCCGCGCCGGGGTTCCGACCTCGGCGTGTGGTTCGCGTCGGCGGGCGAGGCGGAAGTCGGCTTGTCAGTGGACTTTCCGTCTCGCCGGACTCAGATGCAGAAGCTGATGCTGGCCGACCCCAGGGGCAGGTTGAGGCAGACCGCGACGGAACCGACTGCCGGTGTCGGTGACGGGGCGGCGGGTGCGGCGACGGCTGCGGGGGCAGCGAGAGCGCCGAGTGACAGGGTCAATGCGATCGCGCCGAGTGTGGTGGCAATTCTGCTAGACATTGTGACGGTCCTTGACTGAGTGACGACGAGCCGGAGGTGACTCCCCTCAATCGTCCACCGATGTGATGCAGGTCACAACCTCTCGCGTGAACTGATGGTCTTGGCAACAGTTATCGGGTTCGTTAAAGGGTCAGCGCAGCGCGTACCGGACCTGGGGCCGCCCCGCCCGGCCGTACTCGGTGTGCCGGGTGAGCACACCGTCGTCGGCGAGCCGTTCGAGATACCGCCAGGCCGTGACCCGGGAGACCCCGATGCCTGCCGCCACCTCGGCCGCCGTCAGCGGTCCGGCGGCCTCGCGGACGCAGGCCGCGACGTGATCGAGGGTCTGGGGTGCAACGCCTTTCGGGGACGCCGCGCGCTCGTCGGAGGTGCGGAGGGCAGACATGGCCCGGTCGATGTCGTGCTGACTCAGCGCGTTGCTGCCGGCGGGCAGCGCGTCGCGGAATTCCCGGTACCGCTCCAGTTTGTCGCGGAACGCCGCGAACGTGAACGGTTTCAGGAGATACAGCGCGATCCCGCGCGCCACGGCGGTGCGGACCATCTCGAGGTCGCGGGCCGAGGTCACGGCGATCACGTCGGGACTCGGTCGCACGCCGCTCAACGCCGCGGCGACGTCGAGTCCGCTCGCGTCCGGCAGGCCGATGTCGAGCAGCACCAGATCGATGGGGTCGTCGCCGGCGTTCGCGGCGGCGACCGCGCGCATGGCCCCGCTGCCGTCGTGAACGACGGTGTGGACCGAAAAGCCCGGAACGCGTTCCACATACGCGCGATGCGCCTCGGCGATGAGCGGTTCGTCCTCGACGATCATCACCCGGATCACGAGGCGGCCCCTTCGATCGGGATCTCGACGACGATCATCGATCCGAGCGACGGCTCCGTGCGGATCGTCCCGCCGTGCCGGGCCACCACCTGCGCGACCAGCGCCAGCCCCAGTCCGCGCTGACCCGACTTGGTGGAATAGCCGCGCGTGACCGCCTTGTCGAGTTCGTCGGCGGGAATGCCGGGCCCGCTGTCGGCCACCTGCACCACCATCGTCGAATCCTGCTGACGGACCGTCACTTCCACCCACGCATCCTCTCCGGGGGATCCTGCCGCGCCGCGGGCGGCGTCGATCGCATTGTCCACGAGATTACCCACCAGCGTGACGAGTTCACGCGCACTGAGCGGCGCCACGGGCCCGAGGGCGGTGTCCTCGGTGACGGTGAGGTCGACTCCCCGCTCCGCGGCCACCCCCACCTTGCCGAGCAGCAGTGCGGCCAGCGCCGGTTCGTGCACCGCCGCCATCAGGCGGTCGATCAGCTCCTGCGACAACCGCAGATCCTCGGTGGCGAACGCGATCGCGTCGTCGTAACGGCCCAGTTCGACCATCGTGATGATCGTGTGCAGGCGGTTCGCCGATTCGTGGGCCTGCGACCGCAGCGACTCCGCGAAACCGCGGACGGAGTCGAGTTCGCCCATGATGCTTTGCAATTCGGTGCGATCGCGCAGGGTCAGCACCGTGCCGAGCCGCTGCCCCTCCCACGTCACGGGTTCCCGGCTGACCAGCAGCACGCGGTCCGCGGTCACGTGCACCTCGTCCCGGGAATCGCCCTCCTGCGACTGCCGCAGCGACTCCGGCAGCGCGGCCACCGGGACGGGGCCCTCCGGGAGGCCGAGGAGCCGGCGCGCCTCGTCGTTGACCACCTCGGCCCGCGCCGTGTCACCGCTGTCGCGGCCGAGGACCACCAGACCCTCGCCGATCGAGTGCAGGACGGCGTCGTGGTGCTCGTACATCTGCCGCAGCTCGTCCGGCGCCATCCCCAGCGTCTGACGACGCAAGCGCCTGCTCAGCAGGAACGAACCGGCCGCCGACACCGCCAGACCGATCGCGGCGACCGCGAAGATGGTCGGCAGGCTCGCGGCGAACTGGTCGCCGATCTTCGCCCGGGTGACGCCGACGGACACCAGGCCCGCGATCCGGTCGCCGTCGTACACCGGCGTCACGGCCCGGATCGAAGGTCCCAGCGAACCGGCGTACGTCTCGGTGAACGTCTCCCCGCGGAGCGCACGCTCGATGTTCCCGGAGAACACGCCGCCGATCAGCTCCGGGTTGGTGTGCGTGAACCGGATGCCGGCGGGGGTCATCACGACGATGAAATCGGTGCCCGTCGCGGCGCGGATCCGCTCGGTCTGCGGCTGGAGCACCGCCGTCGGGTCGGGGGAGCGCAACGCCTCCACGGTGCCGTCCGACAGCGCGAGCGTGGTGGCGACAGCGGTGACGGCCCGCCGGGTGGTCTCGTCGCTGTCGCGACGCTGGTCGACGATGGCCAGTGCCGTCCCGGCCGCGATGACCAGCACCAACACCACGAGCTGGAGGAGAAAGAGCTGCCTCGCGACGCTCATGGGCCGTCTCGGCGGGTGGTGAGGCAATGCATTTTCTCCTGAACGTAATGAACACAAACTTCACCAGCCAAGCGATCGCTTAGAAGATTCTTCCAAGACGTGATCGCGGTCACTAGCCGGCCTCACCGATCAGCTTGCCACTCGAATTGGAGGACAATCCCATGAGTACTGCGACAGGGAAGACGAAGAAACGCGACCGGACCCACTGGTTGTACATGGGGGTCATCGTCGCCGTCGTCGCGGGCATCCTCGTGGGGTGGCTGGCTCCGGGAGTCGGCAAGTCGCTCGGCGTGCTCGGCACGATGTTCGTCGACCTGATCAAGATGATGATCAGCCCGGTCATCTTCTGCACGATCGTGCTCGGCATCGGATCGGTGAAGGCCGCCGCGAAGGTCGGCAAGGTCGGCGGACTCGCCCTCACCTACTTCATCGGCATGTCGACCGTCGCCCTCGGCATCGGCCTGGTCGTGGGCAACCTGCTCGACCCGGGGACCGGCCTGAACATCAGCGCCGACACCGCGAGCACCGGCGCGGCGCTCGCCGAGAATGCCCACGGCGCCGGCGGCACCATGGACTTCCTCCAGTCGATCATCCCCACGTCGCTGATGTCGGCGCTGACCGAGGGAAGCGTGCTGCAGACCCTGTTCGTCGCGCTGCTCGTCGGCTTCGGGCTGCAGGCCCTCGGCAAGCAGGGTGAACCGATCCTCCGCGCTGTCGGCTCCGTCCAGAAGCTCGTCTTCAAGATCCTGTCGATGATCCTGTGGCTCGCCCCGATCGGTGCGTTCGGTGCCATCGCGAACGTCGTCGGCCAGACCGGTCTCGGCGCCGTCGTCCAGCTCGCCACCCTCATGCTCGGCTTTTACCTGACCTGCTTGATCTTCGTGTTCGGTGTCCTCGGATCCGTGCTCCGCGTCGTTGCAGGCGTTTCGATCTTCAAGCTGGTCCGGTACCTGGCCCGTGAGTACCTGCTGATCTTCGCCACCTCCTCGTCCGAGTCGGCCCTGCCCCGCCTGATCGCCAAGATGGAGCACGTCGGCGTCGAGCGCACCACCGTCGGTGTCGTCGTCCCCACCGGCTACTCGTTCAACCTCGACGGCACCGCGATCTACCTGACCATGGCCTCGATCTTCATCGCCGACGCGATGGGCCAGCCGCTGTCCTTCCCCGAGCAGCTGTCGCTGCTGGTGTTCATGATCATCGCGTCCAAGGGTGCTGCCGGAGTCAGCGGCGCCGGGCTCGCCACCCTCGCGGGCGGCCTGCAGAGCCACCGTCCCGAACTGCTCGACGGCGTCGGCCTCATCGTCGGTATCGACCGGTTCATGTCCGAGGCCCGCGCGGTCACGAACTTCTCCGGTAACGCCGTCGCCACCCTGCTCGTCGGTTCCTGGACCAACACGATCGACAACGAGCGCGTCCGCACCGTCCTCGACGGCAAGCTCCCGTTCGACGAGTCCACGATGGTCGACGACGGCCACGGCGACGTCGCCGAAGAGCAGGTCACCGAGAGCCCTGCCGGCGGCGAGCAGAAGGTACTCGTGAAGAGCTGACACCCCTCCGAAAGGAAACCTCTGTGCGCCCGGGCGATTCGAAGCCTGGGCGCACAGACGTTTGTTGGCTACGTTGGTGCGCATGACGACTCCTGTTCAGAACATCGGCATCAACACACTCGGCGGCGCGCCGACGTCCCTCGGCGAATACGACGGCCGCGCCGTCCTCGTGGTGAACGTCGCCTCGAAGTGTGGACTCACCCCGCAGTACAAGGGCCTCGAGAAGCTCGCCACCGACTACGCCGACCGCGGCCTGACCGTGATCGGCGTCCCGTGCAACCAGTTCATGGGTCAAGAACCCGGCACCGCCGAAGAGATCGAAACCTTCTGCTCCACCACCTACGGCGTCACGTTCCCACTGCTCGAGAAGATCGAGGTGAACGGCGACAACCGGCACCCGCTCTACGAGGAACTGACCAAGGCCACCGACGCCGAAGGCGCCGCCGGCGACATCCAGTGGAACTTCGAGAAGTTCCTCGTCGCACCCGACGGCACCGTCGTCAAGCGGTTCCGTCCCCGCACCGAACCCGACGCCCCCGAGGTCGTCGAGGCCATCGAGGCCGTCCTGCCGAAGTAGGCGGCTCCGCCGCTCGTGCGCCTTTCCGGTAGCTCCCACTACCGGAAAGGCGCACGAGCTTTGCCCTGTGTTCACGTTCACCTGTCACGCTGGTGCCATGACCGGACAGCTGATCGTGTCGGTGTCGGGGATCAAGGACGAGACGCGCGACTTCGCGGCCGCGTTCGCCGAGGAGATGGATGCGCGCGGCGTGCCGCTGTCGCTGCTCGTCGCCCCACGCCTGAAAGACAAGTATCGACTGGTCAACGACCCCGCGACGCAGGACTGGCTCCGCGCGCGCCGATCCCGCGGCGACGCCGTCGTCCTGCACGGATACGACCAGGCCGCCACCAAGCGCCGCCGGGCCGAGTTCGCCGCGCTGCCCGAGCACGAGGCGCGGCTGCGACTGCTCGCGGCCGACCGGGTGATGGAGCAGACCGGGCTGCGCACCAGGCTGTTCGCCCCGCCCCGCTGGCTGGCGTCGCAGGGCGCCGTGACGGCACTGCCGTCCGCCGGGTTCCGGCTGCTCGCCGGGATGACCGCCGTCCACGACCTCGACCGCGGGACGTCGGTGCGGTCGCGGGTACTGGGGATCGGGGAGGGATTCCGCGCCGAACCGTGGTGGTGCCGGGCCCTTGTCCTCGGCTCCGGCCGCACCGCCAAACGCGGGGGCGTGGTGCGCCTCGCCGTCACCGCCAAGCAGTTGGGCACGTCGGGTCCGCGGCAGGCGATGCTCGACGCCGTCGACCTCGCGCTCTTCCACGACGCACGGCCCGACGTGTACCGCTGGGAGCGGCGGATTTCGCAGATCGGTGCCGCCTGACCCGTGAGTACTTGTTAACCGCCGGCGGTTAACAAGTACTCACGGGGCCGTCAGGCCACCTCGACGCTGGACTCGCTCGGCATCGTGCGGAACTCGGTGCCCTCGGGCGCCATGTCCGTGTAGCGGCCGTAGAAGATGCCGGTGGCCTCGTTCGCGATGATCGCCTGGTGGATGGGCACCGCGACCCGCGGTGCGACGGCGCGCAGGTAGTCGATGGCCTCGGAGATCTTCAGCCACGGCGCGGCGGCGGGCAGCGCCAGCACGTCGACCTTCTGCTCGGGGACGAACAGGGAGTCGCCGGGGTGCATCAGCCGGGCCGGGTTGGTGGCGTCGCCGAGGAGGAACGCCGTGTTGTCGATCACCGGGATGTCGGGGTGGATCACCGCGTGCGCCCCACCGGTGCCGGTGACGTGCACGTCGCCGATGTCGAATTCGTCGCCGGCGTGCACCCCCGTCCATGCGCCGCCGAGTTGCGCCGCGGTCTGCGGGTCGGAGTACAGCGCCGCGCCGGGGTTCGCCTCGACGAGGGCGGGCAGTCGCTGCTGGTCGACGTGGTCCGGGTGCTGGTGGGTGACCAGGATCGCGTCCAGTCCGGTGATGCCCTCGAATCCGTGCGAGAAGTTGCCCGGATCGAAGAGGATGGTGGAACCGTTCAACTCGACGAGGACGCAGCTGTGGCCGAAGTGAGTCAGTCGCATGAATTCGAGTATGCGCCTGCACGCATGGCTCGTCCCGTTCGTCCGATGCGAACCGCAGGCAGGTAGCCCGGTAAACTTCCGGGTGCCCGGTGTTCCACTCTGGGCTCGCGCACTACTACAAGGAGCAGCACGTGGCCCGTGTCGTCGTCGAAGTCATGCCCAAGGCCGAGATTCTCGACCCCCAGGGGCAGGCCATTGTCGGAGCGCTGCCGCGGCTCGGCTTCGCTGGAGTTTCCGATGTCCGTCAGGGCAAGCGCTTCGAGCTGGAGGTCGACGGCAGTGTCGACGACGCTCAGCTCGAGAAGATCGCCGAGGCCCTGCTGGCCAACACGGTGATCGAGGACTGGACCGTGAGGCGCGTCGAAGCATGAGCGCCCGCGTCGGAGTCATCACTTTCCCCGGCACCCTCGACGACGTCGACGCCGCCCGCGCGGTGACCCTCGCCGGCGGCGAGGCCGTGAGCCTGTGGCACGGCGACGCCGACCTCAAGGGTGTCGACGCCGTCATCGTCCCCGGTGGCTTCTCCTACGGCGACTACCTGCGGTGCGGCGCCATCGCGCGGTTCGCGCCCGTCATGGGCAAGGTCGTCCAGGCCGCGCAGGGCGGCATGCCCGTCCTCGGCATCTGCAACGGCTTCCAGGTTCTGTGCGAGGCGGGCCTGCTGCCCGGCGCGCTCACCCGCAACGAGGGCCTGCACTTCATCTGCCGCGACGAGTGGCTGAAGGTCGAGGCCACGTCGACGGCGTGGACGTCCCGCTACGAGACGGGTGCGGAGATCCTCATCCCGCTCAAGTCCGGCGAGGGCCGCTACCAGGCTTCGGCGAACGTCCTCGACGAACTCGAGGGTGAGGGCCGCGTGGTGTTCCGCTACGTCGGCGACAACCCGAACGGTTCGCAGCGCGGCATCGCGGGCATCTCTTCGGCCAACGGCCGCGTGGTGGGCCTCATGCCGCACCCCGAGCACGCCACCGAAGCCCTCACCGGGCCCAGCGACGACGGACTCGGCATGTTCTATTCCGTGCTCGACAGCGTCATCTCCGCCTGATCCGATCGGCGCCGTGCGGGCCTCGGCCACGCACGGCGCCGCCCGGGCTCCCGCGCCTATTTGACGGCGCGGATCACCACGATTTCCTCGAGCGTCTGACCGGCCTCGATGAGCCCTCGACGCTCGAGCATCTCCCGCCGTTCGACGAGGACGGGTCCGAACGGGATCTCGGCCGTCGCGGCGACGTCCACCGTCATGTTCTGTTCCTCGAGCATCGTCAGCGTCTTCTCGACTCCGCTCAGGCCGGACTGCGCCAGTAGCAGAACCCCGCCGTCGACGAGCAAGTCGGGGGCCTGGAGGCAGATCCGGTCGAGCAGCGCGCGACCATTCTTTCCCGCGTCCCAGGCGCGCGCCGGACCGCGGTCGGGCACGGTGTCGACGGGCGCCGGGACGTACGGCGGGTTGGACACGACGAGGTCGAACCGATCTTCGCGGACGTGTTCGGTGAGGTCTCCGTGGATCACCCGGATCCGGTGCCCGCGGGCGAGCGCATTGAGCCGGATGCTGATCGCCGCCCGCCTCGACACGTCCACCGCGGTCACCCTGCCCGCACCGGCGGCCGCGGCGGCCACGCTCAGCGCACCGGTCCCGGCGCACAGATCGAGCACCCGGGAGTGGGGACCGAGTGGCTCCGCCGCCAGGACACCGGCCAGCAACTGCGTATCGTGTTGCGGGCGATAGACTCCGGGAAGACGTAGCAGCATTGAAGACTCCTCGGTTGCCGGGCGCATCGGCGTACACCAACCGAGTGCCACCGGGCGCTCACCGTGGACGCCGTGCGTCTGATTACCGAACAGTTACCCCAAGCGCCGCGGCGCCAATCACGCAGTCGGGTCCGACGGCCCCGGCGGCGGTCCGGAAGACGCGCGGAACCCGAGGGGAACTGGCACGATCGACGGGTGACGTACACCGAGCAGTTGCGTGATCTCGCGGCCCGGCACGGGGTGGCGACGTCGTACCAGGGTTGGGACAAGCAGCGTCACGACGTGGGAGACGACACGCTCCGCAGCGTCCTCGCAGCGCTCGACGTCCCCGCCACAACGGAGGACGAGGTGCGGCGCGCCCTGTCCGAGTGCGAGGTGGCGCCGTGGCGGCGGATGCTGCCGCCCGTCGTCGTCGGAACGGACGGATCCGAGACCCGTTTCGTGGTCCACGTCCCGCACGGCGAGAACGTGGACGTCACCATCGACACCGAGTCGGGCGGGACCGTCCGGGCCCGCCAACTCCAGGTGTGGGTCGATCCGCGGGAGGTCGACGGTGTTCTGGTGGGGCGCGCGACATTCGCCGTGCCCTCCGGGGTTCCGTGCGGGTGGCACACGGTCCGTGCATCCACTGCGGGCACCTCCTCGTCGTGCACGCTCGTGGTGACGCCGGCGCGGTTGACCACGTCCGACGCTCTGCGCGACCGCAGGCGGTGGGGTGTGCTCACGCAGTTGTACTCGATCCGGTCGCGTCGTTCGTGGGGTGTGGGGGATTTCGGCGACCTCGCGGATCTCGCGTCGATCTTCGGTTCCGTCCACGGCGCCGACTACGTTCTCGTCAATCCGCTGCATGCGGCGCAGCCCCGGCCCCCGATCGAGGCGTCGCCGTACCTGCCGACCACCCGCCGCTACGTCAATCCGCTGTACATCCGCGTCGAGGACATCCCGGAGACGGCGTACCTGTCGACGCGACGTCATGCGCGGATGCGCGACGCCGCAGCGCGATTCGCGCGGGCGAACGACCGGTCCGACCGGATAGCGCGCAACCCGTCGTACCGGGCCAAACTCCGGGTGCTCGAACGGATCTTCCTGGTCGAGCGCAGCCCGAGCAGGCAGCACGCGTTCGAGGAGTTCTGCCGCGTCGAGGGCGACGGCCTGCGGGACTTCGCCACGTGGTGCGCGCTCACCGAGAAACTGCCGCCCGACGACCCCCGGTGGCGGACGAAAGCGCAAGCACCGGACAGCGACTGGGTGCAGGCGCAGCGGCGCAAGCTCGCGCCGCGGGTCGAGTTCTACTCGTGGCTGCAGTGGGTGTGCGACGAACAGCTTTCCGCCGCACAGACCGCGGCCCGCGCGGCGGGCATGGACATCGGGATCGTGCACGATCTGGCCGTCGGCGTGCAGCGCGGGGGTGCGGACGCGTGGTCGCTGGGAACGGCTCTGGCGGAGGGCATTACCGTCGGCGCTCCTCCCGACGACTTCAATCAGCAGGGCCAGCAGTGGAATCAGCCGCCGTGGCGGCCGGATCGGCTGGCGGAACTGGGGTACGCCCCGTACCGCGACATGCTGCGCACCGTCCTGAAGCATGCGGGCGGCCTGCGGGTCGACCACATACTGGGGTTGTTCCGGCTGTGGTGGATCCCCGCCGACGCGCAGACGCCCGCCGACGGAACGTACGTCACGTACGACCACGAGGCGCTCATCGGGATCCTCGCGCTCGAGGCGGAGCGAGCAGGCGCCGTGGTGATCGGCGAGGACCTCGGGGTGTTCGAACCCGCGGTGCAGGACTACCTCGCCGAGCGCGGCATCCTCGGGACCTCGATCCTGTGGTTCGAACACGACGGCGAGCGGCCGACGCCGCCGGAGGAGTACCGGACGCTGTGCCTGACATCCGTGACCACACACGACCTTCCGCCGACCGCCGGCTACCTCGCCGGCGAGCACATCGAATTGCGGTCACGGCTCGGGCTCCTCGAACGCGACCTCGAACTGGAGAAGGAACACGACGCGCACCAGCGTGAGGCCGTCCTGCAACTGGCGCGCGACCGCGGATTGCTGGCGGACGACGCGTCGATCCCCGACACCGTGAAGGCGCTGTACCGGCTGATCGCCCGGAGTCCGTCGCTGCTGTCGGGTGTCGCGCTCGCCGACCTGGTGGGGGAGTACCGCATCCAGAATCAGCCGGGTACCGACGAGACCCAGTATTCGAACTGGAAGATCCCCCTGGCCGACGCGTCCGGGCGCGTGGTCCACGTCGAGGACCTCGCGCACGGCGATTTCGGGTTCGTCGAGGACGCTCGCTGACCTGGATTCAGGGTGCGAGGGCGCGCATCGCCAGGTCGACGACGGCGTCCGCGTGCTCGTGGGTGAGGGGGTGGGCTCCGGACTGCCAGCGGTAGAACATCGGTGCCATGAACAACTCGAAGGCCAGCGCGACGTCGACGTCGGACCGCACCTGCCCGGCGTCCTGTGCCGAGCGGAACCGCGCGGCGACGAACTCGAACTGCGGCCGGTAGATCCGTTCGACGATCTGTTCCCGCAGGGCCGTGTCCTGCAGCGATTCGATGGACAGCGCCCGGAACAGCGGTTCGAAATCGGGAGACGTGAACTCGTCGACGGTGGCGCGCAGCACCAGTCTCATGTCGGCGGCGAGGTCACCGGTGTCGGGCAGGGCCAGGGCTTCCTCGGCGCCGGCCGCGTTCTGTTCGTGCAGGGCGTCCACGACGAGTGCGCCCTTGGACCGCCACCAGCGATAGATGGTCTGCTTTCCGACCTTCGCGCGTGCGGCGATGCCTTCGATGCTGATTTTCGCGTAGGGCTGCTCGCGGATCAGCTCCTGGGTGGCCTGCAGGATCGCGCCCCGGGACCGTTCGGATCGGCGGGGATTGTCGGCGGATGGCATGAACGGATCCTAGATCAGACGAGACGTATCGTCTTGACTCGCCTGCGGCCCGATGTCACCATGTAGCGAGACGGACCGTTCCGTCTCGAAAGGATGAAGATGACCCGCTCACACATCGCCATGGTCAGCATCCCGGCGCCCGGGCACGTCAACCCCAGCCTGGAGATTCTCCGAGAACTCGTTGCACGCGGGCATCGCGTGACGTACGCCAACGACGCCGCCGTGAGGGACGTCGTCGAGAGCACCGGGGCGGAATTCAAGGAGTACGCCTCGACGTTGCCGCGCGTGAACACCGCGGGCGCGGCGGACGAGTCCGGGAAGTCCTGGGACGGCGACACCATCGATCACCTCACCCTGTTCCAGGCCGAGTACGAGTCGATGCTGCCGCAACTGCGGAGGCTGTACGAGCACGACCGCCCCGACCTGTTCCTCTACGACATCGCGGGAGGTCCCGCCCGCGTCCTCGCCGAGGAATGGGGCGTGCCGATCGTGCAACTGTCGCCGACGTATGTGGCCTGGGAGGGCTACGAGGACGACATGAAATCGTTCGTGGACACCATGCGCGCCGACCCGCGCGGTGCCGCACTGTACGAACGGCAGGGGAAACTGCTGCGGGACAACGGGGTCGAGACCGACCCGGACGAGTTCTACGGGCGCCCGGCCCGGGCGGTGGTGCTGATCGCGAAATCGATGCAGCCCAACGCCGACCGCGTGAACGAGGACGTCTACACGTTCGTCGGACCGGCGCTGCCCACCCGGCGGTCCGCCGACGGCCGGTGGGAGCGCCCGGCGGGCGCGGGCAAGGTGCTGCTCGTCTCGCTCGGCACCGCGTTCACCGATCACGCCGACTTCTACCGCCGCTGCATCGAGGCGTTCGGCGACCTCGACGGCTGGCACGTCGTCCTGCAGATCGGGCAGCACGTCGACGTCGGCGAACTCGGCACCGTGCCCGGCAACGTCGAGGTCCACCGCTGGGTGCCGCAGTTCGACATCCTGGGGCAGGCCGACGCGTTCCTCACCCACGCCGGCATGGGCGGGTCCAGCGAGGGCATGTTCACGGGGACCCCGATGATCGCCGCGCCGCAGGCCACCGACCAGTTCGAGAACGCCGACGCGCTCGTCGCCGCGGGAGTGGCGGTGCGCGTGGACAGTTCGGAGGTGTCCGCGGCCGGATTGCGGGACGCGCTCACCCGGGTCGACGCCGAGCCGGTCCGTCGCCGCAGCGCGGAGCTCGCCGCCGAGTTGCGTTCTGCCGGTGGAGTGGACGCCGCCGTCCGGGTCGTCGAGGAGTTCCTGTGAAGCCGCGAACCGTGTCGGTGGTCACGTCTACTCTGCGGGCATGGCACTCACACTCGGCATGATCACGTTCGACACCACCGACCCGGGGCCGCTCGCGAAGTGGTGGGCGAAGCAGACGGCGGGCACGATCGAGCAGGAGAACGACGGCTGGTTCTACGTCGTCGCCCTCCCGGATTCCGCCCAGAAGCTGGCGTTCCAGAAGGTCGACGATCCCACTCCGGGGAAGAACCGCATCCACCTCGACCTGGCGTCCGAGGACCTCGACGGCGAGATCGGCAGGCTGAGTGCCGACGGCGCGACGGAGGTCGCGCAGCACGAGATGGGCGGTTTCCGATGGGTCACGCTCGCCGATCCCGACGGCAACCAGTTCTGCGTCTCGGATCCCCACCCGTGACAGCGGGTCCTGCATGATTGACCCCATGCCTTCCACCACGTGGGCCGACGCCCAGGGACTCTGCACCTTCGTCGATGCCTCACCGTCGCCGTTCCATGTGTGCGCGACGGTGTCGATGTTGCTGACCGGCAACGGTTTCACCGAGTTGCACGAGACCGACTCGTGGCCCGGCGAGCCCGGCCGGTACTTCCTGGTGCGCGGTGGATCCCTCATCGCATGGAGCACCGAGGGGGTGGGCCGGACGGCGCCGTTCCGCATCGTCGGCGGGCACACCGACAGCCCGAACCTGCGCGTCAAGCAGCACCCCGACCTCTCGTCGGCGGGGTGGCAGCTGGTGGGTCTCGAACCGTACGGCGGCGCGTGGCTCAACTCGTGGCTCGACCGCGACCTGGGCATCTCCGGTCGGCTGAGCGTGCGGGCGGGCAACACGGTGGAGGAGAAGCTCGTCCGCGTCGACGACCCGATCCTGCGCGTCCCGCAACTGGCGATCCACCTGTCCGAGGACCGCAAGGGCGTGCACCTCGACCCACAGCGTCACCTCAACGGGGTGTGGGGTGTGGGCACCGAACGCCGGTCGTTCATCGACTTCGTCGCCGAGCGGGCGGAGGTGCCCGCCGACGCGGTGCTCGGGTGGGAACTGATGACCCACGATCTCGCGCCCAGCGCCCTGGTCGGAACCGAACAGGACCTCGTCAGCGCGCCGCGGCTCGACAACCAGGGCACTTGCTACGCGGGCACCCAGGCGCTGCTGTCGGCGGCCGAACGTCCCGGGGATCAGGTGCCGGTGCTCGCGCTGTTCGACCACGAGGAGGTGGGGAGCATGTCCGATCGGGGCGCATTCTCCGATCTGCTGAGCACCGTCCTCGAGCGCATCGTCCTCGGTCGCGGAGGTGGTCGCGAAGAATTCCTGCAGACGATGGCGGGGTCGATCTGCGCGTCCGGGGACATGGCGCACGCGACCCACCCCAACTACCCGGACCGGCACGAGCCCGCCCACCACATCGCCGTCAACGGGGGACCGGTGCTCAAGGTCAACCAGAACCTGCGCTACGCCACCGACGCGGCCGGGGCCGGTGCGTTCGCGCTCGCCTGCGATCAGGCCGGTGTGCCGCTGCAGCGGTACGTGCACCGGGCCGATCTGCCGTGCGGTTCGACCATCGGCCCGATCACCGCGTCCAGGACGGGGCTGAGCACCGTCGACGTCGGCGCCGCGCAGCTCGGAATGCATTCCTCTCGGGAGCTGATGGGCGCTCGTGACGTGCGTGCCTATTCCGACGCTCTTGCGGCCTTCCTCACACCGACGGCGTGACGGGGAGGGGCGAGGAGCGCCAGGTCGGTGCCGGAACGAGCCGCCGGATAGACTGACGTACGGCTCGTCGCCACCCGGCTTGCGCCGACCGTGACTCCCGGCTTGCCTCTCTTGACTCCCGTAGGGAAGGGACCCCACCTCCAGTGTCAGCACACCCGGTCGATACCGTCACCGCCGCCACCGCGACCCCCGACGTCGCACAGCCTTTCAAGGAGCTGGGTCTCAAGGACGACGAGTACGCCCGCATCAAGGAGATCCTGGGCCGGCGCCCCACCGAGGCCGAGCTCGCGATGTACTCGGTGATGTGGAGTGAGCACTGCTCCTACAAGTCGTCCAAGGTGCACCTGAAGTACTTCGGTGAGACCACGACCGACGAGATGCGGTCCTCGATGCTCGCGGGCATCGGCGAGAACGCCGGCGTCGTCGACATCGGCGACGGTTGGGCGGTCACGTTCAAGGTCGAGAGCCACAACCACCCCTCCTACGTGGAGCCCTACCAGGGCGCGGCCACCGGCGTCGGTGGCATCGTCCGCGACATCATGGCCATGGGCGCGCGGCCCATCGCCGTGATGGACCAGCTGCGTTTCGGTGCTGCGGACGCCCCCGACACCCGTCGCGTCGTCGACGGTGTCGTGCGCGGTGTCGGCGGCTACGGCAACTCGCTCGGCCTCCCCAACATCGGGGGCGAGACCGTGTTCGACGAGTCGTACGCCGGTAACCCCCTGGTCAACGCCCTGTGCGCCGGCACGATGCGCGTCGAGGACCTGCACCTCGCGTTCGCGTCCGGCGCCGGCAACAAGATCATCCTGTTCGGTGCGCGCACCGGCCTCGACGGCATCGGCGGCGTGTCCGTGCTGGCGTCGGAGACGTTCGACGGCGACGAAAGTGGTACCGGCCGGAAGAAGCTGCCTGCCGTGCAGGTGGGTGACCCGTTCACCGAGAAGGTGCTCATCGAGTGCTGTCTCGAGCTGTACGCCGCGAAGCTCGTGGTCGGCATTCAGGACCTCGGCGGCGCCGGGCTGTCCTGCGCCACGTCCGAGCTGGCCGCGGCCGGCGACGGCGGCATGCACATCAACCTCGAGCAGGTCCCGATGCGGGCCACCGGCATGACCGCCGCCGAGGTGCTGTCCAGCGAGTCGCAGGAACGCATGTGCGCGGTCGTCACCCCCGAGAACGTCGACGCGTTCATGGAGGTCTGCAAGAAGTGGGACGTCCTCGCCACCGACATCGGTGAGGTCACCGACGGCGACCGGCTCACCATCTCCTGGCACGGCGAGACCGTCGTCGACGTGCCGCCGCGCACCGTCGCCCACGAGGGCCCCGTGTACGAGCGCCCCGTGCAGCGTCCCGCGAGCCAGGACGCCCTGGTCGCGAACACCACCGCCGGCCTGAAGCGCCCGGAGTCCGCCGACGAACTGAAGGCGACGCTGCTGAAGATGCTCGCGTCCCCGGCGCTGTGCAGCCGCAAGTGGATCACCGAGCAGTACGACCGCTACGTGCGCGGCAACACCGTCCTCGCCGAGAACGCCGACTCCGGTGTGATCCGCGTCGACGAGAAGACGGGCCGCGGCATCGCGCTCGCCACCGACGCGTCCGGCCGCTACACCTCGCTCGACCCGTACACCGGTGCGCAGCTCGCACTCGCCGAGGCATTCCGCAACGTCGCCGTCACCGGCGCCACCCCCAAAGCCGTCAGCAACTGCCTGAACTTCGGATCCCCCGAGGACCCGGGCGTCATGTGGCAGTTCCAGCAGGCCGTCCGCGGTCTGGCGGACGGCTGCGCGAAGCTCGGCATCCCCGTCACCGGCGGCAACGTCAGCTTCTACAACCAGACCGGTTCCACCGCGATCCTGCCCACCCCGGTGGTGGCCGTGCTCGGCGTCATCGACGACGTGCACCGCCGCATCCCCACCGGTCTCGGACTGGAACCGGGCGAGACGCTGATCCTGCTCGGCGACACCCGCGACGAGTTCGACGGGTCCATCTGGTCGCAGGTCGAGCACGGCCACCTCGGCGGCGTGCCGCCGAAGGTCGACCTCGACCGGGAGCAGTTGCTGGCCGACATCCTCCTCGCGGCCTCCCGCGACGGACTGGTGTCCGCGGCGCACGACCTGTCCGAGGGTGGCCTCGCGCAGGCCGTCGTCGAGGCCGCGCTGGCCGGGGAGACGGGCTGCCGCATCCTGCTTCCCGACGACGCAGATCCGTTCGTCACCCTGTTCTCGGAGTCTTCGGGCCGGGTGCTCGTCGCGGTCCCGCGCACCGAGGAAACTCGCTTTACGGGTATGTGCACGGCCCGTAACCTCCCGTGGGTGCGCATCGGTGTGGTCGACGAGGGCTCCGATTCCGTCGAGGTCCAGGGCCAGTTCTCGGTCTCGCTCGCCGAACTGCGCACGACGTTCGAGGGAACTCTGCCGGCATTGTTCGGGTGATGAATGGTCGAATCGGGGGCGTTGGAGAGGGTTGACAGGGGGCCGCGGGAACTCTCGCGGCTAGTCGATCCTGCACTCCTCCACGGTCCCCGACTCGATCGGACCTGGCGTTTCCTTCGCCTCGACTTCACCGGCATCGCGTTCGCGACGCTGTTCTTCTGCTGGTCGCTGACGCCGTCGCTGCTGCCCCGCGACTGGCTGTTCCAGGGGCTGATCGGCGGCATCAATGCCGCGATCGGTTACGCGGTGGGCACGGCGATCGGCTGGCTGGTCCGCCGCTACGTCCTGAAGAATCGGTCGTGGTGGCCGCTGCCGGAGCCGTGGTCCACGGGCCTGCGCGTACTCGTGACGGTGACGTGCGTGTCGGTGAGTCTCGTGATGCTCGCGTACTCCGCGGCGTGGCAGCGTGAACTCGCCGCGCTGATGGGGGCGGAGGGCACCACCACCACGGGCTACATCCGCACCGGTGGCCTGAGCCTGCTCGTGGGTGCGGCGATCATCTCGGCGTGGCGGCTGGCGCGTGAACTGGTGCGGTGGATCGCGGGACGACTCATCCGGCGGTGGCACCTCGCGATCCCGACGGCCACCACCGTCGGCATCCTCATCGTGACGGTGCTGTTCTTCCTGCTCGTCGACGGTGTCCTGATGCGCGGCATCTACGCGGCCACGAACGCGGCGTTCAGCCTGCAGAATTCGACCACTCGCGACGGCGTCGAGCAGCCGCTCGACCCGGAGAAGTCCGGGAGCCCGGAGTCGCTGGCGCCCTGGGACACCCTCGGGTACGAGGGCCGGAACTTCGTGTCCCGCGGCCTCGATGCCGACGAACTCACGGCAGCCAACGGCATCCCGGCCAAGGATCCGATCCGGGTCTACGCCGGACTCGAGACCGCCGAGGACCCCGACGAACGCATGGACATCGTCATCGACGAACTCGAGCGGACCGGCGCGTTCTCCCGCAAGGTCCTCGTCGTCATCCCCACCACCGGCACGGGCTGGGTCAATCCCACTGCGGCGCAGGCGATCGAGTTGGTCCACAACGGCGACACGGCGCTCGTCGCCGGCCAGTACTCGTTCCTGCCGAGTTGGATCTCGTTCCTCGCCGACCGGGAGAAGGCCGCCGAGGCGGGAAAGCTGCTGATCGACCGGGTGCACGAACGGTGGTTGCAGGAACCCGAGGCGACCCGACCCAAGCTGCTCGTCTACGGCGAAAGTCTCGGCACCCAGGCCGGGGAGGGCGCCTTCGACACACTGAGCGACATCCGGCAGACCGTCGACGGCGTGCT
Organism: Rhodococcus pseudokoreensis; assembly: GCF_017068395.1. NCBI lineage: Bacteria > Bacillati > Actinomycetota > Actinomycetes > Mycobacteriales > Nocardiaceae > Rhodococcus > Rhodococcus pseudokoreensis. The sequence continues at coordinate 2,766,740 of NZ_CP070619.1, read as the reverse complement.
GTGGGTCGGGCCGCCCAACTCGAACCGGCTGTGGGGTCAGCTGGTTCAGCGCCGCGACCCGGGCACTCCCGAGGTCGACCCCGAGTACGCGGCGGGCCTGGTGGTGCGGTTCGCCGACGACTCCGCCGACATGGTCGAAGACCCGGGGGAGTGGTTGTCGCCGCGCATCCTGTACGTCCAGCACCCGTCCGATCCCGTCGTGTGGTGGTCGCCCGACCTCGCGTTCACCCGGCCCGACTGGTTGAAGGAACCGCCGGGTGACGATCGTTCGCCGTCGATGAAATGGTTTCCGTTCGTGACGTTCTGGCAGGTGTCCGCCGACCTCACCAATGCCGCCGGGGTGCCGGACGGGCACGGCCACAATTACGGGACCCTCGTCCTCGACGGCTGGATCACCGTCGCGCAGCCCGAGGGGTGGACGCCCGCCGACACCGAACGCGTCCGGTCCACCCTCGAATCCCTGGCAGGGTCGGAGGGTCCGGAGAAGTGAGCAGGCTCGCGTCCGTGGCCGGTGCGGCGGCGGCCGTGCTGTGGAACAACGTGGTGCTGCCCGGTTCGGGGCTCGGCCCGTACGGGCGGGCCGTCGCGGGCGGCGCGCTCGGACTGTCGGTCGTGGGAGCTGCGCGGGCCGCGGGGTACGGCGTCGACGAACTCGGGCTGTCCGGGTCGGCAGTGCGGTCCGGGCTGCGGTCCGGCGCCGTCGTGTCGGTGGTCCCGCTCGCCGGATACGCGGTCGCGCTGAGCGTGCCCGCCGCACGCAGGCGGATTCCAGCAGGCGACAGCGTCACCGATGTCGCCGGCTGGGTGGGGTTCCGGATCCCGGTGGGGACCGTCGTGCACGAGGAACTGCTGTTCCGCAGCGTCCTGTCCGCCATGCTGCGCCGGGGCTGGACGCCTGCCACCGCATACGCCCTGCACGCCGTGACGTTCGGGTTGTGGCACGTGCGCGCCGCCCGGGTCGCCGGTGACCCGATCGCCGCGAGCGTGCTGCTCACCGGTTCCTCCGCGCTGCTGTTCGAGTGGTTGCGACGGCGCAGCGGCAGCGTCGTAGCTCCTGCACTGCTGCATCTTTCGGTCAACGTCGGCGGGGTGGTGGCCGCCGAGGTCGCGCGGGCCCGCACAGTAGATTGAGCGCATGCCGTCGCGTCGAGCCGTAGATCCCGCCGAACTGAGGGCCGCCGTACTCGAGGTCGGCCCGTGGCTGCGCGGCGACACCGAGGAGAAGCCGTCCCGCACCCAGCTGGCGGCAGCGGTGCGACTCAGCGCGCGGACGCTCGAGCAGGTGGCACCCGGTTCGAGCGTGGAGGTGCGGGTTCCCCCGTTCGTCGCGGTCCAGTGCATCGAGGGTCCCCGGCACACCCGCGGCACCCCGCCGAACGTCGTGGAGACCGATCCGCGGACGTGGCTGCTGCTGGTGACGGGACTGCTGGAGTTCGACGGCGCGACCTCCGGCGGCGGGGTGTCGGTGTCGGGGAGCCGCGCCGGGGAGATCGCGCACTGGCTGCCGCTGCTGCGCGTGTAGTCACCCGACGGCCTCGACGCCGCGCGGCATCGGACCTGCACGCGAAGTGATGCCCATCACACCTCGACGGCGCTGATCGATGCCGGAACCGATCTGTTTTCGGCCCGTCGTCCGGTAGTCCGGCCGGTTGGAACGGCACCGTGGGCGAAGCCGCGGCGGCGGGCACGTAGACTGACCTTGCCCCTCACACGCCCATCCCCAGGGAGCACCCCGGTGACCAGAGCCGATCTGTCGGTCCACAGTCCTAATCTTCTCTCTTCGAACCCGTCCGACGAGGACGAGAACGAGCCCCGCGAAGAATGCGGAGTCTTCGGCGTCTGGGCGCCGGGAGAGGATGTGGCGAAACTCACCTACTACGGGCTCTATGCTCTGCAGCACCGTGGTCAGGAAGCGGCGGGCATCGCCGTCGCCGACGGTTCGCAGGTGCTGGTCTTCAAGGACCTCGGGTTGGTCAGCCAGGTGTTCGACGAGCAGACCCTGGCAGCGATGCCCGGTCACGTCGCCGTCGGGCACTGTCGCTACTCCACCACGGGCTCGACCACGTGGGAGAACGCGCAGCCGATCTTCCGCACCACCGCCGCGGGCAGCGGCATCGCCCTCGGTCACAACGGCAACCTCGTCAACACGGCGGAACTGGCGCAGCGCGCCCGTTCGGCGGGCCTCGTCAACGACAAGCGTCCCGGCGGTGCCACGTCCGACTCGGACGTCGTCGGCGCCCTCCTCGCGCACGCCGCGACGGACAGCACCATCGAGCAGGCAGCCATGAAGCTGCTGCCGACGCTGCGCGGCGCGTTCTGCCTCACGTTCATGGACGAGCACACGCTCTACGCGGCGCGTGACCCGCACGGCATCCGTCCCCTGTGCCTGGGACGACTGGACCGCGGCTGGGTGGTGGCCAGCGAGACGGCCGCACTCGACATCGTGGGCGCGTCGTTCGTCCGCGACATCGAGCCCGGTGAACTCCTCGCCATCGACGCCGACGGCGTCCGCTCCTCCCGCTTCGCGAACCCCGAGCCCAAGGGCTGCGTGTTCGAGTACGTGTACCTGGCGCGTCCGGACAGCGTCATCGGCGGACGGTCGGTGCATTCCACCCGCGTCGAGATCGGCCGCCGCCTGGCCACCGAGCACCCCGCCGAGGGTGACCTCGTCATCCCGGTCCCCGAATCGGGCACTCCCGCCGCGGTCGGGTACGCGCAGGGGTCGGGCATTCCGTACGGCCAGGGTCTGATGAAGAACGCCTACGTGGGCCGCACCTTCATCCAGCCGTCGCAGACGATCCGTCAGCTCGGTATCCGCCTCAAACTCAATCCGCTCAAGGAAGTCATCCGCGGCAAGCGCCTCGTGGTGGTGGACGACTCGATCGTCCGCGGCAACACCCAGCGCGCGCTCATCCGGATGCTCCGCGAGGCCGGCGCCTTGGAGATCCACGTCCGGATCGCGTCGCCGCCGGTCAAGTGGCCCTGCTTCTACGGCATCGACTTCGCCTCCCCGGCCGAGTTGATCGCCAACGGTGCGGGCGGCAGCGGCGAGCCCGGCAGCTTCGACGAGATGCTCGAAGGGGTGCGCCGCTCCATCGGCGCCGACACTCTCGGCTACATCTCCACCGACGGCATGATCGCGGCCACCGAGCAGCCGGCGTCGCGACTGTGCGCGGCCTGCTTCGACGGCACGTACCCCATCGCGCTCCCCACGGAGACGTCGATCGGAAAGAACGTTCTCGAGGGAATGCTCGAGAGCGCGGCAGGCGGTCCCGCGACGCGGGAGAACGACAACGCGAACGCCCTCAGTCGGCCGTAGGCCGGTACATCGGGAGTCGGCCGGGGAACGTACTCCGGTACCGTAAGGACGCAATCACAGCACTCGATTGCCCGACCGACACGATTTTGACGAGCAACAGAAGGCTGGAGTAACAACCACATGACCGAGGATCCGACAAGTCGCCCTGGCGCGTCCTACGCCGCCGCAGGAGTGGACATCGCCGCAGGCGATCGGGCGGTGGAACTCTTCGCTCCCTTGGCCAAGCGCGCCAGCCGTCCCGAGGTTCTCGGTGGTCTCGGTGGATTCGCGGGACTGTTCTCGCTCAAGGGGGACTACAAGGAGCCGCTGCTCGCGGCGTCCACGGACGGTGTGGGCACTAAGCTCGCCGTCGCCCAGGCACTCGACAAGCACGACACCGTGGGCCTCGACCTGGTCGCGATGGTCGTCGACGACCTCGTCGTCTGCGGCGCCGAGCCGCTGTTCCTGCAGGACTACATCGCCGTCGGGCGTGTCGTCCCGGAGCGGGTCGCCGAACTGGTCAGCGGCATCGCCGAAGGCTGCATCCAGGCCGGGTGCGCGCTGCTCGGCGGCGAGACGGCCGAGCACCCCGGTGTGATGGCGGACGGCGACTACGACCTGTCCGCGACCGGTGTCGGTGTGGTCGAGGCCGATCAGGTGCTGGGCCCCGACCGGGTCCGCCCCGGCGACGTCGTGATCGCGATGGGTTCGTCCGGTCTGCATTCCAACGGTTACTCGCTGGCCCGCAAGGTGCTGCTCGAGATCGATCACATGAGCCTGACGGCGCACGTCGACGAATTCGGCCGCACGCTGGGCGAGGAGATGCTCGAGCCCACGAAGATCTACGCCAAGGACTGCCTGGCGCTCGCCGCCGAGACCGACGTGCGCACGTTCTGCCACGTCACCGGCGGTGGACTGGCCAACAACCTCGCGCGGGTCATGCCGAAGGGTCTGGTCGCCGAACTCGATCGCGGCACCTGGAGCCCCGCTCCGATCTTCGCGATGATCGCGCAGCGCGGACGCGTGGAGCGGGCCGAGATGGAGCAGACGTTCAATATGGGCGTCGGCATGGTTGCGATCGTGGCGCCCGAGGACGTCGATCGTGCGCTGGCCGTCCTGACGGCGCGGCACATCGACTGCTGGACGCTGGGCAGCATCAAGAAGTCGCACGACGTGTCCGCCGAGCGCGCACTGCTCGCCGGCGATCACCCGAGGTTCTAAGGATCGGTCGCCGTCTGTCGGAACGGGGCGAGCTAGTGGCCCCGACCGGCTGAAGATGTGGAAATGAGGGGGAGCCGGTATCGGCTCCCCCTCATTTCTGTGTCTTCAGATCTCAGCGCCGCCAGTCGTCGTCGTCCTCCCGGGAGTGACCCTCCCTGTCGGCACGCTGGTCAGCGAAGACCTCGTCCCGATGCGAGTTGGACGACCCACCTGAGAGCTCTCTTTGCAGGCTGTCAAAATCCGTGGTCGGTACGCTGTACTTCAGCTCGCGTGCAACCTTGGTCTGCTTTGCCTTAGCCCGGCCGCGGCCCATGGCTGACCCCCTCGCGCTTTCGCGGGGCGGCCTGGGGAATTTGGCGGCCCCGTTTGAGTGTGTAAGTTCCTGCCCCACACTCTAGCGTGGAAAAGTCCCTCGCGCTTCCATCCACACCCCGAACCGGTGTCTGTTTAGTCTCATCGAGGTCGCGAACTGCCCCGATGCCGGGAATTCGACTTCAGAAGACTCCCGGAATTGCCCGGACGGTCCCCACCCGGACGCCGCCGCCGAGCACGGGCTGCGATGCGAGGGCCGCCAGATCCTCGGTCCATTCGGCGCCCATCCGGTGCAGAAGCGCTGCGGCGAGGGGCAACCGGGCCCGTTCGTGACCGTCGTCGATCTTCAGCGCGAACGCCGAGCCGTCGGGGAGCGCGCCCGCGTAGACCCCGTCGGCGCCGGCCTTCGTCAGGAGCCCGGGAACGACCGGCATCAGCCGTGCGTCGTCCTTGCCGGTACCCGAGACGAGATACGGGTGCTCGCGGACGGCGTCGGCGACGGCGAGCTCGGGGGAGCCGGGCTCGCCGGTGACGAGCCGCGCGAATGCCCGCGCCAGGTGCGTCAGCGACAGCGGGACGATCGGCAGCCCGCATCCGTCGATGCCGAGTTCGGCGTCGACGTCGCCGCTGATCGAGCCGAGCGTCTCGACGACGGCGAGTTGCAGGGGGTGCGTCGGCTCCAGGTAGCTGTCCAGCGGCCAGTCGGCGGTCAGGCACGTGGCCAGCATCGCCGCGTGCTTGCCGGAGCAGTTCATGTACACCGGGCGGGGGAGTTCCCCGGCGGCCAGCAGTTCGGCCCGCGCGAGCTCGTTGGAGGGCAGATCCGCGGGACACCGGAGCTGGTCCTCGTCGAGGCCGTACCGGTCGAGGAGCCGCTCGACGAGTTCGACGTGGTCCGACTCGCCCTCGTGGGATGCGGTCGCGATCGCGAGCTCTTCGGAACTGATCGGTTCGAAGCCGTTCCGCAGCATCGTCACGGCCTGCCACGGCTTGTTCGACGACCGCGGGTAGATCGGCGTGTGCACCTCGCCGAGGGCGAGCGCGATCTCGCCGTCGGCGCTCAGGATCACCGCGGAACCACGGTGGACGCACTCACGGAATCCGGAACGGACGACCTCGACCAGTTCGATGCTCAATACGTGACCTGCACTTCCAGTCCGGCGATCCGTCGGCGGGCCTTGTCCGCGACGGTCGGGGCGAGGTTCTCCTGCTGTTCGAGCAGTGCCACGAACCGTTCCGGGTCGCGGCCGGTGAACAGGTCGCGCACGGTGACGCCGTGGCCGGGCACGTGGATGCGGTGGACGGCGTCGCCTGCGGTGATCGAGCCCTCGGTCACCACCCGCAGGTACGCACCCGTGTCGCCGCGCTCGGAGAACCGCTTGACCCATCTCGGCTCGGCGGCCCACACGCCGAACGTGCCGCACGGCGTCCGGGGGCCGGCCACCTCCAGTTCGGTGGTGCCGATCCGCCAGCGCTCGCCGATCACGGCGTCGCTCGCGGCGATGCCGTCCACCCGGAGGTTCTCGCCGAACCATCCCGGGGGCAGTACGCGGCCGAGCTCCGACGCCCAGCGCTGCGCCTCGTCCTCCTGGTACGCGTAGACGGCCTTGAACGGCCCGCCGTGGTATTCGGTGTCGCAGACGCGGTCGCCGGCCAGTCCGGTGGTCGTGACGGCCACCGGGCCGTCGACGGGCCGCTTGTCGATCGCCGTGCGGGTCACTCGCCGGGTGCCGCTGTCACGTTCGGTGTGCAGCACGCAGACGGCCAGCACCTCGCCGGCCGCCGCGGTCGTCCCGGTCACCGGCCGCGGAGCCGGTCGACGGCGGCGCGGCCGGCCTGGACCGCGTCGTCGACGGGCACGGAGTCGGGGTCGATGGACGCCGCGCACGGTCCGGTCACCAGTTCGGTGTCGGTGGGGATGGACCGTTTGACGAGGGCCAGCGCGATGGGGCCGAGTTCGTGATGGTCGATCACCGTGCCGATCCGTCCGACGGCGCGGCCGCCCGCCGTCACCGGGTCACCCGGTTCCGGCCTGCCCTCGGCGCTGCCGTCGAGGTGCAGCAGGACCAGGTGCCGCGGCGGCTTGCCGAGGTTGTGGACGCGGGCCACGGTCTCCTGGCCGCGGTAGCAGCCCTTCTCGAGGTGGACGGCGCCGTGCTCGGCGGGACCGCCGATCCAGCGGACCTCGTGCGGGATGGTGCGGTCGTCGGTGTCGAGCCCGATCCGGGGACGCACGGCGGCCACCCGGAGTGCCTCGAACGCCCACGTTCCGGCGGGGGCGGCGCCGGCGGCGGTGAGCCGGCCCCACCAGGTCGCGAGACCTTCCCGCGGGACCAGCAGGTCGAAGGAGTCGGCGGTCGGCCACGGCATGCGGCGGACGAATCCGCCCCCGGCGACCGCGACCGCGGCGTACGGCTCGGCGGGCGCGGCGACCCCGGCGGCGTCGAGGACGGCCGTGGCGTCGGGCCCGATCACGCTGAGGACGGCGAGTTCGTTGCCGTCGCGGGGCTCGGCCTTGGACCAGAACACCATCTTGGTGAGGAACGAGAGAAGGTCGGGTCCGCGGTCGGCTTCGGTGTCGATCCAGGTGACGCCGTCGAGGTCGGTCTGGACGAAGTGGTGTTCGACGCGGCCGTTGACGTCGAGGCTGAGGTTCTCGGCGCTCGAGCCGTCGGGGAGTGCGGCGACGTGCTGGCTGGAGATGGTGTGCAGCCAGGTGAGTCGTTCGGGTCCGCTGATCGCGATGACGAACCGGTGGGAGCGGTCGACGACCACCGCGGAACGCTCGGCGCTGCGTTGTTCGCCGAGCGGATCGCCGTGGTGCCAGGCGACGCCGGCGTCGGGGGAGCCTTCGGGCGCAGGGACCGCGCCCGGGGCCGTGACGAGTGGACTGGGTGAGACGGGCAGTTTGTCGACCACGAACCCAGTCTAGGGACCATGGACCTCGGGTGGCGGTCAGCAGGGTCGATAGGCTGGGTCTCATGTCTGATCGAGTGCTGGTGACACTGGACCACGAGGTGCGCGACGCGGACGCTCCGCTGCTGCATGCGGACGATCTGGCGGTGGTGCGCGGCGACGGTGTCTTCGAGACGCTGTTGGTGCGCGGCGGTCGCGCACTGAAGGTGGAGCCGCACCTCACTCGACTGGTCGCGTCGGCGCGGGCCCTCGGTCTGCCGGTGCAGGACCTCGACGACTGGCGGCTGGCGCTGGAGTTGGCGGTCGAGGAGTGGGGGTCCGAGCGGGAGGGCGCGATGCGCCTCGTGCTCAGCCGCGGCCGGGAGTCCGGTGGCGACGCGACCGCCTTCGTCACCGTCGGGCCGGTCTCCGACCGGATCCTGGACGCGCGCCGCGACGGGGTGTCGGTACTCACATTGGCCCGTGGCTATTCGGTGGATCTGTCGGCGAGCGCGCCGTGGCAGCTGCTCGGGGCGAAGACCTTGTCGTATGCCACGAACATGGCCGCCCTGCGGTACGCGGCCACGTTCGGAGCCGACGATGTGATCTTCGTCAGTAGTGAGGGCAATGTGTTGGAAGGGCCACGTTCCACGGTGGTCATCGCCCGCGAGAAGACGCTCCTCACGCCGCCGCCGGAGCACGGAATTCTGCCGGGCACCACGCAGCAGGCCCTCTACGAGGTGGCGTCGGGCAAGGGGTTCCGCTGCGAGTACGCGGCGCTGCGTCCCGCGGATCTCATTACGGCGGAAGGTGTTTGGCTCATCTCCAGCATCACCATGGCCGCGCGGGTGCGCAAGATCGACGGCCTCGCCCTGCCGGACGCGCCCCTCGCCGACGAGATCGTGGAGCTGGTCGACCTCGCGGTCGAGACGTCGGGAGCCGAGTCCGCGGAGGCTTGACAGGTCTACTACATTTCGTAGTAGCAAAGTCCTGCGGGGGAAACGACCCCGCAGTACGTTGTTTTCAAGGGTCGGGCGGAAGCCCACGCTCCGGCCCTGAAGCCTGTCCTACGGGCCCAGTTTCGGAGTAGCCATGGATGCCTTGGATGTCTCCCGGTGGCAGTTCGGCATAACCACCGTCTATCACTTCATCCTCGTACCGCTGACGATCGGGCTCGCCCCGCTGATCGCCGTCATGCAGACGATGTGGGTGGTCACCGGAAAGGACCACTGGTATCGGCTCACCAAGTTCTTCGGGAAACTCTTCCTGATCAACTTCGCACTCGGCGTCGCCACCGGCATCGTGCAGGAGTTCCAGTTCGGCATGAACTGGAGCGAGTACTCGCGCTTCGTCGGCGACGTGTTCGGCGCGCCCCTCGCCCTCGAGGGACTGGTGGCGTTCTTCCTCGAGTCGACGTTCCTCGGACTGTGGATCTTCGGCTGGGGCAGGCTGCCCAAGCTCGTCCACCTGGCCACCATCTGGCTCGTCGCGATCGGTGTCAACGCGTCCGCGTACTTCATCATCACCGCGAACTCGTTCATGCAGCACCCGGTGGGCGCGGTCTACAACCCCGAGACCGGGCGCGCGGAACTCACCAGCATCTGGGAACTGCTCACCAACAACACCGCCCTCGCGGCCTTCCCGCACGTCGTCGCCGGAGCGTTCCTCACGGCGGGCACGTTCGTCGCAGGCGTCGGCGGCTGGTGGATGGTGCGCAGCATGCGCAAGTCGAAGGAAGCCACCGAACCGGAGGTCGCGAAGAAGCACGAGGAGACCGCCAGGACGATGTTCCGTCCGGTCACGATCCTCGCGCTGTGGGTGATGGTCGCCGCCGGTGTCGGACTCGCGATCACCGGCGACATCCAGGGCAAGCTGATGTTCGAACAGCAACCCATGAAGATGGCGTCGGCCGAATCGCTGTGCCACACCGAAACCGGCGCCGACTTCTCGATCCTCACCGTCGGCACCCAGAACAACTGCGACAGCATCACCCAGCTCATCAAGATCCCCGGGCTCACCTCGTTCCTCGCGGACGGCAGCTTCGACTCCACCGTCGAGGGCGTCAGCGAGATCCAGGCCCGCTACGAGGAGATGTACGGCCCGGGCAACTACAAGCCCAACCTGTTCGTCACCTACTGGACGTTCCGCGCGATGATCGGCTGGGCGGCAGGGTCGGCGCTGCTCGCCGTGGTCGGCCTGTGGATGACCCGCGGCGGCCGTGTCCCGGACAAGAAGTGGTACGGCTGGCTGTCCATCCTCGTCATCCCGACGCCGTTCCTCGGAAACAGCGCGGGCTGGGTGTTCACCGAGATGGGCCGCCAACCGTGGGTCGTGGCGCCCAACCCGACCGGGGTGGACATGATCAGACTGACTGTCGACCAAGGCGTCTCGAATCACTCCCCGTGGACCGTCTGGGTCTCGCTCATCACGTTCACGGTGGTCTACGGCTCGCTGGCGGTCGTGTGGTTCACGCTGATCCGCCGCTACACGGTGGAGGGACCGCTCGAACACGACGCGCATCCACCGGGTGACGACCACGACGAGCCCGAAGAACCGGGCAAGCCCGAGCAACTCTCGTTCGCGTACTAGGGGGACGGTCATGGGACTTCAAGAAGTGTGGTTCATCCTGATCGCGGTGCTCTTCATCGGGTACTTCGTCCTCGAGGGCTTCGATTTCGGTGTCGGCATGCTGATGCCGGTGCTCGGCAGGCGCAAGGACCCGAACGGGGACACCCGACGGCGGGTGGTGCTCAACACGATCGGCCCCGTGTGGGACGGCAACGAGGTGTGGCTGATCACCGGCGGCGGCGCGTTGTTCGCGGCGTTCCCCGAGTGGTACGCCACCTTGTTCTCCGGTTTCTATCTGCCGCTGCTGATCATCCTCGTCGCGCTGATCGTCCGGATCTGCGCCATCGAGTACCGCGGCAAGATCGACGACGACACCTGGCGCCGACGGTGCGACTGGGGCATCGTCTTCGGGTCGTGGGTCCCAGCCGTGCTGTGGGGTGTCGCGTTCGCGAACATCGTGCGCGGCGTCGACATCGACGCCGACAAGCAGGTCACCTCGAACCTCCTCGATCTGCTCAATCCCTATGCGCTGCTGGGCGGTCTGACGACGGCGCTCGTGTTCGCCCTGCACGGCGCGGTGTTCCTCGCCCTCAAGACGGCCGACGAGGTCCGCACGGACGCCGTCGAACTGGCGTCGCGGCTGGCGATCCCGGCCGTTCCGGTGGCGGGCGCGTTCGTGCTGTGGACGCAGTTGGCGCACGGCAAGGGCTGGACGTGGATCCTCGTCGCGATCGCCGCCGCCGCACTCCTCGGGGTGGTCGCGCTCACCCGCGCCGAACGTGAGGGCTGGGCGTTCGCGCTCACCTCGATCGCGGTGATCGCCACCGTGGCCCTGCTGTTCGGCTCGCTGTTCCCCAACGTCATGCCGTCCACCCTGGACGCCGCGTACAGCCTCACCATCGACAACGCGTCGTCGAGTCCGTACACGCTGAAGGTGATGACGTGGGCCGCCGCGTTCCTCACCCCGGTGGTGCTGATCTACCAGGGCTGGACGTACTGGGTGTTCCGTCAACGGATCTCGACCAAGCACATCCCGCCGTCGATCGGTCTCCCGCTCGAGCGCAGATGAGCACAGCGGTAGGCGACGCACCCCGCCCCGCCGGGGAGCGCGGTTCCCGGCGCCCCGTCGATCCCCGCCTGTGGCGGTACTCGGCGGCGGCCCGCGGGTATCTCGTCCTCACGGTCGGACTGTCGATCGTCAACGTCGCGATGGTCATCGTGTCGGCGCTCATGATCGGCCGGGTGCTCGGTGGCGTCATCGTCGACGACGCCACCGACCTCGGTCGGTGGTCCACCGAATTGACGGTCCTCGCGGCCGCGGTGGGGATCCGGGTCCTCGGCACCTGGACGCAGTCCCGGTTCGCACACCGGTCCGCCTCCCGGGTCGTGGCGGAACTGAAGGGCGAGGTGCTCGGTGTCGCGACCCGGATGCGGCCGCGCGCACTCGATCCGCGGCGGGACGAGATCGCGACCGTGCTCACCCGCGGCATCGACGGACTCGTGCCGTACCTCACCGGGTACCTCCCCGCCCTGGTCCTCGCGGGCACGCTCACTCCGGCGACGTTGGTGGTCATCGCATTCCAGGATCTGACCTCGGCGGCCATCATCTTCGTCACGCTGCCGCTCATCCCGGTCTTCATGATCCTCATCGGCCTACTCACCCGGGGCAAGGCCGCCAAGACGCTGACCGCGATGACCACACTGTCCTCGCAACTGCTCGACCTGCTGGCCGGTCTACCCACACTCCGCGCACTCGGCCGCGAACAGGGGCCGGCGACGCGGGTACGCGAACTCGGCGACGCGCACCGCCGCACCACGATGTCGGCGCTGCGGGTGGCGTTCCTGTCGTCGATGGTGCTCGAACTCCTGGCCACTCTGTGCGTCGCGCTCGTCGCCGTGAGCATCGGCCTCCGACTCGTCTACGGCGGCATGGGACTCGAAGCGGGGATCGTGGCACTGATCCTCGCGCCCGAGGTGTACCTCCCGCTGCGGATGGTCGGCACCCAGTTCCACGCCGCGGAGGACGGAATGGCCGCCGCGAGCAGGGCCTTCGCCGTCATCGATGCCGACGAGCCGGTCGATTCCGACGGCGCAATCGTGGTGGACGCCACCGGGACGCGCCTCGAGTTCGACGACGTGGACGTCGCGTCGCGACACGGCCTGGCGCCGCACGGACTGTCCGGGACCGTCGAACCCGGCGCGGTGACCGTGCTGACCGGACCCAACGGCGCCGGGAAATCGACTGCGGTGCACGCACTTCTCGGCCTCGTCGAACCCGACGGCGGGCAGGTGCGGGTGGCGGGCGTCCCCGTGAATTCCCTCGACCGGTCCGCGTGGTGGGCGCAGGTGGCGTGGCTGCCGCAGCACCCCGTCCTCGTTCCCGGCACCTTGGGCGAGAACCTCCGGCTCCTCGGCGACGTCGTCGACCTCGAACAGGCTTGCGAAGCCACGGGTTTCGACGAGGTCCTCGCCGAACTCCCGGACGGCTGGAACACGCGCGTCGGATCCGGGGGAACGGGACTGTCGCTCGGACAGCGGCAGCGGCTCGCCCTGACCCGGGTGCTGGCCACTCGGCGTCCGGTCCTTGTGCTCGACGAACCCACCGCACACCTCGACGACGCATCGGAGCGGACCGTGCTCGATTCCCTGCGCAGCCTGGCCGACGCGGGCCGGACGGTCGTGGTGGTGGGGCACCGGCCGACCGTGCTCGCGGCCGCCGACCGGGTGATCGAGGTGAGCGCCGATGTCGCGTGACCCGCTGATTCGAGCACTGCCGCTACTCGACCTGAAACCGGGACGGGTGGCGCGGGCCGTCGCCGCCGGAGTCGCCACCCTGGGCAGTGCGCTCGCGCTGGCGGCGCTGTCGGCCTGGTTGATCACGAGGGCATGGCAGATGCCGCCCGTCCTCGACCTCAGCGTGGCCGTCGTGGCGGTGCGGGCCCTGGGCATCTCCCGCGGCGTCTTCCGCTACCTCGAGCGGCTGGCCACCCACGACACGGCGCTGCGCGGCACCACGTCCGCCCGCACCCGGCTGTACCAGCGGCTCGCCGACGGGGACCCCGCGGCCGCCGCCGGACTGCGCCGCGGCGAACTCCTCGCCCGCACCGGGGCCGACGTCGACACGCTCGGTGACGTCGTGGTCCGCGCGCTGATCCCGATCGCCGTGGCCGTCGTCCTGGCCGTGGCCGCCGTCGGCATCCTCGCGGTGATCTCGCCTGCCGCGGCGCTCGTCCTCGCGGTGGCGCTCGCGGTGTCGGGGGTCGCGGCGCCCTGGCTGTCCGCGCGAGCCGCCCGCCTCGCCGAGACGTCCGGGGCGGAGGCGCGCGCCCGGTTCAGCGAGGACGCCGTCACCGCCCTCGATCACGCCGCGGAACTGCGCGTCGCCGGTCGCCTCGACCGCGCCGTGTCGCGGGCCGTCGACGCCGAGCACGCCGCAGTCTCGGCGACAGACCGCGCCGCCGCACCCAGCGCGTTCGCGGACGCCGCCACCCCGCTGGCAGTGGGGGTGAGCGTCATCGCGTCGCTGCTCATCGGCATGGACCTGTACTCGTCGGGGACCATGAGCCCGATGGCGATGGGCATCCTCGTGCTCCTGCCGCTGTCCGCGTTCGAGGCCACGGCAGCACTGCCCGCCGCAGCGGTCGCGCTGACCCGGGCCCGCATCGCGTCCCGCCGGATCCTCGCTGTGCTCGACGCCGCCGTCGCGGATCCGCACCCCGGCGACCGGGACCTCGACGGACCGGCGGAAGTGGTCGCGAAGGACCTGCGGTGCGGCTGGCCCGGAGGGCAAGTCACGGCCCCGCTCGACCTCGACCTGCGGCCGGGTGCCCGCGTCGCGATCGTCGGGGGCAGTGGGTCGGGGAAGACGACCACCCTGATGACCCTCGCCGGGTTGCTGCCACCAGTCTCGGGGAGGGTCCGGATCGACGGCGTCGACGTCCACCGCATCAGGTCCGGGGCGCTGCGCCGGAACGTCGGGTTCTTCGCGGAGGACGCGCACCTCTTCGACACGTCGGTGCTCGAAAACCTGCGCGTCGCGCGCGGCGACCTGGACGCCGCGGAGGCGGTGACGGTCCTGGAGTCCGTCGGCCTCGGAGGATGGGTGTCGGAGCTTCCGGAGGGGGTGCACACCACCCTCGCCGGCGGTGCCCGGGCGGTGTCCGGCGGGCAGCGTCGCCGGCTGCTCCTCGCCAGGGCGCTGCTGTCGCCCGACCGGGTGCTGCTGCTGGACGAACCGACCGAACACCTCGACGCCGACGCGGGCGCCGACCTGCTGCGGAAACTGCTCGCGCGCGACGGCGGACTGGTGTCAGCGCAGCGCACCGTCGTGGTGGTCACCCACCAGCTTCCGCAGGATACCAGCGCTGACCTGGTGATACGGGTGGAGAAAGCTGAGAGCGAAAATGCGTTGCCGACTCCGTGAGTGCGGCGTACGTTCTTGAGTACACGAGGAAGGAGGTGGTCTGAAATTGAATGACAGACGGACACGTGAGGTGGCTGCCAGCTAGCCGCTACCGCTGACGGAATTCACTGACCGCGCGAGCGGCGAGCGAATCCCAGGCAGCTACCCGGCCCCCGAGCCCCCGGTCTGGTCCAAGATCGGGACCGGTGCACACGCACCGGAAGGCTCGGGGGCCGTTGTGCGCTTCGCGCCCGTGAGTACTTGTTAACCGCCGGCGGTTAACAAGTACTCACGGCATCGCGGGCACGGGTTCGACCCACTCCAGCCGCCCCGCTCGAGCACCGTGCGCACCTCGGCGGCGACCTCACACGAGCGTTGCGTCACCTCCTCCCAGCCGTACACCAGCGTCGCCTTCCCCGCGAGTTCCGCCGCGTTGCCGCGACGCCGGTCGCGCAGCGCCACCGACCGCGACGAGTGGTACCGCAGCCCGTCCAGCCGCACGAGGAGCGGAACCCCGCTGTCCGAGTAGTCCACGTCCTCGTACAGGGTCTTCCCGTCGACGAGCACAGGCGACTGTCGCCGGGCGGCCGGCAGTCCGTGGGCGAGTTCGACGTCGAGGGCGTACCGGTGCTCCAGGATCGACTGGACTCCGCTGGAGACGAACGTCAGCGCGTCGGTCAGTGCCCTGCGGTATCTGCGTGGCGGACGCTGCTCGATCCGCCGAAGGAGAGTGTGGACCGACGCACTGCTGCCGGTGACCGCCGCGACGAGGACCCGCGCCGCTCCCCGGGCCGACGGCTCCTCGACAGCCAGATCGACGACGGTGTCCGCCAGGGACGTTCGCGGCAGGAGTGTCGGGACGAGGATGTGGGCGTGCGCCCGGGACCGGTGCACCACGACCCCCGGGTGGAGAAGATCGCCCTCGCGCGGAA
This sequence comes from Rhodococcus pseudokoreensis, assembly GCF_017068395.1. Lineage (NCBI taxonomy): Bacteria > Bacillati > Actinomycetota > Actinomycetes > Mycobacteriales > Nocardiaceae > Rhodococcus > Rhodococcus pseudokoreensis. Next base: position 2,751,112 of record NZ_CP070619.1, on the reverse strand, counting down.
CCAGACGGTCGGATCGCCGTCCGACCTTGCGATACGTCGGTCCCTGGGGCTCGGCGGACAATCCGTAGGGCACGGTGACGTGGATCGGACCCTCGGGGTCGACGGGCACCAGCGCCCACTCCTCGGCCGCCGTCCGGTGGCTGAGAATCGCGCGCGGACCACCGAACAGCAGCGCTGCCCACAGCATCATCGGCCGGTCGAGGGGTCCGTTGGTGACGGCGTAGACACCGTGCAACACCGCCGACCACTGGCCGGACTCCACCATGTGCTGAATTTGCCGGGTCGAGATGCCCAGCCGGCGCAGTTGGCGGGCCGTGACGAGGCCGTGCTGGTGGTCGAGGACTGTCTGGAACTCGGGCTTGAAGTCGATCGTCGCAGGTGTCATGGACGCGACGGTGCGCACCGAGGCCGACAGGAAACGCCCGGAAAGGGCCGATTTCAACCGGCCTGTGGATGAACGGAAGGTTGTGGATAACCCGCCCCGTGAGTACTTATTAACCGCCCGCGGTTAATAAGTACTCACGGGGCGCTAGCCAACGTAGCGGGACAGCCGCGCGGAGAGGTGGGGTCGCAGTTCCCCGTCCGCGATGATGCGTTCCTCGACGTACGCGAGGTCGCCGCCCTCGACGATGCCGTAGAGACGCTTGGCGCCGCCGACGAGAACACCGGAGGTGCTGCGGATCACGACGTCGGTCGCGAGTTCCCACGACGACTGGGTGAGGGCGCGGCCGTAGAACAGTTCGACGATGCCGGAGCTGTGGGCGAGGAGGAGTTCGACGACTTCCTCGTTGGTGCTGCCGGGAATGCCGTCTCCGCTGATCCGCCAGAAACCGGTCTCGTGGAGGTCGGGGCGCACGTACTCGCCGTCGGTGCCCAGAACCCAGGTCTGGGATTTCCACTCGAGGTAGTTGCCACCGTTGTGGGAGACGATGATCTGCTGCCCGAAGTGGTAGTCGCCGGTGTCGGGGTCGTGGCCTTCCCCTTCACCGCGCCAGACACCCACGAGCGGCAGTACCGCGAGGAGTTCGTTGTTCAGATCCGGGCCGAGGCGCAGATTCGCGGTGTCCTCGGGCAGCGGAAGGTCCGGAAGCTGCGGGATGTTCCGCGACGCCGTCGTCTTGGAACGCTCGATGGCGTCCGCGACGGCTGCGTCACCGCTACCACGGCGCACGGTGGGGGAGTCCCCAGTGGGTGCGCTCGTAGTCGGGTGCTCGGAAGGCGGATCTGCGCCTGCGTCCGGGGTTTGACTCACGACTCGTCGGTGACCAGGCGGTAGATCGTGTAGAGGGAGAACCACGTGATCAACACGGCGGCAAGGACAAGAAGTACCTCGAAGAAGATAACCACGGTGACATCCTAAACCGAACCCGTCGAACGGTCGAAACGGGAGGCGGCTTACCGTCTCTGCGGCTACGGTTTTCTGAAGGCGACCACCCGGTCGGTTCCGGATATCCTCATGCCGTCGTCTCGTCTCCCGCTCCTCCCGGAGGTCCCATGCTTCGATCCAGTCCTGCCCTCCCCGGCCTGGCGCGAGCCGCGATCACGGCGACGGTGCTGCTGCTCACCGTGTCCGCGTTCGGCGCTCCCGGTCTGGCCGCCGCGGCCCCGGACTCCGGCAGCGCAGGGTCGGGAAGCGCCGGCTCGGGGAACGGCGACACCGACCGCGTCGATCCGAACAACTACGCCGCCGACTGCCCCGACGTGATGATCGTCGCGGTGTCCGGCGCCACCGACTCCACGGCCGACCGCAACCCGCTGGCAGACGAGAACCGCCAACTGTGGTCGAATTGGGTGGGCAACGTGACGGTGCCGACCGGCGAGGCGAACAAGGACGAGCCCGGGACGGTGGGGTGGATGTACGTTCCCTACCCGTCCACGTACGGTCTCGGTCTGCTGCAACCTGTTCCGACATACCAGGATTCGATGGCTGCCGGGGTGGCGTCGATGAACAGGATCCTCGACGAGAACAAGGCGAAGTGCGGCGACGACACCAAGTACGTGCTGCTCGGATACAGCGTCGGCGCGGAGGTGACCGAACGGGTGGCGCGCGAACTCGGACACCGGGACAGCAACGCTTTGGTTACCGCCGACGACATCGCCGGTGTCGCGTTGATCGGTGACCCGTACCGTCCGGCGGGCACCCCGTCACTGGGCGAACCGGGCCCTCCCGGAGGCGGATTCATGTCTTCCGAGCCGGCCGACTACGGCGCCCTCGAAGGCAAGATCACCTACGCGTGCCGCCCCTACGACATCGCGTGCGACGCGCCGCAGGAGATCGCCGTCCTCGAGCTGGCGCTCGGGGTGCTGGGACAGTTGCACTTCACCCTGCTGAACCCCGGCCAGACCGTCTCCGACTTCGCGAACGCGGTGACGAACATGGCGGCGCGGGCGATCGTGCACATCGTCACCCACGACGACTGGTTCGCCTCCGACGAGTCCTTCCTCGACGTCCTGCGCAAGGTGGCCGACCGGACCTACGACCCGGACGGACCGGACCGGAACATGCAGGTGTCCCAGGAGCAGATGGTCGAGGCGCTGAACTGGGCGATGGGCCCCGGTTCCGACGTCGTGAAGGCGAAGCTCGCGGCAGAGGGCCCCGGGTTCGTCGAGGACAACCGGGACATCTTCGAACTCGTGATCAAGCCGTACATCTTCCTGGGCTTCATCCAGCACCTCTTCTACTGGAACAACAATCCGAACGACCCCTGGTACTGGGAGAGCGAGAAGATCGTCGACTGGATCACCGCGCTCGCGCACCAGCAGTAGGCGCTCCGCGCTCGTGCGCCTTTCTGGTAGCTGGAGCAACCAGAAAGGCGCACGGGCGGCGGAGACGCACGAAGAAGGCCCCGCTCCGGATACCGGAGCGGGGCCTTCCTGACAGTGCTGAGTCTTACTCGCCGACCGTGACGTCGACGTTGTGCACGCCTGCGCTGGTCGGGCTCACCGTGGCGGTGCCGTTGCCGGAGCTGGACAGTGCACGCACGGTCCAGTCGCCGGGAGCGGCGAAGAAGCGGAAGTCTCCGGTGCCCGAGGCGACGACCTCGGCGGTGAACTCTCCGCCGCCGTCGAGGAGGCGCACGAACGCTCCACCGATCGGCTGGCCGTCAGCCGCGAGAACGCGGCCGGTGATGACCGTTTCCTTCTCGACGTCGACGCCCGCGGGCAGGGTCTGGGTCTGTACAGGTGCTCCACACATGGCTCAGTGAACCTCCAACTCGATGGGTGCGCCGACGAGTGAGCCGTATTCGACCCAGCTGCCGTCGTAGTTCTTGACATCGGACTTGCCGAGGATCTCCTTGAGCACGAACCAGGTGTGGCTGGAGCGCTCGCCGATGCGGCAGTACGCGATGGTGGGCTTCGACTCGTCGTAGCCCTTCTCCGAGTACAGCTTCTCCAGGTCGTCGTCCGACTTGAAGGTGCCGTCCTCGTTTGCGGTGGTGCTCCACGGGATGTTGATGGCCGTGGGGACGTGTCCACGCTGCTGCGCCTGCTCCTGCGGCAGGTGCGCGGGGGCGAGGATCTTGCCGGAGAACTCGTCGGGCGAACGCACGTCGACGAGGTTCTTGTTGCCGATGGCGTCGATGACCTCGTCGCGGAACGCGCGGATCGTCAGGTCGGGTGCGTCGGCCTTGTACTGGGTGGCCGGGCGGGACACGGTCTCCTTGTCGAGGGGGCGTCCGTCGAGCTCCCACTTCTTGCGGCCGCCGTCGATCAGCTTGACGTCCTGGTGGCCGTACAGCTTGAAGTACCAGTACGCGTACGCCGCGAACCAGTTGTTGTTGCCACCGTAGAGAACGATGGTGTCGTCGTTGGCGACACCCTTGGCCGACAGGAGGTCGGAGAACTGCTGCTGATTCAGGAAGTCACGACGGACCCCGTCCTGCAGGTCCTTCCGCCAGTCGAGGCGGATGGCGCCTTCGATGTGGCCGCCGTCGTATGCGCTGGTGTCCTCATCCACCTCGACGAAAACGGTCTTGGGGGCGTTGAGGTTCTGCTCAGCCCAGTCGGCGGAGACTAGGACATCGGAGCGAGCCATGGTGTTCCTTTCGATGTGTTCTTACTTGTGTCGGGTGGATCGTGCGGTGGTTCCGGGTGTGAAATTTTCAGGCCGCGGGCCTCAGGCGTGCGACGAGTGGATAGATCTGGCAGCCGAGGCAGAACCCGAATGCGGCGTTGAGGAACGCTGCGAACAGGGCGAATGCGGTGGCCACGGCGCCGACGAGGCCGGCGCCGGTGAGGAAGCCGACGGTGCCGACGGCGGCGAAGACGAATCCGACGAGCTGTGCGAACCGCAGCGGGGCGGCGGGTTCGCGTTCGCTCACCGGAGCGAGTCGCGGCGCGACGAGGGTGCCGAAGATCCGGCCGTACGGGCTGCGCCGCGGCCCGGTGGCTGCGCCCGCCGCGAAGACGACCGCCTGCAGGGCCAGCAGAATTCCTGCTGCGACCAGCGAGAACGTCGACACGACGAGGACGGCGACGAGCACTGCGGTGGTGACCCAGGCGGCGAACCGGGGGCCACGAACGTCGACCTGCTCGACCTCGAGTGTTGTGGACATGAGAAGTGCTCCTGCGTTGAGTCCTGAATGCTTGCCTGGCGCCGAGCAACGACGGACGACGTCGTCATCGGGTTTCGATCACGTGCGCGGAGTCCGCGGTGTCAGCAGAAAGCGACAGCCCTGGTGATCAGCAACAGGTACAGCAACAAGCCCCGAGGCGGCACAGGTCTACCGTGCGGCGTCGGGTGAGCATGAGCTCGTGGCTGGATTGCACGACGACGAGTTTACCCGGTTCTTCAGGAATTTGAAGCCGGGGGCCGGGTGAGGGGTCCCAACGCTGCCTTCAGGTCGGCCGCCGCGGGCACCCCGGACACCCGGAAGCGTTGCTGCAGGTCGGGGTCGAGAATGAACGTCGTCGGCAACGACAGAACGCCGAGTTCCTTGGCGAGAGCGGGATACTCGTCGATGTCGACTTCCACCTCGACGGGAGGTTCCGGCTCGTCGGCGAGGTCCGCGACGACCTGTCCGACGACCCTGCGCACCGCCGCGCAGGGACCGCACCAGTCGGCGGAGAAGTGGAGAACGGTGGCCTGTCGACCGTCCCCCGAACCCGGCCCGACGCCCGCTGCCTCGAGGAGCGTGCGTCGCTCGCCGGTCACGACCGCGGTCGTCTCACCGGTGGTCCGGACCTTCCCCTGGCGGCGCTGCCAGACGAGCCCGAACGCGAGGGCCGCGAACAGTGCGATCAGTAACAGTGTGATTCCGGTCATCGGCTCTGCAGTTCGTTCAGGTCGATCGTGACGTTGTCGCCGACGCCCTCGATGACGATCTGGGAGCCCTCCGCGTACACCTCCGTCGGCTGGACGCCGAACGGCAATTCCTGGGGGTCGATCGTCCGGGTGAAGAGACCGAGGATCGCGGGGGCGAGGGGTTCGGGGATGGTGAAGTCGGCGTGGCCCTCGGGCCCGAAGTAGAAGTCGCTGGCGACAATCTTCACCTGACCGCCGTCGAGGACGAGGTCGGCCTGCACGCTGACGGTGGTTTCGAGGGGGCCGACGGGCACGGTGCCGGTGAGGACGACGCCGCCCGCGGTCGTCATTCCGGAGCCGCCCGAGCCGCCGGTCCCGTCCGACTTGCTGGCCGGCGGGGCCGAAACCTGCAGGTCGGGGATGTCGAGGAAGCGGCCGAGGTCGGTGGCGTCGATGAGCATGCGGCCGGAGAGGTGGTCGACCGGGAGGCTCTTCACGGAGCCGTCGACGAGGTCGGACAGCGGCGCGGACACGCCCAGGAGGGTGGACTCGATCGTCACTTCACCGACCACGTCGCTCTGCACTCCCTGGGCGCGGATCTCGATGTTCTCGTACTTCCCGTCCCATGCCTGGGTGAGGAACGGGAAGCCGTGCACCGTCACTTCGGGATCGGCGGTGAGGGACGCGCCCGCCCGCAGTTCCCGCGACACCCGGTACTCCGCGTAGGCCGCCGAACCGAAGTCGACGACGAGACCGAGTGCCACGAGGAAGACGATTCCGATGATGAGTTTCCGCACGGCCCCATTGTGACGGACACGGTGCCGGTGCAACCTCCGCGCCGGTTGCCGGGGTTCGGTGCGACGGACCTCGACGGCGGCGCGCTACTCTGTCACCGACAAAAGTGTCGATACCTTCAGTGTCGATCTACCTGGACCGGCGGACGAACGATCCGTCTTCCGGCCGGGTACGACGGCGACGAGATGGGAGGCTGTGTGGAGCTACTGCTTCTTACCTCCGACCCGAACCCCGAGGCAGTGCTGCCTGCCCTCGCCCTGCTGGCGCATTCGGTGCGGCCTGCCCCGACGGAGGTGTCCTCTCTCCTGGAAGCGAGCTCCGCCGACATCGCCCTGGTGGATGCGCGCACCGATCTCGCGGCGGCCCGCGGCCTCTGCCGGCTGCTGGGCAGTACGGGTTCCGCGGTCCCCGTGGTGGCGGTGCTCACCGAGGGTGGCCTGGTGGCGGTCAATTCCGACTGGGGTCTCGACGACATCCTGCTCCCGGGCACCGGACCGGCCGAGGTGGACGCCCGCCTCCGCCTGCTGGTCGGACGCTCCGGCGGCGTCGCCAGCCCGGAGGCGTCGGGCAAGATCACGCTCGGCGAACTGGTCATCGACGAGGGCACGTACACAGCCCGACTGCGTGGCCGCCCCCTCGACCTCACGTACAAGGAGTTCGAACTCCTCAAGTACCTGGCGCAGCACGCGGGTCGCGTCTTCACCCGCGCGCAGTTGCTGCAGGAGGTGTGGGGCTACGACTTCTTCGGTGGTACCCGCACGGTCGACGTCCACGTGCGTCGTCTGCGCGCCAAGCTGGGCAGCGAGTACGAATCCTTGATCGGTACAGTCCGCAACGTCGGTTACAAGGCCGTCCGTCCCACCCGCAGCAAGTCGGGTGCGCCGGTGCCGCCGGTCGACGACCTCGATGCCGAAGATGCAGATTTCGAATCCGCGGAAGGACCTGTGATCCAGTGAGCGCTTCGGTGCAGTCCTGGACCGATCGACTCGACGGCAAGCATGCCGCGGACGTGTCCGCGCTGCTCGACCGCGCGACGGCAGCGGACGGAGCCACGCCCGTGTCGGAGCAGGGCGTGCACGCCGTGTCCGGCGTCGGTGGCGACGGTGTGCGTCATCTGGTGGAGACCGACGCCGATCGGATCGTCGGGTACGCGCAGTTGCAGCCGGGGCACGGCGAGCACCCCGCGATGGCCGAACTCGCGGTCGATCCCGAGGCGCGCGGCCGGGGGATCGGTAGCCGGCTGGTCACCGAGGTCCTGTCCGAGGGTGGTCCGGATACCCGGGTGTGGGCGCACGGCAACCTGCCTGCCGCGCAGGCGGTGGCGCACCGCCTCGGGCTGAGCGGTGCACGCGAACTGCTGCAGCTCCGGCGTCCGCTCGAGGGCGCGGAACTTCCAGAAATCGTTGTGCCGGAAGATATTTCGCTTCGCGTATATCGGGGCGTCGAGGACGATCCCGAGGTGCTGCGGGTCAATGCTGCCGCCTTCGCCTGGCATCCCGAGCAGGGGTCGTGGACCGAACGGGAAATGGCCGAACGCCGCGCGGAGGCCTGGTTCGATCCGGCGGGACTGTTCATGGCGTTCGCCACATCGGACGAGAAGCGGCTGCTCGGATTCCACTGGACTAAGGTGCACCCGCAGCAGGGCGACGAGCCTGCCATCGGTGAGGTCTACGTGGTGGCCATCGGACCCGACGCCCAGGGGCGCGGTCTAGGCCGGTTGCTCACACTCGCCGGGCTGCACTACCTGCGTGACCGCGGGCTCGGTGCGGTGCTGCTCTACGTCGAGGGCGACAACGCGTCGGCGCTGCACACCTACGACCGGCTCGGGTTCGAGCGGTTCCACACCGACGTCGCGTACGCGCGAGCCTGAGGTGCTCCTCTACTTCGGCACTCGTCGTTCGTCTCGGAAATATGGGCAAATGCGCGGTCTGTTCACTTTCCGTTCACCGATCGTGGTCCAACTGGACATTAGCTACCCCTAGGTTTCTCCGTGGGCAGCGCCGTGCTGCCTGGTGCAGGATCCTCCCGGTCCGCGCCTCATGTCGCCGCCCGATCGAGGGCGAGACGGTATTTCCGGAGGACTAGGTGAATCTCAAGCGCAGTGGCGCCCTGCTCGGTGCAGTGGCCCTGGGTGCCATGACCTTGGCCGCGTGTGGCAGCGACAACAACACCGCGTCGAGCGGCGTCGACGCAGCCGCCTCGAACGCAACGTGCGAGGGCAAGGCCAACCTCTCCTCCGCCGGTTCCTCGGCGCAGAAGAACGCCATGGACCAGTTCGTCTCCACCTACATCTCCGTGTGCCAGGAAAAGGGCAAGACCGTCAACCTGGCATACAACCCCAGCGGTTCCGGTGACGGACGCACCCAGTTCATCGCAGGCCAGATCGATTTCGCCGGCTCCGACTCGGCGATCAAGGCAGAGCAGGCCGAGCAGGCCAAGGCCCGCTGCGTCGGCGGCGAGGCGTGGAACCTTCCCCTCGTCTTCGGACCCGTCGCCGTGGCCTACAACCTCGACGGCGTCGAGGATCTGGTGCTCAACGGTGAAGTGACCGCCAAGATCTTCAACGGCACAATCAAGAAGTGGAACGACCCGGCCATCGCCGCCCTCAACCCGGGCGCCACCCTGCCGGACCAGGACATCACCGCGATCATCCGCTCGGACTCCTCGGGAACCACCGACAACTTCCAGCAGTACCTCACGGCAGCCTCCAACGGCGCCTGGACCACCGGTGCGGGCTCCGACTTCACCGGCGGCATCGGTGAGGGCGCCAAGGGTTCGGCCGGCGTCGCGCAGGCAGTGGCCTCCGCCCCCGGCTCGATCACCTACGTCGAGAAGTCGTACGCGGACCAGAACAAGCTGTCGGCAGCACAGATCGACACCGGATCGGGCCCCGTCGCCCTGTCCGACGAGTCGGCGGCGAAGGCGATCGAGGGTGCGCAGTTCAAGGGTGCGGGTGAGGGCGATCTGACGCTCGACCTCGCCTCGATCTTCGGCACCAAGGAAGCCGGCGCGTACCCGCTGGTGCTCGCCACCTACGAGATCGTGTGCTCGAAGGGCTACGACGCCGACACCTCCGCGGCGGTCAAGTCGTTCCTGACCAGCGCCGCCAACGAGGGCCAGGACAACCTGGCCGAGCAGGGCTACGTGCCGCTGCCCGACTCCATGAAGGAGAAGCTGAACGCGTCGGTCGCCGCAATCGGCTGATTCACACGGTAAGTCGTTCGGACCCGCCCATGACTCGATATTCTGACGATGAAAGATTGGGAGCGCAGATGAGTGAAGCGCACACCGAATCAGCACCTCGCGCCTCCGGCTCCGCGTCAGGCGGGGCCGGGGTGGGCGGTCCGAACGGCACCCCGGAGGCCGAGTTGAGTTCCACCAAGGCCGAAACCCCGACCCCGACAGATTCACCTCGCGGCAAGGCCGTCTCGAGGCCGGGGGACCGGATCTTCAAGTCCCTCGCGACCACGTCGGCGATCTTCATCTCCATCCTCATCGCCGCGATCGGCATCTTCCTCGTCTGGCGTGCCGTTCCCGCGCTGAGCCGGAACCAGGTCAACTTCCTCACCAGCCGCGAATGGGTCACCCAGAACATCAACGCGATGGCGTTCGGTGTGCTCGACCTCTTCCAGGTGACGGTCCTGGTGTCACTGTTCGCGCTCGTCCTCGCGATGCCGGTCGCGCTGGGTATCGCGATCTTCCTCACCGAATACTCGCCGAACTGGCTCAAGCGTCCGCTGGCGTACGTCATCGACCTGCTGGCCGCGGTGCCGTCGATCGTCTACGGACTGTGGGGTCTGCTGGTGTTCGCACCGGCGATCAGGCCGCTTGCGATGTGGCTCAACGAGACTCTCGGCTGGTTCCCGCTGTTCGCGACGGGCAGCGGTTCGATCACCGGCGGCGGCACCATCTTCACGGCGGGCATCGTCCTCGCCGTCATGATCCTGCCCGTCATCACCGCCGTGACCCGCGAAGTGTTCGTCCAGACACCGACGTCCCAGATCGAGGCGGCGCTCGCCCTGGGCGCCACCCGGTGGGAAGTGGTGCGTACCACGATCATTCCGTTCGGAAAGTCCGGCTACATCAGCGGTTCGATGCTCGGCCTCGGCCGCGCCCTCGGCGAGACCATGGCGCTGTACCTGATCCTGCGCACCACGTCGCAGCCCTTCGGATGGTCGCTGTTCGACGGCGGCGCCACCATCGCGTCCAAGATCGCCCTCGGCTACGCGGAGTTCAACAACAACATCCAGGCCGGCGCGTACATCGCCGCAGGCCTGGTGCTCTTCGTACTCACGTTCGTCGTGAACGCCGCGGCCCGCGCCGTGATCGCAGGAAAGAAGGACTGACCCATGACCGCGACACTCGACAAGCCGGTCAAGGCACCCACCTTCCGGGGGGTCGGAACCCGGCGGCGCATCACCGATATCACCGCCACTGTTCTCGTGACGCTGGCAGTGCTCGTCGCCCTGGTCCCGCTGGTGTGGGTCCTGATCACCGCTGTCGTCAGGGGTATTCCCGCCCTGACGTCGGCCACCTGGTTCACGCACTCGCTCAGCGGACTCACGTCGTCGGCCGAGGGCGGCGGTATCTACCACGCGCTGATCGGCACGATCCTGCAGGGACTCGTCTGCGCGGTGCTGTCCATCCCGCTCGGACTGTTCGTCGCGATCTACCTCGTCGAGTACGCCGACCGGAAGTCGCGGCTGGCGAAGCTGACCACGTTCATGGTCGACATCCTCAGCGGTGTCCCGTCGATCGTGGCCGCCCTGTTCATCTACGCCCTGTGGATCGCGACGTTCGGTTTCCCGAAGTCCGGGTTCGCGGTCGCGCTCGCCCTGGTCCTGCTGATGGTGCCCGTCGTCGTCCGCAGCACGGAGGAGATGCTCCGCATCGTGCCGCAGGACCTGCGCGAGGCGTCGTACGCGCTGGGTGTTCCGAAGTGGAAGACGATCGCCAAGATCGTGCTGCCCACCGCGCTGCCGGGCATCATCACCGGCGTCATGCTGGCGCTGGCCCGCGTGATGGGCGAGACCGCTCCGCTGCTGATCCTGGTGGGGTACGCACCGTTCATCAACTTCAACCTGTTCGGTGGTGAGATGGGCACCCTGCCCGGCGTCATGGTCGCCGAGATGAACAACCCGACCGATGCCGGTACCAACCGCATCTGGGGCGCGGCGCTGACGCTGATCCTGCTCATCGCCGTCCTCAACATCGCGGCCAAGGTCGTCGGCCACTTCTCACAGGTCCGCAGCAAGTGACACATACACTCGATTTCGAACATCAATCAGTAGGGAGCCGGTAATGGCCAAGCGTCTGGATCTCAAGGACGTCAACATCTACTACGGCAAGTTCCACGCCGTCGCCGATGTCGGGCTGTCGGTCCCCCCGCGGAACGTGACCGCGTTCATCGGTCCGTCCGGTTGCGGCAAGTCGACCGTGCTGCGTTCACTGAACCGCATGCACGAGGTCACTCCCGGTGCGCGCGTGGAGGGTTCGATCCTCCTCGACGGTGAGGACATCTACGGTTCCGGCATCGACCCGGTCGGCGTCCGCAAGACGATCGGCATGGTGTTCCAGCGTCCCAACCCGTTCCCGACGATGTCGATCAAGGACAACGTGGTGGCCGGCCTCAAGTTGCAGGGCGAGCGCAGCAAGAAGCGTCTCGACGAGGTGGCCGAACGGTCGCTGCGCGGCGCCAACCTGTGGAACGAGGTCAAGGACCGTCTCGACAAGCCCGGTGGCGGACTCTCCGGCGGTCAGCAGCAGCGTCTGTGCATCGCCCGGGCCATCGCCGTCTCGCCCGACGTCCTGCTGATGGACGAGCCCTGCTCGGCGCTCGACCCCATCTCGACCCTCGCGATCGAGGACCTCATCACGGAGTTGAAGAAGGACTTCACCATCGTGATCGTCACCCACAACATGCAGCAGGCGGCGCGTGTGAGTGACCAGACCGCGTTCTTCAACCTCGAGGCGACCGGCAAGCCGGGACGCCTCGTCGAGATCGACGACACCGAGAAGATCTTCTCCAACCCGACGCAGAAGGCCACCGAGGACTACATCTCGGGCCGCTTCGGATAACGCACACCACCCGCGAACGCCCCGGCCGGATCCTCGGCCGGGGCGTTCGCGTATGTAGGGACTACTTCCGGTGAACGAACGGGACGCCCGTACGGTCAGACCGTACGAGCGTCCCGTTCGCGCGAAAAGTGTTGGGGGAGTTTTACAGTTCCGGGTAGGCGGTGAGGTTGTCGGCGTCTTTCACGGCGGTCTCGGTGTCGTCGGGCAGCTTGCCGGTGACGAGGAAGATCACCCGGCGGCCCACCTCGACGGCGTGGTCGGCGAAACGCTCGTAGAAGCGGCCGAGCAGGGTGACGTCGACCGCGGCGGCCACGCCGTGCTTCCACTCGCGGTCCATGAGCACGGTGAACAGGTGCCGGTGGAGGTCGTCCATCGCCTCGTCCTCTTCGCGCAGGCGCGCGGCACGCTCGGGATCGCGTGTCTCGAGGACCTCGCGGGCAGCGGCGCCGATGGAGACGGCGATGCGTCCCATCTCGGCGAAGTAGCCGTTGACCTCTTCCGGGAGTACGTGGTTGGGATGTCGGCGGCGCGCGATCTTGGCGACGTGGAGCGCCAGGGCACCCATCCGGTCGATGTCGGCGACGATCTGGATTCCGCTGACGACGGAGCGGAGGTCGCCGGCGACCGGTGCCTGCAGGGCGAGGAGGGCGAACGCCCGCTCCTCGCAGATGGTGCTGAGCTCGGTGATCTTGTCGTGCTCGCCGATGACCTGCTCGGCGAGCGAGAGGTCTGCCTGGAGCAGCGACTGGGTGGCTCGCTCCATGGCGACCCCCGCAAGCCCCGCCATCTCACCGAGCAGGTCGGCAAGCTCGGTCATTTGTTCGTTGTAAGCCACGCGCATGAGGTCACAGCCTACGGTGCACGGGAAACCAAGTCACGATCACACGGTGAACGCAGGGTGAACGACGCCGCTGATCGGGACGTCAATCGCAGGACGTGTCGCCCGCGTTCACAACGGCCAGGTCCGCGGGGATTTCCGCGTCCTCCGGCTGGCCGATTCGCACGTCCGCCATGCTGAGCGGGGTGTCGATCGGGCTCGGTGTCCGCACGGTCCCGGTGAAGCTCGAACCGATCGCGACCTCGACGACGGTGCCGAGTCCGGTGGTCGATTCGAGCACCGCACCCGGGAACGACGACGCCAGGGTCGCCGCCTCGGCCTCGTGGCCCGGCGAGAACCGGATGACGGTCTCGCTGCTGGTGCCCGTGTAGTTGCCGACGTTGTAGATCTGGAAGCCCTCGGCGGCCAGGGAGTCGGCGACGGTCGCGGCGAGCCCCGACTCACCCGACGCGTTCGACACCTGCACGGTCACGCTGGACGGGTCGACGGCCTGGACCGTCTGCGGGGTGGGCGCGGCCTGCGGCTCGGGGGCGGACGAGGGCAGGGGTTCCGCCCGCTTCTCGCCGGGCAGCGCCTCGTCGTCGATGATCGCGCGGAAGATGGCCTTGATGTCGTCGGTGCGGGGAATCTCGTTGCCCCACTCGGTGGTGCCCGCGGTGGGGACGGTCAGGAAGGTGACGGCGCCCGCGTCGACGTTCTGCAGTGAGCGGCCGAGCGTGACCAGCGACTTCGTGTCGATGTTCTCCACGAACGTGTCGCGGGTGAACGCGTTGATGAAACCGTTCAGTTTGCCGGGATTGAGCAGCACCTGACTGGACAGGGCGCCCCGCAGCAGGGCGGAGAGGAATCTCTGCTGCCGGTTGATGCGGCCGTAGTCGCCGTTGCCCTCCGCCTCTACGTGTCTGGCGCGGACGAAGTTCAGTGCGGTCTTGCCGTCGAGCATCTGGGTGCCCGGCTGCGGCAGAACGGTGCCGAGAACGTCGTCCTCGAGCGGCTGGGTGGTACAGACCTTGACCCCGCCGATCTCGTTGACCATCGACTCGAAGCCGGCGAAGTCCATGCCGACGAAGTGGCCGATCTTCAGACCCGACATCTTCTGAATCACCTTCACCAGGCACTTCGGTCCGCCGAGTGCGTAGGTGGCATTGAGTTTGTCGCCGTCGGCGGCGGGGAACGTCTCGTCGGTGTAAGTGCCGCTGTCGTTGTCCCAGCCCTTGCAGACGGGCCGTTCGACGTCGAGGTCACGGGGAAACGACACCGCGACCACCCGGCTCCGGTCGGCGGGGATGTTGACGAGCATCACCGTGTCGGCGCGGGAGCCCTCGGCGTCGTCGATGGTTCCGGCACCCACCTCGCCGCTGGCGCCGGCACGGGTGTCGGTGCCGACGATGAGATAGGTCTCGTCACCGGTCTGTCCGACGGCGTCGACGATGTCGGTCGACTCGGTATCGAGTGCCGCGATCTGGTCGAACTTGCCCTCGGTGGAGCGGAGGTAGCCCCAGACGATGCCGGTTCCGGCGAGCGCGACCACCGCCACGAGCGCGACGACGGCGCGTCCCACTGCACGGAGACGCTTGCGTTTACGGGTCTTGTTGAGAGCCAGGCGCGTGGTGCTCGGGTTGCCGACCACCTGCGGTACCGCGGTGGTCTCGGCGGAATCCGCGACCCACTCGGGTTCGGGCGGGCTCTGCGGCGGCTCCGGCGGCGGGGTCGCCGGAGGGGTCTTACGTGGCGGAACCCCGGGAGGCGGCGGCTGCCGCTCGTCGATCGGGGGAATGATCTCCGTTTTCTCCGGATCGTGGGGCTCGTTCGATTCGTCCCCGGCGGCCTTCTCGACCTTCTCGTCCTCGGCGACCTTCTTCACGAGGTCTGCGACGGAGAGCCCTTCGGTGGGCCCGCCCGCGGCCCGGCGGCCGATCCGGCCGCTGTCGTGGCGGGACGGTTCGGTGCGTTCCACCGGCGCACGATGCTCGGGGGAGGAGGTCCGTTCGGGAGGGCGCTGTTCGGGAGGCGACTGGCGGGGCGGGAGTCGCCGCGGCCGCCCCGACTGGGATTCCCGGTAGCTGGGATCCGCTAGAGGACGTTCCCAGGGGGCGCGGGATTCGGGAGTCGGTGAGTCCGCACTGTGATCATCACCCACCGATGCAACCTGACCTCTCCGCCGACTCGGACCTCCGTCGGCCCCGACGGATTCCAGCCATAGTACTTATCGAACGTCGAGGCTCCCCACATGTAGCGAGGTGACGCGCGTTCGTGCCGCTAACCACCAGAATGCATGAGGTCGGCGCCGGCGGGCACCAGGCAGTCGTCGGGGTCGTCGAGCCACCCCTCGGGGAGCGCGACCGTGCCGGGTGATCCCTGCCGCCCACGCGGACCCTCGGCGTCCTTGGGGAACGGGATGGTCGGATCGAGCTGAACGAGGAGGTCGTCGAGTTCGGTGAGTTTGCTCACGAGGGCCATCGCGACCCGCAGTTCGGACCCGGCGGGGAAGCCCCGCAGGTACCAGGACACGTGCTTGCGCAGTTCACGCAGGCCCTTGTCCTCGCCGTGGTGATCGGCGAGGAGTTCCGCGTGCCTGCGGATGATCGTGGCCACCTCGCCGAGGTTGGGCGGAGTGGGCTGCGGTTTTCCGTTCAGTGCCGCGCTCAGCTCCGCGAACAGCCACGGCCTGCCGAGGCACCCGCGTCCGACGACGACGCCGTCGCACCCGGTCTGTTCCATCATGCGGGCCGCGTCCTCGGCCGCGAAGATGTCGCCGTTCCCGAGGACGGGCACGTCCGTGACGTGCTCCTTGAGCCGGGCGATCTCGTTCCAGTCGGCCGTGCCGGAGTACCGCTGCGACGCGGTACGCGCGTGCAGCGCGACAGCGGCGGCACCCTCGCCGGCGGCGATCCGGCCTGCGTCGAGATGCGTGTGATGCTCGGCGTCGATGCCGACACGGAACTTGACGGTCACCGGGACGTCGGTGCCCTCGGTGGCCTTCACGGCCGCCGCGACGATCCGGCCGAACAGGGTGCGCTTGTACGGCAGCGCCGCACCGCCGCCCTTGCGGGTCACCTTGGGGACGGGGCAGCCGAAGTTCATGTCGATGTGGTCGGCGATGTTCTCGTCCACGATCATCTTGGCCGCGGCGTACGTGGTGTCCGGGTCGACCGTGTACAGCTGCAGCGACCGTGGCGTCTCGGTCGGGCCGAACGTCGTCATGTGCAGGGTCGCGGGCTGCCGCTCGACCAGCGCACGCGCGGTCACCATCTCGCAGACGTACAGGCCGGACGTGCTGCCCGCGCGCTCCGTCTCGAGCTCACGGCACAGCGTGCGGAAGGCGACGTTGGTGATCCCGGCCATGGGGGCCAGAACCACCGGACTGCGCAGCTCGAGCGATCCGATACGAAGGGATGACATTGACGACCTCTGGGAAAGTGCTGGAAAAAACTGTGCCCGGTACCGAATCCGGTACCGGGCACAGGATAACTGTTTACGTCAGGAAGCCTTCTGCTCGCGCTTCTTGGCCTCGCGGGCCAGCATGCGGTCGCGCTGCTCCTCGAACTTGGTGGCCTGGCCTTCGAGGTTCTCGAGGAACTTGCCGAGGCTCTCGCGGATCTCTTCGCCGCGGGAGGTGAAATCGTTCCGCTCGAAGATGTTCCACTTGCGCAGGACGGGCATCACGACCTCTTCGAGGTGCTGACGCAGGTCGTAGATGCCGTGCTTGGCCATGAGGACACCGTTGCGCCGGAAGTTCGGCATACCGGCGCCCGGCATCTGGAAGTTCTGGACGATCATGTTGACGGCCTCGAGCGCCTGGTCGGGCGCGAGGTCGAGGGCCGCACCGCACATGTTGCGGTAGAAGATCATGTGCAGGTTCTCGTCGGCCGCGATGCGCTGCAGCATCTTGTCGGCGATGGGGTCCTTGCACGCCTTACCGGTGTTGCGGTGGCTCACGCGGGTGGCGAGTTCCTGGAACGTGACGTACGCGACGGAGTGGAGGAAGCCCGCGTCGACGTCGGCGGGGGACGCGAAGCCGTTCGTCATGTGCTCCATGCGGAAGCGCTCGAGCTGGACGGGGTCCACGGCGCGGGTCACGACGAGGTAATCGCGCATCACGATTCCGTGTCGGTTCTCCTCGGCGGTCCAGCGACCGACCCACGTTCCCCACGCGCCGTCCTGCGAGAAGTTCTCGGCGATCTCGCGGTGGTACGACGGCAGGTTGTCCTCGGTGAGGAGGTTCGTGATCATCGCGGCCTTGGCGACCTCGTCGAGCTGCGACTGCTCGGGGTCCCAATCGCTGCCGCCCATCGCGGCGAAGTTGCGTCCTTCGTCCCACGGAACATAGTCGTGGGGATGCCATTCCTTGGCCATGGAGAGGTGGCGGTTGACGTTCTCTTCTGCAACCGGCGACAACTCCTGCAGCAGTTCGAGTTGGGTCAGGTCCCTCGCCATGTGTAATGCCTCCAGTAGCTCAAATTTGACTTTGTTCAGCCTACGGCACCGTAAGTAGGTTGGTAAACGCCGTCGGCGGCCCGGGAACCGTCGAAGTTACCGATCCGTAATGGACCTTCCGGGATGTGTCGCCGCCACGCGGCGAACTGTTACATGACAGTGTACTGATGAGGTTGCGTGTGCGGTGACCAGCGTAATCATCCCAGGGAGAGATCATCACCGCGACGCGCGGGCAGTTGTGGACGATCACAGATTTGTGGGTCTCCACAGATTCCCCGCCCCAACTCGAGCCGTGTCGGCGGTTGCGCTGGGGACGGTTGGTCCGGCTCCGAGTCTCCTGGGAATTCGATCCACCCCAGGTGTGAATATCGCCACCCCCGGACTTCCGGCATTGGTGGATCCCGTATGTCCGTTATGCCTGTTGCGGTCGGTCGGGGTGCTGCCGACAATCGTCACATGGGCAACAACATGAGCCGCCTCGAAGAGATCGCCGCCGAATTGCCCGAAGCCGTACGGGTGGACATCGAGCAGTGGGACGGGCACCCGACGTTCCGGGTGCGGGGCAAGAACTTCGTGTTCAGTGACGTGGACGCCACCCGGTTGACGGTGAAGCTCACCGTCGACGAGGCGGAAGCGGTGGTCGCGACGGAACCGGGGGCGGAGCCCGCGGGATACGGTCTCGGTAGACACGGCTGGATCGCAGTGGACGTCGCGGACGCGGACGGGCCCCGGTGGGAACAGTTGCGTGAGTGGATCAGGACGTCGTACACGCTCGTCGCGCCGAAGCGACTGGCCAAGCAGGTGCTGGACGAAGAACCGTTGCCGACGCAGGGAGACCAGTCATGACGACCGACAACAGCGCACCCACCGCCACACCGGCGAAGTCGGGACTGCCGTCGTGGGCCAAGAAGGCCATCGGGATCGCCGTCCTTCTCGTGGTGCTCGTCATCGCGTATTTCATCCTCGCGGCGTACCTCCCCCGGGCGTGGGCGCAGAACGTGGGCGGAATGGCGGACGGCAGCTTCGGCGGCGGCATCCTGTGGGGACTGTTGTTCGGCACCCTGTGCACTCTGCTGCCCCTGCTGCTGTTCCGCGGGGCGTGGCGGCTGTTCCGCAGGCGCCGGTTCAAGCCCGTGCAGATCGTGCTCCTGATCCTCGGAGTCCTTGTGGTGCTGCCCAATCTGCTGACGCTCAGCGTGGTGCTCGGCGGCAACAGTGCGGCGCACGCCGGCGAACGGATCATGGACGTCGACGCGCCCGGCTTCCGCGGTGCGTCGCTCGCCGGCGCCATCATCGGAGTGGTGCTGTTCCT
The DNA here is from genome assembly GCF_017068395.1 of Rhodococcus pseudokoreensis. Classification (NCBI taxonomy): domain Bacteria; kingdom Bacillati; phylum Actinomycetota; class Actinomycetes; order Mycobacteriales; family Nocardiaceae; genus Rhodococcus; species Rhodococcus pseudokoreensis. Next base: position 2,732,407 of record NZ_CP070619.1, on the reverse strand, counting down.
CGGCGTCGCCGGAGTCAGCTTCACGTACCGCAAGCGCGGTGAGGATCTCGCCGAGATGCGCAGGGACACGAAAGCGAATGGCGGGCAGACCACCGGCGACGGGCCGTCACCCGCCGCGCCCTGAGATTCACCACACGAGCACGGGCTTGATCACCGCGCCGGCAGCCTGATCGGCGACGGCGCGGTTGATGTCCTGGAACCGGTACTCGGTGACGAGGCGGTCGAACGGGAACCTCCCCTCGGCGTGCAGCGCCAGCAACTGCGGAATGAACTGCTGCACGGACGAATCGCCCTCGACGCAGCCTCGGAGAGTCTTGCCGTTCAGCATCAGGTCCTGAATGTTCACCGTGACTTCGGGTGCGCCCAGTCCGACGACCACCGCGCTGCCTCGCGCCCGCAGCGACGACAGCGCCTGACCGACGACGGCGGGGATTCCTGTCGTGTCCAGGGTGTGGGTGGCACCGCCGCCGGTCGCCGCGCGGATCGCCGCGACGACGTCTCGCGTCCCGGGATCGATTGCGACCGCGCCGAACTCCGCCGCGAGCGCACGTCGCGCCGGTACCGGATCGACCGCGAAAAGCGTTGCGACGCCCACCGATCGGGCGGCGAGCAGTGCGGCGAACCCGACGCTGCCCGCGCCGAAGACGACCACACTCGAGTCGATGCCGGGGCGGAGCACGTTCAGTACCGCACCGGCACCCGTCTGGAACCCGCAGCCGAGCGGCGCCGCGGCGGCCAGGTCGACGGACTCGCCGACGACGACGATGTTGTCGGCCGTCGCGAGAACGTGGTCGGCGAAGCTGGACTGGCCGAAGAAGGCGGCGCGCACCGGTGCGCCGTCCTGAGTGACGGTGGCCGAGCCGTCCGCGCGCCTGCCCGAACTGTTCAAGCGGTGCGCGTCGACGCAGTAAGCCGGACCCGCATTTCGGCATTGATCGCAGTCACCGCAGTGGCGGTAGCTGAGAATCACGTGATCGCCGGGCGCTATCCCGCTCACGCGTGGCCCGACGTCCACCACGATCCCGGCACCCTCGTGCCCGAGGACGGCCGGACCGACGGCGTGGGGGAGCGCCGCTTTGGTGACGAGGTCCGTGTGGCACAGGCCGGTGGCGACGATCCGCACCAGAACCTCGTCCGCGCGGGGCTCGTCGAGTTCGACCGTCTCCAGCGTGAACGGAGAATCGGGGCCGCGGGTGACGGCTGCCGTGACCTGCATTGCTGTTCCTCGGGTTCCGCGCAGTGGGGGCTGGGACACGACCGGGATCTCAGTCCCGTTCCAGGAGGAAGTAGTAGTGCCTGCCGCCGTCGAGGACCAGTGCGGACTTGCCGTTCATGATGCCCATGAGCGTCGAGTCGTCCACCTTCTTGAAGTGATCGAAGATGGGGGCGCCGTCGTAGACCATGGTCGCGGTGACCTCGCCCCGGAACTCGATGTTCCACAGACTGGCCTCGCCGTTGCCGCCCTCGACGTCGGAGTAGAGGTTGCCGTCCGCGTCGCGGCAGATCAACGGCTTCGCGTCCTCGAGGGACTGGAACGTCTTTCCGTGCCAGCGGCTCGCGACCAGCTTGTCGTGCAGGCGGTGTCCGGTGGCGAAGTCGTCGCCCTTCCAGGCGCCGAGGATGTCCTCGGCCCGCACGGTGTCGAGTGCCGCCCACACAGTGTCGAGTTCGTCGGGGGAGACGCCGGTGTCGCGCTGTCGAAGCTCGTGGAACGTGCTGCGGGCCTGGTCGATGTCCATGGTCGTACCTCGGGTCTCGTGTGGAGGTGCAGGTCGAAGAGTTTCCGAACCAAGTTGTTCGTCAACGCGCACGCTACGCCGAACCAGATGGTTCGGCAACGGGCGATTTAGGATGTCGCCATGCGATCAGCGGGAGAAGCCACGCGCGAGCGGATCCTCGCCGCGGCCAAGGACGAATTCGCCCGCTACGGAGTCGCCGGGGCCCGGATCAACCGCATCGCGGAGGCGGCCCGGGCGAGCAAGGACCGCCTGTACGCGTACTTCGACAGCAAGGAAGCGCTGTTCGACGCCGTCATCCAGCAATGGATCGCGGAGACGACGGAACAGACGGCTCTGCGGGGCGACGATCTGCCGGGGTACGCGGGCCGCTTGTTCGACGACTACGTGGCGCACCCCGAGAACGCGCGGCTGCAGGAGTGGGCCGACCTCGAGATGCGGGAGCAGATCGCGGACAGCGACGCCCGGATCGTCACCCTCCGGCCCAAGGCCGCCGAGATTCGCCGAGGGCAGCAGGAGGGGTTCGTCGATCCGTCGTGGAACGCAGGCGAACTGCTGCTCGTGATCACCGACATCGCCCGGTCGCTGGCCACCGCACCCGGCGGCAGGAAGTCGGGGGAGCGCACGGTGGCGCAGCGGCGGCACACCGCTGTCGAGGCGGTTCGGCGGTTGATCCGGGTGCCCTCGGTGGAGGACGCGCCGGGCCGCGAGTGAGGGCCGCTCAGCTGCGCAGTAGCACGTTGAGCCGAGCGGCCTGTCGTGTGAGGTGGTCGCGTTCGGGGAGGTTGGGCGCCTTGTCGGCCGCCTCCGCGTAGAGCCGTGCCGCCGTTGCCAGGTCGCCGTCCCGCTCGTGGAGATACGCCGCCACCGCGGTGTGACGGGGCAGCGCGTCGTCTAGCGCCGCGAGTGCGGCCAGCCCGGCGCGCGGGCCGTCGGCCTCGCCGACCGCGACGGCCCGGTTGAGGCGGGCCACCGGGCTGTCGGTGAGGTGCACCAGTTCGTCGTACCACTCGACGATCTGCACCCAGTCGGTCTCCTCGGCCGCCCGGGCGTCGGCGTGGAGCGCGGCGATGGCGGCCTGGGCCTGGAACTCGCCCAGGCGGTCGCGGGCCAGTGCCGCCTGGAGTATGTCGACGCCCTCGGCGATCATGCGGGTGTCCCACAGGCGGCGGTCCTGTTCGGCGAGCGGTACGAGGCTGCCGTCGGGGGCGGTCCGGGCGGGGCGCCGCGCGTGGTGGAGCAGCATGAGCGCGAGCAGTCCCGCGACCTCCGGGTGGTCGATCGCCGCCGCGAGCTGGCGAGTCAGCCGGATCGCCTCGGCGGCGAGGTCGAGCTCGCCGGAATACCCCTCGTTGAACACCAGGTAGAGGACCCGCAGCACCGTCGCGACGTCGCCGGGCTGGTTGAACCGGACGCCCGAAACGGTCCGCTTGGCCCGGCTGATGCGCTGGGCCATCGTCGCCTCCGGCACCAGGTAGGCCTGCGCGATCTGACGCGTCGTCAGGCCGCCGACCGCGCGCAGCGTGAGTGCGACGGACGATGCCGGTGTCAGGGACGGGTGCGCGCACAGGAAATACAGCTGGAGCGTGTCGTCGACCGCCTCGATCGGTCCGGGCACCGGCTCGGCCTCGATGCGTTCCTCGCGCTGCCTGCGGGAGGAATGGGCGCGGGCGGTGTCGAGGAACTTCCGCCAGGCCACGGTGACCAGCCAGCCCTTGGGGTCGCGCGGCGGGTCGTCCGGCCACACGCGCACGGCCTCGACCAGGGCGTCCTGCACGGCATCCTCGGCCGCCGCGAAGTCGGCTCCGCGGCGGACGAGGATCCCGATCACCGTGGGGGTGAGGGCGCGCAGTACCGCCTCATCCACCGTGGCACTCCATGGTGGTCGAGGGTGCGGTCAGGAACGGGCGCAGCTCGAGCCATTCGTGGATCGGCTTCCCGCCCGCACCCGGCGCCGCGGACAGCTCGCCGGCGAGTTCGAGCGCCCGCTCGTAGGTGTCGACGTCGATCATCATCCAGCCGGCGATCAGGTCCTTCGTCTCCGCGAAGGGGCCGTCCGTGACCGGTGGGCGTCCCTCGCCGTCGTAGCGGACGAACGTGCCCTCCGGGGCGAGTGCCTGACCGTCGACGAACTCGCCGGTCCGCTCCAGCTTGGCCGCGAAATCCTGCATGTACTGCACGTGCGCGGAGATCTCCTCCGGCGTCCACTGGGCCATCGGCACGTCGTTGACCGCCGCCGGCGCGCCGCGGTAGTGCTTGAGCAGTAGGTACTTGGCCATCGCGAACTCCTTGGTGAGGTACGGCCCATTGTGGCCGTGGTCACTGCGGGGACGGAGCCGGTCGCGGATTCTCGACATCCCGCGACCAAGGGTGAGTACGCCGCCCGGTCGACGGGCGGCCACATGGTGACCACTCCGCCGCTCCGAACACGTCTATCGCACTACCTGACCAGGATGAACTGGTCAGGACGGTGCCCCCAGTAGGGCTCGAACCTACGACCTGCGGATTAAAAGTCAGAACCCCGACGTGATGCCTGATGATGTCGAGTGATTCCTAGGAACTGTTTCACCAGGTGGCGGGCGTTTCGTCTGCCACCTGGTGACGTCTAGTGATGTGGTCACACACCTCGTCTGTGACCACTCTGAAGCCACGTCACAACGGGAACGGCCCCCAACCTCCTGCCGAGGTTGGGGGCCGGGTGCGCGCCCTACACCTGGGCACGCTCGATGTGTTCGAACGTCAATTCGTACGCCCGGATCTCCGCGTCAGGGTCGACCTTCACGTCCTCGAGGTCGGGGTGCTCGAACGCCAATTCGATCCAGTGCTGCGGGTTAGCCGCGTGGTCGTACCTGACCGAGATCGTGTTGACCAGGGCACTGCGGGTGACCTTCCGTCCATCCCTGTCGATCGTGTCGACATCAACGATGAGCGGCGTGTCCTTCTTGTCGGGATCAGCGAGGTCCCTTGCGAGTGCGGTGTACGACAGGATCGTGGTCGGGTAGGGAACCGTGATGGGGAACATGAAACAACTTTCATGAGAAGTGACGCCACGGAACGGATGAACCGTGGGTTAGCTGAGAACCAGCACCAGCACATTGAGTGAATCAGCGGTCCGCCGAATCGGACGACCGAGGTTGCGGCGTGTCGAGCTTTTCGTCGGATCGAACGTGTGTGCTAATCACTGATGGGTCGTCAAGGTCTAGTTGATTCTGTCGATGCGAGTGGTGCCCTGGTGGGTGATGCACAGGAAGGTGGTGCGCACGTTCGCGCCGAAGGTGTTCTCCGCGTCGACTGCACCCTTAGTGATCCAATCCCCGGCCGTGTCCTCGTAGGTTGTCACCTCCACGAAGTCCGCGGTGGCCGGCGTCTTCAGGTTGTTGGTGACCAGCTTTTCGCACGTGATTTCGGCGCTCGACTGGGCGGCTAGCTCGGCAGATCTCGCATCGAACGCGGCCTCAGATGCAGCGGCTGCCGCGGCCTGCGATTGCTCCGTTGCTTCCTGCTCCTCAGCGGTGGGGCCCGTGATGGCGTGATACCCCACATAGACGCCAAACGCCACCACCACGGCGCCGGCAACCACCAACCATTGCTTCCATCCCCACGGGGGCTTCGGCGGTGGCGGCGGTGTCGACGCGTTCGTGGTGTGCTTCGTCCACCCGGTGCCGTCATGCCAGCGTGCAACGGCTTTGCGTTGGGGATCGGGATACCAGCCCGCGGGCGTTGTCGACGTCATGAGAGATGCATACCAGGCCAGTAAGACATTGGCGGACAATGTCATTCGAGCGACCGACACCTTGCGTTGCGTCAGCACAATTGCAGGCGCGCACGCAATCCGTGCTGGTAGTGGACATGTTTCGCGTGGTGGTTGCACCATCGGAAGGATGGATTCGAATCCGTTCATAGTCGGCGATCGCTGCGCATACCGGTCGAAGCGCGCAGAACCGCTGGTCGAGATCGAAGTACTCAAGTTCGGGAAGCTTCGAGGACACCAACAAAAGCGCCACCGGCGGCTTCAGATCCGATGGATTGACGACGAGTTCGAGGGCAGGGTGGATTGGGTGCCGTGCGGCCGCCTGAAGTGCCTGTGGCGCGATGTGGCCGCCTTCCGTGAGCGGGAGGCGAACTGGGCCGGGGTACGCGTTGCGCCAATGCGTGGCCTCCCCGAGGAAGTTGCGCTCGATGTTGCGGCGGAAGTGCTGCTCGACTCGGAAGCCATTGCGTTTGAGGTGAACGACGACGCCGGCGTTGCGCGGATCACGGATCGCAATGCGCTGGCTGCCCACCTCGGGGTGACCGGGGCGTTCTTCGAGGATCCGACCAACTTTTATGAGGATGGGGACCTGGTCGTGTGCTGGCGGGTGACCGAGCGGATCCTCCGGCGCGCCGTTGCGCGCAACCCAGATGCCATCTTGTTGCACGTTGCGGACATGCAACCACTATCGGACGCAATGCGGGAGCGCTACGGGCCGGGGTTGGATCTGCTGATGCAATGGGCTGGGCAACCGCGGCCGGGACTGTACGACGAGGTTCTGCGGCTGAGAGGCGAACTGGGGCGCATTACCGAGCTGGCAAGGGATGCCATCGCGAGCCTAAGGGAGAGTACTGACATGTCGAAGAGGACTCAGGCGTCCATGCGAGTGCGCGAGTTGGAGCGGCGACTCCTGCTCTTGGACTGGCCATTCGAGTCCTAACCCGAAATAAACCTGTGGCCCCACCCAAATGGGAGGGGCCACAGGCTCGGACTTGCGGATCTAGTGTCCGATGACGTTAACCTTTCTGCTGGTCAAGGCGTGTGTGGTCACACGGTGGTCACGTGATCACAGGCCGTTCTTCATGATCGCGATGTTCGCCATGCCTGCCCCCTGATCGACGTCGACCTGCACGTTGACGGTCTTGCCTTCCTGCGCTGCGTCGCGGATCTGGCTCAGGACTTCGAGGAACTGGCCCGCTGCCTTCTCCAGTGCGGGGTGGGAGTTGGCGCCGGTGTCGAACTGGCCGGTGAAACGCCCGTCCGCATCGAACCCGGACGCCACCGCGAAGGCGCCGCCGACACCGATGGCACCGAGGTTGTACAGGGCGGCACGGCGTTGGTTCGCGGTCATGCCCGCCAACCCGCCCGCGGTCAACGGGATGTCCAACGAGGGGCGGTCCGAGTTGCCGCGGTACCCGCCGAACCCACCGAGACCACCGTCCGCCATCGGCACCAACTCGTACCCGAACCGGTTCGCAACCTGCCTCGTGAGCGACAGAGACCGGGGACGCTTCGACGACCCGAGCGGGATGAACGCCTCCCCACCGGTCTCCGGTTCCCCGTACCTGTACACGGTTCCGTGCTGGATGCCGGCCTGGTCGGGGAGGTTGTCGATGCCACCGTTCGCCCGGTACTTGATTGCCGCGGAGAAGATGGTGTCCGACTTGGGGTCCGCGGGTGCGCCCGTGCTCGTACCCGTGGAGGACGAGGAACTACCGGGCCAGTTGGTGACGAACACCCGCTGCCCATCCGTCGACACCGACACACCCGAATCCGTCGTGCCAGTGACAGTGCCGCTGTCGGCCGACCCTGTGGAGCCGGCGCCTGAACCTGACGACGACTGACCGAGATCACCACTCATCGGAAACCACGCGTGCTGATCGAACATGCCAGCGTCCCAACCTGTATCCCCGCCGACAACAACACCCTCCGAACCATTCGATTCGAAGTTCGTCCCATCCGGATACGTCATCGCGGTGTGCCCGTTGGCGCCGCCACCGTTGTCGTACCAGCCGACCCGGATCGTTCCCTCCGGACCCTTGCCGAGGATCGCGCCCCTGGCCTGCAACCACGAACCCTCATTTACCGTCGACATCCGGGAGTCGAACGCATCCAAACCGAGCGCCTTGTTGATCGCCCCCGAGACGGCACCGGAACAGTCGATGCTGTCCGTGGAGAACCCGCCCATCAGATAGGTGGCGGGGTCCATGCTGCGAGCCCATGACATCGACGCGTCGAGACCGCCCTTCCCGATACCAGCACTTTCGACGACACCGCCGTTCGCGAACTTCAGCAGGCCGAACCCGAAGCGTTTCGCGACATCACCGAGGATCGCCTCGGAGCGTTGACGCTTCGACCCCGCGAGGGGGATGTATGCCTCACCGCCGGTTTCGGGTTCGTTCCAGATCCGGGTTCGACCGTCACCAATCTGAGCCTGATGGTTCTCCACACCGCCGTCCGCGTAGTGCACGTACCCGCCGGACCTTTCGAGCGCCTCGTTGGTGGTGGCCGCGGCCAGCCGGGACGCCTCGTTCTCCGCCGCAGCCAACGCCCGCACCTTCACATCAACGTTCACGCTTCGCTGCTGATTGATGTACGCGTCGAGGATGCGGTCGGCCTCGTCTGTCGTGGCGGTGACCTTGATGCCGTTCGGGGTGTTCTCCACCTTCAATCCCAGCGCTTCGAGGTTCTTCACCGTCTCCGGGCTGTTGTCCGAGATGGTGATCGACTTGTCATCGGGGATGCCTTCGACAACCGTCGTTCCCAGGGCCTGCATCAGTCGTGCTGACTCTTCGGCCTGCGCGCCTGCCTCCGCGACGCTGTCCCGCATCCCCTGAATGACAGGTCGGCCGGCGTCGATGACGTCGGCCATGCCGCGAGCCTTATCGCCGGCGGTACCGACCGAGTCCGCGAACCCGCGCATACCATCGGCGATGTCCCGGAAGTCGTCAGCCTGACCACCCATACCGGGGATCAGGTCGAGGACGCTGGCCTGTGCATCGACGAGACCAGCCAACTGCTGAACGACTGTGCCGATGGTGCCGCCGACACCCTCAGCGAAGAACGCCCACGCCCGCAACGCCCCCGAGGAGAACGCCATCGTGGCATCCAAGGCGGCGAACCCCGCATCGGCGAGTCCGGTGAAGAATGCAATGATCTCCGGCTTGTGCTCGGTGACCCAGGTCGCTGCATCTGTCATCGCCGGACCGAACGCCTGCGCCAATGCCAACTCGATCTCATCTGCTGACGTCACAATGCTGCGCTTCGCCGTCTCGAACGATGCTGCCGTGCCCTTACCGAAGGTGTCGGACGCGGTCTGCATGGACCCTTCGAGCTTGTCGAACTTCTGTACAGCCGTGGTGACGTCCCAGTTCGCGAGGGCGGAGTAGAAGTCGCCCGAGGTGTCACCGAGGAGTGCCGCGGCCGCGTTGTTCTTCTTGGTCTGGTCTTCGAGGTTGCGGATGGTGTCGAAGGTCTTGTCGAAGGCAGCGTCTGCCTCCGGGCCGCCCTTCTTGAAGATCTCATACATGGACTGACCGTCGAGGCCGATGTCATTGAGGGTGGCGACGATGGTGTCACCCTCCTCGGTGATGCGGCGGCCGAATTCACGAAGCGCGTCCGCTGCCCGGTCGGTGTTGTCGGCACCGAATCCCTTGCCCATCGACTGGTTGATCAGAGCGAGGGTGGTTTCCGCTGTCAGCCCCGTGTTCTTCCAGCCCGCCGAGTACTCAGACAGGGAATCGACAAGGTCGCCCTGGGCATTCATGCCGATTGTCCGAGCCCTGGTGATGAAGTCACCGGCCTCGTCGAATCCGTCGACCAGCCCCGAGTTCACCAGGCCGCCGACGCCGCGCAGCGTCTCGGCGGTCTCTGTGCCGAGCAACGAGTTGAGCGTTTCCGTCTTCTCGATAGCGGCCTGGATCTCATTCTCGGTGGAGCTCGCGTCCAGGAGCTTGAAGTCGAACAACGCCACCGTGGAGGCCATGTTTGCTTGGACGGACTCGCCGAAGTTCTTCGCGTAGGCCGCGCCCGAAGCCCGACCGATCTTCGCAGCAGTTTTGTCGTCGAGGTTCAGCTTCGCCTGGACGTCGTTGCGGGCGGCTTCCTGTTCCATGCCGTCCGCGATGGCATTCGCCAACACAGCGCCGGCGGCGACACCGAGCGCTGTGACACCGAGGAGTGATCCGGCGATGGGCCCGCCCTTGCCGCTCAGCGACCCGATTTTGGACGCGAATGCCGCGAGGAAGCTGCCGCCCCCGGATTCGCCGGTGCGGCCTGCGAGGTCCCCGACACCCTGGAATGCACCGGTAAGGCGTTCGCGGACACCCTCACCGATGCGGCCTGTTTCCTGGGATGCCCTGCGTGCGCTCTCCCCGATCTGATCCACCTGGCGGGCTGCGTCCCGCGATGACGTCCCCACCCGGTCGATGTCGCGGCTGGTGTCCCCTACCCGGCCGAGGTCGCGGCGAGCGTTCTGCGCGTTGGTGCCCAACCGGTCCGCGCCCTGCCCAGCATCACGGAGGGCGGTGTCGACACGACCGGCTTCAGTGCGGGCGGTACGACCAAGATCCTGCAACCGCTGTTCGGACTGCTGCAACCCGCGGGTGAAGCGGGTGTCATCAACTGTGAGGCGAGCTACAAGCTCACCGACGTCGAGCGCCATCAGAGCACCCCCTCTGCGTGGGCCTGCGCAAGTCGGACCGCCGTCTCCCGGGCGAGAACGTCATGCATCAGAGCGAAAAGCAGGCGATGGTGCTGCATGACTTCCTGCATGGCGACACTCAGGTCGCGGAGCTCTTCTGTGCTCATCATCGACAGCGCGAGTTGGACACTTTCGGTCGCACCGTCGTCGAGGCCGGAGAGCATCGATGTCAGATCGTCGTAGCTGGGCGGGGCCTTGTCGTCTCGGTTTACCATGTGTGGCTCCTGTCTTCAGTTGTGAACCTGCGGATTGAGAATCCGATTGGGGGTGTGTTTGCGCTGGTCGCGGTATGGGTGGTCACGTGGTGGTCACCAGCGATTCCTGCACCAACCGCGATGGCCCCAGCCGAAGCCGGGGCCATCTTGGGGTGTTACGGGTTGTCGTCACCAGGCGACTCTGCGATCAATCGACCGTGCCCGTCCCAGCGCCGGGTCGGGTCGGGCTTCTCCCTGTCGAGACGTCGGCCCTGGTTGTCGACACGGGGGCGGCTCGCCGCCTTGTCCTCCATCGACTGGCGGATAGCGCGGAGCCGTTCGCCCGGATCGGTGATGCTGGTGAAATCGTCCATTGGGATCAGTCCTCTCAGAGAATTTCCTGGATGCGGTGGAAGCTCATGGGCCATTCCCGGGTCTGTGCAGTGCTACCGCCGGCGCCGCCCATGATCTTCGGCCGCGCCCGGAAGTTGAGTGCTTCCTCGATTGCCACGCGCAGCCAGTCAACTCCCTGGTCTGCGAAGTAGGGATGGCGCACCTTCCATGCGGCGGTGTTGAATGCCCGCTCGTCCGGGCTGGTTGCCTGCGCGCTGGCGATCGCGTCTTCGTCGGTCATCCGCTGTTCCACGGTGGCGATGAGGTTGCGGATCGAGTCCACGGCCGCGATGTAGGCGTCCTGGACAGGCTGGAGTGCGGTGTCGGACAGCAACCGGTCGAGCGTGGCCTTGGCTTCCTCCACCTCTCGGGCTTGCCGTGCTTCCTCCGCCGCCTCGGTGGCCTTCTCCGCGGCTCGGCGGGCGGCCACTGCCTTCAGCTTGGCGAAGCGGGTCGACGTGGTGGCCTTGTCGAGCGCGTTGGGGTCGACGTCCTCGCCGGCCATGATCCGCTGCTCCAGTGCGGTCTCGCTTTCCACGGCGGCGGCCGCGGCGTTGTCGGCTTCGGTGGCGGCGGCGGTTGCCGCATCGGCTGCCTCGGTGGCCTTGGCTGCGGCCTGGGTGAAACGTCGAACAGTGTCGGTGATCTTCAAGGTGTCCTCCTGTGGACGGTTTGTGTTGTGGTGCATGTACTTGCGGATTTGTTCTCCGATGGGAGGTGCATTCGCACAGGTTGCAGGGTGTGTGGTCACGCCGTGGTCACCCAGCCGTTTCGTCGGCGAGTGCCGCTATCTCGGCGTCGATCTCGGCATCAGTCGGAGTCGGTGGCTCCTGACCGCCGTTCTCCTCGTCGTACTCGCCCGCGAACCTCTCCAACGCCTCCTGCATCTGCATGAGCATCGACTTGGCGGCTTCCGTACTGGCGCCCTTGGTGTACTCGGACAACGCACTATGAGTGTTGGCCAGGCGTTCGACAGCCTTCGAGAACTCCGCGGTCGCCTTCGCGTCGGGGAGGTCCATCGTCATACGCTCCGGTCCTGCCGGGGTGTTGACGATGACCTCATGGGACTCCCACAGCCGCTCACGTATCGCAAGAGCATCGGCGAGCGCGGCCTCCGCCAGCCTGAGACGGTTGTAGGCCAGCCGATCCCGAACGGCTGTCGAGGCTGCCGGCACACCCGTCCATAGCAAGCCCTCACGCTTCGCCCACCGACTCACGGTCGATGGATTGACGCCGAGGTCCCGGGCAATCGAGTTCAACGAACGTCCCTGGTGGTGACCCTCCCGGATCTTCGCCTCGTCCTCCTCGCTCAGCTTCGGTATAGCCATGGGTGCCTCCCATCCGGTCTCGCGTGCGCGCACGCATGGAACATTGCGCTGCGGCTCATCGTTCGGTCCCTGGGTTGGTTGTGAGCATCGCGGCGAGCCAGACATCCACCGTGGCGTAGTCGGAATCGGTGTTGTCGAACTCGTCGAGGCGTAGCGACTTGTCTGTGGCGACACCGGCGACGACTGCCAGGTCGCGGGCGTCTCGGGGGTTGTGTGGGCTGATGGCGTCGAGTGCTTGTTCGGCGATGTCGAGCCAGCGGACCGCGAGACGTGATCGTCGCGCCTTTGCGTCGAGCTTGGCGGCTTCTGTTGCCTGGACTGTGGCGGTTCGGTCGAATGTGACGCCGGCGATCTCTGCTGCTTTGGTGACGGTGCTTGGGGAGCAGTCGAGTTGCCGAGCGATCTCGTTTCGTCCGTGGCCTTCCGCGTGGAGCTTGGCGACGTCGGGTGCAATCGTCTCCCGCGTTGTTGGTGGTCGACCGGTCGCGGCGGTCATGGTTGCCGTGCCGTGGTTTGGAGTCCGTGTGCGACGTTGGCGAGGATTTCGGGGTGTTCGCCGGGGAGGTCGTGGTTGTTGGCGATTTCGCTGGTGAGCATGGCGGCGAGGTGTGCTTGGGCGAAGATGATGGGTCGAAGCTGTTCAACGTCGAGTTCGTTGACGGCTTCGACGAGCGCCGACTGGCCTGAGTCCTCGTTGATGTCTGCGGCGAGGGATGCGAGTCGGAACGCCTCTGAGAAGGTGTCTCTCATGCTGCGCCTCCGGTCAGGTAGTTGCGATGGGCGAGGTGGGGTTTGCATTGGATGCAGGGGATGGGGCGACCGTCGAGGTCTTGGCCAAGCCATCCGCGTTTGCAGTCGAGGTGATGGGGCCTGTTGCTGGGGGTGGCGGCTTCGACGTCTTCGCCGAACCTGTTGAGGGTCATGCGAGGACTCCTTGCCCGTCAGTGGTCCAGTGGGGGTGTTCGTGGTCGGTGGGGCGTGTGAAGCAGGGGTAGGCGCGGTCGGCGAGGACGAGGCCGGCGTCGGAGGGTGTTCGGCATTGATCGCCTCGGCGGTGGAGGTCGAAGGCGCTCAGGCTGGAGAAGGTGTGGTGGCATCCGCTGCAGTGGCAGGTATGCATTCCGCCCCATGTGGCTTCACACTTGGTGCAGGTGGTCATGCGTGCCTCATTTCTGCTGACGTAGTAGGAATCTGGGGGACTTTCGGGGTGCCCCTGGTGTGGTTGGGTGGGCGCAAGGTCTCCCGGATGCCGTTCTCATGCCACGTCTCCGGGCGGGCGGAGTGGTTCACCCGACACGCGCCACTGACCTAGGGGGCGGGGAGGGGTGTGTGTTTCTACACCGCTCTCTAGCCCCCCTGTGCTCCCTAGATCACTCTCTTTCATTCCGTTGACCTGCAAGGGAGCAGCTAGGGAGCTAGGGAGCGCAGATTCAGATACAGGGGTGGGTGTGCTCCCTAGTTGGGGGTCGATGCTCTCTAGGTTCGGCAACGACCAGAACCACGGCCCCTCACCCCCGGGCCGACTGGCTTTGATGCCCAGCTTCTTCTTGGCACGCTTCGCCTGATCCTTCGAGTAACCGTTCGCGTCGGCTGCGGAGTAGACGTCATTCGCCTTCTGGGAACCCATGTTCAGGAACGACATCAACCATTCTTCGATGCCGTTCCGGTCCTCCTTGCCATCCCCGCGTTCGTCGTCGTACTGGTCCGCGATGTGTTCCCGCATGGTCTGCTCGGATTCCCCGATGAGAACCAACTTGGGAACGGTGCCGTCGTCGTCCTCGGTGGGTGCGAAGTGCTGCACGCTGTCCATGCGGAACCGTGAGGCGGGGACCTTACCCACCAGGTTTGACTTCTCTGGGCCGATGAGCACACAGCCCTCATGTTCGGGGTCTGCCTGGGCGAAGAGCGACATACGCGCCTTCTTGCGGAGTTCTCCGCTGGCCCCGTACATGTCTCGTGCATTGCCCGTGGAGATGCGGTTCGTGTGCGTCAGGAGCATTACCGCGGCCCCGGTCTGGGTGGCAGCTTCCCGCCACGGATGCAGTGCCCGCCGCGCCTGCTGTGGATCCTTCACGGACAGCCCACCTGGAACGGTATCGAGCCAGGCGTCGACCACCACGAGACCGGGCCGGACGTGACTGTTGGTGATGAGGTGGATGTCGGCAGGGAAGGTCGGAGCCCCTGACCCGTCCTGTTCTGCACAGATCACGTGGATGCGGTCGAGGTCTGCGCCGGCCACTTCGAGGCGAGGTCGCACAGTTGATGCCCAGTCGTCCTCGGTGACGATGACGATGACGTCCTCGGGATCGCGTGCGGGGATGCCGAACTCGGGGACCGCCCGACCGGTGGTGACCGGGGAGGCAACCCAAACCCAGGCCGCCGATTTGCCGATACCTTCACCGCCGACCAGCAACGTGATTGCAGACCGGGGAATGCGCCCCTTGGCGAGCCATTGCGGCTGTCGTGCAGCCACCAACTCTGTTGCGCGCCATAGCTTTGGTCGAGCGAACTCGGCTTCTGCCTCGGCGTTGTACGGGCCGGGAAGTTCTGCGGATTCTGCGGCGGGGGTTTCGACCATTTGAAAGTCGTCCACACCTAATCCGGCGGCGATGTGGTCGGCGGCGTCCTTCCCGACCTTCGCCTCCACGATGACAACCGTCGCTTTGCCATCGAGAAGTTCCGCCACCTGCGCGGCATGCTTGCGGCCCGGCTCGTCCTTGTCCTGCACGACGATCACCGTCTTGCCGTACAACGGCGTCAGATCGGCGAGGTGCGCTTTCCCCGCGCCCATTGCGGTGCAGGTGGCGGTGACCCCTTCGGATTCGAGGGCGTGCACATCCTGCTCACCTTCGACCATGTAGACCGTGGTCGAGTTGGCCAACCTGTCTGCTCGATAGATCTGGTTGCCCTTGGTGTTCCCGGCCTGGGAAAACTTCTTCGCAGGGGTTCGGGAGACCTTGCGCCCATCCGGGTATTCGTAGGTGATGCCCTTCGGGTCATCGAACAAGTCGGTGATGGCCAACCCGACCGCACCGAGCACCTGGTCGAGAGTCTCCCCCGCGTGCGGGTGGACAAGCACCCGACCTACGGTTTCCGTTATCGTCACCGACCGGTCTGCCGGCGAATGACCCGGCGCCTGGGCCGAGGCCCGACCGCTCCCACGATGGGTAACGGTCAGGCCGGCGTTCTCGAATGCGTTGATGACGCGGTTGAAAGCGATCACGCGGCAGTGTCCTTTGCTCTTCGTGCGCAGACCGGACCAAGGTGCCGCTGAATGGATTTGTGGGCGACGAGCCACTGACCGCATGACAGGCACCGGACAGCGGGCCGGTAGCCGAGTTCGCGTAGCTCAGCGAGCAGTTCCTGCTCCTTGCGTTCCTGGTGGCCGCCGGTTTCGATGTGGTCATTCATCGCGGACAACCTCCTCGGCAGATTCGGCTTCACCAAGCGCAGCCGCCAACTCCGTGACGACGTGGACCGCTTCGGCGATCGACAGGGACAAGTGCCCCTGAAGCCCGAACGTGACCCGGACAGTCTTGGTTTCAGCGTTGTACTTGACGCTGGGCAGGTCGTCGATGACGAGATCGGTGATGAGGTACGCCATTACGCGGCCTCTCCCAACGAGCCAGCTCTGTTGAGATTGGTGGACAGGATGATTTTCGTGGCCCAGCCGACCTGGTTGTCGTGAACGACTGGCACCCACCCGGCCTCGGAGGTCGGGTCGGTAAAGAACGCATCCTCCGCAGCGGCGCTGAGGTACATGTCCTGCTGGTCGGTGAGGTCATGCCGGGGAATGATGTGGACGACGCCGTCGAAGACCGCGAGCTGCCCAATGTCCGCCACCGTGGTGCCGTCCGCCATCTGGGTGGAGACGACGCCATACGGGGGTTCTTGCTGGATGCCGAGGACGTCGGTGAGTTCGGTGTTCATCGCACACCGCCGAGGGCGAGATGCGGCACTCGTCGGGGGTGTGTGGCACACTGTCCGTACATAATTCTTTACTCCTTGGCGGGGGTTGGAATTCAGGCCCTCGGCGGCTTCTCGGGTGCAACCGCGAAGATCAACGCCGGGGGTTCTTCATTTCGCGGGCAGTTCGCCCGGGTCACGCGGCCGGGATCTTGTCGTCGGCGTCGATACCGAGCGCCTTGAGAAGGCCGGCGACGGGGACCACGTACTTGCGCCCGATGGTTAGGACAGGAAAGGGCAGGTCGCCACGCTTGGCAGCCTTGTATCCGGCGGTCGTGCCCATGCCGAAGATTCCGAGTGCGGTCTTCAGGTCGGTTCGGACTCCGAGACCTTCGATCGCCTCTTGCGTCCAGGTGATGTTCATGTCGATCGAGTTGCTGAGCATTGCAACCTCCATTTCGCGTTTTGCAGTTGCACGTGTTTCGCAAACCCAGATAAGCACGCCTCGCAACACCTGTCAACTTTTCGCGGTATTGCATGTTTCGCAAATTGCGATACGGTGTAGCGGTGGCTGAACATCATTCCGACCAAGAGGTCGGCAACAAGATCGTTGAACTCCGTGAGTCGCTGGGCATGACCCAGGGGCAGCTTGCTGAACAGCTTCGATCCAGAGGACTGGGCTGGTCGCAGGGAACTTTGTCGAAGGTCGAGACCGGGCAGCGGTCGGTGAGATTGACCGAAGCACCGGTCGTGGCGCTCGTCCTTCGGGTAAGAATCGACGAGTTGGCCGGCATCGAGGACGCTAGGCCAAGCGGGCAGATGCCTGCGCTTCTCCAGCATGAGGTACTCGATCAACTCGATCTGATCAATGACGCACTCCAGCAGGCCCGGTCGATCAAAACCCTTGCAGACCAATCAATCCCCGCCCTGGAGCGAAGCTGGGACACCACAAGCCGGGTTCTCGACCACCTAGTCGGGAAGGCTGAAACGGACTACGAGGCCGGCCCGCCCGTCGAACAAGAAAGAGGCGACCAATGAAGGGTTCGGTGTCGAAGAGGTGCAAGTGCTCGGTCGAGTACGACGCCAAAGGGCGGCGGAAGGCATGCCGCAAGCCCCACGGCAGCTGGGTGTTCATCGCCGACATGGGACAGGATCCGGCCACCGGGAAGCGCCGGCAGGTTCGCAAGTCGGGGTTTCGGTCGAGTGACGAGGCTGAGGCCGCGCTCGCGAAGTTCCTCCATGAGGTCGGCACGGGCCAGATCGCCCACGACGACAGGCTGACGGTGGCGGACTACCTCCGCTCCTGGCTGGAGGCCAAAGAGCATTCCGGCATCCGCCCGACCACGCTGCGGTCCTACGAGCAGCACGTGACCGCCTACCTGGTCCCACACCTCGGGCGCCTACGTCTCGGCGACCTCCGCGCCACCCACGTGGAGAAGTTCCTCCGCGACATCGCGCAGCCGAAAACGGCGCCGAAGCCTGGCGAGAAGATCGCCAAGGGCGCCCGACGCAACCCCAAGAGCCTCTCGCCGGCCACCATCCGCCGCATCCACGCCACCCTGCGCTCTGCTCTCACGTCAGCGA
Source organism: Rhodococcus pseudokoreensis (assembly GCF_017068395.1). Lineage (NCBI taxonomy): Bacteria > Bacillati > Actinomycetota > Actinomycetes > Mycobacteriales > Nocardiaceae > Rhodococcus > Rhodococcus pseudokoreensis. The sequence continues at coordinate 2,714,813 of NZ_CP070619.1, read as the reverse complement.
AGCGGAAGCATCTTGTGGCGTTCAACGCTGCGGAGAATCTGGAATTGCCCCGGGCTCAGCGTCCGAAGGTGAAGCCGTGGGAAGCCGACGAGCTCGGGAAGTTCCTGGACCACGCGACCACGGACCGGCTGGGGACGCTGTTCGAGACGATGGCAATGACGGGGCTTCGCCGCGGCGAAGCGTGCGGCCTGCGCTGGGAGGATGTCGACCTCGAAGCCAAGACCATCATCGTGCGTCAGCAGATCGTGGAGATTGACGGCACAGGTGTCGCCTGCTGGTTCTGCAAGGGGGAACACCGGCAGTTTCAGTTCGGGAAGCCCAAGACCGCCAGCGGTGAGGATCGTGTGGTTGGTATCGATCAGCACACGGCTGGTGTTCTGCTCGCCCACCGCTTCGCTCAGGAGCTCGAACGGGGGCAGTGGGGGAGCGCCTACGTGCACCACGGCCTGGTGTTCGCCCGGGAGAACGGGGATCCGTACCCGCCGCAGATGGTCACGGACCAGTTCAACAAGCTGACGAAGGCGGCCGGTGTCCGTTCGATCCGTCTGCACGACCTTCGCCACGGCCAGGCGTCACTGCTCCTCGCCGCCGGCGTCGACCTGACGATCGTGTCCAAGCGTCTCGGGCACTCATCGATCGCCATCACCGCGGACACATACAGCCATCTGCTCGCCGGTGTGGACTCGAAGGCGGCAGAGGCTGCGGCCGGCCTCGTACCCCGTTTCAGCAGGGACCAGAAAGGCGGGCGTGACCACTTTGTGACCACTCCCGCCAATCCGGACGTCTTCATTGCACTGCCTGACCAGGATGTTCCTGGTCAGGACGGTGCCCCCAGTAGGGCTCGAACCTACGACCTGCGGATTAAAAGTCCGTAGCTCTACCAACTGAGCTATAGGGGCGCGGGGCCAGAGTCTAGTGCGCAGACGGTGACCGGGAGAACAGCACCCCCGCCACGGCGCGCCGCCCGGGGGATCGAAAGGGTCGGCTCGGGTGCGCACCCCCTGCAGCGCACCCGAGCCGATCCAAATTATACCACTTGGTGTGTTTTCGGCAGCGGTCCGATTCCGGCCCCATAACAGACTTCAAGTTTGTTTTTCAGAAGTTTTGATGATCTTAAGAATGCTGTGTCGCTATTTTCAAAACAGGGATACTGTTATGTATGGCTCCAAGCTCGCCACTGTAGGGCGAAAGCGGGGGTTACTACATTTGGGAGAGGGATTCACCGTCATGGCACGTCAGCAGGAGCGTGCGCGACGCACTCGCGCTGCACTGGTGGAGTCGGCCGCGATCGAGTTCGCGAAGCGCGGCTATGCGGCGGCGTCGGTCAACACGATCCTCGAAGGCTCGAACGCCACCAAGGGAGCGATGTACTTCCACTTCCAATCGAAGGAGGAACTCGCCCGCGCCGTCCTCCAGTCCGGGGTGGAGCAATTCACCGCCCTGACCGACAGGTGGACGAGTCGCACGGACATCGGGCCCTTCGAGGCTCTGCACGGTTTCGTGATCGACCTGGCGAAGCTGTTCCATTCGAGCGTCATCGTGCGGGCCGAGTTCCGGCTGATCGTCGAACCCGAGTTCTACCCGGACGTGCGGTCCGTCGGCTCGCAGGTGTGGGGGCGAACCGCGCACGAGTTCGCGATCCGCGCCCAGCGGGACGGGTCGTTGCGCGCCGATGCCGACCCGGAGAAGTTCACCCGGGTCCTGGCGGCGTCTCTCGCCGGCCAGCGGTACATGTCCGACATGACCGCGCTGGAGGGCGACCTCGGCGCACGGTTCGTCGAATCGCTCGAGGTGATCCTCGAGGCGATGGCTTCACTCGAGTGGCTGGAGAAGTTTGCGAGGGACGGATGGCCGGATTTCACGTCAGAACTGCCCGATTCGTAGTCTGACCTGGCGATTTGGGAAATTCTCGATCCGTGTCCTAAGCTATCCAAGCTCCCAACGGAACGCCGTTGAGGTACTGGTTCGGAGAGATCCGACGGGCCCCCTTCGTCTAGCGGCCTAGGACGCCGCCCTTTCAAGGCGGTAGCGCGGGTTCGAATCCCGTAGGGGGTACGTTTGACCGGTGTCGAGCATGCGGTATGGTTCGACGGCAGTAAAAGTGACACGCAGTAACGCTTTACACTTGTAAGGCACAGCAGGAAAAGCAAGGCCCTGTGGCGCAGTTGGTTAGCGCGCCGCCCTGTCACGGCGGAGGTCGCGGGTTCGAGTCCCGTCAGGGTCGCAAGTGTGTTGCCGATACTCGGTATCGGCAACACAATGCGATAGGCATTCGGTTCGGGTGCCGTCCGGCCAGGTAGCTCAGTTGGTACGAGCGTCCGCCTGAAAAGCGGAAGGTCGCCGGTTCGATCCCGGCCCTGGCCACCACGATTCACAGAAACTCCGTTGTCGAGAACGTCGACAGCGGAGTTTTTTTCGTTCCCACCCCACGTGAGTGCGAAAGTGTGTTCCTGCACACTTTCGCACTCACGTGGGGTTAGCGTCGCGCGACGCCGGCGAAGTGGCTGTCGCTAGGCTGACGTCCATGAGCACTGCTGAAGAGCCGCTGACGGCGGGCCGCGACGGGCTGTTGTCGTTGCTCCGCAACGGGCAGCTGCCCTCGCGTGGGGCCAAGGCCCCGCAGCGGGAGCGGTACCAGCGGATCGTCGCCGCGGCGATGGAACTGGCGTCCGAGGGCGGGTACGACGCCGTGCAGATGCGGGCCATCGCGGATCGGGCGGGCGTCGCGCTGGGCACCGTGTACCGCTACTTCCCGTCGAAGAACCACATGCTGGTGATGGGCCTGCTGATGGTGTTCGAGGGCATGCGGTCCCGGTTCGAGAACGTCGCGATCCCCGGCGACACACCGTCCGAGCGGATCCTGTTCGTCCTCCGGAAGAACACCGAAGTCCTGGAGAAGGACCGGCCGCGGTACGAGGCCCTCGTGCGGGCGTTCATGTTCGCGGACGCGTCGGCGTCGGCCGAACTGGATGCGTTCGGCGCCCTGATGACGGAGATGTTCGCCAAGACCATCGGTGTCGAGCAGATCTCCGACGACCAGTTGAACGCGATCCGCGTGATCGGCGACGTCTGGATGTCGAGCCTGGTGTCCTGGGTGGCGGGCCGCATCTCGGTGGACGAGGTGATGGCCCACCTGGGGCTCGCGGTCCGTCTCGTGTTCCGCCGCCTCGGCGGCTAGCCTCCTCAGCCGACGCGCCCGAAGTAGGCGTCCCGGATCACCGCCCTGTCGTCGATCGCACCCGCATCCGCATCCATGACGACGCGTCCGACGTCGAGGACGGTGACGTGATCGGCCACGCTCATCGCGGCGTCGACCGCCTGCTCGACGAGCAGGACCGCCAGCCCGGCCTCCTTGAGGGTGCTCACGCGTTCCATGACTTCGCCGACGATCACGGGCGCCAGCCCGCCGGACGGCTCGTCGAGCAGTAGCAGGGTGGGTTTCGCCATCAGCGCCTGCCCGATCGCCAGCATCTGCTGCTGCCCGCCGGACATCGCACCGGCGAGCAGGCCGCGTTTCGCGCCGAGGACGGGGAACAGGTCGTAGATCCGCTCCACCTCTTCTCGGACGGCCGACCGTCTCATCCTGCGGACGTACCCGCCGAGAATCAGGTTCTGTTCCACGGTCTGCCGGTGGAAGACCCGCTTCCCCTCCTGCACATAGGCCATTCCCTGGCGGACCCGCCGGTGCGGCGCCACCTTCGCGATGTCGCGGCCGTCGAACTCGATCGTCCCGGCGGACACCCGGTTCAGTCCCGAGATGGCACGCAGGGTGCTGGTCTTCCCCGCGCCATTCCGGCCGAGCAGTGCGGTGACCTTGCCGGGCCACACGTCCAGCGAGACGTCCCACACCACCCGCAGGTCGCCGTACCCGGACTGCACGTTCCGCAGACTCAGCAGCGGTGTCGTCGTCTGCTCGCTCATGAGGTCGCCTCTCCGGCCAGTTCCGTGTCCTCGGCGACGACGCCGAGGTATTCGCTGAGTACGCGAGGGTTGTGTTCGATCTCGGACGGCGGACCTTCGGCGATCACGCGTCCCTGGGCGAGCACGACGATGGTGTCGGCGAGCGCCAGTACCAGGCGGAAGTTGTGCTCGACCAGCACGATCGTGCAGCCGGCGTCGCGAAGTTGCCGGATCAGGCCGGCGAGGCGTTCCACTTCGTCCTCGTCGAGGCCGGACGCGACCTCGTCGAGCAGCAGGACCCGCGGTTCGGCGACCACCGAGCGGGCGACCTCGAGCAGCCTCCGCATTCCCAGGGGGAGTGCGGTCGCGGTCTCGTCGCGTAGATGCGACAGTCCCACGACGTCGAGTGCGCGTTCGGCCTCGGCGATGTCGGCGGCGCGGACCCTGTGATGGCGGGGAAGCCGCAGCACGGTCGAGAGCATCGATACCCGGTCGGTGCTGTATCGACCGGAGGCCACGGCCTCGAGGACGGTGACGCCGTCGGGGATGTCGGGTGTCTGGAACGTGCGGGCCACGCCGCAGCCGGCGACCCGTTCCGGCGCCTTGCCCTGGACCTCGGTGTCACCGATCAGGATTCGCCCGCTGTCGGGGCGGTAGAACCCGCAGATCATGTTCAGCATCGTGGTCTTGCCCGAGCCGTTCGGTCCGATCAGTGCGGTGATGCTGCCCGGTTCCGCTCGCAGCGACGCGCTGTCGAGGGCCTGGTTGCCGCCGAACGCCTTCGAGATGCCGTCGACCACGAGCGCCCGACCCGGCATCGGTTCCATCGCCGGTCGATCCGTGTCTCCGGGGCGGGCGCGTGTTCCGCGGCCGGTCAGGCCCGCTGCGCGGTCCAACCGCGCCGTCGCCTGCTTGGCGACCTTCGCGAGGCCACCACTGAGGAGGACGCCGCCGAGGATCAGGAATCCGCCGTAGAAGACGAGGGCGTACTGCTGGAACTCGGACGACTGGTTCGGGCCGAGTTGCATGATCGCGGCCCCGACCGCCGCGCCGTAGACGCTGGTCGCACCCCCGAGGATGCACGCCGCGAGAACTGCTGTCGCGAACGTGAATCCGAACGCCTCGGGGGAGACGTACATGTCGATGTTCGCGAACAGGGCGCCCGCGAGGCCCGCGGGGAAGGCGCCGATCGCATAACCGAGAAGCTTCATCCGGAACACCGAGATGCCCACCGAAGACGCGAGGACGGGGCTCTGTTTGAGGGTGCGGAACGCGATGCCGTGCCGGGAGACCACCAGGTTGCGCAGGACCGCGAACCAGAGGATCGCGACGATGACGACCACCAGGTAGAACCGGTCGGAGTCGATCGCCTCACCGAACAGGGTGGCCGGTTCGATGCCGCTGAGCCCGTTGCGGCCGCCGGTGGTCTCTCCGAAGACGGCGATGATGTCCGGGACGAGCAGAACGAGGAAGAACGAGGTCATCGCCAATGACCAACTGCCGAGCCGCAATCCCGGAATTCCGGTGACGATCCCGACCGCGAGCGCGACCAGGCCCGAGACGGTCAACTGCAGCACGATGTCCGTGTATCCGGCGATCGACATGAGCCCGGCGGTATACGCCCCGGCCGCGTACATCGCGGCCTGGCCGAGCGCGAGTTCCCCCGCGTAGCCGAGGCTGAGATTGAGGCCGCTGACGACCAGCGCGAGGATGCAGGCGAGTTGCACCTGCCGCGACAGCGCGAAGCTCAGACCGAATTCCGGCAGGAACAGCATGAGGAGGCCGGCGGCGAGCGGGAAGAGCCAACCCGGAGCCGATCGAATCAGGCGCCACAGAGCCATTGCTTACACCACCCGTTCCCGCGTCCGGCCGAACAATCCGGCCGGACGCACCATGAGGATCGCGATGAGGACGACGAAGACCGCGATGTTGCTGTACTGGCTACCCAGTTCGAGTGCGGCGAACGATTCCACGAGACCGACGGTCAGGCCGCCGACGAGTGCGCCGGGGAGCGAGCCGAATCCGCCGATGGCCAGGGCAACGAAACCCTTGATCGCCAGCGCGGAACCCAGGGTGGCCACCGCGAACGTCTTGGGACCCACGAAGAGCCCGAGGAATCCGGCGAGCGCGCCGGAGAACGCGAACGCACCGAGGGCCAGCGCCCGGACGTTGACACCGCGCAACAGGGCGGCTTCGCGGTCCTCGGAGATGCCCAGGAGGGCGAGACCGGTCATGGTCTTCGTGCCGACCCGGCCGAGGACGACCACCAGCACGACCGCCAGAATCAGCAGCACGATCTCGACCGGATACGTGCGGCCGCCGAGGACCGTGATCGGGTCGTTCGAACCGAAGAACGGGACGGTGAGCGGTTCGCTTCCCCAGATCAGCTGTGTCGCACCGTTGATCAGGGTCGCGGCGCCGAGCGTGGTGACGAGCTGATTCTGGTGATCACGGACCGGCCGGACCGCGACGATCTCCTCGAGGCCGGCCAGGATCATCACGGCGACCGTCGCCGTCACCGCGACGACGAGGATCGGCAACTTCAGGGTGACCAGTCCGGCATAGGCGACGAACGTGCCGACCATCATCAGCTGGGCCTGAGCGAAGTTGAACGTGTGGGACGAGATGAAGACGATGTTGTAGCCGATCGCGACGAGCGTGTATACCGCCCCCAGCGCGAGGCCCGACCAGACTATGGTCACCGGTTTCTCCTGTGGTCGGGTGTCACGCGCTCGGGTTTCCGTACTGGCCGTTGAGGAGTGGGCTCGGCGGCACGAACTTGTACGCCTCGTCACCCGGCTTCGACGCATGCGAGTCGGCCGAGAAGTGGTAGGACGGGGAGAACGCGGTCTGGGCGCTGTCGAGGACCTCCTGGTTCTCGAGGGCCTCGGCGAGGGCTTCGGGATCGGACGAGGATCCGGCCTTGTTCGCGGCGGCCACGACGAGGGGCAGTGCGTCGTAGTTGTCGGCGAGGATCAGCGTCGACGGGATGTCGCCCATCGCCTTCATGTTCTCGACCATGGTGTTGACGGCGGCGTCGTTGGCGTCGTGGACCGTGCTCGAGAGCACGTGCATGACCAGGTTCGCCGTGGCCGGAGTGCCCAGCACACCTTCCGGTGCCGCCTTCGAGACCAGCGACGTTCCCGCGACCGACGTGTTGCCGACGAGCGGTATGTTCCAGTCGAGCCGCTGAAGGCTCGCGAGGAGGTATCCGAGTGGTGCCCCGTAGGCGTCCACGACGAGCGCCTGGGTGCCCCGGTTCTTCAGCGACTGCAGTTGTGCCGTCATGTCGAGTGCCGCGGTGTCGTATTCCTCGGATCCGGTGCTGCTCACACCTTCACCGCCCAGCGCGTCTTCCATCGCCTGTCCGAACACTTCACCGTAGGCGCTGCTTCCGTGGACGACGCCGACCGACTGGTAGCCCTTTTCCTTGATGTATCGGGCGATGGTCTCGGCGTTCTCGGCCGGTCCCGAGGCGAGGTCGAAGTTGAGCGGGTACTTTTCCGGGTTCGCCGAATCCTCGGTGGGCCCGATGTTGAACGAGAGGATCTTGTTCTGCGCGAGGATCGGCAGTGTCGCGGTGGTGATGGTCGACGGGCCGGAGTTGAGGAAGAGGTCGGGTTTCTTCCCCGACGCGATGGCCTCCCGCAGCTTGGACACGGCGGTGGTGGCGTCGCCCGCGTCGTCGACGACGGTGATCTCCACCTGGCGTCCGCCGACGCCGCCTGCCCTGTTCACGGCCTCGGCGCTCGCTTTCGCTGCGAGCACGGATGTCTGCGCGTTGGCTGCGAGCGCGCCCTGCCCGCTGATTCCGCCGGTCACGAGCACCCGGTAGGGGCCGCCGGCGGCGTCGGCGTCGTCTGCGCCCGCGCCGGAACACCCGGTGAGTGCGAGTGCGGTCACGGCGAGCGCCGCTGTGAGAGCTGAGGATCGAATTCGCATGGGCGCCCCTTCACGTAAGCAAGCAAGTGCTTGGTTTGGCAAAAGGTAGCAGAACTAACGGTCGATGTCCGCGGAATGTCTCACTCGGCGGGAGGATCTCGACGCGAACGGGCCGAGCTCAGCGAAACGACTGCCGGATCACCGGTTCTCGCCGTTCGAGGATGGTGGCGGTGTGCTGCCGGACCATGGTGTCGAGATGCGCGCCCTGCGGTGCGAGCCAGAAGTCGCCGCGGTCGATGCCCGCGAAGACCAACTCCGCGAACGTGTCTGCGTCGAGTCCGTCGGTGTCGAGCAATTCGCGCATCTGCGTCACCATCCGATCGACGGCCGGATGGGAGACGGCCCCGAACGGGTTGTCGAACACGGATGTGACGACGGGCCCGGGTGCGAGCACGCTTGCGGACACGGGGGCGTCGATCATGCTCAACTCCATCTGCAGGCACTCGGTGATCGCGACCACCGCGAATTTCGATGCGCTGTACGGCGACATCATCGGACCGGGTGCGAAGCCTCCGACCGATGCCGTGTTGACGACGCGGCCGGTGCCGCCCTGGTCGAGCATCCGCGGAACGAACGCGCGGATTCCGTTGACGACGCCCTTGATGTTGACGCCGAGTGCGGCGTCCCAGTCGGATTCGCCGAGTTGCCAGAGGAATCCGGCCCGCATGATGCCGGCGTTGTTGAAGAGCAGGTCCACCCGGCCGAACGAGTCGAACGCGAGTTCGGCCAGGGCGTGGACGGATCGGGAGTCCGACACGTCGGTGACGCAGGTGAGGGCGCCGCCCAGGTCCGCGGCCGCACCGTCGAGCGCGGCCGCGTCGATGTCGGCGAGCACCACCGCCATGCCGCGGGCGTGCGCATGCCGCGCTATCCCCGCTCCGATTCCCGAGGCCGCGCCGGTGACGACGACAACCTGCTGTGCACCTGATTCCGGTTTCGTCACGGCTCGACGGTAGGACCGTCGACGGCGGCCTCGGCCCGGTCCTCTCGCTCAGCGGGAAAATTCAGGTGCCGCGGCCCCACAGCGGTTCGAGGTCCGGGCCCTCCTCGCCCTGCTGCGCACCCCGGAAGCGCGCCGCGAAGACGATCCAGCCGATCGCGGCCATCAGCAGGAAGCTGACCAGCCGATACACGACGATCGCGGACACCGCTTCGGAGCCGGCCATTCCGCTGGCGGTCAGGGCGGGCACGAGCACGGCGTCCATGACACCGAGCCCGGCGGGCAGGAGTGGGATGGCCGAACCCGCGGCGTTGCCCGCCGCGTACGCGACGGCGAGCCCGGCGAACCCGGGATGGGCGCCGACGGCGTAGCACGCGAACGCGAGGCACGATGCGTCGGCGATCCAGTTGAACAGCGACCACCCGAACGCGCGGGCCGTGTCGCCGCGATCCATCCGGACGGCGCTCATCTGGTCGACGATGTGCTTCCACTGACGAACCCCGCTGAGCGGAGGCTTCTTTCGCAGTGCGTTGACGCCGCGCAGCGCGGTGATGCCCACGCCCTCGAGCGCGTCGGGTCGCGACGCGGCGTACTGGGCCACGACGAGGAAGGCACACAGGCCACCGAACGTGAAGATCAGCGAGAACGGGTTGGTCTTGGCTCCGACGAGCAGTGCGCCCGCCAGTCCGACGAGCGCCAGGCCGATCGCCTGGAGGACGCCGGCCATCACCAGTTGCCACGTCGCGATCACCGGCGACGCACCCCAGATCCGTGTCTGCCGGTACGTGAACGTCGTCGCGAGAACCGGGCCGCCCGGCAGCGTCACGCTCATCGAGTTGGACGCGAACGTCACCGCCAGCGACTGCCGCTGCCTGATGTGCACGCCCGCGACCCCCAGCAGGCAGCGCTGCACGCGGGCGAAGCTCGACATCGATGCCAGCGACGCGACGACGGCCGCCGCCACCCATCCCCATTTCAGGTCGCCGAGGTTCTGGACGCTCTCGGAGAGGTCCGGCCAGATGAGGACGAGCTCCACCGCGAGCACCACGACGAGAAGGCTGCCGATCACCCATGCGACGCGACGCCTGCGGGGCGTCGGGCGGGTGTTGTCGGCGTCAGTCATACGCATCTATTACACATGGCGGGTCTTCAGACCGTGTATCCGCCGTCGACGTCGAGCTTCTGCCCGGTGACGAATCCGGCCCGGTCGCCGGCGAGGAAGCAGACGGCCTCGGCGACGTCGGCGGCGGTGCCGAAGCGGCGTAACGGTATCCGGCTCATCGCCGCGTCGAGTGCGCGCCGGTCGAGTTCTTCGGAGGCGATGAGCCGCTCGGCCATGCCGTCGGTGAGCATCCCCGGGCCGACCGAGTTGAAGCGGACGCCGTAGCGGCCCTCCTCGGCGGCGAACCCCTTGACCAGTTGTTCGATCGCGCCCTTGGTTCCCGGGGAGAGGCCGTCGCGCACCGGGAAGCGGCTGGTGGCCGCGGTCGTTACGGCGACGACGGAACCGGACGCGTCCCGCAGCGCGGGCAGGGCGGCCTTGACGACGGTGAAGAACGCGACCGCCTCCTGCTCGAGGTGCTCGGCGTAGTCCCGGGGCGCGACCTCGGACAGGTGGATCATCGGGACGTGCGGTCCGGCGGCGTGGACCAGGATGCCGAGGCCGCCGAAGTGTTCGACGGTCTGCTTCACGACGCTCGCGACGCGCGGCTGGTCGGTGAGGTCGGCGGAGAACGCCCGCGCGGCGACGCCCCGGCCTTCGAGTTCGGCGACGAGGTCCTCGGCGACGTCGGCATTGGACCGGTAGGTGATGGCCACGTCGTGGCCGAGGGTCGCGAGTTGCCGTGCGATGGCGGAGCCGATGCCGCCGGTGCCGCCGGTGACCAGTGCGGCGCGGCGACGTCGGGGGGTGCTGGTGGCGGGTGTCGCCATGAGGAACTCCAAGCGTGTGAGGGAAGCGCGCCCCTAACCTAGCAACTGCTTGGTTCCGGTGTGCGGGGAACCGTGCACCGCAGCCGAGCGCAGCCTTGCCTGGCTATCCGACCAGGCCTTTTCGTCTTAGCCTGAACGCATGTCAGCAGAGAACGCCGAGCGGGCCGAGCCCTCGCGGCACCCCGACGAGCCGCACGCACCCAGTCTGGCGAGCCGCCTCAACTGGTTGCGGGCCGGTGTCCTCGGCGCCAACGACGGCATCGTATCGACGGCCGGTCTGGTGGTCGGGGTGGCGGCGGCCACCACCGAGCGATCGGCGATCTTCACCGCCGGATTCGCCGGTCTCGCGGCCGGGGCGGTGTCGATGGCACTCGGCGAGTACGTCTCGGTGAGCACCCAGCGTGACACCGAACGCGCGCTGCTGTCGAAGGAGCGTCGCGAACTCGCCGAGACCCCCGACGCCGAGTTCGAGGAACTCGTCGAGATGTACGAGGCCAAGGGGCTGCGGGACGAGACCGCCCGGGCGGTCGCCCGCGAACTCACCGATCACGATGCGTTCGCCGCCCACGTGGACGTCGAACTGGGCATCGACCCGGACGATCTGACCAACCCCTGGCAGGCCGCGGGATCCTCGGCGCTCTCGTTCACTCTCGGCGCCCTGATCCCGCTGCTGGCGATCCTCTTACCGCCTGTGCACCTGCGGATTCCGGTGGCGTTTTTCGCCGTGCTGGTCGCGCTCGCCCTCACCGGCACCGTCAGCGCGGCCCTCGGCGGCGCCCGTCGTACCCGGGCGGTGCTCCGCGTCGTGCTGGGTGGGGCGCTCGCGATGATCGTCACCTACGGGATCGGCCAACTGGTGGGGACGAGTATCTCCTGACCTCGGCGACCGTCACTCGCGCCGGCAGATCATGACCGGGCAGGTGGCGTGATGGAGCAGATTCTGACTCGTCGAGCCCATCAGCGCGCCGAGCAGCGGCCCCCGGCCGTGGCTGCCGACGACGATCAACTGGGCGTCGGCCGAATGCCGCAGGATGACGTCCGCGGCGGCGCCCTGCTCCGCCACCCGGGTCACGGCCACGTCCGGGTACCGTTCCGCCTCACCCGCGAGGCCCTCGGAGAGCAGCGCCTCCTCTTCCTGCTTGACGGCGTCCCAGTCGACGAGCATGCCGGTGCCGCCGGCGCCGAGTGTCGGGGAGCCCTGCCAGGTGTGGACGGCGCTCAGCGGCGCCTCGAAGAACGACGCGAACTCGAATGCGTGACCGACCGCTTCGCTGCTGACGTCGCTGCCGTCGACCCCGACCACCACCGGACGCTGGTCCGGCATGGTGACCTCGCCGCGGAGGACGGTCACCGGGCAGGGTGCGCGGTTGGCCACGTGCAGCGCCGTCGAACCGACCAGCACCGAACGGAACGCGCCCGCTCCCGTGGATCCGAGCACGATCAACCGTGCCCAGTCGGCGGCCTCGAGCAGCGCGGTGCCCGCCGGACCGGGACTGATGGTCGTCTCGATCTCGAGACCGGGGAACTTCGGCCCCAGCAGCCTCTTGGCCGTCCCGATGATGGCCTCGCCGTCCTCGCGCAGCTGACTGAGGAACTGCGATTCCAGCATGATCGCCGCCGGGCTGTACAGCGGACCGTCCTGCGGCAGCGCGTGCACGAGCGACAGCGTGGCGCCCCACTTCGACGCGACGGAGGCGCCCCACAGGGCGGCGGCGGTGGAGGCCTCGGATCCGTCCAGGCCGACGACGACGGAATGGCTGGCGGGTGTGCTCACGTCCGGTTCCCTTCGCTCACGCTGGTGGGTACTCCCCGACTGTGCCCTACTTCCAGACTTTTCGGGCCACCTTCTTCGCGCTCTTCCACTCCGGTTTCAGATCGGCCGCCAGTGCGTCGCCGCGATCGAGTTCACGCTGCAGCAGCATTCCGAGGCCCAGGCTCGATTCGGCGGAGTGCTGATCCTCCGCGACGGCCGCGACGATGTGCTCCCGTGCGACGACGGCGTCCTGGTAGTCGCCGAGCACGTCCTGAAAGTCCTTGAACTTCTTCTGCGCGCGGGCGGACGCCTTCGGCGTCAGTGACCGCGTGGACTCGATCGCGTAGCGCAATCGTTTGGCGCGCTTGCGCGCTCGGTGCGTCAGTTCGTCGCGCTCGGCCCGGGTGGTCGCGGCCGCCGCCTTCCGCACGCGCTTGTGGACGGACTTCGACAATGTGCGCAGGGTTTTCGCGACGGTCTTCTTCGACGGGCCCGAGTCCTCGGACGACTCGACTGCGGCGAGGAACGTGTCGAGCCCGGCGAGCAGGTCGAGGTAGCGCCGGGAGTTCAGGGCGGCCAGCGCCGCGGGCCGGGCCGCGGCGGCAAGTCCCGAGAAGTATTCGTCGAGGCGCGCCCGCACGACCTCGCGGTCGGGTATCTCCTCGGCGTCACCCAGCCGATCCACGAGGCGGCTCCACTGCACCTCGGTGTCCCGCGCCGGGCCGAGGGCCTGGCCGACCCAGCGGAGTTCGGCGATCAACTCGTCGACCGTCTCCTGGTCGCGCAGGCTGGACCCGTACACCTGGAGGACGCTCCGGATCCGCCGGGCCGAGACCCGGAGGTCGTGGACGGACTCCTCGAGGTCGCGCCGCACGCCGAGGTCGGCCGTCACGAGATTGTCCTTCTGCTCGGCCAGATACTCCAGAAGCAGCGTCCGCGGCGCGGACCGCTTGTTCCCACGCACGGGGGGCGGGGTGCCGCCCACCGCGTCGCCGAGTGCCCGCCGCAACTTCGACGGCGCGTCCGAGCGGGCGATTCCGGCATCGGTCAGCCGGGAGTCGATGGCGTCGAACAGTTTTCGGTCTCCTGCCGCGAGTTCGACTTCGATCTCCCGCCACACCCGCTCGTCGGTTCCGGTGCCCGTCTCGGGGACGGCGGCGATCACGACATCCGAGACGACCTCGGCGAGCGTCGTTCCGGCCGCGTCCACGAGCCGCTGCCGCTCGCGGTCGGTGCTGATGAGCGCGACCGGGTTCAGGGCGGCGCCGCGGGTGAAGGCCGTGAGCAGTTCCGCGAACTCGCGCGGAACCTCCGTCTCGGGGTGCTCGGGGTCGGGCGCCAGTTGCAGCTCGGTCCGCTCGTCCGTGCCTGCCGGGATCTTCAGATGCCAGCCGGCGTCGTCGCCGCCTTCCCGTCGGCGGAGCGTGATTCCGGCGCGGAGCAACAGCAGTTCGCCCGTGTCGTAGTACAGGGCGGACAACTGGACGGTGTCGCGTCGCGGTTCACCGTCGACGCCCGGAAGCCCCGACAGCGCCGGGAGTTGCTGCTCGGATGTCGCTTCGTACTTGCGTTCCACTTCGGACGTCGCGGTACTCATGTCCCCATCTTTCCGGCTGCGCGGGCCGGGCGAAAGAAGCCGAGGTCACAGCGGCCAGTCGAGGCTCCGGACGCTCGCGAAGCGCCGTGTGACGCCGGAGCAGGGGTCGGCGAACTCGACGGAACGGGCCAGCAGCCGCAGCGGCGTCGAATAGTCGTCGGCGGCAACGTCGTAGAAATCGGGATAGAAGTTGTCGCCGTGGATCGGGATGCCGAGCGAACTCATGTGCAGCCGCAACTGGTGCGTCTTGCCGGTGTGCGGGAGCAGCCGGTACCGGGCCGCGTCGCCGTGGACCTCGAGCAGTTCGATCCGGCTCTCGCTGTTGGCGGGACCGTCCACCTCGTAGGCCTTCAGGACCCCGCGTTCCTTGACGATTCGACTGCGGACCGTGGCAGGCAGCACGAGATCGGGGTCGTGGCGGGCGACGGCCTCGTACTCCTTGGTCACCCGGCGCTGATCGAACAGCGACTGGTAGTCGCGCCGCACCTCGCGCCGCACCGTGAAGATGAGCACCCCGGCGGTCAACCGGTCGAGGCGGTGCGCGGGTGTCAGTTCCGGGAGGTCGAGGTCTCGGCGCAACCGGACCAGCGCCGACTCGGCGATGTACGCGCCGCGCGGGGTGCTGGCGAGGAAGTGGGGTTTGTCCACGACGAGGAGGTTCTCGTCGCGGTGGAGGATCTCGATTTCGAACGGCACCCGCTTCTCGACCGGCGGATCCCGGTACAGGTACACGAATCGGCGGGGCGCGAACGGCGTGGACCCGGTGATCGGCTGCCCCCGCTCGTCGACGACTTCGGACGCGGCGACCTTCTCGCGCAGCCGGGTCTCGTCGTGCGGAAAGCGTGCGACGAGGTACTCGAGCACGGTGGGCCACGTGCCGGTGTCCGGCATCCTCAGCCGCGTCGGGTTGAGGCCGTCGCGGACGGGAAGTGGGGCGTCGGGCACCCCGTCACGGTAGTCGAGAGCGGACGGAAATCCGTCGTTGACCGCGAGGGGACTCATGGTTACTATCCGGTAAGTTTGTGACGCGGGCCACCCTGACTGGCCGCCGAGGCGCGTCATCGGAGGATTTCACGGGGGTTCGAAGTGATCGTGCGTCGATGGGCGTTTCGGCCGGGTGCGGTGGCAGTCGCGCTCGCAGTGGGGGTGGGACTCGCCGTGGTGCCCACGGTGACGGCGTCGGCGGATCCGACGGGCGGCGCCGCGGGGGCCGAGTGGAACACCGCGGTCGCTGCCCCGCCGAAGTACCCGGTGATCGCGATCGACTGGGACGTTCCCATCACGATGAGCGACGGAACGGTGTTGAAGGCCAACGTCTATCGCCCCGCGGACGCCTCGGGCACGCCGATCGACACCGCGATGCCGTCGGTCCTGAACGTCACGCCGTACACGAAGCTGGTCGGCAACCTCGTCGATTCCGTGCTCGCGGTGCCGGGGCTCGAGGACACGGTCGTCGACCTGGTGAACTCCTTCGATCTCGCCGGGACACCGCTCGACGGCGTCGGGGAGTTGTCGAAGGTGATCACCGGCGGCGGCATGCGCGTCTTCGGCGTCAACCGCGACCTCGTCCGGAACGGATACACCCAGGTGGTGGTCGATGCGCGCGGCACCGGCTTCTCGCAGGGCGAATGGCAGGCGCTCGGCCCGCTCGAGCAGCAGGACTCCGTCGAGATCATCGACTGGATGAGCAGGCAGGGGTGGTCCGACGGCAAGGTCGGGATGGCGGGGGTGTCCTATTCGGGAATCAACTCGCTGCAGGCCGCGGGGCATCGGCCGCCGGCGTTGAAGGCGATCTTCCCCACCGAACCGGGCAACGACCTGCTCCGCGACATCGTCGGGACGGGCGGTGGTCTCGGCGTCGGATTCATGCCGCTGTGGCTGTCACTGGTCAACGGTCTCAAGTTCGTTCCCGACGTCCAGGCACTCGCGCAGGGGAACTTCGACGAGCGGTGGCTGCAGGACCGGTTGCGGGATCCGCTGACGCTGTTCCCCGCACTGATCCAGGCGATGACCGCGTCACAGATCGGCGATCTCGACGCCGGCACGCTGCGGGTGGCGCAGGACGGCCAGTTCTACGAGGAGCGGAAGGCGCAGGCGGGGAACATCGACGTGCCGACCATGCTCTACGGCGCCTGGCACGACATCTTCGCGAACAGCGAACCACGGGTCTACAACGACATTCCGCTGCCCGCCGGTGAGAAGCAGCTGATCATGAGCGACGCCTACCACGTCTCGTTCGGTGGCGGCTTCGGCGAGCCGGGTGCGCCGCCGCGACTCGACGTCCTCGAACGCGCGTGGTTCGACAAGTGGCTGAAGGGCATCGACAACGGCATCGACGAATACGGTCCGGTCACGCTGTACCAGCAGGGCAACGGCTGGACCACCACCGATCAGTTCCCGCGGGCCGGTGTCGACTACCAGCGGATGTACCTGTCGGGTGCCGCCAGCGGCACCGCCGGGCACGCCGCCCACGACGGCAGCCTGGTGCCGGCGAAACCCGGCGACACGGCTCAGCTCACCGTCGCTCCCGGTCTCCGCGGGCTCTGCTCCCGCGACGGAACGCAGGGCACCGCGGGCGCGGCCGTCGTCTTCGGGTCGGTGTGCAGCAAGGACTCCCGCTTCAACGAGGCCGAGGGCCTGACGTTCACCAGCGCCCCCGTCACGCAGCCCACGGAACTGTCGGGTCCGGTCAACCTGCACCTCGAGACCGTGCTGGACGCGCCCGACGGATTCTGGGCGGTGACTTTGAACGACGTCGCCCCGGACGGCACGTCGACCCCGCTCACCAACGGTGCGCTCACCGCTTCGATGCGGGCCGTGGACGATTCGAAGAGCACCAGGTCGGCGAACGGCGACTACACCGAACCGCACCACTATCTGACGGTGGCCGCCCGTCAGCCGCTGATTCCGGGTGAGGTGACACCGGTCGACATCAACTTCGTGCCCACCGACGCGGTCCTCGCGCCGGGGCACCGGTTGCGCGTCGACGTGTACGCGGGCAGCGTTCCCCGGTACCTGCCGCTCGGGCCGATTCTGGCGGACAGCCAGCTGAAGCCGCAGCACGTGGCGTTGTCGCCGGACCGGCCGAGTTTCCTCAATCTGCCGCTGGTCGGGGCGCAGGCGTGGTGACGGGTTCACGCCGCGTCCCGGGATCCGTAGGGTTGACGGCATGACCAAGTGGACAGCTTCGGACATCGTCGATCAGAGCGGCCGCACGTTCGTCGTCACGGGCGCCAACAGTGGTCTGGGGGAGGTGGCCGCGCGGGCCCTGGGCAAGGCGGGAGCGCACGTCGTGCTGGCCTGCCGCAACACCCACAAGGGTGAGGTGGTCGCGCGGTCGATCGGTGACAACGCCGAGGTGCGCCGTCTCGACCTGTCCGACCTCGCGTCGGTGCGCGAGTTCGCCGCCGGCGTCGATTCCGTCGACGTGCTCGTGAACAACGCCGGGGTGATGGCGGTTCCGCAGCGCAAGACCGCCGACGGATTCGAAATGCAGATCGGCACAAATCATCTCGGGCACTTCGCGTTGACCGGACTGCTGCTCGGCAAGATCACCGATCGGGTCGCCACGATGTCGAGTGCGGCACATCAGGCCGGGACGATCCACCTCGACGATCTCAACTGGGAACGCCGCAAGTACAACCGGTGGAGCGCGTACGGGCAGTCGAAACTCGCGAATCTGCTGTTCACGTACGAATTGCAGCGCAGACTGGCCGCGGCGGGGTCGCCCGTCAAGGCAGTGGCCGCGCATCCCGGCTACGCGTCGACCAATCTGCAGGCGCACACCGAATCGGTGCAGGACAAGCTGATGGCCGTGGGCAACCGGATCTTCGCGCAGTCGGCGGAGATGGGGACGCTGCCGATGTTGTTCGCGGCCACCGCCCCCGACGTGATCGGCGGCAGTTACATCGGGCCGGACGGCCTGTTCGAGCAGCGTGGCCACCCGAAGGTGGTGGGCTCCAACAAGAAGTCGCGGGACGAGCAGACCGCGAAGGGTCTGTGGTCGCTGTCGGAGGACCTGACGGGCGTCGAGTACAAGTTCGGGTGACCCGACGCCCGCGCAGGTGTCTCAGTCTTCGGTGACCTCGAGGGTGACGTCGACGTTGCCGCGGGTGGCGTTGGAGTAGGGGCACACCTGATGTGCCTTCTCCGTCAGTTCGAGCGCCTCCGCGCGCGGCAGGTGGGGGAGGGACACCTCGAGGGTGACGGCGAGGCCGAATCCGCCGCCGTCCGTGGAGCCGATCCCGACGCGGGCGCCGACGGCCGAGTCGGCGACGTTCGCCCCGGCCTGACGCCCGACGAGCTGGAGTGCGGAGTGGAAGCACGCCGCGTATCCGGCGGCGAACAGCTGCTCGGGGTTGGTGCCGTCGCCGGACCCGCCCATCTCGGTGGGGATGGCGAGGTTCAGGTCGAGCCGGCCGTCGGACGTGCGGGCGTGGCCGTTGCGGCCTTCCCCGGTTGCGAGGGCTTCGGCGGTGTAGACGATCTTCATGGTTACTTCTCTCCTGTTGGGGTTTCGAAACTGTGGAGCGATTCGGTGAGGCGCGACAGGGTGTCCCGCAGGGCGACGAGTTCGTCGACGCCCATTCCCGTCGACCGGGCGAGTTCGGTGGGGATGCCCTCCGCGGCGGTGCGGAGGCCCGCGCCCTTCTCGGTGAGGTGGATCCCGACCCGGCGTTCGTCGGCCGACGAGCGCCTGCGTTCGACCAGGCCCAGCATGTCGAGGCGCTTGAGTAGTGGCGACAGCGTGCCGGTGTCGAGGTCGAGGGCGTCGCAGATCTCTCGCACCCCGCGACCGTCCTGTTCCCAGAGCACCAATAGCACGAGGTACTGCGGGTAGGTCACGCCCAGTGCGTCGAGCATCGACCGGTATCTCGCGGTCATCGCCCGGGAGGCCGAGTACAGCGCGAAGCACACCTGGCGGTCGAGGGCGAGGTTGTCGGTCACCCCTGAATAGTTGCACACAACTAGGTTGTGCACAACCAAGAAATCGAAAACGGTGAATGCCCTTACACTGTTGGCCAGTGACACGGGGTGCTGCCCAGCGAGGATCCGGGCGGCTGAGAAGACACCCGTCGAACCTGAACTGGGTAATGCCGGCGAAGGGATGTCGCGGAGACGGCCGTATGCGCTCATCCGATGTCTCGTCGCCGACCGATCGGAAGGTGACAGCAATGCAGCTCGACAAGCAGATCGTCCTGGTGACCGGCGGTGGCCGGGGCCTCGGTTCCGCCATCGTGCGCTCGTTCGCGGCGCAGCACGCGCGGGTGGTCGTGAACTACCGCAACAGCCGGGATGCGGCGGAGGAACTCGCAGCATCCCTGGGTGCGGACCGCGCGGTCGCGCTTCAGGCAGACGTCACCGATGCCGCGCAGGTGGCAGCACTGTTCGCCGCCGCGGAAGCGCACTTCGGATCGCCGGTGACCACCGTGATCAACAACGCCCTCGCCGACTTCTCCTTCAACGGCGACGCACGCGACAAGGCGGACGTCATCACGTGGGAGGCCTTCGACTCACAGTTGCGCGGCAGCGTGCAGGCGACCCTGAACACCACGCAGGCCGCGCTGCCGGGCATGCGCGCGCTCGGGTTCGGCCGCATCGTGAACATCGGAACCAATCTGTTCCAGAACCCCGTCGTCCCGTACCACGACTACACCGCCGCCAAGGCCGCCGCGCTGTCGCTGACCCGCACCCTCGCCGCCGACCTCGGGCCCGACGGCATCACCGTCAACATGGTCTCGGGCGGGCTGCTGCGCACCACCGACGCGAGCGCCGCCACCCCCGGCGAGGTGTTCGACCTCATCGCGGCGAGCACTCCGCTGCAGCGGGTCACCACCCCCGACGAGTTCGCCGACGCGGTCCTGTTCTTCGCGTCCCCGTGGTCGCGCTCGGTGACCGGCCAGAACCTCGTCGTCGACGGCGGACTGGTCAAGGACTGACATGAGCGACGCCCGGCAACTGCACTTCAACGCGTTCCTGTTCGGCTGCGGGCACCACGGCGCCGCGTGGCGGCACCCCGCCTCGCAGGTGGAGCGGCTCAGCGACATCGCCTACTACGAGGAACTGGCGCAGACGGCGGAGCGGGGTTGCCTCGACGCCGTGTTCTTCGCCGACGGACATTCGGTGCGCGACCCCGCGTCCGGGGGCATGTGGTTCCTCGAACCGCTCACCGCACTGTCCGCGATGGCGCGGGCGACCGAGCGGGTCGGTCTCGTGACGACCGTGTCCACCACGTTCTACACCCCGTTCCACGCCGCGCGGATGCTGGCGTCGCTCGACCACATCAGCGGCGGCCGCGCCGGCTGGAACGTGGTGACGTCGATGTTCGACGCCGAGGCCCGCAATCACGGTCTCGAGGAGATGCCGCCGCACGACGACCGCTATACGCGCGCCGCGGAGTTCGTCGAGGTGGCACTCGCGCTGTGGGATTCGTGGGAGCCCGACGCGCTCGTGCTCGACCGGGAGGGTCTCTTCGCGGATCCGGCCAAGGTGAACCCGGTCGGGCATCGGGGCAAGCATTTCCTCGTGGACGGTCCGCTGACCGTGCCGCACTCGCCGCAGGGGCGTCCGGTGCTGTTCCAGGCGGGCGCGTCGGATCAGGGCCGTGACCTGGCCGCCCGGTGCGCCGAGGGCATCTACGCCGTCGCCTACGACCTCACGGCCGCGCAGAGTTACTACGGCGACGTGAAGCGGCGCATCCGCGCCGCGGGCCGCGACGCCGACGCCGTGACCGTGATGCCCGGTCTCGTCACCTACGTGGGCTCGACCACAGAGGAGGCGCGCCGGAAGAAGGCGGAACTCGACGCGCTCCTGCCCGTCGAACAATCGCTGGCGCAGTTGTCGATGTTCGTCCAGCAGGACTGCAGCGCATGGGAACTGGACGCACCCGTTCCCGCGCTGCCGCCGCTGTCGGAGTTCACCGGACCGCAGGGCCGGTACGACACGATCCTCCGGATCATCGAGAAGGACCGTCCCACCGTGCGGTCGCTGCTGGGCACGCTGGCGGCCGGTGGCGGGCACTGCACCATGATCGGCACCCCGGAATCGATCGCCGACGAGATCGAGGTGTGGTTCCGCAGCGGCGGCGCCGACGGCTTCAACCTGATGCCCCCGCTCTATCCGAACGGTCTCGCCGACTTCGTCGACGAGGTGATTCCCGTCCTGCAGAAGCGCGGGCTGTTCCGCGCGGAGTACGAGACGGAGACTCTGCGCGATCATCTCCGGGGTCGCCGGTAGTTGCCACCACAAAGAACACAACCTTCTCTAAGTACGCAACAGTGACTGTGAGCGTCCCTCCCCCCGACACTGGCTGTTATCGCGATCACATCGCGG
This sequence comes from Rhodococcus pseudokoreensis, assembly GCF_017068395.1. Lineage (NCBI taxonomy): Bacteria > Bacillati > Actinomycetota > Actinomycetes > Mycobacteriales > Nocardiaceae > Rhodococcus > Rhodococcus pseudokoreensis. The sequence goes on along the minus strand of NZ_CP070619.1, from coordinate 2,693,417 downwards.
TGCAAGCTCGGACGAGGAGTGGCAATGCTGGTAGCGCTCGGCTTTCTGATGGTGGCCGTGTTCATGTTCTTGATCATGTCCAAACGGGCCACTCCCGTGGTCGGGCTGATCGCCGTCCCGGTCGCATTCGGCATCGCGGCCGGGGCGGGTCTCGGCATCGGCGACATGATCACCGATGGGATCAAATCGCTGGCCCCGACGGCCGCGTTGCTGTTCTTCGCGATCATCTTCTTCGGGATCATGATCGACGTCGGCCTGTTCGACCCGCTGGTGAAACTCATCCTCCGGCTCGTCCGCAACGACCCCATGCGGCTCGTCGTCGGTACCGCGGTGCTCGCGATGGTGGTGTCGCTGGACGGTGACGGATCCACGACGTTCATCATCGTGACGTCCGCACTGTTGCCGCTGTACATGAAGCTGAAGGTCAGCCCCGTCGTGCTCACGGTGGTCGCCGGCCTGGCGAACGGCGCGATGAACATCGTCCCGTGGGGTGGACCGACGGTCCGGGCCGCCTCGGCGCTGGGCATCTCGCCGTCGGACGTGTTCGTCCCGATGATCCCGTCGCTCGTGGTCGGACTCGTCGTCGTGCTGCTGTTCGCCGTGCAGCTCGGCTACAGCGAGCGCCGCCGCATCGGCACACTCGAACTCACCGACGAGCGTCTCCTCGTCTCCGCGGGCTCCAGCCTCCGCCGCTCCGGCTCGGGCTCGGGCACCGGGGGCAATGGTGACGCACCCCGGACGGGTGGCGGTTCCGGCGACGCCGGTTCGGACGACGGCCAGGGCTTCGCCGACGGCCTCGACCCCCAGCGGCCCACGCTGCGACCGAAGCTGTTGTGGTTCAACATGCTCGTGACCGTGACGCTGCTCGTCGTGCTCGTGATGGACGTGCTGCCGATTCCGGTGCTGTTCATGGTGGCCGCGGCGATCGCGCTGACGGTGAACTTCCCGCGGGTCAAGGAACAGCAGGAAGCGATCACCCGGCACTCGTCGAGCATCGTCTCCGTCGTCGCGATGGTGTTCGCCGCGGCCGTGCTCACCGGCGTATTCCAGGGCACCGGCATGGTCGAGGCGATGGCGCAGTGGCTGCTCGAGATCATCCCCGCCGCGCTCGGACCGCACCTGGCCGTCATCACCGGCATCCTGAGCCTGCCGTTCACGTTCTTCATGAGCAACGACGCCTTCTACTTCGGCGTCATGCCGGTGCTCGCCGAGACGGCGGCCACGTACGGCATCGAACCGGTCGAGATGGCCCGCGCCTCCATCACCGGCCAGACCTTCCACATGCAGAGCCCCCTCGTCCCGGCCATCCTGCTGCTCGTCACCCTGGCGGGGGTCCCGTTGGCGGACCACCACAAGAAGGTGCTGTGGCGCGCGGCGCTGGTGTCGCTGTCGATGCTGGTGGTCGGCGTGGTCCTCGGGCAGATCCCCTGGTGACCTAGACGTCCGCCGGTGACCTAATCGGCGGAGTCGGACTCGGTGTCGGTGGCGGGCCCCGCGGGGGTTGCGCCGCCTTCGCCGCTCCAGTCGGCGCCGGAACCCTTGTCGTCCTCGGCCGGATCGGACATCACGTCCTTGTCCGCGCCGGGGGCGCCGCTGTCGGTGGTCGTGGTCTTCGGTCCGGAATCGTCCTTCGGTGTCATGTCCGACGAATACCCCGACGTCGGGGTGTGCCAATCAGACGCTCGCAGGTCCACAGTGCGAAAAGCCCCGTCGGGGATTGGCAGGTGAACAATACTTCGACGTAGTGTTCCCCGGGTTATCGACGATGAAGGAGTGGAACTGTGGCGCGCAAAGTTGTTGTCGAACGCATCGACGACATCGACGGAACTCCGATCAAGGACGGTAAGGGGGAGACCATTCCGTTCTCAGTCGACGGCGTCGACTACGAGATCGATCTGAAGATCAAGAACGCCAGGGAATTCCACAAGACTCTCGAGTTCTACATCGAGCATGCAACTCGGGTCGGGGGCAGGAAGCGCCGGTCGACCACTGCGGTGGATCCGTCGCAGGGCCGTGGGCAGGCGAAGGAGATCCGGGAATGGGCGACGGCGCAGGGCTATGAGTTGTCCGCGCGCGGCCGTATTCCCGCCCAGATCGAGGAAGCGTACAACGCGGCGCACTGAGATCGCGTCGTCGCGGGTGGTCGAACAACGCCCCCAGCCACCCCCGACCGGGTTGGCTGGGGGCGGCCTCGGACGCGGCCGTCAGTATCGCCGCGCTGCGTGAAATGACATGGAGTTCAAGGCCACTCGCGTGACCGGCCGACCCGGAGCCGGGGCGTGGACGATGGTGTCGTCGCCCGCATAGATCCCGGCGTGGCCGCCCCCGTAGAAGAGGACGACGTCACCGGGCTGCAGGTCGTCCCGATCGACGGCGGTTCCGTGCAGGAGTTGCTCGTAGGTGGTGCGCGGAACCGATACGCCCGCCTGTTTGTACGCCCACTGGACGAGACCGGAGCTGTCGAACGCGCTGTGGTCGCCGGCGCCGCGGGTGCAGGCGACGCCGATTCTGGTGGTGGCGGCGCGCAGGGCGTGGCGTCCCGGCCGTACCGGATCGGCGCGAAACGTCTGAACCAGATGAAGCCCGTGGTTTCCGGTGTGAGGGTTCATGCCGTCGGTACTCCAGTGCGCTCGGTGTGGTGTCGCGTCTGCGGGGCGCGCTCTGATTACAGGGTGACCCCGACACGGGCGGGGCGCACCGGCCGAATTACCTGGATATGTGCCTGTCTTCCCGCGCTCTGCCGCCGGGTTCGTGGGTCGGCGGCAGAATCATTCGATACGGTCGGTTTGATACTCGCGAGTAGTGCAACGCACCCTTTAACGTCGAGCGGGCGCGTGTCAAGAGGAAAAAGTCCGCTATGTCCTGTGGGCTGGGATGGAGGAAGGCGGACGATGACGATCCGACAAACCGCGAACTGTGCCTTCGGCGTCGCGCGCCTGGCGTTCGATGCAGCGGCCGCCGTCCTGTCCGTTGCCGTGGCCGTACCGGTCGCCTTCGTCGCGGGCGAGGCGAGAACGATGGCCCACACGGCGCGAGGCGACATCACGCCGGCCCCCGAAAATTCGGATCGGGAGCACGTGCACGACCTGGGGACAGTCGTCGAACTGAGCTAGCCGGCACGGCGGGAACGGCGCAGCCGGAGCCGGGCGTACGTGACGACTGCCAGCACACAGCTGATGAGCACCAGCATGGCGATGCTGAGCAGCCACCACGACGCGGCGTGCTGCCACAGTGTGTCGGGCTCGGTGCCGGTGGCGTTGGTGCGCAGGTCGACCGTCGAGGCGGCGGCCGCGAACCCCCAGCGGGACGGGAAGAGCCACGACAGCTGTTCGAGGACCTTGCGTCCGGTGATGGTGATCAATCCTCCGCACATCACCAGCTGCACCATGATCGTGACCACCAGCATCGGCATCACCTGCTCGTTGGAGCGCGCCACCGAGGACAACGCCAAACCGACGAGGACGCAGGAACAGGTGGTGACGGCGATGTCCACGATCAGTTCGACGGAGCCGGAGGGAATCAGGCTGCCCTGGCCGGGAAAACCCTTGCCCACGAACACGATCACCACCATGATCACCGACTGCACGATCGCGGCGGCGCAGAACACGACGATCTTCGCCGTCAGATAGGCGGACGGGAGCAGCCCGGCGGCACGTTCGCGGTGATAGATCATGCGCTCGCCGACCAGGTCACGGATGGTCAGCGAGCAGCCCATGAACGCGGCGCCGAGGATCAGCACGACCAGGATCTGGGTGAGTTCGCCGGACTCGTCGAGGCCGGACGGGCCGAACCCGGTGTCGCCGGGCACGAGCACCGCGAGCCCGCCGAGCACGAACGGCAGCAGGGACAGGAAGATCAGGTACCCGCGGTCGGCGCGGATCAGCCGAACCTGGCGGCGGGCGACGGTGCTCAACTGCTTGCGCCGCGAGGTGTGCGCCGGACTGCCGAGAGGTCCCGGCGGGCTCGGGGCAGGCACCTCCACCGACGGGCGGGTGGCACGGTATTCGGCGAACACCCCGTCGGGGTCGGCCGCGACCCGGGCGAAGATGTCGGCCCAGTCGGTGCTGCCGAGTGCGGCCCCGACCCGGTCCGGCGGGCCCACGTACGCGGTCTTGCCGCCCGGTGCCAGGAGCAGCACCTGATCGCACATCTCGAGGTATGACAGCGGATGGGTGACGATCACGACGACACGGCCCGAATCGGCGAGCCGGCGCAACGTCGCCATGATCTGCCGGTCGAGCGCGGGGTCGAGGCCCGACGTCGGTTCGTCGAGGATCAGCAGGGACGGGCCGGTGAGCAACTCCATCGCGACGGACGCACGTTTGCGTTGTCCGCCGGACAGCCGGTCGACCCTCGTGTCGGCGTGTTCGGACAGTTGCAGTTCGTCGAGAACCGTCGCGATCACCTCCTCACGGTCCTCCCGGCTGGTGTCCGGCGGCAGTCTCAGCTCCGCCGCGTAGCCGAGCGCCTGCCGGATGGTCAACTGGCGGTGCACGACGTCGTCCTGGGGGACCATCCCGATGCGGGAGCGCAGCACCTGGTATTCGGCGTGCACGCTGCGTCCCTCGAACTCGACCACGCCCTCCGTGGGTCGTTCCGAGCCGGAGATGATGGTGGCCACCGTGGTCTTGCCTGCGCCGGACGGGCCGATCACCGCGGTGAGGCTGCCCGGCTGGGCGGTGAACGTGACGTCCTCGAGCAGGCGCCGCCCGCCTTCGATGGTGAGTCCGACGCCGTCCACGCGCAGACCGCCCGCGGTCGGAGCCACCACCCGCCGGGGAACGAGTTGCCCGTCCCGCACGCCGAAATCGGTGTTGCCGATCGTGACGACGTCGCCGTCGGTCAACTGCGCGCGCGACACCCGCGCGCCGCCGACGAACGTTCCGTTCACGCTCCCCAGGTCGTCGATCTCGAGGCCGGACGGCACGTGGTGGACGATCGCGTGATGGCGTGAGGCCAGCACGTCCTTGACGACGATGTCGTTGTCGGGCGAGCGCCCCACCGTGAGCGATCCCGCCGGAGTCTCCTCGTGCGGTGCCGCGGTCGGGGCGCTGGGTGTCCCGACGCTGATCGTGGACTCGTCCCATCGGGCGCCCACGTCCTGTCGCGTCGCGTCCGGATCCTCGATCGAGAGCCGCACGACCGGACCCTCGGTCGCGTCACCCAGTCGGACGCGGACGGGGCTCGTGACGGGAACCTTCTCGCGTCGCTCACCGTCGACGTAGATCCCGTTCTTACTGCCGGAGTCGACGAGCTGCCAGCCGTCGTCCCAGGTGAGCTGCGCATGTTCGCGGGACACCACGGGGTCGACGATCGTGACCTCCAACTGCGGATCCCGGCCGATGCGGACGGCTTTGCCCGCGCTGTGGGTCGTGCGGCCGTGATCGGTCTCGACCACGACCCGCGGGTGCTCTGTGTTCGCCCGGTCGTCCATCGCCACGGCCTCCGGTCAGCGTCATCGGGCGTTAGAGCGTCGACTCCTCCATGGTCGCACGCACTCCCCGGGCCGCGTGGGCAGAACGGATACTCCCGAACCCGGGGCCGCAAGTGAGGAACACTGGGCCCGGTGAGTACGTCCCTGGCGAATCCCGGTGTCGGACTGGCCGTGCTGTGCACCGTGATGGTCGTCTGCGCGGCCGGGGTCTACCGCTTCACCCGGCTCGGTAGTCCACTGGTCGTGCCCGCCGCGGCGATCCGGGGCGCCGCGCAGCTCGCCGCGGTGTCGCTGATCCTGGCCGCCGCTCTCGCCCAGTTGTGGTCCTCGATCCTCGTGCTGGTCGTAATGTTCGCGGCGGCGGTGGGAACGTCGGCTCGGCGCGCGAGAGCCGGACGGTCCGCGTTGTGGCTGGCGTTGTCGCTCGCGGCGGGAGTGGGCATCGTGCTGCCGTTGATGCTGGTGAGCGGGGTGGTCCCGCTCGAAGGTGTCGCTCTCGTTCCCGTCGGCGGGATCGTGCTCGGCGGCGCGATGACAGCCACCTCCCTCGCGGCGCGGCGCGGGCTCGATGCGGTCGAACAGCGGTGGGGCGAGGTGGAGGCGGGGCTCAGTCTCGGACTCAGCGTCCGCGACGCCCGCCTGGAGGTGGTCCGGTCCGCCGCCTCCGACGCGTTGCTTCCGGGGCTCGACCAGACCCGGACCGTCGGGCTGGTCACCCTGCCCGGGGCGTTCGTCGGGGTGCTGCTCGCCAGCGGTTCCGCCGTCCAGGCCGGCGCCGTCCAGATTCTCGTACTGGTAGGGCTGCTGCTCGCACAAACCTGCGCGGTGGCCGTGACGATCGAACTGGTGGCCAGGGAGGCCGTCCGCCGACCACGAGAGCACGCCGTGCCCACCTGAAAGCTGCGGCCACGGCCTCTGTCTGGCCCGAACCCCGGTCGATCCTGTGGCCGGTCCCGCATACTGGGCGGTGGTCGGTCCCTGCTGACGAGGCGGTGTCGTGTGGTGCATCCCGAGGTATTAGTGGTCGGAGCGGGTCCCGTCGGACTGACGGCGGCGATCGAACTGCGCAGGCGAGGTGTCGCCTGCCGCATCATCGATCCGCTGCTCGAGCCGCCGCAGTACGCGAAGGCGGTGGGAATCCAGCCACGCACCCTCGAAGTGTTCGAGAGCATGGGCGTGCTGCGGAACATCCTGGACGCGTCGATCGAGATGCTCGGGCAGATCGTGTACGTCAACGGCGACGAGGTCGCCCGGCTGGACTTGTCGCTCCCGGCGGACATCCCGTTCGCATTCATCGGGTTGCCCCAGTACGAGACCGAACGCATCCTCACCGAACACCTGGCCACGTTCGGCACCACGGTCGAACGCGGAACCCGGCTGACGGCGTTCGAACAGGACGACGACGGCGTCGTCGCCACGGTGACCGGGTCGGATGGCGACGAAACTGTCCGAACGCAGTACCTTTTCGGCTGCGACGGCGCGCACAGCGTGGTCCGCAAGGGTCTCGGTCTCACCTTCGAGGGCGGTGCGTTCGTCGAGCAGTACATGCTCGGCGACGTCGAGGTCGACTGGGCGATGCCGCGCGGCTACGGAATCCGGTCGATGCATCAGACGGACGGCGAGACCGACGACCTGCTCGTGTGCATTCCGCTGCCCGGGCGCCGTCGCTACCGGATGTCGATGCTGGTGCCCAGCGATCTCGCAGGCACCGGAACTCCGGCGGCCGACAAGATCGCGCACGGCTTCGAGGCCGGACCGGCACCCGAGCTGAGCCACATCCAGGCCGTGCTCGACCGGCTGTCGCCCCAGCCGACGCGGGCGTCGAACCTTCGCTGGTCGTCCGTCTTCCGGATCAGCCACCGCATCGTCGACTCGTACGGGCGCGGACGGGTGTTCGTCGCGGGCGACGCCGCGCACATCCATCCGCCGACCGGTGCGCAGGGCATGAACACCGGCATCCAGGACGCCCACAACCTGGCGTGGAAGGTCGCGCTGGCGGTGTCGGGTGCCGCGGCCCCCGATCTGCTCGACAGCTACGACGCCGAGCGGCGGCCCGTCGGGGAGGAGGTGGTGGGACGCACGGTGCGCAGCGCCCGGGAGGGGATCGGGGCGGGATCCTCGGACCCCGACTACGTGATCCGCCGCGAGGCGCAACTTCTCATCAGCTACGCGGACAGTCCGATCGTCGGCCGGCCGGAGTCGAACGCGGCACTCGTGCCCGGCAGCCGGGCACCGGACGCCCGAGGGCTGACGCGCACCACCGTCGCGTTTCCCCTCCGGCTGTTCACGTTCCTCGCGGGACCGAACCACACGCTGCTGCTGTACGCCGACGACTCGGTCGACGCGCGCGGGCTGGAACTGCTCGAGGCCGCCGCGACGTCGGTGGCCGCGGCGACCGGCGGACGCGTCGACACGTACCTCGTCGCGTCGCCTGCCGCCGAGGTCGGGGAAACGGTGCTGCCGCTGATCCGGGACCGCGACGGCGAGTTCGCCCGCGCCTACGGCGCAGAGGGTTCCGCCGCGTTCGTCGTCCGCCCGGACGGCTATCTGGGATTCCGGCAGAGTCCGGTCGCCGTCGACGGCCTCACGGAGTACCTGAAGCCGACTTTCCGCTGATCTCGGCGGTCATGGGCAGGCCGCGCCGGATGTCACCCGGCGCAGGCTTGCCGAGCGGTGCCCCGGCCCGGGTGGCCGAATCCAGCAGCCACGGCACGCTCGTGACCATCACCCCGGACGTGAACAGCAACCGGCCCTTGAGGCGCAGTGCATTCTGGTTGTGCAGCAGGTGTTCCCACCAGCGACCGACCACGTATTCGGGGATGAAGATGGTGACGACTCCGCCGGGGACTCGTTTCCGGACGGATTTCACGTATCCCACGATGGGTGCGGTGACTTCGCGGTAGGGCGATTCGAGGACCTTCAGTGGCACCGGAATCTCGTATTTCTCCCACTCCCGCTGCAGCTTTGCGGTGTCGGCGCCCTGCACGGTGACGGCCTCGAGCGTCGTCGGATGGGTGGCGCGGGCGTACGCGAGGGCCCGGGCGGTGGGTTTGTTGAGCACGGACACCAGCACGATGGTGTGCACCTGGGAGGGGAGGGTGAAGCTGTCCTCGTCGACGACGAGGAGCGCCGCGATCCGGTCGTAGTGCCGCCGCACCCCGCGCATCAGGAAGAACAGGATCGGCATCGCGATGACCACCAGGTAGGCGCCCTCGGTGAACTTCGTGATCGTGACGATGACCAGGACGGTGCCGGTGAGGACGGCGCCGGTGCCGTTGAGTGCCCGCCTGCCGCGGATACGACGCCGTTCGCGGGAGTCGGATTCGGTTGCCAGCACACCGTTCCAGTGCCGGACCATGCCGGCCTGGCTGAGGGTGAAGGACGTGAACACACCGAGGATGTACAGCTGGATGAGGTGGGTGACGGACGCCTCGAACAGGACGATCAGTCCGCCCGCCGTCACCGCGAGGAGCACGATACCGTTGCTGAACGCCAACCGGTCGCCGCGAGTGTTGAGCTGGACGGGAAGGTAACGGTCGCGGCCGAGCACCGACGCGAGCAGCGGGAAGCCGTTGTAGGCGGTGTTCGCGGCGAGCACGAGGATCAGCACGGTCGCGGCCTGCACGTAGAAGAAGCCGAAGTTGGTGGTGCCGCCGAACACCGCGGCCGCGATCTGGGCGATGACGGTGCGCTGCGGGTCGGTCTCGCAGTTTCCGGCGAACCCGATCAGATCGCACGGGTTCACCGCGACGTGCACCTTGGCGACGATGGCCAGCGCGGTGATTCCCGCGAACATCACGATGGCCGTCGCCGCCATCGCCATGAGGGTCTTCGCGGCGTTGGCGCTCTTCGGTTTACGGAACGCGGGCACCCCGTTGGAGATCGCCTCGACCCCCGTCAGCGCGGTACATCCGGACGAGAACGCGCGCAGCGCGAAGAACACGAGGGCCAGACCGGTCAGCCCGGACAGTTCCGGTTCGATGGTGTAGCCGGCACTTTCGGCGACGGGCGTCGAACCCGCCGCGACGCGGATGAACCCCGTCACGATCAGGATCATCACACCGGCGATGAACCCGTACGTCGGGAAGGCGAACGTGGTTCCCGATTCGCGGATCCCGCGCAGGTTCATCACCGTCAGCAGCACCACGAACGCCACGGCCAGCGCCACCCGGTGCGTGTTCAGGGCGGGCACCGCCGAGATCAGATTGTCGACGCCGGCCGAGACCGACACCGCCACCGTCATCACGTAATCGATGAGCAGAGCGGACGCCACCGTCAGGCCCGCGGACGGGCCGAGATTCTTGGTGGCCACCTCGTACGAGCCGCCCCCGCTGGGATACGCGTACACCACCTGGCGATACGACAGGGCGACGACCGCGAGAAGCACCACGACGCCGACCGCCAGATACGGTGTGAGATAGAAGTACGCGAGACCGCCCAGCGACAGGATCAGCAGGATCTCCTGCGTCGCATACGCGACGGACGACAGGGGGTCGGAAGCGAAGATCGGCAACGCCAGACGTTTGGTCAGCAACTGCTCCCCGAGATCGTCACTGCGCAGCGGGCGTCCCAGAGCCAGCCGCCGGACCGCTCGAACGAGAGCCACCACCAGTTCAGCGTAGAACCGCGGCGGGGTGCGGCGCGGGTTTTCGCTCTCAGGCCGCGCCGCACCCCGCCGGAGGGCTACACGTACGCCGGCCGGCGTGTGGCGCCGGGTGCCCGGGTGCGCTGCCGCTCGAGAACCTCGGCCCGCGCCTCGTCGTCGGTGGCGAGGTCGACGATCGCCGCGGCCAGGGCGTAGGCCCCGTCGACGATGGCGTCGTCGGCGCCCGGCGAGATCGCGTCGGCCGCGAAATCCGCTGTGTGCGGCGCGGCCGTCGAACCCATCACCCCGATCAACGGGTGGATCGACGGGAGGGCCTGGGAGACATTGCCCATGTCGGTCGATCCGCCGCCGAGTGCGCCGCCGTTCAGCGGTGTCATCACCCGGCCCCGATGCCCGAGGGCCGCGTCGAAACGGTCGGCGAGGAACGGGTGCTGGACGAGGGGCTCGTAGATCGGGTCGACAGGGGTGACGGCGTAGCTGCATCCGGTGGCCGTCGCGGCGCCGTCCACGCAGGCGAGCACCCTCTTCTTCAGGTCGCCGGTCTCCGCGAGGTCGAAGGAGCGCACCTCGGCCTCGACGACCGCGGTCGCCGGAATGATGTTGGAGACGTCGCCACCGGACAGCGTGACGGCGCTGACACGCACGGTGTCGGGCAGGTGCTGCCGCAGCAGTCCCACGGCCACCTGCATGACCGTCGCCGCGTCGCCCGCGTTGATCCCTGCGCTCGGCGCGGCCGCCGCGTGCGACGCCCGCCCGGTGAACTCGACCCGGAAGCGGTCGCGGGACTGCGACGTGCTCCCCGCGGTGGGCACGACGATGCCGGGACCGGGGTGGACCATCAGCGACACCGTCGCGTCCTCCCAGGCGCCGGCCTCCAGCATGTGGGCCTTGCCCGCACCCTTCTCCTCGGCAGGCGTCCCGAGAAGCTTGACCCGGATGCCGAGCTCGTCCGCCACCCGGGACAGCGCGATCGCCGCCCCCGCTCCGGCAGTCGCGATGATGTTGTGGCCGCACGCGTGCCCGATGCCGGGGAGGGCGTCGTACTCGGCGCACACCACGACCGTCAGCTCACCGCTGCCGTACGTGGCCTCGAGGGCGGTGTCCTGCCCCCATACGCCCACGTCCACCGCGAAACCGGCATCGCGGAGCAGGTCTGCGACGAGCGCCGCCGAACGATGTTCCTCGAACGCGAGTTCCGGGTGGGCGTGCAGGTCGTGGCTCGTGGCGACGAGGCGGTCGCGCCATTCGAGGACGGTGTCCTCCACGCGTCGCGTCAACTTCTCGGCGACTGCGTTCGGGCTGCCGGAGACGTCGATGTCGCCGGCAATTGCGGTGTCGGTCATGAACTTTCCTTTCTTCTGGAGGGAACGGTGATCACGCCTCGGCGGGCGCGGCGGCAGTGACGGTGGGCGCAGGGTGGTCGGCGGCGGGTCCGCGTGTCACCACCGCGAGGCCGGCGACGGCGAGGGAGAGCAGCCCGCAGATCACCCACACCGCTTGGTACCCCGCCTCGCTCGTGATCACGGAACCGCCGTCGAGCGTCGCCGTGAACCCGGACATCACCGCCGTGAAGCTGGCGCCGGCGATGGCACCGGCGACGGTGCGGGCACTGTTGTAGAGGCCCGATGCGATGCCGACCGAGTCCCGTGGCGCCCGTGCCACCACCACGTTGGGGAGCGCGGAGATGATGATGCCGTTGCCGAGACCGGACACGACGAGCCACACGAGGACGCTGACGGTGTCCGAGTGCAGCACCGTGAGCAGGGCGTACCCCAGTGCGGCGGTGACAGCGCCGACGATGACGGCGGTGACGTCGCCGACCCGCGCACCGAGCCGCGGTCCGGCGAACGTGCCGGCGAACGCCGCGATCGACGCGAACACGAGGACCAGCCCGATCAGCGACGACGACAGGCCGAGCCCGAATCCGGCCGCCGCCGGGTCGGTGCCGACGAAGAGTGCGATCGGGGTCTGGCTGCCGAACAACTGGGCCCCGAACAGGGCCGCGAGCAGGATCGGCAGCCCGACACCGGCACGGCCGGAGAGCATCGCGAAATCGACCAGCGGCGAGGACACCCGCCGCTCGAGCACCACCCACAGCGCGAGAAGCGTGCCGCCGAGCAGGAGACCGCCCAGCACCGGCCCCGACGCCCACCCGAACCTGTTGCCCGTGCTGATCGCGAACAACGCGAACGCCAGCCCCGCCCCCAGGAGAATCGCCCCGGCCCAGTCGAGGCGGCCCGACGTGCGCGCCGTCGTTTCGGGGACGAAGAACACCACGACGACGAGCGCGAGCGCCATGAGCGCCGCCGGAACGAGAAGCAGCACAGTCAGACTCAGGAACGATGCGAGGACCCCGGACAGGACCACTCCGACGCTGGCGCCGAGCGTGAGCCCGCCGACCAGCAAACCGATCGCTTTACCGGACTGCTCCCCGGCGCGCTCACGCACGATCGCGAACTCGAGCGGCAGGAACGCCGCGAGTGCGCCGGTGATCGCCCGGCCCAGGATGAAGATGCCGTACGTCGGGGCGAGCGCCGACACGACGCTGCCGACCGTGACCATCGCCGTCGCGAAAACGAGCATCCGCTTGTGTCCGTACTGGTCGCCCATCTTGGCGAGCAACGGCACGAGGACCGCGGTCGCGAGCAGATAACTCGTCTGCACCCAGTTCAGGTCGGCGGGACCGACCGAGTACTTCTCACCGATCGCCGAGAGGACCGGACTGAACCATGCCTGGAGGAATCCGCTCGACAGTTCCATGGCGAAGAGGAACCCGACGAAGCCGGCCGCGGCGCCGAGACGCCGGTCGGAACCGGCGCCGGTGGGAATGGGGGATCGGAGTGCTCCCATGTATGACCTCCAAGGTTGCGGGCCGCCTCGAAAGGCGACATGACAATATGAGCGAAACGACCGAATCGATGCGTCCGAGTGTTGGGTCAGTGAGTTTCTGCGGAGTAAATGCGCAGAAGTTGACGCTGAGGAGGTACTGATTTGCAGGAGAAGACGCCCACCGAGGACGAACTTCGACTAATCCACGCGTTGCAGGTGTGGCCGCGGGTGCCGTGGTCGCAACTCGGGCCGATCCTCGGGGCCGACCCGGTGACACTCGCGCGACGGTGGTCCGGGCTGAGTGAACGGGGCATGGCCTGGGTGACGGCCCAGCCGCCGATGTCCGAGGCCGCGCGCGGCGCGATCGTCGAGGTCGAGTGCGTCGCCGGGTCGATCGACGCGGTGATCACCGAGTTGTCCCAGGACACCGAGTGCATGTCGATCGACGTCGCCTCGGGTGGTCGCGACCTGATCCTCACCGTCGGCTGCCCCGACCCGACAGCGTTCAACCGGTATGTCGTGTCCCGCGTCGCGGGTATCCCCGACGTCCGCACCGTCCGCACGCACCCGGTGATCACCGCGATCTCCGGGGCATCGCAGTGGCGTCTGCGCGCCCTCGACGCCGACGAGTCGAGCGCGATCGACGCCGCCCGACGCCGGGACGCCGCCCGGCTCTCGGCAATGTTCGCCCGTCCGCCGGTCGCCGAACGCGACATCATCTCCATCCTGTCCCGCGACGGTCGTGCGACCACACGGACCGTCGCCGAGGCGCTCGGGACCTCCACGCGGCGGGCACGCGAACGGCTGAGCGCGACACTCGCTTCGGGTGCTTTCGAATTCCGCACGGACATGCCGCGCTGGGCCTCGGGGTATCCCGTCTGCGCGTGGTACTTCCTCCGGGTTCCCGCCGCCCAGATGGCGAGGGTCGGCGCCAACCTGAGCGGGCTGCCCGCGGTGCGGACGGTGTTGTCGGTGGCCGGGCCAGCCAACCTTCTGGTGTCGGTGTGGTTGCGCGGACTCTCCGACGTCGAAGGGCTCGAAGCTGTCGTCGAGCAGAAACTGCCCGCGGTCAGCATCCTCGACCGGTGCCTCGTTCTCGGCGTCCGCAAACGCATGGGCCGGGTCTTCGACGAGGCCGAGTTGCCCATGCAGTAAGCGACTGTGATCGCGCTCACATCCGGGACGGCCGGGAATTGATCGCAGGGTTGGCACGTTAGTTGAGTGAGTAACGCTCAACTTATAGGAGGCTGAGGAATGCCAGCATTCTTCGGGCCGGAGGGCCCAGGTCGCATCGACATCAGTCGGCTCATGAGCCGCTCCACCCAGGAGCTCATGGCTGCGGCTGCCCGCTTCGCCGCAGGTCGTGGCGACGCGGAACTCGATGCACTCCACGTTCTGCGCGTCATGACAGAACACGACCCCGTCACGTCCCTGATGCGCCGCGCAGGCGCCGACACGGCGGCCGTCGCCGATGCCGTCGAACTGCGACTGCCTCAGGGCCGCGATACGTCCGGCTTCGCGACACCCGCACTGAGCGGTGCGCTGAAGACCGCGCTCCTCGAGGCGCACCAGCTCGCGCGCGCTCTCGGTTCCACCTACATCGATCCCGAGCACCTCTTCCTGGCGCTCGCCGCGGATCAGGACCACGCCGCCGGCCGCCTGCTCGCGTCCGAGGGCATCACCCCGGAACGCTTGCAGACCGCAGTGCAGGGCGGGTCGGTGGAGGAGTCTCCGGACTCCGAGACCCCCACGCTCGACAAGTACGGCTTCGACCTCACCGAACGCGCACGCGGCGGCGGAGTCGACCCGGTGATCGGGCGCGCCGACGAGATCGAGCAGACCATCGAGATCCTGTCGCGCCGCACCAAGAACAACCCCGTGCTGGTCGGTGAGGCCGGCGTCGGCAAGACGGCGGTCGTCGAGGGCCTGGCCCAGCGCATCGTCGACGGCGACGTCCCCGACCGCCTGACGGGTAAGCGCATCGTGCAACTCGACCTGTCGAGCATGGTGTCGGGCACCCGGTACCGCGGTGACTTCGAGGAACGCCTGGGCAAGGTGATCGACGAGATCTCGGCCCACTCGGACGAGCTGATCGTCTTCATCGACGAGGTGCACTCCATCGCCGGTGCCGGTGGCGGCGCCGACGGTGCGATGGACGCGGGCAACATCCTCAAGCCGAAGCTCGCCCGCGGTGAACTGCACATCGTCGGTGCGACGACGCTCGACGAGTACCGCAAGCACATCGAGAAGGACCCGGCGCTCGAACGGCGCTTCCAGCCGGTGACGGTGGCGGAGCCGAGCGTCGAGGATGCGGTAGCGATCCTGTCCGGTCTGCGTGACCGGTACGAGGAGCATCACGGTGTCCGCTACACCGACGAGGCGATCACGGCCGCCGTCGAACTGTCGGCCCGCTACGTCGGCGACCGCTTCCTGCCGGACAAGGCGATCGACCTGATCGATCAGGCCGGTGCCCGGTTGCGGCTGCGGATGCCGAGCGTCGACGTCGAGGCCCTGCGGGCGAAGCTCGCGGAACTCGAACAGGCCAAGGAGCAGGCCGTCGCCGACGAGCAGTACGAGAAGGCGTCGAGTCTGCGCGACGAGGCCACGGCGGTCCAGGCCCGGATCGACGGGAAGTCCGTCGGCGCGTCCGACGCCGCGCCCGAGGTGACGGCCGAGCAGATCGCCGAGGTCGTGTCGCGGGCCACCGGAATCCCGGCCAGCCAGATGACGGAGGAGGAGAAGGAACGTCTCCGCCGGCTCGAGGACGAACTGCATCGCCGGGTCGTCGGCCAGGACGATGCCGTGAAGGCGATCGCCCGGGCGGTGCGCCGCAGCCGCACCGGCATGAACGATCCGGACCGTCCCGTGGGCAGCTTCCTGTTCCTCGGACCGACGGGTGTCGGCAAGACCGAACTCGCGAAGGCGCTGGCCGCCACACTGTTCGGTGACGAGAACAAGATGCTGCGGCTCGACATGAGCGAGTTCGGTGAACGTCACACGGTCAGCAGGCTCGTCGGCGCTCCTCCCGGCTACGTCGGATACGGGGAGGCGGGGCAGCTCACCGAGCAGGTCCGGCGGAATCCGTACTCGGTGATCCTGCTCGACGAGATCGAGAAGGCGCACCCCGACGTGTTCAACACGCTGCTGCAGGTGCTCGACGACGGTCGGCTCACCGACGGTCAGGGCCGGACGGTGGACTTCAAGAACACCGTCCTGATCATGACCAGCAACCTGGGGTCCGACATCATCTCCAGCAAGTCGGGTGCGCTGGGCTTCAGCACCGGTGACGCGGAGGCGTCGGAGAAGCCGCTGCGGGATCGGGTGATGGGCCGGCTGCGCGAGTCGATGCGTCCGGAGTTCCTGAACCGGATCGACGAGATCGTGATCTTCCGCAAGCTCGACACCGATCAGCTGCACCGGATCACCGACCTGCTGTTGGACGACAGCAGGAAGCGGCTGCAGTCCAAGGGCATCGAGATCTCGTTCAGCGACGCCGCGGTCGACTGGATCGCCGAGCACGGACATCAGCCCGAGTTCGGGGCGCGCCCGTTGCGCCGGTCGATCCAGCGGGCCGTCGACGATCGGATCGCCGATCTGCTGCTCGACGACATCCTGGTCGAGGGTGGCAGCATCGCGGTCGGCGTGGCCGACGACGAGTTGGACCTCGTGGTCGGCTGATCCCCCACGTGAGTGGCAAAGTGTGCTCCGGCACGCTTTGCCACTCACGTGTGTGGGTAGCCCGACTATCGTCGTGGGTATGCGAGCGGAAGACGGCGAATTGACCTCCAAACACCAGCCGTTGCTGGTGCTGAGCAAGATCACGGAGATCCTCGATGCCTTCAGCCTGTCGCGTCCGTCGATGACGCTGGGCGAGATCCACCAGGCCACGGGCCTGCCGACGTCGACGGTCCAGCGTTTGGTCAGCAACCTGGTGGCGCAGGAATTCCTCGACCGGTCCGGCGACCAGATCCGGATCGGCGTGAAGATGGCGTTCTGGGCGGCGACGGCCACCAAGGGACTCGACGTGCTGGCCGTCGTCACACCGGTGCTGAAGGAGATCCGCGACGCCACCGGTGAGACCGCCAGCTTCTTCCGGGTCGAGCAGGGCTACCGCGTGTGCGTGGCCATCGCGGAGACCGAGCACGCCCTGCGACGGAACATGTACGTCGGAAAGATCGTCCCCCTGCCCGCCGGGTCGGCGGGCCGGGTGCTGCTCGCCTGGAACCCGGACCTCACCGAACAGGTCCTCGCCGGACCCATCGAGCCGATGACGGAGGGCACCGTCACCGACACCTCGGTGCTGCGCGACCTGATCCACCAGGCGCGGGCCGACGGGTACGCGATCACGGCGGGGGAGCGGGAGGACAGCGCTTCGGGATTGGCTGCGCCCGTGTTCGATTCGTCCGGTGACGTGCTCGGCGCGCTGGCGATCAGCGGGCCGACCCTCCGCATGCCCCGCGAACAGTGCGAGAAGTGGGTGGACCTGCTCGTCGGCAGCGCCGAGCAGGTCACCCGGACGCTCGGCGGCCGCTACCCGTCGTGAGGCGTGCTCGTGCTTCACGACGGGTAGCGGCGTCCGTCACGACGTCCACGCCTCCGGGTTGACCGGGTGCGGTGGGATCCGGTTCTGCGCCATGGCCACCGCGTTTTCGGCGCACAGCCGCGCCATCTCGGACCGTACGGCGACGGTGGCGCTGCCGACGTGGGGGAGCAGCACGGTGTTCGGCAGTTCCGCGAGCCCGGGTGCGAGCGCGGGCTCGTCCTCGTAGACGTCCAGTCCGGCCCCGGCGATCTCCCCGGATTTCAGGGCGTCGACGAGGGCGGCCTCGTCGACGACGGGACCGCGCGCGGTGTTGACGAGGATCGCCGTCGGCTTCATCGCGTGCAGCACGTCCGCGTCCACCAGGTGCCGGGTCTGCTCGTTCAGCGGAACGTGCAGGGACAGGAAGTCGCTGGTGGTGACGAGGGTGTCCCAGTCGGTGTGGGTGACGCGTCCGGCGAACTCGCCGAGTTCGGCGTCCGGCACCGGCCGGTCACCGGGAGGCCGCGGGCAGAACAGCACCTGCATGCCGAAGGCCAGTGCCCGGCGGGCGGTGGCGCGGGCGATCCGCCCGAACCCGGCGAGTCCGAGCGTGCTCCCCGAAACATCCTGGCCGAGTAGCAGGTTCGGTTCCCATCCGGTGAACTTGCCGGAACGGACGAACGTGTCGGCCTCCACCGCCCGGCGCGCGGTGGCCATGATCAGCAGCATCGCGACGTCGGCGGTGGCGTCGGTGAGCACACCCGGGGTGTTGCCGACGAGGATCTTGTTGGCGGTGGCCGCACCGATGTCGACGTTGTTGAACCCGACCGCGTAGTTGGAGATCCCGCGGATCTTCGCGGCGGCGAGGAGGTCGGCGTCGAAACTGTCGCGTAGTTGGGACACCACCACGTCGTAGTCGCCGGACAGGCAGACCTCCCGCAGCCGGGCGGCGTCCGGAAGTTCCTCGGGCAGTTCGACGCTGCCCGCGGCGCGCAGCAGCGTGAGGGCGGGTTCGGGGATCGGGGTGGTGACGTAGAACCGGGCGCCGCTCATCGGCCGCCGCCGATGACCCACTCGAACGCGGAAGCGTTGGAGCGCGCGCCCTGCGCGGCCTTGGACCGATTGGCCTCGCCGAGTTCGGCGAGGGTCTTCTCGGACAGTTCCACCAGCGAGCCGAACGTGGTGGGGTTCAGCCAGTCGGGGCGGGTGGCGAACAGCAGGTCCTCGCTGGCGGTGTTGCCGCTGGCGCCGGGCGCGAACGGGCAGCCGCCGAGCCCGCCGAGTGCGCCGTCGACGGTCATCGCGCCCGCCGCGACCGCGGCGAGACTGTTCGCGACCCCCAGACCCCAGGTGTCGTGACCGTGGAAGACGATGCCGCGTTGCGGGGTCTCGAGCCGGACCCGGGAGACGAGGGAGTACACCTCGGCCGGGACGGCCTGGCCGAGGGTGTCGCAGACGACGACGTCGACGGCGCCGTGGGCGCGCGGATCGTTGGCGATGTCGATCACCCGCTGCTCCGGCACCCGGCCCTCGAACGGGCAGGTGAACGACGTCGCGATGCACAGTTGGATGCTGCCCCCGACGTCCTGCGCGAGTTCGATCGCGGCGGGCATCGCGGCGAGACTGTCCTCGGTGGACCGGCCGATGTTCGCCTGGTTGTGGGAATCGGACGCGGAGAAGCAGTACTGAAAATGGCGTGCGCCCGCGGCGGCGGCCTTCTCCACGTGCCGGGGCGTGGCGACCCACACCCAGCAGTGCTCCAGTTCCTCCGGGGTCAGCTCCGAGATCACCTCGACGGTGTTCGCCATCGGCGGGACGAGGTCGGGGCGGGCCATCGACCCGATCTCGAGCGCGGGCACGCCGAGTTCGAGGAGTCGTCGCGCGATCTCGAGCTTCCGGGCGGTGGGCAGCATCTTGCCGGTCAGCTGCAGTCCGTCGCGCAGGGTGACGTCGCGGAGCAAGGCGCGTGATTCGAAGGATTGCGTCATGAGATGTCACCTACCGTGTCGTTGACGAGGGAGTCGATCTGTTCCGGGGTCTTGCCGAGCAGCGTCTCGAGGACCTCCCGGGTGTGCTCGCCGAGGTCCGGCCCGACGTTGCGGATCGGCAGCGACTGTCCGCCGATCACCGGGACGATGCCGGGGAACCCGACCTGCTTCGGCTCGGCCTCGCCGGTGTCGACGGTGAACTGCTGAATCATGTTGCGGGCCGCGTACTGGTCGTCGCTGCAGATGTCGGCGGCGGTGTTGATCGGACCCGACGGCACCCCGGCGGTGTCGAGGATCTTCAGCGCGTCGTCGCGGGAGTACTGGATGGTCCACTCGCCGATCGCGGCGTCGAGTTCGTCGCGGCGGGCCCAGCGTCCGGCGTTGGTGGACAGGTCCGGGTCGGCGCCGAGGTCGGGGCGGCCGATGGTGTCCATGTAGCGCTGGAAGATGGCGTCACCGTTGCCGGCGATGATGATGCTGTTGCCGTCGTTGCAGGTGTACGCGTTCGATGGCGCGATGCCCTCCATGCGGCCGCCGACGCGTTCGCGTTTGATGCCGTACGCCAGGTAGTCGGGGATCAGCGATTCCATCATCGACAGGATCGATTCGTTCAGCGCGACGTCGATGATCCGATGCGGCAGGGGCGGGCCCTGCGTCCCGGCGACCTTCGCGGCCTCGCGCTGGAACAGCGCCATCACCGCCCCGAACGCCGCGTAGAGTCCGGCGATCGAATCGCCGATCGACACCCCGACCCGCACCGGCGGCCGGTCCGGGTCGCCGACGAGTTCGCGGAATCCGCCCGCGGCCTCCGCGACCGCGGCGAACCCCGGCCGTTGCGACATCGGGCCGGTCTGCCCGAACGCCGAGATCCGTGTGATCACCAGGTCCGGATTGGCCTCGTTCAACGCGTCCGGTCCGATCCCCCACTTCTCCAGGGTGCCGGGCCGGAAGTTCTCCAGCAGGATGTCGCAGTGGGCGGCGAGGTCGAGGACGAGTTGCCTGCCCTCCTCGGTGCGCAGGTCCAGCACGATCGACTTCTTGTTCCGGTTGATCGTGCGGTACAGCATCGAGGTGTCGCCGGAGTACAGGCGCCAGTTGCGCAGTTCGTCGCCGGTCTTCGGGCGCTCCACCTTGATGACCTCGGCGCCGAAGTCGGCGAGCATCCGGCCCGCCGTCGGTGCGGCGATGTAATTGCCCAGCTCGAGTACCCGAACGCCGTCGAGAGGTCGAATGGTGTTGTCGGAGAACATGGTGATCCTTAACTGATAGTGACGCTCAGAGAACGAGGCTCATGGGCAGGACGAGCAGTATTGCGACGACCGATGCCACCGATACTCCCACCGAACACGTCTTCAGCGTGCCTCGTGTGGTCTGACCCATCAAGGACTGCAGCAACCAGAAGGTGTTGCTCGTGACGTGCACCGCGAAGAGGGAGCCGGCGCCGGCCGCGAGAGCGATGAGGACCGGGTCGAGTCCGAGGGTGGGGGCGATGGGCGCGAGGATGCCCGCGGCGGTGATGGCGGAGATCGTCACCGAGCCGACAGCGATGTGCAGGACGGCGGCGATCACCCAGACCATCAGCAGCGGAGCGGCGTGATTGGCGGTGAAGTATTTGCCGAGGATGTCGCCGAGGCCGACCGCGGCGATGGTCGCGGCGAGGGATCCGCCGACACCGGTGAGGATGAGGATCTGGCCGCTCTCGCTGAACCCGCTGGCGATCGCCTTCTGGACGCGGTGCTGGCCGATGCTGAACCGGCCGACGAAGCTGGTGCCGATCAGTCCGATCAGCAACGCGATGAGCGGCTCCGACACGAACGAGACGACCGGATTGCTGATCTCGGCGATGTCCAGGATCGCGCCGGTCGCGATGAGCAGGAGGGAGAAGAGCAGCGGAGCGAGGAGCAGGATCAGCGGACGGTCGTGCTTGGTGTCCTCGGTGGTGACGGTCGCGGCGCGTTGCGCCTGGGCGACACCTCCGCCGGCGTCCGGCCGAGGGGTGCTGCCACCGGCGCCGTCGGTCCAGTCCTCTTCCTCGTCGTCGACGACCGTCTGATGGAAGTGCTCCTCGTCCTTGTCCGGGTTCCACCAACCACGGGTGAACAGGAACGACATGATCGCGACCGAGATCGCGACGGTCGGGATCACCAGGATCAGCCCGAAGATCAGCATCTTGCCGAGCGGCACACCGAGCAGTCCGGCCAGGGCGAGGGCGCCGACGCCGGGAACCATGAGGACGATGCCGCACTCCAGGCCGATGGCGAGGGCGGTGGCCATGCGGGCCGTCCCGACCCGGCCGACCTTCGGAGCGAGGTTGCGGGCGAGCGGCGCCGAGATGACGAGCAGGACGTCGAGGAAGATGGACTGCAGCAACGTCGCGATCGTCAGCGACATCGCATAGGGCATTCGTTTCGGCCCGAACACCCGGAGAAGCGTCCCGACCAGGCGCTGGATGGCGCCCATTTCCTTCAGCATGGCGCCCATCAGGACGCCGAAGGCGATCAGAAGTCCCACTTCGGCCATGATGTCGCCGAAACCGGTGCTGATGACTTCCACCGTCTTGGCCGTGCCGAGTCCTGTCGTGAGTCCGAGGTACGCGGATCCGACGACCAGCGACACCACGGGGTTGAACTTGAAACGCACGATCATCAGCACGACCGCCGCTACGGCGACCGTGGTGTTGATCAGGATTCCTACGTCTGACATGTGCGCGTCCTTCGAGGAGGCGGGCAGTGACTGGTGTCACAGGTACACCCATATTATGAGCACACACTCACGATATAAGCAATGCCGTCCGTGCGCCTTTCTGGTTGACGCCGGAAACGCACTCGTTCTCACGACCATCCGCGGGAACGCCCGGCACCACGTCGACCACGACGCCACCGCGGACACACCGGCCGGCGACACGTTCGTCGCCGACTGCAGCCGAATCGACTACCTCGTCGAGTTCTCCCCGGATCACGTGCAACTCAATCTCACGATTCCCCACCGGGTGCTCGCCGACACGGCGGTGCGCTGGTGGGGATTCGATCCGGGAGATGTTCTCTGGCAACGCAAATGCGCCGTCGGGGGCGACGGCCTCCGGCCCCGTGAGTGGCTGACGAGTCCAGGGACTCCCTAACCACTCACGGGCGGCGGAGCCGCCTACAGCCAGCCGTGGGACTCCGCCGCACGGACGGCCTCGGCGCGGGTGCTGGCGCCGGTCTTGCCGATCGCCGACGACAGATGGTTGCGCACCGTGCCCGCGGAGAGAAACAGTGCGGCCGCGATGGAGGCGACCGGCGCACCGTCCCGCGCCGCCCGCAGCACGTCGGTCTCCCGGTCGGTGAGCGGCGATTCCCCGCTGACGAGGCTGTCGGCGGCGAGGGTGGGATCGACGACGCGCAGTCCCGCGTGGACCCGGCGCACGGCGTCGGCGAGTTGCCGGGCCGGGGTGTCCTTCACGACGAATCCCGACGCCCCCGCCTGCAGGGCCCTGCGCAGGTAGCCGGGACGGCCGAACGTCGTCACGATCAGGACGCGAGTCTGCGGCACCTCGGCGCGCAGTGCCGCCGCGGCGGCGATCCCGTCGAGGCCGGGCATTTCGACGTCGAGCAGCGCGACGTCGGGGGAGTGCTCGCGGGCCGCGGCGACCACCTCGTCGCCGCGCCCGACCTCCGCGACCACCGTCAGGTCCGGTTCGAGGTCGAGCAGGGCGGCGAGGGCGCCGCGGACGAGTGCCTGGTCGTCGGCGAGCAGCAGCCGGATCGTCACGGGACCTCTTCTTTCAGCACGTGCAACGAGAATCCTCCGGGTTGCGGGTGGGTGATGACGACCCGTGCTCCGGCCGCGGCGGCGCGCTCCCGGAGGCCGACGAGCCCGTTTCCGTGGGCGAATTCGCCGCAGCCGGAACCGTTGTCGACGACGGTGACGTCGCGTTCGCCCACCGTGACCGCGCAGTGCGTCGCGCCGCTGTGCCGGACCACGTTCGTGACACCTTCGCGGACGGTCCATGCGAACAGCTCGCGCAACCCGGTGGGTACCGACTCGGTGCTGCCCGGTAGCTCGGCCTCGATCCCGGCCGCCCGCAACGCCTCCCCGGCCCGGGCGATCTCCATCGGCAGCGACAGTCCCCGGATTCCCTGCACGGCCTGCCGGACGTCCGCGAGGGCATCGCGGGAGAGACGTTCCAGGTCCGCCACTTCCGTGCGGGCCCGGTCCAGGTCGATGTCGAGGAGCCGGCCCGCGAGTTCGGCCTTGACGGTGATGACGGTGAGGGAGTGCCCGAGGATGTCGTGGAGGTCGCGGGCCATCCGGGTGCGTTCCTCCTGCACCGCGAGCCGTTCGCTCTCCTCCCGTTCCCGGACCAGTTCGATGTTGCGGTTGATCAGCTTGGTCACCCCGAACATCGCGAACGCCGCCGCGCACACACCCAGCGACAGCCCGGTGCCCGACCCCCAGTCCATCGCCGTGGAGATCACCTCCACCAGCACGGCGATCGCGAGGGCGGTGATGCCGCCGAGCCAGGCGGGCAGCAGGATGATCGCCGACACCGCGAGGAAGACGGCGGCGGACAACCCCGACGCCCCCACGGCCAGGGTCATGACCGCCGCGAGCGCGAACAGCGCCACCATGACCGGCAGCGCCTCGTTGAGGGGCGGCCGAAACTCGTTGTGCGCGCGGCGGGTATGCGACCACCGGAACATCGCGAGGTACGTCACCGCGAACGCGAGCGTGGCGATCATCCCGACCCAGCCGCGGACGTGACCGCGGTCGGCCCAGCCGTCGAGGAACGGCTGGAACAGGAAGACCGTCCACGCGGCGGCGAAGATGAATCCGAAACGGCCCCATCGTCTGGTCACGACGGGGCCGTCCGGGGTGGTCACGGAAGTCACGATACCGCCGTCACACTCGCTCGGTGTCGCGCTGGAACCGCCACACCGCGCCGCCGACGAAGATCGCCAGCCACACCGCGACGTTCACGGCCCACGTCCACTGCATCGCGTCGCCGGTGAGCGGTGCGTGCACGAGTTGGCTGAGCCCGTACGTGGGCATGAACTGTGCGATCGACGCCCACACCGAGCCGTCCTGCAGCGGCATGAACAGGCCGCCCGCGAAGCCGAGCACGGCCAGCCCGGGGCCGAGGATCTGCATGACGTTCTCGCTGGGCAGCAGGTATCCCATGAACAGGCCGAATGCCGCGAACACCGCGGAGCCCAGCCAGGTGATCAGGGCCGTCGTGAACCACAGGGACGTGTCCATGTGGACGGACGTGAACGCGCCCACGAGATAGACGACGCCGACGGCCGCGAGCCCGAGCGTCATCGCGACCAGCACCTTGACGAGGATGTAGACCCCCGGGGACAACGGGGTGAGCCGCAACTGCCGACTCCACCCGGACGCCCGCTCCACCGACACCATCGCGCCGCCGCTCGTCGTCGCGATCATCGCGCCGTACAGCGCCATGCTGATCATCACGTACGCAGAGACGTTCCCGTTGCCCGCGCTCTCCCCCGAATAGCTCGGGTTCAGCCCGAAGATGAGGAAGAACACGACCGGCATCACGAGGGTGATGATCATCGTGCGCCGATTGCGCAGCAGGCGTCGCAGTTCGAGTCCGAGGAGGGTGGTGTTGAGCCCGCCGAGCGGGGGAACGCGGCGGTGGGCGGCGAGGGTGGTCACGAGGTCGGTCCTTCCGTGGCGGAATCGTCGGAGGTGAGCGCGATGAACGCGTCTTCGAGTCCCCGGGAGACGATTTCGAGGTCGCTGGCGGGTGTCCGGGTGAGCAGATGGCGGGCCACGGCGTCGGTGTCCGTCGAGTGGATCAGGACGCTGTCGCCGCGCACCTCGATGCTGTCGGCGCCGGGAATCGCGAACAGCTGTTCCCGGTCAGCGCCCGGGAAGTGGGCGCGGACGGTGCGTCCTGCGGCCAGCGCCTTCACCTCGGCCGCGGTGCCGTCGGCGACGACTTTTCCCTTGCGCACCAGCACGATCCGGTCGGCATACGCGTCGGCCTCCTCGAGATAGTGCGTCGCGAAGACGACCGTCCGGCCGCTGTCTGCGTCGGCGCGGATCGCCGACCAGAAGTCCCGCCTGCCCTCGACGTCCATGCCGGTGGTCGGCTCGTCGAGGATCAGCAGTTCGGGATCGGACAGCAGTGCCATCGCGAACCGCAGTCGCTGCTGCTGCCCGCCGGAGCACTTGCCCACCAACCGGTTTCCGAGATCGGCGATGCCGGCCCGGGTGAGGACCTCGTCGACGGGCCGGGTGTCGGCGAACAGACTCGCGGTGAGCCGGACGGTCTCCTCGACCGTCAGTTCCTTCAGCAGGCCGCCCGTCTGCATGACCGCGGAGACGAGGCCCTTCGCGATCGCGGTGCGCGGATCCGTGCCGAAGACGGACACCTCGCCGGCGGTGGGGCGGGACAGTCCGAGGACCATGTCGACGGTGGTGGTCTTGCCTGCGCCGTTCGGGCCGAGGAACGCGACGATCTCACCGGGCCGGATCTCGAGGTCCAGCCCGCGGACGGCGTGAACGTCACCGAAGTGCTTGTGGACGCCGCGCAGGCTGACTGCCGGAGCCGGCGATGCGGACGCCTGCGCGGAGGTGCGGGGTTCTGTCGATGTCATGCATTCAGCGTGCGATCCGGGCGGCCTGCGACCCTCACACGTCCGTCACGACCTCACCGTGACAAATGTCAGGGGAGGGGGGTAGGTGTGGCGCCGATCCGGACCAGCCGTTACTGTGGCCGTCATGCAGCGCGCATATTTCTGGTTTAGCAGGCCGGCCCCGGGTGGGCCGGTCGGCGTAACCACGCGCTGACCTCCTCCACCCCAGAGCCGGATTACAGACCGGCTCGCGGGAATCTCCACAGTCTTCGAGGGCCGGCCTGAGAACAGGAACCCGAACCCATGACTGTCACTCTCGACACCACGACCAGCAGTGATCGCCTGGACGCCCAGCGCACCGTGAGCATCAGCCCGCTGGTGGCGCCGTCCGTCGTGCGCCGCGAACACGCCCCCGACGACGTCGCATCCGCGACCGTCCGCTCGGGCCGCGCCGACACGGTGAACGTGCTGAACGGCGACGACGACCGCCTGCTCGTCGTGGTCGGCCCGTGCTCCGTGCACGATCCCGTCGCCGCCATGGACTACGCCCGCCGGCTCGCCGCCAAGGCCGAGGAACTGCGCGACGACCTGCACATCGTGATGCGGGTCTACTTCGAGAAGCCGCGCACCACGCTGGGCTGGAAGGGTCTGCTCAACGACCCCCACCTGGACGGCACGTTCGACATCGACACCGGGATCCGGATGGGCCGCAAGCTGCTGCTCGACGTGTCCTCGCTCGGACTGCCGGTCGGCTGCGAGTTCCTCGACCCGATCATGCCGCAGTACATCGCCGACCTCGTCACCTACGGCGCAATCGGTGCCCGCACCGCCGCCAGCCAGGTGCACCGGCAGCTGTGCAGCGCGCTGTCGATGCCCGTCGGAATCAAGAACTCGACGGAGGGCGACGTGCAGGTGGCCGTGGACGGCACCCGCGCCGCCGCGGCGAGCCACGTGTTCCCCGGCACCGACCTCGACGGGCAGGCCGCGCTGATCCGCACCATGGGCAACCCCGACTGCCACGTCATCCTGCGCGGCGGCAGCGACGGACCGAACTACGACGCCGAGACGGTGGCGGACACCCTCGCCCGGCTGAACAAGTCCGGTCTGCCGGAACGCGTCGTCATCGACGCCAGCCACGGCAACAGCAGCAAGAACCACGAGAAGCAGGTCGACGTGCTGGACGACATCGCGTCCCGCCTCGAGGCAGGCGAGAAGGGGATCGTCGGTGTGATGGTGGAGAGCTTCATCGAGGCCGGACGCCAGGACCTCACCCTCGGAAAGTCGGAGGAGCTCACCTACGGTCAGTCGATCACCGACGCCTGCATCGACTGGAACACCACGGCCGCGCAACTCGACCGGCTGGCGCAGGCCGTCGCGGCCCGGCGCGGATAGTCACCGCACGCCCCGCGTCCGGAACTGGACGCTGATCCGCGGTCCGAGCGGACGGGCACTCTTCGGTACGCAATGCTCCCAGGTGCGCTGGCAGGAACCACCCATCACCAGCAGGTCACCGTGGCCGAGGGAGTACCGGATCGAGTGCCCGCCGCCGCGCGGACGCAGCAGCAGCGGACGCGAGGCGCCGAGCGACAGGATGGCGACCATCGTGTCCTCGGTTCGGCTGCGACCGGTGTCGTCGCCGTGCCAGGCGACGCTGTCGGACCCGTCGCGGTAGAAACACAGTCCGGACGTGGCGAACTCCTCGCCGAGTTCGGGCCGGTAATGCCTGCTCAGGGCGTCTCGCGCGGCGACCAGCAGTGGGTCGGGGAGCGGCTCGTCCTCTCCGTAGAACCGGACGAGGCGCGGCACGTCCACCACGCGGTCGTACATCTGGCGCCGCTCCGCATTCCACGGCACCGTCTCCGCGAGCGTCGTGAACAGGTCGTCGGAGCCGGTCATCCACCCCGGTCGCACGTCGACCCACGCCCCCGCCGTCAGCGTGCGGCGCTGCACCGTCGGCCCGAGTTCGCCCAGCTCCACACCGAATGACGCATCGTCGAACAGCGAAGCCTGCAGCGCATACCGCGCATCCGCGGAGGTCATGCGGCCATGCTACACCGGCAGTCGAACGTATGTTCCCATATTTTCCGGCGACGACGGCTACCGCGGCACCACGGGCTCCCGGTCGTCGCCGGTGTCGACGACGGCCTTCTGCCTGCTCGGCCACCAGAAGGCGCGGCGTTCGAGTGCCGACAGGCTGGGCACCAGCATCGGGGCCATCGCGAAGGCGGCGAGCGCGACACCGATCGCCACCCCGAAGCCGAGTTCGGCGAGGTTGGCCAGTCCGGTGAGGGTCAGGGACGCGAACGTCAGCGCGAGGATCAGGCCGGCGGCGGCGACGGTGGGGGCGTCGTTGGCGACGGCGATCCGCGCGGCGTCGCGAGGGGAGTACCCGTTGCGGAATTCCTCGCGCAGTCGCGAGGCGAGCAGGATGTTGTAGTCGGTGCCGATCGCCACGACGAACAGGTAGAGCACGATCGGAATGGAGAAGTCGATGCCGTCGTAGCCGAGGCCGTGCAGGAACAGGAGCACTACGGCGCCGAGCGTGGCGACGAACGTGAGGGCCACGCACACCAGCAGGTTGATCGGCGCGAGCACCGCCAGCAGGAGCAGGGCGAGGATCAGCGCGATCGCGACCGCGGCGACGGGAAAGACGAGGCGAGTGTCCGCCGCGAGTTGAGCGCGGACGTCGACGAACGTGGACGTCTGCCCTCCCACAACGACTTCCGAGCCGGGGACCGCTCCGTGGGCGGCGTCGCGGATCGGTCCCTCGACGAGATCGAGAGACGTATTCGAGTACGGGTCGTCGGCGAGAACGACAGTGACGAGCGCGGCGCGACCGTCCTGACTCGGTCGCGGCGGGGCGACCGAGGACACCCCCGGCACCTGCGTCAGCGCGGTCACGAGGGGTGTCAGTGACGCGGGGTCGAGCGGTCCGGGAGCCACGACGTACACCTGGGTGGGGCTGAGCGCGCCCGCGGGGAAGGACTTGCCGAGGGTGTCGAACGCCTGCTGGGACGGCGTGTCGGCGGGCAGTTCGCCGAGCGTGTTGTACGTCGACTTGTAGCCGGACGCGAACGAGGCGAGCGCGATCAGCACGAGGCCGATGACGACGGCGAACACGGCCGGGCGGCGTCCGATCGCGGCGCCGATCGCGGCGAACGGTGTGTGCGGGCTGTCGTGTCCCGGGCCGAGCGGCCAGAACAGGTGGCGGCCCAGCACGGTGAACACGGCGGGAATGAGCGTCAACGCGGTCACCAACATGGCGGCCACCGCGACGATGAGTCCCGGGGCGAGCGTGGTGAGGGAACCGAGTTTCGCCAGCAGCAGCGCGGCGAACGCGACGATGACCGTGAGCGCCGACGACGCGACGACGCGACCGACGACGTCGGTGGAGAACACGAGCGCTTCCCGGTGCGTGTCGGCGGTGCACCCTGCCGCGGCCTGCTGCCGCAGACGCTCGCGATACCGGAACAGCAGGAAGACGATGTAGTCGGTGCCGACACCGAAGAGGACCACCACGAGGATCGATTGCAGCGACGTGCTGACCTGGAAGTCGAACAGATCGGCGAGCACGGCGGTCAGCCCGGTGACCACCGCCAGCACGACGCCGATCACGAGGACCGGCAGGACCGCGATGACGGGGCTGCGGAAGATCAGGCCGAGCAGGGTGAGGATGACGATCACCGTGGCGATCGTGATGACCTTGTCGGCGTTGTCGTAGGCGGCGGTGGTGTCGACCTGGATGGCCGCGTTGCCGGTCAGCCCGCTCACCAGGCCGGTGCCGCTCAGTTGCTGCTCGGCGTCGTTCCGGACGACCGGGACGGCTTCGTTGACCTGGTCGTCGCCGGGTTGCCCGGCGAACACCACCTGCAGTGCGGCGGCCTTGCCGTCGGCGGACAGCGACGTGGGCGACCCCTGCACGCTCAGCACGCCCGGGATCGCCGAATTCTGCAGCGACGTCGCGAGATTGAGGGCAGTCTGCTGGTCGGCGGGAGACAGTGGGGCGCCGTCGGCGCGGACCACCACCAGGCTGCCGGTGGCACCGGACAGGCTGGGGAAGTACTGGTTGCCGACGGCCTGCGCCTCGGAGGACTCGAATGAACTGGGCAGGAATGTCTGCTGGTTACCGGTGGTGTAGTCGTCGAGGCTGGGTGCGAACAGAATGACCGCTATTGCGGCGACCACCCAGGCCGCGATGACTCGCCACGGGT
Source organism: Rhodococcus pseudokoreensis (assembly GCF_017068395.1). Lineage (NCBI taxonomy): Bacteria > Bacillati > Actinomycetota > Actinomycetes > Mycobacteriales > Nocardiaceae > Rhodococcus > Rhodococcus pseudokoreensis. The sequence continues at coordinate 2,663,243 of NZ_CP070619.1, read as the reverse complement.
GTGCGACGACGGTACGCGCGATGTAGGCAAACATCATTCCCCGTTCCGGGAGATGAAGGTTCGGCCGGCGCCCGGGGCCGGGCGGTCGAACCGTGCCAAGTCATCGTCGCACGCAGGGCGCCGCGAAGGCTACGGGTTCTGCCGCATCGAGAACACCGCGGCCCCGCTCCGACGTCAGGGAGCGGGGCCGCGGTACGTCGTTGTCCTCGTTACCGCAGGGGCGTGAAATCCCGGCTACCGAGGTAGCCGGGGCGCGGGGCGGGAGCCGAGAACGGATCCGTCAGAGTGTTTTCGACACTGTTGAACACGATGAAGAGGTTCGACCGCGCGAACGGCGTGATGTTGCCGTTCGAACCGTGCATGCAGTTCGAATCGAAGACGGTGGCCGAACCCGCGGGTCCGGTCATCGTGTCGATGCCGTACTCGTTGGCCATCCGGGTGAGCGTCGGCTGATCCGGCGACCCGGTGGGCGGAACGTAGCTGACCAGCGATTCCTTGAAGTAGTCCTCGGGGGTCTCGCCGGCGCACGAGACGAACGCGCGGTGCGATCCGGGCATGATCATCAGCCCGCCGTTGTGCCCGTAGTTCTCGGTCAGCGCGATCGAGATGCTCGCGGCGCGCGGCGCAGGCATCCCGTCCTCGGCGTGCCACGTCTCGAAGTCGGAGTGCCAGTAGAACGGGCCGCCGGTGAAACCCGGTTTGAAGTTGAGCCGCGACTGGTGGACGTAGACGTCCGAACCGAGGATCTGCCGGGCGATACCCACCACCTCGGGGCGGCGGACGATCTCGTCGACGACGTCGCTGAGACGGTGGACGTCGAACACGGACCGGACGGCGCCGTTGCCGTTCTCCCGCACGATGCGGTCGTCGCCGCGCAACGTGTCGGTCTCGGCGAGGCGGGTCATCTCGTCGACCAGGTCGAACACGTCGCGTGGCGGGATGATCGCGTCGGCGGAGTGGTATCCGCGCTTGTCGTAGTCGGCAATCTGATTCGCAGTGAGCGGACCGGACCGGGTATCACCCCGTTTCGTATCGAACCAGGTGACCGGGTCCTGACGGACGGTCATCGTGCACTCGTCGCGGTCCCTCGTGGGGTAGTTGTCGGCTACGGCCGTACGCATAACTCGTGTTTCACCCTTTCGGATTGGACAACGCTTTACTCTTCCGACGTTCTCACTGGTCGTCGACGAATGCAACCCGGACACAGGTCCACCGAGGCTGGACTGGACCGCGACGGCGCGTCGCCGCGGTGGGATCGTGACGGACATGACCGATTCGGTGGCGGTACTCGGGGTGGCGGCGATCGCGCTCGGCATGGTTCTCACGCCGGGACCCAACATGCTGTATCTGGTCTCGCGCAGCATCACTCAGGGCAGGGCGGCGGGCCTGGTCTCGCTGGCCGGTGTCGCTCTCGGGTTCCTGTGCTATCTGGCCGCTGCGGCACTGGGTATTTCGGCGGTGTTCTCCGCCGTCCCGCAGGCGTACACCGCACTGAAACTGGCGGGCGCGTGCTATCTGGGATGGATGGCGTGGCAGGCGTTGCGGCCCGGCGGTCATGCGCCGTTCGCGCCTGCCCGGGCACTGCCCCGGGACTCGTCCGCCCGGCTGTTCCTGATGGGCCTGACGACGAATCTGCTCAACCCGAAGATCGCGGTGATGTACCTGGCGCTGATCCCGCAGTTCGTGCACCCCGGCGCCGGTCCCGTCTGGGTGCAGAGCCTACTGCTGGGCAGTGTGCAGATCGTGGTCGCGCTCACCGTGAACGCGCTGATCGTCTGCGTCGCAGGAACTGTCGCGACCTTCCTGTCGGGACGCCCGGCGTGGCTGCGGGCGCAGAAGTTCGTGATGGGAAGCGTCCTCGGCGGTCTCGCCGTCCACCTCGCGCTGGACCGGGCCCGGCCCGCGGTCGTCTGAGCCGGCCGCGGCCCGGGTGGCCCGAATCATGCACACCCGGGCATTCTTCGCGGGTACCGTCGAGGCAACGACGACGAAGGGGTGAGCGATGGCCGGGACCATGCGGGCGGAACGATTCCACGCCGACACGAAAACAATTGCTGTGGAGGATATTCCGATTCCGGAGCCCGGCCCCGGTGAAGTGCTCGTCAAGGTGGAGTTCTGCGGCATCTGCCACTCCGACCTCAGTCTGATCGACGGCACGTTCCCGGCGCTGCTGCCCGAGGTGACCCAGGGCCACGAGGCGTCGGGCACCATCGCGAAAGTCGGTGCCGGAGTGACCGGCTGGGCCGAGGGTGACCGCGTCGTGCCGTCCGCGGGCAGGCCCTGCTTCGCGTGCCGCAACTGCCGCCGCGGAGACCTCACGAACTGCCTGAACATCCAGCTCATGGCGTTCGCCTACGACGGCGCGTGGGCCGAGTACACCGTCGCGCAAGCCGGGGGACTGACCCGCATCCCGGACAACGTTCCGTTCGAGCAGGCGGCCCTCCTCGCCGACGCGGTGTCGACGCCGTTCGGTGCGGTCGTGCGCACCGGCAAGGTCGTGGTCGGGGAGACCGTCGGCGTGTGGGGTGTGGGCGGCGTCGGCACCCACATCGTGCAGCTGGCGCGCCTGGTCGGCGCCGTCCCGGTGATCGCGTTCGACATCAATCCCGCTGTGCGGAAGCGTGCTCTGAAACTCGGCGCCGACTACGCGTTCGACTCCCGGGACGAGGACCTGAAGGAGAAGGTCGCGGAGGCCACGGGCGGCCGGATGCTGGACGTCGCGTTCGACGCGGCCGGACTGAAGGTGACGTTCGAGCAGGCACTGAACTGCCTGACGGTGGGCGGCCGCCTCGTCGCGGTCGGCCTGAGCGCGCAGGAGGCGTCGGTGGGGACCACCGCGCAGTTCGGACTGTCGCAGAAGCAGGTACTCGGCCATCTGGGGTACAAGAACGTCGACATCGAAACCCTCGCCGAACTGGTGTCGCGCGGCCGCCTCGACCTGTCGCGGTCGATCAGCGAGATCGTCCCGCTCGAAGACGTCGCGAAGGGCATCGAGAAACTCGCGAACCACGAGGGAGATCCCATCCGGATCCTCGTCAAACCCTGAGCGGGACGCGGCTCACCGGGACCTGTCGGTGCCCCGCTGTACCGTCGGGCCATGGGATATGAATTTCAAGTCACAGTGGACTCGGAGAACCCGCATACCCTGGCCAAATGGTGGGCCCAGGCGCTCGGCTGGGAGGTGGAGCCGAGCAACGAGGAGTTCATCCGCGGGCTCGTGCAGGCCGGCCACGCGCAGGAGTCCGACACCATCGAATTCGAGGGTGTCCTGGTCTGGCGGGAGGGCCAGGCCATCCGCGATCCGGAGCACCCCGAGCGCCCCCGCGTGCTGTTCCAGCTGGTTCCCGAACGGAAGACAGTGAAGAACCGGCTGCACCTGGACATCAGGGTCGGGGACGGCCGCTACGAGGTCGCCGAAAAGCTCGAGCAGGCCGGCGCCACCGTCCTCCACCGGGGTCGCCAGGGTCCGAGCGAGTGGGTCACGTTGACCGACCCGGAGGGCAACGAGTTCTGCGTCAGCTGACGCGACGGCCACTCAGCGGTAGGAACTCGGCGTGCTGCCGGTCCAGCGCTTGAAGGCGCGACGGAACGCGCTGGGCTCGGAGAAGCCGAGCCGCGCCGACAGGTCGTCCACGGACTCGCCGCGCCGGAGCCCGGCGACGGCGGCGTCGCGAAGCACTTCCTCCCGCAGCTGGTTCAGCGACGTCCCCTCCTGCCGGAGCAGCCGGCGCAGGTGGGGGACACTGATCGACAGCATCTCCGCGATGTCCTCGGCCGTCGAGGTGCGGCCCTTCATGCCGTGCTCGAGAACCCGGCGTACCTGCGCGGACGCCGTGCTGTCGTAGTCGCGCTCCGACATCAGCAGCGTCGGCGACTCCCGCAGATACTCCTCGAGAGTCTCCTCGGTCTGGATGATGGGCGCCCGCATCACCGCATTGTCGAATTCGACTGCGGGAATGTCGGAATCGAACGTCACGGGGACACCGAAGATGTGATCGTAGTTCTCGGCGAGCTGCGGCAGCGGCGCCGGATACGGCAGTTCCACCGCCAGCAACCGGACCCTCTTGCCCACGAGCCACGCCGCGAACCGGTGGAGCAGGATCAGCAGGAAGTCCGTGGTGACGCGCGTCGCCTCGAGCGACAACTGCACCTCCTCGGCGGACCGTTCGGCCGCCACCGGGCGGATGTCGATGGTCATCCGGGTGCCGCCGTGGGCACCGGGGCCGATGTGCAGCGCGGGCAGTGACGGCAGCGCACGGAGGATGTCGGCCATCCGCTCGAGGGCGGCGGACAGATCCGCGGTATGGATCAGCGCGAGGCACACGAGCCGGAACGTGCCGCGGGGGACCGGTGCCGGGCCGAGGCCGAACAATTCGTCGCCGGTGATCTGCCAGACGGCCTGGGTGAACGCGGTGACTTGGGTGGGCGTCAACCGGGCCAGCGGATCCCCGAGCGATGCCGTCGTGAGTCCCGCCGCCGACAGTGCGGGGGAGAGGTCGACGCCACTGCGCGCCGACAGGTCGAGCGATCGCCGCACGAAGTCGGCGGGGATGGTGCGCGCAGTCACGATCCGGACTCTCCGAGGGTCCGTAGCCGTCGTGCGGCCTCCTCGAGCACGTGATCCTGTTTGCAGAAAGCGAACCGCACCAGCGGGTTCCACGGCTGCGGATGGTCGGTGAACACACTGACCGGTACTGCGGCCACACCGATGCGCTCCGGGAGTGTGCGGCAGAAGTCGATGCCGTCGCGTTCGCCGATCGCGGTGATGTCGGCGCACAGGTAGTACGTGCCGCCGCCCGAATGGACCTCCAGACCGGACGCGACGAGCGCGTCGTACAGGACGTCCCGCTTGGCCTGGAGACTGTCCCGCAGTTCCTTCACCCACTGCTGCTCGTGGCTCAGCGCGTGCGCCACTGCGGGTTGGAACGGTCCGCCGCCGACGAAGGACATGTACTGCTTCGCGGTGCGGACCGCGTCGATCAGTTCCGCCGGACCGCACGCCCAGCCGATCTTCCACCCGGTGACGTTGAACGTCTTGGCGGCGCTGGACACCGAGACGGTCCGTTCGTACATTCCCGGGAGGGTGGCCAGGGCGGTGTGCGTGCGGCCGTCGAAGACCAAGTGTTCGTACACCTCGTCGCTCAGCACCAGCAGGTCGTGTTCGCAGGCCAGTTCCGCGACCGCGGCGATCTCGTCCGGGGTGAACACGGTGCCCGTCGGATTGTGCGGGGTGTTGATCACCAGCATCCGGGTCTTCGGCGTGATCGCGGCGCGCAGAGCGTCGAGGTCGACGACGAACCTCGTGCCGGAGCGGGCGAGCGGCACACTGCGCCGCACCGCCCCCGCCAGCGCGACCGAGGCGGCGTAGGAGTCGTAGTACGGCTCGATCAGCACCACTTCCTCACCCGGTTCGACCAGGCCCAGGATGGCGGCACTGATGGCCTCGGTGGCGCCGACGGTGACCAGCACCTCCGAGTCGGGGTCGTGGTCGAGCCCGTACCGGGCCAGGCGGTCGGCCGCGACCGCCTGCCGGAGCACGGGCATACCGGGGCCGGGTGGGTACTGGTTGAGCCCGTCCGCGATCGCTTGCCGCGCCGTGTCGAGCATGGACGCGGGACCGTCGGTGTCGGGGAAACCCTGACCGAGGTTGATCGCGTCGTGACGCACGGCGAGCGCGGTCATCTCGGCAAAGATGGTGGACGCGAACGGCTGCAAGCGCTGGACGGTGCGGTTGCGCGGCGTTGCGGGCATTACTGCAGCGTAGTCGGTGTGACGGCGACGGTTGCACACGGCCGCGTCACGTTCTGCGGGGCTGTCTCGTCTTCTCTGTAGACGGCGCGCGAAGGGCGCCCGGTGACGATGGAGGACGCAATGCCCCGCATTCCCGCAGTGGCCCCCGCGGACGCGAGCCCGCTGGTGAAGGTCGCCTACAAATATGCTGCCCACAAGTTCGACGAGGTGCCCGAGCCGTTCGCCGTGCTCGCCCATCACCGCAAACTGTTCGTCGCCTCCGCCCGGCACGAGATGGCGGTGCAGAAGGCGTCGACCGTCCTCCCGGCGAACGTGCGGGAGATCGCCGTCTTCCGCGTGGCGTGGACGATCGGCTGCTCGTGGTGCGTGGACTTCGGCACGATGCTGCAACGCCTCGACGGCCTGGACGTGGAGCGGCTGAAGCACATCGCCGACTACGCCGACTCACCCGCGTACAGCGACGACGAGCGCGCGGCCATCGCCTACGCCGACGCGGTGACGGCGACACCCACCACCGTCACCGACGATCAGGTCGCGGATCTCGAGCGCCGGTTCGGCCGGGCCGGCGTCGTCGAACTGTCCTATCAGATCGGTATCGAGAACATGCGCGCCCGGATGTACTCGGCGCTGGGCATCACCGAGCAGGGTTTCGGCACCGATTCGTGCCGGGTGCCGTGGGCCGACGACGCCGCGGTCACGACGGACGGTCCGGGAGCATGATCCCGGCGAACTTCTCCGGGTTGGCGATGTCGTACGCCGCGTAGACGAGACCGTCGCGGACGGTGAACCCACCCACTCGCGCAGGCGAGCTGCGGTGGGCATCGTCTCCGGTGAATCCGGCGGTGAAATAGCCGAGCTGGCCGTTGACCAGAACCAGCTCCATGGCGGTGAACACCTCCGGCCCGTACCGCTGGACGAGGCCGAGGAAGAAGCGGGCGAACTTGTCGGCGCCGCGGATGACGTTGACGGCGGTGCTCGTGGTGCCGTTGGCGTCGCCGATGACCAGGGCTTCCGGGTGCAGCGCCGCGACCACCGCGTCGAGGTCGCCGCCGGCGAGAGCCTCGAGCAGCCGCTGCACGGCGAGAGCGTGCTCCTCGTCGGGAACGGCGGGTGTCGTTGCGGCAGCCGCCTTGCGGGCTCTCGACGCGAGCTGGCGCGCGGCGGGCGTCTCGATGCCGAGAATCCCGGCCACCTCGTCGAACGGCACCCCGAAACCGTCGTGCAGCACGAACGCGACCCGTTGCGCCGGGGTGAGGGTGTCGAGCACGATCAGCGCCGCGAGGCGGTTGTCCTCGTCCCGGACGACCGCCTCCAAGGGATCCGGCTCGGCGGACGGGGACAGCGCGGTGACGACCGGTTCCGGAAGCCATTGGCCGACATACTGTTCCCGCCGCACCGCGGCCGAACGCAACCGGTCGAGGCAGATCCGCCCGACCACCGTGGTCAGCCAGGACCCGAGGTCGCGGATGGTCGCGGCGTTCGCGTCGTCGAGTCGTAGCCACGACTCCTGCACGGCGTCCTCCGCGTCACTGACACTGCCGGTCAGCCGGTACGCTACCGAGAGCAGATGCCGCCGGTGGGACTCGAATTCGTCTACCAGCGTCGCGGTGGGCATGCCGATATCCTACGTGCGGTCCAGACATAAAATCCGTCGTGTGCGTAACCGTTGACCCTGGTGGTGGGTCCGGACGTATGGTGTGGCGACCACACCACGTCCAGGGAGTCTGCCATGTTCCAGTGTTCCAGCTGTCGTAGCTGACCTGGCTTTTCCGCACCCCTTTTTCGTCTGCACGTCCTGCCAACCCCCCTCCGGCGAACGCCGGGCCGGCCGGAGTGCGCTCGCACGACCCGCTGCTTCGTCGTTCGCGGGCACCACACACCAGGAAGACCTTCGATGACTCGTCCCCGTTTCGCGCGGACTCTGGCGGCCGCGGCCGCCCTCCTCTCCCTCACCAGTCTCGCCGTTGCCTGCTCCAAATCCGAAACCACCACGACCGCCGACGGCAAGACCGTGCTGCGGTACGAGGGCACCACGGGCCAGGTCTCGTTCCCGGAACTCGCGGCCGACCTCGGCTACTACCAGAAGGTCGAACTGAACTGGATCGGCGACACCACCAGTGGGCCGCAGAGCATTCAGAACGCCGCCACGGGTCAGACCGACTTCGGTGGGGCGTTCAACGGGGCGGTGCTGAAGCTCGCCGCGGCCGATTCCCCGATCACGTCCGTCATCGGCTACTACGGCTCCGACAAGGAGACGTTCAACGGGTACTACGTGCTCGACGGAAGCCCGATCACGTCGGCACGCGACCTGATCGGCAAGAAGGTCGGCATGAACACGCTCGGCGCGCACCACGAATTCCTCGTGCGTGAGTGGCTGGCCCGGGAGGGGCTGAGCCCCGACGAGATCAAGCAGGTCGAGCTGACCGTCGTGCCGCCGGTGAATACCGAGCAGGCGCTGCGCCAGGGACAGATCGACGTCGGCACGCTCGGAAGCGTGTTCCGCGACAAGGCCGTCGAACGCGGCGGCATCCGCCCGCTGTTCACCGACGAGTCCATCTTCGGTTCCTTCACGTACGGTTCGCTGCTGTTCCGCAACGACTTCATCTCGAAGAACAAGGACGCCGTCGCCGACTTCGTGCAGGGCACGGCCCGCGCCATCCGCTGGACGCAGACCACGCCCCGCGCCGACGTGATCGCGAAGTACAAGGAGATCATCACGGGGCGCGGCCGCAACGAGACCACCGACCTCGTCGACTATTGGAAGTCGCCCGGTGTCGCAGGCCCCGGTGGCGTGATCACCGACAAGGAAATTCAGACCTGGATCGACTGGCTCGTCCGCAACGGGGAACTCGAGGACGGCAAGCTCACGCCTGCCGACGTCTACACCAACGAGTACAACCCGTACGCCAACGGCACGTACCCCGCCGACAGCGGTCCCGACGGACAAGCGCTGGCCGCCAAGTGAACTCCGCCCCAAGTCCCCACGAGAAGAAAGTGAAGTCGATGTCCCACTCCCGGTTCCGGCGCGGCGCCGTGCGCGCACTCGCGGCGACCGCAGCACTGTTCACGCTGGCCTCGGGAGTGGCGGGGTGTGCCGGCTCGTCGGACACCGCCACCACCGAGGACGGGAAGACGGTCCTGCGGTACCAGGGGTGGGCCGGCGACGTGGGATTCCACGAACTCGCCGAGGACCTGGGGTATTACGACAAGGTCAAGCTCGAATGGGTCGGCGACACCACCAGCGGCCCGCAGGACATCCAGTCGGCGGCCACCGGTGACGTCGAATTCGGTTCGGCCTTCAACGGAGCCGTCGTCAAACTCAACGCCGCGGGGGCGCCGATCACGTCGGTGCTGAGTTCCTACGGCGCGGATGCCGGCGAGTTCACGGGCTACTTCGTGCTGGACGGCAGCCCCATTCGCTCGGCGCGTGACCTGATCGGCAAGAAGGTCGGGATGAACACGCTCGGCGCGCACCACGAGTTCCTCGTCCGGGAGTGGCTGGCCCAGCAGGGCCTGACCCCGGACGAGATCAAGCAGGTGGAGCTGATCGTCGTGCCGCCGGTGAACAACGAACAGGCGCTGCGCGAAGGCCAGATCGACGTGGCCGCCATCAACGGGATCTACCGCGAAACAGCCCAGGAGCGCGGGGGAATCCGGCCGCTGTTCACGGACCGGGATCTGTTCGGCGCGTTCAGCTACGGCACGTACGTGGTGCGGGACGACTTCCTGGCGAAGAACGAGGACGCTGTCGCGGACTTCGTGCAGGGCACGGCCCGGGCCATCCGCTGGACCCAGGTGACCCCGCGCGAAGAGGTGGTCGCACGGCTGAAGAGCATCATCGAAAAGCGTGGCCGCAACGAGAGCGACGAGGCCATCGACTATTGGCGCAGCTCCGGAATTCCCATCGCCGGGGCCGTGATCCAGGAGAAGGAGCTGCAGACCTGGATCGACTGGCTCGTCCGGAACGGTGAGCTCGACGAGGGCAAGCTGACCGCGACCGACCTCTACACCAACGAATTCAACCCGTACGCCAACGGCACGTTCCCCGCCGAGAGCGGGCCCGACGGAGAAGTACTGGAAGGACAGAAATGAGCACCACCGCCTCGAATCCCGACCGGGTTCAGACGCCCAAGCTCCGCCTCGAGCACGTCACCAAGCAGTTCGACGTGCGCGGGTCGAAGGACAAGTTCACCGCGATCGAAGACATCGACATCGATCTCGCGGACGGCGAATTCCTCGTCCTCGTCGGGCCGAGCGGTTGCGGAAAGTCGACGCTGCTCGACCTGCTCGGCGGACTCAGCACACCCACGTCCGGTCGGATCCTGCTCGACGGCAAGCCGGTCACCGGCCCCGGCCTCGACCGCGGCATCGTCTTCCAGCAGTACGCGCTCCTGCCGTGGCGGACGGCACGGCACAACATCGAGTTCGGGCTCGAAGCCAAGGGACTGCCCAAGAAGGAACGGCGCGAACTCGCCGAGCACTACCTCGAACTCGTCGGTCTGAAGGGATTCGGCGACCGCTACCCGCACGAGTTGTCGGGTGGCATGAAGCAGCGCGTCGCGATCGCCCGCAGCCTGGCATTCGACCCCGAGGTGCTGCTGATGGACGAGCCGTTCGCCGCGCTCGACGCCCAGACCCGCGAGTCGCTGCAGGACGAACTGCTCCGCATCTGGAAGGCCACCGGCAAGACCATCCTGTTCATCACCCACGGCATCGACGAGGCCATCTACCTCGGGCAGCGGGTCGCCGTCCTGACGTCACGCCCCGGCCGGGTGAAGACGTTCGTGGACATCGACATCGACCGCAGCGGCGAGGACGTCCGGTCCAACGAGCAGTTCCGGCACTACCGACACCGCATCTGGACGCTGCTGCACGGCGAAGTGGAGCGTGCACAGGTAATCGAGAAGGAGGAAGCACATGTCTAGCGCACTCGCGACACCGGAAGTTCCCGTCGCCGCCGATCCGACCCGGACCGCGGCTCCGACGCCCGCTTCCACCCCGCCCGAGCCGGGTGCCGTCCAGCGTGCCGGCGCGGCGCTGGGTCCGCTCGCGTGGCGGATCCTGAAGCCGTCCATCGCGATCGTCGCCTTCCTGGCGCTGTGGGAGATCGCTCCCCGCGTCGGTCTCGTCGACGAGGTGTTCCTGCCCCCGTTCAGCACGGTGATCGAGGCGTTCTTCGACCTGCTCCAGAGCGGTGAGCTGTGGCAGCACGTGTCCGCCAGCATCTCCCGCGCGCTGATCGGCTTCTTCGTGGCCATCGTGATCGCGATCCCGCTGGGCATCGCCATCGCCTGGTACCGGCCCGTGTCGGACTTCCTGAACCCGATCCTGGAACTGTTCCGCAACACGGCGGCGCTGGCACTGCTCCCCGTCTTCATCCTGATCCTCGGCATCGGTGAGGAGTCGAAGATCGCCCTGGTGATCTACGCGTGCACCTTCCCGATCCTGCTGAACACGATCTCCGGTGTCCGCACCGTCGACCCGCTGCTGATCAAGTCGGCGTCCTCGCTGGGACTGTCGCCGGTGCGCCTGTTCCAGAAGGTGGTCCTGCCCGCCGCCGTTCCCACCATCTTCACCGGAATCCGGATGGCCGCGGCGTCGTCGATCCTCGTGCTGATCGCCGCCGAGATGGTCGGGGCCAAGGCCGGGCTCGGCTACCTGATCACGGCCTCCCAGTTCAACTTCCAGATTCCCAACATGTACGCGGGCATCGTCGCCATCTCGGTTCTCGGCCTGACGATCAACGCCGTTCTCGTACTGATCGAACGCAGGCTGTCCCGCTGGCGGGTCTAGTCCTTACCGGAAAAGAAAAACTACATGTCACAGGATTCCCAGTTCCACCTCAACGCGTTTCTCATGGGCGTGGGGCATCACGAGGCGGCGTGGCGCCACCCCCGCACCGAGGCGCACCGCGTCCTGGACGTCGCGCACTTCCAGGAACTCGGCCGGATCGCGGAGCGCGGCAAGCTCGATTCGGTGTTCTTCGCCGACGGTCTCGCCGTCGGACCGCGGATCAAGCACAACACGCAGGCGATCTTCGAACCCGTCACGCTGCTCTCGGCGATCGCCGTCGCCACCGAACACGTGGGGTTGATCGCCACGGCGTCGACGAGTTACTCCGACCCCTACACCCTGGCCCGTAAGTTCACGTCGCTCGACCACATCAGCAGCGGCCGGGCCGGGTGGAACATCGTGACGTCGGCCGGCGCGGACGAGGCCGCCAACTTCGGCGTCGACGGCATCCCCGCGCACAGCGGACGATACGAGCGCGCAGAGGAATTCGTCGACGTCACCCTGGCCCTGTGGGACAGCTGGGAGGACGGCGCGGTGGTACTGGATCCGGAGACCGGCGTGTTCGCCGATCCCGGCAAGGTCCACACCATCGACCACGACGGTCCGCGGTTCCGGATCAAGGGCCCGCTCAACTCGCCCCGTTCCGCTCAGGGGCGGCCGCTGCTGGTGCAGGCCGGATCGTCCGAGAGCGGCAAGGAGTTCGCGGCGCGGTACGCCGAGGCCGTGTTCACCGCGCAGCGCACCCTCGAGCAGGGGCAGGAGTTCTACCGCGACCTGAAGGCGCGCGTGGTGAAACACGGCCGCAATGCCGGCGACCTGAAGGTGCTGCCCGGCATCGTGCCGTTCATCGCCGACACCGAGGAGGAGGCGAAGGCGCTCGAGCAGTCGTTCACCGATCTGATCTCGCCCGAGTACTCGCTGCGGCAGCTGTCCACGATGCTCGGTGTCGATCTCACCAAGCATTCTCTCGACGCACCGTTGCCGCCGCTTCCCCCGCTCGACGAGATCCAGGGCAACAAGAGCCGGTACCAGCTGGTGAAGGATCTCGCGGCGGACGGATCGCTCACCGTCCGGCAGCTGATCGGGCTGCTCGGCGGCGGACGCGGACACCGCACGTTCGCAGGCACCCCGGAACAGGTGGCGGACGAACTGCAGACCTGGTTCGAGCAGGGCGCGGCCGACGGTTTCAACATCATGCCGCCGTACCTGCCCGGCGGACTCGACGACTTCGTCGACCGGGTCGTCCCGATCCTGCAGCAGCGCGGACTGTTCCGCACGGAGTACACGGCGACCACCCTGCGCGGTCACTACGGGCTCGCGGACGTCGACAACCGGTTCGCGGGCGTGGTCGACGAAGCGAGCGCATGAGCGGCGGTCTGAAGCCTCTCGTCACCACCGTCTTCGTCCCCGCCGCGATCTTCGGCATCGGACAGGGCGCCGCCGCCCCGGTCATGGCACTGACGGCCCGCGAACTGGGTGCGTCGGTGGCCGTGTCCGGGCTGATCGTCGCGGTCGTCGGGCTCGGCGCCGTCCTCGGCGACCTGCCCGCGGGCCGGATCGTCGCGAGGTTCGGGGAGCGGCGGTCGATCATCGGCGGCAGTGCCGTCGGCGCCACCGGAGTGCTGGTCTGCCTCCTCGCGCAGACACCCTGGATGCTCGGTATCGGTGCACTGCTGACCGGGCTCGCGAACGCCGTGTGGGGGCTGGCCCGCCAGAGCTATCTGGCCGATGCCGTGCCGATCGGGATGCGGGCCCGGGCGATGTCGTCGTTCGCGGCGATGTGGCGGCTCGGCTTCTTCGTCGGCCCGCTGCTCGGTGCCGCCGTCATCCTGGTGGTCGGCGCGCGGGGCGGGTTCATGGTGCAGTTCGTCGGCGTCGTGCTGTCCGGGTGGCTGATGTCGCGGGTGCCCGACCCGCCGCGCCGCGACCCGGCCACCGTGCGAGGGCACGCGACGCTGCCGTCGATCCTGCGTCGCCACCGGAAACTGCTGGCCACACTCGGAGCCGGATCGCTCATGATGGGCGCGGCCCGCGCCTCCCGGGAGGCGGTGCTCCCGCTGTGGGCCGCCCACCTCGGACTCGACGCCGCCCAGGTCAGTCTCGTCTTCGGTGTCGGTGCCGCCGTCGACCTGCTGTGCTCGTATCCGGCCGGACATTTCATGGACCGGTACGGCCGCAGGTTCATCGCGGTGCCGTCGCTGCTGGTGATCGGCGTGTCGTACCTGGCGTTGCCGTTCTCGCACGACCTGTGGTCGATCGGGATCGTCGCCGTCGTGATGGGAATCGGCAACGGCCTCGGCAACGGCGTCATCATGACCCTCGGCGCCGACATCGCCCCGCCGGCCACCCGCGCCGAATTCCTCGCAGCGTGGCGGCTCACCCACGACACCGGCATGTTCGCCGGACCGTTCGGGGTCGGCGCGCTCGCCGCGGTGGTCCCGCTCGGTGCCGCCGTCGCCGCGATCGGGGGAGCGGCGCTGCTCGGCGCCGGACTCCTGTTCCGGTTCATCCCGGTCTATTCCCCCTGGCCACCGCCGCCCGCGGCGGAGCCGGATTCCTCACCGCTCGAAAAACAGGAAGCATAGGTACATTCGTTTCATGCGCTTCGGATTGTTCGTTCCTCAAGGTTGGCGTCTGGATCTCGTCGGAATCGATCCCGCGGATCAATGGTCGGTGATGCGCGACTTCGCGTTGCGCGCCGATCAGGGTTCGTCCTGGGATTCACTGTGGGTCTACGACCACTTCCACACCGTCCCGGCCCCGACCGAGGAGGCCACGCACGAGGCGTGGACCCTCATGTCCGCGTTCGCGGCCGTCACGTCGCGGGTGCGTCTCGGTCAGATGTGTACGGCGATGAGCTACCGCAACCCCGCCTACCTCGCCAAGGTCGCCGCCACCGCCGACCTCATCTCGGGCGGACGCATCGAGATGGGCATCGGTGGCGGCTGGTACGAGCACGAATGGCAGGCATATGGTTACGGATTCCCCTCCGCCGGTACGCGTCTCGGCCGCCTCGACGAAGGCGTGCAGATCATGCGCCAGGCCTGGACCAACGGCACCGCGACCCTCGAAGGCAAGCACTACCAGGTCGACGGCGCCATCGTCCGTCCACTTCCGCTGCAGGACGGCGGCATTCCGCTGTGGATCGCCGGTGGCGGCGAGAAGGTGACGCTGAAGATCGCGGCAAAGTACGCGCAGTACACCAACTTCGACGGCACACCCGACGGATTCGCACAGAAGTCCGAGATTCTGCGGAAGCACTGCGACACTGTCGGCACCGACTTCGACGCCATCACCCGCTCGGCCAACTACAACGTCGCGATCGGCACCACCGAGGCGGAGGTCGAGCAGCGGTTGCTCACCCTGAAGGACCGGCTCACCCCGCACGTCGGCGCCGACGCCGCCGAGGGCGCGCTCGGCGCGTTCCGGGGCATGCCCGGTGTGGGAACGCCGGAACAGATCGTCGAGAAACTGTCGGCGCTGAAGGAACTCGGCATGTCCTACGGCATCTTCTACTTCCCCGAAGCCGCCTACGACACCTCGGGCATCGAACTCTTCGAGAAAGAGGTCCTGCCGGCGTTGCGGTGAGTAGGTCGGTTCCCCGGGCATAGAGTGGCGGGCATGTTCGTCGTCACCCTCGCCGCCGACAACGTGTGGCTGAGCCCGCCGGTTGTCACCGACATCGACGCGATCTGCTCGGCGTGCGGCGAGGCGTCGATCGCCGAGTGGACGACGATGCCCGCCCCGTACGCACGCTCGGACGCCGAGCAGTTCGTGCGGCAGACGGTGCCGACCGGCTGGGCCGACCGCAGCCCCACCTGGGCGCTGCGCGATCGTGAGAACGGCCCGGTGCTGGGGATGATCGGCCTGATGGCGCGGGATATGACCGCAGCGGAGATCGGGTACTGGCTGTCGCCGTCCGCGCGCTCGCGGGGGCTGATGACGACCGCGGTGAACCTGGTGTGCGATTTCGCGTTTCGGCCGGACGGGATGGCGCTCGAACGCATCGAATGGCGTGCGTTCGCCGGCAACCGGGACTCGGCGGCAGTCGCCCGACGGGTGGGCTTCCGGTTCGAGGGCATCCAGCGCGCCGGACTGGTGCAGCGCGGTGTCCGGCGCGATTCGTGGGCCGCCGCCCTGCTGGCCGGCGACCCCCGGCACCCGGCCGACGGCTGGCCCGGCTAGCGACCGGTCAGCGCAAGCCTTCCGGAAGGTCGTGCTCGGACACCGCGACCCGCTGGTCGGGGTTGGTGCGGATGTGCTCCGACTCGGCGATCCGGCTCTGCAGGAAATCCCACTCGACCTGATCGATGGCGACCTCCGCGCGGGACCGCACGGCCGCGTCGCGGGTGCCCCACGCGATCGGCATCGGGCTGACCATCTCCCAGGTGTCGGACAGGCTGTGGGTGCTGCGGTCGTTCAGCAGTGCGACGGACGGCACCCGGTCACCCACCCGCTGCTTCTGACCGGTGCGGATCGGAACGTTGCGGGTGACGAGCGCGTACGACGGGTGGCCCGCGGACGGCTTCGCGACGTCGATCAGCGACAGCAGGGTCACCGCGCGGGGATGGACCTCCGAGACGACGGCAGGCACCAGCGGACTCTTCGCGTACAGGTCCTCGATGCTGCCGACCTTCTTCGGCACCCAGAACGCCACCCACACGGACGTCAGCGCGGCAATCGCCACGACGGCACCCAGGATGATCGACCAGGGGTGGGCGAGCAGGATCAGGCCGACAGCGGCGGCCGCGAACAGCAGCGCCACCACGATCGCCGACACCTGCAGGCGTCGCATGTCGGCGAACGTCTGGTTGACGGACTTCGCGTAGGGCCGGTCGACGGTGAACTCGAAATGTCGCACGGCCCCAGCTTAGAGCGCCCGCTCCGGCGGCAGGCGGCTACCCGATGGCCGGGCCCAGCAGGTCGTCGGCGTCGGTGATCCGGTACGCGTATCCCTGCTCGGCGAGGAAGCGCTGCCGGTGGGCGGCGTACTCGGCGTCGAGCGTGTCCCGCGCCACCACCGAGTAGAAGTGGGCCTGGCCGCCGTCGTGCTTGGGCCGCAGCAGCCGTCCCAGCCGCTGAGCCTCCTCCTGACGGGACCCGAACGTACCCGAAACCTGCACGGCGACAGACGCTTCCGGCAGGTCGATCGAGAAGTTCGCGACCTTGCTGACCACCAACGTCTGGATTTCGCCCGCCCGGAAACGGTCGAACAGTTCCTCCCGCTCCTTGTTCTTGGTCGACCCCTTGATGACCGGGGCGTTCAACGCCTCACCCAGTTCGTCGAGCTGGTCGAGGTACGCGCCGATGATCAACGTCGGTGCGTCGGTGTGCCGTTCCAGGATCGACTTCACCACCGCGATCTTGGTGTGTGCGGTGGAACACAGCTTGTACCGCTCGTCGGGTTCGGCGACGGCGTACGCCATGCGTTCGGCGTCCGTCAGCGTCACCCGCACCTCGACGCAGTCGGCGGGAGCGATCCACCCCTGCGCCTCGATGTCCTTCCACGGTGCGTCGTAACGCTTCGGCCCGATCAGCGAGAACACGTCGCCCTCGCGGCCGTCCTCGCGCACCAGGGTGGCGGTGAGGCCGAGGCGCCGGCGGGACTGCAGGTCGGCGGTCATGCGGAACACCGGGGCGGGCAGCAGGTGCACCTCGTCGTAGATCACGAGACCCCAGTCGCGGGAATCGAACAGTTCGAGATGCTTGTATTCGCCCTTGGTGCGCCGGGTGATCACCTGGTACGTGGCGATCGTGACCGGACGGATCTCCTTGCGCTCGCCGGAGTACTCGCCGATCTCCTCCTCGGTCAGCGACGTGCGCGCGATCAGCTCGCGCTTCCACTGCCGTCCCGCGACCGTGTTCGTCACCAGGATCAGCGTGGTGGCCTTCGCCTTGGCCATCGCCGCCGCACCGACCATCGTCTTGCCCGCACCACAGGGCAGGACGACGACACCGGATCCGCCCGCCCAGAACGAGTCGGCGGCCATCTCCTGGTAGTCGCGCAGGTGCCACTGGCCGTCTGCCGACCCCGGGGACGTTCCCTCGAAGTCCAGGTCGATGGCGTGCGCCTCGCCGTCGACGTACCCGGCGAGGTCCTCCGCCGGCCAGCCGACCTTGAGCAGCAACTGCTTGAGACGGCCGCGCTCGCTCGGGTGCACCACCACCGTGTCGTCGTCGACGCGGGCGCCGAGCATCGGGGCGATCTTCTTGTGCCGGGTCACCTCGGTGAGGACCGCGCGGTCGAGGCTGACCAGCGTCAGACCGTGGGCGGGATTCTTCACCAGCTGCAGGCGCCCGTACCGGGCCATCGTGTCGACGATGTCGACCAGCAGCGGCTGCGGCACCGCGTACCGGGAGAAGTTGACGAGCGCATCGACCACCTGCTCGGCGTCGTGCCCGGCGGCGCGCGCGTTCCACAGCGCCAGCGGGGTGATGCGGTAGGTGTGGACGTGTTCGGGCGCGCGCTCGAGTTCCGCGAACGGGGCGATCGCCTGGCGGGCGTCGTTCGCTCGTTCGTGATCGACCTCCAACAGCAGGGTCTTGTCGGATTGGACGATCAACGGTCCGTCGGTCACGGAAGCCTCCTCGAAAATGCGGTGCCGGATGTAGCCAGCCTGTCCATTGTCCTGATCCGGGCGGCGGCGCGCCACGTCGCGGCCCCCGGCAGGGCCGATACCTGCACATCCGGGGCGGTCGGGGCCTAAATTGAGGGGCAGCCGGATGGATCGACCCAGAGACGAGGCTCGCGATGACCCAGCCCCCCGACGACCCGAACCGCCCCGATCCGAGCGTCCCCGGCGAGCCGCCGAACAACCCGCAGCAACCGTACCCCCAAGGTGGGCCGCAGCAGCCCTACCAGCAAGGTCAGTACCCGCAGCAGCCGTACCAGCAGGGTCAGTACGCCCAGCAGCCCGGCCAGTATCCGCCGGGCCAGTACGGGCAGCAGCCCGGCCAGTACCCGCCGGGTCAGTACCCACCGCAGCCGAAGAAGTCGCGGAAAGGGTTGTTCATCACTCTCGGCGTCCTCGCCGTCGTGATCCTCGCCGCCGTCGCCGCGTTCGGCGTGTACGCGGTCAAGAGCGCCGACGAGAACGCCCTCGACGTCGGCGACTGCCTGTTCTTCGAGTCCGCGTCGACCACCGCCGCCGACACCTCGCACGAGAAGCGGGACTGCTCCGACAGCGAGGCCACGTACGAGGTGGCGCAGAAGAACGACGGCGACGTCCAGTGCGGCGAGGACTACTTCTCCTACACGCTCGTCGGCGAGGACAAGGACGTGCAGACCACGCTGTGCCTCGTCCCGAACATGATCGAGGACTCCTGCTACCTGCTCGAGGACGACGGCCGGATCGTGCCGTCCGACTGCTCCGACATGCAGACCGTCAAGGTCGTGAGACGCGCGGACGGCCAGGACGACGAGACCCTGTGCAACGAGTTCGACACCGCATTCCCCATCGCCTTCTCCGAACCCCAGCGCACGTACTGCATCGAGGTCAATCTGGGTGGCTGACGCCCCGTGAGTACTTGTTAACCGCCGGCGGTTAACAAGTACTCACGGGGAGTTAAATTCACGGGAATCGAGTCCGTTGAACTGCACGTTCCCCTTCGTTAGCGTTCGAGGTCAGGCCACATCACTGCGCGCGGCGAAGGGGGGAACGATGGCGCGAACCCAGCCCGTCACCCGGCGCGGCGCCGGACGTTCCGGCGCCAGCGCGGGCACGGTGCTGCGTACGGTCCTCGACAGCGGGCCGATCGCGCGCAGCACCATCGCCCGCGTCACCGGGCTCTCGCCCGCGACGGTGACCACGGCCAGCGCGCAGCTCGTCGACCACGGCCTGCTGCGGGAACTGCCGGAGATCGCGGGTCCCACCGGGCTGGGACGGCCCCACGTGCCGGTGGACGTCGACGACAGCCGGTACGTCGTCTACGGCATCCATCTGGCGATCACGCACGTGACCACCGCGTTGCTCGACCTGCGCGGGCGGGTGCTGGCGCGGTCCCGGGATCCGCACTACGGGCTGGGACCGGCCGAGATCCTCCGGAACGCCGTGACGACCCTGGAGGCGCTGGCCGTCCAGCATGGTGAGCCGTCGGTTCCGATCGGCGTCGGCTTCGCGGCGGGCGGCTGGATCGACTCCGAATCGGGTGTGGTGCGCGAGCATCCGATCCCGGGCTGGAACGGGTACCCGGTCCGCGCGGATCTCGAGCAGCGCACGGGCCTGGACGTCCGGATGGATTCGCACGCGCGTGCTCTCATCGACGCGGAGGTGCTGTTCGGGGAACCGAGGGCGCGCGAGAGCGTGGTGCAACTCTTCGTCGGGAACGTGGTGGACGCCGCGTTCGCGACCGGCGGCGTGGTCCACCACGGTCCTCGCGCGGCGGCGGGCGCGGTGGCGCACGTGCCCGTCGAGAACAGTGTCGAGGAGTGCACCTGCGGACGCACCGGATGTGTGCAGGCCACCCTGTCGGATCGGGTGCTGGTACGCAGGGCGATGGAACTGGGCATCATCGAGCGGCCGATCTTCCGCGACCTTCTCGACGCGGGCCGTCGCAGGCACCCGGAGGCGCTGGCCCTGTTCACGGAACGGGCGCACGGCGTCGGGGTGGTGGCGGCGCGACTGCTCGATCTGTTCAATCCGGAGGTCCTCATCGTCTGCGACCAGAGCGTGAGCGGGATTCCCGGCTGTCTCGACACGGTCAGGCGGGCGGTCGCGGAGTCGTCGGCGACGTGCGACGATCCGTCGTGGTCCGTGCTGTCCACCAGCTTTCCGGGACGGGCACTGCCGGTGTCCGCCGGTTCCGTGATCCTCGCGGAGCTCTACCGGGCGCCGCTCACCAGCTTCGTGCGGCCGTTGGCCGGAATCTCGTGACGTGTATCACAGGGCCGGAGTTAATTCGGTGGGAAGCAATGTTGACGGGGATTGCGCTGGATCGCAAGGATATTGGTGTGAACATCACCACGGCGGACAGCGTGCGTACCACCTCGTGTCGCTCCGGGTCCTGTTGTCGCCGCACGCGACCGGGTCGCATCTGACGTCTCCGGCCTGACGTCTGCCGAAACATCGTTCCGTTCTTCCTTTCTCGCTCCTGCGTGGCACCCGACCTTCTGCGTCCGGGGTGCCCGACCGGAGACCACATCCTTCGAAGGATCACTCATGTCCAGTTCACTCGTGTCTTCCGCCGGGTACCGGCGCCTCACGCGCGCTGCCTTCGCCGGCGTCGTGGCGCTCGGGCTCGCGTCCTGCTCCTCCGGTTCCTCCGGCGGGCTCGCGCTCGATGATGCTGTGCCCGATCAGGTTCCGGAAGGAACCTCGCTCAGCGTGTCGATCAAGACCACCCGGCTGCAGCTCGAGGCGACCGACAAGATCGCCGATCTCCCGTTCACCGTGTCGGACTGGCCGGACGTCAGCGCCGGTCCCGACGTGATCCAGGCCTTCCGCGGCAACGCGGTCGATCTGGCCACCAACGCCGCGATCCCGCCGATCCAGGCGCACGCCACGGGGCTCGACGCGAAGATCGTCGCGGTCCGGGAGAAGGAACAGCCGCAGTACGTGCTGGCCACCGCCCCCGGCTCGGACATCGCGGCACTGCCGGACCTGCGGGGCAAGAAGATCGCGTTCTCGCCCGGGCAGGCACAGGGCGTGGTGATCCTGCGAACGCTGAAGGCGCAGGGCCTGACCACGAAAGACGTCCAACTCGTCGAGCTGCCCAGCCCGCAGTTCCTCACCGCGTTGCAGTCGAAGCAGGTGGACGTCGCGCCGCTGTCGGAGCCGACGGTGACGAAGTACCTGAACCAGTACGGACCGGACGGAGCGAAGGCGTTGCAGACCGACGCCGTGGACGCGCTCACCGTGCTCTGGGCGCCGGTGGAGGTCCTGCAGGATCCGGCCAAGGCGGCGGCGATCAAGGCGTTCATTCCGTTCTGGGCGCGCGGGGAGATCTGGGCGTGGGAGAACCAGGACGCGTGGATCCAGAAGTACTACGTGGAGAGCGAACAGGTGTCGGCCGAGGACGGCAAGCGCATCGTCGCCTCCGTCGGGCAGCGACCGTCGTACCCGGCCAACTGGGACGCGGCCGTCGAGTGGACGCAGGACACCGTCCAATTGCTTTCCGACGCCGGCTACTTCAGTGAGTTCGACGCCAACGAGCTGTTCGACCGCCGATTCGAAACCGTCGCCGCCGACGCCGTGCCGGCCGAGTACCGAGGCGGTGTGCAGCGATGACCAGTATTCTCTCCGCGCCCGCAGCCGTGCCGGCGCGCACGACCGCCGCCGGTGTCGACCGGTCCGGGTCCGGTGCCGCCGAGCGGCCGATCCGGCGACTCGGCCTGCGCAAGGGTTTCCCGTTCTCCCGGCTGGCCGGGGTGCTGCTCCTCCTCGCGGTGTGGGCGGTGGGCAGCCTGGCGGGCCTCATCGACCCGCGAAAGCTGTCCGCGCCGTGGACGGTGGTCACCACGGCCGTCGACCTGATCTCCACCGGCATCCTGCAGGAGCACATCGCCGCGTCGTTGAGCCGCGCCGCCGTCGGGTTCGCGTTCGGTGTGGTGATCGGGACGGCCCTCGCCGTCGTCGCCGGACTGACACGTTCCGGTGACGCCCTGATCGACGGGCCGATCCAGCTCAAACGGGCCATCCCGACGCTCGGCCTGATCCCGCTGCTGATCCTCTGGCTCGGCATCGGCGAGACGTTCAAGATCGTGATCATCGCGCTCGGCGTCGTCGTCCACATGTACATCCAGACCCACAACTCGCTGACGTCGATCGACAACCGGTACGTCGAACTCGCCGAGGTCCTCGGGCTGTCCCGGGCCACGTTCATCCGCAAAGTGGTGCTGCCGGGTGCGATGCCGGGATTCTTTCTCGGACTGCGCCTCTCGGTGACCGGTGCCTGGCTCACTCTCATCGTCGTCGAGGGCATCAACGCGGTGACCGGTCTGGGGAAGATGATGTACAACGCCCAGAACTACGGACAGTCCGACGTGATTCTCGTGGGGCTCGCCGTCTACGGCATCTTCGGTCTGCTGTCCGACGCCGTCCTCCGCTACATCGAAAGGCGGTCGCTGTCATGGCGCAAGACGCTCGCCGGTTAGAACCCGCCGCCGTGCAGGTGCGGTCCCTCGTCCGCGGATTCGGCGACAAGACCGTCCTCGACCACCTGGACCTCGACATTCCCGAAGGCCAGTTCGTGGCCCTGCTCGGCAAGAGCGGGTCCGGCAAGAGCACACTGCTGCGCGCGCTCGCAGGCCTCGACTACAACGTCGAGGGCCGCGGCGGAACGCTCACCGTGCCCGCGGAAGTGTCGGTGGCGTTCCAGGACTCACGGCTGCTGCCGTGGCTGCGGGTGCTGGACAACGTGACGCTCGGGCTGGGCCGCACCGGCACGAGCCGGGGCGCCTCCGCACTCGCGGAGGTGGGGCTCGCCGGCCGCGAGAAGGCCTGGCCCAGTGAATTGTCCGGCGGCGAACAACAGCGGGTGGCGCTGGCGCGGGCGCTGGTCCGCGAGCCCCAGCTGTTCCTCGCCGACGAGCCGTTCGGCGCCCTCGACGCGCTGACCCGGATCAAGATGCACGCGCTGCTGCAGGAGTTGATCCGCCGGCACCGCCCCACCGTCCTGCTCGTCACCCACGACGTCGACGAGGCGATCGCGCTCGCCGACCGGGTGCTCGTTCTCGACCGCGGGCAGATCGTCGTCGACGAGATCGTCGACATTCCGAGGCCGAGAGCGCTCGGCGACAGCAAGTTCCACGAGTTTCGCAATACGCTGCTCGGCGCCCTCGGCGTCGAGGTAGCGGCACAGTGAGGAGTTACACCATGAGTTCGTCACCCCAGCGCCGGCTGCATCTCAACGCATTCCTGATGGCGATCGGACACCACGAGGCGGCCTGGCGCCTGCCCGAGAGCGACCCGAACGCCAACCTCGACATCAAGCACTACATCTCGCTGGCGCAGACCGCCGAACGCGGAAAGTTCGACTCGGTGTTCCTCGCCGACAGCCCGGTGCTGTTCAGCAACCCGGAACGCAGGCCGAGCGGCAAGCTGGAGCCGACCATCATCCTCACCGCGGTCTCCGCGGCCACCGAGAAGATCGGCCTGATCGCGACCGCGTCGACCAGTTACAACGAGCCGTACAACCTGGCGCGGCGGTTCGCGTCCCTCGACTTCGTCAGCGGCGGCCGCGCCGGCTGGAACATCGTCACCACGGCAGGCGCCGACGCGGCGCAGAACTTCGGCCTCGACGACACGCCCGCCCACCGCAGCCGGTACGAGCGGGCCGCGGAGTTCGTGGACGTCTCCACCAAGTTGTGGGACAGCTGGGAGGACGACGCCATCGTCGCGGACAAGGACGTCGCGATCCACGCCGACTCCGCCAAGGTGCACGTCATCGAACACGAGGGCCGGTTCTTCAAGGTGCGGGGACCGCTCAACGTGCCGCGGTCGCCGCAGGGATACCCGCTGCTCGTGCAGGCGGGATCGTCGGAGGACGGAAAGGATTTCGCCGCCCGCTACTCGGAGGCGATCTTCACCGCCCAGCCCACCCTGGACGAGGGGAAGGCGTTCTACGCCGACGTCAAGGACCGCGTCGCCGCAGTGGGACGGGACCCGGAGCAGGTGCTGATCCTGCCCGGCATCGTGCCGGTCATCGCGGACACCGAGGAGGAGGCCCTCGAACTCGAAGCCGAACTGGAGCGGCTGATCTCGCCGGAGTACGCCCGCAAGCAGCTGGCGGCGCGGTTCAATCTCGAACCCGAGCAGCTCCCGCTCGACGAGGAACTGCCCGACGACCTGCCGTCCGAGGACGAGATCGAGGGCGCGAAGAGCCGGTACACGCTGATCGTGGACCTCGCCCGCCGGGAGAAGCTCACCGTCAGGCAGCTGATCGGGCGACTCGGTGGCGGTCGTGGGCACCGCACGTTCGCGGGCACCCCGGTCCAGGTGGCCGACACGATCGAGCACTGGTTCCGCAACGGCGCCGCCGACGGGTTCAACATCATGCCCGCCGTCCTGCCGTCCGGGCTGGAGAAGTTCGTCGACTCGGTGGTCCCGATCCTGCAGGAACGCGGACTGTTCCGCACCGACTACACCGAGACCACGCTGCGTGGGCACTACGGCCTGCCGCGGCCCGCGAATCAGTTTGCGGTCGAGAAGGATTCCACGCTGGTGTCTGCACAGTGACGACGGGAGCTCCGGAGAACACCGGCTGGCTGCGGTACCTGTTCGGTTACTGTCTGCGCCAGCGCCGCAATCTGGTTCTCGCGTACGGGGCGGCGGCGGTCGCGGCCGCGGCCACCGCCACCATCCCGCTGGCCGTCCGGCACGTGATCGACAACGCCGCCATCGACACGAATCATGCACTGGCACCGTGGATCGCGGTGCTCGTCGCCCTCGCGGCGATCCGCTTCGCCGCCGCCTACACGCGGCGGTACCGGTCCGGGCAGCTGTCCCTCGGCGTGCAGTACGATCTGCGCGGCGACGCCTTCCGATCACTGCTGCGCCTGGACGGCGTCAAACAGGACGGGCTGCAGACGGGGCAGGTGGTGAGCCGGTCGATTTCGGACATCACGCTGATCCAGATGCTCCTGCAGTTGCTGCCGCACATGGCGGGGAACCTGCTGATGTTCGCGATCTCGCTGGGCGTGATGGCCGTGCTGTCGCCGATCCTCACCCTCGTCGCCCTCGCCGTGCTGCCCGCGCTGTGGTTCATCTCCCTGCGCAGCCGCGTCGACCTGTTCCCCGCCAACTGGCATGCGCAGGAACAGGCGGCCGTCGTGGCAGGTGGTGTGGAAGCCGCCGTCACCGGGGTGCGCGTCGTCAAGGGATTCGGCCAGGAGGGCCGCGAACTCGAAGACCTCGAGAAGCGGGCGGGTGAGCTGTTCCGGTCCCGGCTGCGCGTCGCGCGGCTCACCAGTCGGTACAACCCTGCGCTGCAGGCGGTCCCGATGCTCGGACAGGCCCTGGTGCTCGCCCTCGGCGGGTGGCTGGCGCTGCACGGCACGCTGTCGCTGGGCACGTTCGTCGCGTTCACCACGTACCTGGCGGCGTTCGCGTCGCCCGTCCGTCAACTCGCGACCCTGCTGACTGTGAGCCAGCAGGGGCGCGCGAGCGTCGAACGAGTCCGCGAGGTGATCGACAACGCGCCGGCCGTCACCACCGCGCCCGGCGCCGTGGACCTGCCGGACGGGCCGCTCGCGGTGGAATTCGACGACGTCGCCTTCGGCTACGGTCCGTCGAACCGGTTGCTCGACGGACTGTCGCTGCGAATCGCACCCGGCGAGACCGTGGCGGTGGTCGGTGCCGCCGGTTCGGGCAAATCGACTTTGGCCATGCTCGTTCCGAGGCTGTACGACGTCGACGCGGGTGCGGTCACCGTCGGGGGGATCGACACCCGCAGGCTGTCGCTCGAATCGCTGCGCTCCGCGCTCGGCGTCGTCTTCGAGGACAGCTACCTGATGTCCGAGACCATTCGCGCGAACGTCTCGTACGGCAGGCCGGACGTCGACGAGGCGACGGTGCGGGAGGCGCTGCGCGTGGCGCAGGCGGAGGAATTCGTCGACGCGCTGCCGGACGGTCTCGAGACCGTCGTGGGGGAGCAGGGGGTGACGTTGTCGGGTGGTCAGCGGCAGCGCATCGCCCTCGCCCGGGCGCTGGTGACCGATCCGCGGATCCTGGTGCTCGACGACGCGACCTCGGCGGTCGACGCCCGCGTCGAGGCAGCCGTCCATCACGAACTGCGCGTCGCGACCCGGGAGCGGACCACGCTGATCATCGCGCACCGCCGGTCGACGCTCGCCCTGGCCGACCGTATCGCCGTGCTGGCGGACGGCCGCATCGTCGACGTGGGGACGAGCGCCGAACTCGACGAACGCTGCCCGCTGTTCCGCGCACTGCTGTCGAGTGCGGACGACGTCGCCGCCCCGGACACGTCGCCGCCGCAACCGGTCGTCGACGGTGTCACTGCCGAACTGTGGCGCCGAGAGGACGGTGACGAGGCGTCCGGGGTGTTCGACGCCAGGGCCGCAGCGGCTTTCGCGACCGCGGCGGCCGGTGCCAGCGGACCGTCCCGCGGCGGCGCGGCAGGCGGAATCCTGTCGTCGGCACCGCCCGGACCCGACGTGATGGCCCGGCTCGACGACCTGCCGCCGCTCACCGGAGACCCGGACATCGCCGCCGACGAGGCCCGGGCCGCCGACCCCGCGTTCGGACTCGGCTCGCTGCTGCGGCCGCTCCTGCTGCCGCTGGTCGCGGGACTGGTGCTGGTCGGATTGGACGCCGTCGCGCAGATCGCGGTGCCGGTCCTGGTCCGTACCGGCGTGGATCGGGGAGTGCTGCAGGGCGCCCGCGACCTGCTGCTGCTCGCGGCGGCCGCGACCGTGGTCGTGGTGCTGCTCGACTGGGCCGTCAACGTCGCGCAGACCCGGGTGACGGGACGTACCGGCGAGCGGCTCCTGTACACGTTGCGGGTCAAGACGTTCGCGCAACTGCAGCGGCTCGGTTTGCAGTACTACGAGCGGGAACTCGCCGGCCGGATCATGACCCGCATGACCACCGACGTCGACAGCCTGTCCAACTTCCTGCAGACGGGTCTGGCCACCGCGGTCGTCAGCGGGCTGACCATCTCCGGTGTGCTGGTGGCACTGCTGGTGATCGACGCGGAACTGGCCCTCGTGCTGGTACTCGTGGTGCCCGTCCTCGTCGCGGCCACCGTCGTGTTCCGTCGGAAGTCGGTGCCCGCCTACGCCGAGGCCCGCGACCGCGTCGGAATCGTCAACGCCTACCTGCAGGAGAACGTGACGAACATCCGCGTCACACAGGCATTTCGGCGCGAGGACTACAACGCGGCCCAGTTCGCCCGGCGGGCCTGGGACTTCCGGGAGTCGCGGCTCCGGGCCCAGCGGTACATGGCGCTGTACTTCCCGTTCGTCGAATTCCTGTCCGTGGTGGCGACCGGTCTGGTGCTCGCCGCGGGGACCGCGCGGATCCATGCCGGAACCCTCACCGTCGGCACACTGATCGCGTTCGTGCTGTACGTCGAACTGTTCTTCGCTCCCGTGCAACAACTTTCGCAGGTGTTCGACGGCTACCAGCAGGCGGTCATCGGGCTCGGACGGCTGCGGGGACTGATGCGGACGCCGACCACCACACCGCAGGCCGGAGATCCGATCGTCCTCGACCGAATCAGCGGCGGCATCGTGTTCGACGACGTCCACTTCGCGTACGAATCCGGCAAGGGCGAGGCGCTGCGAGGGGTGGAGCTTCACATCGAACCGGGCGAGACGGTCGCCCTCGTCGGCCAGACCGGCGCGGGAAAGTCGACGGTGCTCAAGTTGCTCGCCCGCTTCTACGACCCCACCGAGGGGACGGTGCGCGTCGACGGCATCGACACCCGCGCCCTGGACCTCGCGTCGTTCCGGCAGCGACTCGGCGTCGTCCCGCAGGAGCCGCACCTGTTCGGCGCCACCGTCCGCGACGCCGTCGCCTACGGGCGCCCCGACGCGACGGACGCCGAGGTCGAGGCAGCCAGCAGGGCCGTCGGCGCTCACGACATGGTGTCCGGGCTGACCCTCGGATACCTGCAACCGATCGGAGAACACGGGCGCAACCTGTCGGCCGGGCAGCGACAGTTGCTGGCACTGGCCCGCGCCGAACTGGTCGACCCCGACATCCTGCTGCTGGACGAGGCCACCGCCTCATTGGACCTGGCCACCGAGGACCGGGTCCGCCGCGCGACCGAGAACCTGTCCCGGCGGCGCACCACCGTCGTCGTGGCGCACCGGCTGAGCACCGCCGCGCGAGCCGACCGGGTGGTGGTCCTCGACGGCGGCCGCGTCGCGGAAATCGGAACGCACGACGAGCTGCTGGACCGGGGCGGCGTCTACCGGGAACTCTGGGACGCCTATGCGGCTTCGCCACCCGTGAGTACTTATTAACCGCGGGACGTTGATAAGTACTCACGGGGCCGAAGGCCTAAGCGCCGATCGACGCCTTCATCATCGGCAGCATGGCCCACAGCTGGTCCTGCCAGTAGCCCCAGCTGTGGGTCCCCTGCGCCGGGAAGTCGTAGTGCGCGGGGATGCCGAGGGTGTCGAGCCGCACCTGGAACGCACGGTTCTGGGCCAGGGCGATGGCCTCGAGGCCCATGCCGGTTCCGACGTTGAACACGTCGATCGCGGACTGCGGCTGATCGTGCGGTCCGGGGAGGCCTGCCCCCGCCGAAATCCACATCGGAAGCCCGCGCATCAGGGGGGCGGCGACGAACGGATCGTTACGAAGCCACGCCGGATCCCACGGCGGACCCCACATGCAGTCGGCGTTGTAACCACCGGAGTCGAGCATCGCGATACGGATCGCCTCACGCATGCCCGGCGCCGACAGGTTCAGATACCCGGACATCGACCCGGCGAACGTGAACTGGTCGCGGTGGTAGGCGGCGAGGATCAACGCCGCGTTGCCACCCATCGACAGTCCGGCGATGGCGTTGCTGGTGCGGCTGATGCCGTAATTGTTCGCCAGGAAGTCGGGCAGGTTCTGGGTGAGGAACGACTCCCACTTGTACGTGTACGGCTGGTTGTTGGTGTTGCTGGGCGCGTACCAGTCCGTGTAGAAACTGGACTGGCCGCCGACCGGTTCGACCACGGTGATCCCGTGATCGGACAGCCACGCGGCGTTGGTCTCGTGCTCCCACCCGCTGACGTCGTTGGTCGCGCGGAGTCCGTCGAGGAGGTAGACGGCCTTGTTGCTGCCGTTGTTCGCGAGCCACATGCGGATCTTGATCTGCCCGACCCCGCCGGGTGCGTCGACCCAGTGTTCACGCAGCCGGCTGTACGGGTCCGCGGACGCCGTCCCGCCGCCGACGAGGACGAACGCGAGGGGCAGGACCACCACCGCAATCATCAGCCGGACGACGCCTCGTAACCAACCGTGTAACGGCTTCGTTGCTGCGACACCCATGGTTCTGCCTCCTGGTAAGTCGTCCCCGGCCAGGTACATACCAGCAACACGGTATTGCGCGGCCCGGAATTCCTCGGCGTTTGCGCAGAATCGTTATCCGACCTGTGAGCACTTGTTAACGTCCCGCGGTTAACAAGTACTCACGGGTCAGTCGACGCGGGCCACCGACGTGATGCGGTGGAGAGTGAACCGGCGGACCGCGCCGCTCGCCGGGTCGAAGGCGTCGAGCTGGCCGCCGCCGACGCTGACGGGATCGACGATGCGGTGCGTCGCCACGCCCTGCGCGTCGACGTAACCGATCGTCACGCTGGAGCGTTCGCGCGCCGCGGCGTTGAGCAGGGCGATGGTCGCGGCGCTGCTGGCCCGCGACCCGTCGGACCGGATGCTGCCGGACCCTCGGGTGGAGGCGGCCAGGTCACCGGCGCGCAGGGTCCGGACGACCGCGTCGAGCTGGGCGTCCGTCGCGACGGCCGGGGTGCGGCTCGCGGGGGCTTTGCGCCGGGTCAGGACGCGGGCGCCGCGCGGGCGCAGGTCGACGAGGGCGCCGGACGAGTCCTCGCCTGCCGGCGCGAACCCGGCCGCCCGCAGTTCGCCGAGCACTTCCCGCAGCGGTGCCTGCGACACCGCCACCGTCGGCGCCAGCGCGCGCAGGGCCAGGGACGCCGCTACCGGTGACGCCAGGACCTCCGCGAGCAGCGTGGGGTCTTCGCAGCGGACGAACGACGCCGCGACACCGGCCCGGAGCCGGCCGTGCCGCCGCGCGACGTCGTCGATGAGATACGACAGCGACTGCGGGACCGGTGTGCGCGACCGGGTCGCGAAGAGACTGTGCAGTTCCGCCGCCGTCATCCCGACGTCGAGGGCGCGCCGGATGCTGTCCTCGCTGATCCGGTACATGGACGCCGCACCGGCGGACTCGATGTCCGCGACGAGGGTGACCTGCTCCAGCAGTTCCGGGGTCAGCGGTCCCGGTGCGACGACGGTGAGGTCGGCCTGCACGAGGACGTGGTCGACGGGTTCGGGCAGCGACGCGTGCATCTCGGCCTCGGCGTCACCGCCGTGGAGCAGCGCACGTCCGGGGGAGCTGAGCGCGCCGCGGGCGACGAGTCCGAGTGTCGCGGCCTCCTCGAGGGTGCGTTCCACCGCGTGGACGCGCAGCCGGGCACCCCAGCGGGGCCGGCGCCACGCCAGCAGGCGACTGACCTCGGCGGGGTCCGCCGAGTGCCCGGTGCCCAGTTCGGCCAGCAACCCCAGGATCGCCTGCCGGTCCCGCGGCGCGGACGGCGCGCGCACTTCCTCGGACAGCGCGGCGACCGGTTTGTCGTTGGCGTCGCGCATGCCGATGAACCACGCCATGCGCGGCAGTTCCAGCCACGCCGCGGCCAGCGCGTGCCACCGCCGGGCGACCGGGGAGGTGAGCCAGTTGTCGACCGCGGTGGTCGGGGCCCAGTAGTTCTCTCCGGTGTCGGACGTCGGGGCCGGGTCCGGGGTGCCGCTCGCGATCAGTCCCGCGGCCGACAGCAGTTCGACGAGCAAGCTCAGCCGGTTCTCGTCGATGCCGGACGTCTTGGCGATCCGCCGCAGTTCCCGGACCCCGAGACCACCCGCCCGCAGAGCCGGCGCCGGGATCTCGCCGAGCGCCTTGACGACGTCCTCGCAGTGGCGGACCAGTTCGATGGCCTCACCCGCGGCGGCCGCATTGATGTCGGCCGGTTTGTGCTTGCGGCCCGTCACGGTGGGCGCGGCCAGCGAGGTGGGGTCGAAGACGGCCTCGCCGCGCAGCACCTGCCGCACCTGGAACGGCAATTCGACGGTCTCGTCGTCGATCCACCGCAGCAGCCCGGCGGCGAGGAGCCGCTGAACGGGACGGTCGGGTGGGGTCCCGGGGGCCGCGTCCCGGGTGCGTCCGATCGAACTCGACTTCGCCAGTGTCTCGAGGATGTCCCGCTCGGCGGTCTGCAGCCCGGCCAGCGCCGCCGTGATGCCGGCCTCGTCGAGCGTCTCGACGGGTTCGGCGCTCCGCCCGACGCGCCACGGGATGGTGGCCACGACCGCGGGAACGATCCGCAGCGACGTCTTGTCACCCCAGACGATCCCGACGGACCGCAGGCCGTCCAGGGTGGCGTCGACGGTCTTCTTCGTCGCCCGCGACCGCACCGCGTCCTGCAGGGTGGCCCGGGGCACGGCCACCTCGTCGGCACGCTCGAGCGCCAGGAGTTCGAGGACACCGAAGTCCAGGGACGTCAGGTTGTCGGCCGCACGCGCGACCGACGCCCGTTGCTCGGCACGACCGGCGAGGACGACGATCGTGGCCGGCGGCGGGACCGCGAGATCGGGGCGCCTGCGGAGCAGATCCGTCAGTTCTGCGTCGCTGCGCGCGGCCAGCCAGTCCGCGAGCGTCGCGGCGCCGCGGGGGGAGACTGCGGTGCCGTTGGTGCTTGCGGTGGTGTCGTCGGTGTCGGTCATCGACTATCAGATTAGAGACCTGGGCTGTACGTCGCCGAATGCTCCTGTCAAAATGGCACCGTGGCTAACAATTCGAAGAAGCAGTATGTGGATCCAGGGTGGCCCGAAACCGCCGATGGAGATCACGCCGTGACCGAACTGTCGTCGACCCGTGCGGGCGGATTGTCCCCGTTCGGCGAGGACACCGAGTTTCCGTTGCCGGCGGAGTCGTTGCCGTACGCGCACCCGCACACGGTGATCAACCGCTGACCACGCGACAGAAGAGGGGCCCTGCACCGGATCGGTGCAGGGCCCCTCTTCTGTGAATTGCGGGGATTACTGCGCGAGCAGTCCCTTGTTCGCGTCGATGAGCTGCAGGATCTGGGGGTCGATCGCGATGCCCTGGGCCTTGACGGCCTCGATCGCGCTGTCGACGACGCCCGCGTACTGCGAGGTGCCGTTGGTGCTGGGGACGCCGCCCGTGAGGTCGGGGAGTGCCGGTGCCGCGGGGGCCTCGGGCACGGTGGCGGGGGCGTTGCGCTGGGTGGGTGCGCTGCTCAGGCCGAGGCTCGAGGAGCAGGACGGCCATGCGCCCCAGCCCTGGGAGTCGAGGACCTTCTCGGCGACGACGATCTGCTGTTCACGCGAGGCCTGGTTGGCGGTGGCTGCGTACTGGGTTCCACCGTGTGCGTTCCAGGTGCTCGGGGAGAACTGGAGTCCGCCCTGGAAGCCGTTTCCGGTGTTGATGCCCCAGTTGCCGCCGGACTCGCACTGCGCGAGGCGGTCCCAGTCGGAGTCGGGTGCCGCGTTCGCGGTGCCCGAGAAGGCTGCTCCGGCGACACCCATGATGGCGCCGGTGACGGCGACCTTGGCGACGGTGCGGCCGGTGGTGGTGGGCTTGCGATGGCGTCCGCTCATGATGGTAGAGATCCTCTCCACACGCGCCTGCGAGGTCAGCTGTCGGGTTCGGGCTGAGAGGTCGCCCGGCCTCGCCTCTCCTGGCTGGAGAGGGTCTGGCTTCACCCCAAGATCCGACTGTGCGAGGCACATTCGGACCGGTGTCCGTCTGGAAACTTGCGTTCCCTGGAGGACTTTGGGTCCCCCGTCCTCGTCCCTGGAATGCTTCGTCGGGACTCCGGTACCCGCGGGACGAGGTTTGGCGCGGCGGGCCGGACGTGGTCGATGTTTCATCGGCCGGTGACGACGGTAACGGGCCGAGGCCGCAGTGTCACCATTTGATAACGCGGTGTGTCTTCGCCTGTTGCGGGGCCTCATTGGGCGCGCCGGGACTCTTCCCAGCTAGTAGCGACGGGACGCGCGTATCGCCGTCCCGTTGTCCTTCCGTTATCGGGCCGTTATGTGAGTAAGCTCACATCACCGCGGTGCATCGACGATGTCCTTGCCGAGGGGCATCAGCGAGATGGGAATCATCTTGATGTTCGCGACGGCGAGGGGAATCCCGATGATCGTGATCGCCATGGCGACGGCCGTGACGACGTGCCCGATCGCGAGCCACAGACCTGCGATGATGAACCAGATGACATTGCCGATCACCGAGGCGACCCCGGCCGTCGGCTTGTCGATCACGGTCTTCCCGAACGGCCACAGCGCGTAGACGCCGACCCGGAACGACGCGATGCCGAACGGGATCGTGATGATCAGGATGCAGCACAGGATTCCGGCGACGAAGTACCCCAGCGCCAGCCACAGACCGCCGAAGATCAGCCAGATGATGTTGAGCAGAATTCTCATGATCGTCCCCTCGGTGGTTGGGAATGCCCCGGTGGTCGGGTGGGTCAGCGCGAGCGTCTGCCCTGCCTCAGTGCCGCGACGATTCCGAGGAGGAACCCGATCGGGCAGGCGAGGGCGATGAGGTAGAGAACGAGACCCGGTTCGGAATCGGAGACCACCGGGGTCAGGAAGATCGCCACGATCGCGACGAAACCGATCGCGAAGAGGGCGAGCGCGACCCGCAGGAGTCCGTCGCCCCTCCGGGGTGTCTGAGGAGTGCTCGAAGGAGTCGATTCGTGGGCCACACCAGCAACGATAGTGCCTGGAAACCCGAATGCCGGAGGGGGTCCGTGCAAGGTAGACTGTGGGCACTGCGCGTCCCGCACCAGAGGTGGGGCGCGCTGTTTTGCATACCAAGTGCAACCAATACCAAGTGCAACCAACTGCACTCCAAGTGATGAGCGGGTGAACGCGGTGCCGACCGGCAAGGTGAAGTGGTACGACGTCGAAAAGGGCTTCGGCTTTCTGTCGCAGGAGGAGGGGGAGGACGTCTATGTGCGTTCGTCCGCTCTTCCCGAGGGCGTCGAGGGCCTCAAGGCCGGTCAGCGTGTCGAGTTCGGCATGGCCGCCGGTCGACGCGGACCCCAGGCGCTGAGCCTGAAGGTCCTCGACCCGGCGCCGTCGCTGCGTCAGAACGGCGCCCGCAAGGAGCCGTCCGCCAAGAAGCACACGCCGGACGAACTGCACGGCATGGTCGAGGACATGATCACGCTGCTCGAGGCGAAGGTCCAGCCCGACCTGCGCAAGGGCAAGTACCCCGACCGCAAGACCGCCCAGCGCATCTCCGAGGTGGTCCGCGCCGTCGCACGCGAACTCGACAGCTGATTCGTCCGACGAGAAGGGCCCCGCGCTGTGACAGCGCGGGGCCCTTCTTCGTGGGCGGGTCGTTCTAGGCGGTCTTGATCGACCAGGCGGCCCGGGCCTGGGTGAGGCCCTGCTCGTCGATGACGGCGGACGGCAGCTGGATCTCGACGCCGGCCAGTTGCAGTTCTTCCGAGGACGGCACGGTCACGGCGCGGGTCTCACCGGCGCGGTGCACCTGTTCCTGGACGAGGACCTGACCCGAAGGATCCTGGTAGACGACGAGCATGCGCCACGGGGCGTCGACGATCTCCGGCGGCAACGACAGCTGCAGCGAGGAGCCGGGGGGCACGTCGAGTTCGGCGAGGTCGCCGGTCTCGCAGTCCTCGAGATACAGGTTGCAGTAGCCGAGCGGGGCGACCTGCTCGGCCCGGTCGTGCGCGAAGGCCGTGATCTCGGGCAGGCGGGGCGAGGAATTGCGGACCAGTGTGTAGACGACTCCGACGAAGGCCACCAGGACCACTATCAGGCCCACTGCGATCAGTGCGAGGATCTTCTTGGTTCGCGCCTGCATTCTCACTTACTTCACATTTCCTGTCGATCGGTCGGCCCGGTGGGTCGAGTGGTGCTCGGTCACTTCTTGTTCGGCCAGGTCGGGGCGTTTTCCTCCGAGCCCGGGCAGGAGGGTGCTGCCGCGGTACGTGAGGATGGTCTGGACGAGCCCGACGGTCATCACGGCGGAGACTACCGAGAACCCGATCCAGTATTCGGTGGGCAGCAGCACGCCCAGAGCCCCGCCCACGACCCAGCTCAGCTGTAGAACGGTCTCCGACCGCCCGAATCCGGACGCGATCGACTCCTCGGGCAGGTCGTGCTGCAGCGACGCGTCCAGCGACACCTTGGCGAGGGCGCTGGCGGCCGATGCGACGAGCGTGGCGAGGGCGGCGGTCAGGAGATTGTCGGTGATCGCGGCGAGGACGGCGATGATCCACACTGCGCCCGTGCAGCGCAGCACGATGAGGGCGGGGCGGCCCAGCTTGATCCGGGCGCCCGCGGCGTTGCCCGCGAAGTTGCCGATGCCGGCGGCCGCGCCGACCAAGCCGAGCATGGCGGCCTGGACCAGCGGTTCGTGGTCGGTCTTCGATTTCGCGACGAACGCGATGTACAGGGTGAGGAACCCGGTGAGCACACGGATGGTGCTGTTGCCCCACAACCCGGTGATGACCGCGCGGCCCAGTGGTTGCCGACGTTTGCCGGTCTTCGCGGCGGCCGGGGCCTCGGGTTGCAGCACGCGGGTGCGTCCGATCACCTCGGTCGGGTGTTCGTCGCCGTGGTACGTGAGGGTGGCGGGAACCTCGCCTTCGGTGACCTCGACCCACGACGGGATCCGCATGCTGAGGTACGCGCCGAGGGCGGTGATGACGGCCGCCAGCCACAGCGCGCCGACGGAACCGGTGGCCATGGCGAGAGCACCCGCGAGGGCGCCCGCACCGATGGTTCCGCCGAGAAGCCCGAACACGGTGAGCCGGGAGTTGACGCGTACGAGGTCGATCTCCGGTGGCAGCACACGTGGGGTGACCGCACTCTTGAGCACCGAGAACGATTTGCTGAGCACCATCATTCCGAGCGCCGCCGGATACAGCACCCAGCTGTCGAAGTTGAAGACGAGCACGATCGCCAGCATCGTCCGGAGTCCGAACGACGTGGCCAGCGCGACGCGGCGGCCGTGCTGGAGGCGGTCGAGCATCGGACCGATCAGCGGAGCGATGACGGCGAACGGGGCGATCGTGATCAGCAGGTACAGCGCGACCTTCGTCTTGTCCTCGCCCGTCGCGGCCGAGAAGAACAGCGTGTTCGCCAGGGCGACGGCGATGGCCGCGTCGGTCGCGTTGTTGGCCATCACCGCGTAGGTGAGCGCGGTGAGCCCAGACTTGTCCGCACCGTCCGCCTTGGCGGCCCGGTGGAACGTCGCGATGCCCTTGTTGGTGAGTTCCCGGCTGCGCATCGCCGCCACCCGGGTGACGGTGAGCTTGCGCGGCATCGGCGGCGCCTTGGGGGCGTCCGCCCGCTCCTCGTCGGACCGGGGACGCTGCCCGCCGCCGACCGGATGCAGGGGCGGCAGCGGCGTGCGCCGGCCGCCGGGGCGTGCCGCGGGCGGGTATTTGTCGTAGCCGGGATGAACGGGGGGCCCGGGATTCTCGTCAGGAGCCCGACCGCCGTCAGGCTCGTTGGGTTCGCGCGGTCCGGTCACTCCCTAATTCTGTCCTAGTCGGGAGACATGCGACCACAGCAACCCCGGCCAATGCTGGTCAGATCGGCCTGTCAGGGAACGAACCGCACCTCGAACATGGCCGGCCAGTACTTTCCGGTGACGAGGAACCGGTCCGTTCCCGGGATCTGGGCGATGCCGTTGAGGACGTCGACGTCCCGCGGGCCGGGCGGAAGCGCGTCGCGGACGGCGGAGGCGTCGATCTCCGCGGTGACCCGTCCGTCCGACGGATCGATGCGGACGAGGGTGTCGGTGGTCCAGACGTTCGCGTAGATCGCGCCGTCGTCCGCGCATTCGAGTTCGTTGAGCCGGGAGACGGGGTTTCCGTCCTGCATCGCCTGCACGGTGCGCCGGGGTTCGAACGTGACCGGGTCGCGGAACGTGAGGGTGGGTGAGCCGTCGCTCGTGACCAGGGCGCCGGGCAACGCGCAGATGCCCCACCCCTCGCCGTCGAACGGGACCCGCCGCTGTTCGGCGAGCGTCGCCCGATCGCGGACGACGGCGACCCCGTCACGCCACGTCAGCTGCCAGATCGTGTCGTCGCTCACCGTGATGCCCTCGCCGAACAGGGGAGACGGCAGTTCGGCGCGCGCCCGGACGGTGCCGCTGTCGAGGTCGGTGGCCTGCACCCAGGATTCGCCGGGGCGACCGGTGCCCTCGAGCAGTTCGGTGCCGTCGATCTCGAGGCCCTGGGTGAACGCATTCGGGTCGTGGTCGACGGTGCGGACGATCTCCGCGCGGAGATTCGTGCCCGCCGCGCCCGCCGCCACCGGACTCTGCGGGGAGCATGCGGTGACCATCCACGCCACCGCGAGCAGGGCTGGGACGAGGTGCCTCCGGCCGGTCATCGGACCAGCATGACAGCCCAGGTGGGCACGCACTTGCGGTGGTGCGGCAAACTGGTGGTGTGAGTGTTGCTTCTTCCGACGAGCGCGCAGTGGCGCGTCCCGTACTGACCGACGCCGTCGAGCTCGCCCGAACCGCATTGGTCCAACTGCAGGAAGGGGGAGTCGGCGACTATCTGGGCGTCACGTCCGAGGACGAGTGCGCCGCGACTCACCGTTTCGTTGCGGACCTTCCGGGCTACCGGGGCTGGCAGTGGGCGGTGGTGGTGGCCGCCGATCCCGAGTCGGACCGTGCCACCGTCAGCGAACTCGCCCTCCTCCCGGGACCCGATGCGCTGGTCGCACCCGAATGGATTCCGTGGGACCAGCGGATTCGGCCCGGTGACCTGTCCGCGGGCGATCTCCTGGCACCGCCTGCCGGTGACCCCCGCCTCGTCCCCGGCTACGTGGCGACGGGCGACCCCGAGATCGACGACGCCGCCCTCGAACTGGGCCTGGGCCGCAAGCAGACGATGAGCCTCGAGGGTCGCCTCGACGCCGCCCAGCGCTGGCACGACGGCGATTACGGCCCCGACTCGGAGATGGCCAAGGCCGCGCCGTCGACGTGCGGGCTGTGCGGTTTCTACCTCCCGCTCGCCGGGTCCCTGCACGGGGCGTTCGGCGTGTGCGGCAACGAGATGGCCGCCGACGGGCACGTCGTCGACGTCACGTACGGGTGCGGCGCCCACTCCGACACCCTGCTCCCCACGGGCGCCGGTTCGCCGCAGTACGACGCGTACGACGACGGCGCCGTCGAGGTCGTCGAGCGGGCCGCAACCGAGACGGAAGCTGCTGCCGAGGTCACCGACGCCGAGGAATCCGCATCGACCAGCTAGCCGATCCTTTCGGCACCGCCGCCCTGAGGGATTCGACGCTCCTCGCGTGGCGCACGTCCCCGACCCGCCTGCGGGAGGACGCCGCGGCCGAATCCGATCTGGCCCGCGCCGGCTACCGCGACCGGCTCCTCACCGAGCTGGCGCAGAACGCGGCCGACGCCGCGGCCCGCGCCGAAGTGCCCGGCGAGCTGTCCGTGCGCCTCGACGGACGCGTCCTGAGCGTGTCCAACACCGGCACACCGCTCGACGAGCCGGGAGTGCAGGCGCTGGTCGCGCTGCGGGCGTCGAACAAATCCGGGGCGACCGTCGGCCGCTACGGCGTCGGTTTCACGGCGGTGCTGTCGGTGAGTGACGAGGTCGAACTGCGGTCGACGTCCGGTTCCGTGCTGTTCTCGGCGGACCGCACGAGGTCGGAACTGCGGGATCTCGACGGCGCCGACCCTGGCGCGGGCGTGCCCGCCCTCCGGCTGGCGTGGCCCACCGAGACCCGCCCGGCCGCGGGTGCGGCGTCGGAAGTCGTGCTGACGCTGCGCGAGGACGTCGACGGCGAGTCGCTGCTCGCGTACATGGCGCGCGAGGCCCCCGACCTTCTGCTCGAGCTCCCGGCGCTCGTCTCGATCACCGTGGGCGACAAGCAGTTCCGCCGGCGTGAACGACCACTCGAGTCCGGGTTGACCGAGGTCGCGATCGGCGACGACCGCTGGTGGCAGTACGAGTCCGGGCGCGCACGCTGGCTCGTCCCGGTCCGGGACGGCGTCGTCGCACCCGTCACCGAGGACGTGCTGCGCGCCCCCACCCGCTCGGACGAGGAACTGTCGGTACCCGCGATCCTCGTCGCGGACATCGCCATGCAACCCGACCGCAGGCGCATCCTGCCCGGCGCCGCGATCGCCGAGTTGGCCACCGGATACGCCGAGTTCGTGGCCGCGGTGCCGCCCGAACAGCGACTGTCGCTGGTTCCCGTCCCCGCGTTCGCACGCAGCGAGGTCGACTCGGCGCTGCGCGACCATCTCGTCGCCGAACTCCGCGAGCACCCCTGGCTGCCGACCGTCGACGGCAAGGACAAGGCCCCCGGCCGGGCGTCGGTGGTCCCCGGGCTCACCGACGAACTCGCCGAACTGCTCGCCGAGATCGTCGACGGCCTGGTCGTCCCGGATCTGTCCGGCCCCCGCTGGGCGCCTGCACTGGCCGCGGTCGACGCCCACCGCCTCGGCCTGGCCCGCCTCACCGAACTGCTCAGTGGCATCGAACGGGAACCGTCCTGGTGGCAGCGCCTGTACGCGGCGCTCGAACCGCTGGCGATTGACGCCCTCGCCGCGGAGGAACTGGCGTCGATCCCGGTGCCGCTGTCCGACGGCCGCACCGTGACCGGCCCGCGAACGGTGTTGCTGGGTCACGACATCGACGGAGTCCTGGGTGTCGACTGGACGAGGCTCGTCCACCCCGACGCCGCGCACCCGCTGCTGTCGAGGCTCGGCGCGAAGACCGCCACGGCCGTCGACCTGCTCTCGGATCCGGCGCTGCGCGCCGAGATCGAGGACCTCGACCCCGACGACGCGGCGGCAGCCGAAGAACTGTCGGTCGCGGTGCTCGATCTCGCGGGCCGCGTCGATCCCGGCGGTCTGCCGTCGTGGCTCGGTCTGCTGCCCCTGCCGGATATCGACGGGGAGTTGCGCGGGGCGGACGAATTGCTGTTGCCCGGTGCGCCACTCGCCGAGGTCCTGGTGGACGACTCGCCGTTCGCGTGCGTGGACTCCGCGTTCGCGGAACGGGTGGGGGAGGACGCCCTCCGCGCCGTTGGCGTCGGCTGGGGCTTCACCGTGCTGCGCGCCGAACTCCCCACCGGACCCGACCACGACCTCGACGACGAGGACCGCTGGTGGGACACGCTCGACGACGACCCCGACGTGCTCGGCGCGGTGCGCGACCTGGACCTGGTGGACGAGGACCGCTGGCCGCAGGCGCTGACGATGCTCGCCCGGGACCCGGCGACGCGTCCGCTGCTCGCCGACCGCGCCGGGTACACGGCCTGGTGGCTGCGGCACAACGCCGAACTGGACGGCCAGGTGCTCGGTCTGCTCCGCGACCCCGCCGACGAGACGTTCGCCGGTCTGCTCGACCCCGTCGAGCACCCGGAATCCGCCGTGTTCGCCGCCGCACTGGCCCCCGCGACGGTCGATTCACCGGAACTCGCGCAACTATTGCTGGACCGACTGGCCGATCCGGAGCGCGAACCGACGCCGGCGGTGACGGCGCGGACCCACAGCCTGCTGGCGACGGCCGCGGCCGGGCACCTCCTCGACCTCGAGGAACTTCACCTGCCCGAACACGTGCGCGGCCTGACGGGCACCCTGGTCGACCCCGCCGACGCGCTGGTGCTGGACGAACCGTGGCTGGCCGCCGCCGTGCCGCGCGAGCGCTTGGTGGTGGGGAGCCTGGACACCGCCGAGTCGCTCGCCGATCTGCTGGACGTCCCGCTCGCCTCCGCGGCGATCCGCGGCACCGTCACCGGATCCGGCCGGGAATCCACGTGGGATCGCGAACCCGCCGCGGTGCTCGCCTTCGCCGCACTCGGCCGCGACCTGCCCCGCGGGGGCGTTGTCGTCCATCCCCGGCTCACGGTCAAGCTCACGGGTGCCGTCGACTCCGAGATCGCGGTCCCGTGGTGGATGGACGAGCAGGGCACCACGCATTGCTCCGAGTCCTGGGCCGAGGGCACGTGGGGCGCCGCCGGTGTCGTTTGACCAGAGCATCCTCGACAGCGCGGTCGAGGAGCGCACACCCTGGCTGATCGACGTCGTGACCGTCATCACGCACAGCGGCGGAACGGTCGCAGCCTGGATCGTGTCCACCGTCCTGACGGTGGTCCTCCTGCTGCAGGACCGCCGGCGGGAAGCCGTGCTCGTCGCCGGCGCGATGCTGTCGGGTCTGGCCGTGATGACCGCGCTCAAGAATCTGTTCGAGCGGCAGCGCCCGCCACTGCCGGATCGGCTGGTGGAGATCTCGTCGTTCTCGTTTCCGTCCGGTCACGCCATGATGACCGCGATCCTCGCGAGCGTGGTCGTCGCCGTCGTCCTCCGGATCGTGCTGGTGCGGCACGTCCGGAGCACGCTCGTCTTCCTGCTGGTGCTGTACCCGCTGGCCGTGGGGCTGTCGCGCGTCTACCTGGGCGCGCACTGGATGACCGACGTCCTCGCCGGGTGGGCCTTCGGCGCGCTGTGGGCGGCGTTCTGGATCCTGCTGACCCGCACCCGGCCCCGCCGCGCCTAGGACAGATCGAGTCCCTGCTGTATCACTCGAGCAGGCCCTGCTGCGCCCCGCGGCTGCCGCGCCGCGCCGCCCGCCGCTGCAACGCGAACAATCCGTACCCGAGGAATCCGACGACGACACCGGCTATACACGTCGGAAGCGCATCCGACCACCGGTTGCCCGTGACGATCACCACGACCGTCGCGACCGCCCACAGAGTGGTGCCCAGTATCAGCGCAGGTCGCGGGTCGGCGAGGCGCTGAGTGAGGGGTCGGCGATCTGCGGTTTCGTTCACCGAATGAACGCTACCCTCGCCGTGGTGCCCTAATCTCCAAGGGCGACGCGCGACTTCTGGCGATGGGGACTGAACAATGGGTGCTGCTCCGAAACTGCTCGACAACTACTTCAAGATCACCGAGCGTGGTTCGACGGTAGGCGCGGAGATTCGCGGCGGCGTGGTGACGTTCGTCGCGATGGCGTACATCGTGGTGCTGAACCCGCTGATCCTCGGCAGCTTCTCCCCGGACGACGCCGTCGCCAAGACGGACGTCCTCGGCAACATCCTCCCCGTGAACCAGGTGGCCGCGGTCACAGCCCTGGTGGCGGGACTGATGAGCATCGTGTTCGGGGTCGTCGCGAACTACCCCTTCGCGATCGCGGCGGGCCTCGGCATCAACAGTCTCCTCGCCGTCACCATCGCGCCGCAGGTCACCTGGCCGGAGGCGATGGGTCTCGTCGTGATCGACGGTGTCATCATCGTCGTGTTGGCGCTCACCGGTTTCCGGACGGCCGTCTTCAATGCCATTCCCGCCGAGCTGAAATCCGCCATCGCCGCCGGTATCGGCATGTTCATCGCGTTCATCGGTCTCGTCGACGCCGGGTTCGTGCGGCGCATCCCCGACGTCGCGGGCACCACGGTCCCCGTCGGCCTGGGCATCAACGGATCGATCTCCTCCTGGCCGACCCTGACGTTCGTGTTCGGTGTGCTGCTGATGGGTGTCCTGGTGGTGCGCAAGGTGCGCGGCGGCCTGCTGATCGGCATCGTCGTCACCACCGTGCTGGCCGCGATCATCGAGGCCGTCGCCGGTGTCGGACCGTCGCTCGGCGTGAACCCCCACGGCTGGAACCTCAGCGTTCCGGCCGCTCCCGAAGTGCTGGCGGAACTTCCGGACCTCAGCCTCGTCGGCGACGTCAGCATCTTCGGGGCGTTCACGCGCATCGGCGTGCTCGCGGCCAGCCTGCTGGTGTTCACGCTCGTGCTCGCCAACTTCTTCGACGCCATGGGCACGATGACCGGGCTCGGCAAGGAGGCAGGCCTCACGGACGAGGACGGCAACCTGCCCAACATCGGACGGGCCCTCGTCGTCGAGGGCACCGGCGCGATCGTCGGCGGCGGGGCCTCCGCGTCGTCCAACACGGTCTTCGTGGAATCCGCTTCCGGTATCGCCGAGGGCGCCCGCACCGGACTCGCGAATGTGGTGACGGGACTGCTGTTCCTGGCCGCGATGTTCCTGACCCCGCTGTATTCGGTGGTGCCGATCGAGGCGGCCGCGCCCGCGCTGGTCGTGGTGGGCGCGATGATGATCGGCCAGGTCCGGGACATCGACTTCACGAAGTTCTCGATCGCGCTGCCCGCGTTCCTCACCATCATCGTCATGCCGTTCACGTACTCGATCGCCAAC
This sequence comes from Rhodococcus pseudokoreensis, assembly GCF_017068395.1. NCBI lineage: Bacteria > Bacillati > Actinomycetota > Actinomycetes > Mycobacteriales > Nocardiaceae > Rhodococcus > Rhodococcus pseudokoreensis. Next base: position 2,619,794 of record NZ_CP070619.1, on the reverse strand, counting down.
GGCATCGGCGTCGGATTCGTCTCGTGGGTCGTGCTCAATGCTGCGAGCGGTGGTATCAAGAAGATTCACCCGTTGATGTGGGTGGTGGCGCTTCTGTTCGTGGCCTACTTCGCGGTCGGTCCGATCACCGACGCAGTAACGTAAACGGCGGCCGATCGGTCCCGTATTGTCATTCCCGTGACCACGGATACGCGAGCACTCGCCAGCGACCTCTCCCTGGCTGTCGTGCGCCTCACGCGTCACCTGCGTGGGCGCCGCGTCGACGCCCAGGTATCGCTGACCCAGCTGTCGGCACTGGCCACCCTCGCCCGCGACGGCGCCATGACGCCGGGCAATCTCGCGGCGCGCGAGAAGGTGCAGCCGCCGTCGATGACCAGGGTCATCGCGTCGCTGGTCGAACTGGGACTGGTCGAGCGGGCACCGCATCCCACCGACGGACGCCAGATCATCGTCACGCTGTCGGACGCCGGTCACGCGCTGATCGCCGACGAGACCCACGCCCGCGAGGCGTGGATGAACGAGCGGCTGTCCGGGCTCGACGAGTCTCAGCTGAAGACCCTCCGCGACGCGGTCGGCATCATCACGTCCATCGTCGCCGACTCGGAGTGAACCGCCGCAACTGATCGGCAGCTGCCCAGTAGTGCAACGGCATTCGGCTCCCCGGAACCTGGGCCAGGTTTCCGTTTCCGCGAAGTCGCGGAGCAAATCATCTGCCGGAGAACGCAATCGGCACCTCCAGTCGCCCTGCCACCGAGGCGCGCACAGGGGCAGGTCGAAGGCATTCCGGTGACGGGAGCAAGATGGAAGGGTGCCGCCCGAACCCGAGACCACCGCCCCAGACCAGCCGAAGACCGGCATGTTCGTCGCTCTCCGCACCCGGAACTACCGGTTGTGGGCGTCGGGGCAGATCGTCTCCCTCGTCGGCACGTGGATGCAGCGGGTGGCGCAGGACTGGCTCGTCCTGACGTTGTCGAACGGCAACGCTCTCGCGGTCGGGATCGTGATGGCACTGCAGTTCGGCCCGACCCTGTTTCTGTCCGTGTGGGGCGGCGTCCTCGCCGACCGGTACGACAAGCGGCGCATCCTCATCGCGACACAGGTGTCGATGGCGTTGTGCGCGCTGGTGCTCGGCCTGCTCGACGTCGGCGGACTGGTCGCCCTGTGGCACGTCTACCTCATCGCGTTCCTGATGGGCTGCGCGTCCGCGATCGACGCGCCGGCGCGGCAGTCGTTCACCATCGAGATGGTCGGCAAGGACTCGCTGCCCAACGCCATCGCCCTGAACTCCATGACGTTCAACACGGCCCGGATCATCGGCCCGGCGATCTCCGGTGTGCTGATCACCCTCATCGGCACGGGCTGGGTGTTCCTGCTCAACGTCGGCACGTTCACCGGTGTGCTCATCGCCCTGCTGATGATGAACGCCCGCGACCTGTTCACGGCGCCCCAGGCGGAACGCGGGAAAGGGCAGGTCCGGGAGGGTTTCCGCTACGTATGGAGTCGCGCCGACCTGCGGGTGCTGATGGTGGCGATCTTCATGGTGTCCACGTTCGGGCTGAATTTCCCGATCAGTCTCGCCGTTCTCGCCCGCAACACGTTCGAGCGCGGTGCGGACGCCTACGGACTGCTGTCGACCACTCTCGCCGTGGGCACGCTCGCCGGTGCCACGATCGCCGCGAAACGCAGGACCCCGCCGCGGCTGCGCACGTTCCTCGGGGCCGCGGCCGCGTTCGGGGCGTTCGAGATCCTGGTCGGAGTGATGCCCACGTATGCGCTGGTCGCGATCATGCTCGTCCCGACCGGTGCGCTCACCCTGACGTTCACGACGGCGGCGATGAACATTCTGCAGATGTCCGTGCCGTCCGAGATGCGCGGCCGGGTGATGGGCATCTACATGCTCTGTTTCCTCGGCGGCACCCCGCTGGGCAGTCCCGTTCTGGGCTGGTTGGCCGACGTCCTCGACCCCCGCGCCCCGCTCGTGATCGGCGGCGCGATCTCCCTGGTCAGCGGCATCGGCGCGGCCCTGTACCTGATGCGGCACCAGCGGGTGTGGATCAAGGTGCGCAGACCGGACGCCGGGCGCCACCTCCCGGTGATCGAATTGCGCAACGTGCCCGAACCGCGCCCCGTCGTGGTCTGCGACGCCACCGAACAGGCGGTGGAGGCCAGCCGCGACCCGCGGTCCTGACGGCCGGGCCGTTCAGACGCCGACCGCCGTCGCCACGGCCCGCCGGGTCAGCACTCTCGCGAGGTGGGTGCGGTACTCGGCGTCGGCGTTGCCGTCGGTGACGGGGTCGGTGCCCTCGGCGGCGTGCTCGGCCGCCGCCCGGATCGACTCCGGGTCCGCGGCCTTTCCGACGAGCGCGTCCTCGACGCCGCGAGCACGCACCGGCACCGACCCCATGTTGGTCAGCGCCACCCGCGCCTGCCGGATCGTGCCGCCGTCCACCTGGATCGTCGCGGCCACCCCCACGATCGACCAGGCCTCCGCGACCGTGTTGAACTTCTCGTACCGCGCCTCCCAACCGGTGTGTTTCGGGATCCGGACGTCCACGAGGATCTCGTCCGGTCGCATCGTGGTGGTGTAGTAACCCTCGAAGAAGTCGGCGACCGCAATGGTCCGTCTACCCGCGGTACCCGCCACGGTCAGGGTGGCGTCCAGGGCCAGCGCGGGTGCGCACAGGTCACCCGCCGGATCGGCATGCGCGAGAGCACCGCCCAGCGTGCCGCGGTGCCGGATCTGCGGATCGGCGACGGTGCGGCCCGCCTCGACGAGCAGCAGTGCGTGCTCGTGCACGAGCGGGTTGCGGATCACGTCGTAGTACGTGGTCATCGCGCCGATCACGATGCTGTCCCCGTCTTCGCGCACGCCGCGCAACTCACCGATCCGGCCCAGGTCGACGAGGGCGCTCGGCGAGGACAGCCGCAGCCGCAGGACCGGCAGCAGGCTCTGCCCGCCCGCGAGGATCTTGGCGTCCTCGCCGGCCTCGGCGAGCGCGGCCACCGCCTGGTCGACGGAGGTCGGGGCGACGTAATCGAAGCTCGACGGAATCATCGGGCACCTTCCTGAGCGGTGTGGACGGCACGCCAGACCCGCATCGGCGTCAACGGCATCTCGATGTCACGCACCCCGAACTGCCGGACCGCGTCGAGGGCGGCGTTGACGACGGCCGGGGTGGACGCGATCGTCCCCGCCTCGCCGACCCCCTTGACGCCCAGCGGGTTACCGGTCGCGGGGGTCTCGGTGCGGCCCGTGGTGAACGACGGCAGATCCGCCGCCGACGGAACCGAGTACTCGGCGAACGAACCCGACAGCAGGGTGCCGGACTCGTCGTACACCGCCTCCTCGTACAGGGCCTGCGCGATGCCCTGCGCGAGTCCGCCGTGCACCTGCCCCTCCACGATCAGCGGGTTGACCACGTGCCCGATGTCGTCGACGCACACGTAGGAGCGGATGCGGACCTTCCCGGTCTCGGTGTCGACCTCCACCGCGCACAGGTGCGTGCCGTGCGGGAACGAGAAGTTCTCCGGGTCGTACGCCGCCTCCGAGTCCAGGTTCGGCTCCACACCGTCGGGCAGATCGTGCGCGGCGAACACGGCGAGCGCGACGTCGGCGATGCCGACCGCCTTCTCGGTGCCTTTCACCCGGAACCGGCCGTCGGTGAACTCGAGATCGTCCTCGGCGCACTCCATCAGGTGCGCCGCGATGGGTCTGGCCTTCGCGATCACCTTCTCGGCGGCCTTCACCACCGCGATCGCACCGACCGCCAGCGACCGGGAACCGTACGTGTCCATCCCGCGCGGCGAGGTCTGGGTGTCGCCGTGCAGCACCTCGACGTCCTCGAACGGAACCCCGAGCTGATCCGCGACCACCTGGCTCCACGCGGTCTCGTGGCCCTGGCCGTGCGCGGAGGAACCGGTGACCACCTCGACCTTGCCGGTGGGCAGCATCCGGATCGCCGCGTGCTCCCACCCGCCGGCCCCGTAGGCCAGCGCGCCGAGGGTGCGCGACGGCGCCAGCCCGCACATCTCGGTGAACGTGGACACCCCGATGCCCAGTTGCACCGGGTCCTTCCGCTCGCGGCGCTCCGCCTGCTCGCGGCGCAGACCGTCGTAGTGGAACAACTCTCGCGCGTGCGCGGTGGCGGCCTCGTAATTGCCGGAGTCGTATGTCAGGCCCGCGACGGTGTCGAACGGGAACTCCTCGTGGGTGATCCAGTTCTTCGCCCGCAACTCCAGTGGGTCGAGCGACAACTCGGTCGCGAGTTCGTCCATCATCCGCTCGATCGCGAACGTCGCCTCCGGGCGCCCCGCCCCGCGGTACGCGTCGGTGGGCACCTTGTTCGTGAACACATTGGTGCACGTGAAGTGATACGCAGGGAACTTGTAGATGCCGTTGAACATGAACGCGCCCAGGATCGGCACCCCCGAGGTGACCAGCCGCAGGTACGCGCCCATGTCGGCGAGCAGTTCCACCTTCATCCCGGTGACGGTGCCGTCGCGGCGGGCGGCCAGCGTCAGCTTCTGGATCTGGTCGCGACCGTGATGGGCCGCGACCATCGATTCGCTGCGGGACTCGGTGTACTTGACCGGTTTGCCCAGTCGCCGCGCGACGAGCAGCGCGATGACCTCCTCGGGCGTCACCTGCAGCTTGCCGCCGAAACCGCCGCCGACGTCCGGGGCGACGACGCGCAGTTTGTGCTCCGGGATGTCGAGCGTCATCGCGAGCATGAGCCGCAGGATGTGGGGGATCTGCGTGGCCGACCACATCGTGATCTGGGCGCCGGTCGGGTCGACCACCACCGAGCGGGGTTCCATGAACGCCGGGATGAGCCGCTGCTGCCGGAACGTGCGTTCGACGAGTACCTCGGCGTCGCGGATGGCGTCCTCCACGTCGCCGCCGGTACCGGCCTCCGCGGAATCGAAGGTCCAGGTGGCACTGACGTTCGTCCCGAGATCGGGGTGCACGAGTTCGGAGCCGTCGGCGGCCGCGGACGCGAGGTCCAGCACGACCGGCAGGTCGTCGTATTCGACGTCGATCGCCTCGAGAGCGTCGTGCGCCTCGTAGGCGCTGCGCGCCACCACGACCGCGACGGCCTCGCCTGCGAAGTTCACCCGGTCGACCGCGAGGGACGGGGCGGGCGGCGACTTCATGTCCGGGGTGATCGGCCAGGCGCACGGCAGGCTGCCCTGTTCGTCGGCGAGGTCGGCGCCGGTGAGGACGGCGACGACCCCGGGCAGGTCGCGGGCGGCGGAGGTGTCGATTCCGGTGATGCGGGCGTGCGCGAACGGGCTGCGCAGGATCGCCAGGTGCTGCATGCCGGGCAGGACGAGGTTGTCGGTCCAGCGGGTGCGGCCCGTGATCAGGTGTTCGTCTTCCTTGCGTCTGCGGGCCTTGCCGATTTCCGGTTCGGTGGTGGCGGTCATCGCACACCTCCCGGCGCGGTGTTGGTCTTCGCGTCCTTCGGTGTTTCGGCGGTGCTGCCGCCGCGCAACCGCTGCGCCGCGTCCTGCACCGCGCTGACGATGTTCTGGTACCCGGTACAGCGGCACAGGTTGCCTTCCAACCCCAGCCGCACCGTCCGCTCGTCCGGGTCGGGTTCCTCGGCAAGCAGGTCGAGAGTCTGCATGATCATGCCGGGTGTGCAGTAGCCGCATTGCAGGGCGTGGTTGTCGCGGAACGCCTGCTGCACGGGGTGCAATTTCCCGTTGCGGGACAGGCCCTCGATGGTGAGGACGTCACCGCCGTCGGCCTGCACGGCGAGCACCGAGCAGGACTTGACGCTGTGACCGTTCAGATGAACGGTGCACGCCCCGCAGTTCCCGGTGTCGCAGCCGATGACGGTGCCGACCTTGCCGAGCCGATCCCGAAGATAATGGACGAGGAGCAGTCGTGGTTCGACGTCGTCCGTGTATGCCGTTCCGTCGACGGTGACGGTGATGCGCATCGCGCCTCCAAAGCCGAGAGCCTCAGGTGATACGTCCTACTCTGCGCCGACCGGGCCCGAACAACACCCCGAATCGGGGAACCGTTTCCGGATCGGTCACGTCCGGCGCGCCACCTCGAGCAATTCCTGCAGCGTCGCGAGACTGTGGCCTGCGAGGAGCCGGTCGACATACGGCAGCGCGGCGACGATCCCGGACTGCACCGGTTCGTACCCGTCCGCGCCGGCGTGCGGATTCACCCACAGCACGGCGTGGGCGAGCCGGCGCAGCTGAGCCATCTGCTCCGCGAGCAGGGTTGGGTCGCCGCGCTCCCAGCCGTCGGAGAAGATCACCACGACGGCGCCGCGGGCCACCCCGCGCCGGCCCCAGCGGTCCAGGAAGGCGCGAAGCGTCTCGCCGAGGCGGGTGCCGCCCGCCCAGTCGGGCACTGCCCGGCTCGCGGCGGCCAGTGCCATTTCCGGGTCGCGGACCCGCAGCGCCCGGGACAGCCGGGTCATCCGGGTGCCCAGCGAGAACACCTCGGTGCCCGCCGGGTTGCTCCGCGCGACGACGTGACCGAATCGCAGGAGCGCGTCGGCGTACGGGCTCATCGATCCGGACACGTCGATCAGCAGCACCATCCGGCGCGGCCGGGTGGCCTTGCGGTGGTGGCTCGGCCGCACCGCTTCGCCGCCCGCCGCGAGCATGTCCCGCACCGTGCGCCGCGGATCGACGGCGCCCCGGCGGGCGGGGCGCATCCGGACGGCCGGGCGGGTCGGGGGCCGCGGGCGCAGGGTGGCGATCAGCTCGGCGAGGTGCGCGCGCTCGGCCGCGGTGAGGTCGGCGATGTCCCGGTGGCGCAACACCTCGGCGTCGTCGGCCGCGACCCTCAGCCGCGGTGCGTCCCCACCGGTGTCGCCGCCGTCCGTCGAGGTCAGAGCGGCGGTTCTGGCCCGTCGGGGCTGCTCCCCGGACCGCGGCGTGTGCAACGGGACGGTACCGCCGAACCAGCCCTCGAACGCCGCGTCGTACCGGGGGATGTCGTCGGGACCGCGGCACAGGGTCGCGCGACCCGCCCAGTACACCTGGCCCGGATCGCCCACATCCACCTGGCACAGCGCCCGCGTGAATGCGGCGACGGCATCCGACGCGACCGGCAGTCCCGCCGCCGCGAGGGCGTGCGCGAACCCGGCGAATCCCACCAGCGGGTCGCCGGCGTCCGGGTTCGCGGGCACGGTGCTCACCCCGCCAGGAGCCGGTCCAGTCCCGCCCGGGCCACGCGTTCGAGGTCCTCGCGGTACTTGAGGACGGCGCCGAGCGTCGCGGCCGCGGTCTCCGCGTCCAGCACGTCCCGATCGAGTTCCTGCAGTGCACGCGCCCAGTCCAGCGACTCGGCCACCCCCGGCGGCTTGAGCAGTTCCATCTCGCGCAGGGAGCGGACGGCGTGGGCGACCTGGCCGGCGAGTTCGGCCCCGATGCCGGGGATGCGGCGGCGCAGGATCGCGACCTCCCGCGCCAGATCCGGGTGTTCGAGCCAGTGGTACAGGCAGCGGCGCTTGAGGGCGTCGTGCACCTCGCGGGTGCGGTTGGACGTGAGCACCACCAGCGGCGGTGTCGCCGCCCGCACCTCGCCGAGTTCGGGGATGGTGACGGCGTTCTCGTCGAGGACCTGCAGCAGGAACGCCTCGAACTCGTCGTCGGCGCGGTCGATCTCGTCGACGAGCAGCACGCACGGCGCCTCGGTGAGGGCCCGCAGCAGGGGCCGCGCCAGCAGGAACCGCTCGGTGTACAGGGAGCGTTCGACGGAGTCGGCCTCGAGCGATCCGTCGCTCGCCGCCTCCAGCGTCCGCAGATGCAGCAGTTGCCGCGGGAAGTCCCAGTCGTAGAGCGCCTGCGCGGCGTCGATGCCCTCGTGGCACTGCAACCGGATCAGCGGCAGGCCGAACGCCTCCGACAACGCGGCCGCGAGCGACGTCTTGCCGGTGCCGGGTTCGCCCTCGCAGAACAGGGGCCGTCCCATACGTATGGCGAGGAACGCGGCCATCGCGACGCCGTCGTCGGCGAGGTAACCGGTGGCGCCCAGCGCCCGCGCCAGTTCCGCGGGCGAACCGACCGTCGGCGTGGAATCACTCACGTCCGCGAGCCTAGATCAGTGCCCACGCCCCGGTACCCGACTCGGGCCACGGTGCACGCCGTCAACCGAGCATGCCGTCAACCATCCGGGTCCACCCGGCCGCGGTCCTCGCTCAACCGCCGGAACATCTCGGTGGCGCCGAACCGCGCGGCCACCCGCTCGGCGAGTCCCGGCGCGATCTGGGCCAGGGCGAGCAGGGGGCGGATCGGTGCTCCGCTCTCGACGACCTCCGGCAGGTCCCGCCGAATCGCCCGGATCACGGCGGCGGCGACCTTGTCGGTGCTGGTCTCGCCCGCCATCCGGCCGGCCCTGATTCCGCGTTCCGTCATCCGCTGGTACATGCCGTCGCCCGCGATGAACCCGGGACACACGACGGAGAAGCCGACCGGAGCGCCCGCGTACTCCGCGCGCAGCGACTGGGTGAGACCGATCAGGCCGGCCTTCGTCGCGGCGTACGGCGCGCAGTACGCCGGACCGATCTTCGCTGCCAGCGACGACACGAACACCACGTGACCGAGGCCGCGGTCGAGCATCCCGGGCAGCACCCGGCGAGTGAGAAGCAGTGGTGCGGTGAGATTTACGTCGACCATGGCGGTGAGCTCGGCGGGATCCAGCCGGGTGTAGGCCGAGACGTTCTCCACACCCGCGTTGTTCACCAGGACGTCGAGGGGGCCGACAGCTGCCTCGGTGCGTTCGATCAGCGCATCGAGCAGGTCCAGTCGGTTCAGGTCCCCAGGCACGGCCTCGGCGCGCGCACCGAGCGCACGCAGTTCCGCCACGAGTTCCGCGAGTCGGTCCTCACGCCGGCCGGACACGGCGACGGCGACACCCTCGCGGGCCAGGGCCCGGGCGACGACGCGGCCGAGACCGCCGGAGGCGCCGGTCACCAGAGCCGTGCGTCCGTGCAGGTGCTTCATTCCTTCGAGCTTTCGCGCCCGGCGGAGGGGAGTCAACGCTGTGACGCCCCGCATACGGCAATATGGACCGGTGGTTCACGTCATCGACATAACAGATCCGGCCGACACCAGGCTGGACGACTTCCGCGATCTCAACTCCTCGGACCGGCGTCCCGACCTCCCCGAGGGCAAGGGTCTGGTGATCGCGGAGGGTGTGCTGGTGGCGCAGCGACTGCTGGCGTCCCGGTTCGACCCGATCGGTCTGCTCGGCGTCGATCGGCGGCTGGAGGAACTGGCCGACGATCTCGACGGCGTGGACGTGCCGTTCTACCGGACGACGGCGGACGTCATGGCCGAGGTCGTCGGGTTCCACCTCAACCGGGGTGTGCTCGCGGCGGCGCGTCGCCCCGCACCCCTCGAACTGTCGGATGTGCTCGAGCACTCCCGGACGGTCGCGGTGCTCGAGGGCGTCAACGATCACGAGAACCTGGGCTCGATGTTCCGCAACGCCGCGGGGCTCGGCGTCGACGCCGTGGTGTTCGGCAAGGGGTGCGCCGACCCGCTGTACCGCCGGGCGGTCCGGGTGTCGATGGGGCACGTCCTCCGGGTTCCGTTCGCGCACGTGACGAAGTGGCCGCACGATCTGGACGCGTTGCGGGAGCGGGGGTTCCAGCTGATCTCGCTGACCCCGAACCCCGAGGCGGTGACGCTGGCCGAGGCGATGACGGGGGAGAAGGTGGCGCTGCTGCTGGGCGCAGAAGGGCCCGGACTCACCGAACACGCCATGCGCGCCACCGACATTCGTGCCCGCATCCCGATGGCGCCCGGAACGGATTCGCTCAACGTCGCGACGGCGGCGGCGATGGCGTTCTACGAGCGCGTCCGCACGGGCCGGTGAGGATGCTGCCCCCTCATTCCGCGTATCCGCCGCCGCCGCCGGCGGAAACACCGTGGTTCACCGGACTTCTCGTGGCAGCGTTCGCCGCGGCGGTGGTGGCCGTCGCGATCATGGCGTTCGGCTCGCAGCTCGCCCGGATCAACCCGGCACTGGCGGTGGTCCTCGAACTCGTCGTGGTGGCCGGGGTCGCGCCGTCGGTGTGGCGACTGCGCCGGACACCGGTGTGGCGGTGGCTGGTGTACGGCGCCGCGGCCGGAGTTCTCGCCGGCTGGTCGGCGCTGCTCGTCGGGGCCGCCTGACTCCGGCTGGCGTCAGAAGCCGAAGTAGCGGCGGAGCAGTCCGCCCTTGCGAGCGGGCGGCGGTGGAGCGGGCGTGGGAACCGGCTCGGGGGCGCGTTGTTCGACCTCAGCAGGTTGTTCTACCTCGGCGGGAGATTCGACCGGACCCTCGCCGGGCAGGTGGACGGCGAACCCGAGCACGGTGATCTTCTTCGGGTCGATCTCGGTGCCCTCCGGGGCGCCCGTGTACCGGAAGTTCAGCCATTCCCGGTTGGCGCCCTCGGCGAACTGCTGCGGGTGGAACGGCAGCGATTGTGGGTCGGGCAGCACGCCCGGCGGGTGTTCGAGCGGGAAGTCGCCCGCCCAGAACGGTCGCTCCCATACCAGGGGGATGCCGAGGTCTTCGTGGATGTGCACCGGCGTCGCGCTGAACGCGCGGATCAGGTGCCCGTCCTCCCACATCGCGAACGAGCCCCACGCGATGTCGGGCTTGGATGCGACGTAGTACGTCTTCGCGGATTCGGTGGGCCGGATGCGGGTTCCGGGCAGGGTCGACGGCCGGGGAACGGCAAGGTCGGGCCCGCACACGACGGTGACGCCGGCGTAGGTACCGATGTGCACGGTCCCGGCGGCATCGAGTCGCGCGGCCTCGGCCAGCGGAACCGGGCCCGTGGGGGTGGCCGCCAGATCGGGATGGAGGCGGGCGGCGAGTCGCCGCGCCGCAGCGAGGTCAGGCTCGGGGTGAGCGCGCAGAACAGCCGCAGGGTCGGGGACGTCGACGTACCAGATCGTTGATACCTTGGCCCCCACGGTCATCCCCCTCTTCCGGTGTCTTCCTGAAAGAGTACGACCCCGACCGTGTTCCCGGCCTGCTTACCGCGCCGACGGTCAGCGTCCGCTGCTGCGGACACCGAGCAGGACGTCATCCCACGAGGGGAGGGCGGGTTTGCCGCGCTTGTCCTTGTTGTTCGTCTGGTGCGGGGCGATCTTGGGTGCGGCCGGCTCCTCGGGCGACGCGGGCTCGTCCTCGGGCTCCTCGGTGACGTCGGCCTCGATGATCTCCTCGGGCTCGATCGTCGGCACCTCCACCTCGGTGGGGAACTCGGCGAGCTCGAGCTGCTCCGGTTCGTCCGACGCCACCGGCGCCAATCCGCGCAGCGGACGGCCGAAGTCGGGGTCGATCAGGTCGAACGCGGTGTCGTCGAGCGCGACGATGGTGCCACCGTGCGCGTCCGGCTGGTACCGCCAGTGCGCCGCGTTGGTGGTCCGACCGGCCTGCCACTGCAGCTGGGCGACCCAGTGATTGTCCTCGTCGCGCCACGCGTCCCAGGTGGCGTCGTCGATGTTGTGTCCCCGCGCGCGGAACGCCTGCGTGACGATCTCGGCGAGAGTGGGAACGGCGGGGCCGTTGTCGCGCACCGGGTGTCCGCCCTGCGCCATCTCGGCCGCACGGGAACGTTCGAGCAGAACCGGATACGCGAAACGCTCCACCTTCGCCAGGGGGATACCGGCCTCGTCGGCAACCTGTTCGACGGAGGCGCCGGCACGGATGCGGGCCTGGATCTCTCGGGGCCTGAGCTGACTGTCCATTTCGATCTCAATCTGGCCGAGTCGAGCGATGTCCCCGCGGGATGCGGCGCGGAGTTTGTCATCGGCGGGAAGCCGGAATTTTTCGCCGGTACTGGCATCTGCGCACACGACGTGCGATCCATCGGGCTCGAGACCGATCACTCGAAGCTCTCGCACGTTGACCTCCTTATCGCGCCGGCTCGCGACTCTGCACCCCGGCAACTGTAATTCATTCGTGACAGCCCGCGCGGCAGGACACGCGCGGGTAAATCCCGTCCCGGATTCGGCTGCGCGCTACGCTTCCTCGTTTCCCGATCGTTCCTTCCTGCGGGGTGTGCGCTGCCTCGTGCGGGTGACCTGGACGGGGTCGATCGCGCGGTACAACTCCGTCGGGATCGGCCTCCAGGACCGCGCCGCGGCGCGCATACTGATCGACACAGCCCGGCAACGGGGCGTCGGAACAGAAGTGGATCTGAGTCGATGAGCCAGAGCGATATCGACGACGTGGACCTTGCCCACCTGCGGCGGGCCATCGAACTCGCCGACGAGACGGGGGACGCGGGCAACAGGCCGTTCGGTGCGGTCGCGGTCGGCGCAGACGGTCACGTGATCAGTGAGGGCGCCAACTCCGTGGCGACGTCCGCCGACGTCACCGAGCACGCGGAACTCGACGCGATCACCACCGCCTGCGGTGAGGGCCGGACGGGCGACCTCGTCGGAGCCACCATGTACGCGAGCGGGGAGCCGTGCCCGATGTGCAGTGCGGCGATGGTGTGGGCCGGGATCGCGCGGGTGGTCTACGCGGCCTCGTCCGCGGACTTCTCCCGGATCCTCCCGGACGGGCCGCGGTTCACGCTGGGCTGCGCCGACGTGCTCGATGCGGCGAGCGTCGAGATCCAGGTGAGCGGGCCGCATCTCGGCGACGAGGCGCTCGCGCCGTTCCACCGCTTCCTCGACACGGACTGACCCGGAGACGCCGTCAGCCCCCGGCGCTTCGGTGCCGGGGGCTGACGGTCGTAGGTGCCGGGACTCAGCCGAGCTGCGCGACGACCCAGTCGATGCTCTTCGTGAGCTGCGAGACGTCCTCGGGGTCGATCGCCGGGAACATGCCGACGCGCAGCTGGTTGCGGCCCAGCTTGCGGTACGGCTCCGTGTCGACGACGCCGTTGGCCCGCAGGATCTTCGCCACCTGGGCGGCGTCGACCTTGTCGTCGAAGTCGATGGTGCCGACGACCTGCGAGCGGTGGCCGGGATCGGTGACGAACGGCGTGGCGTAATCGCTGGCCTCGGCCCACTGGTACAGGCGCGAGGACGAATCGGCGGTACGCGACGTGGCCCAGTCGAGGCCGCCGTTGCCGTTCAGCCACTCGATCTGGTTGGCGAGCAGCAGCAGCGTCGCGACCGCAGGCGTGTTGTACGTCTGGTCCTTGGAGCTGTTGTCCACGGCGATGGGCAGCGACAGGAAGTCGGGGGTCCAGCGACCCGAATCCTTGATCTCCGCGACCCGCTCGAGCGCCTTCGGGCTCATCAGCGCGATCCACAGTCCACCGTCCGCGGCGAAGCACTTCTGCGGCGCGAAGTAGTACACGTCGGCGTCGGCGACGTTCACCGGCAGGCCGCCGGCGCCGGACGTGGCGTCGATGGCGATGAGTGCGTTCTCCGAGCCCGCGGGACGCGAGACGGGGATCGCGACACCGGTGGACGTCTCGTTGTGCGCCCAGCCGATGAGGTCGACGGACGGATCGGAGACCGGCTCGGGTGCGCTGCCCGGGTCGGCGGAGACGACGATCGGGTCACCGATGAACGGGTTGTTCTTCGCGACCGACGCGAACTTGGAGCTGAACTCGCCGTTCGTGAGGTGCAGCGACTTCTCCCGGATCAGGCCGAACGCGGCCGCGTCCCAGAACGCGGTGGTGCCACCGTTGCCGAGCACCACCTCGTAACCCTCGGGCAGGGAGAACAGATCGGCGAGGCCGGACCGCACGCTGGCGACGACGTCCTTGACGGGCTTCTGGCGGTGGCTGGTGCCGAACACCGAGGCGCCCACCTCGACCAGCGACTGCAACTGTTCGGGGCGAACCTTGGAGGGTCCGCAGCCGAACCGTCCGTCGGCGGGCAGGAGGTCTGCGGGGATGATCGGTGTGGAGGTCATCGCTACTTTCTGTTCCTTACTGATTCAGGCGGGGGAGACGGTCAGCTGGTGTGGGCGATCTGGTCCCAGCCCTCGACGGACTCGGGGGTGCGGGGTGCGGGCCCGGTGTAGATGGCGGCCGGGCGGACGAGTTTGCCGAGGCGCTTCTGCTCGAGGATGTGGGCGCACCAGCCGGCGGTGCGGCCACAGGTGAACATCGCCGGCATCATGTGCGCCGGGACCTCGGCGAAGTCGAGGATGACCGCGGCCCAGAATTCGACGTTCGTCTCGATGGCCCGGTCGGGGCGGCGTTCGCGCAGTTCCGCGAGGGCGGCCTGCTCGAGGGCGGCGGCCGCCTCGTAGCGGGGTGCGTTCAGGCGTTTGGCGGTGGCGCGCAGCACCCGGGCGCGGGGGTCTTCGGCGCGGTAGACGCGGTGCCCGAAGCCCATCAGCTTTTCCTTGCGGTCGAGGATGCCCTTGACCAGGGCGCGGGCGTCGCCGGACTTCTCGGTGTCCTCGATCATCGGCAGGACGCGGGCGGGGGCGCCGCCGTGCAGCGGGCCGGACATGGCGCCGATGGCCCCGGACAGGGAGGCGGCGACGTCGGCGCCGGTGGAGGCGATGACGCGGGCGGTGAAGGTGGAGGCGTTCATGCCGTGTTCGGCGGCGGAGACCCAGTAGGCGTCGATGGCGGCGACGTGGGCGGGGTCGGGGTCGCCCTTCCAGCGGACCATGAACCGTTCGGTGACGGTCTTGGCCTCGTCGATCCGCCGCTGCGGGACGGCGGGCTGGTAGATGCCGCGGGCGGACTGGGCGACGTAGGACAGGGCCATGACGGAGGCGCGGGCGAGTTGTTCGCGGGCGGTGTCGTCGTCGATGTCGAGGAGGGGCTGGTATCCCCAGATGGGGGCGAGCATGGCGAGGCCGGCCTGGACGTCGACGCGGACGTCGCCGGTGTGCACGGGGAGAGGGAACGGTTCGGCCGGGGGCAGTCCGGGGCCGAAGCGGCCGTCGACGAGTAGGGCCCACACGTTGCCGAACGTGACGTGCTTGGAGACGAGTTCCTCGATGTCGACGCCGCGGTAGCGCAGGGCGCCGCCGTCCTTGTCGGGTTCGGCGATGTCGCTGGTGAACGCGACCACGCCTTCCAGTCCGCTGACGAAATCGTCCGGTATTGCCGCGCTAGCTGACATAGCTCGTGGACTCTCCTCGTTCGAGTGCCCCCGGTCAGAGCGGCACTGTCTCGGCGTTCGACAATTGCGCTGGGCGTGCATGCGGGATGGGCAGGCACCCTCGTCCGCGCAATCGACTTGCCGTCCCCGGGCATCGCACGATCGCGGCTGCAATCCGAGGGGACGGGTTCGGTCCCCAAAACTTTAGCCGGTGTCACCGGAGAGCAGATCAGTGCATACCCGGGAGTAGCGTTCTCGGCTGTGTCTCCAGATGCAGAACAGCCGAAACCGGTGAACAAGGACCTCGCGGCCATGCGCGTCGGCTACGGGCAGCAGGGCGCCGACGGACGGTACGACGACGCCGATCTGGATGCCGACCAGCTGAGCGACGGCTGGCTTCCCCTGATGCGCCGGTGGCTCGAGGACGCCGTGGAGGCCGGGGTTCCCGAACCCAACGCGATGACACTCGGCACCGTCGACGAGCACGGTCATCCGTGCACCCGCACCGTCCTGTGCAAGGGGCTGAGTGCCGACGGCGTGCTGTTCTTCACCAACTACGAATCGGACAAGGGCCGCCACCTCGACGCGGTGCCCTACGCGTCGGTGACGTTCACGTGGGTGCCCGTCGCCCGGCAGATCACCGTCCGCGGCCCCGTCGAGCGGGTGAGTGCCGAGGTCACGGACGAGTACTGGCACAGCAGGCCCCGCGGATCCAGGCTGGGCGCGTGGGCGTCCGAACAGTCGCGGCCGATCGCGTCGCGGGCCGAACTGGACGCGGCGCTGCTGCACGCGGGCGAGCGGTTCCCCGTCGACGTCGACATCCCGGTGCGGCCGGACTGGGGCGGAATCCTGATCCGCCCCGCGGTGGTGGAGTTCTGGCAGGGCCGCGCCAATCGGATGCACAACCGCATCCGGACGTCGCAGGCCGACGGCTCGTGGACGGTGGAGCGGCTGCAGCCGTGACCGCCCGGGAATAGTGAGCATGGGAAACGAGCTAAGGGAAGAATGACCGACACCGTCACCGAGAAGAGGAAGCGGCGGCTGCTCGCCGACACGGCGCCGCTGCAGAACCGGGACTACCGGCGCCTGTGGGCGGCCGGGATCGTGACGGTGATCGGCGGGCAGCTCAGCGTCGTCGCCGTGCCGCAGCAGGTGTACGAGATCACCCGCAACTCGGCGTACGTGGGCCTGACCGGTGTCTTCGCGCTGGTACCGCTGATCGTGTTCGGACTGTGGGGCGGCGCGCTCGCCGACGTCATGGACCGGCGGAAACTGCTCACCATCACCACCGTCGGCCTTGGTCTCACCGCGGTCCTGTTCTGGGTGCAGGCGGCGCTCGGCCTGAACAACGTGTGGCTGGTGCTCGTGCTGCTGGGACTGCAGCAGGCATTTTTCGCGGTCAACCAGCCGACCCGCAGCGCGATCATCCCGCGGCTCATCCCGGCGGAACAGCTGCCCGCGGCCAACTCGCTCAACATGACGGTCATGCAGTTCGGCGCGATCGCCGGACCGCTGCTCGCCGGGGTCATGATCCCGGTGGTCGGGCTGTCCACGCTGTATCTCGTCGATTCGATCGCCCTCCTGGCCACCCTGTGGGCGGTCCTCCGGCTGCCGGCCATCCCGCCGACGGGGGAGTCCCGGCGCGCCGGGCTGCGCGAGGTGTTCGACGGGTTCGCCTACCTCGCCACCCAGAAGGTGCTGCTCGCGTCGTTCGTCGTCGACATCATCGCGATGGTGTTCGGCATGCCGCGGGCGTTGTTCCCGCAGATCGCGCACGACACGTTCGGCGATCCGGCCTCCGGCGGTGTGGCGCTCGGCCTGCTGTTCGCGGCGATGTCCGTCGGCGCGGTGGCAGGCGGCGTGTTCTCCGGTTGGCTGCCGAGGGTCCGGCGTCAGGGCCGCGCCGTGATCGTGTGCATCGCGCTGTGGGGTCTGGCGATGGTGGGCTTCGGCGTCGTCGTGGGACTCGCCTCACCGGGCGGCAGTCCCGCGCTGTTGTGGATCGCTCTGGCGTTCCTCGCGTTCGGCGGCGCCGTCGACATGGTCTCCGCCGCGTTCCGCAGCACCATGCTCCAGCAGGTCGCCACGGACGAGATGCGCGGACGACTCCAGGGCGTCTTCATCGTCGTCGTCGCCGGGGGTCCGCGGATCGGCGACGTCCTGCACGGCGCCGCGGCCGCGGCGGTCGGAACGAGCGTCGCCGCAGCGGGTGGCGGCGTCCTCGTCGTCATCGGCGTGGTGATCGCCGCGCTCGCGTTCCCGGCACTGATGCGATACAAGGTCACGCGCTAGGTTCCTGTGCGCCATCACATATCTCGTGCAGATCTCGTGCACACTGAAATGCATGGGTGAATCGCAGTCGTCGAAGACGGACAGGCCTGCCACGGCTGGATTCGAGATCCGGGGCGGCGGCTACCGGGCCGGTATCGCGGCCACCGGTGCCGGACTCCGGCTACTCGAACGGGACGGTCCGGACGGGCCTGTGGCGCTCACCGAGACGTGGGCCCTCGGCACCCGGCCACCGCTGTCGGCCGGGCTGATCCTCGCGCCGTGGCCCAACCGGATCCGCGACGGCCGGTTCGTCTTCGACGGCATCGACCACCAGCTCGAGATCACGGAGCCGGGGTTCGCCAACGCGAGCCACGGATTCGTCCGTCGCCGGGACTGGCGTGTCGTAAATCACGCCGACGACCGCATCGAGTTGTCGATCGACGTCGGCCTCCACAAGGGGTGGCCGTACCCGCTGCGGCTCACCGTCGACTACGCACTCGGCGACGACGGCCTCACCGTGACGCACACCGCCACCAACACCGGGGCCATCCCGGCGCCGTTCGGGATGGGTTTCCACTCCTACGTCCGCGCCGGCGACGTCCCCCTCGACGAGTGCACGCTGCGCCTGTCCGCAGGCACCCGGCTGCCGCTCGACGAGCGCATGCTGCCCAGCGGGGGTTCGCAGGCCGTCGCGGGCACCGAATACGACTTCACCAGCCCCCGCGCGCTGGCGGGTGTGGCCCTCGACACCCCGTTCAGCGCACTGGACGTCGACGTGGACGGCAGGTCGCGGCACGAATTACGCGCACCGGACGGCACCGGAACGGTCCTGTGGGCGGCCCGGGAGTTCGGCTGGCTGCAGGCGTTCGTCGCGGACCCCGACGCGGGCAAGGCGTACCCTGGCCGCGGCCGGGCGCTGGCCCTGGAACCGATGACGTGCCCGCCGGATGCGTTCAACTCCGGCATCGATCAGTTGGTGCTCGCTCCGGGACAGCAATGGACCGGTGTGTGGGGCATGTCGGCGCTGGGGTCGTAGCGGTTCGAATTTCGACCGCCGAGTGCCCACTTGGTGAGACGGTGTAACACCGGTCGCGGTCCGGTCGATACGTCCGGCGGGGATTCTTCCGTCGCGGCCGACGGTCTTTGTGCCACTCTCTGTACTTCCCTCACCGCATCGGGTGACACGGCGTGCGTTCTCCGCCGCCCTCGGCATCGGTGCAGGTAACGAGGCCAGTCCAGTCCCCGGCAACTGGCCCTCACGGATTCCGCTCCCGCGCCGTGCGGGCAAATCGGACACTCGGCCAACCCGTTCGCCGACCCTTCCGCGAGGTCGCCGCACATCCCGCGGGAAGGCCGCGTCACGGCCCCTGAGCGGACCCGCCTTCGGCAGGCACGCCAGAGTGGGACTAGTTTCTACCTGAATGAAGTTGTTACTCATTGGTTTGAGCTTGAGAGGGATGCTTCGTGCCTGACAATGACACAAAGCCCACGCTTACCTACCCCGGTGGTGAGCACACGATGTCCATTGCCAGGGCAACCGAGGGCAATGACGGTATCGAACTGGGCAAGCTGCTCGCCAGCACCGGGTACACCACCCTGGACCCGGGTTTCGTCAATACCGCCTCCACCAGCTCCTCGATCACCTACATCGACGGTGAGAAGGGGATCCTCCGTTACCGCGGATACCCGATCGAACAGCTGGCCGGCAAGTCGACTTTCATCGAGGTCAGCTACCTGCTGATCTACGGTGAGCTGCCGACCACGGCGCAGCTCGAGTCGTTCACCGACCGGATCCGGCGCCACACCCTGCTGCACGAGGACCTCAAGAGGTTCTTCGACGGGTTCCCCCGGAACGCACACCCGATGCCGGTCCTGTCCAGCGCCGTCAATGCGCTGTCCGCGTACTACCAGGACTCCCTGGACCCGGCCGACCCGGAACAGGTCGAACTGTCGACCATCCGTCTTCTCGCGAAGCTGCCGACCATCGCGGCCTACGCGTACAAGAAGTCCGTCGGACAGCCGTTCCTGTACCCGGACAACTCCCTGAACCTCGTCGAGAACTTCCTCCGGATGACGTTCGGCTTCCCCGCGGAGCCCTACGAGATCGATCCCGAGATCGCCAAGGCACTCGACATGCTGCTGATCCTGCACGCCGACCACGAGCAGAACTGCTCTACGTCGACGGTGCGCCTGGTCGGCTCGTCCGACGCCAACCTGTTCACCTCGATTTCCGGTGGCATCAACGCACTCTGGGGCCCGCTGCACGGCGGCGCCAACCAGGCCGTGCTCGAGATGCTCGACGAGATCAAGGCCAGCGGCAGCAACGCAGGCGACTTCGTCCGCAAGGTCAAGAACAAGGAAGACGGCGTGAAGCTCATGGGCTTCGGGCACCGCGTCTACCGCAACTACGACCCGCGCGCGGCGCTCGTCAAGCAGACGGCGCACACCATCCTCGACAAGCTCGGCGGCGACGACGAACTGCTCGACATCGCGATGGCCCTCGAAGAGGCGGCGCTGACCGACGACTACTTCGTCGAGCGCAAGCTGTACCCGAACGTCGACTTCTACACGGGTCTGATCTACCGCGCGATGGGCTTCCCCACGCGCATGTTCACCGTTCTGTTCGCCATGGGCCGCTTGCCCGGGTGGATTGCACACTGGCGCGAGATGCACGAAGATCCCGCTACGAAGATCGGCCGTCCGCGCCAGATCTACACCGGCTACACCGAGCGTGACTACAAGGACGTCGCAGGTCGCTGATCGCGAACGCCTGTGCCGAACCATAGAGCCCTCATCGAGGAGGACACATGACCAAGCCCGAGATCGAGTTCCAAGAGGGACCCGCCCCGACCGACCTGGTCGTCAAGGACGTGGTGGTCGGAGACGGCGCCGAGGCCGTCCCCGGTGGCACCGTCGAGGTGCACTACGTCGGCGTCGAGTTCGAGTCCGGCGAGGAGTTCGACTCCTCCTGGAGCCGCGGCGAGTCCATCCAGTTCCCGCTGCGCGGCCTCATCAAGGGCTGGCAGGACGGCATCCCCGGCATGAAGGTGGGCGGACGCCGTCAGCTCACCATCCCGCCGGAGCTCGCCTACGGTCCCGCCGGCGCCGGACACCAGCTGTCCGGCAAGACGCTGGTGTTCATGATCGACCTGCTGGACGTGAAGGAATAGTCTCCACGGTCCGAAGGCCCCGCATCACCTCAGGGTGAGGCGGGGCTTTCCGCTTTCCGGGTCGTGTCGGTGTGCAATTCCACGACGAGCCGTGCGCCGCCGAGTGGGCTGACCTCGAAACGTGCGGTGCCGTTGTGAATTGCCGCCTGCTGGGCGACGAGCGCGAGGCCGAGGCCCGATCCGCTCTTCGTCGCGTTGGAACCACGGTGGAACCGTTCGAACACCACGGCCCGCTCGGCCTCGGGCACCCCGGAACCGTTGTCGTCGACGACGACGGTGGTGATGCCGTCGGCCGCTCGCAGTGTGATCGTCACCGCGGTGGCGCCGCCGTGCCGGACCGCGTTCTTGATGGCGTTGTCCAGAGTGAGGCGCAAACCGCCGGGCATGCCGCGGACCGTCACCGGGGCCGCGTCGACGGTCACCTGCAGGCCCGGATTGTGACGCATCGCCTCCTCCGCGGCGAGGTCGCTGATGTCGACGAGGTCGCAGTCCACGAAGTCCTTGTCGGTGGACAATTCGCCGCGGGCGAGGCGCTCGAGGTCGGACAGCGTCGACTCCACCCGCCCCTGCGCCCGGGCGAGGTCGCGCAGGATCTCGTTCTGCTGCGGCTGCGTCAGGTCGTGGGTGGTGAGGACCTCGAGGTCGGTGCGCATCGCGGTGAGCGGTGTGCGGAGTTCGTGCGCGGACACGGCGGCGAAGTCGCGGGCGGTCGCGAGGGCGGCGGTCGTCGCGTCCTGCGCCTCGGCGACGTCGCGCAGCATCGACTCCGCGGCGGAGGCCAGTTCGTCGGCCTCCCGCACTCCCGAGGACGTGGGTGTCAGCTTCGGTTCGCGCCGCACGATGCGGCCGGTCAGGTCGACGAGAGGCCGCACCGCGCGACCACCGAACAGCCACCCGAGGCCGCTGGCGGCGGCGACGGCGAGGACCCCCACGAGGGCCACCTGCCGTTGCTGCTCGGACGTCACGTCCTGCGCCTCGGCGTAGGGCACGGCCAGGGAGATCCGGGTGCCGAGGAGAGGAACGGTCGCGGTGTAGGCCCGGTATAAGGTGTCGCCCACCTCGACGGTCTGCCTGCCGGGGTCGAGTTCGGGCAGCTGGGTGGGGGTGCTGACGAGCACGGTGTTGCCGTCGGCGGAGCGGATCGTGATGGCGAACGCACCCTTGTCGCCCAGCGCGCCGAGGAACAGCCCGGCGGTGGCCGCATTGGGAACGAGGACGTCGGACGCCGTCTCCAGCCGCCGGTCGAGTTGCGACAGGTTGTTGCGGTTGATCGCCAGCGACACCAGGATGCCGAGCGCGACGACGATGATCGTCGCCCCCAGCGCCGTCGCGGCGGCCACGCGGGTCCGGAGGGAGAACGACCGTTTCACGACGGTTCCCGCAGCACGAACCCCACTCCGCGGACCGTGTGCAGGATCCGCGGCTGACCACCGACCTCGAACTTGCGCCGTAGGTAGCCGACGAACACGTCGACCACGTTGGTGTCGGCGACGAAGTCGTATCCCCACACCAATTCGAGGAGTCGCTCCCGGCTGAGCACGATGCCGACGTTGCGGGCGAGGACCTCGAGCAGTTCGAATTCCCGCTTGGTCAGCGTCACCTCCTCGCCCGCCATGAAGACGCGGCGTGCGGACACGCGGATCTCGAGCGCACCGATCCGGATCGGCGGGGTCGCGGGCGAATCGGCGGGCGCGGCGGTCGTCGTTCCGTGCCGCCGCAGCATCGCCCGGATCCGCGCGATCAGTTCGGCGAGGACGAACGGCTTGACCAGGTAATCGTCGGCGCCCGACTCCAGGCCGGAGATGCGGTCGTCGACGGTGTCGCGGGCGCTGAGCACACAGATCGGGATGTCGTTGCTCATGGCGCGCAACGCGGTCACCACACCGGTGCCGTCGATGACCGGCATGTTCATGTCGAGCACCATCGCGTCCGGGCGTTGTTCGCTGACCACCCGCAGTGCGTCGGCGCCGTCGACGGCCGTGAGGACGGTGAATCCGGACAGGCGCAGGCCGCGTTCGAGGGACGTCCGCACGTCCTCGTCGTCGTCGACCACGAGGACACTGGCTGAGTCTGTGACGGTCACCCCTGCATTGTGCCGTGGCGCGACCGGCGGAGCGTGCGGATGGCAGTTGTCGGAGCGTGTCTCGTCCGTACACTCGTTGGGGATGTTTCCTTCGCTGCAGGCCTTCGAACTGACCGAAACCAACCGTGACTGGCTGATTCACCGGCCGGCCGAGATCGCGGCCTACATCGTTCTGGCGCTCGTGCTGCGTTTCGCGTTGCACCGGATGATCGACCGGATGACGCGGCCCCGGGAGCCCTCGGACAAACCGGCCATGCTCCGTCCCCTGCGGGAACGCGCCCCGCGCGGCGTCAAGGAGGCGATGGTCAACGAGCGTCGCGCGCAACGCGCCCGGACGATCGGGTCGGTGCTCAAGTCGACGGTGTCGATCGTGGTGCTCGTCTGGATGGTGCTGCAGGTGCTCGCCGTCCTCGGCGTCAACGTCGCGCCGTTCATCGCGTCCGCCGGTGTGATCGGTGTCGCACTCGGTTTCGGTGCGCAGAATCTCGTCCGGGACTTCCTGTCGGGCATCTTCATGCTGCTCGAGGACCAGTACGGGGTCGGCGACGTCGTCGACCTCGGCGAGGCCGTGGGAACGGTCGAGACGGTGGGCCTGCGGGTCACCACGATCCGCGACGTCAACGGCACCCTCTGGTACTGCCGCAACGGTGAGATCGTGCGGGTCGGCAACATGAGCCAGGGGTACGCGGTCGCGGTGGTCGATCTGCCGATCGCGCACGCCGCCAACGTGCAACGGGCGTGCGAGGTGGCGCTGGAGGCCGTCACCGAGGCGGCCAAGGGTGACGCGATCGCGGCGGACGTGCTCGAACCCCCGGAACTGCTGGGCGTCAACTCGGTGACCGCGGAATCGGTCACGCTGCGGATCACCGCGCGGACCAAGCCCGGCAGGCAGTGGGCGGTGCAGCGGACGTTCGCCCGCGCGGCGCTGTCGGCGTTCACGCACTA
Source organism: Rhodococcus pseudokoreensis (assembly GCF_017068395.1). Lineage (NCBI taxonomy): Bacteria > Bacillati > Actinomycetota > Actinomycetes > Mycobacteriales > Nocardiaceae > Rhodococcus > Rhodococcus pseudokoreensis. The sequence continues at coordinate 2,596,322 of NZ_CP070619.1, read as the reverse complement.
CGACATCGACGCCCCGTACCTGTCGGTGCTGTCTTCGGCTCGCTCCACCAACTGAGCGGCCCGCATTTCGTTACCGTGGCAGACATGGACACCGCACTCGTCTGGTTCCGCCGCGACCTCCGGCTCGGCGACCTGCCGACGCTCCACACGGTCGCCGAGTCGGGTGCGCGTGCGCTCGGCCTGTTCGTCCTCGACGATCGCCTGCTGAAGACGTCGGGCGGTGCTCGCCGGGACTTCCTGTTCCGCAGCCTCGCGGCGCTGGACGACAGCCTCGGCGGCCGGTTGCTGGTGGTGAAGGGCGATCCCGTCGAGGTGGTTCCGCGGGTGGCGAAGAAGGTCGCGGCCGAAGAGGTGCACGTCAGCGCCGACTACGGACCCTACGGTCGCGAGCGGGATGCCGCCGTCGCCGAGCACGTCGATCTGGTGGCCACCGGTTCGCCGTATGCCGTGGCGCCCGGCCGCGTGACGAAGGCGGACGGGGAACCGTACCGCGTGTTCACCCCGTACTTCCGGCAGTGGCTCGACCACGGGTGGCGCGCGCCGATCGACACCGGGCCCGCGACGGTGGAGTGGATGGACCCGGACGACGTGAAGACGCGGCGGGTGCAGATCCCGGAACCCGAATCCGACGGGTACGCCGCGGGGGAGGCGGCGGCGCTGGAACGGTGGGCGGAGTTCTGCGAGGACGACCTCGCCGGGTACGAGGACGCGCGGGATCGTCCCGGGCTCGACGCGACCAGCCGGATGTCGGTGTACCTGAAGTACGGCAACATTCATCCGCGGACGATGCTCCGCGATCTCGCCCGCCGCCGCAGCAAGAGCGCCGAGCAGTACCGGCGGCAGCTCGCGTGGCGGGACTTCTACGCCGACATCCTCTTCCAGCGCCCCGACAGCGCACGGGGAAACTACGACCGCCGCTTCGACCACATCCGCTACGACAGCGGGCCCGACGCCGAGGAGGCGTACACGGCGTGGTGCGAGGGCCGGACGGGATTCCCGATCGTCGATGCCGGGATGCGCCAGCTGAAAGCCGAAGGCTGGATGCACAACCGGGTGCGGATGATCGTCGCGTCGTTCTTCGTCAAGGATCTGCACCTGCCGTGGTGGCGGGGCGCCCGCTACTTCATGAACCAACTCGTCGACGGCGACCTGGCGAACAACCAGCACGGCTGGCAGTGGACGGCGGGATCCGGGACGGACGCGTCGCCGTACTTCCGGGTGTTCAACCCGACGACGCAGGGGGAGAAGTTCGACCCCGACGGCGAATACGTGCGGCGGTGGGTGCCCGAACTGCGCGGCATCTCCGGGAAGGCCGTCCACGCCCTGAAAGACGGCCGCCCCGAAGAGTATCCGCCGCCGATCGTCGACCACGCCCACGAACGCCAGGAGGCCCTGGCGAGGTACGGCGAGATCAAGACCCCGTGAGTACTTGTTAACCGCGGGCGGTTAAGAAGTACTCACGGGTGCACGGCGCACGAGGGCCGCCGCGGCGAGGACGATGACGAGTCCGCCGTAGATGCGGGTGGTGTCGACGAGCCCGACCTGCCCGACGAGGTATCCGGCGACCAGCGCGGGAACGCTGTTGGCGAGGTAGGCGATCACGTAGATGCTCGACAGCAGTCCCGCCCGCTCGTGCGGTTCGGCGAGCGGCATGACGGTGCGGATGGTGCCCTGGAAGCCGGCGCCGAATCCGATGCCCGCGACCGCGGTTCCCGCGAGAATCAAGGGTGCCGAGGATGTTTCGGCACCGACGAGGGTGACGGCGACACCGGCGACGAGGGCCGACGCTCCGACGACCAGGACGCGCCGCGCCGCGACGTTGCGCAGCAGGAACACCGCGAGTGCGCCGGTCCCGGTGAGCGTCGCGACCATGATTGCGCCGATCAGCGACGTGTGCACGTCGAGGGCGTTGCGGGCGAGTGACGGTCCGAGCGACAGGTAGAAGCCGCCCAGCGCCCACACGGCGATCAGGCAGGGTCCCGTGGCGACGAGCATTCTCCGCGCGGTGGACGGGACCGCGAGCGCCGGCCGCATCGACGCCAGCGCACCCTTCTGCCGGACCGCCGTCTCGGGTGCGGCCCAGATGCCGAGGATCTCGATCACGAACAGCGCGAGGAGCACCAGGAACACGGTGCTGGTGGGCCGGGGAAGATGTTCGCTGATCAGGCTCGATCCGATGGCGCCCAGTGCGAGACCGGCGGTGGGCGCGATGCTGTTGACGGTGGCGCCGCGTCCTGGTGCACGTTCGAGGTCGAGGAGGGTGGAACCGAGGGCGCTGATCGCGGCGCCGGTCGCGAAACCCTGCACCACCCGGGCGAGCAGCAGGAGTCCGATGCCTTCGGCGGTTGCGAACATGATCATCGAGACCGCCTCGAACGCGAGCGCCGTGATCAGCACGGGGCGGCGGCCGACGTAGTCCGACAGCGATCCCACGGTGAGCAGCGCCAGCAGCAGGCTCAGGGCGTAGATGCCGAAGACGAGCGTCGACTGCAGCGAGGAGAAGCCCCAGTTCGACTGGTACAGCTCGTACAGCGGTGTCGGGGCGGCGGACGCGCCGAGCAGGGTCGCGATCACGACCGCGACGAGCGTGAAGGCGGCGCCACGACGCAGCGCGGGTCGAGAGGTCGGTGGTGCTTCGGGTGCAAGGGTCGGCATGGGCGTACTCCCGGAGAACGTTAAAGCAAAAGGTTTGCGTTAACGGACGCTACGCCGCAGCCATTCTTAATGCAACATCTTTGCGTTAGCATGGGGTCATGAGTCCGGCTCCAGGTCCACGCCCCGGTGGGCGCAGCGCCCGCATCCAGCAGGCGGTGCACGCGTCCACCCGCAAGCTCCTCGACGAGCGCGACCGAGCAGACATCACCGTCCCGATGATCGCCGCCGACGCCGGGATCACCCCGTCGACCATCTACCGGCGCTGGGGCGACATCAACGAGGTGTTCGCGGACGTTGCGATCGAGCGACTGCGTCCCGACGCACCCCCGCGCGAAACCGGCAGTGTGCGAGGCGACCTCGTCGCCTGGGCGCAGGAGTACCTCGAGGAGATGTCGGCGCCGGTGGGGCGGGCGGCACTGCGCGACGTCGTGATGAGCGGCGACACCAATCCGCTCCAGTGCGCGACGTTCTGCCGCACCCAGATCGAGACGATCGTCGGACGCGGGGAACCGCTCGGCTCGGGCGTTCAGGTCGTGGTCGAGCAACTGATCGACCACGTGGTGGCGCCGATCATCTACCGCATCCTGTTCGACCTGAACCCACTCGAATCGGACCGCGTCGAGGTGCTGGTGGATCAGGCACTCGACGCGGCCGTCCGGGTCTGAACAGTCAGCCGCCCAACTGCTTCTTCAGCGCGTCGAGGACGGCGACGTCCTCGATGGTGGAGGGCACCGTGTACTCCTCGTGATCGGCGATCTGACGCATCGTCTTGCGCAGGATCTTGCCGGAGCGGGTCTTGGGCAGCGCCTGCACGACCGTCACGTCGCGGAACGTGGCGACGGCCCCGATCTGGTCACGCACCATCGCGACCAGTTCGGTGCGGAGGGCCTCGGGGTCGATGTCGACGCCGGCCTTGAGCACCACGTAACCGCTGGGCCGCTGCCCCTTGAGTTCGTCGCGGATCCCGACCACCGCGCACTCGGCCACCGCGGAGTGCCCGGCGACGACGGCCTCCATGCTGCCGGTCGAAAGCCGATGTCCGGCAACGTTGATGACGTCGTCACTACGCCCGAGGACGAACACGTACCCGTCCTCGTCGATGTACCCGGAGTCGCCGGTGAGGTAGTAGCCCTCGAACGTGGCGAGGTACGACTTCACGTACCGCTCCGGGTCGCGCCACAACCCGGCCAGCGTGCCCGGAGGCAGGGGCAGGCCGATCACGATGTTGCCCTCGGCCCCCGCCGGAACCGCGTTCCCCTGCCCGTCGACGACGCCCACCCGGTACCCGGGGACCGGGACGGTGGGGGATCCGGCTTTCAGCGGCATCGGTTCGAGCCCGCGCAGATTGGCGCAGATCGCCCAGCCCGTCTCGGTCTGCCACCAGTGGTCGACGACGGGACGGTCGAGGACGCGGGTGGCCCACGCGTACGTGTCGGGGTCGAGGCGCTCGCCCGCGGCGAACAGCGTCTTCAGGGAAGAGATGTCGTACTTCTCGATCTCCTGCGCGTCGGGATCGGCCTTGCGCACCGCGCGGATCGCGGTCGGCGCCGTGAACAGGGCCGCCACCCCGTGATCGGAGATCACCCGCCAGAACGCCCCCGCGTCGGGGGTCCCGACCGGCTTGCCCTCGTAGAGCACGGACGTGGCACCGGCGAGGAGCGGCCCGTAGACGATGTACGAGTGGCCGACCACCCAGCCGACGTCGGACGCGGTCCACCACACGTCGCCCGGCCCGATGTCGTAGATGTTGCGCATCGACCACGTGAGCGCGACGGCGTGCCCGCCGTTGTCGCGGATCACGCCCTTCGGCTTCCCGGTGGTGCCCGACGTGTACAGGATGTACAGCGGGTCCGTCGCGGCCACCGGAACCGGCTCCGCGGGTGCGGCATCCGCCACCAGCGCGTCCCAGTCGAACCACGCCGCGTCGCCGCCCTGGTAGTGGGCCGCCGACCCGGGGACCTGCTCCCGGTCCTTGACGATCACCGTGTGCGGAGGGGTGGCGGACAACTCCAGCGCCTTCGCCACCATCGGGAGGTATTCGACCGTGCGCCCGGGCTCGAGGCCGCCCGACGCCGTCACCAGGACCACCGGTCCGGCGTCGTCGATGCGCGTCGCGAGTTCCTTCGCGGCGAAACCCCCGAACACGACGGAGTGCACGGCGCCGATGCGGGCGCAGGCCAGCATCGCGATCGCCGCTTCGGGGATCATCGGCATGTAGACGATCACGCGGTCCCCGGCCACCACGCCCTGGTCCTTCAGGACGCCGGCGAACCGGGACACCTCGTCGAGAAGTTCTGCGTAGGTGTAGGTGCGGGACGCGTCGGGGACCATGGCCGAGTCGTAGATCAACGCCGCCCGGTCCCCGTTGCCGTCGCGCACGTGCCGGTCCAGGGCGTTGAAACACGTGTTCAGCGACGCGTCCGGGAACCACCGGTACATCGGGGCGGCGGAGTCGTCGAGCGCCAGCGTCGGCGGCGTCTCCCATTCGACGGCACCAGCAGCGGCCAGCCAGAACTCCTCGGGACTGTCGGCGCTCCGGCGGTAGACCTCGGCGTAGCTCTGGCCATGGTTGTCGCTCGAAGGCGCAGTTCCGGGGGAGCTCATCGATGCACGTCCTCTCGTCGTCCTGTGACCCGAAACACCCTATGCGACGTCGGGTGTCCGGGACACCGTCCGGACGGCCGGTGCCGAGGCCTGCGCCGAACGGTGGCCTTTCGTCGCCCGGCGGAGTTGTGCGGTGTGCCGGTCAGAGGCCCAGGGAGCCGGAGATCATCGGCCACGAGTTGTGCAGGTCGTCCTGCCAGTAGCCCCACGAGTGGGTGCCGGTGGGCCGGAAGTCGTACGTCGCGGGGATTCCCAGCGAGTTCAGCCGGTCGGCCAGCCGATGGGTGCACTCGTTGGTTCCGGCCTCGATGATGCCGCCCACGATCACCTGGTTGGCCAGCACGCCGACGTCCCCGTTGACGTCCGGGCCGTTGAGGTTCTCGTGGACGCCGGGCAGTCCGGTGGCATTGCTGATGTACAAGTCGATTCCGCGGAGCTTCTCGGCGTTGACGACGGGGTCGTTGGCCACCCAATCCGGGTCGTCGTACGGTCCCCACATGTTCTCGACGTCGCCGCCACGCACGCTGACGACGAACGTGACGTAATCGCGGCCGGGCTGGGTGCTCGTCTCGGCGCACCCGCTGAACGCGCCGACCGCCCGGTACAGCGAGGGCGCCGCCTCGGCGAGGCTCAGGACGGACGTACCCGACATCGACAGTCCCGCGATGGCGTTGGCGCCGGTCGTTCCGAGCGTGGCGTCGACGATCGGCGGAAGCTCCTCGGTGAGGAACGTGGTCCATTCGTTGACGCCGAGGACGGGATCGGGCTTCTGCCAGTCGGTGTAGTAGCTGTAGGCGCCGCCGACGGGAGTGACGACGTTGACGTTCTTGTCGGCGAAGAAGTCGACCACGTCCGTCCGCGCCTGCCACGTTGCCGAATCCTCACCGCCACCGGCACCGTTCAGCAGGTACAGGGTCGGCCGGGGGACGCTCGTGTCGGCGGGGCGGATGACCTCGAGGAGGATCACCTTATCCATCGCCGCCGAGTAGACGAACATGTTCAGCTGACGGTCGTTGACCTCCTCGATGTGGTCGAGGACCGAACCGTCGGCCGCGGCCGGCTTGTCGGCGGGAAGGGCCCGCCACTCGTCCGCAGACGCCGTCGCCACCTCACCGAACATGGCAGACGAGGCAATGACGGCGACCGCCAGGAGTGCCCGACAGTGTCCGATCGCGCTCATAGCCGCTCCTCGTGCTTGACTGCGGTGCCCGACAACCGTCCGCTGATATTCGGAAATATTTCCCCTTCACGGTAACCGGCAAACATTCCGCGGGGCGGCTGAACGGACACCGGACTTCGCGTTGCCGTCCGCCCTGTCGTGTCCGGGACGGCGCGAGGCCCCGGGATCCGCTGCTCGCGCGGGCAGTCGATCTCATCGGGACGTCCAAGCCGCTGAAACCGGAAGCAGCGATCGAGAAGCTCACCAAGAATCTGCGCGAAGAACTCGCCGAGCGCATCGTCGACGCGGGATGGGTCCGCGAGGAGAAGGGCAAGGTGCTCGGCATCTTCCCCACCACCCGGTGGCCCGAGGTCGACGGCAGCCACGAAGGCGCGGTGCGGAACGAACTGAGCGCCGCGCTCCTCGACGGCGTCACGCCCACTCCGCGCACCGCCGCACTCGTCTCGCTCCTCTCCGCCGTAGACGCCGCCCCGAAGCTGTTCCCGGACGCCGACCGTCGCGCCGTGAAGAAGCGGGCGAAGGACATCGCCGAAGGCGACTGGGCCGGCAAGGCCGTGCGCGCGTCCGTCGACGCCGTCAACGCCGCCATCGTCGTCGCCGCCACCGTCCCCGTCATCGTGGCGGGGAGTGGGTAGGCGGCGAGACCCCGCTGGGCGACTTCCGACGTACTGGTTTAGGCGAATTCAGTTGTGGCCGGCGATCGAGCCGTGCTGCCGGGTGCTCGACGCGGCGGCGAATGTCACCTCGGAATACCGAACTGCTCAATATCTTTGGAAGTTCGTGGTGTTGCGTCGGGCTCGGCTAGGGGGAGAGTCGGCCGTCCGGACAATGAGGTCCGTGCATGACGCCCCTGTCATGCAAGTGCGTTTGGAGTGCTTTGTTTTAAGTCTTGTGCCGTTCGGTGCGTTTCGATAGAATAGAACACATGTTCGATACGGGGGTATTGGATCGGGGGGTTCGCGAGACCGTCAGTTGTCTCGCCGACGCGGAATCCGACGTGGGTCTGGTCGAGTTGATGGCCGATCTGCATCGCAGTGAGTCGGTGGTGGCCGAACGGAAGCTGGCGGTGATCGCAGAGCTGTTCGTGCGCCGCACTGCCGAGATCGAGTCCGACGGGGCATGGACGTCGACCGCGCACGAAGTGGTCGAGGCCGAGATCGGTGCCGCACTCACCATGGGGCGAGCGGCGGCGGGCCGCCTGATCGGCCTGGGCATGTCGCTGCGCACCCGGTTGCCTGCGACCCGCGAGGCCATGGCGCGCGGCGACCTCGACATGTACCGGGTACGCCTGATCGAAGACGCGACGGCAAACGTCACCGACGACCGGATCGGCGAGGTCGAACATCAACTCCTCGAACAGGTTCTGGCCCCGCAACGGTCCGGTGGAACCGGGTTGACCGGCCGCAGGCTGACGAACGCCGCCAACCGCATCATCGCGAGGCTCGATCCCGCAGGGGTTCGGGCCAAGCGGGAGAAAGCGCAGGCCGACAGGTTCGTCGGAGTCAGCGCAGCCGAGGACGGCATGTGCCGCATCCTCGGATCCATCCCCGCCGTGCAGGGCCGGGCATTCGACGCACGGTTGCGCGAACTGGCGAACACCGTGTGCCCGAAAGATCTTCGAACCTACGAACAGCGACGGGCAGATGGACTGTCTGCGCTCGTCGACGGTGCCGGGTACGTGAAATGCGAATGCGGGCGGGTCGATTGCACTCAGGATTCGCGCAACGTGCCCACAGCCCGCAAGCCGCTCGTGCACCTGATCATGCTCGACTCCACACTCGCAGGTAACGATGAACCGGGCTACCTCGACGGCTACGGAATCGTCGACGCCGCACACGCACGTGAGATCGCAGCCGACGCCGACGTCGAAACGGTACGGCCCCCGAGCGTCACCGCGGCGACCACCTACCGTCCCGGCACCGTTCTCGACACCTGGCTGCGGGTGCTGGCCGGCGGGTGCGAATGGTTGCACTGCGATGTCGCGGCCTGGAACACGGACCTCGATCATCATCGGCCGTTCGACCATTCCGATCCCGCCGCCGGAGGTCCGACGGTGGCCGGGAACCTGACCGCCTACTGCCGAAACCATCACCGACTCAAACATTCCGGTCACTGGCAGGTTGACGCCGAGGGCGGAATCGAGATGGTAGCGCCCACCGGACATCGATACCGGCCGCGGTCCTCGGGAATCCTGGGCGCACGCGAGCGTGACCGTGTCGCCGACCCCGCGTCCCGCCGCCGCACCCGTGCGCAGAACACCGCTGGCCGGATCCGGGCCGAGCGCCGCCGCCGGCAGGCGCGCCTGGACGCAGCACGGCGAAGGCGTGGGACACCGAGCGCGTCGGAACCGTCGAACCCACCGGATCCATCGAAGTCGCCGAACCCGCCGACCAGCCCACCCGCCACTCGCGCGGCACCCGACGAACCCGCGCCGTTCTGACCGGCGGCGATTGTGGGCTCGCCGCCTGTGCGCCGAAAAGGGTTACCGTGGAATATAGGTGGTTAGCAAGAGTAAAGAACTGTCAATGTGATTGCTACGGTTCGGACTCGGTTTGCCGCCTCGCAACTGACCATGCGCCGAAGGAAGAGCGCCAGCGACAGCCGGAGGAACAAAATGTGCGGAATCACCGGATGGATCTCGTTCGACCGCGATCTACGCGTCGAGCAGTCCACCGTGGATGCGATGGCCGAGACGATGAACTGCCGGGGGCCGGACGATCGCGGCACGTGGGTCGTCGAACATGCGGCGCTCGGGCATCGACGGCTCGCGATCATCGACCTGCCGGGCGGGCATCAGCCGATGAGCGTGGACACCCCCGGCGGGACCGTGGCGATGGTCTACTCCGGGGAGGTGTACAACTTCGGTGAACTGCGCGAGGAACTGTACGGGCGCGGCCACCGGTTCGTCACGAACTCCGACACCGAGGTGGTGCTCCATGGATATCTGGAGTGGGGCGAGGCCGTCGCGGAGCGGCTCAACGGCATGTACGCGTTCGCCGTCTGGGATTCGCGGACCGACACCCTGGTGATGATCCGCGACCGCATGGGCATCAAGCCGTTCTACTACTACGAGACCCCCGACGGGGTGCTGTTCGGTTCGGAACCCAAAGCGATCCTTGCCAATCCGATCGTCGAGCCGACCGTCACCATGGACGGGATCCGTGAGCTGTTCGCGTTCGTGAAGACGCCGGGCCACGCCGTGTGGGAGGGAATGCGTGAGGTGGAGCCGGGCACGGTGGTCACCGTCTCACGCACCGGACTGCGGACGCACCGGTACTGGACCCTGCAGACCCGGCCGCACACCGACGACCGGGACACGTCCGTTGCGCACGTCCGCGAACTGCTCGACGACATCGTCCGCAGGCAACTGGTCGCGGACGTGCCGCGCTGCACGCTGCTGTCCGGTGGTCTCGACTCCTCGGCGATGACGGGAATCGCCGCGGAGCAACTCGCCGAGGTGGGGGAGACGGTCCGCACGTTCGCCGTCGATTTCGTCGGGCAGACCGAACATTTCGTCGCCGACGAACTGCGGGGCACCCCGGACACTCCGTACGTGCACGACGTGGCCCGCAGATCGGGGACGGCGCACCAGGACATCGTCCTCGACTCCGACGACCTCGCCGATCCCGCGGTGCGCGCGAAGGTCATCCGGGCACGCGACATTCCGATGGGTCTCGGCGACATGGATGCTTCGCTGTATCTGCTGTTCAAGGCGATCCGTCAGCACTCCACCGTGGCGTTGTCCGGCGAGTCGGCCGACGAGGTGTTCGGCGGCTACAAGCAGTTTTTCGATCCGAAGGCGCAACAGGCGAACGCCTTCCCGTGGCTCGTGCAGTTCGCCGAGCACTTCGGCGACGAGAGCAACATTTTCACCCCGGATGTGACGGCGGGGCTGCACATCGACGACTACGTGCAGGATTCGTACGACGCGGCGATCTCCGGGATCGACCGGCTGGACGGCGAATCCGACTTCGAATGGCGGATGCGCAAGATCTGCTACCTGCATCTGACGCGGTTCGTCCGGGTCCTGCTCGACCGCAAGGACCGCGCGAGCATGGCCGTCGGACTCGAGGTGCGGGTGCCGTTCTGCGATCACCGGCTGGTCGAGTACGTGTACAACACGCCGTGGTCGCTGAAGACGTTCGACGGCAAGGAGAAGTCGCTGCTGCGGGCCGCGACGAGGGATGTGCTGCCGCAGTCGGTGATCGACCGGGTGAAGTCGCCGTACCCGTCCACCCAGGACCCCAAGTACGCGGTGGCGTTGCAGCAGCACGGCAAAGACCTGCTCGGTGACCCGTCGCACCCGGTGTTCGGGCTGGTCAGCGCGGACTGGCTGTCGCGGGCGGTGTCCGTCGACACCCCGCAGATCACTCAGGTGTCGCGTCGCGGCCTCGAGCGCACCCTCGACCTCGCGCTGTGGATGGACATGTACAAGCCGACCATCAAACTGTCCTAGTTCAGGCCGAGGTTCCGGTAGCGGGCGAGCCGGGCCGCGAAGCGCTCGCTCTCCGGAACCCCGGTCAGGGCGCGGAGTTCCCGGGAGATGGCCTCGCCGACCCGTTTGGAGAAGTCGACGGCCTCGTCGGCGGCGTCCGGATGCTCGGGAATGATGGCGTCGATGACGCCGTCCCGCAGGAGGTCGAGCGCACGGATGCCCTGGGCGGCCGCCATCTCGGGTGCGTGGGTGGTGTCGCGGTGGACGATGGCGCTGGCACCTTCGGGAGGCAGCGGGGCCAGCCACCCGTTCTGCGCGGCGAGCACGCGATCGGCGGGCAGGAACGCCAGCGCCCCGCCGCCGGTGCCCTGACCGAGCAGAACGGACACGGTCGGCGTCTTCAACGTCACGAGGTCGGAGATGCAGCGCGCGATCTCGGGGGCCAGCCCCCGCTCCTCGGCCTCCTGCGACAACGCCGCACCGAGGGTGTCGATCACCAGGACGAGGGGGATCTGCAACTCCTCGGCCAACCGCATGCCGCGGCGTGCCTCGCGGAGGGCGGCGGGCCCCATCGTGTTCAGCGCCGACTGGCCGGCGCGGTCCTGGCCGAGCAGCACGCACGGCGCGCCGCGGAAACGGGCCAGCGACAACAGCACCGTCCCCTCGGTCTCGCCCTGACCGGTGCCGCTGAGGGGCACCTGCTCGGTGGCCGCGTGCCGCAGCAGGTGGCGGATGCCGGGCCGGTCGGCGCGCCGCGACAGCATCACCGACTGCCACGCGGGAACGTCGGGGATGTCGACGTCCGGCACCGGTTCGGTGGCGGCGGGTGGCGTCGGCGGATCGATCAGCACCCGCAACGCACGGTGCACGAGCCTGCGGAGGCGGGTGGCGGGCACGACGCCGTCGATGACGCCGTTGCGGTACAGGTTCTCGGACGTCTGCACGCCTTCGGGGAATTTCTCGCCGTACAGCGCCTCGTAGACGCGGGGCCCGAGGAACCCGACCAGCGCACCGGGTTCGGCCACCGTGATGTGCCCGAGGGAACCCCAGGACGCGAACACGCCGCCGGTGGTCGGGTTCCGCAGATACACGAGGTAGGGGAGGTGGGCGGCCTTGTGGGTGGCGACGGCCGCCGCGATCTTCACCATCTGCACGAAGGCGACGGTGCCCTCCTGCATGCGGGTGCCGCCCGACGTCGGGGACGCGAGCAGGGGGAGACCCTCGCGGGTGGCGCGTTCGATGGCGGACACGATCCGCTCGGCGGCGGCCACACCGATCGAACCGGCCAGGAACGCGAACTCGCACGCGATGACCGCCACCGGGCGACCACGGACGGTGCCGACGCCGGTGATCACCGATTCGTCGACGCCCGACTTCTCGGCGGCCTTCTGCAGGTCGGACCGGTACTTTTCGTTCGGCCGCGCGTCGACGGGCGCGGTGTCCCAGGAGACGAAGCTGCCTGCGTCCAGTACCAACTCGAGCACGTCGTGGGCGGAGATCTTGGCAGCCATGGACCTGAGAGTAGCGGTCGGGCCCGGCCGGTAGATGTCTGCTACGACCGGTGACGGTCGCGAGCGCGGGTGGAAGAAGGCAAAAAACGCCGAGAGGGCTACTGCGGTGTCTAGAGTCAGGTGAGTTGACGCAGGCCGGGTACGAGAACGACGACACTTTTCCCGAGTGGAGCAGTCATATGGACCTCAACACCATCACCGATGTCGTGCGGCGACCACCCGATCGGCCGGGCGCGCAGTGGCGGGACGGCGACGCGTGGCTGGCCGGGGGAACGTGGTTGTTCTCCGAGCAGCAGCCCGGCCTGCGCAGGCTCGTCGATCTGACGGCGCTCGGCTGGGATTCGCTGGTGCCGAGCGATGCGGGTCTGGGGATCGGGGCGACGTGCACGGTCCGTGACCTGTATGCCTTTGCGCCGCGGGGCGACTGGCTCGCCGGCTCGCTGTTCGCAACGAGTTGTGAGGCGTTCCTGGCGTCGTTCAAGGTCTGGAATTCGGCGACGGTGGGCGGCAACATCTGCATGTCGCTGCCCGCGGGTCCGATGATCACGATGGCCGTCGCGCTCGAGGCGACGTACACCCTGTGGGCGGCCGACGGGTCCGAGCGCACCGTGGACGCCGCCGATTTCGTCACGGGTAACCACGAGAACATCCTCGCGCCGGGTGAGATCCTGCGGCGCATCGACATCCCGGTCGGCGCCCTGCGCAAGCGTCACGCGCACCGCCGGTTCACACTGACACACCTGGGCCGGTCGACGCTGTTCATGATCGGAACCCGGTCGCCCGACGTCGACGATCTGCTGCTCACGATCACGGCGGGCACCACGCGTCCGATCCGATTCGCGTTCGACACCGTGCCCGACGCCGGGACGCTGCAGCAGAGCATCGACGCGTTACCCGAGGACGTGTGGTTCGACGACCCCAACGGCACCCCCGACCACCGTCGGCACCTCGCGAAGCATTACGCCGAGGAGATCCGGACCGAACTCGCGGCAGGAGGTCGGCGATGACGTACACCGTCAACGGCAGGACGTTCGACGAGGAGCCGCACCCCGGGCAGTGCCTGCGGACGTTCGTGCGTTCACTCGGCCATCACGGCGTCAAGAAGGGTTGCGACGCAGGCGATTGCGGGGCATGCACGGTGTGGCTCGACGGCGATCCCGTGCACAGTTGCATCACACCCGCGTTCCGGGCTGACGGGCGTGAGGTGACCACGATCGAGGGCCTCGGTTCGCCGGACGACCTGCATCCGGTACAGCGGCAGTTCCGGGACGCCCCCGGGTTCCAGTGCGGCTTCTGCACCGCGGGGATGATCATGACGTCGGCGACGTTCACCGATGCGCAGAAAGCCGACCTGCCCCGCGCGTTGAAGGGCAATCTGTGCCGCTGCACCGGCTACCGCGCGATCGAGGACGCGGTGAACGGTGTCGCCGCGATCGAGGTCGCCGAACCGGGCCGGGCCGTCGGCACCAGCGTCGGAGCGCCCGCGGCCACCGACGTCGTCACGGGCCGTGCCCGATTCACGATGGACACGGAGATCGACGGATTGCTGCACATGAAGGTGCTGCATTCGCCGCACGCCCATGCGCGCATCGTGTCGATCGACAGGACGGCGGCGCTCGCCGTCCCCGGAGTGCACCGCGTGTACACGTGGGAGGACGTGCCCCGGAAGCTGTACACGACCGCGATCCACACCGATCACCTCGTCGACCCCGACGACACGTACATCCTCGACGACACGGTCCGGTTCGCCGGACAGCGGGTGGTCGCGGTGGTGGCGGACACGGTCGGCGCCGCGGAGGAGGGCTGCCGCAGGGTGGTCGTCGAATACGACGTGCTGCCCGCGGTGTTCGACCCGGAGGAGGCGATGGCCGACGGCGCACCGCAATTGCACGGTTCGGACGACCCGTTCGTCCAGGACCCGGTGCGCAACATCCTGCTCGAACTGCACGGTGAGGTGGGGGACGTCGAGGCCGGGTTCGCCGAGGCCGACGTGATCCACGAGGGCACGTACTTCACGCCGCGGGTGCAGCATGCGCATCTCGAGACGCACGGGTCGATCGCCTGGATGGAGGACGGCCGCCTGCACGTGCGCACGAGTTCGCAGTCGCCGTCGATCGCGAAGGTCAAGCTGGCTCACCTGTTCGACCTGCGCCCCGACCAGTTGCGGGTGTTCTGCGAGCGGGTCGGGGGAGCGTTCGGCGGCAAGCAGGAGGTGATCACGGAGGATCTGGTTGCGCTCGCCACCCTCGACACGCGCAGGCCGGTGTCCCTCGAGTTCACCCGGGAAGAAGAGTTCACGACGGCGTCGCCGCGGCACCCGATGAAGCTGACGGTCAAGCTCGGTGCGCGGGCCGACGGCACGCTCACGGCGTTCCAGGTGCGCAACGTGTCGAACACGGGCGCGTACGGCAACCACGGGGGCGAGACGTTGTTCGCCGCCGGGGCCGCGATCTCGACGTACCGGTGCCTCAACAAGAAGTTCGACGCGTACTCCGTGTACACGAACACCGTGCCCAGCGGGGCGCTGCGCGGGTACGGCATGACGCAGCCCGCGTTCGCGGTCGAGTCCGCCATCACCGAGCTGGCGGTCGCGCTGGGCATCGACCCCGTCGAGTTGCGGCGCCGCAACATCGTCCGCCCCGGTGACTCACTCGTGGCGATCGACGACGGGCCCGACGACGTCGTGTTCGGGGAGGACGGGCTCGGGCAGTGCATCGACCTCGTGGACGCCGCACTGGGACGGACCGGGAACGGGCAGGTGCCGGGCGAGGATTGGCTCGTCGGCGTGGGCACCGCGTGTGGTCTTCACGAGACCGCGCCCCCGACCGAGCACATCTCGGAGGCGTGGGCGACGCTCGGCGACGACGGCGTGTACGAACTCGCCGTCGGCACCGTCGAATTCGGTGAGGGGACGTCGACGGCGCACGTGCAGATCGCGGCCACCCAGCTCGGCACCACGCCGTCGCGGGTACGTCTCGTGCAGTCCGACACCGACCGCACGGGTTTCGACACGGGGGCGTTCGCCAGTGCGGGCCTGTTCGTCGCGGGCAACGCCGTGTCGCAGGCGTCGGAAGCGCTGCGCACCCGCATTCTGGCGTTCGCCGCCGCGCACACGGGGGTCGACGTCGCGTCCTGCTCGATGGACGACGACGCGGTGCTCTGCGACGGCACACGGGTGCCGCTGACCGACCTCCTCGACGCCGCCCGGCCCCGCGGCATCCGGTTCACGGAGGCGCGCAAGGCGTACGGGTCGCCGCGCAGCGTCGTCTCCAACGCTCACGGTTTCCGCATCGCCGTCCACCGGGTGACGGGCGAGATCCGCATCCTCGACAGCGTCCAGGCCACGGACGCCGGGGTCATCATCAACCCGGTGCAGGTGCGCGGCCAGATCGAGGGCGGCGTCGCCCAGGGCATCGGATTCGTGCTGACCGAGAACTTCCACGTCGACGACAACGGTGTGATGACCAACCCCAACCTGCGCAACTACCGCATCCCCACCTTCGCCGACATTCCCCGGACCGAAGTGCTGCTGGTCGATTCTTCGGACTCCGTCGGTCCGATGCGCGCGAAGGGAATGGCGGAGTGCTGCATCAACCCGGTGGCGCCTGCACTGGCCAACGCGCTGGAAGACGCGACGGGCGTGCGTTTCCGCGAGTTGCCGCTCACCCCCGAGCGCATCTACAGCCGCATCGGCGAGAGCAGATCGGTTCCGACGACCTGAGCGGTGAGGAGTAGGCAATGGACACCGAGAAGGCCACCGGCAACGCCGCGACGGTCATCATCGGCCAGAAGGTGCGGGCCGGTTCCGAGGAGGCCTTCGAGGCCTGGCAGCGGGACATGAACGCGGCCGCGTCCCGCTACCCCGGGTTCCTGGGCGCCGAGATCTCCGCACCCACTGCCGTGCAACCCGACTGGGTGGTGGTCTACCGCTTCGACTCCGTCGCCCACGTACAGGCGTGGATCAACAGCGCCACCCGGCAGGACCGGCTGGATCAGGGGCAACCGTACTTCGACGGCCCCGCCACTCAGCAGGTCATCACCGGTGGCGGCGTGCGGGAGGCGGATCCGCTCGTGACGGTCGTCGTGACGCACCGCGTCCGCCCGGAACACGTCGACGACTTCCTCGCGTGGCAGGACCGACTGCGACTGGAGGAGAGCAGATTCGACGGCTTCCGCGGGAGCGAACTGTTCCGCCCCGTCGAAGGTGTGCAGGACGAGTGGACCGCGCTGTACCGCTACGACAACGCCGCCGACCTCGACACGTGGCTCACGTCGGCGACACGGCAGGAACTGCTCGCGGAGGGGGAGAAGTTCCACGACTTCGAATTGCGCACCATCGACAACTCCTTCGGCAGTTGGTTCGCGTTCGACGAGAACGGCCACGAGGCGCCGCCGCCGTCCGAGACCAAGACGTCGGTCGCCGTGTGGGTCGGCCTCTATCCGACGGTGGTGATCCTCACGCTCGCGCTGTCGCCGCTGCAGATGCCGCTGTGGCTCGGCCTGCTCGTCGGAAACCTGCTGTCCAGCTTCATCATGAGCTTCGTGACGATGCCGTACTACGTGAACCGGATACTGGGGCACTGGCTGCGGCCGGCGCCTGGTGTTCCCGAAGCGAAGACGAACCGTCGAGGGCTCGCCGTCGTCGCCGGGGCTATGGTGTTCTGGGTCGTCGTCTTCTATCTGGTGACCACCCAGTTCTGGACCCTGCCCTGACACCGAGAGAAACGGGTGCCACATGTCAGCCTCCGAAATCCGAGTGAGCCGAACGATCGACGCGCCCGCGAGCGCGGTCTGGAATGTCCTCACCGACCTGGACAACGCGGAGTCGGTTCTGAGCGGCGTGGAGAAGGTCGAGCGGTTGGACTCGACGCGCTACGAGGTCGGCACGCGGTGGCGTGAGACCCGGGTGCTGTTCGGCAAGTCGTCGTCCGAGGAGATGTGGGTCGCGGAGATCGATCAGGAGAAGCGCACCGTGGTGAAGGCGTCGTCCCGCGGCGCCGACTACACGACGGTGTTCACCCTGACACCTGCCGGTGCCGGCACCACCCTGACGTTCCACTTCTCGGCGGAAGCAACCGGCATGGGTGCTTTTTCGCGATTCCTGATGAAGGTGTTCGGGTCGTTCGCGCTGAAGGCCACCACCAAGATGATCCGGCAGGACCTCGACGACATCGCCGACGCCGCCGAGAAGCGGACCGCCTGACGCCGGCTCCTACCGGCCGCCGAGCGGCACGGATCCCTGCGCCGCGGGGAGCGCGGGGAGCGCACCCAGGGGCAGCGGCACCAGCGTCGTGGACTGCGGGTCCGGGCGCCCCAGCCCGAACTTGCGCACCTCGGCGCCACCGGGCCCGCCGCCGCTGACGAGCAGGTCGGCGCCTGTCGTGGTGCTGGTCGTGGCCACCTGCACGCCGGTGCCGGGGGTGCCGCCTGCGAACGGTGCGAACGACGCGATCTGGGTGAAGGCGACGGCGCCGTCGGAGTGATGGTTCGGGCTCTCCAGGTACATGCCCGGCTCGCCGTCGAGGCGGGACCCGCTCGACCACACCCGGACCGTGCCGTCGCCGCCGAGCATGCCGGTGACGATGCTCTTCGCGCCGCCCTCGGCGCCCGCCACCCAGCCCGTCGAGAGGGACACACCGCCGAGGTAGTTCTCGTCGAAGGCCAGGAACTCCGACGTCGTCCGCGGGCCGCCGGTGTGGCCGGCGTGCTCGTCCGCGGTGCCGTCGGCCTGAGCCGCGGCGGTGGGCTCGAACAGGTCGTACCGGAACGTCTTCACACGGGGCGCCTCTCCCGGCCCCGGGGCGGTGACGATGCTCGCCCGGCCCGACGCGGTGTCGACCAGGCCGGTGGCGACGGTGACCCCGGACCGCGAGCCGGGGTACGGCGTGAACGTCGAGAACGTCTCGGGTGCCGCGCCCTTGTCCGTGGGCAGGGTGGACGAGAACACCTTCACCTGCGTTTCGGTTCCCGGCCCGGTGCCGACGATGATGTTGTCGGCCAGCGCGTTTCCATCGATGTCCGCGCCCGCGACGTTCACACCCCCGCGGAAACCCTCGTCGAACGGGGCGAACCGGGTCAGCTCGGCGGTGAACGGGCCGGAGCCGACATCGTTGCCGTCGTACGCGACGACCTCCGGCGCCACACCGGCACCGGTGCCGACGACGAGGTCGAGAATCATGTCGCCGTTGACGTCGGCCATCGCCACCGTCGGGGCGCCCTCGAACGCCGGGAACGGGGTGACGGCGGCGATCACCTTGTCGCCGTTGCCGTCGTGGACCTGCACGGTGGCGGGGGTGCCCGGCGTTCCCGGCACCGCCACCGCGTACGTCGACACCTCGGGGATCACGTTGACGGTGGCCATCAGCCCGTTGTCCTCGTGGTTGAGGCGGTGGCAGTGGATCACGAAGGTGCCGGTGTACTCGGTAAATTTTGTGCGCAGCGTCACCGATGCGGGCTCCAGCGCGTTCTCGTTCGCGTCCGTGACGGGTGCGGGCACGTTGACGTTGTCCTCACCCCACGGCTGCACTCCGGTCCTGGTGCCCGTGACCGGATCGACGATCTCCATCACCTGGAAGTCGTTGACGTGGATGTGCATCGGATGCTCGTCGTTGTTGAGGTTCGTGATCGTCCATTCCTCGACCGAATTGAGGCGCGGCTGGATCAACGGGATGTTCGGGAACGTGTTGTCGTCGAACTCGTACGTGAACGCCTTCGGGTCGCTGTTGCTGGCCTTCTCGTTGCCGAACCCGCCGGACACCGTGAGGGTGCGCTTCACGTCGGGCGTCATCACCGACGTGTCCACGAACGACGTGTAGGCGTCCAGGTTCCGGCCCGGTTCGAACGGTGTGGTCCGGCCTTCGCCGCTGTCGGGGGTGACGTGGACGAGAGTCTGGGTGGGGAAGGTGAAGAAGCCGTCGGCGTAGCTGATGACCGACGGGTCGACAGTCACCGTGCCCAGTTCGGCCGGCGGATTGCCGGTGCCGTTGTTCGTGTAGAGCACACCGGGATTGGTGACGGGCTTCGCGCCGTCCAGCGGCGGCATGTCGAGCACCAGATCGCCGGTGTCCGGCATCGTCACGGCGATCGCGTACCGCGACGCCGGCGGAACGACGAGCCGGGTGCCGTCGCCGCCGACCGGCCGCTGCACCTGGGTGAAGGGGTTGCCGTCCTGGCCGACGATCGAGAACTGGGGATGCTTGCCCGTCGCGGTCTCGGTGAGCCGGAGCGGCATGTACGCGAAGTCGCTGATGTTCGCCAGCACCCAGATCTCCGTCTGGCCCGGCTTCAGTTTCAGCTCCGGCTGGAACTGCCCGTTGATCGTGTACTGCACGTCGCGCTCGTTGTCCGGTAGCGACGGATCGGCGGGGATGTTCGTCGAATCACTGCGGAAACTCTGCAGATTGCCCGGCACGAACTGGTTCTGCCCGCGGTGATTCGCCGGGGACAGGGGCCCGGCATACCAATTGGTGACGTACTGGGCGCCCTCCGTCGTCTCGGCGAAGTTCACCGGGGCGAGGCTCGGCGAGTACGTGCCGTCGGCGAGTTGCGATCCCTCCGGGGGCTTCAGGGTGCTCACGAACTGCGGCCAGTTGGGGTCGTTCAGCTGGTGCCCTTTGCCTTTGCGGTCGAACACGAAGTTGTACTGCAGCGCCATGTCGCGGATGGGAACGTCGTTCTGCGTCACCAGGGGAAGGTTGCCGTCGGGCCGTCCGATCTCCAGCAGCCCCGCGAGCCCCGCGTACGTCTGCTGCGCGGTCAGCGTGTGACGGTGACTGTGGTACCAGTACATTCCGTTCGGCATGTCCTTCGGCACCGCGTAGTCGTAGACGTTGCCCATCCCGGCGGGGATGTCGAGCAGCACGTTGTCGGCGTTGCCGTCCGGGCTCACGTGCAGACCGTGGGTGTGCAGGTTCAGCGGCGCGGACTCGAGGGCGGGCGGATAGATCGGCACGTCACCGCCCGCCGGCGTGAACGCGGGGTCGTAGAAGTCCTCGATCGTCAGGTCCCGCAGGTCGTTGTCGTAGTGGATGATCAGGCGCTCGCCGGGGTCGACGCGCAACGTCGGCGCCGGATACACGTCGTCGCCCGTGTTCGAGCCGTTCGAACTCGTGCCCTGCAGAACCTCGTATCCGAAGACCAGGAAGTTGGACACCGGTTCCGACACGGTGTCGAGGTCGACGGTGCCCTGATGGGCCGACAGCCGGACCTCGAGCACACCGTTCTCGCTCGACAGTTTGACCGGTTCCTCGTACGCGACCGGGGAGCCGTCGGGCCCGGCGTTGCCACCGGCCGAGGAGGTCGGCTCGTCGGACGTGCACGCCGTCAGCGCCGACGTCATGGACACGACCACGGCGACGGCGATGGCGACGAGCGGCTTCCTGCGGCGGACGACCATGGTGTTCCCCGTTCCGAAACGGCAGCTGAGCAGCATCGATCGACGATTCGAAGACTACCCGGGGAACGTGGGCGGGCGCCCGGAATTCATTACCTCCCGAGCGCCTCCTTCCAGGACACGACCTTGCCGATCCGCAGGATCGAACGCTGGTAGATCTTCGCGGCCAGCACGCTGAGTGCGGCGGTCACCGCGAGCATCAGCGCGATGGTGACGACGACCTGGACTGGGGACGCCACCCCGGCGGCGATGCGCAGCGGCATCAGGATCGCCGAGAACGGCGGAATCCAGCTGAGGACGTTGCTCAGGGTGCCGTCCGGGTTGCTCACCGAGGAGAAGGCGCTGAAGAACATGATGACGATCAGGACCATCAGCGGCGACGCGGTGGCGTTGACATCCTCCTGCCGCGACACCATCGACCCGGCCGCGGCGTAGAGGACGGCGAAGAACGCGAATCCGAGCACGAACCAGCCGAGCGTTCCGGCCAGCACCCCGAGCGCGGTCCCGGTCACGGTGAGCACGCCCGTCGCGAGTCCGGCCCCGACCCCGGCGACACCGTAGGCGGTCAGCTGGACGAGACCGACCGCGCCGATCCCGATCACCTTGCCCCAGAGCAGTTGCAGCGGGCGCAGCGTCGACAGGAGCAGTTCCACGACGCGGCTCGACTTCTCCTCGACCACACCCATCGCCACGTACATGCCGAACATCATGATCTGCATGTACAGCAGGACGACCACGGCGACGGAGAGGGCCACGCGCTGGCCCTTCTCCGGGTCGGGCGGGTCGAGTGCGTCGACGGTGACGACCGCCCGGCCGGTCGCGGCGGCGAGTTCCGCGGGGTTCACACCCTGCGCGGCGAGGGCGCCGGCCTGGGCCTGCTGCATCACGGCCGCGTCGATCACGGTGCGAAGTCCCGAGTTCAGCTCGGATTCGGTGACGGCCGTGACCGATCCGCCGGTGCCGGGAATCAGCGCGACGTCCAGGTCGCCGCTGCCCACCTGGTCCCGCGCGGCCTGTTCGTCGGCGGCCGGGACGACGTCGACGGGAGTCCCGGTCGCGTCACCGGTGGCGACGAGAACCGGCGCGAGCGACTGGTCGCCGACGAGTCCGATGGTGGAGCGGTCTTCGTCGCCGCCGGAGAACAGCGAATACGCGACGATGCCACCGACGATGGCCAGCAGGATGATCACGTTGCTGATGACGAAGCTCTTCTTCGCCACCTGCGTGAGGAATTCGCGGCGGGCGACGAGGCCGATCGCGCGGGCGGGGCTCAGCGGGGCACTCATGCGGTGACCACCTCTCGGAACAGATCGGTCAGGGTGGGCCTGTGCAGCGAGAACTCGTGCACCGGTCCGGTTTTCAGGGCCGTGTGCAGCACCAGCTGGTCGTCCACGTGGGCGTCGAGCGACAGCAGGGTGCGGCCGTCGAGGTGACTGATCGTGGTGACACCGGCCAGGTGATGGGCCCAGCCGACCGGCGCCTCCGGTGCGTGGACTTCCAGTTGGGCGTTGCCGCCGCCGCGCAGTTCGTCGACGGTGCCGACCGCACGCATCCGGCCGTGGCTGATGATGCCCACGCGGTGGCACAGGCGCTGGACGAGTTCGAGTTGATGACTCGAGAAGATCACCGGCACTCCGGTGTTCGCCTTCTCCACCAGCACGTCGCTCATGACGTCCACCGCGACGGGGTCGAGCCCGGAGAAGGGTTCGTCGAGAACCAGCACGGCCGGGTCGTGGACCAGCGCGGCGGCCAATTGGACGCGTTGCTGATTGCCGAGTGAGAGTGCGTCGACGGTGTCGCCGACACGGTCCGCGATGCCGAGACGTTCGGTCCAGCGTGCGACGGCGTCCCGCGCCGCGGAGCGGGAGATGCCGTGCAGTTCGGCGAGGTAGGCGAGTTGCTTGCCCACCTTCATCTTCGGGTACAGCCCGCGTTCCTCCGGCATGTAGCCGATGGTGCGCCGCACATCCAGGTCGACCGGTTTGCCGCCCAGCCGGACCTCGCCGGAATCGGCGGACAGGACGCCCAGCGCGATCCGCATGGTGGTGGTCTTGCCTGCGCCGTTGCTGCCGACGAAACCGAAGATCTCACCGGGGCGGACCTCGAAGGACAGGTCGTCGAGTGCGACGACGTCACCGTACCGCTTGGAGATGCCGTCGATCGTGAGGGTCTGAGACATGGGTCCTTCCCATCTGGAGGCGGGTGTTCCTACGAGGCCAGGTCGTCGGGTTCGGGGTCGGGTTGGGTCCAGCCGAGGATCATGGCCGGCGTGCAACCCCCGACCATCAGTGCGGTGACGACGAGCAGTCCCGCGGCGTACGGCACGTTGCTGTGATCGACGTCCAGCGCGCCGACGAAGATCAGATACATCGCCGGGAGGAGCGTCAACAGCTGGGTGACCGTGAGTCCGATCGAGCGGGCACTGTTGCGTTGCTGGATCTCCCACTCGTCGAGAGCGTCGCGCGGCGCGTCCCCCTGCCGCCCGGACACGATCTGGAGCATCGTCCACAGCGGGAAGAACAACAGGCACGCGGGCAGCCAGAGCAGCGGGCCGACCGTCATGTCGACATGACACACGATCCCGACGGCGGTCATGAACACGAATGTCGCCGCGAGGGCGACCACCAGGATTCGTCGGCGGCTGCGCGTCCGCCACCTCGGTAGCCACGTGCGGTAACGGCTCTCGTTCTGGAGGAATCTGCGCGTCCGGAACCCCTGGTACCTCTCGATCAGATTGGTCTCAGGCATGGGAACTCTCCCCGCTTCCTGTCGTGGACGGCGGTCGGTCGGTGCGATACAACTCGGTGGACAGGGGCCCGAACTCGGTGCGGGAGAAGATGGCCTCCACCGGGAGTTCGAACACCCACGAGATACGGAACGCCAGGTCGAGGCTGGGGTAGTGGTCGCCCCGTTCGAGTGCGCCGACGGTCTGGGGATTGACGTCGATCAGTCCCGCCAGCTGAGCCCGGCTCATCCCGCGTTCGGCGCGCAGAACGCCGATGCGGTTGTAGATGGGCAGGGAATCCCCGCGCCGCACTGGACTCATGCAACAAAGTGTTGTGAAAACCCAACAGTTTGTCAACCGTGGGCAATGGGGTGTGGGCGCCGAAATGACAGGTTGACCCTGGGGAATTGAGTGGCAGAGTGGAGGCGATTCGCGCAGGACGGCAGGAAAGGACAGGATTACAGACGTGACGTATACCATCGCGGAGCCCTGTGTCGACGTTCTGGACAAGGCATGCATCGAAGAATGTCCCGTCGACTGCATCTACGAAGGCGGTCGGATGCTCTACATCCACCCCGACGAGTGCGTCGACTGCGGCGCCTGTGAGCCCGTCTGCCCCGTCGAAGCGATCTTCTACGAGGACGACGTTCCGGACCAGTGGGTCGAGTACACCAAGGCGAACGCCGACTTCTTCGACGACCTGGGATCGCCCGGTGGCGCCGCGAAGCTCGGGAAGGTCGACTACGACCCGCCGTTCGTCAAGGCGCTGCCGCCCATGGCCGAGGGCGACTGACTACTCCTCGGACAGCCGGCCGCCGTCCATCCGCCAGCGGCGGGTGCTGCGTGTCGAATCCAGCATCCGCCGATCGTGGGTGACGAGCAGCAGCGTGCCGTCGAAGTTCTCCATCGCCTGCTCGAGCTGTTCGATCGCCGGAAGGTCCAGGTGGTTGGTGGGTTCGTCGAGCACCAGCAGGTTCACGCCCCGCGCCTGCAGCAGGGCGAGGGCGGCGCGGGTGCGTTCGCCGGGCGACAGCGACGCCGCGGGCCGCAGCACGTGGTGTCCCTTGAGGCCGAACTTCGCGAGCAGAGTTCGCACGTCGGCGTCCGGCCAGTCCGGGACCTGCGCCGCGAACGCGTCGGACACCTTCTCGGCGCCCTCGAACAGGCCGCGGGCCTGATCGATCTCGCCGATCGCCACACCCGAACCGAGTGAGGCGGTACCCGCGTCGAGGGCGATCTTGCCGAGCAGCACCTTCAGCAGGGTCGTCTTCCCGGAGCCGTTGGCGCCGGTGACGATGATCCGGTCACCCCAGTCCACCTGAGTGGTGACCGGGCCGAACGTGAACTCGCGGTCCCCGCCCCACGCGACGGTGGCGCCGTTCGCCGTCGCCACCACCGAACCGCTTCGGGGGGCGGCGGCGATTTCCATCCGCAGTTCCCACTCCTTGCGCGGCTCCTCGACCACCTCGAGCCGCTCGATCCGGCGTTGCGTCTGCCGGGCCTTCGCGGCCTGCTTCTCGGTGGACTCGGTGCGCAACCCCTTGCCGATCTTGTCGTTGTCCTTCGCCTTGCGGCGCGCATTCCGGACCCCGTGCTCCATCCAGTTCCGCTGCATCTGCGCGCGGTCCTCGAGATCCGAACGGGTTCCGGCGTACTCCTCGTACGCCTCCCGGGCATGCCTGCGTGCGATCTCCCGTTCGGCGAGATACGAGTCGTAGCTGCCGTCGTAGACCGCGATCTGCTGCTGCGCGAGGTCGAGTTCCACAATGCCGGTCACGGTGCGCGCCAAGAATTCTCGATCGTGACTCACCACCACCATCGCCGCGCGGCTCTCGCCGACGAAGCGCTCGAGCTGCTCGAGCCCCACCAGGTCGAGGTCGTTGGTCGGCTCGTCGAGCAGCAGCACGTCGTACCGGGACAGCAGCAGCGACGCCAACCCGGCGCGCGCCGCCTGCCCGCCGGACAGCGACGTCATGTGTGCGTCGAGCGGCACCCCCAGCCCGAGGTCGTTCACGACCTTCTCCGCACGCTCGGCGAGGTCGGCGCCGCCCAGCGCCAGCCAGCGTTCCAGCGCGGGGGAGTAGAGGTCCTCGTCCGACTCGCCGAGCGTTTCGGCGGCCGCGTTCATGGTGTGCTCGGCCTCGGTGACGCCGGTCCTGCGGCCCAGGAAGTCGAGCACGGTCTCGCCGGCGATCCGGTCCGGTTCCTGGGCGAGGTAGCCGACGGCGGCGTCGGGCGGGCTGAGCACGATGCTGCCTTCGACGTCCGCGGACCCGACCCCGGCGAGCGTGGTCAGCAGCGTCGACTTGCCTGCCCCGTTCGCCCCCACCAGTCCGGTCACGTCGCCGGGGGCGACGGTCAGGTCGAGGCCGGAGAACAGGGTGCGCTCACCGCGCGAAGCCGACAGTCCGCTGATGCGCAGTGTTGCAGTCACCTGACGATTGTCCCAGGACCCGTGAGTACTTGTTAACCGCGGGCGGTTAACAAGTACTCACGGGCGGTTTACCGCTTGACGAGCCGGAACCAGCGGGGGTCGGCCTTCTTGAGCGGTCCCGGCATGCCGGTCGTGTCGGCGTCAACGTCCGACACGAGTTTCCACTTCTCGAACGTGCGCTCCACGTCGGAGCGGGACACCCCCCGCGGCAGCGGGCCGCGATGTCCCGGCCCGAACGCGAACATCAGCAGCGTGGCGTGCGGTTCGGCCACGGTCGTCACGTTCTCGGCGTACGCGACCCGGGCGTGGTCGCTGAGCCCGTGGTAGCACCCCACGTCCAGGATCAGGTGGTACCCGCGGCCCACGGCGTGCTCGAGGTCGGTGGCGTCCGCGTGCATGAACCGCACGTCGACGCCCGCCTTCCGGGCCTTGGACCGCGCCTTGTCGAGGGCGAGCTGGACGATGTCGATCCCCGTCACCTGCCACCCCCGCCGGACCATTTCGATGGCGTGGTCACCGGTGCCGCATCCGATGTCGAGGACCTCGCCCGGTGGTGCGTCGAAGGGATCGATCAACGTCTCGATCTGGTTCCCGAAGACCCGGCCCGCCTTCACCCAGGGCGTGATCTTGAACCGATAGGCCAATGTGTACCCGAGGCCCATGTCCGCCCCTTTCACCGGGCGCGTCACCACCTGAACGCCGATGCCGTCGGATTACCCGGTGATACCGAAACGACACGCGAAAGTCCACATTCTGAGACGGGCGGGAACATCCGGTCGGGGTGCCCGGTTGGACAGTCCCATGGGTTTCAACAATGCACAGAGTCCTGTACCTACGGTCATGCTCAACGACGGGAACAGCATTCCTGCGCTCGGCTTCGGCGTGTGGCAGGTGCCGGACGACGAGAGCTACGCCGCGGTCGCCGAGGCGCTGAAGGCCGGGTACCGCAGCATCGACACCGCCAAGATCTACGAGAACGAGACCGGAGTGGGCCGCGCGCTCGCGGACTCCGGCATCGCCCGTGACGAGTTGTTCGTCACCACCAAGCTGTGGAACGACGACCAGGGTTACGACTCCACGCTCCGCGCGTTCGACACCAGCCTGAGCCGGCTCGGCCTCGACTACGTCGACCTGTACCTCATCCACTGGCCGGTGCCGTCCGCGGACCGCTACGTGGACACGTTCAAGGCCTTCCAGAAGATCAAGGCCGACGGGCGTGCGCGGTCGATCGGTGTCTCCAACTTCACCCCGGAGACCCTCGACCGTCTGATCGCCGAGACGGGCGAGGTGCCCGCGCTCAACCAGGTGGAACTGCACCCGCGGTTCAACCAGGCCGACCTGCGCGCCTTCCACACCGGGAAGGGCATCGCGACGGAGGCGTGGAGCCCGCTGGGGCAGGGCACCGTCCTCGAGGACGAGGCCATCGCGAAGATCGCTGCCGCGCACGGTAAGACGACCGCGCAGGTGATCATCCGCTGGCACCTGCAGATCGGGAACGTCGTCATCCCCAAGTCGGTGACACCGGAGCGCATCGCCGCCAACTTCGACGTCTTCGACTTCGAATTGACCCCCGAGGAGATCAACACGATCGGTTCGCTGACCCGCGCCGACGGCCGCATCGGGCCCGACCCGGACACGTTCGGCGCGTAGCACCCGTGCGCCTTTCTGGTTGTTCCAGGTACCGGAAAGGCGCACGAGCGCGAAGCGTCTAGAGCTGGAAGTCCGCGAAGTCGAAGCCCGGGGTGACGACGCAACTGACGAGGGTCGGTTCGTCGCCCTCGGGCTTCGCGCGCTGCCAGTGCCGCGGCGGGACGAGCAGTTGCGGTTGCTGGCCCGTCGCGACGTCCGCGCCGAGGATCAGCGTGTCGGGGGAAGCGGGTTCGCTTCCGTCGCCGCCGAGTTCGAGCCGCAGGGGGCTGCCCCGGTGGTACAGCCAGATCTCGGCGCTGCGCACGCTGTGCCATGCCGACTGCTGTCCGGGCATCAGCAGGAACAGGATCGCGGTGCCCGCCGACCGCGGTCCCGGGTAGTCGTCCGGCAGGCTCCCCTCCGGGATCGTGACGTCACTGCGCCACGTCTCGCGGTACCAGCCGCCCTCGGGGTGCGGGGCGAGGTCGAGCGTGCGGGCCCACTCCGGTAATTCCGTCATGGCCGCCATTGTGCCGTCCGGCGCCGCGTCGAGGGTGGGGTTGCACCACCCCTAAGGTGTCTTATCTCGGAGGCGCGGAGCAGCGAGAGTCGTAGGTGTTCAGAAAGCGGGGGCACGACATCCCGTACACCATCGACGACAGGAGACAACATGCTCGGAATCATGCTCGGATTGGGCGGAGCCGCAATCGGACTCGGAATCGGCGTCATGGCCCTCGGGGTCGGCCTGCTTCTCAGCGACGCGACGATCAAGCACGATGTCGGCGAACTCCCGGACTGACTCCGTGTGGGTCGACACCCGTCGGGGGCGGGTGCGGGCGCGAACAGCGGCCCGTACCCGCCACCCGCTGGCGTGGTTTCATGCGCTGCTGACCCGCAAACGCGGGGTGGCCGTCCAGGCGCCGCCCGCCAGTGCGAGCGAGGTGCTCGACCGCCTCGCCGAGATGCCGGTCAGCGTCTGGACCTACGGGTTCGATCACGAGTCGGTGCGGCACCTGGGACCGATGGCGCAGGATTTCGCCACCGCCTTCGGGCTCGGTTCCAACGACCGCCGCATCGCCATGGTGGACGCGAACGGGGTGTGCATGGCGAGCATCCAGGCCCTGTACCGGCGGGTCATCGCGCTCGAAGCGGAAGTGGAGCGCCTGCGGGCGTAGCCGCCCCGCCTCCGTCCCCGCCGGCTGCCGTGTCGCGGCGTCCGCCCGGCCGCCACCAGTTGACGTCGCCCAGCAGGTACATCGTCGCTGGCACCAGGACCATCCGCACGATCGTCGCGTCGATGAGGACCGCGGACGCGAGGCCGACGCCCATCATCTTCACGGTGACGTCGCCGTCGAGCGCGAACCCGGCGAACACCGCGACCATGATCGCCGCCGCACTGGTGATCACCCGGCCCGTCGACGCGAGTCCCTCGACGACGCTCCGGTGCGAGTCGCCCGTGGCGAGCCAGCGTTCACGGACCCGGGAGAGCAGGAACACCTCGTAGTCCATCGACAGTCCGAACAGGATGGTGAACATGAGGATCGGCACCCAACTCGACACCGGAAGCGCATGGGGGAGGCCGAGTAACTCTGCACCCCAACCCCATTGGAAGACCATCACCATGACGCCGTAGGCCGCGGCCACCGACAGCAGGTTCATGGCGGCCGCCTTCACCGCGACCACCGGCGCGCGGAACACGAACGTGAGCAGCACCACCGACAGCGCGACGACGAACGCGATCACCAGCCACAGCCGTTCGGCGAGACGGGCCGAGATGTCGGCGAACACCGCGGTGAGCCCGGTGACGTGGACGCCGTCGGGGGAGTCGGACCGGATCCGTTCGAGCAGTTCGGTGCTGCGGGGATCGCTGGGTCCGGTGGTCGGCTGCACCGAGATCAGTGCGGCCGTCGAATCGGCGTTCGTCAGGACCGGCGTCACGGACGCCACCCCGGGTTCGGCCGCGAGGTCACGCGCGATCGCCGGAAGTTCGGCTGCCGGAACCTTGTTCAGGTCGATCGCCACCATCAGCGTTCCGTTGGCGCCGGGCCCGAACTCGGAGTCGATCAGGTCGTACGCCTGCCGGATCGTGTTGGCGGCCGGTGCGCTGCCCGCGTCCTGCGGCCACGTCCGCATGCCCAGCACCGGCGCGGCCAGGAGCAGCAGCACGCCGAGCGCCGTCAGCGCCCACAGCCACGGGCGACGGCTCACCCGGATCGCCCACCGTTCGGTCAGCGGCGACGTCGTGCGACGTTCGGTCCGGGCACGAGACCGCTTGCCGAGCACCCGGGTACCCGCCAGCCCGCACAGTGCGGGCACCAGCGTGACGGAGGTGAGCATGACGATGCCGACCATCGCGAACGTGGCGTAGCCGAACGACGCGTACATCGGCAGCCCGGACAGCCGCAACCCGAACAGGGAGACGAGGACGGTGGTCCCGGCGAAGATCACCGACGTGCCGGCCGTGGAGTTGGCGGCGGCGACGGCGTCCCGGACCGGCATCCCGGACCGCAGGCCCTCGGTGTACCGGGTGACGAGCAGCAGTGCGTAGTCGATCCCGACGCCGATGCCGACCATCGTCGCGATGGTCGGTGCGATGGTGCTGATGCCGGTGAACCCGGCCATGATCGTGATGAGGCCCGACCCGATGCCCACGCCGACGAGCGCCACGGCGAGGGGCAGTCCCGCGGCGACCACGGAACCGAACGCGAACACCAGGATGATCAGCGCCAGGATCATGCCCACCGCCTCGGCGGTGCCCGACGGCTTGGAGATGTTCTCGGGCACCTGCCCGCCCAGTTCCACCTGCAGTCCCTGCGCCCGGGTGCCGGCGACCGCGGCCTCGAGGGCGTCGACGCCTTCGCTGCCCTGGAAGTCGGTGACCGGGATGCGGTAGTTGAGGCTGATCACCGCAGTGTCGGAATCCTGGGACATCCGCGGCGGCGACACGGCACTCACCCCGTTGACGTCCGCCAGTCTGCTCCCGAGATCGGTGAGGACCCCGGGGGCGAGCGGGCCCGCGTCGGAGTGCACGACCACCCGCGCATCCGCCCCGGACATCTCCGGGAATCGTTCGCTCAGCAGATTCGTCCCCTGCTGCGACGGCAGACCGGGCACGTTGTAGTCGTCGTGGTTGGTGCCGCCGAACGCGGATGCGGCGGCGAACACCAGGACGAGCAGCGTCAGCCACGCGGCGATCACCCGCCAGGGACGGGTCGCGGCGGCCGCGCCGAGGCGGGCGAGCAGGGAACTCATGAGGGAGCCTCCAGGAATGCCGGATGGTTCTGTCGCCTCCGACTGTGCGCCCGGCCGCTAGTGACCCACTTGGAACTCGCTTGGGTGGGTGGTCACCCGGGTGCGGGCGGCGTCGATCCAGGCCGGGCAGCCGCAGCGTTCGGCCAGTGCGAGCGCCGCGGCGTAGTGCGTGTGCGCCGCTTCGGGCCTGCCGAGCAGCATCTCGAGGTCGCCGAGGATCGTGTCGACGGGCCCGACCGCGAACGCCGCCGTGTCGCCGCCCCCGATCTGCCCGCTGTACGGGCTCAGTTCCGCGTGCACGGACGCCGCCTCGTCCCGCTCACCCAGCCCGGCGACGACGATGCCGCGCAGCGACATCATGAGGGAATGGAAGAAGTCGCGGCGGACGGGGCGGAGGTGGCGCCGCACCTGACGCGCCTGCTCCGGTTTGCCGTTGCCGAGAAGGGCGAGGGCGTGCAGATCGGCGAGCACGTCCGTCGCGGCGCTGTCGACCGTCGCGATCACGGCCTCGAATTCGCCGGCCCGGCCCTCGGTGAGCCGCAGCGTGAACACCGCGAGGGCGAAGACGCTGTCCGCGTCGAGGCCCGCCCGAACCATCAACTCGTGGCCCCGCTCGTAGTGGCGTTCCGCGGCGGCCAGGTCGCCGGTGAGGTGCGCGACCATCGCGCGGTTCATCTGCCGGGTCGCCTGCGCCTGCTGGAACCGGTACCGGTCCGCCAGTTCCGACTGCCGGCCCATGTGATGTTCGATCGCCGGGATGTCGCCGTTGCCGGACGCGATCTCGGCCAGCAGGTGATGGCCGAGCATGGTGAACACCGGTAGCTGGGTCCGGTCGCCGATCCGGAGCAGTTCGTCGCCGATGACCTGGTCGCCGAGTGTGCTGGTCGGCGAGCCGGTTCCGGCGTGAACGGCGCAGAGCACCAGCCCGAGAAGCACCGGATCGTCCAGGTCGCGGGCGAGGACCTCGGCCTCCCGGACCGCGGACCCGGTGCGCTCGTGATCCTCCGCCCCGATCTCGTGGACCAGCGTGACCAGCAGCCTGCACCGCACCGCAGGCTCCGGTTCCTCGTCCCGCAGCAGCGTCTCGATCAGGTCCACGACGGCCGTGTCCACCTCGCCGTAGCGCCGGTTGATCCATGGCGTCGGGGTGTCGACGAACGCGAGCACCCGGATCGCCAGATCGGTGCGGCCCGCGGCCCGGGCGAGTTCGAGGGCCCGCTTCCGCGAACGGGCCCCGTCCAGTCCGATGCCCGCCGCGAGTTGGGTGCGGCTCAGCTCGGTGAGGAGGTCGACGCGTTCGTCCACGGACGCCGCGTCGTCCGGCGGCAACCGGTCGGCCGCGCGGAGGGCGTCGTTCAGGTAGCCGATCTCCGCGTCGTGGGCGTAGCGGTCGGCCGCCTGCGCCGCGGCCGCGACGTTGTGGTCGAGGGCCTGCCGTGCTGTGGCAGCGGACAGCGCCTCGGAGAAATGGTGCGCGAGCGCCGCGACGTCGTGTGGTCGCAACTCCTCGAGCGCCGACCCGACCCGGGCGTGCCAGCGGCTCCTGCGCAACCGGGTGAGGTCGGAGTAGAGCGTGTCGCGGACGAGGGCGTGCGTGAACCGGACGGTCCCGGCGCGCGGCTCGCCGAGCAGTCCGGCGATCACCCCCGATTCGAGTGCGTCGAACACGGTGTCCTCGTCGACTTCGGCGGCCCGGGTGAGGACGTCGACGTCGGATTCGCGGCCCACGACCGCGGCCAGTCGCAGGACGGACACGGTCAGTTCGGGGAGGCGGGCGATCCGCCTGCGGAGAACGTCCCGGACCCCCTCGGGCACCTCCGACGTGGCCACCAGTTCGCCCTCACTGTCCAGGAGCCGGGCGCTCTCCTGCAGGTAGAACGGATTTCCGCCGGTCCGGTCGGCGAGCGCGCGGAGAATGCCGGGGTCGGGATCGCGGCCCGACACGTGCCGGATCAACTCCGCCGAGTCCTCGGGTCCGAGTCCGCCGAGGCGGATGCGCGTCGGTTGCAGCGACGCGAGGTCGGCGAAACAGTTCTCCAGGTTCGCGTCGACCTCGTCCGGGCGGAACGCGAGGATCAGCAGGATCGGCGACCGCTGCTGGGCGAGCCGCACGAGGATCGACAGGGTGTCCTCGTCGGCGCGGTGGACGTCGTCGAGGACGACGGCGAGCGGGCCGTGATCGCGGACGGTCCCGAGGTAGTCGGCGATCGCACGGTGCAGCAGGAACCGTCCGCTCGGGTCGTCCGGCCGCGCCGCGTGCGAACGGTCGTCGGCGAGCAGGGGTGCCAGCGCGTCCGCCTCGGCACCGGGGTCGACCGTCTCGCGCAGTGCCCGCAGGATCTCCACCCACGCCCAGGCGGGCGGGGCGCCGTCCACCTCGGGGCAGCGGCCCACCGCCACCTGCCACCCCGCGGCGTGCAGGGTGCGACGGAACCGGCGCAGCAGGGACGACTTCCCCGATCCGGCGTCGCCGCCCAGGAGTACCACCGGGGTGCCGGGATCGCTCATCAGGTCGGTCAGGGTCGCCAATTCCGCGGTGCGGCCGAGGAACCAGGGGGCCGGGGTGGTGTCGACGGGCACCGGGGCGGGTGCGGGTGCGGACGGAACGGTGCCCGTGAGGATCCCGTGTTCGAGTTCGGTCAGACCGGGACCGGGGTCGAGGCCGAGTTCGTCCGCCAGCCGGGCGCGGGCCTCCCGCAACGCGGCCAGGGCGTCGGCCTGCCGCCCGCTGCGGTGCAACGCCAGGGCGAGCAACCGCCACCCCTCTTCCCGGAGCGGATGGTCGCGGGTGAGGGACTGCGCGTCGAGTACCGCGCCCGCGGCGTCGCCGGACGCGACGGCGGCGGCCACCACCCGTTCGCGCGCCACCACCCGCAGTTCCTCGAGCCGGGCGATCTCGGCGAGCGCCCAGTGCTCACCGGCCACCTCGGCGAACGCGGGCCCCCGCCACAGGCTCAGCGCCCGCTCCAGGTCGGCGCGCCCGGTGCCCGCGGCGGAACGGACCAGGGTCTCGAACTCCCATGCGTCGACCGCGGACGAGGGCAAGGTGAGCGCGTAGCCGGGGGCGCGGCTCACCAGGACGGTGGAGTCCGCCCGCGGCGCGCGGCGCGGCTCGAGCGCCCGCCGCAGATTCGAAATGTATGCCTGAAGTGCACCGACGGCCCGCGCCGGGGGAGCCCCGTGCCACAGGTCGTCGACGAGCCGATCCACCGGAACCACCTCGCCGCGCGCGACGAGCAGCAGGGCGAGCACGGCCCGCTGGCGGGGGCCGCCGAGGTCCACCGCCCCCGCTTCGTCCTCCGCCTCGAGCGTCCCGAGTACTCGAATCCGCACCATCGTGCCCAGCGTAAGCACTAGTGGCCTCCAAGTGCTCTCCAAGACGCCGAACCGACCCTTGATCGCATGACGACTCCGACTGCTCACACGACCCGCCCCGACACCCGCGAGATGGTGGTGGTCCACAACTGCTTCCGCCGCCAGTTCGCCGCGCTGCCCGCGCTCGTCCGCCGGGTCCCCGCCGGTGACACCGCCCGGGCCGGGGAGGTGGTGACGTTCTTCGAGGAACTCGCCACCGCCCTCCACCACCATCATTCGAGTGAGGACGACCTGCTGTGGCCGAAGCTGCTCGATCGCGCACCGACCGACGCGGCGCTGGTGCTGCGGATGGAGGAACAGCACGAACGCATCTCCGAACTGCTGTCGCTGGCGCAGTCGCAGGGCGCGGCGTTCACGGCGGACGCGGCGGACGGCGAACCGCTGGCGAAGACGCTGACCGCGCTGTCCACGGCGCTGGACGAGCACCTCGGCGAGGAGGAGCGGCACATCCTCCCGATGGCCGAGCAGTTCATGACACTCGCCGAGTGGCAGGAGATGGGCGACCGCGGCCGCGCGTCGATCCCCAAGGACCGGCTGCTGGTGTTCCTCGGCTTCATCCTCCAGGGGGCGACCCCCGAGGAGCGTCGAATGTTTTTGTCGGAGATGCCCTTCGCGGCCAGGATGGCGTGGTCGATCCTGGGGCGGCGGGCGTTCCGCAAGGACTACCGGCGCATCTATGGCACCGAACCGGCCGCCTTCTGACGACGGATCACCCTGCGCCGCAATCGGACCCGGCTGGTCCGCTCCCAGAAGCTCGGCGGTGTGCGTTCCGGATCCATCAGTTCGTTCTCGGCCAGCGGGCTGTCCTCGTCCTCGACCGTGTCCGGCTCGAACTTCTCCAGGGTGCGGCCGCCACCGCGCAGCGCTTCGACGGTGCCCAGGAGCGACGACGTCTCGGCCAGTGTGTCCTCGAACAGCCCGGCCGGGACATCCAGGTGCTCGCAGACCAGCTGACGGCGAATGCCGAGGATGGTCTCCCGCAGTTCGTCACCGTTCGCAGTGTCCGCGGTGACCTCGACCGCCAGATCGCACTCGGAGTCGAAACCCATCGACCGGTTGTTGAGGTTCGACGAGCCCACCCGCAGGAGACGGTCGTCCATCACCAGCACCTTGGCGTGGACGTAGATCGGTTCACCGCCCGCCGTGACGGGGTAGTAGACGCCCAGCCGGTTCCCGGTGTCGGCCCGCCAGAGCAGGTGCAGCAACCGGCGGCGGGCGCCGTCCATCGCCTTCTGCTCGAGCCAGCCGTCGGCGTTGCGCGGCAGCACCAGCACGATCTCCGGCCCGTCCGGTTCGCGGAGTCGCGCGGCGATCGCCTCGGCGAGGGTGCGGGACGCCAGGTACTGACTCTCGATGTACAGCGACCGCTCGGCGCCTGCGATCGCGGCCAGGTACAGGGCCTCGATCTCCCGGACCTCGTCCCGGTCGTCGAGCTCCGGCAGGGTGCGTGCGACGCCCACGTCGACGCCGTGCATCGTCGGCTCCAGCCCCTCCGGCCACGGCGTCCGTCCCGCGATCTCGTCGACCGCCGCCAGATCCTGGCCCGTGGCCGCCTTCCACCGGGCGCGGGCCAGTTCGCCGATGGCCTTCGCCGCGTCCCCGTCGACGGCGGTCGTCGCGTCGTGCCACGGCCCGTACCGCTTGCCGTTCGGCTGCGTCCGGTAATGGTTGCGGTCCCGATGTTCGGGGGTGTCCCACCGGTCGACGGTCATGTCGATGCCGCCGCAGAACGCGAGCGCGTCGTCGATGACGACGATCTTCTGGTGGTGCGCCGAGCCGATCGGGTGGGCGGCGTCGAGTTCGAAGTGCAGGCGGCGGTCCGTCACCCAGTTGACCACGAAGATCGGCGTCATCCCGCGCCCGATCGCGGTGAACGCCCCGATGTTCCATTTGAGCAGGTAGATCTCGAGATCCGGACGTTCGCGCGTCAGCCAGGCCAGGAACCTGCCGAGCTGATTGGGTCCGTCGAGCGTCTTCTCGTCCGGTTCGAACTGGATCCTCGTGTCGAAGTCCCAGCCGATGAGGATGATGCGCCTGCGCGCCTGCAGCATCGCGGACTTGGCGTGCCGGAAGTAGTCCGCCGCGTCGACGATGCACGCGAGACGATCGGCGTGGGCAACCTGCCAGCAAGTGTCGCCGGGAGTCAGGATCGGGCTGTCGTCACTCATGTCTCTTCTGCTCTCCCGGTCTCGTGCGTCCCACTTCCCCGCGAGTGGACGATTCACAGTACTGCGCCACCCCCGCGCAGCTACCGTTGAGAGGTGCGGAGATGGTGGCGCATCGTGGCGTTGCTCGCACTGGTCAGCGTGCTGTGGGCACCAACTGTCGGTGCGGATCCTCTGCGGGCCGGATCGTCCCCCGGCACCGTCGTCGCGTCGTCCGAGTTGCCTGCCGAACTCTGGCTCCGCGGAACCGGAAGTGCGTACCGGATGACGTACCTGACCACCGACCGGCACGGCATCACCC
The DNA here is from genome assembly GCF_017068395.1 of Rhodococcus pseudokoreensis. Lineage (NCBI taxonomy): Bacteria > Bacillati > Actinomycetota > Actinomycetes > Mycobacteriales > Nocardiaceae > Rhodococcus > Rhodococcus pseudokoreensis. Next base: position 2,559,664 of record NZ_CP070619.1, on the reverse strand, counting down.
CCTGCACCGGGATGGTGTTCGTGCCGCCCGGGACGCCGCCCGCCGGGGGATGGCCCGTCATCGCGTGGGCGCACGGAACGGTGGGGGACTCCGACGCCGACGCGCCCTCCGTGACGGGCGTCGACCCGCAATCCTCGGACTACGTGAGCAGCTGGCTGCAACTCGGCTACGCCGTGGCCGCCACCGACTACGTGGGCCTGGGCACCCCCGGGGTGCCGCCCTACCTCGACGGGAAGGTCGCAGGCCGCAGCGTCGTCGACTCCGTGCGCGCCGCCAGGGAGGTCGACGCCGACCTCTCGTCCACGTGGATGGCCGTCGGACTGTCCCAGGGCGGTCAGGCCGCCGTGTTCGCCGCGCACGTCGCCACGTCGTACGCGCCGGAACTCGACTACCGCGGGGCCGTCGCCAACGGGGTGCCGTCGAACATCGAGATGGTGTCGAACTGGAGCGGCCCCTCGTTTCCGCCGCAGGGCCTCGCCGGCCTCACCGTGTACATGTCGTACCTGATCGCCGGGGTCCGGGACGCGTACCCGGAACTGGACGTCGACAGCTATCTGACCCCGGTCGGGAAGCAGTTCGTGGACGCGGCTCCCGAAGTGCCGTTCCGGCAGTTCGCGGCCATGACCGGCACCGTGTCGGTGGCGCAGATGCTGTCGCGGGCACTCGACGTGCCCGCGCTGCAGGACGCGCTGCGCGAATACCTCGAGGTCCCGATCGCGGGATACGACCGTCCGCTGCTGCTCGTGCAGGGGGTCACCGACGCGTCGGTGCCGCTGCCGCTGACGGAGAAGCTCGTCTCCGAGATGCGCGGGGCGGGAACGAATCTCGACTACCGGCTGTACTCGGGTGGCCACTTCGGGAGCATGTACCAGGCCGGCCCCGACCAGGCCTCGTTCGTCGCCTCGCTGATCAGGTAGGGGCCGGCAACCCGAGGTGGCGGGTGAGTTCGCGGGCCGCCGCCTGCCCGGCCCGGTTCGCGCCGATCGTCGACGACGACGGTCCGTAGCCCACGAGATGGATCCGCGGATCCGACGCCACCTGGGTGGCCAGGCGCCCCGTCATCGTGATGCCGCCGCCGGGTCCGCGCAGCCGCAGCGGTGCGAGGTGATCGAGTGAACTGCGAAAACCCGTGCACCACAGGATCACATCGACCTTCACCTCGTGCCCGTCGGCCCAGCGGACGCCGTCCGCGGTGATCTCGCTGAACATCGGTTGCCGCGCCAGCACCCCGCGTTCGCGGGCGGCGCGGATCGCGGGCGTCACGGGCAGTCCCGTCACCGACACCACCGAGCCCGGCGGCAGCCCGCGGCGAACCCGGTCCTCGACGAGAGCGACGGCGGCCCGGCCGATCTCTTGTGTGAACGGCTCGTCCCGGAACTCCGGCGGGCGGCGCGTCACCCACGTGGTGGTGGTGACCCGGGAGATCTCGTCCAGCAACTGCACCGCCGAGATGCCGCCGCCGACGACGAGAACATGCTTTCCCGCGAAGTCCTGCGCCGACGAGTAGTCCTTGGTGTGCACCTGGCGGCCGGTGAACGACTCCGCGCCGGGATAGCGGGGGATGAAGGGGCGTTCCCACGTTCCCGTCGCGTTGATCAGGCCGCGGGCGGACACGACGCCGCTGTCGGTCTCGATGCGCAGACGCTCGTCGCGGGCACACACCACCCGGGTGTGCACGGGGCGATGCACCGGCAACTCGAACTGTTTCTCGTACGTCGCGAAGTACTGGGGAACCGCGCTCGACGCGTGCACCAGCGCGGCCTCGGGGTCGTTCGGGTCCACCCCGATCGTCGCGGCGAAGCCGAGCCCGGGAAGGTCGTGGACACCGTTGACAGTGCTCAGCGTGAGGGACGGCCACCGGAACTGCCACGCGCCGCCGGGTCCCGGCGCGTGATCGAGCACCACGAAACCGGACTCCGGTTCCACCCCGAACCTGCGCAGATAGTAGGCGGCAGACAGCCCCGCCTGCCCCGCGCCGATCACGGCGACGTCCACTTCACTGTTCATCTCGGTCCTCACCTCCACCCTCACAACTACCGGAGAGGCTCCTGTGTTCCGGCCGATCCCGCTGTGGTTGGGTGACAGACGTCCAGTCGGGTGGGCAGGGGAGAATTCGTCAGTGGACAGCAATCACGAAGAAAGCGAGTGGACATGATCGGGACGAGTCGTGACGGCGACGTCTTCACCCTCGAACTGCAACGACCCGACCGTCGCAATGCGTTGAACACCGAGATCTGCGACCTGCTGCGCGAGGAGACGGAGAAGTCCGTCACCGACGGCGCACGGGTGATCGTCCTCACAGGGCAGGGCAGCGCGTTCTGCGCGGGCGCCGACCTGTCGGGCGACGTGTACGCCGACGGGTTCACCGACACCCTGCTCGAGATGCTGCACACCATCGACTCGGTCCCCGTCCCCGTCATCGCCGCGATCAACGGCCCCGCGATCGGCGCGGGCAGCCAGCTGGCGCTCGCCGCCGACTTGCGGGTGGTCGCGCCCGAGGCGCGCTTCGCGATCCCCGCCGCCAAGCTCGGGATCTCCGTGGACCGGTGGACGGTGCACCGGCTGGCCGCCCTGATCGGCGGCGGACCGGCACGAACGATCCTGCTCGGCGCGGAAGAGGTCGGGGCCGACGATGCGCTGGCGCACGGCCTCGCCAACAAGCGCGGCGACCTCGCCGTCGCACAGCAGTGGGCGCACTCGATCGCGCGCCTGGCGCCGCTGTCGCTGCAACACCTCAAGATGGTGCTCAACGACGACGGCACCCAGAGCCCGCCGCCGCCCGAGCAGCTCGCGGCGTTGCACGCGGCGTGGAAGAGCTACGACGCGCAGGAGGCGCGGGCCGCCCGCGCCGAGAAGCGTCCCCCGGTGTTCCGCGGTCAGTAGCCGTCGGCCGCACCTTTCCCGCACGCGTGGTTACAGTTGTCGGGGTGAAAGCGAAGAACGCCGTGACGACTGTTCTGGCCACCGCCGCCCTCGGGTGGCTGACACGCGCCGCGTGGGGCCTCCCGTCTCAGATGGGCGCGTCGCGTGCCAAGGTGCGCCCGTACGCCGCGACGTCGCCGCGGTACCGCGACCGTCAGTTCCACAACACCGATCCGAGCAGCATGATGCTGTCCGGTTCGGAGACCGGGATCCTCAAGGCGCTGATCACGCGGGGCAAGGCGGGACGTCCACGCACGCCGATCCCGCTGGCGACGCCGCTCGCGCCCGTCGAGGCCGCCGACGTCGCCGTCACCTGGTACGGCCATTCGAGTGTGCTCGTCGAGGTCGACGGCTACCGGGTGCTGGCCGACCCGGTGTGGAGCCGGCGGGTGTCGCCGTCCGCGCTCCTCGGTCCGTCCCGCATGCACCCGACCCCGGTGCCGCTGGCCGACCTGCCCGTCCTCGACGCGATCGTCATCTCGCACGACCACTACGACCACCTCGACATGGCCACCGTGCAGCAACTCGCCGCCACCCAGAAGGCGCCGTTCGTCGTACCGGTCGGGCTCGGTGCGCACCTGCGTCAGTGGCGGGTGCCGGAGGAGCGGATCGTGGAACTCGACTGGGACGAGTCGACGACGCTCGGCGAACTCACCCTCACGTGCACGGAGGCCCGGCACTTCTCCGGCCGGGGCCTCGTGCGCAACACCACCCAATGGGCGTCGTGGGTGCTCGCCGGCCCGAGCCGGAAGGTGTTCTTCGGCGGCGACAGCGGATACACGACGCGGTTCGCCGACCTGGGCCGCCGCTACGGACCGTTCGACCTCACACTGCTGCCCGTCGGCGCCTACGACACCAGGTGGGCGGACATCCACATGAACCCCGAGGAGGCGGTGCAGACCCACGCCGACCTCAACTCCGGCGACGCGACCCGCGGACTGCTGGTGCCGGTGCACTGGGCCACGTTCAACCTCGCGTTCCACACGTGGTCCGAGCCGATCGTCCGGTTGCTCGCGGCCGCGCAGGAAGCGGGCACCCCGGTGGCCGTCCCGATGCCCGGACAGCGGGTCGACGCGCTGAAACCGGCCACCCAGACCCCGTGGTGGACCGCGCTCGGCTGAACCCGGCGCGCATCCCTCGGAGCCGAGCCCGGTTGCGTAGCCTTTGACCATGGCATACGACGAAACGGGCACCGACAGCGTTGCAGTCGTCGCAGTGGAGGGGCTGACGGCCGCGCAGGTGGCGGAGCGGGTGGCGGCGGGCAAGACCAACGACGTCCCGGATCGGGCCAGCCGGTCGGTGCGCGACATCGTGCGCGCCAACGTGTTCACCCGGATCAACGCGATCCTCGGGGTGCTGCTGATCATCGTGCTGGCCACCGGTTCGATCATCGACGGCATGTTCGGCCTGCTGATCATCGCCAACAGCGGGATCGGCATCATCCAGGAAGTGCGGGCCAAGCGGACCCTCGACAAACTGGCGATCGTCAGCCAGACCAAACCGGTGGTCCGCCGCGACGGCGTCGCCGTCGCGATGGCACCCCGGGAGGTCGTGCTCGACGACATCATCGAACTCGGCGCGGGCGACCAGATCGTCGTCGACGGGGTCGTGGTGGAGGCGGCGACACTCGACATCGACGAGTCCCTCCTCACCGGTGAGGCCGATCCCGTGCACAAGGACGTCGGTCAGCAGGTGCTGTCGGGAAGTTTCGTCGCGTCGGGCAGCGGCTGTTACCGGGCCACGAAGGTCGGAGGCGACGCGTACGCCGCGAAACTCGCGGACGAGGCCAGCAAGTTCACGCTCGTGCACTCGGAGTTGCGCAGCGGCATCGACAAGATCCTGAAATTCATCACGTACCTGATGATTCCGGCGGGTCTGCTGATCATCTACAACCAGTTGTTCTCGAGCGGCGAATCGATCCGGCCCGCGCTCAACGGGATGGTGGCCGCGCTGGTGCCGATGGTGCCCGAGGGCCTGGTGCTGATGACGTCGATCGCGTTCGCGGTCGGGGTGATCCGGCTCGGTCAACGGCAGTGCCTCGTGCAGGAGTTGCCCGCCATCGAAGGCCTCGCCCGCGTCGACGTGGTGTGTGCCGACAAGACCGGCACCCTCACCGAGAACGGTATGCGGTTGTCCGAACTGCGCTGTGCCGACCCGTCCGACGCCGAACCGTCCCGGGCGGCACTTGCCGCGATGGCAGCGTCCGACCCGCGGCCGAACGCCAGCGTCCTCGCGATCGCGGAAGCCTTTCCCGACGCCCCCGGCTGGGGCGATGCCACCGCGGAGGCCCCGTTCTCCTCGGCCAAGAAATGGAGCGGCCAGTCGTACGGTGGCCACGGCAACTGGGTCCTCGGCGCACCCGACGTGCTGCTCGACCCGGGCAGCGACATGGCCCGGCAGGCCGAGGAAGTCGGCTCCTCGGGACTGCGGGTGCTCCTGCTCGGCAGTTGCGAAGTCCCGGTCGACCACCCCGCGGCGCCGGGTGCGATCACGCCGCGCGCGCTGGTGATCCTGGAACAGCGGGTGCGTCCCGACGCCCGCGGCACCCTCGAATACTTCGCGAGCCAGAACGTCACCGTAAAGGTCATCTCCGGTGACAACGCCGTGTCGGTCGGCGCGGTGGCCGGATCGCTCGGGCTGCCCGGCGGCGACCGTCCCGTCGACGCCCGCGAACTGCCCGCCGACCGCGACGCCCTCGCCGAGACCCTGGAAACGGCCACGACGTTCGGCCGGGTCCGCCCCGACCAGAAGCGGGAGATGGTGGGGGCGCTGCAGTCTCGCGGTCACACCGTCGCGATGACGGGCGACGGCGTCAACGACGTGCTGGCGCTCAAGGACGCCGACATCGGCGTGTCGATGGGCTCCGGCAGTCCCGCCACCCGCGCGGTCGCGCAGATCGTGTTGCTGGACAACAAGTTTGCCACCCTGCCGTACGTGGTGGGCGAGGGCCGACGGGTGATCGGCAACATCGAACGCGTCTCGAACCTGTTCCTCACCAAGACCGTGTACTCGGTGCTGCTGGCGTTCCTCATCGGAATTACCGGTGTGCTGTCGCAGATCTTCCATTTCGAGCCGGTGCCGTATCCGTTCCTGCCGCGGCACGTGACGATCGCCGCCTGGTTCACCATCGGCATTCCCGCGTTCATCCTGTCGCTGGCACCGAACAACGAGCGGGCGCGCTCCGGGTTCGTGCCGCGTGTGATGCGTCTCGCCGTGCCGTCGGGGGTGATCATCGGTGTCACGACGTTCATTTCGTACCTTCTCGTGTACGCGGGGCCGGATCAGACGGAGACACAGAAGATTCAGGCGGGCACGTCGGCGCTCATCACCCTCATCATGATCGCCCTGTGGGTGCTGGCCGTCGTCGCCCGGCCGTACGTGTGGTGGAAGCTGGTGCTGATCTTCGGATCCGTGGCGGGATACCTCATCCTGTTCGCGCTGCCGTTCACGCGGGAGTTCTTCAAACTCGATCCGACCAACGTCGGCGCCACCACGTCCGCGCTCGTGTGCGGGCTCGTGGGAGTGGTTCTCGTCGAGATCGGATGGTGGGTCACGGGCCGCCTGCACGGCGAGCATCGCCGCCTCTTCGCGGCGCCGGAAGATCTTCCGGGCGTGCACTGACCGGAGTACTGCTCGCGGCGATCCGAACGGTTGGCGTCGCCGAGTCAATGCTGTGAGACTGGGGGCACGGCGAGTGATCGAACTCGCGCGGACACTGCGTGCGCATGCACCGGAGGAGGAAGAACGATGAGTTTCGTCGACACACTGAAGGGCCTGCTGGGCAAGGGGAAGGAAGCCGCTTCGCAGAACGCGGACAAGGTTCACGGCGCCATCGACAAGGCCGCCGACGTCGCGGACAGCAAGACCGGGGGCAAGTACAGCAACCAGATCGACAAGGCCGCCGACGCGGCGAAGAAGGCTGTTCCCCCGAAGGAGTGAACCCTTCCCAGACACACCGTGCGGGCCCCGGTTCTCGGACCGGGGCCCGCACGTGTCTTCGGCGATGACCCGCGCATCGCGGGCGGGCGCGGCAGAATCGGTGTCGTGAACGGCGTCCTCGTGCTTCTCGTCATCATCGTGGCCATCGCCGTGACGAGTTTCGCGAAGCGCCGCGATCTGCAGGCGCCGCTCGTTCTCGTCACCATCGGGTCGGTGGCGTCGTTCATTCCCGGGATGCCGCGCCTCGAACTGGACCCGGAGGCCATCCTCGGGGTGGTGCTGCCGCCGCTGCTGTACTCCGCGGCGCTCAAGTTCTCGGTGGCCACGTTCCGGCGCCACCTCGCACCGATTCTGCGGCTGGGGATCTTCACCGTCCTGGCGACCGCGGTGGGGGTGGGCTTCTTCGCCAACTGGCTGGTTCCCGAATTCACGCTCGGCGCGGCGCTGGTCCTCGGCGCCGTGGTCGCGCCGACGGACGCGGTCAGCGCCGTCGCGGTCGGCCGAAGACTGGGTTTGCCGAACCGGGTGATCGCGATCCTCACCGGTGAGGGACTCGTCAACGACGCGACCGCGCTGACCCTGTTCGCCGTCGCCGTGTCCGCCGTCGTCGGGGCGGAGATTCCCGTGCCCCCCGTGGTGTTCTTCGCCTACGAGGTGGTCGGCGGGGTACTGATCGGACTGGTGCTCGCGAAGATCGTCGAGTGGGTGCGCCGCCGCATGTACGACTCGCCGCTGGAAACGGTGCTGGGGCTGATGCTCCCGTTCGCCGCGTACCTCGCGGCCGAGGAAATGCACGCGTCCGGGGTGCTGTCCGTCGTCGCCGCGGGGTTCCTGATGGGGCACAAGGCCACCGACGCGTCCGTGGCCACCCGCATCCAGGAGCGGTCGCTGTGGGAGAGCGTCGACCTCCTGCTCGAGATGTTCGTGTTCGCCTACATGGGGCTGCAACTGAGGTTCGTCATCGACGACGTCCGCGACCAGGGCCTGCCGGTGCACCACATCTTCTTCTACGGCTTCGCGGTCCTCGCCGTGGTCATGGCGATCCGCCCGGCGTGGATCCTGCTGCACTGGCTCCGCCGCCGCCTCGGGCTGGCGATCAGGACGCCGGGCGGCTCGGTGGAACTGGGGTGGCGGGAGAGCGTCGTCGTGTCCTGGGCGGGAATGCGCGGGGTCGTCACGCTCGCTGCCGCGTCCGGTGTGCCCGTGGTGATCGCGAGCGGCCAGCCGTTCCCGGGGCGCGAGGTGATCCAGGCGATCGCGTTCGTCGTGGCCGTCGGCACCCTCCTGATCCAGGGCGCCACCATGCCGCTGCTGATCCGGATGCTCGATCTGGCGGATCCCGACGAACGCAGGCGCGAGGAGGAACAGGTGACGCTGGCCCGCGCGATCTCACGCGACGCGGGCGAACGGGCGCTCGTCGAATTCGCCGCGAACCCGCCCGAGGGAGTCGACCGCGCGTCGGTCACCGACATCCTCGACCGGGTGCGCCGGTCGATGCGGGCCCGCCTGCAGGCCGAGGAGGCGGAGGACGCCGCCGAGAAGCAGCGGGCAGGCGCACTGTTCGACCACTACCGCCGAGCTGCCCTGCGCGCGCAGCGGGAGGCGCTGATCGCCGCCCGCGATGCGGGCACGCTCGACGACGAAGTGATGCGTAGCGTGTTGGAAGGCCTCGATGTGGAGGAGGCCGCAGCCGAGGAACGGGTGCGGAGACGTCGCGAATGAGGTGCGAGGTGGGTGTGCGTCCGGTGCGAACCGCCGTGGTCGCGCTGGCCGGTGCCCTGGTGCTGACCGTTCCCCTCACGCTGGCCGCCTGCGCCACGGACGCGGCCTCCCCGGCTCCGCCTCCCACGACCTCGATGGCTGCACCCGCTTCTCCGTCCGTTCCCCCGGCGCCGACGGGCGACCAGCGGGGCGCGCTGATCAGTCGGCAGCCGGTGCCCGACATCGACCCGGCGATCACCGCCCTCGGTGCCACGGCCACCCGCGTCGTCTACCGGTCGACGTCCGGCGTCGACGGCGGCGGCTCGGAGGTGGTGGGCACGGTCTTCACTCCCGGCGGCCCCGCACCCGAGGGCGGCAGGCCCGTCGTGACGGTCGGGCACGGCACCACGGGCGTCACCGACGAATGCGCCCCGTCGTCGTCGCCGACGCTGCTGGGCACCACGAACCTCGTCCGGCCGCTGCTGCAGCGGGGGTACGTCGTGACCGTCACCGATTACCAGGGCCTCGGCACCGACGGCCCGCACCCCTACCTCGAACCGGACACCGCCGCCTACGACCTGATCGACGCGGTCCGGGCGGCGCGCACCCTGGTGCCGGACGCGTCGACGCGCTGGGCGGCGATCGGAGTGTCGCAGGGCGGGCAGGCGTCGTGGTCCGCGGCCGAGCACGCCGGCGACTACGGCGACGGCCTCGAGTTCGTCGGCGCGGCGAACCTGTCACCCGCGGCCGACCTGTCGGGGATCGTCGCCGACGGCACCGTCGAACCACTGTCGTTGCCGCAGAAGATGTTCCTGCCGTATCTCCTCGAGGGACTGCAGGTGATCCACCCGGAGCTGAACCCCGCCGACTACATGCGCGGCGCCCTCGCCGCCAGCCCCGACGTCACGCTGTCCTGCGTCGCCGCGAAACTCCAGGAGAAGTGGACGGTGGCGACCCAGCTCGCCCCGGCCGACACGGGACCGCGGACGGCGGCCGACGCCGAGCGCATGCGCGGGTGGCTGCAGGACATCGCACTGCCGAAGACCGGTGCGGGCGGACCGATGCTCGTCGTCGTGGGGGATCGGGACAACCTCATTCTGCCGCAATGGACTTCGCAGGCCGTCGACAACGCGTGCACGCTCGGCGATGTGGTCGAGTTCGACACCCGGCCCGGAGAGGGCCACGCGGACGGGCGATCCGTCCCCGGGGCGGTGCAGTGGATCGCCGACCGCTTCGCAGGCGTGCCCGCGCCGGACACGTGCAACGGGGGAGGAACGCCGTGAAGAAAGCCGACCTCGAACGGCTGCGGGCGCTGTGCCTCGCGCTGCCGGAGGCAACGGAGCGGGTCAGTCACGGCGAACCGGCGTGGTTCGTCCGCAAGGCACCACAGTTCGCGACCCTCGCCGACCGGCACCACGACGACCGGGTGTCGTTCTGGGCCGCGGCCCCGCCGGGCGCACAACAGGATTGGATGCACCGCGACCCCGGCCGGTTCTTCGTCCCGCCGTACGTCGGGGGCCGCGGATGGATCGGGGTGTACCTCGACGTCCCGCAGGACTGGGACGACGTCGCCGACATCGTCGAGGACGCGTACCGCACCGTCGCCCCGAAGACCCTGATCGCCCGACTGGACACCGGCGAATGACGGGATCCGTCGTCGCCGTGGTGGCGTTACTCGTCCTCGTTCCCCTCGTCACGTTCACCGCCGTGTGGCTGCGCGCCCGGCGCGAGTTGACGACCCCCACCGAGCGGGCCGTCCACACGACCCTGCACACCGCGTCGCTGGCGGCGCGCCCGTTGCGGCGGGGGCTCGACGAGACGTCGGCGGACGAGGCCGCGCCGCATCTGCGTCAGCTGACCGGCGCGCAGGCGCTGGGCGTCTTCGACGCCGCCGGTGACCTGCTCGCGTGGAGCGGACCGCACGAGGCGATGACCGAACAACTACGCGACGCGGCGGCCCGCGCGGTCGACGGGGAACGCCGGGTGCTCGTCGCCTACGGCGGCCTCGTCCGGGGTGCGGGCGACAACGCCGTCCGCGCGCTGATCGCCCAGCCGCTGCTCATCGAGGCCACCGGCGTGGTCGGTGTGCTCGGCATCGTCACCACCGAAGACCCCGGACCGGGCATGCTCGGCGCCGTCACCGAGGTCGCCCGGTACGCGTGCAGCCAGATCGAACTCGCCGACCTCGACGCGTCCCGCGCCCGCCTCGACCGCGCCGAGGTCCGGGCGCTGCGCGCGCAGATCAGCCCCCATTTCATCTACAACGCGCTGAACACGGTGGCGTCGTTCGTCCGCACCGACCCCGACCGCGCCCGGGAACTGATCCTCGAGTTCGCCGACTTCACCCGGTACTCGTTCCGGTCGGCGGGGGAGTTCACCCAGCTGGCCGACGAACTGCGCAACATCGACCGGTACCTCACCCTCGAGCGTGCCCGGTTCGGCGACGCCCTCGCCGTGAAATTGCAGGTGGCGCCCGAGGTGCTGAACGTGGTGCTGCCGTTCCTCGCGCTGCAACCGCTGGTCGAGAACGCGGTCCGGCACGGCATCGCCGCCAAACCGGACGGCGGCACCGTCAGCATCGTCGCCGCCGACGAGGGCACCGACTGCGTGATCAGCGTCGAGGACGACGGCGTCGGCATGGACCCGGAACTGCTGCGGTCGGGGTCGCTGGACGCGGTGGCCGAATCTTCCGGGGTCAAGGAGGCGGCGCACGTCGGGCTCGCCAACGTCGACGACCGCCTGCGCGCCGCGTTCGGCAACGACTACGGACTGGTGGTGGAGACCGCGCCCGGCGCGGGCACCAAGGTGAGCATGCGCGTCCCGAAGTTCCGGCGGGGGATCTCGACGTGAACGGGAAGCGTCCGTGCGACGATTGCTGTCGTTGTGAACCACACTGACGACAGGTCCCCGGACGCACCCCTCACCGTGCTGGCCGTCGACGACGAGAAACCCGCCCTCGACGAGTTGGCGTTCCTGCTGCGCGCCCAGGACGCGGTCGGCGACATCCGGACCGCCGGCGACGCCACCACGGCGCTGCGCATCCTCCGGGACGGCGACATCGACGCCGTCTTCCTCGACATCAACATGCCCGGACTCGACGGTCTCGAGCTGGCCGGCATCCTCGCGAACTTCGCGTCCCCGCCGCAGGTGGTGTTCGTGACCGCCCACGACGACCGGGCCGTCGCCGCCTTCGACCTCGGCGCCGTGGACTACCTCCTCAAACCGCTGCGCGAGGAGCGGCTGGCGGAGTCCGTGCGCCGCATCGTCGAGGGCCGCCGCAGGCGCCTCGACGCCGGGCCTCCCGCCCCCACCGACGAGGTGATCCCGGTCGAACTCGGCGGCATCACGACCCTCGTGCACCGATCCTCCGTCGAATGGGTCGAAGCGGACGGCGACTACGCGCGCCTGCACACCGCGGACGGCTCGCATCTCGTCCGCATCCCCATCTCGGCGCTGGAGACGCGCTGGGCGGACGCCGGGTTCCTGCGGGTGCACCGCTCGTACCTCGTCGCGCTGCCGCGGGTCACCGGGATCCGGACCGTCGGCACCGGACTGGTCGTGTGCCTCCGCGCGCACGGCGACCACCCGCCCGTCGAACTGCCGGTCAGCCGCAGGCACACCCGGATGCTCAAGGACCGGCTGGTGCGGGCGCCGAAACAGACGTGGACGACGCGATGAGTTCGCCCGAGCGGGTGCGGGTCGTCCTCGCCCAGCGTCGCGGGGCGCGCATCGTCCGCACCCGCGTCGAAGTGCAGGAACAGACCGCGGTCGGGGACGCGATGATCCGCGGGCTCGTCCGCACCCAACTCGTGCTCGCGATCCGGCTGGCGCTTCTCGCGGCGTGCCTGCTGTGCGCGGTGCCGCTCGTGATGTTCCTGTTCCCGGCGCTGTCGAACGTGTCGGTGCTCGGAATCCGGCTGCCGTGGGTGGTCCTCGGCGCGCTCGTGTACCCGGTGCTGCTGACCACCGGCTGGATCTACGTGCGGCAGGCCGAGCGCAACGAGCAGGAATTCACCGACCTGGTGGACGACTGAGCGTCCCGTGCCCACCGACCAACCCATTCCCTGGCTGACCCTGGCCGGTCTCGCGGCCGCCGCGGTCGCGACGGTGGCCATCGGCATCTACGGAGTGCGGTTGGCGCGCACCACCTCCGACTTCCTCGTCGCGTCCCGCAGCGTCGGACCGCGGTGGAACGCCGCCGCCATCTCCGGCGAGTACCTTTCCGCCGCATCCTTTCTCGGCGTCGCAGGCCTGATCGCGAAATACGGCGCGGACGCCCTCTGGTACCCGATCGGGTTTACCGCCGGCTACCTCGGGCTGCTGCTGTTCGTCGCCGCACCGCTGCGACGGTCCGGCGCCTACACGGTGCCCGACTTCGCCGAGTTCCGGCTAGGCTCCCGCCGGCTCCGCACCCTCGCGATGCTCGTCGTCGCCGCCGTCTGCGCCCTGTACCTCGTCCCGCAATTCCAGGGTGCAGGACTGACCCTGAACATCCTGCTCGGCGTGCCCAGCTGGGTCGGGGCCGTCGTCGTCGGGGTCATCGTCATCGCCAACGTCGTCGGCGGCGGCATGCGGTCCATCACGTTCGTCCAGGCGTTCCAGTACTGGCTGAAACTCACCGCGGTCGCGATCCCGGCGCTCGTGCTGTCGGTGTACTTCTTCAACGATCACCACGAACTGGGCGCCGCCGCACCGCCCACCGTCGGCGAGCAGACCACCGTCGACATCACCACCGACGTCGTCGTCCAGGTGTCCGAACCGGTGACGGTCGGCGGGTCGGGGACCATCGACGGCGTCGAGGCGACCGGTGACGTCCGGCTCGAACCGGGCGAACACCACCTCGGGGAGGGCACGACGATGACCCTCGAAGCCGGGGCGCCCGTACCCGTGGTCGCCGGCGCACCCGCCGACAACTCCGACTGGATCGCCCCCGGCTGGGGATTCGGCGGCGAACACCCCATGTACCAGGTGTACTCGCTGATCCTCGCCACCTTCCTCGGCACCCTCGGACTGCCGCACGTGCTGGTCCGGTTCTACACCAACCCCGACGGGCGGGCCGCCCGGCTGACATCGCTGGCCGTGGTCGGGTTGCTCGGCGTGTTCTACCTGTTCCCGACGCTGCTCGGGGTGTTCGCGCGGCTGTACGTGCCGCAACTGCTCATCACCGGCACATCCGACGCCGCGGTCCTGCTGCTGCCCGGCTCCGTCTTCTCCGGGTGGGCCGGGCAACTCCTCGCCGCGCTCGTCGCGTCCGGGGCGATCGCCGCGTTCCTGTCCACGTCGTCCGGCCTGCTCGTCAGCATCGCCGGGGTACTCAGCACCGACGTCCTGCGCGGCCGGATCCGGGACTTTCGGATCGCCGCCGTCCTCGCCGGGGCTGTGCCGCTCGCGCTGTCGCTCGCGGTGACGTCGCTGGACCTGTCGCGCACGGTGGGGCTGGTGTTCGCGGTCGCGGCGTCGACCCTCTGCCCGCTGCTCGTCCTCGGCATCTGGTGGCGTGGACTCACCGCGGTCGGGGCCGGTGCCGGGATGGTGACGGGCGGGCTCGTCGCCGGGTGCGCGGCCGGGGTGTCGGTGTTCGGCGGCCTCACCGCCGACGTCTGGAACGGCTGGCCCGCGGCGATGGTCGCCTACCCGGCGGCCGTCAGCGTCCCACTGGCCTTCGTCACGATGGTGCTGGTCAGCAAGGCGACAAAGCGTCACATCCCCGTCGACCTCAGCCGGATCTTCACCCGTATGCACGCCCCCGAACGGCTCGATGTGGGCTCCGACCGCGAGGGGGAGCTCCGCTCCCCGTGAGTGGTTAATGAGTCCCTGCACTCCTTTCGCACGCACGGGTGGCGGAGCCGCTTGTCGCGGTCGGGTGACCGTTCGCCGCACAGTCCGGCAGCTCGCCGTGTGACAGCCGCCACAGCCTGTTTCTGTGACTCACCTCTCACTAACGTCGGCACTCAGTTCACTTCACACGACCAAGGAGTCTGCAGTGACCACAGCCGACCTCAGTGAGGGCGCACCGCAGAAGCGGCGCACCCCTGATGCGCAAGCCTTCGTAGACATGCAGGCGAGCCCGGAGTTCCAGGAGTTGCGACACCGCCTGCGCAGTTTCGTCTTCCCGATGACGGCGTTCTTCCTCACCTGGTACGCGGCGTACGTCCTGCTCGCCACGTACGCCCCCGAGTTCATGGCGACCAAGGTGATCGGCAACGTCAACCTGGGCATCATCCTCGGTCTCGGCCAGTTCGTGACCACGTTCGTGATCACCGCGCTGTACGTCAAATTCGCCAACCGGGAACTCGATCCCCGCTCCTCCGCGATCCGCGACGAGCTGGAAGGACCGCTCCAGTGATCACCACACTCGCCGCAGCCACCGACGTCGGCAACCCGCTCCTCAACATCGCCATCTTCGTGGCGTTCGTCGTGATCACGATGACCATCGTGATCCGCGCGAGCCGCACCACCAAGAAGGCGTCGGACTTCTACACCGGCGGCGGCCAGTTCTCCGGACCGCAGAACGGTTTCGCCATCGCGGGCGACTACCTGTCGGCGGCGTCGTTCCTCGGCATCGCCGGCGCCATCGCGGTGTACGGCTACGACGGCTTCCTGTACTCCGTCGGCTTCCTCGTCGCCTGGCTGGTGGCGCTGCTGCTGGTCGCGGAACTGCTGCGCAACACCGGCCGGTTCACGATGGCGGACGTGCTGAGCTTCCGGCTCAAGCAGCGTCCCGTGCGGATGGCGGCGGCGCTGTCCACGCTGGTGGTCTCGCTGTTCTACCTGCTCGCGCAGATGGCGGGCGCAGGCGGGCTCGTCGCACTGCTGCTGAACATCGACGGCAAGGTCGGTCAGGCAATCGTCGTCGCGGTCGTCGGTGTGCTGATGATCGTCTACGTGCTGGTCGGCGGCATGAAGGGCACCACCTACGTGCAGATGGTCAAGGCGGTGCTGCTGGTCGCGGGCGCAGGCATCATGTTCTTCCTCGTCCTGTTCGCGGTGCGCGGCAACTTCTCCCAGCTGCTCGCGGACGCCCAGGCGACGGTCGCCGGCTCCACGAACGAGGCGATCGCGGGCCGCGACATCCTCGCCCCCGGCGCCAAGTACGGCATCAGCGCGATGAGCAAGCTCGACTTCATCTCGCTCGGCATCGCACTGGTCCTCGGCACCGCGGGCCTGCCGCACGTGCTGATGCGGTTCTACACCGTTCCCACCGCCAAGGAAGCCCGCCGCTCGGTGACCTGGGCGATCGGACTGATCGGCGCGTTCTACCTGTTCACGCTCGTCCTCGGCTACGGCGCCGCCAAGATGGTCGGCCCCGACGTCATCCTCGCCGCACCCGGCAAGGAGAACGCGGCGGCACCGCTGCTCGCATTCGAACTGGGCGGCACCATCTTCCTCGCCATCATCTCCGCGGTGGCGTTCGCGACCATCCTCGCCGTGGTGGCGGGGCTGGCGATCACGGCGTCGGCGTCGTTCGCCCACGACATCTACGCCAGCGTCATCAAGCGTGGAAACGCGTCGGAAGAGTCCCAGGTGCGGGTCTCCCGGATCACGGTCGTCGTGATCGGTCTCGTGTCGATCGTCCTCGGCATCCTCGCCATGGGCCAGAACATCGCGTTCCTGGTGGCGCTCGCCTTCGCGGTGGCCGCCTCGGCCAACCTGCCGACGCTGCTGTACTCGCTGTTCTGGAAGAAGTTCAACACCACCGGCGCCCTGTTCAGCATCTACGGCGGCCTGATCAGCTGCCTCCTGCTGATCGTGTTCTCCCCGGCCGTGTCCGGTAAGCCGTCGTCGATGTTCCCGACCGCCGACTTCGACTTCTTCCCGCTCGCCAACCCGGGCATCGTCTCCATCCCGCTGGCGTTCGTGCTCGGCATCGTCGGCACCTACGTCGGTCGCGGCAAGGCGGAGGATCCCGCCAAGCAGGCCGAGATGGAGGTCCGCTCTCTCACCGGTGTCGGTGTGGAGAAGGCCGTCTCGCACTAACTGGCCTCCGGCCCCGTGAGTACTTGTTAACCGCCCGCGGTTAACAAGTACTCACGGGCCGTTAGGCTGCCCCAATGGCGAAACTCACGGTCAAGACCGACGTTCCCCTCAGCCCCCAGGACACCTGGGACAAGGCCTCGAATCTGCGGGACTTCGACAAGTGGTTCGTGGTCCACGACGGCTGGCGCGGCGAACTGCCCGAGACCCTCACTGCTGGAACCGAGCTCAGTTCCGTCGTCACGGTGAAGGGCCTCCGCAACCGCGTGAAGTGGACGATCAAGGAGTACGACGCCCCCAACCGCATCGTCCTGAAGGGCGACGGCAAGGGTGGCGTGAAGCTCGGACTGGTGCTCGACGTCAAGGCGAAGGGCGACGCCTCCGAGGTGGCGTTCACCATCGAACTCGGTGGCGCACCCCTCTTCGGCCCCATCGGCTCGGGTGTCGCGAAGGCGCTGAAGGGCGACATCGAGAAATCCCTGCAGACGTTCGTCGAGCTGTACGCCTGATCAATCGAGGACGTGCGCGCCGCCGGTGTCGGTGATCCACTCGGCGGCAAGGGCGTCCAGCGTCCCGTCGGCGTAGAGGGAATCGACGGCCGCGGAGACGCACGCCGTGAGCGGGCTGTTCTTCTCCAGCACGAGACCGAAGAATTCGGTGACGGCGTTCGGACGCGGGAACTGACCGACGAGAACGCTGTCCTTCACCTCGTTGGCGGTGATCTGAAACCCGGTCGGGATGTCCACCACCAGCGCGTCGATGGTGCCCGCGGCCAGGGCGGCCTTGGCGTCGTCGGTGGTGGCGAAACTGACCGGTGCCTGGCGGGGCTGCACCGTCTGCGCGATGGCGTCGAAACTCGTGGACCCCACCTGCGCCCCGAGGCGGAACGGCGCGAGATCGGCCAGCGACTTGGCGCGCGCCGCGGGAGAGTTCTTCAGCGCCAGCACCGACTGCGTGACGGCGTAATACGGCGAACTGAAATCGACCGTCTCACGCCGGGTGTCGACGATCGTGAACTGGTCGATGGCGAAGTCGAAATCCTTCTCGCCGGCCGCCAGCGCGTCGTTGAAGTCGACGGTCTCGAAGTGCACCTGGTCCGGACCGTATCCCAGCTTCTCGACCACTTCCCGCGCGACGGCGCCCTCGTAGCCCTTGCCGTTGGACGGGTCGCCGTCGACGAACCACGGCCGGTACGACGGGCTGTCGGTGGCGATGGTGACCACGCCGTCCTGTGCGGTGATGCCGCTGCCGGGGGCGCAGTCGCCGACCGCCCGGGTGGACGGAAGTTTGGTGAACGCTTCGGGAATCGTCGACGCCTCGGCCTGCGAGTCGACCTGCGCCGTGGTGTCGGTGGAGCAGGATCCGGCGAGCAATGTCAGTGCAGCGGATATAGCGGCGGCGGCTGTCTTGGGACCTCGGTGCACCCCGTCATCTTGCCTGGCGGGTGGCGATCCGGCCAGCGAAGCGGCCGCGCGGCGCACAATATGTATGTATTGGCGGAGGGAGGAACGCGTGGCCACAGCGGGAACTCGGCAACTGACGGTCGAAGGGCATCGCCTGTCCCTGACCAACCTCGGCAAGGTCCTCTACCCGGAGTCGGGCACCGCGAAGGGTGAGGTGATCGACTACTACTCGCGGATCGCGCCGGCCATGCTGCCGCACGTCGTGGACCGTCCCGCCACCCGCAAACGCTGGCCCAACGGGGTGGACAGCGAGCCGTTCTTCGAGAAGAACCTCGCGGCCTCCGCACCGGGATGGCTGGAGCGCCGCGCACTCGAGCACTCGGATCGTTCCGTGCACTACCCGCTTCTGAACTCGGTCGCGGCCCTCGTGTGGGCGGGACAGCAGGCCGCACTCGAACTGCATGTGCCGCAGTGGCGGTTCGACGGGTCGCATCGGGGTCCGGCGACCCGCATCGTCTTCGACCTCGACCCCGGACCCGGTGTGGGTCTCGCCGAATGCGCGGAGGTGGCACGGGCCGTGCGCGACCTGGTCGCGAACCTCGGCTGGACCGCGTACCCGGTCACCAGCGGCAGCAAGGGCATTCACCTGTACGTGCCGCTCGACCGGAAGCTGGACGGTTCGGGCGCGTCGACCGTCGCGAAGCAGGTGGCGACGGGACTGGAGAAACTGCGCCCCGAACTCGTCACCGCGACCATGGCCAAGGCGGTGCGCGCGGGCAAGGTATTCGTCGACTGGAGCCAGAACAATCCGTCCAAGACGACCATCGCCCCGTACTCGCTGCGCGGGCGCTCCCAGCCGTACGTCGCGGCGCCGCGCAGCTGGGACGAACTCGACGACCCCGACCTCCGGCAGCTGCGGTTCGAGGAAGTGCTCGAACGGTGGGAGTCGGACGGCGATCTGCTCGCCGGACTCGATCCGCCGCTCGAGGACGCCGCCGCCCTCGCCGAGTACCGCCGCAAGCGTGATCCCGGACGGACACCCGAGCCGATGCCGCACACGGTGCAGCCGGGGAACGGCAACAGCTTCGTCATCCAGGAACATCACGCCCGGCGGCTCCATTACGACCTGCGACTGGAACGGGACGGGGTTCTCGTGTCGTGGGCGGTGCCGAAGAACGTGCCGACGACGACGGGGGAGAATCGCCTGGCCGTGCACACCGAGGACCATCCGCTCGAATACCTCACGTTCTCCGGGAGCATCCCGAAGGGCGAGTATGGGGGCGGCCAGATGACCATCTGGGACACGGGCACGTACGACACCGAGAAGTGGCGGGACGACGAGGTGATCGTCCAGTTGCACGGTGAGCAGGTGGAGGGCCGGTTCGCGCTGATCCGCACGAAGGGCGACCAGTGGCTGATGCACCTGATGAAGGACCAGACGCCGGGCGGGTCGCGGTCGTCGGAACTGCCGCGCGGGTTGTCGCCGATGCTCGCGAGCCCCGGCACCCTCGACGGCCTCGACGCCGACGAGTGGGCTTTCGAGGGGAAGTGGGACGGCATCAGGGTGATCGCCGAGATCAGTGGCGGCGAGCTGAAGATGACGAGCCGCGCGGGCAACGACAAGACCGGGGACTACGCGCAATTGGGTTGGCTGGCAGATTCTCTCGAAGACCACGAGGTGGTCCTGGACGGCGAAGTGGTCGCGTTCGACGAGCGGGGTGTCGCGAACTTCGGTCTGCTGCAGCAGGGCAACGAGCCGCACTTCCTCGCGTTCGACGTGCTGTACCTCGACGGAGTGTCGTTGCTGCGCAAGAAGTACACCGACCGGCGCCGCGTCCTCGAGGCGCTGGCGGCCAAGGTCGACGACCTGGACGTGCCGCCGCAACTGTACGGGTCCGCGCAGGAAGCCCTGGACGAGAGTCGCGGCAAGGGGTGGGAAGGTGTGGTGGCCAAACGCCGCGAATCCGTGTACCTGCCGGGCAAGCGGGGGTCGAGCTGGATCAAGGTGAAGAACTGGCGCACACAGGAAGCCGTGATCGGCGGGTGGCGCCGCGGTCAGGGCGGGCGGTCCAGCGGCATCGGTTCGGTGCTGCTCGGCGTCCCCGAGAACGACGGCCTGCGCTACATCGGACGCGTCGGAACCGGGTTCACCGAACGGGATCTGCAGGAACTCGCATCCACCCTGGGACCGCTCGAAACCGACACCAGCCCGTTCGTCGAAGATCTGCCCACCGCCGACCGCAAGGGGGCCGTGTGGGTGACCCCCACCCTCGTCGCGGAGGTGCGGTTCATGGATTGGACCGGCTCGCGAAGACTGCGGCACCCCAGCTGGCGTGGGCTCCGGGACGACAAGTCACCCGAAGACGTCGAGGTGGAGTCCTAATACCGCCAGGGCGCCGGCTCGAAGGGGTCCACCGCCGCGGTGTCGAATGATCCGGGCGATTCCTGCGTGGGGGTGTTCAGCGCCGGGGGAGTGAAGACCGGGAGGGGTGTGGACTCCGTGTCCACGTCACGCTGCTGTTCGGTGATACTCACGTCGGCGACCGGAGGCGCAGCTCCGCCTGCCACGGCGATCCCGGCCGCGCCGACGACGGAGAGGACGAACGCCGCGCCTGCGCCGATCGCGATGCGGGTCTTGATGGGGGACATGGTGTGAACAACCTCCGGTGATCAGGGACTGACGACGGTTCCGCCGCCGACGGGGCCGACTCCGCCGGGTGCCTGCGGGACCACGGGCGGGGCGGGCTTCGGGCCGCCACCGACGGGGAACGGATTGGTTTCGGGATCGAGCACGCCCGGTTCGACCTGGCCCGGTCCGTCGAACGGACCCTTCGGCGGGACAACGGGGTCGACCACGACCGGCTCCTCCACGACCGGCTCCTCCACGACCGGCTCCTGGTAGACGGGCGGTGCCGGCGGCGCGACCTCCGGTCCCGGTGCGGCCGCTTCGGTCTCGGTCGAGTAGCCGGGGTACACGGGGTTCCCGGGTTCGACAGGATTGACCGGTTCGACAGGATTGACGGGTTCGACGGGGTTCCAGGGTTCCACCGGGTTCACGGATTCCGCCGAATGGCCGGGGTCCGCGACGACGATCCGGCTCGGGGGCGTCGCGAGTGCCGGCGCCGGTTGCTGCGAGATGCTCCTTTCCTGGCTCGGGGTGGGAGCCCCCTCGGTGTGTCCACCGGCAAGAACGATCGCTGCGGCTCCGGCGAGGGAGAACGTGAGGGCGGCGGTTGCGCCGATCGCGATGCGGGTTGCGGTGTGGACGATGGGGTGCCTCCGGTGAGTTTGCGGTTCCCAGCTGGGCTGATAGACCAACCTTGCGCCGCGGCCGAGGCGTTCGACAGGCACCCCAGGGTGTGTATCCACCACCCCGCGGTGTTGTCGCCGGCAAACCTGCACAGAATCTTCACAGGCTCTGCCCGGGATCCGCACGTGCGCGCAATACAGTCGGGGAATGAGCCAGCGAAGAGTGCTCGTCGTCGACGACGAGGCGACGATCTGCGAGGCGGTCGCGGCGCGGTTGCGTGCGGAGGGCTTCGACGTCGTGACCGCGTCGGACGGTCCTACCGCGGTCGCGGTGTGCGAGGCGTCGTCGCCCGACGTGCTGGTGCTGGACGTGATGCTGCCGGGTTTCGACGGTCTCGAGGTCTGCCGTCGGGTCCAGGCGTCGCGTCCGGTTCCGGTGCTGATGCTCACCGCGCGCGCCGACGAGACGGACATGCTGATCGGTCTCGGCGTGGGCGCCGACGACTACCTGAGCAAACCGTTCAGCATGCGGGTGCTGGTGGCGCGGGTGCACGCACTGCTGCGACGGGCCGATCGCGCCCACGAGACCGTGCCTGCCGAACCGGGTGGACTGGCGGTCGGCGACCTCGAGGTGGACCTCGTCGAGCGGCGCGTCCGGCGCGGAGCCGACGAAATTCATCTGACACGAACCGAATTCGACCTGCTCGCGTACTTCGCTTCCCGGCCGCGGGCGGCGATTGCCCGGGAATCGCTCCTCGCCGAGGTGTGGGGGTGGGGCGACGGGGCGGGTAGCCGCACCGTCGACAGTCACGTGAAGGCGCTGCGCCGGAAACTCGGCGGCGATCTGATCCGCACCGTGCACGGAGTCGGCTACGCACTGGACGTGCAGCGGTGACCGCGGGCCGGATCCTGGACAGGATGCCCCGACCTCTCGATCCGCTGCGATCGTTCAAGGTGAAGACGGGTCTTCTCGTCGTGGCGGCGCTGTTCTTCGCGTCGCTGATGTTCTGGGTGACTGCTCGCTGGCCGTTCCGGTACGCGCTCGTCCTGGCGTTGCTGGTGTCGCTGGCCGTGACGCAGATCCTCGCGCACGGCATGACGTCTCCGCTGCGGTCGATGACGGCCGCCGCCCGTGCGATGGCGACCGGCGACTATTCGCGCCGGGTGCGGTCGACGTCGCGCGACGAGATCGGGGAACTGGCCCGCGCGTTCAACCAGATGGCGGAGGATCTCGAGGCCGCCGACCGGTATCGCCGCGAACTGATCGGCAACGTCTCGCACGAACTGCGCACCCCGATCTCCGCTCTGCAGGCACTGCTCGAGAACGTCGTCGACGGGGTGGAGCAGCCCGACCCGGCCCGGATGCGGGTGGCGCTCGATCAGACCGAGCGGCTCGGCCGCCTCGTCGCCGAATTGCTCGACCTGTCGAGAGTGGAAGGCGGTGCGGTGCAACTCGAGCGGGAGATCTTTCCGGTCCGCGAGTTCCTCGACGACGTGGTGCGGCAGTCGGAGGACCCCCGGCGGGTGACCGTCGACGTTCAGCCGCCGCACCTGCGCGCCGACGCGGACACCGCCCGACTGCACCAGGTGGTGGCGAACCTGGTGGACAACGCGTTCCGGCACGGCCCCGCCCGCACCGAGGTGGTGGTCCGTGCCCGGCCGGACGCCGGCGGCGTGGTCCTCGAGGTGGAGGACGACGGGCCCGGTATCGCACCCGGCGAGCGGTCCCGGGTGTTCGAACG
This sequence comes from Rhodococcus pseudokoreensis, assembly GCF_017068395.1. Taxonomy (NCBI): domain Bacteria; kingdom Bacillati; phylum Actinomycetota; class Actinomycetes; order Mycobacteriales; family Nocardiaceae; genus Rhodococcus; species Rhodococcus pseudokoreensis. The sequence goes on along the minus strand of NZ_CP070619.1, from coordinate 2,536,734 downwards.
GTTCACCCGCGGCGGCTCCACCGACGGCGGGACGGGCCTCGGCCTCGCCATCGCCCGCTGGGCGGTGGATCTCCACGACGGCCACATCGAGGTTCTCGACACGGCCGAGGGCTGCTGCATCCGGGTGAGTCTGCCCGCCGCCTGACCACAGCTTCACAACCGGGACACGACGTCCCGCGATGACGCCTGCCTTCATCCGGCAGCGACAACCAGGGAGGGACCCATGACCATCGCACCCCCGCAACCCGCAGTGCCCACCCGGCGCGACTTCTGGCCGAGACAGGCCTGGCGCCGCGATCGGACATCGATGGCGCCGCGCCCGATCGTTCTCGGGGCAGTGGCGGCGGGTGTCGTCGCGGCCCTGACCCTGCAGGTCACGGTGGTCGGTCTCGGGTACGTCCTGACCGGCACAGTGGTGGCGGTCGCCGTGTTCGCGACGCGCAGAACGATGCCGACAGCCACGCAGGCCGCCGCGATCCTCGGCGCCCTCGCCCTGCTGGCCGTGCTCAGTGTGCGCGGTGCGGGCTGGCTCGCCGCGGTCTGCGTGGCGCTGAGTTGGGTGGTGGGATCGTTCGCCCTCGTCGGCGGACGCACGTGGACGGGTCTGGCCGCCGGGTCGTTCGCGTTGTGGTTCACCCCGCTGCGGGTGGTGCGGTGGACGCGCCGGGGCGCGCGGCGGTGGCACGCGACCGGGACGGTGCCCGTGGGCCGCGTGTTCGGGGTCGCCGCCATGACCGTCGTATTGCTGCTGGTGTTCGGTTCGCTGTTCGCCGGCGCGGACGCGGGTTTCGCCGCACTGCTCGGCCGGGCCGCACCGACCGTCCACGTGTCGAATCCGTTCGGGCGGTTCGTGCTCGGCGTTCTGGTGTGCGGCGGGACCCTGGGCGCCGCGTACCTGCTGCGGCGAACACCCCGCGTCGATGCGCTCGCCCCGCGGCCGGGACACCCGGTTGCCCGGTGGGAGTGGGCGATCCCGCTGGCACTGCTGGATCTGCTGTTCCTCGGATTCGTCGCGGTGCAGCTGACGGTGCTGTTCGGCGGGAACACGCACGTGCTGACCACGGCCGACCTGACGTACGCCGAATATGCGCGACAGGGTTTCTGGCAGTTACTGGCGGTGACCGCGCTGACGCTGCTGGTGATCGCCGTCGCGGTGCGGAAGGCGTCGCGGGTGGAGGTCGCGGACCGGGTGCTCGTGCGGGTGCTGCTCGGACTGCTGTGCGGTTTGTCGCTCGTCGTCGTCGCGTCGGCGATCCACCGGATGTCGTTGTACGAGAGCCAGTACGGGTACACGCGACTGCGGGTGACGGTGCTGGTCACCGAACTGTGGCTGGGCCTGGTGTTCGTGCTGCTGATCGTAGCGGGCGTGCGGTTGTCTGGGCGGTGGCTGCCGCGCGCCGTCCTGGCGTCCGCGGTGGGCGGGGTGCTGCTCGTCGCCGCGATCGACCCGGACGCGTACGTGGCCAGGAAGAACGTGGAGCGGTTCGGCGACACCGGGCGAATCGACGTGAGCTACCTCGGTTCGCTGTCCGTCGACGCCGTCCCCGCCCTCGACCGGCTGCCGGAACCCGAACGATCCTGCGCCCTGTACCGACTCGACCGGCAGGTCAGCGGCGAGTCGGAGTGGTACGAGTACAACGCCGCCCGCAGCCGGGCGAAGGAACTGCTGGCCGCGCATCCCGTCCGCTCGTGCGAGTAACCGGGACCCCGCACGCTGTTTGCGGACCGATTTGCTGGAATCACGCGCAATTGCGCGGGAATCTGACCAATCCGTGTGCGGCTGTGGTGAGTGACGGTCCGCAGTCGGCTATCCGACCGGCTCGGGGACACGCGTCTGTGCGACCCACCGGCCGCGTTGCCGGTGGATTTCGATGGGGTGGTCGAAGCATTCGCTGATGGTGGCGGTGGTGAGGACGTCCGCGACGTCGCCCTGTGCGATCACCTGGCCGTCGCGGATGAGGACGGCGTGGGTCGTGGTGGTGGGGATTTCCTCGAGGTGGTGGGTGACGAGGATGCTGGCGAGGCTGGGGTAGCTTTCGCGCAGTTCGTCGAGGGCAGTGAGGAGTTGTTCGCGCGCCGCGAGGTCGAGTCCGGTGGCGGGCTCGTCGAGCAGGAGCAGTTGCGGTTCCGCCATCAGGGCCCGTGCGATGAGGGCGCGGCCGCGCTCACCCTGGGACAGGTTGGGCCACAGGGCGTCCGCGTGCTTCTGCATGCCGAGGGAGGCGACCAGTTCGTCGGCGCGGGCGATCTGCTCCGCGGACGGCGACCACCGCGGTGGGAAGTCGGGTGTGTTGGTGAGGCCGGTGAGCACGACGTCGCGCACCGTCAGAGGCGCGTCGATCCGGTAGCGCGGGTTCACGTGCCCGATGTGGGCGCGCAATTCGCGCATGTCGACGCGGCCCAGTTGGTGGCCGAGGACGCGGACGGTGCCACGCGTCGGGTGCGCGACTGCGCCGAGCATGCTCAGCATCGTGCTCTTGCCGGCGCCGTTCGCGCCGAGTAACACCCAGTGCTGGCCGCGTTCTATGCGGAGGCTGATGTCGCTGAGCAGATACCGTCCGCTCCGCACGAGGTCGACGTGTTCGATGCTGACGACCGAATCGGGGGTGGTCACTGATTTCCGCCTTTCCGCAGAATCGACATGGTCGGGTCGAGGTTGGCTGCGGTGGCGGCGACGGCCGCCTCGGCGTCGCCGGATTCCAGTGCGCGCACCAGATCGTCGTGGGCGCAGCTGGTGTCGGGCCGTCCCGGCTCGTGGTCGACGAGTTCGGCCAGCGCGTCGACGAGGAGCGGCCGGATCGAATCGAACAGGGCGGACAGGATCGAGTTGCCGGCGATCTCCAGGATCGCGGCGTGGAAGTCGAGGTCGGCGGCGACGAAGACGGCGGTCGACGAGGTGGTGCTGTCGTGCCGGGTGGACAGCTGTTCGCGCAGCCGCCGGAGATCTTCGGGGCGTGCGCGTTCCGCGGCGAGCCGGGCGGCCTCGATCTCGAGGGCGCGCCGCACCTCGTACACCTCGAGCAGGCGGGCGCGGCGCAGCAGCTTCCCCAGTCCCGCACCGCTCGTGGGGGGTCGCGCGACGAACGTGCCGACGCCGTGCCGCACGTCGAGCAGGCCGTCGCGGGCGAGCAGGCGAACGGCTTCGCGGACGGAGGACCGGCCGACGCCCAGTTCGGTGGCCAGTTCGGCCTCGCTGGGGATGCGGGCGCCGAGCGTCCACTCGCCGTCCCGGATCCGGGCGGTGAGGAGTTCCTCGAGCTGGGGGACCAGCGGTCCGCTGCGGAGGGTGGGACGTGCGGCCATGGGGCGACGCTAGCACAGTCCTCAGACGTCTGAGGACTGGCCCGGGGCCTAGTGTGAGTCCGGGAAGAACCACCGCAGCAGAGGAGAGGTGCACCATGGCCGTCGCCACCGCAGACCGTGTCACGAGGGAAGAGTTGCTCGACTTCGTCCGCCCGCGCCATCGCAGCGTGCTGATCACCCGGAAACGCTCCGGCGGCCTGCAGATCTCCCCGGTCACGTCGGGACTCGACTCGGAGGGCCGGATCGTCGTCGCCACCTACCCGCAGCGCGCCAAGGCCGCGAACGTGCGGCACGACTCCGCCGTGAGCGTGTGCGTGCTGTCCGACGAGTTCAACGGCGCGTACGTGCAGATCGACGGCACCGCCGAGGTGCTGGACCTGCCCGACGCGCTCGAACCGCTGGTGGAGTACTTCCGCGGCATCTCCGGTGAGCATCCCGACTGGGACGAGTACCGGGACGCCATGCGGAAGCAGAACAAGAGCCTGATCCGGATCACCATCGACGAGTGGGGACCCATCGCGACCGGTGGCTTCCCGCCGGGCACCGATCGCGGATAGGGCCCCGCCGCCTACTCGACGGCGCCGGCGGAGCGCAGTTGCTCGATGGCCGCCGCGTCGTAGCCGGCCCGCGCGAGGATCGCGTCCGTGTCCTGCCCGGGCCTCGGGGCGGGACGGGGAACGGGCGCCGGGGTGCGGCTGAAGCGAGGCGCCGGTGCGGGCTGGCGGATGCCGCCCACCTCGACGAACGTCTCCCGCTCCTTGTTGTGGGGATGCTCGTGGGCCTCCCACGGCGAGAGGACGGGCGACACGCACGCGTCGGAATCGGTGAACAGCGCCGCCCACTCGTCCCGCGGCCGGGTCGCGAACACGTCCGCGATCCGCGCCTTCAGTTCCGGCGCCGCGTCGAGGTCGTACTGCAACGGCAGATCCTCGCCCGACAGCCCGAGCACGTCGAGGAGTTCGCCGTAGAAGTGTGGTTCGACGCACCCGACCGCCACGTGCAGGCCGTCGGCGCACTCGTAGGTGTCGTAGAACGCGGCGGCCCCGTCGAGGACGTTCTGCCCGCGACCCTCCTGCCACAGTCCGGCGGCGTTCATCCCGTGGACGAACGCCGTCAGCAGCGCCGCGCCGTCGACCATGGACGCGTCCACCACCTGACCGCGGCCCGACCGCGTGCGCTCGTGCAGCGCGGCCAGGATTCCCATCGTCAACATCAGACCGCCACCGCCGAAGTCGCCCAACAGGTTCAGCGGTGGTACCGGCCGCTCGCCGGCGCGCCCGATAGGGTCGAGCGCGCCCGCGAGCGCGATGTAGTTGATGTCGTGCCCGGCCCGCGGTGCGAGCGGTCCGTCCTGACCCCAGCCCGTCATCCGCCCGTAGACCAGGGCAGGGTTGCGGGACAGGCAGTCGTCGGGACCGATGCCCAGACGTTCCGCGACGCCGGGACGGAAACCCTCGACCAGGATGTCGGCGCCCTCGACGAGTCGCAGAACCGCCTCCAGTCCCTCCGGGGTGCGCAGGTTCACCGCGATCGACCGTCGCCCGCGGTCGAGCACACCCGACGGCGCCATCAACCCGGTGCCGCCGTCACCGGCCCGCTCCACCCGGATCACGTCCGCACCGAGATCGGCGAGGATCATGCACCCGAACGGCGCGGGCGCGAGACTCGCGATCTCGACGACGGTCAGCCCGCTCAGCGGCCCGCCGGTCACGACACCCCCTGCGCGTCGCGGGGCAGTCCGAGCATGCGCTCGCCGATCACGTTCAGCTGCACCTCGGTGGTGCCGCCGTAGATGGTGGTGGCGCGGCCGGCGATCAACTGCTCCATCGCCTTGTCGCTCGGCTCACCCGGAATGCTCACGGCGCCCGCCGCCCCCAGTTCGGCGACGACGAACTCCGCGATCGACTGTCCGAGCCCCATGCCGAGCAGCTTTCCGACGCTCGACGTGGTGCTTACGTCCGTCCCCGACAGTTGCTTCAGCACGATGCGGGAACCGATCAGGTCGACGGCCTGGCTCTCGGCGACCAGTTCGCCGACGCGGAGCCGGCCCAGCGGGCCGAGGTCCCGGCCGCGGGCGAACTGCAGCAGATCCTTGTCGGTGGCGTAGGCCTCCATCTTCTGGCTCAGCGCCACCCGCTCGCCTGCGAGGGTCGTGCGCGCCACGTTCCAGCCGTCGTTCACGGTCCCGACCACGTTCTCGTCGGGGATGAACACGTCGTCGAGGAAGACCTCGTTGAACAGGGCCGACCCGGTCATCTCGCGCAACGGCCGGACGGTCACGCCCGGTATCGACATGTCCAGCACGAAGTACGTGATGCCCTCGTGCTTCGGCTTGGCAGGGTCGGTGCGGGCGATCAGCATGGCCCAGTCGGAGAACTGCGCGACCGTGGTCCAGATCTTCTGCCCGGTCACCTTCCAGCCGCCGTCGACCTTCTCGGCCTTCGTCGTCAGCGACGCGAGGTCGGAACCGGCCCCCGGCTCGCTGAACAGCTGGCACCACACCAGGTCTCCCCGCAGCGTGGGGACGGCGAGATCCCGTTTCTGCGCGTCGGTGCCGTGGGCGACGACGGCCTGCACCGCCCAGCCGCCCATCAGCAACTGCGGCATCGGGATGCCCGCCGTCTTGATCTCCTGGGCGATGACGATCTGCTCGAGCGGGGATGCGCTGCGCCCGTACGGCTTCGGCAGGTGCGGCTGCACCCACCCGCCGTCGCCGAGCGCGATCAACTGGTCGTCCTCGTCGAGGCCGACCAGCGGGGCGAGCGCTGCCCGCACCTCGGCGCGGATCGTCTCGGCCTCGTCCGGCAGTTCCAGTTCGGACGTGCGGGCGGTGCCGGCCAGCGACTGGTCGGCCACGCGGCCCGCCCGCTCTGCGCGGGTGCCGAGGAGCCCCCGGATCGCCAGTGCGCGGCGGTAGTACAGGTGCGCGTCGTGTTCCCAGGTGAAGCCGATGCCTCCGTGGACCTGGATGCAGTCCTGCGCGCACTGCACTGCGGCATCCGGGACGACGACGGCGGCGATGTCCGCGGCGAAATCGGCGGTGTCGTCGCCGTTGTCGAGGGCGGAGGCGGCGTCCCACAACACCGCGCGCGCCTTCTCCAGGGCGATGCCCATGTGCGCACACTTGTGCTTGACGCCCTGGAACTGGCCGATCGGACGCCCGAACTGCACCCGGGTCTTCGCGTACTCGGACGCGGTGGACACGCACCAGGACATCACGCCGATCGCCTCCGCGCCGAGGATCACGGTGGCGACGGACCGGACGCGCTGCTCGGTGAGCCCGTCGAGGATCCGGTCGGAACTCACCCGGACGTTCTCGGCCGTGATCCGTGCCGAACCGCGGAGCACGTCGATGCTGTCCTGCACCGTGACGGTGACGTCCGCGGAATCGACGACGGCCCAGCGCACGTCGTCGCCGACGGTGATCGGGAGCAGCACGGTGTCGGCGTGTCCGCCGCCGAGGACGGCGTCCGCGACACCGGTGACGTGGTACCCGCCGTCGTGCGCCGACGCGTCGAGCGGGCGGCCCAACGCGACTGCGGCGGTGCGCGATCCGTCGACGAGACCGGGAAGCAGTTCGATGCCGACCTTGGAATCCGCGGCCGCCACGAGGGCGGCGGACAGTGCGGTCGGGACGAACGGGCCCGGGGCGGCGGTGCGTCCGAGCGCCTCGAGCGCCACCGCCAGCGTGAGGAGCCCGGCGCCGTGACCGCCCTTGTCCTCGGGGACGTGCAGCCCCAGCAGGTCCTGGCCGACCAGCGCCTCCCAGAACGGCGGGAACTTGTCCTCGCTCTTGGACTCGACCGCGGACCGGACGTGATCCGGGGTGATGGTGCGTTCGGCGAAGGAGCGGACCGAGTCGGCGAGGGCCCGGTGTTCCTCGGTCAGTCCGAGCCCGAGCTCGTACGTGTTCTTGGCCATGTCGGAGCCCTTCAGCCGAGCCGGTCGGCGAGGTCGGCGACGGTCCACGGGCCGTCGCTTTCGATGGTCGTGACGTCGTGCCAGCCGGCGAGTTCGGAGATGGCCCCGCCCTGCACGGCGAACACCTTGCCGGTGATCTTGCAGTTCGCGTCGGCGAGACGCGCGACGAGCGGGGAGATGTTGGCGGGGCTGAACGCGTCGAACTCGCCCTCCGGCACCTCCTCGGCGAACAGCGCGCCCATGCCGGGGGTGGCCAGTGTGAGCCGGGTGCGGGCGATCGGGGCGATCGCGTTGACCCGCACGCCGTAGCGTTCGAGTTCGTCCGCCGCGACCAGGGTGAGTGCGGCGATCCCGGCCTTCGCGGCGCCGTAGTTGCCCTGACCGGCGTTGGGCATGAACGTGCCCGACGCCGACGCGGTGTTGATCACGGACGCGTTCACGGTCTCGCCGGCCTTGGTCCGTGCCTTCCAGTACGCGGCCGCGTGGTGCAGCGTGGCGGCGTGGCCCTTGAGGTGCACGGCGATGACGGCGTCCCACTGGCTTTCGGTCATGCCCGCGATGAACGCGTCCCGCAGGATGCCCGCGTTGTTGACCAGGACGTCGAGCCGGCCGAATTCGCTCACCGCCTGGTTCACGAGGGCTTCGGCGCCGTCCCAGGACGCGACGTTGTCGGTGTTCGCGGTCGCGCTGCCGCCCGCGGCGACGATCTCGTCGACCACCTGCTGCGCGGGGCCTGCGTCCGCACCGGTGCCGTCGTTGGCGCCGCCGAGATCGTTGACGACCACCGCAGCGCCCTCGCGTGCGAAGAGCAGTGCGTGCTCCCGGCCGATTCCGCGTCCGGCGCCGGTGACGACGGCTACCCGTCCGTCGAGTGTTCCCATGTGCGTGCTCCTAGGTTTCTGTGTCCGCGATGACGGCGAGGCCGTCCTTGATGACGAGTTCGTCGCCGACGGCGGTCTCGTAGGCGTACGACGTCGTCCCGCCGGTGGATTCGGCGACCTGCCGGAACTGCGTGGCGATATCCTGGCCGGGCAGGACGGGTTTCGCGAACCGCACCGCGAGACGGCGGAGGCGTTCGACCCGGCCGTCGGCGAGTTCGGTGAGCGCCGCCCACGACGTGAACGCCATGGTGCACAGGCCGTGGTTGATGATTCCGGGAAGGCCGGACATCCGGGCGATCTCGTCGTCCAGGTGGATCGGCATCGGATCACCGGAGGCGGGCGAATACCGGAACGTCTGGTCCTCGTCTATGTGCTGGGTGATCGACGCGACGGGAGCCTGCCCGCGCAGCGTCTCGTCGAACCGGTGTCCGGGCGCCTGTTCGCCGAGGCCCGCGCCCGCGTCGACCTTCCGGAAGAACGCGGTCATCCACTGCTCGTTGACCAGTTCGCCGTCATCCGTGACGGTTTCGACGTAGACGACGACGGTGGATCCGTTCGCGCGACCCTCGAAACCGATCGGCTTCGCGCGGACCACGAGGTTGTCGCCGGGCCGGATCGGGCGGTGGAAGTGGAAATCCTGTTCGCCGTGCACGAGTTTCATGAGCAATTCGACCGGGGCGACGGACAGTGCGGCCGGTGCCATCGACGTGAACGCGGGGACGACGGCGAACACCGGGGGCGCGACCTCGCCCGCGAGGTGGCGTTCGATGGGATCGTTGGTGGCCGCGGCGTACTCGGCGATGCGCTCGGCGGTGACCTCGAACCGTTGCGAATCGGTCCACTCGCCGAGGCCGCTCGTGTCGAATTCGACTGTGGGGGTGGTCATACGCGGATCAGCCCACCATGTCCGCGAACCCCGCGAGGGACGCCTCCAGATCCGCCTTGGCGTTCTTGGCGACGGCCTTGCCGATGGGGCCGACGATCATCGTGCCGGTGAAACTCGCGTCGATGATCGCCTTGGACCCGGCGCCGTCCGCTTCGACCTTCAGGGTGAATTCGACGGTCACCCCGGCCATGCCGGTGCCGGAGATCTTCACCATCTCGGGCACCTGCACCTCGGTGACGGTCCACTCGATCTTGTTGGCCATGCCCATCACGGAGACGACCTCGGTGAACTTCGAACCGAGTGCCACCTGGGTGGGGATCTCGCTCTTCCAGGACTGGTGGATGGTGAGCCACTCTTCCCATCGGGACAGGTTGGACAGCGCGTCCCACGCCTTGTCGGGGGAGGCGGGCAGGGACGCTGCGACGGAAACGGAAGCCATGATGTACTCCTGGTGCTCGAGGTGAAAGAAATTGGGGGAGGGAAGTTTCAGAGTGCGCGGTAGGCGGTGACGACGACGGCGCCGCCGAGACCGATGTTGTGTTGCAGGGCCACCGCGGCGCCGTCGACCTGCCGCTTGCCGGCGGTGCCCCGGAGTTGCCAGGTGAGTTCGCTGCACTGGGCGAGTCCGGTGGCCCCGAGCGGGTGGCCCTTGGAGATGAGGCCGCCGGACGGGTTGACCACCCAGCGGCCGCCGTACGTGGTGTCGTCGTTGTCGACGAGTTTGCCGCCCTCGCCCTCGCCGCACAGGCCGAGCGCCTCGTACGTCAGCAGTTCGTTGGTGGAGAAGCAGTCGTGGAGTTCGATGACGTCGATGTCGTCCGGTCCGATGCCCGCCTGTTCGTACACCCGGGCCGCGGCCGTGCGGGTCATGTCGGCGCCGACCAGGCTGATCGCGCTACGGTCCTCGAACGTGCTCGGGAGGTCGGTGACCATGGACTGGCCGACGATTTCCACGGCCTGCCCGGCGAGGTCGTGCTCGTCGACGAACTTCTCGCTCACCACGACGACCGCGCCGGAGCCGTCCGAGGTGGGGGAGCACTGCAGTTTGGTGAGCGGCCCGTAGATCGGCTTCGAGCCGAGGATCTCGTCGAGCGTGTACTCGTCCTGGAATTGGGCGTACGGGTTGTTCTGTGAGTGGCGGTGGTTCTTCACGCCGATCCTGGCGAACTGTTCCGCCGTGGTCCCGAACCGTTCCATGTGTTCCTTGCCTGCGGCGCCGAACATGTACGGGGCGGGCGGCATCGCGAACTCCTGCAGTTCGGCGAGCGCGAGGAGGTGGCGCATCATCGGCTGTTCCCGGTCGTCGTACGTCGACCCGAGCGAACCGGCCTGCATCTTCTCGAAGCCCAGCGCGAGCGCGCAGTCGACCTGACCGCTGCGGACCGCTTGGGTGGCCAGGTAGAGCGCGGTCGACCCCGTCGAACAGTTGTTGTTGACGTTGACGATGGGAATTCCGGTGAGGCCGAGTTCGTAGACGGCCCGCTGCCCGGACGTCGACTCGCCGTACACGTATCCGACGTACGCCTGCTCCACGAGGCCGTACTCGACGCCCGCGTCCTCGAGCGCCCGCCCGCCTGCCTCCCGCGCCATGTCGGGGTAGTCCCACTCGCGTGCACCCGGTTTCTCGAATTTCGTCATCCCGACGCCGACGACGAACACCCTGTTACCCATTGCGGCTCCCTGAGTCCGGAAAATGTGTGTGTGACACCCTGTCCCACCAAAGTAAGTGAGACATCCTGTCCAGTCAACAGTCGGATGGGTAACGTATGGGCGATGCCGGACAAAGTGGAAACCGCCGCGTCGCCCCAGGGTGATGGCCGCGCCACGCGCTGGGAGGACCACAAGGCGGAACGCCGCAGCCGGATTCTCGAAGCCGCGATGGAGGCCATCAACGAGGACGGCCCCGACGTGGGCGTCCAGCAGATCGCGAACCGCGCCGACGTGCCGCGGTCGGTGGTCTACCGGATCTTCACCGATCGCGGCGACCTCGACGAGCAGTTGCGCGGCCGCATCATCGAACGGCTGATGGCGGACCTCGCTCCCACGTTGACCCCCGAGGGGACCGTCGGCGAGGCGATCGCGCGCGCGGTCGAGACGTACCTGCGGTGGATCGTGGAATACCCGCGGCTCCACCAGTTCCTCGGCACTGGATCGCCGAGCAGGCGCACCACCGGTTCGCGTGTGGTGACGGGCACGAAGACCGCGATCGCGCTCCAGCTGTCGGGTCTGCTCGCCACTGTCCTCGACGCGGTCGCCGGCAACTCCGATCTCGCCGAGTCGCTGGCGTTCGGGTTGGTGGGACTCGTCGACGCCAGCGTCAACAGGTGGCTGAGCAACCCGCAGTCGCCGCTCGGCAGCGACGACCTCGCCGAGTTCCTCGAGGTGTCGATCTGGCAAGTGCTGCACGGCAATCTGACGCGGATCGGCGTCACCATCGACCCGTCGACCCCGGTGTCGGAACTGCAGTAGTCGGACGGGCATGGCCAGCTACCATGGCTTTCATGCCCTCCCGGCGAGGTTCACCGGCCGCTTCCGAGCAGGCCTGGGTGTCGGACACGGCGGTCGGCGACGCCGTCGCGCGCTTCGCCAGTGCCTGGGAGTCCTCGTCGTCCGCACCCGATCTGGTCGCGTATCTGCCCGTCTCTCCAGCACTCCGCCGGGTCACGCTCGTCGAACTGATCAAGGTCGACCTGGAGAAGCGCTGGCTGCGCGGCGACCACCCGAAGCGGCTGGCGCAGTACTGCGAGGAGCTGCCCGAACTGCGGCGGTGGCCGCTGCCACCGGACCTGCTGTACGAGGAGTTCCACATCCGGCAGCGCAGCGGCGAGCCGGTCGAGGCGAGCGAATACACGCTGAGCTTCCCGGCGCAGGCGGACGAACTCGAAGAACTGCTCGGCACCGGCGAATACCAGAGCACCCTGCTCCACCGCGGGGAACCGGCGTCGACGGTGTCCGCAGGGGATGCAGGCGCGCTCGACGACCTCGAGGTCGGCCGTCGGATCGACGACTTCGACCTCGTGACCCTCCTCGGCCGGGGCGCGTTCGCGCGGGTGTTCCTCGCCCGGCAGCGGTCGCTGCAGCGGATGGTCGCGGTGAAGATCTCCGAGGATCACGGCACCGAACCGCAGACCCTGGCCCAGTTCGACCACGACTACATCGTCCGGGTCTTCGATCAGCGACTTCTCGCGGGCCGCGACCTGCGACTGCTGTACATGCAGTACGTGCCGGGGGGAACGCTGCTCGACGTGGTCGCGCGGGTGCGGGAGACGCCGCCGGAATCGCGCAGCGGCGCCGTGCTGCTGGACGCGATCGACCGGGCGCTGGTCGGCCGGGGCGAGATCCGGCCCAGCGAATCCGGGGTGCGCCAGGAGATCGCGACGCTGACCTGGCCCGAGACGGTGGCCTGGCTCGGCCGCAGGCTCGCGCACGCCCTCGACTACGCGGGCGCGCACGGCGTACTGCACCGCGACGTCAAACCCGCCAACGTGCTGCTGACGGCGGAGGGTGTCCCGAAGCTGGCCGATTTCAACATCAGTTTCAGCGGCAACATCGCCGGTGCCAGTCCGGTCGCCTATTTCGGCGGTTCGCTGGCCTACATGTCACCGGAACAGCTCGAGGCGATCCACCCGGACCGGCCGGGGACCCCCGGCGACCTCGACACCCGCAGCGACCTGTACTCGCTCGCCGTCGTCCTGTGGGAGTTGCTGACCGGCGCAAGGCCTTTCGACGACAGCGACGCCGAGTTGCACTCCCACCCGCCCGGCGACCGCACCACCCTCGACGCGATGCTCGCGCGGCGCCGGGGACACGACGAACCGGCTGCGGGCGAACTGCCCGCCGACTGCCCGAACGCGCTGCGGCGGGTGCTGCTCAAATCGCTGGCACCGGAACCGAAGGACCGGTACTCCTCCGGCGCCGAACTCGCCCAGCAGCTCGACGTCTGCCTCGACGCCCACGCCCGCGATCTGGTCGACCCGCCGCCGGGGAGCTGGCGCCTGCGGATGCGCCGGTGGACGCACCCGATCATGTTCCTGGCCATCGCCGTTCCCAATTTCCTGGCCATCCTCTACAGCTACCACCACAACAGCACCCTGATCATCAGCAAGCTGCCGCCCGACGCGCAGGAGAACTTCGTGCGGATCACCCGGATCGACTACACGATCGCGTTCCTGATCGGGACCGTGGGCACCGTGTCGATGGTGATCTACCTGACGGTGGTGGCGGCCGGTCTGCGCCGGGGGCGGGTGTACTCGGGCGCGCAACTCGCGCGTGCCCGCAAGGACACTCTGCTGCTCGGCCAGCGGTGCGCCCTGCTGTGCCTCGGGCTGTGGGTGGTCACCGGCATCATCGTGCCGATCACGCTGGAGGTGAGCGGCAGTGAGGTTCCGTGGAACACCGTCGTCCACTTCACCGCGTCACAGCTGGTCTGCGGGGCGATCGCCGTGGTCTACCCGTTCTTCTTCGTGAACTTCTACGCCGTGCGCTGCCTCTACCCGGTCTTCCTGCGGCACGGCGAGATCAGTGCCTCGGACGCCCGGATGCTGCGGCGGCTGGGGCGGCGCAGCACGTTCTTCCTCGCCGCGGCCGCCGCCGTGCCGCTGCTCGGGGTCGCGGGAGCCACGTTCATTCCGCCGGAGGACATGCCCCGGGTCATCGTCGCGCTCCGCGTCCTGTGCGTCGGCAGCGTCGTCGCGTTCCTCGGGGCCTACTGGATGTTCCGGATGCTGTCGGAGGACCTGCAGGCCCTGCAGCGTGTCGTGTCCGGCGCGCCGCGGCACGAACGATCCGGTCTCAACCCGTGAACGTCAGCCAGAGCAGCGACACGTTGAGCACGACGATCAGCGCCGCCGCCACCCAGGCGGCGACCGTGGTGGCCGTCGCGTTGCGGTGGACGCCCATCAGGTCGCGGTCGGACGTCATCCGCACAAGGGGGACGACTGCGAACGGGATGCACAGGCTGAGGACCACCTGACTGAGGACCAGCGCGAACGTGGGGTCGACGCCGGCCGCCAGCACGACCAGCGCGGGGATCAGGGTGACCACCCGGCGCAGCAGCAGCGGAATGCGCATCGACAGCAGTCCGTACATGATCTCGGAGCCGGCCGCGCAGCCGATCGACGTGGAGGCCAGACCGGACGCCAGCAGGCCCACGGCGAAGATGACCGCGACGGTGGGGCCGAGCGAGTTCTGGATGGCGGCGTGCGCGCCATCGATCGAATCGGTGCCGGGAATGCCGCGCAGGGCCGACGCGGCGAGCAGCAGCATGCCGATGTTCACGGCACCCGCCACGATCAGCGCACCGACCACGTCCCACTTCGTGACCCGCAGCAGCCGCGCGAGGCGGGGGCCTTCGAGGTCGTTCCCGTGCCGGTCGCGGGCGAGGGCGGAGTGGAGGTAGATCGCGTGCGGCATCACGGTGGCGCCGAGCATGCTCGCGGCGAGCAGCACCGTCTCGGTGCCCTCGAACCGCGGCACGAGGCCGGCGAGTGCGTCCGGGCCCGACACGTCGGTGAAAGCGAGTCCGGTGAGGAACCCGACGGTGATGATCGTGAGGAGGCCGATCACGACGAACTCGAACGTCCGCTGACCGCGGCGGCTCTGGATCGACAGGATGCCCATCGACACGACACCCGTGATGAGGCCGCCGACGAACAGGGGGACGCCGAACAGGAGATTGAGCGCGATCGCGCCGCCGATCACCTCGGCGAGGTCGGTGGCGATCGCCATCGCCTCCGCCTGCAACCAGAACGCGCGACGGTTGCCGGTCCGCAGGCGCGTGCCCAGCATCTCCGGCAGCGATTTTCCGGTGACGAGGCCGAGCTTGGCGGACAGGTATTGCACCAGCACGGCCATGGCATTGGCGAGCACGAGCACCCAGACGAGCAGGTACCCGTACTTCGCGCCCGCGGTGAGGTTGGCGGCCACGTTGCCGGGGTCGACGTACGCGATGGCCGCCACGAAGGCCGGTCCGAGGAGCGCGACCGTTCGGAGACTGCCCTTGCGGGACCGCCTGCGGCGCGGGAGGAGAGGGCTGGGGGCCTCGATGCTCACGGAGCTCCTGATCATGGTCGCGGGATCTACCTGCTGATTCGTATCTCCGCACTATAGATTTAGGTGCTACGAACTTTCAAGTGCGGAGTGTGGATCGGTTCCGAATCGGCACGCCGGGGCTATATTGACTAGAACGTGTTCTACTCACGATGTGTTCGAGTCACGGCGGAAGGGGAGTCTCGATGGGTCAGGTTCTCGACAGAATCGAAGCCGTCGCCGAGGAGATTCGCGGGCAAGCCGTCCGGTCGGAGACGGAGTGCCGGCTCACCGACACCGCCGCCGGCCTCCTGCGCGACTCCGGGGCGATCCGGCTGCTGCAGCCCAAGCTGTACGGCGGCCTCGAGGTGCACCCCCGCGAGTTCGCCGAGACCGTGATGGGGATCGCCGCACTCGACGGCGCGAGCGGGTGGGTCGCCGGGATCGTCGGCGTGCACCCGTGGGAACTGGCGTTCGCCGCCCCGCGGGTGCAGGAGGAGATCTGGGGCGAGGACAACGACACGTGGATGGCGTCGCCGTACGCGCCCATGGGTGTCGCGACACCGGTCGACGGCGGATACGTCCTGAACGGCCGGTGGTCGTTCTCGTCGGGCACCGACCACTGTCAGTGGGCGTTCCTCGGTGCGATGGTCGGCGACGGTGAGGGCGGCATCGCGCTGCCGCCGTCGTCGCTGCACGTGATCCTGCCGCGCAGCGACTACCAGATCGTCGAGGACACGTGGGACGTCATCGGACTGCGCGGAACGGGCAGCAAGGACGTGATCGTCGAAGGGGCGTTCGTCCCCGGTTACCGGACGCTGAGCGCGTCGAAGGTGATGGACGGGCGGGCGCAGAAGGAAGCGGGCAGACCGGAACCGCTGTTCAACATGCCTTACTCGTGCATGTTCCCGCTCGGCATCACCGCCGCCGTCATCGGCATCACCGAGGGCGCGCTGGCCTGCCACATCGCCGTGCAGAAGGACCGTGTCGCGATCACGGGCCAGAAGATCAGGGAGGACCCGTACGTCCTCAGTGCGATCGGGGAATCCGCCGCGGAGATCAAGGCGTCCCGGGTCTCGCTCATCGAGACCGCCGACCGGTTCTACGACAAGGTCGACGCGGGCAAGGAGGTCACGTTCGAGGAGCGTGCGATCGGACGCCGCACCCAGATCGCCGCGGCCTGGCGTGCGGTGCGTGCCGTGGACGAGATCTTCGCGCGCGCCGGCGGTGGCGCGCTGCACTACAAGACTCCGATGCAACGGTTCTGGCGGGACGCGCACGCCGGTCTCGCGCACGCGGTCCACGTGCCAGGGCCTACCAACCACGCGAGCGCACTCACCCAGCTCGGCGGCGAACCGCAGGGAATGATGCGCGCGATGATCTGAACACCGGGAGGCCGAGTCTCGGCCTCCCGGCACCGGATCAGACTGCGGCCGCGGCGAATCCGGTCTCGAGGTCGGCGAGGATGTCGTCGATCCCCTCGATGCCGACGGCGAGGCGGACCAGTCCGGGCGTCACACCGGCAGCGAGTTGCTCCTCCGGGGTGAGCTGCGAGTGCGTCGTCGACGCCGGGTGGATCACCAGCGAGCGCACGTCACCGATGTTCGCGACGTGGCTGTGCAGGGTGAGCGCGTTGACGAACTTCTTGCCGGCGTCGACGCCGCCCGCCAGTTCGAACGTCACGATCGCACCCGGACCCTTCGGGGTGAGCTGCCGTGCGCGCTCGTGCCACTGCGAGGACGCCAGACCCGCGTACGACACGGACGTCACGTCCGCGCGCGCCTCGAGGAACTCGGCGACCTTCTGTGCGTTGGCGACGTGCCGCTCCACCCGCAGGCTGAGGGTCTCGATGCCCTGGGCGATGAGGAACGCGTTGAACGGGGCGACCGCCGAGCCGAGGTCGCGTAGCAACTGCACGCGTGCCTTCAGTGCGTAGGCCGGGGCGCCGAGGTCCGCGAACACGACGCCGTGGTAGCTCGGGTCCGGGGTGGTGAAGTTGCCGTGCCTGCCCTGGGTCCAGTCGAACGTGCCGCCGTCGACGATGACGCCTGCGATGGCCGTGCCGTGGCCGCCGAGGTACTTGGTGGCCGAGTGCACCACGATGTCCGCCCCGTGCTTCAGCGGCTGCAGCAGATACGGTGTGGCCACCGTGTTGTCGACGATCAGCGGGATCCCGTTGTCGTGGCCCACCTTCGAGATTCCCGGGATGTCCAGGATGTGGTTCTTCGGGTTGGCGATCGTCTCACCGTAGAACGCCTTGGTGTTCGGGCGGACGGCGCTGCGCCACTGCTCGAGGTCGTCCGGATCCTCGACGAACGAGACCTCGATGCCGAGCTTGGGCAGCGTGTAGTGGAAGAGGTTGTACGTGCCGCCGTACAGGTACGGGCTGGAGACGATGTGGTCGCCGGCCTCCGCGAGGTTCAGTACCGCAAAGGTTTCCGCGGCCTGCCCGGACGACAGCAGCAGGGCGGCGACGCCGCCTTCGAGAGCGGCGATGCGCTGCTCGACCGCGTCCTGGGTGGGGTTCATGATGCGGGTGTAGATGTTGCCCGGTTCGGCCAGACCGAACAGCGCGGCAGCGTGATCGGTGCTGTCGAACGTGTACGAGGTGGTCTGGTATATCGGCAGCGCCCGCGCCTTGGTGGTCGCGTCGGACGTCTGCCCGGCGTGGATCTGCTTGGTCTCGAACGACCAGTTGGCGGTGGGATCGATGCTCTCGGTCACGAGTGGAGTCCTCCGGATTCGGTGCAGTGGATGTGATGAATCAGTTGTCGCCGGTGAGTGTTTCGACCACGGTGTGGACCGGGGTCGGATTGCGGGTGAGGTCGAGGACGGGGCAGTGCGCGTCGACCGCTTCCTGCAGTTCGAGGTAGCGCTCCCGCGGTTCCGGGCCGGTCAGCGTCACGACGACGCGCACCTCGCCGAATCCGGGGCGGACGGCGTCGTCGAAGCCGAAGAATCCGCGCACGTCGAGGTCGCCCTCCGCGCGCGCCGAGATGTCGTCGACACGGACACCGAGTTTCTCGGCCCAGAAGCGGTACGTCACCACCTGGCAGGAGAGCAGTGAAGCCAGGTAGTACTCCACGGGATTGGCGGCGGAGTGCTCGCCGCCGAGCGCGGGCGGCTCGTCCACCTCGACGCTGTACTTGCCGAGCGAGACGGTGCTCGCGACGGCGTCGTGGGCCTGCGCGGAGGCGGTGAAGACGACGTGGGCGTTCGCGGAATCCTGCGACACGGCGTCGCGGGTGGCACTGATGACGGACGTGAGATGTGAAACGGATGCAGTGGTCACGAGTTACGAATCCTTCGAAAACGTGGGTGTGCAGAGACAACCCGGCGTGGGAGAACATCACGCCGGGACGGGTCCGATCAGGAGATCGGACACCCCGAGGTACACACCAGTGCGAAATCGACGTGGCGGCGCCGCGTCAGCAGCTCGCCTGAGTCGATCACTCCGGATTCGGTCACGGATCAGACTGTAACCGCACGACGCGCATTCCGACCAGTCCCATAGGAAATTCTGCTCACGGAGTGGGCAGCGCGCGGCACAGGGCGTCGAGCGTGGCGGCGAAACGGGCGGACGACGGCGTGCTGTAGCCGACGACGAGCCCGTCCGGCCGGTCCGCGGGACCGTCCGGGTGACGGAACGTGCGCAGGCCCTCCACCGCGAGACCGAGGGCCGCGGCCCGGCCGAGAGTGGGCGCCTCGGTCCCGGCCGGAAGTTCGAGGACGGCGTGCAGACCGGCCGCGATGCCGGTGACGTGCACGTGCGGTGCACGCGCGGCGAGCGTCTCGACGAGGGTGTCGCGCCGGCGGCGGTACAGGGTGCGCATCCTGCGGACGTGCCGGTCGAATGCGCCCCGCTCGATGAAGTCCGCCAGGGTCAGCTGGTCCGTCGCGCTGACCCACCTCTCGTATATACCCTTGACGGCCAGGACGTCGTCGATCAGGCGTTCCGGCAACACCATCCACCCCACCCGGATGGCGGGAGAGAGGGTCTTGCTCACGGTGCCCAGGTACGCCACCTGTTCGGGGGCCAGACCCTGCAGGGCGCCGACGGGCTGGCGGTCGTACCGGAACTCCCCGTCGTAGTCGTCCTCGATCACGATCCCCCCGGTCGTGCGCGCCCATTCCACGAAAGCCGTTCTCCTGCTCGGGTGGAGCGGACCTCCGGTGGGGAACTGGTGGGCCGGGGTGAGCAGTGCCGCGGACAGGCGCGTACCCGTCGCGTCCGGGGGCTGCGCGCCGTGGGCGTCGAGGTGCAGGGGCACGGTGACGGCGCCGGCGTCGCCGAGCAGTTCGCGATGAAAGTGCAGCCCGTACCCTTCGACGGCGACCGGTCCCTGCACGGCGCGGGCGAGCAACCACAGTCCGTGCCCCGAACTCGCACAGACCACGATGCGGTCGGGATCGGTGCGGACCCCTCGAGCGCGGGAGAGGTATTCGGCGACCGCGCGGCGCAATTCGGGGCGGCCCCGCGGATCGCCCGGACCGAACGCGTCGTGGGGTGCCGCGGTGAGTGCCCGGCGCGCGGACGCCATCCAGGCGGCACGTGGAAACTCCGCGACGTCGGGCGAACCGGGCAGCAGACTCCACTCGGGCCGGGGTGCGGCCGCCGAGCGGGTGTGCGAGCGGTTGGCGGGCTCGCCTGCCCGATCGGCGACCCGAGTGCCCGATCCCTGCCGCGCCGTGAGCCACCCCTCCGCGACGAGTTCGGAGTACGCGTCGGCGACGGTGTTGCGGGCGACGCCGAGGTCGAGGGCCAGCGCGCGGGACGGCGGGAGGGTGGTACCCGCGACGAGCCGTCCCGAGCGAATCGACTCACGCAGCGCGGACACCAGCGTGGCGCGCACACCGGAAGACCGTCCACCGGCGGGCAGGTCGAGGTGAAGGTCGCGGCCCAGACCCAAATTGGCCCAAGATTCCATGCCCGAATTGAACCATGGCGATGGGCTATTTCGCGCCTACTGTTCTCCTATGACCACAACAGAGCGCAAGACCCGAGTCGACCTCGCCCGCAAGGCCCCCGCCGTCTACAAGGCGATGATCGCCCTCGACGCCGCCGCCCGGCAGGGCCTCGACCCGGAACTCGTCGAACTGGTGCTCACCCGGTGCTCCCAGATCAACCACTGCGCGTGGTGCATCGACATGCACACCGCCGATGCCCGCAAGATCGGCATCAGCGAACAGAAGCTGTTCCTGCTCGGCGCGTGGGAGGAAATGCACGGCCTGTACACCGACAAGGAGCGCGCCGCGCTCGCCCTCGCCGAGTCGATCACCGTGCTGACCGACGGCTTCGTCCCGGACTCGGTGTACGAGGAGGCGGAGGAGCATTTCGACGAGACCGAACTGGCCCAGCTCATCTCGCTGGTGCTCACGATCAATGCGTGGAATCGCATCGCCGTCAGCACCCGCAAGATCCCGCGAGTGCGCTGAACGCTCAGAAGTTTCCGCGGGCGGCTTGTTCGCGTTCGATGGCTTCGAAGAGGGCTTTGAAGTTGCCGATGCCGAAGCCGAGGGAGCCGTGGCGTTCGATGAGTTCGAAGAACACGGTGGGCCGGTCGACGAGGGGTTTGGTGAAGATCTGCAGCAGGTACCCGTCTTCGTCGCGGTCGACGAGGATGCCGCGTTTCTGCAGTTCCTCGATCGGGGCGCGGACGTTGCCGATCCGGGCCCGCAGTTCGGGGTCCTCGTAGTAGGAGTCGGGGGTGGCCAGGAATTCGACACCCTCGGCGGTGAGCCGGTCCACGGCGGTGAGGATGTCGTTGGTGGCCAGGGCCAGGTGCTGGGCGCCGGGGCCGCCGTAGAAGTCGAGGTATTCGTCGATCTGGGAGCGTTTCTTCGCGACCGCGGGCTCGTTGAGGGGGAACTTGACGCGGTGGTTGCCGTTGGAGACGACCTTCGACATCAGTGCGGAGTAGTCGGTGGCGATGTCCTCGCCGACGAATTCGGCCATGTTGGTGAAGCCCATGACCCGGTTGTAGAAGTCGACCCAGTGGTCCATCCGGCCGAGTTCGACGTTGCCGACGACGTGGTCGAGGGCCTGGAACAGCCGTTTGGGGGCGCCGTCGCGTTTGGTGTGGGTGGAGGTCCGCTCCTGGTAGCCGGGCAGGTAGGGGCCGGTGTAGCGGCTGCGGTCGACGAGGGTGTGGCGGGTGTCGCCGTAGGTGGCGATCGCGGCGAGGCGGACGGTGCCGTGCTCGTCGGTGATCTCGTGGGGTTCGTCGAGGATGGTGGCGCCCTGGGCGCGGGCGTGGGCGATGCACTTGTCGACGTCGGGGACGGCGAGGGCGATGTCGACGACGCCGTCGCCGTGGGTGCGGTGGTGTTCGATCAGCGGGCTCTGCGGGTCGACGGCGCCGTTGATGACGAACCGGACGGCGCCGGATTCGAGGACGAAGCTGTGGTGGTCGCGGTTGCCGGTGGTCGGTCCGGAGTAGGCGACGAGGGTCATCCCGAAGGCGGATTGGAAGTAGTGGGCGGTCTGGGTGGCGTTGCCGACCACCCAGACGACGGCGTCCCAGCCGCTGACCGGGAACGGGTCGCGGGTGCCGTCGTATTCGACGAGCCCGACCAGCTGTTCGAGCTGGCCGAGGTCGAGACCTGCCAGGCGTTCCTTGTCGGTGAGAGTCTGCTCGATCGTCATGATGGTGCCTTTCCTTGCAACGGTTTTCGGATACGGAGAAGGGGAGTGCGACTGCGTACCGGGGAAGCGGCGAATGCCTGACACAGAGGTAACCGGCCGCCGGCCCGGTCGTCAACCGGGACCCGGCCATCTAGCCGTATCGACGGATGAGAGCGGCCCCGCCCCCGCTTTCCTATACAATCTGAATACTTCAATGGGGCAATAGAAATGGACTGCGATGGTTGCGCGGAGTGAGATCGGCGTCGGAGTGCTCGCTCGCGCTGTGGCGATCCTCGATGTCGTGGAGTCGAGCCCGATGGGCGCGAGCGATCTCGCCCGCGAACTGGACCTGTCCCTGTCGACCACGTACCGGCTGGCAACGGACATGGTCAAGCACGGCCTCCTCCGGAAGGATCCGGAAGGCCGTTTCTACCTCGGTCAGCGTTTCGTCACGACGGCGCTGAGTGATCTCGCGGTCCCGGCTCTACGCGAATTAGCGGAGAAGACAGGGGAATCCGCTCAGCTGTGGGTGCGGCGGGGCGAGTCGCGGCTGTGCGCGGCCAGCGTCGACTCGCAGCACGAACTGCGGGTCGCGCTGCCGGTCGGGACGCTCGTGCCGCTACCGCAGGGGTCCAGCGGGCACGTGCTGTCCGGCGACTGGGAGGCCGACCCCGAAGCCGTGAAATCGGGTTGGTGGGTGTCGATTTCGGAACGCACACCGGGATCCGCCTCCATCAGCGCACCGGTTCGCAGGCACGGCGAGATCGTGGCCGCCGTGTGTGTGTCGGGTCCCGACGGGCGCATGGGGGAGAACCTGGGTTCCCGGATGGGCCGCGCAGTCGTCGCTGCTGCGCGGCAGATCGAGAAGTCCGTTCCCGGCGACTGACCCGCTCAGGGCGTGTCGAACGAGGTGACGTCCGCCGATCGATGTTGCTGCGCCAGTTGGCGATAGACGGCCGCGTTGGCGGCATTGTGGGCCACCTCGTCGTCGGTCAGTTCCCGGCGGACCTTCGCCGGCACACCGGCGACGAGTGAGCGCGGCGGAACCCGGGTTCCTTCGAGGACCAGCGCGCCGGCCGCGATCAGCGACTGCGTGCCGATCACCGCGCCGTTGAGAACGGTGGCGCCCATGCCCACCAGGGCGCCGTCCTCCACGGTGCAGCCGTGCAGGACGGCGTTGTGCCCCACGCTGACGTCCCGGCCGACGACCACGGGGAAGCCCGGGTCGACGTGAACGGCCACACCGTCCTGGATGTTGCTGCCCTCGCCGAGGGTGATGGAATCGCAATCGGCCCGCAGCACCGCGCCGTACCAGATGCTGGTCTCCGCGCCGAGCGTCGCCGCGCCGATCACCGCCGCGGTAGGCGCGACCCAGGCGGTCTTCTCCGCGCGCGGCGAACGTCCGTTGATCGCAACGACGTGTGGTTCTCTCACCGTTTCTCCTCCTGTCGAGCAGCGGATTCGTGCTGCATTTCGCAGCGTTCCGTCGTCCATTGTCGGGTGGCGCCGACTCCGGGCATTGCCAATTGTGACTGCTACCACTACCGTAATTCTTATCAGACGGGAAGTCAACTGCCAAATAATGAGAATACGCAGGTAGGGCTCCCGTCGACATCCGGTACAGATCGACGAGGGAGAACTCTCACATGCAGGTCCCAGAGAACGGCCCACTGCACGGCATCCGTGTACTGGAACTCGGCAACTTCATCGCAGCCCCCATGGCGAGCCGCATCTTCGCCGACTTCGGCGCCGAGGTCGTCAAGATCGAGCGGCCGGGCGTCGGCGACGAACTGCGGGGCTGGCGCCGCCGTCGTGGCGCGACGTCGATGATGTTCCGCACCATCGCCCGCAACAAGCGTTCCGTCACCCTCGACCTCCGGACGGACGAGGGCCGCGCGATCATTCTCGACCTCGCCGCCAAGTCGGACGTCGTCATCGAGAACTTCCGGCCGGGTACGCTCGAGCGGTGGGGAATCGGTCCCGACCAGCTCACGGCCGCGAACCCGGACATCGTCCTCGTGCGGATCTCCGGCTACGGGCAGACCGGCCCGTACCGGGAGCGCACGGGATTCGGCGGTGTCGCCGAGGCCTTCGGCGGGTTGCGGCACGTCACCGGCTACCCGGACCGTCAATCCGTCCGGGCGGCAGCCCCCATCGCCGACACCCTCGCCGGGCTGCACGGCGCGATCGGCGCCCTGATCATGTTGCTGGCCAAGGCGAGACAGGGCGATCATTCGGCGCCGCGGGTGGCGGACGTGGCGCTGTACGAATCGGTGTTCATGGCGATGGAATCGCTCGTTCCCGACTACGACGCGTACGGCATGGTCCGCGAGCGGACCGCAGGCAACCTGCCCGGTGTGGTACCGAGCGGGGTCTATCCGTGCGATGGCGGCTCCGTGATGATCGCCGGCAACTCGAGCGGCGTGTTCGGGCGGCTGATGCAGGCCGTGGGACGGGGCGATCTCGCCGACGATCCCGAACTGGCCGACGGGGATCAGCGATTCCGGCGTGAGGCCGAACTCGACGACGCGATCTCCTCGTGGACTTCGCAGCGGCGCCCCCGCGACGTGGTCGCCGAACTCGGCGCCGCCGGCGTGCCCGTCGGCGAGGTGTACGACGCGGTGCAGATCGCGGAGGACGAGCACTACAACGCCCGCGGCATGCTGCAGAGCCTGAAGGTGACCGTCGACGGCGAGCCCGAGGAGGTCCGGTTCCCCGGGGTCGTCCCGCAGCTCGACGGCGAACCCACGCAGATCCGCTGGGCCGGACCGGAGCTGGGTCAGCACACCGACGAGATCCTCGGCGGACTGCTCCAGCTGCCGGGCGACCAGCTCGACGACTACCGCGCCCGCAGCATCATCTGAATCGGAGGAATGAAATGACAGTCACCATAACGGATGTCGTGCTGCGGGACGGACTGCAGGACGAGGACGTGGTCGTCTCCACCGACCGCAAGATCGCCGTCGCGGACGCCCTGGTCGCCGCGGGCGTGAAGCACATCGAGGCGGCATCGTTCGTCTCGCCCACGCGGGTCCCGCAGATGGCGGATGCCGACGACGTCATCGCCCGGCTGCCCCGCACCGATCCGTCGGTCACCTACAGCGCCCTCGCACTCAACCCGCGCGGGGTGCACCGCGCCGTCGCGACCGGCATCGACGAGATCCAGGTCGTGACGTCCGCCAGCGCCGGGCACAGCACGGCGAACACGGGCCGGAATCCGGACGAGGCGCTGACCGGACTCGCCGAGGCATTGCAGAAGTACCCGGACCGGAGTTTCCTCGGAGGTGTGTCGACCGCGTTCGTCTGTCCGTTCGAGGGCATCATCGCCCCCGCCGCGCTGGTGCGGGTGGCGCGCGCGATGGCCGCGATGGGTGTGCGCCGGCTCGGGCTGGCCGACACCCTGGGAACGGCCACCACCGAGCAGGTGCTCGCATCGGCCGGGGCGGTACGCGACGCCCTCCCCGACGTCGAACTGAGCCTGCACCTCCACAACGCGCACGGTCAGGCCCTCGGCTCCGTGATCGCCGCGCACCGGCACCTCGGCATCACACACTTCGACAGCGCCATCGGAGGGTACGGCGGCTGCCCGTTCGCGCCGGGCGCCCACGGCAACCTCGCCACCGAGGAACTGGTCGCGCACCTCCACGCGCACGACATCGACACGGGAATCGATCAGCAGGCCCTCGGCCTCGCCGTCGACACCGTGAAACTTGCTCTGGCCCAAGCTCGGCCCCTCTCCGCAGTGTGACCTGCGCACTCACCCCGAAAGGCCGATCATGGTCTACGCAATCTCCATCGTCGCTCTGATCGCGATCTTCACCGTGGCGACACTCACCCCGATCAACATGGGCATCCTCGCGTTCGCCGGAGCATTCGTCATCGGCGGCTGGGTGTCCGGGATTCCGGTCGAGGACATCATCGACGCCTTCCCCGGCAGCACGTTCATCATCGTCGGCGGCATCACGCTGCTGTTCGCCATCGCGAAGACGAACGGGACCATCGACCTCGTCATCGAGGCCTCACTGCGCCTCGTGCGCGGCAGGCGCTGGGCGATCCTGTGGATGATGTTCCTGCTGTCCGGGCTGCTGATGGCACTCGGGTCCGTGCTCGCGGTCGGGATGCTCGCCCCCATCGCGATGCCCCTCGCGGCCAAGAACAGGATCAACCCGTTCCTGATGGGCATGGTCATCAGCCACGGCGCCCTGGCCTGTGCGTTCTCGCCCATCAACCTCTACGGCGCGTTCATCAACGGACTGATGGACTCCACCGGGGTGGGGGCGAACCCGCTGGTCCTGTTCGCACTGCCGTTCGTCCTCAACCTGGCCATCGCGATCGTGCTGTTCCTGATCTACGGCCGCGACCTGATCGGGCGCCGCACGCCGCGCCCCGCCGGGGTGGCAGACACCGGGGACGCGTCCGACGGGGGAGGGTTCGGTGGGTCCTCGCGCCGGTCGTCCGGTGGCGTCGCCCCGGGCAGTGGTCCGGGCGGGAACACCGCGATGCTCACCGATCGCGAGGTGATCGAGGAAGCGCTGAGTCACGAGGGCATGAAGCCGGTGAAGATGGACAGGTACCGGTTCGCGACACTCGCGGGCATCGGGTTCCTCGTCGTGGGGTCGGTTCTGTTCGGAATCGACGTCGGTGTCAGCTCGATCTGCATCAGCGCGGTACTGCTGTTGATGGCGCCCAAGTCGCACCCCAAGGTCGTCGACAACGTGGCATGGCCTGCCGTGGTGCTCGTGTGCGGAATGCTCACCTACATGGCGGTCATGACGCAGAACGGCACGCTCGACTTCCTCGGCGACGCGGCGTCGGCTCTCGGATCGCCGTTGCTGACCGCATTGATCCTCTGCTACGCGGTCGCGATCATCTCCGCGTTCGGATCGTCGATCGGCACGCTCGGCATCGCGCTGCCCCTCGCCGCGCCGATGCTCGCGATGGGGGAGGTGGGCGCCGTGGGATTCGTCGCCGCCCTGGCGTTCTCCGCGACGGTGGTCGACGTCAGCCCGTTCTCGACGAACGGCGTGATGGTGCTCGCCAACGCGCAGGTCGAGGACAAGGCGCGGTTCCAGCGCAAGATGCTCGCCTACTGCGGCCTGATCGTACTGTCGGCTCCGATGTTCGTCTGGGCGCTGGTCGTCGTGCCGACGTCCGTGTAGGTCTTCCGGGCAGTGCCGGTCACCGTCTTTCCGGGCGGTGACCGGCACTTCTCACAATTTGAGGACACCGACTGTGAACTTTACGTACTTTAATCTTCATGTAATGGACTGTTGTCCAATAGTTTTCGATTCAACTGGGCGAAAAGTACTGCCACAGTGACACATGCCACAGGATCACGTCCGTTTCGGGCGTTTCGTCGGTCTCCGCCCGTAAGGTGTCGACATGTCGTCGATCCTCGAGAACGAGAAAGCACCCCCATCCGGTGCCCCCGCCCCCGGACCGACCCGCGGCGAAAGGTGGCGAGATAACGCGCGATACGACCTACCCGCATCACTCGTCGTCTTCCTCGTCGCCCTGCCGCTGTCGCTCGGCATCGCCATCGCGTCCGACGCCCCGATCATGGCGGGCCTCATCGCCGCGATCGTCGGCGGTGTGGTCGCGGGTTCCGTCGGTGGCTCACCACTCCAGGTCAGCGGCCCCGCCGCTGGATTGACCGTGGTGGTAGCGGAATTGGTCGCCACCTTCGGCTGGAAGGCCACGTGCGCGATCACCGTCGCCGCCGGATTCCTTCAAATCATCCTCGGGCTCAGTAGAATTGCCCGCGCAGCCCTGGCCATCGCACCGGTCGTCGTCCACGCCATGCTGGCCGGCATCGGAATCACGATCGCGCTCCAGCAGATTCACGTCCTCCTCGGCGGCAGCTCGCACAGCTCGACCGTCGAGAACATCACCCAGCTGCCCGGACAGCTGACGTCCGCCCGCTACGCCGACGTCCTCGTGGGAGCGGTGGTCATCGCCGTCCTGCTGTTCTGGAAGAAGATCCCAGGCAAGCTGAAGGTGCTCCCGGGGCCGCTGGTCGCCGTCGTCGCCGCCACCGTTCTGTCCCTCGTCCTCCCGTTCGACCTCGATCGAATCACGTTGGACGGCTCCCTGTTCGACGCCGTGGCGCTGCCCTCGATGCCGGACGGCCCGTGGCTCGCCGTGGCCACCGGCGTGCTCACGGTCGCGCTGATCGCCAGCGTCGAAAGCCTGCTGTCCGCGGTCGCCGTCGACAAGATGCACGGCGGGACCCGGTCGGAGTTCAACCGGGAACTCGTCGGTCAGGGCTCGGCCAACATGATCTCGGGTCTCATCGGCGGCCTGCCGGTCACCGGTGTCATCGTGCGCAGCTCCACCAACGTCGCCGCCGGGGCGAAGACCCGGGCGTCCGCCGTGCTCCACGGCGTGTGGATTCTCGTCTTCGCCGCGCTGCTCACCGCGCTGGTCGAGCAGATTCCGATGGCCGCCCTCGCCGGACTGCTCATCGTGATCGGTATCCAGCTCGTCAAAATGGCGCACTTGCGCACGGCCCGCCGCACCGGCGACCTGTGGGTGTACGGCGTGACCGTGGCCGGTGTGGTGTTCCTGAACCTGCTCGAGGGCGTGATCATCGGTCTCGCACTCGCGGTGGTCCTGCTGCTGTGGCGGGTCATCCACCCCAAGATGCGCGCCGAACCCATCGGCTCCGAGGACTCCGGGCGGTGGCGCGTAACCGTCGAGGGGTCGTGCAGCTTCCTGTCCATGCCCGCACTGACCGGACTGCTCGCGAAGGTGCCCGCAGGAGCACACGTCACCGTGGAACTGGCGGTCGACTTCCTCGACCACGCCATGTTCGAGGCGATCGACGACTGGAAGCGGCACTACGAGAACAACGGCGGAACCGTCGTGATCGACGCGCTCGGTCCCGTCGACATGGCCGCCGTGGGTGCGTCGCCGCCGCGGCGCGGCGTCGGGGTGGCGAGCCCCCGGGGGTTCGCCCCGTGGAAGAGCTGGCAGCCGCGGCACCACGACACGGGGGAGAACGCCACACCGGCGGCGCTGCGACCCGTCCTCGCGGGAGTGTCGGAGTACCACCGGCGCAACGCGGCGCAACTGCAGCCGCACCTCGACGACCTGCACGACGGGCAGCGCCCCGACTCGCTGTTCCTCACCTGCTCCGATTCACGCATCGTGCCGAACGTGATCACCAGCAGCGGTCCCGGCGACCTGTTCACGGTGCGGAACGTGGGCAACCTGGTCCCGACCGGGAAGCAGGACGTGTCCGTCGAAGCGGGCCTGGCCTTCGCCCTCGACGAACTCGAGGTCAGCTCGGTGATCGTGTGCGGCCACTCCGGCTGCGGCGCGATGAAGGCCGTCCTGGCAAGTGCACCGGCTGATTCCGCCGGATCCGAGGGCGCCGTCGAACAGTGGCTGACGTTCGCGCAGCCGAGTCGCAAGGCGTTCCTCAGCGGTCACCCGGTCGCGCGTGCAGCAGCAGAACTGGGATTCGACGAGGTCGACCAGCTGGGCATGGTCAACGTGGCGGTCCAGGTGCAAACCCTCGGGCGTCATCCCCTCGTCGGCGCGGCGGCGGCAGAGGGCCGAGTACGCGTCGCGGGAATGTTCTTCGACATTCCGTCCGCGCGCGTACTCGAGATCACCTCGACCGGTGTGTCCTACCTGGACCACGTCCCCGCATGATTCAGAGGAGATGGACCCTCTTGTAGAGGCGCTTCGACGGGCCGCCGACGAGGCCGACGCCATCGAGGAACTGCATCAACTTGGAACCGGACGTCCGGACGGTGTCCTTGTAGTGCTGGTTGCTCTTGGCCTCGGCGGCGGCCCGCTTCGGGTCGAGGCCGGCGTTCTCGTAGACGTCCTTGCGGATCATGCTCTTCATCACGAAGTACACGACCGCGGCGGTGTTGAGGCGCTCGATCTGGAGGCGGGCCCAGCTGGCGCCCTGGATGCGTCGCCCGACCTCTTCGCGGGCGAAGCGGATGTGGCGGGCCTCTTCGAGGACGTGGATCTTGCTCACCGTGCGGGTGACGGGCTGCACGCGCTCGTCCTTCATGAAGTCGCGCTGCATCATGTCGAGGATCTCCTCGGCGGCCATCACGCTGGCGTACGCGTTGGCTCCCCGGAAGAAGCCGCCCCAGATGCGCCCGAGCTTGTGGATCACCGGGTGGGGGCCGTAGCTCGGCATGTTCAGGCGTTCGCCTGCACGGGCGAACATCACCGAGTGGCGGCACTCGTCCGCGACCTCGGTGAGGGCGAACTGCACGTGGCGTGAGTGCTTGTCGCGGCCGTACACGTCGCGCAGCAGCATCTGCATGAGAAGGATCTCGAACCACAGTCCCACGCTGGAGACGCTGGCGGCCTCGTGCTTGGTGAGTTCGATCTTCTGCTCGTCGGTCATCTCGTCCCAGAGGGCCGTGCCGTACAGCGTGCTCCACTCGGGGGTGAGACCGAACTTGTCGTCGGGGATCGGTGCTTCCCAGTCGACCTCGACCATCGGGTCGTAGGACTTGCGTGCCGACGACGCCAGCAAGCGCTGGGCGGTCTCTTCGCGGTCGGAGACGACGATCGATGCGGTCATCACTACCCCTTGATCTGTGACTAGTCGGTCAACTAACTGTGACATTCAGTTACTGATACTGAACGATACAATGACGGCGGTCACAAGGGCAACGTCCGCTCAGTCGATCTCGGCCAGTTCCTGCGGCGATTCGGCCTTCGGTACGGACCCCTTCCGCCCGGGCGCCCACACCGCGAGCAGCAGCGATGCGCCGAACAGCACACAGGCCAGCACGATGGACGCCTCGTCGAAACCCTTCAGGAACGAATCCCGGGCGAACGTCGCAAGTTGCTCACCCTGCGGCCCCGCGACATCGGCGACCTGCAGTGCCGCAGCCAGCGAACTCGACACCGGCTCCTTCGCGGCCTCCGGAACGGCGTCGACCGCGGGCTGCACATGCCTGCCGTAACCCGCGGCCAGGACGCTGCCCGCGAGCGCGACCCCGATGGCCGAGCCGATCTCGCGCGCCGTGTCGTTGACGGCCGACGCGACACCCTGCTTCTCGTCGGGAGTGTTCTGCACGATGGCCGACGTCGCGGGCGCCGTGCACAGTCCGATACCGAACGCGGCCACGATGAGCGGGGCGCACACCGCCGCGTAACTCGAATGCGCGTCGAGCCGCACCAGCAGGAGAATGCCCAGGCCGAGCAGTGCAGAGCCGGACGCGAGCAGCGGTCGCAGCCCGACGTGCGGGACGAGCATCGGCATGACCGCGGACATCGCCACCACCGGCACGGCGAGGGGAGCGAGCGCGAGCGCCGACTGCAACGGGGAGTAGTCCAGCACCAGTTGCAGGTACTGGACGAGCAGGAAGAACAGGCCCAGTGAGGCGAGGAACTGCAGGAGGAGCGACATCGACCCCGAGCCGAACGCGCGGTTGGCGAACAGCCGGACGTCGAGCAGGGGGTGCTTTCTGCGAAGTTCCACGAGGGCGAACGCGGCGGCGCAGGCGAGTCCGCCGACGAGCAGTCCGAGCACGACGGGATCCAGCCAGCCGCGTTGCGGCGCCTCGATGGTTCCCAGGACGAACAGGCCGACCGCGGCGGCGATCAGCCCGGTGCCGGGAAGGTCCAGCGGTGGGCGCTCCGTCTCGCGGGACGACGAGATGGTGAATCCCGTGACGAAGATCAGCGCGGACACCACGGTGAGGCCGATGAAGATGGCGTGCCACGACCACTTCTCGAGCAGGAATCCGGAGACCAGCAGGCCGGCGATC
Source organism: Rhodococcus pseudokoreensis (assembly GCF_017068395.1). Lineage (NCBI taxonomy): Bacteria > Bacillati > Actinomycetota > Actinomycetes > Mycobacteriales > Nocardiaceae > Rhodococcus > Rhodococcus pseudokoreensis. The sequence goes on along the minus strand of NZ_CP070619.1, from coordinate 2,505,339 downwards.
GCACCGGAACCGGCGACACCCGACCAGATGCCCACGGCCCGGCCCCGGTGTGCCGGGGGGAAACCCGCGGTGAGCAGCGACAGCGTGGCGGGCATGACGAGGGCGGCGCCGACACCGGCCATCGCCCGCGAACCGATGATCCACTCGGGTGCGTCGTTGACGAGGGGGATCGCGGTGGAGGCGCCGAAGATCAGCAGTCCGATCATGAGCAGCCCGCGCCTGCCGTACCGGTCGCCGAGCGCGCCCGCCGGAAGCAGCAGGGCGGCCAGCGTCAGGGTGTAGCCGTCGACGATCCATGTCAGCTGACTCTGCGTCGCACCCGTGTCGCGGGCGAGGTCGGGGAGCGCGGTGTTGAGGGCCGCCATCGCCGCGACGACGAGGGCGACCGCGCAGCACGAGACCGTGAGCATCCATATCTGCCGCAGGCTCCAGCCCGCGTGGTCCGGTTGTTCCTGCTGTGCCTGTGGTGCCTCGTTCCGAGCGTGCACGACACTCCTCCCGATAGAAATAAGACTGTCAGTATCGTTGGTAGACTGACAGTTCACAAGAGGTCGGGCAGTGGCAGGAACGGGCGGTGCAGATGACCGAGCAGGATCCCCGCAGGCAGCGCTCGCGCGCGCGACTTCTCGACGCCGCGACAACTCTCCTCGCGAAGGGCGGCACGGACGCCGTCACCATCGACGCCGTCACCAAACTGGCGAAGGTCGCTCGCGCCACGCTCTACCGGCATTTCGACAACGGCACCGAACTGGTGGCCGCGGCGTTCGGGCGGCTGATTCCGCCCGCCCCGACGGTGCCCGCCGAAGGCGACCTCCGGGACCGGCTGGTCGAGTTGATGGTCAGTCAGGCGAAACTCATCGAGAGTGCCCCCATGAACGTGACGGCGATGTGCTGGCTGGGCATGGGCCCCGCGCTGGACGACTACTCGAGCGCGGACGCCGCCCAATCGGACAAACCGGAACTGCGGACGCTCCGGCAGACGATCGTCGCGCAGTACCGGGCGGCGTTCGACCAGGTCTTCGGCACACCCGAGGCGGCGGAACGCCTCGGGAAATTCGACTACGACCTCGCCCTCGCCCAGCTCCTCGGACCGCTCGTCTTCACCCGGCTCGCCACCCTCACCCCGCTCGGACGCGCCGCGTGTGAGCAGATCGTCGACGACTTCCTCGCGGCACGCGCCGCCCAGGTCGAAGCCGGTGCCCGCCCGCCTGCGCTGCGCGAGATTCCCCCTGCTCAGGCATTATGACGTCGACAGCTCAGGCCGTCGTCATTACCGTGGCAGTGCGCGCGGCACCAGACGCCGCGCCTGTCTGATGAATGGTGTGGGAAGGTTTTTCGATGATCACTGATGCACTCAACTGGCTCCTCGGTGCGTGGGGCGGCGTCGCCGCCGGCAGCAGCGGATACTCCATCCCGCCCGGAACCCTTCCCTTCGGAAGCTGACGCTCGTCAGGCGTCCCGGTTCCGGCGCAGCACGAACTGCTCGAGCCTGCGTATTCCTCGAACGCGTCGTGGGCGTAGCTGTTTGAGGTAGTAATCGGGAGCGCCGTCGAGTTCGTGGGCGAGTTCCTCGTCGATCAGCACCGTGCCGGGACGCGCCGAACCGGTGAGTCTCGCCGCGGTGTTGACGACGGAACCGTAGAGGTCGCCGAACCGGACGAGAACCGGACCCATCGCGAGACCGACCCGCAGTTCGGGGTCCGACTCGTCCGGCAGGACCCGCTCCTGGAGTTGCAGGGCGATCTCCGCCGCATCGGCCGGCGATTCGACGGCGAACATCACCTCGTCGCCGACCGTTTTCACCACCCACCCCTGATGCCCGCCGATCACCGTCGTCGAGGCAGACTCGAAGCGTTCCAGCAGGTCCGCGAGATCCCGGGCACCGAGTTGCCGCGTCAGCGACGTGTACCCGACGATGTCCGCGAACCCGACCACCAGGGTCCGGCTCGCGACCTCCTCACCGGGATTGCCCACGTTGCGGCCCGTGGTCGAGGCGACGTGCCTGCGCCACACGTACGCCTGCAGCGATTCGACCGCCGGAAGGATCTCGGCGGTCAGCCCCCGCACCTGCTCCCGGATCGCCTGCTCGTCGCTGCCCGCCGAATCCGCGAGTTGATCGACGATGTGCGTGCTGATCAGCGACACCTGCCATTCGGCGAGCCGCGACAACGACTGACCCAGAGCGCGGGCCGCCGCCACTTCGCGTTCCGGCGAGATGATCCCCCGGTCGACGAGCGACGCGATGGTCCGCAGCGCGGCGGCGTCCCCCTCGGTGAACATGACGCTGTCGGGGTCGATATCGACCGCGAACCCCATCGACACCCACAGACGGTCCGCCCGCTCGACCGATACGCCCGCGACATCGGCGATCTCGGCCCGCGTGTACCGGCGGGGCCCGCCGAGGAGCGACTCCTCGAGATCGGCCTGAACGTCGCGTAGCAGGGTCGGTGAGATCTCCGTCGGCGTTGCCGTCTGGTCGCCGTTCTCCGGTGCTTCCGAGGTCACGTCGTTCCTCTCGTTACGTTCGATGCGGAACCGTCGGTGGGGTGTGCAAGAGTTGCGGTGCTCACGAGCGTAACCAGGAGACAGACCAGAAAGGACAGCGCATGCCGCCCCGTAGACGTTCCGGCGCCGCCGCACCGGATCACCTGACCGCGGAGAATCTCGAGACCCTCGCTGCCGCGATCGCGGAAGGCAAGCGGGCCACCGTGTATCTGCGCGAGGCCATGCCCAGCCTCGGGCTCGAGGCCGGAGCCTCGGCGAAAGTCATCTCCGTGCAAGGCAATACGGTCCAGATTCGCCCCAAGGGTGTCGACGACGAGCTCCCCTTCGAAGCCGAGGAGCTTCTGATGAGACGAATTCCGGCGGCCAAGTCGGCGCCCGCCGCCGCGTCCGCCCCCGCCGCGCCGGTCGTGCACCAGGAGATCGAACCGGGTCCGCCGCCCGCTCCCAAGGCGTCCGCCGCGAAGACCGTCGCGGTCCCGCAGCCGACCGCCGCCGCGGTCCCGAAACCCGCCGCGGCACCAGCCAAACGCACCGCCAAGAAGGTGCCGGCCGGAGTCAGCGTCACCATCCACGCCGGCGCCGACAACGACTGGAGCGTCACCGTCGCGCACGGCGCCAAGCGTCCCGGCAAGGCTGTCCCGGTGTCGCCGGACGCCGTCGAGCGCGCGGTCCGGGAACTGGGCGAGGAGACGGCGATCGAGGCCGTCGAGTCGATCATCGTGGCGGCGCGCAACCTCGCCGCGGCGCGGGTGGACGAGCTGAGCCGGCAACTCGAGGACGCCCGGAAAGCGCTGGAGGCCCTCGGCGCGGGCGAGTAGTCCCGGAGCGGGCAACGGCCGCGGTCTCTACATCCGCATTCCCCCACGCAGGTCTTGCGCGGGATGGGATTCTTATGGAGAGACACGCGGCCGTCGGGGCTCATTCCGGGAAGGTTCGAAAAATGTTGAAACGATTCGCGGCGGTTGTTGCGGCGACAGCGGGAATTCTGGGATTCGTTGCGGCAGGGACCGCGACAGCAGCTCCGGCCGCCGTCATGGGGGGCGGTTCGGGGATCGTGGTGAACGACGAACTGGTCTGTTCGCTCACCACCATCGGACACGACAATGCGGGCAGGCTCGTCGGCCTGACGGCGGGCCACTGCGGTGAGGTCGGCTCGTACGTGGTGCCCGAGGCCAGTCAGGACAGCGGCATCGTCGGAGAGTTCGTCATCTCCAACCCCGCCCTCGACTACGCGGTGATCCAGTTCGATCCGGCGAAGGTCGTCCCCGTCAACCGGGTCGGCGGCGTCACCATCACCCGGATCGGCGCACCGGCCGGCTTCCCCCAGGTGGCGTGCAAGGAAGGCCGCACCACGGGAAACACGTGCGGCATCGTCTACGGCGACCTCATGCAGACGGGGGAGACGTGGACCCAGGCCTGCGTGATCGAAGGTGACTCGGGCGCACCGATGGTCGTCGGCACCACCCTCGTCGCCATGGTCAACGCCTACCTCGCGGCACCGTGCATCGGCCCGGAGATCGGCACCAACCTCAATTCGATCGTCAACGACATGAACGCGAACGCCGGTCCGGGCGCCGGGTTCCGGCCGATCTAGGCGCCTTCGGCGCCCGTGAGTGGTTAACGAGTCTCTGGACTCGCTGAGCACTCACGGGCGCGGAGCGCCTACCCGCAGACGGCGCCGCCCGAGGCGGAACCGACGAGCTTCGTGTACTTGGCCAGGACTCCGCGGGTGTAGCGCGGGGGCAGCGGTTCCCACCCGTTCCTGCGGTCGGAGAGTTCCTTCTCGTCGACGAGCAGTTCCAGCGTGCCCGTTCCGACGTCCAGGCGGATCTGGTCGCCGTCGCGGACGAACGCGATCGGACCGCCGTCCACGGCCTCCGGTGCCACGTGCCCGACGCACAGGCCGGTGGTGCCGCCGGAGAATCGGCCGTCGGTGAGCAGCAGGACGTCCTTGCCGAGGCCGGCGCCCTTGATGGCGCCGGTGATCGCGAGCATCTCGCGCATGCCGGGACCGCCCTTGGGGCCCTCGTAGCGGATGACGACGACGTCGCCGCCCGTGATGGTGCCGTCCTCCAGGGCGTCCATCGCGGCCCGCTCCCGTTCGAAGACGCGTGCCGTGCCGGTGAACACGTCGGAGTCGAACCCGGCGGACTTCACCACCGCGCCGCCCGGGGCGAGGGACCCCTTCAGGATCGTGATGCCGCCGGTCGGGTGGATGGGCGTACTCATCGCGCGCAGCACCTTGCCGTCCGGGTCGGGCGGCGCGATGTCGGCCAGGTTCTCTGCCATGGTCCGGCCGGTGACGGTCAGGCAGTCGCCGTGCAGCATGCCGGCGTCGAGGAGGGCCTTCATGATGACGGGGACGCCGCCGATGTGGTCGACGTCCTTCATCACGTGCTTGCCGAACGGTTTGACGTCCGCGAGGTGCGGGACGCGGGCGCCGACGCGGGAGAAGTCCTCGAGCGTCAGTTCCACTTCGGCTTCGCTGGCGATGGCCAGCAGATGCAGGACGGCGTTGGTGGACCCGCCGAACGCCATGACCACGGCGATGGCGTTCTCGAACGCCTCCTTGGTGAGGATGTCCCTGGCAGTGATGCCGCGGCGGAGCAGTTCGACGACGGCCTCGCCACTGCGCCGCGCGAATCCGTCGCGACGACGGTCGGTGGCGGGAGGGGACGCGCTGCCGGGCAGCGACATGCCGAGCGCCTCGGCGGCACTGGCCATCGTGTTCGCCGTGTACATGCCGCCGCACGCACCCTCGCCTGGGCAGATGGCGCGTTCGATGGCGTCGACGTCCTCGCGGCTCATCAGTCCGCGCGAACACGCGCCGACCGCCTCGAACGCGTCGATGATGGTGACGTCGAGTTCGGTGCCGTCGGACAGTTTGGCGATGCCCGGCAGGATCGACCCCGCGTAGAGGAACACGCTCGACAGATCGAGGCGGGCGGCGGCCATCAGCATGCCGGGCAGCGACTTGTCGCACCCGGCGAGCAGCACGGACCCGTCGAGGCGTTCGGCCTGCATCACCGTTTCGACACTGTCGGCGATCACCTCACGGGACACGAGGGAGAAGTGCATGCCCTCGTGTCCCATCGAGATGCCGTCGGACACGGAGATGGTGCCGAACTCGAGGGGATACCCGCCCGCGGCGTGGACGCCGTCCTTGACGGCCTTCGCGAGCCGGTCGAGCGACAGGTTGCAGGGGGTGATCTCGTTCCACGACGACGCCACGCCGATCTGGGATTTTCCCCAGTCGTCGTCGCCCATTCCCACCGCACGGAGCATGCCGCGTGCTGCGGTCTTCTCCAGTCCGTCGGTGACGTCGCGGCTGCGGGGTTTCGGATCGGGGGTATTCATGGATCCCAGCGTAGGCGGGACCCTCGGGCGCGGTTGGTTAAATGCGTTGCCGGGGATCGCGACCGGTCAGGGCGATCAGGCGGTCCTGCAGCGGCGCGTCGCCGGGGACGTCGACGGGGTCGGCGAACAGCCCGCTCTCGGACAGCATCTCGCGTTGGCCGTCGAGGTCCGACCAGACGCCGGCGACGAGGTGCGGGTCGAGCGTGTCGTCGGATCCGGTGGCCTTGGCGAGGTCCCAGGCGTGGATGGTGACGTCGGCGATCTGCTGCCGCAGGTACGGCTCGAGCGGCACCGTGCCGTAGGACAGGTGGACGTGCGTCTGCGGGTCGGTCGACGACCATGCGCGGATGGCCGCGTCGGAATACCGCTGCCATTCGGCCCGCATGTCGCCGTGCAGCGGTTCGATGTCCGGGGTCGCCTCGCCGACCGTCTTCCCGGCGAGCAGCGGGGGAACCCACTGCTGTTCCTCGATGACGTGCCGCACCAGGTGGGTGACGTCCCATTCGCGGTCCGGTGTCGGCGCCGACCAGTCGGTGATCGCGGCGACCCGTGCACCGAACTCGCGGTGGGCGATGCGGGCGAGTTCGAACCAGTCGAAGGCCATGCCTTCAGGGTAGAGGCAGCCGGGTCACGATCAGCGCGATTCCAAACGATGCACCTGTCGGGGTGCTCGGGAAGGATGGGGCGCATGACCAACATCCCCACCGTGCAGTTGTCCGAAGGCCTCACCGTCAGCGCGCAGGGCTACGGCGCCATGTCCGTCGCCCCCGTGTACGGGTCCGTCGATCCCGCGGAGGCGCTCGCGACCCTCCACCACGCCATCGACATCGGCGTGACGTTCATCGACACTGCCAACGTGTACGGCGACGGCGCGAGCGAGATCGCGGTGGGCACGGTGCTGAAGGAACGCCGCGACGAGGTGCAGCTGGCCACCAAGTTCGGTCTCGTCGGCAACATCGCGAACGGCCAGCGCAGCATCAACGGCAAACCCGAGTACGTGGGGCAGGCCCTCGACGAATCGCTGAGCCGCCTCGGTGTCGACACCGTCGACCTGTACTACCTGCACCGTGTCGACCCCGAGGTGCCCATCGAGGACACCGTCGGCGCGATCGCGGAACAGGTGAAGGCCGGGAAGGTCCGCCACATCGGACTGTCGGAGGCGACCGGCGACGAACTCCGCCGCGCGTCGCGGGTGCATCCCATCGCCGCGATCCAGAGCGAGTGGAGCATCTGGAGTCGGGACGTCGAGAAGCACGTGGTTCCCGCGGCGGCGGAGCTGGGCATCGGCTTCGTGCCGTACTCGCCCGTGGGCCGGGGCTTCCTCACCGGAACGTACGACCCGGCCGTGCTGGGCGACAGGGATCTGCGTCGCCGGTTCCCGCGTTTCGGGGACGACGCGCTCCCGTCCAACCTGAAGGTGCTCGACGTCGTCCGCGAGGTGGCCGCCGAACTCGGCGCGACGCCCGCGCAGGTGTCGCTGGCGTGGCTGGACGCGAAGGGCCGCGAGTTCGGGTTGCCGTCCGTGTCGATTCCCGGCACCCGGTTCGCGGCCCGTGTGACGGAAAACGCAGGTGCGGTCGCGCTCACCCTGACCGAGGGGCAGATCGCCCGCCTGGACCTGCTCGCGGACCTCACCGTCGGCGAGCGCACGGCCGACCCGACGTGGGTGTCGCTGGGCCGCGAGTGACTTCAACCAGCGGGTAATACCTGCTGGCGGGTAGTTTGATCTGCGATGAGCAGAGTGTGGTTGGTGTGGGGCGTCGGGGTTGTCGCATATATCGTCGCCGTCCTGCATCGAACCTCGTTCGGTGTGTCGGGGCTCGCGGCGTCGGAGCGATTCTCGATCAGTCCGAGTGTGCTGTCGAGTTTCGTCGTACTCCAGATCGTGGTGTACGCGGGGATGCAGATCCCGGCCGGTGTGCTCCTCGACCGGTACGGGTCGCGGGTCATGATCGCCGCCGGCGCGCTCATCATGGCGTCGGCGCAGATGGTGCTTGCGCTCACCGAATCGCTGCCGCTGGCCGTCGCCGCGCGCGTGTTCGTCGGCATCGGCGACGCGATGACGTTCATCTCCGTGCTGCGCCTGGTGCCGCAATGGTTCGCGCCGCGGCGGGTCCCGCTCATGTCTCAGCTGACGGGCATCTTCGGTCAGATCGGTCAGATCCTGTCGGCGCTGCCGTTGATGCTGCTGCTGAACGGGCCGGGCTGGAGTTTCGCGTACGGCAGTGCGGCGTCGCTCGGGTTGCTGTCCTTCGTGCTGGCCGTGTCCGTCATCCGCAACGCCCCGCCCGGTCTCGAGGTGGTGGCCGCACCTGCCGGACTGCGGGAGGTGGGGACGCAGATCCGTGCGGTGTGGCGGCGGCACGGCACCCGGCTGGGCTTCTTCACCCACATGGGCACGCAGTTCTCGATGACGACGTTCGCCCTGCTGTGGGGTGTGCCGTATCTGAGGTCGGCGCAGGGATTGTCGGCGGCCGAGGCCGGTTCGCTGCTCACGCTGTCGGTGATCTCGGCGATCGTGGCCGGGCCGATCATCGGCATCCTCAGCGGCCGGTTCCCGATGCGCCGCTCGTATCTGGTGCTGGCGATCATGATCAGCAACGCGGCGATGTGGACCGTCGTGCTGGCACTGCCCGGTCCGGCGCCGATCTGGTTGCTGGCGCTTCTGGTGATGGTGATCTCGGTGGGCGGCCCCGGTTCGATGATCGGCTTCGACTACGCCCGCATGTTCAACCCCAGCACCAGCATGGGAACCGCGCAGGGAATGGTCAACATCGGCGGCTTCCTGGCGTCGTTGCTGGTCATCCAGGCGATGGGGCTCATCCTCGACGCGATGGGCGGGTACTCGTTCGACAGTTTCCGGGTGGCCTGGCTCGTGCAGTACCCCGTGTGGATCGTGGCGATCACCGGGGTTCTGGTGACGCGGGGGAAGACGCGGAAGCAGATGGGGCTGGTGCTGCGGCCGATCCGGCAAGTGTGGCGGGAGCGGGGCGATCGCCCGAAGGGCTAGTTACACTCTTACATGATGTGTAACACTATAACGCATGAGCAATGAGCGTTCGGAAGATCACGCCGTCCTGACGGCACCCCCGATGCAGTGGGACGCCTGGGGCGCGCCTGAGAAGCACAAGGTCCTCTCGGACGGCATCAAGGGACTGCTGCAGCAGGCACTCGGCGTCACCATCCGGGAACCCTCCGACCGGGCGGCCGACGACGTCGTCCTCGCTCCGAGCGCACTGTCCGGCCAGCACCTCGCCGCGCTCGCGGGCATCGTCGGAGAGCGGTTCGCCAGCACCACGCATGCCGACCGGTTGCTGCGTTCCGGCGGCAAGAGCACGCTCGACCTGCTGCGGCGCCGCAGCACCGCACCGCAGAACGCGCCCGACGCCGTCGTCACCCCCGGCACCGACGCCGAGGTCGCCGACGTGCTCCGGTACTGCGCCGCCAACGGCATCGCCGTGGTCCCGTTCGGCGGCGGCACCAGCGTCGTCGGCGGACTCGACCCGGTTCGCGACCGATTCGACGCCGTCGTCTCGCTGGATCTGCGCCGGTTCGACGCGCTGATCGACCTCGACACCGACTCCGGCATCGCGACGCTCGGAGCGGGCGTGACGGGCCCGCTCGCCGAGGAACTGCTCGGCGCACACGGCTTCTCGCTCGGGCACTTCCCGCAGAGTTTCATGTTCGCGACCATCGGCGGTTTCGCGGCCACCCGGTCGTCGGGGCAGGCGTCCGCGGGGTACGGGCGGTTCGAGGACATGGTGCAGGGACTGCGGGTGGTGACCCCCACCGGGACCCTCGACACGGGGCGTGCCCCGGCGTCCGCGGCCGGCCCGGACCTCGGCGAACTGTTCGTCGGGTCGGAGGGCACGCTCGGCGTCATCACCCGGGTGCGGGTGCGGGTGCACGCGGTCCCGGCCACCACCGTCCGGGAGGGGTGGCGTTTCCCCGACTTCGAGACCGGCGCGGCCGCACTGCGCGCGCTGCGGCAGGAAGGTGCGGTCCCGACCGTGCTGCGGCTGTCCGACGAGGCGGAGACGGCGGTGAACCTGGCGACCACCGACAAGATCGGCGAGGAGACCGTTACCGGCGGCTGCCTGGCGATCACCACGTTCGAGGGCACCGCCGAGCACACCGCGGAACGGACGGCGGAGGCCCGCGCGGTGCTGCAGGCGCACGGCGGCACGTCCCTGGGGGAGGAGCCCGGAAACGGCTGGGAGCACGGCCGTTTCGACGCACCGTACCTGCGCGACTCACTGCTCGACGCGGGCGCGCTGTGCGAGACACTGGAAACCGCGACCACGTGGGGCAACCTCGCCGCACTCCGCACGGCGGTGACCACCGCGCTCACGGAATCGCTGTCGGCGCAGGGCACCCCGCCGCTCGTCCTCTGCCACATCTCGCACACCTACCCGACGGGCGCCTCGCTGTACTTCACCGTCGTGTCCGCGCAGGCGGACGACCCGATCGAGCAGTGGCGGAAGGCCAAGACCGCCGCCGGGGACGCGATCGTCGCCGCCGGCGGAACCATCACCCATCACCACGCGGTCGGCGTCGACCACCGCCCGTGGATGCGGGACGAGATCGGCGACCTGGGCGTCACGATTCTGCGGGCGGTCAAGGACGCCGTCGATCCCGCGGGAATCCTCAACCCCGGCAAGCTGATTCCGTGAGCACGCAGCAGGTGATCGAGAAGGTCACCGTCCTCGTCAACCCGCTCGCCGGGCACGGCCACGCGCCGGTCGCCGGACGCAAGGGGGTCGCGCGCCTGCGGGAACGGGGTGTCGCCGTCACCGAAATCATCGGGACGGACGCCGATCACGCGCGCACGCTGGCCCGGCGGGCGATCGACGACGGCACCGACGCGCTCGTCGTCGTCGGGGGAGACGGCGCCATCAGCATCGGATTGCAGGCGGCGGCGCAGTCCGGGACACCGGTCGGCCTGATCCCGGCGGGCACCGGCAACGACCATGCGCGCGAATTCGGCATCCCCGTCGGCGATCCCGTCGCGGCCGCCGATGTCATCGCCGACGGCGAGGTGCAGGAATCCGACCTCGCCCGGATCACCCTCGACGGCGGCGCGGTCGTGTGGGCGGGCACGATCGTCGCGAGCGGGTTCGATTCACTCGTCACCGACCGCGCCAACCGGATGTCCTGGCCGAAGGGACCGATGCGGTACAACCTGGCGATGCTCGCCGAACTGACGCGACTCCGCCCGCTGCACTACCGCATCGAACTCGACGACCAGACCGTCGAGGTCGACGCGACGCTGGTCGCCGTCGGCAACGGCCGCTCCTACGGCGGCGGGATGCAGATCTGCCCGAACGCGGACAAGACCGACGGACTGCTCGACGTCACCGTCGTCGACTACGGCCGCAGGTCGAGGCTGGTCCGGCTGTTCCCCCGCGTCTACAAGGGCACCCACGTGGAACTCCCCGACGTGCAGACCTACCGCTCGCGGACGGTGCGACTGCAATGCGACGGCATCACGGCGTACGCGGACGGCGACCGCGTCGGCCCGCTGCCGGTCACCATCGAGGCGGTGCCTGCCGCGCTGCGCATCCTCAGCCACACCCCGGCCTGAGCGGTCACAGCCCGCGCAACCGGTCCATGTCGCGGCGTTCGCGTTTGGTGGGCCTGCCCGCGCCGCGGTCGCGCTGCGGGATCGACGCGAGGACCTCGCGCGGTGGGGGTGGTGGTGTGTTGTCGGTGTAGCACTCGACGGCCACCACCGCGCCCACCCGCTTGGTGATCGGCCGGATCACCTCGACGATCCGTTCGACACCCGCCGCGCGGATGCGGACCTCGTCGCCGGCCTTGACCGGCTGTGCGGGTTTTGCGGTGCTGCCGTTGACCCGCACGTGCCCCGACCTGCACGCGGCCGCCGCTGCGGAACGCGTCTTGAACAGCCGGACCGCCCACGTCCAGCTGTCGACGCGGACGCTCGACGGGTCGGTACCGGAAATCGCCACCCGACCAGGATACGAAAGCGTGCCGGCGGGTGCGTCACCCCTCTGTGTGCCTCGGCCGCGCGAGGGCCGGTTGCACCGCGGGACCGGTGACGTCGCAATGCGGCTTGCACGCGATGGACTCCGGTACGGGACCGAGCGGGACGGGGCCGAGTGGCGTGGGCGCCGGCACGGCGGGCGCCCGGATCAGGGCTGCGGCGATGGCCGCCCCGACGAGGAGCAGTGCGATGCAGATGAACATCGCGATGCGGAAGCCGTCCGAGAAACTGTCCGGGTCGAGCATGCTTTCGGCGTCGATGCCGGCGATCCCGGGGAGCGCGGCCACCGCCAGCAACTGGCTGGTGCGTGCGACCGCGTTGTTCACCCCGGACGCGATGCCCGACTGTTCCACCGGGACCGATCCGAGCACGGCCGCGGTCAGCGGCGCGACCATGGCGGACAGTCCGAGACCGAACACGACGACGCCGGGGAGCACGACCGTCCAATAGCTCGCGTCCGGCCCGATCCGCGTCATCAACAGCAGGCCGACCGCGGCGAGGGTGGGACCGACGGTCATCGGCAGTCGCGGGCCGTGGGTCTGGGCGTAGCTGCCTGCGCGGGAGGAGAACGCGAGCATCGCCAGCGTGATCGGGATGGTGGCCAGCCCGGCTTCGAGCGGCGAGTACCCGGCCACCAACTGCAATTGCAGCACCAGCAGGAAGAAGACCCCGCCGAGCGCGGCGTACACGGCGAGCGTCACCAGGTTCGCCGCGACGAACATCCGCGACGAGAACAGGCTCGGCGGCACCAGCGCGTTCGGGGAGCGCACTTCGACGACGACGAACGCGATCAGCACGACGGCGCCCACCACCCCGGCGATCAGGTTCATTTCGATCAGGCCGTAGGTGAGCGCGCCCAGGCCGATCACGGCGCACGCCGAACCGAGGACGTCGAGGTGATCGGGCGGGTGCGGGTCCCGGCTCTCCGGGACGTGCCGCATCGACGCCCACACGACGAGCGCGGCGAGCGGAAGATTGAGCAGGAACACCGACCGCCAGCCGGCCACCTCCACCAGCCAGCCGCCGAGCAGAGGTCCGATAGCCCCCGCCACCCCGCCGAGCCCCGACCACAGTCCGATCGCGGCGCCCCGGTCGTCCTCGTGGATCGACGCCGAGATCAGCGCGAGACTGCCAGGGGTGAGCATCGCGGCCCCGACGCCCTGCAGAATCCGCGCGATCACGAGCAGGGTGATGTCGGGTGCGATGCCGCACAGCAGTGACGCCGCCGCGAACCACACCGTCCCCCAGACGAAGACGCGGCGCCTGCCCCAGCGATCCCCGAGCGCCCCGCCCAGCAGGATCAGCGACGCCAGGGCCAGGGTGTATCCGCTGAGAATCCACTGCAGTCCGGCGACACCCGAGCCGAGGTCCTCGCCGATGTGCGGCAGGGCGATGTTCACCACGGTGCCGTCCAGCAGCGCGAGACTCGAGCCGAGCACGGTGGCGACTACGACCCACCGCCCCCGGCGGGTGCTCAGGCGCAGAACGGTCTCGGTCACCTCCCCATGGTGCGCCGCGATCCGCGCGGTGCGGCGCTCGTTGCGAATTCCGGCGCCGGCTTCGGCATACTCGACGTCGTGTGTGCGACGCCGTGGGACTACGGCAACGATCCGGACAGCATCTTCTCCACACTCGCCCTGTGACGGCCGCGCGCGTGCGACACTGTCCGCCACGAACCTCGACAGACGGAGTACTCATGGACATCAAGCGCAAGGTCGCAGTCGGGGCCGTCGCGGTGGCCGGCCTGTCTCTCGTCGGCGCGGGGACGGCCGCGGCGGATCCGATCCCGGCACCCATGCCCGTCCCGCTCCCGCTGCCCGTGATGCCTGCCGGCACCTATGTGGGGACGACCAACCTTCCCGGTGCCGACCTGATCTGGAAGGGAAAGACGTTCGGGCACGGGTGGGTCATGGACAACTTCGGGGTGTTCTTCCCCTACGTCTTCGGCATGACCACCCCGGAACCGGGCGGCTCCCTCGTCACCGACTACAGCCCGTCCGGGCTGAATTTCCTCACCGACCGGATCACCCCGAAGCCGGACGGGACCTACGAGGGCACCGTCTACGTCAACGGCAACCCCGTGGCCGGGTACGCCCTGCACAAGTAGAGGGGTCGACGGCTACGCCTTCGACGACGCGAGCGGTTCGGTGGGAACTGCGTTCGCCACCGAGGGTGCACGGCGGGTGGGGATCGCCAGGGTGATGGCCGCGGCGACGAGCGCGACACCGCACCCGATCAGCAGACCGGTCCGGAATCCGCCCTCGGTGGGCAGGCTGTGGCCCGCGACCTGCACGCTCATCTGCGCCAGGACCACGCCGACGACGGCCGCGGACACCGACGTGCCCACCGAACGCATCAGCGAGTTGACGCTGTTCGCGGACGCCGTCGCGGACTGCGGCACGGCGCTCATCACGAGTGCGGGCATCGCGCCGTAGGCGAGGCCGACGCCCGCGCCGCAGATGCAGGTCACCACCACCAGACCCCACGTCGAGCCCATCAGGAACATGGACGATCCGTAGCCGAGGGCGATGACGAGGCTGCCGACGAGCAGCGTGACCTTGGGTCCGCGGGTGGACGACAGCTTGGCGCCGAACGGGGACACCGCCATCATCATCAGGCCTGACGGGGCCATCCACAGACCCATTGCCAGCATCGACTGTCCGAGGCCGTATCCCGTCGACGCGGGCAACTGCAGCAGCTGCGGAACGATCAGCGACTGGGCGTACATCGCGAAGCCGACGACGACGGACGCGGCGTTGGTCAGCAGCACCTGACGTCCCGCGATGACCCGCAGGTCGACGAGGGGTTCGGGAGTGCGCAGTTCCCACCAGCCCCACACGATCAGCGCGATGACGGTGGCCGCGAACAGGCCGAGGGTGGTGCCGCTCGTCCAGCCCCAGTCGGCGCCCTTGGACACGGCCAGCAGCAGGCACACCAGTCCGACGCCGAGCCCGACCGCCCCGACGGGATCGAAGCGGCCACGGGTGCCGTGGACCGGGGTGGCGGGCACGAAGTACCAGAGCAGCACGGCGATCACCGCGCTGAGTCCGGCGGCGCCCCAGAACAGCACGCGCCAGCTGGCGTTCTCGGCGACCGTGGCGGCGAGCGGCAGGCCGAGGGCGCCACCGATCCCCATCGACGAGCTCATCAGTGCGATGGAGGAGTGCAGGCGCTCGGGCGGCAGCAGGTCCCGCAGAGCGCTGATGCCCAGCGGGATCAGGCCTACGCCGACGCCCTGCAGTCCCCGGCCGATCACCATCGGGGCCAGGGTCGTCGCGAGTGCGCAGACCACCGAGCCCAGGACAAGCGGCACGGTGCAGATCAGCATCATGCGGCGTTTGCCGTACAGGTCGCCGAGACGTCCGGTGACCGGGGTCGCGACGGCGCCGGCGAGCAGCGTCGCGGTGATCACCCAGGACGCGTTGGAGGCGGTCGTGTCGAGGAGCCGGGGCAGGTCACCGATCAGCGGCACCACGAGGGTCTGCATGAGTGCGGCGACGATGCCGGTGAATGCCAGCACGGCGACGAGGCCGCCCGGGCGGACGACGGGCGTCGGACTGTCCACACGAATCTCCTTGACGTTGCGGAACACAATTTGTGCACCATACACAGCCTATGCATGGTGCACAACGTATGTATCCTGCATATTGGTCAGGTGCGGCGTCTTCCGAGGTAGGCGGCGGTGAGGCCGCACGCGACCACGCCGGCCACGGACACTCCCGTCGATGTCCACGCCCACGAGTCCGGCCACGGCGGGATCTCCGATCCGGTGAGCGGCGTGTACGCCGTCCACCCGTACTCGGCGACCAGGGGGACGGTGAGCGCGGCGGGGATCGCCAGCGACGCCGCGGTGACCGGTCCGCTCGACGGCAGGCTCGACGCGAATGTGTACGTCGCCGCCGGCGGAAGGAGCAGCCACGTCGCGCCGAGGTGCAGGTTGTCCCACGGCGGGTGCTCGAACACTGCCGACGCGGCCACCACCGTGAGCGCCGCGATGCCGAACACCGGCCGCGGGAAACGGCGTCCGAGCGCAGCGCCCGCGAGGATCAGCGCCGCGGGCACCAGCAGCCACGGCCACGAATCCGGGAATGCGGACCTGCCGATGCCGCCCGTGGCGACGAGCGCCATCGCGGCGAGCAACACGATTCCGGTGCGGTCCTCCAGCCACAGCGCGGCGGCGATCACCACCACGACGAGGACGATCCCGTACACCCACCGGCCCCGCATTTCGCCGTCGGAGCCGATGTCCCACGCCTGGTGAACGAACCACCAGCACAGCACCAGCCCGACCAGCGGCACCACGATCCCCACGACGACGGCGCGCCTGCTGACCGCGAGATCCGCCCGCTCGCCGAAGTCGCCGGACCGCAACGCCACGGCCAGAACCACGGCCGTGAGCGCGAGGACGGCCAGCGCCGCCGCATCGACGGTGGGTCCGGGAAGGTAGTCCGCGTAGCGCCGGGGAAAGGATGTCCGGAGGTGCTCGATCGGTCCGTCGAGGAGGATCCCGACGAGGACACCCGTCGCGAGTGCGGTCTGCAACCACGCGAGGTCTGCGGTGGTGCACAGTCCGACGAGACCGCCGAGGAGAAGTCCCGCAGCGACGCCGCCGAGGTACATGTCGACGTCCCACGGCCCGGTCGAACGGGCGACACCCAGCAGTGCCAGGCCGGCGAACGACAGCGCCGACAGGCCCCGGCGGGCGCGAACCAGCACCGTCACCAGGACGGCGACCACCGCGGCGAGGGTGGCGCCTGCGGCGGGATCGAGATACGACACGTCCGGGACCTCGCGGCCCACGACGAACACGAACCCACCGGACCCGGTGGACGTCAACGCAATTCCCGCGACGAACCCACCCAGCAGCAGGCACACGTGCGAGATCCGGAAAGTCATCCTCCGAGCATCGCGTACGGGTGTCGGCCTTGAAGTGACCGACGCGCAGGAGAAGGCTGTCAACTGTTGCCGATATGTCTAACACTAGTTAATAGGCTCTGACATTGTCTGCCTGTGTGAATTGGTGAGGCCGCGGAATGCTTGGGATGTCGGTGGTTGCGGTGTGCAATACGGCGGCGTGGGGCCGGTGGCCTTCTGGGCGTGTCGGTTCGGGTCACCGAATCATTGACCGCGCGGGCCTCGCTCCTTTCTGGGTAGGCCCGGAGGGGAGTGTGCGGGAGCGACGCCGGAGAGGGGGTGGAGGCAGTGTCTTGCCGGGTGTGGGGTTCGAGGGGACAATGGGACGTCGATGGCCGCTCGGGAAAAGATGGTGCGGGACAGCGCTACTGGTGAGGTGCAGTGGGGTAGGCATGGATCGGGGCCCCGAGTCCGCGGGGGCGGCGGGCGGGGTTGGGCCGGATGCTCGGCGGCGCGGCCGAGGGCCGGTTCACGGTGGTGCGGGATCGATTGGGCCGGTTCGTCCGTGGGCTGCTTCGGGCGGTGATTGTCAGAGGTCGGCGTTACAGTCGAGGTCTTACGAGAGGGGGGTGTCACATTTGCTGGTTGGAGGGTTGATGGATGACGTCACGGTGGTGCCGGCATCGTTTTGCGGCTCGTTCTCGGGGCGCTGTGGTCGACACGGCAACAACGACGGGATCTCCACGACGCCGCGGCAGTTCGCGTTCACTACCCGCGCCCATATGGCGGTCGACGACGCGACCGGCGAACCGATCGGACTCGACGACGTCGACATTCGGGTGGGGTGGCTGCTGAACTTGATCGCCGCGGCTGGCACCGAGTTGGTGTCGAGGCTGTGGCAGCCGGCGATGTTCGACGTGCTCGCAGCCGGACGGGACCACCAGGACCGCAGGCTGCCAGTGCAGGGGCATGTCGCCGCGTCCCGCCTCGGCTGGAACCCGATCTATCCGGATGGGGTCTACGTGCCCTCGCGGGTGACCCGGGTGGTGACGGCGCAGGTGATGGCGTCCCTGCGGACCTTGACATACCGTGATGCGGCGATCACGGCGTTGTCTGAGCGGTTCGACCTGGCCACCGGCACTCTGGCGCCGCCGACCGGACCGGGCGAATGGGTGCCGCCCGGTTTCGCTCGGGGCGTGCGGCGCCAGCTCATCGCACGCTCTCGCCGCACCGACGAGGCGCCGTCGGCGCGGTTGCGGATCACCGACGTCCAGGGACCACCGCAGGTCGCGGCGATGGCCCGACTCTCCGCCGCCGATCAACAGCTCGCACAGATCACCGTCACAGGCCGTGAGCTGGTGTTGACGGTGAAGTTGCCGACCTGCCCGGCCCCGGCGGGGCGGGCGCAGTGGCGGCGGGTCCGGCTGACCGCCGCGATCCCCGAGCACCTGCACGGCAGGGTGGTCATCGACTGGCATCTGCCGACCCTCGTCCTCGACCGGAAAGGCCTGTTGTGGCGGTGCGCGGCGACCGAACTCGTCCCCGCCGGTGACCTGGGATCGGCCACCGTCGCGGTCGGAGTGGATTGGTCCCCATCCACGCTGGGTGCCGCCGCCATCACCACCGAGAACTCGAACGGGCTGTCCTCGGATTACCGGGGCTTCACCTACGACGACCGCGGCCTCGGGACCAAACTGGCACGCCTGCAGAGCGAGGGGCAGATGCTGCACCGCAAGGCCGCCCGGTTGGAGAAGCTGGCCGCCAACGCCCCTCCCGAGGTTCGCGCCCGGCTGGAGGCGAAGATCGCCGTCCTGGACGAGCATCGCACCGCGGTGGGCGTCAAGCGGGGGAGGATCAACCGAGAGCTGGGATTCCATTTCGCCCGCCAGGTCACCGACTACGCCGAGGCGGCGGGCGTGCAGGTGATCGCGGTGGAGGATCTCACGACCCTCGAGACCCGCGGGCACGGTCGGGTCAACAACAATCGGGCCGCGCAATCAGCCCGCCGCCAGGCCGTCGCCGCCCTCGCGCACACCGCCGCCGGTGCGGGTATCGCGGTGGTGTCGGTGCCGGCCCGAGGATCGTCCGCATTGTGTCCGGGGTGCGATGAACCGCTTGCCCGTCCCGGCGGCTATCACACCGCGTGGTGTTCGGGCTGCCGGGTCGGCGGCAACCGCGACCAGATTGCCGGGGTGAACCTCGCCAAACGGGCACTGCTCGGCAGAAGCAAGGCCACCCGCCGGCGTGGGCAGTTGCCCGCGATCCGGGTCGCCGAGCACGCACCGGTCCGCAAGTCCCGGGACAAGACCAGCCCGACCCCGAGCAGGCCGCGGCACCGCCGGGTCCGCCACAGCATGCCCACCACGACACCGCGGGTGGGGGTGACTCCGAAACAGCATGTTCCCGCACCTCAAGCGTCGGTGTGGGACACGGTCAAACCCGCACCATCGCACGGTGATGCGGGTAGCCGTGACACACGTACATCTCCCACGCCCGCCACACCAGTGGCAGAGAGTATGAGATCTACGTAGACGCTGGGAGTCGTCGCTGTGCGCTCGGCAGAGAAGGGGTGGTCGGCTTGGTCATCGACAATGACGTCTACAACCGGGTGGGGGAGTCGTGGTGGGAGGAGGACAACCCGCTCAACCTGCTGCACGGAAGCCTGACGCCGGGACGATTCGCCTACTTCCGCACGGTGCTCGGCGCGACGATCGGTCGTGACTATCGCGGCCTGCGTGCCCTCGACGTCGGTTCCGGTGGCGGGTTCCTCGCGGAGGAGTTCACCCGCATCGGGTTCCGCGTGACGGGCATCGATCCGTCCCCGGTGTCGATCGACACCGCGCGCCGTCACGCCGACCGCGCGGAACTGGACATCGAGTACCGCATCGGGTCGGGCGAGCGACTCCCCGTGCCGGACTCCACGTTCGACGTCGTCTACTGCTGCGACGTCCTCGAGCACGTGTCGGATCTCGACCAGGTGATCGCCGAGACGTCCCGCGTACTGAAACCCGGGGGCCTGTACCTGTTCGACACCATCAACCGCACGTTCGTCAGCAAGCTCGTCGCCATCAAGATCATGCAGGAATGGCGGATGACCCGGATGTTCGACACCCCCATCCACGACTGGTCGATGTGCATCCGTCCCGCGGAGCTGACGGCGCTTCTCGAGCGTCGCGACTTGCGGCTCGGCGAGATCGTCGGGCTCGGGCCGCGGTCGAAGAATCCCCTCCGGCTCCTCGACCTCGCGCGGGCGGGCGGGACCCGGCTCAGCTACGGGGAGTTGAGCCGCCGCCTCGACTTCGGGCAGATCCGGAGCACGGCCATCTCCTACATGGGATACGCCGTCGCGAACGGCGAAAGCCCGCCGCGACAACGCGACGGGCTCCCGGACGGACGTGATCAGCTGTAGTCGTAGAAGCCCTTGCCGCTCTTCTTGCCGAGGTGCCCGGCATCCACCTTGCGCTTGAGCAGCGTCGGGGGAGCGTAGTGCGGCTCGGCGAACTCCGCGTACAGCGACTCCGCGGCGGCGAGCGTGATGTCGAGACCGACGGTGTCGATCAGCGTCAGCGGACCCATCGGGTACCCGCAGCCGCCCTTCATGGCCTCGTCGATGTCCTCGGCGGTGGCGTAACCCGACTCGAGCATCCGGACCGCCGACGTGAGGTAAGGGATGAGCAGCGCGTTCACGATGAAGCCCGCACGGTCACCGGCCCGCACCGTCTTCTTGCGCAGCGTGTTCTTCGCGTAGTCGGTGACCGCGGTAACGGTCTCCTCCGACGTGACGAGGCTGACCACGATCTCCACCAGCGGCATCACCGGCACCGGGTTGAAGAAGTGGACACCCACGACCTGCCCGGGACGCTGCGTGGCGTTGGCCATCTTGATCAGCGGAATGGACGACGTGTTGGACGCGAGGATGCCGGACGGCTTCACGACCTTGTCGAGCTTCTGGAAAATGTCGACCTTGAGGGACTCGATCTCCGGCGCCGCCTCGATGACGAGGTCGCGGTCGGCGAAGTCGTCGATGTCCAGGGTTACCCGCACGCGGGCGAGCGCGGCGTCCGCGGCCTCCTGGTCGAGCTTGCCTGCCTTGACCCCGCGGGCGAGGGACTTCTCGATCCGGGCCTGTGCGGCCTCGGCGAACTCCGGCTTCGTCTCGAGGATGAGAACCGAGCTGCCGGCCTTGATGCATACCTCGGCGATGCCGGCACCCATGGTGCCGCCGCCGATCACGCCTACTAGTTCCACAAATTCTCCTCACGTAGCCGTGCGTGGTTAACGAGTCCAGGGACTCGTCAACCACGCACGGGCGGCGTAGCCGCCTACTTCAACAGCGCACGCGACATCACGACGCGCTGGATCTGGTTGGTGCCTTCGTAGATCTGTGTGATCTTCGCATCACGCATCATCCGCTCGACAGGGAAGTCCGTGGTGTAGCCGGCGCCACCGAACAGCTGGACGGCGTCGGTGGTGACCTCCATGGCGACGTCGGAGGCGAAGCACTTGGCTGCCGCGGAGATGAAACCGAGGTTCTTCTCGCCGCGCTCGGCGCGTGCCGCGGAGGTGTAGACCATGAGACGCGCGGCCTCGACCTTCATCGCCATGTCGGCGAGCATGAACTGCACGGCCTGGAAGTCGCTGATCGACTTGCCGAACTGCTTGCGGTCCTTGGTGTAGTCGAGGGCGGCGTCGAGGGCGCCCTGTGCGAGGCCGACTGCCTGCGCGCCGATGGTGGGACGGGTGTGGTCGAGGGTCTGCAGCGCCGTCTTGAAACCGGTGCCGGGCTCGCCGATGATGCGGTCGCCGGGGATCTTGCAGTTCTCGAAGTACAGCTCGGCGGTGGGCGAACCCTTGATGCCGAGCTTCTTCTCCTTCGGTCCGACGACGAATCCTTCGTCGTCCTTGTGGACCATGAACGCGGAGATGCCGTTGGCGCCCTTGTCGGCGTCGGTGACGGCCATGACGGTGTACCAGCTGGACTTGCCGCCGTTGGTGATCCAGCACTTGGACCCGTTGAGGATCCAGTCGTCGCCGTCGGCCTTGGCACGGGTGCGCATGCTCGCGGCGTCGGAACCGGCTTCGCGCTCGGACAGCGCGTACGATGCCATCGCCTCGCCGGACGCGAGCTGCGGCAGGACCTGCTGCTTGAGTTCCTCGGAGCCGTTGAGGATCAGGCCCATGGTGCCGAGCTTGTTGACGGCGGGGATCAGGGAGGAGGAGCCGCAGACGCGGGCGACCTCTTCGATGACGATGCAGGTGGCGACGGAGTCGGCGCCCTGCCCGTCGTACTGCTCGGGGACGTGGATGGCGTTGAAGCCGGAGTTCACGAGGGCCTGCAGCGCCTCTTCGGGGAAGCGTGAATCCTCGTCGACTTCCTTCGCGTAGGGTGCGATCTCCTTCTCGGAGAGCGCGCGGATCGCGGACCGCAGTTCGTCGTGCTCTTCGGCGAGCTTGAACAGATCGAAGTCCGGATTTCCGGCCATGGGGGCGCTCCTTGTTGAGTCTCGACGGCACCGAGTCTGAGCGGCACTCCGTGCCAGGTTCATTTCCGTTCAGGCGGGCCGCAACGTTCTTGGTCGGCAAACTACTGCCACTACCGTGCAGTCAACCACGGCACTGAGTGCCAGTCAAGGGTGGGAGTCGTCACTCTCGGCCGCTCAGCCCCGGCGCCGCGACAACTGCGTCCGGATGCGCCCGGTGATCTCCTCCACGGGAGTCCCCGGCGGATACGAGACCACCAGCACGGCGTCCTCTTCCTGCGTCGATGCCCCCGGGGCCACGCCGAACGTCCGGCGCACGTCGAGCAGGGCCCGCTCCAGTTCCTCCGCGGTGGCGTCCGCGTCGCCCTTGATCATGTTCCGGAGCAGAAAGTTGTGGCACGCGGTGACAGCGGCCGCGAATCCGATCACCTTCAGGACAGGTTGCGTGGGCACGACGTCGCGCAGGTAATCGACGAACAACCGCTCGTAGCGGAAGCCGGTGACGATCTCCCGGTCGCGGAGTGCGGGAGATCGCTGGACCACCTGATACCGGCGAACCGACAGTTCCCGGTTCTCCCGGAACCTGTCGAAGACCAGGCCCGCCGTCCTGCAGACCGCCGCCCACGGGTCGTCGGTTTCCGTGGACAGATAGGCCTCTGCCTGCTGCAACAGTGATTCGTGATCGGCGAAGATCACGTCCTCCTTGGAGCGGAACTGGCGGAAGAACGTCCGCCGGGACACCCCGGCGGCCGACGCGATCTGCTCGACGGTCGTCGCCTCGTACCCGTTCTCGGAGAACAGCCGGATGGCCTGCGCCACCACGTGGACGCGGAAGTCCGCGGGATCGATGCCGGGTGTGTCGACGCGCTCGGTCATGAGGCCCAGTATCCATCGGCGGCATTGGACCCGCAGTGCCCTGGACCCGGAACGCCGCGCGGGCGGATACTCGAAAGAGTGCGTCCGTCCTGGTTGGGCGGGGCGAGGTCGAGTTTCAGTGTGCCCTGGACAAGGTGAAGGACCCGTTCCGGGGGCGGGGGATCCGCGCCGCCCCGCGGACCTGCGCGTCCCGGGACGGCGATCGGACGGTTCCGCCCCGGGCGGCGGCGAACCGATTCCGCTCTCGGCGGCGCAGCGGGCCACGTGGTTCGCGCAGCAACTGGAACCGCGGGTCCCGATCTTCATCGCCCAGTACGTCGAGTTCCACGGTGCGCTGGACATGGACCTGCTGCGGCAGGAGACGGTGGAGGCGGCCCGCGAATTCGAATCGCCGTTCCTCAAGGTCTACGACGTCGACGGCCGCCCGCTGCAGTACGTCGACCATCGGACGGACACGTCGATCGCGTACGTCGACTTCCGCACCGAAGTGGATCCGGTGGCGGCGGCGCACGAATGGATGGAGCGTGACTACGTCACACCGATCGACCTGAGCGTCGACCGGCTGGTGGAGACGTCGATCCTGCAGACCGGTGACGCACACTTCCTGTGGTACAGCAGGATTCACCACGTCGCCCTCGACGGCTACGGGGCCATGACGATGCTGCGCCGCATCGCGCACCGGTACTCCGCGAAAGTCGCGGGCCGCGAACCGGATCCGAACCGGGCCGTCAGCCTGCGGCAGTTGTACGACATCGACAGCCGGTACCGCGCCTCGGACCGGTTCCTGACCGACCGGGAGTACTGGGCGGAGCGGGTCGCCGGGGTGGAGGGCACCACACTGGCGCGGACGGCGGGACACGTGTCCGCCGCCAGCACGGTGGAGAGCGCCGTCCTCTCCGACGACGTGGTGGCCGTTCTCGATTCCCGCGACAGCCCGTCGGCGGCGACGATCATCGCGGCCGCGGCGTGCTACCTGGCGCGGCGCACCGGCAGAACCGATGTGCTGGTGACCATCCCGGTGTCGGCGCGCACGACGGCGGTATTGCGCAATTCCGGCGGCATGCTCGTCAACGTCGCCCCGATGCCCGTCCGCGTCCGCGCCGAGGACACCGTCGCGGACCTGATCGAGCAGGTCCAGCGTGAACTCGTCGCGGCACTGCGGCACCAGCGGTGCAGCCTCGACGACATCCGCCGCGACGCAGGCGACACCGCGTCGACGGCGCTGTACGGGCCGATGGTCAACGTCATGTTGTTCCGCCAGGAGGTGGCGCTGGGTTCGCTGGTCGGCGACTTCCACATCGTCACTTCGGGTCCGGTGGAGGACCTGCTGATCAACGTGTACCAGAGCGGCACGCCCACCAGGATCTTCGTCGACTTCCGCGCGAATCCCAGCCGCTACGAGCGCGGCGAACTGCGGGACCACCATCGGCAGTGCGTCGAACTGCTCGAGGAACTGGCCACCGCCGACCCGGCGTCCCGGGTGGGCGACATCCACGAGGAAAGCGCCCGCATCGGGGAACGGTTGCTGGGCGAGGCCCGGGAAGTCGAGTACTGGCGCCGGCGACTGGACGGGTTGCCCGACCTCCTGCCGTTGCCCACCGACCGGCTCCGGCCCGCCAGGCTGTCGCCGGAGAGCGACCGGGTCACCGTGGTGGTGCCTGCGGAGTTGCACCGCCGGGTGGGCGCGCTGGCGGAAGATGCGGGCACCGCGGGCCGCTCGGTGTTCCTCACCGCTCTGTCGATCCTGCTCGGCCGGGTCACCGGAAGCGGCGACATCGCCGTCGGGACGGCGGTGGACGTGGGCGACCGCACGGACATCGTGGTGGTGCGTTCGCGGTACGCGGGCGAGGTGGCGTGCCGCGACTACCTGGCCCACGTCCGGGACGCAGCCGCGGAGGCGCTGTCGCACAACGGGGTTCCGTTCGACCGTCTGGTGCGGGAACTTGGCGTGTCGGTGTCGGAGGCGTACGCACCGATCGTCCAGGTGCTGCTCGACACCCGGCCCGCCGGCTCCCCGGATGCGGAGTTCCCCGGCCTCGACCTGTGCGTGTCCGTGACGGAGGCGTCCGGCGAGTCGGGGGAACCGGCCGGTGCGACCGTCGAATTCGGCTTCGCCGCAGACCTGTTCGACGCCCGCACCATCCGGGTGGCCGCCGAACGGTACCTGCGCATCCTCGGTGTGATGACGGCCGGTCCGGACGTTCCGGTCGGTGACATCGAGATCCTGTCCGCGGACGAACGTTCCGCGTTGACACCGGTCCGGGGTCTGCCCGCCCGATCCGAGCGCACCCTGCCCGACCTGTTCGCCGACGCCGCGGCACTGGAACCGGCGGCGACGGCCCTGACCCGGCAGGGCGAGGAATTGTCATACCGCGAACTGGACCGGTGGTCGACGCAGGTCGCGCGGATCCTGATCGACCACGGTGTGGGACCGGAATCGTTCGTCGCGCTGGCGTTACCGCGGTCGTTCCGGTCGGTGGCGTCCGTCTGGGCGGTCGCGAAGACGGGGGCGGCGTTCGTTCCGGTGGACCCGAACTACCCGGCGGACCGGGTCGACTACATGCTCGCCGATTCGGGTGTGGTGCTCGGTCTGACCGAGCAGTCGGTGCGCGGCCGCCTGCACGATTCGATTCCGTGGTGCGTACTGGACGATCCGGACTTCCGAGCCGAATGCGCCGCCCGCCCGGACAATCCGCTGACCGACTCCGACCGCACTCGGCCGCTGCACCTCGACAACGCCGCATACCTGATCTACACGTCCGGTTCGACGGGGCAACCGAAGGGCGTCACCGTCACCCACCGCGGGCTGGACAACTTCGCCGCCGATCAGCAGGAGCGGTTCGGCGCCACCAGATCGTCCCGGACGCTGCACTTCTCGACTCCCAGTTTCGACGCGTCCGTGTTCGAGTACCTGCAGGCCTTCGGAGTGGGCGCCACCATGGTGGTGGTGCCGCCGACCGCGTACGGCGGCGCCGAACTGGCCGACCTGCTGCGGTCGGAACGCGTCACACACGGTTTCGTCACCACCGCCGCGCTGGGAACCATCCCGCCCGATTCGCTGGGCGACTTCCTCGACGTGGCCGTCGGCGGCGAGGCCTGCCCACCCGACCTCGTGGCCCGGTGGTCGCCCGACCGCAGGCTGTACAACGCGTACGGCCCCACCGAGACCACGATAATGGCGAACATCAGCGCGCCGATGACCGCGGGTGATCCCATCACACTGGGCGGGCCGATCCGGGGCGCGGAGCAAATGGTGCTCGACGCCCGGCTCCACCCGGTTCCGGTCGGGGTACCGGGTGAGCTGTACATCGCCGGGTGCGGTGTGGCCCGCGGCTATCACCGCCGTCCCGGTCTCACCGCGGCGCGGTTCGTCGCCGACCCGCACGGCCGGGGCCGGATGTACCGCACCGGCGACGTGGTGCGGTGGCGGCCCGACCACACGCTCGAGTACCTGCGGCGCAGCGACTTCCAGGTGAAGGTGCGCGGATTCCGCATCGAGCTCGGCGAGATCGACGCGATGCTGCAGACACACCCGGACGTGCGACTGGCCGTCACCATCGGCAGGCCGGGCCCGTCCGGGGACACGGTTCTGGTCTCGTACGTCGTCCCCGCGGCGGGCAGGCCGATCGAGACGTCGGAACTGCTGCGGCAGGTGCGGAACCGGTTGCCGGCGTACATGGTTCCCTCGGTGGTCGTGGTGCTGGACGAGATCCCGCTGAACCCCGTCGGGAAGCTGGACCGTGCGGCGCTGCCGGAGCCGCGGTTCCTGTCCGCAGCGGCCGAGTTCAAGGCGCCCGCCGACCCGGTCGAGGAGGCGATTGCCGAGGTGTTCACCGAGGTCCTCGGCGTCGAGCGGATCAGTGTCGACGACAGCTTCTTCGACCTCGGCGGCAACTCTCTCGTCGCGACGCGGGTGATCGCCCGGGTCAACGCGGCCCTCGGTTCGGACGTGGGGGTGCGCGCGCTGTTCGAGGCTCCCACCGTCGAACTGCTGGCCGCGCACGTCCGCCGGGCGGGCACGGAACTCGTGGACCGGCCACCCCTGACCGTCGGGGAGCGGCCCGAGCGCGTCCCGCTGTCACTGGCGCAGCAGCGGATGTGGTTCATCAACCAGTTCGACACGTCGTCGGTGGCGTACAACATCCCGATGGCCGTGCGGCTCATCGGACCCCTGGACGCGGACACGCTGCGGGCCGCGGTGGGGGACGTGATCGAGCGGCACGAGTCGCTGCGCACCAAGTACCCTGCGTCGGAGGACGGGCCGTACCAGGTGATCGTCGACACCGAGGACGTCGTTCCCGACCTCACCCCGCAGGTCGACGGCGACGAGTCGCTGCACGACCGGATCGCGGCCCTCCTCGAGGGCGGGTTCGACGTGAGCGCGAAGGTCCCGCTGCGCGCGGCCCTGTTGTGGACCGGTCCGGACGAACACGTGCTCGTGATCGTGGTGCACCACATCGCCGCCGACGGGGCGTCGCTCGCGCCGCTGGCCCGCGACCTGATCGTCGCCTACTCGGCGCGCCGGTCCGGGTCCCTGCCGAGCTGGGAGCCGCTGCCCGTGCAGTACGCCGACTTCAGCGTGTGGCAGCGTCGCCTGCTCGGCAGTGCCGAGGACCCGGACAGCCTCATGTCCCGGCAACTGCAGTACTGGCGCGAGGTGCTGGCCGACCTCCCGGAGGTCAGCGCGCTCCCGCTCGACCGGAACCGGCCGGTCACCCGCTCGCTCGCGGGGGCGACCGCGGCGTTCCCGATCGATGCCGGCTTGCACCGGAAACTGCTCCTCCTCGCACGCGAGCACAACGCGACGCTGTTCATGGTGATGCACGCGGCGCTCGCCGTGCTGCTGTCGCGGATGACCGGTTCGGGGGACGTCGCCATCGGCACCCCGATCGCGGGTCGCGGTGAGGCGGCGCTGGACGACCTGGTGGGGATGTTCGTCAACACACTGGTGCTGCGGACTCCGGTGGAATCGGCCGACGTGTTCACCGACGTGCTGGCCCGGGCCCGCGACACGGATCTGGGTGCGTTCGGGCACACCGACGTTCCCTTCGAGAGCGTCGTCGACGAGCTGGCCCCCGGCCGGTCGACGTCGCACTCGCCGCTGTTCCAGGTGCTGCTCGAATTCCAGAACACGGTACGCGCCCACCTCGAACTGCCGGGCCTGACCGTCGAAGCCGTCGACGTCGACCCGGGGGTGGCCAAATTCGACCTGCAGTTGGCGCTCGCCGAGCACCACGACGAAAACGGCGGCGCCGCAGGAATGTCCGCGGCCTTCCTGTATGCGACGGACGTGTTCGACCGGACGTCGGTGGACGGGTTCGGGGAACGCTTCGTCCGGGTTTTGCGGGCGGTGGTGGACGACCCGGTTGCGGTGGTGGGGGACATCGCGGTTCTCGGCGGCGCCGAGCGCGACCTGGTATTGGACCGGTGGAACCGCGAGGGCGTCACCGCGAAGGCGCAGACGGTGGTCGAGTTGTTCGCTCGGGTGGCCGCGGACAGCCCGGACGCCACCGCGGTGGTGTGCGGCGAGGAGACACTGACCTACGGCCAACTGGACGAGCAGGCGAACCGGTTGGCGCGGTTGCTGATCGCCGAGGGGGTAGGTGCCGAGTCGCTGGTCGCGGTGATGGTGGATCGCACACCGGCCCTCGTGGTGACGTTGCTGGCGGTGCTCGCGGCCGGCGGCGGGTACGTCCCCGTCGACACCAGCTATCCCGCCGAGCGGGTGGCGGCGATGTTCGAGGACGCGCAGCCCGTCTGCGCCGTGGTGAGCGCGGAATTCGCCTCGTCGGCCCCGGCCGGACTGCCGGTGGTGGTGATCGACGATCCGGCGACGGTCCGTGCGGTGGCGGAACTGCCCGGGTTGCCGGTCACCGACTCGGACCGGCTGCGGCCGCTGTGGGGCGACGCCGTCGCGTACGTCATCTTCACGTCGGGATCGACGGGGCGGCCGAAGGGCGTCCAGGTGTCGCATCGGTGCGTCGTCGCGCTGCTGGCCAACACCCGGGACCTGTTCGGGTTCGATTCGTCCGACGTGTGGACGCTGTTCCACTCGTACGCCTTCGACTTCTCCGTCTGGGAACTGTGGGGTGCGCTCGTCCACGGCGGCCGGCTGGTGCTGGTCGACTATTTCACCGCACGCTCGCCGGACACGTTCCTCGAACTGCTCCGCCGGGAACGGGTGACGGTGCTGAACCAGACGCCGACGGCGTTCTACCAGCTGACGGAGGCGGATCGCGCGGCGAGCGCCGTCGAGGACGGCGACGCAACGCCACTGTCGTTGCGGCACGTGATCTTCGGCGGCGAGGCCCTCGACGTCGGGCAACTCGAGAAGTGGTACACCCGGCACGACGACCGTGCCCCCGTGCTGGTGAACATGTACGGGATCACCGAGACCACGGTGCACGTCAGCTTCCTCACCCTCGACCGGGCGCTGGCGGCGTCCGTGCCCGGCTCGGTCATCGGCAGTGGGCTCCCCGGACTGCGCGTCTACGTCCTCGACGACCGGCTGCATCCGGTGCCGCCCGGGGTGGTGGGGGAGCTGTACGTGTCCGGCGACCAGGTGACCCGCGGCTACATCGGACGGCAGGGTCTGACCGCGACGCGGTTCGTCGCCGACCCGTTCGACCACGGCCGGGCCGGGGCGCGCATGTACCGGTCGGGCGATGTCGTCAAGTGGGGTGCGGGCGGGCGGCTCGAGTACGTGGGGCGCAGCGATTTCCAGGTGCAGCTGCGCGGATTCCGGGTGGAACTCGGCGAGGTGGAGGCGGCCCTCGCCGCGTGCGCCGGGGTGGCGCAGTCGGTGGTCGTGGTGCGCGGCGACGAGCGGGACGGCGACCGGCTGGTGGGCTACGTGGTCCCGGAGGCGGGCGCCGCCGTCGACGCGGCGGCGGTCCTCGCCGCGGTCGGGGCGAGCGTGCCGTCGTACATGGTGCCCGCCGCGGTGGTGGTGATCGACGCCCTGCCCCTCACCGTCAACGGCAAGCTCGACCGGAAGTCGCTGCCGGACGCCGACTTCGGCACGGCGACGGTGGGGTTCGTGGCCCCGCGCAATCCGGTGGAGGAGATCGTCGCCGCCGTGTTCGCCGACCTCCTCGGCATCGTCCGGGTGGGGGCGAACGACAGCTTCTTCGCGCTCGGCGGGAACTCGCTGACCGCGACCCGGCTCGTCGCCCGCATCAACGCGGCGGTCGGCGACCGCCTGGGCGTGCGGGACGTGTTCGACGCCCCGACCGTCGCCGGGCTCGCCGCCCGCGCCGAGGCCGGCGAATCCCGGGCGGACTCCCGGCCTGCGCCCGCCCCACGGGATCCGTCGCGGGAGGTCCCCGTCTCGCTTGCGCAGCAGCGGATGTGGTTCGCCAACCAATTCGACACGGCCAGTGCGGCATACAACGTCGCGATCGCGCTCCGCCTCACCGGAACACTCGACGTGGCTGCGTTGCAGGCGGCCGTCACCGACGTCGTCGAACGCCACGAATCCCTCCGCACCGTCTTCCCGCTCACCGACAGCGGCCCACGGCAGGTGATCCTGCCGCCGGAGTCCGTGGCGCCCGATCTCACACCGCACGCCGTCGCGACGTCGGACGTCGACGCGGAACTCCACCGCCTGCTCTCCGCGGGATTCGACGTGACGACGGAGGCGCCGCTGCGGGCCCGGCTGTTCGCGGCCGGCGAGCACGAGCACGTGCTGGCGGTGGTGGTGCATCACATCGCGGCGGACGGCTTCTCGATGGTTCCGCTCGCCCGCGACGTCCTGTCGGCGTACACGGCCCGCGCGCACGGCGTGGCACCCGACTGGACTCCGCTGCCCGTCCAGTACGCCGATTACACACTCTGGCAACGGGATCGGCTCGGCGACGAGCACGACGAGGAGTCGCCGCTCGCCCGCCAACTCACGTACTGGACCGCGACGCTCGCCGACCTCCCCGACGTGCTGGAACTGCCCACGGACCGGCCCCGCCCGGCCGCCCGCACCCTCGGCGCGGGCCGCGTCGAGTTCGGGATCGGGCCGGACCTCCACCACGGTGTCGTGCAGGTGGCGCGCAGGCGCGGGTCGACCGTGTTCATGGCGCTGCACGCGGCACTGGCGGTCCTGCTGTCGCGGCTGAGCGCGTCGGACGACGTCGCCGTGGGCACACCGATCGCGGGCCGCGGGGAGGCCGAACTCGACGACCTGGTCGGGATGTTCGTGAACACCCTCGTGCTCCGCACTCATGTCGACGGCACAAGCACATTCACCGAACTGCTCGCGCAGGTCCGCGACACCGACCTCGGGGCGTTCACGCACGCGGACGTCCCGTTCGAACGCGTCGTGGAGAGCCTGCGCCCCTCCCGTTCGACGGAGTACTCACCGCTGTTCCAGGTGATGCTCGAATTCCAGAACACCGAGCGCCCCGAGCTGGAGCTGCCCGGCCTCCACGTCGAACCCCTCGACCTAGCGTTCGACACGATCAACTTCGACCTCCAGCTGACCCTGCGGGAAACCGTCGACGCCGACGGTCGCCCCGCCGGGATCAGCGCGGCGCTGGGATACGCCACCGACATCTTCGACGAGGACACGGTGGCCGCGTTCGCCGAGCGCCTGGTCCGGATCCTGGGCGCCGTCACCGATACGCCGGACGTCCCGGTCGGCGACGTCGACGTCCTCGGCGCCGGCGAGCGGGCCGCACTGACACCGGTGAGCGGGGGACCCGGCGTGCCGGCGCGGACGCTGCCGCAGTTGCTGACGGCCGCCGCCGCCGCGGACCCGGATGCCGCGGCACTGGTCTTCGACGGACACCGGGTGTCGTACCGGGACCTCGACGAACGGTCGGACCGGCTCGCCCGGCTCCTGATCGGACGGGGTATCGGCCCGGAACAGGTGGTGGCGCTGGCCTTGCCGCGGTCGATCGAATCCGTGGTCGCCGTCTGGTCGGTGGCCAAGGCCGGGGCCGCGTTCCTGCCGGTCGACCCGAACCATCCCGCCGAGCGCATCGAGTACATGCTGGGCGATTCGGGCGCCGTCGCCGGTCTCACCACGTCCGCGGTGCGGTCCGCCCTGCCCGCGTCGATCCCGTGGCTGGATCTCGGTGACCCCGGCACCGACGCCGAACTGTCACTGTTCCCGGCGACGCCGGTGACCGACACCGACCGCGCGTCGGCCCTGCACGTCGACCACCCCGCGTACGTGATCTACACGTCGGGATCGACCGGCAGGCCGAAGGGCGTCGTGACCACACACCGCGGTCTGGCGAATTTCGCTGCGGCGGAGCAGGACACGTTCGGCACCACGGCGGCGTCCCGGACCCTGCACTTCGCGTCGCCGAGCTTCGACGCCTCGGTGCTCGAACTGATGCTGGCGACCGGGCCGGGCGCGACGATGGTGATCGCATCCCCGTCCGTCTACGGCGGCGAGGATTTGGCGGACCTGCTGCGGCGCGAGCGGGTCACGCACTGCTTCGTCACTCCGGCGGCGCTCGCCTCCGTCGATCCCGCCGGCCTCGAGAGCGTGCGGTGCGTGGTGACCGGAGGCGAGGCCTGCCCGCCGGAACTCATGGCACGCTGGGCGCCGGGCCGGACCATGTTCGACGCCTACGGTCCGACCGAGTCGACGGTCGTGTCGAGCATCAGCACCCCGCTGGCGCCGGGCGAACCGGTCACGATCGGCGCCCCGACACTCGGGTTCACCGAGACCGTCCTCGACGCGCGACTGCACCCGGTACCGGCAGGGGTGGCCGGGGAGCTGTATCTCGCGGGCCCCGCGCTCGCGCGCGGCTATCACGGCAGGCACGCCCTCACCGCGGAACGCTTCGTGGCCAACCCGTTCGGGCCGCCGGGCAGCCGGATGTACCGGACCGGCGACCTCGTGCGCTGGACGGCGGACGGGCAACTCGACTACCTCGGGCGCACCGATTTCCAGGTGAAGATCCGCGGATTCCGCATCGAACTCGGCGAGGTGGAGTCGGCGCTGCTCGCCCACGAGAACGTGGCGGCGGCGGTCGCGGACGTGCGCCGCGACGGACACTCCGGCCCGCGGCTGATCGGGTACGTCGTCCCCGAACCCGGTGCGGCCGTCGATCCGGGCGAGATCCTGCAGTTCGCGGGCACCCGGCTCGCGTCGTACATGGTGCCCGCCGCCGTTCTGGTGATCGCGGCGCTCCCGGTGACGGTGCACGGCAAGATCGATCGGAAGGCGCTGCCGGAACCGGACTTCGGGGTCACCGTCACCGACAGCCGGCCGCCGCGCACCGAGACCGAGGCGCTGCTCGCCGGTCTGTTCCGGGATGTGCTGGGCCTCGCCTCGGTAGGCGTCGACGATTCGTTCTTCGCGCTGGGCGGCGACAGCATCATGTCGATCCAACTGGTGGCCCGCGCGAAGGCCGCCGGACTGATCCTCTCCCCGCGGGACGTGTTCGAGCGCCGGACCGTCGCCGGTCTCGCCGAGGTGGCCCACCACGAACGCGCCGATGCCGTGGTGCTGGAGGAACTGCCCGGCGGCGGAGTCGGCCCGGTGCCGCTGACCCCCGTCGTCTCGTGGATGCTCGACCGCAGCGGCGACAGGCTGGAGCGGTTCTCCCAGTCGGTGCCGGTCACCGCACCACGCGGCCTCACCCGCGAGGATCTCGCCGCCGCCGTCGACGCCGTGCTGGATCGTCACGACATGCTCCGCGCGCGACTCGCCACCGACGACGCGGGACGGTGGGCGATGACGGTGCTGCCGACCGGATCGGTGCGGGCCGACGCGCTGATCCACCACGTGCCCGTGACGTCGTTCGACGCCGGCGACTTCGCGGCGGTGGCGAGAGTGGAACTGAACGCGGCGGCGGACCGGCTGGACCCGGCCGCGGCCAGCATGATGCAGGTGCTCTGGTTCGACGGCCCGGACGGGCAGGGGCGTCTGCTGCTGGTCGCGCATCATCTCGTCGTCGACGGCGTGTCCTGGCGGATCCTGATCGCGGATCTCGCGGCCGCCCACACCCGCGTCGCCGAGGGTCTGCCCGCCGCACTGCCCGCGGTCGGGACGTCGATGCGGCGATGGTCGCACGGGCTCACCGATGCCGCCGGGTCCCGGCACGCCGAAGGCGCACTGTGGCAGTCGATCCTGGACGGACCCGATCCGCTTCTCGGCTCCCGGCCGCTGGATCCGGCCGTCGACGTCGACGCCACGACGGGCCGCGTCGTCGTTGACGTGCCCACCGGCGTCACCGATGCGCTCCTCACCACCCTGCCCGCCGCGTTCCACGGCGCCGTCGGCGACGGCCTGCTCACCGCGCTCACGCTGGCGATGATCCGGTGGCGGCGGCACCGCGGGGTCGACACGACCGACGTGCTGATCAACCTCGAGGGCCACGGCCGCGAGGACCACGTCGTGCCCGGCGCCGACCTGTCCCGCACCGTCGGATGGTTCACTACCCTCTTCCCGGCACGACTCGACCTCACCGGCATCGACGTCGACGCCGCACTCGCCGCCGACGACGCGGCCGGGGCCGCGATCAACAGCGACGACGCGGCCGGGGCCGCGATCAAGGCGATCAAGGAACAACTCCTCGCCATCCCCGATCACGGCATCGGGTACGGCATGCTCCGGTATCTGGACCCCGGCGACTCCGCGGGACTGCGCCGAATCCGGCCGCCGCAACTGAGTTTCAACTACCTCGGCCGGGTGGCGACGAGCGCCGGCGACGTGCCCTGGCTGCCGATCGCGGACAGCGGGGACCTCGGCGGAACCCAGAACCACGACATGCCCGCCGCCTGGGTCGTGGACGTCAACGCCGCGACCACGGTCCGGGACGGGGCACCGGTGCTGACGGCGACGTGGTCGTACCCCACCGGTGTACTGGCAGCCGGGGACGTGGACGAGCTTGCCGCACTGTGGGTGCGGGCGCTCACGGCACTCGCCGAGCACGCGGGCAGGCCGGGCGCGGGCGGGCTGACCCCGTGGGACCTCGACCTGGTGTCCGTCGGGCAGGCCGACATCGACCGACTGGAGCGCACGTACCCGGACCTCGCCGACATCTGGCCGCTGTCCCCGCTGCAGGCGGGTCTGCTGTTCCACGCGCAACTGTCCGAGCATCGCCTCGACGCCTATCAGGTGCAGTTGGTCCTCGACCTGCGCGGCACCGTCGACCCGGCGAGGCTGCGCCGCGCCGCGCAGGGTCTGCTGGACCGGCACGCGAATCTCCGCGTGGCGTTCACCGACACCGGTAACGGACCGGTGCAGGTGGTACTCGATACGGCGATCGCGCCGTGGACTTTCGTCGATCTCTCAGACCTCGACGACAGAGTGTTCCTCGACGACACCGCGTTCCTGGCCGCCGACCGCGCCGTCCCGTTCGAGATGTCCGACGCGCCGCTGCTCCGATTCACGTTGCTGCGCACCGCACCCGACCGGCACCGGCTGGTCCTCACCCACCACCACATCCTCCTCGACGGCTGGTCGACGCCGCTGGTGATCAAGGACCTGCTCGTCCTGTACGCCACGGACGGCGACCCGACCGCCCTGCCCCGCGTCACGCCCTACCGCGACTACCTGCAGTGGATCGGCAGGCAGGACCACGCACGGTCCACGGCCGCCTGGGTGTCCGCCCTCGCCGGCGCGGACGAGCCGACGTTCGTGGCACCCGCGGCGCACGGCGAACAGTCCTTCGCCGAACCCGAGGACGTCCGCCTCGAGGTGGGCGAGGACAAGACCCGCGCGCTCGAGGCCCTCGCACGCGAGCGCGGACTGACGATGAACACCCTCGTCCAGGTGGCGTGGGGGCTGGTGCTGACCACGCTCGGAACCCGGGAGGACGTGACGTTCGGCGCCACCGTGTCCGGCCGCCCACCGGCGGTCCCGGGCATCGAGTCGATGGTCGGGCTGTTCATCAACACGGTGCCCGTCCGGTTGCGCCTGCGCCGGGAGGAAACGCTCGCCGAACTGCTGCAGCGCTTCCAGCGCGAACAATCGGCCCTGCTCGATCACCACTACCTGGGACTCACCGAAATCCAGCGCGCCGTCGGGGAGGGGGCCGCGTTCGACACGCTGACCGTGTTCGAGTCGTATCCGGTGGACAGGATGGGGCTGTCGGAAGACACCGACATCGGCGGCATGCACGTCGCCGGGATCGAGGGGATCGACTCCACCCACTATCCGTTCACCCTGATGGCGCACGTCGACACGGCACTGCACCTGCGACTGCGATACCAGCCGAACGTCTTCGGCAGCGAGTTCGCGGAGTCGGTGGCCGCCCGCGTCGCCCGTGTCGTGCAGATCCTGCTGTCCGACATCGACACCCCGCTCGCGCACCTGCCCCTGCTGTCGGAGGCCGAACTGCAGGAGTACACCGCGGTGTGCGGCGCACCCGCCGGGCCGCCGAGGACGCTGCCCGAGATCCTCACCACCTCGGCCGGGAACCGGCCGGACGCGTCCGCGTTCGTCTTCGACGGGCACGAGACGAGCTACCGGGAACTCGACGAGCGGTCGAGCGCGCTGGCCCGCGTGCTGATCGAACGGGGTGCCGGGCCGGAGACGTTCGTGGCGCTCGGGCTGCCCCGATCACGGGAATCGGTGCCCGCGGTGTGGGCGGTCGCCAAGACCGGCGCCGCGTTCGTGCCCGTCGACCCGACCTATCCCGCCGACCGCATCGAGAACATGCTGGCTGATTCCGGTGCGGCACTGGGGGTCACGACGTCGGCGCACCGGCACCGGATGCCCGATACCGTGCCGTGGCTGGTGCTGGACGATCCGGCCTTCGAGCGCACCTGGTCCGGCGCCTCCTCCGCCCGCATCACCGACCTGGACCGCCGGTCGGTGCTCGACGTCGACCACGCCGCCTACGCGATCTACACGTCCGGGTCCACCGGCAGGCCGAAGGGCGTCGTCGTCACGCACCGCGGTCTGGCGAACCTGCTCACCGAGCAGACCGAGCACTACACCGTGTCGCCCGACTCCCGCTGCCTGCACATCTGCTCGCCCAGCTTCGACGTGGCGATCCTCGAACTCGTCCAGTCGTGCGCGGCGGGGGCGACGCTCGTGATCGCGCCCCCCGACGTGTACGGCGGCGCGGAACTCGCGGACCTGCTGCGCCGCGAACGGGTCACCCACGCCTGCATCACCCCGGCCGTCCTGGCCACCGTGGAGCGCGACGGCATCGAGCACCTCGAGGCGCTCGTCGTGGCCGGCGACGCCGTCGGCGACGAACTGGTGGCCACGTGGGGCGCAGACCGCGCGATGTTCAACGGTTACGGCCCCACCGAGGCGACCGTCCTCACCACGTTCAGCACACCGATGACACCGGGCGAACCGGTCACGATCGGGAGCCCCGTCCGCGGCATCGCACTGTCCGTCCTCGATGCCCGGCTGCAGCCCGTCCCGGCCGGGGTGCCCGGCGAGTTGTACATCGCGGGAACGGCTCTGGCCCGCGGGTACCACCGGCGCCCGGCGCTCACCGCGGACCGTTTCGTCGCCAACCCCTACGGCCGCGGCCGGATGTACCGCACGGGCGACGTCGTGCGGTGGCGCCGCGACCACACCCTCGAGTACCTCGGGCGCAGCGACTTCCAGGTGAAGATCCGCGGTCAGCGCGTGGAACTGGGGGAGATCGATTCCGTTCTCACCACCCACCCGCACCTCGACTTCGCCGCGACCCTCGGCAGGCCGGGCCCGCTGGGGGACACGGCGCTCGTGTCGTACGTCCTGCCGCACGACGGCGAGGAGGTGGCGGCGCCGGACGTGCTCGCGTTCGCGGGCCGCATCCTGCCGAAGTACATGGTGCCCGCGGCCGTGGTGGTTCTCGACGAGATCCCGCTGACCCCCGTCGGCAAACTGGACCGGAAGGCGCTGCCGGCACCGGAATTCGTCACGGCGACGCTCGGTTACCGGGCGCCCACCACGCCGGTCGAGGAGGCCGTCGCGGACGTGTTCGCCGAGGTGCTCGGCGCCCGGCGCGTCGGTGCGGACGACAGCTTCTTCGACCTCGGCGGCGACTCGCTCAGCGCCACGCGGGCCGTCGCGCGCATCAACTCCGCCCTCGACGCCGGGATCGGGGTGGCCGCACTGTTCGACGCGCCCGTGGTGGCGGATCTGGCGGTGCGGATCGATTCAGCCGCGTCGGCAAGGACGCCGTCGGTGGCGCTCGCCGCCGGGCCGAGACCCGACCGGATACCGCTGTCGCTGGCGCAGCAACGGATGTGGTTCGTCAACCAGTTCGACACGTCCTCGCCCGCCTACAACATCCCGATCGCCCTGCGGCTGACCGGCGCCCTCGACCGCGCCGCCCTGCACGCGGCGGTCGGCGACGTCGTGGAGCGGCAGGAATCGCTGCGCACCGTGTTCCCCGGGTCGGTCGACGGACCGCACCAGGTGATCGTCGATCCCGGGCGGGCGACCCCCGGACTCGACCCGGTGCCCGTGTCCGGTGACCGTGCACTGCGGGACGCCGTCGCGGCACTGGTCGGGACGGGTTTCGACGTGAGCGACGAGATCCCGTTCCGTGCCCGGCTGTTCGCACTGGACCCCGAGCAGCACGTCCTCGCCATCGTCGTGCACCACATCGCCGCCGACGGGTTCTCGATGCTGCCGCTGGCCCGCGACGTCATGCTCGCGTACACCGCCCGGACCGTGGGGGAGACACCCGGCTGGACCCCGCTGGCGGTGCAGTACGCCGACTACAGCGTGTGGCAGCGGGACGTTCTCGGAGTGGTGGACGATCCGGACTCGGTGATGTCGAGGCAACTGGGCTACTGGACGGACACGCTGTCCGGTGCGCCCGAGGTGCTGCAGATCCCGGTCGACCGGCCGCGTCCCGCCCAGCGGTCGTACCGCGGGGACGTCGTCGAGTTCGACGTACCGGCGCGACTGCACCGGGCGCTGAACACGATCGCGGCCCAGCACAATTCGACCCTGTTCATGGCGGTGCACGCGGCGTTCGCCGTGCTGCTGTCGCGGTTGTCGGGCACCGGCGACGTCACGATGGGGACGCCGGTCGCCGGTCGCGGGCAGGCGGTCCTCGATGACGTGGTGGGCATGTTCGTCAACACCCTCGTCCTGCGGACGGTGGTGGACCCGCGGGCGTCGTTCGGTGAGGTCCTGACCGCGGTCCGGGCCGCGGATCTCGGCGCGTTCGAGCACGCGGACATCCCGTTCGAGCGGCTCGTCGACCACCTCGCCCCCGAGCGGTCCACGTCGCACACCCCGCTGTTCCAGGTGCTCATCGAATTCCGGAACGCGGAAGGCACCCACCTCGAACTGCCGGGACTCACCGTCGACTCGCTCGACGTGGATCTCGAGGTCGCGAAGTTCGACCTGGAACTGAGCGTCGCCGAACAGGTCGACGAGGACGGTGCACCCGCCGGACTCGCCGCCGGGTTGCGGTTCGCGACGGACGTGCTCGACCGCGACACGGTGACCCGGTTCGCGGAACGGTTCCTGCGGGTGCTCGACGCGATCGCCGCGGCCGGGGCGCTCCCGGTGGGGGACATCGACATCCTGGACCCGGCGGAGCGGGAGTCGGTGCTGCCCGCGTTCGCCGAACCGGTCGGAGCGCACGCGACGCTGGTGGAACTCTTCGAGCGGGCGGCGGAGCGGTCCTACGACGCGACGGCCGTCGTCTGCGAAGGTGCGTCGCTCACGTACGAAGAACTGGACACCCGGGCGAATCGTCTGGCGCGGTTGCTGATCGCGCGCGGCGCGGGCCCGGAGACCCTGGTGGCCGTCGCCGCCGCGCGGTCGGTGGACCTGGTGGTGGCGCTGCTCGCGGTGGTGAAGTCGGGGGCCGGCTATGTGCCCGTCGACGTCACGTACCCGGAAGAGCGGCTCGCGTACGTGTTCGCCGACGCCCGGCCGGTTTGTGTGCTGACCACCGAGGCCGAATCCGGCGCGGTCCGGGCGAGCGGCGTCCCGGCCGTCCTCGTCGACGGCCCGGAGACGGTGGCCGAACTGGACCGCATGTCGCCGCTGCCGGTGACCGACCAGGACCGGAGCGGACCCCTGCACCCCGACTCGGTGGCGTACGTCATCTACACCTCCGGCTCGACGGGACAGCCGAAAGGCGTTCAGGTGTCGCACCGCAACGTCGCCGGCCTGTTCGCGCACACGCAACCGCTGTTCGGCTTCGACGCCTCCGACGTGTGGACGATGTTCCATTCGGCGGCCTTCGACTTCTCCGTCTGGGAGTTGTGGGGTGCGCTGCTCCACGGCGGCAGGCTGGTGGTGGTCGACTACTTCACTACCCGCTCACCCGACGCGTTCCTGCGACTGCTGCGCAACGAGAACGTCACCGTCCTGAATCAGACCCCCACCGCGTTCTACCAACTCGCCGAGGCGGACCGGGTGTCCGGCGGCACCGAACTCGCTCTCCGCGTCGTGGTGTTCGGCGGCGAGGCCCTGGACCTGGGGCAGCTCACCCGCTGGTACACACGACACGGAGACACCGTCCCGGCGCTGGTGAACATGTACGGCATCACCGAAACCACGGTGCACGTCAGCCACCTGCCGCTGGACGAGGAACTCGCCGCGTCCGCGTCGGCGTCCGTGATCGGCCGGGCCCTGCCCGGTCTGCGCGTGCACGTGCTCGACGCCCGCCTGCACCCGGTGCCGCCGGGAGTGGTCGGGGAACTCTACGTGTCCGGCGCGCAGGTGTCCCGCGGCTATCTGGGCCGGTTCACGCTCACG
The DNA here is from genome assembly GCF_017068395.1 of Rhodococcus pseudokoreensis. Lineage (NCBI taxonomy): Bacteria > Bacillati > Actinomycetota > Actinomycetes > Mycobacteriales > Nocardiaceae > Rhodococcus > Rhodococcus pseudokoreensis. The sequence goes on along the minus strand of NZ_CP070619.1, from coordinate 2,464,628 downwards.
TCGACCCGGTTCGTGGCCGACCCGTACACCCCCGGATCCCGGATGTACCGGTCCGGCGACCTCGGCCGGTGGAACCGAGACGGGCAGCTGGACTATCTGGGCCGCAACGACTTCCAGGTTCAGGTCAAGGGGTTCCGTATCGAACTGGGCGAGGTGGAGTCGGCGCTCCTCGCCTGCGACGGTGTGGCGCAGTCGGTGGTGCTGGCGCGGAACGAGCGCCTGGTGGGCTACGTGGTGCCCGAGGCGGGCCGGGTGGTGGACCCCGCCGGGATCGTCGACACGGTCGGGGGCAGCCTGGCGGCGCACATGGTGCCCGCCGCCGTGGTGGTGCTCGACGCCCTGCCCCTCACGGTGAACGGCAAACTCGACCGCCGGGCGCTCCCCGAACCGGACTACGGCCGGCAGGTGTCGCTCGGCCGCGCACCGGCGACGGAGACGGAGCGGATCCTCGCCGGCCTGTTCGCCGAGGTCCTCGGCCTCGACACGGTGGGTGTCGACGATTCGTTCTTCGCGGTCGGCGGCGACTCGATCATGTCGATCCAGCTGGTCACCCGGGCGAAGGCGTCCGGGGTGGTGATCACCCCGCGGGACGTGTTCGAACGCAAGACGGTGGCCGCGCTCGCGGAGGTCGCCACGTCGGGGGAGGAGACGATCACCCTCGAGGAGTTGCCCGGCGGCGGCGTCGGCGAGTTCCCGCTGACCCCGATCGTGCGCTGGATGCTGGGCCGGGACGGCGATTTCCGGCGGTACTCGCAGGCCGCGCTGTTCACGACGCCCGCCGAACTGGACGAGGACACGTTGACGGCGGCGATGCAGGCCGTCCTGGACCGGCACGACATGCTGCGTGCCCGCCTGTACCGCAGCGACCGCTGGATCATGGCGACCGCGCCGCCGGGGTGGGTGCGGGCGACCGAGGTGGTGCGCACGGTGCCGCTCGCCGCCGCGGACTCGTTCGCCGACGCCGCGTCCCGCGAATTGGACGCCGCCGCAGGCCGCCTCGACCCGGAGTCGGGTGTGATGGTGCAGGCGGTGTGGTTCGCGAGCACCGGAGAACCCGCGACGGGGCGGTTACTGATCGTCGCCCATCACGTGGTGGTCGACGGGGTGTCGTGGCGCATCCTCGTCCCCGATCTCGCCCTCGCCTGCGCCCGCGTACTGTCCGGAGAGGCGCACGTCCTGCCCGACACCGGAACGTCGATGCGCACATGGGCGCACGCACTCACCGACGTCGCGCAGGAACGTTCCCGCGCAGCCGAACTCGGCCTGTGGCGGCGGATGCTCGACACCCCCGACCCGCCGCTGGGGTCGCGGCCGCTGACGCCTGCCGACGTCCAGACCTCCGACGTCGAGGTCCAGGTACCCGTCGCCGTCACCGAGACCTTGCTGACTTCGCTCCCGCAGGCGTTCCACGGGAACGTGGCGGACGGGTTGCTGACGGCGCTGGCGCTGGCGCTCGTCCGGTGGCGCCGCGACCGCGGGATCGAGTCGTCCGCCGCGCTCGTGAACCTCGAAGGGCACGGCCGGGAGGAACACGTGGTCCCCGGCGCCGATCTGGCGCGCACGGTCGGCTGGTTCACCACGATCTTCCCGGTGAGCCTCGACCTGGACCGTGTGGACGTCGAGGACGCGTTCGCGGCGGGCCCCGCCGCCGGCGACGCGGTCAAGGCGGTGAAGGAGCGGCTGCACTCGATCCCCGACCACGGCATCGGGTTCGGGCTCCTCCGGTACCTCGACGACGACACGGCCCGGGAACTGTCGGCGCAGGCGAGTCCGCAGGTGAGCTTCAACTACCTCGGCAGGCTCGGCGCGGGCACCGCCCCGGGCGGCGACTGGATGCCCGTCTCCGACGCGGGACTCGCCGCCGCCGCGCACTCCGGGTTGCCCGCAGCGGCCGTCGTCGACGTGAACGCCAGAACCACCGACACCGCCGCCGGCCCGGTACTCACGGCGACGTGGTCGTTCCCCGTCGGGGTGATCGCGGCGGCGGACGTCGGCGAACTCGCGCGACTGTGGGTGGGGGCGCTGGAGGCCCTGTCCGAGCACACGAGGGCCGGTGGCGGCGGCTTCACCCCGTCCGACCTGAGCCTCGTCCGACTCGGCCAGAGCGCGATCGACGACCTCGAACGCCGGTACCCGGCGATGACCGACGTCTGGCCGTTGTCGCCGTTGCAGGCGGGCATGCTGTTCCACGCCGAACTGGCCGACGAGTCGGTGGACGCCTATCTCGTCCAGCTGATTCTGGACCTCGCCGGCGACGTCGACGCGGCCCGGTTGCGCCGGGCCGCGGGTGCGCTCCTCGACCGTCACCCGAACCTGCGCAGCGCGTTCTGCCACGACGCCGACGGCGGAGCCGTGCAGGTCGTCTCCGGCCGGGTCACCGTGCCCTGGCGGGAGATCGACCTGAGCGGGCTGAACGGGGACGCGGCGGAAACCGAGATCGAGCGACTGCTGGCCGCCGACCGGACCACCCCCTTCGACATGGCCACCGCCCCGCTGATCCGGTTCCTGCTGGTGTGGACGGCAGGCGGCCGCTGCCGACTGGTGTCGACGAACCACCACATCCTGCTCGACGGCTGGTCGATGCCGCTGATGATCCGGGAACTGCTCACGCTGTACGCCACGGACGCCGACCCCTCGCCGCTGCCCCGCGTGCGGGACTACCGCGACTACCTGGCGTGGATGAGCGGGCGCGACACGGGCCTGTCCGCGCGGGCCTGGGCGGACGCCCTGGACGGGGTCGAGGAACCGACGCTGCTGATCCCCGCGGACCGGGCGCGGCAACTGTCGGCCGTGTCGCGGGAGTGGGTGTTCGACCTCGACGAGGACCGGACCGACCGGCTGCGCGAATCCGCGCGCACCCGCGGGCTCACGCTCAACAGCATCCTGCAGACGGCGTGGGGCATCGTGCTGGGAATGCTCACCGGACGCGACGACGTCGTGTTCGGTGCCACCGTGTCCGGCAGACCGCCGGAACTCGCCGGCATCGAGACGATGGTCGGGCTGTTCATCAACACCGTGCCGGTGCGGGTCACGCTGCGCCCCGACGAGACGCTCGGCGCGTTGCTGGAGCGGGTGCAGGCCGAGCAGGCGGCGATGCTCGACCACCACTACACCGGTCTCGCCGAGATCCGGGACGCCGCCGGCCCCGGCGCCGGGTTCGACACGCTCACCGTGTTCGAGTCGTACCCGGTGGACCGGGCCGGGCTGTCGGAAGACACCGACATCGCCGGGCTCCGCGTCACCGGCGTCGACGCCCGCGACGCCGCCCACTACCCGCTGAGCCTCGTCGCGTCCGCGGCGGCGAGCCTGCACCTGAAGTTCGAGTACATCCCCGACCTGTTCGCCCCAGGAGCGGTCGAGGACATCGCCGACCGGGTGGTGCGGGTGCTCGATGCCTGCGCCGGACCCGACGTGCCGCTGGCCCGGTTGTCGCTGCTCACCGAGCGGGAACAGATGGAACTGGTGCCGGTCCGCGGTGGCCCGGCCGGGTCCGTCCGCACTCTCGCGCAGATCTTCACCGCGGCCGCCGCCGTCGACCCGGAAGCGGTCGCCCTGTCGGCCGGCGACGTCGAGGTGTCGTACCGGGAGCTGGACGAGCGGTCGACCCGGCTCGCGCGTGCCCTGATCGGTCGCGGTCTCGGACCGGAAATATCGGTGGCCGTGGGTATTCCGCGTTCGATCGAGTCGGTGCTGTGCGTGTGGGCGGTGGCCAAGGCCGGGGCCGTGTTCGTGCCCGTCGACCCGAACTATCCCGACGAACGCATCGCGCACATGCTCACCGACTCGGAGTGCGCTCTCGGGCTGACGACGTCCGAGCATCGCGCCCGGCTACCCGGCAGCATGCGCTGGCTCGTCCTCGACGACCCCGAATTCGACGCCGAGTGCGCGGCCGGTTCCGCGGTGCCTGTCGACGACGGCGACCGCACGGCACCGGTCACGCTCGACTCCGCCGCGTACGTCGTCTACACGTCGGGTTCCACCGGAATGCCGAAGGGCGTCACCGTGACGCACCGCGGCCTGGACAACTTCGCCCGTGACCAACTCGCCCGCCTCGGGGCGGACCGGAAGTCCCGGACGCTGCACTTCTCGACGCCGAGCTTCGACGGATCCGTGTTCGAATACCTGCAGGCGTTCGGCGCCGCGGCGACGATGGTGATCGCGCCGCCCACCGTGTTCGGCGGCGACGAACTCGCCCAGTTGATCCGCGACCGGCGGGTCACGCACGCGTTCGTCACCACCGCGGCGCTCGCATCCCTCGACCCCGCCGGGCTGGATCTGTTCGCCGACGTCGTGGTCGGCGGCGAGGCCTGCCCACCGGAACTCGTGTCCCGGTGGGCGCCGGGCCGCCGGTTGCACAACGGGTACGGACCGACCGAGACCACGGTCATGTCCAACATCAGCGATCCTCTGACCCCGGGGGAGCGCATCACCATCGGCGGACCGATCCGCGGGGTCACGGAACTGGTGCTGAATTCGCGGTTGCAGCCGGTTCCGGCCGGGGTTCCGGGGGAGTTGTACCTCGCAGGCGCGGGACTGGCGCGCGGCTACCACCGCCGCCCGGGGCTCACCGCGACGCGGTTCGTGGCCGACCCGTGCCGTCCCGGGGAGCGGATGTACCGCACCGGCGACGTCGTGCGCTGGACCGCCGGGCGCACCATCGAATACCTGGGCCGCAGCGACTTCCAGGTGAAGGTCCGTGGGTTCCGCATCGAACTCGGCGAGATCGACACGACGCTCGCGGCGGTCCCCGGCGTCCGGTTCGCGGTCACGGTCGCCTACCGCGGCCCGGCCGGCGACACCCTGCTCGCGTCCTACGTCGTGCCCGCGCCCGGGCACACCCTCGACACCGGCGACCTCACCCGCACTCTCGCGAGCAGGCTACCCGCCCACATGGTTCCGTCGTTGATCACCGTGCTGGACGAGATCCCGCTGAACGCCGTCGGCAAGTTCGACCGCAAGGCCCTGCCCACTCCCGAATTCGACATCGGCGCAGGAGAATACCGGGCACCGGCCGACCCGGTGCAGGAGACGGTGGCCGGCGTCTTCGCGGAGGTACTCGGACTGGACCGGGTCAGCGCGGACGCCGGATTCTTCGACCTCGGCGGCAACTCGCTGAGCGCCACCCGCGCGGTCGCCCGCCTGCGCGCCGCGCTCGGCACCGACATCGGCGTGCGGGCGTTGTTCGAAGCGCCCACGGCGGAGACGCTGGCCGCGCGCATCGAGCACGCGGGAGCGGGCCCGTCCGGCCGTCCCGCCCTGACCGCCGGGGACCGTCCCGACCGCATCCCGCTGTCCTACGCCCAGCAGCGCATGTGGTTCATCAACCAGTTCGACACGAGTTCGCCCGCCTACAACATCCCGATGGTGGTGCGGCTCACCGGCGACCTCGACGTGGACGCGCTGAGGCTGGCGGTCACGGACGTCGTGACCAGGCACGAGTCGCTGCGCACCCGATTCCCGCTCCGTGACGGCGAACCGGTGCAGGAGATCCTCCCGCCACCGGCGCCGATGCCCCCGCCGACCGCGGTCGCGGACGACGGCCGGCTCCGGGAAGAGCTCACCCGGCTGGTGTCGGCCGGCTTCGACGTCGCCGCCGCCGTCCCGCTGCGCATCGCCCTGTTCACGCTCGACCGGACCACACGGGTCCTCGCCGTCGTGGTGCACCACATCTCGGCCGACGGCTTCTCGATGGCGCCGCTGGTGCGGGATGTGATGGTGGCGTACGAATCCCGAGCCCACGGTCGCGCTCCCGCATGGACACCGCTACCGGTCCAGTACGCCGACTACACCCTGTGGCAGCGCAGACTGCTCGGTTCCGAGGACGACTCCGGGTCGCTGATCTCGCGGCAACTGTCTTACTGGGAGTCGGCGCTCGCCGGGCTGCCGGAACTCCTCGAACTGCCCACCGACCGCCGGCGTCCGGCGCAGCAGTCGTTCCACGGCGACCGGGTGGGCTTCACGATCGGCGCGGGGCTGCACCAGCGGATCCGGGCGGCGGCCCGCGAGCACCGGTCCACCGAGTTCATGATCGTGCACGCCGCACTCGCCGTCCTGCTCGGGCGGCTCGGCGGCACGAGCGACGTGGCGATCGGCACCCCGATCGCCGGCCGCGGCGAGGCGGCGCTCGACGACCTCGTCGGCATGTTCGTCGGCACACTGGCCCTGCGCACCACGATCGAGGCGGGGCAGCCGTTCCGCGACCTGCTCGCGCAGGTCCGCGACGCCGATCTCGGTGCCTTCGCACACGCCGACCTGCCCTTCGAACGGGTGGTGGACGCCGTCGGCCCGGTGCGCTCGACCGCCCACTCGCCGCTGTTCCAGGTGTCCCTCGAATTCCAGAACACCGACAATCCCGCGCTGCGGTTGCCCGGGTTGAGCGTCGAGGGACTCGATCCCGACCTCGCCGTGGTGAAGGTGGACCTCGAGGTGATCCTCGACGAGCGGTTCGACACAGACGGCGTCCCGGCGGGCATGACGGGTGCGATCGACTACGCGACCGACCTGTTCGACGCCGACACGGTGACGGGTTTCGCGGAACGGTTCGTGCGGATCCTCGACTCCGTCACCGCCGAACCCGGCGTCCCGGTCGGCGACATCGAGATCCTCGGCACCGACGAGGTCGCGGCGCTCACCCCGGCGCGCGGAGCACCCGACGCGCCCAACGTCCTGCTGACGGACCTGCTGACGGCCGCGGTCCGACTCGACCCGGACGCCGACGCGCTGTCGCACCGGGGCCGGGTGATCACGTACCGCGAACTCGACGAGACGTCGAACAGGCTGGCGCGCAGGCTGATCGAGGCCGGTGCGGGACCGGGAACCACTGTCGCGCTGAGCCTGTCGAGGTCGATCGAATCGGTGCTGTCGGTGTGGGCCGTCGCCCGGGCGGGCGCCGCGTTCCTGCCCGTCGACCCCGGGTATCCGCCCGACCGGATCGAGCACATGCTCACCGACTCGGGTGCGGTGTCGGGCGTGACCGTCCGGGAACACCGAGATCGGCTGCCCGCCGCCGTGACCTGGATCGTGCTCGACGACGTCCGGGACGCCGACCGAATCAGGACGCAGTCACCGGACCCCGTCACCGACGCGGACCGGACCGCACCGCTCCACGAATCGCATCCCGCGTATCTCATCTACACCTCCGGATCCACGGGCGTCCCCAAGGGCGTGGCCGTCACGCACCGCGGCCTGGCGAACCTCGCCGCAGAGGAGCGGGACCGCCTCGCCGTCACCCGAGGCTCGCGGGTGCTGCACTTCGCGTCGCCGAGTTTCGACGCGTCTGTCTTCGAACTCCTTCTGGCGTTCTGCGCGGGTGCGACGCTGGTGATCGCACCCCCCACGATCTACGGCGGCACCGAACTGGCCGCGCTGCTGAGCGAAGAGCGGGTGTCCCACGGATTCGTCACCCCGACCGCACTGGCGTCGATGGACCCGCTGGGCTTCGAGTCGCTGCGGACGCTGGTCGTGGCCGGTGAGGCCTGCCCACCCGAACTCGTCGCGCGGTGGGCGCCCGGCCGCCGGATGTTCAACGCCTACGGGCCGACCGAGACGACGATCATGTCGAACATCAGCGACGCGCTGGTGCCGGGCGACCCGATCACACTCGGCGCACCCACCCGCGGCGTGGCGGAGGTAGTGCTCGATTCCCGGCTGCGCCCGGTGCCGGTCGGTGTGGTCGGTGAGTTGTACGTCTCGGGGCGCGCCCTGGCCTCCGGCTATCATCGCCGGTCCGGTCTGACGGCGTCCCGTTTCGTGGCCGCCCCCTGGGGCGCCCCCGGCGACCGGATGTACCGCACGGGCGACGTGGTGCGGTGGCGCCGCGACGGCACGCTCGAATACGTCGGGCGCAGCGACTTCCAGGTGAAGATCCGCGGGTTCCGCATCGAGCCCGGCGAGATCGACGCCGTCCTCACCGCCCACCCCGACGTCGGGTTCGCCGTCACGATCGGCCGGGACGGACCGGCCGGGGAACCGCTTCTCGTCTCCTATGTCCGGCCGGTCGGCGGCGCGGACGTCGACACCGCGGAACTCTCCCGCCTCGTCGGTGAACGGCTGCCGTCCCACATGGTGCCCGCCGCGATCGTCGTGCTCGACCGGATCCCGCTGACGCCGGTGGGCAAGTTGGATCGCGCGGCGCTGCCCGCTCCCGAGTTCCTCTCGGGCACCCGCTTCCGGCCGCCCGCCACCGACCTCGAGGCGGCGATCGTGGACGTGTTCGCCGAAGTGCTCGGTCTCGACCGGGTCGGGGCCGACGACAACTTCTTCGAGAGGAGCGGCAACTCCCTGCTCGCCACGAAGGCGGTCGCCGCGCTGCAGGAGCGACTCGACCGGAAGATCCCGTTGCAGTGGATGTTCCTCGATCCCACACCGTCCGGCCTCGCCCGCAGAATCGCACTTCCGTCGGCGGAGGGCGCAGTGACGGAGGCGCTGGCGGTGGTGATTCCCCTGCGCACCGAGGGCACCGGCCGACCGCTGTTCTGCGTACACCCGGGAATCGGGCTGTCCTGGGGGTACGCGGGCCTCGTCCGGTATCTGCCCGCCGACCGCCGCGCGTACGGTCTGCAACTGCCCACGATCAGCGGGGACGGCGAGTACCGGTCGATCGAGCAACTCGCGCACCGGTACGTCGAGGAGATGAAGGCCATTCAGCCGGAGGGACCGTACGACCTGCTCGGCTGGTCACTGGGCGGGGTCATCGCCCACGCGATGGCCGTCGAACTCCAGCGGGCAGGCGAAAACGTCGCGACCCTCGCCGTCATGGACAGTTATCCCGACAACGGCGAGGACCCGCTGTTCGGGAAACTCGACATGCGGGATCTGCTCCGCGGGCTGGGTCTCGTCGTCGCCACCGACGGCGAACTCACGTACGAACGGGCCGCGCAACTGCTCAACGAATCGTGGGGTAGCGACTCCGGACTGCGCGGAGAACACCTCGAGCGGATCAACGCCGGATACGAGAATTCGCGGGAACTCGTCCACCGGTTCGAGCCGCAGGTCTACGACGGTGAGCTGCTGATCTTCCCCGCGACCGGCGAAGACGACGGCACCACCCGCGCCCGGTCGGCGAACGAGTGGCGGCCGCTGGTGACCGGCCGGATCATCGAGCATCCGGTGGACTGCGGGCACAACGACATGATCGAGCCGCAGTCCCTCGCCGTCATCGGCCCGGTGCTGTCGAGGTATCTGGACGCCGATCGGACCCCGAGCCGCGACGACCGAATCGGCTGAATGCGGCCACGCCGCTGTGCAACGATGGGGTCTGTGCGCCCTGTGGACGGCGAACGATCGATCTGGGGGGCGGGGAAAAGTCACCGCCTCCCGCATTCGCGAGTCAGGATCCGGACGCACTCACGACGTCGACGGTCGGGGATACCCTACGGGGAGGAACCACCGTGAAGTCCCCAGACACGCGAAAGCCGGCTGCAGACGATTCGGAGGCGGCCTCGTTCCCGCTGTCCGCGGCGCAGCGTGCCACCTGGTTCGCGCAGCAACTCGACCCCGCGGTGCCGATCTCCGTAGCGCACTACGTGGAGTTGCACGGCGACCTCGACGTCGACCTGCTGCGACGCGAGACCATCGTGGTGGCCCGCGAGTTCCAGTCGCCGTTCCTCAAGGTCGTCGAGGTCGACGGCAGGCCGATGCAGTACGTGGACCACACCACGGACACGTCCATCGAGTTCGTCGACTTTCGCTGCGACGACGACCCGGTCGCCGCTGCGCACGAATGGATGGACCGCGACTACCAGGCGCCACTCGACCTCGAAGCCGATCGGCTGTTCGAGACGTCGATCCTGTGCGTGGGCGAGGCGCATTACCTGTGGTACAGCCGCATTCACCACGTCGCGCTCGACGGCTACGGTGCCATGACGCTGATCAACCGCATCGCGCACCGGTATTCGGCCGCGGTCGCGGGTCGCGAACCGGATCCGAGCCGGGCCGCGACGCTGCGCGCACTGTACGACGTCGACGCCCTCTACCGGGCGTCCGATCGCTTCGTGGCCGATCGGGAGTACTGGGCCACGCGCGTCGAGGGAATCGGCGGGTCGACGCTGGCCGACGCGCCCGCGCCCGCACTCGCCAGGAGCAAGGTCGAGAGTGCGCTGCTGTCCGAGGCGGCCGCGTCCGGCATCCAGAGTTCCGACAGCCAGGCCACGGCCGCGGCGGCCGTCACGATCATCGCCGCCTTCGCCTGCTACCTGTCGCGGGCCACGGCGAAAACCGAAGTCCTCGTCAATGTTCCGATGTCCGGGCGGACCACGTCGCTGCTGCGCAATTCCGGCGGGATGACGGTCAGCGTCGCACCGTTGCCGATCACCGTCGACGAGAGCGGGGCAGTCGCGGAACTCGTGTCGCAGGTCAGGCGAGAGCTGATGGGCGCGTTGCGGCATCAGCGGTGCAGCGTCGAGGACATCCGCCGCGACGCCGGCGCCGGCGGTGTCGCGGAACTGCACGGACCCATGGTCAACGTCATGCTGTTCCACCAGGACGTGGTGCTCGGCCCCCTGGTCGGCGAATACCACATCGTCACGTCGGGCCCGGTGGAAGACCTCCTGGTCAACGTGTATCCGAGTGGGACGCCGGCGGAGATCTTCGTCGATTTCCGGGCCAACCCGAACCGGTACCAGGATGCGGCGCTGCGACGGCACCACCGGCACTTCGTCGAACTGCTGGAAGAATTCGTCTCGGCGGATCCGCAGGCACGGCTCGCGAACGTTCACGAGGCGACCGCCCGCGAAGGCGAGCGGCGACGCCGCGAGGCGCACCACCTCGCGTACTGGACCGATCGGCTGTCGGGGATGCCCGAGGTGCTGCACCTGCCGTCCGATCGGGCCCGGCCGCCCACGCAGTCCGGGAACGCCGACCGCGTCGACGTCCCGATCGGGGCCGAGACTCACCGCGGACTGCGGGCGCTGGCAGACGAACACGACACCACCACGTTCAGCGTTCTGCACGCGGCCGCGGCCGTGCTGCTGAGCAGGCTCTCCGGCGCCCCGGAGGTCGCGGTCGGAACGACGGCCACAGTGGACCGTGGGCAGAACCTCGTCGTGCTCCGGACCCGCGCCGAACCGGACGCGACCTTCACCCAGCATCTCCGTCACGTTCGCGACGTCGACCGGGAGGCGTTCGAGCACCGCGACGTCCCGTTCGAGCGGGTGGTCGGGGCGCTCGCGGTCCGTGATTCGCCCGCCTACTCGCCGATCGTCCAGATGCTGTTCGAGTGCGGCGACGCGGCCGGAACCCTCGGGATCGAACGATTCGACCTCCGCGTCACCGCGGCGGAGACCGTCGACGCCGACGGCATCCCGGCCGGCATCACCGTGACCCTCGGGTTCGCCACCGACCTGTTCGACCCCGGCACGGTTCGTCGACTCGGCGAACGATTCCGCCGAATCCTGGAGGCGGTCACCGGCGACCCCGATCGCGTTGTCGGCGACATCGACATCCTGTCCGACACCGAACGCGCCACCCTCGTGCCGGTACCCGGTGTCAAAGGGCAACCGGGGCGCACGCTACCCGAATTGTTCTCGGCGGCAGCGGAAGCCAACCCCACCGGTATCGCGCTCTCGTATCTCGGGATCGACGTGACGTACCGGGAATTGGACGAGCGCTCCAACCAACTGGCCCGCGTCCTGATCGAGCACGGCATCGGGCCGGAGAATGTCGTGGCACTGGGCATGACCCGCTCGATCGAGTCGGTGCTGTCGATGCTGGCGGTCGCCAAGGCCGGGGCCGCGTTCCTGCCCGCCGACCCGAACTACCCGGCGGAGCGGATCGAGCACATGCTCGGCGATTCGGGAGCCGCACTGGGCGTGACCGTGTCGGCCGTGCGTTCCCGGCTCCCCGGATCGGTGCCCTGGCTGGTGCTCGACGAAGACGAGTTCCGGTTGCACTGTGCGAGTCGACCTTTGTCCGCCGTCACCGACGCCGACCGGGTTCGGCCGCTCCGCCCGGAGAATCCGGCGTACGTGATCTACACGTCCGGTTCGACGGGCAGACCCAAAGGGGTCGTGGTCACCCACAGCGGTCTGGACAACTTCGCGGCCGAGCAACGCACCCGATCCGGTGCGACGCAGACTTCCCGGATTCTGCACTTCTCCACACCGAGTTTCGACGCGTCCGTCTCCGAGTACCTGCACGTGTTCGCCGCCGCCGCGACCATGGTGATCGCCCCGCCCACGATCTACGGCGGCGAGGAACTGTCCCGGTTCCTGCAGTCGGAAAAGGTCACTCACGGATTCGTCACCACCGCGGCGCTCGGCACCATCGAGCCGGACGGACTCTCCGACTTCCGGGACGTGGTGTTCGGCGGCGAGGCGTGTCCTCCGGAACTGGTGCAGCGGTGGGCGCCCGGCCGCCGGCTGTCGAATGCGTACGGGCCCACCGAGGCCACCGTCATGTCGAACATCAGCGCACCGCTGTCCCCGGACGGCGCCGTCACGCTGGGCGGCCCGCTCCGCGGATTCCGCGAGGTCGTCCTCGACGAACGGCTGAAACCGGTGCCCGCCGGCGTGGCCGGGGAGTTGTACATCGCCGGCGACGGCCTCGCTCGCGGGTACCACGCCAGGTCGGCACTCACAGCGGAACGGTTCGTGGCCGACCCGTTCGGCGGCCCCGGCGAGAGGATGTACCGCACCGGGGACGTGGTGCGGTGGCAAAGCGACCGCACACTGGAGTATCTGGGCCGCAGCGATTTCCAGGTCAAGGTGCGCGGATTCCGCATCGAACTCGGCGAGATCGACACGGTCCTCCACACCCATCCGGGGGTGCGGACCGCGGCGACGATACAGCGCACGGCGCCGTCCGGCGACCCGGTGCTCGTGTCGTACGTGCTGCCCGCCGCCGGGCAGCACGTCACCGTGACCGAGTTGACGGACCACACCGCACGGCAACTACCGACGTACATGGTGCCTGCGGCGATCGTGATACTGGACGAGTTGCCGCTGACACCGGCGGGGAAACTCGATCGAGCCGCATTGCCCGCGCCGGAATTCCTGTCCACGACCGCCGAATTCCGCGCCCCCGCCACCGCGGAGGAGAAGGCCGTCGCGCGGGTGTTCGCGGACGTCCTCGGCGTGGAGCGAATCGGTCTCGACGACAGCTTCTTCGACCTCGGCGGAAATTCGCTCGTCGCGACGAGGGTCGTCGCACGGGTGAATGCCGCACTCGGCGTCGAACTCGTGGTGCGGACCCTGTTCGAGGCGCCGACCGTGGAGGCGTTGGCGGAACGCATCGGGAGTGCGCACGCGAGGCCCTCGGGCCGCCCGGACCTCGTCGCGCAGCAGCGTCCCGACCGGATCCCGCTCTCGCTTGCCCAGCAGCGCCTGTGGTTCGTCAATCAGTACGACACCTCATCGCCCGCCTACAACATCCCGATGGCGTTGCGCCTCAACGGAACCCTCGACGTGGCGGCACTCCGAGCGTCGGTCGGGGACATCCTCGACCGACACGAATCGCTGCGCACCGTATATCCGGCGTCCGTGGACGGACCGCATCAGGTGATCCAGCCACTCGGCGGGATGATTCCGGACCTGGACCCGAAAACAGTCGAGGACGAGGCGGCGTTGCGCGCGCGAATGGCCGAGTTGGCCGGGCGGGGCTTCGACGTGAGCACCGAGGTGCCCGTCCGCGGCGCCCTGTTCCGGACCGGCCGGGACCACCACGTTCTCATGCTGGTGGTGCACCACATCTCGGCGGACGGAGCGTCGCTGGCACCACTCGCCCGCGACCTGATGGTCGCGTACTCGGTGCGGGTGCAACAACAGTCGCCGGACTGGCGGCCGCTGCCCGTGCAGTACGCCGACTACAGCCTGTGGCAGAGGGCCGCCCTCGGCCGCGAAGACAATCCCGCCAGCGTGATGTCGGCGCAAGTGGAGTACTGGAGGCAGACGCTGTCCGGCCTCCCCGACGCGATCGACCTTCCCCTCGACCGACCGAGGCCCACCGACAGGGCGCTCCGCGGCGGGACCGTCCGGTTCACCGTTTCTGCGGAAGACCATCGGGCGCTTCTCCTCCTCGCGCGGCAACACGATTCCACGATGTTCATGGTGATGCACGCGGCGCTCGCGGTGCTGACCGCCCGGCTGAGCGGCACCGGAGACGTCGCGATCGGGACGCCGATCGCCGGTCGCGGCGAGGAAGCACTCGACGACGTCGTGGGGATGCTCGTCAACACCCTGGTCCTGCGGACCGCCGTCGACCCCGCCGCGACGTTCGCCGACGTGCTGTCCCGGGTGCGGGAGTCGGATCTGGCGGCGTTCGGGCACGCCGACGTGCCCTTCGAGAGCGTGGTGGACGCCGTCGCGCCGACCCGTTCGACCGCGTACTCACCGCTGTTCCAGATCTTGCTGGAGTTCCAGAACACCGCCCCGGTCCATGTGGACCTGCCGGGTCTGACGGTGGAAACCGTCGACGTCGACCCCGGTGTCTCCAAGTTCGACCTGCAATTGACGCTCACCGAGCAGTACGACGCGACGGGGACCGGAGCGGGTATCGCCGCATCGTTCACATTCGCGTCCGACGTGTTCGACCGGGCGACGGTGGTGGGGTTCGGGGAGCGGTTCGTCCGGGTCCTGGAGACGTGTGGGCGGGATGCGGATTCTGCGGTGGGGGATGTGGAGGTTCTGGGCGCGGCTGAGCGGGATTTGGTGGTCGGGTCGTGGAATGCGACGTCGCGCGCGGTGCCGAGTTCGACGTTGGTGGAGTTGTTCGAGGCGCAGGTGGTGCGGTCTCCGGATGCTCCGGCAGTGGTGTTCGAGGGTGTGGTGTTGTCGTATGGGGAGTTTGCTGCGCGGGTGCATCGGTTGGCGCGGTGGTTGATCGGGGTGGGGGTGGGTCCGGAGTCGTCGGTGGGTGTGGCGGTGCGGCGTTCGGTGGACATGGTGGTGGGGATGTACGCGGTGGTGGTGGCGGGTGGGGCGTATGTGCCGATAGATCCGGATCAGCCGTCGGAGCGGATCGGGTATGTGCTGGATACGGCTGCTCCGGTGCTGGTGTTGACCACTGCCGCGGATGCGGGGGTGTTCGCGGGGTCGGTCGCGGTGGACAGGCTGGATGTGTCGGGATTGCCTGCGGGTCCGGTGGGGGACGGGGAGCGGTTGTCGCGGCTGCGGCCGGGTCATCCGGGGTATGTGATGTTCACGTCGGGGTCGACGGGTCGGCCGAAGGGGGTGTCGGTTCCGCATGCGGGGATTGTGAATCGGTTGTTGTGGATGCAGGATCGGTATCCGTTGGTATCCGATGATGTGGTGTTGCAGAAGACGCCGGTGACGTTCGATGTGTCGGTGTGGGAGTTGTTCTGGCCGTTGCTGTGTGGGGCGCGGTTGGTGATCGCCGCCCCGGACGGGCATCGCGACCCGGCATACCTTTCCGAGCTGATCGTCGAACACGGTGTGACCACAGTGCATTTCGTTCCCTCGATGCTGGCGGTGTTCGCCGCCGAGCCGGCCGCGGCGCGCTGCACGACCCTGCGGCGGGTGTTCGCCTCGGGCGAGGCGCTGCCCGCGCAGACGGCGACGAGGATGCGGACGATGGTTCCCGAGGCCCGCATCCACAACTTGTACGGCCCGACCGAGGCTGCGGTGGATGTGACGTTCCACGAAGTCACCGAGGCGGATCGGGTGGTGGTGCCGATCGGGGTGCCGGTGTGGAATACGCAGACGTTTGTGTTGGACGGGCGGTTGCGGCCGGTGCCGGTGGGGGTGGCGGGGGAGTTGTATCTCGGTGGTGTGCAGTTGGCGCGGGGGTATGCGGGGCGGGCGGATTTGACGGCGGACCGGTTCGTGGCGAACCCGTTCGGGTTGGGTACCCGCTTGTATCGGACGGGGGACCGGGTTCGGTGGTTGTCCTCGGGGGAGTTGGAGTATCTGGGGCGTACGGATTTTCAGGTGAAGCTGCGGGGTCAGCGGATCGAGTTGGGTGAGGTCGAGGCGGTGTTGCTGCGCCGGCCGGAGGTGGCGCAGGCGGTGGTGGTGCTGCGTGGGGACGGGGCGGCGGGGGAGTATCTGGCGGGGTATGTGGTGCCGGTGGCCGGGATGGTGGTGGACGAGCGGGCGGTGTGGGAGTCGGCGGCGGTTGCGTTGCCGGGGTTCATGGTGCCGTCGGTGGTGGTGGTGTTGCCGGAGTTGCCGGTGACGGTGAACGGCAAGCTCGATCGAAAGTCGTTGCCGACACCTGAATTCGGCGGCACGACCGAAGGTTTCGTGGCGCCCCGGACTCCCATCGAGGAGATCGTGGCCGCCGTCTGCGCCGACCTGCTCGGGCTGGGCAGGGTGGGCGCACACGACAACTTCTTCGACCTCGGTGGGAACTCGCTGATCGCCACCCGGTTGGTGGCCCGGATCAATGCGGTCGTCGGAGACCGGATCGGACTACGCGACGTGTTCGATGCCCCCACCGTCGCGGGTCTGGCATTGCTGGCCGAGTCGCAGGACGGGCTCGAGGCCCACCCCCCGCTGAAACCGAGGGAAGGCACCGCGGAAGTCCCCGTGTCGCCGGCCCAGCAGCGGATGTGGTTCATCAACCAGTTCGACACGTCCTCCTCCGCCTACAACGTCGCCTTCGCGCTGAGGCTCGACGGCCGGCTCGACGTGCACGCGCTTCAGTCGGCGGTCGCGGACGTCATCGAACGGCACGAGGCCGTGCGCACCGTCTTCCCCCTCGCCGACGACGGCCCCCGCCAGGTGATCCTGCCCGCGGCGAGTGCAGTGCCCGACCTCGCTCCGGTCAGTGTGCCCGGTGAAGCCGAACTCCGCGAACAATCGCTGACACTGCTGTCCGCAGGATTCGACGTGACCACGGAATTGCCGTTGCGCGCGCGACTGTTCCGGCTCGACGAGAACGTGCACGTGCTCGCGGTGGTGGTGCATCACATCGCCGCCGACGGCTTCTCGATGGCACCGCTGGCCCGGGACGTCATGGCCGCGTATGCGTCCCGGGCGAACGGGTCCGCCCCGGACTGGGCGCCCCTGGACGTGCAGTACGCCGACTACGCGCTGTGGCAGCGGGAGTGGCTGGGATCGGAATCCGATGAACAGTCGCCCATTTCGCGGCAGATCGCCTACTGGACCACCACGCTGTCGGACCTGCCCGAACTGCTGGAGCTGCCCACCGACCGACCGCGGCCCGCGGTCCGGTCCCTTCGCGGCGGTCACGTCGAGTTCGTGATCGACCCGGACATTCATGCCGGCGTCGTGAGGCTGGCGCGGGAACACACCACCACGGTGTTCATGACGTTGCATGCCGCGCTGGCGGTCGTGCTGGCACGCGTGAGCGGCGCGGACGACATCGCCGTCGGGACGCCGATCGCCGGTCGCGGCGAACGCGAACTCGACGACGTGGTCGGCATGTTCGTCAACACCCTCGTCCTGCGCACCCACGTCGACGGCGACGACACCTTCGCCGAGTTCCTCGGTCGTGTCCGGGAAACCGATCTGGGTGCCTTCACGCACGCGGAGGTTCCGTTCGAACGGGTGGTGGAGGTCCTGAGCCCGTCCCGGGTGACGGCGTACGCGCCGCTGTTCCAGGTGATGCTCGAGTTCCAGGACATCGAGCGCCCCACACTGGAACTGCCGGACCTGCAGGTCCGGAACATCGACTTCGAGATCGACACCGCCAACTTCGATCTGCAATGGACCCTGGCCGAGCAATTCGACGAACACGGCAACCCGGCAGGCATCGCCGCGGGTCTCGGCTACGCCACCGACCTCTTCGACGAGGACACGGCGATCGGGTTCGCGGAACGACTCGTGCGCATCCTCGCGGCGGTCACCGCCGACCCCGGCGCCCGGGTCGGCGACATCGACATCCTCGGATCTTTGGAGCGTGCCCTGCTCTCCCCGGTGCCGGGTGGTGCCGCCGTCGCGCCGCGGACGCTGCCGGACCTGATGGCCGACGCGGTCGCGCACGATCCGGAGGCCACTGCCCTGGTCTTCGCCGGCAGTGCCGTGCGCTACGCAGACCTCGACAGGCGATCGAACCGGTTGGCCCGCATGCTGATAGAGCGCGGTGTCGGGCCAGAGTCGGTGGTCGCACTGTGTGTGCCGCGGTCCGTGGAATCCATACTGGCCGTCTGGGCGATCGCGAAATCGGGGGCGGCGTTCCTCCCCGTGGACCCGAACCACCCACCGGCGCGGATCGAATACATGCTCACCGACTCCGGCGCCGTATGCGGGCTGACCGGATCCGCGCAACGTGGCGCACTGCCCGACGTCGTGCCCTGGCTGGTGCTGGACGCCCCCGGCATCGAGGACGATCTGTCGCGCCATCCGTCGTCGGCGATCACCGACGACGAGCGGATCGCGCCCATCCGGGCCGACAATCCGGCGTACCTCATCTACACGTCGGGGTCGACGGGCACACCCAAGGGCGTGATCACCACCCACCGTGGTCTCGCCGCCTTCGCGGCACAGGAGAGGGAGACGTTCGGCACGACACCCGAATCCCGGACCCTGCACTTCGCATCACCGAGTTTCGATGCGTCCATCCTCGAACTGCTGCTGGCGATCGGCGCGGCAGCGACGATGGTGATCGCACCACCGTCCGTCTACGGCGGCGCCGAACTGGCGCAGTTGCTCGAAACCGAGCGGGTCACGCACTGCTTCGTCACTCCCGCGGCACTCGCGTCGGTCGACCCCGCGGGACTCACCGCGCTCGAGTGCGTCGTGACCGGCGGGGAGGCGTGTCCGCCCGAACTGGTCGCCCGGTGGGCGCCGGGCAGGCGCATGTTCAACGCGTACGGGCCGACCGAGGCAACGGTCGTGTCGAGTATCAGCGACCAACTGGTGCCGGGCGAACCGGTCACCATCGGCACACCCACCCTCGGGTTCGCCGAGACCGTGCTGGACGCACGACTGCACCCGGTACCTGCCGGTGTCGCCGGGGAGTTGTACCTCGCAGGTCCGGCCCTTGCACGCGGCTACCGCAGGCGGTACCCGCTCACCGCCGAACGCTTCGTCGCCGATCCGTTCGGTCCGCCGGGAAGCCGGATGTACCGCACCGGGGACCGGGCGCGCTGGCTGGCCGACGGTCAGTTGGAGTACCTCGGGCGCACCGATTCCCAGGTGAAGATCCGGGGCTTCCGGATCGAACCCGGCGAGGTCGAGTCGGCGCTGCTCACCCACGAGTCCGTGGCCCACGCGGCGGCGAGCGTGTGGAACGCCGACGGCGCCGGCGATCGGCTGATCGGGTATCTGGTGCCCGAAGCCGGTGCGACAATCGATTCGCGGGCAGTGCTCGACTTCGTCGCCGGCCGGTTGGCGTCGTACATGGTTCCGGCCGCGCTGGTGGTACTCGACTCGCTTCCCCTGACCGTTCACGGAAAGCTCGACCGCACAGCCCTTCCGGCACCCGACTTCACCGGGCCCGGAAGCCGGCCGCCGCAGACCGAGACCGAGGAACTTCTCGCCGGACTGTTCGAGGACGTGCTCGGACTCGATTCGGTCGGCGCGGACGATTCGTTCTTCTCCCTCGGCGGCGACAGCATCCTGTCGATCCAGTTGGTGGCCCGCGCACGCGCCGCCGGTGTGATCCTCTCTCCCCGCGACGTATTCGACCATCGAACCGTCGCCGGACTCGCCGCGGCCGCGCGATTCGACCACGACGGCACCGTCGCTCTCGGCGAGTTGCCGGGTGCCGGCGTCGGCCCCCTGCCGCTGACACCGGTCGCGCGCTGGATGTTCGAGCGCAGCGGCGGACGGCTCGACAGGTTCTCGCAGGCGCTACTGCTGGCGGCCCCCGCCGGTCTCACTCACGAGGTGCTCGTCGGCGCCGTCGAGGCGGTACTTGACCGGCACGACATGCTCCGGGCACGGGTGTCCGCGGACGGCATGGACGTGCTGCCTGCGGGTTCGGTACCGGCGGACGTCCGCCGGGTGCCTGTCGACGCGGTGCGGGGCGAAGACTTCACCGCACTCGCCGGCACCGAACTCGAGGCCGCGGCCGACCACCTGGACCCGGCCGCCGCCCGCATGGTGCGCGTGGTCTGGTTCGACGTTCCGGACGACGTCGGGCGACTGCTCGTCGTGGTGCACCACCTCGTGGTCGACGGTGTGTCCTGGCGGATTCTCGTCGCGGACCTCGCGTCGGCGGCCGGCCGACTCCAGGCCGGACTCACACCTGCGCTGCCGGCAGTCGGGACGTCGATGCGACGGTGGTCGCACGGACTGGCCGAGGCCGTGCCCACCCGGACGGGCGCACTCGCATCGTGGGAGAAGATCCTCGACGGCCCCGATCCGCTGATCGGTTCGCGCCCCCTGGATCCCGCGATCGACGTGGACGCGACCGTCGGCACCGTCACGGTCGACGTGCCGCCGGCGGTGACCGACGCCCTGCTCACCACGCTGCCGGACGCATTCCACGGGACGGTGGGCGACGGCCTGCTCACCGCGGTCACCCTGGCGCTGATCGCCTGGCGACGGGAACGCGGCGCCGCCGTCTCGGACGCGCTGCTCACCCTCGAGGGGCACGGCCGCGAGGAGCAGATCGTCCCGGGCGCGGACCTGTCCCGCACCGTCGGATGGTTCACCACCGTGTATCCGGCGCGATTGGACCTCACCGGACTCGATGTCGACGACGCCCTGGCAGGCGGCGCCGCGGCGGGGCAGGCGGTCAAGGCCGTCAAGGAACAGTTGCTCGCGATCCCGGATCACGGCATCGGCTTCGGACTGCTGCGCTACCTGGACGACGAGACGTCGGAGGCCCTCCGCCGATTCCGCTCTCCGCAAGTCGGTTTCAACTACCTCGGCCGCGTGACCCTCACCGGCGGAGGCGACGACTGGCTGCCGGTGGAGAGCACACTCGGCGGCACCAGGAACGCCGACATGCCCGTCGCGTCCGTCATCGACATCAACGCCTTCGTCTCCGACACCCCTGAGGGCCCCCGGCTACGGGCGTCGTTCGCGTTCCCGACCGGCGTCCTCCCCGAGACCGAGGTCGCGGCGTTCGCGGAACTGTGGCGCCGTGCCCTGGAGGGTCTCGCCGCGCACACGGCACGACCGGACGCGGGCGGGCTGACACCGTCCGACCTTCCGCTGGTGCCGGCGAACCAGCAGCAGATCGACCGCTGGGAGGGGCGGTTCCCGGCGCTGCAGGACGTGTGGTCGCTGTCTCCGCTGCAGGCCGGGTTGCTGTTCCATGCCTCGCTGGCCGCGGAGTCGATGGACGTCTACACGGCCCAACTGCGGATCGATTTCGAGGGCGCGGTCGACACGGTGCGCCTGCGCGCGGCCGCCGCCGGACTGCTGGCCCGCCACGCGAATCTGCGCACCGCGTTCGTCTACGACGACGGGGTGCCCGCGCAGCTCGTTCTCGACGCGGTGGAGGTGCCGTGGCGGGAGGTCGATCTCACCGTCGCCGGAACCGAGTCGGAACTAGCGCGACTGCTCGACGAGGACCGCAGTACCCGATTCGATCTCGCCCGGCCACCCCTGCTCCGCCTGACGCTGTTCCACACCGCACCAGGCAGTTTCGTGCTGTCGATCACGAACCACCACATCGTCCTCGACGGCTGGTCGATGCCGCTGCTGGTACGGGAACTGCTGGTCCGCTATGCCTCGGGCGGCGACCCGGCCGCACTGCCGCAGCCGCCCTCGTATCGCACGTACCTGGAATGGGTGGCGAACCGGGACACGAAACGGTCGGCCCGGGCCTGGGAACGAGCACTCGACGGTGTCGAGGAACCGACGCTGGTGGCGCCGCACGCGTCCGCGGCGCTCTACGGTGTGCCCCACGAACTCGACGTCGATCTGCCCGCCGGGATTCTCGACGCACTCGCGACGACAGCCGAACGCGCTCGTGTCACGATGAACACGGTGATCCAGGCCGCGTGGGGGATGCTGTTGTCCCGGTTGGTCTCCCGCGACGACGTGATCTTCGGCGCCACCGTGTCCGGCCGACCGCCGCAACTGTCCGGTGTCGAGAACATGCTGGGCCTGTTCATCAACACGGTGCCGGTGCGCGTGCGACTGGACCCGGACGAGAGCGTCGCGGGACTGCTCACCCGCCTGCAGGGCGAGCAGACGGCCCT
Source organism: Rhodococcus pseudokoreensis (assembly GCF_017068395.1). Classification (NCBI taxonomy): domain Bacteria; kingdom Bacillati; phylum Actinomycetota; class Actinomycetes; order Mycobacteriales; family Nocardiaceae; genus Rhodococcus; species Rhodococcus pseudokoreensis. The sequence goes on along the minus strand of NZ_CP070619.1, from coordinate 2,442,610 downwards.
GCTCGACCACCATCACCTCGGCCTCGGCGACATCCAGTCGCGGGTGGGCCTGGGCAACCTGTTCGACACGCTGTCGGTGTTCGAGTCGTACCCGATCGACACGTCCGGGCTGGACGAGAGCACCGACATCGGTGGCGTGCGGGTAACCGGTCTCGATGCCCGAGACGCGACGCACTACCCGGTCACGCTGCTCACGATCGTCGAACCGCGCCTGCGGCTGAGTCTGCGGTACCAGCCGGGAATCCTCGACCGGGCCACTGTCACCACGTTTGCCGACCGCCTGCTCCGGATCCTCGCGACGATCGCCGATGATCCGGACACCGTGGTCGGTGATGTGGAGGTTCTGGGCGCGGCTGAGCGGGGGTTGGTGGTCGGGTCGTGGAATGCGACGTCGCACGTGGTGCCGAGTTCGACGTTGGTGGAGTTGTTCGAGGCGCAGGTGGTGCTGTCTCCGGATGCTCCGGCGGTGGTGTTCGAGGGTGTGGTGTTGTCGTATGGGGAGTTTGCCGGGCGGGTGCATCGGTTGGCGCGGTGGTTGATCGGGGTGGGGGTGGGTCCGGAGTCGTCGGTGGGTGTGGCGGTGCGGCGGTCGGTGGACATGGTGGTGGGGATGTATGCGGTGGTGGTGGCGGGTGGGGCGTATGTGCCGATAGATCCGGATCAGCCGTCGGAGCGGATCGGGTACGTCGTCGGCACGGCTGATCCGGTGCTGGTGTTGACCACTGCCGCGGATGCGGGGGTGTTCGCGGGGTCGGTCGCGGTGGATATTCTGGATGTGTCGGGATTGCCTGCGGGTCCGGTGGGGGACGGTGAACGGTTGTCGCGGCTGCGGCCGGAGCATCCGGGGTATGTGATGTTCACGTCGGGGTCGACGGGTCGCCCGAAGGGGGTGTCGGTTCCGCATGCGGGGATTGTGAATCGGTTGTTGTGGATGCAGGATCGGTATCCGCTGGACTCCGATGATGTGGTGTTGCAGAAGACTCCGGTGACGTTCGATGTGTCGGTGTGGGAGTTGTTCTGGCCGTTGCTGTGTGGGGCTCGGTTGGTGATCGCCGCCCCGGACGGGCACCGCGACCCGGCGTACCTCGAGCGGGTGATCCGCGAGGAGTCGGTCACGACGGTGCATTTCGTGCCGTCGATGCTCGAGGTGTTTCTGGCGGGCGCGAACGTGGAGGCGTGCGGCGCGTTACGCCGGGTGTTCACCAGCGGAGAGGCGCTGCCCGCGCCGACCGCGGCACGGCTGCGCGAGGGCAGCGGGGCGGAGTTGCACAACTTGTACGGCCCGACCGAGGCTGCGGTGGATGTGACGTTCCACGAAGTCACCGACGCGGATCGGGTGGTGGTGCCGATCGGGGCGCCGGTGTGGAATACGCAAACGTTCGTGTTGGACGGGCGGTTGCGGCCGGTGCCGGTGGGGGTGGCGGGTGAGCTATACCTCGGTGGGGTGCAGTTGGCGCGGGGGTATCAGGCGCGGGCGGATCTGACGGCGGATCGGTTCGTGGCAGATCCCTTCGGGGCGGGTACTCGCTTGTATCGGACGGGGGACCGGGTTCGGTGGTTGCCCTCGGGGGAGCTCGAGTATCTGGGTCGCACGGATTTTCAGGTGAAGTTGCGGGGTCAGCGGATCGAGTTGGGTGAGGTCGAGGCGGTGTTGTTGCGCCGGGTGGAGGTGGCGCAGGCGGTGGTGGTGCTGCGTGGAGACGGGGCGGCGGGGGAGTATCTGGCGGGGTATGTGGTGCCGGTGGCCGGGATGGTGGTGGACGAGCGGGCGGTGCGGGAGTCGGCGGCGGTCGCGTTGCCGGGGTTCATGGTGCCGTCGGTGGTGGTGGTGTTGCCGGAGTTGCCGGTGACGGTGAACGGCAAACTCGATCGGAAAGCTCTGCCGAAACCCGACTTCGGCACGACCACCCGCGGATACCGCGCACCGACGACACCCGCGGAAGAAGCGGTCGCGTCCGCCTTCGCCGCCGTCCTCGGCATCGACCGCGTCGGCGCCGACGACAGCTTCCTCGACCTCGGCGGAGACTCGCTCAGTGCCACCCGGGCGGTGGGACGCATCAACAGCGCGCTGGACACCGACTTGGGTGTCGCGGCGCTGTTCGACGCACCCGTGGTGTGCGATCTCGCCGTCCGGATCGACTCCGAGATGATGACGAGTTCCGCCTCCCCGGCACTCACCGCGAGGCCGCGGCCCGAGCGGATTCCGCTGTCCCTAGCGCAGCAGCGGATGTGGTTCGTCAACCAGTTCGACACGTCCTCACCTGCCTACAACATTCCGGTCGCGATGCACCTGGACGGGGCACTCGATCTGGATGCACTGCGGGCGGCACTCGGCGACGTCCTGGAGCGACACGAATCGCTGCGCACCGTGTTCCCCGGTTCCGCGGACGGTCCCCGGCAGATGATCGCCGATTCCGCGCTCGTCACCCCCGACCTCCAGGCGGTCCCGGTTGCCGAAGGGGCGCTCCGGGATTCGCTCGCCGCGTTCTTCGGCGTCGGATTCGATGTCACCGAGGACCTTCCGCTTCGCGTGCGGCTGTTGCAACTCACCCCCGAGCGGCACGTCCTCGCCCTCGTCGTGCACCACATCGCGGCCGACGGCTTCTCGATGGCGCCCCTGGCACGCGACGTGATGCTCGCCTACACGGCGCGCGTGCAGCAGCAGGCGCCCGGCTGGGCGCCGCTGCCCGTGCAGTACGCCGACTACAGCCTGTGGCAGCGTGAGGCCCTGGGCACCGGCACGCAGCCCGATTCGATGATCTCCGGTCTGCTCGACTACTGGACCCGGACGTTGTCCGGCATCCCGGACGTGCTGCCGCTGCCCCTCGACCGGCCACGGCCCGCGCAACGGTCCCTGGTCGGGGCCGTCGTTCCGTTCGGCATTCCACCGGACGTCCACAAGACCCTGGCCGACCTTGCACACCAGAGTAATTCGACGCTGTTCATGGTGGTGCACGCCGCCTTGGCCGTGCTGCTGACGAGAGTGATGGGATCGGAAGACGTGGTGGTGGGAACCCCGATCGCGGGCCGCGGCCACGCCGCACTGGACGACGTCGTGGGAATGTTCGTCAACACGCTGGTACTCCGCACCCCGGTGCCTGCGCGATCGTCGTTCGCCGAGTTGCTCACCGGCGTGCGGTCGGTGGACCTCGGTGCGTTCGAGCACGCAGACCTGCCGTTCGAGCGACTGGTGGACGAACTCGCACCCGAGCGGTCCACCGCGCACTCACCGCTGTTCCAGGTGCTGCTCGAATTCCAGAACGCCACCCGCACCCACCTGGAACTGCCCGGGCTGACCGCCCGGTCGCTCGACGTCGATCTGGATGTCGCGAAATTCGATCTGCAGTTGAGCCTGGTGGAGCGGGTCGACGAGCAGGGCGTGCCCGCCGGGATCGACGCCGGTGTCCGCTACGCGACTGACGTCTTCGATCGTGCGTCGGTGGAGAGGTTCGCGGAGCGCCTCGCGAGGGTGATCGAGGCCGTGACCACCGACCCGGCCGCGCCCGTCGGGGACGTCGACATCCTGGACGAGCCCGAACGCGAACTCGTGCTCACCTCCGCGTACCGGCCGGGGACCGACGTCGCACCGCTGTCGCTGGTCGATCTATTCGATCGGGCGGTGGCGTCCGAGGGCGACGCCGTCGCGGTGCGGTGCGAGGGCTCGTCGGTGACGTACCGGGAACTCGACGAGCGGGCCAACCGCCTCGCCCGACTGCTGGTGGCGCGGGGCTCGGGCGCGGAAACATTGGTGGCGGTGGGGATGACGCGGTCGGTCGACCTCGTCGTGGCGCTGGTGGCGGTGGTGAAGGCGGGCGCCGGGTACCTCCCGGTGGACGTGGCTTCTCCCGCCGAGCGACTGGCCTTCCTGCTCGGTGACGCTCGGCCGCATTGTGTGCTCACCACCGCCGCGGACGCCGAGACCTTCCGAAGCTCCGGGGTGCCGGTGATCGTGGTGGACGACCCCGCGACCGTGACTGCACTACAGCCGCTGTCGCCGCTGCCGGTGACCGACGACGACCGCCGCACGCCACTGCACCTGGACTCCGTGGCCTACGTGATCTACACCTCCGGTTCCACCGGGCAGCCGAAGGGCGTGCAGGTCTCGCACCGCAACGTCGTCACGCTGATGGCGAACACGCAGACGCTGTTCGGGTTCGGACCGGCTGACGTGTGGACCATGTTCCATTCCGCCGCATTCGACTTCTCGGTGTGGGAGATGTGGGGAGCGCTCGCGCACGGCGGCCGACTGGTGCTGGTGGATTACTTCACGGCGCGCTCACCCGAGAAATTCCTCGGTCTCCTGCGCGACGAACACGTCACGGTCGTGAACCAAACCCCCACCGCCTTCTACCAATTGGCGGAGGAGGATCGCCTCGCCGGTGGCCCCGATCTCTCGCTGCGGTACGTGATCTTCGGCGGGGAGGCCCTCGACTTCGGGCAACTGCGGCGCTGGTACGCCCGCCGGGGCGACAGCGCGCCGGTGCTGGCGAACATGTATGGCATCACGGAAACCACCGTGCACGTCACCCACCTGCCGATCGACCGGGACCTCGTGGAGGAGGCGTCCGGGTCGCTGATCGGCCGGGGTCTGCCGGGACTGCACGTGTACGTGCTCGACGGACGACTCCACCCGGCGCCGCCGGGAGTGACCGGGGAGATGTACGTCTCCGGGGCGCAGGTCTCGCGCGGCTACCTCGGCCGGGCCGCCCTCACGTCCGGCCGATTCGTCGCCGACCCGTTCGTGCCCGGGGCCCGGATGTACAGGTCCGGCGATCTGGGCAGGTGGAACGCGCACGGACAGCTGGAGTACCTCGGCCGCAACGACCTCCAGGTGCAGGTGAAGGGCTACCGGATCGAACTCGGGGAGGTGGAGTCGGCCCTGCTCGCCAACGCGGGGGTGGCACAGGCGGCGGTAACGGCGCGCGGCGACCGGTTGGTGGGGTACGTGGTGCCGGAGGCCGGCGTCGCAATCGACCCGGCCGTGATTGCCGACGCGGCCACGGAGCGATTGGCGTCGCACATGGTGCCGGCCGCGGTGATGGTGCTCGACGCAATGCCGCTGACGGTGAACGGCAAACTCGATCGGAAGGCGCTGCCCGAACCGGACTTCGGGCAGCGGGTGACCGCGGGCCGCGGACCGGTCACCGAGACCGAACGCATCCTCGCCGGCCTGTTCGCGGAGGTCCTGGGTCTCGACTCAGTGGGTGTCGACGACTCCTTCTTCGCCCTCGGCGGCGATTCGATCATGTCGATCCAGCTGGTCACCCGTGCCAAGGCCGCCGGGGTACTGATCTCGCCGCGGGACGTGTTCGAGCGCAAGACCGTTGCCGGGCTGGCCGCGACAGCCGGCACGGACGACGAGGCGGTGGTTCTCGACGAACTGCCCGGCGGCGGGGTCGGGGAGGTCGTGCTGACACCGATCGTGCGGTGGATGCTCGCCAGGGGCGGGGATTTCCGCCGCTACGCGCAGTCCGCGCTGTTCACCCTTCCGGCGACGATGACCGAAGACACCCTGACGCGCGCCTTGCAGGCCGTGCTGGACCGGCACGATGTCTTGCGGGCGCGGTTGTACCGCACGTCCAGCACCCAACCGGGCTGGTCGATGGAGGTGCAGGCCGAGGGGGCGGTGCGTGCGGCGACCGTGCTGCGCCGGGGCCGGGCGGACGAGATCGGCGCCGAATTCGACAGCGCTCTCGATCGGCTCGACCCGGAGTCGGGCGTGCTGATGCAGGTGGTCTGGTTCGACGAAGGCGAACGTCCGGGTCGTGTGCTGATCGTCGTGCATCACCTGGCGATGGACGGGGTGTCCTGGCGGATCCTGATCCCCGACCTCGCCGCGGCGTGCACGCAAGTGCAGTCCGGCAGCGCACCGGTGCTGGAGCGGCCGGGGACGTCGATGCGCCGGTGGGCGCACGGCCTCGCCGACGCCGCGCGTGAGCCCCGGCGCGCCGCCGAACTCGACCTGTGGCGCAGCGTGCTGGACGCACCCGACCCGCTGCTGGGGTCGCGCCCGTTGACCGCGTCGGACACCGCCGCCAAAGCCGCGGACTTTTCGGTATCTGTTCCGGCCGCGCTGACCGAGACGCTGCTGACGACCGTGCCACGGGCGTTCCACGGCAGCGTCGCCGATGCCCTGCTGACGGCACTGGCGATGGCGCTGACGCGATGGCGGCGACACCGCGGCATCGACCTTCCCGGCGCGCTGGTCGGGCTCGAAGGCCACGGTCGTGAAGAGCAGGTGGTGCCCGGCGCCGATCTCGCGCGCACCATCGGCTGGTTCACCACGATCTTCCCCGTGCGACTCGATCTCAGCGGGGTCGACCTCGACGACGCGTTCGCGGCAGGTCCGTCCGCGGGGGCCGCACTCAAGTCGGTGAAGGAACAACTCCTCGCCGTCCCCGACCACGGCATCGGGTTCGGGCTACTCCGGTACCTGAACGACGACACGGCACAGTCTCTTTCACCGCTGCCGATGCCCCAGGTCAGCTTCAACTACCTCGGCAGAATGGGCGGGACCGCCACGGAGACCGCGGAGGGGTGGGCGCCGATCGACGAACCCGGACTGCGCGAGAACCCGGCCGTCCCGGTCGCGGCCGTCGTCGACATCAATGCCATGACCGTCGACTCGGGCGACGGCCCCCTCCTGAGTTCCACGTGGACGTACCCACCGGAGGTCCTCGCCCGCGAGGAGGTCGAGGAACTCGCGGGGCTGTGGTTGCAGGCCCTCGCCGCGCTCGGCACCCATGCGGAGTCGGGCGGCACCGGGTTCACGCCGTCGGACCTCGAACTTGTCGCACTGCGCCAGGACGCGATCGAAGCGCTCGAAAGCCGTTGCCCTGACCTGACGGACGTATGGCCGTTGTCGCCGCTGCAGTCCGGCATGCTCTTCCACGCCGAACTCGCCGACGACTCCCTCGACGCCTACCTGGTGCAGATGAGCCTCGAACTCGACGGCGCCGTGGATCCGCGTCGATTGCGCCGCGCGGCCGATGCGCTGCTGGCCCGGCACGACAACTTGCGCGCCGGCTTCCTCCGGGACGCCGAGGGCAACGCCGTGCACGTGATCCGGCGACGGGTGCACGCACCCTGGCACCAGGTCGACCTGACGGCTCTCGGCGAGGACGGCGCGGCATCCGAGATCACACGGTTGCTGGCCGAGGACCGGCTGCGCCCGTTCGACATGACCCGCGCCCCGCTGATCCGGTTCATGCTGATCGCGACCGGGCCGAACCGATACCGGCTGGTGTCGACGAACCATCACATCCTGCTCGACGGCTGGTCGATGCCGTTGCTGGTCCGGGAGTTGCTGACGCTGTACGCCACCGACGGGGACGCGTCGCCGCTGCCCCGCGTCCGCGCATACCGCGACTACCTGGCGTGGATGACCCGCCGCGATCAGGACGCGTCCCGGGAGGTGTGGGCCCGGGCTCTCGCCGGGGTGGACGGTCCGACCTTGCTGGCGCACTCCGACCGGGGTGGCCGGTTGTCAACGATGTCCGACGAGTTCGTCTTCGACCTCGACGAGGAGCGCACCGCCCGGTTGCGGGACGTCGCGCGTTCGCGGGGGCTGACCGTGAACACTCTCGTCCAGGTCTCGTGGGGGATCGTGCTGGGCGCGTTGACCGCTCGCGACGACGTGCTGTTCGGTGCCACCGTGTCGGGGCGGCCGCCCGAGTTGGCGGGCATCGAGACGATGGTCGGCCTGTTCATCAACACCCTCCCCGTCCGGATCCGGCTGCGCCCCGGCGAGACCGTCGGTGCGCTGCTGGAACGGGTGCAGGCCGAGCAGGCGGCGCTGCTGGATCACCATTATCTGGGCCTGTCCGAGATTCAGGGCGCGGCGGGGCCGGAGGTCGGGTTCGACACGTTGACCGTGTTCGAGTCGTACCCCGTGGACCGCGCCGGGCTCTCCACCGACACCGACATCGCCGGCCTGCGCGTCACCGGGGTGGACGCGCGGGACGCCGCCCACTACCCGCTCAGCCTGGTGGCGTCGGTCGACGCGCGGCTGCACCTGAAATTCGAGTACCTCCCGGACGTCTTCGCCGCGGACACCGTCGCAGACGTCGCCGGCCGGGTGCTCCGGGTGCTCGACGCCTGCACCCGTCCGGACCGGCCGCTGGCCGCTCTGTCGCTGCTGACGGACCGGGAGCGCGCCGAACTGGTGCCGGTCCTCGGCAGTCCCGGCGGATCGGCCCGCACACTGCCGCAGATCCTCGAGGAGGGTGCCGCACTCGACGCGCACGCGGTCGCCCTGTCCTACGAGGACGTCGACGTCACCTACGGCGAGCTGGACGAGCAGTCGAATCGTCTGGCCCGCGCCCTCATTGCACGCGGGGCGGGCCCGGAGACGTTCGTGGCCATCGGGATTCCGCGGTCCCTCGACTCGGTGCTGTCGGTGTGGGCGGTGGCGAAGACCGGTGCGGCGTTCGTGCCGATCGACCCGAACTACCCCGACGAGCGCATCACCCACATGCTCGTCGATTCCGGAGTCACGCTCGGCCTGACCACGACCGGGCACCGAGACCGGCTCCCGGGGGACACGCACTGGCTGCTCCTCGACGAACCCGGCTTCGCGAGCGAGTGCGCCGAGCGTCCGGGGACACCGGTGACCGACGCCGACCGGAGCGGACCGGTCACGCTGGACACCGCCGCGTACGCCGTCTACACGTCGGGGTCCACTGGCCTGCCCAAGGGTGTGGTGGTCACCCACCGCGGTCTGGACAACTTCGCCCTCGACCAACTCGAACGTTTCGGTGCGACAACGCAATCCCGGACCCTGCACTTCTCCACCCCGAGCTTCGACGGGTCGCTGTTCGAGTATCTCCAGGCGTTCGGCGCTGGCGCGACGATGGTGATCGCGCCGCCCACCGTGTTCGGCGGCGACGAACTCGCGCGGCTGCTGGCCGACCGGAACGTCACTCACGCGTTCATCACCACCGCCGCGTTGGCGTCACTCGATCCAGCAGGGCTGACGCACCTCACGGACCTGGTGTTCGGCGGCGAGGCGTGCCCGCCCGAACTCGTCGCCCGCTGGGCGCCCGGCCGCAGGCTGTACAACGCGTACGGACCGACCGAGACCACGATCATGTCCAACATCGGCGCACCGATGGTCCCGGGGGAACCGATCACCATCGGCGGGCCGATCCGCGGCGTGACGGAACTGGTGCTCGACACCCGGCTGCAACCGGTCCCCGTCGGTGTTGCGGGCGAACTGTATCTCGCCGGGGCGGGTCTGGCCCGCGGCTACCACCGCCGGCAGGCACTGACCGCCGAGCGGTTCGTCGCCGACCCGTTCCGGCCCGGTGAGCGGATGTATCGCACTGGCGACATCGTGCGCTGGACGCCGGACCACAGCATCGAATACGTGGGACGCACCGATTTCCAGGTCAAGGTGCGCGGTTTCCGCATCGAACTCGGCGAGATCGACGCCACGCTGATGTCGGAGCCGAACGTCGGATTCGCGGCCACGCTCGCGCACCGCGGGCCGGCGGGTGACACCCTGCTGGTGTCCTACGTCGTGCCGTCTTCGGGCCGCTCCCTCGACTCCGCCGAAGTCACCCGGCACGTGGCGGACCGTCTGCCCCCGCACATGGTGCCCACCTCGATCGCGGTGCTGGAACGCATTCCGCTGACGGCCGTCGGCAAGCTGGACCGCTCGGCGCTGCCGGAGCCCGACCTGCTGTCCGGGGCTGGGCACTACCGGAGTCCGGCCGGTCCGATCGAGGAAACGGTGGCCGGGGTCTTCGCGGACGTACTCGGACTGGGGCGGGTCGGCGCCGACGCCGATTTCTTCGACCTCGGCGGCAACTCCCTGAGCGCCACCCGGGTCACGGCGCGGCTGCGCGCGCTGCTCGGCACCGACTGCGCTGCGGGGTGCGGGACCTGTTCGAGGCGCCCACCGTCGCGGCGCTGGCGGCCCGGATCGAACAGTCCGGGGCGGGGCCGTCCGGCCGCCCGGTGTTGTCGGCCGCCCGCACCCGGCCCGACGACATTCCGCTGTCGTTCGCGCAGCAGCGGATGTGGTTCGTCAACCAGCTCGACACCACCTCGGCCGCCTACAACATCCCGATCGTCGTGACCCTGAGTGGGGATCTCGATGTGGGAGCGCTGAACTCGGCCCTCACCGACGTCCTCGTCCGGCACGAGTCGCTGCGCACGATGTTCCCGGTCCGCGGGGACTGGCCGGTTCAGCAGATTCTGCCCGCCGCCGGTGCGGTGCCGGCGCTGATCCCCGTCTCCGTCGCGGAAGGCCACCTTCGCGACGAGGTGTCCCGGTTCGTCTCCGCGGGTTTCGATGTCACCGCGGAGCTTCCGCTGCGGGCCGGGCTGTATTCGCTGAGCGCCACCGAGCACGTCCTCGCCGTGGTGGTGCACCACATCTCGGCAGACGGGTTCTCGATGGGCCCGCTGGTGCGCGACGTGATGGCCGCGTACGGCTCCCGCGCATCCGGCGGCGCGCCCGACTGGGCACCGCTTCCGGTGCAGTACGCCGACTACGCGCTGTGGCAGCGGGAACTACTCGGTTCGGAAGACGACCCCGGGTCGCTGCTGTCGAGGCAGCTCGACTACTGGACGACCGCGCTGGCGGGTACTCCCGATCTCCTGGAACTACCCACCGACCGGGATCGGCCGTCCCAGCAGTCCTTCCGCGGCGCGCGCATCCACTTCTCCGTCGATGCCGACCTGCATCGACGCGTCCGGGAGTTGTCGCGACGCCTCGGCTCCACCGAGTTCATGACCGTGCACGCGGCACTGGCGGTGTTGCTCGGCCGGCTCGGTGGCACCGCGGACGTCGCCGTCGGCACCCCGATCGCCGGCCGCGGCGACCCCGCGCTCGACGGTCTGGTCGGCATGTTCGTGGGCACGCTCGCGCTCCGCACCCGGGTGGACGCGGCCGCGTCGTTCACCGCTCTGGCCGCGCACTGCCGGGACGTCGACCTCGGGGCGTTCGCCCACGCCGACGTTCCGTTCGAGCGGGTGGTGGACGCGGTCGGGCCCACCCGGTCGACGGCGTATGCGCCGCTCGTCCAGGTCTCGCTGGAATTCCAGAACAACGAGCGGCCCGTCCTGACGCTGCCGGGGCTGGACGTCCGCGGCATCGACTCCGGGCTCGCCGTGGTCAAGGTGGATCTCGAATTCCTGCTGGCGGAGGAGTTCGACGCGGACGGTGCGCCGGCGGGGATGAGCGGCGCCGTCGATTTCGCCACCGACCTCTTCGACCCCGGCACGGTCCGCGGGTTCGCCGACCGGTTCGTGCGGATCCTCGACGCCGTCACGGCGAACCCCGACCGGCCGGTCGGCGACCTCCCGATGCTCGACGAGGCGGAGTTGCGGGCGATGGCGCCGGCCCGCGGCGAGCCGGACGTGCGAGCGCAGTTGTGGCCCGACCTGCTGACCGCGGCCGCCGCATTCGACCCCGGCTCGGTGGCCCTGTCCTACGAGGACCGGCAGGTCAGCTACCGCGAACTCGACGAGTGGTCCAACCGGTGGGCGCGCGTGCTGCGCGGCCGTGGCGTGGGGCCGGAGACGTTCGTGGCCGTCGGAATGCCTCGCTCGATCGAATCGGTGGTCGCGATCTGGTCGATCACCAAGGCCGGCGCGGCGTACGTGCCCGTCGACCCCACGTATCCGCGCGAGCGCATCGACTACATGCTCACCGACTGCCGGGCCGCGCTCGGCCTCACCGTGAGAAGCCGCCGCGGCGACCTGCCGGACACCGTCCCGTGGCTGATGCTCGACGACGAGGAGGTCGCCGCGCAGGTGGCAGCGGTGTCGCCGGCGCCGGTCACCGACGAGGATCGGACGAGTCCGTTGCACCTCGCCCACCCGGCCTATCTCATCTACACGTCCGGGTCTACCGGAAGGCCGAAGGGCGTCACCGTCACCCACCGGGGGATGGCCGATTTCACCGCGGAGACGCACGAACGGTTCCAGGTCACCCATGAGTCCCGGGTGTCGCAACTGGCGTCCCCGAGTTTCGACGCCTCCGTGTTCGAGTTGATGATGGCGTTCAGCGCGTCGGCGCAGGTCGTGATCGTGCCGCCCGCCGTCCTCGGGGGCAGCGAGTTGGCGGACCTGTTCCGCCGCGAGCGGGTGACCCACGCGACCATCACCCCGACCGCGCTGGCGGCGCTCGACAACGACGGGCTCGATTCGCTTCGGGTCCTCGACCTGGTCGGCGAGGCGTGCCCGCCGGAGGTGGTCGCGCGGTGGGCACCCGGGCGGAGCCTGCACAGCGGGTACGGACCCACGGAGACCACCATCCAGGCGAGTGTCAGCGCCCCGATGCGCCCCGGCGAGGGAGTGAACATCGGTTCTCCCGCACTGGGATTCGCGTTCCTCGTGCTCGACGAGCGGCTGCAGCCGGTGCCCGCCGGGGTGCCCGGCGAGTTGTACATCGCCGGGCCGGGGATGGCGCGCGGGTACCACAACCGGCCTGCGCTCACGTCGGAACGATTCGTGGCCTGCAACTTCGGGGAGCCGGGGTGCCGGATGTACCGGACCGGCGACGTGGTGCGCTGGAGAAGCGACCGCACACTGGAGTATCTGGGCCGCAGCGACTTCCAGGTCAAGGTCCGTGGCTTCCGCATCGAACTCGGGGAGATCGACGCCGTGCTCGGCAGGCACCCGGCGGTGGCGTTCGCCGCCACCGTCGGTCACACCGGCCCGTCCGGCGACACCGTGCTCGCCTCGTATGTGCGGGTTCAGGACGGACAGGACATCGAGCCCGCCGGGCTGCGCACCTACGCGTCCGAGCGCCTGCCCGCCCACATGGTGCCGTCCGCGGTCGTCGTACTCGACCGGATCCCGATGACCCCGGTGGGCAAACTCGACCGGAAGGCGTTGCCTGCCCCCGAGTTCGGTTCGACCGGCGCCGCGTTCCGGGCGCCGGCCACGGAGACCGAGCGCGTCGTCGTGGACGTCTTCGCGTCGGTGCTCGGGCTGGACCGGGTGGGCACCGCCGACAGCTTCTTCGATCTCGGCGGGAACTCCCTCCTCGCCACGAGGATCGTCAGCGCGCTGCAGGCCGAACTGGATCGGCAGGTTCCGCTGCAATGGATGTTCCTCGACCCGACCCCTGCGGGGATCGCGGGCCGCCTCGACCTTCCGGTCCGGAGCGCCGGCCTGGAAGAGGCGCTCGCCGTGGTGATTCCGCTGCGGGCGCAGGGCAGCGGCAGGCCGCTGTTCTGCGTGCATCCGGGAATCGGGCTGTCCTGGGGGTACGCCGGTCTGGTGCAGTACCTCCCGCCGGACCGGCCCGCGTACGGGCTGCAACTGCCCACGATCAGCGGGGACGGCGACTACCGGACGATCGAGGACCTGGCGCACCGCTACCTCGAGGAGATGCGGGCCATCCAGCCCGCCGGCCCGTACGACCTGCTCGGCTGGTCGCTCGGCGGGGTCATCGCGCATGCCATGGCCGTCGAACTGCAGGCGGCGGGCGAGGATGTCGGCACGCTGGCCGTCATGGACAGCTACCCCGTGGGCGGCGAGGAGCCGCCGTCCGGCAGGCTGGACATCCGGGACCTCCTGCGTGGGCTGGGACTGCAGGCCGACCCGGACGCCGAGATGACGTACGAGCACGCGGCCCGGTTGATCGACGAGTCCTTCGGCACCGAGACCGGTGTGCGGGGACGCGACCTCGAACGGATCTCCGCCGGCTACGAGAACTCCCGGTGGCTCGCCCACCACTTCGTGCCCCGGGCCTACGACGGGGACCTGCTCGTCTTCCACGCCACCGGCGACGGGGACGGGACCGCCCGCGCGCACTCGGCCGCCGAATGGCGGCCGCTCGTCACCGGCCGGATCGACGAGCAGCCCGTGGACTGCGGACACAACGACATGATCGAGCCGCAGTCCCTCGCCGTCATCGGGCCGGTGCTCTCCCGCGCGCTCACCGACCACCCGTGACCCGGGTCAGGCGATGCGGAACGGGGTGAGGCCGCGAATCGGCCACTCGCCGTTGACGTCCGACGCGTCGCGCCCCTGCCGGACGAGGTAGTCGGCGAAGTCGCGCTGCCGCTCCGCGTGCCAGTCGGCCTGGTGGGTCATGATGTCGAGGGCCCGCAGATTCGGGAACTCCTGCGCCAGCCTCCGGGCGAGGTGTGCGGCGGCGAGCGCATCGGCCTCCGCCTCGTGCGCGTCCTCCAGTGCGATGCCGTAGTACTCGCACACCGCGCCGAGGGTGCGCCTGCCCTTCCGGTACCGGTCCATCTCGCGGTCGATGACGTACGGGTCGACGACGATGCCGGTGACGAGTTCGGGCAGCCCGAGCCGCAGACCCTCGGTGTGCATGACGGTCAGGTCGTAGGAGGCGTTGAACGCGACGACGGCGTGGTCCCGGGTCCACGCGTCGTACAGGGCGTCGCGGATCTCGCCGTACCCGGTGGCGTAGTCCTGCCCGTGAGCCCGGGCGTACTCCGTGGAGATTCCGTGCACGTCCGACGCGCCCTGCGGGATGGCAACCCCCGGGTCGAGCAACCAGGTGCGCGACTCGACGTGGTGAGCGTCGACGACGGCGATGCACGCGGAGACGATGCGGGCGTCGGAGGGGTCGGGCCCCGTCGTCTCCAGATCGAACGCGCAGATCGGTCTGTCCGACCAGCTGGTCATGGGGGCCTCTCGGTGGTGATTCGGTGCGCGCCCAGTATCTGCCGCGGCGGGCGCCGGATCCGGGACCGACACGGCGGGGATCCCAGGTTGTCGTGGCCGGTCGCCGGGGGTATCGTGTCCTGCGGTCTGCAGTTCGCCGAGGTCGTGAACTGTGTTGTCTCGAGAGAGCGTTCTTTCGAGGGAAGAGTGCGAGAGGGTAAGGAGGTGTGGCATCCGATGAGAAGCCAACCTCCCAGTACCAACTGAAACCGTTCCACCGGTAGGTGCGCGGTTTCACGGTCCGTGTTCCTCAGCGCCGTCCCGCGCTGCTCCTTTCCCCCGAAAGCCCCGTGCCATGCCTCAGTTGCGCCCGATTCGTTCCCTCCTGCCCAGCCGCTCCGCCGGTCTGTCCGATGCGGCCGCCGGTCACGCCGTCACACGCCGCGCCGTCGAACCGACGCCCGCGGAGGAAACGGTGGTCAACAGCGCCGTATACCGCGACGGCCGGAAGACGGCCACCCCGGCCACGTTGTCGGAGGCGCTCGCGAGCCTGCCGGATGCGGCGTCGATGGCGTGGATCGGGATGTACCGGCCCAACGACGCCCAGCTGTACGCGGCGGCAAAGCAATTCGATCTGCACGAGCTGGCCGTCGAGGACGCCATTGTCGCCCACCAGCGGCCCAAGCTGGAGCGTTACGGCAAGACGCTGTTCGTGGTGCTCCGGGCCGCGCGGTACTGCGACGAGACCGAGCGCGTCGAATTCGGTGAGCTGCACGTCTTCTGCGGTCCGACGTTCGTGCTCACGGTCCGGCACAGCGAATCCCCCGACCTGTCGGCGGTGCGCAGGCGGATGGAGAGCAACCCGGACCTGCTCCGGCTCGGACCCGAGGCCGTGCTCTACGCCATCCTCGACGCCGTGGTCGACGGGTACGCGCCGGTGGTGGCCGGGCTGCAGAACGACATCGACGAGATCGAGACCGAGGTGTTCAGCGGGGCGCCCGGCGTGTCGCGGCGTATCTACGAACTCACCCGCGAGGTCATCGAATTCCAGAGGGCCACACGGCCGCTGCTCGGAATGCTGCGGGGGTTGTCGCAGGGTTTCGAGAAGTACAACACCGACGAGGAACTGCAGCGTTACCTTCGCGACGTCACCGACCACGCGACGGTCGTCGTGGAGCGGGCGGACGGGTTCCGTCAGCTGCTCGGGAACATCCTCACCGTCAACGCCACCCTGGTGTCGCAGGAGCAGAACGAGGAGATGCGCAACCTGACCCAGGCCAGTTACGCGCAGAACGAGGAGATCAAGAAGGTGTCGGCGTGGGCGGCGATCCTCTTCGCGCCCACCCTGATCGGAACCGTGTACGGCATGAACTTCGACCACATGCCCGAACTGCACTGGGTCGGAGGGTATCCGTTCGCGCTGTCGCTGATGATGCTCACCTGCGCCGGGCTGTACACGATCTTCAAACGCCGGGGCTGGTTGTGAGCGAGGCCGGCTGCGGGCGGGACCCGCAGCCGGCCTGACCCGTCGTCAGAGTTCGTCGACGCAGACGACGAACTTGCGTTCGGAGTATTCGTAGCCGTTGGACGACGTGCTGCACGAATCCACGGACGTGGCGCCCTGCACGATCTCCGTCACTTTCACGCCGTCGACGGCTTTCGTGTCACCGCACTCGATGCGCGCGGGATCCTCGCCGCCGACGTCCATGCAGCCGCCGATCACCCAGTCCACGTCGAGGCAGATCGCGCCCTGCTCGATGCCGCCGAGGGTTTCGTAGTAGTACGAGTCGGCGTCGCTGACGCATTGGCTGTTCTTCGCGGCCTTCGCGATCACCTTGTAGTTCGAGTCGGGGCTGCCGCACACCGCCTTGTCGATCTCGGCGTCGGTGACGGTGCCGCCGAGCTTCACGCACTCACCGATCGCGACCTCGAAGTCGACGTCGCCGCCCGCGTCCTCGCCTTCCTGCCCGTCGATCACGGTGGTCGATTCGCTCGTGGAGGTGGCTGCGGAGGCACCGGACTCCGGCACCGCGGTGGGCGTCGTGTCCGAACCGCACCCTGCCACCAGAACTGCCGTCGCCGACAATGCGACGACCGCGGTACACACCCGCCGAACTAACCCTGTCATGTCTGACCCCTCCGTCGGGTGACGTCCCGCCACCCGTGCCTCTGAGATGACCGTTGCCACCTCGACCGTGTCCACCGCGATTGCCGTGTCGCGCATTATTTGATTACATCGCTGTCCGATTTGCCAATTGTGATGACAGTATGGACGGGTGGACCTCCCCGTGATGCCCCCGTTGCAGCCGATGCTCGCGAAGGCTGCGTCGTCCGTTCCGGCGCAACCGGAGTCCGGGATCGCCTGGTCGTACGAACCCAAATGGGACGGATTCCGCGTCCTCGTCTTCCGCGATGGCGACGAGGTGGTGCTCGGTTCCCGCGGCGGAAAAGACTTGGCCCGGTACTTTCCCGAACTCGTCCGCGCCGTGAAGGACGAACTGCCCGAGCGGTGCGTGGTCGACGGTGAACTCGTCGTCCCGCGCAACATCGACGGCCGCACCCGCCTCGACTGGGAGTCGTTGTCGGAGCGCATCCATCCCGCGGAGAGCCGGGTGACAATGCTGTCGGAGAAGACCCCGGCCCAGTTCGTCGCGTTCGATCTGCTGGCCCTGGGCGACCGCGACCTGAGCCAGGAGGACTTCTCCGTGCGCCGCGCGCAACTCGTCGACACCATCGGGGGCGGGCCCTCCTGCCACGTCACGGCGGCCACCGAATCGAGTGCGACGGCCACCGAGTGGTTCGAGGCGTTCGAGGGGGCAGGCCTCGACGGGGTGGTGGCCAAGAAGCTGGTGGGCCCGTACCTGCCGAACAAGCGGGAAATGGTGAAGGTGAAGCACGCCCGCACCGCCGACTGCGTCGTCATCGGCTACCGGCCGCACAAGAGCCAGCCGGGAATCGGGTCGATGCTGCTCGGACTGTACGACGGCGACCAGATGGCGATGGTCGGTGGCGCGTCGGCGTTCACGGCGGCGCGGCGGATCGAACTGCTCGCCGAACTCGACGAACTGCGCGTCGGCGACGACGTCGTCGCCGACGGGGCGCCGACGCGGTGGCAGTCGGGCAACGACCGCACCTGGGTGCCGCTGCGCCCCGAACGCGTCGTCGAGGTGGCGTACGACCAGATGGAGGGTGCCCGGTTCCGGCACGCCGCGCGGTTCCTGCGCTGGCGCCCGGACCGGACGCCCGACGAGTGCACGTACCAACAATTGGAGGTCCCGGTGCGATACGACCTTGCCGACGTCCTGGCCGGAGGTTCCTAGATGGCGAGTCCTGCCGAAGAACTCGACGTCGACGGCGTCGCCGTGCGGCTGTCGAGTCCCGACAAGATCTACTACCCGAAACTCGGTGCCGACGGCGGCACGAAACGGCACCTGGTGGAGTACTACCGGACGGTGGCGCGCAACGGTGCCCTGCTGGGCGCAGTGTTCGATCGGCCGACGCACCTGCAACGGTTCCCGGACGGGGTCGAGGGCGAGGAGATCTACCAGAAGCGGGTGCCGGCGAAGCGCCCCGACCACGTCGAGTCGTGCGAGGTCACGTTCCCGTCCGGCCGCAAGGCCGACGTGCTCCGGGTGCGCAGCGCCGCGAACATCGTGTGGGCGGCGAACCTCGGCAACATCACGTTCCACCCGTGGGCGGTGCGGTGCCCCGACGTCGATCACCCCGACGAACTGCGCATCGACCTGGACCCGCAGCCCGGCACCGGATTCGACGACGCCCGGGCGGTCGCGCTGGACGTGCTCCGGCCGCTGCTGGACGAACTCGGTCTGATCGGCTATCCCAAGACCTCGGGCGGTCGCGGCCTGCACGTGTATCTCCGCATCGAGCCGCGGTGGGACTTCATCGAGGTGCGGCGCGCGGGCATCGCCCTCGCCCGGGAGATCGAGCGGCGCAGCGGCGACCGGGCCACCACGTCCTGGTGGAAGGAGGAACGCGGCGAACGCATCTTCCTCGACTTCAACCAGAACGCCCGGGACAAGACCATCGCGTCCGCCTACTCGGCTCGGAAGACGCCGATCGCGACCGTGTCGACGCCGGTCACGTGGGAGGAACTCGTCGACGTCCACCCCGACGACTTCACCATCGCGACGGTGCCCGCACTGCTCGAGAAACGCGGCGATCCGATGGCGACCATGGGTGACGTGGCGCAATCCCTCGACGTGCTGCTGGAGATGGCGGAACGGGACACCGCGAACGGCCTCGGCGATCTCCCGTACCCACCCAATTACCCCAAAATGCCCGGGGAACCCAAGCGGGTACAACCGAGTCGGGACCGAGACCGCAAATAGCCAGCGCTCACGTAGGCTCGGAGGCTGTCGGGTCGGGAACAATGTGAGGTCACCATGGAACGTAAGACGGTCGGTACTTTCGGATTCGTCCTCGGTGTCGTCGCGACGGCACTCGGGACTCTGATGATCGCGCCTGCCACCGCGTCGGCCGTCTCCCTCTCCTGTGTGTCCCCACCGGGCCGGGGTGACACGACGGTCGTCGACCGCACCGCGTGCGGGGCCAACGCCGACACCAGCAGCAATTCGGCGGCCTTCGGCACCGACGGTGTCGGTTTCGCCGACGCGGCCCATGCGGGAGCTGCACTCGGCGCCGGACTGGGCGGCGGTGTCGGCGCGGCCGAGGCACGCCGTGGCGCCGTCGCCGCGGTCGCGGTAGGGCCCGAGAGCGTCGCCATCGGAACGGTCGACAGCGTCGGCCCGGCGCTGGTGCTGAGCGGTCCCGGCGGGCAGGCGCTCGTCGCGGATCCGGCCAAAGGCGTGGTGTGCGCGGCAGGACCCTCGCTGGCCATCAATTTCCTTGCAGGTCAAGCGTGTCTGAGTGACGGCATAGCAGTGTGGCGGCTTCCCTGAACGCCACCCCGGTCGGCGTCGTATGGTGACGGTAGTCACAATGTGCTGACGCACCTGCCGTAGGACTTACGGCAGCGAGATCGGAGGTGGTCGATGACGACCAGCGTTCGAGTTTCCCGGCCCGCGTCCGTGCCACGGACGGAACTGCACGTCGATCCGCGGTTCCTGCCGCTCGCCGACCGCTTCTTCGCGATGTACCGGCAGCCTCAGCACGGCGGCGGGGCGCTCACCGCGTACTTCCGGGGCGAGAAGGTCCTCGACATCTGGGCCGGCTGGGCCGACCGCGACCGCCGGTGGGACCGCGACACCGTCGCACTGTCGTTCTCGACCGGAAAAGGCGTGGCCAGCACGGTCGTCCACCGGCTCGCCGAACGCCGGCTGATCGACTACGACGCCCCCGTGGCGCGTTACTGGCCCGAATTCGGTGCGGCGGGCAAGGACGGCATCACCGTCCGCGAACTCCTCACCCACCGGGCCGGACTGCACAAGGTCCGGGGGCTGATGCGGAGCCCGCTCGACCTCCTCGAATACGACGCCGTCGTGGAGGCCCTCGCGGCGGCCCCGGCGGATCCGCGCAGGCTGCGCGGGCCCGGGTATCACGCCGTCACGTACGGGTGGCTGGTGGCCGAACTGATCGCCCGCGTTGCCGGAAAGCCGTTCGTGCAGGTCGTGCAGGACGAGATCGCGGGACCGCTCGGTGTCGACGACTTCTGGTATCAGGTTCCCGGACAGCACCGTCCACGGATCGCGAAGCTGTTCCCGCACATCAACCCGGCCGGACTCAACTGGGAGCTCACCTCGAACATGCTGTCGCTCGTCGGCCCCACTCGCGGGCTCGCCGAGGCGGCGATGCCGCAGGGATTCGACGCGCTGGTCCGGAACCCCGCGGTGCACGACGCGGTGATGCCCGGCTGGAACGGCGTGTTCAGCGCGCGGGCGCTCGCGCGGATGTACGGCGCCATCGCCAACGGGGGCAAGCTGGACGGACGCCGGTTCCTGCGCAAGTCCACCATCGCGCGGATGGCGGAGGTGCAGACCCGCGACCGCGACTACGTCCTCGGTATCCGCCCGCAGTGGTCGCTCGGCTACCACCGGCCGATGCTCGCCTCCCTGGAACAACCACGGAACGCGATCGGGCACTACGGGGTCGGCGGGTCCGGCGCCTACGCGGACCTCGACAGCGGACTGTCCCTGGGGTTCGTCACCAACCGCCTCGGCAGTTCCCTCACGGCTCTCGGTGATCTTCGTCTGGCCCGGCTCGGTGTCGAGGCACAGGCGATCGTCCGGAACGGCAAGTAACCCACGAAAGGAATCCTGATGAGTGATCACGTGTACCGAGTTGTCGAGGTCGTCGGTTCGTCGAGCGACAGCACCGATCAGGCCATCAAGAACGCCATTGCGCGGACCAACGAGACCGTGCGGAACGTCGAGTGGTTCGAGGTCGTCAACACCAGGGGCCACGTCGAGAACGGCGCCATCGCGCACTACCAGGTCACGGTGAAGGTCGGATTCCGGGTGGAGCCGGGCGACGCGGTCTGACCTCGCGCACGGTTCTCGCACAAAAGTGGAACACGTTATAGTCTGGGGTCATATCTCGACGTTGGACTGCGCGTACTCAGGTAGGGGAGAACCGTGGCATATGTGATCACGCAGCCGTGCTGCAACGACGCGTCGTGCGTGGACGTCTGTCCGGTCAACTGCATCCATCCCACACCGGACGAGAAACCGTTCGCGAGCACGGAAATGCTGTACATCGACCCGGACACCTGCATCGACTGCGGGGCCTGCGTCGAGGAGTGCCCGGTGGAGGCCATCTACGCGGAGAACGACCTCGACGAGGTCGACGAGCCGTACCTCGACATCAACGCGCAGTACTACACCAAGCACCCGATCGGCCCCGACTGGCCCGAGCCGCTCAAGCTGCCGCAGATCGACGCAGCCCTCGGCACGCTCCACGTCGCGGTCGTCGGGTCGGGCCCGGCCGCCTGCTACGCCGCGATGGAACTGACGGCGAAGCCCCGCGTCGAGGTCGACATCTTCGACCGTCTGCCCACCCCGTACGGGCTGGTGCGCGCCGGCGTCGCCCCGGATCATCCAGGTACCAAGGGCGTCACGGACCAGTTCCGTTCGGTCGTCGGCAAGCGGACGGTGCACTGCCACTTCAACGTGAACGTGGGCACGGACGTGACCCACGAGGATCTGCTCGCGCACCACCACGCCGTCATCTACGCGGTCGGCGCGGCAGGCGACCGCGAACTGGGCATTCCCGGCGAGGATCTCGCCGGTAGCCACGCCGCCACCGAGTTCGTGGCCTGGTACAACGGTCATCCCGACTACGCCGACCGCACGTTCGATCTGTCGGGGGAGCGGGCCGTCATCGTCGGCAACGGAAACGTGGCACTCGACGTGGCCCGCATCCTCGTGACCGACCCGGAGGTCCTGGCCACGACGGATCTCGCCGACCACGCCCTCGAGGCGCTGCGGGCGAGCAACATCCGCGAGGTCGTCATCCTCGGCCGCCGGGGCCCCGCCCAGGCCGCGTACACCAACCCCGAACTCCTGGCGCTCGGGCGCATGCCGAACGTCGACGTCGTCGTCGACCCGGAGGAAGCGGTGCTCGACCCCGCGAGCCGCGCGTTCATCGACGGCGACGACGCGGAGCCGTGGCAGCGCCACAAGGTGCGCCAGGTCGAGGAGTTCGCCCGGCGCACCGCCGATCCGGCCAAGAAGCGGATCGTGCTGCGCTTCCTGACCTCGCCCGTGGAAATTCTCGGCACCGACGCCGTCGAATCGGTGCGCATCGCGAAGAACGAGATGGTCGCGGACGCGTCCGGCAGGCTCAGCGCCAAACCGTCCGACGACACCTCGACGCTGGACACCGGCCTGGTGCTGCGCTCGATCGGCTACCGCGGTCAGCCGGTGGCCGGTATCCCGTTCGACGACCGGCGCGGCGTCATCCCCAACGAGAACGGCCGCGTGATCGATCCGGAGACCGGTGCGCCGGTACCCGGCGTGTACGTCGCGGGGTGGATCAAGCGCGGGCCTACGGGCGTGATCGGCACCAACAAGTACTGCTCCGCGGAGACGGTCAGGATGCTCATCGACGACTTCTCCGCCGGCCGCCTCGACGCGCCCGCCGACCGTGAGGGTCTCGACCGCCTGATCGCCGAGCGCGCGCCGGACGCCGTCGACTTCCAGGGCTGGCAGCGGATCGACAAGACCGAGCGCGCCGCGGGCAGGGCGGCGGGCCGCACCCGCACGAAGCTGATCACCATCGAGAGCATGCTCGCTGCCGCCCGCGCCGAGACCTGATCGTGAGCTCTTCTTGACCACTCGGTGACACCGACTGCCCGCAGGCCGCGGAGCGGCAACGATTGCGGGCAAATTGCTCGTGGCCGGATGATGTGTGTTAATGGCAGTGCGCGATTGGTAGGTCCGTCGGGGACGCGCGTTGTACACGTCGTCGAACGAGAGTGGTCATATGGGCAAGTCAGGAATCTGGTCGTCACGCGTCGCTGTCGCACTGACCGGGGCCGTCGTCTCCGGAACTGCGCTGGTCGGGGCCGCACAGGCCGCACCGCTGTTTCCCGGTGGACCGGAGATTCCGAGTCTTCCCACCCTGCCCGGTCTGCCCGGCACGCCGCAGCTCCCGCTGCCCGAACCGGCACCGGCGCCCGCGAACTTCTCGGCCCCGTCCCTCAACCCGGGTGCGGGCGAGGTCGTGGGTGTCGCGCAACCGGTGATCATCCGCTTCAACGAGGCCATCGGCGACCGCGCCGCCGCCGAGAAGGCCATCAAGGTCACCACCAGCCAGCCGGTCGAGGGCGGCTTCTACTGGATCAACGACAGCCAGGTGCGCTGGAAGCCCACCGAGTTCTGGCCCGCGAACACCGAGGTCACCGTGGACGCCGGCGACGCGCACTCCACGTTCACCATCGGTGACGCATTCGTCGCGACCGCCGACGACAACACCAAGCAGATCACCGTCACCCGCAACGGCGAGGTGGTCAAGACCATGCCGACGTCGATGGGCAAGGTCGATCACGAGACGCCGAACGGCACGTACATCATCGGCGACAAGTTCCGTGACATGTACATGGATTCCTCCACGTACGGGGTCCCAGTCGACTCCGCCGAGGGCTACCGCACGTACGTCGAGTACGCCACCCGTATGTCGTACAGCGGCATCTTCGTCCACGCCGCACCGTGGTCGGTGAACGCCCAGGGCAACACGAACGTCAGCCACGGCTGCCTCAACGTCAGCACCGAGGACGCCAAGTGGTTCTACGAGAACTCGAAGAAGGGTGACGCCGTCGTCGTCCAGAACACCGCGGGCGGCACGCTGAACGGCTCCGACGGTCTCGGCGACTGGAACCGCTGAATCTGATCCGAACACGCACTTCCCGTGGCCCGCACAGTTCAATGTGCGGGCCACGGCAATTTACCGGCTATTCGTAAACGGTCGTCAGACTGCCGAAGTGAGATCGAGTCCGGAACGAACCCTGCCGTCGCCGGGACAGCAGGGATTCCTCGGGCGTCCGTGGCGGGACTACGCGCTGTTCGCGGCGCTGGTGGGCCCCAATCTGGTTCTGCTCGTTCTGTTCACCTACCGCCCGGTGGTCGACAACATTCGGCTGTCGTTCTTCGACTGGAACATCGCCGACCCCGCCGCCACGTTTGTCGGCAACACCGTCGTGTTCACCGCCGCGACCGTCGTCGGATCGATGGTCGCCGGTCTCGCGCTCGCCGTGCTGCTGGACCGTAAGCTGCACGGACGCAACCTTGTTCGATCCTCGATCTTCGCGCCGTTCGTCATCTCCGGCGCCGCGATCGGGGTGACGTTCCAGTTCGTGTTCGACCCCCGGTTCGGGCTGATCCAGGACCTCCTGCACCGCGTCGGGGTCGACTCCGTCCCCGACTTCTACCAGGATCCGCACTGGGCGCTGTTCATGGTCACGGTCACCTATATGTGGAAGAACCTCGGCTACACGTTCGTGATCTACCTTGCGGCGCTGCAGGGTACGCGACGCGAACTGGCGGAGGCCGCGGAGATCGACGGGGCGAGCGGGTGGACGACGTTCCGCCGGGTCGTTCTCCCGCAGTTACGTCCGACCACGTACTTCCTGTCGATCACGGTGATGCTGGGCTCGCTTCAGGTGTTCGACATCGTCAATGTGATGACCAGGGGCGGCCCGCTCGGCGCCGGCACCACCATCATGTTCCTGGCCCTGCTCGGAATCACCGTCTACCAGGTGCGGATCATGGATCACGGGGACGGCCGGTGACCGCGGGAGCCGTGCGCGAGCGGCTCGCCGGTGTCGGGGAACAACTCCAGCACATCGTCGACCGCCAGATCACCCCCCAAACTGCCCCAGTAGGAGGAGAAAGAACATTCATGGCCAACGTGCAGTTCGCGGGTGTCACCCACCGCTATTCCGGAGCCGACCGGCCTGCGGTCGATCGGCTGGACCTCGACATCGAGGACGGCGAGTTCCTCGTGCTCGTGGGTCCGTCCGGGTGCGGTAAGTCGACGAGCCTGCGGATGCTGGCCGGCCTCGAAGCCGTCGAGGCGGGCCGGATCGAGATCGGCGGCGCCGACGTCACCGCGCTGCCGCCCCGGGCGCGGGACGTGGCCATGGTGTTCCAGAGTTGCGCGCTGTACCCGAACATGACCGTCGCCGACAACATGGGGTTCGCGCTCCGCAACGCCGGCGTCGGGAAGTCCGAACGCACCGCGCGGGTGCTGGAAGCGGCGCGGATGCTCGAACTCGAACCGCTGCTCGGTCGCAAACCGGCGAAACTGTCCGGCGGGCAACGCCAACGGGTCGCGATGGGCCGCGCCGTCGTGCGGCACCCCAAGGTGTTCTGCATGGACGAACCGCTGAGCAACCTCGACGCCACACTGCGGGTGAGCACCCGCTCGCAGATCGCGGGGCTGCAGCGGAGGCTCGGCACGACCACCGTGTACGTCACCCACGATCAGGTGGAGGCCATGACGATGGGAGACCGGGTGGCCGTCATGCGGGACGGTCGTCTCCAGCAGGTCGCCCGGCCACGCGATCTGTACGACAACCCGGTCAACACGTTCGTCGCCGGGTTCATCGGCTCCCCGGGCATGAATCTCATGGACACCCCGATTCGCGACGGCGTCGCCGAACTCGGAGACCTGCGTATTCCCGTGCCGCACTCTGCGATCGGGGACGGCTCCGTCATCGTCGGAGTGCGCCCGGAGTCGTGGACGCTGGTCGGGTCGTGGCGTAAGGACTCGTACACCGTCGAGACCGACCTGCTCGAGGAACTCGGTGCCGAGTCGTTCGTGTACGCGTCCGGCACGTCCGGGAAGGTGGTGGTGCGGGTGGATCGCACCCGCACCGTCGCCGCGGGGGAGAGGGTGCACCTGCGGCCGAAGCCCGGCGAGGTGTACTTCTTCTCCGCGGCGACGGGCGACCGTCTGCGGTAGCCGGCTACCAGATCTTGACGCGCTTCTCCGGATCCAGATACAGGGCGTCGCCGGGCTGGACGTCGAACGCGTCGTGGAAAGTGTCCAGGTTGCGGATCACGCCGTTGCAGCGGAACTCCGGCGGCGAGTGCGGGTCGACGGCGAGCCGGCGGAGTGCCTCCGCGTCCCGGGCCTTGGTGCGCCACACCTGCGCCCAGCCGAAGAACACCCGCTGGATCCCGGTCAGGCCGTCGAGGACCTCCGGATCGGACCCGTCCGTCGCGATCCGGTACGCGGCGATGGCGATGGACAGGCCACCGAGGTCGCCGATGTTCTCGCCGATGGTGAACTCGCCGTTCACCGTGTGCCCGGGCAGCGCCTTCGGCTCGAACGCGTTGTACTGCTCGATCAGCGCCTTCGTGCGCTTGCCGAACTCGGTCCGGTCGTCGTCGGTCCACCAGTCGATCATGTTGCCGTCGCCGTCGTACTTGGCGCCCTGATCGTCGAAGCCGTGGCCGATCTCGTGACCGATGACGGCACCGATACCACCGTAGTTGGCGGCGTCGTCGGCCGCGGCGTCGAAGAACGGCGGCTGCAGAATGGCTGCGGGAAAGACGATTTCGTTCATGCCCGGGTTGTAGTAGGCGTTGACCGTCTGCGGTGTCATGAACCATTCGTCGCGGTCGACCGGGCCACCGAGCTTCGCGAGATCGCGGTCGTACTCCGCCGCGTAGCCGCTGCGGTAGTTGCCGACCAGATCGTCGCGGGAGATGGTGACGGCCGAGTAGTCCCGCCACTTGTCGGGGTACCCGATCTTCGGCGTGAACTTCTCCAGCTTGCGCAGCGCGGCCTGCCGGGTCTCCGGGCTCATCCAGTCCAGGTCGGAGATGTTGCGCCGGTACGCCTCCTGTAGATTCGCGACGAGTTCCTGCATGCGGGCCTTCGCGTCCGCCGGGAAGTGCCGCTCGACGTACAGCTTGCCGACGGCCTCGCCCAGCAGATCCTGGACCAGGGACACGCCGCGCTTCCAGCGGTCACGAATCTCCTCGGCACCGGTCAGGGTCTTGCCGTAGAACGCGAAATTCTCCTCGACCAGCGCCTCCGTGAGATACGGGGCGCGGGAGCGGATGACGTTCCACGTCGCCCACGCCTTCCAGTCGTCGAGATCCTGGGACGTCCACAGCCCGGTCAGGGTGGTGAGGTAGTCGGGCTGGCGGACCACGATCTCGGCGAACTGCTCCGACGTGCCCCCGAGCGCGCCGATCCACGAAGACCAGTCCAACCCGGCGGGCAGCTGGTCGAGGGTGAGCAGGTTGTAGCTGAGCTCGGCATCGCGGCGCTTCACGACGTCCCAATGGCCTGCCGCGATCTTCGTTTCCAGGTCGAACACGCGCTGCGCGTCGTAGTCGACACCGGCGAGGGCGAACATCTTCGCGATGTGCGCCACGTACGCGGTGCGGATCTCCGCATGGTCGTCCTGGCGGTAATACGACTCGTCGGGCAGGCCGATGCCGGCCTGACTGAAGTGCACGAGGTAACGCGCGGAGTTCTTGGCGTCCGTGTCGACGTAGTGACCGACCGCGCCGCCGACCCCCGTGCGCTGCAGGCGCCCGATGACGGCGGCGAGGACGGAGCGGTCGGCGGCCGAGGCCACGTCGGCGAGCTCCCCGGCGATCGGAGCGAGCCCCGCCGCCTCCACGACGTCTGCGTCCATGAAGCTGCCGTACAGATCGCCGATGCGCTGCGCGTCGGTACCCGGGGTCGCGCCGGAGCCCGCCGCCTCCTCGATGATGTTCTGGACGTCGACCTCGGCCTTGTCGTAGAGCGTGCGGAACGCGCCGTCGATCGCCCGGTCCGCGGGAATCTCGTATTCGTCGATCCACTTGCCGTTCACGTGAACGAACAGGTCGTCCTGGGCGCGGGTGTCGCTGTCGAGGTGGGTGAGGTCGATGCCGGAGCGCTGAGCCGTGGTCATGCGTTCCATCCTTACACCGTTCCGCGCCGACAGGTCCACCACTGCGCTCAGGGCGAAACAAAGGACCGGGGATCGGTCAGACGTCGACGCCGAGGTTGATCGCCGCGAGGTAGCCGTCCGACTGCTTGGCGACGGTCAGCAGGCCCGCGTCGTCGTAGATGCTGTCGGTGGCGTTGGTCACGTTGCTCTCGCGCCCGGTGTGATCGGAGTACGGCGCCGTCGCATACACCTCGTCGAGCAGGGCCTCGTCGAAGAACAGCTGGGTGGTGAGCACCGTCTTCTTGTCGATGTGCACCTTGAGGTGGATGTGGGTGGTCCGGCTGATGTACCAGCCGGGGAAGACGGTGGTGAACTGGGCGATGCCGTTCGCGTCCGTCGTCTGGGCGCCGCGCAGGTAGGTGCCGTCGTCCGTGGTGGTGGCCTCGCTGTCGCCGACACTGTAGGACCCGTCGGACGTCTCACCCGAACCGCCGGACATGTCGCCGCCGGGTCCGCCGGGACCACCGGCCGGGGGCTGGCCGCCGGGACCGCCGGGTCCGCCTTCCGGCGGCTGGCCGCCGCCACCGGGCGCGCCGTTGCCGCTGAGGTCCGCGGCCTTCGAACCCGACTCGAAGCCGGAGTACACGCCGCCCGCGTCGCAGTGCCAGATCTCCACGACGGCATTACTCACCACCGCGGCGGAACCGTCCGCGGAACAGTTCGTCAGGTCCTGCACCCGCAGTGCGAGCTGCAGGTTCGTCCCCGGCCGGTCTTCGCGGATGTCGCTGCGGATGGAGTCGACGTCGAACCAGTACGGCCCCTGCGTCTCCTCGACGGCCATCACGCACTGCGGCGCCTGGTCGAGCAGGGCCGTCACCGCGTCGGCGCTCGTCGGCGTCGCGCTCGACGCTGCCGCGGTCGACGTGGCCGACGCCGCCGTGCCGCTGCTCCCGTTCCCGGTGCAGGCGGCGATGAGCCCACCCAGACTCACCGTTCCCCCGACCGCAAATGCGCGGCGGCGGCTGATGCGCAGTCGGCTCTTCTCGACGTCCTTGTTCACTGTGGATACCTCTCCATGATCGGGCTGTGCCCCCGATCGTGGCGCACGAACCTGCGCGCGGCGTTCCGTCCGGCTGTGAACTTGCTGGGAACTCAGCCGCCGAGGCGGGCGTGCATCTCCCAGACGAGCACCTCGGCGCCGGAGTGGGAGGAGATCTGCTGGCCACCGGAGGCGCTCAACCGGACGGCGTCGCCCTCGTACAGGGTGCCGACACCCTCCATCTCCGCGGTGCCCCGGGCGACGAACACGTGGAGGAACGGCGCTTCGGGAAGGGTCACCGGTGCGCCGGGGAAGATTCGCGCGACATGCAGCGCCGCGTGCTTGTTGTTGATCCGGATCGCCGAATTGTCCTTGTATTCCGGCATTCCGGACGCAACGGGCACCAGCCCGCCCTTGAGGATCTCGTCCTCGATCTCGAGTTGTTCGTAACTCGGGGCGAGTCCGGGTTCGTCGGGTACCACCCACATCTGGACGAAATGCACCGGCTCGTGGTGCTGCTCACCGGCGAGGCGCCAGCTGTCGTTCTTCTCGGAATGCATGGTCCCCTTGCCTGCGCTCATGCGTTGCGCCAGGCCGGGATAGATGATGCCGGAGTGGCCGATCGAGTCCTGGTGGACGAGCGAGCCGCGCAGCACCCAGGTGACGATCTCCATGTCCTTGTGCGGATGGGTGTCGAATCCCTGACCGGGGAGCACCGTGTCGTCGTTGTTGACGAGGAGCAGTCCGTGGTGCGTGTTGTCGGGGTCGTAGTGCTGGCCGAAGGAGAACGAGTGCTTCGAATCCAACCAGGAAATCTTGGTTTTCAGCCGATCGCCGGCGCGATGAACGTAGACGTGCGGTGTGGTGACTGCTGGCATATCGGTCCTCCTTCGGGTGGTACCGGTCCAGAGTACGAGGTGCCGGCTGCGGGTTCTCGCAAGACGGTGTCGATTGTGCATCGAATTCATCGCCTACTCGTCGCGGTGGAGGTGCCCGCGTCGATCCCGAAATGAGGTTGCGCAGTGCGGCATTGGAGCATCTATGGCCCGTAAGGCGCTGCTCGGCAACGGGTTTCGGCGACGATCCGAAATGTGTGAAAGACGGCCGTCCAGTTCGTACCGTGACGAATGCCCGCTCCCGCCGGGCCCGCGGCGTACAGTTCGAATTGTGCGTCCAGGAGTCGCAGGATTGCGGCACGTCGCACCCGGCGGAAGGAGCGTGATGAAGGCGAATCCGGATCGACACGATCAGCTCCCCGAACACCAGCGGATCGCAGACCTCGTCGACGACATGGAAGACCGGCTGGCGGCCGAACGCGAGGCGAAGGGAATCGCCGGCAACGCGTCCGAGCGCAAGCAGGAGGAGCAGGTCGAGCCCGACGACCAGGCGCCCGAGTAGGTCGTGCGGCTCCGCCGCCCGTGAGTACTTGTTAACCGCCCGACGTTAATAAGTACTCACGGGTGGGTTACTCGAAGAAGCGGTACACGGCCTCGACGACTACCGCGGGTCGCTCGCTGCCCTCGAGTTCGATCTGCCCCGCGATCGTCACCTGGACGCCGCCCTTGGGCAGTTCCTCGACGGACTGCAGCGTCGCGCTGAGCCGGACACGCCCCTCGGCGGGCACGGGGTTGGTGAACCGGACCTTGTTCAGCCCGTAGTTGACGGCCATGGTCACGCTGTCGACGGTCAGGATCTCGTCCCACATGGGGATGATCAGCGACAACGTGAGGTACCCGTGGGCGATGGGTCCGCCGAACGGGCTCTCGGCCCGGGCGCGTTCGGGGTCGACGTGGATCCACTGGTGGTCGTCGGTGGCGTCGGCGAACGTGTCGATCCGCTGCTGCGGGATGTCGATCCACGAGCTGGTGCCGAGCGACGTGCCCTCGAGCGCGGCGAGGTCGGCGAGGGTGGCGACCCGGGTGGTGGTGGCGGTGGTCATGAGTGCTCTCCTGGTTCGGTGGGGCAGGGTCAGTGCTTGATGCCGAGGACGCGCAGCGCGTTCTGTTTGAAGATCAGCGGGGCGACCTCCGGTTTGATGTCGAGGTTCTCGAAGTCGGTGATCCAGCGGTCGACCTGGATGACGGGGAAGTCGGATCCGAAGAGCACCTTGCCGCGGAGCATGCTGTTGGCGGCCTTGACCAGCTGCGGCGGGAAGTATTTCGGCGACCATCCGGACAGGTCGATGTAGACGTTGGCCTTGTGGGTGGCGATGGAGATCTGTGCGTCGACCCACGGGACGGCGGGGTGGGCCATGATCACGGTGAGGTCGGGGAAGTCGGCGGCGACGTCGTCGAGGAGCATCGGGTCGGAGTAGCGCAGCTTGATGCCGTGGCCACCGGGCAGGCCGGCGCCGATGCCGGTCTGGCCGGTGTGGAAGAGGGCGGGGACCCCGGCCTCGGTGATGGCGTCGTAGAGCGGGTAGAACCGGCGGTCGTTGGGCTCGAATCCCTGCATGCTGGGGTGGAATTTGAAGCCCTTGACGCCGTAGTCGTCGACGAGGCGGTGGACGCGGCGGACGGCGGCCTTGCCCTGCCAGGGGTCGACGGAGCCGAACGGGATGAGGACGTCGTTGTGGCGGGCGGCGCCTTCGGCGATCTCTTCGACGGAGTTCGCGGCGTGTCCGCTGGCGGAGGCGGCGTCGACGGTGAAAACGACTGCGGCCATGTTGCGGGCCCGGTAGTGGTCGGCGACCGCGTCGATGGACGGGGTGCGCTCCTCGCCGGATTTGAAGTACTTTTCGGATGCGGCCATCAGTTCGTCGTCGAGGGAACGGTGTCCGCAGCCGTCGATCTCGATGTGGGTGTGGATGTCGATGGCGTCGATCGTGTCGAAGTCGATGCCGTACTCGTAGCGGCTCACTTGGCCATCAGCTCCTCAGGAAATTCCTCGCCGACGGATTGGACGGAATCGCCGAACGTCCGGGTCCACCGGGCCGCGATGTCGTCGGCCGACCAGCCGCCGTCCTGGTACTCGACGGCGGTCAGTTCGGGATGCGACCACAGGGCGAGGCGGTCGCCGCCGACGGCGAACGCCTGCCCGGTGATGTCGGCTGCGGCGTCCGAGGCGAGGAACGAGATGATGCCCGCGGCGTCGTCGGGGGTGCCCATGCCGACCTCGCGGCGGATGATGCCGGGCAGCGGTTCGCCGTTCTTCATGCCCTCGATGTAGGGGGCGAGGAAGGGAATCGTTTCGGTCATCGCGGTGGCGGCGACGGGGCAGACGGCGTTGGCGGTGATGCCGGCGCGTTGCAGTTCGAGCGCCCAGGTGCGGACCATGCCGACGATGCCGGACTTGGCGCCGGAGTAGTTGGTCTGCCCGAAGTTGCCGCGCTGGCCGGCGGGGGAGCCGATGCAGATGATGCGGCCACCGTCGCCCTGTTCCCGGAAGCGCAGGACCGCTTCGCGGACGCAGGTGAATGTGCCGCGCAGGTGCACGTTGATCACGGCGTCGAAGTCGTCGTCGGTCATCTTCCACAGCACCTTGTCGCGGAGGATGCCGGCGTTGGTGACCATGACGTCGAGGCGGCCGAACGCCTCGACTGCTCCGGCGACCAGTTTCCGGGCGGTCTCGGTGCTGCCGACGGGGGCGACGACGGCGACGGCGCGGCCGCCGGCGGCGGTGATCTCGGCGACGGCGGCGTCGGCGGTGGCCTGGTTGACGTCGTTGATCACGACCGCGGCGCCGTGGCGGGCGAGGTCCTTGGCGTAGGCGAGCCCGAGGCCCTGTCCGCTGCCGGTGACGACGGCGACTTTGTCGGTGAGGTCCATGTCGTGATTCTCCTAAGGTCGTGTTCGCTGAATCACACATAATCATTGATGATTGAGAAAGTCAATCATTAAGATCTGCTACTCTAGCGACACTCATCGGAAGGGGGTCGTCGCATGACAGAGGCGCAGGCGTTATCAGACGACATCGGGTTCCTGCTCTCCCGCGTCGGCGGAATGGTGCTGGGCTCGGTGAACAAGGCCCTCGTTCCCACCGGACTGCGGGTGCGGTCCTACTCGGTCCTGGTCCTCGCCTGTGAACAGGCCGAGGGCGTCAACCAGCGCGGAGTGGCCGCCACCATGGGCCTCGACCCCAGCCAGATCGTGGGACTCGTCGACGAACTCGAGGAACGCGGACTCGTCGTGCGCACCCTCGACCCCTCCGATCGCCGCAACAAGCTGATCGCCGCGACCGACGAGGGCAGGCGGCTCCGCGACGACGCCAAGGCCCGCGTCGACGCCGCCCACGGACGCTATTTCGAGGGCATCCCCGAATCGGTCGTGAATCAGATGCGGGACACGTTGCAGAGCATCGCCTTTCCCGCACGTCCCGAGTAGGGCACGATGACCGACCTGCTCGCCCCGGCCCCGCCCGGCCTGTCGTTCCTCGCCACGTTCGTCGTGCAGGTCGCCGATCCGGTGGAGATCGGATCCACACCCGAAGGCACTCGCCGCATCATCCCCATCGTCGGGGGACGCGTCGAGGGCCCCGAACTCCGCGGCACCGTGCTGCCGGTCGGGGCGGACTTCCAGGTGCTCAGCTCGTCCACGCTCACCGAACTCGAGGCGAAGTACGCGATCGAGACCGACGACGGCGACCGGATCTACGTCACCAACTTCGGGCTTCGCTCAGGCACCCCGGAAGACATCGCCCGGCTGGTCGCGGGCGAGCCCGTGCCGCCCCAGCGCATCTACTTCCGCTGCACGCCGCGGCTCACCGCCGCCGAGGGCCGGTGGTCGTGGCTGCGCTCGCGGATCCTCGTCGGCACCGGTGAACGCCTGCCCGGCGAGGTCCGGGTCACGGTGTTCGTGGTGGACTGACCGGCCGTGGAAATCCGCTGGATGAAGTCGTTCGTGGCGGTCGCCGAGGAACTCAACTACGGCCGGGCCGCGGAGGTGCTGCACATCGCGCAACCGGCGGTGAGCCAGCAGGTGCAGCACCTCGAGAAGCGCCTCGGTGTGAAACTGTTCGACCGCACCACGCGATCGGTCCGGCTCACCGCGGCGGGGGAGCGCTTCCTGCAGCCGTGCAAGGACGCCCTCGCCGGGATCGACCGCGCCGTCGACGCCGCGGTGATCGCGGATCCGGAGGTCGAGGGGCGCGTCCGGGTCGGCTTCAGTGGAGCGTACGGGCAGACCGAATTGTCCTCTCTGGCAAGGTCGGTGCGCCGCCGGTACCCCCTGATCGACCTCGTCCTCGAGGGGGCGACGGTGAGTGGCCAGATCCTCGACGAGATCTGGGAGGGGCAACTGGACCTCGGGATCGTCTCCGACGCGGTCTCGCACCCCCACGTGCTCACGCGGCAGATCTCGGTGGAATACCTCAGCGCGCTGCTCCCGAGCGATCACCCACTCGCCGAACGGAAGTCGATCGACCTCGCGGAACTGCGCGAGGAAACGTTCGTCGCGAACCCCGCCGCCACCGGATCCACGCTCCGCCGCGATCTGCTCGCCGCGTGCCGGGATGCCGGGTTCACACCGAACATCGTGCAGGAGACCACCGACGGCATCGTCCTGACCGCCCTCGTCGCGGCAGGGGTCGGCGTGGCGCTCGTGCCCGGCGACGTGCAGACGTATCCCAATCGGGTGGTGCTGATCCCCCTCGACGCCGGACGATTCGAAGTCCGGGCGGCGCTGGCCTGGTCGGACCGTCCCGTGTCGCCCGTCGTGCAGACGGTTCTCGACCTCGCCGCCGAGGTGCTGCCGACGCCGGGCACCGTCCCCGACGAGTAATAAAGATCGGTTATCAATCACTGCCGATACTGCTCTTGGACGGTGATCGGTTTCTTTGGCAGAGTCTCCCTCGGCGGCAACGGATGTGACCTGGACAACTCCCGGTCCCCGGTGTCGCACCCACCTCGAGGCCTCTCCGAACTCCCGGAAGCCCTTCACCTTCAGGTAGGAACCACATGACTTCCACATTCGACGGCCGCGCCCTACGCGCCGACACGAGCGCCCGGTCGCCCCACGCGCGCCGGGCCGCCCTGGCCTCCTTCGTGGGCAGCACACTCGAGTACTACGACTTCTTCATCTATGCCTCCTTCTCCGCGCTCGCGTTCAACACCCTGTTCTTCCCGGATCTCGGTTCGTTCTGGGGCACCATCGTGTCGATGGCGACGATCGGGATCGGGTACGTCGTCCGGCCGCTCGCGGCCCTCGTCTTCGGGCACTTCGGGGACACGCTCGGACGCAAGCGGATGCTGGTGGTGACGCTCGTGATGATGGGCGTGGCCACGTCCCTCATCGGCTGCCTGCCCACCTACGGGGCGATCGGCGTCGCGGCGCCGATCCTGCTGGTCCTGCTCCGGGCCGTCCAGGGCGCGTCGGCGGCCGGCGAATCGGCGGGAGCGGCGTCCCTGGCCCTCGAACATGCACCCGCAGGCCGTCGTGCGCTCGCGGCGAGCTGGGTGAACACGGGTGCGGCCGCCGGCATGCTGCTGGCGTCGCTGGTGGTCCTGGTGTTCTCCGGGCTGCCGGAGGACGCATTCCTCGACTGGGGATGGCGTATCCCGTTCCTGCTCAGCATGTTCGTCGCACTCGCCGGCCTCGTGATCCGCCGGATGTTGCCCGAGAGCGAGGTGTTCGAGGAGGCCGTGGTCGCCGACGGGCCGAAGGAGATGCCGGCGAAGGTGATCTTCCGCGACCACTGGCCGAGCGTGCTGCGGGTCGTGGGCTGCGGACTGTTCGCGGTCGTGTCTACCATCTTCAGCGCCTTCGCCCTATCGTGGGGCACCCACGAGGCCGGTGTGTCCCGGACCGTCATGGTGGGCGCCACGGTCCTCACCGCCGCGCTCGCCCTCGTCGCGCAACCCGCCGCCGGGATTCTCGCCGACCGGATCGGCCGCAAACCGGTCTTCATCACCGGCAACCTCGTCTGCGCAGTCTCCGTCTCGGGGTTCTTCTGGGCGATCAGCCAGCGTTCGACGGCCCTGATCCTGATCACCGCGTGCATCGTGATGGTGGTCGGCTACTCGCTCGTCAACGCCATCGGGCCCGCGCTGTACGCCGAGATGTTCGAGACGCGCATCCGGTACTCGGGCATGGCGATCTCCGGGCAGCTGGCCCTGGTGGCCACCGGATTCGCCCCCACCATCGCCGCGGCTCTCGTCCGGCCCGGACCGAACGGCTGGATACCGGTGGCCGCGTTCACCGCGGGCTGCTGCCTGTTCAGCGCCCTCACCACCCTCACGGTCCGCGAAACCTACCGGACCAGCACCACCGACCTCGGCAAATGACCCATCTCCCGTCGAAAGCGACCGAAACCGTGAAACACGATGTACTGATCGAGAACGACGTCGAGGCGAGAATGCGGGACGGCGTCGTCCTCCGCTCGACCGTCTACCGCCCGAATGCACGCGGCCGCTTCCCGGTGCTGCTCACCCGCACCCCGTACGGCCGCGACCTGTCCGTCAACTCCGGTTACCTCAACCCCACGACGGTCGCGGCAGGCGGATTCGTGGTGATCATGCAGGACGTCCGCGGCCGGTTCGGGTCCGACGGCGACTTCGTGCCGTCCGAGAACGAAGGTCCGGACGGCTACGACACCGTGCAGTGGGCCGCCGAACTGCCGTACTCGACCGGAGCCGTCGGCATGTGGGGACGGTCCTACTTCGCCGAAACACAGTGGCGCGCAGCCCAGGAGAAACCGCCCGCCCTGCGCGGCATCGCCCCGGGAATCTCGGCAGGCGGCAACGCGCGGTCCGGCGGGCTCGTGCGCGGGGGCGCGGTCGAATTCGGCGCCCGGATCGGGTGGGGGCACCTGTCGGCCGGACCGGCCGAGATCGCGAAACTGTCCCGGACGGATCCGACACGTGCAGAACGGGAATGGGAGGCGTGGGCGCGGATCGATCGGGCGATGTCCGAGGACGCGTTCTTCGACGCCCTGCCCCTGCGCGACCTGGCGGCCGACGCCCCCGCGTTCTTCGCGTCGCCGATCGTCGAATCGCTCGGATTCTCGATCGACCACCCCAGCCGTGATCTGTGGGACAGCGCCAGCGACCGGTCCGTCGACCTTCCCACGCTGCACATCGGCGGGTGGTACGACATCTTCGTCAACAGCACCCTCGACCAGTATTTCGGCCAACTCGCCCACAGCGATTCCGGTGCGGCCCCCACGCCGTACCTGATCGTGGGTCCGTGGAGTCACACCAACTTCTCCGGGCTCGGCGGGTCGGTGGTGTTCGGCAGTCCCGCCAACCAGGCGGTGCTCGACTCGGGTCAGGACCTGTCGTCGGTGCACGCGCAGTGGTACGCGGCGGTTCTCGGCGACGAGGAACCCGACCTGCCGCGGGTGCGGATCTTCGTGATGGGGGAAAACCGGTGGCGGACATACGACCGCTTCCCGGAGCCCACCCGCACCGCGGACCTGTTCCTCGCCCCCGGCGGAAGCCTTGCCGCGGAAGCGGAGCGGACGGAAGGACGCGTCGACTACGACTACGACCCGGCGGATCCGGTGCCGACGGTCGGTGGGGCGACGATGATGCCGGGAACGTGCGCACCCGGCGCCCTGGAACAGAGCCGGGTCGAATCCCGCGACGACGTCCTCGTGTTCACCGGCGAGGCCCTCACCGAACCGCTGACCGTGATCGGCCGGGTGTCCGCGACACTGTTCGCGTCGTCCAGTGCCGTCGACACCGACTTCGTCGTCAGGCTGTGCCGGGTCACGGCGGACGGCACGTCGATCACGCTCACCGACGGCATGGTGCGCGCCCGGTACCGCGACTCCTACCGGACCCCGGGGGCGTACACGTCCGCCGAGCCGAGCCTGCTCGAGCCGGGGGAGGTGTACGAGTACGCGATCGACCTGTGGTCGACGGCCGTCACGTTCCAGCCGGGTGAGCGCATCCGCGTCCAGGTGACGTCCAGCAACCACCCCCGCTGGGACCGCAACCTCAACACCGGTGAATCCGCCTACGAATCAGACGAATTCGTGGTCGCCCATCAGGTCGTGCACACCGGCGCGCGGTACCCGAGCCGGGTGTCGCTGCCGGTCGTGCACTGACGCACCCGTGAGTACTTGTTAACCGCGGGACGTTAACAAGTACTCACGGGGCGAAGCCATCGTATTGAATGTACCGACGCACCTCGCGCGCCCGCTCCGCTCCGGCGAAGCGGGCGACGAGGTGCAATGCCATATCGATGCCCGCGGACACGCCTGCCGAGGTGATAACGCCGCCGTCGTCGACGAACCGGTCGTCCGGCCGCACGGCGATGCTCGGGTCGATCTCCGCCAGCAATTCCAGCGACGCCCAGTGCGTCGTCGCCGGCCTACCCTTCAGCAGGCCGGCTTTCGCGTAGACCAGGGCACCCGTGCACACGCTGGCCATCAACGGGACCTCGGCGCGCTGTCTGCGGACCCAGCCGAGATGGGTGTCGTCGAGCAGTTGTGGCCGCGTGCCCTGGCCGCCCGGATGGATCAAGACGTCGAGCGGCGGGGCGTCGGCGTAGGAATGATGCGCGCCCAGGACGAGCCCCTTGGCGCACTGCACACTCCCGCCCGATGCGGACAGGCAGAATACGGCGTAGCCGTCGTCCGGGTACATCCGCGTCCACGCGGACAGCACCTCCCACGGCCCGACGGCGTCCAACTCCTCGACGCCGTCGAACAACACGATCCCGATGTGCTTCACCCTGAAATGCTACCGCCCGTGAGTACTTGTTAACCGCCGGACGTTAACAAGTACTCACGGGCGGAGGTTCGCAAGTCGGGCTTGCGGATCTTGCCGGTGGCGGTGCGGGGGAGTGCCTCCGCGATCCGGATGAACGTGGGAATCTTGAACCCCGCGAGCTTCTCTCGCAGCCGTGCGCGCACCGTGTCCTCGTCGAGGGCGGTGCCGTCGGCGGCGACGACGAACGCCATGCCGGTCTCGCCCCACTTCTCGTGCGGGACGCCGATCACCGCCGCCTCCCGGATGCCGTCCAGCTTCAGCAGCGCCGCCTCGACCTCGGCGGGGTAGACGTTCTCTCCG
The DNA here is from genome assembly GCF_017068395.1 of Rhodococcus pseudokoreensis. Lineage (NCBI taxonomy): Bacteria > Bacillati > Actinomycetota > Actinomycetes > Mycobacteriales > Nocardiaceae > Rhodococcus > Rhodococcus pseudokoreensis. The sequence goes on along the minus strand of NZ_CP070619.1, from coordinate 2,403,712 downwards.
CCCGAGATGTACATGTCCTTGTAGCGGTCGCAGATGAAGAGGAAACCGTCGTCGTCGAAGTAGCCGGCGTCGCCGGTGTGCAGCCAGTCGTTCACGATGGTGCGGCCCGTCGCCTCGGGCTGGTTCAGGTAGCCGAGCATCACGTTCGGTCCCTTCGCGACGATCTCACCGATCTCGTTCGGTTCGGCGCTCGACCCGTCCGGACGGACGACGTCGACGTCGGTGAAGAACGTCCGCTTGCCTGCCGATCCGACCTTCGCGCGGACGTCGTCCCCCGACAGCATGGTCACCGACGGCGCGGTTTCCGTCAGACCGTACGCCTGCGCGATCGCGACGCCGCGTTCCTGCCACGGCGAGATCAGCGCTTCGGGCAGGGGAGCCCCGGCGACGCAGATGGCCCGCAGGCTGGACAGGTCGGCGCCCGCGAACCGGGGGTGGTGCCACAGTTCCTGAATCATCGTGGGGACAGCGAAGAACGTGGTGATGCGTTCCTTCTCGATCGTGTCGAGGACGGCGCCGGCGTCGAACTTGCGCAGCAGCACGACGGTGCCCCCGGACAGCAGCGTCGGTGTGACGGCCCCGCCGATACCGCCGATGTGGAACAGCGGCGCCACCGACAGCGTGCGTTCCTTCGACGTCATGTCCTGGGCGAGAAGCTGGTTCATGGCGTTCCACAGCATGTTTCCGTGGCTGAGCATGACGCCCTTCGGTGCGCCGGTGGTGCCCGACGAGTACATGAGCACCGACAGGTCGTCGAGACCCACCTGCTCGTCGATCCGGCTGTCCGGCTGCCCGGCGCGCATCCCCTCGTAGGTATGGGCGGACCACGAGTCGCCCAGCCCGATCCAGGTGGTGACCGGGGACTCCGACTGCGCCAGTTCCTGCGCGACGTCCGCCTGCTGATCGCCGAAGATCACTGTGGTGCAGCGGGAATCGCCGAGCACGTAGCGCGCTTCTTCGGCGGTGAGGCGGGCGTTGAGCGGGAGGTACGTGGCGCCGAGCAGCCCAGCGGCGAACATCACCTCGAGCGCCGCGGGGTCGTTGAACCCGAAGAAGCCTACGCAGTCACCCTTCTCGACGCCGAGGGCGCGCAGGCCGTGGGCGAGCCGGCGGGTCCGCAGGGCCATCTCCTCGTAGGTGACGGCTCGTCCGTCGAAGACGAGTGCCTCGTTCTTCGGCGTCATGGTGATGCGGCGCTCGAGCCACGAGCCGATACCTTCGTTGTCCATGGTGACTCCTCGTTCTCTTCGAAACTACTCTCGGGCTCGGGTCAGGCCGACGGGGCGTCGGCGCTCAGGTCGTTGTCCTTGCTTTCCTTCGTCGCGAGAAGGAAGACGGCGCTGACCACGCACAGTGCGATGACGAACAGCCCGACCGGGACGATCGACTTGCCGGACGACGCGAACAGAGACGCCAGGATGACGGGGGTGAATCCCGCGCCGACGAGCGTGGCCAGCTGGTATCCGAGCGACGCGCCGGTGTAGCGCGCGCGGGTACCGAACTGCTCGGAGATGAATGCGGCCATCGGCCCGTAGGTGGCCGAGTGGCAGATGGTGTACCCGACGAAGGCGAGTGCGATGAACAGGAACTGTCCCGTGCCCAGCAGCAGGAACAGCGGGTAGACGCTGAGGATCATCGCAGCGAGACCCGCGAGCATGACCGGCCTGCGGCCGATCCGGTCGGACAGTCGCGCCGATCCGAGGACCAGGAAGATCGCACAGAACTGGCAGAAGGAGAACGCCAGCAGCGCGTCGGATCGCTGGGCGCCGCTCGACACGGCGTAGGTGATGGCGAAAGTGGTGAACGCGGTCTGCATTCCGAAGCTCGCGATGCAGCTCATCGACGCCACGACGACCGCGCGGGGCCGCTTCAGGATGGTGACGATGGGCGGGGTGGTCTCCTTCGCGGCCGATTCCTTCAGCGCCGCCGTGAACAGCGGGCTCTCCGACACCTTGGACCGGACGAACAGGCCGAGGGCCAGCATGAGTGCCGAGATCAGGAACGGGATGCGCCAGCCCCACGTCAAGAACTGCTCGTCGGGCAGCAGCGACACGGCGGCCAGGGCGAGGGTGCCGAGCAGTGCACCGGTCGGCGCACCCGCGTTGGTGAACGCCGCGGCGAACCCGCGCTTGCCGGATTCGGCGTGCTCGAGTGACATCAGCGCTGCGCCACCCCATTCGCCGCCGACGGCGAGGCCCTGGCAGACACGGAGGAGGACGAGCAGCACCGCCGCCCAGGACCCGATCATCTCCGGCGGGGGAATGAGCCCGATCGCGAACGAGGCGATGCCCATGACGGTCATGGAGATCAGCAGCATCGCCTTCCGGCCGACCGTGTCGCCGAAGTGGCCGAAGACGATTCCACCCAGCGGGCGTGCGACATAGCCGGCGGCGAACGTTCCCATCGACGCGATGGTCGCGGCAAGGGGGTCCAGGCCGGCGAAGAACACAGGACCGAAGACGAGGGACGCCGCGGTGGCGTAGAGCAGGAAGTCGTAGAACTCGATGGTGCTGCCCAGGTAGCTCGACAGGAGCACCCTGCGAACTTCCTTCTTGCGTCGGGTGGCCGACATGGTGCCGGCGGTGGCGGTGACCGTCATCGATACTCCTTGGCCGAGCGTGGGACAACAGAGCGGGGCGCGCGTGTAGCGCGGATCACAATTAAACATTAATCATTGAAGTTGTCAATGGAAGAGATTGCCAACGCTTTGAGTGCCGTAGTCGCGAACGGACTACTGTTCACGCGAATCACTCTGGCGGGCAACCGGACCCGTCAGGACCGCGTGAGCCTGCGCCCGATGATCTCCTTCATGATCTCGGTGGTGCCGGCGTAGATCGGGCCGCCGCGGCAGTCGAGATAGTCCTGCGCGACGTCGTACTCGCGCATGTATCCGTAGCCGCCGTGCAGCTGGACCGCCCGCTGGACGACCCGCTGCTGCAGCTCGGTGATCCACCATTTCGCCATCGCCGCGGTCACCTCGTCGAGCGTGCCGTGCGCGGCGTCGAGGATGCAGCGGTCGGTGAAGCACTGTGCGATCTCGATCTCGGTGGCGAGTTCCGCGAGGTAGAAGCGGTTGGCCTGGAAGTCGGCCACTCGCCGGCCGAATGCCGTGCGGTCGCAGCTGTACGTCAGGGCCTTGTCGAACGTGCGTCGCATCGACGCCATGGACGTGACGGCCACGCTGAGGCGCTCCTGGGGCAGATTGTGGCGCAGGTAGCCGAAGCCCTCGTTCGGTTCGCCGAGGACGTTCTCGCGGGGGACGTGGACGTCGTCGAACACGAGCTCGGCGGTGTCCTGCGCGCTCAGCCCAACCTTGTGTAGCGGGCCGTTGCGAGTGAATCCGTCCATTCCGGCCTCGACCACCAGTAAGCTCATGCCCTTCTTCCCTGCGGCCGGATCCGTCTTGGCCACGACGATCACGAAGTCGGCGAGCATGCCGTTGCTGATGAAGATCTTGGTGCCGTTCAGGACGAGGTCGTCGCCGTCGACGACGGCGGTCGTGGAGATCGCGGCCAGGTCGCTCCCGGCGCCCGGCTCGGTCATGGCGATCGCGCCGATCTTCTCGCCGGTGCACAGGGGTGTCAGGAATCGGTGCTTCTGCTCCTCGTTCGCCAGCGAGGCGAGGTAGGGCGTGACGAGGTCGTTGATCCCGGCCAGGCTCATCACCACGGCGGGCGCCCCGACGCGGCACAGTTCTTCGATGACGATGGCGTTGAACCGGAAGTCGTCGGTTCCGCCGCCGGCGAATCGCTCCTCGACGTTGATCCCGAGGAGTCCGAGCTTGCCGGCCTGACGGTAGACGTCCCGGTCGACCTGTCCCGCAGCCGCCCATTCGTGAAGGAATGGCGCGACGTCGCGTTCGGCGAACCGGCGCACCGTGTCCCGGAACGCGTCGTGATCGGCGTCGAAGATGGTCCGTTCCAGTGCAACCGGAGACATTGAAAGGTTCCTTTCGTCGGCAGGGGTGCGTCGCACGCCTGCGTACCGAAAGGAACCTATCTATCAATCATTGAAGATGTCAATGATCAGGGACGGTCGCCGGCGTCAATACCAGTATTTCCGCCCCCCGACCGCGCGGCCCGTCGTGCCCAGCAGCAGAAGAACGAGGCCGATGACGAGCAGGATGATTCCGATCGTCGTGAGAATCGAGATCCCCGCGACGAGGCCGATGACGAGCAGGATGATTCCGAGAACGATCACGGTCTTCCCTCTTTCCGTTTGCTGCTAGGGACTACTGACTCGGTTGCGGCACTTCACAATCGATCTTCGGGTTCACGCCCGCATAGTTGAGCGGTCCGGCGATCACGGTGACGGCGATCGTTCCGGCGCTGGCACAATCGGCCTGCGCGTCCTTGAAATAGCCGCGCTGGAACACGGCGATGGCGCCGATGATCAGCCAGATGATCACGATCAGCGACAGGAGCCGTCCGATACGCATTTCCGACCTCCCGTGTGGGCACCGGCCCGGGCCGGTGAGCCTGTCGTACTCGAACGCTACGTCGACGAGGTGTCGGTCGGCTTCGCGTGTGCTCCATGGGTATTCGTGGAACTCGTGCCGTCGGTCCGGGCGTTGGCCGGTCCGCCGTCGGTGGTCCGAGCGTCCGCGGTCCGGGGATCGGTCGTGCGGGCGTCGTTCGACGCGGCACCCGTCGTCTTGACCTGGGGATCGAGCTCGTCCGCCCTCTTCCATTCCTGCTTCAGGTCGTCACGGGACGTGGTCGCCGTGTTCTGGTGGGTCTGCGCATCGACCTGCAACCTCTTGGCCTCGGCGGCCTTCGCCTCCGCCTCTGCCTGGGCCTTCCGTGCGTTGGCCGCGGTCTCCTCCGCGAGCGCCTCGCGCTTCTCGACGACGGACGTCTGCTCCTGCGCTTTCGCGCGGATGCTGTCGGCCTCCTGGTGGCGGCGCTCGTTCCGCTTGCGCGATGCCGCAATGAGCAGCGCGGCCACGGCGAGTACGACGACGATCGCGACGATGATCCAGATGATGGTCATGGTGTCCATTGGCTACTCCCAGCAGTCGTGTTGTTGAAGTACCCAGCCCGCAAACACGGCAAACAGACCGTGAGCCAATCGCAATCAACACGGGATTTTGGGCACAGAACGGTCCTGTAGCGGAAACCGGCACGGCCCGGCTTTCCACTACCGTGAACCGCATGAGCGAGTTGCTGGAACGCGACGGCGTGCGCGGACATCTCCACCGCCCCGCGGGAGACGCGTCGGCCGGGCTGGTCCTGACGCACGGAGCGGGAAGTGACTGCGACACAAAGCTGTTGCGTGCCTTGACCGAGGGGTTCGTGGAGCGGGGAGTGGTGGTCCTGCGGTTCGACCTCCCGTTCCGTCAGCGCCGCGCGTCGGGCCCGCCGCACCCGTCGAAGGCGGCGGAGGACCGGGAGGGCATCGCGGCCGCGGTGTCCGTGATGCGGGAGTTGGTGCCGGTGCCGGTGTGGGCAGGTGGGCACTCGTACGGCGGGCGTCAGGCGTCCATGCTCGCCTCGGAGCGTCCGGGTCTCGTCGACGCCCTGCTCCTGCTGTCGTACCCGCTGCATCCACCGGCCAAGCCGGAGAAGCTCCGCACCGAACACCTGCCCGGCCTGCACACCCCGGCCGTCGTGGTGCACGGGTCGAAGGACCCGTTCGCGACCCCCGACGAAATGCGGTCGGCACTCGCACTGATTCCCGCTTCGACGACGCTCGTCGAACTCGAGGGCGCGCGGCACGATCTGGCCCCGGACAGGTTCCCGGTGGTCGAACGCGCGGTCGCGGCCATGCTCGACCTTCGGTAGGGCGGCCGGGAGCGCCCGCACGTGGTCGGTATGTTCGGTGAATGAGCAACGTGCAGACGGACGCGCCCCACTGGTTCACCACGGCAGTGGCGGCCCCGGTCGACATCGGCCGCGTGGACGTCGCCGGCGCGGAGGTCCACTACCGCGCGTGGGGTCCGACGGGCACTCCCGGACTCGTGCTCGTCCACGGCGGCGCCGCCCACAGCCGGTGGTGGGACCATGTGGCGCCCATGCTGGCCACGGGCCGCCGCGTCGTCGCGCTCGACCTGACCGGGCACGGTGACAGCGACCGACGCCGGGAATACGGACTGGAACGGTGGGCGGAGGAAGCACTCGCCGTGACCAAACCGGCAGGCATCTCGGGGGCGCCGGTGCTGGTCGGCCACAGCATGGGCGGCATGGTGTCGTACGTGGCCGCGCAACTGTTCGGCGAGGACCTGGCCGGTGTCCAGCTGATCGATTCGCCCGTCCTCGCGCGCACACCGGAAGAGGAAGAAGCGCGGAAGCAGCGGGCCTTCGGTCCGAAGAAGGTCTACCCGTCCCGGGAGGTGGCGCTGGAGCGGTTCCGGTTCGTCCCGCCGCAGGACACCGCGGTGCCCGCGGTCCTGCGCCATGTCGCGGAGACCTCGATGCAGGAGGTGGACGGCGGGTGGTCGTGGAAGTTCGATTCCTCGTTCTTCTCCCGCGAGGGCAGCGGCCATCTGGGCGCATCCGACCCGCGCTGCCGCCTCGCCTACTTCCGTGCCGAGAACGGAATCGTCACCGACGAGATGATGGACAGCATGCGCAGCCGGTTCGGGCCGACCGCGGTGGTCGTCGAGATCCCCGACGCCGGACACCACGTGATGATCGATCAGCCGCTCGCGCTGGTCGTCGGTATCCGGACGGTGCTCGCGTCGTGGGACGTGGAGGATTCCGTGGCCGGGATGCCGGACTGACTCGGAGGCCGCGCTGACTCAGGTTCCGGGCTGACTCAGTCGCCGGACCGCACGGCCGCGACGAACTGCTCGATCAGCGCCGCATCCTTGACCCCGCGGGACGATTCGACACCGCTCGACACGTCGACACCCCACGCGCCGGTCGCGTCGACGGCTGTCCGCACGTTGTCCGGATGAAGCCCGCCGGCGAGGATCCATTCGCCGTCGGGTCTGCTCTGGTTCGCCCAGTCCCAGGCCACGCCGGCCCCGGCGATGGCCCCGTCGACGAGGATGCGGTCTGCTCCGAAATCGCCCGACGTGTCACCGGCGACGACGGCACGGATCACGCCGAGCCCCGCCTCCCGCAACCGGGTGACGTCGTCGGCGGAGGTCAGGTCGTGCACCTGGACGGTGCCGAGACCTGCCGCGCGGGCGACCTCGATCACCTCAGACACGGAACTCCCCTTGAACACACCGACCGCGACGGTGTGGCCGGTGACCCGGCGGACCAGCGGTGCGGCGTCGTCGGGCGAGATCCGGCGGACGCTGTCGGCGAACACGAAACCCACGGCGTCCACGCCGAGGCGCACGGCCAGATCGACGGAGGCCTCGTCACGCAGACCGCACACCTTGATGAATGTCACGCCCGCAATTTTAACGCTCGCTCCGACTCGTCGACGCAGTGCGGGTTCGCGCTCTAGGCTTCGTGAGGTGGACTGGCTCAGCGACCTCAGCGTGATCACCGGGCCTCTGCCCTGGATCCTCACCGTGATCGGTGCGCTCGGTGTCGTGTGGCTGCTCGCCGCCCGCGCACCGTGGTACCGCAGGAAGGCGATTCCGATCTGCCTGGCCGTGTCGGTGGTCGTCACCGTCGTCCTGTACGTGATGGTCGAGAAGGTTCTCCGGCCGTTCCCCGACCCCATCGAGATCTCCATTTACGTGTGGATCGGTCTGGGGCTCCTGGCGATCATCCTGCTCGTGCCGCGGATCCGCGCCGGCCGGACGGTGAAGGCCGCCGTCGTGTCGGTGCTCGCGGTCATCGCCGTCCTCCTCGCGTCGGCGACGCAGATCAACCTGGTGTTCGACGCCTACCCCACGGTGGGCACGGCATTCGGGGCGGAACCGTTCGACCGGGTCCAGATGAACGACCTCGGCAGCGCCACCGAGAACGTGGTGACGGGAACACCGCTCGACGCGTCGTGGACGGCCCCGCCCGGGATGCCGTCCGAGGGGCGGGTCCTGACGGCGTCCGTTCCCGGGACGGCGTCGGGGTTCGCGGCCCGCGACGCCGAGATCTACCTGCCGCCCGCCTACTTCGCCAATCCGCGCCCGCTGCTGCCCGTGCTCGTGATGCTGGCCGGTCAGCCCGGCTCGCCGGAGGACTGGTTCGCCGGCGGAAAGCTCGCCACGACGATGAACGAGTTCGCCGCGAAACACGACGGGCTGGCCCCGATCGTGGTGGTGGCGGACGGCACCGGTTCGCAGATCGCGAACCCCCTGTGCACCGATTCGAAGCTGGGCAACGTGGCCACGTATCTGGCGAAGGACGTTCCGGCCTGGGTGAAGTCGAACCTGCAGGTGAACCCGGACCCGAAGGCGTGGGCGATCGGCGGCCTGTCCTACGGCGGCACCTGCTCGCTGCAGATGGCCACCAACCATCCCGACGTGTATCCGACGTTCCTCGACATCTCGGGTCAGGAAGCGCCCACCCTCGGCGACCACCAGCGCACCCTCGACGACGGATTCGGCGGTGACGAGGCGGCGTTCAAGAAGGTCAATCCGCTCGACCTGATGGCGTCGAACAAATACCCGGACACGGCCGGGGTCTTCGTGATCGGCAGCGACGACGACGCCTACAAGCCGGGGGCGCAGAAGGTCTATCAGGCTGCGAAGAACGCCGGCATGGACGTGCAGTACGTGGAAGTGCCGGGCGGGCACAGCTTCGCCGTGTGGTCCGCCGGGCTGGAGAAGGAATTGCCCTGGCTGGCACAGCGGTTGGGGCTGATCGGCTCGTAGGCATTCGCCACGGCGGAGAGGGGCGACATGACGGCGGCAGCGAAGGTACTGCGGGTGGGTTCGGCCCTGCCCGACCCGCCGTTCGAGTTCCGCGACGGTGCGGCGCCTGCGGGTTTCGACGTCGAGTTCACGCGGGCGCTCGCGCGGGAACTCGGCCTCGACTGGTCGCTCGTCCCGTACCGGGGCACCGACTTCAACGGCATCTTCGACGCACTGGCGGACGGCGAATTCGACTGCATCGCCTCGGGAACCACCGTGACGCCGGATCGGCGGGAGCGCGCCGATTTCTGCGCCCCGTACCTCGTGTCGGGTCAGTCCCTCGCCGTCGACACGTCCCGGCATCCCGGTGTGCGCGGGGTCGACGACCTGCGCGGCCTGACCGTGGGTGTCCAGCACGGCAACACCAGTCAGCCGATCGTCGATCGCCTGGTCGCGGAGGGCCGCGCGGGCGCGATCCGGGTGTATGCCTACGACCGGATCGGCCAGGCCCTCGACGACCTGTCCTCGGGCGGGTGCGACGCCGTCATGAAACTCGCGCCGGTCCTCACCTGGATGGTCCGGGACCGCCCGCACGTCGAGGTGGTCGAACGGGGCATCTCCCGGGAGGAGATCGCCGTCGCCGTCCGCACGGGTGATCACGCGCTGCGCGACCGCATCGAGTCGGCGCAGCGCGCCCTGGCCGCGGACGGCACCCTCGACCGGTTGCGGTCGACGTGGCTCGGGATCGGTGAAACGGAAGGCGGCTCGGCATGATTCCGTCCGGCGCACCTGTCCAAGAACAGGAACGTGTTCTATATTTGCGGCAACCCTTTGTCTCTCGGCGACTGGAGTGCCCGGCATGTATGAGTGGTCAGATACCGACCTGATGTTCCGCGACGCGATCCGCGGTTTCATCGACAAGGAGATTCGACCGCACGTCGACAAGTTGGAGACCGGTGAGCTGCCCCCGTTCGACATCATCCGCAAACTCTTCGCCACCTTCGGCCTGGACGAGATGGCCCGGGAGGCGCTGACGAAGTCCCTGGACCGCGAACGCAGTGGCGACGCCGCGTCCGGCGCGAAGGAGGAGAAATCCGGCGGTCTCGGCGGTGCGGGCAGCATGGGCGTCATCATGAACGCCGAACTGGCAGGCGTCAGCCTCGGACTCGTCGCCTCGCTCGGGGTGAGCCTCGGGCTGACGGCGGGCACCATCCGCAGCCGCGGGACGCTGGCGCAGAAGGAACGCTGGCTGCCCGGTCTGGTCACGTTCGAGAAGGTCGGCGCGTGGGCCATCACCGAGCCCGACTCCGGCTCGGACGCGTTCGGCGGCATGAAGTCCTACGTGCGCCGCGACGGCGACGACTACATCCTCAACGGGCAGAAGACGTTCATCACCAACGGGCCCTACGCCGACGTCATCGTCGTCTACGCGAAACTCGACGAGGGGGACGCGTCCGTCGACCGCCGCGACCGTAAGGTGCTCGCGTTCGTCCTCGACGCGGGTATGGAGGGCCTCACGCAGGGGGCGCCGTTCAAGAAGATGGGCATGAACTCCTCGCCCACCGGGGAACTGTTCTTCGACAACGTGCGCGTCACCCGCGACCGACTGCTCGGCGAGACGGAGGACGGCGGCAAGTCGGACGGCAAGTCCAGCGCGAAGGAGAACTTCGCGGCCGAGCGGATCGGTATCGCGTCGCTGTCGCTCGGCATCATCAACGAGTGTCACCGGCTGTGCATCGACTACGCCAAGTCTCGCAAGCTGTGGGGCAAGGAGATCGCCCAGTTCCAGCTCATCCAACTCAAGCTCGCCGAAGTGGAGATCGCGCGCATCAACGTGCAGAACATGGTCTTCAACGCCATCGAACGCACGGCGGCGGGGGATCGGGTGAGCCTCGCGGAGGCGTCGGCGATGAAGCTCTACTCGTCGCGGGCCGCCACCGAGGTGGCGATGGAGGCGGTGCAGTTGTTCGGTGGCAACGGCTACATGGCCGAGTACCGGGTCGAGCAACTCGCACGCGACGCGAAGTCGCTGATGATCTACGCAGGCAGCAACGAGATCCAGGTGACGCACATCGCGAAGGGCCTGCTGGCGATGTGAGGTCCGGACCCCGGGAACAAATGTCGTACGGCGTACGTTAGTGGGGTGTCGTCAACGAAAGGACACCACCGTGAAGGTCACCGCGAGCGCACTGTCGCTGAACGTCGCCGACCCCGTCGCGTCGGCCGAGTTCGCCACATCCCACCTGGGCTTCGTCGAGGAGATGGCCGCCGAGGGCTTCGTGTCACTGAAACGCGCGGACGTCGGCTTCAATCTGGTCTTCCTGAAGACCGGATTGGAGACATTCAAACCCGCGCGGATCGCCGGTGACGCCGGCCAGGGGCTGCTGATCGCACTCGTCGTCGACGGCATCGACGGCGAATACGAGCGACTGCAGGCGGAGGGCGTCCCGATCGTGACGCCCATCGAAACCGAGCCGTGGGGCGAACGCTACTTCCAGATGAGCGACCCGAACGGGGTGATCATCCAACTGGTCGAATGGGTGTAGCGGTCACACCGCAGCGAGAAACGGCTCGACGGCCGCGAGCACTTCGGTGCTCGCGGCCACCGCCGTCGAATGGTCGAAACCGGGCAGGATCGTCAGCGACGCATCGGGAATCAGCGCCGCCACCCGCCGGGTGTCGCCGATCCGCTCGGCGTCCTCCGAGCCGACGAACAGCAGGGTGGGGACGGCGATCCGGCGCAGGACGTCGTCGTCGACCCCCGGCTCCACACCGGAACGCCGCATGTACGCGGCGAGCGCCTCGGCGTCGTTCGCCAGGAACGCCGCTCGCGTCCCGGCGTCGATCGGCCACGCGCGCCGGGCATTCCACTGTCCCAGAAACGCCTCCATGCCGTCCCGTTCGAGGACGTCGATGCAGCCCGGGAAGAACAGCCGGTCGAACGCGCCGGCCTGCGGGAGGCTGCTGCCACCGCCGACGATCAGGCTCTCCAGGCGTTCGGGCGCGCCGACTGCCAACGCCAGCGCGACCCGGCCGCCGAGCGAATACCCCAGCACGTGCGCGCTGGGCAGCTCCAGGTGATCGAGGACCGCCAAGACGTCGCCGCTGAGCAGATCCATCGCATACGCGTCCTCGTCGTGCGGCTTGTCGCTGCGCCCGTGGCCCCGCAGATCGACCAGGATCAGCCGGTACCGATCACGCAGCGCAGCGACGTAACCGAACCCGCGCCAGATCGCGTGGGAGAGGGCCGTGCCGTGGACGAGGACGAGCGGTTCCCCGTCGCCGACCGTCCGATACGCGATCCGGACGCCGTCGACGGGATTGGTAGCGTGCTGCACCCGCCCAGTCTGCATCACGCGCGTCGCGGCTGACTCCCGGTGTGCACTCGGGCGCAGAGGTCGGGGGCGATACTGGTGGCATGCCGATTCCCCCGAACCCCGCGCTCGATCCCGAGGAACTGCTGGCCGTCGCGATCGCCGAGGCGGAACTCGGCAAACGGGAGGGCGGAATCCCGATCGGGGCCGCGCTGTTCGCCGCCGACGGAACCCTGCTGGGACGCGGTCGCAACCGGCGGGTCCAGCACGGCGACCCGTCCGTCCACGGCGAGACGGACGCCTTCCGTGCCGCCGGGCGCCAGCGCGACTACCGCTCGACGATCATGGTGACCACCCTGTCGCCGTGCTGGTACTGCAGCGGACTGGTCCGGCAATTCAACATCGGCGCCATCGTCGTGGGGGAGAGCGTCACGTTCACCGGCGGTCACGAATGGCTCCGCGAGAACGGCGTCGACGTCACCGTCCTGCGCGATCAGCACTGCATCGACCTGATGGCCGAATTCATCGAGAGCAGGCCCGCACTCTGGCACGAGGACATCGGCGTCGCCGAATAGCTCTCGCCCGTGCGCCTTTCTGGTAGCGGGAACTACCCGAAAGGCGCACAAGCGCGAAGCGCCTCCCCGGTCAGTTCCAGCCACCGGGTGACGCCGATGTCGTGGAGGAACTGCCGGTCGTGGCTGATTACGATCAGCGCGCCGCGGTAACTTCGCAGCGCCTGCGTGAGGTGCGCGAGGCTCGGCAGGTCGAGGTTGTTCGTCGGCTCGTCCAACAGCAGCAGTCGCGGGGCGGGCTCGGCCAGCAGGATGGTCGCGAGGGCGGCGCGCAGCCGTTCCCCGCCCGACAACGCGGACGCGAGAACATCGGAATCGTTGCCCCGGAACAGGAACCGGGCCAGCTGGGCGCGGATCTGTTCCTGCGAAGCGTGCGGCGCCGCCGCGGCCACGTTCTCGGCGACCGTCAGCGACTCGTCGAACACGTCGAGTCGCTGCGGCAGGGCCCTGAACGGCACCCGCGGTCCCGCCGCCACGACGGCGTCGAGCAGGGTCGTCTTCCCGACGCCGTTGCGTCCGACGAGGGCGATCCGCTCGGGACCGACCACGTCCAGCGTCACCTGCTGTCCGCTGCGCAGGCCTAGGTCCCGGACGGAGACCACCTCCTGGCCCGAGTACACCTCCGTGGCGGGCAGATCGATGCGCACCTCGCGGTCGTCCCGCAGGGCACTCTCCGCTTCCGTCAACGAATCCCGCGCCTCGTCGACCTTCGCGATGTGATTGTTCCGCAGCTTCCCCGCCGACTCCTGCGCCTGCCGCTTCCGCAGCCCCATCACGATCTTCGGCTCGCGCTTGTTCTCGAACATCTTCTGCCCGTACCGCTTACGACGGTCGATCTTGATGCGGGCCTCGACGAGTTCCCGCTTCTGCTTCTGCACGTCGCTGCGGGCGTCGCGCACCGCGGCCCGCGCGGCCTCCTGCTCCGCCTCGACGATCTCCTGGTACGCGCTGAAGTTCCCGCCGAACATGCGGATCTCGCCGGAGCGCAGGTCCGCGATCGACGTCATGAGGTCGAGCAGGGCGCGATCGTGGCTGACCACCAGCAGCGTGCCCGGAAACTGTTGCACCACCTCGTAGAGCTTGCTGCGGGACGCGCCGTCGAGGTTGTTGGTGGGCTCGTCGAGGAGCAGCACCTCCGGTTCCCTCAGCAGTTGCGCGGTGAGCCCGAGCAGCACGGTCTCACCGCCCGACAGGGTGCCGACGGTGCGGTCGAGGTCGGACGTGCTGCCGAGCACCCGCTCGAGACCGAGCCGGTGCAGGGTCGACACGGCCCGCTCCTCGATGTCCCAGCGGCCGGTCGCGGCATCGAAATCCTCGGGGGTGCCGTCGCCGGACTCGATGCGGTGCAACGCCGCCCGAAGATCGTCGATGCCGAGGATCCGGTCGACCTTCAGCGTGGGGTCGAGTGTGATGTCCTGCGGCAGGTACGCCACCTCGCCCTGCGCCGTCACCGACCCGCGGTCGGGACGCAGGCGCCCGGCGATCAGCCGGAGCAGCGTGGATTTGCCGGAACCGTTGAGGCCCACCAGGCCGGTGCGTCCGGGGCCGAAGACGGCGTCGAGGCCGTCGAAGACAGGCTCGCCGTCGGGCCAGGTGAACGTGAGGTCGGACAGGGACAGATGTGACTGGGCCATGGGGTACTCCCGAGGTGTGTGCGGATGAAGACTCGCGTGACTACCTCGTCAGGAGCAATGGACCGTTCCCCTCTGTCTGACGCGCCCGGTGCGCATCGGTGACGTTCACGATAGGACGCCGCCGATGCCCGCGCAATCGAATTAAATCTGGGGGCCGTCGGCCCTGAGTTCGTCCACCTTCGCCATGGCCTCGCGCAGTTCGGCCAGCCACTGTTCGCTGTGCTGGCCCGCCAGGCGGACCGTCCACATCAGCGCGTCCGACCGCGACCGCGCCACACCGGCGTCGACGAGCGTGTCGAGAACCTTGCGTTCGGGTTGGCGGAGCCGGGTCATCACCGGGACGGCGAGGTGGGTGAACAGCGTCTTGTGGTCGTCGAGGCTGACACCCCATGCGACCTTGCGCCCGTAGCGCCGCTCGGCCTCGTCCGCGATGCGCATCCGATCGCCTCGGGTCGTTTCGCGGAAGCGCGAGATGCGCCCCTCGATCGCGGCCTCGGAACCGGATTCGGCGGACTCGACGGGCGGCAACTCGCCGACCACCACGATCTCCTCCCGGTCGACCTCGACGGTCGCGGGGCCGGTGAACCAGTCGTCGGGGAGGCGGCCGGCGAACCACTCGGCCGCGTCGCTCGCGTCGGGGACGTCCGCCTGCTGCCATCCACCGGGGCGGCCGAAGCGGCGGGGGCCCGGACCTTGTGCGTTCTTCATGGCGTCCTCCTGGGAGCCGGGTGCCACCATCACTGTGATGCAGCACTGATTACATGATTACACCGATTGTTCGAAGCGCGCCACCACGTCAGGCATGATCGAGTCCGTGCGCACCTCAACCGTTCGTCACAGCCCCATCCGTCCCACCCCCACCCGGAAGGCGACCGCCGGAATCGCCGTCCTCGCGACGGTGCTCTCCGCCTGCGGACTCTTCGGGCCGGACCAGCCCGACACCGTGTCGCAGCAGTTCGCCGACGCCCTGAACAGCGACGACGTGCGGGCCGCCGCCGCACTCACCACCGATCCGGCCGCCGCCACCGCCGCGATCACGGCCATGTACGACGGGCTCGGAAACAAGGACGGCACGTACACCCGCACCGACGTGCAGGAGTCGGGCGACGACGGCGGAACGTTCACGATGGACGTGTCGTGGCCGTTCGCCCCGGGGCAGGAATGGAAGTACAGCACCACCGGCAACGCCACCAAGGACGGCGACGACTGGAAGATCGTCTGGGACCCGGCCGTGCTCGCACCCGGACTCACCGACGACACCACCGTCCGGTACACGACCACGACGGGCACACCGCCGAAGGTTCTCGCCGCGGGTGGCGCCCCGATCCTCGAACAGCAGGTCGTCACGCTGGTCAACCTCGACCAGGGCGCCGACACCGCCGCGGTCGCGTCGCTGCTGTCGCCCATCGCGCCGACCATCACCGCGGCCTCGCTCCAGCAGGATCTGGCCGGCGCCCAGGGCAAGCCGGTCACCGCCATCTCGCTGCGGGCCGAGGACCTGGCGCCGATCGAACCGCAGCTGCGGCAACTCGCCGGAGTCACGCTCGCCCCGCAGACCAGGCTGCTCAGCACGGACAAGGCGCTGGCATCGCCCACCCTGGCGGGGCTCGGCGACCTGTGGCAGCAGGGGCAGGACGCGTCCGCGGGCTGGGCGGTGCAACTGGTCGGTCAGGACGGTTCGGCGAAGAGCGTCGCGGGAGAGCAGGGCCCCGACGCCCCCGACATCGCGACGACCCTCGACCTCCCGATGCAGATGGCCGCAGAGCGGGCGCTCGCCGACGTCCCGCAGCAGGCCGCGATCGTCGCCCTGCGACCGTCCACGGGTGAGGTGCTCGCGGTCGCGCAGAACGCCCCGGCCGACGCGCTCGGCCCGATCGCGCTCACCGGCCTCTACCCGCCGGGATCGACGTTCAAGACGGTGACGACGTCCGCCGCGCTGCAGGCCGGCGCCGCCACCCCCGACACCGTCCTGCCCTGCCCCGGCACCGAGAACATCGAGGGCAGGCAGATCCCCAACGACGACGAATTCGACCTCGGCGCGGTCCCGCTGCACACCGCGTTCGCGCGGTCGTGCAACACCACCATGGGACGGCTCGCGGTCGGGCTGCCGCCCGACGCCCTGCAGAAGGCCGCGCTGCAGTTCGGGCTCGGCGTCGACTACGTCACGCCCGGACTGACCACCGTCACCGGCAGCGTGCCGATCGCCGACAGTCCCGCCGCCCGGGTCGAGTCCGGTATCGGGCAGGGGCAGGTGACTGCGTCGCCGTTCGGGATGGCTATGGTGGCCGCATCGATCGCGGACGGTTCCACGCCGGCGCCGATGATCGTGCAGGGGCAGCCCGGGACCGCCGACAAGACGGCGCCCGCCGTGCCTGCGAACGTCACGGCCGACCTCCGGACGATGATGCGTGAAACTGTGACGGGAGGTACCGCTACTGCGCTGCAGGACATTCCGGGACTTCTCGGCAAAACGGGCACGGCCGAGTCCGGAAGTGGTCCCGCTCACGGCTGGTTCGTCGGAATCAAGGACGACCTAGCATTTGCCGTCTTTATTGCAACAGGTGACAGTTCGGCCCCTGCTGTGCAGGCTGCGGGGCGTTTTCTTCGATAAACCCGTTCACGCGTTGCTGTTCGGGGATAAGTTGTGGCTCAACCGTAACTCCTTCGTAGGCAAATGGTGCTTGTTACGCATGTGACTGAAAGCAAGATGGTGGACATGGGGAATGGACGATCGCTTGGCCGCCGCAACAGATACGTGATCGCCCTGACGTCGGCTGTCGTTCTGGCGGTAATTCTGGCGTCGTGCGTGCTGTCGAAAGAGGAGGCGACCGCGCAATCGGTCGTCGACGATTTCGTCAACGCACTGAACGAGGGCGATGCCGCTGCCGCTGCAGCGCAAACCTCCTATCCCAACGCCGCGGAGACGGCGATTCAGCAGATGTTCGACGGACTCCATCCCGAGGACGCCAAGTTCGACGTGACCCAGTTCATGGATCTCGGCTCGGATTCCGGCTTCTTCACCGTCGGTGCCGCTTGGCATTTCGGTGAGGGCAAGGATTGGACCTATCAGGTTCAGGGCGGCGTGCGGAACCTGTCCGTCGGCTGGCGCATCTCCTGGGATCCGTCGATCCTCGCTCCCGACCTGGGTAACGGGCGCGTCGTCCGCTACGACCGGACGGACGCCGCACCGCCGCGGGTCTTCGACGCTGTCGGCGGGTTGCTCATGAACGAGCAGACCATCAACTCGGTCACCCTCGATCCCGCGACGATGCCTGATCCCGTCGCGACCACCCGGCGTCTGGCGGAGGTCCTCGAGCCAGTGGCTCCCCTCGTGACGGCCGACTCGATGATGGCGGAGATGGCCGAGAAGCCCGGCCAGCAGGTCACCGCCGTGCTGTTGCGCGACCAGGACTGGCAATTCCTCGAGGAGGACCTCGCGATCCCCGGCGTGATCACCATCAAGACGCCGAAGCTCATCACGTCGGATCGGCGCATCACGACGCCGCTGCTGGATCCGCTGCGCAAGGTGTGGCAGGCCAACCGGGACGCGACGGCCGGCTGGGCCGTCCACCTCGTCGACCCCGACGGCACGCTCATCCCTCAGGCCGGTTTCCAGGGCCCGCCCGGACCGGACATCGTCGCGACGGTGGACTCTCACCTGCAGCTGGCAGCCGAGGAAGCCGTCGTCAGCGTCGGCACCCCCGCGGCGATCGTCGCGATCCAGCCGTCCTCCGGCGCCGTTCTGGCCGCCGCGCAGAACAACCAGGCGATGGAGCAGGGGCCGATCGCGTTCCAGGGTCTCTACAACGCCGGATCGAACCTCGACCTGGTGAAGAGGGCCGCCGGACTGCAGAAGGGCGTCGACCCGTCGTCGCTGTCGATCGAAGACATCGAGAAGGCGGGCAATCAGCTCGGGCTCGGCATGAACTACAAGATCCCGGGCCTCGACCATCAGACCGCCGTCTTCACCGCCGACCAGTCGGGCATGAACCAGGTGATGAACCGCAAGGACAGCGACCTGCCCGCCGTCACGCCGTTCGGGATGGCCATGCTGGCCGCGTCGATCGCACGGGGCAGCGCGCCGGCACCGATGATCGTCCAGGGGCAGCCGGGCACCACCGACGTGGCCGCTCAGCCGCTTCCGGCGAACATCAACGACCAGTTGCGGGGCATGATGCGCGACAACGTCGTGCGGGGCGGGGCGTCGTTCCTCAACGGCTACCCGGACCTCATGGGCATGAACGGTGCGAGCGGCGACGACCGCTGGTTCTACGGCTCACGCGGCGATCTGGCCTTTGCGGTCTTCGTCGCCGACGCCGACGGTGGCGACCGCGCGGTGAAGATGACCGACATGCTCTTCCGTGAGATGGCGAAGCCGGCGAACTGACGGCGGGAACCGTCCGCGCTGAGGGAGTAAGTGAGCAAGGGTAAGTTTCTACCTTGTGTCCCTGCTTGATATCGGTCTTCTCGTCGTAGCGGGGTTCTTCGCCGGACTGGTCGGGTTCGTCACCGGCCTGGCGTCCATCGTGTCGTATCCCGCACTCCTCGCCGTCGGTCTGCCGCCCGTGACCGCCAACGTGACCAACACGGTCGCGATGGTGGCCGTCGGTGTCGGCGCGCTGTCCAACTCGACGCGGGAGGTCGCCGACACCGGTCCCAAGCTGTGGCGCTGGGCGCTGTACTCGGCGGCCGGCGGCCTGGTCGGCGCGGGAATCCTGCTGCTGGCGCCCGCGGGGTCGTTCGAGGCGATCGTCCCGTTCATGGTCGCGTTCGCCGCGCTGGCGCTGCTGCTGCAACCCCGCCTGCGTGCGCTGGCGGGCGGGCGGGACATGCCCCGCACCTACTCGGTGTCACTGTTCGTCGTCGCCATCTACGGCGGGTACTTCGGTGCGGGCGCCGGCGTCATCTTCCTGGCGATCGCCCTGATCCTCACGTCGGAGAAGATCTGGCGCGCGACCATCCTGAAGAGCTTTCTCCTCGGCGTCGCGAACCTGGTCGCCGCGATCGGGTTCGCGGCCTTCGGCCCCGTCCACTGGGGCGCCGCCGCCGCGATGGCGATCGGTGCCCTGGCCGGTGGATGGTGCGGCCCGCCCGTGGTCAGGCGGATACCGCCGTCCATCCTCCGCGTCGTCATCTCGATGGCGGGATTCGGCTTGGCCGTGTGGTTGTGGGTGCGCTGAGACAGTTTCTCGGCCCAGACGGTTCTCAGCGCAGACGGTTTTAGTGCACGCCCTTCATCAGACGTTTGATCCACGGTGCCCCGATGGCGAGCAGCACGCCCACGGCGATCGAGCCGAGCCCGACCGCGGTGAAGTACGGGACCTCGTTGTTCTCGTCGTAGTACTTGGCCAGCGTGCCCGCCATCGCGGTGCCCAGTGCGACGGACAGGAAGAACAACGCCACCATCTGGGTGTGGAACGCCTCGGGCGCCAGCTTGGTCGACAGTGACAGGCCCACCGGCGACAGCAGCAGTTCCGCGAACGTGAACAGCAGGAGGATGCCTGCGAGACCCAGCAGTGGTGCGCTGTTCGCGCCGCCACCAGACATCGGGATGAACGCCAGGAACGCGAGACCCATGATGATCGTGCCGGCCGCGAACTTGATCGGCGACGACGGCTGACGGGGGCCGAGTTTCGTCCATGCGGCGGCGAACACACCCGCGAAGATGATGATGAAGACCGGGTTGATGGACTGCACCCACGACGGCGGGAAGTCCCAGCCGAACAGGTTGCGGTCGAGTCGCTTGTCCGAGTAGACGGCGACGGTGGTGAACTGCTGCTGGAAGAGCGACCAGAATACGGCGCTGGCGATGAACATCGGAATGAACGCAAAGACGCGACTGCGCTCGACGGCCGTGATGCGGTGGCTGGTCAGCATGATCGCGAAATAGCCGATCGCCGCGACGATGGTGAGACCGACGACGATGTCCGACATGTTGGCGGCGGTGATCACTCCGGTGAGCGACAGGGCGGCGATCACGATCACCGCGCCGGCGCCGATCGCGATCCACTTGCTGCGCTGGTCGCGGGGGAGCGGGTTGGTCGGCTCGGCGCCCACACCCCGGAGATGCTTGCGGCCGAGCGTGTACTGGATCAGTCCGAGCGCCATACCGATCGCGGCCAGCGCGAAGCCCGCATGGAAGCCGATGGCGTCCTGCGCCCAGCCCGTCAGCAGCGGGCCGACCAGGGCGCCCAGGTTGATGCCCATGTAGAAGATGGAGAATCCGGCGTCGCGGCGCTCGTCCTGTTCGTCGTACAGATCGCCGACCAGAGACGTGGCGTTGGCCTTGAGCCCACCGCTACCGAACGCGACACAGACCAGGCCGATGCCCACACCCCACAGGCCCGGGAACACTGCCAGGGCGATGTGACCGAGCATGACGAGGATGGCGCTGTAGAACAGGGTGCGTTCGGAGCCGAGGAGACGGTCCGCGACCCATGCGCCCAAAATGGTGGACAGGTACACCGTGCCGCCGTAGGCGCCGACGATGCTGGTCGCGGACGATTCGGCGATTCCGAGACCGCCGTCGGCGGCCGAATAGTAGAGGTAATAGATCAGGATGCCCTGCATCCCGTAGAAGGAGAATCGCTCCCACATCTCGACGCCGAACAGGTTCGCGAGGGCGAACGGCTGGCCGAAGAAACCGCGGTCGGACCGCCGCTCGTCCCGGGCCGGATCGATGGTGTCACTCATGGGAAAACTGTCTCACCTCAAGCGGAAGTTCGTGTGCCGTCGGGGCGGATTCGCTGCGATCAGGTGGTGGCGCGCGCCTTCGTCACGATCTTCGCGACGGCCCGCCAGCCGACGAGGAACACGGCGAGGACGGTGCCCGCCACGATGATGAAACTGAACGCCGTCCCCTGGCTGCTCACCACGCGCAACAGCATGCCCACCACGAGCGTCGACAACCACACCACGATGCCCGTCGGGACGATGAGTAACGCGTCGAACTTGTCGCGGTAGAGCGCGATGGTCGCGAGCCAGCCGACCGCCAGACCGGACAGGAACGGCCAGGCCGTGGTCGCCAGGCCCGTCAGGGCGTTGGCTTCGTCGTGACTGCGGCGGCCGATCGCGCAGAACACGATGACGAGGACGACGTCCAGGGCGAGCGCGGGGAGGTACTTCTTCACACGGCCAGCCTAGAGGTGGCGCCGTCGCGGAGTTCCGGCCGATCGGTTTCACGACGACCGCGCCCCGTCGTCCGGGTGGACGACGGGGCGCGGGTGGTGCGGGTGGGTCAGGCCTGCAGGGCGGCCTCGATCTCGAGGGTGATGGTGATCTTGTCGCCGACGACGGCGCCGCCGCCTTCGAGGGGCATGTCGATGGTGATGCCGAAGTCCTTGCGGTTGAGGACGGTGGTGGCTTCGAAGCCGGCGACCGGCCCGTTGCCCATGCCGGGGTTGACGCCGTTGAACTCGAGGGCGAGCTCGACCTGCCGGGTGACGCCGTGGAGGGTGAAGTCGCCGTCGATCACGTAGTCGTCGCCCTTGGCGCGGACGGCGGTGGAGGTGAAGGTGGCGGTGGGGTACTGCGCGGCGTCGAAGAAGTCGGCGGACTTGATGTGGGCGTCGCGGTCGGTGTTCTTGGTGTCGATGGAGGCGACCTGGATTTCGGCGGTGACGGCGGTGGTGCCGTCCTCGGCGACGGTGATGGCGCCGGCGAAGTCGTTGAAGGTGCCGCGGACCTTGCTGACCATGAGGTGGCGGACGGAGAAGCCGACGGTGGAGTGGACGGTGTCGATGGCCCAGGTTCCGGCGGTGAGGTTGGGGAGGGTGGCGGTGGCGGTGGTCATGAAAACTCCTCGGATCGTCGACGCAAGTAATTGAATGTTCAAGTTCTTGCTGATTCAACTATTGCCGGCGGGGATTTCTTCCACCTTCGGCATGTGTCCTCCGTCACATCCGGCAGGTGAGTGGCAAAGCGTGTCCGGGGACGCTTTCTCACTCACGTGGGGGGAGGCAGGCGCGCGCGGCGGCGAGCACGGTGGCCCCGGCCGCGTCGAGCGGTTCGGTGCTGCGGAGCGCGCGGGCGAGCACGAACGCGCCCTCCAGGCTGGTGACGAATCCAAGGATCAGGCGCCTCGCATCGGCCTCGCCGAACCCGCGGGACCGCAGCAGCGCGCTGCCGGAGTCGATCCAGCTCGTGAACACATCCGCCGTGGCGACGCGGAGCACCTCGTTGGTGCTCGCGACCTCGAGTGCGACCGTGGCAATGGGGCAGGCGTCCGCGTAATCGGTGGCCACCAGGGTCTCGCCCGCCAGCCGGAACCCGACCTCGATCCCCTCGAGGATGTCGGGATGCGCGTCGAGGATGGAGAACACCAGCCGCGCGTACTCCTCGCCCGACGTCCGGATGACCTCCTCTCCGAGCTGCTGCTTTCCGCCCGGGAAGAAGTGGTAGATCGACCCGAACGGGGCACGGGCCTCCGTCGCGACCTGCTTGAGTCCGGTCCCGGTGTAGCCGTTGCGGCGGAACAGGTCGCTGCTGGTGCCGAGGATCCGGGCCTTGGTGTCGTTCACTTTTCTGCCTCCGACCGTTGTGCTCGGTGCGCACCCCATCGTAACGTGATTCTCAGTAGAACGATCTATCAAGTGGGGTGAGCGCCATGAAGCAGATCGAACTCTCCGCAGGCATCGTCGAGTACGACGACACCGGAGGCGACGGCCCCGTCCTCGTGTTCATCTCCGGCCTGACGATCGACGGCACCGTGTGGCGGCACGTGGTGGAGCGACTCGTCCCGGACTTCCGCTGCGTTCTCCCCACGCTCCCACTCGGCGCGCACCGCATTCCGATGCGCGCCGACGCCGACCTCTCGTTACGCGCCCTCGGGCTGCTCATCGGTGAGTTCCTCGAGCGGCTCGACCTGACCGACGTCACGCTCGTGCAGAACGACTGGGGCGGCGCGCAGGTGTTGATCGCGCTCGGCGACACCAGCCGCGTCGGGGCCCTCGTCCTCACCCCGTGCGAGGCGTTCGACAACTATCCGCCGGGGATTCCCGGTCGTGCGATCGGCCTCGCGGCGGCGGTCCCCGGTGGCCTCGCCCTGACCATGCAGGCGCTGCGATTCCGGGCCATGCGCCGCGCTCCCGCGGCGTGGGGGTGGATGAGCAAGCGTCCCGTACCGAAAGCGGTGATGGACGGCTGGTTCCGGCCCGCGACCACCGATCGCCGGATACGCCGGGACCTGCGCAAGTACACGACGTCGCTTCCGCCCAAATCGACGCTGCTGGAATGGGCGGAAGCGAACCGGAACTTCGACCGGCCGGTCCTCATGCTGTGGGCGGTCGAGGACAAGGTGATGCCTCGCGACCACGGTCGGCGGCTGGCCGAGCTGTACCCGAACGCCCGACTGCGGGAGGTCGAGGACAGTTACACGTTGATGCCCGAGGACCGGCCGGACGTGGTGGCGGAGGCTTTGCGGCTCCGCCACCCGTGAGTACTTATTAACGTCCGGCGGTTAACAAGTACTCACGGCTGGGAGTCGGGCTCGGCGTCCGTGGAGTGCTGCGTCCGGTTGGTGGTCGGGGTCGACTGCTCCCGGCGTTCGAATTCGAGGTCCATCTCCAGATCCTCGTGCTGGTTGTGCCGGAACAGGATGAAGAACACCACCCAGCCGACCAGTGCGACGAGGATGTAGCTCACGACGCGGTAGACGAACACGGCCGCGAGGGCCTGCGACGCGGTGGCCCCCGCCGCGGTCAGGGTGGCGATCAGGGTGCCGTCGACGAACCCCAGCCCGCCCGGTGCGAGGGGAATGCTGGCCACTGCCTTGGCCGCGGCGAACGCGATCAGCAGGCCCGCGAACGACGGTTCCGCGCCCACCGCCCAGCACGCGAAACCGAGGCATGCGACGTCGGCGAGCCGGTGCACCGCCGACCACCCGAACGTGATGATCGAATCCTTGCGTCTCAGCTCGACCGAATCGAGCTGGCTCAGGATCTCCCGCCACCGCTCGGCGCCGGCTTCGGGGGGGTTCTTGCGGAACTTGTTGTACCGGGCGAGCACCCACAGCCCGATCGACTCGATGGAGTCGGGGTTACGTGAGATGTATCGCAGCGCGTAGAACAGGCCGAACGCGGCCACCAGCGACAGCGCGAGGGTGACCGGACTCACCTTGGTGCCCACCGCGAATGCGCCCGCGGCGCCGAGAAGCGCGAGGCTGCCCGCGGCGATCACGCCCGAGATCGCCAGCTGCCACGACGCCACGATGGGGGTGGCGCCCCACTTGCGGGTCTGCTTGTAGGTGAAGGCGGTGGAGAACACCTGACCGGCGGGCAGGCTCACGGCCATCGCGGTGCTCGCGTAGATCACGGACACCGACTTCAGCTGGGTGACGACGACGCCGCCCGCCTGCAAGAGTCGCTGCTGGACCGCTCCGTACCCGCTCAGGGACACCGCCTGGGCTGCGATGCACGCCGCGACCCACCCCCAGTGGATCTCGGTGAGCGCTTTCCACGAGTCGCTGAGTGTGGGCCACAGATAGATTCCCTCGACAGTCAGCAGCGCCAGGAGGCCGGCGCCGAGTAGCCATTTGATCCACCAGTATCGGCTTCGCTGCCGAGGATGCTCGGCAGTGGGCGGGTCGGATCGAGGCTGTGCCACCTGGCCAGCGTAACCAACGGGTAGCGGATTACTCCGGATAGTCCTCCGGCCAAGCCAGATGGGTGTTGCGGCGACGGCCCCGCAGCTGGACCTGTTCGCCGAGTTCCCAGTGCGCCTGTTCGTCGTCGTCCGCGAAATACAGGGCACTCGTCGACGCCAGCACGCGGCTGGGGTGCAGCTTGGCGAGTTCGGTGAGCCGCGACGCCTCGTTGACGGGGTCTCCGATCACCGTGTACTCGAAGCGTTCGGCGGCGCCGATGTTGCCGGCGACGGCGAGGCCCGCGGAGACGCCGATGCCGACGTCGAGGCCGGTGATCTCGTTCAGCGCGAACCGCAGCTCGCGGGCGGCGGCCAGTGCTGCCGTCGGTGCGTCGGGGCGGTCGAGTGGGGCGCCGAAGATCGCGAGCGCCGCGTCGCCCATGAACTTGTTGACGAAGCCGTGGTGCCGGTCGATCACGTCGACGACGACGCGGAAGAACTCGTTGAGCAGGTTCACGACCTCGCCGGGGGGACGCTCCGCGGCGGCGCCGGTGGAGCCGACCATGTCGACGAACAGCACGGCGACGAACCTCGTCTCGCCGCCGAGTTCGGTGCCGAACTGCAGTGCCCGCCGCGCCACGTCCTCACCGACGTGCTGGCCGAACAGTTCACGCAGCAGCCGCCGCTCGTCCGACTCGCGCATCATTCGGTTGAACCCGACCTGCAGTCGCCCGACCTCGCTGCCGTCGAACACCTCGACGCGGACGTCGGTGGCGCCGCGCTGGACGCGTTCGATGGCCCGCCGAAGCTGCTTGATCGGGTCGGAGATCTGGCTGGCCGTCAGCATCGACAGCGCGAACGCCTGCGCGATCGCGATGATCGACAGCAGCATGATCGCCCACGCGAGCGCGTCCGGGGAGAACACCAGGTCGGTGGTTATCTGCGTCACGCACAGCAGGATGATGCCGATGACGGGCATCAGCGTTCCGAGCCCCCACGTCATCGCCATCCGGGTGCCGACGCCGGGGGCCATGGTCCGGTCGAACTCGCCCTCACTGAGCGCGCGGGCGGCCACGGGACGCAGGATGCGTTCGCCGAGCATGTACGTGAAGCCGAACGTGGTGGTCGCGGCCATGCAGACGGTGACGATCACCGCGACCGCCAGTTCCGGCATCTCGGTGATGGTGAGCAGCACGAAGATGATGCCGCCGAGGATCCACAGCACCAGGTGCACGATCGCCTGCCGCAGCGGCGCGTGCAGCGCCGACATCTGCTCGCTGCGCGTCGGCGGACCACCCCGCAACTGCCAGCGGACCACCGATCGCAGCATCATCGCGGCGGCCGTCAGACTCACCACGGCGGCGAACGCGAGATAGCCGCCGAAGATCGCGACGTTGCGGACCCGGTCGGCCATGATGGCTGCCGATTCGGGGATCGGCACCCCGTATCGCACGAAGGCGAACACGAGGATGGCGCCGATGAAATTGGCGAGGAGCATCGAGATCATATAGAGCGGCCATCTGCTGCGGACCGTCGCCGCGATCGCTCTATAGGATTTCCGCACGCCGTTCAATTTAGCGGGGGGTGTACCGGGTGGCGTAGGACACGTCCCCTAAACGGCGCGTATGCGTGCCCTGCGCACGTGTTTCCCGCGCGAAGCACCCGGTGCCGCCCGAACCCCGATACGCTCCGCAGGTGAACGCGAACGAGCAACGCTCGGACACTGCCGCGGTAACACAGGGCGGGGGTCACCCCTCGGCGTCGGTGCACCCGGTGGTGCGGGTGGCGGCCGAGTGGACGTGGCGGCTACTGGTCATCTTCGCCGGTCTGCTGACCCTCGGATACATCGTGACCAGGCTCGACACCGTCCTCATCCCGGTGGGCCTGGCGCTCCTGGCGTCGGCGCTGCTGGTGCCCCTCGTCGACTGGCTGCAGGGCAAGGGGGTGCCGCGGTCGGCCGCCGTCCTCGTCGTCCTCATCGGTTCGATCGGCATCGTCGCCGGGATCATGACGTTCGTCGTCGAGCAGTTCATCGAGGGTCTCCCCGGCCTCACCGAACAATTCGAGGCGAGCGTCACACAGATCCAGGGGTGGCTCACGGACGGCCCGTTCCACTTCAGCGAGGACCAGATCCGGCAGGCCGGCGATTCGGTGGTCAAGTCGATCCAGGAGAACCGGCAACAGCTGACGAGTGGCGCACTGACCACCGCCACGGTCGTCGGCGAGATCTTCACCGGCGCCCTGCTGACGCTGTTCACCCTCATCTTCTTCCTCTACGGCGGCTCCCAGATCTGGGAGTTCGTCACCCGCCTCGTCCCCACCAGGTCACGGCGGCGGGTCCGGCTGGCGGGAAGTGAGGGGTTCGGCTCGCTGATCGGGTACGTCCGGGCCACGGTCGCGGTCGCTGCCGCGGACGCCATCGGGATCGGCGCGGGACTCGCGATCCTCGGCGTTCCGCTCGCGCTGCCGCTGGCGTCGCTCGTGTTCATCGGCGCGTTCATCCCGATCGTCGGTGCGTTCCTCACCGGGTTCCTCGCGGTGCTCGTGGCGCTCGTCACCAAGGGATTCCTCACCGCGCTGATCGTGCTCGGCATCATCATCGGGGTGATGCAACTCGAGGCCCACGTGCTGCAGCCGCTGCTGCTCGGCCGCGCGGTCCGGTTGCACCCGCTCGCGGTGGTGCTGGCCATCACCACCGGCATCGTCCTCGCCGGGATCGTCGGCGGTCTGCTCGCGGTGCCGATCGTGGCGCTGCTGAACACGGCGGTGCGGTCGTTGCTGTCCGCGGACCCGGAAGCCACCTACGACGCGCTCGAGGTCGACGACCCGTCGGTCCCGCTCTATCCCGCCCAGGCCGACACACCGCCTCACCACGACGACCCGCACTCGGAGAACCCGGCGCAGACCCATGACCGACGAGAGTGAACACCGCAGCCGCCTGCACTACCGGCCGCGAGCCGCGACCGAACTCGACACCCACCCGGACGCCCCGCTGTGGCGTGCGGCGCAGGCGTTCCGCCTCGTCACACTGGTGTACGCGATCAGCTACCAGATCGTGTCCGTGCAGTACTACACCCATCAGCGGCTGAGCTGGTTCCTCGTCGCCCTGATGGCGGTGTGGTCAGGGCTGTCGGCGGTCCTGCTGTCCCACGGAAAGGTCCCGCGCTACCAGGTCGTGATCGCCGACCAGCTGATCGTCATCGCGTTGATGGCGTCGACGCGGCTCGTCTCCGATCCGGAGTGGTACAACCACCATCAGACGCTGCCGACGACGCTGTGGGTCACCAACGCGGTGATCTCCGCCGCCGTCTTCGGCGGGCCGTGGCTCGGCATGGCGTCCGGGGTGCTCATGGCGACCGTGAGCGCGGTGGTGCGCGATCAGATCAACCTCGACCTGTGGAAGGACGCGACGGCCCCCGTCCTGGTGTCGGTGGGGTTGGCGCTCGGGCTCGCCACCACCACCGCGAGGCGCGCGCAGGCCCAGCTGGAGCAGGCCGTGCGGTTGGCTGCCGCCACCGAGGAACGGGAACGACTCGCCCGCGAGGTGCACGACGGCGTCCTGCAGGTGCTCGCGCTCGTCCGTCGCCGGGGCAACGAGATCGGCGGGCCCGCAGCCGAACTCGCGGAGCTCGCCGGAGAACAGGAGGTGGCGCTGCGCATGCTCATCTCCGAGCAGGGCGCGGGTGTCGCGTCGGATCTGGGTGGTAGCGCGATCGACGTGCGACTGCTGCTGGGCACGCGGGCGAGCACCACGGTGTCCGTGTCGACCCCGGCGGATCCGGTGACGATCGAGCGCGGCCGGGCGACCGAACTCGTCGCGATCGTCGACACGGCACTGTCCAACGTCGCGTTGCACGCGGGGACCGGCGCCAGGGCGTACGTGTTGCTGGAGGATTTGGGCGCCGAGGTGATCGTCAGCGTCCGCGACGACGGCAGCGGCATCGCCCCGGGACGGCTGGCCGAAGCGGAGGCCGAGGGGCGCATGGGAGTATCGAAATCCATTCTGGGCCGCGTCGGCGCGCTCGGCGGCACCGCCGAACTCGACACCGAACCCGGCCAGGGCACCGAATGGGAGATCCGCGTGCCGAAGGGAGACGAAACACATGGGTGACCCGGAGACCGGCGAGCAGATCACCGTGATGGTCGTCGACGACCACCCGATGTGGCGGGACGCCGTGGCCCGCGACCTCGACGGCGCCGGGTTCAGTGTGGTCGCCACGGCGGACGGCGTCGCGGCCGCGGGACGGCGGGCGGCGGCGACGCGTCCCGCTGTCGTCCTCATGGACATGCAACTGCCGGACGGCAACGGGGCCGCGGCCACCGCCGCCGTCCTGGACGTGTCGCCGGACAGCCGGGTACTGGTCCTGTCCGCCTCGTCCGAGCGCGACGACGTCCTCGACGCCGTCAAGGCCGGCGCGTCCGGGTACCTCGTGAAGAGCGCGTCCGTCGAGGAACTGCTGGACGCGGTGCGGGCCACCGCGGCCGGGCAGGCGGTGTTCACGCCGGGGCTCGCGGGACTCGTGCTGGGGGAGTACCGCCGAATGTCGAGCGCGCCCGCAGACGAGCAGGGCCCCGCCGTCCCCAAGCTGACGGAACGGGAGACGGAGGTGCTGCGGTTCGTCGCGAAAGGGCTCAGCGCCAAGCAGATCGCGACCAAGCTGTCGCTGAGTCACCGCACCGTCGAGAACCACGTCCAGGCCACGCTCCGCAAGCTGCAGTTGGCCAACCGCGTCGAGCTGACCAGGTACGCCATCGAGCAGGGCCTCGAGTAGCCGTGAGTACTTGTTAACCGCCGGACGTTAATAAGTACTCACGGGCGCTAGCCTGGTCGGTATGGAGGCACGGGACCTACGCGTATCGGATGCGGAACGGGAACACGTCGGCGAACTGCTGCAGCGGGCGGTGGGCCAGGGGATGCTCTCGCTCGGCGAGTTCACCGAACGGATGGACACGGCACTCGCCGCGAAGACGCGCGCGGAGCTGAACGTCGTCCTGGTGGATCTGCCGGGGATCCAGTTGATCTCCGAGTTCACGCCGCCGCCGTACCCCGACCAGCCGTACGTGTCCCGTCCGGTGCCACCGGTTCCGCCGACCGTGCACCGGTCACCGGCACCGCCGCCCGGTGATGTCGTCCGGGGCCGGATGTCGTCGGTCAGCCGCACCGGCTCGTGGACCGTTCCCCCCGCACTCGAGGTGAACACCCGGCTGTCGACGGTGACGCTCGACTTCACACGCGCCGTCATGTCCACGCAGGTGGTGCACGTGACGATCGACGACTACGCGAGCACGATTTCGCTGGTCGTGCCGGAGGAGGCGACCGTCGACCTCAACGGCGTCGAAACGGTCGGCGGTTCCGCGACCAACAAGGTGCGGACCGGACCTCCCATCGGCCCGCTGCACGTCGTCGTCCGCGGCAAGGTCCGGTTTGGGAGCGTGACCGCCAAGCATCCCTTCGGCACGTCGATTCGCCGCATGTTCGGGTAGCACGACGCAGGTCTCTCGAGTAGGCCTACTCATGTGTGGGCGGCGTCGCCGCAGGACGATTGATCCATGTCCACACCTGGTATTCCTTCAGTCGACCCCCGGCTCGTCGCGCAGCTGTCCGGCGACTTCTCGGCGCTCGGTCAGCAGATGCGTCACGTGGGTGAGAACCTCGCCGTCCTGCAGGCGCAACTCGCGAGCGTCCCGCGGCCCCAACCGCAACCGCAGCCTGCACCCCAGCCCCAGCCCCAGCCCCAGCCCCAGCCCCAGCCCCAGCCCCAGCCGGTGCCGCAGCCGATGTACCGGCCGCCGGTGGCGCAGACTGCCCCGGCGCCGCCGCCCGCACCGGCCGTCCCGTACCCGCCCGCTCCCGCGCCGCAGCCCCGGGTGGTTCGCGAACCCTGGTGGCAGCGCGACGGGATGATCAGCCGCGTGCTCGCCGTCGCGGGTGTCGCCGTCACCCTGATCGGTGTGGTGATGCTGCTCGTGCTGGCGGCGCAGGCCGGGTTCTTCGGCCCGGAACTGCGGGTGGTGGCGGGTGGGCTGTTCTCGGCGGGTCTCGTCGTCGCCGGTGCCCGCGTCTTCGGACGTCCCGGCGGCCGGGTCGGCGGGATCGCGCTCGCGGCAACGGGTATCGCCGGCGCCTACCTGGACGTCGTGGCCGTGGCGGTCGTCTATCACTGGCTGCTGCCGGTGCTCGCGATGGTCGTGGCACTCGGGATCGCGGGAGCCGGTGTCGCACTGGCGGTCAGGTGGGGTTCGCAACCCCTCGCGCTGCTCGTGGTGACCGGCGCCGCCGTACTCGCTCCCGTGCTCACCGACGGCATCACGCTCACCCTCATCGGGTTCCTGTTCGTGATCCAGGTCGCGAGCTTCCCGGCGCAACTCGGTCGCGACTGGCTGTACCTGGCGATCGCGAGGACGTGCCCGGTGGTGATCGCACTGCTGATCGCGATCGCGAACACCGGACTCGACGACCGGCCGGAGCGGTTCTGGCTGCTGGCCTCCGCCGCACTGGTTGTCTTGGTCGGTCTCGTGTCGTCGATCATCTTGCTGCGCAGCAACTCCCGCGACGTCACCGCGACCGCGATGATCGTCACGACGGCCGTCCCGATGCTGGTGATCGGTCACCTCTTCGACCGGCTCGGGTCCACGCTGATCGCGCTGGCACTGGCCGCCGCGATGTTCGCCGCGTTCGCGGTGGCCCGGTCGTTGCCGAACCACGCCCGGATCGCGCTGGCCGGCGTGGGTACCCTCGCGCTGCTCGAAGCCTGCCTCACCGGGTCGAGCGAAGACCTCGCACCGCTCGTCCTGCTCGGGGTCGCGGCACTGTTCCTCACCGTCGGCGGGCAGGCGGAGTCGCGGATCGCCTACGCCGTCGGTGCCGTCTTCACGGTCGTCGGCGGATTGGCCTTCGTGATCACCGCGCCGCCGTTCGTCCTCGTCGACGAGTACCAGGCGCTCGACGCACTCGGCGTGACCACGGTGCTGTCGTCACTCGTGCTGGCGGGAACCGTCTTCCTGTTCGTCTGGTACGCGCACACACTGAAACTGCTGAGCACCGCCGGCGCCCAGCCGTGGTGGGTGCTCGCCGGACTGGTGATCCTGTACGCCGTCACCACCGCGACGGTGTCCGCGGGGACGGCGCTCACCGGGACGTCCGCAGGCTTCATCGCCGGACACTGCGCGGCGACCATCGCATGGATGGCGGCAGCGACGGCGGCCCTGGTGTTCGGACTGGCGCGACGCGACTACGCCCACACCGCGCTCGGCGTCGGACTGGGACTGACCGCCGCGGCGCTGGCCAAACTGTTCCTGTTCGACCTGGCCACCCTCGACGGACTGTTCCGCGTCCTCGCGTTCCTGGTGGTGGGCCTGCTGCTGCTCCTCGCCGGCACCCGCTACGCGCGTGAATTCGCGGAGCGGGAGGCCGGACGGGAAACGCCGAACGGCTCCGTCAGCGCCGGTTCTGCCGAGCGATGAGTTCGCTGACGCTGACGGCGTTGGTGTCGTCCGCGCGGTGCCTGCCGCTCGAGGCGTCGTCCGGATCGACCGGCGGCTCCTCGGCGCGGCGGCGCGAGCCGTTGGTCGGGGCACCGTTTGCCGGAGCACCGTTGGCCGGGCTCCCGTTGGCAGGCGTGCCATTGGTGCGCCTGCCGCCGTTGACGGGTTCCGCAGGCTCGGCGGCGCGACGCCGCGACGGGATCGGCGGCACCGGGCGGGCAGGAGACGACTGGGGGGTCTCCTGCTCGTACGGTGCCGGCACCGAGCGCGGCGAGCGGGTCGGCAATGACGGTGCCGACGCGCTCGATCGCGGTTCGGCGGGCGAGGAGATCGGCCGCGGTTCGGCGGCCGACGTGGACCGCAGGTCCGCGAGCCAGCTCTCGATGGGACGCGACTCGGTCGCCGGACCCGGGGCGGGGGCCGCCGCCTGGCGGGGCCGGGGAGCGGGACGCGACTGCGGTGCAGGGCGCGGCGCCGGCGTGGGACGGGACTGCGTCGGTGCCGGACGCGGGGGAGCGGGCTGCGGCAGCGCGGTGGTCTGCGGTTCCGCGGCCGGCTCCTCGATCTCCACCGGCGGCCGGGCGGGGCGGCCGGTCGCCGACCGCCGGGCCTCGTCCTGCGCCCGGCGTGCCTTCTCGTCGTCCTCGGACATCTTCGCGGCCAGCGCCCGTGCGGTGACCAGCGGGATCGGCTCGGTGAGCGGTTCCGGTTTCCGGGGTGCGGGCGGGGCCGCGAGCTTGCGCTGCGGCGGGACGGCACCGATCGGGGTGAGCTCCGGGACGTCGGTGGGCATCAACTCGTTGTCGAGGATCGGCTCGCCGAGACCGGTCTTCTCCTGGATCCGTTTCATCCACGCCGGCGCCCACCAGCAGTCATCGCCGAGCAGTTTCATCGTGGCGGGGACGAGGAACATGCGGATGAGGGTCGCGTCGATGATGAGCGCGGCGATCATGCCGTAGGAGATGTATTTCATCATCACGAGTTCGGAGAACCCGAACGCGCCGGTGACGACGATGAGGATGAGCGCGGCCGCGGTGATGATGCGGCCCGTGTGCGCGGTGCCGATGCGGATCGACTCCGTCGTACTGGCCCCCTGCGCCCGCGCCTCGACCATCCGGGAGAGCAGGAACACCTCGTAGTCGGTGGACAGGCCGTAGACGATCGCGATGATCAGCACCAGCACCGGCGACATGATCGGGCCGGGGGTGAAGTTCAGCCACTCCGAACCGTGACCGTCGATGAAGATCCACGTCAGGATGCCGAGCGTGGACCCGAGGCCCAGCGCGCTCATCAACGCCGCCTTGATCGGCAGCACCAGCGAGCCGAACGTCAGGAACATCAGCAGCGTCGTCAGGAAGAGGACGGAGATCACCATCGTGGGCAGGTGGTCGAGCAGCGCCGAGATACTGTCCTGCTCGATCGCCGGGGTGCCGCCCACCAGCACTTGGACGCCGTCCGGGCTGTCCATGGCACGCAGATAGTCGATGGTCGGCTTGGACTCGTTGCGGTCGACGAGTCCCGCCTTGAGGACGACCACCCCGTCCTTGGCCGCGCCCTCCGGGGTGAACCGCTCGATCAGACCCGGCGCGCCACTGGCTTCCTTGATGATCTGGCCGAGCGCCTTGTTGTCGGCGTCGGACACCACGAGCTTGACCGGTTCGGTGCGCAGATTCGGGAAGATCTCGTCGAACTGTTCCTGCGCCGCGCGGGTCGTGCTGTCCGGGGGCAGGTAGGTCTCGTTGATGCCACCGAACTTGATGCCCGTCAGCGGCACGATCAGCAGGAGCAGGCCGACGACGATCGGAATGGTGACCTTGAGCGGGTTGCGCATCACCCAGCGGGTGAGCCGGCCCCAGATACTCGCCTCGATCTCCTCGGTGTTCTTCGTCTGACGGAAACGGTCGAGGCTGAGGGCGTCGACGCGCTTGCCGAGGATGCCGAGGATCGCGGGCAGGATCGTGATCGACGTCAGCGCCGCGAGGCCGACGGTCGCGATGGCGCCGTAAGCGACGGATTTCAGGAAGCCCTGCGGGAACAGCAGAAGTCCGCCGAGGCTGGCGACGATCATCGTCGCCGAGAAGACCACGGTGCGGCCCGAGGTCATCACCGTTCTGCGGACGGCGGCGCGGGTGTCGTACCCCTCCGCCATCTCTTCTCGGAACCGGCTGACGATGAACAACCCGTAATCGATGGCCAGGCCCAGACCCACGAGGGAGACCACGGGCGCGACGAACGAGTTGACCTCGGTGAAGTTGGTGATCAGCCGGACGATGCCGTTGGCGCCGACCACGGTCAGGCCGCCGATGATCAGTGGGAGCGCCGCCGCGATGACACCACCGAACACGAAGAACAGCAGCACACCCACGGCCGGGATCGCGAGGAGCTCCATCCGCCGGATGTCCGTGGCCATCGTGTCGTTGAGCGCACCCGACACGGGCTGGAGACCGGCGAGTTGCACGTCGACGCCGTCGATGTAGAACTCGTCCTTGACGTCGCGGAAATTGGCCGTGACCTCGGTGTCGTTGTCGCCGACGATCGCGACGCTCTCGATCGCATGCTGCTTGTCGGCGTCCGCGGCGGACGCCAGCTGCGGTGCGGTTCCGACCTTGAAGTAGCCGCCGTTGATCTTGAGGATCTTGTCCGGGTGTTCCGCCGCCAGCCGCTCGAGGTTCGCGACGACCTTCGCCTGGAACTCGGGGTCCTCGATCGTCTTGCCCTCGGGGGCCGTATAGAGCGCGACGACGTCGCTGTTGGTGTCGCGACCGAAGGTGCCGTCAGCCAGCTTGGCTGCGGCGACCGACTCCGAGCCCGGATCGTCCCAGCCGCTCTGGCTGAGATGCTTCTCGAGGCCCAGGCCGTACGCGGCCGAACCGAGCAACAAGGCAACCATGATGCCGATGACGGTGAATCGGGCCCGGTAGACGACGCTTCCCCAGCTCGCGAACACAGATCAACTCCTACTCGGCAGCACTCTTCCGCCCGACGAGCAGGGCGGAAAGCGGTCGGAACGGCTGCAACCAGGCACCCTCGTCGGGCAGTGTGTCGAGGCTGACCCGAGGCAGTGGCTCCCGGAACACGCCGGGGATGTCCTCGAGATCGACGAAGTCCAGAAGGTCGGACGCGACCGCCCAGCTGGCGTGCTCGCGGAACCCGAGTATCTGGACCGGAATGCCGGTCGCGGCGATGTCCTCCAACGGTTCGCGAAATGCTTGACCGTCGGCGGAGGCGACCATGACACCGGCCAGCCCCTCGCCGTGACGAAGCGCGATGTGGTCCAGCATGTCGGAGTCGACGTCGCTGTCCTCATCGATCTTCGGCTTGGCGAACACCGCGAAACCCACATTACGCAAGGCTTCGACCCACGGTCTCACGACATCGGCGCTGCCAGCCGCGATGTTGGTGAAGACCGTCGCCTCGGGTTCGAGTGTGTCGGTGCCGGACGCGGACAGTTCGGCGGTCCGGGAGAGCAGCCAGCGGCCGAGTGCGTCGAATCGTGGCCGGTAGGCGGCCGTGGGCCTGCCGCCGAGGATGGCGCCGAGACCCATGTCGAGGTTGGGTGCGTCCCAGACGAGAAGGACCCGCTTCTGGTGGCGCCCGTCACGTGCACCCACCGCGGGAGATGCTGACGACACCGCGGTGCCTGCCGGGGCGGTGCCGGCTGTGTCGGTGTATTGCTCGCTGACGCTCATGACCTGATCTTCCCCCAAATCAACTCGGTGATCGCACTGCCGACCTGGTGGGCCTTGTCCTCGAACTTCGTCACCGGACGCTCGTGCGTCATGGGTGACTCCCAGTCGAGGGAGGTCAGGAGGGGTTCCGCGTTGCCTGCCTCGGCGATGGCCTCGGCGTACTCGGCGTGATCTGTTGCGACATGCAACACACCGCCGGCCTTCAGCCTGCTCGCGATGAGGGCGAAAGTGGGGGCCTGCAGCAGGCGGCGCTTGTGATGGCGGGCCTTCGGCCACGGGTCCGGGAAGAAGACACGGACTCCGGTGAGCGATTCCGGTTCGATCATGTTCTCCAGGACATCCATGGCGTCGCCGCGCAGGACCCGGATGTTCGGGATCTCGTCCCGTTCGATCTGTTGGAGCAACTGTGCGAGCCCGGGCCGGTAGACCTCGACGGCCATGAGGTTCACGTGCGGTTCGGCCTTCGCCATCGCCGCGGTGGCGGTACCCGTGCCCGAGCCGATCTCGAGGATCAGGGGCGCGTCGCGGCCGAACCACGACGGCGCGTCCAGTCGGTTGTCCGAGACGTCCGCGCCGATCACGGGCCATTGCCGGTCCCACGTCTCCTGCTGGGGAGCGGTCAGAGCGCCCCTGCGCGAGCGGAAACTTGTCACCCTCGGGTGGAGACGGGACCCCTTCGAGTCCTTCGTCTGCCCCTCCTCGGGGACGGCGGGTGCATCCTGATCAGCGTGGTTCACCGGACCATTGTCACGCATGAGGGGCGTTTCTGGCATACGGGTCTGAAGTTCACCTTGAGACTTTTTCGGTAATCCGGTGCCCAGCCTGCACGGTTGCCCACGCCGATTCGGGGTGAGTCTGACAGAATCGGCGCGGGACGAAGGGGGGTGACTGCGTCATGGGCACTGCAGATGCCGGGGGCGGAAAACTGACGGATCTCGCCGCAGAAGTGGCGGCACTGGACGAGGTCGCGGGCGACCGGGTGCGCGCCGCCGTCGCGGCGTTCGGGGCGCCGATCCGGGTTCAGACGGCCGGTCGGGCGGGTGTGGGCAGGTCGACCGTGGCCGCCGCGCTGACCGCCGGTGGCATCGACGGCGCGGTCGTGGAGGAAGCGGACGCCGTCGACGTGCCCGGCGCACCCGACCCGGTGCTGGACGGCGACGTCGTGGTCTACGTCCTCGTCGAAGCGGTGCGCGACGCCGACCGGGACGCCGTGCGGAACCTGGACCCGGAGCAGGCCCTGTTCGTCGTCAACAAGGCGGACGCGTTGGGCGCGTCGCGCGTGCCCGCCGACGCCTGGGCGACGGCGACCGCGCGGGCTGCCGAATGCTCGGACGAGGGCGGCCTCCCTGCTCTGCCGTTGATCGGCACGCTCGCGACCGCGGGGACGTCCTCGCAGTCCGGGATCGGCGCGGTGTCGGCCGCGGTCGCCGACCGGGTCGCACGATCCCGGGCGCACCGCGGCGAGATCCTGCTGAACACGCTGCGGTCGCAGGCCGCGCGCAGTGTTGTGTCCCGCGACGTGCTGGAGCGGTACCTCGCCTGCGACCACGCGGTCGCGCTCGGCGCCGCCGCGGCCCGGCTCCACCTCGCCGACTGCATCGCGGACGAACCGGAACCACCGCGCACCGCCGCGGACGCCGGCCGGTGCGCGGACTGGTGGCGGGCGCAACTCGCCCGGCAACCGACGGCCCGCCGGCGCCGGGCGGTCGTCGACCTCCGGCGCCACTACGTTCGTGTCGGACGGCAGCTGAGCGGCAGCCCCGGAACGTGACGAGACCGCAGTTGTCCGATCTGCCCGCCGAGACCGTCGACGTGGTGACGCGATGGAACCCGGACGCCGTCGCCCGCCTGAAGTCCGGGGGATCCGCGCAGCGAGGTGTCTTCGTGGCGGGGCCGCGGCGCGCAGGCAAGACCACTCTCGTGCGCAGGCTCCGCACGCTCGACGCGTCCGCGCTCACGTATGTAGAGGATCCGCTCGACGCCGGGGTCGTCCTGATGGTGTTCGACGCGGCAGCGCCGCTCGGGCGGGAGGAGCTGTCCGTGCTCGACGTCGTCGCACGACCGGCGTGCCCCGTGGTCTTCGCGCTCACCAAGACCGATGTCCACCGGGACTGGGCGGGCGTGCGCGAACGTAACCGGACCCTGCTCGCCCGGCACGCGGTGCGGTTCGCCGACGCGGAGATCCACCCGGTTGCGGCCGGCGGGTCCGGGGTGGAGGCGCTGCGGGCGGCACTCCTGCGTGCCGCCCGGGACGAGGCCCGCGACAACAGTCCCGCCACCGAGGCGGTGCTCGAGCAGACGCGTCGCATGATCGTGGCCACCGCCCGGTCCGTGCGGGAGACCGAGCCCGGCGCGGAATTGCGCGCCGAGCGGGTGCGCGCGCTGACCCTGCGGGACGGCGGGCGCACGGAACGGGTCGCCCAGCTCCGCGGTCAGGTCCAGCTCGCGAAGGTCGAGTTGCTGCATGAGGTGGCCTCCCAGGTTCGCGCGGCCGGAGCGTCGGCTCGGTCCGAGATCGACCGCGCGGGCCGCGAGACCCTCGCGGGCTATCCCGACCGGCTGGCCGAGATCGTGCGCGAGCGAAGCGGTGCGGTCGACGCCGCGGTGACCGCGCGCCTCGGCGAACTGCGGTCGCGAGCGGGCGTCGCCGACTCCGATCCCGAGGCCGCCGGTCCGCCGCCGGAGCCGGTGGTGCCGGAGGGGCCCGAACCGCGGCACCGCGGGCTGGAAGACCGGATGACGATTCTGATCGGTGCGTCCGCCGGGCTCGGTCTGGGCAGGCTGGTGGTGTCGCCGCTGTCGATGGTGCCCGCGCTCGACATCGCGAGCATCCCGCTGACCCTCGCACTCGGCGCCGTCGCGGCGTGGTGGCTGACGCGGTCGCGCGCGCACGTCGCCGAGCGTGCCCACGTGCGGCAGTGGGCCACCGAGGCGTTGGTGCAGGTGCGGTCGCAGTGGGAGCAGTTCGTGCTCGCCCGGTTGCTCGCGGCGGAGACCCGGGTGAGTGAGGCGATCATCGCCGAGAGCAGGGTCGCCGCCCGGGAGGTGGACGAGCGGGTCGCGCAGATAGACGGGGAACTCCGCCGGCTGGCCGCGCGGCGCAGCGGGCAGTTGTCGTCCTGCGAACGCGACCTCGCGGCGGTCGACCGGGGACTGCAGGAGGTCCGCAGGCCGGCCGGGGAACCGAATCGCCGCGGTGAACGTCTGAATACATAGGTGCCCGACCGCTGTTCGCCCGCTTTCATGTGGGATCGTGTTGAAATATCTTGATATGTCTTGTTTTGGGCGGGAAACTGGTCCGAAATACGAAGGGAGACCGCGGTGGCGACGACTGAGAGTTTTCTGGTCCCGGACGTGCCGGACGTCGATCCGAACACGTTCGGCCACGATTCCGGGGCGGTCGCGCTCACCGATCCCACCCACGACATCGACGGCGACGGCGTCCTCGACACCCAGACGTTCGACGCGGGCGATGCCGTCGTCATCGCCTCCGACCTCGACTCGGACGGCGACGCAGACCATCTGACGTTGATCCACGAGGACGGCGACTACGCATCGTGGGAGTTTCACCGCGACGGCGACGGTGTCGTGCACTGGGAGCAGACCGATGGCGGGACTCTCGGTAACGGCTGACCACCCCCGAAATCCGCACTCCAGACGCGGGAAAGGCGCCTGGCAGGGCTACTGAATCGTTTCTGTGACCATTCCAACCGCACCCGATTCCCCGAGATGGGACCCGCGGCGTTAACCTCTAGGGATAGGACACCCGGCGCCCGCGTCTTCCATGTGGCATGGACGGCCTGGCTGGACCCCGCCGAGAGGGGAAATCGGACCGTCTGGCACACGCTGCGAGGTTCTCTCAGCGGACGGCAGATGGTCCGGTTCCGGCTCACCCCAGGAGAGTTTGATGACCTCAGCGACCATTCCCGGTCTGAACGGAACTGACGGCACGCCCCCCACGGAGCACAGTGAGCTGCTCGCCTGGGTTCGAGAGGTTGCCGAACTCACTCAGCCCGACCGCGTCGTCTTCGCCGACGGCTCGGACGCAGAATGGGATCGACTGACCGAGCAGCTCGTCGCGGCCGGCACGTTCACGCGACTCAACGATGAGAAGAAGCCGAACTCGTTCGTCGGCAACTCGGACCCGTCGGACGTCGCACGCGTCGAGTCCCGCACCTACATCTGCTCGCGTGAGGAGATCGACGCCGGGCCCACCAACAACTGGATGGATCCGACGGAGATGCGGTCGCTCATGACCGACCTCTACCGCGGCAGCATGCGCGGACGCACCATGTACGTGGTGCCGTTCTGCATGGGTCCGCTCGGGGCCGACGACCCGAAGCTGGGTGTCGAGATCACCGACTCCGAGTACGTCGTCGTCTCCATGCGCATCATGACGCGCATGGGCACGGCCGCGATGGAGAAGCTGGGCAAGGACAAGCCGTTCGTGAAGGCGCTGCACTCGGTCGGCGCACCGCTCGCGGAGGGTCAGGCCGACGTCCCGTGGCCGTGCAACGACACCAAGTACATCACCCACTTCCCCGAGGACCGCGAGATCTGGAGCTACGGTTCGGGCTACGGCGGAAACGCCCTCCTCGGCAAGAAGTGCTACTCGCTGCGCATCGCGTCGGCGATGGCCCACGACGAGGGCTGGCTCGCCGAGCACATGCTGATCCTCAAGCTGATCTCCCCGGAGGACAAGCCGTACTACATCGCGGCCGCGTTCCCGAGCGCCTGCGGCAAGACCAACCTCGCGATGATCCAGCCCACCATCCCCGGATGGCGCGCCGAGACCCTCGGTGACGACATCGCGTGGATGCGCTTCGGTGAGGACGGCCGCCTGTACGCCGTGAACCCGGAATACGGCTTCTTCGGCGTCGCGCCGGGCACCAACTACGGGTCGAACCCGAACGCGATGAAGACGCTCGAGGCCGGCAACTCGCTGTACACGAACGTCGCGCAGACCGACGACGGCGACGTCTGGTGGGAGGGCCTCGAGGGAGACCCGCAGCACCTCGTCGACTGGAAGGGCAACGAGTGGACGCCCGAGTCGGACGGTAAGGCCGCGCACCCGAACTCGCGTTACTGCACCCCGATGTCGCAGTGCCCGATCCTCGCCCCCGAGTGGGACGACCCGCAGGGTGTGCCGATCTCCGCGATCCTGTTCGGTGGACGCCGCAAGACCACGGTTCCGCTGGTCAGCGAGTCCTTCGACTGGCAGCACGGCACGTTCCTCGGCGCGACGCTGTCGTCCGAGCAGACCGCTGCCGCCGAAGGCGCCGTGGGCACCGTCCGCCGCGACCCGATGGCCATGATCCCGTTCATCGGCTACAACGCCGGCGACTACCTGAACCACTGGATCAACCTCGGCAAGCACGCGGATTCCGAGAAGCTGCCGAAGATCTTCTACGTCAACTGGTTCCGTCGCGGCGAAGACGGCCGCTTCCTGTGGCCCGGTTTCGGCGAGAACTCCCGCGTGCTGAAGTGGATCGTCGACCGCATCGAGCACAAGGCCGGCGCCGAATCCACCCCGATCGGATTCGTTCCGACCGCAGCCGATCTGGAGCTCGGCGGGCTGGACGTCAACGGCGACGACGTCGACGAGGCGCTCAAGGTCGACGTCGACGAGTGGAAGCAGGAGCTGCCGCTCATCGAGGAATGGTTCGAATTCCTCGGCGAGAAGGTGCCCTCCGGCATCCGTGACGAGTTCGAGGCCCTGAAGCAGCGCCTGGGCTAGTCCCTCCCCGGTGACCGTATGTCACAGTGGTTCAGTTCGACTGAACCACTGTGACATTCGTCGTTTCGGGGGTGTTCCTGAAGTAAACGCATACCATTCGGTTTGTAAAAGCCTCGATTCTCGAAGCTCGCACGCGACGAAAGGATTGCAGATGCAGACAGGGACCAGCAGGGGCATGAAGCGACTCGCCGGAGGGGCCGCACTCGCTGCCGCAGCCGCCGCCACCGTAGCCGTGACCATGCCGGCGACCGCTTCCGCAGCGACGGAAGTGCAGCCTCCCACTGTCGTGACCGCGGTCGACGGAAGCACCCTCGACATCACCGTCACCAACCCCAACGTCCTGAATCTGCTGGACGCCCAGTCCTGCGGCGCAGTGGCATTCGACGCCACCAAGCTGCCCGCGGTACTCGCCGACCCCACCGTGGTTCTCGAACCGGGATTCGTCGCGTGGGCCACCAACCCGATCGAACGGGTCCTCGCGAACGCCGCGGGCGACGCGGTCAAGACGTTCACCACTCCGGACCTTCCGGACGGCGCCTACGCGGTTCTCGGCGAATGCCTGTCGCTGACCACCGTCGCCAACCCCCAGACCACGATGCCGCAGATCGTCCTCGTCGGCGGTCCGCTGGGTGGGATGCAGTTCGGCAGTTAGGCGCTACGCGCCCGTGAGTGGTTGAGGAGTCTCTGGACTCGTCAACCACTCACGGGCGGCGAAGCCGCCTACCCCGTGTAGCCGGGCGGCATGAGGACGGACTTGGTCTCGCAGAACGCCTCGAGCCCCTCCGGTCCGTTCTCGCGGCCGATGCCGGAGGCCTTGTAGCCGCCGAACGGTGATCCCGGATCGAATGCGTACCAGTTGATGGCGTACGTGCCGGTGCGGATCTGCTTCGCGACGGCGAGACCGTGGTCGATGTCGGTGGTGTACACCGAACCGGCGAGGCCGTAGTCGGAATCGTTGGCGATCTTGATCGCCTCGTCCTCGGAGTCGTAGGGAATCACGGAGAGGACGGGCCCGAAGATCTCCTCGCGGGCGATCGTCATCGAGTTGTCGACGTCCGCGAAGATGGTCGGCTCCACGTACCAGCCCTTGTCGAGGCCATCCGGGCGGCCACCGCCGAGCACCACGCGGGCGCCCTGTTCCTTGCCCTTGGCGATGTAACCCTCGACGCGGTCGCGCTGCTTCTCGGAGATCAGCGGCCCGAGTTGTGCGGCCGGGTCGGACGGATCGCCGACGGCCATGAAGCCGGCACCCGCGACGAGGGCGTCGAGCACCTCGTCGTAGCGGGACCGCGGGGCGAGGATCCGGGTCTGCGCGACGCACGCCTGCCCGGTGTTCATCAGCCCGGACATCACCAGCATCGGCATCGTGGACGCGAGGTCGGCGTCCTCGAGGATGATGGCCGCCGACTTGCCACCCAGTTCGAGGGAGCAGCGCTTGAGGTTCTGCGCGGCGATGGCCCCGATCTTGCGGCCGACGGGACTGCTGCCGGTGAACGTGATCTTGTCGATGCCGGGATGCGACACCAGGTATTCACCGGTCTCGGCGCCGCCGGGCAGAACGGAGATGACACCCTCGGGGACCCCGGCCTCGGCGAAGATCTCGGCGAGAACGTGTGTGGAGAGCGGGGATTCGGGTGCCGGCTTCAGCAGCACGGTGCAGCCGGCGAGCAGCGCGGGGGACAGTTTGTTGACGGCCAGGAACAGCGGGACGTTCCAGGCGAGGACCGCGGCCACCACACCGACCGGCTCCCGCAGCACCTTCGTCTGGCCGAACACGCCGGTGCGGGTCTGCTCCCACTCGAATTCGTTCGCGAGACCGGCATAGAAGTTCAGGGTCGCGAGCGACGGCGTCTGCTGCATCATCCCGACCATCGCGGGCGGCTGACCCATCTCCGAAGAGATCAGCGCGTTGAGGGTCTCGCCGCGCTCCTCGATGAGCTTCGCCGCCTTCGCGAGGATCTCCCCGCGCTCCGCGGGAGTGGTCTGCGGCCACGGACCTTCGTCGAACGCCCGCCTGGCGACGGCGACGGCGTCGTCGATGTCGGCAGGCGACGCGACGGGACAGCTGCCGACGCGTTCCTCGGTGGCCG
Organism: Rhodococcus pseudokoreensis; assembly: GCF_017068395.1. Classification (NCBI taxonomy): domain Bacteria; kingdom Bacillati; phylum Actinomycetota; class Actinomycetes; order Mycobacteriales; family Nocardiaceae; genus Rhodococcus; species Rhodococcus pseudokoreensis. Next base: position 2,359,915 of record NZ_CP070619.1, on the reverse strand, counting down.
GGGAGAACACTTCGAGCACCTGATCGGTGGCCGGGGCCACCCACTTGCCGCCGATGTAGAGCTTGTCGTAGTCGGTCATGAGTCCATTCCTCGTGTCGTTCCCCCGGTCAGGAGGCGGTGTCGGTGAAACTGTCGAATCCGTATCGTGCGTGTGGCCCGATCGCCGCGACCTCGAACAGCCCGGTCCCGACGACGGTCTCGCCGCCGTCGTCGAGCCGGAATCGGGTGAGATTGTCGACGGGGCAGAACATCCGGAGTCCCGGCTCGATCTCGGACGCCCGTTTGCGCAGTCCCTGCACCACGAGTTCGCCCTGCCACATGCCGTGACGCCAGTCGGCCTCGAGTCCGTACCCGGTGCCGATGCCGATGTAGTTGGGAACCAGCAGGTCGCAGGTGACGGTGACGACCTCGCCGGTCGGCCGGTGGAAACTCAGCGACGCGGACGTGACATCCCGCGTCCCGGGCTCGAATTTCAGCTCGTGTTCGGGCCGGCCCAGCCATTCGGGCTCGCGGTCGGCGTCCGGCCAGATGCGGACGGCCTCCTCGACGATGCGCCTGCCGAGTTCGTCCTCCTGCAGGACGACGGAGACGGCATACTCGTCGAACTGCATCACCGAGTAGATCCAGAAGAAGTTCTGGATCCCGTCGACCGCCCGCCGTCCGGGAGGCTCGGACTCGCCGACGGGGCGCACTCCCCACGACCGGTCGCGGTTGCCGCGCCAGGTGTCGGGGGTGACGGAACGGCTCTGCCCGTCGATCGTGAGTTCGCCTGCCCAGGTGCCGGTCTGGACGAAGCGGCTCGTGTCGAACGTGACGCGCTCGAGTTGCCTGCGGAAGTGGCGGGGCTCGAGCGTCGCGGGGATCGCACCGTCGAAGGTGAGGTCGAAGGAGAGGTCGTAGTCGCCGGGTGCGAGCACCACGCGCAGGCGCTGCAGCCCCTCGAGGACCTCGACGCGGAACGGTCCGACGGTGCTGTCGGAGCGGTCGTGGCCCAGCGCCGCCGACCCGCGGACCACGATGTGGTCGTCGCCGCGGCGGAGCACCGCGAACGCGTCCGTGACCCCGAGGTTGGGGTACTGGCCGAGACCGATGATGAGGAACAGGTCGGACTCGTCGGAGGGATAGCAGTTGAAGTAGTAGCGGTCGTAGAAGTTGCGGTCGGACGTCGCGACGCGCCGGATGGGTTCGGCCACCTGATGGATGGGGTAATCGTCCATCGGGGACAGCGGGTTTCCGGCGTAGTCGGCGGTCATCGGATCTTCTCCCAGTACGTGCCGTCGAGCATCGCCTCGAGCGAGGCCCGGTGCATGATCAGGTCGTCCGGATCCTCGGGGGCGGCGGCCTGACCGAAGTGGATGGCGCGCTCCTGAATTCGCAACATGATCGTCGCCTGCCGCAGGGCCGCGTAGGTGGTGTAGTACTCGAGATCGCGGGGCGTGTGGCCCGTCAGTTCCTCGTACAGGGCGGCGAGGTCGCCGAGGCGCAGGAAGTCGGGCATCCCGTCGAGTCCGGCGGCCGCGGCGATGTCCTCGAAGAACCGGTGCAGGTACGTCATCCAGCCCAGGTCGAGTTCGCGGGGCCCGAGCGTCGCCATCTCCCAGTCGAGTACGGCCACGGGCCGGAAGTCCTCGAACATCATGTTGCCGATGCGGGCGTCGCCCCAGCAGAAGACGGCGGGGGAGGTGTCGTCCGGGAGGTTCTCCTCCATCCACGCGAAGCCGCGTTCGATCAGCGGGGACCGGGGACCCGACCGTGTCGTCCATTCGTAGTAGTCGCGTTGCTGCCGGATGTGCGCGGCGAGCGCCTCGGTGACAGTGGGGCCGGCGCCGGGCAGTCGCAGGAACGCGAACCGTTCCCACGGCCGGTCGATGTCGTGCAGTTGCGCAAGCACATTCACGGCGCTGTGCTGCAGCACCGCGCGCTGCTCCTCGGTCGCCTCCGTCACCCACGACCCGAAGTTGTAGGGCATCACGTCCGGCGGGACCTGCCCGGACACGCGGGCCATGACGAAGAACGGGGCGCCCAGCGGTCCGGGATCGGGTTCGGACCAGTAGACGACCGGGACCGGGACGGCGGAGTGCTCCCGGACCTGCGTCATCGCCTGGAACTGTCCGTCGAGGTCGTAGTCGGGGAAGACGGGCATCGTCGTGTCGGCGGGCGCGACGCGTGCGACCAGCGGGTGCACCTCGCCCGACCAGGTGGCGTCGAACAGGATGGTCTCGCTCGACATGCCGTTGGCGTCGGGGAGGTGGACGTGCGTGACTTCGGGTGCGGTGTCGGCCGGCAGTTGCGTGGCGAGCCAGCGTTGCAGGGCCGCCCGCAGCACCTCCGGATCGCGACGGGAGTCACTGGGCCTGGCGACCTCGGATTGGTGATCGGAGTCGTCGGCAGATCGGGTTGCGCTCGTGCTCACGGTCACCTCCTCTCCTGAACGTGGTGTGACCCTGAACACTAGAACACGTTACAGAATTTCGGAACAGGTGAGGAGATTCCGCTGCGTCAGCCCTCGCCGGCGGCCAGGACTGCCGCCCCGACGAGCGTGCCGGAGGCGCCGAGTTCCGCGGGTACCACCCGCAGATCGGCGACGAAGGACAACCGGGCGTGACGGGCCGCGGCCCGGCGCATCGGATCCCACAACGGGGGCCCGGCCTGCGCGAATCCGCCGCCGATCACCGCGAGATCGACGTCGAGAAGGGCCGCGGCCGACGCGATGGCCTGCCCCAGTGCGGTCCCCGCGCGGTCGAGGGCGGCCACCGCGACCTCGTCACCGTCCGCGGCGGCCCGCGCCAGTTCGACGCCCGTCGTCCCGCGCCATCCGCGGGAGCGGGCCCAGCGCACGGACGACGGTCCGCTGGCGACCGTCTCCAGGCACCCGACCCCGCCGCACGTGCACGGGTCGGTTCCGCCAGGAACCACCATGTGACCGATGTGTCCCGCATTGCCGGTCCGGCCGGTGGCGATCCGGCCGCCGAGGATCACCCCGCCGCCGATGCCCGTGGACACGACGAGACTCAGCAGGTCCGGGGCGCCGCGACCGGCACCGTGGCGATGCTCGCCGAGCGCGGCCGCGGCGCCGTCCATCGCCAGTCGCGCGGGGACGCCGGGGAACAGGTCCTGCACGGCGCCGACCAGGCCGAATCCGCCGGCCCACTCGCCGATGTTGATGGGCGACACGGTGCCGGCAACCGTGTCGACCGGTCCCGCGCACGCGATGCCGACCGACGTGATCGTCGCGTCTCCCGCGACCTCGCGCAGCAGGGCGGCGCAACAGTCCGCGACTCCGGTTGCCGGCGTGGGAGTGGTCACCGGGTGCGGCACCGTGCCGTCCGCGTCGACGGTCCCGGCGGCGATCTTGGTGCCGCCGACGTCGAGTGCCAGCGCGACCACGGTCAGCGCTTCCGCATCACGAGAACGAGGTTGCTCACCAGGAACTCGCGCAGTCCGGGAACCCGCACCATCCACCACGCCCAGCGCGGGTGATAGCGCGGGAACGCGGCCAGCAGGTCCGCGTCCGGGGTGCGCCGGGCCCACCGAAGCCCGTCGGCCGCACCCACTTTGAACAGGGACACACCGTAACGGTTCTTGGGATCGCGGCCATTTTTGCGCAGGTAACGCCGGGCGGCGTACTCGCCGCCCAGTGCATGCCACGGCCCGGTCTCGTGACCGCCGAACGGGCCCCACCACAACGTGTACGACAGCACCATCAGGCCACCGGGTTTCGTCACGCGGATCATCTCCTCCGCCATTGCCCACGGTTCGCTGACGTGCTCGGCGACGTTGGAGGAGAAGCAGACGTCCACCGACGACGTGCGGAACGGCAGCGCCAGCCCCGACCCACGCACGGCGCCGCCCACCGCGAGCCCCGCGGCGTGCATCTCGGACGGATCCGGTTCCACCGGGACGTACCGGGCACCGGCCTGCTGGAACACGTCCGCGAAGTAGCCGGGGCCGCCGCCGACGTCGAGGACCGTCGTACCGGTGAGATCCGTGTCGGTCAGACCGCCCCACAGGTCGCCGATCAGTTCGACGGAGTCGCGGGCGAGGGCGCCGTAGAACAGGTCGGGCGCGGTCTGTTCGTGCCGGAAGTCGCTGAGCAGGCCGAACGACCTCTTCAGGGTTGCCCGTCGACCGAATCGCCGGGTCACGGGAGGCGTCGTCACGAGACTGAACCTTAGCGAGTGCAGCCCCCGGGACGGCAATCCGTGCGCGGTGGCTGCAACATCCGGCGGAATACGACCGATAGGGTGTTCGGGGACTACCGCGCGGAACGTCCCGCCCCGAGACCACGAGTACCGCACCGACCACAGGAGTTCATGAACGTGCGAGAGGTTCTGCTGCTCTGCTGGCGCGACACCGGTCACCCGCAGGGTGGCGGCAGTGAGCGGTACCTCGAGGAGGTCGGCGCGCAGCTCGCGGCGCGGGGAATCAAGGTCACCCTCCGCACAGCCGGTTACCGCGGCGCCGCCAAGAAGGAGACCGTCGACGGCATCGAGATCAGCCGGGCGGGCGGACGGTACAGCGTCTACCCCCGCGCCCTCGCCGCGATCGCCGCCGGCCGGCTCGGTTTCGGGCCGCTCCGCGGCATCCGGCCCGACGCCGTCATCGACACCCAGAACGGCATCCCGTTCTTCTCCCGCGTCGTCGCAGGCGCACCCGTGACGCTGCTCGTCCATCACTGCCACCGCGAGCAGTGGCCGGTGGCAGGCCGCTTGATGGGCAAGATCGGCTGGTGGGTGGAATCCCGGCTGTCGCCGCGCACGCATCGCGACGACCAGTACCTCACCGTGTCGCTGCCCTCCGCCGACGAACTCGTCGAACTGGGAGTGGAGCGCGAGCGGATCGCGGTGGTGCGCAACGGCGCCGACGACATCCCCCTCGACGTGGAGATCGGCGGAGCCGACACGAGGACCGCGCACCCCAGTGTGTGCGTGCTGTCACGGCTCGTGCCGCACAAGCAGATCGAGGACGCCCTCGAGGCCGTCGCCGCCCTGCGCCCCACGATCGCCGACGTGCACCTCGACGTCATCGGCGGCGGCTGGTGGGAGCAGAACCTCCGCGACCGCGCGCACGAACTGGGCATCGGCGACGCCGTCACGTTCCACGGGCACGTCGACGAGACCCGCAAACACCAGTTGCTGTCGCAGTCCTGGGTGCACGTGATGCCGTCCCGCAAGGAGGGCTGGGGTCTCGCCGTCATCGAGGCCGCGCAGCACGGCGTCCCGACCGTCGGCTACCGCAGCTCCAAGGGCCTGACGGATTCGATCGTCGACGGCGTGACCGGCGTTCTGGTCGGCAGCGCGGAAGCGGCGACGGCCGACGTCGCCGACCTGACCGCGGCGGTCAAGACGCTCCTGCTCGAGCCCGAGACCCGCACGGTGCTCGGCGAGAAGGCGCGCGTCCGGGCCGGTGAATTCTCCTGGAAGCACACCGGAAACGGCGTCCACGAGGTGCTGGCGGGCACGGCCGCGGGCCTGCGCACGTCAGGTTTGGTGTCGCCGGCGCTGGCGCGACCGGGCCTCGAGCACGCCCGCGCCGAGTAGACCACCGGCCAACAACATCGCCCACAGCACGTGCGCCGCGACCACCGTCGCGCGCGCCCGTGCGGACGCCTCGTGCGGCGCGACGTCGCCGTCGACGCGGTACAGCTCCAGATGCTCGTCCGCGAACCGCCGCTCCAGACCGGCCAGGGTGGCCGCGGATTCGCCGCGCGGTCCGGGCGTGTCGTGCTCGACCAGAACCCATCGGACGCCCAGCGCCGCGAGATCGGCGGCGGATCCGCCGGTGAGCAGCACCCGTTCGACCTGCTGCGCGCGGGACCCCTCGCCCTCGACGCTGCCACCGGCCACCACCAGTTCGCCGGTCTGCAGGACGTCCTTCGGCAGCATTCTCGGGGCGGGATCCAGGACGGGCGCGGAACTGCTGTAGGGGAACTTGCGGAACATGCCGGTGGGCAGGACGGCGACGTCCCCGCTGTCCGGGTCGCCGTCCAGTTCTGCGGCCACGTGCTGCCACGACGGCGGATAGTGGACCGGGCGCAGGGCGCCGCCGACGCCCCACGCGAGGTCGGGGAGGGCGAGCAGCACGATCAGGACGGCCGAGACCGACCAGGTGACCGGGCGTCGCAGCACCGCGGCCGCAGCGGCGAGCGCATACAGCGGGGCCGCGAGCGCCACCCATTTCTGCGCGTCCCGGAGCAACCCGGCGCCCGGGACGTGCTGCACAGACCAGCGGCCGGCGTCGAGACCCCACGCCGTCGCGCCCAGCGTCGGCAGCAGCACCGCCAGCAGCGCGAGGACGGTCAGCGCGGCCACCGCGGGATGCCGTCGACGCCGCCACAGCGCAGGCAGGCCACACAGCACGACGCCGAGCAGCAGGACCGTTCCGACCAGGGCGAACAGGGTGGTCCGGGTCTGCGGGACGGCGGTCTCGTTCCACACGCCGCCGAGCCCGGCGAGACTGCCGAGCGTCGCCAGACCCGGCTCGGCGCGGGCCGCGAACGCCGTGACCCCGGCAGGGTCGGAACCGTCCCCACCGCCGCCGGACAGCGCCGTCGCTACCAGCCACGGCGCGCTCGCGGCGAAGAACAGGCCCAGCGCACCCGTCAGGCGCAGCCACCGGGCGGAGCGTCCACCGGGGCAGGCGACGACTGCCAGCGCCGTGACCGCCGCGAGCAACACCCCGGTCGGGGTCAGCCCGGCCGCGGCGAGGCACGCCGCGAGGGCGAACCACCCCCGGCCCCGGCCCCGCCGGATCGCGACGGCGGCGCACACCGTCCACGGCAGCGCCGCGTACCCCGTCAGCAGACTCCAGTGACCCTGCAGCAGTCGCTCGGCGACGTACGGGTTCCACACCGTCACCGTCGCGGCCACGAGTTGCGGTCCGAGCCCCGCGGTCGGCAGGACGGTCCGGACCAGGTGGGCCGCGCCCCAGCCCGCCGCCCACAGCGCGAGCAGCAGGATCGCCTTCACCACCAGGCCGCCGTCGACGAACGTGCTCAGCGCGGCCAGGAGAGCGTCCTGCGGGACCGCCCGCGCGGCGGCATCGGTGAGACCGAGCGCCGAGTCCGTGAGATACGAGCGGGGAGTGCTCACCGCGTCACGCAGCAGCAGACAGCCGGGGCCGAGCAGCGGACCGAGGACGAGTAACGCCAGGACGAGGCTGTAGACCGCCGCCGCGAACGGTGCTCGGCGCCGGACGGTCATGGGCCGTCACGATACGTGGTGCATCGACCCGGCCCGCACGGCGCGTAGTGCATCATGGGCGAATGCCACGCCAGACCCTCACCAGCTCGGCGGTCGCCGGGGTGACGATGGTGACGGCGGGCTCGATGACCGCGAATATCGCGTCCTACCTGCTTGCCTGGGCGGCCAGTCGCTGGCTCGGTCCGGCCGGCTACGGGGAGTTCGCGAGTCTGCTGGCCGCCCAACTCGTCCTCGCCGTCCCCGCGCTCGCACTGCAGACCGTCGTTGCCCGCGAGGTGGTCCGGGGCAAGGGCGCGCACGCGGTCCGGCTGCTGGGGTACCGCTGCGCGCTGATCGTCGCGGTCGCGGCGATGCTGCTCGCACCCCTCGTGTCGTGGGCCCTCGACACCGGCATGCTCGCCACGTTCTCGGCGCTGATCACGGCACCCGTCCTCGTCCTGCTCGCCACCGAACAGGGACTGCTGCAGGGCGCCGCCCGGTTCGGTCCGCTCAGCGTCGTCCTCGCCGGAGCCGGAATCGCGAAGGTCGTTCCCGCGGTCGTGGTGCTCGCCGTCGGCGCCGGGCCCGGACTCGCCCTCGCCGCCAGCGCGGTCGGCACCGGCCTGGTGGCCCTGTGCGCGCGACTGTTCGCCGATTCCGGGATCACCGGGGAGTCGAGCACCCGGATCGGCGTCGCGGCCGTGCTGAAGGCGTCGCAGGTGCAACTGGCGCTGATCGCGCTGTCGTCCATGGACCTCGTGATCGCCCGCATCGTGCTCAGCAACGACGACGCAGGCCTGTACGCGCTCGGTGCCGTCGCCACCAAGGCCGCGTTCTGGCTGCCGCAGGCCGTCGGGGTGGTGCTGTACCCGCGGATGGCGAATCCCGCGCACTCCGCGCAGGCGATCCGCTCGGCGCTCGCCGTCCTCGTCGGACTCGGCGCGGTGCTTGTCGCGGGTGTCGCGGTGGCCGCCCCCGTCGTTCCGCTCCTCGTCGGCGACGCGTACCGGCCCGTGCAGTCGCTGCTGTGGCTGTTCGCGCTCCACGGCGCCTGCCTGGCCGTCCTGCAGGGCGCCCTGCTGTCCGCCATCGCGGGAGAGCGGACGCACCTCGCCGTCATCGCCTGGATCGGCCTCGCCGTCGAGATGACCGCCATGCTGACCCTCGCGTCCACGATCGGGCAGTTCATCGCCGTCGCCGTGACGGTCGCGTCGAGCACCGCCCTGATCGCGAGTCTCTTCGCCGTGCGCAGCGCGCGACGTGACGCACCCGCGATCTGACACGACGAAGGGGACCTCGGTGCAGTACCGAGGTCCCCTTCGCACCGGACTACGTGGCGTCCGGCTGTAATGCTCTACCGCTCGTCGTACCGGCGCGGATCTGCGACGGGAATCTCTTCCGTCTTGTCCGTGGTCCAGTCGTGCTGCTCCGTGGGAGCCTCCGAGGCATCCGACTTGCCGAGGTCGACGTGGCGTCCACCACCGCTCTGGGGGTAGTCACCACCGTCGGCCGGTGCGGGCTGGTTGCCCTTGCCGCCGCGCAGACCGAGGAACAGTCCTGCGATCAGGGCGATGAGACCGAGGATGCCGGCGATGATCGGCGCGGTGCGACCGAACGTGCTGAGCTTGTCCATGCCGTCCTTGGCCTGCTGGACCTGGTACTCGATGGTCTGCTCGTTGAACGGCAGTTCCACCTTCAGGACGTCGATCTCCGGCTTGTCCTTGTTGCGGGCGTAGTACTGGTGCAGCTGCTCCTGGCCCTTGACGACGACACCGGTCTCGGGCTCCACCCACAGGTCACGCACGTTGGTGTACCAGCGGGTCATCGTGACGGGGAGGGTGCCACCGGGGACGCCCCAGGCTTCGGCGGGCAGCGTCAGCTTGTTGGTGGGCGAGTTGACGACCTTCGACAGGTCGACGGGGGCGATCGTCTGGCTGTAGTGGTACACCTTCAGGCCGTTGATCTCCGTCTCCTCGACGAAGTCGATGTCCTGAGTGGCGCGCGCGTTCAGGTCGAAGTAGGGGTAGCTCTGCTTCTTCGAATCGAACGGGAACTTGTACTGCAGTCCGTCGCGCGGAACTTCCTCGGCAGGCTGGTTGGGCTGCGTCTGGATGGTGCCCACCGGGTCGTTGGTCGGCATCGACGTCTTGCGGTCGACGGTGTTGCGGTCGACGATCGCGGACAGCAGGCCGGTGTCGCCCTGCTTGTCGGTGCGCCGCAGCGTCTGCCCTGCCTGGAGAGTGACGACGTCCGCGTTCGCGGGGTCCTCGGTGGTGACGTAACGCTGTGACACCAGTGGAACGTTCGTGTTGACTTCGGCCTTGCCTGCGAGAAGAGACTGCGAGTTGAGCACGCTGCCGGAACCTTCGGCGATCGTGGTCACTTCGAGGTCCAACGGCGTCTTCGCCAATTTGCCCACCGTGTAGGTGGGAATGAGAATGGCGACGGCCAAGAGGAAGGCACCGAGGCCCACCAGAATGCAAGCAAGTATCCGGCTCGGCCCTGAGCGCTCCGCCATGCTTTCTCTCCTAACCCAATTCTGTCGATTGAGATTCCCCCACCGGCAGCACGGCTGCACGGATCGCATGGAGCCCACATCGACACCACGTGAGGCAAAACACTAACAGTCTCGAATGCGCATTTGCCCCATCGGATAGTAAACGCACCAGCCGTTCCGCAGCGAAGTGACGGGGACGGAGTTTTCCGTCACAGCGCCCGGACCAGGCACACTGTTGGTGATGAGCACCTCGGCCACGATCTCGCCCGCGCCCGCGGCGCCCGCTGCTGCGCGCAGTTTCATTCCCGCACTGGAGGGGATGCGCGGTCTCGCGGCGCTGGGGGTGCTCGTGACGCACGTCGCGTTCCAGACGGGCGCGACGCACGTGCCGGTCCTCGGCCGTATCTGGGGACGATTCGATCTGGCGGTGGCGGTCTTCTTCGCGCTGTCGGGATTCCTGCTGTGGCGCAGCCATGCCGGGGCGGCGCGGGGGTTGGGTTCCGCCCCGAGTGTCGTGCGGTACTGGATTTCGCGGGCGACGCGCATCCTGCCGGCGTACTGGGTCGCCGTGGCGGTGGTGTTGACGTTCCTGCCCACCGCCAACGCGAGTTACCGCACGTGGTGGGCGAATCTCGGTCTCGTGCAGGTGTTCGTGCCCCTCACACTCACCGACGGTCTGACCCAGATGTGGAGTCTGTCGGTGGAAGTGGCCTTCTACCTGGTGCTTCCGCTGCTGGCCCTCGCGCTGGTCCGGTTGCGGGGTCCGGCTGCGCGGCTGCGTGTTCCGGCGATCCTTGCGTTGATCGCAGTGAGCCTGACGTGGGCGTTCGTGCCGGTGTCGACGCCGGGCGGCATCCACCACGACAACTGGCTGCCCGGGTACCTGCCCTGGTTCGGCGCCGGGATGTTGCTGGCCGAACTGGCGGTGAGCCCGCCCGGGCGGATGCACCGCTGGGCGCATCACCGCGTCCGGATGTTCCTCGTCGCCGCAGTGGCATTCGCGCTCACGGCGACCGACCTCGCCGGGCCGGAGGGACTGGTGCGTCCCGAACCGTGGCAGTACGCGGTCAAGATGGCGCTCGGCGCCGTCATCAGTTTCGCGTTGATGGCTCCGCTGGTGCTGTCCGACACGTCCACCCACCGCTACCTCGCGAGTCCGCTCGCTCTCGCCGTGGGCCGCTGGTCGTACGGCATCTTCATCTGGCACCTCGCGGTGCTGTCCATCGTCTTCCCGGTGTTCGGGCTCGTCCCGTTCACGGGCCACTTCGTCTACATCCTGTTCCTGACGACGGTGCTGAGCGTCGCGGTCGCGTCGGCCAGTTACGCGTTGGTGGAGGAACCGGCGCGCCGCGCCGTCAAGCGCTGGGAGGCGCGCACCAGCAACGCCGAACGTCCGAGCGGCAGCACGGCCAGCCCGGTCGCGACGAGCGCGAGCAGCAGCGGGAACTGAACGAGGAACGAGTGCCCGACGTACCCGCCGGGCGCGCGCCACGGCCCGGTCGAGAGCATCGCGATGCCGAGCATCGCCGACGCTCCGGCGACCCCGACCAGCACGCGCGCGGTGGTGGCGGTTCCGCGTAGCCGGATCAGGACCACGGCCAGCACCGTCGCCACGACCGTCGTCACCGCGCCCACGGGACCACCGATCACGGTGGTGGCGGCGAGGATTCCCAGCCACCCGACCGTCGCGCTGCCCCAGGTCCGGGGTGCCGGACCGGGATCGCGCTCCCGGGCGCGGCGCGGCCACAGGGCGGCGGCGAGCAGCGGGATCAGCAACAGCAGGCCGCCGAAGATCCCCAGCCGGTACCAGTGGTCGGTGGGGAAGTCGAGGGTCACCGTCCCCTCGGTTCCCGCGGGCACGATCCATCCCTGCTGCCAGCCGTCGACGACGACCGGCGTCAGTTCGCTGCCGTCCGGGGCGGTGGCCACCCAGCCGACGTTGGTGCTCTCGGGGACGACCACGAGGCGCTCGGCGTCCGAGCGGGGCACCGTGAGTTCCCGGTGGTTTTCGGTCCACGCGGTGGTCGACACCTGCTCGGTCGGAACGGCCTGCGCCTGCGGTCCGGCGTCGAGGCGCAGACTGTCGACGAAGAACGCCGCCCCCGGGTCGACGGTCACGTCCTGCGCTCCCGCCCCCAGCGGAACGGGGCCGGGACCGTCGCAGAGGGTCGCGGGAACCGGGTCGCCCGAAAGCAATTGCCAGGCGGTTGCGGTCACGCTCGTGCGAACCGGCTGCCCGCCGATCGTCACGACCGGCCCCTCCTCGCAGGGCACCGTGACCGGGCGGTCGCCGGCGTCGTCGACCGGACCGGACCCAGGCAGCAGGACGCCGTCCGCGCCCAGCACCCCGACCTCGGCGAGTCCGGCGGGCTGCAACTGGGCGAACCCGAGAGCGTTCTGGTCGAGGGTGCTCTTCCAGGACACGAGGCTGAGCACGATCCGGTCGGTCACCCGGGGTTCGACGGTGACGGTCCCGTCGTCCTCGTCCACGTCGCGCACCTGCGGTCCGTTCCCGAGGTCGACGGCGACCCGGTCGGGGGCGGCGGGCACGGCACCCAGGCTGGGCGTGAGCTGCAGGCCGGTGACGAGCGTGGGTTCGGGAAGATCGATCGTGAGGGTCGGTTTCGCGCCCTTGCCGCTGGTGGTGTCCTGTTTCGCCGACCAGCTGGTGCGCGGATCGTTGTCGGTGGCGGCGAACGCCGAGCCGCGCAGGTCGGTGATGTTGCTGGTTCCGTGGGCGGACGGCCGATCCCGTTGCGTGAGAACGTCCTCCAGCGGTGCGCCCTGCCGGGCCCGCAGGGTGAGCTGCGGCGTCACCGCGGTCGGTTCGGGCACCGACAGCGTTCTCTCGAACGTGCCGACCTCCTCGGGCGGCAGGACGAGGGCGTTGCTGCACCGCACCCGGTCCGGGGCGTCCGCGCACGCGTTGCGGCCGGGGAGTTCCTGGCTGAGGTCCCAACCCGCGACGGACGCGCCCTCGGGGGTCGGTGGCAGCACCGTCCGGTACCGGATCGGCACGGTGACCGGGGCGTCGCGCTGGGAGAAGTCCTCGACCGACACCTCGCTGATGCCGAATTGTGTTCCCGGGGAACCGTTCTCGGTGCGGGTCGCGGTGATCCGCACCCACGGGGTGACCCCACCGGGGACGGAGACGGCGATCGGTTTGCCCGGCGCGTCCACCTTCACGGCCGTGCTGCCGTTGGGCGTCGACACCTCCATCCAGCGGACGGGCGCGCCGATCGCGGCCGGGCTCGTCGTGATGTGCAGCAGTGAACTGGTGAGCGGGGTGTCGAAGTCGATCTGCAGCCACTGGCCCAGCGCCCGCTCGATGCCGTTGCTGAACCAGCCCGTCGCCGGGTCGCCGTCGACGGTCGCGGCGGCACTGCTGGCGGGGGAGGAGCCGCCCAGTTGGGTGGCGTCGGACGCCGCACTCGACACGCTCGGCGTCGCGCCCTCCCACCGGCCCTCGACCAGCGGGGTGTCCGCCACCGGATAGTCGGGGACGAGATTGAACGTGCGGCGCGCATCGTCCGGGGTCCGCAGCGCCGAACTGTGATTGTCGACCTGGCCGTAGTCGGTTTCGCGGTCCCGGGGCGTGTCCGTGACCGTGACGTCGTCGACGGGCAGTCCGGCGCGCTTGGCGTCCGCGGCCAGCAGGACGGGTCCGGTTCCGGGCAGGGCGCCGTTCTCCCGCAGGCGCTGCAGCGATTCCGGACCGCCCTGCACGCGGGGGATACCGTCGACGTTCGCCGTATAGGGACCGCTCGCCGTGGGTGATCCGTCCGGCGTCGACACCTCGAAGATCTCGATGGCCGGATACCGGGGCCGCAGGTCGCTGTCGATGACGAGGCCCTCGACGTCGCCGGGCCCGATGTCCTCGCCGAAGTCCGCGACCCGGGTGAATCCGGGAGATTCGGTGACGGCCTGGTGCGCGAGCAGCGGGCGCGTCGACCGCGACGTCTCCGGGTCGAGGTCGTTGCGGAGGACGAGGTAGTGGATGCCCTGGCCGAGCAGGGTCTGCGCCATGCCGTCCGAGGGCCGGCCGTCGGCGATCAACCGCTGGATCGAGTCCATCGCCCGGATGGTGCCGGGCGGGGTGAGCGGGACGGCGTCGCGGGACGCCCACGGCGTGGACGCCAGAGCCTGCATCGGCTCGTCGCGGGTGAGTCCCCACAGCTGGCTGCCGAACGGTGCGCCGGGCACCACGAGCGCGCGCTCCGCGTCCGAACCGTCGGGGCTGGTGCCGCCGGCGTTGTCCTCCAGCCACGACGCGGCCTGCTGCCAGTAGTCGGGAACGTCGGTGTACGTGCCGCGCGGTGCGAGCTTGCCCGTCCACGCCAGCGACGTCGCGAGGGTGAGGGCGACCAGCACCAGGCTGGTCACCGCGACCATCGGCTCACGCTCGGGATGCGCCAGCGCGCTGCGCCACCGCGCGAACGGCACGGACCCCGGCAGCGGCACCTTCGCCAGGAGATGCGCCAGCCCGAGCACGAGCGGGAGCCGGACGAGCGGCTCGAGTTTGTGCACGTTCCGCAGGGGCGCCCCGGTGGAGTCGAGGAACAGTCGCACCTGCTCGGCGAACGGGGAACCCAGTTCGCCGATGTACCCGGCGGCGAGTCCGGCGACCCCGACGAACAGGATCAGGGTGAGGCGACCGCGGGCCGGCATCGACCGCATGCACAGTCCCGCGAGGCCGGCGGCGGCGATGAGCCCGGTCGCGGCGACCGCGGCGGGCTGGGTGACGAGGACCGCGCCCGCGATGCGCTCGGGGGACACGAACGGCGTCCAGCTGTCGGTGCCGCGGAGGATCTCGGCGAGGGACGTCCACTGCGTGGTCACCCCGGACGATTCGATGTAGTCGAGGAACGGCGGGCTCACCTTGCCGAGCAGCAGCAGCGGCACGATCCACCACAGCGTGGCCAGTGCGAGGAACGGGAACCACCATGCGGTGAACGTCCACCACCGGCGGTTGGGGCGGTGGGAGATCCACCACAGGCCTGCGACGAGGCACGCCGCCACGGTCGCCACGGCGTTGACCGCACCCATCAGCGCGACGGCCAGGGCCGATTGGGCCGCCAGCCGTGCAGGTGAGCGCCAATGTGTGTCCCGGGACGCTTTGCCACTCACGTGGGAGAGGGCGACGACGACGGGGAGAAGAACCCACGGCGCCAGCATCATCGGGAGGGTTTCCGACGAGATCGAACCCAGGGTGGTGAGGACGCGGGGGGAGAACGCGAACGCGACGCCGGCGATGACGCGGGACGAGCGGCTACCGGCGCCGAGTGCCTCGGCGAGCCGGACGATGCCCCAGAATCCGGCGACGAGCAGCAGTGCCCACCACACCCGCTGCGTGATCCACGGCGGGACGCTCAGGATGTCGCCGAGCGCGAAGAACGCGCCGTGCGGGAAGAAGTACCCGTAGGCCTGGTTCTGCACCTGGCCCATGGGGGCCTGGCTGCTCCACTGATGGGACGCCCGTTCCAGGAATCCGATCGGATTCTGGGACAGGTCGTACTTGGTGTCGGCGGCGAGCCGGCCTGGGGTTTGGAGAAATGCGAGAAGGAACGCTACGACAGAGGCGCCGAACAGCCACCGCCGCGACAGAGGCTCCGCCGAGGGCGCCATGGACGACATGGCCGCCGACTCGGGGGAAGTGCGGGAACTTGTTGAGCCGGCGCTCTCAGCGGCTGCCGTACTCAACCTGGTTCAGAAGTGAGGAATCCGCGTTGCCGCTCCGGTCGACCTCGGGACGCGTGTTGTCCTGTGCGGCTGCGGTGATGCCGAGCGTCGCCACGGTGCCGAGAGCGACACCGACCACGGCGCTGACCACACCGGGCACAAGGAACTTCCCCATCTGACATCTCCCACCGTCGTGCCATCGACGCACACGGCTACTCCCGCGTACGAATTGCTCGGGTCAAGGTATCACCCGCGGGCCGCCGAACTGCTGATTGGTGCTCGCGGGCGGCCGTTTCCGCAGTTCACGGGCTCGGCTGTACACCCAGCGCCCGGAGCAGCGTGCGCAGTTTGGTGGTCGTCTCGTCAAGTTCGGATTCCGGGTCGGATTCGGCGACGATGCCCCCGCCCGCCGTCGCCAGGGCCTCGAGTCCGTCGGCGGCGATCTCGGCGCAGCGGATGGCCACCACCCAGTCGCCGTCACCGTCGCCGTCGCACCACCCGACGGCGCCGCCGTAGAACCGCCGATCCTCCTCGACGTCCCGGATGGTCGCCAGGGCCGCGTCGGTGGGTGTGCCGCACACCGCGGGCGTCGGGTGCAGCAGTACCGCCAGGCTCAGGGCGCTCGTCGACTCCTCGCGCAGCACGCCTTCGATGGGTGTCGCCAGATGCCACACCTCGTGCGTGCTCGTCAGCACGGGGGACTCCGGGACCGTCAACTCTGTGCAGAGCGGCGCCAAAACGTCCCGGATCCAGGCCGTCACGAAGGCGTGCTCGGCCAGGTTCTTGGTGGACTCCAGCAGGCCCCGGCCTTCCTTCTCGTCGGCCTCCGGATCGGCGCGCCGGGGGGCGGTTCCGGCGAGAGGGCGGCAGGTGACGCGCCGGCCGCGCCTGCTGAGCAGGACTTCGGGGCTGGCTCCGACGAGGCTGCGGCCGCGGAAGTCGTCGCCGGCCGCGGACAGGTCGACGGCGAACCCGTTGGCGGTCGGATTCTGGTGAATCATCCTTGCGGCCAACGCTTCTGCAAAGATGGGGGCGTCGGCGCGGAGGGTGACGCTGCGCGCGGCCACCACCTTGCCGAGGGTGCCCTCGCGCAGTCGGTCGACGAGGGACCGGACACGGACCACGTGCTCGGCGGGTTCGGGAATCTGCCGAACGACGCGGACGGACGGGAGTGCGGCGACGGTGCCGGGCCGCCACGGGCCGTCTGTGAACTCCCACGACTCCGGGGCGGTCAGCGCGGCGGGCCGTGCGGGATCGAACGGCAGCGCCCCGACGACCAGCCCGGTGTCACCGGTCGCGAGCGCGTCGACTGCGGCGGCCGCGGCGTCGTATCCGTGCCGCACTCCGGATGTGCGCAGCGTTCGATCGGCGCGTGAGAGAAGAAAGCCGTCCATGGTGCACCCGACAGTAGTCGGGCGCCGCGACTACTTCCCGGGAGGCACGATCAGCACCGGGCGGTGACTGTGCCGCAACACGTGGTCGGCAACGCTGCTCTGCAACAGCGACCGCAGACCGGTCGTGCCCCGGGTACCGGTGACGATGATGTCGACGGCCAGTTCGTCCGAAGTCTCGACGATCGCCGTCCAGATCGTGCTGGTGCACTCGATGCACCGACCCTCGGTGGTGAGCCCGGCGGCCTCGGCGAGCAGGATGCCCTCCTCGTTGGTGACCTTGGCGTCGGAGAATGCGACGTCCTCGGTCTCCTCGTCGGGCACCCACTCGGGTTGCATCACACCGGACAGTCCCGACATGCGCGCGGCCTGACGGACCATCGGCTCCCACACCGTCACCAGCACAGCGCGATTGGAGGCGAGGAACCGTCCTGCGCACTCCACGGCACGCTTCGCGTTGTCGGATCCGTCGTAGGCGATCAACATCAAACCACCGGGCACCACGACCTCCTGAGTACGGGTTTCCTCTGTGTCCAGATTACCAAGACCGGCGGCAGCGGTCGCCGATTCGGGGCCTGCCACGGGAGTATCGGTGGCGAACTGGGCTACCGTCGAACCCATGCGGATCAAGTATGCCCTCGCGCTCGCAGCCTGTACCGGCCTCGTCGCCGGATGTTCGTCGGGTGGTGGCGAGACGGTCGCGGAGTCGTCGTCGGCGACGCCGTCCCCGTCTTCCGTCGAGCCCGCATCGCACACCGGCACCGCATCGCCCGCCGCTGCGCCGGTGTCGTGCGAGACGCAGTTCCTGCAGTCGTTGCCGTTGCGGCGCAAGCTCGCTCAGCTGCTGAACGTGGGGGTGACCGGCACCGCGGATGCCGCCCAGGTGGTCCGCAACGAGCAGGTCGGTGGCATCTTCATCGGAAGCTGGACCGACGAGACGATGCTCGCGAACCATGAGGTTCCCCAGGTGGCCTCGGCGTCGTCGCTGCCGCTGATGGTGACGATCGACGAGGAGGGCGGGCGGGTGTCGCGCGTCGAGAACCTGCTCGGGGCCGATCCCTCCGCCCGGCAGACCGCGGCCACGATGACGGAGGAGCAGACGTATCAGATGGCGCTCGAGCGGGGGCGCGGACTGAAGGACCTCGGGGTCACCGTCAACTTCGCGCCCGACGTCGACGTCAGCAGTCAGCCCGACGACAGTGTCATCGGCGACCGCTCCTACTCCGACGATCCCGCCGTCGTCACCCGCTACGCCGACGCCTACGCGCGCGGCATGCGGGACGCGGGAATCCTGCCGGTCATCAAGCATTTCCCCGGTCACGGATCCGCGTCCGGCGACTCCCACACCGGCGCCGTCACCACCCCGCCGCTCGAGCAGCTGCAGACCAAGGACCTCGTCCCGTTCCGGAACCTGGTGTCCACCGGGGTCGGCGTCATGCTCGGCCACCTCGAGGTGCCGGGCCTGACGGCGCCCGGAATTCCGGCCAGCATCAGCCCCGATGCGGTGGCGTTGCTGCGCGGCGGCACCGGATACGGTGCACCGCCGTTCACCGGCCCGATCTTCACCGACGACCTCAGCGGCATGCAGGCCATCACCGACCGCTACGACATCACCGAGGCCGTCGAGACGGCACTCGAATCCGGTGTCGACGTCGCGCTGTGGCTCACCACCGACGACGTCCCGCGGGTCCTCGACCACCTCGAAGGCGTTGTGGCCTCGGGCAAGCTGCCGCAGCAGCGGGTCGACGAGGCGGTGCTGACGGTCGCGCGGGCGAAGGGCGCTCTGACCTGCTAGCCTCGGGCTTTCACGCTGGTCATGCCCCGGCCGCGTGTTGATCATGAAGAAAGGTGCTCTGAACTGCAAGAATATGGCTTGCTGAGGGCCGATATTCACTTCGTTCGAGGAGCACCTTTCTGGTGGGCAAGTCTACTTCGTGGTACCCGTCGCTGTCCGTTGACCCCGCCGGAACCGGTGTCGTGTCGCACGCCGGGGCGGTGTTGTTGCTACGCACCGCAGAGAAAACTGGTCTGACGACCGCGTTGTCGAGTGCGCTCGAGCCGTGGCGTAAACCGACGACCTCCCACGATCCGGGCAAGATCATCGCCGATCTGACGATGGCACTCGCCCTGGGCGGCGACTGCCTGGCCGATATCGCGCTGCTGCGGGAAGAACCCGCAGTCTTCGGCCGGGTGGCGTCCGATCCCACCGTCTCGAGACTGATTGCCGCATTGGCCGCTGACGCTCCGAAAGCGTTGGCGGCAATCAACTCCGCCCGTTCGACAGCCCGACGGATCGCCTGGAACGCCGCCCGTGAACAGGCTCCCGACCATGCCATCGACGCCGGACATCCGCTGATCATCGACCTCGACGCCACACTGGTCACCGCCCACTCGGAAAAGGAAAACGCTGCCGCCACCTACAAGAGAGGGTTCGGTTTCCACCCGCTGTGCGCGTTCGTCGACCACGGACCGGACGGCACGGGCGAGCCGTTGGCAATGATGCTGCGCCCCGGCAACGCCGGCTCCAACACCGCCGCAGACCACATCGAACTGATACGGCAAGCATTGCGGCAGTTGCCGTTCACCGCCAAGGGCGGCCGGGTCGGCCGCAAGGTACTGATCCGCACCGACGCGGCCGGCGGCACCCATGCCCTCATCGACTACCTGACCACACAGAAGTTGTCGTACTCGATCGGATTCGGTCTGACCGACACCATCGTCGCCGCTATCGAAACCCTTCCCGAGCAGGCCTGGATCCCCGCCGTGGACGCGGACGGGCAACCACGCGACGGCGCCTGGGTCGCCGAAGTAACCGGACTACTCGAGTTGCCGGGCTGGCCCGACGGGATGCGGGTTATCGTCCGCAAAGAACGCCCACACCCCGGTGCACAACTGCGCTTCACCGACCGTGACGGGCTGCGGTTGACTGCGTTCGTCACCAACACCGAAGGTGGACAATTGCCCGATCTGGAACTGCGGCACCGGCGCCGGGCACGCTGCGAAGACCGGATCCGCATCCTGAAAGACACCGGCCTCGAGAACCTTCCGCTGCACGGCTTCGATCAGAATCGGATCTGGCTCGCCCTCGTCGCCCTCGCCGTCGAGGTCACCGCATGGATGCAGATGCTCGCGCTCACCGACGACCCAGCCAGTCGGTGGGAGCCGAAACGGCTACGACTACGCCTATTCGCGACCGCCGGTCGCATCGCCCGTCACGCACGGAAGGTGCATCTGCGGCTGTCCGCTCACGCACCCTGGATCGACTTGCTGATCACCGCATTGGCCCGTCTCAACGCAATCCCCGACCCCCTCTGACCAGCGCCAATCCGGCGATCGAGACGAAAGGGAATCAACTTCGGGGCCCTGGACCCCGACGACCACCCGACCGCGTCGGGCGTACGCGCGTTGCCGGGCACCGAATCCACGCCCGAAATACCCAACCTGAAACTGATCAGAGCGACACATCAGACGCATGCAAGATCGAGGCTAGTGCGTGGTGTGGCGACGGGGTGCTGGTATTCTTCTCGTCCGCCGGTCGAGCCTGCTTTATTACCGTAGAGTAAGATAGCGGGTTCGACGATGATGGAGGACGTATGGCCGGCGGCACCAAGCGACTGCCGCGCGCAGTGCGCGAGCAGCAGATGCTCGACGCTGCCGTCGACGTCTTCTCCGACAGAGGTTTTCACGAAACGTCGATGGACGCGATCGCGGCCAAGGCGGAAATCTCGAAGCCGATGCTGTACCTCTACTACGGCTCCAAGGACGAATTGTTCGCGGCCTGCATCCAGCGGGAGGGGCTGCGCTTCGTCGAGGCGCTCGCACCGGCGGGCGATCCCGGGCTGAGCCCGCGCGAGCAACTGCGCCGTGCGCTCGAGGGGTTTCTCGGGTTCGTCGGCAAACACCGCAAGTCGTGGATGGTGCTGTACCGCCAGGCGATGGGGCAGCAGGCGTTCGTCGGCTCGGTGCAGTCGAGCCGCGACCGGCTGATCGAACTCACCGCACACCTGCTCGAGTCCAGCACCAAGGACCCGGAGCCGGGCCAGGATTTCGAACTGATCGCCATCGCCCTGGTCGGGGCGGGTGAAGCCGTGGCCGACCGCGTCGCCGGCGGCGAGATCGAGGTCGACGCCGCCGCCGACCTGCTGGAGTCGCTGGCGTGGCGCGGCCTCGCGGGCAAGAAGAAGCCGGAGTGAACGGGACGCTCGTTCGGTCGGATCGAACGAGCGTCCCGATCGCCGCCGTCAGCGCAGCGTCGCGGTGAGGTGCGGGTAGCCCTTCTTCGGGTGCTTGATCGACAGATCCCAGCCGTCGGCGGTCCGGTCGGCGTACACGTTCAGCGTGGACGGCAGCAGGATCGGCTTGCCGAAGCGCACGCTGTAGGTGACGGCGTCCGGGATCCGGCCCTCCACCGACCCCAGGACGGCGGCCGCACTCCACATGCCGTGCGCGATGGTCTTCGGGAATCCGAAAGCCTTGGCGCCCAACGTCGACACGTGAATCGGATTCCGGTCACCGGACACCGCCGCGTACTTGCCGATCGTCTTCTGATCGACCCGCAGTGTCCGCAGCGGACGCGGCGGCTCCTCCTCGGCCTTCGGCTCGGGACCGGGCTGACCGGACAGCGACGTCTTCTGCTGACGCAGGAACGTCGACGTCTGCTTCCACACCAGTTCGCGTCCGACCCTGATCTCGCTGATCACGTCGATGAGAAGCCCCTTGCGGTGCTCACGCAGATTCTCCGCGTGCACCGACACGTCCAGGGGTTCGACCACCGAGATCGGACGGAACTGCTCGATGACGTTCTCCGCGTGCACGGACCCGATGGCGGGGAAGGGGAAACCCTCGGACACCATCAGCTTCATCACCACCGGGAACACCAGCGTGAACGGGTACGTGAGCGGCAGCGTGTCGCCGAACCGCAGTCCCGTCACCCGGTCGTACGCCGCCAGGTTGTCGGGATCCACGTGCACGCCGTTCAGGACGAGCGTCGTGTCCGGGGCGCTGTGCCCGCTCGCACCGATGACCGGCAGTGCGCTGCGCACGGCGCGGGCATAGATGTCGAGCGTGCCCGGCTTCTCCGTGAGTTGCACGACCTTGCCCGACATCAGGCGCCCAGCAGGCTCTGGCCGCAGACGCGGACGATCTGGCCGGTGACGGCGTTGGACGCGGGGCTCGCGAAGTACGCGACCGTCTCGGCGACGTCGACGGTCTCGCCGCCCTGCAGCAGCGAACTCATGCGACGTCCGGCCTCTCGCGTGGCGAAGGGGATCGCCGCCGTCATCGCCGTCTCGATGAAACCGGGGGCGACGGCGTTGATGGTGATCTTCTTCTTCGCGAGCACCGGCGCGGACGCCTGCACGAGTCCGATGACGCCGGCCTTGGAGGTGCCGTAGTTGGTCTGGCCCCGGTTGCCCGCGATGCCGGCGATGGACGAGACGTCGATCACGCGGCCGCCTTCCTTCAGCGCACCCTTGGCGACGAGGACGTCGGTGATGCGCTGCGGTGCAAGAAGGTTCACGCCGATCACCATGTTCCAGCGACCCTCGTCCATGTTGGCGAGCGTCTTGTCGCGGGTGATGCCTGCGTTGTGGACGATGATGTCGGCGCCGCCGTGCCGTTCGAGGACGAACTCGGCGAGCTTGTCGGCCGCGTCGTCCGCGGTCACGTCCAGGGCGAGGGAGGTGCCGCCGACCTTGTTGGCGGTCTCGGACAGCGCCTCACCGGCGGCCGGGATGTCTGCGCAGATGACGTGCGCGCCGTCGCGGGAGAGGACCTCGGCGATGGTCGCACCGATGCCGCGGGCCGCACCGGTGACGATGGCGACCTTCCCGTCGAGCGGCTTGTCCCAGTCGGCCGGCGCGACGGAATCCTCGGACCCGACGCGAATGACCTGGCCGCTGACGAACGCGGACTTGGCCGACAGCAGGAAGCGCAGCGTGGATTCGAGACCCGACAGTCCGGTGGCGGCCGTCGGCGAGACGTAGACGAGCTGAGCGGTGGCGCCGCGCTTGACCTCCTTGCCGACGCTGCGGGTGAAGCCCTCGAGCGCGCGCTGGGCGATGTGCTCGTCGACGCCGGACGTCTCCTCGGGGGTGGTTCCGATGACGACGACGCGCGCGGACGGTGCGAGGTTGCGGATCACCGGCTGGAAGAACTCGAACAGCTGCTCGAGTTCGGTGACCGAGCCGATGCCTGTGGCGTCGAACACCAGGGCGCCGTACCGGTCGTCGCCCGCGCCCGCGGCGGGGTAGTCGGACAGGAGTTCGCGCAGCGGCTCGACGAGGCGGCCCTTGCCGCCGATCAGGACCGGGCCGGCGAGCGCCGGCTCGCCGTGCTTGTATCGCCGCAGGTTCTCGGGCCGCGGCAGTCCCGCCTTCGCCGCGATGAACGCACCGGGTGCGGATGAGAGGAACTGGGAATAGAGGTCGGGAGCTCCCTTGCTGGCTGCCACGGTCCTACCTTCTGTCGTCGTTTGGCGGTCAGTCACCGAGCACCGAGTGGAGTGCGGTGTCGACAAGTAACTTACTCCTGAGTAAGAATAGTAGCCAACAGGTAATCGCACCAGATCCTTGGAGACGTCAGTGACCAGCAAAGCTCGCACCAACTCGACCTCCGCTGCGGCCCCGAAGCCGGGCGGAAAGCAGCAGCGTCCCGTCGCGATCGTCGGCGGAAACCGTATCCCGTTCGCCCGCTCCGACCGCAAGTACGCGCAGGCGTCCAACCAGGACATGTTCACCGCCACCCTCGACGGACTGGTGAGCCGCTTCAACCTCCAGGGCGAGAAGCTGGGCCTGGTCGCAGGCGGCGCCGTCCTCAAGCACAGCCGCGACTTCAACCTGATGCGCGAATGCGTCCTCGGCAGCGCCCTCAGCCCCTACACCCCGGCCTTCGACCTGCAGCAGGCCTGCGGCACCGGGCTGCAGTCGATCGTCGCGGTCGGTGACGCCATCGCGGCCGGCCGGATCGACGCCGGTGTCGGCGGCGGCGTCGACACCACGTCGGACGCCCCGATCGGCGTCAACGACGAACTCCGCGAATTCCTGCTGTCGCTGAACCGCGCGAAGAGCACCGGCGACCGCATCAAGCTGCTCGGCAACGTCCGCCCGTCGATGCTCGGCATCGAGATCCCGCGCAACGGCGAGCCCCGCACCGGCATGTCCATGGGCGAGCACGCCGCCGTCACGGCCAAGGAATTCGGTGTCCGCCGCGAAGACCAGGACGCACTGGCCGCCGCCAGCCACCAGAACATGGCCGCCGCATACGACCGCGGATTCTTCGACGACCTGGTCACCCCGTTCCTCGGCCTCACCCGCGACGACAACCTGCGTCCCGACTCCACCGCCGAGAAGCTGGCCAAGCTGAAGCCGGTCTTCGGGGTGAAGGCGGGCGACGCCACCATGACGGCGGGCAACTCCACCCCGCTCACCGACGGTGCGTCCGCGGTCCTGCTGTCCACGGACGAATGGGCCGCCGAGCGCAAGCTTCCGGTCCTCGCGCACCTCGTCGATTCCGAGACCGCGGCCGTCGACTACATCCACGGCAAGGACGGGCTCCTCATGGCGCCCACGTACGCCATCCCGCGCCTGCTCGCCCGCAACGGCCTCACCCTGCAGGACTTCGACTTCTACGAGATCCACGAGGCGTTCGCGTCCGTCGTGCTCGCGACGTTGCAGGCATTCGAATCCGACGAGTACTGCAAGGAACGCCTCGGCCTCGACGGCGCACTGGGCTCCATCGACCGCAGCAAGCTCAACGTCAACGGCTCTTCGCTGGCGGCAGGCCACCCGTTCGCCGCGACCGGCGGCCGCATCGTCGCCTCGCTCGCCAAGATGATCGCGGAGAAGGGTTCGGGCCGCGGCCTGATCTCCATTTGCGCCGCAGGCGGCCAGGGTGTGACGGCAATCATAGAGGCGTGAACCGACTGGCCTTTC
This sequence comes from Rhodococcus pseudokoreensis, assembly GCF_017068395.1. Lineage (NCBI taxonomy): Bacteria > Bacillati > Actinomycetota > Actinomycetes > Mycobacteriales > Nocardiaceae > Rhodococcus > Rhodococcus pseudokoreensis. The sequence continues at coordinate 2,335,236 of NZ_CP070619.1, read as the reverse complement.
CGGTAGCTGGGAGACCGGAAAGGCCAGCGTGTGCGCGGTGCGAACGGGGATCCGGCAACGAGGGGTGGCCGGATCCCCGAAAACTTTTCCGACAGGTGTAACGCTGGAGATTAGCTGGCGATATCCCTGTCAGCCCCGTGTTGCTGCCTGACCCCCGACCTGGCAGCAGCGCGGGGCTCTTGCATTTCCGGCGGCCGGTAGGCTGACGTGGGGGTCTCGACCGGGCCTCGCTCGGATCGGATCGCGCTTGAAATGCAACGAGCACCGACGGCAAGCTGAGGCCCGCACGACGGACAACTCGGCGAGAGGGCCACGGTGAACCACGAAGACGGCGACAACGGGAGCACTGCACCCGAACGGTCGACGCCGGACCCTTCCGCGACGCCCGACAGCGTCGAACCCGAGAACACGGCCGACGAGCCTGCTTCGGTAGCGGACGAGGCCGCACTTCCAGACGGCGCCCCGACCACGCAGCCGAGTGCCGACGACGAGGCCCCGACCACACAGCCGAGTGCCGACGAGGCTCCGACCACACAGCCGAGTGCCGACGAGGCTCCGACCACGCAGTTGCACCTCGGTGACCTGGGGGAACGTTCCGAGGAACAGGCCCCGTTGTGGGTGGAGCCGCCGGCGAACGAGGACGTCACACAGGTGATCCCCGCGATTCCGCCGGGTCCCGTTCCCGGCCCTACGCAGGCGTACACAACGGCGGCGGAGGAGCCGACGATGGTGGCCCCGGCTGCCGCGCCGCAGGTCCCGCCGCAACCGGAACCGCAGCCCGCAGAACCACAGCCCGCGGAGAAGCCAGCCGAGAAGACTCCCGCCCGTGCCTCGTGGGTGAAAGTTGCCGCGATCACCGGCGGTGTGATCGCCGTGATCGGCATCGCGTACGCCGCGGACCTCGCGGTGTCCTCGGGGAAGGTCCCGCGCGGGGTGACCGTGGCGGGCGTCGACGTCGGCGGCTCGACCCGCGAGGAGGCGGAGGCCACGTTGCAGGCGCAGGTCGGCCCGCGCGTCGGTCAGCCGCTGACGGTGCAGGCCGGCGACGTTTCGACGGAACTCGTTCCGTCCGCCGCCGGGCTCGGGGTCGACTGGGAGGCCACCCTCGACCGGGCCCATTCGCAGCCGCTCAACCCGTTCACCAGGCTGGCCTCGTTCTTCACCACCGACGAGATCGGGGTGGTGTCGACCCGCGACGAGGCGGCGCTGGCGTCCGCCGTCGACGGTCTTCGCAGTGAGACCGACCGCGCGTCCCGCGAGGGGACCGTCGTGTTCGAGGGCGCGACTCCCGTGCCGGTGGATCCGTCGACCGGGCAGAACCTGAACGGTGAGGGTGCCGAGGCGGCGCTGATCGAGAAGTGGGCGTTCGGCGAAACCGTGGATCTGCCCGTCGACGTCGTGCCCGTGACCGTGACGCAGGAGGGTGTCCAGCGGGCGCTCGACGACGTCGCGGTGCCGGCGGCGTCCGCCGATCTGGTGGTCACCGGTCGTGACGGCAAGGTCGCGACCGCGCCGCGTCAGCAGATCGGCGCCATCGTCGGGTTCGAACCGGACGGCAACGGCGGGTTGAAACCTACGTACAACACCGAGGCTGCGACCGGCATCCTCGCCCCGCAACTCGTGTCGACGGAGATCGTTCCGAAGGATGCGAAGATCACGCTCGACGGGGGTTCGCCCACCGTCGTCCCCGCGGTCGTCGGCGATCTGGTGCAGTGGCCCAAAACGTTGGAGACGCTGCCCGAGGTGTTGCGCGGCAACGGTTCTCACGCAACGCCCGCGGTGTACGGACCGATCCCGCCCGCCCTCACGACGGAGGCCGCGCAGGCGCTCGGTGTGAAGGAAGTGATCGGCGAGTTCACGACCGGCGGTTTCTCGGCGGCGTCGGGGACGAACATCCGGCTCGCGGCCAGCGAGATCAACGGGGCGCTGATCAAGCCGGGCGACACGTTCTCGCTCAACGGGTACACGGGTCCGCGTGGTACCGCGCAGGGCTATGTCGAGTCGGGCATCATCAACAACGGACGCCCGGACACCGCCGTCGGCGGCGGGGTGAGCCAGGTGGCGACGACTCTCTACAACGCCGCGTATTTCGCCGGTATGGAGGATGTCGCGCACACCGAGCACTCGTACTACATCTCGCGGTACCCCGAGGCGCGGGAGGCCACCGTCTTCGAGGGCGCCATCGACCTGCAGTTCCGGAACACCGGAAAGACGGGTGTGATGATCCAGGCCATCGGCGGCGCCTCGGACCTGACCATCCGGTTCTGGGGCACCAAGTCGGTCGACGTCGAGTCGATCACCGGTAACCGCACCAAGCCGACGCAACCCGACACGGTCACCCTGCCCGCCGGTGACCACTGCATCGCCTCCAGCGGCGCACCGGGATTCACCGCCAGCGACACCCGGGTGATCTCCGATCACGCCAGCGGCCAGGAGATCTCCCGGGACACCAGGACCGTCCGCTACGACCCCGTCCCGATCGTGAAGTGCGAGGAACCCGGCGCGCCCAAGCCCGACGAGCGCACCCCGGCCGCTTCGCCGGCCCCGTCCGCTCCGGCGGAGAACCCGACCACCACCCCGAAGCCGAACGGCGGCGGGTAGCCGCACCCGTTCTCTGTTCGCGCACCCCCTCGTGGGCGCGAAAAGTTTTGCGTGAACAGAGAAGTGGTGCGTCTACAGTGCTCGTACCGTGAGCGGCTGCACGGACGGCAGCGGCGCCTGGACGACCCAGCCGCGCGGCGACTCGGCCCGGGCGATTGCGCGGCGGACCCGGTCCACCACCTGCGCGGGTGACTCGAGGTCGTCCCACGTCCACCGCACCACCTGGAATCCGAGGTCGCGCAGTGCATCCTCGCGTTGTTTCTCGGCGAACACCGCGTCGCCGGGTGTTTGTCCGGGTTTCAGCAGCCGTCCGTACTTGACGCGTCCGTCGAACTCTCCGAGCACGACGCCGTCGAAGTGGAAGTCGACGCGCCCGACACGGCGCCCGCCGGGGTCGAACACCTCACCTTGCTGGGAAGGAACGGGGAGCCCGGCCCGCACCAGCATCACCCGGCTTCGCGACTCACCGACACTTTCGCTGTGCCCGCTCACGAAGTGGACGACCCTGCGAGCCGCATCGATTCCGTGCCGGCGCGCGGCGAGGGCGAGCTCGGCGTCCAATTCGTCGCGGCTGATGCCGAGCCTGCGGACCGCCGCGTCACCGGCCACGACGGCCTGCTCGAACGGCAGTGTCCTCGCGAGGTCGACGACGGTCCGCGCCGGGAGCGTCAGCGAGTGCCCGTCCACCACCGCCACCCGGTCTCCGATCGGGGCGCAGTGCACGGTGATCCGTCGCTTGACCCGGCCGCCTCCCCGCCGGTTTCTCGTGACGTGCACGCGGTCGAGCGCCGTTCTCCACAGCGGCAGTCCGTACACGACGGCCGCGGACTGGTGGCTGAGCACAGCGTCGTCCGAGAGGGCGTGAAGGGTCGAGTCGATCAGGAAGCGGTGACGTTCCTCGTCGCCGAGTGCCGAGAACACCGCCGCGGAGAGGTACGCGCCGCGGCCGATGCGTTGCCACTCGCCGCGCGTGTACAGGCGTCGGATCTCGTCGTCGCTGTAGCCGCGGCCCAACGCGTCCTGGCGTCGCAGCATCGCCCCCGGGTCGTGTTCCATGGGAACGATTCTCGCCCGGACGGCGCCGAGAATCCGGCCCGGCGGACCCGGCTGTGGATGAACCGAGGGTTGTGGACAACTCCCGCACTCCTTCTCGGCCCGCGCACACCCCGTCGGGCCCGAAAAGGGGTTCGTGGACCGAGAAGTGGTGCGGCGTCCCGGTCAGGGCACGACAAAGCCCGGTGGCCGGGGACGAATCCCCGGCCACCGGGCCGTGTGAAGGCGATCAGAACGCTGCTTCGTCGAGCTCCATGATGTCGTTATCGAGGTTGGCGACGATGCCGCGGGTGGCGGTCAGCTCGGGCAGCACGTTCTTCGCGAAGAAGGACGCGATGGCGACCTTGCCTTCGTAGAACGCCTTGTCCTTGCCGGAGGCGCCTTCGTCGAGGGCCTTGATCGCGATCTCGGACTGGCGCAGGAGCTGCCAGCCGATGAGGAGGTCGCCGACGGACATCAGGAACCGGACGGAACCGAGGCCGACCTTGTACAGCTCGGACGGCTGCTCCTGGGCGCCCATGAGGTACCCGGTGAGGGTGGCGGCCATGGTCTGGACGTCCTCGAGGGCGGTGGCGAGCAGGGCGCGCTCGGCCTTGAGGCGACCGTTGCCCGCCTCGGTGTCGATGAACTTCTTGACCTCGCCTGCGACGTGGGCAAGTGCCACGCCGCGGTCGCGGGCGATCTTGCGGAAGAAGAAGTCCTGCGCCTGGATGGCGGTGGTGCCCTCGTACAGCGAGTCGATCTTGGCGTCGCGGATGTACTGCTCGATCGGGTAGTCCTGCAGGAAGCCGGACCCGCCGAAGGTCTGCAGGCTGTCCGTCAGGTACTGGTAGGCCCGCTCGGAGCCGACACCCTTGACGATCGGGAGCAGCAGGTCGTTGACGCGGAACGCGAGGTCCTTGTCGGCGCCGGAGACCAGCTTGGCGGTGGCCTCGTCCTGGTGCGCCGCGGTGTACAGGTACACGGCGCGCAGGCCTTCGGCGTACGCCTTCTGCATGGCGAGGGCGCGACGGACGTCGGGGTGGTGCGTGATGGTGACGCGCGGGGCGGCCTTGTCCGTCATCTGGGTGAGGTCGGCGCCCTGGACGCGTTCCTTCGCGTAGTCGAGGGCGTTGAGGTAGCCGGTGGAGAGGGTGGCGATGGCCTTGGTGCCGACCATCATGCGGGCGTGCTCGATGACGTCGAACATCTGCGCAATACCGTTGTGGACCTCGCCGACGAGCCAGCCCTGGGCCGGAATGCCGTGGCCGCCGAAGGTGACCTCACACGTGGCGGAGACCTTCAGACCCATCTTGTGCTCGACGTTGGTGACGAAAGCGCCGTTGCGCTCGCCCAATTCGTTGGTCTCGAAGTTGAAGTGCGTCTTCGGGACGAAGAACAGCGACAGTCCCTTGGTGCCGGGGCCTGCACCCTCGGGGCGGGCCAGGACGAGGTGGAAGATGTTCTCGAACAGGTCGTCGGAGTCGGCGGACGTGATGAACCGCTTGACGCCCTCGATGTGCCAGGAGCCGTCGTCCTGCTTGATGGCCTTGGTGCGGCCTGCGCCGACGTCGGAACCGGCGTCGGGCTCGGTGAGGACCATCGTGGCGCCCCAGCCGCGTTCGACGATGGTGGCGGCCCACTTCTTCTGCTCTTCGGTGCCGTTGTTGAACAGGACGTCCGCGAAGGCGGGTCCGGCCTGGTACATGTGCGCGGCCGGCTGGGCGCCGAGGATCAGCTCACCGATGGCCCACACGACGGACCGCGGCACGGGGACGCCGCCGATCTCCTCGGAGATTCCCATGCGGTACCACTCGGCGTCCCACAGTGCGCGGAACGACTTCTTGAAGGATTCCGGCAGGGTGACGGTGTGGTTCTCGGGGTCGAAGACCGGAGGGTTGCGGTCGGCGTCGGCGAAGGACTCGCCCAGCGGTCCCTCGGCGAGGCGGGCAACTTCACTGAGCATGTTGCGGACGGTGTCGGCGTCGAGATCGCCCCACACGCCGTCACTCAGCGGCTGCTCGAGACCGAGTACCTCGAAGAGGTTGAACTCCAGGTCGCGGACGTTGCTCTTGTAATGGCCCATGTCTTCTGTCTCTCCCAGTGAGATGGTGCGGTCTATCAGTTAGTACCGCCCAAGTTATTACTCGTCGGTAACATCAGCGATATTACGCGTCATTTACCGGACTGCCAAGACTCGGGCGGTGTGCGACGACGAGCGCGTCGATCGCCGTTCCGGTGTCCGTCTCGCGGAATCGCCGTTCGGCGACGTCCACGTTCAGGCGGCCGTCGAGCGCTGTCGCCAAATCTTCTGGCGTATACAGGATTTCGATGTCCTGAGGCCCCCCGACTCCCTGCGACAAGTTAACGGCGTCATGCCCCAAAATCATGAGGATTCCATCAGGTTTCAGCGCAGATATGGCGCGGTTCACAACCTGCAGGCGCTCCTCCGGGGCGAGATGGAGGTAGATCATGAGCACCAGGTCGTACTCGCCGCCGAGGTCCGACTCGGTGACGTCCGCGACGCGGTAGTCGAGCCGTTCCCGGACCGAGCGGGGCGCTTCGGCGGCTACTCGGCGGGCCTTGTCGAGGGCGACGGCCGAGTAGTCGAGCCCCGTCACCTCCCAGCCGCGGGTGGCGAGCCAGTGTGCGTTCCGGCCCTCCCCGCACGCGAGGTCGAGTGCGCGACCGCGGGGGAGCGCGGTGACCTGCTCGACCACGACGGCGTTGGGTGGCGCGCCCCACACCAGTTCGCTCTGTGAATACCGTTCGTCCCAGGCAGCTGCATCCATGCCCCGACGCTAGTACGACCGCTGACGCTAGTACGACCGCTACGGAGTGAGCGTGGTGCGCATCAGGAGAACGTTGTAGTTGTTGTGCACCGTCGTGAGGAAGTAGAGGTCGCGCCCCGACGACCACGGGTGAATGTAGGCGCCGTACGCGGTGGGCAGTTCCCGGGTGTCGACGAGCACCTCGGGTGGGCCCCACGGTCCGGTCACCGACGGTGAGCGGCGCATGACCACGGAGTTGAACTGGTCGGTGGTCAGCATGAGGTATTGCCCGAGGTATTCGTTGTACGCGACGGACAATTCGCCGACGCCGCCCGGCATGATCGGCTTGGCGACGTCGGGGTTGCCCTTGATCCACTTGGCGCCGTCGAAGTACTCGTACGCGCCGAGGTCCATGATCTGCGGTTCCGGGACGCGGGCGATGTGGACGAGTCCGCCGCGCCCGGCAGGCGTGCCGTATTGGTAGACGAAGCCGTCAGCCTTGACGAACGCGCTCATCTGGAAGTTGGCGTTACCCCCGATGTTCGGGCGCTGCGTCTCGGGGGCGACGGTCCAGTTCTCGCCGTTGTCCTGCGAGTAGACGAGGCCGGAGTAGTTGGTGTCCCATGTGCCCGCCGGGCCCCAGTTCTTTACCGACATCATGCTCAGCACCTGGGTGTTGCCGACGGCGACGCCTGCGGTGGGGATGCGGCTGATCTCGACGAACGGGATCTTGGGGCTGGGGACGAGCTCCTTGGACTGGCCGAAGATGTCGCGGGGCGAACTGTCGAAATTCATCCCGTCGGACAGGATGCCGTCCGAGCTGCGGAAAAGGGTGCTGCTGCGCCACGCCCACAGGCTGCCCGACAGCAGGTTGGGCAGTCCGAGCCCGGCGGAGTCGCCGAACGCCGTGAGGACCTGACCCTGGCCGTTGTCCCACATGATGCCGAGGTCGGTGCCGAGGACGTTGGAGTCCTGGGTGCGGTTGGGACCGAGCATGCCGGTCTGCTGCGCGACCGCCTGGGTGCGACCGGTGAGGTGCGGAATCCCGTTGGTGCCGTTGAGTCCGGGGATCGGATTGATGGCGTTGGGGTTCGCGGCAGCCGGGCCCGCGAATGCGATCAACGTCACTGCCGCGCCGATGAGCGAGGCTGCTGCAAGAGCTCTGGTTCGCTTCACGAAGGACACTCCATCTCTAGCAGCAGGCGGCACTGCGTGGCCTGAAGAGACCACTCCCCCTACCGGTGATCAACTGCTGGAAATCGCGAGAAGTCTAACAAGTCTGTTCTTCCGAAAGTGTCGGTTTGACCGCCCTGTTCGTTTCGCCGACGCCTCCACGGATCCGATATTACTCGTCAGTAACAGGAACCGGTGCTACCCGCGGGGCGGCCGCCGACGTAACGTGTGCTGGCGACAAGTCCACACTGCGCGTAACCACGCGGGACCTGATGAGGAGATCGATCGATGGGAAAGCAGATTGCCACCGTGGCTGGAGGTCGGCAGTCCGCCCTTCTCGGGCTCGGCGTGTACCGGCCCGAACGGGTCGTCACCAACGACGAGATCTGTGAACTGATCGACTCGAACGACGAGTGGATCCAGTCGCGCTCGGGCATCCGCAACCGGCGGTTCGCGGCGGAGGACGAGAACGTCGTCACGATGTCCATCGAGGCGGGGCGCAAGGCGATCGAGGCGAGCGGGATCGACCCCGAGCAGATCGGGGTCGTCATCGTCGCCACGTCGACGTACCTGCTGCTGACGCCGCCCGCTGCCGCGCTGGTGGCCGACGCCTTGGGCACCAACGGCCCCGGAGCGTTCGACCTCGGCGGTGGATGCGCGGGCTTCTGCACCGCGCTGACGGTGGCGTCCGATCTGGTTCGCGGCGGATCCGTCGACTACGCCCTCGTGGTGGGTGTCGAGAAGATGAGCATCACCACCGACCCGACCGACCGCTCGACGCGCTTCATCTTCGGTGACGGCGCCGGGGCCGTGGTCGTCGGCAAGAGCGACGTCGCAGGCATCGGACCGGTGGAGTGGGGTTCGGACGGCTCCCAGGCCGACGCCATCGTGCAGGACCTGGATTGGTACGAATACATCACGACGCCGGGTGCCACGCGTCCGTACATCAAGATGGCAGGCACCGCCGTGTTCCGCTGGGCCGCCTTCGAGATGGGCAAGGTCGCGCTGCGGGCGGTCGAGAAGGCCGGCTTGTCGGTCGACGATCTCGACGCGTTCGTCCCGCACCAGGCGAACTCGCGGATCACCGAGGTGATCGCGCGCAGCATGAAGCTTCCCGAGGGCGTGCCCGTGTCCGACGACATCGCCGAGAGCGGCAACACGTCGGCGGCGTCGGTGCCGCTCGCCATGGAGGAGATGCTGCAGTCCGGCGCCACCAAGCCCGGCGACACCGCCCTGCTGCTCGCGTTCGGTGCCGGGCTGTCCTACGCGGCCCAGGTCGTGACGATGCCGGCGCTCGCGAAGAACTGACCCGGTCCCGTCGGGGGCAGGAAAGCAGGGATCGATGGGTGTCACCCGGCAGTCGGTCGCCGTCGCCGTGCTGATGTCCGCCGCCGTGGCCCTCGCGGGCTGCGGCGGCGGGAGCACCGGTGGCGGCGGCACCTCGACGGTCTCCGGCTCTGCGGTGGAACTGAACTCGGGCGGTGACTGCGCGGGCCGCGACGTGATCGTCAACCGGGACGGTGCCGGGGTCGTCCTCGAGGGCGAATGCGGCACCGTGACCATCGAGGCCAACGGCGTCTCGGCGACTGTCGCCACGTCGAACGCGGTCGTCGTGCGCGGTCAGGACACCAACGTCGTCGGCGGACAGACCGGAACGCTCACCATTGCGGGGCGCAGCAACAGTGCCACCATCGACGTCGTCGAATCGATCGAGTTGCAGGGCAACGCCGTGACCGTGCTCGGCAAGCAGGCGGAGCGGATCTCGGTCACCGGAAGCGGAAACTCTCTGAATGTCGACGATTCCGGTGCGATGACGGTGAGCGGCCACGACAACTTCGTGCGCGCGGTGTCCCTCGACTCGCTCGAGCTGACCGGTTCCAACAACTCCGTCGACTGGGATTCCGGTGCGTCGGCCCCGGCGGTCGACACCGGCTCCGAGAACCGGCTCACCCCGCCCGGAGCGTGATCACCGCGCGCCGCAGCCGGTGAGCACCGCGGCCATCGCGTCGCGTTCGGGCGCCGTCACCCAGAGTCGGTACGCCACTTTCACTTCCACCTGCCGTGCCACGTAGGTGCAGCGGTACGCCGCCAGCGGGGGCAGCCACGTCGACGCGTCGGCATCGCTCTTGCGCTGATTGGTGGGTCCGTCCACCGCCTGCAGATTGCGGGGATCGTTCGCGAGGTCGGCCCGTGTCTGCGCGTCGAGGAGCTGAGCGCCCTTCTGCCACGCGTCCGACAGCGCCACCACGTGGTCGATCTGCACGGCGTCCGACGTCTTCGTGCCGCGGGTGAACGCAATGATGTTGCCCGTGTAGAGATCCCGCAACGTGCCCGACTGCACCACGCACTCGCGGGTGCGGTCCCGCGACGTGATGTCGACGAGGTCGCGGCGCAGGATGTCGTTGCGGGTGTCGCAGCCGTTGCGTCCGAGCGCGACCGACACGTTGTCGGTCCAGCTGGGGCCGAACAGCTCCCGGTCGTACCCCGTCTTCGGTGCCCTGCCCTTCACCTCGAGGGTGGACAGCTGGGTGAACGCCGTCTGTATCTGTTGTGCGTCAGTGGCTTCCGACGGCGCGGCCGGCCCGGTTCCGGAGGCGAGGGTGCCGTCGGGGTCCGGCGAGAGCATCGTGACGAGCACGACGACGAGCAGGCCGGCGAGGATCCAGGGCCACTTGGTTCTGAGGGTCGTGATGATGGAGCCGGTGTTCGGTACCGCAGAGCGGGGCATGAATCTCTCCTGAAATCAACGCTGTTCGTCATTTCTATCAGGAGTGGCCCGGCAAACCGGTGAACGACCCGGGTTTACGTCGCGGCGGTGTGCAGCAGCGGAATCAGCAACTCGTCGTCGGTGAGCGCGCCGTGCTGCCCGGGGAGGGCCGACAGCCGCGACTCCGCCTTGCGCCGGACCACCGCGACGCCGCCCTGCGCGATGGCGACGACGTCGCCGATGCGGCCCTGCACCTCGGATCGCACGGCGGGGCCGAACAGTCCCGCGGTGACGGCCTCGTCTCTGGTGCCGATCCACATGCGGTGTCCCAGTTCGCTCCTCCACCGGGCGGCGACGTCGTGCGCGGCCCCGGCACGCGCGTGGACGTGCCTGCACCGCGGTTCGCCCGCGAGCGCCACCACGCCGTCGGACAGCGCGGGGGTGTCGTCGAAGTCGATCTTGTCGGCGTCGTCGACGGTGACCATGCCGTGGTCGGCGGTGACGTGGAGCGCGGCGCCCGGTTGCGCGACCGCGAGTTCCGCGGCGAGCCTCTCGACGAGCCGGTCGACGAGGTCTAGTTGGTGCAGCCACGGCGCGGATCCCGGACCGTAGATGTGCCCGAGGGTGTCGATTTCGCTGAGATAGCAGTAGGTGAGTGTCCGCTCGCCGGATCGCGCCGCGGTGACGACGTGTGCGATCAGGTCACCGTACGCATGTATTCCCGCGAAGGTGCCGCCGCGGAGGACGGCGCGGGTGAGCCCGGACCCGTCGAACTTCGCCGGAACCACCGTCGTGCACGCGATACCGGCTGCCGCGGCTCGCTCGAACACGGTCGGTGCGGGCTGCAGGACCTCGGGGACCAGCCGGGTGAGTTCGTCGCCCTTGTGGCCCGCGCGCCACGACAACCAGTTGATGGTGCCGCGAACCTCACGAACGTATGACTGGTAGCCGGTGATGCCGTGACCGCCGGACGGCAGTCCCGTGCCGAACGACGCGATGCTGGTGGCCGTCGTCGTGGGGAATCCCGCCCGGATCGGCCGTCCCGTCAGGCTGTCGAGAAACGGGGCGCGCTCGCGATGACGACGCAGCAGGCTCCAGCCGAGGCCGTCGATCAGGATCACGACGGTGTGCCTGCTGTCGGGCAGGTGCAGCCGGTTCGGCTCGCCGGCGACACCCAGCGAAGCGAGGACGGACGGCATGAGGTTGGACAGCGTGGGCTGTGAATACACGTCGAGCGGGGGCGCCGTAACGGTCATGACTCCCACTATGGTGGATCGGCCGGGGCTGCACTACGGAGTCGGCCACTGCGGAGTCGGCTCAGTACAGGTCCACCGGCTGGCCGTCGGAGGGGAACGGCAGCGACGTGTAGTTGAGCGGGGCGACGTAGTCGGGGCTCACCGCCCATTCGAATCGCTGCAGCAGGTGGTGCATGACCGTCTTGATCTCGGCGCCCGCGAAGTGCATCCCCAGGCATTTGTGCACGCCGCCGCCGAACGGCTCCCACGCGAACCGGTGGACCTTATCCTCGCGGCGTTCGGGTGCGAACCGCTCGGGGTCGAACCTCTCCGGGTAGGGCCAGTACTCGGGCATGTGGTGGGTGAAGTGCACGACCACCGACATGTACGTGCCCTTCGGGATGTAGTGGCCGAGTACCTCGGTGTCCTGTACCGCTCGGCGCGCGACCACCGGGACCGGTGGAACGAGGCGCAGGCATTCCTTCATGACGAGGTCGAGGTCGGTGAGTTCGTCCAGTTCGCCGTAGCCCGGGGTGGACGTGCCGAGCGCCGCGGACTGCCGCCTGCAGCGTTCCTGCCACTGCGGGTGCTGACCCAGGTACTGCATCATCGTCGACAGCGTGATGGTGGACGTGTCGTGCGCCGCCATCAACAGGAAGATCATGTGGTTGATGACGTCGTCGTCGCTGAACCGTTGTCCGTCTTCGGATTCGATGTGGCACAGCGCGGAGAACAGGTCTTCGCCCGCGCCCGCGCGTCGGGCGGGCAGGTACCGGCGGAAGAACTCCTCGAGTCGGCGGCGCCCGTCGATGCCATGCTTCCACCGCGTCCCGGGCAGCGGGTACCGCACCACCGATGTAGCGGCCTGCACGCAGTCGATGAAGGCCTTATTGACCTCGGCCATCTCCCGTGGCGTCGACCCCTCGGCGCCGCCCATGAAGATGCTCGTGGCGAGATCGAGAGTCAGTTCCTTCAGTGCCGGGTACACGGTGAAACCCGGGGTGGGCCGCCAGGCGTCGAGCCCCCTCTCGACGGCCGGGTGCAGTGCCTCGGTGTAGCGGGACAGTCGGTCCCGGGTGAAGGCCTGCTGCATGATTCGCCGGTGGACGAGGTGTTCGTCGCCGTCGAGGAGCATCAGCCCGCGGTGGAAGAACGGCCCGATCAGCACGCTCCACCCGTCGCTGTTGACGAAGGCGCGGTCTTTGTTCTGCAGCACCGCCTGGCAGCCGTCGGGTCCGAGCACGGTGACCCATCTCTTGCCGGCCATGCTCAGCCACGACACGGGGCCGTAGCGGTCCCAGCGGCTCTGGAGCAGTCCCATCGGGTCGCGGAAGTACTCCAGGGAGTGTCCGATGACGGGGAATCCGGCATTCCCCGAGATGGGGCTGAGCGTGCTTTCCTGCGGCGGAGCAGCGAGAACTTTGGGCACGGGCACTCCCTCGTCGGGTATGTGACAGGACGCCATGTCAGATGTCTGTAGTGTGCGTCACACCGGGAGGTCTGTCAACATCGAGTCATGAGCCAGCCGGCGCGGCAGTACCGCGGGAGAAGTTCGGAGGAGCGCGCCGCCGAACGCCGTGCGCGACTTCTCGAAGCGGGACTGCAGGTCTTCGGGACCGTCGGCGGCGACAAGGCGACCATGACTGCCATCTGCGCCGAGGCGAAACTGACGGAACGCTATTTCTACGAGAGCTTCCGCGGCCGTGACGACCTGCTCGTGCAGGTGATCGAAGGGATCGCCGCGGAGATCGGCGAGGCCGCGCGGGTCACGCTCCGGACCGTGACGGGCGACCCCGAGGTGCGGGTGCGGGCGGCGATCGCGGCGTTCGTCGACATCCTGACCGCCGACCCGCGGAAGGGGCGGGTGTCGATCATCGAATCGGCAGGCGCCGAACCGCTGCGGACGCGAAGACGTGAACTGCTGCGGGCGTTCGCGCTGCTGGTGGCGGAGCAGGCGCGGGAACTCTACGGCGACCGGGCGTGGTCGTCGCCGCAGGACGAGATCACCGCACTGCTGTTCGTGGGTGGGCTCGCCGAACTCATGACGGCGTGGCTGAACGGTGAGATCGAGGTGTCTCCCGAGCAGATCGTCGACGCCGCGACGTACCAGTTCACGTCGACCGCACACCGCTGAGAGGGTCCCAAACGGAAACGTGACGACCGTCACGTGCGAAGCTGTGGGAATGGTGGATATCGCACGCCCACAGTTGGAGGGCACGGTCGCGGTAGGCGAGGGGCGTCGGCTCGGCTTCGCGGAGTTCGGTTCGGCACAGGGCAGGGCGGTGTTCTGGCTGCACGGCACACCCGGGGCGCGGCGTCAGGTGCCGATGGAGGCCCGGGCGTTCGCCGAACGAGAGCACGTCCGGCTGATCGGGATCGACCGGCCGGGGGTCGGGTCGTCGACCCCCCACCGCTACGGCGCAGTGATCGACTTCGCCGAGGACCTGCGCACGGTCGCCGACACGCTCGGCATCGACCAGATGGCCGTGATCGGCCTGTCCGGCGGCGGCCCCTACACACTCGCCGCGGCGTACGCGATGCCCGACCGTGTGGTCGCGACCGGCATCCTCGGGGGTGTCGCGCCGACGAAGGGTCCCGACGCGATCCGCAGCGGGTTGATGGATCTCGCGGTGCTGGCGGCTCCGGTGCTGTCGGCGGGCGGCGTCCCGGTCGGGCTGGCGGCGAGTTCCGTCATCAGGCTGGCACGGCCGTTCGCGTCGCCGATCATCGACCTGTACGGGCGGATGTCCCCGGAGGGCGACCGTCGTCTCCTCGCGCGGCCGGAGTTCAAGGCGATGTTCCTCGACGATCTGCTCAACGGCGGCAGCAAGCAGCTCAGCGCCCCGTTCGCCGACCTCGTCCTGTTTGCGCGTGACTGGGGATTCCGGGTGAACGCGGTGAAGACCCCGGTGCGGTGGTGGCACGGCGACTGTGACCACATCATCCCGTTCCGGCACGGCCAGCACATGGTGTCGCTGCTGCCCGACGCCGAGTTCCACACGATGCACGGGGAAAGCCATCTCGGCGGCCTGGGCATGTCGGAGGAAATTCTGCGCTCGCTCCTCGACATCTGGGACGCCAAGGAGGCGCAGGCGCCGTTCGGCCCTGTCTGACGGTGGCGCGGCGCGCGCCACCGTCGCAGGGTCAGGACTGCAGGGTGGTGATCTGGAACGTGGCACCGAGCGGGTCGGCGACGGAGGCGAGCCGCCCGAACGGGGTGTCCTCCGGTTCGCGCCGGACGCTGCCGCCCAGTTCGGTCACCTTCGCGACCGCCGCGTCGGTATCGCCGACGCCGATGTAGAACTGCCAGAACGAGGGGACGCCGTCGGGCAGGAACGAGTCGGCGTCCATGATGCCTGCCACGGTGCGGTCGCCGAGGTTGGCCTGGGAGTACCGGAATTCGTCTGTGTCGCCGAGGGCCTGATACGTCCAGCCGAACACGTCCGCGTAAAAGGGGAGCGCGGCCGCGTAGTTGCGTGACAGCGTCTCGTGCCAGACGGGCGCGCCGGGCTCGTCGACGAGGCCGAAGCCGGTGTGCTGATCGGCCTGCCACACGCCGATGACGGCGCCGGCGGGATCGCCGAGGATGGCGATCGTGCCCTGGTCGCCCACGGCCATTGCGGGCATCATCACCTGGCCGCCCGCCTCGGCGGCCTTCGCCGCGGTGGCCGCGGCGTCCTCGGACGCGAGGTACGTGGTCCACACGTTGCCGTACGGGTTGCCGTGCTGTTGCGGGCCAAGGCCCGCAATGGGTTTGCCGTTCATACTGAAGATCGAGTAGCCGCCGTATTGCGGATCCTCGTTGGTGTCGGACCTCCACCCGAACAGTCCGGTGTAGAACGGAATGACCTGTTGCGGGTCGGAACTGGTGAGATCGATCCAGCAGGGAGCGCCGGTGAGGGACGGACGGTCGGGCATCGCGGTCTCCTAGGACGTCAGGGGGTTCGGGGCAGCGCACGGTGTGGTGCCGGTCACAAACCTACGCGTCCGCGCGACCCGCCGCCGGTTCGTGAGGTGCTGTGGAAGACTCGGCCGCATGTCTGCGAGCGAGAACCAGGACAGCCCGGGCCGGGCCCGCCAGAATCTGATCTACCGCGACGGCGTCCTCGGCCGCACACCCTCCGTTCCCACCGACTTCGACACCCTCGAGCGGCGCGCGCGGCGGAAGATGAGCGCGAAGGGCTGGGCGTACGTTCACGGCGGCGCCGGGCTGGGCCGCACGATGCAGGCCAACCGCGACGCGTTCGACAAGTGGCAGATCGTTCCCCGGGTGCTGCGCGACGTCTCGAAGCGCGACATCGGGGTCGAACTGTTCGGACGCCGCATCCCGGCGCCGGTGCTGCTCGCACCTGTCGGCGCCGCCGAACTGGCCAGGCCGGAGGCCGACGTGGCCATCGCCGCTGCCGCCGCAGAACTGGGTGTGCCGTACATCTTCTCCAACCAGGGCTGCGCCCCGATGGAGGAGAGCGCGGCGGCGATGGGCGACGCGCCCCGATGGTTCCAGCTGTACTGGAGCACCGACGACGACCTCGTCGACAGCCTGCTGCAGCGGGCGTCGAACATCCGGGCGGACGCCGTCGTCGTCACCCTCGACACGACGATGCTCGGCTGGCGGCCGGAAGACCTCAACCTCGGTTCGCTGCCGTTCGCGCAGGGGCAGGGGATCGCGCAGTACACGTCCGACCCGGTGTTCCGCCGGATCGTGCACGACCGGATCAAGGCCGCGGCGAAGAAGCCGGACGTCGAGGTGACGCTCGGCGCCATCCGGTCACTGGTGTCGATGACCCGGCGCTTCCCGGGCCGATTCCTCGACAACCTGCGGTCGCCGGAACCGCGGGCCGCCGTGGAGACGTTCCTCGACATCTACTCCCGGCCGTCGCTGAGCTGGGCCGATATCGAGACCCTCCGCAGCAGGACGTCGCTGCCGATCCTCCTCAAGGGTGTGCTCCACCCGGACGACGCCCGGCGTGCGCTCGATGCCGGGGTGGACGGGATCGTCGTGTCGAATCACGGTGGGCGGCAGGTGGACGGCAGTGTGTCGTCGCTGGACGCTCTCGTGGACATCGCGCCGGTCGTCGACGGCAGGCTGACGCTGCTCCTCGACAGCGGAATCCGCACCGGAGCAGACGTCTTCAAGGCGCTCGCGCTCGGTGCCGACGCCGTGACATTGGGCAGGCCACACCTGTACGGCCTGGCGCTCGCGGGTCAGGCCGGTGCGCGGGACGCCACCGCCAACGTGATCGCCGAGTTCGACCTCACGATGGGCCTCAGTGGTCTGACGTCGGTGGCCGAGATCGACCGGGACGCCCTGCGCAGGGCATAGGCCTCAGAGTTCGGCGATGGTGATGATGCCGTCCTGCAGGGCCCGCACCAGCAGTGTCGTCTTGGTGGACGCGTCACGCCCCACCAGCGCGTACTTTTCGCGGATGCGGGTCAGGTGGGTGTTGACCGTGCCGAGGGCGATGTGGAGGTCGGCGGCGACGGCGAGCTTGGAGTCGCCGCGCAGCCAGTGGCGGAGAACCTCGATCTCGCGCGCCGACAGCGCCGGCTTCTGATGGACGCGGGCGACTGGCGGTTCGTCCGTGTGTGGGGGGTGCCCGAGTGCGTCGGGTGCAGTGGTCATGCCGGTCTCATCTTTCTGACATGTACAGAATCGACTACAGGTACCCGACGTCCCTGCAGGCAGTTCAGGTTAACTGGTGGTGGCGGTGCGTGTCTCGGCAGGCCCGGATCAGCTCTCACAGCCGACACCGTCGCCGTCGCGGTCCAGGTGCGTGCCGTAGCCCGGTTCGCCGAGGTGGACGGGTGCGGCACCGGCAGCCTTGGCCGCCGAACAGTTCTTGTAATAGACGTCGCTCGGCCCCGCCGTGTCCACGAACGGGACGGGTGCGGGCGCCGGGGCGGGAGCGGGAACCGGAGCCGGTGCAGGCACAACGGCCGGGACCGCGTCGGTGGTCGGGGCGGGCGCCGCGGCAGGCGTCGACGCCCCGCAGTCCTGGAGAACCCCGGCGATCGCGTCGTGCTCGGCCTGGGTCACCCACAGCCCGTACGCGGCCTTCACCGACACCTGATCTGCCACGTACGTGCACCGGTAGCTCTTGTTCGGGGGCAGCCAGGTTGCGGCGTCGCCGTCCGACTTCTGCTGGTTGGCGGGGCCGTCGACGGCCTTCAGGTTCCGCGGATCGTTCGCGAAGTTCACCCGGGTCGCGGTGTCGAGTTGCTGCGCGCCCTTCTGCCAGGCGTCGGACAGCGCGACGACGTGATCGATCTGCACGGCGCTCGACGTGCTCTCGCCGCGGACGAAGGAGATGGTGGTGCCGGTGTAGGGGTCGTTCAGGGTCCCGGTCTGTACCGCGCAGTCGCGGGTGCCCGGCTTGAACACGATCTGGTCGAGGTCGCGCCCGAGGATGTCGTTGCGGGTGTCGCAGCCGTTGTGGCCGCCCTCGACCGTGACGTCGTCGGTCCACGCCTGGCCGAACAGATCCCGGTCGTACCCGGTCTTCGGTGCGCGGCCCTTGATCTCGAGACCGGCGAGTTGCTGCAGCGCGGCGGTCGCGTCGGCGCCGCCGAGCACGGCGGGTGCGACCGGTGCGAGTGCGAGCGCAGACGAAACCGGCACCGGTGTCGAAGAACTCGACGTGGAAGCCGCTGCCGTCGAAGCCGCGGGCGTCGCCGACACGGATAAGGCCTGGGCCGATTGGTCGCCCTGTCCGGGACCGGCACACGAGACCACGGCCACGGCTACGACGATCCCGCCGGCAATCCAGGGCCACTTCTTGCGAGCGACAGATGATGAGGGCAGGGGAGACGTCATGCCGGTCCTTCAATGAACGTGGGGGGTCGAATGTTCATCGCACGGAAGGCCTCTTCCGTTACTCGGCAAATCGCGGGAACTGTTAGCATGCCCGGGACCGGAATTCGTGCGGGTGGAGGGCGGTAAACGGTCGTGACACGACATGTCTTTCGGGGGAAATTGCGCACAGCGGCCGTGACGGCCGTCACCGTGACGTCCCTCGTCCTCGGCGGCGCCGTTGCGGCCGCCGATCCGGTCGTCGACACCGGTCGGGCGCTCGGTTCCGCGGCAGCGCCGAACGGTTCGAAGCTCGACCACGTCACCGTTATCGATCCGAGACATCTGACGCTGCACGTCTTCTCGGCGTCGATGCAACGCGTCGTGCCGGTGTACGTACAGCGGCCCGCCGACACGAGCGCGCCGAGGCCGACGCTGTACTTCCTCGACGGCCAGATCCGTCGGGAGAAGACCGATGTCGAAGAGTTCCTGGCCGACCAGAACGTGAACGTCGTCAGCCCGTCCGGCGGCGAGAACGCGTATTGGACGGACTGGAAGAGCCCCGACCCGGTCATGGGGGTGAACAAGTGGAAGACCTTTATGACTCAGGAACTTCCGCCGGTCGTCGACGCGGCTCTCGGCACGAACGGAGTCAACGCGCTCGCAGGCATGTCCAGGGTCGGCACCGCGGCGCTGCAGTTGGCGATCGCCGCCCCCGGCCTGTTCCGTGGCGTCGCCGCCTACAGCGGTTGCGCCCTGACCAGTGATCCGCTCGGCCAGCTGCTCATCAAGATCACCATGAACAACTACGGTTACGGCAATCCGGCCAACATGTACGGCGAGCCGGACGATCCGGCGTGGTCGGCGAACGACCCGTACGTGCACGCCGCCGAACTGCGCGGCACGGAACTGTTCCTCTCCAACGGCAACGGTCTGCCGGGGCGCTACGAGACCTTGGGCGGCCCCGGGATCGACGGGAACGTCGGGGTGCTCGCGCGGCAGATCTACGCGGGTGGTCCGATCGAAGCGGTGACCAACTACTGCACACATCGATTCACGGATCGCTTGGGAGAACTGGGGATACCTGCAACCGCGAGTTTCCGTAACTCGGGTACACACTCGTGGGGATACTGGCAGGATGATCTTCACGATTCCTGGCCGGTGCTGGCTCGGGCGCTGGGAGTGTGAGCGAAGTTCCTCCGGTGTTTCCCGGCGGCGAGGTCACCGACGACCTGGAGATCACCCGGTCGCTCGTCGTCCCGGCCGCCGAGTTGCAATGGCGGTTCTCCCGCGCCGGCGGTCCCGGCGGCCAGGGAGTGAACACCACGGACTCGCGGGTGGAACTCCGGGTGAACCTGTGGACGTTGTCGACCCTGTCGCCCTCCCAGCTCGAACGCATGCAGGTTCAGCTGGGACACAGGCTCGTTGACGGTGTGGTCAGCGTGACGGCGTCCGAAACCCGTTCGCAACTACGCAATCGGCGCGCGGCACGGGCCCGGATGGCGGCGCTGCTGCGCGCGGCCGTCCTGGCCGAAACCCGCACCCGGCGTCCGACCAAGGCGACCAAGGGTTCACACCGGCGAAGACTCGACGCCAAGAAGCAACGCGGCCAGACCAAGAACTTGCGGAGGAAGCCGGACATGTAGGGGGTTTCACGCACCGGGAAATGGGGAACTTCCCGGATGTGTTGCCCCCTCGTGTGTCGGAAGATGAGTACGGAAGCGCCGTCACGGATGACCGGAGGCGGCGAGGTCGGGGGATCGAGGGCAGCATGAGTGTGCTTGACGAGGAATTACATTCGGCGGTGACGGCCGCCGCGGCGGGGGATCGCGAGGCCGTGCAGCGGGTGACGGCGGCGCTGTGGCCGCAGGTGGTGCGGTATTGCCGTACCCGCGTGGGGAATTCCACGCAGGTCACGCGGCCCGCGGACGAGGTGGCGCAGGCCGCGCTGCTCGCGGTGGCACGGCAGCTTCCGTCCCTCGCCCGCAGCGACCATCCGGTCCGCGAGATGTACCGCGTGGTGAGCCGCATCGTCGCGGACGCGCAGGGCGGTTCCGGAAGCCCCGACCTCCCCGCGGAAGTGGCCCGACTGCTGCACGGACTGGGTCCCACCGCGCGGGAGATCGTGCTGCTGCGGGTCATCGACGGACTGTCCGCGCACGACACCGCGGGTGTCCTCGGCCTCCCGGTGGGCCGGGTTCTCGTCGTGCAGCACGAGGCGCTGCGGGCCCTGCGGGCGAAGGTGGCCTGATCTGCGTCAGCGCCGGCCGGAGAGTACGCAGAACTCGTTGCCCTCGGGATCGGCGAGCACCACCCAACTCTGCTCGCCCTGACCGACATCCGCGTGCCGGGCGCCGAGTGCGAGCAACCGTTCGACCTCGGCCTGCTGATCGTCGGGCCGGAAATCGAGGTGGAGCCGGTTCGGGATCTGCTTCCGGTCCGGAACGGCGACGATCAGAATTTCCGGGTGGCTGTCGGCCCGGGGCCGGATGTGGACGTCGCCGTCGGAGTCGGTCACGGCGCCCCAGCCCAGGGCCTCGGCCCACCAGCGTCCCAGGGCTGTCGGATCGACGGCGTTGACCACCACGGCTTCCCATTCCAGGCCCATGTGTCAACGGTACCGGGGAGCGGCGGACGGCCGTCGCGGATCAGGGCAGCGTCGGGTCGATCGGTTCGACGCCGAGGCGTTCGGAGTACTGCTCGTTGAGTGCGCGCCAGCCGTAGTTCATCGCGTCGGCGCCGACGATCGGCCCGATCGGGTGGCCGTCGAGCAGGGCCTCGGCGACGTCCAGGCACAGGTGCCACCCGGCGGCCGTCATCGCCGCGGTTCGCTGGTCGTCGAGTGTGTGGCGCAGGGTCAGTCGCGTTCCCGCGTCGGTCTGCTCGATCGTCCACAGCAGAACGTCGTCACCCCAGGCGTGTTCGAGGACGTGCGGTTCCTCGGCGCGGATCACGGTGCCGTCGAGTTCGGTGCGGTCCGGCCCGTCGACCATGGTCAGGGTGGCGGGACCGACCGTGCCGAGGTCCCGGTCCGCGGTGTACGGCGCCCACTGCGGCAGTTCGCCGGGGTCGGTGAGCGCGGTCCACAGCGCCGACGGTGAGTGCGTGAAGTCGCGGACGAAGGTCAATGCCCATCGGTCGCCGTCGGGTTGTGCTTCGGCGTGCCGGAGCGGGCTGGGCCGGTAGTCGCGTCGTGCGTCCGACTCGGTCATGACGAGGTCTCCTTTGAATCGAGGTGCCGCCCCAGGGCGTCGAGGTGGTGTGTCCACAGCCGGCGGTAGGGCTGCAACCACTGTTCGAACTCGTCGAACGGTTCGCGGTCGAGGCTGTAGATGCGTTGCTGGGCGGCGGTGCGGCAGGTGACGAACCCGGCCTGTCGCAGCACCCGCAGGTGTTTGGACACGGTCGGCTGAGGCAGTGCGAGTTGGTCGACGAGTTCGCCGACGCTGGCGTGGCCGTCCCGCAGCCGTTCGAGGATCCTGCGCCGCTGCGGTTCGGCGACCACGGTGAACACGTCCGGTGCCATGACCCCGAGTATGCCCCTACGCGTATATACGCGTCAAGGAATATGAACGTCCGGTTGCGGCATGAATGCGATCGACAGCAGGGACCGGACGAACTCGCGCAACGCCCGCTCGTCGGACGTGTCCACGATTCCCTCCGTGATGACGAGGGAACCGATGATCCGGAACGCCCACTCGGAGATGGCGGCGGGGCTCACCCCCGACAGTTGCTCGGGAGTGAACAGGCGCTCGAAGTGGGGAGTCAGCAGTTGTGCGCCGAGTTCGATCATCGGCTTCGCCTTCACCGTGAACCAGGGGAGTACCACCTCGGGGTCGTCGCGCAATCCCTTCTGCAGCAACCGGTGCCCGCGTGCGTACTGGACGGCGAACACGATGGCGTCGACGAATCGCACCTGCAGTTGGCTCTGCCGTCCCCGCAGTACCGGATCGAGCACGACGAAGAAGCGGGAGATCTCCCGCTGGAAGAGAGCCTCGAGGATGGCGGACTGGTCGCCGACGTGCTTGTAGAGCGTGGGCCGCGACAGTCCCGCTCGCTCGGCGATGACCGCGTGCAGTCGGGTGCTGTACCCGAGTTCGATCAGGCACTGTTCGGCCGCGTCGAGGATTACCTCCCGAAGTTCGCTCGGGGTCGGTGTCGTCGGCCGCGTCCTCACGGCCCTGATTGTGCTGGTCGGGTGGGGTGGGCGCAAACCGGAAGGCGCAAATGTGAACTCGAGTTACAGACAACCATTGACCTGGATCACACCCGGGTTTACGTTTTACCTATAAACGGCAACGAGATGGAATCGCTCTCGACGAAGGGATCAGCGATGTCTCAGCGTTCACACACGATCGACCGGGAGGAAGTCGCCGGCAGACTCCTCTCGGGTTCCGTCAAGCGTTCGTACGCACCCGTCGTCGACATCGACTGGGACGCGCCGCTCGAGGACGGCAAGTACTTCCTGCCGCCGCAGGTCCTGTCCCTGTGGGGAACCGAGATGTGGGACCGGATGAGCGAGGCGCAACGCATCGAACTGTCCCGGCAGGAATCGGCGAACATCCTCAGCGTCGGAATCTGGTTCGAGAACATCCTCAACCAGGCGCTGCTGCGCGCGTTGCTGCACAACGATCCGAGTTCGCTGCACACCCGGTACATGCTCACCGAGATGGGCGACGAATGCAGGCACATGACGATGTTCGGGCGCGCCATCGAGCAGATGGGTGCCAAGCCCTTCCAGCTCCGGTGGTACCAGGCCGTCGTGGTCAACGTGCTGCCCAAGACATTTCGCGGAACCATGCTCTGGGTGGCCGCGCTGATCGGCGAGGAGATCTTCGACGCCACGCAGCGTCGCGTCGTCGAAGACCCGCAGTTGCAGCCGATGATCTCCCGGCTGATGCGGATCCACGTCACCGAGGAGTCCCGGCACATCCGGTTCGCCCGCGAGGGGGTGCGTCGCCGCGTCGCGGAAGGCCACCGGATCGACCGGCTGTGGGTCGGCACGCTGCAGGGGGTCGGCGGCCCGCTGTTCCAACGGCTGTTCACCAACCCGGCCATGTACGAGCGGGCCGGACTGGATCCGAAGGAGGCGCGTCGACAGGCGCTGGCAAATCCTAACTTTCGCGAGAATCAACGCCGCGGGTTCGAATCGCTGGCCGCGTTCCTCGAGGAGAACGGCCTGATGCGAGCGACCTCCCGCGCGCTGTGGCGGCGCGGGGGCTTCCTGTGAAACCCGGAACCGCTGAACCGGACGTCCTCGTCGTCGGTACCGGATTCGCCGGATTGTGCATGGCGATCAAGCTGAAGGAGGCGGGGCAGGAGAACTTCGTCGTCCTCGAGAAGGCCGATCGCGTGGGCGGAACGTGGCGGGAGAACACGTACCCGGGATGCGGGTGCGACGTGATGTCGCTGATGTACTCGTTCTCCTTCGCGCCCAACCGGAAATGGACCCGGATGTACGCGCGGCAGCCCGAGATCCTCGACTACATCGAACGCGTGGTCCGCGACTACGACCTGGCACCCCACATCCGGTTCGGCGCCGAGGTGATCTCCTACGACTTCGACGAGACCACGGACCGGTGGCGGGTCGAGACCCGGGCGGGTTCCGTGTTCCACCCGCGGATCGTCGTCGCAGGCCCGGGGCCGCTGCACAAACCCAGCGTTCCCGCATTCTCCGGGCGAGAGTCATTTCGGGGAACGGCATTCCATTCCGCCGAATGGGATCACTCGGTCGACCTGACCGGCAAGCGGGTCGCGGTCGTCGGCACGGGAGCGAGTGCCGTGCAGTTCGTGCCCGAGGTCGCGAAGACGGCCGCACACGTCGACGTCTTCCAGCGGACGCCGCACTGGATCCTGCCGAAGCTGGACCGCCCGATCACCAAAGGCGAGAAGGCGGTGTTCAAGGCTGTTCCCGGCGTGCAGAAGGCCTACCGCCACGCGATCTACTGGAGCCACGAATCGCTGATCGCCGGTTTCCTGCACCCACGGCTGATGACGGTGCTGGAGTCGGCCTCCCGGGGACTGTTGCGGAAGCAGGTGCGCGACCCTGCCCTGCGTGCCACCCTGACCCCCGGCTACATCATCGGATGCAAGCGAATCCTGGTGTCCAGCAACTACTACCCGGCCCTGCAGCGGGAGAACGTCGACCTCGTCACGTCGGGCATCTCGGAGATCACCGAGCGCGGGATCCGCACCGAGGACGGACAGGTGCACGACGCGGACGTTATCGTCTACGGCACGGGGTTCGCGGTCGGCGACCGATTCGAGAACGAGCACATCGTGGGTCGTCGCGGGTTGACGATCCAGCGGGCCTGGCGCGACGGCATGGAGGCATATCTCGGTGTCGCGGTGACGGGGTTCCCGAACTTCTTCCTCATGATGGGACCGAACTCCGGAGGCGGCAATCAGTCGATCGTCTTCGTCATCGAGGCCCAGGCGCACTACGTGACCCGATGCCTGGCGCTGATGAAGAAGCGCGACGCGACGCGGATCGAGGTGCGGGCGGGCGCACAGCGTGAATTCAACCGGGTGATCCACCGCAAACTCGCGGGCTCGGTGTGGAATTCGGGTGGTTGCGACAGCTGGTACCTCGATTCCACCGGCCACAACCGGGCGGCGTGGCCGGGCTCGAGCGCGTCGTACTGGCGGCGCCTGCGCACCCCCGACGACCGGCACTTCGAGCTGAGTTCGCTCGCCGAACGAGAGGACGACACCGAGTACCGGGGGCCGGGAGTGCTCACGTCCGGCGACCTGACCGTGGCCGTCGAGGTCTTCCTGAACGGTCACCTCGAACCGCTGGACGGTCTGTACCACTGGTACGGGCGCGTCGTCGGCGACGGCGTCGACGAGGCCAAACAGCGCAACCGCACCCCGCTGTTCCTCACGATCGGCGACGGTCCCGAGGTGCCCGCCGCCCTCGCCGAGCGCGACCCGTGGGGCCATTTCCGGATCGCCGGGGTCGGTACGCCGCCGTTCCCGCTGGCACCGGTCGACGTCGAGGTTCCCGTCTCCCGGGCCAAACTCGCGTCGGCGGAATAGGCTTGGAGGCGAGTCGGACTCGAGCGGGAAGGGTGCTGATGCGCGACGTGCTGGCAGACCTGATGGCGGTGTGGACGGCGGGCGGAACGGCGGGCGTCGGGACGGTGGTCCGCACGTTCCGCTCCGCACCGCGGCCGGCGGGGGCGTCCATGGTGGTGGCACCCGACGGCAGCGCGTCCGGTTCGGTGTCGGGCGGATGCGTCGAGGGGGCGGTCTACGAACTCGCCACCGACGTCGCGGCGACGGGGACGCCGGTGCTGCAGCGGTACGGGATCAGCGACGAGAACGCGTTCGAGGTGGGTCTCACCTGCGGTGGAATCATCGACATCTTCGTCGAGCCCGTCTCGCGGGACAACTTTCCGGAACTCGGTGAGATCGTCCGGGACATCGAGAACCACCGGCCGGTCGCGGTCGCCACCGTCGTGGCGCATCCCGACGCCACCCGGGTGGGGCGCCGGCTGATCGTCCGGCCCGAGGACGTGAGCGGTGCCCTCGGTTCGGACCGCGCCGATTCCGCCGTCACCGACGACGCCCGGGGCCTCCTCGCGGCGGGCACCAGCACCGTGCTGACATACGGCACCGACGGTCAGCGTCGCGGCGAGGGGATGGAGGTGTTCGTCGCCAGCTATGCGCCGCGGCCGCGCATGCTCGTGTTCGGGGCCATCGACTTCGCGGCCGCGGTGGCCCGGCAGGGCGCCTTCATGGGATACCGGGTGACGGTGTGCGATGCCCGGCCGGTGTTCGCGACGCACGCGCGGTTCCCGACCGCGGACGAGGTGGTGGTGGACTGGCCGCACCGGTACCTGGCAGGCCAGGCCGAGGCCGGTGCCATCGACGGCCGGACCGTGATCTGCGTCCTCACCCACGACCCCAAGTTCGACGTCCCTCTCCTCGAGGCGGCGCTACGCCTCCCGGACGTCGCGTTCATCGGTGCCATGGGATCACGCCGAACAGACCTGGACCGGCGCGAACGCCTCCGCGAGGCAGGTCTCACCGACGCCGAACTCGACCGGCTGTCGAGCCCTATCGGCCTGGACATCGGCGCCCGCACCCCGGAGGAGACGGCGGTGTCCATCGCCGCCGAGATCATCGCCTGCCGATGGGGTGGCACGGGGCGCCCGCTGGCGGAGTCGAGCGGCCGGATCCACCACGAGGAACCGGTGGATTCCCTCGTCGAATAGGGCGGTTCACCGGGGTTGACGGACCACCGGTTCTTGCGCAGGCTGAAAGGATCCACATTTGTGAGGTAGGTCACAATGCAAGTACCAGGATCCTTCGAATACGAGCGTGCAACGGGCGTCGACGACGCGATCGCCCTGCTCGACCGGCTGGGCGACGAAGCCCGCCTCGTGGCAGGCGGCCACAGCCTGCTCCCCATGATGAAACTTCGTCTCGCCAATCCCGAGTACCTCATCGACATCAACGACCTCGAGGGCGAACTCGGATACATCACGACCGAGCGGTCGAGGGTGCGGATCGGCGCGATGACCCGGCACCGCCGGCTCCTCGAATCGGACGAACTCGCGGCGGCGTTCCCCCTCTTCCGCGACGCGGAGAAGGTGATCGCAGACCCGGTGGTCCGCAACCGCGGAACCATCGGCGGATCGCTGTGCCAGGCCGACCCGGCCGAGGACCTCACGACGGTCTGCGGTGTCCTCGGCGCCACCTGCGTGGTGCAGGGACCGGGCGGACGCCGCGAGATCCCCATGTCCGAGTTCCTCGTCGGCCCGTACGAGACGGCGCTCGCGCACAACGAGATGCTCATCGAGATCGTGATACCCGTCCACGGCCACAGCTCCAGCGCCTACGCCAAGGTCGAACGGCGAACCGGGGATTGGGCGGTCACCGCCGCCGGAGCGGCCGTCACCGTGGAGGGCGGCGAGATCGCCCGGGCCGCCGTCGGCCTGACCGCGGTCGACCCGGACCCGTCCGGGCTCTCGGACATCGCCGACTACCTGACCGGACGCCCCCCGTCCGAGGAGGCGTTCGCCCAGGCCGGACGGATGGCCGCGCAGGTCTGCTCGCCGGTGCGCGACGCCCGCGGCACCGTCGACTACAAACGCCATCTCGCATCCGAACTCACGATCCGCACACTCCGTACAGCGGTCGACCGGGTGCTCCGCAGCGACGTGGAGCACGAGCCGACCGGAGAAGAGGCATAGCCATGCAGGTGAACATGACCGTCAACGGTGAAGCAGTGACCGCCGAGGTGGAACCACGCATGCTGCTCGTCCACTTCCTCCGCGACCAGTTGGGCCTGACCGGGACCCACTGGGGCTGCGACACCAGCAACTGCGGCACGTGCGTCGTCACCGTGGACGGCGATCCGGTGAAGTCGTGCACGATGCTCGCCGCGATGGCCGGCGGGCACGACGTCCGCACGGTCGAGGGCCTCGAGCATGACGGCGAACTCGATCCCGTCCAGCAGGGCTTCATGCAATGTCACGGACTGCAGTGCGGGTTCTGCACGCCCGGCATGATGATGACGGCGCGGGCCCTGCTCGACCGCGAGGAGAGCCCGGACGAGGCCACCATCCGCGAAGCGATTTCCGGGCAGATCTGCCGCTGCACCGGGTACACCACGATCGTGCGCTCGATCCAGTGGGCGGCCGACCACCGGGCCGGTGAGGCCGCCGAGCCCGAACCGGCGGGCGACTTCGACGCGGACGTCCAGGAAGACAAGACGCGTGGCGCCGAGGGCACGCCGAAGACAGTCGAAGAACATGTGGGAAGTGCGTCATGACCACCGTCGAATCGCGTCCGCCCTCGGGCGACGCCGACGTCGTAGACAACGACAAGAAACCGTGCGGCCACGGTCGCATGCTCCGCAAGGAGGATCCCCGCTTCATCCGGGGGCTCGGAAACTACGTCGACGACATCACCCTCCCCGGCATGCTGCACCTGGCGATCCTGCGGTCGCCGGTTGCGCACGCGCGGATCGTGAGCATCGATACCACTGCGGCGCAGGAACTTCCGAAGGTAACTGCGGTGGTGACGGGTGCCGACCTCGCCGCGAAGAACCTCGCGTGGATGCCGACGCTGTCCAACGACGTGCAGGCCGTGCTGGCCACCGACAAGGTGCGCTTCCAGGGCCAGGAGGTCGCGTTCGTCATCGCCGAGGACCGCTATTCGGCCCGCGACGCGCTGGAACTGATCGACGTCGAATACGACATGCTCGACCCCGTCGTCGACGCCCGCGCCGCGCTGTCGCCCGATGCGCCGGTCATCAGGGACGACCTCGACGGCAAGACAGATAATCACTGCTTCGACTGGGAGACAGGCGATGCCGCCGCGACCGACGCCGTGTTCGCGAAGGCGGACGTGGTGGTGAAGCAGGAGATCGTCTATCCCCGGGTGCATCCGGCGCCGATGGAGACGTGCGGTGCCATCGCCGACATCGACCGGGTGTCCGGCAAGCTCACCCTGTACACCACGTCCCAGGCCCCGCACGCGCACCGGACGGTGTACGCCCTGGTCTCCGGGATCCCGGAGCACAAGATCCGGGTGGTGTCGCCGGACATCGGCGGCGGATTCGGCAACAAGGTGCCGATCTACCCGGGATATGTGTGCGCGATCGTCGCGTCGCTCGTGACGGGCAAACCGGTGAAGTGGATGGAGGATCGCAGCGAGAACCTGATGAGCACCGGGTTCGCCCGCGACTACATCATGGTCGGCGAGATCGCGGCCACCGCGGAGGGCAAGATGCTCGCGATCCGCACGAAGGTGCTGGCCGATCACGGGGCGTTCAACGGCACCGCGGCCCCGGTGAAGTATCCGGCGGGCTTCTTCGGCGTGTTCACCGGCAGCTACGACATCGAGGCGGCGCACTGCGCGATGACGGCGGTCTACACGAACAAGGCACCCGGCGGGGTGGCGTACGCCTGCTCGTTCCGGATCACCGAGGCCGTGTATCTCGTCGAGCGGCTCGTCGACTGCCTGGCATTCGACCTGAAGATGGATCCGGCTGAACTGCGGCTGAAGAATCTGCTGAGGCCGGAACAGTTCCCGTACACCAGCAAGACGGGGTGGGTGTACGACTCGGGTGACTACGAGACCACCATGCGCAAGGCCATGGACATGATCGGCTACGACCACCTGCGGGAGGAGCAGAAGGAACGCCGCGAGCGTGGTGAGCTGATGGGAATCGGCATGGCGTTCTTCACCGAAGCCGTCGGTGCCGGGCCCCGGAAAGACATGGACATCCTGGGTCTGGGCATGGCCGACGGGTGCGAACTGCGGGTCCATCCCACCGGAAAGGCCGTCGTCCGGTTGTCGGTGCAGACCCAGGGGCAGGGCCACGAGACGACGTTCGCGCAGATCGTGGCGGAGGAACTCGGCATCCCGCCGGACGACATCGACGTGGTCCACGGCGACACCGACAACACGCCGTTCGGGCTCGGCACGTACGGCAGCAGGTCGACGCCGGTGTCCGGGGCGGCGGCCGCGCTGGTCGCCCGCAAGGTACGGGACAAGGCGAAGATCATCGCGTCCGGGATGCTCGAGGCCTCGGTCGCGGATCTGGAGTGGGAGAAGGGCGAATTCCACGTGAAGGGTGACCCCTCGGCGAAGGTGACCATCCAGGACATCGCGATGCGGGCACACGGCGCAGGCGACCTGCCGGAGGGCATCGAAGGCGGACTCGAGGCGCAGATCTGCTACAACCCCGAGAATCTGACGTACCCGTACGGTGCGTACTTCTGCGTCGTCGACGTCGATCCCGGCACCGCCGTGGTGAAGGTGCGGCGGTTCCTCGCCGTCGACGACTGCGGCACCCGCATCAACCCGATGATCATCGAGGGGCAGGTCCACGGCGGCATCGTCGACGGCATCGGCATGGCGCTGATGGAGATCATCGAATTCGACGAGGACGGCAACTGCCTCGGCGGGTCGCTGATGGACTACCTGATCCCCACCGCGCTGGAGGTCCCGAAACTCGAGACCGGCTTCACCGTCACCCCGTCGCCGCATCACCCCATCGGCGCCAAGGGCATCGGCGAATCGGCGACGGTCGGATCGCCCGCGGCCGTGGTGAACGCGGTCGTGGACGCGCTCGCGCCGTTCGGGGTTCGGCACGCCGACATGCCGCTCACCCCGTCCCGGGTGTGGGAGGCCATGCAGGGCCGCGCGACACCCCCGATCTGAGTGTCGCCCGTCGGCTGCGAGGAGGCCCGATGGATCTGAAAGAGCGTGCGGCGCAACTGGTGCGCGACCGCAGGCCGTTCGTCCACGCGACCGTGGTGCGGGCGCAGCCGCCGACGTCCAGTCACACCGGCGACGAGGCGATCCTCCTGCAGGACGGGACGATCGAGGGTTTCGTCGGCGGGCAGTGCGCGCAGAACTCGGTGCGCACGGCCGCGCTGGGCGTGCTGGAGCGCAACGAGAGCGTGCTGCTGCGGGTCCTTCCCGACGGGGCCGTGCAGTTCCCGGAGACCCCGGGCGCGGCCGTCGTGGTGAATCCGTGCCTGTCCGGCGGCGCCATGGAGATCTTCCTGGAGCCGCAGGTGCCGCCGCCGCTCGTCCGGATCTGCGGCACCACACCGATCGCGCAGTGTCTGGCGGGCATAGCGGAACTGCTGGGGTTCACCGTCGAGCACGACGACGCCGGGCAGTTCGCCGCCACCACGGCCGTGGTGCTCGCCGGCCACGGCGGACCCGAAGCGGAGGTCATCCGTGCGGCGCTCGACGCCGGCGTCGGCTACGTCGGGCTCGTCGCCAGCCGGACCCGCGGGGGAGCCATCCTCGACACCCTGGGGCTCACCGAGTCCGAGCGGGCACGGGTGCACACCCCGGTCGGTCTCGACATCGGGGCGCGGACGTCGGCGGAGATCGCGGTGTCGATCGCGGCCGAGTTGGTGCAGCAGCTGCGGAGAGCGGGACTGCGGGCGCCGGAGGACGGTTCGGCCCGGCAGGCGGCGGTGGAGGCGGTCGATCCGGTGTGCGGGATGCGCGTCGTCGTGGGACCGGACACCGTCCACCTCCGTCGCGACGGCCACGACTTCTGGTTCTGCGGGCCGGGGTGCCGGGCGTCGTTCGCGCCGGAGACGGGAGCGGTATGACGGAGGGGTTCGAGGATGTGGCGGACGTGGTCCGGCGTTTCGACGCCCAGGACTACCTGCTGGACCTCGGAACCGCGTCGGCCCTGTACCTCGGGGCGGTCCTGCGCCGTCCGCTGCTGCTCGAAGGCGAACCCGGCGTCGGCAAGACCACCGCGGCGAAGGCCCTGGCGACCGTTCTCGGCGCGCCCCTGATCCGGCTGCAGTGCTACGAAGGCCTCACCGCGAACGAGGCGCTCTACGACTGGAACTACCAGCGACAGCTGCTCACCATCCGGCTGGCCGAATCGCGGGGCGACGGACTCACCGAGGACGACCTGTTCACCGAGGAATTCCTGCTGGAACGCCCGATCCTGCACTGTGTGCGATATCGGGGACCGACCCCGCCGGTGCTGCTGATCGACGAAATAGACCGGGCCGACGACGAATTCGAGGCCCTGCTCCTCGAATTCCTGGGGGAGGCGTCGGTGACCGTTCCGGAACTGGGAACGTTCACGGCCGAACATCATCCCGTCGTTGTCCTGACGTCCAACCGGAGTCGCGACCTCCACGACGCGCTGCGCAGGCGGTGCCTGTACCACTGGATCGACTACCCGGAGCCGACCCGGGCGGCCGCGATCGTGCGCCGCACGGTGTCTGTGGCGTCCGAACTCCTCATCGAGCACGCCACCCGATTCGTCGGCCGCGCCCGCGACCTCGATCTCGACAAGCCCCCCGGAATCGCGGAGACGATCGACTGGGTGTCCGCGCTCGCGGCGCTGGGTGTGGCCGATCTGGTGCGCGAAGACGCGATCTCGAGCCTGAGTGCACTCGCGAAGACCCCGGACGATCGCACAATGGTTCAGGACGCATTCGTCGATTACGCGCACGGACTGGCCACCGGATGAGAGGTTTCCGTCATGAAGATCGCCAACGAGTTCACCGTCAGCGCCCCGATCGAGCAGGCGTGGGAGGTGCTCAGCGACCTCGAGGAGGTTGCCCCGCTGCTGCCCGGCGCGCAGATGACCGGGCGGGAGGGCGACGACTACCTGGGGAAGGTGAAGGTCAAGGTCGGTCCGGTGACGAGTGAGTTCAAGGGCAAGGCCACCTTTGTCGAGCGCGACGAGAAGGAGCACCGCGCCGTCATCGACGCCCGCGGCCGGGACTCGCGCGGTTCCGGCAACGCGTCCGCGACGATCACCGCCCAGTTGCACGAGGCGGGCGACGGCACCCGTGTCACCGTCGACACCGACATGAAGATCGTCGGCAAACTCGCGCAGTTCGGCAGCGGCATGATCCAGCAGGTGTCGGAGAAACTCATGGGACAGTTCGCGGAGTCACTGGAAGCAAGACTCTCCGGAGGGCCTGCCGATCAGCCCGCGGCCGAACCCGAATCAGTCGGTACCGCCATCGACGCCGCCGGAACCACGACGCTGTCCGTGGCACGGCCCGCCGCCGAACCGGCGCCGCTCGACCTGCTGGCGCTGTCCGGTGCCGGTGCGTGGAAACGGTACGCCCCGATCCTCGCTGCCGTCCTCGCGGGAATCGTGGTCGTGCTCGTGGTGGGCCGCCGCCGACGATGACCGCGTCGGGCATCCTGCGGGGTGTCGATCTCGCCGCGTTCGCCGTGGCACTCGTCGCCCGTCTGCGGGCCCGCGGCGTCGTCGTCTCGGCGAGCGGTCCCGCGGTGTTCGTGCAGGCGCTTCACCTGTCGCCGCCCAGTTCACGTTCGCGGCTGTACTGGTCGGCGCGGCTGACGCTCGTCAACCGGGTCGACGACCTCGCGTCGTTCGACGCGGTGTTCTCCGCGGTCTTCGAGGACGCGTTGCTGTCGGTCGACCCGCACGCGCGGCGCAACGCGGCCGGACGGGAGTCGGCCCTCGCCGCCGTCCGCGACGGCCGCGACCGGCCCGGCGACGCGCAGGACGTCGAGGGTGTGCCGTGGATGACCCGACCGCTGATGACCGGCGGCGACAACGCCGAAAACAGCCTTCACGACACGCTCACCGCCGTGCCGGACACGCTGCCCAGCAGGCTCGTCGCCCGCGCCGACGAACCCTTCGCCCGATTCGACGCCGGCGACCTCCGGCTCCTCGGAGCCTGGCTGGAACAGGCCACCGCGGCCTGGCCGTCCCGCCGCACCCGCCGCCGCGAAGTGCATCGCCGCGGCAGGCGTATCGACCTGCGGGCCACCATGAACCGGTCGAGGGCCACCGGCTGGGAGCCGGTGGTACTCGCGCGGAGCCGCGCCCGGAACCGTCCGCGCCGCATCGTCATGCTGTGCGACGTGAGCCGGTCGATGCAGCCATACGCCGCGATCTACCTCCACCTGATGCGGGCGGCGGTGCAACGGCAGACCGCGGGCAGACCGGAGGTGTTCGCGTTCTCCACGTCGCTGACGAGGCTCACCCCCGTGCTCGCCCACCGCAGCGCCGAGACCGCGGTCCGCAGGGCGAACGAGAAGGTGGTCGACAGATTCGGGGGCACCCACATCGCGGGCAGCGTGAGTGAACTGCTCGCGTCCCCGCACGGCAACGCGCTGCGCGGCGCACTCGTGGTCATCGCGTCCGACGGCTGGGACAGCGACGACCCGGAGCGCCTGGCACACGCACTCACCCGGGTGCGTCGTCGCGCCCATCGCCTGGTGTGGCTCAACCCCCGCGCCGGTGACCCCGGCTTCCGGCCGCTCGCCGGTTCGATGGCGGCCGCGTTGCCCTTCTGCGACGCCTTCCTCCCCGCGCACTCGCTGTCCGCGCTGCGCGACGTGCTGGACGTGATCGGCCGGCTGGGTTGAGCGGGGGCTGGGCTGAACGGGGGCTGGGCTGAACGGGTGGCCCGACTCCACCCCCAGGGTGCCTGGCAGTGGTGGGGTCCTTCCCGGATGCTCGAACGACGGTGCTGCACACCGCGCTTCAGCTCACAGGAGGAACAATGACGACTACCAGAACTTCCGCCAGGATCGTGGCGGCCATCGGGGCGATCCTCGCGGCCCTGTCGATCTCGTTGGTGGGAACCGCCGAGATCGCCGGCGCCAGACCCTGTCAGAACGATTGTCATGCACCCGTTCCCAAACCTCCGGTCGACGGCTGCCAACTCTGCAATCCCAACCCGCCACCGCCTCCGCCGCCACCGCCCCCGCCGCCCCGGTAGGGAAGAGCTCGGTATGCGAGACACGCGCCTCGGCCGGATGGTCGGGGCGCGTGTCGCGTTGCGGTCACATGCCGGGTCGTTGATCCGCGGGATCGGATGACAGATGATCGATCGGGGGCCGATCGCGTGTCGTACCGACCAGAAGAGGCGAATGCCGTGGCCAGGCTCAGTTCACTGAATGTCGGGATGCCCCGGGACGTGTCCTGGCGAGGACGGACGGTCCACACCGGCGTCTGGAAGCGGCCCGTCGACGGCTCGCGGATGGTCCGGCGACTCAACATCGACGGTGACGGCCAGGGCGACCTCGGCGGCCACGGTGGTGAGATCCGCGCCGTGCTCGTCTATCAGACCGAGTCCTACCGCCACTGGCGCGAATACCTCCGCCGTGACGATCTCGAACCCGGACATTTCGGGGAGAACTTCACCGTCGACGGTCTGCCCGACGACGAGGTCTGCATCGGTGATCGCTACCGGATCGGAACCGCGGTCTTCGAGGTCACCCAGCCTCGCGTGACGTGCTACCGGGTGGGCATGCGCATGAACGAACCGCAGATGGCGGCGTTGCTCGTGTCCCACCGCAGGCCCGGCTTCTACCTCCGGGTGATCGAGGAAGGGGAGGTCGAGGCCGGGCAGGGCATCGTGAAGGTCGCGGCGGGCCCGGAAGCGGTGTCCGTCGCGGAGATCGACGCGCTCCTGTATCTGCCCGGCCACCCCCGGGACGCACTCGAACGGGCGTTGCGGATCCCGGCGCTCAGTCCCGGGTGGAAGGAGTCGCTGCAGAACATTCTGGACCGAGCCGACTCGGGTGCCGGCGGAAATGTCGGGCTGACGAAGACCGCAGGCAGCCCGCCGCCGGCGTGGCCCGGCTTCCGCTCGCTCACCGTGACCGGGATTCACGAGGAGAGCCGCCGCGTCCTGTCGCTGTCGTTGGCCGCACCCGACGGTTCGGCGTTGCCGTCCTGGCAGGCCGGACAGTCGATCACACTGCGCCTGCACCCCGACGACGCTCTAGTCCCGCTGATCCGCAGCTATTCGCTGTCCAATCGCCCCGGCGCCGCCGACTACCGGATCAGTGTCAAACGGGAACCGCACGGCGTGGCAGGCCGATACGTCCATTCCCGTGTGCGCCTCGGTGACACCCTCGAGGTGGCGGCCCCGCGTGGGACGTTCTTCCTGGACGGCGAGGCGCGACCGGTGGTGCTCGTGTCCGCGGGCGTGGGCGTCACACCCCTGCTGTCGATGTTGTACGCACTCGTGGAAGCGGGTTCGTCGCGGCAGGTGTGGTGGGTCCACGGTGCCCGTGACGGATCAGAGCATCCCTTCGCCGAGGAGAGCCGCGACCTCTTGAACCGGTTGCCGGGCAGTCGTACGCACATCGCCTACAGCAGGCCTGCCGAAACCGACAGCAGGGGCGCCGACTACACCACGGCGGGCCGGCTCACGGGGGAGCTGATCGCGGGTCTCGGTCTGCCCGCCGACGCGGATGCCTATCTGTGCGGGCCCGCGTCGTTCATGGCCGATCTCGGGTCCGCGCTCGCCGCTGACGGGCTCGACCCCGCGCGGATTCACGTCGAAACGTTCGGTGCGGAAGGAGCTCTCAATCCCGGTGTGGTTCACGCTTCTTCGCGGGCACCCCATCCGCCGTCCGGACCGCCGGGCGCAGGCCCCTCCGTCTCGTTCGCGCGCAGCGGGCTCACCGTGCCGTGGGACGCCGGGCGGGGAACCCTCCTCGACTTCGCCGAGGCGTGTGACGTGCCGACACGCTGGTCCTGTCGCACCGGCGTCTGCCACACCTGTGAAACGGTCCTGCTGTCCGGGGCCGTCGACTACGACCCGGAACCCATCGAACCGCCCGCGGCCGGGAACGCGCTCATCTGCTGCACCAGTCCCGCGGACGACGTGGTGCTGGACCTGTAGCGGTTCTGGACCTGTAGCGTCGACTAGTCCTCCGCGCCACCGGGATCCGACTCGCCCTCCGCCTCGTCACGGTCCGCCCACTCGAGCAGCGGCTCGAGCGAGAACACGGCGTCGTCGATTCCCGCGTGCAGATCACCGAGTGTCGCGAACCGCTTCGGGACGGTGGCGATCGTGAACTCGTGTGGGTCCACGTCGTCGATCTCGTCCCACGTCACCGGGGTGGACACCGTCGCGTCGGGCACACCCCGCACCGAATACGCACTGGCGATGGTGTGGTCGCGGGCGTTCTGGTTGTAGTCGACGAACAACTTTCGCGGATCCCGGTCCTTCCGCCACCAGGTGGTGGTCACGTCCTTCGGTGCCCTGCGCTCCACCTCGCGGGCGAAGGCCAGCGCGGCCCGCCGGACGTCGCCGAATCCCCAGTCGGGCCGGATCCGGACGTAGACATGCATGCCGCTGCCGCCGGACGTCTTCGGCCACCCCGTCGCACCCAGTTCGTCGAGCACCTCGTGCACCACCCCGGCGACGCGCCGCACCGTGTCGAATCCGCACTCGGGCATGGGGTCGAGATCGATCCGCCACTCGTCGGGACGTTCGACGTCCGCGCGGCGCGAGTTCCACGGATGGAACTCGACCGTCGACATCTGCACCGCCCAGACCACGTCCGCCGGATGCGTCACGCACAGTTCGTCGGCGTGGCGGTTGTACCGCGGAAACGTCACGCGGACCGTCTGCACCCAGTCCGGCGCCCCGTGCGGCAACCGCTTCTGGTGCACCTTCTCGCCGCTCAGACCGTCCGGGAAGCGGTGCATCATGCAGGGCCGTTCGCGCAATGCACGCACGATCCCGTCACCGACACTCAGGTAGTAGTTCGCGAGGTCGAGTTTCGTGGCGCCGGTGGCGGGGAAATAGACGCGCTCCGGGTGCGAGATCCGCACGACCCGGTCGCCGACCTCCAGTTCGACAGCGGGTGACTTGTCCTTACCGGTCGCCATGCAGCCAACCTAACCCGCGGCAGATCGGGCCCGCGCGGTTTCGCGACCATCCTCGCCGTGCTGTTTGCACACGGATTTGCCAGACGCGGGCGCAATTGCGTGGGAATCCGGCAAATCCGTCTGCATCTGTGGGCGCGGGGTCAGAAGCCCGGGGCCCGGCCGCCGTTCCACAGTTGTTCGGTGACGTCGTGGAAGCAGACGAGGGTCACCGGGTCGTCCTGCCGGCGGAGGATGGGCCTGCTGACGAGTGCGCGGACCCGGGATCCGTCCTGATGGGCGAGGTCGACGGGGGTGGTCGCCGACTCACGGAGGTGTTCGACCGCGGCGGCGCCACTCGACGCTTCGTCCAGGTCGAGGAGTTCGGACACCGGACGTCCGCGCAGTGACGCGACGGGGCGCCCCAGCATCCTCTCGAAAGCACTGTTCACGTGGACGACGGTGCCGTCGTCCTCGACCGCCAGGACGGGAACCGGTAGGCGCTCGAGCAGGACGAGGGCGGGTAGCTGCTCGAGGTAGCCCAATGGGGTTTCCGGGATCGGGCGACGTCTCTCCTCATGATCTGCCTCTGCGCTCACAGCCCTATACTCTCACCGATTCCGACCGCCCGTCCCGTTGTCGCCGCAGACGGCGATTCATCGGCGCGATTCACCGGTATGCGGACTCGATCATCGGTTCTGTCGCGAGGACCTTGCCGTCGCCGCCGACGATGGTCAGGGCGGTCGGGGTGAGCCGGTACTCGGTGCCGCCATCGCCGGTGGCGACGAAGCCGGAACCGCTGGGGCTCGGGTCGTCGACGGAGATCGCGGCGCCGTCGCTGATGCGTACGCCCTGGTAGTAGTAGCGTCCGACTCCCGTCTCGCAGACCACGACCAGAGACTTCGTGGTGCGACCGATGAACACGGCCGGGTTGGTGTAGTTGCATCGTGCATCGGACGGGGGCAGGAAGCCCTGCCGATCGGCGCCCGACACCTCGCCGACGATCGGCGGCGGGGGAGCCGTCGTAGTTCTTGCCGTCGTTCGCGGCGGAGTCACGGCGGGCGGGACCGTCGCCGGAGCTGCCCTCGTGGTCGCGACGGGGACGTCCTCTGTGACAGGAGTGCGCACCTGACTGCTGCCGGCCGCGGCGACCGCGGGGTCGTCGGGGTTGTTCCGGTCCAGCACGAGCCATCCGACCACCCCGGCGAGTGCCAGCAACGCGATCACCAGCACGGTCACCGTCACCGGGACGGCTACCGAGCGCCGCGCAGGCGGGGCGGCGTATGGAGTGGGCGGGTAATGGGGAGCTTGCGGAGGCGGGGCGGGCGGACCGCTGTGGAACGCGGTCGGCGGGTAGACGGGTGGACGCCCGCGGTCGTCGACCCGCGTCGGCTCGGACCGCATGCCCTGCGAGGGTTCCGGGCGGGTCGCGATGTCTGTTTCGGTCTTCCGCTCCCGAGCATTCAACGCGGAGCGGGCTGCGGCCGCGAAGTCGCCTGCCGTCCGGTAGCGATCGCGGGGGTCCTTGGCCAGACCCCGGGCGATCACCTCGTCGAACGTGGCGGGCACGTCGGGCCGGATCGAGCTGGGGCTGGGCACGGGCGTGGTGAGGTGCGCCCGGATCGCGCTGCTGATGCTGTTGGACGGGAACGGAATGGAACCCGTGAGGCATTCGTAGAGGACACACGCCAGCGAGTAGACGTCCGCGCGGGCATCGACCGGTGCGTTGTCGAACCGCTCGGGCGCCATGTACGCGTAGGAGCCGACGGCGCTGCCGAGGGTCGTCAGCCGGAGGTCGGAACTCGAGTGCGCGATACCGAAGTCGACGAGGTACGCGAATTCACCGGCCGTGACGAGGATGTTCTCCGGTTTGACGTCGCGGTGGATGAGACCGTCGGCGTGCGCGGCGTCGAGCGCCGCCGCGATCTGGTCGACGACCGCGACCGCGTGTGCGGGGCCCATCGGGCCACGCGACCGGAGCAGCGCCCGCAGATCCTGCCCGACGACCAGGCGCATGTCGATGTAGAGCACACCGTCGATCTCGCCCCAATCGTGGATCGGGATGACGTGCGGCTCCTGCAGCCGTGCCGCAGCATGCGATTCGCGGCGGAACCGCTGCTGGTAGGTGGGGTCTTTCGCGAGGTCGACATCGAGGATCTTGAGTGCGACGGTGCGATCCTTGGTGGTGTCGTACGCCTCGTACACCTCACCCATTCCACCTCGTCCGAGCAGAGCCCGGAGATGGTAGCGCCCGAACTGCGAGCCGACCCGTGTACCTGCCGCCATTCCCCATCCCCTCGAAGCCGGAATCAGCACGATACACGCAGGTATCGCAGTCCTGCAGTCGCAGATCCGGGTTCAGTCGAGCACGGCCAGTTCGGGAACGGGGACGACGAATCTGCCACCCCAGTCGCGGATGTACGACATGTCCCGAATCACCTCGTCCCGCAGGTTCCACGGAAGGATCAGCAGGAAGTCGGGGCGGGTGTCGCGGATGTGATCGGGCGCGTAGATGGGAAGATGGGTTCCCGGCAGGAACTTGCCCTGCTTGTGGGGGCTCCGGTCGACGGTGTAGTCGAGCAGGTCGTCGCGGATCCCGCAGTAGTTGAGCAGGGTGTTGCCCTTGGCCGGTGCGCCGTAGGCTGCCGTCGACAGTCCGCGGTTGCGTGCGTCGACGAGGAATTCGAGCAACGCCCGCTTGGTGCGCTTCACCCGCTCCGGGAAGGCGGCGTAGCCCTCCGGCAGGTGGAGACGCGCCGCTTGCTCCAGCTCGCCCAGCTCCCGCAGCCGCCGGGTCGTGATGTGACGGGGGTACTCGGCATGGCACGCGTAGATCCGCAGCGACCCACCGTGGGTGGGGAGCTGTTCGACGTCGAAAAGCCGCAGCCCGTGGGCGGCGAACACGCGGGTGACGGTCAGCAGCGAGAAATAGGAGAAGTGCTCATGGTAGATGGTGTCGAACTGGTTGTGCTCGATCAGTTGCAGCAGGTGAGGGAACTCCATGGTGATCACCCCGTCCGCTGCGAGCACCATCGCCATTCCCGCGACGAAGTCGTTCAGGTCGGGTACGTGGGCCAGGACGTTGTTGCCGATCAGGAGATCGGCGCGGATATCCTCGCCGACGAGTTTGCTCGCCATCGACGTTCCGAAAAACCCGACTCGGGTGTCGATCCCGTGTTGCACGGCGACTTCTGCGACGTTCTCGGCAGGCTCGATGCCCAGCGACGGGATGCCGGACCCGACGAAGTACTGCAGCAAATACCCGTCGTTGCTGGCGATCTCGACGACCTGCTTCGAACTGTCCAGGTGGAACCGGGTCGTCGTGTCCTGCACGTACTGATGGGCGTGATCGAGCCAGCTCTGCGAATACGACGAGAAGTAGAGGTAGTCGGTGAAAATGAACTCCGCCGATTCGAACTCGGCGAGCTGGACGAGGAGGCACTTCGAGCAGACGTACGCATGCAAGGGGTAGAACACTTCGCGTCGATCCAATTGATCCGCGGTGAGATACGAGTTGGCGAGAGGCGACATGCCGAGGTCGCAGAACGACTGCTCCAGTGCGGTGCCGCAATGCCTACAGGGAGTACTCATGATCGTCTCCCTCGCCGCCGAGTCCGTCGTTCCAGATCTTCCAGGGCGCCTTGTCGTTGTCCCAGAGTTCGTTGAGGTAAATTTTGTCCCACAAAGTGTCCATTCCCCGCCAGAAGCCGGCGTGCTGGTAGGCAGAAAGCTCGCCGTCGGACGAAAGCCGTTCCAGCGGAGCTCCTTCGAAGACGGTGTCGTCGCCGTCGATGTAGTCGAGGACGGACGGTTGTGCCACAAAGAATCCGCCGTTGACCCAGCCGCTGCTGCCCCTGGGCTTCTCCTCGAACTGCACTCTGTCCTCCTCCATCCGGAGCGCGCCGTAGCGTCCGGGCGGCTGGACCGCGGTGACGGTCGCGATCGAGCCGGACTCCCGGTGAAAGTCGGCGACCTTGCGGATGTCCACGTCGGTGACGCCGTCGCCGTACGTGAACGAGAAGACGTCGTCGCCGATGTGTTCCTTTGCGCGCAGCAGGCGTCCTCCGGTCATGGTCGAGGCGCCGGTATCGAGGAGGGTGACGGTCCACGGCTCTGTCTTGGACGAGAGCGTCTTGGTCGTGTCGGTGGCCAGGTCGATCGTCACGTCGGACATGTGCAGAAAGTAGTTGGCGAAGTACTCCTTGATCATGTAGCCCTTGTAGCCGAGCAGAATGATGAACTCGGTGACGCCGGCCTCGCCGTAGATCTTCATGATGTGCCAGAGGATCGGCCGCCCACCGATCTCGACCATGGGCTTCGGCCGGCTCTGCGACTCCTCGCTGATTCGAGTGCCGCGTCCACCGGCGAGAATGACGGCTTTCATGAGCGTTCCTTACGTGGTCGAAGAATGGTGTGGAGCACGTCGCACACCCGGTCGACCTGCTCCTCGGTCAGCATGAGTGCCGACGGCAGGTTGATCGAGCGCGCAGCGATGTCGTATGCGGTCTTGTTGCGCCGCGCCGCAGTCACGGCGGTCTGGTATCTCGCGAACGCGGGCAGCGAACTGAGGGGAGGGAGGAAGGGTCGGGTGTCGACCGAGTGCAGGTCGAACAGTTCCATCAATCGGCGGGCTGTCAGACGGTAGTCCGAGTCGACGACGGCGGTGACCATCCAGAACGTGTTGGTGAGGCCGTCCCGCCGATGGTTCAGGTCCACACCGGGAACATCCGCGAGGCGCTCCTCGTACCATTCGAAGATTTGCCGCTTCTTGTCCAGGAGTTCGTCGATGCGCGACAACTGCGCTCGGCCGAATGCGGCCTGCAGACTACTCATCCGGTACTTGTACGCAAGTTCCTCGGTGGTGAAGTACCGGTGATCCGACGGAGTGCGGCCGTGGTCACGCAGCCGCTGGATCCGTTCTGCGAGGTCGCCCCGATCCGTCACGACCATCCCGCCCTCACCGGTCGTCAACGTTTTCGTGCCGTGGAAGCTGAACGTTCCGATGTCTCCGAGTGTGCCGGCGAAACGGCCGTGCAGCTTGCCGCCGATGGCCTGGGCGGCGTCCTCGATGATCGGAATGCGACCCGCGACCGACCGGACGGCCGCCATGTCCGGAATTCCGCCGTACAGGTCGACGGTGACGACGGCCGCGGTCCGGGTGCTTACGCACCGCGCGAGCGATTCGGTTGACAGACACCAGGTGTCGGCATCGATGTCGGCGAAGACCGGGGTAGCGCCGACGTAGGTGATCGGGGCCGCCGTCGCCACCCACGTCGACTCCGGCACGATCACCTCGTCGCCGGGACCCACATCGAGGGCGAGCATCGCGAGATGCAGCGCGGACGTGCAGTGCGGCACGGCCGAGGCGGATCCGGTGCCGAGGTAGCCGGCGAACTCGGTCTCGAAGCGGCCGACCGATTCGCCTGCGTGCGTGTACCAGTCGTTCGCTGCAGCCTCCGCGACGTACTGGACCTCCAGGTCGGTCACCCACGGACCCGCAACGGGAATCCGGTCGGGCTCGCGCACGGCGTCGCGTTCGTCGACTTCCGGCAGCGTCTTCGGCTCGATCATGTCGACACCCAACGCAGGTCGCTGTCGAGCCGGCCCCGGTCGAGGTGCTGCCGGATGGTCCGCAACCGGAAGAACTGCGGACCCTCGAACTGCTCGGCGGTCATTCCGCCGTCGGAGTATGCCGCCCACAGTTGTTCGATTCCCCGGCGCAGCGTCCACTGCGGCCGGTACCCGGGCAGTTCCCGCTCGATCTTCGAGAAGTCGACGCGGTAGTCGCGGATGTCGGGCGTGGCTCCGACGGAATGACCAACGGCGCAATCGGGTACGATGTCGGCGACGAGCTGGGCGATGTCGATCACCTGGTAGTTCTCGCCGACCCGTCCGACGTTGAATGCCTGATCGTGGACGACCTGCCTGGGCGCTGTGAGTACCTGCGCGAACGCGTGCGCGATGTCGAGAACGTGAACGAGCGGCCGCCACGGTGTGCCGTCGCTCTGCAGCAGCACCTTGCCTGTGGTCACCGCGTGCCCGAGCAGATTGTTGACGACGACGTCCGCCCGCAACCGGCGCGAGAGACCGTACGCCGTGGCGTTCCGCAGATACACCGGCGTGAAGTCGTCGTCGGCGAGCCGGGACAGCTCCTGTTCGACCCGCACCTTCGATTCCCCGTACGGTGTCACGGGATTGAACGGCGCCCCTTCATCCAGTTCGAGATCGCTGCCCGCGCCGTACAGGCTGCACGAGGACGAGAACACGAACCGGCCGACGCCTGCCGTCTTGGCCGCTCTCGCGAGCCGGACGGAGGCCGCGAGGTTGATGTCGTACGTCAGGCTCGGATCGATGTCGGACAGTGGATCGTTCGACAGGGCGGCGAGGTGGACGACGGCGTCGAAACCGACGAGATCCGCCGGGGTGACGTCCCTCACGTCGATCCGCAGCGTCGGCAACGGATCGGGGGGTGCGAGGAAGTCGCACCCGTCGAAGTAGCCGGTGTCGAGGCCGACGACGTCGTGTCCGAGGCCGACGAGCAGCGGAGTCATCTCCACGCCCAGGTACCCTAAATTCCCGGTGACCAGAATTCGCAGGGGTGATGGTGCGCTGTCGGTCATTTCACCGGCTCCTCGCTGATCGTTCTACGTGACTTCGAGTACGGACGGATCGAATACGAGGACGCCGTCGGGGCTGCCGCCCTGGTCGTACATCGCGACGATGTCGTCGGGTACCCGGTCGTAGGTATCGGCGCGCAGGTAGTCGCGGACGGAGGTCCCGGTCGAATGGGAATCGACGTTCTTCGGGCCCGCCTGCGTAATCAGATCGTCGAGGCTGATCGTGCGGAAGTCGAAACTGAAGCGGGCCTGACCGGTGGTGTTCGGCACCGTTGCGTGCAGTTGGGCACCGGAGAACGACAGGATCGATCCGGCCTCACCGAGGATCCGGACTTCGCTGCCGGGATCCTGTCCGCTGAGCCGGGGATGCGGCCGCGGATCCTCCTTGATGTAGAGCGCGGCGTCGCGGCGGGAGGACCGGTTCCATTCGTAGGCGTCGAAGTCGGCGCTCGAATTGTCGGTCGGCCGCTGCCAGTACTCGGGATGGAATGCCATGCAGCTCCTGTCCGTCACTCCGACAATCGGTGCCCACCAGTTGTTCTGGCACTGCGGCGAGGAGTACCAGGTGTCGCGGTGCGGTGTGTAGTTGTATCCCAGGCCGGCGGTGAGATAAGACGCCGGCGGTACCGCGCGCAGTT
Organism: Rhodococcus pseudokoreensis; assembly: GCF_017068395.1. Taxonomy (NCBI): domain Bacteria; kingdom Bacillati; phylum Actinomycetota; class Actinomycetes; order Mycobacteriales; family Nocardiaceae; genus Rhodococcus; species Rhodococcus pseudokoreensis. Next base: position 2,290,564 of record NZ_CP070619.1, on the reverse strand, counting down.
TGGGCACATCGAAGTATGTCCGGGTGATGTCCGCTCCGAGGTCCACGAGAACGTTCCGCAGGAGTTCCTTGGAATGGGGATGGTGGGTGAAGCCGGTCTTCAGAGGTCCGAGGATGCGCACGTACTCCTCGACCGGGAGGTCGTCGTGGGCGGTCAGCGGATTGTGCGCGCCGAACGCGGCTTCGATAAGCTCCCAGGCGAATTCGCCGAAAGCGCGGACTGAGTCGCGGGGCGGGAAGCAGAACACCTCGCCCGAGAAGATTCGCGAACGTCGGGCCTCGTCCGTGACGTCGGACTCGGTGGAAATAACGAATGCCATGGGTTTGTCCTCACATCGTGTCGATACTCGGTGACTGTCGGAGGCAGCGCCGAATGACGCTCGACGGCATCGCCGTCCGCCGCCTGGTGTGCGGTGGCATAGACGGGCCCGAAAGCATCAGGGTCTCGCGCGTCGTTGTGAGCGCGTCATCCGATTTCGCCATCGTCTTGATCTCCCGCCCCGGCCCCCACCGGCCGGCGCGCCTACGAGGGGCGGTGTCGGCTCGGGTTCCGATCAGACCAGTCTTCCACATTTCTGAGACAAAACAAACCTATGCCCCGTTATTAGGGAAATTGTCGTTCTTTTCCCTCGTTTCTGGTGCTCAGCCGCCGGCGCCGGCTGCTCCCGAACCGGTGCGATCGAATTGGTAGACGATCGTGTGCTCGTCCTGCAACCGGATCGACCACTGCGGACTGTCCCGGAACTGACCCTCGAATTTTGCCACTGCCTCCGGTGTGAAGTACCGGTAGTAGTCGATGGCGTCCAGGGCCTGCCGTGTGAACACGAAATAGGTTTCTGCACTGCTCGATTCCGCGACCAGGGTGATGTCCTCGAACTGTCGGGCATCGGGAAATTTCACCGGAAACTCCGGCCATCGGTCCACAATCGGCGTGTCGAAATCCTGATCGTACTTGGCCAGATCGGCGTAGTCGGCGGTGCCGCGACTGGGGAATCCCGCCGAATCCAGACTGGTGATCATCGCGGGGCCATGGATGTCCGCGGTCAGGTCATCGAAAAGCGTGACCTGCGATCGGTACTCTACGACGAGAGACCACAGCCCGTAATACCCTTGCATTCCGGCGACAGCCGCACCAATCAGCGCGACTGCGGCGAATGATGCGGTCACTCGGTCGAGAACGGCATGACGACCGGTGTGCGTGACCGTCGTGACGAACAGGGGAGCGATCAGGATTGCGCACCCGGGAAGCGCGTACAAGTACACCCGGAAGATCGCCTCGCCGCCGTAATTCTGCAGGAAGAGCAGCGAGAACGAACTGAAGGCGATGATCACCGGTGCGAGGAACGGCCGGCCCTGACGCCACCACACGAAGATTCCGGCGACGGCGAGCACGATCACCGCGGCGGACATTCCCCGGCAGATCGTGGATGTGAACAGCTTGCCGAGCGAACCCGCGTACTCGACGTTGCTGGATCCGTTGGCCACGGGATTCACCCCCGAGAACAACCCGTGCGGGAGTACGACGTACATCCGCGGCACCAGGTAGCCGACGAGCATCGCCAGGTACGGGACTGGGAGCCACCAGGGCTTGATCTGCCGTGTCACGGCCAGCGCGACGATGACCCCGAGCAGCCAGTACGGCGTCAGCTGATGTGTCGGGATGAGCGCGGCGAACGCGAGAAGTGCGATATATCCGGCATGGTGGCTAGTCCGGGAGGCGATGAGCAGCGCCAGGATCGCGACGGCCATGAGCAGTGCAAACGCCTGGGGAGCGAAGTAGTCCTGCCCGACCCAGTTCACCAGTTCGATGATCATCGCGGCGGCGAGCGCGTGCCGGATCTCCAGCCCCAGCAACATCGCGAGGGCGCCGACGAGCAACGCCAGCAGGGCATGGATCACCGGCGCGAACCACTGTGCGACGAGCAGTGAGTCGACGGACGTGATCTCGCCGAACCACGCGAAGGCTGTGAAGAAGGCCGGCCATTCTCCGTACACGTCGATACCGCGCGGCGGAAGCGTCTGATGCTGCTGCAGGTAGTCCACGACGCCGATGTGCTTGTACGTCCATGTGTAGATCGGCGCCTCGGTGATCAGGCTGACGGTCGCGCGTTGCACGAGGATCACGGCGCCGATGATCGACACGGCGGTGACGAGGTGATTCCTTCGCAGCGCCCACGTGAAGGCCCCGACCATTGATGCCACGACGAGCACGAGTCCCGGCCCGGTGCCGACGGCCAGCAGACCGAACTCGGAATAGGGCACGTCGATCAACCCCGGCAGGACGGCCATCCAGGCGCCGATCATCGCCAGCGTCACGAGCAGGGGTGCGTTGCCCCGCAACGTCGTTCCCCGAAGTGCGGAGGGGGCGAGCGTGGCGAGTCCGCCCTCGTGGCGTGCGTGGAGGAGGGTCGAAACCGTCACCCCGGCGACGAGGGTCAGCAGGAACGGGACGGGAACCCAGCGATTCGCCCATCCGAGTACCGCCGTGAAGCCCGTCATCATCGACAGACCGGTCAGGGGTATTGCGGCGGCGACCGCGGGTGCCTGCAGTCTCATCCACGTCACCACGGCCAGGCCCGGCCCGGTGAGGATGAACGTCGCAAGCAGGATCGCGCGCAGTTCCGGCGAGAGCGGAGCCAGCGCCAGCGCACCGACCGCCGCCGACACGAGGGCGAGGATGTCGTAGCGTCCGGGCTCCTCGGCGTCGGCCGTGGCAGCGACGGGCGTGGGCCGGGTTGCGTCGAGCGGGGGCGCGGACCTAGTCACCGGTAACACGTACCCAGTCGACAACCATCGCGGCCGGGAAAGGTGTGCTGCTGTCGGGCGGGCCGGGCCACTCGCCGCCGACGGCCACGTTGAGCAGGAGGAAAAACGGCTTGTCGAACACCCACCGCTCGTCGGGCGGGAGGCTCGCCGCCGTGACGCCGCCGGTGATCTGGCCGTCCACCCCGAACGTCACCCGGCCAGGTGCCTTCTCCACCCAGTACGTGTGGAAGTCGTCCACGAATGTGGGAGCCACGTCGGTGGTGGGGCCCGCCTGCCAGTCGCCGCCGGTCGTCCGCGGCCCGATCACACTGCTGTACAACTGGCCGGCGCCGTTGACCGCCTCGACCACGTCGATCTCGCCGCTTTCCGGCCAGCCGACGACTCCGAGGTCTGTGCCGAGCAACCAGAACGCCGGATGCATTCCGGCTCCGCGAGGAAGCTTCGCCCGCGCCTCGGCGCGACCGTAGAGCAGGGACGTGCGTCCCTGAGTCGTCACGCGGGCGGACGTGTATGCGCCGCCGTCGTTGCGGACCTCGATCACCAGGTGCCCGGCACCGTCCAGCCTGACGTTCGACGGTGCCGCCGTGTAGGTCTGGGATTCGCCGTTGCCCCATCCGCCGCCGCCGGTGTCGTAGGTCCACAATTGCGGATTCGGTGGCGCTCCGGCGGGTCCGTTGAAGTCGTCGTACATCAGAGCCTGCTGCTTCTGGTACGACGAGACCGTCTGCACCGCGAGGTCGGCGGGCGGACCGGCCGCCTGTGCGATCAGCACGGCGCTCATGCCGATCAGCGACGCGCCAGCCGCTCGAGCCCACAATCGTCTACTCAACTCGCTCACCTCCCGGATCGTGTGCGGGAATCCCGTCGTACCCGCGTTCGGGTGAGGCCCGCCGAAGCCAGAGGATCACCGGACCGATCAGCAGCAGTGCCGACACCGCCTCGGCGGCGAGGTAGGCCCAGCCGACGCCGACGACACCGATCGCTCGCGTGCCGATCACGGAGCCGCCGACGATGATCAGGGTGGACACGCCGCGGACGACCAGCGCAAGTGTCAGCCTGCGGTGCACCCGCGCGAGCCCCTCGTAGACGGCGCCCACCACGGACAGGGGAATGAACACGCCGGCGAGGTAGAGCAAACCGGTGCTGTGGATGCGGTATTCCGCGCCGACGACACCGAGGAGGACAGGCCCGACGACCACTAGTCCGACCCCGCCGGCGCACGCCACCACTGCGAGCGTGCGCACCAGTCGGCGCGAGAGCGCCGCAACCCTGTCCGGATGGGCGGCGACTTCCGCCACGTACGGGCTGACGACCAGATGGACCATCAGATACAGCGCGCTGATCATCGCCCACGCGATCGCGAAGTACGCATTCGCCTCGGCGCCGACCTGGGTGACGACGATCAGCGGCACCACGAGAGGCCCGATCGCCCACAGCGCGGTGATGCCGAAGGACGAACCGAAATACGACCACAACTCACGGCGGGGCGGCAGGTTCGGCGTCGCGAGAAATCGGGGGTGGGACCGAGACCGCCGGTGCAGCGCAACCAGAATGCACAGGGCCGCGGCCGCCGCGGTCGCACCCCACGCGGATACGATGGACACGGCGACGTCGGTGCCGGCCAGCGCGAGCAGGGCGACGAGTTTCGCCGCCGCGTGGAAGGCGTTCTTCGCGGCCGACCATCTCGCCACCCCGAGTCCGGCGGTGGCCTTGTCCTGCAGGGTGAACACACCGAGCACCATCACGAAGACCGGGAAACAGATCTTCGCCCAGCCGGATTCGAACAGTGGGTCGCGGGGTCCGAACACCACGAGCGCGGTCCCCGACAGCAGAGACGTCGCCGAAACCAGGAGGAATCCGTGTTTGAGTAATGCTCCGGTGCGGGTGCCCGCCAATGGCAGGAACCGCTCGTACATCGTGTCGATACTGAGGATCGACAACGTCGACAGCATCACGGCGGACGTGATCAGCGCCGATGCCACCCCGACTTCGCGGGCGGGGAACAGCCGGGCGGCGGCGGCCCAGAAGGCGAGTCCGAGAAGGCCCGCCAGGGCATTGGCGAGAATCAGGGCGTTGGTGTTGAGGCGCAGGTTCCGCTCGGCGGGGTGCTCGGTGTCGGCACGCCGCGCCTCGATGGGAGGAATGCCGGGAGTCACAGTTCATCCATTGAACGACGCGGGAACGTACTTGGCGGCCGCGCGGTCCACTGCCGCAACGGCGCGGGCGACCGTCCCTCCCGACGCGCCGACCGATAGGCCCACGGTCCCTTCACGATCGACCGGAGGGTGGTGGAGCCGAGGCCCGCGGGCAGGAGTCCTGCCAGGTCGGTCGGGGGAGCCGTCTCGTTCGACGAGGCTCTGAGATGGCGAACGAATGCGCCGCCGCGCCGGGCCGCCGTCGTCGCGGCGAGCGTGGCCATCTCGGGGTCGCCCGCAATCTTCGCGAGCCACGCTCCCAGCCCGAGTCCGTAGCCGCGAGACTGGACGAGGAGCCCTTCACCGTCCGCACGGTGCCGATGCCACACGATCGCCGCCGGTTCGTGAACGAGTCGACGCCCCGAGCGCAGAATCCGGAAGAACATGTCGATGTCCTCGCCCCCGCCGGTCGGGGAGCCGGCCCCGAGCGCCTCGTCGAAACCCCCGAGGCGGCGAACCACATCCCGCTCCACCGCGAAGTTGGCACCCGTGCCGTAACAGCGAACGGTGAAGGGGAACAGGGGAACGTCGTCGGGCGGCGCGGTCCAGTCGAAGACCCGGGCGTCGGTCGAATCCGACCAGCCGACCCGCCGGTCGAAATAGGCCTGCGCCGGAGTCCGGATCTCGCCGGCGGGCACCATCCCGGACACACACGAGACGGACAGTGCCCGGCCGAACCCGTCGACCAGCGCGGACAGCCAGTGGCGGTCGACCACGACGTCGTCGTCGGTGTACGCGACGATGTCGCCTGTGGCCGCCGACAGCCCGGTGTTCCGCGCCCGCGACAGGCCCGGGAGGGGTTCACGGATCAGGCGTACCCTCGGATCCGCGAGACCGAGCACGTACTGCCGGGTGGCGTCGGTTCTGGGTGCGTTGTCGACGACGAGTACGTCGAACGCCGGATAGTCCACCGCGAGTACGGATCGGAGCGCCGCGCCCAGCATAGACACCCGGTCGCGTGTGCAGATGACGACCGTCACTGGCACGGCGTCGCCGTCGGCCACGCGAGCCGGACCGGTCCGCAGGGAACGGTCCGGCTCGGTGACTCGCAGGCCCGCGACTCGGCGCCTGAGCTCGCCGAAGTTCACCGAACCTTCCGACACCTCGATCTCGACGAATCCGAGCGGGCGACCGCAGGCACGCACGAGCAGTCGTGCCCGGCCGTAGCCCTCCGCGTCCGCCAGTCGGCAGCGGACCGGGATCCCCGCCGCGCGGTTGAGCCGTGCGGCATCCTCGATCGCGTCGACCCACACCTCGCCTGTCCACACCGCACCGTCCCACGCCGGGCGCTCGGGACTGTCCATGGCGGGGCGGAGCGTGAGAGCCGGTGCGGCGGGATCCATCAGGTCCTCCCGGTGCGTAGACGGATGGCGGCCCTGCCCTGTATGTACCCGGCGGTGGTGACTGCCAGACCCAACAGCAGGACCGTTGCCCGCGCGAGGCCGTCCCTTCGCATCGACAGCCCTTCGCGCAGCACCGCACGCGGCAGTACGTGAAGGGTGTAGCTGCGTTCGCTGCTCAGTGCGTCCGATGCGGTGGTTAGTTCCGCAACAACCGCCTTCGACAGTCCCTCGTGATGGCACCTCCGCACGAAATAGCGCAGGGTGGCGCGGTCCGCCGACACGTGGTGCTGAACCCGCATGTGCGGGTCGAACAGGATCCGATTGGAGTTCAGGTTCGCCCGGATGCGGATGCAGAGTTCGGTCTCCTCACCACCGACCGGAACCGAGCCGACGCGGCCTACCTCGGATCTGAATCCGCCGACCGAATACAGAACGGAGCGGCGCATCGACATGTTGCAGCCGATCGGGTTGCGAACGGGTGCGACCTGCGTCGGCAGGCCGACGTAGCTGCAGCCGACGACCCAGTCGAATTCCTCCGGTAGCCACGCGGGGCGTTCCCCGGGCCAGCTCGGGACCGCATACCCGCCCACGCTGGCAACTCCACGATTGCGGTAGTGGTGCATGAGGGCCTGCGTCCACCCCGGTTCGGCGCGGGCATCGTCGTCGACGAACGCAACCACGTCACCGTGGGCGGCTCGGACACCGGTGTTGCGTGCCCCGGACAGTCCGCGGGTATCCGCATTCGCCAGGACCGTCACCCGCTCGTCCGTGCGGAATCGGTTGCACGCGCGGACGTACAACTCGTCGCAGTGATCGATCACCAGGATGAGTTCCAGATCGGCACCCTCCTGACACAGCACCGACTGCACCGAGAGGCACAGGTCGAACCAGCGCCGAGTGGTGTAGGCGCAGATAACGACGGAGAGGGACTCGGCCGGGCCCACATCAGATTCGTCGGTCGGGTCCAGGAGCGAATGCCCGGCGGCCGGGACTTCATCGGGCAACGTAATCACCGCGATCGCGGGACCGCCACGAGTAGACGGATCGGCGGCTGAGCGAGGTGGGCCGCTCGACCGATTTCGCGGTCATTTTCGTGCCGTTGCGGTATTCCATTCGCACCGTCCGGAGCACTCGGAACCCGTCGCGCACGACGTTCAGATTGCTCTTGCCGCTGATCCGGCGCCGTTCGAAGCTCGGAATCTCGACAATGCCGAGGCCTGCAGTCGCCATCCGGACGTTGATCAGCGTCTCGATCTCGAAGCCGTCACCCCAGTGCGCGTCGGGGCGGTCTGTCTCGGGCAGCGACATCACGCTAACGTGCCGACGCCAGAACGCGTTGTATCCGTAGCAGAGATCGGTGAACGAGACGGCGAATTCCATGTTGACGAACGAGTTCAGCATCCAGTTGCCCAGCTTGCGGGTGAACGTGATGTCTGCGCTCCCGCCGCCGGCGATGAACCGGCTTCCCTTCGCGAAGTCCGCACCGTGGATCAGTGCGTCGACGAACGCCGGGATCTCGGCGGGGTCGGTGGATCCGTCGGCGTCGATCATCACCACGATGTCGGACGTCGCGTGCATGAACCCGCAGGCCAGCGCATTGCCCTTACCCTTGCGGGTCTGCGTCAGAATCTTCGCGTCGGGCCACAACCGCCGGGCGACCGCGACGGTGTCGTCGACGGAGTTTCCGTCGACGAACACGAGTTCGTCGATGCCTGTGGGCATCCGGGCCGCCACGAAAGGCAGGTTCTTCGCTTCGTTCAGTGCCGGCATCACCACTGACACGGTCGGTCTCGTTGTGCTCTTCCTCGGATTGTCGTTGGGGTGTATCTCGGTCACGTGTGCATCCATGGCCTTCACGTCCATTGCGTAATAGGGGCTTTCGAGTGCCCTTGTCTTGCTGAAGTTTGGGTCTTCTCCGGAGGAATGCCGCGGTCCGGAGGCTGATGGGTGAATCGTTCGTCGCAGTGAATCGTTCGTTTCCGGTAGAATTCACCCCGGTCGTTCCCGGCCCTTCTCCGATCCGAGTGCACGTCGGCGCCTCGACGCGCGGAGCGCGCTGAGGGCGAACAGCAGACTTCGGCGCATCTGCATGTCGTAGGCGTTGATTCGGCCGAGTATGCGGTCGGACAGCGGGACCTGCCACTCGGGGTCATGGACCAATCGGCTCGTGAACTCGAGTTGCTGAGCGAGTTGCGAACGCGCCGAGGTCAATGCAGTGGTGGATTCGCTGCCGATCCGGAACGACGCCAGTGTCCTCGGCACGCCGAAGAAGTCGCCTTTCCGGACGAGCCTCGACCAAAGGTCCAGCTCCATGGGAAAGAGGAGTTCGCCCCGGAACCCGCCGCATCTGTCGAAATCGACCCGCCGGAACATCCCGGCCACCGGGGGCCCGATGGGGTTGCTGCCGCTCCGGACGATTCGCCGGACCACGGTTCGTCCCGAATTGCGTCCGACGATTCCCCGGAGCCCCCGCGCTGGACGGAGTAGGGCGCCCTCGTCGTCAATGAAATCGGTTCGCACGGACACGAGCGCGACATTGTCGTCGGCCTCGAGTACCGCGACTTGTGTTGCGATGCAGTCGGGCTCGATGGTGTCGTCGGCGCAGATCAACTTGACGTATCGTCCCCGGCTCTCGCGGATCGCGAGGTTGAAATTGTCCACCATCGGCACCGTCGTCTTGTTCCGGATGATCCGGATACGGTTGTCGTGGAGTTTCTCCAGGATCTCGCGGGTGCCGTCCGAACTGTTGTTGTCGACGATCACGATTTCCAGGGCGGTGAAGGTCTGCGCCAGAACGCTGTCCAGGGTTGTCTGCAGATGACGCTCCGCCTGATAGGCGGGGATGCACAGCGAAACAGTCGGGGGCCGGTTCCGGCCCGGTCCGTGCCCTGTGTCGGCGCGCCTTGATGTGTGCGCGGCCTCCGAATTCGTCACCATGCTGTTCTCCCGCCCCGGCCCCGCACCCGCCGATTCGCGCAGGCCGCGGCTTCACTCAGACTGCGCTCTCGTCACCGGCCGCACGTCCATGCGCTGCCGTGAAGAGTGCCGTGGCTACAGCATTCTCGGCTTGGGTTCCGATCAGACCAGTGTTCCACATTCAATGCTAAAAACATACCTTTCCCCTGTTACTAAAGGAATTACTCAACTAGAGGCGGGTTTTGCTGAATATGGTTCCCGTTTGCCATCGTCGAAAATCCGTTGCCCGCCGCTGCCGTGGTCCGTAGTGTCACGAGGCTTTGTCCACCCGTCGACAGAAGGAGTTCTTTTCGTCATGGAACCCGTCACCGAACACGACATCAGGTCGTCGTTCATCAATTGCTCCAAAGGCGACGCCAAGCGCCTACCGGTTCCTCGTGACCTGGACGATCGGCCGTGGGAGGATCTCGACTTCCTCGGCTGGAGCGACCCGTCGTTTCCCGGCCGCTGCTATGTCGTCGTGCCGCGGGAGGGTCGTCTGGTCGGCGTCGCGCTGCGCTACGAGACGGGCGGTTATCGACGCGCGCAGATGTGCACGGTCTGCATGACGACGCATGCCAGTGGCGGCGTCTCACTGATGACCGCGCGTAAGTCGGGGGAGTCCGGACGCCGGGGCAACTCGATCGGCACGTACATGTGCGCCGATCTCGCGTGCTCGCTGTACGCGCGCCGGAAGAAGTCGCCCGCGCTCGGCAGGCAGTACCGCGAGGATCTCGAACCGGAGGAGAGGATCGCGCGGGTTCGCGACAACCTCGACGCCTTCATCTCGCGCGTCTACGGCTGATCGAACCCTGACACACCAATCTGCAGCCCGGCGGCTGCCGACAAACCCGCTACGCTCGCCGGCACCGAGAACTGAAGTGGGCGAATGCCTTCGCCATGATCGGGGTGGTGACGAGCATGATAACCAGGCGTAGCACCTGAGCGGCCGCGACGAACGTGACGTTGGAGGAGGTGGAGGCCGACACGGCCAGCACCGCCGCCAGACCGCCTGGGGTGGTGGCGAGATAGGCCTCGAGGAGGCTCGCTCCGGTGAGGTGGGCGAGGAGGACGCCCAGGCCTGCGCAGGCCGCCCCGACCAGGAGAGTGAGCAGCGCGGCGTACGGCAGGATTCGTCCGATCGCCCGCAGGCTCGCCCGGTCGAATGCGAGCCCGGCCTGCCAGCCGATGAGGATCAACGCGGCGGTCATCAGCATCGGCGGGACCGAGACCGCGTCGCTCCAGCCGCCGAGTTCGAATCCGGCGCTCACCGCCAGCGGCCCCAGCGTCGCGGGGGCGGGCAGTCGCAGGAGTGACGCCACGGCGGTGCCGCCCACGATGAACAGTGCCAGGAACGGCAGTGCCACATACCATTCGGCGCCGCCGCCGTCGGTGGCCGTCACCGTTCCCGTGCCGGTATCTGCGCGGAAGCCGAACGTGACGATCATCGGCATCGACACCACGACGAGCGCCACTCTCAGGTATTGCACCACCGCGACGATGCGGTCGTCGCCGCCGAGTTCGCGGGCCATCGCGACGAGTCCGGTGGCGCCGCCCGCCGTCATGGAAAGGGATCCGGTCACCGCGTCCACGTCGCGATGCAGCGCGAGGAGGGCGCCGGCCGCCACGCTGATCACCAGGGTCGCGGCCGCGATCGAGACCACCGGCACCCACAGCGAGCCCAGGGCGGCGATCGTCTCCCGGTGCACCATCAGCCCGACCGCGCTGGCCAGCACGCCCTGCGCAAGCTTGCCCAGCGAGCTCGGCACGCGGGACGGACCCCATCCGGTGACGGCCAGGGCTGCCGCGACGATCAGGGCGGCGAAGAGACCCGCTGCCGTGAGTCCGATGTTCTCGCCGAGCGCCCAGCCTCCTGCCGAGAGTGCGATCAGTGCAGCCCACCGGAGTCCGTGACGACGCAGTCGGGATGCGCGCGTCGGCACGGTTCGTTCGGGGGTGTGCACGTCGTTCACGATCGGACGCCTGCTTCGGGATAGTGTTCTTCAATGGTGTGCATCAATGTATACCTTAGCTCATACCACTGCGAACGTTAGGATGTATGCATGGCGGGCGAGAGCAAGAGTGAGCAGGTATACGGGCAGCTCAGGGCGGACATCCTGAACGGGGTTCTGTCGCCGGGGCAGTCGCTGAGCGCTCTCGACGTCGGCTCGCGATACTCGGCGTCCCGTACCCCCGTCCGGCAGGCCTTCCTTCGGCTCGAGGCGGAAGGGCTGGTCTCGCTCGTCGACCGGCAGGGCGCACGGGTCGCTCCCATCTCGATCAAGAGCGTCCGCGACCTCTTCGAACTGCGCATCCTGCTCGAGGCGGCCGCGGCGCGGATGGTCGCCGAGGCCGTCACGCGCGATCGTGTTGCGCGGCAGCAGTTCGAAGAGGTGGCGGAAGCGCTCGGGGCAATCGCCGAGGAGGCGCCGTCCGACTCCCGGCATGATCGCTTCTACGCGCTCACGGAAACCTACGACCAGGCCGTCATCGCGCACACCCGGAACGCGCAACTGGCCCGCTCGATCGCCGAACTCCGGCCGCACACCGAGCGACTGCGCAACATCGCTCACTCCCGCCCCGACCGCCTGGACGTCTCGTTGGCGGAGCACCTGACGATGTGCCGTGCGATCCTCGCGGGCGACGGACCGGCAGCCGCTGCGGCGTGCGCCGAGCACCTCACCCAGACGCAGAAGACCATCCTGGACGCCGTCGTCGACCCGCAGGGATCGGCCATCGCCATCGATTTGGTCACCGCGTAACCGGCGTGGTCAGAGCGCGAGGATGGCGGGAACGCTGAGGACCGCCACGTAGTACCCCATGAACAGGACGCCGGCGTGGATCTTGAACGCCCGTGACAGGAGACCGCCGACGAGTCCGACCGTGAGGGTGACGGCGAGTCCGAGGATGCCGCCCTCCCACACGCTGATGACGACGACCAGGCCGGTGAAGGTGGCGATGATCGCCTCGTGGCTGACGTGCCGGACGACGAGGGTGGCCGCGCGGTGGGCGAAGTTCATCGCGAACGGGTACGCGATGATCGCGGCGATCAGCACCGCGCCGAGACCGTAGAGAAGGAACTCCCAGTTCGTCAGTGCCGTGGACAGGTTGCGGATCTGCCCGGTGCCGTCGTCGGTGGTGAAGACCGGCGGGGCGTTGAACAGGGGAGCGGCAGGCCCTGCGGCGACCGGACTCAGTGGCAGGCCGAACGCGATGAGCGGGATGAGCGCTTCGGCGATGTACGTCGATTCGGTGGTCCCGTTGCGGGCGGCGATGACCGACGTCAACCGGTGGTAGCCCTGCTTGACCCGGGATCCGACGACCTCGCCCATGAGCACGGTCATGGCGACCGGGCTGAAGACGAACGTTGCGCTGGATACCGTCGCGGTCGCCGCGACGTGCGCCGTCTGCTTACTGTCGAGCATCCGGAACGGGTTCGGGAAATATCCGTTCCACCCCTTGATCTCGGGGGCGAGCCACACCGTCGCCGGGTCCTTCCGGGCCATGTCCTTGCGTCCCGACGCACCCAGCACGAGGAACAGATCCGCGATGAGGGGGCCGACCGCGATGCCGAGAAAGTAGCTGATGTTCAGGGAGACGTCGTAGCTCTTGGTCAGCGACTTCAGGGCAAGGACGAGAACGACGAACGGCACGAGCGCGGCCACCCCGGACCATTTGCCCGGGGACGTGTAGGCGATCGCGACGGCGGCCACGAGGAACAACCAGGGCGCGATGGACTGGACGGTGTCGGCGACCGGTGCGAGCAGGGTTGCGAACAGCACCGCGACGGGGACGGCGATGAACGCGGAGATGATCGCACCCGAGATCGCCTTGCGCAGAGCGATGTGCGGCACACCGAGGCTGCGCAGCAACCGTGCCTCGCGCATCAACGGCACGGCCATGGTGTCGCCGGGGATGCCGAGCAACGTGGTGGGCACCGCGTGGGTCATGTGCTTGGCGACGGCGCCGGCGAGGAAGAAGGTGAACACCGCCGCGGGCGGGGCGCCGAGCAGGATGACCAGCAGGGTCAGTGGTGCGATGGTGGCCGTCTCGTCGGTCCCGGACACCAGCCCGATCAGGGAGAACACGATGGCGCCGATCACGCCGAGCGCGATCGCGACGAGAACGTCGTTGGTGAACAGCACGCTCATGGTCGTCCGCCCGTCTCGTGGGTCCGATTCTCGGCCTCGACGAACCGGTCGTAGAGGTCGAGGTCCTTCAGTTCACGGACAGTCTGGGCGGGCAGATCGTCGACCGAACCCAGACCGCGGCGCTCCTCCTGCAGCACCCGGATGACGTCGCCGACCGCGTCGCCCTCCGACGAGTCGACGGCGATGTTCCGCTTGGGGCGGAACAACTTTCCGCTGACGACGCCCGCGACGAGGCATCCGGCGATCCCGACCAGAAGCGCATATGCGTCTGCCAGAGACGAATCCGCGACGAAGGAATTGAACAGCGCGGTCGCGCCGAGAAGCGCGCAGACGCTCAGGACGATACCGATGACGACCGAGACGGCGAGGTCTCGTCCGGCCACCGTGTCGCCCCACACCTCGAGGTAACGGGGGCGCGGCGCCTGATCGTCGGTGGGCGGGGGCGCCTGCGGTGCTGACTGGCTTTCGATGGACATCGTCTGTACTTCCGTGTGAGGGGGTGTCGTGCTCTAGGAACGGGCGGCGGTCAGGGCTGTCGCCACCCGCGACGGGCTGGGATGGCCGATGTGCCCGGCCATCCAGTGCGAGGTGTCGGTCAGGGTATCGAGGTCGATGCCCGTGTGGATGCCGAGGCCGTGCAGCATCCACACCAGGTCCTCGGTGGCGAGATTCCCGGTGGCCCCCTTCGCGTAGGGGCATCTGCCGAGTCCTCCCGCTGCGGTGTCGAATTCGGTGACTCCCGCGATCAGTGCGGCGTGGACGTTGGCGAGCGCCTGACCGTAGGTGTCGTGGAAGTGTCCGGCGATCGAGCCGATCGGAACACCCACGGCCTGCACGGCGTCGAGCACCGCGCGGACGTGACCGGGGGTGGCGACGCCGATGGTGTCACCGAGGGAGATCGACGTGCATCCCATGCCCGCCAGTTCCGCGGCGACAGCGGCGACGCGGCCGGGATCGACCCGTCCCTCCCACGGGTCACCGAAGCACATCGAAATGTAGCCGCGGGTCTCGATACCCGCGGCGTGCGCTCCCTCGACGACCGGCCGGGCATTGCCGAGAGCCCCGGCGACGGTGGTGTTCAGATTCTTCCGGGCAAATGTCTCGGTGGCGCTGACGAAGACGGCGATCTCGCGGGCCCCCGCGGTGAGCGCTCGCTCCAGCCCCCGCTGGTTGGGGGCCAGCACGACCTGGCGGACGGTGTCGGGCAGGTCGAGTTCGGCCATCAGCGACTCTGCGTCGGCGAGTTGCGGAATCCATTTCGGGGAAACGAAACTCGTCACCTCGAGTGAACGGACCCCGGCGGCCACGAGCCGGCGGCAGAACTCCGCCTTGACTGCGGTGGGCACGAGCGTCGACTCCGCCTGGAGCCCGTCACGCGGTCCGACTTCGTAGATGCGGACCGCGGACGGCAGCGACGGGTCGGCGAACTCGTGGGGCGCCGGACGCCACACCGGGTCGGGATTCGCGGGGGTGGTCATGTCAGTGTCCGGAACGGAGATCGGCGAGCACCTTTTCCGCGTGTTCGACGCGGATGCGCTGATCGTCGATGAGCCGCGTGACCACGAGTTCGAGTTCGTCGCCGGTGGCGCCGGCCGAGGCGGCGATGGTGCGGGCGTGCAGACTCATGTGGCCGCGCTGGATTCCCTCGGCGGCCAGGGCGCGGCACGCTCCCAGGTTCTGCGCGAGCCCCACCGCGACGATCACGTCCGCCAGCTCCGAGGCGGTGGAGACGCCGAGCATCTTCACCGCCGCCTGCGCGACGGGGTGCACCTTGGTGGCGCCGCCCACCAGCCCGACGGCCATCGGCACCTCGAGGGTGCCGGAGAGGTGACCGTCCGCGGTCTTCTCGAAGTGCGACAGCGCCGTGTACCGGCCGTCTGCGGCGACCGCATGCGAGTGGCAACCGGCCTCGACGGCGCGGGTGTCGTTTCCGGTGGCCAGGACGGCGGCGGTGATGCCGTTCATGATGCCCTTGTTGTGGGTCGCGGCGCGGTAGGGGTCGGATTCGGCGAGCGCGGACGCATGCACGATGTTGTCGACCACCTCTGCGCCGCCGAGCAGATCCTTGTCGAACACGGCCCGAGCCCGGGTGGTGCGGAGGTCCGCCTTGTTCGTCAAGATCCGCAGCAACGAACGCCCGCCGGAGATTTCGGCGAGCCGGGGAGCGATCGCCTCGGCCATGGTGTTGACGGCATTGGCGCCCATGGCATCTCGCACGTCGACGTGGATGTGCACCACCACGTGCACGCCGGTGCGGGTCGGGACGAGTCGCACGGTGAGGTCGCGGGCGCCGCCGCCGAATCGGACCAGCATCGGATCCTGGGCATTGGCCAGTTCGATGATCTCCGTGCGTGCCTCGAGCACCCGCAACCGGGACGCCTCGGGGTCGGGGCAGTCGAGGATCTGGATCTGGGCCTGCATCACCGGATCGGTGCTGGAGGTGTGGAAGCCCCCGTGTACCCGCGCCATCCGGGCGGCGTTGCTGGCCGCGGCCACCACGGACGGCTCCTCGGTGGCCATCGGGACGAGGTAGTCGCGCCCGTTGACGGTGAAATTGGTTGCGACACCCACCGGGATCGCCATGACCCCGACGACGTTCTCGATCATGTGATCGGCCTGATCGATGCCGAGACCCTGCCCGGGATCGAAGACGGCGACGTCGAGTTCGGACAGGCCGGTCCTCTGGGCGATCACTGTGCGGCGCTGCTGCGCGCTGGAATCCTTGAGACCGGGGATGCGGCTGTTGACGGGCACTGTGTTCCTCCACGTACTCACGGGCGGGGGCGTGTGGTGAGCCCCGACGGCAACCCTGTTCTGTGCTTCGGTTCACACAGTAGGGCCGCACCGACGACCTCGACATGTACTCATCGCACATGCTTGTCGGTCAGGAATGTGTGACCGTCACTGTCCCCTGAGTTCGTCGAGACGCACCGCTGCCGAGATCCGGAACAGGTGTTCGTCGGCGCGCCACTCGGGCCCCAGCAGCATCTCCAGCCTGTGGAGTCGCTGCAGAATCGTGTTGGTGTGGTAGTTCAGGGCCCGCGCCGTCTTCGTCGGGCTTCCCTCGTTGCGGACGAATGCACGCAACGTGGCGAGGAGGTCCGTTCCCTTGCCGTCGTCGTAGGCGCGCACCGGCCCGATCGTCTCGTCGATGAATGCGTTCAACGTCCGCGCATCGGTGTCGAACAGCAGCGCGTAGGGCAGATACGCGTCGGTGCTGACCGCCGCGTCGGTGGTGCCGAGCGCGGCAAGCAGACGGGAGGTGCGCAGCCCCGACTCGAATCGTGCGGGGAGCGCGTCCGGCAAACCTGCCCGGGGCGTCGTGATCGTCAGCACGGGGCCGTGCAACGTCTCGCGCAGGTGGTTGCGCAGGTCCGCGGTGAGCTCGGGTGGGGCGGTCGCGGTGAGAACGGCAACGACGACGCCCGCGTGTTCCCCGACGAGGCCGTGGCCGCCGACGAATGCGGTCGCGGCACGAGCAGCGGTGGCGCGGTCCTCGGCCGGGACGGCGATCAGCACCACGGTCTCGAGGGCTGCGAGGGCGACGTGCTGGGCGCGCGCCCGACGTTCCAGGTCACGGCGCCGTTCCGGTGCCGGGTCGAGCAGGTCGGCAACCAACTCGACCCGGGCACGGAGGTCCGCGTCGGCCATCGCGTTCTGTTGCAGAACCAGCAGTGCGCCGACCTGCGCCGCACGTTCGATGGTGCGCTCGTCGACCGGTCCCGGTTCGGTATCGCCGGCGCCGACCAGCACCGCGCCGAAATAGAGCTCGCCCGCGATCACCGCGGCCACGATCGGAGTGACGGGGTCGTCGACGCGGACGCAGTGGCCGGTGGTGCGGCTCGACGCGATGGCATCGCGCACCACCTGCGGCAACCGGACGGACAGCGGGTCGGCGGGCGCCGGGTGGGAGGCGACGGGATGCAGTTCCCGGTCGACGATCGTGACCGTACGTCCGAGTGCGGTGGAGAGTGTGCCTGCCACCTGCTCGAATCCGCCACCGACCAGAACCGCCTCGATCAGTTCCTGGTGCACCACGGTGGAGCGGTCCCGGTCCTGCAGATGGTCGGTCAGACGGTCGAGCGCGGTGCGGGCCTCGTCCTCGGACCTCCGGACCTGCTCGAGGGTGCTCGCGGTCTGCAGCACCACCGATGCGTGATCGGCGAGCGCGGACAGTACCGCGATCTCGTCCGGGGTGAACGTGTGTTCCTGGCGGGTGGCGGCGAACAGGACGCCGAGCACGTGACCGTCCGACAGCATGGGCACCCCGAGAATCGACACGATCCCCTCCGCGGAGACCGCGTCGTCGATCAGCTCCTCGTGCGGTCCCTCCGCGTAGTCCTGGTACCGCAGAACCCATTGTGCAGCACGGGAATCGGCAATCTGGCTGGCCAGTCCCATCCCCGGGGGAACGCGCAGGTGCTGGAACTGCGGCGTCACCGAGCCGACGGTCTTGCGGACGTTCAGTTCCCGGGTCGCGGGTTCGAACTCCGAGAGGTAGGTGACGTCGGTGCCCATCATCTCGTGGGCGCGGCTCACCAGCCGTCCGAGGAGTGCGTCGATGTCGCGGAGTTCGGCGAGTTCGCGGGCACTCGAGAACAACACCCCGAGTTCGCGTTCGCGCCTCCGCAAACGGGTCAGCTCGACCTGATGTCTACGCACCTTTTCCGCGAACGCCGCCCTGCCGGCCGGACCGGCCGCGACCTGCGCGAGTGCCTCGCGCACCGCGGCCGAGTCGACCGTCAGTTCGCCGGCCATCGCGTCGGCGAGTGTTGCCAGCGCATCGCCGCTCCCACGTGAGTCCATGCCTTCAGCCTGCCCTGACGGCCGGAATGCACCTACCGCCGGGGATCTAGCCGGGTGTATTGAACCGGTCTAGTTCGGGCTACTATGGGTTGCCGCGCGCATTCCGTGCACGAGCCGAACCGCCACCGTGGTTCCGCTTTCGGGTCGGATACGCTGTGGTGTCTCGTGGTCCGGCGAGGGTGAAGGGGCTGAGTATGCAACGCGACGACGACGCTCGGAGTGACGGCCCCGCGCAGGCTGCGAAACGCGCCGTCACGATGCAGGACATCGCCGACCGCGTGGGTGTGTCGAAGGCCCTGGTGTCCATGGTCTTCCGCCGTGTCGCCGGACCGAGTGCCGAGACCCGCAAACGCGTCCTCGAGGTGGCGGACGAGCTGGGTTACCGGCCGAACCGCACGGCCGCGTTGATGTCGCTTCGGCGTACGCATCTCGTCGGAGTGATGGCCGATATTCGCAGCAGTTTCCACGCCGAGATGGTCGAGTACCTCGTCGCCGCCGCGGACGAACACGGATACGAGGTGGTGCTGGGTGCGGTCACCCCGACCCACGGGGAAGAGAAGGTCGTCGAGACGCTCCTCGACTTCCGGTGCGAGGCGCTGATCCTGCTCGGTACCGAACTCGGCACCGGTGTGCTCGACGCACTCGCCGAGCGGGTTCCGGTGGTCGTGGTGGGGCGCCGGGTCGGCGGCAACGTCGACGTGGTGCGGACGGCCGACGGCAAGGGCATCGGGACCGTCGTCGACCACGTGGTGGGGCTCGGGCATCGCCGGATCGCGCACCTCAGCGGCGGTGACGGCACGATCGCGGCCGACCGGCGATCCGGGTACACGCGCGCGATGCGGCGGCACGGACTCGACGCCGACGTGGTGGACGGCGACTTCACCGACGGTGCTGGCACCGAGGCGGCGCGGACCCTCCTGGCGCGGCCGCAACTGCCGACCGCGGTGATCGCCGCCAACGACCGCAGCGCCATCGGGCTCATCACCGAACTGCGGCGGGTGGGCCTGCGGATTCCCGAGGACGTCTCGGTGTCGGGCTACGACGACAGCACCCTGGCGCAACTCGCGCACCTCGACCTGACGTCGGTCAATCAGCAACCGCGGGAGCAGGCCGCGAAGGCGGTCGCCGCCGTCATCGAACGTCTCGACCAGGGGCGCACCGAGCCCGCCTCGATCGTGCTGCGGCCCCAGCTCGTCGTGCGCCGGACCACCGGTCCGGTGTCGGCGTCGGTGGAGGGTCCGCGGTCCGGCGTGTCCTGATTCGGACTGCATACTCACGCAATACTTTTCGTCCGTCATCAACCCGCGGCTGCGCGCCTGTGGTCTGTCGTGACGGCCTCTCGACGTGTGCATTCGTGCGTCGCTCCGCGTAGGGCTTGACACCGCGGCGTGACTCAGCTCATAGTAGTCGTACTAGACCGGTCAAATAGACCGAACTAGCCGGAGGCTTCCGCACACGCTCGGGCACCTCCGAACCGGACACCCCGCTCGTTCATCACCCTCTCGAAAGGCCTCATTCATGACCTCCAACTCGATCGGTGTCGCCGTCATCGGCGGCGGCATGGCCGGACGAGCGCACGCCGCCGGGTACCGGACTGCGTCGACGCTGTTCGGCACCGACCGTCCCGACGTGCGGTTGGTCGCCGTCGCCGACACCAACGAGGCCGTGGCCGACGACACCGCCAAGCGGTACGGCTACGAGCGGGCCGAGTACAGCTGGCAGGCGATCGCCGAATCCCCGGACGTCGACGCGGTGAGCGTAGTCGTCGCCAACCAGTTGCACCGGGAGATCGTCGAAGGGCTCCTCGCCGCCGGGAAGCACGTGCTGTGCGAGAAGCCGCTGGCCGGGTCGATCGCGGACGCCGAGTCGATGGTCGCCGCGGCGGCGGACGCCGACACGATCGCGACCGTCGGATACACCTACCGCCGCTCACCCGCGATCCAGGCGATCCGGGACGAACTCGAGACCGGGCGTCTCGGCGAGATCATCCACTTCAACGGGCACTACTGGTGCGACTACGGCCTCGACCCCACCTCGCCGATCACCTGGCGGCACCGCGGCGGGCCCGGCACCGGCGCGCTCGCGGACGTCGGCAGCCACCTGCTCGACATGGCCGAGTTCGTGTGCGGCCCCATCGTCGAGATCAGCGGCGCGACCTTCGCCACGGTGATCACCGAACGTCCCGTCCCGGCCGGAGTCACGTACGGTCACACCAAGGCCGAGACCACCGGGGAGATGGCTCCCGTCGAGAACGAGGACCTCGCGACGTTCACCGCGCGCTTCCAGAACGGCGCGGTCGGCACGTTCTCCGCTTCCCGTGTCGCGCACCAGCTTCCGGACGGACTCGGATTCGAGTTGTTCGGGACGTCCGGCTCCGCCGCCTTCGATCTGGCGCGCGCCGCGGAGTTCTCGGTGTCCAGTGAGGGCATCGACAGCACCGTCAACGGTCAGCGGCGAGTGATCGTCGGCCCGCAGCACCCGTACATCCAGGGTGGCCTGCCGATGGACGCGGGCGGCGTCGGACACGGCAAGGCCGAGTTCTTCGCCTACCAGGCCCGCGCCTTCCTCGACCAGATCGCCGGCATCGACAACCTGGGACCGTTGCCGACGTTCGCCCACGCCCTACGCGGCATGCAGATCGTCACCGCCGTCGCCGAGTCCGCCCGCTCCCACGGGGCAGCCGTCAAGATCGGCTGACCCGGCCCCCTCGCCCGACCCACACTTTTCTCACCAGTAAGGACCACTCATGAAGCTCGGTGTCTACACCGCCATCCTGCACGACCGCAGCCTGCGCGAGGCCCTGGAGACCATCGCGTCCCTCGGGCTCGAGGGCGCGGAGATCAACGCGGGCGGATTCCTGCCCACCCCGCACCTGCCCGTCAAGGAACTCCTCTCCGGCGAGGTGTCGCCGCAGGAGTACCTGAAGGTGTTCGACGAGACCGGCGTCGCCATCGCCGGCCTGAACTGCAACGGCAACCCCCTGCATGCCGATCCGGAGGTCGGCGTCGAGGACGCCGAGGACCTGCGCAACGCCATCCGCGTCGCCGGCCTGCTCGGTGTCGACCGGGTGGTCACCATGTCCGGGCTGCCCGCCGCGCACCCGGGCGGTCAGTGGCCCGCGTGGCACGTGAACACCTGGGACAGCGGCTATCTCGACTCTCTCGACTACCAGTGGGATCAGGTCGCGGTGCCGTTCTGGAAGGAGATCGACGCGCTCGCTCGTGAGAACGGGGTCAAGGTCGCGATCGAGATGCATCCGCAGAACCTGGTGTTCAACCCGCCGACGCTGAAGCGTCTGGTCGAGAAGACCGGTGCGACGAACGTCGGTGCCGAGATGGACCCGTCGCACCTGTTCTGGCAGGGCATCGACCCGGTCGCCGCCGTCGACTGGCTCGGCGACCTCGTCTTCCACGCGGCGGCGAAGGACACCCGGATCAACGAGAACTGCAAGATCTACGGTGTTCTCGACGACCGGTTCACCCGGATCCCCGCCGACCAGAACCCCACCGGGCTCGGCGGCAAGCACGTGGTCAACAAGTGGCCCGAGGACTCGGCGTGGGACTTCGTCGCCGTCGGCCGCGGCCACGACGTCGACTTCTGGTCGCGGTTCCTCGCGGCGCTGCAGAAGGTCGACCCGGACATGGCCGTCAACATCGAGCATGAGGATGTCGAACTCGGACAGCTCGAAGGGCTGCAGGTCGCGGCCCGCACCCTGAAGGACGCCGCGTCCGCCGTCGCGTCACGCTAGGACCCCGGACTCCCCACCCGCCGCTGAGCGGGTGGGGAGTTTGTCCGTTGTGCGGCGAGGCGGTCGAGGACCAGTCGCAGCGGCGGCCAGGTGGACCTGCCGCGGCGGGTCACGGCGTACGCCGTCAGCACCACCTCTGGGTCGGCGAGCGGCAGGACGGTGACCTCTTCGCGGGTGGGACGGTCGGCGGGCAGCAGGCCCACGCCGTAGCCGGCGGTGATGAGGTCCTCGACGAGGTCGAGGCTGTCGATCTGGTGGGCGATCCGCGGGGTGAAACCCGCGAGCGAGGCCAGCGTGCGGACGGCGTCCTCGTCGGCGGTGTTGCGGGAGTTCACGATCCACGGCGAATCGGCGTACGACGCGACGTCGGCGGGTTCATCGGCGGCGGGTGCGGGGACGCCGAGTCCCCAGGCCGTCGACCACAGCGGGACGGCCTCGAGCGCCGCGCCGGGCGACGCCGGCGCCAGGTTGTAGTCGTAGGTCAGGGCGAGGTCGAGTTCGTCGTCGGCGAGCAGAGCGAACGCCTCGACCGGCTCGTATTCGCTGATCACCACGTCCACCTGTGCGTGGGTGAGCGCCAGTTCGGCGACGACGGGCAGCAGCGACACCCGGATCCCCGTCGCGAACCCCCCGACGCGCAGGGTGCCGACCGGTTCGGCGTGGGGGTCGAGGTCGAGCCGGGCGGCGTCGACGGCCGCCAGGATCGTGACGGCGTGATCGGCGAGCCGGCGACCGGCCGGGGTGAGCCGCACCCGTCGGCCGATCGGTTCGACGAGCGGCGCACCCGTCTCCTTCGCCAGCGCGGCGATCTGCTGGGAGACGGTCGAGGTGGTCAGCCGATGCGTCTCGGCGACCTCACGCATCGAGCCGAGGCGGGAGAGCTCGAGCAGGAGATGCAGGCGTCGGGTGTCCACCTACGTATTGTTCGCGATACCCGAACGGTTTGTCCAAGAAAGTCACGTGGACGTGAACGGTCGGGTTGTCATTCAATGCAGGGCATGACCAGGAACCCGACCCGCGTCGGCGCGACGATGGCGCTGACCTCGATGCTGTGCGTACAGACCGGACTCGCGATCTCCGTCGGCGTCTCCGAACGCGTCGGCGCCGAGGGCGCCGCCTGGTTGCGTCTGGCCTGGGCCGGGGTGCTGCTCGCCGTGATCGTGCGGCCCCGGCCGAAGGCATTCACGCGTTCCTCCCTCGTCGCGTGCATCCTGCTCGGGGTGGTCACGGCGGCGGTCACCCTGCTGTTCATGGCCGCGGTGGACCGGATCCCGCTGGGCACCGCGAGTGCGCTCGAGTTTCTGGGACCCCTCGGTGTCGCGGTCGTGCACGGGCGGGGTCGCCTCCGGTGGCCGGCGCTGGCGGCCGTGGGGGTGCTGCTGCTGACGCAACCGTGGGTGGGCGGCGTCGACCCGGTCGGAATCCTGTTCGCTCTGGGCGCGGCCGCGTGCTGGGCGTTCTACATCCTGCTCACCCAGCGCGTCGGGGACGAGGTGGCGGGTATCAACGGTCTCGCGGTGTCCATGCCGGTCGCCGGACTGGTCGCGACCGTGGTGGGCGGACCGTCGATGCTCGCGAAGATGACGCCCGACCTGTTGATCATCGGGCTGGGATTGGCGATACTGCTGCCGGTAGTGCCGTTCACGCTGGAGATGCTCGCCCTGCGCCGGCTGAACACGGCGGCGTTCGGGACGCTGATGAGTCTCGAACCGGCGTTCGCGTTGATCATCGGGCTCGTCGTGTTGCACCAGGTACCGGACCACGCGGCGGATGCCGGGATCTGTTTCGTCGTCGCGGCGGGGATCGGCGCAGCGCGGGCCGGGGCGCGCACGTCGCCCGATGTGGGCGAGGTGCAGGAGTCTGCCGCACCGTTGGCGGCGCCGACCTGCTACCTTGAACGTCGTTCAAGTTTGAAGCAAGAGGAGTCGTCATGACAGAAGTCGGGAGTGCTCGAGTGTCGAGGCTCGGTATCTCAGCGCGGGACATGGCGCAGATCGCGGTGTTCGCCGCACTGATCGCGGCACTGGGTCTGCCCGGCGCCATCACGGTCGGCTTCAGCGGCGTGCCGATCACGCTGCAGACGCTCGGGGTCATCCTCGCGGGCGCCGTGCTCGGGGCGCGCAAGGGCACCGCCGCCGTCGCGGTCTTCCTCGCACTGACCCTGATCGGACTCCCACTGCTGTCC
This sequence comes from Rhodococcus pseudokoreensis, assembly GCF_017068395.1. Classification (NCBI taxonomy): domain Bacteria; kingdom Bacillati; phylum Actinomycetota; class Actinomycetes; order Mycobacteriales; family Nocardiaceae; genus Rhodococcus; species Rhodococcus pseudokoreensis. The sequence continues at coordinate 2,266,416 of NZ_CP070619.1, read as the reverse complement.
GGCGGACGCACCGGACTGACGGCGCTCGCCGGTCCCAGCGCGGGATACCTCATCGGCTGGCTTCCCGCGACGCTGGTCATCGGCCTCCTCACCGCCCGGATCCTGCCGAAGTACCCGATCGCGCTCGGTCTGCTGATCAACGCCCTCGGCGGGATCGTGATCATCTACCTGTTCGGCACCATCGGTCTGCTGCTGCGCACCGACCTCGGTGTCGGCGCCGCCATCACCACCAACTTCGCGTTCATCCCCGGCGACGCGCTGAAGGTCGTCGTCGCCACCGTCGTCGCCAAGAGTGTGCACCGCGCGTACCCCGGCCTCATCCGTACGTGATTGCAGCACTCGGCGGCGCCGGCGATCAGCCTGCACTCGACGTCGACGGCCGCACGTACACCTACGCCCAACTCGACCGGGCGATCGACGAGCACTGCTCCGACGCGTCCGTCCACGACGCGTCGGAGTTGCCGCTTGCAGACGCGTTGATCTGCGTCTGCGCCGCCGCGCGGCGGGGGACCGCGGTGATCGTCGAGAACCCCGACGCCCGTCCCGACCGGCCCGAGGTTCCGCCGTCGGCTTTCCTGCTGGTGGCCACGTCCGGTTCCACCGGCAGGCCCCGCCCGCTCGCGCGTACCGCGGCGTCCTGGTACGACAGCTTCCCCGCCTTCACCGCGATCACCGGGATCGACGCCACGGACCACGTGCTGATCACCGGCCCGCTGCACGCCACGATGCACCTGTTCGGCGCAGTGCACGCACTGTGGCGTGGAGCGTGCGTCACCGACGACCCGTCGCGGGCGACGGTGGTGCACGCCGTGCCCGCCGTTCTCCGTGACGTGGTGGGGAAGGCCCCGAAGCTGCGCACCGCGATCGTCGCAGGCACCGCACTGGACGACGGCGCCCGCGCGGTGGCGGACGGGATCGAGATCGTCGAGTACTACGGCGCCGCGGAACTGTCCCTCGTCGCAGCGCGGCGGGTCCCCGAACCGCTGCGGCTGCTCGACGGGGTCGACGCCGACATCCGCGACGGACTGCTGTACGTCCGCTCGCCGTACAGCGTGATCGGGGCACCGGACTGGTTCGGCGTCGGTGACCTGGCCGAACTCCGCGACAACGGCGAGCTGATTGTCCGCGGCAGGGGCGAATCCGCGATCAACGTCGGCGGCACCACGGTGGTCGCCGAAGACGTCGAACGCATCCTGGAGACCCTCGACGGCGTCGACGCGGTCGCCGTCGTCGGATCGCCGCACGCGGTGCTCGGGGAGACCGTCACCGCCGTGGTGGAACTCGACGGCACCGAGGAGATCGCGGACATCCGTTCGCGCGCCCGCCGGGTGTTGTCGAAGGAAGCCATGCCCCGCCGCTGGGTGCCGATCGAGGCGTTGCCGCGGACCGCCAGTGGCAAGGTCGCCCGGGGCCGAGTGAGAGACTGGCTGGCATGAGCTCTGTCCCTGTACTGGTGGCGCCGCGCCGGACGCCGATCGGCAATGCCGGGCACGGGTTCGCCGATCTGACCACCACCGATCTGGCCGCCCCGGTATTGCGCGACGTCCTGGACTCGCTGCGCGGGTCGGGCCTCGACGCAGAGGTCGACGACGTCGTGCTCGGCAACTGTCTCGGACCGGGCGGTGACCCGGCGCGGGTCGCCGCCCTGCGGGCGGGGATGGGTGTGGAGGTTCCCGGGGTCACCGTCGACCGTCAGTGCGGTTCCGGCCTCGACGCGGTGATGCAGGCCGCGCTGCGCGTCCGCAGCGGCGCCGACGAGCTGATCCTCGCGGGTGGCGTCGAATCGGCGAGCACCGCGCCGTGGCGGTTCTGGCCGCCGGTCTCGGGCGCCGACCCGGTGCGCTACACCCGCGCTCCCTTTGCGCCGCACGGCTTTCCCGACCCCGACATGGGCGTGGCCGCCGACGATCTCGCCCGGGTTCGCGGCATCAGCCGTGAGCGGCAGGACGCGTACGCGGCGCGGTCGCACACCCTCGCGGCGGCCGCCGATTTCTCGTCGGAGATCGTGCCGATCGGCGACATCGCGAAGGACCAGCGCATTCGCGTCGGCATGACGGAGGCCCGGCTCGCGCGACTGCGCCCCAGTTTCGGTGCCGGCGGAACGGCCACCGCCGGGAACTCGTGCGGCATCTCCGACGGCGCCGCGGTGCTGGCCGTGACCACCGAGACGCTGGCCGCCGGACTGCCTGCGCTGCGGGTACTCGGCTCCGCGGTCGCGGGATCGGACCCCGCGTTGCCCGGGCTCGGCCCGGTTCCCGCGATCCGCAAACTCCTGAAGCGAACCGGACACGACGTGGCGGATCTGGGTGTTGTCGAGATCACCGAGGCGTTCGCGTCGGTGGTGCTGGCGGTGTCGGACGAACTCGGACTGGACGAATCCGTGCTCTGCCCGCAGGGCGGCGCCATCGCCATGGGACACCCGTGGGGGGCGTCGGGCGCGATCCTGCTGGTGCGCTTGGCAAGTCAGATGCTGCGCGAGGACGGACCGGCGCTTGGACTCGCCGCGTGCGCCATCGGCGGCGGGCAGGGCATCGCCGTGCTCGTGGAGCGTGTGTCGTGAGTGAGATCGTCTTCGACTCGGTGAGTCACGCGTTCGGTGACCGCCAGGTGCTGCGCGGCGTCGACCTGCGCTTCGCCGAGCGTCGCGTCGGCATCATCGGATCCAACGGTTCCGGCAAGTCGACGCTGGCGCGCATGATCAACGGGTTGCTGAAGCCCACGTCCGGCACCGTCACGGTCGACGGCGTCGACGCCGCCAGGAAGGGCGCGCAGGTGCGGCGCAAGGTCGGGTTCGTGTTCACCGACCCCGACACCCAGATCGTCATGCCCACCGTGTCCGAGGATCTGGCGTTCTCGCTGCGCCGGTCCGGTCTGAGCAAAGAGGAGATCGCGGCCCGCGTCGAGGAGATCCTGGTGCGGTTCCGGCTCGACAAGCACGCCGAGCATCCCGCGCACCTGCTGTCCGGGGGCCAGAAGCAGTTGCTCGCCATCGGCGCCGTCCTCATCCGCAGGCCCGAGGTGGTCATCGCCGACGAGCCGACCACGCTGCTGGATCTGCGGAACGCGCGCGTCGTCTCCGAGGCGCTCGATTCGATGGACCAGCAGGTGATCGTCGTGACCCACCAACTGGCGTTGCTGGAGAGTTTCGAACGGGTCATCGTCATCGACGACGGACTCGTCGCGTTCGACGGCAGCCCGGACGACGCCGTCCCCGCGTACCGGCAGCTGGTCGAATGATCGGGCTGTACCGGCCGGGCGACTCGCTGCTGCACCGGATGCCGGCCGGCCTGAAACTGCTGCTGTTGATCCTGTCGATCGTCGCGTCCACCGTGTTCGTGCGCACCCCGCTCGAGGTCGGCGTCGTCGTCGTTCTGGTCGGACTGCTGTTCGTGGTGGCCGCCATCCCGTGGCGGGTGGCGGTGGCGCAACTGCGCCCCGTCGTGTGGATGTTGTTGATCATCGCGGTGTTCCAAGTGTTGATCACGTCGCCGTCGCGGGCGGTCGTCGTGTGCGGGGTGCTGCTGATCTCGGTGGCGCTCGCCGCGTTGGTCACGCTCACCACCCGGGTCACCGACATGCTCGACACGGTCTCGCGCGCGCTCGGGCCGCTGCGGAGGGTCGGGGTCGACCCGGATCGGATCGGGCTGCTCCTCGCGCTGGCGATCCGGTGTATCCCGCTGCTCACCGGGATCGTGCAGGAGGTGGCGCAGGCGCGGAAGGCGCGAGGGTTGCAATGGTCGATGACGGCGCTGGCCACACCGGTTCTGGTGCGTGCACTCCGGACCGCGGACGCGATGGGCGACGCCCTCGTCGCACGGGGAGTGGACGATGACTGAGCTGCCCGCCGAACGCATCGCCCGACGCGCCGCCGGCAACCCGGAGGCGGTCGCGATCGTCTCGGCCCGCGAGACCGTCGACTACGGCCGGTTCTGGTCGCGCGTGGCCCGGACCGCGGCCGGGCTAGACGGCATGGACCGGGTCGCCGTGCTGCCGACGTCGGATGTCGGGTCGCTGGTCGTCGTGACGGCGGCGATGCACGCGGGCGTCAGCGTCGTCCTGCTGCACCGGCACCTGCTGCCCGCGCAGCTGACGCGGGTGCTCGAACTCGCGAAACCCGGAGCCGTCGTGGCCGCGCCGCACCAGCATCGCCGGCTGCGGAGACTGGGATTCGACGGGACCGTCGAGACGGCCGCCACCCTGGAATCCGACGGCATCGCCGGCCGGGCACACCCCGGCGCCGAACTGCTGGTCGGCATCACCTCCGGCACCACCGGCGAACCGAAGCTGTTCGTGCGCAGCCAGCGATCGTGGGCCACGACCCTCGACCGCTCCGACACGACGTTCGACATCGGCGGCGGCGACCGCGTGTCGGTGCCCGGGGTCCTCGACCACACCCATTTCCTGTACGGCGCGATCCACGGTCTCAGCCGCGGCGCGACCGTGGACCTGCGGCCGGTCACGCAGTCGCTGGGCGACGCGGCCACCCATCTGTACTCGGTGCCGACCATCGCCTGGGACGTCGTGCGGTCGGGGATCGGCCCCGTCGACAGTGTCCGCGAGGTGCTGTCCTCGGCGGCCCGGTGGCCGCGGACGGGGCGTGAGGCGTTGCAGGACGTCCTGCCGAATGCGTCGCTCGTGCATTTCTACGGAGCCTCCGAACTGAGTTTCGTGTCCTACGACCGGGGTCTCGGCGCCGCCGACGAGCATTCGGCGGGCGACCTGTTCGACGGCGTCGACGCCGAGATCCGCGAAGGCCTGGTGCACGTGCGCAGCGACATGCTGTTCGACGGGTACCTCACCGAGGACGGTGTGGTGAACGGCCCCGACGACGGGTGGATGACGGTGGGCGACCGCGGCCGGGTGGTGGGCAACAGCCTGCAGTTGTTGGGCCGCGACAGCGACACGGTCATCCGGGCGGGACTCAATGTCGAACCCGCGGCCGTCGAAGCGGCACTGACCGCGCTCCCCGGGATCTCGGAGGCCGCGTGCATCGGGGTTCCCGACGCGCGGATGGGGGAGGCGCCCGCCGCCGCGATCGTCGTGCACGGCGACGCCCCGAGCACCGCCGAGATCTGGCGGCATCTGCGCGCGACCCTCCCCAGCCCGAGCATGCCGGTCCAGGTCCTCGTGGTGGACAGCCTGCCGCGCACGCCGCGCGGCAAGCTCGATCGTCCCGCGCTCGCCGCCACCCTGGCCGGCTCGCGGAACCCGAACCCCGTTTAGACGCCCCGGATTTCGAGACTGAGCAGGTGGTAGCCCAGCGTCTTGCCGTGCCCGTCGAGTGCGGGTGAACCCGTGACGCCGCCGCCGAGGACGCCGGGCAGTTCGAACACCATCGCCAGCAGGTTGGGCTGGCGGGTGCGCCGGGCCGGTCCGGTGATCAGTTCACCGTAGTGGGCGGCGACGACGTCCGCGGCCAGTTTCCGCTCGAGGAGGTCGTAGGCGGCGCGGTCCCGGGCCAGCACGGCGACGATGAGCGTGTCGCCCTTGTCGCCGGCGCGGACGTCCGCGAGTGCGTCGATGCGTCGAACGGTTGTGGGCGTGGTCATTTCGACACCTCCGTGAGATGCACGCGGGTGGGCACGAGTTCGCGGGGGAGGGTGCAGGAGCGGATCGCGAGCACCTCGATCGACGAGCGCCGGGCACCGCCGCCACCTGCCGGTCCGTTGGTGTACAGGCTTTCCACCTCCCAGCCGACGAGGTCGGCTTCCTCGCGGGTCCGTGCCCGGGCGGTCACCCGAACGCGGACCTCGTGGGCATCCTCGTCCGTGTCGAGTCCGCGGAAAGCCGCACCGGCGCCGATGTATTCGACGGAGACGGCGTCCTCGGTGAAGCCGTGCACGTCGACGAGTCGTTCGGTGACGATCTCGGCGGCGAGCCGGGCCCGGGGGTAGGCGCGCGGTCCCGCGTAGCTGATCTGCCCCTCGCCGAGCCAGCCGCCGCGGAAGCCGAGAGTCACCTTCAGTTCCCGCGGGCGGGGGCGCCCGGTTGCACCGGTGATGGCGACGCGGTCGGGTCCGGCGCTGCCGAACGACACGTTGCCGAAGTCGGCGGTGACGTCCGGGGTCAGGTACGTCGTGGGATCACCCACCTCGTACAGCAGTTGCTCGGCGCAGGTTCGTTCGGTGAGGATGCCGCCCGAACCGTCGAGCTTGCCGAACGTCGCCGATCCGTCGGCGCGGACGTCGGCGAACGGGAAACCGAGATCGGCCATGCCCTTCACCGGTTTGGTGACGGGGTCCGCGTAGTACCCGCCGGTGAGCTGCCCGGCGCATTCGAGCAGGTGCCCGACTGCGGTTGCGGCGCCGATGGTTTCGTGATCAGCCAGGTCCCATCCGAAGTGGTGGGCGAGCGGGGCGACGTAGAGGGACGGGTCGGCGAGGCGGCCGGTGACGACGACGTCGGCGTCCAGTTCGAGCGCGGGGAGCACGGCCTCCGCACCGATGTACGCGTTCGCAGAGACGAGCACGTCCTCGTGCTCCGACAGGCGTTTTCCGGTTTCCCACACGACGGGGTCGTGGCGCCGCACCTGCTCGAGCACCGCATCGCCCGTGACCGCGGCGATGCGGACCGGCCGGTCGGCGGACCGGGATGCGATGCCGGAGACCAGTTCCGCGGCGGCGAGCGGGTTGGCGGCGCCGGCGTTGGTGATCACCGTGGTCCCGGACGCGAGGGTGTGCGGGAGCACCGCGCGCATGCGTGCGGCGAGCAGCGGATCGTAACCTTCGTCCGGGTTGTCCAGCCGGCGAGCGTTTCCGGCGGCGACGGTGCGCTCGCCGAGGCATTCGAAGATCAGGTAGTCGAGGTCGGCGTGCCGGGCGAGTTTCTCTGCGGGGTCGATGCGATCCCCGGAGAACCCGGATCCTGCGCCGAGTCGCACGCTCCGCGGGGCGCTGCCGTGGGTGCTCGATGGTGTCACGGGTTCAGAGTCCTTTGCTGGTTCGACGGGTGCGGTGGTGTCGCGGACGTTGGTGTTGCGGACGATCACAGCGAGATGGCACCGGTGAACAGGGCCACGACGGTCATCACGATCGTGGTCCCGAACGCCCAGCCGAAGATGAACCGTTGGTGCTTGCCGAGGTCCACCTTGCTCAGTCCGATCAGGATGAACGTCGCGGCGGTCAGCGGGCTGAGCGGAAATCCGGTCGTCATCTGGCCGAGGATGGCGGCACGGCCGATCTCGGCGGGGTCGCCACCGAACGACGCGGTGGTCTCCGCCAGCACCGGAACGACGCCGAAGTAGTAGGCGTCCGGGGTGAAGACCAGGCTGAGCGGCATCGACGTGACCGCGGTGATGACGGGGATCAGGGAGCCGGCGGACTGCGGAATCCAGGAGACGAACGTCTGCGCCATCGCGGTGATCATCCCGGTGCCGTTGAGAATTCCCGTGAGCACGCCCGCCGCGAGGATCATCACCACCACCATGGTGACGTTGCCGCCGTGCTTCGCGAACAGGGCCTGCTGATCGTCCCACTTCGGGCGATTGACGGCGAGCGCGAGCGCGAAGGCGATGGCGAACGCCACCTCCAGCGGCACGAGTTGGAACAGCAGGATCACGATCAGGACGAGGGTGAGCACCGTGTTGAACGCCATCACCGCCCGGTGGCGGCGGGTACGCACCGGCAGGTCGGAGACGTGCGGGGTGCCGGGACCGCCTTCGCCGGGAGAGACGAGTTCGGTGACGCCGAGCCGCTTCCGTTCCGTGCGGCCGATCATGTAGGCGGCGAACAGAACCCACAGGACCCCGGCGCCCATCGCGGGCAGGACGGGTGTGAAGATGTCGGCGCTGGTCAGGTCGAGCGCGGCCATGGCGCGGACGGTCGGGCCGCCCCACGGAATCATGTTCATCAGACCGGCGGCCAGGCAGACGATGCCGGTCAGGACGACCGGGCGCATCCCGAGTCGCTGGTAGATGGGCAGCAGCGCCGAGATGGTGATCAGGAAGGTCGAGGTTCCGTCGCCGTCGAGCGCGACGAGCAGCGTCAGCACCGCGGTTCCGACGGCGATCTTGGTGGGATTGCCCCCCGCCCACCGGACGATCCGGCGGATCGCCGGGTCGAACAGTCCCACGTCGACCATCAGACTGAAGTACAGGACCGCGAAGGCGATCATGATGGCGACGGGCGCGACCTTCAGGAGGCCGTCGCCCACCATCTCCCCGAGGTCGGGTGCCCACCCTCCCACGATCGCGAACGCGATGGGAACGAGGATCAGCGCGACGAGCACCGAGACCCGGCGGCTGAACGCCAGCGCCAGGAAACACGCGATCGTGGCGAACCCGAGTGCGGCAACCATGTGACCTCCTTCGAAACGGAGTCTCAGTGTCGCGCGCCTCACAATTGCGCGTCAAATATCAATGACTGATCGATTCATGATTCTGGCTCATTAATGGGTTGCGTGGATCGGCCGACGAACGGGACTGCTCGGCGCATGAATAGCGGCCATACTGATGCACATGAGCATCAATCTGGGGATCTCCCACCTGAGGAGCATCGTCGCCATCGCCGACTACGAGAGCTTCACGTCGGCTGCTCACGCCCTCGACGTGTCCCAGTCCTCGCTGAGCCGCTCGGTCGCCGAGGCTGAGCGCAGACTCGACGTCACGCTGTTCGAGCGCACCACCCGCCGCGTCGAACTGACCACGCACGGGCAGGAGATCATCGAGCACGCCCGGCGGATGCTCCACGACTTCGACGACGGGCTCACCCAGATCGAACGATTCGTCACCGGCGACCGCGGAATCGTGACGGTGGCGTGCCTGCCCTCGCTCGCGGCCACGTTCCTTCCCCCGTACGTGGTCAACTTCCGCGAGCAGCATCCCCATGTGCGGCTCCAGATCCGTGACGGCCTGCGTCAGGAGGTTCTCGACGCCGTGTACTCGGGGACGGTCGACCTCGCCCTGGTCACCACGTCGGGGATTCTGCCCGGCCTGCAACAGGACGTCCTGACGAGCGACTCCTTCTATTGCGCGGTCCCGCCGACACATCCGTTCGCCGAACGGCCGGTGCTGCAGTGGTCCGATCTCGCCGGGCAGCCGTTCATCGCGTTCGGTCCCGAGAGCAGCATCGCGGCGCCCGTCCGCCGGGCCGTCGAGGACGCCCGCATCGAACTCGGACCGGTCATGCAGGCGCAGAACATCGGCGCGGTAGCGGGATTGGCGGCCGCCGGGCTCGGCGTCACCGCGGTTCCCGAACTGGTGCTCCCCATGATCTCGTTCGCCGGGCTCGTCCACATCCCCCTGGAGCCGAGAGTCGAACGCACCATCTCCCTCGTCCAGGTCGCCGGCCGGCCGCAGACGGCAAGCACCCGCGGTTTCGTGCAGGCCCTCCTCGCCGGCCGGATCTAGTTCTGTTGTGCGACAGGGCCGGTGGTCGCGCGGCGGACCAGGTGCGGGGCGAGCACGAGGTCGACGGCCTCGCCCCCGGCGATCTGAGCCAGCGCCGCGTCGACCGCGGCGTCGGCCATGTGTGTGGCGTCCTGCGAGATCGTCGTCATCTGCACGTGCGGAATCCGCGCCAGGCGGGAGTCGTCGTAGCCGACGACGGAGATGTCCGCGGGCACGTCCCGGCCGCGGCGGACCAGTAGGTCGAGGACGCCGGTGGCGCACCGGTCGTTGAACGCGACGACCGCGGTCGGGGGAGCGGGCAACTCGAGCAGTTCGTGCATGCCCTGTGCGCCTTCGGTTTCCGTCGGCCCGCCGGCCACGACCGTTGCCGAATCCGACAGTCCGTGCCGGTCCATCGCGGCCAGGAAGCCGGCCCGCCGGTCGGCGCCGCCGGGAGCGTCGGCGCCGTCGATGTGGGCGATGTTCCGGTGCCCGAGTTCGGTGAGGTGGTCGACGGCCAGGGTGATGCCTGCGACGTCGTCGCCGCGCACGGCGCCGACTCCGGGTAGACCGCTGGCGCGTGCCACGACGAGGGCGGGCAGGCGGTCGGCCAGCGCGCCGAGTTCGTCGGTGTCGAACCGGGAGCCGAGGAGGATCGCGGCCTCGCAGCGTTCCCGCATCAGCGCCTGGACCGCGACCTGCTCGGCGCGACTCGGGGCGACGGCGCTGAGCATCACGTCGTAACCCCGGCGGGTGGCCGCCGCGTAGATCTGTTCGACGAGATCGCCGTGGAACGGTTGCTGCAGTTCGAACACGACGCCGAGGAGCCGGGAACTGGCCTGGCGCAATTTCTGTGCGCGACGGTCCGGCACGTAGCCCATCCCGTCGGCGATCTCGAGCACCCGCTGACGGGTCGCCTCGCTGGCGCCGGGAACCCCGCGCATCACGATCGAGACGAGCGCCGTGGAGACTCCGGCCGCTCGCGCGACGTCGCCCATCGTCGGACGGGCACCACCGGTCGATCCCGCCACCGGTTCGGCCACGTGCACGACTCCTGTCTCCCGGGCCCGCGCTCGGGGCCGCTCTTGACCAATGATCTCACGAGTTCTACGGTCTAGAACTAGAACGTACTAGTTCGCCTCTACCTCCACCCTTCACCGCTCTGGAGCGCATCCATGTCACTCACCGAAACCGCACCCGTCCGCACGGCGACGCCCGCTTCCCAGCCGGTCCGCATCGCGACGATCGGCGCCGGACGCATCGGCTCGAATCACGCGGAGATCGTGGCCCGCCTCGTCCCCGGAGCTTCGCTCGTCGCGGTCAGCGACCCGGTCGGCGAGTCGGCGCAGCGTCTCGCCGCGACGCTGGGCGCGCCGCTCGCCACCACGGCCGTGGACGACGTCCTGACCAGCGACGAGGTCGATGCGGTGCTGATCACCGCCCCCGCGCGGAGCCACACCGACCTGGTGGTCGCGGCGGCGGCCGCCGGCAAGCACGTCTTCGTCGAGAAGCCGATGGCCGTGACCCTCGAGGACGCCGACCGCGCCATCGCGGCGGCCGCCGACGCGGGCATCGTCCTGCAGGTCGGGTTCAATCGCCGGTTCGCTCCCGGGTTCGCCGCCGCCCGCGCGGCGATCGACGCGCAGAAGGTCGGCACCCCACACCTGCTGCGTTCGCTGACGCGCGACCCCGGCCCGTTCACCGTCGATCCGGCGCGCATCCCGCAGTGGACCATCTTCCTCGAAACGCTCATTCACGACTTCGACACCCTGTGCTTCCTCAATCCGGGTGCGCGACCGGTGCGGGTGCACGCGATCGCCGACGCCCTGGTGCGACCGGACGCCAAGAGCACGGGCCACCTCGACACCGCGGTCGTCACCGTGCAATTCGACAACGGTGCCATCGCCACGGCGGAGGCGAGTTTCAGCGCGCTGTACGGATACGACGTCCGCGCCGAGGTGTTCGGCTCCGGCGGCATGGTCACCGCGGGCAGCGGGCTCAGCACCGACATGACCTACTACGGCCCCGACGGGCAGCACGCCGACACCGCGCGCCGCGACACCGACCTCCTCCACACCGCCTACGTGGGCGAACTGACCGCGTTCGTCGGCGCGATCCGCGCCCACACACCGGCCGTCGTGACGGGCGAGGATGCCCGCACCGCGCTGTCGATCGCGCTCGCCGCGATCCGCAGCGTCGAGACCGGCGCCGCCGTCGAACTGGACCGGTGACCCCGATGACGTACTCGCTCGCCGCCAGCGCCGAAATGCTCTACCTCGAACTGCCGTTCGCGGACCGCGTCCAGCGCATCGCCGAACGCGGACTCCAGGTGGAGATCTGGGACTGGTCCACCAAGGACATCGATGCCCTCGCCGCGAGCGGTGCCGAATTCTCGTCGATGACGGGCTATCTGGAGGGCAACCTCACCGAACACGACGGCATCGAGGCGCTGCTCACCACCGCACGCCACTCCCTCGACGTCGCGAAACGGCTCGACTGCCCGAGGCTGAACCTGCACGGCACCGGACTCGACAACCGGGGACTGCCCGTTCGTCCCGTCGAAACCGTGACGCCCGCAATGTGGCTCACCGCCGCCGACACCCTGCGGAAGGTCGCCGAACTCGGCGAACAGGCGGGCCGGGTGTTCACGCTCGAGAACCTCAACCTCGCCGTCGACCATCCGGGCACCCCGTTCGCGACCGCGGCCGACACCCTCGCTCTCGTCCGGGCGGTCGACAGCCCGCATCTGCGCATGAATCTCGACCTGTATCACGCCCAGATCGGCGAGGGAAACCTCGTCGAGCTCGTCCGAAAAGCGCTGCCCTACATCGGCGAGATCCAGGTCGCCGACGTCCCCGGACGCTGCGAACCCGGAACCGGCGAAATCCACTATCCGGCCGTCGCCGCCGCCCTCCGCGACATCGGCTACACCGGCGTCGTCGGGCTCGAGGGCTGGGCGAAGAACGACCCGGACGACGCGCTCGACGCGTTCGAGGCTGCCTTCGCGTAGCCCTGGTTCCATTCAGTCCTGGTGGCATGCAGCAGTCACACCGGGGTCATCGTCGGCGGTCGCGTTCCGAGCGGCCGCCGGTCGCTCCGGTGGCCGGACGCGCGTCCGGTCGTGTGGGCTTCGATCATCTGTTGCTCGTCGCGCTGGGAGCCGCGAAGTCGCAGCGACGAGGCGGCCGCGGCGTCGAGGAGCGCGCGCAACGCAGGCTGCTCATTCGCCAGTTCGCGCCACGCCGCGTTCACGGGCGTGCCGTCCTCGACCGCCTGGTCGAGACGGGCGGCGAGATGGTTGCTCCACCGGTGCTGCAGGGCGAGCAGAATATTGTCGGACGAACCGAAAAGCTGGATCGCGCCGGGTACTTCGTCGAACCGCAACGCCAGCGCGGGGTCGACGTGTGCCCGCGCCAGGACCTCTTCGAGTACCGCCCGGCGTGCACGGAAATCGTTCCACGACATCTCGGCCACCTCCCTGGTTTCGTTGTTGCCCGCAACGCTACGGATCCGCGGAGGCGGTTTCGCCGTGCCACGGTCGCGTTCTCGTCTCCTACCGTGGGCGGAGGCCGCGTCCGCTCCGGAGACGACGCGGCCGGGGTGAGTGTTCGCCTACGCTGGTCGTGTGCAGGTGACGACATTTTTTCGTCGACGCGTGGCGGAGAGCGAGTACGACTACCCGCTCGCCGTGCCGGTGTTCGCGCACATCGCGGTCGTCGCCATTGCCGGTGCCGCTGTCGCGCAACGCGACGGCTTCGTGCCGCCGGGGTGGGTGCTGCTGTGCGGTCTGGTCGCCGCGGTGACCCCCGTTGCGGGAGACATGATCAGACTGGGCGTGGTGCTTCCGCGGCCGTTCCTGGCCGTCGTCGTGACCGCGGCGGCCGCATTGCTGCTCCTGCAGCAACCCGACACCGCGTTCGACTTCGCCCCGCTCATCCTGGTGATCCTCACCGGCGAGGTCGCGGCGACGGCGTCGCTGGGGGTCAGCCTCGCCACCCTGGTCAGCTCGATCGCGGTCCTGTCGGCGTTCGGCGTGGCGGGGCGACTCGACGGCGCGCCCTACGCCCTCGCCGGAGTCGTACTGGGCTGGGCTTTCGGGTATCTGATGCTCACCCAGTTGCGTCTCCTGCATCAGGAGCGGGCCTCGAAGGCGATTCAGTCGGAGCAGGCCGCCACCCGTGAGCGCCAGCGGATCGCCCGCGAGGTGCACGACGTCATCGCGCACTCGCTGAGCATCACGCTGCTGCATCTGACCGCGGCCCGCCGCGCGCTCGAGCAGGACCGCGACGTCGACGATGCCGTGGATGCGCTCTCCGACGCCGAGCGGCTCGGGCGGCAGGCGATGGCCGACATCCGCCGCACCGTCGGGTTGCTCGACGCGGGCCCGGCGGGTACCCGCCCCGAACCGGGGGTTGCCGACCTTCCCGAGCTGATCGACGACTTCCGCCGCGCGGGTCTCCCGGTGGACTTCGACCTGCAGGGCAACCTGTCCGCGGTGACCGGGACAGTCGGTCTCGGCCTGTACCGGATCACGCAGGAGTCGCTGGCGAACATCGCCAAACATGCGCCCGGCGCGGGCGCCGACGTGCGGCTCACGATCGAGCCGGAGCGGGCGATCCTCGCGATCCGCAACCCGATCCGGGGCCGGGGTTCGGTACCGGACAGCTCGCGCGGTTCCGGTCTGCGGGGCATGCGCGAGCGCGCCAAGTTGCTCGGTGGCACGCTCCGCGCCGGCCCGGACGGCAGGCGGTGGTCGGTGCACGCCGCGGTGCCACTGCCCCGAGACTCGTGCCGGCCGGCGATTCTCCGGCATATTCCGGGACTGTCGTGACGGGCCCGGAGATCAGGGTGCTGCTGGTCGACGACCAGGAACTGGTGCGGTCGGGACTGCGCCGGATCCTGCGGCGCAAGGACGGCTTCGTGATCGTCGGCGAATGCGCCGACGGCTCGGAGGTGCCGGGCGCGGTCGCGGAACACACTCCGGATGTCGTGCTCATGGACCTGCGGATGAAGAAGGTCGACGGCATCCGGGCGACCCGCGATCTCCGGTCCGCCGCCCAGCCGCCGCCGGTGCTGGTGCTCACCACGTTCGACGACGACGATCTGCTGTCCGGATCGCTCCGCGCCGGTGCCGCAGGGTTCATCCTCAAGGATTCGCCGGCCGAGGATCTGATTCGCGCCGTGCGCACCGTCGCCGAGGGCGGCGCCTGCCTCGACCCGGCTGTGACCGGACGGGTTCTCGCTACGTACCGCACCGTAGCGCCGTCGTCCGACGGGGACCGCAACCGCCTCACCGAGTTGACCGCGCGGGAACTCGACGTGCTCGCGCTGATCGGGCGCGGGCACAGCAACAGCGAGATCGGGCGTGAGCTGGGCATCTCGGGCGTAACGGTGAAGAGTCACGTCGGGCACATCTTCCTCAAACTCGATCTCCGCGATCGCGCGGCCGCCATCGTGTACGCGTTCGATCACGGCATCGTCTCCCCGGGCGACACCGGTCCGGCCGTGTGATCAGCTGCCGTGGTTCCCTGACACCGACAGCTTCCTGCGCCTAGGATTCGCATAAAAGCCCGAGCCACTCTCACAGAGGAATTGGCCATGATCGCAATCGGTGTGGTGCTCATCGTCGTCGGCTTGGTCGTCAAGATCTCGTCACTGTGGATCGCAGGCCTCATAGTCGGCGCAGTCGGCCTTCTCCTCCTGCTCCTCGGGCTGATGGGCCGCAAGGTGGGCGGACGCAAGTACTGGTACTGACGGGGTCTGGCCCCCGCCAGTCACGTTGTGGCCGTGTCGAATCGAAGCGTCGCGCGCGGCTACGGTCGGCGCACGGGGAATCGGTCACAGGGGAGGGTGGTGGGGGCAGCGGCGGCACCACCGACTGGCGGCACAACACCACCCCGCCGAACCTCAACGGTGGCAGCGGTGGCGGTGGACTGTTCCCCGTGCCGTCGGATTGTCCTCGCCGGATTCGGTCCCGTCAGTCGTGGTCACGTCCGAGCTTCCCTGACGGGTTGTCAGGCCACTCTCCGGTGATCGGCCACCATTTGTATGTAAGTGGAAGTCACGGCAAATTGTTTCCGCAAACTCTTTACTGAGTCCAGAAAAGTAGTCCATAGTGGGTGGGTGCCGTCGATGCCGGATTACGCAGCGTTACTGCGCGGGGCTGAGCTTCGCGTGACCCGCCCGCGGGTCGCGGTGTTGGAGGCGGTGCACGCACGTCCGCACGCCGATACGGAGACGATTTTCGGCGCGGTGCGCACGGTTCTGGACGGGGTGTCCCGGCAGGCCGTGTACGACGTGCTGCACGCAGTGACCGCGGTGGGATTGGTGCGCCGGATACAGCCGGCCGGCTCCGTGGCTCGTTACGAGTCGCGGGTCGGAGACAATCACCACCACGTGATCTGCCGGTCGTGTGGGGCAATTGCGGACGTCGACTGCGCCGTCGGCGAGGCGCCCTGCCTGACCGCGTCGGACGACAACGGTTTCCTCGTAGAGGAGGCCGAGGTCATCTACTGGGGTCTGTGCCCCGACTGCTCGACAACACAGACTTCTCGATCGAAACCCTGACCAACAGCCCAAATTGGTCTCTCCCGGAAGGAATGTTGTGTCCGATAGCTGCCCGGTCGCTCACGAGGGAAACACTCAGAGCACCAGTGAAAGTGAAAACCCCGCAATCCCGTCCCCCACTCCGACGGCGCACCGCCCGAGGACGAACCGTGACTGGTGGCCGAACCAGCCCGAGCTGTCGGTCCTGCACGCACATTCGTCCAAGTCCAACCCGATGGGCGAGAACTTCGACTACGCAGCGGAGTTCGCGAAGCTCGACGTCGAGGCACTCAAGCGCGACCTCACCGATCTGATGACGGATTCGCAGGACTGGTGGCCTGCCGACTTCGGCCACTACGGCGGTCTGTTCATCCGGATGAGCTGGCACGCCGCAGGTACCTACCGCATCGCCGACGGCCGCGGCGGCGGCGGCCAGGGCGCCCAGCGTTTCGCGCCCCTCAACAGCTGGCCCGACAACGCAAGCCTCGACAAGGCGCGCCGCCTGCTCTGGCCCGTGAAACAGAAGTACGGCAAGCAGATCTCGTGGTCCGACCTCCTCGTCTTCGCTGGCAACGTTGCACTGGAGTCGATGGGATTCAAGACCTTCGGGTTCGGATTCGGACGCGAGGACATCTGGGAGCCCGAGGAGATCTACTGGGGCCCCGAGGACACCTGGCTGGGCGACGAACGCTACAGCGGTGATCGTGACCTCTCGGGTCCGCTCGGGGCCGTGCAAATGGGTCTCATCTACGTGAACCCGGAGGGTCCCAACGGCCAGCCGGATCCACTCGCCGCCGCCCGCGACATCCGGGAGACGTTCGCCCGCATGGCGATGAACGACGAGGAGACCGCCGCGTTGATCGCCGGCGGCCACACGTTCGGCAAGACCCACGGTGCAGGCGACGCCGACCTGGTCGGTCCGGAACCGGAAGGTGCCCCGATCGAGCAGCAGGGCCTGGGCTGGAAGAGTGCTTACGGCACCGGCGTCGGCAAGGACGCGATCACCAGCGGTCTCGAGGTCGTGTGGACCCCCACACCGACGAAGTGGGACAACAGCTTCCTCGAGGTTCTGTACGGCTACGAGTGGGAGCTGACCAAGAGCCCCGCCGGTGCCTGGCAGTGGACCGCGAAGGACGGCGCGGGCGCCGGCACGATTCCCGACCCGTTCGATTCGTCGGCGGGACGCGCCCCCACGATGCTGACCACGGACCTCTCGCTGCGCATCGACCCGGCCTACGAGAAGATCACCCGCCGTTGGCTCGACAACCCGCAGGAGTTCGCCGACGCGTTCGCCAAGGCGTGGTACAAGTTGCTGCACCGCGACATGGGACCCGTCACGCGCTACCTCGGCCCGTGGGTCCCGGAGGCGCAGCTGTGGCAGGATCCGGTCCCTGCCGTCGATCACCAGTTGATCGGTGACAGCGAGATCGCCGCCCTGAAGGGCAAGATCCTCGACTCGGGGCTGTCCATCTCCCAGCTGGTGTCCACCGCCTGGGCGTCGGCCGCCACGTTCCGCGGCACCGACATGCGGGGCGGTGCCAACGGGGCCCGGATCCGGCTTGCGCCGCAGAAGGATTGGGAGATCAACAACCCGGCCGAGCTGTCCAAGGTTCTGCAGACCCTCGAACAGATCCAGCAGGACTTCAACTCGTCGCAGTCCGGCGGTGTGAAGGTCTCGCTCGCGGATCTGATCGTTCTGGCCGGTGCCGCGGCTGTCGAGAAGGCCGCGAAGGACGCCGGGCAGGACATCACTGTTCCGTTCACACCGGGCCGCACCGACGCCTCGCAGGAGCAGACCGACGTCGAGTCGTTCGCCGTCCTCGAACCGCGGGCCGACGGGTTCCGCAACTACCTGCGGCCGGGAGAGAAGTTGCCTGCCGAGGCGCTTCTGGTCGAGCGGGCCTACATGCTGAACCTCACCGCTCCCGAGCTGACGGTCCTGATCGGCGGCCTGCGTGCGCTGAACGCCAACTTCGGGCAGACGGCGCACGGCGTGTTCACCGACCGGCCCGGGGTGCTGACGAACGACTTCTTCGTCAACCTCCTCGACATGGGGACGGTGTGGAAGGGGGCCGCCTCCGCCGAGAACGTCTACGAGGGCAGTGACCGTGTCACGGGTGACGCCAAGTGGACCGCCACCGCCGTCGATCTCGTGTTCGGTTCCAACTCGCAACTGCGTTCCCTCGCCGAGGTCTACGCGACCGACGACGCGCAGCAGAAGTTCGTGCAGGACTTCGTTTCCGCGTGGGACAAGGTGATGAACCTCGACCGGTTCGACCTCGACTGATCACGGTGGTCGGTCGGCCCCGGGGCCGACCAACCGTCACCTGACCCGGCATCCCGCGAGCATCTGCTCGCGGGATGCCGGGGGTTCAGGCCATCGACAGTTTCTCGGCGTTGCGTACCGCGGTCTCGAGGTGCCTGTCCGCGGTGCTCAGATCCAGCCGGGCGTCGCTGAGGCTGTCGATCACCCCTTCCCGCGAAGCGCCGTCAACTGTGCTGTCGAGAAGGTCGAACGCGTCGGTCAACTCCTTGATCCGGTGCTCGAGTGCCTGCAGATCGGCCCGCAACCGGGCGGTGCGTTCGACGAGGTCGCCGGCGTCCACGGCTGCCCCCTTTCATCCCGAACTCACTGACGCGTCACCACCTCGTCTACCCGCGGTTGCGGCCGCGAAACCACCACCTCAGGGCGAGGCCTACCGGTACACGAGGCCGCCGTCGATCAGTCCGGCCTGCCCGGTCATGTAGTCGGAGTCCGGTCCGGCGAGATACGACACGTATGCGGCGACGTCCTCCGGTGTCTGTGCGCGACCGAGGGCGATGCCGCCGACGAACTTCTCGAACGTGGCACCCTTCGGCGCCCCGGTGAGGGCTGCGAAACGCTCGTCGATGGTGACCCACATGTCGGTGCCGACGACACCGGGGCAATAGGCGTTGACGGTGATGCCGTCGGACGCGTACTCCTTCGCCGCGGCCTGGGTGAGTGCGCGGACCGCGAACTTCGTCGCCGAGTACACGCCGAGCATCGCGAACCCCTCGTGGCCGGCGATCGACGACGCGTTGATGATCTTCCCGCCGTGCCCCCGCGCCCGGAACTTGTCGGCCGCGGCCTGGATTCCCCACAGCACACCTTCGACGTTCACCGCCAGGATCCGTGACACGTCCTCCGGCGTCGCGTCGGCGATCGGGTCGACCTGGGCGATGCCCGCGTTGTTGACGATGATGTCGAAGCCGCCCAGTTCGCGCTCCGTCCGGTCGACGGCGGACCGGACCTGATCGCGGTCCGTCACATCGGCGACCAAAGAGATCGCCTTCGAACCCGCCGCCCGGACCTCGTCGGCCACCGCGTCAATCCGGTCGGCGTTGACGTCGACGAGCGAGATGTCGGAGCCGTCCGACGCCAGCCGCAACGCGATCGCCCGTCCGATGCCCTGGCCCGCGCCGGTGATCAACGCGACTTTGCCCTCGATGCTCATCCCTAGCTCCTTTCCTATGTGACCGTGCTCACACGAGAGCCAAGCATTGCCGGCCGTGACTGTTCAAGGGTTGCAGTCGATTGCATTGTGACGAGATTAAGACCGATTACGTTCTCTCCCAATGAAAGTGTGTCCATAACGGTCATGGTTCGGCGCTCACATTCCCGGTAGGCTCCGAGGTGTGAGTACTACCGGTTCGGTTCGGCACCGCCTTCCCGCTGTCGGCTCGGGGGTGGATCTTCCCCGGCACGCAAGGTTGTTGAGTCAAGTGCACGATGCAGTGCTGTCGGGTCGGCGACCACCGGCGCAGCCGCGCGAGATCGTCGGCAGGTCGTGGTCGCGGTTACAAGCGGACGGGGTGAGTCCCGACAGTTGTGAGGACGTGGTGCTGGCCGACTGCGCCGAGGTCGAAGCCCGGCGGACGCGTACCGCCCTGCGTTCGATTCTTCCGGAGCTTCGCAGCGCGTTGACTCAGGTGGCGGAGGACGCGAATTTCATCGTGGTGATCGCGGACTCCGACGGGGTGGTTCTGTGGAGGGAAGGGTCCCGTGGCCTGCGGAAGGCCGCCGATGCCCTGGGATTCATGGAGGGCGCCCGATGGTCCGAGAGTTCGGTGGGTACTAACTCCATCGGGACGGCGTTGGTGGAAGATACTCCTGTGCAGCTGTTCTCGGCGGAGCATTACGCACGGTCTCATCGTGGCTGGTCGTGCACGGGCTCTCCGGTGCACGATCCGCGGAGCGGCGAAGTGCTCGGCGTCGTCGACATCAGTGGCTCGGCGATGTCGGTTCATCCGACGACGGTGGCGCTGGTGCAAACGGCGGTACGGTTGGCCGAGGCCACACTGTGGCAGGAGCACACGATCAACCTGGAGAAGCTTCGCGGTCATGCGGCGCCGGTGCTCGGGGCAACCGCCGGTCCGGCCCTCGTGGTGGACCGGCACGGCTGGGTCGCCGACGCTCGTGGGATCGCCGCCCCCGATCGGGTGTCACCTCCGTGCCCCGGCACGCCGCTGTTGGTCCCCGGATTGGGGCTGTGTGTGCCGGAACCGCTCGGTGACGGTTGGCTGGTACGGCGCGAAGGCAGGCCGGCGACCATCGGAGTGGAACTAGATCTCGGCGAGTCCCCCCGGGCAACGGTGCGGGGCGATACGAGTTGGACCCGCGCGCTCTCTCCGCGCCATGCGCAGATACTGCGAGTGCTGACCGAAAGCGGTTCCGCTGGAATCGATGCCGCGTCGCTGAGTGTGTCGTTGTTCGGTGACCGCGACCACGTGGTGGCCGTGCGCGCCGAGATCTCCCGTCTCCGAAAGAGTCTCGGCCCCATTCTGTCCACCCATCCGTACCGGTTCGCGGACGGCGTGGACGTGCACGTCGTCGGCTGAGGCGGACGTCCGAATCCCTGGCCTAGCGCCGCGCCGAGCGCACGGCGACGAAGTGACGCAGGTCCGCGCGCAGTTGTGGATCGAGCCGGTGACCGGCGGGTCCGGAAAGGATCCTGCCGAGCCGGGCCACGTAGCACGCGGGTGTCATCCCGAATTCGACGAGGAGATCGCCGGTGGTGCCACCGCCGTAGGGGAGCCAGCGCCGGGCGAATTCGACAACCCTTGCGTCGTCGATGACGGAGTCGTTCATCATGGAATCTCCTGCATGCTCGAGTTGCGGTGTTGGACTGCCTGCGCGTGGAGGCGGCCGGCGCGGTACGACGAGCGCACGAGCGGTCCGGCCATGACGCCGGCGAATCCGATCTCCTCGGCGGCCTGGGAGTGCTCGACGAACTCTTCGGGCTTGACCCACCGCTCGACGGGGTGGTGCCGGGGGGAGGGGCGCAGGTACTGGGTGATGGTGAGGATGTCGCAGCCGGCGGCGTGCAGGTCGAGCATCGCCTGGTGGACCTCGTCGGGGGTCTCGCCCATGCCGAGGATCAGGTTGGACTTGGTGACCAGTCCGAAGTCGCGGGCGGCGGTGATCACGCCGAGGGAGCGTTCGTAGCGGAACGCGGGGCGGATCCGTTTGAAGATGCGGGGCACGGTCTCGAGGTTGTGGGCGAGGACCTCGGGGCGGGAGTCGAAGACCTCGGCGAGCAGGTCCGGCTTGCCGTTGAAGTCGGGGATGAGGTTCTCGACGCCGGTGCCGGGGTTGAGCTGGTGGATCTGGCGGACCGTTTCGGCGTAGAGCCAGGCGCCGCCGTCGGGGAGGTCGTCGCGGGCGACGCCGGTGATGGTGGAGTACCGCAGTCCCATCGCCTGCACGGATTCGGCGACGCGGCGGGGTTCGTCGCGGTCGAGGTCTGTGGGTTTGCCGGTGTCGATTTGGCAGAAGTCGCAGCGGCGGGTGCACTGTTCGCCGCCGATGAGGAACGTCGCTTCGCGGTCTTCCCAGCATTCGTAGATGTTGGGGCAGCCGGCTTCTTCGCAGACGGTGTGCAAACCCTCGCGTTTGACGAGGCCCTCGAGCTCGGAGTATTCCGGGCCCATCTTCGCTCTCGTCTTGATCCAGTTCGGTTTGCGTTCGATCGGAGTCTCCGCGTTTCGGATCTCGAGGCGGAGCAATTTGCGGCCGGGCGGGGCCTGCACGGCCCCGGACGATGTTCGTGGTGTGGCAGTCACGTGTCGATTCCTGGGTGGTGGTTCCCACCGAACCGCGGTGCCGGAGGGCAACCACGGTTCGGCGGGGAGTGCTACATGTTGATCGGGCGGCCCAGCGCCGACAGGACCGACTCGTGCATGGCCTCGGACAGCGTCGGGTGCGCGAAGACCACGTCCGCGAGATCGTCACCGGTAGCCTCCAGGGATCGTGCGATGCCGAATCCCTGGATCTGCTCGGTGACTTCGGGCCCGACCATGTGGGCGCCCAGCAGTTCACCGCTGTCGGCGTCGAAGATGGTCTTGACGAAGCCTTCGGCTTCACCGATGGCGAGTGCCTTGCCGGAGGCCTGCAGATCGAACTGTCCGATCTGCAGGGAGCGCCCGGTTGCCCGTGCCTGGTCCTCGGTGAGGCCGAGGCTGGCGACCTGGGGCCGCGAGTACGTGCATCCGGGGACATAGTCTTTGTCCAACGGTGTCACGTGCGGGGCTCCCGCCAGCTTGTCGACACACAGCACGCCCTCGTGACTGGCTTTGTGGGCGAGGCACGGGGCGCCGGCGACGTCGCCGATGGCGTAGATCCCGAATGTGCTGGTGCGGCACCACTCGTCGGTGGTGACGAACCCGCGGTCCACCTCGACGCCGACGTCCGCGAGCCCGAGATTCTCGATGTTTCCCTGGATGCCGGCGGCGACCAGAACCCGCTCCACGACCCGTTCTTCGAGGGTTCCGTCCGCGCATTTCACCGTCACGGCGACGGAATCCGCGCCGACGGTGAGTTCGGACACCGAGGCGCCGGTGTGGATCTCGATCCCGCGCTTCTCGAACTGCCGGCGCACGTGGCCGGCCACCGTGGCATCCTCGACGGGCATGATCTGCGGTGCCAGTTCGACGAGGGTGACCGCACTGCCCAAATCGTGGTAGAGGCTCGCGAACTCGACGCCGATGGCACCGGAACCGATGACCAACAGCGACTTCGGAAGTTCCTGGGGTACGAGCGCGTCGAAGTAGGTCCAGACCCGATCGCCGTCCGGTGTCACCCCGGGCACCGACCGGGGGCGCGCACCCGTGGCGAGGATGATGTGATCGGCCCGGTACTCGGTGAGCGGCGACGCCGGGTCACCGCCCTCCCGAACACCCACCACGCCCTTTCCGGTGAGTCGCGCGGTGCCGCTGATCACGTCGATGCCGTTCTTCTTCATCAGATACCCGATGCCGTCGGACAACCGACCCGACACCCCGCGGCTGAACTCGACCAATTGCGCCATGTCGAATTCGACACCGCTGGTGGAGAATCCGAGGGGACGCAGATTCGCCAGCGTGTGCGCGACGTCGGCGCCGTGCAGCAGCGCCTTGGTGGGAATGCAACCCCAGTTCAGGCAGATGCCGCCGAGTCGGTCCCGTTCGATCACCGCTGTGCGGAGTCCGTGTTGGGCGGCGCGGATGGCGGCCACGTAGCCGCCGGGCCCGCTTCCGATCACCAGGACGTCGTATTTGTCAGTCATCAGCACTCCCTAGACCAGCATCAACGCGGGTGATTCGACGAAGCGCCGCAGTTCCTGCAGGAACGTCGCGCCGAGGGCGCCGTCGATCACGCGGTGGTCGCACGACAGCGTGACGGTCAGCATCGCGCGGACCTCCACCCGGCCGTCCACGACGACCGGCCGTTGCTGCCCCGCACCGACGGCGAGGATGGCGCCCTGCGGTGGGTTGATGATCGCGTCGAATTCGCGCACGCCGAACATACCGAGGTTCGAGATGGTGAACGTGCCACCCTGGAACTCCTCGGGCGTCAGCTTGCCGGTCTTGGCCTTGGTCACCAATGCGTGGACCTCACCGGAGATCTCGGCGAGGCTCTTGCTCTCCGCTCCGCGAACGATGGGCGTGATCAGGCCCGACGGCAGGGCGACGGCTACCGAGATGTCGGCGGCGGAGAATCTCAGCACCGATTGCGCCGCCTCGTCGAACTGGACGTTGACGTCCGGGACCTTGCGCAGCGCCGCAGCGCAGGCTTTGACCACGAAGTCGTTGACCGACAGCTTGACTGCCGGCACCGTTGCGTTGATCTCCGTGCGGAGTGCGAGGAGATTGTCGATCTCGAGGTCCGCGGTGAGCCGGAAGTGCGGGGCGTTGCGCTTCGATTCCTGCAGGCGCTGACCGATCGCCTTGCGCATCGAGTTGAACGGGATCGTCTCGAACTCGGGCAGCACGTGCGGGGCGTCCGCACGGCCGGCGGGCGCGGGCGCCGGTTCGGGAACCAGTCGGAACGTCCTTTCGGCTTCCCGGACGTCCGCCTCGCAGACTCGCCCCCGCGAACCGGTGGCCCGGCAGTCGTGCAGGTTGATGCCCAGGGATCTCGCCAGTCGACGTGCCACCGGTGTCGCATCGACCGTGCCGTCGTCCTCGGCGGAGCGTCCCGGCACACCAGACCGAGTGGGCGCCGGTGCGTCTGCGACGGTTCCGCCTGCCGAGCGAATCGCGTCGTGGACGTCCGCGACCGAGATCCGGCCGTCGCGGCCGGTCCCGGCCACCCGGCCCAGATCGAGTGACAATTCTTCGGCCAACCGCAGGGAGTGCGGCGTCGCGAAGACGTCACCATTCGTCCGTCCCCGTAGCGAATCCGGGACGGTGGTGGTGCCGGGTGGCCGCGCCGATTCCTGGGCCGCCGGAGCGGACGGGGTGGGCGTCACCCGCGGCTCTGCGGGAGTGGGCTGCCCGCCCGGTGTCCGCTCCGGCTCGGGCGCGGGGACGTGATCCGCTCCGATTCCGGTCAGGAACTCCTCGATCTCGGCATCGGAGACGGCCGCGTCCGCCGATACCGCCAAGACCGCACCCACCGGCAGCGTGGCGCCCGGCTTGGCGACGATGCGACGCAGTGCGCCGTCGAACGGCGCCTCCAACTCGTTGGTGATCTTGCTGGTTTCGATCTCGCAGATCAGATCGCCTTTCGCGAAGGGTGTTCCTTCGTCGATCAACCACTCGGTGACGGTGCCCTCGTCCATGGACAGGCCCCATTTGGGAACTTCGATCAGCTTGATGTCGCTCATGGTCAGGCAGTCACCACCTTGCGTACCGCGGCCTCGATGCGTGCCGCGTTGGGAAGCCATGCCTGTTCGAGCACGGGGGAGAACGGCACGGGGGTGTGCGGCGGGGTGACCAGTTCGATCGGTGCCTTCAGCGAACCGAACGCCTTGGTCGCGATCAGTGCGGCGACGTCGTGGCCGAATCCGCACCGCGCCGCGGACTCGTCGACGATCACGACCCGTCCGGTGGACGCGACGGATTCGAGGATGCCTTCCTCGTCGAGGGGTGAGACGGTCCGCGGGTCGACCACCTCGACGGAGATGCCCTCGGTGGCAAGTTTGTCGGCGGCCGTGTTGGCGGCGTTCACCATCGCCGAGAGCGCGATGATCGTGACGTCCGTGCCTTCACGGGTGTAGTTGGCGACACCGAACGGGATCGTGTACGGCTCGTCGGGAACCTCGCCCTTCAGGTCGTACAGGGTCTTGTGCTCGCAGAACACCACCGGGTCGTCGTCGCGAATGGACTGGATGAGAAGACCTTTGGCGTCATACGCGTTGGACGGGGCCACCACCTTGAGGCCGGGGACCGCGGCGAACACGTTGTACGGAGACTGCGAATGCTGCGCCGCCGCCGAGAATCCGGCACCGATCATGCCGCGCACCACGAGCGGGGTGCGGGCCTTGCCGCCGAACATGTAGCGGAACTTCGCCGCCTGGTTGTACAGGGCGTCGTAACAGACTCCGAAGAAGTCCATGAACATCAGTTCGGCGACCGGACGCAGCCCGGTCAGTGCGGCGCCGGCTGCCATGCCGATGATCGCGGACTCGGTGATCGGGGTGTCGATGACCCGGTCGGAACCGAATTCGGTCCACAGGCCCTTCGTCACACCCAGCACCCCGCCGAACGCCTCGAGTTTTCCGGACTCGAGTTCCGGATTGGTACCCGCCTGACCGCCACGTAGGTCTTCACCGATCTGCACAACCGTCGCGTCACGTTCCATCTCCTGGGCGAGCGCGGCCTTGATTGCTTCGCGGTACGTCGTCTTCGACGTTGTCATTTCTGTTCTCACTCTCAGTACGACACGTAGACGTCGGTCAGAAGGTTCGCCAACGGTGGATACTCGGCCTGCCGGGCCTTCGCCACGGCGTCGTCGACCCGGGCCCGCGCGTCGGCGTCGATCGCGTCGAGTTCCTTCGCGGACACCTTCTTGCTGTCCGGGTGGTTGCGGAAGTTCAGTAGCGGGTCTTTCGTCTTGCGCAGCTCCGCGACCTGGTCCGCGGTGCGGTACAGCTGCGCGTCACCCTCGAAGTGTCCGTGCCAGCGGTACGCGATCGCCTCGATCGACGTGGGCCCGCCTCCCATGCGCGCACGTTCGACGGCCTCACGGGTCGCCTCGTACACGGCGAAGAAGTCGGTTCCGTCGACGGTGACGGCAGGCATGCCGAACGACGCCGCACGGGAAGCGATACTGGGTGCGCCGACGGCGTAGTCCCGGCCGGTGGCTTCCCCGAAACCGTTGTTCTCGGTGACGAAGACGATGGGAAGGTCGAGCACGACGGCCATGTTCATGGCTTCGAAGACCGTCCCCTGGTTGGAGCCGCCGTCGCCGGTGAACGAAGCGGCGACGCCGCCGTTGCGCAGGGTCTTCGCGCTGAGCGCCGCACCGATGGCGAGGGAAGGCGCCCCGCCGACGATGGCGTTCGCGCCGAGCATGCCCACCGAAAGGTCGGCGATGTGCATCGAACCGCCCTTGCCGTGGCAGAGGCCGTCGTCCTTCCCGAAGATCTCCGCCATCATCCCGTGGAGGTCGCACCCCTTGGCGATGCAGTGCCCGTGACCGCGGTGGGTGGACCCGATATAGTCACTGTCCTGCAGGTTCTCGCACACACCGACGGCAATGGCTTCCTGACCGGAGTACAGGTGGATGAAGCCGGGAATGTCGCCGGTGGCGTTCTCCTCGTGAAGGCGGTCTTCGAACGCTCGGATCTCGGACATCTTCCGATACGCGCTCAGTAACGAATTCTTGTTCAGCGCCATTGCACTCCCTTGGTTTCTCCGTTGTCGCCGGCTACGTCGGGGCCGACCTCCGAGCGCGATGCGGCGCCGGAACGGTTCGTGCCTCGTGTAACCCGGGTCATGAATGTAGGGAGATATGACGAGCGCAATAAAGGTTGCAGCAGATTGCAATGGGGCGACCCTCCACGCGAAGGTCATCACCGAGGCGGAGGTGAAACAAGCAGCCGTTCGCAAACGCGCCCCCGCGGTGGCTTCGAACGGAGAATCTGGCTCGCGTGTCAGAACGGGTTATAGATCCACACCCCGCGGTAGTCCCACTCGCTCGACCCGGTCGGAATTTTCACCAGATCGAGTTTGTGCTCATTGCCGAGGTGGTCGAACTGGCGACACCAACCCTGCCCGTGGAAGGACGCACACTCGATCGTTCGGCTAGTGCCGTACGGACTCAGGATGATCGACTTGTCGGCGTTCGCGCCGAACGCTCCAGGGTCCAGGGGCGTGACGAAATAGGAAGTCCGATCCTTGTACCCGAACGGGTCGGGATCGACGGGATCGGCGGATGCCGTCGACACGCAGAGGCCGAAGGGGATGAGGGACAGGACGGTTGCCGCGATAGCCCGCTTCACTTGCACTCCATTCGCATTCGGGACGAACCGCCGTCCCTGACCGAGTCGATGCTCTCACTCGACTATCGCGCGCGGTCCGATTGCGTTACGCCGCATACCGCTACTCCAATGTGATGGGTGAATGCTCGTCGCTCTCTTCGCACGTCTGCTGCACCCTGAGCGCGGAAAGAGCTTTCGATGCACTGTCGGCCGGAGCGCCTAGTTCCCTAAGCGAATTATCGGTGACATCGCCGGCGGCGCGGAGGACAATAGAAACCGACCGGCCCCGGCACGTGGAGTCGGCCGTGGTCGTGTTGTGTCAGAGTCTCGTTCCGCAGGGGCCGAGGCTGCATGCCAGCGTGCCTCGCGTCAACCTGCATGGAGTTGAGATGTCTGATCGCAGCCCGACGTCGACAGCCTGCGAAGTTTCTGGACCTCCGACTCGACCGTGCACTTTCCGACCGGGACATGTCACGGGAGCGACGAGATCGCCGTCTACTTCGACCAGGTCTTCGCCGCCGTCTCCGACTTCGACCACTTCGTCGTCGCCGGCGGAAAGGTCGTCACCAACACGGTGCGCTACGACCAAATGGAGTTCGCCCGCCAGATCAAGTTGCTTCCGCCCGACGGTTCGATTGCGGATCGCGCGTTGAAGGCGGCTTTCAACGCCACAACCCGTGTAGTGGGTATCGCTCGTCGTCGCTAGCTCGCGATCACGGATTGAATCATTCGATGCAAGCTATAGAAGACCGGACAATCCTCGTTCGGGAACCGCGGTGGCCGAGACGAACTCGGCGACCGCGGGATCTCGCAGTCGAACTCGATCCGGGGCTTCATCTGATCTCGTGTCAGATCAGGGCGCAAACTTCCCGACGGCGTCGAGGTTAGCGAACACCTCACCGGGCTGGACGAGGTTGGCGCCGGCGGTGTCGTTGAAGACCTGCGCGAAATATGGGGTGAAGCGGAACGGCCAATATGTGGGGCCGATCCCTCCGCCGTGTGGCGTCATGAGCGTCGGCATCATTTCACCCACGTTGTAGGTGGCGACCATTCTCTCGCCCTGAGGGACCCCGTTGATCGTCACCAACCCGTAGGCGCCGTCCATCCGCAGCCAGATATTCTCGACCGCAACAGAATTCCCGGTCTTGCTGATCAATCTCGGACCGCCGGGGTAGTACACACCCTGGCATGCGTCGATATAGTTGGTGTGAGAGCCGATTGGCAGATAGAGACCGGTCTTCGCGGGTTTGGCCTCGAATGGTGTGATACCTTCGACCGCGATCTCGTTGTCGTTCAGCAGCGCAACCATTCGCGGGGGAAAATCGAAGTTGGCATATCCGAACGGCGTGAAGTACGGCATTCTCAGACACTCGGCCTGAGCAGTGGGCACAGGCGCGTGAAGAGACAGTCCCAGAACCAGAATGATCGCCCCAGCGATCCCTCCTACAAACGCACGCAAGATACGCATCTCTGCTCCAATCTTCGGGTTTGTATGGCGCGGCATCGGGCGACAAGTAGCACCGAGAAGCGCTAGGAAGCGCCGAGAAGCCTCATGTAGTAGATTACGCGCCCAGCGCCCGACATTGAATCGCTATTCTTGCTGGGCTGGATTTTCTGTTGGGAGAATTGGCGCTGGGCCTGAAGTTCAACTTCAACCTCAGCTTCCGTGCGAGGCGTCGTCAAGCGACCGGCACCCGTTGGCTGACCCCGAATCGCCCCAAATCTATTCCGCGTACTTACTTCTCGATGCGACCTCTCGGGTGACGCTGAGACGCATTCAGGCGATGCCGGATCGTCCACGCGAACGGCGGCTTGCCAATCTCGTTGCATACGCAAAGCAATTGGTTAACTGTGCCGAGTTCCGCGGCATTGCCTGAGCCCAACCCGGGTGCGGGGGAGCCTAGGTCGGCGCGATATGAACGCGACCGCCACCTCGGGTGAGGTGGCGGTCGCGGCTGTTGTACGTGGTGCTCAGAATATCGCGGGTACGGCTACCAGGATGAACCAGCACAGCGCCGGTGCGACTGCGACGACGATGCCTGCGTTGAGGAGAAGCTGGCGGTAGAACGCGGGGCGCTCGATGTTCTGGGCGTTGGCGAGGACGAGTGCGCCGTTCGTCGAGAACGGGGACACGTCGACGACGGTCGCCGAGATGGCGAGGGCCGCGACGACACCGACGACGGGGAGTGCGCCGGTCTGCAGTAGGGGCAGGGCGAGCGGGATGATCGCGGTGAGCAGTGCGGTCGAGGATGCGAACGCGGACGTGACGCCGATGACGTAGCAGAGGACGAACGCGACCAGCAGTGGTGCGCCGACGGTGATGGCCATTTCGGCGAGGTGGTCGATGGTGCCCATTTCCTCCATGATCGAGATGTAGGTGACCATTCCGGCGACGAGCAGGACGGTGGACCAGCTGATGCCGGCGATGGCTTCGTTCTGCTTCGACAGGTCGGTGAAGGCGAGGACCGCGCCTGCGGCGATGGCGACGAAGCTGATCGGCAGATGCAGCACCAGTACGAGTACGAGCACGGTGGCGATGAGGAACAGGGTGAGCTTCTGGACCCGGGTCACGGGGTGTGCGTCGGGGACGATGGTGGTCGCCGTGGGCTTGCGGGTGAGTACCTGCGTCCCGCCCGACGAGCCTGCGCCGCCGGTGGTCGGCGTCAGGTCCGGAGCCGCGCCGGTGGTGGGTCGCGTTGTACCGCTGCCGGTTTCGTCACTCGTTCCGGTGGCGGTGTATTCGAGGTCGCGGACTCGGGCGAGGACCGAGTAGCCCACGACGGTCAGCACCGACAGCAGGAGGTTGATGCCGTAGCTGGCGAGGAACAGGGTCCAGGGTGCGATGGTCAGACCGCTGGAGTTGACGATGTCGGTGACGAGGACACCGGAGACCGAGATCGGCGAGAACGCGCCGGCATGAGCGCCGTTAATCGTCATGATGCCCATCACGAGTGGGCTCATCCGGGTGCGGGCGGCGAAGGACATCGCCGCGGGTGAGATCAGCGCGACCGCTGCGGGGCTGAAGGTGCCCAGCGCCGTCAGTACGGAGGCGGAGAAGAAGAACACCCAGGGAACGATCACCGTCCGGCCGCCGACTGCGCGGATGCAGGCGTTGACGAGGAGGTCGATGGTGCCGTTCCTCTTGGCCATGCCGAAGAAGTAGGTGACGCCGATGATCGTGAGCACGATCGAACTCGGGAACGCGGCGAGGATTTCCTTGTCGTCGTAACCGAGGGCGAAGGCGCCGACGAGGAAGGCTCCGATGAAGCCCAGGATGCCGATGTTGATTGGGAAGATGGTGGCGGTCACGAACATCGCGACCAAGGCGATCAGGGGGAGTATTTCGATGGAGGTCATGGTCGTTCTTTCGCTTGCTGTCCGGCGGGGTCGCCTGCCCGGTCGTCGGCTGTTCCGGTGGCGTGAACAAGGGGGGCCTCGGCGCGTCCGCGGGCACTGAATGGCGGTGCCGTGGTGCGCGTCTGTGGTGTCTCCCGACTTGTGACGGGGTCACGGTGTGGGGTCAGAACGGGCGCGGTGGAATCGACCAGTTCGGTGGACAGCTCCTCGGCCCGGTCCCGGTCGGCGGGAACGTCTGCGCTTTGGGGTAGCGGGCTCGTGGTTCGCATGTCACATCCTCTCGTCGATCATGTCCTACATCACGTTAGAGACGACAGATGTTCAGAACAATGTCGCGTTTCTATCCGGGGGTTCAGTTCTGCTTAAGTCAGTGCGACAGGTCCGCGGCCTGTCGATCGCCGTGCGGGAGCTAGCCCCGCTTGGTTACCAGTAGCTATGCGCGCCGACTGGAGGGGCGATCGCCTCGCGATATAAGTCAAACTTAAGGGTGGTCCCCATATTCGAAATTGTGCTCCAGCCTGGTGTGGCACAGGGTTGACGGTGTCACCGCTGGAGATTCAGTTCCCTTACCCCGATCAGAGCCTTCGGCGGTGCCTCAGACTTCGTCCAAAAACGAAAGGCGGCCGGGCGGTGTTCACACTCCGTGGAACCTGGATGCGAGGCGGCACCAGCAAGTGCTGGCTCTTCAACGCTGTTGATGTCGACCCTCTGGTCGAACGGGCGGGCGGGCTCGACGCCATACTCACGTCGGCCTTCGGGTCGGGTGACCCCCGTCAGCTCGACGGCGTGGGCGGCGGCAGCTCGACGACGTCCAAGGCCGCGATCGTGCGCCGATCCGCCGAGCCGGGCATCGACGTCGAGTACCTGTTCGCGCAGGTAGCGATCGGTGATCGCCGGGTCGAGTGGGGTAGCAACTGCGGAAACTGCGCCACCGGGATAGGGCTGTATGCGCTGCAGTCGGGGCTCGTCGCGGTCGACAGCGCGACGACGATCGTGCGGATGCGCAACACCAACACCGGTGCAATCCTCACCGCCGAGATCGCGACCCCGGGCGGGGTGATCCCCACCGAGGGGGTTGCCGCCGTGCCGGGGACCAGTGCGCTCGGCGTTCCGGTTGCCCTGACCTTCACCGGCCTCGCCTCCGGTACCGCTCTGCTGCCCACCGGGTCGGTGTCCGATTCGATCACGCTCGGTGATCGCCGGTACCGGGGCACGATGGTGGCCGCCGGGGCGCCGGCCGCGTTGTTCGACGCCGCCGCTCTGGGCCTGAGCGGGGTGGAGGAGAATTCGGTGATCGCCGACCACCTCTCCGTACTCGTCGCGTTGCGGCGCGAATCGTCGCTTCGGATGGGACTGAGCAAGCCCGGCGACCCGATCTCGCATGCCATTCCGAAGGTCGGTGTGATCGGCCCGCCGCGGGACTATCGCACGAGCGCGGGCATCGACATCGCCGGCGAGGACTACGACGTCTCGGTCCGCATGCTCTCCATGCTCGCCCCGCATCCGGCGATCGGCCTGACATCCGCCGTCGCCGTCGCCGCGGCCGCCGCCGTGCGAGGGGGAGTGGTGGCAGACAACGCCCGGGTGCGGTGGCCCGGATCGCTGCGACTGGGAACGGCCGCCGGCGTCCTCGACATCGACCTCACCACCTCCCCCGACGGAGTGATCGAGGCGGTCTCACTACACCGCGCGGCACGGCGCATCGCGGCCGCTGAACTGTTCGTCGCCTCCCCGGCCGCCGTGCTGGCGGGATCCGCACGGTGACCCGGCCACAGCATCTCGCGGGGATCGGATCAACGATCACACCACCCACTACTGGTCGGACGACGTCGACCGCCTCGCGGGACTACCCGGCCCGGGCCGGGGTGATGCTCGCCAAGACCGAGGCGGCCGACCCGCTTGGCCGACGATCACGCACTCGCCATGCGCCTACGCGTCGGCGAACCCTTCCTCGAGGCGCCGCGCTGCCGCCATGCACTGCGTGATGGCCTCCTGGGCGGCCGGGCTCAGCCGCCGCTCGGTCAGATGCGCGACCAGGATGCGGCGCTGCGGAGAACGGGTGGCGAGCGGGATCGACCGGACGTCGGGGCGGGGATTGAGGACCGCGAGCCGCGGTGCGATGGCCACCCCCAGCTCGACCCCCACCATCGCCTGAACCTCCCCGTAGTCGTGGGCGAGGAAGCTTGTCCGGGGCGTGAATCCGCCTTGCTGGCAGAGCCGTTCGAGGGTGTGCGCCACCGGGTGATCGTCGGCGCGTACCACCCACGACTCGTCGCGGAGTTCGGTGATCCGGATCGACTCCCGGTCGGCGAGTCGGTGCTTCTCCGACACCAGCAGCAGGGTCGGGTCGTTCATCAGGTGGTGGTACGTCAGCAGCGGATCGTCGACCCGGTTCCACTCGTAGTCCCACAACAGGGACAGCTCCGTCTCCCGGCGGCGAAGCGATTCGACCAGCTGCGCGAATCGTCCACTGAGAACGCGCAGATCGATGCCGGGGTGGTGGGTCTTGAATTCCTTGACCACCAACGGCAGCAGCGTGGATCCTGCCGTGGGGAAGGTGCCTATTGCCAGCATTCCCGCGCGCAGTCCGCGGATCTCCGCAAGCTCGGCGTCCGTCGCCTCGAGTTCGACGAGGATCCGTTCGGTGTGTTTGACGACCGAGCGGCCCGCGTCGGTGAGCATGATGCCCCGGGCGTGCCGTTCCAGCAGCGGTTGCCCGGCCTCCTTCTCGAGCTTGGCGATCTGCTGCGAGACCGCCGAGGTGGTGTAACCGAGCGCGGCGGCAGCCGCGGTGATGGAGCCGTGCTTCGCGACCTCGCACAGCGTGAACATCCGCGTCGTGTCGAGCACGTCGGCCACCTGCCTTTAGAAGAATTTAAAGGGCGTCATGATACTTGCGATTGTACTTCACTCAGACGGGTGACGGATTGGAGTCCGCACACGCCGGACGGTGCGGCCCGACGGAAGGACGTCGGCATCGGCGACGGGGACACCCCGCTGGACGAACTCGCCTGGGCACGAAAGGTTGTGAACATCTTCGTGGAGTCCGGCGGAGCCGCCGTCCAGCTGCCGGACGGCGAATTCGTGGATCTGCCCGTCGCCGAGCGGGCTCGCGGAATCCTTCAGTCCACAGAGGGTGTTACTTGGCCGGCGTTTCGTAATCGACGGTGACGATCAGTTCACTGTTCGGGAACGAGAATTCTGTGAGCGCTTGGTGAGCGGGGTGAACGTAATACTCGCGTGCGTCTTCCCGGTTCTCGAACTGGGCGGCTGGGGCCTGTCCAACAGGACTGTTATCGCCGTCTACTTTGCGGTCAACTATGGCGACCGGACGGGCTGACCGCAGCCGGACTTCCGTTGAACGGAATGAGGTAGTCCCGTATGTCAGCGGCGCCGCGGTCGTGCGGGCCCACTGTCGGCCCCCAATGCACGGGAAATGCCGTGTGCAGCAGTCAGTAGTGCGGGGAGGGTGAAGGGCACGTTGGTCTCGCCGCGCGGAACGGTCGCGTTCAACACTGCGGCGATGTTGTTTCCGGCGCCGAAGACTGGAACGGCAATGCCCGTCCATTCCTTGACGGCGATCCCCGGTATCGCCGCGTAGCCGCGCTGGCGGATCTCGGCGAGGTGCCTCCGGATCACCTGCGGGTCCGTAATGGTCTCCCCGGTCACCTTTTCCAGCGGGCCGGCGAGAACTTCTTCCTGAAGCGCGGAGGGGGAGTAGGCCAGCAGCACCAATCCGGAGGACGTGGAATGGACGGGTGCCCGCTGCGCGATGTGCCCCGCGTCCAAGGCGTTTTCCAGAGCTGAATCCGGTGCCGAAAGGCGCTCGAGGTAGAGGACGGACCCGTGGTCCAGAATCGCCAGTGTGGTGTACCGGTGTACTGCGGCCTGAACGTCCTCCATGTAGGGCAGCGCGATTTCACGCAGCGTGAGGGCCCGGGAACCACGGGCCGCCAGTTCCCACAATCGCAGTCCCACGCGCAACTGTCCGTCAGGGTCCCGTTCGATCAATCCGTACTTGACCAGTTCCTCCACGAGGCGGTGGGCCGTGGTCAACGGCAGGGCGGCACGATGGGCGAGCCCGGACAGCGTCATCGACGGCTGTTGCCGGTCAAAGGCGTTCAGCAGTCGTACGACACGGCCAATCACCGAATCGCCGGTGGGGGAATTGGCCATGAATCGAGTTTGCCACACACGCTCGGGTGACTTCTTCCGTTCATCGGAAGAGCCTGCGGCCTCGGCAATCGCCGCTCCCTACAGTGTGATCGTCCTCATAACGACTGGGACGTCCCGAAGCTTCCGATTCCAGCGTTGGGGAAGTGGTCATGGGAGGACCACCCAGCGCTTCATTAGGAGAAACACATGTCAGCAATCACTGCCGCACCGCCGAAGAGCGGCAACGCGCTCTCTCGGGTCATTGCGGCGTCCATGGTCGGGACCGTCATCGAGTGGTACGACTTCTTCATCTTCGGCTCGATGGCTGCCCTCCTGCTCGGCCCCGTCTTCTTCCCGAGCGACAACGCGGCACTGAGCACCATGGCCGCGATGGCAACGTTCGCCGTCGCGTTCTTGGTCCGCCCATTGGGGGCGGTCGTGCTGGGGCACTTCGGGGACAAATTCGGCCGGCGTTCCACCCTGGTCCTGGCGCTGCTCCTGATGGGCGGCTCCACCCTCTTTGTGGGCCTGATTCCGACCTACGCGCAGATCGGTGTTGCAGCGCCGATCCTGCTGATCGTCTGCCGCGTCGTGCAGGGTTTCGCTTTGGGCGGCGAATACGGCGGGGCGGTGCTCATGGTCGTCGAGAACTCGCAGGCCCGCAACAGGCGTGGGTTCTTCGGTGC
Organism: Rhodococcus pseudokoreensis; assembly: GCF_017068395.1. Taxonomy (NCBI): domain Bacteria; kingdom Bacillati; phylum Actinomycetota; class Actinomycetes; order Mycobacteriales; family Nocardiaceae; genus Rhodococcus; species Rhodococcus pseudokoreensis. The sequence goes on along the minus strand of NZ_CP070619.1, from coordinate 2,230,642 downwards.
CTTCCTGAGCGCAGCATCCCCCGTCGGATTCCTGCTCGCGACCGCAGTCATCGCCCTGACTACCCTCACCACCACCGACGAGCAGATGGCCGCGTGGGGTTGGCGCATCCCGTTCCTCACCAGCGCCATCATGGTGGGCATCGGCTTGTACATCCGGATCAAGCTCGAGGAGTCCGATGCGTTCAAGGAACTCCAGGAGAAGGCAGACACCGAAGCGAAGTCGGCGCAGGACGTGCCGTTCATCGCGATGCTCCGTAGTTACCCGGTCCAGGTGCTCAAGTCGATCCTGGTGCCCATGGGTGTGCAGGCGGGGTACTACATGACCACGGTTTTCCTGCTGTCCTTCGCGCGCGACTTCGGCGGCTTCGACGTCGGGCAAGCCAACTCGATGGTCATGATCGCCGCACTGTTCTTCCTGCTGTTCATCTTCGTCGGAGGTCTCTGGTCGGACAACGCTCCACGATGGGTGCCCATGTCCGTTGGTCTCGGTGGGTTCGCCGTCGCGGTCTTCGTGATGTTCCCGATGGTCCAGTCCGGCAACTTTGTTCTGGCCACAGCGGCTTTCGTGCTGGGCCTGGCTTTCGTGGGCCTGCTCTACGGGCCCATGAGCATCTACATGGCCGAGCTGTTCGCCGGCGGTGTCCGCTACACCGGAATCTCCTTCGGCTACCAGACAGCCTCGGCCATCACCGGGGGACTGACGCCTGTATTCGCCGTCGCCCTACTCGAGCAGACCGGCTCGCATATTCCCGTTGCCGGCTACGCGGCCGTCATGATGGGCATCGCATTCGCCGGCCTGATGCTGCAACGCAACCGGACCAACTGGGACAAGGCCTGATGTTGGGCGTCAGGCAATGCGCCTGACGGTCTGTGCGGATTCAGGGTCGGTTGGTTCGGATACCAGTCGCGTGCCACGTTGCCGGGGGACCGACGTGCCACGAGTCCAGGACATTTCATCGCTTTTCCGCAGTTCTCGATCAATCCGTATGCTGTGCCGAACCCATGGGTCGGGACGCGAGGCCGTGTTCCCATCGGATGTTGTGTGAGTGCAGGTCGTGCTCACCCCGTACCTCGCCAAAACACCCGCCCCGGCCGCAGAGGCGCCGGGGCGGGTGTTCCAGAGGCCGGAAGTTGGCCCCCCGATCTGGTGGTCACACGCGGTGACCGAAATTCGGTGGTGCACTTCCAATGAATCGCAGTATCAGCGATCTTCGGCTTTTCAGAGGGTGAACGGGATGCGGAAGCGATGCCCAGTTTTGCATCAGCTCTTACGCTTTCGAACGATCTGAGTCGACTCGAGCACCTTCTCTCGCTTCTCCGCACGGCGTTCCTTGAGTGCCCGTGCGGACTGTTTCGAACTCTTGACGGCGGACTTGTCAGCCATTGTCGGTCCTTTCCGAATCGGCAACCGCGAACTGACCTCGACCATACTCAACAAAAGAAATAAGTCCAGATCCCGGGGTGTAAGGCGCGCAGGAGATTTCACGACTTGCTTATTTCTTGCCGATGGCTATGGTGCAGGTCAGGATGCCGCATCTATTTGGAGGACTGAAATGTGAACGCAGCTACCGACCGTCAGTGGGCGGTTCGTGACGCTGTTCTGAGTTGGCTTCTCGCGAAGACAAACGAGGGCTATCGCAGCCCGATTCTCGACGCGGATGCCATCGGCGCGGAAGTCGGGTGGGTAGCCTCGGCGCTCACTCACGACGAGGTGGCCGACGCCTCGATGTTTCTCTTCAAGGAGGCCTACGTCGCCGGCGTGCCGGTAATGGGAATCGGAATTCCACGACCGATACTGACGGTCGCGGGACGTCGGGTGGCCAAGGCCGGCAAACCTCTCAGGTACAAGGACGATGCTCGGCGAGCGAAGTTGCGCCGGCGTCCGCCGGCTCCGCTCGCAGAGACATCCGCAACGACGGCGACGGCGGTAGTCGAGTGAACGAGCGAAAGGTGCGGCCAGCTACTCGCCGATGAACGCGTGACGATGGGTTGAAGCCATTGTATTTGCTCCACCTCGACGAAGGATCTTCCCGTGAACCTCAATGTCGCCCTGCTGTTCCTTCTCCTCGCCGGCGGAATAGGTGGTACAGCCGCCGTCCAAGCCGTTTTACGCCGTTCTGCCGATCGCCGCCTGGCCGCGCCCAGGGTGCGGTGTTCCACGTCGATGGCTGATTGATCTTTCTCGTTACCACGGGTGCACGCCGCGCGATTACCGCGCGACTTGCTGGAATCTCCGCCGGCCACGGTCCCGGCGGAGGACCGTCAGCTCGCCGAAGCCGGCGCGCTGCGTGAAGGTGCCGGAAGCGTGCGTCGTCGTCAGCCTGCCACGGGTTCGGCGACGGGGGCGTTGACGGCGTCGTAGAACTGAAGTGCGCTGGCAACAGCGACGGGGCCACCCACGATGATGGTTCCGGCCACGGCTCCGATGGCGCCTGCCGCGGCCCCGGTCACCAGGCATCCGCCGAGGAATCCGGGGACGGCGAGGGTGCCGATTGTCGGGACGCCGACCGCGGTTCCGACGAGCGCTCCTCCGGCGATGCATCCGATGCCGGCCCCGATCGCTGTTCCGATCAGACTGCCCATCCCGATGCCGAGCGCCACTTCGGTTCCGAAGTTGACGATGGCAGCGGTGAATTCCGGCGATTGGACGTCCAAGGCGGTCGGCTGCAGTGGGAGCGCTGCATCCTCGAGCGGGGTGGCGGTTGCGGGGTCGGTGCTAGGTGTGAGTGTGGCACTCCTGCCGTCGATTTGAGCGGCAACCGGCCATTCTTTTCCATCCCTGGAGTAGGTCAGCGGGAAGCCGGCTACCAGATTTCCGGCGGCATCGAGTACCTGGAACTGGTTGCCCTGGGTGGTCAGTGAGCCGGCATCGGTGGTCAGGACGACGGACTTGTCGACGATGCTCGCGGTGTAGTGGATCCCGGGAAGAATGTCCGTTTCGAGTGTCGGTGCATTGTGTGGGTCGACCGGTGCGGGGGCGGCACTGGCGGTGCCGGCGGTTGCGACCGCTGCCGTAACGGCAAAGGCTGTCACCGCAATGAGGCGTGTCAACATTATGGATTCTCCATCGTGAGGGTTGGGGGAGAGGGCTGGACGGTGGGGTGGCCGAGTTGAGATTCAGTCGGAGATGCGGTGGGCCGTCGGCGTCCGAGGCAGTCGAAGCGCCGCGAGTGCGCCGGGGATCGACATCGCGGCGAGCAGGACGAGGATGACCCTCGGGGTGTCGAGGAACAACTGCGGGGCGAGCACGAAGACCACACCGCCGAGGTTGCCGGCGATCGAGAGGAATGCGGTTGCCGATGCGGCATTCGCAATGCCCGCGTGGATCTCCGACCACTCGAAGACGACGGGCATTGCCGCCATCATGAAGAAGCCGACGACGATGGCGAGCACCAGCAGAATCCCACGATTGCCCGTCGCCGCGAACGCCAGGAATCCGACGACCTGGACGACGCTGATGACGATCAGGGCGGTGCGCCTGGCGTCACGCCTGGCCGCGAAACCGGGGATGGTGATGGCGCCCGTGATGCCCCCAAGGGTCAGAGCGATCACGAGCGGTCCGCCGAACCCGGCATTGCCGAGGTGGTCCTGGACCGTCTCGATCCACGTGATGAACGCGTTGAACAGGCCGAAGAGGACGAACATCACTCCTCCGAGCAGCCAGAGTTCCCGGGTCCGGCGGAGGTGTCCCCGGACGACGGCCGGCTCGGGGTCCGTCACGACCGCGGGCACCCGAACCACGACAACCATGATCAGCAGCGCCGCGCCGGTCGCGGCGCCCAATGCCCCGTGGACTTCGACCAGCCGGTTGATTCCCCCGCGGTCGTACAGCGGCTGGCCCGTGACGGCGGCCAGGAGCACACCGGCGTAGAACGACGCCGAGAGCAGAGCGATTACCGTGGGCCGCTCCTGCGCGGAGAAGTACCGTGCCGGGTACTTGGTGATCGCGTTGGCGACGAACGGCGTGCCGGCGGCGAGCAGTACCTGTCCGGCGAGGGCCCATCTGTAGGACGAGGGATCGACGACGCGGAGCAGGGGCCCGGCAGCGATCATGGCGGCGCCCACAGCGAGCGTGGCATCGAACCGCCGGTCCAGGAATCGGCCGGAGAGGGGGCCCAGGAGCACGAGGAAGAGCGGGGAGAGCAGCGTGAGGTTCCCGACCGTCGCCTCGGTGACTCCGAAATCCTCTCGCACGCTCGGTGTGACCGAGGCGTAGGCCAGCACCGTCGTGGTGCTGGCGGTGAGCGCCGCAGCGTAGGCGGCCATCACCGCCCACCGTGTCGCGGACGGCTTGGTCGTGGTGTTGGGGTTCGTTGTTGTGCCCTGGGTCATCGGGCACTCCTTCCGGCGTCTGGTCACGTCGAAACTGGACTCGTTTGCCGGTTTCCGACGTTCGCGGTGCAGTCGTGGAGTGGTGAGGGCCGGGTTCGGCAGATCAGCTCCGGGACAGCGAATGTGAAGTAAGACACTCTCATTCGGGACCCGGTATGCGGCTACACCAATGTGCCCCAGTCTTTGGAACCGCGAGGTGCGGTTTGCCCCTCTCGGTCTGGCACAGCCGTTCGGCACGTCGCGGGCAGTGGGAGGCCTGGCGCTCGCCGAGCCCTTCGGTCACTATCGACTGGTGGACCGCACCGCCAGACTCACCCTCGCCGTCGAGCGGCAGGGTGGGCGATGCCTGTGGTGTGGGCGGCTTTTCGGACCGTTGATTCCGCCAACCACCGATCATCTGGTGCCGCGGCTCAAAGGCGGGCCCAGCATCGTGGCCAATGAGGCCGCCGCGTGCCGGCGGTGCAACGCGGACCGTGGCCACACCGGTCCGGTCGACTGGCTCGCGCAATCCCGGCGCCGCCATGGATGGGCTCCACAGGCAACCCTGCTCGCGACGCTGCTGAACGCGTTGGACATCGAGCTGGAGAACGTGGGTGGTCATCGCCGTGCCAGGCGGTACCTGTCCAGCCAATTACGACGCTGCCGGAGCAGTCACTGATGTGACTCGCCCAGGTGCGGTCGGTCGATCCGTTATCGTCTACGGATGAGCGATGACGCGACTTCGTCCGGTCCCACCCGCGCTCCGACGAGCACCCGGCGCGCGGTGCTCAACACGATGAAGGGTTCGGCAGGAAACCTCGTCGAGTGGTACGACGTGTACATCTACACGGTCTTCGCGACGTATTTCGAGGCGCAATTCTTCGACGAGAACGACTCCAACTCCACGGTGTACATCTATGCGATCTTCGCGGTCACCTTCGTCATGCGACCGGTGGGGTCCTGGTTCTTCGGCCGGTTCGCCGACCGTCGCGGGCGCAAGGCTGCGCTGATGCTCAGCATCACCATCATGTCTTCGTGTTCCTTCCTGGTGGCGGTCATGCCGACTCGCGAAACCATCGGGTATTGGGCGGCAGTCATTTTGGTTGTTGCCCGGCTTGTGCAGGGGTTCGCCACGGGTGGCGAGTACGGCACCTCGGCGACGTACATGTCCGAAGCGGCGACCGCGAATCGGCGTGGCTTCCTGTCGTCGTTCCAGTACGTGACCCTCGTGGGCGGTCACGTCCTCGCGCAGTTCACGCTCCTGATCGCGCTCAGCGTTCTCGACGTCGACGCGTTGCACGATTGGGGATGGCGGATCGGCTTCTTCATCGGCGGCGTCGCCGCCCTGGTCGTGCTGTGGATTCGGCGTTCGATGGACGAGTCGCTCAGCGAGTCGCATCTGAAGGCCATCCGTGCCGGTGAGGACCGGACGGCGGGTTCGTTGAAGGCGTTGTTCACCCAACACTGGCGTCCGCTGCTGCTGGTGTTCCTCATTACCGCGGGTGGCACGGTCGCGTTCTACACCTACAGTGTCAACGCGCCGGCGATCGTCAAGTCCACCTTCGGCGACGACCGGGCGCTGACGGCGACGTGGATCAACCTGATCGGACTGATCTTGCTGTTGTTGCTGCAGCCGGTCGGCGGCATCATCAGCGACCACGTCGGGCGCAAGCCGCTGTTGATCTTCTTCGGTGTGGGTGGCGTCCTCTACACGTATGTCCTGCTCACCTATCTTCCTAAGACCACCTCGCCGCTGTCGGCGTTCGCGCTGGTCGCGGTCGGCTACATCATCCTCACCGGGTACACCTCGATCAACGCGATCGTGAAGGCGGAGCTGTTCCCCGCCGACATCCGTGCCCTGGGTGTGGGGCTGGGCTACGCGCTCGCGAACTCCGTCTTCGGCGGTACGGCGCCGCTCCTGTACCAGGCGTCGAAGTCGGGCGGCCACGTCACCTGGTTCATCGTCTACGTGACGGTCGTGATCGGGATCAGCCTGCTGGTCTACATCTTCGGGCTGAAGAACAAGGCGGTCACCGTGCTCGATCGCGAACAAGGGAGCGCGTGGGGCGTGCCCGCATCTTCGAGTCCACGCTGATCCCGGCTGTCTCGATCCGGCGACGAGCCAGGATTCGCGCCGCACGATCGGTGTCGATGCCCTCGCTCTCGGCGAGCGAGTAGACCTCGGCAAGCGTGTCTCCGATGCGTCGGGTGCGTGCTCCGACTGTCTCCTCGCTCCAGCCGAGGACTTCTCGGCCGACCAAGTGAAACGCGCCGCCGGCGTTGGCGACGAAGTCGGGCGCGTACAAGACACCGCGCTGGTGGAGGATCGTTCCTGCCTCGACGTCGGCAAGGACATTGTTCGCGGCGCCGACCACTGCGGACGCGGGCAGTTCACCGGCGACCGCGCTGTCGATTACCCCGCCCATCGCGCAGGGCGCGAAGATGTCGCACGGCGTGGACAGGACGGCATCGATCCCGACCACGGTGTGACCGGCTTGCCGCGCCCAGGCCAAGCGCTCGGAGTCGGTATCGGAGACGAGGAGGCGCGCCCCGGCCTGCGACGCGAGGACGGCGAGTCCGCTGCCGACCGCGCCGAGGCCCTGAACAAGCACGGTGAGACCGTCGAGCGTCCCGAGTCCCCGGTGCGCGGCAGTCGCCTTCATCGCCTCGAAGACGCCCGACGACGTGTTGAGTGCACTGGAACCGGCACCGCCCCGCGCGGTGGAGCGGCCGAAGACGAACTCGGTGGTGTCGTTGAGAATGTCCATGTCCGAGGAGTTGGTATTGACGTCGGGCCCTGTCCAGTAGTTGCCCCCGAGTTTGTCGACGTTCTCGGCGTGCACAGTCAGGATTCGTTTCCATGTGCCCGGGGCGATCTCATTGCGTGGAGCCGGGAGAGCAATGACCGACTTGCCACCGCCCATCGGGAGGTTGCTGACGGCCATCTTCAACGTCATTGCACCCGCGAGTCTGCCGGCATCGTCGAGCGCCTCACCGAAGGAGGCGTACTGCGCCGCACGGGTGCCGCCGGCGGCGGGTCCGAGTCGGGTCGAGTCCAGGCGGATGACGAAGGACGCCCCGGTTTCCCGGTCGTGCCGCGTCACCGTCAGTTCGCCGTCCCAGCACAATGTCTCGTCGAGTCTCATAGTGTCACGCCCTTCGAAGGTTGTTTCGCGAAATCCACTGCTGTCCAGGCCATTGCGATGGCCCCCTCGAGAACGGCTCTGTCGGCTGCCGGGGCGACGCAGGCGGCGGTGAATTCAGGTTGGTGGTTGACCGCGGGGTGACAGTCCAGGCCGAGCATGGGGTGAATGGTGGGCACGGCGTGAGAGACGTTACCCATGTCGGTCGCTGCACCCGACATTCCCTCCGGCAGATCGGGGAAGGTGCGACCGAGGGCTTCTGCATTCGCCCGGTACAGGGCAAGCAGCCTGGCGTTCGGCCGCAGGTCCGCGTAGTCGGGTCCGCTGGGAGTGATCGACAGTGCGCATCCGGTGGCCAGCGCCCCGGCTTCGAAGCAGCGTTTCACGCGCGAAGTGAGCGTGGCGAGTTCCTCCGCGGTATCGGAACGGACGATCCAGCGTCCGGCCGCACCGTCAGGGATCACGTTGACGGCGGTGCCGGCATCGGTGACGATGCCCTGAATGCGGTCGGTTCCCCGAGTTTGTTGGCGCAGTTGACCTATCGCCACCTGCGCGATGAGCATCGCGTCGGCGGCATTGACCCCCAGTTCGGGATACGCCCCGGCATGGGCGGGCTTGCCCTTGTACGCAACTTCGAACTGGGAAATGGCGGTGCCGGGCATCGCCGCCATCTCGACGGCGGCGGGGTGGACCATCATCGCCGCGTGGAGCCCGTCGAAGGCACCGCGTTCGAGCATGAGGATCTTCCCGCCGCCACCCTCTTCGGCGGGGGTGCCGAGGAGGGTGACGGTCAACCCCAAGTCGTCGACGAAGTCGGCCAGGCCCAGGGCGGCACCGACGCCCGCTGCGGCGATGATGTTGTGGCCGCATGCGTGCCCGATCTCGGGGAGGGCGTCGTACTCGGCGCAGATTCCGACATGCACCGGACCCGATCCGATGGTGGCGCGCACCGCCGTCGGTAGGTCGTAGCAGCCACGCTGCACCTCGAATCTCCCGCTGTGGAGTTCGTCGGCGACCCACTCGCTGGCTCGGTACTCGTCGAATCCCAATTCGGGGTTCGCGTGGATGCGGTGAGACAGCTTCAGGAGCGTCCGTTCGTACCGTCGAATTCTGTCCTCGACAGCAGCCTTCGCTCCGACGGCAGCCGGTGTCATGAGAGCGTGGACGCAGTTGCGGGGGCGGCGTGAATCGTTGCGGGCCGGGTCGCGGCGTCGTATGCGGCCCGGGCGCCGGTTGCGCCCATGCCGCTGTCGCCTGCGGGTTCGTAGAGCCTCTCCGGGCCACCGCCCTGCCACTGGTTGATCCAGGTCACCCCGGCAGGGATTCGAGCGGCTGCGGCGGCGTGGTCGGGGTTGTGCGTGTAGACGGTGGCCCCGAGCGCAAAGCGCGACGAACCGGCGCGCTCGAGCGCCTCCTCGAACGAGGAGACGACAACGATCGGGGCGATCGGGCCGAACGTTTCCTCGGTCATCACCAGCATGGAGTCGTCGACGTCTGTGAGCACCGTGGCCGGGTAGAAGAACCCCTTCCGCTGCGGGATCGCGCCGCCGGTGTGGACGCGAGCGCCACGCTCGACGGCATCGGTGACGTGCCCGTGGACGATGTCGCGTTGGCGTGCATCGACCAACGGCCCCAGCACGGTGTCGGCGTCGTGGCCGTCGCCGAGGGTGTAGGTGGACGCAATGTGGACCAGGGCGTCGACGAATGCCTCGGCGATGTCCTGGTGGACGTAGATGCGTTCCATGGATGTGCAGATCTGTCCGGTGTTGACGAACGCGCCGAAGGCGACCGCGGCGGCGGTTGCGACAGGATCGACCCCGGAGTCGACGATGACCGGGTCCTTGCCGCCGAGTTCGAGGATCGATCGGCACAGTCGCCCACCGGTTCCGGCGCCGATCCGGCGGCCGGCCTCGACGGAACCCGTGAAGTGCACCAGCCGGATCTGTCCGTGCTCGACGAGCGGTGCCCCGGCCCGCGCGTCGCCGAGGACGAGGTTGACCACGCCGGCAGGCAACGTCGACAACTCGAACAGCCGGGCGGTGGACAGTGGAGACCGTTCGGACGGCTTGACCACGACGGTGTTGCCCGAGGCGAGCAGCGGCCCGAGCGCACCCAGGACCATCGGCACGGGGAAGTTCCACGGGGTGATGACGGCGGTGGCGCCGAGTGGGTGACGCAGGATCGTCGTTCCGCTGCCGTCCGCGCCGGGGAGGGTTTCGACGAACGGATAGGTCAGGGCCTCTTCGACCGCGGCGCGAAACCCGTGGACACCACCTTCGATGAAGGTTCTGCCGAGGGCGACCGGCTTCCCCATTTCCCGACATTCGAGCTCCGCGAGTTCCTCGGCGTGGTCGGCGATCTCCGCGGCCCACCGGGTCAGATATTCCACACGTTCGGCGACCGGCAACTCCGCCCACCCGGGCTGCGCCTCGACTGCCGCATCGACGGCGCGGTCGACGTCGTCGGCTGACCCTTCGGGGTAGCGTGCGATCACGTCTTCGGTGGCGGGGTTCACCAGATCATGGAGCGACACGCTGTGGGAGTCGACCCATTTTCCACCGATCAAGTTCTGCAAGGTCTTCATGTGAAAGGTACTGCCTTCCCTGTGATTACGAGTTAGCGGATGCGGTCGGCCATGAGCTCGCCGACCATGATCGCCGTCAGGTTGGTGTTTGCTCGCGGGACGGACGGGAAAATCGAGGCGTCGACCACCCGCAGCCCGTCGGTTCCGAGGACGCGGCAGGACGGGTCGACCACGGTGTCCGTGCTTCCGGTTGCACCCATCCGGCACGTACTGGTGGCGTGCTGAACATCGCTCACGGTCGCGAGCAGGTAGTCGTCGAGTTCGCTGTCACTGTCGAGCACCGAGAACAGGGCCCTGTTCTCGGTCACGAGCGGCCCGTGCGTGATAGCGGCGACCGCCGGGTCACGGGCGAGTTCGACCAGGTCGCGAATCCCGTCGCGCAAACGGACCAGATCCCGCTCGTCGGAGAGCATCCGGGTGTGAATCTGGGGTTGGTCCGCCGGGTCGGCCGACGTCAACGTCAACACACCGCGGGAGTACGCCTGGTTCACCCAGACACCGAACGCGCCTGCCAGGGCCCGCATATCGGGATTGGCCATGGCAACGACATTCTGATTCTGCGACACGAACATCATGTCGCCGGTGGGAGCGCCGGGCTCGCTCGTGTAGCGGACGCAGACGTTGGTGTGTCGGTCGTCCGGGCTTTGGATCCCTGCCTCGTCGATCAGAGGAATCGACACCACCGCCATCGGATGGTCCTGCAGGCCTCGCCCGACCGGAAGATCTTGGCGCACCTCGATTCCCAGCGAGCGCAGATGTCCGGACGGACCGATTCCGGAGCGCATGAGAATCGCCGGGGAGTGGACCGCGCCGGCGCTGAGCACCACGTCGTCGGCGTGCTCGGTCACCACCGTGCCGTCGACGATGATCCGGACGCCGATCGCGCGGCTTCCGGAGAAGAGCACCTGGTCGACCAGGGCGTTACCACGGATCGTCAGGGTCGAGGATTCGCGGGCGGCCTCGAGGTAGGCATCATTGACGGACACTCGGCGCCCGGATCGTGAGTTGATCGGATACGGCGAGACTCCGATCGCGTGGGGTGCGTTGACGTCCGCGGCCCACGCATGACCGGCGGCGAGGGCGGCCGCGCTCAGCGCGGTATCGACAGATCCCCAGTTCTCCTGTGGCGTACGGAAAATAGGAGTCGGACCGCCCCGGCCGTGATAGGCCTCGTCGCCGTAGTTCTCGTCGTCCTCGAGTTTGACGAAGTACGGGAGAACGTCCTCGGGGCCCCAGCCCGCGCAACCCCAGCCGACCCAATCGTCGAAGTCCTCCATCGGGGGTCGAATCGCGATCTGTCCGTTGATCGAAGAGCTGCCGCCGACCCCTCTACCTCGCCAGTAAGGTGCAGGCGCCTGCTTCTCGGTCCGCGCCGCGTCGAGCCCCGGCCAGACCAGATCTGCGGTTGCCGTCGGGTCGAGCAGTGCCCTGATCGGGTTGGGTGACCGCCACGCCTCGTGCATGTGCGCCGAGCGGTAGTCCGGTCCTGCCTCCAGGAGCAGGACCCGCTTGCCTTTCTCGGCGGATCGGACCGCGAGCGTGGCCCCCGCCGAACCTGCACCCACCACGATGACGTCCCAGCCTGTTTCGGTCACACCAAACCTCCGTAACGAGTTGCGCGAATGAGGTCTCCGGAAGCGCCCGGGTCCTGACGAGTAGGATTCCGCAGAAGGAGAGTTCAGTCAAGAGTGAATGTTCATTTTAAATTGATCTAATGGAGGTGGCGGTGTCCGACAGCGACAAGAGGGCTTCCCTCATCGAGGACTTCGGTGTGCATATCGGCGGTGCGATGGGCTGGCCTCCCATGGCGGGTCGAGCCGCGGGAGTGCTAATCCTCAGTGAAGCGCCGATGACCATGGCGCAATTGCAGGATGCACTCGATGCGAGCAAGGGATCGGTGTCGGAGACGACCCGGTTGCTCATGACCACCGGCACCGTCGAACGATTCAAGGAGCCGGGGAGTCGCCAGTTCGTCTACCGTTGGCGCGACGACGCCTGGATCGGGTGCTTGCAGCACCAGCTCGAGCAGACCACCGAACTGCTGGCGCTGGCGGAGAGTGCCCGAACCCGGGGACAGGACCTGCCGCCCGAACAGCGCGCCCGCTTCCACGCGATGCACGAGTACTACAGCTTCATGGTCAGCCGACTCGAGTCGCTCCTCGAGGAGTACACGGCCGCGTTCGAGGCTGCGCAACCCTGACCTGGCGGGCAGGCGTCGACAAGGCGTTTTCGGCTACGGGTACGGCGACCCCGCGGCGAGCCCCTGGGCGGCCGCCGCGGCACGCACGGCGTCGATCACCAGTTGCAGCGGCTGCCGGTGCGCTTCCGTCCCCCGATGGGCGATGGAGATCGTCCGCATGACCGGTTCGGTGAGCGCGACGACGTCCATGCCGGGCGGGCGCAGCGTCAGTCCGAGATCGGAGACGAGGGTGACGCCCAGACCCGCGGACACCATCGCGAGTGCCGTCGCCTGCTCGCCGACCTCGTGGTTGATCTTCGGTTCGAATCCGCAACGCTGACAGGCCGAGCGCACCGCGCGGCCGAAATGCGAAGTGGGTCCGGCGAGGATCCAGGGATGCTCGGCGAGGTCCGCCAGCGCCATCGTTCTGGCGGACACCGTTCCCGGGGGCAGCGCTGCGTGCAGTCGCTCCACCGCGATCACCACGCGGGTCAACTCCGGATCCCACGGCATCGGATAGTCGGAGTAGTTGATCACGAACGAGAAGTCCAGTGAGCCGTCCCGCACTGCGACTGCGGTGTCCTCCGGCGCGAGTTCCTTCGTCCGCACCTCGATGCCGGGATGTTCGGCGGCCAGCAACGACAGCGCACTCGGCAGCAGGCCCGACGCGACGGACGCCCACACGCCGACGGTCAATCGGGCGGTGACGCCCTCCTGCGTCTGTTCGAGGGCGGAGGTCGCGCGGTCCACCGACCGCATGATCTCCTCGGCGTGCTCGGCGAGGAGCAGGCCGATCTCGGTGAGCTGGACCCGCCGACCGCGCCGCTCGAATAGTTTTGCGCCGACGTCACGTTCGAGCTGGGTGAGCTGTTGGGATACCGCGGACGTGGTGTAGTGCAGGGCCTGCGCGGCGGCTGTCACGGTGCCTCGGCGGTGCAACTCCCGAAGCATCCGCAACCGGCGCAGAGACAGCTCCATGCCCCCACCCTATGCATCCGGTCCGAACCGTCAATCGGGCCACGCGGTGCGCTGTGTAGAAAGCGTGAACGCAATCATTCAAGATTCTTAACTGGACGCCTGGTCACCGGGGCGCGCACTCTGACGTCATCGGCTGAATGGTCGAAAACGGCGAAGTTTTTCCGAGGACGATTGGGGTAACTCGAGGTGACGACGACGACGGAATCCGGGTTCGGGCGCATCCCCGAGCACCGTGAGTACGACCACCGCGAGAACACAGCGACGCAGCGTCGGATCGACGTGGCGACCGCGCACAGCGGTGAGCCCCTGCTACGTATGACGTGGAACGATCCGGTCACCGGTGCTCGGGGCTACCTCGTCGTGCACACGTTGGTGTCCGGCCTGGCCACCGGGGGCACGCGCATGCGGGCAGGCTGCACGATGTCGGAGGTGGAGGACCTGGCCACCGGCATGGCCGCCAAGACCGCGGTTTTCGACCTGCCCGTCGGCGGCGCGAAGGGCGGCATCGACTTCGACCCGAAGGACCCCCGCGCCGTCGAGGTGCTGGAGCGGTTCTGTCAGGCGATGCGCCCGTGGCTGGACGCGCACTGGGTGACCGCGGAGGATCTGGGGGTGCCGCAGCATCTGATCGACGACGTCTTCGCGCGGCTGGGCCTTCAGCAGTCGTACCATGCGGCGATCAGGCGTGCGGAAGATCCGCAGAGGACTCTGCGCCGGGTGCACGCCGCGTTGAACGCCCCGGTGCCCGGTGGTTTTCTGCTGGGCGATGTGATCGGCGGTTACGGAGTCGCGCAGGCATGCATCGGTACGGTCAATGCCTGTGGATGGGTTCCGGCCGACACCACGGTGGCAATCCAGGGCATCGGCACCATGGGGGGCGGCGCGGCCTGGTACCTCCACGAGGCCGGTATGCGCGTGGTTGCTGTCGCCGACGCCGTCGGCACGCTGTACTGCCCCGACGGCTTGGATGTTCCCGCACTGCTCGACCTGCGGAACGGCTACGGCGAGATCGACCGCTCCCGCGTCCCCTCGCATGTTCAGCGGTTGCCGCGCGCGGCTGTGATCGCCACTGCGGCAGACATCCTCGTCCCGGCCGCGATCTCCTATGCGATCACGGCGGACAACGTCGACCGCGTCGCCGCGAAAGTCGTGATCGAAGCGGCAAATGCCGCGACGACCCCGCAGGCCGAGGCGGTGCTCACCGGCCGGGGCATTCCGGTGGTCCCGGACTTCGTCGCCAATGCCGGAGCAGTCGCCTGGGCCTGGTGGGTACTGCTCGGTCACGTCGGCACCGACCCGGAGGACTCGTTCCAGCGGTTGCGGACCGAAATGCTGGCCAAGATCGCGTTGCTGCTCGGGCAATGGATGCTGGACGGCGTGACGCCGCGGCACACCGCGTTGGACCTCGTCGCGGCCAACCGCCGCACACCGGCACCGGGCGATCCTCTGGCAGCGCCGCTCACCATTCCGTAAACGGACTCCGTTCTCAGGACAGCAGACCGCGTAGGAGGCTGCGCAAGGCATCCTCGAAGAGGTCCCGATCCGTGGGCGCAGGAGTCGCGTCCGCGGAGATCGCCCTGGCCACGTGTGGGTACGCATGGCTGTCGATCGGGGGAAGTGCGGGCTGCGAAGCGAGCTCGCTGCGAGCGAACAGCGTCGTGACTCCCGTTGCCATCGCGATCGCTTCGAATTTTGCCCGACCGGAGGCCGTGACCGGTTCGAGTACCTGCAGGCAGTGGTCCAGCCACGCCAGGGCTTCGGGGCCGAAGGCGGGCGATTGCTGGGTGACGTCGACGAGCCAGGAGTGACGCCGATACAGCTGCAACTGTCGGCGGGACATCTCGACCATGGCGTCCAACCACTGATCATGGCCGGCTGGGTACGGGCGGAGTTCGCGCATGACGTGATCGGTCATGAGCGCGAGTAGTTCGTCCCGTGACGCCACGTACCGGTACAGCGAAGCCGCACCGGTACCCAGCACCGCGGCAACGGACCGCATGGACAGGCCGGCCAGGCCTTCTCGATCCGTGAGTTCTATTGCGGCTGCGGCGATGTCATCACGGCTGTGTGCGGGGACCGGACCTCGTCGACGCCGCGGCGTCTCCCCGGCGGAGGCTGTGCGTTGGCGCGGTCGGTGTGGGTCGCTCACCTCACAATCCTAAACTGCGAACACTGTTTGCTATTGTTTGTGTACGCACTCAGGGAGGCAGCGATGCAAGAGCGGATCGAACGGGCGGGCGACGTCGTCCTGCACACGGTTGGTGACGGCCCCGCTCTGGTGGTCGTTCACGGCGGCGGGGTGACGATCGATTCCTATCGCCGACTGGCGCGCAAGCTGTCGGACAGGTTCACCGTGCACCTCTACAACCGACGCGGGCGCGGAGATGCGCCGCCCCGTTCGGAGCCCTACGACGTTCAGGAGGACGTCGACGACCTGCGGACGGTACTCGAAAACACCGGCGCAACTGACGTTATCGGCCACAGCAGCGGTGGGTTCATCGCCCTGACGGCTGCCCTGCAACTGCCCATCGCGCGTCTCGCTCTCTACGACGCAGCAGTGTCCGTGAACGGTCTCTTCCCCGCGCAGTGGCTGGAAGGCGCCAGAGCAGCGGCCCGGGACGGCGACGTTGCACGCGCGATGGCAATCACCGGGGCCGGCATCAACACCCAGTCGCGGGCGAGCGCCCTGCCACTGGGGGTGCAGATCGCCATGAGCCGACTGTTGTTGCGCACTCCCGTCGGGCGCACCATGGGAGCCTTGTTGCCCATGACGTTGGACGAGTCGCAGGCAATCGCACGCGCCGACGGTCCGGCGAGTCGCTGGGCGGGGGTGACTGCGGAGGTTCTGTTGGTGAGGGGCGCGGACGGACCGCCCTACTACGAACAACTCAACGATGCCCTTGCTGCCGCACTGCCCCACGGCCGTGCGGCAGCGGTCCGCGGGGGCCATGACGGCATCAACCGCGCCTCGGCCCAGCTGATCCAGACGTTCGCGGACTTCTTCGGACCTACGGCGCACGGTCAACGCTGACCATGCGCGCGTCGTGTCGAGAGCGCTACCGCAGTTGGTCGCGGCGGCGTGTCAGGTAGGCGGTCTCGGCGGTGTTGCCCGCCAGGTCGATTGCTTTGTCGTAGGCGGTGCGCGACTGCTGACTGCGGCCCAGTCGGCGGAGCAGGTCGGCGCGGGTGGCGTGGTAGGCGTGATAGCCGGACAACGTGGGTTCGAGACGGTCGACGGTTGCCAGTGCCACCTCCGGGCCGTCGAGTTCGGCGACCGCGACGGCCCGGTTGAGGGCGATGATCGGCGAGGGGTCGATGCGGACGAGTTGGTCGTAGAGGGCGAGGATCTGCGACCAGTCGGTGTCGCGCATGTCGCGGGCGGAGGTGTGGACGGCGTTGATCGCGGCGAGGATCTGGTAGCGACCCGGCGCGATCCCGGCGGCGGCAGCGGCGAGGCGCGCGCGGACCAGTCGATGGCCCTCGGCGATCAGTGCCGCGTCCCAGGACCCGCGGTCCTGCTCGTCGAGGGCGACCAGTTCGCCGCCGGCCGAAACCCGGGCGTTGCGGCGGGCGTCGGTGAGCAGCATCAGCGCCAACAGCCCGGTCACCTCCCCATCGTCGGGGAGTAGGGCTCGGATCAGGCGGGTGAGCCGGATCGCCTCGGCGGTCAGGTCGTGACGTACCGGATCGGTGTCGGGGCCGGTGGCCAGGTAGCCCTCGTTGAACACGAGGAACAGGACAGCGAGGACGCCGGACACCCGTGCGGGGAGATCGTCGGCGGACGGCACTCGATAGGGGATACGTGCCGCCTTGATCTTGTCTTTCGCGCGGGTGATCCGCCGCCCCATGGCACTTTCGGTGACCAGGAAGGCGCGGGCGATTTCGGGCACGGTCAGGCCGCCGACCATCCGTAGCGTCAGTGCCGCGCGGGTTTCCATCGCCAGCGCCGGGTGACAGCAGGTGAAGATCAGCCGGAGCCGGTCGTCGTCGATGGCGCCGAGAGGCTCGGGCGGGTCGTCGTCGTGCACCATCCGAGCCTCCTTGTGTTTGTCGTCGCGCTTGTTCTCGCGCCGGATCCGGTCGATGGCCTTGTGGTTGGCGGTGGTGGTGAGCCAGGCGCCGGGGTTGGGGGGTACGCCGTCGGCCGGCCACCGCTCCACGGCGGTCGCGAACGCCTCGGCGGCCGAATCTTCGGCGATGCCGAGGTCGCCGAACCGTCGGGTCAGGGCGGCGACGACCCGGGCCCACTCGTCGTGGTGGGCCCGGGTGATCGCCTCCCGGACCTCGCTCACTGGAATGGCCGCACCTCGATCTTGCGGTCGCAGATCTTCGACGCCTCGGTGGCGAGTTCGAGTGCGACATCCAGGTCGGGGGCCTCCCACACCCAGACGCCGGCAAGGTACTCCTTCGACTCGACGAACGGCCCGTCGCTGAACACCGGTTGCTCGCCCCGGTTGTCGATGACCGTGGCCGTGGTGGTGTCTGCGAGTCCGCCCGCGAAAACCCAGTAGCCGTCGGCGATCAGTCGTTCGTTGAACGCGCTGATGTCGGGCTGCCGGTCCGTGCTGCCGGGATTGCTCTTGTCATCGATCACGGAAACCAGATACTGCATCGGAAGGTCCTCTCCTGTGGTGTCGGACTGTGGGGTGTATCGGTTGGAGATTTCACGCTGGTGCGTACTGCGGGCGCCCGGCCGGCCGGTAGACCTGAATCGTCACGCCCTTCGAGTCGACTCGCGACTCGACCAGATCGAGCGCAAGGTCCGGTCCGGCCTCGGGGAACAACCGCGCGCCCTGGCCGAGGACCACGGGGACCACGATCAGGGTCATCTCGTCGATCAGATCGTTCTGCAGCAACCACCGGGTCAGGGCGCCGCTGCCGTGTACCTGCAGCTCACCTCCCGGTGTTGCCTTCAGGTCCGCGATGGCGGTGGCGAGGTTGTCGGACAAGACGGTGGTGCCCGACCATTCGGGATCGGCGAGCGTGGTCGATGCCACGTACTTGGGCTGTGTGTTCAATGCCCGCAGGACGGGCTCCCAGCCGGGGACATCCTGCTCCGTCAAGGACCCCCAGGAGCCGGCGAACAGCTCGTAGGTCCGGCGGCCGAGCAGGAACGCGTCGGCGCGTTGGTAGGTCTGGTTGATGAACGCGTGGGTGTCGTTGTCGCCCTTACCCCGGGCCCATCCGCCGCGGTCGAATCCGTTTCTGCGGTCCTCGTCCGACGCGCCGCCGTTTCCCTGCATCACTCCGTCGAGGGTTACCTGGGTCATGGTGGTGAGCTTCATGGTCGCGGTTCCTTTGCCTCGGCGCCGCCCCTCGTGGGCGGCCTCACCCCTTCTACGAACGCCACCGCCCCGATCGGACACCGCCTCCCAAGTTTCTTCGAAGAACTTTTCCGTTCCTCTGCCACACGGTGCGGCCGGGCCGCTCAGACCAGGTAACGATCACCCCGCTGGTCTGGGGTTTTTGCGCTGATTGGCGTTGAAGCGCGCCTTCTTCTGGCGATTCCCGCACGTGTTCATGTCACACCATTTGCGGGTGCGACTCTGGCTGGTGTCGAAGAAGGCGGCTTGGCAGGTCGGCGATGCGCACAGCGCCAATTTTCCGTCTCGTTCGCCTGCGATGATGCTGATCGCGTCGGCGGCGATCACGCCGAGGGCATCTTCCACGCAGGACGCCGAGCTGAGCCGCCATTGACGCTTGCCCTCGGGCGTCAGGATCGCCGCGGCCCGACCCCGAGCGCTGCGGTCATTGATGACGTGGACAGCAGACGCAGGGAGGGCGTCCCCGATCGCGGCCGCTGTCACGGTGGCGTGAATCGACTCCCGTAGTTCGCGAGCGAGGTCGAGTTGGGCGGTGGTGCAGGAGTCGACCGCGAGGCCGTTCACTGCCAGCCAGTCGACGAGTCGCTGCGGCGTGGGAATGCGCTCCACAGCGTCGCCGCGGCGCTCCGTCAGAGTCGCCGTGAAGCTGGTCGCCAGCACGCTACCGAGGCGGAAGTCGGGGAACTCGGCACGCATGGAACCACCTTAGCTGGTTGCATGCCGGCAGGAAGGCATGTTAGAACCGTCTTAGACGGTTCGCACTAGTTCCTAGCCGGTTCCACGGTGACCAGGAGGTCTCATGCCCCGCCTGACCAGCGACGTGCACGCATTCGAAGCCCACGCACCTGACGCTGACCTCGACGATCTGCGCGCGCGATTAGCCGCGGCGCGGCTACCGGAGGCCGAGACGGTCTATCGCGCCGCGCCCGACCCTCGCCGATGGGAACAGGGAGTTCCTCTCGCCGACCTCGTCGAGGTCGTGAACTACTGGCGCACCGGATACAACTGGCGGTCGTTCGAGGAGCGCCTCAACCGGATCGGCCAGTTCCGCACGACCATCGACGATCTGGGAATCCACTTCCTGCACCGCCGATCCGCGCGCGCCGATGCCACTCCGCTGATCCTGACGCACGGCTGGCCGGGCAGCATTGCCGAGTTCGTGGATGTGGTGGACGAACTGGCAGATCCGACAGACGCAGACGCGCCGGCGTTCCACGTCGTGGTCCCGTCGCTACCGGGCTTCGGTTACAGCGACAAGCCGGCCACCACCGGGTGGGGGACTGAAAAGATCGCGGCCGCATGGGTGGAACTGATGGGACGGCTCGGCTACGGAAAGTTCGCAGCCCACGGCGGCGACTGGGGAGGCAACATCACCACGGTCCTCGGCGGCCGGTTCCCCGCGCACGTTCTCGGCATCCACACATTGTTCGCGGAGGCACCACCCGGGTTGACGACGGACGGGCTGACGGAGGTCGAGCGCAGGTGGACCGAGGAGACCCGCAACTTCTGGCACCACCGCGCGGCGTACGCGAAGCAGCAGGCGACCCGACCCCAGACCATCGGCTACTCGCTCGTCGACTCGCCGGTCGGACTTCTCGCCTGGATCCTGGACAAATTCGCCGATTGGTCGGACACCGAAGACAGCCCGTTCGAGTCGATGTCCCGAGACAGAATTCTCGACGACGTCACCCTGTACTGGCTGACGCGGACCGGCGCGTCGTCGGCCCGCATCTACTACGAAAGTCACAACTCGCTCGACCCCGACCTCCGGGTCGACGTCCCGTCGGCAATCACCATGTATCCCCGCGACATCGAGAAGTGTCCGCGCCCCTGGGCGCAGGAGCGGTACCGGCAGATCGTCCGATGGAGGTCACCGGAATCCGGGGGACATTTCCCGTCGCTGGAGGTTCCCGAGTACTTCGTCAAGGACCTGCAGGACGGTCTCGCGGCAGTGCTGGCCGCTGGTCGGTGAACGCGGGCTCCCTCACCGTCGGTGCCGGAGGATTTGCACACTGTGAAGGGATCGCGGACCGTGAAGCCGTAGGTCGCCGACTCGGTGGCCTACGCGGGGCGGGCCGTATCCAGACCGGTCTGTCGTCACCGAGCGATCCGGCGGTTGGCCGGCAACTCACTTGCCGGTGGCGCTGTGCACGTTGTGACCGCGATGGATCAGGCCGACGCTGACGAGCGCTACAAATGCGAGGAGTACGACGTACACGGCGAATCTCCACGCGTTGCCGCGTTCTCCGTCGATCAGGGCCACCATGACGATGGGTGTGAGGCCTCCGATGACCGTGGCGATCTGGTATCCCAACGATGCACCTGAGTACCGTACGTGCGGGGGAAACATCTCCGCGAAGAGCGCGGCCTGTGGGCCGTAGCAGACGCTGATCAAGGCCGACGCGACGACGACGGACACCCAGATCGGCGCAGTGTTCTGCGGGGTCGCATGGCTGAAGATCCACCACATCGGTACGGACCACAGTCCGATCGCCACGACTCCGATCGTGTAGACACGAAGTCTGCCGAAGATGTCCGAGGCGAGCGCAGCCACCGGCATGAGAACGACCTGTACACCGGCGCCGACGAGGATGGGTAGCAGGACCTGGGGTGTCGCAATCTCGAGCACCACGTTCGCGTACTGCAGAGACGAGATGATCGTGGCGTAGAAGACGGCGTTCACCACGATGAACGTGCCCGCCGCTTGCAGAATCGTGGCGAAGTTGTTCCTCACAACTTGGAGCACGGGTGAGGTGGATTTCGCTGCGGATGCGAGGGACGTCTCGGCGGCGCGGAATGCCGGGGTTTCCTCGAGGTACCGGTGAATGTAGAGCCCGACTCCGAGCATCACGATGCTGATCCAGAACGGTATCCGCCACGCCCACGTCAGGAAGGCGTTTTCACCGACCGTCCCGTTCAACACCAGGAAGACCAGATTTCCCGTGAGCACGCCGATCGGCACCCCGATCTGCGCGAAGCTCCCGTAGAAGCCGCGGCGCTTTTCGGGGGCGTACTCGGTGGCGAGTAGCATCGCTCCTCCCCATTGGGCGCCGAGAGACAGTCCTTGCGCAACCCTGAGGACGATCAGGAACGTCGGCGCAAGCCAGAGCAGTTGGGTGTCCGGAGTGAATCCGGTGAGAAACGTCGCGACGGCCATCAGGATTATCGCGGTGATCAACACCGGTTTGCGGCCGACCTTGTCGCCGAAGTGTCCGGCAATCACACCACCGAAAGGCCGGGCAGCGAACGCAACGGCGAAAGTTGCGAAGGAATTGACTGCGGACATGACCGGGTCGCCGGTATCGAAGAACGTTTTGTTGAAGACGAGCGCGGCAGCGGTGCCGTAGATGAAGAAGTCGTACCACTCGAGCGACGAGGCGAGCGCGGCAGCGACCGAGGCCTTCCGGGCTTGTGCACGGAGGTTCGGTGGGGTGGCAGTGGCGGTGAAAGTCATTGCCCTACTGTGACGGTCCTCTCACCTGGTGGCGAGATGCGGCGGCGAAGATTGTGAGCATCCACGGGACAATTTGGGGGTGCGTCACAGGTCGGATGGCGCCCTCATTCTCACTTGTGTGGACGCACAGACGAGTTTGTCACCAATCCACTGGTGACGCAGAAGGCCTGTTCCTACAGTTCGTTTCATGGTCAATTCATCGGGGCAACCGCAGAGTCTGCCGGGTAGTGCCGCGGATGTCGACTGCGATCTGGGTTGGTCGGTCAGCACAGTTCAGCGCCACTTCAGCGGTCTCGTGGCGCCGGCTGTTGCCGATCTACCCCATGGCACACGGGGCTACCAATTGCTCCACACCGTGCTGCGCAAGGAATTGCCTACCCAGATCGGTCTTGCCGATTACCTCGGAATCGATCGCACCGTCATCACCTACGTGATCGATGCCCTGGTAGATGCCGGTCTCGTCGAGCGAGTACAGGATCCGGCGGACCGTCGTGCTCGCAAGATCGTCCCGACGGACCTCGGAACCGCTCACCATGCCGCCCTCGAACGCGATGTGCGCGTCGCCGAAGAGGCGGTTCTCCGCGTACTCGCCGCGGACGAGCGAGTTGTATTCCGTTCGCTACTCGGCAGAGTTGCCCGTGGTTCCCGCGACGACCTGACCTGACAACACTCAACTCACGACACGAATAGGACAGCACATGACAACTCGTTCGAAGGTTCTCGTCATCGTCACCAGCACCGGCGAGTACGAGAAGGTGGGTTACCGAACCGGTCTGTGGCTCGGGGAACTCACGCATTTCTGGGATGTGGCCGAGGAGGCCGGGCTGGATCTGACGATCGCCAGCATTGCGGGCGGACGCGTTCCCATCGACCCGGAGAGTCTGTCCCACGATTTCCTCGACGATCTCGGAACCGGAAACCGGTATGCGGATCGCGATTTCATGAATCGTCTCGACAAGACCGTGTCGGTGGCCGAGGTGGATGCGGCGGACTTCGACGCGATCTACCTGACCGGCGGACACGGTGTGATGTTCGACTTCCCGCAGAGCCGGACACTCGCCGAACTGATCGCACAGTTCTACGAGGCGGGGAAGATCGTGTCCGCGGTGTGCCACGGTCCGACCGGGTTGCTCGATGTCAAGATCGGCGACGACGAATACCTCGTGAAGGACCGCTCGGTGACGGGATTCACGTGGAAGGAGGAGGAACTTGCACAGCGGGGCGACGCGGTGCCGTTCAGTCTGGAAGACGAACTGCGCAGCCGCGGAGCTCGGTTCATCCTCGCACCGAACCCCTTCGACCCGTTCGTCGTCGAGGACGGCCGACTGATCACCGGGCAGAATCCGAGCAGTGCCCGCAAGGTGGGCGAGGCCGTAATCCGGCAACTCGGCTGAGTGAGGCTGCCGGCCGGGAGTCCGTCGCGGCTCCCGGCCGGCGGGCCGCTGATGCGTGGGCAGATTTCAGATTGGCTGCAGCGCCTTCACCACTGCTCGATTCGTTCGAGCAGAGACTGCATCCGTTCGGCACTCCACGAGTGGTCGGCGTCGAACAGTGCAACCGCTCTCCCGACCGCCGCTTCGAACGAGTCGGCAGTTCCGGCATCGATATCGATCTGTGCGAGTTCGCGAACCATGACACCCCTCGAGAATCGGCAAGCACCCATGTGCAGTGGCCCGATGGACGCACTACCGACACGGTAGGCGGCCTGAGCCGGGGGGCACAGTGTCCGAATCACAGACTGCCCTGTGAACGATCGACAACCGTGCATCGATGCGGGCCACTACGCGAGCCCGACGCCCTGGGCGCCGGTGGCGGTCCCGGCGCGGGTACGTTGACCGGCACCAAGCCTCATGCGACCGGACGCCCCACATGCGACCGGGCGGCGCCGTACCGGGCTAGCGTGTGAGGTATCCACAATGCCGAACGGCACACCGGTATGGCGCGTGGTGTCGTACCGGGACGCACATCGTTTTCGGCACTTCGATAGGGGTGACGCCCGTGGTCGACCGACCGCAGTCCGACGCACAGAACCTCACGCGCGAACTCGCACAGCACGTCCAGGACACCGTGCACGAGGTCGCCGCGCTCGCCGCGACCCGGATCTGCGAGCAGGTGCCGAGTTATCGGGACAATGCCGATCCCGGTTTGCGGGAGGACGTCGCCGCTCACTGCCGCGACGTCTTCGACACCTTCGCGCACAGCCTGGCGCAGGACCAATTCCCGTCGCGCGACGACTTCCGGATCACCGGAAACCACGCGCTGAGACGGGTGACGCAGTCGATTCCGCTCGCCGACTTCCTCCAGGCGTTCCGGATCAGCCAGTCGACTCTCTGGGAGAGTGTCCTCGACATCGCCCGGCAACACCCCGACCTTCAGGCCGCGGCGACCGACTCCGTCAAATTCATCATGGGCGTGATCGAAGCGGGCAGCACGATCGCTGCAGAGGGGTACCTGGAGGCGCAGCAGTTCCTACTCGCGGACGCTGCCAGGGCTGCGCGGGACCTCGTCGACGACCTGCTTGCCGGCAAGACTCCCACCGTGGGTTCCCGGCAGGCGACGCTGCGGACCGCGGGCCTCGAACTCGGCTCGACGATCGTCGTCGCGTCCGGTCTCTCGGCCTCGGACGGAGGAAGCCGACAGGCGATCGTTCGTGCGTTGGGCGCCACGGGCGCAGACCACACCCGCACCCGCGGCCTGATCGCTTTCCGGCACGGGGAATTCATCGGGATCTTTCCGGCGGATGACGGCAGCAGCGACACGGTCACCCAGGGCCTCACTCATGCCTTCGATACCCTGCGTGCACAGCGCATCGAACTGGCGATCGGCATCAGCACGGTGCACCGCGGTCTCGACGCCGTGCCTCGGGCCTACTGCGAAGCCGTCACCGCCCGCGAAGCGTTGGCCGATCGCCCGGGCGTCAAGCCGCTGAACGACCTGACGAGTTTCGAATACCTCATCACCAAACGCGACGACACCGCGCGCCGTCTCATCGATCCCACGGTCCGGCGTTTCGTGGAAGACGACCTTGCCGCCGATCGCGTGTACATCGACACCCTCGAGGCCTACGCCAAGGCCAACCTCAACGCGAAGGCGGCAGCCGAGACACTGTATGTCCACGGCAACACCGCCTACTACCGGCTGGACCGTATCGCGGAGCGGACCGGAAAGGACCTTCGGCGCTTCGACGACGTCCTGGATCTCCTCGTCGCCGTCAAGTTGCTCACCCCGCGCGGTCCGTCCGGTCGCGAGTCCTGAACTCTTCGAGGTAGAGAGCGGCTGCCGGTGCGTCGCCATCACGTGTGTGCGGTCTGTGGTCCGGGCACCAATTCGGTTGGTACTACACCACGAAATCGTCCGTCGGACGTTCGCATCGCTTCGATTCTGTGATTCGATCGAGTTCGTCTCGACGCGATTCCAGACAGTTGGTCTCGCCGTCGTCGGCGACCTCGGCCACGAGACTTCCGACGTCCCCTCATCGTCGGTAGATGCTCGAGGGGCTCACGCCCGCACGGTCTACCGTCACGCTCAATGCACATATCTTCGCTTTAAGGAGAGGGATGTCGACCTCCATCCACACGCGCGAACGCACCGCACCAACATCCGGAATCCTCGCCCTGCCGCTGTTGAGCGTGGAACTGCTCGCGTTCTTCTTCGCAGCGAGCGCTCCCTCGCCGCTGTTCGTCGTCTTCCGGAACCGCTGGTCCCTGGGCGCGTCCACCCTCACCATCATCTTCGCCGTGTACGCGATCGCGTTGCTGGTCGCACTGTTGACGGCCGGCGCCGTATCCGACCACATCGGACGAAAACCAGTCGTCATCATCGGCATTCTCGTACAGATCGGCGCCATGGCGATGTTCGTCGCGGCCGATGACGTCCACTGGATTATCGCCGCGCGAATCGTGCAGGGACTCGCGACGGGCATCGTCACCGGCGCACTGACCGCGGCGATCGTCGAGGCGGCGCCGCCGGACAAGAAGCACATCGGAGCCATGCTGGGCAGCGTCTCTCCGCTTGCAGGCCTCGCGCTCGGCGCTCTCAGTTCCGGGTTGATCCTTCAGTTGTCTGACACGCCGGTGCTGTCGACCTTCATCTCGCTCGCCGTGTTCTTCGCCGTCGCCGGCGTGCTGACCTTCTTCATCCCCGAATCGGCTACACCGCGCCCGGGCGCCCTCACCTCGCTCATCCCCCGAGTGTCGGTTCCACCCGCGGCCCGTGCGGTCTTTCTCGCCAGCGTCCCGGCCATCATCAGCGTGTGGATGCTCGGAGGTCTCTACCTTTCGCTGGTCCCGTCGACGATGACCGAGATTCTGCACATCCACGCCGGGCTCGCCAGCGGGGTTGCCATCGCCGTTCTCAACGGAGTGGGCGCACTGACTCCCATCATTCTGCGCAAACGTGACAGCCGAACCACCACGCTCATCGGTGCCGGCGCGCTGGCGGCGGGAGTGCCAATCACAATGACCGCCATCGGGTTCGGCTCTGCCCCCGTGTTCTTCATCGGCACCGCCGTGGCGGGTGTCGGCTTCGGGTCCGCCTTCGCCGGCAGCATTCAACGCCTCAGCCCACTGGTGGCACCCCACCAGCGTGCCGAGTTGTTCGCGGCGTTGTATGTCGTCAGCTATCTATCGTTCAGCATTCCGGCGATCATCGCCGGCCGCATGGTCGCACCGTTCGGCCTAGTGCAGACCGAACTCGTCTACGGCGCGGTCCTCGTCGCGATGGCGCTTGTCGCTCTGATCACCGGTCTCGTCGGGGGAAGAGGCCGAGGGAAGTAGTTCCATTCGCTCGTCGGGTTGCCGGCGGAACGCGGTGTAGGGGTGGGCCTGTGACCACGGTGTTGTGGATGCTGCCGATGCCGTCCACGGTCATGGTGACGGTGTCGCCGATGGTCAACGGTGGTGGTTGGCGGTCACCGCGCCATCCCCACAGTTCGGCGAGGCAGCCGCCGCCGCAGGTCCCGGAGCCGAGCACATCACCCGGCCGAACCCAGGTGCCCCGGCTGGCGTAGGCGATCAGCTCGGCGAACGTCCAGGCCATGTTCGCGAGGGTGTCGCCTCCGATGCGGGTGTCGTTCACGAAGACCTCCATCGCGAGGTCGTAATGACCGTCGCGCCGGAACCCGGTGAGCTCGTCCGGGGTAACCAGCGTGGGGCCCAGAGTGGTGGCGGTGTCCTTTCCCTTGGCCGGTCCGAGCCCGACGCCCATTTCGCGGCCCTGCAGGTCGCGGGCGGACCAGTCGTTGAGGATGGTGAATCCGGCGACGTGGCCGAGGGCTTCGTCGACGGACAGGTTGAATCCTGGTTTGCCGATCACGACCGCGACTTCCAACTCGAAATCGAACACCTCGCATCCCGGCGGCATCGGAACCACAGCTCCGGAGCCGATTGCCGCGTGGGGATTGGTGAAGTAGAAGGCGGGCGCGTCGTACCAGGCCTGCGGTATCTCGCTGGTGCCGGTGACCGATCGCAGGGATCCGGCGGTGTGTTGTTCGAAGGTGATGAAGTCGCGGATGCTGGCGACCGGGACCGGCACCGCCAGTTGTGCTGTGGGCTCCCACGGAAGGCGTGGGCCGGTCGCCGCGTCGCTCGGGTTGTCGGCGGCGAGTGCGGCGAAGACGTCGGTCGATTCGGGTAGCAGGGTGATGTGATCGTCGTCGACGATGCCGTAGCGCTGGATGTCGTCGACGTGCAGGGAGCCGATTATCATGCCTGCTCCTCGTCGAGGATCGCGACTGCGCGGGTCCAGCCGGCGGAGGCCTGGTGGATTTTCACGGGGAAGCACGCCACCTGGAAGCCCGAGGAGGGGATCGCGTCGAGGTTGCCGAGTTTCTCGATGTGGCAGTACCCGATCTCGCGTCCGGCGCGGTGCCCTTCCCAGATGATGCTCGGGTCGTGGTGGTCGGCGTACCGCCGGGCGGTATGCAGGAACGGCGCATCCCAGCTCCAGGCGTCGGTGCCGGTCACCCGCACACCCTGCCGGAGCAGGTGCAAGGTTGCGTCGCCGCCCATGCCGCAGCCGGAGTTCACGTAGTCGTCTCGGCCGTAGCGGCTGCCGGCGCTGGTATTGACCAGGACGATGTCGAAGGGGGCGAGGGTGAACCCGATCCGCTGCAATTCTTGATCGACGTCGTCGGGGGTGACGACGTAGCCGTCGTCGAGGTGCCGGAAGTCGAGTTTGACGCCGCGTCCGAAGCACCAGTCGAGAGGAACTTCGTCGATGGTGATGGCGCGTGTGCCGCTGTCCATCGTGGATGCGTAGTGGTAGGGGGCGTCGAGGTGGGTGCCGTTGTGGGTGGACAGGCGGACCCGTTCGATGGCCCACCCTTCCCCGTCGGGCAGGTCGTCGACCGTCGCGCCGGGGAAGAATTGCAGCATGTCGTCCCGGGTGTGGTGGTGGTCGAGGTAGTCGATCTCCGGCAGGTGGCCGGGTGGGTCGGAGGCGATGCCTGCCTGCAGGGTGACGGACAGGTCGACGATTCGGCGCATGAGGATTCCTCATCGGTTGGGGGAAAACGGGTGTTGTCGTCGAAGTTCGGGAGGGCTTGTCTAGGCCGGCGGCGGTATCACCGGCAGGAGCAGTGATGTGCGGGAGTGCGGGCCGGTGTGCAGTGTTGTTGTGCCGTCGTAGATTCCGGCCCGAAGGTCGTCGGGGTCGTCGTGCACGAAGACTCCGTTGCCGCGTTGTTCGATGCCGTACAGCACCGGCCAGGGGCCGTCGCCGGGCATCTGGAAGTCGCGGCCGGAGAGGGTGACGCCGAGCCGGTAGCCGGGTGGGATGACGAGGGAGGTGGGCCAGATCTCGACATCGACGTCGACGGGCTGCCCGGGGGTCAGGGGCAGTGTGCGGGTGTGGGAATGCCATGGCTGGTGGGGGAGGGTGCGTTGCTCGTCCAGTTCTCGGTGGGAGGCACGCAGCCACCCCACGGCGAGTACCCCGTGGGCGTCGATCGCGGAGACAAGCGACACCTCGTTCCCGCTGGGGTCTTGTACGCGCAGCGTGACGAACAGGTCCGCGTCGGTGGTCGTGGACGACACCCGGACCCGGGCCGAGGCGGGCCCGGTGATCTCCAGCGGGTCGGTCAGGGGAGCGGTCCAGAAATCGGCGCCTGGCCCGGGTGCCGGGAAGTCGGCCGTGTGCTCGGCGGTCGGCTCGGTGGTGCTCAACGTCGCCGACGCGGCGTCGAGGTAGAAGCGGGTCCACCGGGTTCGGGTGAGCGGCCACTGCTGTTCGTCGCGGCCCTCGAAGGAGCCGTCGACGTGGCGCACGTTCAGTCGAACCGGCGGCTGCTGCTCCCAGCCGGTCGCTTCGTCTTTGAGGAAGTGCCCGAAGAACCGCTTCTGGAGTGCGACACCGTAGTCGGTGTAGAACTCCGCATAGTGTTCGTGACCGTGCACTTCCAGCCACTTCCGGGGTGAGGACACCGTGGCGTAGCCGTCGAAGTTGCCGCGAGTGTGCAGATGGTGCGCCCAGTTCGCGGCGGACAGGACGGGCACCTCGATGCGGGTGAGGTCCGGGGTCCGTACACGGCTGAACTCGTCGAGCAACGCGCGGCGTTTCCCTTCCCCGATCGTCTCGACCCGGTTCGCGGCGAGTTCGTCCTCGCTCAGCGTCGGCGGACCGGCGACGAGTTCGCCGTTGTTGGGGTTGCGCCTGCCGCGCTCGCCGACCCCGTGCTGCACGGTGAAGATCTGGTGGTCCTGCCACGCCTGGCCGAAGCGGTTGAGGATGCCGCCGTGCCTGTTGAGGTCGCGGTAGAAGTCGGTGAAGCCCTCCCACGGGCAGATCGCCTCCAGGTGCGGCGGCCGCAGCGCCGCGACCAGCCATTGGTTGGCCGCGTAGTAGGAGATCCCGAGCAGGCCGACGCGACCACTCGACCAGCCCTGCACGCCCGCCCACTCGATCGCCTCGTAGTAGTCGCGGGCCTCCTGCTCGCTGAGCATGTCCAGAAGCCCGGCGGAGCGGCCGGCGCCGCGGGAATCGACCCGGATGCAGATGAACCCGTCCGGTACCCACTTCTCCGGGTCGGGCGTTTCCCACACCTGATAGGCGTTGGTCGAGCCGGCCACGGCATCGGGGTAGGCGGTCGCCAGGCGCTGCCACATCCCGGCGAAACCCTCCTGGAACGCCAGGCCCTTGCCGTACGGGCCGAGGGTCATCAGGACCGGATATTCGCCGTCGTCGTCCGGGCGGAAGACATCCGCCCGCAAGACCGCGCCGTCCGACATCGGCACGGGCACGTCCCAGTCGATGCGCATGCCGTTCACCGACTCGCCGCGCGGGGTGATCTCGTCACCGATCACCGTGGTCGTGAGTTCGGGTGTGATCGATCGTTGTGTGCTCATCTCCGCCTCCCATAAACGCAAGTTTCCTGCGTTAGAAGTATGCGCTGAGTCACACCGTAAACGCAAGAGACTTGCGTTAAGCTGGGGTATGACCGAACCCGGGAACCGGCGCCCCGGCGGCAGATCCGCCCGGGTCCGCCGCGCCGTACTCGACGCCACCCTCGACCTGCTGCACACGCACGGCATGGACGGCCTGACCGTCGCCGACGTCTCGGCTCGCGCCGAAGTGCACGAAACCACGATCTACCGCCGCTGGGGCACCCGCGAAAACCTCATGATCGACGCACTGCTCGAGGACGCCGAAGAATCACTCCCGATTCCCGACACCGGATCTCTGCGCGACGACCTGATCGGCTACCTCACCTCACTGGCGGTCTATCTCGGCACACCCCGGGGCAACGACTTCGATCGGGCACTCGCCGCCGCCGGCGACGACCCGGCGGCCAGTGCCGCCCGCAACCACTACTGGAACACCCGCTACGCGCGATCCGGCCACATCATCACCCGTGCCATCGACCGCGGCGAACTACCCGACACCACCGACCCCCGCCAGACAGTCGAAATGTTGGTCGCACCCCTGCATTTCAAGGTCGTGCTCACCCGCGAACCACTCGACCCGAACCTACCGGCTCGACTGGTCGACACACTCCTGCACGGGATCGCCGCAACCCAGCCCGCACCCATGACCACCACGCGCACCACGGGCATCTCCGAGTCAATGCGCCCCTGACCTGCGAACCGGAAACGCAGCGACAATCCGGCACAATCTTCGTGCGAACAACGTGGGCGGTGGACGTACACCCTTGCATCGGCTGAGGGCTGATGGACTGCTCCTGCCGTGCAACGTCGTCGTTCGCACCGGCCCCGCCGGCCGGTCTCGGTGCTGATCGGATCCGTGGTGGCGGGAGGGTCGGTCACCTGGGCTTTCAGTGTTCTTTCAGCTTGCGTGTGTGACGATCTGGCAAAGTGACCATCGACAACCGAACAGCGACTGCGGGATCGTCTCGCGCGCCATGCACTGCTCCCGTCCGGCATGGCGATCAGAACTGTGACAGCAGAATTCGTCTGTGTTGATCAGGGTTCGGTCGCCGCGCCGGCGAGAGGCTGAGAAGAAGGGGGCGTGGGTGATCATTCGTTTTCCGGGTGTCTATCGCCCCCAGCATGATTCGCAGATTCTCGTGGAATCACTCGCCGTCGAGCGGGTGCATCCGGGTACGCGGGTTCTGGATCTGTGCGCGGGTTCCGGGGTCGTCAGTGTGTGGGCAACGCAGTCCGGTGTTCGCCATGTGACCGCGGTCGATATCTCGCGCCGTGCGTTGGTCAGTACCTGGCTCAACACGGCAGTTCGTGGGCACCGTGTGCGCGTTGTTCGCGGCGATCTGGTGTCCCGGGTACGTCATCGGCGATTCGACTTGATCGTGGCGAACCCACCGTATGTTCCTGCCGAGCACGACGAGCTGCCGACAAGGGGTCGTGCGCGGTGCTGGGACGCCGGACATGAGGGGCGGGCGTTGTTGGACCGGATTTGCGCTGATGCCCCGGACCTCCTCGAGAACGGGGGGCGGCTGGTGGTCGTGCAATCGACGCTGAGCGGGCTGGAAAAGACGCGAGCAATGCTGGGGGAACGCGGCTTACGCGTCGAGATAGCACGCCGCATGCGTGTCCCGTTCGGGCCGGTACTGCAGCAGCGCCGAAGCCTTCTCGTTGCACGCGGTGTGATCTCGCCACAGCAGAGCACCGAGGAGCTCGTCGTGTTCCGGGCGGTCAAATGAGCACCCGGCAGATGTGGTCGGGCGTGCTCGCCGAGCGAGACCGAGGAGTCCGATGACAGCCCCAGGTCCGCCCGACCGCGTGGTTCCCCTGACCGCGGCGCAGCGGGCGATCTGGTTCGCCCAGAAGCTGACTCCCGACGTGCCCTACGTCATCGCCCAATACGTGGACCTTAGTGGACCCGTCCAGGTGGAGGCGCTGGTGCAGGCGCATGGGCGGGCGAGGGACGAACTCGCCGCGGAGGTCGTCCTGGTCGACGTCGACGGAATACCGCATCAACTCGCGGAACCTTCACCGGCCGGCCGGGTCCGTGTTCTGGACTTCCGCGCCGAACACGACCCCGCCGAGTCCGCCCGCGCGTGGATGCGCCGGGACTGCACGGTCCCGCTCGAGATGGACGGGCAGTCGCTGATCTTCTCGTGCGTGCTGCGGGTCGATGACGACCGTGTGTTCTGGTATTCCCGTGCGCACCACATCGCATTGGACGGATACGCGGCGATGCTGCTGATGCAGCGGACCGCCCAGTGGTACACCGCAGCACTCGGCGGCAAGGAGGCGGACCCGCACCGCGAGGTGGGGCCGGAGCAGGTCGAACGCGAGGATCGGGACTATCGATTGTCTCGTCGGTTCGATACCGATCGGGAACACTGGAGCCGCGTCGCCCACGATCTGCCACCCGTGGTCAGCCTCGCCGGCCGGGCCGCCTTGCCAGGTCCGGGTGTCCGGGTCACCGGTCCGCCGATGCGGGTTCCCTGCGCACCGATACTCACGGGTCGGTCGGTGCTCGACCGCACCGCAGTCCTCGTGGCGGCGTTCGCCGCGTACCTGGCGCGGATGCGAGATGTCGACGACGTCGTGGTGTCTCTTCCGGTGACGGCGCGCACTACCGGACTGTTGCGTGCTGCGGCGGGCTCGGTCTCGAATGTGGTGCCCGTGGCGCTGCCGGGAATCGGGGCCGGCACGGTGGATTCGGGCATCGACGTCGCCCGGTCGGCGGTGATCGCGGCACTACGCCGCCAACGGTATCGGCGTGAGGACATCGGCCGCGACGGCGGCACGGTGACCGGCGAGCTGACCTCGTTCGGGCCGGTGCTGAATCTGATGCTGTTCGAACCGGACATCCGCCTCGGTTCGGTCACCGGTCGCGTACACGTTCTCACGACCGGTCCGACTGCGGACCTGGCGGTGAACATCTACCCGGGCAGCACGGAGCTGATGCCGCGCATCGACTTCGAAGGCAATCCCGCCCTCTACAGCGAGAGGGAACTGAGCACTCACCACCGCCGGTTCACCCAGTTTCTGCACACGTTCGTGGCCGAGATCGGCCAGGGCTGCGCGGTGGCGGACCTCGAGATGTTCCTGCCCGGTGAACGCGAGGTCCTGGTACCGGCGTGCGGCCCGGTCGATGTCGAACCGGCGACCCTCGCACAATTGCTCACCATCACTCTCGGTGACTGCGGTGACCACGTCGCGGTCCGTGACGGTCAGCGATCCTTCTCGTACCGGGATCTCGACCGTCATGCGACCGCGTTGGCGGGCAAGCTGTCCGGCACCGGCATCGGTCCGGAAGATCTTGTCGCGGTCGCCGTCCCACGCTCGTACGAGTCGGTGGTCGCCGTGTGGGCGGTCGCGGCCACCGGCGCCGCTTCTGTGCCCATCGATCCGACGCATCCACGCGCACGCATTCAGTACATGCTCGACGACTGCGCGCCGGCGGTCGGTCTGACCGCTGCGGGCACCGACGGTCTCCCGGACACCCTGCGATGGCTCACCGTCGACCTGGACACCCTCGACGTGCCGCCCCCGAGCCCGGTGCGCCCCGTGTACACGGAAACCCCGGCGTACGTGATCTACACGTCCGGGTCGACGGGTGCGCCCAAGGGCGTCGCCGTCACCCACCAGGGATTGGCCAATCTCGCGCAGGAGATCCGCGACAGCTACGCCCTGTCCACCGCCTCCCGCGTCCTGCATTTCGCCTCGCCGAGCTTCGACACCGCTGTGGTCGAAGTCCTCGCCGCAGCCCTGGCCGGCGCCACCCTGGTGGTGACCCCACCGGATGTCGTCGGCGGCCACGAACTGGCCGACCTCCTGCGCACCGAACGCGTCACCCACGTGCTGTCGACGCCGTCGGCCCTGGCGACGCTGGACCCCGCAGGTCTCGACGATGTGGAATTGGTCCTGGTCGGCGGCGAGGCGTGCCCTCCGGAGTTGGTGACGCGCTGGGCGAGCGGGCGGACGATGCGCAATGCCTACGGGCCGACCGAAACCACGTGCAGTGTCACCCTCAGCTCGCCGATGGCAGCGGATCGGTCGGTGACGATCGGGGCATTGATGCGCGGCGTCGACGCGGTGGTGCTGGACCGGCGCCTGCGGCCGGTCCCGCCCGGGACGGTCGGCGAGTTGTACCTCGACACCCCGGGCCTGGCCCGCGGGTACGTGCGCCGAGCCGGGATGACCGCCGGCCGGTTCGTCGCAAATCCGTTCGGGAAACCCGGCTCGCGCCTGTTCCGCACCGGCGATCTGGTCCGATGGACACCGGAGATGACCCTCGAGTATCTCGGCCGCAGCGACGACCAGGTGAAGGTCCGCGGGTTCCGGATCGAACTCGGCGAGATCGACACCGCGTTACGCGACCATCCCGATGTGGAGTTCGCGACGACCGTGGTCCACGACAGGTCGGGGGATGCCCTGCTGGCCTCGTATGTGCTGCTGCGGGCGTCGTCGACGGTGACCCCGGCGAGTCTGCGGACGGCGGTGGCCCAGCTCCTGCCGGACTACATGGTGCCCGCCGTGATCACCGTCCTGGACGATGTGCCGCTGACACCGACGAAGAAACTCGACCGGGCGGCGTTGCCGACCCCAGATTTCGGCTCCGCCACCGGCTCGACGAGACCCCTGCGCACACCGGAGGAAAAGGCGGTGGCCCGGGTGCTCGCCCGGGTCCTGTCCACCGACGTGGTGGACGCGGAAGCGTCCTTCTTCGACCTCGGCGGCGATTCACTGTCCGCCACCCGGGCGGTCGCGGCGCTCAACACCGATTTCGGCGCCCGGCTCGGTGTGCGTGACCTGTTCGAGGTCCCTACCGTCGCCGCCCTCGCCCAGCGTCTCGCCGACGGACCCGCGGAGTCGAGTGATCTCTCGTCGCTGGACGAGTTCGCAACACAGGCGCTGCCCGCGCGGATCCCGCTGGCCCCGGCCCAGCAGTTCCTCGACCGCACCGCCACCCGCCCTGCCCTGTACAACCTGCCCTTCACCGTCACGATCCGCGGCACCCTCGACACCGAGGCGCTGCGACGCGCCACCACCGACGTGCTCGACCGACACCACCCGCTGCGCACGATCTACCCCGATTCGGCCGACGGCCCCTCCCAGCAGCTCCTCGATGCCACCGACACCGTCCCGGACCTCACGCCGATACGCGTGAGCGCATCCGCCGCCTCGACCCACATCCGTCCTCTGCTGCACAGTGGCTTCGACGTCCGCACCGAACCACCGCTGCGGGCCGCACTGCTCACCACCGGGCCCGAGGAGCACCTGCTCGCGTGCGTGATCCACCACATCTCCGCCGACGGATGGTCGCTGGCGGTCCTCGCCCGGGACCTGCTGGCGGCGTACGCGGCCCGCGCGGCCGGCACGGCACCGAACTGGGCCCCGCTGCCGGTGCAGTACGCGCACTACAGCCTCTGGCGGCACGACCTTCTCGGCGACGACGCCGACTCCGACAGCCTCGCGGCCCGTCAAATCGACTTCTGGACAGCAGAACTGGCAGGGCTGCCCGGGGAACTGAAGCTGCCGGTGGACCGACCCCGCCCGGGGCGCTGGACGTATGCGGCCGGCCGCATCGGCTTCGAGGTCGACGAACACACGCACCGGGCACTGCTGACCATCGCCCACGCCCGGCACGCGACCCTGTTCACGGTGCTGCACTCCGCGCTGGCCCTGCTCCTGGTGCGCCTGTCCTCCCAACCCACGATCGTGATCGGCACACCGACCGCCGGCCGCAGCCACCCCGACCTCGACGAAGTCGTCGGCATGTTCGTCAACACTCTCGTTCTCCGCTCGACGATCGACCCAGCCGCCACCCTTGCCGAGCTCCTCGACCAGTCGCGTACGACAGAGCTCAACGCGTTCGCGCACGCCGACGTCCAATTCGAGCGCCTCGTCGAAGTGCTCGACCCGCCCCGGTCGGAGTCGCTGCACCCGTTCTTCCAGGTGGCGTTGTCCCTGAACAACTTCACCGCCGCCACACTCGACTGCGACGGACTCGAATTCGCGATCGCGCCGCAACCGCTCGAGATCGCCAAATGCGATCTGCATTTCCATTTCACCGACCATCACAACGCAACAGGCGACCCGGCCGGCATCAGCGGCGAACTGGTGTACGCGGCCGATCTGTTCGACCACGACACCGTCGCCGGATTCCTCCCCGCGCTGCGGGCCATCCTCGCCGAAGCCCTCGCATGAAGTCCGACACCGCACCGACGCCAGGGCAGCGGTGGCGGTGTCGGTCACACTGAACACCATGGACCGCCGCAGCCTGCACCCCGGAAACTGGAACGTGCGGGTACGGTCCACCGCGGCCGCGGTCCTCGCCGTCACGCTGTGCCTACTCCTCGCCGGCGGGGCACTCCTCCTCGTGCTGTACCGCACGCTCGAACATTCCGCCCGCGACGCCGCCGACTCACGGGCCCGCCAGATCATCGAGCAACTCCACACCCAGACACCCCAGGAACTCGACTCATCGCTGCTGGCTACCGACGGCCAAGTCGGGGCCATCCAAATCCTGGACCACCGGGGAAACGTCGTCGCCACCTCGGCCGGTATCCCGTCGTCACCCGTCCTCGCCTCCCCGCTCCCACCCGGCGACACCGCCTACCTCGGAAACCTCCATTTCGGGCACGACCGCGACTACTGGGTGGCCGCCCATGGCACCACCTCCCCGAACGGTCCCGTCACCGTCGTCACCGGCGCCGACCGCGAACCGGTCGAAGGTGTCCTGGCCACCGTCGCGGTGCTCCTCGCGATCGGTGCCCCGATCGTCATCGGCTTCGTCGCGGTCGCCACCTACCGGCTCATCGGCGCGGCCCTGCGCCCGGTGGAGCGGATCCGGGCCCGTGTTTCGGCGATCTCGCCCGATCAACTCGCGGAACGGGTGCCCGTGCCCGCGGCCCGGGACGAGATCGCCGATCTCGCCGTCACCATGAACAGCATGCTCGCGCGGCTCGAGGCCGGGCACCTCGCCCAGCGGCGCTTCGTCAGCGACGCCTCCCACGAACTGCGCAGCCCGCTGGCCACCATCACCGCCGCGCTCGAACTCGCACAATCCCGCCCTGACCTGATCGACACCGCACTGG
Source organism: Rhodococcus pseudokoreensis (assembly GCF_017068395.1). Taxonomy (NCBI): domain Bacteria; kingdom Bacillati; phylum Actinomycetota; class Actinomycetes; order Mycobacteriales; family Nocardiaceae; genus Rhodococcus; species Rhodococcus pseudokoreensis. The sequence goes on along the minus strand of NZ_CP070619.1, from coordinate 2,193,203 downwards.
TCGACGAGTCATTGCTTCCCGAAGCCCGGCGGATGAGTGCGTTGCTCGAAGATCTCCTCCTGCTCGCCCGAGCCGACGAATACTCCCTTTCCGAGAACCGTGTCGATGTCGACATCGACGATCTGATCCTCGCCGAACGCGCCCGACTCCGGGGTGTTCCCGGCGTCGTGGTCACCGCCACCGTCGAACCGGTGCGGGTGTCGGGTGATCCGCAGCAGCTGGCGCGACTGGTCCGCAATCTCGTCGACAACGCCGTCCGCCACGCACATACCCGCATCACCCTCGGATGCCGACGATGCGAGAGCAACGCCGTCGTGGAGGTGACCGACGACGGCCCGGGCATCGCCCCGGCGGACCGGGCCCGGATCTTCGAACGATTCGTCCGCCTCGACACCCCCCGCACCCGTGCTTCCGGTGGTTCCGGACTCGGCCTCGCCATCGCCGCGGAAATCGCCGTCGCCCACCACGGATCGATCGACATCGGCGACCGAAAGGGTGGCGGTGCACAGTTCGTGGTCACACTGCCGATCGTCGACGAACCCTATGCTTCCGACCGCATCGAATAACCGACACCTCGCACCGTATCGATACTCCTCGTGCCGAACGGGGCATCGATCTTCCGCCGGAGATAGCCGATGTAGACCTCCACGATGTTGTCGTCACCCTCGTAATTGGAGTCCCAAACCGATTGCAGAATATCGTGTTTGGTGACGACCGCCCCGGAGTGGCGCATCAGGAACTCGAGCACGCTGTACTCGCGCGGAGTGAGCTGAAGGCGGGTGTCACCGCGGGTGACCCGCCGCATGGCCGGGTCCAACTCGAGCCCGGCGACACTCAAGACAGCCGGCCGCGGCGGGGCGCCGCGCCGCACCAGCGCCCGCAACCGCGCTACCAGCACCACGAACGAGAACGGTTTGACCAGATAGTCGTCGGCACCGAGGTCGAAGGCGTCGGCGAGGTCGTATTCACCGTCCTTGGCCGACAGCATCAGCACCGGCGTCCACACCTGCTGCCGGCGCATCTCCCGGACCACGTCGTACCCGTGTTTGCCGGGCAACATGATGTCGAGGACAACCACATCGAAACCGCCACCTGCCGCGGCCGCCAATCCGGCGACGCCATCGTGTTCGACCTGCACGGTAAATCCGTCGGCCGTCAGGCCGCGGCGCACCGTCTCGGCCAGTCGTGTTTCGTCCTCGACCAGCAACACCCGCACCGCAGCCTCCTCCATCCCATGCTCGCAACCAGTGGACCAACGGTACGACGGACGTCGCCGTCACCGCGCTACCGCCTGTGACCACCGAACTGCGCCGTGGGCGCGTCAGTCGACCGCGGCCACTTACGCCTGATGTCCCCGGTCTCGTCTGCGCGTTTCGTCGGGGTTGCGGAGGGTGTCATTCCGGCAGTCGCCAAACCCAGCAGCACCGCCGCCAGCGCGAGCACCAGCGGAGCGGTCGCGGGGGTACCACCGACCGCCCCGGTCGACGCCAGCCAGAGATGCTCCCAGCCGGGCAGCTGCGCCCAGTTGTATCGGTGGTTGAGGATCCCGGTCTCGAGATTCGCGCTCACATGCTCGTACACGCCGAACAGAGCCGCGGGGATGGCACACAGCGCAACCAGTCGGGCCTGCGCGATGGAAATCCGCGAGCGGGTGAACACGACGATCGACACCGAGCAGAACAGCACACCCAGCACAATCCACGGCACGATCTGCTCGGTGCTCTTCCAATGCCTCAACGAGGCCAGTTCGACCGCGACGAATGCGCATGACAGCGCGGACAGCGCGAGTAGTGCCGCCTGGAATCGCGCGACGAGCCGCGCGTGACGTGCATCGCCGCGGTCCGGGGCAATCCCATGGTGCACAGCCACCTCGTCACTCCTACTGTGGGGCCAAAACGCTGAGAATGGTGTTCAGCGTCTGTTCGTCGATGCCGTATTTGCCCAATTCCTTCGTCAGGGTGTCGGAGATCGTGTCGGGACTGTAGGGGCCGTACTCCGTGACCTCTTTCGCCCACTTTCCCGCGTTGCTGACGCCGGCCGCCTCGAACGCCGCCTGAATCTGACTCTGGCTTGCCGTGTTCGGATCGACCTGAGCGACCTCCGCGGCACTGCCGCCCGGGGCCATGGTGGAGGACACGACCACCGACGTTGTCGGGCTCGCCGACTGCGCGGTGTCACCGTCGTTGGAGCCGCACCCCGCGAGCAGGCCGGCGGCGAGCAAGACCGGAATACCGAACTGGACGATCCTTTTCGTCATGGCGGTCAACCTACTTTCGCTGTCCGGCAGCAACCTGGCTGCCGGCTGAGAACTAGCTGGCAGAACGCATCGCCATCATGCGCGGTGGCAGCTGAAAGAGCGCTGAAAGTCAGTGGCCGGCGTCCACACCGTCTACCGAGTGGGTTGTACCTGCTCGTCGCCGCCGGTGTAGGGAGCCCATTTCACGGCGAATGCGAGGACCTCTGTCTGGTAGCCGATCATGTCGATGTCAGAGGTGGCCTTCGACGAACTGCGCGATGCCGTTGCCGAAAGACCAGTCATCGCGCGTGTTCTCGACGACCGAGACGATCACATCGGTTGGCGCCATACCGGTCTCGGTGCGCAGTTGGTCGGCCAGCGCCCGGTACATCGCCTGCTTCTGGTCCACGCTTCTGCCCTGTTGAGCGATCTGCACGACGACGATGTCGTCGGTGCGCTCGAATCCCAGCCCGGTGTCCTCGGCGATGATCTGGCCTGGCTTGTGTTCGGTAATGAGTTGGTAGCGGTCTCGATCGGGTGCGGCGAAGTGTTCGAGCATCACATCCTGCACCACGTCCGCAAGGCGGCGAAGCTGCTCGGGAGTGCGCTTGTTTTCGATGACATGGATGTGGACGAGTGGCATGACGTGTTCCTCGCGTGTGCGGTGGTGTGTGGGGGCCTGCGCGGGGCGCGGTCCGAGATCCGCGCCCCGCACGGGTGATTGGTGGGGGTCTAGTTGTTCTGGGGGAATCCGAGGTTGAGGCCGCCGTGGCTGGGGTCGAGCCAGCGGGTGGTGACGACCTTGCCGCGGGTGAAGAAGTGGACGCCTTCGGCGCCGTGGGCGTGGGTGTCGCCGAACAGGGAGTTCTTCCAGCCGCCGAAGGAGTAGTAGGCCATCGGGACGGGGATGGGGACGTTGATGCCGACCATGCCGACCTCGACCTCGTTCTGGAATCGGCGTGCGGCGCCGCCGTCGTTGGTGAAGATGGCGGTGCCGTTGCCGAACTGGCTGGAGTTGACCAGTTCGAGGGCTTCGTCGTAGGAGTCGACGCGGATGACGGACAGGACGGGTCCGAAGATCTCGTCGGTGTAGACGCTCATGTCGGTGGTGACGTGGTCGATGAGGGTGGGGCCGAGCCAGAATCCGTCGGCGCCGCCGTCGGGTTGAACGGTGCGGCCGTCGACGACGATGGTGGCGCCGTCCTTTTCGCCGGCGTCGATGTAGGAGGCGACCTTGTCGCGGTGCACCTTGGTCACCAGCGGGCCCATGTCGGAATCTTTGGTGCCGTCGCCGATCTTGAGGGTGTTGGTGCGTTCGGTGATCTTCGCGACCAATTCGTCGGCGATGTCCCCGACCGCAACCAAAGCGCTGATCGCCATGCAGCGTTCACCGGCGGATCCGAAGCCGGCGTTGACCATGGCGTCGGCGGCGAGGTCGAGGTCGGCGTCGGGCAGGACGATGGCGTGGTTCTTCGCGCCGCCGAGTGCCTGGACGCGTTTGCCGTGGGCGGTGCCGGTGGCGTACACGTACTGCGCGATGGGGGTGGAGCCGACGAAGCTGATGGCCTTGATGGCGGGGTTGGTGAGGAGTTCGTCGACGGAAGTCTTGTCGCCCTGGAGGACGTTGAATACGCCGGCGGGGAGTCCGGCTTCGGCCCAGAGTTCGGCCATCCAGATGGCGGCGGTGGGGTCCTTCTCGGAGGGCTTGAGGACGACGGTGTTGCCGGTGGCGATGGCGATGGGGAAGAACCACATCGGGACCATGGCGGGGAAGTTGAAGGGGGAGATGATGCCGACGGGGCCGACGGGTTGGCGGAGGGAGGAGACGTCGACGTTGGTGGAGGCGTTTTCGGTCATGCCGCCCTTGAGCAGGTGGGCGATGCCGCAGGCGAATTCGACGACCTCCTGGCCGCGGCTCACCTCGCCGAGGGCGTCGGAGACGACCTTGCCGTGTTCGGAGGTGATGATCTCGGCGAGTTCGCCCTTGCGTTCGTTGAGCAGTTCCCGGAATTTGAAGATGATCTGGGTGCGCTTGGCGAGGGAGGTGTCGCGCCAGGCGGGGAAGGCGGCGGCGGCGGCGTCGATGACGGCGCGGGCGTCCTCGATGCTGGCGAGGGCGACCTGTCCGGTGACGGCACCGGTCGCGGGGTTGGTGACGGGGGCGGTGTTACCGCTGGTGCCGGGGAAGGTCTTGTTGTCGAACCAATGGGAGATCGTGGCGACCACGTGAATCCTCTCGAAGGAGTGGCGGAGTGCGAAGTTGGTTGCGGTGAGTGCGTCAGAAGATGGCGTAGGCCTTGCGCACGGTGTCGGTGACGTCCCAGCGGCTGGACCAGCCTGGGGGCAGGACGACGAAATCGCCTGCCGAGATTTCGGTCTTGGTGCCGGTCTCGTCGTCGGTCAGTGTCGCCCTACCGGAGATGATGTAGCAGGTTTCCGTGTTGGGCCGGTCGACGACGGGCCAGCCGCCCGGCCGGCATTCCCAGATTCCGATCTGGGCGTCGGTGCCGCCGTCGAGGGGCAGCGTGCTGAGTTGCGGGTCGCCGCTGTCTGCTCCGGGACGCTGCCCCGCGGGGGTCAGCTCGCCCTGAACTGTGCCGGCGGGCAGGTGGATCAGTGATGCCATGGTGTTTCTCCCGAACGGTGTGTGGGTGACGGTCAGTGGGCGCCGGTCAGCTTTTCGAGCAGCGCGGAGACTTTGGACGGTTTGTTGGTCACGCGCTCTTCGAGGTCGGCGGTCGCGGCGGCGCGCAGGCCCGCGTTCACGCCGAACCACCGGAACGGCTCGATCTCCCACTTCGGCGAGCGGTGGTTGACGACGGGGAGCGAATTCAGGTTGTCGCGCTTGTCGAGGATGAGGTTGCGCAGGATGCGTCCGGCGAGGTTGCTGGTAGCGACACCGTCACCGACGTACGGTCCGGCCCAGGCCGTCTTGTTGTTCTGGTCGTAGCCGACCGAGGGGAACCAGTCGCGGGGAACGCCGAGGGGGCCGCCCCATCGGTGCGTGATCGGTACGTCCCGCAGGGCCGGGAAGAACTCGTGCATCGTGTCGATGATCTTGTCGTGGATCTTCTCGTCGACGTCGAAGGACGAGTCGACCTTGGATCCGAAGTGGTACGGCGCTCCCCGGCCGCCGAACAGCAGGCGGCCGTCGCTGGTCGGGTGCGCATAGATTCGAAGGTTGCGCATGTCGTTGAACGCGGTGCGTCCGTCGAGTCCCAGATCCTCGCGAAGCCCCTGGAGTAGGGGCGCGGTGGCGACGACAAGCGAGTACAGCGGCGCTACGTTGCGCCGGTACGCCGGAAATTCGGGGGTGAACGCCTCGGTGGCGCGGATGACGACGGAGGCGGTGACCGAGCCTTGTTCGGTCCAGACGATGCCCTTGCCGATCTCGTCGACCGCGGTGTCTTCGTAGATGACGCCGCCGTGTTCCTCGACCCAGCCGGCGAGCCCGCGCACGAGTTTGTCCGGGTGCAGCAGTGCACAGTGCTCGGTGTAGATGCCGCCGAGGACGTTGGTGGCGTTGATCTTCTCCTGCGCCGCAGTGGAATCGAGTAGTTGCCACTGCCCGCGAGTGCCGAACTTCTCGGCACCGGCCACGGTCGCCTTCGCCCGCGCCCACTGTGCCTCGCTCCGCGCGAGGGAGACGAATCCGTCGCGGGCGTATTCGCAGTCGATGCCCTCGGCGTCGACGACCCGGCCGATCTCGGAGACCGTGTCGTTCATCGCGGCCTGCAGGTCCAGGGCGGCGCGGTGCGAATACAGCTGTTCGACGCGGGCGAGGGAGACCGGGAAGATCGACGACGCCCACCCGCCGTTACGCCCGGAGGCCCCGAATCCGGCGAATTCGCGTTCGAGCAGAACAACTTTCAGCGACGGGTCCGCCTGCAGCAGGTAGTAGGCCGCCCACAGTCCGGTGAACCCGGCGCCGACGATGGCGACATCGGCGGTGACGTTCCCGGGCAACGCCGGCCGCCGGGCAGTGAACTCTCGATCCTCGCGCCACAGGGGTGTACCGTGTGCGGCACCTGACACGTCGCGCCCGGGTTGGGTGTTACTGACTACCATCTAGAGCCTCCAGCCCTCATTCGTTTCGTGCGTCGGACTCCAGTGTCGTGTCAGCATGTGAGCCCCGACATACTCCGGATTCACAGACTTCGACCCGGCGCGCTGTACGTTTGTATGAGGAGGTGAGGGCGGTGATCTCCGTCGATCAACTGGTCGCGATCCCGTCGCTCGGGTTGCGGTATCTCGCCGGCGAGAGCGGCGGTACCCGCCTGGTGACCTGGGCGCACGCGTGCGACCTCCCCGATCCGTGGCTGTGGTTCGAAAGCGGCGACCTGGTCATGACGACCGGCGGCGGGCTGCCGGACAATCCCGCGGAGCAGTCCGAGTGGATGGCCCACCTCATCGACAGCCAGGTCAGTGCCCTGGTGATCGCACGAGGGCCCGGCACCCCGGAAGTCGCGCCCGCGCTGTTGGACGTCGCGCGTGAGCGGAGGTTCCCGGTGCTGTCCGCGAGCTTCGACCTGCAGTTCGTCACGTTGGCACGGACCGTCATCGAAAGCGCCGTCGAATCCGAACGCCAACGTCTGGCAACCATCACCCGCCTCTACGACGTGTACTGGCAGTCCCTCCACGCCCGTGGCAGCTTCGGTGACCGGATCTCCACGCTCGAAGGCACCACCGGGTGGGCGCTCGAAGTGCGGGATCACGACGCCGGGGGAGAGGTCGTGGTCAGCGGACGCCTGGCCCTGCACCAGCGCACCGTCGATCAGGACTCGTTGCCCGAGCGCGTCAACATTCCCATCCCGGGCGCCGGGGACGTCGTGCTGACCGCCCGTGCCGGCCGCAATCCGGTCAACGACCGGCCGCTTCTCCAGCATGTCGGCGGTTTGATCGCCCTCGAACTCGAGCACCATGCCGCCGAACGCGACCGACTCCGCGCCTCCGGGCAGGACCTACTGCTCGGACTGCTCGACGAGACCGTCACGCTCGCCGCGGTGTGGCCCGAACTGCGGCACCGGGGTATGCCCGATGCCACGGCGATCGCGTGCTGGAGCCCTGGGGAAAGCGCTGTGCTGCATCATGAGTCGATACATCGGCAGGTGTGTCTGCAGCAGTATGCGCCGCTTCTGTTGCCGTCCGGGACGATGCTGATGGGGCTGGTGCCGCGTGACCTCGAGTTGCTGGCCACGATCAGTGCCAAACTCGGCCCGGACTGCGCCGTCGGTGTCAGCACCGCCCTGACCGCGAATTCCAGTGTCGCCGAAGCGGCACGTCAAGCTCAGCTCGCGGTGGCCCGCGCGCACGAGCAGGGACAGACGGTCAACGTCTACGGGGACGACCGTGACGACGTCAGCTTCCTCCCGCGCAGCATCGAGGACACCCGCACCCTCGTGCGCCGGGTCCTCGGCCCGCTCATCACCCACGACAAGGACAACGAAGGAAGCCTGCTGGACTCGGTGCGGGTGTTCCTCCGCAACGACGGCGCCTGGCAGAAGAGCGCCGACGAGCTGAACATTCACCGGCAGACCCTGGTCTACCGGCTGCGTCGCGTCGAGCAACTCACCGGTCTCAAACCCACCTCCACCGAAGGGTCGGCGATGCTCTGGCTCACGCTGTCCGGGGCCGAACGTGCCAAGCTCTCACTCGACGACCTTCTCGAGTAACCGGGAGGCGGTCCCGTAGGCCCGGACGACGAGAAACACATCGACGGCAGACGCCGTCGATGTGTTTCCGGGTCGGGTGATTCGCTAGGAGGGATGGACGGGGGAGGGCGGAGTCTCGACGTCGGCTGAGCGGGCGGTATCGAGGTCACGGGATCCGCGGGCGGTGCGGGCCCTCTTCTTCACCAGGTAGATGACCGTCAGCACCACCCAGACGGCGACGCCCTGCATCAGCTCGATCCGGTTGGCGTCGCGCAGGCCCATGCTGACCAGCACCGCAACGATCGCGACGGTGACCAGGATCGGCAGGCCAGGGTACAGCCACATCCGGAACTCGAGGCCACCCGGGTTTTCTTTCTCCCACCGGCGACGCAGCCGGAGCTCGGAGATGCAGATCATGAAGTACACGAACAGGAACACCGCACCGGAGGCGTTGATCAGGAAGAGGAACACCGTGTCCGGGAACAGGGCGGCGAGCACCACGCATCCGTAGCCGACCACCGTGCACGAGAGGATCCCCTTCACCGGGACACCTCGCTTGTTGGTCGAGGTCATCCACGCCGGAGCGTCGCCGCGTCCGCCCATGACGAACAGCAGCCGCGAGGACGTGTAGAGACCGGAGTTCAGGACCGAGAGCACCGCAACCAGGATGACGAGGTTGAGCAGGTCCGCCGTACCCGGAATGCCGATCCGATCCAGGGCCGCGACGAACGGCGATTCCCCCGGAACCACCGAGTCCCACGGCACGATGACGGCGATCAGGAACGTCGAGATGACGAAGAAGGCGAGGATGCGGAACACCACCGAATTGACGGCCTTGCGGATCGATTTCGCCGGCTCCGCCGATTCGGCGGCCGCGATCGTGACGACCTCGACGCCGGTCATCGAGAAGATGACCACCACCACGCCGATGAACAGGGTGGCGAGGCCGTTCGGGAGGAGGCCGCCGTGGTCGGTGAAGTTGCCGAAGTCGACGTTTGCGCCGGGCCAGAGACCGAACACGAAGAGGGCGGCGACGGTGATGAAGGCGACGATGGCGACGACTTTGATGCTGGCGAACCAGTATTCGGCTTCACCGAATGCGCCGACCGAGAGCAAGTTCACGGCGGTCATGACCATCATCAGGGTGAGGGCGATGGCCCACACCGGTATCGACGGGATCCATTTGTTGATCATCTGACCGCCGACGACGGCCTCGAATCCGACGACGATGACCCAGAAGTACCAGTAGAGCCACCCCGTCGAGAACCCCGCCCATTCGCCCCACGCCATCCGCGCGTAGTCGGTGAACGAACCGGAACACGGTTTGGCGGCGGCCATTTCGCCGAGCATGCGCATCACCAGCAGCACGATCAGTCCCGTGATGGCGTACGTGATGAACGCGAGCGGCCCGGCCTGGTTGATGATTGCGCTCGAACCGACGAACAACCCCGCACCGATGACTCCACCGAGCGAGAGCATGGTCAGGTGACGCTGTTTGAGGCCGGGCTTGAGTTGATGGCCTCCGTCCGGAGTTGTACCCATGGCATTCCCTTCATCAGGTGCGTGCCCGCGTCCGTCGTAATCGCGGGCGGGATCGAGCGTGTGATGGCAATCACCCTTGCCGCCCGGGCGTGCGTTCACTATGCGCAAACGCGCTAACGGTGAAGGTGCCGGTTCATACAATCTGATGAACGTTCGAGCCGAAGATCTATCTGACCAGGCGTTCCGGCTCCGCGCACGGAACGAATTTCCAGTTCCCTACGACTAGGACGGAAGCGTCCGGGCAAGGAAGGTCTCCGGGATGGACGGCCAGTCGGGCTGCCAGCGGCCGCGGCGTTGATCGTCGGCGATGTCGGCGAGGAGTCCGGTGACGGGTTCGCCGCCGTCGGCGACCAGGCGGGGCAGTCCGTATTCGGCGCAGTCGGCGGCAACGGGAATGAGGACCTGTTTCGCGTCCGTGCCCCTGCCCGCGGCTGCCAGGCACTGGGCGAGCAGTATCTTGGCCTCGAGGAGGGCCCGCGGTCGCCGCGCTGTTTCGAGTGCCTGGACCACCGCTTCCGAACGGGCACAGGCTTGGTCGTAGTCGTGTGCGGTCAGGAGCAGCCGGATCTGGGAGTCTTCGTCGAGCTCGGTTGTCCTTGTGCCGAGGTCTGCGGGTCGGTGTTGTGCCGTCGATCGCTCGGTGCGAGTGCGGAATTCGGTGCCCGGTTCCAATCCGCAGCGAATCCGCTCGTTGTCGATCCGCGCGGCGAGCCGCGGCAGTGACAACTTCCGGGCGGTGTCGGCACCCTCGTCCAACCGCTGCACCGCCGCGGGCATGTCCCCACGTAAGGCCTTGATCCGGGCTCCGGTGCCGTAACTGGCGAGCATGAAATCTACGACTCCGCCCTCGGCGCCGAGTCGGTAACTGGCATCCAGCAGTTGCTCGGCCTCATCGATCCTGCCCCGCTGATACAGCAGGTCGCCGAGCAGGGCACCGGACAGCTGTGCCGCGTACGAGTGGACTCCGACCGAGGCAACGGCGAGGTCCCACGCGGCCCGGAAGTGGCCCTCGGCGGCGGCGACGTCGAGAAGTTCGTTGTCGGCGATGCCGGCGAAACAGTACCCGATCATCCCGAAATGCGGGCCGCGGGTCTGCTCGTGATAGCGCCGCGCCCAGGCCTGCCGGCGACGGGCGGCGGCGAACTCGAAGCTGCAGATCTCTGCAAACGAGGTGATGTCGGCCGCGGCGGCGACGACGAAGGGCGGCAGGGTGTCCGGTCGTTCCAGGCATTCACGGACCTGCTCGCCGGCCTCGTCGATGACGTCGGCGTGACACCGGCCGACGTCGGCGATGACCGCTGCCTCCACCCGTAGATCGATCGCCTGCGCGTCCGTCAGGGTGTGCTCGTCGAGGGCGGCTTCGACTCGCGCCAGGGCTACCTGCATCGGCTCGAGGCGATGCAGCAGGACGTTGGCCCACGCCACGATCAACTGGAGCCGGGCCCGGTTCTGTGCGAGCGATGCGGGCAGTTTCGTGACCAGCGCGAGGACCGTGCCCATCTTCGAGCTTTCGATCAAGGGCATCGCGTGCGACTCGATCAGGTCTACGGCACGGTCGTCATCGCCGGCGGCCAGTGCATGATCGACCGACTCACCGAGCGCGTTGTGGCCGGCAAACCAGTCCGACGCTTTCCGGTGCAACCGGACGAGCCGCTCGGGTGCGTCGCGCTCGAGCCGGCGTCGGAGAAACTCGGCGAACAGGTGGTGATAGCGGAACCAGTCGCCGTCGTCGTCGAGGCTGCGCAGGAACAGATCCCGCTCTTCGACCTCCTCGAGCAGCGCCTGCCCGCGGGTCGTGTCGGCAAGGATCCCCGCGAGTTCGCCGCAGACTCGTTCCGGAACCGAAGTGGCCATCAGGAAGTCGAGCAGTTCGGGTTCGAGTGCATTCAGAACGTTCTCGGCCAGGAACTCACCGATGGCATGATGTCGGCCCGACAGGTGCGCGATCAACTCTCCTGCTCCGGATCTGCCGCGGAGCGACAGGGACGCGAGCTGCAGTGCGGCGACCCATCCGTCGGTGGAGCGGGTCAGCGCCGCGAGCTCGGTGGCTTCGAGGGCAAGTCCGTTCACGTCCACGAGAAAGCGGGTGGATTCGTCGAGATCGAACCGCAGGTCCGCGGCCGTGACCTCGACCAGTTCGTCGCGAACCTTCATTCGACCGAGCGGCAGTCCGGATCGGGTCCGGCTGGTGACGATGAGCTGGAGGTGGTGGCAGCCGTTGTCGAGCAGGTAGCCCAGGGCGGCGAGGGTCGCGGAATCGGTGACCCGGTGCCAGTCGTCGATCACCACCGCCACCGGCAGCCCCCGGTCGTGCACCTCGTTGACCAGTGAGGTCAGCACGTAGCGGTCGGCGTCGTCGCCGCGGTCCTCGAGCACCTGACCGAGATCGTGACCCAGAGTGGGCTGCACACGCCGGATCGCCTCGATCAGATGCGCGAGAAACCACACGAGGTTGTTGTCGTCGTTGTCGACGGAGAGCCACGCCACTACCGTGCCTCCCTCGACGAGCACCTCGCGCCACTGGGCCGCGAGCGTGGACTTGCCGTATCCGGCGGGAGCATGGATGAGCACCAGCCGCCGCCGCCTCGCGGCCCGTAAAGCCTCGAGCAGCCGTGCCCGGGGTACCAGGGCCTTCGGTGCGGTGGGTGGCCGGAACTTCGTCGCCGGGGACGGCGGCGCAAACCTCCTCCGTTGCGTGCCGGCGAGCGGCTCGGCCGGCACGGACACCGAGGTCGGCGAACCTACATACACATCTGCGGGACCGCGGAGCGGCGGGTCTTCCTCGGCATGCGCTCCAGCCCGGGTCCGAGCGTCGCGCAATTCGTCCCCGAACTCCGCCGCCGTGCGTGGCCGCGCCGTGGGTTCTGTGGCCATGGCGTGTCCGATCACGGCCGTCACCGCATCGGGAATGGCCGGATCCCGCAAGTCCGGCACCGGCTCGGTGGTGATCCGGACGAACTGGGCGACGAGCTGTTCGCCGCTCCGGCGTTCGAACGCGGCGTGCCCGGTCAGCGCGCAGAACAAACTCGCGCCCAGGCTGTAGACGTCCGACGCGGGGGTGGGGCTCTGCCCGGCGAGGACCTCGGGGGCGGTGAACGCGGGCGAACCGGTGATCACACCGGTACCGGTCTCGAAGCCCCCGGGAATCCGGGCGATCCCGAAATCGGCCAACTGCGCGTCACCGTATTCGGTCAGCAGGACGTTCGCCGGTTTCACGTCGCGGTGCACGACCCCGGCCTGGTGGGCCGCCTCGAGCGCCCCGGCCAACGCGATCCCCATATTCAGCGTATCGGCCCAGCTCAGGGGGCCGGTGCGGCGGATCGTGGCATCGAGCGAGCCGTACCGGTGATACGGCATCACGAGATACGGTCGGCCCGCCGGCGTGGTGCCCGCCTCCAGAACGGTGACGATGTGGGGGTGCCCGGACAGTCGGCCCATCGCCCGCTGCTCGCGCAGGAACCGCTCCAGATCCTCCGGGTCCGGGTCCACGGCAAGTACCTTGACCGCGACCGTGCGGTCCAGATGCGGCTGACTGCATCGGTAGACGACGCCGAACCCACCGCGGCCGATCTCTTCGAGGTCGGTGAATCCGGCGGCCTCCAGCTCTGCCGTTATGTCCCCGGCGTCGTCACGCTGGGTGGCAAGCGGATCGAATTCGGCCATCGCACACCCCATCCCGGTCGGCGTCACCACACCGCTGGCCGGCTCGAGTCATCCCGTCGCAGGCGGACAGTGATCCCAGAGTATCCCCACACCGACACCAGGGGTACCGATCGCGGTGTCGCTCCCGCCCGCCAGGAGGCGCGGAACCCGCCTACGCGTTTGCGCAGCCGGGGCGACAGCTCGATTTGCACCGAGGGGAATGACCCGATCGTCGCGCCCGTGCACGATCGCGGATTCAGATACACCGGTGCCGGCCGATAGCGAGTTGGTCTGCGCCCGCGGGTGGGTGTCGCTCGGCGAGTGTTACCCCACCAGATACACATCGCAGGGGACTCCGTGCGGATGACGGACTGCGGAGCCGATTCCCAACCGGTGTTCGATTCCGCAAAGAGAGTCACTGTCTGCCTCGAATCGGAAGCCGAGTCGAAAGTAGTACTCGGCCGGGTCGACTATTTCGCCGGCACGAAACCTCGCAGAGGTGCTCGGGTCCGCGCAGCGCAATCCGAGCCCGTGGACGAGAAGGTGGGAGTCGTCCTCGGCTCGGACGGTGCACAGCCGGCAAAGCTGCCGTTCTTCCCACCGCCGGGACAGTTGGGCCAGCTGCCGTTCGTGCCGCCGCCCGGACTCTGGGACAAGCCGTGGAAATGGGTTCGTTGACGAGCCACGACATCAACAGATGGTCGAGCCTCTACCCGCAAGCCGTCCGGTTTGACGTTGCCCAAGACGGACCCCGGTGCCCGCTGAACGGCGCTTCGGCCCGTTCAGCTCCTCGACAGGGCTCGCGTGAGAGCTGATGCAGTCAATTGTTCGTGACCGTCAGCTACTCGTACCCGAGAGAGCGCGCGGATCTCCACGCGCAAGTCGGGTCGGACGTTGCTCCACAAGCTTGCAACCGGCAATGACTCAGTTACACCTGGAGAAAGCGTGGATTCGTCGGTCGGGTGTCACGGTCACATGATCGACTTCTCGCGTCGTGACCTGCGTTCCATCAGAGTATTTCGCGGTCGTAGTTCCGACGAAGGCCTGGGCTGCTGCACCCTGTGGCGACGTAGTGGAAATGCCGTGGCCTTCGGAAGTCGCAGTTACTTCGGGCAGCGAGGGGTCGAGCGGAATCCCGGTGATCGACTGCGTCAAGGTCGTTCGGACATGAAGACGGCCACCCGAGTTGGTGACGATGTCATCGGTCACGGTGAGGGTATCGGTGAGGGTGTAGATCGGGCCCCCGTCGCATGTCACCGGTCCATCGAAAGTGAATGTTTCGGTGAATGTTTCGGTGCTGTGTTGTGCGGGATCAGCATGCGCGGTGCCCGTGACAGCAATAACCCCACAGAGCACGAAGGCGGTTGCTGCCGCCATACCCTGAACAGGGTGACGTGCGCGGTTGCCCAGTCGCGGAAGACGCCTGAATGCAGTGTTCATGTGGTCCAATCCTCTCGACGGTGCGCACCACGGACGACGTAAACACAGTTGATTTTCAACGGGTGTGGTGCGTCATTTTGAAGATCGGCCGGCGAGTAGTGGTCGTTACCGAATTCGGCTTCCACGGTTCGTGGTCCACGGAAGTCTCACCCACCGGAACCGAACTCTTGGAACAGTCTCACCTGAGATCTCGGCAGTGTTGCGGGGACTTAGCCGCAGGGCGGGACCAATGGACGCGTTCTCGACGCTTTGTCGTGTCCGTGGTGACTCACAGCAGCGTAGGCGCGGTCACACTGGTCGAATGGGCATTACATGGTGTGACGATTTGTCGACTGCTCGCTGACTCGAGTAGCGAGACGAGGACTGGCGACGGCTGGCGGCTTGATGGCCAGTCGCCTTCGACAAGTACGCACGCCTAGTTCGTATCCCAGACCCGGCCTATCCGGCACAAACGGAATGTGATGCCCAGCGCGACCCGAAGGGGCTGTCAGACAACGAACAACTCGGGGTCGTTCTGGCCGAACTCCCGAAGCCCTGAGTCACCCTCCAATCCAACGTTCCTCGACCGCCCGAGCCAGGGACGCATCCAACGGCGCTGCGCCAGACATGACCTTCTGCACACTGGATAGGTCGTACTCGTCCGAGAGCGGCCTCTTCGGCAAAGAGCAATCGTCAACGAGGATTCATTGCTATGGAAGCACTCTACGAAGTCGTAGGGGTGTCGGGTCGAGGCCTCCAACGCGTGGGGGCTGGCCCGAATTCGTAGGTTTCGTCGGGGGCGTCGACCGGAAGGAGTTCGGTGTCGCCATCGTCGTAGATCACGAGAAAATGGGGCTGCTCTCGCGCGGTGGTTGTGGTGAGGATCCGCTTGGCCCCCACCAGCGACGCCGAACGCCGCAAGGCCCTCGACGCCGGACACGACCTCGACCGCATCCTGACCACCGACGACCTCGTCGCCGGGGACAACGCCTTCTTCGCCGCCACCGGCGTCACCGACGGCGACCTCCTGCGCGGGGTGCGCTACACCCACGCCGGCGCCACCACCGAATCCATTGTCATGCGCTCGAAATCGGGCACCGTCCGCACCATCGACTCCCAATACCGCCTACTGTGACCAGACCGGCCCGCAACGACCTTCCTCGACGACGCCATCAAGGACGCTCATGACCCTCACCGCTCACACGCCGACAACGGCGGATGGCCTGAACACCGAACCGGTGACGGCCCGCCGAGCCAAGTTCGTGTGCACCCTCGGCCCCGCGACCGCCACCGCGGACCGCATTCGGGAACTCGGAGCAGAACTACCACCGCCGCCGCCAAGCCTCGCAGCTGTCGGGCTCGCCGGTGAGGCATCCTCGTAGGCTGGCATCCCTTGCAGACGTCGGCGAGGATGGTGGGGGATCGGACCTCGGCCGGTTCGAAGTCCGGTGAGCACCGTCTTGCCCTTCTCCCGCCGAGCAAACTTGGCCTGTCGGCCAGACTCAGGTCTGCCGTTCTCGACACAGCTGCCGCTCGGGAATCCTGATCCGACCCGTCGCGGCATGAACGCCTTCTACCGGCCCGCAGCGACGCTCTCAATGCTTTGCGGCGGGCGCTCCCCGAACTGCTGCACAAAGCCCTGGCCCGCGGGTTCCGTGTCCGATCCTCATCGCTTCTGGCTGCGGATCGAGACGGCGGCGAACCGAGGGGGTGGAAACGGGCCCGAATTCCCGGGATGGTTGGAGGGGTGTTCACCTCTAGCGAATAACCGCAGGGGTGCCTTTGGCGATCATCGAAACCAGAGCGCCGACTCCCTTTCAACTGAACGAACGAACGAACAATTCTGTTGGACGAGTGATCAAAATGGAAAATGGACGACTGATCAAAATGTGTGCAAATTCCCGGGCGGCCGATCGGTCTGTGTTGGGCTATTGATGACGAATGCCTGCCACGAGTAGCGTAATAATCAGCGGCCGCGCGGCCGTCGGGACTATCGGATGCGTAGTCGTCCGCTTCGCGTTTCACCTCAGGCGCGAATCAAAGGAGTGCGGCCATGATCACCTTCGCAAGTCCAACTACCGGTCCGGGATCGGTAGGCCAGGGCATGCATGTTCGGCGTCGGCAGACGCGACGGCTCAGGACGCCAATGTTCGCACTCGGCGCCGCGGCCAGCGCGATGGTCCTGATGGCCACCCCTGCCGCAGCGGTTGCTGTCGATACAGCGACGGCGGTGTCCGTGCAGGGTACCGTCGCGACCACCTGTCCGGTCACGCTGACCGCGAAGATAACGCCCGTAAACGCCGCTGGCACGGTGGAGTTCAAGGACGGGAACACGGTAATTGTTCCCGCAGCCGTCGTGACGAACGGCACCGCCACAGCCAACCACACCTTCAATGCGACAGGCGTGCACGTCATCGGCGCCAAATTCAAAGGAACAGGAGACTTCAAAGAGTCGACGGGCAGCACGAACGTCACCGTCGCGACGGGACTCAATCTGGGCTCGATCTGTCTTCCGATAGGTTAATCGACGGCGGGCACCGCCCGATCGACTCCCAGGAATGGTTTGTCGAGCGAACCATCGAAAGACGCTCCGGTGCAGTAGGATCCGATGATCGGGACAAACGCGTCGCCCGCGGCCGAGGCGGAGTGGCTCGGCTCCCACCTGGCGAGTCGAGCCACCGCCGTCCAGACCGTATTACTGGTCAGCCAATTCCGATACCGCCTCCGAACGTGATACTCAACCACTTCAGGAACGCCCCGAAGGCGACGGCGATGTCAACACCTGCAGAACCCATGAACCCTTCACTCCTCTTGCTTTCTGTTATCGACGGGCACCGAACCCGCTTACTCCTATATCGGCGGTGGGCGCCCCAAGCGTTTCATAGAATGCCAAACAATTTTTCTCTCAAATTGAACGAAAGCCCACTTTAATTGGACGTGTGATCAAAATAGGAAATTGGACGACTGATCAGAATATTGAAAGATTTCATAGATCGACTGGCGCAACAGAGTGAGCCCTCTCGGCGATACGGTGACCGCGATCGGGTTGGCGCCAGGTTGCGATGCGGGCGCCGGCGATCTGTGCATCGCCCCTTCAGACGTGGTCGCCGCTGATCATTGTGGGATAAGCCCCCGGCCCGAGCGTCCGAGCATTTACGCTCGGCACATGGCGAAGAAGCTCCCCGCCGATGAGCGTCGCGCCCAACTTCTCGAGGCGGCGCTGGCAATAGCGGCCGAGCAGGGCGTCGACGCGCTGACCATGCGTCCACTCGCCGCCGCAGCGGGGACTTCCCTCGGGATCGTGCATTATCACTTCCACGACAAAGACACTCTCCTCACTCAGCTTGCCGAAACCCAGATCCTGCAGGTCAACGACGCGATGCAGCTGGCATTCGGGCACTACACCGAATCCGCCGGGCTGACCGGGACCCCTGCCCTCGAGAACCTGCTGCGCGCCGGAATGCGAGGACTGTGGCCGATCATCGAATCCACCCCCAACCATCAACTGCTGACCTATGAGATCACCGCCCACGCGCTCCGCCAACGCAGCGCCGGCAACGTGTCGGCCGGGGCGATCGCCGAGCGGCAGTACCGCACCATGGACGCCGAGGCCGTCGCGTTCCTGACCCTGTGCGCGAGGCGAGCGAACGTCACCTGGACCACTCCGGTCGATCAGGTTGCTCGATTCGCGCTGACGTGCATGAACGGGGTGGTGCTGCGCTGGCTCGTCGACCGGGACAGCGATGCCGCTCTCATCGCCCTCGACAACATCGTGCAGATCCTCACCACCAAAGCCAGCTGACCCTCAGTTGTCCGCGCGCGATCCGGCCAGCGCGCTCCTGGTCGTCGGATCCTGCGGCAATAGGCTGCGCACAGAGGCTAATCGGTGTTTCCGGCGTGCCGGCGGTGCCGCTCGCGGAAACGAGCGCGGTGCCGCTCGAGGGCGACGGCCTCGGTATCGCAAAGGATCTGCCGTTGCCCGCGGGCGATGGCGTATCGCAGGGCGGCACTTCGCTGTCGCAACTTCTGTGCGTGTGCGGCCGCCACGTCATCGTCGAACAGAATCGCTGCGGCCGTGTCGCACTCGATCAGCACCCACTCGTATGCCAACCGGGCGGGGGCGCCGTCATCGAAGAGTGCCGGCATCGCTACGTCGTCGAACAGGCGAAACGGCGCAGACGTGAGCCGATATTGGAGGCGGCCGAACGCTCGTGCTGCGCCTGCGACTCCCATGACGACGGATGATACACCGTACGACTAGTAGGCGGTATCAAATCCACAGCCTCACAGTCGAATCGGAGTTCGCGTCAGGCGTGACCGATGAGCCCCCCACCGGCGGCAAGTCGCGGGGAGTGCACCCCGAGGGAAGGCGCGACGACCCAGTCCGGCCAGGGACAGCGTGAGGTCTGCGGTACCGATCGGGATCCCGTCGAGTCCGGGTGTTGCGCAGATGGCGTCGGCGTAGGCCAAGCCGTTGGTGTCCTCGATCATCAGGTAGACCCTTTGAGGGGGCGCCGAGGCGGAACGTGATCACGCGAAACAGGAAAACCTGTCGTCTCAATTCGGCCGTGGGTGGGCGGCGTCAGGGCTGTGTGTCGGGCGGGGCCGCGAACGAGCCGGATGCCCCGAGGATGGCGTGGACCGCGGCACGGACCCGGTCCGAAACGGAGTCGGCGGAGAACTTGCCGTCGAGGTGTAAGAACGCCAAGCCGTGCACCAGCGCCCACACCGCATCTGCCATCGCATCTGGGTCTGCAGTAGGAAATGCCTGCTGCACAATAGATTTGACGTATTCATGGATCGCCGTTGTCGCGGCCACGCGCTCGGGATTGGTGGGGTCACAGGGTTCGGCGAACATCACGCGGAACAGCCCGGGCCGTGCGAGCGCGAACTGGACATAGGCAATGGCGATCGCCGCGAGGTCATCGGCGGTGGTCGGAACCGGATGCGCGGCGGCCAGCCGGTCGGCCAGGTCGCGGTATCCGACCGCGGCGACGGCGGACAACAGAGCATCGCGGTCGGAGAAATGCCGGTAGGGCGCGGCAGTGGACACGCCGGCGCGTCGAGCGGCGGCGCGGAGCGAGAGTTCGGCGGCGCCGTCCTCTTCGAGGAGTTCTACGGCCGCGCGCACCAGCGCGTTGTGTAGATCGCCGTGGTGATACGGCTGGATCGTCGTTGCCATAATCTCAATGTAGCAAGTGTTGACAACGCTTACATTTCCGCTCCCGGGGGTACGTCCCAGACTCAGAGCCAGGCGACGTGCTGCCATGGCCATGAGTTCGGGCGTGACCGTGTGCGGCGATGGGCCTTCCACCTCCACCTCGGCCAGGACCTTCCCGGACGACTCACGGGCGACCGCGACCGCGATGCGGGCTCAGCCCCCTTCGTAGAGGTCCGGTAGCGAAGTAGCCGATGTCGATGGACCACGTTGCTGCGCTGCCTTGTTCGGCGGCCTCGGCCGCTACCCACCCCACGCGTTCGAAGGGCCCGACGCCGGTGACGAGTACGTCGCCCGCCTCGATCAGAGCCTGCACGCCGGCGGGGTCGGCAACCCGGTACTCCAGGCCACTGTGCAGCGGACATGGTGGGGGACTCCGTCGAGTGGTGTCGGATGTCGAAGCCGATGCGATGCCGATTACCGGTTGCGGATCGAGAACGGGACCGGCATGTGCAACGCGGCTTGCGCCTCGGTGCTGACGTCGAACCGGATGGTGCGGATCGGCGCGAGTGCGCGCAGGTCGTCGGCCATGCGTCCGTCGCCGACGGTCAAGTCGAGCCCGCGCGGGAACATCGACGTTCCGGTAGCCAGCACGTTGGTCTGGTTCAGAGTGGACTGCCAGGTGCCATCGACCTTCGTGTACGAGGTCAGGGTGGACACCTTTTCGCCGCTGCGGGTGCGCTTCTGGGTCGGTGTCGGTGCGGAGAAAGCGAGGTCGACGCCGCCGTCGGCGTTGGCGATGCGGGCGGCGGTCCGGCTGTCGTCGATGTTCACGTCCAGCTCGGTGACCCATTTCGGAAAGCCGTAGCCGTGGTGGCCGCGCACCTGGGCGATGTCGGTGTTCACCGGTAGCGAGAGCACGTACGAGTGGAGGTGATCGTTCGCCAGCGCGGAGGCCACGTCTGCAACCGGGAGTTTGCCGTGACGGGCGGGGCGCACCGCGACCCCCACCGCTGCCTCGGTGTAGAAGTCGATGTCGCAGACGTCGTAGCGGAAGAACATCACCGACACCAGACCCACACCAGGAGCGATCTCCAGCGGGGCGAGCTCGCGCGGGATCCGGTTCCGGATCGCTCTGCTGGGAGCGATCATGGTCAGACGCGCCGACGACATCGCGTAATAGAAGTTCGGAGTCGAGGTGGGCCCGATACGGGACTCGACCCGGGTCTTGGGAAGTGTCCGGAAGAAGTCGACTCCGCTGACCCGCGGATCGCGCGCCACCTCGTCGAGGTCGGTGTCGATCCGGAAGCGCTCGAACAGGCCGCCGGCGGGGACTGTAACGGCGTGTCCACCCAGGTCGACCTCGACGGTGTTTTGCTCGATTGAAGTCATGTGTCGGTCCTTCACCAATCGGTATGTGTGCACTGCTTACATAAAGCTAGAACGGTAATGTAAGCAATGTCAACACCTTGGTCACGGCTCAACCTTCCGGGTTGTTGACGCCGCTTACATTCGAGCATAGTGTAAGCGGTGCTTACTTGCTTCAGGGGTCGACCCGAAGTTTCTGGCCGAAAGGGTTCGAGGTGTCCGAGAAAATATCCGCAACCGACTTGTTCCAGCCGATCACGTTGAGGTCCGGGCACATGCTGCCCAACCGAATCGTGAAGGCTGCGATGGAGGAGGGGATGGCTGCCATGGGTCAGCTGCCCACCGATGGACTGATCGAGCTGTACCGCCGCTGGGGTTCCGGGGGTGCCGGGGTGCTGATCACCGGGAACGTGATGGTGCACGCGGAGGCGCTCACTGGACCTGGGGGTGTTGTGCTCGACGAGGATTCGCCGCTGGGGCCGTTTACCGCCTGGGCGAAGGCGGGTAAGGCCGGTGGTGCCGCCATGTGGATGCAGATCAGTCACCCTGGTCGGCAGATTCAGGCGAACATGCCCGGCGTGATCTGGGGGCCGTCCGACAGGGCTGTGGACGTTGGCAAGCACTCGAAGAACTTCGGTCGCCCGACCGCCATGACCGCCCAGCAGATCCACGCCACCGTGGACCGGTTCGCAACCACCGCGCGGCGCGGGGAAGCGGCCGGATTCGACGGTGTCGAGATCCACGCCGCGCACGGCTACCTGCTGTCGCAGTTCCTCTCGCCACTGGTCAACACCCGCACCGACGGATGGGGTGGCTCGCTGGAGAACCGAGCGCGAATTCTCCTGGACATCGTGCGAGAGGTGCGCGCACGGGTATCACCGACCTTCGTGGTCGCGGTCAAACTCAATTCCGCTGATTTCCAACGCGGCGGGTTCGACGCCGATGACGCCCGCAGCGTGATCGCCATGCTGGCGCCACTCGGCGTCGACCTGGTCGAGGTGTCCGGTGGCAGCTACGAAAGCCCGGCGATGTCCGGACGCCCGGTGGACGGGCGCACCGCGGCCAGGGAAGCCTACTTCCTGGAATTAGCGGCCGAGCTTGCCCGGAACAGCCCCGTGCCACTCATGCTGACGGGGGGAATCACCCGCCGCGAGACCGCGGAGCACGTACTCGCCAACAACGTCGCGCTCGTCGGTATCGGCACCGCCCTCGCTGTGACACCCGATCTGCCGGCCCGCTGGCGCGCGGGAACCGACGCCACGGCCTCGCTCAAACCGGTCACATGGAAGGACAAGCCGCTGGCGTCCCTCGCCGGGATGGGCATGGTGCGCTATCAACTGCGCCGGTTGTCCCGCGGAAAGCAGCCCGCCGTCAACATCGGCCCCGCCCGCGCACTGTTTGCCGACCAGTTGGTCAAACGGCGCGCGCTTCGGCAGTACTCGAAATGGCTTGCTGCCCGGCCGCACAGCGAGATCGGTGCGT
The DNA here is from genome assembly GCF_017068395.1 of Rhodococcus pseudokoreensis. Lineage (NCBI taxonomy): Bacteria > Bacillati > Actinomycetota > Actinomycetes > Mycobacteriales > Nocardiaceae > Rhodococcus > Rhodococcus pseudokoreensis. The sequence continues at coordinate 2,170,705 of NZ_CP070619.1, read as the reverse complement.
CTCGCGTGTGAACCCGCCTATACGGCGGAGGGGAACGAGCACTCGCAACTACCCGGGCAAAGACCAGGTGGAGTCGCCACGTACGCGGTTGACGCGGACGCACGCCCCGCGTACTGGACTTTCGGAGGAACACATCATGACAAAGGTCTTGTTCGTAGTAACCGCTGCCGACCGTTGGACGCTCGACGACGGCACCGTTCATCCGTCGGGCTATTGGGCCGAGGAACTCGCGGTGCCCCACCGCATCTTCTCGGAAGCCGGATGGGAGATCGCCGTGGCCACCCCCGGCGGCAGAACGCCGACCCTCGATCAGCTCAGCCTCGGTATCTCCGGAGGGATGCCGGGGAAGCGCCGCGAGGTGAAGAGCTACCTCGACAGCATCGCCGATGTGCTCTCCCACCCGGCATCGCTGGATTCGGTGGACCCAGACGAATTCGACCTGGTGTTCTATCCAGGCGGTCACGGTCCGATGGAAGATCTTGCCTACGACAAGACTTCAGGGGATCTGCTGACCCACCGTCTGGCGTCGGGCAAACCGCTGGCGCTGCTGTGCCACGCGCCGGCGGCGGTCCTGGCCGCGACCAACCCGGATGGCACCTCAGCCTTCGCCGGTTACCGGATGACCGGACTGTCCAACCGCGAAGAACTACTGAACCGGTTCGCCAAGAAAGCGCCGTGGTTGCTGGAGGACAGGTTGAAAGAAGCCGGCATCGAGTACTCCAAGAAATTGATCCCGCTGCGTCCGTACGTGGTCGTCGACCGCAATCTGTACACCGGGCAGAACCCTCAGTCCTCGGAGAAACTGGCGACCCACCTCGTCGAGGTCGTCGGCTCCGCGAAAGGCTCCACGGCCGGATAGGCTTGGCCGTGCTCGCATGTCGGTGTTGTTGTCGGCGATCATGCGTTGCTCGGCGCAATCAGGCAGGCCGTGCTGAGAACGGCGACGGCAGAGTGTGGTCCCGAGGCGTTCAGCTTCCCCTTTTCCTGCGATCAGAGCTCGAGAACCCTCGGGGGTGTCGGTTACCGCGACGAGCACTGTCATGACCGGATCCTTCTGGACGAAGTGTGGTCATGAGTACTTCGCGCGGAAATGGTCTTCGAGTTCTTCGAGGGAACGTCCGCGGGTTTCGGGAACCTGGGTGGTGAAGATCAGTGCGAGAAGGCCGAGTCCGGCAAAAATGAAGAATGTCATCGCGATGCCGATGGCGGCGACGACCGGCGGGAAGAACAGCGCCACGAGGGCGTTGGCGATCCAGAGGACGAAGATGCAGACACCGATGGCGAAGCTGCGGATCTTCAGTGGGAAGATCTCCGCGAGCATGAGCCAGGCCAGTGGTCCGATCGTGCCCTGCATGGAGAACACGAACAGGACGACGAATACGAGGATGCAGTAGGCCTTGACGGTGCCATCCGGCAGGAGCACCGCCGAGAGGCCGATCAGCAGGTGAAAGACGGTGATGAGTGCGAAACCGACGAACAGCATGGTGCGACGGTTGACCTTGTTCATCACCTTCAGCGCGATGGTGATACCGAGAACGCTGACCAGACCGTTGAGGGTGTTGGCGATGATGGCGGCGCTGGAGGAGAAACCGGCGTCCGCGAGTAGCTGGGTCCCGTAGTACATCACCGAGTTGATGCCGGTGAACTGCTGAAACACCCCGAGGCCGATCCCGATCAGGAGCAGGCGCCGGATCCACTTCACGGACAGGTCGATCGGGCCGCCGACCTGAGTGAGCTTCTCTTCTTCGGCGAGGGCTTCGACCTCCGCCATCTCGGCCTGGGCTTCTTCCGGTGTGCGGACCTGCTGAAGTACTGCGAGCGCGTCGTCGTGACGGCCCTGCGAGATCAGCCAGCGGGGGCTTTCGGGCATCCGGAGCATGCCGACCAGCAGGACGATCGCCGGGGCCACGGCGACCGCCAGCATGTACCGCCACACCGAATCGTGCTCACCCCAGATGTTGAAGATGATCGCGTTGATGACGAATGCGGCGAATTGACCCGAGACGATCATGAACTCGTTGCGTGAAACGATGCTGCCGCGACGTTCCGCTGGGGACAATTCGGCCAGATACACAGGAACGGTTGCCGACGCACCGCCGACGGCGAGGCCGAGGACGAATCGGAAGGCCGCCAACACCTCCCACGTCGGTGCGAGGACGCAGCCGAGGGTTCCGATCATGAACACGACCGAGAGCAACAGGATGTTATGGCGGCGACCGTATCGGTCGGAGAGCCGGCCGCCGATCAGTGCCCCGAACGCGGCGCCGAAGATGAGGATGCTGACCACGAACCCCTCGGTGACCGCGGTGAGTCCGAGGTCTTCCTTGAGCGGTTCGAGAGCGCCGTTGATGACACCCGTGTCGTATCCGAAGAGTAGGCCGCCGAACGTCGCGATGAAGGCGATGAAGCCGAGCCGCTTCGAGGGCCGGCTTTTGCGCGTCGGACTGGATGTGGCCACGGATACGTGGCCGGAGTCGGTCAACATGAAACATTCTCCTCGTCGCGCTTCAGGGCATGAAGTGCGAATTGCGCTGGCGTGGTCATGTGAAGCCTTTCCGCGGCGCCGGGGTCGGCGACCGGAGTATGCGTGCGGATGTCGAGGGAAGGTCCGCGGTGTCCTGGAAGTAGCGCTGGGACAACGTGTTCGGAAATCTTGTTCGGCCGACACGGCTTCCGATCCGACAGGTCGTCACAGCTTTCCTTTCGTCGTACCCCTGCTAGTCTTGCTGTGACATGAGCCTCAATCAACAGGCATTGTCCATCATTTTCACCTCGAGGGAGAAGTTGTGGCGCATAGTCGTTACAAGGTTCGGGAGATCGCCCAACAGGCGGGCCTCAGCGAGGCGACGGTCGACCGCGTGCTCCACAACCGTCCGGGAGTGCGGGAAGGCACTCGCGCGGAAGTCGCACAGGCGATCATCGACCTCGACAAACAACAGTCCCAGCTGCGGCTGGCGGGGCGAAAATACCTCTTCGACGTTGTCATGCAGGCACCGCCGCGATTCTCCGGAGCCTTCCGGGAGGCGGTGGAGGCGGTACTGCCGTCCCTCGCCCCCGCGGTGGTCCGGATCCGGTTTCACTTTCGGGAGACCGGCTCGGTGCCGGCCATGGTCGACGTGCTCGACAAGCTGATCAAACGCCCCTCCCACGGGATCATCGTGAAGTCGCCGGACACCCCGGAGGTCTCCGATGCCATCGACCGGCTCACCGAGGCGGGGATCCCGGTCGTCACCTATGCCACCGACGTGCCGGGCAGCAGTCGGGTCGGCTACGTCGGCATCGAGAACCGGGCGGCCGGGGAAACAGCCGCCTACCTGCTCGAGCAATGGCTGTACAACACCCCCTCGAGTGTGCTGATCACGCTCAGCAGCAACGCGTTTCGTGGAGAGGAAGAGCGCGAGATGGGATTTCGCGGCGCCCTGCGCCGCTCGGGCAGCGTCGGAGGGTTCGGATCGCAGCGCACCCTGATCGACATTTCCGAAAGCGAAGGCCTCGACACAACGGTCGAGCACCTCGTTCTCGACACCCTCGAACGTAACCCGGACATCGAGGCCGTCTATTCGATCGGCGGCGGCAACACGGCGACCGTGCGTGCCTTCGAGAAACTCGGCCGCAGTTGCCGCGTGTTCATCGCCCACGACCTCGACGAGGACAACAGGCAACTGCTCCGGGACAAGAAGATCTCCGCCGTCCTCGAACACGATCTTCGTTCGGACGCGAACCTCGCGTGCCGCATGCTGATTCAGGCACGCGGCGGACTGTCGGGAGTGACCACAGCGATGTCACCCATTCGCATCATCACCCCCTACAACATGCCCTGACGGCAAGACAGCACCGCCCCGATGGCGTCGGGGCGGTGCAGTCGTCGTAGCGAATGATGGAGTGGGTTCAGCGCCGTAGTTCGTGGGTGAGTGCTTCGAGTTCGTCGCCGCCGGCCATTTGCTGGGTGAGTTCTTCGAGGCTGATTTCGTCGAAGGTGCAGTCCAGTTTCTGGCGGCCGCGGTTGAGGAGCACGAAGTGGTCGCCGACCATGTAGGCGTGGTGCGGGTTGTGGGTGATGAACACCACCCCGAAGCCTTGTTCCTTGGCGGCGGAGATGTAGCGCAGGACCATCCCGGACTGTTTGACACCCAGGGCGGCGGTGGGCTCGTCGAGGATCAGGACGCGGGCGCCGAAGAAGATCGCCCGGGCGATCGCCACGCACTGGCGTTGACCGCCGGACAGCGATCCGATGGGGGCGTCGACGTCGGGCAGGTCGATGCCCATCTTGTGGAGTTCTTCCTTGGTGGTGGCGCGCATCGCGTTCGAGTCGAGGGACCGCAGCGGGCCCTTGCGCAGTTCCTGGCCGAGGAAGAAGTTCCGCCACACCGGCATCAGCGACACCACGGCCAGGTCCTGGTAGACGGTGGCGATGCCCTTGGACAGGGCCTCCTTCGGCGACCCGAACGTCAGCGGGTCGCCGTCGACGAGCAGGTCCCCGGAGCTCTGCTGGTGCAGGCCGGCCATGATCTTGATCAGGGTGGACTTGCCGGCCCCGTTGTCGCCGAGGACACCGGTGACCTCCCCGGCCTTGACGCGCAGGTTGATGTCTTCGAGGGCGATGATGTTGCCGTACTGCTTGCCGACGTGTTTGAGTTCGATCAGCGGGATCTTGCCGCCTCCACCGGGTTCGGTGTCGACGGGGATCTGTTCGGTGGTACTCATACCGGTCACCTCTTGGCGGCGTAGTTGCGGAAGGCGTTGTTGGCGATGACCGCGAACAGCAGCATCGCGCCGAGGAAGAATTTGAACCAGTCCGGGTTCCAGCCGGCGTAGACGATGCCCTGGTTGGTCATCCCGAAGATGAACGCGCCGATCGCGGCGCCGATCGCGGTGCCGTAGCCGCCGGTGAGCAGGCAGCCGCCGATGACCGCGGCGATGATGTACAGGAACTCGTTGCCGATTCCCTGCCCGGATTGGACGGTGTTGAACGAGAACAGCAGGTGCATGCCGACGAACCAGGCGGCGAACCCGACGGTCATGAACAACCCGATCTTGACCTTGGTGACCGGCACGCCGATGGCGCGGGCGGAGTCCTGGTTGCCGCCGACGGCGAAGATCCAGTTCCCGATCCGGGTCTTGAACAGCACCCAGGTGGCGATCGCGGTGAACAGCAGCCACCACACCACGGTGATCCGGACGGACACCCCACCTACGACGAACGAGGACGCGAATACCTTCTTCGCCGAGTCGAAGCCCTGCATGTCGGAGACGCTGGGGGTGGCGACCTGCCCGGTGATCAGTTTGGTGACCGCCAGGTTGATGCCGGTGAGCATCAGGAACGAGCTCAGGGTGATCAGGAAGCTGGGGATCTTCGTTTTCATCACCAGGTAGCCGTTGAAGAATCCGACGGCGAGGGACACCACCAGGGCGAGGGCGGCGCCGGCCCACAGGTTCAGGTGCAGGTTGTAGGCGATCATCGACGCGGCGAGGGAGCTGGTGGTGACCGCGACGCCGGCGGAGAGGTCGAATTCGCCGCCGATCATCAGCAGCGCGACCGCGCAGGCCATGATCCCGATGGTGGAGGAGGCGTAGAGGACGGTGGCCAGGGCCTCGGGGCTGCGGAACGGGGGTGCGACGATCATGAAGAAGATGAAGATCGCGATCGCACCGAACAGGGACCCGACTTCCGGGCGTACCAGCAGCCGTTGCAGGCGTTTTTGTTCCTTCACCCGCTCGTCGTGGACGACCTTGTGACTGGCAAGGTCCAGATCTTGCTGTGTGGACATGACTTTCCTTCCGTGACGCCGACGGTGCCCGGCACGCGGTGGTGTGCCGGGCACCGTGCTCAGCGGGTTCCGGCCTTGGCGTACTCGGCGATCGAGTCGATGTTGGACTGGTCGATGAAGGCGGGGCCGGTCAGAGTGGGCGTGCCGCCGCCGATGGTGTTGCGGTTGTTCAGGTACAGCCACAGCGAGTCCACTGCGAGGTAACCCTGCAGGAACGGCTGCTGGTCGATCGCCCACTGCACGTCGCCGGCCTTGATCGCGTCGACGAGGGCTGCGTTGGTGTCGAAGGTGACGATCGTCGCGTCGCTGCCGGCGTTGGCCTTGGATTGGATGGCCGTCAACGCAATTGGTGCGCCGAGTGCGACGACGTGATCGATCGAGGGGTCCTGCTGCAGTTTCGCGGTGATCGTCGCCTCGACCGAGGGCATGTCCTTGCTGTTGACGTTGAGGATCTCGGTCTGTCCCTTGAAGCCTTCGATCACACCCGCGCACCGGGTTTCGAGTGCGATCTGGCCCTGCTCCTGGATGACGCACAGCGCCTTCTTCGCGCCGTCGGCGGTCAGGCGCTTCCCGGCCGAGATGCCGGCGAGTTTCTCGTCCTGACCGAAGTACTGTGAAATGCCCTGTGCCTGGTACTGGTCCATTCCTCCGTTGAAGGCGACGATCGGGGTTCCCGCGTCGACGGCGGCCTTCACGGCCGGTGCCATCGCGTCCGGCTTGGCGAGCGTGACGGCGATGCCGTCGACCTTGCTGTCGAGGGCGCTCTGGACCAGGTTGGCCTGGTTCGGTGCCTCGGGGTCTGCGGAGTATCGCAGTTCGACGTTGTCTTTCGCCGCCGCGGTTTCGGCGCCCTTGCGGATCAGGTCCCAGAACGTGTCGCCCGGCACCTCGTGGGTGATCATGGCGATGGTAGCGCGGGGGGTGTCGGCGCTGCCGGAGGCCATTCCGCTACCGGTCGATTCGGGTTTCCCGCCGGAGCTCGAACATCCTGCGAGCAGCACGGCCGCGGCGACGCCCAGCGCCAGGGTGGTCACCCGGCGAGTGGTCGTCCGCGGGAGTGGGGTGTTCGGGCCGTTGTGTGTGTCCATGTCGTGGACCTTTCGGGAAGCGGCAACCATGCAGGCATGGCGACGCAGCGGGGGAGGGGGTAACACGGTGAGGCAAGGGTGTGGAGGTCCCGCCGGGCCGGACGTCGGAAGTCGGTTCTCACGGCCCGGCGGGGTGAAGGGGTCTACCGGAGGGGCAGGCCCGCGGCGCGGTACGCGGAGTCGATGAGCTCCATGGTGGTGACCGCGTCGTCGGCGTCGATCGGGAACGTGGTCCCGTCGGCAAGGTGTCGAGCGAAGGTGTCGAGCTGATAGGTGTACGTCGAACGGGTGCCGAGGTGCTCGACGGCGGTCCCGGCGTCGGTGGTGACGGTGATCCGGTCGTCGCCGGATTGGAGCATGTAGTCGTGCGCGAGGGCTTCACCGCGGTCCCCGACGAGTCGCAGGGTCATCTCGAACCGATCCCAGGTCATCGAGTTCGTGTTCGATCCCGTTGCGCCGCTGGGGAAGACGAGCTCGATGTCGCAGGACTCGTCGACTCCGGGGGTGCGTTCGACGGCGCGTGCTGCCACCACGGTGGGTTCGCCGCCGGCGAAGCGGGCGAGATGGCGGTGCACGTGCAAGCCGTAGCAGCCGAGGTCCATCACCGACCCGCCGGCGAGTTCGAGCCGCCACCGTGGGTCGTCGGGTTTGGGTTCGGGCATCCGCATGATCACCTCGACCCGTTGCAGGGTACCGAGGGTGCCGTCCTCGAGCAGCTCGAACATCCGCCCGACGATCGGGTGGAAGAGGTAGTGGAATCCCTCCATGATCGGCACACCGCGCTCGCGGGCCGCGCGGCGGACCCGATCGGCTTCGGTGGCGTTGCGGGCGAACGGTTTCTCGGTCAGCACCGCCTTGCCGGCCTCGATCGCCTTCAGATTCCATTCGGCGTGGAAGGCGTTGGCGAGGGGGTTGTAGATCACGTCGACTTCGGGGTCGGCGATCAGCTCGGCGTACGAGTCGACGACCCGCTCGACGGCGTGCGTCTGCGCGAACGTCTCGGCGCGGCCACGGTCGCGGGCGGCGACCGCGACCAGCCGGTGACCCAGGATCTGGGCGGGCTTCACGATCGCCATCTCCGCGATCCGGGAGGCGCCGAGGACGCCGATCCGCAGCTCGGTCACAGCTGCAGGCTCCGCAGGAATGCCGCGCTGGTCTTGACGTCCGTGACCGGTCCCTCACCGTCGGGTTCGCCGGCGAGGATGGTGTCCTGCTCGAGGGTGAACCAGCCGTCGAAGCCGGAGCCGACGAGGTGCCGGACGACGCCGGCGACGTCGACGTCACCGGTGCCGAGTGGGGTGTACATGCCCTGGGCGACGGCCTCGGTGTAGCTCAGCTCACCGGCCTGCACGCGGGCGGCGAACTCGGCGTCGACGTCCTTGAGGTGCGTGTGGGTGATCCGGTCGGCGGCGGCCCGGGCCAGCTCGAGCGGGTCGGTGCCGCCGATCAGCAGGTGCCCGGTGTCCAGGCACAGCGGAATCGAGGAGCCGTCGAGGACCCGCTGGACCTCGATGTTCTGCTCGATCATGGTGCCCACGTGCGGGTGCAGGACCGCCCGGATGCCCTGCTCGGCGGCGACGTCGTGCAGCCGGTCCAGGTTCGACAGCAAGGTCTTCCAGCCGGCGTCGTCGAGGTCGGGCCGCGAATCGTAGCCGTCGGTGCCGGTGATCGCGGCCAGCACCAGCACCTCGGCGCCGGCGGCGGTGAACGCGGCCAGGGTGCCGGTGATGTCGGGGACCGGGTCGTGGCCGGCGTCGTGCAGCAGGACCGGGGTGAAACCGCCGACCGCCTTCAGGTCGTACGAGGCGAGGGTGGCGGCCAGTTCCTGCGGGTCGGCGGGCAGGAATCCGTCGGGTCCGATCTCGGCGGCTTCGAGGCCGGCGTCGCGCATCTCCGAGAGCACCCGTTCGGGGCCGAGCTGGTGACCCCAGCCGGGAACTTCACAGACACCCCACGAAATAGGTGCTCCTGCAATACGAATCATCGTCGAACCTCACTCATCTGGACGGGTCGGTGGTGGGAGAGGGACAGCGTGGCCGCCTCGGCGATCCACGCCACCTCGAGGGCGTCGGCGGCGGTGCACGGCGAGGGTGCGGTGCCGGCGATCACCTCGAGGAACGCGCCGAGTTCGGCGCGGTAGGCGGAGGTGAAGCGGTCCATGAAGAACTGGTGCGGCGGGCCGTCGGGGAAGGCGATGCCGGGTTCGAGGTTGCGCACCGGGGCGTTCGCGTCCCAGCCGGCGACGACGCTGTCCTGGGAGCCATGGACCTCGAGGCGACAGTCGTAGCCGCGGGCGTTGTAGCGGGTGTTGGAGACGACCCCGAGGGTGCCGTTCTCGAAGGTCAGGGTGGTGGTGGCGGTGTCGACGTCGCCGTGGTCGGCGAAGATCGAGTCGCCCTGGTTGGTGCCGGCGGCATACACCTCGGTCACCTCGTGTCCGACGACCCAGCGGACGATGTCGAAGTCGTGGACGCTGCAGTCGCGGAAGATCCCACCGGACGCGGCCACGTACTCCGCCGGCGGCGGCGCCGGGTCGAGGGTGGTCGAGCGCACCGTGTGCAGCCAGCCGAGTTCCCCGCCGACGACGGCGTTGCGGGCGGCGACGAACGCGGGATCGAACCGGCGGTTGTACCCGATCTGCACCGGGACAGTCGAGGACTTCAGCCGCTCGACGACCTGGTAGCTCTCGTCGGCGGTGAACGCGACCGGCTTCTCGCAGAACACCGGAATCCCGGCATCGACGGCGGCCAGGATCAGCGGCGCATGTGCCGGGGTGGCGGCCGCGATCACCACCCCGTCCACGCCCGAGGCGAAGACCGCAGCGGCGTCCTCGACCGCGCGCGCCCCGAACTTCGCGGCCACGGCCGCGGTGACGTCCGGACGCTCGTCGGTGACGACGAGGCCGTCCACCCCCGGCAACTGAGCCAGGGTGTCGGTGTGGAATGCGCCGATCCGGCCGAGGCCGATCACGCCGAGTGTCGATCCCATCAGTCCTGCCCTCCGATAATGGTCTGGTCCCAGTCGATGACCGAGCCGGTGACGACGCCGCTGCGCTCCGAGAGCAGGAACACCACCATGTCGGCGATCTCGTCGACCTGCCCGAGTTTGCCCATCGGCACCTTCGCCGCGGCTTCGGCGGCCCAGTTGTCGTCGGCGCCGTGGAAGCGTTGCTGGATCGCGGTCTCGCCCTCGGTCTCGGTCCAGCCGATGTTGAGGCCGTTGATCCGGATCCGGTCGAAGCGGTGCGCGTAGGCGGCGTTGCGGGTCAGCCCCGCCAGCCCGGCCTTCGCCGACACGTACGGGGCCAGGTAGGACTGCCCGCCGTGCTGCGCGATGGAGATGATGTTGACGATCGTTCCCGGCGCCTTCCGTGCCACCATGTCCGCGACGGCGGCCTGCATGGTGAAGAACGGGGCCCGCAGGTTGACGGCCATGTGCTGGTCGAACAACTCCGGCGTGGTGTCGAGTAGGGTGCCGCGGGTGGTCAGGCCGGCCGCGTTGCACAGTGCGTCGATGCGGCCGAACTCCTCGATGGTCCGCGTCACCGAGTTTTTCGCCTCGGCCGGGTCGGCGAGGTCGGCTTGCACGAACCGGACCTGTGCGCCCTCGGATTCGAGTTCGGTGGCCAGGGTCTTACCGGCCTCGGCGCGGCGACCGGTGAACACGACCTTCGCGCCCTCGCGGGCCGCGGCTCGCACGACGCCTGCGCCGACACCTTGCGTCCCTCCGCTGATCAGAACTACTTTCCCGTCCAACAGGGTGGCCACTGGATTCCTTTCGATCTGTCCCTACCGACATCAGTGCCGGTGGGTCGGTCATGCACACGTCCGGTCCGCGTATCAACAGCGTCGGCGGGTGCTGTCTGTGTGCCCTTGTCAGTCTTGTTGTGACTTACGCCTCAATCAAGACGGTATTTCCATCATTTTCGCCTCATCGTCGCGGACGGGATGGCGACGGGAGATCCGCTGAGATCAGGTGTTGCCCTGTTTCGCGGCCACCGCGTCGGCGATCTCGAAGCACTGCAGGACGCCGCCGCGTGCCCGGGTGAGGGCGTCGACGACGGGCAGCTGCCGGAACTCCTGCGACATGTGCTCGACTCCCCACGGTCCGTCGAAGCCGATCCGGCGGACCGCGTGGATGAATTTCGGGACGTCGAATTCGCCCTCACCGCAGGGAACTCGGTTGTCGAAGGTGTCCTCGAGGTCGGTTCCCCGGACAGTGGACCAGCCGTCGTCGAGTTCGACTCCGAACACGAACCGCGATGGAACGAGCTGCGGAAGCGTGTCGTAGTCGGTGCCGCCCCGGAAGGCGTGCCAGATGTCGAGGATGAGTCCGCCGTTGGGGTTGTCGACGTCCTGGACGAACTGCGCCGCCTGTTCGGTCGTCTTGACGTGGTGCGAGAACGGGGTGTTCTCGAACGCGATCTTGACGCCCGCAGCCGCACCGTCGGTCGCCAGGGCATCGAACTGCTCGCAGAGCAGGTCCCGGGAGACCGGGACACCGTCGTCGTCCGCGCCGACCTTGATATTGTCGACACCGAGGATGGGGGCGGCCTCGAACAGATCCCGGCGGACCTCGTCGGAGGCCGCGCGGGCGTCGCCGGTGGTCCACCAGTTGGTGATCCACTCGAGCTGCACATGGGTGATGCCGTTGTCGGCCAGCATCTTCGCGACCTCACCGAGCCCTACCGTTTCCCGGGCGGCGACCAGATCGGGGCGGGTCAATCCGAACCCGGTGTAGCCGGTTCGGGCGACGGCCTCGATGCGCTCGCGGATCGGGATCGGACTCAGGTCCAAGCCTCGCGCCGGCATCACATTGCCGGCGGAGGTCCAACAGGCGGCTAATAGTTCCGGACGTGGTGAGTTGATCATGCCCCGTACCCTTCGGTGGTCGTCTCGATCGTAAAACGCGGATGGCGAGTAAGTCGTAGAGCGACGGTCATGAATTCCTCACCGGGGTGACGGCGCCAGCGTTGTTCATCGAGTCGATCAAGGCGGCGGCGACCTCGGTGGCCCGCAATCCGTCGCGGGCGGTCGCCAAGGGGGTGGGTGTGTCTGCGGCGAGCGATTCGACCCAGGCCTGCAACTGGCGTCGGTAGGCGTCGGCGAACAGCGGCCGCCAGTCCTCCGGGTACGTGGCCGCCGAACGCAGCGACGAGTCGACCGTCAGGGCATGACTCGGTGCCAGACTGACCGCTCCGGTTTCGCCGACGACCTCGCAGCGCACGTCGTAGCCGTAGCGGGCATTGACGAAGACGTCGACCAAGGTCAAGGCGCCGTCGGCGGTCCTCAGCAGGAGCACCTGCGGGTCCTGCCGCGAGGTGTCGTGGGACGTCGAGCGCGGTGCATGCCAGCTGACCTCCACGATCGGCACCCCGAGAAGCCAGCTGGTGATGTCGATTTCGTGGATGGCGGAGTTGGTGACGGTGCTCGCCGAGTCTCCACCGGGATACGCGGCGACGTTGCGGTGCGAGCTGCGCACGAGCAAGGGAGTGCCGATGGACCCGGACCGCACTTCGTCGGCCAAGGCCACGTAGGGGTGGTGGAATCTGCGCATGAATCCCACCGAGACGAGTGGTTTCGCGAGAGCGAGCGCATCTTCCTTCGCGACCAGGTCTCGGCATTCGTCGACAGTCGGGGCCAGCGGCTTCTCGCAGAGCACCGGCTTGCGGTGATCGAGGCACAGACCAACCTGCTCGGCGTGGGCGGAGTCGTGGGACGCGATGATCACCGCGTCGACGTCGGGGGCGGCGATCAACTCTGCCGCGGTTGCGACGGTGCGGGCGCCGACCTCTTCGGCGATCGCGGCGGCGCGGGAGGCGTCGAAGTCGGTGACCGCGGTGACCGTTGCCCCGGAGACCACCGTGTGCAGTGTCCGGACGTGATCGGCGCCCATCACCCCGACGCCGATCACCCCCACCCGGACTGTCATGACGCCACCGCGGCCGGTTCGCGGCCGTCGAGGACCGCAACTGCGCCCTCGACGGCCGCACGGATGGTCAGGGCCATCGCGCGGTCGGTGAATCCCATCAGGTGTGGACTGAGGACCGTGTTGGCGTGATCGAACACCGGGTGGTGCTGCGGCGGTTCGGGGTCGAAGACGTCGAGGCCGAGCCCGGCCAGCTGTCCGGATGCCAGCGCCGCGTGCGCGGCATCGAGGTCGATCAGCGCGCCCCGGCTGCAGTTGACCAGGATCGTTCCCGGTCGCATTGCAGCCAGCCGGGTTTCGTTGATCAGATGGTGGTTTTCCGCGGTCAGCGGCGTGTGCAGGGTGACGAAGTCACTCGCGGCGAGTACCTCGTCCACGCCGGCGCAGTGGTACGCCTGTGGGATGTCGGCGAACGGGTCGTAGGCGCGGACGTTCAGGTCGAACGCCTCGGCGATCTGCGCGACCTTGCGGCCGATCCGTCCGAACCCGACGATGCCCAAGGTCGCCCCCTCGAGATCCCCGACGGTCACCTGCCCCCGCTCGGCCCAGCGGCCGCCCCGCACCAGGCCGGACAGCGTCGGCAGCCGCTTCACCAACGACAGCAGGTGCGCGAAGACACCCTCGGCGACCGAGACGGTGTTGCTGCCCGGGGTGATGACCACCGGAATCCCGCGCCGCCGCGCCTCGGCGACATCGACGAGGTCGGTGCCGACACCGGTGCGGGCGAGGACTTTCAGCGCAGGCATCCGGTCGAGCATCGCGGCGTCGACGGTGAACGCCGCCCGCACGATCGCCGCCTCGGCGACCGCCAGCTGTTCCTCGGTGGGATCGAGAACCAGCGTTTGATGCTCAGCCAGGAACGGGTCGACGAGTTCCCGGTCGAGTGGGCCCAGGCCGACGAACAGCTGTGTCGAGGTGGTCGTAGTCATCGGAATCCTTGCAGATGTCGAAATGGTGCGGGGCGGGATGGACGGCGCGGTGGGCCGTCAGGCGGTGCGGGACGCGGTGGTGCCGGCGATGTCGTCGAGCTTCTGCCACTGCCCGGTGGCGGCGGAGGTCTCGGCGGCGGTGACGATCGCAGCGGCCGACGCGGCGTCGTGCACGTTCGAATTCTCCTGCGGCCCACCGGTGACGGCGAGCAGGAACTTCTTCGCCTCGATCGTCTTGAGGTCGTCGAAGCCGAGGGCGTTGCCCGGTCCGGGCTGGAAGCGGGAGTAGTCGCCGTGCTTCGGGCTGGCGTTGACCGTCGTGTAGCCCTGTTCGGCGTTGGTGCGTCCCAGGCAGACCTTCAGCTCGTTCATCCGCTCGAAGTCCCACTTCAGGGATCCCTCGGTGCCGTAGATCTCGATCTGGTAGCCGCACTCGGGTCCGACGATGACCCGGGAGGCCTCGATGGTGCCCACCGCACCCGATCCCGGCCCCTCGGAGCCGAATCGCACCAGCGCGGCGGCGTAGTCCTCGTTCTCCACCGGGCCCATCTCACCGTTCTCGATGACCGCGAAGTGGGTTCCGCTGCCCATCGCCAGCTTCGGGCGTTCGGTGTAGACCGTGCTGGTGAGCGCGTTGATCTCGGCGATCGGCCCGACCACGTACTGGCACAGGTCGCTGGCGTGGCTGAACAGGTCCGCCAGCACACCGGAGCCGGCGAGTTCGCGGTCGAATCGCCACGACAGGGCGCCGTTGGGTTCGTTGGCGTATCCGGAGAAGAACGAGGCCCGCACGTTGGTGATCCGGCCGAGGCTGCCCTCGGCGATCAGCTTCCGGGCGTGCTCGACGGCAGGGGCGTGCCGGTAGTTGTAGCCGATCGAGGTGATCACCCCGGCGTCGGTGGCCGCCGCCTCGATCGCCGCGGTCTCGGTGTAGCTGCGTCCGACGGGCTTTTCGATCCAGAAGTGCTTGCCCGCCTTCGCCGCGGCGATGCCGATTTCGGCGTGCAGAAAGTTGGGTGCGCAGATGGAGACGACGTCGACGTCCGGGTGCGCGAGCACCTCGCGGTAGTCGGTGGTCCCCTCGGCGAAACCGAGGACATTCTTGGCAAACTCGACGCGGCTGTCGGCGGTGTCGGCGGCGATCACCAGCTTCGGGGTGACCCCCAGTTCGGGGTAGACGATCGGGACATCGCGGTAGGCGCGGGCGTGCAGCTGGCCCATCCAGCCGACGCTGATCAGTCCGACTCCGACGGTGCGGGTTGTGTTCACGATGACTTCCTTTGCGGGTCTTGTTCGGGGCGGGCGGTGGCGAAGGCCTCGGTCAGGGCCGCGGCGAGCAGGGTCGAGTCGGAGCCGATGGCCACGAATCGGAATCCGAGTTCGACGTAGCCGGCGGCCAGGGCGGCGTTGGCGGCGAGGATGCCCGCGGTCTTGCCGTGCTGGTGGGCGGCTTCGAGCACCCGCCCGAGGGCGGTGGTGAACACCGGGCTGTCGAACTGCAGCGGCACTCCCAGGGCGAACGACAGATCCAGCGGGCCGACGAACAGCACGTCGACACCGTCCTGGGCGGCGATCTCGTCGACCGCGTCGAGGGCGGCGAGGGTTTCGATCTGGATGACCCCGAGCGAGGCCTGTTCTTCGGCGAGCAGCACGGAGCGATCCATGCCCCACCGGCAGGAGCGGTTGTAGGTGGCGACCCCGCGGTCGCCGCGCGGCGGATACGCGAGGTGGGTGATCGCGTCGACCACCTGATCGGGCTTGTCCAGGCGCGGCACCATCACCCCGGCGGCGCCCTGATCGAGGACCCGTCCGATTCGGATACGTTCCCCGGATTCGACCCGCACCACCGTCGGCACCCCGTAGGCGCCGGCGGCGAGGATCGAATCACGCAGGGCGTCTTCCGATCCGGCACCGTGTTCGAGGTCGAGCAGGATCCAATCGGCACCCGCCGCGGCACACACCTCGGCCGCGGTCGAGGAGGCCATGCCGACGAACGTGCCGACGGTCGTCTCACCCTGCGCCAGACGCTGACGCAGGGTTCCCGCGTCGAGAGGACTGTTGTTGCTCATCCGAACCACCTCTGCCGTCCCACGGCGTTGTCGTAATCGGCGCGCAGGGTCTGTACCCATTCCTGGTTCGAGACTTCGGCGGGGGCCACGTCCCACCAGACGTCCCCGCCGGGCAGATCCACGTGCGGCACTGTCGGAACCACGATGACGACCGGACCGGACACCTTGCGGGTGTCGGCCAGCGCGGCGCGGACGTCGGCCGTGGTGGTGGCCCGGATCGCGGTGGCGCCGAGGCCTTCCGCGATCTGGCGCAGGTCGACCTTCAGGTAGTCGCCCTCGAGGCGCGCCTTGTCCCCGCTGCCGGCGAGGAGGTCACCGTCGGTGCGGTAGCGGAACTCGTTGCCGAACTCGCGTCCGTTGCGGTTCATCTGCAGGCGGTGGATGACCTGGTAGCCGTGGTTCTCGGAGACGACGATGGTGACGTCGAGGCCCTCCTGGGCGGCGGTGACCAGTTCGGTCGGGGCCATCAGGTAGGTGCCGTCGCCGATGAAGGTGACGATCCGCTGGCCCTGGTTTCCCTCGGCCAGGCGCACGCCCATCGCGGCCGGGATCTCGTAACCCATGCAGGAGAACCCGAATTCGATGTGGCAGTGCCGATTTCCGGTGGCGTCCCAGACCTTCTGCAGGTCGCCGGGCGGGCCGCCGGCCGCAGCGATGATGGTGTCGCCGTCGCGGGCCTGTTCCTGCAGGATCCCGATCAGTTGCGGCTGGGTGAGCACCGCGCCGGTGACCGGTGCGTCCGGGTGCTCGGCGGGGTCGAACGCGGTGTCCGGGTCGAGGGCGGCGGCCCGGATCGGAGCCCAGTCCGCCTTCGCCGTCCGCACCGTCTCCTGCCACGCCGTGCTGGTGGTGTGTCCGGCCAGCGCGGCGGTCAGCGCGTCGAGGCCGAGGCGGGCGTCGGCGAGGATTCCGGTGGCACCCTGCTTGCGGGTGTCGGCGTCGACCACGTTCAGCGATGCGAAGCGGACGGTGTCGTTCTCGAAGATCGACTGCGAACCGGTGACGAAGTCGGTCAGCCGGGTGCCGACACTGATCACCAGGTCGGCCTGCTTGACCAGCTTGTTCGAGGCGAAGTTGCCCTCGAGGCCGACACCGCCGACCTGCCACCACTCGTCGCGGCTGACCGCGCCCTTGCCGCCGAACGACTCGACGACCGGAATCCCGACCTGCTCGGCGAGCTCCTCGAGGGCGGCGGTGGCATCCGAATAGTGCACGCCGCCACCGGCGATGATCACCGGACGCTCCGCCTCCCGGATCTGGGCGGCGACCTCGTCGACCTCGGCGGGGTCGGGGAGCGGGCGGCGGATCTTCCAGTCACGGGGTTCGAAGAACTCGACGGGAAAGTCGAAGGCGTGGGACTGGATGTCCTGCGGCAGCGACAGCACCACGGCACCGGTGTCGGTGGGGCTGGTCAGCACCCGCATCGCCTGCGGGAGCGCGGTCAGCAGTTGCTCGGGGCGGGTGATGCGGTCGAAGAACTTCGCCACCGGACGGAACGTGTCGTTGACCGTGAGGTCGGATTCGCTGGCGTGCTCGAGTTGCTGGAGCACCGGACCCTGGTGCCGGGTGGCGTAGGTGTCACCGGGCACCAGCAGCAGTGGGAGCCGGTTGATCGTCGCCAGCCCGGCGGCCGTGACCAGATTCAGTGCGCCCGGTCCGATGGAGGCGGTGACCGCGAGGGTGGCGCGGCGGCGGCTGGCCTTGGCGTAGGCGGTGGCGATGTGCGCGAGGTACTGCTCGTGCCGGCCTTGGATGAACGGCAGGTCGTCGGACAGTTCGTCGAGGGCCTGTCCGAGGCCGGCGACGTTGCCGTGTCCGAAGATGCCCAGTGCGGCCGGGATGAGGCGGCGGCGGTCGCCGTCGGCGACGGAGTACTGCGCCGCGAGGTACTTCACGACCGCCTGGGCGGTGGTCAGCCGGATGGTCTTGTGGGTGCTCAGTGGTGTCATGTCGTCGTTTTCTGTGAGTGCCACGAAAGTGTCTGAGGGGGAGTCGGTTACCAGGGGCGGCCGTGCAGGATGATGGTCTTCTCCTCGGTCATTTCCTCGACCGCGGAGCGGACGCCTTCCTTGCCGATGCCGCTGCCCTTGAGGCCGCCGTAGGGCATGAGGTCGGCGCGCCAGAGCGGGGTCCAGTTGATGTGGATGTTGCCGGCGTCGATCTGCCGCATCGCCCGCGTCGTGGCGCTGACGTCGGAGGTGAACAGCCCTGCGCCGAGGCCGTAGTCGTTGTCGTTGGCGAGGGCGATCGCCGACTCGATATCGGGGGCGGACGAGACGGCGACCGCGGGGCCGAACAGTTCGTCGCGGCTGAACGGGGAGGTCGGGTCGACGCCGGCGACGACGGTCGGGGTGACGACGGCGCCGTCCCGGTCACCGCCGGTGAGGACCTTCGCCCCGGCCAGCGCGGCCTCGGCGATCGCCGAATGCACCCGCGTCGCTTCGGCTTCGGAGATCAGCGAGCCGAGCTTGGTGTCGGCGTTCGCGGGGTCGCCGACGACGATGTTCTCGACCTTCGGGACCAGGGCGTCGAGGAAATCGGCCTCGACGGACTGATCCACGATGACCCGCTGCACGCTGATGCAGACCTGGCCGGCGTTAATGTAACCACCGGCCGCGACCGCGGAGGCGGCGAGTTCGATGTCGGCGTCGGGGAGAACGATGACGGGGCAGGAGGCACCCAGCTCGAGCGACAGCTTCTTGACACCGGCGATGGACGCGATGCGGGTGCCGATTCCGGTGGAGCCGGTGAAGGACACCTTGCGCACCCGTGGGTCGGTGACCAGGACGTCACCGAGAGCGGAGCCCGAGCCGGTCAGCACCGACAGGGCCTCGGGGGCGAGGCCGGCGTCGACGAAGCACTCGGCCAGCTTCAGCGCGGTCAGCGGGGTGGTGCGGGCAGGCTTGAGCACCACCGCATTACCCGCCGCCAGCGCGGGCGCGATCTTGTGCAGCACCAACAGTGCCGGGTAGTTGAACGGGGTGATCGCTACGACGATCCCGCACGGCTGGCGCAGCGTGAACCCGACCTTCTCGAGCCCGGTTCCCGGGTTGGCGTCCAGCGGCAGCGTCGAACCGTACAGCTGGCTGCCCTCGAACGCGGCCAACCGGATGATGCTGCCCGACCGGCTCGCCTCGCCGCGGGCTTCGCTGATCGGCTTCCCGGTCTCGGCGCTGATGGTCTGCGCGATGTCCTCCGCGCGTTCGTCGGCCAGATCGGCGGCGCGCATCAAGATCGCCACCCGCTCGTGCGCCGGGGTGGCGCGCTGGACCCGGGCACCGACCTCGGCCCGGTCGAGGGCGAAGGCGGCGTCGCCGACGGTGGCAACCGGAACCGAATCGACCGCGTGACCGTCGAACGGGGACCGGACGTTCTCGGTGACGTTGTCAGCGGCGCCGCGCCACTGACCGGCAAGCAACATATCCATGTCGGACTCCATATCGGGACTCGTTCGCCGTCACACCGCCGCAGCGGCAAGACGACACGACAGAACAAACGGGTGAAAAACAGTGGTGTCGAATCGAATACATCCGTCGCGTTCGGCGACGGCTTTGTGTCGAATCGGAAAGGGGACTCGCACTCAGGACGGAGGGACCGTCCGGGACGAGATAACTGAGGGGAGGGCGTGCGTGGTTGGACTACTGCTCGTGCTCATGCAGTTAGTCTTGCTGTGACTCGCGCCTCAATCAAGGTGGGAAACACCTCAAATTCACCTCATGAGCTCTCGAAGACGTGTAGAGGTCCGAATTCACCACGACGTCCAGGCTTGCCCATTTCCACGCGTCGAGCACCGTTCGATGGAACCGACCGCGGACACAGTCGCACCTCGACTCACAACTCGGCACAGGCCAAGATGTAATGACCTCGTGTGAGGAGGACGCATGTAGAAGACGCGAAGGCCGCGGCGTTGTCGGCGTGCCCGACCCCCGTGGCAGCACCCTCACCGAGTCCGAGTCGACGTAGGAGGAGTTGTGTTTGTCCCGTTCAGTGTCAACGATTTTCTCGACCGCGCGGCGACCGTGTACGGGGATCGGATCGGTGTGGTCGACGAACCCGACCAACCCGCCCCGTCCCAGGGGTCGCTGACCTACGCCGAGATCGCCGACCTGGCCAGCCGCCAAGCCGCCAAGCTCGACGAACTCGGCATCGGCGCCGGTGAGCGGGTCGCGATCGTCAGCCACAACTCGAGCCGGCTGATGACCTCGTTCTTCGGGGTCAGCGGATCGGGGAGGGTGCTGGTCCCGGTCAATTTCCGGCTGCGCCCCGACGAGGTCCGCTACATCGTCGAGAACTCCGGCGCCCGCGTCCTCTACGTCGACCCCGAACTCGAGGAGGCGCTCGAGGAGGTCGACTGCGAGCACAAGTTCGTCCTCGGCTCGGACACCGACCTCTACGCCGCCCCCGGAACGGCCCCTCAGCCGTGGGAGCCCGACGAATCCGCCACCGCCACCATCAACTACACCTCCGGCACCACCGCCCGCCCGAAGGGTGTGCAGATCACCCACCGCAACATCTGGGTCAACGCGGTCACGTTCGGGTTGCACGCGGGGATCGGTGACCGGGACGTGTACCTGCACACGCTGCCGATGTTCCATTGCAACGGCTGGGGTCAACCGTTCGCGCTGACCGGCGTCGGGGCCCGGCACATCATCCTGCGCAAGGTCGACGGCGCCGAGATCCTGCGCCGGGTCCGCGACCACGGAGTCACGGTGCTCTGTGCGGCGCCGGCGGTCGCGTCCGCGGTCCTCGAGGCCGCGCAGACCTGGGAAGGCGAGATCCCCGGCCGGGACCGGGTGCGGATCATCATGGCCGGTGCGCCGCCGCCGACGAAGACCGTCGTGCGGGTCGAGGAGGAACTCGGCTGGGAATTCATCCAGATCTACGGCCTCACCGAAACCTCGCCGCTGCTGACCGTCAACCGCACCCGAGCCGAATGGGACGACCTCGACCCCGAAGCCCGGGCGGCGAAACTGATCCGGGCCGGCGCCCCGGCACTCGGTGTCCGGCTGGAGATCGAGGAGGCTGATGAGGGTGCCGGGGAGGTGCTGGCCCGGTCCAACGTGGTGATGGACGGCTACTGGAACAAGCCCGAGGAGACCGAGTCCGCGTTGGCCGGTGGCTGGTTCCACACCGGCGACGGCGGCGCGATCGGCGACGACGGGTATCTGACCATCGCCGACCGCAAGAAGGACGTGATCATCACCGGCGGTGAGAACGTGTCCTCGATCGAGGTCGAGGACTGCCTGTTCTCGCACCCGGCGGTGTCCGAGGTGGCCGTGATCGCGGTGCCGAGCGAGAAGTGGGGAGAGACGATCAAGGCCCTGGTGGTACTGCACCCGGACGTGGAGCCTGGCGACAGCACCGAGGCGGAACTGATCGGCTGGTGCAAGCAGCACCTCGCCGGATACAAGGCACCGACCTCGGTGGAGTTCCGAGATGAGTTGGCCCGCACCGCGACCGGGAAACTGCAGAAGTTCAAGCTGCGTAGCCCGTACTGGGACGGACACGGACGTCAGGTCAACTGACATCGAGTTTTCAGTGTTGGACGTACCGACCGTGTAGGTCGGCACGTCCCACACCTCAAAGAACCAGCGGTCGAAATTCGTAGAAGGTGGCAGAAAGTGTCGCCCAGTACGGCAACCGGATTCGTGGGCACCGACCTGTGAGTCCGTCGTCGGCACCAACACGCGGCCGGAGATTGACGGAGCCAGCGTTTCCTATCGGCGCTGCGCCCGTGATGTGGTCCGATTGCCCGCGGGGTCGGTGATCGTTGCAGCGTCGACGCGGACCCTGAATGGGCTGGCTTAGTACTCAAGTTCGAGGAAACGATGTTCTTCCGCGGCTTCGACCTGCACGTGATCACCGAGGTGCCGTCCGCTCTGGATTCGCGGTTGGATTCGATATCTGTCAATATTGACGCATGTCGAAACAGAGACTGGCGGCTGAGGCCGAGCCGTGCTGCTCCCCGCTGGTCCGCGAACCGTTGACCGAGGACTGGGCCGGGGATCTGGCCCGGATGTTCAGGGCGCTCGGGGACCCGGTCCGGTTGCGGCTGCTGTCGCTGGTCGCCTCCCATGCGGGCGGCGAGGCGTGTGTCTGCGATATCTCCGAGACGTTCGACCTGACGCAGCCGACGATCTCCCATCACCTGAAGGTGCTGCGCTCGGCCGGACTGCTGGACTGCGAGCGCCGCGGCACCTGGGTCTACTACTGGGTGATCCCGTCCGCGCTGCAACAGCTTTCGGCGGTGCTGCTGACCGAGAGTGGCCCCGCGGTGCCGTCCGCCGCCTGCGCGTCGACGGAGGTCCCGGCGTGACTGAGGCCACCACCGAGCAGCACCCGGCCGTCGTCGGGAAACTCTCCACCCTCGACCGGTTCCTGCCCGTGTGGATCGGCGTCGCCATGGTCGCCGGCCTGCTGCTGGGCCGGATGATCCCCGGCCTCGGGGGCGCCCTGTCCGCGGTGGAGATCGACGGTATCTCGCTGCCGATCGCCGCCGGGCTGCTGATCATGATGTACCCGGTGCTCGCGAAGGTCCGCTACGACCGCCTCGACACCGTCACCGGCGACCGCCGCTTGCTGATCGGCTCCCTGGTGCTGAACTGGGTCCTCGGCCCGGCGCTGATGTTCGCCCTGGCCTGGCTGCTGCTGCCGGACCTGCCGGAGTACCGCACCGGCCTGATCATCGTCGGTCTCGCCCGCTGCATCGCGATGGTGATCATCTGGAACGACCTCGCCTGCGGCGACCGGGAGGCCGCTGCCGTCCTGGTCGCGCTCAACTCGATCTTCCAGGTGATCATGTTCGCGGTCCTGGGCTGGTTCTACCTCGACGTCCTGCCCGGCTGGCTCGGGCTCGAGCAGACCACCATCGACACCTCACCGTGGCAGATCGCGAAATCGGTGCTGATCTTTCTCGGCATCCCGCTGCTCGCCGGCTACCTCACCCGCCGGTTCGGCGAAAAAGCCAAGGGCCGCACCTGGTACGAGACCAAGCTGATCCCGCGGATCGGACCGTGGGCCCTCTACGGCTTGCTGTTCACCATCGTGATCCTCTTCGCCCTCCAGGGCGACCAGATCACCTCCCGACTGCTCGACGTCGTGCGCATCGCGATCCCGCTGCTCGCGTACTTCGCGATCATGTGGGGCGGCGGCTACCTGCTCGGCGCCGTCATGGGCCTGGGCTACGAGCGCACCACCACACTCGCATTCACCGCCGCGGGCAACAACTTCGAACTCGCCATCGCCGTCGCGATCGCCACCTACGGTGCCACCTCGGGGCAGGCCCTCGCCGGGGTCGTCGGCCCGCTGATCGAGGTCCCCGTCCTCGTCGGCCTGGTCTACGTTTCCCTCGCCCTGCGCAACCGATTCGCCCCGACCGCGGGAAAGGTGCCTACCCCGTGATCGACAAGCCGAGTGTGCTGTTCGTCTGCGTCCACAACGCCGGCCGTTCCCAGATGGCTGCCGGCTTCCTCGCACACCTCGCCGGTGATCGGATCGAGGTCCGCTCCGCCGGGTCCGCCCCGGCCTATCGGGTGAACCCGGCCGCCGTGGCGGCGATGGCCGAATTGGGTATCGACATCTCCACCGCGTCCCCGAAGATCCTCACCGTGGACGCGGTGCAGGCCTCGGACGTGGTGATCACCATGGGTTGCGGAGACACCTGCCCGGTGTTCCCCGGAAAGAGTAACCGGGACTGGGTCCTCGACGACCCGGCCGGCAAAGGCGTCGACGCGGTCCGCCCGATACGCGACCAGATCCGCACCAGGGTCGAGGACCTGATCACCGAACTCCTGCCTGTCGAGGCTTCCTGAACCTGAACCACCCGTGCATGGGTCGACGGGGTCCGCCGGCAAGGTCGTGCCCGCCGACCCATGTTCGTCAGGGCCGGCATTCAGCAGCAGGACGCAGTGCCCGCGTTCTCGGCCGATGCGTCGCTCTCGGCGGCCGCGGTGGTGCCGCAGCACATGCCGCCTTCCGAATCCCCGTCCTGGTGTCGAGGGCTGTGGCCGAAGCTCTCGGAATCGGCCAGCACGGTGTAGACCTCCCATTTCTCCCCGGCCGGGCCGGTCACCCACACCTTGTCCTGGGTGGCGAAACAACACGTGGTGCCGATCTCCTCCTCGGTGAACAGGCCCTCGCCGCTCAGGCGGGCGATCTCCGCGTGCACCTTCTCCGAGGACTCCACCTCCACCCCGAGGTGATTGAGGGTGCCCCCGGAACCGGGGTTCTCGATCAACACCAACTTCAGCGGGGGCTCGGCGATCGCGAAGTTCGCGTAGCCCGGCTTGACCTTGGCCGGTTGGGCATTGAACAGCGTCGAGTAGAACGTGACCGCCTCCTCGATGTTGTCGACGTTGAGGGCGAGCTGGGTGCGGGACATGACACTCTCCAACCTGTGTGACTTATGTCGAATTAGTGGGCAACTTCAGAATCTCACCTTTTCGACATAAGTCAAGAAGCTGGGTAGACTTTTCCGTATGCCGAAGACACTGCCCGTGGTCGATGTCAGTGCCCCGATCTGCTGCGCACCGGTGTCGGCCGCACCGATGGACGACGACGCCGCCCTGCAGGTCGCGTTGCGGCTCAAGGCGCTGGCCGATCCGGTGCGGATCAAGCTGATGTCGATCCTGTTCACCGCCGACGACGGCGAGGTCTGCACCTGCGATCTCGCTACCGGTGTCGGCCTGTCGGAATCGACCGTCAGCCACCACCTCGGCCAACTGAAAAAGGCCGGCATGGTCGAGGCGACCCGCCGCGGCATGAACGTCTACTACTGCGCCCGCGGCGACGCCCTCAATGCGCTGCGGCAGGTGCTCGACCCGAACTGCTGCATTTAGGCCCTGCCCTAGCACACGGGGTCGGTCTCCGATCCCCATCGCGTCGTGCTGCCGATCGTGGGCGCAGTCCGAGGAGATCAACAACGTCCTCGACGTGCGCGCGCCGGGATGCGATGTGGTCTTCGCGAAGCTCTGCGAGTAGAAACGGGCCCGAATCCCCAGAGGCCAGGACCCGGCGGCCGTTCGCAGGGTGCGTCGGAGGTGATGGCGTCAATTGGTATCGCTGAATCAGATGTGTGCGCACCATGTCGATGTGCGGCCGTTCGGTGACGTCCATGGCAGAAATTGTGGTCGCATCGGTGACGGTGGGAAAGAGTTTCCTGGTTCTAACAGCGAGTACGCACTTCTTTGGCATTGTGGGTGGCGCGCGCGGCCGAGGCGGGGTGGGCTAGCACTCGACCTCGGCCCGCGCGCGGCGGGACACCCCGCGGGCCGAGGGGTTCGGCGGCCGGAGCGGGGCTGGCCGCCC
This sequence comes from Rhodococcus pseudokoreensis, assembly GCF_017068395.1. NCBI lineage: Bacteria > Bacillati > Actinomycetota > Actinomycetes > Mycobacteriales > Nocardiaceae > Rhodococcus > Rhodococcus pseudokoreensis. The sequence goes on along the minus strand of NZ_CP070619.1, from coordinate 2,145,617 downwards.
GGTCCGCCATTACGGCGCGGGGCGGCGTACTCAGCGGGTACCCGCATGCAACTGCGCTACGCGGGTTTCCCTGAAAACCTCAGACCTGGCGGTCGGTTGGTGTCCTCCTGTCCGGACCGGATAGCGGTAATCAACGAGTTGCTCGCCGAGCACGAGGAGAAGTTCGCCTCCGCTCTCCACGAACTGGAGGGCTGCGCCCAGTACCTGGTGAGGGGCCGCTGCGTCGAGGAGACCATCACCAGGGAGATCGTCGACGAGATCCCGGAGGCCACTCGCCTACCGGAGTCGATCCGCGACCAGCCCGAGAAAACTGACCTTGGGAGTCCGGATAGCGTTGGTATCAGCAGGTTTTCACCGTTTCGGCGCATACGCGCGGCCAGGTGCTCGAGGCGGAACGGCCTCCCGAGCCACTTGGGGTCCTGGCTTGCGTCGTCGGCGACTGTCCCGGCTCGGGCAACGTTCCGTGGCGGATTGAGCGTCGCCGCCCCGGGGTAGTCGGCGGGGGAACGAACGCACCACCCACCGACCACGGCCCCCACCCTTTCGCCGACGCCGGCGCCGAGGTGCACCACATCTACTCGACAAAGGGGTTGGGCGATGACAGGCAAAGGTCAGATGGCGTTGGCCGTGGGCGCGGGATACATGCTGGGCCGCACGCACAAGATGAAGCTGGCGCTGATGCTCGCGGGCGCCGGAGCATCCAGCCGGTTTCCCTCCGGATCACTCGGTGTGCTCGGTCAGGCCGGCAAGCTGCTCGCGGATTCGCCCGAGGTCGCCAAGCTCGGAGCGACGGTCCGCAAGGAGTTGATGAACGCGGCGAAGACGGCCGCGGTGACCGCAGCCAGTCACCGGATCGATTCGCTCAACTCCCGGTTGCAATCGGGCGGCGACGATGCCTCGGGTGGGAAGGGGTCCAAGCGCGGGCGTCGTGAGGAGCCCGAGGACGACTACGACGACGAGTACGAGGAGAACGAGACCGCCGAGGACGACGAAGCCGAGGACGAGGCGCCCCGCGCCCGCAAGCGCCCGGCCCCGCGCCGCCGCACCTCGAGCAGCGGTAGTTCCCGGCCCCGATCACGGTCCCGGTCGTCGACGAATAACGACGACGACGAGGACGAAACCGCCACCGGCGCCCGGAAGGCGCGCGCCAAGACGACGACCGATGTTATCCCCATTCGACGCACCCGGAAGTGACGACGATGACTGCGAACCTTGACAGTGCGGCGAAGAAGCTGCGTAAGAACGTCTCCGGTGCCTCCGGCAAGGCCGCATCGGTGTCACCGCTGCAGAAGGCGGCACAGGGCCTGCTCGGCACCGTGACCGACAAAGCGGTCTCCGCCGTCTCCGACAAGGTGGCGGGCGCCACCGACCGGCTCACCGACTACGCCGAGGGCGGCGGCGGAAGCCTGCTGTCCGCAGTCACCGGCAAAGAACACAACGGCAACGGCAACGGTGACGGCAACGGCGACGGTGACGGGAAGGGCGACGGCAAGTCACTGTTCTCCGGGCTGACCGACAAGGTGAAGGACACCGCGTCGAATCTGAAGGACGCGGTCAGCGGCGGCGGTGGCGGTAAGGGCAAGAAGCTCAAGTTGACCAACATCGTCGAAACGATCGATGTCGGTGTCCCGGTGCAGGTGGCCTACAACCAGTGGACTCAATTCGCCGACTTTCCCTCCTTCATGAAGAAGGTCGAGCGGGTGGAACAGGAATCGGACGAGAAGCTCGAGTGGAAGGCCCAGATTTTCCTCTCGCATCGAACGTGGGAAGCGTCGATTCTCGAGCAGGTTCCCGATGAGCGGATCGTGTGGCGGTCGAAGGGGGCCAAGGGTTTCATCGATGGTGCGGTGACGTTCCACGAGGTGACTCCCGATCTCACCCGCATCCTGCTGATACTGGAGTATCACCCGAAGGGCTTGTTCGAGAGGACGGGAAACCTGTGGCGTGCACAGGGGCGGCGAGCGCGGCTGGAGTTGAAGCATTTTGGGCGTCATGTCATGACGCAGTCCATTCTCCATCCTGACGAACTCGAGGGCTGGCGCGGGGAGATCCGGGACGGCAAGGTGGTCGAGCCGGAGGAGGACGAAGCGCGGCCCGACGAGGACGAGCAGGACGAAGCGCAGCTGGACGAGGGCGACGAGGACGAGACCGACGACTCTGCCGAAACAGACGAGGACGAGTCCGAGGAGCCGGAGGAATCAGACGAGGACGAGGAGTCTGCCGAAACGGACGAAGGCGAGCCTGAGGAGCCGGAGGAATCAGACGAGGACGAGGAGCCGGAGGAGGCTGAGGACAAGCCGCCGGCTCGCCGTGGCCGCCCGCGTAAGACGGCGGCCGCGAGTGAGGACAAGCCGCCGGCTCGCCGTGGCCGCCCGCGTAAGACCGCGGCGAAGTCTGCCGGCTCGAAGCAAGGAGCGCGGCGATGACGTCAATACAACCGGCAGGTCGTGGCGGTGGCGGCGGCGGAGTCAGCGGCGGGCCCAGCTCGAGTAGCCTCGCCGACGTCATCGACACCATCCTGGACAAGGGCCTTGTGATCGATGCGTACGTGCGGGTCTCGCTGGTCGGCATCGAACTGCTGACCATCGACGCCCGCGTCGTCGTCGCCAGCGTGGACACCTACCTGCGGTTCGCGGAAGCGGTGAACCGGCTCGAGATCGGCAGCGAGCCCAAGGGCCTGACGGACCTGGCTGGGGGCGGCGCCGAGGACGGCGCCGAAGATGGTGCCGAGTCGAAAACCCAGGGCGCACTCGGGGCCGTCGGTGAGAAACTCGGCGACATCCTCGGCGGCGGGAAGGAAGAACCTGAGCGCGAACGGGTTTCACGCAAGTCCACGCGGGAGGACAAGTGATGTCGACGTCGGAACAGGCCAACGTCGCACCCGAGGAGCCACGCACCAGTGGTGTCTACGTGTACGGCATCGCGCCGGCCGACGTGGAGACCGACGAGGACGCGGTCGGTGTGCGTGACGGGTCGGTCAGCATCGTCACCCGCGGCGACATCGCGGCACTCGTCAGCGAAATTTCGGTGGACAGGCCGCTCGGCACACCCGAGGACCTGCGGGCGCACGCGCATCTTCTGGACGGCACGTCGGGTGTCGCACCCGTCCTCCCGCTTCGTTTCGGGGCAGTCATGACCGATGAAGACGCCGTCGAGGAGGAACTGCTCGCCGCGCACGCTGACGAGTTCGCTGCGGCGTTGAAGGAACTGGAGGGTCGGGCTCAGTACGTCGTGAAGGGGCGCTACGTCGAGAAGGCGATTCTGCGTGAGGTGATCGACGAGAACGCACAGGCCGGCGAACTGCGTGACACCATCCGCGATCAGCCCGAGGAAACCACCCGCGATGCGCGGATGGCGCTCGGCGAGATCGTGAGCAACGCCATCGTGGCCAAGCGGGACGAAGACACCGCGAAGGTGGTCGAAACGCTCACCCCGCTCGCGGGTTCGGTCAACGTGCGGGAACCCACGCATGAGGAGGAGGCGGCGCAGGTCGCCGTCCTGGTCGAGGTCGCCCGGCAGGAGGAACTCGAGGAGGCGGTGGAAGCATTGGCGAAGGAGTGGGACGGCCGGGTCGATATGCGTCTGCTCGGGCCGATGGCCGCCTACGACTTCGTGGTGACCCGGAAGCCGGACTGAGGCTGCTTGCTTGACCGACCAGTCGACGAGGAACGACACAATACCCGGGTGGGCGGCGTTTCGAGGAGCCGACCGATCGGACTGTTTCACGCGGGGTGCATCCGCCGAATTACTCAGTCCCTCTCGGTCTTTGATCGATTGAACAATTGTCGTTCGGGGTAGTCCGGTGGTCCGCACTGACGTCTCGGTGAGAGCGCAGAGCGGGCCGAGGAACGACCGGTACCGCGAGAAGGCGCTAGCGGGGCAGGGAGGAGCACGAGGATGACCACAGCGGGTGGGCCGAGTTCGAGCAGCCTCGCCGACGTCATCGACACCATCTTGGACAAGGGCCTGGTGATCGATGCGTACGTGCGGGTCTCGCTGGTCGGGATCGAACTGCTGACCATCGACGCCCGCGTCGTGGTCGCCAGTGTCGATACCTACCTGCGGTTCGCGGAAGCGGCGAACCGGCTCGCGATCGGAAGTGAACCGAAGGGGCTGTCCGATCTGGTGTCGGGCGGGACGGAGAAGATCGCGAAGTCGAAGACGAAGGGTGCACTCGAATCGGCGGGAGAGAAGCTTGGTGATCTGCTCGGCGGATCGAGCAGCGAACGCGAACCCACACCCCGCCGGAGCCACAAATGACCTCCCCAGAGGACACCGAGACAGACACCGACGACGACGGGGCCACGGCGGAAGCATCCGGGATCTACGTGTACGGCATCGTGCCCGCCGACGTGCAACCCGAAGACGACGCCACCGGCATCCACGACGCCCCGATCGAGATCGTCACCCACGGCGACATCGCGGCATTGGTCAGCGAGATCGACCCGGACCAACGACTCGGCACCCCCGCAGACCTGCAGGCCCACGCCCACATCCTGGACGGCACCTCGCACGTCGCGCCGGTGCTGCCGCTGCGGTTCGGTGCCGTCCTGTCCGACCGCGACGCGGTGATCAACGAACTGCTCGCCGATCACGACGACGCGTTCACCTCCGCCCTGAACGAACTCGAGGGCTGCGCCCAATACCTGGTGAAGGGCCGCTACGTCGAGGAGACGATCATCCGGGAGATCGTCAACGAGAACCCGAAGGCCTCCACCCTGTTGGAGTCGATCCGCGACCAACCCGAGGAACTGACCCGGGATGCCCGGACGGCCCTGGGGGAGATCATCGGCCACGCCCTCGAGGCCAAGCGGGAGACGGACACCGGCACCGCTCTCGACGCGCTGTCGCCGCTGACCGAGACCGTCACCGTCCGCGAACCCACCCACGACGAGGACGCCGTCCAGATCGCGGTGCTGGTCGAGGTGGACCGACAGGACGAACTCGAACAGACGGTCGGAGACCTGGCCGCACGCTGGGACGACCGGATCACTATGCGCCTCGTCGGCCCGATGGCGCCCTACGACTTCGTGGTGACACCGAAGCCGGAGGGCTGACCGGGGGATGTGCTGTCCTTCCTCTGTCACGCTTCCCAGCCGGTGAACGGTGTGATCTCGCGGACGGAATTGATCCAGCGGCCAGATCGCGCAGGCGGTGCACGATCCGGCGGCGGTTCGACGTGCGCTCGAGGAACTCGAAGAGGCCGCCCCGCGGGCAGGAATGGATGGATGGATGTGGATGGAGGGGTGTTCACCTATTGCGAGCAATGTTGCGGGCATTAGTAGTTCAGTGAACGGACTGGCCGGTAATCACGCGTAACAGGCACCCGAATCACACGTGATTCCGGTTCTCGATGTGGACCTGGACCAGGGCTACTACGACCGCGGCATCACAGCCCGCCGCGACGCCCACACCCACCTCGAGGGCGTCATCGACATGCTCGTCGGTTTCGAAGACGAAGCTGACAAACCCTCACCGATCTACTGATGCTGCGCAACCACACCGGGGCTGACAAGCCTGTCTGGATCACGAGTGCATGACATTTGAAAGACGGGCGGCCGGGTCATGCGACTCACTCCTCGAGTACGTCACGGGTGCGCCGGATACTCGGCCAGTCCCGACCACGTGACTCCCGCTAGAGGGCAGTGATGAAGTGCCACGGGTCGTCGGCGCCGGTGGCGGTGTTCCCGAGTGTGCGGGACCATTCGGTTTCGTTGCCGAATTCTTCGCGCCAGGACCAGAGTCGGGTAGTGGCGAGTCGGAGTTGGTGTTCGTGGGTGGTGCCGATGGCGCCGTGGATTTGGTGGGCGAGTTCGGCGACGACGCCCGCTCCGCGGCAAGCGTTTATGCGGGCGGCAGCGATGGCGGGTGAGCCATCCGGGCGCTCGGCGGCTTTGCGTGTTGCGCTGGCGACACTGACGTCGAGGATGGTGGCCTCCCCGGCGATCTGGGCGAGGTGTTGTTGGACGGCTTGGAATTGGGCGATCGGGCGGCCGAACTGGGTCCGTTGTCCGGCGTATTCCACGCTGTGGTCGAGCGCTCGTTGCGCGGCGCCGCTGATCTGGATGCTGCGGGCCAGTGCGCCGCGCGATCGTAGGTTCAGCCGGTAGGGGAGGGTGCCGACGTCGTCGGTATCGATGGTGACGCCGTCGAGCCGAATGTCGTCGCGGGGTTCTCCGGCCAGGTTCTCGCCCTCGGTGATGGTGCATGTGTTCGGTTCGATCAAGCAGACCCGCTCGTCGGTGGCGATCACAATCCTGGTGGCGCGGCGGGCCCAGGGCACGCGGTTGAGCGTGCCGTCGAGCCGTAAGCTCGATCCGTCCCGGCTCGCGTGCACCCGCAGGTCGCCACCAGTGGCGTTCGCGATGGTCAGGGGGCCATCGGGTATCGGCATCCGGGCATCGGCGAGAATCGGGGCGGCCAGCCAGAGTGTTTCGGCGAGCGGGATCCGCGCGGCGTGATAGGCCGCCGCCCGCAGCACGATTCGTGCTTGGTCGGTGGTGCCGCCGCTGCCGCCGAGGTGCTCGGGGATGCCGATGCGGGTCAGGCCCATGACCTCGATCTGCTGCCATGCGTCGGCGCCATCGGTCAGCGCGCCGAACACCTGGTGTGCGGTGTCGGACAGCAGCTTGGTTTCGGTGTTCATCGCACTCCTAGCGCACGCGCGATGACTCCGCGCAGAATTTCGTTGGTGCCGCCACGCAGCGTGGCCGTCGGCGAGCTGGTGATCGCCTGGGCGAGCAGCCGGGCGAGTGGATCGTCGGAGCGGTGGTCGGGTTCGAGGCCGGTAGCGCGGGCGGCCTCGACGACCTCACGTTCGAAGCGGGTGCCGAGGTCTTTGACGATGGCTGCGGCGGTGCCGGGGGCCTGCCCTGAGGTCAGCGCGAATGCAATCGAGATCGACGCTTCTCGTAGCGACCACATGCGTGAGACGAGCCGGCCCAGTGTCGGTGGGTCGATTGCGTTGCGGCGGGCGAGTTGGCGCAGCAATACCGTCGTGGACAGGATTCGCTCCGGGCCGCTGCGTTCGAAGGCGAGTTCGGCGGTGATCTGTTGCCAGCCGGATCCGACCTGACCGAGCACCATCGCGTCGGGCACGAATACGTCGTCGAAGATGACTTCGTTGAAGTGGTGCTCGCCGCTGAGCGAGTAGATCGGTCGGATGACGATGCGGTCGTCGGGAACTTCGATGATCATCTGGGTCAGTCCCTCGTGTCGGCTCGGTCCTGCGTTGCCGGTGCGCACGAGTGTGACGATGGCGTCGGCGAGATGCGCGGCGCTGGTCCAGATCTTGGTTCCGGTGACCTTCCAGCCGCCGTCGACCTTCGCGCCGCGGGTGCGGACCGAGGCCAGGTCGGAGCCGCTGTCGGGTTCGCTCAGTCCGATCGCGGCGATGAACTCACCGCTTGCGATTCGGGGTAGGAATCGGTGGCGCTGCTCTTCGGTACCGAAGTTGAGCAGCGCGGGTGCGATCTGCCGGTCACCGCCCCAGTGCAGGTTCACCGGTGCGCCGGCCGCGAGCAGTTCCTCGGAGATGACGAACCGTTCGAGCATCGATTTCTCGTGCCCACCGTACCGAGCTGGGATCGCCATCCCGAGCCAGCCGCGGGCGGCCAGCTTCCTGGTGAAGGCGCGGTCGGGGTGGATCACCCAGCAGTCCGGTTTCGGGGTGAAGCTCCCGGCGGCCAGCTCGGCCGCCAGGAACGAGCGGACTTCGGCCCGCAGCGGTTCGAGCTCTGCCGGCAGTAGTTCCGGAACGAGCTCCACGGTGGTTTTCGAGGGTACTGCCGTACTCATGGATCACACCTCAACTAGGTTCTCGACGAACGACTTTGCCCATCGGTAGTCTGGTTTGCCCGCCGGTGAGCGGGGGATGGCACCGACCTCGATGAAGATCTTTGGCCGCTTGTAACGCGCGATCTGATCGGACATCGCTTCCACCAGTTCCGAGTGCGCGACGGGTGCGTCGAGCACGACGACCGCGACGACCTGTTCGCCCCATCGCGGGTGCGGCCGTCCCACCACGATCACATCGCGCACACGCGGGTGTCGCCGGACCGCGCGCTCGACCTCCTCGGCAAAAATCTTCTCCCCACCGGAGTTGATAGTGACCGAATCGCGTCCGAGCAGTCTCAGCCCACCGCCGTCGAGCAGCATTGCGCGGTCTCCCGTGAGGGCGATCCGCTCGCCGGCGACCTCGATGAACGTGGTCGCGGTTTTCGCGGGATCGTGTAGGTAGCCGACCGGAAGCGGCCCACGTGCGCCGAGCCATCCGTGCTCTCCCGACCCTGCTTCGGCGAAGCGTGACCGATCCGCGCTGATCACACACGCCCGCGGGGACAGGGCGAAGGTGCCAGATGTGGCAACGTCCCCGGGTTGGGCGGTCGCTCGCAGGATGCCACCGGTCTCGGACGACCCCGCGGAGTCGACGAGTTCGGCGTTCGGCATCGCCGCCATGAGCGCACTCTTGGTCTCCATGGTGGTGATCCCTCCGCCGAGACCGACGAAAGTGACGCAGTCGAGGTCGTACTTGTTCTCCGTCAGGTGCCGGGCCATCGGGTTGGCGAACGCCTCGGCGACGAGCAGCACGCAGTTGATGCGTTCATGTTCGATCAGCGCACACGCTTGGGCCTCGTCGAAGCGGGTAACCGCGTCGGGGATGACGACCGTGCCGCCCTGCGCCAGAACGCGCATCAAGAACCACAGTCCGGCACCGTGCATGAACGGTGCGGACGCCAGGAACTTCGGCCCGGGAACCTCGTCGGCGAGACGACCCATCTGCGCGGCCGTGATATCCGCCGGGTAATCCGCACCGCCGCAGGCGGCGATCCACAGATCGTGGTTACGCCACATGACGCCCTTCGGTCGGCCGGTGGTCCCGCCGGTGTACACGAGGACGAGGTCCTCACCGGACGGTTCGGGTAGCTGGGCCGTCGGCGCAGTCGTCAGTGCGTCGCCGAACCAGACTGCACCGGGGAGCAGTGGGTAGTCCGAATGGTCCGGCACCTGAACCAGGACCGGTCGGTGCGGCAGCTCGGGCAGCACGTCGATGAGTGTGGCCGCGAACATCGAGTGGTAGACGATGACGGCTGGCGCGGCATCGTCGAAGATCGCGACGAGCTCCGTTGCGGTGTACCGGTAGTTGACGTTGAAGGGCGCCGCCCGCGCCGCCATCGCCCCGTACAGTGCCTCGGCGAACTCGAGCCCGTTGTGCAAGTACAGCGCGAGCCGTTTCTGGTTGGTATCGAACGCGCCGGTATCGGTGCACGCCTCCTCGCACCCCGCACCGCGAGAGACGAGGTAGCGGGCGAACGCATCGACGTTCGCGACCACTTCGGCGTACGTGCGACGCGTCCGACCGTGCACGACGGCCTCACGATCGCCCACCGTGGCGGCGACCGCACGAAGGATTTCGACGACTCCGGGCCGGGGCCCGGACCTCGCCTCGTGAGTCGCAGTCACAGCGACAGGTCCTTCGCGATCACAGTCTTCATGATCTCGCTCGAGCCCGCCGCGATCCTCGCCAGGCGGATGTCGGCATAGAGTCGTGCGATCGGATATTCGAGCATGTAGCCGTAGCCGCCGTGCAGCTGCAAGCACTTGTCGACGACACGACCGGCCATCTCGGTGGCGAACAGTTTCACCTTGGCGACATCTGCGACGGTGAGTGTCTTGTCGTTGTAGGCGAGAATCGCCCGGTCGACCAGCGCTTGGGCGGCTTCGATCTCGGTGGCGCATTCGGCGAGCACGAACTTGGTGTTCTGGAACTGCGAGACGGTTTGACCGAAGACTTTGCGCTCCTTGACATATGGGATCGCCTGGTTCATGGCGGCGCGGGCCGTGGCGACGGCGGCGATGGCCTGGATGAGTCGCTCTGCGATGAGGTTGAAGGTGAGGTATCCGAAGCCTTTGCCTTCCTCACCGAGCATGTTGGTGTTCGGCACCCGCACGTTCTCGAAGTGCAGTTCGGCGGTGTCGGTGGAGCGGCATCCGAGTTTGTCGAGTTTGCGGCCCTTGGTGAAGCCCGGCATGCCGTCTTCGATCACGAGCAGGCTCATTCCGCCGCGCCGGTCTTCCTCGCTACGCGAGGTGCGGCAGGCGACGACTACCAGGTCCGCGTTGATGCCGCCGGTGATGAAGGTTTTGGCGCCGTTGACTATCCAGTCGTCGCCATCCCGGACCGCGGTGGTCTTGATACCGGACAGGTCCGATCCGGCACCGGGTTCGGTCATGGCAATCGAGCACATCTTGCGGCCGGCGGCGATGTCGGGCAGCCAACGCTTTTTCTGCACGTCGTCGGCGCAGTTGAGGAAGTAGGGTGTCACGACCTGGGTGTGCACCCCGAGGCCGCCGATGCCGGAATAGGTCAGGTGCACCTCCTCGATGAATACCGCGTTGAAGCGGAAATCGTCGACACCGCCGCCGCCGTATTCCTCCGGGATGTTCAGCCCGGCCAGGCCGAGGTCGCCGAAACGCTGGAAGATGTTCTTCGGCAGCAGGCCGTCCTGCTCCCACTGCGGCATGTGCGGTGCGACTTCGGCCTCGAGGAAGCTCCGCACCATCGCGCGGAAGTCGTTGTGATCCTGTTCGAAAAGAGTGCGTTCCATCATGTGTATTGCTCCAGTGTTGTGATGTCGGGTTCAGGACGCCGGCTCGGCGCCGACGACGGAAATAAAGCTCACGCAGTCGCCGGGTCGTCCGCCCAGGTTGTGGGTCAGGCCGAGCTTCCGTTCGCCGGTGACGATGCTCTGGACCTGTCGTTCCGGCGGTGCCTGCTGCCGTAGTTGCAGCCAGCATTCGAAGAGCATCCGCAGGCCGGACGCGCCGATCGGGTGGCCGAAGCTCTTGAGGCCGCCGTCCGGGTTGACCGGTAGCGCGCCGTCGAGGTCGAACGCGCCGTCCATCACGTCGCGCCATGCTTCGCCCTTTTCACTGAACCCGAGGTCTTCCATGAGCACCAGTTCGGTGGGGGTGAAGCAGTCGTGCACTTCGGCCATCGCGATCTCTTCGCGGGGATTGCGCACACCGGCTTCGGCGTAGGCGGCGTCGGCGCATTTGACGACCTCGCGGATGGAGGTGTAGTCGAAGGTCGGGTCCATTGGACCGTCTCCGGGGCCGGCGACCATCGACAGTGCCTTGACGAAGATCGGCTTGTCGGTGTACTGGTAGGCGTCCTCGGCGCGGACGATGATTGCCGCTGCCGAGCCGTCCGAGACACCGGAGCAGTCGAGCACGCCGAGCATGCCGGACACTTTGGGGCTGTTGCGGATTGCCTCCATCGACAGCTCCTTGCGGAACTGTGCGCGTGGGTTGCGCGCACCGTTGTAGTGGTTCTTCCAGGCTATGCGGGTGATGACCTCTTTGAGGGTGTCGTCGTCGAGCCCGGCCATCTTTGCGTAGGCGGGAGCGAGCAAGCCGAATGCGGCCGGAGTGGTGATCGCGACCGCGGTGCCGTCGTGCGGTGGCGGCGTGGACACCAGACCGGAGTAGCCGGAGTCCTTGAGTTTTTCGACGCCGATCGCCATCGCCACGTCCACAGCGCCGGATGCGACGGCGTAGCAGGCGTTGCGGAAGGCCTCCGATCCGGTGGCGCAGAAGTTCTCCACACGGGTGACCGGCTTGTAATCGAGTTTCAGTGTGCGCGAGAGCAACTGGCCCGAGTATCCGGATCCCATCGTGCCGAGCCAGTACGCGTCGATGTCGGCCTGGGCGAGGCCGGCCGAGGCGAGCGCCTCGGTGTTGGCGTCGACGAGAAGGTCCTCGGCGCTCTTGCTCCAGTGCTCGCCGAACGGGGTACATCCCATGCCGACGATGGCGACCTTGTCGCGAATTCCGTGGGTGGCCATGTGCTCACGCCTCCTTGTCGGCGTCGGTGGCGCGGCCGACCGGGCGCGCCTTCCAGAAATAGTTGTGCACGCCGTCGCCGGTGGTGTACAGGCGGCGGAACGTCATCTCGACCTCGTCACCGATCTTCAGGGTCGAAGCGTCGGCGTCGGTCACCTCGCACATCAGTCGGCCACCACCGGCGAAGTTGACCGCAGCCCCGATGAGCGGTGGGCTCAGGGTGTAGGCGAGCAGATCGGCCTGATATGTCGCGATGGTGCCGCGCTCGTCGGCCACCCGCTCCCGGTCCATCTGATCGACGCTGTGGCAGTGACGGCACACCCGGATGGCCGGCATGTGCCGGGTGCCGCACGACCGGCAGCGGGACGCAGCGAGCCCGAACTTCCAGTCCGCGTTGCGGGCCGACGGTGGGGCCGCGGGACGGTCCGGGTCCGGTCGCCGCGGCGCTTCCCGCCTGAGGTAGCCGCGCCAGGTCAGGTAGCGCTGGTAGTCGACGGTGCGGCCGCCGGTTACCTGCTCGGAGACCGATTTCGCCGTGCGGTTCTCCCGGAATGCCGGCAGCGAGGCGGTGGCCTCGAACACGAGCGCATCGGCACCGTCCGCCAGGTTCACAATGAGGATGGTCTCCTCCGGCGCCGCCTCGTCGAGCGCGGTGGCGAGCAGGATGCCCGGCTGCGCGGTGCCGGTGGCACCGATGGTGTCGGACAGGTCGTCGACCAGCAGGAACGGAGCCTGCGGATCCACCGAGTGTGCGGCCGCCTCACGCGAGAGCGACTTGGCGAACGCCTTGACCGCGCGGCGGTGGAGACCCCCCACTGCGACCCGGTCGATGTCGGCCATCGTCAAACCGGCGGCCTTGAGTGCGCCGTCGACGGCTTCCTTCGCGAGTTCGAGGTACGCGCCCTCGGCGAACCGTTCTTCCCACAGCTTGCTGCTGGACTCGCCCGGAATCCGCCAACGGTCCAGGAACTCGGCGGAGGCGGAGCCGTGCCCGATCAGTGCGGCGACAACGTCGTCGCCGGTTCCGAACAGCAGCGCCGCGGCGCCGTCACCGCCCTCGCGCTCGTCCGCCGAACTCGGCATGCCGGTGCGGACGTCGGACAGCACGGCCAGGGTCGGGCGACCTGCGGCGCCGGCGTCGGCGGCGGCAACGATGGCGCCGACCCCCGAGCGTGAGGCGCCGACGAAGTCGTATGCCGACACCGACCGGTCGAGGCCGAGCGCGGCGTGCACGATTGCGGCGTTGGACTTGTCGGCGTATGCCGCTGTTGCGGTGGCGAATACGATTCCGCTCGCACGGCCGGCGCGGCCGAGGGCCGCTCGGCCGGCCTCTACACCCATCGACGTGGAGTCCTCGTCGTCGGCGGCCGCCGAGCGGGAACCGTGTCCGCCGCCGGAGCCGAGGGCTGCACCGATGTCCTTGCGCTGCAGGCGCCAGATCGGCAGATACACGCCGTACGCGGTGACCCCGATCGGTGGTGTCCTCATGTGTAACTCCTTACGATTTCGGCGGTTTCAGGGCCAGGAAGCCAGAATTCGGCGGATCCGTCGATGGCCACGCCGCCGGTCTGGCGGGTGCAGGTGAGCGTGATTTCGACGGTGCTGCCGCCGTCGCCCGCATGCACATCGGTGACCTCGCCGGTGCAGGTCAGCGTGTCGCCGGGCCACACCTGTTCCTTGAAGCGGGTGGTGAAGCGTCGCACGTTCTCGGCCCCGAGCCAGTTCGCGGCGAACGTGGCGAGCAGGCCGGCCTGGAACATGCCGATGGAGAAGATGCCGGCAAACCCGGCCGCCTTGGCGGCGGCTTCGTCGTGGTGCAGCGGGTTCATGTCGCCCGAGGCGCCGGCGTAGCGGACGATGTCCGTGATGGTCAGCGGGCCGAAGGTGTGTTCGGTCGCCTTGTCGCCCACGGTGACGGCACGAGTTTCGGTCGTCGTCATGGCTCAGGCCTCCTTGGGTGCGTGTGAGGTCTGCACGCCGGTCGAGCGCTGCTCGGCGACGAGGCGACCGGTCTTGTCGCGGAATTCGACGACCGTCTCGACGAAGGTGAGCGTGCCGCCGCGGCGGCCCTCCTTGGTGTAACGGTCGAGGATGCGCGCCTGTGCGGTGAGTTCGTCACCGGCACGGGGCGGCTCGCCGTGGAAGATGTATTCCTGCTCGGCGTGCAGCGTGCGCTTCGGGTCGAGGCCGTGTGCGCCTGCTTCCTTGGATTCGGCTGTTTGCCAGAAGAATCCGGCGGTTGTGAGGAACGTCGGTGGGATCACCGGGTTGGCGCCCTGGTACGCCTGGTTGTCCGACATGGTCGCCTTGGCGAACTCGCGGATCTTGCCCCGTTCCACCGGCATGTCGAAGATGGGCACGTTCTGCTCGCTCACTACTTGCCCATCTTGTCGGCGTGCTTGCCGGGGATGGCGTTCGACGGCCTGGACGGCATGTGCTTGGTCGCGGCGGCGAGTTCCTCGATGGTCCAGCGCGCGTCGCTGGTGACCTCGTCGACGACGGTCCAGCCCTGGTACAGGCCCACCTCGCCACCGAGCACGCGGAACGCGTGGCCGGTGAACTCGCAGTTCTCTGCTGCGAGCAGCGCAACCAGCGGCGAGATGTTCGCGGGGTGCCACTCGTCGAAGTCCTTGTCGATGGACTCGACCATCACCTGGCCGAGACCCGGAGTTGCCTCGGTGAGGCGGGTGCGGGCCACCGGCGCGATGCAGTTGGACCGCACGTGGTAGCGCTCGAGTTCCTTGGCGGCGATCTGGGTCATCGCGGCGATGCCGGCCTTGGCGGAGGCGTAGTTGACCTGGCCGGGGTTGCCGTGCAGGCCCGATCCCGACGAGGTGTTGATCAACGACCGGTCGATTTCCTTGCCGGCCTTGGCCTGGTCACGCCAGTAGGCGGCGGCGTGGCGGGTGACCGCGAAGGTGCCCTTGAGGTGTACGTCGACGACCGTGTCGAACTCTTCCTCGGTCATGTTGACCAGGGTGCGGTCGCGCAGGATGCCGGCGTTGTTCACGACGACGTGCAGGTCGCCGAACTCCTCGACGGCCGTGTCGATCAACCGCTTGGCGCTCGCCCAGTCGGTCACGCTGTCCCGGTTGGCGACGGCCTTTCCGCCCGCCGCGGTGATCTCGTCGACGACCGACTGTGCGGCCGAGATGTCCGAGCCATCGCCGATCGCGCTTCCGCCGAGATCGTTCACTACGACCGTCGCACCCTCCTTGGCGAAGAGCAGCGCGTGCTCCCGCCCGAGGCCCCGGCCACCTCCGGTGACGATTGCCACTCGGCCATCCAAAGTTCCCATTGTCCAATCCTTTCGAGTGTGCGAGGTCGTGTTGCAAGAGCGTGGCGAGAGACGGCCACCTGACGTCGAGTCGCTCTCGTCCCGAGAGACCTCGATCTCAATCCAATGTAAATGATCGTTAATTAGAAGAAAAGTGCCAATCTTCCTTGAGCGGTGTTAGGTTCTGGTTATGGATCGGCGACATCTCACGAACTTCATCACCGTGGCCGACGCGGGCAGCCTCTCGGAGGCCGCCCGGCGACTGCACCTGAGTCAGCCGTCCGTCTCCCAGACCATCAAGGACCTCGAACGCGACCTCGGCACCGTGCTCTTCGTGCGGGGCCGCCGCATGACTCTCACCCCCGCGGGCCGCGCGCTGGTCGGCCCCGCACGTCAGACGCTGCGCGCGTTCGACAACGCGCGTGCCGCCGTCGAGGCAGTCGAGTCCCTCGACTCCGGGCGCCTCGACATCGCCGTGGTCTCCGGATACGCGGTCGATCCACTGTCACGGCTGCTCGAACAGTTCCACACCCGACATCCCCGGGTGACGTTGCGCGTCATCGGCGCCGCTTTCGGCACCGAGGGGTTCGAAACGCTGCGACGCGGTGAAGCCGAATTGCTGCTCAGCGACCACCCCGGGCCCTATCCGCGGCATTCGGCGATCTCGGTGCCGACCGCGCGACTGATGGCGGTATTTGCGCCAGGCGTCGGCGATGTCGGCGCCGGACCTCGAATCTCCTTGGCAGAACTGCTGCGTCATCCCCTCATCAACGGTTTGTCTGCCGAGTCCGCCGCGCTGGGTCGCTTCGTGGCTTACCTTGCGCGAGAGGGCCTCCCGCTGCCGACCTCGGTGCTCGAAACCGACCACCGCGATCTGATCCAGCACCTGCTGTTGGCAGGCTTCGGGGCCGCCCTGCTGCCGGAACCGGAAGCTGATGCCGCGCGTGAGCTGGGTGCCGAGGTGCGCGAGCTGGATCTCCCCGAACTGCGCAAGGCCTTCCTCTATTACCGGGAGGACCCGCTGTCGCCAGCCGCGCGCGCGTTCGTCGAGCTCGTACCGAGCAGCGGTGCTAGCGGCCGGTGAACATGGGGGTCCGCTTCTCTTTCATGGCGGCGATCGCCTCACGTGCGTCTTCGCTGGTCGCGACCAGGCCCATATGCGACGAGATGAGGTCCAGGCTGGTGCGTAGATCGGTGTCGAGGCTGCGGTACACGGCGCGTTTGATCATCCGGATCGCGAGCGGCGGGCCGGCGGCCAGGCGCGCGGCGAAGGTCTGGGTCTCCTTCAGCAGCGACTCGTCGTCGACAACTCGAGCGACCAGGCCGATCCGCAACGCTTCGTCCGCGTCGACGAAGTCGCCGGTGAGCAGAAGTTCCAAAGCCTTTGCCGTTCCCACGATGCGCGGTAGGTAGTACGCACCCCCGTCACCGGGGACGAGGCCGAGCTTGACGTACCCTTCGCCCATCCGTGCGCTGCGGGCCATGAATCGGATGTCGCACATCAGCGCCATATCCATGCCCGCACCGACCGCGACACCGTTCACCGCCGCAATGGTCGGCTTGTCCATCGCCTCCATCGCGAAGGCGACGCGGTGGATACGGTTCGCGAGGGCCTCCTTGCCGGCCATCGCCCGGGAGGTCATGTCCGATATCGTGCTCAGATCACCGCCCGCGCAGAACGCATCGCCGGCGCCTGTGAGCACCAACGCCCCCACTGCCGGATCCCGATGCGCCTGCTGCACGTACTCGGCCCACATATCGACCATGTCCAGCGTGAATGCGTTCTTCGCCGTCGGTCGGTCGAGCGTGATGGTGGCGACACCGTCCTCGACGGCGTAGCGGATCCCGTCCATGAATTCTGCCCTTTCGAAATCGGAAGCAACGCCCTCCGGCGGTTCCCGGCGCCATTCGGACGCACGACCCGAGCGTATGACGCAGTATCACGAGAGTCAATGATCGTTAACTAGACTGCGCGAAAACTTAGCGAACACCCTGCAAAAGGTGTCGTCCTATACGATCGGATTCATGAAAGGTCGTTCACCACTGCGGAGGCGCCGATGAACTCCCGAAACGGGCAAGCCGGCCGTGCGCCAGGCAGCCGCCGCAAACGGTTGCCCGCGGCCGAGCGCCGGGTCGAGATCCTCACCCGCTCCGCTCGACTGTTCTATCAACGTGGCTACACCGGCGTCAGCGTCGACGACATCGGCGCCGACATCGGCATCAGCGGTCCGGCACTGTACCGCCACTTCGCTGGCAAGGAAGCGATCCTCCTCGCCATCGGTGTGGGTGTGCTAGACGACCTTGTGTCCATCGTCGACGCCACCCTCGCGGACGCCGCCGAACTGTCCGCGCGGCAGAGACTGGACCGGACGATCGGCCCGGTCGTCGAGTACTGCCTTGGACACCGAGCCGAACTCGCCGTCGCGCTGCGCCACGTGCGCAACCTCAACCCGGACCGGCGCGCCGAGATCACCCGCAGACGGGACGAACTCGGCGATCGCCTCGTACCGATCCTGCTCGACGTGCACCCGCAGCTCGGGATCGCCGACGCCGAACTCTACGTCCGGGCAAGCGCGGGTGGCGTGATCGGACTGGCGCGTGTCGGCCACCGCAACATTCCGCGTGCCCGGCTCGTCGAACTGGCGACCGGCCTCGTCTCGGCCGTCCTCTCGGTGTCGCTCGCGCCCGGGGCCGAAGGTCCGGTAGCCCACACGATTGGCTGGGTACGCTCGTCTCGCCGAGAGCAGATCCTGCACACGGCGATCGGTCTGTTCCGTGAGCGAGGCTTCCGCGGGGTGTCCATGGTGGACATCGCCGAGGCCGTCGGCGTCACCGCCGCCGCGCCGTACCGTCACTTCAAGAACAAGGAGGACATTCTCGCGACCGCCCTGCATCGCGCCGGTGAGCGCGTGACCCTCGGCATGGACGCCGCCCTCGCCGGCGCCGATTCCGCGGATTCCGCGATGAACCGGCTGCTCCGGTCCTACATCGACGTCATGCTGGAGATCCCGGATCTCATCGTGGTCGCGGCCGCGGAGCAGCATCACCTCGGACCGGACGCTCAGGCAGAACGCCAGCGCAAGCAACAGGTGTTCATCGAGGAGTGGACGCACTGCCTGACCACCACCCGACCCGACCTGTCGCCGAGCGACGGGGCGGCGATGGTATCGGCGATCGCCGGCATGTTGAACGAGGTGATGCTGTCCGAAACTCTCGCGGCCCGACCCGGCATCTCCGACGAACTCTTCCAACTCTGCCACGCCGCGCTGTATCCGACCGTCGACGACGAGGCTATCGGGGAGACCGTGGGGCAGTGAGGACGCTATCCACGAGCGGATCCGACCTCCCATCCTGCGAAATTCCGAACATCCGCAACGCCTCCGCGACCGAGCTCGGGTCCGCCGTCGGCGGCTCCGGAACGCCGGGCGGCGTCGCGTCGAATCGAGGCGCCGGCATCGGCTGCACGATGCCGTCGAGTGCTGCGAAGGTCCGTCGCGCCGAGACATGCGGATGCGCGGCGGCCTCCCTCATCGCCAGAACCGGCGTGGTGCAGGCCTCGGTGTCGGCGAAGACCGCCTCCCATTCCGTGCGAGGTCTGCTCGCGAACAGTCCAGCGATCCGCTCGCTCTGCTGCGGCCAGGCGTCCCGGTCGAACTGATCGGCGAACAACTCGTCACCGTCGAGCCCCAGGATCTGCAGGAATTCCCGGTAGAACTGGTCCTCCACACACCCGACCGCCATGTGCCGGTCGTCGGCACAACGGTAGGTGCGATAGAACGGCGCCGCCCCGTCGAGCATGTTCGAGCCACGCTCGTCGACCATGGACCCGTCCGCGTAATGACCGTATGCCATCGCCATCAGCAGTGACGCACCGTCCACCATCGCGGCGTCCACCACCTGGCCGGAGCCGGTCGCGGCCGCACTGACCAAGGCGCACGCGATCCCGTAGGCCAGCAGCATCCCACCACCGCCGAAATCGGCGACCAGGTTCAGCGGCGGCACCGGATCCCCACCCTTGGGCCCGATGGCGTGCAGTGCACCGGTCAAGGAGAGGTAGTTGATGTCGTGCCCCGGCGCCTGCGCCCAGGGTCCGTCCTGACCCCAGCCGGTCATCCGGCCGTAGACCAATTTCGGGTTGATGTCGTGAAGCTCCTTGGGCCCGAGCCCGAGTCGCTCCGCGACGCCCGGGCGGAAACCCTCCACCACGACGTCGCTGTGCTCGGCGAGCCGGCGCACCGCGGCGACACCCGAAGGGTCCTTCAGGTCGACCTCGACGGTGACCCGCCCGCGGTTGAGGATCGGGTTCCGGCTGCTCCATCCCGCACCACGAACGATCCGGATCACCGTGGCACCCATGTCTGCGAGCATCATCGACGCGAACGGCCCCGGCCCGATACCGCCGAGCTCGAGCACCCGCACACCCGCCAGGGGGCCTGCTTTTCTCGCCGCCATGTCAGACCTTCTCCGTGCCGACGATGGACATGAACGAGACGCACTCGCCCGGGAATCCGCCCAGGTTGTGGCCCGAGGCGTCGATCGGATGGCCGAAGCTCACGAGTCCGCCGTCCGGGTTCACCGGCAGCTCGCCGTTGCGGTCGAAGAGGCCGTTCTGGACGTCCTTCCAGCCCTCACCGCGTTCGGAGAATCCGAGGTCCTCCATCAGGACCAGTTCGGTCGGCGTGAAGCAGACATCGGCACAGAACACGTCCTGACCGAGCCGGAGAGCCGCCGCGATTGCGGTGGCGTCGGTCCTGTCCTGATGGGCCGTCTTCGTCGTGGCGAACAGCACGTTCGCCGGTCGCGGTGCGGCCCCCGCCGACGCGACAATTCGGTGTGTGGGACCCATTTCTGTTGCTCCTCGAGAGACTGGATGAAAGTTCCGTGGTCCCTGCACGTTCAGTTGGTGCTCCACCAAGTGACGAGCGCAGACAATGCGCTCACGAGCGCGAGCGGGCGCTCGAGCATCAGGCTGTGGCCGCAGTCCGGGATGTCGAACGCCACTGCGCGGGGACCGAGCCGCTCGACCAGTCGGCGGCACATCGCCGCGTCGAGTGAGCCGTGCTCGGCACGGACAACGGCCACCGGACACGACGTGGGAAGCACCTCGTCGATCAGCATCGGCGTGCACTCGAAGATCTTGGGATCGAAATGCCAGCTGTAGCCGTTCTCTCTGCGTCGCACCGATTCTCGCCCCACGTATCGTTCGAGGTGGGGCGCGATCGGGCGCGACTGCGGCAGCGCCGTGAAGCGGTCGGCGAGTTCGTCTGCGCTGGCGTGGATCCGGTGCGGACGGCGTGCCCGCTCACGCAGCGGCAAGGTTTGGGCGTGACTGTCCTTCACCGGCGAATCCACCACGACGACGCCGCCGAGTTCCGCCCCGTGGCAGGCGGCGGCGTCGAGCACAACAAATCCACCGAGGCTGTGCCCGATCACGATCGGACGCGGCCCGGACGCCTGCGCCACCGCCATCACCTCGGCGACCCACTGAGCGCGACTGTAGGAGTCGCGGTGATCACTGTCACCGTGCCCGCTCAGGTCGAGTGCGAACACTCGTCGGTTCGTCGCCAGCCACGGAGCCAGATGATCCCACCAACGCGAGTGCGCCGCGCTCCCGTGCACGAGGACCACGGCGCGATCGCCGTCCTCACCCCAGACGCGGTACGCGATCCTGGCACCGTCGACGACGATCTCGCCTTTGCCGGGAGGCACCGCGGTCACTCGGTCGAACCACGTCCGGTCGGGGTCCGCGCACTCCGATTCGACAGCAGGCCCGTCGCACGCCGAGGACGCCGTCACGAGACGTACTCGTCGCGAAGCTTGCGCTTGAGAATCTTGCCGACCGGCGACAGCGGCATTGCATCGACAATGCTCACCGTGCGCGGTGCCTTGTAGCGGGCGATGCGCTCGCCGACGAAATCGCGCAGATCTTCGGCCGTCAGTGTGTGCCGCGGTTCGAGGACGACGACGCAATGCACCCGCTCGCCCCAGACCTCGTCGGGAACTCCGATCACAGCACAGCTCGCGACGGCGGGATGTGTGTGAACGACCTTCTCGACCTCGGCCGAGTAGACGTTCTCACCACCACTGACGATCATGTCTTTGAGCCTGTCGACCAAGAAGAGATAGCCGTGGTCGTCCATGTAGCCGGCGTCGCCGGTGTGCATCCAGCCACCGCGCAGGGCCCGGGCGGATTCCTCCGGGAGGTTGAGATAGCCGAGCATCATGTGCTTGCCACGGACCACGACCTCCCCGACGGTGCCGCGCGGCACCTCCACGTCGCCGGGATCGACGATCCGGACCTCCGCGTGGGCGGCGGCGCGGCCGACCGAGCGCAGCCGCTCGGGATGATCGCGGTCGTAGTGATCAGCATTGGTGAGAATCGTTGCCGCCGGCGCCAGCTCGGTCATGCCGTAGACCTGACGCAGACGGATTCCCGGAATTTCATCGATCAACTTGCGCACCAACGGTTCCGGCATCGGGGCAGTGCCGTAGCTCATGCACTGCAGACTGGACAGGTCGGTCCCGTGCTCGGCCGCGTAGTCGAGCAGCCACTGCAGCATCGTCGGCACCAGAGTCGTCATCG
Source organism: Rhodococcus pseudokoreensis (assembly GCF_017068395.1). Lineage (NCBI taxonomy): Bacteria > Bacillati > Actinomycetota > Actinomycetes > Mycobacteriales > Nocardiaceae > Rhodococcus > Rhodococcus pseudokoreensis. The sequence continues at coordinate 2,123,913 of NZ_CP070619.1, read as the reverse complement.
TCACGCGCCTGGTCGAAATCACCTCGGCCAGTGCCTCGACGGTGAAGTCGCCGATCAAGACGTGCGTCGAACCGATCATGATGTGCTGAAGCGCTCCGCAGTAGGCTGCGAGGTGGAAAAAGGGCGCGACGTGCAGGACGCGCTGCGCCTGGTTGTCCAGGCTCGCCGTGATCGTGGCGCCCATCGCCGAGACCATCACCTGGCCGGAGGTGAGCATCACGCCCTTGGACCGGCCCGTGGTGCCACCGGTGTACATCAGCAGGGCGAGCTCGTCGGGGTCGACGAAGCTGTCCTCGATGGGTTCCGCGTCCGCGATCATCCGCTCATAGTCGACGGCGGACCCGTCGGTATCGTCACCGTCGATGCACACCAGGGTGTGCAACTCCGCTCGGCGCGTCCGTAGTTCCTTCGCGGTCTCGAGTCGGGGCTTGTCCACGACGAGAATGCCGATGCCGGCGTCCTCGATCTGGAAGGCCATCTCGTCGAGGCTCCATCGGTTGTTCACCGGGGAGGAGATGACGCCCAGCCACGCACACGCGAGTATGTACTCGATGTACTCCACCCGGTTGGTGGCGAGGATGCCGACCCGGTCACCGGGCCGGGCGCCGAGAGACTGCAATCCACCGGCCAGTCGCGCGACGCGTGCACGTAATTCCCGGAAGGTGACCTCGCGGTCTCCGTCGATCACGGCGGCGCGGTCGGGGTTCTGCTGAACCGACCGGTGCAGGCCTTGGGTGAAGTACATGTCGAACCAACCTCTTGTGCCTCAGTAGAGTGCGACTTGTGTCTACACTCGTTCACTTGAACCATTTCTGAATTTGTGGACAGTCGTCCGCGTGACGGGCCACGTTGCGAATTTCAGTGGGGATACGTCGCGGCATTGCTCACGTCACACCGTATCCCCACTGTCCATCACAGTCAATGGTCGTTAACTAATCGATCGAGCGAGCCGCAAGGGAACCGACATCGCCCTGCGCAACCCGCCCGGGGCGATCACGCACCGGATCGATCAGCAGACCGCCCAGGACACCGCCGACGATCACGACAAGGCCGAGAAGCCCGAACCCGCTCCGGTAGCCGGCCATGGGGGTCTCCGCACCACCGACGATCGCACCCAGCACCAGAGGCGCGAACACACCCGCCATGCTGTAGAACGCGACGAGAGCACCCATCACCGAACCACGCTGACTCTGCGGCACCACATCGGAGACCGCCGACATCGCCACACCGGCCGACGCACTCGCCAGCGAGGCTCCCACGACGATCAGGAGCAGATTCGGCAGGCCACGGCCCAGCTGGGCGAAGACGAGCGTGCTGACACCGGCAGCAACGACGAGCGATGCCGGGAACACGCCACGCGAGAGGCGGTACTGCACACCACGCTTGGTCATGACCCGGGACACCCACCCCGTGACGAGTACCATGACGGCGACGGCGAGATACGTCAGGGCCACGAAGCGTCCGGCGCTCGCCGCGTCGTAGCCGAGTCCTTGCCGGAAGTACACGGGCAGCCAGCTCAGTTTGATTGCGGCCGACGAGTACATCGCGAACATCAGGACAGCGACTCCGATCAGGGTGCGGTTGGTGAGCAGCTTCATTGCCGGGATCCGCTCCTCCGACCCCGCAGCGATCCGGGCCACCGGCTCGGAGTCCGCGTCACCCCAACGGCCGAACGCCATCCACAGCGGAAGCCAGAGCGCGCCTACAAGAACGAGGGCACCGAAGGCAGCGTGCCAGCTGTGGTTGACGATCACCGTGGTCAGCAACGGCGCCGCGAGCAGTGGGCCGATGCCCGCGCCGGCGGTGACGATGGACGTCGGAATGGTGCGCTTGTCGGCTGTGAACCAGGAGTGCACCACCGCGAGCGCCATCGCAGTGGCCGGGCCCTCCGCCAACCCGAGCATCATCCGGGACGCGATCAGCACCGCGAAACTCTCGCTCCACAGCATCGGGAGCATCGCCAGCGCCCACAGGGCGGCCGTTCCGGACAGCAACCACTTGGCGGGAACTCGCCCGATGAGCAGGCCACCACCGATCGAGCCGATTGCGAACAGCCAGTAGAAGCTGCTCTGCACGAGTCCGAACTGAGCGGGGGTGATGTCGAGGTCGCGCATCAGCTCGACGCCGGCCAGGCCGACCACGACCTTGTCCGCGAAGTTGACGAGAATGAAGACGGTGACGAGACCGACGATCAACCAGGCACGCGACGGTCGAGCGCCGGCCCGGCCGGGTTCTGATTCGACGGGATTCGTCGACATGGTGTCGAAATGCGAAGACATTCGGTGCCCTCCAGGAGTTGCGCACCCGTCCGGGTGCTGAGTATGGCAAGTTGAGACGTTGTCGCCGAGGGACGCGTCACCCCGGCCGGCAGCAACACTGTGGTCCGGATCACTGCCCGTTCAGTTGACCAATAAATGACGATAAAAGCAACCCACGCAACGCAATTGATTCCACTCGGGGGTCAGCCCGACGAATCGTGTGAACGCCGTCCGCACTTTTGTCGGAGAAACGACGACGCCCGCCCCGATCGAATCAGGCGGGCGTCGCGGTCCTCCGCGGGCGGTGGGTCACACACCGATCCCGACGGGCCGATCACCGACAATCGAAATACGTTCCATCATGCGCTGGTTGGGGTGATAGTCGCTCGATGCGTAGTGTTGGCAGGCCCGGTTGTCCCAGAAGGCGATGGTGTTCTTGCGCCACCGCAGCCGGACCTGGAACTCCGGACGCATGACGTGCCGGTACAGCAGGCGCAGCAGCTCGTCGGATCGCTGCGTCGACATGCCGAGGATGCGTTGCGTGAAACTGACGTTGACGAAGAGCGCCCGTCGGCCCGTCTCGGGGATGACCCGGACCACCGGGTGCTCGATCGCCGGAAACTCCGGACGCAGCTTGGCCACGACGTCGGGATCCATCAGGCGACCGAAGCTGTTGATCCAATCGTGTTCGGCCGTAGAGTTGTCGATCTCATCCTTGATGTCCTGCGGCAGCAGATCGTAGGCGGCACCGGTGTCCGCCCACAGCGTGTCACCCCCTACGGCCGGGATCTCCACGGCACGCAGGACCGCGGCGAATGACGGGTACTCGTGCCACGTCACATCGTTGTGCCAATTGTTCTCGTAGCCCGCCGTGGTCGCGTTCTTCGCGAAGGTCGCCACATCGACGTCGGATTGCCCCGGCATCATGTGCTTGAAGAAGGGGTGCTGCTCGAGCTCACCCCACCGTGCCGCGAAGGCGCGGTGGTCATCACGACTGATGTCCTGATCCCGGAAGAACAGCACTTTCCAGTCAGTCAGCGCACGTCGGATCTCCGCCATGGTCTCGTCGTCGAGAGAACCGGAGAGCCGAACTCCCGCGATGTCCGCGCCGATCGTGGGCGCGACCGGTTCGACGGTGATTCGCGAATAACCGGATGTGTCGGCCGGTGGGCGGGCGACCAGCGGCCCGGAAGCCTTGAGCGGGTCGGCACCGGTCCGAACCATCCGGAGGGTATCGAGAGAACTGGTGACAGCGGTCATGGATTGACTCCTTTGACGGGATTCAGAGTGATGGACCAGCAGTGAACTCGGCCGAGTACGAGCGCCGCTCAGTAGTCGGCCTCGGTGTACTCGATGATGCCGCGGATATTGCGGCCCTCGAGCATGTCGGCATAGCCCTCGTTGATCTGGTCGTGCCGGTAGGTTCGAGTGACCAGATCGTCGAGATTGAGAATGCCGCTACGATACAGGTTGAGCAGTGTAGGGATCTGCGACCGTGGGCTCGCTCCACCGAAAATCGCACCTTGCAAACGCTTTTCGTAGAGAGTGAACATCGTCGAGTTGAACGGAACCCCCTCGGCCATCGTGGCCATGCCGGCGAGCGCGGTGACCACTACGGTTCCACCCTTGCCGGTGAGATCAAGTGCCTGCTGAATCATCTCCGGCTCGATCACGCCCGGGGTCAGGATCGTGACGTCCGACATGACGCCCCAGGTCAGATCCGGCAACTGGACGGCGGCCTCCTCAATCGACGCGAACGCATGCGTGGCACCGAACTTCAGAGCCTGCTCCCGCTTGAACTCGACCGGATCGACTGCGACGACGAACCGTGCGCCGGCATGGGAGGCTCCCTGTACGGCGTTGATGCCGATACCCCCCACACCGATCACGACGACGTTGTCGCCGGGCTGCACACCGCCGGCCGAAACCGCCGAGCCCCAGCCGGTGCACACTCCACAGCCGAGCAGCGCCGCGCGGTTCAGCGGGATGTCGTTCTCGATCTTGATCACACTCGAGTGATGGGTGGTCACGTACGGCGCGAAAGTCCCGAGGCCCGACACGCGGTTGAGCGGGTTCCCTCCGAGGTGCGCCCTGTAGGTGCCGTCGACGGACAGTCCGGTGGAGTTGTCGGCGCCGCGGTCGCACAGGTTCTGCCGTCCGCGTGCGCACATCCGGCAGGTTCCGCAGGCAGGCAGGAAGGCGAGCACGACATGGTCGCCCTCGGCGAGCCCCTCGACGCCGACACCCACCTTCGTCACGACACCGGCGCCCTCGTGCCCGGCCAGCAACGGGAAGAAGGCGGGCGGCAGGTCGCCGGTCCGGAAGTGATGGTCGGAGTGGCAGAGCCCGCTGGCTGCCAGCCGGACCTGCACCTCACCGGCCACCGGGCCGCCGAGCTCGAACTCCTCGAGCGTCCATTCCCGCCCGACTCCATGCAGGATTGCGCCACTGATTTTCATGATATGTCCTGTCTCCCTGTCTATCCGGCGATCGAAATGGACTTGGCCTCCAGAAACGAACGGAGCCCTTCCTCGCCGAGCTCGCGGCCGATGCCCGAGTTCTTGAATCCACCGAACGGTGCGGTCGGCTCGGTGGCGAATCCGTTGACCGTCAACGTGCCGGTGCGGATCCGGCGTGCCACCTCGATGCCGTGCGCGGAGTTCGCGGTAAAGACCGCGCCGGAGAGGCCGTAGTCGGAGTCATTGGCGATTCGGATGGCGTCCTCTTCGTCGTCGTACGGAATCAGGCAGACGACCGGGCCGAAGATCTCCTCCTGCGCGATCCGCATCGAGTTGTCCACGTCGCCGAAGACCGTCGGCCTGACGTAGCAACCTTGCTCGAGCCCCTCCGGGACACCGCCCCCGGTGAGCAGCGTGGCGCCCTCCTCCCGGCCGATCCGGATGTAATCGAGGACACGCTGCTGCTGACGACGCGACACCAAGGGCCCCACCTGGGTCTTCGGGTCCTCTGGATCCCCGACGACCGCCGCCTTCGCTGCTTCGGTCAACCGGCGAGCGATCTCGTCGTAGCGTGATCGCGGTGCGAGCACGCGGGTAAGCGCCACACAGGCCTGGCCGTTGTTCAGCGCCCACGACGCGGCACCGATCGTGCTCACCGCATGGTCGAGGTCAGCGTCATCCAGGATGATGGCCGCCGACTTGCCACCGAGCTCGAGGGTGACCCGGGTGAGGTTCGCCGCGGCGACCTCCATAATTCGCTTTCCCGCACCGACCGACCCGGTGAACGACACCTTGTCGATTCCAGGATGCGCCACCAGATACTCGCTGACCTCGCGGTCGGCCGGCAGCACACTCAGCACGCCCTCGGGCAGGCCCACCTCCTCGGCGATCTCAGCGAGGATGTAGGCATCCAAGGGTGTCTCGGGAGACGGCTTGAGCACGACGGCACACCCCGCAGCGAGTGCGGGCGCCAGCTTGTTCATGGAGACGAACGCCGGCGCGTTCCACGGAACGACCGCGGCGACGACACCGACCGGTTCGTATCGGACGATGACCTCGTTGCGGAGCCCGGCGCGACGCACTTCGAACGCAAACGCCCGTGCGGTCTGCACGGCCAGTCCGCACACCGTTGCCGGCGCACCGGCCTGTGAGGCCAACGCCCACGTAATCGCCGAACCGTTCTCACTGGAAATCACCGCTGCCAGCTGCGGGATTCGAGTCTGAAGGGCGGCAGCGAACCGCTCGAGCACCACGAGACGCTCCTCGAGCGGCAGCCGCGGCCAAGGCCCGGAATCGAATGCTCTGCGCGCCAACGTGACCGAACGGTCGACGTCCTCACGGGACGCATGCGGCACCCGCCCGACGATCTCACCCGACGACGGACTGACGACCTCGATCACATCGTTGCCCGACGGGGCCTCCCAGCGCCCACCGATGAACAGTTCCTTGTGTTCGACGAATTCCCGGACCATGTCTCCCTCTCGTATCTTGTCGGAATATCAATGATCGTTAACTTAAATGAACATGAGAGTAGAGACGGCTCCACTTGTGCTTATTAGTACAGATATTGGTCCAAAGCGGCTCGATCGTCGCCAGACCTGCGACGCCACGAAAGTCAATGATCGCTAACTAACGTCGATACTACCTAGCCGTTGTCAATTCGCAAGACCCAATTTGCAATACCCTCTGTGGATTCCAATCGTCATATGCGGCAGCGGTTGCCAAGCGCGGTCGAGCCCACGGGGCCCACCGTTCGAGGTCAGCCTCACTCTCCCAGTAGCAGATCGGAGACGTCGTTCCCTGCGTCTCGTGATGCTCTCGAACCGTTCTCGACCCGCAGTGCGTGCCGCCCTACTCCCGTGGTCCCGTCAACACGGCGACGCATGAGTCGACAAGGGTATCGACGACGCGATCTGACATCTCACCCGAACCTTCATATCGGGCCAACGCGAAACTGGCGAGAATCACGACGTGCTCAACTTTCGCGCGGCCCACAGGACCTCCGCCAGCGGCGATTTCCAACCTTTTGATGACGTCGTTAACGCTTCCAGCATTTACGTGGTTTCGGGCAATTTCCGCGAGTGAGGGGTCTGCAACGACCTGCGCTAGAAAACGCGCATATCTGCTGCCCGGTCTGCCGACTGTGTTGTCGGCCAATGGTCGCACGAGAGCGTCGGTCAATTGTCTTACAGCTGGTTCACTCTCGGCCGTATCGAGTTTGTCGAGCAACTCTCGACGCGCACGATCGACCGGGCCCATTCGATCCTCGAGGATGGCGCTGATCAGTCCTTCGCGAGACCCGAAGTGATATTGCGCTGCGGTTCTGTTGGCTTGGCCCGCCGCTTCCTGGACCTTTCGTAGGGTCATTGCCGGCATTCCCCGCTCGGCGACGATGCGCTCGGCAGCATCGATCATCAGCTGTCTCGCGGTGGCGTGCGTCACACAAGGCAGATTAGTGCGGTCGCATTAACCTGTCAACGGTCCGCGGTGACTAACCCAGAAAGCTGGAGTCTCGGCTACGCCACCATCTACGACCGGCACCCGCGGCAACCCGGAACGGACCCGGGCTCGAAGGGCAGCGACACCATTTGGATCGACGGTGTCCTCTACCCGACCAGCCTTCCGGAAGGGCTGCACGACACCGAGCCGATCGACGCCAAGATGGACGTTGGGGTTCACCACTTCGTTGAACGACTCGGACTACCCTGACATGCGGATGCCGTTCCAGCGCGGCACCCTCGCGTGGGAGGCGTCCTATCACCGCAGGGTCGGCATCGAGAGCCTGTGCGCCGACCTCAAGCGCAACCGCCTCGATGTGCACCGCGGGTACTTCCGCGGCTTCGGACAACCCGAGCGCCGACCCCGCCGGCGGCGTCGCAGCACCCACTCCGCCACGCGCCACGCAACATCCCTGGCCGCCACGGGACCGGGCAGATAGCGATCCCGCCCCGGCACCGGAATCCACGGATCCCGGTAGCCGACCTCGCCTGTCCGCCGAAAATGACCCAATCTCAGGCACGGGTTCTCCAAATTTGCTGCTCTCGCAGCGTCGAACGTCTCGCACATTGACAGGAGATCCGCTGGAAACGGGCGTCACAGCGTTGAATGCGCCGATATCAGGATCCGAATCCGATCCCGGGCCCAATAGGTGAACCCAACAGGCGCTATTGGGTGAACACCCCGTGTGAGGGGCGTTTACCTATTGCGAGCGATGATGTGGGCAGTGGTCGTTCGACGAACTGACTGACCGGTAATCACGCGTAACAGGGACCTCTAATCACACCTGATTCCGCTTGCTGTGGGCGAGGGCGCGCACTACGGGCGAGGGGCGTGGACTGGCTAACCGCAGTGTCCGCACCAGAGAACAGCACACTTCCGGTACGGGGCCTACGGGCCTGCCGGACGACGGGGTTGGTGCTGTAGAAACCATTTACGCAGCGTCTCGTGAAGACGTGCAGATCAGCGCAGTTTTTGCGTTGCTGCGACTTCGACGGCTCCCTTGTGGTGGGAAACGGCCAGTCGGCCCGTGACCCGCCTCTGGGGCCGTCGGTCGGAGTCGGTGAGACTCGGGCCGGTGGTGCGTTAGTCGTCGTCGGTGGGCCTGTGTCCTCGCCTGATGGGTTCGGTCCGGCGGGCGTACTCCTCCTCGGTCAGCTCGGCGAGGCCGGGAACGACTGGTCCTGCCCAGCCACTGGGGATCATATATGCCGAATACGGTGCGCAGGGGTGTGGTCCCAAGTTCTCTACACGGGCACTAGCGAACGTACGTACGTTTGCCGTAGTGTTGGGGGCCACAGCAACACCTGTACGGCTAAGGAGAATGATGTTTACTCTCGTCGACGCTATTCGTCGCAACGAGCGGCTGGTGCCTGGGCGTGAAGCGATCTTCGACGGGACGCGACGGCTTACCCATGGAGAACTCGCCGACCGAGCGTGGCGGATCGCCGCGGGCCTGCGGACGCAGGGCGTCCAGCCAGGTGACACCGTCGGTGTCCTGGCCGGCAACACCGCCTTCAGTATCGAGACCTTCCTGGGAATCGTCGCTGCCGGCGCCGCCTTCGTCCCATACAACTGGCGATGGGCGACCGAAGAGCTCGCTCACGGCATCAACGAGACCGGCGCCCGCGTCGTGCTCGTCGGTGACGGCTTCGACGGCGCCATCGCGGAGGCGTTGGCCGGCGGTGGTCTGAATGCGCCCGTCACCGTCGTGCACGAGGGCGACGAGTTCGACCACCTGCTGCGGTCGGAACCGATCAGGGAAGTTCAGGTCGGAGCGTCGGACGCGGCCTGCATCTTGTTCACCGGCGGAACCACGGGGTTCTCCAAGGGAGTCGTGCTCTCGCACTCGGCGATCCTGACCAATGCCGTCAACGAAATCGCCGACTGCCGCATCGGCGGCCGCCCCAACGATCGCGGCCTTGTCGTCACACCGCTCTTCCACTCCGCCGCTCTCCTGTGCTGGTTCCTGCCCCTCTATGTCACGGGGAACAGTTCGGTGCTCGTCCACAAGTTTGTGGAAGAGGAGATCGCGGATCTCGTCGGGCGCGAGTCGATCACCAACATGTTCCTCGTGCCCAACATGATCCGGCGCATGCTCAAGTCGGGCACGTTCGATACCGACGGGTTCCGCAACAATTTCAAGGCACTGCACACCGGTGCCGGGTTGCTCCGCATGCCGGACAAACTGGCAGTGTCAGCGCTGATCCCGGATGTCGACCTGTACTTCCGCTACGGCCTCACCGAAGCCGGGCCGATGGTCACCCGATTGCTCCCGCAGGACATGCTCCGGCCGGAAATCGACGGCTCGATCGGCACCGAATACCTCCTCACCGAGGTCGAGCTGCGTGACCTCTACGACGGAACGCCCACGGCCGTGGGGGAGATCGGGGAGATCTGTGTTCGTGGCCCCAACCTGATGACTGGATACTTCGGTCGCCCGGAGGCCACCAAGGAAGTCCTGGAGGGCGGCTGGCTGCGTACCGGTGACCTCGCTGTCCGCGATGAGAACGGGTACCTGTATTTCCGTGACCGGGCCAAGGACATGATCAAGACCGGTGGCGAGAACGTGTACAGCTCGGAGATCGAGCAACTGCTCCACACGCACCCAGCTGTCATGGAAGCCGCTGTTCTCGGCGTTCCGAGTGAGGAGTGGGACGAGGAGGTGCGGGCGGTGATCGCCGTGCGGCCTGGTCAGACTGTCACCGAGACAGAGATCGCGACGTTCCTGCGCAAACACTTGGCCGGATACAAGGTTCCCAAGATGATCGCGCTCGTGGGCCCGAACGCCCTGCCGATGAATCCCAGCGGCAAGATTGTCAAGACCAACATCCGGGCAACGATGGGCTGGTAACAACCGCGTTACCAATCGGTGAGAACAACTATCGACTAACGTACGATTGTTCCTGAGACCGCTTGCCGGCCCCTGCGGGGACCGACCAATTTACCTCGGAGGGGCACAGTGACTCGAGCAGCTCGGGTGACACGCGGCGGCGCGCGCACCAACGTCGCCATTCGGGAGGCCGCGGCCAGCCTGTTCTACGAACATGGCTACGAGGCCACGTCGCTACGCACTGTTGCGAGCGAGGTCGGCATCCAGGTCGGCAGCCTCTACAACCACATCAGTGGTAAGGAAGAGTTGCTGACCGACATCATGGTGTCGGTCATGGACGAACTGCTCGACGCGGTGAACCAGGCGCTCGTCGGTGTCGACGGGAGTGCGCTGGACCGGTTCAAGGCGGCGGTCGACTGCCACATCCGCTATCACGCGGAGCATGCGCGGGAGACGTTCATCGGCAATACCGAACTCCGGGCCCTGAGCGACGGAGACCTGGAGCTGGTCCTCGCCAAGCGTGCCGAGTACGAGCGTCTGCTGCAGAAACTCATCAAGGATGTGGCCAAGGAGACCGGCGCGGACATCCTCGATGCCAAACTGCAGACGTACTCGATACTGGCTCAGGGTGCACATGTGTCCTCCTGGTACAAGCCCGGCGGGCCCAAGTCGCTCGACAAGGTCGTCAACACCTACATCAAGATGGCGCTGCGACAGCTCGGCGTCGAGAGCGACAGTTGACCTGACCCGTATCCCCGGCCTCCATCGTGTGGGTCTCCGGCGGGCTGGGGGTACGGCGACGACATGAACTTGTGGCCGATAGGTCGCGCCGGGCATCGACCACCGCACCGCCGTCGGATGGCGCCGCGTGCCGTCGAGTGCAGGGCGATCGGCAAGGCGGTGGCGGCCCCTTCGTCGGCTGTCATCAGAACCATCTGACCGTGATGTTCCGGTCTCGTTACAGCCGGGTATTTCATTGGCGTGGAACGCGTTTCCCGGTGCCTCTCCGATTCTCTATTGACGGCCGCCCCTGATGCGCACTCTTCGGGAGTGTCAGCAGCGGCATCATCACCTGGTTGACATTTGTTGTCGCTCAGATCACACTCAATATAAACAAACGCACGTACGTTTTTATCAGTTACTCCGCCGAAATCGGCAGGGAAGTACATCGAGAGAGATGGGAAACGCAATGAGCCGCTTGGAGGGCAAGGTCGCCCTGATCACCGGGGCCGCACGCGGCCAGGGTCGTTCGCACGCACTCGGACTGGCGAAAGAGGGCGCTGACATCATCGCCATCGACATCGCCGACCAGATCGGTAGCGTGCCGTACCCGATGGCCTCGCTCGACGACCTGAAGGAAACGGCGCGACTAGTCGAGGAACTGGGCCGCCGCGTCGTCATCGCCCAGGCCGATGTCCGAAACCTGCAGCAGATGGAATCCGCGGTCGCCGACGGCCTCGCCGAATTCGGCAAGATCGACATCGTCTGCGCCAACGCGGGCATCATCTCGGCCAACAAGGTCCTGGATCTGACCGAAGACCAGTGGAACGACATGATCGACACCAACCTCACGGGTGTCTTCCACACCGTCAAGGCCGCGGTCCCGAACATGGTCGAGCGCGGTGAAGGCGGCTCGGTCATCTTCACCGGATCGACGTCGAGCCTGAACGGATACCCGAACGTCGGCCACTACGTCACCGCGAAGCACGGCATCGTCGGGCTGATGCACACACTCGCAAATGAGCTTGGCCCCAAGGGTATCCGCGTCAATGCGGTCCACCCGACGAACGTCAACACCAAGCTCCTGCAGAACGAGACCTTCTACGGACTCTTCCGCCCCGACCTCGCGCACCCGACGCTCGAGGACTCCCGCGACGCCTTCGCAACCATGCATTCGCTGCCGAACATCCCGTGGGTCGAGCCCATCGACATCACCAACGCCGTGCTGTTCCTGGCCTCGGACGAATCGCGGTACATCACCGGAATCAACCTGCCCATCGACGCCGGCGCAAGTCAGAAGGTCGGCGGCTAGATCGACCGGCCCCCGCGGTACGCGAGCCTGACCGCGGGGCCATCTCTCCACACTTCCTTGGAGTCCACAAAGGCAGTGGAGAAACGAACAGCGCATCTCCGCACCGCCTCCGCCCACGCCGAGCGGCCGGAGATGATCATAGAGACGTACTGCCCGCACCCTGGCTGACACTCCGGGGGTGCGGGCAGTATTCGTTTACTCACCAAGCGGTGGCACGTTCACCCACCGCGCTCGCCGAGCCGGGGGACCAAGATATTGCCGAGCGCGACGGAGTTCGCTCGCCCTGGTCAGCGGGGGTATCCGGGCGCTCTTCGCCAGGGGGCGGCACGAGAGAAATCCCGGACCGTCGGTGACGGTCCGGGATTCGGGAGGAGATCGGTGGGAGGCGCTATCCGAGAGACATTCCGCCGTCGACGGGAAGCACCACACCGGTCGTCCAGTCGTCTTCGAGTGCGAAACGGGCGATCCACCTGGCGGTGTCGACGGGATCGCCTACACGGCGCAGCGGGATCGCGGCCGCACGCTCACGCAGCAGCGTCGACTCCTGCTCGGCACTCATCCCCGCCGTCCGGTAGATGGCGGTGGGCGTCGGGCCCGGGGCGACGGAATTGACCCGGACACCCTCGGGGCCCAGTTCGAGTGCCCAGCAACGCGTCAGGTGCGCCACCGCCGCCTTGGAGGCTGCGTAATGCGCATTGCTGGCGGTGGGCTTGAGCGCGACCGCACTCGCCACATTCACGATTGCACCCTTGCTGCTCTTCAGTGCGGGGAGCAGTGCCTGTGTGACGAGCGTGGTACCGAGTACGTTGACGTCGAACAGGGAGCGTACTGATTCCGCGTTCACCTCGGCCAGCGGGCCCACCAAGAAGGCGCCCGCACAGTTGACAACGAAATCTATTTGATCCCACTGCTTCTCCGCTGCTGCGGCCGCCGAAGCGACCGCAGCAGCATCGGTGACGTCGACAGTGCGGGCTGCGACATCCTTGCGTCCGGCAAGATCTGCCAACGCCTCGTCGCTACGATCCCACGCGTCGACGCGGGCACCGTGGTCGACCAGCAGTTCCAGGCAAGCCCGACCGATCCCGGTGCCCGCACCGGTGACGACACCGGTGAGGCCTTCCCGCCGCGGTGCGAGCACCGGTGCACTCATACCGGGGTGACGCCGTTGCGGCGGGCCGGGGCGGTGCGGTCCCGCTTGCGGTAGAGGGCGAGGCGCTGGGTGAGTTCGTTGCGGAGTTCGTTCGCGGGCACGACCGCTTCGACGGCGTTCTCGTTGGCGATCTTGAACACGTCGATCCCGGCGGCGTACTCGGCCTGCTTCTCGGCGATGAACGCGGCCCGCTCCTCCGGGTCCTCGATGGCCTGGATACGGTTGTAGTGGATGCCGTTGACGGCGGCGTCCGGGCCCATCAGGGCGGGCTTGGCCGTCGGCAGCGCGATCAGGGCGTCGGGCTGCATCGGGGCACCGGACATCGCCAGGTAGCCGCCGCCGTACGCCTTGCGCAGCAGCACGGTGATGCGCGGGACGCGGGCCTCGGAGACGGCGAAGATCATCTTCGCGCCGTGCCGGATGATGCCCTGGCGTTCGACCTCGGACCCGATCATGTAGCCGGCGATGTCGACCAGGAACAGGATCGGGATGTTGTAGGCGTTGCAGATCCAGATGAACCGGGCGGCCTTGTCGGAGGAGTCGGGGAAGATCACCCCACCCTTGACGGTGGGCTGGTTGGCGACGATGCCGACGCTTTGGCCGTTCAGGCGGGCGAAACCGGTGACCAGTTCCTGGGCGAACAGGTCCTTGTACGGGAAGAAGCTGGCGTCGTCGACGAGGGAGTCGATGAGCTCGTGGATGTCGAATATCTCGGATTCGACCTCGGGGACGATCTCCTTGATGGTCCGCAGTCCGGACGGTTCCGCCGGTGCGGTGACCGGGGGCTCCTGCTGCCAGTTCGACGGCAGGAAGGACAGCCACACCCGGACCGCGGCGATCGCTTCCGCGTCGTCCTCGACCAGGACGTCGGACAGGCCCGAGACGGTCGAGTGCATCTCCGCCCCACCCATTTCCTCGAGGGTGACGTCTTCGCCGGTCACCATCTGGGCAAGTCGGGGCGAGCCGAGGTAGGCGGTCGCGTGACCGCGGACCATGATCGTCAGATCGCACAGGGCGGGTACATAGGCCGAGCCGGCGGGGGAGGGGCCGAAGAGGGCGCAGACCTGGGGGACACGACCGGAGATCTGGACCTGGTTGTAGAAGATGTTGCCCCAGGCGCGGCGACCGACGAAGCTTTCGAACTGCTCGTCGATGCGGGCGCCGGCGGAGTCGAACAGGTACACGATCGGGGTACCGGTGGAGTCGGCGAGTTCCTGTGCCCGCACGATCTTCTCGAAGGTCCGCTTGCCCCAGGTGCCGGCCTTGACGGTGTAGTCGTTGGCGATCACGACGATGTCGCGGCCGTCGACCTTGCCGACGGCGGTGACGACGGCATCGCCCGGCAGGCCCTCGTCGTAGCGGGCGAGCAGGCCGTCCTCGAAGGACCAGCCGTTGTCGAAGAGCAGCTCGAGGCGGTCGCGGACCAGCATCTTGCCGGCGTCGATCTGCTTCTGGCGCTGTTTCTCCGAGCCGCCGAGGCGCGCCGCGGCGAGGCGGGCGTCGAGTTCTTCGTGCGGTCCCACCGGGGCTGCGGTGGTCTTCTCGTCGAGAATGTCAGTCATGATCTTTCCAAACTGTATGGGATGTAGTGGATTACGAATCGGTGGTGCGGGTCAGCGATAGCTGAACAGGAGCGAGGCGCCGCCGTCGATCACGGTGGTGGTGCCGTTGACCCCGCGGGAGGAGCGGCCGGCGAGGAAGCCGATGACCGCGGCGACATCGTCGGGTTCGAGGATGCGTCCGGTCGGCGTCTTCTCTGCCATCCGCTGCGCCGCCGCGTGATCGAGCATCGGGGTGACCATGGCGCCGGGGGCGACGGCGTTCACGGTGACCGCGGTGCCCCAGAAGTCGAACAGCAGCGAACTGGTCAGGTTGATCAGTGCGGCCTTCGACGCGGCGTAGGCGGGGTACTCGTAGCCGCGGGTGCCGGCGAAGGAGGCGCAGTTGATCACTCGTCCGTATTCGGCGGACTTCAGGTCGTCTGCGAAGGCCTGGGTGAGCAGGAACGGGGCGGTGACGTTGACGTCCATGACCTGTCGCCAGGATGCCGCGTCGGTGTCGGCCAGATGCGTGCGGCGCAGAATTCCGGCGATGTTGACCAGATGCGAGACCTGTCCGAGGTCGGCGTGTACGGCCTCGGACAGTGCGCCGGCCGCCGATTCCGAGGTGATGTCCACGCCGTAGGCCGTGCTGGTCACGCCGCGGTCGTTCAGTTCGGTGGCGGTGCGCTTGGCGGCCACCTCGTCGATGTCCACACAGGCGACGGCGAGCCCGAGGTCGCCGAGGATCGAGGCGGTGATCGCGCCGAGGCCACCCCCGGCACCGGTGACCACGGCGACCTGCTGTCCGAATCGGGTCATGTCACTGCGCTTCCGGAACGACGGTGGCCAGAGCGACTCCGGCGGCCACGACCTGGCCGACCTCGACGTGCAGGGACTCGACGACACCGGTGATGGCGGCACGGATCGGGTTCTGCATCTTCATCGCCTCGAGGACCATGAGGATCTGCCCCGCCTCGACCGGGGCGCCGACCTCGACGTCGATCTGCGCGACCGTGCCCTGCATCGGGCTCTTGACGTCACCGGTCGCGGCAGCGCCCCCGCCGCGCTTCTTCCGCGGCCCGCTGCCCGCGCCGGTCGCACGCCTGGCCGGGGCCTCGGCCGCCGGGGCGCCGGGAACTGCTGCGGCAGTGGGCGAGAAGAACGGGATCACGTAGCGGCGATCGCCGACCCACACCTCGTTGCGGAGTTGCACCTCGTCGGCGTCCTCGTCGTCAGGGTCGGCGGGGTCCTCGACCGGCGGCAGCAACGAGGCGAAGTCGATGTCGCGTTCGAGCCAGTTGGTGTGCATGGCGACATTGCGGAAATCCTTGTGCGCGATGATCTGTCGCGCGGCCGGAACGGTGGTGGGAACCCCGTCGATGACCAGCTCGTCGAGTGCGAGGGTCAACCGGTCCAGGGCCCGGTCCCGGGTGGGGGCCCACACGATGAGCTTGCCGACCAGGCTGTCGTAGTAGGGCTGGACCTCGTCGCCGGATTCGTAGCCGCCGTCCCAGCGGACTCCGGCCCGGGTGGGTGCCTGCACCGCGGCGATGGGGCCGGGACTGGGCATGAACAGGGCGCCGCGGGTGTCCTCGGCGTTGACGCGGACCTCGATGGCGTGTCCGCGCGGGGTGGCGCCGGAGTCGGTGATCGACAGCGGTTCGCCGGCGGCGACGGCGAGTTGTTCGGCGACCAGATCCAGGCCCAGGGTCATCTCGGTGACCGGGTGCTCGACCTGGATTCGGGTGTTCATCTCCAGGAAGTAGAAGGCGTCCCGGTCGGCCTCGACGAGGAATTCGACGGTGCCGGCGCCGACGTAGCCGACCTGTTGGGCCAGGCGGACCGATGCTTCACCCATGGCGCGGCGCAACTCGTCCGACAGGCCGGGGGCGGGAGCCTCCTCGATCAGCTTCTGATGCCGGCGCTGGACCGAGCAGTCGCGGTCACCGATCCACACCGCGTTGCCGTGGGTGTCGGCGAAAACCTGGACCTCGACGTGGCGGGCACTGGAGAGGTATCGCTCGAGGTAGACGTCGTCGCGGCCGAACGCCGCAGCGGACTCCTGCTTGGCGGAGGCGAACGCGGATTCGGCGTCCGCGGCGGAGGCGACCGTGCGCATGCCGCGGCCACCGCCGCCGTAGGTGGCCTTGATCGCGACCGGGTAGCCGTGCTCGTCGCCGAACGCGATCACGTCGGCTGCCGAGTCGATGGTCTCCGGCGAGCCCGGAACCTGCGGGACCTCGGCCTTCGCGGCGATCTCCCGGGCGGCGATCTTCGAGCCCATCACCTCGATCGCCGACGAAGGGGGTCCGATGAAGATCAAACCGGCGTCTTCGACCGCCTTCGCGAACCCGGCGTTCTCGGCCAGGAAGCCGTACCCGGGGTGCACGGCCTGCGCGCCGGTGCTCTTGGCCGCCTCGATGATCTTGTCGATCGCCAGGTACGACTCGGATGCCGGCGCCGCGCCGAGCAGCACCGCCTCGTCGGCCAGTCGCACGTGGAGCGCCTTTTCGTCGGCCTCCGAGTACACCGCGACGCTGGCGATGCCGGCCTCTGCACACGTGCGAATGATGCGGACCGCGATTTCGCCGCGGTTGGCGACGAGGACCTTGGACAACATGCCCGGACTCCTTGGGGTTTTGAAATACCTGTGCCGATGAACGCCCCGGGATGGGGTCGCCTTCGTATGACCGTATCGCTTAGACAAACAATCGTACGTTCGCTTACGGTACCGTTCGAGGGGGAACTGGTCAACGATGGTTCCCGCCCCGCCCCGTGGGGCGGGGTCGACGACAAGGAGGGCGCTGACGGTGATTGCCTCGGCCGAACAACTCGAATCGCTGGTCGACGCGCTGCGTGTGACTCCCACCGGGGGTAACCGGTTCCATGGACCGACCGCGGTGCGCAGACTTCCTCGGCTCTTCGGTGGGCAGGTGCTCGCCCAGGCCGTGATGGCGGCCGGGGCGACAGTGCCCGAGGGTCGGTACCCGCATTCGCTGCACACGCTGTTCCTGCGTGGCGGAAACCCGGAGGTACCCGTCAGCTACCAGGTGACGGTTCTGCGCGACGGCCGCTCCTTCAGCGCCCGCTTGGTCACCGCTACCCAGGGTGATGCAGTGCTGGCGACGCTGCAGCTGTCGTTCGCCACCGAGCAGAGCGGCCCGGAGCACGAATGGTCCCCGCCGCTGACCGAGACGGCACCGGACGAGCTGTTGCCGCTGTACCAGCGGCTCGAGGTGGAGTTCGCGGCGCTGCCGGCGTGGTGGTCGCAGCCTCATCCGTTCGATTTCCGCTTTCTCGAGCATCCTGAGGCGCTGGCCGCGGCGGGTACCCGCGAGCCCGAGCAGCGGTTTTGGGTGCGCGCGGCGGCTCAGGTTCCGGACGAGCCGCTGTTGCACGCCGCGCTGCTGGCGTATGTCAGCGACCTGACCTTGCTCGATCCGGCGCTGATGCCGCACGGGCGCTCCTGGTACGGCAACCGGGTGATCGCCGGTGCCAGCATCGACCACGCGATGTGGTTTCACCGCCAGTTCTCCATGAACGACTGGATGCTGTGTCGGCAGACCAGCCCGATCGCCACCGGCGGTCGGTGCCTGTGCACCTGCGACTTCACCACCGAAGCGGGTGCGCGCATCGCCTCGGCAACCCAGGAGGGCGTGCTGCGCGAACCCTGAGCTAGACGGAGCCGTCAGACCGGCACGATCTCCGACTCGGAGGCGAGGAACCAGGTGATCTCGCCGATGAACTCTTCCTCGTGCTCGCGCACCGCGTCGGCCTCCGGTGAGGAGAACGCCTGGGCCACTGCGGCGACCGAGGGGAACCACAGCTCCGCCATCCCGTCGTACGCCCAGTCCTTGCGGTGCTCGATGGCCGGGTTCTGCACGTAGCGCTCGAGTTCGGGGAGCTTCCAGACGTAGTGGGGGTGCTCGACGTTCCAATACCGGAGGAATTCGTCGCGAGAGAGCTCGGACTTCGAGGTGATGAGCGCAACGATCTTGACGGACATGCATTTCTCCTTTTGTCGGGGTCGGCGAGGGGATCGGCGACCAATCGGGCATGCACGGCGGCGTTCGACCGGAGAGCACAAGTTCCGGTCGAACGCCGCCGTGGGGGATCAGTGCGAGAGGGTCTTCGTCTTGTCCAGACCTGCCCCGGTCAGGGCCCGCACTTGAAGTTCGTCGAAGGCGGCGTCGTCGGCAGGCTCGCGACTGAGGTAGCTGCCCACGATGCAGCCGAGGAATCCTGCAGGCACCGACAGCAGAATGGGGAAGGCCAGCGGGAACGGGGCGGTGGTTGACAGCGAATCCGACAGCAGCGGTGCCAGGCTCGGCCACACGAGTGGACCGGTCAGGATCAAAGCCAGCGCCGTCAGTAGACCCGACAATGCGCCGACTACGGCCCCGAGGGTGCGCATCCGCCGCCAGAGCAGTGTCATGATCAGCACGGGGAAGTTCGCGCTCGCCGCGGTCGACGTCGCCAGCGTGGCCAGGAAGGTCACGTTCTGGGTGCCGCCGATCGCCAGGGTGACGCCGACGGTGACGATCACCAATGCCACTGCGGCGATCCGGCCGACCGTCATTTCCTCCCGTTCGGGACGGTGGAACGTCTTGGCCCACAGGTCGTGGGCGATCGTGCTGGACGCGCTGAGCACCAGGCCGGCGGATACGGCCAGGAGTGTGGCGATCGAGACCGCGACCACCAGTGCCAGCAGCAGGTCGGATGCGAAGCCGTCGCCGCCGCCGAGCCACACGGTCAGGGCGGGCAGGGCGAGATTGCCGCCCTTGCCGGCGATTTCTTCCCCGCCGGCACCGAGGGCGGCGCGCGCGGAGATGCCGAGGAAGGCGATGAGGACGTTGAATCCGCCGATCAGGCTGATCGCCCAGATCGCGGACTTGCGGGCCTCGATGGCGTCGGGGACGGTGAAGAACCGCATCAGCACGTGGGGCAGGCCCACGGCGGACAACGTCACGGCCACCGCCATGGAGATGATGTTCCAGGGCCCCTTGAAGGAGTTGCCGGTCGCCAGGTAGTGGTCGCCGAATTTACTCTGTGAGATCGCCTGCTCGATGATGTTGAGCGGGTTGGGGTCGATCCGGACGAGAACCAGGATCACCAGTAGTGCGACGACGCTCATCAAGGCGACGGCCTTGATGATCTGCAGCCACGTGGTGGCGAGCATGCCGCCGAAGAGCACATAGGTCAGCATCAGGACTGCGGCGATCACGACGCCCCAGGAGAAGTCGATTCCGGCGAGTGCCTCCATCAGCACGCCGCCGGCGACCATCTGGGCGAGCAGGTAGAAGACGCAGATGAACAGCGTCGAGATCGCCGAGACGATGCGGACCGGACCGGACCGCAGCCGGGTGGCGAGGGCGTCGGCGAACGTGAAACGCCCAAGGTTGCGGAGCTTTTCGGCGATCAGGAACATCACCATCAGGAAGATCCCGCACGCGAAGATCGCGTAGACGATGCCGTCCATGCCGTAGAGGTAGGCCAGCCCGGCGTACCCCAGCAGCGAGGCCGAGGACAGGAAATCGCCGGCGATGGCGGTGCCGTTCTTGCGTCCGGTCATACCGCCGCCGGCCGTCCAGAACTCCGCCGAGGTCTTCGTACGGCGCGAGGCGAAGTAGGTCGCCACGAAGGTGATCGCCAGCAGCAGGACGGTGACGGCAACGGCGGTGGTGTTGAATCCGTCAGACATTGCCCGTGACCTCCCGCTCCCGAGTGGTGGTGGGCGTGCTCAGCACGGCTGCGGCGAGAGTGTCCCAATGACGTGCGCGGCGCACGTACCAGGCGCCGAGGCTCATCACGGTCGCGACATAGGTCAAGGCGAGGATCAGTCCGATGCTCAGGCCCGGCACAGGGCGTTTCGCGATGATCTCCGGGGCGAAGGCCGCGAAGCCGACGAGTGCGAAGAAGGCCACCGCGAACACGCTCCAGGCGATGGTGAAGAAGCTGCGGCGGTCATCTCGCAGGCGGAGCATCGCCGGATCGGACCAGAGCCGACTCCAGTCGACGGCGGTCTCGGTGAAAGGCATGGTCACCCTTTCTCGTGGTCGGTGCCGTCTCTCGCGCGTGTACCGCGAGTTCACGACGAGTGAGAGCGGGGCCGAGACGGGTTGTCGAACCGTGCGGCCTACACGCCCTCTGTAATGGGCATCACACACGTTATACGAACGGGTGTTTGTTTGTCTAGACCGGAGGAAAGGCCTCCTGGCACCTTGGAAAAACGTGCGTTCGTTTGTATCGTGGGATGCGTGACCAGGTCACAGCCCGGCGGCCGCACCTTCGCCCCGGAAGGGCGCCGTCACCCGAGTTGGAGGAGTCCCATGATTGGAAGCGGCACGCTGCCGGACACCACGGAGCAAGCGGATCTGCGCGAGATGGTGCGCGAGATCATCGAGAAGGTCGCACCTGCGCAGCGGGTCAGGGAACTCGACGACGCGAACGCGTTCGACCTCGAGTTGTACCGTGCCCTCGGGGAGGCCGGCCTGATCGGACTCGACGCCCAGGCCGACGGCACCACCGGCGCCGACCCACGACTTCAGATCATCGTCCTCGAAGAGCTCGCCGCGGGCCCGACCTCGATGGCGGTGTGCCTGGTCGTGCAGTACATGGGAGTGGGACTGCTCACCGAGTATGGCACCGACCAGCAGCGCAGCACGGTCCTGGCCCCACTCCTCGACGGCCACGAACGGGTGGCGTTCGCGCTGACCGAACCAGACGGCGGCACCGACGTCGCCCGCGTCATGCGGACCCGGGCGACGCAGTCCGACGACGGCCGGTGGATTCTCAACGGCGCCAAGACATGGATCTCGGGCCCGCAGCACGCGAGGAATCTCATCGTTCTGGCCCGGACCTCGACGCCGGAGTCCTCTCCGATCGACGGCATCACCATGTTCGTTGTCCCCACCGACACCCCGGGCATCACGGTGAAAGAACTCGACACCTTCGCCATCCACAGTCTCGACACCTGCGAAGTCATCTTCGACAACGTCGAAGTCGACGCCACCGCCGTGCTCGGGCAGATCGACCAGGGGTTCCGGCAGGTGCTCGGCACCCTGAACGGGGAACGGCTCAACGCCGCTGCTGCCGCCCTCGGGATCGCCCGGGGCGCTCTGGAAGCGGCCGTCGACTACGGCCGCCAGCGTCAGGTCTTCGGGCGCCCGGTCGGCAGCTTCCAGGCCGGCCAGCACCGCCTCGTCGACGGCGCCATCGCGATCGAGTCGGCCCGCGCCCTGATGCTCCAGGCCGCCGAGGCCACCGCCACCGGCAAGCGCGCCGACATTCTCAGCGCCATGGCCAAGATCGCCGCCTCCGACGCCGCGGTCGCCGTCACCGACGCCGGGATGCGCCTGATGGGCGGATCGGGGTTCAGCAAGGAGTACCCGATGGAGCGGTTGTTCCGAGACGCCCGCCTCTACACCTTCGCCCCGCTGACCAACGAGATGCTCCGTAACCACATCGGTGAGAAGTATCTGGGATTGCCCCGGTCGTTCTGACATACATACCCGCACAACACAACACAGAAAGACACGTCACCATGACCGCAATCACCCCCTTCGCCGACGAACTCAACGCACTGCCGCCGATGGCCTCGCGGTACGTCGACGTCGACGCTTTGCCCTGGCGGCCCTCCGGGTACGAGGGCATCGACATCAAGGTGCTGCTCAAGGACGAGGAGAGCGGCCTGCTCACGGCTCTGTTCCGGTGGCAGCCCGGTTCGGTCCTGCCGCTGCACGAGCACGTCCGGATCGAACAGACCTGGGTGCTCGAAGGCAGCATCGTCGACGAGGAGGGCGAGACTACCGTCGGGAACTTCTCCTGGCGCCCGCAGGGCAATCAGCACCGCGCCTCCGCACCGAACGGAGCCCTGGTGCTGTGCTTCTTCCTGACTCCCAACAAGTTCCTCGAGGGCCCGAACGCCGGCTCCACGCTGGAATGACCGCACCACCGCGACCTGAGGAGCTTGCGTTGTCTCAACCCACCATTCATCGCACCCGGCTGTTCTCACCGCTGACCCTGCGCGGTGTGACCTTCCGTAACCGCCTCTGGGTGGCACCGATGTGCCAGTTCTCCGCCGACGACGGCGTACCCGACGACTGGCATCTGGTGCACCTCGGCTCGTTCGCCAAGGGTAAGGCCGGGCTGGTGCTGACCGAGGCGACCGGAGTCAGTCCGGAAGGGCGGATCAGCCCCAAGTGCACCGGGCTGTGGAACGACACGCAGCTCGAGGCGTTTGCGCGCATCAACAGGTTCGTCACCGAGCACGGATCGATCCCCGGTATTCAACTCGCGCATGCCGGCCGCAAGGCCTCGGCCTACGTTCCGTGGGAGGGTGACGGCACCGTCCCGATTAGCGAGGGCGGCTGGGAGACAGTCGGTCCGTCGGCGACGGCCTGGGGGGACCAGGCCGTGCCGCGCGAGATGACCGTGGCCGATATCGCGAAGGTGGTCACCGACTTCGCCGACGCTGCCGCCCGTGCGCTGGCCGCAGGCTTCCGGGTCGTCGAGATCCACGCCGCACACGGCTACCTGCTCCATCAGTTCCTGTCACCGATCACCAACCGGCGCACCGACGACTACGGCGGAGACCCCGACCGCCGCGCCCGGCTGCTGCGGGAAATCATCGCCGCGGTCCGCTCTGTCTGGCCGGAGGAGTTGCCGCTGTTGCTTCGGATCTCCGCTACCGACTGGGCCGAGGACGGCTGGGACGTCGACGACAGCGTCGCATTGATTCGCTCGCTCGAGGGTTCCGGCATCGACCTCGTCGACGTTTCCAGCGGAGGCCTGACCCCGGAGCAGAAAATCACCGTCGGACCCGGATATCAGGTGCCGTTCGCTCGCCGGATCCGCAACGAGACCACCATTCCGGTCGCGGCTGTCGGGTTGATCACCGACTCCTCCCAGGCCGAGCAACTCCTCGTCGACGGGGCCGCCGACGCCGTCTTCGTCGGGCGGAACCTGCTGCGCGAGCCGATGTGGCCGCTCAGGGCG
Organism: Rhodococcus pseudokoreensis; assembly: GCF_017068395.1. Lineage (NCBI taxonomy): Bacteria > Bacillati > Actinomycetota > Actinomycetes > Mycobacteriales > Nocardiaceae > Rhodococcus > Rhodococcus pseudokoreensis. The sequence goes on along the minus strand of NZ_CP070619.1, from coordinate 2,100,147 downwards.
GCAAAGGAACTCGGCGTCGAGGACACGCTCGACTGGCCGACCCCGTACCGATCTGCCCGCTACCGCGGCAACATCCCCTGATCGTCTGGTGGGCGCAATCGTTGACATGGACGGGTGCCCACCCGGTACCGTAAGAAAACAATCGTTCGTATGTGGTAAGTGCGGCGGGTCCCGAGGGCTTCCGCGCGCGCCCGGCGGCACCCACGGCCGCATCATCACCGCCAGCGTTCGTGTGTTCGCCGAGAGCTCTACCCGAAGGAGAAAAGATGTCCGAGACCAGCCCGAGCCGTCATCAACTACTGATCGACGGTAAATGGGTGGATCCGGTCGAAGGTGGCACCGTCGACGTCTTCAACCCGTCGACCGGAGAAAAGCTCGCTGAGATCGCCGCCGGCGGCCCGCACGACGTCGAACTGGCGGTGCAGGCCGCACGCCGTGCATTCGACGACGGCCCGTGGCGCCGGATGCCGGCCGAGGCCCGCGCCCGGATCCTGCACCGATTCGCGGACCTCATCGAGGCCAACGCAGACGAGATCGCGCTCATCGACACCCAGGACTGCGGAAAGCCCTACGCGTTCATCCGCGATATCGACCTGCCGAACATGGCCGACCTGGTGCGCTACATGGCCGGGTGGACCACCAAGCTCGAGGGGCGCACCATCCCGCTGTCGCGGCAGAACCCCGGAGACTTCTTCTCCTACACCCGGCGGCAGCCGGTCGGCGTCGTTGCCCAGATCATCCCCTGGAACGGCGCCGCCCTCGCCGCGATCTGGAAGCTCGCCCCGGCGCTGGCCGCCGGATGCACCGTGGTTCTCAAACCCGCCGAACTCGCCTCCCTGGCCCCACTGCGCCTGGCGGAGTTGGCTGTCGAAGCCGGTGTACCCGACGGGGTGGTCAACGTGATCACCGGAACGGGCGCGGCCGCCGGTGCCCCACTGGCCGGTCATCCGCAGGTCGACAAGGTCGCATTCACTGGCTCGGTCGAGACCGGTAAGCGGATCGTCGTCGCGGCGGCATCGAACCTGAGCAAGCTGACCCTCGAGCTCGGCGGCAAATCCCCCAATGTCATCTACGACGACGCCGATCTCGACATCGCGGTCGACGGAGTGCTCGGTGCCGTCCTCTATGCCCAGGGTGAGGCCTGCACGGCAGGGTCGCGGCTGTATGTGCAGCGCAAGGTCTACGACGAGGTCCAGACCCGCATCGCCGCCAAGGTGCCGCAGATCAAGATCGGTCCCAGCGCCGAGCGCGGCGTCCTCGTCGGCCCGATGATTTCCGACCAGCACCGCACCAAGGTCAAGACCTTCGTCGAGGGCGCGCTCAGTGACGGAGCGCAGATCATCGCCGGTGGTGCCCAGACCCGCGAACCCGGCTACTACCTCGAGCCGACCGTGCTCGGCGGGGTCGACGACGACATGACCATCGCCCGGGAAGAGATCTTCGGCCCGGTGGTTTCGCTGATGCCGTTCGATGACGAAGCCGAGGTGCTGCGCCGCGCGAACGACACCACCTTCGGTCTGGCGGCCGGAGTGTGGACGAGCAACGTCGGTCGCGCCCACCGCTTCGCCGAGTCGGTCAACGCAGGTGCGGTCTGGGTCAACTGCTACAACGTCTTCGACGCCGCGCTGCCGTTCGGCGGATTCAAGCAATCCGGCTGGGGCAAGGAAATGGGCGGCGAAGCCCTCGACGGCTACCTGCAGAGCAAAGCGGTCACCATTTCCCTCGCCTGACACCGTTCGATGCCTCGTGAACGCCCGGCTGGTGCACCAGCCGGGCGTTCGCATGTTCTGAGACCGAATACGACTCGACCTTCTTGATCGCCGCGCCGCGGGTTGAGTCCGGTCGCACGCCTCGTTGTGATCGTTGACACGACAGTCGAGATAGAACTAACATACGTACGTTCGTTTTTTGGTTGACGATTCCCTCTCGCGCCGGCGCCTGTCAGTCGTTTCGAGTGCGGCGCACGGTCGAATCCTTTCCGTGCCATGTGCATTTCGGCTCTTCGCAACCATTCCGACGCCACCTCCTGCCGTGTCGGCGGAGGATCCAGCTACTAGGAGCCACGTCATGACAACATCGACGCTCACCGGCGCGCGTGTGACCTACACGCGCGCGCCCCTCTACAGTTGGTGGGTCCTGCTGGTCAGCCTGCTGTGCTTCATGTGCTGCTTCATCGGTCTGAACACCGTCGCCGTGTTCGGCACAGTCATCCAGGACGACTGGGGGATCAACGCCACCCAGCTGTCGTTGCTCACCACCGCATCGATGCTCACGTTCTGCGTGGTTCCGGTCTTCGCCGGCAAGTGGGCCGCCCGTATCGGGGTGAAGAAGATCGTCGTCATCGGCCTGCTCTGCAACGCCGTCTCGGCGCTGTTGATCCCGGTGGTCGGTGAGTCCTACGCCGGCATGCTCGTACTGCGTCTGCTCCTGGGCTGCTGCGGCGGTGTGATGAATGCGTCCCTGGCCACGCACGCCTCCTTGTGGTTCCCCAAGAACCGGCGCGGGTTCGCGACCGGCCTGCTGATGGGCTTCCTCGGCGTCGGCTTCTCCATCACCTCGTTCGCCGGGCCGCTGCTCACCGACGGCGGCATGTCGTGGGAGATCGCCTCGATGTGGCTGACCGTGGTCCCGAGCGTCGCCTGCGGTGCGTTGTTCGTGCTCACGGTCAGGGACTTCCGCATGGCTCACCCCGGTGTGCCCTCGATGGACGCCCTCGTGGCCGAACCCGTCGGGCTCCGCCGCCCGCACTCGACCCGTTTCGATGCGCTGCCCAAGCCGGGATCGCTGGCCGAGGCGCTTCGCAGCTCCCGGGTGTGGTGGTCCTCGCTGTACGGGGCAGGGACGGCGATCACCCTCTACGGCCTCTCCTACGCCCTGCCATTGTTCCTCGAACAAGACCGCGGCATGACACTGCTCGAAGCCTCGGCGATCATCGGCGTCACCTTCATGTTCAAACTCGTCGCCGCCCCCGTCGGCGGGCTGATGTCGGACCGACTCTTCCGCGGCGAACGCTTCCAGACGAACATGATCGGTGCCGGCCTGGCCGGCATCATGGTGGTCGCACTGCCCGGGATTCCCGCGAGCACCCTCGGGATCTACCTGTGCATGATGTTTCTGGCCGCCTCGTTGTACGGTGGCACCTACTGGGCGTGGGCAGCGGAACTGTCTCAGCCGCAGGCGAATTACCAGACGAGTGGACTTATCGTGACCGTCAGCAATGTCGGCGCCGTACTGGCCGCCCCGATGCTGGGGCTGATCATCGACACCACCGGCAGTGCCACCTACGCCATGGTCACCATCGGAGTACTCGGGCTGTTGAGCGTGGAGTGCGCTCGCCGCTCCCGGCTCTAGACCCACTCCACCCCTGATCGTCGACCCCGCGAGGCCGCCTACCAGCCGTTGCGCCATCCTCGTGGGTCGGCTCCCAAACGCTCTCCGGTTCCGGACGGTTCACACCACGGCGACGCATGCCGGAGCCGGAGAGCACTCCCGCGCATTTCCGCGGGGCCGCGCTCGACCCCACCCGAGATGCCCACGGCACGACGGGGACGAGCACGGCGAAAAGGGGGGGCTCGGACCGCGATCCGGTCCGAGCCCCCCTTTATCGTCGACGAAGGAAAGTCAACGGATGGTCCAGCCGCCGTCTGCGACGTAAACCGCCCCGTGTACGAAGCTCGCCTCGTCGCTGACCAGGAACAGCGCGACGTTCGCCAACTCCTCGGGCTGTGCGTGCCGGCCGGCCGGTGCACTGCGCAGCGCCTCGACGACCGGCAGATCGTCGTTGTACAAGATGTCCTTGGACATCCCGGTCTCCACCGCACCGGGCGCGATCGCGTTCACCCGCACATTCTGGTGTGCGTAGTCGAACGACATCTGCCGGGTGAAGCCGACGACACCATGCTTGGAGCTGGTGTACGCGGTACCGCCCCCACCGGCGATGAACGCGGCGACCGAGGCGGTGTTGACGATCGACCCGCCGCCAGCGGCGAGCATCGACGGCAATACCGCGCGGGTCACCAGAAACATACCTTTGAGGTTGACGCCGATGATGCGGTCCCACAGGGCCTCGTCGGTGTCGAGGAGCGGAGCATAGTCGTCGAGCACACCCGCGTTGTTCATCAGCACCGTCACCTCTCCCGCTACCGCCGTAGTCTCGGCGGCCGCCGCTGCCACCGCGGACGCGTCGGAGATATCGACAGCCACCCCGTGAGCCCGTCCGCCCGCCTGGCGGATTTCGGTGACCACTGCCTCGATCCCGACCGGATCGAGGTCCCATACAACGACCTCGGCGCCTTCGGACGCGAACCGTAGCGCGCTCGCCCGGCCGATCCCCGACGCGCCGCCGGTGATCACCGCCGTCCGATCGGCAAGACGAGTCCCGGTCCCACTGGCAGTTTCGATCACAATTTCCTCCCCTGAATATGTCGAGTGATGAATACACAGCCACCTGTCGCGCCGGCCGCTCCACCGCCACGTGCGGATCGGTACGGTCTCGGTGCTGCTCAGGCGTTCGTAGACCGCGGGTAGTGCTCGGCGATGTTCCGCGCGTCCTCTGGAGCACAGTCGCCGTCGGCCATGATCTGCCAGAGTGCGGCGACGAACTGATCCTCTGCCAGTCCGAAGTGCACCAGCAGTTCCTCGGCGGGAACGCCACCGTAGGGCAGCCAGGCCAGCGCCACACGAACCATCGCGTGCGCATCGGTTTCCGCCGGAGGACGCGTCCTCCTACGTTCGCCGTCCCTCTTGATGCGCCGCAGCCGCTTGTAACGCTCGACTTCAGCGTCGACATCAATCGACGCTGTTCCACCGAATTGTCTGGGCTGCATAGCAATTACTTTCGAATGCGCTGAATCGTGCGATCATCCATAATCTCGGGCGACAGCAAGTGCGAGGTCCGCCGTCGAAGAATGTCATCAGCGGACCGGTGGATAGAGTGTTGTGCCATCTCCGTCGCGGAGGTGACGCGCAGTGTGCGGGGCGACGGAGATGTCCCCGTAGCCCCGCACAGACAACCCCTGCCTCGTTTGGTCGAGCTGCCGAGCGGCTGCCGTAGCCGTCAGTCGCGGAAGGGCTGCTTGACCCAGCCCTGGTCCCAGTTCGATACCTGGTGGGTGCGGCCACGCAGTTCCTGGAAATACCAGGCGCCGTCCCGCTTGACGAACTGATCGGTGTAGTTGATCGTCAGAATGACCGGATCCTTCTTGGTGGCGTCCTGACTGTTCTCGATGGTGCACAGGCACAGCAGGTAGAAGTATCCGGTTGCGCTCTGGCCGTCCTCGGCGAGTTCCACACGGGGGGCGATCATGTAGTGCAGAGCCCAGGTGATCTTGTCCGACAACGCCCGGAAATGCGCCTTGATCTCCTCGTGGCCGGTCATGGAGCCACCCTCGCCGTCCACGACCCACCGGCCGTCTTCGACGAACAGGGTGGCAATACCTTCCGGGTCGTAGCCGTTGTCGCAGAACCCGGCATAGCGGTACTTGAGCTGCTCGATTGCGCGGACGTCTTCGAGTCGCGTGAGGCGCTCGGCGAGCTCGCTGACGCTCACGTCCGCGGTGGTGGTGTTCATGGTGTCGAATCCTCCTGTGAGGGTGTAGGTCTGGGAAGATTAATCAGGAGATTTGCGCGAGGACTTTGGAGACCTTTTCGAGGTTGCGCATACCCTCGCCCGGGTCATCTGCCGGATCGACCCACAGCACGGCCCGCTCGATCCCCAATTCTCGATAGCTTTCGAGCACTGCGGGGTCCGGGGGCGCCGAGGCGGCCGCGATCCCGACCGATGCGGGATCGCGGCCAGTTTCTTCGACGAGCCGGCGGAACTCGGACACGCTCTTGTCCAGCGTCGGGTCCTCGACGCTGGGTACGACGTACCAGGCATCGGCCCACTCGGCGGCGTGCCGCATGGTGGTGGGCCCGGCGCCACCGAGATAGGTGCGTGGACCATTCGGTTGCGCGGGTTTGGGCCATGCCCAGGAGGGGGCGAGGGACGCCCGCTGCCCGTCGTAACTCGCCTCCTCCTGGGTCCACAGCGCCTGCATGACCTTGAGTTTGTCGCGCACGGTCGAATAGCGCTGCTTCCAGACGACGCCGTGTGCCTCGGCCTCCTCGACGTTCCACCCCATTCCGACGCCGCAGATGACGCGGCCGTCGGAGAGGTGGTCGAGGGTGGCGATCTGCTTGGCTTTGGCGATCGGGTCGTGCTGGGCGAGCAGGCAGATTCCGGTGCCCAGCATGATCGTCTGCGTGTGCGCGGCGATCATCGACATCGTGACGATCTGGTCATAGGTGCGCAGGTAGAACCCGGGCAGTTCGGGCCCGCCATAGGGAATCGGGTAGTCGGTTTTCCGGGACACCGGGAAATGTGTGTGTTCGGGCACGAACAGGGACTCGAATCCGTATCCTTCCGCGGCCTGCCCGAACTCGATGGGGTCCGGACCCTGATCGGTGAAGAAATAAACTACGCCCACATCCATGACGGGCTCCTAACTGAAGTGTCTGCGTATTAGGGACGCCGAGCGATTCAGGCGTCGCCGACGACGACGTGGTCCTCGAGAACCACCACGTAGTGCTTGCCGATGAAGTTCTCGACGTCCGCCAAGGCCGCCTGACCGGCCTCGGACGCCCAACCGGCGTCCATCGCCTCGGCGCTCTCGTATTCGAGAACGGCCAGACCGTCGATCCCGAATCCGTTGTCGGGTTCGGTGGCACCTTCCTGCGGAACGACGTGCCGCTGCACGTAACGGATCACACCGGGCACCTGCGCGGCGAGGGGAGCGTGCTTTTCCCGCCAGTACTCGTCGAACTGGGCGAACGACATACCCGGCTTGCGCCCGATCAGTGCGATCGTGCGGACCGGTCCACCATTGGCTGTCATTGATCTTCGTCCTTCTCTGTTGGGGTCTGGTGACGGAAAATGCGGTCGTCAGCCGGGGTACTTTGCGAGCATCCCGGCATCGACGGGCAGGGCCGTTCCGGTCACATACCGCGACTCGTCACAGGCCAGCCACAGGACGGCCTCGGAGATGTCGGCAGAGTCCACCCACGGCACCGGCAGCAGATTGATGCGGCCGAGCACGTCGACACCGTCGTCGAGGGTCGGGTTCTCGAGGTCGGGCCGGAAGATCTTCGCCGCCGTCGGGTTGTCGATCATGTCGGTGCGGACGTTGGTCGGATGCACGGTGTTAACGCGGATATTGTGCGGTGCAACCTCGTTCGCGACCGAGCCGACCAGTCCGACCAGGGCATGCTTGGCGGCGCTGTAGTGCGCCACGTGCGGGACTCCGCGGATCCCGGCGATGGAACTGATCGCGATGATCGAACCACCATTGCCACCGGCGATGATGTGCGGCAACGCCGCCTTCATCGTCTGCCAGACACCGGTGAGGTTGATGTCGATCAGGGTGTCCCATTCGGCGCGGGTGAGCTCCCAGGAGAGTTTCGCTGCTCCGAGGACGCCGGCATTGGCGACGACGATATCGAGGCGCCCCAGCTCGGCGGCGCCGTCGGCGACCGCGTCGATCATCGACTCGTCACGGACGTCGGCTTCGATCAGCACGGCCCGCCGGCCCAGCTCCTCGACCAGGCGCGCGGTCTCCTTCAGGTCCGCATGCTCGGGCATTGCGTAGCTGACCTGGTCGATGGGGCGTACCGAGTCGAGCAGGATGAGGTCCGCGCCTTCGCCTGCGAGGGCCAGTGCGTGCGACCGGCCTTGGCCGCGTGCGGCGCCGGTCACGAACGCCACCTTGCCGTTCAGTCGCTGACCGATGTTCGTCATGAAGGATCCTTTCCGGGAATCAAACGATGGAGGATGTGGCGTAGGTCCAACTGCTGTGCTCCCACCGCGACGGCGATGACCACGGCCTGGACGAGGAACTGGGTCGAGGACGGTGCGCCGAGGGAGAGCACCAGTTGGGTGAGCTGGCTCAGGAACAGGGCCCCGACAGCCGTGCCGATGATGTTGCCGCGGCCACCGGTGAGGGCGGTGCCGCCGACGACGACCGCCGCGATCGCCGGCAGAAGGTAGCTGGTGCCGGCGTTGGTGTTCGGAGTGCTTACATACCCGGCCAGCAGGACCCCGGCACCGCTGTAGCACAGCGCCGCGGCGACGTATCCGCTGATCTTGATCCGCGCGGTGCGCACACCCGCGGCGTGGGCGGTCCGCTCGTTCGACCCGACAGCGATCACCCGGCGTCCCCACGCGGTGCGGCCGGTCGCGAACACGGTCACGATCATCAGCGCGACCGCGAGCCACACCGTGTTGGAGACACCGAGAGTCTTCTCCAGTGCGAAGTCGGACACGCTTTGCGGGGCGCGGGTCGGTGTGCCACCGGAGTAGGCCAGCGCGGCGCCCATCAGGACGGCATTGACCGCCAGGGTGGCCACCAACGGGGTCACCGAGAACGCCGAGACAACAATGCCGTTGACCAGGCCGACGACGACGGCGATGGCGGCGACGACGAGCAACGCGGTGAGGATGCTGCCGTGGTCCTGGGCGTATTGGCTGCTGACCAGGGCGGCCATCGTCATCATGCCGGGCAGCGACAGATCGATGCCCTTGAGCATGACCACGATGGTCTGCCCGATCGCGGCGATTGCCAGGATCCCGGCGAAGGGAAGTAGCGAGTCGATCGCGCTGCCGGAGACGCTGCCGGGTGCGATGAGCCAGCTGAAGCCGAACAGGGCCACGGTGATCGCGATGACCGAGCTGGTGCCGTTCCAGGTCGGTGTCCACCGGCGAGAGCCGGAGTCCTTCGGTTCGGTGTCCGGGAGTACTTGTGGTGCGTGCGTTGCGCTCACGGCGTCAGCTCCGCTCTGCGAGGGTTCGGGACTTGGAGTAGAAGGCGGCTGCGGCGATGGTCAGCCCGCCGAGCAGCCACTGCTGCCAGTACAGCGGCAAGCCGATGAACTGCACCACCGTGTTGATCTGGATCACGAGTACCGCGCCGAGGCAGGCGCCGATGAACGAGCCACGGCCACCGAAGATCGAGGCCCCGCCGAGTACCGCGGCACCGATGCTCGCAAGGGTGTAGCTGTCGCCGATGCTGGCGTTGCCGGTCCCGGCCTGCGCCATCAGCAGCACGGCCGCCGGGACGGCGAGCACCGAGCAGCCCACGTACGCGATGAGCGTGATCCGCTTGGTGCGCACACCGATCCGATCCGCGGTGGCATGCGCGGATCCGGTGGCGCGCAGGCGGATACCGAACAGGCTCCGGTACATCGCGAACTCGAGCAGCACCGCGACGACGATCGCCAGCACGATCATGATCGGGATGAATCCGAGCTTGGTGGACACGTACGACAGGAAGATCGGGTCGATCTTGCCCGCGGGCAACGGTCGCAGCAGGTACGCGATGCCCTGGATAGCGGTATAGGTCACCAGGGTGGCGATCAGGGGGTTGATCTTGACGATCACCGCCAAGGTCCAGTTGACCAGACCGACGACCGCGGCCACTATGGCGAGCACGATCAGCCCGATGATCATCCCGACCGGTGTCTTGTACGCCGACAGGACGAACGAACCGACCACGACCAGCAGGCCCGCCAGCGGCCCGACCGATAGGTCGATGCCCCCGACCATCATCACCACCTGCTGGGCCATCGCGAAGAACGCCAAGGTGGCTAGCAGTGGCAAGATCAGCCCGAAATTGCGTGTGGTGAGGTAGAACTCGCTCTGGCTGATCGCCACACCCGCGAGCAGGATGGTCGCGATCGCGAGAATCGCCGCGGGGGTGAGGTCGTTACGGGCCAGCTTCCGTCCGAGGGTGACCTTCCGCAGGGCGGTGCCGACGCGACTGCGACTGCCGGTGGCACTGAGTGCGGCCTGGGCGATGCCGTGCTCGGACAGGTCGTCGCCGACGAGTTCCTTCTCGGCCTTGCCGCGGGAGAAGACGATGACTCGATCGCAGAGCTGCTCGAGTTCAGCCGCAGAGGAGGAGAGCACGATGATCGCGGCGCCGCGGGCCGCCGCCTCCCGCAGGATGGTGTAGATCTCCTCGCGGGCGCCGATGTCGACGCCCTGGGTGGGTTCGTCGGCCAGGATCAGCTTCGACTCGGTCATCAGTACTCGGCTGAGCACGACCTTCTGCTGGTTTCCGCCCGAGAGGGTGGCGATGTCGACCTCGGCGGAGGGCGCCTTGACCCGCATCGACGCGAACGTTTCGGAGGTGGCCCTGCGTTCGCGCAGGCGCGAGAGCACGCCGAGGCGGGACAACCGCCCCAGCGACGACAGCGAGGCGTTCTCCCGCAGGCTCAGGCCCGGCAGAATGCCCTCGTGGTGCCGGTCGTGGGGAAGGTAGGCGATGCCCCCGGCCAGTGCCGCGGTCGGGCTCGACGTCTTGACCGTCCGGCCGCCGAGTTCGATGGTGCCGCGGCCGGTGACGAGGCCGCCGAGCGCACGCAGGACCTCGCGTTGCCCCTGGCCCTCGACACCGGCGAACCCGACGATCTCGCCGGCGCGGACGGTCAGGTCCAGGTCGTCGAACCCGTCGCCGGAGAATCCGGTGACCTGCAGCAATGTCTCCCCGAGTGCGGCCGTGCGGGTCTCGGCGCGGGTGTGTGCGCGGGTGAGCTCGCGGCCGACGACGAGGTTGACCACGTCCTGCTCGGTGACCTCGGCGCCGTCGAAGGTTCCGACCAACGCACCGTCGCGCAGAACCGACACCGTGTGGGCGATCTGCTTGACCTCGTTGAGCCGGTGCGAGATGTACACGACCGCGCCACCGGCATCGATCAACTCCGACACCAGGCGGAACAACTCGGCCACCGCGGGCGGCAGCAGATGTTCGGTGGGCTCGTCGAGGACGATGACCTTGGGCTCTTCCGCCAGGGCCTTCGCAATCTCGACGACGAACCGCGCATCGGGCTGCAGTTCGCGGACCGGGGTGCGCGGATCGATCGAGGCCACGCTGCTCCACCGCGAGAGGATGCCTTCCGCCCAGCCGACCTGCTCGCCGACCGGAGGGCGGCGGTCCTCGGGCATGCTCAGGCGCATGTTCTCGGCCACCGTCAGATCCGGAAGTAGCGCCGGCTCTTGGTAGACGATGGCGAGCCCTTGCTCCCGGCACCAGGCCGGGGACGGGTCGGTGGCGGCGACGCCACCGATCTCCACCGTCCCCGAATCGGCGGTGATCGAACCGGCCGCAATGCCGACGAGTGTGGACTTGCCCGCCCCGTTCTGGCCGACCAGCGCATGGATCTCACCGCGCCGGACGGTGAGTGAGACACCCTTGATCGCGTGGACGCCCGGGTACTTCTTGTCCACCGCGTCCAGCCGCAGGACGATGTCCTGATCGGCGATATCGTGTACCGGATCTTCCTGAACCTGTACGTCACTCACGTACATCACATCCTCGACGATCTCTTGCTGAGTCACTGTTGACCACTCCTCGTCCCTCGTGCCCGGCTTCTACTTGAAGACGGCCGAGAGCTGCTCGGGCGAGAGCGCCGAGGACAGGTCGGCGTCCGGCGGAAGATCCTCGCGGCAGGTCGGAAGCTTGCCGCCCAGAGTGTCGACGAATGTCGGCAGTTCGAAGTTCTCCGGCTCGTTATCGGGCTGTCCATTGAGCGCGGCCAGCGCCTTGCGGGCCGCGATGCGCACGACGGTCGTGGTGCCGTCGAGGGTCAGCAACTGGAAATCCGGGTTTGCCTGGTGGTACTGCAACCACATGCAACTAAGTTCGTTGTCGGTCGCCGATGTCGCCAACGGCGGGATGGGCCGGCCGGCGTTGATGAAGGCGCGCAGGCCACCCTTCGATGCGACACCGTAATCCGATGCCAGAGCGTTGATCTCGGGGTACTTGGTCAACGCACCTGCCATCGCACGCTGCTCGTAGGCGGCGTCCCAGCTCGACGGCTGCGGTTCGTTGGTCAGCGAGGTGAAGGGATCGCCGAGTTCCTTCGAGGTCTCGTTGACTCCGTCCCACAGGGCGACCGTCGAGGGGCTTCCGCCCGGCAGCCCACCACTGAAGAGCAGCTTGCTGCCCGGCTGAACCTGGCCGCCCAACCACTTGGCCATCGTGTCGCCCTCGACGTCGAAGTCGTACTGGACGTATCCGTCGTAATCGACACCGACCTCACCGCCGGGATCGGCGATGTAGGGCACGACGACGACACCGGAGTCATGGGCGTTCTTCAGGGCGCTCAGCGCCTGGCTACCGAAGTCGTCGTAGGTGACGATCGCGTCGAAGCCCTGTGCGGTATACGAGTTGATCGCGGTGATGTACTTCTGCAGGTCGTTGTCGGCCTGGGTGTACTCCAAGGTCACATTCGGGCACGCGGCGAGCTCGTCGGTGAGTTCGGCCTGCGTGATCTTGCGCCAGGAGTTGGCGCCGAAACCGGCGACATGCGCGATCTTCAGGGGACGGTCGCCGCAGAGTTGTGCGACCGGCAGGGCCTGGCCGCCGTCGCTCGTCGACCCCCCGGAGGTACCGCTCGATTCGGCTGGGGCGCTGGCCGTGCACGCCGCAACGCTCAGGACTGCGCTGAAAGCAACTCCGGCAAGGGCCGCGCGACGACAAGACAGAGCTTTCATGGATTTTCCTTCTCGATGCCAGATACTGACGAACGTTTGCTCGTTTGTTTGTATTGTGGCGTAGAGCACACCATTCGTCAACGGGTGATCTGCGGCATGCCGCTACCAGGAGAATCAGCCACTTCTTTGCCGTCCCACGCCTGCCGGACTGCAGCCGCGCCTGGCTTGCCCGTCGTCGATTCACCAACTCCGTTGCGTCGGTGAGCAACCGCACGTGCGCCCAGGTTGCCGCGGGGTAGAGGCGACCGTGAGCGAACGCCTGGGCAGGAACCTGCCTTTCGCGATCTGGGGTCGGAGAGAGCTCGAACGATGCACGCGGGAGCGACGGCCACTAGCCCTCCCGGTCCGTGGTGGACCGGGAGGGCTGGACGGTGTCGTATTCGATTGTGGAACGCAGAGTGGCGGTCAGCCGACCGGGACCGGGGCGGCAACGCGCACGGTGTTGCGCAGCGTGCCCAGGCCGGTGATCTCCGTGGTGAGGGTCTGGCCATCGGACAGATGTGTTCCGGTCGGGTGGCCGACCCCGCCGGGGGTGCCGGTCAAGATCACGTCTCCGGCCTGCAGGGTGACGATGTGGGAGATGTACTCGATCAACCGGGCGGGGGTGAACACCAGGTCGCCGGTCGAGTCCGCCTGGACCGTGGTGCCGTCGACGACGGTGTTCAGTGTGGCGCCGAGCGAAAACTCGTCCGGGGTCACCAGCGTCGGACCGAGCGGGCAGGTTCCTTCGAAGGTCTTGCCCTGCAGCCACTGTTGCGTTCGATACTGGTAGTCGCGCATGGTGACATCATTGGCGACCGCGAAGCCGGCGATGTACTCGCCGGCATCGGCGGCCAGGACCGTTCTCGCAGTCTTGCCGATGACGACGGCGAGCTCTCCTTCCCAATCCACCTGCTGATCGGCGTAGGAGGGAACGTGGATGTCGTCGTAGGCGCCGATAAGTGCTTCGGGGAATTTGGCGAACAACGTCGGGTAGCGGGGGAGTTCGCGGCCCATCTCCTCGATGTGATTCGCATAGTTCAGGCCCACGCACACGATCTTCGTCGGGTGCGGAACCACGGGCGCGTACTCCACGGCACCGAGCTCGACGACCTGCCCGGCTGCCTCGGTGGCGATGCGCTGCCAGTGCGGGTCGCGCAGCAGATCCGAAAGGCTGGGGAACGGCTCGATCAGCACCGCCTGTTCGCCGTCGATCCGGGCGGCGGCGGTCGAGCCGTTCAGGCGCAGCGTGGCCAGCCTCATGAGACAGCGACCTCGGCGGGCTTCTTGAGCATCAGGCCGGACCGCTGCACGCGGCACACCAGCTTGTCGTTCTGGTTGAACCCGCGGTGCTCGAATCGCACGATGCCGGTGTCCGGGCGCGACTTCGACTCACGGCGAGACAGGATCTGGGTCTCGACCCGAAGGGTATCGCCGATCAGCACGGGCGCAGGGAAGGCGATCTCCTCGAACCCGAGATTGCCAAGTGTGGTTCCGAGGGTGGTCTCCTGCACCGGGATGCCGACCACGACGCCGAGGGTGAAGACGCTGTTGACGATGCGCTCGCCGTACATGCTGTTCTTGGCGAACTCGGCGTCGAGATGCAGGGGCTGGACGTTCAAGGTGAGCGTCGTGAACAGCAGATTGTCGGTCTCGGTGACGGTGCGGGTCACCGCGTGCTTGATGACGAGCTCCGGTTCGAGCTCTTCGAAGTACAGTCCACTCATTGTCGGTTCCTTACGAGGTTGTTGCGGTTACTGCGAACTGATGGATTCGGCGAGGGCGACCACGCCGCGGGCGGTCTTGACGTGCGCGATATCGACGTGTTCGCCCTCGAAGAGGGCGGCTGCCTGGCCCTGCGCCTGGGCCTGTTCGAAAGCCTCGATCATGCGCCGGAAGCGGTCGACGACTTTCGGGTCCGGGGCATAGACGTCATTGACCGTCTCGATGTGCGAGGGGTGGATGAGGACCTGGCCGGTAAAGCCGAGTCGACGGTTGCCCTCGGCGAATCGGCGCAATCCGTCCAGATCGGAGATCTCCTGCCACAGCCCCACGATGGGGTGGGCCAAGCCGGCGGCACGACAAGCGAGCACCGCTTTGCTGCGGTAATGAAGTGTCTCGAGGCCCTCGGCCGTCCACTCGAAACCGACCTCGCGCGAGACGTCGGCATCGCGGGCGGCGGCCACCATCAGCGACGCGACCCGCGGATGCGCGGCGGCAATCGCCTCGCAGTTCACCAGCGACTTCGCGGTCTCGAGGGTGGGGATCACCTCCACACTGCCGCGGACGAGTGCAGCCTCGATCTCGAAGTGCTCGAGCAGAGCCGCGAAATCGAGCACCTCCCGCGCGCCGTAGATCTTCGGCAGAAGCAGACCGCCGAGCCCGGCGCGGACGACGGCGTGGAGATCTTTGCCGAAGTGGTCGGTATCGAGGGGGTTCGGGCGCACCAGCACCGTCACCTCGGGGTGCTCGCGTCGCAGGGTGTCGATCGTCGCGGCTGCCAGTGCACGGGCATCGGCCTTGCTCGGCTCGGGGACCGAATCCTCGAGATCGAGGATCACCGCGTCGGCGCCGGCGCGCACTGCCTTCTGCGCCCAGCCCTCACGATGAGCCGGCACGAACTGGAGAGAACGTAGGGGTCGCATTACTTCCTCACTCGATAGGGCACCGCCGGTGCGGGGACGTCACTGATTCCCCACACGGTCCCGGGTGATACCGCCGATCGCCGCACCGACCACCCGGAGGAAACCGCACCCACCATGAATGAGGTGCGGAACCTTGTGGTGTGCGGCATCTCGTCACATCCAGACATCGTGGTGCAAAGCTTTGACCAAATGATTGACCAGCGGGTTGGCGGCCCGTACTGTTAAACGAACAATCGCTCGTACGTTAACACGGCCGGCGGCGCCGGCGCTATGAGGAGTTTCGATGACAATCAACGACGTCAGCACTGCCGCCCGAGTGATCGGGCAGCCCGATCGCTGGTGGGAGGACCTCGACCTGGGGGACGTACTCCGCGGCCCCGGCATGACTGTCACCGACGCACACCTGGTGCAGTGGGCGGGGCTGACCTGCGACATCGTCTCCCTGCACCTCGACGAGGAGTACGCCGCCGGCACCCAGTTCGGGCAGCGGATCGCGCACGGACCGTTCACGCTCTCGCTCGCCCTGGGGCTGACGACCCAGACCGGCTACTTCAACAACGTCGTCGCCTGGCTCGGCCTCGACGAGGTGCGCGCCGTGCGTCCGGTGCTCATCGGCGACACCCTGCATCCCGAAGCCGAGCTCATTGCCGCCCGCCCCACCAAGAAGCCCGACCAGGGCATCTGGTCCTTCGCCTACAGCGCACTCAATCAGCGAGGCGAAGCGGTGATGACCTTCCGTAGCAGCTTCATGATTCGCCGACGCCCCGAATTGCTTCACTGACGCGTGCAGTTTACGGAGTGCAACCGTCGCGCACCCTTGCCTGAACACGGGTGCACTCGTACGCTGCATAAAAAGCGAACGTTTGTTCTTGAAAGGAATCAAGCATGGCCGAACACGACAAGCCGGTAGTCACTCGCAAGGGACAGGAAGCGCAGAACACGGGCCAATCCGGTGGCGCCGTGCGTGTCTCCGGGGTCAGCGTCCAGCACACGCCGGCCACGAAGATTTGGTTCGGGAAAGTCTTCAACGAGCCCGGAT
The DNA here is from genome assembly GCF_017068395.1 of Rhodococcus pseudokoreensis. NCBI lineage: Bacteria > Bacillati > Actinomycetota > Actinomycetes > Mycobacteriales > Nocardiaceae > Rhodococcus > Rhodococcus pseudokoreensis. The sequence goes on along the minus strand of NZ_CP070619.1, from coordinate 2,083,955 downwards.
ATCGATCCCTGCCGCACCATCACGGTGAGGCCGAAACCGGCGGGTACGTTCTGGCCGGCAAGGCGCGAATCTACTTCGGTGAAAACTTTAGCGAGTACATCGACATGTCCGAAGGGGACTTCGTCTTCGTCCCACCGTTCATGCCGCACGTTGAAGCCAACATGAGTACCACCGAGGAACTCATCTGGCTCACCACCCGCACGCCCGAGAACATCGTCGTCAATCTGCCCGAGGTCGACGACAGCTCGCTCGCCGGATACGTCCGAGTCGGCACCCACGCAGAGGCGCACTGACCTTCCCGTCACCGCGTCATTCGTCGGCAGTTCTTTCGCTGCGGCTCAATATCGTCACCACGGAAGTCCTCCGGTTGAATCACGACCGGAGGACTTCCGTGTGTCGTGCCGCGAAACGCAGATCTGCCTGGACCGAGGCGGCGAATCGAGGGACAGGTCAGCGCACGCCGATGCCGGTTGTCATTCTCGCCACCGCCGCGGTGCGATTGGTCACCGACATCTTGCGCAGTATGTTGCTGACGTGAAACCGGACCGTGTTTCTCGAAATGTAGAGGTCGCGACCAATTTCTGCGTTCGATGCACCATCGGCCATCATTCCCAGTATCTCGTGCTCGCGACCGGTCAACGGCTCGTCGTGAACGGAGGGGCGCGCGGTATCGGCGCGGACCGGGAGGTCGGTGTGCACACACGAATCGGCGTGGACACCGGCGAGCAGGACCCTCTCCAGCGCCGATGCGGCACGAAGGCGTGCCGCCCGGTCATCCACGCGCTCAGAGTGGAGTAGGTCGAGGATTCGCCTCAGCTCGGCGTGCATCGTCATCGGATTCCGTTAACCTCCGGGTCCGTCCAGGCCATGGACGCTCCGGTGCGGATTTCGGAACCAGCTGAAATGCGGCCTAAAATGGTTGGCCGACAGGGGGTTCCTTGCCATCCGCCGGGGAGAGTCGTAGAGTCAAGCAAACAAACACTCGTAAGTTTAGGCGGGTGTCGGGCACCGAAGCAACTCCACTGAAAGAAGCGGTTCCATGTCGCTCGCCATTGGGGATCGAACAACGCACCTCCCGCTCGAGTTAACCAGCTTTGTCGGGAGGCGCACCGAACTCGCTGACGCCAAAAGACTTCTCGGAACCCACCGGCTGGTCACCGTGACCGGAATCGGGGGAGTGGGGAAAACACGTCTGGCGTTGCGCGTGGCGGCAGACGTCGCGCACACGTTCACAGGCGGTGTCCGGCTCGTCGAACTCGGCGACGTGCACGACGCCGGGGCACTGGTCGATACCACCCTCGGTTGCAACGGCGACGACGAGGCTGCAGCCACCTACCTCGAAGAAGCCCTCGTAATCTCCTACGCACACGGCGAATCAGTGAACCGGGCACTTGCCCACACGGCCCTCGCTGTCATCTCCGAGGCGGGTGCACCCACACGGGCAGCTGATCACCTCGAGCGTGCGCTACATCTGACGCGGCAGCTGCGAAGTCCGGTTCTTGCAGCCGATCTTCTGCATATCGCCGCGACCCTCACCGCCGACCGCCACGCCGAACGCGCCGCCGTGTTGTTCGAAGCCGCAGAAGCATGGCAACACCATGTCGGCCGAATCCCCACCGGAGCAACGGCAAACCGCGGAGATGTGCACGCACGGACCACGCTGAGACTCGGCGAGCGGGAGCACTCCCAAGCGCAGCAGCGAGGGCGACGCTTCAGCCTCGACCAGGCCATGGCGTACGCACTCGGCGAACAACCCGACCGAGATGAGCGCTGCGTCCGCGCCGGTGATCTGTTGACCCCACGTGAGTGGCAGGTCGCCCAGCTGATCAGGCAGGGGTTGACCAACAAGGCGATCGCCAAAACTCTGGTCATTTCGCAGCGCACAGCTCAAGGCCACGTCGAGCGGATACTCAACAAGCTCGGATTCACCTCCCGCGTCCACGTTGCCGCATGGCTGACAGAGCGCGATGCCGTCGACCCCGAGGCGGTCCTGGAAGTCGGCTTTGCCGGGAGGTGACCCAATCACGTGAATGCTCGTCGGGTGACCGATGCGCTCTCGAGTCACATCAACGCGGGGGGCGAGGTTTGAAGGGCTTATGGAGTCGTGGAATCGCCCGCCACGTCTGCGCTGAGCAGCCATATGCGGGCGAGTCCATATGAACGAGACCGGCGCCGACCGTCAACATGTCGTGCGTGAGTTCGCCCGTGCGGCGCCGTCGCAATGCTCGAGGTGATGACCGGCTGCTGGAACCAATTGAAGGGACGATCTAGAGTCTCTGCGGCGACGAGGCCTTCGCCATGTTCACGAGGAATGCGGCCGGTACGTGTGTCCAATCGCTGCACCATTTCCCGGCGACCTGATCCTCCCTCAGTGCCGCGATGAGCGAGACGATGTGTGGTCCACCGTCGGGAAGATGACGGATGAGGCCTAGCTCGGCGCATTGTGCTGCGATCGAGGCGAGCAGCTCCTTGGCTTCGTCGATCCGGCCTGAGGCGGCCAAACATGCCACGAGCAGTCTCCTGGCCTGCATCAACAGTCGGTGTGCACCGCGGCCTTCGAGCCGGTTCGCCCACTCCTGTGCCCAGGTGCAGGCGAGCTCGGCCTGATCCGGTGAACGCTCATCGAGCAGCAGCCTGATGGCGGTTGCTTCTTCGATCTGTGCCGTCAGTGCCTCGATACCGTCGACCGGTCGTCGACGAGAGGAGTGTTGAGTGGGCGGTGAGACCGGTATGTCGGAGCTCAGCGGAAGCCCCAACCTGACCCGTTCGTTCTCGACGTTGGCGCGCAGCCGCGGAAGAGACAGTGTCACAGCGATCCTCGCCCCTTCATCGAGCCGCTGCGCTGCCGCTATCCGGTCGCCCCGCAGAGCCTTGATACGCGCCCCGAGGACATACCGAGGGATCTTGAATTCCACGAGGCCGCCCTCGCCCCCGAGCTCGTAGCCTTCGTCGAGCAAGCTTTCGGCCTGATCGATCTCACCCCGCTCGTACAGCAGCGCGCCGAGGAGGGAATCGGCCAGGCGCGCGGCCTCCGAGTGCTTACCTCCCAACCTCCTTGCCACACGCACCCCCGCCCGGAAGCTGCGCTCTGCCGCCACGACATCGAGTTGTTCGAAGGCGGCAAGGCCGGCGAAACAGTGCCCGTGCATCACCAGATACGGGCCGTTGGTTCGCGCATGAAATTCAGAGGCCCATTCCTGCAGTCGGCGCGCTTCGCTGAAGTCGAACTGATATGTCGCTCGATAGGTTGCGATGTTCGCGGCACTCGACACAACCCACGGCCGCAACGTGTCCAGCCGCGGCAGGCATGCCTGGACCAACTCATTCGCGCCGTCCATTCGATCCGCGCGAAACCGAATAACGCCTCGCATCACAGCCACCTCCACCCGCAGGTCGGCGATCTCGTCGGTGGAGGGAACACGATCGAGCGTTGATTCGACAAGGTCGAGTGCCCGTTGGGCAGGTAAGGCCCGATGTAGCATGATATTGGCCCAGGCCACTGCGAGTTGCAACCACGGACGCGATTCGGTGAGCGCGGGAGGAAGCTTCGCAACCATCCCGAGGAGGGTCGTCATGTGCGAATACTCGATCAGGTGCATCCCATCCCGCTCGACGAGTTCGACGGCCCGGACCTGATCCCCAGCCAGGAGCGCGTGATCGACGGCCTCTCCGAGCAACTCGTGATCGGCGAACCACGCCGACGCCGTGCGATGGAGCTCGTCGATCCGCTCGGGGTGATCACGCTCGAGTCGTCGTCGCAGGAACTCGGCGAACACGTGGTTGTACCGGAACCACACTCCGTCCTCGTCTACCCGTCGCAGGAACAGATCCCGCTCCTCGACTACTTCGAGTAGCGCCTGCCCACGCGGCACCTGCGCCAGCGCGGCCGCGAGACTGCCACTGATCCGCTCAGTGACCGAGGTCGTGAGCAGAAAATCGAGGATCTCCGGTTCCAACGTGTCGAGGACGTTCTCGGCGAGGAATTCGCCGATGGCGTGATGCCGACCCGACAGGTGCCCGATCAACTCTGCGGGATCGTCGCGTCCTCGTAGTGACAGGTACGCCAATTGCAACGCCGCCACCCACCCGTCCGTCGAGTCCCGCAGATCCGTGACATCCTCTATGTCCAGGTCCAGCCCGCCGAGATCGACCAAGAAGGAGCGGGCCTCATTGTCATCGAAACGTAATGCGGTGTAATCGATTTCGACGAGTTCGTCACGGACACGCATCCTGCTCATCGGAAGGCCGGCCCGCGTGCGGCTTGCCACGACGACCTGGATGTGGTGACAGCCGTTATCGAGCAGAAACCCCAGGGCACCTCGTGTCGTGGCGTCGGTGACCCGGTGCCAGTCGTCGATCACGACCACCACCCGCTCATCGCGAGCATGGATCTCGTTGATCAGCGACGACAGGACGTACTGCTCGGCCTCGTCGCCGTGCTCCTCGAGCGCCTGCACGAGGTTGCGAGCCAGGGTCGAGCGTACCCGTCGGATCGCCTCGACCAGATGCGAGAGGAACCACACCACGTTGTTGTCATCGTGATCGACCGTCAGCCACGCAACCGACACCCCCTCCCCGGTCAGCACGTCCCCCCATTGCGCGGCAAGCGTGCTCTTGCCGAATCCGGCCGGCGCATGAATGACCGTCAACCGGCGCCGCTGTCCGGCCCTCAGGGTGTCGAGCAGGTGTCTCCGCTCCACCAGCTGCCGGGTCGGCGTGGGCGGACGGAATCTGGTCGAGGGCGCAGGCGGCGGCCCGGTCGTCACCGCATAATGCCTGCCGCCCGTCGTCATCAGGTCGGTCCCGCCTGACGCGGTCCTGAGCGAGGCGCGGCGATGTTCAGTGGGGGGCCGAGTGCCGAGGTCGGCGGGCAGGGCCATCTCGTCGACGGGCAGGCCGTTGCGGAGTTCGGCCTCGCGCAATTGCTCCCCGAACTCGATGGCGGTCGCGGCGCGGCTGGCCGGGTCCCGAGACATCGCCCTCTCGATTGCAGCACAGACGTCGTCGGGAATGTCCGCACCACGCATATCCGGTATCGGCTGGGAGGTGATCCGCAGGAATTGGGCCACCACCTGTTCGCCGCTGCGGCGCTCGAACGCGGCATGACCGGTGATCGCGCAGAACAGAGTCGCGCCGAGGCCGTACACATCCGATGCCGGGGTGGGGGGTCCGCCCTCGAGCACTTCGGGGGCGGTGAACGCCGGTGAGCCGACCACCGCGCGCGTGGAGGTTTCGAAACCACCCGCGATGCGTGCGATCCCGAAGTCGGTCAACTGCGGCTCACCGTAGTCCGTGAGCAGGATGTTCGCGGGTTTGACGTCCCGATGCACGGTGCCGATCCGGTGCGCAGTCTCGAGCGCGCCCGCGACCTTTACTCCGAGCCGGACCGCCTCGTCCCAGCCTATCGGCCCGGAGCGGTGAATTCGGGAAGCGAGAGATCCGTGCGCGTGAAGGTGCATCACGAGGTACGGCTGCCCGCTGGCGGTCGCACCGACCTGCAGAATGTTGGCGATGTTCGGATGCCCGGACAGTCGACCCATCGCCCGTTGCTCCCGAATGAACCGCTCGACGTTGTCCTGATCCAGGTCGGCAGTGAGGACCTTGACCGCGACGATGCGATCGAGGGACGGCTGCAGACAGCGGTAGACGACGCCGAAGCCGCCTCGTCCGATCTCCTGGGCATCGTCGAACCCCGCCGCAGCCAACTCCGCGGCGATACCCGGGGTCAGATCACGCTGCGTCGCCGTTGGATCGTATTCGGCCACGGCAGACCTCGATCTTGTGCCTCGGTGTCCACAATCCCTGGGTCATGCAAATCGCCTCTCGAGCATCGATGCGAGCATAACCCCAATCCGAACCCTCGAATCGTCGGTGAGTAGTCAGATCGCGCGGCTGGTGTGGTCGGTCGAGGTTGGTGGTCCGTCCGGTCAAGATCAAGTAGCGCTTCCCGCTCTCCCGTTCTGATATCCGGTGAGTACGCCTGCCCGGACGACTCAGCGGTGGCACGCCCGCATGCCGAGCAACCGCTTGCGGTCGAGCGCCCACCACCAGCAGCTCAGTGGGGAAGCATGTTCCGTGAAGAACAGGCACGGGGTACTTGTGTGTTTCGGCATCGAGACGCCGCCGATGATTTACCGGGTGGGCATGTACACGAGGTGGCGTGGGCTGGAAGCAACGTGGTGGCCGGCCGAAGTAATCCGGCTCGGCCACCACACTGCGTTGTTGACTACCCCACGGCGGTCGGCGACCAATCCGGATAATCGATGTAGCCCTTGTCGCCACCCGAGTAGAAGGTCTCGAGATCGGGTTCGGCCAGCTCGAGATCGTCGCGCAGGCGACGAACCAAGTCGGGGTTGGAGATGAAGTACCGGCCGAAGGCGATCAAGTCGGCGCCTCGCGCGAGCCACCGGTCCGCGTCTGCCTTGTTGGCGAACTCCGAGCTCGCGACCAGGGCAGGGTTGACGATCAGCGGTCCGGTCCAGAGACCGCGCAGCGTGTCGTTGATTTCGTCCGACGCCGTCTCGAGGATGTGCAAGTAGGCCAGTCCGAGCGGATTGAGGGCCTCGAGCACGATGGTGTACAGGCCGGCAGGATCGCTCTCGTTCATGTCGTGGAACTTCCCACCGGGGGAGAACCGGATGCCGACCCGGTCGGCCCCGATCGCCTCGCTGACGGCGGTGACCACCTCGATCGCAAAGCGCGCCCGGTTTTCGGGTGATCCGCCGTACCGGTCGGTGCGCTGGTTGCTGTTGTCCGAGAGGAACTGCTGGATCAGGTAGCCGTTGGCGCCATGGAGTTCCACTCCGTCGAATCCGGCGGCGATCGCCCGCTTCGCCGTATCGACGAACACTCTGATCTGTTCCTGGATCTGCTCGATCGTCATCTCGACGGGCGTTACGAATGCGAGGCGGCCGCCGGAGTTGAAGATCCTGCCCTGTGCTGCGATCGCGGAGGCCCCCAGTGGCTGCATTCCGTTGATCTCGGGATGACCGATTCGGCCACCGTGCATGATCTGAGCGAAGATCCGTCCGCCCGCGTCATGCACCGCCTTCGTGATCGGGCGCCACGCGGCTTCCTGCTCGTCGTTGTAGAGACCGGGAATATTCGGTTCGGACTGTCCCTGCTTGGACGGGGAGATGCCTTCACTGACGATCAGTCCCGCGGATGCGCGCTGAGCGTAGTAGAGCGCGGTACTGGGGGACGGCAAGCCGGTCGCGGAGGCGCGCACGCGCGTCATCGGCGCCATGACGACTCGATTCTGCAGCTCGATCGAGCCTAGCTTGATGTTGTCGAACAGCATGCTTGAGAACTCCTTCATGGGGATGGGCTTTGCCCGCGAGCATCGATTACGAACACGACAGGAGATTTCCACCGCACCGGACCATCGGCCGGCATCTCGGGATCAGGCTCCGGCATTTTCGCGGATGTAGTCGCGAACTTCTGTCGGTTGCCGACGCCCCGCCGAGCGGAAGGTCGGGAATTGGCTCGAACGTCCATCGGTGCTGCCGAGCTGATGGCCGTGGTTGCAATCCCTTTCGAGATTAAACGTACGGACGTTCGTAAGTATCGAGTGTGTCGAGCGTTTGTGTCAACCCTCACAATGGTCGAGAGGCGCATCCGCGATCGCAGTACGTGACTGACGGAGCGGGGCATTTGGTCGCGTCGGGATTCCGCGGTTCGGATTCGCGAGCGCGCACACATACAGATTCCTCTGCGCTATAGGGGAAGTCGTGTTCACGCACCCGTCTACCCAGTGCCTGACCGGGCGGAAGCCCCCCTTGCGTGAGGGCCCGCTATGATCTACGTTACATAAAACTAACTAGTGTTTGTCTGTCGGAGTTGAGCGATACTCAACGGTTCCCGCGACGAACGAAGGTGTCTTCAACACGGTTCCATTGGATCCTCATGTGGCCAGCATCGATGCATGTCACCGTCGTTGGGACGACGCGACCCAGGAGGAATTTTGATCGGCTCCAGATCAACTGCTTTCGGTCGAGATGTGGACCGGGAGTATGCAGCAATCGTGCTCGAGAAGCTCTGCGCGATCGAGGACATCCGGCACTTGAAGTCGCGCTATTTCCAAGCGGTCGACGAGAAGGACTGGGCTGCCATCGAGGACATGTTCACCGCCGACGCGCAGGTCGATTTCGGTGGCGAGGGGCAATATCACATCGGTCATCACGGGGTCACAGCCGCGGACATCGAGCCGGCGGACGGGGTCGTCACCGGCGGCGCGGAGACGGCGCGGGTCATTGCGGGTGCGGTATCGCAAGTCATCTCGGTCCATCATGGGCACGACCCGCAGATCGAGCTGACCGGCCCCGACGAGGCCGTCGGGCGTTGGTCGATGTACGACTGTCTCGAGTACGCCGACGAAGTCATGCACGGCTACGGGCATTATCACGAGCGGTACACCCGCGTCGACAACCAGTGGAAGTTTGCTGCCCTGACCCTCACCCGTCTCCGCGTGAACTGGTCGCCGAAGGTCTGATGTGGCGGACCGTGGAGGCTGGCTACCGGAAGGACATCAGCCGTGATCCGCCGGAGATCGACAGCGGCTTGTGGCTGACCCAAGATCGCTGCCGCCTACGGCGAGCGCGTCGAACTCGCGCGGCAGTGGTCGTTTTCGCCGGATTCTGTGGACGTGAATCAGCTTGGTCGAGCCCAGGGTGCCGGGCGGGAACCCGCCATGATGGCAACGAGTTCATCCCGGCCGGTACCGGCCTCGCCCCAGCAACGCGTTGTCGACCTGCCGCACCATCGCATCCGGGCGTCGACCGGGTCGACGATGAAGGTCTCGGTGGCGCACGTCAGCGACAACTGGGTGTGCAACCGCGCCGTCATGTGCACCGTCTCCATCGCGTACCCGCCGATCGACGTCCCACCGGGGAGCATCGCCGCGTCCGCACCGTCAAGGACCGCGTTCGCGACATCGGAGGTCTCCGCGCGGGTCCGCCGCGAGTTTCTCGATCATCGACTTCAGCCTCTGCGTGGCCACGATCACCGGCTTCGCGTGCTTCCTGGCTATCTGAATGGCCCGCTTGCGTTAATATCCGGCCGTTGCGTCGACGATGTTGCGGAGCGGTTGGTCGTTGACGAATCGCGCCACATTGTCGAGGAGAATCTGCTCACCGCGGCGAGCCGTGCCGTCCGTCGTGGCGCCATTGTGTGGGGTGATGATGACGTTGGGGAGTGTCCACAGGGCAGACTGCGCGGGCAAGGGTTCGATCTCGTGCGCATCGAGACCCGCGCCAGCAAGCCGACTGTCACTGAGGCGCGCAATCAACGCGTCCTCATCGATGATGCCGCCGCGGGACACGCAGACGACAAACGCGTGTGCTGGCAGCATCGCGAGTACCGATTCCCCTACCAGGCCGGTGGTAGATGGGGTCAGGGGCGCGGCGACGACAAGGAAGTCGGCTTCGGCGGCGACGTCGACGAGATGGTCTGACGTGACAATCTGGTCGACGTCTTCGATCGGGTCGTGGGGGCGTCGTGTCACACCGATCACACGCATGTGGCAGGCGACCGCTTTCCGGGCGAGATCGCGCCCGACCGCGCCCATTCCGACGATGACCACAGTGCGGCCCGCGAGTTCGCCGTGAGGGTATCGGTCCCACTGTTTGTGCTGCTGAGCGCGGTACCAGCGGGAGGTATCGCGCCCTAGCATCATCATGAGCATGAGAGCGTGTTCGGCAAGTGCGATGCCTCCATTGCCGGCGGAGGACGTCAGGGTCACGTCGCGCTCGAGCAGCGACGGGGTGAGAAATGCGTCAATCCCCGCTGTCGCTGTATGGATCCACCGCAGCGATGGGTACGGTGCTGGATCCACCGGATGGGGGAGATTGACGATCGCGACCGTATCGGCTGGCGGGGTGCGCACGTCGTCGAGTGTGGAGGCCGTCTCGATGGCCACCGATCTCGCGGCTGTGCGTACCCGGTGTTCCAGGTCGGGATTCGAGGTCAGGACGACTATGCCCATTCGGTACTCCTTGTGAGAGAGGTAGTTCGCGGTGACGACGGCGCGTGGGTTGCGCCGGCACCGCGGTCGCTGCTCGACGTGCTGGGATTTACTCCCACGTGAGGTCAACAACTTCGAGTAGTTCGATGCTCGGTACGGTGAACTCGACGTGGCCGGCGATGATGTCTGAGGCGACTCCTGTGGGGGTCGTCAAAGTCCGGATCGTTGCGGTGGTCACGAAGTCAGGCACACGGAAGACGACCGTCTGTGGCCCGATGGGGCGATGGGCGCGCAGTTGTCCCCGCAGGGCATTGGGATTATCGAGGTTGACCAGCGACACGGTCACGCCTTTGGCAGATTCGCGAACGCCGATGTCGATCAGACCGTCCCCGGTGACCGTGACAGGTCGATCGTCGGCAAGCACCCAGCGAACGAGGTGGGTGATGAGGGTGCCGTGGTCGGATTGAAGTGTCTCCCAGAACAATGACGCGACGTTGAAGGAGACGTAGGCGGTGCGGCCGCCGCCCGCGTGCTCACGCAGCACGATCGCCGGGTCACGCGCCCGGTCGCGGGGATAAACTTCCTCCATCGGCAGATCGGGAAAGTCGGGGACGAACCGGAAGGGCACGGTGGTGTCCGCGGCGGCGCGGACGGGGACGATTGCAGTTCCTCCGAGGATCCGCGACGCCGGCGCGAAGGGTGCGGCGATCTCGTGCGCGGGGTCCATCACAGCCACGTAGTTGTTTTGAACGGCGCGCCGCGTCGGAGCAACCACTTCGATCCCAATCAGGTCGGCGAGCCCGTTGTCGGTCCCGTCCACGCGGTTCACGGCATCGGAGTCGACGAGAAGATTCCCCCCGGCGGCGACGAACCGACGCAGGAGAGCGACATGCTCTTCGGACAGTTCGGCACTTTCGGGAACCATCACGACGGAATATTTGCCGAGACGTTCCGTGGTGGCTGAATCGGCATCGACGTACTCGAACGGGATCCTGGCCTCGACAAGTGAATGGTAGAGGCCGTCCTCCGCCGCGTCCTCGCCGATGTAGACCGACAAGGGGGAGCCGGAAGTCTCCGGCGGCACCGAGTCGAAGATCGCGACCCGGGCGGCCGGGGTCTTGTCGCCGTAGAGGTCCTCGGCTCGCGCGTGCAGATCAAATGCCCGCGTGATCGGTTCCACCCAGCGTCTGTCGGGGACGGACGCATTGAACTTGGTGAACCATGGTTTCGCGTCGTGGACGAAGCCGTCGACAATCCATGCCTCCAACTCGGCAGCGGAGGCGACCGAATCCTTCCAGCGGTGCGTGTGATTCTCGGGCCCGACCGAACTGATCAGCGTGACCGGCCGGTCGGGATACATGCCTCGTGCCCGCTTGCCGACACGGCCCGCGGCCCAGATGGCCTCGCGCGGCGCCCGCCCTTGTTTGTCGACGTAGAACGCCGGATACATGTCCTTGACCAGTTCGGGATTGAGATCGCGGGTGAGCTTGCCACCCCGGTTGGGAATGAAGTTTCCTTTCGGGTTGATCTCGCGCACAGCCCGATCCCATTCGACGATCGTTCGGCTGAGGTAATCCGATCGCCAGGACACGAACTCAGCCCACTCCGGCGTCCTGCGGTCGGATCCCGTGGGCAACGACTTTCCGGTTGCGTCGAAGTATTGACGGCGGGCGCCTTCGCTGTAGGAGATGATGTCGCTTCCCTCCCACCGGTTGGCGAAGACGGCGTCGACGTCGTACTCCCGGGTGATCTCCCGGGTTACCTCGATGAGGAAATCGCTGTAGTAGGTGCTGAAGGGACAGGTCAGCCACACGTCGGGAAAGGACCAATGTTCGAGTGGATTGCCCTCCTCGTCCCGTGCTATCCATTCGGGGTGCGCCTCGGCGGCGTCGTGGTGGACGGCGTGGGGGTCCACCCTGGCCATGACATCCATCCCGAGCCGGCGGGCGTCGTCATTGACCATCCCGAACAGGTCCATGTCACCGAGGTGTCTGCTCTTGTAGTGATACGGCACTTGCGTCGGGTAAAAGGCCATGTACCCGCCGGCGCTGATGCAGGCACCGTTCGAGCGGGTGCTGCGCATGACCTCGACCCAGAACTCACGATCAAAGTGCAGGGGATCGTCCTCGACGAACGTCAGCTGCGTCCATCGCCGTGCACGGCGATACCAGGGTTCGTCGGTACCGGAGCCGGCGTGCGTTGCGCGAGTCTCGATAGTCACGCAGTCCTCCTCAATTCAAATTCTGTACGAAAAATGGCAATCGATAGACCTGTCTCGGGCGCCGAGGATCGACATCGTCGCGTGATCCTGCTGTCCACGGATTTCCGGGGCCTTATGTCCCTGCGGCCACGCCGCCGCAGAACGTGGCTCGGCTTTCGAGCCACGCCGCCCGGCGTTGACGCTGCTCGCGCGGATCCGCCACAGGCGAGGCGAGAAGCAGTCGCTTGGTGTAATCGTGCATGGGATTTCCTGTGACCGAGCGTGTCTCACCTTGTTCGACGATGTCGCCGCGGTACATCACCGCCACCCGGTGGCTGATATGGCGAACCACCGACAGGTCGTGCGTGATGAACAGGTACCCGACGCCGGTCTCGCGCTGGATCTCGATCAACAGATCCAAGATCACCGCCTGGGTGGTCAGGTCGAGCGCAGACACCGGTTCGTCACAGACGATCAGTTTCGGGCGCAGCGCGAGCGCCCGGGCAATCGCGACGCGCTGCCGCTGCCCACCGCTGAACTCCCGCGGAAGGCGACTACCGGCATCTTTCGGCAAGCGGACTCGGTCGAGTAGGTCGTTCACTCGCGCGGTCGCTTCAGCCCGCCCGACGCCCTGGGCCTTGAGCGGCTCGCTCAAGGTATCGGCGATCGTCAATGACGGGCTCAACGATGTGTACGGATCCTGGAACACCACTTGCACCGCCTGGGCGTGTGCGCGGCGCTCCACCTTGCTCATCGAGCCTGTGACCGGTCGTCCGGCGACCGTGACCGAGCCGGCCAAAGGCGGGATCAGGCCCAGCACCGCCCGACCGATGGTCGTTTTGCCCGAGCCGGACTCACCCACCAGCCCGAGTGTCTCACCGGTGTCCACTGCCAGGTCGACGCCGTGGACGACCTCCTTGGCCCGCCGCCCGCGCCCGTACCCGATCTTCAATCCTTGGATCTCGAGAAGGCTCATGCGGATACTCCCGTCGGCGCGTCGGATTCGCGGACCACATCGACGTCGAGGATGGCGTCGAGCAACGCGCGGGTGGTTGAGTCCTTCGGATGGTCGAAGACCTGTTGCGTCTCACCGGTTTCGACGATGACCCCGCTCTTCATCACAGCCACCCGGTCACACAGATCAGCCACGACTCCGAAGTTGTGGGTAACGAGCAGGACTGCCATACCGTGTTCTTCCTGTAGATCGCGGAGCAGTTCGAGGATCTCCGCCTGGACCGTGACGTCGAGCGCAGTCGTCGGCTCGTCCGCGATGAGCAGCTCCGGCTCGGGTGCGATCGCGCCGGCAATCAATACACGCTGCGCCATGCCCCCGGAAATCTGATGGGGATAGGAGTCGAAGGTTCGGGCGGGATCTGCGATGCCGACCTTCTCGAGCAGCTCGAGCGCATAGGCCTTCGCCCCGCCCTTCGTCCGCGAGGTCGTCGCCCGAATGCCCTCGACGAGTTGTTGTCCAATAGTGAACGAGGGGTCGAGATTGCTGCGCGGCTCCTGAGCGATATAGGCGACCGAGTGGCCCAATGCCGCGGCGCGCGTCTGAGAACCACAGGGTCGACGCAGCGCCAACCGTAATGATCCGGCCGCGATCCGCGCCTCTGCCGGTAGCAGGTCGAGGACGGCGAATGCGGACTGCGATTTACCCGAACCCGACTCGCCGATGAGACCGAGTACCTCGCCACGGGCGACCGTCAACGACACGTCGTGCACGACCCGCTTCCAGCCATGATCGGTGCGATATTCAACCGCGAGGCCATCGAGAGTGAGGACAGGTTCGTCACCCTGTGCGGTGACGATCTCGACGTCCAGTCGGGACGCGCATTCTTTCCGCCGCATGCGCGGCTTGCTTCCTTCGAGGGTATCGCGCAGGCAGTTGCCGAGCACGATCAACGCCGAGACCACCAGAGCCAGCGCAATACCCGGCCACACCAGCTGTACCGGTGCGATGTAAATGTTCGTGAACGCTTCGAGGAGCATGCCACCCCAGCTGGGTGTCCCGGCGTCACCCAATCCGAGGAACTCGAGTCCCGCTTGCAGCGCGATCGCCACCCCGGCCGCGAACGCTGCCTGCACGATGATCGGGCCGCGGACCGCGTACAACACGTGCCGCGCGATGATTCGGGTGTCGCCCAGACCGGACACCCGTGCGGCGTCGACATAGTACTCGTTGCGGACTGACATCGTCATCGCCCGGACAAGGCGGAAGAAGTTCGGGGCCAGCAGAATTCCCAGGGCGACCATCGCCACACGCTGGTTGGAACCAACGGCTGCATAGAGCGTGATGAGCACGATGATGCCGGGCACTGCGATGAGTATGTTGGCGATCCAGGATCCGATCACGTCCGCGGTCCGGCCGTAGTATCCGGCCACTAGCCCGGTGATCACGCCGAGCAGGACTGCGACGATGGTCGCGATCAACGCGGCTTGGACCGTGGCCTGGGTGGAGTAGATCAGCCGGCTGAGGATGTCACGGCCACTGCGGTCGCCGCCGAGCCAGTACGTGCCGTTGGGCAGGGAGTTCGTCAGCCGCAGATGTGTCTTGTCGGGATCGAATGGTGCCAGAACGGGCGCGAGGATCGCGACCAGCACGATCAGAAGCAAGACCGTTGCCGATGCCACAGCGACCGGTCGGCGCGCCAGAGTGCGCAGGGTCCCGACTTTCGGGCGTGGTGGTTCTACGGGACCGGTGGATACGAGAGCGGTGGTGTCAGACATCGATGCGCACCTTCGGGTTCAAGACACCCTGGAGGATGTCGACAAGGAGGTTGACGACGACCACCACGACAACGGTGAACGCGACCGTTCCCATCACCACGGGAACGTCGCCGCGGAGGGCGGACGTGGAGGCCAGAATCCCGATTCCGGGCAGGGCGAAGACGCGCTCGATGATGATGACACCACCGAGCATGCCGATGAACTGGAGGGACAGGACGGTCAGGGCCGGACCCGCTGCGTTCCGGAGGGCGTGCCGGTAGAAGATGGAACGATCGGAGATGCCTCTACTGCGGAGCGTACGGATGTAGTCCAGTCTCAGCACGTCCACCATGGATCCGCGGATCTGCTGAGCGACGGCACCGATGCCGCCGATTGCGAGTGCGAGCGCTGGCAGGGTCGCCGTTCCCAGCCATCCGACAACCGAGTCGCCGATCGACACGAACCCGGTCGGTGGGAACACCGCCGGCAGCGGGATCGCCACGACGAGGACCAGGACCAACGCGATCCAGTAGCTCGGAAGAGCGAACCCGATGACGGATAGGGACTGCACGGCACTGTCTATCGCACCACCTCGGCGGGCTGCGACGACGCCGGCGACGATGCTCGCCGCCAAGATCAGCACCATCGCGAAGAGCACCAGGGACACCGTCACCGGTACTCGTACGGCAAGCGCACTCCATACCGATTCTTCGGTGAAGTAGCTTGTTCCGAGGTCGCCGGTGAGGGCACTTCCCAACCAGTCGAAGTACTGAACGAAGACCGGCCGGTCGAGACCGAGCTGGGTGGTCGTGGCGGCGATGTCTTCCGGGGTCGCGGTTTCGCCGAGAATGTTCACGGCGATGTTGGTTCCGTTCGCGAAGACCATCGCGAAGGTGATCGCCGTGACGATCAGAATGAGCGCGGCACCGGTTGCGAGCCGTCGCGCGATGAACATGAGCATGGTCAATTCTCCTCGAACCGATTCGGTCAGTCAGCCGGCGCGGGCGCGGCGGGCGCGTAGTTCTGCAGAGGCAAGATGTTGACGCCCAACTGCGGCGTCACCTGAATCCCGTCGATATGACCGATCAGTTGCGACGAATTGAAAAGCGGTACGTACCAAGCATTGTCGAACAGATACTGTCCGACCGCCTTCTCCGCCGCAGTCCGCTCTTCAGGGGTGGCATACTGTGCAGTTTTCAGCAACGCGTCCAGTTCCGGCGTCTCGATATGGAACGGATTGAACGGGGCGTCCGGGAGTATGTGTCGACTGAAGTCCAACCACGCCGCGTCCTGGGAGTAACGGGTCTCGGTTGCCGAGTACTTGCGGGAAAACAGGAGCGAGTTCACCTGGTCCGCCGGGACTGCCTCGAACCGGGCACGGATTCCGATCTCACTGAGGGAGTCGATGATGATCGGCTCGAGATACGAAACGACCGACACGCTCGGCATCACCAGGTCGAATCCGTCTTCGTAGCCGGCTTCCGCCATCAGCTGACGTGCACGCTCGAGGTCATAGGGGTAGCTGTGTCCGTCGTAGTACGCAGACGAGCCGTCTCGGAACATCTGGCTGTTCGGCTCCACTGTGCCCAGCATGAGGTACCGGGCGATCGCTTCGCGATCGAATGCGAGATTCATCGCCTGGCGGACCCGACGGTCGGCCAGGGCGGGTGTGAGTTCACCGTTGCGGTCGAACAGGATCATGCCCTCCCACGCCGAGGATTGCGTGGTGACCTGGAAGCCGAGTGTTTTCATTTCCGCGACCGACTGCGCGTCGATCAAGGTGGCATCGACCTGTCCCGATCGCAGAGCGTTGATTCGAGCTGTCGGGTCCAGCAGAATCTTGAGCGAGATTTCCTCGAACGGCCATGCTCCGGGATTCCAGTAGTACGGGTTGCGGACGTAGGTGTACTCGACTCCGGGAGTGGTCCGGCCATTGTCCAGGACATATGCTCCGGATTCCGCGGGGTCGAGAGCAACGTTGGACTTGTCGAACTCGGCGGGGTTCGCGATCGCCCCGGACGTCGAGGTGAGCTTGTAGAGCAGGCTGGGATCGGGCTCGCTCAGATCGAGTATCACGGTCTTATCCGTTGTTGCCGTGATCGCAGTAATTCCGGCGAGGTTTCCGGCGTCCGGACCGCCACCGTTGCGGAACCGGTCCATGCTTGCGACGACCTGGTCTGCCGTGATCGGTGACCCGTCCGCAAACCGCAGGCCGTCGCGGAGATTAAGGGTCAGGGCCGTCCGGTCTGCGTCGTAGCTCCAGTCCGCCATGTTGGGCTGCACCTCGCCGCCGGGCTCTCGTCGAAGCAGAGTGTCGTACACCGGCGCCCAGAACTGGACCGCGGTCCCGGGGCTGCTTTTGAGGCCGACTGGATCGAACGAGCCGGCCTCGGCGGTCACTCCGAGTGTCAGCACGTTCGGATCGGAATCGGCGATCGTGCGACATCCGGCGAGTGTCGCAACAGCTGCCGCGCAGATCGCAACGAAGCCGATGGTCTTTTTGAAGGGCATGGTCTTCCTCACTGAGATGGGGCCGGTGCCAGAGACGGCCAGCTCCCCTTCATGTCAAGAGGGAACGTAGAAATTGTGATTAGGACGATATTCCGGATTGCTATACAAGTCAACAAATCTGACAACTTTTGACGCAATCAAATTGCGCTCCGATGAACGCGTTCACGGCGTCGAGATCCGGCGTCGCGTTCACTCGCCGAGCGGATGGATTCTTGCCCGCCGATCAGGGCGCCGAAAGAGCATGAAGTGACGCGGGCGGGCACGGGGTCTGGCGCGACGGCACTCTTCGCAAGAGATGAATACTGCTGCACCGCAATGCGATCTGGTGTCTTTCTGCGGGCTTCTCGTGCGGTGTAATGGATGTTTGGTCCGATCCTTGCGGCGACCGGCATTGTTGATGCTCGTAAAATCGGCCCAGTCCAGCGAGAACTATTGCTGCCCAGTTCAACCCAGGAAACTCACGTGCGAGCACCAGGGCTTGGCTGCGTCGTACGGCCGTTCTCGAATGTGCCCCGGACGTTTCGCCGATCGGCGATCGGGCCACGGGGCCATCCTCCGAGCCCTCGAGCGTTGAGGTCAGCCGATTGGATCAGGCCGGGGTGTTGGTCCGGCGAAGCCAGGTCAGTGACGCAGAGGTGGTGGGTGTGCTCGGCTTGTATTCGACTCCGACTCGTCCGGTGTAGCCGGCCCGCGCCAGGGCGTCCAGGCATGCATCGATCGGAAGTTCGCCGGTACCGGGTGCGCCGCGCCCGGGATCGTCTGCGATCTGGACATGACCGATGCGGGCGGCGTGGGTATCGGCGGCGGCCACGATGTCCTCACCGTTGTGCCCGAGATGGAAGGTATCGAACAGCAGCGCAGTGCCGGCAGCATCGACGTAATCGTCGAGGAAGGAGAGCGCGTCACCGATCGTACGAATCGGATATGCGCCGTTCAGGTCGTGCGCGAGCGGCTCGAGCAGAATGGTCCCCCCGAGGGGCCTGAGTGCGGCGACAGCCTCACGAAACGCCTCAGCGGCAACCTCGGCGGCCGCGCCCGGAGACTGCTCCGAGGCGAGCTGGCCGTAGAGCAGGTTGAAGTGGCGGCATCCCGTTGTGGCGGCGATGTCCGCGACGAGCGCGATGTTCGCCCGGAGTTCGTCGTGGCGATCGGCGTGCACAGCCATGCCCCGCTGACCGGCCGCCATATCGCCGGCCCAGAAGTTCAACCCGGTCAGGCGAACCCCGGCCGAGTCGACCGCGGCGAGAAACTCGTTGAGGCTTCGGCGCGGAGGAGTCGGCGTCGCAAACGGCCACCAGGTTTCCACGGCATCGAATCCGGCCGCACGTGCGGCGGCGAAGCGATCGAGGTAGTCGTACTCGGTGAACAGGATCGACACGTTCGCACTCAATTGGTGCCTACGGTATTGCATGATGACCTCCACTTTGTTAGTCAAATATTCTCGTAACTCAGGTATACGAGACTGGTCGGCAAGTAGATGCGACTTGACAGGCCGGATATGACACCATGTGTGTGTGCCTCCGACCACCTACTCCCTCGAGACGTCGTCGTTGGTCGACGCGTTGTATTCATCCATGCGGACTCGGATCATCACCGGCGAAATCGCTCAGGGTGAGCGCCTCACCGAAAAGAGGATCGCGACCGAATACGACGTCGCACGTCCGACCGCCAAGGCGTGTCTGGAACGCCTCATCGTGGTAGGGCTCGTCAGGCGCTCAGCCCACAAGACCGCCGTGGTCCCGACACTCGGGGAAGCCGACGTTCGGGATCTGTTCTTTACGCGCGAACTCGTCGAAACTGCCGCAGTGGCGATATTGGCCGAACAGCACCCCACCCCGGCAAGTGTGCGCCGCACCCAGGATGCAATGGAGATCGCGACCCGAACCGGTGTCTTCGAAGACCAGGTCGCAGCGGATATCGACTTCCACTCGAGCCTCGTCTTGGAAACCGGCAGCGAGCGGCTGGTTCGGATGCACGACCTGATCCTCGGCGAAGTGCAAATGACGATGGGACTGCACTCGGCACACAAGGTGGTCTCCCCATCGTCTGTTGCGGCCGAGCACGCGGCGGTCATCGAAGCAATCGATGCCGGTGACGCCGATCTTGCCGCCACCCGCCTGCGGGACCACCTCGACGCCGCTCGTGAGCGTTTGCTGGCCAGACTGAAGGCGGAGCGGGCGGAATGATTCGGCCGTCGCCCGCCCCGGATGCCGACGCTATCGCCTGACACGAGCCCAAGGCGTCCACACCCCGAGTGTGAACGGAGCCCCCACGGCCGACGCCGTCCGCCGGCATCCAGACCACACAGGTATCCAGCGCTGATCCGGGTCACGACCACGTCTGCGCCACTTCCGCGACACCCATGTGGTGATCGCCGGCGAGATGATGGCGGATCGCTGTCTGGGCTGCGCGAGTGACCCACAGCGCTGGTTCGGTTACCGCCGCCGCAGCCGATCCCGCCTCCGCCAGGGTGCTGGCCGCGACACTGATGCCGTTCGCGGCCAGGCTGTGTTCGTCGACCGTGAGTTCGCCGACGACCGCGAGCACCGGGATGGAGCGTGCGCGGGCCCGCCGGGCGAGTGCGATCGGCGCCTTGCCGGTGATCGACTGGTGATCGAGTCTGCCCTCACCGACGACCACCAGATCAGTGTGGTCGAGCCGGCGATCGAGGTCGAGAAGATCTGCAACCCGGTCGAAACCAGACTCGAACCGTGATCCGAGCGCGGCGTAGAGTCCCCCGGCGACACCGCCCGCCGCGCCGCCCCAGGCGATCGAAGCCGCGTCCCGGCCGGTCCTGTCCCGCAGCGCCGTGGCGAGGTTTGCCAAGCCGGCGTCCAACTCCGCCACCGTGGCAAAATCCGCACCCTTCTGCGGGCCGTAGACCGCTGCCGCACCCGTGAGACCGAGCAGCGGAGCCTCGACATCGCAACATGCCACGATCTCCGCCTCCCCCAGTCGAGTGTCGAGTCCGGCGAGATCGACCTCGGTGATCGAGCGCAGGTTCGCCCCATTGGGTGTGATCTCCCGGCCATCAGGACCGAGAAACCGGGCACCGAGTGCATGAAGCAGCCCGGTGCCACCATCGGTGCTCGCCGATCCACCGAGCCCGAGGGCGATCCGGCGAAACCCCTGGTCCAGGGCATCGAGGATCATCTCCCCGGCGCCTTCGGTGTTCGCCAGGCGCGCGGTCTCGATGCTCGGCTCCAGAAGTTGTAGCCCGCACGCCGCGGCGAGCTCGACAACCGCCCAGCCGCCGATGCTTGCCCAGTCCGCTCGGAACACCCCGCCAACAGGGCCTTTGACGCTGCACGAATGCCGCAGTCCGCCGGCGGCGTCGACGACATCGACGGTCCCTTCCCCGCCATCGGCGATGGGGAGTTCCTGGACGACGGCGTCAGGCATCACCGCACAGATCCCGGACGCAATGGCCGAGGCGGCGTCGACGGCTGTCAATGTTCCCTTGAATTTGTCCGGGGCGATGAGTATCCGCAGCGACTCAGCCATGTCGCACCGTTCCAGAGACGCTCGGTAACACCCATTGGGTCATGAGAATTCGCTTCCACTCGCTCACGTGAGAGTCAGAACTTCGAACAGGCCGATCTCCGGCAAGGCCACGGTGACTGCCGCGCCCTCCGACGACGACTCGGGATGTAGATCCGCGCCAGCCACCAGAGCGCGAACCGATTGGATCTCGCCGTTCCGCAGAGTGAGGCGATGACCCGCCTTGATCGTGACGGGGTCACCGAACGACTGGTGCCGGAGCCCGGTGAGGTTGCGCAGGTGGATCACCATGCCGGTGGCCGAGCGGCCCACGACAACCTCCACCTGCGCGGGCAGGTCAGTCTCGACCTCGAGTCGACCCCCCAGCAGCTCGCGCGCGGCATCTGCAAGGACATCGCCCAACCCGCCGAGGCCCACTTCCCGATAAGCGCGGCCAGGGGTCCACGGGAGTGCGATGGTTCGACCGTGTCCGTGTGCGAACTCGAGCCACGCGGGATGATCCACAGGGAGATGCCCGTAGCATTTTTCCGGTGGCCCGTACGGTGCCCGGGAGAGGACCGACATTTCAGCTGTCGCCTGAGCTTTCGCGCGAACCACATGGAAGGCACCCAAGATCGGCAACGGCGATGCGGCCGCACCCACGGAATCGTGGCGCACGACGGCGGAAGACCAAGTCGTTTCGGGGGTGTCCATAGTGACCAGCCGTTCGGCCACCCCGCTCGAGGCCAGCTGAGACCGGTCGGTGTCCAACCCCGTCGCCCCGATGATCAGCAGGGCACCACCTCGCTCGACGTATGCGTCAAGCTCCCTCGCGGTCGAGGAATCCAGGACACCGAGATCGGGCAGCACCAGCAGCGCGTACCGATCGAGTTCACCAGATGCGCCGAGCTCGGCAAGACGGATCTCCGGTAGCGCATCGAAAGGAATGTGACGCTCGAGTAGCGCCGTCCATGCCCCCTGGAACTCGGATTCGGCGTGAGCCGGGTCGGATCCGCCCGGCTTGAGCGGGTCCGGTCGCACGATGGCGGTACTCGCAGCCGGAACCAGGCGGGTATAGACCTCCGGATGGTCGCGGTGGAAGCGGGTCACACCCGATCCGGCTGCCAAGCAGTCGTAGTCGAAGTCGTCTTGGGTGCCCATGATGTACGTCGAGGGAATCGCCCCGCGAGTGGCGGCCTGCAGGAGATACTGCTCGAACATGCGCGGCTCCTCGCTGACCAGCCGATACGGCATGTCCAGGAACGCCACCGAGTTGACCAATACCGGAACATCCGGTCGGTAGCTGCGAGCCACACTGACCCATTCGGAGGTCTGGTGCGGCCACAGTGACCGGCCGATCGCGTTGTTCGCCTCGTGGAAGACGATGTCCGCGGTGTCCCCCATCACCAACGGCGCCTCCGGACGGCGAGCCGCGATGAACTCGCGCACCCGCCCCAGGAGCCGATCCATCGCGTCATTGCTCAGCCGCTGCCAGTGGGTATATCCGGGAGAGTCCGGTCCCGTCGGCAACATTCCCCCGAGCTGCGGAGCGAATGCCGACTGGCAGGGCAGGCACTGGCACACCCCCCGGTACCGTTTGGCGTAGTCGACTTCGTTGTAAGTCATCCAGTTGAAGAAGAACCCGTCGACGTCGTATGAGTCGAGGATCTCGCCGATGACCTCGAACAGTTTTTCCTGGTAGTAGGCGCCGCTCGGGCACACACTGGTCAGGCCGTTGTAGACCTGGCGGGAGCCGTCCGGGGCGATGTAGCTCCACTCGGGGTTCGCTTCGGCGATCGGCCGGGCCACTTTGGAGAAATCCATGCGAGCGAGGACGCGGACGCCGCGACGGTGCGCTGCGATCAGGGCATCTCCGAGGAGGTCGCCGGACTGTCGTTGGTCAAGAACAGGATTCGGGCTCTGGTGGTGAAGCTGCGTCGGATAGTTGGAGATGATGCCGCCGACACTGATCAGCCAGGCGTTTGCGCCGTATTCCTGGATCTGGTCGAGGGTCCGCTCGACGTCCAAGCTCGCATCGATCTCCCGGATGTTCGTCTGGAACATCTGGAATGGGTCCTTCCACCACAGGTTATGCCCGGTTGTGTCCGTCGATGCGGCCGCCTGGGCGCGTCGGGCAGAGGTGGAGACCAGTTCCGGCTCGGCGATATTCGTCATGTGTGGTGGCCTTTCTGTTGGTACGGCTGTGCGGATGGCGCGATCACAGGACCGCGATTGCGTTGGCTGGAGATCCGAATGCACCGCGAACGTTCAGGGGCACGCTGATCAGGGCGAACTCGTATCTGCCCGCGTCTCGGGCGCGTCTGACCAGTTCTTCGAGCGCCCACAGTTCACCCAGGTGAATGCCCAGATGCTTGAGGGCTACCGTGTGGAACCGCCCTTCCGGCATCGGGATCGGCTCGACCGACGGGTTGTCACTGACCAACGCGAAGACCTCGGTGTCGGCCCACAAGTCGAGTGTGTCGAGCGTGAAACCAGGTGCGATCGCCTGCCCAGCCTCCCGCAGGAAGGCGCCCGACCGTTGCCGCGCCTCGAAGCCGGTGAACAGCACGACGGCATCACCTGGTTCGGGGGTCAGTTGGTGATGGGCGAGATAGGCCTCGACGTCCCTGCGAGTCACGTCGCGGCCATCGGGCAGATAGTCGGCATCATCGCCGGCCAGGAAGGCGACCATGTCGAGGACGAGCCCGCGGGTAACCACTCCACCGGCGATCAGGTCGATTCCCAGTGTCTTGGCTCCGAATTCGGGGTGGGTCTCCGTCATCGTCCGGCCGCCAAAAAACACGTGATCGTCCGTGGGCTCGATCGCACCCCAGTGGGCTAATGCGTCCCAGTGGCTGGTTCCCTGCATCGCGACCGTGATGACGTCGTCGTTGACGACGACATGCGAGCCGTCCGATCGGGGCCGCACATTGTTATGCATGCGCGCGATGTGCTGCAGCGGAGGCCGCCCCACTGGCGGGTCAACCAGAGGTGGCTCGTCGAGGCTTCGATTCAGGGGAACGATTTCCCCGGTGCGGACCAACGACAACGCGCGCAGGGTAGTGGTCGGCCCGAGGTGGCGCAGCGGCGCGGGCTGGGTGAGCGGCTCGGTCACGGTTGCATCCGACTCTGCTGGAAGGACGGCATCTCTACGTCGGTCGGGATGCGTGCCGCAGGGGTGGTGAGCGGGAAGTGGCAGGCCACCCGTTGTCCCGGTATGACTTCGCGCAGCAGAGGTTCCTGTTGAGCACACACGTCCTGTGCAAGGGGGCAGCGTTTGCGGAACCGGCAGCCCGAAGGCGGGTTGGTCGCCGACGGTAGATCGCCGACGATCGCCTCGGCGGAGATCGTGCGATCCGGGTCGGCGACGGGAGCCGAGTCGAGTAGGGCACGCGTATACGGATGGGCGGGGGCTGAGTAGATCGTCGCGGCGGCACCGACCTCGACCAACTTGCCGAGGTACATGACCCCGATCGTGTGCGAAATGTACTGCACCACTGAAAGGTCATGCGAGACGAAGACGTAGCTGAGGCCGCGCTCGCGTTGCAGGTCCTTCATCAGGTTGAGGATCTGCGCTTGGATCGACACATCGAGCGCGGAGACGGGCTCGTCGGCAACGACCACCTTCGGTCCCAGCGCCAGCGCTCGGGCCAACGCGAGGCGCTGTCGTTGTCCTCCGGACAGTTCGTGCGGGTAGCGGTCCGCCATGGCGCGGGGAAGCCCGACCATGTCGAAGAGCTCGGCGATGGAGAGATTCTGGCTGCCACGTTCCCCGATTCCCTGCACGGCGAAGGGCTCCCGCAGCAGTTCCAGTCCGCGTCGGCGCCCGTTCATCGACCCGGACGGGTCCTGGAACATCAGGTGCACATCGCGGCGCCTGCGGCGCAGCTCTCGACCTCCCAGCGATGTCAGATCCGCGCCCGACACCAGGATTCGTCCGGACGTCGGTTCTTCGAGGGCGACCATCATCCGGGCGAGTGTGGACTTGCCGCAGCCCGATTCCCCGACGAGTCCGAATGTTTCGCCGGCGGGCACGGTCAGGGACACGTCTGCGACGGCGCTGACTCGGCCACGATGTTTGGTGAACAATCCGCCACCTGGCCCGAGGTAGTCCTTGACGACGTGCTCGAGCTGTAGTGCTGGTATCGCCGGGTGGTGGGTCGTGTTTGCCGCGGGTCGTCGCGAGGTCGCGGGGGAGTGGTGGGTCTGGTTCGTGACATCGGTTTCTACCGGGTGGATGCAGGCGTGCAGATGCAGTGGCGTCGTCTCGACGAGTGTCGAATGTGTTTGCGTGCAGTCCGCCGAGGCTTGCGGGCAACGTGGTGCGAAGCGGCAGCCAGGTGGTGGGTCGAGCAGGTTGGGGGGTGTCCCGGGGATGGATCGCAGTGGTTGATCGGCGCCGGTCACTCGGTCGGGCAGGGCTGCGAACAGCCCTTCGGTGTAGCGGTGCCGCGGGTTGCGGAAGAGTTCACTGGTCGGAGCGGTTTCAGCGACCCCGCCGGCGTACATGACCACGACCCGATCGGCATGCCCTGCGATCACGCCCAGGTCGTGGGTGATGAGGATGACCGACATCGACAGTTGGCGACGCAAACGGTCGATGAGGAGCAGAATTTGCCGCTGGATTGTCACGTCGAGCGCGGTTGTCGGTTCGTCGGCGATCAGAAGCTTCGGCCGACACACCAGCGCGATTCCGATCGCTACCCGCTGGCGCAGCCCGCCGGACAACTGATGGGGATAGCTGCGCAGCCGATTGGCAGGATCCGGAATTCCAACCAGTGTCATCGTGTCGATGACACGTTCACGGATCTCGCTGCGATTGAGATCGGTGTGCAACCGAAGCGGCTCGGCGACCTGGTCGAAGATGGTCATCGTCGGGTTCAGCGCGGTGAGGGGGTCTTGGAAGACGACCCCGATGTCCTTGCCGCGGATTCTTCGCAGTTCCCGCTCGTTCAGAGTCGTCAGGTCGCGTCCGTCGAATCGAATATGACCTTCCGATACCCGACCGTTCGGAGGCAGGAGCCCGGCGATCGAGAACGCGGTCATACTCTTTCCGCACCCCGATTCACCAACGATGCCGAGTGCTTCGCCCGGCCCGACAGTGAGGTCGACTCCGCTGACGGCGGTGACGACGCCGGCCTCGGTGTCGAGTTCGGTACGAAGACCGCGGACTTCGAGCAACGGTCCCGATGATGCGTCGGGGTCGGCTTCTGTGTGCTCGAGGACGGTCAGGTTCGATAGCGATGGTTCAAACAACGTCGTCGCCCTTCGTCAGGGAATCGGTGGCGGCTGCCATGGCAGGTACCGGCACCGCGGTGGCCCCTCGGCGGCGAGCCGACGGGCGGCGCTGTCCGACGAGCTTGGTGCGGATGCGGGGGTCGAGTGCATTGGTGAGGCCGGCGGCGAGCATGTTCACCGCGAGCACGAAGACCGTCAGGATCAGGCCGGGTGCGATCGCGAACACGGGTGCGACGGCCAGGTACGAACGACTTTCCTGGAGCATGTTTCCCCAGGACGGCGCCGGTGGTTGGGTGCCGAGTCCGAGGAAGTCCAGCGACGAGGCGATGACGACCGATACCGAGATTGCCGTGGCCATCTGAACCACCATCGAGGCTGCGATGTTGGGAAGGATCTGCCGGCCCACGATCCAGGAGGTGTTCGCGCCCATGCCTCGGGAGGCCTGAATGTAGTCGCGGGAGGTCTCTTCGAACGTCTCGGCGCGGGCCAGGCGGGCAAATAGCGGCATCGTACCGATTCCGACCGCGAGGCCGACGGAAAGCACCCCCGGACCGAGAATGACGACCGTGCACACACCGACCAAGACCAGAGGGAAGGCGAACACGATGTCGCACAATCGCATTACGGCTGCTTCGAACGTGCCGCGGTAGTAACCGGCGAGTACTCCGAGGATGATGCCGATCGAGCCGCCCACCAGAACCGCGACGGTGCCGACGATCAGCGCGGGACGCACGCCATACAACAGCCGACTGAGGACGTCGCGACCGAGATCGTCGGTGCCGAGCCAGTGAGCACCACTGGGACCGGCCAGTGCTTGAAAGGGATCGACCAGAAGCGGGGGGTGGGGTGCGAGCCAAGGTGCGAACAGGGCGATGACAACGAAGAACACGGTCAGCACAGCCCCGATTGCTCCGGCAGGCTGCCGGAGCAAAGCCTTCAGCGTCTCGCGGCCAACTCGCCGCCGCGGACCGAACGGACTTTCCGTGGGGGCTGTGCGCCGCGTCGGGATCGAACTGGTTGTCATCGGGAACCTCCGAGCCGGATGCGGGGGTCAATGAGGGTGTAGCTGAGGTCGACCAAGAAGTTGACGACCACGAAGACCACGACATAGATGAGGAGGACCGCCTGCACCGTCGGATAGTCGTTGGCGGTCACCGACCGCACCATCAGCGAGCCCAGACCGGGCCAGGAAAAGACCGACTCGACTACGACCGCACTACCGAGAAGGCCCGCGAAGCTGACCCCCAGCACCGTCACAATCGGCACCAGCGCGTTGCGGAACACGTGGTCCCGAACAATTCGCAGAGCCCCGGCGCCCTTGCTGCGAGCGAGCCGGATGTGATCACCCTCGAGTATCTCCAGGTAGGACGCTCTCACGAACTTCGACAGGGAACCGCCCACGCCGATAGCCAGCACGATCCACGGCAGTATCAGCGATTGCACACCGCCGATCGGGTCGTGGATCGGGTCGATGAAGCCCCCGACAGCGAGCCACTTCAACGAGACACCGAACACCAGAATCAACAGCAATCCGACCCAGAAACCCGGCATACCGTAGAGAAGTGAGGCGAATCCGGTGACGCCGGCATCGATGCCCCGACGTCGTGGCACCGCCGCTGCGATTCCCAATCCGAAACCGATGGCCACCGACAACACGGCCCCGCCGAGGACCAGCCAGAGGGTCGGTACGATCGTCGGCTCGATCAGGGAGAAGACTGAGGTCTGCGCCGTGAACGATTTGCCGAGATCGCCAGACAGTAAGTTCTGCAACCAGATTCCGTACTGCACCACCAGTGGACGGTCGAGGCCATATTGTTCCCGGACGGCGGCGATCGTGGCCGGAGAAGCGTCCGGGCCTGCCACCGAGACCGCCGGGTCTCCGGGGATCAGACGCAGGATCGCGAAGATGAGGATCGTCGCGGCGAAAATCGTGAGCAGGCCCTGGCCGGCCCGTTTACCGATCAAGTTCAGCATTGGGCGCACACCTCTTTTCGGGATGATTGGCGCGGTGTCATGCCGCGCTGGTGATGGATGTCGCGACGACCATCCCGAACGGATCCACGTCGAATGAGTCGATACCGGGACGCACCGCGTACAGGAAGGGCCTGGTAGCGATGGGGATCACGAAGGCCTGGTCGACGAGGTAACGGTTGATCTGCTGATAGGCGGCCAGCCTGTCATCCGGATCGAGTTCCGTCTGGGCGGCATCGACGATCCGGGCGTACTCGGGGTCGGCGAATTTCTCGAGTGTGGCGCCCGGGGTGAACGTGGCGGTGATGAAGATCAAGGCGGGATCGGCGTTACCCCAGGGGACCCAGTCCGCGGACAACTCGTACTGTCCACCGATGATGTTGGACGAAAACACCGTTCCCGAAACATTTTTCACCTTCAGGCGAACCCCGATTTCGGCGAGGTCCTGCTGCCAGAACTGAGCGAACCGGGTCTGTTCCGGCTGTCGGACCGAGCTCACGTCGATCGTGAGGTCGAGACCGTCGGGGTAGCCGGCTTGCACCAGTAGATCCCTGGCGTGCGCGAGGTCGTGCTCGCACCGCCCGACCTCGGGTGCAAACACCGGTGACGAGGGTGGGTAAATGCTGCGGTTGGGCTGAGTCGTACCGTCGCCGGTGAGCTGCGTGAACGCGTCGCGGTTGATCGACGCCGCCAGAGCTTGGCGAACCTTCTGGTTCGACAAGGGGCCCGACGATGTGTTCACGCGGATCATGAAATTGCCGGGTGCGTCGGTGGAGACAACACGATTTCCCTGCTTGCGGAGCGACGTCACCTGGTCGAACGGGGGAAATGCCAATGCCTGGATCTGACCGCTGCTCAGTGCCGCGGTGGCCGCCGAGACATCCGAGTACACCCGAACGTTGAACGTCGACATCGATGGCCGACGTGTGGCATCCCAGTAGTTCTCGTTGCGGACCAGGTTCAGGTGGTCATTGGGGACGAACTCGGCAACCTTGAAGGGGCCGGTCCCGACGGGTCGAGTCGCGAGATCGGACGTCAGGTCGATGATCGGAACCACGGCCAGGGTGGACAACAACTGCGGAACGGGTGCCGGGAAACGAATCTGAACCGTGTTCGGATCGAGCGCGATCGGTTGGCCGGGCCGGAGCACGGCATTGCCCGCCACCTTGTGCGCCGGATCGGCGGCCCACAGCAAATTGTCGACGACCACCTGGGCGGTCAACGGAGTGCCATTGGTGAAGGTGACGCCGGGGGTGAGATGAAAGGTGTAGGTTCGAGACCCCTCCGCCACCTCCCAGGTCCGGGCCAAACTCGGTTTCGGATCGGGATCGATCGTGACCAAGGTGTCGAACAACGCCTTCTCCCACACCTGAGTCGAGGAACTGAACGGGTGCGGCGACAGGTTGTTGATCGGAGATGTCTGTCCGATCGCGAACTGCCCGGTCGCTGCCCCTGTCAACCCCGTGGACTGTGGGCGACACCCGGAGAGGGCCAGAACGGCGATCAGCGCCGCGACCAGCGCGACGATCAGGGAACCCCTCGACCGAGGGAGGGGAGCTTTCACTGCCATTGCACTCCAGACGCGAAAATTGGTAACCAGGAGTAGGGAGCACACGTGCTTCCGCACCACCCTGCTGACAGCAGGCTGAAGACTCCGGTTTCAGTCGGTGATCTTCAAACC
Source organism: Rhodococcus pseudokoreensis (assembly GCF_017068395.1). Classification (NCBI taxonomy): domain Bacteria; kingdom Bacillati; phylum Actinomycetota; class Actinomycetes; order Mycobacteriales; family Nocardiaceae; genus Rhodococcus; species Rhodococcus pseudokoreensis. The sequence goes on along the minus strand of NZ_CP070619.1, from coordinate 2,054,204 downwards.
GTTGAGTTCGAGGGCGAGCCCATAGAGGGCCGCGTGGTCCAGACCGGCTCCACCACGTGCCTTGACCGAGGCAACGAGAGAGGACATCAGGCCCGTTGCCGGCAGGACGAGGCCACGACCGCGTACCGCTTCGGATACGATGCCAAGGTCTTTGTCGTGCAACGCAATCCGGAAACCCGGAGTGAAATCTCCGGTGAGCATTGCGGCGCGTTTACGTTCCAGGACTGTGCTGCCCGCGAGCCCGCCTCCGAGCACGTCGAGTGCATTGGGCAGATCAGCCCCATGTGCGCGGAGAAACACCAGTGCTTCGGCAAGCATCTGTAAGTGGCCCGCCACCATCAGCTGGTTGGCCGCCTTGACCACTTGACCTGATCCGGGATCGCCGACATGCACAACGGTGGCGCCCATGACCTCGAGCAGGGAGCGCACCTCATCTAACGTCTCCTGGTCACCGCCGACCATGATCGACAGGGCACCCTCGACCGCTCCCGCTTCGCCGCCGCTGACCGGCGCGTCGAGGCAGCGGAGGTCAGCTTCGGCTGCAGCCGCGTGTACCGCGAGCGATTCCGCTGGAGCAATCGTGCTGTGGTCCACCAGTACAGTGCCCGGGGTCATCGAGGCCACGACGCCGTCCTCGCCGGTCACTGCTTCGAGTACTGCCGGGCCGTCGGGAAGCATCGTGAAGACAACATCGGCGCCCGCACAGGCATCACGAATGCTGTCCACGACAGTTCCGCCCGTGGACTCGGCACGGGCGCGTGACCGGTCGGAGTGTCCGTAAACCCGGACATCGTGCCCAGCTGCGACCAGGTTGGCCGCCATGGGCCGTCCCATGACACCTGGACCTATGAAACCAATCACCGTCATCTGCAATCCATCTCTCATGCGAAGGGAAAAGTGGGGGTGCTCACACTCTGCTCTTTGCGATATTGTCTGTCAAGATTGCATGTCATACAGAAGTTCACGTCGGTCATGAGGAGGGCAATGGAATCCAACCTGCGCACCAGGTCGGTCGCAGATGCCGTCGAAGAGGCATTGCGCGAGCGAATCCTTACCGGAAGAGAAGAACCAGGAGGTGTGGTCACCGAAGTCGGAGTCGCAGAGCGGTTCGGAGTCGGCCGTCCGACAGCCAAAGCGGCAGTCGACCGCCTGGTCACAGACGGTTTGTTGATTCGAGACGGGCGTCGCGGGTGCATGGTGCCCGTCCTGAGCGCTGTCGACCTCGCTGATCTCTACGACAGCCGGCTGCTCGTCGAGCAATTCGTTCATGCCCGACTAGCCAGCCGCGCATCGGTCCCGACGGCGGCGACTGTCGCCAATGCAACCTTGCAGCACGCGGCAATAATCGGTGACGCGGCCTTGGTCGTCTCCGCGGATGTTGACTTCCACCTGGCTCTTGTCGAAGCAGACGGCAGCCCGCGACTACAACGGATGCACTCCACGCTGATGGCGGAGGCGCACTTCTGCATGGCGCGCGTGCAGGCCAACCAACTGCTCAGTGCTGACATCATCGCTGCAGAGCACTCGGAAATTTTGCGATTGATCGCAGCTGGGGACGTGCAAGGTGTCCAGGACGCAACCGCGGCTCATCTCAATAACGCACGCGACAAACTCTTGGCCTCCCGCGACCGATCAGCGAACACCATGATCCGAACGTGACCTGGCCATCCGCCACTCTCACCGACTCCCTACGGCCGTTCGTAGGACGAGGCTGCTGTTGCGCGCGAGCTGCGCGCGGAACTGTCGTTTAGGTATCGATACTCGGCACAACACACGTTCGCGCCGAAGACGCAACACGTAGTTGGGCAGTCAAGTTGCCGGAGCTACCAGAATCCAGTCCAAGGAGAGGTACATGGACTTACATGACCGGGCGATGTTGGATTTCACTAGAGCCTGGCACCCTTATGGTGGTGCCGATGAGCAGATCTTCCCCGAGTTCGGGATCTCTGCTCAGGTCTTCTATCGCCGAGCCCTCAGTCTTCTCAATCGCAAGTTGACCGGACCTGAGCTCGGCGAGACGGAGCGTACGTCGCTACAAACTTTCTGTGAGGAGAAGCTGAGCCAGTACGGCATTTCAGTGGCGAATGGCTGGTCCGGCAGACACGGACTGGCTGTAGGGGATCGGGTCGATGCGGCGCCACGATCGGGTGGTCGTGGACGGTGTGATAGTTCTGGCAATCGCGAAACCGATTGTCGAGTTGGCACGTTGAGTGCCTTCTCTGTCAAGTCCGATGCGTTCGACTGGGAATCGTAGCGAGTGGCTGCGGTGATTAGATGCTTCGAATCCGAGATACTCTGTGGGGTCACCGTTCCGGAGAAATGGTCAGGTGTCGGGCTACTTCTTCACCAGGGTATCGGTTGAGACTTCGTCGAGGGTTTGGCGAAGTTGCTGTACAACATCAATATCCGGCGTCAGCAGTGCTTGGAGCTGAAGTCCGTCAGCAACTGCGATCAGGCGTTGTGCCAGCGACGACGGAAGTACGCTGGAAGCGAGGTGTCCTGATCGCTGACGCTCCTTGATGGCGTCCGCCAGGCCGATTTGGATGCGCGAGAAGCGGGCGTGGAAGTATTCGTGAGCGGGGTGCTCCGGTTTAGCGGCTTCGATGGCGAAAGCGAGGTATAGCTGAACGATCCCCGGAATCTCCGCATTGCGACCGACTGCTTGAATGAACACCTCGATTCGGTCGCCGTCTGCCTTGTCCTCCGCATGCCGCCAGCAGTCCGCATCCCAACGCTCGAGAATTGACACAAGGGGACGCTCATGGGTCTCGAAGTAGTACAGGACATGCCACCTTGTGGAATCACCTGCCGACCGGGGCCGTGGCTTTGGATTCGACCGACATCTCGACCTGGGGGCGGGTGCGGTACCGCAAACCACTCGTCGACGCCGAGCCCGACTCGCCGCCGCCACCCGATTACCCGCTCGCGCCGCCGGACCCGGCGCACCCGCATGCCCGCCGCCGCGGTCATCACCGGCCGGACGCCCCGACCGGCGCCGACGGCCGCTGCCGGTACACCGTCGACCCGGACGCTCGAATGGGATTCGGACTCCGCCGCTACACCCTGCTCGCCGGCTTCACCTTCGCCGCGCTGAACATCCTCAATCTCCACGACTGGGCCACCCGGCGCGAGGTTCTCGGCTCGTGGGGTCGGTTCCTCGGCGAACCGGAACCCGAACGCCGACCCCGTCGGCGGCGTCGCAGCACCCACTCCGCCACGCGGCACGCAGCATCCCTGGCCGCCACGGGACCGGGCAGATAGCGCCCCCGCCCCGGCACCGGAATCCACGGATCCCGGTAGCCGACCTCGCCTGCCTGGCAAAAAGAGCCCATCATCAGGCACGGGTTCACCAGAATTGCTGCTCCCACAGCGTCGAACGTCTCGCAGGCTGACCGAAGATTCGTCGGAAACGGGCGTCACAGCGTCGAATGCGCCGAAATTAGCGTCCGGATCCGATCCCGGGCCAATAGGTGAACCCAACAGGCGCTATTGGGTGAACACCCCATGGAGCCGATGACGGGAATCGAACCCGCGTATTCAGCTTGGGAAGCTGATGTTCTGCCATTGAACTACATCGGCGCGCACGATATTGGGCGCCCGTAGGCAGGCCCAACACCTTGCGGCGGCAACATTATCAGATGGTGATCCGGACTACGCGCGCACACGCGTGGAGTGTCATACGAGGGGTTTGCCGGTCCGCATTCTGCGTCGGAGATCGCGCATGAGCAGGATGTAGGGGAGTTCGCGGATGGTGACGGGGATGCGTCGGCTGACGGCGCCGATGGTGCTCATGGTCCGGTCGAAGCGTCGCTGATCCTTGGCGGTCCAGGTGAGGTGCATCTGGTCGCGGAACAGCGGCGGCAGGAAGCCGGTGGTGAAGAACAGGTTGAGGCGGCCGAACAACCGTGACACGACGGCGGGCATGAATTCGACCTTGGCGAGGGCGACCAGGTATTCGCGGATGGTGTCGTCGATCGACACGTTGGCGAGCGCTTTCTCCCAGTACTCGTCGAAGGCGGCTCGGTCGTCGGGCCACATCTCCTTCGGCACCTGCAGGGTGGTGCCGAACGTGGCGCCCTGCTGGTAGAAGTATTCGCTCTCGGTGGGGGTGAATTCGCCGTGCATGGAGCGGTGGACGTCCTCGAACCCGCGGTAGATGCAGGCCGCGACCCACAGCTGCAGTTCGGGGTCGAACGCGTTGTACTGCACGGGGCTGTCGGGCCCCGACCGCACCTTGGCGTGGGCGCGGTTGACGCCGTTGCGGAACTGGGCCTTCTCTTCCTCGGTGCCGCGCGCGGCGACGACGAGGTAGGTGAGGGTGGTCCGGGTTCGTTTGATCGGGTGCCGGAAGATCTGTCCGCTTTCGACGCGGCTTTCCACGACGCCGTATCCGACGGCGGGGTGGGAGAGCTGCATGATCACGTTTGCTGCACCGGCGAGTAGGCCGGCGCCGTCCATGACCAGTTCGAGTCGGTCCGGCACCTCGAGAGATGTCGACATGTGCACTCCTGTCGCAAGCGGTGAATTCCTATCTGAATACGACCGTACTCACATATATGTGGCGAGTCCAGAGGCAAGTGCGAAGATGTTTCCATGGCAATCGCGTCGGACAGGGTGTACGGCGGCCAAGAGGGTGACCAGCGTCGATCGGAACGACGCGGCCAGCTCATCGAGGCCGGACTCGACCTGCTCGGCAGCGCGGACGGCGACCACGCCCTGACGGTGCGCGGAGTCTGCAAGCAGGCCGGACTCGCCACCCGTTACTTCTACGAGAGCTTCCCCGACCGCGACGCGCTGACCGTCGCCGTGTACGACCACGTCGTGGAGCGCATCGCGACCAGCACCCTGGACGCCGTGACGAACGCCGGGCCGGGGGAGCGCGAGATCGTCCGGGCCGGGGTCCGCAACATCGTGCGGGAGGTCGCCGAGGATCCGCGCCACGGCCGGCTGATGTTCTCGGTGGCGCAGTCGAGCGCGGTGCTGGCACAGCGTCGCCTCGACAGCTCGCGACTGTTCGCGGGCCTGGTCACGAAGCAGACGGTCGGGTACTACGAGGTGGCCGAGAGCCCGCGCCTCGACCTCGCCGCGCACTTCATGGTCGGCGGCCTCGCCCAGACCCTGACGGCATGGCTGAACGGGACCGTGACACTCCCCGAGGAGGAGCTGGTGGATACCTGCACCGAACTGCTGCTCTCGATGGCCATCCACACCCGTTAACCTCTACCTGTGCTCCTCTCCGATCGCGATCTCCGTGCCGCAATTTCCACTGGACGTCTGGGCATCGACCCGTTCGACGATTCGATGGTCCAGCCCTCGAGCGTGGACGTGCGCCTCGACAGCCTGTTCCGGGTGTTCAACAACACCCGCTACACGCACATCGACCCAGCTCAGCGGCAGGACGAGCTGACCACGCTGGTGGAGCCGGCGGAAGGGGAGCCGTTCGTTCTGCACCCGGGAGAGTTCGTCCTCGGTTCCACGCTGGAGGTGTGCTCGCTGCCTGATGACCTGGCCGGACGTCTGGAGGGCAAGTCCTCGCTCGGCCGCCTCGGACTGCTCACGCACTCGACGGCCGGGTTCATCGACCCCGGTTTCAACGGGCACATCACGCTGGAACTCTCCAACGTCGCGAACCTGCCCATCACCCTGTGGCCGGGGATGAAGATCGGCCAGCTGTGCCTGCTGCGGCTCTCCAGCGCGGCGGAGCACCCGTACGGCAGCTCGGCCGTCGGCTCCAAGTACCAGGGCCAGCGCGGCCCGACGCCGTCGAAGGCCTACCTCAACTTCGCGCAGCGCTGAGCGTCGGCGGCCCGCCGAAAAGTTGCAAACCGAGTGGTCCGCTACTCGTGTGTATTGCGGCGAGTAAGAGAAGACTGGGATTCGAAGCCGCCCTCTTATGGGCGTTCGATCCCGGAGGCCATGATGAAAGATGTCGTCGTGTTGTTGCCCGGTATCGGCGGATCGGTTCTCGCGCGTGACGGCAAGGACGTGTGGGCGCCGACACCGGGAGTCGCGCTGGCGAGCGTGCTGTCGCTGGGCAGGAACATCAAACGCCTGACACTCGACGGCGACGACCCGGACGCCGACGACCTCGGCGACGGCGTCGTGGCCACCCGGCTGGTACCGGACTTCCACTTCGTTCCCGGGCTGGACTGGAAGATCGACGGCTACACGAAGTTCCGCGACGACCTGGTCCGCCGATTCGGGGCCGTTCCCGGCGACAACTATTTCGAACTGCCCTACGACTGGCGGCGCGACAACCGGGTGGCGGCCCGCACGCTGGCCCGGCGATCCCACGACTGGCTGGGACGGTGGCGCGAGAAGTCGGGCAACGCGGACGCCAAGCTGGTGCTGGTGTGCCATTCCATGGGCGGCATCGTCGCCCGACTGTTCCTCGAACTGCTGGACGGCTGGCGTGACACCCGCACCCTCGTCACGTTCGGCACCCCGTACTCGGGTTCGGTCAATGCGCTCGACTTCCTCGTCAACGGATTCCGCAAGGGCTGGGGCCCGTTCACCGTGGACCTGGGTGCGCTGATCGGGTCGTTCACGTCCGCCTACCAGTTGCTGCCGTCGTATCGGTGCATGGCGGGCGACGACGGGTCGTGGCGGGCACTCGACGACAAGGCGCTCGACTGGTCGGGGACGGGTCTCGACGCCGGCCGGATGGGGGCGGCGGTGCGCCTGCACCGGGACCTGCGCGACACCGTCGACGCGCGGCTGAAGTCGGGACCCGAGGGCTACGACATCCGTCCGGTGATCGGCGACTTCCAGCCCACCAAGTGGGCCGCCCGGCTCGCCGGGACGAAGGTCGAGCCGATGACCGTCCGCGGGCCCGGGGAGATCGGCGGGGACGGCACCGTGCCGAAGCTGTCGGCCACCCCGCACGAGCTCATGACGGGATGGAAGAACGCAGCGTTCTTCAGCCAGCGGCACGGGTCCCTGCAGAACGACGACCCGGTGCTCGACCATGTGGGCGGGATCCTGACCACCGCAGTTCTCGCGCCCCCGAACGTGTTTCCGGCGGTGAACGAATCGGTGGCGCTGGAGGTCGACGACGTGACGACCGCCGAGCCGCTGGTGATCCGCGCGCGCACCGGTGCAGGGGGTGCTCGGCTGGTCGCGTCGGTCGAGCCCCTCGCAGGCGGTCCGAGCAGGCAGCACCCGTTGTCGCCGGCCGTCGACGGCTGGCAGCAGGCCGTCCTCGACGGATTACCCGCCCAGGACTACCGGATCACCGTGCGCGCGCCCGGGGTGCACCCGGTCACCGACGTCGCGAGTGTGGTCGACCTCGACGAGATCGCCCGGTCCGTGGACGTCTAGGAGCGCGGAAGCATGAGACCCGCAACCGGTTTCGAGGAACTGGAGATCAGCGTCCTCCGGGCGGGCGACCACGTCTGGCTGTCGGCGCAGTCCTGGATGGGCTCCGTGTTCGCGGTGCGGCGAGAGATCCCGGAATGGAAACTGCCGAACGACGTCACAGGAAAGACGATCGACGCGCCGTCCGGGTGGCTGACCGACACCGTCCGGCACGCGCGCACCGACGCCGCGGCCCACGCGCTCGACGTCGGGAAAGTGCTGACGGATCTGGTGTTCGGGATCCCCGAGGTCGAAACGCTGCTGCAACAGAGCCGGGGACTCGCCGGGCGGGCGGGAACTCAGCTGCTCGTGCGGATCCTCGCTGCGCCACAGGAAGTGTGCGCCTGGCCGTGGGAGTTGCTGCTGGATCCGCAACGCCCCGACCAGTTCCTCGCCATGGCGCGCGACGTCCACGTGGTGCGGTCCGGACGGTCGCGCACGTACCCGATCCGGCAGACGCCGATCGTGCCGCCGCTCAATCTCCTGCTGGTGATGTCGAGTCCGCTGCGGGAGGGCCCGGAAGATTCCGAGGCCCCGTTCGACCTGTATGCCGAGAAACGCAGCTTGCTGGCGGAACTGCGGCCCCTGGTCGATCGTGGTCTGCTCCGGGTGGTGGTCGAGGACCGCCCGTCCGTCGAACGTCTCCGCAGTCGAATGGGCATGCAGAGAAGAGGGTTTCACCTCTTCCACTATCTCGGGCACGCCAATCCGGACGGTCTGAAGGTGGAGCGGCGCAACGGGCGCGGGATGCTCCTGCCGAGCCAGGAGTTCGCGTTGCTGTTGCAGCAACTGCCGGACCTCCGGCTTGCGGTGTTCGCGGGCTGCGAGACCGCCCGCGCGCCGGACGGGGCCACCGACGACGACCCGTGGCCGGGGCCGCTGTCGTCGGCCGACATCTGTGTGCGTGATGCGTGCCCGATGGTGATCGGCATGCAGGCGGTGCTGCCGTTCCGGACGGAGCGCCTGCTGACGCGCTTCTTCTACGAGGCACTGACCGCCGGCCAGCCCGTCGCCGAGGCGTTGCGGCTGGCGCGGCTCGCCATCAACGGCGACGAGAACAGCGGCGACCCTCTGCTCGACTGGGCGGTGCCCTGCCTGTTCGTCGGCGGGAGCGAACCCGGCGCGATCATCGACCCGGACGCGAAGGCCCGGCCGGAACCGTCGCCCCGCCGGATCTCGCGGCGGATCGGGATCCGCCAGGGCGAACTCCGCTTCATCTCCCGCCTCGCGGAGTTGCGGGAGGGAGTGGACGTGCTGTCCGGGCGGACGTCCGCCCGGTTGCTCCACGTGGTGGGGATGCCCTCCACCGGAAAGACCGCCCTCCTGGACCGCGTGCTCGAAGAGCTCGAACCGCAGATCGCGAACCTGTTCGTCAGCACGAAACGGCTGCTCGCGAAACCTGACCCGCTCCACGAACTGTCCCGGCTCGTCGCCGAGCTGTTGGACGACGCCGGGGTGCGCACCGCCCGGCAGGGCAGGCTCAGCGCCGGTGACTGGTGGGAGCGACTACTCGACGACCTCACCGAAGTCCCCACGGCGATCGTCGTCGACGACGGAGACCTGCTTGTCGGCGACGCCCCCGGCGCCTCGGACCTCCTCGCCGCCCTGGTTCTGCTGACCCAACGTCGAGGCGACGCGCGGCTCGCCGTGGCGACCACCGGGGAACTCGCCGGACTGACCGACTCGCTCCGCGCCGCCGAAGTGCGCACGATCCGCCTCGACGCCCTGTCCTGGCCCGAAGTGTGGCAATGGATCCGGCGCAATCTGCCCACGCTGACGCGCTACCCGGAGCAGGACCTCTCCCGGCTCTACACCGACGTGCGGCACCTGGAACTGTGGGAGCAACTGGCGGATCTCGCCGCCCAGAACGGCACGTTCGAACCGCGGGACCTGCCGTTGCTCGTCCGGCAACTCGGTGTCGGCGCCGCGAAGCCGGCACCGCCGGTGACGAACGGGTCCGACTTCTTCGGCGCCGGCGCCGGGGCACCCGAGGCAGAGGCGGCCGCCGCGGCGCCGGTGCGGCGCGCACTGCGGTTGGCGGTAGCGGGACCGTTCACCGCCGGTCGCCGTGAGGAAATCGCGGTGGCCGTCACGCAGTGCGCCATCCGGCACGACGTTCCGGGCCGGGTGGTGGCCGGTGAGACGGGGCAGGGCGAATCGGCGCTGGCCGAACTCCTGCCTCAGGAGCTGGCGTTCGCGCACGGCGTCCCGTCCGAGCGCGACGTCTGCCGGTGGCTGGAGGACGCGGCCCGCGCCGACGCGGACATCCTGGTGTTCGACTACGGCAACGCGGTCCCGTCGGACGCGCAGAACACCGTCATCGCGCGCCTGGTCGGCGACGGAAAACTCGTGATCGTCTCGGGCGACCACTCGGACGAGCCGGCGTATCCCGCGTGGAGTGCGGACGCGTTCGCCGTCGGTGCCGTCGAGGACGACGGCACCCTCACCCACGAAACCCCGTACTTCCCCGACGCAGGCAAACCCGACGTCTACGCGCCGCGGACGATCACCGGGACGACGTGCGAGCGGCTCGTCGACCGACCGGAGATGGAGGGCACGACCTTCGCGGCGCTGTACGTGGCCGTCGCGGCGATGCTGGTGTGGGCGACCGACCGCGACCTGGCCGCGCGGGACGTCCGGGCGCTGCTGGTCGGGACGGCGACACCGATACCGACGGCGCGGGGTGACACCGCGAAGCAACTCGACGTCGAGGCGGCACTGGACAGCGCGCGGCGGAAGGTCATCGTCGGAGCCCTCGGGTCGGGCACGCTCGAACTCGGGCAGTTGCTCGCGGAAATCCCGATCCGCCCGGAACTGGCGGTTCCGTTGCTCGACGCCCTGGTGGCCGACGGCACCCGCATCCGGCGGGTCGTCCGGAACGGCGTCGAAAAATACGAACCCGCAGGCGCCGCGGCCGGACCGAGAAACGAGTAGTCGGCTACGCATGACCGGTCGGGCCGCGGCGAGAAGGCTGGCAAGCACACCGAGCCGCCGCCTACGTGAGGACCGAGCCATGACCACCATCGACACGCCCACGGGAACGTTCGAGGCGGAACGGCAACGACAACACGATGCGGCAGAACTACGTGCACGGGAACGGGCACCCCAGCGTGGCGAGCACGTGGACGCACTCAACGGTCCCGGCGGTGTTGCCGCGGCGGATACGCCCGAACGGATTGCGAAGCGGGTGGACCGGCTCGGTCGCTACTACGGCGAGAGTGACGGGGAGTCGGACACCAGGGTTCTCGAGAAGATCCTGGGCACAGCCGATTTCGTCGGCGCCCGCTACCTCGATGCCGGCGTCGCCGCCGCCCGGTCCATCGGACGGGTGAACATCCGCGACGCACGGGGAACCCTGCAGGGCTACGGCACCGGCTTCCTCGTCTCACCTGCCCTGCTGCTCACCAACCACCACGTGCTGCCGGACGCCGACACCGCCCGCAGCAGCGTGATCGAATTCGACTACCAGGACGGCGTCGACGGCAAACCGCGTCCCGTGCAGATGTTTCCGCTGGATCCGGGGCGGTTCTACCTCGCCGACCGGGACCGCGATTTCGCGCTGGTCGCGGTCGGGGCCGAGCCCGGGACGCTCGCGCAGTTCGGCTTCAGCCCGCTGATCCAGGCGGAGGGCAAGGCCGTCATCGGTGAGTTCGTGACCATCGTGCAGCATCCCCGCGGCGAGAAGAAGCAGATCGCGCTGCGGGAGAACCGCATCGTCGACATTCCCGAACGGTTCCTGCACTACTCCGCCGACACCGAACCCGGATCCTCGGGATCACCGGTGTTCAACGACCAGTGGGAGGTGGTCGCCCTGCATCACGCGAGTGTGCGGGCGCCGCAGCACACCGAGTTCGGCGGAGTCCTCAACGAGGGGGTGCGAATCAGCCGCATACTCGAATACGTGCGTGCGCAGAACCTGACCCCGCAGTCGCGGGACCTCGTCGACGAGGTCCTCGGCGCCGAGCGAACGGCACAGGCCGTGCGCCCGGTGCTCGAACACGAACGGGAGGTGACCGTCCGGGTTCCCCTCGAGATCACGGTGCGTCTCGGATCCGTCGAGTCACCGGCCGCCGCGCCGGAAGCGATCTCGATCGATCCGAACTACGGCACCCGGGGTGGGTACGACGAGAACTTCCTGCGGGTGCCGCTACCACTTCCGCGACCCGAGGTGCCTGCGGTGGCGTCGCCGGAATTGAAGTATCACCACTTCAGCGTCGTGATGCACCGCGAGCGGGCGCTGGCGCTGTTCACCGCCGTGAACATCGACGGACGGCAGTCGCAGAGCCCCCGGCGCGACAGCGACAGATGGATTCTCGACCCCCGGCTTCCCGCCGATCAGCAGACGGGAGAGGACGTGTACCGCGACAATCCGCTCGACCGCGGGCACCTCGTGCGACGACTCGACCCGGCCTGGGGACCGCTGGCGAAGGCGGCGAACGACGACACGTTCCACTTCACCAATTGCACTCCGCAACATCACAGTTTCAACGCGGGCCAGACGCTGTGGCTGGGACTCGAGGACTATGTCCTGAAGAACGCGGACAACGCCGATCTCGCCGTCACCGTCGTGACCGGACCCGTACTCGCCTCCGACGACCCGGAGTATCGCGGTGTGGCCCTGCCACGTCAGTTCTGGAAGGCGGTGGCCATGGTGAAGCCGGACGGCAGCCTCTCGGTCACCGGATACCTGCTCAGCCAGGCCGCCCTGCTCGACGAGTTCGCCGAGGGGGAGGAGGCGTTCTCCTACGGTGCGTACCGCACATTCCAGGTACCCGTCCGGCGGATCGCTCAGTTGACCGGTCTGGGCCTGGACCCCTACATCGCGGCCGACCCGCTCGAAGGGATCGAGGCGAGCAGCCTGCCCCGCGAACTGATCCGTCCCCAAGACCTGATCCTCTGAAACCGGAAGGGAACCCGACGTCATGAGCACCAACGAATCAGCGGTCGAACTGCCGGCCCGCCGCACGTGCGGGGCGATGGACGTGCACCGCCGGCTGTTGACCGAGTCGGAGTCGTACCGCATCGCCCGCTCGGAAATCGAAAACCAGAGCATCGAACTGGAACCGCTGCAGTCGATCGCCGCCCGCGGGCCCATACGGATTCCGGTGGTCGTGCACGTCGTGTCGAAGACCCGCGGCGCAGAACATCTCCGACGCGCAGATCGAGAGCCAGATCGCGGTGCTCAACAAGGACTTCCGGGCCGCCAACGACGACATCGACACCGTTCCGCCCGTGTTCGAGCCGCTGATCGGCGACGCCCGAGTCGAATTCTTCCTCGCCGACACCGACCCGGACGGCCGGCCGTCGAACGGAATCACCCGCACCACAACCGAAATCGACTCGTTCGACCAGAACGACGGCGTGAAATCCGCGGAGACCGGCGGCGCCGACCCGTGGCCGACGCAGAGATACCTCAACATCTGGGTCTGCGCGCTCGGCGGTGGTCTGCTCGGCTACGCGCAGTTCCCCGGCGGCCCCGTCGCCACCGACGGCGTCGTGATCACGTACACCGCGTTCGGCACGACGGGCACCGCGCGGGCCCCGTTCAACCTCGGGCGCACCGCGACCCACGAGATCGGGCACTACCTCAACCTCTTTCACATCTGGGGCGACGACGGCACCGGGTGCCGGGGCTCCGACGAGGTCGCCGACACCCCCAATCAGGGCGGGCAGAACGTCGGGATGCCGCGATTCCCGCACATCAGTTGCGGGAACGGCCCGCACGGCGACCTGTTCATGGATTACATGGACTACACGGACGACGCGGGGATGGTGATGTTCACCAAGGGCCAGGGCGCCCGGATGGGGGCGTGCCTGGACGGCGTCCGGAAGGCGCTGTGGACCGGGCAGGCAGCGAGTCCGGCCGTCTCCGCACTGGTCGCCCCGGGCGCCGCGGGACGCTGGCGGCATTCCTTCGAAGAGGACCACGACGGTGTTCGGGTGTACCGGCCCGCCGGATTCGACTTCCCGCGGGCGCGAGGGCGCGGCGGTATCGAATTCCGGCCGGACGGCTCGTTCGTCGACTGGGCGATCGGCCGGGGCGACGCCGACGAACCACGGGAGGGAACGTGGGTGTCCGCGGACGACGACGGGCGGCTCGAGATGACCACGGCGGCGGGCGGCACCCGCACCGTTCGAGTGGTCCGGTTCGACGAGGACCGCCTCGAATTGGACGTCGGTGACTAGCGGCCGGAGGTACCTGCGGAGATATAATTCTCGGACCTGGTATTCACACTCAGTGACGCGGTTCCGCCGTACTCGGGGAGACGGATTGGCGCGCCCCGAAAGGAATTCCGATGTCTACTCGAAAAGTGCTGGGTCGGCTGGGCGCAGTGATCGCCGTCGCGGGCGCACTGTCGTTCGCAGTGCCCGGTGCCGCCTCCGCCGCGCCGTTCGTCCCCGGCTCGATGTCGACGTGCGCCCCCGGAGCCTGGCTCACGTTCAATGCCGAACGGGTCGGACCCGACCGGATCCGGTACACCACCGCCGCGCCGTTCGCGCAGTGGAACGGCGCCGTCGTGCAGTTCACGAACCTCACCACCGGGTTCCGGGGTGTCGCGTTCGTCAACGACCCGGTACCGGCCGCCGTCGGGTTCGGGCCGGTGCTGAGTGAGATCGCCGGGCTGTTGCCGTGCTTCGTCAGCGCGGGCGTCACCATGTCGTAGCCCGCCTCAGCTGGGGTCTGAGCCCCGGATCGCCGCCAACCACACGGCGACGGCCGCGGCCACGCACGTCGCGCCGGCGAATGCCGGAAGTCCGCCGCCCGCGACGTACACCCACAGTGCCCCGGCGAACGGCGCCGCCACCGCGAACTGAGCGTCGAGGACGAGCCTGCGGGCGGGACGGACCGCCACTCGGGCGCGCACCGGACCGTCCGGATCCGGGCGCGACGGGTTGTCGATCAACCGGCCGGGCGGTTCCGAACGACGCGCCTGCCCGGACGGGAGCAGCCGACGGCCGTCCCACACCACCACGGTGCGGCGGCCCGCGTCGTGCACCATCGCCGCGGTCGGGGTCGGCAGGGTGATCAGGGCGGGATCGAAGAACACCGGAATCCACCGTGAACCCGGTTCCTCACGGACCTCGATCCAGGACCTGCTGGTCAGCCGGTGCTGCTGGCGAACTCGGTGCACCGTGGCCTGCCGTCCCGGCCCCGATGCCGCGCGGGTGGCCGCGAACCAGGTGTAGCCGGTGACCCCGAGCACCGCCGCCGCCACGACGACGAGTGCGCTGAGTTGATCGGCGTCGGCGACCACGGCGAACCCGCCGCATACCAGCAGTGCGCCCACGGCGACGGTCACCGGGTAGCGCACGGCCGCGAACCCGCTAATTCAGGAAGCCGATCTTGGTGTAGTCGTAGGACGCGAGACCGGCGGCGCCGAAGTTCGCCAGGTTGTCGCGCACGGCGACGTTGCCCGGCGCCTGCATCAGCGGCAGCGAGAACCCCTCCTCGAACACCTCGGTGTCGACCTCGTTGGCCAGTTCGATCGCCTTCTGCGGGTCGAGTTCCGAGATGGTCCGCTCGATCAGCGCGTTCAGTTCGGGCGAGCCGATCCGGCCGTAGTTGCCCTGCAGGTCGTCGGGGTTGTACGCGTAGATCTGCGGGAGGCCGCTGAGCGGGAACGGATCACCCACCCAGGAGAATTGGGCGAGGTCGAAGTCGCCGGGCTGGATGACGTCGGTGAAGAATCCGGTGCCGCCGCGGGTGTCGATGTTCAGTTTGGCGCCGATCTGCGCGAGGTTCTGCTGAACGATCTGCGCGATCTGGACCCAGGTGGTCGATTGGTACATCACGTCGCGGATCTCGAGTCGGCGCCCGTCCTTCTCCCGGAACTCGCCGTTGAGTTTCCAGCCCAGTTCGTCGAGCCGCCGCGCGGCCTCCTCCGGGTCGTAGGCGACGGCCGCGCTGTTGTCCTGGTAGCCCTGCTGACCGCTGAGGTAGACGTGGTTGTTCAGCGGCTTCGGGTCGTCGACCAGACCGTTCTGGATCGCGGTCGCGATGCCCTGCCGGTCGATGCCCTTGGACAGCGCCACCCGCAATTCCGGATCGGCGAGGATCGATCCGTCCGCGCCGTTGAACGTGATGTGCGAGAACTGGGTTCCCGGCGCCCGGCGGATCGCGATGCCGTCCGATCCCTCCGCCGTCTTCACCTCGTCGATAGTGCCCAGCCCGGACGCGTCGATCTCGTTGTTCTGCAGGGCGGGAATGCGCGCGGAGTCGTCGAGCACGCTGTACGTGATGGTGTCGAGTTTCGGGGTGTTACCCCACCACGCGGGGTTGCGGCCCAACGTGATCCGGTTCTGCGCCCGGTCGATCGACGCGATCTGGAACGGTCCCGACGTCACCGAGATCCCGTCGCGCAGGCTCGTATTGAACGCCGCGGGGGTCGCGGTGACCGATTTCGGGTAGAGCATCGAATTGCCCGCGAACTGGCCCCGCCATTCGGCGTACGGCTCGGCGAACGTGATCACCGCCTGACGGTCGTCGACCCCGCGCTCGACCCGATCCACCCGCTCGAACCCGGACGTGTTCGCGATCAGGAATTCCTTGTTCTTCCCGCTGAGCGCCGCTGCCTGAGACTGGATGTCCTCCCACGTGATCGGGGTGCCGTCCGACCACACCGCCTTCGGGTCGATCGTGTACGTGACCTGCTGCGGATCGGTGCCGGTGAGCGCGACGTCGACGAAGTAGTCGTGGTTCACCGACAGGGCCCCCGACGCGTCGGTGCCGAACGCGCGGGGCATCATCGGCTTCAACATGCCGCCGATCTCGGAATCGTTGCCGTCGTTGGACAGCGTGTTGAAGTTCGGGGGGAAACCCGACAACGCCAACCGCAGGTTTCCGCCGTCGCGCAGTTCGCTGGGGTCGTGCGGATTGATGTCGTTGGTGGTGCCGAGCGACCCGGATCCGGTCCCGGCGCCGGTGTCCGAACCCCCGCAGCCGGCGAGAACGAGGCCGACGGCCAGGAACGATACCGCGAGGCGGGTGCGCGCCGAACGAATCCTCATGGATGTGCCCTTCCTCGAAGTTCGCTGACCCTAGTGTGCCAAATCGGTCGGATCCGGAACGGGGATTGCCGCGAGCAGTGCCCGGGTGTACTCGTGCTGCGGATCCTCGAAAATCGTCTGCGCGGCCCCCGACTCGACGATCCTGCCCCGGTACATCACCGCGACGTCGTGCGCGATGTTGCGGACCACCGACAGGTCGTGGGAGACGAACAGGTACGACATGCCCCGCTGCTCCTGCAGGTCGCGCAGCAGGTTGAGCACCCCGGCCTGGATGGAGACGTCGAGCGAAGACACCGGTTCGTCCAGGAACAGCAGTTCCGGATCGAGGGCGAGCGCCCGGGCGATGCTGATCCGCTGCTTCTGGCCGCCCGAGAAGTC
The DNA here is from genome assembly GCF_017068395.1 of Rhodococcus pseudokoreensis. Classification (NCBI taxonomy): domain Bacteria; kingdom Bacillati; phylum Actinomycetota; class Actinomycetes; order Mycobacteriales; family Nocardiaceae; genus Rhodococcus; species Rhodococcus pseudokoreensis. The sequence goes on along the minus strand of NZ_CP070619.1, from coordinate 2,037,461 downwards.
GGCCGGATACCGGTCGGCGTGCTCGTGTCGCAGCCCGACCAGGTCGAGCAGTTCCGGTACCCGGCGGCCGATCTCCTCGCGACCGCGCCCGTCCAGCCGGAGCGGCTCGGCGAGCACGTCGAACACCGGCAGCCGGGGGTCCAGGGACGCCGTCGGATCCTGGAAGACGACGGCCATCTTCCGCCGGAGGGCGCGCCTGCGATGGGCGCTCAGCGCCGCGACGTCGGCACCCAGCACCTCGATCGACCCGGATTCCGGCGCGGACAGGTCGAGGACCTGCGTCAACGTCGTCGATTTGCCGGAGCCGGATTCGCCCACCAGCGCCAGTGTGTGACCCGCCCGGATGTCGAACGTGATGCCGTCGACCGCCCGGATCTCACCGCGCTTGCGGCGGAACACCAGACCACTGGTGAACGGATACGTCTTCACCAGATCGGTCACCTGCAGCACCACCCGGTGCTCGGGTGCCGTCTGCGCAGTGGGGGCGGGGGCCGGCTGATCCTGCCGATACGCCGTGAACAGGTCGCGGGTGCCACTCTCGTCGACGCGGATGCACGCCGCCCGGTGGGCCGGCCCGGTCGCGACGAGTTCCGGTTCGGCGAGCAGGCAGGCGTCCACGGCGAGTGGGCATCGCGGTGCGAACGTGCAACCCGGTGGCAGCGAATGCAGGGCGGGCGGGGCGCCGGCGATCGAGACCAGGCGGCTGCGGATCGGCGCGTCCATCCGCGGAACGGACACAAGTAGTCCTGCGGTGTAGGGCATTCGGGGTTCGGCGAACAGTTCCCGCACCGGCGCGGACTCCACCACCCGGCCCGCGTACATCACCACCACGCGGTCGGCGAGGGTCGCCGCGATGCCCATGTCGTGGGTGATCATCGCGACGCCGGCGCCGGTGAGATCACGCGCCTTGCGCAGTAGATTCAGGATCTGCGCCTGCACGGTCACGTCGAGGGCGGTGGTCGGTTCGTCGCAGATGATCAGCGCGGGATCGTTCGCGATCGCGATGGCGATCACGACGCGCTGGCGCATGCCGCCGGAGAACTCGTGCGGAAAGGCCTTGGCGCGCACCGCCGGATCGGGGATCCCGACCAGGTCGAGCAGGTCGACGGCGCGCTGCTCGGCGTCCTTCTTGCTGCTTGCCCGGCCGTGGACGAGCAACGCCTCGGCGATCTGGTCGCCGACCCGGTACACCGGCGTCAGCGCGGACAGCGGGTCCTGAAACACCATGCTGACCGACTTCCCACGCAGCGCCGACAGTTCCTTGTCACCCATGCCCAGCAACTCGCGGCCCTGCAACCGGATGGATCCGGTGACACGCGCGTGTTCGGGCAGCAGGCCCATCACCGCGAGGGACGCCACCGATTTGCCCGAACCCGACTCACCGACGATGGCGAGCACCTCGCCGTCGGAGACGGTGTAGCTGATGTCGCGGACCGCCTCGATCCGGCCCTCCTCGCTGGGAAAGCTGACCCGCAGGTTCTCGATGTCGAGCAGCGGTTGCCCGGTCACCGCTTCGCCTTTTTCCTGCTCTTGCGGGAGCGGGCCCGCTTGGAGGTGGGGTCGACCGCGTCGCGGAGACCGTCGCCCACCAGATTCGCCGACAGCACGGTGATCACCAGCAGCCCGCCCGCGAACATGAACAGCCACGGATAGGTGAGGGCGGATTCGGTGCCGTCGGCGATCAGCGACCCGAGTGAGATGTCCGGTTTCTGCACGCCGAACCCGAGGAAGCTGAGCCCGGTCTCGGCGAGGATCGCGGCGCCGACATTCAGGGTCGCATCGATGATCAGGATCGACGCGATGTTCGGGACGATGTGACTGGTGATGATCTTGTGCGTCGGTGCCCCCATGTACCGGGCGGCCTGCACGAACTCCCGCTCGCGCAGGCTCAGCGTCATCCCGCGGACCATCCGGGCGGTGATCATCCAGCCGAACACCGCCAGCAGCAGGATCAGCAGGACGATCGAACTCGACGACTTCAGCCGGGGAGTGAACACGGCGATGATGATGAAGCTGGGAACGACGAGCAGCAGATCGACCAGCCACATGATCACCCGATCCGGCCAGCCGCCGACATACCCGGCCAGCGCACCGACGAGCGCGGCGATGGCGGTGGAGAAGAGCGCGACGCAGATGCCGATGATCAGCGACTTCTGCAGCCCGCGCAGCGTCTGCGCGAGCACGTCCTGCCCGATCTGGTTGGTGCCGAACGGATGTTCGGCACTGGGCGGCTGCAGCAGCGCGGTGTAGTCGAGTTGCTGGTAGTCGTAGGGGAGCAGGTACGGTCCGACGAAACTGGCGACGAACAGCAACAGCAGGACGCACACCCCGGCGATGGCGGGTTTGTTCCGGAGAAACCGCCGGAACAGCAGGGTCCGGCGACCGAGGGCCGACACCGCCGCGTCGGTGGACGCGATCTGGATCTCGGTCACCCGACACGCACCCTCGGGTCCAGCGCCGCGTACACGACGTCCGAGAGCAGCCCCGACAACAGCACGATCAGCCCGGTGAACGACGTGATCGCGACGACGATGTTGGTGTCCTGATTGTCGATACCGATCACGATCCACTCGCCGATGCCGTGCCAGCCGAAGATCTTCTCGGTGAACGTGGCCCCGACGACCAGCGCCCCGAACCCGTACGCGAACAGCGTCGCCATCGGGATCAGCGCCGTCCGCAGTCCGTGCTTGAGCAGTGCCGCCCGCCGGGTCAGCCCCTTCGCCCGCGCGGTCCGGATGAAGTCGCTACCCAGAACGTCGAGCATCGCGTTGCGTTGATACCGGCTGTAGCCGGCGATGCTGCCCAGCGCCAGCGCGATGGTCGGCAGCGCGAGATGCTGCACCCGGTCGACGAACTGCGGCCAGAACCCGGTGATCGTGCTGGCCGAGGATTCCCCGGTGTACAGGAAGATCTGACTGCCGGTGGCCGAGTTGATCTGGAGAGCACCGTATTTCAGCAGGGTCGCCACGAGGAACACGGGCGCACTGAGAATCAGCAGCGACACGACGGTGCTGAAGTAGTCGCTGAACTTGTACTGCCGGATCGCACCGGCGGCGCCGATCAGTACCCCCAGCACGGCCCCGATGACGGAACCGAGGATCAGCAATCGCATGCTCACCAGGATCCGGCGGCCCAACTCGTCCGACACCGGCTGACCCGTGATGGTGGTGCCGAAGTCGCCGTGCACCACGCCGCCCAGCCAGTTCACGTACCGCACCGGGATCGGGTCGTCCAGGTGCAGTTCGGCCGCCTTCGCGTCGATCACCGATTGCGGCGGCCGCGGGTTGCGCTGCTCCAGGCTGTCGAGCGGGCGGAAGGTGAGCGAGGTGAGGCTGAACGTCAGGAACGACGCCAGCAGCAACAGCACCACGTAATTGAGCGCACGTCGTAGCAGGAATCCGCTCATCGGTACCCCTCGCAACTAGGGCTCAACGCTACGAAGTATAGGAGCGCGCGCGTCGCGTCGTTGCTTGTTAGCGTGGCGGTGTGACAATTCGTGCCGGCGCCGTCGAACCGGTGACGCGGCGCACGGCACACCACACCGGGTACGACGAGCACACGGTGACGGTCCCGCGGTCCGGTGATCGTGCGCTGGTCGCGGTGCCGCGCGGGGCGACGCCGTCGGCGGTCGCGTACTACCTGCACGGGCGGACCGGGGACGAGAGGGCGATCGACGACCGCGCCGGACTGCGGGACGGTCTGCTCGACGCCGGCTACGTGGTCGCCAGCCCGTACCTGCACGGCGACCGGTGGGGGAACCGGTCGGCGCAGGACGCGGTGGTCGCGCTGGACGCGTGGGTGTCCCAGCGGTGGCCGGTGACGCGGCGGTTCCTGATCGGCGAGTCGATGGGCGGCAACGCCGCCGCCAACGCCGTACGCCTGCGTGAGGTGCCGTGGGACGGTGCGGTGTTCATCGCACCGTCCCTGTCGCTGCGCGCGGTGTGGGAACGAGGCGAGCACGGACGCGACACCGTGCGGGACGCGTTCGGCCTGTCCGCGGACGGGCACGACCTCGAATCGAGGACCGAGCACTGGGACGCCGTCCGGCACCGGCCGGGAGATTATGTGGGAGTACCCATTCGGGTGTACGCGTCGCGGGAGGACGAGGTCGCGAACATCGCCGGCGTCACGGGGCCGTGGGTCGAGATGATCCGCCGCGGCTCGGACTCCGTCGAATTCGTCGAGGTGAGCGGCCCGCACGTGTCGGAAGACCACTTCCGGGCCGCGGAGATCGTGGAGTTCTTCGGGACGATCCGGTGAACGCGGGGAGGCCTTCGCGGCGAAGGCCTCCCCGCCCGTTCACGCCTCGGTGCGGTGCGTGGTGTCGAGACGGAAGATGTTGGTGAAGAAGTCCTTGACGGCCTGGATCTTCTCGTTGGTCAGGTCGAGGGCGTGACGACGCGATTCTTCGAGCGCGGTGGGCATGGCGGCTTCCTTTCGTCGAGGGGGCACAGCATGGCGATCGATAGTCTGCCCCAACATGCTGACGCCCGCATGGCGAACAGGTGTCGCGCGTGCAACTCGAACAGCAAGCGGGGGAGCGTGTTCGGTTAACCTGGCACGATGACGACGAGCAGCGTAGACGGCCGGGTCGCGATCACCTACTGCACTCAGTGCCAATGGTTGTTGCGTGCAGCGTGGATGGCGCAGGAACTACTCGGCACGTTCGGGCAGGAACTCGGTGAGGTCGCACTCGTCCCCGGCACCGGAGGGATCTTCCGCATCACCGTCGACGACGACCTGATCTGGGACCGCAAAGAGCAGGGCGGCTTCCCCGACATCACCGTACTCAAGCAACTGGTCCGCGACCGGGTAGCGCCCGACCGCGATCTCGGGCATAGCGACCGGAAGAGCACCTGACGTCAGATCCCGACGGCACGCTCCAGTGCGCGCAGTTCGTGTCCGAGCCGGGCCGGGATCGACTTCAGGTCGGGCACGGCGCTGCGGCAGCCGGTGACACCGAACGAGATGATGTCGTCGTTGCTGGTGCACGTGATGTTCAGGCCCTGGCCGTCGACGGGCACCGACAGCGGGTAGATGGCGTCGAGCCGCGCACCGTTCCAGTACAGCGGTGAGCTGGGGCCCGGAACATTGGAGATGATGAGGTTGAACGGCGGGCGCACCCGCGAGTTGTGCCCGAACAGCATGCTCGCGCCGATCGGTGCCGCCCCGAGCGCGCTCATCGCGAGGATCTGCGTGGCGGTCATCGAGCCGTACGCTTCCTTGCCCTCGCGCATGGACGTCCGGATGGTCTCGAGCCGATCCGCCGGTTCGCGCAGGTGGGTGCCGAGGTTGCACATGAGCACCCCGATGTTGTTGCCGGTCGCCGCCTCGCGCTGACTCTTCAGCGACACCGGCACCATCGCGATCAACGGCTCGGCGGGCAGGGCGTTCTGATCCTCGAGGTAGCTGCGGAGCGCTCCCGAGGACATCGCGAGCACGACGTCGTTGATGGTGCTGTCGGACAGCTTGGCGACGAGGCGGAGACGTTCGAGCGGCCACGACTGCGCCGCGAACTGGCGGGCGCCGGTGATCGGCACGTTGAACGGAGTCTTGGGTGCGGACAGGGCGAGCGGGCCACCCTGGTCACGGAAGGCGCGGGACACGGTGCCGGCCAGCGCGGGCACGAGACCGGCGACCTCACCGACCGTCTCACGGGCGGTGCGGATGGTGGAACCGGCGAGACCTGACAGGCTGAAGCCCTTCGACGGCGTCCGCTGCGGGCGCGGGCCGCGCGGCTGCCACGGGGCGGGCACGTCCCGATCGTCCGAATTCTCGCTGAGCGCGTTGCGCAGCATCTTCATGGCGGTGACGCCGTCGGCGACCGCGTGGTGGATCTTGGTGTAGACCGCGAACCGTCCGTCGCTCAGTCCCTCGATCAGGTGCATCTCCCACAACGGGCGGCTGCGGTCGAGCAGCGATCCGTGCAGCCGTGAGCACAGGGCCATCAGCTCGGCCTCGCCGCCGGGGGCGGGCAGTGCGTCGTGCCGGATGTGGTGACCGAGGTCGATGTCGTCGACGGTCTCCCAGCTCCACTGGCCGAGCGAGGAGAAGGACCGGCGGGCCCGCTTGGCGAGCCGGGGGGTGACGATTCCGTCGCCCTCGGCGAGCGCGCGGTCGAGCATCGCGCGCATGTCGTACGTGTCGGCGCCGTCGGGGAGCTGGAAGATCTCCACGCCGCCGACATGCATCGGGTGCTCTCGGGACTCGCCGAGAAGGAACATCGAGTCGAGGGGGGACATGGGGAGCGGCATCTATTGCCCTTTCCATCCCGTAGACGACTTCCCGGATCGCAGGAGGGCTCGTCTGTGGTCTGAGGTAACGGGAGATGGTGACGTTCCGTTTGTCAGGGACCACCACCGGATAACTAATTGATATGGGACGGGTCACGAAAGCGTGACGCCGTATTTCTACAGGTTTTGGGTGAGCCATGCCACTAGACAAGCGTCCAGTTGGACGGCTGTCATTCGCCCGATGTACAGCCAAAGTGAACTCTGTGTGAACTGCCCAATTTTGTGCACTCAGTGCGGAATTCGAGTTTCCGAAACTGCCTAGGGCCGAAAGTCCCTACTCGGTAAGAATTGTGGCATGAACAAGCCGTGGGCAGTTGTAAAGCACGTGTCGTTCGAAGGGCCGGCGCTCGTCGGTACTTTGCTGGCGGAGTGGGGATTTCGCTACACCGAGTACCCGATGTACCGAGCGTCCGAACTGCCGGCCGCTCACGACATCGGTGGCCTCGTGGTGATGGGCGGTCCGATGGGCGCACTCGACGACGTTACCCACCCGCAACTTCCGCGAGAGCGAAACTTCATCAAAAAAATTGTGGACGCCGGTCTCCCGATGCTCGGGATCTGCCTCGGCGCGCAACTTCTCGCGGCCTCGTTCGGCAGTCCCATCCGCCGCGGGCCGAGCCCGGAGAACGGTGCCGGGACGGTGACGGTGTCCGACGACGGAACCCGCGATCCCGTGTTCGGTGCCGTCGGCGCCGAGGTGCCCGTCGTCCACTGGCACGGCGACACCTTCGACCTCCCGGACGGCGCGGTCCGGTTGGCGAGCAGTCGCCTCTACGAGAATCAGGCGTTCGCCATCGGCCGCCGCGCATACGGCTTGCAATTCCACGTCGAACTCACCCGCGAGCAACTGCCCGTGATGCAGGCCCACATGCCGCCCGGCACCGCGCCGTCGGGGGAACACATGGACGACGTGGAGGCGGCCGGACGGAACATGATCGGTTCCTTCCTCGACCTCGCCGAGAGCTGACAGAATCGGGCGCGCGGTCGCCGATGAGTTTCGCGCACCGCCGTGGTCTGTATCGATGACTTCCGCACTGGGCGGAACCCGAGAAGGAGAATCACATGTCCCGGATGCTCTTCGTGAACCTGCCGATCAAGAACCTCGACGCGACCAAGCAGTTCTTCGGCGGACTCGGATTCGAGTTCAACGCCACGTTCAGCGACGATTCCTGCACCGCCATGGTGATCAACGAGTCCACGTCCGTGATGCTCCTCGTCGAGTCCCGGTTCAAGGACTTCATCGAAGGCGGCATCTGCGACACCTCGAAGGCCGTCGAGGCGCTGCTGTGCATCTCGGCCGACAGCCGCGAGGAGGTCGACAGCCTGGTCGACCAGGCCATTGCCTCCGGTGGGTCGGCGTGGGGCAAGCTCCAGGACGAGGGCTTCATGTACGGTCGCGCGTTCCGTGACCTGGACGGCCACGTCTGGGAGGTCATGTGGATGGACCCGGCCGCCGTGCCGGCGTAGGGATCAGGCGGGCGGGGTCTCCGGCAGTCCGAACTTCTCGAACAGATCGATGTCGAAGAAGCAGACGACGTGGGAGACCCCGTCGGCCGTCACGTCCAGGACGTGCAGCTGAAACGGACGATGGACCCCGTCCTCCCCGCGCATGTACAGGCCGAGCGCCGGCTGTCCGTTCGACACCGTCGGCATCAGTCGCATGTCGCCCCGCGCCTTGGCCGGGCACTTTTCGCTGACCAGGGTGCCGATCGCGGTCCCGCCGCGGTACCAGCCCTCGAACGGCGGCATCTCCCAGACGGCGTCCTTGGTGAACAGTTCGACGATCCCGTCGATGTCGTAGTTCTCGAACGCGGCCACGTAGCGGTCGAGCAGTTCGCGTTCCTCGGGGGACTCCGGTTCGACGAGCGTGTCCGCCGACGGCGTGGCCAGTTCGAGTTGCGTCCGGGCACGCTGCAGCAGGCTGTTGACCGCCGTCGTGGTGGTGCCGAGGGCCGTCGCGACCTCCGACGCCTTCCACTGCAACACGTCGCGGAGGACGAGAACAGCGCGCTGACGTGCAGGAAGATACTGGAGGGCGGCGATGAACGCCAACCGCACCGACTCGCGCGACGTCACGACGGTGGCGGGATCACTCGCGTCGTCGTCGATGAGACGGTTGGGGAGCGGCCCGAGCCACGGCACCTCGTGCCGTTCGACGAGATCGGCGGTCGGGTCGGAGTCGGGAGCGCCCAGACCGCTCGGCAGCGGACGCTTCGATCTGTTCTGCAACGCCGTCAGGCAGGTGTTGGTGGCGATCTTGTACAGCCACGTCCGCAGCGACGCCTGCTGCTGGTAGTTGTCGTATCCGCGCCAGGCCCGGATGAACGTCTCCTGCATCTGGTCTTCGGCATCGTGAAGTGAGCCCATCATGCGATAACAATGGGCGAGCAACTCGCGCCGGTAAGGGTCGGCGAGTGCGAGGAAATCCCCGTCAAGCGACTGCGCAGCCGTCATGGTTGGAGCTTACTGCGGCCGTCCGACAGATGTCGGGCCCTCGCGCCCGCCGACCCGGAGTTCAGCCCCAGTTCACCATCGGCTGACCCGTCTCGAGCAGCGTCTTCATTCCGCTCAGCACCTCGTTCCAGCCACCGCCCGCGCCCTCGGGCTCGTGCCTGCCCGCGACCATCTGGGCCACGCCCGGTGCGTTGGTGAGGTCGTGTGTGACAGTCAGTTTCGCGACTCCGGGCCTGCTCGACTGCACGATCTCGTAGGTCAGCGTGGTGAAACCCTCCACGTTGTCGGCGTCCATCAGCATCCGCCACGTCTGGACCAGTTTCTTCGGCGGATCGGATTCGATCACCTCGCCGTCGACGATCACGTCCGGGACGCCGGGGTATTCCTTCATCGCGTCGTCCGCCCGCGTGCGGAACGCGCCGCCCGCGCGGAGGTCGTAGTCGACGAGGCCGCCGTACCCGTACTGCTGCGACCACTCGGGCTTCGTGATGGCCTCCCAGATGGCCTCCGGTGTCGCCTTGATGTAGACGGCGTAGATCTGGATTGCGTCGGCGGTAGTCATTTCTCTTCCTCCAGTTGGGATTTCAGCTGAGCGAGCGCCGAAGTGTGACGCTCGGTGTACTTGTCGATCCACCGGTTGTGGATCAGCTGTATCGGCACAGGATTGAGGTAGTGAAGTTTCTCCCGGCCGGAGCGGCGCGTGACGACGAGTCCCGCGTCTTCGAGCACACGCAGATGCTTCATGACCCCGAATCGCGTCATCTCGACCTGCGACTCGAGTTCGGTGAGCGTCTGACCGTCCTGGGCGAACAATCGGTCGAGTATCAGGCGGCGGGTCGGATCGGCCAGCGCCTTGAAGACGTGATCGTCGTCCATGCACCTGAGAATAGGTGACCATTTGGTCACATGTCAACGGTTGTGCGGCTTCGCCGCCCGTGAGTACTTATCAACCGCCGGCGGTTAACAAGTACTCACGGGTGAGAGTTCGCATCCGGTTCATCCGCCCGCCACGGTGCGTCCACGAAGGCGGGCACCGCGGTACCTACCGTCCTGAGGATCCGGTTCGTCACCATGGAGGTTTCACACAGTGTCCACTGCACCACTTAACCGCCGCCGATTCCTCGGTCGCACCGCGCTCACCGGCCTCGGTGTGGCACTCGCCGGAAGCGTCGACGCCCTCGTCCGCCCGGCGTTCGCGTCCGCGGCACCGGGACAGGCGATCGGCTACGGACCGCTCGTGCCGGACCCGAACCGCATTCTCTCGCTCCCGGTGGGCTTTTCGTACACCGTCGTCTCCCGCTCGGGTGAGACGCAGTTGGACGGTGGCGTGCCGGTGCCGAGCGACCCCGACGCGATCGGCGTGTTCGCGCGGCCCGGCGGTTCCACGCTCGTCACCAACCACGAGATCGGCAGCGACGAACCGTTCGGCGTGCCCGCGCTCGACGGACTGACGTACGACACGGGCGCGCGCGGCGGTACCACCACGACTGCGGTCGGTGCCGACGGCGCACGGCAGGGCCAGTACGTCAGCGTCGCGGGCACCGTGAACAATTGCGCCGGCGGCATCACGCCCTGGGGTACGTGGTTGACCTGCGAGGAGACGGAGGCGCGCGCGGGGGAGGGCGGGTTCCTGCTCGACCACGGCTACGTCTTCGAGGTGGACCCGGCGAGCCAGGACGCGAACAGGGGCAAAAGTCCTGTGCCGCTGAAGTTCCTGGGGCGGTACGCGCACGAGGCGGTGGCGGTGGATCCGGCGTCGAGCACCATCTACCTCACGGAGGATGCGTCCGGGCCGAACGGGCTGTACTACCGGTGGACGCCGCCGCAGGGCTTCCGGGGCGGGCCGAACGCGCTGCGTGAACTCGCCGAATCTCCGGGCGGCGACACCGCGGGCGCACTCCAGGCGATGGCCTGCTTCCAGGGGGGAACGCACGTCCCCGACCTGTCGCAGGCCACCGAGCCGGGCACCGTGTACTCCGTGCAGTGGGTCGGGGTGCCGGACCGTGACGCGACGAGCACGTCGGTGCGCAAGCAGTTCGGGAACGACGCCGTCACCCGGAGTCGCAAGCTGGAGGGGCAGTGGTGGGGCGACGGCGGCGCCTACTTCGTCGCGAGCTACGCACGGACCAGCGACGGCAGCGTCGCCGAGCACGACGGCCAGGTGTGGTTCTTCGACCCGGCCAAACAGACGATCACGTTGAAGACCCTGTTCGGTGTCAACCCCGATCCCGCCGTGGACACCGGCAACTACGACGGGCCCGACAACATCACGGTCTCGCCGTACGGCGGCGTGATTCTCGCGGAGGACGGCGAAGGTATCAGCCACCTCGTCGGCGTCACGGCGGAGGGCGAGCCGTTCGCGATGGCCCGGAACGAGTTGAACGACAGCGAATTCTGCGGTCCGGTATTCAGCGCGGACGGCAGGATCCTGTTCGCGAACATCCAGTCGCCGGGGCTGACGCTGGCGATCACCGGGCCGTGGCACCGACCCACGACCTCGATCTTCGGGTCCTGACCCGCCCCCAGCCGTGAGTACTTGTTAACAGCCCGTGGTTAACAAGTACTCACAGGCCGGAGGCAAAAACCCAGCCGCGGAGGGCGAGGAACCGCAGCCCGCCGACGACGGCGCTGACGGCGATGACGAGCGCGACCTGCGCGAGGCCGTCGGCGCCGGGGAAGAGCGTGTGCAGGAGGGCGAGCGCGAGGGAGCTGACGCCCAGCCCGATCAGGGCGAGGGTCCCGCCTTCCCACTGCGCGACGAACCAGCGGACGCGGTCGGTGGCCCGGAACGTGAGCCGCCGGTGGAGTTCGTTGGCCAACATCGAACTGGTCACCACGCCGACCAGGTTGGCGACGAACGACCCGTACACGTCGAGGGTGAAGAACGCGAGAGCGTAGAGCACGTTGCTCGCGCTGCCCACCAGGGTGAACCGGGTCAACTGAGCGAACACGCCGCCGGCCCGCCCACGTAGAGGGGGATACGTGGGCGAGCCGACGGCGTCGTGGAACTGAACGATCATCTCATTCAGCGGATGAGGGCACCGTTGCCGGTGTCCGTCACGTGGCCGCCACCGAGGACGCCGGCCACTTGGTCTTCACTCAGTCCCAGCTCGCGCAGGCGATCCCAGACCTCGTCGAATTCGACGAGCTTGGCGTTGAGATCGTTACGCAGGCGGTTGACCTCGTCGCGGATCTTCTCCGCTTCGTCGATCGCTTCCAGCGTCCGCTCCGGCTGGGGCAGGAGCATGGACAGGAGACGGTCCCGGGCGTCGGCGCTCAGCCCGGCGAAGGGCTGGTGCTGATCGGCGGGTGCCTCGTGCCTGCCGCTGCGGACGTCGGACGACGGGATCGGCGCCGTGTCGGATTCGAGTGCGTAGTCCGGCACGGGGGCGTACTCGGGTTCCTGGACGGGCTCCTGCTCGCTCGACAGGTCGATGGTGCGACGCAGCGGGCGGTTGGGGATCAGGATGACGGCGATCAGGGTGATGACGGCGACGACGGCGGCGATCAGGAAGATCCGCCCCGTTGCGTCTCCGTACGCGGCGCGGATGACTTCCCGGACGGGAGCGGGCATGGACGCCAGGTCCAGGCTTCCGCCGCCGCCGCTCGATCCGGTCGGGATGCGGAGCTTCGCGAACCCCTCGGCCGACAGGTCGGCGACGCGGGTGGCCAGCACCGAACCGAGAACCGAGACGCCGATCGCGCCGCCGAAGGTCCGGAAGAAGGCGACCGAGCTGGATGCCGCACCGATGTTCTGGACGCTGACGGTGTTCTGCACCGCGAGGACCAGGTTCTGCATCAGCATGCCCATGCCGAGACCGACGATCGCGATGTACGTGCCGACCAGGGTGAGGTTGGTTTCGTGATCGAGGGTGCCGAGCAATCCGAAGCCGACGATCATCAGGACGGCGCCGCCGACGACGAACGGCTTCCACTTGCCGAAGCGGGTGATGAGCTGTCCGGATCCGACCGTGCCGATGAGCATGCCGGCGACCATCGGGATGGTGAGCACTCCGGCCATGGTGGGGGTGTAGCCACGCGAGGTCTGGAAGTACTGGCCGAGGAACGTGGTGGAGCCGAACATTCCGACACCGACGGCGATGGACGCGATGATGGCGAGTCCGGTGGTCTTCTCGGTGACGATCTTGAGCGGGATGATCGGCGACTTTGCCCTGGCTTCGACGAGGATCGTCGCGGCCAGCAGGAGCACACCGGATCCGACGTACAGTGCCGTCTCGCGGGAGAACCACTCGTAGTAGCCCGCCTTGCCGGCGAACGAGACCCAGATCAGCAGGATGGACACACCGGCGGTCAGCAGGAGGGCGCCGAGCCAGTCGATGGAGACGTCGTCCTTCTTCTCGGTCGCGAGGTGCAGCGTGCGCTGCAGCAGGAACAGTGCGATGACGGCGAGCGGGACGCACACGAAGAAGCACCAGCGCCAGCCGAGGGGGCTGTCGACGATGACGCCGCCGAGGATCGGGCCACCCGACATGGACACGGCCATGACGGCGCCCATGTAGCCGGAGTACCGGCCGCGTTCACGGGGCGAGACGATGGTGCCGATGATGGCGACGACGAGTGCCGTCAGGCCACCCATGCCGATGCCCTGGATGACACGCGCGGTCAGCAGGATCGGCACGTTGTGCGCGAATCCTGCGATCACCGAGCCGATGACGAAGATGACGATCGCGCTCTGGACCAGGACCTTCTTGTTGAACAGGTCGGCGAGCTTGCCCCAGATGGGGGTGGAGGCGGCATTGGCGAGCAGTGCACTGGTGATGACCCAGGCGTACGCCGTCTGGGTGCCCTTCAGGTCGCCGATGATCGTCGGGAGTGCGGTGGCGACGATCGTGCTGCTCAGCAGTGCGGTGAACAGCGCTGCGAGCAGACCCGTGAGGGCTTCGAGGATTTGGCGGTGCGTCATGGCCGTCGTTTCTTCAACCGGCGGCCGAGTCTGTGTTTCGGTCATACGCTTTGTGTTCCAATCGGGTTCGAGCTCGTGGCGATCCGGTGTTCTGGGTCGACGAGTGTTTCCTTCAGGTGCCTGATCGAGTCGAGGGCGGTTGCTGCCTCGGTCTCGTTCCACCCCGTCAGCAATTTCTGCATTCGTGCGGCGCGCTGGGTTCTGAATTGTTTGACGTACGCCATTCCGCCTTCCGAGACACGTATTCGAAATGCGCGCCCGTCGGCGGGATCGGGATGGCGCGTGACGTAGCCGAACTCCACCAGATCGGTGATCTGGCGACTGAGTGACGACTGGCCGACGCACATCTCCGTGGCGAGTTCGTTCTGCCGGCATTCCCCGCGAGCCGCGAGGACGAGGAGGACCCCCGTCAGCGCGCGTGGCATGTGGTCGTCGGCTTCCGACATCAGGGCCTCCTTGAGCACTCGGCCGAAGAGGAAAACCTCGTCGATGAGCGCTTCGGTGGTGCCCAGCGATACGGAAGGCACGGACGTGACGGACATGGCAACCCCTGAAGGACGACTTACTTGATGCAAGCAACTATATACATCGTTAGTGCAAGCAAGTAAGTCTTTTCGGTGTCTGATGCATCACAACCCGAAGTGGCCTATTATCTGCGTATGAATGCAGATAAGCGCGTTTGCCGGCGCAGACTCGACGACGACCAGGTCGGGCTGGTGGTCGAGGTCTTCCGGATGCTGGCCGATGCCACCCGCGTGCAGGTGCTCTGGCAGCTGGTCGGCGGCGAACTGTCGGTGAACGAGCTGGCCGAACGGGTCGGGAAGCCGGCGCCGTCGGTCTCGCAGCACCTCGCGAAGCTCCGGATGGCCCGCCTCGTGCATACGCGGCGGGAGGGCACGTCCATCTACTACAGCGTCGCCAACGAGCACGTGCAGCAGCTGGTCACCGACGCCGTGTTCAACGCCGAGCACGCAGGCCCCGGCATCCCCGGGCACCATCGCGCGACCGGGGACCTGCAGGTCCTCCACGACGGTGCGGATCTCGCCGCAGAGGAAGGTGCCTCGTGAACGACCACGGCCACGGGCACGGCCACGGGCACGGCCATTCGGGCGGAGTCCGCGGGGCGATCCGCGAGATCTTCGCCCCGCACAGCCACGACTCCGCGGACAGCGTCGACGACGCTCTCGAGGCCAGCGAGATCGGCATCCGGGCGGTGAAGATCAGCCTGGTGGTGCTGGGTGTCACCGCGTTGGCCCAGGTGATCGTGGTGGTGCTGTCCGGTTCGGTCGCGCTCGCCGCCGACACGATCCACAACTTCTCGGACGCGTTGACGGCGGTCCCGCTGTGGATCGCGTTCGCCCTCGGACGGCGGGCGGCCACGCGGCGGTTCACGTACGGATACGGCCGCGCCGAGGACCTCGCCGGGTTGTTCGTCGTGGTGATGATCGCGTTGTCCGCGGTCATCGCGGGCGTGGAAGCGGTCCGGCGCCTGCTCGATCCGGTGCCCATCCAGCACCTCTGGTGGGTGGCGCTCGCCGGGGTCATCGGTTTCGCCGGCAACGAGTGGGTGGCGCTGTACCGCATCCGGATCGGCCGGCGGATCGGCTCCGCGGCACTCGTGGCCGACGGACTGCACGCGCGGACCGACGGATTCACCTCTCTCGCCGTGGTATTGGGCGCCGGCGGCGTCGCGGCCGGTTTTCCGCTCGCCGATCCCGTGGTGGGCCTGGTGATCACGGCCGCGATCCTGCTGGTGCTGCGGACCGCCGCCCGCGACGTGTTCCGGCGACTGATGGACGGTGTCGACCCCGGACTGGTCGACGCCGCCGAACAGGCCCTCGCAGCCGAACCGGGAGTGGTCGGGGTGCGAAGCGTGAAGATGCGCTGGATCGGGCACCGCCTGCACGCGGACGCCGAACTCGACGTCGATCCGTCGACCACCCTCAGCGACGCGCACCGCGTCGCGCACACCGCGGAACACACGCTCACCCACGCGGTCCCGAAGCTGAGCACCGCCTTCATCCACGCCTACCCGGCGCACGACGTGGAGGCGGCAGGCCGGGCGGGGTGACCCGCCGCTACCGCGGGTCGGGGCCGGTGGCGACCGGACGTGCGGGATCCGACGACCACTGCGACCACGACCCCGGGTACAGGGCGGCGTCGATGCCCGCGAGCGCGAGCGCCGCAACCTGGTGGGCCGCCGTCACACCCGATCCGCAGTAGACGCCTACCGGACGTCCGGACTCGGCGCCGACCGCGGCGAACCGTGCGCGCAGCGCCTCGGCGGGCACGAACCGCCCGTCGGGCCCGAGGTTCTCGGACGTCGGGGCGCTGTGGGCGCCGGGAATGTGGCCGGCGCGGGGGTCGACCGGTTCGGTCGCTCCCGAATACCGTTCGGCGGCACGGGCATCGAGAAGGTGTCCGCGGTCGGCGAATTCGGCGGCCTCGTCCGCGGTCAGCGTCGGCAGGTGGCCCGCGGTGAGCACGACGTCACCGGGGACTCGCGCCTGCTCGTCGCCGGATCGGACGGGCCGGCCCGCCGACGTCCACGCGCCGAGGCCGCCGTCGAGCATGCTCACGTCGGCGACGCCGGCCCAGCGCAGCAGCCACCATGCCCGCGCGGCGGCGAGGTTCCCCGTCGCGTCGTAGACCACGACAGTGCTGCCCGCCCGGATGCCCCACCGGCGCGCGGCGACCTGGAGGTCCGTCACCTCCGGCAGCGGATGCCGGCCGAGTTCCGGGCGTCCCGGGGCGGCGAGTTCGGTGTCGAGGTCCACGAACACGGCCCCGGGAATGTGCGCGTCGAGGTAATGCTGCCTGCCCTCGGTGTCGCCGAGGGCCCACCGCACGTCCAGGAGAACCGGGGGAGCGTCGCTGCGCAACAGCGCCGCCAACTCGTCGATCGTCACCACAGGGCTCATCGCACCACTGTCGCACACGGTGGATTCGGGGTGCCGTTGACGCGAGAACCTGGCACCCTGGCAGCAATGACGGGACGTCGCACGACGGCGCTGCTGCTTGCGGCCGCGCTGTTCGCGCTGGCCGGATGCGGAACGGCCGAACCGGCGAAGTCGCAGCCGCCGGTGCCGCGGGTGCAGGCGTCCGCGTCCGGGCTGACGCTCGACGGCCGGCCGTGGTGGCCCGCCGGGCTGAACGCCTATCAGCTGGCCACCGACTGGTCCGTCAACCGCGGGTGCGGTGCGGAGGTGGACCTGGACGGCTTCTTCGGCGGCCTGCCGGAGGGGTCACTCACCCGGTTCAACGCGTTCCAGTGGCTGGCGATCGACAAGACGACCGGGGCGCTGGACTTCACCGGCATCGACAACGTCTTCCGGGCGGCCGAGGCGCACCGCCAGCTGGTGATCCCGGTCCTCGCCGCGCAGGACGGATCGTGCGGCAACGAGATCTTCAAGTCGAGCGAATGGTACGACGGCGGTTGGCGCAGCGTCCCCCCCGGTGCGGTGCTCAGCTACGAGGACTGGGTCGCGACGGCGGTGAAACGGTGGCAGGGCTCCCCGTCGCTGGCGATGTGGGAGTTGATCGGTGAGCCCGAACCGCTGACCCCGTTCCACAGCTGCACGGACACCGCCGGCGAGACGCTGCGGACGTTCGTCGATCAGGCCGGTGGTCTCGTCCGGAGCCTCGACGACCGCCACCCGATCACACTCGGGATGATCGGTGGCGGTCAGTGCGGCACGGCGGGAACGGATTACGAGTTCGTGGGAGCTTCGCCCGCACTCGACGTCCTGCAGTACCACGACTACGGCGCCGACGGCGTTCCCCTGCCCGGCGACCAGTACAACGGTCTCGCCCTGCACATCGAGCAGGCCGAACACCTCCGCAAACCGATCCTCGTCGCGGAGATCGGACAGTATTCGGGGGCGGGATGCGTCTCCGTCGTCGAGCGGGCCCGGGAAGTGGCCGTGAAGATAGACGGCCAGCGTGCGGCCGGGACCGCGGGTGCGCTGCTGTGGGCGTTCGTGCCCGACCCGCGTCACGGCGAATGCACGTACGACATCGGTCCGGACGACCCGGTGCGGGGAGTGCTCCGCGAACGCAACGGCACCCGCTGACGGTCACAGCACCCGGTACAGCCGCCAGGTGGGTTGGTCCTGGCCGTCGTTCGGTATCTCGAGTTGCAGTGTCGCGATGTCCGCGCCGGTCTCGTACAGCGTCGGGTACCGCCGGTTGACGGCGTCGGACTCGCCACGACCGGTGTTGGGGACGGCGAGGACGTACTGGATGCCGTGCTCGGCGGGCCGGTTGACGATCGACGTGAAGTCCTGGTCGGAGGGGATGACGAACGTGCGCGGGTTGTCGGTCGCGGTGTACACGGCGAACCCGTAGACGGTGTCCATGAGCACCGATCCCTCGGGCAGTCTCATCCCGTCGATGTGGCGGGCCAGTTCCCGTTCGGTGCTGAACGAGGCGATGATCCGGCGCTCGGTGCGCCGCTTGTCGGAGGTGTCGTGCGGCGCGGGGAACACCACCGATTCCAGCGCGTACTGCTGATCCGACAGGGTCGGGGACACCATCAGCGCACCGGTGGCGACGGGCGTGAAGACGACCAGGGCCACCGCGAGGGCCGCCGGAACGGATCGGGAGCCGACGACGAGACGGCGGGTGAACCCGTGCGGGCCGTGCCGGCGCTCCACCAGCGCACCACCCGGCGGGACGAGCTGGAACGCGAGCACCGCCATCAGCGGAAGCGCGCAGATGTAGAACCGCAGGAACGGGAACGTCAGTCCACGCATGTAGCTGAGCGTGGCGAACGCGATCACCGAGGCCAGGACGACCACGGCTGCCACCACCTCGAGGTCGCGGCGACGCCAGGCCAGCACCGCGACGATCGGGACCAGCAGCGGGAGCACGGGCCCGAGCACGACGGTCTCCGCGACGGAGAAGATCAGGGCGTATCCGGCGTCGGTGGACCCGCCGCCGCTCTGCGCGAGGATGTTGGCGTTTCCGTAGGTGGACGAGAACTGCTGCAGGGCCTCACCCGTGATGAGCCAGCTGGTGGCCGCCCACGCCAGGAACGCCACCCCGGTGGGCAGCGCCACCAGCACGGCGTCGAGCGAAGCGGGAAACAGCAGTTCCCGCTTGTTCTTCCAGCCCTGCCGCAGCAGGGTCGTCGCGAAGACGAACACGGTCACGGCCAGCCCGGCGGCCAGCGCGTCGTACCGGGTCAGGTACGCGAGTCCGAGGGCGACCGCGACGGCGACGAGGTCGTGGATGTCGTCGGTGGTGCACCACCGGATCAGCCGGCGGGTGGCCCAGCACATCAGCAGCAGGAACGGCGCCTCGCTCATGCCGTTGCCGCCGTAGAACACGATCATCGGGTTGAGCGCGAACAGCGCGGTGACCGCCCAGATCAGCCACGGCGGGCAGCCGCGATCGGCGCCGATCTTGTAGATCTGCACCACCGCGCCCGCCATGAACGGCGCGGACATCACCACCCCCGTCACACCCCACGCGGTGAGGCCGGGCCACCAGTGGCTGAGCAGCACCGTCGGCAACTGCACCACCGCCGTCAGGGGCGTGAACACGAAACCGATCGCGGCGAGGTGCGGGTCGCGGCTGAACAGGACGCTACGTGCGGCGGAAATGCGACTGAGCGCGTCGCCCATCAGAAATCCGTGCCCGACAGTCAGATACAGGCCGATCACCGCGTACAGTGCGGTGCAGCCCCAGAACAGCCAGCGTGCCGGCCTCACGGCGCCGCCCCCGAATTCGATGACGCTGCATCCGTTTCGGTCGCGGTCGGGGTGCTCGCTCCGCTCAGGCCGTGGAACGTCTTCTCCCAGTACGACGGGTTGCGGATCAGCTGGTACGTGCCCTTGATCGCCGCGATGCTCATCATCACCCAGTACAGCGGGGTCGTCAGTCCCGCGATCAGCAGCGCCGAGTTCCGGGTCTCCCGGCACGCGATCAGATTCATGTAGAGCACGGCGACGTTGCCGAACAGCAGTGAGATGAGCGCCGGGAAGTACACGTACGCGGGAAACTCCTCCTGGATCACCTGCGGCTGGCCCAGGATCCAGGCCAGGCTGATCAGCCAGAACACCATGTTGAGGCACGCGATCAGCGGCGTCCCCGCCATGAGGGCCGTGAACCGGAAGAACCCGACGGCGCCGAGGCCCCGCCACAGACCCACGGGCCTGCGCATGTGCACCAGCCACGTCTGCAGGTACCCCTTGTACCAGCGGGACCGCTGCCGGATCCAGTTGATGGCGTCGCTGTTCGCTTCCTCCAGCGTCGTGGAGTCGAGGACCGCGGTGCGGTATCCCGATTCGGCGATGCGCACCCCCAGGTCGGCGTCCTCGGTGACGTTGAACGGATCCCAGGATCCGATCTCGTCGAGCACGCTGCGCCGCAGGTGATTCGACGTGCCGCCGAGCGGGATGGGTGAATCGCTGCGCATCAGTCCGGGCAGGATGAATCCGAACCACAGCGCGTAGTCGGCGGTGAACCACGCGGTGAGCAGATTCTGGGTCCCGTTGTGGAACGCCAACTTCGCCTGCACGCACGCGGTGTTGTCGGGGAGCCGGTCGAATGCCGCGACGACCCGCCGCAGTTGCAGCGGGTCCGGGTGGTCCTCGGCGTCGTAGATGGTGACGATCTCGCCGGTGGAGAAGTGCAGTCCGTAGTTGCAGGCCTTCGGCTTGGTCCGCGGATCGGCGGGCGGAACGAGGAGGATGGTGACCACGTCGCCGACTCCGGCGGCGTTCGCGGCGTCGATGGTGACGTCGTCGTCCTCCTCGAGGAGTAGCAGCACCTGCAGCTTCTCCTCCGGGTAGCTCAGCGCCCGCATCGCCGCGATGAGATCGGCCACCACTTCCGGTTCGTTGTAGGCGGGAACCAGGATCGTGTACGGCGGCAAGCTGTCGTCGGTCAGTGCGAGGGCGTCCTCGTCCGAGATGCTCACGATGGTGCTGCCGTCGAGGCCGCGGAAGAACAGGATCAGCCGGTCGGCCAGCGTCCAGACGTACGCGATGGTGCAGAAGAGGGTGACCGCCACCAGCGTCGGGATCGGGAAGAAGTACGCACACACGATCCCCACGGCCAGAAGGGCGAGCAGCAGGTTGCGCTGCCACGGGTAGAACGCGACCGAGGCGGACGACATCGGATGCTTCTCGCGGAGACCGTTGACGGCGTCGTGGAGGGCGGCGGCCTTGAACTCGGTGTCGTACGTGTCGTCTTCGCGGGTCACCACTGCTGCGCCTCCACGATCTCGCGTGCCAGGGTTTCGAGCATGTCCCGGTCCTTGTACTCCGGTTCCGTGTCGGAGACCGCGGTCTTGCCCCGCAGCAGGACGGCCAGCGAGTTGGCGCCGTTGGATGCCATCGACGGCGCCGGCTCGGGGAACAGCGCGTCGGGGTCGTGATTGTCGACGGTGATGAGGCTGACCCGCTGCGTGAGTCCCGGGCCCCGCACCCACACGAAGTTGAGGTTGCTCCAGGTGAGGAGAAGATCGTCGTCGACGACGGTGTACATCTCCGCGGTGACCCCGCGGCCGACGTCGACGAAGATCTTCGAGCTGACGCGGGCGTTCTGCAGTCGGTACTGGGTGTGACTGGGGTAGACCTCGAGCGTCGTGGGCCTGCGCACCGACAACGTGTCCACCTGCACGGTGCGGGGGCGGTTCTGCACGTCCCACGCCGGGTTGGGTTCGGTAGTGCGGATGGTCTGCCGGGTGAGCCGCGACGTGGAACCGAAGTACTTGCGAGGCCAGCTGTATTCGGTGAAGTCCAGTTCCTGCCAGCCGCCCGGCACGACGATCCCCGCATGAGCGGCGGGGGAGGGTCCGGGTGAAACGGGGGTCAGGTTCTGGTCGGGCAGCGGTGTCACGAACAGCGCCGCGGCCACCACGAACACCGCGACGAACGTGAATCCGCTGTTGATGGTGGTGGGGCGGCGCACGGGACGATCGAACGGCGCCAGGCTGCCGCCGCGCCGCTTGTGCACGTAGAAGCAGGCTCCGACGATGATCGAGGTCGCCAGGGCCGGACCGAGCTGGGTGGCGAACGTGGGCGCCGTCGGGAACATCCTGATCGTCACGTACAACGCGACGCTGCCCAGTGCCACCGAGCAGGCGAAACCGACGGCGGCGCGGCGGTTGCTCCGGCTCACGGCGATGGCGGTGGCGCCGGAAGCGAGGACGACCATGATCAGGCCGTAGTGGAAACGCTGGCCGCCGAGCAGAATCGCCAGCGAACGGTACGTCAGCGGACCGAGCCCAAGCGCGAGCACCCACACCGGCCAGAACCGGCACACCGGGCGGAGCCCGAAGACGAGGACCGCGGAACTGAACACGAACACCCACGCCGCGACGACGTCGATGTGCATCAACTGGTAGTCCTCTGCGAACCGCGGCAGGAGCAGCACCTGGACCGCCAGGGTGACCAGCAGGCCGATGCCGCCCACGATCTTGTCCGTCTGGCGGTCGTGGATGGGGAGTTCGCCCTCCCGCCGCAACGAGATGCCGATCGCCGCGCAGATGCACAGTGCCGGGACGACGAAGACGTAACCGATGGCGGTGCCCTCGGTGGTACTGCGCCACACGTCCTGCCACGTCTTCCAGAACGCGAAGACCGTGGCCGCCACGATGAGGATCCACCGGGCGGTGAGCCGGATCGCGGCGTCGATGGCGACGTTGCCGATGATCATGAGAGCCGCTCAGCGTGGCAGCGGACGGGTCCGGCGATGACGCATCACGACCGCCGCCGCGATCACGATGCCCACCAGCAGCAGGATGCCGGCGATACCGAGCACCCACCCGACCGTCGTGGAGACGCCGGACGAGCCCGCACTCCCCGCGGTGTCCGGTATCGACAGTTCGACGGGGTCGCGGTTCGCGGCGGTGAAGAGGATGTCACCGTTCAGACTCGCCCAGCGATCCGGTGTCGCGCGCAGCCATTCGAGCGTCCGGTCGAGTTCGCCGGGCACACCGGTGGATCCGGCGACCACCACCTGCCGGGTGCCGTCGAACGCGGTCTGCAGTGACGCGAAGTCGATCGGTGCGCCGAACGTGACGGTGGTGGAGCCGTCGGTCCCCGGATCGGTCAGTTCGAACGTGGAGTCCTCGGTGCTCGACAGGGGCAGCGGGACGCCGTCCGGCAGATTCCCGTCGGCCGCGATGAGGATGGCGGGCGACTCCGAACCGACGGCCTCGTCGATCGAGACCCAATGCGGGTCGAGTTCGACGGTGGTCAGCGACTGCAGTCCCGTCACCACGGCCACGGCGCGTGCGGTGTCGTCGAATCCGCCGACGGTTCCTGCGACGTCGACGCTCGGCAGCAACGACTGCGGCAGCGACTCGAAGCCACCCGGATGCGGGGTGCCCGACGGTTCGCTGGTGACCTCGCTGTCGGGGTCGATCGACAGGGTGACGGGTTGTTCGAGTCCGCACTGGTTGGTCGCGCCCGTGGTCTGCAGGGCGACGGTGAGGGTGGTGACCCGGCGCAGCGCGTCGTTCGGCACGTCGATCCACCGGTCGATCGCACCACTGGGTTCGGCTGCCCAGCTGGCCACCTGCCGGTCGCCGGCGGAGACGGAGATCAGGCCGTTCTGATTGCTCGGCAGCGGCGTGTACGTGCCCTGCAGGTTGACTCGCACGGTGTCCGAGGCCCGGCCGAGCCGGGTCTGGTCGAGTCCGAGCGCGACGTCGACGCGGCCGTGCGCGGTGGAGCTGAGGTTGGTCTGGCCGAGCCCGCGCAGCGTGGTCGACGTGGGGGCGAGGATCGGCGGGTTGTCCATCGAGCCGGCCGTCGCGCGGGCCTCCACCGCGATGCTCGCCACCTGGCTGGTGATCAGCCGGCTCTGGTTCAGCAGGGTGCGCTCGTCGCCGGTAAGCCGCAGAGCCGGGGGACCTGTGGGGGCCGGGATCAACTCGGTCCCGGCGGTGCCGCTCTCGCGGATCACCACGGAACGCTCGAACGGGCTGTCGGCGGCCGTCGGCGTCAACTGTCCGTCGGGAAGACGCCGCACGTCGACCCGCACCGGTTGCGCGCCGTAATAGGCGACGACGGCCGCGCCGAGGTCGACGGCCGCCGCACTCTCCGCCGAACTGGGATCGCCGGGAACGTAGAGGTGCAACTGCTGGAGGACCGGCGGCAGGAAGTCCGCGACGACCGTCGGGTTCGCGGGCGTCCCGCTGTACGCGGCGCGGACGTCGCGGAACGTCAGGCTGCGTCCCGTCCAGTCCTGCGGGCAGACGCCGTCCAGCGGCACCAGCGTCGTACGGAGGGTCACCGCGACCGCCTGATCGGTCAACTCCGCGCCCGCGAGGGGAATCGACACCGGCGCACTCTGGGCAGGTGCCCCCGGCAGATCCACCCGGCCGAGCGAACGACCCGCGGACTCGACATCGATCCACGCCCGCCCCACATTGCCCGGAAGATCTACCACCCCGTCGAGCGACGTCGGCGTCAGTCCCTGCGGGACCGGCACCGTGATGGTCACCTCGTCGTGATTGCCGCGGAACGGCACCGCCTCACCGAACCCGAGCGTCCGCGAATCCAGCGACACAGCCCCACTGGGCTGCGGTTCGATCTCCGCGGAAACTGGATCCTGCGCATGCGCCACCGGCAGCGACAACAACGTCAGCCCACACGCGGCGAACACGGCGAGCAGTCGGGAAGTGTGTGAGCGGACAGGTACTGCAACGGGCATCGGCGAATCTTTCGGTGCGGCGTGGCGGGCGAAGTCTCGAATAGGCACAAATGGGACGTTCGTGCATGACGCTACAAGGGAACATGGCCGTGCGTGTGACGAACGAGAGTTGTCCGGCAGCAACGTATCCGCGTGGGCAACTGGATTGGTATGCGGTGATATCGCGCGACGGTGGTACTGAAATGATCTGAAAACTGGATATGGGACCGGTTTTCCGCATGGGTTCGGAGCGCGAGGTCGGCTCGTTCATCGATTCACCGTGAGGGGGCCAGTGGATCAGAAGTTGTTGCTACTCGCCGGTATTCGCGTCGATGTGGTGAAGATTGCCACAGAGTGAGCAGGAGACCGTCCGGTCTGCAATCATCATCACGGCAATAACACCACATACAAGTTCCGAACCCCGAGAGCTTGATCCGGAGGCGAAGCAGAGAATGGCGTCCAGTTCGACCGTTCGTAGCGCGGTGGACGCACATGCCTCCAATCTCGGACCCCACGTGGTCGGGGATGTTCACGGCGTCGTTCGTCGCCGCTGGCAGACTACGTACATCCGGCGTCTCGCGGTCACCGACGCCCTGGTCGTGACGGCCGCGGTCGCCACGGCGCAGTGGTGGAGATTCGGAGGCTCCGACGCCCAGGTGCAGTCGCAGTCTCTCGACAACGTCAGCTACACACTCATTTCCGCAGCACTGGTCGCCATGTGGCTGGGAATGCTCACCGTGTTCCATGCCCGGTCGCCGCGAGTGATCGGTAGCGGACCGGAGGAGTACCGGCGGATCGCGACCGCCACGATGCGCTTGTTCGGGATCATCGCCATCGCAGCGTTGCTCGCCAGGCTCGACCTCGCCCGCCTCTATCTCGCGATCGCGCTTCCGGCCGGGCTGTTGGGACTGCTGGTCAGCCGGTGGATGTGGCGTCGTGTGGTGTCGTACAAGAGGGCACACGGACACTTCCGGACATCCGTTCTCGCCGTCGGTGCCCATCATTCGGTGCGTAGCCTCGCCGAGTCCTTCGATCGTGGCACCGCGGACGGCTTTCTCGTGGTGGGAGCATGTATTCCGGGTCATTCCCGACGAGTGGACGAGCACATCACGGTAGGCGGCCGGCCCATCCCGGTGCTGGGAAGCGAAAACGATGTGGTGGACGCGTTGCGCGAATCGGGTGCAGACACCGTCGCGGTCACGGCCACCGAACATCTCGGACACCACGGATTGCGGCAGATGGTGTGGGATCTCGAGAATCACGAGGTCGATCTCGTAGTAGCGCCGGGGATGATGGACGTGTCGGGGCCGCGCCTCGAGATTCGACCCGTGGCCGGTCTGCCACTGATCCACGTCGAGAAGCCGAGCTACCACGGCGCGAGCAAGTTCGGAAAGACTTCGTTCGACATCGCCTTCGCTCTGTTCGCGCTCGTCCTGGTCAGTCCGGTGATGTTCGCCGCCGCGGTGGCAGTCAAGCTGACCAGCAGGGGGCCGGTGTTATACCGGTCCGAACGGATGGGTCTCGACGGGAAGCCGTTCCAGATGTTGAAGTTTCGCTCGATGGTGCAGAACGCGGACACGCAGGTCGCGTCGCTCATGGAACGCAACGAGGGTGCCGGGATTCTGTTCAAATTACGTGAAGACCCCCGCGTGACGCGGGTCGGACGTGTGCTGCGCCGGTTCAGCATCGACGAACTGCCGCAGTTCGTCAACGTGCTGCGACGCGATATGAGTATCGTCGGACCGCGTCCGCCGCTGCACCGGGAAGTGGAGGCGTACGACGGAGACGTCCACCGCAGACTTCTCGTCAAACCCGGAGTCACCGGACTGTGGCAGGTGAGCGGGCGTTCGGACCTGTCGTGGGAGGAATCGGTGCGACTCGATTTGTCGTACGTGGAGAATTGGTCGATGGTTGGCGACATGCTGATCATCGCGAAGACTCTGAGGGCTGTGGTGGCGAGTGACGGCGCGTACTGACATGCGGGTGTTGCTCGACGGGTACTGGTGGGTCGACGGACCGCCCTCCGGCCGACTGGTCCTCAGGGAGGCCATCGGCCAATGGGCGCAATCCTATCCGGGAGACGAGTTGTTTCTGGCCGTTCCGGCCGGGCGGGCCGCATCGGCGAGAGCAACTGTCCCGGACGGCGTTCGCGTCGTTCCCACTCGTACGAGGGTTCATCCACTGATCAACAGCGTGGAATTGCCGTTCGTCGCGCGCAGGATCGGCGACGTCGATGCCGTGCTGGCGCAGAACTTTTCCCCGGTGGGATCGCCGTCCGTCGTGTACGTGCACGACGTGTTGTTCCAGTCGAACCCGGAGTGGTTCACGCGAGTCGAACGCGCATACCTGTCCCTCATTCCCCGGCTCGCGCGCCGCGCGGGTTCCGTGGTCACGTCCTCCGAGGCGGAGCGGGTGCGGATTCGCACCCACAACCCGGACCTCGGGCGGGTCGCGGCCTCCGGACTCGGCGTGGCACGCGGACTGTTGTCCGCCGAATCCGTGTCGCCGCCCGCAGTCCCGCGCACGGCCGAATTCGTGCTCACGGTGGGCCGGCTCAATGTGCGCAAGAACGTCCAGCGAATCATCGACGCGGGTGTGAACTCCGGGCTGATCACCCCGGAGTACCCGCTGGTCGTGGTCGGCGAAGCCTCCGGTAAGACTGCGCCTGTCGACCCGTCCTCCCGCGCCGCGGTCGACGACGGCAGCGTGATCTTCACCGGGCGCCTGTCCGACGGTGAACTGCGGTGGCTCTACGAGAATTGCGACTACTTCTGCTGCCTGTCTCTCGGCGAGGGGTTCGGGCTGCCGCCCGTGGAGGCTCGGGCGTTCGGCGCACGCGTGCTCGTCAGCGACCTGGAGGTCTTCCGCGAAACACTCGGAGCGGACGCCACCTACGTCGACCCGCTCGACGTGGGACGGATCGCCGCCGCCATGGCGGCACTAACGGAGGCCGGAACGGATGGTCCCCGACCGACTGCCCACCGGGAATCGGCACACGACGACTGGCCGGAAGTGATTCGAGTGCTCCGTGAAGAATTGCGTCACGTCTCCGGTTCGATCGTCGGTGCGACGCGGTGACGGTCAGCCTGCTCGGCAACGCGTACCTGCACCTGCGTGGACGGGAACTTCCCGCGGACGTACCCACGTCGGTGATGGCGGGATTCGCGGTACGCAAGGGAATCGAGGCCGCGCGCGGTCTGGTGCTCGGGGCCCGCTATGCGGGTGTGTCCACCCTGCACTTCCGCGGACGACGCGTGACGGTCACGGGCGGAGCGTTCCTCAGTATGGGCAGGGGCGTCTGCCTCGGTGACGACGTCCGGGTCGAGGCGTTTTCCCGGAACGGAATCGAACTGGGCGACAACGTCACGGTGGGGCGCGGCGCGACCATCGCGGCATCGGGGGTGATCGCGAACCCCGGGACCGGAGTGGTGATCGGCGACCGGACCGCCGTGGGTATGTACAACACCGTCTGGGGTCAGGGCGGCGTCGTGATCGGACGCGACTGCCTGCTGGGCCCGAATGTGGTGATCGTCAGTGAGAATCACATATACGACGATGAGGACATCCCCATCCGTCTCCAGGGTGAAGCGAGGCTGCCGGTAACCGTGGGCGACGACTGCTGGCTCGGAGCGGGGGTGGTCGTCGTCGCCGGGGTCACCATCGGCGCCGGGTCGGTTGTCGGCGCGGGGTCCGTGGTGACCGCTGATCTTCCGCCGGGAAGTGTGGCCGTCGGTTCACCCGCCCGGGTGGTCGGCAGCAGGCGCGAGATGGGTGGTGAGAGCGCATGAGCGAGGAACAGAGAATCCGCGTCTCGGTGCTGGTCGTCACGTTCAACAGCGCTGCCGTGATCGGCCCGTGCCTTCGGCCGCTGGCCGACGAGCCGGACATCGAGATCGTCGTCCTCGACAACGACTCGCACGACGGCACTCTCGACACGGTCGAGCGGGTCGCTCCCCGTGCGCGCATCGTCCGCAATTCCGCGAATCTGGGTTTCGCCCGGGGAGTCAACGCGGCCGCAGCGCAGGCGCGCGGCGAGCATCTGCTGCTGCTCAATCCCGACGCCCGCATCGCCCCAGCCGACGTGCGCGCGCTCAGCCGGGTTCTCGACGACGGCGCAGGCATCGCCGCCCCCGTCCTGGAGAAGCCGGGCAATCGCCTCACCATCCGCGAGGGTGGTCGCCGGCCGGGCCTGTGGCGCGTCGTCTGCCACTACTACGGCTTGTCGCGACTGTCGTCGACGGCGGGGGCAGTCGAGGGTCTCTACCTGCTGAAGCGGAACTCGTTCGTCAGCAGGGACGTCGACTGGGTTTCCGGGGCCTGTCTGATGACGCATGCCGACCTGTGGCGGGAACTGGGTGGGTTGACCACGCGCTGGTTCATGTATGCGGAGGATCTCGAGTACTGCCTGCGTGTCCAGGAGGCGGGCCACCGGATCGTCATGTCCGCCGAGGCGTCGGGTGTGCACACCATCGGCGAGAGTTCGGCGCCGTCGGGGGATAGCAGGCCGAACTCGGCATGGGTGGTCAATCTGTACGACCTGTACAAGTGGAGGCTCTCGCGTTCGCGCATCCAGAATCTGGCGTGGAAGTGCGCAGTCGGTGGCGGACTGCTCGCCCGTTCGGCGGCGTACCGCGTGAAAGCCGTGCAGGACCCGTCCCGCCGGCAGTCCTGGCGGGAGGAGTCCCGAAAGTTCTCCTGGTATGCGCGGGACCTCCTGCGGGTGCCGACGAGCGCGACGACGGACACCGCCAGGGAGGTGATCGATCGTGAGTCTGCCCGTACGTGACGCGGTGGACCGGCTGTCGCCGTCCATGTGCCTCGTCCCCGGGATCCTCGTCCTCGCGTTGCTCCTGCCGTCCCTGGTCGGCACCACGATCACACTCGCGGTGCTTGCGGGTATCGCGATCTCGGTTCTGTGCAGCCGCCAACCGAGGATCGCGCTGACGCTGTGGCTCCTGGTCGTGTGCTTCGTCCCGTTCTGGTTCGGCGCCACCGACCCGTTCTACCTGTCGCCGACCGCGCTGATGTCGGTGTTGGTTCTCGGGGCGATGCTGCTCTTCAATCGGTGGGAGCCGAACAAGATCGACGTGTGCATCCTCGTCTTCTTCGCGTGCTGCGCGATTCTCGTCGTGGTCGGGTGGGCGCGGCCCGGCGACGTGACGAGTGCGTTGTCGCAGTGGCTGCTGTCCTTCCTGGTCGGCAGGCTATTGGTTCAGCGCGTGGGCACCGAGTTCACCTATCGCGTCATCGCTGTTCTCTTCACCGTCGTCGCGGTGTGCGCGGTGGCCGAATTCGTCCTGCGCTGGAACCCGTATTACGACCTGGCGAATGCGACGGTGCAATACCGCCTGTGGGGGCATTCCCAGTTACGGGGCGGAATCGTCCGATCGGAGTGGGCGTTCGGGCACTCCATCGCACTGGCCAACTCGGTCGCACTCGCGATCCCGATCGTATTCGCCACGACGTTCCGGACACGTGTGAAGGTGGTGTGCATCGCGCTGATGCTCGCCGCCGCGGTGGTCTCGTTCAGCCGTTCGGGCATGATCAGCGCCGCGTTCGCCGTGGTCCTGACACTGTTCTTCATGAGGGGCCGTAGCGAATCGCGGAGCGGGATGCTCGTTCTCGCAGGCGGTGTCGTCGGCGCAGCGCTGGCCAGTCCCTGGATCGTCGGCATCTTCGAACAGGCCGGTTCGGAGGCCGAGGACAGCGCCCAGTACCGATCGAAACTGAACGGCCTGATCCCGACGATGAATCCGATGGGAATCGCGAACGGATACGTCGAATCGGACGGAGTTCCCTATTTCAGCGGCTTCAAATCGATCGACAGCACGTTCGTGCTGCTGGGTCTGAGTTTCGGCCTCTTCGTCGCCGCCGCGGCCATCCTCGGTACGGTGTGGCTTGCGGTCCGCGTGATCACCCGCACCGCGACGCCGCCGATGATCGGCGTGGCGGCCGTCGTGCCCGCTCTCTTCACGGTCGCACTGATCACTCAGTTCGGTGCGCTGCTGTGGTTCTTCATCGGGATGGTCTCCCTCACCGGAGCGACACGGCAGGAACAACCCGAACCGCGATTCCGCCACGATCGACAATCGCAACTGACAGGGGCGGACACATGACGAAGGTACTCGTACTCTGGGCGGACACCAGATCGGCCAATTTCGGTGTGCAGGTGCTGGCACGGGGTCTCGCCGAACTGGCGACCCGCGCCTGGGGACCCGAGACCGTCGTCGAGTTCCAGAACTACATGCCGGGAGACTCTCCCGTCTCGTTCACCACCCGATCGATCGCGCGCGATTTCGGTCGACGGAACGGGCCGATCAAGACGAAGCTCCGCGAGTACGACGTCATCCTCGATTCGGGCGCGGGAGACAGTTTCACCGACATCTACGGGCTGAAGCGCCACGCGTTCATGGTGTACGCCAGCAGGTCGGCCGCGAAACTCGGGATACCCGTCGCGATGGGACCGCAGACGATAGGTCCGTTCACCACGGCAGCGGGACGGCGGGGCGGGAAGTACTGCCTCGACAGAGCGTCGGTCGTGCAGTCCCGCGACGACGTCAGTGCCGAGTACTCGGCGACGCTCGGCAGACCCGTCGATGCGCGCGCGACCGACGTCGTGTTCGCACTGCCGCGCACCGAGGTCCCGAAGTCGCGGGACGTGGTGGTCAACGTGTCGGGCCTGCTGTGGTTCTCGGATCGGCACGGCGACTCCGCCGGCTACCGCAACTCCGTGCGCTCCCTGCTCGGCGAGTTGCGCTCGGCGGGACGGCAGGTGAGCCTGCTCGCGCACGTCGTGGATGCGGTCAGCGTCGACGACGACGTGGCGGCCGTCCGGGACCTCGACTCCGAGTTCCGTTCCGGGCTGGAGGTCGTGATTCCCCGCACGCTCGACGAAGTCAGGAACACGGTGGGCTCGGCGGAGTGGGTCGTCGGCGCGCGGATGCATGCGTGCCTCAACGCGCTGTCGATGGGCACACCCGCCATTCCGTGGGCGTACTCGCGAAAGTTCGCACCCCTGATGTCCGACCTCGGCTGGGATCTGAGTGTCGACCTCGCGCACGAGCAGAACCCGGGCGAGGTGACGGCGCAGGTCATCACGACTCGGAAGGCCGCGGATGTCGGCGACCAGGTGAAGGGGGTTCACGACCTCGCGGAGCAACGCCTGAGTGCCGCGGTCGCCTCCCTGCAGACGGTGGGGACGGCGTGACCCGCACCCTCGAGGATGCCGTCCGTCGGGTAGTAGTGAACGGAAATTGCACCGGTTGCGGTGGGTGCACGCTGGTGTCGTCCCGCATCGAGATGCAATTGGACGCGGCGGGATACATGCGCCCGTCCTTCACCGCCGTCGCGAGCGATCCCGGCACCGATCGCGAAGAGCGTGCGCTGTTCGACGCCACGTGTCCGGGAAAGCGGGTCCGCGCACCCGAACTGCCGGGCGGCACCGCCCATGCCGTCTTCGGCCGCCACGTCTCGGTGTGGAAGGCGTGGGCCACCGACGAGAACGTCCGTGAGTCGGGTAGCAGCGGCGGCGTTCTCACCGCCCTTGCCGGGTGGCTGGTGGAGACGGGACAGACGAAGTCGGTCATCGGCAGCAGCCCCGGGGGCGGTCCGACGCGCAGCGTGCCGATCCAGATCGTCTCGAAGGATCAGGCATTGCGGGCGGCGGGATCGCGCTATGCGCCGGTCAGCAATATCCCGTTGCTGGCGGCCGGGGCCGCCGATACTGCACTCATCGGCAAACCCTGCGAGGCGACAGCCGCCCGGCAATACTTCGACGCCACCGGCGCGTCGCAGGCGAACCATCCGATCCTGCTGTCGTTCTTCTGCGCCGGCACCCCCAGCCAGCAGGCGACCGACACTCTCGTCGAGGAACTGGGCTTCACGACGGAGGGGGTCACGGCGCTGCGCTACCGCGGCAACGGATGGCCCGGAACGTTTGCGGTCCACTCGGAATCGGACGTGCGGGAACTGTCGTACGACGAGTCGTGGGGGCAACATCTGGGCCGCAGACTCCAATGGCGGTGCAAGCTCTGCGTCGACGGAACCGGAGGACACGCGGACATCGCCGTCGGTGACTACTGGCGCTGCGACGAGCGCGGCTATCCGGTCTTCGACGATGCGGACGGCGTGTCCGTCGCCATCGCCCGCACCCGTCGCGGTCACGAGTTGCTGCTCGACGCTGAGCGCCGCGGGATACTGCACCTCGAAGAGATCGCCATCGACAGCGTTGTGCCGGTGCAACCGCTGCAGGTCGGCCGCAAGCTGACCCTGGCGGGCAGGTTGCTCGGCCGGCTGGCGGGTGGAAGGCGCGTTCCCCGGTACACGGGATACGGTCTGCTCGCACTCGCGGCCCGCACCCCCGTTGCTGCGCTGCGGTCGGCGGCAGGCACGTTCGTCCGTACCATTTCGGGTTGAGCGGACGGGGTTCGAGAAGATGGGTGGATCGACAGTGCCGACGGAGATGCAGCAGGGTTGGTGCGGACGGCTCGTGGCCCGGCATTTCGCGGCACTGCCGCTGAAACGACGATTTCTCGCACTGGTCGCGCGTAGTGAAGGCGGACAGTTCACGTCACTCTCACTCCGCGCAATCCTCGACCGGCACTACGGCGTGCGAGTCGGAAACTATTCCTACGGGTCACTGCTCGAACCCGGAATGGCAGACAGGGATACCGTCATCGGGTCCTACGTGTCCATCGGCCCCAACGTGCGCAGGCTCGGTGCGGCGCACCCGGTCGACTCCCTCAGCATGCACCCGTACTGGTACAACCCCGCGCTCGGACTCGTTCCGGCGGATGCCGACGTGGAGCGGACGGGGTGCGAGATCGGGCACGAGTCGTGGATCGGTGCCAATGTGACGATTCTGCCGGGATGCCGGCGAATCGGGATCGGTGCCGTCGTGGGAGCGGGTGCCGTGGTCACCAGGGACGTGCCCGACTTCGCGGTCGTGG
This sequence comes from Rhodococcus pseudokoreensis, assembly GCF_017068395.1. NCBI lineage: Bacteria > Bacillati > Actinomycetota > Actinomycetes > Mycobacteriales > Nocardiaceae > Rhodococcus > Rhodococcus pseudokoreensis. Next base: position 2,004,192 of record NZ_CP070619.1, on the reverse strand, counting down.
TGGGCACTCCCGCGCGCCAGATCGCCGAGCGGCTCACGGACGATCAGCGCCGGGGGCTGCTCGATGCCCGTCCCTGGGAACTCGCGCCGGCGGACTGCCGCGCCACCCTGGACCGCCTCGGAGACGGTGTCCGATGACGGCGGCCGCACGGCTCCGCACGCTCGTGGTCGCGGACTCCCCGGTGCAACTGGTGGTGGGGAATCTCGGGGCCGCCGCGCTTTCGCTTCTCAGCGCACCCATCGTCGCGCGGGCGATCGGTCCGGACGGCAGGGGAGAGACGGCGGCGGCGATCGCTCTGTTCTTCATCGTGCCCATCGTTCTCGCGTTCGGGATTCCGCTCGAGGTGCGGAGAGTGGCGGCGACGACGGACGGTAAGGCAGTCCTGCGCAGCGCGCGGGTCTTCTGTGCTCTCAGCGTGTTGTTGTCGGTGCCGGTCGCGGTCGTTGCCGCGCTGACGTTGTTCGCGGATCTCGAGGACTCGGCGCGGGTCGTGGCCGCGGTGGGCCTAGCCGTCAGTCCGCTGGCGATGAGCTGGATGTGCGACAGCAGCGTTTTGATCGCACACCTCCGCTACAGGGCGGTTCTGGTCGTGCGACTTACCTACCCGGCGATCTACGTCTCCCTCGTGTCGGTGTGGTGGATCCTCGGACTCGCGACGACGGCAACCGTTCTGGCAGCGAACGTCGCGGGAACGGTGGGGACGTTCGCCGTGGCTCTGACGCTGACGAAGACGTCCGTCCGGGGCGAGTATCACCCGCTGGGCTCGCTACGGAGAGGTGCGGTGCGATACGCGGGAAGCGCGGTCGCAGAATCCGCGTCGAGCAGGCTCGACCAGGTTCTCGCCCTGCCGCTGCTCGGCGCCGCGCAGGCGGGTATGTATTCCGTCGCGGTGACCGTGGCGGCCGTTCCGCTCGCACTCGGGCAAGCGCTGGGGGCGTCGTTCTTTCCGCTCGTCGCCCGCACCGAGGGTGCGGAGCGGGCGAAGCTGAAGGCGGAGGCCGCGAGGGTCGGTGTCGCTCTTGCCCTGCTGAGTACGCCCGTTCTCGCGGCAGCGTCGTACGTAGGGATCCCGATCGTGTTCGGCGACGCCTTCGAACCGGCGGTCCGAGCGGCCGTGGTGGGCACGATCGGTGGCGGTGCGATGCTCGCCGCTTACGTGTGCTCGATGGCCCTCGCGGCCGAAGGGCGAGGCGTGCGCATGACGATCGCGCAGATCGTCGCCCTGGCTACGGGCATCGGACTTCTGTTCGTGCTGGGGCCGCCGTTCGGTGCGGTGGGCGCCGCGGCGGCATCGTCGGTGTCCTACCTGCTCCTGCTCGCGATCCTTCTGGTGTCGCTGAACGTGCCGCTCGGGAATCTGCGATTGCGGACTTCGGATTTCACGGAGTCGGTGGCGCGTCTGCTGCGCCGAGCCTGACCAATCCGCGGCCTCACCGGGCGAGGTCGAGCAAGGCTTCGTGGTATGCCGCGCACACCCCTTCCCACGTGTAGTCGGTGGCCTGTCGTGCGAGTGTTCTGGTGCTCAGCGTGTTCTGTAGTTCATGATCCGACAGGACCTCCGCCATCCCATGGGCGATGGCGTCGCTGTCCGGCTCGACGAATCGTGCGGCGGTGCCGAGCACCTCCCTGTTGAAGACGGTGTCGCGGGCCACTGTGGGTGCCCCGCACGCCATGGCCTGAACCAGCGCGGGATTGGTACCTCCCACACTGTGACCGTGGAAGTAGGCCCCGGCGTGCTGCCAGAGGGCGAACAATTTGTCGTCGTCACTCACGTGGCCCAGCCAGTGAATGCGCTCGTTGCCCGCCGCGAGTTCGGCCGCTCTGGCGTCGAATTCGCCCCCGTAACCCGAAGATCCGACGATGACCACGTCCCACTCGTCGCTCAAGTCCTGGGCGGCGGAGAAGAACTCGCCGACCGTGTTCTCGGGGACGAAGCGGGCGACCATCAGAGCGTACGACCGGGTATCGAAACCCTCGACCGGATCGAGTTGTGGCGGGACGGTGCCGCCGTAAGGGATGAACAGCCCGTCGCGCCGGAACTCGTCGGACCACCGGCGTTCGAGTTCCTTCGAGTCGTAGACGAGCCGGTCGCCCAGCCTGGCGGTGAGATGGGCGCCGCCTTTGAACACCGACTTCGCCAGCCCACCCCACTTGGCGCGTTCCCATTCGATGCCGTCCACGTTGATCAGGGTGGGAATCCCCCGTGCCTTCAGGAGCGGGAGCCAGTACCCGTTGGCCACGTTCATGATCAACGCGACGTCGGGTCGGCGCCGCGACGCGTGCGCTGCCGAGGTGAGGCCGTACGAGAGCGTGCTGAGTGACTTCGAATCCATGCCGCGGGTGACCACGGTGTCGATCCGCGGATCGGCGAGGGGGTCGTCCGTGCGGGTGGAGTCCTCTCTGCCGTAGACGGTCACCGACCACCCGTGCTCGGCGAGATACGGCGCCAATTGACGGACGAGTGTCTCGAAACCGCCGTAGTAGCTGGGGTAACCGCGAGTTCCGAGAATGGCGACCGACTTCTTCATGAATCCTCTTCGACTGTTGGAGGGAGGGACGGCAGTGCGAGTGTCAGCCGCCGCAGGCGGTGACGTTCACGCTGACCTTCGGGTCGTCCACGAGGGGCTGGACAGGTACGCGCGCCGCACCGGGCGCCGCAGGCTCCGTCAAGGCGTAGTGCAGTTCCACGGTCTCGCCCCGGGGCACGGTGGTCGGAATGCTGAACACGGGGTGCCCGAGTTCGTTGCCGCTGACGGTGAACGCGGGCTTGCCGTTGACCGTGGCCTTGTTCAGTTTCGCCCCTCGTGTTGCGAGCAGGGAGATCATCGCGACGTTGGTCCCGGGCGGGACCTGGCGGTTGTTGTAGGTGCCTGCAACATAGCGTGGATAGTCGCCTGCCGGGAGATTGTTGGTGAGACGCACCGTCACTTCCGAGGTGCGGGTGTCACCGGTGCAGGTCGATGCGGTGTAGTCGATTTCCCGGCTCAGGTAGTAGTCGAGCTTGTTGCCCGCGTTGTTGTTGACGACGACGCTCGCATACGGTGCATCGTCCTCGGGCACCGTGTGTCCTAACGGGGTGCCGGCGAGAATGGCTTGTTCCTCGGGGTGCGCGCTCCACACTGCGATCCGTCGCTCGTTCACCGCCTTGCCGACTGCGTCGAGGAGCAGTGCAGGCGACTCGATGTTGCCGGTCATTTTCTCGACCACCTTCGCTGCAATCGTCTGGAGGTAGGTCTTGCGGGCGACGTTGTTGGCGACGATCTCGGTATCGCTCGTCCCCGCGTACCGAATGTATGCGGTGGATTCGGTGAGCTCGACGACGTTCCCGGCGTCGACCACCTCGCCGTCCGGCATGGTGATCGGTCCCACCGCGCCGAGCACGTAGCTTAGTGCGACAGGGTCGGTGGCGATGGCCCCGTCGACCCTTTCCCCGGATTCCTGTTCCCACAGTGATTGCCAAATCTGCCCGGCGTAAGGAAAGTGGGTACTGAGATTGCTGTTTCGGATGTCGGTCGACGGGTTGTAACTCCCGTAAAGCCCGTTGAAATCAGACCCCAGGTTCAGTGGCTGGTGCTCGTAAGAAACTTCAGTGTTTTTTCCGAGCGTATCGACGTGTGCCTCACCATCGTTCGCGCGAATGATCCCGTATCCACCTACGAGACCGCCGGTTCCACGCGCCTCGGCGTTGGTTTGGAACGCCATGAAGTAGTTGCGTGGTCCGTCCGCACCCAGCATTGCGGGGAGGATGTCCGCCCCGATTGCCGTGTTCTTCAACAGTTTCGCGACATCATCGGTCTGGTTCTGCAGCTCCGAACGCGCGTCGTCGACGAGTCCGAGGTAGCCCGCGTCCGGCACCTGGTGTGCCTGATCGGCGAGCGCGCGTGCGGCGAGAGACGTCTGTTTCAAGGCCGGAGCGGCGTCCCGAAGTGGTTGCAGTTTCACCTTCCCGCCGTCCGAGATCAGGTCTCCCGGAGACAGTGCGGTCCCGGTCTCCACCGCGGGAGCGAGCACGTCCCGCGTGAGTCCGACTACGACGTCCGACATCTTCTGGATCGACCCGAAAGGGGCACCGACCCCGGGTATTCCGGCGAGCTGACGCCACGGCGCAGAATGCAGGCTGACCTGCGCATTCTCCGCCTGATCGGCGGCTTCGGCGGCCGCATTCCGGGCGCCTTCGGTGTCGCCGCTCAGTAGCGAATTCTTGGCAAGTTGGGCGTTGTTCCTGGCTCCGGTGAGGTTGTGCTGAACGTCCCAGGCCGAGTATCCGAACCAGCCGACGACGGCCAGTGCGAGGATTCCTGTACCCGCGAGTACGTATCGCCGACGGCGTCTCGCGGGCCCGGTGACGGGTGAATCTTCCTCGTGCGAAACGCTCTTGTCGTTCGTGCCCATGCAGTGCGGCTCCTATTCTGTCTGTGCGAAAGGATATCTGTGACATAAGTCGCGGCGTGCACCGAACGAATTGAACCAGGGCGGTATCCGAGTATGGTTTCCGATACGGACTCTTCGACACCCATAGGTGTAGTGCCGCTTGGATCGGGTTCTTCAAAACTGTGGCTGGGGGGAATGTAGTGCGTATGCGTGACGATGCCGGTGACCGCGACGCGCGAGCCTTTCCACTCTCGCATGCGCAGAAGGGGCTGTGGTTTGCACAGCAACTCGACCCGACCGTGCCGATCCTGGTGGCCCAATATGTCGAACTTCGGGGCCACGTCGACGTCGGCGCACTCAAATGGGCCTCCGAGCAGGGATCGTTCGATATCGAGTCGCCCGGCATCCGCCTCGTCGAATACGCGGGCGAGCCATATCAGTTGGCTGACGAAACGATCGAGGACGAACTCGGGTACGTCGATCTGCGACTGCACCAGGACCCGGTGGCCGAGGCCCACCGGCGAATGCACGAGCGGCGGCGCAGGCCCCTGGAGGTCTATCGCGACAGGTTGATCTCTGCGGAACTTCTGCACGTAGGCGACGATCACTACTTCCTCACCACGTTCGCGCACCATCTGATTCTCGACGGCTACGGCGCAATGGTTTTGATGAACCGCGTCGCGGAGCTCTACACGCACGCCGTCCGGCGCACCAAGGCGCCGCCGTCGAAAGCGCTTCACCTGCGTCAACTCTACGAAGCCGAGGACGAATACCCGGCCACCCGCAGATTCCAGCTCGATCGCGAGTACTGGGCCGAACGGACCGCAGGGCTTCCCGAACCGGCCCGGCTGACCGACGAGAAGGCGTATCCCGCGGCCGTGTCGCTCCTCGAGAGTGCGGTGATGAAAACCGAGCTTGCCGACAGCATCGGCGCACTCGCCCGCCGGTGGCACTCGTCGGAGGTGCCGGTCGTGGTGGCCGCGTTCGCGGCGTATCTCGCTCGAATGACCGGTAGCACCGACATCGTCCTGAGTCTGCCCGTTTCGGCACGGACGACGGCCGCGGCGCGGCGGTCGGGCGGCAGCGTGGCGAACGTCGTTCCGCTTCGGATCCGAATCGACCCGCGCAGCAGTATCGAGGACGTGGTCCGCCGAGTTCAGCTGGAACTGACCGGCGCTCTCCGTCATCAGCGGTACCGTTACGAGGACATCCTCCACGACATGCGGGTGAACTCGGACGGCCGCAGCAGTTTCGGCCCGATGGTGAACATCATGATGTTTCATCAGGAGACCTGGTGGGGTGATGTTCTCGGAGAGTTCACCGTCCTCACCGCCGGGCCCGTCGACGACCTCACACTCGCCATCTACCCGGCGGTGACCGGGCACAGCATTCGTGTCGACTTCGAAGCCAATCCGGCTCTGTACGAGCAGGACGAACTCGCGCGCCATCATGCACGCTTCATGTCCTTCCTCACCGAGTTCGTCGCCGCTGCGCCTGTGGGCGAGGTCGGCGACGCGGCGCTGCTCACCCGCGGCGAACACGACTCCCTCGTTCCCGCCAGCGGACCCGCCCCCGCCGCCGCGGTGACGTTGCCGGAGCTGTTGGACGCGACCGCCGACTCGAGTGGTGTCGCCGTTCGTGCCGCGGGAGTCGATACCGGTTACCAGGAGCTCCACGATCGGTCCAACCGGCTCGCGCGCCGACTGATCGATCGTGGGATCGGCCCGGAGGATGCGGTCGTAGTCCTCGTGCCCGCCTCGCTGGAACAGGTCGTCGCCGTGTGGGCGGTCGCACGATGCGGGGCCGCCGCCGTTCCGCTCGACCCTGACGTCGACCGTGAGCGGATCGAAGATCTGCTCACGGATTCCGGTGCGGTGGCCGTCCTCGCCGTGGATGAGTCCGACGTGCCGGCGGGCATCGACTGGGTCGACGTGACGGATCAGCCCGGTGATGCGACGCCGATCGCCGATTCCGATCGGGTTCGGACTCTGGCGCTCGATCACACCGCCTGCGTGGTGCACGGCTCCGTCGCCGGATCCCGTGGGGTGACGATCAGCCACCGGGCGCTGGCCGCTCGCGCCGCGGCGCTCGTCCGCGTGTATCGCGCCGACGAGCACTCCCGCATCCTGATGGCCGGTCACCGGTCGTGCGGTCAGGCCCTGCACGCGCTCGTCGCCGCGGTCTGCGGCGGAACCTTGGTGATCGCACCCGGCGATCTACGCGGCGGAGAAGAGCTGTCCCGCTTTCTGCGCCGCGAACGTGTGACGCACTGGGCCTCAGGGCCCTCGGCTCCGGCCGAGACGAACCCGACCGGACTCGACAGACTCGAGGTGCTGGCCCTCACCGGCCGCACCTACGCCGCAGAACTGGTGTCGCGCTGGGGCGCGGGGCGGACCGTGCTGAACCTGTACGGACCGGGGGACTCGGGACTGTGGGCGACGGCCACGGAGGAACGAACACCCGCCTCGCCCGAGTCTCTCGGACGACCGATCGCGGGAGTGTCCGCTGTGGTGCTGGACCGGACGCTGAAGCCGGTACCGGTCGGCGTCGTCGGCGATCTGTACCTGTCGGGGGCCGGCATCGGGCGTGGCTACGCGAGCCGTCCAGCCGACACCGCTGCCCGATTCGTGGCCAATCCTTTCGAGTCCGAACACGCACGGATGTATCGCACGGGCGACCTGGCCAGGTGGACGGACGACCACCTTCTCGAATACGTCTCGCCGCCCGAGGACTCCGCGGTGCACGACGGTATCGCGTGGTGGGCCGGGGCCCTTCGAAGTGTGGGTTCCGCCGCACCGCTGCCGACGGATCTCGCCGGACGCGGTGACGGCGGCCGGGACGTGTACACATTCTCCGTTCCGGCCGAAACCGGGAACGGCTGCAGAGACCTGGCCCGGGACCACGGGACTTCCCTGTTCGAAGTTCTCCACGGGGCGCTGGCGGTGCTGCTCGCGTCGTTCGGCGGCCACAGTGACATCGTCGTCGGTGGGCTGGTGAATCGAACGGGGCGCGCGCACGTCCTGCCCCTGCGCGCAAGCGTCGACCGGGACGTGACGTTTACGACGCTGCTCGGGCAGGTCCACGAGTTCGATTCCGCAGCCTTCGAATACGCCGATGTCCCGTTCGACCCCGAGGGCGAACTGTTCGGCGGTCGCAGGCCGCAGGTGGTCCTGTCCCTTCGGTCCGGTACGGACACGATCGACCGGACGTCGCCGTTCGACCTCGAGTTCGCGTTCGTCACTGCCGGGACAGACGGCGAACCGGAATCGCTGACCGGATCGATCACCTATTCGTCCGCTCTTTTCGACGGCGGGACCGTGCGGTCGCTAGCGGCGGCGTTCGTCCCGTTGCTCGGGGCGGTCGCCGGTGACCCGGACGCCACGATCGGCGAGGTCCCGTTGCCGGGCGCTGCCGACCTCGTCGGCGGAACAGCGATGGAGGCAAGGACTCTCGCGGACATGCTGTCCACGACCGCGGACGCGCACCCCGGCCTCCCTGCGCTCACGGACGGCACCGTGACGCTGTCGTACCGGGAGCTCGCACAGGTCTCCGATTCCCTCGCCCACGAGCTGGTTCGTCGCGGCGCGAGGGCCGGAACCGTTGTCGCGCTGGCTCTACCGCGGTCCGTCGACTACGTGATCGCGTTGTGGGCGGTCGCGAAGACGGGTGCTGCCTTCCTTCCCGTCGATCCGACGCACCCGGCGGAGCGGCTGTCGACAGTCTTGACCGAAGCGGCGGTCCACGTGGGAATTGCCAGGGAGACCGACGAATTCACATCCGCCGCGCCGGGGGTCTCGTGGCTGACCGTCGCCGACGGTGGGTTCGATTCGCCCCGCCCGGAAACTGCACCGGCGGGCCCTGACGACCTGGCGTACGTCATCTACACGTCCGGTTCGACCGGAGCCCCGAAGGGTGTGATGGTCACTCACCGCGGACTCTCCTCACTGATCGACGAGGCGGTGCGCAGGTACGACGTGACCACGGATTCTCGCGTCCTGCACGGGTACAACCCCACATTCGACGCTGCGATGCTGGAGATTCTCCTGGCGTTCGGCTCGGGCGCCTGCCTCGTGGTGGCACCGGCCGACGTCTATGCCGGGCCCGACCTGCAGCGAGTTCTGACCGGTCAGCGTGTCACGCACTACCTGTCGACGCCGGCGGTGCTCGGGTCCCTGGAGTCGTCGGAACTCGACGCACTCAGGGTCGTCGCAGTCGGAGGCGAGGCGCTGACCGCCGAACTCGCCGCCGAGTGGAGTCGCGAGCGAAAGATGCTCAACGCGTACGGGCCGACCGAGTCGACCGTCGTCGCAACCCTCGCGGAGGTCGACGAGCAGGTGACCATCGGTGGCCCCCTTCCCGGCACCACCGCGGTGGTCCTCGACGCACGCCTGCGGCCGGTCCCGGTCGGCGCCGTCGGAGAGTTGTATCTGCGCGGCGCGGGTCTTGCGCGGGGATACGTGGGGGCGTCGCAGCGGACGGCGTCCAGATTCGTGGCCTCCGCAGACGGCTCACGTATGTACCGAACCGGCGACCTGGTCCATCGGCGCGCCGACGGGCGACTGGTCTTCGTCGCGCGCGTCGACAGGCAGGTCAAGATTCGCGGGGTCCGCATCGAGCCGGGTGAGATCGACGTCGCGATCGCCCGCGTCGCGGACGTGGAAAGCGCCGTGACCGTGTCGCGTCCCAACGCAATCGGCGTCGACGCCCTCGTCTCCTATGTGGTGCCGCGCGGCTCCCTCGACGTCGACGTGGTTCGGGAATCACTCGCGCAGGTCCTCCCGTCCTACCTGGTTCCCACCACGATCGTGGTTCTCGACGCGTTCCCCCTCACTGCCTCGGGCAAGACCGATCTGGATGCACTCCCGGTGCCGGTACTGGAATCCCACGAATTCAGGGCGCCGAACTCGGTGGTGGAACAAGTGGTGGCAGGGGTCTTCGCCGAGGTACTCGGCGTGGAATCCGTCGGTCTGGACGACGACTTCTTCGCACTCGGCGGCAACTCGCTGATCGCTGCACAGGTGGCGGCCAGGCTGGGCGCCGCAGTCGACGCGCACATTCCGGTGCGCATGCTGTTCGAGTCGCCGCGGGTGGAGGCGCTGGCGACGAGGGTCGATGCCGAGGCCGGGACCGGCCGCAGGGTTCCCCTCGTCGCGGGAGACCGGCCCGACCGGATTCCGCTGTCGCCGGCACAGCAACGACTGTGGTTCCTGAATCGGGTCGATCCGGAATCGCCCGCCTACAATCTTCCGCTCGCCGTGCGGTTGACCGGTGCACTGGACGTCGACGCGCTGCGGAACGCGGCGCGGGACGTGCTCGGCCGTCACGAATCGTTGCGCACCGTCTTCCCCGCGTTCGACGGTGTTCCCGCCCAGTTGGTCCTGCCGGTCGGTGACGTATCGCTGGATTTCACGCCCGTGGAGGTCCCGCAGCGCTCCGTCGACGGAGAGGTGCTCTCGTTCCTGTCGGCGGGGTTCGATCTGACCGTGGACGCCCCGGTCCGCGGACGACTCCTGAAGGTGGACGATCGCGATCACGTTCTGGTGATGGCGGTTCACCACATCAGTGCGGACGGCTTCTCACTCGCGCCGCTGGCACGTGATGTCGCCACAGCGTACGACGCTCGTACTCGTGGAGCCGCGCCCACGTGGACTGCGCTTCCCGTCCAGTACGCCGATTTCGCGCTGTGGCAGCGTGACACACTCGGTTCCGGCGACGACCCACACTCCCGGGCAGCGTGGCAGCTGGACTACTGGACGCGCACCCTCGCCGGCGTTCCCGACGTTATCGACCTGCCCACCGACCGGCCGCGCCCGTCCGTCGCCTCGTACCGGGGTGCGAGCGTGCGACTGAATGTCGGCGCCGAGACCCACCGAAAGCTCACTCTGATTGCGCAACAGCACAATGCGACGCTCTTCATGGTGGTGCATTCCGCCCTGGCGGTTCTGCTCGCCCGTCTGTCGGGCTCTTCGGACGTCGTGCTGGGCACGGCGGTCGCCGGTCGAGGTGAGCGCGAACTCGACGAACTTGTCGGGATGTTCGTCAACACCCTCGTGCTGCGCACCGGGATCGACCCCGACGAGACGCTGTCCGACGTGCTCGAACACGTCCGGGAGACCGACCTCGGTGCGCTGGCGCATTCGGAGGTGCCGTTCGAGCAGCTCGTCGAACGGATGAACCCCCCGCGTTCGCAGTCCTTTTCGCCGCTCTTCCAGGTCATGCTCGCGTTTCAGAACCAGGTGGACGCGACCTGGGAGTTGCCCGGGCTGACACTGTCTCCGATGAACTTCGACGCTGCCGTCACCAAGTTCGATCTCGATTTCTCCCTGTCCGATCGATACGACGAAGTGGGGAGAGCCGCCGGCTTGTCGGGTCGGCTCACCTATGCGACTGATCTGTTCGACGCTGCGACAGCCGAACGCGTGGCACGGCTGCTCGAGCACGTGCTCGACGTCTTCGCGGCAGATCCCCGGGGCCGTGTCGGCGACATCGGTCTGCTCACGGACGCGGAAGCGCCCGGCATCCTCGTCACGCCGAACTGCACGGCCGTGGAGATCCGGCCGCAGACGGTGGTCGACCTGTTCGACGTCCAGGTTCGGCGTTCACCGGACGCGGTCGCTCTCGTCTTCGAGGGCGAGGTCGTGACGTACGCCGAACTGGACGAGCGCGCGAACCGGCTGGCGCGGCTTCTCATCTGCCACGGAATCGGACCGGACACGCTGGTGGCGCTGGCCGTCGAGCGGTCACTCGACCTGGTCGTCGCGATACTCGCGATCCTGAAGGCCGGTGCCGGATACGTGCCGGTGGATCCGGAGCATCCCGCCGAACGTATTGCCGCCGTGATCGAGGCGTCGACACCGAGGCTGGTGGTGACCCTGTCGACGGTCGAGTTGCCGTCGATGTCGGGCATCCCTCGCATCGAGATCGACACCGCAGACGTATCCGGTTACCGGCCGGACCGGGTCTCCGACGCGGACCGGGTGGCACCTCTGCGCCCGGACAACGTCGCGTACACGATATTCACGTCAGGCTCGACGGGTACGCCCAAGGGCGTGACGGTGAGTCACAACGCCATTGTGAACCAGCTGCACTGGCTCCGGAGCGAGTACCACGTCACCGCAGACGATCGAGGCATTCTGCGGGCACCGTCCACGTTCGACGTGTCCGTCTGGGAGTGCCTGCTCCCGCTGTGTGTGGGGGCCCGGCTCGTGGTGACCCGGCCCGGCGGACACCGCGACGTCGACTATCTCGCCTCGGTGATCCGGCATCAGCGAATCACGATGGTGCACTTCGTTCCCTCGGTCCTGGCGGCCTTCCTCGCGGACGGGCACGGTGACTGCCTCACCTCGGTGCGCCACGTGTTCGCCGGCGGCGAGGAACTCTCTCCCGCACTTGCGGCGAATGTTCTGGCGTTCGCGCCCGGGGCGTTCCACAACACGTACGGACCGACGGAGGCGGCCGTGACGACCACGGCCTGTGAAATCACCGGACGGCCGGAAGCCTCGGTTCCTATCGGGGGCCCGGTCTGGAACACACAGGTATTCGTGCTGGACACGCGTCTTCGGCCGGTACCAGCAGGTATCGCAGGTGAGTTGTACCTCGCGGGCGCCCAACTCGCCCGAGGATACGTCGGCCGTGGGGACCTCACGGCGGGTCGTTTCGTCGCGAATCCGTTCGGGCCCGCCGGAAGCAGGATGTACCGCACCGGAGACCTCGTGAAGTGGGACGGATCCGGGCGGTTGGTACATCTGGGGCGCACGGACTTCCAGATCAAACTGCGAGGACTGAGGATCGAGCTCGGGGAGATCGAGACGGTGCTCGAGCGCGCGGAGGGGGTGTCGCGAGCGGCGGTCGCATTGGTCGACGACGTGCGCGCGGGGGAGCACCTCGTGGGCTACGTGCGGGCCGACGGGAATCGGGCGCTGGATCCGGAGCTGCTCAGGACGGCGGCGAGGCACGCTCTGCCGTCGTACATGGTGCCGACACGAATCGTGGTGCTCGACGAATTTCCGCTGGGTCCCAATGGAAAGCTCGATCGCAAGGCGTTGCCTGCGCCGCAATTCGAAGCGCGCGGCTACCGGGCGCCGGAGACCGCCTCCGCGGTCGCCGTTGCGACCGCGTTCGGTGAGGCGCTCGGCATCGACCGGGTCGGTGCCGACGACAACTTCTTCGAACTGGGCGGCAACTCACTTCTTGCGGTGCGGGTACTGAACCGGCTGGCATCCGATACCGGGGTGGAGATCCCACTGCGGTCGCTGATGTCCGACCCGACACCCCACTCGATCGGACAGCGAATGGACTCGGGGGAGTCCGACGACGAGGAGGCGCTCGGCGTCGTCCTCCCGATCCGTACGGCTGGTACGCGGCCACCCCTGTTCTGTGTCCATCCCATCGTGGGCCTGTCATGGTGCTATTCGGGGCTTGCCCCGCATCTCCATCCGGAGCACCCGATCTACGGGCTCCAGTCGCCCGCCGTCACCGCCGACGGGCCGGCCCCCAAGTCGCTCGAGGAACTCGCGGCCCGGTACGTCGAGGAGATCCGCCGCATTCAGCCCGGCGGGCCGTATCACCTGCTGGGCTGGTCCCTCGGCGGAGTCCTGGCACACGCGATGGCCGTCCAACTCCAATCGGTCGGCGAAGAAGTCGCCATCCTGGTGATGCTCGACAGTCGAACGGAGCACGCCCCCGAAGCGCTCCCGGTCGGTGCCGAGGACCTGCTCGCCGGGCTGGGTTTCGAGGACTCCTTGCCATTCCCGGTGTCGGATCTCACCCCCGAGGCCGCGGTGAACCTCCTGGGCAGGCTGGGTGGCCCGTTGTCGGCGATCACGCCCGCGCATCTCCACCGAATGATCGGCGGGGCCGGGCGGCACCACGAGTTGACGAGGACTCACGAACCCCGTGTCTTCCGCGGTGACGTCGTGTTCTTCGCCGCGGGACGGGAAGAGTCGGGCGCTACTCGCGCGGCGGCGGGCTGGGAGCCCTACGTTGTAGGGAGTATCAGTGAGCACGTCATCGACAGCGGGCACTGGCACATGACGTCGCAGGCGGCGTTGAAAGTGGTCGGAACGGTACTGCGGGATCGTGAAGCGAAGCGGAAAGAGAGGGTGTAAGTGGACATCCAGGACTATGTGCGCATCGTCAAGGAGCGCTGGAAGCTCGTCGCGATCACCGTGGTAGTGGTGACGCTGGGCGCCTTCATTCCGACGTTGTTCACGAAGCCCGTGTATCAGACGTCGACATTGCTGTACGTCTCGTCCACGCAGCCCCGCCTCGCCACGTACGCCGAGTTGCTGACCGGGAAGAAGCTGGCGCAGCGGACGATCGACGAACTCGGTCTCGACATGACGCCGGCCGAACTCGTCGCGAACGTGAAGGCGACCCCGGTGCCCGAACTGCTGCTGCACGTGAAGGTGCAGGACACATCGCCGGAACGGGCGCGCGACATCGCCGACACGCTGTCGGCGCAGTTCGTGTCGATGATGGACGAACTGGCGGCGACCGACATCGAGGCCGCGGCGGCCAACAAGGATGCTCAGCCGCCACAGGTCCTGGCGAATCCCGGTACCGCGGAGTCGGGGTACTCGATCACGATGGAGGACCCGGACCCGAAGCCGGCCCGCGTGTCCATCGAACAGAACGCGACGGTTCCCACGGATCCGCTGCCCACGTCGGAGAACCGGAACGTGGTTCTCGGACTCGCGGTCGGTCTACTGCTCGGCATCGCACTCGCGGTGATCCGCGACTGGCTCGACGCGACGGTGAAGGACCGGCGCGCCGTCGAGGGGCAGATCGGTGCCCCCCTGACCGGCATCACACCGGACGACACCGAATTGTCCCGTGGCGTCGTGGACATGTCGGATGCCACGTCGCCGCTGGGGGCGGCGTACCGGCAGTTACGCACCAACCTGCAGTTCGCCGACGCGGCCAACCCTCCGCACGTCATCGTCGTCGCGAGTCCGTCGCCGGGTGAGGATTCGGATGTGACTGCGCTCAACCTCGGTGTCGCCCTGGCGGCCGCGGGACAGACCGTGTGCGTGGTGGAAGCGGACCTCAGGAAGCCGCTGGTGGCGTCGACCCTGGGAATTCAGGGCGCTACCGGTGCCGGACTGAGTTCGGTGCTGAGCGGCGACGCCGAGTTGGCGGACGCGATCCGGACCACGACGTTCGACCACCTGTCCCTGCTTCCGTCCGGTCCACTGCCGGCGAATCCCAGTGAGCTCCTCGGCTCGGCTACCGCGAGAACCGTTGTGGCGACGCTGCGAGACAGGTTCGACTACGTGGTGTTCGCCGGCGCCCCGCTGCTCCCGGTCACCGATTCCGCGGTCCTGTCCGCGATCTCGGACGGCGCGCTGATCGTCGCCCGGTACGGCAAGACGAAGCGTCAGCACCTCGCCGAGGGTGCCGTCATCCTGCGCGGCGTCGGCGCGACGATCGTCGGCGGAGTACTGGTCGGTGCCCGTGAGGGTACCCGCGGTCCGGACACCTTCCGGGAATACCTGCAACCGCAGTCGGCCTCGACTGTGTAACCGGTCCCGGCTCAGCCGCCGCGACGGGCGGGCGCCCGGCCGTACGGTTGCCGTACGGCCGTGGTGTTCGGCGGATCCGGGATCGGTCGTGTCACCGGGAAGGTGTCGAGAGTGAAAGGGTTCCCGTGGTGGGCGAGTTCGACCGGTTCGCCCGACAGCAGCCGATAGGTTGCGGTCTTCGCCCGGATGTCCACGTGGATCTGGCTGCCCCGCACCGTCATCCGGAACGACAGGTTGACCAGCTGGGGTGGTATCCGGGGTGCGAAGGAGATGTCGCCGTCGTGGTCGCGCATCCCGCCGAACCCTGCGACACACGCCATCCACGTCCCGGCGAGTGAGGCGATGTGCAAACCGTTCTCCACGTTGGAGTGGAGGTCGTGGAGATCGGTCAGCGCGGCCTCGGCGAGGTAGTCGTAGGCGAGTTGGAGTTGACCGACCTCGGCTGCCATCACCGACTGCACACACGCCGACAGCGACGAGTCCCGTACCGTCAGCGCCTCGTAATAGGCGAAATTGGCGATCTTCTGCTCGTCGGTGAAGGCGTCGCCGCGAAGATACATCGCCAGCACCAGGTCTGCCTGCTTCACCACCTGCTTGCGATACAGGTCGAAGTACGGGTAGTTGAGCAGCAGCGGATAGTGCTCGGGCGGGGTGCCTTCGAAGTCCCATTCGGCGTGATGGGTGAAGGCATCGGATTGCTGGTGCACACCGAGCGCGTCATCGAACGGGATGCGCATGTGCTCGGCGGCATCGCGCCACAGCGCCGATTCCTCGTCGTCGACGCCGAGTTCGCGCGCCAGCCCGGGGCGTCGCTCGCAGGCGGCCGCCGCGTCGTGCAGATTCTTCTGCGCCATGAGGTTGGTGAACACGTTGTTGTCGGCGACGGCGGTGTACTCGTCCGGACCGGTGACGCCGTCGATCCGGAACTCGCCCTGCGCATTGTGGTGACCGAGCGACGTCCACAGCCGGGCGGTTTCCACGAGCAGTTCGACGCCGCACTCGGCCTCGAATTCCTCGTCCCCGGTCGCGGCCAGGTACCGGGACGTCGCGGCGGCGACGTCGGCACCCACATGAAACGCCGCGGTGCCCGCCGGCCAATAGCCGGAGCACTCTTCGCCGTTGATCGAGCGCCACGGGAACACGGCGCCGGCCTGCCCCAGTTGCACCGCGCGGTTCTTCGCCTTGTCCAGCGTGGAATGGCGCCAGCGCAGTGCGTCGCGGGCCGAATCCGGCACCGTGTACGTGAGCAGGGGGAGCACGAACGTCTCGGTGTCCCAGAACGCGTGTCCGTCGTAGCCGGGGCCGGTCAGGCCCTTCGCGGGGATCGCGCGCGACTCACCGCGGGCACCCGCCTGCAGCACGTGGAATAGTGCGAACCGCACCGCCTGCTGAAGTTCCGCGTCGCCGTCGATCTCGACGTCCGCCGTCGCCCAGAAGATGTCGAGGTACTCCCGCTGCCGTTTCAGCAGGGTCTCCCAGCCGGTTTCGAGTGCCCCGGCGAGCGCTCCCTCGACCTGGCCGCGCAGCGCAGGCGTCGACCGCCTCGCCGACCACCCGTAGGCCAGGTACTTCGTCACCTTCAGGCGTTCACCCTGCGGAACGTCGACGGCCACGGTGAGCCGGGCCAGATCTTCTTCCGTCTCGATGCTGCACCGCCCGTTGGCGGGGTACTCGATCTCGTGGTCCATACCCGCGGCCATCCGCAGTCCCGAGGCCCTCGTGTGGTGGGCGAGCACCGCACGGTAGTCGTGGGCGGCGGCGAAATCGGGCACCAGCGGACGGTCCAGGGCGGCCGCCACTCTCGGATCGTCCGTGCGGGTGGGGATCTGTTCGTTGGCGAGCAGATCCGACTGCAGGACGAGTTCGATGTCGCCGTCGAGTGGCTCGACCTCGTAGTGGATGGCGGCGACCGCGCGGGAGGTGAAGGACACGAGCCGTTCCGAATGGATCCGGACCCGTCGTCCGGTCGGTGACGTCCATTCGGTGGTGCGGCGCAGGGTGCCCGAGCGGAAGTCGAGGACCCGCTCGTGTGCGGGTGCGCTGCCGTACCGCATGTCCATGGGCTCGTCTTCCACGAGCAGGCGGATGATGCTGCCGTCGGTCACGTTGACGACGGTCTGCCCGTCCTCGGGGTAGCCGTAGCCGGCCTCCGCATAGGGCAGGGGGCGTTGCTCGTAGAACCCGTTGAGGTAGGTGCCGGGGAGACCGCGCGGTTCACCCTCCTCGAACGTGCCACGAATCCCGATGTGCCCGTTGGACAGTGCGAAGGTGGATTCGGTGGCATGCAGTGCCTCCAGATCCAGTCCGCGCCATTTCAGCTGCCACGGCGAGATCTCGTAGCCCTTGTCGTCCATGCTCACCTCTCCAGGAGTTCGGCCAGGTCGTTCACCACCACGTCGGCGCCGTGCTCGCGAAGCGCGTCGGCCTGATCGTTTCGATTCACCCCGACGACGTAACCGAATTCGCCTGCGCGCCCCGATTCCACCCCGGACAGGGCGTCCTCGAACACGGCGGCCTGATCGGGGTGCACGTTCAGTGCGCGCGCGGCCGCGAGATACGAATCCGGTGCCGGTTTTCCGCGGAGACCCTGCTCCCGGATCACCACACCGTCGATGCGAACGTGGACATACCGACTGAGGTCGGCGGCGTCGAGTACGGCCTTCCCGTTCGCGGAGGACGTGACCACGGCGATCTTCAGGCCGGCGTCGTAGGCCGCGCTGATGTAGCGGACCGAGCCGGGGTAGGGGCTGGGGCCCTCCTCGTCGATGACCTTCAGCAGCAGCCGGTTCTTGGTGTTCCCGACGCCGTTCACGGTCTCGGCGCCGGGGGGATCGTCCGGCGTTCCCTCCGGCAACGTGATGTTGCGGGAGGTGAGGAAGGTCCGGACCCCGTCGGCGCGGGGGCGTCCGTCGACGTAGTCGTAGTAGTCCTGGTCGGTGAAGGGCTGGAAGTTCGCGCCCTCCCGGTGCTTCAGGAACTCGTCGAACGTGCGCTTCCACGCCTTCCGGTGCAGTACCGCCGTCGCCGTGAGCACACCGTCGAGATCGAACAAGCAGGCCGAGATCGCATCAGGCAGTCCCATCACCTCCCCGACGGTACCGCCGTCGACCGCCGTTGTGCTGAGGCGCGCGCAAATCCCGGGTCCGGTCGACCGGCACGGGATCGTTGACTTCGAGGCGACGGCGGTCGAATACTGAGAGTTCCAACCGACTGTTGCGGAGTGCACCGTGAACGTGGAGGAACCGGTCCCGTCGGACCACGTGAAATCCCTCGCTGTCCGGTCGATCGAGATCATGGCGAACGGAAGCCGCGCCGATTTCGACACCGTCGTCCACCCGGACGCATTCAACCGGGAGAGCGCGACCGAACCCCCGCGGACGCGAGGACGCGGACCCGACGCGTTCTACGCCACCGCCGAATGGCTTCGCACCGCCTTCTCCGAGCTGCGATTCGACATCGAGGACGTCGTGGTCGAGGGCGACCTCGCCGTCGTCTACACGATCATGAAGGGCAGGCACTCCGGCCCCTTCGTCGTGTACGACGAGCGCGGATCGATCGACCAGGTGTTCGCGCCCACCGGGCGAGTGCTCGCGGTCCGGCAGTCGCACTGGTTGCGCGTCGCAGACGGCCGCGTCGTCGAGCACTGGGCAACGCGGGACGACCTCGGCCAGGCAGTCCAGCTGGGCTGGGTGCCGCCGACCCCGCTGTCGCTGGTGCGCAACGCCTGGGCCAAGCGCACAGCGCGGAAGGCCGCGGGCATGTGAGTGCCGATGCGTGTCCGAGCACGCTTTCCCGCTCACGTTCCCACTGGCCTGGAGGCACCGCATGGCACGCATCCTGTTCGTCACCTGGGACGGCGGCGGAAACGTGCCACCCGCTCTCGGCATCGCGACGGAGGCACGCAACCGCGGTCACCAGGTCCGATTTCTCGGACACGCCCAGCAACGCCGGCGGATCGAAAGTCATGGCTTCCCGTTCACGCCCTACACCCACGCACGACCCTGGCAGTCGACCACCAAACATCCCGGTGTCACTGGCTTGTACCAATCGCTTGCTGTCTTCACCGACGCCGGGCCCGGAATCGATCTGCTCGACACCGTCGCGCGCGAGCCAACAGACGTGGTCGTGGTCGATTGCCTGCTGTATGGAGCCCTGCAGGCCGCCGCCGACGCGCACCTGACGCGTGTGACGCTGGTGCACACCTACTACGAGTTCATGTATCGAGGTGTGACACGTGGTACGACGCCGTGATGGCCCGTCTGAAGGGTCTGCGGCCATTGAGGCTGTGGACGTCATCGGACCTCGCGCTGGTGACGACCGAGAAGGACCTTGATCCGGCCTCCCGCCGAAGCCTGCCCGCCTCCGTCCACTACACCGGGGTGGTGCAACATCCGATACCGTCCACGTTGACACCCGTGTCCGAACGCGATCCGCTGATCCTGGTCAGCCTCAGCAGTCTCAACTTCGACGGGCAACAGCGGGCCTTACGGAACATCGTCGAGGCGGTAGGTGGAATGCCCGCCCATACCGTTGTCACCACCGGACCGTCCGTCGACCCGGCAACCTTCTCGGCGGGCCCGAACACCGAAGTGCACGGCTACGTTCCGCACGATCAGATCTTGCCCACCGCCACCCTCGTTATCGGACACGGCGGCCACGACACCACTATGCGCGCCCTCGCGCACGACTTACCCTTGGTCATTTTGCCGATTCACCCGGCGCTCGATCAGAAGATGATCGGCCGCAGTCTGGAGCAGCGCGGCGTCGCTCGTTGTCTCCGCAAGACAGCCGCGCCCGAGCGCATCCGGTCGGCGGTCGGCGAGCTGCTCGTAGCCGGACCGCACAGGGTGACCGCAGCAACGCTGGGAGCGCGGATCCGCGCTCATGACGGTGCCGTTCATGCCGCGGACCTCATCGATCACCTGCCGATCCGAGAATGACGGAGGGGAGTGCGATGACGACGCAGCCCTCCCACTCCGAAGTCCCTCGGTGCGCCCGGGTGTCAGTCCGAGAGGCTGCCGACGCGATCGGCGAGTAGCTCGCAGTAGGTGCGGTCGGTGCCCGGGGCGGTCCGCACCCAGTAACTGGTGTGGTCGCCCCGGAACAGGTAACCGTTCACGTCATCGATGGCCTCGGAGTACTGCTGCCACACCGTCCACGGTCGCCACCAGTTCAGGATCACCGCCTGCCACCTTCTCGTACGGAGCCGGTCGAGGAGGTCCGCCACCCATGCCGCCGGGTCGGCGAGTGAGAATGCCGCCGACTGGTCCGCGAACGTGCGCAGCGGTGAGTTGCCCGGACAGCAGCAGATGGCATCCAGCGGGTCGGCGATCTGCCACACGGGCATCCTCGTGATCGGGCGCTGGCCCGCAATGCCCCAGCCGGGAAGGTCCGGGGATGCCGGCCGCAGCGGATCGGCGATCAGTCCGACCCCGCGCACGTCCAGGGTGGGGTGCTGCCCCCGTCCGACCTCGGCCGCCACGTTGCCGGCCAGCGCAGCGCCTCCTGAGTAGCCGAGCAGAACAACGGGATTCGGGTCATCGGCGATCATCCGTAACAGGAGTGTGCGTCCTTCGGACAGCGCCTTGTCGAACGCTGATCCGCCCGGATCGGGCACCGGCCCGTAACTCGCCTCCCACGGAACCTGTTTGACGACGAATCGTGCGCGGTTCAGGAGTTGCGTGGTGTTGGTGAGCATGTTGACGTCGACATCCTCGCCGATGCCGCGGCAGCACAGAACAGTGATCATGCAACCTCCCATGTGAGTGCCGATGCGCGCCCGAGGACACTTTCCCACTCACGTGCGGGGGTGTCCTCCGATCGGGGGACTCGAGATTCATCCGGTGTGTGGCCTGATCGTGGGACAGACGTGGGCGCCGGGTCGGGAGAGAGTTGTTCCGTACCGGGATCAGCCGTTCACGTGGACAGGAACTTTCGTCATGTCACCCATCTCCAGCATCGAGGTCGCCCGAGCCCGCCGGTCTCGTCGCGTGTTGTTCGTCGGCAATCCGACCCGCTACAACGACGTGTCACAGTGGGCGATGGTCCGGCAATGGGTGGCACTCCACGGCCTGGAACCGATCCGCGAACTCGACGGTGACGTGCTGTGCGTCATCGTCACCGAGGACATTCTCGACGGGCGCTGTTCCGCGAAGGAATCGGCTGCCGTCCAACACGCCCGCACACTGGGTGTGCCGTGCATCAGCGTCCACGACACCACCCGGATCTGGCAGGTCACGGCCCGTGTGCGGTCGCGGATTCGTGAGTCGGCGGCAGGGGCGCCTGCGGGAGCTCATCGGGGCGGCGCGTAAGGATCCAGCGGGGCCGCGGACGAGGTGCCTCAGTACCGCCTGTTGAGGAGTCGCCGGCGACGCTTCGGGCTCGGCTTCCACGCGCCGGCTTCGCGGAACCCCCACATCGCGATTCCGAGTGCGAGTGCCGACAGTAGGTCGGACACGGTCAAGCCGTGCGCCGAGTTCAGTCGCCACAGGATGGCGCCCTCGAGGGGACCGTTGCCGAAGATCCAGACCACCGCGGCGACGACGGTGGCGCCGGCGGTCAGGTGGGAGGGGCGTGCAAGGCACAGGGTGGTCGCCGCGAAGAGGAAGTTCATGAACACGAGGGGATAGAAGAGCGGCGCCATCCCGCTATTCTTCCAAGCTGCGCCGGGTGTGCGCACGGCGCGGTCAGGCAACCGTGCGGTCGGGAGGGTCGTTCTTGCTCGTCGCGTTCTCGGTGGCGGGCAGTTCGTGCAGATCTTTCTGCCGAATCGCTCGCCCGATGAGGATCGCGAGGGGTACCGACAGTGCTATCCACGCGAGCGCGACCCAGGCAATCCACCACACACTTCGAGTATGCCCGCCCCTGGAGGCCTGCCCAAGGTCCGCTGATCGTCGCCGTTCGTGGGGACTGGTCGGTAGTCGGGAATTCGGAAAAATTACCTGGTCACCGTTGGTTTGCCGTACGAAGTTCGGGGCACCCCCTGGATAGGGAATGGTTCTCTTTTCTAGGAGGTGGGTGATGACGACACCAGGCATGTCGATCGAGAGACACCCTGATATCGCCGAGTTGCGGGCTCGCTACGACCGAGTCTCGGAACAACCGATGACGCAGGTCACCGAGGGCCTGATGTTCATGGCGGGCCTCTACATGGCGGCGTCGCCGTGGATTGTCGGGTTCGCAAGCCAGTCTGGCCTGGCGACGTGCAACCTGCTGTCGGGTCTTGCGGTGGCACTGCTCGCGGTCGGTTTCACGTCGGCCTACTCACGCACGCACGGCATGGCGTTCGTCGCGCCGCTGCTCGGACTGTGGATGATCGTCAGCCCGTGGCTGGTCGTCGGAGTAACCACCACGGCGGGAATGATCTGGTCGAACGTGGTCTGCGGCATCATCGTGTGTCTGCTGGGTCTCGGTCTCACCGCCATGGGAATGGCGGACGGCGGCATGAGGATGAGAAGGAGGTAGACACGCACGTGCCCGCATGGGGATGGGGCACGAGCCGAAGAAGCGCCCGCCGGTATCGGTGGGCGCTTCGACTGCGTTCAGCTGGTTCTGCGTTCGGCTAGTTCTGTTTGAGGAACGCGTCGTGCTCGCCGTGGGCGCGTTTGATGAGGTCCAGGAGTGCGGTTTCCTCGCGGACCATCTTCTTGAATTTCGGGTCGAGCTTCTTGAGTTGTTCTTCCTCGTTGATCAATCTGTCGTACATGCGTTCGCGCTCGGCGAGGTCGGCGGTGTAGTCGAGGTCGAGGTAGTTGACGGCGTGCCGGCGGGCGCCGGCGATGGTGGACTGCGCCCTGCCCTTCTTACTGGCGAGCGACGCGATGACGGTGATTACGAGGATGCCGATGATGACACCGAGGGACACGAACGTGCTGATCTCGATGACGTCGACCGGTTCGCCGCTGTTGACGAACGGCAGGTTGTTCTCGTGCAGTGCATGCAGGATCAGCTTGACGCCGATGAACGCGAGGATTGCGGCGAGCCCGTACGACAGGTAGATGAGGCGGTCGAGGAGACCGTCGAGCAGGAAGTACAGCTGCCGCAGGCCCATCAGCGAGAACACGGTGGCGGTGAATACGACGAAGACGTTCTGGGTGAGGCCGAAGATTGCGGGGATGGAGTCGAGGGCGAAGAGGAGGTCGGTGCCGCCGATCGCCACCATCACCAGCAGCATCGGCGTCATCATCCGCTTGCCGTTCTCGACGGTGAACAGCTTGTCGCCGTCGTACTGCTCGGTGGTGTGGATGAATTTCTTCGCGATGCGGATGATGAAGTTGTCGGCCGAGTGCGAGTCCTCGGTCTCGGGCCGCAGCAGGTTGCCTGCGGTGATCAGAAGGATGAGGCCGAAGAAGTAGAACACCCACGCGAACGAGTTGATGAGCGCGGCGCCGAGGAAGATGAACCCCGTCCGGGCGAAGATCGAGAACACGATGCCGAACAGCAGGACTTTCTGCTGGTCTTCGCGCGGCACCCGGAAGCTGGACATGATGATGAGGAAGACGAAGAGGTTGTCGACGGACAGGGCCTTCTCCGTGACGTAACCGGCGAAGTACTCCGTGCCCATGTCGACGCCGCCGAAGATCAGGACGGCGACACCGAAGAGCAGCGCGAGTCCGACATAGATCGACGACCAGATCGCCGCTTCCTTCAGCGTCGGGATGTGCGCGTGCCGGACGTGGAAGAAGTAGTCGAACGCCAGCAGAGCAACGATCACCACGATCGTCAGAATCCAGGCGAAGGGAGTTACATGCACCATGTCTGCCTCTCCGTCGAAGCGGAACGCTCTGCTCGTCAGCGTAGTCCCGCACACGGCGCGACTTGGCAGAACCGGCGCGGTCGCCGGGACGGCATACACGCTGCCGCCCCGGTGACCGGGCTCAGTGTCGGTCGCCGAACACCGTCCGGTGCCAGTCCTTCCTGGCGGTTCCGGTGATGTCGGACATGACGTGCTTGACGTTGGTGTACTCGTCGAGCGAGTACGTCGACATGTCCTTGCCGTAACCGGACGCCTTGTACCCGCCGTGGGGCATTTCGCTGATGATCGGGATGTGGTCGTTGATCCACACGCAGCCCGCCGCGATGTCGCGGGAAGCGGTCTGCGCCCGGTACAGGTCCCGCGTCCACGCCGACGCCGCCAGCCCGAAGTCGGTGTCGTTGGCCAGCGCGATGCCGTCCGCATCGTTCTCGAACGGCAGGACGACGAGCACGGGGCCGAAGATCTCGCGCTGCACGATCTCGCTCGACTGGTCCGCACCCACGACGAGCGTCGGCTCGTAGTAGAAGCCGGACGCGAGGTCGCCGCCGGGGACGGCACCGCCGCGGACGATCTTCGCCCCGGTGTCGCGGGCGCGGTCGACGAACCCGGCGACGTGCTGCTGCTGTCGCCGCGACACCAACGGACCCATGTCGGTGCCGGGATCGGACGGGTCGCCGAGGCGGACGGTGTCCATGAGCGCGGCGACGCCGGCGACGAAGTCGTCGAACAGCGGACGCTGCACGTAAGCGCGGGTGGCCGCGGTGCAGTCCTGGCCCGAGTTGATGAGGGCACCGGCGACGGCGCCGTTGATCGCTGCGTCGAGGTCGGCGTCGTCGAACACCACGAACGGGGCCTTGCCGCCCAGTTCCAGGTGCAGTCGTTTGCCGGCCGCGGCGGCCGCGATCTGCCGTCCCACGGGAGTCGATCCGGTGAAGCTGACCATGCTCACGTCCCGGTGCGACACCAGCGCCGCCCCGGTGGTCGCGCCGCGGCCGGTGATCACGTTGACGACGCCGTCCGGCATCCCGGCGCGGGTCGCCGCCTCGGCGAACAGCAGCGACGTCAGGGGAGTGATCTCCGCGGGCTTGAGCACGATGGTGTTGCCGGCGGCGACGGCGGGCAGGATCTTCCACGCCGCCATCTGCAGCGGATAGTTCCACGGCGAGATCGACCCGATCACCCCGACGGGCTCCCGGCGGATGCTGGACGTGTGGTCGGGCGAGTACTCACCCGACGCCTTCCCCTCCAGATTCCGGGCCGCGCCGGCGAAGAACGACACGTTGTCGATCGAGCCGGGGACGTCGAACTCGGTCGACAACTTGATCGGCTTGCCGGTCTGCCGGGTTTCGGTGGACGCGAGGTCGTCGGACATCTCGGTGAGTTCGGCGGCCCACCGGGTGAGGACGGCGGAACGCTCACCAGGGCTGGTCGTCGACCACTGCGCGTAGGCGGCTTTCGCGGTGGCGACCGCGTCGTCGACGTCGCCGACCGAGGCCTCGGTGCGGGACGAAACCACCTCACCGGTGGCCGGATCGAGCACCTCGTACCGATCGTCCGCCGCGCCGTCCCGGTAGCGGCCGCCGACGTACAGCCCGGGAAGGTCCTGGTGGTTCACAGCAGCGTCCACGCTTCGGTGAGGACGCTGCGCAGGATGTTTTCGATTTCGTCGAATTCGGTTTGCCCGCAGATCAGTGGGGGTGCGAGTTGGATGACCGGGTCGCCGCGGTCGTCGGCGCGGCAGTACAGGCCGGCGTCGAACAGGGCGGTGGAGAGGAACCCGTGCAGGATCCGCTCGGCCTCGTCATCGCTGAAGGACTCCTTGGTGGTCTTGTCCTTGACCAGTTCGATGCCGTAGAAGAAGCCCTCCCCGCGTACGTCTCCGACCATCGGCAGATCGGTGAGTTTGTCGAGGGTGGCCCGGAACGCCGGCGCCTGCTCGGCGACGTGCGCGTTGAGGCCTTCGCGTTCGAAGATGTCCAGGTTCGCCAATGCGACCGCGGCGGAGACGGGGTGGCCGCCGAAGGTGTAGCCGTGCGCGAACATCGACGTCCCGTCCGCGAACGGTTCGAACAACCGGTCGGAGGCGATCATCGCCCCGATCGGGGAGTACCCCGACGTCAGGCCCTTGGCGCAGGTGATGATGTCGGGGACGTACCCGAAGTCCTCGCACGCGAACATCGACCCGATCCGCCCGAACGCGCAGATCACCTCGTCCGAGACGAGCAGCACGTCGTAGTCGTCGCAGATCTGCCGGACCCGTTCGAAGTAGCCGGGCGGCGGTGGGAAGCAGCCGCCGGCGTTCTGCACCGGTTCGAGGAAGACGGCGGCGACGGTGTCGGGTCCCTCGAATTCGATGGCCTCGGCGATCCGGTCGGCGGCCCAGATCCCGAATGCCTTCGGGTCGGCGCCGAGGGGGTCGGGGGCGCGGTAGATGTTGGTGTTCGGGACCCGGAACGCGCCGGGGGTCAAGGGTTCGAACGGGGCCTTGAGGGCGGGGATGCCGGTGATCGCCAGCGCGCCCTGGGGGGTGCCGTGGTAGGCGATGGAGCGGGAGATGACCTTGTGTTTGCCGGGTTTGCCGACCCGTTTGAAGTACTGTTTGGCCAGTTTCCAGGCGCTTTCGACGGCCTCGCCGCCGCCGGTGGTGAAGAACACCCGGTTCAGATCGCCGGGGGCGTAGCCGGCGAGGCGTTCGGCGAGTTCGATGGCCGGTTCGGTGGCGTAGGACCAGAGCGGGAAGAACGCGAGTTGTTCGGCCTGTTTGGCGGCGGCCTCGGCGAGCTCTTGGCGGCCGTGCCCGGCCTGGACGACGAACAGCCCGGACAGCCCGTCGAGGTAACTCTTCCCGGTGGAGTCGTAGATCCGGGCGCCGTCGCCGCGGGTGATGATCGGCGGGGTGATGTTCTCTCCGTGCCGGGAGAAATGCCCCCACAGGTGGCGGCGGGCGGACGCTTCGAGGTCCGCTGTAGTGCGCGAGGAGGTGGTTTCCGTAGTCATCGGGTTCCCCAATCATATTGCTGCTTGACAAGTTTCAGGTACACCATCGTCTCGGTGCCGAGCACGCCGGGAATGGTGCGAATCTCTTTGTTGAGCACGGTCAGGAGGTGGTCGTCGTTCTCGCACACGATCTCGGCCAGAATGTCGTAGGCGCCTGCCGTCAGCACGACGTAGTCGATGGCGTCGACGTCGGCGAGCCGGGCGGCGATCTCGGTGACGTCACCCGAGCAGCGGATCCCGACCATGGCCTGGCGGGAGAATCCCACTTGCACGGGGTCGGTGACCGCGACGATCTGGGTGACGCCGGTGTCGATCAGCTTCTGCACGCGTTGGCGTACAGCCGCTTCCGACAATCCGACGACCTTGCCGATGGCCGCGTACGACCGTCGTCCATCCTCTTGAAGTTGCTCGATGATCTGCTTGGACACGGGATCGAGAGACGCGGGCTGCTCAGACATGGTCGAATCCTCCCTTGCTCACTGTGTCGAAGACAATCGGCTCGGACATTGTGGAAACTATCGCCTCTTCCCGGTGGCTTCGGCGCTCATTGCTCGGGCACCTTCACTTCCGTGTCGGCGGTGAGGGTGCGTCCGCGGAAGAAGTTCTTGGACCCGGTGGCGAAACACACCAACATCAGGGGGATTCCGACGACCAGCATGCCGACGCCGAGAACGAACACACCACCGAACGGGCCGAACGCGGTGAATCCGTAGTCGGGACGCAGCATGTCGACGGCACTCTGAATGAAGGCCCACGTCATGCAGAGGGCACCGAGCAGCGGGAAGATGCCGCGCATGAACAGATTCCGGGTCGAGTCGAACAGGGTCCGCCGGAAGTACCAGACGCAGGCGTAGGCGGTGATCCCGTAATAGAAGGCCACCGCGAGCCCGAGCGAGGCCACCGAATCCTGCAACGCGTTGGAACTGGCGAACGACAGCACCAGGTAGAACAGCAGCGCCGCCGCCCCCATGACGAGGGTTCCGAAGCCGGGTGTCATGTATCGGGGGTGCACGGACGCGAACCGTTTCGGCAGCGCCTCGTAGACCGCCATCGACAGCGTTCCGCGCGCCGTCGGCAGGATGGTGGTCTGGGTGGAGGAGAGCGCGGAGATCGACACCGTCAGCAGCAGCAACGACGCGGCCACCGGCCCCGCGACCGGCCCGCCCAGGGTGGTCAGCACGTCGTCGACGTTCTCGGGGTTGTTCAGTCCGATCCCGGTGTCGCCGAACCCGGCGAACGACTGGACCGCGTATCCGACCAGCACGTACGTGGCCACGAGGATGACCGTCGTCAACACCGCGGCGCGGCCCGGCGTCCGCTCGGAATCCTTCGTCTCCTCACCCACGGCGAGGCAGGCGTCCCACCCCCAGTAGATGAAGATGCACAGGATGATCGCCTGCGCGGCACTCGACATCGAGACGCCGGTCGGGATGATCCAGTCGAGTTGCGGGGTGACCGCCTGCGGGCCGGCGGTGCCGCCGAACACCTTCGCCAACGCGAGGACGCTGACACCGATGAGGACGGCGAACTGCACGGCGATGAGGACGTTCTGCAGCCGTTCGCTGATGAGGATGCCGCGGAAACTGACGTACGTCATGGCCGCGATGAAGAAGCATCCCAGCAGCACCTTCGCGGCCAGCGATTCGGCCGCCGCGTGCAACCCGAGCACCTCGAACAGGTAGATCGCGGCGATCTCCGCGGTGTTGGCGAGGACGATGATCGCGGATACGGCGAGCCCCCACCCCGCCATCCAGCCGACCCACGGACCGAACGCCTTGGTGCCCCAGGTGAACGAGGTCCCGCAGTCCGGGGTGTCCCGATTCAGCTCGCGGTAGGCGAACGCCGTGAGCAGCATCGGAATGAAGGCGACGAGGAACATCGACGGTGCCTTCTCGCCGACCGCCAGTACGACGTATCCCAGCGTCGCGGCGAGGCTGTAGGCCGGTGCGACGGAGGACAGCCCGATCACCGTGTTGCCGATCAATCCCAGTGCGCCGCTGTTGAGCCCCTTCGCGGGGCCGAGCGGATCGGGGGTCTGGGTCTTCAAGGGTGGAGGTTCGGCAATGCTCAATTCATACTCCCTCGAGGTGTGGCTGTGGGTCTGAGTGCCCGGGCAGGTGTGATTAAGGGGTGCAGCGGTTTTCGGGGCTAGGGGGTCGGCGCGGCGAGGAATACCTTCCGCAGGGTGTCGCGCACGATCCACCGGGTCTTCTGACCGGCCCGCACGCGAACGACACTGCCGGGACCGAGGTCGAGATCCGGGGTGCCGTCCTCGAACTGCACGGTCGCGTCGCCGCTGAGCACCACGAACACCTCGTCGATCTCGACGTCGCACGAGACGCTGGGCTCGATCTCCCACATGCCGACGGTGACGCCGGCGAAGTCGCCGAGCACTCGTTCGCCGACCAGCGGCGCTCCCTCGCCGACGACCTGGTCGGCGGGCAGGCGGTGATAGGTGAGATCGGCGGTCCGAGCCGCGGTGTGGGGTCCGGAAAGCCAGGACTCGTCGGTGTGGACGGCGGTCACGAATCGAATCCCAGGCCGACGGCGTCGAGGGCCTTGAGGAAGACGTTCCGTCGGCCTTCGTTGTGGTCGGCGCGATCGAGCGACCAGCGGGTGGCGTTGATGCCCGCTGCCGCCAGCGGCTCCGGCGGGAAGGGGAGCGGCATGTCCTTCACCAGGGCCAACTCGGTCAGGGCCGTCTTCTCGCCGGCGACCTTGTCGAGCATGACGTTCGCCGCGAACCGTGAGGCGCCGACGCCGAGACCGGTGAAGCCGGCGGCGTAGGCGATGCGGCCCTTCGCGGCGGACCCGAAGAACGAGCAGAAGCGCGTCGACGTGTCGATGACGCCGCCCCACCGGTGCGTGAACTCGAGACCCTCGAGCTGGGGAAACGTGGTGAAGAAGTGCCGCGCGAGCGTCGCATGGGACTCGGGTCGGTCTTCGAGGTCGTGGTTCAGGCCGCGCCCGAAGTGGTAGATGGCGTCGTAGCCGCCCCAGAGGATCCTGTTGTCCCGGGTGAGCCGGTAGTAGTGGAACTGGTTGGACATGTCGGCGATGCCCTGCCGGGCAGACCATCCCACGTCCGCGAGCTGGGCGTCGGACAGCGGCTCGGTCATCAGGACGTAGTCGTACACCGGAACCGTGTGCAGCCGGTACCGCTTCAGCAGGGACGGAAAGGCGTTGGTTGCCAGGATCACTCGGTCCGCCGACAGGGTCGCGCGGGCCGTCCGGACGCCGACCCGGGACGACGAGCGGGATCGGACGAGATCGAGAACCTTGGTGTGCTCGTGGATTTCGACGCCGTGCTCCGCGCAGACCCGGCCGAGTTCGGTGGCGAGCTTGGCCGGATGCACCAGCGCGGTGGACGTCTTGTCCCACACCCCGGCCAGGTACGTCGGCGAGTTCACCTGCGCGCGCATCGCGGGCCCGTCCAGCACCGTGGTCGTGGCGCTCGGCGGGGTGCCGAGCGCTTCCTCGGCCTGGTAGTCGGCGATGGCGACCGAGATGGCGCCGTTCCGTTCGAAATCGCAGTCCAGGCCGAGGGTGTGGACCGTCTTCTCGATGGCGTCGAGGTTCTCGAGCCCGAGCGATTCGAGGGTGTCGATCTCCTCCGGCCAGCGCCGGCGGCCGTTCTCGCTGCCGTGGGTCAGGCTGGCCTCGACGAATCCGCCGTTGCGGCCGGATGCGGCCCACCCGATGGTCTCGCCCTCCACGAGGGCGACGGACAGTTCGGGGTGGCGTTGCTTGGCGAGGAGCGCACTCCAGAGTCCGGTGTATCCGCCGCCGACGACCACCAGGTCGTATGCGGCGTCGGCCGTGGCGGCCGGGTAGGTGGGGGTGTCGGCGACGTCCTCGATCCAGAACGGTGCCAACCGGGTGCGCCGGAGCGCATGGTCGACGACCGTGGCGTTCGGTGGTTGCTTCTCGAACACTGTC
Source organism: Rhodococcus pseudokoreensis (assembly GCF_017068395.1). NCBI lineage: Bacteria > Bacillati > Actinomycetota > Actinomycetes > Mycobacteriales > Nocardiaceae > Rhodococcus > Rhodococcus pseudokoreensis. Next base: position 1,973,607 of record NZ_CP070619.1, on the reverse strand, counting down.
TGCAGCATGTAGCACCTTTGTCGATGGACTGACCGAAGGTGACGTGTGAGGCACGTCACCGTGACCCATCCTGACGCGGCGGCGCCACTATTTCAATAGCCAGCGACGAAATTTGTTACCGATTTCGTTGTGTATGTCAGTTTTGGGAACCGAATCGGTTGTCGAGATCGGCCGAAGCGGAACAGCTGGCCGTCAGCGCGCGAGCTTGCCGAGGTGCAGCGACACCGAGCGGACCGGGCTGATCCTCGCCTCGTCGCCGGTCTTGACGGCGTGGATCGTGCCGAATTCGACGGTCTCGTCGGGGTAGCTGCCCGCGAAGGCGTAGGCGTAGTAGGTGCCCGCGACCGCATCACCCGGGACCGTGTAGGTGATGGCCTCCTCGAGGACCTCGCCGGGTTGCAGGTCGACGTCGATCGGCCCGAAGAACGGATCACTCGTCCGGTTGTCGGGCGACACGGCGCTTACCCACACCTGGCCGGTGTACGGGCGATCGTCGGGTGCCTCGACGAGCATGGTGGCGTCGACGGTCCCGCCGTCCCCGGGCAGCGTCGTGTCGGAGTCGGCGCGCAGCGTGACCCGCACCGGCAGATCCGTGTCGGGGTTTGCCGGCCCGGTCGATGCGGGTGAACCGTCGCCGACCTCGGGCCAGCCGTTCGCCCAGACGATCCGGTCGATCATCCCTTCGCGGCGCCGGGCCCCGCTGGGCAGATCGCGGTTGTCGCGCGGAATGGCGTGGTACACGATCCAATCCGCGCCCGCGTCGTCGGAGACCACCGTGTTGTGGCCCGGTCCGGCCCACGGTTCGCTGCCGGCGAGGATGAGGGCGCCGCCACCGTCGTTGAGGTCCTGCCCTTTCCGGTCGAGGTACGGTCCGGTGAGCGATTCGGACCGGCCGACGAGGACGCGGTAGGCGGTGTCGGCGCCGTTGCAGCAGTTGCCGGCCGAGAGGAACAGGTAGTAGTAGCCGTCGTGGAATTCGACGTAGGGGCCTTCGAAGCGTTCGTCGGCGACGCGCACGGGTTCGCCGGCCGCCGCGGTGCCGTCCGCGCTGAGCGGGATGGCGTGGACGCCCTGGAAGTTGCCGACGAACATCGTCTTCGTCGTTCCGTCGTCCCACACGAACGGGTCGATGGTGCCGCCGACCCCGACGTCGTGGGCGCAGAAGACAGGCCGGCCGAGGTCGTTCCACGGTCCGGTGGGCCGATCCGCGGTGGCGAGACCGATGCACGGATTCGCGTCGTCGTAGAGCGAGTAGTAGAGGCTGTAGTGGCCGTCGGTTTCGAGGACGTTCGGTGCCCACGCCAACTTGCCGTCCGGATGCCACGCGGGCCGGTCGGGGAAGACGTCGCCGAGGTACATCCAGTCCATGAGGTCGGCGGATTTGAAGATCGACATGTTGTGCATGCCCTGGCCGTCGCCCCAGTCGTCGGCGGTCGTGTACATGTAGAACATGCCGTCGGAGGCGCGGACGACGCTCGGGTCGGCGGCCACCGGTTGCACGATGGCTTCGGCCGTCGCCGACGGTGCCGGCGCAAGCATGAGGACGAGCAGCGTCAGGGCCGCGGTGATCCACCCGCGCCGCGGCAGGTGCCGGGTGCGGGACGAGTGCAGCCGGGATTTGTGCAGCGCAGCATCGTCAGTGTTCACGTCGTTCCCCAAACCTCGCCTGCCCGGAATGCGCAAATCTATAAGGGTGAGGTCGAGGTTAAGGGCGGATCCGGCTCACAGCGCCGGACTGCAACCGAACCGTGTTCTGCCGGCGGTGACCGGTGTCAGGCTGTGGGTTCGAGCAGAACCAGGGGGATCTCGCGGTCCGTGCGCTTCTGATATCCGGCGTATCCCTTGTAGGCGGCGGTCACCTGAGGCCACAACCGGGCCCGCTCCTCGGGGTTTGCCACGCGGGCGCGCATGGACTGCGCGGGCTGCCCCTGGACCGACAGTTGGACCACCGGATTGGCCTGCAGGTTCAGGAACCATGCGGGGTGGCGGTCGTCGCCGCCGCGTGACGCCACGACGACGTGGGTGTCGCCCTCCGTCACCGGCACGGTGAGCATGACGGTGTGCACCTTCCCGGACTTGCGGCCGACGGTCGTCAACTCCACCGCCGGCATCTTGCCGAAACTCCGCCCGACCCGCCCGCCCGTGACGCGCAGGAGGACGCGATGTGCGGCATTCATGAACTTGAGCGCGCGGTCGGAAGGCATGCAATTCAGCGTAACGGGATCGGCGGCTGTGCGCCGCTGCCCACGAGTTACTGCCTGTCGTGGACGAGTTCGCTCGGGCCGATGCCGGCCTCGCCGGCGATTCCGGCGAGTTCTGCGCCGACCGACTCGTGCGGCTCGTCGGCGGTGGCCTCCTTCTGCGGGCCGGTGAGCAGTGAGGCGATTCCGCCGATCACGCACGCGACGATCGCGAACGCGAATGCCATCGCCAGACCGTCGGCGAACGGCCCCGAGATCAGCTGAGGGAAGAAGTCCAGGCCGGTCAGGTGGGCCTGCTGCTGCTCGCTGAGTGCGGACAGGTTCGGTCCGAGCAGTTCCTGGATCGGGTTGACGCCGAGGAACGCGGCGAACAGGACGGCAACGGCGGGCAGGTTCGCGATCTGGGTGGCCTGCGCCGCGGGCACCCCGTTCGCCATCAGGCCGTCGCTCATCGCCGCCGGAAGGTTGGAGCTGAGGCCGGCGATCATCAGACTGAAGAAGAATCCGATCGACAGCACCATCGCCGCGTTCTGGAAGGTCGTCATCATGCCCGCACCGACACCGCGTGCGTCGGCGGGAAGGCTGTTCATCACCTCTGCCCGGTTCGGCGCGGAGAACATGCCCATTCCGATGCCGTTGATCAGCAGAATCGCGGCGAAGGCCCAGTACTCGAAATCGACGGGCAGGGCGATCAGCAATGCGAAGGTTCCCGCAGTGACGAACATGCCGACGCTGGTGAACCACTTGGTGCCGAACCTGTCGGAGATGACTCCGGACACCGGCGCCGACATCAGGAATCCGATGGTCATCGGCAGCATGTAGATGCCCGCCCACAGCGGGGTGCGGCTGTAGTCGTAGCCGTGCTGCGGCAGCCAGATGCCCTGCAGCCAGATGATCAGGATGAACTGCAGTCCGCCGCGGCCGAGCGACGCGACCAGATTGGCGATGTTGCCCCAGGTGAACGACTTGATCTGGAACAGGTGCAGGTTGAACAGGGGATTCGCGACCCTGGTCTCGATGACGCAGAACGCCGCGAGCACGGCGCCGCCGCCGATGAGGCACCAGAGCACCAGCGGGCTGGTCCAGCCCATCGACGAGGAACCGTACGGCTGGATGCCGTAGGTGATGCCGACCAGGACGGCGATCAGTCCGACGGCGAACGAGATGTTCCCCCACCAGTCGATGTCGGCGTGTCGGCGGACGCCGGTGTCGCGGAGTTTCAGGTACGCCCAGATCGTGCCGACCAGGCCGAACGGGACGGAGACGAGGAAGATCAGATTCCAGTGGATCGGCGCGAGAATGCCGCCGATGAGCAGTCCGAGGAACGATCCGGAGATCGCGGCGACGCCGTTGATGCCGAGCGCGAGGCCACGCTGATCGGCGGGGAAGGCGTCGGTGAGGATCGCCGACGAGTTCGCCATCAGGAAGGCCCCACCCACACCCTGGACGACGCGCCACCCGATGAGCCACAGTGCGGCCTCGGAGCCGTCGAACCACGTCACGGCCAGGAAGATCGAGGCGATCGTGAAGACGGCGAACCCCATGTTGTACATCCGGGCGCGGCCGAACATGTCGCCGAGGCGTCCGAAGCTGACCACGAGCACGGCCGTCACCACGAGGAAGCCCATCATCATCCACAGCAAGTAGCTCGTGTTGCCGGGCTCGAGCGGGTTGAGGTGAATGCCCTTGAAGATGTCGGGGAGCGCGATCAGCACGATCGACGAGTTGATCGTGGCCACCAGCATGCCGAGGGTGGTGTTCGACAACGCAATCCACTTGTAGTGCGGGCCGAGTTCGTCGAGCGTCGTGGCGCGTTCATCGTTCGGGACGGCAGGTTCCTGCGTCTGCGAGACCAAGGAATTTCACCTCTCGGGCTTTCATAGTTTTCAAAAGTAAGTAAATGGAAGCAAAGTGTTCTGTTGTCGTGTGTGCACTTCTGGATGACATTCGGCCGACCGCGACATCCCTCGATCGGAGATGCCCGGTTTGTCTGTTATGTCAGTGTCGCTCAATCGGTTCCACCGAGCGACGTGAATCAACTTTGGATGATACGACGTCTCGATCCACCCCGCAGCCCCAGGCGCTGTGACGTCACCGTCGGCCGATCAGGGGACAACAGAATCATCCGATTCTCGGCCCGATCGGGGGACAGCCGAGGGGTCCGATCCGCGACAGGATGATGTGCATCCGGGGGCCGGCAACAGGATGAGGAAGATGTCGACGATTGCGAGCACGACCCTGGCCGAATTGGCATCCGAGTGGTGCACCGAGGCGGAGATTCAGGTACACCCATCGCCCGCGTCGGGAGGACGGAACGCGACGCGGAGCGTCTTGTTCATCGGCAACCCGTCCACCGTCACCGAGGTGACGCACTGGGCCGCCGTGCGGCACTGGACGGTGGAGCAGGGGCTCAAACCCGTCCGCGACTTCCGTGGCGACGTGGTGTGCGCGATCGTCACCGAGGCCGTTGCCGAGGGCACGTGCCCGTCGGCGGATGAGGCGGTCGTGCAGCGGGTGCGCGCCCGCGGTCTGGACTGTATCCCCGTCTACGACATCGAGCCGTGGGGGACCGCCCGGTTGTCCTGCGTGCGGCCGCCTACGACGGCTCCGTGAGCGCCCGCTGGGCGGCGGGCCAGAACTCGAATCCCGCAGTCATCAGCCCGCCGAGGCCGATGATGACCACGGCGGCGTCGACGCTCGTCCGCCCCTCTTTCGCCCAGTAGACGTCTTCGAGGTCCAGCAGCAGAGCCAATTCGTCGACGATGAGCGCGGTGCCGACGCCGTACGAGATCGGGACCGTCGGATGGCGGCGCTGCTTCTCCGACCCCCGAACCGCCACGGTCCCGACCGCGGCCAGCGCGGCGATCCCCAGGTTGTAATGGTGGAAATGGCGGCCGTGGAGACTCATCCCACCACCCGCCGGCCCGTGTCCGCGCCTGATCCAGTGGGTCAACGCCCGCACCCCGGCAAACGTCGCCGTGAACGCTGCCCACGATACGACCGCCGACTGCTCACTCGGATCGAGCTTCCTCCGCCACGCCGCACGCAGGCGGCGCCAACGACTGCGATGGGGTGCATTGTCGAGCTGCCCAATGGTCACGGCGTCAATCGTGCCACTTATATATGTGGTCCACCTGCAGTTTCGTTGGCTATTCGCATTGGGCAGTCGCCCCGCTTCGGCGCTTCGAATTCGGGCTGAAGCTCGGTGGCGGGAGGTGCCCGCGAAAATTGACCCGCCAGCTTCCGCTCCTTGGACGCTCGTCGGCGGGCATGGCATCCCGGATGCTGACGCGACGGGGAGCCGGGCCGGCGTGTCGGTCGATCATCACATAGATTTCAGATTTCATATCTGACCGAAAAATCGATGATTTCGGCAATGACCCGGCGATTCGTGGTTGGGGTGATTCATCCCCAATGCGTTGAAACTATTTTGAGGTGGGCGCCCAAGAATGGGGTTCGGAACAGCCGCGAGTACAAGCTGGAATGTTGTAACACCCACTGACCGCCGGGTTGGCAACCGCTAATCTTGGATAACCCCAGTGAATTCTGCGCCCGTGGCTGGTATTGCATTTGGCCACACTTCCTCACGGATTCTACTGATGAGATGCTCACTGTCGGCGGGAAACTTTCTCGCAAAGAGCGCTGGGCCAGCTAGATACCCTCGGTTTTCCATCAGTAGGGCGCCTGGTAGAGATAATTGGTCCACGTGCTGAGAGTCGATAATGCTTGGGCGGGGACCGGTTGGTCGATACCAATCAGCGAAGATGAGATTGCGGCGGACTTCCCGCATCTCGGGGCACTGTCCCAAGAGCGTGTGGAAGTAGAACTCGTCGGGTACGAACATGTGCCTGCAGAACCGGGTGAGCTTTTCAGCTGCCACCTGTTCGGCCATTAGCCACTGAAACGCGGCCCCCGTTAGCGCCCACCATTGAGACCCGCAGAAGAGACTCCGGCCATCGACTGCTCTCTTATACGGACGAGGGATCTTCATTTTGTTAATTGCGCGCGGGATCACGTTTCGGCGTTCTGACCGAGGGTCGTACTCCACGTAGAGGCGAGAAAGTCTCGTCAACGGTTTCTCCGCGACGGGAGATGGGAAAGGGAGGGAGTTGATGTACTGGATGCCGTTCCGAGCGTCCGGCAGGAACTTGCTTATCGAAGCCTGGCTCTGAAGTGGGTAGCTGTCGCCGCTGAGAAGTATGACGTAGTCGTCTGGTTCAACGACAGAGGACGCCGCGTGCATCAGGTTGAGTGTCGCCTGGACCAGACTCCAACCACCCCAGCGTACGTTCTCGCGCTTAGCGGTGAAATTGATTCCATCGACGCGGAAGAGTGATTCGTCAGCCTTCGCGTCGACGTGAGCGAAAATCGGTGAGCCGCCCTCGCCAAGTGCCGCAGTGTTTCGTTTGAAATGCGGCGCGTTGTGATGTGCTAGGACGAGATACACGATTTTCACGAGCGCTATGGTGCCACAGTGGATGCAGGGCGGCTTGACCCGCCCGGAATTGTCTGTCATGCCCCTGTATTCACGTCCGAGGGCCGAAGCATTCGCTGAATGCCTGCTCGATGCTGCAGCAGTGGATTGCGTGCGTCAGTCCTGAGGTGGGCAAGGCGAACACTCTCGAGTCATCGTCGACCGCGCCGTCCCATGAGCACGTGTTCCGTTGGTCGTGAGTCTTGCGCAGCCCACCACAGGTCGGCTCATCGGCCTCCTAGTGGTCGAACGTCTCAATTCCATCGATGGCAAACGGGATGCCGGACGACAGAAGTCGGCCAGGCGTTGCGGTGCGCCAGAGGATCCAACCCCACAGGGAAAGGCGCGGGCACGCAATCTCTCGCGGAGGGTGGCCGTACGTGATGGCGTGCGCGCGGGGCCTGACCTCGCCAGCGGCATCCGCACTGTCCTCTAGGCAGGGAAGGCACCTTCATTGTGGCTCACGCGGTTCCATTCCATCGGACTGTCAGACGGTGCATCGATTGCTTAGCGCTTCTGGGAATCGCACGAAACGGAGTTGAACAATCCGGCAAGCCTCGACGATTTGAACTGGGAGTAGCGACCGCGCAAAATACCGAATTCTTGTTCAGCATGCCAGGACCTTCGACCCTATTCTTGGCCCCCTGTGTGGTGTAAACAGTGTCATTCATTCGACGTATAGGGCTATGACCTGCGCAGGAACCTGTTCTCGCGGTTCGGCTATCGCTGTTGTGACTCTCGCCACTCCAGGTGTAACAAAGAAGGTTGAAGATGCGATCATCATCCCGGCAGCAATACAGGGGGGCGGTCGTCATCAACCGCCACACAGTCGCGAGACAGCAGCGCATGCCGACTCAAATTGGTACTTAGGTGGAAGGCACTAAAGGTGACGGCATTCGATGTGCCGTTCGATCCTGCGTCGGGTACGCCGGATGGAACGGTGGTCTCCTCGGAGACGGAAAAACTCGGGAGTCGTCGAGAGTGGCAGGCGGCGTACATACGACGACTGCGAATCTCGGACACCTTGGTGGTTGTCGCTGCTGTCGCATTGGCGCAGTGGATTCGCTTTGGCGACAGCGGTGTTCTGACTACAGGCGAAGCTATGCACAACCTCAGCTACACACTGGTGTCGGCTCTATTGGTGGTCGCGTGGCTGGTGACGCTGGTGATCTTCCGCACCCGAACGATCCGGGTTATCGGTAGCGGACCTGACGAGTACCGTCGAATTTTCGTTTCGACGGTCCGCCTCTTCGGATTCATTGCGATCCTGGCGCTCCTTTTCAGGCTCGATCTGGCACGCCTCTACCTGGCCATCGCGTTTCCCGTGGGCTTAGTGGCGTTGATGGCGAACCGCTGGGTGTGGCGTCAGGTGATCGCGTGCAAGCGTGCGCGTGGAGAATTCCAGACATCTGTCTTGGTGGTCGGCGGGGAACGTTCGGTGCGGAATCTCGCCGAATCGTTTGCTCGCGGAACTGCGGACGGCTATCGGGTGGTTGGCGTTTGCATCCCCGGTCATTCGGGCAGGCCTGGCGACATGATCACCGTAGGCGGCCGCCACATTCCCGTGCTCGGTAGTGAGCGCGACGTTGTCGAGTCACTGGAGTTCTGTCAGGCAGACACCGTGGCAGTTACCGCCACCGAGCACCTCGGTCATGACGGCATGCGGGACCTGGCGTGGGCGCTGGAGCCGCACCATGTCGACCTTGTTGTCGCACCTGGAATGATGGATGTGTCGGGACCGAGATTGTCGATGCGTCCTGTTGCCGGCCTTCCGCTGATCCACGTGGAAAAGCCGCAGTACCACGGTGCGCAGAGGTTTTCGAAACTGTCGTTCGACCTCTTGTTCGCGACGTTGGCGTTGGTAATGATCAGCCCGGTTCTGTTAGTAGTTGCCGTGGCGATCAAGCTGACCAGCAAAGGGCCTGTTTTCTACGAGTCCGAGCGGATGGGTCTGGACGGCACGCCGTTTCCGATGCTCAAGTTCCGGAGCATGGTGGTGGGCGCCGACAAGCAGGTGGCCGCGCTGATGCAGGTCAACGAGGGCTCCGGCGTGTTATTCAAGATTCGTGAGGACCCTCGAGTCACGACGGTCGGCCGCTTCATGCGCAAATTCAGCATCGACGAACTACCACAGTTCATTAACGTCCTTCGTCGCGAAATGAGCGTTGTCGGCCCACGGCCACCACTCCGCCGCGAAGTCGAGGCCTACGACGGGACTGTACGGCGCAGGCTTCTCGTGAAGCCGGGAATCACAGGCCTGTGGCAGGTAAGCGGTCGATCGGACTTGCCGTGGGAAGAGACTGTGCGGCTGGACCTCTCGTACGTGGAGAACTGGTCGATGATGGGCGATTTGCTAATTATTGGCAAAACGATCAAAGCAGTGATTGCTGGCGACGGCGCGTACTGAAGACCTACGCTTTTCAGGAGTCCGATTTCCACGTCTGGTCCTCCGTACTGTGCACCCGTGTTTATTAACGAAGAAGACGAGAGAATATGCAAATTCCTAGGTACGCGTCGACATCAGAAATTCCGCGCGTCGCGGTGGCCGGAATACCATTTGCCGCAACGTCATGCCAGGAAGCGGTGGCTGTCGTCCTGTCTGAAATTCGCCAGCCGAATCGTCAACACTATCCAATTCGCTTCTCCAATGCGTATTGTGTCGCACTTGCAAGCCGCGATCTCGGCTATCGCAGACAATTGCAAGATGCTGGTGTCAATTTCCCCGATGGAGCTCCTATTGCGTTGTATATGCAGAGAAATGGAGGCTCGGAATTTGCGCAATCGCTACGAGTTCGGGGTCCCTCATTCTTTGAACTCGCACTCAGGCGTGGTGTCGACGAAGGGGTCCGTCACTTTTTTCTCGGATCTACCACGGAAACGATGAATCGCCTAGTTGCTGCAGCGCATCAGCGAAATCCAGGAATCAAAATTGTGGGTACGTACGCGCCCCCTTTTGGTCCGGTCAGCGCTGAACTGTTGAACGAAGCGACCAAACGGATCGCAGATTCCAAACCCGATATCGTATGGGTTGGAATGGGCACCCCAAAGCAGGACTGGGTAACCGCGGAACTTTCTCGAATGACCTCAACCACCTGCGCGGGCGTAGGTGCTGCCTTCGACTTTCTAGCTGGGACAGTGCGCGAGGCGCCGCTTTGGATCCAACAATCAGGATTGGAGTGGCTATTCCGGTTGGCCATGGAACCTCGACGTCTTTGGAAGAGGTACCTAATAGGAAATTTCACCTTTGTCTATCACGCGGAGCGATACCTGCATCATGGCCGACGCCGAAGTTCTCAACGGGCCGCCATTGAGGCCGGCGTCGATAAGGAGGCACGAAGGTGAAGAGTCGCCTTGTACACGAGAGTTTCGCTGGGCTTCCATCCGCTGACCTAGTCGTCGTTGAGCACATAGACCCGTTGAAGATCGATCCGGGCGGCATTGACAGTTGCATCGTCGGTCAGATCAAGTACGCCGGCAAAAAGAAGATTTCAATTATTGGCATCACTTCAAGCAGCTCAATTCCGCTCGGAATATGGGGAACATGCCAAATTGGTGGAGTTGAAACGGCGTTTCTTCCCGTTGCCCGGTTTGCTCGATCCGAGAAAGGGGGCGTGCTAAATAAGGTGCCCCACTCGGTAAGGTTTGCTAGGGGACTGATCAGATACAGGAAGGTCATACCCGACCAACTGTGCCAAGCCCATCGCATCGAGACGGGAATGGTTCTGTCTGCTTTGCAGAGAAGGTATGTCCAGTTCTTACACAACGATTCCACGAATCTGGTAGGGAATAATTCAGATTCGAGATGGAAGAATCTAGGACCCCTGTACGCGATTGCCGAGAAAGTAGCGGTCCGCAATGCAGAAGGACTTGCCGTATTTAATCGCACCTATGGACAGCGCCTCCTTCGCGTTCGGTCCGGAGTGATGATTGCGCAAACTTGGTTTGATCCCGAATTATTCTTTACTAACCCACAACGGCCTGAACCGGAGCAGGGTGACATTCTCAGAGTCTGTTGGGTGGGGCGCTTCGAGCAGCAGAAAGATCCGCTTTTGGCGGTACAGACGCTGTTTGAACTTCGACAAGAAATCCCTAACGCGCGTATGACAATGATCGGCTCGGGGAGCCTGTACGACCTAGCAATCGAGCTAGCGCGCAAAATCGGAATTTCTGACGCGTTGGACGCTCGCGGTGCTCAAGCGCGTCCTGAGGTCGCGAAGGAAATGCGATCGCACGATGTCTTCCTAATCACTTCGCATTACGAGGGCTCACCGACGGTAGTAGTCGAGGCACAAGCGGCAGGTCTGCCTGTCGTTGCCACATTCGAGTCTGACCCCGACGAACTTCTCGAAGAAGGGACGAATGGCATACGTGTCAAGTCAAGGGATCCCAAAGTGTTGGCGCGCAAGATTGTGGAATCGCAACGCTATGATTCGGCAGAATGCAGTCGCGCAGTTTTGCATCGATCGGCGGAGGTAATTGTGCCCAAACTCCTTAGAATTGGAATAGGATAGTGGCTCCGATACGCGTATCAGCGGTAATCCCCACGGTTGGCAGACCGACTATCGCCGACGCAGTGATGTCTGCCCTAGCACAGGCCACGCCCGAGTTACTAATGGAAGTCGTAGTGAGTGTCGATGGAACGGATTCTGTGGCATCTGAAATTCGGAAGTCGCTTCCTTCATGCGTAAAAGTAATTTGCTCAAATCGCAAATCGAACGGTAATTCTGCTCGGAACCGGGGAATTCAGGCAGCCACTGGAAGTATTATCGCGCTTCTCGACGATGACGACCTGTGGGTAAAAGACAAGATCAGAAAGCAACTCGCAGCTTCACCAACTGACCATGATTCATGGGTTACTACAAGCGCCGTCGAGACATTTGGAAATTCAGTAAGGGAGCTCTGGCCGGTTCGTCCACCGAATAAGGACGAAGATATTGCAGATTACATGATGGTTAGAGAGCATATCCGATCCTTGCCAAAGTGGCTACAATCTTCGACCTGGTTGGGCCCGCGAGAAGTCTTTCTCAGGAATCCATTCGACGAAACTCTTAATATTCATCAGGATATTGACTGGATTGTTCGCAATAGGAACAATGTCGAGATCTTCTACGTTCCAGAAGCACTAACCCTCTACCGCACCGGGGCCGGCGCCACGATGTCGTCCCAATCGCGGATAACTGACAGCCTGAAGTGGGTACTGCAAAGCGATCTTGAGCTGTCAGCCCGGGCGCGACACGATTTTGCATTGTGCGTGTCGACGGTTTTTTCCTCGCGAAAAGGTGAGGTGGCCAAAACTATTCGGGCGATTAGGGTGCTACGTCAGCATGGATCACCAAGCATCTGCGCGCTAACTGTGTACTCTTTTCGGATTCTTACTGCGCTACTCAATAAGATGCGACAAAAGTAATGCAATACGAACCGACGCGAGACGCTGTGTCTCTCTCACAGGCAGCCACGGTGTCTGGACGGGCGAGGGGACTCAACCGTGTGATGTGGTGTGCTATCGCAGTCACCGCATGTATTAGGATCCCGGGTTTCACATTTGGATTTGGGGCCATTTGGGCCGTACTTCTCGCCCCGGTCGTTATCGGAATTGCTCGATCGAATCGATTATATTTGTGGATTTCCGGAGTTGCCGCCTCGGGGATCATGTTCGGAATGGTCCTCGCTAGTTCTTCGGAATGGTATGACGCGGGCCGAGCGCTTTCGTACGAAGTAGCAGGAGTCCAGCTCACTATTTTAGTAGGATTCGTACTGACCCTCGGAACGGCCTTCTGCTCGATATCAACATTGGGCGTGCCGACAGCAGTTTTCTTTCTGGCAACCGGAATCGCAATTTCCTCATTGTTTCTCTCCTCTCCAGCGGAAGGAAACTATTGGAAATACGGTCTTGGCGTTGCTAGCATTCTTATGCTATTAGCGCTGATTCATTCGGCTCCAGTAGTTGTCCAGATATCCGCCGCAACAGGAGTGGCCGGAGTGAGTCTTGCATATGAGACACGAAGTCTCGCCTTGATTTCCTTGCTGTCTGCGGCTATCCCGGTCGTACACTTGATATTTCGCAAGTCACAATCGCGAGCGCTAAAGAGGGCGGGTGTCCTATTGTGCCTCCCCCTTTCCTATCTAGTGATCGATGAAATTCTGCGACAGATTGCTTCGGGGCGCTTCGGTGAGGTGCTCGCGGATAGGCAGTCCTCACAACTTAGTCGTGATGGTCTGCTTGGTGGTCGTCCAGAATATAGTGCCTTCGTCGAGTTGGTGAAGAGAAACCCGTTCGGGTTTGGTCTAGGTATCAGACCATCCTTCGAAGATATTACTGCCGGCAAAGTCGGTCTGATGAGGGTTGGAATGGATACATCTGGTTGGTATGTTAATCGAAGAATGTTTGGGACCGCCGTTGAACTGCATTCAGTTGCCTGGGACTTATGGGTGCAGATCAGCATCTTTGGGTTCGCACTGGCTGCGATTTTTCTTGTTTGTTACTTAAGAACTATGTTGGCCCTGTGGAACAGAACCTCAAGTCATGGTATTGCGTTGGGGCTATTCGTGGTATTTAACGGGCTTTGGGACTTGGCGTTTTCTCCTCTCTATGCAAATTACTACGTGCTCGCAGTCGGCGTTGCTACCTGTCTATATATAAATCAAGGCAGTGATCGTCGAAATTTGTTCAGGTCAAAATACCGGTTACCGCGATCCAATACCGATTCTCATTCGTTTCTTCAACCCGTGAATGGAGGCACCGATGGCTAACGCACTGAAAGTGACCATCGTGACGATTACCTTTGACGATGATCTCGGGTTGGAAAAGACTCTGTCGAGCGTGGCTGCTCAAACGGGGGCTGTACTGATCGAGCATATCGTCGTAGACGGTGCCGCGAGACAGGAAACGTTTGAGATCTGCTCTGATTTCGCGCACTCACTGGCCATTATTAGCGAAGCTGATCGCGGTCGTTACGACGCAATGAACAAAGGTATCCAGAGATCGTCTGGCGACCTTGTATGGTTCATGCATTCCGGTGATACTTTTGGTTCCCCTAATGCTCTGGAATTAGTCGCTAGTGCCGTGTCGAATCCAAGAACTGAGTGGGGATACGGCCTTGCTAGATTAGTCGATAAGGGCGGAAGCAGCGTTGGGATTATGGGGAGTATGAGATTTGAGTCAGGCCGATTCAGTCTCGGAGGAAGGCCAGTTCCCCACCAGGCAGCATTTTTCGGCAGAGATCTGATTAGTTCCGTGGGGCCTTACGACTTATCTCACGGCCTAGCGGCGGATCAACTCTGGATCTTGGCCTTTTCGCTCGTCTCCAATCCGATTGTTGTACCGGAATTTCTCTGCAATTTCGACACGTCAGGTGCTGGCTCCGTTCGCAGTCCGGTTCGTCACTTTCTTGACATGAGGCGTGCAAGATTGCTTCTAGGTGTGTCGTGCACCGGGTCGCGGTGGATCGATTCTGCGATAACCGCGGTGTTATGTGCTAAAGAGTTGGCTTTCAGAAGTGTCGGCAGAGCAATTCGGTCTTTATAGGTCCGGCTGATGGACTTTTTTTCAATTTTTTAGACAGTGTGCATATTCTGATGGGAGTAGTTGACAGTGCTACTTGCGAGGAAAAAGTTCGGTGAAGATATCACGCGGGTGACGGGTTCTTCACGTCCCACATTCGTTGGTGGACTATTGGCGTGCATGACGAATCCTGGCCTTTTAGCGCTTGCGGTCTACCGTCTACAGGAGGTGGTCCAGGATGCGGGAAGGATGCGGGTGGCGGGGTTCCTGAGAACCTTGAATGTGGTAATGACCGGGGCCGATTTCGTTGTCGGTTGCGAAGTGGGGGGAGGGCTGCTGATGCATCACCCCGTGGGAGTTGTGATAGGGCATGGCGCATCAGTTGGAAAAGGATGCACGATCCTACAGGGTGTGACAGTTGGTGAGAGATATGCCGACGGCAGTGGTGACCACGCTTATCCGGTCTTAAGAGACCGCGTGACGGTCGGCGCCGGGGCAAAGATTTTGGGTCGAGTCGAAGTTGGCGAGGGTGCTGTCATCGGTGCGAATTCGGTAGTACTCGATGATATCCCGGACGGATCCATTGCGGTTGGAGTTCCGGCGCGCATTATTGGAAGTGCCTGATGGCGGCGGCTAATCTATACTGGTTGGCGGACTACTGATGCGCAGTTCTCGAAGCCTTCAGCGGTATGCCGTTGGCAAGAGTGGCTCCGCTGCTACCGGGGCTACATTTCGAATGCTTGAATCTGCCGGCATTAGAGTTCTTCTACTTCCAATAACGGGGCTTTGTGTACTGTTGTCAACCCGCCTGCTTATCGGAGGTTACGGTACGGAGACATACGCTGTCTATACTCTCGTTGCTTCCCTGCCCCTCGTAATCCCTGTATCCGATTTCGGTGTGGGGGCGGCTGTAACCAACGCTTCCGCGCGATTGGCGGATGACGGAGCGGAATTTAGAGAAGTTATACGTCGTTCGCGACGTTTCCTCGTTATCGCTGCGGTTGCGATAGCTTCCCTGTGTGTACTTATCTCGACATTTTTTGGTTGGGGTAATTTGCTCGGCTTACCTCCTGGTCTAAGTGGCAACGTGTTCCCGTGCGTCGCGATGATGATTTTCGCGATTTCGCTCCCCTTTTCGGTCTGGATGCGCGTTCTTATTGGGCTTGGTCGAAATGCGATTGTTGTTGCTGTCCAGAGCTGTATCCCGGTCCTTAACCTTGTTTTAATTTTGATGTGCACGCTTTTTGACGCTAGCGCTACATTGCTTCTGTCGACGTCGACCGCGGGATTTTTGGTGACAAATCTAGTGTGTTTCGGCATTGCGAGGCGGGATAGCCGTGTTAAACGCTCGCTATGCCAAGCTGCCGCTAGTAGTTCGGCCGTGGTTGTTTCGATTGTTGGCACTGCCGTTCCGATGTTGATAATATCTGCTTCGATTCCTTTGACATTCCAAATGGACCGACTCGTCCTGACGCATGTAGCGAAAGTTTCTGACATAGCAGTATATTCCGTGGCAGCAACTGTGTTCCTGCCTGTCTTCTCTGTCGTTCAAGTCGCGGGCCGATCGCTATGGGGGGACTTCGCGTCGAATCGCGCGGATCCAGAAGCGTCGCTTGCCTTGTTGAGAAGATCATTGCTGTTCAGCATCATCCTTGGCGCTGTCGGGTCGGTTTCGCTCCTTCTTATTGGTCCGTTCGTTGCATCTTGGGCTGTTGATGGCTCCATTGATGTGCCCGTTGGACTCTTTCTTGTGTTCGGCGCATTGGTGTTGGTCCAGTCGGTGCATAATCCTTCGGGGAACTTCTTGACGGATGCGGCGGGCTTGAAGTTCCAAGCGATTTGCATGATTCTGATGGCGGTTGTTTCGTTGCCGCTGTCTGTTTTTCTTGGATTTTCTCTCGGCGCAATCGGGGTGGTCCTAGCGACCGTTTTAGCGGTCCTGGTCTTTGCGATGATCCCGTGTTTGGCTCGCAGCTTCTTGGTGCTAAGGGCACAAATTAATTATCTGGTCGAGGTGCGGCAGGATGCGTGATTGTTTCGTTGATTAGTGAGGCTGTTTAACCGGACCAATCTGGTCGCCCATATATCTGAGAATGGCTGAGTGCAAAATGGAAGGATCTACGATGAAGCGAGCTCTAATTACTGGTATCACGGGCCAGGACGGGTCGTACCTGGCGGAGCTACTATTGCGGAAGGGATATGAAGTTCACGGGCTGATTCGCAGGTCGTCGACTTTCAATACGTCTCGGATCGAGCATCTGTATGTAGACCCACATGACCCTAGTGCGAAGTTGTTTCTTCACTACGGTGATCTGAGCGATGGGGCCCGCCTAGTCACATTGCTTTCTCAGATTGAACCTGAGGAGGTTTACAACTTGGCTGCGCAGTCGCACGTTCGTGTGAGTTTCGACGAGCCTGAACACACTGGTAACACGACTGGTGTTGGTTCGGTGCGCTTGCTTGAGGCCGTGCGGCTCGCTGGGTTGAATTGCAAGTTCTATCAGGCATCGAGTTCTGAGATGTTCGGTGCGACACCGCCGCCGCAGAACGAGGAAACGCCGTTCTATCCGCGGTCCCCTTACGGCGCTGCGAAGGTCTACTCCTACTGGGTGACGAAGAACTACCGCGAGGCCTACGGAATCTTCGCGGTCAATGGAATCTTGTTCAACCACGAGTCACCCCGACGCGGTGAGACGTTCGTTACTCGAAAGATCACCCGCGCCGTAGCGCGGATCAAGGCAGGACTCGAGGAGAACCTCTACATGGGTAACCTCGACGCAATCCGCGACTGGGGCTATGCACCCGAGTACGTCGAAGGAATGTGGCGAATGCTGCAGGCTGACGAGCCTGATGACTACTGCCTGGCAACTGGTGGCAGATACTCCGTGCGCGACTTCCTCACAGTGGCATTCGAGCACGCCGGCCTGGACTGGGAAAAGCACGTCCGGTTCGATGAGCGCTACCTCCGGCCCACCGAGGTTGACGCATTGATCGGCGACGCAAGCAAGGCTGAAGAGAAGTTGGGCTGGAAAGCGGCGGTCCACACCCCCGAACTGGCGAAGATCATGGTCGATGCCGACATCAAGGCGCTCGAGCATGAGGGCCGGCCGTGGATTGATTCGCCGTCTCACCCGGACTGGGAAATCCTGTGATGCCCCAGACCTGTGAGGCTCTCGACCGGTCAGCGTCGTTCTTCGTCGCAGGACACCGCGGTCTCGTTGGCTCTGCCATCTGGCGAACGCTGGAGGCCGCTGGCTTCGAGCGTCTGATCGGGCGATCGTCGGGCGAGTTGGACCTGCGAGACCGGACTGCGGTTTTCGCGTTCTTCGCTGAAGCCAAGCCGAGGTACGTCGTGCTGGCGGCCGCCAAAGTAGGCGGGATCCTGGCGAACAGCACCTACCCGGTCGACTTCCTTTCCGAGAACCTGCGCATTCAGGTCAACGTGCTGGATGCAGCTTTGGAGCACGGGGTCGAACGGCTGCTGTTCCTCGGGTCGTCGTGCATCTACCCGAAGCTTGCTCCACAGCCGATCAAAGAGGAGTACCTCCTCACCGGTCATCTGGAGCCCACGAACGATGCGTACGCCATCGCGAAGATCGCGGGGATTGTTCAGATTCAAGCTGTGCGACGACAGCACGGGCTCCCGTGGATCTCTGCCATGCCGACAAATCTCTACGGACCTGGAGACAACTTCTCCCCACAGGGATCGCACGTGCTTCCGGCCCTCATTCGACGGTTCGACGAGGCACGTCGGAGCGGCGCCGAGTCGGTGACAAACTGGGGGACCGGATCGCCGCGTCGCGAGTTTCTGCACGTGGATGACATGGCTTCGGCCTGTCTCCATCTGCTCGAGAACTACGACGGCCCGGACCAAGTCAATGTCGGTACAGGAGAAGACTCCACGATCAGAGAGATCGCGGAGATTGTCGCCGACGAGGTCGGCTACGACGGTCGGATCGAGTGGGACACCACCAAGCCCGACGGCACACCGCGGAAGCTTCTCGATGTCACCAAACTGCGCCAGTCTGGGTGGGAGCCCACGATCGGACTCAGGGACGGAATAGCGTCGACCGTTCAGTGGTATCGCGAGCATGTGAATTCTGTCCGCACCTAGTCGACGATCGAACCCGACACGTCCGCTGTCTTTGATAGGTAACTCGAAATGACAACACGCATAGCAGTGTTCGGCACTGGTTATCTCGGTGCTACCCATGCCGCATGCATGGCTGAACTGGGCCACGAGGTGCTCGGCGTCGATGTCGACGCGGCTAAGCTCGCCAAACTCGAAGCCGGCGAGGTGCCCTTCTACGAACCTGGGCTCGAAGAAGTCCTGCGGCGAAACATCGCCGCCGGGCGCTTGCGGTTCACGTCCTCATACGAGGAAGCGGCCGAGTTCGCCGACATACATTTCCTCGGCGTCGGTACCCCGCAGAAGAAGGGGGAGTTCGCTGCCGATCTCAAGTTCGTCGACGCGGTTATCGAAACCCTCGCACCGCTTCTCACCGGTCCGGCGGTGATCTTCGGAAAGTCGACGGTCCCCGTCGGAACTGCCGAGCGATTGGGTGTGCGCGCTCGTGAATTGTCGCCGGCCGGAGATGCCGTCGAGGTAGCTTGGAATCCCGAGTTCCTGCGTGAGGGCTTCGCCGTTCAAGACACGTTGCACCCGGACCGTCTCGTGCTTGGAGTGGATCGTGATCGACCCGGGCAGGCTGAGTCGGTCGCCCGCGAGGTGTACGCGCAGCTTCTGGACGAGGGGATTCCGTTCCTGGTCTCGGATCTCGCTACGGCTGAGCTGGTGAAGGCCTCAGCGAACGCATTCCTTGCCACCAAGATCTCGTTCATCAACGCGATAGCGGAAGTGTGTGAGGCGTCCGGTGCCGATGTCACGGTACTGGCCGACGCGATCGGCCATGACGCTCGAATCGGTAGGCGCTTCCTCAACGCCGGTCTTGGCTTCGGGGGTGGCTGCCTGCCGAAAGACATCCGGGCATTCATGGCGCGGGCCGGAGAGTTGGGTGCCGACCAAGCGCTCACCTTCCTACGTGAAGTCGACAACATCAACATGCGCCGGCGAACCCGCATGGTCGAACTCGCGCGCGAAGCATGCGGTTCACTGTTGGGCGCCAGGGTCGCGGTGTTGGGTGCGGCATTCAAACCGGACTCCGATGATGTGCGTGATTCCCCAGCGTTGAATGTCGCCGGCCAGATTCAGCTTCAGGGCGCCGCGGTCAATGTGTACGACCCGAAGGCGATGGAGAACTCGCGGGCGTTGTTCCCCACACTCGGATACTCGGACACCGCTCTGGATGCGTGCGAAGGAGCCGATGTTGTCCTGGTGCTGACCGAATGGCCTGAGTTCCAGAAGCTTCAGCCCGCAGATCTGGACGCTGTAGTTCGCAAGAAGGTCCTCATCGACGGCCGTAACTGCCTCGATCCGCAACAATGGCGCGATGCTGGCTGGACCTACAGGGGACTCGGAAGGCCATAGCTGGACGTCGGGCAACCGCCACGCTGTCCGGTTCCGCAGCCTGTGGTGACGCCGTCTACGCTAGGAGCCGTGCAGCGACTGGCGATCCTTGCGGTGAGTGTTTTAGGGGCTGTGGCGGTCGGAATGGCCGGTTTGGGCGGGGTCGGCTATTTCCTCTACTCCAAGTCGCGCGTTGATCCAATGCGGCCTGTCGATGCCATCATCGTGCTTGGTGGTGATCGCGACGGTCGCGAGGAGTACGGCATCGAACTTGCGCGGGACGGACTCTCGACGAATGTGGTTCTGTCGAACCCATACTGGAAGCGCGATCCCAAGATGGCCGAGTTCTGCGCTATCCAGGACCCTCGATTTACCGTCACCTGCGTCCGACCGCAGCCGAGTACGACGCGAGGCGAGGCACTGTTCACGCGGGAGCTCGCGGCCCAGCACGGGTGGACAAGCGTTATGGTGATCAGCTGGCGGTACCACCTGCCGCGTGCGCGGTACATCTTCTCCCAGTGCTTCGACGGCGAGATCGTCATGCGGCCGGTCCCGCGTGACTACGCCTTCAGCGTCGCCCACTGGGAGTACATCTACCTCTATCAGACGTTCGGATTCGTCAAGGCGTTCTTCCAGGGGCGCAGCTGAATTCTCGCTCTCCGTGGTGAGGGGCGCGGACAGCCGCTCTACTCCACCTTCCGAACGTCCAGAGCGCGGTAGTGGTAGCCGTCCTGGGTTCCGCCGATTGTCGACTCGGGCTCGAACGTCACCCGGTGTCCCGGGGTCAAAAAACGAAACCCCGGGCCTTCGACGTAGCTATAGTGCGCCCACGCGCCACCGGGAGTGGCGACGGAATCGATCACACCCCAGCCCTCTTCGTCGCTCCAGGTGCGCACGATTCCGGTAGTGCGGTCTGCGTGAATCCGCGGGGGCGCGGGAGGTAGATCGGCTGCGGTGATCTCCCTCGCCGTGCCGTCGGGAAAGGTGATCCACAATCGGGACGAGTATGGGCTGTCCGGCGGTGGCGCAACGTACGGCTCGCTGCCCGCGGGCCACGCGCGAATCGTGGAGAAGTTGCACCCGCTCATTGGGCTGTCGAGCGCGTCCCACTCGAACTCCACCTGCTGGCCCTCGCGTAGCGCCGGGAAGCCCTCGACCGCGACGCTGTGGAACAACGTCCAGCACCCGCCCGGGGTTTCGTCGGAATCGATGATGCCCTGCATCTCCTCGATGCTCCAGCTACGGACGACCCCGGTAGTTGCCATGCAGTCATTGTCTCGCGACGAGTCGTGCTCACGGGCAAGGATTTACCGGCCATTGACTCGAACTGATGTTCGAACTAGAATTCGAACATGGGAATCGGGGAGGATATCCAGGGGGCGTTGTCGGACGAGATTCTGACAACCGCGGTGGGTGATGCATGGCGGCTGGCCGAAGCGGAGCTGCTCGAATCGGTCGTTCGTATCTCGGACGAGATTCGGCGGCTCGAAGCGCTGCGCGTCAAGCTCGTCGGCGCCGTCGACCACCGCTGCATGGTCGATGTTCTGGGATTTCCCAACGCCAAGATGTGGCTGGCCTCCAAGACGCTACTCGAGGTGGGAGCCGCCGGACGAATCGTGATGCTGGGCAGAGGTTTGCGCTTCCAACCGGAGATCGCGGAACAGTACTTCGGCACCAACATTTCAGCGGAGCACGCAGCGCTCATCATGAAGTTCTGCGAACGGCCGCCCAAAGGTATGCCCGATGAGGCGATGGATGACTGCCGAAATGCATTGCTGCTCGCAGCAACCGGCCCCACCGCCAACACCGACGCACTGCGCGCCGTCATCGCCAGACTGGAACGCATCTTCGAATCCGACGACCCGCCGCCCAGCGAAGACACCGAACTCAACGAATTCCACGCCTGCAAAACACTCAACGGGCGCATCGCCGTCAAAGGCGACCTCGACGCGGTCGCCGGCGAAATGCTGCTCTCCGCTCTCTCCGGACTATCCAAACCGCGGCCCGCACAAGACGGAACCAAAGACACCCGCACACCCGGACAGCGAAGGGCCGACGGGTTCACCGAACTGCTGCGCCGCTACCTCGACTCCGGGATCGCCGGCGAAGAAGGCGGAGAACGACCACACATCTCCCTCCACGTCAGCGCACGAGACCTGGCCGAACACACCGCGAACAGTGAACGAGTCCAGCAAGATGCCGCCGCAACGTCCGACGGCACACTTTTCGACGTGGACGGCGTGGCATGGACCGAGTGGATGGGGCCGCTGAGTCTCCGTACAGCCCGGCTCCTCAGTTGCGATTCGATCTACACACCGATCGTGCTCGACGAGAACGGAGCGCCACTCGACCTCGGCATGTCCACCCGAACCGTCACGAAACGACAGCGAAAAGCGCTGGTGGCGAGAGATCGAGGATGCGCATTCCCCGGATGCGGCGCGCCGCCATCGTGGTGCGAAGGACACCACATCATCCACTGGTCCGAGAGCGGACCCACCGACATGGGCAACCTGGTACTGCTCTGTGGATTCCACCACCGACTGCTCCATCACAGCGACTGGAAAATCGAAATGGGCGCCGACCGGCACCCCACCTTCATCCCACCGCAGCAAGTCGACTGGGAACGAAAGCCGATACCGGCGCACAACCGGACACGGCCCCTAATCGCCTGACCCCGGGCGCCGCACACATAGCCGACTCCGCAACAGGACGAATCCTGTTGCCGAGCCGGCATGTCGGCGTGCCCGGAGAACGGGCACGGCATCACCGCACCGTCGTCCCCATCGACTCCGCAAGCCCACTGCGATCAGCAACATCCAACTTCATACACGCACGGTAAATATGCCCCTCCACCGTCCGCACCGACACAACCAACCGATCCGCGATCTGCCGATTCGACAAACCAGCCGCAACCATCGACCCCACCTCCCGCTCACGACTCGTCAACGGAAGCGGATGAGCCGCCTCCACCAGAGCAGGGGAGGACATGTGGTCACAACGCGCCGACAACGCCTCCGCCGCGGCAGCACACTCGATCGAACGCCGCTTGTCACCGGCACGCGAAAAGGCAATCGCTGCGCGAGCGTAGGCATCGGCCGCATCCGGCAGAGCGCCGATACCCTCGAACTCGGCTGCTGCCGACGCCACCCCGCACCCGTCACTTGCCGCGACCGCCGCCGCATGTCTGGCCGCAATGTCGACGAGTCGGCCGTCGCAGATGCCGGCCAACTCGGCGAGGCGCGCAGCGGTCGTGGTGTCACCGAACCGGGTGGCGAGATGCAGCGCGACCGCCTCGATGCCGAACTGTCCGGTTGTGCACGCGGACTCTGCAGCCGACCGCGACAGAGCAACGGCCCGTGAGGTTTCCCCTCGCGCGGCAGCGAGCCATGCCTGCGACATCACGAGCTGGGGTCCGAACACGGCAACGTGCCTGCCGTTGCGGGCCTGCGCCTCGGTGATAATCCCGTCCGCCTCGTGAATGCGACCGAGTTCCGCATACGCCTGCCCGAGCGCGACATACGCCGGGAAACTCCAGGAGATGGCGTCGGCGGTATCACCGACATTGAGGGCGGCGATCGCCTGCTCGAGGCGACCTGCGGCGTCGGTGAACCGGCCGCGGGCAAGTTCCACCGTCCCGACGAGGATGTTCGCCAGCCCCCACGCAACGTACCGGCCGCTGGATGCCAAGGAGAGATACTCGTCGGCCCGCCGCTGAGCCGCATCGAAACTTCCGGTCAGCGTCAGTGCCAGGATTTCGCCGTGGCCAGCAGGGAAACGCAACAGCCCGTCGATCTGATCGGCCACCGCAGCGCTGCGTGCCGCCAGTTCCGGCACACACCCTCCGCGACCCATCAGCGCGAGGGACAGCCCGCCGCCGAAGAACGCCCACTCGACCGCCCACGGAAGCACCCGATCGGCCGCCAGAATCGCCGTCGCCGCGGCTGCCGCCTCCTCGGGCCGATTCTCGAACACCGCGCACACCGAGCCGATTCCCTCGATGATCGGCACGAGACTGGGGTGCGTGACTTTCTCCCGCAGAACGGCGAGCACCTCGTCGGCCTTCTCCGACTGGCCGCTCGCCCAGAACAGGTTCGCGATCCGCGATGTTCCCCAACGCACCAGCTGCACCTGGTCCAGGCTGTCGGGCGAGAACGACAGCAGCAGCGCTTCGGCCTCGGTGGCGTGTCCCTGCCACAGCAGCGCCCGGGCCAGGAGGTCCGCGGCCTCGAATCCGCCGGTCTCGTCGAGAGCGGCGCGCGCGAGTCGTTCCCCCAACGGGACATTCGCCAAACCGATTGCGTCCTCGGCGGCAGTGACCAGCAGTCCGGGGTCGACGGACCGGTCACTGTCGAGGGCCAACTCGGCTAGGCGAATTCGATTCGAGGGTCCGACCACCGCGCGGCTGCTCAGGGCTTCCACGAGCTGTCCCCGGAGCCGCCGGCCCGCCGCGCGCCCGACCCGTCGCCGGATCACCTCACCGAACAGTGGATGCGTGTAGCGGACGTCGAGCCGGTGCCCGTCCTCGACGATTCTGACGAGGCCGCGTCGCTCGGCTTCCTCCACCGCGCCCTCGCCGGCCAGCTGTCCGAGGGTGTCCAGATCGAGGGGTTCGCAGAAGGTGAGCAGCTGCAACGCCTGCAACACGTCTGCGGGAATTTGATCGATCCTGTGCTCCAACAGCGATGCGAGCTCGGACGAGATGGCGGCACGGCCCCGCAACTGCCAGACGCCGCCCGAACGGCGCAGCGTCCCCGCTTCCAGGGCGCCCTCGACCAGATGCCGGACGAACAACGCGTTCCCGCCGGACGCCTCCCAGATCATGTCGGCACTCAGCCCCTCCAACGGGCCGTCCAGCACGGACTCGATCAACTCGATGCTCTGCTCCCGGCTGAACGGTGCCAGCTCGAGCCGCAGGAGATGGCCGTCTTTCCACAACGACGTGATCGCGTCGGGCACCGTCTCACCGTTGCGGACGGTGGCGACGATGTGCACCGCCCTGTCGAGTGCGAGCTGATGAAGGAACGTCGCCGAAAGCTGATCGAGCAGGTGCGCGTCGTCCACGCCGACCACCAGGTCACGACTTCCGCCGTCGTCGAGGAGTGCCTGCCGCGCAGCGGACAGAAAGGCGACCGGATCTCGCGACGTGGACGCCCCGACCAGATGGGCGAACACACCGAGCGGGATGCTGCGCGCCGATTCGGTGCCTGCCACCCACTTCACTGCACCGGGCAGTGCCTCGGTGGCGAACCGGGCGAGAGTGGTCTTGCCGACGCCGGGATCGCCCGTGAGGACGACACCGCATCCTCCGGACAGAGCCGTGAGCGACGCGGTGATCGCGTCGAACTCGACTTGTCGCTGAACGAGAGGCCACACCGGACCCATAGGTCTGATTCTAGTTTCTCGCGCCCCCGGAAACAGCAGCGCGACGAGGATCGAGCGCGAGTTGCCCAGCGAAACAGCGCAATACGGCCTCGAAGTCGCTTTTCGTCGCAATACTCCTGAAGCATCGACGGGTTGAGCGGTCCGTCACGGGCACGAGTTCGGTTTCGTTCTCGACTGGAGGCGTGTTTCGCGCGTTCGAGTAGGGCGCTACTCGCGAGAGTAGCCGACGTCTCGGCCACGCTGAATACATATCGCGGATAGTTATTGCGTCGAACTACAGGAGAACGTCATGACCGCGCGGCCGGAGCCCTTCTTCAGTTGGACGGCGAGACGGGTCGAACTCCGCGAATCCGAATCCACCGATCTGGTGCTGGACGAACTCGTGCCACTGGGAACCGGCACGGCGCGTCTGATCGCCGCCCGCGACGAGGACGACGATGTCGACTACCTCGCGCTGGTCGTCGGGGATGTCGCGGACGGCCGGGACGTCGCGGTTCGCGTCGTCGAGGAGGAGACCCTCCTCATCGAGGGCGGCCGATCCTGCGCGTCTCCGGAAATCCTGATCGGGCTGACGGCCACGCCGAACATCTGTGGTTGCTCCAGCGCGCGGCACGTCGAGAGCCAATTGTGTGTCGACGGCCCCATCCGTACGATGATCGCATCGGTGGGAGTGCGGTCCGTCGTCGTCGACTGGTATCACCCCACCTCGACGGTGGCGTGAACCGAACTACTCTGCCCGCCGGTTCGGTGCATCCAATAGTCGGGTAGGGCGCCACTCGTGGAATTCGGGACGAATCGACGGAGCGTTGAGGTGTTCGAACACTGATCGCCCTCCTCCGAACACGCGGTCGACGATCGAACCGACCCGCAGCACTCACCCGAATGACTCACCCCGATCAAGGACGACATCGTGATATCACACGGAAATTCCTACGGCGACAACGACGGCGACAACACCCTCGCCGCACCCACCGAGCCCGAAGTCACGGGCAGTCACGTCGTCGTGTTCAGCGAGGGCGGCAACCGAACCGATGCCGCCCAGACCCTCCGCGCCATCGCCGGGCTGTCCGAAGTGGCACGGAGCACCGAATTCGAATCCAGCGCGGTGGATCTGTCCGAGACCCGGGAAGCCGACGCGATCGTGTTCGACGAACTGGGGATCGCGGTGGTCACCGCCGACGCCGACCAGCTTGCGGCATTGCAGGCGGCGGCCGCAGCCGACGACGTCCCCGTGCTCTCCGTCGAGCCCGAGTTGATGCACTACGCCCTCTCGGTCGGCACCGATCCACGGGTGCAGGCCGAAGCGGCGAACTTCACCGACACCGCGGAACTCACGTGGGGACTGCACGCCACGAATGTCAGCGCGTCGGCGTGCAGCGGGTTCGGCGTCAAGGTCGCTGTCCTCGACACCGGACTCGACCTGACGCACCCGGATTTCGAGAACCGCACCATCACCGCCCAGTCGTTCGTGCCGGGCGCCGGCCCGCAGGACGGTCACAGCCACGGCACGCACTGTGTCGGAACCGCGTGCGGACCCAAGTCGCCGAGCGGCACCCGCCGATACGGGGTAGCCCACAAGGCAGACATCTTCGTCGGCAAAGTGCTGTCCGATCAGGGACGCGGCGCCGACCGAGGCATTCTCGCCGGAATCGAATGGGCGATCACCAACGGCTGCCAGGTCATCTCGATGTCCCTCGG
Organism: Rhodococcus pseudokoreensis; assembly: GCF_017068395.1. Classification (NCBI taxonomy): domain Bacteria; kingdom Bacillati; phylum Actinomycetota; class Actinomycetes; order Mycobacteriales; family Nocardiaceae; genus Rhodococcus; species Rhodococcus pseudokoreensis. Next base: position 1,946,884 of record NZ_CP070619.1, on the reverse strand, counting down.
TGCGAACGTGGAGGCGGTGTCTGTTGCGTACGAGACGGTGGGCAGCCGGGCACTGGCATCGGGGTCGCTGATCGTCGCGGCCGCAGGCAACAACGCGAACCGCGCGGCAGGGAACATGGGATTCGTGGGTCCACCCGCGAACAGCCCGTCGATCATGGCCGTCGCAGCGATCGACTCGACGCTCGGACTGGCCGACTTCTCGGCCCGCAGCAACCCCGTCATCGGCGGTCAGATCGACGTGGCGGGGCCCGGGGTGGGCGTGTTCTCCACCGTCCCAGTGCCGGCGCGGTACGGCACGAAGAGTGGGACCAGCATGGCGACCCCACACGTCGCGGGCATCGCCGCACTGTGGTGCGAGGCCACCGGACGCACGGGCACCGAACTGTGGGCCGTCCTCACCCAGCAGGCGCGGAGACTTCTGCTGCCGTCCCTCGATGTCGGGTCGGGGCTGATCCAGGCACCGGCATGATCGGGATCATCGTCACCGTCGACGCCGACCACCTCGACACCATCGAGGCGGTCGGCGCCGCGCTGCGGTCGCACGGGATGCGTGTCGATCAGGTGCACGACACGATCGGAATCATCTCTGGTGCCGTCGACGAAGACGATCGCGCCGAACTCGAATCCGTAGCCGGCGTGCAGTCCGTCGAAACGGAGAACACCGTTCAGATACCGCCGCCCGACGCGTACCCGCAGTAGCGGCGGCACCCGAGGAGAATCAGCTACCGCAGTTCGGCACGTCCACCGTGACGTTCGGAGAATCCACCAACGGCTGCACCGGAACCCGTGCCTCACCCGGAGCGGTGGGCTCGGTGAGCTGGAACTTCACCTCGGCGGTCTTGCCCCGCTGCAGCATGGCTCGAATGTTGAACACGGGATGGCCGCGTTCGCTTCCGGTGAAGACGAACTGCTGAGCGCCGTTGATGGTCACCTTGTCGAGGGTCGCGCCCTGGGTGGCGAGCAGCGACAGGTCGACGGCGTTGGTGCCCTTCGGCACATTGCCGACCGTCTCGAACAGTCCCGCAACGTAGTCGGGGAATTCCCCCGCGGGGGTGTTGTTGGTCAGGCGCACCGTGACGGTCGACGAACGGGTGCCGTCGACGCAACTGTCCGCCACGTATTCGATCTCACGGGACAGGTAGTAGTCGAGCTTATTACCGCCCTGGTTGTTCACCACGACTCCCGCGTACGGCGCCGCGTCGTCCGGAACGACGTTGCCGACCTTCGTGCCCGAAAGCACCTGTTGCAGGGCGGGGTCCGCGCTCCACACCGCGATGCGACCTTCGCCGGCGGCCTTGCCCAGCGCGTCGAGCAGAGCCTGCGGGGACGACAGCTTGCCGGTCATCTTGTCGACCACTCGCGCGGCGACAGTCTGCAGGTACTGCTTACGGGCATTGTTGTCGTCGGCGAATCGCGTATACGCGGTCGATTCGGTGAGTTCCACGACGTTGTCCTCGTTGATCACCTCGCCGTCCGGCATCGTGACCGGGCCGATGGCGCCGAGCACGTAACTCAGGGCGACCGGATCGGTCGCAACCGCTCCGTCTACCTGTTCGCCGGATTCCTGCGCCCACAGCGATTTCCAGATCTGTGCGGCGTAGGGAAAGTGGGAGCTGAGGTTGCTGTTGCGGAAGTCGGTGGTGGGCCGGCTGGCGCCGTACCGTGCCTCGAACTCGGGACCGAGATCGAGGGGTTTTTCGGCCAGCGACAGCTCCGAGTTCGAGGCGAGAGTGTCGACCTTGGCCGATCCGTCGTTGGCGCGGACGATGCCGAATCCACCCAGCAGCCCACCGGTTCCACGCGCCTCGGCGTTGGTCTGGAATCCGAGGAAGTAGTTCCGCGGCCCGTCCCCGCCGAGCATCGCCGGCACCACCTTCGCGGCGATCGCGGTGTTGCTCAGTAGCTTCGACAGCTCTGCGGTCTGATCCTGCAACGCCGTGCGCGCCTCGTTCACCACGCCGAGGTAGGTGGCCTCGTCGATGGACTGCGCCTGATCCGACAGTGACTGCGCAGCAACGGATGTCTGATCCAGGACCGGGACGGCGTCACGCAAAGACTGCACGTTGACGCGGCCACCGCCTTCGATCAGCTGATCAGGGGCCAGCGTGCTTCCGGCGTCCACGGCGGGCGTCAAGACGTCGTGTGTGAGCCCCCGCACGACCTCGGAAATCTGCTGAGAAGTTGCTAGCGGGCTACCGAGAACCGGGACGGCAGCGGTGATGCTCCACGGAATCGAGTGCGTGTTGTCGTAGGCCCGCGACGCGTACTTGTCGGCGTCGGCCGCCGACCGCTGGGCAACTTCGGTGTCGCCGTCGAGCAGGGCGTCCTTGGCGATCTGCGCGTGACCACGAGCCTCCTCGAGATTCGCCTTCGCCTCGCGGGCAGTGAAGCCCAGCCACGCACCGAACGCGACGACAACCACCACGGCCACCGAGCCGCCGACGATCACGCGCCGCCGAAGCCGATGCGCCCGCACCTGAGGTTGGTGTGTCCGGCGTTTACGGACACGTCGAACCGGTGTTCCGTCCGCCGCCTGAGCCCGGCCGTCCGACCCGTGATTGTCCGGGCCAGACGTGCCGAAACCCGACGGGCCCGTGACGTTGTCGTCCATTACTGCCTGGCTCCTGTCTGGGGGTGTGCATAGATTATCGTGATGTACCGCTCACAGTCCCCCCTCGTGTGGAGCGGGGATGATTTGCCCAGTATTGTCTAGCCCACGTAACGAACCACGAGGCGCCCACGATGTAAGTCCCGTCGAGGCACTGCCTCATAACTTTCGAGGTACGGCTGAGTGGCGGGACAATTGTGTGTCAAGGCCCTGTGAGGGCGGGGTGGCGGAAGTGACACCATTTCCCCTTTCGCGTGCGCAACAAGCGCTGTGGTTCGCTCAGCAACTCGACCCGGCCGTGCCCCTCAACATCGCGCAGTACGTGGAGGTCCGCGGGCACCTCGATGTCGACGCCTTGGTCGAAGCCACTGATCGCGCCTGCCGCGAACTCGAGTCCGCGGTCGTTCGGCTGGTCGACGGGCCGGGGGAGCCCCGGCAGCTGGTAGACCAGAGCATCAATGACGCTCTGACTTACATCGATCTGCGTGAATCCGACGACGCGAGCGGTGATGCGCGCCACTGGATGACGGAGGCGTACAGCCGGCCACTCGACGTGCTCTCCGATCGAATGATCGAAGCCACGCTGCTACACCTAGGCGACGGCCACTATTACTGGTACTCGCATGTACATCATCTGGTGATGGACGGACACGGCGCGATGGTGCTGATGAACCGCGTCGCCGAGCTTTACACCCACCTGGTGAAGGGGACGGAACCACCGCGCTCCACTGCACTGGGCCTGCGCGAACTGTACGACGCGGAAGCCTCCTACCGGACCAGCAGCAGGTTCACCCGCGACCAGGAACACTGGAATGAGCGCGTAGCGGAGTTGCCGTCCCCACGGCGGCTGACCGAGGGGACAGCGCGCCCCGTATCGAAGGCTCGGCTCGTCACTCAGTTGATGGACTCGGCGATCGCGATGCGGGTCGGAGAACTGGCGAAACAGTGGAACTCTTCCGAGGTACCGGTAATCGTCGCTGCGTTCGCCGCATACGTGGGACGGATGACCGACTCCACTGACGTGGTGCTCACCCTCCCCGTCTCGGGCCGCACCACCGCAACGATGCGGCGCTCGGCAGGAATGGTGTCGAATATCGTGCCCCTGCGGGTGCAGGTCGACCCGGACGTGGATGCTCGCGAGTTGGTGCGCCGGGTGCAATTGGAACTGACCGGAGCGCTTCGGCACCAACGATTCCGGTACGAAGACATGCGGGCCGGAAGCGGTGATTCGGGTCAGCGTAGCTTCGGCCCCACCGTCAACATCATGAACTTCCACAACGAGATCGTTCTCGGCGACCTGGTGGGCGAGTTTGCTGTTCTCTCGACCGGGCCCGTCGACGATCTCTCGCTCAATCTCTACCCATCGGTGGCTGGACGCCTCGTCCGCATCGATTTCGAGGGGAACCCCGGCCTGTACAGCGCTGAGGTCCTCAGCGCTCACTACTCCCGTTTCCTGAGATTCCTCGACAGCTTCGTCAGATCGGGATGGGACGGCCCGGTCGAGGAGCTCCCGATCCTCAATGCCGACGAACAGTCGGATCTCGTCCCGTGCGTGGGGCCTTCGGCTGCAGAGCCCGCGACGTTGGCGTCCTTGCTGCGCTCATCTGATCCGTCGGCGTCGGCGCTGAGATATGCCGATGTGGAGATCACCTACGGGGAACTGGATGCCCGGTCGAACCGGCTGGCGCGCCGTCTGATCGCTCACGGCATCGGTCCAGAGGATGTGGTGGCCGTGCTGCTACCGCGCTCGGTCGAATCAGTGGTCGCGTTGTGGGCTGTGGCCCGTGCGGGCGCCGTCTACCTGCCCATCGATCCCGGATACCCGGCAGAACGGATCGCATTCATGCTCGCCGACTCCGGTGCCTCGACCGCCCTGGCGCTCGATGGCGATGCAGTTCCCCACGGTGTCTCGTGGATCGATATCGGTGACCTGACGGGATCGTCGGCTCCCATTTCGGATGTTGATCGCGTGCGTCCGCTGTCGATAGATCATCCGGCCTACCTGCTGTACACCTCTGGCTCGACCGGTACACCGAAAGGCGTGGTGGTTACTCACCGCGGCCTCGCAGATCTGGCCCGGGCACGCCATGACGTCTATCGAGTCGACGCCTCCTCCCGCGTGGCGCATTTCGCGTCGCCGTCCTTCGATATTTCGATCGAAGAGTTGCTGCTCGCGTTCACTGCCGGTGCCTCCGTGGTGATCGTGCCGCCCGATCTGTTTGCCGGCGACGAACTGGCCGAACTGCTGCGCCGCGAACATGTCACCCATGCCGTCCTCACTCCCGCGGTGGTCGCGTCGATGACGTCCGAGGGGCTGCCCGAGCTTGTGGTCCTCGACGTGGGTGGGGAGGCGCTTCCATCTGAACTGGTCCACCGTTGGGCCGCTGACCGAACGATGGTGAACAGTTACGGTCCGACGGAAGCCACAGTGACAACGCTGGTGAGCGCAGCACTCGGTGCCGACTCGGCAGTCACCATCGGTCGTCCCATTCCGGGCACCACTGCCGTGGTGCTGGACGGCAGATTGCGGCCGGTGCCTGTGGGTGTTGTGGGCGAGTTGTACCTTGCTGGATCTGCTTTGGCGCGCGGGTATGCCGGTGCTCCGGGGCTGACGGCGGAGCGTTTCGTGGCGAACGTGTCTGGTTCGGGGCGGATGTATCGCACTGGTGATTTGGTGCGGTGGAGTGTGTCGCATGAGCTCGAGTTCGTGGGTCGTGTCGATGATCAGGTGAAGGTTCGTGGGTTCCGGGTGGAGCTCGGGGAGATCGACGCGGTGTTGGGGTCGTGTGCTGGTGTGGATGCTGCGGTGACGGTGGTGCGTGGGGATGTGCTGGCGTCGTATGTGGTGGGGGAGCGGTTGGATGGGGTGTTGCTGCGGGAGTTCGTGAGCGAGCGTCTGCCGCGGTACATGGTGCCTGCTTCGGTGGCGGTGTTGGGTGAGTTGCCGTTGACTCGGAGCGGCAAGGTCGATCGTGGGGCGTTGCCGGAGCCGGTGATGCTGTCGGTGCGTGTGCCGCGTGGTCCGCTCGAGGAGTTGGTGGCGGGGGTGGTGGCCGAGGTGTTGGGTGTGGGGGAGGTGGATGCGGAGACCGACTTCTTCGCTCTCGGCGGCAACTCGCTGTCGGCGACGCGAGTGGTATCCACGTTGTCCGCCGCTACCGGCGTGCGCCTCGGAGTGCGGGAGCTGTTCGAGCAGCCGACCGTCGCCGGTCTGGCCTCCGTACTCGCCGAAGGCGGCGAGCGGCGCCCTCCGCTCGAGCATCGTCCTGCCGAGGGGCCTGTGCCACTCGCGCCCGCCCAGCAGCCGCTGTGGGTACTCGACCGGGTCCAGCCGGAATCGTCCGCATACGCGGAGCCGATTGTCGTGGACATCGACGGTCAACTCGACGTGGCTGCGATGACGCTCGCCCTGGACGACGTGCTCGACCACCATCCCCTGTTGCGAACGGTGTTTCCCGAAACCGAACACGGCCCGATTCAGGCGCTCGGAGCCCGGTCGGTCGAACTGGTCTCGTTGAGCGAGAACGAGATATCCGAGTTCACCGCACGCGGATTCGATCTGACTGCCGAGCCGCCCCTCCGGGTGGGCTTGTGCACGCACGAAGCTGGTCGGCACACGCTCGCGGTCGTGGTGCACCACATCGCTGTCGACGGGCTCTCACTTGCCCCACTCGTGCGCGACGTGACGTCGGCCTACGAGGCTCGGTCGAACGGCCGGAGCCCCGACTGGGCGCCGCTTCCGGTCGACTATGCCGATTACAGCCGGTGGCAGCGAGAGCTACTGGGCGATTTCGCAGATCCAGACAGCCTGGGGAGCAGGCAACTCGACTACTGGGCGAACAGTCTCGCAGATCTACCCACGTTGCTGCCGCTGCCGACCGATCGACCCCGGCTTGCCGGTGACGCGCCGAGCGCCGGGCAGGTGCGGTTCACGGTTTCCGCCGAGTTGCACCGCAAGCTGGAAATGCTGGCACGCGACAAGAACTCGACCACCTTCATGGTGCTGCACGCGGCCCTGGTCGTCCTGCTGTACAAGCTCACCGGTACCGACGACATTGTGGTGGGAACTCCCACGTCGGGTCGCACGGACCCCGCCCTGGACGATGTCGTCGGGATGTTCGTCGGCACTGTGCCCCTGCGTAGCCGGGTGAATCCGCGTTCGACGTTCACCGAACTGCTCGCATCGGTGCAGCGCACGGATCTCGCGGCATTCGCGAATTCGGACGTTCCGTTCGACATGATTGTCGATGCGGTGGCACCCGCCCGGTCCGGCGGTCACCATCCGCTGTTCCAGGTCATGCTCGCTTTCGAGAACTTCGCCGATGCCGTCGTCGAGCTGCCCGGGATGAACATTCGGGCCCGCGAACTCGATTCGCGCATCAGCCGATTCGACCTGGAAGTGTCGATAGCTGAACGGCGCTCCGGCGACGGTGCCGCCGATGGACTGGTGGGGTCGATGACCTTCCCCGAGGCGCTGTTCGACCAGAAGACGGTCACACAGTGGTCAGCGCGACTGCTGCGCGTGTTGACTGCATTGACGGATGCGCCGGACACCGCGGTCGGGGCCATCGACGTACTGAGCGCGGAGGAGCGCGCGTTGTCGCCGTCGGGTGGCGACGGTTTGGAATTCGACGCCGATTCGCTTACTGATCTTCTCGACGCGCAGGTGGCTCAGCGTCCGGACGCGGTAGCCGCGACCTTCGGCGACACCATCCTGACATACGCCGAATTGCATCACCGTTCGGAAGAACTCGCCTGCAGGCTGCGCGACGTCGGCGTAACGATGGAAGACGTCGTGGCCGTCGCGCTGTCACGGTCCATCGACGTGGTGATTGCCATCGTTGCCGTCGCGAAGGCGGGCGGCACCTACATGCCCGTCGACGTCGACTACCCGGCCGAACGCATCGGCTACCTGCTGAGCGACGGGTCGCCTGCGGCGCTGCTCACCGACGAGGCCGACGCCGAGCGTCTTCCCTCAGTCGAATGCCCCACCGTGATGGTGACGCCGCCGGTGACCGCTGATTTCTCGCGGAAGGTTGGCAGTCATGCACGGGGGCGCGGCGCCTACCTGATCTACACATCGGGTTCGACCGGACAGCCCAAGGGCGTGCTCGTCTCGCACGCGAATGTGCTGTCGTTGCTGGCCAACACTCGCGGGGAGTTCGGGTTCGGTCCACGAGATGTGTGGACGCTGTTCCACTCGTTGTCCTTCGACTTCTCGGTGTGGGAGATGTGGGGAGCGCTCACCACCGGCGGCCGGTTGGTCGTGGTCGATCACTTCGTGGCTCGCTCGCCGGGCGAATTCACGTCGCTGCTCGAGCGCGAAGGTGTCACGGTTCTCAATCAGACTCCCTCCGCGTTCGGTCAACTCGTCGACCGAGAGTTGCCGCAGAGTCTCCGACTGCTGATCTTCGGCGGGGAACCCCTCGACGCCGCCACCGTGGCGCCGCTGCTCGAGCGACGCCCGGACATTCGAGCCGTCAACATGTTCGGCATCACGGAGACGACCGTTCACGTCACCCGCCACGATCTGACGACCGCAGAAACGCGGCCCTCCGTCGGCCTGCCGCTGCCGGGACTCAGAACATACGTATTGGACGCGTCGCTGCAGTTGGTGCCGCCGGGGACCGTCGGCGAGTTGTACGTCGCGGGTACTCAGGTGTCCCGCGGATACCACCGTCGGCCTGCGCTGACAGCCACCCGCTTCGTCGCCGCGGCGGACGGTGGGCGTATGTACCGCACGGGCGACCGGGTCCGCCGGAGTATCGACGGAACCATCGACTACATCGGTCGCGCGGATTCGCAGGTGGAGATCCGTGGCTACCGAATCGAGCCCGGAGAGATCGAGGCGGCACTGCTGCGACACCCGTCTGTCGACGCGGCCGCGGTAGTGCTGCGGGACACCGCACTCGGCAAACAGTTGGTGGCGTATTCGGTCACGGTGTCCGACGTCGCCACCCTGAAGCGGCATCTCAGGGCAATTCTTCCGGAACACCTGATCCCTGCCGCTGTCATTCCCGTCCCGGAAATCCCGCTGACTGCCAACGGCAAGGTCGACCGCGATGCGCTGCCCGATCCGGGTGTCGTGACCGCGGACGGGCAGGGCACTCACACTCCCATCGAGGACGTGGTGGCGGGCGTGTTCGCCGAGGTGCTCGGCGGTGCCGAGGTGGGGACGCGGCACAATTTCTTCGACCTCGGCGGCAATTCGCTGCTCGCCACCCGGGTGTCCGCACGCGTCAGTGCGGTGTTCGACATCGACGTGACGGTGAAGGACGTCTTCGAGGCCCCCACTGTCGCCGAGTTGGCCGCCCGGATCGAGGAGCGGTCCGGTGCCGGGCGTCGACGTCTCCCGCTGCACCCGGCGTCGCAGAAAAGCCGCATTCCGCTGTCGCCGGCGCAACAGCGCATGTGGTTCGTCAACCAATTCGACACCGGTGCTTCGGGATACAACCTCCCACTCGTCGTGCACCTCGACGGCGAACTGGATGTGCACGCGCTGGAATCCGCCGCACACGACCTGATCGAGCGGCACCGCACGCTGCGCACCGTGTACCCGTCCGATGCCGACGGCGTGCACCAGGTCGTCCTCGACGCCGCGGACGTCGCGCTGGATCTGGCGCCCATCGCACTGCCCGAGGATGCCGTCGACCCGCACCTGCGCGCGTTCGTCGACAGCGGCTTCGACGTGTCCGTCGACGCACCGATCCGGTCGCGGCTGTATCGCGTCGGACCGGGCGCGCACGTGTTCGCCCTCGTGGTGCATCACATCGCCGCCGATGCGTGGTCGCTCACGCCGCTGATCCGCGACACGATGACGGCGTACCAGGCCCGCCTCGGGGGAGGCAGCCACGAGTGGCTGCCGCTGCCCGTGCAGTACAGCGACTACAGCGTGTGGCAACGGGCGGTTCTCGACGACGAGTCCGCCGAGACCCTGCAGCGGTACTGGCTCGACACCCTCACGGACCTGCCCGAGCAGGTCACCCTGCCCGCCGACCACCCGCGTCCGGCGGCGGCGTCCGGTCACGCCGGCACCGTCGGCGTCGAACTCGGCGAACAACTGCACGACGCGGTGCACACGCTGGCGCGGGGCGGCCGGGCGACCACGTTCATGGTGCTGCACGCCGCATTGGCCGCCGTTCTCTCGCGGTACAGCGGCAGTCGTGACGTGCCCATCGGCACCGCCGTCGCCGGGCGCACCGATCCGCAACTCGACGACATGGTGGGAATGTTCGCCGGCACGCTGGTGCTGCGCACCGCGGTCGATCCGTCGGCCACGTTCGCGGAACTGCTCGCTCACGTCCACGAACGTGACATCGCCGCCTACACGCACGCCGACATGCCGTTCGAGGCTCTGGTCGAGTTGCTGAACCCGGCGCGGTCGACGTCCCACCACCCGCTGTTCCAGGTCGCGCTGTCGATGCAGCGCAGCCGGCCGGGCCCGGTGGCCCTGCCCGGGCTGACGGTGACACCCGTCGGCGACGTCGTCGACCGGGCCAATTTCGACCTCCAACTGACCGTCACCGAGTCCGGTCCCGGCGGGCGCCTGCACCTCGACTTCGGTTACGACGCAGACCTGTACGAGCACTCGACGATCGAGCAGTTCGCGTCGCGGCTGGTGCGGTTCCTCGAGGCCGTCAGCGCCGACCCGCTGCTGCCGGTGGGCGACGTCGACCTGTTCGATGCCGCCGAGCGCGCCGCCCTGGTGCCCGCTGTCGGTCCGGCTGCGCCTCCGTCGTCGACGCTGCGGGAAATACTGACCCGCGGCGCCGCTCTCGCGCCGGACGCTGTCGCGGTGTCGGGTGGGGGCGTCGAACTCACCTACCGCGAATTGGATGCTCGTTCCGACGCTCTCGCCCGCGAACTCGCCGAGAGCGGTGTGGGCCGCGGGAGCCTGGTTCCGTGGGCCGAGCCGAGGTCGGTGGACGCGGTGGTGCGGCTGTGGGCCATCGCGAAGACCGGCGCGGCCCCCGTGCTGTTCGACCCCGCGCGCACACCGTTCACCCCACGTGAGTGGGAAAGTGTGCCGGGGCACGCTTTGCCGCTCACGTCGGAGGCGGCGTACGTCGTCTACACCTCGGGAACGACGGGCACACCCAAGGGCGTCGTGGTGACGCACGGCGGTCTGGCTGCCCTCGACGCCGACCTGCGCGAGCGGTATGCGGCCGGTCCCGGTTCCCGGATGCTGCACCGCGGTGCGCCCGGATTCGACATGACGCTGCTCGAGGTCCTGGTCGCGGGGGCGTCGGGGGCCACGCTGGTGATCGCGTCGGACGCCGAATACGCGGGCCCGCCGCTCGCCGACCTGATGGAACGCGACCGGATCACGCACGCCTGCATGACCCCGACGATCCTCGCGACCCTCGGCGAGCGGGACCTTCCGGACCTGCAGGTGCTGATGGTCGGCGGCGAGCGGCTCGGCGGCGAGTTGGTGAACCGCTGGGCCGTCGGGCGTCGCCTATTCAACGCGTACGGGCCCGCCGAGACCACCATGTACGCGTTCAGCACCGGGCCGCTCGTGGTGGGGGAGCCCGTCTCGATCGGCGCCCCCGTGCACGGTGTGTCCGCGCTGGTGCTCGACGCCCGGCTCCGCCCGGTGCCTTCCGGCGTGCCCGGCGAGCTGTATCTGGCCGGCGGCGCGCTCGCCCGCGGCTACGCGGACCAGCCGGGGCTGACGGCGGAGCGGTTCGTCGCGGCCGACGACGGCGCACGCCTGTACCGCACCGGCGACCTGGTGCGGTGGCGGAAGACCGCCGCCGCCCACGAGCTCGAGTACCTCGGGCGCACCGACTCCCAGATCAAGATGCGGGGAGTGCGCATCGAACCGGCCGAAATCGACACCGTCATCGTGCGACTCGCTGACGTCGTCTTCGCCGGCACCGTCGTGCGCACCACCGGCGCCGGCGGCGAGATGCTGGTGTCCTACGTGCTGCCGACCGGCCTCCTCGACACCCACGATCTGCGACGCCGCCTCGCCGAATCGCTGCCGGCATACCTGGTTCCGACGGCGGTGGTGGTGCTCGACGCCGCGCCGCCCACGGTGAACGGCAAACTCGATCTGCGGTCGCTGCCGATGCCGGAACTGGCGGTCGCCGAGAACGAACCGCCGCACACCGACACCGAGTGCGCCGTGGCCCGGGTGTTCGCCGACGTCCTCGGGCACGAGTCCGTGGGCCGCGGGACGCACTTCTTCGACGCGGGCGGCAACTCGCTCCTCGCCACCCAGCTGACGGCCCGCCTCACCGACTCCGTGGGACACGTGGTGCCGCTCCGAACCCTGTTCGCGCACCCCACCGTCGCCGAACTGGCCGAAGCCCTCGACGACGCGGTCCCCGAAACCGACCTGCGTCCCGCGCTCGTCGCACGCCCGCGACCGGAGCGCATTCCGTTGTCCCGCAGCCAGTACCGCATGTGGGTGCTGAACCGCACGGACCCCGGGTCGCCGACGTACAACCTGCCCGCCACCGTGCGGTTGGACGGCGAACTCGACGTCGACGCGCTGACCGCTGCCTTCGAGGACGTCATCCGGCGGCACGAGACGCTACGGACCCGGTACCCCGTCGACGGTCACCCCTGCCAGGAGATCCTCGACCCGGCGCCGCTCGACCTGACTCCGGTCGACGTGCGCGATCCCGACGAGTTCATGGAACAGTTCGCCGCCCGCGGATTCGACCTCACCGAGGACCGGCCCATCCGGGTCGCCTTGTTGCGCCTGCACCCGCAGTGCCACGTGCTGGCCGTGAACATCCACCATATCGCCGCCGACGGATGGTCGCTGACCCCGCTCGTCGCCGACGTGCTCGGCGCCTACGCCGCACACTCTGACGGGGTTGCCCCGCAGGAGAACCCGCTGCCGCTGCAGTACGCCGACTATGCCGTGTGGGAGCGGGAACTGCTGGACGGCGAATACGGGCAGCGCCGTGTCGAGCACTGGCGGCGGGCGCTGGACGGTGTCGACGGCACGGCGCCACTGGCTCCGGACCGGTCGGCGCCAGGTGCGACCCGCGCCGGCGTCGTCGAATTCGCCGTGTCGGCGGACGTGCAGCAGGCCGTGCACCAGTTGGCGGCGCAGCACCACGCGACACCGTTCATGGTCCTGCACGCGGCGCTGTCCGTGGTGCTGTCCAGGCTCGGCGCCCGGGCCGACGTCGTCGTCGCCACCGCCGTTGCGGGCCGCGGGGAACGCGTCCTCGACTCGCTGGTGGGCATGTTCGTGAACACCCTCGCCCTGCGGGCGCAGGTGCTGCCCGACATGCCGTTCACCGGGCTCCTCGCGCAGGTCCGGGACTTCGACGTCGACGCGTTCGAGCACGCGGACGTGCCGTTCGAGGTGGTGGCCGGGCTGCTCGGTGGGCGGACGCCGCAGGTGGCCCTGGCCCTGCAGAACCTGCAGATCCCCCCGCTCGAGGCGGCGGGCATGACGGTGATGGCGCAGGAATTCGACACCGGAACAGCGAAATTCGACCTCCACCTGACCCTCACCGAGACGTCCGACGGCGATGTACCCACGGGCATGCGTGGCACCGCCGTGTACTCGGCGGATGCCTTCGACCACACGACCGTCCACACCGTGGCGACCGAACTCGGACGGGTGCTCGAGGCGATCTGCGCCGACCCCGACCTGCCGGTGGGCGACGTCGCGCTGACCGCAGCGGAGTCCCTCGTCGGTACGCACCCCGGCGGTGAGCGCACCCTGGCCGAAATCCTGACGGCCACCGCCGCCGCGTACCCCGACAACGCCGCACTCACCGACGGCGACGTCACGCTGACGTACCGCGAACTGGACGAGCGTTCCGACGCTCGCGCGCGGAAACTCACGGCGTTGGGCGTCGGACCGGGCGAGGTGGTTCCGATCGACCTGCCGCGGTCGCCGGACTTCGTGATCGAACTCTGGGCCGTCGCCAAGACCGGTGCCGCCTTCAGCCCCGTGAGCGGTTTCGGTGGCCAGGGCTACCAGAAGTGCGCACGAGACGTGGCGTACGTGATCCACACGTCCGGTTCCACCGGCACACCCAAGGCCGTCGCGGTCACCCACCGCGGACTGGGCCCGCTCACCACCGAGGTGGTGCGGCGGTACCGGGTGGGCCCCGGCGACCGTGTGCTGCACGGCTACAACCCCGCCTTCGACGCGGCGCTGCTGGAGATGCTGCTCGCGTTCGGGTCGGGAGCCTGCCTGGTGGTCGCCCCCGCCGACGTCTTCGCCGGCGCCGAACTGCATCGGCTGCTGGTCGAGCAGCGGGTCACGCACTACCTGTCCACGCCGTCCGTCCTCGCCACGCTCGACCCACGCGGGCTCGAGTCGGTGCGCGTCGTGGGTGTCGGAGGCGAGGCCCTGAGCTCTGATCTGGCCGGAACGTGGAGTGCCGGAAGGCTTCTGCTCAATGCCTACGGTCCGACCGAGTCGACGGTGGTCGCGACGCTCACCGAGATCGAGCCCGGATCCGCGACCGGCACGGTGACGATCGGCGCCCCGATCCCCGGGACCACGGCGGTCGTGCTCGACCAGAGGCTGCGGGCAGTCCCCGTCGGCGGTGTCGGTGAGCTCTACCTCGCCGGACCCGGACTCGCCCACGGCTACCTCGGCGCCCCCGACCGGACGGCGGAACGCTTCGTCGCCGCCCCGGACGGCACTCGCCGGTACCGCACCGGCGACCTGGTGCACCGCCGCGCCGACGGCCACCTCACCTTCCTCGGCCGCGTCGACCGGCAGGTCAAGGTGCGCGGCATGCGCATCGAACCGGCACAGGTCGAGGCGGCGCTGCTGGAACTACACGGCGTCGAGCAGGCAGCCGTACTGGTGCAGCGAAACGACCTCGTGGCCTTCGTCGCCGGCACGGACCTCGACTCCCGGACGCTGCGGCAGCAGCTGACGGGCCGCCTGCCCTCGTACCTCGTGCCGCCCCGCATCGTCACGATGGACACGCTGCCGCTCACCGCCAACGGCAAGCTCGACGTCGCCGCGCTGGAGGCCCGGGACGACGACGACGCCGTCGCGGCACCCCCGCGCACCGCGGCCGAGGAGATGGTGGCCGGCGTGTTCGCCGACGTGCTCGGCTCCGCCCGGATCGGGGCCGGGCACAACTTCTTCGACGCGGGCGGCGATTCACTGTCCGCGACGGCGGTGACCGCCCGGCTGTCCGCGACGTTCGGCGTCGACGTGCCGGTGCGGGTGCTGTTCGAGAACCCGACCCCCGCGTCGCTCGCCCGTTGGCTGGACGCCCCCGCGTCGGGAGCCGTGCGGCCGGTGCTCGTTCCCCGCCCGTCCGGGGCGCGCGTTCCGCTGTCGCCCGCGCAGCAACGCCTGTGGCTGCTCAGCCGGGTCAACCCCGACACCGCCCTGCACAACATGGTGTTCGTCACCCGGGTCGGCGCTGACGTCGACGTCGACGCCCTCCGCCTCGCGCTGCGGGACGTGCTGGAGCGGCATTCGGTGCTGCGCACGGTCTTCCCCGTCGACGCCGACGGCCCGTATCAGCGGGTGCTGCCCGTCGAGTCCGTGGCCGAGGATGTCACCGCGGAAGCGGACTTCGCCGTCGACACCTGGAGCGCCCGGCCGTTCGACCTCACCACCGAGACCCCGGTGCGGGTGAAGCTGTGGCGCACCGAGGGCGGCGGCTTCATGCTCGGCGTCGTGGTCCATCACATCGCGCTGGACGGCGGTTCGATGGGACCGCTGCTCACCGACCTCGACACCGCCTACCGGTGCCGCGCCGAAGGTACGACCCCGCAGTGGGCGCCGCTGGTCGTGGACTACGCCGACTATTCGCTCTGGATGCGCGAACTGCTCGGGACCGCCTCCGAACCCGGCAGTGCGGCCCGCGCCCAACTCGAGCACTGGGCGCACGTGCTCTCCGGTGTCGGGGGACCACTCCCGCTGCCGACCGACCGCCCCCGACCGGAACTCCCCAGCCACATCGGGGCAAGCGTCGAATGGACGCTCGACGACGACCTGCGCGAGCGGGTGGTCGCACTGTCGCGCAGCCGCGGAACGACCGTGTTCATGGTGCTGCACGCCGCCCTCGCGGTGCTGCTGGCCCGCGTGAGCGGACAGTCCGACGTGGTGGTGGGCACGGCGGTCGGCGGCCGCCCCGATCCGGTGCTCGACGCCGTGGTCGGCATGTTCGTCGGCACCGTGGCACTGCGCACCGCGGTCTCGCCGGCGCAACCGTTCGAGGATTTCCTCGCGGACGTCCGCGCCGTCGACCTCGACGCGCTCGCGCACGCCGACGTCCCGTTCGACGACGTCGTGACGCACCTCGCCCCACCCCGATCCGCGGCATACAACCCGCTGTTCCAGGTGATGCTGACGTACCAGCGGGCCGTCGACTTCCCGGAACTCTTCCTCGGCACCGAGAAATACCGCCCCGAGACGCAGGCAACGGAGTTCGACCTCGTATGGGACGTGACCGACGCGGCCGAGACCACGACGGTGCGACTCGATTACGCCACCGACCTGTTCGACCGGCAGACCGCGCTCCTGCTGCTGCGCCGGTTCGCCGCCGTCCTCGACGCCGCCCTGACCACCCCGTCGGCGGCCGTCGGCGACCTCGACATCCTCGACGACACCGAACGCGCCCATCTTGTGCAGGGACCCCGCCCGGTGGCCACGCCGCGGACGCTCGGCGACATCCTCGCCACCCGTGTCCGCGCCACCCCGTCCGCCGTCGCGGTGATCGACGGCGACACCCGGTGGAGCTACCGCGAACTCGACGCAGAATCGGACCGCTGGGCCCGCGCACTCGCGTCCTGCGGCGTCGGCCCGGAGGACGTCGTCGCCGTGGCGACACCCCGCGGCCGGCACTGGCTCCTGGCGGTGTGGTCGGTGGCCAAGACCGGTGCGGCATGGATGTCGCTGGATCCCACCCATCCCGCGGAGCGGCTCGACTGGATGCTGACCGACTCGCGTGCGGTGCTCGGTTTGACCGTCGGCGGCGCCGGGGATCTGCCGCGATCCGTCGACTGGTTGTGTCTGGACGAACAGCCCTCCGGGGGCGCGGATTTGGTCGCACCCGACGTGGACAACGCGGCGTATGTGATCTACACGTCGGGTTCCACCGGCCGGCCCAAGGGCGTCGTCGTCACGCACCGCGGACTCACGACCCTCCTCTCCACCCCCGCCTACACGTCGGAGGTGGAGGGCGGCGACGCCGGGCGGGTGCTGCAGTCGACCTCCCCGACCTTCGACGTCGCGGTGTTCGAAATGCTCTGGGCGGTGTCGCTGGGCAGTGCCCTGGTGGCGGCACCTGCCTTCAGCTACGCCGGCGACGAACTGGTGCGGTTTCTGGTGGCGCAGAACATCACCCACTTCACGCTCACCCCGACCGTGCTGGCGTCCCTCGACCCGCGCAGCCTCGCACCGTCGACGGTCGTCGTCGGGGGAGAGGCGCTGCCCGCGGACCTCGCCGACCGGTGGTCGCGGCGGCACCGGCTGTTCAACGCCTACGGTCCGACCGAGTTCACCGTCGACGCGTCCGTTGCGGGTCCCCTCGAACCCGGCCTGCCGATCACCATCGGAAGCGCCCTGGACGGCAACGCCGCCTTTGTTCTCGACGCGCGTCTGCATCCCGTGCCCGACGGCGTGACGGGCGAACTGTATCTGGCCGGCAGCGGTATCGCCCGGGGCTATCTGGGCCGAAGTGACCTCACCGCAGGACAATTCGTGGCACATCCCTACGGCAAACCGGGGGAGCGGCTGTACCGCACCGGCGACGTGGTGCGGCGTGACCCGGTCGGGCGGCTGGAATACCTGGGCCGCAGCGATTCGCAGGTGAAGATCCGCGGAATCCGCGTCGAACCCGCCGAGGTCGACGCCGTGCTCGCCGGGCACCCCGACATCGACGTCGCCGTGACGATCGCGGTACCGACGCCGACGGACACCGTGCTGGCGTCCTACGTCGTCGGCGCCGCCGGTCTGGCGCCCCGGTCCGTCGTCGACTTCGCGCGCGGCCGGCTGCCGCGGCACCTGGTGCCCGCGTCGGTGACGGTCGTCGACACGTTGCCGCTGCTGCCGTCGGGCAAACTCGACCGCGCCGCACTGCCTGCGCCGACGATCCAGGTCGTCGAATCCGCGCTGCCGGCAGGCGAACTCGAAGAGGCGATCGCGGCGGTGTTCGCGGACGTGCTGGGCATTGCGGACGTTCCCGCCGACGAAGCCTTCTTCAGGCTCGGCGGCACGTCGATGGGAGCGGCGTCGGTGGCAACGGAATTGCGTCGCCGGCTGGACCGCGACGTGCCCATCGAATGGGTCTTCACCGACCCCACGGTGCAGCGCCTGGCCGCGCGGATCGACGACGGGGCGCGGTCCGAGAGTTTCTTCGACACCGTGGTGGAACTCCGCTCCGCCGAGACGGGAACGCCCCTGTTCTGTGTGCACCCGGTCAGCGGATTGTCCTGGTGCTTCAGCGGTCTCGCCGATCTCGTCGGCGACCGTCCGCTGTACGGCATCCAGGCGACCGGAATGCCGGACCTGCCCGAGACGCTGTCCGAGCTCGCCGCGCGGTACGTCGACGCGATCCGGGCCGTGCAACCTGAGGGCCCCTACCACCTGCTGGGGTGGTCGCTCGGCGGAACCATCGCCCACGAGATGGCCGTCCAGCTCCGCGACGCCGGCCACGCGGTGGCCGCGCCGGCGCTCCTCGACACGCTTCTGCCGCAGCATCAGCCACCCGAACCGGAAACCCTGAGCGAGGACGAGCTGATCACGCAGTTCGGCGCGTACGTGAGCGTCGACCGGCTACGGGAGATCCGGGCCGTGATCGAACGGCTCGAGCTGATCGCCTCGACCCACCGCCCCCGGCGGTTCGACGGCGACCTCGACCTGTTCGTCGCCGCCCGCGACCTGCACCGGCACCCCGACGTCGTCGACGCCTGGCGCGAGTACGCCGACGGCGCCGTCACCGCACACCACATCGACACCACCCACTCCGAGATGGCAGACCCGGGCCCGCTCGCCGAGATCGGCCGACTGCTTCGGAGATCGGGGGACCACGGCGGACCGTGATGCACGTGACGCCGACAGTGGACCTCATCACTACGATGTAGCGATTCCGTCGGGTCAGAACGATGTGAATGACAGCTCGATCGCGCCGCTGAGCGCGACGCAATTGGAAGAGACTCGATAATGGAAATTCAGGACTACCTGCGAATTCTGCAGTCACGTTGGAAAATCATCGCGATCACCACCGTGGTCGCGATTCTCGGTGCGCTCGGAGCGTCGTTGCTGACCACTCCGATCTACGAGGCGTCGACCCGGTTGTTCGTCTCGACGTCCGCCGGATCGTCGGTGAACGAGGTCTACCAGGGCAACCTGTTCTCGCAGCAGCGGGTGACGTCCTACACCAAACTGCTCACCGGCGAGACCCTCGCGCAGCGGACGATCGACAAGCTCGATCTGGGCGGCACGGCGGCGGCGCTCGCCTCACAGGTGAAGGCCAGCTCCGCACCGGACACCGTGCTCATCGATGTCAAGGTGCAGGATCCGTCGCCGGAACGCGCCCGCGACATCGCCAACGCCCTGTCCGACGAGTTCGTCGTCATGGCCCGAGAGCTCGAAACCCCGGAGAAGGGTGGCGCCCCCGCCGCCCGCGTCGTCGTCGAACAGCAGGCGCAGACGCCGTCGACGCCCGTCTCGCCCAAGACGCTCCGCAACCTCGCGCTGGGCGCGGCGGTCGGGCTGCTGCTCGGTATCGCCTTCGCCGTCCTGCGTGACCGCCTCGACAACACCGTCAAGGATCGGCGCACCGTCGAGGAACTGGCCGGTTCGGCACTGATCGGCACCATCCCGTTCGACAAGGAGCGGCAGACGCAGCAGGCCATCAACTTCGCCGAGGGCAATTCCTCGAGCGCGGAGGCCTACCGCGAACTCCGCACCAACCTGCAGTTCCTCGAGGTCGACAACCCGCCGCGCGTCATCGTGGTCACCAGTTCGCTGCCCACCGAGGGCAAGACCACCACCGCGATCAACATCGCGCTCGTGCTGGCGGAAGGCGGCCAGAACGTGTGCCTCGTCGAAGGTGACCTCCGCAAGCCGCGGGTGTCGAAGTACCTCGGTGTCGTCGGGTCCGTTGGGCTCAGCAGCGTCCTGGCAGGCAAGGCCGACCTCGACGCCGTGCTGCAGCCGACGCAGTACTCGGGTCTGACCGTCCTGGCGTCCGGGCCGATCCCGCCGAACCCCAGTGAGCTGCTCGGAACCGAGACGGCCCGCCAGGCGCTGGCCGAACTGCGCGGACGATTCGACTACGTGATCGTCGACGCGTCCCCGCTGCTGCCGGTCACCGACGCGACCGTGCTCACCGCGATGTCGGACGGCGCCCTGGTGATCGCCCGGCACGCCGAAACCAAGCGGGACCAGCTGTCGCGGGCGGTGGGCAACCTGCAGAGCGTCGGGGCGACCATCCTCGGAACGATCATCACGATGACGCCGAGCCGCGGCCGGGGGGTCTACGAGTACAAGTACTACTACGAGACCGACAAGTCGCTGCCGCAGATGCAGCAGGCCGTCCCCGCGCAGCCTGCCGTCCAGCAGCAGGCACCCCAGCAGCAGGCACCGCAACCGCCGGTGCAGCAGCAGGCCCAGTACGTGCGCGACGAGTACCCGCAGCAGCCGTACGGGGGAGATCCGCAGGAAGTCCCGGCCTACCAGGGTGCCCCCGCCTACCAGGGCGCCTACAACGGCGACCAGGGTCAGCAGTGGTACGGAGCGGCCGACCACTACGGCAACGAGCAGCAGTCGGGCGCACCGGTGCCTCCCACACCGAGGCGCACCCGCCGCTACCGTGACGACCAGGAACCCTGGTCAGAGACGGATGCTCCGCGAGATCACACCCAGTAGATCGGCGATCTCGGACCCGATGGTCAGGAACGTGTCCTCGTCCTGTCCCATCGGGTCCGGCACGTCTTCGGGGGTGTCGTCGGCCTTGTGTCTGGGACGCGCCGCAGCCAGGTCGGCCACCGACTTCGCATCCGCCGCCTCGGCGAGACGAGCGGCCTCCTTCAGCGTGAACGTCTTCTTCAACTGCTCGGGAGCCAGCGCCAGCACCTTCTCGCGCTGGCGCTCGGTCATCGTCAGCACCAGGTCGGCATCCACCGCGAGATCCGCGGTGAGCATCCGCGCGGTGAACTCGGTGGGGTTGCCACCGAGCCCTTCGAGGACTTGCGCGGCCGTCGGTTCCATCGGGCGTCCGACCGCAGCGCGTGTACCTGCGCTTTCGGCGGTCAGATCGGTGATCCCGAGCTCCTCGGCGTATGCCACTGCGAGGCGCTCGGCCGTTGGGGAGCGACAGACGTTTCCGGTGCAGACGAAGAGAACATGCATGGGCGAAGCATAGGGTCTCGCCCCGCACCGTCCGTACACGCACTGTTGGCTTCGAACATCTGCCGGGTAAATATCGCGCTCACCTGCACTGGTTATCAAGGGTGCATGCGCTGCACCGTGTTTGGAACCGGATACCTGGGAGCCACCCACGCCGCCTGCATGGCGGAGCTGGGTCACGACGTCCTGGGTGTCGACATCGACCCCGGAAAAGTGGCGAAGCTCTCCTCCGGAGAGGTCCCGTTCTACGAGCCCGGGCTCGCGGACGTCCTGCGCCGGAACATCGACGCCGGCCGACTGCACTTCACCACGTCGTACCGCGAGGCCGCGGAGTTCGCGGACCTCCACTTCCTCGGTGTCGGCACCCCGCAGAAGAAGGGGGAGTACGGCGCGGACCTGCGGCACGTGCACTCGGTGATCGACACCCTCGCGCCGCTGCTCGACCGTCCCGCCGTCATCGTCGGCAAGTCGACCGTTCCCGTCGGGACGGCGGCCGATCTGGGTGCGCGGGCCCGCGCGCTCGCGCCGGCGGGGGAGGCCGTGGAGGTGGCGTGGAACCCGGAGTTCCTCCGGGAGGGCTTCGCCGTCGAGGACACCCTGCACCCCGACCGGATGGTGCTGGGCGTGGACCGCCTGCGCCCCGGACGCGCGGAGGCCGAGTTGCGTGAGCTGTATGCCCGCCTGCTCGGCGAGGACATTCCGTTCCTGGTCACCGACCTCGCCACCGCGGAACTGGTCAAGGTCTCGGCCAACGCGTTCCTCGCCACGAAGATCTCCTTCATCAACGCCATCTCCGAGGTGTGCGAGGCCACCGGCGCCGACGTCACCCAACTCGCCGACGCCCTCGGCTACGACGCGCGGATCGGCAGGCGGTTCCTCAACGCCGGTCTCGGCTTCGGCGGCGGCTGCCTGCCCAAGGACATCCGCGCGTTCATGGCCCGGGCCGGTGAGCTGGGCGCGAACCAGGCACTGCACTTCCTGCGGGAGGTCGACAGCATCAACATGCGCCGTCGCACCCGGATGGTGGAGTTGGCGGCGCAGGCGTGCGGAGGGTCGCTGCTCGGCGCCAACGTGGCCGTCCTCGGCGCGGCGTTCAAACCGGAATCCGACGACGTCCGCGACTCCCCGGCACTCAACGTCGCGGGAATGATGCAGTTGCACGGGGCCGTCGTCAGCGTCTACGACCCGAAGGCCCTCGACAACTCCCGCAGGCTGTTCCCGACGCTGAACTACGCGACGTCGGCGGTCGAGGCGTGCGACAACGCGGACGCCGTCCTGCTGCTCACGGAGTGGGCGGAGTTCGCCGCCCTGAAACCGGAGGATCTGAACGGTGTCGTGCGTGCGCGGGTGATGGTCGACGGCCGCAACTGCCTCGACGCCGCGGACTGGCGCGACGCCGGGTGGGTCTACCGCGGTCTCGGGAGGGGATAGCTCGCGCAGAGTGCGGAACGCCCCGCGACAACGGGTTTGACGATCTCCACTGCCGGTGGCATCGGCGGACGGTAGCGTCAGCTCAAATCGCAACGGAGGGCTGGGCGATGTCGAAGGCACGTCACGGATCCCTGATCGCAGTCCTCGCTGCCCTGATCTGCGTGCTCGGCGCCGCGCCCGCTCACGCGGCGGAAGTCCCGACGCTGCCGGGGCCCCCGCAATCCGACGCCGGCAGCGCGATCGCGTACGCGAAGCAGCATCCGCATTCCGCGCCGCCCGGCGCCAACGACTTCTCGTGCCACCCCGACCCCGCGCACCCCCGCCCCGTGATCCTCGTGCACGGCAGCGACGGCAGTGCCTATTCGAACTGGGCCGCGCTGAGCCCGAAACTGAAAGCTGCCGGCTACTGCGTGTTCGCCCTCAACTACGGACGGAAACCGGGCACCGAACACTTCGGGATGCAGACCATGACCGAGGGGGCCGCCGAACTCGAGGTGTTCGTCGACGACGTGCTGTCCACGACCGGCGCGGACGAGGTCGACCTCATCGGGCACTCGCAGGGCGCGACGGTGGCCCGGTACTACGTCAACAGGCTCGGCGGAGCATCCAAGGTGCACCACTGGATCGGTCTGGCGTCGCCCACCTACGGGGGAACGTTCTTCGGGATCGCGACGGCGGTGACGTCCGTTCCCGGCGGCACCGAACTGATCGAAACGATCGGTTCGGAGGCGCTCGCCGAGCAGGTGCAGGGCTCGCCGTTCCTCACCGCCCTCAACGCGGGCGGTGACACCGTGCCCGGCGCCGAATACACCACGATCGGCACGCGCTACGACGAGGTGATCCAGCCGTACACGAACGTCGCGCTGCGCGACCCCGGCGCCACCAACATCCTCGTGCAGGACCTGTGCCCGATCGATCAGACCGGACATTTCAACCTGCCGTACGACCCGTTCTCCCAGCAACTGGTGCTCAACACGCTCGATCCCGCCCACGTGGTGGTGCCGCCGTGCACGTTCGTGCCGCTGGGGACGGGCATCGCGGGAGTGATCATCGCGAGCAACTTCTGAGTTGTCTGCCGCCGACCGGTTGCCCGGTTGCCGTGTCGGACCGCTTCGCTAGACTGCGGGCCATGGAGTGGGGGGATTCCGGATCGAACCCGTGCACAGTCGAGTTGGGCGGCCCATGAGTTCGGTTCTAGGTGTGTCGGTCGGTGCGAGCGCTGTGCGCTTGGCACGACCCGACTCCGTGAACCGTGACGACGCCGCAAGCAGGCACCTCCCCGATTTCCGGGCCCAGGTCGTCGCCGCAGGCCGGGATCTGCCGGAGGAACTGGCCGCCGAATCTATCGGCGTCGTTCTCGCCGGAGCACCCGACGCCGGGCAGGTGCATGCCACCGGCGTCGCCTACCGCGACGAAGCACAGGCAGGCGCCGTCCAGGCGGCGATGGCCCGGCAGCAACTCGTCAACTACCAACTCGTCACCGAGGCCTCGGCCGCGCTGAAATTCCTCGACGTCTCGGGAGCCCTGGGCGACCACGCGACGCTCGTGTTCTACGACCTGGGCAGTTCCGGGCTCACCGTGAGCGTCGTCGACCGGGCGACGGGTGAGGTGGTCGAGACGGTCCGCACCGACACGGTGAGCGGCGACGTCTTCGACCGGATGGTCCGGGCCAACCAGTTGGAGAACAACCGCATCGAGGCGCCCCACGACGCGGCCGCCAGCCTGGCGCTCGACCTCCGCTGTCGTGAGGCGAAGGAGCGGCTGTCCACCGGTGGCGCCGTCGCCGTCCCCGGCGACGGCGGCCTGCTGCTGTTGTCGCGTGACGTCTTCGACTCGCTCATCGGTGTCACCGTCGAATCGTCGGCGCGCCTCGCCCGCGACGTGATCACGCGGTCCGGACGAACCCCGGACGCCGTGGTGCTCACCGGTGGCGGTGCGCGCATTCCACTTGTGCGCACGGTGCTGGAGTCGTGGCTCGGATTGCCGGTCATCGTTCCCGATCATCCCGAACTCGTTGCGGCACAAGGTGCTGCGCTGCTCGCCCAGCAGGTGGTGCCGCCCGCCGCCGAAGTTGCCCGCGTCCTCCCGCCGCCGCAATACACGCCTCGCGCCGAGTTCGAGGCGGACGCCTACCGGCACGCCCCGACCGCAGTCGTCGCGCGCAGCGGTGCGCCGTCGAGTACCCCGTCGTGGCTGAGCGCCGCGGCGCCGCCGCCGAGCCAGCAGGTCGCCAAGATCCAGATCCGGGGCGCCGCGCTGGCGGGCACCGCGCTCGCCGTGGTGGCGGTGATCGGACTCGGTCTCGGATACGGCAAGAACCTGCTGTCGCGCACCGAGGGGTCGTCGCAGCCGGCGACCACGCAACTCACCGCCAATCCGCCGGTCGTCACCGAGATGGCCACACCGTCACCGACGACGCCCGCGCCGCCGCCGACGTCCGAGACCGTCGAGGCGCCCGTGCAGACGGCGTCGCAGATCCGGATTCCCGAGGCGGAACCCGCACCGCCGCCGCCTCCGCCCGCACCGATATTTCCCGGTCTGCCGCAGATCCAACTGCCGCCGTTCCAGCTGCCCGAACTCCCCGAACTGCCCAGGCTCCCCGGAACCTAGACGTCGCCGCGGCCCGGCTGCCGATTCGAGGTGCCGTGCCCCGCTCCGCGGGCCTACCATGGGAATGGTTCCGGCGTAGAGAGGATGTGTGCAGTGACTGCAAATCCCGCGGAGTTCCACAGCACTCCCAACGTTTCCCCGTCTTCGGCGGCCGCGCCGGCAGAGACACGTCGGCTCGTGGCGTACACGAAGCCGATCCTGAAGATGTTCCCGCCCACCAGCGAACATGCGGCCAAGGTGACGATGCTGACCGTCTACGCGCTGATGGTCATCGCCATCATCTTCATCGTGCTTCGGGAGGTCGGGCTCTTCAGCTAGCGGTCCGCCCGCTATTTGGAGTGACGGCCACCCCGTGACGGCCTGACCGCGGGCGCCGCGCCGCTGGGCCCTGCGCCGATCGGGCGCGCCAGCATCACGGCGATCGCGGTGGTCAGCGGCACCGACAGCGCCAACGCGATGCCGCCGACCGCCGACCGCACGATCTCGATGGCCACGGCGTCGCTGAGCAGCACGTCCTGGATCGACCGGCCCGCCACACTGAACAGCAACAGCAGCGGCAGCGCCCCGCCGGCATACGCCAGGACGAGGGTGTACACGGTGCTGGCGATGTGATCGCGGCCGACGCGCATCGCGGAACCGAAGATCTGCCGCCTCGATGCGTCCGGGTCGAGCGAGGCCAGTTCGAATGCCGACGCCGCCTGCGTGATGGTGACGTCGTTGAGCACACCCAGCGAGCCGATGATGAAACCGGCCAGCAGCAGCCCGGTGATGCTGACGTGCTGGATGTACGTCTGGACGTTGGTGTTCTGTTCCTCGGACAGCCCGGTCAGGCGGGTCATCTCGATGGTGGCCCAGGAGAGGACGGCCGCCAGGGCCATCGACGCGAGCGTGCCCAGCAACGCCGAACTGGTGCGCAGCGAGACGCCGTGCGCGAGATACAGCACGGCATACAGGATGACGGCGCCGGAGACGAGCGCCACCGGGATCGCCGGTTGCCCGTCCAGCAGGGCCGGGAGCGTGAACAGGACGAGCACGCCGAAAGAGACGACGATGCCGACGAGCGCCCGGAACCCGCGCCACCGCGCGACCGCGATCACGACGGCGGCGAACGCGAGTGCGATGAGCGTGACGGGCAGACCGCGGGCGTAGTCCTCGAACGAGTACTCCGTCGTGCCGTTCACGTCCGTCTGGCGGGAGAGCCGGATGTGCTCGCCCACCCGGAGGTCGGGCTGGCCGGGGCCCGGGATGATCTCGAGCAGCGTCTGGGTGCCGGAGTTGGGACCGGACTCGATGTCGACGATGCTGCGCTGGCACTCGTAGGCACCCGCGGGCGGGGGCAGCGGTGCGCCGGTGAACGCGCGCCCGGCCGACGGACTACCGCAGTCGCCGATGTTCTGCATCGTGACCGTGCCCGACTCCGTGACGACAGCACCGCCCTGGGCGCTCTGAAACGGCTGCTCGACGTCGACGCTCGGCTTGCCGGGCCACAACGCGATGGCGCCGATGAGTACCGCGACGCCGATGGCGACGAGGAGTCCGACGACCACCTTGGCGGCGACGGGTCCCATCGGGGCCGGTCCGTCGCTGTGGCCGTGTCCATGTCCGTGGCCGTGTCCGTGGAATTCGCTCATCGTCCGCTTCGCGTCGGCTGCTGGGGGGATTGTCTCCGCACGCACGACAGGGTAGCCGGAAGGGGACCGGGAACGCTGTGACGGAAGTGGCGTGCGGTGCCGGTGTTGCCGAGCTGTCCGATGCGTATTGCTCTCGTGTCGCTTATATGTCGCCGGTGTGATTAGATATCGGAACATGGCACGCAGCAGTTAATCTGCAGCGAACGCCGAGCTTCACGCAAGGTGGTCCGGAACTCCGAACGAGGGGTGTGTTCCGCGGGCGACAAGCCACTGCGTGGAGAGAAGTGCCGAGCTGGGTGGCGGGGTACAGGGGGGGTTGACCCCGCCACCAACCTGGCGCCCACAGGGGGGGAGGGGCGACAGGTGCTCGCGGCACTCGAGGTGCCGGTTGCCAATCTACCGACACATGAGGGGTATTCGTCAACCGGGTAGGTGAAATCGCCCACATGTCGTGACCTCGAACGCCGACGGCTTAGGATTATTGCCGTTCGGAGGTGTTCCAGTGCGAATCTCGCGGCCGTCGCGACGACCCAGCAACCATCTTCGCCGGATCGTGGCGGAGATGGGTATTCCCGTGCCCTGGAACAGGGATCAGCTGATCGGCAGCGTCGCAGCCCGCCGGGGCCGCCCGATCCACCTGGTCCCCGTCTCGCACGCCCTGGTCCAGGGCGGACATTCCGGACTCTGGCTCGCACGGGCCGACGACGACGTGATCCTCTACGCGACAGGGATGTCGGACGTCCACGCCACCCACATCATCTGCCACGAACTGGCGCACATGGAACTCGGCCACGACCGCGACGCCGTCGGAGACACGTCCGTCGACTCGACGGTGCTGTCGGCGGCCGCGCCGTCGGTCGACACGACAGGTGTGGTCAAGATGCTCGGCCGATCCAACTATTCGAACGATCAGGAATACGAGGCGGAACTGCTCGCCACCCTGATCATGGCCGGTCGCCGCGTGACGACGAGCGGCGTCACTGCCGGTGACGCCCGGGCGTCGCGGATGCTCGGAACGTTCTGACGCCGTGTACGAACCGCCCACCTACGTGAGCTGGCCGCTGCTCGCCGTCGTCTGGGGGACCACGCTCCTGCGCGTGGCCCTGGTCCGGTCGACCGTCGCCGAACGCCGGATGAACGCCGCCCTCGTCTTCGCCTCGCTCTCCCTGGTCCTCCAGCGGTCGCCGGCGCAGCACTGGCTCGACCTCTGGTTCGGGCACGGCTTCGCGAACACCCTCAGCAACGTCTGCATCATCCTCACCGCGGCGTCGCTGATCAGTCTCTTCTCCGCGTGGGCGCTCGGCCCGGCGCGTCTGCCATACATCCACGTCGTGTCGCTGTCGGTGTGCCTCGTCGCGGGGGCGACCCTCATCGCCCTGAGTGCCCCGGCGCGGTCGCGGGGCGTCGCCATCGCGGACGAGGGCGGCTGGCTCTTCGCGGCCTACTGCATCACGTACGCCGTCCCGATCCTCGCCGTCGCCGTGCTCAACCTGTGGATCTCACTGAAAGCTGTGCGCAGCGCGACACCGGGACGCGAGCGCCGGGTGTTTCTCGCCGTCATCGCGCTGTCGCTGTTCGAGGTGTTCGACATGGGTGTCGTCATGACGACCGGGGTGGTCAACGCCGTCAGCGAAGACAACGCCCTGACCGAATCGCACAGCGACTCGGGGGCGTTCATCCGCGTGCTCGTCGTGTCGGCGGGCGCCATCATCTCGGCGGGACCGGTGATCCGGGCGGTCGGTCACCGGTGGCGGTCGCGGCGGGTCATTCGCCGGCTGCAGCCGATGTGGCGGACCCTGACGGGCGCGGTCCCGGAAGTGGTCCTGGAACTGCGTCCGGCCGACCGCCGGGCGCTGTCCGTCCGCGGCCGCCTGGACCGGATGAGCGTCGAGATCCGCGACGCGATCATGATCCTCGACCGGCACGTCGTGTTCGAACTCGGCGACCACACCGGCATCGCACCGCCCGTGGTCACGGCGGCGCGACTGCACCTCGCCTGCCTGGCCCGCAGCGCCGGCCACCGGGCGCACGGCACCGGCGGGACGACGCACCGGTTCGCGACCGACGTCGGCGGCGAACCGTGGGAACTGGCGCGGCTCGCCGACCACTGGAAGGACGGCGAGCAGATGGCGGCCGCGCTGTGGGCGCGGCGCCTCCCGCAGTTCGGCGGGCCCGAGGACCCGTCGGCGCGCGTCCCCGCTCAGGTCTGACGGCGGTCCGGCGACGCGACCGGCAGCGGGCCGTGGCTCCGCCGTAGATTCTCCAGAAGTGGGATCAGCGATTCCATCTCGGCGGTGGTCGGCTCCGCGTTCGCGTCGAGGGATCGCATCGACAGGTGCTGCACCCCGGCGTCGCGGACCGCGATCTTGAACCGGACCAGGGTGTCGTAGTCGTGGTAGCCGTCGGCCGCGAGGTACTGCTCGGGGGCGTGGAAGTGCTGCGCGACCGCCCGCAGGACGTCGGGGTCGGGAGGCTCGTGATCGTTCGTGCGCAGCGACTCGATCTCGGACGGCGCGACGGGGCGCCCGAGGATCCGTGACACCCCCGCGGCGACCGTGTCCTCGTCCGGTTCGGGACCGTCGAGATCGTGGGCGAGGGAGAACAGGCGGTTGACCCGCACCGACAACGGCACCCCGTTCATGCGGTCACCTCCGCGTCTCCGCTGCGTTCAGGATCGTCGGTGGCGACGAGTTTCACCGCGTCCTCCCATCGACGCCAGAAACGCTCCCGGGTGGCCGCGTCGAGATCCTCCCCCCGGCCGTAGAGGAAGCGGCGATACCGCGCCTCCTCGAGTTCGCGGGGGTCGGTAACGGTCGACGGCTCCTCCAGCAGGTGACCGAACGCGAACTCCACCAGCGGCTGGCGGGGTCCGGCGGGGCCTCCGTTGACTTCCAGCAACCGTGTCACGTAGGCGCCGGTGATCTTCGAGACCACACGGCTCAGTTCACCCGCCGCCTCGACCAGCCCCGGGACCTCGGGGTGTGCCACGCTCAGCCTCGTGAGCTGGGTGTGCGGCCCCAGGATCTCGATGATCGTGTCCAGATCCAGCGGAATCTCCGACGGTCCGAGCGTCAGCGGACGTGACGACGGCGCCCGCTCGTCCCCGTCGAGCGCCTCGAGTGGGGTCGGGTGACCGCCGTCGAGGGTGCGGGCAGCGCTGCCCGGCGCCCACCGCAGCGCGACGTCCAGTTTGCGGAGCGTCTCGATGCTCGGATCCGGGCCGGTCCCGTTCTCGGCGCGCGTCTGAGCTGCGTCGGACGGGCCACCGGCGGCCGTGACCTGGTCCTGTGTGAGGTTCAGCAGACGCCGTCGCCGATGGACGAATTGTCCGAAACGCGCGCGGGTGCTGGTGACCATTATTTTCCCCCAGGAGACACGCAAGCGACGCGCGTGTCGCTTGCTGTGTCTCGATCCTACTGCTTGTAGCTGGTGAGGAAATTACCGAACCGCTCGATGGCGACAGCGAGATCCCGCGCCCACGGCAGCGTCACGATCCGGAGGTGGTCGTGGTCCGGCCAGTTGAAACCGGTGCCCTGCACCATCAGGATCTTCTCCTGCAGCAGCAGGTCCTGGACCAGCTTCTCGTCGTCGTAGATCTCGTAGACGTTCGGGTCCAGACGCGGGAACGCGTACAGCGCGCCCTTCGGCTTCACACACGAGACGCCGGGGATCATGTTGAGGCGTTCCCACGCGACGTCACGCTGCTCGAGCAGCCGGCCGCCCGGCAGGATCAGGTCCTCGATGCTCTGGTGCCCGCCGAGCGCCACCTGGATGGCGTGCTGACCGGGCACGTTCGGGCACAGACGCGTCGACGCCAGCAGATCGAGTCCCTCGAGGAAGCCGGCGGCGTGCTCCTTCGGGCCGGTGATGGCCACCCAGCCGGACCGGTAACCCGCGACGCGGTACGCCTTCGACAGGCCGTTGAACGTCAGGCACAGCAGATCCGGGGCCAGCGTCGCCAGCGAGATGTGCTTGGCGTCGTCGTAGAGGATCTTGTCGTAGATCTCGTCCGCGAGAAGCAGCAGCTGATGCTTGCGCGCCAGGTCGACGAGCTGCTGCAGCACCTCCATCGAGTACACCGCACCCGTCGGATTGTTCGGGTTGATGACGAGCAGGGCCTTGGTCTTGTCGGTGATCTTGGACTCGATGTCCGCGATGTCGGGGTTCCAGTCGTTGCCCTCGTCGCACAGGTAGTGCACCGGGGTGCCGCCGGCGAGGCTCGTCATCGCCGTCCACAGCGGGTAGTCCGGCGCCGGGATCAGCACCTCGTCGCCGTTGTCGAGGAGTGCCTGCATCGTCATCGTGATGAGCTCGGACACGCCGTTGCCCAGGTAGATGTCGTCGACGTCGAGTTCGGGGAACCCGGCGACCAGTTCGTAGCGGGTGACGATCGCGCGGCGCGCCGACAGGATGCCCTTGGACTCGGAGTACCCCTGCGCGTACGGGAGCGCGGCGATCATGTCGCGCATGATCACGTCGGGCGCGTCGAAACCGAACGGCGCGGGGTTGCCGATGTTGAGCTTGAGGATCCGGTGTCCCTCCGCCTCCAGCCGGGCGGCGTGGGCATGTACCGGTCCACGAATCTCGTAGAGCACGTTCTGGAGCTTGGTGGACTGCTCCAGCTTGCGATGCGGCATGCGGTGGTGGCCGTGGTCTGGGTTGCTCACGACGGTCATTCTCCCACTCCCGGGCAACCCGATTTCTACTGGTGGGTATCGGACCGTCGTCGTGTCGTCGAAACACGCCGCCCGCGCAGGCGCCCGTCGTACCCTCGAGAGGGGGTCGTGTTCACCGCGCCCGGAGGGATAGACCCACATGGCAGCACCGGTAACCCGCCGTCCCGGCCCCGTCGACATCGCGCACCACAGCCACCTCGTCGGAGTGTTCGAGCCGCAGCGGGAGGAGGTTGACGTCCGGGATCTCGAGGTGATCGGCGAACTGCCCGCCGATCTGCACGGCGCGTATCTGCGCAACGGTCCCAATCCGCGGTTCGACCCGATCGGAACCTACGTGTATCCGCTCGACGGCGACGGCATGGTCCACCGGGTCGAATTGGCCGACGGCGCCGCCCGGTACACCAACCGATTCGTCCGCACCCCCATGGTGAAGGCGGAAGAGAAGGCCGGACACGTCATCTGGGCCGGGGTCACCGACCTCTACACCCCGACCGAGGACGAGGTGGGGCCCGAACTGGCGGGAACGTCGCGGGAACTGCCCGACATCAACATCGTCCGGCACGGCGGGCGACTCCTCGCGATGGCCGAGACCACGCTGCCGTTCCGCCTCGACCCGGCCGACCTGAGCACGCTGGGGCGGGACAACTGCGACGGCGCCATGAGCGTGGGCAGCACCGCGCACCCCAAGATCGACCCGGTCACCGGGCAGATGGTCCTGTTCAACTACATGTTGGAGCCCCCGTATCTGACGTGGTCGGTGGTGAACCGGGACGGTTCGGTGGCGCGGACTCCGACGGCGGTCGAGGGCGTGGACACGCCGCTGATGATTCACGACATGGCGCTCACCGAGCGGTACATCGTGCTGATGCTGTGCCCGCTGGTGTTCGACATCGCCGCGGTGCTGACCGGCGGGTCCGTGCTGGACTGGCGGCCGGAGGACGGCACGCGGATCGCGCTGATTCCCCGCGACGGCGGTCCGGTGCGGTGGACGACGCACGACGCGTACTGGGTGTGGCACTTCGCGAACGCCTTCGATCTGCCCGACGGGAGGGTGAGCGTCGACTACGTGGAGTGGACCTATCCCGGTGGGTTCGCGAAGGCTCCGGCGCCGTCGCTGGGCTCACTGGTCCGCGCCGTCGTCGACCCCGGCAGTGGGCGGGTGGCGCGAGAAGTGGTGTGCGACCGCGACGTCGAGTTCCCACGGGTCGACGACCGGGAACTGACCCGAGGGCACCGCACCGTGGCGACGGTCGGCAAACTCGACCGCAGTCAGGGACGGCAGGAATCGCTGTGGTTCTTCGACACCGCCCGCGGCACCGAGACGCACTGGGACCCGGGCAGTGTGTCGGTGGGCGAACCGATCTTCATGCCCGGCGCCGAGCACGAGTACTGGGGGATGATCGGCACCGATCGCAGCGACCTGACGTCCTGGTTCTTCGTGCTGCCCGCCGACGACCCCGGGTCGGGTCCGATCGGGAAGGTGCGGCTGCCGATTCGGGTTCCGGCGGGCCTTCACGGCGCGTGGCTGCCTGCGGAGTAGCGGGCGGCGGAATATCCTCGGCGGATGACCTCTGCGCCCTACGGTTCCTGGCCCTCTCCGATCGCGGCGGCGGACCTCGCCTCCAGCGGCCACCCCGTCGAGGGTGGCCGGTACGTGGGCGACGACGTGTGGTGGTCGGAACTGCGACCCAGCGAAGGCGGGCGGGTCGCGGTGCGGCGCCTCGGCCTCGACGACGAACCGGAAGACATTCTGCCCGCGCCGTGGAACGCCCGCACCCGCGTCCACGAGTACGGCGGCGGCGGCTGGACCGTCACCGACGCCGGCCGCCTCGTGTTCGCCGAGTTCAGCGACCAGCGCCTGTACCTGCTGGAAGGCGGGACCCCGGTGCCGCTGACACCGGAGCCGCCGCAGCCCTGCTCGCTGCGCTACGGCGACCTGTCGGTGGTCGACGGCGAGGTGTGGGCGGTCCGCGAAACGCACGACACCGAGGGCGGCGTCTCCCGCGACATCTGCGTCGTTCCGCTGGACGGGTCGGCGGCGGACGACCCGCATCGGGTGCGGTCCGTCGTCGCCGGCTCGGATTTCCTGGCCAATCCGCGGCTGTCCCCGGACCGC
The DNA here is from genome assembly GCF_017068395.1 of Rhodococcus pseudokoreensis. Lineage (NCBI taxonomy): Bacteria > Bacillati > Actinomycetota > Actinomycetes > Mycobacteriales > Nocardiaceae > Rhodococcus > Rhodococcus pseudokoreensis. The sequence goes on along the minus strand of NZ_CP070619.1, from coordinate 1,913,502 downwards.
AGGCACCTCGCGTGGATCGCCTGGGATCACCCCCAGATGCCGTGGGACGGCACCGAGCTCAGGGTCGTGCCCGTCGAGGGCGGCCGCGTCAACGGGAAGGTGCGGACACTGCTCGGCGGTACCGAGGAATCGGTGCTGCAACCGGAATGGGTCGGGCCCACCGAGCTGTACACGATCAGCGACCGCAGCGGCTGGTGGAATCTGTACCGGGTGGGCATCGACGACCCCGCGCCGGTGGCGTTGTGCCCGATGGACGCCGACTTCGGCGGTGCCCTGTGGATGCTCGGCGGCCGCTGGCACACCCGCCGCGACGACGGCACGCTGCTGACCGTGCGCACATTCGGCACCGACACCCTCGCCGTGCTCGATCCGGCCGGCGGTTCGCTGGTGGACATCCCGCTGGACGGGCTCACCAGCATCGGGCTCGGGGATCGCAACGGCAACCGGATCCTGCTGCTCACCGGCGGCGCCCAGACCCCGGCGGGCCTGCGCGAACTCGACCTCGACACCGGTGAACTCCGCACCGTCAGGCTGTCCGTCACCGAACTGCCCGAGGCGGCGTACCTCCCCGAAGCCCGGCAGTTGACGTTCCAGGGCGCCGAACGCGAAGTCCACGCGATCGCCTACCCGCCGCGGCACCCGCGGTACCGGGGCGAGGACGGCGAACTGCCGCCGTACGTGGCGTTCGTGCACGGGGGGCCGACGTCGCGGGTCGCGCCGTCGCTCAATCCCGTGTTCGCGTTCTTCACCAGCCGCGGCATCGGTGTCGTCGACGTGAATTACGGCGGATCCACCGGGTACGGACGCGAATACCGCAACCGGCTGCGGGGCCAGTGGGGGGTCGTCGACGTCGAGGACGTGGTGACCGCCGTGACCGGTCTGGCCGAGGCCGGGATGGCGGACCCCCGCCGGCTGGCGATCGAAGGCGGATCCGCCGGCGGCTGGACCGTGCTCGCCGCACTGACGACGTCGGACGTGTTCGCCTGCGGTGCCTCCTACTTCGGTGTCGCCGAACTCGACGGTTTCGTGAAGGAGACACACGACTTCGAGTCCCGGTACATCGACGGTCTGATCGGCCCGCTGCCGGAGGCCGCCGACCTCTACGCCGAGCGGGCGCCGCTGAACAACGTCGCCGGGCTGAACTGCCCGGTGCTGCTGCTGCAGGGGCTCGACGATCCGATCGTGCCGCCGTCGCAGGCGGAACGGTTCCGGGATGCGCTCGTGGAGAAGGGCATCCCGCACGCCTACCTCGAATACGAGGGGGAGTCGCACGGATTCCGGAAGCTGGCCACCCTGATCAGCTCCCGTAACGCCGAACTCTCCTTCTACGGGCAGGTTCTGGGATTCGAGCCGCCGGACATTCCACGGCTCGAACTGTGGCAGCCCGAGGGGTAGACGGGCTCGTCATCGGGCGAGCAGGGCCTCGCAGGACCGCGCCGCACACGCACACGCCTGCACCGTCGCCGTGTCGATGGTCGGGCGTCCCGCCTGGGACCGCCAGAACCGCATGGCCGTCAGCGCGACGCGTGAGATCTGCTCCGGGGCGGCGTCGGCGGGCAAGCCGAGGCGGGTGTGCGGCGACATGCCCTCACCGCCGAGCACCCGCTCGAGCAGGACGACGTCCGAGTCCCGCAGTTGCAGACCGGTCGAGCGCAGGCCCGACAGCACCCGCAGTTCCCGGAACACGTGGGTGTCCGCGAGCAGGCGATCCGCCGCCCGGCTCAGGCTGCGGCTCGCCGACGACGGGGTCCGGGCCAGCACGGCCTTCAGCGTGCGGAGCGCGGAGTGCGCCTTCAGTTCGGTGCTGCGCTGACCGAACTGCAGGTGCAGCGTGCGGCGCAGATCCTCGAGGCCGCTGTGCGCCGTCAACTCCCGGGCCAGCGCCGGCGCGTCGGTCGCGCCCGAGCGGATCAGCATGACCGCGAACCGGATACCGAACAGGCCGAAACTCTCGAGGAGGTCGCGGCGCTGCCCGGCCGACAGCACGAGGTCGGCGTCCTCCGCCGTGAACCGGGTGATCGAACGCAGCGCGGACTCGAGCACGCTGTCCGGAACGGTGGCGAGCACCGCCAGGTCGTCGAACTCGGTCTGACGCAGAGTGCGGCCGCGCAGCGCGAGGAGACCCGACACGGGCAGCAGGCTGCGTTGCACCCGGCGACCCGCATCGTCCGCGGCGGCCCGGGCCGCGTCGAGGGTGCGTTCGCGGCCGCCCTTCACCTCGTCGGCCCGCGACAGCACCCCGACGATGCCGAGCGGACCGGCGGCCGTACCGACCCGGGTCTGCAGCTGGTCGAGCAACCGCACGTCCGCTCCGTCGGTGCCCCGGGTCAGGTAGACGACGGCGTCGACGTCGCACGGCCCGTCCTCGGGGAGGAGCAGCGCCCGGGTCCGCGCCGACACGTCCCGCGAATTCGACGACGTTCCCGGTGTGTCGACGAGCGTGAACTCGCCGAGCAACGCCGACGGCCACCCCACCTGCAGTCGCTCCACCCGATCCGCGGTCACCGTGCCCAGGTCCAGCGAGAGCCGGCCCTCGTCCCGGTGCACGGGCAGTCGTGTCCGGCGTCCGGCGTCGTGGGTGAGGTCGATGCGTGGCGTAGCGGACTGCTCGAACCAGGTGACCACCCGGGTGCACTCGGTGGCGTCGGTGGGTGCGATCTCCTCGCCGACGAGGGCGTTGAGCAGCGTCGACTTGCCGGCCTTCAGCGTGCCGGTGAGCGCGACCCGGAGCGGCTCCTCGAGGCGGGCGCCGCAGTGCCGGAGTTCGTCGACGGTGGCGGGGTCGCTGCGCAGTTCGTGCCGGGCGGCGTCGATCAGCTGGCGGGTCTGGGAGCCCAGACGGGTGACGCTCATGCCGCCACCTGCCCCGCGAATCCTGCGGCCTGCATTCGGATCTGCCGCAACGTGTCGAGTTCGGTGCGGATCTGCGCCGACCGCGTCGCACGGTGATCGTCGTGCATCTTCGACGCCTCGGTCGCCGCGCGCAGCGAATCGTCGACGGAACGGAGCATCTCGTTCGCCAGGTCGGTGAAGTGGTCGCGCAGGACGCGTTGCACCTCTCGCAGTCGCTGCTTCGATTCCTTCCCCACCTGGAAGATCACGTCGTCCATCAGTCGCGACACCGCCACCTTCGCCTCCGCCTGCCTGCGGGCGGTGCGCGCCTTGCGGTCCTCGCGATACGTGTTGGCGCCGAGCAGTACTCCCGCGCCGATCGAGAAGGGGTTCACCAGGGCCAGGCCGGCCAGGCTCGTGACGAGACCGACCATCAGCACACCGCCGTACGACCCGCGCATGCTGGACAGGACGCGCTGCGTGAAACCCTGTGCACTCTCCAGGGATTCGAGCGTGTTCACGGGTTCGAGCACGTGATCCACATTGTCGATGCGCAGCGCGGGAACCGGGACCTTGCCGTCCTCCGCGAAGCGCCCCGCGACCGACAGCGCCAGGTCCTGCGAACGGGTGTGCGCCATCACGAAGTTCTCCCGCACACACGACGCGATCTCGCCGTCGAGCCAGGAACCGAACTCCTCCCACCGTGGTGCCGGGTCGGACTTGCCGATGTCCTCCTCCGCCGCGCGGATGACGGTGCGCAGCCGATGTCGCAGGTCGTGCTCGATGTCCGTCATCAATTCGATCGCGCCGTCGGCCAGCGTGTACTGCCAGTTCGCGGATCGCTGCCGGAGCTGATCCGCCGCCGCGCGGGCCCGGGTCATCTGTTCGACGAGTGCGGCGCCGCGCTGCGGATCACGCAACGTGTCCAGTTCGGCGCTCAGCGACAGCGACAGGTGGTCGGTGACGGTGCGAACGTCGGCGATCACCGAATTGCGGAGCACGACATCCGCTTTCGCGACCACCTGGGTGCGAAGATAGTCGACCAGCTGAGGAATGCCGGATTCGACGTCGAGCGCGTCGTCGCCCGCCTCGAGAGCGTCCGCGTGCATCAGCGCGGACACCGGCAGCAACGGCAGCGCGAGATCCGCATTCTGCAAGTGCGTGCGGTTGGCCTTCTGGATGTCTGCCCACCGCGGATAGAAATCGATCTTGTTGACGACGCAGATCACCATCGGGCACAGCTTGTGCACCTGCGTGAGCAGGGCGACCTCGGGTTCGGTGTATTCCTGACTCGCATCGGAGACGAACAGCACCGCATCCGCCGTGGGGACCAGTGCCAGCGTGTCCGCCGCGCGCGCCGGGGCGTGACCGGAGAAGCCGGGCGCGTCGACCAGCACCAGACCCTCCGCGAGCAGGTCGTGGGGGAGGGTGACCGTCGAATCCGGATCCGGCGCGACCGGTCCGTACTCGACCACCACCGGTTCGTGCCGCGACCGTGCCGTCGCCGACACGTCCGCGTCGACGAGCGCGCCCGCCACGGAACTGACACCCTTGTCGGTCAGACCGAGCACCACGACCCGCGTCCGCGGATCGGCGAGGCGAGACTCGGTGTGCGACAGCCGGGTCAGGAGATCGCCGCGACCCGCCGTCCGGGTCAGCGCCGCCAACTGCGACAGCAGCGCCGTCATCGACGCAGTGGTCTCGGCGGGAAGATTCGGGCGCACAGGTGCGGTGGCGGCTGAGGATTCGAGGGTGGCGTTCATGATCTCCGCAAGAGTCGGTGACGGGCATTCGAGAGAGGGGAGTGGCGGGCCCGCTGCAGGGGAGTGGGCGGGCCCGCCACGTCGAGGTCAGAACACGTGCTGGTCGACAGTCGTCGTCGCAGTCAGGCTCTGATCGTGGGTGTCGAGAGTGCTGCCGGAATCGGCCGTCAACCCCGACGAGAGGCTCGTCGCGCTCGTCGCGTCGAGTGATGTGCTGGTGTCGAGCGCGGTGCCCGAGTCGTATGCGGTGCTCGAGTCGTATGCGGTGCTCGAGTCGTACGAGGTGGTGGTGTCGAACGTCGTCGCGGTATCGGTGGTGGCGTTGTCAGTCGTTGCGGTGTCGGTGGCTGCGGTGTCATGGCTGAGGCCGGTGTCCGACGTCGTGTCCGTGAGCGTGCTGACCGCCGAACTGTGGTCCGTCGACGAGACGTCATTGCTCGCCGCCGTCGTGGTGGTCGGGGTGGACTGGGTGGCCGCCTGGGTCTGGCCGAGATCGGCGGCGGGTGCTGTGGCCGTGGTTGTCGCCTCTTGTGCCGTTGTCGTTGGGGTTGCCGTTGTGGTCGCCTCCGGTGTTTGGGTCGAGGTCGTTGACGCATGGTTGTCGGTGGTGCCGGTCGTTGCCGTTGCCGTTGCCGCGGTCGCCTCGGTTCGGCCGAGATCCGCGGTGGGTGCCGTCGCGCTCTGGGTGGTGGCGTCGGTCTGGGTGGAGTTGTTCGGGGTGGTGTCCGTCGACGCTGCCCGCGTTCCCTCGTCGCCGGTGACCGAGGCAGTCTCCGCGCTCCGCGTATTCTGCTGGTCCGCAACCTGATTCTGATTCCGGTCTGTGTCGGATGTCGTCGCCGAGGCAGGTTCGGTGTTCGTCTGCCGAATCGTCGTGTCGAGAGGCTGCGACGTCACCGCCGAATCGGAATGGGTCGACACCGGGGTCGCCGTGATCGGCTGGGCCGCGGACGCCGCCGTTGCCGGCGCCGCACTCGTCGCCTGACCGGCCGCGGCAGGCTGCACGGCCGACGACGTCTGCGCGGACACCGACGTGGGCGCCAGCGTCGACGGCTGCGTCGCAACCGCGTTTCCCTGGCCGAACACGGGCTGGGACGCGGACGCGCCGCCCGAGTTCACGGCCGACTCACCGCGGCCCGGGTTGCCGAACGACGTCGATGAGTTCGAGGAGGCGTTCTGATGGCTCGCGACGTTGTTGCCGTCGGTGCGTCCGTCGTGGTTGATCGTGCCGTTGTTCTCGTGGGCCTGGTTGCCGGGGGCGGTGGTGTGGCGGCCTGCGTCGTCCTGGTGGTTGGCCTCGTTGCGGCCGTTGTTCTGCTGGGCGGTGTTCTGATGATTGTCGGCGCGCGAGGCGTCGGCGGCGCTGTTCTGTCGGTCGCCCTCGGTGTGGTTGTCGTGGCCGGGGTTGGCGGTGTTGTTCTCGCGGACCTGGTTGCCGGTGTCGTGGGGGTCCTGGATTCCGGGGGAGGTGTGGCCGGTGTTCTCGAACCCACGACTGTCGTTGTCTCGGGGGACGTCGTGCGAATTCTGGTGCTGCTCATTGTGCTGAGTAGGACGCTCGCCGGTCGAGTTCGCTGGGCGGAGGTCGCGCAGGAGACCGTCGAGTCCGTCGCGCAGTAGGTCCGCCGCATGGGGCGCGCCGCCCAGGTCGGGCTGCGGTGCCCGTGCGCCGGTCGCGGCGTGCAGGGCGGGGACGTCGTGTTCGAGGACGGCCGACGGGTGGATTTCGCTTCTCGTCATGAGTGCTCCTTCATCTCGGTTAGCCCCTTCGAGGCGACTGCCGACGACGTTATGGACCATTCCTGGGAAGACCATGGGAGGACGCTGCACCTTCGCTAGGGGCGTTCGCCGCCATGCACACAGGAACATCGCAGGAAGCGCACAGCGGTCGGTACAGGAAGGCGGTCTAGCGTTTCGACCGGCAGGAAATCCGCCTGCCGTACCACGGAATGGAGATCACGACATGCGGACATCGATGGGGATCAGTATGGGTTCCGACTCGTTCGTGTCCGCACAGATGCACGGTGAATCGCAGGGGCACCACGAGCACGACGGATTCACGGTGGTGCGGCGCTCCGCCGAACTCGCGCTGTCGTCCAGCAGCGCTCCCACCCTCGGGCCGCACCGTGCGGGGCTGCTTCCGCAGGGCAGCATCGTCTTTCGTGACTTCATCGACAGAGTCGGTGACCCCGTTCCGGTGATCGGCGACGACGGGACCCGCACCCCGGCCGTGCAGTTGGTGACCACCGCGCTCGACTGTTTGATCCGGGGCCGCACCCCGGCGCCCGACCATGTGGTGGTCGCGGCTCCGGCGGGTTGGTCGGGGTATGCGGTGGAGGAACTCGAGGACGAGATCCGTCGCTGGGGCCTGCTGCAGAACCGCACCGTCACCGTGATGTCCGAAACCATTGCGGCACTCACGTGGGTCGCCCGAGTCGAGAAACTCGACGACTACGACACAGTGCTGCTGTGCGACGTCGGAGCCCACTCCCTCGACCTGACCGTGGCCACCAGGCAGGGCGCCGAATTCGCTGTGCGCCCATCGACGCGGAGCACCGACTTCAGCGGAGACCACGCCGACCGGCTGCTGATGGGGCATGTGGTCGCGCTGGTACAGAACGCGAACCCGGACTTCGACGTCGACGAACCCGCGCACCGCGCAGCGCTCGCCGAACTCGCGGCCCGCTGCCGGATTGCGAAGGAGCGGTTGTCGCAGGACACCTCCGCCGTGGTTACCGTCGAACTTCCCGGCGTCCGCCGCCAGATACGTGTCATGCGTTCCGAATTCGAGGACGTCATCCGTGGCTCACTCACCGACGCCGCGAACGCGGTGGCACGTGAACTCGAACGTCTCGCCGAGACGGGAACTCCCGTCGACGCGGTCGTGCTCCTCGGCGGCGGAGCGGCGGTACCGCTCGTGACGGAACTGATGTCGACGGCCGTGGACGTCCCCCTCGTCGTCTCGCCCGAGCCGGCGACGGCGTCCGCCCGCGGCGCGGCGGTGATCGCCGAGCGGGCATCGCTCCGGCAGTCGGGTTCCCGGGTGATGTCGGCGCCGGGGCCGCGGGTGAAGCCACTGGCGGCGCCGCGACCGATCGCGGCGGCAACGTCGCGTGTACTGCCTCCCTCCGCATCCGCCGGAGTGCCGACCAGGCCCGTTTCCCCGCCCACACCGGCTGTCACACAAACCGTCGCCCCGGCCGCGAAGACACCGAAGTCGGGTATCCGGGGCTGGATGGTCGCGGCGAGTGTCGCCGCCCTCGTCCTCCTGGGCGGCGGCGCGGCAGCGACCCAGCTGATCGGCCAGGACGACACGCCCTCGGCAACGACAACCACCACCACTTCGTCCGTCGAACAGGCATCGTCCGCCGACCAGACCGCGCAGGACGACACCGCGGGTAATGACACGGTGCAGGAATACACAGTGCAGAACCCGGCGCCCGCTCAGCCGATGGGCGGCGGAGCGGGCGGACGCGGCGGCGCCGGACCGCGGTAGAAAACAGCAACGCCCCCACCGATCACGGTGGGGGCGTTGCTGTTCACTGCTGTCGGCTAGCTCTTCCGGCCCGGTGCCTTCGCGCCGGCCTTGAAACCGAGCCCACCGGGTTTGGCCTGCGGCGGGGCCTGCGCCGTCTCCGGTGCCTTGCCGTTGGACCCGTCGCCGTTCGACTCCTCTACCTTCGGAGCCTCGGCCGCGGGTGCTTCGGCTTTCGGTGTCTCGGCCTGGGGTGCTTCAGCCGGGGAAGCCTCGGGTGCCTCGGCCTTCGGTGCTGCGGCCTTGGGAGCCGCAGACTTGCGGGCCCCGGGAGCCTTGGCACCGCTCTTGAAACCGAGTCCACCGGCCTTCGCCACCGGAGGAGCCTTCGGAGCCTCGGCCGCGGGAGCTTCCGAGGCGGAGGAGGTGTCGACGACCTCCGGTTCGGCAGCCGGGGGTGCGACAGCCTGGGATTCGGCGACCGCCGGCTCGGCCGGAGCGGCGGCCTTCGCGCCGGGAGCCTTCGCCTTGCCCTTCATCTGCAGGCCCTTGCCCGGTGCCTTGGCGCCGGACGCGAGTCCGAGCCCCTTCGGCTTCGCTGCCGGCGCGTCCTGAGCGGGCGTTTCGGCGGCGGGAGCCTCAGCGGCCGGTGCGTCGGCGGCCGGAGCGGCGGCCTTCGCGCCGGGAGCCTTGGCGGCACCCTTCATCTGCAGACCCTTGCCGCCCGGTGCTTTCGCACCACCGGCGAGCCCGAGGCCCTTCGGCTTGGGAGTCTCCGCTGCCGGAGCCTCGGAGCCTGCGTCAGCCGCCGCGGCGGGAGCAGCCTTCTTGGCGCCGGGAGCCTTCGCCCCACCGGCCATGCCGAGACCCTTGCCGGGCGCCTTGGCGCCGGGAGCCTTCGCTCCGGGTGCCTTGGCCAGGCCCTTCATCGCCAGGCCCTTGCCCGCGGGAGCTTCCGTGGCGGCCGGAGTTGCGGCGGCCTCCTCGACCTCTTCGACGCGTTCCTTCTCGACCACCGCTGCCTTGGCCTCGGCTGCCACCGGTTCGGCCGGCTTCTCGCGGGGGACGACCTTGATGTTCTCGGTCAGCTTCTCCGGCTCGAGACGCGTGATGGACGAGAGCATCAGCTGGGCGACGTCGACGACCTCGACACCCTCACCCTGGCCGGACTCCTGGCGAGCCGTGACACCGTCGGTGAGCATGACGCGGCAGAACGGGCAGCCGGTCGCGATCTTCTTCGGATCGGTGCTGAGCGCCTCGTCGACCCGGTCGATGTTGATGCGCTTGCCGATGTTCTCTTCCATCCACATGCGGGCACCACCGGCACCACAGCACATGGACCGTTCGCCGTGCCTCGGCATTTCCTTCAGCTTCGCGCCGGAGGCTTCCATCAGCTCGCGGGGAGCGTCGTAGACCTTGTTGTGGCGGCCGAGGAAGCAGGGGTCGTGGTAGGTGATGTCCTCACCGACGGACGCGACCGGAATCAGCTTCTTCTGGCGGACCAGGCGGTTGAGCAGCTGAGTGTGGTGCACCACCTCGTAGTCGCCGCCGACCTCCGGGTACTCGTTGCCGAGCGCGTTGAAGCAGTGGGCGCAGGTGACGACGATCTTGCGCTTGCGCTGCTCGACGCCGTCGAAGACCGAGTTCAGCAACTCGATGTTCTGCATGGCGAGCTGCTGGAACAGGAATTCGTTACCTGCGCGGCGAGCAGAGTCGCCGGTGCACGTCTCGTCGGCGCCGAGCACCATGAACTTCACGCCTGCGGTGGCGAGGAGTTCGGCGACGGCCTTCGTGGTCTTCTTGGCGCGGTCCTCGTAGGCGCCGGCGCAGCCGACCCAGAAGAGGTACTCGTAGTCCTCGAAGCTGTCGGCGTCCTGGCCGAACACGGGGATCTCGAAGTCCATCTCACTGATCCAGTTGAGACGGTCCTTGGAGTTCTGACCCCACGGGTTGCCCTTGTTCTCGAGGTTCTTGAACAGGCCGGCCAGCTCGGACGGGAACTCCGACTCGATCAGCACCTGGTAACGGCGCATGTCGATGATGTGGTCGACATGCTCGATGTCGACGGGGCACTGCTCGACGCACGCGCCACAGTTGGTGCAGCTCCACAGCGTCTCGGCGTCGATGACCGGGGCCAGCTCGCCTTCGACGGTCTCGCCGACCAGCTTGCGCTCGGCCTCCTGGCGGGCTGCCTCGGGGATCGCCGCCAGCTTGGCGTCGTCGACGGCGCCTTCGCCGTTCACCAGGCCGACCTCGTCGCCGCCCATGTCCTTGCGGCCACCGGCGAGCAGGTACGGAGCCTTCGCGTAACCGTGGTCGCGCAGCGACGTGATGAGCAGCTTCGGGGACAGCGGCTTGCCGGTGTTCCACGCGGGGCACTGCGACTGGCACCGCCCGCACTCGGTGCAGGTGGTGAAGTCCAGCCAGCCCTTCCAGGAGAAGTCCTCGATGTTGCCGGCACCGAACGTGTCGGTGTCGGGATCGGCGTCCTCCATGTTGATGGGCTTGCCACCGGACATCATCGGCTTGGCGGCGCCGAGTGCGACGTCGCCGTCGTCCTCACGCTTGAAGTAGATGTTCGCGAACGCCGCGAACCGGTGCCAGGCGACACCCCAGGTGATGTTGCGGCCGACGACGTAGAGCCAGATCATGCCCGACATCAGCTTGACGAAGGCGAAGAACGCGACCATGTTCGGGCTCGCGGGCAGCAGCTTCGCGAGGTTCATCGTGAAGAAGTCGGTCCACGGGTTCGAGTGGCCGTAGGTGGCGATCTTCCCGGCCTTCACGAAGATCATGCCGAGACCCTCGATGAGGACGACGGCCTCGACGAAGTACGCGGCCTTGAAGTCGGAGCCACCGAAACGGGACAGCCGCGCGGGCACGCGGGGGTGGTTCAGCTGGCGGATCACGATCAGCGTGGTGATACCGATGACCGTGCCGAGGCCGAGGATCTCGTCGACGAAGTGGTAGACGGCGGTGTTACCGACCAGCGGCCAGTGGAACTCCGGGTTGAACGTCTGGCCGTACGCCTCGAACCACACGACGGCTCCGAGCATGAAGCCGACCATGACCAGCCAGTGGGCCCAGCCGACGGTGCGGAACTTGCTCATGCGCGTGTGGGCGATGAACTCGACACACATCTGCTTGAAGCGCGGGAAGAAGGGGTGCCATCGATCCGGGGCCGACTGGCCGATCCGGACGACGTTGACCATCTTCAATGCGCCAGTGATGAAGGAGAACCAACATACGAGGCTCAGCAGCACGCCGATGGTGCCCAACGTGATCGTCAGGGCATTCATGTCGCGGCCTTTCGTTTCAGGGCGGCAGGGCGGCCACCTCGGGACTGCTCGTGATCCTAACGCTTGCTAAGTTACCCGCTGGTAACTTATTAAGGCTACCTGCGGGTAACTTACCGGGCTAGAGCGGGATATCTGCAGCTGGGGCGCCGATGGAGCATGTGGTGCATGCCACAATCGGACTTTCTGTTCGCCACGTTAAAGGTTCGAATTTGCGGCGTTCACCCAAGGTCGCCCTAACTTCTGCGGACGGGCCGCGCGGGGCGTCCCAGGAGTCTCTCGCGTGTGCTCCGGCCGCCATTTCGGTCACGAATGCAGCGCGGTTGCATTGCGGTGGGATAACGGCGGGCAAATATTCCGTGCGTCGATGTCGGCCGTGCCGAAAATCCGCCCGGCGGGCCTAATTCACGCCATGTAATTCGTGCGAATTATGTTGCAATCGACCAACTTGCGACCGGGGCCTTGTCGCTGCGATGAATTTTTCGTCAATGGACATTTCCGCCGTGATTCCGCTGTTACTCTGAGCGTGTTTTCCGGCCCTGGTCAGCGGTCGCAACGGGGGTCGTGCAGTGCACTTCGATCACATCAGTACTTCGTCGCGTCGGTCCTGAAATGAGGCATCAATGATCGTGAGAAGAGCTGCAGTAACGGCAGGCATGGCGGTCGCCGCCATGGGTCTCGCTGCCGGGGTTTCCCACGCGGGGCCGGCGGCGGCGCCCGCCCCCGTCGCGCCCGCGCCGACAGTGGCGGCACCCGCCGTACTCCCGCTGCCGTTCCACGACGTCGCGTCCCGCGAGGAGAACGACAGGGCGTTCGGCCAGTTCGGCGCGCAGGTAGGCATCGCCGTCACGGTCGGCAGTCTCGTCGGAACCATTGCCGGAGCCGGAATCGGTTGTATCGCAACACTTCCTGCCGGGTGTGTGCCCGGTCTCGTCACGGGAGCGGGTATCGGCGGGGTTGTCGGAACCATCGTCGCCGGCGGTCCCACGCTCGGCGTCAGCGCCTACCAGTTGTGGGAGACGTACAACGCCGCCCCGGGGACCTCGATCTACGCCGACAGGGACGAGTAGAACCCTCGCCTCGGTCACCCGGCCCCGTCGTGTCACGCACGGCGGGGCCGGGTCGTGTGCGGGCGGCCTCCGCGAAGAAACCGACCGGTTCCCCGCTTTCGATGGGAATTACTGCATGAAGGACTGGTGCAATTCTTGGAATTCGGTCCCGGCGCCGTTCCTGATGCGAACTTCCATAGCCCTTCGTCGACTATTGGTGACGAGCCTTTTCTCGAGTCGAAACTCAATTGGGATCTGTCGGAGCAGCAAGTTACTGTTTAGCGGCGGATGGGGTTGAAACCTTAAGGGGATGGAATGAAGTTGCGTCGTTTCGTTACGACTTCGGCACTTTTGGTGGGTGCCCTCGCGGCCGGATCCGGGGTGGCGGTCGCGGAACCGGCGGCCGAGCCCGGAGCCGACATCGCATACGAGACTCGCGTGGAGGATCGGGCAGTCGTCACGAAGATCGATGCGGGCGCGTTCGTTGTGTCGTCGGATCGCAAATCGGTGTCACTTGAAGACGGCGCCGGAAACGCAGTCCTCTCGCTGCCCCTCGCGTACCGCTTCGACGATCTGCAGTTTCCCTTCGAGGAGAAGGTCAGCGAGGACGGCAAGACTCTCACGTTGACTCCCGTCGTCGATCGCGCGAAAGCGACGCCGATCGCAGACACCGATCTTCCGCTGAGCGATGTTGCTTCGGTCGAGGAGAACACGCGCGCGCAGGCCAATTTCGGTCAGCAACTCGCACTGGCCTCGGCGGTCGGTGGACTGGCCGGCACCGTCGTCGGTGGCGCGATCGGGTTGGTCGGCCTGATTGCGGGGCCGGTCGCCCTGGCGACCGTCCCGGTGTTCGCGGCGGTCGGGGCAATTGCCGGAACCGTCATCGTCGGTGGGCCGACCCTGGTCATCGCAGGTATTCAGCTTGCGCAGACTCTGACGGCGCCCGATGGCACCACGATCTGGGCGAAGAACGACAAGGGCGCGAAGTAGCCAGTTTCAGAGGCGCGTGCGCCCAAGGGAAGGTGTGAATATTCATGGCGGAATTGTTCGGAATCCTGGCCGACATCTTCGGCTACGTGATCACGATCGTGACTGTCGGTCCCAAGCTGCTCTGATGTCGGTCCGAAAGATGTGCGACACCACGACATGGGTGATCTAGCCGCACGGCTGCAAGACCACTGATCCGCCCGTCTCCTCCCGGAGGCGGGCGGTTCGTCGTCGTATGGACTTTCCGAAAGTGAACCTCGTCACAGCGGCGGAGCTGACGTCCCGGGTTTGCCAATGCTTAGGCTAACCTTCGTCCGTCACAGCGCTGCTCTTGAAACGGGTCTCGATGAACCTCCGACGGTTTACTGCCACATCCATGCTTGTCGTCGCGGCGATGGGAGTCGGGGCTGCCACGTCATACGCCGATCCGGCCCCCGCACCCCAGCCGGCAGTGGAACACGGCATCCCGAATATCAACTACCTGACCGCGCGTGACGGTGACGCCGCTGTGGCCACCCTCGACGCCGGCGCCTTCGCGATCAACGCCGCGAACGACACCGTCGACGTGGTCGACGACAGTGGCCGTGTCGTCGCGTCCATTCCCACTTTCTTCCGGGTCGACGACCTGCAGCATCCGTTCTCCGTGGCGGTCGACGAGTCCGCGCGCGTCCTGCGACTCGTCCCGAACATGGATCCGTCCGCAGCGACCCCCGTCCCGGTGTCGGAGCGGATCACCCTCGACGACGTGGCCGCACCGCAGGACAAACAGGAACGCGACGACCGCGCGCTCGACGACTTCCAGCAGCAACTCGGCATCACGAGTGCGATCACCGCGATCGTCGCCGCCATCATCGGCGGGGCCATCGGCTGTGCGATCGGCATCATCCCCGGCACCGCTGCCCTGGTGATTCCGTTCCTCGGCCTCGCCGGGCCGGTGGCAGGGTGCATCGGGGGTGCGCTGATCGTCGCGCCCGTCGTCGCGCTCGCGGGCACCATCGTGGTCGGCGGCGGCGCCCTGGTCGTCCTGGGCATCCAGTACCTGAACACGATCAACAGCCCGTTCGTCGCGCCGGAACCCACGGCATGAGCGGCCGGTTCGCGCGGAATCTGCGGGCTCTCACCGGAGCAGCGGTCCTCGTCGTCGCGGCGCTCGGCATCTCTGCCGGAACCGCACACGCGGCCCCGATGGCACAGCAGGAATCGTCCGACATCGGCTACGAGGCCCACGCCGAGGGCGAGTCCGTGATCACGTCGATCGACGCGGGCGCCTTCCGGGTCACCGACATCGGTGACGCGATCGAGGTGGTCGACGACAGCGGCAAGGTGGTGGCCGCACTGCCTCTCACGATTCGTGTCGGCGACGCCGTCTACCCGATCGACGCCGACCTCGACGGGCGAACGGTGACGCTCACCCCGCACGTCCCCGAGGACGTCGCGTCTTCGCTGAAGTCGGTGGCGCAGGACGGATTCGACACCCAGAAGGAGCGCGACGATTCGGCGCTGGCCGACTTCAACAGCTACCTCGGGTACGCGACGCTGATCGGCGGCCTGATCTTCGGTGTGATCTTCGGTGTCGTCGGTCTCGTGGTCGGGTGCGGACTGCTCGCCGTGACCGTGGTCGGCGCTCCGGTCGGCTGCCTCGGCGGACTGCTGGCGGGATTCGCCGCAGGCGGGCTGGCCGGAACCATCTTCGTCGGCGGCGCCGCACTGGTGATCCTCGGAATCCAGTACCTCGTCACCGTCAACACCCCATTCGTTCCGCCCGCGCCCGAACCCACCTCCTGATCGGTTTCGCGCACACGGTAGTCAGCGCGAAATGGTGTGCGGCCCTGCAGGGGTCGCCGATGTCGCACTGACGCAAAGCTCGTCGTGATCCGTCACAGACGACTACGGCCCGCCTCCCCGAAGGGAAGCGGGCCGTCGTCGTCGGTGGGTGCGTTACGAGGTGCGCACGCGCAGACCCGGGTTCTCCGCCAGCACCTCGTTGATCGGCGTCGCGAACAACTCGGGGCTCTCGCCGAGGACGAACGTGACGACGTCCGCGACCTGGCAGATCGGGTACTGCCCGACGTTGGAGGCGCTCGAGATGCCGAGGGCCAGCGTGCCGGTCACGATGGTGCCGCCGCTGTCGCCCTGCAGGGCACACATGCTCGTCGAGAAGCTGTCGGCCAGCGTGCGCTCACCGACCGCGACGGTCTGCGCGACGGACGTGACACGACCGCAGGTGAAGCCGGTCGTCAGACCCGACTTGCACACCGGGGCGCCGACGACGGGGTCGGCGGTTCCGGTGATCGCGACCGGCGCCGCACCGGGCACCCGGACGCCGTTGTTCTCGAACCGTCGGGCGGCGTCGTCGTCGGCCCGGATGATCGAGTAGTCGTGGATGTCCAGGCTGGTCTTGGCGAACGTGCCGATCCGCGGACCGGTGCCACCCTGGACCAGGGAGAATGCCTCCGAGGCCTCCGAGGTGCCTGCAGCGCCCCGGTTGGGGTCGCAGTGCCCTGCCGTGATGTTCACGGGCCGGCCCGACCCGTCGGTGCCGTTGAACCCGAGCGAGCAGCGCAGCCCCACTCCGCCGCCGAGCGAGCCGTACGCGTCGCCGCCCAGCAGGGCGTCGGCGGGCAGCGGTTCGGCGATGGGGGTGAGGTCGGTGGAGGGCAGCGGAGCGGCCGTCGCAGGCGACTGCACGACGCGGGCGCCCTTCAGGAAGTCCGGAAGCTGCAACCCACCCACGTTGTCGGCGCGGAGCACGAGATCGTTGTTGACGATGTCGATGGCGACGCCGCGAACGAGATCGGCGACCGCGGGCGGTTGGGTGTCCAGCCAACCGTCGAGCGATTTCACCTGCGCCTGCAGGCTGCTCTCGCTCTGTGCCACATCCTTCACCTGGAAGCCGGCCTTGTCGGCCGCGGCGACCGCGGCCTCCTTGTCGGCGCCGTCGGCGAGCCCCACGATCGGGGTGCCTGCGTTGTCGAGCCACGTTCCGGCGAACGCGTCCGGGAACTGGGTGCGGGCGATCTTCGCGAACTCGGCCAGCTTCTGGCCCAGCTCGGCGTGCTCCAGGTACTGATCCGGGCTCAGCGACAGATCACGCGAAATTGCGTCGATCAGTTCCGCGGGAAGCTTGGCGGCCTGGCCGGACACTCCCGGCTCGACCGGATCGGCCTGAGCAGAGGCGGTGACCGGACCGAGGAGCAGCAGCGCGGCGGAGCCGAACACGGCGGCACGACGTGCGATGGAGCTTCGCATGGGGGCCTTTCTATGTTGTTTGTTCGCAGTTGCCTCGCGGGCGCACGCGAATACGACCCCCCTGACGGGTAAGGCCGTACACAGTCGGAGTCGACTATATGGGTTCGCCCCGTCTATTCCCACCTGTAACACTCTCGGCGGGCGACGCAGCTGGACAAAGCGGACACCGGACCGTCGCGGCACCCTGCCGTACACACACCTGCGCCCGGTGTCCGTGACGAAACGGGCACCGGGCGCAGGGTGAAAGCGGTGGCGAACTAGTCGGAGATGGTGCGCACGTGCATCCCGGATCCGACCGTGTCCACGATGTCCGCGACCGGGATGCCGAGGCTGGCCGTGCCGCCCTCCGGTGCCAGCACCAGGTTCGCCTCCGTGCAGTTGGGGGCGCCGGCGGCGTTGGAACCACTGGTGATGCCCAGCGCGAGGGTGCCGGTGACGATGGCGCCGCCGCTGTCACCCGCGAGAGTGCAGGCGGTGCCCGCGAAACCGTTGATCACGCGGCTCGAACCGTCGGCCACGAACAACTGCGTCTCGACGTGATCGGCGGCGACCACACCACACGTGAACGACGACGTCTGACCCGACTTGCAGATCGGGGCGCCGACGACGGGACGGGCGGTGCCGGTGATCTCCAGGGTGGTGCCGTTCGCGCCGCGCACCGCGGGACGGTCCAGACCGGCCTTGACGCCCGCGTCGTTCAGCTTGATCACCGAGTAGTCGAGCTTGTCGGCCGGGTTACCCACCGACGACTTCGAGAACGCGCCGATCTGCTGGCTGTCGTCGACGTTCTGATGGTTGGGGAGGAACACCGGCGACGGCTGGCCCTCGACGGGGTTGCAGTGCCCGGCGCTGATGTTGACGGCCTGGCCGCTGTCGTCGACGGCGTTGAAGCCGAGCGAGCAGACGGAGATCTCCGAGATCGGCGTCTTCGGCAGTTCACCCGCGGTGGTGATGTACGTGTCGCCGGCGAGGGGACCCCGCTCCACCGGACCGCCGCCGCCGGGGCTCAGCATCACCTTGACGTTGGCGAGCAGCGTCGGCAGGTTCAGCGCCTGGCCGACGGGGCTGTTGACGACATCGATGACGACGCGGTTGTCGAGAACGTCGATCGACGCGGAGTTGACCTGGGAAGCCACGTCCTTCGGCAGTCCCGCGATCCAGCCGTTCACGTCGGAGAGGGTCTTCTCCAGGCCGTTCGCGGACACCGGCGCAATGCGGGTGTCGTACCCGGCCTTGGCTGCGGCGTCGGCGGCCTCGTTCGTGGTGACCGCGACGACGGGGTTGCCGTCGAGGCCGATCCACGCCCCGGCGAAGTCGTCCGGATGCTCCTCCCGGAAGTCCGCGGCGTAACTACCCAGCTCCTGTGCCTTCGCGGCGCGGTCGAGGTATTCCTGCGGGCTGATCTTCAGGTCGCGGGTAATGGCCTCGACGAGTTCGGCCGGCAACTTGTCGGCGCTCAGCTGCGTGGTGTCGGGCTGCGTAACAGGGTCGGCCTGGGCGGCAGTGGAAAACGGAAAGAGAAGAAGCATTGCCGAGGCGCCTACAACAGCGGCGCGGTGCGCCAGCACGTTACGCATGAAATCCCTTCTGCACGGAATCCGTTCACTGAGGATTCCTTCTGGGGTGGGTATCAGCGCCCCACCTTAAGCTACGGACGGGTCGACCTGTCCGGGAGGTGTGATCGAAGCCTCACTGACCTGGCGTTTTCAGCGCGGGCCGCACCGGAGTCGTCGTGGTGGTGGTCGCGGCCAGCGGTTGCGTCGTCGTGGTGGTGGTCGTCTCCGACGAAGTCGTCGTGGTCGTTGCGGCAGTCGTCGTCGTGGTGGTCTGCGGGACCGTGGTGATCGAGGGAAGGGTGATCACCGGCGTCGTCGTCGTCGTGGTCGTCGTCGTCGGCGGGGGCGGGGGCGGGAACACGGATGTCGTCACGACCGGCGCGGGCGGGGGAGCGACCGGGATCGGGGCCTCCACCTCCGTCGTCACGGCCACCTCCTGCGTGCTCGCCGTCGGGAACACCGCAGGCGCGACCGGTGTGGGTCGCGTGGTCGTCGTCGTCACCGCCGCGGTCTGGGCGTCCTGGATCGACGGGACCGCGGTGCTGCCGTTGCCGGTGAGCGCGAACGCGACCGCCCCACCGGCCACCACCAGTGCGGCCGCGGCGACGCCGGCGATGATCAGCGGCCGACGGTCGGGGCGCTTGGCGGGTGCGGTCGGCGTGCTCGCCGGAGTGGACGCCTCGGTCTCGGCCGACGGAAACGCGTCCGCGGATGCAGCAGCAGCGGCCGCCGGCACCGCCGTCACGGCGGAATACGCGGTGTGCAGCGGGGCCTCGACGACGGGAATCGACTCCGTGTCGGCGCTCGTGTCCTCGTCGGTCAACGCCAACCCGGCCGCCAGCAGCGCCGCGCCGTGGGCCGGGGACTCGGGCGACGCGGCGAGCGCCACCGACTCCGGGATGAGCGTCGCCTCGCCCAGACCCATGTAATCGAGCGATTCACGCAGCTTGGTGACGATCTCCGGCGCCCAGTCCGACGGATGGGTCGCGGTGACCTTCACCGTCCCGGACAGTCCGTCCGACGCCTCCCGGAACAGGCAGAACATCGCCGTCGCGACGAGGTCCTCGGCGCGGGTCAGGGAACCCGCGTACTCGATGCCCGCGGGCTCGCCCACGCGTGCGAGGAAGTCGCGGACGGCGCCCGTCGACTCCGTGCCGGGGTCGCCGAGCTGCACGGTGCCGTCTGGGGCCGTGAACAGGACGGACGGGTGTTCGATCGTCCTCACGTCGGTTCCGGAAGCGGTCACCACCGCCGTGGAAACCGAATCGCCGACGGTGAGTCCGACTCCGGTGGTCATGGAAGATCCTTACTGGCACGGTTCAGAGGGGTGCATCATCGCACCATGTGCACAGTGTGTCGCCTCCCGCGGTCGAATGGTTACATCCGGCACCCGTGAGTACTTGTTAACCGCCGGCGGTTAAGAAGTACTCACGGGTGGCGAAGCCGCAGACCCGTGGCCCATCGCACGCAGCATCGACAACAGTTCCGAGCGCGACCCGGCGCCCAGTCGCCGCCGGATCCGGGCGACGTGATGCTCGATCGTCTTCGCGGAGATGTAGAGGCGCGACCCGATCTCCCGGTACGTCAGCCCCTGGACGAGCAGGTCGGCGACCTCCGCCTCGCGGTCGGTGAGCGACCCCGGGGTGTTCGGGCTCGGCACGACCGCGGAGTCGGCGCCGTTGCCGGCGGACGTCGGCTGGCGCAGGGCCCGCGCGACCTGCAGCAGGGTGGTCGCCACCCTGGTGTCGGAGGCGCGCAGCGCGGCCTCACCGGCGAGGCGCGCGCCGTCCCACGGCAGGCCGATCCGGTCGAGGGTGCGGGCGGCGTCCTCGACGGAGGCGGCGTCGATGTCGCCCTGCAGCACGCGCAGCCAGGCGCGACCGGCGGTGGCGAGCCCGGACGCGTACGGGCTGACCTTGGCGGCCTCACCGAGTGCGCGGGCGTGCGGCATCAGATCGGCGGGGCATTCGGCGAGGATCGAGGCCTGCACGCCGTACCAGTGCAGGGCCGATCCCCACATCGCCGGTTCGCCGAGGGTCCGCAGCAACGACCGGGCGTCCTCGACGAGGTGGGTGATCCGGCCGGGTTCGCCGACGCGGATCGCGGTGAGCCACAGTTCGCCGAGCGGCAGCAGGCTCAGCAGGTCCACCGAGTATTCGGCGAGCACCCCCTGCGCGCCCGCCCACGCCTGGAGCAGCGCCGCGTTGTCGCCGGTGCGCCGCGCCAGCCCAACCCGCAGGCCGTGGACGAACAGCAGATCGCGCTGGTGCATCGTCGCGGCGTCGAGACCGTCGAGCCGGGACTGCGCCGACGTGAGGTCGCCGCGGACCATCGACGTCCACGCGGTGAGCAGTTGGTGCCGGTTCGCGGTGACACTGCCGGGGCGCTCAGCGTCCCGGGCGCGGATGAGGACGGCGTCCGCGTGGGCGAGTTCGCCGCAGTGGAGTGCGGCGAGGGCGGTGATCGCGGCGGGGGAGTCGGGCAGCATCCGCGGCCGCGACGCGCGGCCGGGCAGCGACAGGGCGCGGGTCAGTGAGTTCAGTGCCGCATTCGCGGACGCGGACACCGACTGCACGAGTCCGGTCGCGACGAGGGCCGCGCCGGCGGTGGCGGCGGTGGGGGGTGCGCCAGCGCTCGTCGCGAGGACGGCTTCGGCGTCGTCGAGCCGGCCCGCGACCACGAGGACGGAGGCGGCGACGGAGGCGTCGGCGCCCGCCCGGTCCGCACCGAGCCAGGCATACAGTTCGGCGCTGCGGTCGATCATGCCGCAGAACGCGGCGCCCGCTGCCGAAATGCGCACGGCCGCAGCGAGTTCCGGACCGTCGACGGTCGCGGATCGTTCGAGGACGGAATCGGCCAGGCCGACGGCGGTGTCGAGGTCACCGTTCAGGGCGCTCGCCTCGGCATGCGCGACGACGGCGCCGTCGCGGAGCCTGCCGACCCGTCCGGCTTCGGCGTACAACGCGACGGCGACGGCCGGTTCGGCGAGTTCGGCCTGGGCGCAAAGGAATTGGCTCAGCTCGTCGCTGGGTGTGCCGGTCGCGGCCACCGCGCGGGCGACGGGCAGCGTGAGCGTTCCGCCGTCGACGTGATGGGCGAGCAGGCGGCGGGCCAGCGTGTGCAGGCGGTTCTCGCCGAGCGTCGTCGTGAGATGCGTGCGATCGAGAACCAGCGTGTCCCGTTCGTCGACCCAGCCGTCCGAACGGAGCGCGTCGACTGCGGCGCGGGCGCGGTCGGGTTCGACATCGAGTACCCGGGCGACCACGGTCTCGTCGAGGTCGCTGCCGAGCAGAACCAGTGCGAGAGCGGAGAGTTGCGGGCCGTCGAGGTCCGCGAGTTCGGTGGGAGGAAGCGGTGAGGGCAGCGAGGACACCGGCGCTCTATCCGCCGTTGCCGAGGACGCCGGGCACCAGTCCGGTGACTCCGCCGACGACGCCGCCGACCGTGTCGCCCACCCCGGTGACCGTGTCGCCGACCGCGCCGGCACCACCGACGATGGTGTTGGCGATCGCGGCGCCGCCGTCGGACGGAACGCTCGGTGCCGGAGCGGGCGCAGGTGCCGGTGCGGGAGCAGCGGGTGCCGGTGCCGGTGCAGGCGCCGCGGCGGCGGGGGCCGGGGCGGTGCCGGGCGCCGCGGCAACCGGTGGGGCCGCGGCAGGTGCGACGGTGCCGGGTGGGACGGTGCCGGGTGCGGCGACCGGAGTCGCGACGCCGGCCGCGGTGCCGGGAACCCCGGTCGCGGCGGCGACACCCGCGGCCTCGGTGCCGGGTGCGACGGCGCCCGTCGCGGCGGCCTCCGCCGGAACACCGGACGTGGCGGCCGCACCCGCCGACGTGCCCGACGACTGCGAGGTGGTCGAACCCGAACTGGACGCCGGTGCGACGTCGAAGGCCGTGCCGAGCGACAGCCCGCCCGCGGCGAGCAGGGCGATGGCGGCGACGGACGCGGAGATGATCCCGGCCTTCTTCTTGCGCGACATCCCGGTGGGGGCGGGGTCGACGGGTCTCGGTGCGGGCGGCCGGGCGGGGAGGACGACGGTGTCGGCGTCCGACTCGACAGCCGGGGCGGCGGCGGGCGCTGCCGACGCGGGCGCGGCGGTGGGAACGACGACCGGCATCCGCGCGACGGTCGGGGCGGCGGCGCGTCCCGCATCCCGGTCGGCGGCGAGCAGCGCCGCACCCAGGGCGGCGGTGTGGCCCGGACGTTCGGCCGCGACGACGGGAACCCGCAGCTCCGCGGACAGGAGTTCGGCGACGAGCGGGATGGCGGCGCTGCCACCGGTGAGCACCACCTGGGTGACGTCGCTGGATTCGAGACCGGCGGCGTGGATGCTCTCGCGGACCAGGGTCACCGAGTCCTGCAGGGGTTCGCGGATGAGGTCTTCGAGTTCCGAGCGGACGAGGCGCACATCGGTGGAGATGCCGGGCAGTTCGATGCCGATGGTGGCCTCGGTGTCGGAGGACAGTGCCTCCTTCGCCGCGGTGCACCGGGTCCGCAGGCGGGTCAGCGCGGCGACGGTGTCGGGGGCGAACGGGTCGATGTCGCCGAACTCCTCGGCGACGTTGCCGAGGACGTACTGCATGGTGGCGTGGTCGAAGTGGGCGCCGCCGAAGTCCTCGGACCGCACCGGCTTGCCGAGGACGCCGGTCTCCGTGCCGTGTGCGTCCGAACGGAACAGGGTGATGTCGAGTGAGGTGCCGCCGAGGTCGTAGATGACGGTCAGCGCGTCGCCGAGGGTGCCGCGGGTCCGTTCGAGCCACGTCATCACCGCCTGCGCCTCCGACACGAGGGTGGCGTCCGCGACGCCGGCCTCCTCGAGCGCGTCGGCGAGGACCCCGACGGTGTACGGCGGCCAGACGGTCGGGTGGGCGACGACGGTGGCCGGGAGACCGTGCCTGCCGGATGCCGCCTCGTGCACGATGCAGCTCACGGCGGTGGCGACGAGGTCTTCGCCGGAGTAGGTCGAGCCGTCGTCGGTGAGGATCCCGACCGGGTCGCCCACGCGGTTCGCGAAGTCGGACACCGTCACGGCGTCCGGTTCGCCGCCGTCGCCGCCGAGGAGGGGTGCGCGGTCGGGGGAGAGGTGCAGAACGCTTGCGCGGGACAGGACGGTGAGGTCGGCGGCATCCGTCACGCTCGCCCCGTCCGTGTCGACGGCGGCCACCGTGTTGACCGATCCGACACCGATGCCGAGCGCTGCAGCCATGTTCCACTCCTGTGGTCCGGGCGGGCGTCACGCCGCCTGTGTCAGACGGACGGTGCCGCCGTCGTATGTGACGGCCGGGGCCGTCGTGGTCACTCGAATTGTCGCGTGCGGCGGCCGTTTCGTTACGCCGATGCGCAGGTCGACGGCAGTTACGGGGCCGATCCCCTAATGCCCCCCTACCCCCTAACGGCGGGGGCCCGACCCCCGATGGGAGATCCCCGATACCGGGGCCGGTGAGTAGGGGGCGCCGCCCCGTTGGGAAGGGGGCCGCCGATCCATAACGTGTATTTCACTCGCCGTCACAGCAGTTGTGGTGGCCACCCGAACTCCCCGAACCTCGACCACAGGAGAGATTGCCATGGCTACCAACGCCGTCCTCGACTTCATCCTCGGCCTTCTTCGCGACGAGCAGGCTGCGGCGGCCTACTGCGCCAACCCGACCGACGCGCTGTGCGCTGCCGGCCTGCAGGGTGTGAGCCACGCGGACATCGTCTCCGTCGCTCCCCTGGTCGCGGAGTCGGGTCTGTTCGCGGGCAGTGGAGCCGATCTGGCGGCGATCGTCAACGCCGGTGCCGGCGTCGTCGGTGACGTCGCAGGCGGTCTCGGCGCGGGTGTCGGCGGCGGACTCGGTGGCGGCCTGGGCGCCGGCCTCGGTCTCGGTGGCGGCCTCGGCGGTGCGGTCGGTATCGGTGCCGGCGCAGGCCTCGGTCTGGGCGCCGGCCTGGGCGGCGACTTCGACTTCGCCGCGGAACTCGCGGCCGGTCTGAGCGCCGCGCTCGGTGCCGCACTGGAGATCGGCGGCGAGATCGGTGCGCAGCTCGGTGCCGCGCTGGGTGCGGCTCTTGACGCGGCACTCTCCCTCACCGGTGGCCTCGACCTCGGCAGCGCACTCGACCTCGGCGCCGTGATCAGCGGAGCCCTCGGCGGAGTGCTCGGTCTGGGCACCGACCTGACGGCCCAGCTCGGCACCACCCTCACCGCGGCGATCACGGCCCTGCCGGTGGTCGACGTGGCAGGTGGTCTCACCGGGATCCTCGCGCCGGCACTGTCCATCGGCGGCGACCTCGGCGCCGAGCTGGGTGCGGCTCTCGGTGCCGCCCTCGGAAGCGTCGTCGACCTCGGTGGCAGCGTGGACGGTGACATCCTCGCCGGACTCGGTGCCGGCCTCGACCTCGGTGGCGTGCTCGGAACGACCCTCGGCAGCGTGCTCGGTGTCGACGCCGGTCTCGGTGGCTCGCTGGGCGGTGCCCTCGACGCGGCAATCGGCGCCGGCGGCGGACTGGGCGCGACCCTCGACGGCCTGCTCGGCGGTGACCTGCTCGGCGACGTCGCCGGTTCGCTCGGCGGAGTCCTCGGCACCGACCTCAGCGGGGTCCTCGGTGGCGCGCTCGGCGGTGTCCTCGGTGCGGGCGGCGACCTCGGCGCAGACCTCGGCGGCGCGCTCGGCGCGACGCTCGGTTCGATCGCGGACCTGGGCGGCGGACTGGACCTCGACGCGATCCTCGGTGCGGGCGGCAGCCTCGGCGGTGCCCTGAGCGGTCTGCTCGGCGGCGAACTCGGAGTCGGCGGCGACCTCACGGCCGGTCTCGGCACCGCGCTGGACGCCGTGCTCGGTGCCGGCGGCGGACTCGACCTCGGTGCCGTGCTCGGAGCCGACGGCGGCCTCGGTGGCGCGCTGAGCGGCATCCTCGGCGGCGTCCTCGGCGCCGGCGGCGACGTCAGTGGTGACCTGGGTGGAGCCCTGGGCGGTCTGCTCGGCGGCGCCCTCGACCTGGACGGCGGCCTCGGCGGCGCACTGTCCGGTGCACTCGACAGCGGTCTGGGACTGGACGCCGCACTCGGCACGGTCCTCGGCGGCGCCCTCGGGCTGGACGGTGGCCTGGCCACGCAACTGGGCAGCACCCTCGACGCCGCACTCGGCGCCGGCGGCGTGACGGGCATCGACCTCGGCGGTCTGCTGGACGGCGGACTGGACCTCGGTCTGGGCGGCGACCTCGGCCTCGGCGGCGAACTGACGTCGGAACTGACCACGGCGCTGAGCGGTGCCCTCGGTCTGGGCGGCGACGCAGGCGCGAACCTGGGAACGGTCCTGGGCGGCGCGCTGGAGAGCGGCCTCGGGCTGGGCGGTGTCCTCGACACCGGTGCCGATCTGGGAACCACGATCAGCAGCGCGCTGGGTGGAGTGCTCGGAGTCGACGGTGACGCCACCGCAGGCCTGGGTGCGGCGCTCGACGCGGTGCTCGGCGCGGACGGCGGAGTCGACCTCGGCGGGGCGACCGATCTGGGTGGTCTGCTCGGCGGCGCGTTCGGTGCCGGTGGCGCTGCGGGCGCCGATCTCGGCGCGGCCCTCGGCGGAGTGCTCGGCGGTGCGCTGGAGACCGGCGGCGCCCTCGACCTCGACAGCGTCCTCGGCGCGGAGGGAAGCATCGGCAGCACGCTGGGCACCGCTCTCGGCGGCGTCCTCGGCGCGGACGGCGACCTCAGCGCGACCCTCGGTTCCGCACTGGAAACGGCACTGGAGGCCGGTGGCGGCCTCGATCTCGACTCCGCTCTGGACGCCGACCTCGGACTCGACGCCGCAGCCGGCGTGGGCGGCGCCCTCGACGGTGCGCTCGACGCGGGCACCGGTCTCGCGGGTGGCCTGACCAGCGGCATCGACGGCGCGCTGGGCGGGCTGCTCGACGTCGGCACTGACGTCACGGGCAACGTGGGCGGCGCCGTCGGCGGCGGTGTGGCGGGCGGCGCGGACGCTGCGGCCGGCATCGGTGCCGGTGTCGCGGCGGGTGTCGGCGCGGTTGCCGACGCCGGAGCGGACCTGGGCGGCAGCCTCGGAACCAACCTGGTCGGCGGACTGGACACGGCCGGTGGCCTGGGCGCCGGTCTGACCAGCGGCCTCACCGGTGGTCTCGGCGGAATCTTCGAAACCGGTGCGGGCCTCGGCTCGGCACTGACCGGCAGCGTCGGCGGTGCCGTGGACGCGGTCGGCGAGGCAGGCGCCTCGGTCGGCGCGGTCGCCGACGCCGGTGCGAGCCTGGACGCGAACCTCGGCGGTGCCCTGGACACGGCCGCCAACCTGGGCGGCACGGTCGGTGGCGCCCTGGATACGGCCGCCAACCTGGGCGGCACGGTCGGTGGCGCTCTGGACACGGCCGCGAACGTCGGCGGAAGTCTGGGCGGCACCGTGGACGCCGCTGCCGGAATCGGCGGCGACGTGGCAGGCGGACTCGAAGGCAGCGTGGACAGCGCCGTCGACGCCACCGCCGGTCTTACCGGTGGCCTGGACGCCACCACCGACGCGGCCGCCGACCTCGGCGCCGGACTGTCCGGTGGCGTGGGCGGTCTCGGATCCCTCGGCACCTCGGTCGGCGGCGCCCTCGACGGTGCCGTCGGTGGAGCGGTCGACGGCGGAGCCGCAGTGGGCGGTGCCCTCGACGGCGCAGCGTCCGCCGGTGGCTCGGTCGCGGGTGGCGGATCTGCCGGCGCGGATGCCGGTGCGGACGCCGGCGCGGACGGTTCCGCGGACCTCGGAGCGGTCGGCGGCGCAGTCGCCGACACCACCGGTTCGATCGCCGGCGGCCTGGGATCCACCCTGGGCGGTGCCGTCGACACCGGCGCCGACACCTGGTCGTCGATCGACGCGGACAACGCGTTCGGCGCCGACTCGGGCCTGCACGCAGACACCGACGGTTCGCTGTTCGGCGACACCGACTCCTCGGTGGACCTCTCGCACGACGTCACGGGCGTGGTCGATCACCTCGAGCCGTGATGAAACGGCGGTTCCGGCATCCCCCAGACGGGGCGGCCGGGACCGCCGTACGATGTAACGAAATCAGCCCCGGACGCGTTATGCGTGCGGGGCTGTTTCACACAGTCGGGTGTCGGGGCACCGAGCAGGTGCCCGCACGAGGTCGGAAGAATTGCGGGTCAACGAAGCTCATGGACAGTGCAGCCGCCGAGAAGAGTCCAGCCCGGTCGCAGTCGATGACGGCACTGCTCGAGCAGGCCCTGGACGTGGCGAAGCGGTTCGGTCGCGGCGACCTGGCGCAGCGCCTCGATTCGGCCCGCAGCCGGGTGCAGGACCCGCGGATGCGGATCGTGGTGGTCGGGCCGCTCAAGCAGGGGAAGAGCCAGTTCGTGAATTCCCTTCTCAATCTCACCGTGTGCTCGGTGGGCGACGACGAGACCACGGCGATCCCCACCGTCGTCCAGAACGCGGAGACCGCGTCGGCGGAACTGGTCCTCGCCGATCCGGGGGCCGACCCGATCCGGGTGCCGCTGCCGCTCGACGAGCTGAACGGCATCACCCCGGCCTCGCCCCGAGCCGGAGGCCGGGAGGTGCTGCGGGTGGAGGTCAACGTCCCGAGCCCGCTGCTCGCCGACGGGCTGGTCCTGGTCGACACCCCCGGGGTCGGCGGCGCGGGCAACCCGCACGCCGCGAGCACGCTCGGTCTGATTCCGGCGTCGGACGCCGTGTTCGTCCTCTCCGACGCCAGCCAGGAATTCACCGAGCCGGAACTCGGTTTCATCCGCCAGGTCACGAGCCTGTGCCCGTCGGTGGCCTGCCTGATCAGCAAGACCGACCTGTACCCGCACTGGCGCGAGATCGTCGAGGCCGATCGCGGGCACCTCGCACGCGCCGGTCTGGATGTTCCCCTGATCCCGATCTCCTCGGTGTTGCGTTCGCATGCGCTGCGACTGCAGGACGAGGAACTCAACACCGAATCCGGTTTCGTCGAGCTGTACGCATTTCTGCGCGACCGGGTGGTGGCGCGTGCGGAGGCGAACACCCGCCGGGCCGTGTCGCTGGACGTGTCGTCGGCTGCTGAGCATCTGACCCTGGGGATCGGCAGTGAGCTTGCCGCCCTGCGTGATCCGGCGAAGGGCGTCGCAGCGGTCGCGGAACTGCAGAAGGCGAAGGCCGCCGCGGAGGAACTGCACAAGAAGACGTCGCTGTGGCAGCAGACGCTCGGCGACGGCATCGCCGACCTGGCCGCGGACATCGACCACGACCTGCGGGACCGGTTGCGCCGCGTCACCCGGGAGGCGGAGGAGACCGTCGACGAGGGCGATCCCGGCAAGGACTGGGACGCGCTGGGGCAGTGGCTCGAGCAGGAGTTCGCCACCGCGATCGGCGACAACTTCGTGTGGGCCCACGACCGGGCGCTGTGGCTGGCCGAGGTGGTGGCGCAGCACTTCGCGGAGACGGGTTCCGTCGAGTTGCCGCACCTGGACGTCGCGGACGTGGACGGGGTCCTCGAACCCGTGGCCTCGCTCGCCGACCTCGAGGCGGGGCGCATCGGGATCACGCAGAAGGTCCTCGTCGGGATGCGCGGGTCCTACGGTGGCGTCCTCATGTTCGGTCTGATCACCACCATGATGGGGATGGCCCTGGTCAATCCGATCTCGATCGGCGCCGGAGTCCTGCTGGGGACCAAGGCGTACCGGGAAGACCGGGAGAGCCGGATCCTGAAGCGGCGGGCCGAGGCGAAGACCGCGATCCGCCGGTTCGCGGACGACGCCAGCTTCCAGGTGGGCAAGGAGTCGAAGGATCGGCTCCGGTCGATCCAGCGGTTGCTGCGTGATCATTTCACCGCGATCGCCGAGCAGGCGCTGCGGTCGATCAACGAGTCGCTGCGGGCCGCGCAGGAGGCGGCGAACCTCGAGTCCACCGAGCGGACCCGCCGCATCGCGCAACTCGAGAAGGATCTGCACGTCGCCTCCGAGCTGAAGCAGCAGGCCGCGCAACTCGTCGCAGGCGACGCGGGAGCGGTCACGGCATGACCGCCGCTCCGCTCCACGAGGCCCGGGCACTCATCGCGTCCGCCCGGCAGTTGTACGCGGGCCGCCCCGAGATCCGGGATCAGCTGACCGAATGCGCCCGGCGACTCGAACAACCGCTGCGGGTGGCGCTGGCGGGTTCGCTGAAGGCCGGCAAGTCCACGCTGCTCAATTCCCTGGTGGGGCAGGACATCGCCCCCACCGACGCCACCGAGTGCACCCGCGTCGTCACCTGGTACCGGAGCGGGTCGACGCCCACCGTGACGGCCTGGTACCAGCCCGACCCGGGCACCGGCGGCCAGCGTTCGGCGAACGTCCCGGTGCTGCGCCGCGACGGACATCTCACATTCGACCTCGGTCACCTCACCGCCGACCAGGTGGACCGCCTCGACGTGGAGTGGCCGTCGTCCGCGCTGGCGCACACGACGATCATCGACACCCCGGGCACGTCCTCGCTGTCCCGGGACGTCTCGGCCCGCACCCTCGAGATGCTCACCCCGGACAACGAGGCGTCCGGCGCCGACGCCGTGGTCTACCTGCTGCGCACGCTCAACGCGACCGACGTCCAGTTCCTCGGTCAGATCGGCGACCACGTCGGCGACGAATCGGGACCGCTCGGTGTGGTCGGGGTCGTGTCCCGGGCCGACGAGGTGGGTGCCGGACGCCTGGACGCCATGATGTCGGCGAAGGAGGTGGCGTCCCGGTTTGCCGGCGAACTCGAGCGCACCGGGCTGTGCCAGGCCGTCGTCCCCGTCGCGGGTCTGCTGGCGCTCGGGGCCCGCACGATGCGCCAGGCCGAGTTCACGGCGTTCCAGCATCTCGCCGAGGTGCCGGTGGACGATCTGAACCTGGCGATGCTCTCGGCCGACCGGTTCGCACGGGAGGACAGCCCGCTTCCCGTGGACGCCCGGATGCGGGCCCAGCTGGCAGACCGCTTCGGGCTCTTCGGGATCCGGATGGCCGTCACCCTGATCCGGCTGGGCACCAAGGACTCGCCGACGCTGGCGGCCGAACTGGTGGAACGCAGCGGGCTCGACGAACTGCGTCAGGTGATCGACATCCAGTTCGGGCAGCGGGCCGATCAGTTGAAGACCCACTCGGCGCTCGTCGCACTCAAGCGGGTCCTCACGGCGCATCCGGTGCCGGGGGCGGGCGAGATCCTGATGTCGGCCGAACGACTGCTGTCCGACGTGCACGGCTTCCAGGAACTGCGACTGCTCGGGCGGCTGCGGTCCACCGAGGTGGGGCTGCCCGCCGACGACGTCGCCGAACTGCAACGCCTGATCGGCGGTTTCGGAATCCAGATCCCGGAACGACTGGGCACCGACGGCGACGACTCCGTGGAGTTGCAGCGGATGCGGGCGCTCGCCGCGGTGCGGAAGTGGCGTGAACGCGCACGGCACCCGTTGCTCGACCAGTTCACGGCGCGGGCCTGCACCGTCGCGGCCCGCAGCGCGGAAGGTGTTCTGGAGGAACTGAACACCGTCCGCCTGTAGCCGGGTCAGGTCGCGGACACGCCCGCGATCTCGCCCTCCCGGAACGCGTCGACGAACAGCTGGTGGTCCTTGCGGCTGACCTCGGCGTAGGCGATGCCGAAGTCGACGATCTCGCCGACGAACTCGTCCAGCCTGCCGTCGACGACGTTCCGGATCGCGTCCTCGGTCTGGAACGTCACGAGGGTCTGGTCGCTGTCCTCGTCCGAGACGCAGTGCACCTTCGCCGTCGCCCGGCCGAGGTCCTCGAGCAGCGGCGCGATGTCCTCGGGTTCGGTGAGGTCGGACCAGTCGAGGTCCAGTTCGTACGGGGAGAGTTCGGCGACGACGAAGCCGGTGCCGTCGATCTCCGTGTAACCGAGCAGCGGATCCGTGTGGACCTGCAGGGCGCGCTGACTCACCGCGGTGCGGTGACCCTCGTGCTCGAAGTACTCCCGGACACCGGGTTCGTCGACGATCCGGCTCGGAGCGGCGACGTTGCCCTGTTTGAGGGACAGCACGATGTCGTTCTCGAGCGCCTGGGACGCCCCTTCGATGAGCACGTTGTACGCGGGCAGGCCTGCGCTGCCGATCCCGAAGCCCTTCCGGCCCACCACGTCCTTGATCCGATAGAACACCGGGCGGGTGGACCGCTTGCTGCGGGGGACCCGCTCGACGTACTTCTCCACCGCCTCGCGGACCGTGGCGCGTTCGGCCTCCTCCAGTTCGCGGACCCCGCGCCCGCGGCGGAAGTGCCGGTCGTAGTCCTCGAGCACCGTGACGGATTCGAGCAGGCTCACCCGGGTGGCGAGGCGCGCGCTCAGAAGGAGGTCGTGAATGGCGCCGCGCGAGTTGTCCAGGCGCAGCGCATACGCCTCGTCCTCCTCCTCCCGCGCGTACTGCAGGACCTGCTCGACGTAACTGCGCAGGTACGTCTCGGCGAGTTCCCGGACATCGCTCTCGGGGAGCGCCTTCTGCCAGCCCATCAACGCCAGACTCGCGACGAAGCGCCGCAGATCCCAGCTGAAGTGCCCCACGTACGCCTCGTCGAAATCGTTGACGTCGAAGACGAGCGTGCCCTCCGAGTTCATGTACGTGCCGAAATTCTCCAGATGCAGATCGCCGTGGATCCACACGCGGCCGGTGCGCTCGTCCGCCCACGGGTCGTCGAAGTCACGCAGATCGTCGTAGAACAGGCACGCGCTGCCCCGGTAGAACGCGAACGGGTTGGCGGCCATCTTCCGGAACTTGGTGCGGAACGCGCTCGGGTCCGCTTCCATCAGGTCGGCGAAGGTCTCGACGAGGACCTCCACGATCCGCCTCCGCCTCGTGGAATCGGCGTCGTCCACAGCAGCCTCCTTCTCGCGGCAGAACCGTCACGACCGCACCGCACCACGGTAACGCTGCCGTCCGGCCGGCGACTGCAGATACGCCCACGCATCGGCCACGATCTCGTCGAGGTCGGTGTGCCGTGGCTGCCAGCCCAGTTCGGCCTGCACCCGGGCGCCGGACGCGACGAGGACCGCCGGATCCCCGGCGCGGCGCGGGGCGTCCCGGGTGGCGACGGACCGCCCGGTGACGCGTTCGCAGGACGCGATCACCTCCCGCACGCTGAACCCGGTGCCGGTGCCGAGGTTGTAGATCCGGTGAGTTCCGGGCCGGGCGGACTCGAGCGCGAGGACGTGCGCCTCGGCCAGGTCGCGGATGTGGATGTAGTCGCGGACGGCGGTGCCGTCGGGGGTGGGCCAGTCGGTGCCGAACACCGAGATCTCGTCGCGGTGCCCGGCCGCGACCTGCAGCACCAGCGGGATCAGGTGGGTCTCCACCGCCCGGTTCTCGCCGAGCCCGGCGTACGCTCCCGCGACGTTGAAGTAGCGGAGGCTGCACGCCGCCAGCCCGTGGGCGTGCGCGTACGACGTGATCGCGTGGTCGATCGCCAGTTTGGTGGCGCCGTACGGGTTGGTCGGCCGGGTGGGTGCGTCCTCGGTGATCGGCACGGAATCCGGGGAACCGTACGTCGCCGCGGTGGAGGAGAACACCAGCCGGGGGGTACCGGA
Source organism: Rhodococcus pseudokoreensis (assembly GCF_017068395.1). Lineage (NCBI taxonomy): Bacteria > Bacillati > Actinomycetota > Actinomycetes > Mycobacteriales > Nocardiaceae > Rhodococcus > Rhodococcus pseudokoreensis. The sequence continues at coordinate 1,880,781 of NZ_CP070619.1, read as the reverse complement.
CGAGCGCATCGCCTCCAGCAGGGTCAGGGTCGTGACGACGTTGGCCTGCCAGTACGTTTCCGGTGTCTCCACCGACTCGCCGACGAGGGAGCGGGCGGCGAAATGCAGCACGCCGTCGACATCCCCGGCCCCGAGCACCCGGTGGGCTGCTTTCGCGACGTCGTCCTCGTCGAATTCCGCTCCCGCGGGCACCGCGTCGGCGTTGCCGGTCGAGAGGTCGTCGACGATGACGACCGTGTGGCCGCACTCGAGCAGTCGCTGCGCGCAGACGCTGCCGACGTAGCCGGCGCCGCCGGTGACGAGAAGTTTCACTGTCCGCCTTCCCGTTTCAGTCGCCGAGCCGGGCGCCGGTGGTGGGCGAGAAGAAGTGCAGGCGGGCCGGGTCCGGTGCCAGCCGGATCACGTCGCCCTTGGCCGGGGTGGCGGAGTCGCTGACGCGGGCGACGATGTCGTGGCCGCCGAGGTCGCCGTCGCGGACGAGGCGTCCGTAGATGTAGGCGTCGGCGCCGAGTTCCTCGACCACGTCGACCTTCACCGCGGTGCCCTGATCGGACACGGTCCACGCCTCCGGGCGGACACCGACGACGACCCGGCCGGTGTCCAGGGCGCCCAGCACCGACCGCTCGATCGGCGTCGACAGCGAACCGATCCGGGCGGCGCCGTGCACGACGTCCACCTCGAACAGGTTCATTGCCGGTGATCCGATGAACCCGGCGACGAAACTGTTGACCGGCTTCTCGTACAGCGTCTTCGGGCTGGCGCACTGCTGCAGGACGCCGGCCTTCATGACGGCGACGCGGTCGCCCATCGTCATGGCCTCCACCTGGTCGTGGGTGACGTAGACGGTGGTGGTGGCCAGTCGGCGCTGCAGCAGCGAGATCTGGGTGCGGGTCTGCACCCGGAGTTTCGCGTCGAGGTTGCTCAGCGGTTCGTCCATGAGGAACACCTGCGGGTTGCGGACGATCGCCCGGCCCATCGCGACCCGCTGGCGCTGCCCGCCGGAGAGTGCCTTCGGTTTACGGTTCAGGTAGTCGCCGAGGTCGAGGATCTTCGCGGCCTCCTCGACGCGGCGCCCGATCTCGCTCTTGTCCATGCCGGCGATCGCGAGGGCGAAGCCCATGTTCTTCGCGACCGTCATGTGCGGGTACAGCGCGTAGTTCTGGAACACCATCGCGATGTCCCGTTCCTTCGGGGCGAGCGCGGTGACGTCGCGTTCGCCGATGCGGATGGCGCCGTAGTCGACGTCTTCGAGACCGGCGAGCATCCGCAGCGACGTCGACTTGCCGCAGCCGGACGGGCCGACGAGGACGAGGAATTCGCCGTCCTCGATGTCGAGGTTCAACGAATCCACTGCCGGCACGTCCGAGCCGGGGTACATCTTGGTCGCCGCGTCATACGTGACTCGTGCCATGGTCTTCTCCTCGTTGTTCGAGAAATCAGTTGTTCGAGAATCGGTAGGGAAATTCAGAGTCGGTGGGCCGAGCCCGACGGCTCGGCGGACAGGAACTGCGGTGTGGGCAGGGACGCGGATTCGGCCCGGCGGACGATGTTTTCGGTGACGGCGTCGACCCGGTCGAGGGGGACGAGCGCGATCGCGGAACCGCCGAAGCCGCCGCCGGTCATCCGGGCTCCCCAGGCGCCTGCCTCGACCGCGGCGTCGACGGCGGAGTCGAGTTCGACGGAACTGACCTCGTAGTCGTCGCGCAGGGAGGCGTGCGAGCGGTTCAGGGCGTCGCCGAGGTCCGCGATCCGGCCTCGGTCGAGCAGGTCGGCGACCTCCCGGACGCGGCCGATCTCGCCGAGCACGTGCCGGGCCCGCTGCGCTGCCGGGGAACTCAGCGCCGCGACGGCAGCGTCGGCGTCGGCGACGTCGCGGAGGGTGGCGACACCGAGGTCGGCGCAGGCCTTCTCGACGGCGGCGCGCCGGTTGCCGTACTGGCCGTCGACCAGCCGGTGCGGGGCGTTGGTGTCGACGACCACCAGCCGGGCGCCCGCGGAGCGGAAGTCGAGCGGGACGTGCCTGCTCGCGCCGTCCCGGCAGTCGAGGAGCAGTGCGTGGCCGGGGCGGGCGAGCATCGCGACCGACTGGTCCATGCCGCCGGTGGACGCCCCGGCGATCTCGTTCTCCGCGCGGATGGACGCGTCGATCAGCGGCCGGCGGCCGGACTCGTCCGTGGGTAGCCCGGCCAGGTCGGCGACGGCGAGAGCGAATGCGCACTCGAGCGCGGCCGAACTCGACAGCCCCGAGCCGACCGGGACGGTCGAATGCACTGCCACCTCGAAACCTGTTCCGGCCGTGAGAAGTCCGGACCGGCGCAGCGCCCACGCCACCCCGGCGACATACGCGGCCCAGCCGGACGGGTGGCCCGGGGCGACGTCGGCGAGCGCACCCCGCCAGGATTCGCCGGTATGGGTGGACACGGCGTGCAGGATCCCGTCGTCCCGCACGCGGACGGCGACGACGGTGACGTAGGGGAGGGCGAACGGCAGGACCAGCCCGCCGGCGTAGTCGACGTGCTCGCCGATGAGGTTGACCCGGCCGGGCGCCGCCCAGACACCGTCCGCGGCGCCACCGAACGTGCTGCGGAACAACGCCTCCGCGGTGTCGGCGACCGTGCGCTCTTCGGCAGGGACCACCCACCGTGCGGCAGTCACGACGCCACCTCCCGCAAGCGGTCGGCGATGCGCTCGGGTGTGGTGTCGTTGACCCACGCACCCATCCCGGATTCCGAGCCGGCCAGGTACTTCATCCGGCCGGGCGACCGCATCATCGAGAACAGTTGCAGGTGGAGCCGTCCGAGCGGGCGGTCCTCACCGACGGGCGCCTGGTGCCACGCGGCGATGTACGGCACGGCGTCGACGCCGTCGAAGAAGCGGTCGACCCGCCGCAGCAGTTCGAGATACACCTGCGCGAGTTCGTCGCGTTCGGCGTCGGTCAGTTCGGCGAGGTCGCGGACGTCGCGGTGCGGTGCGAGGTGCACCTCCAGCGGCCAGCGCGAGGCGGCGGGAACGTACGCGGTCCAGTGTTCGCCTGCCAGGACCACCCTTCTGCCGGAGCGTGTTTCGGCGTCGAGGACGTCGGCGAGCAGCAACCGCCCGGTGCTTTCGAAGTGCTCGCGGGAACGCCGGATCAGCGCGTCCGTGCGCGGCGGCAGATACGGGTAGGCGTAGATCTGCCCGTGCGGATGAGTGAGGGTGACACCGATTTCCTTGCCCCGGTTCTCGAAGCAGAACACCTGCCGCACCCCGGGCAGCGCCGACAGTTCGGCGGTGCGGTCGGCCCAGACGTCGACGACGGTGCGGACCCGGTCGACGCTCAGGGTGGCGAACGCGGCATCCGGGTTGCTGGTGAAGCACACTACCTCGCACCTGCCCGCTCCCGGTGCCAGCGGCCACAGCGCTTCACCGTCGACGCAGTCCGGGAGGTCCTGCTCCGCGGCGGCCGTGGCCAGCGAGGGGAAGCGGTTCTCGAACACCACCACGTCGTAGTCGTCGGCCGGAATCTCGGTGGGCGCCTTGCCCGGCCGGCTCGGCGCGAGCGGCGACGCGTCCGGCGGCGGCAGGAACGTGCGGTCCATCCGCTGCGCGGCGATGACCACCCACTCCCCGGTGAGCACGTCGAAACGCATCTGCGACTGCGACACCGCGGGCGGCAGCGGACGCGAATCCACCAGTTCCCGGGTGGCGCCGCCCGACACGTACGGCTCGGAGTCGTCGAAGTAGAGGAGTTCGCGGCCGTCCGCGAGCGTCGTCCGGGTCTTGCGCATCCGGACCCGCGCGGGGGCCTCCCGCGCCTCCTGTTCGTCACGCACGGTCATCGTCAAGTCCTTCCGCGTTCTCCCGTGTCACCACGAGATCGCCGACGTGATCGGCGAGGGCTTCCTGGGCGGCGCGCTCGAGGCCGGCGTCGGTGATGAGGATGTCGACGTCCGACAGCGGGATCGTGTTCGCCAGCGCGGTCACCCCCCACTTCGTGTGGTCGGCGAGCACCACGACGCGACGCGACGACGCGACGAGCGCCTGATTGGTCTGGGCTTCCATCAGATTGGGGCAGGTCAGCCCCGAGTCGATCCCCATGCCGTGCGTACCGAGGAACAGCATGTCCACGTGGATGCCGCGCAGGGCGGCGACCGTGAGCGGTCCGACGAGGGCGAACGACGGGGTGCGCTGACCTCCGGTGAGGAGGATGGTCTGGTCGTCGCGGCCGCCCTCGTGGAAGGCGTCGGCGACCGGCAGTGAATTGGTGACGACGGTGATGTCGGGGACGTCGAGGAGTTCGCGGGCGAGGGCATGCGTGGTGGTGCCGCCGGAGATACCCACCGACGTGCCCGGCCGCACCAGCCTGGCCGCGGCGCGGGCGATGGCACGCTTGGCCTCCCGGTCGAGTTCGGACTTCGCCGAGAACCCCGGTTCGTGGACGCTCGCCGAGCGTGGCAGTGTCACCCCGCCGTGCACCCGCTCGACGAGACCCTGCTCGACGAGTTCGTTGATGTCACGCCGGATGGTCATGTCGGAGACCCCGAGCGTCGCACCGAGGTCGACGACTTTCACCGCACCGTGCGCGGTGACCTCGTCGAGGATCACCTGCTGGCGCTGACGAGCGAGCATCATGCGTCCGCCTTTCGTGTCGGGGCGCCGGTGCCGGCGCTGTCTTCGCGAATCACAGCACAGTTGCCCGGTTCCAGCGTGAGCGGTCCGTCCACCACCCGTTCGGTCACGAGGTCGGTGCCGGACACGTCGATGGTCACCTTCTCGTTCGTGTGATTGAGGACGAACAGCCACGACCCGTTCTCGCCCCGCCTCCGTACGATCTCGACGTCGGAGTGCCGTCCCAGGTGCTGGCCGAGACCGGCTGCGGCGCAGATTGTCTCGGCGAGCCGCTCCAGGCCCCGTGCGTCGGGGACGGTGGCGAGATACCAGGCGGCGCCGTCGCCGACCGGGCGCCGGGTGACGGAGGGCACGCCCTGCAGGTGTCCCGCGGTGTGGCGGGCGAGAACGTCCACGTCCTCGGAGACCGTGAGGTATTCGGTCCAGACGCGGGCCGACGTGCCGTCGTCGAGGGCGACCGTCTCGTCGGCGCCGAGCGGGAAGAACTCCTCGGTCCGGACGCCGAGCAGGTCTCCGAACGCTCCCGGGTAGCCGCCGAGCCGGACGTGGTCGTCGCGGTCCGCGATCCCGGAGAACGCCGTCACCAGAACGTGCGCGCCTGCGCGGGCCGCCGCCGAGATGCGGTCCGCCTCCTCGTCGCTGCACAGATACATCGCGGGCACGACCAGAACCGAGTACCGGCCGAGGTCGGCGTCCGGGGGGACGACGTCGCAGGTCACCCCGGCGAACGCGCGGTGCATCTGCTCGGCGATCGTCATCGGCTGCATCAACCGCGACGGGTGCCCGTCCTGCTCGCACGCCCACTGCGACTCCCAGTCGAACAGAATGCCGACCGGGGCCTCGACGCGGCTGCCGAGGACCGGCTGCAGCCGGCGCAGGACCGCCCCGAGTTGGACGACTTCGCGCCACCGGGCGGAGTCGGTGCCCGCGTGCGGCACCAGCGCGGAGTGGAACTTCTCGGCGCCGGCCTGCGAGGCGCGGAACTGGAAGAACGCGACACCGTCCGCGCCGCGCGCCACGTGGGCGAGGGAGTTGCGCAGCATCTCGCCGGGCGCCTTCGCCCGGTTGACCGGCTGCCAGTTGACGGCGCTCGTCGAGTGTTCCATCAGCAGCCACGGCTGTGAGCCGGCGATGCCGCGGGTGAGGTCGGCGGAGAACGACAGCCGGTGGTGGGCGGCGCCGTCACCGGTCGCGGGTCCGACCAGATAGTGGTCGGTGGAGACGAGGTCCTGTTCCGGCGCCCACTGCGCGTAGTTCATGTCGCCGGCGAGGGACTGCGGCGAGCCCATGCCCACCATGAAGTTCGTCGTCACCGGGACGTCGGGAGTGATGCGCCGCAACACCTCCCGCTCCGCGAGGTACTGGTCGAGGAGCGCGTCGGAGCAGAAGCGGCGCCAGTCCAGCAGATGGGTGGGGTTGCCGAACGTCGTGCTCGCGGCGGGCGGCACCACCTCGTCCCAGGCGCTGTAGTGCTGGCTCCAGAACGTCGTGCCCCACGCCCGGTTGAGTTCGGTGAGGTCGCTGTACCGCCGCTGCAGCCACCGCCGGAACGCCCGCGCGCTGTCGGGGGAGTAGCAGCGCGAGTTGTGGCAGCCGAGTTCGTTGGACACGTGCCAGAGGGCGAGTGCCGGGTGGTCGCCGTAGCGGACGGCCATCTTCTCGACGAGGGCGAGGGAGTGGTCCCGGTAGATCGGGGAACTCGGGCTCCACGTCTGCCTGCTGCCGATCTCGTACCGGTAGCCGCGTTCGTCGACGGGCCGGATCTCGGGATGCGCGGCCGTGAGCCAGGGGGGTGGGGACGCGGTCGCGGTGGCCAGGTCGACGCGGACGCCGCCGTCGTGCAGGAGGTCGAGGACGCGGTCGAGCCAGCCGAAGTCCCAGGTGGAGGGGGTGGGCTGGAGTCGCGCCCAGGAGAAGACGCCGACGGTCGCGAAGTCGACGCCCGCCTCGCGCATGAGTTCGACGTCGTGCTGCCAGACCTCTTCCGGCCACTGCTCGGGGTTGTAGTCACCGCCGAAGGAAATGCCCCGGGTCGGCCACCGCCGGTGCCGCCCGCCGGAATCGCTCGCTGTGTGCATGCTCACAATCTGTCCGATCGCTGCTCAAAAGTCAACACGAATGAACATTTCTGCACTTGTGCAGGTAAACGCACTATGTTGCGGTTGACAATGCGCAACGCAGCGTGGTTTTGTAACCTGCATCACGTAACGGCGTGAGGCGTCACCACTGAATTGTGATCGAAGTTGTTCGATTTCGATCGGATGGTGAGCGACTCCGCCCCACCCCGCTACTCGAGCGAAAAGGGCACCATGAACCGAAACGAGCTGCCGCACCCGTGGCAACCCTCCCGGCGGACCTTTCTCAAGGCCGCGCTCGGCGCCGCGGGCGCCCTGTCGACGGCGGGCCTGCTGTCCGGGTGTACCGGCGGCGTCGACCCCCACGTGATCACCCTCGGATCGCGGCTGTCGGACAAGAACGCCAAACTCGGCGTGCAGGACGTCGTCGGGATGTTCCAGCAGCAGACCGGCGGCGCGGTGCGCATCAACTCCGTCGACTCCACCTCGTTCCAGGAGAACGTCAACAACTACCTGCAGGGCACCCCGGACGACGTCTTCACCTGGATGTCGGGATACCGGATGAGGTACTTCGCCGACAAGGGACTCGTCGACGACGTCAGCCCGGTGTGGCAATCGCACGGCAGCGGCTTCAGCGACAGCTTCCGCGAGGCGTCCACCGGAACCGACGGAAGGCAGTACCTGATCCCGTTCTTCTACTACCCGTGGGCCGTGTTCTACCGCCCCAGCCTCTGGCAGCAGCGTGGTTACGTGCCGCCGAAGACGTTCGACGAATGGGTGGCCCTGTCGAAACGCATGCAGTCGGACGGGCTCACTCCGATCGGTTTCGGGGTCCGGGACGGCTGGTCGCCGTTCGGCACGTTCGACTATCTCGATCTGCGCCTCAACGGCGTCGACTTCCACCGCTCCCTCCTCGCGGGCGACGTGAGCTGGACCGACAACCGCGTCCGGTCGGTGTTCGATACCTGGCGCGAGATCCTCCCGTTCCACCAGCCGCAACCGCTGGGCCGCAAGATGTCCGAGGCGCAGCAGGCGCTCCTCAACAAGGAGGCCGGGATGCTGGTGGCCGGCATGTTCGTCGCGCAGAGCTTCCCGGCGGGCCCCGACCGCGAGGATCTGGACTTCTTCGCGTTCCCCGAACTCGACTCCGCGGTCGGCACGTCGGCGGTCGAGGCGCCGATGGACGGATTCATGATGCGCAAGGACCCGCGGAATCTCGAAGGGGCGCAGCAGTTCCTCTCCTTCCTCACGAACGCCGACGCCGCCGTCGCGTACGCGAAGCAGGACCCCCAGGCGATCCCGGCGCACCGCGACGCCGACCTGTCGAGTTTCCCTCCGCTCGTGCAGAAGTCGGCCGCCCTCGTCCAGGGTGCGGGGTCCATCACCCAGTTCCTCGACCGGGATACCCGCCCCGATTTCGCGTCCGTCGTGATGATCCCGGCGATGCAGCAGTTCCTCGGCAACCCGAACGACGTGGACGGCCTGGTCCGGAGCATCGAGCGGCAGAAGGCGGCGGTGTTCGGGCAATGAGCGCACACGAGAAGACAACGACCATCATCGCGGTCCCGACAGGTCAGGTGAATTCATGACCAGCACAGTTCCTTCCCAGGCCGGAACCGAACCCAGGGTCCCGGCGCCGAAGATCCGACGCAGTCGCGGCGACCGGTGGACCATCGCCGTCATGCTCGGGCTGCCCGCCGCGATCGTGATCGGGCTGGTGTGGATTCCCACCGTCTTCACGGTGATCCTGTCGTTCGCCCGCTGGGACGGGATCGGCGGCACATCGTCCATCGAGTGGATCGGCCCGCAGAACTACGTCGACGCCGTCCAGGCGTACCCGCCGTTCCAGCAGGCGCTCCACAACAACGTCCTGTGGCTGGCGTTCCTCTTCGTCTTCCCGACGATCCTCGGCATCTTCCTCGCCGTGCTGCTCGACCGGGGCCTGAAGGGAAGCCGGCTGTACCAGAGCATCTTCTACATCCCCGTGGTGCTGTCGATGGCCCTCGTCGGGTTCGTGTGGCAGCTCATCTATTCCACCGACGGCGGCGTGCTCAACACCATCCTCGGCACGGACGTCGACTGGCTCGGCAATCCGGACGTCAACATCTGGGCGGTCATGGTCGCCGCGAGCTGGCGGCACACCGGCTACATCATGCTGTTGTACTTGGCCGGTCTCAAGGCCATCGACCCGTCGGTGCGCGAAGCCGCCCTGATGGACGGTGCCGGGCCGATCCGCACGTTCTTCCGGATCGTGTTCCCCCTGATGAAACCCACCAACCTGCTGATCATCGTCATCACCGTCATCGAGGCCCTGCGCGCCTTCGACCTCGTGTGGGTGATCAACAAGGGCCGCAACGGACTCGAACTGATCTCCGCCCTCGTCACCGCGAACGTCGTGGGTGAAGCGGGCCGCGTCGGATTCGGTTCGGCCCTGGCGACGATCATGCTCGTGATCTCGCTGGTGTTCATTGCCCTCTATCTCTGGATCGTGATGCGGAGCGACGACTGATGACCATGACGACACCCCTCGCCGACCGCAGTGCGCCCGCCGATCGGACCGGGCCCCGCAACAGGTCCGCGGTGGCCAACCGGCGCCGGCTCAGTGCCGCGCACGCGGCGATGTACCTCCTGCTCACCGCGCTCGCGCTGTTGTGGATCTTCCCGCTGCTGTGGGCGCTCTACAACTCGTTCCGCGACTACGACTACGTCCTCACCCACGGCTACCTGTCCGTCGGCGGCTTCACGCTGAGCAATTACACCGAGTCGTGGGAGGTCGGCGGGATCCCGCACTACTTCCTCAACTCGATGATCATCACCATCCCGGCGGTGCTGCTGATCCTGTTCATCGGGTCGATGGCGGCGTTCGTGCTCGCCCGGTTCCCGTGGAAGTTCAACGTGATCATGCTGGCGGTGTTCATCGCAGGTAACCTGCTGCCGCAGCAGACGCTGCTGACCCCGTTGTTCCGTCTGTACAACGCGATTCCGCTGCCGTACTGGATGAGTTCGTCGGGCTCGCTCTACGACAGCTACTGGGGACTGATCCTGGTGCACGTCGCCTTTCAGACCGGCTTCTGCGTGTTCGTGCTGAGCAACTACATGAAGACCGTTCCCCCCGAACTGCTCGAGGCCGCCACGGTCGACGGCGCCGGACTGTTCCGCCAGTACTGGCAGGTGGTGCTGCCGCTGTGCCGACCGGCGCTGGCCGCGCTCGCGACGCTCATGATCACCTGGATTTACAACGATTTCTTCTGGGCCCTCGCGTTGATGGTCAGCGGCGACAAGCTGCCGGTCACCACCGCGCTGCAGAATCTGCAGGGCAGCTTCTTCACCGACACCAACCTGCTCGCCGCCGGATCGGTGCTCGTCGCGCTGCCGACGGTGCTCGTATTCGTCGCGCTGCAGCGACATTTCGTTTCCGGACTCACGATGGGAGCCAACAAGTGAGCGCCACCGTCTCACCGCACGCGTACGTTCACCTCACCGCCGGCGGCGTGTCCGTCGTGCTCGACGTCACCGGGGGCCGGTTGCCGGCGATCGTGCACTGGGGTGCGGCGCTCGGCGACCTGAGTGTCACCGACACGCAGGCCCTGGCGCAGGCGAACGTCGAGCCCCCTGCGGGCAATGTCGTCGACCTCCCGGTGAGGCTGTCGATCCTCCCGGAACACCACACCGGGTGGGTGGGCAAACCCGGGATCGCGGGCCACCGGGACGGCACCGACTGGTCGCCGCTGTTCACGACCACCACGCTGATCGTCGACGGGGCCGAGCACCGGCCGTCGCCGGACCCGGAACTCGTCTCCGTCGGTGCGGGCACCGTCCAGGTCACAGCGCACGACGCCGTCGCCGAACTCGGGCTGACCCTCGACATCGAGTTGCTGCCGAGTGGTCTCCTGCGGGCGCGCGCCGAGGTCACCAACACCGGCAGCTCCTTCTACGTCCTCGACGACCTCCAGCTCGCGTTCCCGGTCCCGCCGCAGGCCCGGGAGATCCTCGACTTCGCAGGCCGGTGGGGGAAGGAACGGACCCCGCAGCGCCGCGAACTCACCGTCGGGATCCACGAACGCGAAGGGCGGAAGGGGCGCACCGGCCCGGACGCGGCGACGGTGCTGTCCGTCGGCGTGCCCGGTTTCGGGTTCGGCCGCGGTGAGGTGTGGGGCACCCACGTCGGGTTCAGCGGCAACCATCGCCACTACGCCGAGCGGCTCTTCACCGGCTTCCAGGTGGTCGGCGGCGGAGAACTGCTGCTGCCGGGCGAGATTCGGCTGTCCGACGGCGAAAGCTACGAAACCCCCTGGATCTACGGCGCCTACGGCGACGGGCTCGACGCCCAGGCGCACCGCTTCCATGGCCATCTCCGGTCGCGGCCCACTCACCCGCGGCGCGCGCGCCCGGTCACGATCAACGTGTGGGAGGCCGTCTACTTCGATCACGACCTCGCCCGGCTGAAAGACCTGGCGGATCGGGCGGCGAAGCTCGGCGTCGAGCGTTATGTGCTCGACGACGGCTGGTTCCGGTACCGGCGCAACGATCTGGCGGGGCTGGGGGACTGGCACGTCGACGAGACGGTGTGGCCGGACGGACTGCACCCGATCATCGATCACGTGCGCTCGCTCGGCATGGAGTTCGGCCTGTGGTTCGAACCGGAGATGATCAACCTCGATTCCGATCTCGCGCGGGAACATCCCGAATGGGTCATGGCGACCGGCGGGCGCACGCCGGTGCCGTCCCGGAACCAGCAGGTGCTCAATCTGGGGATCCCGGAGGCGTACGACCACATCCTCGAGCGGATGTCCGCGATTCTCGCCGAGTACGACATCGCCTACATCAAGTGGGACCACAACCGCGACCTGATCGACGCGGGCACCGCCCCGCACGGGCGTGCCGGGGTCCACGACCAGACGCTCGCGACGTACCGGCTGATGGACGAGCTGAAGCGCCGGTTCCCCGGACTGGAGATCGAATCCTGCTCCTCGGGTGGCGCGCGGGTCGACCTCGGCATCCTCGAACGCACCGACCGCGTCTGGGTGTCGGACTGCATCGATCCGCTCGAACGCCAGCAGATGAACCGGTGGACGATGCAACTGCTTCCCCCCGAACTGCTCGGCTCGCACATCGCGTCGGGAATCTCCCACACGACCGGCCGGTACCACCGGCTGTCGTTCCGGGCGGGGACGGCGCTGTACGGGCACCTCGGGATCGAGTGGGATCTCGCGACCGCCACCGACGACGAGAACGCACAGCTCGCCGTGTGGATCGACCTGTACAAGCGGCACCGGGAACTGCTGCACACGGGGACGATGGTGCGCGCCGACGAGATCGACCCCACCCTGCTGGTCTACGGTGCCGTCGCCGGCGACCGGGCGGAGGCCCTGTTCTTCCTCGCGTACGTGGGGCGGTCCGACGTGTCGCCGCGCGGCCGGTTCACGCTGCCCGGGCTCGACCCGGACCGGCGGTACCGCGTGCGACCCGTCTTCGCCGGTGAACCGGACGAGGGCCTGAAACCACCCGCGTGGTTCAACGTGCCACCGCAGCCTCAGCCGACCGTCACCACCCCGCCCGGCGGCGGACGGACCGACGGACTGTCCGCGGGCAGCGAGGTTCCCGGCGTCTCGATGACGGGACGAGCCCTCGCCGTCGTGGGTCTGCAGACGCCCGCGTCCTTCCCCGACGACGTGGTGGTGCTGTCCGTGACCGAGGAGGCGTAGCCACACACCGAGACGAGAAACACCTCACCGGAACCCGAAGCCGGTGAGGTGTTTTCGTCTGTGCCGACAGGCGGGTCAGAACTCCATGCCCGCGTCGGCGCCCATCTGCCTGGTGGTGTTTCCGCCGTCGAGGGATTCCCGGATGATGTCGGCGTGACCGGCGTGGTGGCTGGTCTCCCGGATGATGTGCAGCAGGGTGCGGCGGACGGTCCACCACTGCCGCTCGGGCGCCCAGGGGGCCGTGGGCAGCGGAACGAGCACGTCCAGGTCGTCGAGTCCGGCCACCGCGGCCTCCGTTGCGCGGGCCACCTCGGCGTACTCGGCCAGCAGTCCCTCGAGGGTTTCGTCGTCGCGCATGTAGTACTGCTGCATCGACCACTCCATGTCGAACTCGGCGTTCTCGTCGGGTTCGAGAATGGTTTCGATCCAGTGCTTTTCCGTCTGGGACACGTGCTTGATCAGACCCCCGAGCGTCAGGTCGCTGACGGTCGAGCGCTTCCGTGCCTGTTCGTCGTCGATGCCGCGGATCGTGATCAGCAGGGTGGCTCGCTGCTCCTGCAGGATCTGGAGGAGGTCGGCGCGTTCGCCGGTGGCCGGGGACTTCTGCGAAGTGGTCATGAGAAGAACGATAGAAGCGATTGAGGTCAGAAACGGTCCTCATTAGGAAGGGCTTCTCAGGGTTTTTCCCGGGGACCGAGTTGGGTGCCTTCCTGGATGTGCGGAAAGCGCTCGCCGAGAAGGATTCTCGGTATGAACTTTCCCTCGCAGGCACCGGCAACTCGTTCTCTCGAGGAGGTGCCCGGAACACTTTTCACGCGCCTCGATCTGGGTACCCCCTCGGTGACGCGCCACGAAGTCGTGGAGCGCGGCGCTGCAGAGACGAGGGAAGTTTCCTTCTCCGTCCACTCAGCCCACCGATGAAAGGACTCACCATGATCCGCACGACGATGACCGCACTGGCAGCAGTGGCTCTCGTGTTCGGCGCCGCGTCCGTGACCCAGACCGCTGCGGCCCACCCGGCGTGCAACTCCTCCTACGAGGGCACCACCAACGACGAGTACGACCCGGACCCCGACTTCACCGGGACGACCAACGACGAATACGACCCCGACCCCGAGTACCACGGCACGTCGAACCGCGAGTACGACCCGGATCCGGAATTCCACGGCAGCACCGCTCCGTGTCAGGTGTGACTCCGGTCGGTGAGTCCGGTCAGCGACTCGGGCGCAGCCACGGCGACACGCCGGGAGCGAACAGCGCGAGCACTCCCACCACGACGAGGGCGCTGTAGGCGAGCGGCGCCCACTGCAGCACTCCCGCGGTCGCGTCGCCGGCGTCGGACAGCAGCATCCACAGGCCCACCCCGCCTGCGGCGCTGAGGGCGCCGACGACGGCGAGGGTGATCCGCCCCGCCGTCTTCCGGGCGCGCAGCAGTTGAATCCCCAGCAGTCCGAGCAGGATCAGTACGACCGCGATTGCGCCGCTGCCGATCAGCGTCAGGTTCACAGTGTCGGTGATGTCCGTCGCCGAGTCGCCGGGATTGTCCGCGGCCACCGACGCCTCGAGGGCGTCGCGGACCGCGCCGAGGTCGAGGGCGATGGCCCCCGCGATGCCGGCGAGAACGACGAACGAACCCACCCAGGCGGACAGCGACACCGCGACGGCCTTCGGGGTGGCGTCGGTGGGGGTGGCGCGCAGCGGGGTGACCGCGAACTCCGGACGCGGCGGTACGGGTCGCGGCGGTGCCGGCCGGCGTGGCGGCTGTTCGGGTGTCGTCACGCTGCGATCCTATCGACCGGTCGCGTGTAGGTTGGCCGACGCGCACGGGACCGCGCCGGCGGCGGCGAAAGAAAATTTGGGCGGCCGGGAACAAATCTCCTCACCACTCCGTTGAGCCCTACGACAAGATTGAGCGTGCTCGACTCAAGTTCGAATTGACTCCCGACGGTGTCGGAGTGCAAACTTGAGCGGAGGGCGCTCACTAAGCGCCAACATCGCAGTTCAGTACTGAACAACCTGCCCACAGGACTGCAAAACGGAAGTGAGGAACACTATGGCTCGTGCCGTCGGTATCGACCTCGGTACAACGAACTCGGTCGTGTCTGTGCTGGAAGGCGGCGAGCCCGTAGTGGTCGCCAACGCCGAAGGTTCACGCACCACCCCGTCGATCGTCGCCTTCGCCAAGAACGGTGAGGTGCTGGTCGGCCAGCCCGCCAAGAACCAGGCCGTCACCAACGTCGACCGCACCATCCGCTCCGTCAAGCGCCACATCGGCACCGACTGGAACGTGGAGATCGACGGCAAGAAGTACACGCCGCAGGAGATCAGCGCGCGCACGCTCATGAAGTTGAAGCGCGACGCCGAGGCCTACCTGGGTGAGGACATCACGGACGCCGTGATCACCGTCCCCGCGTACTTCGAGGACGCCCAGCGTCAGGCCACGAAGGAAGCCGGCCAGATCGCCGGCCTCAACGTCCTGCGCATCGTCAACGAGCCCACCGCGGCCGCACTGGCCTACGGCCTCGACAAGGGCGACAAGGAACAGACCATCCTGGTCTTCGACCTCGGTGGCGGCACGTTCGACGTCTCGCTGCTCGAAATCGGCGACGGCGTCGTCGAGGTCCGCGCCACGTCCGGCGACAACCACCTCGGTGGTGACGACTGGGACGAGCGCATCGTCACGTGGCTCGTCGACAAGTTCAAGGCTCAGAACGGCATCGATCTGACCAAGGACAAGATGGCCCTGCAGCGTCTCCGTGAGGCTGCCGAGAAGGCGAAGATCGAACTGAGCTCGTCGCAGAGCACGTCGATCAACCTGCCCTACATCACCGTCGACGCGGACAAGAACCCGCTGTTCCTCGACGAGCAGTTGTCCCGCAGCGAGTTCCAGAAGATCACGTCCGATCTCCTCGACCGCACCCGCGCGCCGTTCCAGGCCGTGATCAAGGACAGCGGCATCGCCGTCAAGGACATCGACCACGTCGTGCTCGTCGGTGGTTCCACCCGTATGCCCGCCGTCTCCGACCTGGTGCGCGAGCTGACCGGTGGCCGTGAGCCCAACAAGGGCGTCAACCCGGACGAGGTCGTCGCCGTCGGCGCCGCGCTGCAGGCCGGCGTGCTCAAGGGCGAGGTCAAGGACGTGCTGCTCCTCGACGTCACCCCGCTGTCCCTCGGCATCGAGACCAAGGGTGGCGTGATGACCAAGCTCATCGAGCGCAACACCACCATCCCGACCAAGCGGTCCGAGACCTTCACCACGGCTGACGACAACCAGCCCTCGGTGCAGATCCAGGTGTTCCAGGGTGAGCGCGAAATCGCGTCGCACAACAAGCTGCTCGGCTCGTTCGAGCTGGCCGACCTGCCGCCCGCCCCGCGTGGCGTGCCGCAGATCGAGGTCACCTTCGACATCGACGCCAACGGCATCGTGCACGTGACCGCCAAGGACAAGGGCACGGGCAAGGAAAACACGATCAAGATCCAGGACGGCTCCGGTCTGTCCAAGGAAGAGATCGAGCGGATGGTCAAGGACGCCGAGGCGCACGCCGAGGAAGACAAGGCCCGCCGCGAGGAGGCCGAGGTGCGCAACCAGGCCGAGTCGCTGGTGCACCAGACCGAGAAGTTCATCAAGGACAACGAGGACAAGGTGCCCGCCGACGTCAAGGAGAAGGTCGAGGCTGCCATCAAGGAAGCCAACGACGCTCTCGCAGGCACCGACATCGCGGCCGTCAAGACCGCGGTCGAGAAGCTGGCCACCGAGTCGCAGGCCCTCGGCCAGGCGATCTACGAGGCCAGTGCCGCCGAGGAGGCCGCCAACACCGACGGCTCCGGCGCGAATGGTGCCGACGACGTCGTCGACGCCGAGGTCGTGGACGAGCCGTCCGACGCGGAGAAGAAGTGACGTCCGACAACACCGAGCAGGAACCGGTCACTTTCGTGGACAAGCGGAAGATCGACCCCGAGACCGGTCTCACACGGGACTCGGAGCCGGTAGTGGAGCCCCTCGCGGGCACCGCTGCCGCTCCGCAGCCCGGCTCGGTGGACGAAGGGGCCCTGTCGGAGACGGCGGCACCGGAGACGGACGAGTTGGCGGAGCGCACCGCCGACCTGCAGCGACTGCAGGCGGAGTACGCGAACTACCGTCGGCGCGTCCAGCGCGACAAGCAGTCCGACATCGCGAACGCGAAAGCGTCCGTCGTCGGTGAGCTCATCGCGGTGCTGGACGACCTCGACCGTGCCCGCAGCCACGGCGACCTCGACTCGGGGCCGCTGAAGGGTGTGGCGGACAAGCTCACCGGCACCCTCACCTCGCTCGGCCTGAGCGAGTTCGGTGCCGAGGGCGACGCATTCGATCCGGCGCTGCACGAGGCAGTGCAGCACGAGGGCGAGGGTCACGACCCCGTTCTCGGCACGGTGATGCGAAAGGGCTACAAATTCGGTGATCGCGTCCTGCGGCATGCGATGGTAGCTGTGATCGACCGCGCCGGCGATGCCGACGCGAACACCCCCGACGGGGCAGCGAAGCCCGCCGCGTCGGAACAAGAGTAAGAGCGAGAGGAGGAGACGCCCAGTGAGTCAGCGGGAGTGGATCGAAAAGGACTTCTACAAGGAGCTGGGCGTCTCGTCCAACGCATCCGCGGACGAGATCAAGAAGGCGTACCGCAAGCTCGCCCGCGACCTGCACCCCGACGCGAACCCCGGCGACACGAAGGCCGAGGAGCGTTTCAAGTCCGTCAGCGAAGCACACGCCGTGCTGTCCGATCCGGCCAAGCGCAAGGAATACGACGAGGCGCGGCGGCTGTTCGCGAGCGGCGGATTCGGTCAGGGCGGCGGCGGATTCAACCCCGGAGCCGGCGGTTTCGGCCAGGGCGGATTCGACATCAACGACCTGTTCGGTGGCGGCGGCGCGGCGGCCGGTGACGGCGGCCTCGGCGACATCTTCGGCGGCTTGTTCAACCGGGGTGCCGGCGCCGGTGGCGGCGGCGCGACCCGCACCACGAACCGGCCCCGCCGGGGCAGCGACGTCGAGACGGAGACGACCCTCGAATTCCGCGAGGCCACGCTGGGCGTCACGGTTCCGCTGCGACTGACCAGCCCGTCGCCATGCACCACCTGCCACGGCAGCGGCGCCAAGCCGGGCACCAGCCCGCGAGTCTGCCCGCGCTGCAACGGGACCGGGATCGTCAGCCGCAACCAGGGCGCGTTCGGGTTCAGTGAACCGTGCGACGACTGCCGCGGCACCGGATCCATCATCGACTCGCCGTGCGAGGTCTGCCACGGCAACGGCGTCACCAACCGGACCCGCACGATCACCGTCCGCGTCCCCGCGGGTGTCAGTGACGGACAAAAGATCCGGCTGGCAGGCCAGGGCGAGGCGGGCCTGCGCGGCGCGCCGTCCGGCGACCTGTTCGTGACGGTCCGGGTGCGTCCCGACAAGGTGTTCGGCCGCAACGGCGACGACCTCACCCTCGTCGTCCCCGTCAGTTACGGCGAGCTCGTGCTCGGAACCACCGTCTCCGTCCCCACCCTGGAGGGCCGGGTCGGTGTGAAGATTCCGGCGGGCACGGCCGACGGCCGGATCCTGCGTGTACGCGGCCGGGGAGTCCCCAAGCGTGCCGGTGGCGCCGGTGACCTGCTGGTCACGGTCAAGGTCGCGGTTCCGCAGAAGCTCGACGACCCGGCCACCGAAGCACTGAAGACCTATCTGGAAGCAGAGAAGGCCAGCGGATTCGATCCGAGGGCCGGGTGGGCTGGTGCCTGATGAGCGACACGACCGGGGATCCACGCGAAACCGCCGTTGATCCGGATGCCCAGATCTTCGTGATCTCGGTGGCCGCGGAACTCGCGGGCATGCACGCCCAGACGTTGCGCAATTACGACCGGCTCGGGCTCGTCACCCCGCACCGTACGTCCGGTGGTGGGCGACGCTACTCGCCGCGGGATGTGGCGTTGCTCCGCGAGGTGCAGCGCCTCTCCCAGGACGAGGGTGTCAATCTCGCCGGGATCAAGCGGATCATCGAACTCACCAACCAGGTGGAGGCTCTGCAACACCGGGTTCGCGAGCTGGCGGAGGAGATCTCGAAGGTCCACGCCGGTTACCGTCGCGACCTGGTGCCGATCCCGCGGAGCAACGCGCTCGTCGTCTGGAAGCCGCGGCACCAGCGCTGACCGACCTTCCCGCCGTGTGAACCGGAACCGGTGTCGCACTGATCCTGTCGGAGTGAATCAGTGCGACACCGCGTCCCCAGCCCCCCGGCTTATCGGTCGCGGCTGCCCCAGCGGGGCCCGCGGCGGGTGTGTGAGCGTGGAATGTCCATCTGCTCGAGTCGTGCCTTGATCTCCTCGGTGCTCCACAGTGCCTTGGAGACGGTGGGAGTAGGCGTGGGGGTGACGTGCATGATCATGGTCTCGGTCTTTCGGGGAGTGTTCGGTGGAAGGTTGTGGTCGTCGATCAGGGCTGTCCGTACAGGTGGTAGCCGGCGTTCATGTTCGGGTAGCCCGAGTCGATCCAGCTGCTGATGCCGTAGCCGTGGCCGAAGTTGCCGTCGATGCGGGTCCCGTCGACGTCGGTCATGTTGTTGTAGTTGTCGGCGCGGAACACGGCCTGGGCGCCGCCGGGCAGTGCGTAGGTGGCATCCACCTCGACGCCGTTCGGGTCGTTGGAGTATGCCTTCACGATCTGGCTGCTGTGCGGGGCGAGGTAGTCCGACGGCGCCTGCATCCACTGCCCGTAGGGGTTCGACGATCCCGCGAGGACCATCGGCAGGTCGGTGTCGTTGCTGATCGTCATCGCGATCGTCGGTCCCGACGTCGGCATCGTGCCCGCGGTGGCGACTCCGGCGGCCGCGACGGCGAATCCGGTGACGGCCAAGGCGGTGGCGGGCAGTGCGATGAATAGGGCGATGCGGCGGCGGGCGTTGGTGCGCATGATGGCTTCTCCTGAGTTGTGACTCTTGGGGGGAACGTCTGGGGCCGTGGGGTTTTCGTTTTCCGATCTCCCCGTTTTCCGGTGTGCACCAACTATGTCGCGAATGTGCGCCGCAGTCTGTCCACCGACAGGACCGAGGGCGGGATGAATCCGGTGTCCCCCGATCGGGGGACACCGGCGCCGCGAAGTGCTCCGCGCGGGCCCGGTCTCGTGAGAAAGTGAGCAATGGACTTCGCCGGAGCCGACCCGGATCGGACCGCGCCGTGACCGCCGTGCGGGTCGTGGTGGGCGACGATCACCCGATCTTCCGGGACGGCGTCGTGCGGGCCCTCCTCGCGAGCGGCGACATCGAGGTCGTCGGCGAGGCGGACGACGGTGCGGCGGCGCTCGCCCTGATCCGTGAACTCGCCCCCGACGTCGCGCTCCTCGACTACCGGATGCCGGAACTGGACGGTTCGCAGGTGGCGGCGGCCGTGCGGCGTGCCGAACTCGCCACCCGGGTGCTGCTGCTGTCGGCGCACGACGAGTCCGCGATCGTCTACCACGCGCTGCAGGAGGGGGCGGCGGGATTCCTGCCGAAGGAGTCGACCAGGGCGGAGATCGTGAAGGCAGTCCTCGACTGCGCTCAGGGCCGCGACGTCCTGCCCGCCTCCCTCGCCGTCGGGCTGGCCGGCGAGGTGCGGCGCCGCAGCGAACCGGTCGGGCCGGTGCTGAGCGGCCGGGAGAAGGAAGTGCTGGCGCTCATCGCACGCGGCCAGAGCATCCCCACGATCGCCGGGGAGCTGTACCTGGCGCCGTCGACGGTCAAGACCCACGTCCAGCGCCTCTACGAGAAGCTCGGGGTGAGCGACCGCGCGGCCGCCGTGGCCGAGGCGATGCGACGCGGTTTGCTGGAGTGACGTGCGCGAGACGTCGCAGAGTCGCGTAGTCCGGCGCTACACCACCGAGGCGGTCCGGGTGACCGCCATTCTCCGGCTACCGCTGATCGGGCTGATGGCGCTCCTCGGGCCGGTGATCAGCGTGACGCACTGGCAGCCCGACGTGTTCGCCGGGCTCCTGATCGGATATGCGCTGCTCGCGGCCGGCTGGCTGATCTTCGTCCTCGTCCGGGACGTCGGTCCGTGGGCGGGCTGGGTGTCCACCGCCGCGGACGTCTCCGCCGTGGTGGCGTTGTGCATCGCGTCGGGCGGCGCGACGTCGGTGCTGCTGCCGGTGTTCTTCCTGCTGCCGATCTCGGTGGCGTTCCAGTACCGGCCGCGGCTGACGGCGATCGTCGGGGTCTGCACCGCCGTCGGGTACCAGGTGGTGTGGATCGTGTACTCGAAACGCGACGACCTCGTGGGTTTCCCCGACGAGGTGTACCTCTACTTCGGATTCCTGTTGTGGCTCGCGGCCGCGACGACGGCGTTGTCGTACGTGCTGGTGCGACGTTCCGCGACGGTCATCTCGCTGATGGACGTGCGCAGGCAGCTGATCGCGGAATCGATGGGCGCCGAGGAACGCGAGCGGCGGCAACTCGCCGAGCACCTCCACGACGGGCCCCTGCAGAATGTCCTCGCAGCGCGGCTGGATGTGGAGGAGGCGCTGGAGCGGCACCCGGACGCGCAACTCGACGCCGCCGAAACCGCTCTCCGCGAGACCGCGGCGCAACTGCGCTCCACCGTCACCACCCTGCACCCGCAGGTACTCGCGCAGCTGGGTCTGACCGCGGCGCTGCGGGAACTCGCGGACCACTTCGCCCGGCGCGGTGAGATCGAGATGTCGGTGAGCCTCGACGACGTCGGTCACCCCGACTGCCAGGAACTGCTGTACCGGGTGGCCCGGGAACTGCTCACCAACGTCACCAAGCACGCGCGAGCCACGACGGTCGAACTCGCGCTCACCCGCGCCGGTGGGCTGACCACGTTGACGGTCGCCGACGACGGCACCGGATTCGATCCCGCCGTCGTCCCGGAACGGGTGGCGCAGGGGCACATCGGGTTGGCGTCGCACATCGTGCGGGTCGAGAGCCTCGGCGGCACCTTCGACGTGACCTCCTCGCCCGGATCGGGCACCCGGGTGGTGGTGACGGTCCCCGATGCCGGATGACGACACCCGGTTAAATCACCGCGGGTAGCGACCCTCGGCGAATTCCTCGACGATCTTCGCGCAGAACGCGGGGAGGTCGCCGGGATTGCGGCTGGAGACCAATCCGTTGTCGACCACCACTTCCTCGTCGACGACGGTCCCGCCCGCGTTGCGGATGTCGGTGCGCACGCTCGGATACGACGTGAGCGTGCGGCCGCGGACGACATCGGCCTCGACGAGGGTCCACGGTCCGTGGCAGATCACGCCCACCGGTTTGCCCGAATTGACGAAGTCGCGGACGAATCCGACGGCCGACTCCATCCGGAGGTGGTCGGGGTTCGTGGTGCCGCCCGGCAGGATCAGTGCGTCGAAGTCGGCGGCGGACACGTCGCCGACGACGGCGTCGACGGCATAGGTGCCTGTCGCGTTCACATCCGAGCTCATCGCCTGGATCTTGCCGGGGGACAGCGAGATCAGGCGCACCTGCGCACCGGCCTTCTCGACGGCGGCACGGGGTTCGACGAGTTCGACTTCCTCGACGCCGTCGGTGGCGAGGATCGCGACCTTCCGGCCGCGCAGTGTGTCTGCCGATGTCATGGGCAATTCCTTTCGACGGGAGAGTGTTACGGCTTCAGGAGGATCTTCACCGCGCCGTCCTGCTTCTTCTGGAAGATCTCGTACGCGTGCGGTGCGTGGTCCAGGGGCAGCTCGTGAGTGGCGAACGTGTCGACGCCGAGGGGGTCGTCGTCAGTGAGCAGCGGCAGGATGTCCGGGGCCCACCGCTTGACGTTGGCCTGGCCCATGTGCAGCTGAATCTGCTTGTCGAACAACGTGAGCATCGGGATCGGGTCGGCCATCCCGCCGTACACCCCGCTGAGTGAGATGGTGCCGCCGCGCCGCACGATGTCGATGGCCGAGTACAGGGCGTGCAGGCGATCGATTCCCACCGTCGACATCAGCGGGGCCGCGACGGCGTCGGGAAGAAACGACGTGACCTGCTGCAGGAGTTTCGCGGTGGGGGAGCCGTGCGCCTCCATACCGACGGCGTCGATGACGGAATCGGGACCGCGGCCGTGGGTCATGTCCCGGATGAGGCCGCCGAGTTCGCTCCCGGCGTCGTTCAGGTCGACCGTCTCGATCTGCCGCGCCTTCGCGCGGGCGAGACGCTCGGGCACGAGATCCACACCGATGACCCGAAAACCCTTGTGCGCGGCGATGCGTGCCGCCATGTCGCCGATCGGACCGAGCCCGAGAACGACGACGGAGCCACCGTCGGGCACGTTCGCGTATTCGACGGCCTGCCATGCCGTCGGCAGCACGTCGGACAGGTACACGAACCGCGAATCCGGTGGGCCCTCCGGGACCTTGATGTGGGTGTTTTTCACATGCGGCACCCGGAGATACTCGGCCTGACCGCCGGGGACGCTGCCGTACAACTTCGAGTAGCCGAACAGTGCCGCGCCCATGCCCTCGTCCCGGATCTGCGTGACCTCGCACTGGGTGAACAGCTTCCGGTCGCACATGTGGCAACTGCCGCAGGATATCTGGAACGGGATGACCACCCGGTCACCGACCTTCACGTCGGTCACCTCGGACCCCACCTCGCGGACGATGCCCATCGGCTCGTGCCCGAGGATGTCGCCCTCGCTCATGAACGCGCCGAGTACCTCGTACAGGTGCAGGTCGGAACCGCAGATGTTGGTGGTGGTGATCTCGACGATCGCGTCCGTCTTCTGTTCGATCACCGGGTCGGGCACGGTGTCGACGCTGACCTTCTGCCTGCCCTGCCAGGTGACGGCTCTCATCGTGCTCTCCGGTTGGCCTTGACGAGGGCCTCGACGAGTTCGTCCTTGGTCATGGTCGATCGGCCGTGGATGTCGAGTCGCTGCGCGAGGTGCATCAGGTGCTCCTTGCTCGCGTTGGCGTCGACGCCCTCGGCGGTCTCACCGGACGGGTTCGGGCCGCCGCTCTCCGCCCGCTCGTCGGAAGGGCCCTTCTCGGCCTTGGCCTCCCAGTGGTCGCCGACCTTCTCGTAGCTGTGTTTGAGGGCGTCGAACGCGACGCGGTGCGCTCGTTCCTCGTCCCCGTACTGGTCCATAGCGGAGTCGTACACCTTGGCGAACGTGCGCTGCGCCTTCTCGGGCGACTTCTTCAGGGTCTCGGGGAGTTCGCTCTTCTTCGGCTTGCCGCTCTCGGTGGTCTTCGGCACGGAAATCCTCCTCGGGTGTGGCGGTGCCCTCGCGGACGATTACCCGGCTCCCGGAGATTTACGCGACGGGTGGAGGCACGCGGCCCGGCACCGAGGTCAGCGCCTGCTCGAGCAGGACCAGTGCGTGTGCGGTCGTGGCCGTCACGACGTCCTGCGGTTCGCCGTCGAAGCGGTGCATCTCCGTGTCGATGCGGCCGTGGGCGAAGAGTCCGAACCAGACGGTGCCCGGGGGTTGCCCGTCCTGGGGGTCGGGCCCGCCCGCCCCGGTCACCGCGACGGCGATGTCGGCTCCGAGCAGTTCCGCGACCGCCCCCGCCATCGCGCGGGCACTGGCCTCGCTGACGACGGGACCGTCGGGCACCTTCAGCACCCGATGTTTCACCTCGCTGGAATAGGCGACCACGCTGCCCCGGTACCAGTCGGAGGACGCCGGTGCCGCGCCGAGAAGGCACGAGATCTGCCCGCCGGTGAGGGATTCCGCCGTCGCGAGGAAGACGTGCGCGTTCCGGGCCGCTGTCGAGATCCGTTCGGCAACCCGATCTTGCGGAGTCATGGATCTCACGTTATCGGACGTGACCCGGCCGGGAGCGGTGATCGCCACCCGCGACGTGAGTGGAACAGGTTTCAGTTTTGCCGGTTTCCGGTTAGGGTGTCGGTGACCCAGGACACAGAAAATCCAGACCGCCGGACGACGCACCCCGGCCTCGCGGGAGTAGAAGGATCACAGATGACCGACGAGTTCGCAGATCTGCATCGACCCGCCTTCGCTGCAGACCTCCTCATCACTGCACTGGACCGCAATTCCGACAAGCCGGCGCTCTACCTCGGCGACGTCGTTCTCACCGGCGGTGAGATGCGCGATCAGATCAGTTGCTTTGCGCAGGCACTGGCTTCGCTCGGGATCGGCAAGGGGACGAGCACCGCCATGCTGTCCAAGAACCGGCCCGAAGTGCTCATCAGCATGGGCGCCACCATGATCTCCGGATGCCGCGCCAGCGCACTGAACCCGATGGGCTCGCTCGACGACCACCTCTACATCGTCGGCGACGCCGAGATCCGGACCCTGATCTTCGATCCCACCGCCTTCGAGGGGCGCGCCGCCGAACTGGTGGCGCAGTCGCCGTCGATCGAGAACGTGTTGTCGTTGGGACCGTCCGAGGTGGGCACCGACATCCTGGCCCTCGCCGAGACGTTCACCCCGCAACGCCTGCGGGCGGCGGACGTGGCCGCCGACGACAACAGCAGCATGGTCTACACCGGCGGCACCACCGGCAAGCCGAAGGGCGTCGTCGGCTCCTACCAGTCCGGCGCCACCCTCAATCAGATCCAGATGGCCGAATGGCAGTGGCCCGACGAACCGCGTTTCCTCATCTGCACGCCGCTGTCGCACGCCGGCGCGGCGTTCTTCATCCCCACCCTGCTGCGCGGCGGCGCGCTGATCGTGCTGCCCGCGTTCGAACCCGGCGCCGTGCTCGAGGCGATCGAGAAGCACAAGATCTCCGCGACGATGCTCGTCCCCACCATGATCTACCTGCTGATGGATCATCCCGACCTGCCGAAGCGGGACGTGTCCAGCCTGCAGACGCTGTTCTACGGAGCGTCGGCGATGTCGCCGGCCCGGCTGAAGGAGGGCATCGAGAAGTTCGGCCAGATCTTCTTCCAGTTCTACGGCCAGACCGAATGCGGAATGACCATCGCGGTGCTGCGGAAGGAGGAGCATCTGCCGGACGATCCCAGCCGCCTCGCGACGTGCGGACGTCCCGTGCCCTGGCTGAACGTGGCACTGCTCGACGACGACCTGAACGAGGTCCCGCAGGGCGAACTCGGCGAGATCTGCGTCCGCGGCCCCCTCGTCATGAAGGGGTACTGGAACAAACCCGACGAGACCGCCGAGGCGTTCCGCGGTGGGTGGCTGCACACGGGCGACGTCGCGCGCAAGGACAAGGACGGTTTCATGACGATCGTCGACCGCAAGAAGGACATGATCGTCACCGGCGGATTCAACGTGTTCCCCCGCGAGATCGAGGACGTCATCTCGGCGCACCCCGCCGTCGGCTCGGTCGCGGTGGTCGGCGTCCCGGACGAGAAGTGGGGCGAGGCCGTCAAGGCGTGCGTGGTGCTGCGGGCGGGGCAGACGGTGGAGGCCGCCGAACTCGTCGAACGGGTCCGGGCCGCGAAGGGGTCGGTGCACGCCCCCAAGTCGATCGATTTCGTCGACACCCTGCCCCTGACCCCGCTGGGCAAACTGGACAAGAAGGCGTTGCGCTCCCGGTACTGGGAAAGTGCAGACCGAGCGGTCGGATAGCACGACTGGGGCGAGAAACAAGGGACCTGGTCTGCGGCGTGGCGCCCACGCCTATAGTCTGCCCAAGTACTTCGCGGCGGGGCCGCGTTCGGTCGGTGACGAGGATGCGCGGTGGATTCACAGGCAATATCGCTGGTCCGGTCGAGTTTCAAGGCTATCGCGGCAGTGCCGGACGGGCCTCAGACTCTGTCGCGGTCCTTCTATGCCCTGCTGTTCGCCCGGTATCCCGAAGCCCGTGACTTCTTCCCCGCCGCCATGGACGAGCAACGCGACCGGCTGATCGCCGCCGTCCAGTACGTGATCGAGCGGCTCGAGGAGGACTCCGGGCAGATCCTCGCCTACCTCGCCCAACTCGGCCGGGACCACCGCAAGTACGGGATCGAGGACGCGCACTACGTCGCCGTCGGCAACTCCCTGATCGCCGCCGTCGAGCAATTCCCGTCCACCGAGCCGTGGACCGACGAACTCGAGCAGGCGTGGCGCGACGTCCTCGCCGTCGTCGCCGCCACCATGATGGACGCGGCCAACGCCGAGAGCGGCCCGCCGGCCTGGGGTGCGACCGTGATCGAGCACCTGCAGGTCCGCAAGGACGTCTCGATCATCCGACTGCAACTCGACGAGCCGATGATGTACACCGCAGGTCAGTTCGTGAGCGTGCAGGTGCCGTCCCGGCCCCGGATGTGGCGGTACCTGTCGCCGGCGAACCCCGCCAACGACCAGGGCATCATCGAGTTCCACGTCCGCCGGGTGTCGGGCGGCTGGGTGAGCCCCGCCATCGTCACCCAGACACTCGTGGGCGAGCGGTGGGTGGTCGGATCCCCGCTCGGCGACCTCGGAATCCGCTACGAGAACGGTCGCGACATTCTCATGATCGGATCGGGGACCGGCATCGCCCCGCTGCGCGCACAGATCCTCCAGATGTCGCAGCGCGGCCAGGACCGGCGCGTCCACCTCTTCTTCGCGGGCCGGTACCCCTGCGACCTCTACGACCTGGGCACCCTGTGGGCGCTCGCGGAGCAGAATCCGTGGCTGACCGTCGTCCCGGTCACCGAGGAAGACGAGGACCCGTGGTGGTACACGGGCCCCGGCAGTGCCGGGATGCCCGGCATGCACCGCAGGCTGACCGGCAAGGTCGGACAGGTCGTCGCCGACTTCGGGACGTGGGCCGAACGCGACATCCAGCTCGTCGGCTCCGAGGCCATGATCAACACCACCAAGTTCCGGCTGCACGCGGCAGGCACGCCGCCGGAGAACATCCGGCACGACCCGTCCTACTGATCGGACCGCTCAGTACGGGTCGAACTGAATGTTCTCGGTAGGGGTCCCGGTGTCGCGGAGCCGGTCGAGGGTGGCGCGGACCATCGCCGCCGAACCGCACACCAGCACCTGGTGCTCGGTGAACGCGCCGTAGGACGTGACGACGTCGGGCAGCGAGCCCTCGATGAGGTCGTCCTCGGTGAACCCCACATCCACTCTGGTGCGCTCGTACCATTCGTCGGTCCAGTCCGGATTCGCGACGTTCTCCACCACCGGAATGACGGTGAGCCACGGCAGATTCTGCAGCAGCAGGTACAGCATGTCGGACGCGTAGAGATCGCGCGGTGTCCGATCACCCGTGAACAGGAACACCCGCGGCGGATTCGGCCTGCGCGACAGGTCCAGCAGGATCGACCGGAACGGGGCGAGGCCGGTGCCGCCGGCGATCATGATGACGTCCGGTCCGTCCTCGTCGACGGACATCGTGCCGCGCGGTTCGAGGATCTGCCACTGGTCGCCCGGCGAGGTCCCCGTGACGATGTCGCCGCTGACCCAGCCACCCGGCACCGTGCGGACGTGGAATTCGAGTTTGCCGTCCAGCGACGGCGGAAGGGCGGGGGAGAGCCTGCGCAGCAGCCGCGGATTCTGGGGCACGCTCACGTCCACGTACTGCCCCGGCTCGAACGGGACGAAGTCACCGACGAGGCGGACGACGGCGAGGTCGTGCCGCAGTCGGTGATGTTCGACGACGGTGCTGGTCCAGGTGGTCTGCGTGGCTTGCATGGCGTGATGCTCTCCCGACGGTCGAACCGGATGGCGGATGGGCAGGGGCTGGCTGCGCGACTAGATCAGGGGGTCGTGGCGGATCAGTTCGGGCGGGGTGCCGCCGCCCTGCAGGGCGTACACGGTGGTCTTGATCATCGCCGGTGAACCGGAGATCTGGATCTGCCGGTCCGCCCACGACCCGAACCGCGCGACCACCCGGCCCAGCTGGCCCTGGAGTCGCTGATGCAACCCCGGCGGCGCCTCGGGGGCGGGACTCGTGTGCCACCACGGGTCCTCGTCCTCCTCGGAGACGGGAACCACGGTCAGCCACGGATTGCTCAGCGACAGGTGCCACAGTGTCTCGATGTCGTACAGGTCGCACGGGTACTTGCCGCCCACGAACATGTGGACGCGCGGGTTGTTCGACCGCATCGCCATTTCCATCACCTGCGCGCGCAGCGGCGCAATGCCCGTCCCCGAACCGATCATCAGGACGTCCTGACCGCTCTCGCGGTCCACCTCCAGCCCGCCGAGCGGCGAGCTGAGCAGCCAGCGGTCGCCGACCTGCGTCTCGTTCACGATGGCCGGACTGACCCACCCGCCCGACACCCGGCGGACGTGGAATTCGAGCTGTCCGTGCGGGTTGGCGGGGATGGCCGCCGACAGGTACCGCCACATCCGGGGGCGCTGCGGGATCTGGACGCTGAGGTACTGGCCCGCGCCGTAGGGGATGGGGGAGTCGGTCTCGAGCCGGACGATCGCGAGATCGTCGAGGCGGCGTTCGTGATCGACGACGGTGGCGCCCCAGGCGGCGGGCAGGTCGTCGTTGTCCGCGGCGTCGGCCATCGTGTTCAGGAGTAGGTCGAGCAGTTCCGTCCACGCCGCGGTCAGTGACGGCGTCCAGATGGCCTGGGTGAAGGAGCTCTGCACGGCGACCAGCAGCGCATGGCCCGACGCGAAGTAGTGCCTGCCCTCGACGCCGTACTTGCGGTGGTCGCGGCCGAGCTGGCTCAGGAAACCGAGGATCCGGTCTGCGTCCTCGAGGTTGTCGATGACGTACTGCAGCGCCTGGAACAGGCGATGACTCTGCTGATCCATCGCCGCCGGGAAGAGCGCGCGGAATTCGGGGTGTTCGGCGAACAGGGTGGCGTAGAACGTGGTGGTGAGCCGGTTGTGGCCGTGTTCGGTGGACACGATCGACGAAAAGCTGGCGCGCAGACGCGAAATCACGAGTGGGTCGAGGCAATCTCGTGTCAAGCCGTCCCCTGCCTCCGTGCCTGCTGATTCGAACACCCGCATTCTAGCCGTCCTCCGCGCAGTACCCCGGGTTACGGCGCCGGCCGGTTCGGCCTCCGACCCCGGCATTTCGGCGGGTCGCTATTGAGCCGTGACCACCGGCAGGGCACGATGTGCATCGATAATCGGACCGGGTTACCGAGGGGGGCTCCATGCGAGTTGGTGTTGCGCGGAATCGGGGTCGGTTTCGCCAGGGGATGCGCAGCGCCGGCTCGGTTCGACGCGTGGGCGCCGTCGTGCTGGCGGTCGGCGGCCTGATGGCGTCGAGCATCGGAACGATCGCCTCCGCGGAACCCCGGGCGACGGTCGAGTCGATCACGGCCGACGAGGCGCCCGACGGTTCGCGGTTGGTCGAGGTCACCCCGGTCGGCGAATCGCAGATGAACTTCACGGTTCACTCGACGGCCATGGACAAGGACGTCACCGTCCGGGTCATCCGCGCCGCGTCCGGGAAACGTCCCACCGTCTACATGCTCGGCGGCGTCGAGGGAAACTCCGAACAGTTCGGCTGGGAGCAGAAGGCGGACGTCGAGAAGTTCTTCTCCGACAAGGACGTCAACGTGGTCATCCCGTTCGGTGGCCAGTCCAGTTACTACGCCGACTGGCAGCGCGACGATCCCGAACTCGGGCGGAACAAGTGGCAGACGTTCCTGACGAAGGAACTGCCGCCCATCGTCGACTCGGCGCTCGACACGACCGGCAGGAACGCGATCGCCGGGCTGTCCATGTCGGCCACCAGCGTGCTCAACCTCGCGATCTCCAAGCCCGGGCTGTATCAGAGCGTCGGCGCCTACAGCGGGTGCGCGATGACGAGCGACCCGGTGGCCCGCCGATTCGTCGAGATCACGGTCGCGGACTTCGGCGGCAACCCGGAGAACATGTGGGGTGCTGCCAACGATCCGCTGTGGGCCGCGAACGATCCGTACGTCAACGCCGAGAAACTCCGGGGGACCACCCTCTACATCTCCAACGGCAGCGGACTGCCGGGGCCGTACGACACCCTCGACGCCCGGACCGTCGGCGGCGACCGCCGCGCCCTCGCGACGCAGGTGGTGGTCGGCGGTGTCATCGAGGCCGTGACCAACGACTGCACGATGCGGCTCGCGGAGAAACTCCGGGCCCTCGACATTCCCGCCACCGTCGACCTCCGGCCGGTGGGCACCCACTCGTGGGGATATTGGCGTGACGACCTCACCACGTCCTGGCCGATGATGGGTGCCGCGATCGGGGCGTGATTTACCGCCCCGCGGAGTCTCGGGGGGCGAGATGATGGGGGTAGCCAAAAAAATTCAAAGTTGAGCGGAACAGACTCAACTCTTCGTGCGTTAAGAAGATGACAGCGTCGCCACGTGCCACCCGGCCCCGGCGGCGAACCGCTCTACAACGCCAGAAGAGGTGACCAGTGGACTCGTTCAATCCGACCACCAAGACCCAGGCCGCGATGACCGCTGCGCTCCAGTCGGCGTCGTCGGCCGGTAATCCCGACATCAGGCCCGCGCATCTGCTCGTGGCCCTGCTCGACCAGACCGACGGCATCGCCGCCCCGCTGCTCAAGGCGGTCGGCGTCGACCCCGCCGCGGTCCACCGCGAAGCGCAGAATCTCGTCGACCGGCTGCCCAAGACGACGGGCGCCACCACCACACCGCAGCTCGGCCGGGAGGCCCTCGCCGCACTCACCGCAGCACAGCGCCTCGCCACCGAACTCGACGACGAGTACGTGTCGACGGAACACCTGATGGTCGGGCTCGCATCGGGTGAGTCGGACGTGGCCGGGCTGCTCGGCAGGCACGGCGCCACCCCCGAGGCGCTGCGCGACGCGTTCACCACCGTCCGCGGCAGTGCTCGTGTCACCAGCCCGGATCCCGAGGGCACGTACCAGGCGCTCGAGAAGTACTCCACCGACCTCACGGCCCTGGCCCGCAACGGCAAGCTGGACCCGGTGATCGGCCGCGACAACGAGATCCGCCGCGTCGTGCAGGTCCTCAGCCGCCGCACCAAGAACAACCCGGTGCTGATCGGTGAGCCCGGCGTCGGCAAGACCGCCATCGTCGAGGGGCTGGCGCAGCGCATCGTGCAGGGCGACGTCCCCGAATCGCTGCGCGGCAAGTCGGTGATCTCCCTCGACCTCGGATCGATGGTCGCCGGAGCCAAGTACCGCGGCGAGTTCGAGGAGCGGCTCAAGGCCGTCCTCGACGACATCAAGAACTCGGCCGGTCAGGTCATCACGTTCATCGACGAACTCCACACCATCGTCGGTGCGGGTGCCACCGGTGAGTCGGCGATGGACGCCGGCAACATGATCAAGCCGATGCTCGCCCGCGGTGAGCTGCGGCTCGTCGGCGCGACCACCCTCGAGGAATACCGCAAGTACATCGAGAAGGACGCCGCCCTCGAACGCCGCTTCCAGCAGGTGCTCGTCGGCGAACCGTCCGTCGAGGACACCGTCGGCATCCTGCGCGGGCTCAAGGAGCGGTACGAGGTGCACCACGGGGTGCGCATCACCGACTCCGCGCTCGTCGCCGCCGCCACGCTCAGCGACCGCTACATCACGTCCCGGTTCCTGCCGGACAAGGCGATCGACCTCGTGGACGAGGCCGCGTCCCGGCTGCGGATGGAGATCGACTCGCGACCCGAGGAGATCGACACCGTCGAACGCATCGTCCGCCGCCTCGAGATCGAGGAGATGGCGCTGCAGAAGGAATCCGACGCGGCGTCCAAGGACCGGCTGGAGAAGCTGCGTCAGGAACTGGCCGACGAACGGGAGAAGCTCAATCAGCTGACCACCCGCTGGCAGAACGAGAAGCAGGCCATCGACTCCGTCCGCGGAGTCAAGGTGCAGCTCGAGACGCTGCGCGGTGAGGAGGAACGCGCCGAACGCGACGGCGACCTCGGCCGGGCCGCGGAACTGCGCTATGGGCGGATCCCGCAGCTCGAGAAGGAACTCGAGCAGGCTGCCCGCGAGTCCGGTGCCGCCGCCGACGGCGACGTCATGCTCAAGGAGGAAGTGGGGCCCGACGACGTCGCCGACGTGGTCGCAGCATGGACCGGCATCCCCGCCGGCCGCATGATGGAGGGCGAGACCGCCAAGCTGCTGCGGATGGAATCCGAACTGGGCAAGCGGGTCGTCGGACAGGAAGAGGCCGTCGTCGCCGTGTCGGACGCCGTCCGCCGCGCCCGCGCCGGCGTCGCCGATCCCAACCGGCCCACCGGATCGTTCCTGTTCCTCGGACCGACCGGTGTCGGTAAGACGGAGCTCGCGAAGTCCCTCGCGGACTTCCTGTTCGACGACGAACGCGCCATGGTCCGCATCGACATGTCCGAGTACAGCGAGAAGCATTCGGTGGCCCGGCTCGTCGGCGCGCCGCCCGGCTACGTCGGGTACGAGGCGGGCGGGCAGCTCACCGAGGCAGTGCGACGGCGCCCGTACACGGTGGTGCTGTTCGACGAGGTGGAGAAGGCGCACCCCGACGTCTTCGACATCCTGCTCGCCGTCCTCGACGAAGGCCGGCTGACGGACGGTCAGGGGCGGACGGTCGACTTCCGCAACACCATCCTGATCCTCACGTCCAACCTCGGTGCGGGCGGATCGCGGGAGCAGGTGATGGATGCGGTGCGGCACGCGTTCAAGCCGGAGTTCATCAACCGGCTCGACGACGTCGTGATCTTCGAACCGCTCACCGAGGAGCAGCTCGAGTCGATCGTCGACATCCAGCTCGACCAGTTGTCCCGCCGGCTCGCGGCGCGGCGGCTGACGCTGGACGTGTCCGACTCGGCCCGCTTCTGGCTGGCCGTCCGCGGCTACGACCCCATGTACGGGGCCAGGCCGCTCCGCAGGCTGATCCAGCAGGCGATCGGCGACCAGCTCGCGAAGCTGCTGCTGGCCGGCGACGTCAAGGACGGTGACACCGTCCCTGTGAAGGTGTCCGAGACCGGGGACGCGCTCGTCCTCGGCTGATCCCCCAGGTGAGTGGCACGGTGTGCTCCCGCACGCCGCGCCACTCACCTGTGTTTTCACAGGGGAGTCTTAAGTTTCGCCGTTACCCTGGATCGTCCGTAACCGCAGGACACCGGCCACACGAACCCGAGGGAGGGGCCGATCATGACGAACCCCGACGATCCGCGCACCCCGCAGGAGCGCGCGTACGACGGCACGGAGTCGTGGACGACCGACGATTCGGAGTCGTGGACGACCGACGATTCGGCGTCGCGGGCGCATGACGATTCGGCGTCGCGGGCTCGTGACGAGGACCCGACGCAGGCGTGGTCGCGGCAGGACCAGCCTACCGAGCACTTCGGCTCGTCGGACCAGGACCACCGCACCCAGTACCTGGGCTCCGCCGGCGGACCGACCGAGCAGTTCTACACGTCCGACCCGACCGCGGCGTACGGGCAGAACCAGCCCAATCCGACGCAGGCGTATCCGACCTACGACCCGCGGTTCGACCAGCAGGCTCCGCCGCCGAACGCCACGCAGCCGTATCCGCCGTACGAGGCCCAGCAGTACCAGGGCGGGTATCCGACGGGGCAGTACCCGAACGCCCAGTACCCGGGATCGCAGTACCCGCCGGGCAAGTACCCGGGATCGCAGTACCAGGCGCCGGTCGCGGAGGCCACCGAGGACAAGAAGCCGCGCCGGATCGGCACGTGGATCGCGGCCGCCGCTGCCGCGCTGCTGCTGATCGCGGTCATCGGCTTCGGCGTCGCCCTGTTCACGACGGCGCCGAACAACTCGTCGAGCACCACCGCGGCGGGTCCCACCACGTCCCGCCCGCCGGCCACCACCGCGCCGCCGAAGACGACCACGCCGCCGCCGTCGAGC
Organism: Rhodococcus pseudokoreensis; assembly: GCF_017068395.1. NCBI lineage: Bacteria > Bacillati > Actinomycetota > Actinomycetes > Mycobacteriales > Nocardiaceae > Rhodococcus > Rhodococcus pseudokoreensis. Next base: position 1,846,750 of record NZ_CP070619.1, on the reverse strand, counting down.
ACCACCGAGTCGCCGCTCGATCAACTTCCCGGCGGAATCGGCGAGGCCATCGGGGCTGCGGGCGCCGCGTTCGGAACGATCAGCGCCAACGACGGTTCCACGCTCACCCTCGACGCCCTCGGTGGTTCGAAACTGACGGTCCAGACCAACGCGCAGACCAACGTGATCGCACTCGACGGCACCACGGTCGCCGATCTGAAACCCGGATTCACCGTCATGGTGCAGGGGACGAAGGTCGAGAACGGCACGATGATGGCCGAGACGATCATCAGCACCGAGCTGCCCAAGCTCGGTGGCAACTGAGCCCACCCGTGCCGGCGGACACGGCCGCCGGGCCGGTTCGGGCAAAACCGACACGGGGTGTCCCGGCACCGCCTACCCTCGTTACGCCCTCGACTCGCTAGGCTGATCATCGATGACCGGAATGTGGTTCGTACTGGCGTTGATCGCACTCGCAGGCGCGTGCGCGTTGCTCTATTTCGATCGCTCGCGTCGTGATCAGACGGGTCGTGTGCGGCAGATCTGGGCCAAGGCCCAGGGCTACACGTACGACAACGTCGAAGAGCGGCTGCCCGCCCAGTTCCATCGGGCCGCGCTGGCCAAGCAGGAGTACCTCAGCGCCATCGACGTGGTGAAGGGCGAACGCCGCGGCGAGTCGTTCATCCTGTTCGACCTCGAGGAGACCGCGACCATCGTCGCGGTGCGCCGCCGGGTGGGTTCGGACGTCGACATCGACCTCCGCCTCAAGTCGACCCCGCCGCCGAAGGATTCGGACCTCGACCTCCTCGGCGCCATCGGACCGCGCGTCGTATTCGCCACCGACCTCGAGATCGCCCGCAGGGTCTGCGATCAGCGGATGGTCGCGTTCACCGAGTCGGTGCCGCCGCACGTGAACATGCTGTGGAGCGAGGGCGAGTGGACCCTCGGTTCGCTGCCCATCGGCAGCAGCGGCCGGGAGTGGGATTCGGCCATCGAGGCCGTCGCCCGGCTGTCCGGCATCCTGCACGTCCTGCCCCCGGTCACCGAGCCGAGCGGACTCGACCGTGGCCATCACGACCCGAGCAGGCCGCGTCTGCGTGACGGCGCCCCCGTCGAATCGCGCCCCGCACCGGAGAAACGCCCCGCACCGGAGAAACGCCCCGCACCGCAGGGACGCCCCGCACCGCAGGCGCGTCCCGCATCCCAGGGACGTCCCACCCAGCAGGGTCGTCCCGCACCGCAGGCGCGTCCCGCATCCCCGGGACGTCCGGCCCCGGAAACGCGCCCGGCCACACCGCCGCGTCCCGCGCCCCAGGACCGTCCCGCACCGCCGCCGGGCGCTCCGCGCTCGTGAGTGCCTGACGAGTCCCTGGACTCGTTAACCGCGCACAGGCGCGCAGCGCCTTGCTACCGTCACCGGTATGTCGACGCCCCCCAGCTCAGCCCGACCCGTTGCCCTCGTCACCGGCCCGACGTCGGGGCTCGGTGCCGGTTTCGCGAGGAAGTTCGCGTCCCTCGGTTACGACCTCGTGCTCGTCGCGCGTGACGACACCCGCCTGCACGCCCTCGCCGACGAGATGAAGGCGCTGTTCGACACCGAGTCCGAGATCCTGCAGGCCGATCTGGCGACGGCGTCCGGGCGCGAGGAGGTGGCGCAACGCCTCGGGAAGGGTGTCGAGGTACTGGTCAACAACGCCGGATTCGGCACGTCGGGCGAATTCTGGACCGCGACGCCGGAGCTGTTGCAGTCCCAGCTGGACGTGAACGTGACCGCCGTCATGCAGCTGACCCGCGCGGCGTTGCCCGGCATGATCGCGGCGGCGAACGGCACCGTCATCAACGTGGCGAGCGTCGCGGGACTGCTGTCCGGGCGGGGGTCGACGTATTCGGCGAGCAAGGCGTACGTGATCTCGTTCTCCGAGGGATTGGCGAACGGGCTGGGCGGCACGGGTGTGCGGATCCAGGCGCTGTGCCCGGGATTCATCCGCACCGAGTTCCACGAGCGCGCGGGCATCGAGATGAGTTCGATTCCGAATGCGATGTGGCTGAGCGTCGACCAGGTCGTCGCGGCGTCGCTGTCCGATCTCGAGGACGGCAAGGTCGTGAGCATCCCCGGCCTCCAGTACAAGGTGCTGACGACCGCCGGGCGTCTCGTCCCGAAGAGTCTGGTCCGGCGGCTGACCAACGTGTTCGGCCGGGGGCGTGCCCGCACGTAGAGGTGGGTAGGGTTTCGGGCATGAGTGATCGCGAGGATCTGGCCGCGTTGGTGCGCGAGCTGGCTGTTGTGCACGGCAAGGTGACGTTGTCTTCGGGCAAGGAAGCCGACTACTACGTGGACCTTCGCCGCGCCACGCTGCATCACGAGGCGGGCCCGCTGATCGGGAAGTTGCTGCGTGAACTGGTGGCGGACTGGGATTTCGACGCAGTCGGCGGGCTGACGATGGGCGCCGACCCGGTGGCGATGGCCGTCATGCACGCGCCGGGCAGGCCGATCGACTCGTTCGTGGTGCGCAAGGCCGCGAAGGCGCACGGGATGCAGCGGCAGATCGAGGGACCGGACGTCGTCGGTAAGCGTGTCCTCGTGGTCGAGGACACCACCACCACGGGCAACTCGCCGCTCACCGCGGTGAAGGCACTGCGCGACGTCGGGGCGATCGTCGTGGGTGTCGCGACCGTCGTCGACCGGGCGACCGGGGCCGGCGACGTGATCGCGGCCGAGGGTCTCGAGTACCGTTCGCTCCTCGGACTTCCCGACCTGAACCTCTGACAGGTGAGTGGCAAAGTGTGCTCGCGCACGCTTTGCCACTCACGTCGGGGAGTCAGTCGGCGTCGCCGGCCGTGACGGCCAGTGCCTCGTCGACGCTGTGCGGTTCGGGATCGTGCTCGTCGACGTGGGCGAGGACCTTGCGGCCGGTCGCGAGGACGAGGATCGCGGCGGCGGTGCACACCGCGCCGACCCAGAACGGCAGGTGAATGTTGCTCTCACCGAGCTTGCCCGCGACCCACGGTGCCGCGGCCCCACCGACGAAGCGGACGAAGCTGTAGGCCGCGGACGCCGTCGACCGCTCGACGGGGGCGGAGATCATCACGGTCTCGGTGATGAGGGTGTTGTTGACACCGAGGAACAGCCCGGCGAGGACGACGCCGACGATGAGCACGGTCTTGTTCTCGGTGAACGCGGCCATCATGGCGAGGTCGAGGGCGAACAGCGCGAGGGCCACCATCATCATCGGCAGCGTGCCGAAGCGCCGCTGCAGGCGCGGGGCGAGGAACACCGACGCGACGGCCAGTGCGAGACCCCAGCCGAAGAAGATGAACCCGATCGAGTACGTGCCCATGTCCAGCGGGAACGGCGTGTACGCGAGCAGGGTGAAGAAGCCGTAGTTGTAGAGCAGCGCGGTGATCGCGACGGTGAGCAGGCCGCGGTGGCGCAGGGCGAGGAACGGCGCGGCGATCGACGTGCGGTGCTCCGGCTTGGGAGCGGACGGCAGCATCACGACGATCAGGATGAACGCCACGGCCATCAGGGCTGCGACGCCGAAGAACGGTGCGCGCCAGCTGATGTTGCCGAGGACACCGCCGACCAGCGGGCCGACGGCGATGCCGATGCCCAGCGCGGCCTCGTAGAGGATGATGGCCCGCGCGACGCCGCCACTGGCCGCGCCGACGATGGCGGCGAGTGCGGTCGCGATGAACAGGGCGTTGCCCAGTCCCCAGCCGGCGCGGAAGCCGACGATCTGGGCGATGGTGCCGGAGCTTCCGGCCAGCGCCGCGAACACGACGATGACAGCGAGACCGGTCAGGAGCGTCTTCTTGGCGCCGATCCGGCTCGACACCACACCGGTGATGAGCATCGCGACCCCGGTGACCAGCATGTAACTGGTGAACAGCAGCGACACCTGGGAGGGGGTCGCGTCCAGCTGTTCGCCGATCGGCTTGAGGATGGGGTCGACGAGGCCGATGCCCATGAACGCGATGACGCTGGCGAAGGCGACGGCCCACACCGACTTAGGCTGGTGGAGGAGGCTCGGTGGCGCCTCGCTGCTGTTCGTGACGGTTGCGGTCGTGGTGCTCACGGCCACCTCCTTCGATGTGTTTTCGGGGTGGATGGGTCGTCAGGCGCGGGCCGACGACTTGACGATCGAACGCAGTTCCGACAGGCCCTGCGCCAGTCGTTCGAGCTGCTCGGGTTCGAGGTCCGCGAAGTGCGGGGCGAGGGCGCCCGCGATCTCGCCCCGGGCCACGGTCAGCCAGTTGCGTCCGGGATCGGTGATGGACACCCGGACTGCCCGGGCGTCGTCCGGATCGGGCCGGCGGGCCACGTATCCGCGATCGGCGAGCTTCTGGAGCAGGGCGGTCGCGGACGGTTGCGAGCAGCGGTCGATGCGGGCGAATTCGCTGATGCGGAGTTCGCCGTGGTCATCGAGCAGGGCGAGGGCACGTACCCATGGCCGGGGATGGTCCTCGGATCCGAAGGAGCTCGCGAGCCTGGTGAATCGGTGAGAATTCGTGACCAGGTCGACGAGCAGGCTCTGCAGCCGCGTGTCGTCGTCCATGCAAAACATATTACATAGGCTAACTAACTATGTACACAGCGCCGGCTGTTCCATCTGTCACACGAGGGTGAACGGCGGGCGCGCAGTGAGTCAGGCCGACCGGCGCGCGACTTCCTCCACCTGACGCCGCAGCGTGGCGTCGGTGTGGCGGATCGCCTGGGCGACGAAGGGCTCGATGATCCTGCCGAGCGCCTTGCCCGCGAGCCCACCGGGCAGGTCGTAGCGGAAATCGACCGTCAGGCGGGTCTCGGTCTCGCCGACGGCCTCGAACTGCCACCGCGAGTGCGTGTACAGGCCGTCGATCGATTCGAGCTCGATCAGCGAATTCCGTTCCCACCCGGTGACCTTCACGACCGAACCGAGGGTCTTGGGGCCGATCTTCATCGCGGCGTCGTAGACGGCTCCGAGCCCGCGATCCTGTTCGCCGATCGGGTCGAACTTCGTGATCCCGAACATCCAGGACGGGACGTGGCGATAGTCGTCGACGTAGTCGAACGCGCCCGCGACGGGTGCGCCGGCGACAGCAGTGTGATGGATCTCGATCATCGTGACTTTCCTGACGGGTGAGGGGAGGGGGACGGCTGTGTCCGGTACGGCCGGACGGCGTAGTTCTCGAGGTCGAAACGGGCGAGGCGGCGGCGCAGGGACCCGGTGGACCACGGCCACGCGGCGAAGTTCCTGCCGTCGGCGTCGAGGTAGTAGCTGCTGCACCCGCCGTTGTTGAACACGGTCGGCTCCAGGCCCTTCTGCACCGCGTCGTTGAACCGGCGGAACGGCTGGTCGCGGACCTCGAGCACTTCGATGCCCTGCCGCTCCGCCTTGGTGATTCCGTCGATCACGTAGTCGAGCTGGGTCTCGGCCAGGCCGAGGAACGAGTTGTACACCAGGATGTTCGGTCCGAGCATGATGTACGCGTTCGGTGCGCCGGGTGTCGTGGTGGCCAGATAGGCCTCGGGGCTCTTCGACCATTTTTCGGACAGCAGTGCCCCGTCGCGTCCGCGGATCCGGCTCGCGATCGGCGGATGGCTCACGTCGAAACCGGTGCCGAAGATGATGACGTCGACCTCGCGCCGGGTGCCGTCGGCTCCCACGACGACGCGTCCGTCGACCTCGGTGAGGGCGTGCGGGATCAACTCGACGTTGCTCTTCGTCAGGGCCGGGAGATACGTGTTGGACAGCAGGAGTCGCTTGCATCCGAGCGTGAAGTTCGGGGTCAGCGCCGAACGGAGCGCCGGGTCCGGCACCTGCCGGGCGAGCCAGCGGGTGCCGAGGGGGTTGAGGAGCCGGGCGGTGCGTTCGCGGCGCATCGCCCACGAGAGGGTCCGCAGGACGACGTCGAGGATCTGTCGCAACGCGCGCTGCACCGCGGGGACCCGCGAGAACACCGACTGCGCGAGCCGCGGGAACGGGAAGTCCAGGCGGGGCACCACCCAGGCCGGCGTGCGCTGGAACACGTACAGCGCCTCGACGTCCGGCTGGATCTCGGGGATGAACTGCACCGCGGACGCGCCCGTGCCGACGACCGCGACACGCTTTCCCGTGAGATCGACGTCGTGGTTCCAGCGGGCCGAGTGGAAGATGTCGCCGCCGAAACCGTCGATGCCGGGTACCGCGGGAGTGCTGGGTTCGGTGATGGGTCCCGCCGCGAAGATCACGTGCTGGGCGACGATCGTGCCGCGACTGGTGTCGAGAATCCAGCGTCGGCGCTCGTCGGACCACACTGCTTCGTGGAGTTCGGTCTGCATCGAGATCCTGGACTGCACGTCGAACTCGGCGACGGTGTCCTCGATGTAGGACAGAAGTTCCGGCTGGAGTGCGAAGTTGCTGCGCCATCCCGGGTTGGGGTTGAACGAGAACGAGTACACCGGTGCGGGAATGTCGACACCGCACCCGGGGTACGTGTTCTCGCGCCACACGCCGCCGACACGATCGGACTTCTCCAGGACGGCGAAGTCCGTGATGCCCGCGCGTTCGAGTTTGACCGCGGCCGCGATCCCCGACAGGCCGGCGCCGACCACGACGACGCGCACGTGCCGCTCGTCTCCGCTGCTCTCGTGCGCTGCGGCGTGCTCGGAGGTGGTCGCTGTCATGGTCGCTTCCCTGAATGGATACGGAACCTTCGCCGTCAGTCCATTTAACTGAGACGTGATGTCACAGTAAAAGGAGTGGAGCGCCTTGGCAAGTGATGGGCAATCATTTGCGTCTTGACTTATATAAGCGAAGGATGAAATATGATCGACATGCACGCCTTCGACGTACTCGGCGATCCGGTCCGACGCCGGATCCTCGAGCTGATCGCGGACGACGAGAAGACGTCCGGTGCGGTCAGCGACGTCATCCGTGCCGAGTTCGGCATCTCGCAACCCGCCGTGTCGCAACATCTGAAGGTTCTGCGGGAGAACGGTTTCGCCACCGTCCGGAGCGACGGACCGCGAAGGCTGTATGCGGTGGAGACCGAACCGCTCCGCGACATCGACGCGTGGCTCGGCCAGTTCCGGCGGTTCTGGACGCCGCGGCTCGACGCGCTGGCCACGGAGATCGCGCGCGGGCGACGCGAGCAACGACTGTCGGGCGAGGACGGCACAGACCCGAAGCAAGGGAGCGATCGATGATCGAAGTGACGGAACAGATCAACGCGGTACGCCGGTCGGTGGGCAGCCGGACGCTCGAGGCGGGCGAGGCCCGCATCGTGACGATCGGACGCACCTACGACGCCACGGTGGAGGAAATGTGGGAGGCCTGCACCACCGCCGAGCGGATCCCGCGGTGGTTCATGCCGGTGACGGGCGACCTGCGGCTGCACGGTCGCTACCAGCTGGAAGGCAACGCCGGCGGCGAGATCCTCACGTGTGATCCGCCGAACGGATTCACCGCGACCTGGGAGTACGGCGGCGACGTCAGCTGGATCGACGTGTCCGTCACCGCGGATCCGGCCGGGGGCACCCGCTTCGAGCTTCGGCACACGGCGCACGTCGACGACAAGTTCTGGGACGAATACGGGCCCGGCGCGACCGGCGTCGGCTGGGAACTCGGGGTTCTGGGGCTGTTCCTGTATCTGGGGACGGGGAAGTCGATGGACCCGAAGGAGAGCGAGGCCTGGTCGGCGAGCGAGGAAGGCAAGGAGTTCATCACCGCGAGCAGCGAGCGGTGGCGGGACGCGAGCATCGCGTTCGGGACTCCGGAAGCCGCGGCGACCGCGGCAGGCGATCGGACCACCGCGTTCTACACGGGAGCCGAGCCCCCGGCAGGCTGAAGCAGGTTTTGGAACAATGGCGTGCGTGACCGAGCGCAAACCTCCCGGGGTGAGCTTCGAGAGCTGGATCGACAAGCAGATCCGGCTCGCTCAGGAGCGCGGCGACTTCGACGATCTCCCCGGCGCGGGCAAACCGATTCCGGCGGGCGACGTCGACGACGAACTGTGGTGGGTGAAGAACTACCTGCGGCGCGAGAATTTGCCCACCGACTCGTTGCTCCCCACGCCGCTGCAGCTGCGCAAGGAGATCGAGCGGCTGCCCGACACGATCCGTGGAATCCCGTCCGAGCAGGCAGTGCGGGACGTGGTGGCGCAGCTCAACCTGCAGATCGTCGAGTGGTTGCGGGCGCCGTCCGGTCCGAGGATTCCGGTGAGCCCGGTCGACGCGGACGAGGTCGTCGCGACGTGGCGGCAGCAGAAGCAGTACGTGCGGAAGCCTCAGCAGACAGCGCCCCCGAAATCACAACCGGAGCCGGTACCGGACCCGCCCCCGGCGGTCAGGCGGTGGTGGCGGCGGGGACGGTGACCGGTCATCCCTTCCGGAAATCACCCGGTTCCATCACCCGGGACACGAGCAGTCCGGCGATCAGTCCCCAGAAGGCCGCGCCGATGTTGAGGAACTGCACGTTCGAGACGGTCACGAGAAACGTCACGAGCGCACCGAGCGTGTATCGGGAGCCGAACGCCGCGACGAACGACCCCTGCAGGGCCCGGAGCATCGCCAGGCCGCCGAGCGTCGCGACGAACGCGGCCGGGGTGGCCAGCATCAGCTGAACGAACAGCGGGGCGAACAGGCCGACGACCACGGCGAGCAGTCCGCAGACGACGGCCGCCGTGTACTGGCGGGTGCGCTGCCCCGACGCCACCAGCAGGGCGTTGGTCGGCCCCGTCAGGCACGTCGACACGGCACCGACGGCGGCGGTGGCAAGCGACCAGATCCCGCACAGCACGGTGCCGACGTTCATGGGCGGCTTGTGGCCTGCGGACGTCAGCACGGCCGCACCCTGGCCGTTCTGCACGACGATGACCGTGATCGCCAGCGGGACGACCAGTTCGGTGATCGCCTGCCAGGTGAACTGCGGGGCCTGGAACATCGGCGCCGCGATCCACGGTGTGCCCGCGCCGGTGGGGTGGAAGCGGCCCGTCACCGCGACCGCGGTCGCCCCGACGAGCAGCGCGCCGAGGATAGGGGGCATCCACCGGCCGAGCGCGGCGCGGGACGCGAGGAGGACGAAGGCGACGACCATCGGAACGGCCACGGCCGCATCGGTTCCCACGGCGTGAACGAGGTCGGTCCCGAACTTCAGGAAGACGCCGGCGACCATGGCCATGACGATCGGCATCGGGAGCATCGCCATGACCTGGCGCACCCGCCCGGTCAGGCCGAGGGCGAGGATCAGGAGTCCGGTCACGAGGAACGCCCCGAGCACCTCCGGCCACGACAGGTGGGTGAGCGAGCCGCCGACGATGATCGTCCCGGGGATCGTCCAGAAGAACGCGAGCGGCTGACGGTACAGCCAGCTGGCGAGGACGGTGAGGATGCCGTTGAGGAAGAAGACGCCGAAGATCCACGACGCCATCTGCCCGGGCGACAGTCCGCCCGCGGAACCGGCGGCCAGGATGACGGCCACGGGACCGGTCGCGGAGAAGATCAGCCCGATCAGCCCGTTGGCGGCGTAGGCGCCACCGAGGTCGCGGAGCAGGCGGCGGGGGCCGGCGGGCGGCCACGGCGGTCGTTCGAAGCGAGGGGGGCGCGTCTGCGCGTCTTCGCTGCGGGTCGGTTCCTCGGTGGTCGTCATGAGGCCTTCCTGCTCGGGCGATGCTCACGATGTACGCATAGCGGACATAATCTCCGCTCTGCGTACACATGGTGTGGTCCGGATCATAACCACTCGCGCCGGGCCGTCCAACCCTGGGTGGAGTGCATTCCATCCCTGGGGGAAGCGACACCCGGCCGCCGCCGCGACAGACTCGTAAGCGTCGACCCGACACCATCCGCACGACCGATCATGCGAAGAAGGGCCACATGGTGGAACTCAGCCGAAATCCCCGAGAACGAAGGGCCGTGTACGCGCGGCGCACCACGATGGCACTGGAGGGCGAACCACGATCAGCTGTCGAACGAACGTCGACGTTCCTGGCCTACGGCCTGCTGGCATTGTTCGGCGGCCTCGGCATCTTCGGAACCATCTGCTCCGTCGACGCGATTCCGGACGGCGCCCGCATCGCCGTCGTCCAGCCGGCGCCGACGCAATCGCATCCGCTCGACCTGCCGCAACCGGCGCCGGACGGTCCCGAGGAACCCGCCCACACCGGCGTCTGAGTCAGGACGCGACGTCGTCGCGCAGCGCCGCGAGTTCGAGCAGGCGCGGCAGTATGTCCGGCGACGCGATCGAGGGCAGCAGCAGCCCCCACATCTCGGCCAGCCGCTCGTACAGGTCGGCACGCCCGGTCAGCGCCTCGGACACCAACTGCATGCCCGTGAACGAACTGACCAGGAAACGGGCCAGTGCCGCGGGATCGACGGTCGCGCGCAGTTCCCCCGCCTCCCGCGCCTTGCCCGCGAGTGCGACGAGGGTGTCGGTCCAGTCGATGTAGGGATCGGTGGCCGGGCCGCGGGACGTCCCGAGTTCCAGGGTCAGTCGCACACCCGCCCGCACTATCGGCTCGGTCAGCAGCTGGCGCGCCATCTCCTTGGCGCACAACAGGATCGCCTCCGTCGGTGACTGGGCCGTCGCGAGCACGCGCTGCGCCGCCAGCATCGCCATCGCGTGCTGTTCCTTGATCACCGCCCAGGCCAGCGCCTCCTTGGACTCGAAGTGAAAGTACAAGGCGCCCTTCGTCACGTCGGCGTAGGAGAGGATGCCGCTCAGGCTCGCGCCGCCGTACCCGAGCTTCTCGAAGCTCAGTGCCGCACCCTCGAGTACTTGATGGCGGGTGGCCGCCGCGCGCGCCTGTTTTGCCATCAGCTGTGCCTCACAATCGCGGATTCTCCGTCGCATCCACTCTCCAGTCAACCACTGTTCGGACCGGTAACCTCGGCACATCCGAAAGCGTGGGAGGAAGACGTGAAGTCGAAGAACAACTGGGGTGTCGAGCACGCGGTATTCGCCGGTGCGACGCTGGCCACCGTGGTCGGAGCCGTCACCGGTCGGGAACGGTTGCAGCGGGTGGCGAAACCACTGATCGCGCCCGCGCTCGCCGCCCGGGTGCTGCGGCGGCGCGCGGACACCGACCCCGCCGACGTCGCGCTCCTCCTCGCCGGTCTCACCGCCGCGACCGTGGGCGACGTCTTCATGATCGACCCCGACGACGATGCCCGTCTCGTGCGCGGCGCGTCCTCGTTCGCCGTCATGCAGGTCGGCTACTCGGCGCTGCTGCTGCGCCGCGGCGCCCGGCCCACCGTCCCCGCGTTGCTGCCCCGGCTCGCGGGATGGGCGGGCGCGGCAGCGCTTCTCCGCGGTCGCGCGAAGGAGGTCGCCGGACCGTTGACCGCGTACGGCGCGCTGCTCGGCACCACGTCGACCCTCTCGGCCGACCCGTCTCTTGCGCCCGGCGCCGACGTTGTCGCGAATGTGGCCGTGCCGGGAACCGACCGGCGCAGCTGGCTCGGCGTGGGCGGGATGCTGTTCACCGCCTCCGACGGTCTGATCGTGGTGCGGCGCTTGTTCATCCGGGGAGAACGGGCGAGGGCCGCGGCCGAAGGAGCGATCCTCGCCAGCTACGCGGCAGCCCAGCTGCTGCTCGTCGAGGGGATGCTCGCGCTCGGGCGCCGCCGGATCACGGGCAGAGCATGATGTGGTCCCGGTCCTCCGGGTCCACCAGGATGGTGATCGTCTCGCCGGGCACGAATCGTGTCGCGTTCTCCCGCCGCACCTCGTAGACGACCCGTCCGGCGTAACTCTCCGATCCGGGCACGGTCAGCCGGAGGTCCAGTTCGGTGAGCTCTCCGTCGTCCGGGGTGCGCCGAAGCGGGGTGACGTGCTCGATGCGGGCCCAGCCCTCGAGGCCGTGGCGTTCGAGTTTGCGGTCGGCGCGGCTGGGCCGCCCGGCCGCCATCATCCCGAATCCCAGCGCCGAGCCGAAGGCCGCGACCAATCCCATGATCTGGTAGGGGATGGTGGCCGGCGGGGTGTGCTGGATCAGCCATCCCAGCCAGACGGCGAGGACGACGACGTAGCCGACCGTGACGAAGCAGACCGTCCGCACGATGCGCTGATGATTCATCGAATGCCTCCACCTCCAGGTTAACCCGTCCCGGCCTCGCCGAAGGGGCCCCGCCGCCGCACTGCCGTTAGAGTGCAGTGTCGGCAGCAGGTAAGTATGTGTGGAGGTGGCCGTATGGCGTGGCGTCGGGTGTCGTTGGTGTGTCTGAGCATTGGCTCGGCCATGATGCTCGCAGGGTGTGGTGGGTCCTCGGACGCGGTGGCTCCGCCGGCGTCGACGACGACGGCCGCGGCCCCTGTGACCACCACCACGACGACGGTTCCGCCGACCACCACGACCACGACCGTTGCGCCGCCGCCGCCGACGACGACGGAAGCGCCGACCACGACGCTCGTCGACGTCCCGTACGAGCACAACGAGTCGTACTTCTTCACGTCCCCGGACGGCGGGTTCCAGTGCGGCATCATCAAGCTGCCGAACCGCACCGAGGCCGGTTGCCAGGGGTCGACGAGCCCGGTGCCGCCGCGCCCCGACGACTGCATGGTCGACTGGGGTCACGGCATCCGCGTCGAGAACGACGGCGAGGCGTCGTTCATGTGCGCCGGCGGCCTCGTGTACACCTCGGGCGGCGACGAACCGGACGCGGCACTGCCCGCCGGGTCGAAACTGACCAAGCTCGGCTACACCTGCGGCACCACCGCCACGGCCGTCACGTGCACCAACGACGAGACGTCGCACGGGTTCACCGTCGCCCCCGATTCGAACAAGACGTTCTGACGTCGTGAGCGGAGTCGAGACGGGCGCGGTGGAGGTCGAGGTCGAGGTGGCCGAGACGGGCCCCACCGAATGGGGGGAGAACCCGAACGGCGTCGGCCCGTGGACCGAGGAGCACGGCACTCCGGCCCCCACCGACCCGCGGTACGACCCCGACCTGCTGGCCGGCGGCGATCGCCGCAACGTGGTCGACGCCTACCGGTACTGGACGCGGGAAGCGATCGTCGCGGACATCGACAGCCGTCGCCACCCGCTCCACGTGGCCATCGAGAACTTCGGGCACGACGCGAACATCGGGACGGTGGTCCGCACCGCCAACGCGTTCGCCGCCGCGGCGGTCCACATCGTGGGACGTCGACGCTGGAACCGGCGCGGCGCCATGGTCACCGACCGGTACCAGCACGTCCTTCACCACACGGACGTCGACGGCCTCGTCGACTTCGCACGTGAGAGAGGTCTCACCATCGTGGCCGTCGACAACACGCCCGGGTCGGTGCCGCTCGAGACGGCGAACCTGCCGCGCGACTGCGTGCTCCTGTTCGGCCAGGAGGGGCCGGGAGTCACCGACCAGGCGAAAGAGGTTGCAGCGATGACGGTGTCGATCGCGCAGTTCGGTTCCACCCGCAGCATCAACGCGGGTGTCGCCGCGGGAATCGCGATGCATGCGTGGGTTCGTCAGCACGCCGACCTCGGTCGTGCGTGGTAGCGGAACCCCCGGCGAATAGGCAAGATCAACTCTTATGCAGGACTCGTGGTCGGCGCGCGCGGACGCCGCTGAAGAAGCGGTGGTGAGCAGGCACCTTCGCCGGCTGTGGGCGCTCCCGGGCACCACCCTGGGCGTCGTCGCCTGGCCTGCGGTGCGGCGCGAGCGGCTGTTCTTCAGCTGGCACTACTGGTGGCAGGCCCACCTGCTCGACTGCGCCGTCGACGCCCTCGAACGCGACCCCACGCCGCGCCGTCGTCGCCGCATCGTGAAACTGGCGCGCAGCCACCGTTTGCGGAACATCTCGGGCTGGACCAACAACTATTACGACGACATGGCCTGGCTGGGGATCGCCCTCGAGCGTGCCCAGCGAATGCACTTCATAGACAACAGAAGTGCGGTGCAGGCGCTCGAATCCCAGTTGTTCGACGCCTGGGCGCCCGAGGCGGGGGGTGGAATCCCGTGGCGGAAGGGCTCGAATTTCTACAACGCGCCCGCCAACGGGCCCGCCGGGATCATGCTGGCCCGCACCGGAAAGCTGTGGCGCGCCCAGGCCACGGCCGACTGGATCGACGACACGCTGCGGGACGTGCACACCAACCTGATCGCCGACGGCATCCACCCGGGCGGCGAGATCGAGAAGAACATCTACTCCTACTGTCAGGGCGTCGTGCTCGGGCTCGAAACCGAACTCGCCGTGCGCCTCGGCTCGCCCCGGCACCGCAACCGGACGCACCGGCTCGTCGACGCCATCGACGAGCACCTCGCACCCCACGGCGTCATCGACGGTGGCGGTGGGGGAGACGGCGGCCTGTTCAACGGGATCCTTGCGCGGTATCTGGCGCTGACCGCGGTGATGCTGCCGTGGGAGTCGCCCGCCGACATCCGGGCCCGGGAGATCGCCGCCCAGCTCGTGCTGACCTCCGCGGAATCGGCGTGGGAGAACCGGCTGCAGATCGAGGGGCAGCCGCTGTTCGGCCACGACTGGACCCGGCAGGCGCAGCTGCCGGGGATGGGCGGGGGAATCGCCACCTTCACCGGGGGCACCGTCCGCTCGTCCGGGATCCCGGAACGGGACATGTCCGTCCAGCTCGGTGGCTGGATGCTGATGGAGGCCGCCCACATGGTCTCCGCGGCGGGGTATCCGCGACGCTAGGCGACGGTTCGAATCACGCGAAAATTAACCGTATCGCCCCGGATTCGGCGCTGTTAGACAGTTCGTTATGTCAGATCAACAGCGGCAGCTGAGTCTCAATGCGTTCATCTACCCGGCCGGGCACCACGAGTCGGCGTGGCGGCACCCGCTCACGACGCCCGAGCGGCTGTACGACGTCTCCTACTTCCAGGAGATCGCGCGGACAGCGGAAGCCGCGAAGTTGGACGCGATCTTCTTCGCCGACGGCCCCGCACTGCGCAGCGACGTCGAGCACGGCGCCGCAGGAGCACTCGAGCCCATCACGCTGCTGACGGCCATCGCGACGGCCACCGAGCGGATCGGGCTGATCGCGACCGCGTCCACGACGTACTTCGAGCCGTACAACCTCGCGCGGCTGTTCGCGTCCCTCGACCACATCTCCCGCGGCCGGGCCGGCTGGAACATCGTGACCACCGGAACCGACGTGGCGGCCGCCAACTTCGGACTGTCCAGCCATCCGGACCACGCCGACCGCTACGCGCGGGCGCGGGAATTCGTCGACGCGACCGTCAAGCTGTGGGACAGCTGGGAGGACGACGCCATCCTGATCGACAAGGCCGCGGGCATCTACGCGGACCCGTCGAAGATCCACGAGATCAACTACGTCGGACGCCACCTGCGGGTGCGGGGACCGTTCAACGCGCCGCGCTCCCCGCAGGGGCACCCGGTGCTGGTGCAGGCGGGTGCGTCCAACGAGGGCCGTGCGTTCGCCGGACAGTACGCCGAGGCCATCTTCACCGCGCACCAGCGGCTGTCGGACGGGCAGGCGTTCTACGCGGACGTCAAGCAGCGCGCGGTGCAGTTCGGCCGCAACCCGGAACACGTGAAGATCCTTCCCGGCATCAGCCCGTTCCTCGGCGACACCGAGGCCGAGGCCCGGGACCTGGAGCGGGAATTCAACGAACTGACCTCGCCCGAGTACGGGATCGCCCAGCTCGAGGCGCTCACGGGATCGAGCGTGCGGCACCTCGATCTCGACGCCCCCGTGCCTGCCGGACTGTTCGGGGACGCCGGCGACGTCACGGACAACAAGCAGAGCCGTCTGCAGGTGATCGCCGGCATCGTCGAGCGGGAGAACCCGACGCTGCGCGGACTGCTGCACCGTCTCGCCGGGGCGCGCGGGCACCGGGTCGTCGTCGGGACGCCGGTGCAGGTGGCCGACACCATCGAGGAATGGTTCACGCAGGGCGCCGCGGACGGTTTCAACGTCATGCCGCCGTACTACCCGGGCGGTCTCGAGGTGTTCGCGCAGAAGGTGGTCCCGATCCTGCAGGAGCGCGGGCTGTTCCGCACCGAGTACTCGGGCACCACGCTGCGCGACCACTTCGGGTTGCCGCGCCCCGAGAGTCAGTACGCAGACGCGCCGGGCACCGTCGCGCTGTAGTCGCAGGGGCGGGGAAGACTTGAGGTTAATGGAAACAGTTATCATTTTCGTATGACTGTCCTCCGGCCCCTCCCCGTCACCGTCCTGTCCGGCTTCCTCGGCGCGGGCAAGACCACCCTGCTCAACCATCTGCTCGCGAACCGGGACGGCAGGCGCGTCGCTGTCATCGTCAACGACATGAGCGACGTCAACATCGATGCCGCTCTCGTGGCCGGGCAGGGGCACCTGGACCGGACGGAGGAGAAACTCGTCGAGCTCACCAACGGCTGCATCTGCTGCACCCTGCGGGAAGACCTCGTCGAGGCGGTCGCGCGGCTGGCCCGGGAGAGCCGGTTCGACCATCTCGTCATCGAATCGACCGGCATATCCGAGCCGATGCCCGTGGCCGCCACGTTCGACTGGGAGTTCGAGGACGGGTTCAGTCTCGGTTCGGTCGCCGCCCTCGACACGATGGTGACGGTCGTGGATGCGTCGACGTTCCTCGGCGAACTGGCCAGGGGCGAGCGCCTCGACGACCGGAACCTCGAGGCCGGGGACGGCGACGAGCGCAGCATCTCCGACCTCCTCGTCGATCAGGTGGAATTCGCCGACGTCATCCTGCTCAACAAGACGGATCTGGTGAGCGAGAGTGCCGCCGGCGCCGTCGAGGCGACGCTGCGCAGACTCAACCCCACCGCGACACTGCTACGCACCACCCGCGGCGTCGTCGATCCCGGCGAGGTACTCGGAACCGGCCTGTACGACCCGGAGGCGTCGGCCGAGCTGCCCGGGTGGGCGGAGGAACTGGCCGGGAGGCACACGCCTGAGACCGAGGAATACGGGATCCGCAGCGTCACCTACCGGGCGTCGCGCCCGTTCCACCCGGCCCGGCTCGAGCGGGCGCTGGGAACGTTCACGGGACTGCTCCGGAGCAAGGGCTTCTGCTGGATCGCGAGCCGCCCCGACCTCGCCGCCGTGTGGTCGCAGGCCGGACCGAATCTCGTGATCGAACCCGCCCAGCTGTGGGCGTCCACGGACGAACGTCCGGGGCAGGAGATCGTGTTCATCGGCGTCCGACTCGACCCCGACGGCCCGCGGCGGATCCTGGACCCGGCGCTGCTCACCGACGAGGAACTGGGGTCAGGACCGGCGGCGTGGATTCGGTTCGACGACCCGCTGCCTGCGTGGGACGCGGTGCACTCGCACTAGTCCAGTACTTCCTCGACGGCCACATCTTCGGGCGGCCGCGCCATCTCCTGCCGGTAGTGCCACACCCCGAGGGCCGTGCCGATCACCAGCAGTGTGACCATCCCGGCGAGCACCGCCGGCATCAGCCACGACACCCGGTCGAGGAACGAGCCGAAGTAGAAACCGATGAGCAGCAGGACGGGCGCCCAGAAGATGGCGCCGATGGTGCTGGCGATCGTGTACTTGGTGTGATTCATCTTGGCGGCACCGGCGACCAGCGGGCACAGAGTGCGGATCCACGGAATCCAGCGCGCGACGAGAACCGCCCAGAAGCCGTGCTTCTCCAGCAGAAGGTTGACCTTGTGGAGGTTGGCGTAGTTGAGATACTTCCCGCCCTTGCGGGCGTGGATGCGGTTGCCGGTGCGGTGACCGATGACGTACCCCACCTGGTTTCCGCAGATGGCGGCGATCATTGCGCCGACCGACAACGCCCACACGTGGCCGGTGCCCGACGCATGGTTGGCCAGCACGATGCCCGCGGTGATCAGCATCGAGTCGCCGGGCAGGAACAGGCCCAGGATCACCGCGCACTCGATGAACACGAATGTGAGCACGACGACCCAGACCAGCGCTGGGCCGGCCGAGACGAGAGGCCCGAAGCTGCCTGCTGCCGTGGTGACCATCGTCAGTGCGCTACCCCGATCGGATTCAGGAGGTGGGATCGGTGGGGGTGGTGACCGGTTGCGGGTCCTCGGTCGCGGCGCCCGCGCTCTGGCGGGACTTCACGATGCGCTTGCCCACCTCCACGATGATCGGCAGCACGGACACGAAGACGATCAGCAGGAAGATCACGTCGACGTTGTCGCGGATGAACTCGATCTGCCCGAGCAGGTAGCCGAGCAGCGTGACGCCGGCGCCCCAGAGGATGCCGCCCACGATGTTGTACGTCAGGAACAGGGGGTACTTCATCCGCGACGCACCCGCGACGACCGGCGCGAACGTGCGCACGATCGGAACGAACCGGGCCAGGATGATGGTGATGGGGCCGTGCTTCTCGAAGAAGGCGTGCGACTCGTCGATGTACTTCTTCTTGAAGAACCGCGCGTCGTCACTCTTGAACAGGGCGGTGCCACCCTTGCTGCCGATGAAGAAGCCGACCTGGTCGCCGAGGATCGCGGCGATCGGGATCAGAACCAGCAGCACCCACAGGGGGGCGAACGGTTCGATCTCCGTGGACTTCGACGCCGCGATGAGTCCCGCGGTGAAGAGAAGAGAGTCGCCGGGGAGAAGGGGGAACAGCAAACCCGACTCGATGAAGACGACCAGGAGGAGTCCGACGAGCACCCACGTGCCGAAGGAGTTGAGGAGGTTCACCGGGTCGAGGAATCCCGGCAACAACGCGAGGTTGGTCACGGAATCCGATGCTGCCTGCACAATCACGGCCCTCAGCGTACCGGCGTTCTGGTCGACTGTCGGAATACTGCAGGTCATGGAGTTTCGGCCCGGTCGTGGACCGGCTCAAACCCAGGTCGCGGACCGGCCCGAACGAGGTGCCACGACAGCCACCGGGAGACGTACGCTAACGGTATTGCCATACTGCTAGGACCACATCGCGCGCTGCGCTGATCGCGCGCGCCGAAATCGACTCTTTATGGAGGACTGCCGCCGTGCCAATCGCGACTCCCGAGGTCTACGCCGAGATGCTTGGTCGAGCCAAGGAGCACTCCTTTGCCTTCCCCGCCATCAACTGCACTTCTTCCGAAACGATCAACGCCGCCATCAAGGGCTTCGCGGACGCCGGCAGTGACGGCATCATCCAGTTCTCGACCGGTGGCGCCGAGTTCGGTTCGGGCCTGGGCGTCAAGGACATGGTGACCGGCGCGGTCGCACTCGCCGAGTTCGCTCACGTGATCGCTGCGAAGTACGACGTCACGATCGCCCTGCACACCGACCACTGCCCCAAGGACAAGCTGGACACGTTCGTCCGCCCGCTGCTCGAGATCTCGCGCCAGCGCGTCGAGGCCGGCCGCAACCCGCTGTTCCAGTCCCACATGTGGGACGGTTCGGCCGTTCCGATCGACGAGAACCTGGAGATCGCCCAGGAACTCCTCGCGAAGGCGAAGGCAGCCAACATCATCCTCGAGGTCGAGATCGGCGTCGTCGGTGGTGAAGAGGACGGCGTGGAAGCCGAGATCAACGACAAGCTGTACACCTCGCCCGAGGACTTCGAGAAGACCGTCGACGCGCTCGGCACCGGCGAGAACGGAAAGTACCTGCTGGCTGCCACGTTCGGCAACGTGCACGGCGTCTACAAGCCGGGCAACGTGAAGTTGCGTCCCGAGGTGCTCGAGACCGGCCAGAAGGTCGCCGCCGCCAAGCTCGGCCTGTCCGACGGCTCGCAGCCGTTCGACTTCGTCTTCCACGGCGGATCGGGCTCGCTGAAGTCGGAGATCGAGGCCGCGCTGAACTACGGCGTCGTCAAGATGAACGTCGACACCGACACCCAGTACGCGTTCACCCGTCCGCTCGTGGGCCACATGTTCGCCAACTACGACGGCGTGTTGAAGGTCGACGGCGAGGTCGGCAACAAGAAGGTCTACGACCCCCGCAGCTATCTGAAGAAGGCCGAGGCCGGCATGACGGCCCGCGTCATCGAGGCCTGCAACGACCTCAAGTCCGCGGGACGCTCCGTCTCCGGATAGGCCCTTCGGGCTCGTGCGCCTTTCCGGTAGCTACCGCTACCGGAAAGGCGCACAGTCGTTTACCGGGGGTCGCAGATCTTCCAGGTGCCGTCGACCTTCTCGAGGTTGAACGTGCGCCACGACTGCTCGCCCGGGTTGGCGGCCGTGTGGGCCTTCACCTGGGCGATGGCCGTGTCACCGGTGATCTGCACCGCGTCGACGCCGCCGACCACCGGAATGTTCTGCTGCGTCACGGCGACCTGGTGGACCTCCGCGAAATCCTGATCGGAAATGCCCTGGTAGTACTCGGCGAGGCTGCCGCACGTGCTGGTGCGCAGCGTCGCGAGGTCGCCCTGGGTGAGTGCCGCGACGAACGTGTCGATCGTTCCCTGCACCTGAGCTTCGGGTGAGTTCTCGGCCTGGTTGTTGTTGTAGACCACGATCCCGGCGACCGCGATGGCGGCGACGACGATGACGCCTGCGGCGATCGCGGCGAACAGCCACGCCTTCCCGTGCTTCTTCGAGGGCTTCTCGGCTGCGGCGACGCGCTGCGGCGCGCTCTGCTGCGGCGGCAGCACCCGCTGCGGTGCGGCCTTCGGCGGTGCGGGCGCCGGGCGCGGGGGAGCGGGCGGCGGCGGAACCGGCCGCCCGTTCTGCGGCTGCTGAGGCCGGTTCGCCTGGGGTGCGGGCCGGGGTGGCGGCGGTGTCGACGGGACGGCGGGCCTCGTCACCGGGATCGCGACCGTCTCGTCGCCGGACGGCGCCTTCGCCTGACCCTGCGGGTTCGGCGTCTTCGGGTTCTGCGTGTTCGGGGTGCGGCGCATCTGCACCGTCGCGGCCTCGGGTGCGGCCGGTGTGCCCGTCTGCGTCGGGATCGCGGTGGTGGCCGCCTCGGACGCCTTCTCCTCCGGCTTCGCTCCGGGAGCCGCGCCGCCCTGAGGTGCCTCCGCCCGCGGGCGGGGCGCCGGGGGCTTGGGCAGTTCGGACTGCGGCTCGACGGGCTTCTCCGCCGCCTTCTCGGGGGCCTTCTTCTGCGGGGGCTTCGGCTCGGGCGATTTCGGCGCGGTGGGCTCGGCCTCCGCAGGCTTCGCGGTCGCGTCGGCCTTGCCGGCGGCGGTGCCCTTGCCGGCGGTGGTGTCGGCCGCAGCCGGGCCGGACGGTGTGTCCGTGGCCTGCTTCTGAGTCGGATCGTCTTTCTTCGGGTCCTGCACGCGCTGCCCCTCGGTCTGCAGAGAAATGAACGTTGGAGGCAGCCTAACGACATCGCGAGTCATCGGAGACCACGACAGGGCGCGTCGCGGACGCGGGCCGACGCAGTGACGGCTCCGCGGCGGGGGCACAATAGGCGCATGACGTCTTTCGGTGACCTTCTCGGACCACAGCCCACGCTGCTTCCCGGGGACGACGAGGCCGAGTCGGCCCTGTTGAACCACGAGGATCCGGCTTCCGTGGCAGCCGCCCATCCCACCGCATCCATCGCATGGGCCTACCTGGCCGAGGCCGCCCTCGACGCAGACCAGACCATCACGGCCTACGCGTACGCACGCACCGGGTACCACCGTGGCCTGGACCAGTTGCGTCGCAACGGCTGGAAGGGTTTCGGCCCGGTTCCCTACGCCCACGAACCCAACCGCGGTTTCCTCCGCTGCGTCGCCGTCCTGGCGAAGGCGGCGAAGGCGATCGGCGAAACGGACGAGTACGCGCGGTGCCTCGACCTGCTCGAGGACTGCGATCCCCGAGCCGCCGAAGCGCTTGGCGTCGGTTAACGCCCTCAGCACGGCGAAAGTCCGTGGCCGGGACGGGCTGAACACCTCGGTCCACCGGCTGCGGGTGTCGGCGCTGCCCATCCTGCAGTGCGCGATCGCGGCCGGTGCCGCGTGGTGGGTGGCGACGGTGGTGATCGGTCATCCGACGCCGTTCTTCGCTCCCATCGCCGCAGTGGTGTCGCTGGGGTTGTCTCTCGGCGCCCGCCTGCGTCGTTCCGTCGAGTTGGTGGCCGGTGTCACGATCGGGATCGGGGTCGGCGACCTCATCGTCTCCGTCATCGGGAGCGGCGCCTGGCAGATCACGCTCGTCGTCATACTGGCGATGTCCGCGGCGGTGCTGCTGAACAGCGGCCCGATCTTCTCGATGCAGGCAGGCAACTCCGCGGTGCTCGTGGCGACGCTGCTGCCTCCCGGCGGTGCCGCGGGAATCAACCGCATGGTGGACGCCCTGACCGGTGGTCTGGTGGGGATCGCCGTCGTCGCGCTGATTCCCACGCATCCGGTGGGACGGGCGCGCAAATACGCCGCGAACGTCCTCGGGACGGCGTCCGAGGTCATGCAGTTGGTGGCCGACGGATTGGTGGCCAACGACGACAAGCCCATCGAGGAGGCGCTGCAGAAGGCGCGGGCGACGCAGGCGTCCATCGACACGCTGCGGACGCACCTCGCGGGCGGCCGCGAGATCAGCCGCATCTCGCCGCTGTACTGGAACACCCGCGGCAGACTCGAGCGGCTCACCGCAGCCGCGGACCCACTCGACAACGCGCTGCGCAACATCCGGGTTCTCGCGCGGCGGTCGCTCACGCTGGTGCGGGACGACGAGATCCTCAACCCGCGGCTCGTCGACCAGGTGGAGAAGCTCTCCCACGCGTTGGAAACCCTTCGGCAGATGGCGCTCGCGGACCCCGGTCAGCAACCCGACCAGGCCGAGGCGGCGCGGGTGCTGCGGTCGGTGGCGTCCGGCTTGAAACCGGAACTGGTGGAGAACGCGGGCCTGTCGGCGACCGTCGTCTTCGCGCAGATCCGGTCTCTGACCGTCGACCTTCTGCAGGTCGCAGGGCTGAAACGCATCTCGGCCATCGCGACGCTGCCGCCGACGGTGGAGAAGCCGGCGTATCGTCCCGAACTCTGACCGCCCGAGCACGCTGTTGAACATATGCGCATGTACGCATATGATCGGCACAACTCGGGAGGAGGCTCGCGCATGGGAGTCGGTCACGGACATTCGCACGGCCACACACAGGGTGCCGGCGAGGTAGGCCCGTCGCGGGGGCGGATCCGCCGAATGGTGATCGCTCTCGTCATCCTCCTCGCGTTCCTGGTCCTCGAGGTCGTCGTCGGTCTGACCGTCAACTCGCTGTCGCTGCTCGCCGACGCCGGGCACATGCTGACCGACGTCGTCGGAATGTCGATGGGACTCGTCGCCCTCCTCCTCGCTCGCAAGGGCAGCGCCACCGCCGCCCGGACCTTCGGCTGGCACCGCGCCGAAGTCCTCACGGCCATGGCCAACGCCGCGATGCTGCTCGCCGTCGCGATCTGGGTGTTCTACGAGGCCATCTCCCGGATCGGCGACGTCCCCGAACTTCCCGGCATGGCGCTGATCCTCACCGCATCGGTCGGTCTCGCCGCGAACCTCGTGGTGATGCTGATGCTGCGCGCCGATTCCAGGGACAGCCTGGCCGTCCGCGGCGCCTACCTCGAAGTGCTCGCGGACGCCGTCGGCAGTGTCGGCGTACTCATCGCCGGCGCCGTCGTGCTGGTGTTCGACTGGCCCTACGCCGACATCATCGTCGGTGTCCTCATCTCGCTGTGGGTGGTGCCGCGGGCGATGAAACTGGCCGCCGCGTCGCTGCGCATCCTCACCCAGGCCTCACCCGAGGACGTCGACGTCGAATCGGTGCAAGCCGACCTCGAAGCGCTACCCGGGGTCACCGGCGTGCACGACCTGCACGTGTGGACGCTCACCACGGGAATGGACGTGGCCACCGTCCACCTCACCACCGAGGCCGACTCGTCCGCCGTCCTCGAAGCGGCGCGGACCGTCCTGGAGAGCCACCACCTCTCGCACGCGACCGTGCAGGTCGAGTCCACCGCCAACGGACGCCACTGCGCCGAGAACGTCACCTGGTAGACCCTGTCTGTTTCGTCCGGTATCGCGGCGGGAAATCGTTGTGCGACGACTCACGGAAGGGAACACCATGTCCACTCTCGCAGCGTTCGCACGACCCGCCGCCGTTGCCGCACTCGGTGCGGCCGCTCTCTTCGCAGCACCCGCCGCCGCCTCCGCGGCGCCGTTCATGCCCGACCCGCTCGCGAACTGTAAGCCGGCCGCCACTTTGGGTGTCGAGAAGGATGGCAACCAGGTCGAGTGGGAGTTCGAGGGACCAAAGGATGCCACGACCGACGCTCAGGTGACCTATCTCAACTTCGGTGGCCAGGCGCCGACGATCGGCACGTCGGGCCCGCTGACGAACGGTGAGGGCGTCGAACGGGATCTGCCCGGGCTCACCGCCCATCTGATCCCGGGCGGCAGCTATGACGCCGATGGTGCGAAGGGGCCGCTGGAGCCCTGCGCGCTCGGCTTCGGGTTTGGCGTCACGCAGTGACCGTCACTTGGTGAACCGGGTGACACCCGCGCCCGGCCGCCACAGATCGACGTACAGGTGCTCGCCGTCGACGGTGGTGTGCACCACCTCGTCGAGGTCGAGTTCGAAGACGTCCGCCTCGGGGATCTCGTCGGGGTAGCGATCGACGATCTGCTGCTTCCGCTCCCCGAGGATTTCCCGGGCGCGGCCGCTGATCTTGGCGTCGCCGCCCTCCATCGTGTGGTGACCGGGGTTGCTGTGGAGGGAGTACCGCGGATCGCGTTGCAGGTCCTGCACTTTGCGTGCGCCGACCATCGAGCCGAGCAGCAACGCGCCGTCGTGGAACTCGACCTCGGTGCCGCTCACCCGCGGGGAACCGTCCTTGCGGAGCGTCGCCAGCACGTGGTGCTTGTGCGCCTCGAAGCGCGCGGCGACGGCCTTGGCGAGGTCGGGTGCTTCTGTCTCGAACTGTGCCCAGTTGGTCATGCCGACCAGTGTGCGCCCCTATCCCTGACATCTACTGTCAGGGATTCTCTCTAGACTCGGAGGATGCGTTCGAGTCGGCTCGTCGAGGTGATGCTCCGTCTGGAGGGCAGTCGCGGGGCCACCGCACAGCAACTCGCGGACGAACTGGGCGTCTCGGTTCGCACCGTGTACCGCGACGTCACGGCGTTGTCGGCGGCCGGGGTCCCGTTGTGGACGGAGAGCGGACCCGGGGGCGGGATCCGGTTGCTCGACGGCTGGCAGTCGAAACTCGGCGGCATGACAGGGGAGGAGACGTCCGCGTTGATGTTGCTCGGGGTCCCGTCGATCGCCGAGGACCTCGGTCTTCGCGACGTCACCGCGGCGGCGCAGTCGAAGTTGCTGGGGGCGTTGCCGGTTCCGCTGCGGGCCGGGGCGCAGCTGTGGCGGGACCGGCTGTACGTCGACGCCCCCGGCTGGTTCGACGGGCCACGCGACAACGGCGATCTTCCCGTCGTCGCGTCCGCGGTGCTCGAGGGGCGGCGTCTGGGCATCCGGTACCGCAGGGGGAACCGTTCGGCGGCAAGAACACTCGACCCCCTGGGTTTGGTGGCGAAGGCCGGCGTCTGGTATCTCGTCGCGCAGCACCGGGCGCGGACGCTGTCGTACCGCGTGTCACGGATCAGTGATGCGACCGTGCTGAGTCAGCCGGCGGTGCGGCCCGGCGATTTCGATCTCGGCGCGTGGTGGATTGCGTCGGTGGCCGAATTCGACCGTGCCCTCCTGCGATTCCGGTGCCGGGTGCGGCTCTCGCCCGCGGCGTGGCGCCGACTGCCCCGGGTGGTCGGGGTGGAGGCCGCTCGCGTCGAACCCGGCCCGTCCGACGACGACGGCTGGGTCACCGTCGACCTGCTGCTCGAGGCCGAGGACGTGGCTCTCGACCAACTGACCGTTCTCGGCGGGGGAGTCGAAGTGCTCGAGCCGCAGTCGCTGCGGGACTCGCTGCGCGCGGTCGGTGAGGCGATCACCCGCCGGAACGGCTGAGGGTCACCCGAGTCGTTCGAGCACCGTGGCGTTGGCGAGTCCGCCCGCCTCGCACATCGTCTGCAGGCCGAACCGTGCCCCGCGCTGCTCCATCGCGTTCACCAGTGTGGTCATGAGCCGGGCGCCGCTGGCCCCCAGCGGATGTCCGAGCGCGATCGCGCCGCCGTGCACGTTGACGCGGTCCAGATCGGCTCCGGTCTCCGCCGCCCAGGCCAGAACCACCGGCGCGAAGGCCTCGTTGACCTCGAACAGGTCGATGTCGGAGATGTCGAGGCCGCTGCGCTGCAGCACCTTGCGCGTCGCGGGAATGACGGCGGTGAGCATCATCAGCGGGTCGTCGCCGACGACGGCGAAGCTGTGGAGCCGGGCCAGCGGGCGCAGTCCGAGGCGTCCCGCGATCTCGCTCGTGGTGATCATGAGCGCCGCGCTGCCGTCCGACAGGGGACTGCTGTTGCCGGCGGTGATCGACCAGTCGATCTGCGGGAACCGCTCGCCGTAGACGTCGCTGCGGAAGGCGGGCCGCAGGCCGGCCAGTGCGGCCGCCGTCGTGTCCGGCCGGATGGCCTCGTCGACGCCCAGTTCCGGGAGGACGGCCAGTTCCTTCGTGAAGTTCCCGGCAGTCGTTGCCGCGGCGGCATTGTGGTGGCTGCGCAGCGCGAACTCGTCCAGTTGGGTACGCGAGAGTCCCCACCGGGCGGCGATGAGTTCGGCGCTGATGCCCTGCGGGACGAGGCCGTCGGGGTAGCGGCGTTCGAAGCCCACGCCCATCGACTCGCGGCCGATGCTGCTGGACCCCATCGGGACTCGGCTCATCGATTCGACACCGGCGGCGACGACGATCTCGTAGGCGCCGGACAGCACGCCCTGCGCGGCGAAGTGGACGGCCTGCTGGCTGCTGCCGCACTGCCGGTCGACGGTCGTGCCGGGGACGGACTCGGGGAACCCGGCGGCGAGAAGCGCACTGCGGGTGATGTTCTGGCTCTGGTCGCCGACCTGGGTGACGGTGCCGCCGATCACGTCGTCGATCAGGGTGGGATCGATTCCCGTGCGCTCGATGAGGGCCGACAGGCTGTGGGCGAGAAGGTCGACGGGATGCACTCCGTGCAGGGCGCCGGAGGGCTTACCCTTGCCGATCGGTGTGCGGACGGCCTCGACGATGACGGCGTCTCTCATGGCTCTTCCTTTCGCTGCCCGTGAGTACTTGTTAACCGCGGGCGGTTAACAAGTACTCACAGGTGGTGGACCTGGCTTTTGATTGCCATAGTCAGCAATGTACACCTGGCTATGGTTATCGCAAGTCAGGTGTGACCAATGCCTCGGATCGACGGTTTGCGCTGCGAAGATCCGGCGGCGGTCCTAACGTGGGGCATGGCTGTTCTGACCCCCGGCTTCCGCGGCAGACCGCGCAGCGAGCACGCCCTCCCGCCCGGTCAGTACGAGGTCACCGATTTTCCGGTCCTCTCCGCAGGGCCGACGCCCCGCGTCCCGACCGACACGTGGACCCTGACCGTCACCGACGAGACCGGCCGGCGCCGCGAGTGGTCGTGGGCCGAATTCACGGCGCTGCCGCAGGAGCGCCCGACGGTCGACCTCCACTGCGTCACGCGATGGTCGAAGTTCGGCACCTCCTGGAAGGGCGTCTCCCTCGACACCCTGTTCGCGGACGTCGAGACGTCCGCGGGATTCGTCCTCGTCGGGTGCGACGGCGGCTACACCACCAACCTCCCCGTCTCCGACCTCCTCGGAGGCAAGGCGTGGATCGCGCACACCTACGAGGGCTCGCCACTCGCACCGGTGCACGGGGGTCCGGCCCGCCTGCTCGTGCCGCACCTCTACCTGTGGAAGTCCGCGAAATGGGTTCGGTCGATCCAGCTCGTCACCCAGGACGTGCCCGGCTTCTGGGAACAACTCGGGTATCACGATCGCGGCGACCCGTGGCGGGAGCAGAGGTATCAGGGTGACCAGTGAGCTCGTGGGCCGCGCGGTGCTCGGCTGGCGGGTGGCCGAACTCGTCGAGTCGTGGCCGGAGACGGCGAGTGCGCGTGCCCTGGTCCTCGGGGTACCCGACTGGCCGGGCCATCGCGCCGGGCAGCATGTCGATCTCCGTCTGACCGGACCCGACGGGTACACCACCGAGCGAAGCTACTCGCTGGCGTCGCCTGCCGCGCGCTCGCCCGGCGGGTGGCGACTGCAGTTGGTCGTCCAGCGGGTGCAGGACGGTGAGGTGTCTCCGTATCTGACCGACGTGTTCGCCGCGGGCAATCTGATCGAGGTGCGCGGACCGATCGGTGGCTGGTTCGTGTGGTCACCGCGCGAGGGTGGCGGCGCGCCTGTGCTTCTCGTCGCGGGTGGGTCAGGCATCGTGCCGCTGATGTCGATGATTCGGGAGCGCCGGTTCCGCCGCGATCGCACACCGTTCCGGCTCGTGTACTCGCTGCGGACGCAGGCCGACGAGTTGTTCGCGGACGAGCTGAACAGACCCGGGATCGGCGACGGGGGAGTCGAGACGTTCGTCGTCCGCACCCGTGAGGACTCGCCCCGGTCCGGGCGTCCGGCGGGTCGGATCAGCGCTGCCGATCTCGCGGCGTGGGGATGGCCCGCGGACTTCGCTCCGCGCTGCTTCGTCTGCGGGCCTACCGGTTTCGTCGAGGAGGTGGCTCGTCTGCTGCTCTCGCTCGGGCACTCGCCGGACGACATCAAGACCGAGCGGTTCGGTCCCTCCGGGCCGTGACCGGAGGAAGGGGCTTTCGATGAGTACGTTGCAGGGCAACGATTTCGAGGACGGAAACGTTCTCGGTGGGCCGTTCGCGGAGATCTTCGTCCACGACCTCACCGCGGCGACCGGCCGGTGCCGATTCTGCGGTCTCGACGGCCCGATGGCCGCCGTCCACGTCTATGCGCGTGCGCCCGGTGTCGTCGTGCGATGCCCGGGGTGTCAGGAGGTGCTAATGCGGCTCGTGTCGACTCCGCGTGGCCTCGAACTCGACGCCAGCGGTCTCGCGCACCTGTCCTGGAGGCTGTAGCCGCTGACTATGGAATTTGCAAGTCAGCTAGGCTGAGGTGCATGGATGCGGCACGGTTGGACGGCTTTCTCGCGGATCGCGACACGTGGCGGGCCACGCACTGCTCGATCGGCAAGGCGATGGACGTGATCGGTACGCGCTCGGCCGTCCTGATCCTGCGCGAGGCCTACTACGGCACCACGCGATTCGACGACTTCGCGAAGCGGGTCGGCATCACCGAGGCCGTGGCGGCGTCCCGGCTGCGGGAACTGACGGCCGAGGGCCTGTTCGAGCGGCAGCCCTACAAGGAGCCCGGGCAGCGCACCCGCTACGAATACGTGCTCACCGAGAAGGGCCGCGACCTCTTGCCTGCCGTGCTCGCGCTGATGCAGTGGGGCGACAAATACCTTCAGGGCGAGTACGGACCGCCGATCGGGCTGCGGGACGACACCACCGGCGAACCCGTCCGCGTCGAGGTCCGCAGTGCGGGCCGGGAGGTGCCGCTGGCGGAACTGCGGCTGACCCCCAACTTTGCGGAGGAGGACGCCCGCCCGTGAGTACTTGTCAACCGCCGGCGGTTAACAAGTACTCACGGGTCAGAGCCAGAAACGCATCAGATAGTTGCCGAACTGCGCGTAGGTCTCCGGCACCCCGGACAGTTCGAACAGCCGGTAGATGACGTCGAAGAACACCACGTTGATCGACGGCACGAACAGCAGCGCCACGAGGATCAGCAGTCCGTACGGTTTGAACTGGTCGACGGACCTGCGGGTGCGGGGCGGCAGGAACGGCTCCAGTGCGGCGTACCCGTCGAGTCCCGGGACCGGGAGGAGGTTGAGGACGGTCGCCATCACCTGCAGGAAGGCGAGAAAGCTCAGGCCCGTCCAGAACACCAGGTGGTCGCCGCCGAGCCCGAACCAGCGGATCACCGCGAGGAGAACGACCGCCGACAGCAGATTCACAGCGGGCCCGGCGAGGGACACCCGTGCCTGCACTTTCGGCGGGAACAGTCCGGTGCGCAGGTACACGGCGCCGCCGGGCAAGCCGATCCCGCCGAGCGCGATGAACAGCACCGGCAGGCCGATCGACAGCAGTGGGTGGCTGTACTTCAACGGGTTGAGCGTGAGGTAGCCGCGCACCTCGACGTCGGTGTCGCCGTGCCGCCACGCCGTGTACGCGTGCGCGAACTCGTGCAGGCAGAGCGTCACCACCCATCCCGCGACCACCAGCAGGAACACCCCGACGTGCCCGAGGGCCGATCCCCGCTCGGCGCGCCAGGCGAGGACACCGCCGGCGACCGCGACCGCGACGACGAGCAGGAAGACCGGACTGGGACGGACCGCGGTGGTCCGCGCCCTGGGCAGGTTCATCGGACCAGCAGCCACTCTTGGTCGTGGCGGTAGAACGTCGAACGCTTGACGTCGCGCGGGTTCGGCACCCCGTCGCGGGTGAGGGCCGCGGCGGGCGACCCCAACTGCACCGCGCGACCCTCGACCCAGCGGCGCGGCAGCCAGCGCCTGCGGGGTTCGACCGACGCGCGCAGGCCGGGCATCCGCGGCGTCGGGGTGATGTTCATGTTCGTCGTCGTCCCCGAGAACAACCGGGTGTCGTCGACGTACGCCTCGCCGACGAGCGGGCCACCGTCCGGGCCCGTGACAGCGGCGCATCCGACGAGCGCGATCCCCGCGTCGTCGCGGATGAGGGGGACCGGTCTGGCCGTGCCCTTCAGCGCGGTGCGGGCGCCACGCGCGCCGGCGGACAGGTGGTAGGCCTCCGTCGCCTCCGAACGGTGCTCCGCGACGTAGGCGAGTTCGATGTGCAGCCGTTCGGTGCGCATCAGCCGGGTCAGGGTGGCGGCGAGGGCGGCGTCGCTGCCCACCACGATCAGTCGCGGATCCGCGACCACCTGCAGTTTGGAGAAGACCTCGTCGAACTCGTCCTTGTCCGGAACAGTGGGTGCACTCGAGGCCGAAATGGAGCCCAGAGGTAGGGGAAGCGGCGCGTCGCCGCAAATGAGCACTACGGGGGTCAACGCCACTCCTCGCCCGGATGTCCCGCCGCGATTTCCGCAGCTTCCCTTTCGGATCATCCTAGTGGCACGCCCGAGTTGGCCTCCTCAGCCGTACTGTGGGGTCTGTTCTCCGTGCCCTCGGCTAGACTGTTCCCCCGGCCACTGCCTACGAACGGCAGGACCACGCAGTCGGATACGACTGTACGTCGACCGTAGGAGACAACGTCATGCCGGCAATCGTCCTGATCGGCGCCCAGTGGGGCGACGAGGGCAAGGGCAAAGCGACCGATCTACTGGGCGGACGCCTGCAGTGGGTGGTGCGCTACCAGGGCGGTAACAACGCCGGACACACAGTGGTACTTCCGAACGGCGACAAGTTCGCACTGCATCTCATCCCGTCCGGAATCCTCACTCCGGGAGTCACGAACGTCATCGGAAACGGTGTCGTGGTGGACCCGGGAGTGCTGCTCACCGAACTCGCCGGACTCGAACAGCGGAGCGTGGACACCAGCCGCCTGCTGCTCTCGGCCGATGCGCACCTGATCATGCCGTACCACGTTGCCATCGACAAGGTCACCGAACGCTTCCTCGGGGCCAAGAAGATCGGCACCACCGGCCGCGGCATCGGGCCCTGCTACCAGGACAAACTCGCGCGTGTCGGCGTCCGCGTGCAGGACGTGCTGGACGAAAAGATCCTCACCCAGAAGGTCGAGGCGGCACTCGAGTTCAAGAACCAGGTGCTCGTCAAGATCTACAACCGCAAGGCCCTCGACCCGCAGCAGGTCGTCGACGAGGTGCTCGAGCAGGCCGACGGTTTCAAGCACCGCATCGCGGACACGCGTCTGCAGCTCAACGAGGCGCTCGAACGCGGCGAGACGGTGCTGCTGGAGGGTTCGCAGGGCACGCTCCTCGACGTCGACCACGGCACCTACCCGTACGTGACGTCGTCCAACCCGACGTCCGGTGGCGCAGCGGTCGGTTCGGGCATCGGCCCCACCAAGATCACGACGGTGCTGGGCATCCTCAAGGCGTACACCACCCGCGTCGGTTCGGGCCCGTTCCCGACCGAACTGTTCGACCAGAACGGCGAATACCTCGCCAAGACCGGCGGCGAGGTGGGTGTCACCACCGGCCGTGCCCGGCGCACCGGATGGTTCGACGCCGTGATCGCCCGCTACGCAACGCGTGTCAACGGCATCACCGATTACTTCCTCACCAAGCTCGACGTGCTCAGCAGCCTCGACACCATCCCGATCTGCGTCGGCTACGACGTCGACGGTGTGCGGCACGACGAGATGCCCATGTCGCAGACCGACGTTCACCATGCGAAGCCGATCTACGAAGAAATGCCCGGCTGGTGGGAAGACATCTCCCACGCCCGGACGTTCGAGGAGCTTCCGAAGAACGCGCAGAACTACGTCCTGCGTCTCGAGGAACTGTCGGGTGCGTACATCTCCTGCATCGGCGTCGGCCCCGGCCGCGACGAGACCATCGTCCGCCGCGACGTGGTGCGGTAGTCCGTTTCCTCGCGCCGAATGTGGCATCGGTCCAGTTGAATTCAACCGATGCGACATTCGGCGATCCGCGATACATTCGAGCCGATGATCAGAACTGTCGCAGCGAGCACCCGGACAACGGCCGACCGGTGGTACGACAGCTTCCACGCAGCGGCCACCGTCCTGGAGTCGTTCGGTTCCGGGCACGATCCGGTGGACGCCTGCCGGTGCGTGGCGGTGGTGTCGACGGATCTCGGTGCCTGGGTCTTCGAGGGCGATCCGAGGTCGACGGTGGATGCATTCATCCATGCCGTGGAGCGGGCGATCGTCGCCGGCGGGCAGGCGTTCGTGCTGGGATGTGCCGTTGTGAACGCGGATCAGCGGGTCGTGCGGACCCTCCGGGTTCCCGGCGGCGACAGGATGGCCGCGGCCGCCGCGATGGCGCGCGAACTCGTCGCCGATACGCAGGAGCCGATCAGAACAGCACCGGGTCGTCGAAACCGGGAGTGTGCTCGAGGGCCAGCAATTCGCGTTTGGTGAGGGTGCCGCCACCGGCGGAGAAGCCGCCCACCTGCCCGCCCGCGGCGAGGACGCGATGGCACGGGATCACGACCGGCAGCGGGTTGCGGCCCAGCGCCTGACCGACGGCCTGCGCGGCGCCCGGCTTGCCCAGTTCCGCCGCGCGATGTCGCCGTAGGTGAGGGTGGTACCCGGGTCGATCGCGCGCGTGATGTCGTATACGTGGCAGTCGAATTCGGGGACACCCTCGAAGTCGAGGTCGATCCACCGCAGATCGTCGAGTGCGCCGCCCAGATGTTCGCGTATTCCGTCGACGGCCTGCTGGACCGGCGTGGGCGGCTGGTGCTCCACCGCGTCCGGGAAACAGTGTTCGAGCCGCTGCCGGGTGGACTCGGGTGAACCCTCGGGCAATTGCACACCCACGATCCCCGCGGCCCGCCACGCGATGGCGCAGGTGCCGAGGGCGGTGTCGAACAGGGCGATTCCTGTGGTCACCAACCCAGTATGCCTCCGACCTCCGACACATACCGTCCGTGAACCGTGGTCGGCGGAAGGTCGATCAGCTGCTGCGGCCGTCGGGGCGCCGAGGTCCCGGATCATGCCAGTCCGGATCTTCTGGACTGCTCGACCGGTCGGGGAAGATGCCGCCGAGAGGGGCTCCGATCCGGAACTGCTCCAGGCGAAACATGCCCTTACCTCCCTCTTTGGGGCCGTAATGCGCGACCGCGGCGGCCAGGAGGGCCATGCACAGGAGCGTGATCAGTGTCGTCATGGATCCGAGCTTCGCGAGAACTGGCTTGGAGTTGAATAGCCAAGAGGGTGATACTGGACTGCATGATGACTCGTGTACTCGGAGCACGCTCCCTGGCCAGGGACCTCGGCAACTGGCAGGACGACAGCGGCCGCCGCTCGGCGGCGCGACCGGCCTACCGGGCACTGGCCGAGAGCATCCGCCTGCTCGTGCACGACGGACGCATCCCGTTGGGTGTCGCGTTGCCGAGCGAACGCGAACTGGCGTCGGTGCTGGAGTTGAGCCGGACCACGATCACGTCGTCGTACTCGGTGCTCCGGGACGAGGGGTATCTCATCAGCAGGCAGGGGTCGCGCAGCACGGTCGCGTTGCCGCTCGGGGCGCGGCAGAACGGGCTGATGTTCCGGGCGCACCAGCCCGGGTCCGACGGCGCGGTGGTCGATCTCAGTTACGCCGCGATGGCCGCGCCCGCCGAAGCGGTCGAACAGGCCTACGCCTATGCGCTGCAATCACTTCCGCAGTTCCTGCCGACGCACGGGATGGAGCCGGTGGGGATCGGCGCGTTGCGGGACGTGATCGCGGCCCGCTACCGGGCGCGGGGACTGGAGACGTCGCCCGAGCAGATCATGGTCACGTCCGGTGCCCAGCACGCGCTGCGGCTGCTCCTCAACGTGCTGACGGCGCCGGGGGAGCGGGTGCTGGTCGATCACCCCACGTACCCCAACGCGCTGGAGGCGATCCGCAGGGTCGGCGCGCGTCCGGTCCCGGTTCCCGTGCGGCCGGAGGGCGGTGCGTCGGGGGCGTGGGATCTCGACGGAATCCGCAGCGCGGCCCGGCAGACCGCGGCCCGGATGGCGTATCTGATTCCGGACTTCCACAACCCCACCGGACTGTGCCTGGACGCGTCCGGGCGGGCCGAGCTGGCGCGGATCGCGCGCGACACCCGCATGACGCTGGTGGTGGACGAGACGATGGTCGACCTGTGGCTGGACGAGCCGTCACCGGGGCCGGTCGCGGCGTACGCCAAGGGGGCCGCGAAGTCGGAAGTCGTGACGATCGGGTCGGCGGCCAAGTCGTTCTGGGGTGGGCTCCGCGTCGGCTGGATTCGCGCGGATCCGGCGCTGATCACCCGGCTCGCCGGGGCGCGGGCGGCGGTCGATCTGGGGACCCCGGTGATGGACCAGCTCGCGGCGGCGCATCTGCTCACCGACGACGAACTCGTCCTCGCGCGTCGCCGGGCGGAGCTGCGGGAACAGCGGAGCGCGATGCTCGACGCGCTCGCCGACCGCCTCCCGGACTGGGTCCCGACCATCGGCTCGGGAGGGATGTCGCTGTGGCTGCGCATGCCTGCGCCGGTCTCGACGGCGCTGGCCGCGACGGCCCCCAACTTCGGGGTGCTGCTGGCGGCGGGACCGCGGTTCGGGGTGGAGGGTGCGTTCGAGCGGTTCGTGCGGCTCCCGTACGCGCGGACGTCGGACGAGTTGCGCCGCGGCGTCGACGGCATCGCGGCGGCGTACGAGACGCTGGCCGTCGACCGTGAGCTCGCGGAGCCGTCGCTCGTCGTCTGAGCACGTGAGTGGCAAAGCGTACTCGAGCACGCTTTGCCACTCACCTGCCGTCAGGTCCAGACGGTGTCGATGTCGACGCCCCGCCGGGCCGGCGGGGTGGGAGCACCGGCGGGGGTGCGGGAGAACCGGGGTGCCGGGGCGTGCTGGGTGACGCCGTCGAGGTCGATCAGCGACCCGCGGGCGGCGATGTGCTCGTTGGACGGCGCCTCCGAGAACGTCAGCACCGGCGACACGCAGGCGTCGGTGCCGAGGAAAATCGCAGCCCACTCGTCGCGCGTCTTCGACAGGAACTTCTCGGCGAAGACCTTCTTCATCTGCGGCCACGCGGACACGTCCATCTGCTGCGGCAGTTCGGCGGGGTCGAGTTCGAGGCCCTGCAGCAGCAGGGCGTAGAACTGCGGCTCGATCGAGCCCACGGCCATGTACTTGCCGTCGGACGTCTCGTACGTGTCGTAGAACGGCGCACCGGTGTCGAGCAGGTTGACGCCCCGCTCGTCGGACCAGACGCCGCGGCCGCGGAACGCCCACATCATGTGCGACAGCGCCAGCGCGCCGTCGACCATCGCCGCATCCA
The DNA here is from genome assembly GCF_017068395.1 of Rhodococcus pseudokoreensis. Classification (NCBI taxonomy): domain Bacteria; kingdom Bacillati; phylum Actinomycetota; class Actinomycetes; order Mycobacteriales; family Nocardiaceae; genus Rhodococcus; species Rhodococcus pseudokoreensis. Next base: position 1,811,113 of record NZ_CP070619.1, on the reverse strand, counting down.
CGACCTGCCCCTTGCCGGACGACTGGCGTTCCACCAGCGCGGACAGGATCCCGAAGATCAGGAACATCGAACCGCCGCCGAAGTCGCCGACCATGTTCAGCGGCGGCACGGGACGCTCACCCTTGCGGCCGATGGCGTGCAGTACGCCGGTCAGCGAGATGTAGTTGATGTCGTGGCCGGCGGCGCTGGCCAGTGGACCTTCCTGGCCCCAGCCCGTCATCCGTCCGTACACGAGTCGCTCGTTGCGCTCCAGACAGACGTCCGGGCCCAGGCCCATGCGCTCGGTGACACCGGGCCGGAAGCCCTCGATCACGACGTCGGCGCGCTCGATCAGCCCGAGCACCTTCTCGACCTGTGCGGGGTCCTTCAGGTTGGCCTCGACGACGCGGCGGCCGCGCTGGATCTGGTCGTACGGACCGTCCGACGGGATCACTCCGGGGCGCTGGACGCAGACCACGTCGGCGCCCAGATCGGCCAGGAGGGCGGCGGCGTGCGGGCCGGGTCCGAGGCCTGCGAATTCGACGACGCGAATGCCCGCGAGGGGGCCCTTCTTCTCTGAAACTGGAGCAGACACGCGAGTTCCTCATTCCGGTGCGAGACGACCTGTCGAATCGACGTTAACTTGCGGTCCCCGGGCCGTGTGCCCCGGGTCACGGGATGCCGCCGCGGGTGACCCCGCACTCTTGCCTGTCCACGGGTGCGCGGGGCACAGTTGATTCATGAGTCTTCAGGGTGAGCTCGTGAGTTTCGTGGCCAGCACCGACCTGGACGTCTCGGAGATGTTCTACGTGGAGACCCTGGGGCTGACGCGCGTCTCGCGGGACGAGTTCGCGTTGGCCGTCGACTGCAACGGTGCCCTGCTCCGGGTCACGCTGGTGCAGGCGAAATCAGACACCGGGTACACGGTGCTGGGGTGGAAGGTCGCCGATCTGAACGGGGTCGTCGATTCGCTGCGCAGCAAGGGCATCGAGTTCACCGAGTATCCGGGGATGGATCAGGACGAGCACGCGGCCTGGCTCGCACCGGACGGCATCCGGGTCGCGTGGTTCCGGGATCCGCACGGCAATGTGCTGTCGCTGTTCGAGGATCCGAACTGACGAGCGTCAACCGCGGCCGGCGAGCAGTGCCTCGGTAGCGTCCCACAGCCGCGCGGCGAGCGCCGCGTCCCGTGCGTCCTTGCCGGGCTGAACGACCTTGCAGCCCTTGACGTATTGGCCGGTGAATTTGCCGCTCTCCGTCGCGGTGGCGGTCCACACCGCGGTCTCCGCTGCCTTGGCGACCTCGGCCATGAACGGTGTCAGGAGTGTGCCCACCACCTGGTGGCCGAACGGCAGACCCCGGCCGAGGGCGGTGCCGCGGACGAATCCGGGGTCGGCGCAATTGACGACGAGCCTCGCGGGATCGGACCGGCGCGCCAACTCTCGGGTGAACAGGGTCAGGGCGAGCTTGGAGTTGTTGTACGCGCGCTGGCCGTGGAACGTGTCCTTCGCGCCGTCGAGGTCGTCGAAGTCGAGGCTGCCGCCGCGATGTCCCGACGAAGTGATGTCGACGATCCGCGACGGACGCCGGTAACCGGCGGCGTCGGCAGTCGACGCCCGCGCCATCGCCGGAGCCAGTGTCGTCGCCAGGACGAACGGCGCGAGGTAGTTGACGGCGAACGTCTCTTCGATTCCGTCCACCGTCAGCCGGCGCTGCCCCACGTCGACGCCCGCGTTGTTCACCAGCACGTCGATTCGCGGGAACCGATGCAGCAGTTCCCCGGACAGCTTGCGGACCCGGTCGAGCGAGGACAGATCCGCCAGCGCCGAGTTCAGCCTGTCGCGGTCCGCGCTCTCGGACAGGTCGGCGATCGCCGCGTCGATCCTGTCCTGGTTCCGGCCGACCAGGACGACGGTGGCGCCGCGCTGTGCGAATTGGCGGCAGGTCTCCAGGCCGAGGCCCGAGGTGGCGCCGGTGACCACCATGGTGCGGCCTGCGAGGTCGTTCGACTCGGTCATTCTCGCCTCCCGAATGCAGGTCTCTACGAGAGTAGGGCAACCGGGAGGGGCGCAACGGGGAACGAGCCGACGGTCCCGCTATCGCCGGTGCTCGTAGCCCAGCCAGGCCCGCCGGCGCTCACCGAGCGGATCGTTCTCCACCCTGCTGGTGTCATCGATGACCAGCGTCTCCCGGCGCTCCGGCGAGTACCGCGGCCAACCGGATGCGGGCGTCCCGTGGCGGGCGAAATGCAGCCAGTGCGACTGGACGGTGTCGGTGACGGCCCGCAACCCGCGGCGTCCCCCGAGCGCGGTGAGCAACCGCGACCACGGCCCGGTCAACCCGAACACCGCGTACAACTCCGTGGCGTGGGTGGCGCCCAACCCGAGGACGTGGAGCAACCGGGGTGCGAAGTCGTACCGGTAGCTGTACGTCGGGGCGACGGTCGTGTGGCCCTGCGCGCACAGGACGGACGGTTCCCAGAACGTCACGTCGCCGCCGAGGTCCGCGGCCGCCCGCCGGCGTGGATAGCCGGGGTAGGCCGCGATGGCCCGCTCCTTCACCGACGCGTCCACGTGCGAGAACATCTTGTCGATCCGGGTGGGATCGGTGGGCAGGATGTTCAGGAACCGGGGAAAGACCCTGCCCTCGTGGCGGTTCGTGCCGATGATCAGCGGAACGGGATGCCCGGATCCGGTCGCGAAACTGTCGAGCGGGTGGGTGGGAAGGAAGAAGCCGTCGACGACGGGCGCGAACGCGCGGGTTCCGGGTTCCTCGTCGGCGCCCCGGTGCGCCAGCGTCGTCCCCGCCGCGACGAAATCGGCCGGGTCGGCGGTCTCGAGCCACGTTGCGGCCTCGGACAGCGGGACCCCGGCGATCTCGAGGAATTCGCGCGACCACCGGGCCGCCCGGTCGGGGTGGTAGGCGGAGGCCACCGGCGGGCTCTCGGCAATGGCCCGCGCGAACAGGCCTTTCGCGGCGGGTGTGGTCATCAGGGTGGTGACGGCGTTGGCGCCCGCGGATTCGCCGAAGACGGTGACGTTGCCGGGGTCGCCGCCGAATTCGGCGATGTTGCGCTGCACCCATTCGAGTGCGGCCACCTGGTCGCGGAGGCCGAGGTTGGAGTCGAAAGGTCTTTCGGGGGTGGAGAACTGGGTGAAGTCGAGGTATCCGAGGGATCCGAGTCGGTAGTTGATCGACACGTACACGATGTCGCCGCGGCGGACCAGCGACTGTCCGCCGTACAGCGACGAGGACGAGGTTCCGCCGGAGTAGGCGCCGCCGTGGATGAACACCATCACCGGTCGCGGCGTGGCGGATGGGGAACCGGGGGCGAGCACGTTGAGGGTGAGACAGTCCTCGTCGGTCCCGCTGCCCTGCGGTGCGGGGGACCCGAAATGGAAGGCCCGCCGGACTCCTGACCACGGTTCGACCGGGTGCGGGGCCCGCAACCGCAGCGGCCCGACCGGGGGCGCGGCGTAGGGGATTCCCCGCCACGCCGCCAGGTCGTCGATCCGGCGCCCTCCGACGGCGCCGGCATCGGTGTGGACTTCCAGAGCGGTCACAGGCCCTGCCCGTGGTAACCCGCGTACCCCTCCCATGCCAGCCTGCGCTCCCGGCGCGGGTCGTCCTGGACGGTGGAGACGGTGTCGAACACGAGTGTTGCCCTCCGGTCGGTGTCGTACTTCGGCCACGACACCAACGGTGTTCCCCGCGAGGCGAAGTGCAGCCAGTGTCGCTGCACATTATCCGTCACGTCCTTCAGGCCACGTCGTCCGCCCGGCAGGGTGAGGCCGCGGCCGATCAGCGTGTCGGCGACGTCGAACACGGCGAACAGTTCGAACCCGTGCGTGGCGTCCAGGCCGAGCCACTTCATCGCACGCGGCGCGAAATCGAAGCGGTAACTGAAGGTGGGGGCGTACGCGGAATGGGCCTCGGCCAGTTCGATCGACGGCCTCCAGAACGTCAGGTCGCCGCCCAGGGCGACGGCGGCGTCCGGTGCCGGGTAGCCCGGATACGCCGCGGTGACGCGGGCCTCGGCGGCGGGGTCGGTGAGTGCGAACATCCGCCCGATCCGGTCGGGGTCCGTCGGCAGTGCGTCGAGGAATTTCGGGAACAGGGTGCCCTCGCTGGCGTTGGTGCCGATGATCAGCGGAACCCGGTGCGCCGAGCCGTCGGCGAACGCGTCGAGCGGCGGCTTCGGCAGGAAGTCGCCGTCGATCACGGGTCCGAACGGGTGCAGTCCCGGCGTCTCCGAGAGCACCTTCGCACCGAGACGGTTCCCGGCCCGGCCCAGCGCGCCGACGGGTGACGACGCGAGTGCCTCTGCGGCAGTGCCGGGTTCGGCTCCGAGCAGCATCACGTAGTCGGATGCCCATCGGGCGGCCCGGTCCGCTGTGGTGACGAGGCCGGGCGCGGAACTCTCCGAGATCGCCCGCGCGAAGAGGCCTTTCGCGGCGGGTGTGGTCATCAGGGTGGTGACGGCGTTGGCGCCCGCGGATTCGCCGAAGACGGTGACGTTGTCGGGGTCGCCGCCGAATTCGGCGATGTTGCGTTGCACCCATTCGAGTGCGGCCACCTGGTCGCGGAGGCCGAGGTTGGAGTCGAAAGGTCGTTCGGGGGTGGAGAACTGGGTGAAGTCGAGGTATCCGAGGGATCCGAGTCGGTAGTTGATCGACACGTACACGATGTCGCCGCGGTGGACCAGCGACTGGCCGCCGTAGAGCGCGGTGGCCGACATGCCCAGCGTGTACGCGCCGCCGTGGATGAACACCATCACCGGGCGCGCGCCGGACGTGCCGGGCCTGGCGAGCACGTTGAGCGTCAGGCAGTTCTCGCTGCTCGGCTGATATTTGCCCGGCCGCAGCGCGGTGAACTTCTTGTGTTGCACGGCGGCGTCGCCGAACTCGGTGGCGTCGAGCTCACCGGACCACGGCGTGACCGGCCGGGGTGCGCGCAACCGCAGCGGACCCACCGGGGGAGCGGCGTAGGGAATTCCCCGCCACGCGACCAGGTCGCCGACGCGCCGGCCCCGGACCACCCCCGCGGTCGTCCTCACCAGCGTGTCGGTCGTGAGAGTGTCAGACGCCATGCCGGCGACTATACGGAGACCGCCTGAGGAGACGCTGTCATCCGCCGGGGTGTTCCGGTCCCGGGTCAGCGCCGCGCCTCCAGCAGTCGCAGCCACACCTCGCTCACGGTCGGGTACGACGGGACCGCGTGCCACAGCGTGTCGAGCGGCACCTTCCCGACCAGCGCGACGGTGGCGGCGTGGACGAGGTCGGCGACATCGGTGCCCGCGAACGTCGCCCCGACCAGGGTGTCGGTGGCCCGATCGACCACGAGTTTGGCGTGACCGCTGAAATCGTCGCGGGACAGGGACGAGCCGGCGACGGCGATGTCGACCTCCACGGTCTCGACGTCCACGCCGGCGTCGCGCGCCTCCTGCTCGGTGATCCCGACGGCCGAGACCTCCGGATCGGCGAACACCACCTGGGGGACCTGCCCGTGGTCGGCGGTGGCCCGGAATCGGGAGCCGTTAAGCGGCCTGCCCTCGGCGCGGGCGGCGATCACGTCTCCGCACACGCGGCCCTGGTACTTGCCCATGTGGGTGAGCAGCGCGCGACCGTTGGCGTCGCCGACGGCGTACAACCACTCGTCGGCCGTCGTCAGATGGTCGTCGGTGGTGAGGTATCCGCGGGAGTTCAGCAGCCGCGCGTCGAGGCCGAGCGACGACGTTGCCGGCGTGCGTCCGGTCGCGACGACGATCTCGTCGACGACGAGCGGGTCCTGCCCCGCCACGTCCAGGGTGACCGGACCGCCGTGGATGCGGCCGATCCCGGTGTCGCGGGCGTCGGCCCGTTCGACGCCGCGAAGGTCCGCGCCGAACAGGATCCGCGCACCCTTCTTCTCCAGGTTGCGGGCCACCCGTTCGCCGGCGAACGGCTCGTTCTTCGGGAGCAGCGCCCGGCCGCGGACCACCATCGTCAGTTCCTGGGCGCCGAGGTCCAGCAGCCACGTCGCGCTCTCACAGGCCACGACGCCGCCGCCGATCACGGCGACCCGGCGCGGAATCTCCCTCAGGTTGGTGGCGTCCCGCGAGATCCACGGCAACGCCGCCCGCAGGCCGGGGGTGTCCGGGACGGTAGCGGTCGTCCCGGTGGCGACGACGACGGCGTGCCGGGCGCGCAGCTCGCGGGAATCGCCGACCGTCACCGTGCGGTCCCCGGTGATGCGTGCCGATCCCCGGATGACGTCGATCCCCGCCGCGTCGGCCCACATCACCTGCGACGAGTCGTCGTGGTTGTTGGTGAACGAGTCGCGGCGTGCCAGCACGGCGTCCACGTCGAGCGGACCGGCCGACACCCCGGGCATGTTGCGGGCCGCGCCGAGGACCTCCCCGGGACGCAGCAGCGCCTTGCTGGGCATGCAGGCCCAGTAGGAGCATTCGCCGCCGACGAGTTCGTGCTCGATCAGCGCCGCGGTGCGGTCGCTGCCGGCGATGGCGTAACTCGCCGCGTTCTCACCCGCGGGACCGCCGCCGATCACGATGACATCGAACTCTTCCGCGCCGCTACCGGAGTCAGTCATACCTGTAACCGTAAGCCGGTCGGTGTGCGATGTCAGAGGTTCCGGCGGGCCTCCCGCGTAGTTACCGCCGAGTAGATACTGTGTCGGGATGACACGGCAGAAGATTTTGATCACGGGTGCGAGCTCCGGGCTCGGCGAGGAGATGGCCCGCCGGTTCGCGGCGCAGGGCCGGGACCTCGCACTGTGCGCGCGCCGCGTCGAACGACTCGAGGCCATCCGCGACGAATTGCGGGCGTCGCATCCCGAGATCGCCGTCGCCGTCCGCGAACTCGACGTCACCGACCACGACGCCGTCGTGCGGGTCTTCGGCGAACTGCGCGACGAACTCGGCGGGCTCGACCGCGTCGTCGTCAACGCCGGTCTCGGCAGGGGCGCCAGGATCGGAACGGGCCGGGCCGACGCCAATCTCGCCACCGCCCGCACCAACTTCGTCGGCGCCCTGTCGCAGTGTGAGGCGGCGCTCGGCATCTTCCGCAAGCAGAACTCCGGGCACCTGGTGCTCGTGTCCTCGGTCAGCGCGGACCGGGGTCTGCCCGGCCCGAAGGCGGCGTACTCGGCGAGCAAGGCCGGGGTGTCGGCCCTCGGCGAGGCGCTGACCGCGGAACTGGCGAAGAGCCCGATCGTGGTCACCACGCTGCTTCCCGGGTACATCGCCACCGACATGTCGAGCAAGGCCGGCGACAGTTCCGCGCTGACGGCAACCCTCGGCGACGGCGTCGACGCGATGGTGTCGGCCATCGAGAAGGAGACGAACCGTGCTGCGCTGCCGGGCATCAAGTGGCGGGGAATCGACGTCGCGTTGCGGTTCCTTCCTCATGCGTGGACATCCCGGTTCGTGTAGGACTGACCTATGACGACCGCCCAGGAATCCTCGTCCCTCGGCCTGCAGCGTTCGCGACCGCGGGTCGTCATCGTCGGGGGAGGGTTCGGCGGCATCTACGCGGCCCGCCGGCTCCGCGGCGTCGACGTGGACGTCACCCTGCTCGACCGCGGAACCAGCCACGTCTTCCAGCCGCTGCTGTACCAGTGCGCGACTGGCCTGCTGTCCGAGGGCGAGATCAGCAGCCCGCTGCGCCACCTGCTGCGCGGGGTCCGCAACGTGCACGTCGCCCTCGGCGAGGCGCAGGGCATCGACGCGGTCGGCCGGGTCCTGACCGCCAGCCGATTCGACGGCTCCACGTTCGAACTTCCCTACGACTACCTGATCGTCGCGGCGGGCATGCGGCAGGCGTACCACGGGCACGACGAGTACATCCAGTGGGCGCCGGGGATGAAGACCCTCGACGACGCACTCGCCATTCGCCGAAAACTGATCTGCGCCTTCGAGATGGCCGAATCGCTGCCCACCGCGGAGGAACGCAGGCCGTGGCTGACGTTCGCCGTCGCGGGCGGGGGACCCACCGGCGTCGAACTGGCAGGCCAGATCCGGGAACTCGCAATGCACGCCCTCGCCAACGAGTTCCAGTCCATCGATCCCTGCGAGGCCCGGGTGCTGCTGTTCCACGGCGGCGACCGCGTTCTGCAGTCGTTCAACCGGAAACTGTCCGCGGCGGCGCAGCGGACCCTGGACAAGGTCGGCGTCGAAACGCACCTCGGCGTGCACGTCACCGACGTCTGCGAGACCAGCATCGAGACCACCGCCAAGAACGCGGCCCGCACCAAGAAGCGCTACGGGGCCCGCACGGTCCTGTGGACCGCGGGCGTCGAGGCCGTGCCGTTCGCCGCCGCTCTCGCGAATGCGCTCGGCGTCAAGCAGATTCAGGGCGGGCGCATCGCCGTCGAACCCGACCTCACGGTGCCCGGACATCCGAACGTCTGGGTGATCGGCGACCTGATGTCGCTGAACGACCTCCCCGGTGTGGCCGAGGTCGCGATGCAGGGCGGCAGGCACGTCGGAGGGTGCATCGCCCGCACGATCGAGGGCGGAACACCCGACCGCAAACCCTTCAAGTACCGCGACCTCGGCAGCGCCGCGTACATCGCCCGCAGGCATGCACTGCTCCAGGCCGGCCCGATCCGGATGTCCGGGTTCCTGGGCTGGGTGTCCTGGGGTGCCATCCACATCGCGTTCCTCGCCGGGTACCGCAACCGGTTCGGCACCCTGCTCAACTGGGCGGTCACGCTGGCGTCGCGGACGCGACGGGAGCGGGCGATCACATACGGCGATCCGGAGTCGGCGCGGCAGCCGTACACCGATCTCACGACCGAGTCCATAGCCGTTACCAGGCCCGAGCGGTGAGCCCGTGCCGGGCGAGGACCTCGCCCGCCCGCTCGCGGAGGGCCGCGCGGTCCGGGCTGTCCAGCGACTCGAGCGCGAGGGAGTAGCTGCCGCCGAAGCGGCTGAGATAGGCGGACAGCCGGGTGCGGCTGGTCACGACACCCGGGTGCACGGCGCGGGTCGCGATGCCGGTGGTCCGGTGACCACCGATCGTGACGAGCGCGTCGGGCAGCGGTCCGATGTTGGAACACAGCACGTCGCGCTCGCCGGGGTTGCCGGTGAGGGCGTGCGCCACCCGGTCGGGCACCAGTTGCAGCATTTCCTCCGGGAAACCGGCCGGGCTCGTCATCGCGGGTGCGGAGAACGCCGCACGGCTTTTCGCCCGCACGTCCCCGACGGTGTCCTTCGGGGACATGTCCACCTCGACCAGGGCGACGGAGTTCGCGGTGCCCGTCGGGTCGCCTTGGCCGCGCAGATCCATCGGAACGCTGATCGTCAGCGGCCGGGTCTCGCCGTCCCGCCGCGCCAACTCGGCCACCACTGCCAGGAAGAGGCTGTTCGGGGTGCCGCCCGCCTGCTCCGCGACGGCGTCCCACCGCTCGGCGTCCACGTCCAGCACCACCCCCACAGGTGAGTGGCAAAGAGTGCCGGGGGACGCTTTGCCACTCACGTGCAGGAAGCGGCGCAGTTCCGCGCGACGGGACCCGCTGACCACCAGACCGGCGACCGCACGGGCCGTCCCCTCCGTCACGCGGCGCGCGAGCCGGGTGGCGTCCCACATGTCCGCGACCGCGCCGTCCGCGCCACTCGCGTCCGACGTCGGCACGCCCTGCAGGGCCGCCGCGATCGCGGCCGCCAGTCCGCGTGCGTCCGCGATCACGTGGGAACACACCAGCGACAGCACCGTGCCCCCGCCGGCCGGACGTGCGCAGGCCAGCCGCCAGCCCGGACCGCGCTCGGGGTCCACCGGCAACGAGGCCTGCTCGTCTGCCCAGGCCAGGACCGCGCCTGCCTCGATCTCCGCGTATTCGACGGGAAAGGCGTCCGCGCTCGGCTCGAACCGGGGCCGCGCGCCGGGGACCCGCGGGCGCACCACCCGCCTGCCCAGCGGTCCCCGCGTGAGGTCGGCGATCAGGGAATCGAGAGTCGCGGCGTCCACCCTGCCGTCGGTGCGCCACAGTCCCTGCATCACGATCGGCGTTCCCCACCCCCGGTGGGTGCGCAGGAACATCTCGTCGACGACGCTCAATCGGGCGCTCACCAGCGAAGTGTACGACCGGTTGCGTCGGTCGCCGGAGGTCGGCCTCTGGACAACCGGCGCATACTGGAAGTGCAGCGCTGTACGGGACCGCACACGGAGAACACCATGGTTAGCGTCGAGAAATGGAAGGTGTGGGGTTCCGTCGTGGAGGTCGACGTCACCGAGGGCGCTGCCCTTCCGGAGGCCGCAGCGCTGATCGCGGCCGTCATCGACGAGGCCGAATCGGTCTGCGACATCCACCGCGGCGACGCGGAGATCCACGCCGTGAACCTGTCCCAGGGTGCGCCGGTCAAGGTCAGCAGGCGGATGTCCGCACTGCTGCGTTCTGCGCTCTGGGCGGCCCGGATGACCGACGGGGTGGTGAACCCGCTCGCCACCGAATCCCCCGACGAGGACCTGATCCCCACCGTGCACCCGGAACCCAGTTTCCTCGACGTCCAGATCGACGACGACGTCGTGTTCGCGCCGTGGGGCGCGTCGTTCGACATCACCGACACCGCCAAGGCCGACACGGTGGATCGGGCGGCGGAACTGGTCGCCCGGCAGCTAGAGTGCGGGGCCGCCGTGCGTATCGGCGACGTCATCGCGACGGCCGGGCACTGTCCCGCCGGCGGGTGGCAGATCCCGGTGCCCGGCGACGGCGAGGTCGAACTGGTGAACGGGACGGCGATGGCGACGGCGGTCGCGCCGCCGGTCACCGAACCACCCACCGCCACCGAATGGGAGACGGTGACGGTGATCGCTGACGACGCACTCTGGGCGTATGCGGCCAGCGTCGCCGCCCTCGCCCGCGGCATCGGCGCGATCCGGTGGATCGAACAGCACGAACTGCGCGCCCGGCTGGTGGACCGCTCCGGCCGGGTCTACACCACCGAGAGCTGGTGAGTCAGGCCCGTCCGCGCTGACGGCGGTACCAGCGCACCAGGCTGTCCGTCGACGAATCGCTCTGCGCGGCGGGCTCTTCCGCGGCGGTGAGCACCGGCTGCAGCTCCACGGCCTGGGTTTTGCCGAGTTCGACACCCCACTGGTCGAACGAGTCGATGCCCCACACGACACCCTCGACGAACACCTGGTGCTCGTACAGGGCGATCAGCTGCCCGATCACCGACGGCGTGAGCTTCGGCGCGAGGATCGTCGTGGACGGCCGGTTGCCGGGCATGACCTTGTGTGGCACCAGCTCTTCCGGGGTGCCTTCGGCCGCGATCTCCTCGGCCGTCTTGCCGAACGCCAGGACCTTCGTCTGCGCGAAGAAGTTGCTCATCAGCAGGTCGTGCATGCTGCCCGTGCCGTCGGCGGTGGGCAGGTCGTCGGTGGGCTCGCCGAAACCGATGAAATCGGCAGGCACGAGCCGCGTGCCCTGGTGCAGGAGCTGGTAGAAGGCGTGCTGACCGTTGGTTCCGGGTTCGCCCCAGAAGATCTCGCCGGTGGACGCGGGGACGGGGGAGCCGTCGGCGCGGACCGACTTGCCGTTCGATTCCATCGTCAACTGCTGCAGATAGGCCGCGAACCGCACGAGGTCGTTGGAATACGGCAGCACGGCACGGGATTCGGCGCCGAAGAAGTTCGAGTACCAGAGTCCGATCAGGCCGAGCAGGACCGGCGCGTTCTCCTCGAGCGGCGCCGTCCGGAAATGCTCGTCCACGGCGTGGAATCCGGCAAGGAACTCTGCGAACCGTTCCTTGCCGATCGCCGCCATCACCGACAGTCCGATGGCGGAATCGACCGAGTACCGGCCGCCGACCCAATCCCAGAATCCGAACATGTTGGCCGTGTCGATGCCGAACTCCGCCACCCGGTCCGCGTGGGTCGAGACTGCGACGAAATGCTTTGCGACCGCTTCGTTTCCGAGGCCCAGGCCGCCGAGCAGCCACCGCCGGGCGGCCGTGGCGTTGGTGAGCGTCTCGAGGGTCGAGAACGTCTTGGACGCCACGATGAACAGGGTGGTGGCCGGGTCGAGGCCGTTCAGGCTGCGCACCAGGTCGGCGGGATCGACGTTGGAGATGAACCGGACGCTGATGCCGGCGTCGGCGTAGTGCCGCAGCGCGCGGTACACCATCACCGGACCCAGATCCGATCCGCCGATGCCGATGTTGACGACGGTCTTGATTCGCTCGCCCGTCGCGCCGCGCCATTCGCCGGAGCGCACCCGATCGGTGAAATCGCCCATGCGATCGAGGACGTCGTGGACGTCGGCAACGACGTCCTGACCGTCGACGACGAGAGACGCGTCGGCAGGCAGCCTCAGCGCGGTGTGGAGGACGGCGCGGTCCTCGGACGTATTGATGTGCTCGCCCGCGAACATCGCGTCACGGCGGGCCTCCAGGTCGACGCTGCGCGCCAACTCGAGCAGCAACCCGATCGTGTCGCGGTCGATGCGGTGCTTGCTGTAGTCGATGTACAGGTCGCCGGCCGAGACGGTGAGTTCCTGTCCGCGTGCCGGGTCCTTCTCGAAGAGCTCTCGAAGATGGACGGTCTGAATCTGGGCGTGATGATCACGCAATTTCTGCCAGGCCGCGGTTCCGGTGATGTCTGAGCTCACGAGATTCGAGCTTAATGCCCGCGCGTCGAAACTTCCGTGCGAACTTCGGTGCGGCGCATGATGGACGTCATGGATGCTGTCGAACTCATGCGAACCGTTCCCACGACCCTCTTCCTCGGTGGCGAGAAGCGCGACGCCGAGAACGGTGCCACGTTCACCGTTTTCGACCCGGCCACCGGCGACGCCCTCACCGAGGTGGCGGATGCCAGTCCGGGCGACGCGATGAAGGCGCTCGACGCCGCGGTGGCGGTGCAGCGGGAGTGGGCGGCCACCCCGGCACGGGAGCGCGGGGAACTGCTGCGCGCGGTGTTCGAGAAGATCACCGCCCGGGCCGACGACTTCGCGCTGCTGATGACGCTGGAGATGGGCAAGGCGCTGCCGGAGAGCGCGGCGGAGGTCAAGTACGGCGCCGAGTTCTTCCGGTGGTTCAGCGAGGAAGCGGTGCGCATCGCCGGCCGCTACACCCCGGCCCCAGCGGGCAACGGGCGCATCCTGGTGACCAAGCAGCCCGTCGGGCCGTGTCTGGCGATCACGCCGTGGAACTTCCCGCTCGCGATGGGCACCCGCAAGATCGGGCCCGCCCTGGCCGCCGGCTGCACGATGATCGTCAAACCTGCCTCCGAGACGCCGCTGACGATGCTGCTGCTCGCCGAGGTCATGGCCGACGCGGGACTGCCGAAGGGCGTCCTGTCCGTGCTGCCGACGTCGAAGTCGGGCGAGGTGACCGGTCCGCTGATCGACGACCCGCGACTGCGGAAGCTCACGTTCACGGGCTCGACCGGGGTGGGGCGGATGCTCGTCGAGAAGTCGGCGAAGGGGCTGCTGCGCACCTCGATGGAACTCGGCGGGAACGCGCCCTTCGTGGTATTCGACGACGCGGACGTCGACAAGGCGGTGGCGGGCGCCCTCCTCGCCAAGATGCGCAACGGTGGCGAGGCCTGCACCGCGGCCAATCGGTTCCACGTCGCGAACAGTGTGCGGGAGGAATTCACCGCCAAACTCGTCGACAAGCTGTCCTCGTACAAGCTGGGCCCCGGCACGGACAGCGACACGACGCTCGGCCCGCTGATCAACGCGGACCAGCTCGAGAAGGTCGGGGAACTGGTACAGGACGCCGTCGGCGCGGGTGCCCGGGTGCGGCTCGGTGGCGTCGCCCCGGAAGGTCCCGGCTACTTCTACCCGGCGACGGTGCTGGACGAGATTCCCGCCCAGGCGCGGATCCTGAAGGAGGAGGTGTTCGGGCCGGTGGCCGCGATCGCCGGGTTCGACACAGAGGAGGAGGGGATCGCCGCCGCCAACGACACGGAGTTCGGGCTGGCGGCGTACATCTTCACCCGCGACCTGGATCGTGCGCTCCGGGTGGCCGACGCCATAGAATCGGGCATGGTCGGCGTCAACCGCGGGGTCATCTCGGACACCGCTGCCCCCTTCGGCGGCGTCAAAGCGTCAGGCTTCGGGCGCGAAGGGGGCAGTGAAGGCATCGAGGAGTACCTGGAGACCAAGTACGTGGCACTCGAACCGTGACGACCGCCATCGGGGGACGGGCAGCCGTTTCGGGAAACTCAGTGACCGAGGCGGCCGCGCCCGAGGCGCAGCAGCAGCATGGCGAGCGTGTGGCCTTCCTGGCCCAGCTCGTTGAACCGCTCGAGCACCTTCATCTCACGGCTGTGGACGAGGCGGGGACCGCCGGACGCCATCCGGGTGCGCCCGATGAGCTGCGAGACCTCGGCACGGCGCTTGATCGCGGCGAGAATCTCGGCGTCGAGCTTGTCGATCTCCTGGCGGAGAACCTCGATCTCGGCCTCGCTGGTGGGCACAGCGGTTTCCTTGGCGGCTGAAGCGACGGTCTGAGTGCTCATTGGTTCGTCTCCCTCTTGTCAGAACTTGGATCGTTGTTTTGGCTCGAGTCGTTACCGATCCAGGCTCATTTGACGAAAAAAGCCCCGGATCCGGTGCGGACCTCGGGGCTCGTGAGCTGTTCAGTTCACGGGCACCGGAGGCCGGTACCCGTAAAAAAATCGCCACAGGGGGCGCGACGGCGGACTGAACATACGTACCAGTTTGCCATGGCGGCACCGCGCAGGCCAAGCCGCTGTGACGCTGTCGGTACACGCCGGTAAGTTGGATACCTGATGAACACTATCTCCGGCACCGCTTCTCCCCTGAGCGCCGAGTCGACTCCGCCCGCCGCCGCGCCGGCGCGCACGGGGTCCGACGCGCTCCTCCAGGGCCTCAACCCACCGCAACGGGAAGCGGTCGTGCACGCCGGATCTCCGCTGCTGATCGTCGCCGGCGCGGGCTCGGGCAAGACGGCTGTGCTCACCCGCCGCATCGCCTATCTGCTGGCCGAGCGGGGGGTGATGCCCGGGCAGATCCTGGCCATCACGTTCACCAACAAGGCCGCCGCCGAGATGCGGGAGCGGGTCGCCCACCTCGTCGGCCCCCGGGCGAACAGCATGTGGGTGTCCACGTTCCACGCGAGCTGTGTGCGGATCCTCCGGGCCCAGGCGGCGCTGCTTCCGGGCCTCAACTCGAACTTCTCCATCTACGACGCGGACGATTCGCGGCGACTGCTGACGATGATCGCCAAGGATCTGAACATCGACACCAAGCGCTACTCGGCGCGGCTGCTCGCCACCCACATCTCGAATCTCAAGAACGAGTTGATCGACCCGGAGCAGGCGAGCGCCGACGCCGACAAGGAGCCGGCGGAACTGCCGCGGCTGATCGCCAAGGTGTACGGCCACTACCAGCAGCGGTTGCGGTCGGCGAACGCACTGGACTTCGACGACCTGATCGGCGAGACGGTCGCGATGCTGCAGGCGTTCCCCCAGGTGGCCGAGTACTACCGCCGACGGTTCCGGCACGTGCTGGTCGACGAGTACCAGGACACGAACCACGCCCAGTACATGCTGGTGCGGGAACTGGTCGGCGGCATCGCGGACGGCGAGGACGCGGACCATCGGGTCACCCCGGCCGAGCTGTGTGTGGTGGGCGACGCGGATCAGTCGATCTACGCGTTCCGCGGCGCCACGATCCGCAACATCGAGGAGTTCGAGCGCGACTACCCGGACGCCCGCACCATCCTGCTGGAGCAGAACTACCGCTCCACCCAGAACATCCTGTCGGCGGCCAACTCGGTGATCTCGAAGAACACCGGCCGGCGCGAGAAGCGGCTGTGGACGGATTCGGGCGAGGGTGAGCTCATCACCGGGTACGTCGCGGACAACGAGCACGACGAGGCGTCGTTCGTGGCGTCCGAGATCGACAAACTCGTCGATTCGGGCGATGCCAAGTTCGGTGACGTCGCCGTCTTCTACCGCACCAACAACTCGTCCCGCGCGCTCGAAGAGATCTTCATCCGGCTCGGCGTTCCGTACAAGGTCGTCGGCGGGGTGCGGTTCTACGAGCGCAAGGAGGTGCGCGACATCGTCGCGTATCTGCGGGTTCTCGCCAACGAGGACGACACCGTCAGCCTGCGCCGGATCCTCAACACCCCGCGCCGCGGCATCGGCGACCGCGCGGAGGCGTGTGTGGCCGTCCACTCCGAACAGCGGGGCATAAGCTTCGCCGAGGCGCTGCGGGACGGTGGGGAGGGCCGGGTGCGGCTGCTCAACACCCGCTCCCAGAAGGCCATCGCGTCGTTCCTCGAGCTGATGGACGGACTGCGGGTGCTGATGCCGCCCGAGACCACGGCCGACGACATCGTCCCCGACCAGCTCGGCGACATCGGCGACGTCGTGGAGGCGGTTTTGGAGCGGACGGGCTACCGCGCCGAACTCGCGGCGAGCAGCGACCCGCAGGACGGGGCGCGCCTCGACAACCTCAACGAACTCGTCAGCGTGGCGCGGGAGTTCAGCTCCGACGCGCGGAACGCCGCAGGGCTGGTGGAGCCGACGGAGGACGGCGACGTCGACGCCAGGGACGGCGAACCCGACCCCGGTTCCCTCGCCGCGTTCCTCGAGCGGGTGTCCCTCGTCGCGGACTCCGACCAGCTGCCCGACAACGACGAGGGCGTCGTCACGCTGATGACCCTGCACACCGCGAAGGGGCTCGAGTTCCCCGTCGTCTTCGTCACCGGGTGGGAAGACGGCCAGTTCCCGCACATGCGGGCGCTCGGCGACCCCGCGGAACTGTCGGAGGAGCGGCGGCTCGCCTATGTGGGCATCACCCGGGCCCGGCAGCGGCTGTACCTGACGCGGGCCGTCATGCGATCGGCGTGGGGTCAGCCCATCCAGAACCCGGAGTCGCGGTTCCTGCAGGAGATCCCGTCGGATCTCGTGCACTGGCGCCGCGAGGACCCGGGCCCCCGCATGGGTTCCGGTGGTGCGATCGGCGGTGGCCGCGCGCGCGGATCGGGATACGGGCAGGGGTTCGGCGGCGGTTCCGGTTACGGCGGCGGGTCGGCGAGCACCCCGAGCTTCGGCGCCGCGCGCTCCCGCAACAACAACCTGGTCCTCGCGGTCGGCGACCGGGTCAGTCACGACAAGTACGGCCTCGGCACGGTCCTCGAGACCAAGGGAGCCGGGCCGACCGCGACGGTCACCATCGACTTCGGCAGCGCGGGCAAGGTCCGGCTGATGCTGATCGGTGGCGTCCCGATGATCAAGCTGTAGAGACACGAAACACGACTGCGGCGCATGCAATGCATGCGCCGCAGTCGTGTTGTGTTCGGGGGTGGTGCCGAGATCAGTCCATTTCGGGGCCGAGGCTGATGCCGCGGGAGGCCAGCCAGGGCAGGGGATCGATCTTGTTCTCGCCGGCGAGGTGCACCTCGAAGTGCAGGTGCGGGCCGGTGGAGAAGCCGCGGTTGCCGACGGTCGCGATCTGGTCGCCCGCCATGACCTTCTGGCCGACGGTGACGGTGGAGGTGTTGATGTGGCCGTAGACGGTGATGGTGCCGTCGGCGTGCTTGAGGCGGACCCACATGCCGAACCCGGAAGCCGGACCCGAGTCGATGACCTCGCCGTCGGCGACGGCCACGATGGGGGTCCCGATAGGGGCGGCGATGTCGACGCCCGCGTGCAGGGTGCCCCAGCGGGTTCCGAAGTTGGAGGTGAAGGTTCCCACGGCGGGGAGGAGGAACAGGGGGCGGCGGGCAGCGGCTTCGCGGGCGGCGCGCTCTTCGCTGAAACGCTGTCCCTTGGCGAGCAGGTTGCTGAACTGCGACAGGTCGGTCGGGTTCGCGATGTTGAGGACCTGCGGGGCGCTCGAATCGGCGGCGGCGGTGTCGGCGACCGTGGAGTACTGCGCGGCCTGCGGCTCTGCGGTGGTTCCGATGGCGCTCGACTCGTCACTGGCGAGGGCGACCTCGGAGTGATCGGAGGAGCTGGACGATCCGCTGGTGACTGCGGCCTGGCCTGCGGCGACTACGGCGCCCGCTGCGACTGCGAGGACAGCGGCGCGGCCTTTGAGAGCTGAGGGGGGAGTCGGGATGCGGTGGGCTCCGCGGCGGGAATGGGAGGGTGCGCCCTCGAAGGACTCGGAACCGCTGCGGGGGATGAAGCCGGGGATCTCGGACTCGGTGTCGACGGTCTCGATGCCGTTGCCGGTGTCGACGCTGTCGTGGGTGGAGCGTGTGGACTGCGAATTGCGGAAGAACATGCTGGAAATCTCAGAACTAGCGGTCTCGGGATAATGCTCGACCGACTGTGGGGGATACGTGGGCTCGACTTCGTCGTTGTGACCCCGCAACTCGTCATCGTGGTGACTCACAAAACGGCTGGCCGTGAACTGGCTGCGATGGTGCATACGCCCGTCCGTCCTCCTGCTCGTGACCTGCCTGTGACTAAGACCTTGGCGACGGTAACGAAACGGTTGCGATGCGCGCAACCTGTAACGCAGAGGAACGGCTACATGTGACCGGCATCACAAACTGAGCTGGGGAAACGTCGAACGCGCCTTTCGTCTCGGTTCAATCTCGCCCGTGCGCACGCGTGTCACAACCCGGGGGAAGTGGTGGGTAAGGGCTAGCGTCGGCCTGTGGCGTCATCAACTCGATCCCCGGACGGGCGCAGGGCCGAGCCCGAACGCATTCCTTCGTCCGGCGGCACCGGCTTGACGGCCGTCGACGAGCCCGATCCCGTCCGCGCGCGCCGGGGGACCGTGCTCGCGGTCGTGCTGGGCATCGTCGGCGGTTTGGGAGTGGCGTCGGCGCCCGTCCTGCAGGCCGTCCGCGCGGTCGACGGGGCGGCAGCGCCGTCCGCGATCGGCGCGGCAGCGGTGTGGGCCGCCGTCTTCGCCGTCGCGGCACCGGTTCTGGCCGTTCCCGCGGTTCTCGCCCGCCGCACCGCGGTGGCCGGGGCATTGCTGGCCGGTGCAGGCGCCGTGTCCGTCGGCGCCGCCGTCCTCGACACGCAGCTGTGGTCGGATGCCATCGACGCCAACCGGCTCGAACTGTTCCGGCCCGACACGGCAGCCGAATTGGCCGCCGGGACCGGCGCCTACGCCGCCCTCGCCGGGCACACGTTGATCGCCTTCGCGGGCCTGCTCGGCATGGTCGCCGTGCACCGGGCTTCCCTGATGGACGGGTACGGCGACGCTCGCAGCGCCGAACAGGTCGGGCGCGCGACGGGCGCCCGCATCGGCTTCCTGCCGTCCGCCGTCGCGGTGGCCGCCGCCGTCGTCCTCGTCGGCGCGCTGTTTGCTCCCGCCTTCGTGTCCGAGGACCCCGTCATCCTCGTCCCGACCGTCGTCGAGTCGGACCTCGCCGCGTCCGCGGGCGCCGGGATCCTGGCGGCGTCCGTCCTGATCGTCGTCGCCTCGGCGCTGGCCTCGATTTCGCCCCCCGTCGCGTCGGGTGCGCTCGTCGGGGCAGGCCTGGCCGCGCTCGGCGTGGTCGGGACGCGTCTGGTCGCGGGACTCGCCGCCGGCGAACGGATCCAGCCCGGTCCCGGCGCGGTGTGGGGGACCGTCGGCGCCGGGCTCCTGGTGCTCGTCGGCGTCTGCATCCCGATGATCGACCGGACCCGCGACGGCAGGATCCTGAAGACGCTCGCCGCCTCGCCGTCCGCGCCGGCGCAGGGCGGCCCGGCCAAGCCGGGGGCGGTCACCCCGTCCGCGAAGGGCGTCGCCAAGGCGGCGCTGCGAGCCGAGGCCGCCGCGGCGCGCGCCCGGATCGCGCGATGGCACGTCGCCGCCGGGGTCACCGGAATCGTCACCGCCCTACTGGCCGCCGCCGGGGCGCTGCTCCCCGTCCTCGACATCCCCGGCGACACGGCACGCCCCGACGTCTACGCCACCCGGGTCGTGCTCGTCGCGGCCCTCGTCCTCGTCGTCGGCTGCGTCTGGCTGCTGCTGTCGGAGTTCGCGTCGGCCGTCCGGCCGGCGGTCGGTGTGCTGTGGGTGACGATCCCCTACTCCGTCGCCGCCGTGTCGCAGTCCGTGGTGCTCGCCACCGACGTGCCGGGCATCGGCGCCGGAATCGGTGCCGTGCTGCTGTGGTGCGCAGCCGTCACCGCGGGTGTCACCGGGGTGCTGACGTGGTTCGCGGGCTCGGCGGAACGCGAGGAGATCGACACGTCCGAGGAGCCGTCCACCTCGATCGCGGTCCTCGCGGTCGGCGGCCTCGGTGCCGTCGCCGCGTTCGCCGGACTGGGACTGCCCCTCTTCCACGGGACCGACGCACGCGGCGACGAGTACGCGCCGGCGTCGTTCGCGGAGGTCCCGTGGAACCTCGACGTGTGGGGGCGGGTGCTGCTCGGCGTCGCGGTCGTCCTCGCAGTGATAGTTGCCTCACGTGCCCGGCCCGCCAGGGCGGTCGCGTTGTTGCTCGGTTCGGCCGTTGCCGTGGGCGTATACCTCGTGTCGTGGCCGCTGACCGTCGCCCGGGTCACCGACCCCGAAATGGGGGCCGGTGTCGTCCCGGCAACGGTGGGCATAGTGTTGATTGCGGCTGCCGCGGCCCTCACTGCACGCCGCAGAAATCGGTGAGGTCCGCCCCGTTTGCAGCGGTGAGGCCCGCCTCAGTGCGTGATATCGCGTGATGTGGACCACATAGCAGACACGCGGGCGCAGAGCGGGCCCGGCAACTGGTTAAAGTCCAAAACAGACCCGCTCCTACCCCTCGAGCGGGTGTCAACGCAGACGAGACGGTGAGCAGATGGATCTCTTCGAATACCAGGCGAAGGAACTCTTCGCCAAGCACGAGGTGCCGACTTCGGCTGGGCGTGTTACCGACACGGTGGCCGGCGCACGCGAGATTGCCGAAGAAATCGGCAAGCCCGTGATGGTCAAGGCGCAGGTCAAGGTCGGCGGCCGCGGCAAGGCGGGTGGCGTCAAGTACTCCGCCGACGTCGATGCAGCGCAGGCCAACGCCGAGGCGATCCTGGGCCTCGACATCAAGGGTCACGTCGTCAAGAAGCTGCTGGTCGCAGAGGCGAGTGACATCGCCGAGGAGTACTACATCTCCTTCCTGCTCGACCGCACCAACCGCACCTACCTGGCCATGTGCTCGGTGGAGGGTGGCGTCGAGATCGAGGTCACCGCCGAGGAGAACCCCGACGCACTCGCGAAGATCCCCGTGGACGCCGTCAAGGGCGTCGACCTCGCGTTCGCGCGCAGCATCGCCGAGGCAGGAAAGCTGCCCGCCGAGGTGCTCGACGCTGCGGCCGTGACGATCCAGAAGCTGTGGGAGGTCTTCATCAACGAAGACGCTCTCCTCGTCGAGGTCAACCCGCTCGTCCGCACGCCCGGTGACGAGATCCTCGCGCTCGACGGCAAGGTCACGCTGGACGAGAACGCCTCGTTCCGTCAGCCCGGCCACGAGGCGTTCGAGGACCGGGACGCCACCGACCCGCTCGAGCTCAAGGCCAAGGAAAACGACCTCAACTACGTCAAGCTCGACGGCGAGGTCGGCATCATCGGTAACGGCGCCGGCCTGGTCATGTCGACCCTGGACGTCGTCGCCTACGCAGGTGAGAAGCACGGTGGCGTGAAGCCCGCCAACTTCCTCGACATCGGTGGCGGCGCCTCCGCAGAGGTCATGGCGAACGGCCTGGACGTCATCCTGAACGACGCGCAGGTCAAGAGCGTGTTCGTGAACGTTTTCGGTGGCATCACCGCGTGTGACGCGGTCGCCAACGGCATCGTCGGCGCCCTGAAGACGCTGGGTGACGAGGCCAACAAGCCGCTGGTCGTCCGCCTGGACGGCAACAACGTCGAAGAGGGTCGTCGTATCCTCGCCGAGGCCGCCCACCCGCTGGTCACGGTCGTCGGAACCATGGACGAGGCTGCCGACAAGGCCGCCGAGCTGGCCTTCGCCGCAAAGTAAAGGGACTTAAATCACATGGCTATCTTCCTGACCAAGGACTCCAAGGTCATCGTCCAGGGCATCACCGGTGGCGAGGGCACGAAGCACACCGCGCTGATGCTCAAGGCCGGCACCCAGGTCGTCGGCGGTGTCAACGCCCGTAAGGCCGGCACCACCGTGACCCACGACGGCGGCGTCGAGCTGCCCGTCTTCGGCACCGTTGCCGAGGCCATCGAGAAGACCGGCGCGGACGTCTCCATCGCGTTCGTTCCCCCGGCCTTCGCGAAGGACGCCATCGTCGAGGCCATCGACGCGGAGATCCCGCTGCTCGTGGTCATCACCGAGGGCATCCCCGTGCAGGACTCGGCGTACGCCTGGGCGTACAACGTCTCCAAGGGCAACAAGACCCGGATCATCGGACCCAACTGCCCCGGCATCATCACCCCCGGCGAGTCGCTGGTCGGCATCACCCCGGCCAACATCGCAGGCACCGGCCCGATCGGCCTCGTGTCGAAGTCGGGCACGCTGACCTACCAGATGATGTTCGAACTGCGTGACTTCGGCTTCTCCACCGCCATCGGCATCGGCGGCGACCCGGTCATCGGCACCACCCACATCGACGCCATCGAGGCGTTCGAGAAGGACCCCGAGACCAAGGTCATCGTGATGATCGGTGAGATCGGCGGCGACGCCGAGGAGCGTGCCGCCGACTACATCAAGGCGAACGTCACCAAGCCGGTCGTCGGCTACGTCGCGGGCTTCACCGCCCCCGAGGGCAAGACCATGGGCCACGCAGGCGCCATCGTCTCCGGTTCCTCGGGCACCGCGCAGGCCAAGAAGGACGCCCTCGAGGCTGCCGGCGTGAAGGTCGGCAAGACGCCGTCCGAGACCGCTGCGCTCGCTCGCGAGATCCTGCAGAGCCTGACCGTCCAGGCCTAGGCCCTCCGGGCCCCGTGCGCCTTTCTGGTTGCTCCGGCTACCAGAAAGGCGCACGGGTCGTTCAGGCGTCGACCCACATCTCCCCGGCCGGATCGAGCGTCCCCGTCCCCGACGTGATGGCAGCGACCAGATCGGCCAGCTCCGCAGAGTCCCGCGCCGCGAGGGTGAGGACCGCGGATTCCGCGTACGTCGTGTCCACCACGACGACGCCCCGCCCCCGTAGTTCCGACTCGACCCGTCCCGCCTCGGCATGACCGACGGCGAGAGTGTGCAGATGGCGGCGTTCCCTCCGCACGAGCGGTGCGGCATCGACTGCGGCCGCCACCGCGCCCGAGTAGGCGCGCACCAGTCCGCCCGCCCCCAGCTTGATTCCCCCGAAATACCGGGTCACGACGACCGCGACGTCGACGAGGTCGCGGGCCTTGAGCACCTGCAGCATCGGAATGCCCGCGGTGCCACCGGGTTCGCCGTCGTCGTTCGCGCGCTCGACCCGGTCGGACGGCCCGTTGCCGACGATGAACGCCGAACAGTGATGTCGCGCATCGGGATACGCGCCGCGTCGGTCCTGGACGAAAGCCTGCGCCGCCTCGGCGTCCTCGACGCGCCGCAGCGCCGCGATGAAGCGCGAGTGCTTCACCTCCGTCTCGAGGGTGAGATCGGCGGCGCGGGGAGCGAGGGTGTACGGCACCGGACCATTGTCTCCTGCGCAGTTTCCGGCCCCGCACACGTGACCGACAGCGGTGACCGACGGGTATCCGTAGGCTAGCGTCGGAAGAGCGCACGCAGACGACCACTTGTCGACTAGGAGAAGTCATGACGTTCACGCCCGGCGGGCCGAATTACGGTCCGCCCGCGCAACCGACTGCAGGGGGAGAATCGAAAGGCCTGGGCTTCTTCCTTCTGATCGGTGTCGCGGTTCTCGGTGTCCTCAACCTGCTGCTCGGATTCGCGCCGTACGCCACGCTGGCGCGCGAATCCGTGAACTCGTTCGAAGCCAACACGGACGGGCTCGGACTGCTGTTCCTCGGTGGTCTGCTCGCCGCGGCGTCCCTCCTGCCGAAGCAGTCCTACGCGGGTGCGGCCGCGGCGGCGTCCGTCGCGGGCTGGGTCGTCGCGTTGTTCGTCTTCCTGAACGTCGACGCGGATTCCGGTTGGGGCGCAATCCTCATCCTCGTTCTCGGTTTCATCCAGTCGGCCGTCGCCGTCGCGGCCGTGCTGTTCGACATCGGCCTCCTCAAGCAACCGGCGCCCCGGCCCGCCGCGGCCGCGGGCTTCGGTCAGCCCGGCCAGACGCCGCAGGGGTACGGCCAGAGCGCACCGCAGGGATACGCGCAGGGTCCGCAGCAGTCCTACGGACAGCAGCAGCCGCAGGGCTACGGCCAGAGCGCCTCGCAGGGCTACGGGCAGCAGAGCCAGTCGCAGCCCGGCTACGGGCAGCAGAACCAGCCCGGTTACGGCCAGCAGGGTTACGGCCAGCAGGGCCAGCCCTCGCAGAGTCAGCCCGGCTACTCCCAGGGCTACGGGCAGCCCCAGCAGCCGGGCTACGGAGCGGCGGGTGCGGGTGCCGGCTCCGCGTCGTTCGACGCCCCGACCACCGCCTACCAGCAGCCGCAGTACCAGGGGTACTCGCAGCCGTCGACGCCGTCGCAGCCCACCGGAACGCCCAGCTCGCAGTACCCGGCCGGGACCAGCTACGGATCGGCGCAGCACGCGGCGCCGGCGTACGGGTCGCAGCCCGAATCCTCGCCCGTGGAGCGCACGCTGGAGTACGGCGAGCAGCCCTCTACCGAGGCGAAGCCGGCCGAGTCGGCCGAGAAGTCCGAATCGGAGGGGTACAGCGCGCCCACGCAGGCGTTCGACACGCGCGCCGACAGGGACGACAAGTAGCGGTCCATCCAGCAGGTGGCCTCTGACCGAACCTGGTCGGAGGCCACTTCTGTGCGGCGCGCCTGACCGCTGTCGCGGCGTCGGAGTGCCACTCTCGAGGGGATGAGTTCTTTGGTTGATCGTGCTCAGCGCGTCGCACAGGGTGCACGACGGCGAGCCGTCCGTGATGACGAGCGGCGAGCCGTCCGCGATGACGAGCGGCGAGCCGTCCGCGACGACGGGCGGCGAACCGTACGTGATGATGCGCGGCGCGCCCCGCGACAGCGTCCGGTGCCCGACGCCGACGAGATGCGGGCGCTGCTCGGGGTCGCGTTCCGGCCCGCGGGGGTCACGGTCGTCCTGCTGTCCGCGCTCATCGTCGTCACGCTGGTGGCGGCGAACAGCGACCTCACGGGAACGTTCGGTGCCATCGCGGCGTCGTGGCTGGCGATTCACCAGGTGCCGTTGACGATCGACGGCACGACACTCGGTGTGCTCCCGCTGATCCCGACGGCAGGGATGATGTGGGTGGTCGCCCGCGGGTGCGCGGCGGTGGTGCATCCGGCGTCCTCGCGGCGGCACGCTCTGCAGGTGATCGGCGCTGCGGTGGCCGGACCGCTGGTCGTGACGGCTATCGCCCTCGCGGTCATCGCGGACGCGTCGGCGGTCATCCCGCTGTCCTCCCCGAATGCGCTCGCCGCGTTCGGGTGGGTGCTGGTGGTGCACCTGCTCGCGGCGGGGATCGGGGTGACGGTCGCGATGTGGCCGACGCTCGGTGCGCAGGTGCCGTCGTGGGTCCGGGACGCGGTGCGGCCGGGACTGCGCGCGTTGGCGGCGATCGTCGGTGCCGGTGCGGTGCTGGTCACGATCTCGCTGCTGCTGGAGTGGTCCACGGTCGGGGCGCTGCTCGAACGCGGCGACGGCGTCGTCGGGCTGCTCGGACTGACGATCCTGTCCGTGCTGTACCTGCCGAACGTGGTGGTGGGCGCGGCGGCCGCCGTCGTGGGCGGGACCGCGCAGATCGGGGACGTCTCGGTCAGCGTGTTCGGGAACGTCGGTGGTTCGCTGCCGCCGTTGCCGCTGCTCGGCGCGGTTCCCGACGGGGTGTCGGGCGGCGCCTGGCCGGCGTTGCTGGTGGTTCCGCTGCTGATCGGTGTGATGCTCGGACGCGACTGCGGACGTCGCGTCGCCGGGCAGGAAGCGCTGTTCACCGTGCTGACCGCCGCCGCGGGCGTCGGTGTGGTGACGGCGGTACTCGGACTCGTGTCGGGAGGCAGGCTCGGCGCGTTCGGAACGGTCGAGCTGAACTGGTGGGCGTTCGGGCTGCTCACGTTCGCGTGGCTCGGACTCGCGGGCGCGGTGACGGCGGTGGTCGTCGCCTGGCACCGGAGCCGGGGCGAAGACGACGAGGCCGACACGGAGGACGAGGAACCGCACCTTCCCGGCGCTGAGGAGGTTCCCGCGATCGCCGCCCCGATCACGGAGGAGCCGGAGGTCCCGGCAGCCGCTTCCGGCCGGGTGATCGAGGCCGAACTCGTCGACGACACCGAAGCGCCCGCGGCCCCCGTCGCACCGCAGGACACCGACGCCGAGGCCGAGGTCGTGGTGGATGCCGAGGTCGAGGAGGACGCGGCGACGGCAGAACCCGAGGGGTCCGGGAAGGCGGGCGAGGCCCCGGAAGCCGACCTGCCCCGCGGGCCCGCAACGCCCAGCGACTAGGCTCTTGGTCGGTCGACGATGCGACCGCCCCCTTTCGATTCGATTGTTCAGGAGTAGAGCGCTGACTTCCTCGCGTGACCACCTGGGGCCCACGACCACTTCGCCGGTCGCGTCCGCGCCGGCGCGGATCGTCGTACTCGCCTCCGGTGCGGGAACCCTCCTGAGATCGTTGATCGACGCGACCCACACCGACGGGTATCCCGCCGAGATCGTCGCCGTCGGCGTCGACCGCGACTGCGACGCCATCCGGCACGCCGAGTCCGCGGGCATCACCCATTTCCGGGTCGGGCTCCGCGACCACGCCGACCGGTCCGCCTGGGATGTCGCGCTGACGGAGGCCGTCGCGTCGCACCAGCCGTCGCTCGTGGTGTCGGCCGGATTCATGAAGATCCTCGGCCCCGCCTTCCTGGACCGCTTCGGCGGTCGCATCATCAACACGCACCCCGCGTTGCTGCCCGCATTTCCCGGCGCGCACGCGGTCCCGGATGCGCTGGCCTACGGCGTCAAGGTGTCGGGATCGACGGTCCACCTCGTGGACGCGGGCGTCGACACCGGACCGATCCTGGCGCAGGAGCCCGTGCCGGTGCTCGACGGCGACGACGAGTCGACCCTGCACGAGCGCATCAAGACTGTGGAGCGACGGTTGTTGGCGGACGTCATCGCCGCTGTCGCCACCCGTGGAGTTGTTTCCGATGGACGAAAGGCCGTGATCCCCAGTGAGTGAACGCAAGGCAGTACGCCGAGCGCTCGTCAGCGTCTACGACAAGACCGGTCTGGTCGAACTGGCTACGGGCCTGCACAAGGCAGGCGTCGAGCTGGTGTCGACAGGGTCGACCGCAGCGAAGATCGCCGACGCCGGCATCCCGGTCACCCCCGTGGAGGCGCTGACGGGCTTCCCCGAATGCCTCGAGGGCCGGGTCAAGACCCTGCACCCGCGGGTGCACGCCGGCGTCCTCGCAGACACCCGGAAGCCGGAGCACTTGGCGCAGCTCGAGGAACTCGGCATCGAGGCGTTCCAGCTGGTGGTCGTGAACCTGTACCCGTTCACCCAGACCGTCGCCTCCGGTGCGACCCCCGACGAATGCGTCGAGCAGATCGACATCGGCGGTCCGTCCATGGTGCGCGCCGCCGCGAAGAACCACCCGTCGGTGGCCGTCGTGGTCGATCCCGCCCGCTACGACGACGTGCTCACCGCGATCGCGGACGGCGGTTTCACGCTGCCCGAGCGCACCGCCCTCGCCGCGCAGGCGTTCCAGCACACCGCGTCGTACGACGTCGCGGTCGCGAGCTGGATGACGTCCACGCTGGTGGACAGCGGCGACTCGCAGTTCCCCGAGTGGGCAGGCGCCACCTGGGACCGCTCGGCGGTCCTGCGGTACGGCGAGAACCCGCACCAGGCCGCGGCACTCTACGTGAACTCCGCCGCCCCGGCCGGTCTGGCGCAGGCCGAGCAGTTGCACGGCAAGGAAATGTCGTACAACAACTACACCGACGGCGACGCGGCGTGGCGTGCGGCGTTCGACTTCAGTGAACCGGCCGTCGCGATCATCAAGCACGCGAACCCCTGCGGCATCGCGGTCGGCGCCGACATCGCCGAGGCGCACCGCAAGGCACACGCCTGCGACCCGGTCAGCGCGTACGGCGGAGTCATCGCCGCGAACCGCGAGGTCACCGTCGAGATGGCCGAGCAGGTCGCCGAGATCTTCACCGAGGTGATCATCGCCCCGTCCTACGCGGACGGCGCGCTCGGTGTGCTGCAGCGCAAGAAGAACGTCCGCGTCCTCCTCGCGAAGGCGCCCACCGCGACGGGAATCGAACTGCGTCCCGTGTCCGGTGGGGCACTCCTCCAGGAGCGCGACGTGCTCGACGCCGAGGGCGACGACCCCGCCAACTGGACCCTGGCCGTCGGCGACGCCGCCGACGAGCAGACCCTGAAGGATCTCGAGTTCGCGTGGCGCGCGTGCCGTTCGGTGAAGTCCAACGCCATCCTGCTCGCCTCCGACGGTGCGTCGGTCGGCGTCGGCATGGGCCAGGTCAACCGCGTCGACTCCGCGCACCTCGCGGTGCAGCGGGCCGGTGACCGGGTGGTCGGGTCGGTGGGCGCGTCGGACGCGTTCTTCCCGTTCCCCGACGGACTGCAGGTGCTCGCGAACGCCGGCGTCAAGGCCGTCGTGCAGCCGGGTGGTTCCGTCCGCGACAACGAGGTGATCGATGCGGCCAAGGAAGCCGGCATCACCATGTACCTGACGGGTGCGCGACACTTCGCGCACTAGCGTTCGGCTTTATCTCGAACGGGTCTCGGCATCGCGCCGGGGCCCGTTCTGCGTTGTCAGGCGGCTGCGGCCCCGTGCACGCGGCCGGTGCCCTCGAGTTCACGCGGCGAACCGGTGATGACCACACGGGCGGCACCGCGACTGCGGACCTCGCTGATCAGTTCGCCCAGGCCGGCCTCGTGGGCGGCGTCGCAGTGCGACAGGTCGAGGGTCACGGCGTAACCGGTGAGGTCGTCCGGCAGGTCCAGATACGGGGGAGAGGTGGACAGTTGGTTGATGCGAAGTTTCATGTGGTGCTCCTGAAGGTGAAAGGTAAAAGAAAAGGCACCCGAGGGGTTTGCCCTGGGTGCCCGAGAACGACTTGGTTGAGTCTCAACGTTCTCGGGGTGCGCCGTACTTGGTGATGTGCTTGTCGGCGGAGCATCGACGCCATGCGGGTACGGACGCGAAGAGCGCGTGAAGCTGCATCATGGCCGTACCTTTCTGCGTGTCGTTGCTGGTTGGTAGATGACCGTACAGCACCGGTTGAGGGTTTGCACCTCCATTATCCGGCCACCGGGCAGGAATGTACGGTTGAGCAGCGAGTCTTCGCCCAGAGTTGCCGTCCCGTTCACATCCGCACCTCGTCCGTCGAATCCCACCACTTTGGTTACAGGTTGCTTTCGATCCGGACTCGAGCAGCACGAACGTGCGGTGCAGCTGATTCACTCGGGGCTGATGTGACTCGAGTGGCACCTGTGGAAGGAGAGTGGCGCCCGGACTGCGACGGTGCGCCCATCCCCGTTATGAACCGTTTTGCGATCAAGGCCGGTCTCGGCGCCTGCGTCCTGGGTGCGTCCGTGCTCATCCCTGCTCAGGTGTCGGCGGAACCCGCGGCGACGGCGACGGGCACCGAACTGTCCGGGATGACGGTGTTCCTCGACCCCGGACATCAGGGTTCCAGCGAGGGCCACGACCTCGCGCAGCAGGTGAACGACGGCCGCGGCAACACCAAGGACTGCCAGACGAGCGGCATGACGTCGCTGGGCGGGGTGCCCGAGCACACCATCAACTGGAACGTCACCCAGCTGGTGAAGAGCAGCCTCGAGAGCCTCGGCGCGAAGGTCGTCCTGAGTCGTCAGGACGACACCGGCTGGGGCGGGTGCATCGACGAAAGGGCTCGTGCGGCAAGCGAATCGAACGCCGATCTGGCGGTGAGCATTCACGCGGACTCGACGGCGCAGGGTGAGGACGCGGGCAAGCACGGGTTCCATATGATCATCCCGTCGCTGCCCATCCCCGACGAGAAGGCGGACGCGGCGCAGTCCGGCGGCGGGCTCGAGGCGTCGAAGATGATGCGCGACGCCTACAAGTCCGACGGCTTCGTTCCCGCCAACTACGCCGGCGTGAACGACGGCCTCCAGACCCGCGCCGACGTGGCCGGCCCGGCACTGACCCAGGTCCCGCTGGTGTTCGTCGAGATGGGCAACGGGTCCAACAAAGAGGACTCCGCGCAGCTGGAGAGCTCCGACGGCCAGTTGAAGCACGCCATCACCATCACGACGGGCATCGTCACCTACCTGTTGACGGGGTCGGAGACGGCGCCTGCCCAGGAGCTGGCGGCCGCTCCGGCCGCGACCACGGAACCCGAGGCGAGCAAGGACAGCGCGTCGTCGACGACCACCACGACCCCGAAGGCGACCACCCCGAAATCCACGAACCCGAAGTCGACGGCGCCGGACTCGACGCAGCTGTCCGAGCTGATGGACATGCTCGCGCCGCTGCTCGAAGTCCAGGGGCTGGACGGGCTGCAGGACCTCGTCAACGACAAGAACCTCGGGCTCGTGTCCGACCTGGCGAGCACGTTGCTGGCCGTGATCACCGGGGCCGGTGGGGGCAACTGATCACAGCGACGCGATCCACCTGCCGAACGGTTCGGTGAACTCCGCCGAGTAGGGCAGCGGTTCCACGTAATCCGGTCCGGTGGACGGACGGTCGCCGACGTCCTTGAGGACGTGATTGGCGTTCGTCATCCGCACCGGCGTCAGCGCGGTGTGCGCGAGGGCGTCGTTCAGGCCGTCGACGTCCGCGAGTTGCACCTGAATGTCCTTCGCGGAGCAGCTCGTGAGGACCGGGAAACCGGCGGGCAGCCGGCCGGCCAGTGCGCGGGGGTCGAGGGCGTCCTCCTCCGCGAGCGCCTTGGCGTTGGCATGGACCAGCCCGGCGTTCTGCAGGGGCTCCGGCAGGTCGTCGGGGATCGTGCCCGACGTGCGGAGCGATTCGACAGTGTCCGCGAGCGCGAGCCGCAGTTCGTCGGCCAGTTCCACCGGCAGCTGCCCGGCGCCGACGACGGCGTCGAGCTGTCCGTGGATCTGCGTGGTGAGCAGGTCGAGGAGCCGGACGCTGAGCGGTTCGAGCAGTCCGACGGCGCGGACCCGCGACTCGTTCTCCGCGGTGGCGAGCGCGAGGGCGACGAGTCCGCCGTCGCTGTGCCCGATGACGATCAGCTGCGACGGGTCGACCCCGGGCTGGGCGGCCAGGAAGTCGAGGCCGGCGGACGCGGCGTCGACGAAGGTGGTGAAGCCGAGACCGCCGACCTCTTCCACCTCGTACGGACCGAGGGCGGTTTCGCCGCTGCCGATCTTGTCGTAGCGCAGGCTCGCAATGCCGTGCTGTTCGAGCACGTCGGCGAGGTGGCGCAGGGTTCCGATGTCACCGGGGAGCAGGGCGCTGTCGCCGTTGCGATCGGTCGGACCGCTGCCGGCGAGCAGCAGTGCGGCGGGCGCCGACCCGTTCACGTCGGCGGGGATGCGGAGGCTGCCGTAGTAGGTGACGGCACCGCTGGCGAAGGTGATCTCGGTGTCAGGCATGGGGACTGTCTACCAGTTCCCGTCGCGCGCAGTCGCCTGGTCATGGCACGCGGGCATCGCGGCCGAGATCTCAGAGAAGCATCACAGAACTCACAAATTCGGCGATTAGCGTCAGCATCACCAGTTGTTCCAACGGATTACGTCCGAGAAGAGCTCCCGACTCCAGGAAGGTGCCGCATCATGAACGTCGTACAGCTGACCACCGGTGATTTCGTCGCCGCCATGTTCTCCCTCGACTTCGTCGACGGCGGGTTCCTCCGGGAGGCCGTCGAGCGGATCCACCGGGGCGCGATCGACGAGTGGGTGACTGCGGTCACCGGGTCGGGTCTGTTCTCCAACCGCGCGGTCGCGAACGTGGTCCGGGCGTGGCGAGCCGATCCGCGACTCCTGCTGGACTCGCTTCTGACGGCGGCCGACCCGGTGACGGTCGAGCAGTACCGCGCCGCGTGGAGCGAGTTGGACGCCGTGTCGTCGTACGCGGTTGCGGCGTAGGCGCGCAGTGCTCAGGCGGGTCGGCGCGCATTAACCGCGTGCCGATTCGCCCGAACCCTCGTAGCGTGGAGTGGTGACGTCATCGGAACACAGACCTTCCACCGTCGGCGAGCTCCGCGAGTCGGGCCACGTTCAACGCACCGTGAAGGAAGAGATCCGCGAGAATCTGCTCGCGGCCCTACGCGACGGTCGTGATCCGTGGCCCGGCATCGTCGGTTTCGAGGAGACGGTGGAACCGCAACTCGAACGGGCACTCATCGCAGGTCACGACGTGGTGTTGCTCGGCGAACGAGGTCAGGGCAAGACCCGCCTCCTCCGCACCCTCAATCTGCTCCTCGACGAATGGACCCCGGTGATCGCCGGTTCCGAACTCGGGGAGCATCCCTATGAGCCCATCACCCCGGCGTCGATCCGCCGGGCGCAGGAACTGGGCGACAGCCTCCCCGTCGCGTGGCGGCACCGCAGTGAGCGGTACTCGGAGAAGCTCGCGACCCCCGACACGTCGGTGGCGGACCTCGTCGGCGACGTGGATCCGGTGAAGGTTGCGGAGGGTCGCAGTCTCGGCGACCCGGAGACCATCCACTTCGGTCTCGTTCCCCGCGCGCACCGGGGCATCGTCGCCATCAACGAGCTGCCCGACCTCGCCGAACGCATCCAGGTGTCGCTGCTCAACGTCATGGAGGAACGCGACATCCAGGTCCGCGGGTACACCCTCCGGTTGCCGCTGGACGTCCTCATGGTGGCGAGTGCGAACCCGGAGGACTACACGAACCGCGGTCGCATCATCACCCCGCTGAAGGACCGGTTCGGCGCCGAGATCCGGACGCACTACCCGACCCGTCTCGACGACGAGGTCGCGGTCATCCTCCAGGAAGCGCACCTCACCGCCGAGGTGCCCGAGTACCTTCTCGAGATCCTGGCCCGGTTCACCCGTCTGCTCCGCGAGTCGACGTCGGTCGATCAGCGGTCGGGGGTGTCCGCCCGCTTCGCGGTGGCGGGCGCCGAAACCGTCAGCGCGGCCGCGGTGCATCGCGGCGCCGTCCTCGGTGAGGCCGACCCGGTCGCGCGGCCCGTCGACCTCGAGACCGTCGTCGACGTGCTGCGGGGCAAGGTGGAATTCGAATCCGGTGAGGAGGGGCGCGAAATCGAGGTCCTCGAGCACCTGCTCCGGCGGGCGACGGCCGACACGGTCCGCACCCGGCTCGGCGGCATCGACCTCGCCGAACTCGTGGACGCCGTCGAACAGGGCGACCCGGTGGTCACCGGCGAACGGATCACGGCGAAGGCGCTGCTGAACGAGCTGCCCGAACTCGAGGTCCTCGACGTGCTCGCGGAGCGGCTGGGCGCGGAATCCGACGGCGAGCGGGCCGCGGCGGCCGAGTTCGCCCTCGAAGGGCTGTACCTGGCGCGGCGGATCTCCAAGAACCCGGACATCAACGGGCAGACGGTGTATTCGTAATGTCCCGCAAGGCGGAACGCGGGCCGCACAATGCGCGGTACGGGCCGTACGAGGGCGGTGATCCGCTGGCGGCGCCGGTGGACCTGCGCGAGGCCCTCGCCGCGATCGGCGACGACGTGTTCGCGGGTAGTTCGCCGCGGCAGGCGTTGCGCGAGATGCTGCGGCGCGGCAACCGGGACATGCGCGGGCTGGACGAGCTTGCGGCCGAGGCCAATCGGCGCCGCCGCGAGCTGCTGAAGCGGAACAACCTGAACGGCACCCTCGAAGAGGTCCGGGAACTCCTCGACCGCGCGGTCCTCGAGGAACGCAAGACGCTGGCCCGCGCGCTCGACGACGACGCCCGCTTCTCCGAGATGCGTCTCGAGGAACTGTCGCCGTCCACCGCGCAGGCCGTGCAGGAACTCGCCGACTACGACTGGCGTAGTTCCGAAGCCCGCGCCGACTACGAGAAGATCCGCGACCTGCTGGGCCGCGAGGTGCTGGACCAGCGGTTCGCCGGCATGAAGCAGGCGCTCGAGGGCGCCACGGAAGAAGACCGCGAACGCATCCGGGAGATGCTCGCCGATCTCAACGACCTGCTCGACAAGCATTCCCGCGGCGAGGACACGCAGGAACAGTTCGACGAGTTCATGGACAAACACGGGGAGTACTTCCCCGAGAACCCGCGCAACGTCGAGGAACTGCTCGACTCGCTGGCCCAGCGCGCAGCGGCGGCGCAGCGGCTGCGGAACTCGCTGTCGCAGGAGCAGCGCGACGAACTCGACGCGCTGGCGCAACAGGCGTTCGGCGATCCGTCGCTGATCGGACAGCTGGACCGCCTGGACCAGCACCTACAGGCCGCGCGCCCGGGCGAGGACTGGCAGGGCGCGCAGCGGTTCCGCGGCGACGACGGCATGGGCCTCGGCGAGGGCACCGGCGCGTTGCAGGACATCGCGGAACTCGAGTCGCTCGCCGAGCAACTGTCGCAGCAGTACGCGGGCGCGCAACTCGACGACATCGACGCCGAAGCCCTGGCCCGGCAACTGGGCGACGAGGCGGCGGCGGATGCGCAGACCCTCGCCGAACTCGAGAAGGCCCTGCGGGACCAGGGATTCTTCGACCGCGGGGCGGACGGTCAGTGGCGGCTGTCGCCGAAGGCGATGCGCCAACTCGGTCAGACGGCCCTGCGGGACGTCGCGCAGCAACTGTCTTCGCGTGGCGGGCAACGGGAGACGCGGCGCGCCGGGTCGATGGGCGAGCCGACGGGGGCGTCCCGCGAGTGGGCGTTCGGCGACACCGAGCCGTGGGACGTCACGCGCACCATCACCAACGCGGTGCTGCGGGCGGCGTCCGATCCGGTCGAACGCGGTCGCGTCCCGGTCCGGTTGTCCGTCGCGGACGTAGAGGTGATGGAGACCGAGCAGCGGTCGCAGGCGGCGGTCGCTTTGCTGGTCGACACGTCGTTCTCGATGGTGATGGAGGGGCGGTGGGTGCCGATGAAACGCACCGCCCTCGCGCTGAACCACTTGGTGAGCACCCGGTTCCGCAGCGACGAACTGCAGCTCATCTCGTTCGGCAGGCACGCGCAGGTGCTGACGCCGTCGGAGCTGGCAGGCCTGGACGGCGCCTGGGACCAGGGCACCAACCTGCACCACGCGCTGCTGCTGGCCGCCCGGCATCTGCGCAGGCACCCCAACGCGCAGCCGGTGGTCCTGATCGTCACCGACGGGGAGCCGACGGCGCATCTGGAGCCGGACGGCTTCGCGTATTTCGACTACCCGCCGAGCGCCCGGACCCTCGGTCTGACGGTCCGGGAACTCGACACGCTCGCCCGGCTCGGCGCCCATGTCACGTTCTTCCGGCTCGGTGAGGATCCCGGTCTCGCGCGGGTGGTGGACCGGATGGCCGAACGGGTCGGCGGACGCGTCGTGGCGCCCGGTCTGGACGGTCTCGGCGCGGCCGTCGTCAGCGATTACATGCGTCGCAGGCGCTGACCCGTGAGTACTTCTTAACCGCCGGCGGTTAACAAGTACTCACGGGCGCGTCAGCGCACGGCGGCGGGCTGGTGCTGGGTGATGCAGTGGATGCCGCCGCCGCGCGCGAAGAGCGGGCGGGCGTCGACCGGCACGACGGTGCGTCCGGGGTAGGCGGCCGACAGGATCGCGACCGCTTCCTCGTCCGCGGGATCGTCGAAGCTGCACGCGATGACGCCGCCGTTGACGACGAAATGGTTGATGTAGCTGTAGTCGACGAAGCCCTCCTCGTCGCGCAGGACCTGCGGCGCGGGGACGGTGATGATCTCCCAGGATTCACCGCGAGCGTCCGTGGTCTGCTTCAGTACGTCGATGACGGCCTTGCTGACCTCGAAGTCGGGGTGCTCGGGATTGCGCTGATCGTGCACGAGGACGACGCCGGGCGACGGGATGGCGGCGACGATGTCGACGTGCCCGCGGGTGCCGTACGTGTCGGAGTCACGGGTCAGCCCCCGCGGCAGCCAGATCACCTTGGTGGCACCGATCGTGCGGGCGAGTTCCGCCTCGATGTCGGCCTTCGACAGGTCCGGGTTGCGGCCGGGGTCGAGTTGCACGGTCTCGGTCACCAGCACGGTGCCGAGGCCGTCGACCTGGATGCCGCCGCCCTCGTTGACGATCGGCGAGTCGACGAGTTCGGCACCGGACCGCTCGACCACCAGGGCGCCGATCTTCGAGTCCTTGTCCCACTGGGCCCAGTCCTGGCCGCCCCAGCCGTTGAAGATCCAGTCGACGCCGCCGAGGCGTCCGTCCTCGGACAGCACGAACGTGGGTCCGATGTCGCGCATCCAGGCGTCGTTCAGCGGTGCCTCGACGATGTCGATGTCGGCGGACAGGTACTCCTTGGCCGCGGGCACCTCACCGGGGTCGACGACGACGGTGACGGGTTCGAATCGGGCGACGGCGTGCGCCACCTCGGCCCACGTGGTGCGCGCCTCGTGCTGCTCCTCGGGGGTGTCGCCCAGGGAGTAGCCCGCACTGGGGTAGGCCATCCAGGTACGTTCGTGCAGTTCGCCTTCCGCGGGCATGCGCCAGGTCATCAGTTCCTCCCGAACGGGGACGCGTGATCGACGGGCTCGGTGAGGACGCCGTACGTGTCGGGGCGCCGGGTGGCCAGGAACGGGAACAGCGCCAGCCAGTCCTCGCGCTGCTGAAGGTCGAGGTCGGCGACCAGCACCGCGGATTCGTCGCGCGGGGCCTGCGCGAGGATGCGGCCGTAGGGGTCGGAGATGAACGACGAGCCGTAGAACGTGATGAGGCCTTCGCCGCCGTGGCGGTTGGGCACCACCATGAACGTGCCGTTCGCGATGCCGTTGCCGACGATCACCTGCTGCCACAGCGGCTGGGTGTCGAACTGCGGGTGGTCGGGCTCGGAGCCGATCGCGGTGGGGTACACCAGGATTTCGGCGCCGCCGAGCGAATAGGCGCGGGCGACCTCGGGGAACCATTCGTCCCAGCAGGTGGGGAGTCCGAGCTTGACGCCGCCCAGTGCCTCGGCGGTATGGACGGGGTACGGGTTCTCGGCGGGACCGCCGCGGAAGTAGGTGTCCTCGTAGTAGCCGGCGGTGACGGGGATGTGCAGCTTGCGGGTGCGCGCGAGCAGTTCTCCGGACGGTGCGACGAGGATGGCGGTATTGAACCCGAGTCCGTCCTCGTACTGGACGCCGTTCTCGGAGTCGTTGCGCTCGTACAGGGACGCATGGACGAGGACGCCGTGTTCGGCGGCGGCCTTGGCGGCGAATGTGAATGTGGGTCCCGTGAGGAGGTCCTCGGCCTGGCGGCCGGGGTTGTCACCGCCCTCGACGAAGGCGGGGTACCGGCTGAGGGTGAGTTCGGGGAGGAACACCACGCGCGCCCCGAGCTTGGCTGCCGCGGCGATGCCCTCGTCGAGTTCGGCCCGCAGATCCTGCTCGTTCTCGTGCCAGCGGTGCTGGACGAGGCCGACGCGGAGCGGGGTGCGTCCGGTCTCGCGCGTCCTCGACAGGGACTCGGGAGGGGTGAGGGCGGTGATCGTCAACATTGTGATTCCTCGGATGTTCGGTTCGGCGAGCGCCTAAAACGAATTGAATTCGTTAAGTATGGTGGGTAAACGCTCGGCGATCAAGGGGCGGGGAGCGAAGATTTCGATTCCTTCGGTATCTGCCCTGGTCGCCGCTACGGCGGCGCCGAGGCGCGCGTCGCCGGTGACACACCGACCAGGAGGGCACCCATGCCACGGCCATCACAGCGACTGCTGTCGCCGGAGATCATCACCGAAGCCGCGATGCGCATGGTGGACCTCACGGGTGATTTCACGATGCCGGGTCTCGCCGAACGGCTGAAGGTCCGGCCCTCCTCGCTGTACAACCACGTGTCCGGGAGGGCGGAGATCATCGAACTGATGCGTGCCCGAATGATGGCGGGCATCGTGGTGGCGGACCCCGACGGCAAGTGGAGCGAGACGGTGGCCGGCCTGGCGCGCGAATATCGGCGCAACTACGCCGAGCATCCTCGGCTGATTCCTCTGTTCACCGCGCACACAGTGCAGTCCGGTGTGGCATTCGCTCTGTACAACGCTCTGGCGCAGGCGTTCTCGGACGGTGGCTTCACGCCCGAGGAGACTCTGCACGCCATCACGACGGTCGACAGTTTCGTGCTGGGGTCGGCGCTGGACCTCGCCGCACCCGAGGTGGTCTGGGCGACCGCCCCGGAGGCGAACGAGTCCATGCGGGCCGCCCTGGCCACGTCCGGGCCGAACCCCGGACGGGCGGATGCAGCATTCGAGTTCGGGCTGCGGACGCTTATCGCTGGCTTGGTGGCGCAGGCTCCGAACGAGCCGTGAGATCGCCCTCGTCCCGCAACGCCGAGGTGTCGCGGTTCAGCGTCTTGCCCTCGAAGAACGCGGGGCTGCGGAAGCGCATGATCATCATCAGCACGGCGCCGAGCAGGAGGATGCCGAAGCCGAGGAAGAAGACGAGCCCGATGCCGCCGATGGAGGCGCCGCTCGCGTTGTCCGGGTTCATGCTCTCCTCGATCGAGATCACGAACACCGCGAGCAGCATGAGGCCGCCGAGGAGCGGGAACGCGAACCGGAAGACGATGTTGCGGAAACTCGTGAACAGGCTGTCCCGGAAATACCAGACGCACGCGAACGCCGTGATGCCGTAGTACCAGCAGATCATGATTCCCAGAGCGGCGATCGTGTCGAGCAGCGTGCGCTCGGACAGGAATGTGACCACCGTGTAGAACACCGCGGTGACGACACCGGCGACGACCGTGGCATACGACGGGACCAGGAACCGGGGACTCACGTCGGCGAGCTTCTTGGGGAAGGCGCCGTAGGCGCCCATGGCGAGCATGGTCCGCGCGGCCGGCAGGAACGTGGTCTGCAGGCTCGCGACCGAGGAGACGAACACCGCGAGGAACAGCAGCATGCCGCCCCAGTTGCCGAGCACCGGATCGGCGAGGGCGCCGAAGACGTTCTCCGAGTTGTCCGGGTTGCCCAGTCCGAGACCGTCCTCGCCGACGCCGGCGTACATCATCGCGGCGACCGACACGAGCAGGTAGGTCAGCAGAATCGTGATCACGCACAGCAGTCCGGCGCGACCGGGGGTCTTCTTCGGGTTCTTCGACTCCTCGCCCAGTGTCAGGCACGTGTCCCAGCCCCAGAACGCGAAGATCGAACCCGTCAGGCCGATCACGAACGCGCCGACGGCCAGTCCCGTGAACGGGTTGAACCAGCTCAGATCGAACGACAGACCGGCGGGGGCGTCCCCGTTGCCGACGTGGACCAGTGCCACCACCGCGAACGCGATGAG
Organism: Rhodococcus pseudokoreensis; assembly: GCF_017068395.1. Taxonomy (NCBI): domain Bacteria; kingdom Bacillati; phylum Actinomycetota; class Actinomycetes; order Mycobacteriales; family Nocardiaceae; genus Rhodococcus; species Rhodococcus pseudokoreensis. The sequence goes on along the minus strand of NZ_CP070619.1, from coordinate 1,771,875 downwards.
CAGGACCATCTGGAAGCCGACGAGCGCAAACTGCAGCTTCTCGCTGGTGGTGATGCCGCGACTGGCGATCCACGTGGCGAGTGCGATGAAGAGCAGGGTGGTGCCCACATTCACGAATTTGTTGCCGGGCAGGTCTGCGATGCTGGGGGCGTCGAACAATTTCGCGATGAACAGATAGAAGAACTGCACGGCGATCGCCGCGAGGTTCGAGAGCACGATGATTGTGGCGATCACCATGCCCCAGCCGCACATCCAGCCGACGTACGGTCCGAACGCCTTCGTCGACCACGTGAACGACGCACCGCAGTCGGGTGATTCGGAATTGAGCTCGCGGTAGGCGTACGCCGTGAGGAACATGGGGATGAAGCCGGCGATGAAGATGGCGGGCATCTTCAACCCGACCGCCGCGACGATCAGCCCGATGCTGGCCGTCAGCGTGTAACCCGGTGCCACGGAAGAGATCCCGAGGATCGCCCCGGCAAAGGTCCCGACCGCACCGGTGGCCAGCCCTTTGGTGCTCACGGCAACGCCGGCCGACGCCGGTGCGCCTTCGCTTTTCGTCATGTCTGAACCTCCGGTCGGGAACGATCGTGGATCCGGGGCGGGTGTCGCGGACGGTTTACTCACTGTTGGGGAACTCCTGCTTGGGGACGACGACCATGGGCACCGGCAGGACGCGGAGCATCTTGGCCGCGGTGGATCCCAGGAACAGTCGACGAGGTTGGGCGAGACGGCTGGAGCCGACCATGACGAGGTCGCCGTCCTGCCAGTCGAGTTTGCGGACGGCCGATTCGACGGCGTCTCCGTCGGCGATCGTCACGGAGACGGGGAAGTCCTCGGGTAGTGCGGACTTCGCCTCGTCCAGGGTGGACTGCGCATGGGCGACCGCACGCTCGCGGACGCTCTCGGAGGTGTCCCGATGATCGCGAAGGTGGTGGTGCGGGTCCAGTTCGACGAGGGACACCAGTCGGAGCGGGGTCTCCATCCGCTTGCTGGTCCGCACGGCAGTTCGCAGCAGTACGTCCGCGCCGACGCGCGTCCCGAGTGCGCACGTGACCTCGCGGATCTTCTTGGCGGAGGAATGCCGATGGCCGCGAGGCGCGAGGCAGATGGGCACGTGCGCGGAGTGCAGCAATTCCGTCGACACGGATCCGACCGAGTGCCTGCCGAGCAGGCCGTCACCCGCGGCGCCGACGACGATCGCGTGCGCGCCGAGGCGGGTGACCTCGTCGAGGAGGCCCTGCGCGAACGAGTCGTGGAAACTCAGGTGCACGTCCACGTCGATGTCGCTCGGCACCGACGACTTCGCCTCGTCCAGCCAGCGCTGCGCGCGGGACGCGAGGATGTCGTCGTAGCCGGTCTCTGCCGGAACTCTCGCCGGGACCGTGCGGTCCGGCGGGAGAACCATGCAGATGTCGAGCTGTGCCCCGAGACTACGGGCGAGCTGCGCCCCGAGGGCCAGACCGTCCTCCCCGCTGGGAGTGGCGAGATATCCAACGACCAATCGCATGGTGACGGTTCCGTTCTGTCTCGGGGCGGGGGGTTTACGCGAAGCCGACGTACTTGGTCTCGAGGTACTCCTCGATGCCTTCGGTGCCGCCTTCGCTGCCGAGTCCGGACTGCTTGACTCCACCGAACGGCGCGGCGACGTCGGAGATCACTCCGCGGTTGACGCCGACCATGCCGCTTTCGAGCTTGTCGGCGACGCGGAATGCGCGGTCGACGTTCTGCGTGTAGATGTATGCGGCGAGACCGTATTCGGTGTCGTTCGCGGCGGCGACGCCCTCGGCCTCGGTGTCGAACCCGGTGATCGCGGCGACGGGTCCGAAGATCTCCTCGCGGACGATGCGCGCGTTGGCGGGCACCTCGTCGAGGACGGTGGGCTGGAAGAAGTAGCCGGGACCGTCGACGGACTTGCCGCCGGTGCGGACCCGGGCGCCCGCGGCGACGGCGTCGTCGACGAGGGACGCCACGTTGCGGCGTTGCTTCTCGTTGACGAGGGGACCGACGTTGGTGCCGTCCTCGCTGCCCGGTCCGACGGTGAGCGCGGCGATCCGGCCGGTGAGCTTGGTGGTGAACTCCTCGCGCACCGAGTTCGCGACGATCAGGCGGTTGGCGGCGGTGCACGCCTCGCCGCCGTTGCGCATCTTCGCGGCCATCGCGCCCTCGACCGCGGCGTCGATGTCCGCGTCGTCGAACACCACGAACGGCGCGTTGCCGCCGAGTTCCATCGATGTGCGCAGAACCTGCTGGGCGGACTGCTCGATGAGGATCTTGCCGACGCGGGTGGATCCGGTGAACGTCACCTTCCGCAGCCGCGGGTCGGCGAGCAGCGGTTCGGTGACGGCGGCGGCGTTCGACGCAGGCAGCACCGACAGCACACCGGCGGGCAGCCCTGCCTCGGCGAAGATCTCGGCGAGCAGCAGCATGGTGAGCGGGGTGTCCTCGGCGGGCTTGACGATGATCGTGCAGCCTGCGGCGAGTGCGGGGCCGATCTTGCGGGTGCCCATCGCGAGCGGGAAGTTCCACGGCGTGACGGCCAGGGTGGGTCCGACGGGCACCTTGGTGACCATGATCCGTCCGCTGCCCGACGGCGACGTGGTGTAGCGACCCTGGATGCGGACGGCTTCCTCGCTGAACCAGCGCAGGAACTCGGCGCCGTAATTCACCTCGCCGCGGCTCTCCGGCAGGGCCTTGCCCATTTCCATCGTCATGAGCAGCGCGAGGTCGTCGGTGCGCTCGATGACCTTCTCCCACGCCGACCGCAGGATGATCGACCGCTGCCGGGGTGCGGTCGCCGCCCATTCCTCCTGGACCGCCGCGGCGGAGTCCAGTGCGCGCATCGCGTCCTTGCCACCCGCATCCGCGACGTCGGCGATGAGGGTGCCCGTTGCCGGGTCGTACACCGGGAAGGTGCCGCCGTCGATCGGGTCGGTCTGGGCGCCGTCGATCCACAGACCGGTGGGCAGGGTGGCGCGGAGCCGTTCGAAATCAGTCATCGGAGTCCTCGTGGTGGGGATGGTGGTGATCGCACGCCTCCGGGGTGGGGGCGACGTCGAGGGCGGGGTTGCGGTCGAAGAATCCGGCCGGCTTCAGCCAGAAGGACACGGTGTCCGCAGGCATGATCGGCCAGTCCTCCGGCCGCGGAATGTGGTGGATCCCGAACGTGTACCAGAGCACCACGTCGGTGTTCTCGATCGGGCGGTCGGCCGCGGTCCAGGCGGGGAGTCCGTGATCGACCTTGCTCTGGTTCACGAATTCCCCGGCGGGCCAGCGTTCGTCGGGGGAGTTGGGCGTCACCCAGACGGTGTGGCCGATCGCGCCGGTGCGCTGGAAGATCGGGGACGCCGGGTCGAACATCGACGGGATCGCACCGCCGGGAACGAGTTTGTAGGCGGGGGCGGTGCCGAGTCCGGTGGTCGTGTTGTCGTTGACGACCTTCCACGCCCGTTGGCTCTGCCAGTCGAAGTCCTGCCTGCCCTCGAGTTCGGTGCGCAGCGGGGTGTTCTTCTGGCGCAGTGCCAGACCCAGGGGATTGTCCGGGCCCATCGGCACGATCTCGGTCTCGGTCGCGTACACCGTGTTCTCGGTGCCGTCGACGTCGAGGTCGAGCCGCGCGACCAGGAAATGCTGGTGGAACGGCGCGTACGTGCGGGTGTCGACCAGCGTGCCGCTCGGATGCTCACCGCCTTCGGGGAAATGGCTGACCACCATGATCCCGGTGGCGCGGACCTCGCACTCGATGTTGCCGTCCTGGTAGAACCGCCAGTAGACGAGGTACTCGTAATTCGCGACCGTCACGTGCGTCGACACCGTCAGCCGCCGCATGCGGCGCACCTCGGCGCCGTCGTGGTCGACGTGCTTCCAGAGGACGGCGTTGTCCTCCTCGTGGATACAGATCGCGTTCTCGATCGTGAACGGCACACCGTGGCTGTCGTGGAGGACGGCGTCGAGGTACCGGATCTCGCCGAGGCAGTCGCAGCCCAGGGTGAGTGAGGTGGTCATGAACCCGATGCCCCACTCACCGATGTCGAAGGCGGTGCGGCGGTAGTGATCGGTGCTGGTGTCGCGGTACGGCACCGCCATCTCCGCGAACGACATCCGGTTCGCGATCGAACGCACCCGGCCGTTGTCGTTGTACGTCACCGCGTGCAGGGTCATGCCCTCGCGGTAGTTGAATCCCACCCGCAGCGACCAGTTCTGCCATTCGAGTTTGTTGCCCTCGAGGGTGAACGACGGTCCCTCCGGCTGGACGATGTCCAACGGCTTCAACGGCGGCCGGGTGCTCGCGTTCCGGATCCGCTCCGGGATGTGCCGGGGCACGTACTCGCCCATGACCTCGGGACGTTCGACGCTGAACGTGTCCTCGATCTCGAGCAGTTCCATCTTGTTGACGTCGATCACGCAGTGGAAACCGTTGACCGGGCCCGCATACGGGTTGGCGCCCTCGGCCGACCGCACCCAGGTGTCCGACCACCCGAGCCGGCGGCCCCTGTACTTCTCCGGGGTCACCGCGTCGCCGTACGTCCACACGTCCATGAACACCAGGCTCATGTCCGTGATCCCGCGCTTCGCGAGCGCCGCGATCACGTCGGGGTGTCCGCGGAGGAAGGCGTCGGCCTCTTCCCATTCGTCGACCGTGAAATTGGCCTGGACGTCCGGGATGTGCTGCCAGGAGACCACGTTGTCTCCGGTCAGCGAGACGAGCGCCTTGTAGGTGTCTCCGCTGCCGCGGTCGAAGCACACGACGATCGCCCGGCGGTCCGGGACGGTGCCCGACGTGTCGAACGCCGACACCGCGGCCTTGTCCGGTTCGGCGAGTTCGATCGACGCGAACCGCCAGCCGTCCCCGACCCCGTGTTCCCGGGCGAGGACGGCCGCGGCCTTCGCGAATTCGTCCGCCCCCAACGGGTCCAGAGGATGGAACGTGCCGGTGGTCGTCCGGGTCATGATGTCTCCTCTGGTCGATGGGTGGGCGGGTTCGTGCTCGTGCGCCTTTCCGGTAGTGGTGGCTACCGGAAAGGCGCACGGGTCAGACGAGCGAGCGCACGATCTGCTCGATCACGGTCAGGGCGTCGTCGAGCAGGTCGTCGCCGATGACCAGCGGCGGAAGCAGCCGGATGACGTTGCCGTACGTACCGCATGTCAGCAGAATGACACCTTGTTCGAGCGCACGGGCGGCAATGGCCTTCGTCAGTTCCGCATCCGGCTCGGTCGTGCCGGGCTTGACGAACTCCATCGCGAGCATCGCGCCGCGTCCACGCACGTCACCGATGACCCCGACCTCGGCGGCGAGGGCCTGCAGCCGCGGCAGGGCCAGGTCGCTGATGTGCTGTGCACGAGCGGGCAGGTCGAACTTCCGCATGCTGTCGATCGCGGCGAGCGCGGCGGCACACGCGACGGGGTTGCCGCCGTACGTGCCACCCAGTCCGCCCGGGTGCACCTTGTCGAGGAGTTCGGCGCGGCCCGTGATCGCGGACAGCGGCATTCCGCCCGCCATGCCCTTGGCCATCGTGATGATGTCCGGGACGATCTCCTCGTGCTCGCACGCGAACCAGGCGCCGGTGCGGGAGAAGCCGGTCTGCACCTCGTCGGCGATGAACACGACGCCGTTGGCGCGGGCCCAGTTCACCAGGGTGGGGAGGAATCCCTCGGCGGGAACGATGAATCCGCCCTCGCCCTGGATCGGCTCGATGATGATCGCCGCGAGCGAATCGGCGCCGATCTGCTTCTCCATCTGGCTGATGGCGCGCTGAGCGGCCTGCTCGCCGGTCAGTCCGTCCTGGTCCCGGTACGGGTAGGACATCGGGAGCCGGTACACCTCGGGCGCGAACGGGCCGAAGTGGGCCTTGTAGGGCATCGACTTGGCGGTGAGGGCCATCGTCAGGTTCGTGCGACCGTGGTAGGCGTGGTCGAATGCGACGACGGCGTCGCGGCCGGTGGCGAGGCGGGCAACCTTGATCGCGTTCTCCACCGCCTCGGCGCCCGAGTTGAACAGGACGGTGCGCTTCTCGTGGTCGCCGGGGGTGAGGGCGGCGAGTTCCTCCGCCACCCGGACGTAGCCCTCGTACGGGGTGACCATGAAGCAGGTGTGGGTGAAGTGCCCGACCTGCTCCCGGACCGCCTCGGCGACGGCCGGATCGGACGCGCCCACACTGGTGACGGCAATGCCCGAGCCGAGGTCGATCAGGGAGTTGCCGTCGACGTCGACGACCACACCACCGTCGGCATCCGCCGCGTACACGGGGACGCTGGAGCCGACGCCCGCGGCCACGGTGGCGCGGCGACGTGCGGTGAGGGCCGCCGACTTCGGGCCGGGGAGCTCGGTGACCAGGGCGCGCTTCTGCGGCAGCCGGTACTGGATGTCGTTCATGATGGTGCAGTCCTCAAAGGTCGTGACGTGGATGGGATGGGGGGGAGCGACGTCAGTCGTTGGAGCTCATGACGTGCTTGATGCGGGTGTAGTCCTCGACGCCGTAGCCGGAGAGGTCCTTGCCGTATCCGGAGTACTTGAATCCGCCGTGCGGCATCTCGGCGACCAGCGGGATGTGGCAGTTGATCCAGACGGCACCGAAATCGAGTGCGGCCGAGAGTCGTTGCGTGACGCCGTGATCGTTGGTCCACACGCTCGACGCCAGACCGTACCGGACGTCGTTGGCGAGGGTCACGGCCTCCTTCTCGTCGGAGAAGCTCTGCACGGTGAGGATGGGACCGAACGTCTCCTCCTGCACGATGTCGTCGCGCTGGTCGACTCCGGTGATCACGGTCGGTTCGAAGAAGAAACCCTGCTCTCCCGAACGCTTTCCGCCGGTGACGATCTTCGCCGACGCGGGGAGCTCGGCGATCTTGGAGCTGACCGCGTTGAAGTGGTTGACGTTGTTGAGCGGGCCGTAGAACGTGTCCGGGTCGTCGGGCAGGCCCGGCTCGAGCGTCTCGGCCTTGCGGACGAGGGCGTCGACGAGCTGGTCGTGGATGGACTCGTGGACGAGGACGCGGGTGGCGGCGGTGCAGTCCTGACCGCCGTTGAAGAAGGCGGCCTCGGCGATGCCGCTCGCGGTCTTCTCGATGTCGACGTCGCCGAAGACGATCGCGGGCGCCTTGCCGCCGAGCTCGAGGTGGGCGCGCTTGAGCTGGCGTGCGGCGGAGACGGCGACGGCGATGCCCGCCCGCACGGAGCCGGTGATCGACACCAGTCCGAGGGCGGGGTTCTCCACGAGGGTGGCGCCGGTCTCGCCGTTGCCGAGGACGACGTTGAAGACACCGTCCGGGAGGATCCCCTTGGTCAGCCGGGCGAGGACGAGCGTGCTGTTCGGGGTGGTGTCGCTGGGCTTGAGGACGATCGTGTTGCCCGCCGCGAGCGCGGGGCCGATCTTCCACAGGGCCATCATGAACGGGTAGTTCCACGGGGTGACCTGACCGACGACGCCGATCGGCTCGCGGCGCACGTAGGACGTGAAGCCGTCCATGTATTCGCCGGCCGCCTTGCCTTCGAGCATGCGGGCTGCGCCCGCGAAGAAGCGGAGCTGGTCGGCGCCCACCTTGATCTCTTCGTCGGCGATGACCTGCTTGGGCTGTCCGGTGTTGCGGCACTCGGCCTCGACGAGTTCGTCGCTGTGCGCCTCGATCGCGTCGGCGAGCTTCAGCAACGCGGTCTGCCGCACGCTCGGAGTGGTCTTGCCCCACGTGACGAACGCCCGCTCGGCAGCCTCGACGGCCGCGTCCACATCGGCCTTGGTGGAGACGGGCGCCCGCCCGACGACGTTCTCGTCCACAGGGTTGATCAAGTCCAGCGTCTCCGTCGCGGATGAGGCGACGAACTCACCGTTGATGTAGTTCTCGAGTACGTCGATCGACATCGGTACCGGTTCCTCTCGTGGGGTCGAAACTCGTGGTCCGCAGCGGTCCGTCGGTGGAACGGTCCGACCGGGGCCCGGAGTTGCAGAACATCTGAAAACAAGTGTGCGCTGTCTCACAAGCCAGAGGCAGCTGACAAAATGGTGAAAGACGCGCCCCCCGCCGCGCCGAGTTGTCCACTCCGGCGTCACCCGTGCGAGCAGGTGTGCCCGTCCGCCCCGGAACCGGCGAACGGAACGTCCGCGGGGACGCTCGCGACGGCGGCGTCGTGCACGACCTCGCCGCCGACGAGGGTGAGGTCGGCCCGCTGGTCCAGCAGATCGCCGGGTTCGAGCGTGTACAGGTCCGCCGACCAGACGACCAGGTCGGCGTGGGCGCCGGGACGGATCACCCCGAGGTCGTCCTCCGCGTGCCAGGCCCACGCGCCGCCGCGGGTGTACGCCCGCAACGCCGAATCCAGATCCATCCGTTCGCGCGGAGTCCAGTCGGTGCGGCCGTCCAGACCCGAGCGGGTCAGGGCGGAGTAGAGGCCGACGAGCGGATCCATCTCCCCGACCTGCCAGTCGCTGGAGAACGCCAGCGCCGCCCCCGACTCGGCGAGCGAACGGAAACGCCACGCCCGGTCCCACCGGTCCTCGCCGACGTTCTCCATCCACGTTCCCGCAACGAGGTCGGGCGAGCAGTGCCGCGGCTGCATCGCCGCGACGACCCCGAGGTCCCGGAACCGGGGAAGGTCCTCGGGATGCAGGCACTCGACGTGGACGATGCCGTGCCGCCGGTCGGTGGTGCCGTTGACGCGGGCGGCGTGCTCGATCGAGTCGAGCGCCAGCCGGATGCCCCAGTCGCCCGTCGCGTGCGTGTGCGTCTGGAAGCCGAGGCGGTCGAGTTCGGTGAGCATCGCGGTGAACTCCTGCGGCGGCAGGCTCGGCGCCCCGCGGTGGCCCGGCCGGTTCGCGTAGTCGGCGAGCATGGCGGCGGTGTGCGGCTCGATCACGTCGTCGGCGTACAGCTTGACCGGCCCGAGCCGGAGCATGTCGTCGACCGGCGCGCCGTCGACGGCCTCCCGCAGGTCCCGGCGGAACGCGGCGTCGGCGCCGACCGGGTGGAACAGGGCGGTGATCACCCGCGACTGCATCCGCCCCTCGGCGCGCGCACGGTACATCAGGTCGAGTTCGGCCAGCGGGACCTGCGGTTCGACGACGGTGGTGATGCCGCACGCGGTCGCCATCTCCAGGCTGGAGGTGATGCGGCGGTACCGGCGGTCGGGGGAGTACATCGGGATGTCGCGCTGCAGACCGGCCAGGCCGGCCCGCGTCATCGCGCTGGTGTAGAAGTCTGTGACCCAGCCGGTCGGCGCGCCGTGGTCGTCGAATTCCGGACGTCCCCAGGGGATCCTGGTGCCGCGGTCGATGCCGAGCTTCCGCAGCGCGGCGTCGTTCAGCCACACCGAGTGCTGGTCGTAGGTGGTGATGAAGACCGGGCGGTCCGTGAGGCCGCGGAGGTCGTCGGCGTTCGGTCTGCGCCCGGTCACCACGGAGTAGACGGCGTTCTCGGCGCAGATCCAGTCGAGGTCGGGGCGGGCGGCCGCGTGCGCGCCGATCCGCCGCCGGACCTCCGTGAGGTCCTGTGCGCCTTCGAGACTCACCGCGTCGGGGTCGAATCCGAGAAGCAGGTGGTTGTGGCTGTCGATGATGCCGGGGGTCACCAGCCGGCCGCGCAGGTCGATGGTCCGCCGGGCCGCCGGAGCGTCCTCGGTGGTCCCGACGTACCGGATCCGGCCGTCCGCGATGCCGACGGCCTCGGCCCGGCCGGGCGCGTCGAACGTGCGGACGACGCCGTTGTTCAGCAGCAGATCGAGCATCAGCGGGTCTCCTCGGGGGCGGCGTCGAGCAGCAGCAGGTGGGTGTTCCTGCGCGGTCGCAGGTACAGGGCGAAGTAGACGAAGCCGGCGGCGACGAGTCCGAGGGAGATGCCGAGGCTGAGCCACTGCGCCGGGTCGAGCAGGGTGACGACGAAGACGAGACCGAGTGCGGCGATGCAGATTCCCGGGGCGAGCGGCCACAGCGGCATGCGGTAGCCGGATCGGGTGGTTCCGCCGCGGCGGTGGTTGATCGCGGCCAGCGCGATGAACAGGTACGTGAACGTCAGGGTCGACCCGGTGGCGGTGAGCAGGACGTCCAGCGGGACGAAGCACGAGGCGAACGCGATGGCGCCCATCACGACGGTGGCGAGCACGGGGACGCGGCCCTTGGTGCTGACGGCCTGCAGCGGCGCCGCGACGGTCTCAGGGAGGGCGCGATCGCGCGCGGCGGCGTAGAGCAGCCGGCCGGCCTGCAGCGTGATGGCGATGATCGCGTTGATCACGGCGAGGGCGATCGAGAGCATGACCACCATGGCGACGGCGTGACCGGCGCGTTCGGTGAGGAAGGCCTCGACGGGGAGGTCGGATCCGAAAAGTTCGGTCTGCGAGCGGGCGCCGACCATGATGGCGATCAGCGGGACGAGTTCGGTGGCGACGGTGATGACGGCGCTCCAGATCACGGCCTTCGCGATCGAGCGGGCGGCGTTCCTGGTCTCCTCGGCGAAGTACACGGCGCCGCCGTACCCGTTGTACGCGAAGATCCCCTGGGTGACGGCGAGCATCAGTCCGGAGATCGCGAGGGGTGCGAGCTGGCCGGTGGACGGGTCGAGGACCTCCGGGCTGAGCAGGCTCGACAGCGGCCGTTCCATGTGGACGAAACCGAGGACGGTGAGCAGGGCCAGCGCCGCCATCTCGACGCCCAGGAAGACGCCGGTGAGCCACGCGTTCGTCCGGATGTCGAAACATGCGGTCACGGTGGTGATCACGACCACGACCAGTGCGGTCTGCTGCGGCGACAGTCCGTGGATCGCGACGCCCAGGTAGTCGGCGACCCCGAGGGCGAAGACCGCGATGATCAGCGGCAGCGAGATGAGACTGATGAAGAACGTGGCGACGCCGAAGGCCGGTCCGAGTGCCCGCGACACCAGCGAGTAGTCGCCGCCGGCAACGGGATACGCGGAGGCGAGTTCGGCGTAGCAGAAGGCGATGAGGATGCTCACGATGCCGGCGATGAGGAATGCCCAGAAGACGCCGGTGCCGAACAGAGCGAGGGCGGAGCCGCCGAGGATGAAGACGCTCGACGCCGGTGAGATCGACGACAGGGTGATCAGGATGTTCCCGCCGACGCCGATGCTCCGCGAGAGCGAGGCCTCGTAGGCGCCCGGGGCGGCGGGGGGAGTGGCCGTGGGCGGCCGGGCGGTCTGGTCCATGAGCTGTCCGTTCGGGGAGGGTGAGGGGGTGAAATAGTTTTTTGACGGATCCGTCAAACAACTGGGCCGAGTGTCACAGATCACGTCGGCTACTGTCAACGCCATGGCACGACCGAACACTCAGAAGCAGCGGCGTTCCGAACTCGTCGAGGCCACGCTGCAGGCGGGATCCGCGCACGGACTGCGGTCCTTGTCCCTGACCGACGTGGCGAAGCGGGCGGGTCTGACACGCGGTGCGCTGCTCTACTATTTCGACGACCTGGATGCGCTTCTCGTCGAGGCCCATCGGGCGGGCACCGAGCGCTACTGCGATCAGCGAGACGAGGCGGTGGCCGTCCAGACGTCGTACGCCGCCAAGCTGAGGACGGCCATCGATGCGGGCCTGCCGAGCGGGCCCGACGACACCCTGATGCGGCTGCTCTACGAATTCGACTTCATGTCGGGCACTTCGGAACTGCACGACGAACTGGTCCGGAAGATGTATCTGCGCCAGCTCGCGACGTACCGCGCGATCCTCGGCGACGGGCACGCGTCGGGGGAGTTCGCCGTGCGCGGCGACCTCGACCAGGCGGCCATGAACCTGGTGGCCCTCGAGGACGCGTACGGTCTGCACATCGTCGGGGGAAACAGCCTCATCACCGTCGACGCCGCGCGCACGGCCATGCTGGGATTCTGCGAACAGATCGGCTGCGGCGTCGCGAAAGACGCCGCAGCCGAACGGGACTGACCGGAGCGGCTACGCCGGGACGCTGCCGGCCACCTCTGCTTCGTGGCGCACCGCACCGGCCACCACGGTCAGCTGCACCCGTGCGGTGAGCAGGGAATCTGCGCCCGCGGTGAACGGATCCCCGTCGAGGACCACGAAATCGGCGGCCTTGCCCTCGACGAGCTGACCGGTGAGGTCGTCCCAGCGGCACGAGTAGGCGGCGTCGCGGGTGGCGTGCGCGAGCGCGTCCGCCATCGGCAGCGCGTACTCCGGCAGGTTCGGCGCGAGCGCCGGATCGATCGCGGACTTGCGGGTCGTCGCGATGTACATGTTGGGCAGCGGGGGATGCGGTGCGGTGGGGGCGTCGGACCCCAGCGCGAGGACGGCGCCCGCCGCCGTCATCTCGGGCCACGGGAACGCCCGCTCGACCCGATGGTCGCCCAGCATCGCCCGCCAGTTCTCCTGGATCGCCGGATCGGCGTGCACCGGCTGCATCGAGGCGACGACGCCGAGCCGCGCGAGCCGCTGCACGTTGTCCTCCGTGATCGTCTCGAGGTGCTCCATCCGGTGCCTGCGCGGGCGAATCCCGTTGGCGGCGACCGCGTGTTCGAGCGCGTCGAGCGCGATCTCCGACGCCTCGTCGCCGATGGCGTGCATCGCCACCTGCAGTCCGGCGGCGTCCGCCGCGGCGACCACCGGTGCCAGCGAGGCGAGGTCCCAGATCGGTTCGGCGTTCGTGCCGTCCGAGTAGGGTTCCTTCATGGCGGCGGTGCAGCTGTCGATGACGCCGTCGATGATGACCTTGATCCCGGCCATCCGCAGCCAGGGGCCCTGCAGGCGCTGCTGGAATTGCGCCGCCTCGTGCACCTGGCGGACGTTGTCCTCTTCCGAATCGGTTCGTTCGATCAGCCAGTGCCCGGCCACGCGGAGCGGCAGGGTGCCGTCGCCCGCGGCCAGTGCGCGTTCGAGCGCCGCGACCTCGTCCGCGCCGAGCGCCATGTCGACCGCCCCGGTGACGCCGTCGGCGAGATACTGCTCGAATGCGGCCGCGAGGGCGGTGTCCCGTTCGTCGTTGCTGATCACCTTCGCGAGGGCGGGCCACACGATCTGGGTCACCGCCGTCTCGAACAGCATGCCGGTGGCCTCGCCGGTGACGGGATCGCGCTCGATGCGGCCGCCGATCGGGTCGGGGGTGTTCGCGTCGATGCCGAGTTCGCGCAGCGCGGCGGTGTTCACCCACGCCGAGTGCACGTCGTTGGAGTCGAGGTAGACGGGTCGGTCGGCTTCGGCCGCGTCGATCATCTGCCGCGTCGGCGGGTGCCCGTCGAGTGCGGAGAACAGCCAGCTGCGGCCGAGGAGCCGGGGCGCGTCCGGGTTCTCGGCGGCGAACCGGCGGATGCGGTCCTGGATGTCGGTCAGGTCGGCGGCGCTCTGCAGGTCCACCTTCTGCAGGGCCTGTCCCATCATCAGCAGGTGGGTGTGGGCGTCGATGAAGCCGGGCAGGACGAACGCCCCGCCGAGGTCGACGACGCGGGCGTCGCCGGACAGCGTGTCGGCGGTCGCGGTGTCGCCGACGTACGTCAGGCGGTCGCCCCGGACGATCATCGACTCGGCCCAGGCCGGTTCGGCGGCGGTGAAGATCCGGCCGCCGCGGTAGTGGGTCGTGTCCGTGTTCATGGTGTTCTCTCTTTCCGTCAGACGACGACCGAGGTGGTGTACCGGTCGGTGTGATCCTGTCCGGGTAACGCGGAGGCCTGCTCGGTGCGCGTCGACAGGCGGGCGATCCAGACGATCGGCACGAGCAGGACGAGGCTGATGCCCGCCAGGACGAAGCCGAACGCGACGTACCCGACGGCGCCGGTCACGAGCGTGCCGAAGAGCGGGGCGAACGCCGACCCCACCAGATAGGTGCCGAGGAGTGGGGCCGACCAGCGGCCGGACGGGTCCAGCGCCGCGGCGATGGCCACCACGTAGATGAAGGCCGCGGCGTACACCGTGTTCCAGGCGATGATGAGCACCAGGTACGTCGTCGAATCGGTGGCCAGACACGAGCCCAGTTTGAGGGCGGCGCCGAGTCCGAGGAGGACGGCGGTGGGGACGGTGCGGCCGAGGCGCGAACCGAGCGCCGTGAGGACGAGGGCGGCGCCGATGCCACCCGCGGTGGACAGGCTGAGGGCCAGGCCCATCTGCTGTTCGGTCAGCGACGCGTGTTCGGCGCCCATGATGCCGGACACCGCCCACAGCGAGTCCTCGCCGATCGCCCAGATCGCGAAGAGCACGAGGAGGGAGAAGCCGGCGACGGCCAGTTTCTTCTCGGTGACGCCCTCGGGCAACGGGGTTCGGGTGTGCGCCGCGCTCGGCTCGTCGTCGTCCTCGTTGACGGCGTCGGGAGCGGACGGCAGCCACGTGATCGTGAACACCGTCGCCAGCGCCAGCACCGCGACGATCCCGAAGGCGTTGGTCATGTGCAGGCCGAGGATCGGGATCAGCGCGAGGACTCCCGTGACCGCGGTGCGGTTGACGAGCCCGTTGATCCCGGACACCCGGTTCGGATTGTTCAGCGCGGCCAGGGCGGCGCCGCCGACCGCGACCGCGCCGCCGGCGCCGATCCCGCCGACGATGATGGCGGCGCACGCGATCGGCGCGGAGTGGATCAGGGCGGCGACGCCGAAACCGGCGGCCATCACGACGAGGCTGACGCGGCCGAGCAGGTGGCGCGAGCGGCCGGCCGCCCACCGGGTGGTCGCGAGGCAGACGAGCGCGGTGGCCAGCAGCGAACCGGTGAGGACGGCGCCGGCGACGGTCTGGGTGACGCCGAGGTCGTCGACCATCGCGATGATCATGAGCGGGATGAGATTGGCCGTGATGTAGCCGACGACGAAGACGCTGAAGGTGGCGATACCGCGGCCGAGGGTCAGGGGGACGCGGACGGCGGCGGTCACGTGGGATTCCTGGGGTGGGACAACGACAACTCCGGGTCTCGGGTGGCGGCCCGCGTGAGACGTGGGTCACTTAGCGAATGAGATTCGTTAAGTATGCGGAGGGTGCGCCGCGGGCGCAAGGGGGCAAACGAACTTGATTCGTTAATGTTGCGTTTCGGCGTTGTTCGAGGTCGGCGTCTGACACAATGGAGTAGTCGTCCGTGCTCAGCTGGCCAACTTGTCCAGCGCCATCCCGATTCCGACAGGTCAGGGTGGCACGGACCCGACCGCACACTGCGCAGGAGCCGACATGACCGTTCCCGTTCGCTGGATGTTGTCCCAGCCGGACCTGGCTCTCGAACTGAAGGGTGGCGCCGCCGGTCTCGGCAACGAGATCACCTTCGCCCACACCACCGAACTGCAGGACCCCTTCCGCTGGCTCTCCGGCGGTGAACTGCTCCTCACCACCGGTATCCGGCTGCCGCTGACGGCCGCCGACCGGGGGCGGTACCTGCGCGGACTCGGCGAAGCCGGGGTGGCGGCCGTCGGGTTCGGCACCGGACTCTCCCATCCGGAGGTGCCCGAGGATCTGGTGATCGTCGCCGACGAGATCGGGCTGCCGCTGCTCGAGATTCCGCTGCCCACCCCGTTCGCGGCTGTGGTCAAGAGGGTCATGAACCGTCTCGCGGAGCAGGAGTACGAGGCGGTGCTGCGCGCGTCCCGGGCGCAACCGCGGATGACCCGCGCCGTCATCCAGGGCGGCACCGGCGCCACCGTCCGCGAACTCGCCGTCGCCACGGCGTCCACGGTCCTGCTCCTCGACCTGTCCGGCCGGGTGCTGGAGGCGCATCCGGCGCAGCCCGCGGAGGACGTCCTCGGGGAACTGCGGGACGTGCTCGAGGCGGGCACCGGCGGAGCGTCGAGCAGTGTGTCGCTCGCGCGGTCGGGCGCGTCGATCACGGTGCAGCAGATCAGCGTCGGCAGCACCCCGCACGGCCACCTCGCCGTGATCAGTCCCACCGCGCTCAGCCATGTGGACCAGATCCTGCTCGGTCACGCGAACTCGTTGCTCGCGTTGGATTTCGAGAAACCGGTGCGGCTCCGGACGGCACAGAACCGGCTCAATTCGCACGCCCTCGGCCTGCTGCTCACCGAGGACCGCGACCTCGCGCCCGCGTGGTCGCAGATCCGGCACGCCGCGGACGCGGACGGGATGATCCGCGGACTCACGGTCGTGGCCGAGACGCCCGCGCTCGCGGAACGGGCCGAGTCGGCGGTCGCGGTGGCCATGAACAAGGCCGGACGGCAACTGTTCTCGCGCAGGCACGACGCGCGGGTCACGGTTCTGCTGCGGGGAACCGACGACGTCGACTTCGCGCGGTCGATGCTGCGCAGTCTGTCCGCCCCGGAGCGGAAGGCGATCCGGGCCGGGCTGAGCGGGCGGCGGGAGGTCGCCGGACTCGTCGCGGCCATCGAACAGTCCCAGCTGGCCGCGTCGGCCGCCGAGGCGGGCGCGGATCCGCTGGAGTTCGCGGCGCTGACCGGCAGCGCGCTGCTCGCGTTCAGTTCGACGCGGGAGGTGCTGAACTCGCTGGCGGACACGATGATCTCGCCGATCGACGACTACGACCGCACCAACGGCACCGAACTGCTGGGGTCGCTGCGGGCGTTCCTCGAGGCGAACGGGCACTGGGAGTCGGCGGCGGCGGCGATGGGCGTGCACCGGCACACGCTGCGCAGTCGCATGGCGCGGATCGAATCGCTGATCGACTGCAGGCTGGATGTGGCGCGCGTGCGCGCCGAACTGCTGCTCGCGATCATCGCCCGGCAGTCGTGACTGCCGGGCGATGACCGGACGGGATTACTTTCCGAGGCGGGCGACGATGTCCGCGGCGGTGCGCTGACCCATCCGGACGGCGCCGTCCACGTGCTGGTAGCCCTCGGCGGCGATGTCCGAGCACGAGAAGTGGAACGGTCCGACCGGTGTCCGCGTGTCCTTGCCGTACCGGTGCAGGCCGCCGAGATCGAAGCTCGCGGCGTACGCGCCCCGGGTCCATTCCTCGGAGCCCCAGTCGGACTCGTAGTACACGACCGGTTCGGCGGCCTTCGGTCCGAGGTAGCGGGCGAGGGAACCGACGATGGTGGCGCGGCGCTCCTCCTCGCTCAGTGCGAACATCGCGTCGGCCTTCTCGTCCGACACGAACGCGACGAGGGTGCCGCGGGTGTCCTCGTGGTTCGTGTTGTCGTACACCTCCTGCACGACCTCGGAGGCGCCGAATCCGGTGCCGGACAGGCCGTCCGCGCGCCAGAACGGGGTCTCGTACACGGCGTGCACCTTGATGACCAGTCCCAGCGACTGATGCTGGTGCATCTGGTGCTGGCGGCGCGGCAGCGGCGGGTCGTAGGAGATGCGGGAGTACAGGTTCGGCGGGACGGCGAGGATCACGCGGGAGGCCTCCACGCGAATGTCCCCGTCCGCCAGCACCACCGCGCCGTCCTCGCTCCACCGGACGGTGCGCACGGGGGCGTTGAGGAAGACGTCGTCGCCGAGGGCGGCCGCCATCCGGATCGACACCTGCTGCATGCCGCCGATGACCCGCTTGTCGAGGATGAAGTCCTCGTCCACCAGGTGCGAGAACGATCCGGCGGACGCGGCCATCAGCACCGCCTGCAGCGCGGAGAACGCGTGCGCGGGCTTGGTCAGCATGCCGCCGGCGATGAACAGGCCGATGTTGTCGCGGGCCTCGGCGTCGTCGGACTGCTCGATCAGCCAGTGCTTGAACGAGATCGTGTCCAGTTCGCGGGCCAGCGGATGCGCCCACGGCTCCTCGGCCCCGATCTGCGCGGCGAGGTCGTCGAGGATCTGAACCAGGCGGTCCATCTCCTTGCGGGTGGTCTCGTCGACAGGGAACGACTCCCCGGTGTAGCGGGTGCGGTCGCCTGCGGCCGAGATGTAGACGGATTCGCCCTCGCGGTACCGGTCGAACGTCTCGAGTCCGAGTTCGTCGAGCAGCGAGATCAGCGCCGTCTGGTCGGGGGACACCCACTGGCCGCCGATCTCCAGCATCGCGCCGTCGATGGTGTCGGTCCAGGTGCGGCCTCCGACGCGGTCGCGCGCCTCCAGGACGGCGACGGACAACCCCGCCTTACGCAGCGCCGTCGCTGCGGCCAGGCCGGACGGGCCCGCGCCGACGATGGCGACATCACGTTGGAGAGTAGGCACTTTCGAGCTCCTTTGGTTGAAGTGCTGATCGGTTCTTGAAAGGTGGTTCGGTAGGGCATGTCTCCCAATCCCCGTTTCGGCGCCCCTGGCGCCCAACCGCCGCCCCGCTGCGTTGTCGTCGGCGCCGATACAACAGCGGTATCGGCTTCTCCTCCGCCTTGCCGGACGACGATTGTTTCGCCAGGTGCATCCGAGAGGGATTGGGAGACACGCCCTAGCAGCGGGTGAGCGCGAGCGACAGTTCGGCGTCGATGACGCAGATGCTCGAGTTGTCCACGCGGTCGAGGCTGCGCAGTTCGCCGAGCATCTGTGCCAGGCGGTCCGCGGCGGTGGTGTGTTCGGTGAGCCAGTGGGCGACGGCGTCGGCGGCGGTCGTCGCGGGCGAGGCGCCGCGCAGGACGAGCCCGATCAGGCCGTGCCAGTGCTCCTGGAGGTTGTCGACGAGGACGGCTCCCGCCATCGCCTCCCAGTAGGCGGTGCCGGTCTCGCCGACGGAGAACCGTTCCGACAGCCAGTCGAGGCCCACCACGCGGCCGAATTCGCGGTACGTCTCGGCCACCTGGGTGATCGGCACGTCCAGCGACTGCGCGGTGGTCTCCAGCGCGAAGGCCTGCGCCAGGATCCGCAGCGTGCCCAGGTCCTGCGCGGGCGCACCGGTGAGGCGGGGCAGCGCGGCCGCGAGTTCCTGGACCGGCTTCGCGAAACGCTCGATCAGCTCCTGCGCATCCGTGCCACGGTGCCGCAGCAGCCACGACGTGGTGCGCTCGATCAGGTCCTGGATGCCGAAGTGCAGGTTCAGCCGGGTCCGGTGCGACGCGCCGGGCAGCGTGAGGACCTCGTTCCACAGGCGGTCGATGTCGAATACCTGCCGGACGACGGCGTACGCGACGGTGATCTCGGGGGTGCCGACGCCGAGTCGCTCCTCCAGCCGGTGGATCAGGCCCGGTCCGACACGGTCGATCATGTCGCCCGCCACGATGACGGCCACGATCTCCCGGGCGAGCCGGTGCCCGCTGATCTGGCGGGGGACGCGTTCGCGGATGGGTGCCGGGAAGTAGTCGGCGAGCACACCGTCGAACACCGCGAAGTCGAGCACGGGGGAGGCGAGCAGTTCGGTGACGACGAGGTTCTTCGACTGCGCGAGCAGGACGGCGATCTCCGGCCGGACCAGTCCGTTGCCTGCGCGGTGCCGCGCCGACAGTTCCGCCGCGGACGGCAGGACCTCCGCGGCCCGGCTGATGCCGGCGTCCCGCTCGAGGTTCTCGATCAGCCGCTCGTGGCGTCCGAGCAGGAACGGGGCGTGGACCTCGGCGAGGCTGATGGCGAGGGTCTGGGAGGCGGCGTCGGCGAGCACCGATTCGCCGATCTCGTCCTGGACCCGGGCGAGCAGCGTGTTCCGTTCCGCCGCGGGGAGTTCGCCGACCGCGACGGCGGCATCCAGCGCGACCTTCAGGTTCACCTCCCGATCCGACGTGGCGACGCCGGTGGCGTTGTCGATGAAGTCGGCGTTGATCCGGCCGCCGTTCAGCGCGTACTCGATCCGGGCGCGCTGGGTGAGACCGAGGTTGCCGCCCTCGCCGATCACCGCGGCGCGCACATCGCTCGCCTCCACGCGGACGGCGTCGTTGGCCGGGTCGGCCGCGTCCGCTTGCCCCTCGGTGGACGCCTTCACGTACGTGCCGATTCCGCCGTTCCACAACAGGTCCACGTCCGCGGTGAGCAGCGCCTTCACCACCTCGTGCGGGGGGAGTTCGGTCGCGGTCACGCCGAGCCGTTCCCGCACCTGCGGCGACAGCGGGACCTTCTTCGCGGTCCGCGG
Source organism: Rhodococcus pseudokoreensis (assembly GCF_017068395.1). Classification (NCBI taxonomy): domain Bacteria; kingdom Bacillati; phylum Actinomycetota; class Actinomycetes; order Mycobacteriales; family Nocardiaceae; genus Rhodococcus; species Rhodococcus pseudokoreensis. Next base: position 1,752,061 of record NZ_CP070619.1, on the reverse strand, counting down.
CCACACACCGCCGCCCGCCGAGACGAGGCTGCGGTCGTAGTCGTCCCAGCTGCTGCCGGGCATCGCTGCGAGGCGCTCGCGCTCGCGGTAGGACGCCTCGGAATCCGGTTCCGGATCGAGGAAGATGTGCCGGTGGTCGAATGCGCCGACCAACCGGATGGCGCGGCTGAGCAGCATGCCGTTGCCGAACACGTCCCCGGACATGTCGCCGATGCCGACCACGGTGAACGCGTCCGTGTCGACGTTCTTGCCCATCTCCGCGAAATGCCTGCGCACCGAAACCCATCCGCCGCGCGCCGTGATGCCCATCGCCTTGTGGTCGTAGCCGGCGGACCCGCCGGACGCGAACGCGTCACCCAGCCAGAACCCGCGTCGCGTCGCGATGCTGTTGGCCAGATCGGAGAACCGGGCCGTGCCCTTGTCGGCCGCCACCACCAGATACGGGTCGGACTCGTCGTAGATCACCGTGTCGCGGGGGTGCACGACCTCGCCGTCGACGATGTCGTCGGTGACGTCGAGCAGTCCGTCGATGAAACTCGTGTACGCCGCTCGGACCGCGTCCGGGGTCGTCTCGGTGCGCACCACGAACGCGCCCTTCGCACCCATCGGGACGATCAGTGAGTTCTTCACGTGCTGCGTCTTCATCAGACCCAGCACTTCGGTGCGGAAGTCGTCCTTGCGGTCCGACCAGCGCAGGCCGCCGCGGGACACCGGACCGCTACGGACGTGGCTGCCCTCGACGATCGGCGAGTGCACGAAGATCTCACGGTACGGCGTCACGGCCGCGGACAGCGACAGCATCGACGGGTCGATCTTGAAGGCCGCGGGGGCGGCGCTGATCGTGCGGTCGTGGCGGAACCAGTTGGTGCGCAACACCGCCGAGGTGAACGACAGCAGTCCGCGGAGCAGCCGGTCCTCGTCCATTGTCGCGGTGCGGTCGATCGCGGCGAGCAGCACCCGCTCGGCGTCCGCCGCGGCGCTCGCACGGTCGGAGGCGGAAACCGCGGGATCGAATCGGGCGGTGAACAGGTCGCGGAATCCGCGCACGAAATCGGTGTGCCGCAACAGGATCGCGACGATGTTGGGTTCCGACAGTCCCAGCCCCACCTGCCGGAGGTACCGGCACGCCGCCCGGACCAGGACGGCGTCCGTCCACGTCAGGTTCGCCGCGGCGACGAGGCGGGTGAACCCGTCGACCTCCAGATGTCCGGCGGCCGCGGCCTCGAACGCGTCGGAGAGCAGACCGGGAGTTGCGGCGTCCCAGGCGAAGTCGCCGGTGCTGAAGTCGAACCGGTGGACCAGCGGGCTGCCGGGCTCGCCGTCGGGCAGCTGCTCGTGGGACGCCACCCGCAACCCGAGGTCGGCGAACAACGCGACCAGCTCCGCGAGCAGCGGGGTGCCCTGCGGCCACACCATGACGGCGGCCGGCTCGGGCCGTGCATCCGCGGTGTCGACGAAACGCAGCCGCGGGGTGGTACCTCCGGACGCCAGGACCGCGCTCGACACGGCGGCCTCGTCCCGGCGTGGACCGGGTGTGTCGGTCGTGCTCGGAATGACACCGGTATAGCTCATCGTGTGGCTCCTGACCCCTGATCCGACAAACGCGTGACTGGGAACCAGTGTGTCGACGAGAGACGCACGCCACATCCGACGAAGTGGAGCGTCGTGTGTCGGTGGGCGCGACGTTTCGGCACCCGTGAGTACTTGTTAACCGCCGGCGGTTAAGAAGTACTCACGGCTCGCCACGTCGACACCGCGGCGGTGCCGAGCAGGCCGCCGGTGATCACGAAGATCGACGACGTGCCCGCGACCCCTGCTGCGGCGCCCGCGGCCAGCGGGATCAGGACCTGCCCGAGCCGGTTGCCGGTCAGCCGCAGCGACAGCGCGGCGGCTCGGTTGGCGGCGGTGACGAGCCCGGCCACCCACGTCATGGTCAGGGGTTGGCCGATGCCCCAGAAGAATCCGGCGACGACGAGCAGCAGTGCCATCACGGCCGGGTCGGGGACGAACGGCAGCAGGGCGGTGGGCAGCGCCGAGCACAGCGTCGCGGAGACCAGCAGCCTCGACCGCGGTACCCGGGTGAGCAGCCACGGCAGGAACGCGCGCGACACGATCGACGCCGCGGTGCGCGCGGTCAGCAGCAACGTCACCAACAGCACGCTGAAACCGAACTCGTGCCCGAGGACGGGGAGGTAGGCGACGACGACGTCGACGGACGCCAGCACGATCAGGCTGCTGAACACGGCCGGCCGCATCCCCGTCGTCGAGATCATGCTGAACACGGACTGCCGGTCGCCGGGCGACGGTGGTCCCGCCGGCTGTGGGCGTTCGCGAATCGGCCAGGCGAACGGGACTGCGGAAAGCGCCACCACACCCATCACCGTCAACGCCAGGGTGGTCTCGACGACGCCGTCGCCCGAGCTTCCCGCCGCGATCACACCGACCAGCGGTACCCCGACGGCCTGGCCGACCGAGACGCCGAGCGTCAGTCCGGCGAAACCGCGGTCCAGTTCACCCGGTGGGGAGAGGAGCGTGATGAATCCCTGCCCGGCGACGGTCACGAGGATCTGCCCGAACCCGAGGATCACGTTCCCGAGCCCGAGGACGATCAGGTCGCCGCTGACGGCGATCACCAGGACACCGAGGGAGGTCAGCAGCACACCGGTCCGCAGGACCGCGGCCGCGTGCCGCCGGTCCACGGCGCGTCCGATCCGGACGGCCACGAGCAGCGGCGCCAGCGAGAACAGGGCGGTGACGACGCCGATCGTGACGGCGTCGCCGCCGAGAGCGAGGACGCGGTAGGAGACGAGGACGCGGACGGCGTGATAGACGGCCTGGAGGAGAGCAGTGGCAACGCAGACGTTGACGAACCAGTGCTTCACCAGGTCATCCGTTGATCACCCGACGATTGCCGAGCGGCGCCTGCAACTGGACCTCGAGGGTGCCGAACACGGCGACGAGGATGCACATCTTGTCGGCCGCCTCCGGGAGGGTGCCGGTGCGCAGCGAGATCGTGACGGTGGTGTCGGTCTCCGTGACTGCCGCGTCGGCGCCGTAACACTCCGGGGTTCCGGTGACGAAGTGGATCGCCACCTTGTTGCCGTCCGCGCGGGACCACGACTCGAACGGGGTCGGATTCGCGCGGACGATGTCGGGCCGCGGTTCGAAGACGGTGCCGAAGTCCTCGCCGGGCACTTCGGAGGGAATGGGCATCCCCGACGACGGATTGGTCGGGCTGGGATCCACTGCGGACGCGATCTCCGGGGGAATCGTCGGTTCGTCGGTGCTCGAACCGGACCCGCATCCGGCGACGGCGAGGCAGGCCAGCACTGCGAGGGCGATTACGCGCATAAGCCACGGTAACCTCATCCCGCAAGCAGGCCGGAGACCAGCGCAATCCCCGGAATCGCAGCCAGTGTCGTGACGAACGCGGTGTCCCGGGCCAGGACCGTTCCCACCCCGTACCGGCTGGCGTAGACGAAGACGTTCTGCGCCGTCGGCAGCGTCGCCACCACCACGATGGCGAACAGTTCGTGGCCGTCCAGCCCGAGCAGATAGCGCGCCATCACGTAGGCCAGCACCGGTTGCACGACAATCTTGAGCACCGACGCCAGCGCGACGTCGCGACGCGGACTCGTCCCCTTCTCCAGCACCCGCACCCCGTACAGCGAAATGCCGAACGCGAGCAGCGCACCCGGCACCGACGCGCCACCCATGAGCCGGAACGGCTGCATCAGCGCCTCCGGCGGGGTCCAGCCGAGCAGTGCGATCAGCAGTCCCGCCGCGCCCGCCACGACGATCGGGTTCTTGAACGGCGCGGTGATCGTGTCGAGTCGCGACGCGCCCCGCCGGAGCGTGGTGACGTCGAGGATGGTGAGGGCGATGGGGGAGTACGCGATGATCTGGAACAGCAGCAGCGGCGCCACGAACGAGGCGTCCCCGAGGACGAACACCGCGATGGGAATGCCCAGATTCGCGGAGTTCACATACGAGGACGACAACGCGCCGATGGTGAGTTCGGGAAGGGACCTGCGTAGCCACACCCTCGCGACGACCATGTACAGTGCGCCGACCGTCAATGCCGTGACAGCCGCGACGGCCAGTGTGGGCGAGAAGATCACGGAGAGGTCGGACGATGCGAGCGATTCGAACAGCAGCGCCGGTGTGGCAACGAAGAACACCAGCCTGCCCAGGACGGATTCGCCCTCCGCGCCCAGCGTCCCGCGCCGGCCGAGAATGTAGCCGATCGCGATGATCACGAATATGACGGTGAATCCCGCAACAACTCCCGACACGCTGCGGGGCACCTCCTCGACAGGGATGCCTCCTGTCGGCAAACCTTCCGAAGTCTAGTGCCAGGGGTTCGGGTGAGTGACAATAGCGTCCGGTCGGGGACATCGTCTGTGTGCGCGTTCCGTCGCGCTCGAGGAGTCGCAATGCTGCGTCGTACGACCGTTCTCTGCGCGCTGTTCTGCGCGTGGACCCTCGCGTGGGGTGCCGCTCCCGTGGCGTCGGCGCTGGCCCCGCCGTCGAGCGGGGATCCGGCGCTGATCGCGCTCGCCGGGCAGGTCCTCGGGCGCAGTTACCGCGAGAACGCGAGCGTCGCGTACATCGACGCCTCCGGCACCCGGTTCGCGAACTTCGGGGCAACCGAGGACACCGACTATGAGATCGGTTCCGTCACCAAGACGTTCACCGCGGCGCTGTTCGTCGACGCCGTCGCCCGGGGTGAGGTGCGGGAGGACACGAAGGTCGCGGACGTGCTGCCGCTGCAGGGCGCGCCGGTCGGCGACGTGACACTGCTCGAACTGGCGTCCCACACGTCCGGGCTGGCGCAGTTCCCGATGAGCACCGACACCGTGGTCGCCGTCGGCAACTGGGTGGTCGCGTCCAACCCGTTCACGTACGACCCGGACACGCTGCTGGAGCAACTGCGGTCGGCGCCGCTCACCACCCGCGGCAGCTACTCCTACTCGACCGTCGGCTTCGCGCTGCTCGGCCAGGCGCTGGCCGCGGCCGCGCACACCGACTACCCGTCGCTCCTCCGCGAGCGCATGCTCGTCCCGCTCGGACTGTCGCAGTCGTGGATGCCGCTCACCGCCGCCGACCTGCCCGTGGACGTCACCCGCGGATTCGACGTCCTGCACCGGTCGCAGGACCCGTGGCCGCTGGACGCGTACGCCCCGGCCGGCGGGTTGCGGTCCACGGCGAACGACATGTCGACGTATGTCCGGGCTCTGCTCGACGGCACGGTCCCGGGCGGCACCGCCATGGACCCGCGCTGGGTCGGCGACAGCTACCGGGCGCTGACGTGGTCGATCGTCCCGTTCGAAGGTCGGGACTACACCCTGCACGGCGGCGCGACAGGCGGTTTCCAGTGCACCGTCGTACTCGACAGGGCGAACGACCGCGGGCTCGTCATCTTGACCAATACGATCGGCGGCCTCGAGCAGCAGGGTCTGGAGATTCTCGCGCACACCCCCATGTGAGTGCGAAAGCGTCCCCCGGCACACTTTGTCACTCACCTGCCCGACGTCCCCCCACGTGAGTGACAAAGTGTCCTTGGGCACGCATTGCCACTCACGTGCGCAAGTACCCCCGCCGGGTATGTCCGGTTACAGCGGGGCCGTGGAGACGGCGACCGGACGGAGGCGCACAGTCGTGGCGCGTGCCGCGCTGCTGATCGCCGTCGTTGACGTCGGCGATGCTGCTGTGGTGGGCACCGAATTCGACCGGCAATGGCGTGAATGACGAAAGGCCCCGTAATCCGAGGATTACGGGGCCTTTTCGGTGCCTTGCGAGTTACCGGCTCGTGAAGGGCAGCAGAGCCATCTCGCGAGCGTTCTTCACGGCGACGGCAACCTGACGCTGCTGCTGCGGGGTCAGGCCCGTGACGCGGCGGCTGCGGATCTTGCCGCGGTCCGAGATGAACGTGCGGAGGAGGTTGATGTCCTTGTAATCGACGTACTCGATCTTGGCCGCGAACAACGGGTTCTTCTTGGGCTTGCGGCCCTCGACGGGACGCGGCTTCTTCGACGGTGCTCTCTTGACTGCCATCTTCTTCCTTTACCAGCTCGACTTGTGGACGCCTGGCAGCTCCCCGCGGTGCGCCATCTCGCGAACACGCACGCGAGAGAGCCCGAACTTCCTCAGGTGGCCGCGCGGACGTCCATCCGCAGCGTCTCGATTGCGCAATCGTACCGGACTCGCGTCGCGGGGCAGACGCTGCAGTGCCGCCCGGGCTTCCGCGCGCTCGTCTGCGCTGCTCGACGGACGGCGGATGGTCTCCTTCAGCTCCGCGCGGCGCTCGGCCCAGCGCGCCACGACGATCTTGCGTTGCTCGTTCTTCGCGATCTTCGACTTCTTTGCCATGGGCGGTGTCTTCTACTTCTCTTCTCGGAAATCGACGTGCTTCCGCACAACCGGGTCGTACTTCTTCATCACCAGACGGTCCGGGTCGTTGCGGCGGTTCTTGCGGGTCACGTACGTGTATCCGGTGCCCGCCGTCGACTTCAGTTTCACGATCGGGCGGATCTCGTTGCGGGCGGCCATCAGACCTTCTCCCCGCGGGCCCGGATCCGGGCGACGACGGCTTCGATGCCGTCCCGGTCGACGGTCTTGATGCCCTTCGCGGAGAGCGTGAGGGTGATCCGCCTGCCCTCGCTGGGCAGGAGATACGTCTTCTTCTGGATGTTCGGATCCCAGCGCCGGTTGGTGCGCTTGTGGGAGTGGGACACGGACTTGCCGAATCCTGGCTGGCGTCCGGTCACCTGGCAGTGCGCCGACATGGGCGTTCCTCTCTGCCCTCTGCGATAACTACGCGAGAAGGTTATGACAATCATTTTCGACAACGACGAGATTCCAATGTAGCGTTCGGGCCACATAATGACAATCGTTATCGAAAGGGTGCTCGTGAACGAGATACTCGACGGCCGGACGCCGCTGATCCTGGTATCCGGCTGGAACGGCCCCACCGAGGACGCGGCGCGCTCGCTGCTCCGCGACGGCACCGTCGTCGTGCATCACGACCTCGACCTCGTGCACGAGGGCGTCGTGCGCCGCACCGTCACCACGATGGAGTCGGGGGCGCCACGCGAGCGACTCCGCATCCTCGAACTGGCACACGGCTGCATCTCCTGCACGCTGCGCGAGGATCTCCTCCCGCTGATCCGCCGCCTGCACACCCGCAGTTCGGTGCAGCGCATCGTGTTGCACCTCGACCGCAGGCTCGGACCCGAGGCCGTCTGCTGGGCGGTCGAGCACGTGTCGGTGTCCGGTGTGGTCGGGCAGATCGACGGTCCGGCGTCGCGGGACGTGCGCGTCGACGGCGTCATCACCTGCCTCGACGCGGGGTCGTGGCTGGCCGACGCCACCGGCGACGACGCGCTCGACGACGACCGCACCGTGGCGCAGGTCGCGGTCGGGCAGGTGGATTTCGCCGACGCCCTCGTCGTCTCGGGCAGCGCGGGCGACGGCTGGCAGCAGGCAAGGCTCCACGCCGTCCTGGCCCGGCTCGCACCGGGCGCACCGATCAGCTGGGGCGGGGACACCCCCGACGTCGAGCGACTGCTCCTCGACATTCCGGCCGGCGCGCGACGCGGTGAGCCGTCCCATGCCCACTCACCGCTGCTGCGCGGGCAGCCGCCGCTGTCCCACGACTGCGGCGTGATGCTCGTCGAGTTCACCGCCACCCGGCCGTTCCACCCGGAGCGACTGCACGAGGCCGTCGACGTCCTCCTCGACGGCGTCGTCACCGCGCGCGGACGCGTGTGGGTCGCGACTCAGCCGGACGAGGCGCTGTGGCTCGAGTCGGCCGGTGGGGGACTGCGGGTGGCGGCCGCCGACCGCTGGCTGGCCGCCATGACCCCGGAGGAACAGGAACAGGTCGGGGTCGCGCGTCGTGCGATGGCCGCGCTGTGCTGGGACGAACGCTTCGGCGACCGGCACACGTCGATGGTGGTGCTGGTGCATGCCGCCGACCCCACCGAGATCGACCGCACGCTGCAGTGGGCGCTCGTCACCGACGACGAACTCGCGGACGAGGCCGGATGGCAGTCGTGGCCCGACCCGTTCGGGCACTTCCACGAAGACCCCTGCGAGAGCAGCGAATCACCCTATGCAGAACCCGAATCGAGAGAGGGACACGAATGAAACCAGGAATCCATCCCGACTACCACCCCGTTGTGTTCCAGGACGCGAGCACCGGAACCACGTTCCTCACGCGGTCGACGCTGACCAGCGACCGCACTGCCGTGTGGGAGGACGGCAACACCTATCCGCTGGTGGTCGTGGACGTGACCAGCGAATCGCACCCGTTCTGGACTGGGGCGCAGCGTGTGATGGACACCGCGGGTCGCGTCGAGAAGTTCGAGCGCCGGTACGGAGTGCGCCAGCGCCCGTGAGTACTTGTTAACCGCCCCACGTTAATAAGTACTCACGGGCCGAAGGCACGCCGTGCGAACCTTGGCGGGTGCTGCTGTACATCCTGGAACTGGTGGGCATCGCGGTGTTCGCGGCGTCGGGCGCCCTGGTGGGGGTGACGAAGCGCCTCGACATCTTCGGTGTGTGCGTGGTCGGTGTCTTCACCGCCCTGGGTGGCGGCATCGTCCGCGACGTCCTGCTGGGCATCCACCCGCCGACGTCGCTGGGTAGCTGGCCGAACCTCGGCACGTCGTTCGGCCTGTCGTTGCTGGTGTTCTTCCTGCATTCGACTGTCGGAAAACTCCGCCGGGAGATTCTGGTGCTGGACGCCCTGGGGATGGGCCTGTTCGCGAGCACGGGCGCGGTGATCGCGCTCGACCACGGGGCCAGTCCGCTGGCGTCGTGCCTCATCGGCGGCACGGCGGCGATCGGCGGCGGCATCCTGCGCGACGTGCTGGTGAACGAGGTCCCGTTGCTGCTGCAGCGGGACTTCTACGCGGTGCCGGCGCTGCTTGGTTCGGCGCTGGTCGTCGCGGTGAGCGAGTGGGGTTCGGGGACCGATGTGGCGCTGGTGGTGGGGACGGTGTTCGCGTCCGCGCTGCGACTGGTGGCGCTGTGGCGGAACTGGGGTCTGCCGGGTCCGCGCGTCGTCGAGTGACCGGCGACATCCCCATTAGAGGTCCCTTCTCAGACATATCTCAGTTGATCGGGCCAAACTGTCGGGTATGCGCATTTTGGTGGTCGACGACGATCGCGCCGTGAGGGAGTCCTTACGGCGGTCTCTCAGCTTCAACGGGTACTCGGTGGAACTGGCCGTCGACGGTATCGATGCTCTCGAGAAGGTCGCGAACGCGCGCCCCGACGCGCTGGTGCTCGATGTGATGATGCCGCGACTGGACGGTCTCGAGGTGTGCCGCCGGTTGCGGAGCACCGGCGACGACCTGCCGATTCTCGTCCTGACGGCGCGCGACTCCGTGTCGGAGCGGGTGTCGGGCCTGGACGCCGGAGCCGACGATTACCTGCCGAAACCGTTCGCCCTCGAGGAGCTGCTGGCCCGGTTGCGTGCGCTGCTGCGCCGCGCCGCCCCGGAGCCGGGCATCGATTCGGAGAAGATGACGTTCGAGGACCTCACGCTCGACCCGGTCACCCGCGAGGTGACGCGCGGCGAGCGGTCCATCAGCCTCACCCGCACCGAGTTCTCGCTCCTCGAGATGCTGATGGCCAACCCGCGCCGGGTGCTGACCCGCGGCCGCATCCTCGAGGAGGTGTGGGGTTACGACTTCCCGACGTCCGGCAACGCGCTCGAGGTGTACATCGGGTATCTGCGCCGCAAGACGGAGGCGGACGGCGAGACCCGCCTGTTGCATACCGTCCGCGGGGTCGGCTACGTGCTGCGGGAGACTCCTCCGTGATGGCTGTTCCGTTCCACAGAACTGCCCCCAAGTCGGGGGCGGCGAAGCACGACACGCACCACATTTCCCGGCACCCCACAGGACCGATCCCGTTACCGCCCGAGATGCGGCCGCCGATGCCGTTGACCCGGTCGGTCTCGTTGCGGTGGCGGGTGACGCTGCTCGCGGCGTCCGTGGTGGCCATCGCGGTGGCGGTGATGGCGATCGCGGCGTACGCCGTGGTGTCGCGGGCCCTGTACGCCGATGTCGACAACCAGCTGCGGAACCGCGCGTCCGCGCTGATCGACAGCAACCTCGTGACGTTCGATCCGCGCTACATCGCGGGCGCGACGCTGTACACGACGGACATCAGTGTGGCGCTGGTCTTTCCGGACCTCGACACGTACACGCCCCCGGGTTCCAATGTGCCGATCGGCGAGCCGGAGCTGTCGGTGGCGCGCGGCGAGCAGGAGACGTCCCTGCGCACCGCCGACAATCAGCGGGTGCTGGCCGAGCGGACCCAGGACGGCAGCACGCTGGTGATCGCCCAGCGGCTCGCGCCGACGGGGGCGGTGCTCGACCGGCTGGCCTGGGTGCTGTTCATCGTCGGCGGGTGCGGGGTGGTCCTCGCGGCCGCCGCCGGAACGACGGTGGGACGCACCGGTCTGCGTCCGATCGCCCGGCTCACCGCCGCCACGGAACGGGTGGCCCGCACCGACGACCTGACACCGATGCCGGTGACGGGCAACGACGAACTCGCACGGCTCACCGAAAGTTTCAACACCATGCTGAGGGCGCTCGCGGAATCGCGGGAGCGGCAGAGCAGGCTCGTTGCCGACGCGGGACACGAACTGCGGACGCCGCTCACGTCGCTGCGCACCAACATGGAGTTGCTGATCGCATCGAGTCGTCCTGGTGCGCCGCACATTCCGGACGAGGACATGGCCGAACTGCGCACCGACGTGGTGGCGCAGATCGAGGAACTCTCGCAGCTGGTGGGCGACCTCGTCGACCTGGCCCGCGAGGATGCACCGGAAACCGTCTTCGAGAGAGTCGATCTCAGTGAAGTGGTGGACCGCAGCCTCGAGCGCGCGCGACGCAGGCGCAACGAGATCGACTTCACCGCCGTCACCGTTCCCTGGTTCGTCTACGGCGACCACGCGGGATTGTCGCGGGCGGTGCTGAACGTCCTCGACAACGCGGCCAAGTGGAGTCCGACCGGCGAGCAGGTGCGGGTGGCCATGAGACCGGCAGGCGACGGACTTCTCGAGCTGACGGTCGACGACGCGGGCCCGGGCATTCCGGAGGAGGACCGGGAGCTGGTGTTCGACCGCTTCTACCGGTCCACGGCGTCACGCTCGATGCCCGGCTCCGGGCTGGGCCTGGCGATCGTCCGGCAGGTGGTGGTCAAGCACGGCGGCACGATCGCGGTGGACGTCTCCGAACGGGGCGGTGCGCTCATCCGCATCGTCCTTCCGGGGGAACCCGAAGCGGAATAGGCTCGAAGCTCGAGGTCTCGGCTAACTCAAAGGCCGGTCTCAGGACCCTCTCAGTCCCACCGGGCACTCTCGTAGACAGAGACGGTGCGACTGCCCCTGCGGGTGGTCGCGGGAGATGGAAGTGATGCGATGACCGAGGATCGAAACAGCCACGACGGCGACAGCCGCGAGAACGCCGGTGGCGACCGGGGCGGGCGCCCCGACCAGCCGGCCAACCCACAGCCGCAGCCGCCGACACAGGGGTACCACCCGACCGAGCAGTTCCCGACCACTCCGCACAACCCGGCGGGCGGTCCGGCGGGGCAGCAGGCCTACGGCGCCGGGTATCCCCAGGGCAATCCGTACGGTCCGCCGCCCCAGCCCACCCAGCAGTTCGGGCACCCCCAGCACGGGGCTCAGGGACATCCGGGTGCCCAGCATGCGGCCGGGCAGCCCGGGACGCCTCAGGGCCCGTTCCCCGGCCTGCAGGGGCCCGGACAGGCCGGAGCGGGATCGACCGTGACCGCGACGAAGCGTCCCGCGCGCACGGCGATCGTGGTGGGCGCCGTGGCGCTCGCCCTCGTGAGCGGCGGCATCGGCGGCGTCGTCGGTTCCCTGGCGACGGATCGCAACGGCAGCGGCGCCGCGGTGACCAACTCCCTCGACGCCCCCAAGAACAACACCGCGACCCCGGCCGCGAATGCACCGGCGGGGTCGGTGCAGGCGGTCGCGAACAAGGTGGTCCCGAGCGTCGTCCAGATCGAGGTTGCGACGGCAGGCGGTTCCGGCGGCGAGGGATCCGGCATCGTCATCTCGTCCGACGGCATGATCCTCACCAACAATCACGTCGCGGGCGCGGCCGCCAAGGGCGGCAAGCTGACGGTCGCGTTCTCGGACGGCAGCACGGCCGACGCCAAGCTGGTCGGCGCCGACCCGGTATCCGACCTCGCGGTCATCAAGGTGGACGGCAAGACGAACCTCACTCCGATCGAGCTGGGCACTTCGGGCAACGTGCAGGTCGGACAGCAGGTCGTCGCGATCGGTTCGCCTCTCGGGCTCGCCGGGACCGTCACCGAGGGCATCATCTCGGCGCTCAACCGCCCGGTGTCCACCAGCGGTGAGTCCGGCAACCAGAACACCGTCATCGATGCCCTGCAGACGGATGCGGCGATCAACCCGGGCAACTCCGGCGGCGCCCTCGTCAACATGGACGGTCAGCTGATCGGCATCAACACCGCCATCGCGAGCATCGGCGGTTCCGGCGCGGGCGAGCAGAGCGGTTCCATCGGTCTCGGCTTCGCGATCCCGGTCGACCAGGCGCGGCGCATTGCGGACGAGTTGGTCAAGACGGGCAAGGCCACCCAGGCCGTCATCGGGATCCAGGTCCCGTCGCAGGACGCCGCCAACGGTGCCACCGTCGTCGAGGTCACGTCGGGCAGCCCGGCGGAGAAGGCGGGAATTCCGAAGGGCTCGGTGATCACCAAGGTCGACGACCGGGTCATCACCAGCGGCGACGCGCTGATCGCCGCCATTCGATCGCACGCACCGGGAGACAACGTGTCCATCACCTACACCGACGGGAACGGGTCGAATTCCAAGACCGTCGACGTCACGCTCGGAACCGCCGAACAGGGCGGCCGCTGATGAACACGGGGATTCTCGGGCAGGTCGAGTCCGTTCTGAACGGGGCCACTACGGTAGGGACCATGGACATCGAAGCCTCGCTGGCCGGCCGCGCGCTGGTGGTAATCGTCGACGACCGCACCGCTCACGGTGACGGCAAGGACTCCATCGGGCCTCTGGTGACGGAACTGCTGAACGAGGCCGGCTTCATCGTCGACGCCATCGTCGCGGTGGCGGCCGACGAGGTGGAGATCCGTAACGCGCTCAACACCGCCGTCATCGGCGGCGTCGACCTCGTCGTCTCCGTCGGCGGCACCGGCGTGTCGCCCCGCGACGTCGCCCCCGACGTCACCGCCGAGGTCCTCGACCGCGAGATTCCGGGAATCTCGGAGGCCCTCCGGTCGTCGGGTCTCGCCGCCGGTTCGCTGGACGCCGGCCTCTCCCGCGGGCTCGCCGGTGTGTCCGGCAGCACACTCGTGGTAAACCTCGCGTCCTCGCGCGCCGCGGTCCGGGACGGCATGGCCACCCTGACGCCGCTCGCGGCACACGTGATTTCCGAATTGTCCGGTCTGGAAGGCTGAGACGATTTCTCGTTCCGACGAGCCGGGTTCGCGCAGCGAGCCCGACGAGCAGGCAGTTCCGAGCCGGGCCCCGATCGACAGGGCCCGGCTCGAGCGCATCTTCGGGGACGTCTTCCCCGACACCACCGCGGACGAACGCGAACCCGGCGAAGGGTCCTCCTCCGGCACCGCCGGCGACGAGTGGCTGCGCCGCCAGCGCCCCCCACATCACGGGTAGTTATCTTCGAAACCCTCACCTTAAGCAAATCGTGATCTGCGGTCGTGGGTTGCGATCAGCGTGAGTTTTTGTGCTATGACCCAGTGGAATTTTTCTGGGCGAGGAGCCGTTCCCAGCGTTCTTTCAGGTGTCACATTTCGGTCAGAACAGACATCCTTCGAGCTCGTGAACCGAATGTAAACGTTACCGAACTTAACGTGAACGGCCAGTGAACCTGCTGGTCACAGAGTTGTCGAGTGGTCGGAATTCTCTCTCAAATCCCACACGTTGGACACGTTTCGGGGTGTGGCATACATCACGATTCTGTTTCGGCAGGAATTAATTGCATAGGCAACCACCCGCCGGTTACTGTCCTCGGCGAGTCAGTACTGGAGATGGAGGGCAGGGTCGATGTGCCGTTGCCCAGTCGGAACTCTGACGTTTCGTCAGTGATTTCGTCTTCAGCGCGGTTATCGAGCTGTGATCATCCGTAGTTCACTCTGCGGACATCACAGCTCTGGATACTGCGCTGGGCCCGACATGGACCACTCCTCAGTCTCGAAGGTCGTGACTGGGAACCAGCAGAATCCTGATGAGGGGAACGAATGAGCGAGAACCGAAAGACCGGCCTGCGCCGTGGAGCCCGCATTGCCGGCCTTGGTGCCGCTGCGGCTGTAGTCCTCGGCCTGATGTCCACGGGTGCGGCCAACGCCGACACCTTCGTGCCGCTGCCGGGTGGCGAAAAGGTCGTCAACGCGGGAAGCGTCACGGCCAAGATCGCCCGCAACGCGGAGAGCGCTCTGGTTTCGCCGTCGCTGGCCGCCAACGGCGCGGGCCGCGTTGCGTGGGTTTCGGGTGACGTGTTCGCCGAGCTCGGTGGCGAGATCCCGGAGGAAGGCGCCACGCTGACCACCGGTTACATCGTGGGTTGCCAGCTCGACATCACCGGTCTCGAGGGTGGCATCAGCGGCAGTATGTCGCTTGACGGTCCGAGTGCCAGCGGTTCGCTGAGCCTGCCGATCGCGCCGGGTGAGGTCAAGTTCGCGAAGATCAAGTCCAAGACGGACCTGAAGCCGGGTGTGTCGGCGATCCAGTACCGCGATCAGCAGATCGAGGTCCAGGGCTGCGGCGGTTACGCCCAGGCCCGCGCGTACACGATCGTGGAGGTTCCGGGGAACCACTACGTCAAGACCACCCTCTACGGGCAGCCCTTCAGCATCGGCTGATCGCTCGTAAGCAGATCTCACTTCACGACTTCTCGCATAAGCGACATTCACCCTAGAGGGGAACAATGAACAGCAAGACCCTGCGCCACGGCGCCAAGGCTGCCGGTGTGGTTGCCGCGGCCACCGTCGCGATCGGCCTTCTCTCCACCGGTGCGGCCAACGCCGACACCTTCGTCCCGTTGCAGGACGGCACGATCACCCAGACGCTGCTCGACGGCTCCGTGGTGACTGTGCGTACGACCGGCAACTCCGCGAACATCAGCCCGTCGATGGGTTCGACTCCGCTGCACCGCAACGTGTGGGCGTCCGGCACGATCGACGTGTCCATCGAGGGTGGTACCGCCAAGGGTGGCACCATCGACGCCGGTTACATCGTGGCCTGCCAGCTCGACTTCGGCGGTAGCGCAAGCGGTGGCGCCTCTGCCAGCGCCGGGTGGGACGACATCCAGGCCGGTACGGTCGGCGATCCCGTCAGCCAGACCGGCACCAAGGTCGGCGGTGGAATCTCTATCGCTCCGGGCCAGGCCACCAACGTGCCGATCCTCGACATCGAGTACACCGACGACTACGGCGCCGAGGCTCACAAGAGCAGCTTCAAGTTCACCGGCAAGAGCGGTGGCTTCACGTACTCGGACGAGACGTTCGGTGTGTCCGGTTGCGCCGGTTACGCGCAGGCTCGCTCCTACGCGAAGGTTGCGGTCTCGACCGAGTCGGTCGACGGCACCGTCACCCTGTGGGGACAGCCCTTCAGCCTCGGCTGACGCATGACGCCGAAAAAAAATTGAACAATGTAGTACCTCGGGATTGGGGGCGTACGGCACTTCCGTACGCCCCCAACCTCGCTCTATGCACTGTTACGCATGTCACAGTTCGGACACGGAGCCGGGACCGGAGGCCGATTCGGACACGTAGCTATAACATTTGGACGTTGTTTCAGCTAACTTTATCCCGTCAATAGGTAAAGACTGCCTACTCGAACGCCGGGTAGGTGGTACCTGATGAGGGGAAAGAATGAGCGAGATCCGTAAGTCAGGCCTGCGCCGTGGGGCCCGCGTTGCCGGCCTTGGTGCCGCTGCGGCTGTAGTCCTCGGCTTGATGTCCACCGGCGCTGCCAATGCCGACACGTTCGTGCCGCTGCCGGGTGGCGAAAAGGTCGTCAACGCGGGAAGCGTCACGGCCAAGATCGCCCGCAACGCGGAGAGCGCTCTGGTTTCGCCGTCGCTGGCCGCCAACGGCGCGGGCCGCGTCGCGTGGGTTTCGGGTGACGTGTTCGCCGAGCTCGGTGGCGAGGTGCCCGAGGAGGGCGCCACCATCACCACGGGTTACATCGTGGGCTGCCAGCTCGACATCACCGGTCTCGAGGGTGGCATCAGCGGCAGTATGTCGCTCGACGGCCCGAGTGCGAGCGGCGCGCTGAGCCTGCCGATCGCTCCGGGTGAGGTCAAGTTCGCGAAGATCAAGTCCAAGACGGACCTGAAGCCGGGTGTGTCCGCGATCCAGTACCGCGACCAGCAGATCGAGGTCCAGGGTTGCGGTGGCTACGCCCAGGCCCGCGCGTACACCATCCTCGAGATCCCGGGGAATCACTACGTCAAGTCGACCCTCTACGGGCAGCCGTTCAGCATCGGCTGATTGCCGCACCCGAACAACCAACCTTTTCGATCCTGTGGGCCGCCCCGGGTGGGCCCGCAGTAAGCAACCCTAGAGGGGAACAATGAACAGCAAGACCCTGCGCCACGGCGCCAAGGCTGCCGGTGTGGTTGCCGCGGCCACCGTCGCGATCGGCCTTCTCTCCACCGGTGCGGCCAACGCCGACACCTTCGTCCCGTTGCAGGACGGCACCATCACCCAGACGCTGCTCGACGGCTCCGTGGTGACTGTGCGTACGACCGGCAACTCCGCGAACATCAGCCCGTCGATTGGTTCGACTCCGCTGCACCGCAACGTGTGGGCGTCGGGCACGATCGACGTGTCCATCGAGGGTGGAACCGCCAAGGGTGGCACCATCGACGCCGGTTACATCGTGGCCTGCCAGCTCGACTTCGGCGGCGAGGCCAGTGGTGGCTCCGCCGGTGGAGCGTCGTGGGACGACATTCAGGCCGGTACGGTCGGCAACGCGATCAGCACCGGCGACACGTCCGTCGGCGGTGGAATCTCTATCGCTCCGGGCCAGGCCACCAACGTGCCGATCCTCGACATCGAGTACACCGACGACTACGGCGCCGAGGCTCACAAGAGCAGCTTCAAGTTCACCGGCAAGAGCGGTGGCTTCACGTACTCGGACGAGACGTTCGGTGTGTCCGGTTGCGCCGGTTACGCGCAGGCTCGCTCCTACGCGAAGGTCTCGGTCTCGACGGCTTCGGTCGACGGCACCGTCACCCTGTGGGGACAGCCCTTCAGCCTCGGCTGATATTCGTTCCAGACAAGACTCCGGGCCCGTGCAAGCAGCTGCTGCACGGGCCCGGAGTCGTCGCAGCGCTATTCGCGGGTCTGCTCGAGCTTCGCGGCCTTCTCTGCCGGCATGGCGTGCGCTCCGTCGGAACTCGCTGCGGCCCCGTCGGTTTGGAGGCTCGCTTCGAGGATGTCGCGGATCTGGATCAGCAGGTCGGCCTCGCTGGCCTTCTTGTCTGCGGGTTCGGTGATGAACCGCTTCTTCGCGGCGTTGGCCGGGACGATGAGAATGAAGTACACGACCGCGGCGATGATCACGAAGTTGATCACGGCCGTGATGACGGCACCGATGTTGATGAAGGTGGCCGGGTTGTCGGCGATGATCTGATAACCCCAACCCAGGTCGTTGGCGCCGCCGGCAACGGCGATCAACGGATTGATCACGTTGTTGGTGAACGATGTGACGATGGCGGTGAACGCGGCTCCGACTACGACCGCGACGGCTAGGTCGAGGACGTTCCCCCGGAGCAGGAAGTCCTTGAATCCCTTGAGCATGTCGGCGTCTCCTCGAGTGGGTGGCAAGTCATCCAGCACTGTCTCCCGGAAAAGCCTAGATCAGCCCGGCTCAGCGTGGCGGGTCACTGAAAGGTCACGGTGATCGCGCTCGTGAGGGATGCCGCGGCCACCGTCGTGGCGTCCGAGGCCGGAAGCGCCAGCATCACCACCCGTTCGCGCTGGTCACGTCCGTTCTCGGACGGAGTCACCAGCACGACGACCGCGCGGGACGCCAGGACGGTGGCGCCGGACCGCCGGTCCGGATTCGCTGGTGTGTCGGGATCGACTGTCAGCACGTCGACGCGATCGCCCTCACGGAGGAGTTCCGTGACGGCGGGGTCGGCGAGCCGGACGGGGACGATCCGGGCGTCGTCCATGCCCGCTGCGGCAGCGGCCAGACGGGGGCCCAGTACCCGGATGTCGGTGAGGGCTTCTCCGGCGCGGGTCGGTCCGGCGAGGGTGCGTCCGTTTACGTCCGCCAGAGCGGTGACAGCCCCGTCGGGGAGGCTCCCGGCCTCGAATTCGACCAGGTCCACGTCGGCGTCCGTGAGGACGACTCCGGGTTGCAGATCACGTGCGGCCACCACGACCGCGGAGCGGGCAGAGCCGGGATCCCCGC
The DNA here is from genome assembly GCF_017068395.1 of Rhodococcus pseudokoreensis. Lineage (NCBI taxonomy): Bacteria > Bacillati > Actinomycetota > Actinomycetes > Mycobacteriales > Nocardiaceae > Rhodococcus > Rhodococcus pseudokoreensis. The sequence continues at coordinate 1,733,580 of NZ_CP070619.1, read as the reverse complement.
GGGCGAGGAGGGCCAGTGCGAGGCAGACGAGCGCGGCGGCCAGGATGCGTCTGGCGGCGAGGGTGCGGGCCCAGCCGGGGTGGGTGAGATCCGACAGCCGGTCGGCCCATGACGGGCTCAGGCTTCGGTGTGCGCGGTTCGACCGGTGGTGACCGGTCTGGGCAGGGTCGAACGACATGGTTCGACGCTAGGAGACCGGGAGGCCCGTAGGTACGCCGAACGGGCCCGCCTGTGGATGGACGAGAAGTTGTGGATAACTCGCGGAAGCGCGAGAACTAGCTGGCAGCAGCCTTGGCGGGTGCGGCGGTCGCGGTGCTCGTGGAGCTGGACGAGGCCGTCGACGAACTTTCCGACTTGGCAGCGGGAGCAGAGTCGGTCTTGGCCGGCTCGCTGGCCGCTCCGGACGTGCCGCGGCTGTCGGTGCGGTAGAAACCGCTGCCCTTGAAGACGATGCCGACGGAGTTGAACAGCTTGCGCAGCTTGCCCGAGCATGCGGGGCAGACGGTCAGGGAGTTATCGCTGAACGACTGGACGATGTCGAAACGGTTGTCGCATTCCGTGCACGCATATGAATAAGTGGGCACTGGGTTCCTCCGCACTGTGTAGTCAAACCGCAGGTTTTAGCACTCTACAGTCGACAGTGCCAACAACGCTAATCAGGGAACTATTCCGGGCCCCGTGTGCCCTCGCTATTCGCCGAGCGCGACGAGTCCCGAGCCGGGCGTGAGGGCCCATCCCATACGCACGTCGTGGGGATCCTCCGGCAGTTCGGGCACCAGTTCCTCGTCGCGGACCATCGTGATCAGCCGCGCGCCGGGGGCGGCGAGTCCGAGGGTCCGGTCGTAGAAGCCCGCGCCGCGGCCGAGTCGCACGCCCCGCCGATCGACGGCCAGGGCCGGAACGAAAATGGTATCGGCCGAACGGATCTCGCCGGGTTCGTGTACCGGTCCGGTGGGTTCGCGCAGGCCGTAACTCGCGTCGGCGAGATTGTCCGCGCCTGTGAACTCGGACCAGTAAAGCGGGCCGGGACCGCGGGTGACGGGCACGAGGACGCGTCCAGAGACCCGCCGGAGCGCGTCGAGGAAGTCCAGCGACCCCGGCTCGAGCGCGGTGGGAACATAGGCGCAGACGGTCGATCCGCCGGCGACTTCCTGTGTGACGAGCGCGACGATCGCCTGGTCCTCGGCTTCGCGGAGTTCGGGGGTCAGCGCACGCCGCCCTGTGAGCACCAGTTGCCGCCACTCGTCCTTCGTTCGTGCGTGCATGCCCCAACCTTAGAGCCGGCCGGAGAGCGTCTCCGACGGGTTCCGGGAGGTAGCTGACAGGATCTTGGTGACTGACTGGTAGGTCCGCACAGTTAAGGTGTGGGCATGACAGACGCCGCCCCGCACACCGCCACTGCCTTTCGCACGGCTGTCGTGCCCGCAGCGGGAATGGGGACGCGATTCCTCCCCGCGACCAAGACCGTGCCGAAAGAGCTGCTCCCGGTCGTGGATACCCCAGGTATCGAACTCGTGGCCGGAGAAGCCGCCGATTCGGGTGCCGGCCGGCTCGTGATCGTCACGTCGCCCGGTAAGGACGGAGTGGTCGCCCACTTCGTCGAGGACCTCGTCCTCGAGAGCAAGCTCGAGGCCAGCGGCAAGTACCACCTGCTCGAAAAGGTGCGTAAGGCTCCCGGCCTGCTCGAGGTGGAGTCCGTCGTCCAGGACCAGCCCCTCGGCCTCGGCCACGCGGTCGGCTGCGCGGAGTCGGTCCTCGACGACGACGAGGACGCCATTGCCGTGCTCCTCCCGGACGACCTGGTGATGCCGCGCGGTGTGCTCGAGACGATGTCCCGGGTCCGCCGCAAGCGCGGCGGCACCGTCCTCTGCGCCATCGACGTCCCCAAGGACCAGGTGAGCGCGTACGGCGTCTTCGAAGTCGAAACGGTGCCCGACGCCACGAACCCGGACGTCCTCAAGGTCACCGGCATGGTCGAGAAGCCGGCCATCGAGGACGCACCGTCCACGTTCGCGGCCGCCGGTCGCTACCTCCTCGACCGGGCGATCTTCGACGCGCTCCGGCGGATCGAACCCGGCGCCGGCGGCGAACTCCAGCTCACCGACGCCATCGCCCTCCTCATCAAGGAAGGCCATCCCGTTCACGTCGTCGTGCACCGAGGCACGAGACACGATCTCGGAAATCCCGGCGGCTACCTCCGTGCTGCGGTTGACTTTGCGTTGGACATGGAAGAGTACGGCCCGTCGTTGCGCGAATGGCTGATCGACCGATTGAAGCGGACGGAATCCTAGAAGCTCGGGAGGCAAGAACTTGCGGTCGGTCGAGGAGCAACAGACGATCGTGACCGCGGCCGCGGTGGCGCCGCGGCCGGTCCGTGTGGCGATCTCCGAAGCCCAGGGGCTGCTGTGTGCCGAAGAAGTGGTCACCGAGCGGCCGCTTCCCGGGTTCGACCAGGCCGCCATCGACGGTTACGCCGTCCGTAGCGTCGACGTCCAGGCTGCCGGAACCGACATCCGGGACGACGAGGGCGCGCCCGTGGAATTGTCCCTTCCCGTGGTCGGCGAGGTCACGGCCGGTTCACGGCAGCCGATCCGGCTGCAGCCCCGTCAGGCTGTCAAGGTCGACACGGGCGCTCCGCTCCCGACGCTCGCCGACGCCGTCCTCCCGCTCGACCGCACCGACGGCGGCCGGGCCCGCGTCAAGATCTACAAACCGGTCCGCTCCGGCGACTACGTGCGCCGCGCAGGCGACGACGTGCAGCCCGGCGACGTCGCCGTCCGGGCAGGCACGATCATCGGCGCCGCTCAGGTCGGGTTGCTGGCCGCGGTGGGACGCGACAAGGTGCTCGTCCATCCTCGTCCCCGGCTGTCCGTCATCTCGGTCGGTGGCGAACTCGTCGACGTCGACCGCACCCCGGGGCCCGGTCAGGTCTACGACGTCAACTCCTACGCGCTGGCCGCCGCCGCCCGCGACGCCGGCGCCGACGTCAACCGGGTCGGTATCGCGAACGCCGACGCGCGCCGTCTGCGCGAGGTGGTGGAGGGTCAGCTGATCCGGTCGGAGATCGTCGTCATCGCGGGTGCGGTCGGCGGCGGCGCCTCCGAGGACGTGCGGGATGCGCTCGCCGATCTCGGCAACCTCGAGGTCGACCGGGTCGCGATGCATCCGGGATCGGTCCAGGGATTCGGCCAGCTCGGCCGGGACGAGGTTCCGACGTTCCTGCTCCCGTCCAATCCGGTGAGCGCCCTGGTCGTGTTCGAGGTGATGGTGCGCCCGCTGATCCGCATCGCACTGGGTCGCAGGCAGCCGATGCGCCGCGTCGTCACCGCCCGCACCGTCGCTCCCATCACGTCGATCGAGAACCGCAAGGGTTTTCTCCGTGGTCAGCTCATGCGCGACGAGGCCACGGGGGAGTACCTCGTCCAAGCTCTCGGCGGGGCGCCGGGCGCGTCCTCGCACCTGCTCGCCACGCTGGCCGAGGCCAACTGCCTCGTCCTCATCGAACCCGAGATCACCGAGGTGCGGACGGGTGACCAGGTCGATGTGGCGTTCCTGGCGCAGCGTGGCTGATGACACTGCGGCAGTGTGAGACGAAATGACACAGCATCCGGGTTGGCCTCCGCATCTCGGGCCCCTGCGGGTGAAGGGTGGCGTCGTCACGGTGCGCGCCATCAGGTTGCGTGACGCGGCCGCATGGAGCCGTCTGCGCACCCGCGACCGCGCGCACCTCGAACCGTGGGAGCCGACGGGGGAGGCGCCCTGGGAAGCGCGCCATCATATTTCGGGATGGCCCGGACTGTGCAGCAGTCTGCGTTCGGAGGCGCGGAAGGGCCGGATGCTGCCGATGGCCATCGAACTCGACGGCAATTTCTGCGGCCAGATCACGATCGGCAACGTGGTGCGGGGTGCGCTGCGCTCCGCGTGGATCGGGTACTGGGTGGCCAGCGACGTCAATGGGCTCGGCGTGGCCACCGGTGCGCTCGCGCTCGGGCTCGATCACGCCTTCGGCCCCGTGGGTCTGCACCGCGTGGAGGCCACCGTGCGTCCGGAGAACCTGGCGAGCCAGGCGGTACTCCGCAACGTCGGCTTCCGTGAGGAAGGTCTGCTCGCGCGTTATCTGGACGTCGACGGGCAGTGGCGCGACCACATTCTGGTCGGCATGACCGTCGAGGACGTGCCCGGCACCGTCGCGGATTCGCTCGTGCGGAGTGGCAAAGCCACCTGGGCGTGACCGCCGGCGCCGTCTGGGCGTGACCGGTGAACCACCCGGATATGTCCGCCGAATCGGACATGGACAAACGTCCAGCTACGTGGCAGTTATTTCACGGTATCAAAGCTCCCCGACCGGGACTCCGCTTTCGGCGAGTCTTTGCCCGATCGTTTCCTTCGTCTGTCCGGGGCATGCCGAGCGCCACATTTTCGCGTTACGCATGTGACACCTGAGTATGGTGAGATCGGCGCGTCTGCGAAGATGTGCGTGTTCATGCGGTTAGCCTGGATGGGTCAACAGCGGTATCCATGCTGGTAGACGATTGGGAGGAGGTCGCCGAATGCCGAACTCGTTTCTCTGGATCGGGCTCGTCGTCGTGTGGCTCTTCGTCCTGGTCCCAATGCTGGTGAACAACCGCCCCCGAATTCGGCAAACCAGTGACGCAGCACTCGCGACGCGCGTGCTGCACCGCGGCGACGAACGTCCCGTGCAGCGTGGACCCGCGGCAGGGCACCGCAGCGACCCGTACTGGCAACCGGAACCGGACCACTACGGCTACGACGCGGAGGACCTTGTGGACACTCACGCAGAGGAAGACGATTTCGACGGTGAGCGGGCCCCGGTCGGCGAGTACGTGCCGGTACGCCGGGGACGCGGCGGCTTCGATCCCGAGGCCGACGCGATCGCGCGCGAGGCACGCTACGGGTTTCGGCAGCGATCGCTTCTCGGGCTGGTGTTCGCGACGATCATGTCGGCGGCGCTCGGCCTGATCATCTCCCCGCTGATGTGGTGGGCGTTCGCGGCCGGCGTGGCCGGTCTCGTCGCCTACATGGCGTACCTGCGCCGGCAGGTCCAGATCGAGCAGGAGATCCGTCGGCGGCGGACCGCGCGTCTCAATCGCTCGCGGCTGGGTGTCGAGTCCCGGAGCGACGACGAACTCCGGCTCATCCCTGCCCGGTTGCGGCGTCCGGGCGCCGTCGTCCTCGAGGTGGACGACGAGGATCCAGAATTCGATCATCTCGAGCACTTCGACGACGAGCCGATGCAGCAGGCGACGATGCGCCGGGCTGCCGGTGAGTAGCCCTCGGATCCGGGCCGAAAGCCACGTCGGTGCAGGCGATTCGCTCCCTCCGCGGGTTGCCTGCTAGAGTTTGCCGAGCGGATCGCAGGATCCGCGCGGGGCTGTGGCGCAGTTGGTAGCGCGCTTCGTTCGCATCGAAGAGGTCAGGGGTTCGATTCCCCTCAGCTCCACCACAGAAGAGGCACTCACTCCATCCGGAGAGGGTGCCTCTTCTGCGTTCCGGCCCAGGTAAGTGCCGTCGTCGGGCGGTCGGGGCTCCTGGCATTCCGGTCCAAATTTGCCAAAAGGTAACTGAATGCTGTGTACTGTCCGTAGGTCATCAAGGGGTCGATCGCACGGGGTGGAAATACATGCAGGCAATGCGCAAGATCTCGAAGTTTCTCGAGCCGGCGACAGTGGTCGCGACCATCACCGCGACGATGTTGCTGGTGAACGTTCTGTGAACTCCCGCCGGCTTGACGGCGTCGCGAAGACCCTGACCGATCAGCACCTCCAGGCGGTAACGCCGAGCCCGTAGGGGTTCACCGAAGCTGCTCGAGTCCCACCTGACTCGGGCATCGCTGGTGGTGCCGGTTCCCCGACACCGGCACCACCAGCACCTCCGCTCGATTCGCTCGTTACCATGACAGCGGCGATGTCGCCGTGAACGTGGTGTCGTGTCGTGAATACGAGGGGGGTGCATGGTGAGCGCGCGTCGTGTCTTGCGAAGGCTGACCGTGGTCGGGTTGGCTGTGGCCTTCTTGTCCGGGCTCGCCTGGATCACTGTGTCGGCGTTCCCGTCCGACGCCGTCGCGGGCCCCCAGTACCACGAATGCGACGGCGGCCGCTGCGAAGGCGGTTCCACCGGGTCTCCCGGCGGCGGCAAGCCCGATCATCCCCATCCACCGTGCGAGAGCCGGCGCGGATGCGGTGGCGGAGAGCCCAGCGAGACACAGGAACCCAGCGAGACGGCCGAGCCCACCAAGCCATCCGAGACGGCCGAGCCCACCAAGCCGTCCGAGACCGGGGAGCCGTCCGGGACCACGGAACCGTCCGAGACCGTCGAACCCACGGAAACGTCGAGCCCTTCGACGTCCCGCGCCGTGGTCGCTCCGCCCCGTCCGATCCAGTTGCCGCCCCCGGCCGAACCGAAGGTCCTGCGCCCGGACACGTCCGGAGGCGACGATTCCGGTGACGTGGGTTCCGGAGACGTAGGTTCCGACGCTGCTGCCGCCCCGGGCGCGGAGAGTCCGGCCGCGCCCCCGGCGTCCGGGGGAGCCTCGGCAGGAGGGTCCGGTCCCGGCGCCGCGGCAGGCCCGGGTGCGAGCGATTCCACGGATTCCGCGCCACAGGACCGGCCCGCGGGGGAGACGCCCGGTAGCGACGCTCGGGCGCCCGGCGCGCAGGCGCCTGCCCAGGGCGATCCGGATGCCGCGCCGCCGGGAATGGTTCCGGTGGTCCACAGTGAGCCGTTGCCCGCGATCACCGTTCTCGGTGGGGTCGGCGTGCTGCTGTGCTGCGCCGGCGGAGCGGGTGCGCTGACCTTCAAGGGTGCTCGCGCACAACAGGCGCGCATCGCGGCCGCTCGGGCGGAATTCTTCCCGCCCGCTTCGAATGGAGGGGTGTAGTCGTGGGGGCGAACAGATCTCATCGTCGGGTGGCGGCGGCCGTGGACGCGGTGTGTGACGCGGCGGCCAGAGCCGAGGCAGTGACGCTCCGGCACGTGGTGGACGCGGTGGCCCGTGAACGGCAGCGTTCCATCGAACTCGATTTCACGAAGCCGATGGCACCCGGGGTCTGCGGCCAGCGACGTGCCTACCCGGACCGGGACGTGATCGTGCTGGCGCCGGGCCTCCCGGACCTCGACCGCACGCTCGCGCACGAGTTGGGTCACATCGTGTTTCGGCACGAAGGCGCAGAGATCGTGGCCGCGACCCTCGAGGCCGGCGACGATCTGATCGCCTACATGCTCAGCCAGCGGTCGCGACGGCGGGGAGAAGAACAGCCGTCCGACGAGGTGGCCGAGTGGGAGGCCGAGACGTTCGCGTCGATGCTGCTCATCCGCTTGAAGACGATGCAGGGGCGCGGTACTCCCGTGTCCGTGCTCCGGTACGACGAGGCGATCGGCTGATGGGCTGGCTGATTGCGCTGGTCGTGTGGACGGCGGCGGGTGCCCGGATCGGCCGGGTCGCCGCGCGTCAGCCGACGCCGCTGCGGGTGGCGATGGTGGTGGCTGTGTCCAGCGCGGCAATCGCGTCGACGCTGGCCGTTCCGGACGTCGCCGGTCGACTCGACACCCTGGCCCCGACGGCCGGCCTGTCGGAGATCGTCCTCGAACTGGCATGGACGCTGTTCGCCGCCGCGAGCGCGGTCGGCGCGGTCTCCGTGTGGCCGATACTCCCGCGTCCGGCGCTGCGTGCGGTTGCCGTGATCGTCTACACCGTCGCCCTCGTGCTCGGAATCGGGCTTGCCGGTGGAGTTCCCGTTCCCGCGCTCGTGTTCATCGTGATCGCGCTGACCGCGGTGGTCGTGACCGGCGGCAGGCACGTCGCGTGGACCCCGCTCGGCCGGGGAATCTCGCTGATCGTCGTCGGATCCGCGACGGTCCTCGTGGCAGCCGTCGTGGGACTGGTGCGTGAGCTGTCGGGGCAGAGGTGGATCGTCGGCTCCTCGCCTGCGTACACCGTCGCGGCCGTGATCGTGTCGGTCGGCACCGTCTGGGTGCTCGTCGAAACCTGGCTGCGCGCACGGCAGGACCTGCGCCGCACGGACACTCTGCATTCGGTGCTCGTCACCCGGTTCCCCGAAGTGGTCGAGGGCGACGGCAAGGGCAGCACGACCGTCCTCCGCGCCTCCGACGCCGTCGCCCATGTCATGGACGCGCTGTACCTGCAGGCGGGCGCCGGCATGCTCGACGCGGACGAACCGAAACTTCCGGAATCGACGGCCGAGCGCGCCCAGATTCTCGCGCGCTGGATCCACGACCCGGTCGCCTCGGACGTCCTCGACACCGAATGGATCGCGCCGCCTCAGGGCATGTCGCCGCGCCGATGGGTCCTCGAACTCGCGGATGCGTACACCGAGTTCGGCACGTCGGCCCCGGCTCCCGCGCGGGCGGACACCGCGGATTCGGCCGCGGACTAGGCGGAGCGGCCCGTGACGCCGGTCAGTCCGGCGAACCGGTGACGAGCCACCCGCAGGGCGCGGCGAGGTCCTCGGCCTCGGGCGGTCCCATGGATCCGGCGGGGTACGGCTTGGCCGTGGGAGGGTCACGCAGGAGCGCGTCGGCGACGGTCCAGACGTGGGCCAGGCCGTCGGGGCGCGTGAAAAGCGACCGGTCGCCGTGCAGGACGTCGAGGATGAGCCGCGAATAGGGTGCGAGGGCGTGGCCGAGTGGCACCGTGTCGAGGGGCAGCCCCAGGTGGCCCACCGACAGGCTGTCGTCGGGGCCGGGTTCCTTGACGACCATGGCGATGTCGATCTCGCCGTCGCCCTTCAGATCGAAGGTCAGGACTGCGCCGTCCGGTGGAATGTCGGTGAGTGGGCCCTGCGGACTGCGGAAGACCAGGCTGACCCGCTGCTTGCTGACGCCCAGCATCTTTCCGGTGCGGAGGAGGAAGGGCACTCCCCGCCAGCGGTCCGTGTCGACCCACAACCGGGCGGCGACGAACGTCTCCGTCGTGGAATCGTCCGCGACGCCCTCGACGTCGCGGTACCCCTCGTATTGGCCGAGCACCACGTCGGCGGTATCGAGGGGACGGAACGTCCCGATCACGGATTCCCGGGCCGATTGGAGATCGTCGGCGTCCAACGTCTCCGGCGGTTCCATCGCGATCTCGGCGGCGACCTGGAACAGATGCGTCACCAGCATGTCCAGGACGGCGCCGGTGGCGTCGTAGAACCGGGCGCGGTCGTCGATGTCGAGTGTCTCGGGCACGTCGATCTGTATCTGCTCGACGTGTTCCCGGTTCCAGACGCCCTCGATCATCCCGTTGGCGAAGCGCAGGATGTGCAGGTTCTGGGTGCTCTCCTTGCCGAGGAAGTGGTCGATCCGATAGATCTGCTTCTCGTCGAGGACGTGGTGCACGGCTTGGTCGAGTTCGGTGAACGCCTCCTGGGAAGTCCCGAACGGCTTCTCGTACACGACGCGTGCGCCGCGGGCCAGATCGTGAGCGCCGAGCGCACGGGTGGTCTCGGCGAACGTGCTCGGCGGCAGCGCCAGGTAGTGCACCAACTGTGCATCGGCCGCGCCGAGGTCCTGCCGCGCCTGCTGCACGGCCGTGGGGAGTGATCCCGGGTTGTCGGGAGTGAACCCGCCGCCGGCGAATCTCAGCCGCCGGGCGAACGGTTCCCAGTCGGCGTCGTCGTGCGGCACTCCGAACTGGTTCACGACGTCGTGCACGTGGTCGCGGAACTGATCGTCGGAGACGTTGCCGCGCCCGGTGCCGATCAGCATCCACTCGGAGTTCAGAAGCCCCGACAGGGCGAGCTGGAAGAAGGCGGGGAGGACCATGCGTTTGGACAGATCTCCGGTGGCACCGAAGAGGACGAAGATCGTGGGACCGAGCTGCGGTCTGTCAACCATTGCTCCATCATGCGCCACCGAGGCACGCCGGGCAGGGCAATCCGGCGGTGTCGTCGGGCCCGCGTCCGTGAGTCCTACATGGATCTCCGAAGCGATCTCCCGCGAACTCGTTGCCGCCCAACGGCTCTCGTCGTCAGCGGGACGCGTCCGGCGGAACCTCCGGCAACCCCTCGCTGGCGCGGAGTTTCTCGGCCATCGTCGTGAGCAGATTCTGCGATTCTTCGGAGAGGTCGAACGCGCGGCTGGAGAGCTTGCGGAGTCCGTATCCCTGGAGTTGCGAGAGAAGCTCGAGATCGTGGTCGATCTTCGCGGCGTAGATGTCGTTGAAGAAGTAGTCGGGCTTCACCTTGAAGAAGCGGGCGAATGCCGCGACCGTCTCGTCGGAGGGATTGGTGCGTTGTCCCGATCGGAGCTGGGAGATGTAGGGCTTCGAGATCTGATGCCCGTCCTCGATCAGCGCCGCCGCGACCTCGGCGTTGGTATGCGGTTTACGTCCCGGAGGGTGGACCGTGTCGAAAAGCTTGTTCAACCGCGCAGCAAAATCTGCCATTGTGAGCCGCCGGGTCCTCTCTCGTGCGCGCGTCAGTCGTGTGAACGACACCGTACCACGATGATAACCGATTGATAACTCACGGACATAGAGGCAAAACCTCGTTCGTTCGAGCGAGGTTTATCTCATATATGTTTCAATCATCGCGCGCCGCCCGCTCGGGAATCGTCGGCTTTTCGGGCGCTCTCTGTGCTCGTCACGCACGTTCTACCGTTGAAAGTTCAAGGGTGGCGTCGGTGCGGGCTGGGATGTGCTCACGTCGGCATCCGCGGTCGAGGGTGTGGCCGCATGGTTGCCGTTTCAATCACTGAGAGTTTGCTGGCACTGTCGCAGGGGTGTGCGCCGTGAGGCGGAAGTGCCCATCGCCCCTGTTCAGGGCCGAAGTGTTGCGTTGCGCATCGCAACGACCAGAGGTCGCTCGCGGCCCGCGGGGCTTGGTGAACACTACTGTGAACCGGTGCCTTCTGCACGGGCGGCGGGCCGCGCGCCGTCGATCCGGCTCTCGGCCGCCGCGAATGACTGGCGGCCCCACCTCGGCAATCTGGACGATAGTCCAGATCAGGTGGGGTTCTGCAGCCGCGGCAGACCTCCGAGTCTGGTCAAATCCGAAGCCGTCAGGGATGATTGTGATATGGAACACAGAATGAGTGACGCCGAGCTTCGGAAGGCGATTCGAGTTCTGCGCGAGCGCGCCGACGACGCCCGGCACCGAGGAAACGACGACGACGCCAATGGGATCGAGAGGACGATTCGTACTTATCAGGAAGAAATGACCCAGCGGTTGTGAACCGTCACGAACCGGCCCGCCGCGGGCCGGTTCGCGTCTCTTCCGGGCAATTGCGCCGCCGCAGTTGCGTGCGCGCAATCAGATTGCGTGCGTAGACTTCCAGCCGACACGGATCGGTGACGACGGGGGCGCACACGGCTATGGCGATCAAGACGCTGGACGGCAAGAAGTGCCTGATCACGGGTGCAGGTAGCGGAATCGGGCAGGCAACCGCCCTGGCTGCCGCGGCGGAGGGCGCCGAACTGTTCCTCACCGACATCAACGAAATCGGCCTGGCGCAGACGGTCGAGCAGGTCGGCAGCGGTGGGGGCACCGTGAGTTTCTCGCGTGCGCTCGACGTGTCCGACTACGACGCGGTTACCGCATTCGCCGCCGACGTCCACGAACAGTTCGGCAGCCTCGACGTCGTGATGAACGTCGCCGGCATCTCCGCGTGGGGGACGGTCGAGAATCTCGAACACCGTCACTGGAAGTCCATGGTGGACGTCAATCTGATGGGTCCGATCCACATCATCGAGAGTTTCGTGCCTCGGATGGTGCGGGCGGGACGCGGCGGTCACCTGGTCAACGTCTCTTCTGCCGCCGGTCTCCTGGCGCTTCCGTGGCATGCGGCGTACAGCGCAAGCAAATTCGGGCTCCGCGGAGTCTCGGAGGTTCTGCGGTTCGACCTCAAACGGCACGGCATCGGCGTGAGCCTCGTGGTTCCCGGCGCGGTCAAGACACCGCTGGTGGGCACCGTCGAGATCGCAGGTGTCGACCGCGACGATCCGCGCATCCGGAAGGCGATCCACCGCTTCGAGAAGCGGGCCGTCACGCCCGAAAAGGTGGCGTCCTGCATCATCGCCGGCGTCAAGAAGGACCGGTACCTGGTGTACACGTCGCCGGACATCCGGTTCGGCTACTGGTGGGCCCGCAAGTTCTCGCCGCCGTACGACTTCGTGATGCAGCGGGCGAACGACCAGTTCAGCAAATTCCTGTAGCGGCTACGCCTCGCCGGCGCGGAGCACGGTGCCGTCGGTGAATCGGACGCCGTCCGTGCACCGGCACTCGACCTGCCCGGCGCCGAACTGCTCGGCGTGGAGGCGCGCGTACAACCCTTGCCGCGCAAGGAGTTCGGTGTGCGTGCCGCGCTCGATCAACGTTCCTTCGTCGATCACGAAGATCACGTCGGCGTGCTGAATCGTGGACAGCCGGTGGGCGATCGCGAGGGTGGTGCGTCCGCGCATCACCTCGCCGAGGGCGCGCTGGACGAGTCGCTCGGAGACCGTGTCGAGCGCGGACGTCGCCTCGTCGAGGATCAGCACGCGAGGATTCTTCAGCAGCACCCGGGCGATGGCCAGGCGTTGCTTCTCGCCGCCGGAGAGGCGGAATCCTCTTTCCCCGACCAGGGTGTCGTAGCCGTCGTCGAATCCGAGGATGCGGTCGTGGATGTTGGCGGCCGCGGCGGCCGCCTGCAATTCGGTATCCGCCGCGTCCGGTTTGGCGTACCGAAGGTTGTCGGCGATCGAGGCGTGGAACAGGTACGGGTCCTGGGTGACCATTCCGACCGCCTCGGCGAGTGAACTCATGGTCAAATCGCGCACGTCGTGGCCGTCGACGAGGACGGCGCCGCTATCCACCTCGTACAGGCGCGGCACGAGGTAGCAGAGCGTGGTCTTGCCTGCGCCGGACGGTCCGACGAACGCGGCGAGCTGACCGGGTTCGATCTCCAGTGACGTGCCCGCGACCGCCCAGCGCCTGCTGCGACGTTCCGCCGGTGCGGTGTCGGGTGCCGCCGCGGCCGGGAACCGAGACGCGACGGTCGTGACGCCGCGCATGCCGCCGCCCCCACCGCCGCGGCCCAGGCTGCGCAGAGCCACCGGGTCGGGATCCGCGGTGGCCAGGCGCACGGGCGCGGGGTACGCGAAATACACGTCGTCCAGTTCCACCCGCCCGGGGGAGTCCGCGGGCAGTTCGACGGCGTCCGGCCGGTTCACGATCGCGGGTTGCAGGTCGAGGTACTCGAAGATGCGGCGGAACAACGCCATCGACGTCTGGACGTCGAGGGTGACCCGCATCAGCGAGACCAACGGTTGCAGCAACCTGGCCTGCAGCGTCGAGAACGCGACGAGCGTGCCCGCCGAGAGCGCCGCGGACCCGCCGCTGACGAGATACCCGGCCAGCAGGTAGACGAGGGCGGGCGTGATCGCCATGAACGAGCTCACGACGGCGAAGAAGCCCTGCCCCGTCATGGCTTGGCGCACCTGAAGTTCCGTCTGCCGGGCGTTCTCGGTCCGATACCGGTCGAGTTCGGTGTCGGCCTGGTTGAACACCTTCGTCAGCAGCACACCCGACACGCTCAGCGCTTCCTCGGTGATCGCGGTCATGTCCGACAACGACTCCTGAGTCTTGCGCGCCAGAACCCGCCGCCGGGCGCCGACCCGCCGCTGCAGGTAGACGAAACCGGGGAGCAACGCCACCGCGAGCAGCGTCAACTGCCACGACAGCAGCAGCATCGCGACGAGCGACGCCGTGACGGTGACGACGTTCGAGAGGATGCTCGACGCCGTGGATGTGAGGACGGACCGCACCCCTCCGACGTCGTTGGCCAGACGCGATTGGATCGAGCCGGTCTTGGTGGAGGTGAAGAAGGCCAGTTCCATCTTTTCGAGATGGGCGAACAGGCGTTCCCGCAGATCCGCCATCGACAGGTTGCCGACCTTGGTGGTGAGGTAACTCTGACCGACGCCGATCACCGAACCCGCCAGCGTCACCACGATCATGGCCACCACCAGCCACAGCAGCAGCGTCAGATGCACGCCGCTGCCGTCGGTGGGGAACAGTGCGCGGTCGAACACGGCTTTCGTGAGGAAGGGATTCACGATGCCGAGCAGCGAAGAGACGACGATCGCGGCCGCGACGAGTGCCAGCCACCCGCGGTAGGGGCGCAGGAGCGCCCAGATGCGGGGGAGCAGCGAAGGCTCGGGCGCCTGCTGTGTGGATACGGGACCGGTCGCGGACATCTCCCCATCGTGCCCACCGAGCGGAGCCCTGGCGAGCCGATTCGGTCCGGTTACGGCCGGTCACCGTGCCCGGGGATGCCGAGCTCGCCCCGCACTGCGGCGAGGAAGTCTTCCTGGGCACTCTTCCCGGACTGGAAGTGGTCGGCGAACTGCTGCTGGCGCGTGGACAGGGCGTCCGCCGACACGACATCATCTGCCGCGAAGTCGTTGCTCAGCCAGCCGATCGTCTCGGCGCCGGCCAGATACTCGACCACCATTCGCCGTGCCGATTCCACTACCGCCTCGGATCCGATCAACTCCACCGCCGCGAACTTCGAGCCGAGCACGATATTTTGCCGCGGTAGTGGCCCGAGGATTTCGAGCATCACGCCCGAGAGGTCGGGGCCGTCGAAGTTGTCGAACGCCACCGACACGGAACTCGCGGTGGTGCACACCTCGTTGGCCGCGGTGAGGAACTCCGAATAGATCTGCTGCCGCTGCGTTCGCAGGAACTCGTTCGAGGACTGGTTCACCGTTGCCTCCACCTGATTCGACGTGTTCAGCAGCGTGAACACCCCTCCGGCCACGGAACCGATCAGGGTACCGGCGACGGCCATCGTGGCGACGAGCATGCTGAGCCGAAATTGGTGACGCCGCACAGCTATTCGGTCGAGAGGTTCGGCGCTCTTGGTCTCGCTCATCGTCCCGCTCCAATCGACGCTCCACCGGTGTACCTCGACTCTCCCGCACGGCCCGCGACCCGTCGCGCGTAGTCGACTACGCAGGTTGTGAAACTTTTCGAGGGGGTCGGAACGATATGCGTAGTAGGTCGGGACTCTCCGAAGGTGAAGGTCGGGGACTCTGTGAATCGAAGGTGAGCACAATGAACAAGATCGCACTCCGCACCGCAATCGCTTCGGCCGTCATAGCCCCGGTGATGCTCGTCGGAGCAGGAACGGCGACGGCAGCACCCACGCTCAGCACGGGCGTCACTGGTGGGATCGTCGTCAATGTACCGAGCGGGGAAAGCTGGAACTGCTTCGGGCTGGATTCGAACTTCGGACTCAAAGCCGGTGTGGGACCAATCGGTGGTTTCACCAAGGGATCCAACGTGACCGTGTTCTGCTTCGGCACGTCCGCGCCGTTCTTCTTCACCGGCAGTGTGAGGGCCGGAACGTAGAACTTTCTTCGAAGAATTTCTCAGCGGTGCCCGCCGTGCAGGCAGTCCTCGAACAGCGTGCGCACCTCGTCGACGTGCCGGTCGAGATCCGCGAGGTCCCAATCGTCGGTCGGCACGGGCGTGAGGACGTCGACGTCGACGGTGCCGGGGTGCGCGACGAGCGAGTTCCGCCACATCCGTTCGCCGGCGTTGTGGATGACGATCGGCACGATCGGCACCCCCGCCTGCATGGCCAGGTGGAATCCGCCCTTCTTGAACTTGCCGAGACGCGGGGTCGGTGATCGGGTGCCCTCGGGGGCGATCGCGATCGAGATGCCGGACTGCAGTTTGTCCACGGCCGGGCGGAGGGCCGCCCGCGCCTTGGTGCTGTCCGACCGGTCGATGTAGGCGACGTCGAGGAGGGCACCCACGGGAATGAACCGGGGGTCGCGCGCGGCCTCCTTCTTCGCGACGCCGGTGACGTCGCGCCGGATGACGCTGCCGATCACCAGCATGTCGAGCGAACTCTGGTGGTTGAACATGAAGACCGCGGGCCTCGCCGACCACGCGTTCTCCCTGCCCTTGATGCGCACGTTGATGCCGCAGATCGCGAGCGCGAGATCCGGTCCGAAGCTGCCGACCAGGTTGGCGCCGGTCTGCCGGTTCTGGGTGAGCAGGCCCGCGGAGACGCCGAACGCCGCGGCGCCCATCAGCGCGCCTATCGCGGTGGTGGTGCGGGCGATGGACATCGGGTCGGCGCCGCTCTCGGGAGGTCGCAGATTCACCGACGGCCACCCGTTCTGCCGCGCGGTGGCCGCCAGCTTGCGGTCGGGGTTCAGCGCCACCGGATGTCCCACCGACTTCAGCATCGGAATATCCTCCGCGCCGTTGGAGTACGCGAAGCTGTCACCCAGATCGGCGTCGTGCTTGACGGCGTACTCGCGCAGTGCCTCGGCTTTCGCCGGTCCCCACAGTGGTGCCGATTCGAGCTTCCCGGTGAGCATCCCGTCCAGGATCGCGGGCCGGGTGCACAGCACGTCCTCGGGTTCGATGTCGAGGTCGGCGGCCACCGACAACGCCTGATACGGGGTGGCGGACGTGGCCATCACCACCCGGTGGCCGGCGTGCCGGTGCGCGGCGAGCAGGCCGCGGACCTCCGAGAAGATCATCCTCGCGATCTCCTGCCGGAACAGCCGCTGCCCCCACTCCTGCATCTCGTCCTCCATGCGTCCGGCCAGGCTCTCCACCCCGATGCGCATCAGGTTGCCGACGTCGGCGCCCCGGAAGCGGGTCTCCACCGCGGCGTTGGTGGTGCGGAGAAGTTCGGCCACACTGATGTCGAAGCGCCGCAGGCGGTCCCGGTAGACGACGCTCGCGGAGTACCCGCTGATCAACGTGCCGTCCAGGTCGAACGCCGCGAGGGTAGCCGGACCGGGGACGGCGGCCGCGATGTCGTCGTGGAGACTGCGGAGATCGCTCATCTACTCACCTACCACCCATCTGGTCGAGATTCTCGTGTGCGATGGCCCGGATGCGGAGCACCTGGTCGATCAGGGTTTGGAGTTCGGCCTCGAACTCGACCCGCCGGGCCGCCATGTTCTCGGCGTTCGGTTCGACCAGGCCCCGGTTCCGCGCCAGCTTGAGTGCAGTCGTGAAGAGTTCGGCCGAAATTGACTCGCTGCTCCCGATCTGCTGCCGGAGTCGTCGCTGCTCGGCGAGCGCGAGGCACGCCGTCATGAATGCCTTCTCGTCGAACTTCCGGTCCACGGGGGTGCGCAGCAACTGAGCCGCGACCACCGCGTACGCCTCCAGGAACGGCTGCAGAACCCGGTGCGCCAGGTGAATGCGCATCCCGGACAACAGGTTCGCCGCATGCTGGGGGTCACCGAGGTTCGACTCCCAGGCCGGGTCGATCAGGTCCAGTTCGGCGCGCAGTTCCTTCCGGAAACTGTCTTTTTCGCTGAAGAAGAATTCGAACTTGAGGAGGTCGCGGATGCGGAGCGCCGCATTCCATCCGTCCTCGAGTGGGTCGGTGAACTGCTGATCGACGGCGGCGCGCAGCACCATCTCCGCGATCGCCCGCATCACCAGGAAGTGAATGGTGTTGTTGCGGTAGAACGCTGCCACGAGATGCTGATCGCGCCCGAGGTAGAACACCCGCTCGCTGCCCTGGTCGAAACTCTTCAGGACCCCGGAGTCGAGATGGGTGCGCACGGCCTTGCGGATCACCTTCGGATCCGTCAGATCCACGTCGCCCGCGGTGGGCAGCGAGCGCGCCGTGATGTAGTCGACGAGCGGTCCGAGGATGCCGCCGACCTCGGCGACGGTGAGCGCCCGGTCCTCGATGCCGAGGAACGCGAGCATGACGAGTGACGACGCCGTGACGGGGGTGACCTCGTTGATGCGGTGACACACCTCGAACGCCGTCTTCTGCACAGCGAGCCGCAGGTCGTCCTCCTGGCCGAGGTAGTCCGCCAGCGACATCGGCCTGCCGACGTTGACGTGCGCGACGCCGTGCCGTTGACCTTGCGCCCGAACGTATCCGAAGAGCCAGCGCAGACTCTCCTTGCTCTTCGCCTGGCCGTGCGCCTCCGCCGCCATCGCGCCGACCTCGTACAACTGGTCGTAGGTCAGCGACACCGGGACGAGGTACACGTCGGACATCCCGCTGTCCCGGAACGCTTTCGCGAGATAGTTCAGCAGGCCGAACCGCGGCGGCCGCAGTTTGCCTGTCCGGCTCCGCCCGCCCTCGATGTACCACTCGAGGTTGAACCGCTTCGTGAGCAGGTAGCGCATGTACTCGCGGAGCGTCCACTTGTAGATCTCGTCGCCCTCGATCTTCCGGCGGATGAACACGGTGCCGCTGCGCTTGCCGATCGGCCCGATCGGCCAGAAGTTGATGTTCAGCCCGCCCATCACGTGGTTGAGCGGAAGGTCGTTCGCGATCAGCGCCGGCCGCAGCACCAGCGGGTCGAGGTACGAGCGGTGGCTGGGCAGGAACACCAGGGAATGTTCCTTGTTCAGCTCCCGCAGTTGGTCGAGCCGGGTGGTGTCGACGTCGAGACGGTACGCGCGGGAGAAGTAGCGGCCCAACTGATCCCACAGCGCGATGGCTCGCCGGCTCTGAGCGGCGACCATCTCGTCCAGCGCCCCGCGGGCACGGCGATCCACCTCGGCGACGGGGAGATTCAACTGGGCCGACAGTTCGTGGGTGCCGTCGTGGTACCGACTGGCGTCGGTGATCTCGTCGACGACGAACCTCGACACCTTGTACTGCGTGCCCAGCACCGTGCGCTCGGCCCGCTCCAGGGTCAGTGCCGCCTGGCGGCGGATGAAATCCGGAAGCGACCCGCCGCCGTTCTCGGCGAGCCGCCGTTCGAGGTCGCTGAGCGGGGCCGGGTCGCCCTCCAGGACCTGGCACCGGGCCGGGTCGTCGCGCATCACCCGGCGCTGCATGTTCTGGCCCGGGTGCAGCGGATCGCGCAGCGACAGCGTCTCCCGGAATCGCTGCGCGCCGTCCGGATGGGTCTCCTTCGGCAGCCACACCACCCGGAGCGGGGTGAGCAGCGGGTCGTCCTTCCGGCGTGCCAGATCGGCGAGGGCCTGATCGGTGACGCGGACGGTGGGCGGCGGCTGACCCGAGTCGTTCGCCTGCCGCTCCAGCCACGTGCGGAGAACGTCGTCCTCCATCTCGCTCATCGTCTCGATGAGATATACCCGTGGCCGTGTCGTCTGCTCGTCCATCGCGCCAGCCTTTCCTTTCACCCGCGGCCGAGTTCGACGATCTCGTCGAGACTCTCCTGCAGGCACGACATGAACCGCGCCGGTTCGGTCACGGCGGCGGTGTCGAGATTGACACCGATGCAACACGTGCCGACGTGGGAGACCAGAGTTGCCATGACCGCGCAGCCGGGGGCGGGGCCGAACGGAAACATCCGCTCGATCCGGGCACCCGCCAGATACACGGGCACGGGCACGCCCGCGACGTTGCTGGCCTGCAGGTCGAGGCCCGTCGACTGCGAGAGATACCAGTTGGCCAGCACCACCGTCGGGATCCGGACCAGGATCGGGGCGGCGGAGTCGAGCAGGCCGAGTGCCGGTTCCTGGCGCAACCCGAGAATGATTGTGCGTACCTTCTTGATCCGCGCGATCGGGTCGCGCTCACCGACCGGTCCGGCGAATCGGGCCGCCGCGAACCGGTTGCCGCCGGTCGGATCCGACGCCGAACGCATGCTCACCGGCATCCCCACCGGAATCGTCTCCAGGTCGTGGCCGAACGATTCGTGATAGCGGCGGAACCCGCCCAGCAGCGCCGCCACGTACGCGTCGTTCAACGACCCGCCCGCGACGTGGGCGGCGGAACGCAGTTCGTCGACACTCACCTCGAGCACCCCGAACCAGCGTCCGAGCCCCCGGTCGCGCAGTAGGTCCGAACCCGTGGTCGGGGGAGGGGTCACCACCCTGCGGATCGAGTTCGCGTAACCGGCGACCTCCGTGACACTGCCCACCGGGTCGCCGACGACGGTCATCGCCGTCCGCACCGCGCCGCGGATCAGGCCGCCGAGACGGCCGGGGGCGCTGCGCACGTTGTCGAGCGCCTGCTCGAACAGGGCGCCGCCACCCGACATCTGCTCCGGCAACGGCGCAGGCCGATCCGGTTTGTCCGGTGTCGGTTCGGGGCGCCTGCTGTGCAGCAGCGTCATCAACTGGATGCCGCCGAGACCGTCTGTGATGCTGTGGTGCGTCTTCACGACGTAGACGGCGCGGCCGTCGTCGAGCCCCTCGATGAGCATCGCGCTCCACGGCGGCCGGGCGCGGTCGAACGGCTCCGTTGCCATGTGCCTGCACATCCGCAGCGCGTGGTCGAACGTCGCGGGCTCCGGCAGCCGCACCCGCGACAGGTGATAGTCGAGATCGAACTCGGGGTCGACCGACCACATCGGGTTGCCCAGCCGCAGCGTCGGCTCCACCACCCGCATCCGGATGCGCGGCACCATGTGCGACGCCCATTCGTGGGCGCGCACGAGCCGCTCCCAGTCCGGCGGCTTGTCGAGGACGTCGACCGCGACGATCGGTGAGCGCAGCTTCGGCTGCACCTCCTCCATCCGCCACATCCCGGTCTCGAAGTCGGACATCGTGCGGTCCGCTCCCCAGGCGACGTCGGAGAAATCCACGTCGACGGCACTCGGTGGTATCAGAGGTTCGCCGTCGGCCATGCCCACCCTCATTCGGTTGCTCGAGTTGCCCTCAGCTGCTGCTTTTCCAGTGTGGACCCGCCCCGCAGATCGCGTCCCTGGTTCCGGCGGATTCGCGCTCCGCGCCCGTGCGCGGCTGGCGAGTCCCTGGACTCCTTCGCCACGCACGGGGTTGTCGTAGGCTGCCGTCATGGCGAAAAGCTTCGACTACTCCGAACAGATCGCGTACCCGATCGACCGCGTGCACGGGACGGTGACGGACCGGGCGTTCTGGCAGCACCGGTTCGAGGAGGCGCCGGAGAAGCTCACCCTCGACGACAGCCGCGGCCCCGGCACGCTGACGGCGACGATGCGCGACACCATCGGCGCATCCTCCCTCCCCGGGCTGGTGCGCAAGGTCGTCTCCGGTGAACTGAAGGTCGAGCGGGCCGACGAATGGGGCGCACTCGACGGCGACCGTGCCGACGGCAGGATCAGCGGCAGCTCCACCGGGATCCCCGTCAAGATCGACTGCACGTCGGTGCTCCGCGCGTCGGGCGACGTCACCGTCCTCGACGTCTCCGGAACGGTGCAGGTCAAGATCCCGCTCGTCGGGGGACAGATCGAATCCCTCGTCAGGAAGCTGATCGGCGACATGATCGGGCAGGACCGCGACGCGATCGAGAAGTGGCTCGGCGACAGCTGACGCTCACGCCCCGGGCGCGGGGCCGTCCAGTTCGACGTCCAGCGTGCGGGCACCCGGTCCCGCCGTGCCCAGCCGGTCGTGGCTGTTGACGATCGCGCAACTCCCCAGCGACAGGCACCCGCAGCCGATGCAGCCGGTCAGGTTGTCGCGGAGCCGGATCAACTGCTCGATCCGCTGATCCAGATCCGCGTGCCACCGCGTCGACAGCTTCTCCCAGTCCTTCCGGTTCGGGGTGCGGCCCTCGGGGAGGGTCGCGAGGGCGTCCCGGATCTCGGCCAGCGGAATCCCGACCCGCTGGGCGATGCGGATGAACGCGACCCGCCGCAGCGTGTCCCGGCGATACCGACGCTGATTGCCGGACGTCCGCCTGCTGGTGATCAGCCCCTCGCGCTCGTAGAAATGCAACGCCGACACCGCGACGCCACTGCGCTCCGACAGCTGTCCCGGCGTCAGTTCCTTCGCTCTCCACTCGGGCATCTCCACGACAGGCAACCTTTCACCGGGTTACCTGAACAATACTCGAGGTCAGTCGCGGCGGAGATGACCGTGGAGGTGGTGCGTGAGCGGAGTCAGGTCGTGCGCCATCCACAGGTCGTAGGTGAGGTCGCCGCCGCGCACCGACAACTGCCGCCGGATGCTGTGCACCGGTTTGGCGTCCGGGGACGCGCTCAGCGCCACCATCGACAACTCGATGATGCCCTCCCGGATCTGACCGCGGTGGATCTCGGTGAACCCGGTCGGCTGGGCGACGAGCAATTCCGCCTCGTCCTCGGCGACGAGCCGCAGAAACCCGGACTCCGAGTGCAACGGCCGCCCGGTGCCCGCCTCCCACGTCCGAGACCGGTACGCCAGGAACGGTTTACCACTGGGAGCGAATTCGATCTCCTCCGTGTACGCGAAGTCGTCGATCGTCGGATACGCGCCCTCGCCCTCGCCGCGCCACAGACCGGCGAACGGCGCCAGGGCGGGCGGGACGGACCGAACCGGTGGTGCGGTCGCAGACGAACTCGCCGTCGCATCCGTGTGCGCCGGCGAGAGAGTCGAGTTCTCGTCCATGAGATACCTCCGCCGCTTCACGGTACTCGCCTGCGGGGCCGAGGGACACGGTCGGCGGCGGAGCGTTTGAGCGTGCCTGCCGGGCCCGCCGGCATTACCGTCTAGACATGAACGCGTCGGGTTCTGCACCGCTGGGGGCCAACTCCGAAGTCGGGCAGCTGCGTGCCGTCCTCCTGCACCGGCCCGGGGACGAACTGAAGCGGCTGACACCCCGCAACAACGACCAACTGCTGTTCGACGGACTGCCCTGGGTCGACCGCGCGCAGGAGGAGCACGACGCGTTCGCGGACCTCCTGCGCAGCCGCGGCGTCGAGGTCCTGCTGCTGTCCGACCTGCTCAGCGAGACACTCGGCGCCAGCGGGGCCGCCCGCATCCAGGGCATCGGCGCGGCCGTCGACCCCCGCAAACTCGGCCACACGCTGGCGCAGGAACTCGCCGCGCACCTCCGCCGCGTCCCGGCCCCCGAACTCTCCACCATCCTCACCGCAGGCATGACGTTCGACGAACTGCCCGTCGCCGCGAACACGGCGTCGCTGGTCCGTCGCATGCACCACGGCGGCGACTTCGTCATCGACCCGCTGCCCAACCTGCTGTTCACCCGGGACTCGTCGTTCTGGATCGGACCGCGTGTCGCGATCACGTCGCTGGCACTGCCCGCCCGCGTCCGCGAAACATCCCTCACCGACATCATCTACGCCCACCACCCGCGTTTCCGCGGCGCCCGGCGCGCCTACGAATCCCACACGGCCCCCGTCGAAGGCGGCGACGTCCTGCTCCTGGCACCGGGTGTCGTCGCTGTCGGAGTGGGGGAGCGCACCACACCGGCCGGTGCCGAGGCGTTGGCGCGCAGCGTCTTCGAGGACGAACTGGCGCACACCGTGCTGGTGGTGCCCATCGCGCAGGCCCGGGCGTCGATGCACCTCGACACCGTGTGCACGATGGTCGACCACGACGCCGTCGTGATGTACCCGGTCATCCAGGACACGCTGTCGGCGTTCACCATTCACCGCGAGGACAAGGGCGTGTCGATCCGCGGCGCCGACCCGTTCCTCGCCGCCGCCGCAGAGGCCATGGGCATCGGCAAGCTGCGCGTCATCGATACCGGACTCGACAATGTCACCGCCGAACGCGAACAGTGGGACGACGGAAACAACACGCTCGCACTCGCACCCGGCGTCGTCGTCGCCTACGAGCGGAACGTCGAGACCAACGCCCGGCTCGAGGCGTCGGGCATCGAGGTACTGCGGATCGCCGGTTCCGAACTCGGTTCGGGCCGCGGCGGTCCTCGCTGCATGTCCTGCCCGGTGGCCCGCGACCCGCTGTAGGCGGCTCCGCCGCCCGTGCGTGGTTGACGAGTCTCTGGACTCCCTAACCACGCACGGGCGCGAAGCGCCTACAGGATGTCGCTGACCTTCGCGGCCGGGCGGGCGAGGACGGTGCCCTTGTCCGTCACGACGATCGGTCGCTCGATGAGGATGGGGTTGTCCACCATCGCTTCCAGCAGTTCGTCCTCGGACGCCTCGGCGAGCCCGAGTTCCTTGAACACGGCCTCCTTCTTGCGGATCGCCTCGCTCGGCTTCAGGCCTGCGTCGTCGAGAAGTTTGCGCAATCCGTCCCGCGAGGGCGGGGTCTCGAGGTACTTCACGACGGTCGGCTCGATGCCCGCGTCCCGGATCAGTCCGAGGACGGTGCGGGACGTGCTGCAGCGCTGGTTGTGGTAGATGGTCGCGGTGTTCGCCATATCCGACATTCTGCACCCGGGGAACAAATGCGCCCGCACCGAGCGCTGAACCGGGGGTAGTAACTCGTGACTAGTCGACGAAAGAGGGAGAGATCGATCATGGTCGAGCACAGGGACGCGACTCCGCAGCGCATCGTCATCGCGGGTGGACACGGGAAGATCGCCCGTCACCTCATCAAGATTCTCACCGCCCGCGGTGACCGTGCGGTCGCGTTGATCCGCAACCCCGACCACGAGCACGAGGTGGCGGCGCTCGGCGCCGAACCGGTGGTGATCGATCTGGAGACGGCGACCGCGGACGAAGTCGCGAAGACCCTCGCCGGTGCGGACGCCGCGGTGTTCGCGGCCGGTGCCGGCCCGGGCAGCGGAATCGCGCGGAAGGACACCGTCGACCGCGGGGCCGCGGTCCTGCTCGCCGATGCCGCCGAGAAGGCGGGGACGAAGAGATTCGTTCAGATCGGTTCGTTCGGGGCGGGTGAGCCGATCCCCGAGGGCACCGACGACGTGTTCGCCGCCTACCTGGTCGCGAAGACGGCCGCCGAGGAAGATCTGCGCGCCCGCACCCACCTCGACTGGACGATTCTCCGTCCGGGCGGTCTCCTCGACGACGACCCGACCGGCCACATCACGCTCACCGCGCCGCCCCTCGAACGCGGCACCGTCACGCGCGCCGACGTCGCAGCGGTGGTCGCGGCACTCCTGGACCACCCGAACACGGCGAAGAAGACGCTGATGCTGACGTCCGGTCCGACGCCGATCGAGGACGCCGTCGCCGCGCTGTAACCGTTGCGGCGCCGCAACCGCGCAACTACGGTCTGATACAACGCGTGGAACAACGGAGGTGGCGCCGGCCGTGGACATCGACATCGACCCCGATTCGTCGACCGCCCCGTTCGACCAGTTGCGATTACAGATCATCGAGCAGGTCCGCAGCGGGCAGTTGATCGCGGGAACGAAGATCCCCACGGTCCGCGCACTCGCCGTCGAGGTCGGCCTCGCACCGAACACGGTCGCCAAGGCGTACCGGGAACTCGGCGAGCAGGGTGTCATCGAAACCCGGGGCAAGCAGGGCACGTTCATCGCGAGCGGCGGTGACCCCATACGCGCCGGAGCCGAGAAGGCCGCAACAGGGTATGTGCAGGAACTGCGGAAGCTGGGGGTGTCCGACGAGGAGATCCTCGGCTTCGTGCAGTCCGCTCTCCGCGGCGCCGAATGAGGACGGCGCCGCATCCAGAAGGTGTGACCCCAGACGGTGTGACCCCAGACGGTGTGACCCCAGACGGTGTGACCCCAGACGGTGTGACCCCAGACGGTGTGACCCCAGAAAGGTAGACGCTCGGTATGGCTTCTGCACTCTTCCGTGACTTCGCACTACTGATCGCCCGGATCGGGCTCGGCGTGATCTTCGTCGCGCACGGCTGGCAGAAGTTCTTCGACTACGGAGTGAAGGCCACCCAGGCGTCGTTCGCCGACATGGGCGTCCCGCGGCCCGACATCTCGGCTGTTGCGGCCGCCACTGTCGAACTCGCGGGTGGATTTGCTCTCATCGTGGGCGTCGCCACACCGATCGCCGGAATCCTGCTGTTTTTCGACATGCTCGGGGCGCTGATTCTGGTGCACGCGGACAAGGGCGTCTTCGTCGCGAACGGCGGGTACGAACTCGTCGTCGCACTCGGCGCCGGGTCGCTGCTTCTCGCTGTGATCGGTGCCGGACGCCTCAGCATCGACGGGCTCCTCGGAAGAGGCTCGGGATGGGGCAAAACCGCAGCGTAACGATACCGTTCGGTGGGTCTCGATTCGGTGTGAAGCGGTGGGCTAGCTTGCTTTTACCATCGAAAATGACCAACGTAGTTGTTCATGGCAATGAATACTGATCTGCCTGATCAAGGTTCCGACACCGCTGACGCGGCCGTCGGCGGAGGGCTCAAACGGGTCGGTGTTCGCACCGATCACGTCGTGTTCTCGGCCGCCGCCGCCGCGGTGTCGGCAATCGTCGTCTGGGGGCTCGTGGCCCCCGACAATCTCGACACCACGACGGGTAAGGCGCTCGACTGGCTGGTCACCGACATGGGCTGGTTGTTCGTCCTGTCGGCGTCCGGGTTCGTCCTCTTCTCACTGTGGCTCGCGTTCAGCAAGTTCGGGCACATTCCGCTCGGCAAGGACGGCGAGAAGCCCGAGTTCCGGACCGTCAGCTGGATCGCGATGATGTTCAGTGCCGGAATGGGCATCGGACTGATGTTCTTCGGTGTCGCCGAACCGCTCGCGCACTACGTGACACCCCCTCCGGGTTCCAGCGGTGGCATCGGAACTGCGATGGCCACCACCATGTTCCACTGGAGCCTGCACCCCTGGGCGATGTACGCGGTGGTCGGACTGTCGATCGCGTACGGCTCGTACCGCAAGGGTCGCAAGCAGTTGTTCAGCTCCGCGTTCATCCCGCTGCTCGGCCGTCGCGCCGAGGGGCCGATCGGCAAGTTCATCGACGTCCTCGCGATCTTCGCGACACTGTTCGGCACTGCCGCTTCGCTGGGTCTCGGCGCACTGCAGATCGGTTCCGGATTCCAGGTCGTCGGGTGGATGTCGGAGGTCAGCACGTTCCTGCTGGTCGCGATCGTCGCCCTGCTGACCCTCGCGTTCGTGGCCTCCGCCGTGTCGGGTGTCGCCAAGGGAATCCAGTGGCTCTCCAACACCAACATGGTGCTCGCCGTCGTCCTGGCGCTGTTCGTGTTCGTCGTCGGACCGACGGTCCTGATCCTCAACCTGCTGCCCACGACGATCGGCGCCTACGCCGCGCAGCTCGCGCAGATGTCGGCCCGCACCGGCGCGTCGTCCGATCCGGCGACCGGCGAATGGTTGTCGTCGTGGACCATCTTCTACTGGGCGTGGTGGATCTCCTGGACCCCGTTCGTCGGCATGTTCCTGGCCCGCATCAGCCGCGGCCGCACCATCCGGCAGTTCGTGGTCGGCGTGATCGTGGTGCCGAGCGCCGTGAGCCTCGTGTGGTTCGCGATCTTCGGCGGTGCGGGAATCAACGAGCAGCGTGACGGAATCGACCTCGCCGGGCAGGACACCCAGGAGGGGCAGCTGTTCGGGATGCTCAACCACCTGCCGCTCACCGGCATCACGACCGTCCTGGTGATGGTCCTCGTCGGGATCTTCTTCGTCTCCGGCGCAGACGCCGCCTCGATGGTGATGGGCACCCTGTCGCAGCGCGGTTCGCTGGAACCGCAGCGCTGGGTGGTCGTGTTCTGGGGTGTGCTCACCGGTGGCGTGGCCGCGCTGATCCTGTGGACCGGCGGCGACACCGCACTGGACGGACTGCAGACGATGACGATCATCGCCGCGGCTCCGTTCGTCATCGTGATGATCGGGTTGTGCTTCTCGCTGTACAAGGATCTGTCCCGGGACCAGATGATCGTCGACGGCCGGGAAATGCGGAGGGAGATGCGGAGAGTGGCGGCGAAGCGTCGTCGCGACCGGATCTCGTCCCGCTAGAGGAACAGTCTGCGAGCCGTCCGGGTCCCACGGGACCCGGACGGCTCGACTCGTCTACGGCGTCAGCGCCAGCTGGGCAGCCACAGCTGGTGCTGCCACGTCTCCGGGGTGATCGGGACGGCGGTGAGGATCGGCCACAACCAGATGAAGTTGGCGACCACGAGCCCCACATACAGGCAGACGGCGAGCAGGCCGGTGGTGCGGCGCTCGAACGACGCCCGCGCGCTTCCCAGGACGTCACCCAGCACCAGCGCGAAACCCATCACCATGAACGGCGCCAGCGCCACCGCGTAGAAGTAGTACATCTGGCGGTCCAGGGTGGTGAGCCACGGCAGGAACGCGGCGCCGTAGCCGGTGAGGACGGTGGCGTACCGCCAGTCCTTCCGCACCACGGACTGCCACAGGGCCCACGCGAGCATCGGCAGTGCCAGCCACCACATGGCGGGCGTCCCGATGAGCATGACGGCCTTGACGCAACTCGACGCCCCGCAGCCGGTGACGTGATCGCCCTCGGCGAAGTAGTACAGCATCGGACGCAGACCCATCGGCCACGTCCACGGCTTCGACTCCCACGGGTGATGATTGCCCGCCGAATTGGTGAGGCCCGCGTGAAACTGGAGGACGTTGCCGCTGTAGTACCACAGCGACCGCAGCGCTGCCGGCACGAACGACCACGTGCCGCCGGTCCCGATCTCGTTGCCCACGGCATGCCGGTCCACACCGGTCTCGCTGGCGAACCACGCCCAGTAGCTGGCGAGGTACACGAACAGCGGCACGACGACGAGCGCGTACAGCGCGGGGCCGACGTCGCGGACGCCGGCGCCGAACCACGGGCGGCGCACCCCGTAGGCGCGCCGGGCCGCCACATCGAAGGCGACGCTGAGCAGCCCGAAGAACACGATGAAGTAGACGCCCGACCATTTGGTGCCGCACGCCAGACCCAGCATGATCCCGGCGCCGAACCGCCACCAGCGCGCACCGAGCCGCGGACCCCACTCGCTGTCGCCGATCCGGCCCTCGGCGTACACCCGGGCCATCCGCTCGCGGACCTGGTCGCGGTCCACGATCAGGCAGCCGAGCGCCGCCACCGCGAACAGCGCCAGGAAGATGTCGAGCATGCCGAGCCGGGACGAGACGAACGTCACCCCGTCCGCGACCAGCAGGATCCCGGCGAGACCGCCGATCAGAGTGGACCGCGTGAGCCGGCGGACGATCCGGATCACCAGCAGAACCAGAATCGTGCCCGCCATGGCCGAGGCGAACCGCCAGCCCCAGCCGTTGTAGCCGAAGATGGCCTCGCCCATCGCGATCAGCTGTTTCCCGATCGGCGGATGCACCACCAGCCCGTAGCCGGGGTTGTCCTCGAGCCAGCCGCCGGTGAGCACCTGCCAGCCCTGCGGCGCGTAGTGCTTCTCGTCGAACACGGGAGTGCCCGCGTCGGTCGGGTAACCGAGCATCGTGAACCGGGTGATCGCCGCGATCGCCGCGACGAACAGGGTCACCACCCAGCCGCGCGCGCGGTCGACGGGACCGAAGTCGGGGGGCGGCACGAGGGGCGCCGGTCCGACCAGGGACGGCTGTCGTGCGGAGGGCGTCGGTCGCTCGTCCGTCAGCATCGTCACGCCGCAATCGTAGGCTGTGGGTCATGACTGGTCGCCTAGTGCTCGCCGCAACACCGATGGGGGACGTGGGTGACGCCTCGCCGAGGCTGCGTACGGCGCTCGGGACGGCCGACGTCGTCGCCGCCGAGGACACCCGCCGCACCAAGGCCCTCGCCTCCGCGCTCGACGTGACGATCACCGGCAAGGTCGTCAGCTTCTACGACCAGGTCGAGACGGCCCGGCTGCCCGCCCTCGTCGCCGACGTCGCGTCCGGCAAGACCGTCCTCCTCGTCACCGACGCCGGCATGCCGTCGGTCAGCGACCCCGGGTACCGGCTGGTGTCGGCGTGCGTGGCCGAGGATCTGGCGGTGACGTGCCTGCCCGGACCGTCGGCGGTGACGACGGCGCTCGCGCTGTCCGGGCTGCCCGTCGAACGGTTCTGCTTCGACGGCTTCCCGCCCCGCAAACAGGGTCAGCGCAAGACGTGGTTGCAGGCCCTGGTCACCGAGCAACGCGCCTGCGTGTTCTTCGAGGCCCCGCACCGGCTCGCCGACTGCCTCGCGGACGCCGCCGACGTGCTCGGCGGCACCCGCCGCGCCGCCGTCTGCCGGGAGCTGACCAAGACGTACGAGGAGGTGCGCCGCGGCACCCTCGCCGAACTCGCCGAGTGGGCCGCCGAGGGGGTCCGCGGCGAGATCACCGTCGTGGTGGAGGGCGCCACCCTCGTCGCGTCCGACCCCGCCGACCTCGTCGACGAGGTGGAGCGACTGGTCGCCGACGGCACCCGGCTCAAGGACGCGTGCGCGCTCGTCGCCACCACCGGCGTCTCGAAGCGGGAACTGTACGAAACGGTGCTGGCGTCCCGGAAGGACTAGACGGGCGCTACCGCCGGAGGGCACGCTCCCCGGGCGCCAGCGACGCGTCGTCGGCGGCCGCCTGCCCGGCGTACCAGCCGTTGGCGTCGACGGCCCGGCCGCGAGCCTTCTTGGTTCGCGGAAACAGGCGGTCGAACTCGGCGTCGACGGCCTCGGACTTGGTGGCCAGGATCGGCAGCAGGTCGGCGACCGGGATCGACGCCTCGTCGGCGGCGTCGGCCGTGGCCCGGCTGTCGGCGTCGCGTAACCGCTGCCCGATGCGGCTGGCGAAGCCCGCCAGGAATCCCTTCCGGAAGGACGTGGTGCGCGCACCGCTGCGACTGTCGGCGTCCGCGAATTGCATTGCGCGCGTGGCCTGCACCAGCAGTGAGGTGAAGAGCATGTCGACCTGCTGGAGGTCGAGGGGGGTGCCGACCACGGTCGCGATGGCCAGGGAGCTGAACCACACGGTGCGCACCCGGTTGGAGTCGCCGATCTCGGTGAGAAGGTGCACCTTCTCCTTGACGTACGGATTCTCCAGGTGGATGCGGCGACTGTGCACCGCGGTGTTGCCCACCCCGTTCTGGGTGTGGAGGAGGGCGGCGTTGATCGCGTAGCGCGTCATCAACTCCTGCGCCTTCGCGGTGAAGATCTCCGCCTCCTCCGCGAAATCGGTGGCCTCGGCCTTGGCGAGGAGCCCGCGAATCCGGTTGAGCACCTTCGCGTCGGCCTCCGCCTCGCCCGGCATCGCCGTGGACAGGTCGGCGACCCGCACGACCGGCCACGTCGACGGCGGGGGAGTGAGCACCGTCCAGCCGGGCAGATTCGTCCACGACAGCGACAGGTCGGTCAGCTGGTAGACGGAGTGGTACGGGTCCTCGAACAGCAGTCCGGCGGCCAGCGCCCGAACGTCGGGACCGTCGACCGGAATTCGCGCCGCCAGGTGGGACGCGCCCGGGTACTGCTCGCCGATGGTGCGCAGTTGCTCCACCCAGTCCCGCGGCGCCCGGTGCGCGGCGCGGGTGCGCTCCGCCTCGTGCAGCACCAGGGCCGCCGCCAGCGCCGCGTCGGACGGCTCCTTCGATCTCCGCGCCAGATGTACGACGTCGGCGGGCTGCCACCCGCGCTCGTACGCGCCCGACAACTCACCCATCAGGGTGTGGACTGCCGCGGCGGCCTGGGGGCTCACTTCGTCGTCGAACACGCGCGCTCCGTTCCCGAATCCACGGTGATGAGATCGAATGTATGTTCTAGTCGGCGTCATGGGGAGAGTGTGCCTGCGGGGTCCGACAAGAACGGACCCCGCTCGTGTCAGTCCTCCACGTAGCGAGGGAACACGCCCGACGGAGCAGGCAGCGGTGTGCCCGCCACGATGCGCGTCGGAAGGTCGCTGAACTGCCGTGCGTCGCTCTTCTGACCCAGTAGATCCAGGATCTTCTCGGCGGCGCCCGGCATCACCGGCTGCACGAGCACGCCCACGATCCGGACCACCTCGAGCGTCACGTACAGCACCGTCTCCATCCGCGCCGGATCCGTCTTCCGCAGCACCCAGGGCTCCTGCTTGGAGAAGTACCGGTTGGTCTCGCCGAGCACCGACCAGATCGCCTCCAGTGCGAGATGCAGTGCCTGGACGTCGTATTCGGCGCGCACCCGCTCCAACAGCGCGTCGGCCTGCGCGAGCATCGCCGTATCGTCCTCGGTCAGCTCGCCCGGCGTCGGGACCTGCGCGTCGCAGTTCTTCGCGACCATCGACAGCGAACGCTGGGCGAGGTTGCCGAGTTCGTTCGCCAGGTCGGCGTTGATCCGGGTCACGATGGCCTCGTGGCTGTAGCTGCCGTCCTGGCCGTAGGAGATCTCGCGGAGCAGGAAGAAGCGCACGGCGTCGAGGCCGTACTGCTCCACCATGGCGACGGGGTCGACGACGTTGCCGACCGACTTCGACATCTTCTCGCCCTTGTTGTAGAGGAACCCGTGCACGAAGACCCGCTTCGGCAACTCGATTCCCGCCGACATCAGGAACGCCGGCCAGTACACGGTGTGGAACCGGGTGATGTCCTTACCGATGATGTGCAGGTTCGCCGGCCAGAACTTGCCGAACTGTTCGGAATCCGTGTCCGGGTATCCGGCGCCGGTGAGGTAGTTGGTGAGCGCGTCCACCCACACGTACATGACGTGCTCGGGATGGTCGGGCACCGGAACGCCCCAGTCGAACGTCGTCCGTGAGATCGACAGGTCCTTGAGGCCGCCCTTGACGAAGCTGACGATCTCGTTGCGGCGCGTCGCGGGCGCGATGAAGTCGGGGTTCTCGTCGTAGAGGGCCAGCAGCTTGTCCTGGTACTCGGACAGCTTGAAGAAGTAGGTGGACTCCTCCGTCCACTCGACCGGGGTGCCCGTCTCGGTGGACAGTCGCGAACCGTCCTCCTGCAGCGTGGTCTCGGCCTCGGTGTAGAACGCCTCGTCGCGGACCGAATACCAGCCCGAGTACGTGTCGAGATAGATGTCGCCGTTGTCGAGCATCTTCTGCCAGATCGCCTTGCTGGCCTCTTCGTGGTCGGCGTCCGTGGTGCGGATGAACCGGTCGAAGGAGATGTTCAGCGTCTTGTCCATCGCCTCGAACACATCCGAGTTCCGCGCGGCGAGTTCACGGACGTCGATGCCTTCCTTGACCGCGGTCTGCTGCATCTTCAGACCGTGCTCGTCGGTTCCCGTCATGAAGAAGACGTCGAACCCGTCCAGGCGCTTGAACCGTGCGAGGGCGTCGGAGGAGATGTACTCGTAGGCGTGACCGATGTGCGGGACGCCGTTCGGGTACGCGATCGCCGTCGTCAGATAGAAAGGTGGCCGCGAGGCGGTGGAATCAGCAGCATTCATGGTGCGACCACTCTATCTGCGCGCCGCCGTTTCGTGACGCGCAGATTCGGGATCTAGCCCGGGCCGGCGCCGTCCTCGCCGGTGACGGTGCGCGACTCGTACGCCGCGCGGGCCGACTTGTCCGTGGACCGCACCTGGTCGGGAACCATCCGCCGGACCGCGAAGTCGCGGGCGAACTGCGGAAACACGGTGACCAACCGGAACAGCGGGCCGATGTACCGGGGGATGGTCACTTCGAACCGGGGACGCCGGATCACCGCGACCACCGCCTTCGCGACGTCGGCCGGCGCCAGCAGCTTGGCCGCGCCCGTCGCCGTCCCGGCCGCGAGTTCGGTGTCCACGACCCCGGGCATGATCACCGAGATCTGCACACCCGACCCACGCAGTTCCTCGCGGACGCCGGTCAGGTAGCCGAGGACGCCGTGCTTCGTGGCGGCGTACGTCGACTCGCCGGGCGGTGCGACCTTCGACGCCGCCGACGCCACCGTGACGATCTGGCCGCGGCCCCGCTCACGCATCGCCGGGGCCGCCAGCCGCACTCCCCGGATGACCCCGTGCAGGTTCACCGCGAGCTGCCGGTCCGTCGCGGACTCGGGCTCCTCGTCGAAGCGCCCGACCCACATGACGCCCGCATTGTTGACGAGCACGTCGAGCGGGCCCCAGTGATCCTCCACGGCCGCGAGGAACGCCGAGAACGACCCGGTGTCGGTGACGTCCAGTGCGAGGCCCTCGACCGTCCCGCCCGCCCGCCCGAGTTCGTCCGCGGTCCGGCGGGCCGCGGCGCCGTCGACGTCACCGATCGCGACCCGTGCGCCTGCGACCGCCAGCTGTCGGGCGATTTCCCTCCCGATTCCCCTCGCACCGCCGGTCACCGCGATCACGCGGCCGTTCATCGAGCTCGAAGTCATGGACACGGCTCCCTCCCCGTCGGGGTGAAAGTACCGCATGTGACACGTGCGGCGGCGGCGTCGACAATGTCCGCATGAGCAAAGACCGTCCCGCCCCGGAAGCCCCTGCGCCGCTGTTCCCGCTCGTCGACTCGCACACCCACCTCGACGCGTGTGGAGCGTCGGACGCCGCGAGTGTCACGGCGATCGTCGACCGGGCGGCCGCGGTGGGGGTCGAGCGGGTGGTCACGGTGGCCGACGACCTGGCGGCCGCGCGGTTCGCCGTCGATGCGGCCCACTGGGATCCCCGCGTCTACGCGGCCGTCGCCATCCACCCGACCCGGGCGAACGTGCTCGACGACGCGACCAGGGCGGAGATCGAGCGGCTCGCCGGTGATCCCCGGGTGGTCGCGGTGGGGGAGACGGGACTCGACTTCTACTGGCCGGGGAAACTCGACGGCTGCGCCACGGTCCCCGAACAGACTGCGGGCTTCCGCTGGCACATCGACCTCGCGAAGCGCCTCGGCAAGACGCTGATGATCCACAACCGGGAGGCCGACCAGGCGCTGCTGCAGGTGCTGCGCGAGGAGGGGGCGCCGGAGACGGTGATCTTCCACTGCTTCTCCTCGGACGCCGAGATGGCCCGCGAATGTATCGACGCCGGTTACGTCCTCAGCTTCTCCGGCACCGTCAGCTTCAAGAACGCGAAGGCCCTGCGGGAGGCGGCGCCGCTCGTGCCATCGGATCAGCTGATCGTCGAGACGGATGCGCCGTTCCTCACGCCGCATCCGTTCCGGGGTGCGCCCAACGAGCCGTACTGCCTGCCGTACACGGTCCGGGCGCTCGCCGAGATCCGCGGCGAGGACCCGGACGATCTGGCGAAGGCGTCCACCGCGACCGCCGAGCGTGTGTACGGCCTCCGGCCCGTGAGTGGGTAGCGAGTCCCTGGACTCGTCGGGCGCGCACAGGGCCGCAGGCCTTAAGTTGAAGTTTCAACTTAGAGAACTTAGGATCGTTGCCTGTTCAACCAATGGTCGTCCCGGTCGCGCGGGGACACCTCGATGAAAGGCGCATCCATGAACAACCCCGCAGTTCGGAACCTGGGAATTCTCGTCGCCCGCCTGGGCATCGGCGTCATCTTCCTCGCCCACGGCTGGCAGAAGGCGTTCACCAACGGCCACGCAGGCCAGACCGCAGGCTTCGAGGCCATGGGGGTGCCGCTCCCCGGCGTCTCCGCATTCGTCGTGACCTGGCTCGAGGTCATCGGCGGCCTCGCGCTCATCGTCGGCGCCGCAGTCCCGGTCTTCGGAATCCTGCTGTTCCTCGACATGGTCGGCGCCTTCTTCATCGCGCACATCGACAAGGGCATCTTCGCGAGCGACGGCGGCTACGAACTGGTGCTGGCGCTCGGCGTCGGATCGCTGCTGCTCGCCGTCGTCGGATCGGGCCGCTTCGGTGTCGACGGACTGCTCGGTGGCAAGCTGCCGTGGGCCGCGAAGGAACCCGCCACCGTCTGACCCCCAGGTGAGTGGCGAAGCGTGCCCCGGCACGCTTCGCCACTCACCTGTCAGAGGACCTTGTTCAGGAAGTCCTGGGTGCGGGACTGCTGCGGGTCGCCGAAGATCTGCTCCGGAGTTCCCTCCTCCACCACGTACCCGTCGGCCATGAAGATCACCCGGTCGGACACCTCGCGGGCGAAGCCCATCTCGTGGGTGACCACGACCATCGTCATGCCGCCCTTCGCGAGGTCGCGCAGAACCTGCAGCACCTCGCCCACCATCTCCGGGTCCAGCGCGCTGGTGGCCTCGTCGAACAGCATGATGTCCGGGCTCATCGCCAGGGCCCGCGCGATCGCGACACGCTGCTTCTGCCCACCGGACAGATTCGCCGGCTTCGCGTCCGCCTTCTCCGCCAGCCCGACCTGCTCGAGCAACCGCACGGCCGTCGCCCGCGCCTCCTCCTTGGAGGCCCGCTTGGTCTGCACGGGCGCGAGCATCACGTTCTCGATCGCCGTCATGTGCGGGAACAGGTTGAAGTGCTGGAACACCATCCCGATGTGCTGGCGCACCCGGTCGATGTCGATCTTGGGATTGCTCACGTCGAAGCCGTCGACGACGACGTTGCCGCCGGTGATGTCCTCGAGCCGGTTGAGGCAGCGCAGGAACGTGCTCTTGCCGGAGCCCGACGGCCCGATCACGCACACCACCTCGCCGCTCGCGATGTCGACGTCGATGCCCTTGAGCACCTCGTTGTCGCCGAACGACTTCTTCAGGCCCTTCACCCGGATCTTCGGGTCGGCGGCCTCGGCCTTGTTGTCCGTCGCCGGTGTCTCGGTCACTTGTTGATCCTCTTTTCGAGCCGGTTCGACAGCTTCGTCAACGCCATGATGATGATGAAGTACATCGCGCCGATGATCAGCCACATATTGAAGGACTGGAAGTTGCGGGCGATGATGATCCGCCCGGTCTGAGTGAGCTCGGCGAGCCCGATCACGGACAGGATCGACGTGTCCTTCAGTGTGATCACGAACTGGTTGATGTACGACGGGATCATCGTCCGCACGGCCTGCGGCATCACGACCTTCTGCATCGACTTCAGGTAGCTGATGCCGAGGCTCCGGGACGCTTCCATCTGGCCCTTGTCGACGGACAGGATGCCGCCGCGCACGATCTCGGCCATGTAGGCGCCTGCGTTGAGGCTCAGCGTGATGATGCCTGCGGTGAACGCCGACATCTGGAAGTCGAGCGCCGCCGGGATGCCGAAGTAGATGAAGAAGGCCTGCACCAGCAGCGGAGTCCCCCGGAACACGTCCACGTAGGTGGTGCCGATGCCGCGCAGGACGATGTTGGTCGATACCCGGAACAGGCCGAAGATCGCGCCGAGCACGAGCGCGATGGCGATCGAGACCACGGTGAGGACGATCGTCAGCCACAGGCCCTCGAGCAGCAGCGGGTAGGTGCTCTTGATCAGGCCGAGGATCGAGTTGTCGTCGTCGGAGGCGTCGGCGTTGAGGTAGGTGTCGAGGATCTCGTCGTACTGGCCGCTCGCCTTCACGTTGGCGAGACCGGCGTTGAACTCCTGGAGGAGCTGCGCGTTCTGGCCCTTCGCGACGGCGAACCCGTAGCTGGCGCCGGGGACCTTGTCGGTGACGGTCTTGAACCCGTTGCCCTGCTTGATGCCGTAGGCGAGGACGGGGTAGTCCTCGAACACGGCCACCGAGTTACCCGTGCGGACCTCGTCGAACATGCTCGACGAGTCGGCGAAGTACTTGGTGGTGAATCCGTACTGGTCCTTGATGGACTCCGCGTACGTGGCGCCCTCGGTGCCGTTCTTGACGGCGACGGACTTGCCGCGCAGGTCCTCGTACGAGGTGATCGAATCGTTGGATTCGAGCACGCCCATCTGCACACCCGATTCGAAGTACGGGTCGGAGAAGTCGAACGTCGCCTTGCGGGCGTCGGTGATCGACATGCCGGCGATCATGCCGTTGGCCTGGCCGCTCGTGACCGCCTGCAGTGCGGCGTCGAATCCGACGGCGTTGACCCGGTAGGTGAAGCCCTGGTCCTCGGCGATGGCGGCGAGGAGGTCCATGTCTATGCCGACGAGCTTGCCGCTCTCGTCCTGGAACTCGAACGGGGCGAACGTGATGTCGGTGGCGATGGTGTAGTCGTTGCCCGGAGCGGGCTGCTGCGCGCCGGCGATCCCGGGCGCGACGAGTGTGACGAGCAGCGTCAGCGCGGCGATCACCGCGGGCACTCTCGGACGTCTGACGAGTCTCAGAAGTCGATCGGATCTGCTGCGCACGGAACCCCAGCTTTCTTGTCAGTAGTGCCCGGTCGCTTCCGGGCTTCTTGGTGCATGTCGCAAGATACTGCGTTTCGAGGGTGGTCCGGACCAGAAGCGATTGATGCGGTAAAGCGAAAACCGTCCCCGATCTCAACCTTTTCGTGATCTAGGACGCAGGTCGTAGCGGCAAAGTTGCCAGACCATCGCCTATTCGTTACCGTACCGTGATCAAACGTCCGCCAGCCTTGGGAATTCATGTGTCGCCTCTAGCCAGAATCAACAACGCCAAATCGCCCCTTCTCTACGTAGTCGTCGCGGCACTGCTCGCGACGCTCGTCGTGGGCGGTGCGTTGGCGGTGGCACGGCACAAGACCGTCACGCTCGACGTCGACGGCGAGACCATCTCTCTCGGCACGATGGCGTCCGACGTCAGCGGCGCGCTCGACGACGCCGGATACACCGTCGGCGAGCGTGATGCGGTCGCTCCCGCGGCCGACGCGTCCCTCTCCGACGGCGACACCGTGGTGTTGCGGCGTGCCCGCGAGATCGACCTCACCGTCGACGGCCAGCCCAAGACCGTGTGGACCACCGCGCTCACCGTCGACGACGCGCTGAAGCAGTTCGAACTCGCCGACGACGTCCACGTCTCGGCGTCCCGCTCCGAGCGCCTGCCGCTC
Organism: Rhodococcus pseudokoreensis; assembly: GCF_017068395.1. Taxonomy (NCBI): domain Bacteria; kingdom Bacillati; phylum Actinomycetota; class Actinomycetes; order Mycobacteriales; family Nocardiaceae; genus Rhodococcus; species Rhodococcus pseudokoreensis. The sequence continues at coordinate 1,695,400 of NZ_CP070619.1, read as the reverse complement.
GAGGGCACCTCGCTCGAGGTCGTCAACGCCAAGCTCGTCAAGGTCGCCGACGGCGGCGCCCCGCTCACCGACGTCCGCCTCGCCGCACCCACCGTCGGCGAACTCCTCGCCGCCAACGGCGCCCCGCTCGAGCAGGCCGACACCGTCGTGCCCCCGGCCGACGCCCCCGTCGTCGAGGGCGCCGAGATCCACGTGACCCGCGACCGCACCGAGACCCGCACCGAGACGTTGCCGATCGCGCCGCCCGAGAACCGCGTCGACGATCCGGCGCTGGACAAGGGCAAGACCGTCGTCGAGAACCCCGGCGTTCCCGGCGAGCGCACCGTCACCGCCTCCGTGAAGACGGTCAACGGTGTTGAGGCCGGACGCCAGGAGCTCAGCTCGCAGGTGCTCCGCGAGCCCGCGCCCGCGCTCGTCAAGGTCGGGGTGAAGGAACTCGCCATCTCCAACGCCTCCACCTGGGATTCCATCGCGCACTGCGAGGCCACCGGCAACTGGGCCATCAACACCGGCAACGGATTCTTCGGCGGACTGCAGTTCACCCAGAGCACCTGGGAGGCGTTCGGCGGAACCCAGTACGCCTCCCGCGCCGACCTCGCCTCCCGCGAACAGCAGATCTCCGTCGCCGAGAAGGTCCAGGCGGCGCAGGGCTGGGGCGCCTGGCCCGCCTGCACCAGCAAGCTCGGACTCCGCTGACGATCTGAAGTAAAGGAACCCGATGTCACCCTTCGCGAAGATCAACTCGGCTCGCTCGCCACTGCTGTACACCGTGGTGGCCCTGCTTCTCGCCACGCTGATCGCCGGCGGAGTGATGGCCGTGGTCCGGCACAAGAACGTCACTCTCGACGTGGACGGCGAGACGATCTCGCTGAGCACCATGACCACGAGCGTCGACGCCGCCCTGGCCGACGCCGGGTACTCGGTCACCGACCGCGACGTGGTGGCGCCGGAACGCGACGCGACCCTGTCCGACGGGGACACCGTGGTCTTGCGCCGCGCGCGCGAGGTGTCGCTGACGGTGGACGGGCAGCCCAAGACCGTGTGGACCACCGCGCTCACCGTCGAGGACGCACTGAAGCAGTTCGATCTCGGCGAGGACGTGCACGTGTCGGCGTCCCGTTCGCAGCGACTGCCGCTCGACGGCGCCGCACTCGACGTGCTCAACCCGCTCGTCGTCAAGCTCGCCGACGGTGCCCTCCCGGTCGCCGACGTGCGCATGGCCGCGCCGACGGTCGGGGACTTCCTCGCCGCGCACGGCGCGCCGCTCGAGCAGGCCGACACCGTCGTCCCGGCAGCGGACACTCCGCTGACCGAGGGGATGGACGTCACGGTCACCCGCGACCGCACCGAGACGAAGGTCGAGACGCTGCCGCTGGCTCCGGAGGAACAGCGCATCGAGGACCCGACGATGAACAAGAGCCGCACCGTGGTCGAGAGTCCCGGACTGCCCGGCGTCCAGGACGTCACGTTCGCGGTCAACACCGTCAACGGCGAGGAAGTCGGACGCAACCAGGTGTCCGCGACGGTCACGACGCCGGCGCAGCCGAAGGTGATCCGTGTCGGCGCGAAGCCGGGTACCGAAGTGCCGCCCGTCGAGAACGGTTCGGTCTGGGACGCTCTCGCGCAGTGCGAGGCCACCGGCAACTGGGCCATCAACACCGGCAACGGATTCTTCGGCGGCGTCCAGTTCGACCAGAACACGTGGGAGCGGCAGGGCGGTCTCAAGTACGCACCGCGCGCAGACCTCGCGTCCCGCGAGGAGCAGATCGCCATCGCGTCGCAGACGCAGAGGACACAGGGCTGGGGAGCGTGGCCGACGTGCTCGGGCAGGCTCGGCGTGCGTTAAAGTTCGGTTGGTGTCCGACGCCGAAGTACCCCCCGCCGCTCGAGGTCAGGCCGCACTGCTCGGCCCCGCCGAAGTGCGTGCGTTAGCCGAGGAATTCGGCGTGCGCCCCACCAAACAGTTGGGGCAGAACTTCGTGCACGACGCCAACACGGTCCGGCGCATTGTCGCGACCGCCGGAGTGGGACGCGACGACACGGTCCTCGAGGTCGGCCCCGGGCTCGGTTCGCTGACGCTGGCGCTGCTCGACGTCGTCGACAAGGTGATCGCCGTCGAGATCGACCCCAACCTCGCCGCCCGGCTCCCGGTCACGGTCGCCGACCGTGCCCCGGAACTCGCCAACCGGCTGACCGTCGTCGGCGCGGATGCGATGCGGGTCGCGCCGTCCGAGATCCCCGGCGAACCCACCGCGCTCGTCGCGAATCTGCCGTACAACGTGGCGGTGCCCGTGCTGCTGCACCTGTTCTCCGAACTGCCCAGCCTGCGGACCGCGCTGGTGATGGTGCAGGCCGAGGTCGCCGACCGCCTGGCGGCGTCCCCGGGCAGCAAGATCTACGGCGTGCCGAGTGTGAAGGCCAACTTCTTCGGTGCCGTCCGCCGCGCCGGCGCCGTCGGCCGGGCGGTGTTCTGGCCCGTACCGAAGGTCGAGTCGGGTCTCGTTCGCATCGACCGCTACGCCGAACCGCCGTGGCCCGTCGACGACGAGCACCGCCGCCGCGTGTTCGCCGTCGTCGATGCGGCTTTCGCTCAGCGCCGCAAGACTTTACGGGCCGCGCTCGGTGGCTGGGCGGGATCACCCGCCGAGGCGGAGCGACGGCTGCTCGAGGCCGGCATCCCACCGTCCGCCCGCGGGGAGACCCTCGACGCCGCGGCGTTCGTGCGTCTCGCCGCCACCCACCCGTGAGTACTTCTCAACCGCCGGCCGTTAACAAGTACTCACGGGCCGGGGGAGACAACCGACCGGATGTGTGGTTCACTATTGGAGGTCGTAAGTTTTGTGTTTGTGTTTCCCACGCTCGCAAATCGATGGTTGCGAGCGTTTGGACGTCCTCCACAGGAATTGTCGTAGACGGTCGTGTCAATGACCCTGGTAACCGAGCCGGTTACCTGAAGAAGTTACTGTGTTAGAGGAGATTTACATGGCAGAGGGCATCGTGAAGTGGTTCAACTCCGAGAAGGGGTTCGGCTTCATCGCCCCCGAGGACGGCAGCGCTGACGTGTTCGTCCATTACTCGGAGATCCAGAGCGGCGGCTTCCGCACGCTCGAGGAGAATCAGCGTGTTTCGTTCGAGATCGGCCAGGGCAACAAGGGCCCGCAGGCCACCGGCGTCACCCTGATCTGAGAACGGCCATGACTTCCCGGTTCGCCGGGACATGACGTTCGAGCAAGGCCCCACTCGTCACGGAGTGGGGCCTTGTCTCGTCTTCACACGCTGTCGCGGCTAGGTCGATCTGAGGTGCGCGGCCTGGTACCCGAGATTCATGGCGCAGACCAGCCAGAGTTGCAGCGCCGAACTCTCGGACGGCCCGAACAACCCGATCACCGCAGCGGCGCCGAGGGCCGCGGCGACGAAGAACGTGGCCGTTCCGAGTGCCCGCCGGGGTCTCGACGAGAAGATCACGGTTCCCGTCACGAAGAGCGCCCACAGCGTGGTGGAGACGATGGCGGCGGCGACGAACCAGGCCGCAGAATACCTGCCCGGCCACGTCCACGGCTGCGTTCCGTTGTCCAGTGTGCACACGAACGCCAACGAGAACGCCATGATCACGACGGTGGCGCCCCCGAGTGCCAGATGGCCCCCGACGAGCACCTTCCCGATTGGTCCCGCCCCCGCAGGCGCCCGCGCGCGCCCCTCCTCGACAATCGTGTGCTGCATCCCCGACTACCCCGACCTTTCGTTGTCGTCACCTGGTTGGACGCCGCGCAGGACCGTTCGGTTCCACGGGCTTTTCGGTCCGCGGTGACGGCTGAACGGCGTCTCGGTCAGGCGTTACCGTAGCGGTCGGCGAAGAGACGGTGACGCTCACCCACCCGTCGGCACTCTTCGCGCAGCTCAGGGGGGTCGAGGACGGTGAAGTCGACGCCGAATGCGCTGAGCCAGTTGGCTATCGACGGCACGGAGTCGCCGCCGAGCGCCACCGCGCACTGTCCGTCGGGCATTTCTTCGAGAGTTCCCCAGTCTTCGTGCACCAGGACGGCCATGTCGTCGATCGACGCGTGCAGCAGCACCCGTGCGCGGATCCGGGTGACGGCCCGGTTGATTCCGCGCGCGACGAACTCGGCGGCGCCGCCGGGCGGCAGTTCGCGGGGTGCGAACCGCGGTCCTGTCGGGATCTTGGGTGTCAGGCGGTCCACCCGGAACGATCGCCAGTCGGCGCGGGCGAGGTCCCAGGCGACGAGGTACCAGCGCAGTCCGGAGCGCACCAGCCGGTACGGTTCCACTTCGCGGCGGCTCTCGGTGCCGTCGTGGGTGCGGTAGTCGAACCGGAGTCGTTCGTGGTTGTGGCACACCGATGCGACGGCCGACAGGACCTGGGCGTCGACGGCGCTCTTGGCGGGCTCGCGGTGGACGACGTCGACCTGCAGTGCCTCGAGGCGGTGCCGCAGGCGGGACGGCATCACCTGCCGGAGTTTGGTGAGTGCCCGCATCGACGCCTCGCCGATGCCGACCACGGATCCGGTCGCGCCGGATTGGAGGCCGAGCGCGACGGCGAGTACCTCCTCGTCGTCGAGCAGCAGGGGCGGCATTTCCACGCCGGCGCCGAGTTGGTACCCGCCGCCGACCCCGACCGTCGCGTCGACCGGGTAGCCGAGGTCGCGGAGTTTCTCCACATCGCGCCGGACGGTGCGCGCGGTGATGCCGAGCCGGTCGGCGAGTTCTGCCCCGGACCAGTCCTTTCGGGTCTGGAGCAGGGAGAGCAGCCGGAGGAGTCGTGCCGAAGTTTCCCGCATGCACCTCAGGATGCCATCGATAGAGGACATCTTCTGTCCTCTATCGGCAGGAGATAACGGTAAGTAACGATTTTCCCACCAGCCCCACGAGTGTCACTACACTGGCGCCGACGCTCCACGGACCATCGCATATGTACTTCGTGAAAATCCGACGGAAAGGTCTCAGCGTGACGCACTTCCGTGCTCGACCCATCTCTTCGGCGGTCAGGGCGCTGCTCGCCGCAGTCATGACCACCGCTTTCTGCCTGACGCTGGCGGTCTCGACCACCGCCACGGCATCAGCCTCGGCGGCCGACCTCTTCAACAGCGCGCAGGGCAGATTCGCCGCGGGGGACACCCGTGGTGCCCTCGCGGACATCGGCGGCGCCGTCGCCGGCGAGCCCGGCGACACGAACGCGCTGGCGTTGCAGGCCATCTACGCCGACGCCGCCGGTGATCTGATCACCCGTGAGGCCGCGCTCGCCCGGCTGGGCGCGGCGGACGGCGGCATGCGCGCCGGCGTCGACGGGATGCTGAACGCGATCAGAATTGCCTCGTTCACGCCCCCGAACCCGCTCCCGGCAATCCAGGGTCCGTCCACCGCGATCATCGTCCTCGGGTTCGGTCTGCTCCCCGACGGCACGATGCGTCCGGAATTGGTCAACCGCCTGCAGGCCGCGATGGTGCAGTCGTGGGTCTCGCCGATGTCGCCGATCATCGTCACCGGCGGCAACCCGCAGAACGGCGTCACGGAGGCGGCCGCGATGCAGGGTTGGTTGCAGGCACACGGTGTGCCTGCGCAGCGCATCCACCCCGAGCATCGTGCCGGATCGACGGTGGGCAACGCGCTCAACTCGGTTCCGCTCGCCCGCTCGCTCGGTGCGGGCGGCGCGATCATCGTGACGTCGGCCAACCACATCCGCAGGGCAACGGTCGATTTCAACGTCGCCGGACTGCCGGTGGTCGGGGCGATGAGCGCGGTCACCGGTGCCGGTCAGCTGATCGCCGAATTCATGCCCCTGACCAAGGACCAGCAACTCGGCATGTACCGCGACGCGATCAGGGTGTTCGGCATCCCCGCCGGCTATTGATGCGACCACCCGTCGCGGTCGGGCGGCGGGGGAGTCGGTCATGGGGAGACGCTAGAAGGGCGCTGTGACGGGTTCGTGTCACGCGTGTTTCCGCGGTGAGAACGGTGGCCGTTCCGGGCGTGGGCGGTGGCACGGTGCAGTTCGTGGCAGTATTGCGACGCACCGACCGCAGGAGGACACATGCGCTTGTCGCCCCACGAACAGGAGCGTCTGCTCCTGAGCTACGCCGCGGAACTCGCGCGCAGGCGCCGGCAACGCGGACTCGTGCTGAACCACCCGGAGGCCGTGGCCCTCATCACGGATCACATCCTCGAGGGGGCCCGCGACGGCCGGTCGGTGGCGGAGTTGATGGTGTCCGGCCGGGAGGTGCTCACCCGCGCCGACGTGATGGAGGGTGTCCCGGAGATGCTGCACGACGTGCAGGTGGAGGCCACGTTCCCGGACGGCACGAAGCTCGTCACCGTCCATGATCCGATCGCGTAGGAGTGACCGTGATTCCAGGTGAAGTCTTCTGCGCCGAGGGTGTGATCGAGCTCAACGAGGGTTCTCCCCGCACGGAACTCGAGGTGGTCAACACCGGTGACCGGCCGGTGCAGGTCGGCAGTCACGTTCATTTTCCGCAGGCCAACCACGCCCTGCGGTTCGACCGTTCCGCCGCCCACGGGCTGCGGCTGGACATTCCCGCGGGCACCGCGGTGCGTTTCGAACCTGGTATCGCGCAGACGGTTTCACTCGTACCGCTGCGCGGAACCCGGGAAGTGCACGGGCTGAGCCTCACTCCTCCCGGAAAGCTGGACGCGTCATGACCGATCTCAGCCGCGCACGGTACGCGGAGCTGTTCGGTCCCACGACCGGCGACCGCATCCGGCTCGCCGACACCGACCTTCTGATCGAGATCACCGAGGACCGCAGCGGCGGGCCGGGAATGGCCGGCGACGAAGCGGTGTTCGGTGGCGGAAAAGTGTTGCGCGAGTCCATGGGGCAGGGCCGCGCGACCCGCGCCGAGGGCGCACCCGACACGGTGATCACCGGCGTGGTGGTGGTCGACCACTGGGGAATCATCAAGGCGGACGTCGGTATTCGGGACGGACGCATCGTCGCGCTCGGCAAGGCGGGCAACCCCGACACGATGTCGGGCGTGCACCCCGATCTCGTGGTAGGACCGTCCACCGAGATCATCGCCGGGAACGGCAAGATCCTCACCGCCGGCGGTATCGACTGCCACGTGCATTTCATCTGCCCGCAGATCATGGACGAGGCGCTGGGCGGCGGCATCACGACGATGATCGGCGGCGGCACCGGCCCTGCCGAGGGCAGCAAGGCCACCACCGTCACGCCCGGTTCCTGGCACACCGCCCGGATGCTGGAGGCGCTCGACGGCTGGCCGATGAACATCGCCCTGCTCGGCAAGGGCAACACGGTCAACTCCGAGTCGATGTGGGAGCAGTTGCGCGGCGGTGTCTCCGGGTTCAAACTGCACGAGGACTGGGGTTCGACTCCGGCGGCCATCGACGCGTGCCTCACCGTCGCGGACGCCGCGGGAGTGCAGGTGGCGCTGCACTCGGACACGTTGAACGAGGCGGGATTCGTCGAGGACACGCTCGCGGCGATCGCCGGACGTGCGATCCACGCCTATCACACGGAGGGGGCGGGCGGCGGCCACGCGCCGGACATCATCACGGTGGCCGCGCACCCGAACGTCCTGCCCAGCTCGACCAATCCGACCCGGCCGCACACCGTGAACACCCTCGACGAGCATCTCGACATGCTCATGGTGTGCCACCATCTGAGCCCCAAGATCCTGGAGGACCTGGCGTTCGCGGAGAGCCGCATCCGGCCGTCCACCATCGCTGCGGAGGACCTGCTGCACGACCTCGGCGCCATCTCCATGATCGGCAGCGACTCGCAGGCGATGGGACGGATCGGTGAGGTCGTGCTGCGCACCTGGCAGACGGCGCATGTGATGAAGCGCCGGCGGGGTTTCCTGCCCGGCGACGCCGGTGCCGACAACCAGCGCGTCCAGCGCTACGTCGCGAAGTACACGATCTGCCCCGCCGTCGCGCACGGGCTCGAGGACGAGATCGGATCGATCGAAGTCGGCAAACTCGCCGATCTGGTGCTGTGGGATCCGGCGTTCTTCGGTGTCCGGCCGCACGCGGTGATCAAGGGCGGGATGATCGCGTGGGCCGCGATGGGAGATGCCAACGCGTCCATACCGACTCCGCAACCGGTGCTGCCGCGCCCGATGTTCGGGGCGGCCCCCAAGGCGGCGGCGGCCACGTCCGTGCACTTCGTCGCACCGCACGCCCTCGAGGACGGACTGGCGGATCGGCTGGACCTGAACCGGCGACTGGTGCCGGTCGCGAACGTGCGGTCGCGGGGCAAGGCCGACATGCCGCGCAACGACGCGCAGCCGCGGATCGAGGTGGACCCGGACACGTTCACGGTCCGCATCGACGGCGAGGTGTGGGAAGAGCAACCGGCGACGGAACTGCCCATGGCCCAGCGATACTTCCTGTTCTGATGCGCCTCGCTCACCTGATGTCGCTCGCCGACTCGAGGCTGCCCACGGGCGGCCACGTGCATTCGGGCGGCATCGAGGAGGCCGTCGCCGGCGGTGTGGTTCGCGACGTCGCCACGACGGAAGCGTTCCTGCGGCGGCGGATCCGGACCGCCGGGCTCGTCGGGGGATCGGTCACCGCGGCGGTGTGCGCGGGCGGGCTCACCGCCGAACGGGCCGACGCCGAGATGGACGCGCGCACCCCGTCCCCGGCGGCGCGGTCGTCTTCGCGGGCGCAGGGGCGAGGGCTGCTGCGGCTGGCCCGCACCACGTGGGCCGGGCACGACTGGTCGCCGCTCGGACCGCGTCCGCACCTGCCGGTGGTGTCGGGGATGGTCGGAGCCGTCACCGGGGTCGGACCGCGGGAGGCGGCGCTGGTCTTCGTGTACACCACCATGACCGGGTCCGCGATCGCCGCGCAGCGTCTGCTCGCTCTCGATCCCGCGCAGGTCGCCGCGTGCACGTTCGCGCTGGCCGACCTGTGCGACGACATCGCCGACCGTTGCGTGACCGGACTCGCGAGCGTGTCCGACCCGTTCCTGGACGTCGTCGCCGAACGGCATGTTCTGCGGGACCGCCCCCTGTTCGTGTCGTGACAGCGTTGTACCCAGTGTCGTGACAGCCGCTGCACCCAGTAAGGAGAAATCAACCATGCCACCACATTTCATCGACGGAGAACCGCACGACCACCACCACGACCGTCCCCGCCGGGTCCGGGTGGCGGGGGAACCGGTCCGCATCGGGATCGGCGGCCCGGTCGGGTCGGGCAAGACGGCGCTCGTCGCCGCGCTCTGTAGGCAACTGCGCGAGGAGTTGTCGCTGGCGGTGCTGACCAACGACATCTACACCACCGAGGATGCGGACTTCCTGCGCCGCCACGCCGTGCTGCCGGACGAACGCATCGCCGCCGTGCAGACCGGTGGCTGCCCCCACACGGCGATCCGCGACGACATCACCGCCAACCTCGACGCCATCGACGACCTGATCGCGGCCAACCCGCCGCTCGACCTGATCCTGGTGGAGTCGGGCGGCGACAATCTCACCGCGACGTTCTCGTCGGGCCTCATCGACGTGCAGATCTTCGTCGTCGACGTCGCCGGCGGTGACAAGGTTCCCCGCAAGGGCGGTCCCGGTGTGACGTTCTCGGATCTGCTCGTGATCAACAAGACCGACCTCGCACCGATGGTCGGGGCCGATCTCGGGGTGATGCGCCGCGACGCCGAGCGGGTTCGCGAGGGCAGGCCCACCGCACTGATCTCGTTGACGGAGGACCCGTCGTCCGGACCGGCGCTGGAGTGGGTGCGGGAGCAGGTGCGCACGCTCGCCGCCGTGCACCAGTAGTGCGCACCGAACTGACGATTCTCGCGTCCCCCGATCGCAGTCCGCGAATCTCCGCGGCCGGGGGACTGGCGGCGCGGATCACCGGCCGCGACACGGTCCACGTGATCGGCACCGCCGCGACCCCGCTCGGCGGCGACCACTGGGACATCACCGTCCGGGTGCTGCCGGGTGCCCGGTTGACGCTGCGCAGCGTCGCGGCGTCGCTGGCCCTGCCCGGCCGCGGTGAGGTGCAGTCCACCGCGCAGTGGTCGGTGGAGGTCGGGGACGACGCCGTGCTCGACTGCGCACTGGAACCCACGGTGGTCGCGGGTGGCGCGGAGCATCGCGTCGAGACGACGGTGTCTCTCATGGAGTCGGCGACGTTTCTGCTGCGTGAGCGGGTGCAGATCGGGCGGGCGGGGGAGAGCGCGGGACGCTGGGTCGGGGTCACCAACGCCGATCTCGGCGACCTGCCGCTGCTCCGGCACCAGTTGGAACTCGGCGTCGGCACCGTCTCGCACGACATGCTGGACGGTCCGGCGGCCGTCACCAGCGAACTGCGGTACCCGGACGACCGGCCGGCGGAAGTCGCAGGTGACATCCGGTCGGCGCGGACGCGTCTGCCCCTCGCCCGCGGCGGCAGCCTCACCACCCGGCTCGGCCCGCGCCTGTGACGCAGGTGAGCGGCAAAGTGCGTGATGGTGCGCATTTCCGCACCCGTACCGGGAGCGCCTAAGCTCTACCCTTGTGCTTTCCGTCGTTCCTCGCCCCGTCGTCGTCAGGGCCCCGTCCAAGGTCAATCTGCATCTGGCCGTCGGGGACCTGCGGGACGACGGCTATCACGAGCTGAAGACGGTGTTCCAGGCGCTCTCACTCGGCGACACGGTGTCCGTGGTCCCGGCGGAGACGCTGTCGGTGAAGGTCCGCGGTGAGGACGCCCGCGTCGTGCCCACCGACAGCGGCAACCTCGTGTGGCAGGCCGCCGAGATGCTCGCCGCCGAAGCGGGGCGGCGTCCCGACGTGGAGATCGCCATCGACAAGGGCATCCCGGTGGCCGGCGGAATGGCCGGCGGCAGCGCCGACGCCGCCGCGACGCTGGTCGGTCTGAACGCGCTGTGGCAGCTCGACCTGTCGCGGGAGGAACTCGACGGGTTCGCCGCGAAACTGGGCAGCGACGTGCCGTTCTCCCTCCACGGCGGCACCGCGGTCGGGACCGGACGCGGCGAGCGACTGCTGCCGGTGCTCTCCCGCAGCACGTTCCACTGGGTGCTCGCGCTCGCGAAGGGCGGCCTGAGCACCCCGACCGTGTTCCGGGAACTGGACCGGCTGCGTGCCGACGGGAATCCGCCACGACTCGGCGGACCCGAAGACCTGATGCACGCCCTCACGACGGGCGACGCCGCCACGCTGGCCCCGTTGCTGGGCAACGACCTGCAGTCGGCCGCCCTGTCGCTGAATCCGGGACTGCGGCGGACGCTGCGTGCCGGGGTCGCGGCGGGCGCCCTGGCCGGCATCGTCTCCGGGTCCGGCCCGACCTGTGCCTTTCTATGTGCTGAAGCGGATGCCGCGGTCCGTGTCAGCGCAGAACTCGCAGGTGCGGGGGTGTGTCGCACGGTGCGAGTCGCCAGCGGACCCGTACCGGGCGCCCGAATAATCAACGACGCGGCGGAGGGATCGCACTGATGGCGAATCTGATCAATCTCGAGCAGGTATCGAAGTCCTTCGGCATCAAGCCGCTGCTCGATTCGGTATCCCTCGGAGTGCAGGAAGGCGAACGCATCGGCGTCGTCGGCCTCAACGGCGGTGGCAAGACCACCATGCTCGAGGTGCTCGCAGGGGTGGAGGCTCCCGATTCGGGGCGTGTCAGCCGGGTCGGCGGCCTCCGGATGGCGGTCGTGACCCAGCGAGGCGTCCTGCCGCCCGGGTCGAGCGTCGGCGACGTGGTGCTCGGACCGCTCGGGGTCGCCGACCACGAGTGGGCGGGCGACGCCCGCATCCGGTCGATCCTGGCAGGCATCGGCATCGACAACCTCGGTCTCGAGGTGTCGGTCGACGGACTGTCGGGTGGTGAGCGGCGACGCGTTGCGCTGGCGGCCGCGCTCGTCCAGGACCTCGATCTGCTGGTGCTCGACGAGCCGACCAACCACCTCGACGTCGAGGGTGTGCAGTGGCTGGCGGAACATCTCGTCACCCGTCGCAGCGCGCTGGTGGTCGTGACCCACGACCGGTGGTTCCTCGACACGGTGGCCAACCGCACGTGGGAAGTGGTGGGCGGCAGGGTCGAAAGCTACGAGGGCGGATACAACGACTGGATCTTCGCCCGGGCGGAACGCTCCCGGCAGGCCGACGCGTCCGAGGAACGCCGCCGCAACCTCGCCCGTAAGGAACTGGCCTGGCTGCGGCGCGGCGCACCTGCCCGCACGTCCAAGCCCAAGTACCGGATCGAGGCCGCCGAGGCGTTGATCGCGGATGTCCCGCCGCCCCGCGACAACGTGGCGCTGGCGTCGTTCGCGCAGCGCAGGCTCGGCAAGGTCGTCATCGAACTCGAGGACGCGCGCCTGGAGACGCCGGACGGCCGGGTCCTCGTCGACGACCTCACGTGGCGGCTGGCGCCCGGCGAGCGTGTCGGTCTGGTCGGCGTCAACGGCTCCGGCAAGACGACGCTCCTGCGCACGCTCGCCGGGGAGATCTCGCCGGCGTCCGGCAAACGCATCCAGGGGCAGACGGTGCACATCGGCTGGCTCCGTCAGGAACTCGACGACCTGCCGACGAACATGCGGGTGCTCGAGGCCGTCAAGGACGTCGCCGAGCGGATCACGTTGGGCGACAAGGAGGTGTCGGCCGGGCAGCTCGCCGAACGGCTGGGCTTCACCCCCGCCCGGCAGCGCACACCGGTCGGTGACCTGTCCGGTGGCGAGCGTCGCCGGCTGCAGCTGACGCGGGTGCTGATGTCGGAGCCGAACGTCCTGCTGCTCGACGAGCCGACCAACGACCTCGACATCGACACCCTGCAGCAACTCGAGGACATCCTCGACGGCTGGGCGGGCACGATGGTCGTGATCAGCCACGACCGGTACCTGATCGAACGCATCTGTGACACCACCTGGGCGTTGTTCGGCGACGGCAAGCTGACCAACCTGCCCGGCGGCATCGAGGACTACCTGCGTCGGCGCGCGAAAATGGTCGACACCGGCGCGCCGTCGGTGGCGTCGACGGCGACCGGTGCGTCCGCGCCCAAGCAGGTGCGGGACGGGGCGGCCGAACGCGCCGCGCGCAAGGAACTGTCGCGGCTCGAGCGTGCGGTCGCGAAGCTGGACGACCGGGAACGGACGCTGCACGAGAAGCTGGCGGAGGCCGCCACCGATCCGGACAAGCTGCAGAAGCTCGACGCCGAGCTCAAGCAGGTCGTCGCGGACAAGGAAGCCACCGAGGAACAGTGGATGGAGCTGGCCGCCGACCTGGATTAGCCGACCTGGACCAGCTCCGTCAGAATCGCAGGGACAGGACGCCGTCGCGATCGGTGACGTGCACGGACCGCCCGATCGCCGACCGCGCCGGGGTCTGCGCGAAGGCGGACAGTGCGGCCGCCACCTCGGCGCCCGTGTGGCCGGCGAGACGCCGGCCGTCGGGGGTGTGCGCGACGACGAACCCGGTCGCCGGGGCGCCGTCGCGGCCGTATTCCACCGTGGAGGTGACGATGTCGGCTCGGCCTTCGTATCCGGCGACGAGTTCCGGTGCCTGCGCTGTGAGGTGTGCCGGCTCCGGATCGCCGACGTATCCGCCCGGATGCGGGGCGCCGGCCAGCAACACGACGTGCTGGTACGTCAGATATCCGCCGTTGCCGTGGACCAGGGCTGTTCCCCCGTCCTCCCGGAGCCTGCGGGTGACCTCGGCGATCGAATGCAGCGTGTAGCTGTTGAGGGGGCCGCCGAAGAAGGAGTGGCCGCCCGTCACGCTCGGCACGAGGTCCCCGCGGCCGAGCGTGCGGGTCAGGAGCTTCGGCACCACCGGGAAGCAGCTGTAGGCGTCGACGATGTCCAGTGCCGCAGTGTCGACCGAGGCCCGCGACAGCGCCCGCTGCACCGCGTCCGTCATCGCCGCCGAGGTGCCGAAACCGTTGCGGCTCAGTACGTCCACGGGATCGGTGGCACCTGCGCCGCCCCACAGGTACACCGTGCGTCCCTCGGGGACACCGTGGTCGCGGGCGACGGCGAGGGAGCACACCAGCACCGCGGCGGCCTGATCGACGAACGGCATGGCGTTGAGCATCAGCGGATACGGTTCGCACACCATCCGGTTGCCCGGACCCACCGCGGCGATGTCCTCGGCGGAATGCACCTCGGACGTCCACGACGCCGGGTTCTTCGCCGCCAGTTCGGAGAACGCCGCATACATCCGCGCCGATTCCGTCAGGGATTCGCCGGGGCCGAGACCCGATTCGTGCGCCACGCGGTTCTCGAACAACGGGTACACCCGGGTCGGCACGATCAGGCCGGCGCGCTGCATCGCCCGGCTCCCGAGATCCGCCGGGTCGAACGCTGGCGGGCCGCCCGGCGCCGACTCCCAGCCCAGCGACGCCGGATCGGTGCCCGACTTCCGGAGCGCCGTCATGGTCGCCTGCGATTCGCCGCCGACGAGGAGCGCCGCCGACGACCGGCCCGCGGCGATGTCGTCGCCGATGCGGTCGAGGAGTGCCGCGGGCCAGTGTCCGCCGATCGGGGACGTGCTCGACCGCGGTGACGGCAGCGTCAACCGGGCGGCCAGCAGTCCGGGGAGGTCGTCGTACGACCAGCTGACGGTCTTCACCGCGTGGATCGCGTCGATCCGGGAACCGAGGGCGGGGGATCCGCTGTCGGCGAGTGCGGCGCGCGCGGCGTCGGTGATCAGGTCGAGCGGTTCCCGTGGGCCTGCCGGTTCGCCCGCGCGGCCGGAGCCGACGTCGCCGACACCGACGATCACCGGTATACGGGCCGGATCCATGGAGTCCCCTCTCGTGTGACCTCTCGGCGTCACGGTAGCGCGGGGCGAGGTATCTGTGGAGGCGGGGTCACAGCAATCGTGTCCGGCGTTCGGTGTGGTCGCCTCTTCCCGTATGACCCGATACGATAATGATCACTGAAAATCTTGTGCGGCAAAGAGATTCGGGCATCGCAGTTCCGGGAACGCCCGCCAGACCGCGCTACTGTCAGGTGAGGGTTGCCTAAGGTAGTGTGGAGTGTGTGCTGGAGCGCAGGCCATGCAGTCATTTCGTAACCTTTTCGTGTCCCGGATCACGGCCTGAATATGCATGATCCGGGCAAAACGGGGGAATCCAACGCGAACCTGCAGATTCTCGGACTAATCTGCAGTCCAGGGTTTGCATGTCGCTGCACAGGAGGCGGGGGTCATGGATCTCGAAGCGATCAAACAGATCGAGCAGCTCAAGCACCGTTACTCACGTGCACTCGACACGAAGTCGTGGGTGGAGTTCGCCGACACGATGGTCCCGGACGTCACCGCGACGTACAGCGAATACCTCACGTTCGACTCCCGTGACTCGTTCGTGTCCTTCCTCGAGAACACCCTCGGGACACACGTCATCACCGAGCATCAGTGCGGCCAACCCGAAATCACCGTCACCGGCGACACCGCCGTCGGCGTGTGGTTCCTCGCGGACACCACGCTGATTCCCGAGGACGGCATGCTGCTGCGCGGGTCTGCCTATTACCACGATCGTTACCTTCGGTGCGCCGACGGCAACTGGCGGATCACGCACACCGGATACGAACGCACCTGGGAATCGGTTGCGGCGCTGTCCGATTTCCCGAGTTTCCGGCTCACTTCCAACAAATGGGCGATGTTGCAACCTCCGGCGTCCGCCTGAGAGGGCAGACTGGGACTCGACGCATCACGGACACTGGGAGGTGACGACGTTGCCGGAAGTCCCCGTTCCCGGCGCGCTGCCGTACCTGACGGTGCGGCGCGGTGTCGAGGCGATCGAGTGGTATTCCAAGGTGTTCGGCGCCCGGGTGGTGGGTGAGCCGATCGTCATGGACGACGGCCGGGTCGGTCATGCGGAACTGCGGTTGCCGACCGGCATGATCTATCTCGCGGAGGAATTCCCCGAGATGGGTCTGACCGCGCCGGAGTCCGGTTCGACGTCCGTGAGCCTGATGTTGTCCGTCGACGACCCCGATGCCGTGCTGGTGGGTGCCCGCGACGCCGGCGGCACCGTCGAACGCTGGATCTCGGAGGGCCACGGACACCGCAACGCCACCCTCATCGATCCGTTCGGTCATCGCTGGATGCTGGTGGGGCCTGCCGATCCGGCCGTGTCCGACTGAACGATCCGGCCGCGGCTAGTGTCGGCTCATGCCGAACATGCCGACTGCACCCGACCGCTCGTCGTTTCCGGACACCCGCGCCTGGATCCGCGCCCTCCCGGCGCTCGGCGGCGCGACACCTGCGCCCGCCGACACGCTGCCGGATTCACCGACGGCGCTGTTCCTCGACTGGATCGAGGAGGCCGCGGACGCCGGTGTTCCGGAACCGCACGCCGCTGCGTTGTCGACGGTCGACGCCGACGGGAATCCGGACGCGCGTTTCCTGCTCCTCAAGGACGTCACGGAGCAGGGCTTCTGGTTCTCGGGTGACACTCGCTCGCCGAAGGGTCGCGACCTGGCCGCGAATCCCGTTGCGGCACTGTCGTTCTACTGGCGCGAACAGGGCAGGCAGGTGCGGGTGCGCGGCACCGTGGTCGAGGGGGAGCCGGCACTGTCGGCACGCGACTTCCGCGAACGGTCGGTCACCGCGCGGGCCGTGGCGGCCGCCAGCAGGCAGAGCGAGGTGCTGGACGATCCCGCCGAATACGAACGCACGGTCGCGGCGGCGGTGGCCCGCATCGAGGCCGACCCCGACTTCGTGTCGGAGAACTGGCGGGCATGGTGCATCGTCCCCGACAGTGTCGAATTCTGGCAGGCGGACCCCGGACGCAGGCACGTGCGCCGGCTCTACCGCCGGGAGGCGGACCGGTGGATCCGTGAGGTGCTGTGGCCCTGACCGCACCCGGCGGCAGGGGTCAGCGCGCGGTCGAGGGCGAACGCAGGTCGACGACGATCGACTGGCCGTTCAGTTTCGCGTGGATCTCGGGGCGTTCGAACCCGGCCGCGACGAGGTACTCGCCGAGCAGCGCCAGCAGTTCGTCGGCGTCCACGGTCGGATCGGCGGAGTGACTGCTCGCCGACGCGAGGTGCTCCTCGAGGAGTTCGGTGTGTGCAAGACGGCCCGCGACTCGCACGGCTGCCACTCCCATCGCGTTGCGGCGCATGACGGTGCGTCCACGAGATTCCAACGACGCCGTCGTGTCGGAGGCCTCGGCCGGCTCCTCGGTGCTGTGCGAACCCGAGCTGCGCGTGGGCAGCGGGAAGGTGAACGTCTCGGCGGAGCTGGTCGTGGACTTGCCGTTGCCGTTGCTGCTGCCGGTCAGTCCGCCCGTGCCCGGTTCGGCGAAAGGGGACCCCGTCGCCGGGCTCGTGCCCGCGGAGCCATTGCCGCCCGATCCGTTCGTGGAAATGCCGTTCTCCATCGTTTCGCTTCCTGCTCGTGGCCAAACGGGTACCGCGCAAAGCCCGTCAGTGTGCTCGATTCGATCTGAAAGCTACCAGCAGCGTCCGGCGGGCCGCACACCTCGACGGCGCACGACACGGCCCTGTCGCCGCCGGACTCTCGGAACGCCGCGTCAGCGGACCCCCTCCGCCCTCAATTCCCGGGCCCATGCGGACGCGTGCCTCGTCAGCACACCGGCGATCCGCTCCAGCTCACCCGGGTACGACGCGACCTCGGCGGGCATGGACACGCTCAGGGCGTCAGTGGCGGGGATCCGGTAGGGCACAACAGTGGCGATGCACACCACGCCGACCGTGCCCTGTTCCCGTTCGAGGGCCCACCCCCGGTTGCGGACCTCGCCGAGTTCGGTGACGAGGTCGTCGAGATCGACGATGGTGTTGTCGGTGAACCGTTCGAGTTTGGCGGGAAGCAACTCCCGGACCTCGCCGGTGGTGAGTTCGGCGAGAAGCGCCTGCCCGAGTGCGGTGACGTGGCACGGCAGTTTGCGGCCGACGCGATGCATCCGCCGAACCTCGACCTTCGATCCGCGGCTGGCGAGGTAGATGACGCTTTCCTCGTCGCGCCGCGCGAAGTGCACGGTGTGGCTGACTTCCGACCGGAGCGCCTCGAGCACCGCCGCCGCCCTCGACACGACCGAATCCTTGTCGAGATACGACGTGCCGGTGAGCAGCGCGTGGGTGCCGATGCCGTAGCGGGAACCCGACTCGTCCGCCTCGATCCACCGCAGATCCTTGAGCGTACGCAGGAGCGCGTGCAGACTCGAGCGCGGATATTTGCACGCTTCCTGCAGCTCGCCGAGGCTCATGCGGGTCGGCGACGCGGCGAGCGTCTCGAGGATGTGGATGGTGCGTTCGGCGGATTTGACCGGTTGGGATTCCGGGGCCGCCCCACGCGTGTCTTCTGTCACCATGAAGACACTATCTCTCATTCTGAACGCGATATCACCTACTGACCCGTGCCCGGTGGCGGCGAGGGGTCGCACTCAGTACTCCGCGACGAGGTTGGCCGCGATGTACTCGAGATCGATGTCCTCGCCGAGACCCGGTCGCTGTGGCATCGCCACCATGCCGTTCTCATCGACGGGGTCGACGATGGACTTCAGGTGCGGCGGCACCCAGTCGTAGTCGACGTGCGGGTGCAGAAGACCGCGCTCGTACCACTGGACGTTGTTGGCGGCGCCGACGAGCGCGAGGTTGGGGGCGCCGTTGCCGTGGATCTCGCACTCGAGGCCGAAGCCCTCGGCCATGTGCATCGTCTTCAGGGCCGGGGTGATGCCACCGCCGTTCATGGCCCCGACGCGCAGGATGTCGCACGCGTCGTTCGCGATCCAGTCGGCACGGGACCGGTGCCTGCCCGGCGTCGTCTCGGGGCCGATCACCGGGGTGTCGATCTGGTCGGCGAGCCACTTGTACGAGCGCAGCGAGAACTCGTCCATCGGCTCCTCGAACCAATCGAACTTCAGCCGGTCCAGTTCGCGCCCGAGTTTCAGGGCGTCGGTGCGTGAATACCAGTGGTACCCGTCGAGCATCAGCGAAAAGTCCTCGCCGACGGCGTCGCGGACCGCGGCGCACGCGTCGATGTCACGGCTCAGGCTGGGGGCGTCCGGAAGCGGCGGCATCCAGGTGTGCAGTTTGATGCCCTGGTAGCCACGCTTTTTCAGGTCGACGGCGAAGTTCGCGTAGTCCTCCGGCGTGGCGAGGCCGCCGTCGATGTCGTCACCGCACATGGTGCTGGCATACGCCTTGACCTCGGTGCGCGCGCCGCCGAGCAGTTTCCACACGGGTGTGTCGAACTTGTTGCCCGCGAGGTCCCACAGCGCCTGGTCCAGATAACTGCACGTGTGTTCGGGCAGCTCGACCGCCCGCGTCCGCTGCCGGATCGCCCACTTCTTGTCCGCCGCTTCCCGCGCCAGCGGGTCGGAGCCGAGCAGGACGGGCCGGAAATGCTGCTCCACCTGGTCCTGCCGAAGGTAGTTCGGCTTGCCCAGGACGTACCCGCTGACGCCGTCGGAGTCGGTGATCCGCAGGAGCGCCCCGGTCGTCGGCACGGACGGGCCGGGATGGCGATGACCGTACGAGTCGACCGAGGTGCGTGCCTCCGTCTTGAAAACCTGCACGGCGACTTCTGTGATCACGCTGGACATGATGATTCGCTTCCTCTTCGAAATGTCTTATTTGCCCTGGCGGGCGACGTACTTGGCCATGGAGCGGTCGAGTTTCTCGGCGAAGTCGTCGGCGAAGTCCTGCGCGCTGAGCTGCCCGATGAGCACCTTCTGCCACTGGCCGAGCATCTGCACCTGAACGATCTTGCCGAAGTCGGGCAGGTAGTCCGGCGGCGTGACCAGCACCGTTTTCGGGTCGTCCAGTGCCGCGAGCGCGGCCTGCACCGACGGCATGCTCGCGAACTCCGGTGCGGAGCGGGCAGCCTTGTTGACCGGGATCTGCCCGACCCGCTCGTTCCAGTACGCCTGCGATTCCTGGGACGTCATGAACTCGAGGAACTTCCACGCCGCGGCCTGGTGCTTGCTGCTCTTGAAGACGGTGTACGACGGGAACGGGTCGGTCATGACGGTACGCTTTCCGTCCTCGTTGCGCGGCAGGGCCACGGCGCCGGCCTTGTCGCCGAGTGCCTTCTCGTGGTTGCTCAGCGAGCCGAGGTTGTGCTGCATCATCGCCACCGATCCGCCGCCGAAGCTCGCGACCATCTGCGGGAAGCCGTTGTTGACGTCGGCGGTCGGGGTGGCGACGTCGTAGAGCGCGGCGAAGCGTTCGATGGCGTCGACCATCTCGGGACGGTTCAGCGTCGACTCGCCGTCCTCGAAGAAACTCTCGATTCCGGTGCTGGCGAACATGTACTGCAGCAGCGGGTAGATCGATCCGGCGCCGCCGCGAATGGTGAATCCGTAACGGCCGTCGTCCTTGTCGGTCAGATCCTTCGCGGCCTCGAAGAATTCGTCGTAGGTGTCCGGCGGTTCGATCCCGGCCTCGGCGAACCAGTCGGCGCGATACCAGAGGGTGGCGTTGTTGCTGGTGTACGGGAGCCCGAACAAATGCTCGCCGCCGCCGGATTCGCGTGCCGACTCGAGAATTCCGGCGTCGTACTCGTCGCGCTGCGGTGACGCCGCCATGAAGTCGTCGAGTGAGATGACGGCGTCCTGGGCGACGAGCGGCGCGAGGTAGGCGGTGGACACGATACCGAGGTCCGGTGCCGAGCCGCCGGCGAGCGCGGTCTGGTACTTCTGCTGGGCGCTGTCCGACGGAAGGCCCACGTATTGGATGTCGATGCCGGGATTGGCGGCCTCGAACCGGCGGATCAGCTCCTCGTACAGCGGAGTGCGGTCCGGTCCGGCGTTGTTGTCCCAGAACGTGAGCTGGGCGTTGTTCGGATCGCCGAGGGCGCCGTCGGGCAGCGACGTCTCGGAACTGCAGGAGGCGAGCACGAGCGTGGCCGCCGCCCCGACCAGGGTGGAGCGCAGGAGCGTTCGCCGGTTCATGTGGATCCTCTTTTCGAAAGTCATGATCAGCCCTTGACGGCGCCGGCGCTCAGGCCCTGGACGAGGTACTTCTGGATGACGGCGAAGACGGCGACCACCGGCACGGCGGCGATGAGACCGCCCGCGGCGAGAACTCCGAAGTCGACGTTGTAGGAGCCGATGGTGTAGCTGAGGCCGACCGGCAGCGTGAATTTGTCCTGGCTACTGATGAACATCAGGCCGAACAGGAAGTTGTTCCAGCTGCCGATGAAGGCGAACGATCCGACGGCGATCAGGCCGGGCCGCAGCAGCGGCAGCATGATGATGCGGAACGCGCGCAGGCGTGAGCAGCCGTCGACCATCGCGGCTTCCTCCAGTTCGACCGGGATCTGCGCGATGAAACCTGCCATGAGCATGGCGGCCAGCGGAAGCTGGAAAACGGTGTCGGCGACGATGAGTCCCGTCAGGTTGTTGACGAGGTTCATCTCGCGGAACACCTGGAACAGCGGGATGAGCAGCATGGCGCCGGGCACGAACTGACTGCACAGCAGGGCCATCACCAACGGGATCTTGGCGCGGAACTTGAAGCGGGCCAACGCGTATCCGGTGGCCAGCGCGACGAAGGTGGTCAGGACGAGCGACAATGCGGCAACGATGAGGCTGTTCTTGAAGAAGAAGCTGAAGCCGAGGGTGTTCCACACGGTGTCGAAGTGCTCGAATGTGAGGGGCCAGGGGAGCATCGAGTTCGATCCGGCGGGCCGGAACGCGAACACGATCATCCAGTAGAACGGCACGAGTGTGAACAGCAGGTACAGGGCGAGCGGCAGTCCGACGCTGAACAGGCGCGGCTTCTTCGTGCGCACCCGCGGCGTCCCGGTGGTGTCCGGCTCGGGCAGCACAACGGTGGGGCGATCGGTGGTGGTGGTCACGGCGGTCAGACCTTCTCACTGTTGAACTTGCTCAGGCGCAAGTAGAGGATCGAGCAGAACAGCAGGATCACGAATGCGACCGTGGTGAGTGCCGAGCCGTATCCGAAGTCCTGGGCGGTGGTCGCGAGTTGTGAGACGTACAGCGGGAGCGTCGTGGTGACGTCGGCGGGGCCGCCCGCCGTGAGGGTGTAGAGCAGATCGACGTTGTTGAACTCCCACACACCGCGCAGCAGCGTCGACAGGATGATGACGGCCTTCAGGTGCGGGAGGGTGACGAAGCGGAACCGCTGCCAGCGGTTGGCGCCGTCCACGTTGGCCGCCTCGTACAGGTCCTTGGGGGCGCTCTGCAGTTCAGCCAGGATGAGAATGGCGAAGAACGGAACACCGCGCCACAGTTCCGCGACGCCCGTCGCCCAGAACGCGGTGTCCGGGTCGGCGATCGGTGCGGCGGTGCCGTCTCCGATGCCCATGTTTCCGAGAAGTTTGAACAGGCCCGTGGACGGGTTGTAGATCAGCAGCCAGATGCCGGTGGTGAGGACGCCGGAGACCGCCCAGGGGGAGAACACCAGGGCGCGTGCCAGGCCGCGGCCCCGGAACACCTCGTTGACCAGCAGGGCCAGCCCGAGGCCGAGGATCAGCTGGAACACGACCTGAAATCCCACCCACTTCGCGGTCGTGACCAGGCTCGTCCAGAAGAGGGAGTCGGCGAACATCAGCCGGAAGTTGTCGAGGCCGGCGAAACCGTTGTCCCACGGCGTCGTCGGGTTGTAGTACTGCAGGCTGTAGTAGAAGACGCTGCCGACCGGGTAGAAGATGAAGACGGCCAGCAGGATGACGACCGGCGCGATCAGGATGTAGGGCGCTGCAGCCCTGCGCCAGGCCGGTCTGCGGCGAATGCGACCGGGAGAGGCCGGCGGCGCGGCCGCGGACTGCCCTCCTGGCCTGTGGGAGGTGGTGGTGACCATGGTGCACGCTCCGAAGTTCGGTGCCGGTCGCGCCGGCGGGTCAGGGGATTGTGGCTACTGCTGCTGTCGCGAGATCACGGAGGTGGCTCGTCAGCGGGGAAGGTGAGGGGAACGACTACGGCCTCCGGCCTTCCCGTAGAGCCCGGTGTGCTCGGGGGCTCCGGTGGCGGCGCGTCCGTGTCGTTCATGTATGTGAACTCACGTTCTCTATGTGAATTGTCGAACTCACTATGACGGCAGTCACAAGGTCCTGTCAAGCGTGATCGGTTAGACGGTGCAGAGGAGCCAGTCGGCGGCATCGACCTGCATTTCGGCCGAAAACCGATGTCCGCCTGCGAACCACTGCGTGGTCAGCGCATCGGACCCGTCGTACGCGCGCCGCAGCAGGCTCTCGGAGTCCCGCATCCCCTGCAGGCCGAAGTGCGAATCGTTCCGCGCGAACTGGACCAGCAGCGGCCGCGGCGCAGCGCATGCGGCGACCTCCGGCCAGTCGCACACCGCCGGCAGGCCCGGCGTGATCATCAGCCACGTCGTATCGTCTGCCCTGCCGTCCGCGACATCGGCAAAAGTGCTCATCATCGCGGTGATCACCCCTGCTCGCGGGCGCGTCGAACACGCCAGCAGGTGCGCGACGCGAGCCCCGCCGCCCGAGAATCCCGCCGCGGCCACCCTGTTCGGGTCGACGCCGTCGGTCGCGAGGAGAACGTTCAGCGCCCGCAGGTCCTCGGCGACGATCCGGGCGGCGAGCGAGGTGCCGGTCAGGGTCGCTGCCTTCGCGAGGCCGTTCTCGTGCTCACGGGCCGCCGCCTCGTATCGGCACCGGCGAACATCGGGGGTGTCGGGCCCGGGTGGGTATGCGGTGAAACCCGCCGACCTGGCGCGGCCCGGTAGTTCGGGCCAGGGCACGCGCCGGCTGCCCCAGGGGAAGACGTCGTGCACGAGTACGACGAAACCTGCCTGCACCAGCCCTGTTGCGACGGCCAAGCCGTCGTACCCCCGTGTCCGGAGTTCGGCGACGCCCGGTGGGACTCCGTCGGGGCCGTCGGCGACCTTCTCCCTGCCGTAGAACTTGACGCCGTCATGGGCGTGCATCAGCAGAACCGCGGGACGCGCCGCGGACTCGGCCGGCCGGTCGGGGCGCAAGAGCCAGGCCGCGGTACTCGGACCGTCGTCACCGGCCGCCCAGGAGAGTTCGCGACCGGCGACGCCGTCTCGGTTCCACGACCTGCCGTGTCGCACGTCGGGTGTGATCGCCGCCTGTTCATCGTCCACCCCGAGGACGTCGCGAACGGCGTCGCGGCGCCGATCGGCAGGGGTCGATCGTGGACAGTGGGGTGAATCGTGTGTTCCCATGTGTGAACTCCGTCTTGTCTACCGAATTCTGTTGCCAAATTGTCGAGGGGTTTCACATGTCCGAAAGAACCGTCGATCGCATCGTCGCCCACGCCTATCCGTGGGACGTGCTCGGTGATCCGCACTTCGTCGACCGTGCGCGCGCCCTCGGGGTCGCCGAGATCTCGCTCGCCGCCAGCTATCACTCGACCCGCGCCGCGACGCCGCTGCATCCGGCGCACAAGGTGGTCGACGCCCACCACGCCGCGCTGTACCGCCCGATCCGGCCCGCTGCGTGGGACGGTCACGCGGTCACGGCCAGGGCGGCGACCTGGGCCGGATCCGAGGATGCGTTCGCGGATGCGGCTCAAATCCTGATCGACGCCGGCATCGAGGTGAACGCGTGGATCGTGCTGTCCCACAGCACTGTTCTCGGACATGCGCATCCGGCCGCCACCGTCGTCAACTGCTTCGGGGACCGCTACCCCTACGCGCTTGCGCCCGGGCACCCGGACATCGTCCGGTATGCCCGCACCCTCACCGCGGAGGCGGTGCGCGGCGTCGCCCTGCACGGTGTGTCGATCGAGGCGTGCGGACAACTGGGTATCGCGCACGTCGGTCCACACGAGAAGACCGATGGTGCCTATCCGGGTATCGGCGACACGTTGATGTCGATCAGCTGCACCGAACGGGAACGGGCGCTGTGGGCGGATCGGGGCGTCGATCCGGACAAGCTGGCGGCCAAGCTGCGTGCCGGCGTGGACGCGCTGACCCGGAGCATGCTCGCTCCGGACGCCGTGATCACCGACGTCCTCGACGAGGCGGAGGCCGAGGCCGTGCTGTCCGTGCGCCATGCGGAGGCCGACGCCCTCCGGGGTGCGGTGCTCGGCGCCGTGCGGGCCGAGATTCCGTCGGCCCGCGTCACGCTGCACGGTCATCCGAACCCCTGGAAGACCGGGCCTTCGCCTGCGCTGACGTCCGCCGCTGCGGGAGGCGTCGATGCCGTGCTCGTCTCGGCCTGGCCGGGGACCGCGGAGACCGTCGCCGTCACGAAACAAACCCGGGCGATCGTCGGTGATGCCGCCGACGTCGGGGCCTACGTGTCGGTGCTGCCGCCGAAGAACCTCGACGACGTGAGCGGCCACGTCGCGGCCACGGTCGCGGCCGGAGCCAACGAGCTGCACCTCTATCACCTCGGGTTGGTCAACGCGGTGCAACTCGACGCGCTGGGCCGCATCATCCGCGACTTCTCGGTCTGACGCATTCGAGGTGGGCGCCCACGGCGCCCACCTCGGGACGTCACCGCATCCGCTGCCCGAGCGGGTGGTCGCAGAACGCCCCGCCGACCCGCTGGAGGATCGGGTCGTCGAAGGACCACTCGTGGTCGGCGAGGAACTCGTCCGCGAACACCTCCGCGTCGTCCTGGGGTTCGTAGCCGATGGCGGCGCCCTCCGCTGCGGACCACCAGCTGCGGGTGTTCCGCGAAATGCCCCACACGGTGTGAAATCCCTTGGCGGAGTCGGACAGTGCGGCCTCGATCAGGCGTGCGGTGTCGGCAGGCGACATCCAGGACGCGAGCCCGCGGTAGTTGGGCGGCCGGTCGAAGCTCGAGCCGATGCGCAGGTTGACGACGTCGATGCCGAAACGGTCGTGGTACAGCCGGCCCAGTGCCTCGACCGCGGCCTTGCTCCAGCCGTAGAACCCGTCCGGGCGCGGCGGAACGTCGCCGGGCAGCGGGTCACCGCCGGCCTCCGCGTGCGTCCAGAAGCCCACGGCGTGGTTGCTCGACGCTGCGATCACGCGCGTCACGCCATGCGCGACGGCGGCCTCGAACACCGCCTGGGTGCCGTCGACGTTGACGGACAGAATGTTCTCCCACGAGTCCTCGGTGCTGAGTCCGCCCAGGTGGAGCACGGCGTCGACGCCCTCGACCGCGGCGGCCACGGCGGCGCGGTCGGTGACCGAACCCTGTACGTACTCCTCGTGTCCGGGGTCGATGTCGGTGATGTCGGCGATGTCGAACAGGCGGAGGGTGCGGCCGGGTTTGCGGAGTAGCGGCCGCAGCATCTTGCCCATGTTTCCTGCGGCGCCGGTGATCAGCAGACGCGAGGTGGTGTCGGTCATGTCTTCTCGTACCTCTCTGGGAGTAACTCTTGTAATGCACATCACGGTAGTACATACTTCGAAACGAAGTCACTACCTTGGCGCAGATTCACGTATGTGAACAAGATATGGGGATCGGCCGTCTACTTCACACTCCCACTCGGATCGTCCGGCACGTTCCTGCCGGTGAAGGGACCTCCCACCATCATGGCAACAGTCGCATTCCACGGCGTCACCAAGTTGTTCCCCGGCGGCGACAAGGCCGCCGTCGACCACCTGGACCTCCACATCGACGACGGCGAGTTCCTCGTCCTCGTCGGACCGTCCGGATGCGGGAAGTCGACGTCCCTGCGCATGCTCGCGGGACTCGAGGACGTGGACAAGGGCACGATCGCCATCGGCGGCAACGACGTCACCGAATTCCAGCCGAAGGACCGTGACATCGCCATGGTCTTCCAGAACTACGCCCTCTACCCCCACATGACGGTGGGGGAGAACATGGGCTTCGGCCTCCGGATCGCCGGCGAGGACAAAGCGGAGATCAAGCGGCGCGTCCAGGACGCCGCCAGGATCCTCGACCTCACCAAGTTCCTCGACCGCAAGCCCAAGGCCCTCTCCGGTGGTCAGCGGCAGCGAGTGGCCATGGGGCGCGCCATCGTTCGCAAGCCGCAGGTGTTCCTGATGGACGAACCGCTGTCCAACCTCGATGCCAAGCTCCGCGTGCAGACCCGTGCGCAGATCTCGGCGCTGCAGCGCAGGCTCGCCACCACCACCGTCTACGTGACGCACGATCAGGTCGAGGCCATGACGATGGGTGACCGCGTCGCCGTCCTCAAGGATGGAGTGCTCCAGCAGTGCGACACTCCGCGCCGCATGTACGAGCACCCGAACAATGTGTTCGTCGCCGGGTTCATCGGCTCGCCCGCGATGAACCTGCTCGAACTTCCCCTCGTCGACGGCGGTGTCAGCTTCGGCGGCTCCGTGGTCCCCGTTCCCCGGGCCGCGATTGCCGGGATCGGGGAACACTCGGTCACGCTCGGTGTGCGTCCCGAGGATCTCGCGATCACCACGGGCAGCGGGCTCGACGTCACCATCGATGTCGTCGAGGAACTCGGCGCCGACGCATACGTCTACGGCCAGGCGGACATTCACGGGCGCAGACAGCCCATCGTCGTCCGCGCCGACGGTCGTATCCCGCCGAAGCGCGGAGAGGTGATCACGCTGTCGTACGCTGCCGAGCGCACCCACCTGTTCTCCACCGTCACCGGTGAACGACTCGTCGACTAGCGGCGACCCCGCCCTCCCCGACGGACATCCGACCACATCGATCAAGGAGCAAGACCATGCTTGACGGAGTTCTCTTCTTCCCTGTCACCCCGTTCGACGACAACGGCGACGTCGATCTGCCCGCGCTGGCACAGCACATCGAATCCGGTGTCGCGGCCGGACCGGGCGGAGTGTTCGCCGCGTGCGGCACCGGCGAATTCCACGCACTGTCCGCGGCCGAGTTCCGGACCGTCGTGGAAACGGTGGTCACGGCAACCGGCGGCCGAGTCCCCGTCTTCGCCGGCGCCGGAGGAGCGCTGCCCGTCGCGAAAGAGTTCGTGGCCGCCGCCGCGGACGCCGGAGCCGACGGCATCCTGCTCCTGCCGCCCTACCTCGTCGGAGCGCCTGCCGACGGCCTCGTGGAGTACGTGAGGCAGGTGTCGGAGGCGAGTGACCTCCCGGTCATCGTGTATCACCGCGCGAACGGCCAGTTCACCGAGCAGAGCGCTCTCGCGGTCGCGCGACTGCCGAAGGTCGTCGGATTCAAGGACGGCGTCGGCGACCTCGACCTGACGTCGCGCATCGTGCGCACACTGCGTGATTCTCTCGGCGACAAAGAATTTCAGTTCTTCAACGGCCTCCCGACGGCCGAGGTCTCGCAGCAGGCCTACCGGAGCATCGGCGTCACCCTCTACTCGTCGGCGACGTTCGCGTTCGCCCCGGACGTGTCGCTCGCCTACTACCGGGCGCTCGAGGAAGACGACACCGAACTGGTCGACTCGCTCAACCGGGAGTTCTTCCATCCGCTGGTCCGGCTCCGCGACACCACCCCCGGATACGCGGTCGCGCTGGTGAAGGCGGGCGTGACGTTCACCGGCCTCGACGCCGGTTCGGTGCGGGCGCCGCTCGTCGACGCCAGCGCCGAGGACCGGTACGCATTGGAGCAGATTCTGGCAGCGGGGCGGAAGGTGCTGGCGCAGTAGCCTCTTCGATCATCGGCGGGTCGGAGAACCCGCCGATGACCGAAGCGCGTCGGCACTAGCCTCGGGCTTTCACGCTGGTCATGCCCCGGCCGCGTGTTGATCATGAAGAAAGGTGCTCTGAACTGCAAGAATATGGCTTGCTGAGGGCCGATATTCACTTCGTTCGAGGAGCACCTTTCTGGTGGGCAAGTCTACTTCGTGGTACCCGTCGCTGTCCGTTGACCCCGCCGGAACCGGTGTCGTGTCGCACGCCGGGGCGGTGTTGTTGCTACGCACCGCAGAGAAAACTGGTCTGACGACCGCGTTGTCGAGTGCGCTCGAGCCGTGGCGTAAACCGACGACCTCCCACGATCCGGGCAAGATCATCGCCGATCTGACGATGGCACTCGCCCTGGGCGGCGACTGCCTGGCCGATATCGCGCTGCTGCGGGAAGAACCCGCAGTCTTCGGCCGGGTGGCGTCCGATCCCACCGTCTCGAGACTGATTGCCGCATTGGCCGCTGACGCTCCGAAAGCGTTGGCGGCAATCAACTCCGCCCGTTCGACAGCCCGACGGATCGCCTGGAACGCCGCCCGTGAACAGGCTCCCGACCATGCCATCGACGCCGGACATCCGCTGATCATCGACCTCGACGCCACACTGGTCACCGCCCACTCGGAAAAGGAAAACGCTGCCGCCACCTACAAGAGAGGGTTCGGTTTCCACCCGCTGTGCGCGTTCGTCGACCACGGACCGGACGGCACGGGCGAGCCGTTGGCAATGATGCTGCGCCCCGGCAACGCCGGCTCCAACACCGCCGCAGACCACATCGAACTGATACGGCAAGCATTGCGGCAGTTGCCGTTCACCGCCAAGGGCGGCCGGGTCGGCCGCAAGGTACTGATCCGCACCGACGCGGCCGGCGGCACCCATGCCCTCATCGACTACCTGACCACACAGAAGTTGTCGTACTCGATCGGATTCGGTCTGACCGACACCATCGTCGCCGCTATCGAAACCCTTCCCGAGCAGGCCTGGATCCCCGCCGTGGACGCGGACGGGCAACCACGCGACGGCGCCTGGGTCGCCGAAGTAACCGGACTACTCGAGTTGCCGGGCTGGCCCGACGGGATGCGGGTTATCGTCCGCAAAGAACGCCCACACCCCGGTGCACAACTGCGCTTCACCGACCGTGACGGGCTGCGGTTGACTGCGTTCGTCACCAACACCGAAGGTGGACAATTGCCCGATCTGGAACTGCGGCACCGGCGCCGGGCACGCTGCGAAGACCGGATCCGCATCCTGAAAGACACCGGCCTCGAGAACCTTCCGCTGCACGGCTTCGATCAGAATCGGATCTGGCTCGCCCTCGTCGCCCTCGCCGTCGAGGTCACCGCATGGATGCAGATGCTCGCGCTCACCGACGACCCAGCCAGTCGGTGGGAGCCGAAACGGCTACGACTACGCCTATTCGCGACCGCCGGTCGCATCGCCCGTCACGCACGGAAGGTGCATCTGCGGCTGTCCGCTCACGCACCCTGGATCGACTTGCTGATCACCGCATTGGCCCGTCTCAACGCAATCCCCGACCCCCTCTGACCAGCGCCAATCCGGCGATCGAGACGAAAGGGAATCAACTTCGGGGCCCTGGACCCCGACGACCACCCGACCGCGTCGGGCGTACGCGCGTTGCCGGGCACCGAATCCACGCCCGAAATACCCAACCTGAAACTGATCAGAGCGACACATCAGACGCATGCAAGATCGAGGCTATTCGGCGGCGGCGACGAGGGGTTCGAGCGTGAGGTCGGGCAGTTCCTTCTGGATGTACTGCAGCCGCCACTTGTCGCTGACGAGGGCCAGCATCACCCCGTCCGAGCGGGTGAACACCTCGACACCGCGCTGACGGTTCAGTTCGTCGGCGGACTCGGCGTCGGTGCGCCGCGCCAACGCGTAGCCCAGCGGTTCCATCCGGGCCTCGACGTTGAACTCGGCCTTCATCCGCGCCGCGACCACCTCGAACTGCATGGGGCCGACGGCGGCCATGACGGGGGAGGCGTCGCCGCGGAGGTCGTTGCGGAGGATCTGCACGACACCCTCGGAATCGAGCTGATCGACGGCCCGCCGGAACTGCTTGTACTTGCCCGCGCTCTCGGCCCGCAGGATGGAGAAGTGTTCCGGCGCGAACGACGGGATCGGCGGGAACTCCACCTTCTTCTCGAAGAACAGGGTGTGCCCGGGGGCGAGCGCGGTGGCGTTGACGAGTCCGACCACGTCGCCGGGGTACGCCGATTCGACGGTCGAACGCTCACGGCCGAACACGGTCTGCGCGTACTTCGTCGTGAACGGCTTACCGGTCTGGGCGTGGGTGACCACCATGCCGCGCTCGAAGACGCCCGACACGATGCGCATGAACGCCAGCCGGTCGCGGTGCGCGGTGTCCATGCCTGCCTGGACCTTGAAGACGACCGCGCTGAACGGGTCGGCGACGTCGCGGGGGGTGCCGTCGACGTCGTCCCGCGCGCGCGGCGGCGGCGCCAGCTCGACGAGCGTGTCGAGGATCTGGCGGACCCCGAAGTTGAGCATCGCCGACGCGAAGATCACGGGCGACGTCTGGCCGCCGAGGAACAGTTCCTGGTCGTGGTCCTGACCGGTGGCCGACAGCAGTTCGCTCTCCTCCGCGGCGGTCTCCCACTCGGAGCCCTCCTTCGCGAGGGCGGCGTCGGCGTCCATGACCTCTTCGGGGGCGATCTTCGCGCCACCGGCGGTGCGCGTGAACCGGATGTACTCCCGCGGGGCACCGTCCTCGCCGCGCCGGAGCAGTCCCCGGAAATCGCCGGCGATCCCGACGGGCCAGTACAGGGGAGTGGGGGTGAGCCCGATGCGTTCCTGGATTTCGTCGAGAAGCTCCAGCGGCGTCTGGCCCGGCCGGTCCCACTTGTTGATGACGGTGATCACCGGAATTCCGCGATGACGGCACACCTGGAACAGCTTCAGCGTCTGCGGTTCGAGACCCTTCGCGGCGTCGATCAGCATGACGGCGGCGTCGACCGCGGTCAGGACGCGGTACGTGTCCTCCGAGAAGTCGGAGTGGCCGGGCGTGTCCACCAGGTTGATCACGTTGTCGACGGGCTCGTCCGCCGACGCCTCGGTGGAGCGGTAGTTGAACTGCAGGGCGGTGGAGCTGACCGAGATGCCGCGGGCCTTCTCCATCTCCATCCAGTCGGACACCGTCGACTTGCGGCCCGCCTTGCCGTGGACGGCGCCCGCCTCGGAAATGACCTTCGCGTGCAGCGCGAGCGCCTCCGTCAGCGTCGACTTACCGGCGTCGGGATGCGAGATCACGGCGAACGTGCGGCGACGCGACGCCTCGGCCCGGACACCCTTCTCGGATTTCCCCTCCGGTGAGGCGGATGCCTCGGATTTCTCCACCGATGAGCCGGACGCGGCGGCAGGCGCCGCCTCGGCTGGAATGGTGTCGGCCGAGTCGGACGGGGTAGTCAACGAAGAACCTCTCGGGGGACGGGATGCGTGCGGGAAGGCCGTATGGCCGCATACCAGGTTACTCGGGTGCCGAAGACGAACTCGCAGCACAGTCATATCCACGGGCGCACAGCCAGGGACGAGTAACGATCGACGGCCGGTCACGTATTAATCAGTGAGTCGTCGGGGCGCTCCGGAGTTCACCGTTTCTGCTTTCGGACACCCGTATGTGCAGGAGGAAGACAGTGAGCAAGTTCACCGACGAGATGTACGCGACCGCGGCGAGCAGCACCCGTGGTCTCAACACGGGTGAGCCCGACGCGCCACTGCGACAGCCGTGGGGTGAGATCCACAAGGCGGCGCGCCGCATGGCGGGCGCGCTGGCCGACGCCGGCATCGGCCACGGCGACGCCATCGGCATCCTCGCCGGTCAGCCCGTCGACATCGCACCGTCCTGCCAGGGCGCCTGGATGCGCGGCGCGTCCGTCACCATGCTGCATCAGCCGACCCCGCGGACCGACCTGGCCGTGTGGGCGAAGGACACCGAAACCGTCATCACCATGATCGAGGCCAAGGCCGTCATCCTCGGTGCGCCGTTCGACGCCGCCAAGCCGCTCCTGGAGGAGCGCGGCATCACCGTCGTGACGGTGGCCGAGCTGAACGAGGGCACGCCCATCGACCCGGTCGAGACGTTCGAGAGCGACATCGCCCTGCAGCAGCTCACGTCGGGTTCCACCGGTTCGCCCAAGGCCGTGCAGATCACGCACGAGAACTTCTACACCAACGCCTACGCCATGATCGACCGCATCAAGTTCTCCATCGAGGACGACGTGATGATCAGCTGGCTGCCGCTGTTCCACGACATGGGGATGGTCGGATTCCTCAGCGTGCCCATGCAGGTCGGCGCGGAGGTCGTGAGCATCACCCCGATGGACTTCCTCCGCACGCCGCTGCTGTGGGCGGAACTGATGGGCAAGTACAAGGGCACCGTCACGGCCGCCCCCAATTTCGCGTACTCCCTGCTGGCCCGCCGCCTCAAGCAGGCGGAGGACGGCGCCGTCGACCTCAGCACCGTCCGGTACATGTGGAACGGCGCCGAACCCGTGGACCCCGACACCATGAACGCTCTCGCCGAGGCAGGCGCCCGGTTCGGGCTGAACCCGTCCGCACTCGCCCCCGTCTACGGGATGGCGGAGACCACGCTCGCCGTCTCCATCCCCGACCCGGACCAGGGGCAGGTCCTCGACCACGTCGACCCGGATCTGCTCGAGGCGATGCAGCGTGCCGTCCCGTCGCACAAGCCGAACGCGCGCGCCCTCGCCACCCTCGGGAAGATGGTGCCGAACCTCGAGGGACGCGTCGTCGACAACGAGGGGGAACTGCTCCCCACCCGCGGTGTCGGCATCATCGAGGTCCGCGGCAAGGCGGTCACCCCCGGATACATCACCCTCGACGGGCACAAGCCCGCGCAGGACGCGGACGGCTGGCTGAACACCGGCGACGTCGGCTACTTCACCGAAGAGGGCCTCGTCGTCGTGTGCGGTCGCGTCAAGGACGTCATCATCATGGGCGGCCGCAACATCTACCCGACCGACATCGAGCGGGCCGCGGGCACCGTCGCCGGAGTGCGCCCCGGCAATGCGGTGGCCGTGCGCCTCGACGCCGGGCAGAAGCGGGAAAGCTTCGCCGTCGCGGTCGAGACCAACGACTACCAGGATCCCGAAACGGTCAAGCGCATCGAGCACGAGGTCGTGCACGCCGTGTTCTCCGAGGTCGGTGTGCGACCCCGCACCGTCGCCGTCCTCGGCCCTGGCAGCATCCCCAAGACGTCGTCGGGCAAACTCCGCCGCGCCACGTCCGCGAACCTGGTCGGGTAGGCGCTCCGCGCCCGTGCGTGCTCGAGGAGTCTCTGGACTCGTTAACCACTCACGGGCGCGGAGCGCCTAATGCAGGCGGTTCTGCGCGGCCTCGAGCCCCACGCGCAGGACCAGTTCGACGGCGTCCGCGGATTCCTCGCAGACGAGGTCGAGTTCCTTGCGTTCCACCGACGAGAACGGCTTGAGCACGTACGACGCCGGATCCATCCGCCCGGGGGGACGGCCGATCCCGACGCGGGTGCGCAGATAGTCCTTGGTGCCGAGCGACTGCGAGATGGACCGCAGTCCGTTGTGCCCGCCCTCGCCGCCGCCCTGCTTGAGGCGGATGGTCCCGAAGTCGAGGTCGAGTTCGTCGTGGATGACGACGATGTTGCCCGGGTCGACGGAGAAGAAGCGGGCCAGCCCGGCGACGGCGGAACCGGACAGGTTCATGAACGACCGCGGTTTGGCGAGGATCGTCGGACGGCCCTCGAGCCGGCCCTGGACGATCTCGGCGCCGCTCTTCTTGTGCACGCTGAACTTGCCACCCATGCGCGCGGACAGCACGCCGGCCACCATGAAGCCGACGTTGTGCCGGGTCTTCTCGTACTGCGGTCCGGGGTTGCCCAGACCCACCACCAGGGCGGTGTCTTCACTCACCGACAGGGTCCTTCCGTGCGTGAGGGGGTCGTGTCAGACGACAGCGGCGCGTCACCCCGGGACAATCCGGGACGACGCGCCGCCGACATCAGTGCGGTTGCGAGAGGATCAGCTCTCGGAGCCCTCTTCGGCCGGAGCCTCGGCGGTCTCGGCCGCGGCTTCGCCGGTCTCCTCTTCGAGGTCGGCAGCGGTCGGGGCCGCGACGACGTTCACGATGAGCAGTTCCTCGTCGGCCTGCAGAGTCGAACCCTTGGGCAGCTCGAGCTGGTTGGCCAGGATCTGGGTGCCGACCTCGAGGCCCTCGACCGAAACCTCGATCTGCTCGGGGATGTGCAGCGCGTCCGCTTCGAGGGAGACGGTGGCGGCGTCCTGCGCGACCAGGGTGCCGGAAGCGGCCTCACCGGTGACGACGACGGGGACGTCGACGGTGACCTTCTCGCCCTTCTTGATGACGAGGAGGTCGGCGTGCTCGATGTAGTTGCGGATCGGGTGAACCACGACCGACTTGGTGAGCGCGACCTGCTCCTTGCCCTCGATGTCGAGGGTCAGGATGGCGTTGGTGCCGTGCGCGCGCAGGATGGCGGCGAAGTCGCGGGAGGGCACGTTCAGGTGGCGGGGATCCTCACCGTGGCCGTACAGGACTGCGGGGACCTGGCCGTCGCGGCGTGCGCGGCGGGCGGCGCCCTTACCGAACTCGGTGCGCACGGCGGCTACGAGGCGATTTTCGTCAGACATGGTGAAACGGCTCCTACAACTCACGGTGGTAACTGGCGGGCGGTTCGAGTCGACGAGGGACGAACGCGCGACGGCCAGGAGCGAAACGCTCGAGCAGAGCCGTAGCCGCGTCGATCACGGTGAGCCAGCCAATTGGAACTTCTGGTTCACCCTCGCCGAGACAACTTATGGAACTCTACCGGATGGGCCGCTGACCTGCTAATCGGGTGTCCTCGGGCGGGTGGTGCGGCCACCGCGGTCCGGCGGCGGGCAGTGGTGTGGCTCACAACGCTGCGGGTAGCCTCGGCGGTGTGAGCGCTGAACGCCCGACCGCCGACCGGCTGACCGCAGTGGCAACCGGTGTGGATCTGCCGCGGCATGCGCGGCTGCTCAGCCAGGTGCACGACGCCGTGCTCTCCGGGCAGCAGCCGCCGGCGCTTCCGCGGGGCGTGGTGGCGCGGTCGTGGTCCCGTCTGCAGGCGGGCGGTGTGAGCCCGGACCACTGCGCCGACGTGGAGCCCGCCGATTTCTCCGAGATCGAGGCGCGGCGCACCCGGACGGCGCTGCGCACCGTGCTCCCGGAGTTGCGCAGCACGCTGACGCAGGTCGCGGAGGACGCGAATTTCATCGTCGTCATCGCCGACGCCGACGGTGTCCTGTTGTGGCGGGAGGGTTCTCGCGGGGTGCGGAAGGCGGCCGACGCGCTCGGGTTCACGGAGGGCGCGCGCTGGGCCGAACAGGCCGTCGGCACCAACGCGATCGGCACAGCTCTGATCGAAGATGCTGCGGTGCAACTGTTCTCGGCAGAGCATTACGCGCCCACGCACCACGGCTGGTCCTGCACCGGGTCGCCGGTGCACGACCCGCGCACCGGCGAGATCCTCGGCGTGGTCGACATCAGCGGGTCGGCGATGTCCGTCCACCCGACCACCGTCGCGCTGGTCCGCACCGCCGTGCGACTGGCCGAGGCGACACTGTGGCGTGAGCACACGGCGCAACTGGACAGGCTGCGCGGCCGGGCGGCACCGCTGCTCGCGTCGGCGGGAGGTCCGGCGCTGGTCGTCGACAAGCACGGGTGGGTCGCGGAGGCGAGTGGCATCGCGGCGCCGGAGCGGGTCGCGCCGCCGAGCCTCGACAAGCCGCTGCTCGTTCCGGGGCTCGGGCTGTGCGTGCCCGAACCGCTCGGCGACGGCTGGCTGGTGCGCCGACGCGTCGACGGCGCGGCCATCGAACTGGAACTCGACCTCGGCGATGCGCCGCAGGTGACGGTCCGGGGCGACGTCAACTGGACGCGGGCGCTCTCGCCGCGGCACGCCCAGATCCTGCGGGTGCTGTCGGCGGCCGGAACGGCGGGCGTCGACGCCGCCTCGCTCAGCGCAGCGCTGTTCGGCGACCGCGACCACGTGGTGGCGGTCCGCGCCGAGGTCTCGCGTCTGCGCAAGAGTCTCGGCGCGGTCCTGAGCACCCAGCCGTACCGGTTCGCGGCCGGTGTGACGGTCCGGCGCGTCGGGTAGGTCCGGTCAGGGGGTGGCTCCGGTCAGGCCTGCTTCGCCGCGCTGATTCCGGCGCGGCGGCCGTAGAAGCTGCCGTCGCCGAGGGAGGTGCCGCTGGCGTAGCCGCCGGCGCACACCCCGGACGTGCACCGTCCCGCCGCGAACAGGCCGGGAATGGGTTCGCCGGAGACGTGCAGGACCTCGGAGTTCACGGTGGTCCGCAGGCCGCCGAGGGTGAAGCCGAGCGTGAACCCGCGCAGGTCGAGGGCGGCGACGGGGGAGCCGATCGGCTTCACCCATTCGGGCTTCTTGTGCAGCAACGGGTCCGACCCTTCGACGGCGTGCTTGTTGTACACCTCGACGGTCGACTGGAGTGCGCCGGCGGGCAGGCCCATGTCGGATTCGAGTTCCTCGACGGTCTCCGCAGCCCACTTCGGCTGGGCGCGCAGGAATGGCGTTGCCGTGGTCGCGGCCGCGCCCTCCTCGTACGACGCCTCGTCGATGACGAGGAACGCCTGGTTGTCCTGGTGGAACAGGGTCATCTGGCCGATCCGACCGGAGTAGGTGTCCTCCGGGACGTAGCGCTGCCCCCGGCCGTTGACGAGGATGCCGCGGACGACCAACTGGGGGTCGCAGAGGAACGCGACCTCGGTGGCGTCCATGTGGGCGAGATCGGCGCCGAGGGCCTGCGCCATGAGGATCGAGCGCCCGTCGTGCTCCTCGATGGCGGCGCCGGGGCGGCCGATGAGCCGCGGCGCGTGGGCCTCGATCATCTTGTCGTTGTACGCGAAGCTGCCGGTCGCGAGGACGACGCCGCGACGCGCCCGCACGGCCACCTCCTTGCCGTACTGTTTGGCGACGATCCCGACGACGCGTCCGGTGTCGTCGGTGACGAGCGTCTGGACGCGCATGTCGTATTCGGCTCGGACCCCGAGCTTTTCGGCGGTCTCGACGAGCGGCTTCATCAGCATGTAGCCGCCGCCCTTCTCGCCGGTCCGCTTGCCGTCCATCTGCGGAACGTGCCCGCGTGGTGCGGGGGTGGCGATCTCGTTGAACGGTGCCGCGTTCTCGCCGCCGGAGTACATGAGCCCGTCGTCGAACGGCGGCTCCCAGCCGGGTTCGCCCCAGAAGCTCTCCTTGAACGGGACCCCGCAGTCGACGAGCCAGTTGTAATGCGCGACGCTGCCCTCGCAGTAGTCGGTGATCTTCTCCTCGTCGGCGCCCGGTCCGAGCGCCGCCATCATGAACGTCTTCATGTTCTCGGGGGAGTCGTCGAACCCGCACGCCTTCTGCAGCGGCGTCCCGCCGCCGAGGTAGATGAAGCCGCCGGCGAGTGCGGCGGCACCGCCCCATCCGCTGGTGCGCTCGAGGACCAGGACGTCGGCGCCGGCCCGTGCCGCCTCGATGGCGGCGGACACCCCGGCGATGCCGTAACCCGCGACCACGACGTCGGCCTCGTAGTCCCACTCGGTGACCGTTGCTGCGGACCGGGGGCGGATCGGTGTGGCGTCGACCATGGGTGGAAGTCCTCTCGGGCGGTCACGGGAGAATGTGACGTGGGTTACCCCCAAACTGTAACCTGTTACAAAACCCGATTCGGTGGATCTCCCGGTGAGTGGGACGCGGTGCCGGGAGGCTGTTGCCCGGCTATTCGGGCAGGTCCGTGACGCCGGACAGCTCGTAGTGCAGGGTCGGCGTCCGCGCGAGACGGTGCGCGAGATGAACCCCGATCCGCTGCACCACGGGATACTTCTTGTCGATCAGCGCAGCCGCGGCCCGCGCCTCCTCACCGGACAGCAGTCGCGCCGTCGCCTGCGCCGGCGGGCCCGTCGGCTTCCCGGACCACGTGCACGGGCGGATCTGGACGTCCGGGAAATTGCGCAGCCGCTTGTTCTTCGACGCCCGGCCCGGGGTGCGGAAGTACGCCCGATCGCCCTTCACGGCGATATTGACCGGGGTGTCCACCCACGACCCGTCGCGTTTGCGCGTCTGTAATTGCACGACCTTCTCCGCGGCGAAGCGGTGCAGCGCCGGTGATCCCTGGTCAGTCATCACGAAGTCCTGAATCTCGGGTGCATTCCAGCGTACTGCGCTACTTCGCGAGTGTCCGGACCTCGGCGAGGAACCGGTCGAGATCGTCGGGGGAGCAGAAATAGTGGGGCGACGCGCGCACCACGGCGTCCAGTCCGCGGGCGCTCATGTCCAGCAGCGTCGAACCGCGGAGGCTGGCCGTGACGGTGACGTCGCGGGCGGCCAGCAGTTTCCGGACGTCGCCGGGATCGAACCCGTCGACGGTGAACGAGACGATTCCGCAGCGGCGGGCGCCGAGGTCGCGCACGGTGACGCCGGGGATCGCCGCGAGCCCCGTCCGGAGATGCTCGGCCCCGGCCGCGACGGCCGCCTCGACCTCGTCCATTCCGAGGGCGAGGAGATAGTCGGCCGCCACCCCGAGTCCGAGGCGGGCGGCGACGTCGCACTCCCAGAACTCGAACCGGCTGGCATCGGTCGCCAGCCGGTACGCGTCCGCCGCGGTCCACTCCGCGCTGTGCAGGTCGAGGGCGGCCGGCTCGAGTGTCGCGGCCAGATTGGGCCGGACGTACAGGAACCCGGTGCCCCGCGGCGCGCGCAGCCATTTGCGTCCCGTGGCGGAGAGCGCGTCGACGCCCAGTTCGCCCACGTCGAGGGCGATCTGGCCGACGGACTGGCACGCGTCGAGCAGCACGAGCGCGCCGTGCGCGTGCGCCAGTTCCGTCACCTCGCGGACGGGGTTGACCAGGCCGCCGTTGGTGGGCACGTGCACGAGGGACACGAGACGGACCCGGTCGTCGAGGAGCGTCCCGAGGGCGGCGACGTCGATCTGGCCGGTGGGGTCGCTGGGAATGACGTCGACCGTCGCGCCGACGGAGCGGGCCCGCTGCAGGACGGCGATGGCGTTGCTGGCGTACTCGACCTCCGAGATCAGCACCCGGTCGCCGGCCTCGAGCGGGACGGCGTGGAAGAAGTCGTTCCAGGCGGTGGTGGCGCTGTCCACCAGTGCGATGCTGTCGGCGCTCGCCCCGATCAGGCGGCCCAGTGACGACTTCACGGCCGCGAGATCATCGGCTCGTTCCGCCGCCGCGACGTAGCCGCCGACGTCGGCCTCCCGGCGCAGGTGCGCGAACACCGCGTCCAGGACCGGGGCCGGAGGAAGCGAGGAGCCCGCGCTGTCCAGGAACACCTTGTCGAGGCACCCGGGGGTGTCCCGTCGCGCCTGCTCGAGGTCGAGCATGTCCGATACCTCCCGTTTTGTGGTAATTGGACTCGAACGTACCCGTGAGGTTCCTCGAAAAGTATGCCGATGGGGCGTGCATCGACGGCCGAGGCGCTCTAATGTCGATAGCGACGTTCAGGCGGCGCCCGAAGGGGAGGGTCGAATGGCTACTGCAGTTCAGTCCGTCGAAGCAACGTGTCTCACGTCGCGACCGGCGGCAGAGGCGTATCTGGGTGGTGTGTGCTTCAAACTCGGGCCACCACAGTTGATCGGCGCGGAATTGGAGTGGCTGACCGCGCAACTGCCGGAACACGTGCGTCCCGACCTCGCCGCTCTCGCCGAAGCTCTCGGGCCGCACACCCCCAGAACCATCGATCCTTCTTCTCCTGCCCAGCCCCTTCCCGGTGGCAGCGCCGTCACGGTCGAACCTGGCGGACAGATCGAACTGTCCAGCGCCCCCTATCACTCCGCACGGGAATTGTGCGACTACCTTGCCGCCGATCAGGCGGTACTCGCCGATCTTTTGTCGGCGCGGTCGATTCGGATGTCGCCCGAGGCCGCGGACACCCGCAGACCCGCCCAGCGTCTCCTCCAGTCACCGCGGTACTGCGCCATGGAATCCCGCTTCACGGGCATCGGGCCCTTCGGCAAACTGATGATGTGCAATACCGCCGCGACCCAGATCAGCGTGGATGCCGGAGTCGATCCGGTTGCGGTGGAGAAGCGGTGGCACCTGCTGCATGCGGTCGGACCCGCGTTGATCGCGGCCTTCGCGTGTTCACCGCGGCTCTACGGGGTACCCGACGGGCAGTGGGCGTCGCAGCGGATGCGGACGTGGCTCGAACTCGATTCGCCGCGGACCACCGGAACCCCGCACAGCGCGGACTACGCGGCGTGGGTGCTGGACGTGCCGTTGCTGTGCATCCGCAACGACGGACCTGACTGGACGGCGCCCGAAGGCGCAACTTTCGCGGACTGGGTGGAGGGGGCGCTGGACGACGTGATCGGCCGCCCGACGTCCGCCGACCTCGACTATCACCTCACCACCCTGTTCCCACCGGTTCGCGCTGCCGGACATCTGGAGGTGCGTTACCTCGACGCTCAACCAGGCGATCAGTGGCGGGTTCCGATCGCGGCGATCGACGCACTGCTGTCGGGGCCGGGAGCCATGGCCGAGGCGCTCGCCGCGGCACTGCCCACCGCCGAACGCTGGCGGGACGCCGCCGAGTTCGGCCTAGCCGACCTCGAACTGCGTGCTGCGGCAACAGCTCTGCTGTCGCTTGCGGCGGCGTACTCGCCCGACCCCGAATTCGTCAGACTGCTCGACACCGCCGCCGAACGATGTTGCCGGGGCCAGGCCCCGAGCGAGGAACGCTGATGGGTACCCGCGAAAAGATCGAGACCGTGCTGACCCGGGCGCGGGAGCGTACCGCCGGATTGACGGACTGTGTCGACGGGGAAGACCTCGTCGCGCAGCATTCCCCGCTGATGAGCCCACTCGTGTGGGATCTCGCGCACATCGGCAACCAGGAAGAATTGTGGCTCGTGCGGGACGTCGGCGGCCGCGAACCCGTCCGCCGCGACATCGACGAGTTGTACGACGCATTCAAACATTCCAGGAACTCCCGGCCCTCCCTTCCGCTGTTGAACCCGGACGAGGCCAGGGAATACCTCCGTACCGTTCGCGACAAGGCGTGGGACGTCCTCGACGGCAGCACGTTCCGGGGCCGCCCGCTCGAGGAGGGCGGATTCGCGTTCGGCATGATCGCGCAACACGAGCAGCAGCACGCCGAAACGATGCTCGCCACCCACCAACTACGTTCCGGTGCAGCGGTGTTGACCGCGGAGAGTGCGCCGCGTGTCGGAGGGGCGATCGCCGAGGACGAAGTGGTCGTTCCCGCCGGCGAATTCACGATGGGAACGTCGGACGATCCGTGGGCGCTCGACAACGAGAGGTCCGCACATCCGGTGCACGTTCCGGCGTTCGTGATCGACGCCGTCCCCGTCACCAACGGCCGCTACCTCGAGTTCGTCGACGACGGCGGGTACGCGCGCCCCGAGTTGTGGAGCGAGCGGGGATGGGCCCATCGCTTCGACGCGGGGCTGGAAGCACCCCAGTTCTGGGAGAACGACGGCTGCGGAACGTGGTGGCGCCGCAGGTTCGGGGTCTCCGAGCCGATCCATCTCCAGGAACCGGTGGTGCACGTCTGCTTCTTCGAAGCCGAGGCGTTCGCGCGCTGGGACGGCAAGAGGCTGCCGACGGAGGCCGAATGGGAGAAGGCGGCGCGATGGGATCCGTTCAGCGGCCGTTCGCGCCGATTCCCCTGGGGCGACGGCGAACCCGACGCGTCGCTGGCCAACCTCGGGCAGCGCCACCTCGGACCCGCGGTGGTCGGCGCATATCCGTCGGGGGCGTCCCCGCTCGGCGTGCATCAGCTGATCGGCGACGTGTGGGAGTGGACGTCGTCGCCCTTCGAGCCCTATCCCGGTTTCGCGGCGTTCCCGTACCGCGAATACTCGGAAGTGTTCTACGGCGGCGACTACCGCGTGCTGCGCGGCGGTTCATTCGGCACCGATCCGGTGGCGTGCCGCGGGACGTTCCGCAACTGGGACCACCCGATCCGCAGGCAGATCTTCTCCGGATTCCGCTGTGCCCGGGACCTTCCGGGAGACGACTGCTGAGATGTGCCGACACCTGGGCTATCTGGGACCGGAACGATCAGTGGGCGACCTCGTCGGTTACGGCGAGAACTCGCTGCTGCACCAGTCCTACGCGCCACGCGACATGAGGGGCGGCGGAACCGTCAACGCCGACGGGTTCGGCGTCGGATGGTGGGGTGCGGACGGATTCTCCCGCTACCGCAGTGCCGCGCCGCTGTGGTCGGATCCCGTCGTGCGAGAGACGTTGCCGAACATCCGCTCCCGCGCCGTGGTGGCTGCTGCGCGGTCGGCGACGGTCGGAATGCCCGTGCAGCACACGGCCTGCGCACC
The DNA here is from genome assembly GCF_017068395.1 of Rhodococcus pseudokoreensis. Classification (NCBI taxonomy): domain Bacteria; kingdom Bacillati; phylum Actinomycetota; class Actinomycetes; order Mycobacteriales; family Nocardiaceae; genus Rhodococcus; species Rhodococcus pseudokoreensis. The sequence goes on along the minus strand of NZ_CP070619.1, from coordinate 1,652,572 downwards.
GTTCTCCGACGACACCTGGGCGTTCAGTCACAACGGGGTGGTGCGCGGCTGGCCGGAGTCGCTCACCGGGCTCGCCGCGGAACTGCCCGTGGCCGAGCTGCTGCAACTCGAGGCGCCGACCGATTCGGCCGCGCTGTGGCTGCTGCTGCGCCGGGCGCTCGGCGAGCAGGACCCCGAGAAGGCCATGTGTGCACTCGTCCAGTCCGTCGTCGCTGCCGCCCCGGACTCGCGACTGAATCTGCTGCTGGGCAACGGCACAGAACTGTGGGCCACCACCTGGCATCACTCGCTGTCGGCGCTGGTCGACGACGAACGGGCCATCGTGATGTCCGAACCCTACGACGACGACCCCGCATGGCAATCGATTCCGGACCGTCATTTCGTCAGCGCACGTCCCGGACACCTGATCGTCACCCCGCTCGAGATGGGAGCACGATGACCACCACGCCGACCCTCGAGGTGTACCTGCAGCCCGAACAGCTGAAGGCCGCACTCCGTAAGGACGCCACCGTCGGGCTCACGTCGAGCCCGAAGTGGCTGCCGCCCAAATACTTCTACGACGCCCGCGGCAGCGAACTGTTCGAGCAGATCACCGCGTTGCCCGAATACTTCCCGACGCGCACGGAACGGGAACTGCTCAGGCGATATTCGGGGGAGATCGCCGCGGTCGCGGCGCCGGAGATTCTCGTGGAACTCGGATCGGGGTCCTCGGAGAAGACCCGGCTGCTGCTCGACGCCGGCACCCGGCACGGAACCCTCCACACGTATGTGCCGCAGGACGTGTCGGTGTCCGCACTCGAGGGGGCCGCGGAGCAGATCGGCACGGAGTTCCCGAACCTCACCGTGCGCGGTGTCGTCAGCGACTTCACCGAGTCGTTGCACCACCTTCCGCGCGGCGGTCGCCGCACGATCGCGTTCCTCGGGGGCACCCTCGGAAACATGGTGCCCGCCGAGCGCGCGGAGTTCCTCTCCGGGATCGCCGACGTCCTCGAACCCGGGGAGCACCTCCTCCTCGGTGTCGGACTGGTCGTCGATCCCGCCGTTCTCGTCCCGGCATACGACGACGCCGCCGGGGTGACGGCACAGTTCAACCGCAATGTGCTGCAGGTACTCAACTCGCAGCTCGACGCGGACTTCCCGGTCGACGAGTTCCGGCACGTCGCGCTGTGGGACGCCGGCAACGAGTGGATCGAGATGCGGCTCGAGGCCGAGCGTGCGATGTCGATTCGCATCGCCGAGCTTGATCTGGACGTCGAGTTCGCCGCGGGTGAGCAGCTGCGGACGGAGATCTCCGCCAAGTTCACCCTCGACGGCATTCGACTGGAGTTGGCGGAGGCGGGATTCGGCATCGACCGTGTCTGGACCGACCCGGACGAGCGTTTCGCGCTGGTGTGCGCCGCGCGGACGTGACCGACAAGATCAACTTCGGGCGTCGGCGCGCTTATAGTTGCCGCGTAGCGCGTCAACGACCCGAGGAGAACTTGTGCGTCAACCGAAGCTCGCTGCCCTTGCTCTCGCCACCACGGCCGTGATCGGCCTCCCCGCCGCACAGGCATCCGCTCAGCCGCTGCCCATTCCGTTCGACACGGGAAGTCTCGGCTCGAGCAGCGACGACCCGGGAATTCCGACGGAAGACACCCTTCCGGCTCTGACGGTCACGCCGGTCCTCGACGGGCTCGACCATCCGTGGGATGCGGTGCAGGCTCCGGACGGTGCGGTTCTCACGGGCCAGCGGTCGGGCGGGTTCTTCGTCCGGCGTGCCGACGGAAGCACCGGACCGGTCACCGCCGACCTCTCCGACCTCTACGCACAGTCCGAGACCGGGCTGATGGGGATCGCACTCGCGAGCAACTTCGCGCAGTCCCGCACCCTGTACACCTGCCAGGGCTTCCAGGGCGGCGGTGTCACCGACATCCGAATCCAGTCGTGGACCGTCGACGCCGGCTGGACGGCGCTGACCCGTGGCGACGCGATCCTGACCGGGATCCCCGTCAACGAGGGACGCCACGGCGGCTGCCGGATCCTGGTGGCCGCCGACGGCACCCTGTTCGTCGGCACCGGCGACACGGCGCAGCCGACCGTGTCGCAGGACCCGAACTCTTTGGGCGGCAAGACCCTCCACATCAACGCCGACGGCACGCCCGCCGCCGGAAATCCGGACCCGGCGAGCCCTGTGTACACCCTGGGACACCGGAACGCGCAGGGTCTCGCGCAACAGCCGGGAACGGGTCGCGTCTACGCCGTCGATCAGGGAACATCCCGGGACGACGAGGTGAACCTCCTGGTCGCCGGCGGCAACTACGGGTACAAGCCCGACCGGATTCCCGGCATCTACGACGAAACCGTGCCGATGACGGACCCGGTGCGCGTGCCCGGCGCCGTTGCCGCGGCGTGGAGTTCGGGCAGCAGCACTCTGGCTACCGGAAGCGGCGCGTTCGTAACCGGCACCGGATGGGGTCCGTGGGACGGCGCCCTCGTCATGGGCGGACTCAAGTCGCAGCAACTGATCTTCCTGCGCTTGGCCGCGGACGGGCAGACGGTGACCGCTCAGACATTCGGTCTGCAGAATCAGCACGGCCGCCTCCGGTCCGTCACCCCGATCGCCGACGGCTCGTTGCTCGTCACCACGGACAACGGTTCCACCGACCAGGTGCTGCGGGTCACGCCCCAGGGCTGACCCGTCAGAACCAGGCGAGGATTCGGCACGGTCCGCCGGATCCTCCCGCGTGGGTGGGGGCGCCGACCATCACGGTTGCCCCGGACGTCGGCACGCTCGACAGGTTCGCCAGTACCTCGACCGCGTACTTCCCGGCACCGAGCGCCGCGAGATGCGCGCCGTACGTGGTGCTCCGTCCCGCGTCGATGCTGAGAGTGTCCGATCCCAGCGCGACGATGTCGCGTTCGCGGACGAGGAATTCGACGGCGTCCGGATCGAATCCGGGAGTGTGCTGCACACCCGCGTCGTCCTGGTTGGTGAACGTCGCGGGCTGTGCGGCGCGGACGTCCCATCCGGAGTTCATCGCCACCAGGCAGCGGTCGGGGAGCGGCCCGTGATCGGACTCCCAGTCGAGGATGTCCTGCCGGGTCAGCAGTGTGTCGCTGTCGTCGCGCGCCCGGCCCGAGATGTCCACGACGGCGAGCGGTACCACCAGGTCGTGGGGTGGAATCTGCTCGACGGTCAGGCCGTTCACGCTCGCGTGTGCCGGGGCGTCGACGTGAGTGCCGGTGTGCTCGTCGTACCGGAGTTCGTTCTTGTAGAACACGCTGGGAGCGCCGATCCCGACGGACCCGAACGGGGTCGGGGCGTCACCGATGCGCGCCACCGGTCGCATCGCGAACTGCTGGGCGCCTGGCCACACCGGAAAGTTCGGTGTGAGCACGTGGGTGAGATCGACGATCGACGCCCCCATCGCCGGGGCGGCGGTCGCCTTCGCCGGCGCGACCGTCGCCGCCAGCGCTGCCGCCCCGACCGCGCCGAACAGCGACCGTCGACCGATCGGGGCGCCGCGACTTTCGATGGTTCCGTAGACGTGAGTCATGATGCGGGGTGAGCACATACGAGGCTCCTTCGCCAGCCGGTCGCGGTTCGCTACATCCTAGGGTCCGGCGCGCTGGTTTCCGGGAATGCTCCCTGCCCCGGAAGAACGGGACGCTCATTGCGTCAGATCGAACGAGCGTCCCGTTCGTTCAGCGTGGCAGCTGCTTCCGGATCTCCTCGGCGGCACGCGCTCCGGAGGAGATTGCTCCGTCGATGTAGCCGTTCCAGACGCTCGCGGTTTCCGAGCCCGCCCAGTGGATGCGGTCCGCGGGAGCACGCCAGCCGGCGTGCCCGTGCGCGAACCAGGTGCCGGGGGTGGGACTGGCCGCGTAGCTGCCGCCCTCGACACCCTCGCCGAGCACAACGACGTCGGGTGGCTCGGCTACGTGATCGACATCGGTGTCGCCGTCAGCTTCTTCGGATCCACAATGGGCGTCATGGCAGGTACTAGCCGAACCGTGTACACCCTGTCCCGCGACGGTCTGCTGCCCGCTCGCCTCGGCAACGTCAGCGCCCGCCACGGCACCCCCGTCGGCGCGGTCGCGACCCTCGGCGTCATCTATCTCGTGGCCGGGCTGCTCGGCGTGATGGTGACCGCGGCCGAGACGTCCTACGGTCTGCTCGGGACGTACGCCGGCTACATGTTGATCGCCGCATACGGTCTCACCGCCTTGGCGGCCGGCTATTGCGCGGTCCGGTCGCGGTCGCTGCGGCTGGGCATCGGGCTCGCGACCGTGCTCGCCGCGATCGGATCCGCGCTCGTGTACTGGTACAGCTTCAACCCGTTCCCGTCCGGAGCGCGGGGAGTCGTCGCGTGGATCTTCTTCGCGACCGTCCTCGGCTACATCGCGCTGTACTGCTACCTGCGGCTTCGCAAGCCGCTCGTCTTCGCGCGGATCGGTGAATCCGACCGGAAGACGACGCTCGAGGTCGACGCGGACGAGCGGGCCGGCGCGACGCGCTGACCCCCACGTGAGTGGCGCGGTGTGCCGCCACACGCTTTGCCGCTCACCTGCCCGGGCGAACGGGACGCTCATTGCGTCAGATCGAACGGGTGTCCCGTTCGGCCAGTGCAGGTGCGACGAACTGCTCGAGCATCGTGCGTTCGTCGGTGTCGTCGATGCCCGGGACGGTCAGCAGGGAGACGATGATCCGCACGATCCACCGAGCCTTCCGTGATGTCTCCTCTCCGGAGAACCCCGCCTGCCCCAGGAAGGCGGTGCCCAGCGACTCGATGACAGCCGACGAGTGCGCGAGCTGCGCGGCCAGGCCCGAGTCGCCGAGCTGAAACCAGGCGGCAAGGGCCGGGTCGGCGCGCACCAGCCGGATCGCCGCCAGCATCGCGTCCACGATCGCGTCCTTCGGGTCGGCGGTCCCGGACACCTCCTCCGCGACCAGCGCGCCGATGCGCCGGGCCTCGCGGTGGACGAACGCCAGCTGCAACGCCTGCCTGCTGTCGAAGTAGCGGTACAGCGTGGCGCGGGAACACCCGGCCGCGCGGGCGACGTCGGCCATGCCGACAGCGGTGATGCCGTTCTCGACGTACAGCTGCGCGGCGACGTCGAGGATTCGCTCGGCGGCGAGGCGGGGGCGCTCGTCGCGCATCCAGTCGGCGTTCATTCGCGCACCCGGAACGGGATGCTCGTCGGGCGGCGCACGTAATTGCCCTCGGCGTAGACGACGGCGTCGACGTCGACGGTGAAGTCGGGGCAGCGGGCCAGCAGTTCTTCGAGCGCGACCCGGGCCTGCATCCGGGCAGCGGCCGCGCCCAGGCAGTGGTGGGCCCCGTGACTGAACGTGAGGATCTGCGTCGGTCTGCGGCGCACGTCCAGCTCCTCCGAATCCGGGCCGAACCGGCGCGGGTCGCGGTTCGCGGAGCCGTACAGCAGGAACACTTTCCGGCCCTCGGGGATGACGGTGCCCTCGATCTCGACGTCGCGGGTCACCGTGCGGGCGAGGCCCTGGACGGGGGCCGTGAGCCGCAGCAATTCCTCGACGGCGTCGCCGAGTAGCTCCGGTTGGTCGATCAGATCGCGGCGCTGATCCCGGTGTTCGGTGAGCAACTGGACTGCGCCGCCGAGCATTCCGGTGGTCGTGTCGTTGCCGCCGGTGACCATCGTGAACGCGAAACCGAGGATAGAGAGCAGGCCGGTGAGATCGCCGTCGGCCCCCATCCCGCTCGCGACGAGATGTGAGACGGTGTCGTCTCCGGGGTCCGTGCGCCGCCGCTCGATCAGTCCGCCGAAGTAGCCCATCAGGTCGGTGACCGCACTCGTCGCCTGCAGCGTGTCGCCCAGTGCGTTGGCCGCGACGATGGCGTCGGTCCAGCCGTCGAATTGCGCCCGGTCCTCCTCGGGGACGCCGAGGTAGTGGGCGACGACCATGCTCGGCAGCGGCTTGAACAGCTCCTTCACGACATCGCCCTCGCCGGCCTCCCGTAGTCGTTCGAGGCGCTCCACCACGAACGCCCGGACCTCCGGTTCGACGGCCGTGACCTGCCGCGGGGTGAATCCCTTCGACACGAGACGGCGGAACGCGGTGTGGTCGGGCGGGTCGAGCATCACCAGCGGTGGATTGTCCTGCAGGCCGATCTTCTCCAGCTCGCCGTACGTCGTGGTGAGGCCGGCGGCGGACGAGAACGTCTCGGCGTCGCGGGCGGCGGCGTAGACGTCGGCGTGCCGGGACAACACCCAGTAGTCGTTCCCGGGTGCGTCCTCGGGGACGACGTGATGGACGGGGTCGTGGTCGCGCAGCGCGGCGTACATCTGCCACGGGGCGCGCCACGTAGGTCCGGACCTCGGCACGAACGAGACGCTCGACACATGTGCGGTCATGTATCGATGGTGAGACACATCGGAAGAAGTGTCAATGGTGCGACGCCGGTATCTAGCCGAACAGGGCGAACGCCACCACGGCGAGGATCACGACGAGCACCGGGGTGAGAATGAGCAGCAGCCCGAGCAGGCCGGGATTCTTCACCGGCCGATGATCGATGGCGCCCTTGCTGAAACTGCTGAACGGCGACGCGTAATACACCGGGGGAGCCGGATGATACCGGTTGTCGACGGTGATCTGCGCCTTGCCCTGCTCCCAGATCCACGGGACCGCGATCTCGATGTGGTGCACACCGGGAGGCGCCGGAATGACGTTGTGACCCCACCGAAGCGGCACGGGAAAACCGTTGATCCGGGCGTTGGGCGTCACCAGCATCGGGCCCATCGGCGGTTTCTTCGCGTCGATGACCAGCGCGGTGGAAGAGGAGACGGGCTGCACGAAGGGCGACGGTATCACCCTGCGGCAGTCCGGGCAGTGTGGCCTACTGGCCGGCCGCGATCCGGGCCTTCTCCAGTGCCGCGAGGGTGCGGAGCACAGTCGCGCGCTGCTTCTCGAGGTCGCTGATCCGGGCGCGTGCGGCGAGGCCGGCGGGCTCACCGATCAGATTCATCTGCGCGTCGATGGTCGAGAGCTGATCGAGCAGGCCGGTGACGCGCGATTCGAGCGCGGCGACGTCGACGGCGTCGGTGCGCACCGGTGCCACCGGTGGCGTGGCGGACGTGCGGGACGCGCTCGGGCGAGACGCCGCGGTGGCCGACGACGTTCCGGCATGGGCGCTGCTGCGCGGCTCCGACACCACGCTGGCAGCCCGGGGGCGGAGCGCCTTGCGCACGGCGGCCGGGTCCGGGAGTTCGGAGAGTTTCGTGTCGTTGAGGTCGCGGCGCGCGTCGCGGGCGTTGACCCGGTGCTCGCGCTCCTCGTCGTCGTCGGACTGCAACGTGCCGCCGAGCGGACGCAGACCGTACATGCCCAGGAAGCGGCGGGCCTCGTCGATGACCGTTTCCTTCTCGCGGCAAGTGCCACACCGAGGTTCGTTACGGAACATCTCGACTGCGTTGTCGTCTCCGCACCATACGCACGCTCCCGGCGACCAACGCCGGACGTTTCGAATTGCAGCGATATCGATAGGGCCGGAGAGAGTCTGCGCGTCGATCACGACGAGCCACAGTAGGGGAATTCGCGCGTGCGAGTCACATCGCCGTAAGTACGACCTGCGGTTCTGCGGGCAAGCGTGACGAAGATCATGCCAACGCCCGGAAAATGCCGAGGAAACGCTGTGTGCCACACATGTTTTCCCGACCGGTAAGTTTCATTCTCCGGCGCCGATCACGGTGGTCAGCCAGTCGACGAGCGGACGCATCGAACGCCAGGCAGTGCGCACTTCGTCAGCGGCGCGGGGTGTTTCGATCCAGTCGGGGGAGAGGTAGCTCCGGCTGGCGGTGAGCGATTTGTGCCGCATCAGGTCGAGGCGCGGGTGGTCCTCGGCGACACCGCGGGGACGCGTCTTCAGCGTGTCGCCGCCGATCTCGAAACCGGACGACCGGACCTTCTTCACGAGCCGGACGAGTTCGCGGCCCCTGCGGTCGTCGTCGACGGCGTCACGGAAGCGCCCGACCTGCAGCGGGGTGTGCGAGTAGAAGCCGCCTGCGACGAACAGCCCGGCAGCATCGATCTGCACGTAGAAGCCCACGCCGGGGCGGGTCTCGACGAACCCGCCCTGGTGGGTCTTGTAGGGCGTCTTGTCCTTCGAGAACCGGACGTCGCGGTAGGGGCGAAACACCTTGCCCGCGCCGAACTCCGATTCGAGTTCCGCGAGCAGGGCGGTCATGGGTGCGCGCACCGAGTCGTCGTAGACGGATTTGTGCGCGGTCCAGAAACTCTTGCTGTTGTCTGCCTCGAGGTCCTCGTAGAAGTCGAGAGCAGCGGTGGGGATCCCGGTGAACACACCGGCAAGGCTACGCCTGTGAGTGGTTGACGAGTCCCTGGACTCGTCAACCACTCACAGGCGCGAAGCGCCTAGGCGTTGCCGTTGAACAGCGACGTGACCGAGCCGTTCTCGAAAACTTCCTTGATGGTGCGAGCCAGCAGCGGCGCGATGGACAGCACCGTGAGGGTCGGGAACTTCTTCGACTCGTCGATCGGGAGCGTGTTGGTGACGATGACTTCCCGCGCACCACACGCGGCGAGGCGCTCGGCCGCCGGGTCGGACAGGACACCGTGGGTGGCGGCGATGATCACGTCGCCCGCGCCGGCCTCCTTGAGGATCTTCACGGCGCCGGCGATGGTTCCACCGGTGTCGATCATGTCGTCGATGAGGATGCAGGTGCGGCCTTCGACGTCACCGACGACGCGGTTGGACTTCACCTGGTTGGGCACCAGCGGGTCGCGCGTCTTGTGGATGAACGCCAGCGGCGCGCCGCCGAGGGTGTCGGCCCACTTCTCGGCGACCCGGACGCGGCCGGAGTCGGGGGAGACGACGGCGATGTTGTCGGTGCCGTAGTTGCCGCGGATGTACTCGGCGAGCTGACCCTGTGCGTGCATGTGGTCGACGGGGCCGTCGAAGAAGCCCTGGATCTGGTCGGTGTGGAGGTCGACCGTGATGATGCGGTCGGCGCCGGCCGTCTTGAGGAGGTCGGCGATCAGGCGAGCCGAGATCGGCTCACGGCCGCGGTGCTTCTTGTCCTGGCGGGCGTACGGGTAGAACGGCAGCACCGCGGTGATGCGCTTGGCCGATCCGCGCTTGAGTGCGTCGATCATGATCAGCTGTTCCATCACCCACGTGTTCAGCGGGGCCGGGTGGCTCTGCAGCACGAAGGCGTCGGAGCCGCGGACCGACTCCTCGAAACGGACGAAGATCTCGCCGTTCGCGAAGTCACGGGCAGTCTGCGGGGTGACCCGCACGTCGAGTTCCTTCGCGACCTGTTCGGCCAGCTCCGGATGCGCGCGACCAGAAAAAAGCATGAGGTTCTTCTGGTTGTCGATCCAATTCGCGGTCACTGCTCTATGCCATCCTTTAAATCTTGCTTCTCGGTTTCGTGCAGATCTGAACTGTGATGCGGTCCCGCGGCGGACGCCGCCTCGGCGGCGGCGGTACCGGGCCGATTTCGTTGCACCCAGCCGTCAATATTGCGCTGCTTCCCTCCGGAGACCGCGAGTGCCCCCGGTGGTACGTCGAAACGCAGCACCGTGCCGGCACCGGTGTAAGCACCGTCACCGACCTGTACCGGAGCGACGAACATGGTGTCCGATCCGGTCCGGACGTGTGACCCCACCACCGTACGGCTCTTGGCGACGCCGTCGTAATTGACGAACACGCTCGACGCACCGATGTTGCTGTACTCGCCGATCGTGGCGTCGCCCACGTAGGTCAGGTGAGGAACCTTGGAGTGCGCCCCGATGTCGGCGTTCTTCGTCTCGACGAACGCGCCGAGCTTGCCGGACGCACCGAGGACGGTGCCGGGACGCAGGTAGGTGAACGGACCGACGGTGGCGCGTGCGCCGATCGTCGATTCGGAGCCGTGGGTACGCACCACGCTGGCGCCTTCGCCCACCGACACGTCGGTGAGGGTGGTGTCGGGACCGATGACGGCGTCCTCACCCACGGAGGTGGTGCCGAGCAATTGCACACCTGGGTGGATGGTGACATCGCGGGCCAGCGTGACGCCCACGTCGATCCAGGTGGTCGACGGGTCGACGACGGCGACCCCGGCCCGCATCCAGTTCTCGACGGTGCGGCGGTTGAGCTCGGCGGCGAGCCTCGACAGCTGGACGCGGTCGTTGGCGCCTGCGACCTTCGCGGAGTCGGCCAGGTGGGCCGCGAAGACGGGGGCGCCGGCCTCGCGGGCGATCTTGACGACGTCGGTCAGGTACAGCTCGCCCTGCGCGTTGTTCGCGTTGAGCTGCCCGAGTGCCGAGCGCAGGAACTCGGCGTCGAACGCGTACACACCGGCGTTGACCTCGGTGATGGCCGCCTGCTCCTCGGTGGCGTCGGCCTCCTCCACGATCTCGGCGATCTCACCGTCGTGGGGGAGACGGACGATCCGCCCGTAGCCCCGGGGCTCGGGGGCGGTGAACGTCAGCACCGTGACCGCCGCGGGGGTGGGTTCGCTGCGGTGCTCGTCGACGAGAGCGTGCAGGGTGCGGCCGTCGAGAAGGGGGACGTCGGCGGCGGTGACCAGCACGGTCCCGCGGAAGTCGGCGGGCAGGGCGGCCAGGCCGCATTCGACGGCGTGCCCGGTGCCGTTCTGCTCTTCCTGGACGGCGATCGCGATCGGGCGGCCCAGTTCCGTCTCGAGAACGCCGACGGCATCGCCGACGCGTTCCTTGTCGTGACCGACGACGGTGACGAGGTGTGTCGGATCGACCTCGGCGGCGGCGTGCAGCGAATGCGCCAGCATCGTGCGTCCGCCCAGGGTGTGCAACACCTTGGGGGTCTTCGACCGCATCCGAGTTCCCGCGCCGGCGGCGAGGACGACCACGGCGGTCTGCACTGGCATGAAGCTCCCTCTGGGTCGTTCCGCTCTTGCTGTTCTCGACAGCTCCACCTGCAGGAATTCTCTCCGCAGGCTTCTGCTCCGCCGCCAGGACTCGAACCTGAACTATCTGAACCAAAATCAGAGGTGCTGCCATTACACTACGGCGGATTGCCACACACACGGGGTGTCACGCCCGTTTGCGCGAGAGAATCCTCGCATGCCGACCCGCCGCCCGTCGAACCGCTCCGGAAATTTGTCTCGGTCGTCCCGATAGAGTGGGTGCTACCTGCAGTGTTTCCGCGCTGCCCGCGGCACTTCGTCGTCGCGAGTGTCAGGAAAGGATGGTGCCTCGGTGCCCCGACCCACGGACGTGGACGCGACCCCCGAGCGGGCGGTCCGCACCCGGATGACCGGTACGCAACGCCGGGAACAGTTGATCGAGATCGGTCGTGCCCTGTTCGCCGAGCGCGGTTACGAGGCGACGTCGATCGAGGAGATCGCGCAGCGGGCCCACGTCTCCAAGCCGGTCGTATACGAGCATTTCGGGGGCAAGGAAGGCCTCTACGCCGTGGTCGTGGATCGGGAGATGTCGCGCCTGCTGGAGATGGTGACGTCGTCGCTGAAGCAGAACCGCTCCCGGATCCGGGTCGAGCGGGTGGCGCTGGCGCTGCTCACCTACGTGGAGGAACACACCGACGGATTCCGCATCCTCGTCCGCGACTCGCCGGTGGCGGCGCCGGACGGAACGTATTCGAGCCTGCTCAACGAGGCCATCGGTCAGGTCGGGCACATCCTCGCCGGCGACTTCTCGCGACGTGGCTTCAATCCGGATCTGGCCCTGCTGTACGCGCAGGCGCTGGTCGGAATGGTCTCCACCACCGCTACCTGGTGGCTGGACGCGCGGACGCCGCCGAAGGAGGTCGTCGCCGCGCATCTCGTCAACCTGTGCTGGAACGGGCTGACCAATCTCGAGGCGGATCCGCAGCTGGGCACCGATCTGCCCCGCACGACCCCCCGGTGAACGTGTTCTCGTTTTCCGACTCGCGGTTCAACTTCCGGAGGGCGGAGCCTGTCAAGTGCTAGATGATTGATTCCTTGAAGCGTGTCGCGGAGGAGGAGTAGGCGGAGGGTTTCCAAGATCAAAGCGTGACCAAAGAACTGGAAACCCTCCTGACCGAACTGTATGTGCTCATCGACGATCATGTCGTCGAACCCCGCTCCGGTCGGGGTCGGCGGCCCGTGCTCAGCGATGCCGAACTGCTCACCCTGGCCGTGGCACAGATGCTGCTCGGGTTCGATTGTGAACGCCGGTGGATCCGGCACGCCCACCACAGCGTCGAGTTGCGTGCCCTGTTTCCCTACATTCCCGGACAGTCGGACTACAACAAACGTGTCAGGGCGGCACGAGGGTTGCTGTGCAAGGCAATTCAGACGCTGGCGCGGATCTCACCATCCTGGTTCGACGACCTGTGGATCACCGACGCCACCCCGGTGCCCTGCGGGATGTCTCGTGAAACGGTGAAGCGATCGGACCTGGCCGGGCACGCCGGGTACGGCTATTGCGCTTCCCATTCGCGCTTCTACTGGGGGCTGAAGCTGTATCTGGTCTGTGCGGGCGACGGGATGCCGATCATGTGGTGCCTGGCGAATCCGAAGCTCGGTGAGCGTGAGGTGGTGACCGCGCTGCTCGAACGCGATCATCACCTGATTCGGTCGGGGCAGATCTTGCTCGCCGACAAAGGCTTTTCCGGCGCACAGTTCGCCGATACCACCGCCGCGATGGGTCTGCAGCTGCTGCGACCGGACCGTAAGGACGAAACGTACAAGAACGGCAATCTCGGCGGGGTGCGGCAGTGGATCGAATCGGTCAACCACACGTTGAAAGGGCAGCTTGGCCTGGAGGAACACGGTGGCCGTACCACGCACGGGGTGTTCGCCCGCGTCGCCCAGCGTGTGCTGGCGATGGCCGCCGGCATCTGGCACAACTGGAACATCGGCGCCACTGCCAAGCGATCACTGATCGCCTACGACCACTGATCCGTTCAAGGAATCAATCATCTAGGGTTCGCTGGAGTTTGCGCGCCCCGTCGGGGGGGTTGTTCGGGAGGCAGTCGATGGCGAGACAGGTTCGAGCAGAGGTAACTCGGGCTTCGGTCCTCATGGCGGCGGCCGACGTGTTCTTGAGGCTCGGCTACGCCAATGCGGGTCTCAACGAGATCATCGAGCAGTCCGGTGTGACCAAAGGTGCGTTGTACTTCCACTTCAGTTCCAAGGAAGATCTCGCCCGCGGTGTCATCGACGAGGGGCAGATCCGTCTCACAGCAGGCATGACGTCCGTGAGCGACGGGCCGACGCCGGCGATGGAGGCGCTCGTCGCCCTGTCCTATGTGGCGATCGAGGCGGCAAGTTCCGATCCGATCGTCGCGGCAATGTTGCGGCTGCAGCACGAGATCGGCGACTACCAGGGAACGCACGGCAACGTCGTGGCGTCGTGGCAGCAGGGTTTCGAACGACTCGTCGCCCGCGCGGTCGAGGAGGGCGACATCCTCGCGGAGGACGACGTCTCGACGACCACGCTGTCCACGTTCCTGCTCGGATCGCTACTCGGGGCCCACGTGGTGGCGAGCGCGACCGGTGCGTTCGACGAACTTCCGCGCCGCATGGAACGGGTCTGGTACTTCATCCTTCCGGGTCTGGTCGAGCCGTCGAAGCTCGTGTACTTCCGGCAGTTCGCTTCGCGCCGTCTGCTGCGCTGAGCGAATTCGCCTCTCGGGGGAAGAGGCTCGTCGATCGACCCGCATTGTCGAGTGCTTCAAGGGAGGGATTCGGGCATCCGGGTCAAACACACCTCAAAACTAATAAAATCCTCAAAAAGAGACTTCGGGTATGTACTTTGCGAGACAAAACGGTTTCGGAACCCTTGTTGAAAGGAATGCGTGGGTACCGCAATGGTTTGCCCGGTTGGGCGCGGGGCATTACGGGACCAATGACGCGGTCTCCCGATACCAGAAGATGTATTGTGAAATCTCGCCCCCCGAATTCCCGGGCGGTCGAAAGATAACTGCCATTGCAAGCCCAATGAACCGATGACATCGGAGGGTGCCCGATGCCGTTCGTCATTGTCGAACGCGAAGAGACGCTGGTCGCTGGACTGGCCGTCCGCAGCCCCAAGAGGGCGCTTGGGAAAGCGCGCGACAAGGATCTCGAGAAGACGTGGTCCACCCTGCTCGCGCAGAACGTGGACAAACCTTTGGCGTCTGCCTATGTCGACCACGCTCCCGAGATCAATTCGTACTACACGCAAATCGTGGGCTACGAGTGCACGTCGCTCGATCAGGTCGCGCGCGGGCACCTGGTCTCCCGGATTCCTGCGGGAACCTATGCGAAGTTCTCCTCGGTCGGCACCTTTCCTGACCTCTTCGATGCGCTTTGGGGGCAGATTCGTGACGCGGAGGAATCGCGGCAGATTCAACGGTCGTACACTGGCGACTTCGAGTTCTATCCGCACGCTTTCGGGATCGATTTGTATGTGGCGATAGTGCCACCCGCCACGATGCAGGGGCCGCAATGAGTTTCGAGATCGTCAAGCGTGAGTCCGCCGACTTCGGGGGGCTCGTTCTGCCGCGCACGGAGCTCAGTTCGACGGCGCATTCGACCGATCTGATGAAGTTCACTCGCGAGCGCATCCAGCAGCGCGGCACCGCGGAGCTGATCACCGTATATGTTGCGGTCCCGGATCTGGGATGGACCGCCGTGATCGGATATCGGTGTACCGACCTCGGTCAGCTCGCGGTCGGTGACGTGCTGGTGCGTGTCCCGGCCGGCTACTTCGCCAAGTTCACGCCCGACGGGCGGTCGTCCGACCCGATCGAGGACGTGTGGATTCAGGCCGAGCTGGCGGAGAAGGAAGGGCGCATCGAGCGCGCCTACGCGGAGGAGATCGAGGTCTTCCTCGCTCCGAGCAACGTCGAGCTGTTCATTTCCCTCGCTTAATTCCAGGTCGGCAATTACAGACCTGAAGTTTGTTTTCGAGCGCATTTGTGGCATCTCAGGTGACAAATCCGGTGTAAACGCGGAAAATAAGTAGCCGCGGGGCTGTGACCGGGTTCGTGTGTCCAGTTCTTGGGGTCTTTACATAACCCGTGAGTCCCCGGAATTGCCGCACCGACTCCGATGGGAAAGCCAATGCCAGTTGAACAGCTGTCGCGTCCGCAGGTCGACACGCAGTCGACAGATACCCTACTCGACCGAACTCTGAGCGTGTGGGATCCACGGTCGGAGTGTCGCTTCGTCGTGGCCAGGCCCTCCGAGGAGCCTGAGCTGTGGGAAGCATATCTCGAGGGGGCGGTAGCGGGCTATCGCAAGTACGGCGCCGAGAAGGCGCTCGAGTACCGCCGGATTCAGGACGGTGACAGCACCGCGATCTTCTTCGTCGCGATCGAGTCGAACGGCTCCGTCGCAGCCGGTGTTCGCGTGCAGGGACCGTACCTTTCTGCTGGTCAGGCACATGCGATCACGGAATGGGCAGACGATCCCGGAGCGCCCGCCGTCCGCCGGATGATCGAGGACCGGCTGCCGTTCGGTGTCGTGGAAGCGAAGGGCGCATGGGTGTCGGGCACCGCCGCCCGGCGCGGTGAACTCGTCGGCGCACTGGGCCGCTTCGCCACCTTCTCGATGGATCTGCTCGACGTCCAGTTCATGCTCGCGACCGCCGCATCCCACGTCCTGGACACGTGGCGAACCACCGGTGGGGTGGTGGCCGACCATATTGCTCCCGTGCCCTATCCGGATGACCGGTACGAGACGCGGCTGATGTGGTGGGATCGGAGTATGCGCAGGGGCCGCGCCGAAGCCATGCAACTGGCCCAACTGTTACTCACGGCGTCCCGACCGACACCGTCGGCAGCCACCGCGACGGGGACGGGAGGAGACGTCGTCCGGCCGATGCGGAGCGTCTCGTGAATGAAGCCCACGGTGAGTACACCGCGATGCTGCTCGATGAGGGCCACTCCGGGGACGCGGCGGTACTCGACCGCCTCCGCCGCGACCCCGCGGTAGTCTTCGTCGATCGACTCGACCATCAGCGGGACGCTCTGCGTTCCCTCGTTCCCACGCCGGGCCCAGATGTACTGGACGAGGCTCCGGTGTGGGCGTACTACTCGTGGCGACGGACCGCGGTGCGTCTGCTCGGGCCCACGTCGTTCCGGCTGTTGCGGCTGGACCGGAATCGGAACAAGATCACCGCGCAGGAGCAGGAACGCCTCAGGGACGTCACCGTCGGGATCGTCGGTCTCAGCGTCGGTCACGCCGTCGCGTTGGCTCTCACGCTGGAAGGTGCGTGCGGTGGCCTGCGGCTTGCGGACTTCGACACCCTCGACCTGTCCAACCTGAACCGGGTTCCCGGCACCGTTCTGGACCTCGGCGTGAACAAGGCCGTGGTCGCCGCCCGCCGTGTCGCCGAGATCGATCCCTACGTCACTGTGACGTTATGGAAGGACGGTGTCGACGTCGACTCGGTCGCCGAATTCCTGGACGGCACGGACGTGGTGATCGACGAATGCGACTCCCTCGACGTCAAGGTGTCCCTGCGGCGGGAGGCCCGGCGCAGGGGATTGCCGGTGCTGATGGCGACCAGCGACCGGGGTCTGCTGGACGTCGAGCGTTTCGACGTCGAACCCGGTCGACCCGCTTTCCACGGCGTGATCGGTGACGTCGACGTGGAATCGCTGGCGGGTCTCGGCTCGCGGGACAAGATTCCGCTCGTATTGCAGATTCTCGACGCCGGACAGTTGTCGGCGACGATGGCGGCGTCATTGGTCGAGGTCGACGAAACCATCTCCACGTGGCCCCAGCTCGGGGGCGAGGTGCTGCTCGGTGGGGCGGAGGTCGCGGCGGCGGTGCGGCGCATCGGGCTCGGGCAGCCGCTCGCGTCGGGTCGTTTCCGGATGGATCTCGACGAGCATCTCGATGCCCTCGCCGATCCACCGCTGCCGCAACACCTGCCGGAGCAACCTGTGAACCGGGCCGCGGCCCCGCCGCAGGACGCTGTCGACGCCGTCGCCGATGCCGCGGCCCGCGCGCCTTCCGGTGGCAACGTCCAGCCGTGGACGATCGCGGCGGACGACGCGGGACTGACCATCACCCTGGCTCCGGAGCACACGACGGCCATGGACGTCGGGTACCGCGGCAGTTGTGTCGCGGTCGGCGCTGCGCTGCACAACGCCCGGATCGCCGCGTCCGCCGCCGGGCTTCTCGGCGCCGTGACGGTCCACGACGGCGATCCAGGGCTTCCCGTCGCCACGATGACGTTCGGCAGCGGGAACGACCGGGAACTCAGCGACCGCTACCAGCAGATGCTCGACCGGACCACCAACCGCAGGCTGGGCGTCCCCCGGCCGTTGGACGACGCGCAGGCCGGCCTTCTCGCGGAGGCCGCGGCTCGCGAAGGCGCCCGACTCTGCCTGGTTACCGACCGAGACGACATCGCGGCGGTCGGCGCCATCCTGGCGGAGTCGGACCGCATCCGTTTTCTCACGCCCACCCTGCACCGCGAGATGATCGGCGAGTTGCGGTGGCCACCCCGGGATTCGGTCGACACCGGCATCGACGTGCGCGCGCTGGAACTCGACTCGGCGGAACTGTCGACGCTCGCGCTGCTGCGCAGACCCGAGGTCATGGAACGACTCGGCGCACAGGATGCGGGCCGGGCGCTGGGCAAGTCCACCGCGGACCGCATCGCCTCGAGCTCGGCTGTCGCGGTCGTCGCGATTCCGGGCAGCACCGCTCGGGACTATGTGCGCGGCGGTGAGGCGACCGAAAGCGTGTGGATCCACGCGCAGGCGCTCGGCCTCGCCGTCCAGCCGATTTCGCCGGTGTTTCTCTACGGTGTGGAAAGTGCCGAACTCGAACAACTCTCACCGCGGTATGCGGCACCATTGGAGAGGCTGCGGGAAGAATTGTTCGACGTCGTCGGAGCGAAGGCAGGTGAGGCGCTCGCCATGGTGTTACGGCTCAGTCATGCGCCGGGCCCGTCGGTTCGGAGCGAGCGCCGCGCCGACCGGGTGCGAAGGCGGATATCGTAACGACAGGAGGGCCCGTGAACACCGAGAAGCAAACCGAAAAGCTCGACACCCTGGTGACAACCGTGGCGTCCCGGCTCACGCCTGTCGACGCGGTCTCGTTCAAGGCCGTGGCCACCCGCGTGCTGCAGGATCTCGTCGAACACTTCGAGGTCGACACCAGCTTTCTCCGGTTCACCGACCATGAGATCGCGGCGACGGTCCTGGTCGCGGAATACCCCCTTCGGCCCTTCATCCCCGACCCCGACCCACTGGGCGTCGTCTACTTCAAGGATGCCGATCCGACATTCGCCCAGATCGAGCACCAGAAGGAAGTCGCGATCTTCCGGCCGGAGGTGTCCGGTCCGGATTACAACGAACGGGTCCGCGAGGCGTCGGGGGTGCCGCAGGTGTCACTCGCCGCCGTTCCGCTGCTGTCCGGTGAGACGACGACGGGCACGCTCGGATTCATCAAGTTCGGCGACCGCGACTGGACGCCGCCGGAGCTCGACGTCCTGAAGGCGATTGCCGCCCTGCTCGCCCAGGTTCAGGCCCGCATCGTCGTAGAGGAGCAGTTGCGCTACTCGGCCGATCACGATTCCCTCACCGGACTCAGCAACCGGCGCGCCCTCTACCACCACCTGGATACCCGCCTGGCGTCGACCGAGCCCGGGCCGGTTGCCATTCTGTTCCTGGACCTCGACCGCTTGAAACCCCTCAACGACTTCTTCGGTCACGGGGCGGGCGACGGGTTCATCTCGACCATTGCGGACCGGCTCAGATCGACCAGCCAGGCCGACGATCTCGTCTCGAGGCTGGGCGGCGACGAGTTCGTTCTCGTGCTCGGAGGATCGGTGGGTCTCGAGGAGGCGGAGAGGCGGGCGCAGCACATCCGCGACGTCGTGACGGAACGGGTGCGTCTCGGCCGTGAGGTGGTCAGCCGCAGTGTCAGCATCGGCGTCGCCGCGGGGCGTCCGGGCAAGGCCACCACGAGTTCGCTCCTCAGTCAGGCCGACCAGGCCGTCATGGTTGCGAAGACCAAGGGCGGAAACGCTATCAGCGTTTTCACCGACGAGATGCAGGAGGAGAGCGAGAAGCGCAACATGATCGAGCTCAGTCTGCGTGCGGCCATCGCGGACGAGTCGCTGTTTCTCGAGTACCAGCCCGAGGTCGACCTGCGGACCGGCCGGATCGTCGGGGTGGAGGCACTGGTGCGGTGGAATCATCCGTTGCTCGGGCTGCTGCAGCCCGGCTCGTTCATCGACGTCGCGGAGGCGACGAACGTCGCGGGCGAACTCGGGCGCTGGGTCATCCGGAAGGCCTGCGGGCAGTGGGCCGACTGGCGGTCGCAGGCGCCCGAGCTGGATCTGGATCTCAGCGTCAATGTCTCACCCGGCCAGCTGGCCGGTCTGGACTTTCTCGACGTCGTCGCGAACGCGTTGACGGAGTTCGACCTTCGCAAGGGCGCACTGTGCCTGGAGATTACGGAGAACGCAGTGCTCAGTGACCTCACGTGGACGCGTGAAGCGCTCGAGGGACTGCACGCGATGGACGTGGAGGTCGCGATCGACGACTTCGGCACCGGATACAGCTCTCTCAGTCACCTCAAGGCACTGCCGGTGGGGACATTGAAGATCGACAAGGGGTTCGTGATGAACTTGGATACCAATCCCGAGGACCGGGCGATTGTGAAGTCGATCATCGGCCTCGCGGAGTCGTTCGGCCTGGAGTTGGTGGCGGAGGGGGTCGAGAACGTGGAGTCGGCCCGGCAACTTCTGGACATGGGATGTCATCGGGCGCAGGGATTTCTGTTCAGCCGTCCCGTCTCGGCGGAGAAGATCGGCAAGTTGCTGGCGGCCGGAGCTATCGAGGTCGGGCTGTAGGTCGTCGCGGCCCGGCACCCCAGTAGTCGTTCGTACGTGGATTTGCTGCTTCAGTGCGTCGAGAAGACAGCGTTACAGACTCGGGGTATGTTTATGCCCACACTGAAGAACCTCTTGTCTTTAATTGGCAAAGTACGGTAACTTCTCGAAGGGTTTGCTGGAGAGTCGCTGAGAGTGGCTTTCCGCACGGAACGTGGGACTGTCGAAGACTGGAGCAGGGGGATCGATGTCTGGTGGTTCGGTCTCGTCGATTCCCGAGTCTCGCATCGGGTGCGACGTGATGACGGTCGGGCACGTGCGAAGCAGCGTCGAGCGGTTCGGCGACCGCTATCTGAGCAGAATCTTCACACCCCACGAATTGGAAACCTGCGCAGGACCTGCGCGGGTCCAACGGCTGGCCGCCCGATTCGCGGCCAAGGAGGCCGTGGTCAAGGTGTTGCGCCCCGGCGACGTCGCCTTGCCGTGGCAGTCCATCGAGATCCGGCGCGAGAGCTGGGGCGGATGCGGAGTGCGACTGTCCGGCAATGCTTCGGCACTCGCCGAGCGTCAGGGACTCGGCGGGTTCGACGTCTCGATCTCGCACGAGGCCGACGTCGCGATCGCGATGGTCACCGCATCCCGGCTGGGCACGCCCCCCGATCACGAAGGAGAACGCCACCCATGAGCGAGCACACCATCCGCAAGGTTCTCGGCGACCATGCCCGGCTGTCCGTCGACGCCGGGAGCATCGCCGTCGGCGCCGATCTCTACGAACTCGGTCTGACGTCCCACGCGAGCGTCAACGTCATGCTGGCGCTGGAGGATTCGTTCGACATCGAATTCCCCGACGAGTTGCTGCGCAAGAGCACATTCGCGAGCGTCGACTCCATCCGGGGTGCGCTCGTCGAACTCGGCGTGGCATGAGCACCGCCCTCGCGGGCGACACGGGGATCGGGTCCGCCCCGGTTTCCGGGCCGTCGGCAAGGGCCGCGAGTGTGGCCGAGGTGGCCGCCCGGTGGGCCGTGGACGTCGACCGTGACGCACGCTTTCCGCGGGAGGCCGTGGACGCTCTCCGGGACCAGCGTCTGCTCTCGTGCGCCGTACCCGCGGAACTGGGTGGTGAAGGCGCGACACTGTGGGAACTGTGCACGATCGCCCGGACCCTGGGCCGCGAGTGCGCCGCGACCGCGATGGTCTTCGCGATGCACCAGACCCAGATCCTCTCGCTGGTACGGCATCCGGGTGGCGACGGAGTCTCCGGCTTCCTGCGCGACGCGGTCGCCGGTCAGTACCTGCTGGCGTCGGCGACGACGGAACTGGGCATCGGCGGCGACGTCCGGCGCAGCACCTGCGCGGTGGAGCGGTCCGGTGGCGTGGTGTCGCTGGTCAAGAACGCCCCGGTCATCTCGTACGGCGAGTACGCCGATGCGATCCTGGCGACTGCGCGGCGCACCCCCGACAGCCCGCCCAGCGACCAGGTGCTCGTCATCTGCCGGCGTGCCGACGTGACGCTCGAGCGGACCGGTGACTGGAACACGCTGGGGCTGCGCGGAACCTGCAGTCCCGGGTTCGTGCTGCGGGCCACCACGACCTCGGATCTCGTCGTCGCAGACCCCTACTCGGAGATCTCGGCGGCGACCATGCTCCCCGTGTCGCACTCGGTGTGGTCGGCGGTGTGGCTCGGCATCGCCGACGCCGCGGTGGAAAAGGCACGCCGGTACGTGCGTGCGGGCGCGCGTAAACAGCCGGGTGTGGCCTCGCCCGCCGCCCTGCGCCTCGCCGAGGCTGCCGCTGTGCACCAGCAGTTCGCGGATGTCGTGTTCGCGGCGGCCCGCCGGTTCGACGACGCCGACGCGGCTCCGGCCGGTTCGCCGGAGGCCGAAGTCGCGTGCGGCGTCGGTTATTCGCTGGCGATGAACAACCTCAAGGTCACGGCGTCGACCCTGGCCGTCGATCTCGTCGGCAGGGCCCTCCTGATCTGTGGGATTGCCGGCTACCGGGAAGACACGGAGTACTCGCTCGGCCGGCACCTGCGTGACGCGCACGGTGCGGCCATCATGGTCAACAACGATCGAATCATGGCCAACTCGGCGCAGATGGCCACGGCATACCGGGGGACGATATGAGCACGGACATCGCAGTGGAGCAGGAAGAGACGAGCGAACTCGAGCGCGCCCGGCGCGCGTTCCGGGCGGAACTGCTGGGGGCCGGGCTCCTGGTGGACACGTCCGTCGCCGGCCTCTACGGACGGTCGGGGTTGTTCGAGGACATCGTCGACGGCATCGACGCGGTCGTGCGGGCAGCGGGCCCGGGCGCGTCCGCGGCCCGATTCCGGTTTCCGCCGGTGTTCCCGCGCACCAGTTTCGAGCGCACCGACTACATAGCGTCGTTCCCGAATCTGACCGGTGCCGTCAACACGTTCACCGGCACCAACGCCGAGCACGCGCAACTGCTGGCGGCGCGGGCCGAGGGGGAGAGCTGGGACCGGTGGCTCGAGCCCACCGACACGATGCTGGTGTCGGCGGCCTGCCACCCCGCGTACCCGATGTTCACGGGAGTGCTGCCGGACGGCGGTGCGCTGCTCGACGTGTACGGCTACTGCTTCCGGCACGAGCCCGCGTTCGATCCCGCCCGGATGCAGGCGTTCCGGATGCACGAGTTCGTGCGGATCGGCACCGCGGACCAGGCTGCGGACCACCGTGACTCGTGGATCGAGCGCGGGCTGGAGGTGTTGTCCGACCTGTGGCTGGACGCGACACCGGTGATCGCCAACGATCCGTTCTTCGGCAGGGCCGGACGCATGCTCGCCGCGAACCAGCGCGACGAGAATCTCAAGACCGAGCTGACGGTGCGCCTGTACGGCGACCTCGACGACGGGACCGCGGTTGTGTCGTGCAACTGCCATCAGGACCATTTCGGTGTCACGTTCGACATCGCCACCGCGGACGGCGGTGTCGCGCACAGTGCGTGTGTGGGGTTCGGGATGGAACGTATCGCGCTCGCGATGCTGCGGACCCACGGCATGGACCCGTCGCGCTGGCCGAGCGCGGTGAAATCCCGGATGTCGCTGTGACGTCCCGGCTGATCGACATCTCGCCGGACGGCTACGAACCGCACCCCATCCACTCGGACGGACGGACCTGGACCGAGACCAACTGCTACCTCGACCTGTGGGTGGAGGTACTGCACTCGCTCGGGCTCGATCCGGTGCCCGCCGCCGCGTGCGCGTTCGGTGCCCGGTTCGACGGATCGCAGTGGACGTTCCTGAAGTTCAAGCCCGAGGATCTGTTCGCCCTGTACGGGATCGACGTGGGGGAGATGAACGTCTGGCGCGGTGTCCTCGACCATGTGGAGGACAATCTCGCGGTCGGGATGTTGTCGACCGTCGAGGTGGATGCGCACTGGCTCCCGGACACGGCAGGCACCGGCTACCGCGAGAGCCACACCAAGACCACGATCGTCGCGAACTTCGTCGACCGCGAGTCCGGTGTGCTCGAGTACTTCCACAACAGTGGGTATCACCGGCTGGCCGGGGACGACTTCCGCGGGCTGTTCGGACTCGGCCTCGCCGGATCGGCGACGTTCACGCCGTACGTCGAGCAGGTCCGGTTCGACGGGGACCCGGAGTACCGACCGGGCCGCTTCGACGCGGTGCTGCGGCATCATCTCGCGACGCGGCCCGACGGAAATCCGGTGCGCGCTCTCGGTGACCGGGTGGTCGCCGACGTGCCCTGGATCCGCGGCGCGGGCATCGACACGTTTCATCTCTGGACGTTCGGGGTGTTGCGGCAGTGTGGCGCCACCGCGGAACTCGCCGCCGACGTCTGCGAGTACCTCGAACGCAACGGGTTCGCGGGGGCCGCGGCGTTCGCGCCGGGCTTCCGGGAGGTGGCGCAGGGCGCGAAGAGCGTGCAGTTCCAGATGGCGCGCGCCGCTCGCGGACGCAGCGTCGACCCGTCGGCGCAACTCGACGGCATGGCCGAGGCGTGGGAACGATCGGTGGACGGCGTGGTGCGCGTGGTCGGACGCGCGTAGTGGATCTTCTCGACGGCGCCCGGTGGCGTTGCGTGGCAACGGAACCGGGTTCGGTTACCGATCCGCCGGGGTTGGCTTGTGTGCCGGGCCCGTGGTATTCCGCGCAGGTTCCGGGAACCGCGGCCGGCGCGATCCGGGCGGCCGACGGCGTCGCGGCGGCGCGCACGGTGCAGACCGATGCGGTGGACTGGTGGTTCGTCACCGAAGTGTCCGGCGGCGGCCCCGGTCCGTGGCGGCTCGAGCTCGACGGCCTCGCGACGCACGCGGAGGTGTGGGTAGGTGACGACGTCGTCCTGTCCTCGGAGTCGATGTTCGTGCCTGCCTCGGTCGAAGTGGACTCTCGCCCCGGCACGGTCACGCTGGCGATCCGATTCCCGTCGCTCGACGCGGCGCTGCGCCGACGGCGGCCCCGCGGACGCTGGCGTTCGTCGCTGGTGAGTGCGCAGGGGCTGCGCTGGATGCGGACGAGCCTGCTCGGTCGCGCTCCGGTCTTCGGCGGCGTGCCCGCCCCGGTCGGGCCGTGGCGGCCGGTGCGACTGCACGACCGCGCGGCGCCGGTGCTGTCGGACCGTCACGTGGTCACCACCGTGCAGGACGGGGCGGGCGTGCTGGATCTGGCCGTGCGCGTGCACGGCTCGGCAGGCCCACCCCCCGTCGTCCGGCTCGGGGACGTCGCCGCGGAGGCGACCGTCGTCGACACCGGCACCGGCGCGCAGGACGTGCGAGCTCACCTGCGCATTCCCGACGTCCGGTTGTGGTGGCCCCACACCCACGGCGTCCCGGTGACGTATCCGCTGAGCATCACCTTCGGCGAGCACGTCGTCGACCTGGGCGCCGTCGGATTCCGCACCGTGAGCGTGGCGCGCGGTGACGGCGGGTTCCGGCTGGCGGTCAACGGGGTCGACGTGTACTGCCGCGGGGCCGTCTGGACCCCGGTCGATCCGATCGGGCTGGGCGGCCGGTCGCAGACGCGGGAGACGCTCGAGCGGGTGGTCGAGGCCGGGCTTAACATGGTCCGGGTGCCGGGCACGATGCTGTACGAGGATTCCGCATTCTGGGACGACTGTGCCGAACTCGGCGTCCTGGTGTGGCAGGACGCCATGCTGTCGACGTTCGACCCGCCCGACGACCAGCCGTTCCTGGAACTGCTGACCGCGGAGATCGAGTCGGTGCTGCGACCTCTGTCGGGCAACCCCGCGCTCGCCGTGTTCAGCGGCGGCAGCGAAACGGAACAGCAACCCACGATGCTCGGACTGCCTGCGCCGCACATCCCGGCGGTGCACGACGTGATCCCGGCGGTGGTCGCGCGGACCGCGCCGGGGGTGGTGTCGGTCTCATCGTCGCCGTCCCCGCCGCCGAGCGGCGACGCACTCGCAACCCACGTCGGGACGGGTGTCGCGCACTACTTCGGCGTCGGCGGCTATCGGCTTCCGCCGTCCGACGTCCGCCAGGCCGGGGTGCGGTTCGCCGCCGAATGCCTGGCGTTCTCGATCCCCCCGTCGGACGCGACGATCGAGACCGAGTTCGGCAGCCTCGCCGCCGCAGGCCACCACCCGCGGTGGAAGGCCGCCGTGCCCCGCGACAACGGGGCGTCCTGGGACTTCGAGGACGTCCGCGATCACTACGTGCGGACGCTGTTCGGTGAGGAGCCGTCGTCGGTCCGCTGGACCGACCCCGAGCGGTACCTCGCGCTCGGTCGCGCCGCCATCTGCGAGGCCTTCGCGGCGGCCCTCGGATACTGGCGACGGCCCGATTCGGGTTGCGACGGCGCGCTGGTGCTCGCGCTCCGCGACCTCGAACCCGGCGCCGGGTGGGGCCTGCTCGACTCCGACGGAAGGCCGAAGGCGCCGTGGTTCGTGATGCGGCGGCTGTCCCGGCCGGTCGCGGTGCTCCTCGGCGAGGACGGAATGGACGGACTGCGCATCGACGCGGTCAACGACTCCGCCCGCGCGATCGCGGGGGAGTTGCGGGTCCAGGTGCACACCCGCACGGGTACGCGGGCGTTCGACGTCACCGAACCGGTGACCGTCGCCGCGCACGCGGCCCGCCGGTGGTCGCTCGACACGCTGCTCGGGCGTTTCACCGACGCCACACACGTCCACCGTTTCGGGGTCCGCGGCTACGAGAGCGTGACCGTCACGCTGTCGGGCGAGGACGGTGTCGTCGCCGAGGCCGTGCACCTCTTCGGCGGTCCGGCGCGCGCCCTCGAACGCACCGTCGGCCTGACGGCGGCAGCGCGGGAGGCGGCACCCGGCGACTGGGTGGTCGACGTCGCCACCGACGGCGCCGCGCAGTACGTCCACCTCGAACTCGGCGGATTCGAACCGGCCGACTCCTGGTTCCATCTGCCGCCCGGCGGCACCCGGATCGTGCCGGTGCGCAGGACCGGGACGGCCGAGTCGGTGACCGGGCAGGTGCGGGCGCTGAACTCGGTGAGCGTCGCCCCGGTGGTGCGGGCCACCACCTGATCCGGACCCCGGTTCGTCGATGTGCGATATCGACTAGGCTTGCTCAGTCCGCAACTGGCCGCTCGTCCCGGCCCGAGCTGTTCGCCGGCAGTTCGTCATCACTGCTCAGGAGTGCGTCGTTGTCTTCCCCGCTCATCGCTGCCGAGCCCTCGTCCGACACCCCGCTCGCCGGGCTGGCGAAGATCGCGCTGGGCGACGCCGTCGTCGCGCGGGTGACCGAGGCCCTCGGGCGGCATCACCTCGACATCGTCGCGCCCGCACCCGTCCGGCCGTTCGTGGCCGCGGCCCTCGCCGAGCGCACCCATCTGCTTCTGGTCACCGCGACCGGTCGCGAGGCCGACGACCTCACCGCCGAACTGCAGGAGATGATCGGCGACGCGGTGGCGCAGTTCCCGTCGTGGGAGACGTTGCCGCACGAACGGCTGTCGCCGAGCGCCGACACGGTCGGTCGCCGGGTGGAGGTGCTCCGCAGGCTCGCGCGGCCCGACGACCGCTCGTACGGGGCGCCGCTCCAGGTCGTCGTCACCACCGTCCGTTCACTGGTGCAGCCCATGGCGCCCGGTCTCGGTGAGATCGAGCCCGTCACGCTGCGGGTGGGGGTGGAGCACGACTTCGACGGGCTGATCCAGCGGCTCGTCGAAATGGCGTACACGCGCGTCGACATGGTCGGCAAGCGCGGCGAGTTCGCCGTCCGCGGCGGCATCCTGGACCTGTTCTCGCCCACCGCGGATCATCCGGTACGCGTCGAGTTCTGGGGCGACGAGGTCACCGAGTTGCGCGCGTTCTCCGTCGCCGACCAGAGGTCGCTGGCCGAACTCGACATCGACGCCGTGATCGCCCCGCCGTGCCGCGAACTGCTCCTCACCGAGGACGTCCGCGACCGGGCCGCGCAGCTCGCGGTCGACAACCAGGCCGACGCCGCGCTCGTCGAGATGCTCGACAAGATGTCCGCAGGCATCCCGGTGGAGGGCATGGAGGCACTGCTGCCCGTGCTGCGGCCGGGGCAGCTGCAACTGCTCACCGACGTGCTGCCCGAGAGCGCGCACGTGCTGCTGTGCGATCCGGAGAAGATCCGGACACGCGCCACGGACCTGGTGCGCACCGGTCAGGAGTTCCTCGAGGCGTCGTGGACGGCGGCCTCGATCGGCGGCGCCGCCCCCCTCGACACGTCGGTACTGAAAGGCGACGGCATCGACCTCGGCGCCTCCGCCTACCGCTCGCTCAGCCAGGTCCGCGAATCCGCGGAGACCGCCGGTCTGCCGTGGTGGACGCTGAGCCCGCTCGCGTCCGGCAACGGCGAGGAACTGGAGCTGGCGGTCACCTCGGCACCGCAGGTCCGCGGTTCCGACGAACTGCTGTCCGAACTGTTCGTGAGCCTGCGCGCCCACGTCAGCACGGGCGGGCGCGCGGTCATCGTGGTCGCAGGCGCCGGTACCGCGCATCGTGTGCTCGAGCGTCTCCGCGAGGCCGAGGTGCCCGCGGCGGAACTCGCGCCCGGTGCGGAGCCCGCCCGCGGTCAGGTCGGGGTGCTGCGCGGTTCGCTGCACGACGGCCTGGTCTTCCCCGGCGGCGACACCACCCCCGGGCTCGTCGTCGTCACGGAGTCCGATCTCACCGGCAACCGGGTGGCCGCGGTCGGCGACGGCAAGCGGCTGCCGGCCAAGCGCCGCAACCAGGTGGACCCGCTGGCCCTGACGGCCGGCGACATGGTGGTGCACGACCAGCACGGCATCGGACGCTTCGTCGAGATGGTCGAGCGGACCATCGGCGGCGCGCGGCGCGAATACCTCGTGATCGAGTACGCCGCCAGCAAGCGCGGCCACCCGGGCGACCGGCTGTTCGTCCCGATGGAGTCGCTCGACCAGCTGTCGCGGTACGTCGGCGGCGAACTGCCCGCACTGAGCAAGCTCGGCGGCTCCGACTGGGCCAACACCAAACGCAAGGCGCGCAAGGCGGTTCGGGAGATCGCCGGTGAGCTCGTCCAGCTGTACGCGGCGCGGCAGGCCGCGCCCGGTCACGCGTTCGGCCCGGACACCCCGTGGCAGAAGGAGATGGAGGACGCGTTCGCGTTCACCGAGACCCACGACCAGCTGACGGTCATCAGCGAGGTCAAGGCCGACATGGAGAAGGCGGTGCCGATGGACCGCGTCGTCATCGGCGACGTCGGCTACGGCAAGACGGAGATCGCGGTGCGGGCCGCGTTCAAGGCCGTGCAGGACGGCAAGCAGGTGGCGGTCCTGGTGCCGACGACGCTTCTCGCCCAGCAGCACCTGCAGACGTTCACCGAGCGGATGGCGGCGTTCCCGGTCAAGGTGCGCGGGCTGTCCCGTTTCACGGATACCGGCGAGTCCAAGGAGATCGTCGCCGGGATGGCCGAAGGCGAGATCGACGTCGTCGTCGGCACGCACCGGCTGCTGCAGACCGGGATCCGGTGGAAGGACCTGGGCCTCGTCGTTGTGGACGAGGAACAGCGCTTCGGTGTGGAGCACAAGGAACACATCAAGGCGCTGCGCACCCACGTGGACGTTCTCACCATGTCGGCGACGCCGATCCCGCGAACGCTCGAGATGAGCATGGCGGGCATCCGTGAGATGTCCACGATTCTCACGCCGCCGGAGGAGCGGCACCCCATCCTCACGTATGTCGGCGCGTACGCCGACAAGCAGGTCGCCGCGGCCATCCGACGGGAGCTGCTCCGCGACGGGCAGGTGTTCTACGTCCACAACCGGGTCAGCTCGATCGACAAGGCCGCCCAGAGGATCCGCGAACTCGTCCCCGAGGCGCGTGTCGTCGTCGCGCACGGCCAGATGAACGAGGACACGCTCGAGCGGACCGTGCAGGGCTTCTGGGAACGGGACTACGACGTGCTGGTGTGCACCACCATCATCGAGACCGGCCTCGACATCTCCAACGCCAACACGCTCATCGTCGAACGTGCCGATTCGCTGGGCCTGTCGCAGCTGCACCAGTTGCGTGGTCGTGTCGGGCGCAGCCGTGAACGCGGCTACGCGTACTTCCTGTACCCGCCGGAGAAGCCGCTCACCGAGACGGCCTACGACCGCCTGGCGACCATTTCGCAGAACTCCGACCTCGGCGCGGGCATGGCGGTCGCGATGAAGGACCTCGAGATCCGTGGCGCCGGAAACGTGCTGGGCGCCGAACAGTCCGGTCACGTGGCGGGGGTCGGGTTCGACCTGTACGTGCGGCTGGTGGGGGAGGCGGTCGAGGCCTTCCGGGCGGCGGCCGACGGCAAACCGATCACCACGGAGGACGCCCCGAAGGAAGTGCGGATCGACCTTCCCGTCGACGCGCACATCCCCCCGGACTACGTCACCAGCGACCGTCTCCGGCTCGAGGGGTACCGCAAGCTCGCGGCCGCCACCGAACTCGACGGCATCACCGCCGTCGTGGACGAACTCGTCGACCGGTACGGCCCGCTCCCCGAGGAGGTCCGCCGGCTGGTGTCGGTGGCCAAACTGCGCCTGCTGGCGCGCGAATACGGCCTCGAGGAAATCGCCGTCGTCGGGACGCAGCTGAAGATCGCGCCGATGGCCCTGCCCGACTCGAAGCAGCTGCGCCTCAAGCGGATCTACCCGAGTGCGCAGTACCGCGCCACCACCGGCATGGTCCAGCTGCCGCTGCCCCGGGCAGGTTCGGGCGGGATCGGAGCCGAGCGGGTGCGCGACGTGGAGTTGCTGCAGTACATCGCGGACTTCGTGCTCGCGCTGGACGGCAAGGCCGCCGGGTCCGTGGTGATGGAGGCCTGACCCGATGACGGTGGTCCTGCTCGACCCGTTGCGGCCCACGACGTTCCCGATGGAAGCCGTCGGGGTGGTCGGCGGCGGAGTGGAGTTCACCGACGAGGTACCGGAGGCCGTGCGGACGCTGCTGTCCGCAGCACCTGGCGCCGCCGTCCTGATCAGTACCGATCCCGACCATCCCACCGTGCGCGAATGGGTCGCGTCGGGGTCCCGCGTCATTGCGGCACCGAAGGTCCCGGGCGACAACCTCGTCGAGGCCGCCGAGGTGATGGACCGGTTGTGGAGCTACGGCGGCTGGGAAGTGACGCAGACACACCGCACGTTGTCGCACTACCTCGTCGAGGAAACGTACGAGGTCCTGGACGCGATCGAATCCGCCGAGCCCGCAGACCTGCGCGAAGAGCTCGGAGATCTGCTGCTGCAGGTCCTGTTCCATTCGCGCATCGCCTCGGCGTCGGGCAATTTCGACGTCGACGACGTGGCCGCGACACTGGTCGCCAAGCTCGTGCACCGCAGCCCCCACCTCGGTGAGGACGTCGTCGGCCCGATCGACATCGCGGAGCAGGAACGGGCCTGGGAGGTCCGGAAGGCAGCTGAGAAGGCCCGGAGCTCCTGCCTCGACGGTGTCGCGATGAGCCAGCCCGCGGCATCCCTCGCCGCGAAGGTCATCGCCCGCGCGAGCAAGGCAGGCCTCCCGCCCGAGCTGGTGCCCGCGGAGATCACGGCGGACAGCGCGGCGGTCGTCGCCGCCGAGTCGAGGTTGCAGGCGGCGACGGCCGATCTGATCGCCCGTGTCCGCGCGGCCGAGGATGCTGCGCGCGCGGCGGGGAAGACCGAACTCGCCCCCGCGGACTGGCTCGGGTACTGGACGTCCTGATACCGGGCGATCGGCGCTATCGTTCGGGTTTGCCAAAATGTAACTGAGGGATGAATCACTCCCGTGTCCGTAGTGCGAGAAAAACAAACCTGAGGTAGTTTAAAGCGCGCATAGAAGACCAGTTGGTTGAAAACACGCGTTTCGAAGTACTGCGAAGTCCTTCGCTTCGGGTGTTTATGGGCTTCGCGCACTGCACGTGGTGGGTATCCGAGCTCCCGGTCGGGCGAGGGCCGGTACCCACAGGGGACCACACATAGTGATGCTTCCGGGCCGAGTCGATTGCCCGACGATGAGAGACGGACACATGAGCCTGTACACGCCTGACCGCCTGGAACCTTCCGACGAGACAGACGCGCACGACATCGACGAGACCGGTGCCGTGGACCGCGCGCCCGGCCGCCCGACGGTCACCGTCGTCGTGCCCGCGATGAACGAAGCCAAGAACCTTCCTCATGTCGCCGCGCGCATGCCGGCAGACATCGACGAAATCGTCTTCGTGGACGGCCATTCCGTCGACGACACGGTCGCGGTGGCGCGGAGCCTGTGGCCGGACGCGAAGTTCGTGACGCAGAGCCGCAAGGGCAAGGGCAACGCCCTCGCCTGCGGTTTCCGTGTCGCGACCAGCGACATCGTCGTGATGATCGACGCCGACGGCTCCACCGACCCGGCGGAGATCCCGTTGTTCGTCGGTGCGCTCGTGGCCGGCGCGGACTTCGCGAAGGGAACCCGTTTCGCCGACGGCGGCGGCAGCTCGGACATCACCTTCAGCCGGAAGCTCGGAAACAAGGCGTTGAACGCCATCGTCAACCTCAAGTTCGGGGCCGCGTTCAGCGACTTGTGCTACGGCTACAACGCATTCTGGCGCCACCACGTCCAGGTAATGGCACTGCCCGCGGTGGAGGCGACCGAGGCGCAGTGGGGCGACGGGTTCGAGATCGAGACTCTCATCAACGTGCGGGTCGCGAACGCGGGCCTGAAGATCACCGAGGTGCCGAGTTTCGAGCAGGATCGCATCCACGGCGAAAGCAACCTGAACGCGGTGCGGGACGGACTTCGTGTGTTGCGCACCATCAGGAGCGAACAGCGCACGACCGCAACGCACCTGTCCCCGGCGCCTGTCCCGCAGGGCTGAGCGGCCATGACAGTATCCACGCTCGTCTCCTGCTCCGTCGTCATCTGCGCCTACACCACCGAACGGTGGAGCGACCTGTGCGCCGCGGTCGATTCGGTGCTCACCCAGAGCGTGCCGGTCCTCGAGGTGCTGCTGGTGATCGATCATTCGGAAGAGTTGTTCTCCCGTGCCGAACGGCACTTCGCAGCGGAATCTCGTGTGACCGTGCTCCGCAACTCCGAGTCGAGGGGCCTGTCCGGCGCCCGTAACACCGGCGTCCGCGCGTCGAGGGGCGACATGATCGCGTTCCTCGACGACGACGCCCGCGCCGAACCCGACTGGTATCGCGTGTCCGCCGCCCACTACTCCGATCCCGACGTGCTCGGTGTCGGCGGATTCGCGAGCCCGGCGTGGCCCGCCGACCGCCCCGTGTGGATGCCCGCCGAGTTCGACTGGGTGGTCGGCTGCAGCTACGTCGGCCAGCCGACGCGCATCGAACCTGTGCGGAACTTCATCGGCTGCAACATGTCTCTGCGGCGCACGGTCTTCGACGCAGTCGACGGGTTCAGCGACGGAATCGGCAGGGTCGGGAAGACTCCGGTCGGGTGCGAGGAGACCGAACTCTGCATCCGGATCCGAACTCACCAGCCCACCGCACGGTTGCTGTTCGACCCCGCGATGAAGGTGGTGCACCGCGTCAGCGACGACCGCACCACGTTCCGCTACTTCCTCTCGCGCTGCTTCCACGAGGGCGTGTCGAAGGCGCTGGTGTCCGATCTCGTCGGGGCCGGCGACGCGCTGAGCAGCGAACGGGCGTACACGGCCCGTGTCCTGCCACGAGCCGTCGTCACGGGGATCACGTCCCCGCGGCACGGCGGACTGTCCCGAGCGGGTGCCGTGATCGCGGGGTTCACGGTGACCGCAGCCGGATACGCCCGAGGTCTCGTCGGTCTGCGATCCAAGCGGGTGACGGCATGACCGGGACACTCGATCGCAGGATCGACCTGGTGCCGGCTCTCGAAAGCGATCACGCGCCGACGTGGGACGGCGCCGTCTGGGTCGGCGAACTTCGTGGACCTGTCCGGGAGGACACCGAATACCGGCTGGACCGAGCCGAGGGCTATCGGCGCGCCCGGCTGCTCGTGCGAGAGGATCGCACCCTACTGGGATTCGTCGAGGTGGACGTCGAGGACGGCAGGCTCGAGACCGCCGCACTGCGGCACGCACTGGACGGGCTCGTGCCGGCGACGGTGGCCGACAGCGCCGTCGAGGCCGACGCCGACGCATCCGGCCCGTCCGTCACCGTCGTGGTGTGTACCCGCGACCGGGTCGACAGTCTGAAGATCGCACTCGACTCGATCCTGTCGCTCGACCATCCCGGCTACGAGGTGATCGTGGTCGACAACGCATCCCGCACGGATGCCACCCGGCGCTACGTCGCCGACCTCGGTGACCCCCGGGTGCGCATCGTGACCGAGCCCCGGCCCGGACTGTCCCGGGCGCGTAATGCGGGCGTTCGCGCGGCGACCACCGGGATCGTCGCGTTCACCGATGACGACGTCGTCGTCGACCGGCACTGGCTCACCGAACTGGTTGCCGGCTTCGGCGCAGGGAATGCGGTGGCGTGCGTGTGCGGGATCGTCCCGAGCGGTGAGATCCGCACACCCGCGCAGGCGTACTTCGATCAGCGGGTGGGGTGGGCGAGTTCCTGCGTCCCGCGGTTGTTCGACCTCGCGCACCCACCGGCCGATGTGCCGCTCTTCCCCTTCCAGGTCGGGATCTACGGCACCGGCGCGAATTTCGCCGTCGATCGGCAGGCCGTGTTCGCGCTCGGCGGTTTCGACGAGGCACTCGGAGCGGGAGCCCCCACCGACGGCGGTGAGGACCTCGACATGTTCTTCCGCGTACTGCACTCCGGGCGGCAGCTGGCGTACCGGCCGGGGGCCGTCGTGTGGCATCGGCACCGCGCGGACAACGAGGCGCTCGCCGTTCAGGCTCGCGGCTACGGACTCGGGCTCGGCGCGTGGCTGGCCAAGATCGCGGCCAACCCGCGCACCGCGTGGCTCGCGGTGCGGATCGCCGTGCGGCAGGCGCCGACGTTTCTCCACCTGTCGCGGAAGATGTCCCACGTCGCCACCCCTCCGGACGGCCTCGCAGGTCACCTGCCCACGGGGATCGGCGCCACCGAGCTGCGCTCCATCGCACGCGGACCGTTCGCCTATCTGAAGGCCCGCATGGAAGGCCGGGATCCGGCGCCGATGAGAGGGGTGACCCATGACGGCCCGTCCTGATCTCGTAGGTACCGAGTCCGGCGCGGGTCGCGCCGACGGTACCCGGTTCGCCAGCTGGTTCGGACCGGACGACGCACCGCTGTTCGGTGTCGTCGACCTACCGGCCGACGGCCGGTGCCGCGGTGCCGTCGTGCTCTGCCCGCCGATCGGCAAGGAACAGGTCGACTCGTACCGAGCAATGGTGTATCTCGCACAGCAATTGCGCGCCCGAGGGTTGCTGGTGTTGCGGTTCGACTACCGCGGCACCGGTGATTCGCCGGGCGCCCAAGACGATTCCGACGCGGTCGCCGGATGGCTCGACAGCATCCGGCGAGCGGTCGAGTACGTCCGCAGCTGCGGCATCACGGACATCGGGTTGGTCGGCCTCCGGGTCGGTGCCCTGCTCGCCGCGCAGGTTGCCGCGGCGTGCGGTCCGGTGCGGGCCGTGACCTTGTGGGATCCGGTGGTTCGTGGCCGCACCTACCTGCGCAAGCAGACCGCGCTGCACCAGATGGTGGTCGGTCCCGAGGGCACGGACGATCCGCGGGTCACGCTCATCGGTGCCGTGCTCGCACCGGCCGCGGCGTCGGCCCTGTCGGCGATGAGCCTGCGCGCGGCGACCCCGCCGCCCGGTGCGAAGGTCCTGATGGCATTGCGCGAGGGCGAGGTCGATTCCGTCGGGACACGTGAAACTGTCGCCGCCTGGAACGCCGAGACGTTCACTGTCCACGACTACGAATCGTTCCTCGAGCCGGCGGACTTCGTGGTCCGGCTTCCGTTCGGCGACGCCGACCGGATCGCCGCATGGATGTCCGCATCCTTCGGCGACCACCACACCGGTGCCGCACTCGATCTCCGACCCACTGCCGTGGTGGATCGCACCGTCGACGGCAGGCAGGTCGTCGAGACGCTGGAGTTCGCCGGAGCGTCCGAACTCTTCACGATCCGCACGTCCATCGCGCCCGCGCGGGGTGCGAGGCCCGACGCTGCGGTACCGACGGTGATCTTCCACGGCACCGCCAACGAGCACCGTGTGGGACCGGTCCGGCTGTGGGCCGAGACCGCGCGCGAGCTGGCGGCCCACGGGATCGTCAGCGTCCGCTTCGATCGTCGCGGCACCGGCGACACCGGCCTGGTGCAGCACGGCGAAAGCACGACCCTCTACACGGACGAATCACGGAACGACGCCGTCGATATCATCTCCGCCAGTGGTGCGCAGCCCGAATCGGTTGTGCTCGCCGGGATGTGCTCGGGGGCGTGGAATTCGAGCTACGCCGCCATCCGGCGTCCCGTCCGGGCAGTGGTCCTGGTCAACATGGCGGATTGGACCATCACGCGGAAAGCGTTCGTGAAGCAGTCCACGATGGACGCGGACAGGAAGTCCCTGAAGGGTGCAGCGCTCGCGCTGCTGCACCGGCACGCGGCGACGGCGAAGAAATACCTGCGGGTGTGGTTGCCCTACCGCGGCTGGTTGTGGCTGGGCCGGGCAGGCCTGCTGCAGGTGCCGGAAGTCATGCTCGCTCCGCTCAACGGGCGCGGCGTGCACACCACCGTCCTCCTCTCACCGGTCGACTACGCCGCGTTCGTCGAGAACCACGGCGAGCGCAGCCTTCGCCGGCTGCGACGTGCCGGCTGGAACGGACGCCTGGTCACGTATCCGACCGGCGACCACTCGCTGTACAGCACCGCCTTGCGGGACAAGGTTCTCCGGGACGTCCTCGCCACTGCGCTCGGTGAACTGACCGTGGACCGTGTCGACGGCGCCCGCGACGATTCCCGGCCGGTGTTGGTCGGATAACCATGGGAGCCCCGACAGCGACGCAGTCGCAACTACATGCCAGACATCGCGCCGAGCAGCCCACGCGCTCCGCCGGGCGGAATCTGCAGCTCAACTCGATGGCACTGATGCTGTCGAGTGTGGTCACCGGTGTCCTCGGCCTCGCCTTCTGGGGCGCGTCGGCGCGGTTGTTCCCCGCCGACCAGGTGGGGGTGGCGTCGGCGCTCATCTCGACGGCGATCATGCTGTCGACGCTGTCGAATCTCAGTCTCGGCTCGATGTTCGAGCGCTTCCTGCCGGTGGCCGGTCATCGTGCGGGACCGTTGCTGATCAAGGGTTTCGCCGCCGTGGCGACACTGGCCTTCGTGTCGGCTGTGGGGCTCATCGTCCTCGGCCCGCGGGACACGCTGTTCGAGAACAAACTGGAAATTGCGATCTATCCGCTGTTCGTCGTAGTCCTCGCGCTCTTCGCGCTACAGGACCAGACCGTTTCCGGTCTGGGCGTCGCCCGCTGGGCGGCGTCGAAGAACGTCTTCCACGCGCTGGCCAAATTGCTGGCGGTCGTGGTGCTCGCGGCATCGGGTTCGGCGCTCGCCATCGTCGCCTCCTGGGGAGTCACCGCGGCGATCGCCGTGGTGGTCCTGCTGACGTCGATGGGGCTGCGCATCCGGTCCGACCCGCGATACCGGCAGGCACCGGCGCTGCCCTCGAACAAGGAGCTCGGGGTGTACTTCGGTTCCTCGTACGGCATTTCGGCGCTGGGGGCCATTGCCCCGCTCGTCGTCCCGCTGATCGTCGTCACCCGGGTCGGTACCGCGGCGAATGCGTACTTCGCGGTGACGTGGTCGATCGTCAGCGCCCTCTACATCATGGTGAACCTCATGGTGGGCCCGTTCGTGGCCGAGGCCGCCGCGCATCCGGATAAGATCGTCAGCCTGTCCCGCCGGTTCGTCCGCACCATCGCCGTGATCGCGGTGGTGGGCGGGTTCGGTCTGGCCTTCGTCGCGCCGTTGGCGCTCGGATTCATCGGTGCGGAATACCGGGCGGAGGGAACACCTCTGCTGCATCTCGCCGCGGTGTTCGTGCCCCTTGCCGTCATCGGCGCCGTCTACGACGGTCTCGCGCGGGTGTACCGCCGACTGACCCTCGCCGTCGTCACCCAGTGCCTGGCCACGGTGGTGATCATCGTCGGCAGCCTGGTCTTCAGCGCGTCTGTCGGCGTCGCGGGGGTGGGCTGGGCGTATCTCGCCGCCGAGACACTCACCGCCGTGATCCTCGCCGGTCCGCTCATCTCCTGGCTCCGCCGACTCCAGAACCGCGCCAAGTGGGAGCGGTGGCTGGCGAAGAAGAGCGCGAACCAGAATCCGATGTGGCAGGTATCCGATGTCGATGCATAGAGCGAGTTCCCGCGACCTGATGCGCAGCGGCAGTCGCATGATCACCGCGATCGGTCCCGTCCGCCTGCCGAGCGTCGGCGAGATCCGGGACACGCTGACCGTGCTCGCGCACGCCGGTGGACATCACACCCCGATCGGGCTCGTCCCGACCACCGAGTCACGCAGGTGGGAGCACCGACCGCAGGACTTCCTCGGGAACGTCCGGCAATTCGGGCCGTGCACCCGGGAGGAGGTGCCTCGGCTGCTGACTCGGCTGGCACGCGCCGGTGCATCCGCGCACCCGCTGAACGTCGCGGTCGCGGGTGACTTTCTCCTCCTCGACATCTCGCACGGACTCGGTGACGGACGGCTCGCACTGGCACTCGTCCGTGCTGTCGCCGGCGGACGCACCGGGACGCCGGTCCCCGAATGGGCCCGGACACGCGACAGCGCACTGCCGCTCGCACGCGCCCTGACCCGGGCCTTCGCGACGTCCCCCGCCCGTGTCGCTCAGCTCCTCGAACGCCGGCCCCCCGTCACACTCGACGCCGGTCCCGTCGAGACCGTGCCCTGGCGCAGGTCACCCACGGCGGTGGTGGAGTCCGCCGTGTCCGGCACCACCGCGGAACTCCGTCGCTGGCGGGATCGGGAACTGCCCGGTGCGTCGGTGTCGTCGTTGCTGTTCACGGCAGTCGCGCGGGCGATGCGCAGTCGTGGTCTGACGGTCGACGACAAGGTCGACGTCCTCTTCGACTGTCGCCGTTATCTCCCGGACGGTGCGACGGTGAACGGAAATTTCGCGGCCGGAGTGCGGTTCGCACTGTCCGACCCGGGTGATGCCGCCGAGATGAGTGCGGCGATCGCGCAGGCCACCGCGTCGGGCAGGCCGCTCGCCTCGCTCGCACTCAGCATCGCCAAGTTCCGTAGGCGCATGCGTGCCGGCACGGCGCACACCGAGGCCGCGCACGTCGCGGCGACGCCCCGGGCGAGGCTCGTGTACTCCGACATGGGGGAGGCCGCGCTGCTGGCCGATCTCGACTGGACCGACGAGCCCGGCCGGCGGGTTGTCACCGCACTGAGCGAGCCGGCCGATCCGGCGTCGATCGTCTTCACCTCGGTGCGCCGCGGTCCCGAACTCGACGTGTCGGCGTCCCTGCACGACAACGTGTTCGACCCCGAACTCGTCCGCGATGCACTCGCGGACGCCCTGTGCGACCCACTGTCTCTCCTGTCTCGAAGGATTGTCTAGCCATGCCCTCACACGTCCTGGAGACATCGAAGCGAACGCCGCTGTACCTCACCGTCGCCGCGCTGCAGTTCTTCGTCGTCGAATTCCTCGTCGCCGGAACCTGGCGCGGTCACTACAGCTACTCGACCAACTTCATCAGCGACCTCGGTGTCCCGTTCTGCGGCACCGACGGCACCGCGCCGTGCAGCAGGACGTCGCTGTTGATGGACGCGGCCTTCGTCGTGGTCGGTGTCGCGTATGTGGTTGCCGCCGTTCTCTGGTACCGAGTCGAGCGGGTGCTCCCACTCGTTCCGGTGGTCTTCCTCGTGGTGGCCGGAATCGGCGGAGCGGTCGTCGGTCTCGCGCCGTCGAACACGCACTGGGAAATTCATTCGCTCGGCGCGACGCTGTTCCTCATCTTCGGCAGTCTCTTCACGCTGACGACGGCACTCACCGTGTGGCCGCAGATGTCGGGGCCGGCCACGTACGTCGCCATCGTGCTGGGGGTGCTCGGACTGGTCGGATACTTCTGTTTCACGTACTCCTGGGACCTCGGTCTCGGTGTCGGCGGCATCGAACGGGTCGCGGCGTACTCGGCGATTCTCGGCTTCGTCGTGTGCGTCCACCTCGTGACACAGCTACAGGCCGTTCGACGTTCGGTCGCCGTCCGGGTCGGAGACAAAGCCGGTGCATAGACCGCTGAACCGTCCACGCAGAGCCCGTGCCGTGTCGTCGGCCGCGGTGTTCCTCGCGCTCGCCTGCGTCGGCGCCACCGGGTGGTACGCGTCGAACGATGTCGCGCAGGCATCCGGGAAGGGCGAGAACGTGCTCATGTTCGACGATTTCGTCGGGGCCGCCGGAACGTCGCCCGACTCCCGCTACTGGGGGCACGCAGTCGGGGGAGGAGGCTGGGGAAACGACGAGGCGCAGGTCTACACGGACGATCCCGCCAATTCCCGGCTCGACGGCGAGGGCAACCTCGTCATCGAAGCCCGCCGCGACGGATCCGGCTACACGTCGGCACGGCTGGTCACCCTCGACCGCTTCGCCTTCCAGTACGGACGTGCCGAGGCCCGCATCAAGCTGCCGAAGGGGCAGGGCCTGCACCCGGCGTTCTGGTTGCTGGGCACGGACGTCAACCGGGTGGGCTGGCCGCAGTCGGGGGAGATCGACGTGATCGAGACGATCAACGACGCGTCGTTCTACCACAGCGCGCTGCACGGACCGTCCGCCGACGGCACACCCTGGGCTCTGAATGCCGAAGGCAGCGAGGACGTGTCGGACGATTTTCACGACTACTGGGTGGAGCGGTCGCCGGACCGGATCACGTTCGGCATCGACGACGCCGTGACGGGCGAGTTCTCACGCACGGACCTGGATCCGGGGCAGGAATGGGTGTTCGGCAAGCCGTTCTCCCTGTTGCTGAACGTCGCGGTCGGCGGACGGTGGCCCGGTGAAGTCGGAGCCGGCACGACGTTTCCGGCCACGATGTTCGTCGACTGGGTGAGGGTGACCGATGAGTGATCTCCTCACGGCGGAGCGCCTCGACACGCGAACTCCGGAGCTGCCCCGGTACTACGACGTCGCCGCCCTGGCGTCGGCGGTCGCGGGACTGACATCCCTTGCCCCGCTTCCGTCACCGGTCAGCGCCGTGCTGCTGACGGTGTTCGTGCTGAGCGGCCCGGGTCTCGCGATCGTGACGTGGTTGCGGATACCGGTCGCCGCGTCGGTCGCGGCCGTCCCCGTCCTCGGACTGTCCGTGGTCACTGCCGCCACCACAGTCCTGGCCTGGTTCTACCGCTGGCCCGCCACCGGTCTGCTGCTGGTGATGGTCCTGGCCGTCGTCGCGTCCGCGCTACGGCATCGGTGGCACGACACCGGCGCCGGCCCGGTTCGCGTGGTCACCCTGCGGCAGGCGCGGTTTCGCCTGGCGCAGTGGGCGCACGACGCCCGCCGTAATCGACCCCTGATCCTCGTCGCAGCGACACTGGCTCTGTGGGTGGCCGTACTCTTCGGGCTCGGCACCACCGAGTACTCACAGTTCGGTCTGCTGTTCGTCGGAAGCGGGCCCGGGCTGGTGGTGTGCGCGCTGATGCTGCTCGGCGCGTTCGTCTGGGCTGTCCGCACAAAGGCAGTCGGAACAGCGGCCACGGCTGTGCTCGGTGTGATCGTGGTGGAGCGGCTCACCCCGACACTCGTCACCGACGTGCCCATCTACGGCTGGACGTACAAGCACCTCGGCGTGGTCGACTACATCCAGCAGTTCCAGACACTGCCGCCCAAGGGCGTCGACATCTACGGTGAGTGGCCGGGCTTCTTCACCGCGTTCGCGTGGTTCGGTGACATCACGTCGGCGGACATGATGTCCATCGCCCACTGGTTCGCGCCGGTGATCCACGTGTTGCTGGCGGTCGTGATCGCCGCGATCGCCCGGCTCCTCGGGTTCGACATGCGGGTGGCACTGACAGCTGCGATGGTGGCGGAACTCGCCAACTGGGTCGGGCAGGACTACTTCTCGCCGCAGGCCATCGCACTCGTCATGGCGCTGGGTGTGGTGGCGCTGCTCGTCGTGTCAACAGAGCACCGATCCGCGGCATACCTGTCGATCCTCGTCTTCGCTGCCCTGGTACCCACCCACCAGCTGACCCCCTACTGGCTGTTTGGAGTGACGGCGGCCCTGACGGTGACGCGGAAGATCCGACCGTGGTGGCTTCCCGTGCCCTACTTCGCGATCCTCGTCGCCTATCTCGTGCCGCGGCTCGACATCGTGGCACCGTACGGGCTGTTGTCCGGTTTCAACCCGGTCGACAACGCCGCCAGCAACGTGACTGCGGTCGGCACGTTCGGGAAGATCTTCACCTCCGCCGTGTGCCGTTCCCTGTCCGCGGGCATCATCCTGCTCGCCGTGGTCTGCGCGATCCTCCTCTGGCGGAGCAAGCGTCCCGCCTGGATCGCGACCGTCATGGCGTTCAGTTCGTTCGCGCTGCTGGCGGGCCAGAGCTACGGCGGTGAGGCGATCTTCCGGGTCTACCTCTACGCCGTGCCCGGCTGCGCGATCCTCATCGCTCCGATTCTCGTGGACGCGCTCACGTTCAGGTTCCGGTCCGGATTGCTCCGCCGAGTCGTCCCCGTCGGACTCGCGAGTGGACTGGCGTACGTGACATTCGCGGGCCTGCAGGGCTATTACGGGCTGTGGTCGCTGGTCGTCGGCTATCAGTCCCAGGTGACGTTCGCGGAGGACATCCTCGCGAACGAACAGCCACCGGCGATGATCATGTCCATCTATCCCGCGGGTCTTCCCACTCGGGTCAGCGCCGACTACATCAAGTTCGCCGTCGTCGACAAGGATTTCGATCAACCCCTACTGGCCTTGCCACCCGCCTTGCTGGAGGGTTTCCCGCACGGCGGCCAGATCGAGATGCTCACCGCGGATGCGGCGAAACGCGAAGGCGACACGTATCTCGTGTTCAACACTCAGGGCACTGCCGCCATCCGCTACTACGGTTATCTACCGGACGGATCCGTCGACAACTTCGAAGACCAATTGCGTTCCAGCCCCGACTGGTCCGTGTCGGCGCAGGACGTCGACAGCACCATTTTCCGGTACACGGGCCCGAGGAGGTAACGGCTACCTGGCGTATTCGGTCACGAACGGTCGCGGCGGGCGCTTAGCATCGGCACATGCAGCGGATGCGCTCGGCCATGTTCGACATGGCGTTGACGTGCTCGGTGGCGCTCTGCGCGCTGTCCCTCACCCCAGCTGTGGCCGTCGCCGTTCCCGTCGCCGGAGGTGCCCGGACCGCCTACCCCGGGTACACCGTGATCGGCAGCGACGAATTCGACGGACCCGCAAATGCTGCACCCAATCCACAGTTCTGGGGGTACGACCTCGGCGGCGGCGGGTGGGGCAACAACGAGAAACAGGTGTACACCGATTCCAGGCAGAATTCGCGACTCGACGGCAGCGGCCGCCTCGTGGTCGAGGCGCGCAGAAACGGTGGCGGGTTCACCTCGGCTCGGCTCGTGACCCGCGGAAAGTTCGACTTCACGTACGGCGTGATCGAGGCACGGATACAGGTGCCGGCCGGCCCGGGAATCCATTCGGCGTTCTGGACGCTCGGGACCAACATCAACAGTGTCGGGTGGCCCGCCTGCGGCGAGATCGACATCCTCGAAGTGATCGGGGATGGTTCGCGGTACCACGCGGGAGTACACGGCCCCACCGTCAGCGGCGGCCACTGGGAGCGCTCGACGGACGGCTCGATCGGCGCGAACCTCAGCGCAGGTTTCCACGACTACGCGCTGATCAAGGCACCCGGACGCATCTCGGTGGGGATCGACGGGAACATCGTCGGCACCGTCACCACCGCGGACCTCCGACCCGAGGAACGCTGGGTGTTCGACGCCCCCGCGTACCTGCTGCTCGATGTGGCCGTCGGCGGAAACTGGCCCGGTCCGGTCACTCCGTCCACACGCTTTCCCGCCACCATGCTGGTGGACTGGGTGAGGTTCTCCCAGTGACGCCGGAGACCGGCTGATTTCAAGTGTGAATAGAATCAACTTCATGGCCGTGTCGAACTCCGAGTGCCGTTGCGGCCACACATTCGCCGCTCACGAGCACTACCGCAAGGGCACGTCCTGTGCGATGTGCGACTGTCCGAAGTTCCGGCGGCCGTTCCCGCGGTTGATCGGGAAACTCGTCGGCCGCTGACCGCGCACACAATTCGTCCGGATGGTTCCACATCCCTCGGGCGATTGCCGGGATAGATGTACCGTGCGACGCACTGAACGCGTTGAAAGCTCCATTCGCGCTGCCGTCTCACCGTGCGACGGCATAACATACTTCAAGTATGTATAGGGCTGTATTACAGTACATGCAGCGTGTAAAAATAGTGTTATCAAAACTTTGAATTCACATACGCATGAACGGTGTATGCGCAGTTGCGGCAGACGGCAGTTCGGGTGGTGACGATGGAACGTCGGACAGCCGAACGCGTGGAGACGTCGTCGGGTGTAACGGCGGTCCGGCTGCGCGATGCCCTGTGGCTGATCCTGGTGATGATTACCGTACCGGCGTTGCTGTTTGCGCCGGCTCTGTGGCGAGGGTGGGATCGGCCGTTCGCGACCACGGTGGTCGTCGACGTGGGCTTGCTGGTGTTCGCTCTTCTCGCAACCGGGTGCGCCGGGTGGGCGGCCTGGAG
The DNA here is from genome assembly GCF_017068395.1 of Rhodococcus pseudokoreensis. NCBI lineage: Bacteria > Bacillati > Actinomycetota > Actinomycetes > Mycobacteriales > Nocardiaceae > Rhodococcus > Rhodococcus pseudokoreensis. Next base: position 1,608,700 of record NZ_CP070619.1, on the reverse strand, counting down.
AGGACGGGGCGGAAGCCGTCGCAGTTGGCTGGCGCTGGCGGGTGGGCTGGCGGCCTGGTCGGTGGGCGAAGCCATCTGGTGCTACTACGAGGTGTGGCAAGGGCTCGAGGAGGTCCCGTTCCCCTCGCCGGCGGACGCGGCTTTCCTGCTGTTTCCGGTCGGTGCAGGCGCGGCGCTGTTGCTGTTCCCGGCGGGTGACGGCGGACAGTCCCGTACCCGGTTGATTCTGGACGGAATCATCGTGGCCGGTTCACTGTTCGTGGTGTCGTGGGTCAGCGTGCTGGGCAGCGTGTACCGCGCGGGAAGCGACACACCGCTCGCCCTCGTGTTGTCCCTCGCCTACCCTGTCGCGGACGTGGTGACCGCGACGATGGCGATCGTGGTGCTGGCCCGGGCGCGGTCCGGGCAACGTCTGACCCTCGGGTTGCTGTGTATCGGGATCATCCTGATGGCGCTGTCCGCCAGCGCATTCACGTACATGACCGCAATGGGCACGTATCACTCCGGAAGTGTGATCGACCTGGGCTGGGTCGTCGCCTTCGCCGCATTCGGGCTGGCTGCGCTGTCGAGTACGCGCGAGCCGTCGCGCGAACCGGTTCCGGTGCAGATTCCGTCTCGGACACGGTTGTGGTTGCCGTACCTCCCGTTGGTGCTCGCTGCTGCGGTCGGCCTGCAGCGGGAGCTGCCCGGTCTGGGATCCGGCCCGATACCCGCGGTGATCATCGTCCTGGTGGTCGCGCTGCTTGCGCGGCAGTTCATCGTGCTGGCCGAGAACCGACGGCTCTTGCTCACCGTGGCCAGGCAAGCCTTTCGCGACCGGCTGACCGGATTGGCGAACCGCGCGTTGTTTCTCGACCGGCTCGAGCAGGCCGTACAGCGCCGGCGCCGGGAAAAGACACCGATCGTCGTGCTGTGTGTGGATCTCGACGACTTCAAGACTGTCAACGACAGCCTCGGCCACCCCGCCGGGGACGAATTGTTGATTCGCGTCGCCGAACGGCTCACCGGCTGCATGCGGAGCACCGACACCGTGGCCCGGCTCGGAGGTGACGAGTTCGCGGCACTGGTAGAGGGCAGCGTCGAGGATGCACTGTCTGCCGCGGATCGGGTACTCGAGGCATTCACCCCGCCGTTCATCATCGACGGTGTCGTCCTTTCCATCCGTCCCAGCATCGGGCTCACCATCGCCACGTCGGAGGTCCCCGACGCGACGACCGAGAGCCTGCTCAAACAGGCCGACCTCGCGATGTATGCGGCGAAGCGCTGTGGTGGCGGCTGCCTGCGCAGTTACATCCCGGACCGAGCCGACGTCGAAGAGATCGAGGCGCTGACCGACGTCGACCGCCCGACCCACAGCCCCGTCGTCACCAGACCCGGAGAAGCCGCACACACACCGCGGCACGCGCGTCCACTGGCGGTATCCGACAGCGTGCCGGGGTCGACGACGTCGCACCACCTGCCACGGCAGGCCCGGACGAACTGGGTGGCACCGTCCGACCCGTTGCGGTGCGGTGTCACCGTCAGGCTCGGGATTCTGCTGATCGGTGTGGCCCTGTTGGGGATCTCGATCGGGTCGGAGGATCAAGCAGGTTGGATGGTGCTGCTCGAGGTGCTCTACGACGCACTGGCTCTGTCTGCCGCGCTTCTCGTCTCTGCTCGTGCATGGTGGGTGCCGGCCGAGAAGAGGGCGTGGGCGCTGATCGCGCTGGGGATGACGAGCTGGGGTGTGGGTGATGTCCTGGCGACGTCGTGGGTGCCTGACGGCCAGTCGCCCTCGGTGGCCGATCCACTGAAGTTGGCGTTCTACCCACTCGTGTATGCCGGGTTGGTGGTGCTGCTGCGCACACGGGTGCGGCGGGTGCCGACCGAGATCTGGTTGGACGCGGTCACCGCAGCGTTGACGCTGGCGGCACTGGCGGCCGCCCTCGCATTCGGCCCGGTCGACTCGGTGGCCGACGGATCGCCCGCCACGGTGATCGTCGGGTTGGCCTATCCGGTGGGAGATGTGCTGCTGCTGGCACTCACAGTCGGGGCGCTCGCGGTGCTGGGGTGGCGCGCCGAGCAGCGGTGGGTGCTGCTGGCCGCGGGGTTCGTGCTGTTCGCGGTGGCCGACACCGTGTACCTGCTCCGAAGTGCCGCCGGTCATGACGTGGACATGTGGGTCGATGCGATCCCGCACGTCGCGGTGATGCTCGTAGCCGTGGCGAGCTGGCGGGCTCCGGGCCGACGGAAAACGGGTCAGCGACCGGGACCGGTCATCTGGGTTCCCCCGCTGGTGTGCACCGCCGCTGCAGTCGGGCTGCTGGTGATCGACCACGATGCGCGCCTGCCGAGGCTCGCGGTCATGCTGGCGGCGCTCAGCCTGGTCGCGGTTGCCACCCGATTCGCGGTGACGTTCCGGGAAGTCGTCGTCCTGGCCGACAGTCACCGCGAGGCGATCACCGACGACCTCACGAACCTGGCCAACCGGCGGGCGATCGTGGCCGCGCTGACGGCGGCGTACGACGACCGGGCGGCAGAGCCGGCCGGGTACCACAACCGTCCGGGTCCGGGTCTGCTGCTGATGGATGTGGTCCGCTTCAAGGAGATCAACGACTCGTTCGGACGTTACGTGGGCGATCAATTGCTGTGCCAGGTGGCGGACCGGTTGTCACGGTCGGTGGGACCGGGCGATCTTCCGGCACGCCTCGACGGAGACACGTTCGCGGTCCTGCTGCCTGCAGGGACCGATCTCGCAGGAGCCCGGGCGTTGGCGGGCCGTCTTCTCGAGGCATTTCGTGAGCCGTTCGACCTCGACGAGGTCACGGTGCGTATCGAGGCGTGCATCGGGATCGCCCTCTGCCCACAGCACTGCACCAATCCCCAGGACCTGCTGCAATGCGCGGGAGTGGCGGTGTATCGCGCGAAGGGCTCCCGCCGCACGATCGCCGTGTACGACGCCACCGAATACCAGCGCAGCATCGAGGAGCGGCAGACCGTGGAGGAGTTGCGCACGGCGATCACCGGTGGTGAGCTCACGTGCTACTACCAACCCAAGGTCAGCGCCTCCGACGGCCGAGTGCACGGCGTCGAGGCGCTCGTCCGGTGGGAGCATCCGCTCCGCGGCCTACTCCTGCCCGACGAGTTCCTTCCTCAGGCCGAACAGTCCGGACTGATGCGGCCACTGACGACGAGGGTGCTCGAGCTTGCGCTGGGTCAGGCGCGGAGCTGGCTCGATCGCGGGATATCACTGACCGTCGCAGTGAATCTGTCGGTCACCAATCTCCTCGACGTCGACCTGGTCGCCGAGATCAACCGACTCCTGGACGACCTTCGGTTACCCGCCGACACGCTGATCCTCGAGATCACCGAAAGCGTCCTGATGACCGATTACATCCGCGCCAGGAGGGTGGTCGAAGCGCTGCAGGGACTGGGAATCGGACTGTCGATCGACGACTACGGCACCGGCTGGTCTTCCCTGGCGTACCTGCAGGACCTGACCGTAGACGAGCTCAAACTCGACCGGGTCTTCGTCGCGCGCCTCGCGAGCGACCCCCGGTCGGTCGCGATCGTGCGTTCGACGGTGGAGCTCGCGCACAGCCTGGGTGCGTCGCTGGTGGCGGAAGGTGTCGAGGACGAGGACACCCTGCGGGCGCTGCGCCGGTACGGCTGCGACGTCACCCAGGGCCACTACCACGGCCGGCCGTTGCCCCCCGACCAACTCGACCTTCGGTTGATCGGCGGGCACCGGTGACGCGAAGCGCCGTGCGGGCTACGTGAACAGACCCTGACCCCAGTACTGCCCCTCGGCGAGGCCGGGCGGGCAGACGAAGAGTGCGGAACCGACGTGCTGGATGTACTCGTTCATCGCGTCGTTTCGCGACAGGTTCAGCTGCATCGGCACGAACTGTTCCTGCGGGTTGCGACAGTAGGCGATGAAGAACAGTCCGGCGTCGAGGTGGCCGAAACCGTCGGAGCCGTCCGTGAAGTTGTATCCGCGACGCAGGATCTGGATGCCGCCGAGTTCCTGCGCGGACGCCAGGCGCACGTGCGCGTCGACGTCGATCACCGGGTCGTGCCCCTTCTTGGAATCGAGGTCGAGTTCGTCGAACTCGGCCTTGCCGCTCAGGGGGGCGCCGCTGCCCTTGGACCGCCCGATCACGCGTTCCTGCTCGCCGAGCACGGTGCGGTCCCACTGCTCGATGAGCATGCGGATCCGCCGAGCCACGAGGTACGTGCCGCCGGCCATCCACGGCTGGTCGTCGCCGTAGGCCACCCAGACGTTCTCGTCGACGACGTCGGTCTCCTCCGCCTTGATGTTGTTGGTCCCGTCCTTGAACCCGAACAGGTTCCGCGGGGTGTCCTGAGTGGTGGACGTGGACGACGTGCGGCCGAAGCCGAGCTGCGACCAGCGGACCGAGGCCGTCCCGAACGCGACGCGCGCCAGGTTGCGGATGGCGTGGACGGCGACCTGCGGGTCGTTGGCGCACGCCTGGATCGCGATGTCGCCGCCGCTGCGCGCCGGATCCAGATTGTCCGCCCGGAAGTGCGGAAGTTCTTCGAGCGCCGCGGGTTTCTTGGATGCGAACCCGAAACGGTCGTCGAACAGGGAGGGTCCGAACCCGATGGTCAGGGTCAGCTGGGACGCCGCCAGGCCGAGCGCCTCCCCGGTGTCGCTGGGCGGAACGTAGAGCCCGTCGCCGATGGCCCCGTCCGGGGTGGCCTCCTCGCCGGCGGTCATCCGCTCGGCCATCACGGTCCACTTCTTCAGCAGCGCTTCGAGTTCTTCCCGGGACTTCGTGGTGACGTCGAACGCCACGAAGTGCATCCGGTCCTGGGCAGGCGTTACGACCCCCGCCTGGTGCTCGCCCCGGAAGGCGACGACGTCGGCATGCGAGAACGGCGGTTCGGCGGCGGTGGCGCGCCCGACCAGTGCACCGGCGCCTGCCAGGGCGGCTCCCGCCCCGACGGCGCCGAACAGACGTCGCCGGGACACGCCTTTGCGCTCGTCCACCGTGGTGGTCGTGTCGGTCGTACCGGTCGGATCAGTCATGATTATGCGCCTGCTACCACGCCTTGAACCTGGCTGACCTCGGCCGAGAGGGCGTCGATCTTACGCGACAGTTCCTGGCGCTGTTGTTCGTTGACAGTGTCGTAGAAGACGAACCCGTCACCCTGGCGGTACTGGGCGAGTTCGGCATCGAGGTCCGCGAAACGCTGGGTGATGTTCGCGGCCAGTTCGGGATTGCGTTCTTCGATGATCGGCTGCAGTGCGGCGACCGCGGCCTGCGAGCCGTCGACGTTGGCCTGGAAGTCCCACAGGTCGGTGTGCGAGAAGATGTCTTCCTCCCCGGTGATCTTCGACGTCGAGATCTCGTCGAGCAGCCCCTGTGCGTCGCCGGCGATCTTGGTGGGGTCGATCGTGTAGTCCTCGGCGTTCACCTGGTCGGCGAGGTACTGGACGTCGACGACGAGTTGGTCGGCGATCGCGTTGGTGTCGGGCTGGGGACCGGTCACCCACAGGTCCTTCTCCAGCCGGTGGAAACCGGTCCATTCCTGCCCGGGCTCGAGGTCGGCCTCCCGCAGATCGAGTTTGGGGTCGAGTTCGCCGAAGCTCTCCGCCTCGGGCTCGATGCGCTCGTAGTAGGTGCGGGCGACGGGGAACAGGGCCTTGGCCTGATCGATGTTGCCGGCCTTCACGGCGTCGACGAACTGCTGCGTGGTGTCCTGCAGGGCGACGACCTGACTGCGGATGTAGCGGCGGTAGCCGTCGGCTGCCTCGGCGAGCTGTCCGCTCTCGTCGGAGGCGCTCGTCGAGTCGCCGGTGACGGTGAACTCCTGGCGGATGCCGTTGCCGACCATGCCGGGCTTGCACGCGAGCTGGTAGGTGCCTGCGTCGGGCAGCGACACGATCAGCTGGCGGGTGAGCCCGGGACCGATGTTCTCGACCTCACCCATCGCCCGGTCGCCCTCGGCGTACACGTAGAACTCGGTGACCTTGCTGCCGTTGTTCGTGACCTGGAACGTGCTGGTACCGGTGGCCCCGGACTCGGCGCTGACGTCGCAGGTCTCGTCGCTCGCGGTGACGGTGATGTCGTCGGTGCTCGCCGTCGACTTCTCGGTACAGCCTGCGAGGGCCAGTGGCAGCACGGCGACCGAGGCGAGGGCGAAGGTGGATCGGCGCATGGTCTTCATGGGCGGAAATTGCCTTTCACGAAACTGTTTCGTCGGGTGAGGGGGAGGCAGTGCGCTCGGGGGCCGCGGAGGCCGTCGGGGATGCGGAGGGCTCGGGTGCGCGTTTGGGTGCGGAGACGGGCCGGAGAAACAGGAACAGGACCACGACGAGGTACCCGGCCCAGGCGACCGCCTGCAGGACGGTCGGGTCGGGCCGGAAGTTGAAGACGCCGGCCAGGACGGTGCCGTACCAGCTGGAGGCGTCGTATCCGCCGGAGATGTCGAACGCGAGTGCGGAACCGCCGGGCAGGACACCACCGACCTGCAGTGCATGGACGCCGTACCCGAGGATTCCGGCGGCGACGATGATCAGGAAGATGCCGGTGTACTTGAAGAATTTCGCGAAGTCGAGCCGGACGGCGCCGATGTACAGCAGGACGGTGAGGACCGCGGCCGCGACGATGCCGAGTAGGAGGCCGACGAGGGGCCACGCACTGCCCGCGGTGTTCTCGGCGTACCCGACCATGAGGAGCGCGGTCTCGACACCTTCTCGGCCGACGGCGAAGAACGCGAGTGTGAGCACCGCGATCGGACCGGCGACCAGTGCCTTCTCCATGCCGGCCTTGAGGTCGTGGGAGATGGTCCGCGCGGCCTTCCGCATCCACAGCACCATGGTGGTGACGATCGCGACCGCGACGAGTGATGCGACGCCGGCGATGATCTCGGCGGTCAGTCCGGTGACGGTCGACGTTCCGTAGTGGATGACGAGGAAGATCGCCGCCACCATCGCCACGGCGATTCCGACGCCGAGCCAGACCCATTTGAGTGCGTCCCTGCGTTCGGCTTTCACGAGGAACGCGGCGAGGATCATGACGACGATGCCCGCCTCGAGGCCCTCTCGCAGACCGATCAATCCACTGCCGAACAGCTGGGTGGCGATCGACGGCGCGGTCCCTGCGGCGAGGACGGACATGCACACTCCTGGTCGAGACGACGTCGAGCTGACTGATCAGCAAGGTTGGGTAGGCAACCTTGCTGTAGGCAAGGCGAACCTTAGCCCTGTGGAAAAACATACACCGGGTGAACGCGTCCGAAGAACCCCTCACCAGCACTTTTATAACTCTTTACCTTCGGTCTGTTGCGGTGTCGTGACCCGTGTTCGGTGTGGACGCCGTCTCGCCTGGCCGGGATCGACGAGTTCGGTGTGGATGATGGAGACGTGAACCGATATCCCGCGCGGCCGAAACGTCGTTCCCGATGGCCCGGACCGCTGTTCGCCCTCCTCGCGGCGACGGTGGTCGTGGTTCTCGCCTACGGCGCGTGCTCGCGGGAGCAGCAACCGAGGATCGCGATCCCGGAGGGCATCCCGCCCGGTCCCGGCGCGGCGACCCCGCCGATCGACATCAACGCACCCGGACGATCCGCGGATCAACTGCACGAGTGGTCCGCCGGACTGGCCGACTCGATCGGCATCGGAAATACCGCGCTCGAGGCGTACGGCTACGCGTCGGCGGTGATGGCCGAGACGAAACCCGAATGCGGGATCGGGTGGACCACCCTCGCCGGAATCGCCAGCGTCGAGAGCAGGCACGGCACGCACGCCGGTTCGACGGTCGGGCCCACCGGGCAGGTGACGCCCGAGATCCGGGGCATCCCCCTCGACGGCGGACCCGGCGTCGCCGAGATCCCCGACACCGACGGCGGCGCGATGGACGGCGACCCGGTGCACGACCGCGCCATGGGTCCCCTGCAGTTCATTCCCGAGACGTGGAAGAGGTGGGGTGTCGACGCGAACGGTGACGGCGTGGCCGACGCCGACAACATCGACGACGCGGCGTTGACCGCCGCCCGCTACCTGTGCGACCGGGGCGGCGACCTCACCACGCCGGACGGCTGGCAGTCGGCGCTGATGGCCTACAACCTGTCGGGGGAGTACCTCACCCTGGTGCGCGACCGGGCGTCCGCCTACTCCGTCGGGGTGCGCCCGTAATCCTTCCACCACCGCTTCGTGACGTGATCGACGCTGCATCGACAGGTGTCGCGCGGGCGGATCGCCGTCGGCGGGGCGCGCCATCCCGCGCGGGTTTCGGTGTGCCGTTACGCTGTGTCCTGGCACGATCTGGTGTCCTGGCACGATCGGACCGGTCGCTGCACAGTGCGAAGGCCAATATAAGGAGAATCAGCAAGTGTCCATCATTGAGCAGGTCGGAGCCCGTGAGATCCTCGATTCCCGTGGTAACCCCACGGTGGAGGTCGAGGTGCTGCTCGACGACGGAAGTTTCGCTCGCGCCGCGGTTCCGTCGGGTGCTTCGACCGGTGAGCACGAGGCCGTCGAACTGCGTGACGGCGGCGACCGGTACAACGGCAAGGGTGTCGAGAAGGCCGTCGAGGCCGTCCTGAGCGAGATCGCTCCGGCCATCATCGGGATCGACGCCACCGAGCAGCGGACCGTCGACCAGGCCCTGTTGGACGCGGACGGCACCCCCGACAAGTCGCGTCTGGGCGCCAACGCGCTCCTGGGTGCGTCCCTCGCGGTGGCCCGCGCGGCCGCCGAGTCGTCCGGTCTCGACCTCTTCCGTTACGTCGGTGGCCCCAACGCCCACGTCCTGCCCGTCCCGATGATGAACATCCTCAACGGTGGCGCGCATGCCGACACGGGTGTCGACGTCCAGGAGTTCATGGTCGCCCCGATCGGTGCGGCCACGTTCAAGGAGTCGCTGCGCTGGGGCGCCGAGGTGTATCACGCGCTCAAGTCGGTGCTGAAGGAGAAGGGCCTGGCCACCGGTCTCGGTGACGAGGGCGGCTTCGCCCCCGATGTCGCGGGCACCAAGGAAGCGCTCGACCTGATCAGCGTCGCCATCGGCAAGACCGGCCTGGTGCTGGGCACCGACGTGGCGCTGGCGCTCGACGTCGCCGCCACCGAGTTCTACACCGACGGCACCGGCTACAAGTTCGAGGGCAGCAACCGGACCGCGGACGAGATGGCGGCGTTCTACGCCGAACTGGTCGACGCCTACCCGATCGTGTCCATCGAGGACCCGCTGGACGAGGACGACTGGGACGGCTGGGTCGCCCTGACCGATCAGATCGGCAACAAGGTCCAGCTCGTCGGTGACGACCTGTTCGTCACCAACCCGGAGCGTCTGGAAGAGGGCATCGTCAAGGGCGCCGCGAACGCGCTGCTGGTGAAGGTCAACCAGATCGGCACGCTGACCGAGACCCTCGACGCCGTCGACCTCGCGCACCGCAACGGCTACAAGACGATGATGAGCCACCGGTCCGGCGAGACCGAGGACACCACCATCGCCGACCTCGCGGTCGCCGTGGGTAGCGGTCAGATCAAGACCGGCGCGCCCGCACGCAGCGAGCGCGTCGCCAAGTACAACCAGCTGCTGCGCATCGAGGAGAACCTGGGCGACGCCGCCCGCTACGCCGGCGAGGTCGCCTTCCCGCGGTTCGCATTCGAAGGCTGACGTTCGACAGTCGAGTTAGGGGTGTTGGGGTAGGTGGCACAACGCGGTAGGCCGCGGTCGTCCGGAGCAAGTCCGGGCGGCCGTGGCACCGGGCGTGGTGAACGGGCCCGCGGAAGCCGCGCGGAGGGCGCTCCCGGAGCGCGACGCCCCCGCACCACCAAATCGACGACGCCGGGGCAGGCCGACGGCAAACCGGACGCCGTCGACAGCGCCGACACCGGCAAGGTGCTCCCCGGTCGCGCCCGCCCGAGACGGGTGGGCGCGACCGGGGCCGCCCGCATACCCCGGTCCGAGCACAAGATCCTCGGGCTGTCGACGGGCCAGGCGCTCGTCCTCGTCATGGTCGTGCTGCTGCTCGCCCTCACTCTCGCGGTTCCGCTGCGCAACTACCTCACCCAGCGTGGTGAAGCGGATCGTATTGCGGCGGAACAGGTTCAACTCGAGAAGGATCTGCGGGAACTGCGGATCCTCGAGGAGCGCTACTCGGACCCCGCCTACATCGAGGCGCAGGCGCGGGGACGGCTCCGGTGGGTGAAGCCCGGCGACACCCCGTTCCAGGTGCAGCTGCCCGGCGACTACAAGGAGCCGGAGAAGCCGGAGGAGAAGGACGCCGAGATGGCGGGCCCCTGGTACTCCGACCTGTGGAAGACCATTTCAGAACCGCCGGCCGCACCCGAGGTGCAGCCGGCACCGGCTCCGGCGCCCCCCGTGGTGCCGCCGCCCGTACCGCCAGAACCAGGAGAACCCACCGGGTGACCACTTCGTCCGACCCGTCCAGCCCCGTGCCGCAGGAAGACCTCGCCGCCGTCGCCGCCCAACTCGGCCGCGAACCGCGAGGAGTGCTCGAGATCGCGTACCGCAGTCCCGACGGCGCACCCGGCGTCGTGAAGACCGCGCCCAAACTTCCCGACGGAACGCCGTTCCCGACGCTGTACTACCTGACCGACCCGCGACTGACCGCGGAGGCCAGCAGGCAGGAGTCCGCGGGTGTCATGCGTGAGATGACCGAACGTCTGGGGCAGGATCCGGAACTCGCGGCCGCATACCTGCGCGCCCACCAGTCGTATCTCGCCGAGCGCGACGCCATCGAACCCCTGGGAACGGACTTCACCGGCGGCGGCATGCCCGAGCGCGTCAAGTGCCTGCACGTGCTGATGGCCCACTCGCTGGCGAAGGGGCCGGGCGTCAACCCGCTCGGCGACGAGTCGGTGGCCCTCGCCGCGTCCGCGGCAGGCGGAAAGCTGAGGGGCACCGCGATTCCCGCGGACTGGCCCGGCATCGACGACATCGAAAGCCCCGAGCAGTGACGCGCGTCGCGGCCGTCGACTGCGGCACGAACTCCATCCGCCTCCTCGTCGCCGACGTCGACGACACGGGCGCACTGCACGACGTCCGACGCGAGATGCGCGTCGTCCGGCTGGGGCAGGGTGTGGACGCCACCGGGCGGCTTGCGCCCGAGGCCATCGAACGCACCCGCGTCGCGTTGGCCGAGTACGCCGGAATGATCGCGGACGCCGGCGCCACCGCCGTCCGCATGGTGGCCACGTCCGCCACCCGCGACGCGTCCAATCGGGAGGACTTCTTCTCGATGACCCGCGACGTGCTGGGTGCCGTCATCGCGGGCGCCGGGGCCGAAGTCATCACGGGCGACGAGGAAGCACGACTGTCGTTCAACGGGGCGGTCGGGGAACTCGATCCGTCGCAGGGGCCGTTCGTGGTCGTGGACCTCGGTGGCGGTTCCACCGAGGTGGTGCTCGGCGACGAGTCCGGCGTCCACGCGGCGTTCTCCACCGACATCGGTTGCGTGCGCATCACCGAGCGCTGCCTCCACGACGACCCGCCGACACAGGCGCAGATCGAGGATGCCCGGGCGTTCGCGCAGGAACGCCTGGACGACGCGTTCGCCCGCGTCCCCGTCGAACAGGCTCACACCTGGGTCGGTGTCGCCGGCACGATGACCACGATCGCCGCACTCGCGAAAAAACTGCCCGAATACGACGCCGAACAGGTGCATCTCTCCCGCATCCCGCTGCCCCGGCTGCGGGAAGTCTGCACCTCGCTGATCGCCATGACCCACACCGAACGCGCCGCGCTCGGCCCGATGCACCCCGGACGGGTCGACGTCATCGGCGGCGGAGCGATCGTGACCCTCGCCCTCGCCGACGCATTCGAGAAAAAGGCCGGCATCGACCAACTCGTCGTCAGCGAACACGACATCCTCGACGGAATCGCCTTGTCGATCGCCTGAGCTAGGGTGGTCTGCGCACGGTCGCCGAGCAACACCCTCGGCGACCGGTAGCCCCTATAGCCCAATTGGCAGAGGCAGCGGACTTAAAATCCGCCAAGTGTCGGTTCGAGTCCGACTGGGGGCACCACTTTGCCGCAGTTAGGGGCATTTCCGTCTCGCGGAACGAAGCTGTGCAAGTACTCGCGGGCCGTGAAAAGGCCGTGGCGTGCGGGCGGCGTGCGGTCAACACCAGCCGCCTGCACAGCCGGCTCGGGTACGTCAGTCCCGACCGTTCGAGGTGGCCTACTACGCTCACCCACCAACTCCCAAACCGGAGATGTCGCCAGCATAGGAGCGACTACCAGAGGCGTCGCCAGCTCATCGGGCCGAATCTGCTACCGGATCGAATTTGGCGGGCCTGTGCCGCGAAAATGATCTCGACTGCGGCGTCGGAGGAGCCAACCTGCGCGCCGCCCGCTGCTACGTCTACACACCACGCTGACCGGCACCTCGCTGTACCAGGCGCCGATACCCCTCTCCCTGCCGTCGAACGCACTCCGGATGCACTACGAGAGTTTCGTCTTCCATTTGAACGACCGCATCGCCGGCGCACTCGCGGACTAGGTCCACGGCTATCTCACCGATCTCGGCCTTTCCGACGAACTCGTCAGCTGGCAGCCGCCGATCTCGATTCTCGATGGACTCGAACTCCCGGACCTCACCCTGATATCCTCGACGTCGCTCCTGTCCATGCCGCGGTCATGGAAACCGATCTGTCTTGCGGTGCCATCGGCGAGCTGTTCGGAACTTCACGCGAACACAGACGGTGCCTGCTGTCCGATCATGCCCGGCCCTGTCAGGAACCCAAGCCGCGCACGGTGCCGCACTCGTCGCGGCGGTACCGCGAGATCCGCCTCTCGCTCAGCCGGAAGGCGATCGACGCCTGGGCGCAGCAGGGTCCGGTCGACACGGAAACTGGCTGCCGAGAAGGGAATTGAGCGCAAGATGATCGCCCGCCGCCTCCACGAGCCGGACGTGCCCATGCTCGAGTCCGGATGCCATGGCAAATATGACCTCGATCGTGACTGGCTGTATCAATGTTACGTCGTTGACAAGCGCACCCACGGCCGGATCGCCGCCGAAGCCGGAGTTAGCCAGTCCGCGATCGAAAGGCTCACCGTCGCTTACGGAATACCCAACAGAAGTTGAGGTAGAGATAGTGACATCGCCACCATCCTAGTCAGGGAAGAAGCGGCACACTACGATCCGCCACTTCGCAGTGCGCTCACCGGCCGGGGAGCGAGGTCTCGACTCGAACGTTTCGACGCCTGGTTCGTCAAGTTTCGATAGCGGAGAAGGTGACCCGGAGGGGCGCAGACCCCGTCGGGAACGAGGCAGACAAGCTCCTTGCCGATTTGCTGGTAGTGCTCAACATCGACGTCGAATGATTGTTGAGAACCTGCGCTAACCTACTGAACTCACCTTTTGCGTGAACTCACCTTTTGCGCCAACGGAAGCATTCCCACGTTTGCCGAATTCGTCTTCGCTACAAAGAAATAGGTTGTGCCGAGTAGCGTGCCGCACATTCTTCGATGCGGTGGCGCTCGGCGATTGGTAGGTTCCGGACCGCGACGGTGCGGAGGATTCTGGTGATGTTTTGGTAGTAGCGGGCTGGGCTCATACCGAACTCGACGAGGATGTCACCTGGCCGCGCGCCTCCGTAGGGAGCCCAGATTCGGGCGAGCTCGAGCATGGCTTGTTCTTCCGAAGTCATGGTGTCTCCTGTTGTGGGGTGGGCGGTGGGGATATCTTTCGGGGGTCTATTTGTGTCGTCAGGCATAGGGTCCCGTTCGAGGAACGGAACCCCATGCCGGGAGGTCAACTCCCTTGCGTGATCCAGTCGGCGAGATGCGGGGCCTCGGTCCCGATCGTGGTGCCGTCCCCGTGCCCGGTGTGGACCACGGTCTCCTCGGGCAGAGCGAACAACCGGTCCCGGATCGATCCGATGATCGTCGGGAAATCCGAGTACGACCGACCCGTGGCGCCCGGGCCGCCGGAGAACAGGGTGTCCCCGGAGAACAACGCCCCCACCTCGGGCAGGTACAGGCACACCGACCCCGGCGAATGTCCGGGTGCGTGGATGACCTGGATGTCGGTGCCGGCGATCGCGATCCGCTGCCCGTCCTCGAGACTCCAGTACTTGTCGTCCGGGTGGGTCATCTTCCACAGCACGTCATCACCCGGGTGCAGCAGCACCGGGGCGTGCAACCGTTCGGCCAGTTCCGGGGCGACGGTGACGTGGTCGTTGTGCCCGTGGGTGCAGATCACCGCGTTCACGTGCCGGTCGCCGATCGCGTCGATGATCGGCTGCGCGGCATGGGCGGCGTCGACGATCACCACGTCGGTGTCGTCCCCGACCAGCCAGATGTTGTTGTCGACGTTCCATTCGCCGCCGTCGAGGGCGAAGGTGCCCTCGGTGACGACCCGCTCGATCCGGAAGGTGCCGCTCATGATGCCACTGCCTGGTGTTCGACACCGCCGCGCTCGGTTTCTGCGGTTTGGCGGTCCTTGTGTTCGGCAATGGCCTGTTTGAGGTCGAAGGTGGTGTCGGCGGCCTGTGCGGGTGTGAGTGGCATGTCGCTGGCGAGGATCTTGCGGGCGGCCATGTGATCGCGTGGCTTGTTCACGGACTCGACGCCGAGGAGTCGGTCGCCGGCGAAGCAGAAGATGGAGAACGCTCCGCTGTCGACCGAACCGCGGACCACGTGGGTGTCGGCCCCGGTGGTCAACCCAGTCATCTGCAATTTCGACTCGTATTGTTCGGACCAGAACCACGGCACACTGTGGTATTTGGTGGCGCTGCCGGTGATTTGACCAGCGATGCAGCGTGCCTGGTCGACGGCGTTCTGCACGGATTCGAGCCGCACCAGGCCGGCGGAGCCGGCGATGGGGTAGGCGGCGCAGTCACCGATGGCCGAGATGTGGGGATCGCCTGTGCGGAGGTACTCGTCGACGACGATGCCGTTGTCGACCTGTAGGCCGGCGAGTGCCGCCTGCTCGATGTTGGGAAGGACCCCGATCCCTACGACCACCGCGTCGGCGCGGATGACGTCACCGGTTGATGTGGCGACTCCAGCGGCTCGCCCGTCGGCGGCGATGATCTCTTCCACACCGGTCGACAGGCGCATTTCCACGCCGTGGTCGGTGTGTGCGGTGGAGAAGTACTCCGACATCGCCTCGGACAGTGCCCGGGCCATGGGCCGCGGCATTGCCTCGACGACGGTGACCTCGATGCCCTTCTTGCGGGCCGCGGCGGCCACTTCGAGGCCGATGAATCCGGCGCCGATGACGACCAACGAGGTACACGCGGCCATGCTCGCGGTGAGGGATTCGGCTTCGGCCGCGGTCCGGAGGTAGTGCACGCCGGGCAGGTCGGCGCCGGGGACGGGCAGCGTCCGGTTCCGGGCGCCCGTTGCCAGGATCAGGTGGTCGTACTCGACCGTCGTGGCGTCGATCAGCTCGACGCGCTGATTGTCTCGGTCGATGTGGACGACGGGTTTTCCGCAGGCGAGGGTGATCCGGTGTTCGTCGAAGTACTGGCTGGGCCGCAAGGCGAGAGAGTCCCGGTCGGGTTCGCTGTGCAGGTATGCCTTCGACAGCGGCGGCCGCTGGTAGGGCACCCCCGGCTCGTCGCCGATCAGGGTGATCGACCCGGCGAAGCCGTGGCTGCGGAGGCTGACGGCTGCTTCGAAACCCGCCTGGCCGGATCCGACGATGACAATCCGTTCGGTGCTCATACCTGCTCCTGCGGCAACTGCACGATCAGGCCCTCGACCTCGTCGGTGACGACGAGCTGGCAGGACAGTCGGCTGGATTCCGTGCGGGGGCTGACGGTGTCCTCGAGCATTTCGTCTTCTTCTTCGGAGATCGCCGGAAACTTGTCCGACCAGGGGCTTTCGACGTAGACGTGGCACGTCGCGCACATGGCCTGACCTCCGCATTCGGCGACGATGCCGTCGATTCCGGCGCCGATGGCGGCCTGCATGACCCTCTTGCCGGCGGGAACCTCGACCTCATGCTTGGTTCCATCAGGGTGAACGTAGGTGACGGTGGGCACGTCTATCTCTCTTTCACGAAAAAAGTGCAATAGGGACGAACTCCGGGGTGGGGCACCGGCGGTGGCGCCGGCGCCCCACCCCGGGCTCACGGCAGAACGGTCTCTTCGTCGCTGAAGAGCATCGTCACTCCGCCGGTGGCGAAGTTGGCGACGTCAGCGGCGGCGTTCTGGCCTTCGGGGGACGCAAAAGCCTGTCCGGCTTCTTCTTTCGTCTCGAAGTACAGCTGTGCGTGTCCGTAGGCGGCAGGCGGGTTGCCGTCGAGGGATTCACATTTGCCGTAGGCGAACTTCTTGACGCTCGGGATCTGGCGCACCAGCGGCAGATGCTTGGTGGTGTAGTGCTCGTCGAACGCGGCCGGGTCGGTGGGCTGGCTGTAGGTGATGGTGACGCGGTACATGTGTGGTCTCGTTCCTTCGGGTCGGTCAGGGGCGGTCGGCGGGCACGGGATTGCGCTGGGGATCCCACTCGACGAGCACGTGCTCGGGGCCCCGGAAGGAGGTGTTGGGCAGGTACGAGAAGTCCTGTCCGGCAACGAGCGACATGTGCGGGAGACGACGGGACACCTCTTCGAGGAACACCTTCATCTCCAACCGGGCGAGCGTGGCACCGAGGCAGGTGTGGCTTCCGATGCCGAAGGTGAGGTGACGGCGGGCGTTGCCGCGATGGATGTCGAAGTCGTCGGGTTCGGGGAAGACCGAGTCGTCACGGTTCGCCGAGGCCATGACGATGAGCAGTCGGCCGCCCGCGGGGATCTCGACGCCGCCGACGGTGGTGTCGGTGACGGCCTTACGCCGCCATGCGACGACGGAACCGCTGTAGCGCAGGCATTCCTCGATGGCCTTGGGGATCAGTGTGGGATCGACGCAGATCTCTTCCCAGGCCGCGCGGTCCTCTAGGAGCGTGCGGAAGGCGTTGCCGGTGGCGTTGGTGGTGGTCTCGTGGGCGGCGACGACACCGCTCATCATGATGTTCTGCAGGTAGTTGTCGTCGAACAGATCGGGGTGCTGGCGTTGCATCTCGATCGCGTGCGGGATCCAGCCCTGTGCGTTCGGGTCGGCCTTGAGCTTCTGGACCAGGCCGCCGGCGAATTCCCAGAACTTGCCCATACCGGTGGCGACCCGGGTCTGCTCGTCACCGGTGGGGTGGCCCCAGGTGAACAGGGTCTGCTGCATTCCGAAATGCCGGCAGGTCTCGATGTCCTCGTCGGGGACCCCGAGGAAGATGAGCGCGACGATGCACGGCACTTCGTAGAGCAGGTCACCGATGAGGTCGGCGCGCCCGTCCTTGATGACCCTGTCGAGGTAGGTGTTGACGACCTCACGGATCTTCGGTTCGAGTACCGCGACGTTGTCCGCCTCGAACGGCTGCATCAGCAGGCGACGGCGTTCGGTGTGGATCGGCTCGTCCTCGTTCACGATGGTCGGGCCGGGGGCGAACTGGTAGGTGCCCAGAATCTGCAGGGCTTCGTCGCTGATGGGGGTGATCTGATCGAGGGTGATCGACGGTGAGAACACAGACGGTGTCTTGAAGATCTGCTTGATGTCCTCGTAGCGGGTGACGACCCAGTAGTCGAGGAGTGGGCTGTAGAACACCGGCTCCTCTTTGCGGGCTTCCTTCAACGATGTGGGTGGATCGACCTGGTATGCACCACGAAACGGATCGAATCCTGCCGCCATACCTGAAACGGGGCATCCGGTCGGGCTTTTCACGCCTTCCGGCGCGTGATCGACGGTCATTCGTCTCCTCCAGATTGGGGAATAGCCGCTGTCGAGCGATTCCCCATTAGCGTATGATTCAGGTCACAAGAGCCGCCATCCTGTGCGCGCAGCAATATATCCAATTGGCGCAAACAACCGAACAGTTCTCCATTTCGAGTCGACCAGAGAGACCGACGAATTAATGACCGAACTTCCACAGCAGGGAAACGGCACCAGAACGTTTCTCTCGGACGACATCGACGAGGCGCGCGATATCGGTAGCGATCTCTACTACCCCCACGAGGTTCGCGTTCTCGGTGACGAGCACAAGTTTCAAATGCGAATGACGGCCGCATCGTTCGGTCCGGTCACGCTCGGGCGCCTCGACTATTCGACCGAGGTGGAGATCTTCACCAATGAGCTGCTCGATTCGTATCAGGTGAACATCCCGATGCGGGGAGAACTGATCACTGGGTCGGGCCGTTCCCGAACGGTGGCGAACCCGCACCGTGCCGCGGTCTACCGATGCGATCAACGGTCGCTGCTGCGCGGGTGGGCTTCGCCCTATCCGACCCCGGTACTCGCCCTGAAGATCGATCGCCGGGCACTCGAAGACCAGCTCGCCGCGCGATTGGGCATCGAGGTCGCGAACCCGATCGTCTTCGACGTGGACCTCGATCTCGACTCGGTGGTCGGGCGTCAGTGGTTGTCCCTGGTCGAGGGGCTGTCGCACCAACTCGACAGTCCCGAAGCCCTGGCCCTGCATCCCATCGTGGCAGCGCCGATGGCCGAATGTTTGATGAGCGGTCTACTCGTGGCGGCCGAGCACGACTACCGGGCCCGCCTCTACGAACCCAAGCCCGCGCTGCCGGGAACGGTCCGGCTCGCCCTCGACTACCTCGATGCCCACGCCCAGCAGCCACTGACCGTGGCGCAGGTCGCGAAGAACATCGGTGTCAGCGTGCGCTCCCTGCAGGTCGGATTCCAGAACTCGCTGGGGACCACACCGATGCGCCAGCTGAAGATCATCCGCCTGCAGAAAGCCCGGAAGGATCTGCTCGCCGCCGATCCCGCGGAGGTGGGTGTCACCGAGATCGCTCAACGGTGGGGATTTCTGCACGTGGGGCGCTTCGCCGGCGACTACCGGGCGGCGTTCGGCGTCAGTCCGTCGGAGGATTTGCGCACGATCCCGTTCCACTAGCAGCGGATATGCCGATCCCGCGGAAGTCGTGTCCATCACTTCCGCGGGATCGGTGCACCCGGATCCGTCAGCGCCAACGTCCTGACCCGGGTGATAAGGGCGAGCGGTGGTTACTGCACCACGGCCGCCAGGTTCGGGGCGGCGACGGTGAACTCCTCACGGAAGATCAACCGGGGTGCCATCCGCCGCCGCTTGAGCGCCTTCACGGCCGCCTCGACCATCGGCGGCGGCCCGCACAGGTACGCGCTCATTCCCTTGCAGGACGAGAAGTCGTCGAGCACGACGTCGGTGACCATGCCCATCGCCCCGTCCCACTGCTCCTCGCTCAGGGCGGGTCGGTAGTGGAAGTGCTCGTGCTCTCGCGCGAGGCCGCGGAAGAACTCGACGTCGTACAGGTCTTCCTGACGGCGACCGCCGTGGTACAGGTACAACTCCGGCACCAGCCGCTCGGCCAGAGCGTGCTGGACGATCGACTTCAGCGGGGCCAAGCCGGTACCGCCGCCGATCAGGATCGCCGGCTCGTCCTGCTCCTTGACCAGGTTGAACTGACCCAACGGTCCGCGCAGCGAGAGCCGGTCACCGACCTGCATCGGCCCGAAGATCCATCGCTCGGTGGCCAGCCCCTCGGGGGTCAGCTTGACGTGGAATTCGAGGCGCCGGGTCTCCGTCGGGGGGTTGGCCATCGAGTACTGCCTGCCGACGTTGTGCTCGGGAACGATCAGTTCCGCGTACTGGCCGGCGTTGAACAGCATCGGGGTGTCCAGTTCGACGACGAGTCGGCGGGTGTTCGCGGCGATGTCTTCGAGCACCACCACCGTGGCGTCGTAGTCCCGCAGGGGAAAGTGCGGAACGCCGTCATCCCCGGTGCCACCGAGCGGTTCGACGGTCAGATCCGAACGCGGGGTTGCCATACAGCCCAGGACCAGCCCGTCCGCGCGTTCCCCGGCGGTGAGGGTGTACTCCGGTGACTCGTTGTGGTTGACCTCCCCGCACAGCACCTTGAGCTTGCAGGTGCCGCAGGTGCCCTGGGTACACGAGTGGGGAAGCCATTCGTTCGCCCGAAGCGCCGCATCGAGGATGGATTGGTCTTCGGCAACGGTAACGTCCGAATTCTTACCCTGGATACGGACCGTGTAATTATTAGCCATTTCCGACAGTGCTCCAATCCGATGAAAATGCTCCCGAAGTGCCCGGTATTTCAATCTCCGGACCGGACACTTCGGGTGTCCGGAAATGTGATTCCGTTACACTTCCCATTTGGTGAACAATTGCTTGGGGCCGCGGAAACCCCATCCCCAGAAATCAACCTCGTGTGCGTCGTCGCGTTCGAGGTTCGGGATCGCTTCGAGCAATTCCTCCAGCCCGATCCGGATAACCGCGTTGGCGAAATAGGTTCCCGCGCAGGCGTGCTTTCCGCCGCCGAACGTCATGTTCGGGAGCAGTGCCCGATCGAGGTCGAATTCGGTCGGCGCGTTGTAGGCGTTCTCGTCCTGGTTGGCCGAGCCGTAGGACAGCATGACGATCGAACCCTCCGGCAGGGTGACCCCACCGACGGTGACCTCGTGAGCGGCGCGTTTGACCACCGCAGACCAGATCGGTGCGACCCAGCGCATACCCTCCGAGACCGCCCGCGGGATCAAGGCAGGGTCGTCGACGACGCGTTCGAGCTGGTCAGGCTTGGTGAACAGTCCCGCCAACGTGGTCGCCATCGCATGACCGGGTTCCTGCATCGCTCCGAGCAGGAAGACATACAGGTTGGGGTAGATGACGTCGCGGCTTCGGGTCTGCCCCTCGGGCATGCCGTCGTGCAGCCAGTGGGAGATCGCGGTGTGGTCGGGCTCCTTGATCCACTTGTCGATCTTCGGGTCGACGTGGGCGATGATCTCCGCCTTGGCCTCGTCGCCGGGGATGAATCCGTCCGGGTTGGCGAACTCACCGTTCTCGTCGACCGCGGCGTTGGTGAACGACACGCTCAGCTTGTGGAACCACTCGCGCAGCTTGTCGTGGCTGACATCGTCGAGTCCGAGGAGATCACCGAGGGCGCGCACGCTGACGGGTTCGCAGTAGGCGGCCACGATGTCGGCCTGGCCGTCGTTCTCGATTTCGGCGAGCCGCTGCCGCGCGAACGGGCGCACCAGGTCGTCGATGTACTTGTCCACCGCCGAGGGCTGCAGGTGCGGTTCGACCATGTCCCGCAGGTCACGGTGGTCGTCGCCGTTGGTGTTGAGCAGGGCGCCGGGGCCGAAGGTGCGCCCACCCGCAGCCGAGATGACGGCCGGCCAGTTGTCGGCGTCCTTGGCGATCTGTTCGCACAGTTCCTTCGTCGAGACGATGTGCATGCCGAGCGCGGGGACGAAGGCGACGGGCGCCTCCTTCCGCAGGCGCTCGTAGAAGGGATAGGGGTCGGCTTCGAGTTCTTCGATCGTGATGTCGTCGATGAAACTCTGGGTGGAAGTCATGGTGCTCCTTCTGCGTCAGGCTCTGGCGGTGCCGCAGTCGATGAACCGCCGGCCGAGCGAGAGTGGGGTGTGTCAGGTGCCGTACCGTGCCGGGTTTGCGCTGATCAGCAGCACGTCAGGCGGGATCGCGTGGGTGCGGTTCGGCTCGGACCGCACCCACGCGTAACTCAGGCGGTCGGTGCGCCGGCGACGGCGCGTGAGTGGTCGATCTCGTCGCCGATCGCCTGCTCGGCTGCCGCGGCGTCGGGGCCGGGGCCGCCGGGGCCGAAGTGCGCGTATTTCTCGATGTGCTGGTCGAGCGAGAGCGGGCTCGGGGTGCCGTAGGTGAAGTACGTCTCCCACGGCAGCTTCGCGCCGCCGATCGCCAGCCCGGTGTCGATGTCGGACATCTGCCAGGTCTTGGTCTCGCCGTCCGGGTCGAGGTGCAGGTAGCCGACCTCACCGAACAGCTCGATGCGGTTGCCGCCGGGCTCGAAGACGTACAGGAACTGGGCCTGGGTGATCCCGTGCTTGTCGGGTCCGGCTTCGATCCGAATGTCGTAGTCGCGGAACATCTCCACGGCGTCGATGTTGTGCTGGCCGGTGCCGTAGTAGAACGCGAGGTGGTGCATCTTGCCCCGTTCACCCTGCGCGTCCCGCAGGCAGGCGACCTCGTGGCCGAGGATGTTCGAACTCATCCAGGCACCGATCTCGGTGTCGCCGTCGACGACGCGTTCGGTGGTCCGGAACCCGAGGTGGCGTTCGAAGGAGTTCTTCACCGCGGTGACGTCGCTGGCGAGCAGGTTGAGGTGGTCGATGCGTTTGACGGGGATGCCCTGCAGCGGCTTCTTCGACGGGCGGGTGAGGATCTTGGACTGCAGCTCCGGCGGGGCCTGGTACTTCTCGACCTCCCAGAGCAGTTCCAGGTTGTGCCCGTCCGGGGACTGGTAGGTGAAGGTCTTGCCGTACCCGAAGTCGCTCTCACGCCATGCGCCGTCGACGTTGGCGTCCTTGAGGGACGCTGCCCGGCGTTCGAGGGCTTCCGGGGAGCTGGTGCGCAGTGCCGCGTGGCCGAGCCCGGCCTGGGTGGATTCGGTGACCTTGAGGCTCCACTGGTACGGGTCCTCGTAGGCGCGCAGGTAGACCGACTGCCCCTCGGTGTGGGTGATGTACATGCCGAGGAACTTCGTGAAGAAGTCCACCGTCTCCTGCGGCTTGGGGCTCAGCAGTTCGGCACGGGCGAGATGGGAAATCTCGAACCGAGAGTCACTCATGTGTCATTCTCCTTCGTTGCCTGCCTGAGCAGTGTCCGCTGACCGACCGCGGGGGCAAGGGCGCTCCACCGGTCATCGAGCCAGTGCGGAGCTGCGTGTGTGGCGCTTCGGTTCGCCGATGCGGTATCGGCTTGTGTCCGATGTCACGAGCATGATCCAAGTCACCTGCCGTTCGCTACATGATCCAGAATCGCCGAACAAGCGATGGAAATCACCCCACTTCTGTTCGGAGACTGGGAAACTCTGCGTGCAGTGGATATCGGCGGCACTAGATTGCGCTTTTTGGACATTCACACCCCATGCCCGGGGGAGCAGCGCGTCCGTGGCAGGTGACCTGGTCCGAGACGCCACGCTGTCGTCAGGACTGCGCCGCGATCGCTCTCAGGCCCTTTGCAGAGGGCGGCGAGGGCAGTCGATCGCAGAAACTCGGATTCAGCACAGCGTCACCGCGCTCGTTGACGGGCTTACTGCGTGTAATTGGTGAAGCCGTCAACGAGGATGTCGGGAACGGACCTTCCCCGGACACGCAGGTGTTTCGGGTAGTCGCGGAGTGTGCTGGCCACATCGAAGATTGCGACGACGTTCTCCTGCGCGTCGAGGATAAGCATGGCGCCTTCGATGATGAAGAACACGTCGGTCTCGGGCGCATCGTCGGCGACCTTCAGGGTGTGGTCGACCCGGGAGGTTCGAACAGGAAGGATCCTGCGGTGTTGGATGGCGAGTCGGTGGACTCGAGATACCGCCACTCACCTGAAAGCGTGAACGCGTAGATCGTTCCGGTGTGGATGGGATCTCGGCCACGGGGCGGCCCGACGGCGCCGGCATCCCGACCCGTTCGGCCAGATCGTTCACCGACAGCTCGCCGCCCACCAGCTGCCAGAGCACCTGCACCTCAGGTGCGGCGGCCGGGTGCCCGCACGGCGGAGCTGCTAGGTCAAATGACGTAGCCGGGGCGAGTCATGGAGCGTCGTGATCGGAGTCATACGAGTGTGTCGCCGGTCGGTGTCGCGGTTCTACCGTGGAGAGACGACGAACTCAGGCGCACGATCTCGTGGTCGCCTGCAGGAGTGATAGGAAGACAATGACCTTCAGTGTTGATGGAATGCGGACCGCCCCTGAGGTATACGCGTGGAGCCGGTTCGGGCAGCCCGAGTACACCGATTGGCTCGACGAGAGCATGTCGTGGAAGGAGACCTGCTATATCGGTGACTGGTCGTTTTTGTGGCAGCACCGGTTCACCGGCCCGGACGCGCTGCGGCTGTTCTCCGACATCTCCGTCAACAGCTTCGCCAAGTTCGACCACGGCCAGTCCAAGCACCTGATCCACACGAACAAGAACGGCAAGGTCATCCACGAGGGAGTCCTGACCCGGTTCGGTGACGACGACTACATGCTGCACGGTCGTGGCGGCTTCTGGGCCAGCTATCAGCTCGGCCGCACCGACTACGACGTGAAGGTGCAGCAGGAGGACTGGTTCATCTACCAGGTCTCCGGCCCGAACTCGGTGAAGGTGCTCGAGAAGGTCAGCGGCCAAACCGGTCTGCGGGACACCGGATTCATGCGCCTGCATCCGATCACGGTCGCCGGCCACAAGATCTGGGCGCTGCGACAGGGCATGTCCGGTGAGATCGGGTTCGAGTTGCAGGGACCGAAGGAGTACGGGCAGGAGATCTACGACGTCATCGTCGAGGCCGGTCAGGAATTCGGGATCCGGAAGCTCGGCGGCCGAGTCGCGATGATCAATCACCTCGAGGCGTGTTTCCCCACCATCGCCACCGACTACATCCCCGCCATCTTCGACGAGGACATGGCCGAGTACCTCGAGGTGTTCTCCTCCTCGATGCCCTCGTTCGCGCAGCCGGCATACATCGCGGGCAGCTACGACGGCCGCGAGATCAGCGAGTACTACCGGAGCCCGGTCGAGCTCGGCTGGGCCCGCAACATCAACTTCGACCACGACTTCCTCGGTCGTGCCGCGCTCGCGGAGGAGAAGACTGACCCTCGTCGGGTGATCCGCACACTGGTGTGGGATGCCGACGATGTCCAGGACGTCTTCGCGTCGCTGTTCCGGCCGGGGGAGAATTACCCCTACATGGAGATGCCACGGGATCAGCGCGGGTTCATGTGGGCCGACAAGGTGACCGCCGGCGACGACCTGGTGGGTGTCGCGACCTCCCGAGGTTACAGCTACTACTACCGGCAGATGCTCTCGCTCAGCACGATCGACGTCGCCTACAGCGAACCGGGCACCGAACTGACCGTGCACTGGGGTCGCCCGGACGGCCCGCAGAAGGCGATCCGCGCCACCGTGGCCCCGGCGCCGTACAAGCCGGATCGTCGCCGCGCCGACCTCCACACCGCCTAAGTCTCTCTCCCAGAATGTGAAGTAGCCGTCACCATGACCCATTCCTATGTACTGACCTTCTCGTGCGTCGACGAGCGAGGCATCGTCAGCGCCGTCTCGACCGCCCTGCTGCAGTTGGGCTGCACCATCACCGACGCGCAGCACTTCGACGACCAGCTGACCGGGCGGTTCTTCTCCCGGATCCAGTTCGACACCGTGCGCGTCGACCTGGAGAAATCCGAGGTGGCCGCGGGACTGTCACCGGTGCTGACCTCGTTCGACGCGACGTGGGCGATCCGCGGCACCGAGGAGCGCATGCGGGTGCTGATCATGGCGTCGAAGCTCGATCACTGCCTGGTAGACCTGCTGTATCGGTGGCGGACCGGGGAGTTGGCGATGGATGTGGTCGGTATCGTGTCGAACCACCCCCGTGAGGTGTATCAGAACATCGACCTCGGTGACCTGCCGTTCCACCACCTTCCGGTCACCAAGGACACCAAGGCCGAGCAGGAGAGCAAGCTGCTCGGGATCGTCGAGGAATACCATGTCGACCTCGTCGTCCTCGCCCGGTACATGCAAATCCTGTCCGACGACTTGTCGGCGAAACTGGCCGGCAAGTGCATCAACATCCACCACTCGTTCCTGCCGGGATTCAAGGGCGCGAAGCCCTACCACCAGGCTCACGCACGGGGCGTCAAATTGATCGGCGCCACAGCGCATTACGTGACCGGGGATCTGGACGAGGGGCCGATCATCGTGCAGGACGTCGAGCCGGTCAGCCACCGCGACACCCCGGACCAGCTGGTGCGGAAGGGCCGCGACATCGAACGCCGCGTGCTCGCCTCGGCAGTCCACCATCATCTGACCGGACGGGTGCTGACCAACGGCAGCACCACCGTGGTGTTCGCTGATTGAGAAGGCGAGGGCAGCTGGGTGAGATTGCACCCAGCTGCCGGCCACGTGCACCTGGGTGAGATTGCACCCAGCTGCCGGCCACGTGCACCTGCGCGGCGCACGTGTCCAACTCCCCGCGGGTCCTCCTAGAGTTCGACCACCCCAGCAGGTCTGGATGACAGCTGACGCGTCCGGTGAGGGAAGGTTCTCGCCGGACGCGTCATCTGTTGAACAAGGACCCCTCACCCGTCCGGAGTCGAGGATGGCTCGGCGAACAGCCTCGATGCCGTCGACGGCCGGACATTCTTGCTGTAGATGGCCGCCTCGAGAGCGTGGGCCATCCCGCGGTATCGCGAGGGGCGATGCCAGGCTTGACCGATGCGCCGGCATTCATCCTCACCGGACGATGATTCAGGTGTTCGTTGGCTTTTACCTGGAATCGTGGAGGCTCAGAGCGGTGAGGGCGTTCTCCTTCAGGATCAACGGGCGAACCTCATTCCTGATCTCGAGTTTGTCGAACTCACTCATCCATCGATCCGATTGCAGAACGGGAAAATCGGAACCGAAGAGAACCTTGTGTCTGAGATACGAGTTCGCGGCACGGATGAGTTGGGGAGGAAAGTATTTCGGGGACCATCCGGAGAGGTCGATGTAGACGTTGGCTTTGTGGGTTGCGATGGCGATCTGTTCGTCGGCCCACGGGATCGCCGGGTGGGCCATGATGATGGTGAGATCGGGAAAGTCGGCAGCGATGTCGTCGAGCAGCATGGGATTGGAATAGCGGAGTTTGACGCCATGACCTCCGCGGAGACCCGCTCCGATGCCAGTCTGTCCGGTGTGGAACAGAGCCGGTACCCCGGCTTCTGCGATTGTCTCGTACAGCGGATAGAATCTGTGGTCGTTCGGTTCGAAGCCTTGCATGCTGGGGTGGAACTTGAAGCCACGAACTCCGTAGTCGTCGATCAGGTGAACGGCCCTTTTGACGGCCGCCTTGCCACCCCACGGATCGACAGATCCGAAGGGGATCAGCACGTCGTTGTTGCGCGCGGCACCTCGGGCAATGTCTTCTACCGAATTTCCGGAGTGACCGCTGGCGGAGCCGGCATCCACCGTGAAGACGACCGCTGCCATGTTCCGCGCACGGTAGTGAGCCGCGACCGAATCGACTGTGCTGGCCCTGTCCGCCTCTGATTTGAAGTATTGGGCGGACGCCGCCATGAGATCGTCGTCAAGTGCTCGATGACCGCACCCGTCAACCTCCACATGGGTATGGACGTCGAGTGCGGAAATTGCGTCGAAGTCGATTGCGCATTCGTACTTCTCTGCGCGAATACTGGAATCGTGCGCTGGGGAGTTGGTGACACTCATCGTTGTTCCTTGGTCGGGATGGGTGGGGTCGGCGTTGCGGCTACCGTCAGGCGGTGGTTGGGATACCGTGCAGGGCGCGTCGTATGAGTGAGGCAGTCTCGGAAATATGCTCCGGACTCACTACCACCCCGACGTCGAGGACGTCAGAGATACTTTCACCCTTGACTATCCGCTTCAGCGGAAGCTCGAGGCGTTTGCCGGTCCTATTGCGCGGAATGCTGGGAACGATGACGACATGATCAGGAGCGTGCCGCGGTGAGAGGTGTGTCCGAAGTGCGCGTCGAACCTCTCGATGCAGTTGTTCCGGCTCGACAGTGCTGGTAGTCGCAACCTCGACGGCGAGCACCAGTTCACCCATCCCGGCTTCATCTTCGAAATGCAGAATGATGCTGTCGGTAATGTCGGGTTGCGAGTCGAGGACAGCGTAGAACTCGGCGGTGCCGAGCCGAACCCCACCTCGGTTGAGGGTCGCGTCGGAACGACCGGTAATCACCCACGTGTCGCGCTCGGTGTGGATCAGCCAGTCGCCGTGTCGCCATTGGTTCGGATATATGTCGAAGTAGCTTGCGCGGTACCGTGCAAAATCTTCATCGCCCCAGAAGAACACCGGCATCGAGGGCATTGGCTGGCGAACCACCAGTTCGCCGGGAACACCCTGAACGGGAACTCCGTGCGCGTCGAGTGCGTCGACATCGACCCCGAGTGGGCGGCAGGACATCTCGCCCGCATAAACGGCCACCAACGGGCACCCTCCGACGAATCCTGTTCCCACATCGGTGCCCCCAGAGGACGAGAGCAGCAGGAGATCGTTGTTCACCGCGGTGTAGATCCACCCGGACGCGTCGGCTGCCAACTCTGATCCGGATGACATGATCAGCCGCAGATTCCGCAGATCCCACTGGTCTGCGGGGCGTAGTCCCGAATGTGCCCAACGCGTCAAGTAGGCTGCGCCGGTCCCAAGGAACGTCGCTCCTGTCTCTGCAGCAATTGCCCACTGTGACCACGGGCCATCGAGCGCCGGCCACGCCGGATCGCCGTCGACAAGCACAATGGCCGTGCCGAGCAGGAGCGAGGACACCATCAGGTTCCACACGACCCAACCGGTGGTGGTGTAGTAGAACGCGATGTCGTCTGCGGTGAAGTCCTGGTGAAGGCCGAGCATCTTATAGTGTTCGACGAGAAACCCGCCGTGGCAGTGCACAATGGCTTTGGGGCGCCCCGTGGTTCCAGAGGAAAATAGCACCACGAGTGGATGACCGAAGGGCACCGGTTCCGTGGTGACGGGCCCGTCCTCAGCGGTGAACTCGGAGTACGACATGAAGTTGTCGGGAATGCTTGCGTCTGAGTCGAGATAAGGCAGCAGAACCATCGTGGAATCGGGTAGTGCAGCTCTGATTTCCATGAGATCGGATTCGCGGCGGATGGTCTTGTCGCCCCAGCGGTATCCGTCAACCGATATGACCAACGAGGGATCGAGCTGGCTGATGCGTTGTAGTGCGGCGCTCGCCCCCATCTCCGGAGGAACAGAGCTCCACACCGCCCCCATCGCGCTGGTAGCGAGGTACGCGGCGACGGCTTCGGGGATATTCGGCAGGTAGCCGACGATACGGTCCCCGCGCCCGACACCTAAAGATGTTTCGGTAATAGGGTGAGCACTGATCATAAGGAAAGGCCGGTGTGGTCGAGGAAGCCGTGGCACAGGTCGTAGTTCGAGCCGATCCGGGTCAGGCCGGCCTCGGTCGCGATGCGGACCTCGTCGAGGATGTCGGGGCAAAGGTTGGCGAGTTCGGTGGATTTCATGTTGCCCCAGACTTGTTCGATGGGGTTGAGCTCAGGCGCATACGCAGGGAGGCGTTCGACGTGGAGCCAGTCGCGTTGGGTGGCCAGCCACGCGGTCATCGCCTTGGATCGGTGGGCCATGAGCCCGTCCCAGATCAGGATGACCTTCTCGCCGGCGAAGTGGGTGCGTAGCTCGGTGAGGAATTCGATGAGCTTGTCGGTGTTGTAGGCGCCGTCGGTCATGGAGAACACGAACGCGCTGCGGCTGCGGTCAGGGCGATAGGCCAGGACCCCGGCCATGGACATCCGTTTCCAGGAGAATCGGTGATGCAGAACCGGTGTCATACCTTTGGGCGCCCAGGTTGCACGGACCACCGGGAGTAGCGACACACCACTTTCGTCCTGGAAGCAGATCCATGCACCTCGGCGCCGCGCTATTTTTTTATCCGCGGCCACTCGTTCTCGCGCCAGGCGACGATGGCGTCCTCGTCGCGTTCGACTGCCCGACGTGCGGGCCGCTGTCGGCTCCACCCGAGCCGGGTCCGCAGGATCGTCCACGTCTGGGTGGGTCCGTAGGTCACGCCGGTGAGCCGCTCGATGACGATCGCGACCCGGCCCAGGGTCCACACCCCGGTCGCGAAGCCATGCGCTTGCGGTCCTTTGAGCAGTTCCTCTCGGATCGCCTCGATCTGGGCGTCATCGAGCCGGGGCCGGCGCCCCGCGCGACCGGCACCTTCCAACGACTCACTGCCTCCTTCGGTCCACTGTCGATGCCAGCGTGAGGCGGTCTGCTGGGAGACTTCCAACTCGACCGCGACATCGATCTGCCGCCGACCTGCGGCGAACATCTCCGCCGCCCGCATCCGCCTGTCACGCAACGCACCGAGATCACGGCGAGTACCGCGCTGCTTGACTTTCCGGGCGTCGGGCTCCTCGCCGGAACCGGTTTCCTTACCTGCCATTCATCAATGATCCAGCAGCACAGTGGGAATCCCGTGCAATGACACACCCTATTACCGAACCATCTTTAATCGGGCCAGACCTGACTGGATGCGTCCGATCTCCGCGATCAGGCGTGCACCGGTCCACTCGACGTTGCCCGCGGTCTGGCTACGTGAGAGGACCATCGCCGTGTCTGGTCGCGCCGACAGCTCTCGCAGGACGTGTTCTGCGTAGTTGAGTGTCATGCCTGGGAACCACTGTGCCCCGGGCATTGTCGGGTCTGTCAGTACCGCAGAGTGCGGTGTGTGCGCGATGACGCCGAATTCGTCGCAGATCGATTCCCAAAAGCTCTTGAGATCCGTGATCGACCATCGCCAAGCGTCGTCGTAGGTGTCGAAGTGCTGCTCAGTGCGTTCCTCGATCTTCAATAGGTACCGGCCGATCCGGCTGTCGTGCCACTCGGTCTTGGTGGGTGCCGGACGAAGCTCGTCTCCTGCTGCGGGAGTATTCATCATCGGTAGATCACTTTCGGAGAGTTGAGGTCCAGGCTTGGCGGTGGGCCGAGGCCGGACGAGGAGGTCGCGATGCGTCAGAGGTTGCGCCCTTGGACGCTGATTCAAATGTAGGTGGGATACTCCCCAGCTCACGCTCTCGACGATCGGAGGTTCGCCGAAAGGCCGAT
Source organism: Rhodococcus pseudokoreensis (assembly GCF_017068395.1). Taxonomy (NCBI): domain Bacteria; kingdom Bacillati; phylum Actinomycetota; class Actinomycetes; order Mycobacteriales; family Nocardiaceae; genus Rhodococcus; species Rhodococcus pseudokoreensis. The sequence goes on along the minus strand of NZ_CP070619.1, from coordinate 1,578,110 downwards.
GAACTGCGGACTGCCGCAACGCTGGTAGAGCGGGCACTGTCTGTCGTTCGGTGGGTTCACAGGTCCTGACGGTTGCACAGTCCACCGGTGTGCAACCAGACGATCGGCCCACGCCACGTTTCGGAGGCCAATCGCCGTGATGTCACGGTGAACGCAGCACGGAACTGCCGTACCACCGGCAGACCTCCAGAGCGGTCGATACGGTGAACTGATCGACTCCCTCGGGCGTTCCTCCGAGTTCCTCGGATGCTTGCTGAACCCGGTACGTGACCGTATTTCGATGCAGCATCATGCGCTCGGACGCCGCCGCGGGGCTCCGATTGCATGCCAGGTAGACGCGCAGTGTTTCACGGAGTTCATGTGCACGTTCAGTATCGGTTGACAACGGGCCGAGAGTTTCTCCCACGAAGTGGCGTAACTCGGCGACGTCGCCCCTCATCATCGCGACGGGGGCAACGTCGGCGAACGTGAGGATCTGAGGTGGCCTAGGCCTGGCCGATTCAGCGAGCGCTCTCACGCGTGCTGCCTGGTCGTACGAAGTCCGGAAGCCATCGACACCGTCACACGGCAGCCCCGTGGTCACCTGAACCGGGAGCGGATCAGCGTCGAGCAGGGCTCTCAGCCTGGCGACGAGATTTCGCTCCGGCTCGCGCAGTGACACCCAGATCGTCATGGCTGCCTCATCGGTGTGAACTGACACCGTTTGCGCCCGCGCGGCCGCCGTGGTCAACAGGTCATGGAAGCGGTCGAGTACCTCACCCGGCGCCATCACCTGCGCGCGATCTGCAGTAATCCACGCATCGACGGCCAGATGAGTTCCCGAGAGCGGATAGCCGATGGCCCGCTGCGCCTCCGTCGTATCGACCACTGTTCCGGCCAATAGCCGAGATATCCAATGTTGCTTCAATCCGCTGCGGCTATGAATCCACCGTTCGCGCTCCTCCTCGAAATCGACAGTGATGCATTCACACACGTGGTCGAGGTAGGTCGCGACCGTGTCGATCACTGTTTTCACCGCCCGTAAGTCGTTGGCCTCGTCCAGGCCGTCGGCCACGTCAAGGCAGATCCCGGTGAACTGGGCTTGACCCACCCGATAGATCCGCAACAGGTCTGCCAGGGAAACGCCGCGTCGAGCAAGTCCGCGCGCATATGTCACCGCACCGGGCGGTGGAGAAATGCTCGCCGGGTCGACATTGGCACGAAGTGCATCGAGGAGGATCATCGTGTTCTCGATGACGCTCACTCGAAGCATGTCGCGATATTCGCGATCCGGAACGACCGAGGGCATGTCTGTGATGATGGAAGCGAGCAATCCCTCGGCGAATTCTGCTTGATGGGGAATGACACGATCGGCGATTTCTCGGATCACCCTGTTGTTCCGCTCGGCGGACCGATCTGCTGCCTCAAACAAGGCACTGTCACCTCCCGCTCGACTTTCCACAGTTCCGTAGCGCTGCGAGGGCCGCATTATGTCCGCACATCCCGTGCACTCCAGCACCTGGAGGTGTTGCGGCCGAACAGATATAAACGCCGTCGATTCCAGTGCGATACGGATCGATGGCAATGCGTGGGCGCAACACCAATTGAACGGGATTGTTCTCGCCGGTGATGATGTCGCCGCCGACATAGTTCGGGTTGTAGACGCTCATCGCAGCTGTCGATCTACTGAAGGTACCCACGATCCGCTCGCGCGTTCCGGGCGCGAACCGTTCGATCTGGCCGATGATGGCATCTGTTGCATCGCCACTGTACCCATGGGGTACATGAGCATACGCCCAGATCGGATGAACGTCACCGTTCGAACGGTCTGGATCGGCAAGGTACTGCTGACCGATCAAGACGAACGGCCGCGACGGCATGATTCCCCGCGCAATGTCACGTTCAGAGGCAATGATCTCGGCAAGGTCTCCGCCGAGGTGTACCGTGCCCGCTCGACGGCAGTATTCATTGATCCATGGGACGCCACCCTCGACTGCCAGGTCGACCTTGAAGGCACCGGGACCGTGCCGATATCGGCTATACGCGCGTCGAACTCGCGCCGGTAGAAGGTCGCCTGCGATATCCACAACACCTCGCGGCGCAAGATCGAGCATCACGATGTCCGATGGCGGTAGGTCACCCAGCGAGCGCACTGGTTGACCGGTCTCGATCTTTCCGCCGAGCGATCCAAGGAGTGAGGCGAGAGCGTTCGTGATCGACTGCGACCCGCCGGCCGCTACCGGCCACCCGTAGGTGTGCGCGGCAGCGATCATCATCGCGCCGACCGACGACGTCGCCGGGCGGGTGAGCGGGTGAATAACGTGCGCGGCGATTCCGGCGAAGAGCGCCCGCGCCTCCTCGGATTGGAATACGCGCGCCAACGTCCCTGCCGGCGGCACCGCGCGCAGCCCGAGCTGTGCGAGCGCGCCGGGATGGCGGGGCACGTGGGTAATCGGCCGCAACAGATCCTGCGCGAGGTCGTCGAATCGACTGGCGAGCGGCCCGAACAGTTGGCACCACCGCCGACCATCGACGCCGAGCTGCTGTGCAGTGTCATCAAGGGAGCGGAGCAGCACTCCCGCACTGCCGGTGTCGAGCGGGTGCGCGGCGTCGACCTCCGGCCACCTCCACTCGAGTCCGTGCGAAGCGAGATCGAGGGTTCGAAGATACGGGGAGCCAGCGCCCATTGGATGGATTGCCGAGCAGTCGTCGTGCAATACCCCGGGGAGAGTGTGTTCGCTGCTTCGCGTACCGCCCCCGATGGTCTCGGCAGCCTCGATTACGGTCACTTCGATGCCGTGTTGGGCGAGCGTGACGGCTGCAGCCAGGCCATTGGGCCCTGCGCCGACCACTAGTGCGGTGGTCATGCTTCCACAACACCTTTTCCGTATGAGCCGCGATGGTCGGCGAGGGACCATTGCGGATGGACCCGGATGGGTCCGTCTTCGAGCCACGGTTGCGCGGCGATCATGTCGGCGACGTCGATATATCCGCGTTCGATCTCTCCGACCGCCAGGTCGTAGACGCGATACCGCTGTCGCAAGTTGTGGACGGGTTGCGATTCGATGTAGACGACTATCGCTTCACCCGATGCGAAGCGGCACCGCTCCTGAATCGCCTCCATCAACTGTGCCCCGTGTAGATGCCCGTCTCCGAAGGACCAACCCAGCACCGCGCCTGCGACGAATTCACCTTCCCGAATGTCGTAATTCTGATAAGAGTCGACGTGATTTCCGATCAGAGTGGTCAGTGCTCTGCCGTGGCTGTGAAGAGATCGCCACGCAACCGCCTTCTCGACGAGCAGTTCAGCCACGTCCCGCCCATACAGTGACGTCAGTTGATCGACCTGGATCGGCGCAGCCTTCACGATCTTGTCGTTCAGGCGGGACTCGCTTCCCTTGCGAAACGCCCACTGTGTGGTTGCCCAGTTACCTGCGTAGTAGCGCATGGACCACAGGAACGAGATCCTGTCGGGAAAGAAGTTTCCCAGAACCGGAAAGAGTGACAATCCGAGAACAAGCGCGAGCAACAGCATCGGCGAGATCGACCCGATGCCGTAACCGTCGGCGGGATACAGCCCGAACAGGTAGACAGCGCTGAAGACGTAGAAGACGTTCCATTCCAAAGGAACTCCGAGCGGGAACATTGACGTGATGAAAAGGTGGAAGAACACGATGACTACCAACGCGCAGATCGTCACGAGCCGGTTCGACGACAACAGCAACACAACGGGTACAACGAACTCGATGACGGTTCCCTGGTGCGCTATGAACGACGCCAGCTTGGAGGGACGCAGATCATCCGGATAGTTCCGATACAGGCGCCGCTTCAGGCGGGGCGAGCGGAACCATGGTGCATTGCTCATCATCGCCGAGACCACGAACGAAAAGTGGCGGCCCAACTTTGAGAATGCTGCACCCCACCAGACCGCCATCATGATCAGCTTCAGTCCGACGATCATCTCGACGAAGGGAAGGAACGCGAAGAAGATGGCGGCCACCCAGTACTGCTCGGACCGCGCCGCCAGGAAGAGTGTCTTGTCTCGCAAACCGGCGATCGCGAGCAGCACGATCAGCGGCAGCAACAGCGACGGGTCGAGCAACCCGACACTATCGGCGGGCTGTCCGTCCTTCCAGACACCATCGGACAGTAGGAGGGTGACCAGCGAAGCGACCACTCCCAGATATGTCGCAACGTCGAACCAGGTACGCCTGCTCCCCTTCGTGAAGGGGACCGCGGATGGCCATGGTGGGAGCCGGATTGTGTTCGGCCGCAACCAATGCAAGACCCCACCGATCGGCGGCGAGAAGCGGAATGCGAGCGGACCAGAGGACGCTCCGAGCCCGAGGAACTCGAACAGCATGGTCCACAGCAACATCTTCTGATAGAAGATCGGTTGAGCCCAGAAGGCTCCGATATCCCAGAAGCCACCGAAACCGCTCGTGAAACTGGCGATCACCACTCCGGTGAAGAGATACGTAACTATCTTGGCGACGTACAGCATGTGCACGCTCCACGGAGTCCCGACACCGAACTCGGCCCAATGGCGCGTGAGAACCTTCAACCTGCTGAGGTACGGACGATCCTTGAACGTGGCCAGGTCCACGTCAGGAAAGTCTGCTTCAGCTATCGACAGCCGGTGACGCGACTAAGACTAGGGGCCGAATGTGACCTGTACCATATGCCAAGTCGCCAAATGTGGCCCCGTTCTTGTGCTGGGAGCACAGCTGGCTTACAACACGACAATCGCCAGGTAGGGCTGTGAGTGGCCGACTGTCGCGAAGTGTGATCCCAGACGGTCGAAGGCACGAGAACCTCACGGCAAGTGCTTTTCTCACGACTTCCGGAGTATCAACTCGTCCCCCGCAGACCACGCTGTGCTTGGGCAGGCTCTCCGCTCATCCACACCGACGTCGTGACTCGGTCCTCGGTGACGATGGCAGTGCCACAGTTGATCCGGTGTCGCGGCGGCGGATCCGTAGCTGCCGTGGTCCCATGGGCGTGTGTTTCGGGTACTGCTCAACGAGGCCGTGGTCTTTTGCGGACTCAGGGCTGACCAGTTGGCACAGTGATCGGACGACCCCAGTCATCGTATTGCGTGGCTTAAGGGTGAACCGTGACGAATCAGGGCTGGACAAGCCCTTCGCGGACCGCGACCAGTGCGGCCTGGGTGCGTGAGTTGAGGTGCATCTTCGCCAGCACGTTGCCTACGTGGGTGCGCGCGGTGCGTTCGCTGATCGACAGCTCCGTGGCGATGGCACGGTTCGACATGCCGCGGGCGACGAGGATGAGGACGTCGCGTTCGCGGGCACTCAACGATCGCAGTCCGGCGGCGGGCGTGATCATCTGGTGGGTCAACTGGCGGGCGATCGCGGTGTCGAGGAACACCTCGTCGCGGGTCGAGGCGCGGATCGCAGCCTCGACCTCGGACGGATCGGCATCCTTGAGGAGATATCCGGAGGCGCCGTTGGCGAGCGCCGCGTGCACTCGTTCGGTCTCCCCGAAGCTGGTCAGGACGACGACCCGGACGCTGGGGTAGCGGGCCGCGATTTCCTTCGCGGTCTCCACACCGTCCATTCGGGGCATGACGAGGTCGAGCAGGGCAACGTCGGGCAGCTGCTGGTGCGCCGCCATGTCGGCGAGCTTGTCCAAGGCCTCCACGCCGTCGCCGGCTTCGGCCGCGACGACGATGTCGTCGGTGGAGGCGAGGAAGCTGGTGATTCCGCGCCGGACGACCGCATGATCGTCGATGAGGAGTACACGAATCGTTGTGGCCGACTCGTCCATGGCGTCCTACTTCCTGTGATCGGGATGTGGCGGGGGCGGCACGAGGGACGCGCTGACGTGGGTGCCGCGGCCGGAGTCGTTCGTCGTGACGTGAAGCTGCCCGGACCACCTGCCGACCCGGTCCCGCATGGATGTCAGTCCGTAGCCGTCCGTGGTCGAGGCTGCGGCCGTCAGACCGGTACCGTCGTCGATGATGTCGACCCGCACCAGCCGAGGGTTCTCGGACACATTGACGCTCACCGCGACGGTGGACGGTGCCGCGTGCTTGACAGCATTGTGCAGGGATTCACTGACAACCTGGTAGACGTCCTCGATGAAGTCGGTGTCGTCCTCGTCGAGTTCCGGACCGACGGACAATTCGATCTGGATGTCCGTGCGGCGGGTGATCTTCTCGACGAGGAGTTGCAATGCTGCCGAGAGCCCCATCTCGGCGGACATCGACGGCTGCAGTGCGAGGACCACCCCACGTAGATCGTGTTGCACCGCCAGACTCAGCTCGGCGACCTCCGCGGCGATCCGCGCGATGTCCGTGGCGAGCGGCTCGGGTGCCTTGGCGCCCATCCGCTCCAGGGCCCGTGCCTGCATGCCGATCGAAAATACTTGTTGCACAACCGAATCGTGAAGATCGCGGGCCAGGCGTTTGCGTTCTTCCCTGCGCACCGCGATGCGATCACGTTCCAGCAAAGTGGCGTAGTCGATCGCCAGCGATGCCTGGTCCGCCATCGCGGTGAAGAAGTCGAGCATGGTGCGGCCGGCGTGATAGCTCGGTTCCATGTAGACGTTGAGGACGCCGACCGCCTTGCCGCGGGTCACCAAGGGTGTGCAGACGAAGTCAGCCCATTCGATCTGTGAGACATACTCGTGGAGCGGCTGCCAATTGGGATCGGCCAGCATGGCGGCCTTCCGGTTCGGGTAGACGATCTGCCGTCCGCTGTCCATCACCTCGTAGGTGGCCAGGGTCGCACCCCGGCGGTGCGAGGCCATGAGCAGGTCGAAGAACGTGTGCACCTCGGAGAACCCGGCAGCCCCCATCACCTGCAGCCGCCTGCTGACCGGCGCGACGGTGATGAACTGGGTCGCGGCGACGCCCTCGGATTGCTGGACTTCCCACGCCATCGCATCGAGCACGGTGGCCACCGAGTGTTGGGACGCCATGTTCGCGGCCGTGCGGGCCAACGCGGCGACGCGACCTTGTTGCCGCCGTTGATCGGTGACGTCCCGGAAGGTGACGACCATTCCGCCGGTCACCGCAGAGCCGACTTGGTAGGAGAGCATCACGAAGTCCTCGAGACCGACATCCCAGTAGCCGACCCGCTCGGCAGCAGCATCGGCCTCTGTGTCCGCCCCGGCTGGATCGGAGCTGATGTCGAACGGGCTCTGCACCCCCAGCAGCTCACCCGTGTCCGTGGCGTCGAGCATGACCGCGCCGGCGGAATTGGTCGAGACGAAGCGGCCGGCGTCGTCGACGACCGCAACCCCGATGGCGATTGCGTCTACGATCGATCTGCCGTTCACCCGTTTCATGGTAGGACGCCACGGAACAGTCGAGGCGGCGGGCGGCGCGTCAATTGACCTAGTGCTGCCCGCCGCGATCGGCAGGTTTTTCCTGTCGGACGCCACTGCCGAACGAGTGCGGGCCCCCTTAGCGTTGACAGCGAAGCAGGCGCCGCGACACGCACGCCTTCCGCAGGACGCGTCATCCACGACCTCCTGCGTCACTCTCTCGAAAGGGGCATGTTCGGTGAGCGCACTCTCGTCCACGATGACCGAGCCGACGGTGGTACTCGACGGCAAGGCAACAGCCAAGGACATCCGCCGTGAGCTGACCGAACGAGTATCGGCACTGGCCGCTCGGCAGGTCGCGACCGGACTCGGGACGGTCCTGATCGGCGAGGACCCGGCCAGCAGGGCCTATGTCGCCGGCAAGCACCGGGACTGCGCCGAGATCGGTGTGTCCTCGTTCAAGATCACCCTTCCGGCCGGCGCGAGCACCGCCGACGCCCTCGCCGCACTCGACGACCTCAACAGCGAGCCGGCGTGCACCGGATACATCGTGCAACTCCCGGTGCCCGCGCACGTCGACCGCACCGCGCTCCTCGAGCGGATCGATCCGGACAAGGACGCCGACGGCCTGCACCCAGTCAACCTCGGCCGACTGGTTCTCGGAGCCCCGGGACCACTCCCGTGCACGCCCCGGGGCATCGTCGAACTCCTCCGCCGGTACAGTGTTCCGCTCGACGGGGCCGAGGTCGTCGTCGTCGGCTGCGGCATCACCGTCGGGCGTCCCCTCGGCCTTCTCCTCACCCGAGAATCAGAGAATGCGACGGTCACCCTGTGCAACCGAGGAACCCGCGACCTACGCAAGCACCTGCGCGAGGCGGACATCGTCGTCGGCGCGGCCGGCAGCGCAGCCCTGATCGACGGCTCCGACATCAAACCGGGCGCCGCGGTCCTCGATGTGGGCATCACACGAACCGAGAACGGCATCATCGGCGACATCGCCCCCAACGCCTGGGGGATCGCCGGCCACCTCACCCCGATGCCCGGCGGTGTCGGCCCGATGACCCGCGCGATGCTGTTGGTCAACATCGTCGAAGCCGCCGAACGAGCATTCCCGGCACGATGAGCCGATCCTGTTCGCCGCGATTCGCCAACCCGCACACACCCCACTCCACCACTACCACTGGCGCCCAACCGGTCGGGACAACCGCGGTCGGCATCCTCAACGTCACCTCCGATTCCTTCTCCGACGGGGGTCGGTTTCTCGACCGATCCGCGGCCGTCGCACACGGACTCCGCCTGCACCGCGCGGGCGCACACGTGGTCGATGTCGGTGGTGAATCCACCCGCCCCGAGGCACAACGAGTACCGGGGAAGGTCGAGCGGGCCCGAGTGATCCCCGTCGTCGAGGACCTGGCTGCGCGCGGTGTCACGATCAGCGTCGACACGATGCGAGCAGATACCGCCGCGGCAGCAGTCCGCGCCGGCGCCACTTACATCAACGACGTGTCCGGTGGTGGCGCGGACCCGGAAATGTTTGACGTTGCAGCAGAAACCGGCGTTCGACTGATCATCAACCACTGGCACAGCATGTCGGACTCGGGGCGGCCACGGCCGTGCGACATCGTCACCGAAGTCCTCTACGACCTCGACGCGATGGTTTCTCGCGCGCTCGCCGCGGGCGTCTCTCCGGAATCGGTGATCGTCGATCCTGGCCTGGGTTTCGGCAAGAGCAGTGACGACAACTGGGCGCTGTTGACCCATCTCCCTCGACTGTGCGCACTTGGGTACCCGGTTCTCATCGGAGCGTCCCGAAAACGTTTCCTCGGTGCACTACTCGGAGAAGATGGCCAGAACCGCCCCACCGTGGGCCGTGACACCGCCACCGCAGTCATCTCCGCTCTCGCGGCACACCGTGGCGCGTGGGGTGTGCGTGTGCACGACGTTTCCGGCACTTTGGACGCGCTCCGCGTGGCAGAGAAAGTGCGAAACGCCCCACGTCCGCCAGGCCCAACAAAGCGGTCTCGAGCGTCGCGGGTCGACCACACAGACATCGGGATCGCGATTCGTCCCGATTAGTCGACTTCGCCGCGATACCCCACCCTGTGTGTTCAACCATGCCGACAACACCGTCACGACGACGCCATACACGGCATCATCGCCAAAGCTGAATGGCAAATCGAGTCGTTCGCAGGTTGAGTGCAGGAGGGTGATCGTGGAAGGTCTCGATCCAGCAATCCTCGAGGTCGCGTGTCGGTGGCTGCCGTATGGCGGACCTCCATCCGACGAAATCTGGATCGACTTCGGAATGACGGAACTCAGGTACGACCAGCACCTTCGCGAGATTCTCGAGAAGGTGGCGTCGCGTCACCTGTCGCCGGATGTCCGGATCGCCTTGCGCGGCCAGCTCGTGGAAAGGCGCGAACGGAGAAGGCGTTCGAATAGTTTCGTCGGGCATTAGCTAATCCAGTCCCACATACTTATCAACCTCGACGAAAGCACTGCAATGCCCTACGACATTCATGAAATCGACGAGGACGATGTCGTCGTCACGCACGAGAAGTCCTATGCGGCAGGTGTTCCTGCGGTGTTGGTCTCGCTCAAGCGCGGACTGGAGCAGATGGGTCCGGTGCGTATGGCCCGGACCCTGATGAAGCTGAATCAGCGGCAGGGATTCGACTGCCCGGGCTGCGCGTGGCCGGAAACCCCCGGGCACCGCAAGCACGCGGAGTTCTGTGAGAACGGCGCGAAGGCGGTCGCCGAGGAGGCCACCACCCGCACCGTGACACCGGAGTTCTTCGCCGAGCATTCGGTGGCGGATCTGCTGGGTCGCACCGAGTTCTGGCTGGGGCAGCAGGGCCGGTTGACGCATCCGATGGTCCTGCTGCCGGGGGCCACGCATTACGAGCCGATCGGGTGGGACGCGGCGTTCGCGCTGATCGCCGGGGAACTGCGCGCTCTGGCGTCGCCGGATGAGGCGGTGTTCTACACCTCCGGGCGCACCAGTAATGAGGCGGCGTTCGTGTATCAGTTGATGATCCGGGCGTTCGGGACGAACAACCTGCCGGACTGTTCGAACATGTGCCACGAATCGTCGGGGTCGGCGTTGGTGGAGACGATCGGGATCGGGAAGGGGTCGGTGTCGGTCCCCGACATCGAGAACGCCGACCTGATCCTGATCGCCGGGCAGAACCCGGGGACCAATCATCCGCGGATGCTCTCGACGCTGGAGAAGGCGAAGGGCAACGGCGCGACGGTCATCGCGATCAACCCGCTCCCGGAGGCCGGACTGTTGCGGTTCAAGGACCCGCAGAAGGTGCACGGCGTCGTCGGCGACGGGGTGCAGATCGCGGACGAGTTCCTGCAGATCCGGATCGGCGGCGACCAGGCGTTGTTCCAAGGCCTGGGCCGGTTGCTGCTCGAGGCCGAGGACGCGGCACCGGGCACCGTGCTGGATCGGGAGTTCATCGACCGGCACACCGCCGGGTTCGAGGAGTGCGCGGCGCACCTGCGGCGGGTCGATCTCGGCACCGTAGTGGAGGCGACCGGGTTGACGCTCGAGCAGATCCGGGCCACCGCGGACGCGTTGATCGGATCGGAGAAGACCATCATCTGCTGGGCGATGGGATTGACCCAGCAGACCCACGGGGTCGCGACCATCCAGGACGCGGTGAACCTGCTGCTGCTGCAGGGGATGATCGGCAAACCGGGCGCCGGGGTGTGCCCGGTGCGCGGCCACTCGAACGTGCAGGGTGACCGGACGATGGGCATCTGGGAGAAGATGCCCGAAGCGTTCCTGACCGCCCTGGATACCGAGTTCGGTATCCGGTCGCCGCGTCGGCACGGGTTCGATGCGGTCGATTCGATCCGGGCGATGCGCGACGGGAAGGCGTCGGTGTTTGTCGGGATGGGCGGCAACTTCGTCTCCGCGACCCCGGACACCGAGACCACCGAGGCCGCGCTGCGCCGGTGTGCGTTGACGGTGCAGGTGTCGACGAAACTGAACCGCTCCCATTTGGTGACCGGGCAGTCCGCACTGATCCTGCCGTCGCTGGGCCGCACCGACAAGGACGTCCAGGCCGGCCGCAAGCAGCAGGTCAGTGTCGAGGATTCGATGTCGATGGTGCACCTCTCCCGCGGCAGCCTGCCCCCGGCCGGTGACCAGTTGCGTAGTGAGGTCGCGATCGTCTGCGGGATCGCGCAGGCGTTGTTCGGGCCGGAGCATTCGGTGCCGTGGGCGGAGTTCACCGCCGACTACGACCGGATCCGGGATTCCATTGCCCGGGTGATCCCGGGGTTCGAGGACTTCAACCGGAAGGTGCGCCGGCCGGACGGGTTCGGGTTGCCGCACCCCCCGCGGGACGAGCGCCGGTTCGTGACGAATACGGGGAAGGCCAATTTCACGGTCAGTGAGTTGTCGTGGCTGCCGGTGCCGGCGGGGAGGCTGATCCTGCAGACCATGCGCAGTCATGATCAGTACAACACCACCATCTACGGTCTCGACGACCGCTACCGCGGCGTGAAGGGTGGTCGGCGGGTGCTGTTCATCAGCGCCGAGGACCTGGAGTCGTTCGGGTACGCGGCGGGGGATCGGGTGGACCTGGTCTCCGAATGGACGACGGCCGACGGTGGTGTGGAGGAGCGGCGGGCGGAGGATTTCCGGTTGGTGCCCTACCCGACCCCACAGGGGAATGTGGCCGCCTATTATCCGGAGACGAATCCGCTGATCCCGCTCGATCATGTTGCGCGCAAGTCGAACACGCCGGTGTCGAAGGCGGTCACGATCCGCCTCGAGAAGCGGGGCTGAGTTCAGCAATGCGGGACTTCTGGCAACGATGGGGTCTTCGAGGAGGGCAATTCGTGCTGTCTCTGCTTCTGCACGCGTTCGCGGCGTTCATCTACCTGTTCGTCCGCAACGTCGGACGCCGCCCTCCCCGCTTCGATTCACCTTCTGGCACACGGAAGGATGCCAACGACAGGGTCTGTAGTCGACCGGCGCCGGCGAGGTGGTCGCAGTGGCCCGAGTAACGACGCGACGTCCTCTCACCCGCATCGACGGTGAGCAGCGGCGCACCCGCGTCGACACCGCGGTCGTCGAGGAACCCCTCGAAATCCGGGTGAACGGCACACCGTTGGCGGTGACGATGCGCACCCCCGGCTCGGATGTGGAATTGGCGCAGGGATTCCTACTGACCGAGGGCATCATCACCGGGCGCGCCGATATTGCGTCGATACGGTACTGCAACAGTGTCGACGAGCACGGCGTCAACACCTACAACGTACTGGATGTGGACCTGGCGCCGGGAGTGTTCCTGCCCGACACCGGGATCGAACGCAACTTCTACACCACGTCCTCGTGCGGGGTGTGCGGGAAGGCGTCCCTCGACGCGATCCGGCAACGGACCCGGCATTCCCCCACCACGGACACGGTGCGGGTGGAGGCGGCGACCATCGCCGAGTTGCCGGACCGGTTGCGGGCGGCGCAGAAGGTGTTCGACACCACCGGGGGTCTGCATGCGGCGGGGTTGTTCAGCCGATCCGGGGAACTGCTCGCGGTCAAGGAGGACGTCGGCAGGCACAACGCGGTCGACAAGCTGATCGGGTGGGCCACCGAACAGGACCGGGTCCCGCTGCGCGGGACGGTGCTGCTCGTCAGTGGTCGGGCGTCGTTCGAGTTGGCGCAGAAGGCGGTGATGGCCGGGATCCCGATCCTCGCGGCGGTGTCCGCGCCGTCGTCGCTGGCGATCGACCTCGCCCACGACACCGGACTCACCCTCATCGGATTCCTCCGCGGCACCACCATGAACCTCTACACCCACGCCCACCGAGTGCTGGCCGGAGCGACGGTCGCCGTGCAGTGACGATGTGCGCTGCGCGACGCGACGGTGCTTCGAAGTTTCAGATCCTGCGGAAGAGGGCGGCGAGGGCTTGGCCGCCGCCGATGCACATGGTGACGATGCCGAGTTCGAGGTCGCGGCGCACCATGTCCTTCGCGATGCGCAGGCTCAGGATCGCCCCGGTCGCCCCGACCGGGTGACCCAGCGCGATCGCCCCGCCGTACGGGTTGGTCTTCTCCGGGCTGAGCTTCGCGTCCCGGATCACTGCGACCGCCTGCGATGCGAATGCCTCGTTCAGCTCGATCACGTCGATGTCGCCGGGGGTGGTCCCGGTCTGTTCGAACAGGTTCTGCAACGCGAGGACGGGGGCGTATCCCATCAGCGCGGGGTCCATCGCCGCCGTCGCGACCGCTTCGAGTGTCACCAGCCCGGTCAGGCCCTTGTCCCGCGCCGCGGACTCGGTGGCCAGCACCAGCGCCGCGGCGCCGTCGTTGATCCCGGACGCGTTGCCGGCGGTCACCGAGCCGCCCTCCTCGAACGCCGGCCGCAGCTTGGCGAGGGTTTCGAGGGTGGTGTCGGGCTTGGGGTGCTCGTCGACGTCGACCGTCTTGGGTCGCCGGCCGCCGATCTCGACGGGGGTGATCTCCTCGGCGAACGCGGCCTTCGCCGCATCGGAGGCGGCGCGGCGCTGGGATTCGACGGCGAACTCGTCCTGCTGCTGCCTGCTCACGTCGTACTTGCGGGCGACGGCCTCGGCGGTGCGGCCCATGTGCACGCCACCGAACGGGTCGGTGAGGATCGCGACCGTGCCGTCGACCAGCTTGCGGTCACCGAGCTTGTAGCCGGAGCGGGCGGAGAAGTCGTAGAACGGCATCCGCGACATGCTCTCGTCGCCGCCGGCGAGGGCGAAGTTCACCCCACCCCAGCGCATCTGCTGCGCCGCCGACCACACCGCCTGCAGACCCGACCCACACAACCGGTTCACGGTGTACGCCGGGGTCTTCTCCGGAAGTCCCGCGGCCAGGGCCACGCGGCGGGCGTTGTAGGCGTCCGGCCCGACCTGACCGATGCAGCCCATCACCACCTCGTCGATGTCGCCGCCCGGCACCCCGGCACGGTCCAGTGCGGCCTTCGCGGCGGTCGCACCCAGTTCGTGGGCGGGCACGTCCTTGAACGCGCCCCCGAAGCTGCCGATCGGGGTCCTCGCGCCGTCGACTACGACGATCGGTTCAGGAGAATTCATGAAAAGCCTTCTTTATCAGCAGTTTTGATCGTGCAGCGGTCGATTGCCACCGCTTTGTGTAGGCCCGTGTCAGAGACCGGGAGTGGTCGTCACCTGGGGCGGTACCGTTTGGCGCTCAGCGAGATGCAGCCAAAGCTTGCGCCGGGTTTCAAGGGGTATCCGCGAAGGGTGATCATCGAGGATCCGCGCGAGCTGCCGTCCGTACCGCTCACGTGTCATGCCGAATCGGGTGAGCAGTTCCTCGGATGGTGGCGTGCCGTATGGCAGCCACCGGCAGGCGAACTCGATGATCGCGGAGTCAAAGCTGTCCATCACACGATTCCGTACCTTCCCAGATCGGAGCACTGTGGGTCTTGCCGCACTCAGTGTGTGGGGTTGTGTGTCGGAACGGCGCCGGCTCCAGGATGTCGGGAAGAATTCGGCAGTACCGTGGTGATTGTCCCGGACCGCTGGATTGATATCACAGAGGCGCTGGTTAACCCGGCGGATTGGTCTGTGCGCGCAGTCACAAGCAACCGGTTGTTGTGTCCAGCATCACGGCATCGTCGCTCGGCTTCAGTTCGATTGATCAGGATACGCGGATAGCCCTGGACCGACGTGGTGGCATCTGGGCAGTGTTCCGCGGTGACCACAGTGAGGTTGCCCGGCGAACCGATAGATGGCGATCCGCGCACCGCCTCGACGATCGACACGGCCACGCAAGTGTCGGTCCATTAGCGAGGCGGGCGACAAGGGGCAGATCCTCACCCACCGATCAAGTAGACGAAGGACCGGTCGATGCTTGTCAGACGCTCTTCGAAAATCCTTGTGGCAGTCGGCGTGCTGTTCATCGCTCTGGCCGCCCTCCTGCGGTTCGTGCTAGTGCCCTCGCTGTCAAAGTTGCCGGGAGACCTTGACGTCAACCCGGTATACGAGGGGACCGGCACGCTGCTCAACGCTCAGGCGCTCCAAGCAGGCGATATCGCCAACGTGATCGCATCCGATGTCCCGGTGACAATCGATCGGCACATCTACGTCTCGAGCACCGACGGCGACACCGCGCTCGCTCACGATGACATCACCCTCGCGGCACCCGGACTCTCGGTGCCGTCCAACCACACCTACGCCATCGACCGCAAGACGATGGATGCGGCGGACGGCGCGCGCGGGGAGGGAGTTGAACCCCACAGCGGGATGACCATCGCTCTTCCACTGCACCCGAACCCGTCAGCGAACTACCAGTACTACGATTCGGCAACGAGAACGACGGTTCCGATGACCTACGTCGACCCGGGTACCGTCTCCGGACGCGACGTACTCAATTACACGGTGGAAGCCAAGGGGACCCTGCGCGATCCCGCGATCGTGGCGACATTGCCTCCCGCGCTGCCCAAGTCGCTCGTCGGATCGCTGGCTCCGCTCCTTCCGGCGGACGTGCAGCAAAGTCTCGGTGGGGCTCTCGGGCAGCTCGCCGATCCAGTGCCGTTCACGTACACCGCGGTCACCCGAATCGACCTCGCTGCAGATCAGGTCCTCGGCTCTCCCATCGACGCGAAGCTGAACCAGCAGATCATCGCGAATGTCGAGATCGACGGCCAGTTGGTGCCCGTCATGCCCGTCCTCGCCATCGACACCGCTCTCAACGACCAGTCGATCAGCGACGCCGCTGCTGCGGCCAAGTCCCAGAGCATGCAGTTGAACCTGATCAGTGTGGTCGTGCCAATCGCTCTCCTGATCCTCGGCGTTCTCGCACTGCTCGTCGGCATCCTTCGGGGCCGCCGGCGCGGAGTCGCCCAGTCTTCGGCGCCGCGGGAAAACGTGTCGGTTCGATAGCCGAGCAGCGGATCCGAAACCTGTCGTCGCTCCGACATGAAGGCAGCTTTGCTGACCTGGATCTATCCATCGCTTGGGGTAGCCGCTGAGCCCCGGTTCGCAGGAAGGGAGACAGACCCATGGAGATCGTCGTGGACTATGAAGGATGCGAAGGGCACGGCGAATGTGTCATCGCCGCCCCCGAGGTCTTCGACCTCAACGACGATGGCGACGAGGTGATTGTCTTGGATGACGCTCCGGCCGAGAGTCTTCGTCCCAAGGTTGAAACGGCCGTCAAACTGTGCCCGGTCGCGGCGCTACGGCTTGCTGACTGATCCCTCCGGCTCCACATCTCATGGTCGGGAACTGCGATGAGCAATCACCGACCCACACCTTTCACGTAACACCCATCAGAGAGAAAGCAGAGAACAATGCCCGCATTCACCGACCCCACCGACCTGCGGAATTTCGTCGGAGGCATTTTCGAGAAGGCGTACCTGGACGAGAAGCTCGGCCCGAAGCTCACCGCCACCGGCGCCGTTCTCCTCGTCGCGTGCCACGACCCCGAATGTGAGGTCGTGCTCGATATGCCCAACAACAAGGTCTATTCGAGTGTCGCCGAAGGCGGAGTCGAGCCCAACGCCACCCTGCGAATGAGCTCCGACACCGCAAACAAATTCTGGCAGGGCAAGGTCAACATGACGCTGGCTCTCACCAAGGGCACCGTCAAAGCCGAAGGTCAGATCATGAAGGTGCTCAAGCTCGTGCCCAGCACCAAGTTCCTGTTCCCGATCTACATCCAGGACCTCAAGGACGCCGGACGCGAGGATCTCATCGCCTGACCCGTCACCGGGACCAATCCCGACGCCCGATCCACGATGGGGCCGGTACCTCCACCGGCCCCATCCTGGTGTCCAAACCGAACCCGACCGATCCGTCGATAGTCCCTCCAGCGTCGCGCGACGCTACGCCGAACGATTCCTCCCCAGCATCGAAAGGCCGACCTTGTGACCACCCTCGAACACACCAAGTACCCGGTGTCTCTGTACGACGGAGCCGACGCCAACAGCATCGCAGGATTCATCGGCACCTACCTTGGTGAAAACCTCGAAGAACACCCCTCGCGTATCAAGCTGGCACACAAGCTCACCCACTCCGTCACGATCATCAGCACGGACACCGACAGCGCCTGCACGATCGTGTGCGGGGACGAAGAAGCAGTCGTCTACAACGGCATGGTCGGGCAACCGCCGGTGGTGTTGATCACCACAGACAACCACATCCACACCATCGCACAGCTGCCAACGAAGGCGGGCGGGCTCGTCCCGTTCGGACTGCTGACAAATCGCGGGATGAAGTTGCTCGGTGCACTAGTGACGCGCCGACTCGTCGTCAAGGGTCTGTTCACCGATACCGCGACGGTGCTACGCCTGATCGCCCTACTCTCGGTGAGCGATTCATGACGGTGATCTCTCATACGGAACGCGCCGTGGGCGAACCGGATCCGCGACGCGCCTCCACGACAACAAAGGTGATGCGCGGTGTCGTCCTTCTCGCTCTGATCCCGTTAGGCATCTTCTATCTCGGGCCTCGCGTCTACGACCTGACCGCCACACCCTATCGGCTCGACCAGGCCGTCATGTCTGCCAACAACTACAACCCCGCGCTTGCCGAACTCGTCGAACACGAGAAAGTCACCCTGTCCGCATTCGCAGCCCTCGACAAGATGAAGGCGGCCCTGGCCAGCGTCCAAGAAACGGATGCCACAGTGGCGGCGGAACTGAATACCCTGATCGGCCAGATCAGCGGAGATGTACAGAGCACACTCGACCAGGCAGGCGCGAACGTCGACGATCTCGTGGTGTCCCTGGACGCTTTGACTGCGCACATCAACTCGCTGCAGCCTCCGGTCGACGGTGCGACAACGGCGCTGGCCGGCAACCGCGCAACACTGGCATCGATCCTCGACGACGCACGCTCGACGGCCGAGAAGGTCCACAGCGCCCGGGTCTCGGCGGAAGAATCCGCGAACGATCTGTCAGGAAAGTAGGGAATTGTTGTGATCTTCTTCGGACGCCGCGGTGGACCCGCACGGATGGTCCTGGCGATCGTCGCGGTCGGTGTTCTGGGACTGTTGACATTCGTCGTCTACAACCTCAATCATCGCCTCGACAATCAGCAGCAAGTCAACGTGACCAGCATCGGTGTCTCTGAGGACATCGTCGACGTCAATGACAAACTCACCGGACAGTTGCAGCAGTTGACCGAACTCACGCACACTGCACAAACGGCGCTGGATTCGACAGTCGCGCTGGGTCCCCTCCTGGTCAAACTCGACGAGGCCATCACGCCCGCCGCGGCGATGCTCGCGCAGGGAACAACAGGTGCGCAGATGACCAACGAACAATTGCAGAATATCCAGTCCATACTCGGCGAGGTCCAGAACACGGTGCTGCCCTTGGTGGAGTCCGCCGACAGCTTCGGTGCTCAAGGCCGACAGCTGCTGGCCATCGTGCAGGGACTGGTCAGTGATCTAGAGGGATCGGTCGCGGCGGCACAAACGATCAACCAGATGCTGCCCCTACCCGGATAGTCCGTCAGATCCACTGAACTGCGCAACCCACCCTCCCGACTGGACGTGATATGAAGCAGGGCAACACTTTATCTCCCTCCTCCCTCTCACGCCGTGGCCTGACCGGCTATCGGCGTTTCGACATCCCGACTTCGGACTTGCCCTACCGGAAGAGCGCGCCGACCATGACATCGGACGTGCCCGATACGGCGCCGCGGACTCGGTACGCCACTATCACCGAATGGTGCGGCCGCGCCGCCGCCGTGATCGCAGTCGTTCTCTTCGCAATGGTGTTGCTGACCATCCACAAGGGGCTTCTCGTTCAAGACAGTGCGCGCACCGTGGTCGACAACTTCCGCGTGACCAACGAATTCTTCGCCCAACGGGCGGACCTCACCGCTCCCGCCACCGCGCGCCGACAGCTCGATGAACTCAACGGCGTCCTGGCACAGTTGAACTCCGCAGCCGCTACGGACGTCGACCATCTCGCCGCGCTGCTGCCCAACGCGCAGGCCCTCGTCGCCGCAGGTCAAGGTGACACCCAGATCGCAGGCGAACTCGAGTCGGTGGCAACCACCCTCCAAGGGTCGGCCGCATCCCTGCACCAGATCTCCGCGGACGCGAACACCACGGTCACCGCGGTCAACGATGAACTCACTCGGGCACTGGATCTGACGAACCAACTCAATGCAGAACTGACGCGTACGACCAACAAACTCGCACTCGTGCCCGCTTCCGACGCGCTCATCCCCGCACCAGAAGGAATCCGATGATCTCCAAGAAGGCATGGTCCCTGGTCGTCCTGGTACTCGGAGTCGTGCCAGCCGTCGTCCTGTGTGCGCTGAACGGCTTCTTCCCGTCGCTACGCGATGTCAGCGACCCGCTGGGACGGCCCTCGGCATTGAGCCTCGAACTCATCGACTCAGCGGGCCAATTCGACAGTCTGTCCGCTCTCTTACTCCCCAAGCACGCTCAACTGGCAACCGACATCCAGACCCTCACCCCGCTCGCCAACGACCTCGAGGGCCTCACCACCAAGGCGGGCGAGCTGTCCGGCCTCGCGAAGACTGTCAACGCCTCCACCTCATCGGTCGGAGCCACCGCATTGCCGCTACCCGACCTGGTGGCCTCGGTGACCAGCCGCGCCGACCAAGCCAGCCCAACCGTGGCTGGTCTGTCCACCGCGGTCGGTTCGGTAACGACACAGTTGGAGGGCATCAACCAGGGGCTGACCACGGTCGGCGGATCGCTCGGAGAACTCGGCCCGAAAGCCTCGGCCATCGCCACCACACTGTCGGTCATCCGCGAGGAAGCCGCCCACGTCCAGGAGTTCGGTCCCCTTCTCGCGGTGGTCGGCCCACCGGTCAACGAACTGAACTTGCCGCCGCTGGGTGTTGCACCCGCACCGGCTTCCACGCCACCGGCGTGACGGCACCCCAATCTCCTCGAAAGGCGGAATCCCTGATGCTTCGGCTCTCTTGGGCAATTGCATTCGCATTCACCATCGCAGTACTTGCCGGCATCCTCGTCGTCACCCGCGATCTGAGCATCTCGAACGACATCTTCAAGGACGGGGTGGCACAGGCGAAGATCGTCGACAACACCACCGATCAAGCACTGGACGGAGCGCAGCAACTACCGCCCGCCAACACGGCGATCAACAACAGCCTCCCGCATGTGGTCGGGATCCTGGACTCGCTGACCAGGGCAGACCAGACTCTTGGTTCGCTCGGGGATCAACTGGCCGCGCTCGGTGATGCACTGCAGGCGGCGGACCCGCCGCTCGTGGGCATCATCGGAGCCGGACAGGCGGCAACGGACCAGGCCAATGCGGCCGCGGCGCCGGCCGCGACGATCGTCACCACGCTCGGTGAAGCAGACGCGAAAGTGAAGGCACTCGGACCGCTACTCGACCAATCCCTCGCACTCGGGCAAACGATCGACTCCAAACTCCGAGTGTCTCTGCTGCTGCCGAAAGTGGGGAACTGAGCGGCACAAGTCACCAAGAACAACGGGTGCACCAGGGCACCGGCGGTTAACCACACCGTCGGTGCCTTTTCAGTCGTGTGCGGGCTCTGCAACCGAGCAGATCGGTGAGGAGCCTGGCCCGTCATGGAGTCGGTCTCGGTCCGGAAATGGTCGACGGACTGGCAGTCAAGGCTGCCTGACGGCCAGGGCCGTGCCGTGTCGCCCTGGCATCGTGCTCAGGACCTGAACCCGGCCGGATGCCCGGACCTGCACAAACCGAATCGTCCGGTGCAGCATCAGCCGCACCGGACGATTCGAGGTGGCGAAGACTACCCGCGCAGGCGGATCGTCACAGCGCGCGGTTCGGTGAAGAACTCGCGTGAGTACTGGCCGCCCTCACGGCCGAGTCCGCTGCTGCCTTCGCCGCCGAACGGCAGTCGGAGGTCGCGTTCGAAGAAGGTGTTGATCCAGACGGTGCCGGCCTTCCACTGCGCCGCCATTCGATGAGCCCGGTTGAGGTTCTCGGTGAACAGCATCCCGGCCAGCCCGTAGGGCGAGTCGTTAGCGATCCGCAGTGCCTCATCCTCGGTGTCGAATCCGAGAACCGTTTCGACGGGACCGAAGATCTCCTCGCGCGCAGTGCGCGAGTCGTTGGTGAGCCCGGTGATCACTGTCGGCGGATAGTAGAAACCGTTCGCTCGGGCGTCGTCGGTAAGCCGGGACCCGCCGGTGAGGATCTTGCCACCCTCCTCCTGTGCCAGTTCGACGTAACCGTGCACCTTCTCGAGGTGCTTCTGCTCGATGAGCGGACCGACGAAATTGGCAGGGTCCTTCGGGTCACCGACGGTCAGCGTGCGGGCCTCCTCGGTGAACCGCTCGAGAAACTCGTCCATGATCGAGTTCTGCACCAGCAGCCGCGAACCCGACAGGCACACTTGGCCGTTGCCCCCGAAGATCGCACGGATCGACTTGGGAACGGCGATGTCGAGGTCAGCGTCGGCGAAGACGATGTTCGCGGACTTGCCGCCCATCTCCGCCGAAACCGGGGTGTGGTTCACGGCGGCGGCCTGGAGAATCTTGACCCCGGTGGCACTCGAGCCGGTGAACGTGATCCGGTCGACCCTCGGATCTGATGTGAGAGGTCCGGCGACGGCCTCGCCGCCGAATCCGTGTACCACGTTCAGAACACCCTCGGGCAACCCGGCCTCGAGGGCGAGTTCCGCGAACCGATTGGCGGTCAAGGGAGTCTGCGGTGACGGCTTGAGGACGGCGGTGTTCCCGAACGCCAACGCAGGGGCGATCTTCCACGTCGCCAGCATCAGCGGCGCGTTCCAGGGGCTGATCGCCGACACGACTCCGGCTGGCGGGTACAGCACGTAGGAGAGCAACTCTCCATCCGGGTAGGCCTCGTTGGCGGCCATCGACACGTAGTCGGCGAAGAACCGCAGATTGTGCGCGACGCGGGGAATCTCGGCGTGCAGCGACTGATTGATGCTCTTGCCGCCATCCCGGGTCTCGAGGTGGGCCAGCTCCTCACGGTGGCTGTCGACCTTGTCCGCGACCGCGTGCAGGATCTTCGCCCGCTCCTTCGGCGACATCCGCGGCCACGGGCCTTCGTCGAACGCCTTCCGAGCCGCGGTGATGGCTTCAGTGCCATCGGCCGCCGTGCCCCGGGCAACGGTGCCGAGCAGAGAGTCATCGTGCGGGTCACGCGTTTCAAACGTCGCGCCGTCCGACGCGGAACGCCAATCGCCACCAATGAGGTGCTTGACGTCGGAAATTTCCGGTACTGCGGTCATGTGCTCTCCTGTTAATTCAGGCTGGAATGCAGGGCCTCCCGGGCCTGATGTGAAAACGCGACAAAGCGCGGCATGCCATTGACGGTGTCTGTGACTCACGACACTACGAGCCGAGGTCCGGGCGCACCATGGCTTCACACGCACATCGGGTGGTCGCGAGGCGCACGGCACGAACACCGCGGAAAATGGGTGGGATGGAGGGACGCACCGACTGCGTGTTGTCCGGAGCGTCCCTCCATTCGGTCAGGACCCAGCCAAGACCGGGGTCTCGTAGGTGCGGCCGGCAAGTTCGGAGGCGACGTCGATGATCATGTCCTCCTGGCCGCCGATGACGCCGCGGCGACCAAGCTCCATCAGGATCTCGCGCGCGGGGACGCCGAACTTCTTCGCGGCCCGCTTGGTGGGGTGGAAGAAGGTGGAGTACACCCCGGCATAGCCGAGGATCAGGGCGGTCTCGTCGACGATCTGCGGTTCCTTCATCAGCGGCGCGACGACGTGCTCGGCGGTGTCGATGAGCGGGAACAGGTCCACCCCCGTGTCCCAGCCGGCGCGTTCGAAGGCGGCGGCCAGGACCTCGGTCTGGGCGTTGCCCGCGCTGGCGCCGAGACCGCGCAGGGACCCGTCGATGAAGGTGGCCCCGTTCTCGGCGGCGGTGAGCGCATTGGCGATGCCGACACCGAGGTTGTTGTGGGCGTGGAACCCGATGTGCGCGGTGATCGCCTCCCGCAGGGCAGCGACCCGATCTCCGGCGTGCCGGGGCACCATGGCACCGGCGGAGTCGACGACGTAGACGACGTCGGCGCCGTAGGAGTCGAGTTTCGCGGCCTGTTCGGCGAGCGGTTCGGCCTCGAGTTTGTGGCTCATCATCAGGAACGTCATCACCGTCAGGCCCTGCTCCTTGGCCCATTCGACGGGCTGCTGCCCGCAATCGGCCTCGGTGCAGTGCACCGCGACACGGACGGTCTTGATGCCGGCGTCGATGGCCTTCTGCAGCTCGGCCAGCGTCGCGATGCCGGGGACGTAGAGGGCGGCGATGTCGGCGTTGTCGACGGCGTCGACTGCGGCGCGCACATAGTCGGGGTCGGTGGCGGCGGCGAACCCGTACTGGATCGAGGAGGCCCCGAGGCCGATGCCGTGCGCGACCTCGATGGTCGAGACCCCGGCGCGGTCGAGGCCGCGGGCGATGTCGGCGACGTTCTGCGGGGTGAACTGGTGCGAGACCGAGGACATGCCGTCGCGCAGCGTGGTGTCGACGATCGTGATCTTCTTCTGGGTTGGGGTGTTCACTGTGCTGCTCCCTGGACGAGGTTCTGGCGGGCCATGACGTCGGCGACCTGGACGGCGGCGGCGGTGATGATGTCGAGGTTGCCGGCGTAGGTGGGCAGGAAATCGCCCGCGCCGACGACCTCGAGCATCACGGTGACCAGGTCACCGTCCACGTCGACCAGTCGCAACGAGTAGCCCGGGACGTACTGCTGGACCTTGGCGACCATGTCGATCACCGCGCGCTCGATGGCGGCCGGGTCGGGGTTGCGGACCTTGGCGTAGACGGTGTCGCGCATGTTCATCGGCGGTTCGGCCGGGTTGATCACCGAGATGGCCTTGGCGCGGTCGGCGCCGGCAACCTGGGCGAGGGCCTTGCCGGTCTTCTCGCTGAACTCGCTGAGGTTCTGGCGGGTGCCCGGCCCGGCGCTGTGCGAGGCGATCGCGGCGACGATCTCCCCGTAGGAGGCGTCGGCGACCTCGTTGATGGCGTAGAGGATCGGGATGGTGGCCTGGCCGGCGCAGCTGACCATGTTCACGTTCGGGGCGCTCAAATGGGCGTCGAGGTTGACCGCGGGGACGACGTACGGGCCGATGGAGGCGGGGGTGAGGTCGATGGCGGTGATCCCGGCCTCGGCGTAGCGCGGTGCCGCGGCGGCGTGGATCTTCGCGGACGTGGCCTCGAAGACGATGTCGGGCAGTTCCGGCTGGGCGAGCAACCAGTCCACCCCTTCGGCGGAGGCTTCGAGGCCTTCCTGCCGGGCGCGGGCCAGGCCTTCGCTGTCGGGGTCGATACCGACCATGTACCGGGGTTCGATGTGCTCGGACCGCAGCAGCTTGTACATCAGGTC
The DNA here is from genome assembly GCF_017068395.1 of Rhodococcus pseudokoreensis. Lineage (NCBI taxonomy): Bacteria > Bacillati > Actinomycetota > Actinomycetes > Mycobacteriales > Nocardiaceae > Rhodococcus > Rhodococcus pseudokoreensis. The sequence goes on along the minus strand of NZ_CP070619.1, from coordinate 1,553,520 downwards.
GGTACCGATGTTCCCGGAGCCGACGATCGCGGCGCTCTTGCGACTCATTGTGTGCCTCTCGCTCATATCTGCCTGTGCGGACAGAACCTGGTGCGTCTAGATCGGTGGTGAGTACTCGCATGTGGTCTGCGCTGGAATCGCGCTCGTGCCTCACCGAAGTCCTTTCGAGGGAACCACTGCCGGTGGGAATGGAGCGGTGATGGTCGGGATAACCGAACAGCACCCCTTTCTGGGCCGCCCCGATCCCGATTAATCGGAGATCGGACCTAGATAGGCTGGTCACGGCTGCGGAGGTGATGCACGGCGAGCGACGTCGGGGCGGCTCGCGGTGCGCCTGAAGGCAAAAGGATGTGCGCCTGAAGCCATGGCTCGACGCCTCTCCGGCTCGTAGTGTTCTAGGCCACAGGCAGTCACAACCGCGACAGCGGTCACCGCCGGTTTCAAGGGTCTGGACGTATTCCCGCCCGAGTCCCGTATCCACCACAAACGTCGCCGGCGCATGCGGCCCACCGCGGTCATGGCGGCGCGATAAAGGAGAACGACATGAGTGACTCTCGGTTCGAGATTTCCCATCTCGCCCGTGCCGAACTGCTGAGCCCCAAGCCGCAGGAGACGGTGGACTTCTTCACGAAGTTCCTCGGCATGTACATCACCCACACCGAGGGGCAGTCGGTCTACCTGCGCGCCTACGAGGACCCGTACCAGTGGAGCCTCAAGGTCACCGAATCCACCCAGGCCGGGCTCGGCCACGCGGCACTGCGCACCAGCTCCCCGGAAGCCCTCGAACGCCGGGCAGCGTCCCTCAAGGACGCCAACGTCGACGGCGCATGGCGTGAGAGCGACTTCGGGTACGGCAAGACCTTCACCTACCAGTCCCCGGACGGGCACAACCTGGAACTGCTCTGGGAGGTCGAGAAGTACCAGGCCCCGCCGGAGCTGCAGTCCAAGATCCTCACCCGCCCGTCGAAGAAGCCGCTGCAGGGCATCCCCGTCAAACGCATCGACCACCTCAACCTGCTCGCCAGCGACGTCACCGCGGTGAAGAACTCCTTCGAACGCCACCTCGGGTTCCGGACCACCGAACGCGTCGTCGACGGCGACACCGAGATCGGTGCCTGGATGAGTTCGAACATCCTCGGCCACGAGGTCGCCTGCCTGCGGGACGCGCAGGGTGAACGGGGCAAGATGCACCACCTCGCGTTCTACTACGGCACCGGCCAGCACAACATCGACGCCGTGGAGATGTTCCGCGACTACGACATTCGGATCGAAGCCGGACCCGACAAGCACGGGATCACCCAGGCCCAGTTCCTGTACGTCTTCGAGCCCGGCGGCAACCGCATCGAGCTGTTCGGTGAGGTCGGGTACCTGCACCTCGACCCGGACGGCGAGACCAAGACCTGGCAGATGTCCGACATCGACACCGGGCTGGCGATCGGCGGCGCGAAGCTGCCGTGGGAGACGTACTTCACCTACGGCACCCCGAGCCCGCTCTCGCTCGACCAGCACATCGAGAAATACTCGCACTTCGGCCCCGGCGGCCCCGGCCCCGACGCCGCGGCAGCCGAGCAGGCGATCGGCGACGAGATCGACCACTCACGCGCGGTGGCCGGCGCACCGACGGCGTAGGGAAGCGTAATCCGCACTGCGTGATATCCACGAAAACGCGACGGACCACCCGGTCCGTCGCGTTTTCGTGCGTTTCTGTCGGCTATCTACCAATCTGTGGACGGGTGTCCTGTCCGCCACCGCAAACCGTGCGCGTGAATGCCAAACGATGTGCGCCTGACGCCATGGCACACCCACTCACGGCCTCGTAGTGTTGTGTATCACAGGCACAACCGCGAATGACCTTCGCGGCAGGCTCCGGGTCCCATGGGACCGAGCATGACGAATCCCTGCCGATTCCATACCTGACCTCTGGAAGGCTTCTTCATGAATGATGTTCAAGTGCAGTCCAATCTGCGCGTCGCCGAGGTGGACGGTTTCGAGATCGCCGTCGATGTGTACCGCCCGGACATCGATAATCCGCCGGCGGTGATCTACCTCCATGGCGGAGGGTGGCAGCTCGGCGACAAGAAGGACGGCGCCGACGACCGCCTCGCGCGACTGGCCTCGTACGGCATCGCCGTGGTTTCCGCGAACTACCGTCTCGCGCCGCAGGGTTCGTACCCGAACCCGATTCACGACGTCAAGGCCGTCGTGCGATGGCTGCGCGCACACGGAGCTGAGCTCGGGGTATCCACCGACCGGATCGGGGTGTGGGGCGCATCGGCAGGCGCATACCTGGCCACCATGGTCGGACTGACCCCCGGCGACGACGAACTCGAAGGTGTCGTAGGCGACGATCTCGATCAGTCCAGCCGAGTCGACGCCGTCGTCCATTGGTTCGGGCCGTCCGACCTGGCTGCCAACGCCGGCCGAAGCTGGATCGAAAGCCACCTTCTCCCACCGCCGTTCGAGAAGGCCCTGCTCGGCGAAGACGAGGTCGCGGCGCCGTCGGACACCTCCTGGAACGCCAGCCCACTCAGCCGCGTGACCTCACTGGCCCCGCCGTTTCTGATCGCGCACGGTGACCGCGACCGGATCACGTTGTCCGCGCAGAGCCACGCGCTGCACGACGCCCTGGTCAGCACCGGCGCCCGTTCGACACTCCTCGTGCTCGGCGGCGCGGGCCACGAAGGACCCGAGTTCGACCAGCACGACCACCTGGGGATCACCGCAGCCTTCCTCTCGGCCCACCTTCGCGGCTGAACCCCACACAACGTCACCATCGACAACACTCGAGGAGAAAAACAATGACGCAGGATGCAGCGGTCGAGCAGCAGCGACCGCCGGCCGGTATTCCGAGTTTCGACGACGATCTCCACGTCGACGCGGTGCTCGTCGATCCCTTCCCCACCTACGCAAAGCTGCGAGACGCCGGCCCGGTGGTCTGGCTCGAAAAGTACGGGTACTACGCCTGCGCCCGCTACGACGAGGTGTCCTCGGTGCTCTCGGACTGGGAAACCTTCACATCCCGTGAAGGCGTGGGATTCAACCAGTTCTTCAATGGAATCACCGAGACCAGCCTGCAGACCGAGGGCGATCACCACGACGAGATCCGTCAGGTCGAGGGATGCCCCATCAAGAAGGGACCGCTCGAAGAGCTCAAGCCGCGACTGAAAGACTTTGCCGAGAACCTGGTCGAATCCCTGAAGGGCAAGGACCACCTCGACGGTGTCGCGGACGTGGCGATGGCGATGCCCATCGAGATCGTCACCGACCTGGTCGGCGTCGAGGGCGTCACCCAGGAGCAGATGTTCAAGTGGGGTGTCGCCGGATTCGACAGCATCGGCCCGCTGCACGCCCCGCGTACCCAGCCTGCCCTGGAAACGATGATGGGGTACATGGAGTTCGCCGACGAGAACTTCCCGAGCAATGTGCGCGAGGGTGGCTGGGCGGATCAGCTGTTCAAGAATGGTGCGGCCGTCGGCTGGCCCGAGGACTTCGCCCGCGGAGTGATGAACGACTACATCTACCCGAGTGTGGACAGCACCATCAGCGCGATCGGGATCGGCCTGCTGCTGTTCGCGCAGCACCCGGACCAGTGGGATCGTCTGCGAGCGGACCGTTCCCTGCTGACCAGCGCGATCCCCGAGATCGTGCGTCTGGCATCGCCCTTGCAGTTCTTCACCCGGGTCGCGACGAAGGACACCGAGATCGCCGGCGTTGCTATTCCGGAGGGCTCGCGTGTGGTGGTGATGTACGGGTCCGCGAACAGGGATGACCGCAAGTTCGAGAACCCGGATTCGTTCGACATCACCCGGGACCCGGCCGGTCACCTCGGCTGGGGTCGCGGAAAGCACGCGTGCCTGGGTAAGCCGCTGGCACGGTTGGAGATGATCACGTTGTTCAACGTGCTCGCCGACAACGTCGAACGTTTCCATGCCGGCAAGTACCGCTTCCAGCCGAACAACATCATCCGCAGCCTCGGTGAGCTGGAACTGTCCATCACCTGGGCGCAAGAGAACTAGCGAACCGACGTCCTGACGTCGTCCCTATCAGGTAGGGAAGGAAAGAGAAGATGAAGATCCAGATCGAGTACGGAATGTGCGATGGCCACGGTGAGTGCGTCATCGCCGCCCCCGAGGTCTTCGACCTCAACGACGACGGTGACGAGGTGATCCTGTTGGACGACTCGCCTGCCGAGTCGCTCCGCGACAAGGTCAACGCCGCGATCAAGCTCTGCCCGGTCGCTGCCATCCGCGTCGAGGGTTGAGCCATGACCAATACAGTGATCGTCGGCGGCGGGTTGGCCGGCCTCCGCGCAGCGCAGCGGCTGCGTGAAGCCGGCACATCCGAGCTGATCACCATCGTCGGGGACGAAAAGCATCGCCCGTACAATCGCCCGCCCCTGTCGAAGCAACTGCTCGCCGGAACGATGTCGGCGGTCGAATGTGAATTCGACACCGCCGCGGACGATTTCGAATGGATCTTGGGAAACGCGGCGACCGCGCTGGACGTGGAGAATCGGCGGCTGAACCTCACCGACGGGGAGATCGGCTACGACAAACTGATCATCGCGACCGGTCGCGGCGCCCGTTCTCTTCCGGGTCTGCCGGAGATGGACGGCTTCCACGTGCTGCGAGGCCTCGATGATGCGATTGCCCTCCACACCGCCGCCCAGCACGCCCAGAACGTGGTCATCGTCGGCGGCGGGTTCATCGGGTGCGAGGTCGCGTCCAGCCTCCGCGTCAACGGTGTGCAGTCGGTGACCATAGTGGAGCGGGCGCCGACTCTGATGCCCCTGCTCGGTCCCGAGATCGGCCGTTTCGCCGAGCGCCTGCACCGAGACCACGGCGTCAACGTCTACTGCGACACGGCGGTGACCAAGTTCGACGGCGGCAGCCGAGTTGAGCGGGTCGAACTCGACAACGGTCAGATCCTCGAGGCCGACCTCGTCCTGCTGTCGTTGGGTTCGGTGCCCAACACCGAGTGGCTGACGGGGTCCGGTCTCGAACTCGACCAGGGCAGTGTTGTGTGTGACGAGTTCTGCCACGCCTCCGGGCATCCGGACATCGTGGCAGTCGGCGATGTCGCCTCCTGGACTCATCGGGGCGTCGGAAAGCGGGTCCGGATCGAACACTGGTCGAACGCGGCCGATATGGGTGCCGCCGCGGCGGAAAACCTCTTCGCCGCGGTCGGCGGGAAGACGCCGTACTCGCCGATCCCGACGTTCTGGTCCGACCAGTACGGCATCAGTTTCAAAGCGGCCGGTTTCGTCACCATGGTCGAGACCTTCGTACCGGTCGACACCGGCATCGAGGGCAAATGGAACTGGGACGGGTTCGGTGAATCCGGTCTGGTGGCCGGGTTCACCGCGAACGACAACAAGGCCTTCGTGAAGTACCGGCGCACACTCGCCGGGGCGGGCACGAAATCCTGACTTGACCCGAGACTGCACCGGAGACCGATCATCGGATCGGCTCCGGTGCAGTTGTTCCAGGGTCAGCGCTGGCGATACTGCCCCGGGCTGATCCCATACCGATTGCGGAACGACCGGCTGAAGTGCGAGGTGTCCTTGAAACCCACCCGGCTCGCGAGTTCCCCGATGGTGATTTCGGTGCTCAACAAGATCATGCGAGCGCGTTCGAGGCGGGCTTGGAGAAGCCACTCGCTCGGCGTGCTCCCGGTGCTCTGGAATATCTTCTGCAGGTACCGTAGCGAGATCCCCAGTTCGGCGGCAGCTTCGGTGATGGAGAGGTTTTCATCATGAAGCCGGGTTTTCAGAAGATTCTGCGCGCGATGTAGGTCCACAGTGTGTGCTTGCTGTGTCGGACTGACAGCCCCACCGGTATCGGCCAATGCGGTCACGATCATGTCCATAGCCGAGGCCGACAGGGCGGTTGCCGACGCATTCGGAACCGCGGCATCGAGAGCGGCGATTTGCTGCAGGAACCTGCTCACGACGACGCCGGCCCCAGACACTGCTGACACCGGCTGAGCCATGACCCGGTCGACGTCCCGCTCGGACATTCGTCCCAGCAGCAAGGGGCGGGGAACGCGAACAACGATCTGCTCGAACTGCTGTGGAAAGTCGAACCTGAACGGCAGCCCGGCATCGATGACCGCGAACGACCCCTTGTCGAGCCATATCGATCGTCCATGCTGTTCGATCCGCCCGGGACCCCCGGTCACCGCGCACAGAAAGTAGTCTTCTGAGTCGGTATCGGCGATCATCGCCGGCGTCCGTAGAACCGAATGTGCATGGGCGCGAACTGTGCTCAACGACAGATCCCCGAACTGCCGTGTGCTCAGTCTCGCTTCGAAACGGCCCCGCGGCGATTCCCACTGCGGGTCCATCTCGCAGTAGGTTTCCGCGAGGGCATCCGTCCACCATTCGCGGCCGCCGGACATTTCCTGGCGCACCGGTGTGGGTGGCTGGGCGTCGTCAGGTGCATCGTCGACCTGCTCGTCACGCTTCGACATCGCGTATCACCTCCTCAGATGAACGCAGTGTTACACGATCAAGGCTACCGTTTACCTCCGAAGGGATTATCCGACGTAACAGGTACCCGGCGGGTTCAATTGTTCGGATACCCCGGACACGACCGTCGGCGCACCGACGTGGTGCACGCGCGTGCGCGTGCACCACGTCGGAACCAGGTCAGCCGGTGATCTCGCGTCCAAAGATCTGCCGGGCGAGCACCCACTTCTGGACCTCGTTGGCACCCTCGTAGATCTCGCCGATCTTGCTGTCCCGGTAGAACGCCTCCACCGGTCCATCGGTGTCGTCGGCCCCCAGGGATTGGGTGAAGCCGAGCCCGCCAAAGGCCTGCACGGCGTCGCGGGCCATCTCCACGGAAATCTCGGTGCCCCGCAGTTTGGCCATCGCGGCCTCCGGTTCTGGGAAGGCGACACCGGAGTCCAGACGCAGCGCCGCCTTGAGGTACAGGTCACGCGCGGATTCTATCGCCGTGGCCCGATCGGCCATCAGGAACTGCCAGTGCTGCTTGCCGGCCAGGGGGCCACCGAAGGCGTGGCGACGCGCGAGATGAGCGGCGGTATGGTCGAACGCGGCCTGCGCCATCCCGACCCCGGCCGCAGCGATGCCGATCCGCCCGTAGGTGAGGGTCTGCAGGGCGATCTTCAGCCCGCCGCCCTCCTCGCCGAGCATCGCGTCGGAATCCACCTGAACCTGGTCGAGGATGACGTCCGCGGTGATCTGCCCCTTGTTGCCCAGCTTGCGGTCGGGGGTGCCGATCGTGACGCCGGGGGTGTCGGTGGGCACGATGAAGGTGCTCAACCGACTCCCGGTGCGCGCCAGTACAACGACGAAGGCGGCGACCGCGGAGTTCGTGATCCACCGTTTGCGGCCGTTGAGTACCCAACCGGTGTCGGTCGGGGTGGCCTCGGTAGTGACCGCGATCGGGGACAGGTCGCTCGAGGCGCCGGGCTCGCTGGTGGCGAAGGACCCGACGATCTCCCCGGCCACCACGGGGGCGAGCCAGCGCCGGCGTTGCGCGTCGGTGCCCTGGTTGAGTGCGTTGCCCGCGAGGATGCAGTGCACGTCGAAGATCGCGGCGACGCTGTTGGAGTAGTACGCGAGTTCCTCGACCGCGACGGCGGTCGCGGTGGCGCGGTGCGTCAGGTCGTCGCCACCGACATCGCCGGAGAAGGGGATGCGGAACACTCCGGCCGAGGCCAGCGAGTCGAACGCGTCCCGGGGGAAGCCGTCGATGCGTTCGTCGCCCCGGGCGATGCGGCTGGCGATCGGAGCGATGGTGTCCGCGGCGATCCGGCGCACCCGCCGGCGTACCTGCGCGGTCTCGGGTGGGGAGAGCAGATCGTGGTAGAGCCGGTCGGCGATGCGCGGCGGATCGAAGGTGTCGAGATCGGTGTCAGCCTCGACGGCATGAATTGTGGTCACGGGGGGCTCCCAGAGAGAAGTACGACTGTGTCTCTACTGGTCTACGGTCACCGGGCGCCGTGGACAACGCGGTGTCGGCAATGCTGATCGACCCCCGACCTGTCGATCAGCATTGTTCGGACACTCCGATCAGCGCGCCGCGCGGCGTTCGGCGACGGTGACGTCACCGGCAGCCCAGTGCGTCTCCGGTACCTCGCGGATGACGACCCGGATGTTCTCCTTGGGCGCGTCGATCGCCCGGTGCGCGGCCTCGGTCAGTTCGTGGATCAGGGTCCGGATCTGCTCCGGGGATCGGCCCAGACCGATGGTGACGTCGATGAACGGCATGCGCTTATCCTCCCGAGATGGTGATGGAACCGAGCGAGGTGAAGTGGGCGGCGACCCGGGCACCCGGTTCGACGGCGATGGCGTCGGTCATCCCACCGGTCAGCACGGTCCACCCCGCTTCGATGGCGTGGCCCCGCTCGGCCAGGGTGTTCGCGGCGAACGCGAGCGCTTCGGCCGGGTGTCCCTGCACGGCAGCCCCGGTGGCGGTGTCGACGATCTGACCGTCCACCTCGAGCAGACACGCCTCGAGCGCGAGGTCGAGGTCCTCGGGTCGGCGGAGGATCGGCCCGGTGACGTATACCCCCGACGAGTTGTTGTCTGCCACCGCGTCTTCGAGGGTGAACTTGAATCCGGCGTAGCGGCTGTCGATGATCTCGATCGCGCCGACCACCCGGTCGACCGCGGCCAGTGCCTCTGCGGCGGTGACGCCGGGGCCGGAGAGCCTGCGGCCCATCACGAACGCGATCTCCGGTTCCGCCCGCGGGTGGATGAGCCGGTTGCGGGGGACCGGGTCACCGGCGGGCAACGCCATGACATCGGTCAGCCAGGCCACCGAGGGGGCGTCGACGCCCATCTGCCGCTGCTTCGCACGCGAGGTCAGCCCCAGCTTGACGCCGGTGACGATCTCCCCGCGGGCCTTGCGCACGGCGAGCGCGATGTCCTGCGCCTCGTAGGCGACGGGCAGGGTCAGGCCCGGCCATTCGGCGGACAACGACGTGCGGGAGGTGGTGGTGCGCTCGGCGTCGAGGAGGATGTCGGCGATGCGGCCGGCGCTCCAGCGATCGGCGGCCTGCTGTTCGTTGGTCACTGCTCTTCTCGCTTCCCGAGGATGGCGGACACGCTGCCGAGTCCGTTGATGTTCGCGACGATGGAATCGCCCGGCGAGATCGGGAAGGCCTTGGTCATCGACCCGGGCAGCACCACATGGCCGGGCTCGAGGGTCACCCCGAGCGGGCCGACGGTGTTGGCCAGCCACACCAGCGAGTTCAGCGGGGAGCCCAGCACGGCGCCGCCGGCGCCGGTGGCGACCAGGTCACCGTTGATGTGCAGGGTGCAGCCGGACAGGCGCAGGTCGAGATCGCGCAGCAGCACCGGCCGGCTCCCGAGCACGACGCCACCGGAGGAGGCGTTGTCGGCGATGGTGTCGAAGATGCCGATCTTCCAGTCCCGGATCCGGGAGTCGACGATCTCGAGTGCCGGAAGCACGAAATCGACGGCGCGGACGGCGTCGGCGATGGTGACGCCGGGTCCGGTCAGCGGGCGCCCGAGGACGAATGCGGTTTCCGGTTCGATCCGCGGCTGGATGTAGGACGAGGCCGGAATCGGATGGTGTTCGAGATGGAACATGCTCGCCGTCAGATGACCGAAGTCGGGTTGGTCGACCCCCATCTGGCGTTGAATTGCGGCGGACGCGAGCCCGACTTTGTGTCCCTTGACGGCGTCGCCGTCCTTTTCCCACTGCTCGACCTGAGCCTGGGCGATGCGGTAGGCGGTGGACAGTTCCGCCTTCGCGAACTGCGGCGTCAAGGGGTCGATCGGCGTGCCGCTGCGGTACGCCTCCAGCAGCCGCTGCGCGGCTCCTTGTACCTCGTCGGTGGACATGAGACCTCGGGCTTTCCTCGGACCGTCCCCGTGGCGCCGTCCCAGCTCCGCGGGGTGTGAGCTGTTGCACTGACATCTCACATTGGGGCACTATGGGCCGTTATGCAAGACGAATGTGCCGATGACCGGCACAACACGGCCGGTGCTGCGGCGGCCGGGGACGCAGGGTCCATCGCCCGGGCGGTCGCCGTCCTCGACACACTCGGTGGGGCCGAAGGGGCGCTCGGGGTGTCGGAGATCGCGCGCCGCTGCGGGCTGCCCAAATCGAGTGTGCAGAGAATGCTCAAGGCACTGCACGGCGCCAAACTGCTCGAACGCGAGGGCACCCGGTACCGCCTCGGGCTGAAGCTCTTCGAGCTCGGTCAGCACGTACCCCGCCAACGCGATCTGCGTGAAGCGGCCCGCCCGTTCATGGCGGACCTGCAGGAAGCGACCGGCCACTCCGTCCACTTCGCGGTCCTCGACGGTGACAGTGTGGTGTATCTCGAGGTTCTGCACAGCCCGAACGCGCCGCCGCTGCCGACGCGGATGGGCGGCCGCTGGCCCGCACACGGCACCGGGATCGGCAAGGCGATCCTCGCCTTCTCCGACCAGGCCGTCGTCGAACAGATCCTCGCCGCGGGCCTACCCCGGCTCAGTGAACGCACCATCGTCACCCCGGGACGGTTCGCTGCGGAACTGGCCCGGATCCGCGAGCGCGGAGTGGCCTACGACCTCGAGGAATCGCGGGCCGGTGTCGCCTGTGTGGCCAGCCCGGTCTTCGGATTGGGCGGTCAGGTCGTTGCCGGAATATCGGTGTCCGGGTGGCACACTCGCATCAATCTCGATCATTCGGCGGCCGCCGTGCGGACCGCGGCGCTGAGTCTGTCGCGGTATCTGTCGATGCGGTCGGGCTGAACCTCGCTCAGCTGACGGCGGCGACGGTCGGATCGTCACGTTCGGTCTGTAGCACCGGGTCCGCAGAGTTCGCGATCGCCCGGGAGATCTCGGCGCCCGCGGCGACGACCGCGTTCTTGAATTCCGTTTGCGCAGGGACGAACCGGCTCGCCGGCACACTCATGCTCACCGCAGCGACCACCAGTCCCATCTCGTCTCGGACCGGGGCGGCGACACAGTGCACCTCCGGTACCGCCTCGCCGGCATCGAACGCGCACCCGGACCGCAGAACCGACCGCAATTCCTGCGCCAGGGATGCCGGGTTGATGATCGTCGACGGGGTCAGGCGCCGCAACGGCTTGTTGGTGATGTTGCGCTCGACCTCTCCGGGATCACACTGTGCCAGAAGAACCTTGCCGACGGCGCTGCAATGTGGTTCCAGATGGGCGCCCACCCGGGCGCCGGCCACGTTGATGACGTGATTGCCGAGCACCTTGTCCACATACAGCACCCGGTAGCGTTCCATGACGGCCAGATGTGTGGTCTCACCGTACTTGTGCGCAAGATCCTGGAGAACCGAAGCGGCACAGGAACGCACATCGACGGTGCCCTTGAGGGTCTGACTCAACTCGACCACCCGCCAGCCGATCCGGTAGCGGCCACGGGTGCGGCACTGCAACAGCCCCGTCTCGACGAGCGAGGACAGCAATGCGTGAGCACTCGACCGTGGCACGTCGATGGCCACCGCCACCTCGGACGCGCCCCATTCCGGGCGCGAGACGGTGAACAAATCCAGCACGGGTCCGATCTTCTGAACCGTTTGAAGGGGGGCCACACTACTTCCTTTCACTTCACGACGACCTCGGGCGCCATCGCTCCACGAGTATGTGTGGCAGCTCACAGTGTGGTCCACTTGCTCGTGCCGCTGATCGGCACAAATGCGTATCTCGGTTCGGTCACCGGCCGCCCCGGCGTAGTGTCACCCCAGTTCAACTGGCCATTTCGGACCATCGGTGCGGTGACGTCACCTGCTGTGCGTAATGCCGGAACTCGAGCCACTGCAAGGGGTCGACCGCCGCCCAGGGACCGCGGCAGCGGTCGAGCTGCTTCACGATCTGGTCGGCGAGCAAGTGTGGGGTGAGCGCGTGCAGTTCGGCCGCGGAACCTCGCGGCACCGGTCCGAGTACGAGGTCGTGCGGCGATCCCGAGGGACGCCACACTTCATTGGCGACGAACTCCGACGAACTCGCAGGTAGTCCCGCCAGCACTGTGCGGTCGCGAAACAACTCGAACGTGTAGATCACCGCGTCGTAGCGGGCGAGGAGATCCCCTCGACTCACCGACGCGAGATCGGGAACCACGATGGTACGAACGGTCGATCCCGGCACCCCGTCATTGCGTGCACCGCAGTCACCAGAGGCTTCCTCCAACACATCCACCGACATGTTTGCGCCGCATCGGCGGGTAAGAGCGTCGAGGAGCCCTACCGCTCCATCACCCCCACCCACCATCGCGACGCGTGCCGGCGTCCGCCGCTGCGAACTGCCCCCACTCATCCGAACTACCGAAGCATGTCCCATGACACACACTCTGTTAACTTCGCTGGCCATCGGTGATCTCCATTCGGCTATCCCGGACAAACCGGGACGTAACCACGCCGCAATGCCGGCAAATCCATCTCAGCGTGCCGGTCACCGGTCTGTGTTCATAGCGTGAGGACCTCCGCGACCCACTCGAGGAGGATCAGCCCGTGGAAGCGCACGATGTTCCCGACCGACTGATTCCCCCGCACTGGTCGCCCGCGCAGGTAATCTGTGCAGCCTTTGCAGCGGCAGCCACCGCGGCGGGGCTGCTGGTCGCGGTTGCGGGCGCGACTGTGGCGGGTCTCGGTCTGGTCGTGACCGGCCTGCTCACCTTCGCGGTGATCCCGGTACAGCGAGTGGTAGGGCCGTACCTGGTCGTCAGCGGTGTGATCGAACTCCAGATCAGTCTTCTCGGCAGGTCGGACGCGCAACCGTTCTGGTCGCACGATCACCTGACGGCGGCGACAATCGCCTACGGCGTCGCCGGAATCGCGGCGGTAGCCGTGGGGTGCGGCTTCTGCCGCATCGCCTCGTCTCGATACCGGCGGTCGTTTTTCGGCGACCAGTGACGTCGACGGTACCTAGAATGGTGTCATCGCAGCGCGAGGAGACCGCATGGGCAAGGACTTGGCAGCCCGCACACGGCGCATCGACGAACCGGTCACGGCGCCGTAGGACCTGCCATGCCGGACGAGGCCACGGAAAGCACGCAACGCCAGATCGACGCCGACATTGTCGCCGAGCTATCGGCCGAAGGTTTCGAAGATGCGCGGATTGCAGGCCGCGGCGGGTTCGGCATCGTCTACCGCTGTCGGCAACCATCGCTCGACCGCCTGGTCGCCGTGAAAGTGCTCAGTCCCGAGCCCGACCACACGGACCGGGCACGGTTTCTGCGGGAACAGCAGGCGATGGGCCGATTGTCCGGGCACCCGAACATCGTGCACGTCCTGCAAGGCGGAATTACTTACACCGGACGTCCCTATATCGTGATGCTGTTCCATCGCCGCGATTCCCTCGAATCCTGGATCGCCAAGCACGGGCGGTTGACGGTCGCCGAGACGTTGGCCGTCGGCGCAAAACTGGCCGGCGCTCTCGAAACTGCGCACCGTGGCGGTGTGCTGCACCGCGACATCAAACCCGCCAACATTCTTCTGACCGAGTACGGCGAACCTCAGCTCACCGACTTCGGTATCGCCCGCATCACCGGCGGTGACGACACCACGCAGGGAGTGGTGGCCTGCTCGCCGGCTTATACCGCCCCGGAACTGCTCACTGGTGCGGCCGCGTCCACCGCCACCGATGTCTACGGCCTCGGCGCGACGCTGTTCACCGCCCTCTCGGGGCGACCTGCGTACGCCCGTCGCCGCGGCGAACAGGTCTTCGCCCAGCTTCTGCGGATCGGCACCGAACCGCTTCCCGACCTCCGAAACGAGGGAATCCCCGACCCGGTGTGCGCCGTCATCGAGACAGCCATGGCCCGAGACTCGGCTGACCGCATCACCACGGCCATCGACCTGGGTTCGGCACTGCAAAGAGCCGGCGAGCAGATCGGTATTACTGTGGCAGACCTTCCGCTGCCGCTGGCCGGTGACGACGAGCGCCCCTTCCACCCGCCGGACGAAGTTCCGACGACCGGATTGCCGGACTACCGCCGCGGCACCACGCTTCTCGACACCCCACCACCGCCGCCCAGTGCATCCACGAAATATCGGCCGCCGGTCACCCCGGGGGCAACGGTGGTCCGCGCCCAACTGCTCGACCGACTCAGCCGAGGCGGTCGTCCGCGCCTTGTACTCATCCACGCACCCGCAGGGTTCGGCAAGAGCACACTCGCCGCCCAGCGGACCGACGCCCTCCGGAGCGAGGGTGTGGCGACCGCGTGGCTGTCGATCGACAACGACGACAACACACTGGTCTGGTTCCTCACCCACGTCGTCGAGGCCATTTCCGTGGCACACCCGGCCATCGGCCGAAAACTGGTTCGTGAACTAGAGATCCACGGTGCGAGACTGGAGAGGTACGTGCTGACCTCGCTCATCGACCATCTGCACGCAGCGGACCAACACGTCGCTCTCGTCATAGACGACTGGCACCGTGTGACGAACGAAGACACGCGGTCGGCGCTGGCATTTCTCCTCGAGCACGGCTGTCACCACTTGCACCTGATCGTCACCAGTAGAACTCGACTCGGGCTACCCCTCAGTGAAATGAGCGTCCACAACGAACTACTCGAAATCGATTCGTCAGCAATGCGTTTCGATGTCCGAGAGTCCATGCAGCTCCTCGTCGACCGCACCGGACTCGATCTGCAGGAACCCGACATCATCGAACTCGAACAGTCGACAGACGGATGGGCAGCGGCTTTACAGTTGGTGTCCCTGGCATTACGCGACCACCCGCACCCACGCGAACTGATCGACCACCTCTCCGGAGGAAATCGCGCGATCGGTGAATACCTGGCCGACAACGTGATCAGCAACCTCGACCCTCGAACACTGGACTTCGTCCTTGCCACCTCCGTGACGGAAAAGACCTGCGGCGCACTGGCATGCGTGCTCACCGGCACCCGACAAGGCCAGGCCGCACTCGAAGACATCGAAGCACGTGATCTATTCCTGCGGCGCCTCGACGACGCAGGGGAGTGGTTCCGCTACCACCACATGTTTGCCGAATTCCTCCAACGCCGCCTCGAACGCGACGACCCCGACCGCGTCGTCGAACTCCAACGACGAGCAGCGCAGTGGTTCGCCGACCGACACCTTCTCAGCCAAGCTGTCGACCACTACCTCCGCGCCAGCGACGACGACGCCGCCGTCGCGCTCGTCGAGAACAATGCGATGGACCTACTCGAACAATCGCAGATGGGAACCCTCCTCGGCCTGGCCGAAAAACTGCCCAC
This sequence comes from Rhodococcus pseudokoreensis, assembly GCF_017068395.1. Lineage (NCBI taxonomy): Bacteria > Bacillati > Actinomycetota > Actinomycetes > Mycobacteriales > Nocardiaceae > Rhodococcus > Rhodococcus pseudokoreensis. Next base: position 1,538,321 of record NZ_CP070619.1, on the reverse strand, counting down.
CAAGAGAACGACCGCACGGCCTCGTTTACCTATCGCGCTCGCGTGGGCACACGCGCTACTACACCATCCCCGCGAAGCCGACCGCTATCTGAACGTCGCCGAGACACTACTGGGTAATGACGAAGGAGACCTCACCACCGCGGACATGCGCGTCGAGGCCGCCTTCATCCGCGCCACCATCACAGTCTTCGACGACAAGAGCGATGGCCTCGACGAGGCCGTAGAGGGATGCGTGGCGCGCGCGGAAACACTACGGCCCTGGGTACTGTCCGGGGCGGCCGACGTCGCGTCGTTCCACGCGATCTGCCGTTTCGATTACGGCGAGGCCCTGCGGTGGCAGAAATGGGCGCTGCCTTTCCACCAGCGATCCAGTGGACCCTTCAGCGTCATCTATGGATATTGCATGGCCGGGATCGCAGCACGAGAGCAACTCGATCTCCCGGCTGCAGAGGAGAGCTTCCGGCACGCCATGCACCTGGCAGAAGAGGCGGAAGACGATCTCGGCTACGGCTCACGACTGACCGCGGCCCTGCTTGGAGACCTGCTGTACGAACAAGGTCTTCTGGTCGAGGCAGATCGACTTCTCGACCGCAGCCATACTCTGGGGGCGGAGGGCGGCACCGTCGATTTCATGTTCGCCACCTACGGAACGGGCGCCCGACTGAAAGAACTCCTCGGGCAGTCGGGCGCGGCGAAGGCGCGACTCGACGAGGGGATTCGGTTGGCGCAACGACTAAATTTGCCTCGACTGGCAGCACGGATCACCAACGAACGAATCCGATCCGCTACCGGCTGGGACCCTTCCAGCGCTCTCGATACCACCAACGATGGGTGGACTCATTGCGACCGAGACAACGGACTAGCCGTCATGACCGCAGAACTCGACGAGGACTCCGCGATCCGCACAGCTCTGAAAACGCACGGACCCGACGATGAAGTCGACGCCATCTGCGCGCGGGCGCACACCCTGGTCGCGTCGATCGACCGCAACGCCCGGCCACGAGCATTCCTCCATGCCGCGTTGCTGGAGGTTGAAACCCTCGCCGCCGCAGGACGAGACGACGATGCTTCGACTGCGCTGGTGCCCCTCGCCGCCCAGTGCGCTCGACTCGGCCTCATCCGACCGATCCTTGACGCCGGTCCTGCGGTGAATCGTCTGGTAGATCGTCTTCGAACACAGGTACCGGGTCACGCGGGCGCGACCACTTTCGCCGGCATGGCCGAATACCTGGCTCAACTCGCGACGCAGCCCACCTGAGGAACCAAACGCTCAACGGAGCGACGTCGCCTTCACCATCTGCAATGCGTACGTGGCGATGTCGAGAAGAGAATTTTTCACCGAGGCGCGGTCACGTGCGTCGAGAGTGATGATGGGTACCTCCGCCGTCACCGCCAAGGCGTCACGAAGTTCCTCGACCGGGTACCGCGGCGCATCATCGAACTCGTCCACGGCCGCGAAGCTGTCGTCGAGGCGTCGGGTGTCGATGAGAACTATCGCGCCGATCGCTCCGCGCACGAGGTCGTCCCACATGAACCAGAACCGTTGCTGGCCCGGTGTTCCGAAGAGGTAGAGGATCAAATCGTCTGCCAGCGTGAGGCGCCCGAAATCCATTGCGACGGTGGTGGTCACCTTCTGCGGGGTTGCCCTGACGCTGTCCACGTCGGTGCTGGCGTCGGTGACCATCGCTTCGGTCCGCAACGGAACGATTTCGGACACCGACCCGACCAGGGTGGTCTTCCCGACACCGAACCCGCCCGCGATGACGATCTTGGCCGACGTGACCCGGTCGTCCGAGAAGTTCGTCCCTTCGGGGCGGGCCGAACGTAACCCTGACGGAATCATGACCGAACTGCCGAACGAGGCATGGCCTCGATTTCGGATCCGACCCGTTCGACCAAAATTGCCATCTCGTAACCAACCTGCCCGATGTCACACTCGGCTGAAGTCAGAGCGGCAAGCTGCGAGCCGTCCCCGACACTCATCAACAGCAGATAACCGTGCTGCATCTCGACGACCGACTGCAAGACACCACCGCCCTCGAACAGCGTCGAAACGCCGGCCGAGAGGCTGGCAAGGCCCGATGTCACCGCGGCGAGCTGTTCGGCCCGATCGAGTGGCAAATGCGCGCTCGCGGCCATCAGCAGGCCATCGGCCGAGACCAGCACGGCATGCGTCACGCGGGGGACGTCGCTGGCGAAATTCGACACCAACCAGTCCAGCGTGCCACGACTCGTCACGACGATTCCTCCTGTTGCCATTGATCCAACGATCCAAGGACTGGACGTGTGCCGGTCCTGCCTGCTCGAACACCGCTCTGATGTCGGGTGAGGCGTGCGCGGACCGCCTCGGGTGTGCGGACGCGAATCGATGCCTGGTCGTCGGCGTTGACACCGCCGGGGACCAGGCGTTGCCCGGGCACGCGTTGCGGAAGACCGCTGTCTGTGACCGGCGCCTGGGGGCCCTGCGCAGCGCGCCGCGCGGCCGACCAGCCGGTATCTGCTCGGGTGACCCACCGCTGCGGAGTATTGGTGGCGGTCTTGGTGGGGTCGGTCAGCCACAGGGGAGCGAGACTGGCGAAGATCGGAGTCTGTGTCGTCGGGTCTTCCGATGCGGCATGCTGGAGCAGTCGTGGCTGGAAGAACGATGCCGTCCGCACCGTGTCCAAGCGATGTCGAGGGGCAGGCTCGTCTCTCCCCGGCGGGCTCGCCGGCGGTGTTGGTTCGGCGTGGGGTTGTGGGGAGGTGACGATTCCGGTCGCACCGGGTCGACGGTGGGGTAGAGCGCCGGGTGCGGGCGTCTCCGATCGTCGCGCATTACTGTCTGCGGGAGGTGTCGGTCTCGGGCTTGAAGGGCGATCCTGGACGGTGGCGGCTCCCACTTCGACAAGAACTGCGGCGTTATCGTGGGCCGTGTGATCGCCATACAGACCAGCAGCCTTGGGCGTGGTGGGGATGGCCTGGACTCGAGGCTCGACAGCAGAAGTCAGTACGTCTCCGGGAACGTGGACCGAGGCGGTGATTCCCGCATTGCGCGGCCGGTCCAGCGTCGGCCGGAGGGTGACGCTGATGTCGTGACGCTTGGCCAATTCGCTGACGACGAACAGGCCCATGTGGCGAGCTGTGTCAGGAGTGACCTCTGGTGTCGAGGCGATTCGATCGTTGAGTTCCCGAAGGTCGTTCGGTGACATGCCGATTCCGCGGTCCACGATCTCGATGACGACACCGCCGTCGATGGTGCGCGCGCAGGTGGTCGTCACCGCACTGTCTGGCGGTGAGAAGTGCAACGAGTTGTCCAATAGCTCGGCCAGGACATGCACGAGGTCCCTGCCCGCAGCGCCGGTCAGGGCCACAGGTGGCGCCGCACCGACGTGAACGCGCTGGTAGTGCTCCACCTCGGAAATGGACGCACGCACCGCATCGCCCAGTTGGATCGGAGTCGGTCGACCGCGGCGGTTGCTGTTGCCTGCCAGGATCAGCAGGTTGTCGCCATTTCGGCGCATCCGTGTGGCGAGGTGGTCGAGCCGGAAGAGATTGTCGAGGCGCTTGGGGTCGCGTTCTTCGAACTCGAGTTGTTCGATCATCTCCAGTTGCAGGTCGATCAGGGACCTGCTGCGGCGAGCGAGCGTTTCGAAGACATTGTTCATCTGCAGCCTCAGGTGCGCCTGTTCGCCGGCGAGCAGGAGGGCTTGGTTGTGGATGTCATCAATGGCGCGGGCGACCTGACCAATCTCTTCGTGGGTGTGGACGTCGATGGGGTCGACTTCCAGCGTTGCAATGTCCGTCCCGGACTTGAGTCGTTCGACTGCGTCCGGAAGGTCTGCGTGAGCCACTTGGAGAGCACCGTGCCGCAGTCGTCGTAGCGGCATGAGCAACGATCGAGCCACGACCACGGCGAGCAGAATCGCGGCGAGCAGCAGCAAGGTCACAACAGTCAGGTCCCGCCACGCGCTGGTCCGCAACGTATCCGATTTGGCCGCAACCGCATCACTGAGACCAGCGGACGCCGTGGCGACTGCGCTGGAGTAATCGTCGATACTGTCGAACAGCGAGTACTTGAGACCGGCCAGGGCCTGATCGGCACTCTCGCGTCGAGTGGCATTCTGCAACAATGCGGTTCGATCGTTGATGCCTCTCCGTAGTGCCGCAACGGTCGGGTCATCGGGCGAATACCTTTGCGCGACCTGGTCGAGAAGTGCGGATTCGGTCCTCAAGTGTGCGAGCAGGTTGGCGCCCTCGGCCTCGAGAGTTCCAGCGGATTCACCGGCAAGAACTGCCGAGGAGGCGACGACAGACAGTCCCTCAGCGGAGATCAGCTTCTGGGCCGACCACAGGTCCTCGATACGCCCGGTCTCGACGACGACCTCGGGGTCGGCGATCGGCTCAGTGATGGCGGACACCACCCTCGACAAGGCAGCGCGGATTGAGGCGAGCTGTTCGGTGAGAGCCGCCGTCGATGTCGATCCCTGCTTGGCCTGCGCGCTCAATGCACGTGCATCGGAGAGGGCGGTCCCGACGTCCGCGGCCGTACCCTCGTCGAGCCCGGCCTCCGGACCTACCTGTTCCACCACTTCGATCGACCTGTCGAGACTGTCGATCATCGCTGGGGTAATCGTGCGCTGTGCCAGCGTTCCCATAACGACGGACGCGTCTCCGTCCAACTCGACCAGAAGCGGGAGCATCTTGACCCGATCGGCGACGGTTGTGAAGTTTGCTGCCGTACGCAGGCTCTGGTCAACGCGAAGACCACCGAGCGCAGCCGCAACAGTGAGTGGAACGATCAACACAACGGCCATCTTCCACCGCAGCGGCCATCCTGCGATCCCCCGTGACCGCCGCCGCTCGTGACGCCGCCGGAAGCCGCCAACGACGGCGGTTGTGCGACTCATCGTGTGCCTCTCGGGTTATGCGCCTTCGGGTACGAGAATGGGGCGCGGGGAAGTGTCGAGGCGCCGGACTGGAGTGCCCAAACAAGTCCTCGGCAGTTGGCCGGAGACTATGCGCGACCGAGTCGAGGGCGGGAACGTTGCCAGGATGTCGGGATACCACCGGCAGTGGGTACGAATGCGTCCGGAAATCCGGGACGGCAAGCGAGTCGAATGGATACGACATCGGTCCCGCCGCCCCAGGTCAGGTGTGCACGTCCTTGGATCGACAGCAAGCGGTCGGTGGGATCTCGCGGGTGTACACGGACGGTTCCGTTTGCTCAGCCTGACGTGGTGCCGGGGGCGGAGACGAGGAGCCGTTTTCCGCTGGTGTCGTTGTCTTCGGCGGCGTCGAGCATGGCTGCGGCCACGGTGGCGCGGGAGATCTTGGGCAGGCCTGACACCTTCGTGACTGTCGCCATGGGTCGGACGGTGGCGTGGGGGTTGAGTGGACCGTCGTCGAGGATGACCGGAAGTAGGCGGGTGACGTCGAGTTCGGTTTTCGGTAGTGCGGTTTCGGAGATTTGTTTGTCCCGGTATGCGGAGGCGACCACGGTTTTGTAGGCGAGCCGAGCCAGGGGTGAGGCGGTGCGCGCGGAGTTGCCGACGCCGTATGCCGACAGCAGTATCAACCGGTCGACGTGGGCGTCTCGCATGGCGGTGGTGATGAGCGGCAGGTTGTCTTGCATCACGGTGACGCCGAACATGCCGGCGAGTCCGCTTCTGGGGCCGAGCGCACACAGAACGGCGTCGGCGCCGGACAGCGCCGAGACGAGGGCGTCGTGGTCGTCGAGGTGGCCGCCGACAATGGTGAGTCCGGGTCGTGGGGTCAGGGCGTCGGGGCGGCGGCAGTAGGCCATGACGTGGTGGCCGCGGTCGATTGCGTGGTCGATGATCTGGAGTCCGGTGCCACCGGTGGCGCCGATCAGTGCGAGTTTCATCGGGAAGGGTTCTTTCGGTTGCGTTGCTGGGCTTCGCGCAGCAGGAACGGGTCGTGGGCGTTGACGAGTAGCAGGTCGGGTTCGGCGGCGGCCCACAGTTCGGTGAGCCGCTGATGGTTGGCTTGGACCTTGGCCCAGTCGTGGGCGATGAGGCGTTCCATTGCGAGGAGCCCTTTGGGTGCCGTGGTGGTGCCGTCGATCTGGCCGTGGTGGTAGAAGGAGTCGCCGACGTGCAGGATCCAAGTCTCGCCCGCGTCGACCGCGACGGCGGCGTGGCCGCGGCTGTGGCCGGGCAGGTCGATCATGACGATGCCGGGGGCGATGTCGGTGAGTTCCTGGGCGCCGGGGAAGCCGCGCCACGTTTCCGATGTGGAGGGGGTGTGTTCGACGAGTACGGGGTTGTGGTCACGTTCGCCGGGTAGGTACCGCTGCTTCTCCGTCAGGGTCCGGGGGTGCAGTGCCGCGAACGCTTCGGCGGCGGTCAGGTGAATCCGTGCCCAGGGGAAGTCGGCCAGGCCGCCGACGTGATCGGCGTCGAAGTGGGTGAGCACGATGTGCCGAACGTCCTTGGGGTCGAACCCGAGTCGGGTGATCTGGCGGGTGGCGGTCTCGTCGGGGTCGTAGGTGGGCCGGACGTAGAATCGGGCCGGGCCGAACCGGTTCGCTCGGTCGTGGGGATCGCGCAGGCCGAGGCCGGAGTCGACCAGGACGAGCCCGGCGTCGGTTTCGAGGAGCAGGACGTGACACACCAGTCCGTCCGGCGTGCCGGGTGGTCGCATCGTGCCGCAGTTGAGGTGGTGAATTCGCATCAGCGGGCTTCGAGCATTGCGGGGTCGATGACCTGAACGGGGTGGGTGCCGTCCCAGTTCTTGGCGGCCAGCTCGACGTATTCGAAGAGTTTCGCCTTCGCGCCGCCGAGGTCGGAGATCTCGATGCAGGTGCCGGGGTGGTGTTCGGTCTGCAGGTATGCGAAGCGTCCGGTGGGGCCGCCGAGTTGTCCTTCCTGGCCGACGGTGAATCCTGCTGCGAGCGCCCGGTCGTACAGGTCCTGGTAGTCGGTGGACCAGTAGGCGAAGTGCTGCAGGCCTTCGTGGCCGGCGTCGAGGAAGTCCCGGTACATCGACGGTTCGTCGTTGACGGGGGTGATGATCTCGATCTGGATGTTGCCGCTGTTGGCGACCGCGACGTCCATGGCCATCCTCGAGGGCTGGCCTCGGTAGGTGAAGTTCTCGGGTTGCACGTTGCGTAGCAGGAACCACGGCCCGATGCCGCACTTGACGAATCCCTCGATGGAGGCGTCGATGTCGTGGACGACGTAGCCGAGCTGGGTGATGCTGCCGAAGAAGTTGGCGACGGGCGCCCGGTCGTCGGGTTCCTCGGCGGGGCCGTCGGCGAACGACAGCAGGATCTTGCCGAGCGCCTCGTTGGAGCGCAGTCGCTCGGCGGCATCGATCGCCTGCTCGAACGGGAAGATTTTGTCGATGCGGGGGCGGATCGTGCCCTCGGCGAGGGCGGGGAGGACGGCGGCGTGTAGTGCGCCGCAGACTTCGCCGAGTTCGTCGGGGGTGCGCACGCTGAAGGTGGTGCCGAGCAGCCGCTGTCGCCGGAACGCCAGCTGGTCGAGGTCGAGGCTGGTGCCGGGTCCGGCGAGGCGGCCGATGTTGACGATGACGCCGCCGACCCGGGTGGCGGCGGGGAGTTGGGCGAAGAGTGCGCCCCCGATGTGGTCGAGGGTGACGTCGACGCCCTGACCGTCGGTCGCGGCGAGGACGGCGGCGGCCAGGTCTTCGGTGGTGGTGTCGATCGTGACGTCGGCGCCGGCGTCGATCAGGGCCTGCTGTTTGTCGGCGCTGGTGGTGGTCGCGATGACCGTGCCTGCGCCGAGTGCCTTGGCCAGTTGAATGGCGATGAGGCCGATGGAGGTGGTGCCCCCGACGATCAGGACCCGGTCACCGGAGGTGAATCCGGCTTGGGTGAGGGCGTCGTTCTCGGTGGCCAGGGCGACGGGCAGGGTGGCGGCCTCCTCGAACGACATGTTCTGAGGGATCGGCAGGACCATGCGCGGGTCGCACAGTGCGTAGTCGGCGAACGCGCCCATGGTGACGCCCATGACCCGGGTGCCGACCGGGTACTGCGGGGCCAGCGGGCTCGAGGTCTCCACGACGCCGGCGAACTCCATGCCCGCGGGGTAGACGTCGCCGGGCTTGAGGTTCGGGCTGTAGGTGCCCTCGAGCATGTAGAGGTCGGCCCGGTTGAGGGCCGCGGCGATGACCCGCACGCGCAGGGCGCCGAGTTTCATGGCGGGTATCTCGGTGTCGTTCTGGGCGACCCAGTCCGGTTCGAGGCCGCCGATGAGTGCACGCATGATGGTTCTCCTTGCCGAGCGAGGGTCAGTGGGTCAGGTCGGGGGCGGTGGTGTCGAGCAGTCGGGGATCGGGTTCGCGGCCGGTCATGGCCAGCAATCCGACGACGGCGCGGCCGAGGGTGAGCAGGTCGCGCGGATTCTTCTTGTCGAGGCTGCCGAGCAGTTGCGAGAGGATCGTGAGCTGGTCGAAGTAGATCCGTTCGGTGACGAGGTTTTCGTCTTCGTCGAAGATGAAGTAGGCGGTCATCCGGGTGCGATGCCGGCCTCCGGTCGGCGGGATCTTGCCGAGGAGGCCGAGATGGGTTCCCATGAGCCAGAATTCGACGATCACCGCGTCGGCGCTGTGGCGTAGCGCGATGATCTCGTGGTCCTGGTCGGGAAAGGCGACCCGGGTGTCGTGGTAGTACCCGCGGACGGGGCCGTCGCCGTCGTGGACGGTCATGCTGGCGATGAGTTCGTAGTGCGGGTGGGGGAATGTGTGGAGGACGTCGTCCCAGTCCTGGCGGACTTCGTCGTGGAAGTGGTCGAGCACGAGCTTCTCCCGTGCCCGCAGGACGTCCTCGGTGGGGATGGTGTGGCGCGACATGGTGGTCTCCTCGGGTGCGGCGCTCAGGACTGGTGGGTGATGGCGTGGTGGCTGAAGGTGGGCCGGGTGCCCGGGTTGGTCCACATCGGCGTCAGCTCGCTGGACGGGAAGAATTGCAGGAACCGTGAGTCGGTCTGGCTGCGGTCGGCGATCGTCTTCTCGAGAACGACCGAATTGTATTGGTCGGCAGTAGTTTCGATCGTGTTCGCATTGAGCACGACTTCCTGTTGCCAGGAGGACGACCATCGGGTCAGGCCGGGCAGTGTGGAGTGTTCCGGTGTGAGGCATTCGGCGGCGATGACATTTTCACTGCTCACCCAGATTCCGGTCGAGGTGTTGAGCACCAGGCTCTGGTTGCCGAACACGTGCCCGGGTGTCTTGATCACGGCGATACCGGGGCCGAGAAGGACGGAGCCGTCGATCGGTGCAAACACCTCGACGGGGATGTCGCGATACGTCTGGGGTTGATACCACGGGGTTTGTAGCGGATGAAGGTCCGACATCCCGATCAGCTCATCCCGCTGGACGATCACCTTCGCGTTCGGGAACACCGCGGTCGGCTGCTCACCCAGGTCCGGCTGGTAGGCCGTCGTCCCGACCCAGTGGCGCAGGTCCTGCGTGTGCAGGTGGTCGAAGACGAGGTAGTCCACATCGGCCGGTGCGATACCCAGGCCTGCGAGGTGGCCCAGCACGCTGCCGTGCTCGATGACCATTCGCTTGATGATGGGCGCCGGTGTGCGGCGGGCGAGTTCGGCGAAGTACGGGGTGTTACGCCCGAGTCCGACGTCGCTCGGTTCGAAAAGCAGCACCCGCTGCCTGCCGTCGACGTCGGTCCAGCGGATCACCAGCATTCGGTTGGTGATGGAGAGGAACGGCGCGATGGCCCGCGATGCACGGAACAGTCCGAATCGCGTCGGGTACGGCAGGGTGACGAGGTCGCACGTGTCGATCCGCTGCGGCATCCCGGTCGCGGCGAACTCCCGGCGGAAGTCTGCACCGGCGGACCGTGCGGCGCGCAGCCGGTCACCCGGTCCTCCCGTGCACTCGCGTTCGAGCACGTCGATGCCGTTTCCGACACTGCTCAGGTCGGACAGATCCTCGGCCGTCCACCGCAACACCATGACGGGTCCCTTCTCTCGGACTAAAACCACACTGTGGATTTATCCATTAATCCACGGTGTGGATTACTGTGTCAAGACATGCGAGGATGGACGTCATGACAGATGCGGTACAGACGAGCACGCGCCGTGGCCGCCCGCCCGCCGGACAGTCCGTGCTGTCCCGCGACGCGATCCTGGAGGCGGCGATGTCCGTCATCGACGACGACGGCGTCGAGACGCTGAGCATGCGCACCGTCGCACGTCGACTTGGGGTCGACCCCAAGAGCCTGTACAACCACGTCGCGAACAAGGACGCTCTGCTCGACGGAATCGCCGGGCTCATCCTGTCCCGGATGGTGGTTCCGGAACCTCTCGGCAGCCTCCGGGAAGACATCACCGCGATCGCGTGGGCGTTCCGGGACGCCGCGCTGGCCGGGCACCCGCGCGCCGCGCGGCTCGTGCTGACCCGTCCCGTCGAATCACTGCTGACCCTCGCGCCCCTCGAGGCGGCGCTCGCCACGTTCATCCGGGCAGGCGCCGCACCCGAGTTTGCCGTTCACGGGCTGCGCACGGTGCTGGCGTTCATCACAGGCACGTTGCTGCGCGAGGTGGAAACCGCGTTGACCTTCGCCCAGAGCGATCCGGCCGAGGCGACGGCACGGCAGCAGGCACTCGAATCCGTCGACCTGCCCTGCGTGAACGAGGCCGCAACGTACCTCGCCACGTGCGACCACGAGCAGGAGTTCGAATTCGGGCTCACGCTCCTCGCCGATGCCTTCGAGCATCGAGTGTGCACGGAACGGAGACGCTGACCAACTTGTTCCCCAGCCGGAGAATTGGTGTGGGGAGTCAGCGCCGATTGGAGCTGCAGAGAAGGACACCGTACCCCGGATTGGTTGCGCAGGAGATGTGCGATGGCGTAGTGGGTGCGGAGGGATCGCGAGATCGTATCGGAATCAACCCGACATCTGGGTGAGTTTCGCGGGTGGGATCGTGGGCCAGCGTCCGCGGACGCTGGCCCACGGCGGTCCGGCGGCGCCGCCACGTTCTCGGAGGAATCGAATCACGCTGTAGGGGGCCTACTTCCGCCAAGCTTCGCGGTGACAGTGTCGGCTGCGGTAAGCAAACGATCTCGACACCGTTCGACCTCCGCGCCGGATAATTGACTGGGAAGCTGATAAAGACTCAACAGGAGCTCCGGCTGAGCGTCTGCACCGAATACCGGTGCACTGATGATTCGGACATCGTATGTGGCAGTACGGTCGATCTCGGCCGGTTCATATCCTTCGAGGCTGAGCGCGCGGGCGGCTGCGGTGACGTCCCCTGCCAGATCGCCCGTAGCGCCGGTCAGCGGAAGCCGGGCAACAGCCCCTTCGAATCGAACCTGAGCATCGCTGCGAAGTACGAGCGACCAGCCACGGTCACGGACGCGGGAGGTTGCATGCATGAGTAGGTCTCGATCGAGGGCCTGTCCGCCGCGTCCGATCCACTTCTCGAATTCGCGTCCTTCAGCCCACGCCACCAGTGGCAGTGCGAGCGGCGGTACGAAGGGCATCCGTTGACCGAGACGAATGTGGGGGGACGTCGGGAGAGTGCTTGCCATGCTGCTCCCTACGAGGACCAATTGGTCCCTGATCGCGACGGAGGCGCAGCATTCGACACCCAGCTCGCGGGCGACGGCTTCCATCTCGGAGCGTGCCTGATCGACGATGCTGAGGGGGCGTAGCAGGTCAGCCTCTCCCGGGGCGGTGAGAGACGTCGACGAGAAGCAGCCGTAGCCGCCCTGGAAGAAGATGAGCGGTGAGGTGGCATCATCGACCTCGAGTGATGCGACACGCCCTATGACCACGAAATGGTCACCGGCCTCGTGGATGGTATCGATTACGCAGTCGATCCACGCGATGGAGTCGTGGATACGCGGATTGCCGTGCTGTGTCGGTGTCCAGTCGATCGACGCGAACTTGTCAGAACCCTTGAGCGCCAGACTTCGGCAGATGTCCTGCTGGCCGGCGCCGAGCACGTTCACGCAGAAACGGCCGCTTTCGCGGATCTTTGGGAAGGTACTGGAGCTCTTGTCTGGAAGGAAGGCGACCAACGCTGGATCGAGCGAGACCGACGTGAAGGAGCCGACGGCCATGCCGACCGGCAGTCCTGCCGAATCGGTCGAGGTAATCGCCACGACGCCGGTCGGGAAGTGGCCGAGAACGGTGCGAAAATGCCCCGGGTCGATCACTGTGCTTGTCTCGGTGAGTGTCATCGGGTCATCCTTCTCGGCGTCAGGGCGCGGGTGCCTGTTCGTCCTCGGTGAACGCTGGTACGGCTCGGGCCGTTTATGCGTTGCCTCCACCGAATTCCGAGCGCCGCCCGACCGCCACGATCCGCCTGAGGTGGAACTGCGTATGTCTACATCACGGTCACGCATGTGACGTGCGTCGCTCTCAAGAGATGGTCGCACCGATCACGAGACTCGTCAACTCTAACGTTGAATTAAATCTACAAGTTCGTTGACAATGGAGCGACGTTCTCAGTCGGTGGATGCCTTGTGAAGTGCTGAGACTGCCCGGATTGGAGGATGTGGCGAGTCGGGATTTGACCGCCCACACATCTACATAACTGCCAATTGTTGATGGAACGTGTCGGTAGTTCGTCGGAGTCCGAGTAACCCGTTCGCCGACCTTGCAGCGGCGATCCCGACCAGGCGCGACCCTGTGAGGGTCCAATGCGCCGCGGCCGGTGTCGCGCTCGATCCCGGACGTGATCGAGCGCGACTCGACCGGGGCTACTACGACCGCGACATCGCTCGCTTCAACGTAAGCCCACCATGTGTCAGCGGACAGCAGCGAAGCCGCCGTCCACAGGTAGGAGCTGGCCTGTGATGAAGTGCGAAGCATCGCTTGCCAGGAAAACCAAGACCGGCGCAAGGTCTTTCTCGGCATCGCCGAATGTTCCTCCGAGAGGGATATCTTTGCGTAGCTGTGCTTGGTATGCCGCCAGCTCATCCGCTCCCAGCGAGCTGGTGTATTTGTCGAACATTGGCGTATTGACATAGGGAAGAACGGCATTGACTCGAATTCCCGACGGCCCCCATTCCCGTGCAACGGTCCGGGTCCACGTGTGTACGGCGCCTTTCGACGAGCCGTACGTCGAGTTGGAGAGCTCACCGGTGAAACCGGACATGGATCCGAAGTTGATGATGGCACCGGTACCAGCATCTTTCATGATCCGGAATGCTGATTGATTCGTGTGGATTGTGCCGAGCACGTTGACGCGGTAGATACTGTTGAACAGCTCGTCGGTGATGTCCTCGGCCATTGCGGATCGCTGGAGACCTGCGATGTTGACGAGGACGTCGACACCTCCTAGATCTTGTGCCGCGTTTCGGAAGAGTGAGTCTGTTGCGGTTCCGTCCGTAATGTCTAGTCTATTGAAGGTGGCGGATCCAGGGCCCGTTTCTGTGGCTTCACTCGCAACGGTCAATCCGTCCTCTTCGTTCAGGTCGAACGAGTAGACCTTTGCGCCTTCTGATACGTAGGCCTTGACTATTGCAGCACCGATGCCTTGGGCGCCGCCGGTGACCAGAATTCGTTTGCCTTCGAGTAACATTCGTTGCTTCCTTCGACTATGTGGTGTGAGCGCGAACATCGCTGATCTGTTTGTGCGGTGTGGTCAGGGAACGGTGAGGACGAGCTTGCCGATCACCTCTCGGGTGTGGATGGCCTTCAACGCTTCGGCGACAGCGTGCATGGGGAACGTGTTCGACACCAGTGGCTGCAGTTTGCCTGCGGCGAAAAGGCGCGCGAGTTCTCTCGAGTTGCGTGCCTTCTCTTCGGTATTCGACTGAACGAAGGTGTTCCAGTAGACACCGACTACGGAGTAGCCCTTCAAGAGCAGAAGGTTGACCGCGACACTGGGGATCGATCCACTTGCAAATCCCACAACCAGAAGTCGCCCCCCTTGCGCCATCTCACGAGAAGCTGCATGAAAGGCGTCTCCGCCGACGGCGTCGACGCAGACATCGACGCCTTTCCCGCGTGTCGCGTCACGGATTGCCTCTCGTAGATCCTGCTTGCGGTAGTCGATCAGTTCGTCCGCGCCGTGCGCTTTCGCCATCGCGAGCTTGTCCGGGCCGCCGGCTGCCGCAATGACATGAGCTCCAAGTGCCTTTCCGATCTCGATTGACGCCAGGCCGATCCCGCCCGCGGCACCGAGTACGAGCAGAGTTTCGCCTGCACGTAGCTGGCCTCGCTGAACGAGAGCATGGAAACTTGTCCCATAGCAGGAGTAGAACGCCGTTGCAGTCGTGTAGTCCATTCCTTCGGGGATCAACTCGGCGGTGTGTTGGTCGGTAACGGCCTCTTCAGCGAATCCGCCGTAGCCCGCGCCGAGCAGGGCCATCACTTTCTGTCCGACCTCGTATTCGGTTACGCCAGAGCCGACCTCCGATACAACTCCGGCGACTTCGAATCCCGGAGTGAAGGGTAGCTCCGGCTGTACCTGGTACTTGCCCTCGACGATCAAGGTGTCGGGAAAGTTCACGCTTGCAGCGCGGACGTCTATGCGAATGTCCGTGTCACCGAGACGGGGCCGGGGCACGTCTTCGATCTTGAGGCTTTCCGGAGAGCCGTGTGATGTGCACAGTACCGCTCGCACTATCGGCTCGATTCTGTCGAGCGGAGGAGGCTGTAGAGGGGGTCGTTGGTGCGGGCTCCCTGTTTGAATCCGTCGAGCGCCATGGGTGGATTGGACGCTCCCCACTGTTCGCACTTGTGCCAGTCCAGCACTACTGTTCTCTCAGCGATCCGCCAGAGGTCTTGTTTGCGGGTGAACACGTCCAGGTAGCGTGCGCCCATCAGGTCTACGGTCTGTGGCCCGTCCCCTTTTCGGATCAGTGTCACCATGACCTGGCTCTCTGCGTGTGCAGTCTCGTCGTCGAGTAGGTCGATGAGTGTGTTGGTGACCGAGTGGGTGGTCGCCGAGTTCGCCTCCGCAAGTCGACCGGCCACGAAGGTGGCGAACTCCTGCCCGTTTCCTTTCCAATAGCCGTGATCGTCGTAGGAGTCCGAGTGGTACACCGATTTGAGGATCTCGACGTCACACCGATCGACTCCGCGGCAGTACCGATGGATGACCTCTGTGATGGCCTGCTTGTCCAGCAGGTTGTTCAGGTCCTCGTTCATGTCCAGCCTGTCTGCAATCGTTGGGCGAGTTCGATCGACGGACGCGTCACAGCTCGAGTTCTTCACGGTGCTGATTTCGCTGCGTTCCTCGAATGGTCAGCAAGGCAACGGCACTGATGGCTGCGCAACCGAGGGTGTAGTAGGCGGCCGAGAGGGGGTCGCCAGTCGCAGAGGCCAACCATGTGATGATGTACGGTGCAGTACCGCCGAAGATCGCCACGGACAGTGCGTAGGTCACCGAGACCCCGGTTGCACGATTGCGAGTGCGGAAGCGCTCGGACAAGAAGGCCGGCATGGGTCCTCCGACGACGCCGATCAGAATTCCCGCGATGATGAGCGCCACCAGGCCTCCACCGAATCCCAGCTTCAGCATGTAGTACAGCGGGTAGGACAGCACAACCACGGCGATGGAGCCGAACAGCAGGACCGGTCGTCGACCGATTCGGTCGGACACGGCGCCGAACAGAGGCATCGTCAGCCCCGCAATCAGTCCAGTCACCAGCGCCAGGAAGTACGAGCGCTCGAACGACATGTTGTAGCTGGTGGACAGAAAGGTGGGCATGCCGACCATGAACGTGTTTCCGACTGCGTTGTAGACCACCACGACGCCCAGGGTGGTCAGCAGGTATGTCAGCGGACGGCGTCCTGCATTTGCGGGTGAGGGGAGTTCTCCGGTCTCGGCCTCGACTTTGACCTGCTTGAAGTGTGGTGTCTCGTCGACCTTCAATCTCAGGTACAACACAACGATGCCCATGGGGGCGGCCAGCAGAAATCCGATTCGCCACCCCCAGGAAGCCATTGCGTCCTCCGAGAGGAGGACTGCGAGCAGTGTGGCAACTCCGCCACCGAGGACGAAGCCGAGTGTCGTTCCCACGAAAGACCAGGATCCGTACACGCCGCGCTTGTTCGCGGGTGCGGATTCGACCATCAGTGATACTGCACCACCCATTTCGCCACCCGCCGAGATACCTTGAGCGATTCGGCACAGCGTCAGAAGCAACGGTGCGAGTACCCCGATTGCTTCGTGCGTTGGCAGGAGGCCGATGCAGGTCGTCGCAACGGACATCAGGGCAATGATGAGCGCCAAAACTGGCTTGCGTCCGATGCGGTCGGTCATCCGCCCGAAGATGAGCGCTCCGATGGGGCGAAGGAAGAACGCCAGAGCGAAGAGCAGGAATGTCGAGAGAATGGAGGCCGTCGGATTCTCGGAGGGAAAGAACAACGGTGCGATGATCGGAGCCATATAAGCGTAGATGGCAAACTCGTACCACTCGACGAGATTCCCGAGAGAGCCTGCTACCAGCGCTTTTCTTGACTTGTTGACATCCAGCACCAGCTCGGTGCCTGGGGTTGAACTCGTCGTGTTCGACATGGTTTCGTCCGTTTCAGGATGTGCTCCACCCATCGGGCGAGGTGGATGCAGCAGGGAAGACTGGTTGCTGTGACTCGAGCCACATCAACGTCAACGTGAATGTTGCCTTCGTCGGTTCGGAATGTCAACGCGTACGTGGATGAGGCGGCAAAAATCAACTTCGACGTTGACAAATTCAGGTGCCCCCTGCCACGATAGGGGAGCGACTCGTCAACGCGCGCGTTGAAGAGTGAGGGTGATCTGGGCGAGGAGCGCTTGCCTCCGGTAGCCACATCGACACGAGAGGTACTCGAATGAAGACAGTGCAAGGTGAGTTCACGGGCCCGGATGGTGCAACCGAGGTGGGCTTCAATCCCGACAGGCTGACCGAAGCCGAGGTCCGAACGGCGATTGGGCGCGCAAACATTCCCTCGCTGCTGATGGTCGTATTTCAAACCACTGGGGACGAGAAGTGGCTCGAGGCACCGTATCGACCCACGCGAGGAAAGGGGCTCGGCGATCACGACTCCGGTGGTCTCGACGAGGCGGTGCAAAACGAGATTCGCGAAGCTGCTGTCTCCGCCATACTCGACCTGCAGAACGGCGCCCGACCGGCCATCGAGGCACCGTCCCCCGAGCTCACCGTACGCATGATGAGCGTGTGCATGGGTGAACCCGTCGGTGCGGAGTACGGACCGATGCTCTCGCTCGAGCTGGCTCGTCGGGCGGCTCCGGAGTCGGCGCATCTTGCCCTCGATCCGATCGAGGCCCCCGAGGGCTTCTCGGTCATCGTCATCGGCACGGGCGTCGCGGGCATCGCCGCCGCTCAGCAGCTCGAAGAGATGGGGCTGAACTACGTCATCCTGGAGAAGCAGCCCGAGGCCGGCGGGAACTGGTGGCAGAACACTTATCCAGGTGCCGGTGTCGATACGCCCAGCCATCTGTACTCTTTCTCGTTCGCCAAGAATGACTGGACTACGCATTTCGAGCTCCGCAACGAGCTGCAGGGCTACTTTGCCCGGGTCCTGAAGGACCTCGGCGCGGGAGAACGTGTTCGGTACGGAACCGAGGTGCGTTCGGCGACCTATGACGAATCTGCAGCTCAGTGGACCGTCGAGGTGCGAAACCCGGACGGTTCTTACTCGACCTTGCGGTCCGACGTGGTGATCAGCGCCGTGGGCGTGTTGAATCGACCGAAGATGCCCACCCTTCCTGGCATGGACCAGTTCGAGGGAATCAGCTTCCATTCGGCTGACTGGCCGGAGAACCTCGAACTCGACGGCAAGCGCGTTGCGATCGTCGGTACGGGTGCGAGCTCGATGCAGATTGCCCCGGCTATTGCCGATCAGGTAGAGCAGTTGACGATCTTCCAGCGTTCGCCCCAGTGGGTGGCTCCGTTCGAGAAGTTCCGGATGCCTATCCCCATGGAGCTGCGGCGGCTCATGCAGACGTGCCCGATCTACCACAGCTGGTACTGGATTCGACTGTTCTGGCAGTTCGGTGACAAGGTCATCGAATCGTTGCGAGTCGATCCGGAATGGGATCACCCCGAGCGTTCGGTGAACGCCCGCAACGACGCGCACCGGGAGTACTTCACCCGGTACATCACCGCGCAGGTCGGTGACCGGGAAGACCTGCTCGACAAGGTCATGCCGGACTACCCTCCGTTCGGAAAGCGAATTCTGCTCGATAACGGGTGGTACTCGACGTTGCGCAAGGACAACGTCGACTTGATCGACAGATCTGTCGCGGGTGTACGGGCAGAGGGATTGGTCGACGATCAGGGCACGGAAACCGACGTCGATGTGATCGTGTGGGCTACCGGGTTCGAGGCCGCACGGTTCATCAGTTCGATGGATGTGCGCGGAGTCGGCGGACTCTCGCTCCGCGAGGCCTGGAACGACGACGACCCCAAGGCATATCTGGGGGTGTCCGTACCCGAATTTCCAAACTTCTTCATGCTGGGCGGGCCGAACTCGTTCCCCGGCAGCGGTAGCTTCATGTTCTTCATGGAGGTCCAGATGCGGTACATCCGAGGCCTTCTCACCGAGATGTTCCGCAACGGAATCAAAGCCCTCGACGCGACACCGGAGGCGAACCGTGAGTACAACGAGCTCGTCGACTCGACGCATGCTCGTACGGTCTGGACCCACCGCGGAATGTCGACCTACTACCGAAACTCACACGGGAGGGTGGTGTTCGTCATGCCGTTCTTGAATGTCGAATACTGGCAGATGACCCAGCGCCCCGACCTCGAGAACTACACCGCACGCTGATCCACCGACGAATAATGCCCCGGCGCCGCACACGGCGCCGGGGCATTATTCGTCGGTGGAAGGACCTAACGCGCGGCTACCAGGTATCGATTCGCCGCCGCACGCTGGACGGGCGGTCCGGCCTCGGCGTGCTGATCACCGAGACGATCCAAGATCTCGTCGTTATCGGATCGATGACGTCATCGATCTCGAACACCGACGCAGCATTGATCGCCTTACCCTGCTGTTCGTACTGCTCGAGGTGAGCTCGATAAGTTTGGTCCCGTTCGTCGTCGTCCTCGATGGCCTCGAGCTCACGGCGGAAACCGAGCTTCACGGCACCTTCCGGGCCCATCGCACCGAGTTCGCCGGTCGGCCATGCCACGATTGCGTCGGGAACACGAAAACTGCCGCCGGCCAT
Source organism: Rhodococcus pseudokoreensis (assembly GCF_017068395.1). Classification (NCBI taxonomy): domain Bacteria; kingdom Bacillati; phylum Actinomycetota; class Actinomycetes; order Mycobacteriales; family Nocardiaceae; genus Rhodococcus; species Rhodococcus pseudokoreensis. The sequence goes on along the minus strand of NZ_CP070619.1, from coordinate 1,519,203 downwards.
CGCCTGGCCTCCGAGTCCGTACGCCTTACGCACGATCACGGTGCAGAACGGCACCGTGAGGGATGGTGCGATGACGAACAGGCGGCTGACGTGCCGAACCGATGCCGTGTGTTCCGCGTCGGGTCCGACCAGGAAGCCCGCCGTGTCGCAGAGCGACACGATCGGTATCGCGTAGGCTTCGCAAAGCTGCAGGAAGCGCGCCATCTTGTCGGCTTCGGCGCTTCCGATGGTCCCACCGGCACGGCTTCCGTCGTTGGCGACCACACCAGTGGGCCGGCCTTCGATCCGTACCAGCGCGGTGATGATTCCCGATGCGAATTCGCGGCGAAGCTCCAGAACCGAGTCGTCGTCTGCGATCGTGTCGATGACGGTGCGCATATCGAAGGGGCGGCTGCGTCGCTCGGGCACGATGTGCCGCAGCCACCGCTGATCGGGCGCGCTCCACGTCGTCGTGGACCCACGGAAATAGCCCAAGTAGCGTCGTGCGACGGCTACTGCTTCGGCCTCGTCATCGACGAGCACGTCGATGACACCATTTGGGCCCTGAACCGATACGGGCCCGATCTCGTCTGCTGCGAAGGATCCGAGACCACCCCCCTCGATCATCGCCGGACCGCCGAGGCCGATTGTCGAGTCTTGCGTGGCGATGACGACGTCGCACGCTCCGACCAGGGCAGCGTTGCCTGCAAAGCATCGTCCTGACGCGATCCCGACCGTCGGCACCACGCCATTGAGGCGGCCGAGTGCAACGAACGTTCCCAGATCCATCCGTGTTGCGCGAGACATGTCGTCCGTGTCGCCCGGCCTGCCGCCGCCACCCTCGGCGAACACGACGACGGGGGTTCCTCGCCTGCCGGCGAGGTCGAACATCCGCTCGGCCTTCTTGTGGCTCTGGAGGCCTTGCGTCCCCGCCAGCACGGTGTAGTCGTAGGCCAATGCGGCAGTCGGATGACCGTCGACAGTTCCGAATCCGGAGACGAGACCGTCTGCAGGCGTGGAGCCTTCGAGTTCCGCAAGTGATCTACGCCGGCGCTGTGCTGCGACCACGAGTGATCCGTACTCGTGGAACGGTTCGGAATCGAACAGGTCCTGCAGGTTTTCCCTCGCGGTGCGCTTACCTCGCTCATGGCGACGTTCGACGGCGCCCGCGCGGGCTTCGTCGAGGGTTCGTCGGTGTCGAGCCGAGATGTCGTCGAGGTCGGATCGCGTCGCGGTGAGGTCGATCCGGTCGATCACAGCCGCTTCCTCGGGCTGATGCCTGTCCGGTTCGATGACGGCAAGCAGTGTGCGGGCTGAGATCGACTGCCCGATCTCCACGTCGACTGCGATGACGGAACCGGTAACCGGCGAGCGTACGTCGGTTTCCATCTTCATCGCTTCGACGGTGACCAGGACGTCGCCGCGCTCGACGGTGGAACCTGCTTTCACAGACAGCGCGACGACGGTCCCGGTCAGTGGAGTCCGAACGTCGATCGATGCCTCATCCGACACCGCCTCGCTCGCCGGTGCCGCCTTCACCAGGTGATCGTCGATCGTCCGAGTCGTGGTTCGACCGCAGCGAAACGCGTCGCTGCCGAGGAACCATTGGAGTGTGGCGATGTCGGTGTCGAGGTCATCGAGACGAACCTCATCGAGGGATGAATTCAACTCTGCAGCGGCAGTAGCGAAGTCACCATCCTCCCGGTGAACTATCACCTTTGCGAGCAAGGGATCGTAACCGGTGCCGACTCGCATTCCGGTCTGCATGTGGGACTCGACTCGAAGGTGCTGTCCGGTAGGAAACCGCACATCATTGAGTAGGTCCGAACCGTCCGGTTTGGGTCCTCCGGTGATCCTGGCCTCGATGGCAACCCCGCGGGGAGTACCGAGGGCATCGGGGGAGAGGTTCAGGTCCGGGAGAGCCCGGTGTTGCGCAAGGTCGATCTGGAGACTTACCAGGTCCAGGCCGGTAATCTGCTCGGTGATACCGTGTTCGACTTGCAACCGGGGGTTGGCCTCGATGAAATACCACTGGTCGAGGTTGTCGGCGTCCACTAGGAATTCGAACGTCGCCAAGCCTCGCAGTGATACTGCGGAGGCGAGTGACAACGCGGCGGTGAACAATGCCTCACGCGTTGTGTCGGGCAAGGACTGCGCCGGCGCTATCTCGACCATCTTCTGATGGCGACGCTGTCCAGTGCAGTCGCGGTCGAACAGGTGCATGGGGAGTTTGCCACCGTCTCCGGCCACCTGAACTTCGATATGGCGGGCACGGGGGAGGTATGCCTCGACGTAGACATCGGGGTTGCCGAAGCTACGTTCGGCTTCGGAACGGCACCTGTCGATGGCTTGATCGAGTTCCTCGAGATCGTCGACTATGCGCATGCCGCGCCCGCCGCCACCGGCGGCGGCCTTGACTATGACCGCGGTCGTTCCGAGCGACTCGGCGAAGTCGCGGGCCGCTGTCTTGGTCGTCGGACCAGGTGTGGCGGGCAGGACCGGAACAGAGCATCGGGTGGCCAGCGCTCGGGTGGTGGACTTGTCCCCGAGCAGACGCAGGGTCGGACCGTCCGGGCCCACGAACGTCAGCCCGGCCGCGGCGCATGCTTCGGCCAGCTCCGCACTTTCGCTGAGGAACCCGTACCCGGGGTGCACGATAGTAGTCCGGGTCGAGGACGCCGCTTCGCAGATGTTGGCCACGTCCAGGTACGCCGACGGTCCGAACCCCGCGAGTGGAATCGACTCGTCCGCATGCGTCACGTGCGGAGAATCAGGCTCGTCCTCGCTGTACACGGCAATGGTGCGCAGACCCCGTGCGGCCGCAGTGCGCATGATTCGGAGCGCAACCTCGCCGCGATTGGCGATCAGCAACCCCGTCATGTGGCGGTGTCCGTGGCGGCGAAGCCGCCGTAGCCGCCCTGGAAGAAGATCAGGGGAGACTCGGGGGTATCGAGTTCGAGATGATGGACCCGTCCCACAACGATGTAGTGGTCGCCGGCGTGGTGCACGGCGTCGATCTCGCAGTCGATCCACGCCAAGGAACCCAGAATACGAGGCGTACCCGACGGTGTGGGTGTCCAATCGACATCTGCGAACTTGTCGTCGCCTTTTCGGGACAAGCTTCGGCACACCTGCTGTTGATCGTCCCCGAGTACGTTCGCGCAGAACCTTTGCGCCGCAAGAATCTTGGGAAAGGTCGTCGACGACTTGTCGGGAAGGAATGCCACGAGGGGCGGTTCCAGCGAGACGGAGGTGAATGATCCTACCGCCATGCCGACCGGCCGACCGTCGGCGCCTATTGCAGTTACCGCGACTACGCCTGTGGGGAAATGCCCCAATATGTTGCGGAACAGGCGTGGGTCGATCACCCGATCGTCGTCGACTACCAACGATCCCTCGGCGACTCCTGAGTCCTGGGTGCCGATCATTTGATCGTCAACCCTGCGTCGACGGGCAGCATCACGCCCGTTACGTACCTGGACTCATCGGAAACGAGCCAGGCCACAGCATTGCTGATCTCCTCGGGTTCGAGGATGTCGATCGGTAGCAGGTTGCTGATCGAGTTACCCATATTGGTCGGATCGGCCAACGCCTCCGCCAGAGCAGTGTTTCCCACCACCATCGGGGTACTGACCCCGGTCGGGTGTACCGCGTTGACGCGAATGTTGTGCTCGGCCAGCAGCACGGCGTACTGGCGCATCAGACCGACTACCCCGTGCTTGCTCGCGGTGTAGCCGATTCCCGCGCCGGAGCTTCCCCCCACAGCCTTGATTCCGGCCGTCGAACTCGTCATCACGATCGACCCACCGCGTCCCTGCGCGATCATGCGCTCCCGTGCGACCTCGACGGTATTGAACACGCCGACCAGGTTGACGCCAATCACATCGGCGAAGACTGCATCGCGATCTCGTTCGTGTGCTTGCTGCGGCGCGATGCCTGCGTTGGCCACGACGATGTCGACCCCGCCGAGTTCAGTGGCGCCGGCCTCGAGTGCGGCCGACAACGCCTTCTTGTCTCGCACGTCAGCTGTTCGGGCAACGATTCGGCGATCAAGTTTCTCCACAAGCGCGACTGTCTCGGCGAGATCATCCTCCGTCGCCAGTGGATACGGCACAGTCTCGATCGAGCGGCAGATATCGACGGCGATGATGTCGGCCCCCTCTTCCGCGAGGCGGATGGCGTGGCTGCGCCCCTGCCCGCGGGCCGCACCGGTGATGAATGCAACCTTGCCTTCTAGCGTGCCGCTCATAGGAAATCTCTTTCTCGAAGTGGACCCCGGCCGGGCATCGAAGAGACATGGCGCCCAGCCCGAAATTCTGTGCTTCTCACGACTCCGCCCACGGCGGACAGCCGTCAACCTGCGCCACAGCTCGTCGTGTCGCTACCACACCGAACTGTGACGTGCATCGCTCTCTCGAAAGCGTGCCTTCACGGGCCCATTCTGTCAACTTTGTCGTTGATTGAATCCACAGACGCGTAGATTTCGGGACTGTGTGCACGACGTTAGAGGTTGACATCTGTGGCACGGCGCACAATGATCGGACGTACGATCTACGCTGACGTTGATCGCGGCGCGTACCGACGACAACGGATGCGCACAACGAGCTCGCCCCGAGGGAGTAGACATGACCGACATCGAGGCCAGGGTGCGACGGCTCGAAGACCGAGCCGAGCTTCACGACCTGGCGGTTCGATACTTCTTGGCGTCAGACTTCGACGACTTCGACGCCATCGCCGACGCCTTCGCGCCCGAGGGCACCTTCTCCGCTGGAGGTTTCCCCGGTGCAACCGGCGGAAACGGGATCTCCGACATGATCCGGCAAGCGCGCACGGCATTCGGTACCACGATCCACACGCCCAACTATGTACTCGTCGATTTCGTCGACGACGATCACGCCACGGGTATCGTCGGCGCCCACCTCGAGATCGCGACGGGCGGCACGACCGTGTTCGGCGCCGTGCGCTACGAAGACGAGTACGTTCGAGTCGACGGCCGCTGGCGATTCGCTTCCCGCAACATGCGCACCGTCCATGTGGGCCCTTGGGACGACGTCGCATCGTCCTTGACGGCGGAGTTGCCGGTCCGCTGGCCGGGCGCCGACGCCGCAGCGTCCGACTATCCCGTCAACGCCTGACCCTTACGGCGCGCCGGACCAGAGGCGTAGTCGACTGCGGGAGTCACCCGCAACAAAATTCCAACGTCTTCCGTGAATCCACGGAGACGTTGACAAAATCAGACTGGAAAATCCAGTTCGCCGGATCGAACCGGTCGCAAAATCGTAACTCGAAGGAGATCCTCATGACTGCCACCCGCGAGGTGTCCACGCGCGAGCTGACCGAGCTCGTCGAAAAGGGAAAGATCGAACGGGTTCTGTTCGACTACGCCCACAACCTGGACATGAACCTTCCCGACCAACTCGCCGAGCTCTTCACGGAGGATTGCTACGTCGCCTACGGGCCCGACTTCGGCGCCGAAGGACGCGCCGCCTACCGCGAGACACTCGACGGAATCGGCACCTTCTTCACGGCCACCAGTCACCACGTCTCGAACGTTGTCGTCGACTTCTCCGAGGATCTGACCTCGGCCAAGGTCCGTTCGGTCCTCTACGCGTGGCATCAGTACACCAAGGAAGGCAAGGCCGACGGCTACTTCTTCGGCCAGTACCACGATGACTTCGTGTACGACGACGAGAACGGCTGGCGCTTCTCCCGGCGCGAACTGCGTGCGTCCGGTGTCGTCGACTTCCACGTCAAGAAGCAGATTCCGATCGGACGGGCATGACAGCGGTCGCCGAGACCAAACCGGACGCTCAGTTCGAGAACCTGCGGATCGAGCATCGGGGTCCCATCAGTTGGATCGTCCTGAACCGACCGGACAAGGCCAATTCTCTGTCGAACGAGCTGCTGGATGAGTTCAGTGCGGCGTTGGCCGCGCTGGCCACCTCCGGAGGTCCGGTCATCGGAATCCGCGGCGCCGGCAAGGGCTTCTCGGCCGGCTACGACATCGGCCAGGTCGGCAAAGTGGTAGCGGATCCGGATCCCGTGGCTGACCGAGAGCGCCTGGCTCGCAACGTCAACCGATTCCTCGCGATCTGGGATCATCCGAAACCGGTGATCGCCGCCGTGCACGGCTACTGCATCGCGGGAGCAACTCAGCTGTGCGTATTCACTGATGTCACCTACGTGGCACGCGACGCGAAGATCGGTGAACCCGCGATCCCGCTCGGTGGCGGGTACATCGCGCCTCTGTGGGCCCCCCTGGTCGGCCCCAAGCGGGCCAAAGAACTGGCGTTCGTGCCCGGTAACTCGATCGACGGCACTACCGCGGTCGAGTGGGGCTGGGCCAATCACGCAGTGGACGAGCAAGACCTGATCGGCGAAGTCGAAGCGCTTGCCGCTCGAATCGCACGCACGCCGTCGGACATCCTGCGGATCAAGAAGCTGTCCATCAACAGGACGATGGAAGCAATGGGCGTGCGCACCGCCGCCCAGGGCGGCGCGGAAATGGATGCCCTGCTCCATCTGTCGCCGTCGGTGGCCGAGGTCCGCAGGTTCGTGGCCGAGGTGGGCCTGAAGGACGCTATCGCCGCCTACCGCGAACCCGTAGAACTGACCGATCGACCTATGGCAGAGAAATAATGAGGAAGGACTTACCGTGAGCAGCGGAATTTTGTTCGAGCTGGACAATCACGTCGCACGAGTGACACTCGATCGCCCCAAGGCGCTGAACTCCATCGATCCCGAAATGGATTCGGCGTTGTTCGAGGCATGGACCGAGATCAACTCGAATCCCGACATCTGGGTCGCCGTGCTCGGTGCGACGGGGGAGAAGGCATTCTGCGCCGGCGCCAACGTCAGCGGAGGGACTGAAGGCGATGGCCGCAGGATGGCACTCGGTGGTGGACTCACCGGCGTCGGTGGACCCATGCTCACGCTGCGTAAGCCTCTCGTCGCGGCCGTTCAGGGCTATGCGATCGGCGGCGGTTTCGAACTCGCCATGTGTGCCGACATCATCGTCGCAGCGGACAACGCCCAGTTCGGCATTCCCGAGACCAAGGTGGGCATCATCGGCGAGGCAGGCATCATGCACCGTGCGATTCGGCAGCTGCCGCATCACATCGCAATGGCCTTGATTCTCACCGGCGAGCGCATCGATGCACAGCAAGCCGAGCGGTACGGACTCGTCAACGAGGTCGTACCGTTCGAGAAACTGCTCGAAACCGCGACATCGTGGGCAGAGCGAATCGCCTCGGCGTCGCCCCTCGCCGTTCAGGCAGCGAAGGACGCTGTTCTGTCGCGCGCGGGTTGGCCGCTCGACGTCGCGCTGGCAACCCGGTACGAGCCGATCGAGGCCTACGCGAACAGCGCCGACAGGCTCGAAGGCAGGGCAGCGTTCGCCGAGAAGCGTGCAGCCCAATGGACCGGTCGCTGACCGCACCTACGTGACGTGAGCTGGGTCGGAATAATCGTTGCCTGACCCAGCCCACAGGGCTTGGCATCCACTTTGCGCGCCATCGCCCTACCCCACGACGTTGTGTCCAACTGCACCCGAGTCATGCCCTCCTGGATGTACAGGTAGACAAAGGGGTAGTTCCTCTCGTATGAGCTCATCTGTTGCTCGACGAGGCGGCGCAGTGTTCTCCGTCGCCACCGATGATCTGCTCGGCAAACGCAATGCTCTTTTCTCGAGCACACCGACCGGAATGTCATGGAAAAGGGCCTGAAGCAGCTCTGTTCGTCGCGCTCTGGCCTGGTCGAGAGCGGGCCGCCGGCGAGTTCCGACTTCGGATATCTCATGTTGACAGAATCAACTCCGACGTTGACAGCGCGAGGCGAGTCGCTTAGCGTGAACCTCACCGAGATCTTCTACGCGCAGCACGCGAACTCTGTGCCATTCATACAGGCAATTCGTCGGCGATATCGCTTACGACGATCGACAAATTAGGACGACATGACTGACTTCGGCGACTGGTGCTCCGTCACTCCGCTCGGCGATCTGTTGGTGCGTGGAGCACACGCCCATCCTGACCGCGACCTAATCGTGTTCCCTGAGGAGCGATTCACCTACGCCGAGGTCCTCGAGCGTGCAGTAGCGGTTGCACGTGGGCTCTTGGCTGTGGGAGTTCAGTCCGGCGACCACGTAGCGCTCCTGGCGCCGAACGGTATCGAATTCGTCGAGGGATTCTTCGGATCGGCTTTGATCGGGGCAGTCGTCGTACCGCTCAATGCACGGCACAAGGCCAAGGAACTGGGCTACATCGTCGAGAATGCAGATATCACCGCGCTACTGACAGTGTCCAGTCCAGACGCCTATGTTGATTTTGTCGAGGTTCTCCACGAAGCGCTGCCGTCGTTGGCGACTGCCGACGGCCACGCCGACCTCGACCTCGACCTACCAGAAGCGCCGCGTCTGCGTCGTGCGCTACTGCTCCGAGGCGCGAACAAGCCCGGATTCACTTCCAGGGAAGACCTGGATGCCGCAGCAGAGGCCGTCGATGTATCGCTCGTTCATCGACATCGCCGACGAGTCAGGACGCGCGATATCGCCGCGATCCTGTACACGTCGGGGACGACCGCCAACCCGCGTGGCTGCCTGCTCACCCACGAATCGATGACCCGTGGCCCGGTGGAGCGGGCGACCGGTCGCCTGTCGGCAGGAGAGCGCCACATCAGTTGGGCGGGCGGGCCGTTGTTCCATATTGCCGCGCTGGCTCCGCTGATCGGTGCGATCGGTGCCGGGGGAACGTTCCTGACCGACGAGTTCTTCGAACCTGGCCGCGCCATCGAACTGATCAGGGCCGAGCGACCGACGTGCGTCTGGCCGTGGTTCCCCGCGCCGATGCAGATGATCATGTCGCATCCGAAGTTTGACGCAGCGGAGTTCGACTCGATTCGATACCTGTTCCTGATCGGGCCCCGTGTGCTCATCGAGGAGGTTCAGAATCTGTTCCCTTCGGCCGAGCTCATGGCGGCTTGCGGAATGACGGAAACGACCGGAATCTATGCCCTCAGCGAGCCGGATGAATCGTTCGAGGACCGGAGCAGTGCGCAAGGAAAGGCCGTGCCGGGAGTTGAAATTCGTATCGTCGATCCGTTCGACGGCAGGGAACAACCGGTGGGGGTTCCCGGCGAGATTCTGATTCGTGGCTACTGCGTGACCGAGGGCTACTACAAGGATCCCGTAAAGACCGCCGAGACGATCGATTCCGACGGCTGGCTGCGGACCGGCGACCTGTACAGTCGCACAGAGTCGGGGTGCCTGGTGTTCCACGGCCGGCTCAAGGACATGTTGAAGGTCGGTGGAGAAAATGTCGCGGCCATCGAAATCGAGTCCTTCCTGTGCTCGCATCCTGCCGTTCTGACTGCAGCTGTCATCGGCCGGCCAGACAACAGGCTCGACGAGGTGCCAGTGGCGTTCGTCGAGGTCCGAGAAGGCCACCAACTCACAGAAGAAGAGCTGATCGCATTTTGTGACGGCCAGATCGGCCGGTACAAGATCCCGCGCGCAGTGTTCTTCGTCGACCCCGGACGGTGGCCGATGTCGGCCACGAAGATCAACAAGCGGGGGCTCAAAGCGCAACTGACAACGCCTGCTGACGCGCTGAGCACAGCCGGATGAACTCCATGACAGTCGAATTCGATATCCAAGATCTTCGTGTGTTGGCCGAAGAGATTTTGGACGGAGTGGACGAGGGACCGGCCCTCGATCAGCAGACACGTGTGCTCACACACATCGCGGTGTGCTCGGTAGCAACGACGATGGATGTCGCGGGTACCGGCCGCTACATCGAGGAAGCACTCGACCTGGGCCTTGACGCTGCACAAATTCAGGAAGCGTTGACAGTGGTATCGGGACTCGGTGTGCACACATTGTTCGAGTCGTCCAGGCAGTTGTCGAGTGCAGTTCGTCGCAGAAGCGGGGGCGAGGTCGAACCGCTCGACGAGACACGGCAGGCCTTATGGGATCGTCACATCGGTACCGATCCGTACTGGCAGCGCATGGAGGACGAGCTTCCAGGCTTCTTCGACGCACTGCTCAGGATGTCACCAGAAACGTTCGTAGCGTTCTTCGACTACTGCGCGGTTCCGTGGAAAAATCGGGCATTACGGGCAGTGACGAAGGAATTGATATCTCTCGCGGCTGATTCCACTCCAACCCACCGGTACAAGCCCGGGTTTGTGCTGCACCTGAAGAACGCGCTCGACCTCGGTGCCGGTGCCCGCAGTATTCGCGAAGTTCTCGATATCGCGGCAGCAGCTCCCGAACACCGCGGTGTCGGCTGACATCAGGCCTCTCCGGCCTGCCCCGGCTCTGGTTGACACCTGACGCGTGAGGGATCTGCCCTCGCGGTGGAAGGCTGACTCGGCCGAGTCATGGACGGGGACGCGATCGCGGACGGTTCCGCATGTGGCGACATGCGACGTGGAATCGTTCTACCCGCCGCTGCAACGCAACGTCCTCGATCCGCGTTCACTCCCGTCGGGCCCTGGTGGCCGCGAGCGCAGCAGCGACCTGATAGCGGCGGGTTATCTCCAGCTTTCGGAGCACGTGTGCGACATGCCCCTCGACGGTTCTGACCGACAGGACCAGCCGGTCCGCAATCTCCTTGTTGGTGAGCCCGTCCTCGACATATCGTGCAATGTCGATCTCACGAGGTGAGAGTCCGGCAATCGGGTCCGACGACGATACAGGGGCGTCGGTTAGCTTTTCGTCCAGTGCGTAAGCGATGAGTTCGGCCATCGACATGGTGGAGCCGTGACGGTGGGATGCGGAGTAGAGCGTGTCGCCGAGCGCGGTGCGCGCGCGGGATTCGTACACCTCCCGTCGTTGGACCCAGTGCTGAGATCCGTATAGTTGCATGCCGAATGAATCCCACATGGACGATGCTGCACCGAGAAGTACGGCTGCACGTTCGCCGGAGCCAGCAGCTGCTTCGGCCCACGCGAGAAGGTCTGTGACCAGTGTGGCGCCGACCGTGTCGTCGAAGGCGCGTTTGAGTGCGAGGGCGTCGATCGCAAGGGTGATCGCCTCGTCGTGACGGCCGCGGACCAGCGCCACCAAGCCCAGTCCGTATACGGCATAGGACAACATCCACTTCTCTCCAGCGGCCGACGCGTGAGTGTGAACGAATGCGAAGTGTTCGGCAGCGCGGTCGTTCTGTCCGTTCGAGCTCCACAGCATTCCCATTTCGATGTGGGCGGTCCACATGAGATCGGTGATGCCGGGGAGGCGTTCGTAGAGCGCCAACGCGTCCGACAGGTGGCGTGCGCCGGCCTCGAAATCGCCGCCGAGGTAGGTGTTGAGGCCTTGCGTCTGCAGAGCGAACGCGAGTGCCGCATCGTCACCGAGTTCGCGTGCGCGCTGCGCGGCGGTGTCGAGGGTTCGGACGGCCTCGGATCGGTCGCCCTGCATCGTCTGTAGCAGTCCCAGAGTGGCGTAGAGCCTGGGTGCGACGTCTTCGGTCAGATCGCCGAGCGGAAGGAACTCGGTAACCCACATCCGGTGTTCGCGTACCGAGAATGCCGACGACCACAGGAACCAGGTCGCGACGAGACCGGATGCAAGGTGCAGCGTCTCGGGACTGCGGTCGGTCAGCGCAGTCTGCAGTGCCGACCGCAGGTTGGCGCGGTTCTCCCGAAGCCGGGTGCTCGCGCGCTCCTGCTCGGCCCCTGTCCATGACCGGCGGGCGGCGTGTACCAGCTCAGCGCACCAACGCAGGTGGGCCAGCCGCAACGCCGTCTTCTCGTCGTCGGACAGTTTGCCGGCGCCGAAGTGCCGGATCGTTTCGAGCATCTTGAACCGGACACGACCTTCGCTGGTGGTGCGTTGTAACACCGACTTGCCGATCAGACCGGTGATCGTATCCAGAATGCTCGCGGCGTCGACAGGAACACCAGCACAGATGCTCTCGGCCATGGCGAGATCGAATCCTTCGGAAAATACGGATAATCTGGCCCAGAGCGCCTGCTCCCGAGTGGTGCAGAGGTCGTAGCTCCACTCGACCGTCGCATGCAGGCTTCGATGCCTGCTCGGCCCGCCACGGTTACCGGTCGTCAACAACGCCAGCCGATCGTCGAGACGTTCTGCGAGATCCTCGACGGACAGCGCAGTCAAGCGCGCACACGCCAGTTCGATGGCCAGTGGCATACCGTCCAGTTGCGTGCACACCCGGCGTGCAGCGTCCCGGCTCGAATCCGTCACGGAAAATCCGGACAACGCGGCCGATGCGCGGTTCTCGAACAACTCGATGGCGGCACCCGGCCTGTCCGGGTCACGGTGGTCCGTCATGGACAGTGGCTCCAGGACGTGCACGTGCTCGTCCGGAATTGACAGCACTTCACGACTGGTGGCCAGGATCTTCACGTGTTCTGTGCTCCGCAATAGTATCGAGATCAACTCGGCGCACGCGCTGACGAGATGCTCGCAATTGTCCAGCACCAGCAACAGGTGCTTGTTGCGGATCGATTCGAGGATCGATTCGGTTGCACTTCGTTCCGGTGTATCTCGCTCGTCGAACCCCAGGGCGTCCAGAATTGTCTGGGGGAGTAGCGATTCGCTCCGAAGGGACGCGAGTTCCACGAAGCGGACTCCATCGGGAAAAGCCCGCCGGTACGCCGCGGAGGCCTCGGCTGCGAGTCGGGTCTTGCCGATACCACCCGGGCCGGCGACGGTGACCAGGCGGCTCTCGCCGAGCAGTACCCGGATTCCGTGGAGTTCTTCGTCGCGACCGACGAAACTTGTCGAGAAGAGTGGAATATCGGATGCAGTCGACGAGCGGATGCTCGATGGGCGGATTCCGGTTGCTCGTGGCGAACGCTCCTCCTTGACGCGGCGAACCGCGCTCGCCAAAGTATTTCGCGATCCGCTCCATTCGAGCTCGCGGTGCAACTGTGCAACCGTGACATCCGGGTCTGCGTCGAGCGCCGCGGCAATCCGGGGTCGGAGGGCATCGGCCGACGACCCCGACCGTGGCCGATGGTCGTGGGGCGGTGCCTCGAATTCCAGGGCGCGGCGCACCGTGTTGCGCGAGATCTTCAATCGCGTCGCGATACCCGAGATCGATCCACCGGCCCGGCGAAGCTCGACTATCTCGCGCCACTCATCAGCGTTCACTCTGTTCTTTCGTCCGCATTCGTTGATTTGTGGTGAGGATCACCGGTTGATCATGTCCCTACTGAGCCGCGTGGTCAAGATCTGACAACACACACATTGACTTGGTTTGCGTCGTTCACGACCGACAGAATTGGGTTCTGAACTGCATCAAGCGTGCCGCGCCGCGACAGGTGGCGTTCCGAGTGCAACTACGGTTTCGCGAACGACCCACTCGGGTGAACAGTGATGCAAGTCATAGCAAAACGGAATGGAGCATCCATGGGCACCCCGGAACAGAACATCGACTTGGCCAACAACTTCGCAAAGGTCTTCTCCACGGGCGACGTGGAGCAGATTCTCGACACTCTCCATCCGGAGGCGACCTATTGGGTATCGGGAGGAATCGGCGGGATGTCCGGGAGCTATGACAGGGAAGGCCTCGGAGCGCTGCTCAGCGGAGTCACTTCCGTGTACGAGAACGGAGCTCTCGAGGTCACCCCCAACTCGGCAATCGCCCAAGGCGACAAGGTGGCCGTCGAGGCGACGTCGTACGCGAAGTTGAAGAACGGCAAAGTTTATCAGAACCAGTACCACTTCCTGTTCGAGATCCGTGACGGAAAGATCCTGTCCGTCAAGGAGTACATGGATACCAAGCACGCATACGACATCTTCTTTGCCTGACAAAGGGTTCCGTACCAGCACTGGGCAATCGACCACAGTTTCGTAGAAAGGCACTCACGATGGCAATGGAAACCGGGCTCATCGTCCACCCGTACATGCGTCCCGAGCGGACCGCGCGCCAGACGTTCGATTGGTGCGTACAACAGGCCATCGAGGCCGACAAGATCGGCTTCGACTCGATCATGTTTTCCGAGCATGCCTCTCAGCGTTGGGAGAATATCCCCAACCCCGAGTTGATCATCGCAGCGGCAGCACGCCAGACCGAGCAGATCAAGTTCGCGCCGATGGCTCACATCCTTCCCCACCACAATCCGGCGAAGCTCGCGATCATGGTCGGCTGGCTCTCCCAGATCCTCGAAGGCCGGTATTTCCTCGGCGTCGGTGCCGGCGCATATCCGGACGCCTCGTACATTCACGGCATCAAGAGCGGTGAAGACACGCAGTTCACCAACGAGATGGTCCGCGAGTCCCTCGACATCATGGAACGCATCTGGAAGCGCGAGCCGTTCTTCTACGAGGGACGTTTTTGGAACGCGGGCTACCCGGAAGAGAAGCACGGCGACGAGGGCGACGACCAGCACAAGCTGGCCGACCTCAGTCCGTGGGGTGGGGCACCGGAGATCGCCGTGACGGGATTCAGTGCCAAGTCGCCGTCGATGCAGTTTGCGGGTGAGCGCGGATTCCGACCGATGTCGATCTTCTCCGGTCTGGACGCTCTGAAGATGCACTGGGACATCTACTCTACCGCCGCGGAGGCCAATGGGCACGTCGCTGATCGCTCGCGCTACCACGTGTCCCAGACGGTGTTCGTCGCGGACACGGACAAGGAGGCGAAGCGGCTCGTGATGGACGGGCCGATCGGATACTGCTTCGAGCGCTACCTCATTCCGATCTGGTGGCGATTCGGCATGATGGACGGATTCATCAAGGACGCCGGCGCGGACCGGGCCGACGTCGACCTCGAGTGGGTCGTCGACAACGTGTTCTGCGTGGGTTCACCGGACACCGTCGTGGAGAAGATCAATACGTTGTTCGAGGCCAGCGGCGGATGGGGCACCCTGCAGATCGAATCCCACGACTATTCCGACGATCCGGCGCCCTGGTTCAATTCGCTGGCAATGATTCAGAAGGAAGTGGCTCCCAAGATCTCGCTTCCCACAGCGGTGACGGTGTAGTGCTCGGGCAGAAATGACGTAGCGGTGATGAGGGCAATTCGCCCTCATCACCGCTAAGTCTCAGAACAGCGCATCATCTCCGACGAGACATGCTTCGTCGAGAGACGAAGGAAATCGACGTCAGTTCACTGCGACCGTCTCGTGCGTGCCCTCGACGTGCACGTTCGGTACGACCTCCGTCGCGAACAGGCGCAGTGACTCCACCCACGGTGCCGGGTCATCCAGAGCGTCATGGGTGTTGACGGCCAGCTGACCGTACCGGAAACCCGCCAGCTCGAAGGTCTTCTCGATCTTGGCAATGACGGTTTCGGGGCTACCGCACAGCCAGACGTGGTCGGCCAGGTAGTCCAGGTCGACATCGTCGATGTCGACCTTCTTGTCTGCATCGTCGATGAAGCCCTGAAGGATCCGGTACTTCTGGTAGACCGGCATGAGGTACTTCTTCCATGCATGGCCCAGGGCGCCGTTCTTGGCCTGTTCCTTGGCTTCCTCGTCGGTCTTTGCAACGTACACGTCGCGGGCGATCTTGAAGTTTGCACCCTGCGGCGTTCCGCCGATGGATCGGACGGCCTCGGAGTACGTATCCCACTGCGACTTCAGTAGTGCAGAACCTCCGTAGAAGGAGATGGGGGTCCATCCGCGTTCGCCGGCGAGTCGGTGCGAGGGGGAGTTCTTGCTCAGGCCGGTGACAGCAATTTCGAGACCGTCTGCGCCGCCGTGCGGCGAGTGATCTGCAGTCAGATGGTATTCCTCACCCTCCTTGACCTTGAACTCGCCATGCGATGCGACGCTGCCGGGATCGATCTGGCTGTCGAGGCGGGCGGCCTTGTAGTACTTGCCTTCGAAGTCGAAGGGTTCCTGGCGCCACACCTTGTCCATCACTTCGAGCCCCTCCATCAAGCGAGGGTGTGCTTCGGACAGGTCGCCGGGCTGGCCACGCAGTACCGCTTCGTTCTCCCAGGAACCGGCCCCGACGCCGAGGAAGTAGCGGTCCTCGAGCAGCTGCGATGTGTACCCGACCTGGATCGCGAGGGTCGACGGGTTGTGGAGAGGCACGATGTGCGCCATCGGTGCGAATCGCATGCGTTCGGTGATCTGCGCGGCCGCGACGATCAGCAGTTCAGGGTTGGGGATATTTTCCCACGCCTGCATGCCGTGCTCCCCGATCATGAAGTCGCGATAGCCGAACTTGTCGGCGGCCGCAGCAAGGAGCAGCGAGTACTCGAACGTCTCCTTGTCCTTGCGCCCGGGGCGCATGTACGGAGTGTGAAAAATTCCGCATTCCATTTTTGGATCTCCCAATCTGTTGTCTTCGTCGAGGTATCGATTTCGGTCGTGGTGACAGTGCCGTGCATTCCGGTCGGATCACATTCTGGAATGAGCCTCCAAGTCGCTCGGGTTTGCTCGTTGCGGAATTGCATCATTCATGCGAATCCGTATGTGTTCGTGATATTCCCGATGGCCGGCAGGGCTCGAGCGCAATGGCATCGAACGCGGGCTCTTTGCATGCATTCGCCAACTTGCGGCGTGTCGTCGGTAGGTGCGGGCCGATCACCGCACCACACAGATTAATGGTGATCGCGATCACTGTCAACTGCCACGTTGACGTTGATTCGCGCGTCATCCGACGGCGCTCACCAATGATCGAGTTCGTACCACGTCAGCCGAGAGTGCCGCGATCAGTTCTTCCTTCGATGCGAAGGCTGCCTGTCCACGCATCCAATGCTCCAGCTGCACAGTGATCGTGAGTCCGTAGAGGTCGCCCGAGAAGTCGAGCAGGTGAGCCTCGAGAAGCCTCGCCCCCGACCGCCCGTAGAATGTGGGTCGCCGGCCGATCGAAATGGCGGCGGTGAAATCCGAGCCGTCCGGTAGGAGGCACCTACCGGCCCACACTCCGTCAGCAATCGAGTTGGAATCCTCCAGCTGGAGGTTTGCCGTCCGGAATCCAAGCTCCCGGCCGCGCTGATCGCCTCGCACAACCACCCCGACCACGTGGGTGGACTCCGCGTCATTTTCCGCCATGGATTGTGAGCTGGGCTGGAGGCTGTCGGGCGAGACGGAGTCGAACGGCCCGCTACTTATGCTCATGCCGAAATGCCACATCATCGTACGAGCCTCAGGTGAGAAGTTGAGCAGAATCGGCGAGCGATATCCGCATTCCCGCACCACCTCGACTAGGTCTGCACTGACGTCGGCCAACCTCGCTGCATCGTGGTTGTGGCGGGCCACAACCACTGTGCCGTAGCCGTGTTCGGCTATCGTGGCCAGGGCGGCAGTGGCGATGTCAGGTGTCAGGTGCGGCGCTGGGTCGACTTCGCTTTCCAGACACACGACGGGCGTGCCGAGGCGCGGGGCGGAGTCGAGGGAGTATGCGACATATTCGGAGTCGGTGATGTCGCTGCGATATCCGACGCAACGGACCTGTCCGAATGCCGACTGCCGCATGAGCGTGAACTGTGTGTGGAGATGCGATTCGGCCATTCGCCGGTAGGTGACTACGTCCTCGATCGAGACAAAACTCAGTCCGTGGGCGGCGGCGAACCGCTGTGCCTCCTCGGAGCCGGAGATGCGGGTGGGATCATCCTCGGAGACCAGGGCAGTGAAGGTTCCGGCCTGGCGGAGGCCTGCCACGCTGACCAGGTCGACTGCGGCTTCCGCTGCGGCTCGACGCGCCAGGACCCCGGCAGGATCCGTCCGCACCGGCAGCACGTGCCCCGGCCTGGTGAATGCGTCGGCGCCGCTGGACCCGTCCGACAGCATGCGTAGCGTTCGGGCCCTGTCGGCGGCCGATATTCCGGTGCCCGGCCCAACGGCGTCGACGCTGACGGTGTACTCGATTCCGGAATGGTCTCGGTCCTCCCCAACCATCCTGGTGAGCTGAAGACGGTCGCACTCGATGGCAGGGAGCGCGGCGCACACCAGACCGGAGCCGAACCTCACCAGGAATGCTATCGACTCGACTGTCGACTTCTCCGCCGCGAGAAGAATGTGGGCGTCATCTGCCGGATTCGCACCTGTCAGCACGACGGGTCGTCCGGCGCTGAGATCGGACACGGCACGTTGCACCCGAGTGGTCGGACAGTCCATCGTCGGCCTCGATTCTTTCAGGGTGATTGCCAAAGCGCTGTGACGAGCGTCGCAAAGATAGTCGCGGGTGTCAACATCAACGTGGACATTGAAAGATTTCGAGGATCGACGCGCCGCGGCCGTACAGGCGATGTGTCCGTTTCGTACGCCCGAGCGAGTACAGGCCTGGTCGTGCACCGGGTGTGCGGGCGTCGCCGGACGTGATGAACCGGTCTGCGTCGATAAATCTTCTTTGAGTTGCTCAGACAAACCGACCGTTTTGTCGAGGTCGATCGGGACTGTTCTGCTGTATCCGCGTTTCGCGGACCGACCCGAGCATCGGATCTGATAAGACGGCAACCCACGGGCACGCATTTTGCACGGCCCGTGGGTTGCCAACACTCCGGTTACAGGACCGCGATCAGCCTCGCATCCGTTGCACCTTGCTCCAGGCGATGCAACCCTTCGGGGATGTCGTCGAAGGCGATCTGCTCGGTGTTCGGCCGAACTGATCCTTGCGCGACAAGTTCAAGTATCGCGCGCGCTTCCGCCTTCGTTCCATTGGACGCGCCTACGATGCGGACTTCTTTCATCGTGATGTTGGGAATCGACACCGACGATGTCGCGACGCCCAGCCCCACCTCGACGATGCGGCCACTGTGGCGAATGGCATCAACGGCGGAACTCAGAGTTCCGTCGGCGCCCGCGAAGTCGATGATCAAGTCCAATTGTTCGGACTCGAAATCGCGGATGTCCTTCGAACACCCCTTCGCGCCCAGCTCGCGCGCGAGTGGCCACCTCGACTCGTTGAGTTCGGATACGAATACGATGGCCCCTGCCGCCAGAGCAATCTGGACACCGAAGTAGCCGAGACCGCCGAAGCCGATGATGCCCACTTTCATTCCGGATTCGACCTGTCCAGCGGTATGTACTGCCCGGTACGCCGTCCGTCCGGAGCAGGTCGCCGGCGCGGCATCGCGGAATGAGAGTCCGTCGGGCAGGTGGACCGGGAGATTGGCCGGGACCTTGACTTTCTGCGCGTACCCACCGTTCAACGCGGTTCCTGGCCCATCGGTAGTGGCAGGCACTCCGACACGGTCACCTTTCGCGAACTCGGTGACGTCAGACCCGACTGCGGACACGGTACCGACGATCTCGTGCCCGAGGATGATGGGTACGTGGCCCAGCAGTGCCGTGATGGTCCCGTCCATGAAGCCGATATCCGAATGGCACAACCCGACGGCCCCGGTATCGATGATGATGTCGGCGGGTCCGGGCTCCGGGTCAGCCACGTCGACCTTGTGGAGTGGCTCGTCTATCGCTGTGAATTGCCATGCCTTCATCTGCTCAGAAGCCTTTCGATGTCGATGTGTGCGAGGACTTCACCACTGGAGCGGCAAGCTGACAACGGCGCCGACGATTCCAGATCGGTGTTCGATCTTCTCTCCGGGAACGATCTCGAAATCGGGAATACGGGCGAGCCACTCCTTCAGTGTCGTCGTGATCTCCTTCCGAGCCAGGTAGGAGCCCGCACAGTGATGCACTCCGTGGCCGAAAGTGAAGTGTTCTGGATCCTTTCGATGCAGGTCAACGTCCATGGGGCACCCTGTCACCTGCGGATCCAGTCCGAAGAGCATCGTCGGCACGGCGACCATGTCGCCGTCGAGGAGCGTGGCTCCGTCCATCTCGCTGTCGCCATTGATGATTCGAGCGTCGGCAACCAATCCGTATCGACGCAACAACTCCTCGGCCGCGTTGTCGATGAGTTCCGGATTGTCGACGAGTGTCTTTCGATCGGAGGGGTTCTCGGCAAGATGTTGCATCATGAAGCTGAGGAAGTTGACGACAGTGTCCAGTCCTGCAAGCAGAAGCAACCCACAGATTCGCAGGCATTCATCCTGTGTCAGCGGACGTCCCTCGACGGTGCTCGTGACGACTGCACTGATCGCGTCCGGACCGGGGTTCTCGCGTCGTTCGTTGATGACGGGCCCAAGGTAGTCGAAGAAGAGGTTCGTCGCCTCGGTCATCGTCATCGTACCGTCGGGCCGCGTCATCTGGTCCGCGATGAACTTCAAGCGTGCCGAATCCGAGCTCGGCAGGTCGACGAGACGCAAGAACACCTCGACCGGGAAGATCTCGGCGAACGCCTTCGTGAAGTCGCACTTACCTTCGGCAACAATCGACTCGATCAGACCAGCCGCGATTCCTTCGATTTCATTTTCGATGCGGCGAATCGATCCCGGGCCAACGGCCGCGTTGAGCACTTTCCGGTACGGGCGGTGCTCGGGCGGGTCGAGGGAGGTGGGTATGAAACTGTATTGCTCGCCCGCTTCTTTCGGCAAGAAGGGACACTTGCTCGAGAAGGTCTCGTGGTTCTCGAATACTTCCTTGATGAGGTTGCCGCGCACCGCGATCCAGTGACCACCGTTGCGTGGCGTCCACACCAGGCCGTGGCCGTTTTCCTGCAACCCGGCCCACGCAGCCTGTAGGCCGTTGCTGATGTCCCCCGGCGCGAACATGTCGAAATCGACCACACGCTCCGGCGGCACATTGCTGGGAAGGTTCTGGGTCTCGATGCTTGTCGTCATGGCATGTCCTTCTGGTTGATGTGAGCGATTTCGGTAGTCACCACTGTTCGGGCGCGACACGAACGACCAGTGAGGCCAGGTCGTCGCGCATGACCAGCTGGCAACCGAGGCGGCTGTTGGGTAGGACCTCGGACGCTGCGTCACCGAGCATCTCGTCCTCGTTGGAGCTCTTGGGGGGCAGCTTTTCGAGGTGGCTCTCCACGTACACGTGGCAGGTGGCGCACGACGCGCTTCCCCCGCAATCACCGACGATCGATTCGATGCCGTGGGATACAGCGGCTTTCATGATTGAGGTTCCCACCGGTACCTCGACTTCTTCCAACTCCCCGTCGGGGCAGATGTAGGTGACGGTTGGCATGGTTGTCCTTTCGTAGCGCTTCGAATGATTGATCGCTCAGGCGTGAATCGTCTCCACAATTCGCCGTTTACCGGACTGGAACGCGGCAGCATGGTTGATGGCATCTACTGCGATGAGTCGACCGTCTCTGAGATACTCGACTGCGAAGGAGGTGCCCGCTGAGTCGTCGATGACTCGTGTCTCGTCATATCCGGTGGAGAGCCCAACGATCTTCAGGCTGTGCTCGTACTGATTCGACCAAAACCACGGAACCTGCCAGGGTTTCGGATCTCCACCGGTCAACGTGATCGCAGCGCGGCGGGCATGTTCCACAGCATTGGCGACCGATTCGATTCTGACGCGGCGGTCGTAGAATCCACTGTGGAAGTCCACGCAGTCCCCTAAAGCGAGGATGTTCGGGTCGCTCGTCCTCATCGAATCGTCGACCACGATTCCGTTGCCGATCTCCAGACCAGCATCGTTGGCAAGTTCGATGTTGGGCTCCAACCCAACTCCTACGACCAGATTGTCGACCTGGTATTCAGCCCCGTCGGACGTCGCGACACGATCTACTCGTCCGTCGGCACCGAACGACAGGTTGTCGATGGTCGTGGAGGTCAAGATCTCCACCCCTCGTTTGGCATGTTCCCGCTCGAAGAACTGTGAGACCACCGGTGCCGTCACCCTCGCGAGAACGCGGGGCGCTGCTTCGAGCAGGATCACCCTCTGGCCGGCCTTCACTGCGGCTGCGGCCACTTCGAGGCCGATGTAGCCGGCGCCCACGATCATCAAGACGCGCCCAGTTTGGAAACAGGAACGCAGTCGCGCGCAGTCGTCGAGGGTGCGCAGCTCGTGGACGTTGGTGGGTCGTGTTTCGAGTTGAGCAATGAGCGGGAGCTGGCGGGCGCGCCCTCCGACGGCCAAGACCAGGCGATCGTAGGAGAGGGAGTGATTCGCGTTCATGCTCAGGGTTCGAGCAGTCGCATCGATGCCGTCGACGCGACTGTCCAAGCGAAGCTCGATGTTCTTCTTGGCGTATAGCGGTGCGCCTTTCAACGGATCAGGATCAGCGAAGACGGCGTCCATCTTCAAGAGGTCCTTCGACAGCGGCGGCCGGTGGTACGGCGCATAAGCCTCATCGCTCAGGACGATGATTTCACCTGTCCAGCCCGCGCTTCGGGAAGCGAAGGCTACCTCGGCGCCGGCGGTTCCACCGCCCACGACGACAAGTCGCCCCCCCAGGGCGGTCTGATTTTCGCTGGTCACAAGTCACACTCCATCTCGGTAGCGGTTCCTCGAGCGTCCTCGGCCCACCCGTTCAGCGGTTGGGGCGGATAGCGCTTACATCCCGTTGCTTGTCCAGAGCGCGCTGATTGTTGTTCTGCGTTCTGCGTTCGTGGTGCCGCAATGGCGCGCGCGTTGTCCGTTTCCGTCAACGGTGGAGTCCAGGAGTCTTGGCGCACTCGATGGTTTGGTGTTCGGGAACGGATTCGGTGCAGGGCCGGCTGTTTCCGAATCGATGTCGATCTGTTCGGGCTACTACCAACCTAGGTGTGCAGGTCGTCGATTACATCGGGCGCTCACCACACAGTTGACGCGAGGTTTTGGTCTGTGCGCCCAGTCACAGTCTGCACGCAGTGTGGAGTTGGTCATATGAGACGGCTACGCATCACGTGGCGCGCGTCCTCGCCTGGACAGCGGAGGACCCCCGTCGATTCGTGCGCAGGCTCAATCTTGCGTCAGTACGGCCGATCCAAGCCAAAAGGCCAACTCCAACGCGATCTCGAGATTCAACCGGTGGTCCCGCACGGAGCGCCCGAGCTGGTCTTCGATCTTCTTGAGCCGGTATGCGACAGAGTTCTTGTGCATGTGCAACGCATCGGCGGCGGCAGCGTAGCTGCCGCCCGTTCGTAGGAACTCGCGCAGTGTCGCGCGCAGCTGAGCGGCCGCAGAGTCGTCGATTCCGAGCGGGCCCAGGATGTCGGTCACCCACGCCCGGGTTGCGCTCAAGTCGTTGCACATCAACATCACCGCTCCCAGGTCGCTGGCGCACACGATCCCTGGACCAGGCGATTCCGACGCCTGCACGACGACTCTGGCCAGATCGGCCTCGGTGTGAGTACGTACGAACCCCTCGACACCTTCGCGAGGCTGCCCGATTGCGACGATGACAGGACTGTCCCAACGGCGCTTGACAGCGCTCAGGCGTTCACTGTCGACTGTGTCCGCGTCACCCAGTGGCACCCATGCGCGTGCCATGTGCTCATCTCGTGCCTCGAAGAGGGGAGGCGCGCTTGTGCCGAGTTGGCATGCAAGTGCAGTTGCGGCCGATTCAAGATGCGCTAACCCCACTTCGGGGCTCTGGGCGCGGTCCGTCCACATGACGATGCCGAGGTGATACTGGCCCAAGTGGTATCCCAGAATCCTCTCGGTCGGTTCGACTTCGACATGCCGATTCGCAAGAAGATCGTTGATTCGTGCCGACCTGGATGCGCTTCGACGCAATCGCCAAGCGTCTCGCTCGAACTCGTAGGTAGACAACAACTGTTGGGCGATCAGGTTCACGTGGGCGGAAACCAGGGTCGTGATCTCGAGGGCTGCGCCAGCGGTGACCGTTGCGCTTTCGCTCCGAAGGGCCAGTTCCTGCAAACACCAACGCACAACGCTGTCTTGGTACAACCGGTATGCATGCTCGAGAGCTGTAATCGGGATGTCGCGCTGCGCGAGCAATCGAGCTAGCTCGGTGGCGGGCGCCGACGGCCCGACCGCCTCGATTTCAATATCGTGCCGCAAGATCGCCATCGTGATGGCGAAGTTATCGGCTGCACCAGCATTCAACTGATCGAGGATCGGTTGATCAGTGGCGAAATACTCGATCTCACCGACCAGGCGCGTGACGATAGCACCAGCGATCTCCGTGAGGCGGGCGTCAGCAACGGCCGTGATCGCCGAGACGATTTCTCTGACTTGCGAATCAGCATGGTCCGGCTGGCCGCCTTCGGCACGCTCAGGCAATTCCGCCACCCTTGGTCTGCCGTTCCGATTCGGAATCTGTGCGTTCGGAGGTCAATCGCTCGAGGGGGCAATAATGGCTTACATTCATCGCAGAGTGTGGGCGAGCACCGTGCAGAGCGCGCGTTCTCGATTGAGCCCGCCATTCGGCGGTGTCAAGCTCGTACGGCATTGCGACGGTGTTGCCACAAGCTGTTGGCCTCGCCCGATGCTGCGCGATGCGCTCGGGCGTGTTTCTGCTGAGTTGCGCATGCAGCGAAACCGGCATCTTGACCTTCGCCTGCGATTCTAAAATCGACAATCCCCTCTTCTTCGGACGTGACGGGCGCCACAGGTGATCACTGTAGGCTTTTTGGTCCGCAACCGTCAACGTCAGGGTTGATTTGGCTCTTGTCAGCGTGCATTCGGGGTGACTCGGAGGTTGCCTCTGACGCTTACGCAGCGTGGCGTTGTTCAGGCCGGCGGCTGTTCCTTCGACGCACGGCGACTCTGTGTGGTGACACCGAATGCGCGCCGCGGGCCCGAGCCCCGGGCGATCACCAGGCCCACGATCGGGGCGCTGGGGCTGCTCGAACGGGTTCTGCAACACGCCTGCCAAGGTGGGGAGGTCTCAACCCTGTCAACCCGCGCGCCGCAGCGGCCCAGGAGCGGTCGGAGGGTCGTAGGCTGTCCGCCCGCCGGAGCGGACACGCGGTCATCATGCAGGCTGTCCAAGGGTGTTGGAGTGCATTCGAGTCCGCTTTCGAGTAGCACGCTGTGCGTGCGGTCGGCCTAAGCGTCGGGCTTCAAGGCGCCCTCGAAGAAGAGGCTGCAGAAGGCGTCGATAGTCTGTTTGGCATTGACCTTGCGCGGCCCCGGCTTCAACCACCGGTGGGTCCAGTTGATCATCCCGAATAGCGCCTTGGCCATCAGCGGCGTAGGGATGTCACCGCGGAAGGTTCCCTCGGCGACAAGGTCGTCGAGCAAATCGGAAACGATCTTCTCGAACCGCTTGGTCTTCCGGAGCATGTCCTTGGCCCACGGCGTCGACTGGAACTCGAGCTTCGCCATGTCCTCCTGGATGTACAGGTACACGTACGGATAGTTGTTCTCGTACGACAGCAGCTGGAGTTCGACCAGGCGGCGGAGTTTCTCCGCGGTGGATAGATCGAGTGCCAGCACGGCCTCCGCGGCCGTGATGTTCTCATCGAGCACGCCGCTGACCACATCGTGGAAGAGCGCCTGAAAGAGCTCTTTCTTGCTGGCGAAGTAGTAGTAGATGGAAGCGCGGTCGGTGCCGAACCGTTCTGCGATGTCGTTCAACGTCGCGGCTTCGTAGCCCTTTTCCTGGAACACGATGGCGGCATCCCGCAACAACTCGCGGCGTTTTGCCTGGTAGTTGGGACTACTTTCGTTCTGTGCGCTCCGCCGGCGCCGACTCATCCCGCTGCTGGTAGTCACTGTGGTTCTGGGCACCCATGGGATGGTACGCGTTTCCGGCCCGGACTGCCATCAACGTTGACGTCAATCAACTTCAACGTTGACAGATTGTGCTTCGTTGCATAACGTCGGTGCAACCACCGCTTGGCTGCTGTAGCTCCACACTAGTTCCGCGAGTGAGGGTCCATGACGTACAACGGCGACTGGTGTGAGGTGACACCCGTCGGAGACCTGTTGGTCCGCGGTGCCCACCGTCATCCCGATCAGGACCTTATCGTCTTTCCCGACAACCGCTACACCTATAAAGAGGTCCTCGACCGCGCCGCCGGTGTTGCCAGGGGCCTGCTCGCGCTCGGGGTGCAGCTCGGTGACCACGTCGGACTCCTCGCCCCGAATGGCATCGAATTCGTGGAGGGCTTCTTCGGTGCCGCCTTGATCGGCAGTGTCGTGGTTCCGCTCAACGCCCGGCACAAGGCAGCCGAGCTCGCGTACATCATCGAGGATGCCGATCTCGAGGTACTTCTCACGCTGGCTGACGCCGACGAGTACGTCGACTTCGTCGCCCTGATCCACGACGCTGTCCCGTCTTTGTCGGAGGCGGCGTCTACGTCACGGCTCGCGCTCCCCGAGGCCCCGATGTTGCGGGGCGCCGTGCTCTTGCGAGGTGAGGACAAGGCCGGCTTCATCGGGCGATCAGAGTTCGACGGCCTGGCCAGTCGCCAGACCTGCGATGACGTGCATCAACAGCGGCTGCGTGTGCGCGTCCGTGACACCGCGGCGATCCTTTATACATCCGGGACGACAGCACATCCCAAGGGCTGCATGCTCTCGCACGAGGCGCTGACTCGCGGGCCGGTCGATCGTGCCGCGAAGCGGCTGGCGACCGAGGGGCGTCATATCAGCTGGGCGGCTGGACCGCTCTTCCACATAGCAGCTCTCGCACCCTTGTTGGGAGCCATCGGGGCGGGTGGTACGTACCTGACCGACATCTATTTCGAGCCTGGGCGGGCACTCGAGCTGATTGCACGCGAACGCCCCACGACCGCCTGGCCGTGGTTCCCTGCCTCGATTCAGGCTCTGATGGATCATCCGAGGTTCGATGCCGGGGATTTCGCCTCCTTACGCTATTTGTTTCTGATCGGGCCGCGCGTTCTCATCGAGCAGGTGCAGCGGATGTTCCCGGCCGCCGAGTTGGTGGCGGCCTGCGGGATGACGGAAACCGCGGGCATCTACGCCCTGAGCGAGCGTTCGGAGACCGTTGCCGACCGATCTGGAGCACAGGGAAAGCCGGCGCCGGGGATCGAGGTACGCATCATCGATCCGGATACCGGCGCCGAGCAGCCCATCGACGTGCCCGGGGAGATCCTGGTGCGTGGCTATTGTGTCACCGATGGCTACTACAAGGATCCGGTCAAGACCGCCGAGGCACTCGATGCAGGCCGATGGCTCCACACCGGCGACCTGTACAGCCGCAGGGAGTCCGGCTGTCTGGTCTTCCACGGACGCCTCAAGGATATGCTCAAAGTAGGTGGAGAGAACGTCGCCGCCATCGAGATCGAAGCGTTCCTCTGCGAGCATCCTGCCGTGAGAACCGCCGCTGTCATCGGACGCTCCGATGAGCGGCTCGACGAGGTTCCAGTGGCATTTGTCGAGATCCGTGCTGGTCACACCCTGCAAGCGGATGACCTGATCGAGTTCTGTCGGGGAAGGATCAGTAACTTCAAGATTCCCCGCGCTGTGTACATCGTCGGCCCCGATGAGTGGCCGATGTCCGCAACCAAGATCAACAAGCGTCAACTGCAGGACCGTCTCGCGGAACTGACAACCGACATGGACGCACGGTAGTGGGACCTGCGTCAATCCTCGCTATCTTGCGAAGTGGCTTCGCAACACAGGCTGCCATCGGCCCTCGGTTGCCTCGACGAAGGGTGGTGTGGTGCGGTGCTCGTGTGTTCATTCCCGCAGTCGCACCGCACACACACTTCTGATCGCTGCGCGCGTCTTCTCGGACGTGACGGATCGGTCGGCGTCGAGTATTCGTGCGAGTCTGCTGAAGTAGGTTGGTGCATCCAGACCGAACTCCTCGAAAATCAGTCTGCGCGAGCCTCCGCCGTAAGGATGCCAGCGCAGCGCGAATCCCAGCATCTGGCGTTCGAAACGGTCATTGGTGTCTGCGAGCACGTGCGATCTCCGATCCTTCGCGTTGCATTCTGTATTCGGCGATGTCTACCCGGGAACGGCGTTTTCGTCTGGCGGGGCAGAGGATTGAAGTTCCGGCGAGCGAGCGGCCCGTGTCAGCGCTCGGACATTGTGCACGTCGCCGTCGAGCGCTGCGATCAGCTCTTCTTTCGACGCGAAGGTGGCCTGGCCACGGATCCAGTGATCCAGCTGCACGGTGATCTCACGACCGTACAGATCTTCCTCGAAGTCGAGTAGGTGCGCCTCCAGTAGTCGTGGTCCCACGCGCCCATAGAACGTGGACCGTCGCCCGATCGACACGGCCGATATCACGGATCGTCCGTCGGGGAGTGCACAACGACCAGCCCACACTCCGTCGACGAGTCCCGTGTAGACGTCGTCGTCGACCGTCAGATTGGCCGTCGGGAAGCCCAACTCGCGGCCGCGCTGATCACCATGTGCGACAACGCCGCGCACGGAACGGATCGACGTCGAGGTCGATCCGATTGGCGATTTCGTTGTGGGCGCCGCCGCAGGATCGCCGGCAGGTTCCAGCACGGCAGCGATCCCGAGGTCGCACAGCGCGACGTGGAGCTCTGCTGGTGCCGCGAGCAGGCGGGGCGCAGTAATGCCCAGTTCGCGATGGATCTGAGCGATATCGGCATTTCGGCCGGCTCGCTTGCAAGCACGTTCCTCCGGCGTGAGGGTGAAGGAGTCGATGTCGTTCATGTTCCGCTCGACAAGAATTGCGCCGCCACCGTGGCCGGCAACGAACGCGAACATGTCTTGCAGGCCCTGGTCGACGGGGGATGCGTGGGGCGCGTAGTTGGACTCTCGGTACACGTGAACCAGCGGGGTGTCGATGGTGTGCGGTTCACCGATTCGGTAGGCGACATAGTCGGACCCGGTGGCATCGCTGTGGAAGCCGGACGTGCGGAGATCGCCGTACGGTCCGGGGTTGGTCACCGTGAAGGTGGTACGAACATGCAGTTCAACGGCTCGACGATAGAGAATGAGATCGTCGGCGGTCACCCAGTTCAGTTCGTGGGTCTCGGCGAACTGACGGCACTCGTGTGCGCGCGCATTCTGGGTGGGGTCCTCGACTGAGACCAACGCCGCGAATGCGCCCACCTGCCGAAGTCCCGCCGCCCGATTGAGGTCGGTGATCACCTCGGCTGGGCCCGGATTGGCAAGTACACCACCTTCGGCTACGCAATGCGGAACGATATGGCCTGGTCGGGTGAATTGGCGGGCCGTACTCGCGGCTGGCCAGCTGCCGCAGGGTGTGCGCTCGATCTGATGC
The DNA here is from genome assembly GCF_017068395.1 of Rhodococcus pseudokoreensis. Taxonomy (NCBI): domain Bacteria; kingdom Bacillati; phylum Actinomycetota; class Actinomycetes; order Mycobacteriales; family Nocardiaceae; genus Rhodococcus; species Rhodococcus pseudokoreensis. Next base: position 1,490,372 of record NZ_CP070619.1, on the reverse strand, counting down.
CGAGATTCCGGTGCTGACGCCCTCGATTGCGTCAACCGCCACCGTATGCCAGCCACCGGATTGCCGACGGTCCGTTCCCGTCATGGGTGGGAGGTCGAGACGGGTGCATTCACGCCGTGTGACGCCGGCGCAGATGAAGCCAGAGCTGTGCTTGACGAGGAACGCGACGGAAGCCGGCGATGCCTTCTCCGCGGCAAGGAGTAGATATCCATCGCGATCACCGGGCGGGCCGGGCGCAAGTACGACGGGCCTGCCGGCAGCGAGGTCGGAGAGGCTCTGTTGTACCCGCGACATCGAACTATCCATATCGGTGGATCTCCATTCTGTTGCTGCCTGCGGTAGACGGAAATATCGGAGACTGTGCCACTGCCGAAGTAGTGCGCGGATTTCCTTCTGTGACAAGGATCGCAACTTTTCGGAATTGAGTCAACATCAACGTAGATGTTTAGATTGCGGTAGCGGGTTGCGAGTCGTATGGCGAGTCCGAGCTGCCGATCAGAAGAGGGTGCGTGCTCGCCGCATAAGTAGGTAGTAGGGGTGCTCCGCACAGGCGGGGCGCTTCAGCATGAGGTGACCCACGGAGGTCGCCGGAAACGAAGGATGCGAACTGTGGAAATTCAGGGAACCGCCGCACTGGTCACCGGAGCAGCGTCGGGCCTCGGTGCCGCCACCGCCAAGCGTCTCGCCGACGCCGGAGCCACCGTGTTCGGACTCGACCTGCCCCAGTCCATCGAACGCGCCGGCGACAACGTCCCCGACGGCGTCACCCTCCTTCCCACCGACGTCACCAGCGGCGACGAGGTCCAGGCCGCGATCGAGAAGATCGTCGAGTCGGGTCTGCCGCTGCGCATCGTCGTCAACTGCGCCGGCGTCGGCTGGGCCGGCCGCATCCTGTCGAAGAAGGGCCCCCACGACCTCGAACTGTTCCGCACCGTCATCACCGTCAACCTGCTCGGCACGTTCAACGTCATGCGCCTGGCCGCCGACGCCATCGCCAAGACCGACACCGTCGACGAGTCCGGGCAGCGCGGCGTCGTCATCAACACCGCCTCCGTCGCCGCCTTCGAGGGCCAGATCGGCCAGATCGCCTACTCCGCATCCAAGGGCGGCGTGCACGGCATGACCGTCCCCGCCGCCCGCGACCTCGCCCAGTTCGGCATCCGCGTCAACACCATCGCCCCCGGCATCATCGACACCCCCATGCTCGCCGGCGTCACCGACGAATACCGCAAGGGCCTCGAAGCCGGAGTCCCGTTCCCCTCCCGCCTCGGACAACCCGCCGAATACGCACAACTCGCCCAGATGATCGTCGAACACGACTACCTCAACGGTGAGACCATTCGTATGGACGGCGCCCTGCGCATGGCGCCACGGTAGTGCGAACGTCGTTGCCTGGCTGTGGTTTCCGGATCATCCATGCTTACTCTGGGCATGTTCTGCAACCCATGCCGCGATCTGAGTCCTCGACGTGAAACCGAGTTTGGTGAGGATGTTTTCCACGTGGCCTTGCGCGGTTCGCAGGGATATTACGAGTTGGGTCGCGATGGCCTTGTTGGTCAGGCCTTGGGAGACCAGGTCGGCGACTTGACGCTCGCGCTTTGTCAAGCTCGTCGTGTCGTGGTCGGCGCGCGGCGACGCGGGCGAGGTGTGTTCGCCCAGGGCAAAGGCCACGGCTTCTTCGAAGTTCATGGTCGTCCCCTTCCGGTATGCCGCTTCAATCGCTTGTGCGCCGAGTGCCGCGTGGATCTGCCGTTCGCTGTGCTCATGATGGGGGAGCAGGTTGTCGAACAGCATCGGGGAACTCCCGACGGATCGTCCCAGTGCCTCGGCTGCGGCCAGGAGGACCGCTGCACGTTGTGTGTTGCCCTCGCCGGCAGCGATCCATGCCTGCGTCTCGAGGGCCACGGCGGCAGCGAGAGGTTCGTCCAGAAGTCGGGTCAGGCGAATGCACTGCTTCAGCAATCGATCTGCTCGACCGGGTTCGCCCTGCTGGAAGACGGCAACCGCCATGGCCCACAGCGAATACGACCGTAGGACTGATTCGCCATGGGCTTCGGTGGTGTCGAGCACCTGCTGTTGGCAGGCGATGGCACGGGGAACGTCGCCCTGCAATTCGTACGCCAGACCGAGCATCAAGCGGATCCATACCTGATCTGCTAGGTTGCTGCGGTCGCCGAAACCCTCGAGGGCTTCCTCCAGGCGGGTGCAGGCACGGGGTACATCGCCGCTGTAGAGGGCCAGGAGTCCGTCTGCGTGGGCGACGCGCGCGTGGACTACGGGGTCCGCTATTTGCTCGGCCAGGGCGTGCGCCTCATCGACTCGCGCTACTCCGGCGGAGATTTCGCCCTGCAGTTCGGCCAGGATGCTGTCGGCGTACAGCGCGTCGACCCGTGCGGCGGTCGGCTGCTCCGGCAGGCAAGCAAGGGCGCGGCTCAGCCAATGCCGCCCCTCGCTGAGAAGGCTGCGCGAGAGCCAAAACTGGAACAGGGAGGCGGCGATTCGCAGTCCTGCCGTGTCACCGCCGGGGTCGGACATCCGACATTCTGACAGGGAGTACTCCATCGCGCCACGCAGATTCGCCTGTTCCCGCTCGAGGCGTCCGATCCACTCCCGTTGGCGCGGGCTGATCCACTCAGCCTCTGCCTGCAACACCAACTGCTGGTACCAATCCCGGTGACGGCGGCGCAATTCGGGATGCTCCCCGGACTGCTCGGACTTCTCCCGGCCGTAGTCTCGCAAAGTCTCGAGCATCCGGAACCGCACCACCGCGACCGCGTCTTCGCGGATCAGGATCGACTTGTCGACCAGCGAGGTCACCGCATCGAGCAAATCACCCGCGGCGAGATCCGTGGCGCACACGTCCTCGGCCGCATCGAGTTCGAAGCTGCCTGCAAACACCGACAGTCGGGCCCACAGCTGCTGTTCCCGCGGCGTGCACAGGTCGTGACTCCAGTCGATGGACAGTCGTAGCGTCTGCTGGCGTGATGGTGCGCCGCGACTGCCGCGTGTGAGCAGCGTGTAGCGGTCGGTGAGCCGCTCGAGGATCTGCTCGGGCGACATCGCCCGTAATCGTGCCGCCGCCAACTCGATCGACAGGGGCAGGCCGTCTAGTTGTTGGCAGATCAGGGACACCGCGCCGCGATTGTCCTCGGTGAGTTCGAACCCTGGTACCGCGGCGGAGGCCCGATCCACGAACAAAGTCACCGCATCGTACTGAGGGAGCCCGCGCAGGGTCGGCGTCCGTTCGGAGGCGGGGACCGCCAGTGGCGGCACGCGGAGCACCGCCTCGCCACCGAGGGCGAGGGCTTCGCGGCTGGTGGTCAGAACCCGCAGCTCTGGGCAGGTGTGCAGCAGCCTCTCGGTCAGGGCGGCGGCCGCATCCACTACGTGCTCGCAGTTGTCGAGAATGAGCAGCAGGTGCTTCGGAGTGAGGAACTCCGCCACGACGTCATCGAGTCGGCGGGCGGACCGATCCCGCACCCCGAGTGCGGCGGCCACCACACCCACGACCAACGACTCATCCTGCAACTCACCCAGCTCGACCCACCGCACCCCGTCGGCAAACCCTTTCCGGGCATCAGCGGCCACCCGTAGGGCGAGACGTGTCTTGCCGACCCCACCGATGCCGGTCAACGTCACCAAACGAGACGCCGACAGCATGCTCTTCGCCTCGGCCAGCTCGTTACGGCGACCAACGAAATTGGTGAGCGCGAGAGGCAGGTCTCCCACCGAGGCTCGGGCGGCGGGCGACGATGTGCGGTGAGCCGGCCTGGACTCGGCAGGTTGAGGGGCAGTACTCGCCAAGTCCAGATCGTGGCCCGCGGCGCCGGCGTCGCCGGACAAGGCCATCTCGTCGACAGGGAACCCGTAGACGTTCTGAATCCGGCGCAGTTCGTCACCGAATGCGGCGGCAGTAGGGGGGCGGATCTCCGGGTCTGCAGCCATCGCGCGCTCGATGACCTCGCTCACCTCGTCTGGGATGCCCTGCTCACGTAGGTCCGGTACCGGCTGGGTGGTGATCCGCAGAAACTGGGCGATAACCTGCTCACCACTTCGGCGCTCAAATGCCGCATGCCCGGTGATGGCGCTGAACACGGTGGCACCGAGGCTGTAGACGTCCGAGGATTCGGTAGGGGGGTCGCCGCTGAGAACCTCGGGTGCGGTGAAGGCCGGCGAGCCGGTCACGGTGCCCGTGGCGGTCTGGAATCCGCCGGAAACGTGGGCAATGCCAAAATCGGTCAGCGCCGGCTCGTCGAAATTGGTGAGCAGGATGTTCGCGGGTTTCACGTCCCGGTGCAGGATGCCCTCGCGGTGCGCGGACTCCACCGCCGCTGCTATTTTCACCCCTAGCCGGAGAGCGTCCTCCAGCGGGAGCGGGCCATTGCGGCGAATCCGTGCCTCGAGGGAGTCCTTTGGGTGGTACGGCATCACGATGTAGGGACGGCCACTGCCCGTGACGCCGACGTGCAGGGCCGTAACAATGTTCGGGTGACCGGTCAGGCGGCCCATTGCTCGTTGTTCACGGAAGAACCGGGCCCGATTCTCCTCGTCCAGGTCGGCTTCGAGGATCTTGACTGCCACGGTGCGGTCCAGCGACGGCTGCAGGCATCGATAGACGACACCGAAGCCGCCCCGTCCGATTTCGTGAGCATCTTCGAAGCCGGCCGCGATCAACTCCTCCGTCACCGACAGAGTCACTGCTCTCTCCGTCTCGAAGGGATCATCAGCGGCCACGAGAGAGTCCTCTCACCGTCCGGGACAGCGTCGAGCGCAAAACCTGATCGGTATAGGTCTCGTGGACTCCAACACGCTACTCATCTCATAAGGTTGTTCCTTCAGGATATCGACTCTCGGGGGTCGCGATAGTCATCTCGAAGAAAGCGTGTTGGAGACCGACCGGTCAGTTCGGCCACGGCGTGCTGTTGATGCCTCGGTTCTCCCCAGTGTTTTGTGGCAAGGAGCTGCGATTGGTGGCACGCGTCGATGTGACCGGGTCGCGGGCGAACCGATCACGACAAGTGTCTACCCAGAGCGGGCACGTCGGCGAGGGTCCGCAGCAAGTCGTTGAGATGAGTGCACGACGCCGTCCCCGAAATCAACGACGGTATCGTCCGCCGGGCATCGGATGCTGGTATACCGATAATGTTCTGCACGGCCGCGGCCGCCGCAGGACACTCGAGATAAGGCAAGACCCTCGGCGTGGCGATCGCTTCGATTATTTCGTCTGTGGCGGAATCGACTATCGCCCGTAAGTCGTATTCGTGAATCACAGTCTCTGTCCCGGTTCCGTCGGTGTGGCTGTCGCGGAACGACGCGTCGACCCTCCATCCTCGGATGTCTCTGATGACATCGGTTCGTCGTACCCGGCGAACTGCGTGGTGGTCCAACGACGGAACCTGATGCGATGCTGCTGCGTCCTGGTCCTCGAGCGCAGGTACGACAGGTCCGTGTGGAATCGGGATCGTCCCAGACCGAGCAAGCTCGAGATCGACGGTCCCGCCTCGGCGCCATCCCATGCATACGCCGATGCGGTCGAGGTTGGGTTGCTCGCGAACCTGGGCGTCCGTGACTGTAGTGGAATAGCCGGACACGATCAGGGCGACCGGAAGGTCGTCGAGCAGCTGAGCGGTGATCGAGCCGGGTTGTGCTACAGCGGATTCGGCAACTGCTTTCCGGAATCCTCGACGCAGACCTGTTCCCACGAGTCGATGGACCTCCGGCGACGAGTGCGGCACCACTACGGATACGACGATCCCGTCACGCTTCGACATCGTGATGGTGAACGACGCTTCGGAAATCATTTCATGACCGTCTCGACCAGTGAGGAGATCGCGTCCCCTGCACGTGAACTGAACGTGATCGGGCGGGTCTTGAACATGGAGGACGTCGATGCTCGTTGTGCGCCGAATCGAGCCCTCGGCTCGCGGTGGCAGCGCTGCCCGCGGGTGCCCCTCAGTAGCAATTCCGGTGGGCAGCATATTTACTCCTCGGTGGGGTAAGGCGTCGGACGGAGTCGATCGATCGACTGCTCGGTGGGTGTCGACCGTAGCGTCAGAGGGATGGGTCGATGACTGCCTTGATGACCGTTCCGGTGCGGATCGCGTCCAACGCCGCGCCTGCGTCGTCGATGGAGAATCGGTGGGTGACCAGGCTCGACAACGGCACGGTGTCCTGACACCGTGCGACCAGCTGCACGGTGCTGTAATAGTGCTTGGGTTTCGGGAATGTTGCCCCATTGATCTGGACATTCTTTGTGGTGAGCAGTCGAGGCGACACGGGGATCGTTCCCATCGCACCCCACAGCCCGAGGACGATGTAGCGGCCGTGCTGCCCGACGAGGTCGATACCTTCGGGGAAGGCATCGAGGATTCCCGCCGCCTCGACGACTACATCCGGCCCGGACGGCCCGGTCAGGGCATAGATGTCTTCGATGCGTTGCTCGGCGGACGACTCCGTGAGAGAAACTGTCGCTGTCGCGCCGAGGCCTCGTGCAGTCTCCAGGCGCTTCTCGTTTCCGTCGATCACGATGATCTCGCCGGCCCCGGACAATGATGCGACCAACACCGCCGACAGCCCCACCGGGCCTGCGCCCTGAATGACCACGGATTGGTTGTACCGCAACCCACCTGCCTGCTCGAACCCGCGCAGCGCTGTCGGCAATGCGCAACCTAAAGCGGCCAGGGCCTCCGGTTCGACATGATTGGGTACACGAAAGAAGGCCATCCCGGGCGGCAGCCAGGCGAAGTCTGCGTAACTGCCCCAGTTGGGTAGGTCTGCCTTCTCGAAGAACCGAGAATTCTCGCACGGAGTGTTGTCGAGAATTGTGCACGAATAACATCTGTGGCACAGAGCGATCGGCGCCCAGTACACCACATCACCCGCTTCAACCGGTACTCCGGCGTAATCCGTGGTGATGTCGACGCCGAGCTTCTCGATCCTGCCGACGCCCTCATGGCCGAGGACGATCGGGAACGGCATCACGCCGGCATCACCGGTAACGATGTGGGCGTCGCTGCCGCACACTCCGCCGACCACAACACGGACCAGCACCCCTGTCGGTGCGGGCTCGGGAACATTGACCTCCCAGGTCTCGATATTATTGGGGCCGACGAGGACAGCCGCTCGGGCGGTGGACATGATGGGCTCGCTTTCTCGCGGATAATGATTCAGAGGCGGCGCAGCGCAACGTCACCGTGATCGTCGACAAGATACGACCTCAATCGTGCGGTTCAGCAGTGGCGAAGCCGCCGTATCGGCCCTGGAAGAAGATGAGTGGTGACTCGGGAGTGTCGAGTTCGAGGTGGTGCACGCGGCCGACGACGATGTGGTGATCCCCCGCGTCGTGCACGTCGGTTATCTCGCAGTCGATCCACGCCAGGGAGCCCAGAATTCGGGGCATTCCCGATGGTGTCGGAGTCCAGTCGACGTCGGTGAACTTGTCGTCGCTCTTGCGGGACAGGTTGCGGCACACATGCTGTTGGTCCGCTCTCAGTACGTTCGCACAGAACCGCTTGGCGGCACGAATTTTCGGAAATGTGGACGACGACTTGCCCGGAAGAAAGCCCACCAGAGGCGGATCCAGCGAAACCGAGGTGAACGATCCCACTGCCATACCGACGGGGCGCCCCTCGATGTCTGCTGCTGTCACCGCAACCACTCCTGTAGGGAAGTGACCGAGGATGTCGCGGAACTGTCGAGGATCGATCACGCGGTCGTCGTCCAAGACCGACGAAGCCTTCGAGTTCATTGCGTGCTTTCCAATCGTCCTTTGATCGTCAACGCTGCGTCCGCACGCGGTGACTGTGAGGATGTGGATGCAACTTTGCCGTCGACCCACCGGGGTGTGATATGCGTCGCCTCTCTGCAGCTTGCCGGAACCGTCAGGCTTGTGTCAACCCCATTGTTGATAGAATCCACACTCATGTAGATGGAGTTGATGGGGTCCGGCTGTGATCACCACGGTGCTCGTTGCAGCGCAGACATATACACAACTCGGGAAACCGGCGGTCGCGATTTCCCGAGTTGTGCGATCATGGATTCCGTCTTGCGCCCGAGGCCGCCCTTCCCTCGAGGCCCGTTCTCGCAGTCGATCGCGCGGGTAGGGCGGGCCGAGCAGTCGTCAGCTGACGGCCACGGTTTCGTGAGCTCCCTCGACGGGGATGTGCGGAACAACTTCCGTCGCGAAAAGGCGGAGGGACTCCACCCAGGGTGCGGGGTCGTCCAGGGCGTCGTGGGTGTTGACGGCAATCTGGCCGTATCTGAAACCTGCCAGGTCGAAAGTCTTCTCGATCTTGGCGATAACCGTTTCGGGGCTTCCGCAGAGCCAGACGTGGTCTGCGAGGTAGTCCAAGTCGACATCATCGATATCGACCTTGTGATCGGCGTCGTCGATGAATCCCTGCAGAATCCGGTACTTCTGGTACACCGGCATCAAATACTTCTTCCAGGCATACCCGATCGCTCCGTTCTTTGCCTTTTCTTTCGCCTCTTCGTCTGTTCTGGCGACGAACACGTCGCGTGCGATCTTGAATTTGGATCCCTGCGCCGTGGCACCGACGGATTGGCACGCATCCGAGTACGTCTTCCACTGAGACCTGAGCAGCTCCGACCCGCCATAGAAGGAAATTGGGGTCCAGCCGCGTTCGCCGGCGAGTCGATGTGACGGTGAGTTCTTACTCAGACCGGTCACTGCGATCTCGAGGCCGTCTGCGCCACCATGAGGGGAATGGTCGGCGGTCAGGTGGTACTCCTCGCCTTCCCTGGTTTTGAACGAGCCGTGCGATGCGACGCTACCCGGGTCGATCTGGGCGTCGAGCCGCGATGCCTTGTAGTACTTGCCTTCGAAGTCGAACGGCTCCTGACGCCAGACCTTGTCCATCACCTCGAGCCCTTCCATCAGTCGCGGATGGGCTTCGGACAGGTCGCCTGGCTGGCCCCGAAGGACGGCCTCATTCTCCCACGAGCCGGCACCGACGCCGAGGAAGTAGCGGTCTTCGAGCAGCTGCGAGGTGTAGCCGACCTGTACGGCGAGGGTTGACGGGTTGTGTAGCGGCACGATGTGCGCCATAGGGGCGAAACGCATCCGCTTGGTGATCTGCGCAGCAGCGACGATCAGAAGCTCAGGATTGGGAATGTTCTCCCACGCCTGCATGCCGTGCTCCCCGACCATGAAGTCGCGGTAGCCGAACTTGTCGGCTGCAGCCGCAAGCAACAGTGAGTAATCGAAGGTTTCTTTGTCCTTGCGTCCCGGGCGCATGTAGGGGGTGTGAAAGATTCCGCATTCCATGTTTGTTCTCCTAGTATTTCGCCATCATGTGTGAGCATTTGCAGGGTGGGATCGAAAGGTCCGTGCTGTCTGGTGCGGCGCCTCCAAAGGCAAATATGGACCTCTTCTATTGAGCGAGCGTCAGCCTCGGTGACAACGCTGGTGGAGGCCATGCCGTCTGAAAATGTGTTTCGCCGACTCGGCCCGACGACAGGGTGGCTGTGGTGTGGGAAAGTTGTGCAGGAAGGGGGAGCGGTAGCCACAGTCGCGCACGATCTCGGCCAGATCGGCGCAGATGTCTGCTGTGCTCGCACGTCCGTCGTTGCGTCTCGCTACAATCACTGTGCCGTAGCCATTTTCGGCGACTGCATCCAGTGCTGCTGTGGCGACTCCTGTCGACAAGTGTGGTGCAGGATCAACCTCTCGCTCGAAACACACCAGGGGATTGGCGGTAGGAGGCGAGGAATCTATTGAGTACGCCACATACTCGACATCGGAAACATCGCTGCGATAGCCGACACAGTGAACGTGTCCGTACTCAGAATTCCGTATGACCGCGAACTGAGTTTGCAAGTGTAGTTCCGTCGTGCGCCGGTATTCGACGAGCTCCTCGATCGAGACAATTGCGACATCGTGCGCGTCGGCGAAACGCTCGGCTTCGGCAGTGTCGGCGATCAAGGTGGGATCGTCCTCGGAGACGAGTGCGGTGAATGCGCCGGCTCGATGAAGTCCTGCCGCAGCTGCCAGGTCAACAGCCGCTTCTGCCGGGCCTCGGCGGGCGAGCACACCCCCGGAGGCTGTTCGGGCAGGAAGGACATGTCCTGGTCTGGTGAATGCGTTGGCAGCTCTGGAGCTGTCGGCCAGTAACCGCAGGGTGTGTGCCCTGTCGGCTGCAGAAATGCCGGTACCGGGTGCGACGGCGTCGATGCTCACCGTGTATTCGGTATCTGCGTCCGTCTTGTCGGCGCCGACCATGGGGGCGAGTTCGAGGCGGTCACACCCGCTGCCGGTCAGCGCTGCGCATACGAGGCCTGAACCGTATCGCACCAGGAACGAGACGGATTCCACGGTCGACTTCTCGGCCGCAATCAGAAGGTGTGCGTCGTCGGTGGGGTTCGCGCCCGTGAGGACCACTGGCCGTCCCGCGTATAGCTCGGACGTTGCCCGCCGAACACGGGTGGTCGGAGAGTCCATCTTTGGCCTCGATTCTTGCGATGGCGTGTGCACTGTGATGAGCGTCGCAAAGATTCTGCGACGTGTCAACATCAACGTAGACATTGGCGTGACTTTGTCGGTATTAGCTTCTGCCCGTTGATGGTCGATACTGTTCGGGCGCTGCGTGAGGCATGAAAGGGCGGTGACCGGCGCGCCCCGTAGTGACACGAGGTGGCACGAGAGTCATTGGTGAGCAAGCGGATTGCCTAAACACTGCCCGCACCGCCGTTGTTTGTGGGCGAGAACGAGCGGCTTGCAACGCCGTCGGGCAAGAGGTATTCCGTTCGGGCGAAGCGGAATCCGAGTATCGACCGAGTGTCAGGGGCTCGATGTATTCAGGTGGACCCGATTCGAGCACATCTCGAAGGGTGGATAGTTGTCGAGGACGAAGGTCGAAGGTGGCTGCAGCGCAGCGTTGTTGACATGTTCAATGTCGAACGTGGATCGCGCCGAGCGAAATTGCAAGGACCGCAGCATGTTCAGCTCTTGGGCCTAGTACGAAGGGGGTGCGAGTCGATTCGAAGGAGCGGCCTGATCGTTGCCGCAGCGCGTTGGCGTCCCGGTTCGCGCTTCCGTATCCGCGACGTAGTGAACGTCCGCTTGTGAAGCATCGACCATCGACTGCCCGCTGGGCGCCCCCCATGCTTTCGGTCGCCCGCGAGCGTGGTCCGTGTGGCCCTGCGAGAAACATTCTCCCACTTCGTTGGCGCGTTCGACTCCTTTCGTCGGGCGCCTGGGTGACCTACCCACGGCGCGCTGATGGTCGTATGAACAGTAATAACGGTACCAGGTTCCGAAAAGATTTGGTGACCCAGCTCTCAACTGATTCCTGGACGCGGGTCGGTATGCTCGATTCACCATGACGAACCGCGGCAATGCACGAGGGCGTCCTCGTCGAAGTTCACGACTCGAGATTGAGCAGCGTGCAATCGAGTTGTTCCTGCGGGACGGCTATTCGAGTACCAGCATCGAGGCGATCGCAGTCGCCTGCGGCATCAGCAAGACGACCTATTTTCGCTATTACGGGTCCAAGTCCGAACTGGTCTGGTGGGTCTTCGACGAGTACATCCGCGCCACGGAGGATGCCCTGAACTCGGCGGACCTCCAACTTCCGGTAATGGCAGCGATCCGTCAGGCCGTGATGGAAGCCACCGGCGGGGTAGCTGATGACGAGGGCACCTGGATGAGGCGGTTCGAGCTACTCGACACCACTCCGGAGTTGAAAGACGGCGAAGCTGCCCACTGGCAAGCATGGGGGGAGGCAATCAGTCGCTATGTAGCCGCGAGAACAGGCTTGCGTGCAATCGACGTCGTGCCCTCTGCTGTCGGCGGCGCTTTGCAAGCGGCGTATCTCGCCGGCTTCCGGGAGAGTTCGGCAACTGGCGAGTCGTCCACACAAACACTGGCGCGGCTCGATGCGACGTTTGCACTGATCAGCCAGCCTCTGCAGGCCTGCATTGATCTCGAGCAAGCCCGCCCGGCACAAGTGGGGTAGGCGACCCCTTGTTGGGTCTACTACTGGACCGCAGGAAATCGAGGGCTCGGACGGAGTCGCCCCGCATTTGCGCATTCAACACCATAGTTGACACCCGGCTTTAGGTGGTCGTTCACCGCGCTGCCTGGCGGTGAGAAGTGCGCGTCATCGAACGCCAGATCTCGAGAACGGGCGGCTGAGTCGAGCGATTCTCGTAATTCGAAGTGCACGGGAATCTACGCGCGCGGGGCGGATTCGAATATGCAGATCTTCGTGGCGCGGATCTGCGCGACGCGAATCTGACCGAAGCGGACCTTAGCGGTGCAGACCTGAGTGGCGCCGACTTGACCGGCGCCCAACTCGGTGGAACGGGCCTCGCCGAGATCAATTCGAAGAGCACAGGCTGAGAGTCCTCACAAAAGGTTCGAGTAGGCGCGGGGGCTCCGTCCCTGACCGAGGAAGCTACGGTCCCACCACAGCCGACGCGTGGCTGTCAGGACGCCCGGACGAGTTCGGCACGCATCTGGGTGAACAGAAACAACCCTGGGCGTCGGGAGATCTGCTCGTACTCGCGTGCGACGTCGTCCATGAACGCGGGGACGGCGGCGTCGTCGAGGTGTGAGGTCCAGTCGGTGGATCCGACGGTGCACCACCGCACGAATTCTTCCCGGGAACCGAAGTCCCATTCGACGTCCCGCACGACGAGGTCGGTGGTGTCGAGTCCTGCTGTCTTCGCGAGTCCGCGGAATGTCGCGGGCTCGACGTGGATGTACGGCGCCGTGAAGTCGGTGAAGAACTCCGCCCAGCGTGGGCGCGCCGAGATGGTCATCATCACGTCTTCGACGCTGGTCCGTCGACCGGCGCACACCATCTGGACGATCACCCGGCCACCGCCCACCACGCTGCGGGCGATCGCGGCCAACGCCACCTGCAGGTCGGGAACCCAGTGCAGCGCGTTGAACGACACCGCGACGTCGAACTCGCCGTCGAACGGAAGGTCGCGAGCGTCCGCGCTGCGGAACTCGGCGCGGGCCCCGTCCGGCACCGCCCTCGATTCTGCCTTCGCGATCATCCGCGGGGAGGCGTCCACTCCGACCACCGCACCGCCGGGGAGTCGCTCGGCGATCCGGAGCGTGACGAACCCATCGCCGCACCCCACGTCCAGCACCCGTTCAGTGCCGGCGAGGTCGAGATCGGCGATCGACTGCTCCGCGACGGCACGCTGCAATGCGCCGACGTCGGCGTAGCCTTCACCGTCCCAGTCGACCACGACGGCCTGCGGTTTTCTCAGGCTCCCTGGTGGTGCGGGCTCGAGTGCGCGCCGCCCCCGGATCGCGCGATGGACGCGCGGACGCGGGCCGTGGCCTGCCAGATCTGGGTGCTGTCGTGCACGCTGATAACCGTAATGCCCTGTTCACGGGCATTTTGAATCGCCTGCGCGTCCTGGGGCGAGCCCACTCCGTCGAGGACGTCCTCGGTGACAATCGCGCAGAGCGCGGGGCCGTCCAGCTTCCGGACAGGCTCGAGTCCGTGGACGACCATCCACTGCTTGACCATCGCCCAGTGCGACACCTCTTTGTACCGGGTGGGGTTTCCGATGAAGAGAACCCGACGGGAGCGGCGGGCGCGAGCGATATCGATGTGCGTGACGGTAGCCATGGCGGAGGGTTCCTGTCCGTTGCGGGATTCCGTACTGTCAATCCCCACTCGCACCGGTTTCGTTACGCCCCCGCCCCAGGAAGTTCGACGATCCCGCATACGTGAGTGCGAAAGAGTGCTCGAACACGCTTTGCCACTCACGTATGCGGGGCCGTCAGCTCCCGAACGGGCTGCCCGACGAGCCTCCGCCGCCCGGCCCGGACGTGTCGGTGACGGTGACGGTGGTGGGGTCCTCTGTGCCGTTGGTCAGCGGCGGAGCGGTGCCCCACTGCTCGAAAGACGGAATGCTCGAGCAGGACCATTGCACCGTGTACTCGCCGGGCTCGACGGTGGCCCGCAGTTCGCCGTCGTCGCCCCCCATCACCACGGTAGGCCCGGCGATGGCGGCGGGAACGGTTCCGTCGCCGGGGAGGGTGTTCAGCACACACACCACGGCGCCAGGGACGTCGTACGCGACGTCCATGACTATCGCGTTGCCCTCGACGGCGATATTTACGGAGAGGTCTTCGGGTGCCGCGGATGCCGTGGGTGCGGCGAGTAGACCCACGCCGGTGACTGCGGCGGCAATTCCTACGGTTCGTGCGATCGTGACCTTCATCGGTGCATCCTTCCGGACTGCTCGGTTGCCGGTTTTGAATACGAGCCAGGAGCCACCCGGGAGTATCGCACCTCCAACCCCGATCCGCTGGGACGCGAAAGGTGGAACACTGCTGGTCTGGGAGTTCTCAGCGTGTCGATCCGGCACCCGGTGATAGAAGGAGACGGCGAAGTGCTCGGACGGAAGAACTACACGCAGGACGAGATCGACCACGCCGAGGCGTCCGTCGCGGAGCAACTCGCCGCGTACACGTCGCTGACGGGAGCGATCGCGGGCGAGGTCACGGGCAAGAAGGTCTTCGCCGCACTGGAGGACTTCGAGCCCCTGTTCTTCGGCAACATGATCCTCGCGCTGGACCGCTACTTCGTCCACCGGGTGCGGGCGGTGACGGGCAAGGACGCGAACCCGCTCAACGAAGTCGAGATCATTGCCGACTCGTTGATGAACAACGGCGGCGTCCTGCGCGGCATCAACGTCCTCGCGTACGTTCCCGCCAAGTCCGTTCTGAAGCTCGAGATCGGCGACCGGATCCGGGTGAGCGCCGACGACTTCACACGTTTGTCGGCAGCGTTCTTCGCGGAGCTGCGGTCGCGGTTCCTGGAATGAGCGTCTGGTTCACGTCCGACCTACACCTTCGGCACGCCCGACTGGTGGAGATCCGGGGCTTCGACGCGGAGATCGACGCGCACGACGAATCCATTCTCGACGCGATGGGCGCCGCCGTCGGGAGCGGGGATCAACTGTGGATACTCGGCGACATCACCGTCGGAGGTAAGGCCGCCGAGGACTGGGCGCTCCGCGCGCTGGACGAGTTCGCGCGGACACGGAACGTCGAACTGCATCTGATCCCCGGCAATCACGACTCGTGCCACCCGATGGCGAACCGCAACAGCCACCTCAGGCAGCGGGTCTTCCTGGACACATTCGCGTCGGTGCAGCTGTTCGCGCGACGGAAGGTCGCCGGCCGCACGGTGCTGCTGTCCCACTTCCCGTACACCGGCGACCACACCGATGAGGACCGGGGCGTGAAGTACCGCCTGCAGGACGGGGGAGACTGGTTGCTGCACGGGCACACTCACCAATCCGCCGTGCTGGACCCCGCCGTTCATCCGCGGCAGATCCACGTCGGCTGGGACAGCTGGCGCAGACCCGTCCACGTCGACGAGATCGCGGAGATCATCGAATCCGACTCGCCGTCTCGGTGAGCGGTGTGGCTTCGGCGCGATAGGTGCGCGGTGCCGATCCGTGCGTGGCCTTGAACAGCCGGGAGAAGTGGGCGGCGTCGGCGAAACCCCAGCGGGCACCGATGGCCGAGACGGGCAGTTCGCGGTACCGGGGGTCGGCGAGATCCCGACGGCACTGCTCGAGGCGGCGGCGCCGAATCCATCCGCTGACCGTGTCGCCCTCGGCCTCGAACATCTTCTGCAGGTGTCGCACCGAGATGTGATGGGCGGTCGCGATCGACTGCAGATCCAGTTCCCGGTCGGCGAGCCGCTCGTCGATGAACGCGGTGACCCGGGCCTGCAGTTCGTCCCCGCGCGACCGCGGAATCAGCCCGTCGGCGAGGTGGAGTTGCTCCGCGAACGCCGCCGCGACGAGGTCGAGGACGGCATCGCCGAGATGCAGCGCGACGGTGGGGGAGGCGTCGGCGATCTGCTCGCCGAGCCCGCGCAACAGGGGCGTGACGACGGCGCCGAGCCCCTGCCTGCCCGACACCCGGCGCGCGGTGAGCTGCGCGATGCCGTCGGGCGGAACGCGCAGGAGGTTCCGGGGGAACATCACGACCAGCATCCGGAACCGGTCGTCGAACGACAGCTGATACGGACGGGTCGTGTCGTAGATCGCGAAGTCGCCCGGGGTGAGCGCAGCTTCCCGACCGTCCTGGGCGAGGACGCAGCAGCCGCCCACCTGCAGTCCGAGCTTGAAGTAGTCCGGGTTGGCGGCGCGGATCGTCCGCGGCGTGCGCCGAATGACGTGCGGGGCGGCCGTGACCTCACTGATCCGGACCGCCCCGACCGTCGCGCCGCGCACCACGCCGCGGAAGTCGTCGTGGTCCGCCGACGTCATCTCGAGGGGGACGAACGCGTCGCTCACCGACTCGCGGAACTCGTCGAACGACACAAGACGCTGTTCCCCGGGACGGATGAGACTGCTCACGGCCATCACCTGCTCGACACGGCTAGCTGCGTTTGACGGCTTCGCGGGCGGCGGTGCCCGACGCCATCTTCTCCAGCAACCCGATCAGGACGACCCGTTCCGACGGTGTCAGCGTCTCGGTCCACGTCTGCTCGCGCTTGTTGTGCGCCGTGTACGTGCTGACGATGGCCTCGCGCCCGGCGTCCGTCAGTTCGAGATCGACGGCCCGCCGGTCGCCGGCGGACGGTCGCCGAGTCACGAGCCCGTCGCGCTCGAGCGTGTTCACCAGGGCCGACACCGCAGACCTGCTCATCCCCGACAGCGACGCCACCCGCTTGGCCTCGCACGGTCCGGCGAGCCACAACACGAACAGCACCCGGAACCCCGGCCAACTCCACCCGCTCGGCCGGTGGACCGTCGCCTCGAGGTCGTAGACGAGGGCGCTCGTCACCCGGTGCAGAGCGAGAACCAGCCGCATCGACACCGGATCGACCTCGGGCAACTCGTCCACGGTCTTGCCCACCGCGAAGTCCATGAAGGACAGGAAGTCCAAAGTGCTCTGGTCGGTCGTTTCCTCGGGCATGGGTTCAGAGTAGCGCCGAAACGGACATGGTCAAAGCCTTGATCAACCTGCACCCGTGAGTACTTACTAACGTCGGGCGGTTAACAAGCACTCACAGGCCGCGGGCGGCAGTACCGGCGTCGACGGGCAGGACGATGCCGCTGATGTGCGCGCTGCCCTCGGCGCCGAGGAACAGCACGACGCGGGTGATCTCGGCGGCGTCCAGCCACGGCACGGGCTGGGCGTGCAGGCTGCGGAACACCGGTTCCACATCCTCCGCGGCGGGTGCCTCCAGATCGGGACGCATCATCCGGTAGAGGGCGTCGTTGTGGATCATCGGTGTCGAGATATTGCCCGGCGCAATCGCATTCACGGTGATGCCGTGCGGGGCGAGATCGAGTGCGGCGCTCTTGGTGAGCCCGATGACGCCCCACTTCGACGCCGCGTACGCCGCCATGTTGGTGCTTCCGGCGCGGCCCAGCATCGATGAGATGGTGACGATCCGGCCGTATCCCCGCCGGATCATGCCGGGTGCCACCGCCCCTACCGTGTTGAAGACGCCGGTGAGGTTGGACCCGATCGCCTCCGACCACTGTTCCTGCGTGAGCGACTGCACCGGGGCGGCCACGGAGACGCCGGCATTCGCGACCGCGATGTCGATCCGCCCGAACTCGGACTCCGCCTCCGCGACGAGTGCGTCCATCGCGGCCCGGTCGGCGGTGTCCGCCTTGGCGGTGAGGCACCGGCGGCCGGCGGCGCGCACCAGTTCGGCGGTCTCGTCGAGGTCGGCGGCGGTGGCCAGGGGATAGTTCACCGCCGCGCTGTCCTCGCAGCGGTCGCACAGCACGATGTCTGCCCCGCGTTCCGCCAGCGCGACGGCGTGGCTGCGCCCCTGGCCGCGGGCGCCGCCGGTGATCAGGGCGACTCGCCCCTGGAAGTCGTTCATCGTCTTCTCTCCTGTCCGGGCGGATCAGCGCAGCTTGATGCTGCCGCCGTCCGCCATCAGTGTCTGGCCGGTCATGTATCGGGAATCGTCGGACGCGAGGAACACGGCGACGGGCGCGATGTCGGTCTCGGGGTCGCCGATGCGCTGCAGTGGAACCTTCGCGACGGACGCGGCGGCGCGGTCGGGGAACTGTTCCTGCCAGGCGAGGACGCCCTCGGTCGCGGCGAACGGGCAGATCACGTTGACCCGGATCTGATCGGCCGCCCATTCGTTGGCCGCCACCCGGCTCACCCCGCGAATCGCTTCCTTCGCGGCGGCGTAGGACGTCTGGGTGGGCATCCCGTCGAGTCCGGACCCGGACGCGAAGTTGATCACCGAACCCTTCGCCGCCTTCAACTGCTCGTAACAGGCCTGCATCAGGTGCACCACCGGATAGAACCCGGTCTGGAACGAGAGGTCGAACATCTCCTGGGTGTGGTCGATCAGCGACGCCTGACGCGACGCGTGGGCGTTGTTGACCAGCACGTCCACCGATCCGAACGCTGCGACGGCGGCGTCCCGGATCTGCTCGGCGGACTCGCGCCGGGAAATGTCGGCGTTCAGGAAACGGGCGGCCGGTCCGAGTTCCAGCTCGAGTTCCCGGCCGTGTTTGTCGTCGATGTCGACGAATAAGACGTTCGCGCCCTCGCGGACGAACACCGTCGTGACGGCCCGTCCGATGCCGCCGGCGCCGCCGGTCACGATCGCCGTCTTACCCTGCAGCCTCATCGTGCGCTCCTTCTGTGATCGCGGTTCAGGCACCGGCGAGGTCGCCGGTCGCGAGCGCGGCCTTCTCCAGTTCGGCGACGCTGAACGCCGCGTAGTTCTCGTACGGTCCGCGACCGGCGAAGTACGGTGTGAGGAGGCCGTCGAGCTCCTCGGGTGAGAATGCGGAACCCGCTGCGTCGAAGCGGTTCTCGACCTTCGGTGCCTCCATGAGCGCGACCATCTTGCCGTAGACGACGAACACCTGCCCGGTGATCTCGTCGGCGGCGGGGGAGGCCAGGTAGTGGACGAGGGTGGCGACCCGTTCGGGGGACAGCGGGTCGAGGTCCGCGTCGCCCGGGTTCGCGCCGAATGCGCCGGCGGTCATGGCCGTCCTGGCGCGCGGGCAGATCGCGTTGGCCCGGACCCCGTAGCGGGACAGGCCCTGCGCCGTCGACAGTGTGAGTGCGGTGATTCCGGCCTTCGCGGCCGAGTAGTTGGGCTGTCCCGCCGATCCGAACAGGAACGCCTCCGACGACGTGTTGACGACCCGCCCGTACACCGGACCGCCGGCGGCCTTGCTCGCCTCGCGCCAGTGCACGGCCGCGGCGCGGGACGTGGCGGCGTGGCCCTTGAGGTGGACGCGGATGACGTCGTCCCAGTCGGATTCGGTGAGGTTGAAAATCATCTTGTCGCGCAGGATTCCGGCGTTGTTGACGAGGATGTCCATCGATCCGAACGCGCGGACGGCCTCGTCGACGAGGCGTGCGCCCAGCGCCCAGTCGGAGACGTCACCGGTGACGGCGACGGCCCGGCCGCCGGCCGCCGTGATCTCCGAGGCGACCTCGTGTGCACCGTCGCCCATGTCGTTGACGACGACCGCGGCTCCGGCGGCCGCGAGTGCGAGGGCTTCGGCCCGGCCGAGGCCTGCGCCTGCGCCGGTGACGACGGCGGTGCGTCCGGTGAGGCTGAGTGATTCCGTCATGGGAACTCCTGATCCGCGAAGAGAAAATTAGATTTCATTCTAGTTGTATCGCATGAACTACTGATCAGTCACTATCTTGGCGCAATAACGTGAAGGAATGTTTTCTACTATTCGCGCCGATTCGCGTCGCCGGGCACCGGCTGCGGGCAGGTCCCGGTGAGTGGGAATTGTGGTCGGCGTCACTGGGCGCCGTGCCAGGTTGGGCGTGCTGATCCACTCGAATCCCCCGGAGCCACATATGCATAACATGCCCCTGTCCCCAGGTGAGGCGGAGCGCGCACCGCTCTCACGCGGGAAGTCGTTCGCCCTCCTGGCCCTGATCATCCTGCTGGTCGAGGTCATCCCGCTCGCCTACAACTTCGTCACCCCGGCGCTGCCGGAGATCGCGAAACACTTCGGCACCGCGAACGTCGGCTGGGTGATCACGATCGTCACGCTCGTGCTCGCCGCCTCGACTCCGCTCGTCGGCAAACTCGGCGACATCTACGGCAAGAAGCGGATGATGCTCGTGTCGGCCGCGGTATTCGGCGCCGGATCGCTCCTCGGTGCGCTGGCCCCCACATTCGAGCTGTTCCTCGTGGGCCGCGGCCTCCAGGGTGCGGGCATGGCGATCCTCGTGCTCGCCTACGGGCTGATCCGCGACATCCTGCCGCCGTCGATCATTCCCGTGGCGGTGGGATTCGTCGCCACGGGCATGGGCGCCAGCACCATCCTCGGCCCGATCATCGGCGGCTATCTCATCGATCACTTCGGCTACACCGGCGTGTTCTGGGCGCAACTTGTCCACGTGGCGGTCGTCGGCATCGCGGTCGCGGTCTTCGTGCCGGAGACCACCCTGCGTACCCGGTCGAAGCTCGACGTGCTCGGTGCGGTCATCCTCGGACTCGGCGCCTTCGTGCTGCTGTTCGGCATCGGCAAGGCCGCGACCTGGGGATACACGGATCCGCAGACAATTCTGTGCGTGGGCGGCGGTCTTGCCATTCTCGCCGCCTGGCTGGTCTACGAACGCACGCCGAAGGAACCGCTCATCGACCTGCAGATGCTCCGGCACGGCCCCGTCGCGAAAACCCTGGCGGCCAGCGGTTTCGTCCAGTTCGTCCTCGTGAGCCATTCGATGCTCATCCCGATGTTCGTGATGACCGATCCCGGCCTCGGTCTCGGCTACGGATTCGGTGTCACCGCCCTCGCCGTGGCCGTCTACACCGTCCCCACCGGCATCGTGTCGATGATCGCCGGTCCCGTCGGCGGGTACTTCACCCGGCGCATCGGCCCCGCGCCGGTTCTGGTGTTCGGCGGCGCCGCGCTGTCGCTCGGGTCGGTCCTGCTCGCCACCCTGCACGATTCGACCGCACAGATGATGTTCGGGCAGTTGGTGATCGGCCTCGGGCTCGGCTCCGCGACGGCGACGTTGCCGAACCTCATCATGCGCACCGTGCCCGCGCAGACGCAGGGGATCGCCGGCGGGATGCTGAACCTGTCGGGCTCGCTGGGCAGTGCGATCGGCAGCCAGATGATGATCGCCATCGTCGCGATCCCCGGCGTCGTGCTGGTGGGCCGCGCCGCGCAGTACTCGGAGAAGGGATTCGTCTACGCATTCTTCGCGCTGGCGGTCTCCGGTCTGCTGGCCGCGGTGATGGGACTTCTCCTCACCCGCAACAAGATCGAGCGCCCGGCCGCCGCGGCCGCACCCAAGTCGGAGATGGTCGCCTGACCGTCGCCCCCCGCACGAGGACGAGGCCCGCAGCACCTGCGGGCCTCGTTTCGGTGCAGCCGAAGCCGTGCTCAGTCGCGTACCCCCGCGGCCAGCAGGGTGCGCGCCTCCTCGCGACCGTCGAGGAGGCGATTGATCCGGCGGGTCACCTTCCATTCGCCGTCGATCTTGGCGAGCTCCCACCGGTTTGCGGTGATCCGGTGGACCCGGAACCCGGCGTCGTCGTGAATGATCAACTGCGACTTGCACGTCGCCACCGCGGTGTCGCCGTCGACGCGTACGTGCCCGGGCTCGAGCATGTGCGCGCAGCCTCCGCCGATCCAGCCCTGATGTGCCTGCGACTGCACCATCGCCGTGATGGCCGCATGCCCGCGCATCACCCCGGTGTCGACGTCGTACACGCCGTCCTCGGTCCACAGACGCGCGACGGCGTCGGCCGAGCCGCTGTCGATGGCGGGGCCGTAGGCGGTCATCAGTTCGAGGATGGCGAGCTTGTCCTCGAGCGTGGTGACGCGTTCGGCGAGAGTGCGGACGAGTTCTTCGGTGCCGGTCATGGGCGGATCCTGTCTTCGGTCGTGGTGCGGAAGGAGAGGCCGAGGGTGTCGCCCAGCTGCCGGAGGGCCTCCAGTTGCTCGCAGTAGTGGGCTGCGCTGGTGGACGCGAGGGTGGCGCTGACGACGGTGG
Organism: Rhodococcus pseudokoreensis; assembly: GCF_017068395.1. Classification (NCBI taxonomy): domain Bacteria; kingdom Bacillati; phylum Actinomycetota; class Actinomycetes; order Mycobacteriales; family Nocardiaceae; genus Rhodococcus; species Rhodococcus pseudokoreensis. The sequence continues at coordinate 1,468,393 of NZ_CP070619.1, read as the reverse complement.
TGCCGGCCTCGCGACGTTTTTCGAGGGAGCGCGCCACGGCGTCGGGGGAGCCGATCGGATCGAGCGGTGCGCCTGCGCTGAGGACCACCTCGAAATTCGCGGGGACGTCGACCCGGGCGAGGAGCGCGCACAACTCGTCGAGCGGCAGACCGAACGGCACCCAGCCGTCGCCGAGCGTCGTCGCGCGGCGCAGGGACCGCAGTGTCCGTCCCCCGATCCACAGCGGGACTCGCGGCTGGACGGCGTGCGGTTCGACGACGACGCCGTCGAAGTCGTAGAACGGGCCGTGGTACTCGGGCCGGGATTGCGAGAGGGACGCACGCAGCGCGGCGAGGGCGTCGTCGGCGCGGGCGCCCCGGTCGTCGAAACGCGCGCCGAGCAGGTCGAATTCCTCGCGCAGGCTGCCCACGCCCAGCCCCAGTACGAGCCGGCCGCCGCTGACGACGTCGAGCGTGCCGTAGCGCTTGGCGATCTCGAGGGGGTGGTGATAGCCGAGCACGAGAACCTGCGTGGCGAGGCGGATGGCCGTCGTGTGGGCGGCGAGGAAGCCGAGGGTCGCGAGCGGGTCCCAGTAGGTGCCGCCGCGGTCCACGGCGACGTCGGTGGGGACGGCGACGTGCTCGCTGCAGGTGAGGTGGTGGTAGCCGAGGCGGTCGGCGGTCCGGGCGATCGCGGTCAACTCCGCGATGCCGGCGCTGCGTTCCCAGTTCGCGCGGACGGCGGGGTGCGCGATGACGATGGGCGGCGCGATTCCTATGTGCATCAGTTCGTAACTCCGCTCTCGGGGTCGTCTGTCGTCACCGTTGTAGTGGAGGCGCCCCGTGGGGTGCGCGGGCATTCCCGGTGACCGGACGCGGCGGTTGTCCGATTCCTTCCCCGCGGCGGGCGCGGCTGTTATTATTTTAAGAATTCATTTCAGTTTTTGTCGGGCGCATGCGTGTGACCAGGATATTTGGAGGCGTCGATGACTGTCGTCGATTCGGATGATGCACTGTCGGTACCCGCTGCGAAGAAGGATCTGCCGCCGTCGATGGTGGAACGGATGACGCTGATCCTCGACGCGTTCGACGGCCGGACGTCGCGCCTGACGCTCGAAGAGGTGGCGTGCCGCACCCGGCTGCCGCGGTCCACCGTGCACCGCATCCTCGACCAGCTGGTCCGTCTCGACTGGGTCGACCACGCCAGCTTCGGCTACTGCCTCGGGCGGCGGGCGATGGGGCTCGGCGGCGGCGACAACGGGCACAGCCAGGTCCGGGCCGCGGCGGCCCCGCTGCTGCACGAGCTGCACATGCAGACCGGGATGGTGGTGCACCTGGCCGTGCTGGACGGCGCGGAGAGCGTGTACCTGGACAAGGTCGGCGGGCGGATGGCCGCGAGCCTGCCGTCCCGCGTGGGCGGGCGCGTGCCCGCCTACACGACGGCGGGCGGCAAGGCGATGCTCGCGTGGGTCGACCCGGAGCAGGTGGACGGCATGTACGGGCCGCGGCTCACCCGGAGCACGGACCGCACGATCACCGAACTGTCCACGCTGCATCAGGAGCTCAACCGGATCCGGCAGCGCCGCGGACTCGCCTTCGAGCGCGGGGAGGCGGTGCGCGGAATCGGGTGCGTCGGAGTCGCGGTCCGCAGTGCCGACGGGCCGGTGGCCGGCATCTCGCTGTGCGGAGACGCGCGCACCGTCCAACTCGAGCGCGTCGCCCCGCTCGTCGTCGACGCCGCCCGGGAGGTCACCCGGACGCTGCACCCCGAACTGGGAACGCCCCGTCGCGGCCGCCGGACCCCGGAGATCCCCGACAGCTCGTGGTCGACCGAGACCCTCGACCAGCTCCTCGCGGTGCAGTCGGGTCAGTGGCTCTAGTTCCTGTGAGTGGTTGACGAGTCCCTGGACTCGTTACGCGCGCACGGGCAGCGGAGCGGCACCGAGACCGAAACCGCCCCGGAAGAACACCATCGGGCGCTCCTCGCAGACCGATTCGAGTTCCCGGACGCGTCCGATCACGACGTCGTGATCGCCGGCGGTGTGCACCGACTGCACGTCCGCGTGCACGCGGACGAGGACCCCGGGCAGCGACGGCGTCGACCACCGCGACGGCTCCCACGCGAGCCCGTCGAACTTGGCACCCCGGCTCGAACCGAACCGGGCACAGAGGTCCGTCTGGTCCTCGCGCAGCACGTTGATCGTGAACCGCCCCGACCGCCGGATGCGCGGCCACGCCCGCCCGCGGTGATCGGCGCAGAACAGGATCAGCGGCGGCTCCAGCGACACCGACGCGAACGACTGGCACGTGAAGCCCACCGGGCCCTCCGCGTCGAGCCCCGTCACGACCGTCACGCCGCTGGCGAATTGTCCGAGGGCCCGGCGCATCTCGTCCGGTGACGGTGCGTCCGGGTGTGCCGCGGTTTTGCTTCCGGCCGGTTCGGTTGCCATCAGACCGCCTCCGATTGCTCTGCGTCGCCGACCGTTTCGGCGATCGACCCCGAGGCTAGGGGCGCCCCCGAGGTGTCACGAGATGCCGTCTCGGTCAGTGGAAGTCCCCGCCCCGACCGTGCCCGGGCGGGGCGGTGTCTCGCTGACCGGGATCGCTCCTGTCCGAGCCGGGAACACGCTGGCAACGTGATCGACCATGACGACTGACTCGAGTTACGAGGGCACCCTGAAGGAGCTGAAGACCGACCTCGGCGTGCTTCGCTACCACGAGGCCGGCGACGGCCCGCCGCTTCTGCTGCTGCACGGCTCCGGCCCCGGCGTGACGGGGTGGCGCAACTTCCGCGGCAACCTCGGCGTCTTCGCCGAGCACTTCCGCACCTTCATCCTGGAGTTCCCGGGATTCGGGGTCAGCGACGACTTCGGCGGTCACCCGATGCTCACCGCGGGCGACGCGGTGCTCCGCTTCCTCGACGGGCTCGGACTCGACGAGGTGGCGGTGCTCGGAAACTCGATGGGCGGCATCGTCGGCACCCAGTTCGCCATCGCACACCCCGAGCGGGTCGCCAAGTTGATCACCATCGGCGGCATCGGCAGGAACCTCTTCAGCCCCGGTCCCGGCGAGGGCATCAACCTCCTGATGGAATTCACGGACGACCCGACCCGGGAACGACTGATCGCGTGGCTGCACTCGATGGTGTTCGACCCCGCCATGGTCACCGAGGAACTGATCGAGGAACGCTGGACGCAGGCCACCGACCCCGAGACCCTCGCCAGCGCCCGCAAGATGTACAGCAAGGCCGCGTTCGAGGCCGGCGCCAAGGCGGCACTCGAGTCCGACGCGACCCCGTACTGGGCCCAACTGCACAAGGTGACGGCGCCGACGCTGCTCACGTGGGGTCGCGACGACCGGGTCAGCCCGCTGGACATGGCGATCATCCCGATGCGGTCGATCCCGCGGGCGGAACTGCACGTGTTCCCGAACTGCGGGCACTGGGCGATGATCGAGCAGAAGACGGCGTTCGAGAGTGCCGTCCTCGCCTTCCTCCTCCGCAAGGACGGCAGCGGACGATGAGCGGCACCGCAGAAAACTTCGACACCACAGTCGATTTCCTCGTCGTCGGCAGCGGTGGCGGCGGCATGGCCGCGGCGATCACCGCGGCCCACCGCGGGATCGACACCCTCGTCATCGACAAGGGCGCGACGTTCGGCGGATCCACCGCCATCTCCGGCGGCGGCATCTGGATACCCAACGCCCCGACGCTGCGCGCGAAGGGCGTCGTCGACTCCCGCGAGTCGATCCGCCGCTACCTCGACATCATCACCGAGGGCACCGTCGCCGCCGACCGCCTCGACGCGTTCGTCGACAAGGGTCCCGAGCTGATGGAACTCCTCGACCGCAGCCCGCACATGAAGCTGTACTGGGTGAAGGGCTACTCCGACTACCACCCGGAATACGAGGGCGGACGGCCGCTCGGACGCACCATCGAATGCATGCCCTTCGACACCCGGGCGCTGAAGGAGGACGAGCAGTTCCAGCGTCCCAACAGCATGAAAGGTCCGCTGGGCCTGTGGGTCACGTCCAAGGACTACCACGACCTCGCCATGGTCAAGCGCACCTGGAAGGGCCGCAAGGCGTCGCTGGTGGCGGCGTGGCGGGTGGCGTCCAACGTGGTCCGTCGACGCCACATGGCGACCGGTGGACGCGCACTGGTGGCGCGGATGCGGATGGTCCTCAAGGACGCCGGGGTGCCGCTGTGGCTGAAGACGTCGATGACGGAACTGATCGTCGACGGCACCGGAGCGGTCGTGGGGGTTCTCGCCGAGCGCGACGGACAGACGGTCCGGATCGGCGCCCGCCGCGGCGTGCTGCTCGCCACCGGTGGGTTCGACCACAACCAGGACATGCGAGCCAAGTACCTGCCCAGGCACGGCGTTCCGGACGTCAGCGCCGGCGCGCGGGAGAACACCGGCGACGGCATCGCCGCCGGTCAGAAGCTCGGCGCGGCGGTCGGCCTCATGGACGACGCCTGGTGGATGCCGTCGGTGCTGCACCCGATGGGCGCCGTGATCCCGCTCGTGTCGGAGCGGTGCATTCCACCGTCGGTCATCGTGAACGGCCGCGGTGAACGCTTCACCAACGAGTCGTCGCCGTACGTGAACTTCGTCCACGACCAACTCGACGGCGGACACGTCCCGGCGTGGTTCGTGATGGACAACAAGGCGAAGTCGCGGTACCCGTTCGCGCAGGTGCTGCCGGGTGTGCCGTTCCCGCAGGGGTTCTACGACTCCGGCGTCGTGCACAAGGCCGACACGCTGCGCGACCTGGCGGAGAAGATCGGGGTCAAAGCGGACACCCTCGTCGCGACCGTCGACCGGTTCAACGGTTTCGCCCGCACCGGTACGGACGAGGACTTCGGCCGTGGTGACAGCGCCTACGACCGGTACTACGGCGACCCGACGATGACGAACCCGTGCCTCGACGAGATCACGCAGGGGCCGTTCTACGCGATCCGCTGCGAGGCCGGCGACCTGGGCACGAAGGGTGGACTCGTCACCGACGCCGACGCCCGGGTGCTCCGCGAGGACGGTTCCGTCATCGACGGCCTGTACGCCACCGGCAACACGTCGGCGTCGGTGATGGGCAACGAATACGCCGGTGCCGGCGCGACCATCGGTCCCGCCATGGTGTTCGGCTACATCGCCGCGCAGCACGCCGCCCAGGTGAGTGGCAAAGAGTCCCGGAACACACGACAGCACTCACGTGCGGGGGAGGTGGCCTGATGCTGAGCGACGCGCAGCGACTGTCCGCCGCCCACCTCCTGCGGAACGCCGAACGCGACCGTGCGCCCGTCGACCCGCTCACCACCGTGTTCCCGGGCATCGACGTCGTCGACGCCTACGAGATCGCGCTGCTGAACATCCGGGAGCGGCTGGCGGCGGGGGAGACGGTATACGGCCACAAGGTCGGGCTGTCGTCCGAGGTCATGCAGAAGATGATGGGCGTCGACGAGCCCGACTACGGACACCTGCTGTCGAGCATGGTGTACGCCGAGGGGACGCCGATCGACACCGCGCAGTTCTGCTACCCGCGCATCGAGGTGGAGATCGGCTACGTCCTCGGCGAGACACTGCCGGGGGAGGGGTGCACCGAGGCGGATGTGCTCGCGGCCACCGAATACATCGTTCCCAGTATCGAATTGATCGACTCCCGCATCACGGACTGGAAGATCGGGCTCGCCGACACGATCGCCGACAACGCGTCGTCGGCCGGCGTGATCCTCGGCGCCGGACGCGTGGAACCGGCGCAGGTCGACATCGGCGCAATCTCCGCGGTGCTCTTCCAGAGCGAGAAGGAGATCGCGCGGGGCGAGGCGTCGGCGGTGCTCGGCAACCCCACGAAGGCCGTGGCCTGGCTGGCGCGGAAGGTCGCGAGCTTCGGGGTGCGGCTCGAGGCCGGGCACGTGATCCTGCCCGGGTCGTGCACCCGCGCGATCGACGCCCGCCCCGGCGACGTGTTCCGCGCCGACTTCAGTGACATCGGTTCCGTATCAGTAGAATTCAAGTAAGGCGATAATTGTGACCAAGGCTCTCGCCGCGATCGTCGGATCCGGCAACATCGGCACCGACCTGATGTACAAACTCCTCCGCTCCGAGATCATCGAGCCCCGCTGGATGATCGGCGTCGACCCCGACAGCGAGGGACTGAAGCGCGCCGCGGACCGGGGTGTGATCGCCAGCGCCGAGGGCGTCGACTGGCTGCTCGCCCAGGACGAGCGCCCCGACATCGTGTTCGAGGCCACGTCCGCCTACGTGCACCGGGTGAACGCCCCCCGCTACCGGGAACTCGGCATCCAGGCCGTCGACCTCACCCCCGCCGCGCTCGGACCGGCGGTCGTGCCCGCCGTCAACATGGGCGAGCACCGCACCGCACCGAACGTCAACCTCATCACCTGCGGCGGCCAGGCGACCATCCCCATGGTCCACGCCGTCTCCCGGATCACCGAGGTGGCGTACGCCGAGATCGTCGCCAGCGTGGCCTCGCCGTCCGCGGGGCCCGGCACCCGCGCGAACATCGACGAGTTCACGATCACCACGAGCCGCGGCATCGAGACGATCGGCGGGGCGAAGAAGGGCAAGGCGATCATCATCCTGAACCCGGCCGAACCGCCGATGTTCATGAAGGACACCGTGTTCTGCTCCATTCCCGCCGACGCCGACCGCGGCGCCATCACCGCGTCCATCCACGACGTCGCGGCGTCGGTGCAGGCGTACGTACCCGGCTACCGCCTGCGCGCCGAACCGCAATTCGACGACCCGACGCCGATCAGCGGAGGACTCGCCCGCGTCGGCATCTTCCTCGAGGTCGAGGGCGCCGGCGACTTCCTGCCGCCGTACTCCGGCAACCTCGACATCATGACCGCCGCCGCCACCAAGGTCGGCGAGAGCTTCGCGACGCAGATCCTCGGCGCCGGCGTCTGAGCGCGTCCGCCCCTCCACTCTTCGAAGGAATACCGATGCCTTACAGTGCCGAACTCGACATCCGGGTGACGGACTCGTCCCTGCGCGACGGCTCCCACGCCAAACGCCACCAGTTCACCGTCGACCACGTCCGCTCCATCGTCGGGGCGCTCGACGCCGCAGGGGTTCCGGTCATCGAGGTCACCCACGGTGACGGACTCGGCGGTTCCTCGTTCAACTACGGATTCAGCCACACCCCGGAACAGGAACTGATCAAGGCCGCGGTGCAGACGGCGGAACGGGCGAAGATCGCGTTCCTCATGCTCCCCGGACTGGGGGTCCAATCCGACATCCGCGAGGCCGCGGACAACGGCGCGAGCATCTGCCGCATCGCCACGCACTGCACCGAAGCCGACATCTCCGTGCAGCACTTCGGTCTCGCCCGCGACCTCGGGCTCGAGACCGTCGGCTTCCTGATGATGTCGCACAGCCAGTCACCGGAAGTGCTCGCGAAGCAGGCCCGGATCATGGCCGACGCCGGCTGCCAGTGCGTGTACGTCGTGGACTCGGCGGGCGCGCTGATCATGAACGCCGTCAGCGACCGCGTGTCCGCCATCGTCACCGAACTCGGCGACGACGCACAGGTCGGATTCCACGGCCACGAAAACCTCGGCCTCGGGGTCGCCAACTCCGTGCTCGCCGTCGAGGCGGGCGCCCTGCAGATCGACGGCTCCACCCGGCGCTTCGGCGCCGGCGCGGGAAACACCCCGGTCGAGGCGTTCGTCGCCGTCACCGAGAAACTCGGAATCCGCACCGGCATCGACACGCTGAAGATCATCGACGCCGCCGAGGACGTCGTCCGGCCCGTCATGGACGGCGACTGCCTGCTCGACCGGCTGTCGCTGACCATGGGCTACGCGGGCGTGTACTCCAGCTTCCTCAAGCACGCCGACTCCCATGCCCGCCGGTACGGCGTGTCCGGTGCGGAAATCCTCATCGAGGCCGGCAGGCGCAAGCTCGTCGGCGGTCAGGAGGACCAGCTGATCGAAATCGCCCTCGGCCTCGCGGACCGGCAGTCCGCGGAAGCCGCAGTCGCCGAGAAGAAGTCCGCCTAGGCGTTCCGCCGGGTACCGATACCAGAAAGCCGAGATCATCATGGGCCAGGTTCTTGACAGGATCGAACAGTACGCGGACGAGATCCGCGCGGAAGGCGCCGAGGGCGACAAGCTGATGCGGCTGTCGGACACCTCTGCGAAACGGCTGCGCGACTCCGGGGTGATGCGGATGCTGCAACCCAAGGAATACGGCGGCTACGAATCCCACCCCCGCGAGTTCGCGGAGACCGCGATGGGCATCGGCGCCATCGACGGAGCCGCGGGCTGGGTCAGCGGCATCGTCGGCGTCCACCCCTGGGAACTGGCGTTCTTCGACCGCACCGCGCAGGACGAGGTGTGGGGCGAGGACTCCGACATGTGGATGGCGTCGCCGTACGCCCCGATGGGGGTGGCCGTGCCCGTCGACGGCGGCTACGTCCTCAACGGACGGTGGTCGTTCTCCTCGGGCACCGACCACTGCGGGTGGGTCATGATCGGCGCCGCGGTCGGCGACCGGGACGGCAACCGGGTGATGCCCCCGAAGATCCTGCACGTGCTGCTCCCGCGGTCGGACTACGACATCGACCAGGACAGCTGGAACGTCGTCGGACTGCGTGGCACCGGATCCAAGGACCTGATCGTCAAGGACGCGTTCATCCCGCAATACCGGACGCTGCAGGCCGACAAGGTCTTCGACGGGTCTGCGCCGAAGGAGTTCGGCCGAACCCAGACGCTCTACAACTTCCCGTTCTCGTGCATCTTCCCGCTCGGCATCACGTCTTCGCTCATCGGCATCGCCGAGGGCGCGCTTGCCTGCCACCTGAACGCGCAACGCGAACGCGTCACCGTCTCCGGCACCCCGATCAAGGACGACCCGTACGTGCTGTTCGCGATCGGCGAGGCCGCCGCGGAGATCGCGGCGTCCCGCGCAGCGATCCTGGAGACGGTCGACCGGTTCTGGGACATGACCGAGAAGGGCCGGGAGGTGTCGTTCGAGCTGCGATCGATCGGTCGTCGCACCCAGACGGCCGCCGCCTGGCGGGCGGTGCGCGCCGTCGACGAGATCTTCGCGCGCTCCGGTGGCGGTGCGCTCCAACTGAAGACACCGATGCAGCGGTTCTGGCGGGACGCTCACGCCGGCCTCTCCCACGCGATCCACGTGCCGGGGTCGATCTTCCACTCTTCGGCCCTCACCCAGCTCGGCGGGGAACCCCAGGGCATCCACCGCTCGATGATCTAGGCGCTTCGCGCCCGTGCGTGGTTAACGAGTCCAGAGACTCGTCAACCACGCACGGGTGGCGGAGCCGCCCCCCAGGAAAGGACTTCACATGACCGACATCCGAGGGCTCGGCTACCTGCGGATCCAGACGAAGGACGTGCCACGCTGGCGTGAGCTGGTGGTGGACGGGCTGGGCATGGCCGAGGGGTCGGGCCCCGAGCCCGACGGCCTGTACCTGCGCGTGGACGAGCGGCGGTCGCGGCTGATCGTCCTGCCCGGCGACACGGACAAGGCGCTCGCCGTGGGGTGGGAGGTGCGCGACCAGTTCGCCCTCCAGCGCGTGCGCGAGCAGGTCGAGAAGTCCGGCGTCACGGTCGACGTCCTGTCCGAGGAGGAGTCGCGCTACCGCGACGCCGAGCAGGTGATCGCGTTCGACGATCCGTCCGGCACCCGGGTGGAGGTGTTCTTCGGGCCGGTGCTCGATCACAGTCCCGTCGTCACCCCGCACGGGGGCCGTTTCGTCACCGGCGCGCAGGGACTGGGCCACGTGGTCCTCCCGACGCCGGCGTTCGAGGAGGCCTACACGTTCTACACCGAGGTGCTGGGATTCCTGCCCCGCGGCGCGATCCGCCTCGGACCGGCCGACGCCCCCGGGCCGGCCCGCCGGGTGCGGTTCATGGGCGTCAACCAGCGCCATCACAGCCTCGCGTTGTGCCCCGCGCCGCACAGCGGCGAACCGGGGATGGTGCACCTGATGACGGAGGTCGACACCCTCGACGCCGTCGGCCAGGCACTCGACCGGCTCGGCAAACTCGGCTTCTCCATCTCGTCGACCCTCGGCAGGCACACCAACGACCGCATGGTGTCGTTCTACGTGCGCGCCCCCGGCGGCTGGGACCTCGAATTCGGCACGGAGGGCATGCTCGTCGACGAGACGCACTACACCGCCGAGGAGATCACCGCGGACAGTTACTGGGGCCACGACTGGTCGGGTTCCGAGCCGCTGGCGGCGTTCTCGTGACGGTCTCGCGCGCAAGCATCGGCGCAGTGGCCGCGCTCGTCCTCCTCGGTGGAAGTGCCTGTTCCAGTGCGGCATCCGAGACGATCACCGACACGTCGCCCCGGCCGGGTCAACTGCTGTCGGCCCGCCCCGTGACCGACGGTCCCGCGCTGCCGAGCGCCGCCAAGACCGAGGTGATCACCTACACATCGCAGGACGGCAACGGCGACCCGGTCGTGGTGTCGGGCACCGTGGCGATTCCCCGCACGCCGGCCCCCGAGGGCGGGTATCCGGTGATCAGCTGGGCGCACGGCACCACCGGCGTCGCGGACGCCTGCGCCCCGTCCGCGGATTTCGCGGGCGGCCCCGCCCACAGCTACCTCTCCGGGGTCAACGACTCCCTCGACGACTGGGTGGCGAAGGGGTACGCGGTGGTGAGCACGGACTACCAGGGTCTGGGCACGCCGGGTATCCATCCGTACATCAACGGTGACACGGAGGCGAACGCCGTCGTGGACATCGTCCGTGCCGCCCGCGACGTGGATCCGGCGGTCGGCTCGACCTGGTTCGTCATCGGGCACAGCCAGGGTGGGCAGGCGGCGCTGTTCACCGCCGCGCAGGCGGGGGAGCGCGCCCCGGAACTCGACCTCGGCGGCGCCGTGGCGATCGCCCCGGGCAACGGGCTCGACCAGACTCCGAACTACTTCCGCTCGGGTGTGCCGGGTATCGAAGCGGCCGAGGCGTTCCTCCCGCTGATCCTCCTCGGCGCGCAGGCCGCCGATCCCGCGATCGACCCGTCGGCGCTGCTGACGGAGCAGGCGCAGCCGCTGCTGACGGCGGCGCGGACCGGGTGCATCGACGACATCCGGAAGGTGCCGCCGGTGCCCGCGGGTCAGGTCTTCCGCCCCGACGCCGACCTCGGACCGCTGACGGAATACCTGGGCCGCCAGGAGCCGTCGAGGGTCCACGTGCAGGTCCCGACGCTGGTCGCGCAGAGTTCCGGCGACCTGGTGGTGAGCAAGCCGTCGACGGATCTGATGGTGAAGACGTTGCAGGACAACGGGAACGAACTCACGTATCGGACGTACGAGGGTGCGGACCATCGCGGGACGATCGGGGCGTCGCAGCAGGACGCGCAGGATTTCGTCGCCGGGATCCTCGCCCGCTGACGATGCCGGGGCAACACGACCATCAACAGTCTGTTGACAACAGACTGTTGATGGCGTGGAGTGGTCGGGTGACCACCGACGACCAGAAACACGCGGCCGAGCTGGATTCGGCACGCACGACGCTGAACCGGGCCGGCGCCGCGAGGCTCGCGCGGCGTCCGTGGGAGCATCCCGACCAGCCACGGTCGGACGGCGACCTCATCAGATTCGCGGCGTGGATGTCCCGGGATACGAACGGTCCGGACCCGGCGGTCCTCTCGGCCGCGCTGCGGCTGCTGTCTTCGGCTCGGGTCGAACTCGACCAGATCGAGGCCGGTCTGCTGTTCGCCGCCCGGGGCAGTGGGCTGACCTGGCCGGACATTGCCCAGGCGCTCGGCCTGGGTTCGGCTCAGGCCGCCCAGCAGCGCCTGAGCCGGGTCGTGTCCCGAGTCGGCGACCGCGACGCGGACGACTGAGCGGTGGCCGGGTGATGTCCCCTCTCCACCCGGAGGCAGCGCCGGGCGAGGTGCTGCTGGCCGGCATCGCGGCCGGCCCCGGCACGGCCGTCGGCCCTGCGCGGATCATCGGCGGCCCGGACGACTTCACCCGCTTCCGCCCGGGCGACGTCCTGGTCTGCCGTACGACGTCGCCGGCCTGGACCCCGCTGCTGGCCACAGCCTGTGCGGTGGTCACCGAGACCGGCGGGGTGTCGGCGCACGCCGCGATCGTCGCCCGCGAGTTCGGCATCCCCGCCGTCCTGGCCGCGCCGAAGGCCATGATCACCCTGACCGACGGCCTGCTGGTCCGCGTGGACGGCACTCGCGGGCACGTCGCTGTTCCGAACGCCGGGAGGATCTGATGGCCTACCGCACTCCGACGGACATCCTGGTGTTGCACGCCGTGCGGATCCTGGGCTACGCCGAGACCGCGCGTGTCGCCGCCCGATTCGACCTGCCCGTCGAGGCGACCGTCGAGCACCTGCTCGATGCCCAGGCCCGGGGGTGGACCACCCGCACCACGTTCGCCGAGGACAGCGGCTGGTCCCTGACCGACCTCGGGAAGGTGCACGGCGAGCGACTGCTCGCCGCCGACCTCGACCGGTGCGGGAGCCGGACCGTGGTGGTGCAGGTCCACCGGGAGTTCCTGCCGCACAACGTCGCCGTCGCGGACGCGTGCACCGCCTGGCAGTTGACCGAGCTGGGTATCGGCGAGGCCACCGTGACCCTCGACGAGACCACCACCCGCCTGGCGTCCGCGGCCCGGGCCCTGGCCGGTTTCGAGGCGCGCCTGGTCGCGGGCACGGACCGATTCGCCGGCTACCACCGGCGGTTTGCCGGCGCCGTCGAGCGGGCGCGCACCGATCCGGCCTGGATCACCGCGACCGACCGCGACTCCTGCCACCGCGTCTGGTTCGAGTTCCACGAGGACCTCATCGCTTCCCTCGGCCTGGTCCGGTGACACGGCCTAGTCTCGAACTCATGGGCCTGCGATTACGCGACACCGTCGGACGTCAGTTACGCGAGCTTCGCTACGAGCCGACGGCGAAGCGGATCCGCGCCGTGCTGAACGCGACCACGGTGGTCGACAGCGACCGTGCGGTTCTGGTCTGGGAACCCCGGCGCGTCGTTCCCACCTACGCGGTGCCGGAGGAGGACATCGCCGCGGAGGTGACGCCGGAGCCGGTGAGGCCTGTGCCGGCGGCGGAAGCAGCAGGCTTCGCGCTGCCGGACGTGACGTCGATGCCGGTGCTGGATCCGCGGGTGCCGTTCTCGGTGCACAGTGCGGAGGGCGAGCCCGTCGCGATCCGCATCGACGGCGCACGGAACGCCCTGGGGTTCCGGCCCGGTGACGCAGACCTGGCCGGGTACGTGGTTCTCGATTTCGACGGCTTCGACCGCTGGCTGGAGGAGGACGACGAGATCGTCGGCCATCCGCACGATCCGTTCCAGCGCATCGACGTTCGCCGCACGTCCCGCCACGTGCAGTTGAGGATGGGCGACACGGTCCTGGCCGACTCGCGGCGGGCGAGCATGCTGTTCGAAACGATGCTGCCGGTCCGTTACTACCTGCCGCCCGAAGACATCGTCGCGGAACTGCACCCGAGTGCGACGAAGACGTATTGCGCATACAAGGGCGAGGCCACCTATCGGTCGGCGGTCACCGGCGGCGGACTGCTTCACGACATCGCGTGGCGTTACGACAATCCACTCGTCGACGCGTCGGAAGTACGCGGACTCGTGGCCTTCTTCGACGAGCGGGTCGATCTGATCGTCGACGGTGTCGCCCGGCCTCGCCCCCTGACTCCCTGGTCCTAGTCCTCGGCGGCGTCCGCGCCGCCGAGCGCGATCTCGAGTGCCCGGGCCTCGTGGGCGTGCCCGAGCAACTCGTATCCGACGACGGTGACGACCGGTGCCAGCATCACCACGATCAGGCACCACGCCATCGACACGCCCTGCGCCGCCAGCACGAGTGCGAGCGCGATCGTAGCCGCGGTCAGGGCGAGGAGCAGGACGTGGAACGGATCGGGAACCCGCAGCAGATACGTGTACAGCAGGTACACGGCCGCGAGGTAGATCGCGACGGGGACGGCGACGGCGAGCACCGTCGCCGTCGCGCCGATGTGGGAGGCGTGTTCGATGTAGTACGCCGCCACGTGCAACCCGGCCCCCACGGCGGCCAGCGCGGCGAAGACCACGATGTGGCTGTACCCCCAGACGAACGAGCGGCGGCGATACACCGCGAGCACCTCGGCCGACGGCAGGATGTAGTACACCCACCACAGTCCGAACGTGAGTCCGATGCCCGCGACGGCGACGAGGATCGCGTCGAGCGACCACCCCTGGTGCTCGACGACGGCGGACAGTGAGGCCACCGTGCCGATCACACCCTCGCCGAGCGTGATGATCACGAGCAGACCGTGACGCTCGACGATGTGGTGTGCGTGCCAGGGTGTTCCGCCCTTGTACCGTTCGGCGATGACGGGGCTGCTCATCTCGACGAGGATGAGGACGACGCCGAGGCCGAACGCATACTCGACCGTGAGGGGTGCGATCGCCAGCGTCACCCAGCCGATCTGTGCGAAGACGAGCGCCGTGGCGTACGTCAGCGACGCCGAACGGTGGTCGGGGTCGTGCCTGGCCGCGCGCAACCACTGGAACACCATGGCGACGCGCATGACGATGTACCCGGACACCATGACGGTGTTGTCGAGTTCGACTCCGCGGTCGATGGACGCGAACATCTCCGGCATGCCGAGCGCCAGGACGACGACGCCGATCATCTGGATCATGGTGGTGACCCGGTAGATCCAGTCGTCGGTGTCGTATGCCGAGGCGAACCAGGAGAAGTTGATCCACGCCCAGATGATCGAGAACATCGCGAACGAGAAACCCGCCAACCCGGCGCCGACGTGTCCTTCGGCGACAAGGTGGGCGAACTGGTCGCCCGCGACACCGAACGCGACCACGAACGTCAGGTCGAACAGCAACTCCAACGGCGTTGCCACACGGTGTTCCTCGTCCGGGTCGCGTCCGACCATCTTCTGGACGCGGTGGGCGAGGCTCCTGCCGTTCGACGCCGATCGGTCGGGTGCGTTCACAGCCGTGCCGTTACGGCGTCGCCTGGTCTGCCTGCCCCACGAGGTCGGCGACGGCGCCGGGCTGGGACACCAGGACGGCGTGCGACGCGGGTACCTCCGTGATCTGCGCCCCCGCCCGGGTGGCCATGAACCGCTCGGACGCCGCCGGAATCACCTGATCGTTCTGAGCGACCATCGCCCAGCTGGGAGTCGACGCCCACGACGGCGGCCCGCTCGGTTCGAGGTTCGCCACCAGCGCCGCCGACCGCTGGTGCGCGAGCATGTCGGCGGCCGTGGCGTCCGACACGTCCGGCGCGAACACCCGATGGAAGTCGGCCGGGTTGATGTACCCGTCGAGGTTCCTGCCCGCGATTCCCGTGGGATCGTTCTCGACGACCTTCACCTGCAGCACCGGCGGCAGCAGCTGGCTGCCGGGGAAGCGGATCGGGTCGAGGTTCAGCATCACCGGCTCGCCCTGCGCCGGGGCGAATGCCGCCACGTAGACGAGCACCTCGACGTTCGGCGAGTGCACATTGGTGATGACGGCGCCGCCGTACGAGTGACCGACGAGCACCACCGGTCCCGGGATGTCCGCGAGCACCTTCTCGATGGCGGCGGAATCGTATGCCGGTCCGCGCAGCGGGTTGTCCGGGACGACGACTTCGTACCCGCGACCGCGCAGGTCCGCGGCCACCGCGTCCCAGCTGGTCGTGTCGGCGAACGCGCCGTGGACCAGCACCACCGTCGGCAGATCCTGGGCGAGGGCCGGTCCGGCCCCGACGGTGAGCGTGCCGGCCGCGGCGATCGCGCACGCCGCGACGGCGGTTCGTAGTCGAAGATGTCGCATCACTCGTCTCCCGGGTCGGGACGGAACACAATGGTCAGGGGCGAAGGGGACTGCGCGCCAGCAGCAGTCGTGCGACGAGAAGCAGTGTCGTACGACGGACGACGCCGTGGCCTGGCCCTTCGTCGCTGAGATTACTCGCCCGCCGCGCGGTCGGCATCATTTCGGCTAGCGTGAGCGGAGGGGGACATTCCGCTCGTCCGTGCACGCTCCGCCGTCGTCAGGAGGAACCCCGTGGATCTCGCATTGCGCGGCACCGTCGCCGTGGTCACCGGAGCCAGCAAGGGAATCGGGCTCGCCATCACCCGGGCGCTCGCCGCGGAAGGCGCCTTCGTAGTGGCGGGGGCGCGGTCGCCCGGCCCGGAACTGGAAGAACTCGTCCGCAGCGGAAACGTGGAGGCGGTGAGCGTCGACCTGTCGACCCAAACCGGCCCGGGCGAACTCGTCGCTGCCGCCGCTGCCCGTGGCAGTCTCGGCGTCGTCGTCAACAACGTCGGCGCCGCCCACCCGAGGCTGACCGGCTTCCTCGACGTGACCGACGACGACTGGATCACGACGATGAATCTCAACCTGATGTCGGCGGTGCGGACGATCCGGGCCGCGCTGCCCACGATGATCGCCGCGGGCCGGGGGAGCATCGTAACCACGAGTTCGGTCAACAGTTTCCTGCCCGATCCCACCGTCATCGACTACTGCGCGTCGAAGGCCGCTCTCACTAATTTCTCGAAAGCTCTGTCGAAAGAGGTGGGACCGTTGGGTATTCGAGTGAACACCGTCAGCCCCGGGCCTGTGTCGACCGGCCTGTGGCTCGGTGACGACGGGGTGGCCGCCACGGTGGCGCGTGCGGCGGGCGGCGAAGCGGAGGCGGTGGCGGAGAATGTCGCGAAACAGGCGGTCACGGGCCGGTTCACCCGCCCGGACGAGGTGGCGGATCTCGTCGTGTTCCTCGCGAGCGACCGGGCGGGCAACGTGACGGGGTCCGATTTCGTGATCGACGGCGGACTCGTCACCACGCTCTGACCGCCCGTAGGACTACCGGCGGCCCAGAAGTTTCCGCATGCCCTCGGCCGCACCGCGCACGAGTGCGTCGCGGGGGAAACCGCTGCGCTTCTGCGCCGCGTCGTAGTTGCCGCCCGCCACCCAGACCGGGCCGTCGGCGAGGTGTGCGAGACCTTCCCGGGCAACGTCTTCGGGCTCGGCGACGTTCATCCCGGGCAGGTCGAAGTTCAGGCCTGCCCGGACCATCGCCGGGGTGCGGGTGACGCCGAGAACGAGTTCGACCACGTGGACGCCGAACGGCGCCAGTTCGAGCCAGAGGCTTTCCGCGAAGATCCGGCCGAACGCCTTCGATGCGGCGTAGATGCTCTGGTCTTCCGACCCCAGATAGCCGGCCAGCGAACCGACCAGCATGATTCCGCCCCGGCCGCGGTCCTTCATCCTCGCGCCGAAGTGCTGCGACAGGTGCAGTTGAGAGGTGATGTTCAGGTCGATGACGCGCTGGAAACCGGCGAGGTCTCCGCTGACGAACTCGTGCCCGTAGCTGTTGGCCCCGGCGTTGAAGATCAGCAACCCGACCTCGACGTCGTCGGTGGCGGTGCGGATCCGGTCGAGGGCGTCCGGGTCGAGAAGGTCGAGCGCGAGGGTGCGCACCAGGACGCCGTGCGCGCGGACCTTGGCGGCGGTCTCCTCGAGCGGCCCGGGCTTGCGGGCGATCAGAACGAGGTTGATCCCCGCTCGGCCGAGTTCCTCGGCGAAGCTCGCGCCCACACCCTCGGAGCCGCCTGCGATCACGGCCCACGGTCCGTAGTGGTCGGTGTCGATCATGATGTGTCCCTTCGGAGATGGTGTCAGTGGACGACGACGGGAGTCGGTATCGGGTCGGGGTCGCGCACCGGCACGGCACCCGCCTGCGCGGCCCGGGTGATCGACGCGGTCAGCGCAGCGCACCCCTCCCGGGGAGCGCCGGGACGTCCCGGTCCGGAGCTGCCGATCTCACGGCACCGGCCGCGGGCCGTGTCGTCCCACTGAATGGACGTGTGCTCCCAGCTGTTCTTCTGGACCAGCACCCGCGCGCCGCACTCAGTGCACTGCAGCGGCCGCATCGTTTTCGCGCGCCTTTCGTGCGAGGTTCTCTTCCACTTCCCGCTTCCACGATTCCACCGGCCGGGTGGTGTCGAGTTCGAACTCGAACCGCTCGGTCATCTGCGGCGTCACCGCGGCGACGTCGACGTAGAACTGCTCGTACCACCGCCGCAGCTGGTAGACCGGACCGTCCTCCTCGCACAGCAGCGGATTCTCGATGCGGGTCTTGTTCTTCCAGATCTCGATGTCCTGTTCGAAGCCCTTCGCGATGAACGTGCCGAAATTCTTCGCCATCGCGGTGGCGGCGTCGCCCTCGAGTTCCTTCGACTTCTTGACGATGATGCCGTACTGCAGCACGAACTTGTGTGCGCTGACGGGGTAGTGGCAGTTGATCAGCACGGAGTCGACGTCGTGCGTCTCGTACTGGTACGTCAGGTCGTCGACCATGAACGACGGTCCGAAGTAGGTGGCGTCCGAGCGGCTTCCGATCATCTTCGGCTGACCCGACGCGTGCGGGCGCATGTCCTCACGGGCCTGCCCGCGCATGAACTGGCTGGCGACGTGGCCCTCGAAGACGTTCTTGAAGTAGGTGGGGAACGAGAAGTGCACGTAGAAGAAGTGCGCCATGTCGACGATGTTGTCGACCACCTCGCGGCAGTTGGTGTCGACGGTGGTGCGGTACCAGACCCAGTCCGTCCACTCGTCGTCGAGAGCACCGTCGATGCGGGGAATCGTGACGTCCGCGGGCGGCGGATTGCCTTCCGGATCGTTCCACACGAACAGCATCCCGTCCTGGTCCAGCGCGTGCCACGACCGGGTCCGCGCGAGCGGTGGCACCCGGCGGGCGTACGGAATCTTCTTGCACCGGCCGTTGCTTCCCCACCGCCAGTCGTGGAACGGGCACGCCACCTCGTCGCCCTTGACGGTGCCCTGGCTCAGATCGCCGCCCATGTGCCGGCAGTAGCCGTCGAGCACCGCGAGATCGCCGGCACTGTCGGCGAAGACGACGAGCTTGGTGCCGAACGCCTCGACGGAGTGCGGCTTGCCGTCCCGGAATGCCTCGGACAATCCGAGGCAGTGCCATCCACGGGCGAATCGGGTGGGCGCTGCGCCCGCGTCGATTTCGCGTACCTCGACTGTCTCGGACTGTTGGGTGGTCACGATGCGTCCCGTCCTCTCCTGGGCTTGTGCGGTGCCCTGCACGCTAAGTGAGCGTCGGCGGTCCGCATCGTGTGGTCCCACTGGACGGGACCGGTCGGAGGGCGGCGTTTCCCGTTGAGCGAGACGCATATCCACGCGCGGGTGCGATCGCCCTACCCTCCGACAGATGACGAACGAGGTCCTCAGATCGGTCCGCGGGCTGCTGCCGACGATCGCGGAGTGCGCGGACAAGGTCGACGAGTCGCGGCGGGTGTCCGAGCAGGTGATCCGTGAACTCGGCGACACCGGATTGTTCAAGATGCTGCAGCCCCGGCGGTACGGCGGCACCGAGAGCAATCCGGTCCACTTCTACGAGGTGGTGCGCGCCGTATCCGGGGTGTGCGGCTCGACGGGCTGGCTGGCGTCCGTGCTCGGCGTGCACCCGTGGCACCTGGCCCTGTTCGACGACCGGGCGCAACGCGACGTGTGGGGGCACGACGACTCGGTCCTCGTGTCGTCGGCCTACGCACCCGTCGGGCGGCTCGTCCCGGTCGACGGCGGCTACCGGTTGACGGGGGAGTGGGGCTTCTCCTCGGGCTGCGAGCACGCGTCGTGGGCGCTGCTCGGCGCGATGGTCGTCGGAACCGAGGGCCGCCCGGTCGATTTCATGACCGCACTGGTACCGCGGTCGGACTACCGCATCCACGACGTGTGGGACGTGGTGGGGATGCGCGGCACCGCCAGCAACGAGATCAGCGCCCGGGACGTGTTCGTGCCCGACTACCGGATCAAGAGGAACTACGAGACGGCGCAACTGCGCGGACCGGGGCAGAAGGTGAACCGGGGGCCGCTGTACCGGCTGCCGTTCGCCACGCTGTTCACGACCGCCGTCGCGGCGCCCGGGGTCGGCATCGTCGCGGGATGTTACGAGCGGTATCTGACGTTCATGCGGGAACGGGTGCGGCTCAGCCTCGGTGGCGGCCGATTCGTCGACGACCAGTTCGCCCAGGTCGCGGTCGCCCGGGCGGCGTCCGAGATCGATGCCGCAATCCTGCAGATGGATCGCAACGTGCGGGAACTGTGGGAGTTGGCCGAGGCCGGTGAGGAACTCCCCATGGGTCTGCGCCTGCGGTTGCGCCGCGATCAGGTCCGCGCCACCGAGCGGGCCCTCGAGGCGATCGACCTGCTGTTCAAGACCGCAGGCGGGAGTTCGCTGTTCCGCGGCAACGCGATCGAACGGTCGTGGCGCGACGCCCACGCGGGCAGCGCGCACGTGGCCAACGAGCCCGAACGCGCCCTCGCCCTGTTCGGCAGGGGTGCGTTCGGGCTCCCGGTGGAGGACAACCTCGTCTAGTCAGCTCCGCATGTGCTGAACTGCCCGGTAGGAGAACACCATTGCGGTGCCGAGCGGTACGCCGGGGCCGGGGTAGAACCGGCCGCTGAGCGATGCGCTGGTGTTGCCCGCCGCATACAGTCCGTCGATGGGGGTGCCGTCGCCGCGCAGGACGCGGGCGTCGGCGTCGGTCCGGACCCCGCCCTTGGTGCCGAGGTCGCTGAGCACGATGCGGGCCGCGTGGAACGGGCCCTGCGCCACCGGGCTCAGCGCCGGGTTGGGCGGGGCGTCCGCACCCGTGCCGGGCGGGCAGAAGAAGTTGTCGTACGGATCCTCTCCCCGGTGGAACGCCTCGTCGACGCCGTGCTTGGCGAAGTCGTTGAACTGTTCGACGGTGCGGCGCAGAGCGTCCGCGGGAACGCCGATCTTCTCCGCGAGTTCCTCGATCGTGTCGGCCGAGACCCAGGTGCCCGCCGCGTGATGCTGCTCGGCAGAGATCTGCGGAATGGAGATGGCAGGCAACACCGGCCCGCCCTCCTTCGAGTCGAAGACGAGGTAGGACCCGGCGCTGCCGTGCTCGATCATCGCGCGGCCGAACTGGTCGTAGGGCAGGGACTCGTTGAGGTACCGCTCGCCGGAACTGTCGACCAGAATTCCGCCGCGCACACCCACCATGAAAGCGCCCGAGCCGTCCGGAAGTTCGACGCCGGGGCACCACCACGCCTCGTCGAGCAGAGCGGTGTCCGCGCCGACCTCCACCGCCGCCTGCAGGAGGTCGCCGGTGTTCGCGCCGCGCGGACCCATGCTCCACTCCGCCCGGCCGGGCGTTCCGTTCTCGGTGCGCAGGGCCGCGCTGCCCTCGATGCCGCCCGCCGCGAGCAGCACGCCGCGCGTGGCCCGGATGCGGATCGTCTCACCGGCCGCGTCCGTCGCCAGGACTCCGACGACCCGGCCGTCCTCGACGATCAGCGAACGGGCCGCGGTCTCCGTGCGCAGTTCCGCGTGCCCGGTGCCGTACAGGGCCATGAGGAGGCGGCCGATCAGTGCGCGGCCCCCGTTCAGCGTTCCCTCGGGATGCGGTTCGCCGGCCCGGTCGACGTCGGCCTCCGGCCGGATGACCTCACGGAGTTCCCCGACCTCGTCGCCCGGCAGGTCGAGCGGGTTGATCGCGCGACCGTAGTCCATGCGGCCGGGCGCCTTGTAGTAGTCGGGGAATGCGCGCCACTCGAACTCGATGTGGGGATCGCGTTCGAGGAGTTCGACGACCTCGGGGGCGGTCGTGACATACGCCTCCTGCCGGTCGATCTCCTCGTCTCCCACCACCGCGCGCAGGTACGTGCGCGCCTTGTCCGTGGAGTCGCCGATCCCGGCACGCTCCTGCACGGCGGTGCCCGGCAGCCACACCGCGGCGCCCGAATACGCGGACGTGCCGCCGAACAGTGGGGTCTTCTCGAGGACGAGGGTGCGCAAACCCTGCGAAGCGGCCGTGTACGCGCCGGTCAGGGCGCCGCCCCCCGAACCGACCACCAGCACGTCGCACTCGGTTGTCCAGTCCTGCATCGTCGTTTCCTCCGTTGATGGTCCGTGGTGACTGGCGGTCCAGTCGTGGGGTTCACGCAATCGCATCCGGGCGGCGTGCGGCACGCGCGGTCCCACTCACCGGACGAAATTCGAAGGTTTGCCGATCCAGTGCGAGAATCGACACCGGATCCGGGGCTGTGTGCGGAGTGAAGGGGGACCGAGAGTGCCGAGAATCGCCGAGGTGCGGGACGCTGCCGAACCGAGTTCGGAGGAACAGCGGGCCCGCCACGTCCGCATGCTCGAGGCCGCCGTCGAACTGGCGACCGAGAAGGAACTCGCCCGCGTCCAGATGCACGAGGTGGCCAAACGTGCCGGCGTCGCGATCGGGACGCTGTACCGCTACTTTCCGTCGAAGACGCACCTGTTCGTCGCGGTGATGGTCGATCAGATCGACCGGATGGGTACCGGTTTCAAGAAGAGTGCGCCGCCCGGGGAATCGCCGCAGGACGCGGTATACAACGTGCTCGTCCGGGCCACCCGCGGTCTGCTGCGCAGGCCGGCGCTCTCCACGGCGATGATCCAGTCCACGAGCACCGCCAACGTCGCGTCCGTGCCGGACGCAGGGAAGGTCGACCGCGCGTTCCGGCAGATCATGCTGGACGCCGCCGGGATCGAACACCCGACGGAGGAAGACCTGACCGCGTTACGCCTGCTCGTGCAGTTGTGGTTCGGCGTGATCCAGTCCTGCCTCAACGGCCGGGTCACCATTCCCGACGCCGAATCCGACATCCGCAAGGCCTGCGACCTGCTGCTGGTCGGACTGTCGCACCGCTGACCGCTCGCCGGACCAGGGGCCGCCTCATCGGCGCTCCCGAAGTGAAATTCATTCCTGACCTCTGACGCGGGCCGGAAACTGTCTTTTGCAAGACGAAGGGCATTGCCGTCTCTCAATAAATAGAATAAATTCCAAAAATGGCCGGCGGACGTGTCCGCGGGCCAGAAGAACCCAAGTCAGAAGAACCCAAGGGAGCGGAACATGGGCAACGCCGTCATCGTCGACGCGGCACGGACACCGATCGGGCGCCGGCGCGGGGCGCTGTCCGGACTGCACCCGGCCGAACTGCTCGGCGCCGCGCAGCGGGGCGTCCTCGAACGGGCCGGTGTCGCCCCGGAGGACGTCGGGCAGATCGTCGGTGGATGCGTCACGCAGGCCGGCGAGCAGTCCAACAACGTGACCCGGCAGGCGTGGCTGCACGCCGGACTGCCGTACACGACGGCGGCCACGTCGATCGACTGCGCCTGCGGATCGTCCCAGCAGGCCGTGCACGTCGTGGCGGGTCTGATCGCGTCCGGCCAGATCTCCGCCGGAATCGGGTGCGGCGTCGAGGCGATGAGCCGGGTGTTCCTCGGCCAGGCCGCCACGCCGGAGACGGGCAACCCGTACCCCGGCGACTGGTCGATCGACATGGGCGACCAGTTCACGTCCGCCCAGCGGATCGCCGACCTGCGCGGGATCAAGCGTGGCGACGTCGACGCCCTCGGCCTCGAATCGCAACGACGCGCCGCACAGGCGTGGGCGGAAGGTCGATTCGACCGCGAGATCGTGCCGGTCACCGCCCCCGTCGTGGACAAGGCGGGCACACCCACCGGTGAATCCGCGGTCGTCACCCGGGACGGCGGGCTGCGGGAGACGACGGCCGACGCCCTGGCCGCACTGAAGCCGGTGATCGACGGCCACATCCACACCGCGGGCAGCTCGTCCCAGATCAGCGACGGCGCCGCCGCCGTCCTGCTCATGGACGAGGACCGTGCCCGCGAACTCGGACTCCGGCCGCGGGCGAGGATCGTCGCGTCCGGCATGGTCGGCTCCGACCCCTACTACCACCTCGACGGACCGATCGACTCGACGCGGATGGTCCTCGATCGCGCCGGAATGTCGCTGAGCGACATCGATCTCGTCGAGATCAACGAGGCGTTCGCGTCCGTCGTGCTGTCGTGGGCGCAGGTGCACGGCGCCGACCTGTCGAAGGTCAACGTCAACGGCGGCGCCATCGCCCTCGGGCATCCGGTGGGCTCCACCGGCGCCCGGCTGATCACCACCGCCCTGCACGAACTGGAACGCTCCGACAACGAAACCGCACTCGTCACGATGTGCGCCGGTGGCGCGCTGTCCACCGCCACCATCATCGAACGCATCTGAACCCCCGAATGATCGAGGCCGACATGACAATGGGATTGACCGAAGAAGAGCGCGACCTCCGCGACTCGGTGCGAGGCTGGGCCACGCGGACCGTGACCCCGGCCGTGCTCCGGGAGGCCGTCGAGGCCAAGACCGAGCAGCGACCGCTGTTCTGGAAGTCGTTGGCGGAACTGGGCGTACTGGGGCTGCACCTGCCGGAGGACGTGGGCGGTGCGGGCTGCGGGCTGGTGGAACTGGCCGTGGTCGCCGAGGAACTCGGCCGGGTCCTGCTGCCCGGGCCGTTCCTGCCGACCGTGCTGCTCGGCGCCGTCCTGCACGAATCCGGCCGCACGGGTGAGCTCTCCGGACTGGCCGACGGTGCGACCCTCGGCGCGGTGGCGCTGCAGCCGGGTTCACTGCGCCTCGTCCGGGACGGCGGAGCGGTGACGCTCGACGGCGAGTCGGGGTACGTCCTCGGCGGGCAGGTGGGCGACCTGTTCCTGCTCGCGGCCGCGGACGGCGACGACACCGTGTTCGTGGCGCTCACCCGCGACCGCCTCGACGTGACCGACCTCCCCAGCCACGACGTGGTGCGCCGCAACGCGACCGCGGCGGTGACCGGACTCGAGATCACCGAGGCCGACGTCGTGAAGATCGATGCGCAGCGCGTCCTCGACCTGGCCGCGACGTTGTTCGCCGCCGAGGCATCGGGCGTCGCCGACTGGGCCGTGACCACCGCCGCCGACTACGCCAGGGTGCGTCGGCAGTTCGGCCGTCCCATCGGCCAGTTCCAGGGCGTGAAGCACCGGGTGGCACGGATGCTCGGCCTCGCGGAGCAGGCCCGCGTCTGCGCGTGGGACGCCGCCCGCGCGATGAATTCCGAGACTGGTACGGCGGAGGCGTCACTCGCCGCCGCGGTCGCCGGCGCCACCGCGCTGGACGCGGCGTTCTCCGTCACCAAGGACTGCATCCAGGTGCTCGGGGGCATCGGCTACACCTGGGAACACGACGCGCACCTGTACCTGCGCCGGGCACAGTCGCTGCGGATCCTGCTGGGGTCCACCGCGTTCTGGCGGCGGCGCGTCGCCCGCGCGACGCTGGGTGGTGCCCGCCGGGTGCTCGGCATCGATCTGCCGCCGGAGGCGGCGGGCATCCGGGCAGGCGTCCGCGCGGAACTCGCGTCCGCCGCGGCACTGGGCGAGACGGAACGCAGAACGTACCTCGCCGAGAAGGGGTACACCGCACCACACCTGCCCGCACCGTGGGGCAGGGGCGCGGGCGCGGTGGAACAACTCGTGATCGCCGAGGAACTGCGCACGGCCGCGCTGAAGCCGCACGACATGATCATCGGCAACTGGGTGGTGCCCACACTCATCGCGCACGGCAGCGAAGACCAGTTGCAGCGCTTCGTCCCGCCGTCGCTGCGCGGCGACCTCGTCTGGTGCCAGCTGTTCTCCGAACCGGGCGCCGGATCGGACCTCGCAGGCCTGAACACCAGGGCCACGAAGGTCGACGGCGGCTGGATGCTGCAGGGGCAGAAGGTGTGGACGTCGATGGCCCGGACCGCGGACTGGGGGATCTGCCTCGCCCGCACCGACACGACGGTTCCCAAGCACAAGGGATTGTCGTACTTCCTGATCGACATGAAGGCCGGCGCGGGCCTGGACATCCGGCCGCTGCGCGAGATCACCGGCGAGGCCCTGTTCAACGAGGTGTTCCTCGACGACGTCTTCGTCCCCGACGAACTCCTGGTGGGCGAACCGGGCGACGGCTGGAAGCTGGCCCGCACCACCCTCGCCAACGAACGCGTGTCGCTGTCGCACGACTCGTCGCTGGGGTCCGGTGGTGAGGCACTGCTGACCTTGGCCGGTGCACTGCCCGGCGGCATCGACGACGAGCAGCTGACGGTGCTCGGCAAGGTCCTCTGCGACGCACAGTCCGGTGGGCTGATGGCCCTGCGCACCACATTGCGCTCGATGGCGGGCGGGCAACCAGGAGCCGAGTCGTCCATCGCGAAACTGCTCGGCGTCGAACACATCCAGCAGGTGTGGGAGGTGGCGATGGACTGGGCGGGACCGCAGGCCCTGCTCGGTGACCGGCCCCGCACGTCGGACACGCAGATGTTCCTGAACTCGCAGTGCCTGTCGATCGCCGGCGGCACCACCAACGTCCAGCTCAACATCATCGGCGAACGGTTGCTGGGTCTGCCCCGCGACCCGGAGCCCGGACAGGGAGCGGTGGCCTGACATGGCGATCGACGTGAAGGCGGCGCTGGCCGCGGACCCGGCAGTGCGCGAACTGTCGTGGACCGAGCGTGACGTGATGCTCTACCACCTCGGCCTCGGCGCCGGCGAGAACACCCGCGACCCGGCGGAACTGCGCTGGGTGTACGAGAAGAATCTGCGCGTGCTGCCGACGTTCGCGCTCGTCGCGGGGCAGGGCATCTCGGCGGGCGACGTGCCTGCGGCCGGGCTGAGCCTGCCTGGCATCGACATCGACCTGCGCAAGATCCTGCACGGCGGTCAGTCGCTCACCGTGCACGCGCCGATCCCCGCCGCGGGTAGCGCCCGGGTGTCCTCGCGGGTGGCCGACGTGTGGGACAAGGGCAAGGCCGCCGTCATCGTGCTCGAACAGACGGCCACCGACTCGGGCGGGAACCCGTTGTGGACCACGGGGATGCAGATCTGGGCCCGTGATGAGGGCGGGTTCGGCGGCTCCCCGGGACCCGAGTCGGTGGCCACGGTCCCCGAACGGGAGCCCGACAAGGTGCTGGTGTCCCGCACCGGGACGGCGCAGGCGCTGCTGTACCGGCTCAGCGGCGACCTCAACCCGCTGCACGCAGACCCCGCGTTCGCGGCCGCGGCCGGGTTCGAAAGGCCGATCCTGCACGGGCTCGCGTCGTACGGTGTGGTGTGCAAGGCCGTCGTCGACGGAATGCTGGACGGCGATCCCACCCGGCTGCGCCACTACGCGGTGCGGTTCGCGGGTTCGCTGTACCCCGGCGACACCGTCGAGACCGCGGTCTGGCAGGAGGGCGACCGGCTCACCCTCCGCGCGACGTGCCCCGACCGGGCCGGGCAGCCGGTGCTGACCCAGGCGACGATGGAGGTGACGGGATGAGCGTCGGAACGCACCCCACGTTCGAGAACAGCCCGCCGGGAACGGTGCTGACGTCGCCACCCGACGGTTCCGCCGTCGACAGGGCGACCGGGGCCGCCCGCCGAGTGGTCGACGCGTTGCTGCGCACCGACCGCGGCAACGCCAACCTCGAGCGCGTCGCGGAGGAGTTGAACAGCATCGCCGAACACCTCGAGGAACACGCGCCCGCCGTCGCGGAGCGGCTGATCGACATGTGGAACGGCGAGGGCGTCACCCGGCACGATCCCGTCACCGGACCCGAGAACGCGCTCGCGCCGCCCCTGGTCCTCGAGGGCCTGCCGGACGGATCGGTGAGGGGCACCGTCACCCTGACCATCCCGTACCAGGGGCCGCCCGGGCACGTCCACGGCGGAGTGTCCGCGCTCCTGCTCGACCACGTCCTCGGCGTCGCCAACGCGTGGGGTGGAAAGGCGGGCATGACAGCGCAGTTGAGCACCCGCTACCACCGCCCGACGCCGCTGTTCGAACCGCTCACCCTGACCGGGAAGCTGATGTCGGTCGACGGCCGCAAGATCACCACCGCCGGCGACATCCGGACCGCGGACGGCCAGGTGTGCGTCTCCGTCGAGGGACTGTTCGTCGACAAGAGCGTGCCCCGCCCACGATGACCCTCAGGAGCAGAACGTGACGTCACCGCAGCGTTTCGAGAACAAGGTCGTCTTCGTCACCGGCGCCGCCCGCGGGCAGGGCCGCGCCGAGGCCGTCCGGTTCGCGTCCGAGGGCGCCGACGTCATCGCGATCGACGCCTGCACCGAATTCGCGTCCACGCCCTATCCCGGCGCCACCCGGGACGACCTGGCCGAGACGGTCCGGCTCGTCGAGTCGACGGGCAGGCGGATCGTCGCGGCCACCGCCGACGTGCGCGACTTCGACGGCCTCTCGCGGGCCCTCGCCGACGGCATCGACCGCCTGGGCCGCCTCGACGTCGTGATCGCGAACGCGGGCATCTGCTCGGGGGCGTTGTCGTGGGAGATCACCGCCGAGCAGTGGCAGGAGACGGTCGACGTCAACCTCACGGGAACATTCCACACCGCGAAGGCGGCGATTCCGTACCTGATCGAACAGGGCGAGGGCGGCGCCGTCGTCTTCACCAGTTCGGTGTCCGGGTTGAAGGGCACCCCGTTCACCGGGCACTACGTCGCTACCAAGCACGGCATCACCGGGCTGGCCAAGACGATGGCGAACGAACTCGGTGAGCACCGCATCCGCGTCAACACCGTGCACCCGGCGGGGGTCGACACCGGCATGAAGATGCGCGACCTGCACCCGCTGATCGCGAAGTACGCGTCGACTCTCGGCTCGATCTACCAGAACACGCTGCCGTACACCATCACCCAGCCGGAGGACGTCGCCGCCGTCGTCGCCTGGGTGTGTTCCGACGAAGCGAAGTACATCACCGGGGCGCAGATCCCCGTCGATCTCGGCAACCTCATTCGCTGACGTTCGCCCGGTCTTCCCCGGCCCGAATGCCGCGGGGGTGCAGTTCGACTGCACCCCCGCGGCATTCGGCTGTCAGACGGTGATGTCGCGGCGGATCATCTTGCCGGTCGCGTTGCGGGGCAGCAGGTCCGTGCTGATCCGCCAGCGGGTCGGGACCTTGAAATACGACAGGCGATCAGCCGCGTAGTCCCGCAGTTCCGCCTCGGTGGTCGCGGCACCCGGTCGCAACACCACCACGGCGGCCACCTCCTGCCCCAGATCCTCGTGGGGTGCGCCGATGACCGCGCACTCGAGCACGTCGGGGTGCTCGTCGAGGCACTGCTCGATCTCGGTGGGGTACACGTTCTCGCCGCCGCGCAGGATCAGATCCGAGCGACGTCCGGTCAGCCGGAGCCGGCCGTTCTCGACGAGCCCGAAGTCGCCGGTCCGGAGCCACCGGCCCGGGGCGATCGCGGCGGCGGTGGCGGCCTCGTCCTCCCAGTAGCCGAGCATCACGAACGGGCTGCGCACACACACCTCACCCTCGACGCCGTCGGGCAGCCACTCCCCGAACGGGTCGCGGATCTCCATGCTCACGGTGATGATCGGGCGTCCCAGGGTGCCCGGGAACCGCTCGAGTTCGGGGGCGGTGGCGACGGCGATCGCGGTGCTGCACTCGGTCAGCCCGTAGCTGTCGACGAGCGCGTTGCGCGCGAACGGCACCTTCTCGCGCAGACGCTCCTTGAACGCGACCGACGACGGCGCGGAGGCCAGCGAGAACGACGTGAGCGACGACAGGTCGTACCTGTCGAGGTTGTCGTGCTCCACCAGGCGGGACGCCATGGTGGGCACCGCACCCCAGTTGGTGACGCGTTCCCGCTCGACGAGGCGGAGCACGGCGTCGACGTCGAATCCACCCTGGTGCATGACGACGGCGCCGCCCGTCGCCAGCCGCGGAATCACCAGATTGTGCAGGCTCGCGATGTGGAACAGGGGAGACGTCAGGAGGTATCGGAGCGGGCTCGGCACGGCCGGATCGACGGGCCGTCCGCTGAATTCGGCGACGACGGCGTCGCTGAAGCGGTGGTAGTCGACGACGGCCAGGATGTTGCGCTGCGAGTGCAGCGCTCCCTTGGGCCTGCCGCTCGTGCCGCTGGTGTACAGGATGGCGGCGGGGTCGTCCTCGTCGACGTCGGTGTGCGGCATGGGGGAGCCCGCGTAGCGCGCGAAGATTCCGGGCAGATCGTCCTCCATCGTGAGGACGGGAACAGCGGTGCCGACCGCGGCGAGCGTCGCGGCCCGCTTCGCGTCGGCGATCACCACGGTGGGCCGGCTGTGCGTCAGCCCGTACTCGACCTCCCGCGGAACCCACCAGCCGTTCAATCCGACGCTGATGGCGCCGAGCACCTGCGTGGCCCAGAACGCGACCACCCACTCGGGGGTGTTCGCCGCCAGGATCGCCACCCGATCGCCCTTCCGGACGCCGTGCTCCTCGCGCAGCGCCGTCGCCAGCGCGGCGACGGCGGCGGCGTGCTCGGTGTAGGACATCCGGCGGTCGGCGGTCACCAGGTAGTCGCGGTCGCCCCAGCGCAGTGAGGTGGTGAGGAGTTCGCCCACCGAGCGCCCGCGGTTCTTCATCACCGGCATCCGGGTGCCGAGTACCGGTTCCTCGACGAGTTCGAACCGGCCACCGGGTCCGGTGAGGCGGGACATCACCTGATCCAGGAGCAACTGTGGATCTGTAGGGGCAGTCATCGGGGCGACCTTTCGTCCTCGGGCACTCGTACCGACACAAGATGGCACGCCGTGACGGGCGCCCGGACGTGGTTACCACTCAGCGAGACTGCCACGATCCGTGACATCCCGGCGCCGTTACGTTCGACAGCGAATCGCAGCTGGAGGAACTCATATGACGATAGATCTCGACCCGCCCGCAGTGAAGGTCGATCCGCTCGCCCCGGCCCGGCTCGGGCCGATCACTTTGCGTAATCGCGTGATCAAGGCGGCGACGTACGAGGGGCTGACCCCGAAGGGTCTGGTCACCGACGAGCTCATCGACTTCCATCGGCAGCCCGCCGCCGGGGGCGTGGGCATGACGACGGTCGCGTACTGCGCGGTCGCCCCCGACGGCCGGACGTCGCCCGGCCAGATCCAATGGACCGACGAGACGATGCCGGGACTGCGGAAGCTGACCGACGCCATCCACGCCGAGGGTGCGGCGGTGTCTGCGCAGATCGGCCACGCGGGACCGGTCGCGGCCGCGAAGTACATCGGCTACCCGGCGCTGGGCCCGTCCCGCGCGTTCCGGATGACCACGCAGAACTTCTCCAAGCCGGCCACCGCGGCCGACATCACCCGGATCGTCGAGGCGCATGCCCACGCGGCCCGCCGTGCGGTGGACGCCGGTTTCGACGCCGTCGAGATCCATTTCGGCCACAACTACCTGATCAGCTCGTTTCTCAGCCCGAAGGTCAACAAGCGCACCGACGAGTACGGCGGGTCCCTCGCGAACCGCGCCCGGTTCGCGCTCGAGACCGCCCGGGCCGTGCGCGACGCGGTGGGCGACCGGATCGCGATCCTCGCGAAGCTGAACATGGACGACGGTGTGCCCGGCGGCTTCTGGGTGGACGAGGCCATCCAGGTGGCGCAGTGGCTCGAACAGGACGGGTCGCTCGACGCGCTCGAGCTCACCGCCGGTAGTTCGCTGCTGAATCCGATGTACCTGTTCAAGGGCGACGCGCCGCTCCGCGAATTCGCCGCCGCCATGCCGCAGCCGACGAAACTGGGAATCCGGTTGGTCGGCAAGCATTTCCTGAAGGAATACCCCTACCGCGACGTCTACCTCCTCGAGGACGCCCGGCAGATCAGGGCCGCCGTGAAGATGCCGCTCGTGCTGCTCGGCGGCATCACCGGCAAGGCGACCATGGACCTCGCGATGGAGGAGGGCTTCCAGTTCGTGGCGGTCGCACGGGCACTGCTGCGGGAACCCGACCTCGTCAACCGCATCGCGGAGGAGAACCACAACCCCGGATTGTGCATTCACTGCAACAAGTGCATGACGGCGATCTACGGTGGCACCCACTGCGTGCTCCGAGCGCAGTGAACGCGCAGGCCGTGTCGACAGGAGAGATGGCGTTGGAACGCACCACGATCGCCCGGATGCTGCTCGACCGCCTGGGTGACGGCAGACTGGGAGTCCGCACCCGGGAACAGGATTGGACCTGGGACGAGGTCGTGCACGAGAGCGCCGCCCGCGGGGCGATCGCGTCCTCGCTCCGCCGCGACGGCCCGTTCCACGTGGGCGTCCTGCTCGAGAACACCCCCGAGTTCCTGTTCTGGCTGGGCGGCGCGGCTCTCGCGGGCGCCACCGTCGTCGGCATCAACCCGACCCGTCGCGGGGCGGAACTCGAGGCCGAGATCCGGTACGTCGACTGCCAGCTGATCGTGACGGACACCGCGGGGAAGGCGCAGCTCGCGGGCCTCGACCTCGGGCTGTCCGAGGACCGGTTCCTGCTCGTCGACCAACCGGCCTACGCCGACCTCGTCGCGGCCCACGCCGTGGAGCGCCCGGTCGAGGATCCCGCACTCGACCCGTCGACACTGTTCCTGCTGCTGTTCACGTCCGGAACCACCGGCACGTCGAAGGCGGTGCGGTGCAGCCAGGGCCGCCTCGCCCGGCTGGCATACGCGAACATCGCCAAGTACGGGCACGTGCGCGAGGACGTCGACTACTGCTGCATGCCGCTGTTCCACGGCAACGCGCTGATGGCGCTGTGGGCACCCGCGCTCGCCATCGGCGCCACCGTCTGCCTGCCGCGGAAGTTCTCCGCGTCCGGATTTCTGCCCGACGTCCGGTTCTTCGGTGCCACGTTCTTCACCTACGTCGGCAAGGCGCTGGCGTACCTGATGGCCACCCCGGAACTACCCGACGACCGGGACAACACGCTGGTCCGCGGTTTCGGGACGGAGGCGTCCCCGGAGGACAAGACCGAATTCGTCCGCCGGTTCGGCGCCGAACTGTACGAGGGATACGGCTCGAGCGAGGGCGCCGGTTCGGTGACGCTCGACCCCGACGCCCCCGAGGGCGCGCTCGGCAGGCCCGCGAACGAGAACATCGTCATCGTCGACCCCGACACCCGCGCGGAGAAGGCCCGGGCACGGCTCGACGAGCACGGCCGGGTGCTCAACCCCGACGAGGCGATCGGCGAGATGATCGACAAGGCCGGCGCGGCACGGTTCGAGGGCTACTACAAGAACGAGGACGCGATCGCCGACCGGATCAGGCACGGCTGGTACTGGACGGGCGACCTCGGGTACGTCGACGAGGCCGGCTTCATCTACTTCGCGGGCCGGAAGGGCGACTGGATCCGGGTGGACGGCGAGAACACTTCGGCATTGATGGTGGAGCGGATCCTGCGCCGCCACCCGAAAGTGATCGCCACCGGCGTGTACGCCGTCCCCGACCCGAGGTCGGGTGATCAGGTGATGGCGGCGGTGGAGGTGTCGGATCCGGCCGATTTCGATCCGGCGGAGTTCGCCGCGTTCCTCGCCGGCCAGGACGACCTGGGCACGAAGGCGGCCCCGCGGTTCGTCCGGGTGTCGACGGACCTGCCGGTGACGGGATCGAACAAGGTGCTCAAGCGAACCCTGCAGGAGCAGTGCTGGCGGTGCGACGATCCGATCTTCCGGTGGGTGGGACGCGGTGTTCCCGAGTACCGCGAGATGACCGACAGTGAGAAGGCCGCGCTGGAGCAGGAGTTCCACACGCACGGCCGGCAACGATTCCTGCACGTGTGACGGTGAGGGTGACATGAAACTGGGTGTGGTGATTCCCGTCGAGCTGGGGCGGGCCGGTGAGCCCGAGTGGATACTCGAATTCGCCAGGGCCGCGGAATCACTCGGATTCGACGAGATTTCCGCCGTCGAGCACTCGGTCGTCATCGCGGACACGGAGAGCGAATACCCGTATTCGCCGACCGGGAAGTCGCACCTGCCCGACGACTGCAGCCTCCCGGACCCGCTGGAACTGCTGTCGTTCGTCGCGGGCGCCACGACGACGCTGGGTCTGGCGACCGGAGTGCTGGTGCTGCCCAACCATCACCCGGTGGTGCTGGCGAAACGCCTCGCCACCCTGGACCGGCTGTCGGCGGGACGCCTGCGCGTGTGCCTCGGTCTCGGCTGGATGCGGGAGGAGATCGAGGCGTGCGGCGGCGATTTCGACCGACGCGGCGCGGTGGCCGACGAGGCGATTGCGGTGATGCGGGCCCTGTGGTCGGGCACCGTCGCAGTCGACTTCGACGGCGACTTCTTCTCCTTCCGCGGCGCGCAGAGTTGGCCCAAGCCGCACCGGGATTCGGGCGTGCCGCTGTTCATCGGCGGTCACAGCCCGGCCGCCGCACGCCGCGCCGGGAGGCTCGGCGACGGGTTCCAGCCCCTCGGCCTCGCCGGCGACGACCTGGATCGGGCGGTTGCCCGGATGCGGGCCGCCGCGGCAGACGCGGGCCGCGACCCCGCCGACGTCGAACTGGTGCTGGGTGCCACGCTGCCCCGGCTGGACGAGGCGAAACTCGACCGGTCCCGGGACCTGGGCGCGGGCAGGCTCGTCCTGTCGGCATCCCGGCACGCGCAGTCGCTGGACCAGGTCGTCGACGAGATGGCCGCGTGCTCGGCCCGGCTGGGACTCACTCCGGCACGGTGACCGGCACGTCCTCGCTGAAGTCGACGATCAGTTCACGCCGGGCGAACCGCCAGCCGGAGTCGCCGAGCACGTAGCGGTCGTGGTAGCGCAGCGCGATCCGGTTGTCACGGAACCCGTTTCGGCCGGAGTAGACGTGGTGGGCGGTGCAGTACGTCTCACCCGACGCCGCCGACCCGTCCACGTCGAGCACCTGCTGGTGGACGACGTGCCGGGTGGCATGCAGATGCGTGACGGCGTCCACGACGGCGGACGCGAGCACGTCACTGCCGCGCAGTTCCGTCGGCGCGCCGGTGCCCGTCAACGTGGGCGGGAGGACGAACGTCGCGTCCGGGTCGAACAGCGCCGCGAGCGTCGCCGCCTCACGCCGGTCGACGGCCCGCGCATAACGGGCGGTGAGTTCGGTGAGAGCGAATTCGGTGGCCATTCCACCATTCCAGCGGACGTCCGGCATCGGCGACAGCCGCCTCCCGGTGACCGAGACACCGGCACCGGGGCGGGGGCGTGCTGGTTAGCGTCCAGAACACACGTGGCGACAGCCACGCACAGGCATGAGGAGATCGCCGATGGATCTGAGGGAATCGCCCGCGCAGCGGGAACTCCGGCGGGAATTGCGCGCCTACTTCGCGGCGCTGCTGCCGGAGGAGAAGCGCCGCGTCGCAGGTGAGGAGGGTGTCGGCGGCGAACACTTCCGCGACATCGTGCGCCTGCTGGGCAAGGACGGCTGGCTCGGTGTCGGCTGGCCGGTGGAGTACGGCGGGCAGGGACGGTCGATCGAAGACCAGTTCGTGTTCTTCGACGAGGTGCAGCGGGCCGGGTTGCCGTTCCCGTTCGTCACCGTCAACACCGTCGGGCCCACGCTGATGAAGTACGGCACCGAGGAGCAGAAGGCGCGGTTCCTGCCCGGCATCCTCGCCGGCGACATCGTGTTCGCCATCGGCTACACCGAACCGGAGGCAGGCACCGACCTCGCCTCGCTGCAGACCCGGGCCGTGCGCGACGGGGACTCGTGGATCGTGGACGGCAACAAGATCTTCACCAGCGGCGCCAACACCGCCGACTACGTGTGGCTGGCGTGCCGCACCGATGCGGATGCCCAGAAACACAGGGGCATCTCGATCCTCATCGTCCCCACCGACGACGCCGGCTTCAGCTGGTCGCCCATCCACACCGTGGGAGGACTGACGGTCACGTCGACCTACTACAGCGGGATCCGGGTCGGCGATCAGGACATCGTGGGCGACGTGCACGGCGGGTGGCAGCTGATCACCGCGCAACTCAACCACGAACGGATCGGGCTCGCGGCGCTCGGCGGCCGCACGCTCGGGCTGTGGCACCAGGTCCTCGACTGGGCGCGGCAGAACGGTGCGCTCGACCTTCCCTGGGTGCAGATGGACTTCGCCCGCACCCACGCCAAGCTCGAGGCGATGCGACTGCTGAACTGGAAGATGACCGCGGCGGTCGCACGGGACAGTTTGTCGGGCGCCGACGCCGGCGCCACCAAGACGTACGGCACCGAAACGCATGTGGACGTCTACCGCACGCTGCTCGGGATCCTCGGCGCCGCCGGACGGCTGCGCCCCGGCTCACCGGGAGCGGTCCTCGCAGGCCAGATCGAGCAGATCTCGCGACAGAGCGTGGTGAACACGTTCGGCGGCGGCGTCAACGAGGTGCTCCGCGACATGGTCGGCACCCTCGGCCTCGGACTGGTGCGCGAGAAGAGGGCGAAATGAGCGAACTCCTCACCCGGCTGCGCGCCTTCGAGGGCCGGACGATCGTCCCGGTCACCTGGGGGCCCGACCCGGTGAACACTCCCATGATCCGGCACTGGGCCGAGACGATGGGGGACACGAACCCCGTCTACCTCGACGACGACGCCGCGCGCGCCACCGGCCGCCCCGGTGCCGTCGCGCCCGCCCAGATGCTGCAGGTGTGGACGATGCGCACGTACGCCGACAAGATGTCCGGCGCCGACCCGTCACCCGTCTGGACGGAGTTGATCGCCACCCTCGACGAGGCCGGTTTCACGTCCGTCGTCGCCACGGACTCCGACCAGGAATTCTTCGCCGAACTGCGCCCCGGCGACCGGGTGAGCACGACCGAGGTGGTCGAGTCCGTCTCCGCGGAGAAGCAGACCGGTCTCGGCGCCGGACATTTCGTCACCACCCTCAAGACGTACCGCAACGGCGACGGCGAGATCGTCGGCACCCAGCGGTGGCGGACACTCCGCTTCCGGCCCGCCGAACGCCCGGCCTCGCGCGCCCTGCGCCCGCGGCCCGCACTCAACGAGGACAACGCCTCCTGGTTCGCGGCCGCCCGCGAGCACCGTCTGGTCATCCAGCGGTGCGCGGCCTGCGGGGTGCTGCGGCACCCGACCGGACCGATGTGCGGGGAGTGCCGGTCCACCGACTGGGACACCGTCGACGCGTCGGGACGGGGCACCGTCTACACGTTCGTCGTCAACCACCACCCGAAGATCGACGCCTTCGACTACCCCCTGATCGTCGCGGTGATCGAACTCGAGGAAGGCACCCGCCTGATCGCCAACATGACGGGCGTCGAACCGGCGGACGTGCACATCGGGATGCCGGTGGAACTGGACTGGATCGACGTCGACCCGGAACTCACGCTCCCCGCGTTCCGGCCCGCCACACGGGAGGAGAACTGATGGACTTCACATTCGGCGAGGAGCAGGAGGCGGTGCGCGGACTGGCCGCGGACGTGTTCGCCGCCAAGTCGCGACCCGAACGGATCAAGGAGGTCGAGTCGACCGCCGACCGGATCGACCGGGAACTGTGGCGCGAACTCGCCACCACCGGTCTGCTCGGCATCGCCCTGCCCGAGAACCTCGGGGGCGGCGGCGCCGGACTCGCGGAGCTGTACGTGCTGCTCGAGGAGCAGGGCCGGAACGTCGCCCCGGTTCCCCTGTGGCCGCACGTGCTCGGCGCGCTCGCGATCGCCGAGTTCGGGACGCCCGCCCAACGCGACGCCCTGGTTCCCACCGCTGCCGACGGCAGCGGGATCCTCACCGTCGCGCTCGAGGAGTTCGGGCCGCATGCCCCGGACGAACCGTCGACGACGGCGCGCGAGGTGGACGGCGGGTGGCAGGTGCACGGCGTCAAGGCCACGGTGCCGGCGGCGCATGTCGCCGACCGCCTCGTCGTCTCCGCGGCCACGGACAGTGGTCCGGCGCTGTTCCTGGTGCGCCCGGAATCCGCGGGAGTGACTGCGCAGCAGGCGGAGTCGACCACCCGCGAGATCTGCGCCAACGTCACGTTCGACGGCGCGCCGGCCGAGCCGCTCGGTCCTGCGGACGGCACCGCGGTGCGGTGGCTACTGGACCGGGCGGAACTCGCGGTCGCCGCCCTGCAACTGGGCGTGGGCGAAGGCGCGGTCCGGCAGGCCGTCACCTACCTCAACGGACGCACCCAGTTCGGCCGTCCGCTGGCGACGTTCCAGGCCGTCACCCATCAGCTCGCGGACTGCTACATCGACCTCGAGGCCATGCGGGTGACGCTCTGGCAGGCCGTCTGGCTGCTCGGGAGCGGGGAGGATCCGGGAACCGCCGTGCCGGTGGCGAAGTGGTGG
Source organism: Rhodococcus pseudokoreensis (assembly GCF_017068395.1). Classification (NCBI taxonomy): domain Bacteria; kingdom Bacillati; phylum Actinomycetota; class Actinomycetes; order Mycobacteriales; family Nocardiaceae; genus Rhodococcus; species Rhodococcus pseudokoreensis. The sequence goes on along the minus strand of NZ_CP070619.1, from coordinate 1,430,509 downwards.
GCCACCGACGGCGGTCAGCGGGTCGTCCACCGCACGCAGCACGTGCACGGCGGGATCGGCGTCGACACCGACTACCCGGTGCACCGGCACCTGCTGTGGGGCAAACAGCTCGCCGCCACACTCGGCGGCGCCTCCTCCGACCTGTCGCGTCTCGGCGCGCAACTGGCGGCCGGCGTCGAGGTGGTCGCATGACCGCGACCGTCGGCGCCACGACCTACGAGACCGCGCAGATCGGTGACCGGCTGCCGCAGCTGATGATTCCGCTGACCCGCACCCTGATCGTCGCCACCGCGCTCGCCACCCGCGACTTCCAGGACGTCCACCACGACCCGGCTCTCGCGGTGGCGCGGGGATCGAAGGACGTGTTCATGAACATCCTCACCACCAACGGGCTGGTGGGGCGGTTCGTCACCGACTGGGCCGGCCCGCACGCGTCGCTGCGCCGCATCGCGGTGCGGCTCGGCGCCCCCAACTACCCCGGCGACGAGATGACCCTGACCGGTGAGGTGGTCGCGAAGGACGACGGTCTCGTGACCGTGAAGATCCGCGGCGCCAACAGCCTCGGCGACCACGCCACCGGCACCGTCGTCGTCGCCCTGCCTGCACGAGAAGAACTGCCTGTACGAGGAGACCTGTGACCAGCCCCCTGTCGGGCGCCGCCGCGATCGTCGGCATCGGCGCCACCGAATTCTCCAAGCACTCGGGACGCAGCGAACTGCAACTGGCGTGCGAGGCGATCGTCGCCGCGCTCGCCGACGCGGGCATCGACCCGTCCGAGGTGGACGGACTGTCCACGTACACCGCCGAAACCAACGGTGAGGTCCTCGTCGCCCGCAACACGGGTATCGGTGAGCTGAAGTTCTTCTCCCGCATCGGCTACGGCGGCGGCGCCGCGTGCGCCACCGTCCAGCAGGCGGCCATGGCCGTGGCGACGGGCATCGCGGACGTCGTCGTCTGCTACCGCGCGTTCAACGAACGATCCGGTGTGCGTTACGGACTCGGGCAGCACGACCGCCCCATGGACAGCACCGCGGACCGCGCCGCCTACGCCTGGCTGACCCCGCAGGGACTGTCGACGCCCGCCCAGTGGGTGGCGATGTTCGCCCGCCGGTACATGCACCAATACGGCGCCACCAGCGAGGACTTCGGCCGGGTCGCGGTCGTCGCCCGCAAGCACGCCGCCGTCAACCCAGCTGCCTGGTTCCACGGGCGTCCCATCACGCTCGACGACCATCAGCAGTCGCGGTGGATCGCCGAACCGCTCCACCTGCTGGACTGCTGCCAGGAAACCGACGGCGGCCAGGCCCTCGTCGTGGTCTCCGCCGAACGCGCCAGGGATCTACGCACCACCCCGGCGATCATCAAGGCCGCCGCGCAGGGGTCCGGCAAGGACCAGCACATGATGGCGAGCTACTACCGGCCCGACATCACCGGAATACCCGAAATGGGCCTCGTCGGCAGGCAACTCTACGGCCAGAGCGGTCTCGCACCGGACGACATCTCGGCGGCGATCCTCTACGACCACTTCACCCCGCTCGTCCTACCGCAACTCGAGGAACTCGGGTTCTGCGACCCCGGCGACGCGAAGGACTTCATCCGGGACGGCAACCTCGAAATCGGCGGCCGCCTCCCGTCCAACACGCACGGCGGGCAGATCGGCGAGGCCTATCTGCACGGCGTCAACGGCATCGCGGAGGCGGTCCGCCTGATCCGCGGAACGTCGACGACACAACCGGACGGCATCGGCAACGTGCTGGTGACCGCGGGCACCGCCGTGCCCACCAGCGGCCTGATCCTGGGCAGAGAGGACTGATCATGACGACAACCGAGCGCACGACGGCAGGAGCGTGGCGGGGTGCGGACCTCGGCACCCGCACCGTGAGTTACGACGAGCGCGACGCCATTCTGTACGCACTGTCGGTGGGTGCGCGGGCCACCGAACTGGACCTCGTCTTCGAGGAGCGTCTGCGGGTGCTGCCCACCTTCGCTCTCACCCTCGCCCAGTGGGCGCCGGACGAACTCGGATCGCGGGGCGCCTTCGACACGCAGACGGCGCTGCACGGATCGCAGGAGCTGACGGTGCTCGCCCCCCTTCCGCGCCGCGGCGAGATCGCGTTGTCGGCGTCCGTCGGCGAGGTGTGGGACAAGGGTTCGGCGGCGGTGTTCGACGTGCGCGTCGAGTCCGAGTTCTTCGTCGCCACCTGGTCGCTGTTCGCGCCGGGCGCCGGCGGGTTCGGCGGCGATCGCGGTCCCGCGAAACCGTCACGGCCCGAGGGTGAACCGGCCGTGCAGCGCGTCCTGCACACCGCCGAGAACCAGGCGGCGCTGTACCGGCTGACCGGCGACCGGCACCACATCCACATCGATCCGGCGGCGGCCGAGCGGATCGGGCAGCCCCGGCCGATCATGCACGGCCTGTGCACCCTCGCCGCGAGCGCGCTGGAACTCGCGCGGGCGCTGGACGTGCACCCCGCCGACCTCGCCCGGCTCGAGGGACGGTTCGCCGCACCGGTGTACCCGGGCGACACGCCGTCGTTGCGGGCCTGGGGCGACGCGCGTGACGCGTCGTTCGAACTGGTCCGAGGCGACGCGCCGGTAATCGCAGGCGCCCGCGCCGAGTTCGGCTGACCGCACGTCCGGATTCCACCGCCGAATGTCACACCGGTGCAGAACAACCGGGGCGACATTCGGCGCGGACGTCAGGAATGGGTCGCGAGGTACCGCGCGGGGTATTCGCCGCCGCCGTGGACCGCGAGATCGGCGCCGTTGACGTACGACGCCTGCGCGCTCGCCAGGAACAGGCAGGCGTCCGCGATGTCGGACGGCACCGCCATCCGCCCCATCGGAAGGGTCCGGGTGACGGCGGCGCCGCCGTCCTCGCCGTAGACGGACGCCGCGCTCTCGGTGCGGATGAGTCCCGTGGTGATGTGGTTGATGCGGACCTTCGGAGCCCATTCGAGCGCAAGCGCTTTCGTCAGCACGAGCAGGCCGGCCTTCGCGGCACTGTACGCGGCGGTACCGGGTTGCGGATCGTGCGCGGAGACGCTGCCGATGTTGACGATCGCGCCACCGTCGGACTGCTGCTGCATCACCGCGTTCGCGGCCTGGGCGGCGGTGAACGGAGCCAGCAGATTCAGCGCGACGATCTTCTCGACGAAGCGCGGCGAGACGGTGGCGGCGTCGGCGTCGGGCGACCCACCCGCGTTGTTGACGAGAACGTCGAGGCGGCCGAATCGGGCGACGGCGTCGTCGATCAGTCCGGCGGCGTCGGCGTGATCGCGAACGTCGGTCGCGCGGAACGCGGCGGTGCGATCACCGTGTGCGGGCAGGGTGTCCGGCGCGGACCGGCCGCACACGAGCACGTTCGCACCCGCGGCGAGAAACGCTTCGGCGACGACGAAACCGATGCCCTTGGTGCCGCCCGTCACGACGACGGCGCGGCCACTGAAATCGAGAGGATGGGGATGTGTCACGGGGGAGACCTTCGGAGTGAGGAGCGCGGGGAGACCCGGCGCTCGGCGGTGATCAGCGAATACGCAAGACCAAGCAATTGCTTGGTTCGATAGTAGGGGAACGGGAGCGGACATGAACACACTCGACGGCAAGGTCGCACTGATCACGGGTGCGGGCCAGGGGATCGGGCAGGGAATCGCCCTCGCCCTCGCGCGGGAAGGGGCGGCGATCGCGGTCGCCGGACGCACGGAGTCGAAACTGCACGACACGTGCGAACGACTGTCCGCGATCGGCGCCCGCAGCGCACCGGTGGTGTGCGACGTCAGCAGGCGCGAGGACATCGCGTCCGCCGTCGAGCGGACCGTGGACGCGTTCGGCGGCGTCGACATCCTGGTCAACAACGCCAACGACTGCTCACCGGGGCCGATCCTGTCGGTGATCGACGAGGAGTACGAGCGGTCGTTCGCGACGGGACCGCTCGCGACGCTGCGGATGATGCAGTCGTGCCACCCGCACATGGTCGCGCGCGGCGGCGGCGTGATCGTCAACCTCGTCACGTCGGCGGCCGTCCGCTGGGACGCGAGCAACTACGGGGCGTACGGCTCGATCAAGGAGGGCATGCGTTCGCTGACCAGGTCGGCGGCCTGCGAGTGGGGCCGGGACGGGATCCGGGTGCTGTCCGTCGCCCCGCACGCGAAAAGTCCGGCGCTCGAACGGTGGATGGACCGGAACCCGGACGAGGCGGCAGAGTTCGTGGCGGGCATCCCCCTCGGGCGGGTCGGTGACGCCGAATCCGACATCGGGCGCGCCGTCGTGTTCCTCGTGAGCGACGACGCCGGCTACCTCACCGGGGCGACGATCCCGCTGGACGGCGGGCAGTCGCGGTGGGGGTGACGGCGACGATCCGGGTCCCGCCCAGCGGGAAGACCCGCGGCCGGCGCCGCCGGCCTGCAGTAGTTTCGGCAGGATCGAGTTACCGTAGCGAGAGGGCACCGTCGCGATGACGACCGTTGAAACACCACGCAGTTCGCGATCAGTAGTGGTCACCGTGGCCGCCGTCGTGGAGGAGACGTCCGACGCCCGTTCGCTGGTGTTCGACGTCCCCGACGAGCGCAGGCACGAATTCGCCTACAAGCCCGGGCAGTTCCTGACACTGCGTATCCCGAGCGACCGGACGGGGTCGGTCGCCCGGTGCTATTCGCTGGCCAGTTCGCCGTTCACCGACGACCTGCCGAAGGTGACGATCAAGCGCACCGCAGGCGGATACGGTTCGCACTGGTTGTGCGACAACGTCGGCGTCGGCGACCGCATCGAGGTGCTGCCGCCCGCCGGAGTGTTCACCCCCGCCAGCCTGGACGAAGACCTGATCCTGTTCGCCGCGGGCAGCGGAATCACCCCGGTGATGTCGATCCTCAAATCGGCGCTGAGCGAGGGGAACGGGAAAGTCGTTCTCGTGTACGCGAACCGGGACGAGAAGTCGGTGATCTTCGCCGACGAATTGCGGGACCTCGCCGCCCGCCACGAACACCGGCTGACCGTCGTGCACTGGCTCGAGAGCGTGCAGGGCCTGCCGACGCCGCGGCAGCTGGCGAACCTGTCGGACCGGTTCCGGGACCACCGGGCGTATATGTGCGGACCGCGTCCGTTCATGGAGGCGATCCACGAGTCGCTCGCACTCGCCGGCGTCCCCCGGGACCGCGTGCACGCCGAAGTGTTCACGTCACTGACGGGTGATCCGTTCGCCGAGATCGTCGTGGAAGCGCTGGAGGACACGGAACCGGGAACGGCGTCGACGGTCGAGGTGCAACTCGACGGCGAAGCGCACAACCTGAGCTGGCCGCGCCAGGCGACACTCGTCGACGTCATGCTCTCCAAGGGGCTCGACGTCCCGTACTCGTGCCGCGAAGGCGAATGTGGTTCCTGCGCATGCACGGTCGTCGAGGGCGAGGTGGATATGGACAACGCGTCGATCCTCGACCCCGAGGACATCGCGAGCGGCTACATCCTCGCGTGCCAGGCCCGCCCCGTCAGCGAGCACCTGCGGATCGAGTTCTGACCGGGTGGCTACTTCTCGGTCTGCGATGCCGCAGCGCGGGCATTCAGGTCCTCGAGGCGGATCGGGTACCGCGGCGGGTGATCGACGATCACCTGCCGGGTGACGGCGAGGTCGCGGCCGACGTGCAGTAGTTCGCCGGACTTCAGCGGCGTCCACCCGGGGTCCTCGTCCATCTGCTCACTCGCCACGACCACCGCCGGACGCTCGGAGAGATGTTCGGACCTGGCCCGGATCCGGCCGGGAGTGCTCGCGTGCTGGAGGTGGCGGCCACCGCTCGGACCGCCCGCGCGACGCTCGAGGAACAGCAGGTCGTGGGTGTCCGGGTAGCGCAGCGCCCACAATTCGCCGGGAGTGGTCAGCAGGATGTTGAGCGCGTAGATCGGCACGTTGTCGGCAAGCCACCGGGCAGCGGCGGTGATGCCGGCCGTGACGTCGCCGCCGCTCCTGCCGATGTGCCGCGTCACGAGCGTGAAGACCCGTTCCGAGTCGGTATCGCCGTGAACGCGAGCGAGATCGGAGCCCAGTTCCGCCTCGAGCTTCGGCAGGTCCTCGACCACGCCGTTGTGGGCGAACACGCGACCGTCCTGAGCGAACGGATGGGTGTTCTGCGGAAGCAGTTCACCGGTGGTCGCGAAACGGATGTGCGCGACGAACGTGGCCGAGTACCGGTGCTTCGCCTCCTGCGCGAACTCGGCGTCCTCGTACGCGGCGAGCGGTTGCTTCTCCACCAGCGGCGTCCCGTCCTCCGCGAACGTGCCGAGGCCGGTGCCGTCCGGTTCGCGGTGACTCTGCTGCGCCAGACTGTCCGGGGCGTCCAGCAGCCAGAACGACGCGCGAACGCGGTGCGGGGCGGCGGACAACCCGAACAATCGGCACATGACTTCCCTCTCGGATGGGACGGATCAGCGGTAGTCCGGGTTGGCGAAGTCGGGGCGGCACCCGGCGTCCCACTCCGACCGTTGATTTCCGTACACGGGGAACCCGCCTGCCGACTTCAACATCGCGGCGACGTGCATCAGGTTGTACGTCATGAACGTGGTGTTGCGGTTGGTGAAATCGTTCTCCGGGCCGCCCGACCCCTCGTCGAGATACGACGGTCCGGGCCCGGCTTCACCGATCCACCCCGCGTCGGCCTGCGGCGGGATCACGTATCCGAGGTGCTGGAGGCTGTAGAGGATGTTCATCGCGCAATGCTTGACCCCGTCCTCGTTGCCGGTGATCAGACACCCACCGGCCCGCCCGTAGTACGCGTACTGGCCGTGGTCGTTGAGCAGCGACGAGCACCCGTACAGCCGCTCGATCACCTGCTTGGTGACGGAACCGTTGTCGCCGAGCCAGATCGGGCCCGCCAGCACCAGGATGTCGGCGTCCAGCACACGCCGGAACAGTTGTGGCCATTCGTCGCTCGGCCACCCGTGCTCGGTCATGTCCGGGTAGACGCCGGTCGCGATGTCGTGGTCCACCGCCCGGAACTGGTCGACCGTGACGCCTTCCTTCTCCATCAGGCCGACGCTGCGGTCGATCAAGCCCTGGGTGTTGCTCACATCGGGTGACCGCTTGAGGGTGCAGTTGACGAACAAAGCGCGCAGACCACTGAACCGTGGCCCGTCCTGCGGCGATGGATCGGTCATCAGTCCACGATATGCCGCGGCGGTTCCTCTTCGTGGCGGAAGTGGCGAGACGTCTAGGCCCTAGCTCTCGATCGGCGTCGCCGTCTCCAGTGCCGCGGCCAGGAACTCCGCCGGAACCTCCGGACGGTCGGACGGCCACCGGCCCGCCACCCTGTCCTCGAGGAGCGCCGTCAGGGCGGGCACCACGCGCGGCCCGCCGTCGATCAGGTAGCGCACGAAGCCGATTCGCGCACACGTCGCGGCGATGGACGCCAGCACCGACTTCGCTTCGTCGACCCGGCCCGCCGCGACCAGGCACGCGACGAGCAGGCGATTGGCCTGCATGGCCGCCCTCGGCCTGCTCTCCTGTTCGACCCGGCGCACCCACTCCTCCGCGCGGCGGCACGCGACGTCCGGCTCGACCGCCAACTGCTTCCGGATCTCCGTGGCGTCGTCGAGCTGCGCGATGATCTCGGCGAAACCGAAATCGGGTTCCCGGGTGGGTTTCCCGGCAGTGGGCGGCGGCTGCGGCGAGGCGGGCAGTCCGAGCCGAACCCGTTCGTTCTCGACCCGGGCGCGCAGCCGGGGGAGTCCCAGCGCCGCCGCCGCGGACGCACCCTCGTCGAGGTGCCGGGCAGCGGACGCGACGTCGCCGCGTGCCGCCTTCAGCCGGGCGCCCGTGACGAACCTGGCGATCATGAAATCGACGATGCCGGCCTCGGGCCCGAGTTCGTAGCTCTCGTCGAGAAGTCGTTCGGCCTCGTCGAGATGACCCAGCTCGTACATCAACTCGCCCAGGAGCGCCCCCGCGAGACGTGCGGCGTGCGAGTGCGGGCCCACCCCTTTCGTCGCGGTCTGCACGGCCAGCCGGAAATTGTCCTCGGCCGCGGTGATGTCGAGTTGCTCCAGCGCGGCGATACCGGCGAAGCAGTAGCCGTACATCTTGCTGAACGGTCCGACGGTCCGCTGGTGATACCCGGTGGCCCACTCCTGCAGGCGGCGCGCCTCCACGAAATCGAACTGGGCGATCGCGACCGCGGAGGCGAGATTGGACCCCGCCGAGACCACCCACGGGCGCAGGGTTTCCGGCCGGGCCAGACATTCCGCGATGAGGTCGGGCACTCCGGCGATGCGATCGGACGACACCGCGATCACGGCGCGGACGATGTCGGCCTCCACCCGGATGTCCGCCTGCTCGGATTCGCTCAGCGCCGAAGACTCGAGCCTCGACGCGACGAGCGACAGCGCCTGCAGCGCCGGCGTCACCCGCTGGAGCAGGATGTTCGCCCACGCCACCGCGATCTGGATGCGCGGACTGGACTCGACCAGCGACTGCGGCAGCTTGTCGACGAGGCCGAGCAGCGCGACCATCCGCGAATGCTCCACCAGGTACATGCCCTGCTCCTCGACCACGGCGACGGCAACGTCGCGATCGCCCGCCGCCAGTGCGTGATCCACTGCGTCGCTGACGTAGTGGTGATCGGCGAACCAGTGCGCGGCCGCCCGGTGCAGATCCGCGACGCGCGACGGATGGTCGCGCTCGAGCCGCCGCCGGAGATACTCGGCGAACAGGTGGTGGTACTCGAACCACTCCCGGTCCTCGTCGAGGCTGCGCAGGAACAGGTCGCGTGATTCGACCTGCTCGAGCAGGGCCTGACCGCGGGGCACGTTCGCCAGCACGCACGCGAGTTCGCCGCACACGCGCTCGGTGATGGACGTGGCCAGCATGAAGTCGAGCAGCGCAGGCTCGAGTGTGCCGAGCACGTTCTCCGCCAGGTATTCGCCGATCGCGTGGTGGCGGCCCGACATGTGCCGGATGAGGTCGCCGGGATCGTCGCGATCGCGCAGCGACAGCGACGCCAGTTGCAGCGCCGCCACCCACCCGTCCGTGGTCTCCTCCAGCGCCTCCACGTCGGAGTCGTCGAGGTGCAGTCCGCCGAGGTCGACCAGGAACCGCTGCGACTCCGTGAGGTCGAAACGCAAAGCCACGGAGTCGATTTCGACGAGCTCGTCCCTCACCCGCATCTTGGCGAGTGGAAGTCCCGCCTGGCTTCGGCTGCTCACCACCATCTGCAGGTGGTGGCAGCCGTTCTCCAGGATGAAGTCCATCGCCGCGATCGTGTCCGGCGATGTGACACGGTGCCAGTCGTCGATCATCACCACCACGTGGCGCCTGCTGTCGTGGACCTGATTCACCAGCGACGTCAGCACGTACCGCTCCGCGTCGGCGCCGTTCTCGTCGAGCGCCTGCCCCAGTTCGTCGGCCAGTGTCGGCTCGGCCCGGCGGATCGCCTCGACGAGGTGGGACAGGAACCACACGACGTTGTTGTCGTCGTTGTCCACCGTCAACCAGGCGACGGCGGCGCCGTCCTCGATGAGGACGTCGCGCCACTGGGCCGCGACCGTGCTCTTCCCGAACCCGGCGGGGGCGTGGATCAGCGTCAACCGCCTCCGCTGGCCCAGCCGGAGCAGATCCAGGAGGCGCGTGCGCTCCACCAGGGAACGCATCGGGGTCGGCGGCCGGAACCGGGCGGCGGCGCTCGGCGGGGTGGCACCCGACCGCCGCCGGTAGCTGCGACTGCGCCCGGACTGCGTGGTCGGCACCGAGGTGTGCTCGGTGCGCGGGAACTCGTCGGCCGCGGCGGGGAGCGCCATCTCGTCGACGTCGAGACCGTGCCTGCGCTCGATGTCGCGGAGTTCCTGGCCGAATTCCGCTGCAGATTCCGGTCGGTCGGTCGGTTCCTCGGACATGGCCCGCTCGATGGCCGAGCACAGGTCGTCGGGAATGTCCTCACCCCGCAGGTCCGGAACGGGTTGCGTGGCGATGCGGAGGAATTGCGCGACGAGGCGCTCCCCGCTGCGCCGCTCGAACGCGGCGTGACCAGTGAGCAGACAGAACAGGGCGGCGCCCAGGCTGTACACGTCGGAGGATGCGGACGGCGCGTCGCCGCGCAGGACCTCCGGGGCCGTGAACGCCGGCGAACCGGTGATCATGCTCGACGTGGTCTCGAAGCCTCCCGAGACGCGCGCGATGCCGAAATCCGTGAGCTGCGGTTCGCCGTATCCGGTGAGCAGGATGTTCGCGGGCTTCACGTCGCGGTGCAGCGTGCCGAGCCGGTGCGCCGTCTCCAGGGCGCCCGCCAACTTCACGCCGACGCGCAGTGTTTCACTCCACGGCAGCGGCCCTTCACGGCGAATCCAGGCGTCCAGCGAGTTGCGTGAGTGATACGGCATCACGATGTACGGCCTGCCACTGCGCGTCACCCCGGACTGCAGGATGTCGACGACGTGCGGGTGCCCCGACAATTTTCCCATCGCACGCTGCTCGCGCAGGAAACGTTCCCGATCCTCGCCGTCCAGATCGGAGGACAGCACCTTGATCGCGACCGTGCGGTCGAGGGCCGTCTGCAGGCAGCGGTACACGACCCCGAACCCTCCCCGGCCGATCTCGCGGGCGTCGTCGAATCCTTCCGAAGACAGCTCCGCGACGATGTCGGTCACGACGATCCGCTTGGTAGCCTGCGGATCCGAGTCGGTCGGCCCGGAACTGCTTTCCGGGTGTCGTGGCACACTCAATGAAATCACCTTCTCGGTGCACTGACGCCAGCATATCGCGGACGTGCGACACGGAGAGCGGTGTTCGAGAACGAGTAGACCCGAGGAGAATTCGACGGTGACGGATACCGGCATTGCGACAGCGCGCACGACCCCGGCCGAGCGCACCCTGGCCCAGCTCCTCGACGCGCGAATCAGTTGCCGGGCATACTTGCCCGAGCAGGTGCCGCACGACGTGATCGAGAGGATCCTCGAGCTCGCCCAGCAGACGCCGTCGTGGTGCAACACGCAGCCGTGGCAGGTCGCGATCACCGAGGGGGAGGGCACCGAGCGGTTCCGCGCCGGGCTGGCAGAGTACGTCCGCACCCACCCGCAGGAGTCCGACTTCGAGTGGCCCCGCGAATACCTGGGCGAGCACAAACTGCGCCGCCGCGAGTGCGCCATGCAGCTGTACGCCAGCGTCGGGATCGCCCCCGGCGACCGGGCCGCGTCCGCCGAACAGACGATGAAGAACTTCGACCTGTTCGGGGCGCCGCACGTGGCGATCGTCACCACGCACGAAGCACTCGGCACCTACGGCGCCGTGGACTGCGGCCTGTACGTCGAGACGTTCCTGCTCGCCGCGCAGAGCCTCGGGGTGGCGACCATCCCGCAGGCCGCCGTCGCGGGAAGCTCGCGGTTCCTCCACGACTTCTTCGCGCTCGAGGAGGACCGCCGGGTGGTCTGCGCGATCTCGTTCGGGTACCCCGACACCGAGAACCCCGTCAACGGATTCCGCACCCACCGGGAACCCGTCGCCCACGTCGCGCAGTGGGTGTCCCGGTAACGTGCTCGACTCCGAAGTGTTCGACCGCGACGACCTGTTCTCCCGGCTGCGTCGCCGCCCCGACGTCGAAGCCCCCAACCTGACGGCCGTCGACGCCGCCGACCGGCTGATCCTCGACGAGGCCGCGGCCGCGCTGTCCGCCGCGCCTTCCGGGACGCTCACCGTGATCGGCGATCACTACGGCGCGCTCACCCTCGGCACCGCGGCGGCGCACGGTGCCACCGGAATCCGCGTGCACCAGGACCCGCTGACCGGCGAACTGGCGCTGGCCGCCAACGCCGAGACGGTCGGGCTCGCCGACCGCTACCGGTCGTACGCGCTCGGCGAGGAACTGCTCGCGGGGGCGACGGTCGTGCTGATGCAACTGCCGCGGAGCCTCGGCGAACTCACAGAGGTCGCCGAGGCGATCGCCCGCCACGCCGACCCGTCCGTCGTCGTCTACGCGGGCGGACGGAACAAGCACATCTCCACCGCCATGAACGACGTCCTCGGGCGGTCGTTCTCCGACGTCCGCGCCACCCTCGGCAGGCAGAAGTCCCGGGTGCTGATCGCGCGGGGACCGCGGGAGTCGGCGCAGCAGACCTACCCCGTCACCGATCACCTCACCGAGATCGGGCTGGACGTCGTCTCCTTCGGGGCGGCGTTCGCCGGACCCAAACTGGACATCGGGACCCGATACCTCCTCGACTTCCTGCCCCGGGTGAACCCCCGGGCCCAGGCGGCCGTGGACCTCGGCTGCGGAACCGGCATCCTCGCCGTCAGCCTCGCCCGGCTCCTCCCGGAGGTGTCGGTGATCGCGACGGACCAGTCGGCGGCGGCGGTGGCGTCGGCCGCCGCCACCGCCCGCGCCAACGGGCTCGACGGGCGGGTGTCCACCCTCCGCGACGACGCCATGTCCAGCCTCGCGACCGACAGCCAGGACGTCGTCCTGTGCAACCCGCCGTTCCACGTCGGCGCGGCCGTCCACACCGGCGGGGCGTCGAAGATGTTCGCCGAAGCCGGGCGTGTTCTCCGGCCCGGCGGCGAGTTGTGGACCGTGTACAACTCCCACCTCGGATACCGGGGCCGGTTGCAGCGGCTCGTCGGCCGAACCGACGTGGTCGGGCGGAATCCCAAATTCACGGTCACCCGGTCGGTGGCCTGACCGCCACGCCGACCGGCCTCGTCTGGCGAGTGTCCCCGCGGCACCGGTAGAGTCCGAATTGTCCGACCCGAAAGCGACGAACGGGAACTTGCGGTGGGTGCGGGACGTTCAACGTACAAGAAACCCGGATCCACCCGGCGAGCCACGAGAAGGGATGTGCACGGTGCGCACCACCAGTAACCCGGTGTTCCGCAACCTGCCCAAACAAGAGGGCAGCGGCGGATACGCCTCGTTCGGATCTACGACGGCCGGCGCCGCGCAGGTCACGCAGCAGTTCGGTCAGCCGCAGTACACGCAGGCCGAGCCCTACCGGACGGGTCCCGACCACCGTTCGATGACCATCGACGACGTCGTCACCAAGACGGGCGTCACGCTGGGCGTGCTCACGGTATCGGCGATCATCTCCTACTTCCTGGTGAGCAACGACGCGAACCTGGCGACCCCGCTCGTCATCGGTGGCGGCCTCGTCGGTCTCGTGCTGGTCCTCGTCGCCACGTTCGGCCGCAAGATGGACAACCCGGCCATCGTCCTCGCCTACGCCGTCGCGGAGGGCCTGTTCCTCGGCGCGCTGTCGTTCATGTTCACCGACGTCACCTTCGGCGGAGTCGGTGGTGCGGCGCTCATCGGGCAGGCCGTGCTCGGCACGTTCGGCGTGTTCTTCGGCATGCTCGTCGTCTACAAGACCGGCGCCATCCGGGTCACACCCCGCCTGACGCGGATGATCATCGGCGCCCTCATCGGTGTCGTCGTCCTCGCCCTCGGCAACCTGATCGCCAGCTTCTTCACCGAAGGCGGCCTCGGCCTCCGCGACGGCGGTCCCGTGGCGATCATCTTCAGCCTCGTCTGCATCGGCATCGCCGCATTCAGCTTCCTGCTGGACTTCGACGCCGCCGACCAACTGATCCGCGCCCAGGCGCCGGAGAAAGCAGCGTGGGGCGTCGCCTTCGGCCTCACCGTCACCCTGGTGTGGCTGTACGTCGAGATCCTGCGACTGCTGAGCTACTTCAACAGCGACTAGGCACGAACGCGCAGAAAGGCCCCGAGAGCTCACGCTCTCGGGGCCTTTTCGCGCTTCGCGCCCGTGAGTGGTTAACGAGCCTCTGCACTCGTCAACCACGCACAGGCGGCGTAGCCGCCTAACTCAGGCGCTCGAGGACCATCGCCATGCCCTGACCGCCACCGACGCACATCGTCTCGACGCCGAACGTCTTGTCCTGCTCGCGGAGGTTGTTGAGCAGGGTGTTGGTGATGCGGGCGCCGGTCATGCCGAACGGGTGGCCGAGGGCGATGGCGCCGCCGGAGATGTTCAGCTTGTCCTCGTCGATCTTCAGTTCGCGGGCGGACCCGAGGACCTGGACCGCGAACGCCTCGTTGATCTCGAACAGGTCGATGTCGGAGATGGACTTGCCCGCGATGGCGAGTGCCTTCTTGACGGCCTCGATCGGGCCGAGGCCCATGATCTCGGGCGACAGGCCGGACACACCGGTGGACACGATGCGGGCCAGCGGGGTCAGGCCGAGGGCCTTCGCCTTCGTGTCGGACATGATCACCAGCGCTGCGGCGCCGTCGTTGAGGGGGCACGCGTTGCCTGCGGTGACGGTGCCGTCGGGCCGGAACACCGGCTTGAGCTGGCTGATGCCCTCGTAGGTGGTGCCGGCGCGGGGGCCGTCGTCGGTGTTGACGACGGTGCCGTCGGGGAGGGTGACCGGGGTGATCTCCCGCTCGAAGAAGCCGTTCTTGATCGCTTCCTCCGCGCGGTTCTGCGAGCGGACGCCCCAGCGGTCCTGCTCCTCGCGGGTGATGCCGGTGGCCGAAGCGACGTTCTCGGCGGTCTGGCCCATGGCGATGTAGACGTCGGGAATCTGGTCGTTCTCACGCGGGTCGGTCCAGGCGACTCCGCCCTCGGCGAGCTTCGCGGTGCGCGCCTCGGCGTCGGCGAACCTGGTGTTCTTGGTGTTCGGCAGGCCGTCGGCGTTGCCGGTGACGAAGCTGGACACCGACTCGACACCGGCGGAGATGAACACGTCGCCCTCGCCGGCCTTGATCGCGTGCAGTGCCATCCGGGTGGTCTGCAGCGAGGACGAACAGTAGCGGTTGACGGTGACGCCGGGCAGGAAGTCGTAACCCAGTTCCACCGCGACGACGCGCGCGATGTTGAAGCCCGACTGCCCGGCGGGCTGGCCGCAGCCGAGGAGCAGGTCGTCGATCTCGGTGGGGTCGAGTTCGGGGACCTTCGCCAGCGCCGCGGCCACCATCTGCGTCGTCAGGTCATCCGGGCGGATGGTCTTGAGCGAGCCCTTCATGGCTCGGCCGATCGGTGAGCGTACTGCGGAGACGATGACTGCCTCGGGCATGAAAACTCCTTTGTCAACGGCGGGTGTCTGCACTGTGTTTCAGACCACCCGTT
The DNA here is from genome assembly GCF_017068395.1 of Rhodococcus pseudokoreensis. NCBI lineage: Bacteria > Bacillati > Actinomycetota > Actinomycetes > Mycobacteriales > Nocardiaceae > Rhodococcus > Rhodococcus pseudokoreensis. The sequence continues at coordinate 1,415,458 of NZ_CP070619.1, read as the reverse complement.
TTGTGGCCTTCCCGACAACTTACGTTGCCGGGCGGCACCGGGTGCGCCGCCATCTCACTCAGCGACCCGTCGCGTCCCGGGCGCGGACGCCTCCTCGATCGCGAGGAGTTCGTCGAGGCGGGCGGGTGTGCGTCGCCGGACGTCGTGTCGCCACAGAAAACGGTTCAGCGAGGCCGTTATCCGGGTCGACAGCTTGCGTGATTCCGCGGCCTCCGACACCTCCGGCAGATCGGGCAGGGGGCCGCCGTGCCACAGGCCCAGTGCCGTCGCGAGTACGGGCACGATCTGGATGGCCGCCAATTCGTAGCCCGCCGCCGACGGGTGGAAGTGGTCGGAGGAGAACATCCGGTCGGGCGCCGCCAGGAACTCGGGGGCCAGCAGGTCGGCGAGTGCCACCGGGTGGCCGCCCGCCGCGCTGGTCGCGGCCGCCTGCGCCCGGGCCAGTCGCAGCCCCCAGGTCCGGACCACGGTCCGCAGGGGCTGCGGAATCGCCGTCACCACCCCCAGGTCGGGGCACGTTCCGACGACGACGGCGCAGTCGTGGGCGCGGAGCCGTTCGACGGCCTCGCCGAGCCTGCGCGCCGACGCCCGGATGGAGTTCTTGCTCGTCACATCGTTGGCGCCGACCAGGATCACCGCGGCGTCCGGCGGCGGCCCGGCGACGAACATCGCGTCCACCTGCCCGCTGAGCCCGCGGGACGTGGCGCCGCCGATGGCCTTGGTGCTCAACCGGATCCGCTTGCCCGTCTCGTCGGCGAGGCGCCGCGCGATCTGCACGCCGGGCACCTCCTCCGCCGACAGGCAGCCCACCCCGGCGGCCGTGGAGTCGCCGAAGATCATCAGATGGACGTCGTACGGAGTGGTCCGCAGCCAGCGTTCGGGCCCCGCGGCGCCGGGGGAGTAGACGCCGTCGGCCTCCGGCGGCTTGGCGACGTTGTGGCCGATCACCCCGCGGGCCGCCGTCGCCTGCGACATCAGATACGAGTACGCCGCCCACGACAGCGTGCCTGCACTCGAACCTGCCACGACAGCCGCGGCGCCGGCCTTCACTCCGGACTGCCAGGTCCTCTTGGGCACTGGTCTCACCTTTCCGCTACCTGGTGCTCATCTCACGGGTTCCAGCGGACTGCGTCCGCACCAATCTAGTCGGATCGGGGCCCCCGTGCCGGACGTCTGTGAGCATCGGATCAGGGCATCTGGGAGCATGGAGGCATGCGCATCGCGGAACACGTCGTCGACCTGATCGGCAACACCCCTCTCGTCAAGCTCTCTTCCGTCATCGGTGAGAACCACGGGACCGTTGCAGCCAAGATCGAATACCTCAACCCGGGTGGAAGCTCGAAGGACCGCATCGCGGTCAAGATGATCGACGCCGCGGAGGCGTCGGGCGAGCTGAAACCGGGCGGGACCATCGTCGAACCCACGTCCGGCAACACCGGCATCGGCCTCGCGCTGGTGGCCCAGAAGCGCGGATACAAGTGCGTGTTCGTCTGCCCCGACAAGGTCAGCGAAGACAAGCGCAACGTCCTCAAGGCCTACGGCGCCGAGGTCGTGGTGTGCCCCACCGCGGTCGCGCCCGACCACCCGGACAGCTACTACACCGTCTCCGACCGGCTCGCCCGCGAACTGCCCGGCGGCTGGAAGCCCAACCAGTACTCCAACCCGGGCGGCCCGCAGAGCCATTACGAGACCACCGGCCCCGAGATCTGGGCCGACACCGACGGCAAGATCACCCACTTCGTCGCGGGCGTCGGCACCGGCGGCACCATCACCGGCACCGGCCGCTACCTCAAGGAGGTGTCCGGCGGCAAGGTCAAGGTCATCGGCGCCGACCCCGAGGGCTCCGTGTACTCGGGTGGCACCGGCCGTCCGTACCTGGTCGAGGGAGTGGGCGAGGACTTCTGGCCCAGCGCCTACGACCCGTCCATCCCCGACGAGATCATCGCCGTGTCCGACGCCGACTCCTTCGAGATGACCCGTCGCCTCGCCCGCGAGGAGGGCCTGCTGGTCGGTGGCTCCTGCGGCATGGCCGTCGTCGCCGCGCTCGAGGTCGCCAAGCGTGAGGGCCCCGACGCCGTCATCGTCGTTCTGCTGCCCGACGGTGGCCGCGGCTACCTGTCGAAGATCTTCAACGACAAGTGGATGGCGTCCTACGGATTCCTCCGCACCCCGCTCGACGGCAAGCCCGACGAGAAGACCGTCGGCGACGTGCTGCGCGGCAAGTCCGGCGAACTCCCGGACCTCGTCCACACCCACCCGTCCGAGACGCTGCGCGACGCCATCGAGATCCTCCGCGAGTACGGGGTGTCCCAGATGCCCGTCGTCGGTGCCGAGCCGCCCGTCATGGCCGGTGAGGTCGCGGGCAGCGTCACCGAGCGCGACCTGCTCAGCGCCGTGTTCGAGGGACGCGCACACCTGGCCGACCCGGTCGAGAAGCACATGAGCAAGCCGTTCCCGCTCATCGGTTCGGGCGAGCCCGTGTCGGCCGCCACCAAGGCGCTCGGCGACACCGACGCGCTGATGGTCGTCGACGACGGAAAGCCCGCGGGCGTCATCACCCGGCACGACCTTCTCGGTTTCCTCAGCGCCGGCTCCTAGCCGACACGTCGAGGGCACGACGCGAGAAGACTGGTCCCCGCTGCGGACGGAACGTACGGTGCACAGCGGGGCGCCGGTCCGGTGTCCGTGAGGGGGAGTTCACAGTGAGTGCTCGTCTGCGTCGTGTCCTGGTGGTCCCGGTGGCCCTGCTCGGGTTCGCCGTCGCCGGATGCGGGAACAGCATCGACGGTGCCGCCGTCGCACAGCCGGGATCGACGGACGTCGGATCGGTGTCCTCGGGCACGTCGCCTTCGGAGGCGTCCGCCGACTGCGCTGCGCTGACGAAGGCGCTCGGACGGCTCGTCTCGGACCGGCCGCATCTCACCGAGGCCGTCCTCCCCGGATCGACCGACCCGACCTGCTCGTGGTCCAAGGGGCCGACCAACGTGATGAGCACCCTCACCGCGTCGGTCCGGCCTCAGGTCACCGATCCCGCCGTCATCGTCGAGATGCGGAACGGGACGAACGTCGTCGCCGACCCCCGGTCCGCCGCGTTCGGCGGGGTGGTCCTCGACGTCGTGGCCATGGCCCTGCTCACACCGGAGCACAGCATCATCGTCAACGCGCTCGACCCCTCCGTCAGCGACGCGACCAAGCTCGACGTCGCCTTCGCCATCGCGGAGTATCTGGAGAATTAGGTCCCCACTAGGCTGGGGCCATGAGTGAGCAGCGCAGCAAAGCGGACAACATCAGCTGGCAGGGGTTCTCCACCAAGGCCGTGCACGCAGGATTCGACCCGGACCCGCAGACGGGCGCCGTCAACGTCCCCATCTACGCGAGTTCGACGTTCGCACAGGACGGCGTCGGCGGCATGCGGAACGGGTTCGAATACGCCCGCACCGGCAACCCCACCCGACGACCGCTCGAGGCCAACCTCGCCGCCCTGGAGTCGGGCACGTACGGTCGCGCGTTCGGCTCGGGCATGGCCGCCACCGACTGCCTGCTCCGTGCCGCGCTCCGCCCCGGTGACCACCTCGTCATCCCGAACGACGCCTACGGCGGAACGTTCCGCCTGATCGACAAGGTCTTCACCCAGTGGGGCATCGAGTACACGCCTGCCGCGGTGTCCGACGTGGACGCGGTCCGGGCGGCCATCCGGCCGAACACCAAGCTCGTGTGGGTCGAGACGCCCACCAACCCCCTCCTCAACATCGGTGACATCGAGGGACTGTCCGACATCGCGCACGAAGCCGGCGCGAAGATCGTCGTCGACAACACGTTCGCGTCGCCGTACCTGCAGCAGCCGCTGCAACTCGGCGCCGACGTCGCGCTGCACTCGACCACCAAGTACATCGGCGGGCACTCCGACGTCGTCGGCGGCGCACTCGTCACCAACGACGAAGAACTCGACACGGCGTTCGCGTTCCTGCAGAACGGTGCCGGCGCGGTCCCGGGACCGTTCGACGCGTTCCTCACCCTCCGCGGTATCAAGACCCTGTCGCTGCGCATGGAGCGGCACAGCGACAACGCCGAGAAGGTCGTCGAACTGCTCAGCGGGCACTCCGCGGTGTCGCAGGTCATTTACCCCGGGCTCGAGTCGCACCCCGGCCACAAGGTCGCGGAGAAGCAGATGCGCCGCTTCGGCGGCATGATCTCGGTCCGCCTCGCCGGCGGCAAGCAGGCTGCGCTGGACTTCTGCTCGCGCACCGAGATCTTCACACTCGCCGAGTCGCTCGGCGGCGTCGAATCGCTCATCGAGCACCCGGGCGCCATGACCCACGCATCGACCGCCGGTTCGCTCCTCGAGGTGCCGGACGACCTGGTGCGCCTGTCCGTCGGCATCGAGGACGCCGCCGATCTGGTGGGCGACATCGAGCAGGCGCTGAAGTAGGCGGCTTCGCCGCCCGTGCGTGGTTAGGGAGTCTCTGCACTCGGTAACCACGCACGGGGCGCGGAGCGCCCTATGCTGGCCCGCGTGGAGCCTGTCACGCTGGATCAGATCAGAGCGGCTCGTAAGCTGCTGGACCCCGTCATGCGCCGGACGCCGGTGATCGCGTCCCGGGCGCTGTCGGAACGATGCGGGCACGTCGTGTCGCTGAAGTGTGAAAATCTGCAGCGCACAGGATCTTTCAAACCTCGTGGTGCATACAACCGGATCGCGAACCTGTCGGTCGCGGAACGGGCCGGCGGGGTCGTGGCGGCCAGTGCCGGCAATCACGCGCAGGGCGTGGCCTGGGCGGCCACCGAACTGGGCATCGCGTCCACCGTCTTCATGCCCACCGGTGCACCCCTGCCGAAACTCGTCGCCACCAAGGCGTACGGCGCGACCGTCCACCTCACCGGCGACACGGTGGACGACGCGCTCGTCGCCGCGAAAGCGTACGCCGACGAGACCGGCGCCGTCCTCATCCATCCCTTCGACCACATCGACGTCGTCGCCGGGCAGGGGACCGTCGGACTCGAGATCCTCGAGCAGGAACCCGACGTCGGCACCATCGTCGTCCCGACCGGCGGGGGTGGCCTGATCGCGGGCATCGCCGCCGCGGTGAAGGCCACGCGGCCCGACGTGCGGATCGTCGGCGTCCAGGCCGAGCAGGCGGCAGCCTGGCCGCGGTCGCTGGCGGAGGGTCGCCCGATTCCGCTGGAGACCATGTCGACCATGGCAGACGGTATCGCGGTCGGCCGCCCCGGCGACGTGCCGTTCGCTCACGTCGGCTCCCAGGTCGACGCCATCGTCACGGTCAGTGAGGACGCACTGTCGCGGGCGCTGCTCCTGTGCCTCGAGCGCGCGAAGCTCATCGTGGAGCCCGCGGGCGCGGCGGCGGTCGCCGCGTTGATCAGCTGCTCCACCGAAGAGCTGGGACTCACCGGCAAGGTGTGCGCGGTGCTGTCCGGCGGCAACATCGACCCGTTGCTGCTCACCCACGTCGTCAATCACGGTCTCCGCGCGGCCGGCCGGTATCTCGGTGTGCACGTGACCATTCCGGACCGACCGGGTGGTCTGGTCAGTCTCCTCGGCGTGATCAGCGGCAACGGCGCCAGCGTCGTCGACGTCGTCCACTCCCGCACCGGCGGCGCGCTCGCGCTCGACGAGGTGGAGGTGTTCCTCACCGTCGAGACCCGCGGCCCCGGGCACCGGCAGGATCTCCTCGAGGCCCTCCGCGACGCCCGGTACGCGGTCCGACTGCAGGAATAAGGCCGGACCTAGCTCGGCCACCCGCCCAGGGTGATCACCCGGAACTCCTGATCGACCAGCCGGGCCGGCAACTCCAGGTTGGTGAGCCAGTCGACCGCGCCGCCGCCCATCCCGACCGCCGCCGTGCTCGACGCGTGCGCCGTGGTGCAGGACCCGGCGACCACCGACACGGTCCGCCACAACGACACGGAGTCGGGGTGCAGGGGCTTGACGGTGCTGGCGGTCGCGACGGCCGCACCGGACGGGATCGACACCTGGCAGGTGGGATCGCCCGGCAGATCCTGGACCTGGACCTGCCAGCCGCCCGGCGGTGTGGTCCCGGCCGTGGCGATGTCGCCGCCGAGCGCGACCAGGACGCCGCACCCGAGCAACTCCGCCGTCGTCGACGCGCAGTGGTCGGCGGAACTCGCCCGCGCGGTGGCCGTCAGGTCGAGTTCCACCCCGGCGGGGAGCGTGACCTCGGTGCCGTCGACGGTGATCGACCGCCACGAGTGGGGTGCGGGCGCCGACACCGTGGGGTCGAGGGCGCCGTCGGTGGTGCGCGCCGCGGCAAGGGCGTCGGTGAGGAACCGCGCGAACATCGGGGTCACCGTGTTCGGGCCCTCGTCGAGCCCGCGGATCTCGGCGTCGGCGCGGTCCCGGTTGACGGCGGCGTCGGCGGCCGCGAGGTAACCGCGGATCAGGTTCGACGCCGAGCTCAGGGCGTCGGGGTCGGTGACGACGATCCGTGCGTGCACACCCCAGGTGGACCATTCCGTTGCGCTACGTGCGCTGGTCATGTGGTGGTTCTCCGGTTGCGGGATCTCAGGAACCGCTGGACACGGCGTCCGGTGCGCCGAATCCGGCCGAGACGAGGGGCGCCGCCACCGTCGAATCGGGGGTCGCAGGATCCGCGGCCGCCGCCATACCGCCACCGGCGACCAGTCCGGCGATTCCGGCTGCCGCCAACACGCGGCGAACGGGAAGCAGGCGGGAAATCCGTCGGTCTTCACTCATGCCGACCAGCTTCCCCGACGAACCTTAGAACAACCTGGGAAGAATCTGACTCTCCGCGCCGAGTGCGCAGTCGTGCCCGACAGCCACCGCTGTGACGGAGTCGTCACTACGATCGGATCCGTGATCGCGGACCATGACGAACTGCTCGATGCCGCTCTGGGTGTGCTGCGGGAGCGCGGCCCCCTGTCCGACCGGGAGCTGACAGTCGCGCTTGCGGATTCGGGCTGGGGAGGTGTCGACGACCTGATCGACTACGTGGAGGAGTTCGACGCGCCGCTTCTCGGAACTCTTCCCGACGACCGACGGGTGGCGCTCGACGTTCTGCTCGCGGGCCGCGTCCTCACGCACCGCCTCACCGCGGAGGAGATCGCGGCCGACGTCGTGGAGCCGGACGATTTCGGCGCACTCATGCACCTCGCATCCGGGGAGCCTGACGTCGACGGCTTCGAGGTCGTGTTCTTCGAGGACGAGGCCGACGAACTCGCCGCGAGAGGAGGCGTCGGCGCGAGCTGGTCGGACGAGGAGGTGCTCGTCCTTCCCCGGGGCACTCTCGCGCAGTGTTCTCCCGGGGATCTTCTGGCGGTGATCGCCTCGGACAGCGGGGTGCGCCTCGACTTCGTCGGCGAGCCGGTTGCGGACGCTCCCGAGCTTGCGCAGCGGCTCACTCGTCGGCTGGGCGAGAGCCCGGTGCTCGATCTCGAGGAGGAGGTCTGGCACCTCCTGGTCGACGATCCGGCGGCGTTCACCGCGCCGGCGCTGCCGTTGGCGGACATAGTCGAGGCCGCCGGCCTCGACAGGTCCGGGCAACTCGTCGCGGTTCGCGGATTCGATTTCGAGGCCTACGCCCGGGACCTGATGATCGGCGTGTACGCCGACGAACTCGGGGTGCCGATGGATGCGGCGGTGGCCGTCGCCGCGCTGGTGTCGCTGGTCACGGCGCTCGAGGAAGACGAGAACCAGGACATCCAGGCGAGGTTCTTCGACAAGCCGGAGCTCTACGCGGCCCTCGCCGATCCGGCTGTCATGGAAGTCGCCGCGCAGGAGTTGTTCGACTTGGACGTCGAGCCCGAGGTGCTCCTGCTCGCCGCGCAGCGGCTCCTCGTGTCGGGACCGCGCGAAGTGAAAGCCGCCGCGTCGTGGATCGCCGGCCGGGCCACCGAGATGGAGGGCTTCCCGAAACAGGCCGAAGAACACTACGAACACGCTCTCGTCCTGGATGGAGCGTTCGATCTCGCTCTCTTCGACCTCGCCCGTTTCGCCTCGGACCGCGGCGATGCCGTCCGCGGGCTGTCATTGCTGAACCGGATGGCCGGCGGGGATGCAGAGCCGCTGCACGCGGTGCTCGAATACTTTCAGCCGACGCCGCGGCCGGGGCTGGGGCGTAACCATCCCTGCTGGTGCGGGTCGGGAAGGAAGTACAAGACGTGCCACCTCGGCAAGGGTGACCATGCCCTGTCCGAGCGGGCCGGGTGGCTGTACCAGAAGGCGAAGTTGCACGCGCAGGAACTCGGCTGGCGCGATCAGATCGTCGAGTACGCCGAGATCCGTTCCGAGAACTGGGTGGGCGACGCGGCGCTGTTCCAAGCGTTGGAGGACCCTCTGGTCGCCGACGTCGCACTCTTCGAGGGCGGTGCGTTCGCCGACTTCGTCGAGTGCCGCGGCGACCTGCTGCCCCCGGACGAGTTCGCGCTCGCGCGGCAGTGGCAGGAAGTCGAACGGTCGCTGCACGAGGTGGAGGAGGTCCGGCCGGGTGCGGGTCTGACACTGCGGGACCTGCGCACCGGCGACCGGCGCGACATCAGGGAAGTCACCGGAAGCCACCAATTGCACGCCGGGAATCTGATCTGTGCGCGCGTCGTCCCGGCGGGCGACACGTGGCAGATCTTCGGGGGAATCGAACCGATCTCGCAGGCTCGGCGCGCGTCACTCCTCGCGGCGTTGGACGACGAGACCACGGATCCGGCGTACCTGGTCGAGATCCTCAGCGAGCGATTCGTGCCGGTGACTGGGTGATCGAGTCGGCAGGATTCGCCGGGTGCCGCTATCCCGCAGGTCACGGTAGGAAACGGATCAATCCCGCAGAATCGCCTCGGATCTGCTGTGCCCCGTCGTAACGTGAACTCACTCGGTTAGGTGCACCGAGGAGGAGGAGCGCACGTATGTCAGTTGATGCAGCGGCGATCATCGTGGCGATCACCACCGCAGCGGGGGCCATCGTTCAGGGAGCGGACATACCGCAGCCGGTGAAAGATCAGGCAGCAGAAGCAATTCAGGTGGTCGAGCAGGCCTCACCCGACGTTCAGAAACAGGTAAACGACGCAATATCGACCCTCCCGGATCCGGCCCGTGCGCAGGCCGAGCAGATGGTGGCGCAGGCCTCGGATGTCGTGAAGCAGGCAACCGACCCCTACATTCCGCCGCCGCCTGCCCTGGAGGCGGCGCCGCCGCCTGCCCCGGTTCCGCCGCTGGCCCTGCCGGACACCCCGCTCGACCAGCCGCCCGTGATGAGTGCCCCCGACGTCGGAACCGCGATCGGGGGCCTCGCCGCTCTGCCGGGCGTGCCGGCGCTCATCAGCGGACTCGGATCGCTGATCCCGTCCGTGCCCGCCGGGTTTCCGGGTGTCTCGCTCGCGCCCGTCGGCGCCATCGCCGTCTTCGCGCCGTGGATCCGCAAGGCCGGATCGCTGTGCGAGGGCATCAAGCCGCCGACGCTGGCGGCCCTGTACTCGGTCGAGAACGGGTTCCGGTACGGCGCGACGTCGCCGGTGTCCCGGGCGGGTGCCCGCGGCCCCGGTCAGTTCATGCCCGACACCTGGGCCAAGTACGGCAAGGACGCGGACGGCGACGGCAAGGTCGATATCAACGGCGTCGCCGACCCGATGATGGCGTCCGGTCAGATGCTGTGCGACCTGTTCGGGCAGATCGACGGGTGGAAGAAGGAGGGCGTGGTCAAGGGCGACACCCTCGACCTCACGATCGCCGCCTACAACGCCGGTGGAGGTGCCGTCCGGACCGCCGGGGGCATGCCCGCCGGCAAGTTCGACTACGAGCACGAAACGCAGCCGTACGTCGCACGCATCCGATCGCTCGAGGAATCGTTCGCGCGGATGCTGTCGCCGTTCTTCTACGGTGCGGCCGCCGGTGACACGAGCCGCGTCGTGGAGGCGGCCATGCGGTTCATCGGCCTGCCGTACGTGTGGGGCGGCGGCAACATCAACGGACCGTCCGGCGGCGGATTCGACTGCTCGGGGCTGACCTCGTTCGCCGTGTACGCCGCCACCGGCATCGCACTGCCCCGCACGTCGGAAACGCAGTGGAATGTCGGTGTGGAGGTGCCGCTGTCGGAAGCCAGGCCCGGGGACCTGCTGTTCGGAAACTGGCAGTCGGGTGGGCCGGGTCACGTGGCGATCTACGTCGGAAACGGACAGATGCTGCACGCCCCGACGACGGGAGACGTGGTGCGCATCGGACCCGTGTTCGCCGACATGAAGGCCCGCCGGGTCTTCTGATCACATCCGCAGGGCTCTATGCAGAAAACTCCGGCCCGGGCACTGGGCCCGGACCGGAGTTTTCGGCGGTTGATCCGAGATCAGCTGTGGTACGGCTCCGCGCTGACGAGCGTCACCTTCATGCTGCTGCCGTTGGGCAGCGTGTATTCGCGGGTCTCGCCGACCTTCGCCTCGAGCAGTGCGCCACCCAGCGGGGAGTTGGGCGAGTACACCTCGAGCTTGTTGTCGCGTGCACCCTCTTCGCGGGTCGCGATCAGGAACGTCTCGGTGTCCTTCTCGTCGCCGTCGTAGTAGACCTTCACCACGGAACCGGGCAGTGCGACACCGGACTGGGTGGGGGCCTCGCCGACCTTCGCGCTGTTCAGCAGTTCCTGGAGCTGACGGATGCGCGCTTCCTGCTGACCCTGCTCTTCGCGGGCCGCGTGGTAGCCACCGTTCTCCTTCAGATCGCCCTCTTCGCGACGCTCGTTGATCTCGGCGGCGATGACCGGACGATTGGCAATGAGCTGGTCGAGTTCGCTCTTGAGCCTGTCATGTGACTCCTGGGTCAGCCAGGTCACCTGGGTCTCGGTCATCTCGATCACTCCCTCGTAGTTGGAGCCGCCGGGCTCCCTCGACAGACCACTGCAACAGCAGTGATCAACGGCTCGGCGGATTCGACGGCCGGGGCCGTTCGTGTTCCGCCTTGCCGCCAATGCAGCAATACACGGTTCCAAACGGAACCGTGTACCAGGCGATTCTAGCACGATCGGGGAGCGCAAACCCCGAATAACCCGAACGGTCGCTCGGCTGCGCGGGTGTCAGCCGCCGGTCAGATAGGCCGGAACGTCCAGGCTGCAGCCGTAGATGTCGCCCATCGCAGGGGGGCGCGACGTGTAGACGGGAGCGGTGACTTTCACCGTCTGGCTGTCGCCGCCGGCGATGTACACCTCGCGCCGGCCGGTCTCGGAACCGTCCTTGGAGCGGGAGCGGACGATGCATACCGCGGCGCGGGACGGATCCTCCCGGGTGACCGTGAACGTGATGTCGAGCTGTGACTCACTCACCAGATCGAACGACGTGGCTTCACTGTCGATCTCGGAGACGGCGAACTTGTTGTATGCGACGAACGCCACGATCACGCCGACGACGACGACCGCCGCGGAGAGCGCCCACACGAGCCAGCGCTTCGGGCGCGCAGGCTTTGCCGCGGCTGTGTATCGGCCCGGGGGAAGCGTTCTCGTCATCTCTCAACTCTCGTACCGCTCCGGTTCCACGTAACTCACAGCACTCGAGCGGGGGCACGGCTGCAAGCGGAACTCTCGGGTGGAACTATAGAGGACGTGCGTCGGTGCGCCGTCAGCGATGGCGGAGGCGAGAGCGCGCGACACGGACAAGCCGGCAACGGCTACTGGCGAAGTTGAGGTGAACGAATACGTGAGCGGATTCCGGCTCATGGCCGTCCATGCGCATCCCGACGACGAGTCGAGCAAGGGTGCGGCGACAACGGCCCGTTACGCCGCAGAGGGCAACGAAGTGAAGGTCGTGACGTTGACCGGTGGTGAACGCGGCGACATCCTCAACCCCGCGATGGACGTGCCCGGGGTGCGTGACCGCATCCACGAGGTGCGCATCGAGGAGATGGCCGAGGCCGCCCGCATCCTCGGAGTCCAGCACCAGTGGCTGGGATTCGTGGACTCCGGACTGCCGGAGGGCGACCCGAAGCCGCCGCTGCCGGAGGGTTGCTTCGCGCTCGTTCCGCTCGAGGAGTCGACCGAGGCGCTGGTGCGCGTCATCCGCGAGTTCCGTCCGCACGTCATGACCACGTACGACGAGAACGGCGGCTACCCGCACCCCGATCACATCCGCTGCCACGAGGTGTCGATGGCCGCCTACGAGGCCGCCGCCGACCCGGAGCAGTTCCCCGACGCCGGGGAGCCGTGGAAGGTGCAGAAGGTCTACTACTCGCACGGCTTCATCCGGAAGCGCCTCCTGCAGTTCCAGGAGGAGTACGACCGCCGCGGCGAAGAATTCCCGATGGCCGAGTGGCTCAAGAAGTGGAAGACCGAGCAGGGTGACCTGATGGCGCGCGTCACCACCCAGATCACGTGTGGCGATTATTTCCCGCAGCGTGACGACGCGTTGCGCGCCCACGCGACGCAGATCGACCCGAACGGCTCGTTCTTTGCGGTTCCGCTCGAGATCCAGCAGAAGATCTGGCCGACCGAGGAATTCGAGCTCGCCAAGACGCGGGTCACGACCTCCATCCCGGAGAGCGATCTGTTCGCGGGCATCCACGAGGACGGACAGCAGTGAATGCGTTGACGGTGAACATCGTGGCCGGCGCGGTGGACATCCTGGCGCAGACGCCGAGCACCCCGTCCGGTCCCGAGTTCGGCAAGGCGTCGCCCATCGGCCTCGTCGTCATTCTCGCGCTGCTCGCGGGCGTGGTGCTGCTGGTGCGGTCGATGAACAAGAAGCTCAAGAACCTGCCCGAGACGTTCGAGCCGGAACACCCCGAACCGGACCAGGAAGTGGACGAGGGCACCGACCGCGGCGCGATCCACGGCGGCGGCGCGGGCAAGACCGAACCGCCGAAGCCCACGGACACTCCGCCGAACCTGCAGAAGTAGTCGAACAGGAGCTGGACATGGACCCACGCGAACACAACACGCTCGGTGGGTCCACGAGCCCCTATCTGCGGCAGCACGCCGACAACCCGGTGCACTGGCAACAGTGGGGTCCCGAGGCGACCGAGTGGGCGCGGGAACGGGACGTCCCGATCCTGCTGTCGATCGGATACTCGGCATGCCACTGGTGCCACGTCATGGCCCACGAGTCCTTCGAGGACGAGTCGGTGGCGTCACTGATGAACGAGCATTTCGTGTGCGTCAAGGTCGACCGTGAGGAGCGTCCCGACCTCGACGCCGTATACATGAACGCCACGGTCGCGATGACCGGCCAGGGCGGCTGGCCGATGACGTGTTTCCTCACCCCGGACGGGGCCCCGTTCTACTGCGGCACCTACTATCCGGCCGAACCGCGCGGCGGGATGCCGTCGTTCACCCAGCTGCTGGGGGCCATCGCCGACACGTGGCGGGACCGCCGCGGCGACGTCGACGACGCGGCCGCCTCGGTGGTCGCGGAACTGCGGCGCGGAGCCGGCGGCGTCCCCGAGGGTGACGTCCGGGTGACCGCGGCCCTGCTGGACGCTGCCGCCGGGACCGTGCTGCGCGACGAGGACGCCGAACGCGGCGGGTTCGGGGGAGCCCCCAAGTTCCCGCCGTCCGCGCTGATGGAAGGCCTGCTGCGCACGTACGAGCGGTCCGGTGACGCCGACGTACTCGGCGTTGTGACGCGGACGGCGTCGGCGATGGCGCGCGGCGGCATCTTCGACCAGCTCGGCGGCGGTTTCGCCCGCTATTCGGTCGACGCCGCGTGGGTGGTGCCGCACTTCGAGAAGATGCTCTACGACAACGCCCAGCTGCTGCGCGCCTACGCGCACCTGGGCAGGCGCACGGGCTCGGATCTGGCCGTCCGCGTCACCGAGGAGACCGTCGAGTTCCTGCTGCGCGACCTGCGCACGGAAAACGGTTCGTTCGCGTCCGCCCTCGACGCCGACACCGAGGGCGTCGAGGGGCTCACGTACGTGTGGACCCCGGAACAGCTCGCCGAGGTCCTCGGGCCGGACGACGGCGAGTGGGCGGCCCGGGTGTTCGCGGTGACCTCGGACGGGACGTTCGAGGCCGGCGCGTCGGTGCTGCAACTCCCGCGCGACCCGGACGACTGGGACCGTTGGCACCGGATCCGGGACACACTGCTCGCCCGTCGCGCGACGCGGCCGCAGCCGGGCCGCGACGACAAGGTGGTCACCGCCTGGAACGGCCTCGCGATCACCGCACTGGCCGAGGCCGGCGCCGGTCTCGGCAGACCGGATTGGGTGGACGCCGCCGCCGTGTGTGCGCGCGCGGTGCTGGACCTGCACGTCGTGGACGGTCGCCTGCGGCGGGCGTCCCTGGGAACGTCGGTGGGCGAGTCGGCCGGGGTGCTCGAGGACTACGCGTGCCTGGCGACGGGGCTGCTCGCGTTGTATCAGGCGACCGGCGGCACCGAATGGCTGGCGCACGCGCAGTCGCTGCTCGACCGCGCACTGATCCATTTCGCCGACGACGAGCGTCCCGGCAGCTGGTTCGACACCGCCGACGACGCCGAAACCCTCGTGACCCGTCCCCGCGACCCGGTCGACGGTGCGACGCCGTCCGGGGCGTCGTGCCTGGCGGAGGCGCTGCTCACCGCGGCCGCGGTGGCCGACGCGGACGCCTCGGGCCGGTACGCGGCCGCGGCCGCCGCATCATTCGACCGGGTGGCGCTACTGCTGGAGCGCGCGCCGCGATCGGCCGGGCACTGGCTCGCGGTGGCCGAGGCCTCGGTGCGCGGCCCGATCCAGGTGGCGGTGGCCACCGACGGCGATTCCGCGCTGCTGCGGGAGGCGCGCAGACTCGCTCCCGGCGGTGCCGTCGTGGTCGGCGGCGAACCGGACTCGTCGCCGCTGCTCGCCGACCGGCCGCTGGTCGGCGGTGCGTCGGCGGCGTACGTGTGCCGCGGGTTCGTGTGCGACCGCCCGGTCTCGACGACCGAGGATCTCGCCGCCGCGTTGAGCCGGTAGTCCGGCCTACCGGAACACCACCAGCCACACGGCGATGTAGTGGCACAGCGCCGCGATGACGGTGGCGGCGTGGAAGAACTCGTGATGCCCGAACGTGGTGGGCCACGGATTGGGCCACTTGGTGGCGTAGAGGATCGCCCCGACCGAGTACAGGATGCCGCCGATCAGCAACAGCAGCATCGGGAGGACCCCGACCTCGTGCGTCAGTTCGGGTGCCACCGGGACGATGGCCCAGCCGAGCAGCAGGTACAGCGGCACCCCGACCCAGCGCGGCGCCGTCGGCCACAGCATCTTCAGCGCGACCCCGGCGAGTGCCCCCGCCCACACGACTATCAGCAGCGTCCGGCCCGTGTCGGGCGGCAGCCCCAGCACCGCGAACGGGGTGTAACTGCCCGCGATGAACAGGAAGATCATCGAATGGTCCGCGCGCTTCATCCATGTGCGGGCCGCGACGGTGTTCCAGTGGATGCGGTGGTAGGTGGCGCTGACCCCGAACACACCGCACACCGTGAGGCTGTAGACGGCGGTGGCGAGCGCCGCTTCCCCGGACACCTGGGTGCCCGACAGCGTGACGAGGACGAGGCCGGCGATGACGGAGACGCCGAACGCCCACAGGTGGATCCACCCTCGCAGTCGGGGCTTGACGGGTAGTTCGTCGAGGCCGAAAGCGGTCACTGAACACCTCTTCTCACTGTGCGTGGCGCTAACCTACGCAACCGTAGGTTAGCTTGTGGTGAGAGCGTACCCGTCGGTAGCAGGAAGTCGTGCGCTGTGTGACGGCCGTCGCGGATCACCTACGGCCGCGGCGTAGTCTTGCCTGTCATGGTGATCTCCAGGTGAGTGCGCGAGGACTGCTGTACAGCATCTACGAGCGTCGGCTACTGAAGCGGCTCGACGGTCTACAGCACCCCCGGCACATAGCCGTGATGTGCGACGGCAACCGGCGGTGGGCCCGGGAGAACGGCTTCGAGGACGTCAGCCACGGCCACCGCATGGGCGCCCTCAAGATCTCCGAGATGCTCGGCTGGTGCGACGCCGCGGGCATCGAGATGGCCACCATCTACCTGCTGTCCACCGAGAACCTGCGCCGCGACCCCGAGGAACTCGACACCCTGCTCGAGATAATCACCGACGTCGTCGAGGAGATCTCCGGACCGGACAAGAACTGGAGCGTCAAGATCGTCGGCGCCCTCGACCTCCTGCCCGCCGAACAGTCTCGTCGTCTGCGGGACGCGGCCGCCGGAACCGAGGGTCGCACCGGCACCCACGTCAACGTCGCGATCGGCTACGGCGGGCGCCAGGAGATCGCCGACGCCGTGCAGTCGCTGCTCAGCGAGAAACTCCTCGCCGGACTGGCGGGCGACGAACTCGTGAAATCGATCACCATCGACGGCATCGACGGCCACCTCTACACATCCGGCCAGCCCGACCCCGACCTCGTGATCCGCACGTCGGGGGAGCAGCGGCTGTCGGGGTTCCTGCTGTGGCAGAGCGCGTACTCCGAGATCTGGTTCACGGAGGCGTACTGGCCGGAGTTCCGCCGCGTCGACTTCCTGCGGGCGCTGCGCGACTACGCCGCCCGGCACCGCCGCTTCGGCGTCTGACGTGAGCGGCGAAGCGTGCCGGAACACACTTCGCCACTCACCTACAGCTTGCGCAGGCGCAGCCGGTTGATCGAATGATTGGCATCTTTGCGGAGCACGAGCGTCGCGCGCGGCCGCGTCGGCAGGATGTTCTCCACCAGATTCGGCCGGTTGATGTTGTGCCAGATCTCCTGCGCGGCAGACGTCGCGTCCCGGTCGGACAGTCCGGCGTAGTGGTGGAAATGCGCGTCGGGGTCGGAGAACGACGTCTTCCGGAGCGCGAGAAATCGCTGGATGTACCAGTTCTCGATGTCCTCGATCCGGCCGTCGACGTAGATCGAGAAGTCGAACAGGTCCGACACCATCAGCCGGGGCCCGGTCTGCAGCACGTTGAGACCCTCGATGATGAGGATGTCCGGCTGCCGGATCAGATGGTACTGACCGGGGATGATGTCATACGAGATGTGCGAATAGACCGGTGCGGCCACTTCTTCGGCCCCCGACTTCACCTCGGTGACGAAGCGCAGCAGCTTGCGGCGGTCGTAACTCTCGGGAAAGCCCTTGCGGTGCATGATTCCGCGGCGGTTCAACTCGGCCGTCGGGTACAGGAAGCCGTCCGTCGTCACCAGGTCGACCCGCGGATGGTGCTCCCAGCGCGCGAGGAGCGCCTGCAGGACACGCGCCGTGGTGGACTTGCCGACCGCCACGCTGCCTGCGACGCCGATCACGAACGGCACCTGCTGGTCGGGATGCTTTTCGCCGAGGAACGTCGCGGTCGCGGCGAACAGTCTCTGCCGGGCCGCCACCTGCAGGTGGATGAGACGCGACAGCGGCAGGTAGACCTCCGCGACCTCTTCGAGGTCGATCTGCTCGCCGAGACCCCGCAGTCCGTACAGCTCTTCCTCGGTGAGGACGAGCGGCGTCGACTTACGCAGTGTGCGCCACTGTTTCCGGTCGAATTCGACGTACGGACTGGACTCGCTCGTCCGCGCCATCAGTTCCGCTCACACTCGGGTACACGGGGGAGTGAGCGGTCCATGCCCAGAATCTCTGCCGTCGTCGTCGCGCTGGCGAGTAGCGGTTGCATAGTCGGATTGTGCTTGGTGCCACAGGCTGCGCTGTCGGCGGGTCAGGCAGACGTGTCTGCGACTAAGGTCGGACGGCATGGAATCCGATTCGTTCGTTCGCGAATACTTGCTGCTCGGGCTGGGTTTCGACCGGCTGGAGGAAGGATTCGTCGACGCGTACACCGGCGATCCCGCGCTGCGCAGGCAGGTGGAGAACGCCCCGAAGCCCGATCCGCGGGTCCTCGCCCGCACGGCGGCGAACCTCCGCGCGGAGTTGCCGTCGACGGGACTGTCCGAGGAACGGACCCGATTCCTCGACGTCCACCTGCGCGCCCTCGAATGCTCGGGGCGCAAATTCGCGGGTGACGACGTCGGCTTCGTCGACGAGGTCGAGGCGTACTTCGACGTCCGCATCGAACGCGGCGACGAGGAGCAGTACCGGGAGGCGCACCGGAAGATGGACGCCGTGCTGCCCGGCCCGGGACCGCTGGCCGAGCGCATCAGGGTCCACCGGGCGAAGGACGCGATTCCCGCCGACCGGTTGCAGGAATGCGTCGACGCCTTCTCGAGCGCCCTGCGCGACCTGGTGCGGCAGCACTACGCGCTGCCCGAGTCCGAGGTGGTGGAGTACGAGGTGGTGGGCGACAAGCCGTGGTCCGGGTTCAACTACTACCTCGGCGACTACCGCTCGAAGGTCGCGATCAACTCCGACCTCGAGCAGCACATGGCGAACCTGCCGCGGCTGATCGCGCACGAGTCGTACCCCGGTCACCACACCGAGCACTGCCGGAAGGAAGCCGGACTCGTCGGCGCGGGACAACTCGAGCAGACGCTGTTCGTCGTCAACACCCCGCAGTGCCTGATGGCCGAGGGCCTCGCCGACCTCGCGCTCGAAGCGATCGTCGGGTCCGACTGGGGGCTGTGGGCGCAGGAAATCTACGCCGACCTCGGGCTGCGATTCGACGGTGAGCAGGCGCAACGCCTGTCCGGGGCGTCCGGACAGCTGCTCGGGGTGCGGCAGGACGCGGCAATGATGCTGCACGACGAGGGCCGCAGCCACGACGACGTCGCGGCGTTCCTGCAGCGGTGGAGTCTGTCGACCCCCGAGCGGGCCCGGCAGTCGCTGCGCTTCCTGTCCTCACCGCTGTGGCGGGCGTACACCAGCACCTACGTGGAGGGGTACCGACTGCTCGGCGGCTGGCTGGCGGAGGTGCCGGTCGGCGCCGAGCGGTCGGAACGGTTCCGCCGCCTGCTCGACGAGCCGCTCGTTCCCAGCGTCCTGCGTGCCGGTGAGGGATACCTCACCGCGGGCGGTTAGGAAGTCCTCACGGGTAGTTCGTAGACTGGGAGCATTCGTTTCCGCATCCAGCTTGGAGATTCCTCGATGACCGCTGTGCCCGGTACCGACGTCAACACGGCCCCCCTCGCCGAACTCGACCCCGAAGTCGCCCAGGCCATGGCAGGTGAGCTGGCCCGTCAGCGCGACACGCTGGAGATGATCGCGTCGGAGAACTTCGTTCCCCGCGCCGTCCTCCAGGCTCAGGGCAGCGTCCTCACCAACAAGTACGCCGAAGGGTACCCGGGACGCCGGTACTACGGCGGCTGCGAGCACGTCGACATCGTCGAGGACCTCGCCCGCACCCGGGCGAAGGAACTGTTCGGCGCCGACTTCGCGAACGTCCAGCCGCACTCCGGCGCGCAGGCCAACGCAGCGGTCCTGATGGCCCTGATGAACCCGGGTGAGAAGCTCCTCGGTCTCGACCTGGCGCACGGCGGTCACCTCACGCACGGCATGAAGCTGAACTTCTCCGGCAAGCTCTACGACGTCGAGTCGTACGGGGTCAGCAAGGAAGACCACCGCATCGACATGGACGAGGTCCGCAAGATCGCCGTCGCCGCGCAGCCGAAGGTCATCGTCGCCGGCTGGTCCGCGTACCCGCGGCACGAGGACTTCGCCGCGTTCCGGTCCATCGCCGACGAGGTCGGCGCGTACCTGTGGGTCGACATGGCGCACTTCGCCGGCCTGGTCGCGGCCGGGCTCCACCCGTCGCCCGTGCCCTACGCCGACGTCGTGTCCAGCACAGTCCACAAGACGCTCGGCGGACCCCGTTCCGGTCTGATCCTCGCCAAGCAGGAGTGGGCGAAGAAGCTCAACTCCGCCGTGTTCCCCGGCCAGCAGGGCGGGCCGCTGATGCATGCCATCGCCGCCAAGGCCGTCTCCCTGAAGATCGCGGGCACCGAGGAGTTCAAGGACCGTCAGCAGCGCACCCTCAGCGGCGCGAAGATCCTCGCCGAGCGCCTGACCGGCTCGGACGTCGTGGACAAGGGCGTCAGCGTCCTCACCGGCGGCACCGACGTGCACCTCGTGCTCGTCGACCTGCGCAACTCGCAGCTCGACGGCCAGCAGGGTGAGGACCTCCTCCACGAGGTCGGCATCACCGTCAACCGCAACGCCGTGCCGTTCGACCCGCGCCCGCCGATGGTCACGTCCGGCCTCCGGATCGGCACCGCCGCGCTCGCGTCCCGCGGATTCGGCGACGAGCAGTTCACCGAGGTCGCCGACATCATCGGCACCGCGCTCGCCGGTGCGTCCGACGTCGAGACGCTGAAGGCCCGCGTGTCGAAGCTCGCCGCCGACTTCCCGCTGTACGAGGGTCTCGAGGACTGGCGCCTGATCTAGGCGGCTCCGCCGCCCGTGCGTGGTTGACGAGTGCAGAGACTCGTCAACCACGCACGGGCGCGAAGCGCCTTCTCCGTGTAACCAGTTGTTCACCGACACGCCCGCCGCTCGGTCAGCCGATCGGCGTGTTTGGCAGTACCGTCGGGGGTAACAGGCAGCGGGGAAGTTGCTTGTACGGGAGGTCCTGATCGTGGCTGACACACTCAGTGCGAGGGGGCCGGCGCCCGGCCCTCGTGTGGTGACACACCAGGGACGGACCGGTCCAGCGAACCGAGTTTGCGCGGGTGCCGCGCAGACCTAGGAGCCAACGTGACTGCTTCACGCTCCGTCTCAGCCCGCGCCGGACAGTCGTCCGTCGCCCCCAGGAAATCGTCGGATTCTGCACTTCGTACGTTCGTACTCGATACCTCCGTACTGCTGTCCGACCCCTGGGCCGTCACCAGGTTCGCCGAGCACCGCGTGGTGCTTCCCCTCGTCGTGATCAGCGAGCTCGAAGGGAAGCGGCATCACCACGAGTTGGGATGGTTCGCAAGAGAATCGCTGCGTATGCTCGACGACCTTCGTCTCGAGTACGGTCGACTCGACCAGCCCGTGCCGATCGGCACGGACGGCGGCACCCTGCAGGTCGAGCTGAATCACACCGATCCGTCGCTTCTGCCGGTCGGATTCCGCACGGACAGCAACGATTCGAGGATCCTGGCCTGCGCGCTGAACCTCGAGGCCGAGGGCGGTGACGTCGTCCTGGTCAGCAAGGACATCCCGCTGCGGGTGAAGGCCGGTGCGGTGGGTCTTCCCGCCGACGAATACCACGCCCACGACGTCGTTCCGTCGGGATGGACGGGTATGACCGAGTTGGACGTGGCGTCCTCGTCGATCGACGAACTGTTCTCCGAAGGCGTCGTCGACCTGGAGGAGGCCCGGGAGCTTCCGTGCCACACGGGTATTCGGCTGCTGGGTGGTTCGTCGAGTGCGCTTGGCCGGGTGAACGCCGACAAGCGGGTGCAGCTGGTGCGGGGGGAGCGGGAGGCGTTCGGCCTGCACGGACGTTCGGCCGAGCAGCGGATCGCCCTCGACATCCTGCTCGACGACAGCGTGGGCATCGTGTCGCTCGGCGGCAAGGCGGGCACCGGCAAGTCGGCGCTGGCGTTGACGGCGGGGCTGGAGGCGGTCCTGGAGCGTCGCACTCAGCGGAAAGTCGTTGTCTTCCGGCCGCTCTACGCGGTCGGCGGCCAGGAGCTCGGCTATCTGCCGGGCAGTGAGAGCGAGAAGATGGGTCCGTGGGCCCAGGCGGTCTTCGACACTCTCGACGGACTGGCCAGCACCGAGGTGATGGACGAGGTGATCAGCCGCGGCATGCTGGAAGTGCTGCCGCTCACGCATATTCGCGGACGGTCACTGCACGATTCGTTCGTGATCGTGGACGAGGCGCAGTCGCTGGAACGCAACGTGCTGCTCACGGTGCTGTCCCGGCTGGGCACCGGGTCCCGGGTGATCCTCACGCACGACGTCGCGCAGCGCGACAACCTGAGGGTCGGACGTCACGACGGCGTGGCCGCGGTGATCGAAAAGCTCAAGGGGCATCCGCTGTTCGCGCACATCACGTTGACGCGCAGTGAGCGTTCGCCGATTGCGGCGCTGGTGACGGAGATGCTGGAGGAGTTCGGGCCGACGCCGTAGGCGCCTTCCCCGCAGTGTGATCCGCCCGATGTCACCTCGATCCGAATCAACCGAGGTGACATCGGGCGGACACGTCAGAATGCGCGCACGATGCCTTTGAGGGTGCCCCAGAGGACATCCCGGTTGCTGAAGTAGTCGCGCCAGACGGCGATCTTGCCATCCCTCATCTCGAACGTGCCGCACACCCAGAATTCGCTGCGCAGCCGCTTGTAGATCAGGACGTCGGTGCGTTCGGTCAGCACGGCCGTTCCGTCGTCGGCGATGTGGTGCAGGCGCACGTCGAATCCGAAACCGGGACGGCTCATTCCGCGGAAGATCCGCATGACGGCGCCGATGCCGCGGATCTTCGGCAGCGACACGTTGTGCCACACGATGTCGTCGTGGAGATACTGTTGCGCGGCGTCCGGGTCGCCGGCGACGAGGGCGTCCAGGAATGCCCGGACCACCCGGACATTGGCAGTCTCCGTGCGATCGGTTCCCGTCGGTGCATGCGAGTTGGTGCTCATGATCTTCTCCCCGTCGATTGTGTCGGCTCAGCGGACGAATGTCCCGTTGTCTTCCGTGTCGTAGTACTCGAGTGTGACGTCGTTGCCGGCGAACGTGGCCTTGGAAATGGTCCCGGGCGGAGCGTTCTCCCCGCTGAGCGTGAACGTGAAGGTGTCGCCGTCCCAGTGTGTCAGGGGGTACGTCTGCCCGGCGGGCCCGAGCCCGAGCGTCAGCGCGCCGTTGCTCTCGGTGACGACGGCGGGGCCCCAGTACGCGTTGTTGTACGTGCCCGAGTAGGTCGGCAGCGGCTGCGCTGGTGCCGCGTTCGCGGGGGCCGTCTGGCCGACGAGGCTGCCCTCGGGGTCGGACATCGGCGAGATGGCCTGCCGGTACAACGATCTCCAGTCCTCGCGGATCTCCCCGAACTGGACGAGGTCGGCGAACTCGGCGGTCAGGGTTTCGGGAATTCCGACGGGCGAGCCGTTGGTGAGGGCGACGATCGCGACGTCGGCGGACGGTATCGCGACGAAGTTCGTCGCCACCCCGAGCTGGAATCCGCCGGAATGGCTGAGGGAGACCCGGCCTGCCGGGGTGGTCGAGACGTTGAACCCGTAACCGTACGACCCCGGACGGCTGTCCATCGAACGCGGCGGACTGGACACGATCTGAGGACTGACGGCCGGTTGCAGCGCCTCCGAGGAGATGATCTCCTTGCCCTCGAACGTCCCGTCGGCCAGCAGCATTGCCAGCCATTTGCCCATGTCGTTGACGGACGAGCTCACCCCGCCTGCGGGTGACTGCGCGTCGGGGTTGCGTACCGCATCGGCGACGTACTTGCCGTCGACGAGTTGGTGCGCGACGGCGCGGTCGCTGCGGGCCTCGTAGTCGGCGAACCGCGAACTCGTGGACGACATCCCCAGCGGCCCGTAGATCGCCTGCTCGGAGAGCGTCGCCCAATCCGTCCCCGATGCCGCCGCGACGGCCTCGGCCGCCGCGGTGAGACCGAAGTTGGTGTACTCGTAGGTGATCCGGAACGGGTTCAACGGATCGAGCCGGAGTTTGTCGAGCACCTGCTGCTGGTTGTACCCCAGGTCCTCGAGGTGGTCGCCGGCGTGATCGGGCAATCCCGACCGGTGTGAGTACAGATCGCCCACCGTGACGTGCTCCGTGACCCACGGGTCGGCGAGGGCGAAACCGGGCAGCTTGGACACCACAGGAGTGTCCCAGCCGATGACGCCGGCATCGACCTGACGGGCCACCACCGTCGACCCCACCGGCTTCGACATCGACGCCAGCTGGAACACGGTGTCGGCGTCCACCTTCTGATCGGTGCCCGCCTCACGCACCCCGAATCCCTTCGCGTAGACGGTCTGCCCGCCGTGGACGACGGCGACCGCCATGCCCGGCAGTCCGGAGCTCTCCATCAACTCGTTCGCCAGGTCGTCGAGGCGGCCCACGGCGTCGTCGATCTGGCCGTCGGGAATGTCGACGCCCGCGACGGCGGCCGGGTTGGGCGGCCCGGAGGACTCCGAGGTGGGATTCGCACCGGACGAGTCGGCGGACCCGGCGTCGTCCGTGTCGGAGCCGCACCCGGTCACGATTGACCCGCCGAGGGCGAGCGCCGAGAGAAGTATCGTCAGGTTCCGAAGTCTGCGCATTGGTGATCCTCTGCTCGGGCCCGGGGCAGCTGTGAACTGTCAGCCTAACGACTGCAAGCCCATGACCTGCCTGTTTTCGTCACAACGCCGGTGTTGTTCACGTCGAATCCACCGGTGGTCGACCCGGCGACGAGTCGCGGACGCTACGGTGTGCGGATGCCGATTGAAAAAGACGACTCGCAGCTGCTCAGTGAGCTGGCCCCGGTGGTGGACGAAAACCTCACACGCCACATCGCCGAGGCGGACGGCTGGCAGCCGCATGATCTGGTTCCCTGGGACCAGGGCAAGAACTTCGCGTTCATGGGTGGAACGGATTGGTCGGCAGATCAGTCGACCCTGAGCGACGTCGAGGCGCTCGCGCTGACGGTGGGCGTGCTGGTGGCCGACAACGTGCCCGCGTACCACCGCGAGATCGCCAAGCACCTCGCCCTCGTGGGCCCGTGGTGGCGCTGGGTCGGCCGCTGGACCGCCGAGGAGAACCGGCACTCCATCGTGCTCCGCAACTACCTGATGGTGACGCGTGCCGTCGATCCCGTCGCCCTCGAGCGCGCCCGGATGGACGAGATGGTCCGCGGTTACGCGATGCCGCCGATGCATCTGATCGAGATGCTCGCGAACTCCGCGCTCGAGGAGAAGGCCGCGGCCGTGCGTCATCACAACACGGCCGCACTCGGTGAGGACGCGCTGGTTGCCGTCATCGCCGAGCGGCTGGCCGCCGACGACGAACTGCAGTCGCTGTTCTACCGGAACATCGTCGAGGCGGCGTTCGAGCTGGTGCCCGACCAGACGATGCGCGCCATCGCCTCGCGGATCGCCGCGTTCGACGTGCCGAGCGTGGCACTGCCCGGCGGAACCGACAGCACCGCGGTGCTCGCGGAGGCCGGCATCTACGACCCCGCCCAGCAGGGGGAGAAGGTGTTCGCCCCGCTGCTCCGCTCGTGGAACATCGCCGGACGCACCGACCTCGGCGCCGAGGGCGAGAAGGCCCGCGACGAACTGTCCGCGCTGCTGTAGGACTTCGACGCGAGAGGGCCCGCACTCGAACCGAGTGCGGGCTCTCTTTCGTCGGCAGGGTCAGTCCTTCACCTTCGCCATCGCCAGCACGTCGAGACGCTTGTCGAGTTCTTCCTCGGTCAGCTTGTCGCCGATCAGACCGCGGTCGACGACGGTCTCGCGGATGGTCTTCTTCTCCTTCAGCGCCTGCTTCGCGACCGCCGCGGCCTCTTCGTACCCGATCGCGGAGTTCAGCGGCGTCACGATGGACGGCGACGACTCCGCGAGCGTCTCGAGATGCTCGATGTTCGCGACGAGCCCCACCACGCACCGGTCGGCGAACAGCCGCGACACGTTGGCCAGCAACGTCAACGATTCGAGCAGGTTTCGCGCCATCATCGGGATGTACACGTTGAGCTCGAAGGCGCCCGCCGCACCGCCCCAGGCGACCGCGGCGTCGTTACCGACCACCTGTGCGGCGACCTGGGTGGCGGCCTCCGGGAGAACCGGATTGACCTTGCCGGGCATGATCGAACTGCCGGGCTGCAGGTCGGGGAGACGGATCTCGCCGAGACCGGTGAGCGGACCCGACCCCATCCAGCGGATGTCGTTGGCGATCTTGGTCAGGGACACCGCGATCGTGCGCAGCGCACCGGACGCCTCCACCAGGCCGTCACGCGCGGCCTGCGCCTCGAAGCTGTTCTTCGCCGGGGTCAGGGCGTCGACACCCGTCGCCTTGACCAGTTCGGCGACGACCTTCGGGCCGAATCCGTCGGGGGCGTTGAGTCCCGTCCCGACCGCGGTGCCGCCGATGGGCAGCTCACCGAGCCGCGGAAGAACGGCCACCACCCGTTCCATCCCCGCCTCCATCTGACGGGCGTACCCGCCGAACTCCTGACCGAGGGTCACCGGGACGGCGTCCATGAGGTGGGTGCGGCCCGACTTCACGACGGTCTTCCACTCGGTGGACTTGTCGAGCAGGGCCAGGCGCAGGTGGTCGAGAGCGGGCAGCAGGTCCTTCACCGCAGACTCGGTCGCCGCGACGTGCGTCGCGGTGGGGAAGGTGTCGTTGGACGACTGCGACATGTTCACGTCGTCGTTGGGGTGGACGACCACACCGTTCGCCGCGGCGATCGACGCGATCACCTCGTTGGCGTTCATGTTGGAACTGGTGCCCGAACCGGTCTGGAAGACGTCGATGGGGAACTGGTCGTCGTGCTTGCCCTCGGCGATCTCACCCGCCGCGGCGATGATCGCGTCCGCCTTCTCGGCGTCGAGGAGGCCGAGATCCTTGTTGACCTGCGCGCAGGCCGCCTTCAGCAGACCCATCGCGCGTATCTGGGTGCGCTCGAGACCTCGACCGCTGATCGGGAAGTTCTCGACGGCGCGCTGAGTCTGCGCGCGCCACAGCGCATCCACGGGCACCCGCACCTCGCCCATGGTGTCGTGTTCGATCCGGTACTGCTGCTCGTTGCTCTCGGTCATGCGTCAAACATGCCACTTTCGAGCGCGTCGTGGGGGTGCTCCCCGTGCGCCTTTCCGGTTGCTGCTGCTACCGGAAAGGCGCACGAGCCCGAAGGGCCTAGAACGTCGGCGGGACGGCGCCGTCCTCGCCCGTGAAGTCCACGGACGAGTACTCGCGCAGCTTCTCCAGACGGTGGTACGCGTCGATCATGCGGACGGTGCCCGACTTCGACCGCATCACGATCGACTGCGTCGAGGCGCCGCCACCGTAGTAGCGGACACCGCGCAGCAGGTCGCCGTCCGTGACACCGGTGGCGCAGAAGAAGACGTTCTCACCGGACACGAGATCCTCGGTGGTCAGCACGCGGTCCAGGTCGTGGCCTGCGTCGATGGCCTTCTGGCGTTCCGCGTCGTCGGTCGGGGCCAGCCGGCCCTGCAGCGAACCACCCATACAGCGCATGGCGGCGGCGGCGATGATGCCCTCGGGCGTGCCACCGGTGCCGAGCAGGATGTCGGTGCCCGACTCCGGACGCGCGGCGGCGATCGCACCCGCGACGTCGCCGTCGGAGATGAGGCGGATCCGGGCGCCGGTGTCCCGGACCTCTTCGATCAGCCGGGCGTGCCGGGGACGGTCGAGGATGCAGACCGTGACGTCGGAGGGCGACGCCTTGCGGACCTTCGCGACCCGCTTGATGTTCTCGGCGACGGGCGCTGTGATGTCGATGACATCGGCTGCGTCGGGTCCGACGGCGATCTTCTCCATGTAGAACACGGCGGACGGGTCGAACATCGCGCCGCGCTCGGCGACCGCGAGAACGGAGATGGCGTTCGGCATGCCCTTGGACATCAGGGTGGTGCCGTCCACCGGGTCGACGGCGAAGTCGCAGTCCGGTCCGTCGCCGTTGCCGACCTCTTCGCCGTTGAACAGCATCGGGGCTTCGTCCTTCTCGCCCTCGCCGATGACGACGACGCCGCGCATCGAGACCGAGCTCACGAGCTGGCGCATGGCGTCGACGGCGGCGCCGTCGCCACCCTCCTTGTCGCCACGGCCGACCCAGCGACCGGCAGCCATCGCACCAGCCTCGGTGACTCGGACCAATTCCAGAGCAAGATTTCGGTCCGGGGCCTCGCGGCGACTCGAAGTGGTGCTAGCCGTCATGGGCAGTGCCTCCTGGTGCAGTCACGGTCGACGTTGTACGTCGACGCTGTGTCGGTGGCCGTCGGCCGCCGATTGTCGAGTGGATCTCGCAGCTGATTCTCCCAGAAAGATGTGTGACGTGCGCTGCTGGGGCGCGAATCACGGGACCGAGAATCGTTGTTCCGGGACCGACCCTGGATACTGGTGGGCGTGGCATCTGATAAACCCCGCATCCTGCACAACAACCGCGACATGGTGTGGTCGCTCGTACCCCTTGTCCTGTTCTGTGTGCTGATCGCGGGTATCGCCAGCCAGTGCACGTTCAGCCCGGGCGGACCCACGAGCGGCCCGATTCCCAGCTTCGACGTGGACGCGGCGCTGAAGTACGACGCGCAGGACCTGCCGTTCCCGGTGCGCAAGCCGGAGACGCCGGAGGGCTGGACGCCCAACTCGGGCAGCCGCAGCATCGTCAGCGGCGACGGCGGCGGCGATTCGAGCACCGTCGGATTCATCACCGAGGCCGGCCGCTACATCCAGCTGACGCAGAGCAACGCCGTCGAGACGGTGCTGGTGCCGTTCGTCGCGGGTGGTCCGCGCACGGCGACGGGCACCGAGGACGTCGCAGGTCACAGCTGGATCGTGTACGGCGGGGAGGGTGTCGAACCGATCTGGGTGTCCGACTTCGGCGACGTCCGGCTGCTCGTCACGGGTAGCGCATCACCCGAGGCGTTCGAGCAGCTCACCACCGCGGCGGCCGACGCCCCGATCCTCGCCGCCTGACGACGGGGGCGCGGATCAGTCCTCGTCCTCGGCCTGGGCGAGGGCTGTCTCCACGCGCTTGCGGGCCCCGGCGAGGTGCTCCTCGCAGCGTTTGGCCAGCGCCTCGCCGCGCTCCCACAGCGCGAGTGACGCGTCGAGGTCGAGGCCACCCTGTTCGAGCACCTTGACCACGTCGACGAGTTCGTCGCGCGCTGCCTCGTAACCGAGCTCCGCGATGTCGGCGTCGTTTCCGGTGGGGTTGCTCATGTTCCTACTTGTCCTTTCCCATCACCGCGGCGCGGATTGCGCCGTCGGCGACTCGAACGCGAATCTGGGTGCCCGGCGGGGCGTCGTCGACCGAACGCAGAACCTCCGGGTCGCCGTCCGGCACGATCCGCTGGACCACGGAGTAGCCGCGGGCCAGGGTCGCGGCGGGGCCGAGGGTCGTCAGCCGTGCCCGCAGGTGCTCGATCGTGGTGCTCTCCGCGGCGATCGCCCGGCTGATGTCGCGTCGCCCGGCCTCCCGCAGTCGCTCGATCTCGTCCGACCGGTCGTCGAGTGCGCGCAACGGGTCCGCGAGGACCGGCCTGCTGCGCAACTGGGAGATCAGATGCGACTCGCGCTGCACCCAGTTGCGCAGGGCGGCCGCGCTCCGCGACCGCAGTTCGCCGACGAGTGCCTGCTCGGCGACGGCGTCCGGCACCACCCGCTTGGCGGCGTCCGTCGGTGTCGCGGCCCGCAGGTCGGCGACGTGGTCGCTGAGCGGACTGTCCGGTTCGTGGCCGATGGCGCTGACCACCGGGGTGCGGCACGCGACGATCGCCCGGCACAGCGTCTCGTCGGAGAACGGCAGCAGATCCTCCACGCTGCCGCCGCCGCGCGCGAGGATGATCACGTCGACGTGCGGGTCGGCGTCCAGTTCCTTCAACGCGTCGAGGATCTGCGGGACGGCGGTCGCGCCCTGCACCGGAGTGTTGCGCACCTCGAAGCGCACGGCGGGCCAGCGGCGCTGCGCCACGCTGAGGACGTCGTGCTCGGCGGCGCTGGCACGTCCCGTGATCAACCCGATGGTGCCGGGCAGGAACGGCAGCGGACGCTTCAGCCGCGGGTCGAACAGGCCCTCGGCGGCCAGCAGCGCGCGCAACCGCTCGATCCTGGCCAGGAGCTCGCCGATCCCGATCGCGCGGATCTCCGTGACCCGCAACGAGACCGAACCGCGGCCGGTGTAGAACGACAACTTGCCGAACATCACCACCCGGCTGCCTTCGGTGAGCGGAACGGGCGAGCTTTGCAGCAACTGCGGGGAGCAAGTCACCGACAGCGACATGTCGACGGAGGGATCACGTAACACCAGAAACGCCGTCCGGGTGCCCGGACGCGCGTTGATCTGGGTGATCTGTCCCTCCACCCAGACACTCCCGAGCCGGTCGATCCACTGTGCGACCTTGGCCGACACGGTGCGGACCGGCCACGGCTGCTCGGCGGTACTCGGTCCGGTACTGGCTGCGCGGGGCTGTGCGGAGGTCACTTGGCCTTGGCGGTGGTGATGCGGTTGGTCAGCATGGTCTGGAACGGCGCGCGGGCCAGGGTCGCGTTCTCGTAGTCCAGCAGCGTCGTCAGGTCCTCGACCGACAGGTTGCGCAGACGCGCCCGCAACTGGGCGAGGGTCAGCGTGCCGTAGTCGAGGACGACGACGATCTCGGGTTCGGCCACGGCGGGCCGGACGGTGGCGGGCTTCTTGCTCGCCGTTTTCGTGGTGGCGGCGCCGTTGGTGGCGGCGGGTGCTGCCTTCGGGGCCGAGACCTTCTCGGGTGTTCTCTCGTCCTGCGGGCTCAGCGAGTACAGCGCGAACCGGCCGGGTCCGGCTGACCGCTCCTCGGTGGCACCGTCGACGCCGGGCGCCGGATCGGTGTCCTCGTCGAAGACGGCCCACGCGGGCTGCTCGTCGTCGTGGGTCCAGTTGATGAGTGCGAAGGCCTGGTCGCCCTTGATGGCCAGCGCCGTCATGGACTGCTGCACGCGCATGGTGGTCTGCAGCACCTGACTGACCGCGGTCATGGGCAGGGTCGCCGCGGTGGTCGGCAGTTTCCTGGCCTCTTCGACGGCCGTCACGGCGATTCCAGCGGCGACACGCGCCACGAACGGGGGACGAATCATTCCCACAGCCTGCCTGACAACGGCACGTTTGGGTAGCCGACGGGCCCACAGCGTCGACTACTTGGGTGCGACGATGCGCACACTACCCCGCCGAGGCCCCGCGAAAGTGTCGTCCGTCCGGGGTGACCCGTAGTCTGGAGCCATGTCTTCGGCTGTTCCACTCAATGTGGGTATCACACGTTCTGCAGATTCGGGAGCGTCGCGTGCCGACGGCGGGAAGCGCGTACTGCTCGCAGAGCCCCGCGGCTACTGCGCCGGCGTGGACCGCGCCGTCGAGACGGTGGAGAAGGCGCTCGAGAAGCACGGCGCCCCCATCTACGTGCGTAAGGAGATCGTCCACAACCGGCACGTCGTCGAGACGCTCAGCGATCAGGGTGTGGTCTTCGTCGACGAGACCGACGAGGTTCCGGAGGGTGCGCTGCTCGTGTTCTCCGCCCACGGCGTGTCACCGGCGGTCCACGAATCGGCCGCCGCACGCAATCTGCGCACCATCGACGCCACGTGCCCGCTGGTCACGAAGGTCCACCAGGAAGCCAAGCGATTCGCCCGCGACGACTTCGACATCCTCCTCATCGGCCACGAGGGCCACGAGGAAGTGGAGGGCACGGCCGGCGAGGCCCCCGATCACGTGCAACTCGTGGACGGCCCCGATTCCGTCGACGCCGTGACGGTCCGCGACGAATCGAAGGTCATCTGGTTGTCGCAGACCACGCTGAGCGTCGACGAGACGATGCAGACGGTCGCGCGCCTGCGGGAGCGTTTCCCGAGTCTGCAGGACCCGCCGAGCGACGACATCTGCTACGCC
Source organism: Rhodococcus pseudokoreensis (assembly GCF_017068395.1). Taxonomy (NCBI): domain Bacteria; kingdom Bacillati; phylum Actinomycetota; class Actinomycetes; order Mycobacteriales; family Nocardiaceae; genus Rhodococcus; species Rhodococcus pseudokoreensis. The sequence goes on along the minus strand of NZ_CP070619.1, from coordinate 1,384,107 downwards.
ACCCAGAACCGTCAGGTGGCGGTCAAGGCGATGGCCCCCGAATGCGATCTCGTCATCGTCGTCGGATCCCGCAACTCCTCCAACTCGGTTCGCCTCGTCGAGGTCGCGCTGGGTGCGGGCGCGAAGGCGTCGTACCTGGTCGATTACGCCCGCGAAGTGGATCCGGCCTGGCTCGACGGCGTCCGGACCGTGGGGATCACGTCGGGCGCGTCCGTACCGGAAATCCTGGTGCGGGGTGTGATCGATCTGCTCGACGAGCACGGATTCCACGACGTCCAGTCGGTCACCACGGCCAACGAGACGCTGGTGTTCGCACTGCCGCGCGAGCTTCGCGCCGCGCGGACCTGATCGGCCCGCTCCCGGCGCCGTCCTCGCTCTAGCGGGGCTGCTCCGACTCGAACGGCGGCTCGTACCGGTCGCGGTAACGCACCTGCGGAATGGGGTGGGCAGGCACGTCGTTGTCGGGCCGTGGCATGGTCCGCGGCGGTACCGATCGCGGCGCCTGCGTGGTCCGCGGCTTTGCCGAACGGGGCGCCTGCGCTGCCCGGTCGACCATCGGTGGTGGGGGAGCCGTGCGCCCGCCCGACGAGGACGAGCGGCGGGGCGGCGGAGTGGCTGCCCGTCGCGACGACCGGGGGTGCTCCCGTGCAGCGTCCCTCGCGGTGTCCCTGTCCCGCGCCCGACGCGGCGGCGGGGACTGCTCCGACCCTTCGGCGGTGCGCCGGGGGCGGGCGGCGCGCGGCGTCCGCTGCTCCTTCTGCGCACGTCGACGCTCCGAGGTCCGGGCGGGGCCGGTCTTGCGCTGTTGCAGCAGGAAGAGGCGGAGCCCACCGATCAGCAGCGTCACCACGGTGGCGGCAAGCATCACCGGGAATCGGTTGACCAGCGGATACGCGACGTTGATCGCCAGGTCTTTCAGTGCGGTGCTGTTCTCCTCCGCGATCAGGCTCTGCCCGAGCGGCACCGCCACGAACAGGATCAGCGGCGGCTGGACGATCGCGGTGAACAGCGCCCGGTTGCCGGCAGCCGCCACGGCGAGGACACAGCCGAGGAAGTAGAAGGTGGAGAACGCCGCCGTGAGTTCGGTGCCACGAGCCGCATCGACAGCGAATCCGACAAAACTGACTCCGACGGCCAGGAGAATGACACCCCACCAGGGGAGACCGGGGACCGTAGGGACAATCGACCGCCTGTCGAGCGGCACCCCAGAGCGAGCACGTTGGGTTGCAGACACACAACGACAGTAGCGGCAACTTGTCGAGTAGCTCCGTTGGCGTGACCGGTGGAGCCCGAGAGATCCTCGAGATTTGTGCATCGCGACCACGAATCTACGGCGCTGACCTCGGTGAGGTCGTCGTCGAACACGTCGAGGTCGTGGAGCTTGCGGGCGGTGACTGTGACCCGGGACTCGATGTGGCGATGTGGCTCATGGTGCACCCGCCCACCGACAGCCCATTCGGCCGGACGCCACGCGGGCGAGGTGTTCGAGGTTGTCGGCACGGTGCTCTACGGTCTCGGGACATGAGGATCCTGCACACTTCGGACTGGCACATCGGACGCACGTTCCACGGGGTGGACCTGCTCACCGACCAGGCCCGTGTGCTCGATGCGATCGCCGCTCTCGTCGCCGAGCACGGTGTGGACGTCGTCGTCGTTCCCGGCGACGTGTACGACCGGTCGATTCCCAGCGCGGACGCCGTCACCGTGTGCAACCGCGGATTCGAAGCCATCCGGGACGCGGGCGCGGTCATCGTCGCCACGTCCGGCAACCACGATTCCGCAGCGCGGCTCGGCGCGGGTGCCGCGTTCTCCCGCGCGGGTGGGCTGCACCTCATGACGACGGTCTCCGGGATCAGCGCGCCCGTCGTGCTCGAGGACGCGCACGGACCCGTCGCGTTCTACGGCATCCCGTATCTCGAGCCCGAGATCACCCGCGCGCAACTCGACGTGCCTGACGCCCGGTCGCACGCCGAGATCCTCGACGCCGCGATGGGCCGTGTCCGCACCGACCTGGACGCGCGCCGTGAAAACGCGCCGCGCACCCGGTCGGTGGTGCTGGCCCACGCGTTCGTGGTCGGGGCGGAGGCCGCCGGGTCGGAGCGGTCGATTTCCGTCGGCGGCGTCGAGACCGTGTCGGCGTCCGCTTTCGGCGGGGTCGACTACGTCGCGCTCGGCCACCTCCACTCGCCGCAGACCCTCACCGGGAACATCCGGTACTCGGGTTCGCCGCTGCCGTACTCGTTCGGTGAGCGCACCCACGGCAAGGCCGTCTTCCTCGTGGACCTCGACGCCGACGGACTGCACTCCGTCGAGCGGGTCGATCTGCCGGTGGTCCGCGGTCTGAAGCAGCTGACGGGGACGGTGCAGCAGTTGCTCGAGGACGACGCGTACCGCGACGCCGAGGACTGCTACGTGTCGGCGGTGCTCACCGACCCGGAACGTCCGGTCGACGCCATGCGCGCGCTGCAGACCCGGTTCCCGTTCGCCGTCCACCTCGAATGGCAGCGCCCGGACGGTGCCGACGATCTGCGCTACCGCGACAAGGTGCACGGACGCAGTGATCTGCAGATCACCCGCAGCTTCCTCACCGATCTGCGCAGCGCACCGTCGACGAGCGAGATCCGGCTGGTCGAGGCCGCCCTCGGTTACGCCGACCGGGCCGGCGAGGACACCGCCGAGGTCGTCGCGCTGGAACAGACGGCATGAGGCTGCATCGACTGGAGGTCGAAGCCTTCGGGCCGTTCGCAGGATCCGTGGAAGTCGACTTCGACCGGCTCGGTGCGGACGGGCTGTTTCTGCTGCACGGTCATACCGGGGCCGGCAAGACGACGGTCCTCGACGCGGTGGCGTTCGCGCTGTACGGCACCGTGCCCGGGGTGCGGAAGGACGGCAAGCGCCTCCTGTCCGACCACGCTCCCGCCGGATCCGTTCCGACGGTGACACTCGAGGCGACGATCGCCGGCCGGCATCTGCGGCTCGTCCGCAGCCCGGAGTTCGAGCGGCCCAAGCGTCGCGGGTCGGGGACGATCAAGGAGAACGCGAAGGCCACGCTGACCTGGCTCGACGGTCACGGCGAGAACCTGTCCCGGATCCCCGACATCGCCGACGAGGTCGGGCGGCTGATGGGCATGAGCGCCGACCAGTTCTTCCAGGTGGTGCTGCTGCCGCAGGGCGAGTTCGCGAAGTTCCTGCGCGCCGACACCGAGGAGCGCGGCCAGCTGCTGGAGCGGCTGTTCGACACCACGCGATTCGAGACGGTGGAGGAGTGGTTCCTCGACCGCAGGCGCACCAGCGCCCACGAACTCGACGAGCACCAGCGGTCCGTCGACCTGCTGCTCGCGAGAGTCGCGACTGCCGCCGGGATCGAGGGCGGCGCCGACGCCGATCCGGTGACCTGGGCCCACAAGCTCGAGGACGAGGCGCGCGCAACCCGCGACCTGGCAGCGGACGACCTGCACAAAGCGAAGGGCCGGGCGATGGTGGCCCGTGATGCGCTCACGGAGGCGCGCCGCGTCCTCGAACTGCAGACCCGCCGGCGGCGAGCCCAGACGGAACTCGACACCCACGCAGCGGGTGCCGGTCAGCGGGCCGTCCTCGTCGCCGAACTGGCCGATGCGCGCCGGGCAGAACCGGTCGCGACGGTGGCGCGCGACGCCGACGCCGCCCGGGCCAAAGCCGCGGCCGCAGCGCGGAACGTCGGGGCGATCACCGACCGACTGCGCGCGAGCGTGGGCGGCGCCGACCTCGTTGCGGAGTTGTCCTGGCCGCCGACCGTCGACGAACGCGAGCACATCCGGGCCGGAATCCGCACCTGGCGTGACGAGATCGTGCGGCTCGACGGCGCACTCGCCGAATCCGTTGCCGCCGACCGGCTCACCGTCGAGGTGGAACGGCTGCGCGCGCGGCAGGTCGAACTCACCGAGGCCGGTGACGCGCTGTCCCGGGAGCGGAAACAACTACCACTCGCCCAGCGGGAAGCGGAGAAGGCGCTCGACTCGGCGGAGAAGGCCCGCGCCGCACTGCCCGGCCTCGTCGACACCCGGGACCGGGCAGCCGACGCGGCCTCCGCGGCGGCGGATCTGCGCACCCGCCGCGTCGAGCGGGATCGCCTCGAACGCGCGGTGCACGAGGCCCGGGAGCAGCACCAGGACGCGCGGGAACACTGGCTCGACCTGATGCAACGCCGGATTACGGGCATGGCCGCCGAACTGGCGGGCACGCTCGAGGACGGTGTCCCGTGCCAGGTGTGTGGTTCACCCGAGCACCCGCGGCCCGCGGAACCGTCCGAGCTGTCGGTCACGAAGGCCGGCGAGGACCAGGCACGCGCGGCGGAGCAGAAAGCCGCGGCGGCGCTGACGACCGCGACCGAGAAACTCGGCGCGGCCGAGCGCGCGATCGACGTGCTCGTGCAGCGCGGCGGCGACGGTGACGCGGACGAACTCGCGCAGGCACTCTCGGCCGCGGAGTCGGCGGTGCGGGAGGCGACTGCGCTCGGGGATCAGGTGGAGCGCCGATCCGCGATCCTCACCGAACTGCGGGACCGCGAGAGCCGGCTGCAGGAACGGTCGCGGGACGTCGGCGCCGATGCCGCCACGGTGGCCGAGCGAATCGCGGCGAGCACGACGCAACTCGGGGAGATCCGGGCCCGGGTGAGTCAGGCGGCGGGCGACGACCCGAGCGTCGAGGATCGTCGCGCGCGACTCGACGCGCTCGCCGAGGCGGCATCGGAACTGCTGGACGCGCGGGACGCGGGCGCCGGTGCCGAGTCGGCGGCCCGTGAACTCGCGGCCAAGGCTCAGGCGCTCGCCGGGGACGCCGGTTTCGGCGGCATCGGCGACGCCGTGGCCGCGGTCCGGACGGCCGCTCGCCGGAATGAGATCGAGGCCGCCCTCACGGCGGCGCGGGACGCCGAGGTGGGGGCGCGCAGAGTGCTCGACGATCCCGAGGTCGCCGCTGTCGCCGACGCGGAACCCGTGGATTTGGCGGCCGTCCGGCACGCGCACGACGCGGCGGCGGAGGTCGTGGACGTCGCCGTCGCGGCGGCGTCCGACGCCGAGCGCCGACTGCTCGACCTGGAACGGTACGTCGGTCAGCTCGACAAGACCGCCGAGACGATTGCCCCGATGCAGGCCGCGCACGAGGAGTTGGCCGCGCTCGCCGAGGTGATCGCGGGCCGTGGCCAGAACGCGAGGAAGATGTCGCTGCGGTCGTATGTGCTCGCGGCCCGGCTGGAAGAGGTCGCGGTGTCGGCGTCCGTGCGGCTCGGCCGCATGTCGGCCGGGCGCTACGAGTTCGTCCACAGCGACGAGGCCGGCCCGCGAGGCCGCCGCGGCGGCCTGGGGCTGGATATCCGCGACGACTACACCGGGGTGGTGCGTTCGGCCAAGACCCTGTCCGGTGGTGAGTCGTTCCTTGCGTCGCTGTCGCTGGCGCTCGGTCTCGCCGATGTGGTGGCGGCCGAGTCGGGTGGCGTCGTGCTCGACACGATGTTCATCGACGAGGGATTCGGCACCCTCGACGCGGACACCCTCGACTTGGTGATGGGTGTTCTCGACGAGCTGCGTGACGGCGGCCGGGTGGTGGGGGTCGTCAGTCACGTCGACGAGATGCGTCAGCGGATCCCGAGCAGGCTGCACGTGATCCGCGGACGCACCGGCTCGACCGTGGAGGTCGTGGCCGGTTGACCGCCGGTCAGTCCGGCTTCGACGCGACGGCGGTCTCGTCGACGGTGACGCCCTCCCGTTCGGCGTCGTCGAGGTCTTCGTTCGCGGCGACGGCGTCGGGGATGTTGCTCTCGGCGCTGTGCTCGTCGATCTGCTCGCCGATGTAGCGCACCACCACGGCGGCGACGGCGGCGGCGGGCACCGCGAGGAAGGCGCCGACGATTCCGAACACGGAGCCACCGGCGGTGACGGCGAGGAGGACCACGACGGCGTGCAGTTTCATGCTCTTGCTCTGGAGAACGGGCTGCAGCACGTTGCCCTCGATCTGCTGCACCACGATGATGATGATCAGCACGATCACCGCGGTGGTGAGACCATTGGCGACCAGTGCGACCAGCACGGCGAGTGCGCCGGCGACGAACGCACCGACGATCGGGATGAAGCCACCGATGAACGTCAGGATCGCGAGGACCGGTGCGAGTGGCACACCCAGAATCACCAGCCCGGCCCCGATGAAGACGGCGTCGATGAGGCTGACCAGAGCCTGAGTGCGGATGAATCCACCGAGCGTGTCCCACATGCGGCCCAGCACCACTTCGAGGTGACGGCCCGCGCGGCCGCCGCTGACGGAATGCAGCCAGGGGATGAACCGGGGGCCGTCCTTGATGAAGAAGAACGACAGCACCAGCACGAGGCCGAGCGTGATCAGCAGCGAGCTGGCGGTGCTGACACCGGTGAACACCCCGGACGCGATGACCGTTCCACTCTCCTGGACCTTCACGATGATCGTGTGGATGCCCTGGTCGATCTGGTCGTCCTGCAGGTTGATCGGCGGACCCTTCAACCAGTCCTGCACCTGGTTGATGCCCTGGGTGGCTTTGTTGGCCAGCTCGGGGGCCTGACTGACGACGGACGGCACGATGCCGGCGATGATCCCGGCGACGACGGCGATGAACACGACGAGCGTTGTCGCGGCGGCCGCCGCCGGGGGGATCCGCCGCTTCGTCATCGCGCGTGTCGGCGGCCACAGCACCGTGCACACCACGATCGCCAGCAGCACGGGGAGGACGATCACCCACAGCTTCTCGATGATCCATCCGAACAGCAACGCGCCCAGCGAGATTGCCACGAGGACCAGCGACCACTTGGCCAGCCACATCGCACCCACCCCGATGAGGTGCCCGCGGTCCGGTTTCGTGATCGTGCTCCCGGACGGTGCCGTGGCTTCCTTCTCCGTCACAGATGGTCCTCCCTGCCGTGTCTGCTCAGCCGATCAGTACTGACAGTACTGGGGAACGCCGGGACGGCACGGTGTGGTCAGCAGCAGCGGGCGCCGGGGTTGGCGTCGGCGTCCGCGTAGCGCGCTTTCCAGTAATCGCGCTCGCTCGGCACCTCGGCGTCCGGGTGGTGGCGGCGAAGGTGCTCGACGTACCTGCTGTAGTCGTGGTCGCCCATCAGCGCCCCCGTCCACCACCAGGCGGTCCGGACGGCCCCGACGACCTTATTCATCATGATGATGTGCCCTGTCCGTGTGAGTGTGTGCCGCGCCGGGTGCGCGGACCGCGCCCGAGGCGATGAGTTCGTTCCATTCCTTGTCGAGGTCCTTCTCGGCGGCGGTGGGGACGAACCCGGCCGGTGCGAAGATCTTCGACGGCTCCTCGGGTGCTTCGGTGGTCGGCAGTCCGCCCGCCCGGAACGCCTTGACGCACACGACCGCTCCGGCCGCCATGACGACGAGGACGAGGCCGGCGAACACGATCGACAGGGTGCCCTGGATGAACGTGTTGCGGATGACGGCGTCGATGGCCTCGGAGGTCTTGGCGGATCCGAAACTGGTTTTGCCTGCTTCCTTCGCCTCCTTGAACGCGGCGTGCTGGGACCAGTAGCCGACGGAGGTGTTGCCGGAGAAGATCTTCTGCCAGGACGCGGTCATGGTGACGATCAGATCCCAGACGAGGGGAACACCGGGAATCCAGGCCCACTTGAAGAGGCCCTTCTTCATGACGATGGCGAGAACCACCATCAGGGCTATCGCGGCGAGCAACTGGTTCGCGATGCCGAACAGCGGGAACAGGGTGTTGATTCCGCCGAGCGGGTCGGTGACGCCCATCAGGAGGATGGCGCCCCACAGTCCGACGACGGCGAGCGAGCACACCCAGGCTCCGATGCGCCACGACGGATCCTTGAACTTGCGGGCGGCGCCACCGAAGTTGCCGAGCGAGTCCGACAGCATGAACCGGGCGACCCGGGTGCCGGCGTCGACGGTGGTGAGGATGAACAGCGCCTCGAACATGATCGCGAAGTGGTACCAGAACGACTTGAGGGCGGCGCCGCCGAGGAACTGGCTGAGCACTTCCGACATGCCGAACGCGAGCGTCGGGGCACCGCCGGTGCGCGAGATGATCGACTCCTCGTCGACGCCCGCCGCGGCCTGCGCGAGGGTGTCCGCGGAGATGTTCGGGCTGGACAGTCCGAGGCTGTTCACATACGCCGCGGCCGTCTCGGGGGTTCCGCCGGTGAGGGTCGCCGGCGCATTGAGCGCGAAGTACAGGTGCTGGTCGATGATGCACGCGGTGACGAGCGCCATGATCGCGACGAACGACTCGGTGAGCATGCCCCCGTATCCGATCAGCCGCATCTGCTTTTCCTTCGCCAGCAGTTTGGGCGTCGTGCCGGAGGAGATGAGGGCGTGGAAGCCGGACAGCGCGCCGCACGCGATCGTGATGAACAGGAACGGGAACAGTGAGCCCGCGAAGGCGGGGCCGTTGCCCTGGATGGCGAACGTCGTGACGTCGGGCATCTTGATGGTGGGCTGCGCGATCAGAATGCCGATGGCCAGCAGGAGGATCGTGCCGATCTTCATGAACGTCGACAGATAGTCGCGCGGCGCCAGCAGCAGCCACACGGGCAGGACGGAAGCGGCGAAACCGTAGGCGATCATCAGCCAGGCGATGGTCACCTTCGACAGCGTGAACCAGTCGGCGCCCCAGCCGGTGTCGGCCACCCAGCCGCCGGACACGATGGCGAGGAGCAGCAGCACGACGCCGATCAGCGACACTTCCGCGACCTTGCCCGGGCGCAGGTACCGCAGGTAGACGCCCATGAAGAGGGCGATCGGGATGGTCATGGCGATGGAGAAGACACCCCACGGGCTTTCCGCCAGCGCGTTGACGACGACGAGGGCGAGCACCGCGATGAGGATGATCATGATGACGAAGACGCCGATCATGGCGGCGATGCCGCCGACGACGCCCAGTTCGTCGCGGGCCATCTGGCCGAGGCTGCGGCCGCGGCGTTTCGTCGAGATCCACAGGACGAGGAAGTCTTGGACGGCGCCGGCGAAGACGACGCCGATGATGATCCACAGCGTGCCGGGCAGGTAGCCCATCTGGGCGGCGAGGACGGGGCCGACGAGGGGGCCTGCGCCGGCGATGGCGGCGAAGTGGTGCCCGAACAGCACCCGCCGATCCGTCGGCATGTAGTCCTTGCCGTTTTCGAGGATCTCGGCGGGGGTGGCCCGATCGTCACGGGGCTGGACGAGTTTGCGCTCGATCAGCCGCGCGTAGAAGCGGTAGGCGATCAGGTAGGTGCAGACGGCGGCCACCACGAACCAGACGGCGTTGATGTTCTCGCCGCGGACGAACGCGATCATCACCCAGGCGATGCCGCCGAGAAGGCCGAGGACGGCGAACGTGATCCGCGCCGCCGGTGAGATCGGGGTGCGGTCCACGACGCCGACGGGCGGCAGATCCGGATCCGTTTTCAGGTACTCGACCTCGGATTCGGGGGCGGCTCTCAGGGCCATCGCGAACTCCTTCCCGGCGTCCCCGTCGTCATTGTGTGCCAGGGGCGACGCCGTCGACAAGAGCCACATCTTTTGTGGCCCCCGTCACCCTATTGCTCCGACGTTCCGTTCGACGAAAAAACGACGTCAGAAGCGAGTCGAGTCGGCATCGATCCAGTCGGTGAGCCAATCCGACGGGGGGTCGTCGAGTAGTTCGCCGGGCATCAGCCACTCGTACAGTTCCGCGTAGGTGCGGGTGGTGACGCCGTCGATCCGGCGGTTGAGCATCGCCGGTGTCAGTTGGTCGAAGCTGTCGAGGCCCATCGACGCCACCATCTGCTGGGCGCCTGCCACCGTCGACTTCTGGAACCGGAACACCCTGGCCGCCTTGTCGGGGACGTCGAGTGCGCGGGTCCGCGCCGGGTCCTGGGTGGTCACCCCGACGGGGCAGCGGTTGGTGTGACACATCTGCGCCTGGATGCACCCGACGGCGAACATCATCGCGCGGGCGGCCAGGGTGAAATCGGCGCCCTGGATGATCCGTTTGACGATGTCGGATGCGCTGGCGACCTTCCCGGACGCGCCGATCTTGACGCGGTTCCGCAACCCGGTGCCGGTGAGCGCGTTGTGCACCAGCATCAGCCCCTCGGTGAGGGGCATGCCCATGTTGTCCTCGAATTCCACTGGACCCGCACCGGTTCCACCCTCGGAGCCGTCGACGATGACGAAGTCCGGGGTGACGTCGCGTTCGAGCATCGCCTTGCAGATGCCGAGGAATTCGATGCGCGATCCGACGCACAACTTGAACCCGACGGGTTTGCCGCCGGACAGCTTCCGCAGGGTGACGATGAAGTCGATGAGCCCGTTCGGGGTGGAGAACGCGGTGTGCGAGGGCGGGGAGATCACCGTCTTCCCGACCGGCACGCCGCGCGTCTCGGCGATCTCCCGCGACACCTTCGCACCGGGCAGCACCCCGCCGAGCCCGGGTTTCGCGCCCTGCGACAGTTTGATGGAGATCGCCTTCACCTGGTCGAGTGCCGCGTGCTCGGCGAACTGGGCGGGGTCGAACCGGCCGTCCTCCGTCCGGCAGCCGAAGTAACCGGACGCGATCTCCCAGATCAGGTCGCCGCCATGCTTGCGGTGGTAGGGACTGATGGCGCCCTCGCCGGTGTCGTGCGCGAACCCGCCGCGCGCGGCCCCGGCGTTGAGGGCTTCGATGGCGTTGGCGGAGAGCGAGCCGAAACTCATCGCCGACACGTTGAGAAGCGCGATGTCGTAGGGCTGTTCGCAGTCCGGTCCGCCGAGGCGGACGGTCGGCGGTTCGGGCGGGGCCGTCCGGGCGCGCAGCGAATGGACCATGAACTCGTAGCCGACGGCGTGGACGTCCCGCTCGGTGCCGAACGGCTCCTCGGCGAGCGTGCCCTTGGCGCGCTCGTAGACGAGGTCGCGGGTGTCGCGGTCGAAGGGTGTTCCATCCGTGGACGATTCGATGAAGTACTGCTGGATCTCGGGGCGGATCTTCTCGAGCAGGAACCGCGCATGCCCCAGCACCGGGTAGTTCCGCAGAATGCTGTGCCGCCGTTGCACCAGGTCCCACGTGCCCAGAGCAGCGGTCGCGAGCAGCAGGAGGGCGGCGAACCACCATCCCGTGGCCACAGCGACGGTCAGGGCGAGAGCGCCCAGGCCGAGGATCCATATCGCGAGGACGATCAACCATCGGGTCACGTGCTGAGACTAGAACCTCACGTGAGTGCCGACGCGTACTCCGGCGCACTTTCCCACTCACGTGGGGAGAGGATGGGATAGTGGAGGCATCAGGTCAGCTGCCACGACAGGGGGATGTCATGTCGGAGTCACCGAACAATCCGGAATCGCCCAGCAAACCGGTGCCGCCGAAGCCGGGCGACACGGGCGCCTACGGCTACCAGTACCCGACGCAGCAGCAACAGCCGCCGTCGCAGCCCTACCCGGGACAGTACGGCCCGCCGCCGCTGCCGCCGTCGAACGCCGGGTGGGCGGTGGCCGCCGTCCTCTTCTTCTGGCCGCTCGCGTTCGCCGCGTTCAACCACGTCCACGACGTCTACCCGAAGTGGGCGATGGGCGACTACCAGGGCGCCCAGTACGCGTCCGACCGCGCCAAGTCGCTCGGCAAGATCGCCCTGTGGATCTGGGTGGCGCTGATCGTCGTCTTCGTCATCGGGTACGCCATCCTGATCATCGCCCTCGTCGCGAACAGCAATACCAACAGCTGGTGAGGGCGATGGTCGTTGATCCGGCGCCGACGCCGTAGAATCCAACGACCGTGAGCCTTACCCTCGGAATCGTCGGACTGCCCAACGTCGGCAAGTCCACCTTGTTCAACGCGCTGACCAACAACGACGTGCTGGCCGCGAACTACCCGTTCGCGACCATCGAACCCAACGTCGGCCTGGTCGAACTGCCCGACCCGCGGCTGTCCGAGCTCGCCCGGATCTTCGGTTCCGAGCGCATCCTGCCCGCCACGGTGTCGTTCGTCGACATCGCCGGCATCGTCAAGGGCGCCTCCGAGGGCGCCGGCCTCGGCAACAAGTTCCTCGCCAACATCCGCGAGGCCGACGCCATCTGCCAGGTCGTTCGCGTGTTCCACGACGACGACGTCGTGCACGTCGACGGCCGCGTCGACCCGGCGTCCGACATCGAGGTGATCGAGACCGAGCTCGTCATCGCCGACATGCAGACGCTGGAGAAGGCCCTGCCGCGGCTGGAGAAGGAAGCGAAGAAGAACAAGGAGCTCAAGCCCCTCCACGAGGAGGCGCTGAAGGCGCAGGAAGTCCTCGACTCGGGCAAGACCCTGTTCAGCGCGAAGGACAAGCTGGACTTCGCGCTGCTGCGCGAACTGAGCCTGCTCACCACCAAGCCGTTCCTGTACGTGTTCAACGCCGACGAGGCAGTGCTCACCGACGAAGCGAAGGTCGCCGAACTGCGCGCCTCCGTCGCCCCCGCCGACGCCGTGTTCCTCGACGCCAAGGTTGAGCAGGAACTCCTCGAGCTGGACGAAGAGGACCGGCAGGAGATGCTCGACTCCATCGGCCAGTCCGAACCCGGCCTGCACGCCCTCGCCCGCACCGGCTTCCACACCCTCGGCCTGCAGACCTACCTCACCGCAGGTCCCAAGGAATCCCGCGCCTGGACCATCCACAAGGGCGACACCGCCCCGCAGGCCGCCGGCGTCATCCACACCGACTTCGAACGCGGCTTCATCAAGGCCGAGATCGTCTCCTTCGACGACCTCGTCGCCGCCGGATCCATGGCCGCCGCCAAGGCCGCAGGCAAGGTCCGCATGGAAGGCAAGGACTACACCATGGCCGACGGCGACGTGGTGGAGTTCCGCTTCAACGTCTGACCGCGTCTCCCCGCACGAGAACTGCGACGACTGCTGCGCCGACGAGGGAGATCAGCCCCATGGTCACGGCGGCGTGGTTCCAGCCCGTCACCATGCCGTCGATGGTGCCTGCCGGGTCGAGGGCGATGATGCTGACGATCGTGACGCCGATGGAGGAGCCGAGGTAGCGGGCGGTGTTGTTGGCGCCGCTGCCGAGTCCGCCCTGATCGGCGGGGACGCTGGCGACGGCTTGGCGGCCGAGGCCGGCGTTGAGCAGTCCGCTGGCGATCCCGGCGAGAAGTAGTCCCGGGACGAGCCGCAGCAGGGACGACTCGGGGGACAGGCCCGTCATCGTGAGCATGGCGACGCCGACGCCGGCGAGTCCGAGGACGAGTTGGGGTGACCCGGCGAGCCGCGCCGGGAGTTTCCGCGCCAGCAGTGACGCCACGACGCTCGTGCCGGACCACAGCGCGATCACTCCGGCTGCGGCGAGGGTGCTGACGTGCATCGTCTTGACGAGGAATGTGCACGCGAACGACATCAGGCCGATGATGCCCGCCCCGGTGGCGAGGGCGGCGAGGGTGGCGGCGAGGAAGTCGCGCCGGCGGAACAACGCGAGGTCGAGCATCGGGAACGGGCGCCGCCGCTCGACGCCGACGAACGCGAGGGTGAACACGGCGGCGCCGACACCGCAGAGAACGGTGGCGGCGGTGTTGCCCTGCCTGCCTTCCACCAGTGCGACGAGGATCAGCACCATCGCCGCACAGAGCGTGAATGCTCCGGGGACGTCGATCCGCTTCGGGACTGCGGACCGTGACTCCGCCAGCGCGCGCGTCGCGACCTGCCCGATCGCGAGGGACGCAACGGCGAGTGCCCAGTACAGGCCGCGCCACCATCCGGCGAGGTCGAGGAGTCCCGCGAGCACGGGACCGACCGCGATGCCCGCGCCGACGCTCGCGCCCCAGATCCCGCTCGCCGTCGCGCGTGCCGCCGGAGTGGCGAAGGCGTGGGCGACGGCGGCGAGGCTGGCCGCGATGAGCGCCGCGCCCGCCACCCCCTGGATCAGACGGCCGACGATGAACAGGACGGGTTCCTGACTGACCGCGCCGACCACCGCGCCCAGTGCGAGAAGCCAGGCACCCCAATGGAACACCCGGCGCCGGCCGTAGTCGTCGGCGAGCGCGCCCGCCGTCAGCAGGACCGCGGCGAGGCCCACACTCATCGAACTGAGAATCCACGTCTGCGCTGCGGGGCCCGCCGACAGCGCCGCGGCGACGGTGGGCATGTTGCCGAGCGGCGCGCAGAATGCGACCAGGGCGACGAACGTACCGAGCGACGCGACGGACAGCGTGGTTCCCGGACGGGGTGCGAGTGCACGGACGGGTGGGGCAACCGCAGTTGGTCTGTTCACGAGACTGAACTTAGAACTATTTTGGTCTGGTGACAAGACCGAGTTGAGTTAGCATGGTGAAATGGCACTGGGAACCGGGTACTCGCAGCAGAACTGCAACCTCGCTCGCGCGCTCGAGGTGGTGGGCGAGCGGTGGACGATGCTCGTGCTGCGCGACTGCTTCTACGGCGTCCGCCGCTTCAGCGATCTGCTCGCCCATCTCGACATCTCCCGCGCCGTCCTGACGGATCGGCTGGGCGCTCTCGTCGAGGCGGGCGTCCTCCTCCGCGTCGCCGACGGCGGCCATCCCGAGTACGAACTCACCGAGGCCGGAAAGGCGCTGTGGCCGAGCATCTATGCGCTCTCCCAATGGGGTGACCAGTACGCGTCGCCCGGCAGTTACCCCGGCCGGGTGTTCTCGCACGCCGAGTGCGGGACGCAACTCGACCGTTTCGGGCGGTGCCCCGACTGCGGCACGATCCCGGGACCGGAAGACCTCGTGGTCGCCCCCGGGCCGGGGGAGGCCGTCCACCCTCGCAGCGACGCCGTCGCCGTGGCCCTGCGCGAACCCCGCCGGATGCTCACCCCGCTGCGGTCACGCAGCGACGCCTGACCGTCACGCCGCGACGCGCAGGGGCGGTTCGAACGTCGCCCGCACCTGCAGCCACTGAGCGAGGATCTGACATCCGGTGAGACCGCTCGCGTCGAGTGGTTCGCTGGCGTACGCGATGTGCCGCCCGCCCCGCGCGTTGACGACGCGCACCCCGCGCCAGGCGAGGCGCGGCGGGAGGTAGCCGAGTACCTCGATCATCGCGGTCCGCAGTCGGCGGGCATCGGTGCGCCACTGCCGAGGGCTGAATCGTGTCATTCCCGCATTCTGGAAGCTGTTGCTGCGGATCAGTTCCCACGTCTGCATGAGCCACGTCCGCAGCGCACGGAACGACATCCACCGGGTGAGGTCGGCGATGTCGCGGACATAGCTGTCTTCGCTGGCATTGCAGATCATGTCGTCCGGGTGCGCGATCCACTGCATCGGTACCGACTCGGGGATCGGGGCGCCGGCACCTGCGACTCCGCGCCCGAAGCATCCCGGTACCACGCCCGCCGGTTGCTCGGGGTCGGAGACGAGACCCACGGCGGCAAGGTTGCCGGCGTGCAGGGCGCCGGTGGCGATCTGCCCGAGCACCTCACGGATCACGGTGCATCCCTGCGAGTACCCGATCAGCATGACCGGTCCGGGAACGGCCTCCATCGCGGCGATCAACCGGCGGACGCCGACCTCGGTGCTCTGCCGGTAGCTGAGCCCGCCCGCGGCGACCGGTCCATAGGACGCCGGATAGCCGACCCACCGAGACTCGAACCGGTCGTCGAGGGCGTCGGTGACGTCACACAACAGTCCGGAGACGTGGCGCCGGTGGTCATCGGGGTGGGACTCACCGGTACCACCGACGGCGAGAACGGTCACCTGGGGCATGACGTCCATCATGCCGACGGACGATAAGGATTCGATCGGTCGACCCTGAGAAGTTCCTGGCAATCGACTGCGAACGGTTGTCACCCGATCGCCAGCGCGATCAGCGCGACCAGCGGCGGCCCGCTCTGTGACAGTGCGCCGACGACGCCGTCGCCGCGCTGCCGGCTGAGTGCCAGGCGATCCGACACGCCCAGGGCGAGGCCCGCCAGGAACATGAAGAGGCAGGTGTAGACGACGAGCGTGCGACCGGGTGTGTCGTGACCGGACCACCAGAGGACCACGCCGGCCACTGCTCCGGAGCCGAGGAACAGGTTGTAGAAGCCGACGTTGAACGCCCACAGATGGGCGGCGGGCACGTCGCTGCCGGGGATCCGGAAGATGCCCTCGTGCACCGACGGTCTGCGGAACAGGAGCGATTCCCACACGAATGCCAGCAGGTGCACGCCGGCGGCGAGCAGGGTGGCGATCTGCGCGACGACGATCATGACGCGCCCGTCCCTGTCACAAGTTCGACGCCGTACCGATCGGTGATTCCGTGCAGCAACCGGGCCGCGTCGTCCGGCGCGTGCCGGCCGTCGCCCGCTCCGACTACGTGAATTTTCGTGGACATACAGCGACGCTATGGCGCTCACAACGTGCTGCCCATCCCAGGATTCTGGGATGGTGGTGTGCCTGTGACCAGCGCATACTGGGTCCATGCTGGAGGTTCGGGCGGAGAAGCTGCGCCGGGAGGTGCTCGCGTACGCGGGAGCGGGCGCCGAGATCACGCAACTGCACGAGCGCGCCATCGAACTGGTCGGTGAGACGGTGCGCAGCGACCTCACGTGCTGGGCGATGCTCGACCCGGAGACGCTTGCGATCAGTTCGATGACGAGCGGCCGCAGCCGGATCCCGCAGCAGTACGAACCGCTGCTCGCCGAATCCGAGTACAACGGTGACGATCCGGGGACGTTCGCCGAACTCGCCCGCAGTGGCCGGACTGTCGCGCGGGCCTCGGACCTGCCCGCGGGCGAGGTCGCCCACAGCCTCCGCCACGGCGCGGTGTGGGCGCCGCTGGGGCTCGGCAGTGAGGTCCGCCTGGTGTTCCGCGTCGACGGGGTGTGCTGGGGTGCAGCCGGATTCGTGCGGTCCGGACCGGATTTCACCGACCGTGACCTCGAGTTCCTCTCGCTCGTGGCGCCCGGGCTCGCGGTCGCGACGCGGGCCGCGTCCGTGCACGCTCGGGCGGTCACCGGTTGCGGTGATCAGGGTCCGGCGGTGGTGCTGACCGATGCCGCCGGTGATCCGGTCGCGCTGACTGCCGCTGCCCGAGGTTGGCGGGACCGCTTCGACGGCATCGCCCCGGGCAGACTGGACGTGGTGTTGCGGGCCGCGACGTTCGGGGCGCGGTCGAGCAGGTCCGGCGTGTTCAAGGCGCGTGTCCGCGACGCGGAGGGCGGCTGGATTCTGGTGCGCGCCACGGCATTGACCGGCGGCGACGAGCCGCAGACGGCGGTCACCCTCGAACCCGCAGCCGGCGGCGAGCTCACCGGACTACTGCTCGCGGCGTATGCGGTGACCGCACGCGAGCGCGACGTGTGCGCCGACGTGCTGGCGGGCTACGCGACGTCCGAAATCGCGGACCGTCGCGGCATCACCGTGAACACCGTTCAGGATCATCTGAAATCGGTCTACGCGAAGGCCGGGGTCCGCAGCCGCGCGGAACTCGCCGCGCGGCTGCGGACCGGTCGCGAGAACTAGCGACCGCTCACGAACCGGTGGTGCCCGCCGCCAGTGAGGAGCAGGCCTCCTGCGCCGCCGCCCACGTCGAACTGTCGACCCCGGGAGGTGCGGACGACTCGTCCGGCGCCCCACCCTGCGGTGGGGCGGATCCGGCGCCGCCCTCCGGCGGTGTCATCTCGCCGCTGGGCGGCGCCATTCCGCCCGGTGCCCCGCCGCCGGCCTGGTCGGGCGGTGCGGGCACGCCGTTTTCCTCGAGGCAGGCCTGGAGTTCGTCGCTCATCGCCGCCGGGGCGGAACCGCCCTGCGCAGCGCTGCCGTCCTGCACGGCGCTGCTGCTCGTGCTTGTCGACGAAGTGCCGGACGAAGACTCGCCCGAGCTACACGCGACGACGGAACATGCGAGACCTACTGCCATCGCCGCTCCACCGATGCCGCGAACCAATTGTGAACGCATGATCGATGCCCTTCCCTCTGTGAGTGAGACACCACTACACCGCGGGAAGCTGGGAGAACGCTGCGTGCACGCTGGAAGGGCACTGTCAGCGCGGTTCGGGCCGCTCCTGGTAGCACTTGAAACTCAGTGCGAGACGGCCACGCCCGTGCGTCATCGAGCGCAGGGCGACCGGATAGTCGGTGACCTCGCTGGTCGGCACCGAGGCGATGACGGTGACCTCGCCGTCCCCTGCCGGTTCGGTGCCCTCGATCTGGCCGCGTCGCCGGCCGAGATCCGCCATCACGTCACCCTGCAGCGTCGAGGGCACGGTGACCTCGACGTGGTCGACGGGCTCGAGAACCAGAGTGCCCACCTTCTCGATGGCCGCACGGAGGGCGAGCGCCCCCGCCATCCGGAAGCTGAAATCGTCGGAGTCGACCGAGTGATGCTTGCCGTCGAGGACGGTGGCGCGCAGGTCGACGAGCGGAAACCCGTGCCTGCCTCCGCGTCCCATCGATTCGGCGATCCCCTTGCCGACCGCGGGAATGAGCGACTTGGGTATCACTCCGCCGCGGGTCTCGTCGACGAATTCGTAGCCCTCGTCGCGGGGGAGCGGCTCGAAGCGGACCGTCGCCACACCGAACTGGCCGTGACCGCCGCTCTGCTTCTTGTGGCGGCCCTCCGTCTCCACGGTGCCGAGCAGTGTCTCGCGGTACGCGATCTTGACCGGTTCGGTCAGGAGGGTGATGCCGTACCGCCGCTTCAACCGGGTCAGCGCCACCTGCACGTGCACGTCGCCGGCGCCCCGCATCACCGTCTGGTGGGTCTCGCTGTCGCGCGTGACCTCGAGCGTCGGGTCGTCGCTGACGAGTTCGGCCAGGGCGGTCGCGAGTTTGTCCTCGTCGCCCGCGCTCTCGGCGGCCACCGCGAGTCCGTAGACGGGACGGCGGTGCACGATCGGCGGCACGGTGAGCGGTGAGCCGATCGGCGCGAGGGTGTCGCCCGTCGAGACGTCGGTGAGTTTGATGGCGCCGACGATGTCGCCGGCCTCCGCGCTGTCGATCGGGGTGTGTTTGCTACCGAGGACGCGAAGGAGGTTGTGCAGGCGCTCCTTCGCGCCGGTGCGCTGATTGACGAGGACATCGTCCGCGTGCACGCTGCCGGAGAGGATCTTCAGCAACGCCACCTGCCCGACATATTCGTCTGTCTGCGTCTTGAAGACGTACGCGAGCGTCTCGCCGGACGGATCGCACCGCACCTCGGCGACCCTGTCCCCGTCACCGCGGACCTCGATGCCCGGGACCTCCGACGGTGCCGGCGCGATCCGGCACACGAAGTCGAGCAATCGGTCGACGGCGATCGCATCGACGGCCGACCCGCACAGCACCGGCCACAGCGAGCCCGCGGCGAAGCCCGCGCGGAGCGCGTGCTCGAGTTCGGGAACGGAGATGTCCTCGCCGTCGAGGTACTTCGAGAGCAGGTCGTCCTCGATCTCGACGACGTCCTCCACGAGATGCTCGTGCTGCTCGTGTTCGCGGTCGGCGATGTCGGCGGGCAGTTCGTCGCTCGTGTTCGCGGACCCGCTGTCGTAGAGGATGACGTGCTCGGTGAGGAGGTCGGCGACGCCGGTGAACCCGGACGCCTCGCCGACAGGCAGGTCGACCGGTTCGACTCCGGATCCGAAGTGGTCGCGGATCCCGGCCAGGACGGCGTCGAACGACGCCCGCTCCTTGTCCATCTTGTTCACGAACAGGATGCGCGGGATGGCTCGTTCGGTGGCCGCCTGCCAGAGCAGTTCGTCGTTCACCTGCAGACCGCTGACCCCGTCGATCACGAACACCGCGACGTCGGCGACCCGGAGCGCCGTCATCGCGTCGCCGGCGAAATCGGCGTAGCCCGGCGGGTCGAGAAGATTGATCCGGTAGTCGTTCCAGGAGAACGAGGCCAGGCCGAGCGTCAGCGACTGGGTGCGGTCGTGTTCCTCGGGCTGGGTGTCGAGCACCGTGTTGCCGCTCTCGACACGACCGGGCCGCGTGACGACACCGGCGCGGAAGAGCATCGCCTCCGCGAGCGTCGTCTTCCCGTTGCCCTGATGTCCCACCAGAGCGATATTGCGGATCAGATCCGTCTCGGTCGTCACTGCTACCCCCACCATGTCGTACGGGTCGCTCCCGACGATACCGCGCGCGCGACCGGCGGCGAGGCGTTATCTTCCACGTGAAGAGGTGGCCGCGACCTCGGTCCGCCACACCCGACACCGAATGGAGACCGCATGGCTTCGGCCGAGTTCCTCGTCGAACGTTCCACCGTCATCGATGCGAGCCCCGACGTCGTTCAGCCACTCCTCGACGACTTCCGGAAGTGGCAGGCGTGGTCGCCGTGGGAGGACGTCGATCCCGAACTGAAGCGCACGTACTCAGGCCCGGATTCGGGAGTGGGCGCGTCCTACGCGTGGGAGGGCAACCGCAAGGCGGGTTCGGGACAGATGGTGATCACCGAGTCGGTGCCCGGCTCGAAGGTCGTGCTCGACCTGAACTTCCTCAAACCGTTCAAGGCGGAGAACGTCACGACGTTCCTCCTCGAACCGAACGGCGCGGGCACCACCGTCCGCTGGCAGATGACCGGCAAGAACAACCTCTTCTTCAGGATCGTGGGAGTCGTCTTCCCGATGGACAAGATGGTGGGCAAGGACTTCGAGAAGGGGCTCGCGCAGCTGAAGGCGGCGGCCGAGCAGCGTCAGTAGCCCTTTCCCGTCGCCAGTTCGAGGTCGGTCATGGTCTTGAACCGGGGTGTGCCGTCGCTGTCGTTGCGCGCCTGTTCCATCACGAGGCGGGCCGACCGTCCCTTCAGATGGAGGGTGGCCACCTGATCGCCGAAGAACGGTCCGGCGACCTTGGACCAGTCGAGGGGAACGGGCGGCACCCGCGACACCCGGCCCAGGATGAAACGCACGGTCCGTTCGGTGGCGCGCCGCCACGAGATCCGGAACGTCACCTTCATCGCGGCCGGTACGTAGTTGTGCAGGGGAGAGCACGTCAGCTGATACACCAGTGACTGCAGCGGCTCGGGGAAGTGCGCCTGCGCGGCGTAGGCGTGGTGGACGTCGCCGGACAGCACCGAGATGGTGGACGGAGCGCGGCCACGCGGCCCGGCCCGGTGGCCCTTGCCGACGTCGGCGAGGAGCCGGGCGAGCCGGTCGAACGAGTCACGAAACGCCGCCCAGTGCTCCAGGTCCGCCCCGCGCCGGATCTTCTCGGCCCACGCCGCCACCCGTGGGCCACGGGATCCGGCGGCGAGGCGTTCGTCCCAGGACTCCAGGTCGTGGAGGGCGCGGGGCAGCAACCACGGCAGCGACGTCCCGACGAGCAGATGGTCGTAGTCGCCCTCGGTCTGACGCTCGATCCAGGAGAACTCGGGGTCGGACACCATCTCGCGGCGGCCGCCGCAGAGGATGCGCCCGCACCGCGAGTCGATGACGAGCAGCCTCGCGACCCCGAGGTCGCGGCGATACGACCACTGCGTGCCCTTCGCGCCGTCCGCCTCCTCGTCGGCGGCGGACGCGAACTCCCGGAGCATCGGTTCGACGTCGCCGCCGTGCTTCCGAACACGTTGGTACAGATCGTTTTCGGCGAGGAGACTCGGCGACAAGTTTCCCAGGTGCTGATAGACCCAGTACGACGACAACGCGCCGACGATGCGCTCCTCCCACCACGACGTCGCCTCGACGTCGTCGCGCCACGACTCGGAGGTGTTCCAGTCGTCCCGCACGTCGTGGTCATCGAAGATCATCGACGTGGGCACCGTGGACATCAGCCAGCGCACCTGAGGGTCCGTCCACGACTCGGCGTACAGCCAGGTGTATTCCTCGAAGTTGCGCACCTGCGGGCCGGGTGGCTCCTTCACGTCGTGGATCTCGGCGACCCGCGCCTCGGTCTCGGGGGACAGTTCATCGGCGTACACCTGATCCCCGAGCAGCAGCAGGGCGTCCGGCCACCGGTCCGGGGACTGTCCGGCCATCCGCACCGCGTACGCGTCGAGGGCGTCGGCGCCGAGGTGCCGGTTGTCCTCCGTCGTGGACATCGTGGCGAACCGGCACGATCCGAACGTCAGGACGAGGGCGTCGTCGTCCTCGCGGAGCGTGCGGATCACCGACGGGACGGCATTCGGCAACGGCCACACCGGACGGCCGTCGAGGGTCACGTCGTACGGAGTGGTCGACCCGGGTTCCAGATCGTCCACGACGACGAGCGCGTAGTGGTGACCCGAGACGTTCCACGTGCGTTCCTCGTGGCCGAGGACCCGGACGGTACACGCCTCCGACGTCTCGACCCACACCGTCGCATCGCCCGTGCCGACATGTCTCAGCAGCGGTCCGAGAATCAGCTCCGCCACTTTGTCACCCTGCCGGAATTCTCTTCGCGCGTGACGGGTACATACGGTCAGACTACGGATCCCGGGCGAACTGCGAGGCGGCTTCTGCACCGAAATCGGTCATCGCCGTTTCGAGCGGGAAGCGTGGCTACCGGGAGGTGTCGCGCCGGCTCGCCGAGTGGGCGCTTCCCGTCTGAGTGGCGCTGTCTGAAGATGCTTGTCGGACAGGATGTGTCGGCGGGTGCCGGTAGTGTCGCGCGCATGGCTGAATCAGTGAAGGGCCCCGCGTCATACTTCCCGTCGATCGAGGAGAAGTACGGCCGGCCGATCAGTGAGTGGCAGACGCTCATCCGCTCGTCCGAGCTGACCAAGCACATGGAGTTGGTGAGCTGGCTGAAGTCCGAGCACGGCCTCGGTCACGGCCACGCCAACGCGCTGGTCGCGCACACCCTGAAGGAGGACGCCGCCGGCTGACGGGCCACCGGCGGTAGCTCGCCGCGATGAAATCCGGAATTTCGTCGCGGGATATCATTCCGACGAATCTGGTGTCGAGGGTTCTGCTGTCGAAGGGAATCGAAGTGAGCACGAAAATCGAACAACTGGAGTTCCAGGCGGAGACCCGCCAGCTCCTGGACCTCATGATCCACTCGGTGTACTCCAACAAGGACTCGTTCCTGCGGGAGCTCATCTCCAACGCCTCGGACGCGCTGGACAAGTTGCGGCTCGAGGCGTTCCGCAACAAGGATCTCGACGTTGACACGTCGGATCTGCACATCGAGATCGAGGTGGACGCGGAGAAGCGCACGCTCACGGTCCGCGACAACGGCATCGGCATGTCCCACGAGGAGGTCGTCGACCTCATCGGCACGCTGGCCAAGTCCGGCACCGCGGACCTGCGCCGCAAGTTGCGGGAAGCGAAGGACGCCGCTGCCTCCGAGGAACTGATCGGACAGTTCGGCATCGGCTTCTATTCGACGTTCATGGTCGCCGACAAGGTGACTCTGCTGACGCGGAAGGCCGGCGAGAGCGAGGCCACGCGCTGGGAGTCGAGCGGCGAGGCCACGTACACGATCGAGGCTGTCGACGACGCCCCGCAGGGCAGCTCCGTCACCCTGCACCTCAAGCCCGAGGACACCGAGGATCACCTGCACGACTACACGTCGGAACGGAAGATCAAGGAACTCGTCAAGCGTTACTCCGACTTCATCGCGTGGCCGATCCGGATGGACGTCGAACGCACGGTCCCCGCCGAGGGCGACGGCGAGGACGAGGTCACCACCACGTCCGAGACGATCAACTCGATGAAGGCACTGTGGGCGCGCTCGAAGGACGACGTCTCCGAGGACGAGTACAAGGAGTTCTACAAGCACATCGCCCACGCCTGGGACGACCCGCTCGAGGTCATCCCGATGAAGGCCGAGGGCACGTTCGAGTTCCAGGCCCTGCTGTTCATCCCGTCCCACGCGCCGTTCGACCTGTTCATGCGGGACGGAAAGACCGGGGTGCAGCTGTACGTCAAGCGCGTCTTCATCATGGACGACTGCGACCAGTTGATGCCGGAATACCTCCGCTTCGTCAAGGGCGTGGTCGACGCCCAGGACCTCTCCCTCAACGTCTCTCGTGAAATCCTGCAGCAGGACCGGCAGATCCGCGCCATCCGCCGCAGGCTCACCAAGAAGGTTCTCACCACGATCAAGGACCTGAAGGCCGAGCGGCCCGACGACTACCGCACGTTCTGGGCGGAATTCGGCCGCGCGGTCAAGGAAGGCCTGATGTCGGACACCGACAATCGGGATGTGCTGCTGGGTATCTCATCGTTCGCGTCGACCCACAGCGAGGAGGAGTTGACCTCGCTCGAAGACTACGTGTCGCGGATGAAGGACGGTCAGGAGCAGATCTTCTACGCCACCGGCGAATCCCGTCAGCTGCTCGAAAGCTCCCCGCACATGGAGGCCTTCCGCGCGAAGGGCTTCGAGGTGCTGCTGCTCACCGACCCGGTGGACGAGATGTGGGTCGGCGCCGTTCCGGAATTCGACGGCAAGTCCTTCCAGTCGATCGCCAAGGGCGAGGTCGACCTCGACACCGAGGAAGACAAGAAGGCGCACGAGTCGGAGCGGGAGGAGCAGGAGAAGGACTTCGCCGGCCTGCTCACCTGGATGGCCGAAGCGCTGACCGAGCAGGTCAAGGAGGTGCGGCTGTCGACGCGCCTGACGACGTCACCGGCCTGCATCGTCGGCGACGCGTTCAGTATGTCCCCGGCACTGGAGCGGATGTACCGGGCGTCCGGGCAGCCCGTTCCCACCACCAAGCGCATCCTCGAGCTGAACCCCACCCACCCCCTCGTCACCGGGCTGCGGGAGGCGCACGGCGAACGCAACGAGGATCCCGCGCTCGGAGAGACCGCGGAACTCCTCTACGGGATGGCGTTGCTGGCCGAGGGCGGCGAACTCGACGATCCGGCCCGGTTCACCACGATGCTCGCCAACCGTCTCGCCAGGACGGTGTAGTTCCCAGTGCTCGTATTGGTCACGGGGGGAACAGGATTCGTCGGGGCGTGGAGCGCGAAGGCAGCGGTGGACGCCGGTCACCGGGTGCGCTTCCTCGTGCGCGATCCTGCTCGCCTCGTGACCAGCGCGGCGGCGCTCGGACTCGACACGTCCGATCACGTGGTCGGTGACATCACGGACGCCGCGTCCGTGCGGCGAGCCCTGGACGGCTGCGACGCCGTCATGCACGCCGCGGCCGTCGTCGCGGTCGACCCGCGCCGCGCGGAGGAGATGCTGGCGACCAACCTCGCCGGCGCGCAGAACGTGCTGGGAACCGCGGTCGAACTCGGCCTCGACCCGATCGTCTACGTCTCGAGCATCGCCGCCCTGTTCCAGCCGGGGGCAAGTCTGCTCACCCCCGACCTCCCGGTGTGCGGGCCTCCCGACGCCTACGGCCGCAGCAAGGCACGCGTGGAGCTGTATGCGCGCGACCTGCAGGCCGACGGCGCACCCATCGCGATCACCTACCCGGGCATGATCGTCGGCCCGCCCGCCGGGAACCAGTTCGGAGAGGCCGCCCAGGCAGTCGAGGCCGCCGTCCACCTGCGCGGTCTGCCCGGGCGGGGCGCGGCATGGACGATGGTCGACGTGCGTGAGGTGGCCACGGCGCACGCCGCCCTCCTCCAGTCGGGGCGCGGCTCCCGCCGGTTCATGCTCGGAGGTCCCCGGATCCCGATCGCCGGGATCGCGGACATGCTGGCCACGATCACCGGCAGACGGATGGGCGTGTATCCGGTGCCGGACTCCGCGCTGCGGCTGGTGGGCAGGCTGGTGGACGCGATCGGCCGGTTCGTCCCCTTCGACACCCCGATCTCGGAGGCCGCGATGGAGTACTACACGCGGATGCCGGACACGGACGACCGGCCGAGCGAAACCGAACTCGGGGTGAAGTACCGCGACTCGGCGGAGACCCTCGCCGACACCGTCGCCGGGCTGACGGCGGCGGGCCGGCTGTGAGCTTCACGCGCGCGGAGTTGGAGTCGTTCCGGGACGCCGAGGTTCCGGACCTCATCGGACCGGACTGCCGCCTGCTGTTCGTCGGCATCAACCCGGGACTGTGGACGGCCGCGACCGGGGCGCATTTCGCACGTCCGGGCAACCGCTTCTATCCGGCTCTGCTGGGCGCCGGCATCATCGAGCGACCCATCGACCCGACGGCAGGTATGTCGGACGCGGATCGCGATCACCTGATCGAGCGGGGCGTCGGCATCACCAACCTGGCCTCGCGTGCCACGGCCAAGGCCGACGAACTGACCGGTGAGGAACTGGCCGTCGGCGCCGAGCGCCTGCGCGTCATCGTCCGCGACACCGCTCCCCGGGTGGTCGCTGTCGCCGGAATCACCGCTTACCGCACGGCATTCGGGGAGCGTGCAGCGAAGAAGGGCAAACAGCCGCGCACCCTCGAGGGCGCGGAGTTGTGGCTGGTGCCCAATCCCAGCGGTCTCAACGCCCACGAAACCGTCGCCACCCTCGCCGCGTCGTACCGGGAGGCGGCGATCGAGGCCGGAATCGTCTCGGGCTGACCGGGCAGGTCGCTAGGCTGCGGAGATGACCGTCGTCTACAACCTCGTCTTCGTCTGCCACTTGCTCGGCATGGCCGCCCTCGTCGGCGGCTATTTCGCGGTGCTCGCGGCGCCGCGGATCTCCGAGGTGATCGTGTGGGGCGCGCGACTCCAGTTCGTGACGGGACTGATCCTCGTCGGGCTGGGGGAGGCCGCACTGGACAAGGACTACAACCACGTCAAGATCGGCGTGAAGCTTCTGCTCTCGCTG
This sequence comes from Rhodococcus pseudokoreensis, assembly GCF_017068395.1. NCBI lineage: Bacteria > Bacillati > Actinomycetota > Actinomycetes > Mycobacteriales > Nocardiaceae > Rhodococcus > Rhodococcus pseudokoreensis. The sequence goes on along the minus strand of NZ_CP070619.1, from coordinate 1,357,590 downwards.
GTCATTGTCGCACTCGCGGAGATCGTCCGGGGCACGCAGAAGCGAGGGCAGGAGCGACCGAACCTCGTCCACGTGGTCGGCGGGCTCGGCATCGTCACCGTGCTGGTTGCCGCCCTCTGGACCTGATCCCGCGCCCGCTCACTTCTTCGGTGGGGCGAGGATCTTCATCGCCAGGCGCTGCGCGGACTCGGGCATCCGGTCCTTCATCGACATCGCGAACTCGCCGGCCTTCGTGCGCACCGACGTGCCCCGGCCGAACCGGCGGTTGAACGCGGATCCCTCGGTCGGCTGATCGAAGTGCAGCGGCGGGGCGCCGTCCGCGGCGCCGAGTGCGCGCCCGATCACCATCCGCTGAATTTCGCTCGTGCCCTCGAAGATGGTGTACAGCTTGGCGTCCCGGTACCACTTCTCGACGGGATGGTCGCTGATGTAGCCCCACCCGCCCATCGTCTGCAGTGCACGCTCGGTGGTCTTCACCGCGACCTCCGACGCCGCGAGCTTCGCCATCGAGCCCTCGCCGTGGCGGAACTCCACCCCCGTCGCCGCCATCCACGATGCCCGCCAGGTCAACAGTCGTGCGGCGTCGATCTGGGTCGCGAGGTCGGCCAGCGGGAAGGCGATGCCCTGGTTGTCGATGATCGGACCGCCGAATGCCTCCCGGCGGTTCGCGTATTCGGTGGCGTACTCGAGCGCGGCGCGGGCGATGCCCAGCGCCTGGGCCGCGACCATCGGGCGGGTCTGCTCGAACGTGCCGAGGGTGGCCGATTTCCGCCGCGGCGCGCCGGTCGCCACCTCCTCCTGCACCTCACGGGCCTTCCGCATGCGGTGCTGCAGTTTGTCGTCGCCGCCGAGCAGGTGGTCGGCGGGCACCCGCACTTGATGGAACTTCAGCTCCGCCGTGTGCGACGCACGGCAGCCCAGCTTGTCGAGCTTGCGGACGAGTTCGATTCCCGGGCTTCCGCCGGGCACCACGAAGAGCGCCTGCCCGCGGTGCCCCAGCTCCGGGTCGACGGTGGCGTTCACGACGTGCACGTTCGCGATACCGCCGTTGCCGATCCACATCTTGTGACCCTCGATCACCCAGTCGTCGCCGTCGCGCGTCGCGGTAGTCCGCAGATTGCGGACGTCGCTGCCGCCCTCGGGTTCCGAGATGCACAGTGCGGCGAGTTTCAGGTTGCCGGGCTCGCCGAAGCACTCGGGTGCCCAGCGCAGCATCTGCTCCGGCGTTGCGGCCTGTCCGATCGACGACAGCGCCAGCGCGGGCATGACCACGGCGAGCCCGATTCCGGCGCAACCCCAGAACAGCTCCTCCATGAACAGGGGGAGCGACAGGCCGGTCGGGTCGCCGATGAGGTCGCGGTAGAACAGCGGACTGTAGAAGCCCTCTTCCGCGGCCTTCTCGAGAACGTCCCACGGGAACTCCTGCGCGCGGTCGTGCTCGGCGGCCACCGGCCGGATCACGTTCTCCGCGAAAGCGTGCGTCCGCTCGACGAGGTCCTTCTGCGCGGGGGTGAGCGCGAGGCTGAAAGTCATGGAGTCCCTCGGTTGCCGTGTTGGTGTGCAACAACGTAACACTCACGGCGTGCGAGAATTGTGGATCGCGGAATCCTGAGGAATGGGATGGTGATCCCATTATCTGATCGGAGTTGCTAGCGTCGAGGAATGGACGGCGACGAGACGGTCTACACCCACGGCCACGACGAGTCGGTGCTGCGGAACCATCGGTGGCGCACCGCCGAGAACTCCGCCGGCTACCTGCTTCCGCACCTTCGCACCGGCGTGACGCTGCTCGACGTCGGATGCGGGCCGGGAACCATCACCGCCGACCTCGCGGAACTCGTCGCGCCCGGAGTCGTCACCGCCGTCGAGATGAACGACGAGGCGCTGTCGCTCGCGCGGAACGAGTTCACCGAGCGGGGCATCGTGAACGTCGAGACCGTCGTGTCGGACGTCCACGCACTCGACTTCCCCGACGACAGCTTCGACGTCGTATACGCACATCAGGTCCTGCAGCACGTCGGCGATCCGGTGCAGGCACTGCGCGAGATGAAGCGGGTGTGCCGACCCGGCGGAATCGTTGCCGCCCGCGACGCGGACTATGGCACCTTCACGTGGTTTCCGCCGACACCGGAACTCGACGAGTGGCTGACGCTCTACAAGGCCGTCGCGCGGGCGAACGGCGGTGAACCCGACGCCGGCCGTCGCCTGCGGGCGTGGGCGCACGAGGCCGGACTCGGCGACGTCGCGAACACGGCGAGCACGTGGTGTTTCTCCTCCGACGAGGATCGCGAGTGGTGGGGAGGGTCGTGGGCCGACCGCTCCCTGCGGTCGGCGTTCGCGGACCGGGCACTCGCGCTGGGGCTCGCCACCGAGGCGGACCTCGACCGCATCGCGGCCGGCTGGCGTGCGTGGGTGCGCGAGGGCGACGGCTGGTTCGCGCTCCTGCACAGCGAGATCCTCTGCCGGGTGTAGAGGCAGCGCGAAGCGAAAATCTCGCGACCGGCGCCCGGGAATGGAACACTCGCCCCATGCTGACGTTGCGCGTGGGTCGACTGTGGTTGCCGGGGCTGATGGTGATTCTGATCGGTCTGGTGCTCGCACCCGGCGCCTCCGCGGCCCCCGATCGGGCGGTCTTCTCCGGGGTCTCGGACCAGGTGATCACCGTCTACGCGCCGTCGGCAGGGTCGGTGAGCGCCGAACTGACCGCCTGGGAACGGGGTTCGGACGGCACGTGGCAGGTGTTCGCAGGTCCCGTGCCCGCCGACGTCGGCGCGGAAGGTATCGGTGCGGCGAACGAATTCTCCACCCGCACCCCGGCCGGTGTCTTCCCGCTGTCGCAGGCGTTCGGCCGGCAGCCCGCACCGCAGACGGCGATGCCGTACTTCCAGTCGGATCGGCATGACTGGTGGGATTCGAATCCGCTCTCGCCCACGTACAACACGCACGTCCGGCAGGGCGCGAGCCCCGGCGGTAACAGTGAGAACCTCTACTCGGCCGGACCGCTGTACGACTACGCGCTCGCGATCGGCTACAACGCCGCCCGCATCCCCGGCCTCGGTTCGGCGATGTTCCTGCACGTCACGGACGGCACCACCACGGAAGGGTGCGTCGCCACCGACCGCGACACGCTGACAACCCTCCTCGGCCGACTCGACCCGGCGAAGAATCCGGTGATCGAGATCGCCGTAGGCGCCTAGCGCCCGTGCGTGGCCAAGGAGTCCAGAGACTCGTTAACCACGCACGGGCGGCGGAGCCGCCTACAAGCCGGGGCGCTTGCCGATGGTGAGGGTGGGGGTGGAGACGCCTGCGAAGAAGTCCTCGCCCTTGTCGTCGACGACGATGAAGGCGGGGAAGTCCTCGACCTCGATCTTCCAGACCGCTTCCATGCCGAGTTCTTCGTACTCGACGATCTCGACCTTCTTGATGCAGTCGAGGGCGAGACGCGCCGCGGGACCGCCGATGGACCCCAGGTAGAAGCCGCCGTAGGACTTGCAGGCGTCGGTGACCTGCTTGGACCGGTTGCCCTTCGCGAGCATCACCATGGAGCCGCCCGCGGCCTGGAACTGCTCGACGTAGGAGTCCATCCGACCGGCGGTGGTGGGGCCGAAGGAACCGGACGCCATGCCGTCGGGGGTCTTGGCCGGACCGGCGTAGTACACCGGGTGGTCCTTGAGGTACTGCGGCATCTCCTCGCCGGCGTCGAGCCGTTCCTTGATCTTGGCGTGGGCGATGTCGCGGGCGACGACGAGCGGGCCGGTCAGCGACAGCCGCGTCTTCACCGGGTGCTTGGACAGCTCGGCGAGGATCTCGGGCATCGGCTTGGTGAGGTCGATCTTGACGGCGGCGCCCTTGCCGGTGCCGGAGATGCCGTCGGTCTCGGCGTCGAGCTGGGCGTCGGTGACCTCGGGGAGGAACCGGCCCGGGTTGAACTCCAGCTGCTCGAGGAAGACACCTTCGGGGGTGATCTTCGCCTTGGCCTGGCGGTCCGCGGAGCACGACACGGCGAGCGCGACGGGCAGGGAAGCGCCGTGGCGGGGGAGCCGGATGACGCGGACGTCGTGGCAGAAGTACTTGCCGCCGAACTGTGCGCCGATGCCGATCTGACGGGTCAGCTCGAGCACCTTCTCCTCGAGTTCCAGGTCGCGGAAGCCGCGACCGGTGATCGCGCCCTCGTTGGGGAGTTCGTCGAGGTAGTGCGCGGACGCGTACTTGGCCGTCTTCAGCGCGAACTCCGCGGACGTGCCGCCGACGACGATCGCGAGGTGGTACGGCGGGCAGGCCGCGGTGCCGAGGGCGCGGATCTTCTCCTCGAGGAACCGCATCATGCCGTCCGGGTTGAGGATCGCCTTGGTCTCCTGGAACAGGTAGGACTTGTTGGCGCTGCCGCCGCCCTTGGCCATGTACAGGAACTTGTACGTGTTCTCGTGACCGGTCGCCGTATCGGCATAGAGCTCGATCTGGGCGGGGAGGTTGCTGCCGGTGTTCTTCTCGTCCCACATCGTGATCGGCGCGTTCTGCGAGTACCGCAGGTTGAGCCGCGTGTAGGCGTCGTAGACGCCGCGCGCGACGGCCTTCTCGTCGTCGCCGGGGGTGAGCACGTGCTGGCCGCGCTTGCCCATGACGATCGCGGTGCCGGTGTCCTGGCACATCGGCAGGACGCCTGCGGCGGAGATGTTGGCGTTCTTGAGCAGGTCGAGCGCCACGAACTTGTCGTTGCCCGACGCCTCGGGATCGTCGAGGATGCTCGCGAGCTGCGTCAGGTGATCGCTGCGCAGGTAGTGCGAGATGTCGTGGAGGGCGGTCTCGGTGAGCAGGCGCAGCGCCTCGGGCTCGACGGACAGGAAGGTGCGGCCGCCGGGTCCTTCGACAGTCGACACCCCCTCGGTGGTCAGCAGCCGATATTCGGTGGGGTCCTCACCGATCGGCAGCAAGTCCTCGTAGAGGAAGTCGGCCATTCTATCTCCTGGACAGCGGGTTGTGTGAAGTTCGTCTTCAGGCTAGACGCGGGCTCCGGCGGCCCTGTGACGCGGGGGCATGCTTTGACCTGCACAGTGGCGTGGCTCACAGAGTTCCCACAAGTAAATCCGTACACTTGACTGGATGCTTGAACACGGAACAAGATCGGCCGGCCGAATGACCCTTGCAGTCCAGGACGCCGGAGCCGTCGACGACGAGAAGTCCGGTGCACGTGCCAAGCGGCCCGTACTGCACGCCTACCTCGACATCGCGATCGTGGTGGTCGTCCTCGCGGCCACGAATCTGATCGCGCATTTCACCACCGCGTGGGCCAGCATCGCGACCGTTCCCATCGCCGCCGTCGTGCTGCTCGTGCTCACCCGGCGCCGCGGACTCGGCTGGGCCGAACTGGGGCTCTCGCCCCGGCACTGGCGCAAGGGGTCGCTGTACGCCCTCGCGGCGATGGGCCTCGTGATCGGCGTCGTCGCGATCGGTGCCGCCCTGCCGATCACCCGTCCCTTCTTCATGGCCGACCGGTACGCCACCCTCTCCGGCGCCCTGATCGCGTCGATGATCGTCATCCCGCTGCAGACCGTCATCCCCGAGGAACTCGCGTTCCGCGGCGTGCTGCACGGCACCCTCGACCGCGTGTACGGCGCCCGCGGTGTCTTCGCGGCGGGATCGCTGATGTTCGGTCTCTGGCACATCGCGTCCTCGCTCGGACTGACGTCGGGAAACAAGGGACTGTCGAGCTTTCTCGGCGGCGGCGTTCTCGGGCAGGTCCTCGGCATCCTCGCGGCGGTGGTCGCCACCGCGGCCGCGGGCATCGTGTTCACCTGGCTCCGCCGCCGCAGCGGCAGTCTGATCGCGCCCATCGCGCTGCACTGGTCGTTGAACGGCGCGGGGGCGCTCGCCGCCGCCGTCGTGTGGCACACGACCATGGCCTGAGCGACGATGGCCTGAGCAGGGTCAGCCGGCCTCCGGTGCGGCGCCCAGCCACTCGAGCAGCTTCTCGTACACCGACTCGTGGTTGAGCATCGTGAAATGGTTCGCGGGTGCGAGGTGCATGCCGTCCTCGTCGCGGAAGCCGATCATCCGCGTCCGGTTCCGGCCGGACGCGGACGGCACGAGCACCATGCCGTCGCCGAACAGGCGGCCGAGCGGATGCCTCGGACTGCGCGTGATGGTCGCGGAGACGAAGCAGTACGTCACGTCGTCGAGGAGGGGGACCTCGCTGACGGCCGCGGCACGGAGGGCGTCCGGATCGCGACCGCGCCAGTCCTCGTCGACGAGCGAACCCTGATTCAGATCCCGGATACCGGCGCTCCTGCGGCGCAGGAGTCCGGAGATCGCCCGCGTCTCGGGCAGTGCGGCCAGGCCGGCGCTCGCATAGTGGACGGCCTGCTCCAACGGGGCGCCGAGGTGCGGTGAGCCGAGGCTCACGACCTGTCGCACCCGCCGCACCCACGGGCGGTCGTCGAGGAAGGCGATCCGGCAGGCGCTGCGGGCGACGAGGCCGCCCATCGAATGCCCGACGAGTGCGATCGACTCGACCTCGACCGGCCAGTGCTCGGTGACCGCGTCCAGAAGGTCGGACAGGCTCCTGCCGTTGTCGGAGATGTGCCGGCCGGAGTTGTACCGAAGCTGCAGCGCCGTGTATCCCAGGTCCGTTTCGAGCCGTTCACCGTAGGTCGGGCGGCGGCCCAGCGACCACGCGTCCTCGGTCTCGACGAGTCCGTGCAGGAAGACGACGATGCGGCCACGGGCGTGGGGGAACGCGTCGGCGAGCGTGGACGCGTCCGCCGTGAGCGCGACGCCGTCCACCCGTATCGCCAGGGGTTCGGCGAGCACGGACCCCTCCGATTCCAGTACGTCGCCGATCAGTCCCTGGATCGCGGCGATGGCCCGGGCTCCGCCGCGGGTCTGGGACGGCGGGACGTTCTCCGCCGACGGGACGTCGAGGAACTGTCCCGCCACGGAACCGCCGAGACGCGCGGTGCCGGCGACGAGGGCGTACACGGCGTCGGAGATCTCGTCGTGGAGCGCCTTGGCGGGGAGGGCGTGGGTGCCGACGCCGAGCCGAATTCCGGCGAAGACGCGGTCCGAGACGGCGCGGTGGATGCTGCCGATGCCGCCGGCGGCGGCCCCGATTTCGTCGAGAGCCAGCCGGGCGAGTGCCCGCACCTCGGAGCGGCGTCTGATCTGCGGGTCGGTCACGAGATTTGAGTGTACGCATGTGCACTGAGATGTGCGCGTGCTGTGAAACCGCCGAAATGTGCAGCGCACGCGATTATTTCGCGAATAAATCAACGGTGAAACGGGAAAGTTGATCTTGCGAATGGCGGATCAATTGGTCGACCGGCCAATTCCAGGAAAATGCTGGTGACGCGGATAATGAACATGTTCAGGTCAGGAGTTATTCATCGTGATAGATACGTGATCGACGCGATCGTTACCCTGCCGACAACGCCGCGACGGGGCCCGCGCGCCTGAGCGCACGAACCCCGTCGCGGGTGTTCAAGTCTTGTGCCAGCGGAAATGCTAGCCAAGCGTGGCTGCGGCCGCCGTTGCGGCGTCTGCGCCACCGCCCAATGCGTCGGCGGAACCCGAGAAGAAGTCCAGGGCGCCGGCGAGGTCGGAGAAGGCGGAGAAGAATTCGGACAGGAAGGCGAGATCCATGCGTTTAACTCCTTGCTCGGTTGTGGGCATTTATGTCGGCGCTGAGCGGGCGCCGGATTCATTCCTACCGTTATTGAAATGAGATCGCAATCCGTGGAATTAACCGAGTTGAAACGGAAGGCGAATGAACGGTTTCCGGGCAGGTGAGAAGCCCGTGTCCGGATTCACATCCGTCCGAAGAATCTCACGATGTGGGAGCTGGGGCCCTGTACGAATCGCACCTTCGAGGGGCGCGGGCGGGGCTATCCTCGTCCCACGACGTGTAGCGCTTTCCGGACATACGGACGTATAGGGGAAACCATCATGCGCAAGACCATCGTCACCGGCATCGCGATCGCGGCCCTCGCGCTGCTCGGCGTGACCGGCTGTTCCGACGACTCGAACGAGGCTCCGATCGCGACCACGACGACGTCCTCCCCGTCCGATCGGATGGAAGGCGCGATCAGCAGTGTGCAGGCCACGGCGTCGTCCGCCGTGAACACCGCGCGCGAGGCCACCCAGAACGCGATCAACTCGGCCATCGCGGCGGTCCCGATCGGATTCGAATCGGGAACCGCCGAACTCAACGCCATCTCCGACGTGACCGTCAAGGCGGTGGCCGCCGCGATGAAGGCGGGCGACGCCAAGATCGAGATCGAGGCGTACGCGAGCAACTCGGACGAGGCGGCCGCCGAACTCCTCGCCGACCAGCGCGCCCAGGCCGTCGCGAACGCCCTCGAGGCGCAGGGGGTCGACAAGAGTCGCATCTCGACCGAGGGCACGGCGAACCCGCCCGAAGGCGTGAACGTCGATCAGGTGGAGATCACCGTCGAGGACAGCTGACCGGCGCGGTCAGTGCAGGACCGCCCGGTGCTCGTTGCTGTACGGGATGTGCTCGGCGGTCCTGCCGTCGCGGAGTTTGAGCACCCACTCTGGATCGGACAGCAGGGCGCGGCCGACGGCTACGAGATCGAACTCGCCGTTCTCGTACTGCCGGAGCAGGCGGTCGACCCCGGCGGTGTTCGAGGCGCCGTCCGACGTGAAGGCCGTCGTGAACACGTCGTCGAGACCCACCGAACCGACCGTGATCGTGGGCAGTCCGGTCAGCCGCTTGGTCCATCCGGCCAGGCCGAGTTCTCCGTCCTCACCGGACAGTTCGGCGAAGGCCGGTTCCCAGTGCCTGCGGGTGGACGGGTGCAGCACGTCGACACCGGCGGCGACGAGGGGTGTGAGCACGGCCGCGAGTTCGCCGGGGGTCTGCGCGATGCGCGAGTCGTAGTGGTTCGACTTCCACTGGGAGAAGCGGTAGACGATCGCGAAGTCGTCACCGACGGCTTCGCGGATCGCTGCGACCACCTCGACCGGGAACCGGGTGCGGGCCTCGAGGGATCCGCCGTAACCGTCGGAGCGGACGTTGGTGCGGTCCCACAGGAACTGGTCGAGCAGATAGCCGTGGGCGCCGTGCAGTTCGATGCCGTCGAAACCCACGTCACGTGCGTTGACGGCGGCCGCCACCCAGGCCTCGCGCAGCGCGTCGAGATCGGAACCGGTGAATTCGCGTCCCAGCAGGGTCCCGTCCAGCGCGATCCCGGACGGGCTGGCGGTCGTCACCTCGGGGTTCATACGGGGCTGCGGGCCGCGTTCGACGCCCAGATGCCACAGCTGCGGAATGATCTGTCCGCCCTCCTCGTGGACCGCGTCCACCACCGACTTCCAGCCCGCGAGGCTGTCCTGTCCGTAGAGGAGCGGCACCCGGGTGTGCGATCCGGCGGCCGGGTCCGGAATGTACGTCCCCTCGGTGATGACGAGACCGACGCCGCCCGCCGCGCGCCGGCGGTAATACGCCGCGACGTCCTCCCCGGGAATGCCGTCGGGGGAGAAAGCCCTGGTCATGGGTGCCATCGCGAAGCGATTCCGAAGCTGGAGGGATTTGACGGCGAACGGCTCGAAGAGGCCGTCCACGGGCAGGGGTGTTTCGGTCATGCCAGTCTGCAACCGATCGCGGTTGCGCACTATTCCTGCATATGACCTGCTGCGTAGTTGTAATGTGAAGTCACAGTCGACACTCGCTGCCGGCGCATGGGCACTCGCCCGCGCCAGGTCTGACGGGAGGGTGCACTGATGGGCACGAACGACGGAAAACCTGCCGATCTGGTGCTGTTCGGTGACGTGGTCACCATGAACGACGCCGCGCCACGCGCTCGGGCGGTCGCGGTGCGGGACGGGCGGATCGCCGCAGTCGGCAACGACGGCGCGGTGTTTCCGCTGATCGGACCGGAAACGATCGCGGTCGACGTGCACCGCGCCTGCATCCTCCCCGGGTTCATCGAGGCGCACGGTCACCCGCTGAACTCGGCGGTGCTGCTCGGCGAACCGGTGGTGGACATCAGGCCGGTCACCATCGCCGACGCCGGTGAGGTGGTCGATGCCGTCCGCCGCGCCGTCGACGAGCACCCCGACGGCGCCGTGCTCAACGGCTGGGACCCTCTGCTCCAGAAGGGGCTGCCGGAACCGTCCCGGGAATGGCTCAATTCCGTCGCCCCCGACACCTCCCTGGTGATCCTGCACAACACCGGTCATGTGGCGTATTTCAACGACGTCGCCGCCCGGGACGCCGGATTGAACAAGAAGACGCCGGACCCGGAAGGCGGCAGCTTCGGCCGCGACGAGTCGGGCGAACTGAACGGTTCGGCGTTCGAGGCGCCCGCGGTGATGGCGGTGGCCGCCTCGATTCTCGAGGGTGCGTCCACCCGGCTACCGGAACTCCTCGCCGCGGAATGCGCGCGGATGAACGCGGCAGGCATCACCACCGCCAGCGAGATGGCGTTCGACCCACGCTTCCGGAGCGCGCTGACGGCGATCGCCCGGTCCGGTGCGCTCACCACCCGGTTGCGGCTGTACGAGATGTCGAACCCGGAGCGCTCCACGGACGTGTCACCCGGAGTGGGCGACGACCTGCTGCGCCAGGTGGGTATCAAGATCTGGTCGGACGGCTCGCCGTGGGTTGGCAACGCGGCCACGAGTTTCCCGTACCTCGACACGGACGTCACGCGATCGCTCGGCCTCGCCGGATCCCGCGGCAAGGCCAACTACACCGCGGACGAGATTCTCGAGATCAGCAAGCCGTACTTCGAGAACGGCTGGCAGATCTCCTGTCACGCCAACGGTGACGCGGCGGTCACCCTGGCCCTCGACGCGTGGGAGCGGATGCTCGCCGACTCGCCGCGTGACGATCACCGGCTGCGGCTCGAGCACGTGGGGGCGATGACCCCGGAGCAGTTCCGCCGTGCGACCGAACTCGGCGTCACGTGCAGCCTTTTCGTCGACCACCTCTACTACTGGGGCGACGTTCTCGTCGACGACCTGTTCGGCGAACGCGGAGCACGTTGGGCCGCTGCAGCTTCCGCGATCGCAGCGGGCCAGCGGATCTCGTTCCACAATGACGGCCCGGTCACCCCGACCAATCCGCTGCGCAATATCGCCGACGCCGTCACCCGCCGCACCCGGTCGGGACGGGTGCTCGCCCCCGAGGAGCGGATCTCCGTCCCGGACGCCCTGCGCGCGGAGACGATCAACTCGGCGTGGCACCTCCGGAGCGAGGACGCCATCGGGGCGATCGTTCCCGGGCTGCACGCCGATCTCGTCGTGCTGTCGGCCAACCCGCTTCTGGTGGATCCCGACGACATCGCGGACCTCGAGGTGCTCGCCACGATCCTGGAGGGTCGAACGGTCTTCGGAAAGCTGGAGTGATCCGGGTGGCGTCCGGGTCGCGGGCTCTGCGGTCGATCGGGGCGTCCGCCGGAACCTGGATCCGCACCGCGGGCTACACCCGCAAATGGCTGGTCCTCGGTGTCGTGATCGGCATCGTCGCCGGGCTCGGCGCGGTCGTGTTCTACGTCGCGCTGTCGGAGGCGACGCAACTGCTGATCGTCGACATCGGCGGCTACCACCCGCCGACCGCGGCCGGGGACGGCGGTGCGGGCGGCAGCAGGGAGTTCACGAGACCGTGGGCGATTCCGCTCGTGGTGTGCCTGGGCGGTCTGGTGTCGGGCATCCTCGTGTTCACCCTGGCACCCGAGGCCGAGGGGCACGGCACCGACGCGGCGATCGAGGCCGTGCACCGGGACCCCCGCATGATCCGCGTCCGCGTCGTGCTGGTGAAGCTGGTCGCGTCGGCGATCACGATCGGATCCGGCGGGTCCGGCGGACGGGAGGGCCCCACCGCGCAGATCTCGGCGGGTTTCGGATCGCTCCTCGCCCGCAGACTGGACCTGTCCCCGCGGGACGGACGCATCGCCGTGGCGATCGGCATCGGCTCCGGGATCGGCGCCATCTTCGGCGCCCCACTCGGCGGCGCGGTGCTGTGCTGCACGATCCCGTACAAGGAGGACTTCGACTTCGAGGTGCTCGTGCCGGCGCTGGTCACGTCGATCGTCAGCTACACCGTGTTCGGCAGCTTCCTCGGATTCGGCCCGCTGTTCGGGTACGCCGCCCAGGACTACGTCTTCGACACCCCGGCGCAACTGTTGTGGTTCGCGCTCATCGGTGTGCTCGGCGGCCTGATCGGATTGCTGTACAGCGGGACGTTCTACACCGCCGTCGATCTCACCCACCGCCTACCGGGCAGCCGGGTCGTCAAGCCTGCGGTCGGCGGGCTGCTCGTCGGACTGATGGCGCTGGTGCTGCCGGAGGTGCTGGGCAGCGGATACGGGTGGATCCAGCAGTCGATGGCCCGCGACGACCTCGCGGCCATCCCGCTGTGGGTGGTGTTGTTGCTGCCGTTCGCGAAGATCCTCGCGACGTCGCTGTCCATCGGATCGGGCGGATCGGGCGGCATCTTCGGGCCGGGCATGGTGATCGGGGCCTTCACCGGCGCCGCGGTGTGGCGACTGCTGGAACCGATCGCGCCGGGCGTCCCCGACAATCCGGCGCCCTTCGTCATCGTCGGCATGATGGCGTGTTTCGGGAGCATCGCCCGCGCCCCGCTCGCGGTGATGCTGATGGTTGCGGAGATGACGGGAAGCATCGGAGTGCTCGTGCCGGGGATGATCGCCGTCGGGCTCTCCTACCTCATCGTGCGCCTGTCGGGGAAGACGATCTACCGCGCACAGCTCGAGAACCGGGCGGAGGCTCGGCTCGCCCAGGGTTCGCCGGGGTGATCGGGTCGGGGTCCGTGTACTGACTGCCTAGAGGATTCGGGCATGCTTGTGGCCATGACTGTTCACGTTCCTCAGTACGTCGACCTCCTCTGGCCAGCGCTTCAGGCTGCCATTGCTCTCGGTGGTTCGGCGTCCAACGAGGAGCTCGACAGCGCAGTCGTTGAGCGAGAAGGTCTTTCGTCCGATGTGCAGGGCGTGCTGCACGGTGACGGCCCGAGCACCGAGATCGAGTACCGGCTGGCGTGGGCGCGCACCTACCTCAAGGGGATGGGTCTGCTCACCAACAGCCGCCGCGGGGTGTGGAGTGTGACGGAGAAGGGCCGCGAGGTCGGCGAGAGCGAGATCCGCCCGTTGCATGCCGAGTTCTCCGCCGAGAACCGCAAGAAGAATGCCGCGCGCAAGTCGGCGAAGGCGGCATCCCGGAGAAACGACGAACCGGACGCCAACATCGCCGAGGCCGAGAACGACGCGGACTGGAAGGACCTGCTGCTCGACACGGTCCTGAAGATGTCGCCGCCTGCATTCGAGCGGCTGACCCAGCGGTTGCTGCGAGAGGCCGGATTCTCGAGTGCGTCCGTCACCGGCCGCGGCGGTGACGGGGACATCGAGGGCCTCGGCGTGTACCAGTTGTCGCTGCTCAGTTTCCCCGTGTTCTTCCAGTGCAAGCGCTACAGCGGCAGTGTCGGGGCCGGGGCCGTGCGCGATTTCCGTGGCGCGATGGCGGGTCGCGGCGAGAAGGGTCTGCTCATCACGACCGGGACCTTCACCGGTGACGCCCGCACGGAGTCCAAGCGGGACGGTGCCCCGCCGATCGACCTGATCGACGGCGACCGGCTGTGCGACCTGTTGAAGGAGCATTCACTGGGTGTCCAGACCACCACGCGTCTCGTCGAGGACGTCGAGGTCAGGTCCGATTACTTCCACTCCCTCGAGCCGAAATGATCATGGTCGGGTCACCTCCCTGGAGCCCGGACAGTCTTTCCCGTTGCGGTATGGCCACGAAGCGATCACGCAGGCCCTGAAGCGGTGCCGACGGCGCTCACCCATGTGTAAAGAGGAAGTTAAATGCACATGTCACTGACGTGAAGAGCGACCGAGGGAAGTCGACATGACGACCACATCGCCGTGGCCGTTGAGGCGCCGCACCGTACGGCCACCGGCAGGGATGCTGGCGGACCGGCGATTCGGGGTGCTCGTCGACCAGTTCTTCCGGCTGTTCCACGACGCCGGCCAGGGCGGCGGTGCACTGGCCGTCTACCTCCACGGTGAGCCGGTCGTCGACGTGTGGGCCGGGTGGGCGAGCCGCGACACGTTCTGGCAGAACGACACGGTCACCCTCACGTTCTCCACGGGCAAGGGCGTCGCGTCCACCGTGCTGCACCGTCTCGCGGGACGCGGGATCATCGACTACGACGCGCCGGTGGCGCAGTACTGGCCCGAGTTCGCCACGGCGGGCAAGGACGAGATCACGGTGCGCGAACTGCTGTCGCACCGCGCCGGACTGCACCGCGTCCGCGGGCTCGTTCCCGGACCGCTGAGTCTGATGGACCACGGCCTGGTCAGTGGCGCACTGGCCGCGGCGACCCCGGATCGGCGGCGGCTGAAGGCCCCCGGCTATCACGCCGTGACATTCGGTTCGCTGGTCGCCGAACTGACGGCGCGTGCGGCCGGAAAGCACTTCACCGATTTGGTGCGCACCGAGATCGCCGAACCGCTCGGGGTGAAGGAATTCTGGTACGAGGTGCCGCCGGCCGAGCGGTCCCGGATCGCGAGGACCTTCCCGCACATCAACCCGTTCGGTGTTCCGTGGGGTGCGACGTCGTTCGCGATGGCGCGGCTGCCCGGTCTCCGCAACGTCGCCGACGCCGGCATGCCCGCCGGTTTCGACGCCCTCGTCCGCAACCCCGCGATCCACGACAGCGTGATGCCGGGATGGAACGGCGTGTTCAGTGCCCGCGCGCTCGCGCGCATGTACGGGGCGCTGGCCAACGGCGGAACCGTCGGCGGTGCCGAGTTCCTCCCGCCGGACGTCGTGGCCCAGCTGAGCCAGGTGCAGACCACGGCCCGCGACTACGTTCTGGGCATACCGATGAACTGGCGGCTCGGCTACCACGCGGGAATGGTCGCGCGCCGCAGACAGCCGTCGAATACGTTCGGGCACTACGGGTTGGGTGGGTCGGGCGCGTTCGCCGACGCCGACACCGGGCTGTCGATCGCCTTCGTCACCAACAGGCTCGGCAACATGCTGACCCCCATCGCGGATCTGCGCCTGCCGAAGCTCGGTTCCACGGCGCTCGCCATCGCGGAGAGACTGTAGCCGGGCCGCTGCGCCCGCCGGCCGAACCAATTCGATTTCGACGCGCCGTTTTTCGATCGACGCGAGCCGCCGGTCTGGAAGGCGGGGTACCGGTAGCATCGTGTCCGTGACCGACGCGACCGCCCACACCAGCCGTCCTGATCGGTTGCGTGTCCTCGTCTACAGCGACGACGCGAGCACCCGCCAGAAGGTCGTTCTGGCATTGGGGAAGCGTCCGCACCCCGACCTTCCGGAGCTGGAGTACGTCGAGGTGGCGACGGCGCCCGTGGTGATCCGGGAAATGGATGCCGGCGGTATCGACCTGGCCGTCCTGGACGGGGAGGCGGTGCCCGCGGGCGGGATGGGGATCGCCAAGCAGTTGAAGGACGAGCTCGACGAGTGCCCGCCGATCCTGGTCCTGACCGGGCGTCCCGACGACGCCTGGCTGGCCAGTTGGTCGCGCGCCGAGGCCGCGGTGCCGCATCCGCTCGACCCGATCCGGTTGTCCGAAGCGGTCATAGCGCTGCTCCGCACCCGACTCTCTGCTTAGGGTCTCCTGACTTCCGTTTCCGCCGTCCGGCGGCGCATCGAGCGCCTGTGCTGCAGCGGTTTTCCGCATTTCCAGATCGCCTGGAAATCGCTCGGTCAAATCGGCCGGGCCCGGCGACTTCCCTTGTACGCTGTGGCATAACTCACAAGAGCGTAGCTTCGGAAACGACCGCCCGGGAATCGGGCGGGCAGGCTCGGGAAGAGGGGAGCTGAGACGGCATGAATGTCTATGTGCCGATCCTCGTGCTCGGGGCGATTGCGGTCGCGTTCGCGGTGTTCTCCGTGATCGTGGCGAGGATCGTCGGACCGAGACGCTACAACCGTGCCAAGCTCGACGCCTACGAGTGCGGGATCGAGCCGACGGCCTCGCCGCTGGGCGCGGGCCGCATCCCGGTGAAGTACTACCTGACGGCCATGCTGTTCATCATCTTCGACATCGAGATCGTGTTCCTCTACCCGTGGGCCGTTCATTTCGACGCCCTCGGCTTCTTCGGTCTCGGGGCCATGGCCCTGTTCATCTTCAACGTCTCCGTCGCCTACGCGTACGAGTGGCGGCGTGGCGGTCTCAGTTGGGACTGATCGGTCCCGCCAGCGATCCAAAAGCTAAGTCGGAAGAGAAGAGTCGGATATGGGCATCGAGGAGAAGCTGCCGAGCGGCTTCCTGCTGACCACGGTCGAGGGGCTTGCGGGTTACGTCCGCAAGGGCTCGCTGTGGCCCGCCAGTTTCGGGCTCGCGTGTTGTGCGATCGAGATGATGGCCACCGCAGGCGGCCGCTTCGACATCGCGCGCTTCGGCATGGAGGCGTTCCGTGCTTCACCGCGGCAGGCCGATCTGATGATCGTCGCAGGCCGGGTGAGCCAGAAGATGGCGCCGGTGCTGCGGCAGATCTATGACCAGATGGTGGAGCCGAAGTGGGTGCTGGCGATGGGCGTCTGCGCGTCGTCGGGTGGGATGTTCAACAACTACGCGATCGTGCAGGGTGTCGACCACGTCGTGCCTGTCGACATCTATCTACCGGGGTGCCCGCCGAGGCCCGAGATGCTGCTGAACGCGATCCTCACGTTGCACGAGAAGATCCAGCAGATGCCGCTCGGTGTGCACCGGGAGGAGGTGGCGCGTGCGGCGGAGCAGGCCGCGCTGGCTGCCACTCCCACCTTCCAGATGAAGGGCCTGCTCCGGTGACGGCCCGAGCAAGTGCCGGAGCCGTGCGGTCTGGACTGAGGAGCGAGGGAGCGTAGCGAGTGAGTGACGAGGGAAGACCGCACGATAAAGCTCCGGCACACGCGAGCGAAGCGAGCCATGTCCCCGCGAGGGAGCGGAGCGAACCGAGTAAGTGCCGGAGCCGTGCGGTCTGGACTGAGGAACGAGGGAGCGTAGCGAGTGAGTGACGAGGGAAGACCGCACGATAAAGCTCCGGCACACGCGAGCGAAGCGAGCCATGTTACAGAGCAGATCGGTGTGCGTAAGGGTTTGTTCGGGGTGCGGGGTAGTGGGGATACGTCGGGGTATGGGCGGTTGGTGCGTCCGGTGTTGTTGCCGGGGAGTACGCCGCGGCCGTTCGGCGGGTATTTCGACGAGGTGGCGGATGGGTTGGGGGCGGCGCTGGCGGAGTCGGGGGTGGGCTTCGAGGTGGCGGTGGAGTCGGTGGTGGTGTTTCGGGGTGAGGTGACGTTCGGTGTGCGGCGCGAGTTCTTGGTGCCGGTGGCGCGTGCGTTGCGGGATGAGCCGGATCTGCGGTTCGAGATGTGTCTGGGTGTGAATGGTGTGCATTTCCCGCAGGATGCGGGCCGGGAGTTGCATGCGGTGTATCCGTTGTTGTCGATTACGCACAATCGGCGGATCCGTCTGGAGGTGGCGGTGCCGGATGGGGATCCGCATATTCCGTCGTTGTATGACGTGTATCCGACGAATGATTGGCACGAGCGGGAGACGTACGACTTTTTCGGGATCGTGTTCGACGGGCATCCGTCGTTGACGCGGATCGAGATGCCGGATGACTGGCCGGGTCATCCGCAGCGGAAGGACTATCCGCTCGGCGGTATTCCCGTCGAGTACAAGGGCGCGGAGATCGCGCCGCCGGACGAGCGGCGGGGGTACAACTGATGAGCGAGGACACGGTTTTCACGGTCGCCGGTCAGGACTGGGACGAGGTTGTCGATGCGGTGAGGGCGGCGTCGGAGGATGCCGGTTCGGGGAGCGGCGAGGAGCGCATCGTCGTGAATATGGGTCCGCAGCATCCGTCGACGCACGGGGTGTTGCGGCTCATCCTGGAGATCGAGGGTGAGACGGTCACGGAGGCCCGGTGCGGTATCGGTTATCTGCATACGGGGATCGAGAAGAATCTGGAGTACCGCACCTGGACGCAGGGTGTGACGTTTGTGACGCGGATGGATTATCTGTCGCCGTTTTTCAACGAGACGGCGTATTGCCTGGGTGTGGAGAAGTTGCTCGACATCACGGAGCAGGTGCCGGAGCGGGCGAGTGTCATCCGGGTGATGTTGATGGAGCTGAACCGCATTTCCTCGCATCTGGTGGCGCTGGCCACGGGTGGGATGGAGTTGGGCGCGGTGACGGCGATGCTGTTCGGTTTCCGGGAGCGTGAGTTGGTCCTGGACGTGTTCGAGTTCATCACGGGATTGCGCATGAACCACGCGTATATCCGGCCGGGCGGTTTGTCGCAGGATCTGCCGGAGGGGGCGGTGGAGAAGGTCCGCGAGTTGCTGACGGTAATGCCGGAGCGGTTGCGGGACATGGAAAATCTGCTGAACGACAACCGCATCTGGAAGGGCCGCACCAAGGGCATCGGGTATCTCGACCTCACGGGGTGCATGGCGCTGGGGGTGACGGGTCCGATGCTGCGTGCGACGGGTCTGCCACACGATCTGCGGAAGTCGCAGCCGTATTGCGGGTACGAGAATTACGAGTTCGACGTCAGCACCGACACCGGGTGCGACGCGTACGGCCGTTACCTGATCCGGGTCGACGAGATGAAGGAGTCGCTGAAGATCGTCGAGCAGTGTCTCGACAAGTTGCGGCCGGGGCCGATCATGGCGGAAGACAAGAAGATCGCGTGGCCTGCGGATCTGACGTTGGGCCCGGATGGTCTGGGTAATTCGCCGGAGCATGTCCGCGAGATCATGGATTCGTCGATGGAATCGCTGATCCATCATTTCAAGTTGGTGACGGAGGGTTTCCGGGTGCCGCCGGGCCAGGTGTATGTGGCGGTGGAGTCGCCGCGGGGCGAGCTCGGGGTGCACATGGTCAGCGACGGTGGCACGCGCCCGTTCCGGGTGCATTTCCGCGATCCGTCGTTCACGAATCTGCAGTCGGTGGCGGCCACGTGTGAAGGCGGCATGGTGGCGGATGTGATTGCCGCGGTCGCGAGCATCGATCCCGTCATGGGGGGAGTGGATCGATGACCGAGCGAACCGCACCGGCGCAACCACCCGTTTTCATCGAGTTCGGGCCGAGGCCGGAGGAGAACGGACGGCTGGTGCGGCCGGGTGCGCGGGAGGAATATCCGCCGGAGATCCGGGCGCGGCTCGACGCCGACGCCGATGTCGTCGTCGCGCGTTACCCGAATTCGAGGTCCGCGCTGCTGCCGCTGTTGCATCTGGTTCAGGCGGAGGACGGGTGCATCACGCCGGCGGGCGTCGAACTCTGTGCCGGCCGGCTCGGGTTGACCGGCGCCGAGGTGGCCGCGGTGGCGACGTTCTATTCGATGTACCGGCGCGAGCCGACGGGCGACTACTACGTGGGGGTGTGCACCAACACTTTGTGCGCGGTCATGGGCGGCGATGCGATCCTCGCCGCGCTGGAGGAGCATCTCGATCTGCCGCCCGGTGGCACGACCGCGGACGGCAAGGTCACGCTGGAGCACATCGAGTGCAATGCGGCGTGCGATTACGCCCCGGTGGTGATGGTGAACTGGGAGTTCTTCGACAATCAGACCCCGGAGTCGGCCCGTTCGCTCGTCGATTCCCTGCGGTCGGGGGACCGGGTGACGCCGAGCCGTGGCGCGACGCTGTGCACGTTCCGGGAGACCGCCCGCATTCTCGCCGGGTTCCCCGACGAGCGTCCCGGTGCGCTCGAGGAGGGCGTCGCCGGTGAACCGACATTGGCCGGCCTGCGCGTTGCGCGGGAGCGGGGGATGACGGCGCCGGATCCGGCGGAGACGTCCCTCGTCCCGGAGCCGCAGTCGCGGGACACCGAGGCGGTGGCGGCGGAATCCACGAAGGACGAGCCGGCACCTGCCCCGTCGGCGACGGTGCCTCCGAATCGGTCCACCTCCGAAACGAACCCGGCCGCCACCGACCCCGGACGGAAGGGAGACTGACATGCCGCTGACCCCGGTCCTGAGCCGCTACTGGGACGAACCCGAATCCTGGACCCTCGACACGTACCGTCGCCACGACGGGTACGAGGGCCTGCAGAAGGCGCTGCGCATGGACCCGGACGAGGTGATCTCGACGATCAAGGAGGCCGGACTGCGCGGCCGCGGCGGTGCCGGGTTCCCGACCGGCATGAAGTGGTCGTTCATCCCGCAGGGCGACGACAAGCCGCATTACCTCGTGGTCAACGCGGACGAGTCCGAACCGGGTACCTGCAAGGACATGCCCCTCATGCTGGCAACGCCGCACGCGCTCGTGGAGGGCGTCATCATCGCGGCGTACGCGATCCGCGCCGGGCATGCCTTCATCTACGTGCGCGGCGAGGTGGTGCCGGTGCTGCGCCGGTTGCAGTCCGCGGTCGCGGAGGCGTATGCGGCGGGCTACCTGGGCAAGAACATCCTGGGCACCGGGTTCGACCTCGAGTTGGTCGTGCACGCGGGTGCCGGGGCGTACATCTGCGGCGAGGAGACGGCGCTGCTCGACTCGCTGGAGGGGCGCCGCGGCCAGCCCCGGCTGCGTCCGCCGTTCCCCGCGGTGGCCGGTCTCTACGCGTCCCCGACCGTCGTCAACAACGTCGAATCGATCGCGAGCGTCCCACCGATCATCGTGAACGGCATCGAGTGGTTCCGGTCGATGGGCAGCGAGAAGTCGCCCGGGTTCACCCTCTACTCCCTGTCCGGGCACGTGACCACACCCGGACAATACGAGGCACCGCTGGGAATCACGTTGCGGGAGTTACTCGAATACGCGGGCGGAGTCCGCGCCGGGCACCGGTTGAAGTTCTGGACGCCGGGCGGTTCCTCGACGCCGATCTTCACCGACGAGCACCTCGACGTCGCCCTCGACTACGAGGGGGTCGGCGCCGCCGGGTCGATGCTGGGCACGAAGGCCCTTCAGATCTTCGACGAGACCACATGCGTGGTGCGTGCCGTGCTCCGCTGGACCGAGTTCTACGCGCACGAGTCGTGCGGCAAGTGCACGCCCTGCCGGGAGGGCACGTATTGGCTGGTGCAGATCCTGGAGCGGCTCGAGCGGGGGGAGGGGACCGATGCGGATCTGCAGAAGTTGCTCGACATCGCGGACAACATCCTCGGCAAGTCGTTCTGCGCTCTCGGTGACGGTGCGGCGAGCCCGATCATGTCTTCCATCAAGTACTTCCGCGACGAGTATCTCGCGCACTTCGAGCAGGGTGGCTGCCCGTTCGACCCGCATCAGTCCACCCTCATGGCTGGAGTGGACGCATGATGTGGCACCGGGATGGTGCGCGAGCTGTGACTCGGCGGCGGGGCGATGCGCGAGCTGTGACTCGGCGGCGGGGCGATGCGCGAGCTGTGACTCGGCGGCGGGGCGATGCGCGAGCTGTGACTCGGCGGCGGGGCGATGCGCGAGCTGTGACTCGGCGCCGGGGCCGCGCGGTCTGGACCGAGGAGCGAGGGAGCGCAGCGAATGAGTGACGAGGGAAGAGCGCGCGTGAAAGCCCCGGTGCCCGCGAGCGGAGCGAGCCGTGACTCGGCCCCGGTGCCCGCGAGCGGAGCGAGCCGTGACTCAGTCAGCGTTGTTATCGACGGGGTGGAGCTCAGTGTTCCCAAGGGCACGTTGGTGATTCGTGCGGCGGAGATGATCGGTATCCAGATCCCGCGGTTCTGTGATCATCCGCTGCTCGATCCGGTGGGTGCGTGCCGTCAGTGCCTCGTGGATGTGGAGGGGCAGCGGAAGCCGCTCGCGTCGTGCACCACGACTGTCACCGACGGCATGGTGGTCCACACCCAGCTGACGTCGCCGGTGGCGGACAAGGCGCAGAGGGGGGTGATGGAGTTGTTGCTGATCAACCATCCCCTGGATTGTCCGGTGTGTGACAAGGGCGGTGAGTGCCCGTTGCAGAATCAGGCGATGTCCAACGGGCGCGCGGAGTCGCGCTTCGGGGAGATCAAGCGCACGTTCCCCAAGCCGATTCCGCTGTCCACGGAGGTCCTCCTGGATCGTGAGCGGTGTGTGCTGTGCGCGCGGTGCACCCGGTTCTCGCAGCAGGTTGCGGGGGATCCGTTCGTCGAACTGATGGAGCGGGGTGCGCTGCAGCAGGTCGGGATCTACGCGAAGGAACCGTTCGAGTCGTATTTCTCCGGCAACACCGTCCAGATCTGCCCGGTGGGCGCGCTGACGGGTACCGCGTACCGGTTCCGGGCTCGCCCGTTCGATCTGATCTCCAGCCCCAGCGTGTGCGAGCACTGTGCGAGCGGGTGCGCCCAGCGCACCGATCACCGGCGCGGCACGGTGTTGCGGCGGCTGGCGGGCGACGATCCCGAGGTCAACGAGGAATGGAATTGCGACAAGGGGCGGTGGGCGTTCGCCTACGCCACTCAGCGCGACCGGATCACCACCCCTCTGGTCCGCGGCGACGACGGCACCCTGGCGCCCGCGTCGTGGTCGGAGGCCCTGGCCGTCGCGGCGCGGGGACTGGCCGCGGCACGGGGCAGTGCGGGGGTTCTCGTCGGCGGCCGGTCCACGTGGGAGGACGCCTACGCCTACGCGAAATTCGCGCGAACGGCGCTCGGCACCAACGACATCGACTTCCGCAGTCGCGCACACTCCGGTGAGGAGGCCGACTTCCTGGCGGCCCGGGTGGCGGGGCAGCGACTCGCGGTCACCTACGACGATCTCGACGCCGCGCCGATCGTTCTCCTCGCCGGGTTCGAGCCGGAGGAGGAGTCGCCGATCGTGTTCCTGCGGCTGCGCAAGGCGGCGCGCACGAAGGCCGTTCCGGTGTACTCGATCGCCCCGTACACGTCGCGCGGACTCGAGAAGGTGTCCGGCAGACTGCTGAGGGCCGCGCCGAATGCGGAACCGGAGGTCCTCGACGGACTCCGCACGGGCGAGGTAGACGCGGGGGTCACCGAGTTGCTTCGCCGACCGGGTGCCGTCGTCGTGGTAGGGGAGCGGCTCGCCGCGGTGCCAGGGGCGCTGTCCGCCGCGGTCCGTCTGGCCGACGACACCGGGGCCCGGCTGGCGTGGGTGCCACGACGGGCCGGCGAACGCGGCGCACTCGAGGCGGGCGCGCTGCCCGGACTGCTGCCGGGCGGCAGGCCGGTGGGCGATCCCGAGGCCCGGCGGCAGGTCGCGTCGGCGTGGAACGTCGCGGATCTGCCGGACACCGCGGGCCGCGACACCGCGGGCATCCTCGCCGCCGCCGAGGCGGGGACGCTGGGGGCGCTGGTGATCGGCGGTGTGGAGATCGACGACCTCCCCGACCCGCAGGCCGCAACGGCGGCCGTCGACGCGGCCGGGTTCGTGGTGAGTCTGGAACTGCGCCACAGTGCGATCACCGATCGCGCGGACGTGGTGTTCCCCATCGCACCGGTCATGGAGAAGCCGGGCACCTTCCTCGACTGGGAGGGGCGCATACGCGATTTCGACGCCGCCCTCCGCGGCACCGGGGCGATGCCCGATCAGCGGGTGCTGCACGCGATCGCCGGCGAAATGGGTGTCGCGCTGGGTCTTCCCGACGCGGCGACCGCACGGCGGGAACTCGAACGGCTCGGCGCCTGGGACGGTGACTTCCCGGATCCGCCCGACGTCCCGCAGTCTCCACGACGGGACCCCGGGGCGGGGGAGGCGGTGCTCGCCACGTGGCGGATGCTGCTCGACTCGGGGCGGTTGCAGGACGGCGAACCGCACCTGGCGGGCACGGCGCGCACCCCGGTCGTGCGGATGTCCGCGGCGTCGGCGGCCGAGACGGGTGCCGGTGACGGAGATCCAATCACCGTCACGACGGAACGAGGCGAAGTGACGTTGCCGTTGGTGATCACCGACATGCCGGATCGGGTGGTGTGGCTGCCGCTCAACTCGCCCGGCTCCGCGGTCTACCGGCAACTGGCCGCCGGGGCGGGAACCGTCGTGAACGTACGCCGCGCCGCAGGCACCAACGGGATCGCGCCGGGAGGTGCGCTGTGACGATCGCGGCCGTCTACCCCGACCCTGCACTGTTCGGGCACGACCCCTGGTGGCTGGTTCTCGGCAAGGCCCTGGCCGTCTTCGTGTTCCTCGTCCTCACCCCGCTTCTGACGATCCTGGCCGAACGCAAGGTCATGGCATGGATGCAGATGCGCGTGGGCCCCAACCGGGTCGGTCCGCGGGGCATGCTGCAGAGCCTCGCCGACGGCATCAAGCTGGCACTGAAGGAGGGGATCGTCCCGAAGGGTGTGGACAAGCCGATCTACCTCCTCGCGCCGATCATCGCCGCGGTGCCCGCGTTCATGGCGTTCGCCGTGATCCCGTTCGGCCCGGCGGTGTCGATCTTCGGGCACTACACGCCATTACAGCTGACGGACCTGCCGGTGGCGGTGCTCTATGTCCTTGCGGCCACGTCGATCGGCGTCTACGGCATCGTGCTCGCCGGCTGGGCGTCCGGCTCCACGTACCCGTTGCTGGGAGGTTTGCGCTCGACGGCGCAGGTGATCTCGTACGAGATCGCGATGGCGTTGTCGTTCGCGGCGGTCTTCCTGGACGCCGGCACGATGTCCACGTCGGGCATCGTCGCCTCCCAGGAGCACACCTGGTACGTCTTCCTGCTGCTGCCGTCGTTCCTCATCTACGTCACGTCGATGGTGGGTGAGACCAACCGCGCGCCCTTCGACCTGCCCGAGGCCGAAGGCGAACTGGTCGGCGGGTTCCACACCGAGTACTCGTCGCTGAGCTTCGCGATGTTCATGCTCGCCGAGTACGTGAACATGGTGACTGTCTCGGCGCTCGCGACCACCCTGTTCCTCGGCGGCTGGCACGCACCGTTCCCGCTCAGTCTGTGG
Organism: Rhodococcus pseudokoreensis; assembly: GCF_017068395.1. Lineage (NCBI taxonomy): Bacteria > Bacillati > Actinomycetota > Actinomycetes > Mycobacteriales > Nocardiaceae > Rhodococcus > Rhodococcus pseudokoreensis. The sequence goes on along the minus strand of NZ_CP070619.1, from coordinate 1,332,781 downwards.
GCCGGCGCGAACTCCGGATGGTGGCCGGTGCTGTGGTTCACGCTGAAGGTCTGGGGTTTCCTGTTCGTGTTCGTCTGGTTGCGGGCCACGCTGCCCAGGCTGCGGTACGACCAGTTCATGGGTCTCGGCTGGAAGATCCTGATCCCGATCTCGCTGGTGTGGGTCATGATCGTCGCCACTGTCCGGGCCTTCCGCAACGAGGGCTACGACGCCCGGACGATCACCCTCGTCGTCGCGGGCCTCGTCGTGGCCCTCGTGGTGGTGGCGCTGCTGTGGAAGCGCCTGCGTCCGGGCCGCGTTCGCGCACCCGAGAAACCGGTCGAGCCGCGCGACCGCGCCGAACTGTCCCCGGAGACACTCGAACCGTTCGACCCCATGGCCGGTGGATACCCGGTTCCGCCGATGCCGGGTCAGACACTGCCCGTGTTCCGGCGCACGCCGGTCTCCGTCACCGGCGCGCACTCCACCGGATCGACTCAGGAGAACAGCGATGACTAAATTCCTCGGCCCCATAGCGGGATTCGGCGTGACCTTCTCCACGATGTTCAAGAAATCGAACACCGAGTTCTACCCGGAGGAGAAGACGCCGACGGCGCCCCGCTATCACGGCAGGCATCAGCTCAACCGGTACGCGGACGGCCTGGAGAAGTGCATCGGGTGCGAACTGTGCGCCTGGGCGTGCCCCGCCGACGCCATCTTCGTCGAGGGCGCCGATAACACCGACGAGGAACGCTTCTCGCCCGGTGAGCGGTACGGCCGGGTGTACCAGATCAACTACCTGCGCTGCATCGGGTGCGGGCTGTGCATCGAGGCCTGCCCGACGCGGGCGCTGACGATGACCAACGAGTACGAGATGGCCGACGACAACCGGGCCGGCCTGATCTACGAGAAGGACCGCCTGCTGGCACCGCTCGAGTCCGGCATGGTCGATTCGCCGCACCCGATGGCCCCGGGCACCACCGCCGAGGACTACTACCGCGGCACGGTGACCGGGGGAACGGCGCCCGCGTCGCAGGACGAGTCCGGGGCGGACGACACGGCGGGGGACAAGCCGTGATCGAGGGAGGAGAGCCGACGTGGTGAACACGATGCCGTCCGCGGTGCAACTGGTCGCGGAACCCTTCACCCAGACCTCGACCGGCGAGGGCGTGCAGTTCTGGGTCCTCGCGACCGTCGCCGTGATCGGCGCGCTCGGAGTGGTCAGCGCGACGAAAGCCGTCTACTCGGCGATCTTCCTCGCCACCACCATGATCATCCTGGCCGTGTTCTACATCGCCCAGGGCGCGCTGTTCCTCGGCGTCGTGCAGATCGTGGTCTACACCGGCGCGGTCATGATGCTGTTCCTGTTCGTGCTCATGCTGATCGGCGTCGATTCCTCGGAATCCCTCGTCGAGAACCTGCGCGGTCAGCGGGTGGCCGCGATCGCGGCGGGGCTGGGATTCGGACTCCTGCTGATCGGCGGCATCGGAAGTGCGTCCGTCTCCGCGTTCACCGGTCTCGACCAGGCCAACGCGGCGGGCAACGTCGAGGGGCTGGCCGAACTCGTCTTCGTCCGGTACGTGTGGGCGTTCGAACTGACCGGCGCACTGCTGATCACCGCGACCATCGGTGCGATGGTGCTCGCCCACCGGGAACGTTTCGAGCGGCGGAAGGACCAGCGCGAGCTGTCCGAGGACCGGGTCCGGGAGGGTGCCCGGGTCACACCGCTGCCCAGTCCCGGGGTCTACGCGCGGCACAACGCCGTCGACATCCCGGCGTTGCTGCCCGACGGCACGTTCTCCGACCTCTCCGTCAGCCGGTCGCTCGACCGGCGGCCGAGCATGCCCGCCCGGGCACTGGGCACCGCGGACGTCGCGGCCCCCGAACCCGCCGCGACCGAAGACGGGGGTGGGCGATGAACCCGGAGAACTACCTCTACCTGTCGGCGCTGCTGTTCACGATCGGTGCCGCCGGGGTGCTGATCCGCCGCAACGCGATCATCGTGTTCATGTGTATCGAACTGATGCTCAACGCCTCGAATCTGGCGTTCGTGACGTTCGCCCGGATGCACGGCAACCTCGACGGGCAGGTCTTCGCGTTCTTCACGATGGTCGTCGCGGCCGCCGAGGTCGTCGTCGGTCTGGCGATCATCATGACCATCTTCCGTTCCCGCCGTTCGGCTTCCGTCGACGACGCCAACCTCCTCAAGAACTGACGGGTCCCCGATGACGCACATCCTCGAGAAGGTGACTTTGCCCGACGACACCCCGATCGGCGGTGCGGCATGAGCGAAACGCTCTGGCTGCTGCCGGTCCTGCCGCTCCTCGGCGCCGCCGTGCTCCTGCTGGCGGGCAGGCGCAGCGACGCGTGGGGTCATCTCCTCGGCTGCGTGACGGCGCTCGCCTCGTTCGCGCTCGGCGTCGTCTTCTTCGTCGACATGCTGGACCGGGACGCCGCCGACCGGGTCGTGCACCAGATCCTGTTCAGCTGGGTGCCGGTCGGAGAACTCCAGGTGGACTTCGGGCTGCAACTCGACCAGCTGTCCGTGTGCTTCGTGCTGCTGATCACCGGTGTCGGCTCCCTGATCCACATCTACTCGGTCGGCTACATGGCGCACGATCCGGAGCGCAGGCGGTTCTTCGCCTACCTCAACCTGTTCCTCGCGGCGATGCTGCTGCTGGTGCTGGCCGACAACTTCCTCGGCCTGTACGTCGGGTGGGAGGGCGTCGGTCTCGCGTCGTACCTGCTCATCGGATTCTGGCAGTACAAGCCGTCCGCGGCGGCCGCGGCGAAGAAGGCGTTCGTGGTCAACCGCGTCGGCGACATGGGGCTGATCCTCGCGATCATGATCATGTTCTCGACGTTCGGCTCGATCGAATTCGCCGACGTGTTCACGCGAGCCGACGCCGCGAGCGAGGGCGTGCTCACCGCGATCGGCCTCGCGCTGCTGCTCGCCGCCTGCGGCAAATCGGCTCAGGTTCCGCTGCAGTCCTGGCTCGGCGACGCGATGGAGGGCCCGACACCGGTGTCCGCGCTCATCCACGCCGCGACCATGGTCACGGCGGGTGTGTACCTGATCGTCCGCTCCAACGCGATCTTCGACCTGGCACCGAACGCCCAGCTCGGCGTCGTGATCGTCGGTGCGGTGACCCTGCTGTTCGGCGCGGTCATCGGTTGCGCGAAGGACGACATCAAGAAGGCGCTGGCGGCGTCGACGATGAGCCAGATCGGGTACATGGTGCTGGCCGCCGGACTGGGACCGGCCGGGTACGCGTTCGCGATCATGCTGCTGCTCACCCACGGCTTCTTCAAGGCCGGCCTGTTCCTCGGCGCGGGCTCGGTGATGCACGGCATGAACGACGAGGTGAACATGCGCCGGTACGGCGGCCTGCGCACCGTCATGCCCATCACGTTCGTGACGTTCGGGCTGGGATACCTGGCCATCATCGGGATTCCGCCGTTCTCCGGCTTCTTCTCCAAGGACAAGATCATCGAAGCGGCGTTCGCCGCCGAGGGCGTGCAGGGCGTCGTCCTCGGAACGGTGACGCTGCTCGGTGCGGGACTCACCGCCTTCTACATGACCAGGGTGATGCTGATGACGTTCTTCGGGCAACGGCGGTGGCAACCTGAGGCCGACCCCCACGAGTCGCCGGGGGTGATGACGGTGCCGATGATTTTGCTCGCGGTGGGTTCGGTCGCCGCGGGAGCCCTGCTCGCCGTCGGGTCCTCGCTGCAGCACTGGCTGGAACCGGTCGTCGGCGCGCATCACGGCGAGCCCGCCCTGCCCGTGTGGGCGATCACCGGACTCACCCTGGTGGTGGTGCTCGCCGGGGTCGCGGTGGCCTACCGGCAGTACGCCCGGCAGCCGATCCCCGACGTCGCGCCGGCCGATGTCACCGCGCTCACCGTCGCCGCCCGGAGAGACCTGTACGGCGACGCGTTCAACGAGGCGGCGCTGATGCGTCCCGGACAGGAGTTGACGCGAACGCTCGTGACCGTCGACGACCGGGGCGTCGACGGCGCCGTCAACGGGTTCGCCGCGCTCGTCGGCGGAACGTCGATGCGGGTGCGGCGTCTGCAGACCGGGTTCGTCCGGTCCTACGCCCTGTTCATGTTCGCGGGTGCGGCGCTTCTGGTCGCCACGATGCTGGTGAGGCTGTGGTGAGCGGCTTCCCGTGGCTGACCGTCCTGTGGGTGCTGCCACTCGTCGGCGCCGGTGTGGTCCTCGCGTTGCCCGTCGACCGGCGCGCGCTCGCGAAGTCGGTCGCCGTCGGTGTGTCCGTGGTGGTCCTGTGCCTGGCGGTCGTGCTGGCGATCCGGTTCGACCCGACCGGTGAGCAGTACCAGTTCGTCGAATCGCACGCCTGGATTCCGGCGTTCGGCACCCGGTACATCCTCGGCCTGGACGGCATCGCGCTCGTCCTGGTGCTCCTCACCGCGGTGCTGGTGCCGCTGCTGCTGCTCGCGGGGTGGAACGACGGCGACTCCGCTCCCGACTACGACCGGCGGCGGATGGCGCACACGTACGTGGCGCTGACGCTGATGGTCGAGGCGATGGTGATCGTCTCGTTCACCGCCCTCGACGTCCTGCTCTTCTACATCTTCTTCGAGGCCATGCTCATCCCCATGTACTTCCTGATCGGAGGATTCGGCGGGGCGGGGAGGTCGTATGCCGCGGTGAAGTTCCTGCTGTACAACCTGTTCGGCGGCCTGATCATGCTGGCGGCCGTCATCGGGCTGTACGTGGTGACGGCGCGCCAGGACGCGTTCGCCGGCGGCACCTTCGACTTCCGGGTGATCGTCGCCGAGGGGCTGGACGCCGACCCCGGCGTGCTGAAGGCGTTGTTCCTCGGTTTCATGTTCGCGTTCGCGGTCAAGGCCCCGCTGTGGCCGTTCCACACGTGGCTGCCGGGCGCCGCGGTCGAAGCCACCCCGGCCAGCGCGGTGCTGATGATGGCCGTCGTCGACAAGGTCGGGACGTTCGGGATGCTGCGGTTCTGCCTGCAGATGTTCCCGGACGCGTCGGCGTACTTCGCACCGTTCGTGACGGTGCTGGCGGTGATCGGCATCATCTACGGCGCGGTGCTGGCCATCGGGCAGACCGACGTGATGCGCCTGATCGCGTACACGTCGATCTCGCACTTCGGGTTCATCATCCTCGGCATCTTCGCGATGACGAGCCAGGGGCAGGCCGGATCGACGCTGTACATGGTCAACCACGGCATCTCGACCGCGGCGCTGTTCCTGATCGCCGGGTTCCTGGTGTCGCGGCGCGGCACCCGCCTCATCGCCGACTACGGCGGGGTGCAGAAGGTCGCTCCGGTGATGGCGGGCACGTTCCTCGTGGCGGGCCTGGCCACGCTGTCGCTGCCGGGCCTGGCACCGTTCATCAGTGAGTTCCTCGTCCTGGTCGGGACGTTCTCGCGGTACCAGATCGCCGCCGTGGTCGCGACTCTCGCGCTCGTCCTCGCCGCGATCTACGTGCTGTGGCTCTACCAGCGGATGATGACGGGACCGCTGAAGGAGGGCAACGAGACCGTCCGCGATCTCGTGCGCCGTGAGATCGCGGTCGTGGCACCGCTGATCGCACTGTTGCTCGTCCTCGGCGTCTACCCCAAGCCGGTGCTGGACGTCATCACCCCCGCGGTGAGCCACGTCCTCGTCACCGTCGGTCAGCACGATCCTGCCCCCACCGTCGCCGGGCAGGATTCAGAGGGAGGCACACCCTGATGAGTACCTCCGAATTCGTCCTCGCCCAGTCCGCGACGTTGCCTGCGCCGGACATCGAATACGGCCAGCTGTCACCCATGTTGATCGTGTTCGGCGTGGCGGTGGCCGGTGTGCTCGTGGAGGCGTTCCTGCCCCGGCGCGGCCGCTACTCGAGCCATCTCGTTCTCGCGATCGGCGGACTCACCGCGGCGTTCGTGGCCGTCGTCCTGCTCGCCGGAACCCGCGACTCGGTGATCGGGGGAGCGGTGGCCGTCGACGGTCCGACGTTGTTCCTCCAGGGCACGATCCTGCTGATCTCGATTCCGGCGATCCTGATCATCGCCGAGCGGAGCGTCGACAGCGGGGTCCGCGCGGCGACCGCGGAGGTCACGGCCGTCCGCGGGGCGGAGCCGGAAGGCGGAACCGACGCGTTCACCCCGCAGGCGTACGCCGTCCCCGGCAGTGTCGCCGAACGGGAGGCCACCAGGAACGCCCCGGGGCACACCGAGGTCTTCCCCCTCACCCTGTTCGCGGTCGGCGGGATGCTCCTGTTCCCGGCGTCCAACGATCTCCTCACCATGTTCGTGGCGCTGGAAGTGCTCTCGCTGCCGCTGTATCTGCTGTGCGGGCTGGCGCGGCGGCGTCGTCTCCTGTCGCAGGAGGCCGCGATGAAATACTTTCTGCTCGGGGCGTTCTCGTCGGCGTTCTTCCTGTTCGGGGTGGCGTTACTGTACGGCTACGCGGGCACCGTCGCGTTGCCGGGGATCGGTGACGCACTCGCCCGGGGCGCCGAGGACCGGACGCTGGCGCTGATCGGCACCGCGCTCCTGTCGGTGGGTCTGCTGTTCAAGATCGGCGCGGTCCCGTTCCACTCCTGGATCCCCGACGTCTATCAGGGTGCGCCGACGCCGATCACCGCGTTCATGGCGGCGGCCACCAAGGTCGCGGCGGTCGGGGCGATGCTGCGCATCTTCTACGTGGCGCTGCCCGACCTCCGCGCGGACTGGCGGCCGGTGATGTGGGGCGTCGCCATCCTCACCATGGTGGTCGGTGCCGTCATGGCGGTCACGCAGACCGACGTCAAGCGGATGCTCGCGTACTCCTCGGTCGCGCACGCCGGATTCATCCTCACCGGTCTGGTCGCGGCCAACCGGGCAGGTCTGTCGTCCACCATGTTCTACCTGCTGGCCTACGGATTCAGCACGCTCGGCGCGTTCGCCGTCGTCACCCTGGTGCGCGATAGCCGGGGCGAGGCGACGGACCTGTCCCGCTGGGCGGGGCTGGGGCGGCGTTCGCCTTTGGTGGGCGGGGTCTTCGCCCTGTTCCTGCTCGCGTTCGCCGGAATCCCCTTGACGAGTGGGTTCGTCAGCAAGTTCGCGGTCTTCCAGGCGGCCATCGAGGGTGGTGCCGTTCCCCTCGTCCTCGTCGGCGTCGTCAGCAGTGCGATCGCGGCGTTCTTCTACGTGCGGGTGATCGTCCTGATGTTCTTCTCGGAACCGCAGAGCGACGCACCGACGATCGTGGTGCCCAGCATGTTCACCGCCGCGGCCATCGCGGTGGGAGTGGTGGTGACGGTGGTGCTCGGAATCCTGCCCCAGGGGGCACTGGAACTGGCCGACCAGGCCGCCGTGTTCTTCCGCTGACCCGACGGTGCCGGCGGGTCGCGAGTGTCCTATGTGACGGATGTAGTCCAAGTGGCTGGCGGGACCCGTGTGAGTGTGGTGGAATGCAAGCCGGACAACATACCGACTGAGCGAGAGTGAATGTCGGAGACACGCCGGAGCGCGACCGATCGGATATGGGGGCCACAGTGGAATTTTCTCGGAGAGACCTGTTCCGGTACGCGGCAGCGGGATCCGCCGTCGCGGGGATCGCGGCGCTCACGTCCACCACGTCCTCGGTCGCCGTCGCGAAGGCGGACAGCCTCGGCATCCTGATCGACTACGCGGGCGGCGTGCCTTCGGCGGACGCCATCCTCGAGGCCGGATACGACGGCGCGATCCGGTACGTGTCGGACCGCCGTCCCGGCGCCGAATGGATGGAAGGCAAGCCGATGCTCGCCGACGAGGCGCAGGCGCTGCTCGACGCCGGGCTGTCCGTCGTCTCGTGCTATCAGTTCGGCAAGGGGCCGACCGCCGACTGGCGCGGCGGGCTCGAGGCGGGCAAGCGGCACGCGGAGCGCGGACTCGAATTGCACCTCGCCGCAGGCGGTCCCGAGGATCGTCCCATCTACGCGTCCATCGACGACAATCCCTCGCCCGCCGATTTCCTCACCATGATCGCCCCGTATCTCGCGGGGTGGGAGTCGGTGGTCGGCAAGGGGAACACCGGCATCTACGCCAACTCCAAGACGCTGGATCTTGCGGTCCTCGCCGGGCTCGGATCGTGGTACTGGCAGCACGACTGGGGCACACCCGAGGGATACGTCCACCCGTCGGCGCACCTGCATCAGTACGAGATCGACGCGAGCAACGTCGACGGGGTGGGCATCGATCTCAACGACATTCTGAAGCCCGACTACGGGCAGTGGTGACCCGGTCAGGCCGCCGGTCGATCACCCGTCCTCGAGAGCCACTCCCGCGCGTCCTCGGGTAGGTTGCCTGCGGCTTCCGCTGCGCGGCACCACTTCTTGGCGGTGGCGAGAAAGTTCATCGGGTTGTACGCGTCCTCTTCGCGCGACCACAGGTTGTCGCCGGCGTAGTGGAGGATCGTAATGTTGGCTGCGGCGTGACGCGAGCCGTCGCCGGGATCCTCCATGGGGTTGTCGATCTCGCAGATCACCCATCCCCGGTCTTCGTCGATCACGTACCAGTTGGCCGGGAACTCGGTCATCCGGCTTCCGGGGAAGGCCGACATCGTGCGCGTGACCCACGTGCGGATGGCCTCGCGTCCGTCGAAGTGTCCGAAGGCGTGCTCGATGTACGTCGCGTCCTCCGTGAAGAGGTCGGCGAATCCGTTCCAGTCTCCGAGTTCGACGCAGCGGCCGACGGTTCGCTGGTAGTGCGCGAACGCGTCGTCGAGTTCGGCGTGACTCCACGGCATGGTGCTTCCCCTTTTCTCGTCCGGCACCGCGTCTGCGTGCCTCGAAGAATGAGAACACGTTTCAGTTCTGCTGTGGGGTGTTTTCCGGTGGATGGGATCGTTGAAACGCCACCCGAGTCGACTCCGATTACCTGTTGTCACTCGTTTCACTCTGGAACCCGGAGGTTCTGCTATGGATCTGCTGATCAATTTCGTGTACACCGTCGCGTCGGTTTTCTACACCGCGCTGTTCGTCAACGGATCCTGAAGCCCGTCCGTGCTGCCGGAATGTGCACGCTACACATGTTGTGTATGGTGCACAATGATGCCACGGTCGAGATCACGGTGCCTCGGGCAGAATGACGGTAACTCTGGGAGGTGTCGGTGTCCGATCGCGACGAGGTGGCGGCTGATGTCGAGAACGAATTGACATTGTTGTCGCGCTATCACGCCCACGCGCAACGGGCGGGATTCCAACTCGACCGTTCCGCCTACCTGCTCCTCGGACGCCTGGAACTCGAGCATCCGCTCAGCCTGAAACAGCTCGCCGAGGCGTTCCGGCTCGACATCTCGACGATCAACCGGCAGATCGGCGCGCTGCTGAAGCGCGGACTCGTCGAGCGCGTCCCCGACCCGGACGGGGGGATGGCCCGCAAGGTCGAGGCCACTGCGCGGGGGCTCGAGCAGCTTCACGCGGACCGGGCGCTGGGCAGAAACGGTGTCGAGCGCATCATCGCCGAGTGGAGCGACCACGACCGGGGCGAGTTGCGCCGACTGTTGACGAAGTTCAACGGGGAGATCGAGAAGTACGACGGCAATTCCTGGCCGCGCGCAGGCCGGACGTCCTGACCGGATGCCGTCAGGACTGGACGTGCGCGGTCGCGTCCCTTGTGAGGTCCGGTTCGTCGGCGATGACCGTGAGATGGGGGTGCTCGGGCGGTGCGTCGTGCCAGCCCTTCCACGACAGCAGAGACCACCGCGACAGCCCCGACAGCGCCGATCCGAGACTGGCGAACGAGGCGGTGCTCAGTGCCGAGCCTGCCGATCCGACCGATCCGATCGACAGCACCGAGCCGACACTCCCGATCGACAGGACGGAGTAGGCGGAACCGATCGAGAGGATCGATCCTTCCGAACGGATCGACAGGATGGACCGCCGGGCGTGTCGCGATCGCAGTGAGTGGTCCGGTGCGTGGTGCGTCGAGTGCATGTCTCGGTCTACCACGGTGGGGCCGTCGGCAAACAGTGCAGCGGTGCAGACATGAGAGAGGGGCCCTCCGGAAAAGTCCGGAGGGCCCCTCGCTTGTCAGCTGTGAAGTGCTACGCGACCTGGAACATGCCGACGGTGGGGAGGAAGCTGCACGTGATCGGAGCCGCCCCTTCCTTCTGGGTCGTCAGTCCACCCGACACGACCGCGAGGACGCGGCCCGGGCCGGTGTCCGCGATTGCCGACAGGGTTGCCGGTCCGTCGGGGTTGATCTTGGCCTCGTTGGTGAGGTTCTGGGTGGCGCGCCGCTGGTTGTCCAGGTTGATCCACGTCACGGTCAGCGGATTGGGCTGTTCGGCGGCAACGGAACTGGTTCCGAGGGCAGTGAACACGAAACCGGCCTGACCTGCCTTGGGGCCGGGCGGGGGCAGCTGGGCCGGGCCGGGGACCGCGAGCGCGGTGCCGACCGAGTCGGCGCCTTCGCCGATACAGCCCTTGCCGATGGTCGGGTAGAGGAACTGCGCGATGACGGGCGCGTTCTCCTTCGGGATCTCGGGACCGCCGCCACCGCTGCCGTCGAGGAACGTGATGACGCGTTCGAGGGTGGACTTGAGTTCCGGCGGGATGCCGGGGGACTCGAGGAGGTTGCGGGCCTGGTCCAGGATCGCATCCTGCGGTCCTGCGGCGATGTCTTCGGTACCAGCGGCTGCGCCGATGATGGCGGGTGCGAACGACGCGAGCATCTCCACGGGGATGCCTTCGGGCACGGGCGGCGGCGTCGGCTGCGCGATCGCCTGGGCCGGCACTGCCATAGCGGCTGCTGCGGCAACGGCGAGAGCAGTGACTGCTCTGCGCATACCTCGGGTTCGAAGCACAGTCTCCCCATCCTTAGTCATAACAGCGTGGACGACAAAACAATCCACGTCTGACGGCTCGGGGGGTCACTCTATGTACAGCGCCCCCGGGTTGTACAGCTCACGAGTTCGTTCACCGTAGCTGCGGCACCCCGGTGGGAGTGTATGGCATACAGACCCCGACGGTGGTCCTCCGGTGACGATAGCTTGTGGCACGTGTGGTTCGTGTGATTGGTGATGCAACTGTTACGCGCGGCTACGGACACCTCGGAGGCCGCGGACGGCGCCGTCTACGCTGTGCGGGACCGTTTCGGGATCGGCTGAGACATCTACACACCTCACAGGAGAGCGCCACACTGTGTCCGACCATGCAGCGTCCGACGGCGGAGCAGCCTCCGACGACCCGACTTCCGAGCGTTCACCCACATCGACCCGGGGATCATCCGCCCTGCACACCCTGTTGCGATGCGCGCCTGTTCTTCTCGCGCTGTCGGTGCTCGGGCGGATGGCGTGGACGCTGTTGAGCCCCAACGGGATGAACCTCGTCGACCTGCACGTCTACGTCGACGGTTCCGAGGCGCTCCACGGTGGCAGTCTCTACGACTTCACCTATTCGGAAGTGACACCGGACTTTCCGTTACCGTTCACCTACCCGCCGTTCGCGGCGCTCGTCTTCTTTCCCCTGCACTACCTGCCGTTCCCGCTGGTCGGGGTCGGCTGGCAACTGCTGACCATCCTCGCCCTGTACGCGCTGGCGCGGATGAGCCTGGGTCTGGTGCTCGGCGACGCCGCGCGCAGCCCGCACTGGCGTGCGGTCGCGGTGCTGTGGACCACGGTCGGGGTGTGGGTGGAACCGGTGCGCACCACGCTGGACTACGGCCAGATCAACGTCTTCCTGGCACTGCTCGTGATGACCGCCGTCCGCAGTTCCCGGTGGTGGCTGTCCGGCGCGCTCGTCGGATTCGCCGCCGGGATCAAACTGACCCCGGCGATCACCGGCCTCTACTTCCTGCTGCAGCGCCGCTGGAAGGCCGCCGTGTTCTCCGGCGTCGCGTTCGCCGCGACCGTCGGAGTCAGTTATCTGCTGATCGGCTCGGAGGCGCGGGAGTACTTCACCCACCTGCTCGGTGACGCCGATCGCATCGGGCCGGTCGGCTCGGTCTGGAATCAGTCGCTGCGCGGCGCGTTGTCGCGGCTGCTCGGGTACGACGTCGAGACGGGCGTCCTCTGGCTGCTGGCGGTGGCGGTCACCGTCGTCCTCGCCGGCCTGGCCTGGCGGGCGATCGCCCGGGACGACCGGCTCGGCACCCTCGTCCTCGTCGAGTTGCTGGGACTGCTCGTCTCACCGATCTCGTGGTCGCACCACTGGGTGTGGGTGATCCCGATGCTGATCTGGTTGCTGCACGGCCCCTACGGGTCGATGCTCGGCACCCGGATCCTCGCCGGGTACTGGCTCGTCACCACCCTCATCGGCGTGCCCTGGGTGCTCAGCTTCTTCCAGGACTCGATCTGGCTGATCTCCCGGCCCGCGGTACTCGCGTGGCTGGGCACCGTCGACGTCGTCGGCGCGTTCGGTGTCTACATCTGGGTGGCCTGCGCCGGGCGCCGCACGAAGCGTGCCGCCGCGGCCACCGGCGAGATCAGCCCGCCAGTGAGTCGATCTGCGCAGCAAGATCCAGATCCAGCTGCGTGAGCCCGCCCGCGGAATGCGTCGACAGTGTGTAGGTGACCTTGCGCCACCTGATGTCGATGTCCGGATGGTGGTTCGCGGCCTCCGCCGCCTCCGCGACCTTCCGGACCAGCTCCACCGCTTCGGGGAAACTCGGCGACTCCACGGTGCGGACGAGGGAATCACCCGCCCGCTGCCACCCGGGCAGTCCTGCGAGCGCGGTGTCGATCTCTCCGTCTGACAGCAACTCGGCCATACCTCATGATGGTGCCGTGCCCGAGGAACGTGCAAGACCTGTCGAGAACACCGGTGAGGTGGTGGCGGCCGCGATCATCGTCGACGGCCGGCTGTTGCTGGCGCAGCGGATGCGGCCCCCGGAACTCGCGGGACTGTGGGAGCTGCCCGGCGGCAAGGCGGAGGCGGGGGAGAGCGCCGAGGACGCGCTGCGCCGCGAACTGCGGGAGGAACTCGGCGTCGAGGTGTCGGGCGGCGACCGGATCGGCGACGACGTGCCGCTGCCCGACGGCCGGGTGCTGCGCGCGTACCGCGTTCAACTGGTGTCGGGAATCCCTGCCGCGCTCGACCACGCGGAACTGCGGTGGGTGGACGAACGGGAACTGGGTGAGATCGACCTCGTCGGCAACGACCGCGGATGGGTGCCGGACCTGCGGCTGCACCTGAACGGGCGGGCCTGACCTCAGGCCGCGCGGGCCTTCTTGAGACCCTTCTTCAGTTCCTTCTTGGACGCGCCCTCGTTCTCGAGCTTCTTCATGCGCATGATCACGACCGGGCACTTGATGCACCGCGTCTTGCTGCGGCAGCACTTCTTCTTCGGCTTGAGACCCGAGACCTCGCTGGCCTTCACCTTGCCCATACTCGGCTCGGCCTTCCTACTCCGGTGAACGCCGGTATCCGCCGGCTCCGATCAGGTTAGCGTCCCCTCAGCTTTCGGCCTCACCGCACACGCGAGACAGGCCGAATTCGACGTGGCGCAGATCACTTTACGCTGGTCGGGCATGCCCCGCGAAGCCGGCGATGCGCGAAGTAGCCGTTCGGGCGGGTAGTATTCACGTGGCCGCGATGCCTGTACTGGGCGATTTACCATCGCCTCGACGAGGATTCTGAATCGAGATGACAAGGCGGCCGCCAGAAAGCCGTGCGAGGGAACTTTCGCGTGGCCGAATCAACTCAGCCAGGAGAGCCACCGCGTGACCATCACCAGCTTCCGTAACGTTGCCATCGTCGCACACGTCGACCACGGCAAGACCACTCTCGTCGACGCCATGTTGCGTCAGTCGGGGGCATTCGAGGAGCGCGCCGAACTGGTCGATCGCGTGATGGACTCCGGCGACCTCGAACGCGAGAAGGGCATCACCATCCTCGCGAAGAACACCGCCGTCCACAAGCATCACGGCGACGGCAGTGTCACGGTCATCAACGTCATCGACACCCCGGGTCACGCCGACTTCGGCGGCGAGGTCGAGCGCGGCCTGTCCATGGTCGACGGTGTCGTCCTGCTCGTCGACGCCTCCGAGGGCCCGCTGCCGCAGACCCGCTTCGTGCTGCGCAAGGCGCTCGCCGCCTCGCTGCCCGTCATCCTGGTGGTCAACAAGACCGACCGCCCCGACGCCCGCATCGAAGAGGTCGTCTCCGAGAGCCACGACCTGCTGCTCGACCTGGCGTCCGACCTCGACGACGAGGCCGCCGAGGCCGCCGAGCTCGCCCTCGACCTTCCCGTTCTGTACGCCTCCGGCCGTGAGGGCAAGGCGTCCAAGGTTCAGCCCGAGAACGGTCACGCGCCGGACGCCGAGAACCTCGACGCCCTGTTCGAGGTCCTCCTCAACTACGTGCCCGCGCCCAAGGGCAACGTCGACGCACCGCTGCAGGCCCACGTCACCAACCTCGACGCGTCCGCGTTCCTCGGCCGCCTCGCGCTGGTCCGCATCCACAACGGCGAGCTGACCAAGGGTCAGACCGTCTCCTGGTGCCGCGAGGTCGACGGCGAGCCCGTCGTCACCAAGGCCAAGATCACCGAACTGCTCGCCACCGTCGGCGTCGAGCGTCAGCCCGCCGAGAAGGCCGTCGCCGGTGACATCGTCGCCGTCGCCGGTTTCGCCGACATCATGATCGGCGACACCCTCGCCGACCTGGAGAACCCGGTGCCGCTGCCGCGGATCACCGTCGACCAGCCCGCCATCTCGGTGACCATCGGCACCAACACCTCGCCGCTCGTCGGCCGGGTCAGCGGACACAAGCTGACGGCCCGCATGGTGAAGTCGCGCCTCGACCAGGAACTGGTCGGCAACGTCTCGCTCAAGGTCCTCGACATCGGTCGCCCCGACGCCTGGGAGGTCCAGGGCCGTGGTGAGCTCGCGCTCGCCATCCTCGTCGAGCAGATGCGCCGCGAAGGCTTCGAACTGACCGTCGGCAAGCCGCAGGTGGTCACCCGTCAGGTCGACGGCAAGGTGCACGAGCCCTTCGAGGAGCTCACCATCGACAGCCCCGAGGAGTACCTCGGCGCCATCACCCAGCTCCTCGCCAACCGCAAGGGCAAGATGGTGCAGATGGCCAACCACGGCGCGGGCTGGGTCCGGATGGAGTTCATCGTCCCGTCGCGCGGCCTGATCGGGTTCCGCACCGACTTCCTGACCGAGACCCGCGGCACCGGCATCGCGAACGCCGTCTTCCACGGCTACGCACCGTGGGCCGGCGAGATCCGCGCCCGCCACACCGGCTCGCTCGTCTCGGACCGCACCGGCTCGGTCACCCCGTTCGCGATGATCCAGCTCGCCGACCGCGGAACGTTCTTCGTCGAGCCCGGCGCCGACACCTACGAGGGCATGGTCGTGGGCATCAACCCGCGCCAGGAGGACCTCGACATCAACGTCACCCGCGAGAAGAAGCTGACCAACATGCGTCAGTCCTCCGCCGACGTGATGGAGACCCTCGCCAAGCCGATCAAGCTGGAGCTCGAAGGCGCGATGGAGTTCTGCGCCGGCGACGAGTGCGTCGAGGTCACCCCGGAGGTCGTGCGGGTGCGCAAGGTGCACCTGTCGGCCACCGACCGCGCCCGTGAGCGTTCGCGTTCCAAGGCCCGCGACAAGGCGGCCCTGTAGTCGGCACGTCCGACCACGTCACACACAACCGGGCGGATGTACCTTCGATCGATCGCCGACCGAAGGTACATTCGCTCGTGGGTTTCCGGAGCCTTCCGGTATCTCTGAGGAAAGGCGGCGCGGTGGGTGCTGGGGGTCGACTCGAGAGAGTCCGAGCTGTTCGGGGAGTTCGGGGCCGAAGCCGCGGGAACGGTGTGGCAGTGACTGCACTTCTGCTGGCACTGTCGACGGCGGTACTCACGTCGTGCACCGCCGATCCGCCTCCGCCGGTCGAGAGCACCGACAGCCCCAAGCCGACGGTGTCCCCGACCGAGAAGCAGCCCGTCGTCGTCGCGATCGACGACGTGGGCAGCGGATTCAACCCGCACCTGCTGTCCGACCAGTCGCCGGCGAACTCCGCGGTGAGCGCCCTCGTCCTGCCGAGCCCGTTCCGGCCGGTGCCCGACCCCGCGCACCCGGGCGGTAGCACCTGGATTCCCGACTCCTCCCTCGTCATCTCCGCGGACGTCACGTCGCAGGAACCGTTCACCGTCACGTACCAGCTGCGCAACGAAGCGCAATGGTCCGACGGTGCGCCCATCGCGGCCGAGGACTTCCGCTACCTGTGGCAGCAGATGATCAGCGCCCCCGGCGTGGTCGACCCCGCCGGCTACGACCTGATCCAGGACGTCCGGTCCTCGGGCGGCGGCAAGACGGTCACCGTCGTGATGAAGTCCGCCTACCCGGCGTGGCGTGAACTCTTCACCGACCTGCTGCCGTCCCACCTCATCAAGGATTCCCCCGGCGGCTTCGCGACCGGACTGGCCGAGAACATCCCGGTGTCGGGCGGGCACTTCCACATCAAGTCGATCGACCGCGGCCGCGACGAGATCCTGCTCGAACGCAACGACCGGTTCTGGGACAAACCGGCGACCCCCGACCAGATCCTGATGCGCCGCGACGGCACCCCGTCGCAGCTCGCCGATTCGATGCGCAACAACGACACCCAGATCGTCCAGATTCACGGGGGCACGGCGACTTCCGCTCAGCTCGCTGCGATCCCGGCGGTGCGGACCGGTGCATCGTTCCAGCCCCGCGGACTCGACCTCACGCTGAACGGCCGGGTGCCGGAACTCGCCGACGTCCGGGTGCGGAAGAGTCTGCTGAACCTGCTGGACACCGACCTGCTCGCCGTCGTCGGCGCAGGCAGCGAGGCGTCGGCGGTCCCGGCGCGCTCGCAGGTCTACGCCCCCTCCGATCCCGGTTACACCGCGACCGCACCCGCGCGGCCGAGCCGCGAACAGGTGCTGGCGCAGCTGGCCGAATACGGCTACGTCGCCGAAACACCTCCCGGCACCGTCGTTCCCGCGGGCACGGTGCCGCCCACCCGGCTCGTCCGCGAGGGCGTCCCGCTCGCACTCGTCATCGGCACCCCCGAGGGCGACGACACGGCGAGCGCCGTCGCCAACACGGCGGCCGACCAGTTGCGCGGCGCCGGCATCGACGCCACCGTGACGTCGCTGCCCGCCGAGGAGTTGTACGGGGAGTCGCTGAGCAAGGGCGACATCGGAGCGGTCGTCGGCTGGTCGCGCGCCGGGTCCGACCCGGCGACGGCGCTGGCGTCCCGGCACAGCTGTCCGCCCGCAGTGGTCGCGACGACGCAGCCGAACACTGAAACTGCCGTCCCCGAACGTGATTCGGTGTCGGAGGCCAAGGCCCCGTCGAACCTGTCGGGAGTCTGCGACCCCACTTTGCAGCCGTCGATCGACGCTGCGGTGCGCGGGGTCGGTGATGTGCCGCAGGCCCTCGCCGACGCCGATCGCAGACTCTGGGACCTGGCCGCGGTGCTGCCGATCATGCAGGACCGCACGCTGGTCGCGGCCGGGCCCGGTGTCGACGGGGTATCGCTGTCGGGCGCCGTGCCGGTCGGAATATTCAGTGACGCAGCAGACTGGAGCAGGATCAAGGAATGAGTGAGCGGCGACTACTGCTGGTCCATGCCCATCCCGACGACGAGACCCTCACCACCGGCGGCACCATCGCGCGCTACGCCGCCGATGGTGCCGACGTCCACGTCCTGACGTGCACGCTCGGCGAGGAGGGCGAGGTGATCGGCGACGAGTGGGCGCACCTGGTCGCCGGCGACGCCGACCAGCTCGGCGGGTTCCGGATCGGCGAGCTGACGGCGGCGCTGTCGTCTCTCGGTGCGGGGCGGCCACGATTCCTCCTGGGGGCGGGGCGTTTCCGCGACTCCGGCATGGCGGGCACGGCGTCGGCGGCGAACCCGCGCGCCTTCGTCAACGCCGACCGCGACTCGGTGACCGAGGCGATCGTGGCGGTCATCCGTGAGGTGCGGCCGCACGTCGTCGTCACATACGACCCGGATGGCGGATACGGTCACCCCGACCACATCCAGGCGCACGGGATCGTCACGGCGGCCGTCGAGGCGGCGGGAACCGAACAGTTCCCCGAGGCGGGCGGCCCCTGGGAGGTCGCGAAGCTGTACTGGACGGTGACCGAGGCGAGCGCGCTCGAGGCGGGACTCTGCCGGATCGGCGATCTTCCCGACGGCTGGCGGCTGCCGGAGCCCGGCGAATTGCCGAGCGTGCCGGACTCCGACGTGACGACGGTGATCGACGTGCGGGGCGTGCTCGATGCGAAGCGGAACGCGCTGTCGGCGCACGCCACGCAGGTGACTGTGGCGCCGAGCGGCACCGAGTACGCGCTCTCCAACGACATCGCGCAGCCGATCCTGGTGGAGGAGCATTTCGTGCTGGTCCGCGGCGCCCTCGGGGATCGGGACGCCGACGGCAGAGAGCGGGACCTCTTCGGTGGCGTGCGTCTCTGACCGCAGGTGTCTGTGACCGGCGTTACGTATTACACTGTGGCGCACGTCACGCAGCGGCCGCGGTCGAGTCCGCGTGGCACCCGTCAGGAGAGGCGATAGATGTACAACTGGGATGTTCAGAACGCCATCGTCGCGTTCGTCGATACGCTCCGGCCCTCGTGGCCGGCCCAGCACGACCTGTACTACAGCGTGCTGTACGGATTCGCCGACATGCAGAGCCATTTGCTGACCCTGCTGGGCTACCCGCCCGTCGCCTGATCCACTATTGACACATGACCGTCGGCACCGCAGCGCAACCCGGGCACCTCGACGCTTTGGGGAGGGTCACCCTCGCGCTGCTGGTGTTCGACGGTTTTCTGTGCGCCGTCCTGTCGGTGCTGTTCCTGCCCAGCTATCTCGGTGCCACGCCGTTTCCGATCAGCATCCTCGCCGCCGCCGTCGCCAACCTGGCGTTGGTGGTCGCCGCCCGGTCCACGACCGGCCGGGTCAGGTCGGGAGTGCTGCCGCTCGCCGGTTGGGGGGTCGGTTTCCTGCTCTGCATGTTCGGCGGCCCGGGCGGCGACGTGCTCATGCTCGCGTCCGTCTGGACGCTCCTGCTCCTGATCGGCTCGCTGCTTCCCGCAGCGGTCTACCTGTGGAAGGTCAGTGTCAAAGCGGCTTTCGGGGCTGTTTCACCTCCGGAACGCGGGGGTACGCGGTAGCGACCAGCAGCCTGCTGAAGGAGCATCGCGATGACAGATCAGAACTTCACGACCGACGACGCCGGCATCCCGGTCACGAGTGACGAACACTCGCTCACCATCGGGACGGACGGGCCCATCCTCCTCCAGGACCACTATCTGATCGAGAAGATGGCCCAGTTCAACCGCGAACGCGTTGCGGAGCGCCAACCGCACGCGAAGGGAGGCGGGGCGTTCGGACGGTTCGAAGTCACCGAGGACGTCTCCGCGTACACGAAAGCCGATCTCTTCCAGCCCGGGAAGAAGACGGATCTGCTGATCAGATTCTCGTCGGTCGCCGGCGAGCGCGGCAGCCCGGACACGTGGCGCGACCCCCGCGGATTCGCGGTGAAGTTCTACACCGAGCAGGGCAACTACGACATGGTCGGAAACAACACGCCCGTCTTCTTCGTCCGCGACCCGATGAAGTTTCAGGACTTCATCCGCTCGCAGAAGCGGCGCGCCGACAACAACCTTCGCGACCACGACATGCAGTGGGACTTCTGGACACTGTCCCCGGAGTCGGCGCACCAGGTCACGTGGCTGATGGGTGATCGCGGCATCCCGCGCACCTGGCGGCACATGAACGGGTACTCCAGCCACACGTACATGTGGGTGAACGCCGCCGGCGAGAAGTTCTGGGTGAAGTACCACTTCCACACCGACCAGGGCATCGAGTTCTTCACGCAGCACGAGGGCGACCAGATGGCGTCCGTCGACACCGATTACCACACACGGGACCTGTGGGAGCACATCGACGGCGGCGAGTACCCGAGCTGGACGCTGAAGATGCAGATCATGCCGTTCGAGGATGCGGACGACTACCGGTTCAACCCGTTCGACCTCACCAAGGTGTGGCCGCACGGCGACTACCCGCTGATCCCCGTCGGCAGAATGACCCTCGACCGCAACCCCACGGACTACCACTGCGAGATCGAGCAGGCCGCATTCGAACCCAGCAATCTGGTTCCCGGCATCGGCCCGAGTCCCGACAAGATGCTCATCGGCCGGCTGTTCTCCTACCCGGACGCCCACCGCTACCGGATCGGCGCCAACTACAAGGAACTGCCCGTCAACCGGCCGCACGTGCCCGTCCACTCGTACTCGAAGGACGGCAACATGCGGCACCGCAACCCCGGGGACCCGGTGTACGTGCCGAATTCCAAGGGTGGCCCGCACGCCGACCCGTCGCAGGTCGGGGAGACGGCCACCTGGTACGGCGCCGGCGACATGGTTCGCTCGCCCTACGTACTCCACAAGGAGGACGACGACTGGGGTCAGGCCGGGACGATGGTCCGTGACGTACTCGACGACGCCGCCCGGGACCGCCTGGTGGACAACGTCGTCGGGCATCTGCTGAACGGCGTCAGCGAACCGATCCTGGCGAAGGCGTTCGAGTACTGGCGCAACGTCGACAAGACGCTCGGCGACCGGATCGCCGACGGGGTGTCGAAGAAGCAGTCGGAGACCGATCCCAAGGCGGGGGAGCAGGCCAATCCGGCGCGCAGCAGCGCGCAGGCGAAGGCCTAACCCTCGAACGCCACCGGGTGCCGAGGCTCGTACAGCGTCATCTCCCCCGCTCCGGGGATCTTCAGCGAGGTGGTGAGGCCGTACCGGTCGTCGCGGATTCCGCGGGTGAACTCGGCACCCTTGGCCTCGAGTTCCGCCACGGTCGACTCGATGTCGTCGCACATCAGCGAGATCTCGTGATGCGGCCGGGTCGACCACTCCTCACCGCCTTGGTCGTCCGAGGTGGGATGTACCCCCATCTCGGACGGCCCGGTGCGGAAGATCAGCCAACCGCCGCCGGCGTCGACGTGCGGCCAGCCCAGCACGTCGCGGAAGAAATCGCGGGCGGCCTCGGCGTCGTCGGCGTAGACCAGAGTGTGCACAGCTGTGATCATGTGGGCAGCCTAGTGCGATTCGTCCGTCACACTGAGAGAATGTCGAACGACGAACTGTCCGGACTGACCATCGCCGTCACCGCCGAACGGCGGGCCGCCGAGTTCATCACGCTGCTCGAACGGCACGGCGCCGCCATCGTCCACACCCCGGCCATCCACGTGCTTCCGCTCGTCGACGACTCCGATCTGCGCGCCCGCACCGCCGGCATCATCGCGTCGCCGCCGGACCTCCTCGTCGTCAGCACCGCCGTCGGATTCCGGGGCTGGCTGGACGCGGCACGGGCCTGGGACGAGGAGGACGCGCTGCTCACCGCCCTGCAGTCGGCGCGGATCATCACCCGCGGCCCCAAGGCGAAGGGCGCCGTCCGCGGCGCAGGCCTGCGCGAGGAGTGGTCGCCCGACACCGAGTCATCCGAGGAAGTGCACGAACACCTCGTGGCCCAGGGCGTGCGCGGACTGCGCGTCGCGGTCCAGTTGCACGGCACCATCACCGAATGGGAACCGATGACCGACCTGAGCGTCTCCCTCGCCGGCGCCGGGGCCGAGACGACGGCCGTGTCGGTGTACCGGTGGATCCGGCCCGAGAACCAGCAGCCACTGCTGACGCTGCTCGACCGAATCGTCCGCGCCGAGGTCGACGCCGTCACCTTCACCAGTGCACCCGCCGTGTCCTCGCTGCTCAGCACCGCGAAGGACACCGACCGCGTCGAGGCCCTCCTGCAGGCATTCCACGGTCCGGTCGCACCCGTCTGCGTCGGATCCGTGACGGCCTCGCCGCTCACCGTCCTCGGGGTGGACACCATGCAACCCGCCCGACCCCGGCTCGGGAGCATGGCGAAATACATCATCGAGGAACTTCCGAAGCGGCGTCATGCGGGGTGAACGGCGCTTTCGGCGCTTCTGACGCGTCGGATGTACCGTTCGCCCGGCGGTCGGGCGCCCGGAATCAGTCGAGCAGCCCGGCCACGCGGGCGGCGTCGGAGAGCACCGACTCGAGCATGGCGGGGGTCAGCCGGCCGGTGAACGTGTTCTGCTGGCTGACGTGGTAGCACCCGAACAGGTGCAGGGGATGTTCGGCGCCGGCCAGTTCGACGTGCGCGCCGTGCCCGAACTTGGGCCGCGGCCGGGGAACGGCCCAGCCGGCGTCGTCGAGGACCGGGAGCAGCGACTGCCAGCCGAACCCGCCGAGCACGATCACCGACCGCAGGCCGGGTTGCAGGATGCGCAGTTCGGCGTCGAGCCAGTGCCGGCAGTTGTCGCGTTCCGCCGGGGTGGGCTTGTTCGCGGGCGGCGCGCAGTGCACCGGGGACGTGATCCGGACGCCGAACAGTTCGAGTCCGTCGCCGATGCGGGTGGCCGTCGGCTGGCTCGCGAGACCCACGGCGTGGAGGGCGGCGTAGAGGAAGTCGCCGCTGCGGTCGCCGGTGAACATGCGCCCGGTCCGGTTCGCGCCGTGCGCGGCGGGCGCGAGACCGACGATCAGCAGGGACGCGTCGGCCGGGCCGAATCCGGGAACCGGACGGCCCCAATAAGTTTCGTTGCGAAACGACGCGCGCTTCTCGCGTGCGACCCTCTCCCGCCACTCGACGAGGCGGGGGCACGCCCGGCAGTCGACGAGGTGGGCGTCGAGACCGGCGATGTCGGTCAGCGCCGCGCCCACACGTCACCTCCGCCGGGCGTCACCGACTCGATGAGCGACCACGCCTGATCGGCAGGCAGATCGATCACCAGGTATTTTCCGGTGCCGGCGGGGGTCGCGGCGATGACGGTCGCCACCCCCGCCCGCCGCTGGAAGAACGTCTGGCGGACGGTCCACCCGATGATGCCGTCGGCCTCGAGACTGTCCCGGGAGCGGTCGAGAGAGCCGCTGCGGGTGATCAGCCACCCGGGCAGCACCGCGTGACCGAGACCGCGGTACCGATCCCACGCCAGCGCCACGCCGCCGACGGCGAGCACCACGATCCCGGCCCACACCACCCAGAACACGGGCCGGCCGAGGATCAGGAACACGAGGGCGGCGGCGAGCGCGATCTCCGTGGGGATCAGGGCCCGGGTGTAGCGCCGACGCTGCGCAACCGGCCCGTGCGGGGTGAGCGGGACCGCGGCCTGGCGGTGGTCGCCGATCACGGTGGCCATCACCCGCTCCGCCTCCGCGCGCGGCGCCTGGGGGAGCAGCAGCGAGGACTCGCGCCTCTCGGCGCTGACACCGGTCATCACGGCATCCAGCCGGGCGCCGCCCGCGAGCCGCAGCAGCAGCGGCTCCGTGAGCGTCGTACCGCGGAGCCGGGCGCGATCGAGGGTGGTCTGGCGGGTCTTCAGCAGGCCGTGACTGACGTGCAGGGTGCGGCCGTTGTCCGTCAGCGTCATGTTGCCGTACGTCAGCAGGTACCGGACGCACGCGAGGCCGCTGGCGACGATCAAGAGGACGACGATGCCCACGACGACCGCCACGGCGATCCCGACGCGCTCCGCGGATTCGATCCCCTCGGCCACGGTCGACGAGCGGGCGATCTTCGCCCCGATTCCGTACTGGAACGCGAGTCCGACGATCGCCGCGATGGTCACCACCCCGGTCACCGAGAACGGGGCGTAGCGCACCCACGCCGGAGTCCAGTGGCCGATCTCGGTCACCGCGGGTTCCTGCGTGACCGCGGTGTGCTCGACCTCGGGGGAGGGCTGACGGGCGAGGAGTGCGGCGCGCAAGTCGGGAACCAGCCCGGTGGAGAGGGCGTTGAGTTCGAACTTCGCGGCGTCCGGTGTGGACCCCACCTGCCGGCCGGTGCCGATGCGCACGATCGAGAGCCCGAGCAGCCGATGCAGCACCCCTGCCTCCACGTCGACGGAGCGGATCCGGTTGCGCGGTACGGACAGCAGGCGTTTGTTGAACAGGCCCTGCCGCAGTTGCACGTGGACCGGGCCGATGCGGTAACTCGTCGTGAACCAGCGCGAGACACCGAACACCACGAACACGACGATGGCGACGAGACTCCACACGTGGTTGCCGCTCTGGGTGCCGATCACCAGCGAAATCAGCAACACCGGCAGGAGTTTGACGATCTCGTTGACGGGGTGGACCAGCAGCATCCGGCGGTCCAGGCGCAACCAGGGCTGCTCCTCCTCCGCGGCGACCGCGGCCTCGCCCTGCGCGATGGGCGGTGCGACGCCCGGTTCCGGTGCCGCACTCATGTGGCGTCACCGACATTGGTGCCGGCGATCTCGGTGAGCCGCGCGACGGTGCGGTCGGCGGTGTCCTGATCGAGGGCGGCGATCTTGACGGCACCGGCGGACGACGCCGTCGTGACGGTGACGGTCGCGAGCCCCAGCATGCGGTCGATCGGTCCGCGTTCGGTGTCGACGGTCTGGATGCGGGAGATGGGCGCGATGCGCCGTTCCTGGGTGAACCAGCCGCTGCGCGTGTAGACCGCGGTGTCGCTGATCTCCCACCGATGCACCCGGTACCGCCAGAGCGGGACGACGGCGACGTGGACGATCGCGAGCACGACGGTGATCGCGAGGACCGTGAGATGCACCCACACGGGCCACCAGTGGAAGACGAGCGCGACGACCTGCACGACGAAGACGGGAAACCAGAGGAGGGCGGCGTTGATTGCCCACAGCTGCTTGGCCTTGGGGCTGGGCCGCCACAGCGGCTCCGCCATGGTGACGGTGGTGGGCACACTCATGCCCCTACTTTGGCCGTGCCCCGCCATTCTGTCGAGAACGGACCTATGGTGGGAGGACCCCCGAAGCGAAAGGAGCGCAGACATGACGTCATTCGATGCGGCCGATTCTCCGGAGGTTCCCGAGGCGGACCGGCTCGAGCAGGAGATCGCCGTCGACGACGACAACTCCGACGAGGTCGAAGAAGTGTCTTCGCTGGAGGTGAACGAGGCGGACGCCGCCGAGCAGAGCCGGGCGGTTCCGGTCGACGAGGACTACCCGCGCGGGTAGCGATCCCCGCCGCTCACGGAGTCTGGGTGGCACGGCTCGTCGTCGATGGCGCATGATCGCTGGGTGACCCATTCAGGTGAAGAGTCCGGCCGGCCCACGATGCTTCCCATGCCGGGTGTTCCGGCGGCACCCCCGTCCGGCGCATCGGCGCAGGAAGCGGCACCGTCCGCGTCCGCGATGCGGCGGGTGTTGCGACGTGCCCGGGACGGTGCCACGTTGAACGTGGACGAGGCGACGGTGTTGTTGCAGGCCCGCGGCGAGGATCTGGTGGATCTGTGTTCGTCGGCGGCGAAGGTGCGCGATGCCGGGTTGCTGGCGGCGGGTCGGCCGAGGGCGGTCACGTATTCGCGGAAGGTGTTCATCCCGTTGACCCGGTTGTGCCGGGACAAGTGCCATTACTGCACGTTCGTGACGGTGCCGGGCAAGTTGCGGGCCGAGGGGCGCGGGGCGTATCTGGAACCGGACGAGGTCCTCGAGATCGCCCGGCAGGGCGCCGAATTGGGC
Organism: Rhodococcus pseudokoreensis; assembly: GCF_017068395.1. Lineage (NCBI taxonomy): Bacteria > Bacillati > Actinomycetota > Actinomycetes > Mycobacteriales > Nocardiaceae > Rhodococcus > Rhodococcus pseudokoreensis. The sequence goes on along the minus strand of NZ_CP070619.1, from coordinate 1,307,321 downwards.
TGCAAGGAAGCCCTGTTCACGCTCGGTGACCGGCCGGAGGATCGGTGGCCGGAGGCCAAGCAGTGGCTCGACGAGCGAGGCTACGACTCGACGCTGGACTACCTGCGGGCGATGTCGATCCGGGTGCTCGAGGAGACCGGGCTGCTGCCGCACCTGAACCCGGGCGTGATGAGCTGGGAGGAGATCTCCCGGCTCAAGCCGGTGGCCCCGTCGATGGGGATGATGCTCGAGACCACCTCGACCCGGTTGTTCACCGACAAGGGCGAATGCCATTACGGCAGCCCGGACAAGGATCCGGCGGTGCGGTTGCGCACCCTCACCGACGCCGGCCGGCTCAGTGTGCCGTTCACCACCGGGATTCTGGTGGGCATCGGCGAGACCGTCCGGGAGCGGGCCGAGTCGATCATGGCGATCCGGAAGTCGCACAAGGCGTTCGGGCACGTCCAGGAGGTGATCGTGCAGAACTTCCTGGCCAAGCCGGACACCGCGATGCGCGATACCCCCGACGCCGGTCTCGCGGAGTTCACCGCGACCATCGCGGTGTCCCGGTTGCTGCTGGGCCCGGGGATGCGGATCCAGTCGCCGCCGAATCTGGTGTCGACCACCGAATGCGCCGCGCTGCTGGCGGCGGGCGTCGACGACTGGGGTGGGGTGTCGCCGCTGACCCCGGACCATGTGAACCCGGAGCGTCCGTGGCCGAACCTGGACACCCTGGCCGAGATCACCGCGGCCGCCGGGTTCGAACTCACCGAACGCACCGCGGCGCAGCCGCAGTTCGTGCTCGCCGGGGCGCCGTGGATCGATCCGCGGATCACCGGGCACGTGCACGCCCTCTCCGACCCGCAGACCGGGCTCGCGAAGCTCGACACGAAGCCGGTCGGGTTGCCGTGGCAGGAGCCGGACGAGTCGTGGGAATCGGCGGGGCGGGTGGACCTGAACACCGAGATCGACACCGCCGGCCGCAACACCGACACCCGCAGCGACCTGGGCAGCGCGTTCGGGGACTGGGAGACCGTCCGGGAGCAGGTGCTCGAGTTGTCCGGCCCGGTCCGGGTGGATACCGACGTGCTGGCGGCGTTGCGCAGCGCCGAACGCGACCCGGCGGGGCTGTCGGACGACGAGTATCTGGCGTTGGCGACCGCGGACGGGGCGGGACTCGAGGCGGTGGTCGCGTTGGCCGATGCCCTGCGCAAGGATGCGGTCGGGGACGAGGTCACGTATGTGGTGAACCGGAACATCAACTTCACCAACATCTGCTACACCGGGTGCCGGTTCTGTGCGTTCGCGCAGCGCAAGGGCGACGCGGACGCGTTCACCCTGTCCACCGACGAGGTCGCGGACCGGGCGTGGGAGGCGCACGTCGCGGGAGCGACGGAGGTGTGCATGCAGGGCGGTATCGACCCGGAGTTGCCGGTGACCGGGTACGCGGATCTGGTGCGGGCGGTGAAGAAGCGGGTCCCGTCGATGCACGTGCACGCGTTCTCGCCGATGGAGATCGTCAACGGTGCCTCGCGGGGTGGGCAGAGCATCCGGGACTGGTTGACGGAGCTGCGGGAGGCGGGTCTGGACACCATTCCCGGGACGGCGGCGGAGATCCTCGACGACGAGGTGCGGTGGGTGCTGACGAAGGGGAAGTTGCCGACCGCCACCTGGGTGGAGGTGGTGACCACGGCGCACGAGGTGGGGCTGCGGTCGAGTTCGACGATGATGTACGGGCACGTCGACAACCCGAAGCACTGGGTGGGGCATCTGCGGGTGCTGTCCGGGATCCAGGACCGCACGGGTGGGTTCACCGAGTTCGTGCCGTTGCCGTTCGTGCATCAGAGTGCGCCGCTGTATCTGGCGGGGGCGTCGCGGCCGGGCCCGACCAACCGCGACAATCGGGCGGTGCACGCCCTGGCGCGGATCATGCTGCACGGGCGGATCCCGAACATCCAGACCAGCTGGGTGAAGTTGGGGGTGACCGGGACCCAGGTGATGTTGCAGGGTGGGGCGAACGATCTCGGGGGCACGTTGATGGAGGAGACCATCTCCCGGATGGCGGGTTCCGAGCACGGATCGGAGAAGACGGTCGAGGAACTGCGGGCCATCGCCGAGGGCATCGGCCGCCCGGCCCGCGAACGCACCACCACACACGCCCGACGCGAAGGACGGTCGCCGGCCGCATGAGCGAGACGCTTCGGCTGGGCGACGACACGGTCGTCGCCATCCTGGATCGCGCCGCGCGGGGCATCAACCCCGTGCTCGATCTGGCCCTCACGGATCCGTTCGGTATCAAGGGCCGGACGTTCGCCCCGACAGCGGAGGAACGGGGCGCCGCGGAGGCGCTGCTCGACGGCATCGCGTGGGTGCTCGACACCGTGCGGTTCCCGGGAACGGCGTCGTGGGAGAAGGCGAGCGACGACGAGCGGGCACGGTGGTGGGTGACGCGGATCGGCGCGCTGAACACGATCGCGGTCGCGTCCCCGGGCATGTTCGGTGTGCTCCTCAACCGGCTCCCGATCCAGGACGTGCTCGGGTTCGCCAACCAGGCCGTCGTTCTCGTCGCGGTGGCCCGGGAACACGGTGTCACCGGCCGGTCCGCGCAGGTGGACCTGCTGGCGTCCGTGCTCTGCCGTCGCGAGACGGACGCGTCCGCGGTGCTCGCCGGCGCGACCCCGCCATCCGGTTCGGCGGACGGTGTCTCGGTGTGGCGCCCGTTCGGACTGATCGGCGCGCTGTGGCGTACCGCGGGCACGGTGCGGGCGCTCAGTGACGAACTCGACAAGCGCCCGCAACCGGGCGGGACCTACGCGCTGCTGGGGAACATCCCGGTGGTCGGTGTGGTGGCCGGGTATCTCGGCGAACGGGGCGCGCTGGTGAGAGCCGTAAAACAGGCCGAAAAACGGATCGCGGACCGGGCGCCGGTGCCCGCGACGATCCGCCGGGTCAGGTAACCCTCACCGCAGAGGGGTCCGCCGGGCAGGCGATAATAGTTTCTTCCGCGAGGTACAAGCGGCCCGTACCTCGTGCTTACTCGTGTCAGAAAGGCAGGGAGAGCGGCAGTGCCCTACACGATTGCTGAACCGTGCGTGGATGTGCTGGACAAGGCGTGTATCGAGGAATGCCCTGTCGACTGCATCTACGAGGGCGGGCGGATGCTCTACATCCATCCGGACGAATGTGTGGACTGCGGCGCCTGTGAACCCGTCTGCCCCGTCGAAGCCATCTTCTACGAAGACGACGTCCCGGACCAGTGGAACGGCTACATCGCCGCGAACGTCGACTTCTTCGACGATCTCGGTTCCCCAGGCGGAGCGGCGAAACTGGGCAAGGTCGACTACGACCCGCCGTTCATCAAGGCGCTGCCCCCCATGGGCGAGGACTAGATGTGCCTCGTATCCCGGTAGCCGCAGCACTTCCCGACTTTCCGTGGGACTCGCTCGAGTCGGCGAAGGCGAAGGCCTTCGCCCACCCGGGTGGCATCGTCAACCTGTCGGTGGGAACCCCGGTCGATCCGGTGGCCCCGATCATCCAGGAGGCGCTGACCGCGGTCGCTGCGGTTCCGGGATATCCGACGACGCACGGCACGGACGAACTCCGCACCGCCGCGGTCGAGGCGCTGCGCCGCCGCTACGGAATCACCGGCATCGATCCGGCGGCGGTGCTGCCCGCGATCGGCACGAAGGAGCTCATCGCCTGGCTGCCACGCCTTCTCGGGCTCGGCGCCGACGACCTCGTGGTCATTCCGGAGCTGGCGTACCCCACCTACGAGGTGGGTGCGCTCCTCGCGGGTGCGCGGGTGATCCGCGCCGACGGCCTGAACCGGCTCGGCCCCGAGGGTGCGTCGCTGATCTTCGTGAACTCGCCGTCCAATCCCACCGGCAAGGTGCTCGGCCTCGAGCATCTGCGCAAGGTGGTCGACTGGGCGCGCAGCCGGGGCGCCATCGTGGCGTCCGACGAGTGCTACCTGGGGTTGACCTGGGAAGGGGAAGCTCTCTCCATCCTCGACGAGCGGGTGAACGACGGCGATCTCACGGGTCTCCTCGCGGTGCATTCGCTGTCGAAGACGTCCAACCTCGCGAGCTACCGCGCGGGCTTCGTCACCGGTGACCCGGCGTTGGTCGCCGAACTCCTCGAGGTCCGCAAGCACGCGGGCATGATGGTGCCGTTGCCGATCCAGTCGGCGATGACCGCCGCGCTCAGCGACGACGACCACGAGAACGAGCAGCGTGAGCGGTACCGCCGTCGCCGCGAGATCCTTCTCGCAGCGGTGCGCGGCGCCGGATTCACCGTCGACGATTCCGAGGCCGGGCTGTACCTGTGGGCGACCCGCGGCGAAGCCTGCCGGGACACCGTCGAGTGGTTCGCGGAGCGGGGCATTCTCGTGGCGCCGGGGGAGTTCTACGGTCCCGGCGGCGGCACCCACGTGCGGATCGCGCTCACGGCCGACGACGAACGAATCGCGGCCGCAGCGGAACGACTGGCCTGACCCGAGTCGGCCCGGACGGAACGGTCGCGGTGAAAGTATGGTGCCGTGACCCTCGACGACGTCGCCGACGAACTGTACGGCCTCGACCCCGGTGAGTTCGTCGAGGCGCGCACCGCGCAGGTGACGGCGGCGCGGGAGAACAAGGACCGCGCCCTGGCCACCGAGATCGGGAAACTGCGCAAGCCCACGGTCGTCGGCTGGCTCGTCAACCTGCTCGCCCGCGAACTGCCCGACGAGGTGGGTGCGCTCCTCGCCCTCGGCGACGCCCTCCGCGATGCGCAGCGGCACCTGTCCGGCCCGGACCTTCGGCGGCTGACGACGCAGCGCCAGCAGGTCGTGCGGGCGTTGGCGCGCAAGGCCGGCGAGCTCGCCGCCGACCGGGGCCGGACCGTCGGCGAGGACGCGCTGCGCGATGTCGGTCAGACGCTGCACGCCGCGCTCGCCGACGCCGACACCGCCGAGCAGGTGCGACGCGGCCGGGTGGTGACGGCGGCGAGCTACAGCGGTTTCGGGCCCGCCGGACTCACCGTCGTCCAGGGAAAGTCGGCGAAGAAGCCGCCGAAGTCCGAACCCGAAAAGCCGAAGAAGGCGAAGAAATCGCAGGAGCGTGATCTCGACGCCGACCGCGCGGAGGCCGAGGCGGAACTGGCGGACGCCACGTCCGGGGCCGACGAGATCCGCGGCGCGCTGGACGACGCGAACACCGAACTCGGGCAGGCGCGATCCACGCTGACCGACATCGACCACCGGATCGAGGAACTGCGCGCCGAACTCGAACACGCCGAGCAGGAGCGGCAGTTCACCCGGAACGCGGAGAAGGCCTCGGCTGAGGCGGTGCACCGGGCAGAACGCGAACTGGAGGCGGCAGAGCGGCGGGTCGAGGCGGCCCGGCGCGCACTCGACGACCTCGGCTGAGACGAGTGCCGGAACCTTGACCTCGAGCGCGGTTCAGGTCCTAGCCTGACGTCATGTCCTTCACCGAGCAAGAACTCGACTACCTGGCCTCACAGCGCATCGGCAGGCTCGCCACCGTGCAACTGGGCGGAACCTTGCAGGTCAGTCCCGTCGGCTTCCACTACAACCCCCACACGTCCACGATCGACATCCAGGGCTACAACATGGCGGCGAGCCGTAAGTTCCGCAACGTCGCCGACAACGGGAGGGTGGCGTTCGTCGTGGACGACGTGCCGTCCGTCGACCCGTGGCGGGTCCGCTGCGTCGAAATCCGCGGTCGCGCCGAGGCCCTCGACGCCGACGCCGCTCAGGCGAACGGCCTCGGTGGCCCGACCATCCGCATCCGCCCCGAGCGCATCATCAGCTTCGGGCTCGGCGCCACCGACCAGGACGTCCACCAGCTCGTCTCGAACGCACGCGACGTGTAGCGGACTACGCGATGTCCGGCGAGTAGCCGGCCGCGAGCACGGCGACGGTGGACGGCGGTGTGAGGACCGTGGCGGTGCCGCCCGCCGGCCGCTTCGACGGCGCCCCGTATCCGTCGTCCGACCACGGGACGACGGTGTCGTCGAGCACGACCGCGGGTTCGTCGTCGAACAGCACGAAGGTGCCGCGGGGCAGCGACGACCAGGCGGCCCGGTGCGTTCGCTGACGGGACCCGTCCAGTCGTTCCCCGTGCAACCGGGCGTCCATCTCGTCGGCGCTCGGCAGCCCGCCCCCGTTCGCGGACCGCCAGGCGGCGCGAAAATCGTTGTACCGCTCGCGCCTGCACAGGGCGCACGGCCGGTGCCCGGCGGCCAGCGCCACCGCCTCGTCGTGGAAGAACAGCACCGTGTAGTGGCCCTCGTTCCACTGCGGGACCGTGCGCGCCGGGTAGTCGGTGACGCAGATGATCCACCGTTTACCGGAATGATTGCGCACCACGGAGCGCCCGCGGTGCAGGCGGCCCCGATTGCCCATGAACCGGCCGCGCAGCGGAATCGCGACGATGTCGGATCGGGGTGACACGCGGTTCCGTTCGGCCATGCGCCGATGGTAGCCAGCCCGTCGGCGCGTCAAAACCGGATGGCTGCCCCCGTACAGAGCTAACCTGGGCTCGAGGGTTCCGTTCGGACGGGTGTCCCCGTCCGGCCGCGGTTCCCGGTCACAGTTCCTCACACGATCTGAGGGCAGGAGGCAGGCAGCATGGACGCCATCACCCAGGTTCCGGTGCCCACCAACGAGCCGGTCCACACGTACGCGCCGGGCAGTCCCGAACGTTCCCGAGTGCAATCCGCGCTCACCGACATCGCCACCAATCCCGTCGACATCCCGCACGTGATCGGGGGCAAACACCGTCACGGCAATGGCGACCGCGTCGACGTCGTACAACCCCATCGGCACGCCGCCGTGCTCGGCACGCTGCGCAGCGCCACCCACGACGACGCGTCGGCGGCGGTCGAGGCGGCCACGGCCGCGGCACCGGACTGGCGGGCGCTGTCGTTCGACGACCGGGCCGCCGTGATCCTGCGTGCCGCTGACCTGCTGTCCGGGCCCTGGCGCGAGACACTCGCCGCGGCGACGATGCTCGGGCAGTCGAAGTCGGTCCAGCAAGCCGAGATCGACGCACCGTGCGAGCTGATCGACTTCTGGCGCTTCAACGTTCACTTCGCCCGCCAGATCCTCGCCGACCAGCCCATCTCCTCGCCGGGTGTGTGGAACCGGCTCGAATACCGCCCGCTCGAGGGCTTCGTCTACGCCATTACTCCGTTCAACTTCAGCGCGATCGCCGGCAATCTGCCGACCGCGCCCGCGCTGATGGGCAACACGGTGATCTGGAAGCCGTCGTCGACGCAGACCGTCGCCGCGTACTGGACGATCAAACTGCTCGAAGCGGCGGGCATGCCCCCGGGTGTGATCAATCTGCTCACCGGCAGCGGGCAGGCGGTGTCGGAGGTGCTGCTGAGCGACCCCCGGCTCGCCGGAATCCACTTCACGGGATCGACCCGCACGTTCCAGCATCTCTGGAGCGAGGTGGGCGCGAATATCGGGCAGTACGCGGGCTACCCCCGGCTGGTGGGGGAGACCGGCGGCAAGGACTTCGTGGTCGCGCACGCCTCGGCCGACGAGGACGTACTCCGGACGGCGCTGGTCCGCGGCGCATTCGAATACCAGGGCCAGAAGTGTTCCGCCGCCTCCCGGGCCTACGTCCCGAAATCGTTGTGGCGGAGGATGCGGGACACGTTCACTGCGGAAGTCGACGCCCTCACCTACGGGGACGTGACAGACCTGGAGAACTTCGGCGGCGCCCTCATCGACCGGCGCGCCTACGACAAGAACGTCGCGGCCATCGAACGCGCCCGCGGCGCGGCAGGCCTCGAGATCGCCGTCGGCGGCAAGTACGACGACAGCGTCGGCTACTTCGTCCGTCCCACCGTGCTCCTCGCGGACGACCCCGCCGACGAGGCAATGACCACCGAGTACTTCGGCCCGATCCTGACGGTGCACGTGTACGACGACTCGGCCCCGAACGCGTTCGCCGACGTGCTCGCCAAGGTCGACTCGGCGGCCCCGTACGCACTGACCGGTGCGGTGATCGCCGACGACCGGCAGGCCGTCGAGCAGGCCACGTCGGCACTGCGGTACACCGCCGGAAACTTCTACGTCAACGACAAGCCGACCGGTGCCGTCGTCGGGCAGCAACCGTTCGGCGGGGCCCGCGCCTCCGGTACCAACGACAAGGCCGGGTCCAAACTCAACCTGCTGCGCTGGGTGTCGGCCCGCACCATCAAGGAGACGTTCGTCCCCGCCACCGATTACCGATATCCGCACATGGGGTCGGAATGAAAGCGCCGACGGTCCTGGCGAATCCGCTCCGCCCGGCGATCCTCGCGGCGGCCCGGTCGTCGCGCGTCAAACGCGCCGTCACCGGTGCCCCGGTCACCCGGAAACTGGTCGACCGCTTCGTGGCGGGCGAGAGCCGGGAGTCGGCGCTGGCGTCCGTTCGGGAGATCCTCGATTCGGGCCGGTCGGTGTCGATCGACTTCCTCGGTGAGGACACCCATGACGCAGCGGGTGCGCAGGCGACGGTCGACGAGTACCTGGCGCTCGTCGCCGATCTCGGTGCCCTGCCGGAGGCGGCGGACGGGACGTCGGGGGTCCGGCGGCTCGAGGTGTCGATGAAGTTGTCGGCGCTCGGTCAGGCGCTCGCCGGCGACGGCACACGGATCGCCACCGGCAACGCCCGCACGATCTGCGCCGCAGCCGAGGCGGCCGGGGTGTGGGTGACCGTGGACGCCGAGGACCACACCACCACCGATTCGACGCTCGCGATCGTCCGCGAACTCCGCACCGACTTCCCGTGGCTCGGTGCGGTGCTGCAGTCGTATCTGCGCCGCACCGAGGACGACTGTCGTGCCCTCGCGGGCCCCGGCTCGCGGGTCCGGCTCTGCAAGGGGGCGTACCGGGAACCCGAGTCCGTGGCATTCAAGGACCGCGCCGCCGTGGACGCCTCGTATCTGCGTTGCCTGACGATCCTCATGGAAGGCGACGGGTACCCGATGGTGGCCTCGCACGACCCGGCCGTCATCGACGCGGTCGCCCCGCTGGTCGGGCGCACCGGCCGCGCCGCGGACGCCTACGAGCACCAGATGCTGTTCGGGATCCGGGACGTCGAGCAACTCCGGCTCGCGAACCGGGACAAGCAGGTTCGGGTGTACGTGCCCTACGGAAGTCAGTGGTACGCGTACTTCATGCGGCGACTGGCCGAGCGTCCCTCGAACCTGCGGTTCTTCCTGCGCTCGGTGGTCACCCGGGACTGACCGGCGCGGGCCGCTGACCGGATCCGGTGCGGGCGCGCCGTTGTAGAGTTTCGCGGTGACGACTTCTGGCGCGGGATGGATCAGCGCGGTCCTCTTCGTCGTCGTTCTCGTCCTCGCCTCACTGATCGGATCGGTGCGGATCGGTGAGGGGCGCATCGGCGAGGCGGGGTTCACCCGTCCGCCGCGCACCGCGGTGGTGCTGTGGTTGCTGATCGCCGTGCCGTCGCTGCTGCAGATCGTCGTTCCCGCCGTCCTCGACGCCCTCGAGCGTGACCCCGACCAGATCCGGGACCACCAGTGGTGGCGGATCTTCACGTCGGTCGCGGTGCAGGACGGGGGACTGGCCGGAACCGTGGTGAACCTGCTCGTCCTCGCCTGGGTGGCGCCGCTCGCGGTCCGGGTATGGGGTGGAGTCCGGGCAGTACTGCTGTTCGTGGCGAGCCAGATCATCTTCGGCCTGTTCACCGCTTTCCTGTTCCCGTCGCCCGGCGCGGGCAATTCCGGTGCCACGCTCGCGCTGGCCGCGTCGTTCGCGGGGCTGGTGGTGATGCAGTCCAAGGACAGGCGAGTCCTCGCCGCGAGTGGTGGCATCGTGCTCGCCGGAGTCCTGCTGGTGGTGGTCGACGACGCCCACGGACTGGCCGTCCTGACCGGGGCCCTGCTGGGCGCGGCACTCGCCACCGTCAGTCCGCCGCCGGGAGACCCACCGGACCGCGCCCGGGCCCTGTGAGAAGCTGTCGATGTGCTGCTGCGATCTCTGAATCCTCTGGCCGTCGCCCAGGGCGACGACATTCCCGACGCCATCCGGATCGGCGACACCACCCTGTCGCGAGGCGACGTGCTCGGTGCGGCGACGTCCGTGGCCGAACGGGTGGCACGCGCGGATCGGGTCGCGATTCTCGCCACCCCCACCGCGAGCACCGTCCTCGCCGTCGTGGGCTGCCTCATCGCCGGTGTGACCGCGGTGCCGGTGCCGCCCGATTCCGGCCCCGCCGAACTCGAGCACATCCTGCGCGATTCCGGTGCGCAGGCGTGGCTCGGTGAGGCGCCGGCTGACGCTGCGGGCCTGCCCGTCGTTCCGGTGCGCCTCCACGCCCGGTCGTGGCACAGCTACCCCGAACCACCCGAGTCGAGCATCGCGTTCGTGCTCTACACGTCCGGCACGACGGGACCGCCCAAGGGAGTCCTGATCAGCAGGAAGGCCATCGCCGCCGGTCTCGACGCCCTCGCGGACGCCTGGCAGTGGACCCGCAACGACACTCTGGTGCAAGGACTTCCGCTGTTCCACATCCACGGGCTGATCCTCGGTGTGCTGGGACCGCTGCGTATCGGCAGCAGGCTCGTCCACACGGTCAAACCCACCCCGGCCGCCTACGCCGCGGCGCGCGGAACGATGTACTTCGGAGTCCCCACGGTGTGGAGTCGCATCGCAGGCGACCCCGAGTCGGCGCGGGCTCTGTCGGGTGCGCGACTGCTGGTGTCGGGGAGCGCCCCGCTGCCCGTCCCGGTGTTCGAGAAGGTGCAGGAGCTGACCGGGCTCGCACTCGTCGAGCGGTACGGCATGAGCGAGACGATGCTCACGCTCAGCACCCGCGCCGACGGCGAACGACGCCCGGGGTGGGTCGGTGTGCCGCTCCGCGGCGTCGAGACCCGGCTGCGCGACGAGCGCGGCGGCGACGTCCCCCACGACGGCGAATCCATCGGTGGCCTGCAGGTGCGGGGGCCGATGCTGTTCGACGGCTACCTCGGCAGACCCGACGCGACCGCCGAATCGTTCACGGACGACGGCTTCTTCAAGACCGGCGACGTCGCCGTCATCGACCCGGGCGGGTTCCACCGCATCGTCGGCCGCGAATCCACGGACCTCATCAAATCGGGTGGATTCCGCGTCGGGGCCGGCGAGGTGGAGACATCCCTCCTCGGCCACCCGAGCGTGCGGGAGGCGGCGGTCGTCGGCGTCCCCGACCCGGACCTCGGTCAGCGGCTCGTGGCGTTCGTGGTGGGTGACGACGTGTCGGAGGCCGCGCTGATCGAGCACGTGGCCACCGAACTGTCGGTGCACAAGCGGCCCCGCGAGATTCGCGTCGTCGAGTCGCTTCCCCGCAACGCGATGGGCAAGGTGCAGAAGAAGCAGCTGTTCTGAAATCGGTAAGGTGGCGGGCGATACCGGCCCAACACGGATTGGCAGGCGCACAGTGAGTGTCGAGAGCATCGTCCAGAGCACCCGGATCGTCCTCGCCTCCCGGCCGGACGGCGCGCCCACCGCCGACAACTTCCGGCTCGAGGCGGTGAACCTCCCCGACCCCGCCGACGGCCAGGTGCTGATCCGCGTCATCTATCTCTCGCTCGACCCGTACATGCGCGGGCGGATGAGCGCCGCCGAGTCGTACGCCGAACCGGTCGAGATCGACGAGGTCATGGTCGGCGGCACCGTCGGGCAGGTCGTCGACTCCCGGCACCCGGATTTCGAGGCCGGTGACTACGTTCTCGGGTACGCGGGCTGGCAGTCGCATGCCGTGGTCGACGGCAACCACCTCCGTGCACTCGACCGCGACGGCGCCCCGTTGTCGACCGCGGTCGGAGTACTCGGCATGCCCGGCTTCACCGCGTACTCCGGCCTGCTGAGGATCGGGCAACCCAAGGCTGGCGAGACCGTGGTCGTCGCGGCGGCCAGCGGTCCGGTCGGTTCCGCCGTCGGGCAGATCGCGAAACAGAAGGGCGCCCGGGCCGTCGGCATCGCGGGCGGGCCGGAGAAGTGCGCCTACCTGCTGGACGAACTCGGATTCGACGCCGCCGTCGACCACCGGTCCCCGAACTTCGCCGAGGAACTGCGCGCCGCGTGTCCCGACGGTATCGACGTCTACTTCGAGAACGTCGGCGGCGCGGTGGCCGCGGCGGTGCTGCCGCTGCTCAACCTGTACGCGCGCGTTCCCGTGTGCGGCCTGATCGCGCAGTACAACGACACGGAGACCCCCGAGGGGCCGGATCGGCTGCCCGGGTTCTTCAGCCGGGTGCTCGTCAAGAGCCTCACCATCCGCGGGTTCATCCAGAGCGAGTTCGTCTCCGAGATGTACGCGGACTTCCAGCGCGACGTGTCCGGGTGGATCCGGGAGGGCCGATTCGCCTACCGCGAGGACGTCGTGGACGGGCTCGAGAATGCGCCCGCGGCGTTCATCGGGCTGCTCCGGGGCAGCAACTTCGGCAAGCTGGTGGTCCGGGTCGCCGAGGAGAACTGACCGACCACTCTGCTGCGATTCCTGTATTCGCCCTGGACAGGGCTCTGTCGTGATACAACTGTGACAGAAGCGGACCCTCGTTATGTTTGCGTGATGTCGATGATGCGGGAGTTCGGTGTCATCCACCCACGGGAGCGATCAGAGCTATGACGAATCACAGTCCTGAGGCGGGTTCGCAGATCCTCGTCGACGGCAGGCCCGCGTCCGCCCCGCTGCGCGACACGCTGACTGTCGCGCAGAACCTGGTCCGGCATTTCGCCGACAACGTCACCCCGTGCGGTTCGCTTCCCGGCGAACAACTGCAGAGCGACGTCATGGATTTCACCATCGTCTGCCTCGGTCTCGGCATCCAGATGCTCGACGAGGGCATCAGCCCGACGGACGAGGACCTCGCGGAGGTCCGCAACAGTTCCGCGCGCTGGGCCCGCGAGGGATTCCCGCTGAAACTCGTGCTCCGCATCCTCCACGAAGGCATCCGCGAGGCCGGCGATCTCGTCGCCTCGAACGCCCGCGAGGAGGACCTGCCCGAACTCCTGGTCATCCAGAAGGTGATGTTCAGCCTCCTCGAATGCGTGACGGTCGCCGCCACGACCAGCTATGTGGAGGAACTCGAAGCGGTCAACAGCGAACGCGACGGTGCCGCAGTCAATCTCGTCACGGCGCTGCTCAGCGGTCGGAACGCGGCGACCGCGGCCCGGCATGCGGGTGTGGAGCTGGCCGACGAGTACGTGGTGCTGGGGCTGTCGATTCCCTCGCATCCCACCGAGGCCGTGACCCACCGGCGCAAGGCCGTCGTCGCCCGGCAGAAGCTGCACCGGTTGCAGATCGAACTGGCGGACGCCGCGGGTGGGGCGGCCCTCTGTTCGCTGAGCCCCGACGGCGGCACGCTGCTGCTGCCGGGTTCGCCGGAGCGGGCGTGGATGGTCTCCCTGCTCGACCGGATCGGCGCTGCCGCCGGGGTTCCCCTCACCGCCACCGCGACCCGGGTCCGGACCGACGGTATCCCCGCGGCGGCGGATCAGGTCCACGAACTCCTGGGTCTCGCCCATCAGCTGGGCCTGGAGCCGGGCCTCTACGAGATGGACGATCTGGCGCTCGAATACCAGCTCACCCGGCCGGGGCCGGGCAGGACTTACCTGGCCCGGCTCCTCGAACCGCTGAAGGGCTCGCCCGAACTGGTCGAGACGCTCGAGGTGCACATCGGCCACGATCTGAATCGGCAGCGGACCGCGAAGCAGATGCACCTTCACACCAACACGGTCGACTACCGGCTCAAACGGGTGGCGCAGCTGACGGGCTGCGATCCGACCCGCCCGTCCGGGCTCCGGCGGATCCAGGCCGCGCTCGTGGCACGCCGGCTCGAGGTCGAGCAACCCGACCGCTGACAGGTCCGCTCGCGCCGCTGGACGGAAAATCCTGTCACCAGCACAAAGTTTTTCCGAGCACCGTTCGCTACGATGTGGGCCGGATCATATTCGGTCCGATGCGACGGTGGTCGTCTCGTGACCGAACCGTTAGAGGGGGCAGGCGATGGCCGGAGGGCGTCATTCGAGCGCGGGGCCGGAGCGAGAGGGGCGCTCACCCGCCTTCTACGCGGTGTGCGCTGCCGCCGTCATCGGGCTCGTGGCCTCCGTCGTGGTCGTCGTTCAGGCGGTGCGCTCCTGGGCGGACGAGTGCGACCAGGTCACCGACTACACCCTCGCCGCCGACCCGAGCATCGCTCCCGCCCTCGACACCATCCTCGGCGAAGCGAAGAGCACCGACCTGGGCTGCGCGAACATCGCCGTCGGCGCCGCGACATCCGGCGACATCGCGGGACGGCTCGGCAAGGGAACCGACGCCCCCGACCTCTGGATCCCCGACAGTGGGGCATGGGTGGGCAAGGCGGCACTCACCGCGGCCGGGCCGGTCGAGGTCATGACGGGGTCGGTCGCGTCCTCGCCCGTCGTGCTGGCCTCCCGCGCGGAGGACGCACCCACGTCACCGACGTGGCTCGCGGCCCTGCAGATCAAGGACATCCAGCTGGGCAACCCCCTCGTGACGGGGGTCGCGCAGGCGCCGATCAACGCGGCACTCGCCGAGGGCCAAGCCGATCCCGTGTCCGCGGGGACGGTGCGGGCGGCGCTGGTCCCGCTCGCGCAGGAGGAAAGTGCGCGCACCGAGGACGAACCCGTCGGCGAGGAGATGCTGCAGGGCGTCGTCGACAACGGCGGAGTCGCCGTCGCCACCGAACAGTCCGTGCTCGAATTCACCGACGGTGACGGCGCGCGAACGCTCGCCGCGACGGTTCCCCCGACGGGCAGCAACTTCATGAACTTCCCGCTCGTCGTCACGTCGCCTGCCCCGGACCGGCACTACAAGGCCACCCAGGTGGCCCGTGCCGTCGCCGCGGTCCTCGGCGGAGAGGAGGCCCGCGCGGTGCTCGCCGAGCACGGATTCCGCGGACCGGACGGGAGCCCACCGGCCGACGGCCGCGGCGTCGGCCGGGTCACCAAGCTCGCGCTCGACGACGAGTCGCCGCTGCAGGACGCCCTGGGCGGATGGGCGCTGATGGCGCTGCCGATCCGCACGCTCGTCGCGATCGACGTGTCGGGGTCGATGGAGACCCCGGCGGGCAACCGGTCGCGCATGGACCTCACGGTCGATGCCGCCCTCGCAGGCAACGCGATGTTCCCGGACAGCGTGTCCGCGGGGCTGTGGGCGTTCTCGCAGGGGCGGGGCGGCGGACCTCAGGACTATCAGGAGCTGGTCCCGATCCGCCGCTACGACACCGTCGTCGACGGACTCACGCAGCGTGCGCTGATGGCGCAGCAGGCGGGGAAGGTCGAGGGGCTGATCGGCGGCGGCACCGGCCTGTACGACACGACGCTCGCCGCGTTCCGGACGGTGCAGGACAGTTACGACCCGCGCGCGGTGAACAGCGTGATCATCCTGACCGACGGCGCCAACGAGGACCCGGACTCCATCACGAAGGAACAGTTGCTCGGCATCCTGGAGCGTGAGATGGACCCGGCCCGGCCCGTCATCATCGTGACCATCGGCATCACCGACGACGCGGACGCGGCCACGCTCGCCGAGATCTCGCGGGTAACCGGAGGGTCGAGCTACGTCGCGAAGGATCCCGCCGACATCGCCAACGTGTTCGTCAACGCGTTGGCCGCCCGCGGCCGCAGTTAGCGCCTACCGTGATGCGGGGGACGGGTAGGCAGCCTCCGCGAACATCCTCCGGAACAGGAACGCTCACACATGGACACTGTCAGGTTCTTCGAGTTCGCGACCGAATTGTTCGAAGTGCTCGGTGTCTCGTCCATGGTCCTGGGATTCGTCTTCGCGTTCGTCCTCGCCGTGCGGGCCTGGAAGCGGACCGGTGACGGTGCCCGGGCGTTCAAGACCCTGCGGGAGTCGCTCGGCGGCGCGATCCTGCTCGGTCTGGAACTGCTCGTCGCGGCGGACATCGTCAAGACCGTCACGTCGACGCCGTCGCTGACCGATGCCGCGGTGCTCGGTGTGATCGTGCTGATCCGGACCGTGCTGAGTCTGTCGATCGAGATCGAGATCGAGGGTGTCGCGCCGTGGCGGAAAGCGCTGGTGACCGGTCCGCAGGTCCTCGCCCACGCGGCGCGCACCTCCGGAGATCCGGATCGGACGCCCGACCGGTGAGTGCCCGGCCCCGGGTCACACCGTCCGGGAATGCCTTCGCAGCCGGGTGTTGATGAAGCCGAGGGCCGCGATGACGAGGAACAGCACGCACGTCGAGATCAGCTGGGTGCGGGCGTCGGTGTCGAACAGCATGAGCACGACGAAACCGGCGAGCATCGCGAGCGTGAGGTAGCTGAGCCACGGGAACAGCCACATGCGCACCGTCAGCTTGCCCTCGCGTTCGAGCCGCGGGCGCAGCTTCAGGTGTGAGACGACGATGAAGATCCAGATGACGAGCAGCGCCGAGCCGACGGCGTTGAGGAGCAGACCCAGCAGGTCGTCCGGCAGCCACCAGTTGAGCAGCACGCTGACGAAACCGAAGAACACCGACAGCAGCACCGCATTGAGCGGCACCCCGGAATTCGAGATCCGGGCCATGAATGCGGGACCGTCGCCGCGCCGCGACAGCGAATACGCCATCCGCGACGTGCCGTAGATGTTGGCGTTGAACGCCGACAGCAACGCCACCACGACCACGAGTTCCATGAACCCGGCCACGTACGGGATGTGCGCCTGGTTCAGAACGGCTACGAACGGTCCGCTCTTCAGGTCCGACGAGTCCCAGGGAAGGACGAGGACCATGATCGAGATCGAACCGAGGTAGAAGACGCTGATGCGCCAGACGACGCTGCGCACCGCCACGGCGATCGAACGCTCCGGGTCCTCGGACTCCGCGGCCGCGATGGTCACGATCTCGATGCCGCCGAACGCGAAGGCCACCACCAGCAGTCCCGCGGCGACGCCGGCGAAGCCCTCCGGCATGAAGCCGCCGTGCCCGAACAGGTTGGTGGTGCCCACCGGTTCGGTGTCCGGGAGCAGGCCGAACACCAGCAGCACACCGATCACCAGGAAACCGATGATGACGGTGACCTTGATGGCGGCGAACCAGAACTCGAACTCGCCGAAGTTGCTGACCTTCGCGAGGTTGACGACCGCGAAGAAGATCACGAACACGAGGGCGACCACCCACTGCGGCACCCCGGGCAGCCAGGCGCTCACGATGCCGGAGGCGCCCGTGATCTCGGCGCCGAGCACCATGATCAACATGAACCAGTAGAGCCACCCCATCACGAATCCGGCCCAGTCGCCGATGCCGATCCGCGCGTAGTGCGAGAAGGATCCGCTGGCCGGAATCGCCGCTCCCATCTCGCCGAGCATCCGCATCACGAAGACGACGATGATGCCGGCGAGAAGGTAGGAGACGAGGACGGCCGGACCGGCGGTCGCGATCCCGACACCGGTACCGAGGAACAGTCCGGCACCGATCGCGGAACCGAGGCCCATCATCGTCAGGTGACGGACCTTCAGGCCCCGGCCGAGGGTGCCGGTCGAATCGGTCGATGTGCCGGGTGTTCGCGAACCGCTCACAGCGTCAGTCGTTGGCGTGCAGCGCGGCGTTCAGTTCGACGCCGGTGCCCTTCCACGGCACGACCTCGACGGCCCCGGACACGGAGTTGCGACGGAAGAGCAGGTTGGACTGGCCGTTGAGTTCCTTGGCCTTCACGACGGTGCCGTCCGGGCCGGTGACCTTGGTACCCGCGGTCACGTACAGCCCGGCCTCGAGGACGCAGTCGTCGCCGAGCGAGATGCCGAGACCGGCATTGGCGCCGAGCAGGCAGCGCTTGCCGACGGAGATGGTCTCCTTGCCGCCACCGGACAGGGTGCCCATGATCGAGGCGCCGCCGCCCACATCGGATCCGTCGTCGACGACGACACCGGCGGAGATACGGCCTTCGACCATCGAACTGCCGAGCGTGCCCGCGTTGAAGTTGACGAAGCCTTCGTGCATCACGGTGGTGCCGCTGGCCAGGTGGGCCCCCAGGCGGACGCGGTCGGCGTCGGCGATGCGGACGCCGGACGGGACGACGTAGTCGACCATGCGCGGGAACTTGTCGACACCGAACACGGTGACGACGCCGCGGATACGCAGGCGGGACCGCACCTTCTCGAAGCCCTCGACAGCGCAGGGGCCGAAGTTGGTCCACACCACGTTGGACAGCAGGCCGAACAGTCCGTCGAGGTTGACGCCGTGCGGGGCCACCAGGCGATGCGAGAGGAGGTGAAGGCGCAGGTAGGCGTCGTGGGCGTCGGCAGGCGGCGCGGACAGGTCGGCGATGGTGGTGCGCACCACGACCTGGTCGACCTCACGTGCCTCGTCGGGTCCGGCGAGAAGTGCCAGATCGGAGGGGATGTCGCCACCCTCGATCCGCACGGTGCCCGCGCTGTCGAACGTTCCCAGCTCAGGCGCCGGGAACCAGGTGTCGAGGACCGTGCCGCCGACGGTCACGTTGGCGATGCCTACTGCTGATGCTCCCTGTGTGCTCACGGCAGTAGAGGTTACTGCCTCATTACTCGGGCATTCTCGAGCGGTCGTTATCTCGGCGTGATCGATTCGAAACCGAGCGGGTTCCGGGCTCATGGGGGACCATGCACGGGGCACGTGCGAGACACCGGGAAAGGTCGTGGCAATGCGTATTTCACAGTGGGGCCGAGTCACGGGACGCGGCCTGCGGGCCGTGGCCGCGGGGGCGTTGCTCGCCGGGGTGGTGTCGGTGGCGGCGCCGCAGACCGCGTCCGCCGCGCCGGTGTGTCCGGGCGCAGGCCAGCCGCCGGTCCTGGTGGGGCGCGTGCCGGGTGCCGCGCTCGAGGGCGTCGCCGTGGACGGCGGCGGCCGGCTCTACACGACCGACCTGATCAGCGGGCGGGTGTTCCGTCTCGACGCGCCGGGAGCGCCGGCGGTCCCCGTCGCGACGGTGCCTGGCGGCAGCGGCGCGGGCGCCCTCGCCTGGGCGTCCGACGGATCACTGCTGGTGGGGTACGGCGCGGACGCCCGTGTGCTCCTCGGCGACATCCTGCGTCCGGGAGCGATCGCGAAGCTGAACACCGCCACCGGCGCGCTCACCCCGTTCGTGTCGGGTCTGAGCGCGGCGAACGGACTCGACGTCGACGCCGCCGGGACCGCGTACGCCACCAACGACTTCGGAACGCAGATCGGGCGGGTGTTCCCCGACGGCCGGGTCGAACCGAACTGGGCGACGCTGCCCAGCGCGAACGGCGCGGTGCTCGGTGTCGACGACCGGTACCTCTACGTGTCGCGGACGTTCGTGAACCCGGGCGTGAGCCGGATCCCGATCGCGAACCCGGGAGCCTCCGAAAGCATCCTCGACCTGTCCGGTCCCGACACGTTCGCGGCACCCGACGGCCTGACCCTGGATTCGCGGGGACGCCCGGTGGTCCCGGCCAACGTGCGCGGCGAGATCTGGCGCGTCGACGCGCCGGGCCAGTACTGCGTGCTGGCGTCGGGACTGCCGTCGTCGAGCATGGTCGTGTACGGGCAGGGGTCCGGCGGCTTCTCCGCGGGACGGTTGTTCCGCATCGGTTTCGACGGTGCGATCTACGAGATCCCGGGTGGCTTCGACGGGTAGCAACACCGTAGCGGGAAGGCGGGTCGGCTTAGGGTGGACCGGTGAGCACACTCGACCTCCACGCTGATCCCATCGACCTCACCGCCGCGCTGGTGGACATCCCGAGCGTCTCCCACGACGAGTCGGCGATCGCCGCCGCCGTCGAGTCGGCGCTGGGCGAGCAGACCACCGGTTTCGAGATCATCCGCAACGGCAACGCGGTGCTCGCCCGCACCGATCGGGGGCTCCCGAGCCGGGTGATGCTCGCCGGGCACCTCGACACCGTGCCGATCGCGGACAACGTGCCGTCCCGGCGTGAGGGCGACCTGCTGCACGGGTGCGGAACGGTCGACATGAAGTCGGGCGACGCGGTGTTCCTGCATCTCGCCGCCACCGTGGAGAACCTCGCGCACGACCTGACCCTGGTGTTCTACGACTGCGAGGAGATCGCGGCCGTCCACAACGGGCTCGGACGGATCGAACGTGAGATACCCGAGTGGCTGCGCGCGGACGTCGCGATCCTGGGCGAGCCGACGGGAGGGCTCATCGAGGCCGGCTGCCAGGGCACGCTGCGGGTGACACTGACCACCCGCGGCACCCGTGCGCACTCCGCGAGATCGTGGCTCGGCGACAACGCGATCCACCGGTTCGCCCCGGTCCTGCAGCGGCTGTCGGACTACACCGCGCGGTCGGTGGACATCGACGGCTGCGTGTACCGGGAGGGGCTGTCCGCCGTGCGGATCGCCGGCGGAGTCGCGGGCAACGTCGTCCCGGACGCGGCGGAGTTGGACGTCAACTTCCGCTTCGCACCCGACCGCAGCGCCGAGCAGGCCATCGACCACGTGCGGGAGGTCTTCGACGGTCTCGAGCTGGGTTTCGAGGTCACGGACCTGTCGCCGGGCGCGCTCCCCGGGCTGACGGATCCGGCGGCCGCGGCCCTCATCGAGGCGGCGGGCGGCGAGTTCCGCGCCAAGTACGGGTGGACGGACGTGTCCAGGTTCTCCGCGCTCGGCATCCCGGCCGTCAACTACGGTCCCGGCGATCCGAACCTCGCGCACAAGCGCGACGAGCACGTCCCCGTCCAGCAGATCACCGACGTGGCGACCGTGCTCCGCGCCTATCTGAGCACCCCGTGACTGCCCGGTGCCCCGAACGGGCCACCCGTTAGCCTGGGGCGCATGGCACCCGAGAAGAACAATTACGGGCGGAAGTCCTCGTCCGTGAGGCACCGGGGTCCGGTGCAGTTGAGGCGCGCCCGCAAGGACGACACCACCACCGACGAGCAGTTGCTCGACGAGCGGGGGCGGACCGACTGGGTGCACACCGACCCGTGGCGGGTCCTGCGGATCCAGAGCGAATTCGTCGAAGGGTTCGGTGCCCTCGCCGAGGTGCCGCGTGCGGTCACCGTGTTCGGGTCCGCCCGCACCGAGCCCGGTCATCCCGAGTACGAGGCGGGACGGGCGCTGGGTGCGCGCCTGGCCGAGGCCGGATACGCCGTCATCACCGGCGGCGGCCCCGGTGTGATGGAGGCCGCCAACCGCGGCGCCAGCGAGTCGGGTGGATACTCCATCGGCCTCGGCATCGAGTTGCCGTTCGAGCAGGGCCTCAACGAGTGGGTCGACCTCGGTATCAACTTCCGGTACTTCTTCGCCCGCAAGACGATGTTCGTGAAGTACTCGCAGGCGTTCATCTGCCTGCCCGGCGGCTTCGGGACGCTCGACGAACTGTTCGAGGCGCTGACCCTGGTGCAGACGCGCAAGGTCACCCGGTTCCCGATCATCCTGTTCGGCACCGAGTACTGGTCCGGGCTCGTCGACTGGATCCGCGGAACCCTCGAACGCAGCGGCAAGATCTCGGAAGGTGACGTCAACCTGCTGCACGTCACGGACAGTGTCGAGGAGGCGGTGCGGATCGTCGTCAAATCTCAGCAGGGAGTCGACGAGGCCGAACTGCTCGGAACGGAGGAGCAGTGGTGAACCCGGAAAATGTTCCACCGCAGCCGTTCTCGGTGTGCGTCTACTGTGCTTCCGGGCCAGTGGATGATCACTTCCTGGAGCTGGCGGCCCAGGTGGGCACCGAAATCGGAAAGCGCGGTTGGCAACTCGTGTCCGGCGGCGGCAATCTCTCCATGATGGGCGCAGTGGCCGTGGCCGCCCGCGCCGCCGGGGCGACGACCGTCGGAGTCATCCCGAAAGCCCTCGTGCACAGGGAAGTGGCCGACGTCGACGCGGACGAACTCGTCGTCACCGACACCATGCGCCAGCGCAAGCAGGTCATGGAGGACCGGGCCGACGCGTTCGTCACGCTGCCCGGCGGTATCGGCACGCTCGAGGAGCTGTTCGAAACCTGGACCGCGGGCTATCTCGGCATGCACGAGAAGCCGGTCGTCCTGCTCGATCCGCACGGTCACTACACGGGGCTGCTGGACTGGATCAACGGTCTGCGGGGAGGCGGCTTCGTGGCGCAGCGCGCACTCGACAGGCTGCTCATCCGGACCGAGGTCGGGGAGGCGCTGGACGCCTGCCGCCCCTGAGGAGCCGTCCGATCGCCGGCGTGGCGCACGTTGTTACCGTGCAGTAAGGTGACCTGATTCATACTGCAGGCCTGAGGGGATGTCATGCGTTCTGAAGCACGTTCGACGATCGGTGTGGTCGATTTGGCCAGGCGGTTGCCTGCCATGATCCCGGAACTGCCGACCATGGCGAAGGGAGTCCTCGGCCTCATCCGGACCCCCGACGCGAAGGAGTCGATCGGCCTGGTCTTCCAGCGCGCCGCCGCCGCGCACCCGCGCCGCACGTTCCTGCGGTTCGAGGGCGACTCGCTGAGCTACCGGAACGCCAACATCCGGGTGAACCGCTACGCCCACGTACTCGCCGACCTCGGAGTGTCGCGCGGGGACGTCGTCGGGATCCTGGGCAAGAACGCCCCCGAGACGCTGCTCATCGCACTCGCCGCGGTCAAGCTCGGTGCCACCGCCGGGATGCTGAACCACAATCAGCGCGGAGACGTGCTCGCGCACAGCATCTCGCTGCTCGACAGCCGCGTCCTCGTGGTGTCCGAGGCGTGCGGCGAGGCCATGGACTCGCTCGACGAACAGCCCGCCGCGGCCTCGGTGGTGTACTTCGACGACCTCGACCGGCTCGCCGGGAAGGCCGGCGACGGCAACCCCGAGGTGTGCGAGCAGATCCAGGCCCGGGAGAAGGCCTTCTACATCTTCACCTCCGGCACCACCGGCCTGCCGAAGGCCAGCCTGATGAGTCACTTCCGCTGGCTCAAGAGCATGTCCGGACTCGGCAACATGGGAGTCCGGCTGCGCGGTAGCGACGTCCTCTACTGCTGCCTGCCGCTGTACCACAACAACGCGCTGACGGTGTCGCTGTCCTCGGTGCTGGGGTCGGGGGCGACGCTCGCGCTGGGCAAACAGTTCTCGGCGTCCAAGTTCTGGGACGACGTCGCACTGAACCGGGCCACCGCGTTCACCTACATCGGTGAACTGTGCCGGTACCTGCTCAACCAGCCCGAGAAGCCGGGCGACCGCGACAACGACGTCCGGCTGATGGTCGGAAACGGGCTTCGTCCGGAGATCTGGTCCGAGTTCACCACCCGGTTCGGCATCTCCCGGGTGGCCGAGTTCTACGGCGCCAGCGAATGCAACATCGCGTTCGTCAACGCCCTCAACGTCGACCGGACCGCGGGCATCTGCCCCCTCCCGCATGCCGTGGTCGAGTACGACGAGGACAACGGTGCGCCGCGGCGGCACTCCGACGGCAAACTGCGGAAGGTGTCCACCGGAGAGGTCGGCCTGCTGCTGTCGAAGGTGACCGACCGGGCACCCTTCGACGGCTACACCGACGAGGACGCCACCGACAAGAAACTCGTCCGCGACGCGTTCGACGACGGCGACTGCTGGTTCGACACCGGCGACCTGGTGCGCCGCCAGGGCTGGGCGCACGTCGCGTTCGTCGACCGGCTCGGCGACACGTTCCGCTGGAAGGGGGAGAACGTCGCGACCACCGAGGTCGAGGGCGCGCTTCTCGCGCATCCCGCGGTCGAGCATGCCGTCGTGTACGGCGTCGAGATCCCCGGCACCGACGGTCGCGCCGGGATGGCCGCGGTGACGCTGCACGAGAACGAGGACTTCGACGGCTCCGACGTGGCGGAATTGCTGTTCCAGCGGCTGCCGTCGTACGCGGTGCCGCTGTTCGTCCGCGTCGTCGACTCGCTGGAGCAGACGTCGACGTTCAAGAGCCGCAAGGTGGAACTCCGCAAGGAGGGCTACGACGTCGAGGACACCGACACGCTGCACGTGCTGTCCGGTCGCAGCGGCGGCTACGAGCGCGCGTACGACGGGTACGTCGAGGAAGTGGCGAAGGGGTCGCTGCCGCGCCCGTGAGTACTTGTTAACCGCCCGTGGTTGAGAAGTACTCACGGGCGCCGGAGGCGCGATTTCGCTGCGTGCCAATATTGGTGGCATGGCCGAGAGAGACGTACCGCCCGCGCCCTACCGTCCGTCGCCCACGCTGTGCGGGCGGCCCGTGGCGGTCGATCGTGCGCTGGTGATGGCCATCGTGAACCGGACGCCCGATTCGTTCTACGACCGCGGTGCCACGTTCACCGACTCCGCGGCGATGTCGGCGGTCGAGCGGGCCGTGGACGAGGGCGCCGACCTCGTCGACATCGGCGGCGTGAAGGCCGGGCCCGGCGACGTCGTCGACTCGGCGGAGGAGATCCGGCGGGTGGTGCCGTTCGTCGCCGCGATCCGCGGACGCTATCCCGAGTTGCTCGTCAGCATCGACACCTGGCGCAGCGACGTGGCGCGGCTGGCCGTCGCCGAGGGGGCCGACCTGATCAACGACACATGGGCAGGCGCCGACCCGGCGCTCGTCGAGGTGGCCGCGGAGACGGGTGCCGGCATCGTCTGTTCGCACACCGGCGGAGCGGTCCCGCGGACCCGGCCGTTCCGCGTCCGCTACTCCGACGTCGTCGCGGACGTCCTCGAGGAAGTGGTGTCGGCCGCCGAGAACGCGGCCCGGCTGGGCGTGCCCGCCGACTCGATCCTCATCGATCCGACCCACGATTTCGGGAAAAACACCTATCACGGGCTCGAGTTGTTGCGGCGAGTGGAAGATCTTGTAAATACGGGGTGGCCAGTGCTCATGGCGCTGAGCAACAAGGACTTCGTCGGGGAGACTCTAGGGGTAGATCTCGTCGAGCGGTTGGAGGGAACATTGGCAGCGACAGCTATGGCCGCCGCAGGAGGCGCCCGAGTCTTCCGTGTCCACGAAGTTGCCCCCACGCGTCGAGTGGTGGACATGGTGGCCGCGATTCAGGGCCGACGCGCCCCGTCCCGCACCGTGCGGGGGCTGGCATGAGTGCCGTGGGGGCCCGGCCGGCCCGCACGATGTTGGCGGAGGAGCGGGCCCCGCGTTCCTGGGCCGAGGCGAACAGCTGGGACCAGCCGTCGTGGAGCATCGCCGAACTCGAGCGGGCGAAGGCGGGGCGCACCGTGTCGGTGGTCCTGCCCGCGCTCAACGAGGAGGAGACCGTCGCCGCGGTCGTGGACACGATCCACCCGCTGCTCGGCGGGCTGGTGGACGAGTTGATCGTGCTCGATTCCGGATCGACGGATCTGACGGCGGAACGCGCACGCGCGGCGGGCGCCACGGTGATCAGCCGGGAGGAGGCGGTACCCGCCTTCCCGCCCGTCGCGGGCAAGGGGGAGGTGCTGTGGCGTTCCGTCGCCGCGAGCACCGGCGATCTCATCGCCTTCGTCGACTCCGATCTCATCAACCCGGATCCGGCGTTCGTCCCGAAGCTCCTCGGACCGCTGCTGACGGCCGACGGCATCCATCTGGTGAAGGGCTACTACCGGCGTCCGCTCCGGCTCAGCGGGACGGAGGACGCCAACGGCGGCGGCCGGGTGACCGAACTCGTGGCGCGCCCGATGCTGGCGTCGCTGCGGCCGGAGCTGACGTGTGTGCTGCAGCCGCTGGGCGGCGAGTACGCCGGCACCCGGGAGTTGCTGTCGGCGGTTCCGTTCGCCCCCGGGTACGGCGTCGAGATCGGGTTGCTGCTCGACACGTACGACCGTCTCGGTCTCGGTGCGATCGGCCAGGTCAATCTGGGGGTGCGCAAGCACCGGAACCGCCCGCTGTCCGAACTCGGGGTGATGAGCAGGCAGATCATCGGCACGATGATGCGGCGCTGCGGGGTGCCCGACTCGGGGGCGGGTCTGACCCAGTTCCTGGTGGACGGCGACTCCTTCGTGCCGACGACGACGGACGTCGCGCTGGCCGATCGTCCGCCGATGAACACGGTGTGCCCCTGACGGGGCGCCCCTGAGGCGGGAGGCTGTCGGACGTCCGTGACAGGATCGGAGCATGGTGACAGCCCTGCTCTATCTGCTCGTCATGGCGTTCGTCGGCGCGATGCTGTTCCTCGCCGCCAGTGCGGTGTTCGGCCGTTCCGAGGAACTCGCGCCCCTGCCACCCGGCACCACACTCACGGCCTTGCCCGCCGACGGTGTGACGGGCGCCGACGTGGAGGCGTTGCGATTCCAGCAGACGCTGCGGGGGTACAAGGCGAGCGAGGTCGACTGGGCGCTGGCCCGGCTGGGTCGTGAAATCGATTCGCTGCGTGAGCAGTTGGCTGCCGTCGAAGCTGCGTCCGACCATCCGGGAGACGCGTCGTGAGCGCCGAGGACAGGGTGCGGTGCGTGTGGGCGGTCGACACGGACGGGTCCAGCCTGTACCGCGACTACCACGACCTCGAGTGGGGTCGTCCGCTGCACGGCCGCGACGAATTGTACGAACGGCTGTGCCTCGAAGCGTTCCAGTCCGGATTGTCGTGGATCACGATTCTCCGCAAGCGCGAGGCCTTCCGGGCCGCGTTCGCCGGCTTCGATCCGGAGGCGGTCGCGCGGTACTCGGAGCGGGACGTGGAGCGCCTGCTCGAGGACGCGTCGATCGTCCGGAACCGCGCCAAGATCGAGGCGTCGGTGAGCAACGCCCGGGCCCTGCTGGAGTTGTCGGACACCGACCTGGACACGCTGCTGTGGTCGTTCGCCCCGCCGCCGCGCCCGAGCCGTCCGGCCACCGTGAACGACGTCCCGGCCGTCACACCCGAGTCCACTGCGATGGCGAAGGAATTGAAGCGGCGAGGGTTCAAGTTTGTGGGTCCTACCACCGCTTATGCACTGATGCAGGCCACCGGGATGGTGGACGACCACGTCGCCGCCTGCTGGGTCCCGATCACTGCCTGAATTGCCGGTGAACCTGCGTATTCGTGACTCAGGTTCCCGGTACTCGTGTCCATAGGGAAGAATGGATGTCACAAGCCTCGCCGAGTGTTGGCGGGGTGCCAAAATTTGTCGAGGCGCAAGCAGGCAGCGCAGATCTGGAGGGAGCAGAGGATGGCGGCCATGAAGCCCCGGACCGGGGACGGTCCCCTCGAAGCAACCAAAGAGGGACGAGGAATCGTCATGCGGGTTCCGCTCGAGGGTGGTGGACGTCTGGTTGTCGAGCTCACCCCGGAGGAAGCTGCCGCACTCGGTGAAGAGCTCAAGGGCGTCACCAGCTAGTCGAGTGCGGAGAGAACCTCACAGGGCAGGCCCCGTCGCCGTTCTCGGTGCGGGGCCTGTTCCGTGTCCGGAACAGGGAGGCGGACGTTCGTGCTGGCCGATGTGACCGACCTGCTGGCCTGCCCACAGTGCCGGTCGCCGGTGGAACTCGACGAAGGCGCGATCCTGTGCGACGCAGGGCACACCTTCGACGTGGCGCGGCAGGGCTACGTCACCCTGATGACCGGGGCAGGCGGCAAGTTCGACGGCGACAGCCCCGAAATGATCGCCGCACGTGCGGACTTCCTCGGCGGCGGCAGCTTCGACCCGCTGATGGATGCCGTCGCCGACGCCGTGGTGGCGGGCACCGGGGCTGTCGACGACCCCCGGATCCTCGAGATCGGCGCGGGCACAGGCCACTACCTGGCACGCGTCCTCGACGCCACCCCGACCGGCCGGGGAATCGGGCTGGACGTGTCCAAGTACGCGGCCCGTCGCATCGCCAGGTCCCACCCGCGCGCCGGGGCGGTGGTTGCCGACGTGTGGCAACACCTTCCGGTGCGTGACCACGTCCTCAGCCATGTCCTGTGCGTGTTCGCGCCCCGCAACGCCGACGAGGCGCACCGGGTGCTGGCCGAGCACGGATCCCTGGTGGTCCTCACGCCCACGGAGCGGCACCTGGGGGAACTCGTGGACCTGCTCGGCATGGTCCGGGTGGACGACCGCAAGGTCGAGCGGCTCGGGGCCGCGATGTCCGGGCGGTTCGAGCGCACCGGCCACGTGGCGGTGGAGTACCCGATGTCGTTGTCGCACCTCGACGTGACCCGCCTGGTGGGGATGGGGCCGTCGGCGCGGCACCTGACACCCGAGCGGCTCGCCTCCTCGATCGCGGCGCTGCCGCAGGAATATCCGGTGACGGCGTCGGTGACGGTGTCCACCTACACCCGGCTCTGAGCGTCAGCGGCGCGACAGCGCGTCCTGGTAGACGTCGAGGGTCTGCTGCGCGATGGCCGCCCAGGAGAACTCGGCGATCGCCCGCGCCCGCCCGGCCTTGCCCATGGCCTCGGCGGTGCCGACGTCGGCGGCGATCGCGTTGACCGACTCGGCCAGCGCCTGCTCGAACGCTTCCGGCTCGTACGAGTTGTAGTGCACCAGACGGCCGGTGACCCCGTCCTCCACCACCTCCGGGATGCCGCCGACGTCGGACGCGACGACCGCGGTCTCGCAGGCCATGGCCTCGAGGTTCACGATCCCCAGCGGCTCGTACACGGACGGGCACACGAAGACGGTTGCGGCCGACAGGATTTCCCGCACCTGTTCGGTGGGGAGCATTTCGCGCACCCAGAACACGTTGCCGCGGTGCGCCGCGAGGGCGGCGACGGCCTGCTCGGTCTCGGCGGCGATCTCCGGGGTGTCGGGGGCGCCTGCGCACAGCACCAACTGGATCTCGGGCGCGAAGTGGTGTGCTGCGGCGATCAGATGACCGACGCCCTTCTGCCGGGTGATGCGGCCGACGAACGCCACCATCGGCTGGTCCGGGTCGACGCCGATCTTCGCCAGCGCGGACTGCCCGTGACCTGCCGGTCCCGCGTGCCAGACGGACGTGTCGATCCCGTTGCGCACCACGTGGACCCGGTGCGGGTCGACGAACGGATACGCGTCGAGGACGTCGAGTCGCATGCCGGCGCTCACGGCGATCACCGCGTCCGCGTGCTCCACCGCGTTGCGCTCGGACCACGACGAGATGCGGTAGCCGCCGCCCAGCTGCTCCGCCTTCCACGGCCTGCGCGGCTCGAGGGAGTGGGCGGTGAGGATGTGCGGCACGTCGTACAGTGCGGACGCCAGATGGCCGGCGAGACCGGTGTACCAGGTGTGCGAGTGCACGACGTCGGCGCCCGTCGCGGCGTCCGCCATGCGCAGTTCGGCGGACAGCGTCGCGAGCGCCGGATTGGCCCCGGCCAGCGCGGGATCGGGGGTGTGCACGACCGCCCCGACGCGCGGAGCGCCCATACAGTGCACGTCCACCTCGCACAGCTGCTTCAACTGAGCAACCAGTTCGGTGACGTGTACACCCGCACCGCCATAGATCTCCGGTGGATATTCCTTGGTCATCATCGCCACCCGCACCGGCCTAACGTAACCGTCCGGGCCGCTTCGGGCCACCGCTCTCGGACACATTCGGGTATCGGAGAAATTGTGAGTCGGCGCTTCGCTGGCGGGGGGAGTGGCCGCCCGATAGGTTGACAGGGTGAGGAGCCAGCCACATGTGCTTGGAATCGTGCTCGCCGGCGGCGAGGGCAAACGTCTCTATCCGCTCACCGCGGATCGGGCGAAGCCCGCTGTGCCTTTCGGAGGCGCCTACCGGTTGATCGATTTCGTGCTCAGCAATTTGGTCAATGCGGGATACCTCCGCCTGTGTGTTCTGACGCAGTACAAGTCGCACTCGTTGGACCGCCACATCTCTCAGACGTGGCGACTGTCCGGGTTCGCGGGGGAATACATCACTCCCGTTCCCGCGCAGCAACGTCTGGGCCCGCGCTGGTACACCGGCAGCGCGGACGCGATCCTGCAGTCGCTGAACCTCGTCTACGACGAGGACCCCGAGTACATCGTCGTGTTCGGCGCCGACCACGTGTACCGGATGGACCCGGAGCAGATGGTGCAGCACCACATCGAGTCGGGCGCCGGCGTGACGGTGGCCGGGATCCGGGTGCCGCGCAGCGAGGCGTTCGCATTCGGCTGTATCGACAGCGACGAGTCGGGCCGCATCGTGCAGTTCCTCGAGAAGCCGGCGCATCCGCCGGGGACCCCGGACGACCCCAACATGACGTTCGCGTCGATGGGCAACTACGTGTTCACCACCAAGGTGCTCGTCGACGCCATCCGGGCCGACTCCGAGAACTCCGATTCCGACCACGACATGGGCGGCGACATCATCCCCGCGCTCGTCGAGGCGGGCGAAGCGTCCGTGTACGACTTCAAGGACAACATCGTCCCCGGCGCCACCGACCGCGACCGGGGCTACTGGCGGGACGTGGGAACGCTCGACGCGTTCTACGACGCCCATATGGATCTCGTGTCGGTCCACCCCATCTTCAACCTCTACAACCGGCGCTGGCCGATCCGCGGCGAGACGGAGAACCTCGCGCCCGCCAAGTTCGTGCAGGGCGGCCTCGCCCAGGAGTCCGTGGTCGGGGCTGGCTGCATCCTGTCGGCGGCCACGGTGCGCAACTCCGTGCTCAGCTCCAACGTGATGGTCGACAGCGGCGCAACCGTGGAGGGCAGCGTCCTCATGCCGGGTGTGCGCATCGGCAAGGGCGCCGTCGTGCGCCGCGCGATCCTCGACAAGAACGTGGTCGTCGGCGACGGGGAGATCATCGGCGTCGACCTCGAGCGCGACAAGCAGCGCTTCGCCGTGAGCAACGGTGGAGTCGTGGCCATCGGCAAGGGCGTCTGGATCTAGCGGGAGGGCCCCGGAAACGGGGCTCTCGGGGCTGGGCGCCTTTGTGAGCTGGGACGCCTCCCAGAGCTTGGACGCCCCTTAGAGCTTGGATGCGCAGAGTAGGCCGTCGCCGATCGGCAGCAGCACCCGGATCAGCTTGTCGTCCTCGGCGAGCACCTTGGTGGCCTCGCGGACGGCGACGGTCGCGGCGTCCCGCTGGCTCGGGTCGACGACCCGGCCGCCGTTCAGCGCGTTGTGCAGCACGATCGCGCCGCCCGGGCGCAGCAGCCGAACCCCTTCGCGGACGTAGTGCGGGTGGTCGACCGGCGCACAGTCGACGAACACCAGGTCGTACGCGCTGTCGGCGAGTCGCGGCAGGACGTCGAGGGCCCGGCCGTTGATCAGCCTCGTCCGGGCGGGTGCGATGTCGTTGGTCCGGAACGACAGCTTGGCGGCCCGCTGGTGCTCGGGTTCACTGTCGATGGTGGTGAGGACGCCGTCCTCGCGCATGCCCCGGAGCAGCCACAGGCTGCTCACACCCGCGCCGGTGCCGACCTCGACGACCGTCTTGGCGTCCAGCATGCGGGCAAACAGGGCGAGCGCAGCACCGACCGCGGGAGGTACCGGTTCGGCACCGAGGTCGTCCGCCCGCTCCCTGGCCGCACCGAGGGCCTCGTCTTCACGGACAGCCCCTTCTGCGTGGGTGAGTATCCGTTCGGCGTTTGTCTGCACGCACATGAGGCTATCGGGGTCTCGTCATCGCCGCTGCGAGGCGCGCTCGACAACAATGCTGTGACCCGGCCCTGCGCGATTCTCAGGAATACCTCAGCTTGCTCACACCACACACATATCGGGGTGGGAAAGAGTAAGCCCAACGCCAGATCCGAAGACCGCCCGGCGGGGAGATCGCGACGATGGAGGACAAGTCCGAGAGCCCGGGAACAAATCCCGGCTCCCGGGAGTTGACGCCTATACCACGTCCAGTGATCTGCGGTCCTGAGTAGGAGGATCCACTTAACTCGATGAGCAAAGACACGATGGCTCCAGACGAGAGAAACACCGACGAGCAGCTGTCGGACGCCGAGCTGACGGGCACCGCTGTGTTCGATGCCACAGGCGAGAAGTCCGCCATGCCGTCGTGGGACGAACTCGTCCGCGAGCACGGCGACCGCGTCTACCGACTGGCCTACCGGCTGTCGGGCGACGCGCAGGACGCCGAGGACCTCACCCAGGACACGTTCATCCGGGTGTTCCGGTCCCTGTCCGACTACCAGCCCGGCACGTTCGAGGGCTGGCTGCACCGCATCACCACCAACCTCTTCCTCGACATGGTCCGCCGCCGGAACCGCATCCGCATGGAAGCGCTCCCCGAGGACTACGATCGGGTCCCGGCCGACGGGCCGAACCCCGAGGAGATCTACCACGACGCCCGCCTGGACGCCGATCTGCAGGCAGCGCTCGATTCGCTGGCCCCGGAGTTCCGCGCCGCGGTCGTGCTGTGTGACATCGAAGGACTGTCCTACGAGGAGATCGGTGCCACACTGGGTGTGAAGCTCGGAACCGTGCGCAGCCGCATCCACCGCGGCAGGCAGGCTCTGCGTGAGCATCTGGCTGTGAACGGAAAGGTTGACTCCGATCAGATCGGCGTCGGGTAGTTACCAGGAGGGACGAATGACGCAGGGGCGTGTACCTCGCCAGTTTGGCTCCACCGAACACTTGGCGAGTGAGGCGATCGCCGCCTTCGTCGACGGTGAACTCCGCATGTCCGCTTATCTGCGCGCCGCCCACCACCTGTCGATCTGCGCCGAGTGTGCGTTCGAGGTCGACTCCCAGCAGCAGGCGCGGCGTGCTCTTCGCCGCAGCGGTGACGTCGCGATGCCCTCGGGTCTGCTGGGTCTGCTGAGCCAGATCCCCAGCTGCAACCAGGGCGATCCCGCCGACAAGTCCCCGTTCGACTCCCACACCCCGGATTCGCCGGTCACGAGCGAGTACTCGATCACCAGCCGGATCTGGTCCCGGCGCTGGCGCCGTTGAGCGCAGCCGGACCGACGACGGCGGTGTCCGCGCCCGGCGGGGCATCGGTGATACTGGGGCGCGTGACTGACGCACACGAGGGGGACACGACAGCGTGACGGCGGATTACAAGACTCCGGGTTCCGATGCGACGGCGCCCGACGGTCCCGTGGCGGACGAGTCGGGCACGCTGCGTCCGGCGGACGCCCCACGGCTCGATCCGAGACCTGTCTACCGGCCGCAGATCGATGCGGCGTCCAGCCGCGCGTTCGGCCGACCGGGTGGCGTCACCGGTTCCTTCGCTCCGTCGGATGCCCGGCGTGAGAGCGAACCCCCGATGAAGGTCGGTGCCCCTGACCCCGTGCTGGCGGAGGCGTTCGGCCGCCCGGACGGCGAGGTCGACACCATTCAGCGCGATCCCCACCGCAAGACCACCGCCCCGGCAGTCGAGGCCCCGCCCGCCGACCCGTGGCGCGACCCCGCAGCGGGCGTCGAACTCGGATCCCCGGCGTTGCACGCCACGGACCACTCGCGGCCGCCGGCTCCCGCCCTCAGCGCCCGAGAGGTCCTGTTCGGCGGCAAGGTGGCGCCGAAGGCGCTCGCCGCGCTGGGCGGAATAGCGCTCGCGATCGGTCTGGTCGGTGGCCTGCTCGCCGCGGTGATCACCGCCGATCGCAGCTCGCTCACCAGCGACAGCGTCACCCTCGTCCAGGGCGGCGACGAGGACCTCGGCCAGTCGCCCGTCGCGCAGGTCGCGGACGCCGTCCTGCCCTCCGTCGTGTCCATCCAGGTGGCGGTCGGCGACCAGGGCAGCACCGGTTCGGGTGTCGTCATCGACGGCGCCGGGTACATCGTCACCAACAATCACGTCATCTCCGCCGCCGCCACCGCCCCCGACGGCGGCAAAATTCAGGTGATCTTCTCCGACGGAACCAAGGCCGACGCCCAGATCGTCGGTCGCGACATCAAGACCGACCTGGCCGTGCTCAAGGTCTCCGCCGACAATCTGACGGTCGCGGAACTCGGCAGGTCCGGGGACGTGCAGGTCGGTGAGGACGTCGTCGCCGTCGGTTCGCCCCTCGGACTCAGCAAGACCGTCACCCGCGGCATCGTGAGTGCCCTGCACCGCCCGATGCGACTGTCCGGCGAGGGCTCCGACACGAACGCCGTCATCGACGCCGTCCAGACGGACGCCGCCATCAACCACGGCAACTCGGGCGGCGCGCTCGTCGACGACACCGGCCGGGTGATCGGCATCAACACCGCCATGCTCAGCGAATCCGGTGGCTCGGTGGGCCTCGGCTTCGCGATTCCCATCGACGACGTCACCACGGTCGCTCAGACCCTCATCCGGGACGGGCAGATGCATCACCCGGACATCGGCGTCAACGCCCGCACCGTCGTCAACGACAACACCAGCGGAGCCCAGGTGGCCAACGTCCGCTCGGACAGCCCGGCCGCGCGGGCGGGCATCGTCGAGAACGACGTCATCGTCAAGGTCGGCGACCGCACGGTCACGAGCGCCGACGAGTTGGTCGTCGCTGTCAATCTGCAGAAGATCGGTGAGCCCGTCCGGGTTCAGCTGATCCGCGAGGGCCGGCTCGTCGATGTCGACGTGACCCCGGCCTCCGACTGACTCGAGAGGTTGCTGTGAAATCGCTCCGCCACCTGGGCATGCACCCACACCGCACAGTAGGCTGACCACGTGTTCGGCAACATTGGTTGGGGCGAGTTCATGGTCCTCCTCGTCGCGGCTCTGGTCATCTTGGGACCCGAGCGGCTTCCGGGTGCGATCAGCTGGGTTACGAAATCACTGAGGCAGGTCCGCGAGTATGCGAGCGGCGCGAGCCAGCAACTCAAGGACGAACTCGGTCCGGAGTTCGAGGATCTCCGCAAACCGCTGGCGGACCTCAATCAGCTCCGCGGAATGACCCCACGTGCCGTCATCACCAAACACCTTCTCGACGGTGACGATTCGATTCTCACCGGCAACTTCGACAAGCCGAGTTCGGTGTCGTTCGACAAGTCGAACCCGGGAACGAAGGCCGTCAGCGCCGATCCGTCGGCGCCCACCGCTCCGCAGAACAAGCCGCTCGCGGCGGGCGAGCGCCCCCCGATCGACCTCGACGCCACCTAGGCCCTTCGGGCTCGTGCGCCTTTCTGGTTGCTCCCGCAACAGGAAAGGCGCACGAGCGCCGGAGCCGCCTAGAGGTGCCGGGTGGTGTCGATCCCCAGCGACATCCCGGCGAGCCCACGCTTGCGGACGGCCAACTTGTCGGCGATGTCGCGGAGTGCCGTCGCGGCCGGTGAATCCGGCTGGCCGAGGACGATGGGAACGCCGCCGTCGCCGCCTTCCCGGACCGCCTGCTCGAGCGGGATCTGTCCCAGCAGCGGCACCTTCGCGCCCACGGCCTTCGTGAGGCGGTCGGCGACGGCCTGACCGCCGCCGGAACCGAAGATGTCCATCCGGCTGCCGTCGGGCATATCCATCCAGGACATGTTCTCGACGACGCCGACGATGCGCTGACGGGTCTGCAGGGCGATGGCACCGGCGCGCTCGGCGACCTCGGCCGCGGCCTGCTGCGGGGTGGTGACGACGAGGATCTCCGCACCGGGGATCAGTTGCGCGACGGAGATGGCGACGTCGCCGGTTCCGGGCGGCAGATCGAGCAGGAGAACGTCGAGGTCGCCCCAGAAGACGTCGGCGAGGAACTGCTGCAGCGCGCGGTGCAGCATCGGTCCTCGCCACACGACCGGGGTGTTGCCCTGGGTGAACTGGGCGATGGAGATCATCTTCACGTCGTGCGCGACGGGCGGCATGATCATGCGCTCGACCTGCGTGGGCTTGGCGTCGGTGCCGAGCATGCGGGGAACGGAATGTCCGTAGATGTCGGCGTCGAGCACGCCCACCGACAGTCCGCGGGCGGCCAGTGCGGCGGCCAGGTTGACCGTGACGCTGGACTTGCCGACGCCGCCCTTGCCGGACGCGACCGCGTAGACGCGGGTGAGCGAACCGGGCTGCGCGAACGGGATGACGGGCTCGGCCGAGTCGCCGCGCAGCGACTTGCGGAGTTCGGTACGTTGCTCGTCGCTCATCACGTCGAGTTCGACGCGGATCGCACCGACGCCGGGGACGTCCGCCACAGCCTTGGTGACGCGGTCGCTGATCTCGGTCCGCATCGGACAGCCCGCGGTGGTCAGGTAGATCGCGATGTCGACACTGTCGTCGGCCGCGATGTCGATGCTCTTGACCATCCCGAGTTCGGTGATCGGTTTCCGGATCTCGGGATCCTGGACGCGCGCCAGGGCGCTACGTACAGCGGACTCGCTCAGGACTGGCATGACTCAATGGTAAGGATGCGCGCTCAGTGGATGCGCGGCAGGTCCGCGGCCGCCGGGATGATTCCGCTGGAATAGCCGGCAGACCATGCGAGGACGTTGGCCACGTAGGCCGCCGAGTTGTTGTACCGGTGCACGGCCTTGGCCGCCTGGATCGGATCCTTGACGTTCAATCCGCCGTCGCACAGGTACTTTCCGGTGGTCAGTGCGGAGTCGAAGACGTTCTGCGGGTCGGCGACGCCGTCGCCGTTGCCGTCGCCCGCGTAGCGGTTCCAGGTCTCGGGCAGGAACTGGGTGGGGCCGACGGCGCGGTCGTAGGTGGTGTTGCCGTCCAGCTTGCCGCCGTCGGTGTCGCGGATGACGGCGTTGCCGCCGAGGCTGCCGTCGAGGACCGGGCCGAGGACGGGGTTGAGCATGTTGCCCTTGTCGTCGGTCTTGCCGTCGTAGGCGTGGGTGGACTCGACGCGGCCGATTCCGGCGATCAGCGTCCAGTACATGCCGCAACCGGGCTGCTCGACCGCGAGGATGCGTTCGGCGTTCTGGTACGCCGCGACGTTGACGGCGGGGATGCCGAGTGCGCCCTGCGCGATGCTCGTGGGGAGGGGCGGGGTGGCCTGGACGGGTGCGAGTGCCGGCGCAGCGGGTGCTGCCTCGACCGCGGGTGCGGACTCGGCGGCGGTCTCGGCCACGGGGGTGACGGCTTCTGCGGCCTCGGGTGCGGTGTCGGTCGCCTCCTGGGCGACGTCGGCGACCTCCGACGAGGAACTCGTGGACAGGAACGGGACCTTGGGTGCGGCTCCGGCCGTGTTGGCTGCGGTGATCAGTCCGATGGGGACGAGTCCGGTAAGCGCGATGACCGAATTGCGGCGGATATGGGAATCCGTCTTCTTGTTGTGCCGACCCACTCGATTGCCTCCTGCGACCCCCGTCTTGGGGTGTTCCGTTCAACTGACCGGATCGAGGCTACCTGATTCGATATCTTTCCGTTATTCAACTGTGATCTAACGGACTTGTATTGGAGGGTTCCGTTACTCGGAGCGCCACGTGAGCGAGGGTAACCAACACGGCGAGGTCACGCCAGGGCGCCGCGTGGGCGTGATGTCGAAGCGGGGCCGGTCGCCCGAACGCGAGGAGCGACCCGCGCACGTCCGCCGCGCGCCCTGCGAGATGGCAGAGCGCGCGGCGGAGGCGGGGGTGATTACCGGGGAGCGGTGACAGCCGGAGCGGTGGCCGGGGGCGCGACCGGAGCGGGGGTGCCCGGGTCGGGCACGGCGGCCGCCGGAGCCGACGGATCGGCGGGCGGGCAGAAGAGCAGACAGGGCAGTTGCGGCAGTGGCGGGAGTCCGGGAATCGGCGGGGCCGGAGCGGGCGTCGTGGGGGCGGCGGCACCGTCCGTCGACGGTTGCGGGGTGGTCGCGAGATCGCGGGGGAGGTCCGATCCGGCCGCGGCGGCGTCGGCGACCCGTCCGGGCGACGGCGAGGCCGACTCCGACAACTGGCTCGGCGTCGGCGTTCCCCCGTTCCTGTACGCGTTCGACCAGGTGATGACGTTGGCGGCGTAAGCGGCCGAGTTGTTGTAGCGCAGGACCGCGCGGGTCTCCTGGAGCGGGTCGCGGAGGTCGAGACCGCCCGAGCAGAGGTACCGGGCGGCCGCCAGCGTCGCGTCGAACACGTTGTTGGGATCGGCCACGCCGTCGGCGTTGCCGTCCGACGCGTACTTGGCCCACGTGGACGGAATGAACTGCATCGGTCCGACGGCGCGATCGTGCCCGGGGTCGCCGTCCGTGGCGCCGCGGTCGGTGTCGCGGATGATCTCGTTGCCCGCCAGCCTGCCGTCGAGAACCGGACCCAGGATCGGGGTGATCGTGGTGCCCACCGAGTCGGTCCGGCCGCCGCCGGCGTGCCCCGATTCGATGCGGCCGATCCCGGCCAGCAGATGCCACGGGAGACCGCACTTGGGGGACTCCGCCATCATCTCGAGTTCCGCGGACCGGTACGCGTTGAGCACGATTTCCGGGATGCCCAGAGCGCTCAATATCACCGGTGCGGCGATGAGCCCGGTGCCGGACGGCGACGCCGAAGAGGCGGGAGATGTGGGATTTGTCACGGCGGGAGCCGGGGCGGGCGGCGGTGGCGCGGCCCGCTGCGACCGCGCGACCCGAGGTGTCGGCGCCACGATTCCCGCGGGCGGGAGGTACGCGGCCGGGGGAGTGCTGCCCGGCGTGACCGACGACGCCGCGAGGGCTGTCGCCGCACCGGTGGACGAGTAGGCGGTGGTGCTCGCGGTTGCGCCGCTGACCGCGGAACCGCCGGTCGAGGACCCGAGGGTGGCAACTGCGCCCACGGTCAGGGCAGTCACCGTCAACAGTCCACGTATCCGCACTCGATCACCCCCTGCGGTGCTCTTCGTCTGTGCACACCGCATACATCCGAGAAGATGTGACTGACGTTACATATCCGTGATTGGCCGTGCCGGAGTTTGGGGGGATTTCGCCGGCCTCATTTCCGCCGGGTGCGCGTGTCTTCCTCGTCGGCCAGCAGTGTCTTGATCTCGTCGAGTTCGCGCCGCAGGTAATCGCGGGTGGCCACCTCGCCGATCGCGATGCGTAGCGCGGCCAGTTCCCGGGCGAGGAACTCGGTGTCCGCCTTCGTCTGCTCGGCGCGGGAGCGGTCCTCTTCGAGGGAGACGCGGTCGCGGTTCTCCTGGCGGTTCTGCGCCAGCAGGATCAGCGGCGCCGCGTAGGCGGCCTGGGTGGAGAACGCCAGGTTGAGGAGGATGAACGGGTAGGGATCCCACTGCAGGCTGACGGCGAAGACGTTGATGACGATCCAGACGATCACGATCACCGTCTGGATCATCAGGTAGCGGCCCGTGCCGAGGAACCGGGCGAAGTTCTCGCTGGCCCGGCCGACGGCCTCCACGTCGTACGTGACCCGGAAGCGCCGGGTGCCGCGTGGGGTGTCGAGGCGCTGTCGGTCCGACAGGCTCCGGGCGGCCGCGCTGGGGGACTTCTCGCTCATACGTCGATCTCCTCTTCACGCCAGTCCTCGGGGAGGAGATGGTCCAGGACGTCGTCGACGGTGACCGCGCCGATCAGGTGATCCTCGTCGTCGACGACGGGCCCGCACACCAGGTTGTACGTCGCGAAATAACGCGTCACCGACGTCAGGGAGTCCTCGGGCGCGAGCCGCGGCATGTCGGTGTCGAGCAGTCCGCCGACCAGGCTCGCGGGCGGTTCGCGCAGCAGTTTCTGCAGGTGCACGCATCCCAGGTAGCGGCCGGTCGGCGTCGCGGTCGGCGGGCGGACGACGAACACCATGCTCGCGAGGGCGGGAGTGACGTCCGAGATCCGGGCGCGGGCCAGGGCCTCGGCGACCGTCGTCGACGCGGTGAGGACCACCGGCTCCGGAGTCATCAGACCGCCCGCGGTGTCGGGGGAGTGCTCGAGCAGGCGGCGGACCGGCTCGGAGTCCTGCGGATCCATCAGCTGCAGCAGCGATTCGGCCTCGGTTTCGGGAAGCTCACCGAGGAGGTCGGCGGCGTCGTCGGGGTCCATGGCCTCGAGGACGTCGGCGGCCCGCTCCACCTCGAGGTGCATGAGCAGATCCGTCTGGTCGTCGGCGGGCAGTTCCTGGACGACGTCGGCGAGGCGCTCGTCGTCGAGTGCGAGGGCGAGTTCGTGGCGGCGCTTCTCCGGCAGGAGGCGCATCGCGTTCGCGACGTCGGCGGCACGCATCCCCTCGAACTGGGTGAGCAGGGCGGAGACGCCCTGGCCGGGCATCGCCAGGTCGGTCTGGGTGAGGCCCTGGACGTGCTGCCACCCGACGACGTGCATGGCGGCGCGACGGCCGAGCCTGCCGCGGTGCCCGCGCACCGCGACCTTCGACACCACCCAGTCCCGGGTGCGGGTCTGCTCGATGCCCAGGTCGACGACGATGATGTCGGCGTCCCGCAGTTCCTCGAGTTCCGGGTCGTCCACGCGCACGTGCGAATCCGCCACCTGGGCGAGGGCCAGGACCTCGCCGGGCCGTTGCTGGAATCGGCGGAGACTGACGTTGCCCGTCGTGAGGGTCACCGAGCTGGGTTCGATGGCGGTGACGCGGAGCATGGGAACGAAGATGCGTTTGCGCGTGAACAATTCGATGACGAGCCCGAGCACGCGCGGCTGCTGCCTTCCGACGCGGGCGGTGATCACCACGTCCCGGACGCGGCCGATCGACTCCCCGTCGGGGCCGAGCACCACCAGGCCGGCCAGCCTGGCTGCAAAAACCTTGTTCGCAGCTGCCATGATTGCCAGGCTAGATCCTTGTACAGAGATACAGGGAATCGAACACCTGCGAAAGTGGAGGATCGTCCGTCATGAGTTCCGTCTACAGGCCACGGCGATCAGTACTCGCCGTTCCGGGCAGCAGCCGCAAGATGATCGACAAGGCGAAGGGGCTGCCCGCCGACGAGATCTTCCTCGATCTCGAGGACGCGGTGGCACCGCTCGCCAAGCAGGAAGCCCGCGGCACCATCGGCGACGCGCTCGCCGAGGACGGGTGGGGCGAGCAGATCAAGGTGGTCCGGGTCAACGACTGGACCACGGAGTGGACGTACGCCGACGTCGTCGAGGTCGTGGGGCGGGCGGGTGCCCACCTCGACGCGATCCTGCTGCCGAAAGTGCCGGACGCCAGCCATGTTCAGGCCCTGGACCTGCTGCTGACCCAGGTGGAGAAGGCGAACGGGCTCGAGGTCGGCCGGATCGGCATCGAACCGCAGATCGAGAACGCGATCGGGCTCACCAACATCAACGAGATCGCGACGGCCAGCCCGCGCGTGCAGACCCTGGTGTTCGGTCCCGCCGACTTCATGGCGAGCATCAACATGCGCACGCTGGTCGTCGGGGAGCAGCCGGACGGCTACGACCGCGGCGACGCCTACCACCACATTCTGATGACCATCCTGATGGCGGCCCGCGCGCACGGGGTGCAGGCCATCGACGGTCCCTACCTCCAGATCCGCGACGTGGAGGCGTTCCGGCGGTCGGCGCAGCGCACGGCCGCGCTCGGCTTCGACGGCAAGTGGGTGCTGCATCCCACCCAGATCGAGGCGGCGAACGACGTGTTCAGCCCCCGCCAGGACGATTACGACCGGGCCGAACTGATCCTGGACGCGTACGAGTTCCACACGTCCGCGGCGGGCGGCGGTCGCGGTGCCGTGATGCTCGGCGACGAGATGATCGACGAGGCGAGTCGCAAGATGGCGCTCGTGATCTCCGCCAAGGGGCGCGCCGCGGGTATGAAACGGACCACCGAGTTCGTGCGACCCGACGCGAAGTAGTCCCGGCAGGCAGAATGGTTCTCACAGGACCGATCCTGCGGTAACCACACGAGGAGACCAGCTGACGATGACGAATCCACTCGGACAGTCCAACGGGGCGCGGCGCGGGGCTCTGCCGGAACCCCCCACGGGCTGGCCCATCGGTTCGTATCCCACGTACGCGGAGGCGCAGCGCGCCGTCGACTACCTCTCCGATCAGGAATTCTCGGTGGAGGACGTCACCATCGTGGGGGTCAACCTCATGCAGGTGGAGCGGGTGCTGGGCCGCCTCACCTGGGCGAAAGTGATTGGCGGGGGCATCGTTTCGGGCGCGTGGCTCGGTGTGTTCTTCGGTCTGCTGCTGGGCATCGTCACGGGCGGCTTCCTGGCGCCACTCGTCGTCGGCATCGTCGGCGGCATCATCTTCGGGCTGATCTCCACGACGATCCCGTACGCGGCGACGCGGGGTACCCGGGACTTCGCGTCGACCATGCAGCTGGTCGCCGGGCGGTACGACGTGCTGTGCGAGCCGAAGTCGGCGGAGACGGCCAGGGACATGCTGGCCAAGCTGGCGCTCTGATCGGCGCCTACCCGTCGAGCGGCGGGTTGCGGTCGGGTCACGGATTGCGTCCTATTCGCGACGTTCGCCGCGATTTCACCCGGTTCGCCGGTGATGTCGGATAGGTTTACGGCGCAATGCGTGGGCCCCGGCCCTCGCCGAAACCGTGACCTGCCGGTGGAGCGCGTGTTCCGGCAGGAACCAATGTGCGGGCCCGCGTGCCCAGCCGTACCGCGACTGGATCCGTGAGGGCCGCTCGAGGAGGCGGCTGTGCTGCACCGCACCAAGCCCGGACGCTCGCTGAAGTGGGGACTGATCGGTGCGGCCGCCGTCCTCACCGTTCCCTTGCTGGCCGCGTGCGGGTCGTCGGAAGACGGCATCGTCCTCAGTTTCTACACCGCCGCCGACGGTGCCGAACAGTACGCGGAGGCCGCGGCCAACTGCACGGCCGCGGCCGGCGGCCGGTACACGATCGAGCAACGCACGCTGCCGAAGGGCGCGGACGATCAACGCCTCCAGCTGGCCCGCCGGCTCACCGGCAACGACACGTCACTCGACATCATGACGCTCGACGTGGTGTGGACCGCAGAGTTCGCCGAGGCGGGGTGGGCGCTGCCGCTCCCACCCGGCATCGCCGCCGAGGTCACCGAGGGCACGCTCGAAGGCCCACTCGAATCGGCCAAGTGGCAGGACCAGTTGTACGCCGCACCGCTGAACACCAACACCCAGTTGCTCTGGTACCGCAAGGACCTCATGCCGGACGGGCAGCCGCCGCAGACGTGGGATCAGATGATCGACATAGCGGAAGGCCTCGCCGCGGAGGGCCGCCCCAGCTGGATCGGGGTGCAGGGCAAGCAGTACGAGGGCCTGATGGTGTGGTTCAACACCCTGCTCGCGAGTGCGGGCGGGTCCGTCGTCGCCGACGACGGGACCACGGTGACGGTCGCGGACGGTGACGCCGCCCTGCAGGCGCTCGAGGTCATGAAGCGGGTCGCCACCGCGAAGGGTGCCGACCCGTCGGTTTCCCAGGGCGACGAGGCGTCGTCGCGGCTCGGGATGGAGAGCGGAAAGGCTGCGTTCGAGGTCAATTGGCCGTTCGTGTTGCCGGGCATGATCGAGAACGCAGAGAAGGGGGACCTCCCGTTCATCGACGACAAGGGCAATCCGACGTCCGCGGACACGGGCAACACGGTGCTCACGGTCGACGGTCAGCAGAACTTCCTGCCCGCGCCGTACCCGTCGGTGATCCCCGGCAGGCCCGCCGAGGTGACGATCGGCGGATTCAACGTCGCGGTCGCGAAGACGAGTCAGCACCCGGACCTGGCGTTCGAGGCGGTGTCCTGCCTGCGGAACGAGGAGAACCAGCGCAACAACGCCGTCAAGGGCGGTGTGCCGCCGACGCTGGCGAGCCTGTACGACGATCCGGCGTTCCAGGAGGCGTACCCCGCGTGGCGTGAAGTGCGGCAGAGCCTCGACACCGCGTCCGTCCGCCCGGTGTCACCGGCGTACCAGAGCATTTCGACCCTGATCACCGCCACGTTGAATCCGGTCGGTGACATCGACCCGCCGCGGACCGTCGACGAACTCGCCGAACAGGTCCGCAAGGCGGTCAACTCGGAAGGGCTGATCCCGTGACGACCGAAACCGTGCAGGCGGACCGCGCCGAGGAGCCGAAAGTCGCGTCCAAGGGCCAGATCTCGGAGGGGAAGAAGGCCGAACGCCGGCTCGGGCTGTGGCTGGTGGCCCCCGCCGCGATCCTCATGATCGCGGTGACGGCCTATCCCGTCGTGTACGCGGTGTGGCTGAGCCTGCAGCGCTACGACCTCCGGTTCCCCGACGAACGCAAGTTCGTCGGCCTCGCCAACTACGTGTCGGTGCTGACGGACGGGTACTGGTGGCAGGCGTTCTGGGTGACGGTGGGCATCACCGTCGTGTCGGTGGTGATCGAGTTCGTCCTGGGCCTGATCCTGGCGCTCGTGATGCACCGGACGCTGGTGGGGAAGGGCCTCGTCCGGACCGTGGTGCTGATTCCGTACGGCATCGTCACCGTCGCCGCCGCGTACAGCTGGTACTACGCGTGGACGCCGGGAACCGGGTATCTCGCGAACCTGCTGCCCGACGGCAGCGCCCCGCTCACGGAGCAGATTCCGTCGCTCGCGATCATCGTGCTCGCCGAGGTGTGGAAGACGACACCGTTCATGGCGCTGCTGCTGCTCGCCGGGCTCGCCCTCGTTCCCGACGACCTCCTCAAGGCCGCGCAGGTCGACGGCGCCGGGGCGTGGACGCGGCTGGTGCGGATCATCCTGCCGCTGATGAAACCCGCGATCCTCGTGGCGCTGCTGTTCCGCACGCTCGACGCGTTCCGGATCTTCGACAACATCTACGTTCTCACCAAGGGCGCCAACGACACCGGGTCACTGTCGATCCTCGGTTACGACAACCTGTTCAAGGCGTTC
The DNA here is from genome assembly GCF_017068395.1 of Rhodococcus pseudokoreensis. Classification (NCBI taxonomy): domain Bacteria; kingdom Bacillati; phylum Actinomycetota; class Actinomycetes; order Mycobacteriales; family Nocardiaceae; genus Rhodococcus; species Rhodococcus pseudokoreensis. The sequence continues at coordinate 1,263,088 of NZ_CP070619.1, read as the reverse complement.
AACCTCGGTATCGGCTCGGCGATCAGCGTCCTCATCTTCCTGTGCGTTGCGCTGCTCGCATTCGTGTTCATCAAGCTCTTCGGCGCGTCGGCTCCCGGGTCCGACACGGAAGGAAACCGATAACCATGGCCGTCGTCGACACCCCTCGCCGCAAGATCAGCTGGTCCGTGGTCAACCTGCTGGTTCTGCTGTACGCGCTGGTCCCGGTGCTGTGGATCGCCAGCCTGTCGTTCAAACCCGCGGGAACGATCAAGGACGGCAAGTTCATTCCGCAGAAGTGGACCCTCGACAACTACCGCGGCATCTTCGAGACCAACGCGTTCACCAGCGCGCTGATCAACTCCATCGGCATCGGTCTCATCTCCACGGTGATCGCGGTCGTCATCGGCACCATGGCCGCCTACGCCATTGCCCGCCTCGACTTCCCGGGTAAGAAACTGCTGGTCGGGGTGGCACTGCTGATCGCGATGTTCCCCCAGATCTCCCTCGTGAGTCCGCTGTTCGACATCGAGCGCAGGCTCGGGCTGTTCGACACCTGGGCCGGCCTGATCCTGCCGTACATCACGTTCGCGCTCCCGCTGGCCATCTACACGCTGTCGGCCTTCTTCAAGGAGATCCCGTGGGAGCTGGAGAAGGCGGCCAAGATGGACGGCGCCACCCCGGCGCAGGCGTTCCGGAAAGTGGTGGCACCGCTGGCGGCGCCGGGCATCGTGACCGCCGCGATCCTGGTGTTCATCTTCTGCTGGAACGATCTGCTGTTCGCGATCTCGCTGACCTCGACGGAACGTTCCATCACCGCGCCCGCCGCGATCGCGAACTTCACCGGCGCCTCCCAGTTCGAGGAGCCGACCGGTTCGATCGCCGCAGCCGCGATGGTGATCACGATCCCGATCATCATCTTCGTGCTGTTCTTCCAACGACGCATCGTGGCCGGCCTGACGTCCGGCGCCGTGAAGGGATAAGCCTGTGGCCGAAATCGTGCTCGACAAGGTGACGAAGTTGTACCCGGACGGCGCCAAGGCGGTGAGCGACGTCGACATCACGATCGCCGACGGCGAATTCATCATCCTGGTCGGGCCGTCCGGTTGCGGAAAATCGACCACTCTCAACATGATCGCCGGGCTGGAGGACATCTCGTCCGGTGAGCTGCGGATCGCGGGGGAGCGGGTCAACGAGAAGGCGCCGAAGGACCGCGACATCGCCATGGTGTTCCAGTCGTACGCGCTGTACCCGCACATGACGGTGCGGCAGAACATCGCGTTCCCGCTCACCCTGGCGAAGATGTCGAAGTCGGACATCGCGGCAAAGGTGGACGACGCCGCCAAGATCCTCGACCTCACGCAGCACCTCGACCGCAAACCCGCCAATCTGTCCGGCGGTCAGCGGCAGCGGGTCGCGATGGGCCGGGCGATCGTCCGCAGCCCCAAGGCGTTCCTGATGGACGAGCCGCTGTCGAACCTCGACGCGAAACTCCGCGTCCAGATGCGCACCGAGATCGCGCGGCTGCAGCAGCGACTCGGCACCACCACCGTCTACGTCACGCACGATCAGACGGAGGCGATGACGCTCGGCGACCGGGTGGTGGTGCTGCGCGGCGGGGTGGTCCAGCAGATCGGGGCGCCGCAGGAGTTGTACGACCACCCGAACAACCTGTTCGTCGCGGGATTCATCGGCTCGCCGTCGATGAACTTCTTCCCGGGACAGCTGACCGCCGACGGGGTGTCGACGCCGCTCGGCGAGTTCACGCTGCCCCCGGAGACCTGCGACAAGGTCGCGTCGTCGAATTCGGCGAAGGACGTCGTGGTGGGGATCCGTCCCGAGCACTTCGAGGACGTGGCGCTCGTCGATGCAGGGCAACGGGAGTCCGGTGCCACGTTCACGGCCAACGTCGAGGTGCTCGAGTCGATGGGCTCGGACAAGTACGCCTATTTCACGGCCGAGGGGCCGCAGGTGAACTCCCGGGAACTCGAGGAACTCGCCGCCGACTCGGGGACCGCGGTCGCGGGGGGCGGTCAGCTGGTGGCCCGGTTGTCGGCCGAATCGTCCGCGGTGCACGGCAGGCCGGTGGAGCTGTGGTTCGACCGCGCGAAGATCGCCCTGTTCGATCAGAACTCGGGGGCGAATCTCACCCGCTGACCGGGGTGGTGCGTTCACCCGGACGGCTGGTGTTCGCTCCGCCGAGACCGCCGACCGTGCCCCACTCGGCGGCAAGGGCGGTCGCGTGGACCTCGTCCTCCTCCTCGTCGGACGGGGTGCGGGTGGTGCGGGTGATCCCGAAGAACGGCAGCAGTCCGGCGAGGGCTGCGGCGGCCGCACCGACGACGAACGCGATCACGTACGCCGATTCGGTCGGGACGTCGGTCCCGGGGATGGTGATTCCGGCGAGCAGTGTCGCGAGCAGCGCGCTGGCGACCGAGCTGCCCACGGACCGGGCGATCGAGTTGATGCTGTTCGCGACGCCGGTCTCGTCCTGCCGGACCTCGGCCACGAGCAGCGAGGGCAGGGACGCGTAGGCGAGGCTGATGTACGTGTTGATCAGCACGATCGCCGCAATGACTTCCCACGTGCGGTCGTGGGCGAAGATGAACACGACGAAACCGCCGACCCCGACGACACTTGCAGCGATCAGGACAGCGCGGGAACCGAATCGGTGGATCAGTCTGCCGCTCGCAATCGACGCCAGGACGCCGCTGATCGCGCCCGGCAGCAGATACACGGTGCTGGCCGCGAGGACGGTTGCCCCGAAGCCGTACCCGGCGACCGCGCGCGGCGTCTGGACGAAGTACGAGCTGCCCAGGAACATCACGAACATCGACATGCCGACCACCAGGGCGGACAGGTGGGTGACCAGGACGGGCGGGTTGGTCAGGAGCCGGGGCGCGACGAGCGGATCGGTGGTCCGGCGTTCGTAGAGGAACCAGCCGACCAGGACCAGGATTCCGGCGACTCCGCTGACGATCGTGACGGGAGACGTCCAGCCCCAGGTGCCGCCCTCGGCGAGCGGGAGCAGGACGAGGACCAGGCCGGCGGCGAGACCGACGGCGCCGATCCAGTCGATGGAACCCGTGCCTGCGCGCGGGCGGCGGGGGATCGCGATCCAGGCGAGGACGAGTCCCGCCGCGGTGATGGCCGACGACAGCCAGAAGACGCGGTGGAAGTCGGCGCCGTCGGAGACGAGCACACCGGTGAGGACGATGCCGAAGCATCCGCCGAAGCCGAGGGTGCCGGAGAAGATCCCCATCGCCCCGGTCAGCTTCTCGGCCGGCAGTTCGTCGCGCAGCACCGCGATGCCGATGGGGAACAACGCGAACGACACACCCTGAAGCACCCGGGCGAAGATCAGCACCCCCACGGACGTCGACACCGCACCGATCAGGGACCCCAGCAGCACTACCACGAGCACCCCGAGCAGGACGGGCCGCTTGCCGCGGAGGTCGGCGAGGCGGCCGAGGACGGGTGTCGCGGTCGCCGCCGCGAGGAGGTTCGCGGTGAGGAGCCAGCCGACGGCGGTGGGGCCGACGTCGAGTTGCGCGCCGATGGTCCCGACGATCGGTACCACCAGCGTCTGAAGAACGGCGACAATCATCACGACGAAACACATGACGGGCAGGAGAGCCCTGGCTGCGGTAGTCGATCCGGCGGCCATGGGGGTCCTCCTGCAGGGTCGGTGAACGGGTGTAAACCAACACGGTACTGGGGCTAACTAATTAAGGGGTTCACGGTGGGGTCTGAACGCATGTCGAATCGAGCGCTGGGCTGGGCGACACTGGCCAGGCAATCGCTGCTGAGCCGTTCGGAACTGTCCCCGCTCGACATGATCGAGCACCTCTGCGGACTGCAGGCTCAGGCGCCGGCCCCGCCGTACTTCGCGCTGTGGGCGCGGCTGAGACGGTTCCGCGCCGAATCGCTGTCGGATCTCGTCGAGAACCGCGCAGTGGTGCGGATCGTCGCGTTGCGCGGGACGGTCTTCGCGTTGTCCGCGTCGGACGCCCTCACGTTCCGTCCGCTGGCGCAACCGCTGCTCGACCGGGACCTCCACACCAACACGCAGCACCGGTCGAGTCTCGACGGCATCGACCTCGACGCCCTTGCGGCCGCGGGACGCGACCTGGTGCGCGACGAACCCCGCACCCAGTCGCAGATGCGGCCGCTGCTCGAGCAGCGGTTCCCCGGCCGTGATGGTGCCGCGCTCGCCCACGGGGTGCGGGGACTGGTCCCGATGGTCCAGGTGCCGCCGCGCGGGTTGTGGGGCAGGTCGGGGCAACCGGCGCTGGCGACCCTGGAGTCGTGGGTGGGCCGCCCGCTGTCCGCCGCGCCGTGCATCGACACGATGCTGCTCCGCTACCTTGCCGCGTTCGGCCCCGCGACTGCGCGCGACGCCCAGGCCTGGTCGGGGCTGACCCGGCTCGGTGAGGTCCTGGACCGGCTGCGGCCCGGGCTCCGGGTGTTCGCGGGGGAGTCGGGGCCGGAACTGTTCGACCTTCCCGACGCGCCCCGGCCGGACCCGGGCACCCCCGCCCCCGTCCGCATCCTCGCGCCGTTCGACAACGTGCTGCTCTCGCACGCGGACCGCGGGCGCCTCGTCGACGACGACGTGCGGAAGAAGATCTTCACGCAGAACGGCATCGTCAAACCGGCCGTCCTCGTGAACGGCCGGGTCGCGGCGTTCACCACGACGGTGGTCGAGAAGTCCCGTGCGGTACTCGAAGTGGAGCCGCTGGCGACCATCGCGAAGACGCACCGCACCGCGATCGAAGCAGAGGGCAGGCGACTGCTGAAGTTCGCGCACCCCGAGGCGACCGAACGCGCCGTTCGGATTACGAGCTAGCCGGTTTGTGCCTCCGCGGTGCGAGGTGACTGAGCTCGGCGATGATCTCGTCGTTCCAGACGTGCTGTCGCACAAGGCGGTACCGCTCGCGTGCCACCCACAGGTAGGCCTCGGCGTCGGTGTGATCGGGCAGCATCTCGGCCGCCCGCAGCATCCGGACCACCGGCAGGTACTCCTCACCGAACCAGCGCCGGGCCACGGTCTCACGGCTGAGGAATTCGCCCACCTCCTGCATCAGCCGGAACCCCCAGGCCTCGACGCTCTGGCTGATCTCGGCGTACTCCCACGGATCGGTGACGACCACGGCCGCCCGCTGCGGCCCGCTCAACGGGACCCGTGTGAGGAACAGTCGGCGGTGGTCCTTGATGACCAGGTCGCCGCGCTGCGCGATCCCGTCCGGGGAGATCTTCGTCTGAATCTCGGTGACGTAGGCGTCGATCGTGCTCCAGTGCATCGCGTACGCGATGGAGACGCGGTGGTGGCCGTCGCTGACGAAGTGCATCGACCCGATCCGGTACACCTGGATCGGTGGCACCGACTCGCCCCGGCGCTGCGCGGCCGCCAGCCGCTGCCAGCGCTCCCGCACCCGGGTGGACGTGGGCCGGAAGAACCGGTCGAAGTCGCGCGTGCGGTCGACGCTGCCGACAATGGAGTTGACGGGGATCACCTGCAGTCCGAGCGACCGTTCCCCGACCCGGCCGACGGCTGCGACCACCTCGTCGAACGGCAGGATCTCGTTGACGTCGTCCGGTTCGCGGCGCAGCCAGTTGACCAGGCGTGACAATTCGGCGCGACGACGCTGGCGGGTGAAGTCGTTCTCCGCGTCGGCGGCGGGGAATCCCGTGTCACGTGCCATGCCGGCGCCTGACGATGCTCGGTTCGGCGCCCGGCGACAAGTCCATCAGGGTGAATCCCACCGTGTTGATGACGGTCGTCGCGCCGAGCGTGCGGTCCTCGGCCGCCCGGCCGTACGGGTGCACGTGCCCGTGGATCATGACGCGGGCCTGCAGCCTGCCCGCCAGGTTCTCGAAGCATTCGAACCCCCGGTGCGGCGGATCCTCCTGGTCGCCGACTCCCCGCGGCGGGCTGTGCGTGAGCAGCACGTCGACGCCGGACACCCCGGAGCGGCGCGCGTGCCACGCGCTGGTCATCGCCAGGTTGCGCGCCCGCCGCCGCTGCTGCCGCTCCGTCCACTGATTGGGGCCGTCGTTGTAGCGGATGGATCCGCCGAGTCCTGCGATGCGCAGGCCCGCGATCCGCACGATCCGGCCGTCCGCATTGACCGCGCCGCACGGTCCCGGCCACGCCGAGGGCAGTCCCGCCCGCATCCACCCGACGCGTCCCGCGGAATAGCCGGACAGGTCGGCGTCGTGGTTGCCCGGCACGAAGACGCACGGCGCGTCGAGGGCGTCGATCAGGTATTCCAGATAGTCGAATGGGAGGTCGCCCGCACCGAGGATCAGGTCGACGTCCATGGCGCGCACCTGCGAACTCCACAGCGACTCGATCGTCTCGTCGGACACTGCGAGTACCGAGACCATGCTCCGACGCTACCGGCTCGCGAGGCCGGAGGCCGGGTGAGCGGGTTCGGTGGTTTGATGACGGGGTGACTGACAGCGTTGTGGCCTCCGTTCGCGCGCACCTGCTGGGGCAGATCGGGGGACCGGAGCCGACTGCGGCATCGGTGACGTTCCTGGGCGTCGAGCCGCTGGACGTGCTGCGATTCGACCCGGACGACGAGGATCTGGTCCGCTACGTGACCCTGGGATGCTCCCGGCACCCGATGAGCGACCCCGGCGAACTGGTGGCCGACGCCCTCCGCGGCCCCCGCGCCGAACTGATCCTCACCCTGCGCGGCGGCGCCGGGGTGGCGTCGGGAGTCGCGCGCACCCTGGCGGTGCTGGCGGCGGCGCCGTCGGTGGAAGGTGTCGTCCTCGTGGAGGACGCGCTGCTCGACCTGGGGGAGCCGCTGTGGAAGGACGCACCGTTCACCGCCGTGCTGCTCGGTGAGTCGACGATCCCCGACCTCCCGCTGCCCGAACCCGCGGAGGCCGTGCGGTTCCTCGCGGCCGTGCCGCTCACCGGCACCGAGGCGGCGTGGGTCCGGTTGCGCGGCGCCGGCGCCCTGCGTGAGGCGTGGGCGGAGGCGGGCATCGACGTCCGCGATCCGCTCCGCGGCGCCGCGTCGCTCTAGAGCCAGTTGTTCCGGCGGAACGTGACGAACAGGCCCACCGCCACCGACGCGATCACGAACACCACGCCGTGATAGCCGTACTGCCAGTGGAGTTCGGGCATGTTGTCGAAGTTCATGCCGTAGATGCCCGCGATCATCGTCGGCACAGCCGCGATGGCCACCCACGCCGAGATCTTGCGCATGTCGGTGTTCTGCTGCACGGCGACCTTCGCGAGCGCGGCATCGACGAGTGAGCTGAGCACCTCGTCGTATTCGGCGATCCGCTCGGCGACGGTGGTGTGGTGGTCGAGGACGTCGCGGAAGTAGCGGCGGATCTCCTTCGGCACCGGATTGCCCGGTGACCGCGTCAGCCGGAGCAACGGGTTGGACAGCGGGTTCACCGACTTGCGGAGTTCGACGATCTCCCGCTTGAGCAGGTAGATGTGTTCGACCGCGACGGTGCTGCGCGGACTGAACACCGCCTCTTCCATGCTGTCGACGTCCTCCTCGATGGCCTGGGTGACCTCGAGGTACGTGTCCACCACGTGGTCCGCGACCGCGTGCAGCACCGCGTACGGGCCGAGGGCGAGCCGCTCCCGGTTCGCCTCCAGCGCGTGCCGGACGTTCGACAGCGGGGAATGGTCACCGTGCCGCACGGTGATGACGAAGTTCACGCCCACGAAGACCATGATCTCGCCGGTCTCGACGATCTCGCTGGCAGTGGCCACCGACTCGTGCGGCACATAGTTGACCGTCCGCAGCACCAGGAACAGCACGTCGTCGTAGCGCTCGAGCTTCGGCCGCTGGTGGGCGTGGACGGCGTCCTCGACCATCAGTTCGTGCAGCCCGAACGTCTCGGCCACGCTCTCCATCTGCCCCTCGTCGGGGGCGAGCAGCCCGACCCACACGAACCCCTGACCCTGCTTGCGGACCTCGGCCATCGCCGCCTGGTGCGTGTACTTGCCGGGGAGCCTCGTGCCGTCGACGTACACCCCGCAGTCCACGATGGCCCGCGCGGTCGGGATGCGGATCCGGGAACCCGGGTCCTTGTCGCCGTTGCGCTGATCCTTGTCGCTGCCGCGCCGGGGGAGCGAGGGCACAGACGGCACGGGGCCCTCCTTCACCGTCGAGTCGGAAACGCTGCCGGTGAATCGTACGTCAGCACCGGGTTCGGGCCGGGCGGCGTCGCACGACACGCCAGGCTTCCGGGCCGCACGCTCGGACCCGGTGCGGCGACACCTGACAGACTGGTCTGGTGCTCATCGATCTCCACACCCATTCGACGGCCTCCGACGGAACCGACAGCCCGGCGGACCTGGTGCGCGCCGCGGGCGCGGCGGAACTCGACATCGTGGCGATCACCGATCACGACACGACCGCGGGGTGGGCCGAAGCGGTCGCGGCGCTGCCTCCGGGGCTCGCCCTGGTGCGGGGCATGGAGATGTCCTGCGAGGGTCGGGGCGAGGACGGACGCCCGGTCGCGGTGCACCTTCTCGCCTACCTGTTCGATCCCGCTCACGCGGCGTTCGCACGGGAACGGGAACGCTTGCGGAACGAGCGCATCGTCCGGATCCGCGCGATGGCCGAGTTGATGATGGAGGACGGCCTCCCCATCGACGCCGACGAGGTGCTCGCGGAAGCGGGACCGGCGGCCGGGCGCCCGCACCTGGCGAGGGCCCTCATGCGCGCAGGCGTGGTCGGCAGCATCGGTGAAGCGTTCGTGGACCTGCTGGCCCCGCGCGGCCGGTACTTCGTCGACAAATCGGACACTCCGCTCGACGAGGCCGTGCAACTGGTGGCGGAGGCCGGGGGAGTGAGCGTCCTCGCCCACGGCCGGGCCCGCACGAGGGGGCGGCTGCTGTCGCTCGATCACGTTCGCGACCTGGCGGGAGCCGGTCTCCACGGGCTCGAGGTTCATCACCCCGATCACTCGCCGGAAGATTCGCGGGTGCTGCAGGCCCTCGCCGACGAGCTCGGTCTGGTCGTCACCGGCTCCTCCGACTACCACGGAACGAACAAGGCCATCCGGCTCGGCGAGTTCACGACGGACGCCGACGAGTTCGACACCCTCGTGTCGAAAGCATCAGGGGTGCAGGTGGTCTCGGCATGAACACGCACGAGTCCGAGCGGTATGACCCGTACGGTCCCGCCGTCCCGAGGACGGTGGCGGCCACCGAACCACGGCGCAGTCCGCTCCCGGTCCGCGCGCTGCGCGCCTTCAGCGGGGCCGTCGCCGCCGGCGTGGTGATCCTCTGTCTCGTCGTGATCGGCTCCGCCTACGTCGGCGGCGGCCGGGGCTTCCCCGGGCCCGGGGCGATCTCGATCACCGCGCACGTGGTCGCGTCCGTGGTCGTGATCGTGGCGCAGCGAATTGCGGACCGCCGCGACGGACTCGCCGCCGTGGTCGCGTCCGTGGCCGTCCTCGCGGCGGCGGCGCTTCTGCTGGCCACCCAGTGGTGGGGATGAGCGACGCTCGGGCCGATACGTGGAACCGGCTCTCACAGTGACCCGCCGGTAACTTGTTCTCACAGGTAGAGGCCCGAAAACGTGAGACATCTGACTGTCGTGGCAATTTGATTGTGCATCGATATTCGTGCCAGACTTAGCACCACTCCGACGTCGGCGCCACCGCCCTTCGGCGGGGGTTTTATGGCAGCGTTGCCAGGGGCTCACCCGCCCAGTGCCATGACGCTTCGGACGTTCTGCGGCCATCGTGATCGCGCACCCCGGAAGCTTCACCCCAGTTGTCGTTCGTGGAGTAACTGTGAGGATCAGCGCCGATCCCTACGGTTACTTCTCAGTAACCCGGCCCCGAGTGAGCCTGGACTTATCAGGAGTGTCATCGTGTCCATCGTGTCCGAACCCACCACACCGCAGAAGGTCGAACTGACCGACGAGGAGATCTTCGCCGGCCACATCGGGGGAAAGCTCTCGGTAGAGACCACCGCTCCCCTCGATTCGCAGCGCGCCCTGTCCATCGCTTACACGCCCGGTGTCGCGCAGGTCTCCCGCGCCATCGCGGCCGACGAGACCCTCGCCGACCGCTACACCTGGACCAACCGCCTCGTGGTCGTCGTCTCCGACGGCTCCGCGGTGCTCGGCCTCGGTGACATCGGCCCCCGCGCCTCCCTCCCCGTGATGGAAGGCAAGTCGGCCCTGTTCAAGAACTTCGCCGGGTTGAACTCGATCCCGCTGGTCCTCGACACCAAGGACCCCGACGAGATCGTCGAAACCCTGATCCGGCTGCGCCCGAGCTTCGGCGCCGTCAACCTCGAAGACATCTCCGCACCCCGCTGCTTCGAGATCGAAAAGCGCGTCATCGAGGCCCTCGACTGCCCGGTCATGCACGACGACCAGCACGGCACCGCCATCGTCGTCCTCGCCGCCCTCAAGGGTGCGGTCAAGGTCCAGGACCGCGACCTCCACGACCTGCGGGTCGTCATCTCCGGTGCCGGCGCCGCCGGTGTCGCCTGCGCGAACATCCTGCTCGCCGCCGGTATCGCGGACGTAACGGTGCTGGACTCGAAGGGCATCGTCTCGGCCGACCGCACCGACCTCAACGAGATCAAGGTCGACCTGGCCGCGCGCACCAACCCGGCCGGTCGCCGCGGCGGTGTCGTCGAAGCACTCAACGGTGCAGATGTGTTCCTCGGCGTGTCCGCGGGCACCGTCCCGGAGGAGCTCATCGCGACCATGGCGGAGAACTCCATCGTGTTCGCACTGTCGAACCCGGACCCGGAGATCCACCCCGACGTCGCCCGCAAGCACGCGGCGATCGTCGCGACGGGGCGCTCGGACTTCCCGAACCAGATCAACAATGTGCTCGCCTTCCCCGGTGTGTTCAAGGGTGCGCTCGACGCCGGCGCCCGCCGCATCACCGAAGGCATGAAACTTGCCGCCGCCGAGGCAATCCTCTCGGTCGTCGGTGACGAGCTGGCTGTAGACAAGATCGTTCCCAGCCCGCTCGATCCTCGCGTCGCCCCCGCTGTCGCGGAGGCAGTCGCCGCCGCTGCTCGCGCAGAAGGCGTCACCGACTAGCGAGAATCCGTCGAACACCCCGATCCGGAACCCGCACCCACGGTTCCGGTGTCGGGGTGTTCGCCGTTGTGGGAGAACTCTTTACGACGCGCGCTCCACGATCTGCCCGGCGCTCGGGTTCCGCCGCAGGCGGCCGGTTCCCGGAACGGACGCCCACACCGCCAGCGCGAGCAAACCGTCCACGACGAGAGCCAGAATCGTCACCAGCAGGGCGCCGACGAGCACCCGGTCGTATTGACGCAGGGCCAGTCCGTCGAAGATGTACCGGCCCAGGCCACCGAGGTTGACGTACGCGGCCACCGTTGCGGTCGCGATGATCTGCAGCGTGGCGTTGCGCAGCCCGCCGAGCATGAGCGGCAGCGCATTCGGGGCCTCGACCCGCGTGAGGACCTGCCATTCGGTCATCCCCATCGCGCGGGCGGCGTCCACCACCGTCCGGTCGACGTTCGCGACACCCGCATACGTGCCCGCGAGGACCGGCGGGATCCCGAGGATCACCAGGGCCAGTATCGGCGGGATCAGACCCAGCCCGAGCAGGAGAACCAGGAACGTCAGCAGGCCCAGCGTCGGCAGCGACCGCAGCGCGTTGACGAGACCGACCACGACCACGTCACCCTTGCGCAGATGCCCGATGATCAGACCGATCGGCACCGCCACCACCGCGGACAGTGCGACCGCCAGAAAGCTGTACCAGAGGTGTTCGAGGATGCGGGTGCCGATTCCGGTGCTGCCCGACCAGTTGGCCGGGTCGACGATGTACTCCCAGGCGCCGCCGAAGATGTTCACGAAGCCTCCTCCGGCGCCGGGGCCGTCGATTGTCCCGCGACCAGCGGTGCGCGCCGCACCTTCTGCTGCCGGGTCCACGGTGTCAGTGCCCGGCCGACGAGGAACAGCAGCAGGTCGAACGCGAGGGCCAGCACGACGATCGAGATGATCCCCGCCAGGATCTGGTCGGGATAGTCCCGCTGGTAGCCCTGCGTGAACAGGGTGCCGAGGCCGCCGATCCCGATCAGCGAACCCACCGACACCAGCGAGATGTTGGTCACCGCCACCACCCGGACGTTCGCGATGAGAACGGGCAGTGCGAGCGGCAATTCGACCGTCAGCGCCCGGCGGAGGCGGGTGAAACCCATCGCGGTGGCGGAGTCGACGACGTCTGCGGGAACGGAGTCGAGCGCCTCCGGCACGGCGCGGATGAGCAGTGCGGTGGAGTAGATCGTCAGCGCGATCACCACATTGAGCGGGTCCAGGATCTGCAGTCCGAAGACGGAGGGGATCGTCACGAACAGCGCCAGCGACGGGATCGTGAACGCGATGCCCGCCACGATCAGCGTGATCTTCCGCAGCCACGAAGCACCCCGGATCGCCGTCCCCACCGGAACCGCGATGAGCAGCCCGATCAGCAGCGGAACCAGCGCGAGATACAGATGGGTCTTCGTCAGGTCGACGACGACCGAGAAGTTGTCGATGAGCCAGCGCATGCGATCACGGCCCGTCCGGGGTCGCCTGCTGGGCAGTGAAGTAGTGCTCACCCCGTGCGCGGTCCTCCGCCGCCCGTTGCTCGGCAAGCTTCGCGATCACCTCGGAGCCGAGGATGCCGCCCGACACCGCGCCGTCCGCGTCGACGGCCACCCCGATGCCCGATGGCGAGGAGATCGCCGCGTCCAGTGCCTGCCGCAGATCGGCGCCGGGAGTGAAGAGCGATCCGCCCGCCGCAGTGCATTCGGAGAGGGGCCGGCCGGCCCGCGCGCCCTCGACGCCGGTGACGTCGATCCACCCCCGCGGCACGCCCGCCTCGGTGACGACGAGGACCCATTCACCCTGTTCGAGCCGCAGCCCGGGCAATTCGTTCTCGGTCGCCGTCCGCAGGGTGTGCAGCGGAACCTGATCCGCCGTCCGGAACGACAGCCCGCGGTACCCGCGGTCGCGACCCACGAATGAGGCGACGAAATCGGTGGCCGGTGCGGACAGCACCGTGTCGGGTGCGTCGTACTGCTGCAACCGGCCGCCCGGCCCGAAGACCGCCACCCGGTCACCGAGTTTGACGGCCTCGTCGATGTCGTGGGTGACGAACACGATCGTCTTGCGCATTTCCGCCTGCAGTCGCTGCATCTCGGCCTGCAGATCTTCGCGGACAACGGGATCGACGGCGCTGAACGGTTCGTCCATCAGCAGGATCGGCGGATCGGCGGCCAGCGCCCGGGCGACCCCGACGCGTTGTTGCTGGCCGCCGGAGAGCTGACCGGGATAGCGGGACGCCAGCGCCGGGTCGAGTCCGACGCGTTCGAGAACCGCCAGCGCGGCCTTGCGGGCGTTGCGCCTCGAGTCGCCGCGCAGCACCGGGACGGTCGCGACGTTGTCGACCACCGTGCGGTGCGGCAACAGTCCCGCGCTCTGGATGACGTACCCGATGCCGAGGCGAAGCTTCACCGCGTCGGTCCGGGCTATGTCGCGGCCGTCGACGGTGATGGTGCCCGCGGTCGGGGTGATCATCCGGTTGATCATCCGCATCGACGTGGTCTTGCCGCAGCCGGACGGCCCCACGAAGACCGTGAACGATTCGGCCTCGATCTGCAGGTCGAGGCCGTCCACCGCCGTCGTGCCGTCCGGGTACTGCTTGGTGACTCCCGAGAACGTGATCACGGCAGGCTCCTCACGAGACCGGCTTGTCGAGCCCCTGGTCCGTCACCCACTGCTTCGCGGCCGCCGCCGGCTCGGTCTTCGCATCACCCGAGACGGAATTGTTGAGCGCGACAAGCTCTTCGGTGGTCAGCTTCGCGGACAGCGCGTCGAGGGCGCGGGTCAGCTTGTCGGAGGACTTGGTGGTGCGCAACACCGGGACGACGTTCTGGGCCGCGAAGTTGTTCAGCGGGTCCGCGAGCACCACGAAACCGTTCTGTGCGATCGCCGGGGACGTGGTGAAGATGTCGGCGGCCGTGATCTGTCCCGACGCGAGAGCGTCCACCGTGGCCGGACCGCCGCCGTCGGCGATCGGCACGAAGTTGTCGGGCGTGATGTCGAGGCCGTACTTGGCCTTCAGGCCGGGCAGGCCACCGGGACGTTCCTGGAATTCGGCCGGTGCGCCGAACTTCACCTCGTTCGAGTGCGCCGCCAGATCCGCGATGGAGGCGAGGTTCCAGCGCTCCGCCGTCTCCTTCGTGACGACGACGGCGTCCTTGTCCTCCGCGGGGGCCGGGGTGGTGATCGTCAGTTCCGAGCCCAGCGCGGCGGGCAGCGCCGCATCGACGTCGGCTGCGCTGGTGGCGGTGGCATCAGGGTCGAGATACTGCAGGAGGTTGCCCGTGTAATCGGGGATGACGTCGATCGACCCGTCCTTCAGCGCGGGAATGTAGGCCTCGCGAGAGCCGATGTTGAACTTCGTCGTCACGTCGAACCCGTTGGCGCGGAGCACCTCGGTGTAGATGTTCGCGACCGTCTCCGATTCGGGGAAGTTCGCCGATCCCACGATGATCGCGTTCGGGTCGTCGCCGGAGCCCTCGCCGCCGCCGGACAGGGGGTCGGATCCGCCGCCACCACACGCCGCGAGTGACACAACGGCGACCGTCGCGAGAGCGATACTGCCCACGGAGCGGCGGGTGAAGCCCGACAGAATTCGTGAGGTGCGCATGAGCGTCCTTCCCGTTGTCACCGGCGCCGGACCTGCCGACCGAAAGCCGGTGGACGCGTGTCCGCGCCATCGGTTGGCCAGTGTAACGATAGGGGCGGACAGAGCACGGTTTTCGGCCGGCTCGAGGTAAACGAAAGGCGCGACGTGGCACACACACGCACAGACCAATCGGCCCGCCGCAGGCACCGCCCGGCGGCGTGGTCCCGCGCACTGACCGCCGCGTCCGCGCTGCTTCTCGTCGCGGGGCTGGCGTCGGGATGCGCTCGTGGCGACAGAACCCTCGACGGTGCCGCAGGGCAGGGGCCGGGCGAGATCGTGGTGGGTGCGGGCGACGGTGCGGAGAGCCGCATCCTCGCCGAAATCTATGCGGGTGCCCTGCGTTCGACGGGCGTGCCGGTCACCACCGACGGCGGCCTCGGTGACCGGACCGCCTATCTCGGGCAACTCGATGCCGGCAGCGTCACGCTGGTGCCGGAGTTCACGGGCCGGTTGCTGCGCTATTACGACCCCGGCTCGACGGAAACCGAGCAGGACGATGTGTTCGAGGCGTTGAGCAAGGCTCTGCCACAGGGGCTTTCGATCTCCGACTTCGCCGCCGCCGAGGACAGGTCGGCGCTGGCGGTGACTCCGCAGGCATCCGAACAGCTCGGTCTCACCACCCTCGACGACCTTGTTCCCGCGTGCGGAACGAGCGCGGCCGTCCTCGCCCCGGCCTTCGAGGCCGGCGCTCTCGCCGGCCTCACCGGGTGCGCGTTCGCGCAGACGCGGAGGGTGGCCGACGACGCCGCCGCGGTCGGTGAACTCGCCGTCCCGCCGCCGGCGGGCGGAACGGTGGTGGCCGGGGTGACCACGGCGTCGCCCGACGTCGCGGACGCGGATCTGGTTCTGCTGTCGGACGACGAACACGTGTTCACCGCGCAGAACGTGGTGCCGCTGTTCCGGATCGGGACTCTGAGCGAAGCCCAGCTGAAGGCGTTGAACGTGGTGGCGGGTGAACTGACGACCGCGGACCTGGCCGACATGATCGGCCAGGTCCGCGGCGGCGCCGATTCAGCCGACGTGGGGCGGGTGTGGCTGGACGCTCATCTGTGAACCCAGGAACGCCCCGAGTTCCGCGACCGCGTCCGCGGCCTCGCGGACCAGGGACGCCTGTAGATGGGCGACGTGCCACAGCCGGGCGTACTCGGTGAGAGTGACGTCCACGTTCGACTCGTTCAGCTTGTCGACGAACTCCATGATCTGCGGGTAGAGCACCTCGTCCACCCCGACGTGGATCAACGTCGGCGGCAGTCCCGCCAGATTTCCCTGCAACGGTGCGTAACCCGGATCCCGCGCGTCGCCGTTGCCCAGGTACTTCTCGGCGGCGTCGAACGACCACGCCGTGTTGACGACGAGATCCCGGTCCCGGGACGTGTCGCGCCTGCCGGGATCGACCCACGGGGAGATCAGCGCCAATGCCGCAGGGGTCACGCCGTGCCGGTCGATCAGGCGGCGTGCAGCGGCGACGGTCAGGCCACCGCCCGCCGAATCGCCTGCGACGGCGAGTTGTTCTGTCTCGTAACCATGTTCGGTGTTCAGCTCCATGTACGCGGCGACCGCGTCCTCGAGCCCCGCCGGGAACGGATGTTCCGGAGCCAGCCGGTAGTCGAGGGTATACACGACGCTGCCCGATTCCCGGGCGATGTGAGCGGCCAGCGATCGGTGGGTGGCGAGCGAACCGATCGTGTACGCACCGCCGTGCAGGTAGAGGACGGCGGCCCGGCGTTCGGTGGCCCCCACCGTGATCCGCTCCGCGCGCCGCCCGGCCAGAACGGTCGGGCGCACGACCGCACCGGCGGGCACCTGCTGCAACGGAGCGCCCACGTCGAGAAGGGTCCGCTGCACCGAGTACGGAAGCCGCGCGTTGAGGCTGAGGCGGTAGAACGGCCGGAGGGCCGTCGCGACGACCGGCAGCGGGAGGTGGAAACTCATCGGTACCTCAGTTCGACTTGGGGAGGACGCGTCCGGCGACGAAGGCGACCACCCGCTGGTAGCTCGGCCCGACGAGCCGCACCCAGGCGTCGAGGAACTTGGCGTCGGCGCCGATCAGCACGCGCGCCTTCCCCTTGCGGACGCCGGTCAGGATGGTCTCGGCCGCCGCCTCCGGGGTGGTGCGTGCCAGCTTCTGGTCGAAGAACTTCGCGAACGTGTCGAGGTCCTCGCCCGGTCCCGCGGTGGCGTTGCGGGCGATGGCCGTCTTGATGCCGCCGGGATGCACGCACGTCACCTTCACGGGGTGCTTGGCGATCAGCATCTCCTGGCGCAGCGACTCGGTGAAACCGCGCACCGCGAACTTCGCCGAGTTGTACGCGCTCTGGCCGGGCATGGACAGCAGGCCGAACAGGCTCGAGACGTTCACGACGTGGCCGTCGCCCGACGCGATGAGATGCGGCAGGAACGCCTTGGTGCCGTTGACGACTCCCCAGAAGTCCACGTCCATGATCTTCTCGATGTCCTTGAACTCGGACTTCTCGAACTCACCGTGGTAGGCGATGCCGGCGTTGTTGTACACCTGGTTGATCTTGCCGAAGTGGGCCCGCACCTCGTCGGCGTACGCGAGCACCGCCTCGCGCTGGGTGACGTCCAGGTGATCGGACTTGACCTCGGCGCCCAGCGCCTCCGCCTGGCGTGCGGTCTCGGCGAGTCCGACGGTGTCCATGTCCGAGATCGCCAGCCGGGCACCGCGGCGCGCCAGATCGAGGGCGAGCGCCCTGCCGATGCCGGAGCCGGCTCCGGTGATCACGACTACCTTGCCTGCGAACTCGCTCACTGTGCTGTCACCTTGTCGTCGTCGAGGTCGATCTGCGCCGGGATGGCGGCGGATCCGGGGGTCTTGCCGTTCACGTGTACGGGCGCAGGCAGATCGGCGGTGGCCACGCTGTCGTACGCGGTGAGGTCGAAGCGCCTGGTCTCGTTCCGGAACTGGAACGTGAAGCCCGGCCACAGGGTGGTGTTGTTGCCGTGCTTGTCGAGGTACCAGCTCGCGCACCCGCCGTTGTTCCAGACGCTGTGCGACAGCTTCTCCTGGAGGTCGGCGTTGTACCGGTCCTGGGCGTCCTGACGGACCTCGATCTTGCCGATCCCGTACTTGTCGATCGTCTGCAGCGCGTCGACGAGGTAGTTGAGCTGCGACTCGATCATGAAGACCATCGAGGTGTGGCCCAGACCCGTGTTCGGGCCGACCAGGAAGAACATGTTGGGGAAGTTCGCGATGGCGGCGCCCTTGTAGCCCTGCTGTCCGCCCTCGTCGAAGACCGCGGCGAGCGAGCGGCCGTCCTTGCCGAAGATGCCCTCGAACGTGGGGGAGTCGGTGACGTGGAAACCGGTGGCGACGACGATGGCGTCGACCTCGCGGACGGTGCCGTCCTTCGAGACCACCGAGTTGGCCGTGACCTCGGCGATGCCGTCGGTCACCAGGTCGACGTTGTCCTGCGCGAGGGTGGGGTAGTAGTTGTTCGAGATGAGCATGCGCTTGCAGCCGATCTGGAAGTTCGGCGTCACCTTCTTGCGCAGATCCTTGTCCTTGATCTGACGGCGCAGGTGGCGCTCGGCCGCGAACTGCAGCGGCTTCATGAAGACGGGGGCCTTCGCGAGTCCGACGACCTGGCTCTCACGCATCCAGTAGATGCCGGTGCGGCACAGCTTCTGGAAACCGGGCAGGTATTTGAACGCGGTGTGCTCGAGCGTCGTGTACTCGCGGTCCGCCCGGGGCAGGATCCACGGCGCCGTGCGCTGGTACACGTCGAGGTGCGACACCTTCTTGCCGATGGCGGGCACGATCTGGATGGCCGAGGCGCCGGTGCCGATGACGGCGACGCGCTTACCGGTCAGGTCGGCGTCGTGGTTCCAGCGGGCGGAGTGGAAGATCTCGCCCTCGAAGCCTTCGATGCCCTTGATGTCGGGGAGCGACGGCTCGCACAGTGCGCCGACCGCGGAGACGACCACCCTCGCGACGAAATTCCCCTTGGTGGTGCTGACCTCCCAGCGGGTGGTCGACTCGTTCCAATGGGCGGACCGCACGTCACAGCCGAAGAGGTGCTTGTCGCGCACCTTGTACTTGTCCGCCACCGACTGGATGTACTTCTGGATCTCGGGCTGCGTCGAGAACGACCGGGTCCACTCCGGGTTCAGCGCGAACGAGTAGGAGTACAGGTGCGAGGGCACGTCGCACGCCGCACCGGGGTAGGTGTTGTCCCGCCAGGTACCACCGACCTCGTTGCCGCGTTCGAGGACGAGGAAGTCGGTCTTGCCTGCCTGGGTCAGCTTGATCGCCGCGCCGAGGCCGGCGAACCCGCTGCCGATGATCAGTGTGTCGACGTGGCGGACACCTGCGGTGGGGGCGTAAGTATCTGTGACGGGGAGACTCATGTAAGAAACCATAGGGCGCTATTGAGGGGTAGTCAATAGCCTATTGACCTTCATTCAGTAGTCTTGTCTCATGGACGTTGTGAAGCGGACCCGTCTCAGCCCCGAACAACGGCGCGCGCAACTGATCGACCTCGGCGCGAAGATGCTGGCGCAGCGCCCGCTCGAGCAGATCTCCGTCGAGGACATCGCAGATCAGGCCGGTGTCTCCCGCGGCCTGCTGTTCCACTACTTCGCGTCGAAGCACGACTTCCATCTCGAGATCGTCCGGCACACCAGCAGCGAGATGCTCGCCCGCACCGCCCCCGACCCGTACGTCGAGGAAGCACGCGATCCGATGCAGATCCTGCGTTCGGTGCTCGCGTCGTACGTCGACTACGTCACCGAGAACCGGGGCACATACGTCTCGCTCCTGCGGGGAACGGCGAGCGGGGACCCGGACATGCGGGCCGTCTTCGAGCAGACCCGCGCCGTGATGTCCGAACGGACCCTCGAACAACTGCCCGCGATCGGCATCGAGCCCACCCGCGCGGTCGACCTCGCCGTCCGGGGCTGGATCGCCTACGTCGAGGAAGTCACGATCACCTGGCTGCGCGACCCGCACCTGACCCGCGACGAACTGATCGAACTCAACGTCCAGGCCCTGCCCGCGCTGGCCATCGCCGCCGCACCCGAAATCGCCGCCGCACTCGTGTCGGCCACCACGACCTGACACCGTCAATACCCCGACGCCGAAGCGCACGCACTCCTTCTCGGTAGCCGCCCCCGTTTTCGGGCGCGAAAAGTCGAGCGTGTGCAGAGAAGGGGTGCGTCTGTCCGTGTAGTGGGCGGGACCGGGCTACGGGTCCAGATACCACAAAGCCGGGCCGAATCCACTCCGCGGAGTGAACTCGACCCGGCTCGATGGCAGATCAGTCAATCAGCTCTTCAGCCGAAGGCTTCAGCCGTTGCACGCTCTTCAGCCGAAGGCTTCATCGATGATCTCTTGCTGTTCCACAGCGTGCACCTTGCTCGAACCCGAGGACGGTGCCGACATCGAACGACGCGAGATGCGCTTGATTCCGGACAGCTTGTCGGGCAGCAACTCGGGCAGAGCGAGACCGAAGAACGGCCATGCACCCTGGTTCGCCGGCTCCTCCTGAACCCACCGGAACTCGGTGGCGTTCGGGTAGCGGTCCAGCGTCTCGCGGAGACGACGGCTCGGAACCGGGTACAGCTGCTCGATGCGGACGATCGCGATGTCCTCGCGGTTGTCCTTCTGCTTCTTCGCCAGGAGCTCCCAGTACAGCTTGCCGCTGACGAGGAGGACACGGCGAACCTTGTCGCGTTCGGCGTCGCCCGTCTCGTACGTCGGCTCCTCGAACACCGAGCGGAACTTGCCGGTGGTGAAGTCCTCGACGTCGGAGACCGCGGCCTTGTTGCGCAGCATCGACTTCGGTGTGAAGACGACCAGCGGGCGGCGGATTCCGTCGAGCGAGTGACGACGCAGCAGGTGGAAGTAGCTGGCCGGGGTGGACGGCACGGCCACGGTCATCGAACCCTCGGCGCACAACTGCAGGAAGCGCTCGATACGACCGGACGTGTGGTCGGGACCCTGACCCTCGTGGCCGTGCGGCAGCAGCAGCACGACGTCGGACAGCTGGCCCCACTTGGCCTCACCGGACGAGATGAACTCGTCGATGATCGACTGCGCACCGTTGACGAAGTCACCGAACTGCGCCTCCCACAGCACGAGCGCGTCCGGGTTGCCCACGGAGTAGCCGTACTCGAAGCCGACGGCGGCGAACTCGCTGAGCGCGGAGTCGTAGACCAGGAACTTGCCGGGGTTCTCGCTACCGAGGTTCTGCAGCGGGATGTACTCGGAGCCCGTCTTGCGGTCGATGAGGACCGAGTGACGCTGCGTGAACGTGCCGCGCTTCGAGTCCTGGCCGGACAGGCGAACCATCTTGCCCTGGTCGACCAGCGAACCGAACGCGAGCAGCTCGGCGAAGGCCCAGTCGATCTTGCCCTCGCGGGACATCTCGCGGCGCTTGTCGATGACCGGCTTGACGCGCGGGTGCACGGTGAAGCCCTCGGGAACGTTGACGAACGCGTCGCCGATCCGCTCGAGCACCGACTCGTCGACCGACGTCTTCAGCTTCGTGGGCAGCACCTGGTCGAGCTCGACCGACTCACTGGGCTCCGGCGTGTACTTCTCGAGTTCGCGAACCTCGTTGAACACCCGCTCCAGCTGGCCCTGGTAGTCGCGCAGGGCGTCTTCGGCTTCCTTCAGCGAGATGTCGCCGCGGCCGATCAGGGATTCGGTGTAGCTCTTGCGCACGCTGCGCTTGGTGTCGATCACGTCGTACATCGCCGGCTGCGTCATCGACGGGTCGTCGCCCTCGTTGTGACCGCGACGGCGGTAGCAGATCATGTCGATGACGACGTCCTTCTGGAACTTCTCCCGGAAGTCGACAGCGAGCTGGGCGACCCAGACACAGGCCTCGGGGTCGTCGCCGTTCACGTGGAAGATCGGCGCGCCGATCATCTTCGCGACGTCGGTGCAGTACTCCGACGAACGGGAGTGCTCCGGGGCGGTGGTGAAACCGACCTGGTTGTTGACCACGATGTGCACGGTGCCGCCGGTGCGGTATCCGCGCAGCAGCGCCAGGTTCAACGTCTCGGCCACGACACCCTGACCGGCGAACGCGGCGTCGCCGTGCAGCATCAGCGGCAGGACGGTGAAGCCGTCCTCACCCTTGTCGAGGATGTCCTGCTTCGCGCGGACCAGGCCCTCGAGGACCGGGTCGACAGCCTCGAGGTGCGACGGGTTGGCCGTCAGCGACACGGTGATGTCGTTGTCGCCGAACATCTGGATGTACGTGCCCTCGGCGCCGAGGTGGTACTTCACGTCGCCGGAGCCGTGAGCGGCCGCCGGGTTCATGTTGCCCTCGAACTCCGTGAAGATCTTCGAGTACGGCTTGCCGACGATGTTCGCGAGAACGTTGAGGCGACCGCGGTGCGGCATGCCGATGACGACCTCGTCGAGCTGGTGCTCGGCGGCCTGGTCGATGACGGCGTCCATCATCGGGATGACGGACTCGGCGCCCTCGAGCGAGAAGCGCTTCTGGCCGACGTACTTGGTCTGCAGGAACGTCTCGAACGCCTCGGCGGCGTTGAGCTTGCTCAGGATGTACTTCTGCTGAGCGACCGTGGGCTTGACGTGGTGCGCCTCGACCCGGTCCTGCAGCCACTGCTGCTGCTCCGGCTCCAGGATGTGCGTGTACTCGACACCGACGTGGCGGCAGTACGCGTCGCGCAGCACGCTGAGCACGTCGCGCAGCTTCATCTTCTCCTGGGCGTGGAATCCGCCGACCTTGAACTCGCGGTCGAGGTCCCACAGCGTCAGGTCGTGCGTCGTGACGTCCAGGTCGGGGTGGCTCTTGAACTTGTCCTTGACGAACTGCAACGGGTCCGTGTCGGCCATCAGGTGGCCGCGGTTGCGGTACGCCGCGATCAGTTCGAGGACGCGGGTGTTCTTGTCGACCGCGCCTTCGGAGACGTCCTGGCGCCAGCGGACCGGCTCGTACGGAATGTGCAGCGAGTGGAAGATCTCGTCGTAGAACTCGTCGCTGATCAGCAGCTTGTGGATGGTCCGAAGGAAGTCGCCGGACTCCGCGCCCTGGATGATGCGGTGGTCGTACGTCGAGGTCAGCGTCATGAGCTTGCCGACGCCCATCTCGGCGATCTTCTCGTCGCTCGAACCCTGGAACTCCGCCGGGTACTCCATGGCGCCGGCACCGATGATGGCGCCCTGGCCGTTCATCAGGCGCGGCACGGAGTGCACGGTGCCGATGCCGCCGGGGTTGGTGAGCGAGATCGTGACACCCGAGAAGTCCTCGGCGGTGAGCTTGCCGTCACGCGCGCGCCGGACGATGTCCTCGTAGGCGCTGTAGAACTGCGTGAAGTTGTGGGTGTCGGTGTTCTTGATCGCGGCGACGACGAGGGATCGGTTGCCGTCCTTGCCCGGCAGGTCGATGGCCAGGCCGAGGTTGGTGTGTGCGGGGGTGACCGCGTTGGGCTTGCCGTCGATCTCGGCGAAGTGCCGGTTCATGTTCGGGAACGCCTTGACCGCCTGCACGATCGCGTAACCCAGCAGGTGCGTGAACGAGATCTTGCCGCCGCGGGTACGGGCGAGGTGGTTGTTGATGACGATCCGGTTGTCGAACATCAGCTTCGCAGGGATGGCGCGAACACTGGTGGCGGTCGGAATGGCCAGCGAGGCCGACATGTTCTTCGCGACGGCAGCAGCTGCGCCGCGGAGAACCTTCGACTCGTCGGCGGCAGGCGCGGGGGCAGACGCCTTCGCGTCCTTCGCCGGGGCGTCCTTTGCGGGTGCGGCCTTCTTGGGGGCCTCGGTCTTCGGGGCGGCAGCCTTCGGAGCTGCACCGTTGGGTGCAGTCTTGGCTGCGGCACCGTTGGCCGGCTTGGTCTGAGGCTGGGGTGCGGTCGCGGACTCGGAAACAGGGGGAGTCGAAGCCTTGGCGGAGGGAGCGGCAGCAGGTGCGGCGGTGGTGGTGCCGTTCGTGCCGTGTCCGTTGGCTGCGCCTGCCTTGGCGGCGGCTGCGTCGGGAGAATAATCCGTCAGGAATTCGTGCCAACTCGCGTCCACGGACGACGGATCGTCCTGGAAGCGCTGGTACATTTCGTCAACCAGCCACTGGTTCTGTCCGAACTGGGATGTAGAGCTGCTGCTCACGGCAGGTGTTCGCCTCGTTTCTATTTCGGTACCCGATCAGAGCGCCTATATACATGAGACTAGCCCTCGCGTGTGACGTGTAGATCGCCAGGCCTGCACGTGTGAGCTGTCTCACGGCCAACCGATGGGGTCACCATCGATGACGGTTCTCGCCCCGCGATTATTCCCCGCCCCGGTCTCCGCCGCATCCCACAGTCCCGAATAGTGGCCACCGGCATAGCGGAGGGTGGCGTGCGATCCCGTCTCCACCACCCGCCCCTTGTCGATGACGAGGATCACATCTGCGCGGGCCGCGGTGGCAAGCCGGTGGGCCACCACCACCGACGTGCGGGTGCGTGTCACACGGCTGCTCGCCTCGAGAACTACCTGCTCGGTGGCCGGATCGAGCGTCGCGGTCGCTTCGTCGAGCAGCAGCAGATCGGGGTCGACCAGCTCGGCCCGGGCGAGCGCGATCAGCTGGCGCTGGCCCGCCGACAGGCCCTGCCCGCGCTCGCCGATGGGGTGATGCATCCCACCCCGCAGTTCGGCGATCGTGCCCAGTGCTCCGACCGCGCGGGCCGCGTCCTCGATCTCCGCGCGGCTCGCATCCGGGCGGCCGTACGCGATGTTGGTGGCGACGGTCCCGGTGAACAGGTGGGCTTCCTGGGGGACGACGCCGAGCCGTCCGCGGTACTCGCCGAGTGGGTACCGGCGGAGGTCCACATCGTCGACGAGCACCGCCCCCGACGTCGGGTCGTAGAAGCGGGCGAGCAGTTTCACGATGGTCGACTTGCCCGCACCGGTCCGGCCGACGAGAGCGACGGTGGTGCCTGCCGGGATGTGCAGGTCGATGTCGGTGAGGGCGTCGCTGTCCGCGCCCTGATAGCGGAACCCGACGTCACGCAGGCACAGCTCTCCGCGCAGATGACCGTCGATCGGCTGGAGATCGTCACGCGAGGTCGCGCGCTCGATGGAACTGGGTGTGCGGAGCAGGTCCCCGATCCGGAGCAGGCCCACACTGGCCTGCTGATACCCGTCGAACACCTGCGACAGCTGCTGGATGGGCCCGAACAGCAGCCCGAGGTACAGCACGAAGGCGACGAGCGTCCCGGTGGTCGTGTCGCCGCCCGCGACCTGGTGTGCACCGACGAACACCACGGCGGCCAGGGCGAGGTCCGAGAGGAACGCGATGAACGGGAAGTACAGCGAGATCGCCCGCTGAGACCGCATCCGGCTGCGCCGGTAGCTGTCGGCCCGCTCCGCGAACCGGCGGGCGGCGAACTCTTCGCGGCGGTAGGCCTGGGCGGCGCGGAGCCCGGCGACGTTCTCTTGGAAGTCGGCGTTGACGAGGGAGATCCGCTCCCGCGAGACCGTGTACGCCACCGAGGAGATCCGGCGGAAGATCAGCGTCGCGACGAGGAGCGGCGGGATGACGGCGAGCGCCACCAGGGCGAGCGTGACGTTGGTGACGGCGAGGGCGACGGAGATGCCGAGGACGGTCAGCACGCTCACCACGGCGGTGGACAACCCGGTCTGGATGAACGAGGACAACGCATCGACGTCGGTGGTCATCCGCGTCATGATGCGGCCGGACAGTTCGCGCTCGTAGTAGTCGAGCCCGAGCCGCTGCAGGTGGGCGTAGCTGCGCACCCGCAACCCGAACAGCACCCGTTCGCCCGCTCGCGCGGTGAGCACCGTCATCAGGGCGACGACGAGCCAGCCGGCGACGACGAGGGCGACACCCACCCCCGCGGCGGTCCAGAGCGTCGCGGCGTCCTGCGGGACGACACCGTGGTCGATCGCGAACCGGACGATGGACGGGAACGCGATCCCCGCCAGCGCGTCGAGCGCGAGGCAGACGACGACGGCCACGAGGAGACCGCGGACGGGCCGCAGGATCCGCGACAGCCGGAAGTCGGGTTCGGGGAGCCGCAGGTTCCGGGTCTCGATGCCCGGGCTCTCGACGGCCGGCGGCAGCGCATTGACGGCGTCCCGGAGTTCCGGGGTTGCGGCCACGCTGCCCAGCGCTCCCGCCATCGGTCCGCCGCCTGCCCGGCCGCCGGGTCCCGCGCCGGGGGCCGGGGTGCGGCCGGACGAGGCGGTGGCGACGGGTCCGTCCCATTCCTCGGCGTCCTCGGGCCACAACTCGGACTCGGACGGGATGCGCCGATACGGCATCGGGTCGCTCGGTGCGGGGACGCTGACGTCGATGGGGCCCGCGCTGTCGGGGGAGGTGAACAGCGCGCGGAACAGCGGACACCGTTCGTCGAGTTCGGAGACGGTGCCGGAATCGACGATCCGTCCGCCGTCGAGGACGGCGACGCGGTCCGCGAGCGACAGCGTCGAGCG
Source organism: Rhodococcus pseudokoreensis (assembly GCF_017068395.1). NCBI lineage: Bacteria > Bacillati > Actinomycetota > Actinomycetes > Mycobacteriales > Nocardiaceae > Rhodococcus > Rhodococcus pseudokoreensis. Next base: position 1,236,951 of record NZ_CP070619.1, on the reverse strand, counting down.
GCGATGCGCCAGTATCAGCGCGGTCCGGCCGCGGTTGGCCCGCAGTGCCTCGAAGATCGACGCCTCGGTGGTGGCGTCGACGGCGGACGTGGCGTCGTCGAGGATCAGCACTCGCGGGTCGGTGAGGAGTGCGCGTGCCAGCGCGATCCGCTGTCGCTGTCCGCCCGACAGCGTGAGACCGCGTTCGCCGACCACGGTGTCGTAGCCCTCCGGCAACGCGGAGACGAACTCGTCGGCGGCGGCCATGGCGGCGGCGGCGCGGATCTCCTCGGCGCTGGCGTCCGGCCTGCCGAGTGCGATGTTGGCCGCGATGGTGTCGGAGAAGAGGAACGGTTCGTCGAACACGAGGCCGACCGCTTCACGCAACTGCTCGGCGCTCAGGGTGGACACGTCGAACGATTCGCCGCCGGACGTGAGGGACACCGAACCCGACGACGGCGCATAGAAGCGGGGGAGCAGCAGCGACAGCGCGGTCTTACCGGAGCCGGCCATGCCGACCACCGCGACCGTCTCGCCGGGTGCGATCCGCAGGTCGAGTCCGCGGTGGACGTGGCGCTCCGATTCGAACCCGAACGTCACCGAGCGCAGATCCACACCGAGCGGTCCGCCGGGCAGCGCGGTGGGGTGCGATGGGTCCGCGACCTCCGGTTCGGTGTCGATCACCTCGTACACGCGCTCGACGGCGGCCCTGGACAGCTGGGCCATGATCACCACCGACGACAGGGTGCGGGTGACGCCGGTCATCGTCGCGACGTACGTCGCGAAGGCGAGGAACGTGCCGATCGTGATGGTCCCGTGCAGGGCGAGGTAGCCGCCGATCGCGATGACGCCGACGAGGCCGAGTTGGGGCAGTGCCGCCATGGTCGGGGCGAAGCGCGCGTTGATCCGGGCGGCGCGCAGGCGTTCGGAGTACAGCGCCCGGCTGTGGTCCTCGAGTTGGTCGACGGCCCGGCGTTCCTGGCCGAAGCCCTTCACCACGCGGACACCGGTGACGGTCTCCTCGACGTGCTGCGCGAGGTCGGCCGCCCGCTGCTGCGCGGACCAGGTGGCGGCGAACAGCTTCGGCCGCATCGTGTAGACGACGAGGCAGACCGCGGGAACAATCACCAGCGCGACGACGGTCAGCAGCGGCGACAGCCACGCCATGATCGCGAGGGCGAGGACGAACTGGAGCAGCGCGCCCGCCGACAGCGGGACCATCGCGAGCAGTCCCTGCACCAACTGGAGGTCGGTGATGGACCGGGACACCACCTGGCCGGTGCGGATCTGATCCTGCCCCCGCCCGTCGAGCCGTTGCAGCGCGCCCAGCAGGCCCAGCCGCAGGTCGTGCTGGACGTCCAGGGACAACTTGCCCGCGAGCATCCGGCGGCCGAACTGGCAGCCGAACCGCACGCACGCGAGCAGTGCGATGAGCAGCGCCGCGGTGCCGATCACCTCGGTGGCGCGACCCGAGCCGGCGGCGTCGACCGCGTACTTGGTGAGGAGGGGGAACGAGATGTCGATGCCGGCGGCGATCACCGTCACGGTCAGCGCGCCGAGCGCGACGCGGCGGTGTGCCCAGCACTCACCGCTCAGCCGTCGAATCCAGCCCGGCCGTGTCTGATCCCGCTCCAGCGTCTGTTCTCGTTCGATCACCGAACCGGACGCACTCTCACTTACCACTGGGTCCACGTTAGCGCCGGGCACCGACAGGGCCGGTATCGGCGCGGCGTCAGGTGATGTCGCGCTGCCGGGTGAGCGCCCAGCCGCCCGCGACGACGACCGCGGTCCACACGAGCAGGGCGAGGGGCGCGGTAGGCCAGAGCGTCAGCCAGTCGATCTCGTTGCCTGCGGCCGCGTTGGCGACCGTCCCGAGCGTGGCGGACACGGGGAGGATGCTGCCGACGGAGCCGATGCCGATTCCGCTGAGGATCGAGCGGAGGATCATCTCGCCGAGGGTGTACCAGACGACGAGGGCGATGCAGCTTCCGACGGACGAGCCCGTCAGCATCGACACGCCGCCGCCGATGAGCGCCCACAGCGTCGCGCAGATCAGGGCGGCGCCGAGCATGGCGAACAGCGATCCGCGCAGTTCGAACGTGTCACCGCCGAACGTCAGCAGCAGGGCGACGCTGACCACCTCCACCACGAGGCAGTAGAAGAAGCCGAACGCCGCGGTGACGGCGAGCTTGGCACCGATCACCCCGTCCCGGCCGCGGGCGGTGAGGAACGTGGTGGTGAGCGTCTTGTACCGGAATTCCGTACCCACGTTGACCGCCCCGAAGAGCGCGGCGAACAGGACGACGAGGGCGACGGCGACGGCCAGCCCGAACAGGGTGGCGGCGAGGTTGGCCTCGTTCGGATCGGCCTCGAACGCGTCGGTGAACGCGCGCATCACCGGAAGCGTGATCGCGCTCGAGAACATCCCGACGATCAGCGGTGCCAGACCCAGCATCCACCAGAAACGCAGTGTGGTGACCTTGCGGAATTCCGCGGTGAGCAGCGTTGTCATCGCGGACCTCCGGACATCGGACCCTGCTGGGGGTGTGCGGGTGGTGGGCCGTAGCCCGGTTGCGAGGCATATCCCGGTTGCGGGGCGTAGCCGGGCGGCGGACCGTAGCCGGGTTGCGGGGCATATCCCGGTTGCGGGGCGTAGCCGGGCGGTGCGTACCCGGGCTGGGGAGCGTACGTCGGCGGCGGGCCGTACCCCGAGGGCGCGGCGGGGCTCGCCCCGGCCACGTACTGGCCGGCGGTCATCGACAGGAAGAGCTGCTCGAGGTCGATGTGATCGCCGACGGCCCCGAAGATCGTCACCCCGGCTCCCGCGGCGACGGACTCGACGAGTTCGAGGGACGCACCGACGACGGCGAGGCGCCCGTCGGCCAGCGAGCGGGCGTCGACGATGCCCTTCGCGGCCAGTGCGGTCGCCAGCGCGGCCGGGCTCGACGACGCGATCAGCAGCCGGCTCTGCTGCGACTTGCGCAACTCCTCCATGCGTCCCTGATAGACGAGGGAGCCGCGGCTGACGATCACCAGATTGTCGACGGTCTGCTCCACCTCGCGGAGGATGTGGCTCGAGATCAGCACGGTGCGACCGGATGCGGCGAAGCCCTTCAGGAACTCGCGCAGCCAGGCGATGCCCTCGGGGTCGAGTCCGTTGGCGGGTTCGTCGAGGATCAGGATCCGCGGATCACCGAGCAGCGCCGTCGCCAGCGACAGCCGCTGGCGCATGCCGAGGGAGAAACCCCCGGCCTTGCGCCCCGCGACGTCTTCGAGTCCGACGAGTGCGAGCACCTGGCGTGCGCGGGCGTCAGGGACGCGGATCGCGGACGCGTACACCTTCAGGTGGTCGAGTGCGGTCCGGTTGGGGTGCAGGCTCTGCGAGTCGAGGACGGCGCCGACCGTGCGCGCGGGGTCGACGAGCGATCGGATCGGGACCCCGGCGACCGTGGAGGTGCCGGACGTCGGCTTCACGAGACCGAGGATCATCCGCAGTGTCGTGGTCTTGCCCGAGCCGTTGGGCCCGAGGAATCCGGTGATCGATCCCTGCGGCACGGTGAAGGAGAGGTCCGTGACCGCGTCGACGTTCTTGAAGCGCTTCGACAGCCCCCGCACCTCGATGGGCGCCGCGAAACTTCCCGGGATTGCTGTGGTCAACCCGTCCTCCCCTGCCACAATCGAATGGAACTGTTTCGACCCTACTGGGCTGCCGTGCCGAGATTCACCAACTGACGTACAGGCGTCGCGACGGCGCTTGCTGAAACCAATCGATTGGGGACGCACATGAGCAAGCACCATCATCATCACCATCGCGACGTCATTTCTCCCGCGTACACCGGGCGCCTGTCGATCGACCCGTTTCCGGCGTTGCGGTTGCCGGACGACGAGACCGATCCCGAGGCCACGTACCGGTTCATCCACGACGAGTTGATGCTCGACGGCAGTTCCCGGTTGAACCTGGCCACGTTCGTCACCACGTGGATGGATCCCGAGGCCGACAAGTTGATGGCCGAGACGTTCGACAAGAACATGATCGACAAGGACGAGTACCCCGCGACGGCGGCGATCGAGTCCCGTTGCGTGTCGATGGTGGCCGATCTGTTCCATGCCCCCGACCTGTCGACCACCGACCCGGCCAGCGCCACCGGCGTCTCGACGATCGGTTCCAGTGAGGCGGTGATGCTCGGTGGTCTCGCGCTCAAGTGGCGGTGGCGGGCGAAGCAGGAGGCGGCCGGGAAGGACACGGCCCGGCCGAATCTGGTGCTCGGCAGCAACGTCCAGGTGGTGTGGGAGAAGTTCTGCCGGTACTTCGACGTCGAGCCCAAGTACCTGCCGATGGAGAAGGGCCGTTACGTCATCACGCCGGAGCAGGTGCGGGACGCGGTCGACGAGAACACCATCGGTGCGATCGTGATCGTGGGCACCACCTATACCGGGGAACTCGAGCCGGTGGCCGAGATCGCGGCAGCTCTCGACGCGCTCGCCGCGTCCGGCGGCCCGGACGTCCCGATCCACGTGGACGCGGCGAGCGGTGGCTTCGTCGTCCCCTTCCTGCAACCGGAGTTGTTGTGGGACTTCCGGGTTCCGCGCGTCGCGTCGATCAATGTGAGTGGTCACAAGTACGGGTTGACGTATCCGGGGATCGGGTTCGTGGTGTGGCGTGAGCGTGAGTACCTGCCCGAGGGGCTGGTGTTCCGGGTCAACTACCTGGGCGGCGACATGCCGACGTTCACCCTCAACTTCTCGCGGCCCGGCAATCAGGTGGTGGGCCAGTACTACAACTTCCTGCGGCTCGGCCGGGCCGGCTACCGGTCGATCATGGAGACGCTGCGCGACACCGCGGTCCGCGTCGGCAAACGCATCGCGGAGCTCGAATACTTCAGCCTGATCACGGATGGGACCGACATCCCGGTGCTGGCGTTCGAGTTGGTCGGCGATCCCGGGTTCACGGTCTTCGACGTGTCACACGAGATGCGGGCGCGGGGGTGGCAGGTCCCCGCGTACACGATGCCCGCCGACGCGGAGGACGTGGCGGTTCTGCGCATCGTCGTGCGCGAGGGCTTCAGCGCCGACTTGGGGACGCTCGTCGCCGAGGCGATCGAGGAAGTGTGCGCCGAACTCGCCGAGAAGGGCGGCGGGCATTCGACGGAACAGCACTTCGCCCACTAGGTCACGCTTCGATCGCGCGGAGTTCGTCCGGCCAGCGGGCCGGGGCGGGACCGAATGCCTCCCGCGAGTTCTTGACGACGCCCTTGCCGATGGCCCGGTTGCCGGCGCCGCCGATGGCGGCGCCGATGCCGGCGGGCACCAGTTTGCCGAGGATCAGCGCGCTGCGGCGGGCGGCGTACTTGGTGATGAACTTGCGCACCAGGGTGCTGTTCATGCCCTTCATCGTGGGTCCGGGGATGCGGCTGGTGATGGCGGTTGCCCAGTTCTTCGCCGTCACGCCCGTCGCCTTCTGGACGATTTCCATGCCCGATTCGCCGAGGGCCACCGAGAGGACCAGTGCGCGCCGCTGCTGGTGGTCGGCGGCGGAGATGCCGTGCACCGACGCGACGGCGAGCGTGAGCAGCGCCGCCGCTTCCAGGAAGAATGCCGATTCGGCGCCGACGGCCGCGATGGACGCGACGGTGCCGACGCCGGGAATGGCGGCGGTGGCGCCGACCGCGCTGCCGCTGCCCGTCACGGCGAGCAGGAACATCTTCTCCATGCGTTCGACGATCTGCGCGGGCGACTCACCGGGGTGCGAGCGCCGGACCCATTCGACGTACTTGGCCACCGCGGGCGCCTGGAGTCGGCTTCCGTTGTCGAGGACCGAGACCAGTACCTTCTCCACCGGTCCACCATTGCCAGCCATCGGGGCTCCCGTCTCGCCTAGTGCTTCGAGTGTGCTGGCACCGACTGTAGGTGAGCGAACACCGTGGCCGGTGTCGGCACCGTTGCCTAGGCTGGTGTCGTGAGCGTCGCCGACAGCGATACCGCGGTGTCGTCCGGGGCCTTCCGGCGCCCGGCGGCGTCGTTGCGTGCGCTGGTCTCGGGGTACGACGGCTACCGGCTGGCCGGGTTCGAGCCCGGCATCCACCTCGGTCTGCCCTCGCCCTGCCTGACGGTGATCGTGACGATCGACGAGCCCCTCGACATCGCCACCCAGGCAGCTCCCGGCCAGGCGCCCGGCCGGTACGACACTCTGGCCAGCGGCATCGCGACGGCACCGGTGACGATCCGGCACGACGGCAACCAGCACGGCGTCCAGCTGGCCCTCAGCCCGCTCGGCGCCCGGGCGCTGCTGGGGGTGCCCACCGCCGCCCTGGGCGCGTGGGTCGTCGGCCTCGAGGACCTGCTCGGTCCCGATGCGGGGGAGTTGACGGAACGGCTGTCCCTCGAACCCGGCTGGGACGGGCGGTTCGCGATCCTCGACGAGATCCTCACGCGCCGCGCCCAGCCGGCGGAGATCGACCCGCATCTCACCCGCGCCTGGCGCCTGCTCGTCGCCGGCGGCGGCGTCCGGGTCGCCGACGTCGCGCACGAGGTCGGCTGGAGCAGAAGGCATCTGGTGAACAGGTTCGTCGCGGAGTACGGCGTGACGCCCAAGGACGTGGTGCGGTTGTCCCGCTTCGATCGTTCGCACCGGATGCTCAAGGGCGCCGCCGGGGCGACCCTCGCCGACGTGTCCGCGGTGTGCGGGTACTACGACCAGGCCCACATGGCGCGGGACTGGCGCGACCTCGCGGGAGTCCCGCCGTCGCGGTGGCGGGAGATCGACCCCTTCTCATTCGTCCAAGACCCCGACCCCGACGACGGAGCACGGTGATCTCATGACTACTTCGACGCAAACCACCTGTGTGTGGCCCACGCTCGTCTACCGCGACGCGCGGGCCGCGATCCGTTTCCTCGTCGAGGCCTTCGGGTTCGACGAGAAGGCGGTGTACGGCGAGGGGGACCGGGTCGATCACGCCGAACTCGGCTGGCCGAAGGGCGGCGGCATCATGCTCGGCTCACCCCGCGAGGACTCGGTCATCAGCGACCTGCCGCCGGGGACGGGTTCGGTGTACCTCGTCGTCGACGACCCCGACGCACTCCATGAGCGCGCCGTGGCCGCCGGTGCCACGATCGTAGCCGGGCTGAAGGACGAGGACTACGGCTCGCGCGGATTCACCTGCCGCGACCCGGAGGGCGTGTTCTGGAGTTTCGGCACCTACGCCGGCGCCTAGAACCGCCCGATCACGCGCCGTGCCCGGCCGGGACCTCCTCGCCGGGCCTCGGCGGAGGCGGCGGCGTGCCGTCCCCGAACGGCCTGCCGCCCAGCCCTTCACGGCCGTGCGGCGTGAGCCAGCCGGACAGGTCGGGGCCCTTCGGCACGATCTGCGTGGGATTGATGTCGGTGTGCACGATGTAGTAGTGCTGCTTGATCTGAGTGAAGTCGATGGTGTCGCCGAACCCCGGCGTCTGGAAGAGGTCGCGCGCGTAGCTCCACAGGACGGGCATCTCGTCGAGTTTGTTCCGGTTGCACTTGAAGTGGCCGTGATAGACGGCGTCGAACCGTGCCAGGGTGGTGAACAGCCGCACGTCGGCCTCGGTAATGGTGTCCCCGACGAGGTATCGGCGGTCGGTCAGCCGCTCCTCGAGCCAGTCGAGACGGGCGAACAGACGGTCGTAGGCGGACTCGTACGCCTCCTGGGACCCGGCGAAACCGCACCGGTACACACCGTTGTTCACGTCGCGGAACACGAGATCGGCCACCTCGTCGATCTCGTCGCGCAGCGGTTCGGGATAGAGGTCGGGCGCGCCGTCGCGGTGGTACCGCGTCCATTCCGACGACAGGTCCAGGGTGATCCGGGGGTAGTCGTTGGTGACCACCTGCCCGGTGGGGACGTCGACGATCGCAGGCACGGTGATGCCCCGCGAGTAGTCGGGGAAGCGCGCGAAATACGCGTCCTGCAGGCGCGGGATCTTCAGCACCGGGTCGAGCCCGCGCGGGTCGAGATCGAAGGTCCAGCTGCGCTTGTCGTGGGTGGGACCGCACAGCCCCATCGACAACACGTCCTCGAGCCCGAGCAGTCGCCGGACGATGATCGCGCGGTTGGCCCACGGGCAGGCGCGGGCGGCCACCAGACGATAGCGGCCGGGTTCGACGGGATAGCCGTCGCGGCCGTCGGCCGTGATGCGGGTGGGGATGTAGTGGGTGTCGCGTGTGAACTCGGCGCCGGATTCGACGTAGGCGCCTTCCGTGCTCTGCGGTTCTGCCGTTCGGTCTGTCATGGTCGACTCGTTCCCCGTCTTTCGCTGTCGTCTCAGAGCGTACGTCGCGAGATCGTGACCTCGGCGTACGTTCCCAGTTCCCGGTACCCGGCGCGGGCGGCGAGCGCGCGCGAGGCCGGATTGTCGCGCGGCGAACGGCATTGGGCGATCAGGCCGGCGTCTAGTGCGTCGTCGGTGGCGATCCCGGCGACCGTCGCGCCCAGTCCCCGGCGCCGGAACTCCGGTGCCGTGAGCACCCCGACGTCGGCGAGGAATCCCTGGAACTCGGTGTAACCGGCGCACCCGACCGGTTGCTGCGCGTCGTCGAGAATCGTGAACCACTGTTCGCGCTCTGCCACCCGGGCCTCGGCGACGTCGTCCGGGGGACAGGCCGCCTCGACCTGCCGGACGTGGTCGCGTTCGTGCGAGACGAGGGGTGGCGGTCCGGTGACCGGATCCTGGTAGTCGGTGCCGTACGCGAGCACCACCGGGCCGGCGCACCGTCCGGACCGGTCCTGAGTGAGGGCGAGCAGCGTCGCGGATTCGGTCAGTTCCTCCGCGGTGTGCCCGTCGGCGCGTTCGATCGCCCATCGCGGGCCGACGAGCGCGGACGTCCCGCCGAGGCGCAGGAACCGGATCGTGTCGGTGTCGTCGTCCACCCGGACGGTGCGGTCGTCGGCGTCCGGGCGGGTGGCCAGGGCGTCGTCGGGCAATCCCAGTTCGCGTGACCAGGCGAGTCGAATGATGTCGAGGTGATGGGAGTCCACGAGGCCCACGGTAGCCGCTTGTTCTCGCCAACCCCGGGCGGTATATTCCACGTGGAGTATTCGACTTGGAATAGTGGAAAGGTGGTGACCGTGGCACTCACGCCGCTCGGCGTCACCATCCTCGGCCTGCTGTGTGAGCGCACGATGCACCCGTACGAGATGTACCAACTCGCCGCCGCCCGCCGTGGACGCGTGGTGAAGATCCGGCCGGGGTCGCTGTACCACACCGTGAGCAGGCTCGAAAGTGAAGGACTGGTGCGCACCACCGGCACCGACCGGGCCGGAAACCGGCCCGAACGCACCATGTACGAGGTCACCGACGCGGGCCGGGAAGCTCTCGTCCACCGGGTGAGCGACATGCTCGCCACCCCCGTGCCCGAGTACCCGCAGTTCCCGCTCGCACTGGCCGAGGCGCACAACGTCGACGCACCCACGGTGGTGGAACTGCTCCGGGAACGGCTCGATCACCTCACCCGCGAGATCGGCGAACTCGACACCGCCGGCGCGCTCGCCTGCTCCACCGAGATCCCCAGGATCTTCCTCCTCGGCAACGAATACCTCGTCACCGTCGCCCGCGCGGAGCACGAATGGCTCAGCGCCCTGGTGGCCGACATCGACTCCGGCGCCCTGCCGTGGCTCTCGCCGGAACTCGTCGAACGACTGACACACTCACGCCGGATCCCGTCCGGTTCAGCAAAGGATTGATGATGGACACCGAGCGCACCGCACCACCCGAGCACCGAAATCCCTGGCCCGCGTTGTGGGCCCTCGTCATCGGCTTCTTCATGATCCTCGTCGACAGCACCATCGTGGCGGTGGCCAACCCGGCGATCATGAACGACCTGCACACCGACATCAACAAGGTCGTCTGGGTCACCAGCGCCTACCTGCTCGCGTACGCGGTGCCGCTGCTGGTCACCGGCCGCCTCGGTGATCGCTTCGGCCCCAAGAACATCTACCTGATCGGGCTCGTCCTGTTCACCGGGGCGTCGCTGTGGTGCGGACTGTCCGGCACCATCACCATGCTCATCGTCGCGCGCGTGTTCCAGGGGCTCGGCGCCGCACTGATGACGCCGCAGACGATGGCCGTCATCACCCGGACGTTCCCGCCGGACCGCCGCGGCGCCGCGATGGGTCTGTGGGGCGCCGTCGCGGGTGTCGCCACCCTGGTGGGACCACTCGCCGGCGGTGTGCTCGTCGACAACCTCGGCTGGGAGTGGATCTTCATCGTCAACGTCCCCGTCGGCGTGATTGCGTTCGTGCTCGCCTGGCGGCTCGTCCCCGCGCTGGAGACCCACTCGCACAAGTTCGACATCCCCGGGGTCGTGCTCAGCGCGCTCGGCATGTTCTTCCTCGTGTTCGGAATCCAGGAGGGCAGTTCCTACGACTGGTCGGCGACGGTGCTCGCGTCGATCGCCGCCGGCCTCGTCCTGCTGGGCGTCTTCGTCTGGTACCAGTCCTGGAACAAGAACGAGCCGCTGCTGCCGCTGGGCCTGTTCACGGACCGCAATTTCTCGCTCGCCAACGTGGCGATCACGTCGATGGGATTCGCGATCACCGCGATGGTCCTGCCGCTGATGTTCTACACGCAAGCGGTGCGGGGGCTGTCGCCCACCCGGTCGGCTCTGCTGCTCGTGCCCATGGCCGTCCTGACCGGCGTGTTCGCCCCGTTCATCGGCAAACTCGTCGACCGCACCCACCCGCGGTACATCGCGGGCACCGGGTTCCTGCTGTTCTCGATCGCGCTCGGCTGGCTGTCCATGGTGATGTCGCCCGACGTGGCGATCTGGGAACTGCTGCTGCCGATCGGGCTGATCGGTCTCGCCAACGCGTGCATCTGGTCGCCGCTCGCGGCCACCGCCACCCACAACCTGCCGCCCCATCAGGCGGGCGCCGGGGCAGGCGTCTACAACACGACCCGTCAGGTCGGCGCCGTCCTCGGCAGCGCCGCGATCGGTGCGCTCATCACGGCCCGCCTGTCCGCGCAGGGGCTGAACGCCGACAGTCAGGAGGCAGGCGTCGGCGAGATGCCCGAGTTCGTGAAGGAACCGTTCGCCACGGCGATGTCGCAGTCGATCTGGCTGCCCGCCGCGATCCTGCTGATCGGTTTCGTCGCCTCCGTCTGCTTCGCGCGACCGTCGCGCGAGAAGCCCGGGGTCAGTGCGGACGACGCAACCAGTCGGGAAACATCACTGCGGGGTTGAGGTAGTCGTCGGGGTCGAACGCCCGCTTGATCGTCCACATCGCGGCGATGTCCGCGCGGCTGAGCGCGAGGTCCAGATAGTTGCGTTTGTGGGCGCCGACGCCGTGTTCGGAGGCGATGTTGCCGCCGTGGTCGCGGATCAGTTCCGTCACCGCCCGGTACAGCACGGACTCGTCGGGGCAGCGCAGCACGTTGAGGTGGACGTTGCCGTCGGCGACGTGCCCGAACAGTATCGGGACCGCGTCGGGCGCCCGGCTCGCCACCAGTGCGACGGCGTCGGCGACGAACGCGGCGAGCGCGTCCAGCGGGAGGGCGGCGTCGAATTTCAGCGGTGGGCCGAACAGTCCGACCACGTCCGCGAACGCGTCGCGCGCCGCCCACACCCGGGCGCGGCCCGCGGGATCGATCCCGACGGCGGGTTCGTCGTCGGGATCGCACCGCTCCAGCGCGTCGGCGAGTACGCCGGTGAGGTCGCGGTGGCCGGCCAGTTCCACCAGGAGATACCACGGCAGTCCCGTGGGAACCGCGAAACCCAGCCGCGACGAGGCCAAGTCGAGCCCGCGGCCGTCGAGCATCTCCACGGCGTCGACGCCCTCGAGCCGCCGGACGACGTGCGCCGCGTCGATCAGCCCGGACAGGTGCGCGAACCCGGCGAGGGCGGTCACACGGAACTGCGGCACCGGGTGAAGCGTCAGATCGACGGCCGTGACCACGCCGAGCGTGCCCTCGCTGCCCACCCACAGCGCGGGCAGGTCGTATCCGCAGTTCTCGGCGCCCACCCGCATGCTGCGCCGCACGATCGCCCCGTCGGGGAGCACCACTTCCAGGCCCAGCACCTGCGCGGACATGTGCCCGTACCGCACGGTGTGCAGCCCACCGGCGTTGGTCGACACCATGCCGCCGATCGTCGCGGAATCGCGGGACGCGAGGTCGATGCCGAACAGCAGTCCGGCGTCGGATGCGGCGCGGCGCACCGCGGCGAGGGTGACCCCGGCGCCGACGGTGACGCGCAGATTCTCGCGGTCGACGGCGCCGGCCGCGGTCAGCCGTTCCGTCGACAGCAGCACGTCGTCGTGCTCGGGAACCGTGCCCGCCTCGAGTCCGGTGCGGCCACCCTGCACCGTGACCTTCACCCCGGCGCCGCGGCAGATGCCCAGCACGGCCGAGACTTCCGCGGCGTCCGCGGGCCGGACCAGTGCGCTCGCCCGCCCGCGGTAGCGCCCCGTGTGGTCGGTCGCGCGGGCGGCGAGCACATCCGCGTCCACGGTCACGAACCGTTCCCCGACGACCTCGGCCAGCGCCGCACGCAGCGAGTCCACACCCCGATCGTAGGCGGAACCCGTGTGGCAGTCTGGCCGCATGACTGAGCCTGCCGCCGCGCATCCCACCCGACTCGAGCGTGTCCGCACCGACGCCGGCGCCGAGATCGCGATCCTGACGTTCGCCCACGGCCCACTGAACCTCTTCGATCAGGCGATGTTCGACGCCGTGCAGGCCGACGTCGCGGCGCTCGCCGAGGATCCGCCGCGGGCGGTGCTGCTGCGCGCCGAGGGCAAGGTGGTGTCGGCGGGGGTGGACGTCCATCTGTTCGACGGGCTCACCGCGGAGCAGGGCGCGGATCTGTGGCAGGAGTTGTTCGCCGAGATCTGCCATCCGCTGGAGGCGCTGCCGTGCCCCGTCGTGTACGCGGCGCACGGACTCACGTTGACCGCCGCCTTCGAGATCGCACTCGCCTGCGACATCATCCTCGCCGCGCGGAAGGCGAAGTTCGGACTGGTCGAGACGGTCGTGGGGCTGACCCCGTCGATGGGCGGTCCGCAGCGGCTGGCCGAGCGGGCGGGATCCGGCCGCGCCCGGGAACTGGTGATGACCGGCGATCTGTTCGACGCCGCGACGCTGCACGCCTGGGGTGTGGTCAACGCCGTCCACGAGGACGTCGACACCGAGGCCCGCGCGCTCACCGCACGCCTGGCGGACGGGCCGACGCGCGCACACGACGCCACGAAGCAGATCATCTCCGCGTGGCGGTCGGGTGGCGTCGCGCACGCCGACTCGATCACGCCCGACGTGTCGGGCGCGCTGTTCGAGACCGAGGACCTCCGGGGTGCGGTCCGCAGCTTCCTCGACGTGGGACCGGGCAAGGCGACGTACCGCGGGCGGTAGGCGTCGGCGATCCGCTCCCCGCTACTGTGACGGGCGTCATATAGTCGTGGCAAACGTCCCGGTCGCGCAGCAGTGTCGTCAGCGGAGGTGCAGATGTCGTCGTCCCTCGTCGAGTACCCGAGTAGTGGTCCGTTCTTCCACGACGATCGTGTGGTCCGCGGTCGTGACGGACTGCTCCGGTACGGCGGCCTCAACCCGTCGCTCACCGAACTGCTCGACATCTCCGTGCACCGCTACGCGGGCCGGATCGCCGTCGAGGAGGACGGCGGCCGGTCGCTCACGTTCTCGCAACTGTGGACGTCCGCGGCCCGGGTGGCGGGCGGGCTGAAGTCGAAGGGCGTCGAGATCGGCGACCGTGTCGCGGTCCGGCAGCCAGTGGGCGTCCGCTGGGTGGAGGCGTTCCTCGGGGTGCTGCTCGCCGGTGGCGTGCCGGTCGGGGTGAGCCCGGCGCTCGACGACGCGCGGACCGGTCAGGTGCTCGCCGACAGCCAGTCGGTGCTGACCCTCGACGGCGAACTGCCGGAAGGCATCTCGTTCATCGACGACGGCGCCAGCCCGGACGAGCTGGTGCTGCTGTCGTACACGCCGGGCCCGTCGGAGTCCCCGAAAGGTGTGGAGCTGAGCAACGAGAACGTCCTCTCGACCATCGAATCCGTGCTCCACGCGCGCGGGTTCAGCTCCGAGGGACTGCGGAATCTCCTCGTCGAACCCGAACTGCACACCGTCGGATCGCTCGTCGAACTGCTCTCGACGCTGGTGGTGGGCGGAACGGTCCTGCTGACGGGGAGCACCGACGCGGCGTCGTGGCGCGGCACCGGAGCCGACGTGCTCACCGCGGCCCCCGCCGTTCTCCTGCGCGCCGTGGAGAGTTCGCGGGTGACGAGTTTCGGCCGGCGCGCAGTGCGCTGGATCGACTACAGCGGCTCGGGTCTGTCCCTCGACCAGTCGCAACTCCTCCGGCAAACGTTCCCCGAGGCCCGGCACTTCCTCGGGTGGGGCATGACCGAGACGTGCGGTGCCGGGCTGGCGTTGCCCGACGAGTGCGCTCTGACACACGCCGGCAGTGTCGGTGTCGCGTTCGGCGGCATGGAGGTGGCGCTCCTCGGGCCCGACGCAGGCCGCGGTGTCGGCGAATTGCTCTGTCGCGGTCCGGGAGTCAGTCGCGGCTACTGGAACCGGCCCGAGGTCACCGCGAAGACGTTCACCGGTGGCTGGTTTCACACCGGCGACACCGCGAATATCGACGGCGACGGGTTCGTCCGTATCGTCGACCGCGACACCGCTGCCTAGGTGGTGCGAAAGGCAGGTATCCACCCGTGAGCTCTCCCGTCGCCGAGCTGCACATGCACATCGAGGGTTCCCTCGAACCCGAGCTGATCTTCGCGCTGGCCGAACGGAACTCCGTGCAGCTGCCGTACGCGGACCTCGACGATCTCCGCTCTCGGTACCAGTTCACCGATCTGCAGTCGTTCCTCGACCTGTACTTCGCCAACATGCAGGTGCTGCGCACGGCCCAGGACTTCGCGGACCTCACCCGCGCCTACTTCGCGCGGGCGTCCGCGGGCGGCGTCGCGCACGTGGAGTTCTTCTTCAACCCGCAGGCCCACGTCAATCGTGGTGTCCCGCTGCACGACGTGCTCGACGGGATCATGGACGCGGTGAGCACCAGCGAGCGGGAGTTCGGCCTCAGCAGTGCCGCCATCGCCGCGATCCTCCGCGACCGTCCCGTGCACGAGGCGGAGGAAGTGTTCTCCGAGATCATCCGGTTGCAGACGCCGATCGTCGGGCTCGGACTGGACTCCGCCGAGGTGGGAAACCCGCCGTCGCTGTTCGAGGACGTGTTCGCCCGCGCCCGGTCGGAAGGGCTGCACGTGGTCGCGCACGCGGGCGAAGAGGGACCGCCGGAGTACATCTGGCAGGCACTCGATCTCCTCGGCGCCGAGCGCATCGACCACGGGGTGCGAGCGCTCGAGGACCCGGCGCTCGTGGCGCGCCTGGTGGACGAGGAAGTGCCGCTGACCGTGTGCCCGCTGTCGAACGTGCGGCTGTGCGTCGTCGACTCGCTGTCCGAGCACCCACTGCGGACCATGCTCGAGGCCGGTCTGCTCGTCACCGTCAATTCCGACGACCCCGCCTACTTCGGCGGATACGTCGACGACAACTTCGCGCAACTGCGGGACCAGCTCGGCCTCACCGACGCCGAGCGGGACACTCTGGCCCGCAACTCGATCAAGGCGTCGTTCGCGAGCGACGCACGCAAGGCGCAACTGCTCCGCGGCTGATCACCCCGGTCGTCAGTCCGTCAGCCCCGTGTCGCCGAGACTCGCGACGACGGCCAGCACGTCGCGGTCGCGGCCGTACGGCCCGACCAGGCACAGGCCCACGGGAACCCCGTCGTCGGTGCGCAACGGCACGGTCGCGTTGGGCAGCCCCGAGATGCTCGCGAGGCACGTGAGCATCCCGGTGGCGCGCATCGTGTTCCGGAACGGTCCGCCGCTGGGGTCGCCCGTCCGCTCGGGGGCGACGGACGACGTCGCGGGCAGCAGGAGCAGGCGGTCACCCACATATGCGGTGATCGTCTGCGACGCCTCGGCGAGCATGGTCAGTTTCCGCCCGTACGTCGTCTCCCAGATGCGGCTGGCGTCGGCGAAATTGCGGCCGGGTTCGTCGCCGAGCGACGACATCGCCTGGCTCACCCACTCGCCGTGCAGCCGCCACGCCTCGTAGCCCTGCACGTCGACGACGGCGTCGTACCAGTCGGGCAGCCGGCCGATGTCCGTGTCGGTCCACGTCAGCCGCGGAAGGGAACTCTTCTCCCATTCGGTGAGGGCGCGCCGCACCGCGCCGAGCGCCCCGGCCTCGGCGACGGCGTTGATGCCGTCCGAGGTGAGGGCGCCGCGGAACGGGGTCTCCGCGGTGAGGGGGAGCAGGGCACCGGACACCGCGACGAGCGTGTCGACGTCACTGCACACCCACGCCGGGGTGTCGAACGTGGGGGACAGCGGGAACAGTCCGTCGGTGGAGACGGCGCCCCGGGACGGCGCGAAGCCGTACAGGCCCTGATACGACGCCGGGATGCGGACGGAACCGGTGGTGTCGACGCCCAGCCCGATGTCGGCGGCGCCCTGCGCGACCGCACTCGCGGCGCCGGACGTCGCACCGCCGGGCAGGCAGTCCTCGGCGCGGGGGTTGGGCGGCGTCCCGAACTGCTGGTTGACGCCGGAATGTCCGTAACCGAGGTCGTCGGTCTGCGCCAGGCCGACGACGCGGGCGCCCTGCCCGAGCAGGCGCGCCACCACCGCAGCGGTACCGGTTTCGGCGGGCGCCTCGGCGAGTCTTCGCCCGCTGCCCGCGCCGATCTGCTGTCCCGCAACGGCATACAGGTCGGTCACGGCCAGTCGCATGCCGGCGAGGGGACCGTCGCCGGTCGGCGCGACCAGCGGATCGCCCTGCACACGCCATGTCGCCTTGTCGACGGGTGCGAACTCGGACACCGCTCCGCCACTGGGGACGGACAGGCCGTCGGGCAGCGGCGGAACCTCCGGATCGTGCAGGCGTTCCCCGCACGCACCGAGCATCGCGGCACCGAACACCGCCGCCCCGGAGGCACCCGCGACGCGAAGGAAGTTGCGACGGTCGAAAGATCGACTGGGGGCCACCTGTCCCACGTTAGCGACCGAGGACCGTCCGGAGGTACGCGTTGCCGAACATTCGCTCGGGATCGTACTTGTCGCGCACGGCGAGGAACTCGTCGAAGTTCGGGTACGCAGGCCGCAGGTCCTCGGCGGTGCGGCCGTGCATCTTGCCCCAGTGCGGCCGCCCGTCCACCTCCCGGGCGATAGCCTCGACGGCGGCGAAATACGGTTCGTGATTGCGGCGGTGATACTGGTGCACCGCGATGTACGCCGTGTCCCGCCCGTTCGCCGTCGACAGCCACACGTCGTCGCCCGCGGCGAAGCGGACCTCCACGGGGAACGCGACCGTGAAATCGGACTTCTCCACCCACGAGTCGATCGCCGCGAGAGTGTCGGGAAGTGCCTCCGTGGGTACCGCGTACTCCATCTCGCGGAACTTGACCCGGCGCTCCGATGCGAAGACTCGGTAGCTGCGGTCCGTGAACTCGCGCGCGCTCAGCATGCGGGACGAGATCCGGTTGATCTTCGGGATCGTCGACGGCGCAAGGCCCGCCACCCTGTTGATGCCCTCGAACAGGATGTTGGAGAGCAGTTCGTCGTCGAGGTACGCGCGGACCGGGTGGAGGGGCGACGTCGGGGTGTCGCCGGGCAACCGGGTGTTGCGCTTCGTCAGGACGCGGCGGGTGTGCGGGAACCAGTAGAACTCGAAGTGGTCGACCGTGGCGCGGTCGTGGTCGAGACGGTCGAGGGTGGCATCGAGCGACTCCGGCTTCTCGACGGCGTGCATCACGTAGTTCGGTACGCACTGGATGGTGACCTTCGAGATGATGCCAACCGCGCCGAGGCCCAGGCGTGCCGCCTCGAACAGTCCGGGGTTCTCGGTGGGGGAGCAGTCGGCCACCGAGCCGTCCGCCAGCACCACCTGCAGGGCGCGGACCTGGGTGGCAAGACCTCCGAAACGCGCTCCGGTGCCGTGTGTTCCGGTGGACAGCGCACCCGCCACGGACTGCACGTCGATGTCGCCCAGGTTGATCATGGCCAGGCCGCGGTGCCAGAGTTGCTCGCTCAGATCACGTAGCCGCGTGCCGGCGAGGACGGTGACGAGGGCGCCCGCCGGTTCGTCGAGGGTGACGGATTCGATGCCGGTGAGGGCGTCGAGGCTGACGAGGATCCCGTCGGTGACGGCGACCCCGGTGAAGGAGTGGCCCGACCCCACGGCCTTGACCCGCTGTCCCTGCCGCGCGGCACCGACGACGAGCGCGCAGAGGTCCTCCACCGAGCGTGGGGTCGCGTAGCGCAGCGGGTTCGCCGTCTCGGTGCCCGCCCAGTTGCGCCATGTGTCCTGTGCCATTCGCCCATCATGAACCTGGACGCTCGTCCAGGCAAATGCCGGGTTGGTCGGGCGTCCGTGTTGGTCGCGGGGGAGGCTCTCTCAGGTTCTACGATCAGAGGATGCTGAACAGGCTTCCTGCGGACGAACGTCGTGCCCAACTCGTCGAGTCGGCGCTGGCCATCGCGGAGCAGCGCGGCGTCGCGTCGGTCACGGTGCGCGCCGTGGCGGAGGAGGCGGGTGTCTCGCTCGGTGTGGTGCACTACTGCTTCGAGAGCAAGGAGGAACTCCTCGCCGCGATGGGCGAGAGCCTGGTTCTGCAGCTCAGCGCATCGATGCGGCTGGCGTTCGGTCAGGTGCGGCACGCGCCGGACCTGCGCGGGATCGACGGTCTGCGCGAACTGCTCCACATCGGGATCAGCGGGATGTGGCCGATCATCGAGGCCACCCCCGACCGCCAGTTGCTCACGTACGAGATCACCGCGCAGGCGTTACGGCACCGGGCGTCCGGGAGCGAGCGCGCAGGCGACATCGCCGGTCAGCAGTACCGGACGATGGACGAGGAGGCGATCGAGTTCCTCGCCGAGTGCGCCCGGATCGCCGGCGTCGGCTGGGGAACTCCGGTCGAGGCGATCGCGCGGTTCGGGCTGGCCATGCTGGACGGGCTCGTGCTGCGGTGGCTCGTCGACCGGGACAGCGAGGCGATGATCGCGGCGCTGGACGAGATGGTGCAGGTGATCACGGCGAAGGCGGTCGAGCAGGCCTGATCGGACCCGATCGATCTGGACAATCGTCCAACTCGATGGTTGACTGGCGTCGCAGATCGCTGCACAACGATTGGACGAACTGTGACGCCCACGCTCGACCGTCTCATCGCCTCGACCACCGAGATCGACCCGCCGCTGGCCGCGCTCGACCTGCCCACGCTGCGCGCCAACGCCGCCGACCTGGTCCGGCGCGCCGGCGGCACCCCGGTCCGGGTCGCCAGCAAATCCGTCCGCTGCCGTGCGGTACTCCAGGTCGCGCTCGGTGAGAATCTCACCGCGGCCGGTGGCTTCCGCGGGATCATGGCGTACTCCCTCCGCGAGGCGATCTGGCTCGCCCGGCACGGCGCGCAGGACATCCTCATGGGCTACCCGACCGCCGACCGCGGGGCCCTCGCTGAACTGGCGGCCGAACCCGAACTGCTGAACCGGATCACGCTGATGGTCGACAGCGACGACCACCTCGACTTCGTGTCCGCCGCCGCCGGCACGACGTCCCTCCGGGCCCGGTTGTGCATCGACGTGGACGCGTCGCTGCGGCTCGGGCCCGTCCACATCGGGGTCCGCCGCTCCCCGCTCCGCGAACCGTCCGCCGTCGCCGCGTTCGCGAAACGTGCCGCCGCGCGGGGGTTCGCCGTCGTCGGAGTCATGTTCTACGAGGCGCAGATCGCGGGACTGCCCGACTCCAGTCCGCCGATCGGCTGGATGAAGCGGGCGTCCGCCAAGGAACTCGCGACCCGTCGTGGCGCGGTGGTGAATGCTGTGCAGTCGGAGGTCGGGGCGCTCGAGATCGTCAACAGCGGCGGCACCGGCTCGCTCGAGGTGAGCTCCGCCGACCCGGTCGTGACGGAGGTGACGGCCGGGTCCGGCCTGTACGTGCCCACACTCTTCGACCGGTACCGCTCGTTCCGCCCGCACCCGTCGCTGTACTTCGCCCTCTCGACGGTCCGGCGGCCGGCACCCGGAATCGCGACGCTGTTCGGCGGCGGCTACATCGCCTCCGGACCCGCCGGGCGCAGCCGCATGCCCGCACCGATGTGGCCGACGGGCCTGAAGCTACTGCGCAACGAGGGCGCAGGCGAGGTGCAGACCCCCGTGACCGGAAGGGCGGCAGCCGATCTCGGCATCGGCGACCGCGTGTGGTTCCGGCACGCGAAGGCCGGCGAACTGTGCGAGCGGTTCACCGAGGTGCACCTCGTCGAGTCGGACGGATCCCGCACCGCAGTGCCCACCTACCGCGGCGAAGGTCAGTGCTTCGGCTGACCGGTGAGCCGCATGAAGGCGCCCAGTTCCGTGAGTCCTTCCGGGGTGCTCGGCATGTACTGGGTCAGCGATTCCGACCGGACGATGATCGCCGCCCACTTGCCGCGGGAGACCGCCACGTTCATCCGGTTCCGTGACAGCAGGAACGACATACCGCGCGGCACGTCCTCGATCGCGGACGCGGTCATCGATACGATGGCGACGGCGGCCTCCCGCCCCTGGAACTTGTCGACCGTGCCCACCTCGACCTTGCCGAGGCCGACGGCGGCCAGATCGCGTTCGATCAACCCGACCTGCGCGTTGTACGGCGCCACCACCAGGATGTCGGACTCGTCGAGTGGGCGGGTGCCCTCGAATTCGCTGGGGTCGGTCCAGCCGGATCCGAGCAGCTTCGTGATCCGGTTGACCACTTCCCGCGATTCCTCGGGGGATTGGGTGGCATTGCCCTGGTGGTCGACGAAGACGGTGTGCACCCCGGGGGCCATGCCGTCGAGCCGCCGTGCGGCGCTGGCGGATTCCTGCGAACGCAGTTTGCCGTCGTACGACAGCGTCGAGACGGGAGCACACAGCTGGGGGTGCATCCGCCACGTGCGTTCGAGGAAGTAGCCCCGGCTCGCGGGCAACGCCCCGTGCCCCTCGGCGAGCCACCCGAGAGCCGACGCGTCCACCGGTTCCGGATGGGTACCCTGGCTGACCTGCGGGAGCTGCTGGGGATCGCCGAGCAGCAGGAGATTGCGGGCCGCACCGCCCACCGCGATCGTGTTGGCGAGAGCGAACTGCCCGGCCTCGTCGATGACCAGCAGGTCGAGGCTGCCGGGCGGAACGCGGTCGGTGTTGGCGAAGTCCCAGGCGGTCCCGCCGATCACGCAGCCCGTATCCTCCGCCTGGTCGATGAAGCCGGGGTAGTCGTTGGAACTGATGTCGGTCCACGTCGCGGCGCGATGCCGCCCGTCCTTCTTCGCGACGAGTTCGGCGGGGAGCCCGGCCTTCACGACGCCGCCGAGCATGTTCTCGATCACCGAATGCGACTGCGCGACCACGCCGATCCGCCAGTGGTGCTGTTCGACGAGTGTCTTGATCACCCGGGCCCCGGTGTACGTCTTGCCGGTGCCGGGCGGACCCTGCACCGCGACGTACGAGTCCTCGAGATCGAGCAGGGCCGCGGTGATCGCGCCCGCGTAGTCCGTGCCGTCGACGGGCGGAAGCGGATTCCCGCTCCGGGTGCGCGGATCGGACCGCCGCAGGATGTCCACGGACGCGCACAGCGGAAGCTCCGGCAGCGGTGAGCACATGCCGTCCGCGGCCACCGCGATCGCCGATTCGATGCGGTCGGTCGTGATCGGTGGCCCGGGGGTGATCGCCGTCGGAAGTTGCCCGTACTCCTCGCCGTTCAGGAGTTCTTCGACGATCACCACGTCGCGGCGGCGGCCGTCCTTCCCGACCTCGAGCACGTTGACGGTGCACGTTCCCCGCTGCTGCGGGTTGTCGCCGGCGACCGCCTCCGGCGCGGGAACGTCGTACAGCGCGTACATCGTGGTCTTGGGCCCCACCGTGCTCCCGGTCCCGAACCGGCCGGTGAGTTCGAGACGCCGGCGCAGCTTGCGCTGCCGGGGACTGCTCTTGTGCCAGCTCTCCTCGACGACCGCGGACGACACCACCAGCACGTCCCGGATGTCCGACAGTTCGTCGTGCGGCACGACCAGCCGATCGAAGTGAGCCCACCAGAACGGTTTCCGCTCGCGCCGGTGATAGCCGACCGCCGCCGCCATGAGTGCGGCGGCCTGCTGGTCGTGTTCCCGGTGCTCGCTCGGTCCGTGCCCGGCGAACTCGCGCAACGCCGCCTCCGCGGGCGTGCAGTCCTCGGTCACCGGGGTGGGCCCGTCGCCCGGCGGCCGGAGGGCCACGTCGTGCGTCCGCGCCTGCCCGATCAGCCAGTCGCGCAGCCGCAACGTGGAATCGCAGTCGTACTCGTTGTAGTCGGCGATGCCCTGCAGCAGCGCGCGGGCCTCCTCGTCGCGGCCGTTGTCGCGGTGATCGCAGTAGTCGGCGTACGCGACCACCGACGCGGCGGCGTTGGTGACGTCGCCGTCGCGCGGCTGCTCCGGCATGTACAGCGGTTCGAGTTTCTTGATGCTGTAGGACCGTTCACCGATCCGCAGGCAGCCGCGCACCACCGGGTACAGGTCGACGAGGACGTTGTCGCGCAGCAGGGTGTCGACGGTTTCCTCGCCGACGCCGTGCCGCCCCGCCAGCCGCAGCAGCGCCGACTTCTCGTACGCGGCGTAGTGGTAGATGTGCATGTTCGGGTACTGCTGACGTCGCGCCGTCACGTAGTCGAGGAAATCGACGAGCGCGTGCCGCTCCTCCACGCGGTCGTGTGCCCAGAACGGCCGGAACACGGCGGCGTCGGCGGGACCCTCGACCACGCCGAAGAGGTATTCGAGACCCCAGTCGGTGGAACCGTTCTCGGCCCACAGCGGGTCACCCTCGAAGTCGAAGAAGATGTCGCCGTCGTCCGGTTCCGGCAGCCCGCCCAGGGCCTGCGGGGCGTACAGCTGGAACTCGGGGGTGCCCGAGGACTCCTGCCGCAACTGCAGAGCGGCCTGCGCACGCAGCGATTCGAGGGTGCGCTCGGGCAGCCCCTCGACACTGCCGGCATGCGCGGCGAGGGCGTCGAGCGTGCCGATCCCGGCCGCGATCAGCCGGCTCCGCTGCGTCGAGCGCATTCCGGCGACCAGCAGCAGGTCGCGGTGCTGCTCGACCTCCGGGGTGCACGTGTCGCAGCGGCCGCACGCCGTGTACCGGGGGTCGCCCCACTCCGCGACCGACTTCTCGTCGCGGTGCTCGTCGAGGATCCGTTCGAGCGAGGCGCGTCGGGCGGAGTACACCGGGACGATGTCGCCGAGCGGGTGCGCCGAGTCGCTGTCGTCGCCGAGCAGCAGGTGGACGTCGGGAGACGTGGGAATTCCGTTGCCGGCGAGCGCTTCCGCGTAGGCGGCGAGCTGGAGGAGAGCCGACACCTTCGCGTGCCGGGACAGCTTGGTGTCGTAGACGGCGTACGTGTCGCCGTCGCGGACGAGGAAGTCGCAGAAGCCCAGGAAGCGGCCGTCGAAGAACGTGCCCTGGTACACGACGTCGGCGCCGCCGCGGATCGCCTCCACGGTGGCCAGGTTCGCGTCGAACAGACCCACGGTGGTGTACTCGGGCCGGTCCATCGTGACCACCCCGTCGCCGAACTCGCCGCGGAACTGCTCGAGCCGGCGATGCTCGTGCGCGTCGCCCAGGCTCGACGTCCGTCGCAGCATCGGATCGTCGTCGACGGATGTGGCGGCGGCGCCGCCGCCGAGCCCGAGCGTGGCATCCAACCGGCGCAGCAACGCGAACTCGCAGGTGGCGGCCGCGGAGAGGTCGCTGGCGCTGTAGACGATGGTGTCGTCGAGGAGGAACACAGCTACGTCCCCAGTTCTGCCGGTGAGTTCACCCGGCCGATTGTGCCATCGGGGGGCGACACGTCCAGAATGGCAGCCATGCCCTTCTTCGACGGCCACTCCGGACGAGTCCACTACCGGCACTGGAGCGCGGTGGGAGGACCCGCCGTCCAGCTGGTGTTTCTGCACGGGATGGGGCAGCACACGGGGCATTACCACCGGTTCGCGCGCGGGCTGACGCCGGCGGGAATCGGGGTGTGGGGAATCGACCAGGCGGGTCACGGCCTGTCCGAGGGTGACCATCCGGGGTCCGTCGCAGAACTGGCGGAGGACGCCGCGCTCCTCACCCGCCTCGCGGAGCAGCACGCACCGGACGTCCCGCGCGTGCTGATGGGGCATTCCCTCGGGGCTGCCGTCTCGATGGAACTCCTCATGCGCGGCGACTCCGGATTCCGGCGCGCGATTCTGTGCGGGACCCCGAAGACCGCCGCCGTGAAGCAGACGGCGGACGCGCTGGGTTCGCTGGAGATGCCGTTGCTCGCGGTCCACGGCGTGGACGACCGCATGGCACCGATCGATCCCGTCCGGGACTGGGCGGCGCGCATCGCGGGCCTCGAACTACGGGAGTTCGACGACGCCGGACACGACCTGCTGCACGAGAAGGTCCACGCCGCCGTCACGGCCGTGGTCCGCGATTTCGTGCTGGGCGCTGCGCGCCCGTGAGTGGTTGAGGAGTGCAGGGACTCCGTAGTCACTCACGGGCGGCGGAGCCGCTTACGCGTAGATGGCCTCGATGGCCGCGCCGTGCTCCTTGTGGATGACGTTGCGCTTGAGCTTCAGCGTGGGCGTGAGCTCACCGGTCTCCTGCGTGAAGTCGACCTCGAGGATGCGGTACTTCTTGATCCGCTCCGGGTTGGACACCTTCTTGTTGCCCTCGGCGACGGCCTCGTCGATCTCGGCGACCAGGTCGGGGTTCTTCACCAGTTCGGACACCGGGGTGTCGGCGGCCAGCCCGTGGCGTTCCTTCCAGCCGGGGAGGGTCTCGGAGTCGAGGGTGATGAGTGCGCCGATGAACGGCTTGCCGTCGCCGACCACGAGGCACTGGCTGATCAGCGGGTGCGCGCGGAGGGCGTCCTCGAGGACCGCGGGCGCGACGTTCTTGCCGCCCGCGGTGACGATGATTTCCTTCTTGCGGCCGGTGATCGAGATGTAGCCCTCTTCGTCGATCGAGCCGAGGTCGCCGGTGTGGAACCAGCCGTCCCGGATCGAATCCGCGGTGGCCTGATCGTTGTGCCAGTACCCGCCGAACACGACGGGACCCTTCAGCAGCAGTTCGCCGTCCTCGCCGATCTTCGCGGCGTGGCCGTCGATCGGCTTGCCGACGGTGCCGACCTTCTGCGCGCGGGTGGTGTTCACGGAGATGGCGGCGCTGGTCTCGGTGAGACCGTAGCCCTCGTACACCGGGACGCCGATGCCGCGGAAGAAGTGACCGAGGCGGGCGCCGAGCGCGGCGCCACCGGAGACGGCGCGGTCGCATTCGCCGCCGAGCGCGGTGCGCAGCTTCGAGTAGACGAGCTTGTCGAACAGGGCGTGCTTGAGTTTGAGGCCCAGCCCGGCGCCGCCGGTGTCCTGCGCCTCGCTGTACGCGATCGCCGTGGCGGACGCCTTCTCGAAGATGCTGCCCTTGCCGCCGTCGTACGCCTTCTGCTTGGCGGAGTTGTAGACCTTCTCGAACACGCGCGGCACCGACAGGATGAAGTGCGGCTTGAACGCGGCGAACTGGTCGAGCAGCGTGGTGAGGTCGGCGGTGTGCGCGACCGTGACCTTGGCGTCGAACGCCCCGAACGAGATGGCGCGGGCGAAGACGTGCGCGAGGGGCAGGAACATCAGGGTGCGCCTGCCCGCGTACATCGCGTCGCTGAGCGCCAACTTCACGGCGGCGGACTCCGCGTAGAAGTTGGAGTGCGTCAACTGCACGCCCTTGGGGCGGCCCGTGGTGCCCGACGTGTAGATGAGGGTTGCGGGGGACGACGCGCGCACCTGGTGGCGACGCTCGTGCAGCTGCTCGTCGGTGACGCTCTCGCCGCGCTTCGACAGTTCCTCGATCGCGCCCGCACCCTCGATCTGCAGGACCTCGCGCAGGTCCGGGGCGGCCTCGGTGACGACCTTCAGCGCGTCGGCCTGCTTCGCGTTCTCGACGACGAGCAGTGACGTGCCGGAGTCCTCGAGGATCCACTTGGCCTGATCTGGTGCGGACGTTTCGTAGATGGCGACGGTGCACCCGCCTGCCGTCCAGATTGCGTAGTCGATGACGACCCACTCGTACCGGGTGGCGGAGAGGATCGCGACGCGGTCACCGAGTTCGATGCCCGACGCGATGAGGCCCTTCGCGACGGCGGAGACCTGCTCCGCGAACTCGGCGGCGGTGACGTCTACCCAGCCACCGTTGCCCGGGCGCTTGAACGGAACGAACCTCGGGTCTTCCTCGGCATGACGGAAGACCGTGTCCGCCATGGAGGCGTCCTCCGGAATTGAGAACGACTGCGGTACCGAGAATTCACGCACTATGACCCCTCCACTGAAACGACATGACGGATGTGCATTCGATCACATTTGTCCTAGTTTCGCACCAGGGCTGATGTCCGTTATGTGTATTTCTGTTTTGACCAGCGGAGATTAGTGTAACTCGACGTAAACTGATAACTCAGGCGGCCTCTTCGAGACGGCGCGAGTTCGCGGACAGCCAGCGCCGGATCGCATAGTTCAACTGGTCGGGATCGACCCCGAGTTCCGTCGCGGTCGCCGCGAGAATCTCCTCGGCCAGGCCGTCGTCGGTGGCTTCCGAGATGCCGAGCGCGCCGCTGATGAAGACGTCCGCCACCCGATTCGGCCGCACGCCGGGGATGCCGGCGAGCATCAGGAAGTGCGCCCACGTGACGTCGCTGCTCTCCCCGCACACCTCGATCCACGCGTCGTGGATCTGCTCCAGGGCGGCTTCGTCCCTGGCGGCCTCGAGGAGGTCGTCGATGCTGTTGATGCGGAGCTGGTGTAGTCGCTCGGCCGCCAGCTGGATGTGACGCGCCTCGATCGGCACGCCGGTGGCGGTGTACCGCCGCTTGTACGAGCCGACCTTGCCCGCCCACTGGTCCGAGCTGCCCGCCTCCTCGAATGTGCGGAGGAGGTCGCGGGCGCCATCGGTGAGGGGCTGATCGGGGTGCGCCCGCCGATATGCCAGGTAGCGGTCGACGACGGCGACCTCGCTGTGCCCGGCACTCGACTGCACCGATTCGATGATGCAGAGCGCGAGGCTGTGCCGGTAGGCATCGGAGGTGACCCAGCCGGACGGGTCGCCCAATCGGTCGCGGCACGCGGTGACGACGGTTTCGACGGTATCGGCAGAGACGGTCACGAGATCCTCCAAAGGCAGTCTGTTCTGTGCTCTGTCCGGTGTATCGACAGGGCCTCCGGGAACGTTGCACTGGAGCTGAAGATTCCTCGAGAACGACCGTCAGCGGGGCGTCAGCAGGTCTGTGACCTCGCTGTCCGAGAGTTGATGAAAATCGGCGTACGCGTTGCCGACGCCGCCGAGATCGGCTGGGGTGTAGGGGCAGACCACCTCATCGGCGGTCACGCGCAGCCTGCCGACTGCCTCGGGCGCGGCCACCGGGACCGCGACGATCACCCGGGCCGCGCCCAGCTTCTTCACCGACTGGCAGGCCACCGCCGCGGTCGCGCCCGTGGCCATGCCGTCGTCGACGAGGACGGCGACGCGGCCCCTCAGCGACGCCCGCGGTTTGTTGCCACGCAGCACCCGTGCCCGCCGCTCGAGTTCGTGGCGCTCCTTCGCCTCCACCATGGCGAGCGAGACCTTGCTGACCCGGGCGATGCGGAGAACGTCGTCGTTGATCACCCGGGATTCGCCCTCGCCGATCGCGCCCATCGCGAGTTCCGGCTGCCACGGCACACCCAGTTTGCGGACGAGCACGACGTCGAGGGGTGCCGACAGGGCAGCTGCGATCTCGAATGCGACGGGGACGCCGCCGCGCGGCAGGCCGAGCACCACCAGGTCGGTTCCGCGCAGGTGGTCCAGCGCGGCGGCCAGTCGGCGACCGGCGTCGGCGCGACTGGTGTAGAACATCGAACGCTCCGTGATCGTGAAGAACGGTTCGTCTCCGACGCTACTCCCGATCGGGCCGCTCAGATCTCGCTGACGGTGAATCGGCGCAGGGCGAGGGCGGGGTTCTTCTCCCGCACCTCGGTGATCCGCTCCGCGTCGACCGTCGCGACCGCGGTGCCCACCCGCTCGCCGAGCGACACGAGCGTCACACCCATCGGGTCGACGATCATGCTGTTCCCGGCCCCGGTGCGCGCGCTCTGATCGGCGGCCGCCACGTACACGGTGTTCTCGATGGCGCGCGCCCGGATCAGGGTCGACCAGTGATCCTCCTTGAGCGGTCCGGGCACCCACTGCGCAGGCAGCAGCAGCACGTCGGCTCCCGCGTCGACGATCCGCCGGGTGACCTCGGGGAACCGGAGGTCGTAGCAGGTCTGCATGCCGAACGTGAGGCCGTCGACGGCGAAGGTCTCCGGGGCGCCGATCTCCCCGGCGCGGATGACGTCCGATTCCTTGTAGCCGAATGCGTCGTACAGGTGGAGTTTGCGGTACGTGGCGACGATGTCGCCGCCGGGTCCGAGCGCGACGAGGGTGTTGGAGATGCGATCGTCGCCGGGCAGCGACTCGTTGACGCCCGCAACCAGATGGACGTCGAGTTCCTTCGCGGTCGCGGCCAGTCCGCCGACGAACTCGCCGTCCAGGGCCTCGGCCGATTCGACGATCCGCTCGTCGGTTCGGGGCGCCGTGAACATCGCGTATTCCGGCGCCACCACCACCTTCGCGCCGCGGCCCGCGGCCTCGGCGGCGAGCGTGCGGACCGTGCGCAGGTTCTCCTGCTTGTCCTGACCGGGAGCGAACTGAATGACAGCGACATCGACCATGCCGTCCACGCTAGGCGACGACGCCGCGGCGGGTCTCTCCCGTCCCGGTCGCCGCGTATTTCCGCGGCGTGGCGTTGCAGTGTGGACTCGTGCACTAAACTGCTGGTCAATGAGTGATATCGAGCGTGACCCCGAACCCCCCACTTTTGCCGACCTCGACATCGACGATCGGGTCTTGAAGGCACTGTCCGATGTGGGCTACGAGTCGCCCTCGCCGATCCAGGCCGCCACCATTCCGCCGCTCCTTGCAGGCAACGACGTCGTCGGCCTCGCGCAGACCGGCACCGGCAAGACCGCTGCGTTCGCGGTACCGATCCTCTCGAAGATCGATCTGACGCAGAAGTCGCCGCAGGCGTTGGTCCTCGCGCCGACCCGCGAACTGGCCCTGCAGGTCGCGGAGGCGTTCGGCAAGTACTCCGCCCACATCCCGGGCCTGCACGTGCTGCCGATCTACGGCGGTCAGAGCTACGGCGTCCAGCTGTCGGGGCTGCGGCGCGGCGCGCACGTCGTCGTGGGCACGCCCGGCCGGGTGATCGACCACCTGGAGAAGGGCACCCTCGACCTGTCCAAGCTCTCCTACCTCGTCCTGGACGAGGCCGACGAGATGCTGAAGATGGGGTTCCAGGAGGATGTCGAGCGCATCCTCTCCGACACCCCCGAATACAAGCAGGTCGCGCTGTTCTCGGCCACCATGCCGGGCGCCATCCGCAAGATCTCGAAGCAGTACCTGCACGATCCGGTCGAGATCACGGTGAAGTCGAAGACGTCGACGGCATCCAACATCTCGCAGCGGTACGTCCAGGTGGCGCACCAGCGCAAACTCGACGCCCTCACACGTGTCCTCGAGGTCGAGGACTTCGAGGCCATGATCATCTTCGTGCGCACCAAGCAGGCCACCGAAGACCTCGCGGAACGGCTGCGCTCGCGCGGCTTCTCGGCTGCGGCCATCAACGGCGACATCGTGCAGGCCCAGCGTGAGCGGACCATCGGCCAGCTCAAGAGCGGTGCCCTCGACATCCTGGTGGCCACCGACGTGGCCGCGCGTGGCCTGGACGTCGAACGCATCTCCCACGTCGTCAACTACGACATCCCGCACGACACGGAGTCGTACGTCCACCGGATCGGCCGCACCGGTCGCGCCGGGCGCGCGGGCGAGGCGCTGCTGTTCGTGGCGCCGCGCGAACGGCACCTGCTCAAGGCCATCGAGAAGGCGACGCGTCAGCCGCTCGCCGAGATGCAGCTGCCCAGCGTCGACGACGTCAACGCGCAGCGGGTGTCCAAGTTCGGCGACTCGATCACCGAGAGCCTGACGTCCGACAACCTGGCGTTGTTCCGCAAGATGATCGAGGACTACGAGCAGGAGCACGACGTTCCGCTCGCCGACATCGCCGCCGCCCTCGCGGTGCAGTCGCGTGACGGGGAGGCGTTCCTCATGGCGCCCGAACCGCCGCCCGCGCCCCGCCGTGAACGTGAACCCCGTGAACCCCGCCCGCCGCGCCGTTTCGACGACGGCCCCCCGACCCGCTCGCGTGGGCCGGAAGGCCAGGAACTCGCGACGTACCGCATCGCGGTCGGCAAGCGGCACCGGGTGGTGCCGGGTGCGATCGTCGGTGCCATCGCGAACGAGGGCGGGCTGCGGCGCAGCGACTTCGGGCACATCAGCATCCGCCCGGACCACAGCCTGGTGGAATTGCCCGCCGACCTGTCCAGCGAAACCCTCGAGGCGCTGCGCCGTACCCGGATCTCCGGGGTGTTGATTCAGCTGCAGCCCGATTCGGGGCCGCCGTCGGGCCGTCCGGGCCGTGGGGGCCGCGACGACCGGGCCGGTGGAAAGTTCCAGCGCGACCGGGACAACAGGAAAAGGCCGCGCGAATAGCCCTCGCGCGGCCCTGACCGGGGTCTCGAGGCGGTTACGCCGGGGGAGCGGGAGCCGGGGCGGGCTGTGCCGCCTCGGCAGGCAGCGGGCCCTCCTCGGGAACGAAGAACGAACCGACGGTCGGTAGCACGTAGCACGTGGCGTTGGTGTAGCCGACGGTGCCGAAGATCGACGCCACGACGGTGCCCGCGCCCGTCGTCACGATCTTGTTCAGCGCGGGGTAGCCGCCTTCCGTGAGCCCGTCGAGGGGCAGGATTCCGCTGGCGCCGGTGCTGGTGTTGATCCACGCGACGTTCAGTCCCGACGACTTCACGACACCGGGGTAGGCGGAGAGCGCCTGGAAGCTGATCTCGTTCGCCTTCACGGCGGCGGTCGGCCCGGTGGTGCCCGACGCCAGCGTCAGCGTGACCGGTGCGACAGTGCCGCAGCCCACGGTCGGTGCGGTGTACAGGAACGGCGTGTACTCGCCCGCGACGTCACGCAGCACGGTCGACGTGGCCAGCGCCTCGACCGCGGCCTTCTCCTCGGGCCCCACGGCCTGGGTACGCAGTTCCGCGAGTCCGGGGACGTCGGGGGTGGCCGGGTCTGCCGCTGCCGTGCCCGCGAGGCCGAAAGCCGCGATACCGACCGTTGCCACCGCGATCGTGCGTCGCATCACGCTCATACCGTCCACCTGAACTCCTCGTTGTCTAGTCCGGGCCGCTCTGCAGCGCCGCCCGAGCGGAGAATTTACCCGAGAGCGGGGAATCAGTCAGGACCAGCTACCGCCGCCGGCCAGCGTATCGGCCCGCGCGCCGTCGAGGGACTGCCGGATCACGTCGGCGTGACCGGCGTGCCGGGCGAGTTCCTCGATCTGGTGGAGCAGCATGTAGCGGACCGTGAACACGACGCCCGACGCCATCCACTGCGCGACGTCGGCGGGCAGGTCGACGTCGCGGTCCAGGTCGGTTTCGGCGGCGACCGCGGCCTCGGTGGCGCGCTGGGCGGCGTCGAAGCGGGCGAGGAGGACGTCGATGGTCTCGTCCTCGGCGACGTTCCATGCCGCCATCCACGCGGCCACCGGATCGTCGCCGCCACCGCGCGGGGTCCCGGTGATGCGGGCGGTCATCGCCTCTTCGCCGTCGATCACGTGTTTGAGGACGGACGCCAGACTCATCTCGCTGGCGCTGGGCACGCTGCGGACCTGCTCCTCGGTCAGGCCGGACACCGCGTTGCGGAACGCGGTGCGCTGGTTGTCCAGCATGAGGAGCAGGAGTCCGCGCTCGTCGGAGATGGGGGCCGGGGTGCTGGGTGTCTCGTTCATGTATTCAGTGTTGCGCGGATAGCGGACACCTACTGTCCTCGATCGGGGAGTTGTCGAGATCTTCGGCGGGCGTCGCGTCCGGCCGGTCGCGTTCCCAGCGGCGCGGGCGGACCCGCCCTACGATCGGAACAAGTGTCCGGGGAACGTCCTTAGTTCCTGTGATCGAGTCGCAAACCGAGGTGCTTATGCCCCTGGAAGATTCGTCGTCCGCCCACGTCGACCCGTCCCGTGAAGGTGCCGTCCCGCCGGAGCACGACCTGGAAGGCCACATCATCGAGGCCCGGTCCGAGGACTTCTTCCACGCCCGAGAACTGCAGGTCGACAACGAGTGGTTCAAGACCGCGGTGTTCTACGAGGTGCTGGTCCGCGCGTTCTTCGACTCCTCGGGCGACGGAACAGGCGATCTCCGGGGGCTCACGTCGAAACTCGACTACCTCTCCTGGCTCGGCGTCGACTGCCTGTGGCTGCCGCCGTTCTACGACTCGCCGCTGCGCGACGGCGGCTACGACATCCGCGACTTCCGTGCCGTGCTGCCGGAGTTCGGGACGGTCGAGGACTTCGTCCAGCTCTTCGATCAGGCGCACCGCCGGGGGATCAGGGTCATCACCGACCTGGTCATGAACCACACGTCCGACACCCACGCCTGGTTCCAGGAGTCACGCAACGATCCCGACGGCCCGTACGGCGACTTCTACGTCTGGTCCGACCGCGACGAACGGTACCCGGACGCGCGGATCATCTTCGTCGACACGGAGACGTCCAACTGGACGTGGGATCCGGTGCGCAAGCAGTACTACTGGCACCGCTTCTTCTCCCATCAGCCGGACCTGAACTACGACAATCCCCGACGTCCAGGACGCGATGATCGACGTGCTGCGTTTCTGGCTGGACCTCGGAATCGACGGTTTCCGGCTGGACGCGGTGCCCTACCTGTTCGAGCGGGAGGGCACCAACTGCGAGAATCTGCCCGAGACCCACGCGTTCCTCAAGCGGTGCAGGGCAGTCATGGACGCCGAGTACCCGGGGCGGGCACTGCTCGCCGAAGCCAACCAGTGGCCGTCGGATGTGGTCGAGTACTTCGGGGAGCCGGACGTGGGGGACGAATGCCACATGGCGTTCCACTTCCCGCTGATGCCACGCATCTTCATGGCGGTGCGACGGCAGAACCGGTTTCCGATCTCCGAGATCCTCGCGCAGACCCCGCCGATTCCGAGTTCGTGCCAATGGGGAATCTTCCTCCGGAACCACGACGAGCTGACGCTCGAAATGGTGTCGGACGAGGAGCGCGACTACATGTATTCCGAATACGCGCAGGACCCGCGGATGAAGGCGAACATCGGCATCCGGCGGCGCCTCGCGCCGCTGCTCGAGAACGACCGCAACCAGCTCGAGCTGTTCACCGCACTGCTACTGAGCCTGCCCGGTTCGCCCGTCCTCTACTACGGTGACGAGATCGGCATGGGCGACAACATCTGGCTCGGCGACCGGGACTCGGTGCGGACGCCGATGCAGTGGACACCCGACCGCAACGCCGGATTCTCTCGCGCCGACCCGGCGCGAATGTATCTGCCGGTCATCATGGACCCCACGTACGGTTATCAGTCGGTGAACGTCGAGTCGCAGATGAATTCGACCAACTCGTTGTTGCACTGGACCCGCCGGCTGATCCAGGTCCGCAAACAGCACCCGGCGTTCGGGACGGCCTCGTTCACGGAACTCGGCAGTGCGAACCCGGCCGTCCTGTCGTATGTGCGGGAGACCCCGCCGAGCGAGGACCGCCCGTACAGCGACGTCATCCTGTGCGTCAACAATCTGTCCCGGTTCCCGCAGGCGGTGATCCTGGACCTCACGCAGTTCGCCGGCCGAATCCCCGTGGAGCTCACCGGCTCCGTTCCCTTTCCCACGATCGGGGACGACGGGTACATGATCACGCTCCCCGGTCACGGTTTCTTCTGGTTCGCGCTGCAACCGGATCCCAAATCCGACGGCGTAGTGAGCGGACACCCGGTCAGCAGTGAAGCGGAACAGGCGGTGCAGCAGTGAACGGACCCACCAGTGGACGCATTCCCGACGAGACCCTCGAGCGGCAACTCGTGCAGTGGTTGCCGGACCGGCGGTGGTTCGCCGGCAAGGGCAACACGATCGCGGCGGTGCGGATCCTGCTCCGCCACGAGTTGACGTCGGTCTTCGGGTTCTCCGCCGAGCACCTGCTGGTGTCGGTGGAATTCGAGGCGGGCCCGGCGCAGGTGTACCAGGTGCCGCTGGGGTTCCGCAGTCATCTGCCCGAGGATCTCGAACCGTGGGCGCTGCCGGCCGGCGACGGCAACGCCATGATCGCGTACGACGGACTGCACGACGCCGAGGTCATCACCCTGTACGCGGACCTGCTGGCCGAGGCGCAGGGTTCCGGGCCGGTTCGGTTGAAGACGGTGCCGGGCACGGTGATCGAACCGGGACTGCGTGGGCGGACGCTCGGCGCGGAGCAGTCGAACACATCGGTGGTGCTGGGGGAGAAGCTGCTGATGAAGATCTTCCGCCTGGTCACCCCCGGGGTGAATCCCGACGTGGAACTCCATCTGGCGCTCGCCGGCGCGGGCAGTGAATACGTGGCCACGCTGCGGGCGTGGATGGAGACCGATGTGTCCGGGATTCTCACCACGCTCGCGATGGTGCAGGACTTCGAGGCCAATTCGGCGGACGGGTGGAGCATGGCGCTCGGCAGCGTCCGCGACCTTCTGATGGAGGCGGATCTCCACGCCGCGGAGTTGGGGACGGACTTCGCCGGTGAGTCCCATCGGATGGGCGCCGCCGTCGCCGAGGTGCACTCGACGCTGGCGCGTGCGCTGGGTGCGGAGGAGCGGCAGGTGGCGTCGACGACGGTGGAGGCGATGACCCGCAGACTGGCCGCCGCCACCGCGATCGTCCCCGAACTGGGGGAGGTGGCCGCCGCGGTGCGGGACAAGTTCGCCGAGGCGGAAGCGCTGGGCGCCACCGCGGTCCAGCGGATTCACGGAGACCTGCACCTCGGTCAGGTGCTGCGGACTCCGGAGCGGTGGCTGCTCATCGACTTCGAGGGCGAGCCCGCCAAGACGCTCGACGAGCGCCGGGAACGGGACAGTCCGTTGCGGGACGTCGCGGGAATGCTGCGGTCCTTCGACTACGCCGCGCACCACCTGCTGGCCGATTCGGTGCCGATGGGGGCGATGGGAGCGGCGTCGCAACGGGACTTCCGGGCGAGGGAGTGGGCGCAGCGCAACGCCGACGCGTTCTGTGACGGCTATGCCTCGGTGTCGGGCACCGATCCACGAGAGGCGGCGGCGTTGCTCCGGGCCTACGAACTCGACAAGGCGGTGTACGAGACGGTGTACGAGGCGAGGAACCGTCCGAAGTGGATCGGCTTGCCCCTCTCCGCGATTCGCAGACTCACCGCAGCACCTCGGTGAGGGCCGGGGACGAGACGGTGCCCGTGTCGAACTGAGTCCGGTACAGCTCTTCGTACCGGCCCCCCGCGGCGAGCAGTTCGGAGTGGGTGCCGCGTTCGACGATGCGTCCGGCCTCGACGACGAGGATCAGATCAGCCGCGCGCACGGTCGACAACCGGTGCGCGATCACCACGGCGGTGCGGCCGGTGAGGGCCTCGCCCAGTGCCTCCTGCACGGCGGCCTCGGACGTGGAGTCGAGGTGCGCCGTCGCTTCGTCGAGGATGACCACCCGCGGATGCGCGAGCAGCAGGCGGGCGATGGTCAGCCGCTGGCGTTCGCCGCCGGACAGCCGGTAGCCGCGTTCGCCGACCACCGTGTCGAGGCCGTCGGGAAGGGCGGCGACGAGTTCGGTGAGTCGCGCCCGGTCCAGGACCTCCGCGAGTTCCGCCGGCGTGGCGCCGGGGCGGGCGAGCAGGAGATTCGCCCGCACGGTGTCGTGGAAGAGGTGCCCGTCCTGGGTCACCATTCCGACGGTGGCCCGCACGGAGTCGGCGGTCAGGTCCCGCACGTCGACCCCGCCGAGTTTCACCGAGCCCGCGTCCGCGTCGTAGAGCCGGGGAACCAGTTGGGCGATGGTGGACTTGCCGGCCCCGGACGATCCCACCAGGGCGATCATCTGCCCGGGTTCGGCGCGGAACGACAGTCGGTGCAGCACGTCGACGCCGCCGCGGGTGTCGAGGGTCGCGACCTCTTCGAGTGACGCCAGCGACACCTTGTCGGCCGAGGGATACGCGAACTCCACGCAGTCGAACTCCACCGACACCGGGCCGTCGGGCACCGCGACCGCGTCGGGCTTCTCCGCGATCAGGGGCTTCAGGTCGAGGACCTCGAAGACGCGCTCGAAGCTCACCAGCGCGCTCATCACGTCCATCCGTGCGCTGGCCAGTGCGGTGAGGGGCGAGTACAGGCGGGTCAGCAGCATCGCCATCGCGACGACCGCTCCCGCGTCGAGTTGTCCGCGCAGTGCGTAGAACCCGCCCAGTCCGTAGACGAGGGCCAGCGCGAGTGCCGAGACGAGGGTGAGCGCGGTGACGAACACCGACTGCAGCATGGCCGTGCGGACGCCGATGTTCCGCACTCGCCGCGCACGGACCGCGAATTCGGCGGACTCCTCGGAGGGACGGCCGAACAGTTTGACGAGGGTGGCGCCCGGCGCCGAGAACCGCTCCGTCATCTGCGTGCTCATCACCGAGTTGTGGTTGGCCGCCTCACGATTGAGTTGCGCGAGCCGCGCGCCCATCGTGCGGGCGGGCAGCACGAAGATCGGCAGCAACAACAGTGCGCACAGCGTGATCTGCCAGGAGATCCCGATCATCACGATCAGCGTGATGCCGAGCGTGACCAGGTTGGACACCACACCCGACAGGGTGTCGCTGAACGCGCGCTGCGCACCGATCACGTCGTTGTTGAGGCGGCTGACCAGCGCGCCGGTGCGGGTGCGGGTGAAGAAGGCGATCGGCATCCGCTGCACGTGGTCGAACACGGCGGTGCGCAGGTCGAGGATCAGGTCCTCGCCGATGCTCGCCGACAACCACCGCGTCCACAGCGCGAGTGCGGATTCGAGGACGGCGATGACCGCGATGAGCGCCGCGAGACGCACGATCACGGACAGCGCGTCGCCGCCGACGATGGCGTTCACGACGCGGCCCGCCAGCACCGGGGTGGCCACGGCCAGCGCGGCCGTGACGACGCTGAGCAGGAGGTACCACGCGAGGTTGCGGCGGTGCGGGCGGGCGAAACGGGCGATCCGCCGCAACGTCGTCCGGGAGAAGGGGCGTCGATCTTCCTGGGCGTGCATCGCGTTGTACATCGCGTTCCACGCCGTGACTTCCATGCTCATGCCGGCGGCCTCCTGTCGCTGTCCCCCCACGGTAGAGCCGGGGTATGACACGACCGTAAAACCTCAACTTTACTCGAGGTCAAGTCGCGGGCACGGGAAGCGTCACTTCGCGATGTCGACGACCACCCGCGTCGGATCGGACAGCGTGGACACCGTGAACGGACGGCCGGGCGCGGTCACGCCGATGAACGACTGCGTGACGCCCTCGAACACGAGCGCACCGTTGACCTCCGTCACCGTTCCGCCGGGAACACCGGGCACCGGATTGGGGCCCGCGTAGCCCTCCACGTCGCTGTCGAACGGGTACGCCGAGCCGTCGATCTGCACCTGCAGGATGCCGTTGCCCGACACCGGGATCGTCTTGCCGCTGCCGTCCTGCACGGCCTGGTCCACGTATTCGACCCGCCATCCCGGGGTGCCCTTGCCGCCGAGTTCGTACACCACGCGGTCGAATCCCTCGTGCCCGCCGACGCGGACGTCGGTGACGGTGAGTTTCGCGGACTCGGACGCCGCCGACGACTTCGGCGACGCGTCGGTCGGGATCGGTGCCGACTCGGATTCGAGTGCACTGCTGGTGGTGGCCGCGGCAGCAGGTGACGTGGCCGCCACGCTGCTGGCGGAGTTCGACTCCGAGCATCCGGTGAGCGTCAGGGCCAGCGCGCAGGCGGCGAACGCGGCGAAGGGACCGATCCGGTGGTTGATCATGATCCGATCGTAAGCCGGGGCCGATCAGAGTCGCGGGAGCCCCGGGCGTGGCGTCGCGATCGCGTCCAGGTACAGCCAGTTGCCGTCCTCGCGGACGAATCGGCTGTTCTCGTGCAGCGATTCGCGGTGTCCGTCCAGTACGTAGTGGGCACGGAACTCGACGGTGCCGGTGGTGTCGAGCAGACCGCCGCC
This sequence comes from Rhodococcus pseudokoreensis, assembly GCF_017068395.1. NCBI lineage: Bacteria > Bacillati > Actinomycetota > Actinomycetes > Mycobacteriales > Nocardiaceae > Rhodococcus > Rhodococcus pseudokoreensis. The sequence goes on along the minus strand of NZ_CP070619.1, from coordinate 1,198,788 downwards.
GGTCGTGCCCAGGATGTCGAGACGGGTCCAGCGCTGCTCCGGGTCGAGGTCCAGATCCGCGGGCCGCGTGCTCGGATGCCACGTCGCGAGGAGGTAATCGGCGTCCAGCACGGCGAACGCGCTGAACCGGGATCGCATCAGGCGTTCGGCCGTGGGCGCCTTCGCCTCGCCGCGGTGATACCTCCCGCAGCACTCGTCGTACGGTTCACCGAGCAGGCAGGGGCATCGAACGGTCACGGTCCCAGTATGGACGGCGGTCACACCAGCTTGTGGGTGCGGTCCTTCCAGTACGGTGCGCGCAGTTCCCGCTTCAGGATCTTGCCGGTGGGGTTGCGCGGCAGCAGGTCGACGACGTCGACCGTCGTCGGGCACTTGAACTTCGCCAGGCGCTGACGGGTGTAGTGGATCAGTTCGTCCGGTTCGATGCTGATTCCGGTCACCGGCACCACGACGGCCTTGACCGTCTCACCCCAGTGGTCGTCGGGCACGCCGATCACCGCCACCTCCGCCACCGCCGGGTGTTCGACGAGGACCCGCTCGATCTCGGGGGAGTACACGTTCTCGCCGCCGGTGATGATCATGTCCTTCAGCCGGTCCTCGATGAACACGAAACCGTCGGCGTCCGCGCGGCCCATGTCGCCGCTGCGCAACCACCCGTCCGCGGTGATCGCCTCCGCCGTCGCCTCGGGCTTGCCGAGATAGCCGGGCGTGCGCTGGTCCGACCGCCACCACAACTCCCCGGTCTCACCGGTGGCGACGTCCTCGGCGGTGGCCGGGTCCACGATGCGCATCTCCACACCGGGAATGGGCCGTCCCGCCGACGCCATCCTCGCCTCCTGCGACTCGTCGCGATGCACGTCCGGCAGGAGTGCGGTGACCACACCCGCGCACTCGGTCATTCCGTACACCTGGACGAATTCCGCGTTCGGCCAGGCGGCGAGCGCGCTGCGCAGCAACGGCAGCGGCATCGGGGCCGCGCCGTACGTGATGCGGTGCAGCGCGCCGAACGCGGCCACGGCCTGCTCGCCCGCGGCGAGCACCCCGGCGATCACCGGCGGCACGAGGAACGCGATGTTCGCACCGGCCGCGAGCGCACCGAACAGCGACGGGGCGTCGGCCTCCCTCGTGAAATGGCAGCGGGCGCCGGCGTGCACACCCATGATCGCGTAGCAACTCCCGCCGACGTGGAACAGCGGCATGGCGACGAGCAGACAGTCGTCGTGCCGGGCGGGCAGGATGTCGAGCACCGCGACGCTGTGGGCGATCAGGTTGCGGTGCGTCAACTGAACGCCCTTGGGCCTGCCGGTGGTTCCCGAGCTGTACAGGATCAACGCGGTGGCATCCGCGGCCACCTCCGGCCTCGACGACAGGACGGACGCCTCGGCGAGCCACGGCTCGAACTCGTCGTGCTCTCCGCCGACGGTGATGATCTGCTCGATGCCGGTCAGCCGGTCCCGCAACGCCATGACCTGCTGGAGGAACTCGTTGCCCACGAACAGGATTCGAGCCTTGCAGTCGTTGATCACGTAGTCGAGTTCCTCGCAGGCCAGTCGCCAGTTCGGCACTGCGGCCGCCGCGCCGAGGAGGGAGGCGGCGTAGGTGACCTCGAGGCAGGACAGGTGATTCTTGTCGACGAACGCGACCGTGTCGCCCGCCCCGATTCCGCCCTCCGCCAAGGCCCCCGCGACGTGCAGGATCCGGTCGTGCCACCCGGACCACGTGTAGTCGGCGCCCTGGAACTGCACGGCGACGTCGTCCGGTCGAACCTGCGCCCAGTGCGCGAGTCGGTCGAAGATGATCTCGTTCTCGGCGTCCGACATGCGCCCACCTCTCGTCTGTGACGTCAGTCACATCAGGCTAGTAGCCGGTGCTCCGATCAGTGACGTTTTGCCTCATGCGGACGAACTGCTCCGGCTCTGCGTGCCCGCGCGCCGCAACGCCGCACTGCCGAGGGCGCCGACCACGATCAGCGTGATGCCCAGCCAGTCGGGATCGTTGTCGGTGACGAGCATCGCGATCCCCACGCCGATCACGTACGGCGGCAGGAAGTCGAACAGTTTGACGAGCGGCGGAGCCACCTCTTCCGGTTCCCCGGGTTCCCGTGGCGCCTGCGCGCTCGCCACGTCCGGGTACCACTCGGTGAACGACAGCGCGAACAGCAACGCCCCGATCGGAATGATCCAGCCCGTCCAGAAATTGTCCGGCTGATCGAGGACGAGGTCGCCGTACAGTCCGGATGCCGCCGACACCGTGAAGGACAGCGCCCACACCAGGGTGATGAGCTGGTTGACCTTCAGGAACAGTGGAGAGGTCCAATACTCCTCTGGGGTGGTCTCTTTCGCGTACGGCAGGGTGAACGGATTGCGCAGCAACAGCGAGCCGAACGCGAACGCGACGAGCGCCAGACTCGACATCTCGCCCGACCACTTCTCCAGCCAGGTGATCAGGCTGTCGGAGGCGAACAGACCGATCACGGCGAGGCAGCCGAAATAGACGATGTCGAACACTTCCATGGGTTTGAGGCTTCCGCCGCGGCGGTGGCTGAGGAACAGGAACAGGATCGACAACCCGAGAGCGGTGGCGACCGATTCCTCGAACCGTCCGGGGCCGGACAGCAGCGACATCACGATCCACGGCGCGAGGCCGGCGAACGGTGATTGGAGGAACGCGTCGACGAACCGCGATCCTGCCCGGGGTTTGGGGGGTTCGATGGCCATGAGGGCTCTCCTTCGCACCGGCGATACCGGAATTCTCCCAGTTCGGCACATCCGTCGTGGGCGTTTCCGGCCGGGTCGCCGTGTCCGGGATCACGTCCCCACTGACCCGAGATCAGGGTGGTCCCTGATGGCGGGCCGCCGCGGGTGTCGACAAGATGGAGGAGTGCGCCACGCGTGCACCGTCCCGGCCCGTCACCACGGGGCCGGACCGCTACAAGAGAATGACGAAAGGCGATCATGAGCACGCATGCCCCCGCTGTCGCTGCCCGTGCTGTCGAGCTGTCCAAGACGTACGGCACCGGCGACACCCAGGTCCACGCGCTCAGCGCGGTATCCGCGGAGTTCGCCCGTGGTGAGTTCACCGCGATCATGGGACCGTCCGGTTCCGGCAAGTCGACGCTGATGCACTGCCTGGCCGGGCTCGACGCGGCCAGTTCGGGTTCCGTCCTCATCGGCGACACCGAGTTGACGACGCTGACGGACAAGCAGATGACGCAGCTGCGACGCGACCGGATCGGCTTCGTGTTCCAGGCGTTCAACCTGGTTCCGACGCTGACGGCGCTGGAGAACATCACCCTTCCGCTGGACATCGCGGGCCGCAAGCCGGACGCCGCATGGCTGGAGAGCGTGCTGACCAAACTCGGCCTGAAAGACCGTCTCGAACACCGCCCCGGCGAGTTGTCCGGAGGTCAGCAGCAGCGCGTCGCGTGTGCCCGCGCACTCGCCGGGCAGCCGGAGATCATCTTCGGCGACGAGCCCACCGGCAACCTCGACTCGAAGTCCTCCGGCGAGGTGCTGTCGATCCTGCGCGCGGCGGTGGACGAATTCCACCAGACCGTCGTCATCGTCACCCACGACCCCCGCGCGGCCGCCTACGCCGACCGGGTGGTGTTCCTCGCCGACGGCAAGATCGTCGACGAACTGCGTGACCCGACGGCCGATTCGGTCCTCGACACGATGAAGCGACTCGACGAGCCCGCCCACGCCCTCACGTCCGACGCGGCGGTCTGACCGCATGGCGTCCACATCCGGTGCGCCGATGCGCAAGGTGTCGCTGCGCAACCTGGCGGCACACAAGGTCCGGCTGGCACTGACGGTGCTGTCCGTGGTGCTCGGCACCGCGTTCGTCGCCGGTTCCTTCGTTTTCACCGACACCCTCCAGAAGACGTTCGACTCGATCTTCGAGAACACCGCGCAGGGCGTCGACGTCCGGGTGTCGCCCGAGGAGCGCAACTCCAGCGGGGTGCCCCTCGCAGACCTCGACACCATCTCCGCTCTGGACGGGGTGCGCGCGGTGGCCCCGGCCGTCAGCGGGCAGATCGTCCTCATCGACTCCGACGGCGCCGCCGTCCAGACGGGCGGTGCGCCGAGCATCGGGGAGTCGTACCTGCCGCCGGGTCAGGCGCTCGGTGAACCCGACGAGTACGTGCAGGGAACCCCGCCCGCGCAGGCCGGCCAGATCGCAGTCAACGCCAGTGCCGCCGAACGCGCACAACTCGCGGTCGGCGACACCACCAAGGTCCTCGTGCCCGCCCGCGGCATGATCGACGTCACCGTGTCCGGCATCTACGACACCGGAAACGAGACCGGTGGCTTCATCGGCGCCACATTCGTCGACTCGCAGGCCCGGGAACTGTTCACCGACGGCAAGCACGTCGAGTACATCGACGTCGCCGGGACGGGTGAGTCGCAGGGTGACCTGCGCGACGAGATCGCCGCGGCGCTCCCCGACGCGAAGGTCCAGACCGGCGACGAGGTGCGCGAGGAGACCAAGGCACAGGTGACGGAGGCGCTGAGCTTCATCAACTACTTCCTGCTCGCGTTCGGGGCGATCGCGCTGCTCGTCGGCACGTTCATCATCTACAACACGTTCTCGATGATCGTCGCGCAGCGCCTGCGCGAACTCGCACTGCTCCGGGCGATCGGCGCGAGCCGCAAGCAGGTGGGGCGTTCCGTCGTCTTCGAGGCCCTCGTGGTCGGCGTCATCGGCAGCGCGATCGGGATCGCCGCCGGCGTCGGCCTGGCCTACGGACTGCGGGCCCTGCTGAACGCGTTCGACGTCGGACTGCCCGAGGGTCCCCTGCAGGTGGGTCCGCGCACGATCCTCATCGCCCTCGTGGTCGGCGTCCTCGTGACGACGGTCAGCGCGTACGCGCCCGCCCGGCGCGCCTCCAGGGTGCCGCCCGTCGCGGCGATGCGCGAGGAATTCGCGTCCACCGGCGATTCACTGCACGTGCGCACCATCGCCGGTGCGGTCCTCGGTGTCCTCGGAGTCGTGGGACTCGTGATCGGTTCGCGGGGAACGGGTGGCGGTGCGGCCGCCGTCGTCGGTGCCGGCGCGCTCGGTCTGATCCTGGCCGTGCTGTTCGCCGCCCCCGCGTTGTCCCGGCCGATCGTCGGGGCGCTCGGAGCGGTACTGGCCAAGCCGTTCGGCCCGGTCGGGCGCCTGGCCCGCACCAATGCCGTGCGCAACCCCCGCCGCACCGCCGCCACCGCGTTCGCGCTGACACTCGGACTGATGCTCGTGTCCGTGATCGGGGTGTTCGGCGCGTCCGCGAAGGCCAGCGTCAACCAGCTCGTCGACTCGGGGGTGTCCGCCGACTACGTGCTCACCGGCCCCAACCAGATCGGCGTGCCCAGCGGCGCGGCGAGAGCCGTGCGGAACCTCGACGACGTCCAGAGCGCGGCCGCCCTGCACCCGGTGTCCGTGACGGTCGACGACGAGCGGGAGCAGGGTGCGTCGCTGGACGGACCCCTCGACGGCGTCCTCGACTACAAGCTCGTCGAGGGCGGTGCCGACCTCACCGGCAACCACCTCGTCGTGTCCCAGACCACGGCCGCGCAGAAGGGCTGGACGCTGGGGACCACCGTCCCCATGACGAGCGCCGACGGAAAGGTCGTGGACGCCGAGGTCACCGGCGTCTTCGAAGACAACCAGCTGGTCGGCGACTGGCTCGTGTCGGACGAGGTGTACCGGCAGGTCATGCCCGCCGCGACCATCCCAGATCTGGCGGTGCTCATCGACGCGAAGCCGGGTGCGGACCTGACGCAGCTACGCGCCGACCTCGAATCCGCGACCAAACAGTTCGTCGTGGTGCAGGTGCAGGACCGCGAACAGTTCAAGGGAACGCAGGGCCAGCAGATCGATACGCTCCTCGCGATCCTCTACGGACTGCTCGCACTCGCCGTCGTGATCGCGATCCTCGGCATCATCAACACGCTCGCGCTGTCGGTGGTCGAGCGCAGGCGGGAGATCGGCATGCTCCGCGCGGTCGGAATGCAGAGGTCCCAGATGCGCCGCACGATCTACCTGGAGTCGATGCTCATCGCGGTGTTCGGTGCAGCGGTCGGCGTGCTGCTCGGCATCGCGTTCGGCTGGGGCTTCGTGAGCACCCTGAAGGACCAGGGGCTCGGCCAGGTGACGGTGCCGTGGGGGCAGGTCGTCGCGATGCTCCTCGGATCCGGTGTGGTCGGTGTGTTCGCGGCACTGTGGCCGGCGAGCCGCGCCGCCCGCACCCGCCCGCTGGAGGCCATCGCCGACCTCTGACCCGTGAGTACTTGTCAACCGCCCGCGGTTGACAAGTACTCACGGGGCGCGCAGCGCCTAATGTGTTGGCGTGCAGAAAATTGTGATCGTCGGGGCGGGCCTGTCGGGCCTGCGCACCGCGGAGGAACTCCGGCGTGCCGGATTCGAGGATGACCTGATTCTTCTGGGAGGTGAACCGCACCTTCCCTACGACCGCCCGCCGCTGTCGAAGGAAGTGATGCGCGGGGAGAAGAGCGACACCACGCTCAAGCCGCGCGAGTTCTTCGACGAGAAGGACATCGAACTGCGGCTGGGGGTCGAGGCCGCCTCGGTGGACACCGAATCCCGCATCCTGAGACTCGCCGACGGCAGCGAACTCGGCTACGACGAACTCGTCATCGCCACCGGTCTCGTGCCGCGGCGGATCCAGGGACTGCCGGACCTCGCGGGCGTCCACGTTCTCCGGTCCATCGACGAGAGCCTGGCGTTGCGCGCGGACCTCGCCGAGGGCAGGCGGGCGCTCATCGTCGGGGCCGGATTCATCGGCTGCGAGCTGGCGGCGAGCATGCGGGCAGGCGGGCTCGACGTGGTGCTGGTGGAGCCGCAGCCGACGCCGCTCGCGTCCGTGCTCGGCGAGAAGATCGGGGGGCTCGTCGCCCGGCTGCACACAAACGAGGGAGTCGACCTGCGCGCCGGTGTCGGGCTCACCTCACTGGTGGGCACCGACCGGGTCACCGGGGCCGTCCTCGGTGACGGAAGCGAGGTGGACGTCGACGTCGTGGCGATCGGGGTCGGCTCGGTCCCGGTCACCGCGTGGCTGGACGGCTCGGGCGTCGAACTGGACAACGGTGTGGTGTGCGACGGCGTCGGACGCACGGCGGTCCCGCACGTGTGGGCGGTCGGCGACGTGGCGGCGTGGCAGCTGCAGGTGGGCGGCCGCAAGCGCGTCGAGCACTGGAGCAACGCCGGGGAGCAGGCGAAGATCCTCGCCGGGGCGCTGACCGGCACCGGTGACGAGAACGCCGCAGCTCAGGTGCCCTATTTCTGGAGCGATCAGTACGACATCAAGATCCAGGCCCTGGGCACGGTGGCGGCCACCGACGAGGTGCACGTGATCAAGGACGACGGCCGCAAGTTCCTCGCCTACTACGAGCGGGACGGCATCCTGGCCGGTGTCGTCGGCGGCGGGATGGCGGGCGGTGTCATGAAGATGCGGGCCAAGATCGCGGCGGGAACTCCGATCGGCGAGGTCCTCGAGGCCGCGTCGGCGTAGGAGCCGGGCCGGGGGCGCGATAGATTCTCCGGGTGATTGTTGCGCTCATCGACTCGGGTCTCGGCATGCTGCCGACGGCGGCGTGGCTGCGCAAGTTGCGACCCGAACTGGATCTGATCCTCGCGCTGGATCCGGACGGGGCCCCGTGGGGTCCCAAGCCGGAGCAGTGGGTGATCGACCGCGTTCTCGCGACCGCGCAGCGCAGCGTCGACCGCGGCGCCGAGGTGATCGTGCTGCCGTGCAACACGGCGAGCGTCGCCGCGCTCGACCACGTCCGGGAGTTCGTCGGGCCGCAGGTTCCGGTCGTCGGGACGGTTCCGGCGATCAAGCCGGCCGCCGCCGCGTTCGAGTCGGTGGCCGTCTGGGCGACCGCGGCGACGACGGCGAGCCGGTATCAAGCCGATCTGATCGAGAAGTTCGGGAACGGCAGTTCGGTGGTGGGGGTCGCGTGCCACGGTCTCGCGGAGGCCATCGACCGGGGTGAGCGGGAGGCTGCGATCGCTGCCATCGCGTCCGCCGTGGAGCGGACGCCCGGCGACGTCGGCGGGGTGGTGCTGGGCTGCACCCACTATCCGTTGATGGCCGACGAGATCGCGGCGCAGCTGCCTGCCGGGGTGCGGTTGTTCGACAGCGCCGAGGCGGTGGCGGCGCAGACCCTGCGCCGCATCGACTCGCTGAACCGGCCGAGCACGGGGGAGGGCACCGTCGAGGTGTTCCTCAGCGGCAGGCCCGGACGGCTGCCCGCGAGCGCGGAGGCGTTCCCCGCCGGTCAGCTACTGGCCGCGGGAAGATCTCAGCCGAGCTGAACCATCCCGGCCGCCACCACCCGTGCGACGTTGCCGAGTTCCTCGCCGTGTTGTCGCGGCAGGTCGTCGAGGTCGTGCAGGCGGTCGTTGCCCGCGACGGAGAACATCGCGGCCACCCACGCCGTCGCGCACGCCCGGAGCGTCCCGGGTTGCACGGGGTACGGCGAACTGGCCTGCAGCAGTCGCTCGGTGATGTCGCTGAGGTAGTCGCGGAACCGTCTCAGGTGGGCGCGGACGTCCGGGTGGGTCTCGGCCTCGCGCCAGATGATCACCCGCATCACCGACGAGTGGTGATCGCGCAGATTCAGTGCGGCGTCGAGGTTGACGAGGCTGGCGGCGGGGTCGCCCGGAGTCACCAGGGGGCTCACATCGCCGAAGGGTTCGGTCGGCAGTCGCTCGGACAGCAGTGCCAGGAGGATGTCGGTCTTGGAGGGGAAGTAGTAGAACACCAGTCCTTTCGGGACGTGTGCGGCAGAGGCGATCGATGCGGTGGACGTGGCATCGAATCCGTGTACGGCGATGAGGGATTCGGCGGCGTCGAGAATCAACTCCCGGGCGTCGCCGTCGATCTTCGCGCTGCGCCGTCGCCTGCCTTTCCGCGGTTGGGGGCCACCGGGCTTTCCGAGATGGGGTACTGGCATGGGCCTTTCCCGACGTGAACGGCGGGGCGCAGGCCGTAAGCCTGCGCCCCGCCCGAATCGATGTTCTCGGTGCTGTGGTTCACAGATCAGTGATGTGTTGCCAGCCCTCCGTGTCCGTGCATCCGGGAACTCATCATCGGCAACCCCGTGACAGCCACGACGACTGCCAGGACACCGACGACCCATGCGGTCCACGACGCGCCCGTGAATGCGTCGAAGTTCATCACCCACGGGGCGATGAACAGCAGCACTCCGAAGACGGCCATCGCGTACTCGGCCGCAGTCATCTCCGGGCGGGCCATATGGACGAGACCGGAGAGGGCCACGAGTACACCGAGGACGATGAGTGACCACATCGCGGCGTTGTTGGTGTCGAGCCATAACGGCGAGAGTGCCGCGAAGACTCCGATCACGATCGCCACCACATCTTGCATACGACTCCACGATCTCATGTCCGGCCTCCTCGAAATGGATTGTGTCCACCTCGAGTACACGCCTGATTGACCGCCCGATCAATACTTCACCCGTTGCATTCGGATAACGCGAACCGCAGGTCGGAGCATGTTTCGTGATCTTCGCTCGCGCTGTCGGTGACGTGTGGGACAGTGCCTTCGTGACTTCCACCGCAGACGACGTGAAGCGCGCTCTCGACGAGGTGTCGGACGAGGCCGACGCCGTCGCTCTGGCACGGTTCTTCAAGACCGGACCGGGGGAGTACGGGGAGGGCGACGTCTTCATCGGCGTGCGGGTTCCCCGGACGCGCAGCGTGGTCCGGGCGCACGCCGATCTGGACCTGCCGGAGGTGGAGGTACTGCTCGACAGCCCGGTGCACGAGCACCGACTGGCGGGGCTGCTGGTGCTCGTCGCGCAGTTCGACAGGTCGGCGAAGTCGGGCGACGACGCCCTCGGCGAGAAGATCGCGTCGTTCTACCTCGACCTGGTGATGCGGGGCCGGGTCGACAACTGGGATCTGGTGGACGCGTCCGCCGAGCGGATCCTGGGCGGGTGGCTGTTCGACCGGCCGCGGGACCTGGTGTACGAGTTGGCCGCGGACGACGACCTCTGGCGGCGGCGCGTCGCGCTGCTCACCACGTTCGGCTTCATTCGCCGGGGTGACGCGTCCACGACGCTCGAGGTCGCGGAGTCCGTCCTCGGTGATCGCCGCGACCTCACCCAGAAGGCGACGGGTTGGATGCTGCGGGAGGTCGGCAAGCGGGTCGACCGCGCCCTGCTGACCGGTTTCCTCGACCGGAACGCCGCGGCGATGGGCCGCACGGCCCTGACGTACGCGTGCGAGCACCTCACCGCCGAGGAGCGTGCGGGCTACCGCGCGATGCGCTGACCGGATTCCCGCTACATTCGGTGGCATGACTGCTCCCGCGCCCACCCGCCGTCGCCGACGTGTGGGGCTGATCCTCGGCGCGGTGGTCGCGGTGATCGCCGTCGTGGCGGGCGGGGTGCTGTGGCTGGCTCCTGACCGCTACCTGCCGTGGGACACCGCCGAATTCCCGGCCGTCGACACGACCGCCCTGTCACCGCAGCAGGCGCGGATCGTCGGGCTGCTCGAGGCCGAACACGGCACGCAGCGACCGGGGACGTTCTACTCCGAAGGGGTCGAGGAGCCCTGGTGCGCGGACTTCGTCAGCTGGATCATGCGGGAAGCGGGCCTGCCGCTGTCGAATCCGAATTCCGGGCACTGGCGGATTCCGGGTGTCTACACGTTGCAGGAGTACTACGAGTCGCAGTCGCGGTTCCAGGAGGTCGGCGGCGGGTACCGCCCGGCCGTCGGGGACGTGGTGCTCTACGACAACAGCAGCTGGGTCGGCCAGCACACCAACATCGTCGTCGCCGTCGACGGCGACACCGCTACGACGGTCGGCGGCAACGAGTTCGGCCGGATCCGCGTGCACACGGTGGATTGGGCGAGCGACTCCGCCGTCGTCGGTTTCGGCCGGCTCGGGTGAGTGGCCCTCAGAATTCGATCTTGAGGTGGTCGGTGACCGGCCGGGCCTGGCAGCCCAGGATGTAGCCGCTCTCGATGTCCTCGGGGTCGAGGATTTCGCTGTTCTCCATCTCGACCTTGCCTTCGAGCACGGTGCACGCGCAGGACCCGCATTCGCCTTCCTGGCAGGAGTAGGGCACGTCGATTCCCTCGGCCAGCATGATGTCGACGAGGGTCTGCTTGCGGGGCCAGCTCAGGTTGTGGATCTCGCCGTCGAGTTCGACCTCCACGGTGGCGGCGTCGGCGGCCTCGTCCTCGGTGACCTCCACGACGTCGGCGTCCCGGAACGGGTCGCCGGCCAGCGAGTTGAACACCTCGGCGTGCACCTGCGTGCGCGGCATCCCGGCGTCGGCGAGAGCCTTGTGGATGGTGTCCATGAACGGCGCCGGCCCGCACATGAATGCCTCGTGCCCGAGGTAGGGGGCGACGGCGGAGGCGAGCTGGTCGACGCCGGGCAGTCCCTGGACCGTCTCGAGCCAGTGGATGGACACGAGCCGGGACGGGTACCGGCTCGCGAGTGTGCGCAGCTCCTCCGCGAAGATGACCGACTTCTCGTCGCGGTTGGCGTAGAAGAGGACGACCTTGCCGGACCCCTCGGTGAGGGCGGACTTGAGGATCGAGATCACCGGGGTGATGCCGCTGCCCGCCGCGAACAGCAGGAAGTCGTGGTCGAGCGACTTGGGGGTGAACACTCCGGACGGGGGGAGGACCTCGAGGGTGTCGCCGACGGCGACGTTGTCGCAGAGCCAGTTGGACCCGTACCCGTCGGCCGTCCGTTTGACGGTCACCTTGGGGGCGCCGTCGGTGAACGGCGAGCTGGCCAGCGAGTAGCAGCGGGCGACCGAGCCCGTGCGGTCGCTGGGGATGCGCAGGGTGAGGAACTGGCCCGGCTTGTAGGCGAACTTGCCTGCGAGGTCGGCCGGGACGTCGAAGACCAGTGACCGGGAATCGGGGGTTTCCTCGACCACGCCCGACACGGTGAGCACCACCGATCGTGAGCTGTGCGGCACCTCGACAGTCGTCATCGTGTGTGCAGTCCTTCCGTACTTCGCAGCGCCGGAACGCTCGCTTGCCTGTCCCAAGAATAGAACAGGTTCTAGTTTTTGCCTAGCTGTCCACTCCGTGCGGAGTGGACAGCCTACCGAGTGCCCACCTGTCCGGCTCGGCCCGGCCGCACCTGCCCGATCGGCCAGTTTGTCCGCCGCGGTCGGACGGTTCGGGCCCGCAGGTCTGTAACCGGGGCCCGAACTAGGTCACAGTGGTTTCCAGGTGAGACGCCGATCACATCACATTGCGTCCCCTTCCCCAACGCTTCAGATCCGACATCGACTAATCGAGGAGACGGCCATGGCCATCGAGCTCAACCAGATCTGGGACTTCCCCATCAAGGAATTCCACCCGTTCCCGCGGGCACTGATGGGAGTGGGCGCCCACGACATCATCGGCGTCGAGGCGAAGAACCTCGGATTCAAGAGGACCCTGCTCATGACCACCGGCCTGCGCGGCTCGGGCATCATCGAGGAGCTGGTCGGCAAGATCGAGTACCAGGGCGTCGAGGTCGTGCTCTACGACAAGGTCGAGTCCAACCCCAAGGACTACAACGTCATGGAGGCGGCGGCGCTCTACCAGAAGGAGAAGTGCGACTCGATCATCTCCGTCGGCGGCGGTTCGAGTCACGACGCCGCCAAGGGCGCCCGCGTCGTGGTCGCGCACGACGGCCGCAACATCAACGAGTTCGAGGGATTCGCGAAGTCCACCAACAAGGAGAACCCGCCCCACATCGCCGTATCCACCACGGCCGGTACGGGTTCGGAGACCTCGTGGGCGTACGTCATTACCGACACGTCGGACATGAACAACCCGCACAAGTGGGTGGGCTTCGACGAGGCGACCATCGTGACCCTCGCGATCGACGACCCGCTGCTCTACTACACCTGCCCCCAGCACTTCACCGCGTACTGCGGATTCGACGTCCTCGCGCACGGCAGTGAGCCGTACGTGTCGCGCCTCGACTTCGCGCCGTCGCTCGGGAACGCCCTGTACTCGGTGGAACTCGTCGCGAAGAACCTGCGGGAGGCCGTGTTCGAGCCGCGCAACCTCAAGGCCCGCGAGGGAATGATGAACGCGCAGTACATCGCCGGGCAGGCCTTCAACTCCGGCGGCCTCGGCATCGTGCACTCCATCTCGCACGCGGTCAGCGCGTTCTTCGACAGCCACCACGGGCTGAACAACGCGATCGCCCTGCCCCGCGTCTGGGAGTACAACCTGCCGTCGCGGTACGAGCGCTACGCCCAGCTGGCCGGCGCGCTCGGCGTCGACACCCGCAACCTCACGACGGTGCAGGCCGCGGACGCGGCGGTCGAGGCCGCCATCCGCCTGGCGAAGGACGTCGGCATTCCCGACAACTTCGGTCAGGTGCGCACCGACTCGTACGAGAAGAACCAGATGAACACGAAGAAGTACGAGGGTCGCGGCGACACCATCCGCGGTGACGAGAAGACCGTGCGTGCCATCTCCGAGCACATCCAGGGCGACTGGTGCACGCCGGGCAACCCGCGCGAGGTGACGGTCGAGTCGATGATCCCCGTGGTCGATCACGCGATCAACAGCGCGTACTGACCGATCCGATGACTCGCGTCCGGGGCGGGCGCCTCACCCCAGCCCGGCCCCGCCCCGGATGCGTTCCCACCACCCTGCTGACGAAGGACGGATGCCCCGATCATGACTGCACCGCACACAGCCCCGGAACCGGAGGACGTCCGCTTCGCCGACGGCGCGGAACTGAAGGAGGCGCTGCGCGAGGTCGACTACATCGCCGACGACGAGTTCGCGGTGGTCGTCCACCTGGCGACCGCGCTCGAACGCCCGCTGCTGCTGGAGGGGCCTGCCGGTGTCGGCAAGACGGAGCTGGCGAAGTCGCTGGCCGAGGCGTCGGGGCGCAAGCTCGTCCGGCTGCAGTGCTACGAAGGTCTCGACGACAACCGGGCGCTGTACGAGTGGGACTACGCGAAACAGCTTCTGCACGTGCAGATGCTGCGTGACCGCATCGGGGAGAAGCTGGCCGCGTTCGACGACATCGCCGACGCGTCGAAATTCCTGGCAGCCCAAGATTTCGGGCTGTACTCGGAGCACTTCCTGTCGGTGCGCCCCCTGCTCGAGGCGATCCTGTCGCCGGAACCGGTGGTGCTGCTCGTCGACGAGGTGGACCGCACCGAGGAGTCGATGGAGGCGTTGCTCCTCGAGGTTCTCGCCGAGGGGCAGATCACCATTCCCGAAGTGGGGACGTTCACCGCCCGTTCGGCGCCGTGGGTGATCCTGACGTCCAACGACACTCGCGAACTGTCGCCGGCACTCAAGCGTCGCTGCCTGCACTACCACCTCGGCTATCCGACGCCTCAGCGTGAGCGGGACATCGTGACGGCCAGGGCGCCCGAGGTCGAGGACGCCGTCGCGGCGGACGTGGTGGATCTGGCGCGCACACTGCGGGAGTTGCCGCTCCGCAAGAGTCCGTCCATCGCGGAAGTCATCGACGCGGCCCGTGCGGCGGTGGTCCTGAAGTCGACCGGGGTGGCCGTGAGCGCGCAGGCCGCGGTCCGGGACATCCTGCTCACCGCCCTGCTCAAGTACACCAGCGACGTCGAACTGGCCCGCACCCGGCTGTCCGGCGAACAGCCGCTGCCGTCGGACGACGCGGATACCGCTCCGGCGGGGCCCGCGGAGCGGGTGACGGTCGCATCGCGGCCGGCCAACACGACAACCGCCGTGTTCCGCGGACGCGGTGGTCGCGACCGCGGCGGCATCGGCGCGGGCCGCCAGGGCGGGCGCTGACGATGCTCCACCCGGCGCCCGATCCCTCCCCGTCCCTTCCCGCACAACTCCTCGACGTGCTCGCGGCGTCGTTCGGAAAGGTGTTGCGCCGCTACGGCGTCGCCGCGTCTCCCGCCGAGGTCATCGAGGTTCGCCGGGTCTTCGGGCTGGTCGGGGGCCGGGACCCCGCCACGCTGCGGGCGTCGCTGCGCGCGGTGTGCGCGAAGTACACGTACGAGCAGCAGGGTTTCGACCGCGCCTTCGACGTGTTCTTCGGGGCGGTCGCCGACGCTGCTCCCGGCGCGCGGCCGCCGTCCCGGGCCGAGTTCGCGGAGGGCCTGCCGTCCGCGCTGGAAGTGGCGGACAACGCGGAGACCGCACGGTACGCGGAGTACAACGAGCGCGCCGCCGAGGTCGGCGACCACTTCGACACCCCCGAGGCGGAGAAGGGGTTCAACCCCCACAAGGACGACGACGACGTCAGCATGACGTCGAGCGACGCAGACCTGTCCGTCGATTCGGAAGCCGAGTCCGGGCGACGCGGTGTCACGTACACCGTCGAGGTCGAGCGGGCGGCGAGCACCGCCGTCGGTGATCTGGCGTCGTCGACGAGCGGAGCCGTCGTCGGATCGCTGTCCTGGGACGATCCGGAGTCGATCCTCGCGTGGCTCGACGCCTACGACCCGAGCAAGGTCTACGCCGATTCCGGCGGGGCCGAGCCCCTCACTGCGGCCCAGCTGAACCGGCTCGCGGAGGCGGTGGAGGCATTCGTCGGCGCGCTGGCGGACGCCCGCGACCTCTCGTCGGGACCGGTGCCTGCAGCGGCCGGGACCGCGAGCGGTCCGGTGGCGGCCACGTCGCGCGCCGAGGTGAATCAGGCGTGCTACGAGGTGCTTCGGCGGATGCGCGGGCCGTCACGTCCCCGCCCGCGCGAACTGGCGCGGGGCCGCCTCGACATGCGCCGCACCGTGCGCGCCAGCCTGCGGACCGAGGGCGTCCCGTTCCACCTCATGGTGAAGGCGCCGCGCCCGGACCGCGTGCGGGTGCTGATTCTCGCGGACGTGTCGCTGTCGGTGCGCCCCGTCACCGCATTCACGCTCCGGCTGGCGCAGGCCATGCACCGCCGGGCGAGCCGCTGTCAGGTGCTGGCGTTCGTCGACCGGCCCGTCGACGTCACGGACACCCTCCTC
Source organism: Rhodococcus pseudokoreensis (assembly GCF_017068395.1). Lineage (NCBI taxonomy): Bacteria > Bacillati > Actinomycetota > Actinomycetes > Mycobacteriales > Nocardiaceae > Rhodococcus > Rhodococcus pseudokoreensis. The sequence goes on along the minus strand of NZ_CP070619.1, from coordinate 1,182,826 downwards.
GCCGGCACCGACGACGACGCGCTCGCCTCGGTGCTCGCCGACCCCCGCATCGATCTGGAGGCGAGCAGCGACTACGGCCGGGTGTTCACCGACGTGCTGACCGAGTTCGGCACCGACGTGAACACCCGCACGTCGGTGATCGTCGTCGGCGACGGGCGGTGCAACGGCCTCCCGCCGGGCGTCGACGAGTTCGCCGAACTGCGACGCAAGGTGCACCGGCTCGCGTGGATCACGCCGGAACCCGAGCGGTACTGGAACCAGGCGTCGTGCGCGATGCCGGAGTACGCGGAGATTTGCGACCGCGTCGTCGTCGCACGCGATCCCGCCCAGCTGATGTCCCGCGCTGCCGAGCTGGGGCACGCGCTGCGGTGAGTACCTACCCGATCGGGTAGGTACCGTGCCTGTCCTTCGGTGGGTGTGAAGCCCTCTCCCGGGCCGTAGGGTCGAGGCCAAGGTTCTGTAATCTGGATCACATGAGCGCAGGTGTCGGGAGGAGTGTCGACTTGTCCGTGTCCTATCCGTCCACCCGCACCACCGCCCCCGGCAGGCTGGTGAAGTTCCACGCACCCGAGATCGTGTTCGGTATCGGGTCGATGGTCGAGGCCGCGCACGCCGTACTCCGCCTCGGCGGGGCACGGCCGATGCTCGTCACCGATCCGGGTCTGATCGAAGCGGGCTGGGCGTCGGAACTCGAGGATCAGCTCCGCGAACAGGGCCTCACCCCCGTTGTATGGAGTGCGTTGACACCCAACCCCAAGGACCACGAGATCGCGGCCGGCCACGACGCGTACCGCGAGGGCGAATGCGACGTTCTCGTCGCGCTGGGCGGCGGCTCGGTCATCGACGCGACGAAGGGCGTCGCGGTGCTCGCCGCGAACGGGGGCAACATCCTCGACTACGAGGGCGTGGACCAGGCGACCAGTCCGATCCCGCCGCTGGTGATGGTGCCGTCGACGTCGGGCACCGGCGCCGACGTGTCGCAGTTCTGCATCGTCACCGACACGAGGCGGGGCACCAAGATCACGATCATCGGCCGCGCGCTCGTCCCGGACGTCACGGTGATCGACCCCCGGCTGCTCACCACGATGCCGGAATGGCTCAACGCCGCGACCGGACTCGACGCCCTCACCCACGGCATCGAGGCGTTCGTGTCGCTGGCCCACAACCCGCTCACCGACCACCACGCGCTCCGCGCGGTCGGGCTCGTCACCGATACCCTCGTCCGCACCATCGAGGAGCCGATGGAGATGGAGTCGCGGGCCGTCATGGCGCAGGCGAGCCTGGAAGCCGGCCTCGCGTTCACCAACGCCATCCTCGGTGCCGCGCACGCGATGAGCCATCAGGTCGGGGGACTGCTCGACCTGCCGCACGGAGTCATCAACGGCATCCTTCTCCCGCACGTGATCCGGTTCAACGCCACCGACGACGCCACACCGTTCGTCGCCATCGCCGCCGCCCTCGGTCTCGAGGAACGCCGCGGAACACCCGAGGAGGCCGCCCTGGCCGTTGCGGACCGGGTGGAACGTCTCGCCCGGGAGGTCGGGGTTCCGAAAGGTCTGGGACAGCTGGGGGTTCGCGAGACCGACCTGTCACGTCTGGCCGAGTTCGCGCTCCGCGACGCGTGCATGTCCACCAACCCGCGGACGGCGACGCAGGAACAGATGGTGGCACTGTTCCGGACGGCGCTGTGAGCAGATGAACGCCCCCGACCTGTCGACGCTCACCGGACTGCGGTCCGGCAAACCGACGTTCTACCCCCAGTACCGTGGCGCCGCGGAACGCCTCGAACGCGTCGTCCACGCACTCGAACTCATCTCACGGGCCCTCGTCCGCACCGTCGAAGGTCCCGAGACGCTCATCTGCGCCGTCGCCGAGGCGGCGCGGGCCCATCTGGACGCGCGGTGGATCGCGTTCGCCCTCGCCGACGGCATGCTGCCCGACGCGGGCCCGCGCCGGCTGGTGCTGGGGCCGGACGCGACGCCGTTCCTCGTCGACAACGTGGAGGGCCCACCGCTGCCGGACGAGGTGGTGACGTGCCTGGCCGACATCCGGTCCGCCCGCACCGGCGGCGCTCCCGTCATCGACGCGCACCACGCGTTCGTGCCGATCGTCCTCGAGGGCGGGGTCGTGGGTGCGTTCGCGGCCTGGACGGCCGAGCACCGCACCCTCGACACCACCGACGGCGCGGTCCTCAGCATCCTGGCGAGTCAGACCGCCGTGGCACTGCAGAATTCGGCGCTGTACCAGCGGGGCCAACTTCTGCTCGAACGGGCCGAGCACGCGTACTCGGAGGCCCGCCGAACCGCCTCCGACCTCGCGGTGCGCAATGCCGAACTCGAATCCACCCAGCGTCAACTCGGCGCGGCCCACCGGCACCAGGTGCTCGACGAGGAACGGCACCGGATCGCCCGCGAACTCCACGACAGCGTCACCCAGGCGGTGCTGTCGGCGGGCATGCAGATCGAGGTGTGCCGGAGCGGTGTTCCGGACGAGGAACGCAGCGAGAGGCTCGATCTCGCAAAGGAATTGACGCGTCGCGCGGTGGAGCAGTTGCGTTCGGCCATCTACGCGCTCAACCACTCCGGCGGTTCCGACCGGACGTCGCTGCCCGAGATGCTCGAACAACTCGGGGTGGTGCACATGCCCGACGAACTCGCCGTCACCGTCCGCGTCGGCGGCACCCCCGCCGAGCTGTCCAGCGAACGGGAGCACGCGCTGCTGAGGATCGCCGGCGAGGCACTGTTCAACGCGGCCGTCCACGCCAACGCGACCCGCGCCGTCCTGCGGCTCACGTACGCGGCGGATTCGGTGCTGCTCTCCGTGGCCGACGACGGCGACGGCGACCCCAAGCGGATGCGCCTGATGCTGCGGATGGCGGCGAACAACGACCTCGACGGGCACCACCGCGGGTTGGCGAACATGCAGGCCCGGGCAGTGGAGCTGGGCGGCACACTCGACGTGGCGCGGGCCAGGATCGGCGGAGTCCGGGTGGCCGCCCGCATTCCGTTACATTCCGACAGTGAGGTGGACCGATGACCCTACGAACCTCGGTGCGTGACCAGACCGGGTCCGCCCGCCCCACGTCGGTGGTGAAACTCGTGCTCGTCGACGACCACGCGATCCTCCGGCAGGGCCTGCGCTCCGTCCTCGAGCGGGAACCGGATCTCGAGGTGGTCGGCGAGGCCTCGTCCAGTCAGGAGGCGCTGGCCGTCGTCCGTGACGTCGCGCCCGACGTCGTGCTGATGGACCTGAAACTGTCGGCGGCCTCCGACTACGAGGGGCTGGCACTGTGCGCGCAGCTGTCCGCCGCGGACGGCAAGATGGGGTTGCTCGTGCTGACCACCTTCCTGGACGAGCAACTCGTCGTCCGCGCCATCCACGCCGGCGCCCGCGGATACGTGGTCAAGGACGTCGACACCACCGAACTGGTGCGCGCCATCCGCGCCGTGTCCCGCGGCGAGAGCGCCTTCGACTCCCGCAGCGCGTCCGCGGTGATCCGCTCGCTCAACGGTCAGACGACACCACGCGAAGGGCTCACCGAACGCGAACTCGAGGTCCTGCAACTCCTCGCCAAGGGGTTGTCGAACGCGAAAATAGGGGAGCGGCTGTTCATCTCCGCCACGACGGTGAAATTCCACGTCAGCAACATCATGCGCAAACTCGACGTCGGACGGCGCGCCGAGGCCGTCTACGAGGCGGGCAAGCTCGGCCTGATCTGATCCGGCCACGCCGCGGCCGCGACCGCAGAAACCCGTCGTGACCACCCGCGAACCGGCGTAGCGTCCCCATCATGGCTGCGATCTCGGTGGAGAATCTCGTCAAGACGTTCGGTCCGACCCGCGCACTCGACGGCCTCGACCTCGAGGTGGGGACGGGGGAGGTGCACGGATTCCTCGGACCCAACGGGTCCGGCAAGTCGACGACCATCCGGGTCCTGCTCGGCCTGCTGCGCGCCGATTCGGGCACTGCCACCCTCCTGGGCGGCGACCCGTGGCACGACTCGGTGTCGCTGCACCGTCGGCTCGCCTACGTACCCGGTGACGTGAACCTGTGGCCCAATCTCACCGGCGGTGAGGCGATCGACCTCCTCGCCGGGTTGCGTGGCGGACTGGACGAGCCCCGGCGCGCGGAACTGCTCGAACGGTTCGAACTCGATCCGACGAAGAAGGCGCGCACGTACTCGAAGGGCAACCGGCAGAAGGTCGCGCTGGTCGCCGCATTCGCCTCGGACGTCGAACTGTACGTGCTCGACGAACCCACGTCCGGGCTGGATCCGTTGATGGAGTCCGTGTTCCAGGACTGCGTCGAGGAGATGTCCGACGCGGGGAAGACGGTCCTGCTGTCGAGTCACATCCTCGCCGAGGTCGAGGCGCTGTGCGATCGGGTGAGCATCATCCGCGAGGGCCGCACGGTGGAGACCGGCACACTCGCGGAATTGCGGCACCTCACGCGCACGTCGATCACCGCCGAGACACAGCGGCCGGTGACCGGACTGGAGACCGTCGAGGGCGTGTACGACGTGCGGGTCGACGGCCTGCACACCCGATGCGAGGTGGACACCAGCACGATCGAGGGCGTGCTGCGCCACCTGCTGTCGTTCGGGATTGCGTCGCTCACGTCGACGCCCCCGACATTGGAAGAGCTGTTCCTGCGCCACTACGGCGACGAACTGGCCCGGGAGGGCGAGAACCACCGGCGGGCCGAGTCCGGGACGCAGGCACGATGAGCACGGTGACGGCGCCGGAGACCACCGGGCGCGGCCGCTACGCGGGCACCCCTCGGCTCGTGCGTCTGGCCCTGCGCCGCGACCGCATCCAGCTGCCGGTGTGGCTGCTCGCTCTCGCTGCGCTGCAGGCGTTCTCGGCGTCGAGTGTGCTCGGCCTGTATCCCACGGAGCCCGACCTACGCAGCTTCGCGATGGCCACTGCGGCGTCGCCGGTCGCGCTCGCCACGAACGGTCTCGTGTCGGGGTACAGCGCCGGTGCCGTGCTCGCCTGTCAGATCGTCATGCCGATGTCGCTGGCGGCGTGCCTGATGACCACCCTGCTGGTGGTGCGGCATACCCGTCAGAACGAGGAAACCGGCCGCGCCGAACTCGTCGAGGCCGCCGTGGTCGGCCGGAAGGCGCTGCTCACCGCCGCGCTGGTGGTCGCGGTCGGAGCCAACCTGGTCCTGGCGTTGCTCAACGTCGCCCTGCTGGTGGCAGCGGGTTTGCCACTCGACGGGTCGGTGGCGCTCGGTGCGGCGGTCGCGGGTGCCGGCATCGCGTTCGCCGCGATCGCCGCGGTGACCGCGCAGGTGACGGACAGCGCCCGCACCGCCAACGGACTCGCCGGGGCCGCACTGGGCGTCGCATTCCTGTTGCGCGCCGTCGGCGACATGACGGGGACGGTGACGGAAGGCGGCACCCGGGTCGTCAGTGGCTGGGCGACGTGGCTGTCGCCGATCGGCTGGGCCGAGCAGGTCCGCCCCTACGACGACAATGCCTGGTGGGTGCTGGCGCTGCCCATCGTGTTCGCACTCGCGGTCGGGTCCGTCGGATTCGCTCTCACGGAGCACCGGGACATCGGCTCGGGGCTCGTCCCGACCCGCCCGGGTCCCGCCCGCGCGTCCCGCTCACTGCCGACGGCGGTCGGATCGGCGTGGCGGATGCAACGGATGATCCTGTTCTGGTGGGCTTTCGGGATCGTCGTCCTCGCCCTGGTGTACGGCGCGATCGCAGACCAGATCGACGACTTCCTCGGCGAGGGCGAGCAGGTCGCCGACATGATGGAACAACTCGGCGGCGGCACGACCGACATGGTCGACGCCTACTTCGCCGCCATCTTCGGGATCATGGCGATCGCGGTGGCGGGCTACGCCGTGCAGGCGCTGCTCCGGATGCGCGGTGAGGAGGCGGCGGGGCGACTCGAACCCGTTCTGGCGACCGCGGTCTCGCGTCCTCGGTGGATGCTGGCGCACGTCGGCCTGGTCACGGTGGGCATCGTCGTCCTCCAGGCGCTGACCGGCGCGGCGACCGGCCTCGCGTACGGCCTCGTGTCCGGAGACGTGCCGGGAAAGGTCGTGAACCTCACGGGCGCCGCCCTCGTCTTCGTGCCGGCGATCGCGGTGGTCGCGGCGTTGGCGGTGCTGGCGTTCGGCGGCTTCCCGACCTGGTCGGCCGGACTGTCCTGGGGCGTGCTCGCGCTCTGCCTGATCTTCGGATTCCTCGGATCGCTGCTCGGGTTGCCGCAGACGGTCCGCGACCTGTCGCCGTTCACACACGTCCCCGCCCTTCCCGCCGCGGAAGTCACGGCCGCCCCGCTGATCTGGCTCGCGGCGATCGCCGTCGTCGCCGGTGCCGCCGGAGTGGCGCTGTTCCGGCGGCGGGATCTCACGAATTCCTAGCGACCGGGTGGTGGGATCTGCGATCCGGAGCCACGGCGCATCCCACTCGTCATCGGACTCGGGCACCGCTGACAGCACGGCGCCGACGCGCGCCTTTGCTCAGCGTGTGTCCGACTGCTAGAGTCGAACAAAGTTTCGAATAACCTCGGGGGAGGGCTGGTCGTGGGGGAAGTGGTGGCACCGGATCTGGAGGAGTTGCGGGCGTTCACGACGCGGTTGCGGTGTGTGGAGGCGTGTGGTGATGCCGGGTTGGGGATCGAGTGGCTCGACGCGGTGGAGTCGTTGAAGTCGGTGGGGTGTGCGGTGCAGGCGGTGGTCACGGATGATGTCGCCACCTGTATGCGGGAGGATCGGAAGGCCCGTGGGTTGCCTCGGGTGGAGTGGGACCGCGGTATCGCCTCGCAGATCGCGTTGGCGCGCAGGGAGTCCCCGAACCGTGGTGGCCGGCATCTGGGTTTCGCGCAGGCGGTGGTGCACGAGATGCCGCACACGTTGGCGTTGTTGCGGTCGGGTCGGTTGAACGAATGGCGCGCCACCCTGTTGGTGCGGGAGACGGCGTGTTTGTCGGCGGCGGATCGCGCGGTGGTGGATCGGCGGTTGTGTTCGGACCCGGACGTTCTCGACGGCGTCGGTGACCGCGGCCTGGTGGCGAAGGCGAAGGCCCTCGCGGTGGAACTCGACGCGGCCGCGGTGGTGGCCCGGTACCGCACGGCGGTGTCCGAGCGCCGGGTGACGACGCGGCCGGCGCCGGATTCGATGGCGTATCTGAGTGTGCTGCTGCCGATGGAGCAGGCAGTCTGCCTGCAGGCGACGTTGGGTCGTGATGCGGACAGTCTCATCGCGACCGGGGACAGTGGCGGCCGCACCCGGAATCAGCTGATGGCGGATTTGTTGTTCGACCGCGGCACCGGGGCCTCGGTCACCGATGGGGTGCCGGTGGCGGTGAATCTGGTGATCTCCGACGAGGCGTTGTTGGCGGGCGAGAACGAGGCCGCGGATGTGGCGGGGTTCGGTCCGGTGCCGGCGGGGATCGCCCGGCAACTGGTCGCGGCTGCCCTCGATGGTGATACCGCGGTGACCTTGCGAAACGTGTACTCGTGTCCGCTGTCGGGGGCGTTGACGGCGATGGAGTCGCAGGCGCGGATGTTCCCGAAAGGCTTGCGGAAGTTGATCGACCTGCGGGACCGCACGTGCCGCACCCCGTGGTGTGATGCGCCGATCCGCCATCACGACCACATCCTGTCCCGCCGCAACAAGGGTGCCACCACCGCACACAACGGGGCCGGTTTGTGCGCGGCCTGCAATTACGCGAAGGAAGGCGACGGCTGGACCGCCCGCCCCGTCAGGCGGCACGGCCGCACGCATCTCTTCGACCTCGGCACCCCGACCGGACATCACTACCGGTCCGCGGCCCCGCGGCTGCCGTCCGCGGCACGACGGTCGGAAATCGAAGCGATTCTGATCGCGCACCTCCGAGCGTCATGAGGAGGTCAGCAGTCGATGACGAGCCAGCCGCCGTGGTGCTCGAACACCTCGAACGGGCGTCCCGTCGATTCGCCGAGTTCGGTGAGCGACGGGGTGTCGAAGGTGCGGATGTGGCCGTGGCAGGCCGTTGCCTCGTTCTCGTAGGGGACGGCGACGACAACCCGTTCGCGCGCGACACGGAGGGCCTCGGATATCACTGCGGCGCCGATGTTTTCGTCGACGTGCTCGAGGAGGTGGATGGCGGTGACGGTGTCTGCGCTGTCGTCGGGGACCGGCACATGCGCGGCGTCGCACACGACGGTGCGCAGATCGAGTCCGAGTTCCGGTGCCACGGCATCGAGGAGGGTCATGGTGCCGGGGAGGATGTCGGTTGCCGTGACGGACCGCCCGGCGCGGGCGAGTCGCAACGGGAGGAAGCCGAAGCACGACCCGAGATCGAGGACGGAGCCGCGGACCAGTTGTTCCGCCTTCTCGTGGATCGGTGCGAAGTCGGCGGTGCCGTCGAGCAGTTCGCCGAGGGAGTTGCGGTAGTAGACGGTCCACGCCTCGAGCGCACCGTCGACGGTGGAGCGCACCAGTCCGACCATGGTCGATTCGAATTCACCCTGACCGAAGTCGGCGTCCTCGATGGACGCGGTGACCGAGGCGACGAGTCTCTCGCTCAGATCCTCGGGTGTCAGGGCATGTGTGACCCGTAACAGGTCGCCGTTGCGGGTGAGGGTGAGCGGCCCGTCCGCGACCCGCTCGACCGTGACGTGGCCGTGTGACCACAGCCCGGGTTCGCACGGGGCGAGAGAGTCGAACGCGGGCGTGTCGAGAGTGGAAGTCATTCGAAGCAACCTTGCCGAGAGGTGATGGCGGGAGTGGGTCAGGTTCGGGTGTGGGGCTCGCCGAGGGAACTCAGCCCATCGTAGAGCGATTGCATGCCGCTGGCGAGTAGTTCGTTCAGTTCGAGCGAATCGTCGTCGAGCCACTGCTCGTACGCCGACATGGCAACGCCGAGTAGGAGATAGCCGACGGTCCGCGGAACGTGGTCGGTCGGTGAGGTTCCGAGCCGGCTCGCGACGTACTCGGCGATGACGTTGCGCCACCCTTCGTACATCACCACCGAATACGCCTGCAGGGCGGGCACTCGCAGGATCAGCCCCATGCGTTTGCGGTGGTTGACTTCCTCGCTCTCGGGAAAAGCGTTGAACTCCAAGAGTGCTGCGGTGAGCCCGTCGACGATCGGGATGTCGCCGGGTTGCGCGGCGAGTTGAGCGCGCATTTCGGCGAGGTGGGCGTCGAAGTCGCCCCACGGGATCGCGTTCTTGGACGGGAAGTAGCGGAACAGGGTGCGGCGGGCGATGCCGGACGCCTCGGCGACTTCGTCGACGCTGGTGGCGTCGAACCCCTGTTCCGTGAACAACTCGATCCCGACGGTGCTGATCCGATCCTGCGTCGTGGACGGGCGTCGCCCTATCCGACTGGATGGTTTTCGCCGACTTCTCAACTTTCGTACCCTCCCGAGCTGTCATTCTGCACTCGATGCCATTACAGTGGTGAGGCGAGTCACAGGAATGGTCACCTATGACGGGGAACATCCCTCCGGCTCGCGCCGTATCACCGAACAGTAGGAGGAAATCATGTCGGATCGCGACAACAACGTGCTGGAAAACGACTTGGTCGAGGAATCCCTGGTGGAAGAGGTCTCGATCGACGGCATGTGCGGCGTGTACTGATCATGTCCGCTCCAGCATCTGCTTCAGTGACCGGCAACGCCGGTATCGATCTCGATGTGGGCTGGAAGCTTCATCCGCAGGTGGCGCTGCGTCCCGAACCTTTCGGGGCGCTGCTCTACCACTTCGGGACGCGCAAACTGTCGTTCCTGAAGAACCGCACGATCGTCGCGGTGGTCGAATCGCTTCCCTCACACGCCGACGCCCGGTCCGCACTGCGGGCGCAGGGTATCGGGGACGACGCGGCCGCGCAGTACGCGCGAGCGCTCGGCACGTTGGCCGAGTCGCACATGATCGTCCCCGCCTGACCAGCTCTCTTCACCCCGTACCAGAGGACACAGCCCATGACCTCCATGCTCGAAAGGCCTTCCGCGGTGACAACCCCCGTCGCTTCGCTCGCCCCGGTCGGCCGCCTCGTCGACCAGTTCGAACTCGGTCTCGACGCCCCGATCTGCCTGACCTGGGAGTTGACCTACGCGTGCAACCTGTCGTGTGTGCACTGTCTGTCCTCTTCGGGCCGGCGTGACCCGCGGGAGTTGAGCACCGAGCAGTGCAAGTCGATCATCGACGAACTGCAGCGTATGCAGGTGTTCTACGTGAACATCGGTGGCGGCGAGCCGACGGTCCGCTCGGACTTCTGGGAGCTGGTCGACTACGCGACCGCTCACCAGGTCGGGGTGAAGTTCTCCACGAACGGGGTGAAGATCGACAAGAAGGTCGCCGCCCGGCTCGCGGCCAGCGACTACGTCGATGTGCAGATCTCCCTCGACGGTGCGACGGCCGAGGTCAACGACGCCGTCCGTGGTCCGGGTTCGTTCGCGATGGCGGTGCGGGCACTCGAGAATCTGTCCGAGGCCGGTTTCAAGGACGCCAAGATCTCCGTGGTGGTCACCCGGCACAACGTGTCCCAGCTCGACGACTTCAAGGCGCTGGCCGACAAGTACGGCGCCACCCTGCGCATCACCCGGCTGCGACCGTCGGGGCGCGGCGCGGACGTGTGGGACGAACTGCATCCGACGCAGGCGCAGCAGCGCGAGCTGTACAACTGGCTGGTGGCCAACGGCGAGGGTGTGCTCACCGGCGACTCCTTCTTCCACCTGTCCGCCTACGGCGACGCGTTGCCCGGCCTGAACCTGTGCGGCGCCGGCCGGGTGGTGTGCCTGATCGACCCGATCGGCGACGTCTACGCTTGCCCGTTCGCGATCCACGACCAGTTCCTCGCCGGAAACATCGTCGCGGACGGCGGTTTCCAGCAGGTATGGCAGACGTCGGAGCTCTTCCAGGAGCTGCGGTCCCCGCAGACCGGCGGTGCGTGCAGCAAGTGCAACCATTACGACTCCTGCCGCGGCGGGTGCATGGCCGCGAAGTTCTTCACCGGCCTGCCGATGGACGGCCCGGACCCCGAATGTGTGATCGGCAACGGCGAACTGGCGTTGGCTGCTGCGGGGGAGATCCCGAAATCCAGTGTCGACCACTCCCGCACCGGCCAGCGCCGGACTCCGCGGGCGCCGGTTCCGTTGACGCTGATGGTGCGTCCGCCGGCAAAGATTTGTGACGAGAACCCGCTTGCGGGCATGGACCAGACGTAACGACGTCTGCCGGGTACGAGAGGTATTTCCATGGGTAAGAATCCGTTCTTCGAGACGGTGGCCGAGGCTCAGCGACGCGCGAAGAAGCGTCTGCCGAAGTCGGTGTACGCGGCGCTGATCGCCGGTTCCGAGCGGGGCGTGACGGTCGACGACAACATCGCGGCGTTCGGCGAACTGGGGTTCGCCCCGCACGTGGTGGGGTTGTCCGACAAGCGTGAGCTGTCCACGACCGTGATGGGACAGTCGATTTCGCTGCCCGTCATCATCTCCCCGACTGGTGTGCAGGCGGTGCATCCCGACGGCGAGGTCGCTGTCGCGCGTGCGGCGGCGGCACGGGGCACGGCGATCGGCCTGAGCTCGTTCGCGAGCAAATCGGTCGAGGAGGTCACGGCGGCCAATCCTCAGACGTTCTTCCAGATGTACTGGGTCGGCAGCCGGGAGGTGCTGATCCAGCGGATGGAACGCGCCCGCGCCGCGGGGGCGACCGGACTGATCATCACTACCGACTGGTCGTTCTCGTACGGGCGTGACTGGGGTAGCCCGGCCATCCCCGAGAAGATGGACCTGAAGGCGATGCTGCAGTTCGCGCCGGAGGGAATCACCCGGCCGAAGTGGTTGTACGAGTTCGCGAAGACCCGCAAGATCCCGGATCTGACCACCCCGAACCTGGCGCAGCCCGGTCAGGAACCGCCGACGTTCTTCGGCGCCTACGGCGAGTGGATGCAGACGCCGCTGCCGACGTGGGACGACATCGCGTGGCTGCGTGAGCAGTGGGGCGGGCCGTTCATGCTCAAGGGTGTCATGCGGGTCGACGACGCCAAGCGGGCCGTCGACGCCGGCGTCACCGCGATCTCCGTGTCGAATCACGGTGGCAACAACCTCGACGGCACCCCGGCGCCGATCCGCGCGCTGCCCGCCATCGCGGAGGCCGTGGGCGATCAGGTCGAGGTGCTCCTCGACGGCGGCATCCGCCGCGGCAGTGACGTCGTGAAGGCCGTCGCGCTCGGTGCGCGTGCGGTGATGATCGGCCGCGCGTACCTGTGGGGTCTCTCGGCGAACGGTCAGGCCGGCGTCGAGAACGTCCTCGACGTCCTGCGCGGCGGTATCGATTCGGCACTGCTCGGGTTGGGCCACTCGAACATCCACGACCTCACCCCGTCCGACGTCGTGATGCCGCCCGGATTCGCCCGCGTACTCGGCGCCGAATCCTGAACCACGAACGGCGTAGATGTCTGCGCAACTGACAGACCCGATCACCCTGGCCGGACGCCACGCTCCGTCCAGGGTGCTTCTGGGTCCGCACCCCACCAATCTCGGTGCGGGTAGAGCACTGTCACCGCGTCACGTCGCGTACTACGAGCGCCGGGCGCGGGGCGGTGCGGGGATCGTCGTCACCGAGGTGGCGTCGGTCCATGCCTCCGACTGGCCGTACGAGCGGGCTCCGCTGGCGTCCGACTGCGTCGCCGGCTGGCGGGACGTGGTCGATGCCTGCCGCCCGCACGGCACATTGGTGCTGGCCGGGCTGGGACACACCGGACTGCAGGGGTCGAGCGCGTACTCACAGGCGGTGCTGTGGGGACCGTCGGGGATCGCCGACGTGATCTCCCGTGAGATGCCGATGCAGATGGAGCATGCGGAGATCGACAGCCTCGTCGACGGCTTCCGGGCCGGGGCCGCTGCGGCCGTCGCGGCGGACGTGGACGGTGTCGAAATCGACGCCGGACCGAGAGCGCTGCTGCGACAGTTCCTTTCGAACCTCACCAATGTGCGCGAAGACGAGTACGGTGCCGACCCGCTCCGGCCCATCCGCGAGGTCCTCGCCGCCGTCCGCGAAGAGCTGGGCCCCGGCCGGATATTGTCCCTGCGCCTGAGCTGCGACGAGGAGACGTCCTGGGCGGGGATCACGCCGTCGATCGCCGCCGGTCACGCACGGGATGTGGCCGACGCACTCGATCTGCTCGTGGTGGTCCGGGGCGGGCCGCTGTCGCCGAACGCGTACCGCCCCGACTTCCACCGGCCGCCGGCGTTCGGCACCGAACTCTGCCGCGGCATCCGCACGGCCGTCGCCGGCGCGGTCCCGGTCGTTCTGCAGGGCAGCGTCGTCGATCCGGCCGATGCCCGGCGGGCGCTGGACGACGGTGTCGCCGACGTCGTCGAGATGACGCGTGCCCAGATCGCCGATCCCGATCTCGTCGTCAAGATCCGCCGCGGTGCGGTGCCGCGGCCGTGCGTCCTGTGCAACCAGACGTGCCAGGTGCTCGATCCCCGCAACCCGGTCGTCACGTGCGTCGGCAATCCGACGGCCGGGCACGAGACCGTCGATCCCGAAGAGACGCTCGACCCCACCGAGGACGCCGCCGTGGTCGCCGGCACGGCACTGGTGGTCGGTGGTGGTCCGGCCGGTCTCGAGGCGGCGCGAGTGCTTGCGCTGCGAGGTCACCGGGTCACCGTGGCGGAGGCTTCGACACGGCTCGGCGGGATGGTGCGGGCCGCGGTCGGGGCGCCGCACCTCAGGGCGCTGACCGACTGGCTGGCGAACGAATGCCGCGGCCTCGGAGTCGAATTCCGTCTCGGCACCACGGTCTCCGAAGCCGAACTCGACGCCGCGGAACGAGACGGCGTGACGATGATCCTCGCGACCGGCAGCACGCCCAGGCCGCTGCCGTTCCCCGTCGAGGGAAGTGTCCGGTGTTTCGGCGCCGCGGATCTGCGGGTCGGTGACGAACCGGTCGAAGGACCTCACGTCGTCTTCGACCCGGTCGGCGGACCCGTCGGCGTGGCGGTCGCCGAATGGCTCGCGGCGCGGGGACGCGACGTGAGCATCGTGACCCAGGATTCCGTGGCCGGCTCACGACTCGGCCTGACCGGCGACCTCGCCGACGCCAACACCCGCCTGCAACGGGCCGGGGTGACGCGTCACCTCGACAGCCGCATCGTGTCGATCGACGGCGACGGAATGCGGTTACGCAACCGGTACACCGCCGAAGAGTCGGTGGTGCCGTGCGCCGTGCTGATCGACTGTTCGCATCGTCTCCCCGAGGACACGCTCGGCGCGACCCGCCCGGACGCGGTGCGGGCCGGCGACTGCGTGGCCCCCCGCACACTGCTCGAGGCGGTCCGGGAGGGCCGCACCGAGGCGCTGGCCGCGACCGCCCATCGGCGGTCCGAGTTCGATCACCATCCGTTCACCCTCGTCACCGAGAGATAGGACATTTCATGGGACAGTTCGACGACAAGGTCGCGTTCATCACCGGGGCTGCCCGTGGGCAGGGGCGGACGCACGCGGTGCGGTTGGCGCGCGAAGGTGCGGCGATCATCGCCGTCGACATCTGCGGACCGGTGTCGGAGTACAACACCTATGAGCCGGCGACGGCGGACGACCTCGCCGAGACGGTGCGACTCGTCGAATCCGAGGGCGGCAAGATCCTCGCCGAGCAGGCGGACGTGCGGGACAGCGCGCAACTGAAGGCTGTCGTCGACAGGGGAGTCGAACAGTTCGGCCGCCTCGACATCGTGATCGCGAACGCCGGGATCTGCAATTGGAACCGCTTCTGGGAGATGCCCGACGAGCAGTGGGAGACGCTGATCGACGTGAACCTCACCGGCGCGTGGAAGACGCTGAAGGCTGCGGTCCCGGCGCTGATCGAGGGTGGGCGCGGGGGGTCGATCATCGTGATCAGTTCCGTCGCCGGGATCAAACCGCTCCCGGGGCAGGCCAATTACGCCGCCTCCAAGTTCGGGCTCGTGGGACTCACCCAGACCGCGGCCAAGGAATTGGGCGAGTACGACATCCGCGTCAACTCCATTCACCCGTATGGGGTGAAGACCCCGATGGGCACCGATCCGGGCAGCCTGGTGATTCTCGAGAAGCACCCGCACTACCTGTCGAGCTTCGGCACCATCCTCACCGAACACCCGCTCGCCGACACCGACGACATCACCGACGCGGTGGTGTGGCTGGCCGGTGACGGTTCGCGGCGGGTCACGGGCAGCCAGGTCGCCGTCGACATGGGCAACACCAAGGTGTGAGCACCTCCGCGTACCGCCACCTGTTCACCCGATTGCGCCTGGGACCGCTGACCCTGCGCAATCGGGTGGTCTTCTCGGCGCACCTCACGGGGTACGCCGTCGACGGTCTCCCCACCGCCCAGCACGCCGCCTACTACGCGGCGCGCGCGAAGGGCGGTGCGGGCCTGATCATCTCCGAAGAGCACGCCACCCACCCGGGTGACTGGCCGTACGAGAAGGTGATCGCCGGTTACCGGCCGGAGGTGGTCCCGGGATACCGGCGGATCACCGACGCGGTCCACGCACACGGAGTCCCGATCCTCGCCCAGGTCAACCACAACGGCGGCCAGGGGTCGAGCATGTATTCGCGGCGACCGCTGTGGGCGCCGAGCGCCGTCGCCGACCCACTGTTCCGCGAAGTCCCCAAGGCGGTCGATCAGCGGGAGATCCGGGCCCTCGTCGACGGGTACGCGCGCGTCGCCGAGCACTGTGTCCGAGGCGGATTCGACGGCATCGAACTCCAGTGCTCGCACTCGTCGCTGGTGCGCAGTTTCCTCGCCCCCGCCACGAATCGGCGCACGGACCGCTACGGCGGGTCGCTGGCCAACCGGGCCCGGTTCCTCCTCGAGGTCGTCGAGGTCGTACGCGCGGCGATCGGCCCGGACCGCGCACTCGGGGTGAGGCTCGCGGGGGAGGACCTGTTCGACGGCGGGGTACACCTCGACGAGGCGGTGGAGGTGGCCGCCCTGCTGGAGGCGGACGGTCGGGTCGACTACCTCAACACGTCCATCGGCATGGCCACCGAGACGCTGCACATGATCGAGGCGTCGATGGCCGTCCCTCGCGGGTATGCGCTGTTCGTCCCCAATGCGATCCGGCAGCGGGTCGGACTTCCGGTGGTCGGTGTCGGACGGTTCTCGGATCCGCATCAGGCCGACCGGGCTCTCGACGAGGGGCACTGCGACCTGATCGGGGTGGTGCGCGGCCAGATCGCGGACCCGGACTTCGCGGCGAAGGCGCTGGCCGGCGAAGAGGACACCATCCGATCGTGCCTGGCGTGCAATCAGGAATGCATCGGACGCATGGGTCTCGGCCGGTGGCTCGGCTGCGTCGTCAACCCGCGTGCGGGCAGGGAATCGGTCCTGCTGCCCGAACCTGCCGTCCGCGGCAGGCGGGTCGTGGTGGTCGGCGGCGGACCTGCCGGGCTGAAGGCCGCCGCGACCGCCGCGCAGCGGGGGCACCAGGTGACGCTGTTCGAACGCGCCGCCGTCCTCGGTGGTCAGGTCCGGACGGCCGCCGTCGTCCCTGGGCGCCGCGAGTTCCTCGACCTCGTTCTCGACCTGGAAGCGGAATGCGTTCGGCGCGGTGTGGACGTGCGGACCGGCACCGACGCGACCGCCGAGGCGCTCGCGCAGGGACGACCCGACGTGGTGGTGCTCGCCACCGGGGCGCGTCCGCGCCGTCCGCGCTGGGCGGGTGCGTCGGGCCGGGTGGTGGATGTGCGGGACGTGCTGGAGGGTCGCGCGCATCCGTCCGGGTCGGTGCTGGTGGTCGACGAACTGGGATTCCATCAGGGCACGTCCGTCGCGGAGTTCGTTGCCGACGCCGGGTGTGCCGTCACGATCTGCACGCCGGGGATGATCGTCGGCCAGGATCTCGGGATCACGCTGGACGTCGAGGGATGGAACCGGCGGGCGCACGGCAAGGGCATCACCCAGGTGACGGACGTGGTGCCGACCGGGTGCGACGACGACGGTGGAGGCCGGATCGCGGTCACGCTGCTGCACCACCCGACCGGTGCGTCCCGTCGGCTCACCGTCGACTGGGTGGTGTCGTCCGCGCATCAGCAACCGGAGGACGGGCTCTGGAAACATCTGGCCGACAGCGGAATCGAGGTGCATCGCGTCGGCGACGCCCTGGCTCCGCGCCGCGCGCACTCCGCCGTCATCGAGGGGGAGCGGGTCGCGCTCGCGCTCTGACGCAGGCGGTCACGGCCCGGGTCGAATCCGCGGTCGCCTAGCATCGGGGGATGCCCCATTCCGGACACCTCGACGACGCGGTGTGGCCCGACCTCGTGTCCCACGTGTCGACGGTCGTGGTCCCGGTCGGCTCCCTCGAGCAGCACGGACCGCATCTGCCGCTCGACACCGACACCACCATCGCCGACGCCGTGTCCCGCGCGCTGCCGCACGTGCTCGTCGCACCCCCGATCGCGTACGGCGCCAGCGGCGAGCACGAGGGGTTTCCCGGGACCGTCTCGCTGGGGTCGGAGGCGCTCGAGACGGTTTTGGTGGAGTACGGCAGGTCCGCGTGCCGGTGGGCGGACCGCGTGCTGTTCGTCAACGGGCACGGCGGAAACGGGCCCGCATTGGTCAAGGCTGTCGCCTTGCTTCGTTACGAGGCCCGCGACGTGGCCTGGGTGCCGTGCGCGGTTCCCGGCGCCGACGCCCATGCCGGACGTACGGAAACGTCCTTGTTGCTACACCTTTCACCTGGTCGGGTGCGGTTGTCCAGGGCCGAGCCCGGTAATACGGAACCTGTCGCGAGGTTGATGCCAAGACTGCGCGAAGGCGGTATGGTCGCCGTGTCGGCCAATGGGGTGCTCGGTGACCCGACGGGCGCAACGGCCGCGGAGGGGGCGCAGATCTTCGGCGTGCTCGTCCACACAGTCACCAAGGCACTGGCCCGGTGGGAACCGGGCCCCGATGGACGGCTCCGGTGCGAACCGGGCGCCGATGGGAGGCTCCAATGACCCGCACGGGCGCCCTCGAGTTGCCGAGGGCGGATTTTCGGCACATCCTTGCGGCTGATTTCCGGCATGCCCTGCCGGCGCTGTCCGATCCGCATACGATCGACTGATGCGCCAAGCTCGACTTCCCGACGGATTCGGGATCCGAATCGACCCCAAGGTACGCGCATATTCCGGAGGTCGAGTGCTCATCGGCGGTTCGCCGACCCGGATGCTGAAGCTGGCGCCCACCGCGGCGGCCATGATCGGGGACGGCTACCTCGAGGTCGTCGATCCGCAGTCCGCCGTCGTCGCACGCCGCCTCCTCGACTCGGGGGTCGCCAACCCGCGCCCCATGAGCACTCCGTCCCCGCAGGACGTCACCGTCGTCATTCCGGTGAAGAACAACGCGTCCGGGCTACACCGGGTGCTGGCCGCACTCCGCGGACTCGAGGTGGTCGTCGTCGACGACGGCTCCGACGTCCCGATCGTCGCCCCCGCGCTGCAGAACGGGTGCGGTGGCAACGTCACCGTGCTGCGTCACGAGACGGCCAAGGGGCCTGCTGCGGCCCGCAACACCGGCCTGCGTTACGCCGCAACTCCGTTCGTGGCGTTCCTCGACTCCGACGTCCTGCCGCGCACCGGGTGGATCGAGGTCATGCTCGGCCACTTCAGCGACCCCGCGGTCGCGCTGGTCGCCCCGCGGATCGTGGCGCTCGAACCCGAGGCGAGCACGCTCGCGCGGTACGAGCACGCTCGCTCCTCCCTCGACCTCGGACGGAAGGAGTCCGCCGTCCAGTCCGGCGGCCCGGTGTCGTACGTCCCGAGCGCCGCGATGATCGCCCGGCGTGAGGTGCTCGACGAGTTCGGCGGTTTCGACGAGTCCATGCACGTGGCGGAGGACGTCGACCTGTGCTGGCGACTGCAGGAGTCCGGCTGGCGCCTGCGGTACGAGCCCGTGGCCCACGTCGCGCACGATCATCGCGTGACGTTCGGAAAGTGGTTCGGCCGCAAGCTGTTCTACGGCACCGGTGCGGCGCCGCTGGCGGCGAGGCATTCGGGCATGGTTCCGCCGCTGTCGATGTCGCCGTGGACGTTCTTCGCGTGCATCGCCGCGGCCACCTGCACCCGGCTGGGTCTGCTCGGTGCGGTCGCCACGCTCGCGATGATGCTGGTGCGCCTGCGCCGCATGTTCACGGGACTCGACCAGCCGACCCGCATCGCCGCCATCCTCGCCGCCCAGGGCTTCGCCGGTGGCGCCTGGCAGCTGGCGTCCGCGATGTGCCGACATTACTGGCCCGTCACGCTGCTGGCGGTGCTGCTGTCGAAACGGATTCGCCGGATCGCGCTCGCGATCGCCGTCGCCGAGGGGGTCGCCGACTGGGTCACCCACCGGGAGCCCGGCGGGCTGGGACCCGTGCGGCACACGGTGTTCAAGCGGATCGACGACGTCGCGTACGGCGCCGGGCTCTGGAAGGGCGCCGTCGCCGCCCGCGAATTCGACGCATTGAAGCCCCGGTTGAAGTCGTAGTGGCCGATCCGATTCGCGCCGCCGACGTCGTGGTCGTCGGCGGCGGTTCGAGTGGATGCGTGGTGGCCGCGCGGCTCAGCGAGGATCCCGGACGATCGGTTCTCCTCCTCGAGTCCGGGCCCGGTTACCGGTCGGCCCTCGACTGTCCCGTCCTCGACTACCGGACGCTGCCCGTCGGTCCGGGCAGCGCATTCGCGCAGACGTACGGCGTGGAGTTGGCGCCGAGCGTGCCCTCGGCCATGGTGCGCGGCCACGTCCTCGGCGGGTCGGGCGCCGTCAACGGCGCCTACTTCGTCCGCGGGACGGAAGCGGACTTCCGGCACTGGCCCGCGTCGTGGTCGTACGGGAACGTGCTGCCCACGTTCCGGGCACTCGAGCGTGACGCCGACTTCGACGACCCCCGGCACGGCACCACCGGCCCGATGCCCGTGCGTAGGCAGCCCGCGGAGCAGCTGAGCGAGATCAGCGCGGCGTTCCGCGCCGCGGCGCTCGGCGCGGGACATCCCGAGGAACCCGACAAGAACGGAGCCGGCACCGGCGGGATCGGCCCGGTGCCGCTCAACGTCGACGGCGGCCGGCGGGTCAGCACCGCTCTCGCGTATCTGCTGCCGGCGTCGGAGCGGCCCAACCTGACGATCGAGGCGAACTCCGACGTCGTGCGAATTCTGTTCTCCGGTCACGAGACGGTGGGGGTCGAGGTCGAGTCGGGCGGCACCCGTCGCACGGTCCGCGCCGGCCGGGTCGTACTGGCGGCTGGACCCGTCGAAACCCCGGTACTGCTGATGCTTTCGGGAATCGGTCCGGCAGAACATCTGAGGGACAACGACATCGACGTCGTCCTCGACGTGCCCGGTGTCGGCACCGGTTTCAGCGATCACCCCGAAGTCGCTCTGCCGTACCGTGTCCGGGACACGCTCCGTCGCAGTGACACGAGTCCGGTCGTCGAAACGGTGCTGAACGTCGACGACCTCGAGATCCGTCCGTACACGGCGCCGTTCGACTTGCTCGTCCCCGGATCCGGGCAACCCGACCCGGTCCTCGGGATCGGACTCATGGTGACGGAGAGCCGGGGCGACATCCGGCTCACGTCGGGACACCGCCGGGACCGTCCCCGGATCGAGTACCGGTACGCGCAATCGGCCGCCGACCGCCGGGCGCTGCGCGAGGGGCAGGCCATCGCACTGGACCTGCTGCGCTCGCGGGAACTCGGCCCGCTGGTCCGGCCGCTGTCCGTGGAGGTGTCCGATCGCTCGGTGCTCGCGCACCTGGGGACGTCGCTGCACCTGTGCGGCAGTTGCCGGATGGGCGGCCGCGCAGACGCGGGCGCGGTGGTGGACGAGCGGTGCAACGTCCGCGGCATGGAAGGTCTGACCATCGCGGACACCTCGGTGTTCCCGGTGGTCCCGAGCCGGGGGCCGCACGCCACCGCGGTCATGGTCGCCGAGCGGGTCAGTACCTTCCTCGGGGAGTGACGGAGGGCGGAACCCGGCGCCGTGTGACCCGGGTTACAGTAGGCAGAGACGCCGTGGAGGAGTTCGATGCAAAGTCAACCGCCCACAGGGGGCAATCCGTGGGTCGCCGTGCGCCCGGGAGACGACGTCGCAATGCTGGCGCGCAGGGTGTCGTCGGCGCATCAGTTGTTCGTCGATCGTCGCGCCCCCGCAGGCCGGGACCAGGCTGGTGACGGAAATTCGGTGCGTTCGGTCATCCTCGATTCGTGGATGCGCAGTACGAGCAAGGGCGTGAGCCCGGACGGGTCCGCCCGCGCGGTCGATCTGGCGGCCGCGGATCTCGCCGCGTACCGGGCGTCGCACCCGATGTCGATCATCCGGCCGGTGGTCCGCAAACTCCTCGTCGAGGACGCCGCCGACACCGGACTGCTCGTCGCCATCACGGACGAGAAGGGCCAGTTGCTGTGGGTCGAGGGTGATTCGTCCGCCAAGGATCGCGCGCTGGAGATGAACTTCGTCGAGGGCGCCGACTGGAGTGAGGACACCGTCGGCACCAACGCCCCGGGCACCGCGCTGGCGCTCGACCACTGCGTGCAGATCTTCGGCGCCGAGCACTTCAGCCGGTCGGTGCACGACTGGAGTTGTTCGGCGGCGCCCGTCCACGACCCGGCGACGGGGCTGATCGTCGGCGCCATCGACATCACCGGCGGCCCGCGGGTGGCGGTGCCCGAGGTGCTGTCGCTGATCCGGGCCACCGTCGCGGCCGCCGAGGCGGAACTGCGCCTGCACCTGCTGCGTTCACCGCAGCCGCTGGTCGAGACGGTGCTGCGGCTGGAGGTGCTGGGTTCGGGACGACCGACTCTGGTGCGCGGCGCCGAACGCATCCCGCTCTCGCAGCGGCACGCGGAAATCCTGCTCCTCCTGGCGGAACACCCCGAGGGCCTGAGTTCCGACCGGCTCGCGGTGCTGCTCGACGAGAACGAACTCGACGCCGTCACCATTCGTGCCGAGATGTCCCGCCTGCGCAAGGTTTTCGGTCCGGCGAACCTCGGTTCGCGGCCGTACCGGCTGCTCACCGAATTGACGTCCGACGTCCGGCAGGTGCGCGGAGCCCTGGACCGCGGTGAGCTGGCCGCCGCCCTCGATGTCTACTCGGGTCCGGTCCTGCCCGGTTCGGAGGCGCCCGGGGTCGAGGACCTGCGCGGCGAACTGCGGGCCCGCGTCCAGGCGGCGCTGCTGCGGGAGGGCGATCAGCGGTTGCTCGCGAAGTGGACCACGTCCGTCCACGGCCGTGAGGACGTCGCCGCGTGGGAGGCGTACCTCGCGGGCCTCGATCCGCGTTCCCCGTTGTATTCCCAGGTCAAGTCGAGGATCGATCTGTTCGATCAGCAGTACGCAACGTAGTTGCAACGGTACGGTCCCTAGTGTTGTGAGTCACACCGAGAAAGTTCCACCGAGTTTCACGACACCAGGGAGTTATCGATGACCGTGTATGCCCGCCCGGGTTCGCCCGACGCCGTCATGTCCTTCCAATCGCGTTACGACAACTGGATCGGCGGCCAGTGGGTTGCGCCCGTCAAGGGCCAGTACTTCGAGAATCCGACCCCCGTCACGGGGCAGCCGTTCTGTGAGGTCGCGCGGTCGACGTCCGAGGACATCGAACTCGCCCTCGACGCCGCACACGCCGCGGCTCCGGCCTGGGGCAAGACGTCGGTTGCCGAGCGCGCCATCATTCTGAACAAGATCGCGGACCGCATCGAGGAGAACCTCGAGTCCATCGCCCTCGCCGAGTCCTGGGACAACGGCAAGCCGATCCGCGAGACCCTGAACGCCGACATTCCGTTGGCCATCGACCACTTCCGCTACTTCGCCGGCGCGATCCGCGCGCAGGAAGGCGCTCTGTCGGAGATCGACTCCGACACCGTCGCCTACCACTTCCACGAGCCGCTCGGCGTCGTCGGCCAGATCATCCCCTGGAACTTCCCGATCCTGATGGCCGTGTGGAAGCTCGCTCCCGCACTCGCCGCAGGCAACGCGGTCGTTCTCAAGCCCGCCGAGCAGACCCCGGCGTCGATCCTGCACCTGATCTCCGTCATCGGCGACCTGCTGCCCGCCGGTGTGGTGAACATCGTCAACGGTTTCGGTGTCGAGGCGGGCAAGCCGCTGGCCTCGAGCCCGCGGATCCGGAAGATCGCGTTCACCGGTGAGACCACCACGGGCCGGCTCATCATGCAGTACGCGTCGCAGAACCTGATCCCCGTCACCCTCGAACTCGGTGGCAAGAGCCCCAACATCTTCTTCTCCGACGTCCTGTCGTCCAACGACGACTACCAGGACAAGGCGCTCGAGGGCTTCACGATGTTCGCCCTCAACCAGGGTGAGGTGTGCACCTGCCCGTCGCGTTCGCTGATCCAGGAGGACATCTTCGACGAGTTCCTCGCGATGGCGGCCATCCGCACCAAGGCCGTCCGCCAGGGCGACCCGCTCGACACCGACACGATGATCGGCGCGCAGGCGTCCAACGATCAGCTCGAGAAGATCCTGTCGTACATCGAGATCGGCAAGGGCGAGGGCGCCAAGGTGATCACCGGTGGTGAGCGCGCCGAACTCGGCGGCGACCTGTCCGGCGGCTACTACGTGCAGCCGACCATCTTCACCGGTCAGAACAAGATGCGGATCTTCCAGGAGGAGATCTTCGGTCCCGTCGTGTCCGTCACGTCGTTCAAGGACTACGACCAGGCCATCGAGATCGCCAACGACACGCTGTACGGCCTCGGCGCCGGCGTGTGGTCCCGTGACGGTGGCGTCGCCTACCGGGCGGGCCGCGACATCCAGGCCGGCCGTGTGTGGACCAACACGTACCACCAGTACCCCGCGCACGCCGCGTTCGGTGGTTACAAGCAGTCCGGTATCGGCCGCGAGAACCACCTGATGATGCTCGAGCACTACCAGCAGACGAAGAACCTGCTGGTCAGCTACGCCCAGAAGGCTCAGGGCTTCTTCTGATGGACGCAGCCCGGGCGCCTCAGCGCCTGAAGGCAACCGCCGGGGCGGTGGAGCTTCTCCGCCGCCTCGGCGGTACCCACGGGGCGCTGATGATGCATCAATCCGGCGGATGCTGCGACGGGTCCGCGCCCATGTGTTACCCCGACGACGAATTCATCGTCGGCGACCGCGACGTGCTGCTCGGTGTCCTCGACCTGCGTCTCGGGGTCGGGGAGACCCCGTCCACCCGGCCCGAGGGCGCCGACGCCGTGCCCGTGTGGATCTCCGGTTCGCAGTTCGAGGCGTGGAAGCACACCCAGCTGGTGCTCGACGTGGTCCCCGGTCGAGGATCGGGCTTCAGCCTCGAAAGCCCGGAAGGCATGCGCTTCCTCAGCCGTGCGCGTGCCTTCACCCCGGAGGAGAACTCCAGCCTCGCCGCCGAGGACGTCATCGTGGGCGAGCGGTGGGAGCAGGGCTGGAGGCCCGCACCGTCACCCGAACCGCAAGTGGTCGCCGAAGCCGTCGATGCATGTCCCGTGCCCGCTCGCCGCCCGGGCCCCTAGCGCCCGAAGTTCACTGCGACCGCGGTTTTTACGTCGTGGTCACGTTCCGCTGACACGACGTGTACACAGCTCATTCACCATTGGCCTCGGCCGTTCGGCACCGCTCTCGTGCGGCGCCGGCGAGGCAACATTCGGATCGACGTAGGGGACGGAATGTCACTCGTAGAACCATCCAAGAATTCCGGAACCGGTAAACACCACGATGCTGCCGACTTCCACTCCGAAGACAACAGCTATCTGGAAAAACGCACGCTCCGAAAGGGTTCGGCGGGCTGGGTGCTGCTCGCAGGCCTCGGCGTCAGCTACGTGATCTCCGGCGACTACGCCGGATGGAACAACGGGCTGGCCGAGGGCGGATTCGGCGGACTGCTGATCGCCGGTGTCGTCATCGCGGGCATGTACCTGGCCATGGTGCTGGGGATGGCCGAGATGTCCTCCGCCCTGCCCGCCGCGGGCGGCGGTTACACGTTCGCCCGGCGGGCACTCGGGCCGTGGGGCGGATTCGCCACCGGCACCGCCATTCTCATCGAGTACGCGATCGCGCCCGCCGCCATCGCGACGTTCATCGGCAGCTACGTCGAATCGCTGAACCTGTTCGGCATCACCGACGGGTGGTGGGTGTACCTGGCGGTCTACGCGATCTTCATCGGAATCCACCTGACCGGCGCCGGCGAGGCGCTCAAGGCCATGTTCGTCATCACGGCGATCGCACTCGTCGGGCTCGTGATCTTCGCGGTCTCCGCGATCGGGCTGTTCGACGCGGGCAATCTCACCGACATCGCCGCGACCGATGCGGCGGGGGCGTCGAGTTTCCTGCCGTTCGGCGCGTTCGGCATCTGGGCTGCCGTCCCGTTCGCCATCTGGTTCTTCCTCGCCGTCGAAGGCGTGCCGCTGGCCGCCGAAGAGGCACGCGAGCCGGAGAAGAACGTGCCCCGCGGAATCATCATCAGCATGCTCATCCTCATCGTTACGGGGGCCACGGTCCTGTTCCTCGCCACGGGAGCGCTGGGTGCCGAGAGCCTGTCGACGTCCGGCAACCCGCTGGTCGAGGCGCTCGGTGACGGAACCGCGGCGAAGGTCGTCAACTACATCGGCCTGGCCGGGCTCGTCGCCAGCTTCTTCTCGATCATGTACGCCTACTCGCGGCAGACGTTCGCGCTGTCCCGCGCCGGTTACCTGCCGACGAACCTGTCGGTCACCAACTCGCGGAAGGCGCCCACGCTCGCACTCATCGTGCCGGGTGTCATCGGGTTCATCCTCTCGCTCACCGGTGAAGGCGCGATGCTGCTGAACATGGCCGTGCTCGGCGCGGCCGTCAGCTATGTGCTGATGATGGTCAGCCACATCGTCCTCCGCAGGCGCGAGCCGGAGATGAAGCGGCCGTACCGCACACCCGGCGGCATCGTCACCACGTCGTTCGCACTGGTCATCGCGGCCGCCGCGGTGATCGCCACGTTCCTCGTCGATCCGGTCGCCGCACTCTGGACGCTGATCGCATTCGCGGCCTTCATGGCGTACTTCGGCCTGTACAGCCGCCATCACCTCGTTGCCAATTCGCCCGACGAGGAGTTTGCTGTTCTTGCAAAGGCGGAGGAAGATCTCGAATGACCACCTACAGTCACGGAGTCGCAGGAACCGGGTACACGTTCGACGGTCTCGTCGACCTGATGGCGAAGGCGACGCCGCTGCGCAGCGGGGACGAACTCGCCGGGTGTGCGGCGTCGTCCGATGCCGAACGCGCCGCCGCGCAGTGGGCGCTGGCCGATGTCCCGCTCGGCACGTTCCTGAACGAACTCGTCGTGCCGTACGAGGACGACGAGGTCACGAGGCTGATCATCGACTCGCACGACCGGGTCGCGTTCGGCGAGATCTCCCACCTCACCGTCGGCGGCCTGCGGGACTGGTTGCTGGACGTCGCCGCGCGGGACGGCGCGGCCGAGACGTTCCGCCGCGTCGCCCCGGGGCTCACCCCGGAGATGGTCGCGGGGGTCAGCAAGATCATGCGCAACCAGGACCTCATCGCGGTCGCGCGGGCGGTCACCGTCACCGCGGGGTTCCGCACGACGCTCGGCGTGCCCGGCCATCTGGGAACCCGGTTGCAGCCCAACCATCCCACCGACGACCCGCGCGGGATCGCGGCGGCGACCCTCGACGGACTGCTGCTCGGGTGCGGTGACGCCGTCATCGGTATCAACCCGGCCACCGATTCGCCGCACGCCACCGCGGAACTGCTGCACCTGCTCGACGACATCCGTCAGCGTTTCGACATTCCAGCGCAGTCGTGCGTGCTGTCGCACGTGACCACCACGATGGGCCTGATCGAGGAAGGCGTTCCCGTCGATCTGGTGTTCCAGTCGATCGCCGGGACGCAGGGCGCCAATTCCAGTTTCGGCGTCGACATCTCGCTGCTGCGGGAGGCGAACGCGGCCGGCCGGTCGCTGAAACGAGGCACCGTCGGCGACAACGTCATGTACCTCGAGACGGGGCAGGGGTCGGCCCTGAGTGCCGGGGCGCACCTCGGCACCGGTGGCAGGCCCGTCGACCAGCAGACACTGGAGACCAGGGCGTATGCGGTGGCCCGCGACCTCGAACCGCTGCTGATCAACACGGTGGTCGGTTTCATCGGGCCGGAGTACCTGTACGACGGCAAACAGATCATCAGGGCCGGGCTCGAGGACCACTTCTGCGGGAAACTGCTGGGCCTGCCGATGGGCGTCGACGTCTGCTACACCAATCATGCCGAGGCCGACCAGGACGACATGGACACGCTGCTCACCCTGCTCGGGGTGGCGGGCGCGGCCTTCGTGATCGCGGTGCCCGGCGCCGACGACGTCATGCTCGGTTATCAGAGTCTGTCGTTCCACGACGCGCTGTACGCGCGCCAGGTGCTCGGCCTGCGGCCTGCGCCCGAATTCGAGGACTGGATGCGCCGCCTCGGCATGGTCGACGACGCGGGCCGGGTGCTGCCGGTCGACGCCGCCGCGTCGCCTCTTCGAGCGCTGACGGGGGCATGATGACCGATCCTGTCGCACAAGACTTCTGGGCGGAACTGCGGGCCACGACGCAGGCGCGTATCGGGCTCGGCCGTACCGGGGACGCGCTGCCCACGCAGCGTGTCCTCGAGTTCCGGTCGGCGCACGCCGCGGCACGCGACGCCGTCCACCAACCGCTCGACGCGCAGGCGCTGGCCGAGCAGGTCGAGGAGGTGGGCCTGGGCAGGCCGGTGGTCGTCACGAGCCAGGCGTCGGACCGGAGCGAGTACCTGCGCAGGCCCGACCTGGGGCGTACACCGGCAGATCTGTCCGGTGTCCCCGCGGGGAACGCGGAGGTGGGGTTCGTCCTCGCCGACGGGTTGTCGCCCCGCGCGCTCACCGATCACGGGGTGTCCCTGCTGTCGGCGCTGGTCGACGAATTCGGGGGTACGTACTCGCTGGCGCCGCCGGTGATCGCGACGCAGGCCCGGGTGGCGCTCGGTGACCACATCGCGCAGGCGCTGGGTGTGCAGACGCTCGTCCTGCTGATCGGGGAGCGGCCGGGACTGTCGGTGGCCGACAGCGTCGGCGTCTACCTCACGCACCTGCCGCGCCCCGGACGCACCGACGCCGACCGGAACTGCGTGTCCAACATCCACCCACCCGAGGGGCTCGGCTACGAACTCGCCGCCCGCGTCGTGGCGGGCCTCGTGTCCGGCGCCCGGAAACTGGGCCGGTCCGGAGTGGAGCTGAAGGACACTTCCCGCGCGGATGCGCTGGCAGCCCCCTCGGAGATCCTCGAACTGTAGTCGTGTTATCTAAAGGGCGGCAGGTCCGACCGGGCCTGCGGAGAACCGCCCTGGACGGGGTGTGACGAGGAGAGATCTATGGCCTTCGCTGGCAATGTGGACGAGTTGGCCCTGCTGCAGGCGGTCCGGTTGAAAGAGCAGGTCAGCGCGGCGGTACTCGCCGAACACCTCGGTGTGAGCGCCGCGTCCGCGCAGGCCGCGTACGACGCGCTGCTCACCCAGGGCAAGGCGCAGGAAGCCTCGGACGGCCGGATCGCGCTCACCGACGCCGGGCTGTCGGAACTCGAGGACCAACTCGATGCCGAGCGCGTGTCCATCGACGAGGACTCGATCGCCGAGGTGTACGAGAGCTTCGTGCCGTTCCACGAGGAGTTCGTCGGATTGATCGACACCGCCGACGCCGATCAGCTGGCCGATCTGGACCGCCGCGCGTCGGTCGTGTTCGACGACCTGTCGGCGTTCGTGCCCCGGTTGTCCCGCTACCAGGACCTGTTCGCGGACGCTCTCGCGAAAGTCGCTGCGGGGGAGTCGAAGTGGATCTCGGAACCGGTGATCGACTCGTACGCCACCGTGTGGACCGAGCTGCGCAGGGAGCTGATCGGCGCGTCCGGCGCCACCGAGTGACGTGAGCCGCGTCACCACCCCCCCATTCGGGGGTGGTGACGCAGTGAGCCGGATCACTACTTTTCCTCTCATCCGGGATACGCCCACCAGGGCGTTGCCCACGGACCACGGAGGAATCGAGTGACCACAGTCTCCAACTCGGGTGCGGGCGCCCCCCACGCCCCGACACCGGTGCGACAGGGCGGTACCAGCGTCCGCAAGGTGGCCATTGCCAGTGGCATCGGCACGACCATCGAGTTCTACGACTTCTTCATCTACGGCACCGCCGCAGCCCTGGTGTTCCCCACGGTGTTCTTTCCCGCCCTCGGCTCCACCGCGGGCACCGTCGCCTCCTTCGCGACATTCGCCGTGGCCTTCGTCGCCAGGCCGGTGGGCGCGATGCTGTTCGGTCACTACGGCGACCGGATCGGGCGGAAGAAGACCCTCATCTCCACGCTCATCCTGATGGGTGTCTCGACCTTCCTCATCGGCCTGCTGCCAGGCGCCGCGACCATCGGCGTCGCGGCCCCGATCCTGTTGGTGCTGCTGCGTTTCGGGCAGGGGTTCGCGGTCGGCGGCGAGTGGGCGGGCGCCACACTGCTGACGGCGGAGTACGCACCGCCGGGCAAGCGCGGCCTGTACGCGATGTTCCCGCAACTCGGGCCGGCGGTCGCGTTCATCCTGTCCAGCACCACGTTCCTCGTCACCGGCAGCCTGCTCGGCGACACCAACGAGGTGTTCCTCGACTACGGGTGGCGGATTCCGTTCCTGTTCAGTGCCGTCCTCGTCGGGATCGGTCTCTACATGCGCCTGGCGATCGAGGAGACGCCGGTGTTCCGCGCCGCTCAGCAGGCGGACCGCGCCGATGCGGCCCCGCGCACCCTCCCGCTGATGGACGCCTGGCGGTTCCAGACCAAGGAGATCCTCCTCTCGGCCGGCGCACTGGCCACCCTGTTCGCGTTCTTCTACATGGGCACGGCGTTTCTCACCAGCTACGGCACCAAGACCCTCGGGTTCAGCCGCCCGTTCGTGCTGACGGTCGGGATCGCGTCGGCGGTGGTCTTCGGGTTCACCATCGTCGTCTCCGCGCTGTATTCGGACCGGATCGGACGTCGCCGGGTCATCATGATCTCCTGCGGGCTGGCCGTCGTGTGGGCGCTCGCGCTGTTCCCGCTGCTCGACACCGGTTCGCCCGTTGCGTTCACGGTCGGTGTGATGGTCACGCTCGCCATCTTCGGAATCGCCTACGGTCCCTGCGGCGCCCTGCTTCCGGAGATGTTCCAGACGCGGTACCGCTACACCGGCGCGGGCCTCGGCTACAACCTCGCCGGCGTGCTCGGCGGCGCGGTGCCGCCGCTGATCGCCGCGCCCCTGGCGTCCGCGTATGGCAGCGCCGCGATCGGCGTGCTGCTCGCCGTCCTCGGCGTGGTGAGCCTGCTGTGCACGAAGGCCCTGGTGGAAACGAAAGACGACGCGCTCTGACGTCGCAGGCGAGGGGTGTCCGGACTTCGCACAGTTACCGGCACCCCTCGCCGTGCAGTATGCCCTGGATCACAACAACCAAGAGTAAGTTCGACCGCGGAAGGGCCTTCCGGTCTGCCCGTCCCGTAGGCGCCCGAACGGGCTCCTGGAGAGGAAGAGTGATGACAACCCCGCTTCCCAGCTACACCCACGGCGTGTGGGACGCCCCGATGCTCGGCGACACCATCGGAGACAACTTCGACCGGACCGTGGCGGCCCACGCCGATCGTGACGCCCTCGTCGACCGGCCGTCGGGGCGGCGGTGGACGTACGCCGAACTGAAGCGGGACGTCGACGCCGTGGCGGCAGGGTTGTTGAAGCGGGGCATCGTGAAGGGCGACCGGGTCGGGATCTGGGCGCCGAACTGCCCGGAATGGACGCTGATCCAGTACGCGACCGCGAAGATCGGCGCGATCCTCGTCAACATCAACCCCGCCTACCGGGCGCACGAATTGAAGTACGTGCTCGACCAGGCCGGTATCCGGCTGCTGGTGTCGGCCCCGCAGTTCAAGACCTCGGACTACGCGGCGATGATCGAGGAGGTCCGGCCCGAATGCGGCGACCTCGAGATGGTCGTGCTGCTCGGGAGCGCCGAGTGGAGCAGGCTGGCGTCGGACGGCATGGCCGCGCACGCCGCGGACCCGGCCCGGCTGCCCGCGGCGCAGGCCGCGCTGTCGCCCGACGACCCGATCAACATCCAATACACCTCGGGGACAACCGGGTTCCCGAAGGGCGCGACGCTCAGCCACCACAACATCCTCAACAACGGGTACTTCGTCGGCGAGTTGTGCCACTACACCGAGAACGACCGCGTCTGCATCCCGGTGCCGTTCTACCACTGCTTCGGCATGGTCATGGGCAACCTCGCATGCACGAGTCACGGTGCCACCATGGTGATTCCGGGACCGTCGTTCGACCCGAGGGCGACGCTGCAGGCCGTCGAGGCGGAGAAGTGCACGTCGCTGTACGGGGTGCCGACGATGTTCATCGCCGAACTCGCCGACCACGACTTCGAGTCCTTCGACCTGTCCAGTCTGCGGACCGGGATCATGGCCGGATCGCCCTGCCCGGTGGAGGTGATGAAGCACGTCATCGAACTGATGGGGATGGCCGAGGTCGCCATCTGCTACGGCATGACCGAGACGTCGCCGGTGTCGCTGCAGACACGCTCGGACGACACCATCGACCAGAAGGTCTCCACCGTCGGCCGGGTCGGCCCGCATCTGGAGGTCAAGATCGTCGATCCGGCAACAGGATTGACCGTTCCGCGGGGCGTGCCGGGGGAGCTGTGCACCCGTGGGTACTCGGTGATGCTCGGGTACTGGAACAACCCGGAGAAGACCGCGGAGGCGATCGACGCCGGACGGTGGATGCACACCGGCGACATCGGTGTGATGGATTCCGACGGGTACGTCGCGATCACCGGGCGGATCAAGGACATGGTGATCCGCGGCGGCGAGAACGTCTACCCCCGGGAGATCGAGGAGTTCCTGTACACCCATCCCGACATCCTCGACGCCCAGGTGATCGGGGTGCCGGACGCGAAGTACGGCGAGGAACTGATGGTGTGGGTGCGGATGAAGGAAGACACCGAACCCTTGGACGCGGCGAAGGTGCGCGACTTCTGCACCGGCAAGCTAGCCCACTACAAGATCCCGAGGTACGTGCACGTCGTCGACGAGTTCCCGATGACCGTGACGGGTAAGGTGCGCAAGGTCGAGATGCGTGAGCA
Source organism: Rhodococcus pseudokoreensis (assembly GCF_017068395.1). Lineage (NCBI taxonomy): Bacteria > Bacillati > Actinomycetota > Actinomycetes > Mycobacteriales > Nocardiaceae > Rhodococcus > Rhodococcus pseudokoreensis. The sequence goes on along the minus strand of NZ_CP070619.1, from coordinate 1,150,744 downwards.
GTCCCTCGACCTCATCGGGCGCACCTGACCCGCCCCTGTCACCCGGTCCGCAGCAGCGGGTCTTCAGCCGAGGGCGCCGGCGATCGCGTCGAGACCGGCGGCCGCGCAGGACTGATCCCGCATTCCGTCGGGGGCGCCGCCGACGCCGATACCGGCGATCGACCCGCTCGCCGATTTCACACTGACGCCGCCCGCCAGGAACAACGTGCCGGGAAGGTCGGCGACCGTCGCGCCGTCACCCTTGGCGCGGTCACTCAGGTCGCTTGTGTTCGCACCGAACGCGGCGGCTGTGTACGCCTTCTGCCGGGCCGCCTCCACGGTGTGCTGCGCGGCATTGTCCCCCCGCAGCATGGCCTGCACGTTGCCGTTGCGGTCGACCACCGACACGGTCACGAAGCCGAGTCCGTCGGCCTGGCACTTCGCGAGCGCCGCCTGCGCGGCGGTCTGCGCGGCCCCGACGCCGAGACGGTTCTGGCTCACCAGGCCGTCCGCGCCGTCCACCGGGGCGGCTGCGGCGGCCGTCGCGACCGGCGTGGTCGCCGCCGTCGCCTCGTCCGTCGCGGACGATCCGCACGCGGCGGTCGCGACGATCGCGGCCAGCGGGACGGTGATCGCCAGCATGCGGGGCAGGCGGTGGAAGGTGCGCATCGGAGGGCCTTTCGGGAAGTGACGAGCTGACATGACCAGCCTGGTCCGCAGGCACCGGTCACCGCATCGGGCCGACGGCGCTCCCGGACTCATCCGTCCGGCCCCGGCAGATCATCCGAACGGTGGATCCGCGACCTGCGCCGCGTCCGTAGGATCCACAGACGTGACTGGACCCGTGGGCGGAGTGGACAGGTCGGCCGGCGAGAGTCTGCGCGGCCCGCTCGGCACTGCCATCCACGTCTCCTTCTACGTTCTCCTCGCGACGTCGACGGCGCGGTACCTCACGTACCACGGCGTCAGCGGGCGGTTCGTCGTCGTAGTCGCGTTGATCGCGGCGCTCGCCGCGCTGTACACGTCGACCGTGGTGGTGGCGCGGCGGGACGGTGCGTGGGAACCGTGGGTGTGGCCGGTCCTGACGACGTGGGCGGTACTCGTCTGGCTCGCGCCGAGTTTCGCCTGGTGCGCGTTTCCGATGTTCTTCCTCTGCACGAGGGCCTACCCGAGCCGTATCGCGTATCCCGTCGTCGGTGTTCTCGCGGTGCTCACGTCGCTGGCGTTCTTCACGTTCTCCGGGCGCACCGAGTGGGCGGTGCTGGTGGGACCGCTGTGCACCGGGGCGCTGATCGTCATGGCGTACAGCCAGATCGAGCGGGACGGCCGGGAGCGGGTGCGGCTGCTCCGTCAGGTGGCGGAGACGCGGTCGCGGCTCGCGGAGACCGAGCGGGAGGCGGGGGTCCTCGCCGAACGCGAACGACTGGCCCGCGAGATCCACGACACCGTGACGCAGGGACTGACGAGCAGCCTCCTCCGGCTCGAGGCCGCCGAGCAGATCTGGGCGCAGGAAGATCCGCGGGCGGAGGCACGGGCCCGCGAGGACGTCCGCGTGGCGACCGGAACGCTGCGCGAGAACCTGGCGGAAACCCGCAGTCTCGTGCACCATCTCGCGGCGCCCAACCTGGAATCGCAGCCGATCGACGCGGCACTGCTCGCCGCCGCCCGTTCCCATCACCCGCGGGCGGAACTCCGGATCGTGGGCACTCCGATCGCGCTACCGGCGGAGGTGGCGCACGCGCTGCTGCGGATCACCCAGAGCGCGGTGTCCAACATCACGAGGCACGCACGGGCCGACACCGTGGGTGTCACCCTGACGTACCTTCCGGACGCCGTAGCACTCGACATCTACGACGACGGCGCCGGTTTCGACCCCGCACCTGCCGGACCTCCCTCGGACCGCGGCGGATACGGCCTGCGTGCGATGCGCAGCCGCGTCGAGCAACTGGGCGGCACGTTCACCGTCGAGAGCGCACCGGGCGAGGGCACCGTGGTGGCCGCGCAGATACCGTGCGCGAAAGGAACCTCGGCATGAAAACCGTGACCGTGCTGCTGGTCGACGATCACGCGGTCGTGCGCGCGGGACTGCGGGCGCTGCTCGACTCCCAGCCGGACATCGAGGTGATCGCCGAGGCGGGCACGGGGGAGGAGGCGGTCGACGCCGTGACCACCGTCCGGCCGCGGCTCGTGACGATGGATCTCGCCCTCGGGTCCGGCATCGACGGGGTGGAGGCCATCCGCCGGATCCGTCAGGTCGACCGGGACCTGCCGGTGCTGGTGTTCACAACGTACGACACGGACGCCGACGTCGTCCGCGCCATCGACGCCGGCGCCATCGGGTACCTCCTGAAGGATTCGACGCCTCAGGAGATCTTCGCTGCCGTCCGCGGCGCGGCGGCCGGCCAGAGTGTGCTGTCGCCGCCCGTCGCGTCGCGACTGCTGCAGCAGATGCAGCGCCCGGAGGAGGCTCTCACGCCGCGGGAGGCCGAATTGCTGACCCTGCTGGCCAAGGGGATGACCAACAAGGAACTCGGCAAGGCCCTGTTCATCAGCGAGGCGACGGTCAAGACTCACCTCGCCCACATCTACTCGAAGCTCGGCGTCGACACCCGGGCCGCAGCCGTGTCCGTCGCGCTGCGGCGGCAGGGCATCCGCTGAACCGGGGGATCCGCGGTGGTCCACCGCGTGAACCTTTTGGCAACGATTTGCCGAAGCCCTGTCGAACAGCTGTCCAGGTGGTTATGTTCGAAATGAGCGGTGACCTTCCGCTCGCACCATGAATTGCGTGTTGAGAGGACAAGGGCCATGGTCGGCAACATCATCGGCACCATCATCTTCGGTGCGGTCATCGGCGTTCTGGCGCGTCTCGTGATTCCGGGAAAGCAGGCGATGGGGTGGGTCATCACCGTCGTCCTCGGCATCATCGGCGCGCTGATCGGGTACTGGGTGTGGGAGGGGCTCCTCGGCAAGGGAAACACCGGAGGGATCGACTGGATCCGGTGGATCATCAGCATCGCCGCTGCGGCCGTGCTGTCGCTGGGGTACACCGCGATGACGAGTAAGAACAGGGTGTAACCACCCGACAGTGCCTTGCGGCCCGTGAGTACTTGTCAACCGCCCGCGGTTAACAAGTACTCACGGGCCGCAGGCATGAGAAGGTCATGTCGCGCAGCACTTTCCGGGTGCGCGACGGGGTAGCGGGGTCGGCGCTGTGCGGGGTCGAGTTGATGAGCCCGAACGTGGCGTGCGCCTTGGTGCGGGCATCCGTCTCGTCCAGCGACGGATCCACCTGCAGAAGCACCTTCACCCAGATCTCCACGTAACGCCGCTGCTTCTGCCGGACCTCCCGGCGCGCGTCGGTGGGCAGGCTCTCCAGGTCTCGGTCCTGGATCCGAATGAGGTCGGGTTCCCCGAGCGCGAAGTCGAGATGGAAATCGATCAGACCTTCCAGTGCCGCGTCCGGGGACGTTGCCTCCGCCGCGACGAGAGACCCGCCTTCGAACAGTCGCGTACTGATCCCGACGAGCAGTTCGACGAGGACGGCGTCCTTGTTGGGGAAGTGCCGGTACACGGCGGGACCGCTGATTCCCGCCGCGGAGCCGAGGTCCTCGAGGCGGACTCCGAGGAAGCCCCGCTCGGCGATGAGGCGGGCGGCGGCGTCGAGCAGCTGGCGGCGGCGGTCCGCCTTCATCTGCTCGCGGCGCGTGATCGGGGCCCCTGTGCTGTCGATGGTCGGGGTCGTCGCTTCGGTGCCGTCGACGTCTGCAGTCATCGCCTTGCTCTTTTCCGCGGTGTGGTCTGGACAACTCAGTTAATCACAGTTATCTTAGTTTCAGTTATCGAGTATTAACTCACTCGGCACGGGCGTCAAGAAAAGAAGGCGGCAGGATGGCACTGGGCGGAACCACTGCACGGGAGGGCTACCGGGCAGAGCACACGAAATTGGTCGACGAGCTGAAGTCGCGGCTGGCCGTGGCCGCACTCGGCGGCAGCGAGAAGTCACGCGAGCGGCACGTGAGCCGAGGTAAGCTGCTGCCCCGCGATCGGGTGGACACACTGCTCGATCCCGGCAGCCCGTTCCTCGAGATCTCGCCGCTCGCGGCGAACGGACTGTACGACGACGAGAGCCCCGGAGCGGGCGTCATCGCCGGCATCGGCCGGGTGTCCGGTCGCGAATGCGTGATCGTCGCCAACGACGCGACCGTCAAGGGCGGTACCTACTACCCGATGACGGTGAAGAAGCACCTGCGGGCGCAGGAGATCGCGCTGCAGAATCAGCTTCCCTGCATCTACCTCGTCGACTCCGGCGGAGCATTCCTCCCCAGGCAGGACGAGGTGTTCCCCGACCGCGAGCACTTCGGGCGCATCTTCTACAACCAGGCGACGATGAGCGCGCAGGGCATCCCGCAGATCGCGGCGGTCCTCGGCTCCTGCACCGCGGGCGGCGCCTACGTGCCCGCCATGAGCGACGAGGCGGTCATCGTCCGCAACCAGGGCACCATCTTCCTGGGCGGCCCGCCGCTCGTGAAGGCGGCCACCGGTGAGGTCGTGACCGCCGAGGAACTCGGCGGCGGCGACCTGCACTCCAAGGTCTCGGGGGTCACCGACCACCTCGCGGAAGACGACCAGGACGCGCTGCGGATCGTGCGGAACATCGTCGCGACCCTCGGCCCGCGCGCCGAACGTCCGTGGGACGTGATCAGCGCCGTCCCCGCGACGGCGCAGCAGACCGACCTCTACGACGTGGTCCCCACCGACCCGCGTACCCCCTACGACGTCCACGAGGTCATCGACCGCATCGTCGATGGTGGTGAATTCCAGGAGTTCAAGGCCGAGTACGGCAAGACCCTGGTCACCGGTTTCGCGCACATCGAGGGCCACCCGGTCGGCATCGTCGCCAACAACGGTGTGCTGTTCGCCGAGTCCGCGATGAAGGGCGCGCATTTCATCGAACTGTGCGACAAGCGCAAGATTCCGCTGCTGTTCCTGCAGAACATCGCCGGCTTCATGGTCGGCCGCGACTACGAGGCGGGCGGCATCGCCAAGCACGGCGCGAAGATGGTGACCGCGGTGGCGTGTGCGCGGGTTCCGAAGCTGACCGTCGTGATCGGCGGCTCCTACGGGGCGGGCAACTACTCGATGTGCGGGCGGGCGTACTCGCCGCGGTTCCTGTGGATGTGGCCGAACGCCCGGATCTCCGTGATGGGCGGGGAGCAGGCGGCGTCAGTGCTGTCGACGGTGCGCAGCGAGCAACTGGACAGCGCGGGCAACCCGTGGTCGGCCGACGACGAGGAGGCGTTCAAGGCGCCGATCCGTGAGCAGTACGAGGCGCAGGGCAACCCGTACTACTCGACCGCCAGGCTGTGGGACGACGGCATCATCGACCCCGCCGATACCAGAACTGTTCTCGGACTGGCGCTCTCGGTGTGTGCGAACGCACCGGTCGAGCCGGTCTCCTACGGCGTTTTCCGGATGTGAGTGGAATGACTGAAATGACTCGGATAGATACCGTCCTGGTGGCCAACCGCGGCGAGATCGCGGTGCGCGTGATCCGCACGCTGCGGGCCATGGGAATCCGCTCCGTCGCCGTCTTCAGCGAGGCGGATCGGGACGCGCGGCACGTCCGCGAGGCCGACACCGCGGTCCTGCTCGGCCCGGCCGCGGCCCGGGAGAGTTACCTCGTCATCGAGAAGGTGATCGCGGCGGCGCAGGCGACCGGTGCGCAGGGGATCCATCCCGGTTACGGGTTCCTGTCGGAGAACTCCAAGTTCGCGGGCGCGTGCGCCGATGCGGGGATCGCGTTTCTCGGCCCGTCCGCGCACGCCATCGAGGTGATGGGCGACAAGATCACCGCCAAGAACGCGGTGGCGAAGTTCGACGTTCCGGTCGTCCCCGGCATCGCCCGGCCCGGCCTGTCCGACGACGAACTGATCGCGGCCGCAGGCGACATCGGATACCCGGTGCTCGTCAAGCCGTCGGCAGGCGGCGGCGGCAAGGGCATGCGCCTGGTGGAGGAGCCGGGCGCGCTGGCCGACGCGCTGCGCAGCGCGCGGCGTGAAGCGGCGTCGGCGTTCGGCGACGACACACTCTTCCTCGAGCGATTCGTGCTGCGCCCCCGGCACATCGAGGTGCAGATCCTCGCGGACGGACACGGCAACGTCGTTCATCTCGGTGAGCGCGAATGCAGTCTGCAGCGCCGCCACCAGAAGGTCATCGAGGAGGCGCCGTCGCCGCTGCTGGACGAGGCGACGCGCGCCCGGATCGGCGAGGCCGCCTGCAACACCGCGCGCAGCGTCGACTACTCCGGTGCGGGAACCGTCGAGTTCATCGTCTCCGCCGACAAGCCCGACGAGTTCTTCTTCATGGAGATGAACACCCGGCTGCAGGTCGAGCACCCGGTCACCGAACTCGTGACGGGCCTCGACCTCGTCGAGTGGCAGGTACGAGTGGCCGCCGGTGAGCCGCTCGGCTTCACCCAGGACGACATCACCCTCACCGGGCACGCCATCGAAGCCCGCGTCTACGCCGAGGACCCCAGTCGCGGGTTCCTCCCCACCGGCGGACTCGTGGCCGACGTCGTCGAACCCGCAGGCCCTGGTGTCCGCGTCGATTCCGGGTTGCAGCCCGGCACGGTGGTGGGCAGCGATTACGACCCGATGCTGGCGAAGGTCATCGCCCACGCCGGCGACCGCGCCGGCGCGCTGCGGAAACTGGATCGCGCCCTCGCCGGGACCGGTGTGCTGGGAGTGGTCACCAACATCGAGTTCGCGCGCTTCCTGCTCGCCGACCCGGACGTGGTGGCGGGCGCCCTCGACACCGGACTGCTCGACCGGCGGCTCGAGGACTTCGTCGCCGCGGAGGCCACCGATGCCGCCCTGATCGCCGCGGCGGCGTTCCGGTGGTTGCAGCGCTGGCCCGAGCGTGCGCAGGCCGACCCGTGGGACGTTCCGAGCGGCTGGCGGGTCGGGACGCCGGCACCCACCAGCATCCGGTTGTCCTCGCCCACCCGCACCGACCACGTGCGGATCACGGGCAGTCCGTCCGAGGCCACCGCACAGGTCGAGGACGGCGACACCCTGTCGCTGACCGCGACGCTCGACGGGTCCACGCTGTCGGTGGTGATCGACGGCAGGCGCGAGACCTACCGCGTCGCCCAGACCGACGGGCACATCTGGCTCGCGGGGTCCGACGGCACGACGATGCTGCGTGAGGTCCGCGAACTCAGTGTCCGCACCGGCGACGTCCACGCAGGCGAGGCGGAGATCACCAGTCCCATGCCCGGATCCGTCATCGCGGTCGGCGCCGAGGCGGGCGCCCACGTCACCGCCGGCCAGACACTCGTCGTGGTCGAGGCGATGAAGATGGAGCATTCGCTCACCGCGCCCGTCGACGGCGTCGTCGACGTCCTCGTCGCGCCGGGTGACCAGGTGATGGTCGACCAACTGCTCGCACGAGTCACCCCGCACACCGACACCACCGACACGAAAGAAGACGCGTCATGACTGAATTCCTTGCCACCGGCCAGCTTCCGGACGAGTACCAGCAGTTGGCGAAGACCGTCGCAGACTTCGCCAAGAACGTGGTGGCACCGGTCGCGGCGGAACACGACGCCAACCACACGTTCCCGTACGAGGTGGTGTCGGGGATGGCCGACATGGGCCTGTTCGGCCTGCCGTTCCCCGAGGAGTACGGCGGAATGGGCGGCGACTACTTCGCCCTCTGCCTGGCACTCGAAGAACTCGGCAAGGTCGACCAGAGCGTCGCGATCACCCTGGAAGCCGGCGTGTCGCTGGGTGCGATGCCGATCTACCGGTTCGGCAACGAGGAGCAGAAGCAGGAGTGGCTGCCGCAGTTGACGAGCGGCAAGAGCCTGGCCGCGTTCGGGCTCACCGAGCCGGGTGCCGGAAGCGACGCCGGCGGCACGAAGACCACCGCGAAGTTCGACAGCGGTGAATGGATCATCAACGGCAACAAGCAGTTCATCACCAACTCCGGAACGGACATCACCAAGCTCGTCACCGTCACCGCGGTGACCGGGACGAAGGACGGCAAGAAGGAGATCTCCACCATCCTCGTGCCCACGTCGACCCCCGGCTTCACCGCCGAACCGGCGTACAACAAGGTCGGCTGGAACGCCTCCGACACCCATCCGCTCACGTTCGCGGACGTGCGCGTCCCGGAGGAGAACCTGCTCGGCGAGCGCGGTCGCGGGTACGCGAACTTCCTGCGGATCCTCGACGAGGGGCGCATCGCCATCGCCGCGCTCAGCGTCGGCGCCGCCCAGGGATGCGTCGACGAGTCGGTCAAGTACGCCAAGGAACGTGAGGCGTTCGGGCGGCCGATCGGGCACAACCAGGCGATCGCCTTCAAGATCGCCCGCATGGAGGCGCGCGCCCACACCGCGCGCACGGCGTACTACGACGCCGCCGCCCGGATGCTGTCCGGCAAGCCGTTCAAGAAGCAGGCCGCCATCGCCAAGCTGGTCGCCTCCGAGGCCGCGATGGACAACGCCAGGGACGCCACTCAGATCCACGGCGGCTACGGATTCATGAACGAGTACACCGTGGCGCGGCACTACCGCGACAGCAAGATCCTGGAGATCGGCGAGGGCACCACCGAGGTGCAGTTGATGCTGATCGCGCGGGAGGCGGGACTGTGACCTCCGCGGAGAGCACCACCGACACCGAATCTGCGACCACGGAGCCCAGGCGAATCGTCCAGCGTGGCCTGTGGTTCGAGGAGTTCGAGCTGGGCGCGGTGTATGAGCACCGTCCCGGCCGGACCGTCACCGAGGCCGACAACGTCCTCTTCACGACGCAGACGATGAACACCCAGGCCCTGCACCTGGACGCGGCATACAGCGAGGGCACCCAGTTCGGCGTGCGACTCGTCAACTCGATGTTCACCCTCTCGACGCTGGTCGGACTGTCGGTGGCGCAGCTGACACAGGGGACCATCGTCGCGAACCTGGGGTTCTCGGAGATCAGTTTCCCGAAGCCGATGTTCCACGGGGACACGCTGTACGCGGAGACGAAGATCGCGGACAAGCGCGAATCGAAGAGCCGTCCCGGAGAGGGAATCGTCACGCTCGAGCACACCGGCCGCAACCAGAACGGCGACGTGGTGGCGATCGCGGTCCGCAAGACCCTCGTCCAGAAGAAGCCGTCGTGAGCTGGGAACTGCCCGGTCCCGCCTGGTTGTTCTGCCCGGCGGACCGGCCCGAACGGTATGCGAAGGCGGCCGCGGCCGCCGACGTCGTGATCCTCGACCTCGAGGACGGGGTGGCGCCCGGCGACAAGGAGGCGGCCCGGGTCGCCCTCATCGACACCCCGCTGGATCCCGATCGGACCGTCGTGCGGGTCAACCCGGTCGGCACCGAAGACCACGAACGCGACCTGCTGGCGCTCGACGGCACCCGCTACACCCGGCTCATGCTGGCCAAGTGCGAGTCGGCCGACCAGGTGCTGTCGCTGGCTCCGCGCGAGGTGATCGCCCTGGTCGAGTCGCCGCTCGGCGCGCTCGCAGTCACCGAGATCGCGTTGGCGGCCAGCACCATCGGCGTGATGTGGGGGGCCGAGGACCTCGTCGCCGCGATGGGCGGCAACTCCAGCCGCCGCGACGACGGCAGCTACCGCGACGTCGCCACCCAGGTGCGGTCGTCGACGCTGCTGGCGGCCAAGGGTTATCACCGGCTCGCGCTGGACTCCGTCTACCTCGACATCAAGGACCTGGACGGGTTGCGCGCCGAGGCCCTCGACGCCGTCGCTGTCGGATTCGATGTCAAGGTCGCCATCCACCCGGGTCAGGTCGCGGTGATCCGTGAGGCGTACGCACCGTCCGACGAGGACGTCGACTGGGCGACGCGGGTTCTCGCCGCCGTCGCCGACCAGCGCGGGGTGTTCGCGTTCGAGGGAAAGATGGTGGACGCGCCGGTCCTGCGTCACGCCGAGGCGATCCTGCGCCGCTCACAGGTCGATTCGGCGGGGGACAAGCCGGCCTGAGGCCGGCGGTAGGCGGCGAAAGAGCGCGGACCGGCCTTGCTCTCGGGGAAGATGGTCCCATGGCTGCCGATCCGCAATGGGTTCCCACCGAAGCCGACGTGCGCGACGCGGTGATCACCGATTTCGCCGCGTTCGTCGGACGGCGTCACAGTGTCACGGTCGACGACTACCGGTCGCTGTGGCGCTGGTCGGTGGCGGCGCCGGGGGAGTTCTGGCAGGACGTGTGGGACTACTTCGAGTTCCGGTCCGCCACCGATCCGGGGCCCGCCCTCGCCGACGCCGCGATGCCGGGCGCCGTCTGGTTTCCGGGTGCGACGCTCAACTACGTCGACCACGTCTTCCGGAACGCCCGGCCCGGCACCCCGGCGATCCTGTACGCGGGTGAGGGGTTTCCCGACGTCTCCGTCGGGTGGGACGAGTTGCGTTCTGCGGTGGCGGGTCTCGCGGCGACGCTCCGCGAGCACGGGGTCGGGGTCGGTGATCGCGTGGTCGGCTACCTTCCGAACATCCCCGAGGCGGTCGTCGCGTTTCTCGCCACGGCGTCGCTCGGCGCCGTGTGGGCCGCGTGCGGGCAGGACTATTCCGCGCCGGCCGCGCTCGATCGGCTGGGTCAACTGGAACCGGTGGCGCTGATCACCGCGGACGGGTACCGGTTCGCGGGCAAGGAACACGACCGGCTGGGGGCAGTGGCCGAGTTGCGGGCCGGATTGTCGCCGGCCCTCACGGTGGTGGTGCCCCACCTCGATGCGGGCGCCGCCGTCGACGGTGCCCTCACCTGGATGGAGGCGACCGCCGGGGGCGGCGCACTCGAGCCCGTTCCCGTCCCGTTCGACCACCCGTTGTGGGTGGTGTTCTCCTCGGGGACCACGGGCCTCCCGAAGGGCATCGTGCACGGTCACGGCGGTGTACTGCTCGAGCACGTGAAGTCGCTGGCGCTCCACCTCGACCTCGGCCGCGAAGACATACTTTTCTGGTACACCAGCCCCAGTTGGATGATGTGGAACTTCCAGACGGCGGGTCTGCTGGTGGGAGCCACGATCGTCTGCTACGACGGAAGTCCTTCCCATCCGGCTCCGGATGCGTTGTGGGCCTTGGCGTCACGACTGGGTGTCACGGTGCTCGGCACCAGTCCCGGCTACGTTCTCGCGTGCGACAAGGCGGGGGTGATCCCCGTCCGCGAGCACGATTTGAGCGCGCTCCGCGCGGTGGGAGTCACGGGATCGACTCTGCCGGCGTCGTCGTCGTTGTGGCTGTCGGAGAACGTCGGTCGCCGCGTACCCGTCGTGTCGATCACCGGTGGGACCGATGTGGTGTCGGCGTTCATCGGGGGAGCGCGCACCGTCCCCGTCTGGCCAGGGGAGCTGTCCGCCCCCTGTCTCGGGGTTGCCGTCGAGGCGTTCGACGAATCGGGGCGGCCGGTGCGAGACGCGGTGGGTGAACTCGTCGTCACCGCGCCGATGCCGTCCATGCCGGTGTCGTTCTGGAACGATCCGGACGGAAAGCGTTACCACGAAGCCTATTTCGAGGTTTTTCCCGGTGTGTGGCGACACGGTGACTGGATCACGATCACCGATCGCGGGACCGTCCTCATGCACGGAAGGTCCGATTCCACGTTGAACCGCAATGGAATCCGGATGGGCAGCGCCGACATCTACCAGGTGGTGGAGAAGCTCCCGGAGGTCGCCGAGGCGCTCGTCGTCGGGGTCGACCTGGCGGACGGCGGGTACTGGATGCCGCTGTTCGTGGTCCTCTCGGAGGGTGCGGTACTCGACGACGCGCTGAAGCAGCGGATCCGCGGAGCGATCCGGGAGCAGGCCTCTCCGCGGCACGTGCCCGACGACATCATCGAGGCGCCGGGCATCCCGCACACCCGTACCGGCAAGAAACTCGAGGTGCCGCTCAAGCGAATCTTCCAGGGCGCGGACGCGGGGCGGACGGTGGACCGCAGCGCCGTCGACGACCCCGGTCTGCTCGACTGGTTCGCGCGGCACGGACGCTGAGCAGCGACTCCGCCGATCTCGGTGCCGTTGGACGCCAACAATTAGGTTAGCCTTACTTTCATTGCGCGCGTTGGGGTGTGAGATATGTCCCGTCGCCCTCCGATCGGTCGCGCTGCGGCAAATGCGACCAATCGGACACTGGAAGCGTCGCGTTTCGGGAGGGTGTTCCAGATGCTGGGACGCGGCCGCGATGTCGTCGGCTCACGCCCCCTTGGCGTGGCCGCGCCGCCGCCTCTTCGTGGCAGGTCAGCGGGCGATCTGCCACGACCCGGAGGCTCGCCCGGCGATGGTCGGGCGTCCAGTATTCCGCTCGATGCGGGTGGGTAACGGACCTGGTCGGTTATTCCCTGCGCGCAACCTCGGGTGTTCGTCGTTTTGAGACCTGCGCGGGGCTTTGGTAGACACGGTGGTTGGCAAAAACTGCGGTCACGGGGGGGCAGTGGGTGTTCAACGCCGCGGTCGATCACCGGATCGGCCGCACCGTGCACGGAGGACAGTCGGGAGGCGGAACATGAAACTGGATACGACAGTTGTACACCTAGCGAAATTCCGACTCTCGGTACGGTATCCGTGTTCGGGTTGGACGCGACGCCCGGAATGTGGTTCTGCCTGTTGAATATGAGCGCGTCGAAGATCGAATTCAGGCCTGGTTCTGGAAGTATCGAGGGTTGGGTACGTCACAGCAGCGCCGGTAACGGTACTGGATCTGACACCGATGTAGTTCCCGGCGTTACCGCGGGACCGTACGAACCGAAAATGTCACCACCGATCGAGAGGAGGCCGAGGCAGTGAACGCGACAATGTTTCGTTCCCTCACCAGCGCCGTAGACTCGGCTCTCGACTCGGAGGATGACGAGCACCGATTGGGTGGCCGCTTGTTGGATCGATGAGAGAACGGAGCCACGTATGAACCCGCTCACCGCGAGTAGTTCGGGATGTAAGGGCCTTGGAGTGTTCAGCGTCGCAGGCAATCGGGTTTCGGACGATCGTCTGACATCGACTCCGAGTGTGGTGGAACTCTTCGATCAGCGCAGGTCGTCCCGCGCTCGGCACGTCCCTGTTCCGCGAGAAGCTTCGAACCGGCAGGGCCTGTTCATGTGATGGCGTTCATCGGAAGACCGGCCCGCGGCGCAGTCCGTGGGACCGAGAGCTACGAATCACCAAAGACACAGGCGGCAGTCGCCACGCGTTCGAGAACGGAGTAACCCTTGGGGTCGGGACATGCAGCGGGTAGTAGCGGTGCTCCGGAAGGAGCGTTTCCGCTGTCGGCTGCGCAGCGTGGCATCTGGTTCGCGCAACACGCGATGGGCGACGTTCCCCTCACTATCGCCCAGTACATCGAGCTTCGCGGCGACATCGACCTCGACCTCCTGACCGAGGCCACCGTCCGCACCGGCCGGGAGTTCGGCTCCGGCTTCCTCCGTCTCGTCGAGATCGAGGGGATGCCCCACCAGTACGTCGACAAGTCCCTCGACGACGCCATCACCTACGTCGACCTGCGGGGCGAGGACGATTCCGTCGACGCCGCCGAGAAGTGGATGCGGGCCAACTACAGCGCCCCCGTCGACCTGCTCGAGGACCGCCTCGTCGTGGTCTACCTGCTCCACGTCGGAGAGAACCACTACTTCTGGTTCTGCCGAATCCACCACATCGCGCTCGACGGCTTCGGCGCGATGGCGCTGATCGCGCGCATCGCCGAGATCTACACGGCGCTGGTCGAGGGCGCCGAGCCGCCGGCCTGCCGCGCCGAGGACCTGGTCCGGATCGTCGAGGACGAGCAGCGGTACCGCAATTCCGACCGGTTCGCGAAGGACCGCGAATACTGGGCCGAACGCACCGCGCACCTGCCCGAGGCCCCGAGCCTGGCCGGTCGTGCGGCGATGGTCGGCAAGTTCGCGCGGCTCTCCTCCGAAGCACTGCCCGAGTCCACCGCCACCCTTCTCGACGAGGCGCTGGGCGGCAGCAACGCCAGCTCCGCGCCCATCGTGGTGGCCGCGTTCGCCGCGTACCTGGCCCACATGACCGACCGGACGGACGTCGTCCTCAGCCTCCCGGTGTCGGCCCGCACCACCGCCACGTTGCGCCGCTCCGGCGGAATGGTGTCGAACATCGTTCCTCTCCGACTCCAGATCACCCCGGAGATGACCGTCCCCGAGCTGGTCAAGAGCGTGCAGATCGAACTCACCGGCGCTCTGCGCCGCCAGCGCTACCGGCACGAGGACATCCGCCGCGACGCCGGCGCGCCCCAGGGACAGCGCGGCTTCTTCGGTCCCTCGATCAACATCATGATGTTCCACAGCGAGATCAAGCTGGGAACGGTCACCGGACACCAGAACGTCCTCACCACCGGACCGGTCGAGGACCTCTCGCTGAACATCTACCAGGGTGTGGCCGGCAGCAAGATCCACATCGACTTCGAGGCCAACCCCAACCTGTACTCGGCGGACGAGCTGGACCGTCACCACAGCCGCTTCTTCGACTTCTTCGAGCGCTTCCTCGGCGCCGGCGACGACGCCTCGGTGTCGGACCTGGCGACGATGAGCGGTGAGGAATACGAGCAGGTCGTGACGAGGTGGAACGGCGACGCCGTGGCCCCGCCCGCCGGCACCGTCGTCGACCTGTTCGACGCCCAGGTCGCGCGCACGCCCGACGCGACGGCACTCGTCTTCGAGGGCGAGGAACTGACCTACGCCGAGTTCGACACGCGGGTGAACCGTCTCGCCCGGACGCTGATCGGCCGGGGCGTGGGTCCGGAGACCAAGGTCGCCCTCGCGATCCGCCGCTCACTCGACTCGATGGTCGCGATGTACGCCGTCGTCAAGGCCGGCTCCGCATACGTGCCCCTCGACCCCGACCACCCCGCCGAGCGCACCGCGTACGTGCTGGAGAGCGCCCGCCCGCTGTGCATCCTCACGGTCGCGCGGGACGGTCTCGTCTTCCCCGCCGACCACGACGTCGTGGAGATCGACGCCGTGGATTCGAGCGGCGTCCCGGCGGGCGCGATCCGCGACGAGGAACGGACTGCCGGCCTCCGGGCCGCCAACCCGGCGTACGTCATCTACACGTCCGGGTCCACCGGACGTCCGAAGGGCGTGGCGGTGAGCCACGCCGCGGTCCTGAACCAGGTCACGTGGATCGCGTCGCGCTACGGGCTCGATGCGAACGACGTCGTGCTGCAGAAGACCCCGACGACATTCGACGTGTCGGTGTGGGAACTGTTCTCCGCGCTCGCCTCCGGGTCGCGCGTGGTGATCGCCGCACCCGAGGGGCATCGCGACCCCGCCTACCTCGCCGATGTGATCGCGCGCGAGAACGTCACCGCGACGTCGTTCGTCCCGTCGATGCTGTCGGTGTTCGTCTCCGAGGCCGACCGTGAACAACTCGCCAGCCTGCGCGTCGTTCTCGTTGCGGGAGAGGCGTTTCCGCCTGCCGTCGCAGCAGCGTTCCGGGCGAAGTCCGACGCCGAGTTGCACAACCTGTACGGCCCCACCGAGTTCACCGTGCACGCCACCGCGGGCGAGGTGGATCGGGAGTCCGTCCACACGATCCCCATCGGCACCCCGGTGTGGAACACCGAGGCGTACGTGCTCGACGGCCACCTCCGGCCCGCACCCATCGGATCTGCGGGAGAGCTCTATCTCGCGGGCGCCCAGGTGGCCCGCGGCTACGAGGGCAGACCGGAACTGACGGCGGAACGCTTCGTGGCCAATCCTTTCGGCGCCGCGGGTACCCGCCTGTACCGCACCGGCGACCTCGTCAAGTGGCGCGTCGACGGAAGCATCGAGTACCTCGGCCGCACCGACTTCCAGGTGAAGGTGCGCGGCCTGCGGATCGAGCTCGGCGAGATCGAGTCCGCGATGTCGTCGTATCCTCATGTGGCGCAGTCGGTCGTGGTCGTGCACGACAGTTCCCTCGGGCAGCGGCTCGTCGGTTACGTCGTTCCCGAGCCGGGTTCGGCGCTGGACGTCGACGATCTGACGGTCCACGTCGGCCGCGCGGTGCCCTCGTACATGGTTCCCGACGCCGTCATGGTGCTCGCCGAGATGCCGGTCGGCGCGAGCGGCAAGCTCGACCGGAAGGCGCTGCCCGAACCCACGTTCGCGGCGGAATCCAGTGAGTACGTGGCTCCCCGCAGCACCATGGAGGAGTCGATCGCCGGGCTGTTCGCCGAGGTCCTCGGTCTGCCGCGCGTCAGCGTCGGCGACTCGTTCTTCGCGCTCGGCGGCGACAGCATCGTCTCGATCCAGCTGGTGTCCCGCGCGAAGGAAGCCGGCGTCCTGTTCACGGCCCGGGACGTGTTCGAGCGCAAGACCGTTGCCTCGCTCGCCGAGGTCGCGAAGTCCGCATCCGAATCGGCGACGATGCACGTCCTCGAGGAACTGCCGGGCGCCGGCATCGGCACGATGCCGCTCACACCGGTCGTGCACTGGATGACCGAGCTGGGCGGCGACTTCCACCGGTTCTCCCAGTCCATTCTCCTCGCGCTGCCGCCGAAGGTGGAGCGTGAGCGCCTGGTGCGCACGCTGGCGGCCGTCGTCGATCGCCACGACGCCCTGCGTTCGTCATTGCGGCGCAACGACTCTCCGGCCGGGTGGTCGCTGGAGGTCGCTCCGATCGGCTCGGTCGACGTCGACCGCCTCGTCGATCGCGTCGAGTTCACCGACGGTCCCGGCACCGGCACGTTCGAGGCGCTGGCAGCGCACGCGCTCGAGCGCACGGTGGACAGGCTGGACCCGGCCACCGGCAGCGTGGTGCGTTTCGTCTG
Organism: Rhodococcus pseudokoreensis; assembly: GCF_017068395.1. NCBI lineage: Bacteria > Bacillati > Actinomycetota > Actinomycetes > Mycobacteriales > Nocardiaceae > Rhodococcus > Rhodococcus pseudokoreensis. The sequence continues at coordinate 1,133,999 of NZ_CP070619.1, read as the reverse complement.
GTTCGCGCCCGCCGAGGACTCCGCCGAATCCGCAGTGCAGGACGGCGCGGACGGCGATACTGCGGACGCCGAGAGTGCCCCGCGGACGGGACGCCTGCTCGTCGTGATCCACCACCTCGCGGTGGACGGTGTGTCCTGGCGAGTGCTGGTGCCCGACTTCGCGTCGGCCTGGGGGCAGATCGCCGCCGGGGCCGACCCACTGCTCCCGGCAGTCGGGACCTCGGTCCGTCGCTGGGCGCACGGCCTCGCGGACAACGCGCGCAGCGCCCGGCGTGTGAGCGAACTCGACTACTGGCGCACCACGCTGGACGGTGCGGACCCGCTGATCGGTTCGCGGGCCCTCGACGGCCGCGACACTGTCTCGACCACCGGCCGGGTCCGCCTGGAGGTTTCGGCGGACGTCACCGACGGTCTGCTGACCGACGTGCCGCGTGCCTTCCACGGTGGTGTGAACGACGGTCTTCTCACCGCCCTCGCGCTCGCCGTCGCGGCGTGGCGCGCGGAACGCGGCATCACCGAGTCCTCGACGCTCGTGCACCTCGAGGGCCACGGCCGCGAGGAGACGGTGCTGCCCGGCGCCGACCTGTCCCGCACGGTGGGCTGGTTCACCAGCATGTACCCGGTCCGGTTGTCGGCGCCCGGCGTCGACGTCCGCGACGCACTCGCCGGCGGTGCGGCCGCGGGTCAGGCCGTCAAGTCGGTGAAGGAACAACTCGCACGCGTACCCGAGCACGGCATCGGCTACGGAATGCTGCGGTTCCTCAACGCCGAAACCCGCGCGGTCCTCGCAGCGCTGCCGAGCCCCCAGATCAGCTTCAACTATCTGGGCCGCGTGTCGGTCGGCGAGATTCCCGCCGCGTTCCGGGCGGCGGGCTGGGTCCCCGACACAGACACGATGGAACTGACCGGCACCCGCAACAGTGAGATGCCGGTGCACTTCGCCCTCGACATCAACGCGATGATCGTGGACATCGAAGGCGAACAACGGCTTTCGGCCACCGTCGACTTCCCGCAGGGCGTCCTCACGGACGCCGAGGTGGGTGAGCTCACCGGCCTGTGGACGCGCGCGCTCGAAGGGCTCGTCGCGCACACGCAGCGGCCGGGAGCCGGCGGCCGGACGCCGTCGGACCTCGACCTCGTTCCGCTGAGCCAGAGCCGGATCGACACCCTCGAGAGCGACTACCCCGCGCTCGCCGACGTCTGGTCCCTGGCCCCGCTGCAGGTGGGCCTGCTGTTCCACGCGTCGCTGGCCGGTGCCACCACCGACGTGTACACCACCCAGCTCGTCATGGACCTGGGCGGATCCGTCGACACCGACCGACTCCGCCGCGCCGCGGAATCGCTGGTCGCCCGGCACCCCAACCTGCGCACCGCCTTCGTCGCGGGCGACGACGGCACCGGCATGCAGGTGGTCGTCGACCGGGTGGACGTGCCGTGGACGCACGTCGACCTCTCGGCGCGGTCCGAGCACGACCGGGACGCCGAACTCGACGCACTGATGCTCGCGAACCGGACAGACCGGTTCGACATGACGGCCCCGCCGCTGGTGCGATTCCTGCTGGTCGAAACGGGTGCGGACCGTTACCGGTTCGCCGTCACCAACCACCACATCCTGCTGGACGGCTGGTCGCTGCCGATCCTCATCCAGGATCTGCTGACCCTCTACGCGGTGGACGGCGACGCCCTGGCGCTGCCGCAGCCGCGTCCGTACCGCAGCTACCTCGAGTGGCTGTCGGCGCAGGATCCGCAGGTGTCGGTGGACGCGTGGGCGAAGGCCCTCGACGGTGTCGAGGAGCCCACCCTCCTCGCGCCGGCGCACACGGAGACGGCCCCGGCGCTCACCCCCGGTGAGCTCGTGATCGATCTGCCGGACGACCTGCTCGCCGACATGACCGCGCGCTCGCGCGAACTCGGCGTCACCATGAACACGCTCGTCCAGGCCGCGTGGGGAATCGTGCTGGGCAGGCTGACCGGACGGGACGACGTGGTGTTCGGCACCACCGTCTCGGGCCGTCCGCCGCAGGTGCCCGGCATCGAGTCGATGCTCGGGCTCTTCATCAACACCCTGCCGGTGCGGGTCCGCGTGCAGGCAGGCGACGCCGTCCGCACCCTGCTCGACCGCATCCAGCACGAGCAGACCGAGTTGCTCGACCACCATCACGTCGGGCTCACCGACATCCAGCAGGGGCTCGGCCTCGGAGCGCTGTTCGACACCCTGATGGTCTACGAGTCCTACCCGCTCGACCGTGACGCGCTGACGAAGAACAGCGACATCGCGGGTCTCCGCGTTCTCGACGTGACGTCGAACGACGCCACGCACTACCCACTGGCGATCGTCGCGATGACCGACCCGCGGCTGCACCTGACCGCCAAGTTCCTTCCCGAGCTGTTCGAGGCCGCCGAGGTCGAGGAGATCATGGCGCGCGTCGTCCGCGTGCTCGGGGCGTTGTCCGGGGACGTCGACACGCGCGTCGCGGACATCGACATCCTCGCGCCCGATGAACGTGCGTCGCTGCTGGCGGCGTACGGCACCGAGCCCGCCGCGCCGCTGTCGCTGCCGGAGATCCTCGCCGCGACCGCCGCGGAGAACGGCGAGCACATCGCGCTCGTCGCGGACGGCGAATCGATGACCTATGCGGAACTGGACGCCCGCTCGAGCCGGCTCGCGCGCGTGCTCATCGATCGCGGAGTCGGACCGGAAACGTCTGTGGCGCTGGGGATGACGCGCTCGCAGCACTCGGTGATCGGAACGTGGGCCGTGGCCAAGGCCGGCGGCACGTTCGTGCCCGTCGACCCCCGCTACCCGTCCGAGCGCATCGCGCACATGGTCGCCGATTCCGGCGCCGTCCTCGGCCTGACCGTGTCCGCTCAGCGGGACGACCTTCCGTCCGGTGTCGACTGGCTCGCGCTGGACTCGTCCGAGTGCGAGTCGCTGTGCGCTTCGCAGTCGGCGGAGCCGGTGACGGATTCGGAGCGGACCACGTCGGTGCAGCTCGAGCACGCGGCGTACATGATCTACACGTCCGGCACCACAGGTCTGCCCAAGGGCGTCGTCGTCACCCACACGGGTCTGGCCAACTTCTCCGCCGAACAGCGCACCCACTACGGGGTGAGCCCGAAGGCGCGGACCCTGCACTTCGCGTCCCCGAGTTTCGACGCGTCCGTCCTCGAACTGCTGCTCGCGTTCGGTTGCGGCGCGACGATGGTCGTCGCCCCTGCCGACCTGTACGGCGGCGAGGAACTGCGGAACTTCCTCGCGGACAACGAGGTCACCCACGCCTTCGTCACGCCTGCCGCGCTCGCGTCGGTGGAGCCCGCCGGGCTCGACCGGCTCGAGGTCGTCGTCGTCGGCGGCGAGGCGTGCCCGCCGGAACTGGTGGAACGCTGGGCGCCGGGGCGCCGGATGTACAACGGCTACGGTCCCACCGAGGCCACCGTCATGAGCAACGTCAGCAACATGCTGGTGCCCGGGAACCGGATCGAGATCGGTGGTCCCGTCTGCGCCGTCACCGTCTACGTTCTCGACGCACTGCTGCGCCCGGTACCCGTCGGCGTGGCAGGGGAGTTGTACATCGCGGGCCCCGGTCTCGCCCGCGGCTACCACGACCGTCTCGGCCTCACCTCCGAACGCTTCGTCGCGAACCCGTTCGGCGAGAACGGCAGCCGGATGTACCGCACGGGCGACATCGTCCGGTTCGTCGTCGATCCCGGGCACCGCGCCGGTTACGGCGTGGAGTACGTGGGCCGCAGCGACTTCCAGGTGAAGGTCCGCGGCTTCCGCATCGAACTCGGCGAGATCGACGCGGCGCTGGTGGCGCACCCGAATCTCGAGTTCGCGGTCACCGTCGGCACGTCGCTGCCGTCGGGATCGACCGCCCTCGTCTCGTACGTGCTGCCGACCGCGGGCGCCACGGTCGACGTCGCCGAGGTGACGCACTTCGTCGGCGACACGCTGCCGGCGCACATGGTGCCGAGCGCGATCGTCGTCCTCGACGAGATCCCGCTCACCACCGCAGGCAAACTCGATCGGAAGGCCCTGCCCGAGCCCGATTTCGACGCCCTCCAGGGCGAGATGGTCGAGCCGCGCACGCCGACCGAGGAACTGGTCGCCGGTGTCCTCGCGGACGTGCTCGGGCTCGCGAAGATCAGCGTCGCCGACTCGTTCTTCGACCTCGGCGGCAACTCGCTCGTCGCGACGAAGGCGGTCGCGCGGCTCAACGCCGCCGCAGGCACCCGTCTGGGTGTGCGCGAGTTGTTCGAGGCGCCGACCGTGGAACGGCTCGCCGTCAAGGTCGCCGAGCAGGCAGGCACCGGCTCGGACCGCCCCGCGCTCGTCGCGCGGCCGCGCCCCGAGCGGGTTCCGCTGTCGATGGCGCAGCAGAGCATGTGGCTGATGAACCGGTTCGACACGGCGTCCTCGGCGTACAACATCCCGCTCGCCGTACGGCTGTCCGGTGCACTCGACATCGACGCGATGTCGTCGGCCGTCTCCGACGTGCTCGCGCGGCACGAGTCGCTGCGGACGGTGTTCCCGGACTCCGCCGACGGGCCGTATCAGCAGGTCGTCGACGTCGCCCAGGTTCCGTTCGACCTCACGCCCGTGCGGGTGCCCGAGGCCGAACTTTCCACGGCCCTCACCGAATTCGCCACCGAGGGGTTCGACGTCACGGTCGCGCCCCCGCTGCGGATCCGGCTGTTCGCCACGAGCGACAGCGAATTCCTGCTCGTCCTCGTGGTGCACCACATCTGCGCCGACGGCGCGTCGATGGCGCCGCTCGCACGGGACGTCATGGTCGCCTACAGCGCGCGCACCGCGGGCGCCGCCCCGTTGTGGCAGCCGCTGCCGGTGCAGTACCCCGACTTCGCGCTCTGGCAGCGTGAGGTCCTCGGTGACCCTGCCGACACGCGGTCGCTCGCGGGCAAGCAGATCGCGCACTGGGCGGACACCCTCGCCGGGGCGCCCGAGCTGATCGACCTGCCGCTGGACCACGTACGCCCGGCCAGGCAGTCGATGCGGGGCGACTCGATCGACTTCGCGATCAGCCCGGAGTTGCGGCGCGGCCTCGAAGCGGTCGGCAAGGACCGTGGAGCGTCCCTCTTCATGGTGACGCACGCGGCGCTGACGACGCTGCTGTCGCGGCTGAGCAACAGCGACGACATCACCGTCGGCACCCCGCTCGCCGCACGTGGTGACCAGGCGCTCGACGACCTGGTCGGCATGTTCGTCAATACCCTGGTCCTGCGCACCCACGTCCGCCCCGGAGATTCGTTCTCCGGTCTCGTCGACCGGGTCCGCGAAGGTGACCTGGCGGCATTCGGCAATTCCGACGTGCCGTTCGAGAAGATCGTGGAGGCGCTGCGGATCCGGCGCTCGGCGGCCTACTCGCCGCTGTTCCAGGTGATGCTGTCGTTCCAGAACAATCGGATGGACGCGCTCGAACTGCCCGGGCTGACCGTGCGCGTGATCGACGACATGGCGCAGGGCGCCAAATACGACCTCACGCTGACGATCACCGAGAAGGCCGACGAGTCGGGCCGGCCTGCGGGTCTGGGCGGACGATTCACGTTCGCCACCGACCTGTTCGAGCGCGGCACCGCCGAACGTATCGCGGAACGGTTCGTCAGGATCCTCGAGGCCGTCGTCACCGATCCCGGTGTCGCTGTAGGCGACATCGACATTCTCACCGAATACGAGAGAGCAAAGTTGAGCCAAGCGCGACCTGCCCGCACGATGACAGTTCGCGAGCTGCCGCAGCTTCTGGCCGCTGCGGTCGACGTCGCCCCCGACGCCGTGGCCGTCGCCCACGACGGCATGCAGGTGACGTACCGCGAGTTCGACGAGCGCCTGCGCCTGATGTCGGCTCCGCTGTCCGAGCGGGGCATGGGCCCCGACGCGATCGTGTCCGTCGTGCTGTCCGGTCTAGTTCCCACCATCATGATGGCTCCGCCGTCGGAGGACGGGAAGGACGGCTTCGGCACGATCCTCGACCAGGTCATCGCGGACGCGCACGCCCTGGTCGGTGACATCGAGATCGTGGCACCCGCACCGGAGATCGTCGCCGCACCCGAGGCGGAGACGGCGGAGACGGAGGGCTGGCCGCTCGAACTCTTCGTCACCCGCTGGCAGGAGTGGGTCGAACGCGACCCGCAGGCTCCCGCCGTCGTCGCCGGGGGTGTCTCGACCACCCGCGGTGACGTGAACCGTCGCGCCAACCAGCTCGCCCGCGAACTGGTCTCGCGAGGGGTTCGCCCCGACGACGTCGTCGCGCTGATCGTCCCGCGCTCGCTCGAATGGGTGATCGGGATGATCGCCGCATGGAAGGTCGGCGCGGCGTACTCGCCGTTCGACCAGAAGTGGGGGATCGACCGGATCACGGGACTCGTCGAAGACAGCGGAACGCGGGCCGTGGTGGCCACCCGGTCCTGGAGCGGGCTCACCGGCGCACCCACCGGAAACGCGGCGCTCGACCATCCGATCGTGCTCGACGATCCCGAGACGGTGCGTCACCTCGCCTCACTCGACGACACCGATTTCCCGCACGACCCGTGGTCCGACGAGCACGCGGGCAAGCGCCTGGGGCACGTCATCTCGACGTCCGGCTCGACCGGACGGCCCAAGCCGACGATGGTCCCGATGCTGGGTCTGTCCAACAACTATCAGTCGTACCAGGGCGACCTCCGGGTGAAGGACGGCACCGGTCTGCTGATCGCGAACTCACCGCTGTTCGACCAGACGCAGAAGAACATCTGGGTGGGGCTCGCGTACGGCGGTGTGCTCCACCTCGCCGACGACGGCTTCGATCCGGGACCGATTCTCCGCATGATCGGCACCGGCGACGTCCAGATCACCAACCTGGCGCCGAGTGCGTTCGAGGTCCTCACCGAACTGGACACCGAGGGTGTCCTGCCCAACCTGAAGGTGATTCTCCTCGGCGGTGAGATGCTGCGGCCGGCGGCGTGCACGGCGCTGATCGGCACGGACTCGCGCCTGCTCAACAATTACGGTCCGACCGAGGCCTCGGTCACGTGTTCGTCGTACGAACTGGACCTCTCCACCGCGGACGCCGAGAAGTGGCCGGTCCCGTTCGGCACCGCGTTCCGCGGTGTCCGGTACCACGTGCTCGACGGCCGGATGCGTCCCGTGCCGCCGGGAGTGACCGGTGACCTGTACATCGGCGGCCAGGTCCTGGCCCGCGGTTACGGCAACATGTTCGGCACCACCGCGTCGCGTTTCGTGGCGAACCCGTTCGAGGGTCCCGGCGCCCGCATGTACCGGACCGGCGACCGCGTCCGCGAACTCGACCACGGTGGGCTCGTGTTCGTGGGCCGCAGCGACTTCCAGGTCAAGATCCGCGGTCTCCGGATCGAACTCGGCGAGATCGAGGCCGCCCTCACCGCGAACAGCGCGGTGCAGAAGTCGGTCGTCGTCGTGCACGACAGCGAGCAGGGTCCCCGGCTCGTCGCGTACGTCACCGCGACCGCGGGCACCGAACTCGACGTCGACGCGACCGTGGACGCGCTGCGTGACGCGCTGCCCTCGCACATGATCCCGGACACGGTGATGGTCCTCGACGAGATGCCGCTCAACGCGAATCTCAAGGTCGACCGCAAGGCCCTTCCGGAGCCGGTCTTCACCACCGGCACCGCCGAATTCGTCGCACCACGCACGGCGCTCGAGGAGGTCGTCGCCGGCATCTTCGGCGACGTGATCTCCGCGCCGCGGGTCAGCGTCGACGAGTCGTTCTTCGACCTCGGCGGCAACTCGCTCAGCGCCACCCGGGTGGCTGCCCGCGTCACGTCCGCGACCGGCACCGAGGTCGGCATCCGTGACCTGTTCGAGGCGCCCACCGTCGCGACCCTCGCGAAGCTCGTCGAGGACCGGGCCCATACCGGCTCCCGCCGCCCCGCGCTCGTCGCCGGCCCGCGCCCCGAGTCGCTGCCGCTGTCGCTCGCGCAGCAGCGGATGTGGTTCCTCAACCGTTTCGATCCGTCCTCACCCGCGTACAACGTTCCGCTCACCGTGCGACTGCGCGGCGAACTGGACGTCGACGCCCTGGCCGCGGCCCTGTCCGACGTCGTCGCGCGGCACGAGGTTCTCCGGACCGTGTTCCCGGACTCCGATTCCGGTGCGCACCAGGTGATCCTGCCCGCCGCCGACATCGACCTCGCTCTCGAACCGGTCGACGTCCGCGAGGAGGACCTGCGGGACCGGATGTTCGAGTTCGGGTCCACCGGCTTCGACGTCACCGACACGATCCCGGTCCGGACCCGCCTGTTCCGGCTCGGCGCGACCGACCACGTCCTCGTGCTCGTCATGCACCACATCGCGTCCGACGGCGCCTCCACGCTGCCGCTGGCCCGCGACGTCATGACGGCGTACGCGGCCCACCGGGAGGGCACGGAGCCCGCCTGGCCGGTTCTGCCCGTCCAGTACGCCGACTACGCGCTGTGGCAGCGGGACGTGCTCGGTTCCGAGGACGACCCCGATTCCCTGGCCGCCGCGCAGATCGACTTCTGGTCGAAGACCCTCGCGGGTGTGCCCGACGTCCTGGCTCTGCCCACCGACCGCCCCCGCCCGACGGTGCGGTCGATGGCAGGCGCCTCCGTCGGCTTCTCCGTCGACGAGGACGTGCACCGTCGTCTCGGCGAGGTCGCGCGGGCGCACAACGTGTCACTGTTCATGGTGCTGCACGCCTCGCTGTCCGTGCTGCTGGCGCGGCTCAGTTCGAGCACCGACATCGCGATCGGCGCCGCGGTGGCCGGTCGCGGCGACGAGGCGATCGAGAACCTCGTCGGCATGTTCGTCAACACGCTGGTGCTCCGGACCGAGGTCGAGCCCGGAACCTCCTTCGCCGAACTGCTCGAGCAGGTCCGCACCCAGGACCTCGCCGCGTTCAGCAACCAGGACGTTCCGTTCGAGCAGTTGGTGGACGCCCTGAACCCGACCCGGTCCACGGCGTACTCGCCGCTGTTCCAGGTCGTGCTGACCCATCAGGTCAACGGCATCCCGTCGCTCGAGTTCGCCGGACTCGAGGCGACACCCGGTGCCGTGGACGTCGAGTTCAGCAAGTTCGACCTCACCGTCGACCTGCGCGAACTGTGGTCCGACGAGGGTGCGCCCACCGGGATCACCGGTGTTCTCGGGTACGCAACCGAGATCTTCGACGCCGAGACCGTGCAGGGCTTCGCGGACCGCTTCGTGCGGATCCTCACGGCCGTCGCGGGCGGCGGAACCGACGTCGCGGTGGGGGACATCCCCATCCTCGACGCCGCGGAGACCGAGGAACTGACACCGGTCCGCGGTCTCGAGGGCGTCGCGCCCACCACGCTCGTCGAACTGCTCGAGGCCGCGGTCGCCGCGAACCCGGACGGGGACGCGATCGTCTCGGGCGGCGACAGCATCACCTACCGCGAACTGGACGAGCGCTCGAACCGGGTGGCGCGCATCCTGATCGATCGCGGGGTCGGCGCGGAGACGTTCGTCGGTCTCGGCATCACCCGCTCGATCCCGTCCATCGTCGGCATCTGGGCCGTCGCCAAGAGCGGCGGCGCGTACGTGCCGATCGACCCCGGGTACCCGGACGAGCGCATCGCCCACATGGTCACCGATTCCGGTGTGACGCTGGGCTTTTCCGTGAGCTCCGAGGTCGGCCGGCTTCCTCGGGACGTCGACTGGCTGGTCCTCGACAGCGACGAGTTCGTGGACGCCTCGGCGCGCTACTCCACGGCTCCCGTCGCGGAGGCGGAGCGCCGCACGGCGGTCACCCCGGCCAACAGCGCCTACGTGATCTACACGTCCGGCACCACCGGGCAGCCCAAGGGCGTCGTCGTCACGCACCGGGGTCTCGCCAACTTCGCCGCCGAACAGCGCGAGCGCTACTCGGTGACGACCGACTCGCGGACACTGCACTTCGCGTCGCCGAGCTTCGACGCGTCCGTTCTCGAACTGCTGCTCGCGGTCGGCGCCGGCGCCACCATGGTGATCGCTCCGACCGATGTGTACGGCGGACCCGAGTTCGCGAAATTCCTGCGCGAGCACCGCGTCACGCACGGCTTCGTCACGCCGTCGGCGCTGGCCTCCGTCGACCCGTCCGGGCTGGACGACTTCCAGTTCGTCGTCGCCGGCGGCGAGGCCGTCCCGGCGGAACTCGCGGCCCGCTGGGCGCCCGGACGCTCGCTGTTCAACGGCTACGGTCCCACCGAGACCACGATCATGACCAACATCAGCGACCCGATGGCCGCCGACGGCCCGGTCACGATCGGTGGCCCGATCCGCGGCACCAGCGCGCTGGTCCTCGACGACCGGCTCCGGCCCGTCCCGGTCGGTATCGCAGGTGACCTCTATCTGTCGGGCCTCGGACTGGCCCGCGGCTACCACCGGCGCACGCCGCTGACCGCGGGACGCTTCGTCGCGAACCCCTACGGTGAGCCGGGCGACCGGATGTACCGCACCGGCGACGTCGTGCGCTGGAAGAAGGACGCGGACGGCGCGCTGACCGTCGACTACGTCGGCCGTTCGGACCAGCAGGTGAAGGTCCGCGGATTCCGCATCGAACTCGGCGAGATCGACGCGGTGCTGGCCAAGCATCCCGCCGTCGACTTCGCGACGACGTCGGTGCTGCCCGGGCCGTCCGGGGATTCGGTCCTCGTGTCGTACGTCCTCCCGGCGCCGGGCGCCGAGGTGGACGTGACCGCGGTGCTGGACTTCGTGGGCGAGTTCGTTCCCACGTACATGGTGCCGTCGACGGTCGTGACACTCGACGCGATCCCGCTCACCCCGGTGGGCAAACTCGACCGCCGGGCACTGCCCGAGCCCGAGTTCCTGGCGGAGGATCGCGAGTTCCGTGCCGCGGGAACCGCTCTCGAACAGCGGGTCGCCGCGGTGTTCGCGGAGGTGCTCGGTGTCGACCAGGTCGGCGCCGACGACTCCTTCTTCACGCTCGGCGGAAACTCGCTCGCCGCCACCCGCGTGATGGCGCGGATCAACGAGGCCGTCGGAATCGACGCGCCGGTCCGCGAGATCTTCGAGGCCCCCACGGTGGAGCAGCTGGCCCGCAGGCTGGAAGCGCTCGGCGTGGACGGCGGCGCCCGCCCGCCCGTCACCGCCGGACCGCGCCCGGACCGCCTGCCGCTGTCGCTGGCGCAGCAGCGGATGTGGTATGCCAACCGATTCGACCCCGAATCGGCCGAGTACAACATCCCGTTGGCGCTCCGGCTCACCGGCGCACTGGACGTCGACGCATTGCGGTCGGCGATCGCCGACGTCGTGGCCCGCCACGAATCGCTGCGCACGGTGTACCCGGATTCCGTCGACGGCCCCTACCAGGTCGTCCTGTCCGCGTCCGACACGCAGTCCGAACTCGACGTGGTCCGCGTGGCCGGCGAGCAGGAACTGCGGGAGCGGGTCGTCAGGCTGGCGTCGGCAGGCTTCGACGTCACCGCGGACGTCCCGGTGCGCGCCGCCCTGTTCGAACTCGGGGAACGCGACCACGTCCTCCTCGTCGTCGTCCACCACATCTCGGCCGACGGTTCGTCGATGGCCCCGCTCGCGCGGGACCTGTTCGGCGCGTATGGCGCACGCGTGCAGGGGGAGGAGCCCGGCTTCTCGCCGCTGCCCGTGCAGTACCCCGACTTCGCGCTGTGGCAGCGCACTCTCCTCGGCTCCGAGGACGACCCGGAGTCGCTCGCGGGCAAGCAGATCGCGTACTGGACGCACGCCCTCGGCGATGCGCCGGAGGTCCTCGACCTCCCGGCCGACCGGCCGCGCCCGGCGGTCCGGAACCCGCAGGGCGGGCTGATCGAGTTCGAGATCGGGCACGACGTGCACCGGTCCCTGAACGAACTCGCGCAGACCCACCAGGCGTCGCTGTTCATGGTGGTGCACACCGCGCTCGCCGTGCTGCTGGGACGCCTGAGCAGCACCAGCGACATCTCCGTCAGCACCCCGGTCGCCGGCCGCGGTGACCGCGCCCTCGACGACCTCGTCGGGATGTTCGTCAACACTCTGGTGCTGCGCACCGAGGTCGACCAGAACGCCCGCTTCAGCACGCTGCTCACGCAGGCCCGGGAGGTCGATCTCAACGCATTCGGCAACGCCGATGTGCCGTTCGAGCAGATCGTCGAGGTGCTCCGGCCGTCGCGCAGCGCCGCGTACGCGCCGCTCGCGCAGGTGATGCTGAGCTTCCAGAACCTCGAAAGGCCGAAGCTCGAACTCGCCGGGCTGACCGTCGAGATCCTCGAGAGCGGACTCACCACGAGCAAGACCGACCTCGGTGTCGCCGTCGAGGAACGGTTCGACGACGATTCCGTCGCGAACGGCATGCGGGGCTGGTTCTCCTACGCCACCGATCTCTTCGACGAGGCGACGGTCCGCGGTTTCGCCGACCGTTTCGTCCGTGTGCTGGAGGCCGTCACGGCCGACGCGGACGCCGTCGTCGGCGACATCGACATCCTGACCGAGGACGAGAAGGCCGGGCTCGCCGTACCGGACGAGGGCGGACAGTCCCTGCTGTCGCACTCGATCTCACAGGAGCTGGCGGCCACCAAGTCGCTGCCCGAACTCCTCGACGGCGCCGCGTCGATCAACCCGGACGGAATCGCGCTGTCGCACAACGGCACCGATGTCACGTACGTGCAGTTGCGGGACAAGTCCGCGGAACTCGCGCGCACGCTCGCCGGTGTGGGCGTGGGCCCGGAGGCGGCGGTCACGGTGGCCCTGTCCACCCTGCTGCCCGGGCTGCTCGACGGATCGTCGGGCGAAGGCTTCGCCGACACGTTCGCCGGTGTCCTGGCCGGCGTGATCGCCGACGCGACGTCGGCGACCGCCGCGACCGAAGCGGACGACCGGACCGTCGTCGACCTGTTCGACGAGCAGGTGGCGCGGACACCGGACGCCGTGGCCCTGGTGTCCGGCGACGAATCGCTGACCTACGCCGAGTTCGACGAGCGTGTCAACACACTCGCGCGCACCCTGATCGAGATGGGTGTCGGGCCGGAGGTCCGGGTCGCACTCGCAATTCGGCGGTCGATCGACTCGATGGTTGCGATGTACGCGATCGTGAAGGCGGGTGGGGCGTACGTTCCACTCGACCCCGACCATCCGGCCGAGCGCACGGCCTACGTCCTCGACAGCGCTTCGCCGCTCTGCATCCTGACGGTCGCGCGAGATGCTCTCGACCTTCCCACCGGACACACCGTGGTGGAGATCGACCGGCTGTCCGTCGACATGCAGGCCGCGTCGGTGCGCGACGAGGAGCGCCGGGGAACCCTCCGGCCGTCGAACCCCGCCTACGTCATCTACACGTCCGGTTCGACGGGACGGCCGAAGGGCGTCGCGGTGAGCCACGCGGCGGTCCTGAACCAGATCTCGTGGATCGTCGACCAGTACGGCCTCGGCACACACGATGTCGTGCTGCAGAAGACCCCGGCGACGTTCGACGTGTCGGTCTGGGAACTGTTCGGCACGCTCGTCGCGGGTGGCCGCCTGGTGATCGCGACACCCGACGGTCACGGTGACCCCGAGTATCTCGCGGCGTTGATCGCGCGCGAGGGCGTCACGGCGACGTCGTTCGTGCCGTCGATGCTGTCGGTGTTCGTCGGCGAGGCCGAACGACACGACCTGCTCAGCCTTCGACTGGTGCTCGTCGCGGGCGAGGCGTTCCCGCCCGCGACCGCCGAGGCGTTCCGCGCACTGTCGGACGCCGAATTGCACAACCTGTACGGTCCGACGGAATTCACTGTGCACGCGACCGCCGGTCAGGTCGACCAGGACGTCCGCGGTACCGTGCCCATCGGCGGTGCGGTGCGGAACACCGATCTCCACGTCCTGGACTCGCGCCTCCGCCCGGTGCCGGCCGGGGTTCCCGGCGAGCTGTACCTCGCGGGAACGCAGTTGGCCCGCGGATACGTCGGACGCAGCGATCTGACCTCCGATCGGTTCGTCGCCAACCCGTTCGGCGGGTCCGGGCAGCGGATGTACCGCACGGGCGACGTCGTTCGCCGGCGCGCCGACGGGAACCTCGAATACATCGGACGCAGCGACTTCCAGGTCAAGCTGCGTGGATTGCGGATCGAACTCGGCGAGGTCGAGGCCGCGCTGCTGACGCACGAAACCTTGGCGCAGGCAGCGGTGACGATCCACCGAAGCGAGTCGACCGGCGAGAATCTCGTGGCCTACGTGGTGCCGCGGTCCGGTGCGCGGGTCGACACGAAGTCGGTGCAGGACGCGGCGGCGCAGATCCTGCCCGCGTACATGGTGCCCGCACGCGTCGTCGTCCTGGACAGTTTCCCACTCGGTGCCAGCGGGAAGCTGGACCGGAAGGCGTTGCCGGAGCCCGAGTTCACCACCGTCGCGGTGGAGTACGTGGCGCCGCGCACGCCGATGGAGACCGTCGTGGCGGGCGTGTTCGCCGACGTTCTCGGTGCCGAACGTGTCGGGTCCGCCGACTCGTTCTTCGACCTCGGTGGAAACTCCATCAGCGCGACGAGGCTCACCGCCCGCCTGAGGGCGTCAGTCGGCGCACACCTGTCGGTGCGGGAGTGCTTCGAGAATCCGACCGTCGCGGAACTCGCGGCACTGCTCGAGGCGACGTCGGGGACCGCCGAACAGCGTCCCGCGCTCGTCGCCCGCCCGCGGCCCGACCGCATCCCGCTGTCGCTGGCCCAGCAGCGGATGTGGTTCGTCAACCAGTTCGATCCGACCTCCCCGGCGTACAACCTGCCGCTGGCGGTGCGGTTGACCGGCTCGATCGACGCGGCGGCGCTGAATGCGGCGTGGGCGGACGTCGTGGAGCGGCACGAGTCGCTGCGCACCGTCTTCCCGGTCGGCGACGACGACGCGCATCAGGTCGTGCTGCCCGCAGCGGACGTGGTGTCCGACCTGACCCCGACCCCGGTCGCGGACGAGCAGGACCTGTTCGCGCGCCTGCGTGAACTCGGTGCCACCGGATTCGACGTCACCGAGACGGTCCCGGTGCGGGTCGCCTGCTTCGAGGTGAACCCCACCGACCACATCCTGATGATGGTCGTGCATCACATCTCGGCCGACGGAGCGTCGCTGGCGCCGCTGTTCACGGACGTCATGACCGCTTACGCGGCGCGTACCGCCGGCAGCGCGCCAGGCTGGGAACCGCTGCCCGTCCAGTACGCCGATTACGCGCTGTGGCAGCGTGAGTCGCTCGGTGACGAGTCCGACCCAGAATCGCTGGTCGCCCGCCAGCTCGGCTACTGGCAGCAGGCGCTCGGCGGGCTCCCCGAGGTACTCGAACTGCCGACCGACCGGCCCCGGCCGCCCGTGCAGTCGCTGCGCGGCGCGTCGGCGCGGTTCACGATCGACGCGCAGACGCACCGCGGGCTGCTCGCGATCGCCCAGGAAACGAACTCGACCCTCTTCATGGTCGTGCACGCCGCGCTCGCGGTCCTACTCGAGCGGCTGTCCTCGCAGACGGACGTCGCGATCGGCACGCCGGTCGCCGGCCGCGGCGAGCAGGAACTCGACAGACTCGTCGGCATGTTCGTCAACACCCTCGTGCTCCGCGCGTCGGTGCGTCCCGACGACACCTTCGCCGACCTGCTCGCACAGGTGCGCGCCACCGATCTGAATGCGTTCAGCCACAGCGATGTTCCGTTCGAACGCCTCGTCGAGGTCCTCGACGTCCCGCGGTCGACGGCGCACCAGCCGCTGTTCCAGGTGGCGCTGTCGTTCGACAACAACGAGTCGGTCCGGATGGAGTTCCCGGGCCTCGAGATCTCCGCGCTCGACGCCCCGCTCGAGGTCGCCAAGTTCGACCTCCAGCTCAGTGTCGGTGAGCGCTACGCAGACGGGGCTGCGGCGGGGATCGCCGCGACGTTCAACTACTCGACCGACATCTTCGACGAGCAGACCGTCCTGAGCTTCGCGGACCGGTTCGTCCGGATCCTCGGTGCCGTGTCGTCCGACCGCGACGTGGTCCTCGGCGACATCGAGATCCTCGACGCCGCGGAGAAGGCCGCGATCGCCCCGGTCCGCGGGCCGAAGTCGGTCGAGCCGAGCACGCTGCCGGAACTTCTGCGTTCGGGCGTCGAGATCTCGCCGGAGTCGGTCGCGGTGTCCTTCGAGGGCCGTCAGCTCACGTACCGCGAACTCGACGAGCAGTCGAACCGGCTGGCGCGCGTCCTGATCGATCGAGGTGTCGGGCCGGAGAACTATGTCGCGCTGGCGATCACGCGCTCCGTCGAATCCATCCTCGCGATCTGGTCGATCGCCAAGGCCGGCGGCGCCTACCTGCCCGTCGATCCGAAGCTTCCGTTCGAGCGGATCGGCGAGATGCTGTCCGATTCGGGAGCGGTCCTCGGACTGACGGTCGCCCGCCACCACACCGACCTGCCCGACACGGTGCCGTGGATCGTCCTCGACGAGACGGAAGCCACCGAGGAGATCGCTGCCCGCAGTGCGGTCGCGGTGGAGGACGCCGATCTGCGCCGCGCGCTGACGGTCGATCACCCCGCGTACCTCATCTACACGTCGGGTTCGACAGGCAAGCCGAAGGGCGTGGTGGTCACCCACCGCGGTCTGGCCAACCTCACCCGCGAGGTGCGCGAGCACTACGTCGTGTCACCGGATTCCCGGTTCCTGCACGTGGCGTCGCCGAGCTTCGACACGTCGGTCGGGGAGATGCTCGCCGCGTTCAGCGCGGGCGCCACCCTGGTGATCTCGCCCGCGGACGTCTACGGCGGCGACGAACTCGCCGACCTGATCCGCCGCGAACAGGTCAACAACGTCGTCATGACGCCGACCGCGCTGATGACGGTCGACCCCGACGGCCTCGACTCCGTCACGTCCGTCGTGGTCGGCGGCGACACCTGCACGCCGGAACTCGTGGCGCGGTGGGCTCCCGGCCGCGAGATGCGCAACGCGTACGGTCCCACCGAGACCACGGTCATCGTCACCATCACCGAACCGATGGTGGCCGGTGAACGCGTCACGATCGGCTCGCCGCTGCGTGGCGTCGAATCGCTCATACTCGATTCGCGGTTGCGTCCGGTGCCGGAGGGCGTGCCCGGGGAGCTGTACATCTGTGGTCCGTCGGTGACCCGCGGCTACCACAACCGTCCGTCCGTCACGGCGGAACGGTTCGTGGCCAACCCGTTCGGCGAGCCCGGCGCCCGCATGTACCGCACCGGCGACGTCGTGCGCTGGGCGGACGGACATCGGGTGGAGTACGTCGGCCGGTCCGACTTCCAGGTCAAGGTCCGCGGGTTCCGCGTCGAACTCGGCGAGATCGACGCCGCCCTGACCGCCCAGCCGGACATCGAGTTCGCGGTGACCGTGGGTCGCGAGAACCCCGCCGGACTGACGACCCTCGTGTCGTACGTCCTGCCCGCCGACGGCGCGGCGATCGATCCGGAATCGCTGAAGTCGGTTGTCGGCGAAACGCTTCCGCCGTACATGGTGCCGTCCGTCGTGATCGTTCTCGACGAGATCCCGCTGACCGGCATCGGCAAGCTGGACCGGGCGCGCCTGCCCGAGCCCGAGTTCGTGTCCGCGGGTGCGGAGTTCCGTGCCCCGACGACACCCGCCGAAGAGACGATCGCAGGCATCTTCGCCGACGTGCTCGGACTCGAGCAGGTCAGCGTCGACGACAGCTTCTTCGACCTCGGCGGAAACTCGCTGAGCGCCACTCGGGTCGTGTCGCGGGCCGGACAGGTCTTCGGCCTCCGCATCGGCGTGCGGCAACTGTTCGAGGCTCCGACGGTCGCGGGCCTGGCCGCCCGCATCGCCACCCCGGACGAGAACGTCCGGCCACGGCCCGTCCTCGCACCACGGGAGAGGTCTGCCTTCGTCCCGCTGTCGCTGGCGCAGTCCCGGATGTGGTTCATCAACCGCTTCGACCCGGACTCGCCCGCCTACAACATCCCGCTCGCGGTCCGGTTGACCGGCGCGCTGGACGTCGACGCACTGCAGTCCGCGGTGTTCGACGTGCTGGAGCGGCACGAGTCGCTCCGCACGATCTACCCGGATTCGGCCGACGGCCCGCACCAGGTGATCCTCCCGGCCGCGCAGGCGCCGATCGATGTCGCACCCGTTCCGGTCACCGAGACCGAACTGCGCGAGCAGTTGACGGCGATGGTGTCCACCGGATTCGACGTCACCGCCGATGTGCCGCCGATCCGGGTGCGACTGTTCGAGGTCGGCCCGAAGGACTACGTGCTGGCACTCGTCGTGCACCACGTGTCGACCGACGGCGAATCCACCGCCCCGTTCGTGCGTGACGTCATGGTGGCGTACGCATCCCGGGCGGCAGGCCGGGAACCCGGCTTCGCGCCGCTTCCGGTGCAGTACGCGGACTACGCGATCTGGCAGCGGGAACTCCTCGGCAGCGAGGACGACCCGGACAGCCTGATCGCCGCCCAGCTGGGCTTCTGGACGAAGACCCTCGCGGGCGTGCCCGACCTCCTCGAACTGCCGGTGGACCGGCCGCGCCCGCCCGTGCAGTCGCTGCGCGGGTCGCGGATCGATTTCACCGTCGACGCCGAGGTGCACCGCGGGCTGGCCGCACTGGCCCGCAGGCACAACGCCAGCGTGTTCATGGCCGTGCACGCCGCGTTCGCGGTGCTGCTCAGCCGACTGTCCGGCACCGAGGACATCGCGGTGGGCACCCCGATCGCCGGCCGCGGCGAGCGCGAACTCGACGACGTCGTCGGCATGTTCGTCAACACCCTCGCACTGCGGGTGCAGGTCGACGGACGGCAGACATTCGACGAGATCCTCGATCGTGCCCGCGAGGCCGACCTCGAGGCGTTCTCGCACGCCGACGTCCCGTTCGAGCGCCTCGTCGAGGTCCTGAACCCGGCACGCTCGATGGCGCACCACCCGATCTTCCAGGTGGGCTACTCGTTCCAGAACACGACGAAGGCCGAGCTGGAACTGCCCGACCTCACCGTCGCGCCGCTCGACGTCGAGGGCGACACCGCGCAGTTCGATCTGCATCTGATCCTGGGGGACAGCCCCGAGGGTGAGCAGATGTCGGGTGTGTTCACGTTCGCCACCGACCTGTTCGACGCCGCCACCGTCCAGCGCTTCGCGGACATGTTCCGCCGCGTTCTGGTCGCCGCGGTGGATTCGCCGCGGACCGCGGTCGGCGACCTGCCGCTCGCAGGCAGCGACGAGCGCGCACTCGTGGTGTCCGGATGGAACGACACCGCGCAGGCCCTGCCGGCGACGACGCTGGCGGACATGTTCGCGGCCGCCGTCGCGGAGAACCCGGACGTCACCGCTCTCGTGTTCGACGGCGAATCGCTCACGTACGCCGAGTTCTCGGCGCGGGTGAACCGCTTGGCCCGGCATCTCGCGGGCCGCGGTGTCGGCCCGGAAACCGTGGTGGGCCTGGCCATTCCGCGTTCGGTGGACCTGCTGGTCGGCATGTACGCGATCGCCGCGGCGGGCGGCGCATACCTGCCGATCGACCCGGACCATCCGGCCGAGCGCACCGCGTACGTGCTGGAGAGCGCGCAACCCGTCTGTGTCCTGGCGACCCGCGACGTCGTCGGGGGACTGCCCGGCAATGTCGACTACCTCCTGCTCGACGAACTGGACCTCGGCGATGTCGACCCGGCTCCGCTGACCGACGCGGAGCGGACCGCACCGCTGCGGCCGGAGAACGCCGCGTACGTGATCTACACGTCCGGATCCACCGGCCGGCCGAAGGGCGTCGCGATCGCGCACGCTGCGATCGCGAACCAGTTGCGGTGGAAGCAGTCGGAATACCCGCTCACCGCCGAGGACTCGGTGCTGCTCAAGACGGCGGCCACGTTCGACCTGTCAGTGTGGGAGTTCTGGTGGGCGCTGACCGCCGGCGCACGGCTCGTCGTCGCCGCGCCGGACGGTCACCGCGACCCGTCGTACCTGGCCGCACTCGTCGCCGAGCAGCAGGTGTCGACGGTGCACTTCGTGCCCTCGCTGCTGTCGGCGTTCGTCGCGGTGGCAGAACCGGCGCAGCTGGCGTCGTTGCAGCGTGTGCTGTGCATCGGTGAGGCCCTGCCCGCCGACACGGTGCTCCGGTTCCGGGACGTCAGCGACGCGGACATCTTCAACCTGTACGGCCCCACCGAGGCCGCCGTCAGCGTCACCCACTACCGGTGCGGCGACGAGCGCGACGGCTCGGTCCCGATCGGCAGGCCCGAATGGAACACGCAGACCTACGTTCTCGATTCGCGTCTGCACCCCGTTCCCGCCGGCGTCACAGGTGAGCTCTATCTCGCGGGCGAGCAGTTGGCGCGCGGGTACTTCGGCCGCCACGACCTCACCGCGGAACGATTCGTCGCCAGCCCGTTCGGCGAGGCCGGAGCGCGGATGTACCGCACCGGCGACCTCGTCCGGTGGAACCGCGACGGCAACCTCGACTACGTCGGCCGCAGCGACTTCCAGGTGAAGGTCCGCGGTTTCCGCATCGAACTCGGCGAGATCGAGCGTGCCCTCGTCGCGCACCCGGCGGTCGCGCAGGCCGTCGTGGTGGTGCACAGCGACCGGCACACCGGCGACCGCCTCGTCGGTTACGTCGTGCCGGAGGCGCGCGGTGACTCCGTGCCGGAGGCACGCGATTACTCCGTGCCGGAGCGGGGCGGTTTCGTCGACGACGCCGACGTCCTCGCGTTCGCGGGTAGGTCGGTACCCGGGTACATGGTGCCGTCCGCGCTCATCGCGCTCGACGAGCTGCCGCTGAACATCAACGGCAAGCTCGACCGCAAGGCCCTTCCCGAGCCCGAGTTCGGCGGCGCCGCGGACCATTACCGGGCTCCGCGCACCCCGGTCGAGGAAATCGTGGCGGGAGTCTTCGCGGACGTCCTCGGTCACGAGCGGGTCAGCGCCGACACGAGCTTCTTCGACCTCGGTGGCAACTCGCTGGTCGCGACCCGCGTGGTCGCCCGGCTCAACGCAGCCCTCGACACGTCGATCGGTGTGCGGGAGCTGTTCGAGGCGCCGACCGTGATCGCGCTGGCGGCTCGCGCCGAGCAGTCCGATTCGGCGGGTGCGAACCGGCCGGCGCTGGTGCCGCAGCCGCGTCCCACCCGGATTCCGCTGTCCCCGGCGCAGTCCCGCATGTGGTTCATCAACCAGTTCGACACCGCGTCGGCGGCGTACAACATTCCGCTGGCGATCAGGCTGACCGGCCACCTCGACGTCGCCGCGCTCGAGCAGGCACTCGGCGACGTCGTCGAGCGGCACGAGACGCTGCGCACCACCTACCCCGACACCGGTGACGGACCGGGCCAGGTCGTGCTGTCGCGGGCCCGGAGTTTCACGGCCCTCGACGTCGAGGACGTCGCCGACGAGACCGTGCTGCGCGAACGCGTGATCTCCCTCGTCACCGCCGGATTCGACGTCGCGACGGCGGTCCCGGTCCGGGCCCGCCTCCTGCGGATCGACGCCGAACAGCACGTGCTGGTCATCGTCGTCCACCACATCTCGTCCGACGGCGCCTCGACGGCACCGCTGGCACGCGACGTGGTGATCGCCTACAGCGCCCGCGCCGCCGGCTCGGAACCCGCCTGGGCGCCGCTCGACGTCCAGTACGCGGACTTCTCGCTCTGGCAGCACGAGTTGCTCGGTGACGAGAACGCCCCGGATTCGCTGGCCACCCAGCAGATCGACTACTGGCGGACCACGCTGAGCGGTCTGCCGGACGTGCTGCCGTTGCCGACGGACCGGCCGCGGCCGCCCGCACAGTCGATGCGCGGCGCCAACTTCGATTTCGAGATCGACGCGGAACTGCGCGACCGGCTGGGGGCGCTGGCCCGCGAGCACAACGCGTCGCTGTTCATGGTCGCGCACGCGGCGCTGTCGGTGCTGCTCGCGCGGCTGAGCGCCACGGACGACATCGCGGTGGGCACCGCGATCGAGGGCCGCGGCGAGGCCGCACTCGACGACCTGGTCGGCATGTTCGTCAACACGTTGGTGCTGCGCGCGCAGGTCGACGTCGACGCGACGTTCGCCGACCTCCTCGCACAGGTGCGTCAGCACGACCTCGGTGCGTTCACGCATACCGACGTGCCGTTCGAGCGGCTCGTCGAGATCCTGCAGCCGGAACGCTCGACCGCGTTCTCGCCGCTGTTCCAGGTGGCTCTCGCGTTCCAGAACATCGAGCAGGCGCACCTCGAACTGCCCGGGCTGACGGTCGAGGGACTCGACGGTGGGATCAGCGCCGCGAAGTTCGATCTGCAGCTCACGCTCGCCGACGCGGCAGGCGCGGACGGTGACGGGCCGATGCGCGGCGTGTTCACCTACGCGACGGATCTGTTCGACGAGCGCACCATCGCGTCGTTCGCGTTCCGTTTCCAGCGCATCCTCGAGGCGATCACCGCCGACGCGTCCGTGCTGATCGGCGACATCGACGTCCTCAGCGAGAACGAGCACGCCGTGCTCGCCCCGGTGCGGGGCGCGGACACCGCCGCACCCGAGCTGCTGTCGGGCATCCTCGGCGCCGCCGCGGCAGTGAACCCCGACGCCGTCGCCGTCGTGTGCGGCGACGAACAGGTCACCTACCGCGAACTCGACGAGCGCTCGAACCGTCTCGCCCGCGTTCTCATCGGCAGGGGCATCGGGGCCGACGACTTCGTGGCACTCGCGCTGACACGCTCCGTCGAATCGATCCTCTCCATCTGGGCGGTCGCGAAGACCGGGGCGGCGTTCGTCCCGGTCGACCCGAGCTACCCGTTCGACCGGATCATGCACATGGTCACGGACTCTCGCGTGGAGATCGGTCTCACCACCGGCGCCCACGTCGCAGAGCTCCCGGACACCGTGCGCTGGCTGGTGCTCGGTGCGGACGAGATGGACGACGCGTGCGCGTCCGTGTCGAACGAGGCCGTCACCGACGAGGACCGCATCCGGCCGACCCGGGTCGACGACGCCGCGTACGTGATCTACACGTCGGGATCGACGGGCCTGCCCAAGGGCGTCGTCGTCACCCACACGGGCCTGGCGAACGTCACGACCGAGCAGGTCGAGCGGCTCCGGGTCACCCCGCAGTCGCGGGTGCTGCACTTCGCCTCGCCCAGTTTCGACGCATCGGTCTTCGAGTTGCTGCACGCAGTGGCCGCCGCGTCGACGATGGTCATCGCGTCCGGCGTCGTGTACGGCGGAGACGAACTCGCGCGGTTGCTGAAGAAGCAGAAGGTCACGCACGCCTTCATCACACCCGCCGCGCTCACGACGGTGGACCCGGCCGGGTTGGAAGGCATCGAGGTGCTGTCGGTGGCCGGCGAGGCGTGCCCGCCGGAGCTCATGCAGAAGTGGGCACCGGGCAGGCGCATGTTCAACCTGTACGGCCCGTCCGAGGCGACGATCTGGAGTACGTCGAGCAACCCGATGAACGCGGATCGGCCCGTCACCATCGGCGGTCCCACCCGGGGCGTCGACGTGGTCGTTCTCGATTCCCGTCTCACGCCGGTCCCGGTGGGTGTCGCGGGTGAGCTGTACGTCGCGGGTCCGAGTGTGGCCCGCGGCTACCACAACCGGTTCGCCCTGACGGCGGAGCGATTCGTCGCCAACCCGTTCGGCGGTCCCGGTGAGCGGCTCTACCGCACCGGCGACGTCGTCCGCTGGGTGCACGACGACGAGACGGGCGACCTCGTCCTCGACTACGTCGGCCGTTCCGACTTCCAGGTGAAGGTCCGCGGATTCCGCATCGAACTCGGCGAGATCGACGCCGAACTCGGCAGGCACCCGAGTGTCGACTTCGCGGTCACGCTCGGCCACCACCGCGAGCACACCGGGCAGACCGTGCTGGTGTCGTACGTCATGCCCGCAGCGGGTGCGTCGATCGACGTCGCCGAACTGTCGGCGTTCGTCTCCGAGACCCTGCCCGGGTACATGGTTCCGTCGTCGATCATGGCCATCGACTCGGTTCCGCTGACACCCGCGGGCAAGCTCGACCGCAAGGCACTTCCCGAGCCGCAGTTCGTGTCGGTCGCCAGTGATTACACCGCGCCGTCCACGCCGATGGAGAAGGCCATCGCCGACGTCTTCGCGCAGGTTCTCGGCGTCGACCGGGTCAGCGTCGACGACTCGTTCTTCGCGCTCGGCGGCGACAGCATCGTGTCCATCCAGCTGACGACCCGGGCGAAGAACGCCGGGGTGCTGTTCACCGCGCGAGACGTCTTCGAACGCAAGACCGTGGCGGCGCTGGCCGAGGTGGCCGCCTGGGCCACCGAGGTCGACTCGGTGAAGCTCGAGGAGTTGCCGGGCGGCGGCGTCGGAACGATGCCGCTCACCCCGATCGCGCACTGGCTGGTGGAGACGGCAGGAACGTTCGAGAAGTTCTCGCAGGCCGTCCTGCTGACCACCCCGCCCGCCGTCACACGAGATCAGCTGGCGGACACGGTGGACGCGATCCTGGCGCGCCACGACATCCTCCGCTCCCGGCTCACGCGGGCCGGGGACGACTGGTCGTTCGAGGCGCTCTCCGTTCGACGGGCGTTCGACGCGGACGACCTGATCGAGCAGATCGAGTTCACCGACAAGCCGGGCACCGACGAGTTCGAGCGGCTGGCCCGCGCGGCTCTCAGTCGTGCCGCGGACCGCCTCGATCCGGCGTCGGGCCGGATGACGCAGTTCGTGTGGTTCGCGCCCGCGGAGTCGTTGCCGGGTCAGAGCGGACGCCTGCTGGTGCTTGCGCACCACCTCGTCGTCGACGGGGTGTCGTGGCGAGTGCTGTTGCCGGACTTCGCGACCGCAGGTTCGCAGATCATGGCGGGAGCGCCCGCGCAGCTCGAACCGGTCGGATCCTCCGTCCGGGCGTGGGCGCACGGACTCGCGGAGGAGGCGAAGTCTCCGCACCGCGTGGCCGAACTCGACTTCTGGCGCGGCATGCTCGCGGGAACCGATCCGCTGATCGGGCGGCGCGCGTTCGATCCGGAACGCGACGTGATCGCCCGGACCGACCGCCTGAGCATGACGTTCTCGACGCAGGTGACGCAGGCGCTGCTGACCACGATTCCGCAGTCCGTGAACGGTGGCGTCAACGACGGCCTGCTCGCGGCGCTCGCCCTCGCGGTATCGCGCTGGCGTGAACTCCGCGGCGGCACCACGGATCGGTCGGTGCTGATCAACCTGGAGGGACACGGCCGCGAAGAGTCGACCGTTCCCGGTGCCGACCTCGCGCGCACGGTGGGCTGGTTCACCAGCCTGTACCCGGTGCGGCTGGACGTCTCGCGGGCCGATCTCGCCGACGCGTTCGACGGCGGCACCTCGGCGGGGTCTGCGTTGAAGGCAGTCAAGGAACAGTTGCTGGCCGTGC
The DNA here is from genome assembly GCF_017068395.1 of Rhodococcus pseudokoreensis. NCBI lineage: Bacteria > Bacillati > Actinomycetota > Actinomycetes > Mycobacteriales > Nocardiaceae > Rhodococcus > Rhodococcus pseudokoreensis. Next base: position 1,108,725 of record NZ_CP070619.1, on the reverse strand, counting down.
CCGACAAGGGCATCGGCTACGGCCTGCTGCGCTACCTCAACGACGAGACGGCTCCGGCTCTGGCGTCGCTGCCGACGCCGCAGATCGGGTTCAACTACCTCGGCCGGGCGGGTTCGGTGGATCTGCCCGCCGAGATCCGGGATCTCGGCTGGATTCCCGACAGCGACTCCGGTGAGTTCGGCGGCGCCATGGACGACGAGATGGTGGCGCCTGCGGTGCTCAGCATCAACGCGGTGACGTCGGAGACGGCGTCCGGCCCCCAGATCGAGGCCAAGATCGCCTTCGCCACCGAGATTCTCGACGAGGCGGACGTGTGGGAGTTCGCGGAGCTGTGGCACGCCGCGGCGACCGCGCTCGCCGAGCATGCGTCCGGGCCGAAGAGCGGCGGTCTCACGCCGTCCGACGTCCCGCTCGTGACCGTGACGCAGGACGACCTCGAGGCGCTCGAACGGCGCTACCCCGCCGCGACCGACGTGTGGCCGCTGGCTCCGCTGCAGTCCGGAATGTTCTTCCATTCCGTTCTCGCCGAGGACGCGGTGGACGTCTACACCGCTCAGGTGGTGCTCGACTTCCGGGGCGTCGTCGACACCGGCCGCCTCCGCGGCGCGGCGGAAGCGTTGATCGCGCGGCACGCGAACCTGCGCACCGCGTTCGTCCCCGACGATTCGGGGACCGCGGTCCAGGTGGTCGTCGACCACGTCGCACTGCCGTGGGAAGAGCTCGACCTGTCGGCGCTGTCCGAGGCCGACCGTGAGGAGCGGATCGGTTCGGTTCTGAGCGAACACCGTTCGGCGCGGTTCGACATGGGCCGTCCGCCTCTCATGCGGTTCCTGCTGATCCGCACGGGGGAGAGCAGCTACCGGTTCTCCATCAGCAACCACCACATCCTGCTCGACGGATGGTCGATGCCGTTGCTGATGAAGGATCTGCTGGTGCTGTACGCGACCCGCGGAGACGGCTCGGTGCTGCCGCGGGTCCGCGGCTACCGTGACTTCCTCAGCTGGCTGTCCGAACGCGACGCCAACGCCTCGCGCAGCGCCTGGGCGCACGCACTGGCCGGGCTGGACGGGCCGACCGTCCTCGCCCCGGCGCCGCCCGGTGAGGACCGTCCCGAGCCCGCCGAGATCGCGCTGCATCTCGGCGAGGTGGTGAGCGAGAACCTGGCGCGCATCGCGCGGGATCGCGGCCTGACGATGAACACGATCGTCCAGGCGGCGTGGGGTCTGCTGCTGGCCCGGATGACCGCGTCCGACGACGTCGTCTTCGGCGCCACCGTGTCGGGTCGCCCACCGGAGGTCGCGGGCATCGAGTCGATGGTGGGTCTGTTCATCAACACCATCCCGATCCGGGTGCGGGTCGATCCCCGCGAGTCGATCCTCGGGTTGCTCGAACGGTTGCAGGCGGAACAGTCCGCTCTGTTCGACCACCACCACATCGGTCTCCCCGAGATCCAGCAGATCGCCGGTATCGGCGGGCTGTTCGACACGTTGACGGTGTTCGAGTCGTACCCCGTCGACCGGGCGGGACTCACCGAGGACAGCGACATCGACGGCCTCCGGGTCGCCGGGGTGCAGATCAGCGACGCCTCGCACTACCCGCTGAGCCTGCTGGCGCAGTCGGACAGCGAACTGCAACTCGTCCTGAAGTACCTTCCGGACGTGTTCGGCGCCGACACCGTCGGACGTCTCGGTTCCCGGCTGAACCGGATCCTGCAGACCATCGCGGCCGGAAGTTCTACTCTGGTAGGCGATCTGGACCTGCTCACGCAGGACGAGCGCGACCTCGTCCTGTCCGGATGGAACGATTCCCGCCGCGACGTCGCGGAAGAATCCGTGGTGTCGATGTTCGGTGCCCAGGTTGCGCGCACACCCGATCGGACCGCCGTGGTGGCCGACCACGTGCGGCTCACCTACGCCGAGTTCGACGCGCGGGTCAACCGCCTGGCGCGGCACCTGATGACGATGGGCGTGGGACCGGACACCGTGGTGGGCATCGCGATGCGGCGCTCGCTCGACATGCTGACCAGCCTCTACGCCGTCCACGCGGCGGGCGGCGCGTACGTGCCGATCGACCCCGAGCATCCGGCCGACCGGACGTCGTACGTGGTGGACAGCGCCACGCCGGCCTGCGTGCTGAGTTCGGCCGACGACATCGCGAACCTCGATGTGGAGGTCCCGGTGTACCTGGTCGAGGACTTCGACCTGTCCGGGTACGGCGACGGTCCGATCGAGGACACCGAACGGCTCGGCGACCTGCGCCCGGACAACCTGGCGTACGCGCTGTACACGTCGGGTTCGACGGGACGGCCGAAGGGTGTGGCGATTCCGCACTCGGCGCTGGCCAACCAGCTGGCGTGGATGGGCGACGTCTACGGCATCGACGCGCAGGACGTGGTGCTGCAGAAGACGCCGTTCACGTTCGACGCGTCCGTGTGGGAGCTGTTCCTGCCGTTGGTGGTCGGCGGAACCCTCGTGATGGCGTCGCCGGACGGTCATCGCGATCCCGAGTACATGGCCGCGACGGTCGACACCGAGTCGGTGACGGTGATCCAGTTCGTCCCGTCCGTGCTCACCATGTTCCTCGACGCCGCGACCGCCGACGGGTGCGGTTCGCTGCGTCTCGTGTTCGCGGGCGGTGAGCCGCTGCCGCAGTCGGCGGCCGAGCGGGTCGCGGGACTCGGCTCCGCGGAGCTGGTGAACCTGTACGGCCCCACCGAGGTGACCATCAACTCGACGGCCCACGTGGTGGAGCGGTCGGGGACGGCGACGATCGCGCCGATCGGTTCGCCCGCCTGGAACACCCGGGCCTACGTGCTCGACGCCCACCTGAACCCGGCGCCGGTCGGTGTGCCCGGCGAGCTGTACCTCGACGGCGCGCAACTCGCGCGAGGCTACGTCAACAGCGCCGCGCTGAGTGCGGAACGGTTCGTCGCGAATCCGTTCGGCGATCCGGGTGTGCGGATGTATCGCACCGGTGACCTCGTCCGGTGGAACGAGAGCGGTGTCCTCGAGTTCGTGGGCCGCACCGACTTCCAGGTGAAGGTGCGCGGCCTGCGCATCGAGCTCGGCGAGGTCGAGGAGGCGTTCGCTCGGCACGCCGACGTGGCGCAGGCAGCGGTGATCGTGCACAACAGTGAGGTGGGCGCGCGGCTCGTCGCCTACGTCGTGCCGAGGCCCGACGCGGCCATCGACCAGGCGGCGCTGAATGCGTTCGTCGCGGAATCGTTGCCCGAGTACATGATCCCGGATTCCGTGATGGTTCTCGCGGAGCTTCCGCTGGGCACCAGCGGCAAGCTCGACCGGCGCGCGCTGCCGGTGCCGGACTTCGCGTCGGCGGCGGAGTTCCGCGCGCCGCGCACCGACACCGAACGGGCCCTCGCGACCGTGTTCGGGGAGCTGCTCGGCCGGGAGAGTGTCGGCATCGACGACTCGTTCTTCGAACTCGGCGGCGACAGCATCGTGTCCATCCAGCTGGTGGCGCGGGCCCGTTCGGCCGGTATCCACTTCACCGCGCGGGATGTGTTCGAGCGGCGCACCGTTGCCGAACTGGCAGCAGTGGCCGATTCGGGTGAGTCCGCGGCGGCGGTACTGGCGGAGTACGAGGGGGGCGGCGTCGGAACGGTGCCGCTCACCCCGGTCGCCCGCAAGATGGTCGAGCGCGGCGGTGACTTCGACCGATTCGTCATGCCGTTGTTGCTGACACTCCCGGCCGGGATCGAACGCGAGCAGGTCGTCGCGACGATCACCGCTGTGGTCGACCAGCACGACGTGCTGCGGTCGACACTGGTCACGGGCGGTGCCGGGGACGCGCTCGAGATCGCGCCCACGGGCAGCGTCGACATCGACGCCACCCTGCAGCGGGTGGAGATCGAGGCAGGCGCCGAGCCCGGTTCGCCGGAGTTCGACGCGGTGGCGGGTGCGGCATTCGACACGGCGCTGGATCGTCTCGATCCGCGCACCGGGTCGATGCTCCAGTTCGTCTGGTTCGACCCCACCGAGTCGGATCGGCGCGGACGGCTCCTCGTCGTGCCGCACCACCTCGTCATCGACTCCGTGTCGTGGCGGATCCTGGTGCCGGACTTCGCGACCGCAGGCGCCCAGATCGCCGCAGGCACGACGCCGTCGCTCGAGCCGGTCGGAACGTCGCTGCGGCGGTGGACCGACGGTCTGCTCGAGGCGGCGGCGACACCGGAGCGGGTGGCCGAACTCGCGGTGTGGGAACGGATGCTGACCGGTCCGGATCCGCTGCTGGGGTCGCGTGAGCTGGACCTGCGCACCGATGTGGTCGGCACGCTGGAACGGACCCGGGTGGACGTGCCGGCACCGGTCACCGAGGCGTTGCTGGGCGGAACGCCCGGTGCGCTCGACGGTGAGATCGGCGACGTCCTCGCGGCAGCCCTCGCGTTGGCGGTGGCCGCATGGCGGCGCGACCGCGGAGTCGAGGCCTCGTCGACGGTGGTCACACTCGAGGGTCACGGACGTGAAGAGTCCGCGGTGCCGGGTGCGGATCTGTCGCGGACGGTCGGCTGGTTCACCACGATGTACCCGGCACGGCTCGATCTCGCCGGGGTCGACATCGCCGACGCTCTGCGGGGCGGGGCGGGTGCCGCGGACGCCGTGCGCGCGGTGCGGGATCAGCTGAGTGCAATCCCGGACCGGGGAATCGGATACGGACTGCTGCGGTACCTCAACCCCGACACGTCGTCGGTGATGAGGAAGTGGCCGGAACCGCAGATCGTGTTCAACTACATCGGACGCGTCAGCGCCGCCGAGGTTCCCGAGGCGGTCCGCGGACTCGACTGGCTGCCCGACTTCGAATCGCCCGTCACGGGTGGATTCGAGAAGAGTGCGATGCCTGCCCAGGCCGTTCTCGACATCCAGTCGGTGATCTCGGAAACTGCTGAGGGCCTGCAGTTGTCGGCGTTCATGTCGTTCCCTCCCGGCATCCTCTCGGCACCGGAAGTGGACCGGTTCGGGCAGTTCTGGGTGGAGGCGCTCACCGCGCTCGTGGCTCAGGCCGAGGAGCGGTCCGGGCACTGATTTCCGAGCGCCCGTGGTGGGAAGGCTCCGCGCCTTCCCGCCGCGGGCATCGTCGGTTCAGGGGGTCCGCCTCAGCGGCTCACCGCGGTTTCCTGCTCGACCCGCGACAGCTTCTCGGGGTTGCGCACGATGTAGAGCCCGGTGATCAGGCCGTCGTCCATCCGCACGGCCACGACGTCGTCGATCTCCCCGTCGAGCCGGACGATCAGTGCGGGGGAGCCGTTCATCTGCACGGGTTCGACCGACACCTCGCCGCCGATCCGGGGCAGGCCGGCCGCCAGCAGGCGGCCCACCTTGTCGGCCCCGACGATGGGTCGCAGCACGGCCTGCTTGACTCCGCCGCCGTCACCGAGGAGGACGACGTCCGGTGCCAGCTGGTCGAGCAGGCTCTGCAGGTCGCCCGTCTCGAGCGCCCGTTTGAACGCGTCGAGAGCATCCCGGGACTCGGCCGGCGTGACGACGCCCCGCGGCCGGCGCGCCGCGACGTGGGTCCGCGCCCGGTGCGCGATCTGACGGACGGCGTCCGTGCTCTTGTCGACGGCGGCCGCGATCTCCCCGTACTCCAGATCGAATACCTCACGCAGCACGAACACGGCCCGCTCGGTGGGTGCGAGCGTCTCCAGCACCAGCATCATCGCCATCGAGACGCTGTCGGCCAACTCGACGTCCTCCGCCACGTCGGGCGCGGTCAGCAACGGCTCCGGTAGCCAGGGGCCGACGTAGGACTCCCTGCGCCTGCCGAGTGTGCGCAGCCGGACCAGCGCCTGGCGGGTGGTGATTCGCACCAGATATGCCCGCTGATTCCGCACCGTGCCCAGATCGACGCCCGCCCACCGCAGCCAGGTCTCCTGCAGGATGTCCTCCGCGTCGGCGGCCGAGCCGAGCATCTCGTAGGCGACGGTGAACAGCAGGTTGCGGTGGGTGACGAACGCCTCGGTGGCGGGATCCGAACGAGCATCCCTGCTCCCGCCCAGATCGTCGGGTGTGGTCTGCGACGTGCCGGCCATGGGTGGCTCCTCTTCGTTCTCGACGGTGTCACACACCAGACACCGGAACCCGCCGTTCTGTGACAACCGGACGGGAGCGGTTGTCACGGAAATCGGGCGGCCGGCATCTCATGTTCGTTCAGTGCAGCACACGACACCACGAGTGAGGACGAAGTCATGGACGCTCGATTCAATCTGTTCGCCAACGAGATCGCCCTGAAGTTCGGCAAGCGGTTCGCGGGCGCCGCCCTGGCGATCGACCAGTCACCGCTGCCGAAGGCCACCCGGACGCTGGTCGAGATCCGGGCCAGCCAGATCAACGGCTGCGGCTTCTGCACCGACATGCACACGAAGGATGCCGCGGTCGCCGGCGAAACCCCGGTTCGGCTCAACCTGGTCGCCGCGTGGCGCGAGGCCACCGTATTCACCGAGGCGGAGCGTGCCGCGCTCGCGCTCGCGGAGGAGGGAACCCGGCTCGCCGACGCTCACCACGGCGTATCCGACGACACCTGGGACCAGGTGCGCAAGCACTACGACGACGACCAGATCGCGGCCCTGGTCTGCCTGGTCGCCCTGATCAACGCCGCCAATCGGATCAACGTGATCGTGCGCAACCCGGCAGGTACCTACGAGCCAGGGATGTTCGCCAGCATGACGAGCTGATCGGCAGGGGTCGGCGCGGGCGAACCCTGCGAGAGTCAGCCTCCTCGCGGAGTCAGGCCCACTCGTAGGACATCTCGCCCGCGACCCCGAGGTGCTTGCACAGTTTGTGGATGCCACCGAAATCCTGGACGAGCGCGGATCGGCGGGTGTCGTGTTCGGCGTCGTCGATCATCGCCTGACCGCCGTCGAGGTCCAGGATGTCGACGATGGTGTGCCACGTCGAGTAGTCGTTGCTGCTGAAGGCGGTCATCGCGTCGACGAGCCCGTCGAGGAACAGCCGCCGGTCGCCGGGGTTCAGGGTGTCGTAGACGACAGCCGCGATGTCGTCGGCGATGGAGGCGTGACAGTACTCGTCGCGATTGTGCAGCCGGACCGTCGCCCGGTTGACCGGCTGGATGACGTCGTTCTCGGAGATCAGGTCGAGGTAGGAGCTGATCGAGATCTCCGCCACCGTCATGAAGGCGAACGTCGTGATCGCCCGCTGTCTCGGGTCGGCGGCCTCGGCCGTCGCCGCGCGCTGGCGGCGCAACGTCAGGACGTCGGGCAGGGCATTGTTCGGCATCGCCCAACCGCGTTGCCGACGGGTGACCGCGCTCGCGTTCAGGTGCATGAGGGTGTGGTACTGCTCGTCCACCATCGCCTGGTGGACGGCCACGGCGAACGTGTCACCGAGACCGGTGTCCAGGGCGTCGTGCGCGACGAGGTCGAACCCGGGATTGACCACGTACTGCTCGATGTCCATGACGTTCTTGTTGAACGCGATCCACGCCCACGCCCGCAGCTGGTTCCGTTGCTCCTTACCCATCCGGAGGAACCGGTCGTGATCGGCGAACGGCAGCAACTCGTCCGGGTAGTCCTGCTTGCCGAGGTCGAACAGCGCGTCGAGGTCCGGTTCCGGCTTCTTCACGGTCGCTCGCTGCCCCCAGTTGCGCGCGAGCCGCGTCACGACGGCACTCTCCACAGGATCGGACGGGTCGTACTCCGGGAGCGAGGGAATGTTCTGGGTCGTCATGACGTATCTCCGTTCCGCGGCCGTCGGTGAACGAGATCGGTGAAGAGGTCGGCGCACAGCCGGGCGAGGGGTTCGATCCGGTCGCCGAGCGGGGACGTCGCGCGGGACATGAGCGCGGCGAAATCGTCGTCTGAGCCCTGCTCGACGGTGTCGGTGAGGGTGGTGAGCGCGGCGGCGAGCGCGCGCCGGGCGTCGCCGGCGAAGGGATTGCCGGCCTGGATGTCCCGGTAGACCTCGGGGACGCCGCTGCCGACCCGTGCGAGAAGCGCGAGTGAGACGAGATGCGGTGGGGTGGCCACCGCGGTGAGTTCGCCGCCGTCGACACCGAGGTCCGCGAGAGCGAGGCCGAAGGCGAGGACGCCGGCGTGCGTCAGTGCCTGGGTCGCTGCCGTGAGCCGGTCGTGGTGTTCGGCGTCCAGACGGACCACCGAAGATCCCCAGCCGGACAGGGCCGACAGGAACCACTCGACCCCGGGGCCGTCCCGGTAGGTCACGGCCGCGACAGGGCGGCCCTCCGGTCCGAGGGACGGGGCGAACATCGGGTTGATGCCCACCGCGCCGCCCCGCAGTGCGCTCTCCCGCAGGGCCGCATCGAATCGCGATTTCACGGACAGCGTGTCGACCAGCAGCGCGTGCTCGGGCAACTCCGCGACGAGGAACGGAATCGACTCCAGCGCCACGCTTTCGGGTATCGCAAGGATCACCGCATCGGCGGCCTGCACCACCGCCCGCAGTTCCGGCGACGGGTCGGTGACGTCGCCCTTGACCTGATCCGCGTCGGACCGGTCGGTGAACCGGATGTCGACGGTGCGCACGGTGTTTCCGGCGGCGCGGAGCCGATCGGCGAGCATCCGGCCGACATCGCCCGAACCGCCGATCAACGCGACGGTCCTGGCGGATGCGGCCGGAACGTTCACTGCCCGATCTCGTTCGGCCGGTCTGCTGTCACGGACAGCGCCCGCAACATGGTGGCGGCCTTGACCATTGCCTCGTCGAACTCCTCCTCCGGGTCCGACAGCGCCGTGATCGCACCGCCGATGCCGAATGTCACCTCGGTGTCGGTGGCGACGATCGTGCGGATGACGATGGACAGGTCGGCCGTCCCCGTCAGGGAGAAGTAGCCGATCGAACCGGAATACACACCGCGCGGCCCGGACTCGAGCCGGTCGATGATCTCCATGGTCCGGATCTTCGGGGCGCCCGTCATCGATCCGCCGGGGAAGGCGGCACGGACACACTCGACGACGGAGGCGTCGGCGCTGAGGGTTCCGCGCACGGTCGAGACGAGTTGATGCACGGCCGCGTACGTTTCGACGTCGAACAGCTTCGGAACGTGCACCGAGCCGGGAACGCACACCCGGGCCAGGTCGTTGCGCGTCAGATCGACGATCATCAGGTTCTCGGCGCGATCCTTCTCGCTGTCGAGCAGGTCCTGCCGCAGCGCCGCATCCTTGGCGGGGGTGGCGCCGCGCGGACGCGTCCCCTTGATCGGTTTGGACTCGACCACCCGGTCCGCGCCGATCCTCAGGAACCGCTCGGGGGAGGCACTGAGAACGGACAGCCCGGCGAACTGAAGGTAGGCGCTGTACGGCGTGGGACTGATGGAGCGGAGCAGTTCGAACGTGTGCAGCGGATTGATCGACTGGTCCACCGTCGCCATGTTGGTCAGACAGACCTCGTAGGATTCGCCGGTCCGGATCTCACCGAGCGACGTCGCGATGTGGTCGAGGTACTTGTCGTGGTCGTGACGCAGGGCGAGTTCGGCGGCCTCCGGTTTCCGGATCGGCGGCACCGCGGTCGTCGGGTGGTCCGGCTCGGCCAGCCGGTGCAGCGCCGCTTCCATCTCGTCGAGCCAGCGGCGCAACTCCGGATCGTCCTGGTGATCGCTCAGGCACAGCGCGTACGTGCGCTCGTTCGAATGATCGATGACCACGGCGCGGTCCGCGAACACCAGTGCGGCATCCGGGGTGGGGGACTTGTGCGCCGCGGTGCCACCGGTCTCGGCCTTCAGTTCGTAGCCGAGGTACCCCACGTAGCCGAGGCCGAACGGCACACCCGGGAGACCCGGCACCGACCGTGCCTGCAGTTGCCGTTCGAGGTAGTCGAAGAACGGTGCGTGCACCTGTTCGACCGGCAACCCCTCCCGCGTGATCCGGACGATCGCCTCGCTGACGTCGTACGTGATGTATTCGGCGCGCGGGCCGGAACAGTTGCCCATGATCGTGAATCGCGAAGTCGGTTCCGACGCCGACGTCCCGTCGAGCCAGAACGCGTTGGGTCCGGACGCGAACAGATCCTCGAACGTGGTGCGGGGGTCGACTTCGTGGTCGACGCGCACCTGCTGGACCACGTACGGCGCGTGGGGGATCGGGATTCTGAGCAGGGATCCGTGCGTGGGTGTCCCGGAATGCGTCTGCGTGAGGTCGCGGAAGTTCGCGAGCAGTTCGTGGCCGAACGCGGTGCTGATCGATTCGGGGTGGAACTGGACGCCCCACAGCGGACGCGTGCGGTGCCGGACGCCCATCAGGAGACCGTCGGCCGTCCAGGCGGTGGCCTCGAGATCGCCGGGGAGATCCTCGACGATCAGCGAGTGGTAGCGGACCGTGGGGAACGGTGACGGAATGCCCGCGAAGAGTTCGGAACCGTCGTGGTCGACGAGCGACACGCGGCCGTGCATCGGTTCGGGCGCGAGTACCACGTTGCCGCCGAACAGCTGGCACAGTCCCTGGTGACCGAGACAGACGCCGAGCACCGGGAGTTCGGTCTCCCTGATGATGCGGGCGCTGATCCCGAAGTCGCGTTTGCGGTCCGGCCGGCCGGGCCCGGGGGAGATGACGATGTTGTCGAAGTCGGACCAGGGGATCGAACTCCACTCCACGTCGTTGTGCACGACGGTGGGCGGTTCGCCGTTCACCTCGGCCAGCAGGGTGAACAGGTTGTAGGTGAAGGAGTCGTAATTGTCGACCAGCAGCGTCCGGGTACTCATCACGACTCGACATTCGCAGACGGCACGGAACTGTGGCGAACCTGGTGGTTGCCGGCGTGGTTGTGGCTGCCGTTGTGGCTGCCGCCCCGGCGGGGGGCCTCGTCGACGGACTCCGCATTGATCACGAGGTCCTCGAGCCGGCACGTCTCGGCGATGAGGAGGTCGTAGAGCGAGTCGAAGAACTCCGGGGACAGGGAATGGCTGTCGGCGTACTGACGCGCCCGTTCGTGGACGATGTGGATCCGTCCGGGCTGCATCATGGCGATGTGCTCGCGGCGCTTCAGTTCGCCGATCCGCAGGCACACTTCCAAACGCTGCCGGACCGTCTCGAGCAGGGTCGCGTCGACGGCGTCGAGTTCCACGCGCAGACTCTCGAGTGCGTGCTGCGCCGAGGCGTCAGAATGCTCTCCGGAATCGTCGCCGTTCCGCTGTTCTACGGAGAAGTACATAATCGCCCCACTCACTCGATCGGCAGTAGCTTTCTCATCCCGACTATCGTGTGTCGTTGGTGGTTCGTTTCCATGAGCCTTCCGGATGGCCGGGAGGGCCGTGGTCGATCGGCCGAAAACGAACCTGGTGGGCTATCACCCCCGGGAGTCTCGATCTCAGGTTGAGACTTTGATGGACGGTTGGCTAACGTAACCTGAAGTCTATTTCCGCACACTCAGGATACGAGGAATATGCGTATATCGTCGGCCACTAGGGCTTTGTTGTTCGTGCTGGCAGGCATCGTGATGCTGTGCAGTGCGGCACCGGCGGCAGCGGATCCCGTGGAAGCGGAACCCGCGCCCGTGGTCGATCCGTCCGTGCTTCCCGGGGCCAACGACTGGAACTGTAAGCCGTCCGCGGCGCATCCCCGTCCCGTCGTGCTGGTGCACGGCACCTGGACCGGCATGGTGGGGACGTGGAAGGACCTGGCTCCGGCGCTCAGTGCGGACGGCTACTGCGTGTTCGCCCTCAACTACGGACAGGCCGCCGGTTTGACCAAGGGCAACATGATGCGCATGTTCGGCGGCGCCGACATCGAGGAGTCCGCCCGGCAGCTCGCCGGGTTCGTCGAGCTGGTCCGCACGGCCACCGGCGCTCCGCAGGTCGACATGATCGGGCATTCGCTCGGCGGCACGGTGTCCCGCCAGTACCTGAGATTCGAAGGCGGCGCGGACCGGGCGAACCCCGCGCTGAACAAGGTGCACTCGCTCGTCACGCTCGGCGCCACCAACCACGGCACCAGCTTCGGGGACGTCCAGTCGCTCGGTGCGATCGCGCAGGCACTGGGTGTGCCGGTCACGACGCTCGCCGGTGTCGCGGTCGGGCCGTCCTACATCCAGCAGATGGTGGGCTCGCCCTTCCTGCAGCTCCTCAACGCGGCCGGCGACACCGACCCGGGTATCGACTACACCGTGGTCGCCAGTCGCAGCGACACCGTGTCGACCCCTCCGGAGAACACGTTCCTGACGGCAGGCCCGTGGGCCACCGTGCACAACATCTGGCTTCAGGACGGCTGCGAGACGAACACCGCAGACCACGGCCAGCTGACCACTGATGCGCGGGCCGTGTACATCATCCAGCGGGCGCTGGACCCCGCCTACGGAGACCGCAACCCCGCACCGTGCTGACCCGGCGCGGGTGCTCGGCGGTGCCGGTCAGTCCCAGATGCCGACCTCGTCGAGATGTGCGACCAGTCGCTGGGCGCCGTCGATGAAGTGGGCCTTGTTCTCGGCGCCGACCACGTCGGCCTTCCCGTCGGCGAGCGCGGCGATGAGGCGCCGGTGGCTTGCGACCGCCGACTCGCCCCAGGCCGGATCGGACGAATAGAACTGCACCGGCGTGTACCGGGTGGCGCTGAGCAGGAACCACGACAGCTTGCTCGCGTCGGCGAGGTGGTTGATGACCCGGTGGAACGAGAACTCGAGATCCTCGATGCGGTCGCCCTCGCCGTCCTCGACGGCCCGCCGCAGCTTCTCGTTGATCGCGGTCAGCTCCTCGACGACCTCCGGGGTGACGGACCGCGTCGCGCGGACCGCGAGTTCCTCGGCGATCTGGCCCTGTAGCCAGAAGAGGTCGTGGATGTCGTCCCGGCTGAGCGGGGCGACCACGTAGCCGCGGTGGGGAACCAGTTCGACGAGCCCCTCGCCGCGCAGGGTCAGCAGCGCCTCGCGGACGGGTGTGACGCTGACCCCGAGGTCCGCCGCGGTCTCGTCGAGGCGGATGAAGTCACCCGGGCGAACGCCCCCGGACATGATCAGGTTGCGGACGTGCACGGCGACGTCGTCCGACAACTGGGGTCGGCGGCGCAGGGTGCGGCCCGCTGGGGATCGTGACACGGAGGGCGATGCCATGGAGAACTCCTTCGATGCGGCAAACCAGCATAAACCGCAGTGGATGTTTACAAACCGTAGGTCTTGCCGATGATGTCGCGCTGAATCTCGTTGGTACCGCCGTAGATGCTCGAGACGATGGTGGAGCGGACGTGCTTCTCCATGTCGAACTCGGTGGCGTAGCCGTATCCGCCCATCATCTGCATGCCCTCGAGCGCGACCTTCTTCGCCGTCTCGGTGACCTTCAGCTTGGCCATCGACGCTTCGCGGGCCAGCATCTTGCCGGGGTTCGCGTCGACGTCCTTGGCGACGCTGTACACGAGCAGTTTGCAGCACTCGATCTCCATCGCCAGATCGGCGATGCGGTGGCGTAGCGCCTGGAACGATCCGACGGGACGCCCGAACTGCTTGCGCTGGGTGACGAAATCGAGGGTGTCGGCGAACGCGCGCTGCGCGGTGCCGAGCATCATGGCGGCGAGGATGAGGCGTTCGAAGTTCAGTCCGGTCATCAGCTGGCGCCAGCCGTTGCCGACGTCGCCGACCACCGCGTCCTCGGGGAGGACGCAGTCGGTGAAGTAGAGGTCGTTGACCTCCTTGCCGCCCATCGTGTCGATGCCGCTGATCTTCAGTCCGGCGGTATCCGCGGGGACGTGGAACATCGTGAGGCCTTCGTGTTTGCCGTCGCCGCGCCCGGTGCGGGCCACGAGCAGGATGTTGTCGGCGAAGTGCGCGTTGGAGCACCATGTCTTCTGGCCGTTGATCACCCAGCCGTCGGCGGTCTTCTCCGCGCGGGTGCTGAGGTTGCCGACGTCGGAACCGGCCTCCGGCTCGGACATCGAGATGGACTGCGACCGGCCGGCCACGATGCCGCGCAGCACGACGTCCTTCTGTGCGTCGGTGCCGAACTTCGCGTACGCGCCGCCCGTGATCAAGGTGGGCCCGATTCCGCCGATGGGCGCCATGCCCTTGGCGGCTTCCTCGAGCAGGATGCACATGTCGACGTGGCTCGCGGCCGAGCCGTCGTACTCCTCGGGGATGGTGATGCCCAGCCAGCCCAGCTTCGCCATCTTCTCGTAGAGGTCCTGATTGTGGTTGTGCTCGCCGTGATTCGTCAGCCTGTCGCGCTGCTCGCGGGTGCCGCTCTCGCGCTTGCAGAAATCGGCGATCGCCGCCGCGAAGTCCTTCTGTTCACTGGTGAATTCGACGCTCATGTCCGGGGAACTCCTCGTGGGTGATGGGGCCGGCGAACAGGCCGGCCGGGGTGACTGTGTGGGGCTTGCCGCGATGGGGTCAGCCGCATACTGTGATGTCCACTACATTACATCACATCACATATATTTGATGTGATCTCAAGGGAGGATATCGACCATGCCACAGCAGGCGGAGACGACCGAGACGAGTGCCGGCACGCAGCCCACGGCCCCGACAGGGCCGGCGGATCCGGCGCCGAGGACTTTCGCGTCCCTGGACCCGCGCGACGGCACCGTCCTCGCCGAGTACCCGATCCAGGGGGAGAGGGAGGTGCGCGCCGCCGTCGACGCGGCCCGGTCCGCCGCGCAGTGGTGGAACGCCCTCGGCTTCGACGGCCGCAAGCAGTGGCTCCTGGACTGGAAGAAGTCGATGGCACGGGACGGTGAGCAACTCGCCGCGCTCGTTGCGGCCGAGACCGGCAAGCCCTACGACGACGCGCTCCTGGAGGTGATGCTCGCCATCGAGCACCTCGACTGGGCCGCGAAGAACGCGGGCAAGGTCCTGAAGCGGCGCAAGGTGCCGTCCGGTCTGGTCAGCGCGAACCAGGCCAGCAGCGTCGGGTACGAGCCGATGGGTGTGGTCGGTGTGATCGGGCCGTGGAACTACCCCGTCTACACGCCGATGGGCTCCATCTCCTACGCGCTCGCAGCGGGCAACACCGTCGTCTTCAAGCCCAGTGAGCTGACCCCCGGGGTCGCGGTGTGGCTCGCCGACAAGTGGAAGGCGCTCATCCCCAATCAGCCTGTCCTGCAGGTGGTCACCGGCGACGGGTCGACCGGTTCCGCCCTCGTCTCAGCCGGCGTCGACAAGGTCGCCTTCACCGGGTCCGCCGCCACCGGCAAGCGGGTCATGGCCGCCTGCGCCGAAACGCTCACCCCGCTGGTCGTCGAGGCGGGAGGTAAGGACGCCATGCTCGTCGACGCCGACGCGAACCTGGACGAGGCGGCCGGTTTCGCCGTGTTCGGGGCGATGGGCAACGCCGGACAGACGTGCGCGGGCGTCGAGCGCATCTACGTCGTCGACTCCGTCTACGACGAATTCGTCCGGCTGATCGCCGAGAAGTCGACGGTTCTACGTCCGGGACCGCGGGATGCGGCGTACGGACCCATGACGATGACCAGCCAGTCCGACGTGGTCCGCAGCCACGTCCAGGACGCACTCGACAAGGGCGGATCCGCCGTGGTCGGCGGACTCGACTCCATCGCGGACGGGTATGTCGGGCCCATCGTGCTGACCGGCGTTCCCGAGGACAGCACCGCGATCCGCGAGGAGACGTTCGGCCCCACGGTCGTCGTCAACAAGGTCGCGAGTCTCGACGAGGCGGTCGCGAAGGCCAACGGCACCACGTTCGGTCTCGGCGCGTCCATCTTCACCAAGGACGCGACCAAGGCGATGCAGGCCGCCGAGAAGCTCAGGGCAGGCGTCGTGACGATCGGGTCGGTGCTCGGATTCGCCGGTGTCGCGGCGTTGCCGTTCGGCGGTGTCGGAGACTCGGGCTTCGGTCGCATTCACGGGGCGGACGGGCTGCGGGAATTCAGCCGGGTCAAGTCCATCGCCCGGCAGAAGTTCGCGGCGCCGCTGAATCTGCTGACCATGCAGCGCAAGTCGCGGGACATGAAGATTTCCGCATGGATGTTGAAGAACCGGCACGGACGCTGATTGCGGGAGGGTATTCACATGCTGACGAAGACCACGCCGGGCGGGGTTCCGCGGGGCAGACACGGCTGGCAGCGCCGGATCGAGGAACTCGACCCGGTCCGGGACCACCAGGAGATCCACCGCATCACGGCCGGCTTCGAGTTTCCGTGGGACTACCAGCGGTCCCTCGAGTTCGCGTTGTTCCGAACGTATTGCGTCCCCACGATTTCGGAACTGCTGCAGCGCACCGGTGAGTTCGAGAAGCGACCGCAGAAGCGGTACGACGACACCGCGTTGCTGATGGCCGAACTCGTCGAGCACGGCTACGACTCCGAACGCGGCATCGAGTCGCTGCGCGTCGTGAACCGCATGCACGGTAAGTACGACATCGACAACGACGACATGCTGTACGTGCTGACCACGTTCATCTACGAGCCGATCGACTGGATCGACCGCTTCGGGTGGCGGCGGCTCACCCCGAACGAGCGTCTCGCGTGCTTCCACTTCTACCGTCAGGTGGGGGTTCGCATGGGGATCAGGAACATACCCGAGACCTTCGAGGACTTCTACCGGTTCAAGGCCGAGTACGAGCGGACACACTTCCGGTACACCGACGACAACCATCGGGTCGGCACCTACACGCTGAATCTGTTCTGCTCCTGGTTTCCGGCGCCGCTACGCCCGCTCGTCGCGCAGGGGGTCTACGCCCTCCTCGACCCGATGATGCTGGCGGCGTTCGGATTTCCCGCAGCGCCGCACTGGTTGCAGGGCGCGTCCCGACGTGCGCTGCGGATCCGGGCCCGGTTCGTGCGCCTCCTGCCGCCACGCCGCGAATCCAAGGCCGCCCGCGATCCGCGCAACCGGACCTACCCCGGATACCCGGTGGGCTACAGCCCGCGCGACCTCGGCGCGGACAACGACAAGCAAAAGGGATATCGCCGACGGGCCGCATGAGAACTGGTCCCTGGGCGATTCGCCCAGGGACGCGGGCTCAGTGTCACCGCCCGGGCCGGGCTCAGTGTCACCGCCCGGGCCGGGCTCAGTGACCCAGCAGAACGGCCGTCATCAGGGTGTGGAGACGGGCACGCGACTCCTCGCGGGTGTCGAAATGGACCAGTCGGCCGATGTCGAGCACCAGTCCGAGCGCCGCGTGCACGAGGAACCGTGCCTCGGGCGCCGAGAGTTCGGACCGCACGGCGGTCACCAGGTGGACCCATTCCTCGACGTGGAGGCGCTGCACGTTACGGAGGTTGGTCCGCTCGTTCTTCGGGAGGTTCCCGATCTCCGCGAAGTAGACCGACAGCACTTCCGGGTTCCCGAACGACAGTTCCAGGTACGATTCGGCGAGCTTGCGGAGGGCGTCCTCGGGGTCGGTGGCGGTGGACAGAGCCGCCGACGTGGCCACGGCCAGCCGGTCGGACGCGCGGTAGAACACCGCCGCCAGAAGGTCTGCCTTGCTGGGGAAGTGGCGGTACACGCTCGACGCGTTGATGCCCGCGGCGGCGCCGATCTCCTCGATGCTCGAGTCGTGGTAGCCGTGCCGGTCGAAGATCTTGACGGCCTCGTTGATCAGCAATTCGCGCTTGGACGTCACGGCCAGTCCTCGCACCGTGCCGGCGGCGGCCCTGCCCGCGTTCGGGACGGCGGGCGGGAGCGTCGCGTTCAGGATCGACCCGCATGCCGACTTCAGGAGCGTGTCGAGTCGGCGGGTGGCGAGGGTGGTCCGGTGTGCGCTGATGCTGCCGATCACGCTCAGCGTCGACGCCCCCAGCGTCGTCGCGTCGACGGCCGTGAGTTCGGGGCGGATCTCGCGCAGCGGCGCGGCCACGCACTGCGTGACGTGCACGAAGACGGCGCGAATCCGCTTACGGTCCTCGGCCTCGAGGTACCGGCCCTCCCAGCGGTAGAGTCCGGCGATCTTACGGTTCTCGATGCTGTTGGCGACGAGGGCGGCGATCAGGTGTTCGAGGCGGTCGCCGGGTTCGCGTTCGGCGACGCCGTCGAGTGCGCCGTCCGCGGTGGCCTGGAGCGCGTCGGCCGTCGTCGTCGCGGCGTGGACGAACAGGGCGTACTTGTTGGGATAGTGCCGGTACAGGGCGGGACCGGAAATGCCGATGGTGGCGGCGATCTCGTCGACACCGACCGCATGGTAGCCGCGCTCGCTGAAGGCTTCGGCTGCGACGTTCGCGATCTGGGCCTTGCGATTCTTGGGGCGGCGGCGGATCGGCCGGTCGGTGGCGGCACCGGCCGCCGTGCTGGTCCGGGCCACGGTCACCTCCAGTAGTGGGCAGTCGTCTGCCAGTTCCTCTGCCGGTCATCTTAACCGAGACTCCCGCGCCGATGAGCCTCGGATGGTCCCCGCGCACCGGGGTGTTCGCCCGGCGTCTCGATGAATCACCAGCAAGACAGTGCGAAATGTGTTCCGAGAGGTATTGACACGCACCGAACGACACCAATAAGTTAACAGCAATTCGCGTGCGGCGATGGCTTCTTCCACCGCCCCGCCTTTCCCGGCCTCGCAGGTCGATTCCCTCGGAGGTAACTGGCTTCATGAGTGCACCACGGCAACTGTCGACCATCCCCGCCGTCGCAGCCGGCGGTCTCCGGGTGGTCGTGGACGGCGGGATCCTCCGGATCACGATCGATCGGCCCGGCCGGATGAATGCGCTCGATCTGGCTCACATGACCGCACTCGGCGACGTGCTCGAAGGCGCGGCGGCGGATCCCGCCGTCCGCGTCGTCGTCCTCTCGGGTGCGGGCGCGGCATTCTGCACCGGCGCGGATCTCGCGGCGGCGGCCACCGCGGGCGGCCGGGCGGCGTCGCCGGAGGTGGTGATGGATTCCGCCAATCGCGTGATCCGCGCGATCGTCGACCTCCCGATCCCGGTGATCGCCCAGGTGGGTGGCGCGGCTGTCGGGGTCGGGGCGTCCATCGCCCTGGCGGCGGACCTGACGTACGCCGCCGAGGACGCGTACCTGCTCCTCGCGTTCGTCAACGTCGGGCTCATGCCCGACGGCGGATCCAGTGCGTTGATCGCCGCCTCGATCGGCAGGGCCAGGGCCACCCGGATGGCGCTGCTCGGCGAACGGCTGCCCGCCGATCGGGCGGCGGACGAGGGCCTGATCGCCGGTGTGCTCGCGGCCGACGACCTCGCGGCCCACGTCGACGCCGTCGCGGCGAGGCTGGCACGTGGTCCGAGGCGGGCTCTCGCGCTGACCAAGCAGGCTCTCACCGCGACCACGCTGGCGGAACTGGACCCGGCGCTGGGCCGCGAGAAGGCCGGCCAGACCGAATTGCTCCAGTCGCCGGACTTCGCCGAAGGGGTCGCGGCGATGCTCACGAAACGTGCTCCGAACTTTCGAAGCTGATGCGAATTGCGGTTAACAAGACTGTTCCGATCGACGTCGACATCTGTAATACTCGTCACAGCCTCCGTGTGGGGCCCGAGGGGCGAACTCGAGTACAGCGAAGGGACCACCACCACATGTCATCACGTAGCGAGCCGCTCACGCAGCCACTGCAATCCCGCCGCAACCACTGGAACAACTGGGTTGCCACCCACGCGCAGACGAAGCCCGACCATCCCGCGTTCCGCCATCTCGGGCAGAGCACGTCGTGGCGCGAACTGCACGAGCGCTCGCAAGCCCTTGCGGGCGCGCTCTCCCGGCGCGGGGTGAACTTCGGCGACCGCGTCCTGCTGCTCACGCTCAACCGCACCGAATTCTTCGAGGCGGTGCTCGCGATCAACGCGCTCGGCGCGATCGCGGTCCCGGTCAACTTCCGCCTGACACCGCCCGAGGTGGCCTTCATCGCCCGGGATTCGGGTGCCCGAGCCGTCTTCACCGAGCCCGCGCTGGCACCCCTCGTTTCCGCTGTGCGGCAGGATGTTCCCGATCTCGGCCTCGCGATCGTGATGGGCGCGGACACCGAGGGCGACGCTCTCGGTTACGAGGACCTCGTCGCGGAAGGCGGTCCGGCCTTCGCCCCCGTCGACCTGCCGGAGGGCACCCCGTCGCTCATCCTCTACACCTCCGGCACCACCGGAACGCCCAAGGGTGCGGTGCTGTCGCACTCGAACATGGTCGGGCAGTCCATCACCTGCATCCGGGCGATGCGCTACGACAGGGGCGACGACGTCGGGTTCCTCGCGTCCCCGGTGTTCCACGTCGCCGCTCTCGGTTCGGTGGCCCCGATGCTGATGCTCGGCGCCACCACCGTGATCCACCCCCTCAAGGCGTTCGACCCCACCGAGATGCTCGACGTGTGGGAGCGCGAGCGCATCACCACGGTGTTCCTCGTTCCGGTGCAGTGGCAGGCAGTCTGCGCCGATCCCACCGCCGCGGGCCGTAACCTCGCGCTCCGCGTCATCAGCTGGGGCGCCGCACCCGCATCGGACACCGTGCTGCGCGCCATGGCGGAGACGTTCCCGAAGGCTCTCGTCGTGGCGGTGTTCGGGCAGACCGAGATGTCCCCGATCACGTGCGTGCTCGACGGCGACGACGCGATCCGCAAGCTGGGCTCGGTGGGCAAGCCGGTCCCGACCATCCAGACGCGGATCGTCGACGACGAGATGAACGACGTCGCCCCCGGCACCGTCGGCGAGATCGTGTACCGCGGCCCGACCATGATGCAGGGTTACTGGCAGAACCCGGCCGCGACGGCGGACGCGTTCGCCGGCGGGTGGTTCCACTCGGGCGACCTGGTGCGGCAGGACGAGGAAGGCTTCGTCTACGTGGTGGATCGCAAGAAGGACATGATCATCTCCGGCGGCGAGAACATCTATTGCGCCGAGGTGGAGAACGTCCTGTTCGGGCATCCGAGGATCCGCGAGGCCGCCGTGGTCGGCAGGCCCCACCCCAAGTGGACCGAGGTGCCCGTCGCGATCGTGGCGCTCGACGACGACGGAGACGATCTGACGGTCGACGAACTCGCCGCGTGGCTCGAAGACAAGCTGGCCCGGTACAAGCATCCGAAGGACGTCGTCGTCGTCGACGCCCTCCCGCGGAACGCCAGCGGGAAGGTCGTCAAGGGTGAGCTTCGAAAAGCCCACGGCGCGAACGACGTCGCGGTCGTCTGACCCCGATTCCCATACTGCTCGACGCCGGTCACCGATCGTGGGTGACCGGCACCGGGGGAGGACCGCGTGACATTCCAGCTGCCACCCGCAAAAGGGCCCGTCAGCCATTTCGCCAACGAAGTCGGTGCGCTCATCGGGTTCTCGATCGCGACCACGGTGGCCGCCGTACGAGTTCTGGTGCGGCGCAAACTGGCCTGGCGGGAACTGCTGGACCAGGCGTGGCGGATCGCCTCGGTCACGTCGGCGCCTGCCCTGCTGCTGATGATCCCCATCGGAGTCCTCATCGCCGTCACGATCGGCAGCCTCGCCGGTCAGCTCGGCGCCGAGGGGTACACGGGGGCGGTCGTCGGGTTCGTGATCGTCGGGCAGGCGTCCGCGCTGGTCTGTGCGCTGATGCTGGCCGGGGTCGGCGGATCCGCGATCTGCGCGGACCTCGGCTCCCGCACGATCCGCGAAGAGGTCGAGGCCATGGAGGTCCTCGGACTCGATGTGATCGAACGGCTCGTGGTTCCGCGGGTGCTCGCGGCGGTGCTCGTCGGCGTCGCACTCTGCGCCATGGTCACCGCCGTCGGAGTATCGGCGTGCTTCCTGTTCCAGGTGGTCGTCCAGAACAGTTCGGCGGGAAGCTTTCTCGCGGCACTGTCCCAGTACACGCGGCTGTCGGACTTCGTGGTCGCCCTCGTCAAGTCGATGGCGTTCGCGGTGACGTCGGCGCTCGTCGCCAGTTTCAAGGGCCTGCACGCGAAGGGCGGACCCAGCGGTGTCGCCGACGCCGTCAACGAGGCCGTGGTGCTGGCCTTCATCCTCGTGTTCATCGTCAATACCGTGCTCAGTCAGCTCTATTCCGTTCTCGTCGTCCCCGTAGGTGGTTACTGATGGTCGTGAGTACCCGATGGCCCGCAGCGCACTGGGTGCGGGCCAGGGTCCGTCAGCCCCTCGGGCTGATGACGGGACTGGGCCGGGAATTCACGTTCTACGGCAGCGTGATCGCCGGAGTTCCCCTCGCGGTCGTGAAGTACTGGCGGCACGTCATGCGGCAGATCGGCGACATCAGTTTCGGTGGTGCGACCCTGCTCGCCGGCGGGGGAGCGATCGGCGTCGTCTTCGCGATGTCCGCGGTCGCGGCGACGCAGGTGGGCATCGAGGGGTTGCGCGGACTGGACCTGCTCGGCATGGGTTCGCTGTCCGGGCTCTTGTCCGCGATCCTCAACACCCGTGAACTCGCGCCCGTGATCGCCAGCATCGCGCTCGCCGCGAAGGTCGGCACGGGGTTCACCGCACAGCTCGGCGCCATGCGCATCTCGGAGGAGATCAGCGCGCTGGACGCGATGGCGATCCCGTCGCTGCCGTTCCTCGCGAGCACCAGGCTGGTCTCGTGCCTGATCTGTGTGGTGCCGCTGTACGTCGTGGGGCTGCTGTCGTCCTACCTGGCTTCGCGGCTGGTGATCGTCACGTTCAGCGGGCAGTCGGCCGGAACCTACGACTATTACTTCCATCTCATGCTCACCCCCACCGACGTCGCGTACTCGTTCGTGAAGGCGATCGTGTTCGCGACGATCATCGCGCTCGTGCACTGCTCGTACGGGTACCACGCGTACGGCGGGCCCGAGGGCGTCGGCCGGGCGGCCGGGCGTGCGTTGCGCACCAGCATCCTCGCCATCGGCATCGTCGATCTGCTGCTGACCCTCACGCTGTGGGGCCTCGTCCCGTCCGCCCCGGCCCTGGGGTTGCCGTGATGCGCGGTCGCCCGGGAGGTCCGGGCAACGGCGCCCTCGCGGTGCGGGGCGTGATCGGAGTGGCGGTCCTGGTGCTCGGATCGGCGCTGCTGGTCGGTTTCGGCACCGGGGCGATCGTCACCGACCCCGTGGTGACGGCGACGCTTCCGGCGGACGCCGGTGCGGTGAAGGCGCACACCACGGTGTCGTACAAGGGCGCGACGGTCGGCACCGTGTCGAGCGTCGACCCCGGACAGGACGAGACGGGCATGGACATCAGTCTCCGTCCCGAACAGATGCAGCACATCCCGGCGTCCGTCCAGGTGCGGGTGGTGCCCCGCACGTTGTTCGGCGACCAGACCGTCGAGCTGGTGTCCACCGCGGGAACCGGCGGAGCGCGGCTCGAGGCCGGTGCCCGGCTGCAACCCGACACGTCGGCCGAGACCGTCCAGATGTACGACCTGTATTCGAAGGTCTACGACCTGGTGTCCCGGGTGAAGCCCGAGCAGATGCAGGCCGCGCTGAGCGCGGTCGCCGACGCGTTGCGCGGGCGCGGTGAACAATTGGGGCAGACCATCGACAGCCTCCACACGGTGGCGCAGTCGACCGCGCCTCTCGTCGACTCCGTCGCGGAGCGCGCGCCGCAGATCGCACGGATCAGCGAACAGCTGGCGACGGCTGCACCCGACGTCCTCGCGACCATGGACGCGGCGGTGTCACTGTCCAACACTCTCGTCGAGAACACCGACAGCTTCACGGGTTTCCTCGCCGCCTCCCTCGTCGTGTCGAGGAATACCGGCGACGTCCTGGAGCAGAACGCGGACGACATGATCGCGGTGGCACTGAACGTCTCACCGACCCTGGGCACCATGGCCAGCAAGTCCGACCTGCTGCGGGCGACCCTGGACGAGGCGGGTCCGTTCGGTGAGGCCGGCGCCGCGGTCTTCTCCACCGGCAAGTTCGCGGTGCGGGTCGCCGCCGACCTGTCCAACCCGCGGCCCTACACCTCGTCCGACTGCCCGCGGTACCCCGGCCTGAACGGACCGAACTGCGGGGACGGTGGCGGAGGATGAGCGTCCGGAACTCGGCAATCAAACTGGCGGTCTTCGCCGTCTTCGGCATTCTCTCCGCGGTGCTCGTGGTGAACACACTGCGGGTGCCGGTGGAGGGACCGACCGTCGCCTACAAGGCGTTGTTCACCGACGCCCAGGGGGTGACTCCCGGCAGCGACGTCACCATCGCCGGTGTGCGGGTGGGACGGGTGGCTTCGGTCGACATCGTCGACGGTGATGCCGGAAGCGCAACCGCCCTGGTGAATTTCGAGGTACAGCGCGATCAGACTCTGCCCGCCGACACGACCGTCGCGATCCGGTACGGCGACCTGCTCGGGATCCGGTATCTCGATCTCGCGGCCGGGTCGCCGGGCGACGAGGGCACCCTCGCGGAGGGCGACACGATTCCGCTCGACCGGACGTCGCCCGCACTCGATCTCACCAGTCTCTTCAACGGATTCAAGCCACTGTTCGACGCGATCGACCCGAAGCAGGTCAACGAACTCGCCACCGAGGTCGTCGCCGTGTTCGACGGCCGGAAGACGAGCATGGAAACGCTGCTGCGCAGGGTCGCGGACGTCACCGGCAACCTCGCGAATCACGATCAGCTGATCGGTGATCTCATCGCGAACCTCGAGGTGGTGGTGGGAACGGCGGCGGCCCGCGGCCCGGAACTGTCGCACCTCGTCGACAGCCTCACCCAGTTCACCGGGATGCTCGCCGAGAACAACGAGGTTCTCATGGACACTCTCGATCAGAGTGCGGCGGTGAGCCGCTCGGCGCTGCAGATCGTGGACGGGCGGGTTCCGGAACTCGGACGCACGGTGAACCGACTCGAATCTCTGACGGGGGCGATGGTCGGTGCCGACCCGGAATTCGATCACCTGATGGTGGCCATGCCGCAGTTCTTCTCGTCCGTCGACCGCTCGGGCTCCTACGGTTCCTGGCTCAACATCTACCTGTGCACCTTCATCGTCAACGTCGACGGCCGCGAAGGTGCCCTCGGTCCCGACCTGCATTCGAGGTACTGCCAATGAGTGTCACCGCGAAGGCGCGCGACGTCTGGGACGCGCTGGCCGGCAACCAGCGGGTGCGGCCCGTCAACCCGTTGATCGTCGGCATCGTGGGAATCCTGGCCGCGACGCTGGCGCTGGCTCTGGTTCTCGTGATCCCGCGCATGAGTTTCAGTGTGCGAACCGACGGCTACACCGCCGAACTCGCGAACGCCGCGGGCCTGACCGATTCCGACTACGTGTACGTCGCCGGGGTGCCCGCAGGCCGGGTGACCGCGGTGGACCTGGCAGGCGATCACGTGGTCGTGCACTTCCGGCTCGACGGCGCGCGTCACCTCGGGTCGACGACGTCCGCAGGCGTCAAGCTGTCGACCATCCTCGGCAAGCGGTACCTGGACGTGTCACCGTCGGGGCCCGGCGACCTGGGCGACGACGGGGTGATTCCCCTGAGCCGCACCAGCGTTCCGTACTCGCTCGACGACATCGGCTCGTCCGCGATCGAGGCGGCGGACGACCTCGACCTCGGCGGACTGCAGAAGATGCTCACCGTGGTGACGGACACGGTGCCACAGGACGCGACACTCAACCGGGAGGCGCTGTCGGGGGTGAGTGCGGCGTCCGCGATCCTGGCGAAGAACGCGGATCAGGTCACGCAACTGCTCGACAGCTCACGAACCCTCACCGACGTGCTGGTCGGTCAGCAGGATCAGCTCACCACCCTGCTCGGCAACGCCGACGTCGTGATGACCACACTCGCCACCCGGCGCGAAGCCATCCACCGGATGGTCGACGATCTCCGGGCTCTCATCGCGCAGGCGTCCCAGTTCCTGGGGGAGAACACCGCCGAACTCGACGCACTGCTCGCGAACGCGCGGCAGGTGACGGAACGACTCGACGCGAACCTCACCAACCTCGACGCACTGCTCACCACGGGTGCGCCGGCCGCGAGGGCGCTCGTCAACGCGACCGGCAACGGCGACTGGGCCGACGTGTCGGCGCCGTCGGCTGTGATCGCCGACAACCTGCTCTGCGTCGTCGGACTGATCACGGGGTGCTCGTGAACGCGGGCACCGCACGCCGGATCGCCGGGATCGGCGGCGTACTCGCCCTCGTGACGGCGATCGTCGTGGCCGGGTGGCTGCTCATCTTCCGCACCTCTTCCACCGTGGTCCATTCCGAGTTCGCCTACGTCAACGGCGTGTTCCCCGGCACCGAGGTGACTGTGCTCGGCGTGCCCGTCGGCACCGTCGAGTCCGTCGAACCGCGAGGTGCGACGGTGATGGTCACGATGTCGATCGCGTCCGACGTCGTGGTGCCCGCCGACGCGAACGCGTACGTGCTGGTGTCCTCCGCGATCGGGGAGCGCTTCGTCGAACTCGGTCCCGCGTACACCGGCGGTCCGGTGCTGGAGAGCGGGCAGACCATTCCTCCCGAACGCAGTCATTCGCCCATCACCTGGGACCAGCTGATGGACAGCGTCGACACCGTGGTCAAGACACTCGGCCCCGACGGCGGCGACGCCGGCGCCGCGATCTCGGCAGCCGCTGCGTCCACGGACGGGCTCGGTCCCGCGATGAACGACGCCATCCGCACACTGTCGCAGGCGAGTTCTGTGATCGCGGGTAACAGCGCGGACGTCGGTGCGCTCGTCGACAACCTCGAGATACTCGTCAACGCGATCTCGGCACGTCAGGCGCAGGTCGACTCCCTCGCGGGTTCACTCACCGCCATCGGAGACGAATTCGCCGGGCAGCAGTTCGCGATCGGCGACACGGTGAACCAGCTGTCCGCGTTGCTGAATCAGATCGACCAACTCGTGTCCGCCCGGGGCGGCGACATCGCCGCCGGCATCGACGATCTGGCGGGGGTGAGCGAAGTGCTGCAGAAACACGACACCGACCTCGCCGAGATCATGGACCTGGTGCCGTTGCTGATCGACAACATCCAGCGCGCGGTCACGCCCGACCAGCGTGCCCGCATCCGGTTGAACATCTCCACCAACCTGGCGCAGGCCGAGCCGACGTCCCCGCTCTGCGCGGTGGTGGATCCGATCCTCTGCCGCGGAGCGGGAATCACCAACCCGATTCAGTTTCCGCCCAGCATGTCCGACCCGTTCGGGCTGCGCGAACTCATGGTCGGAGGACGATGACGATCCGCACGAGAACGACCTCCCTGACGGCGGCGCTGATCGTCGGCGCGACGCTGCCGGCCGCCGGTTGTTCGCTGAGCCTGCAAGAACTGTCGGTGGGCCGCTCACCGGACGGTCCGTCCTACGAGATCACCGCGCAGTTCGACGGCGTCGACCGCGTCGTGCCCGGCGCCGAGGTCCGGGTGGGACAGGAGGTGGTGGGCCGTGTCTCGGACGTGTCGACCCGGGATTTCACCGCAAACGTCGAGATGCGGATCCGCGACGACGTCCCGATTCCGCGGGACGCGACGGCACGCATCGAATTGCCCACGGCCCTCGGCAATCCCTTCATCCGACTCGACGTCGCCGACGCGGCGGGCGGACCGATGAGCGAGGGCGACGTGCTCCCGCTGTCGCAGACGTCGCGCGGCCCCGACATCGAGAGCGGACTGGCTGCGCTGGCCACGGTGCTCAACGGCAGCGGCATCGATCAAATACACGCCATCATGAACGAATTGACCGTCGCCTTCACCGGACGCTCCGACAAGATCCGGGAACTGGTGGACATGCTGAACGACACGCTGGGCGTCGTCGACGACCACCGGGACGAACTCGACCGGGCGATGGTGGCGTCCAACGCGTTCGCGGCGGAACTCGCCGCGGGCCAACCGGTCCTCGACCGGGCGATGACCGACCTGGCGCCGGTGGTGGATCTCCTGGTGTCGCAACGAGATCAGATCACCGCACTGATGGGGGAGGCGTCCCGGCTCAGCCGCGAGGCGGAACGCGTCCTCGGCAGTGCCGGATCCGCACTGTCGACCGAGATCGGCGACGCCGGGACCGTGCTCGCCGCTCTCGACGGCTTCGAGTCGGAACTCGCCCCCACCCTGAACTCGGTGGCGACGTTCCTCGGCGGATTCGCCGCGGCCACACCCGGTGACTACACGACCTTCGACGGCACGTTCGACGTCACCGCCGTCATCGCGAAACTGCTCACCGGCTCGGCCCCGCTCTCGGTGCCGGAAGCCCGCACGCTGCCCGAGGTACTCGGCGGAGGCGTCCGATGATGACACGCCACGTCGTGGCGCAGCTGGTGCTGTTCCTCGTCATCTCGGTCGCCGCGATCCTGTTCGGGCTGCGGTACGTCACCGGCCCGGACACGTTCGGAGACCCCATTCACCTGACCGCCCGCCTCGACCACGCCGCCGGTCTCGCACAGGGCGCATCCGTCAACTACCGGGGAGTCGGGGTGGGAAGGATCAGCTCCGTCGACGTGAACGAGGAGGGGACGGGCATCGTCCTCGGCATCGAACTGCATCCCGGCACGCAGGTGTCCGCCGGGTCGACCGCGAAGATCACCACCGAGAACGCGATCGGAATCCAGGCGCTCGACATCATGCCCGACAGCGCGGACCCGCCGTACCTCGCCGACGGGGACCTCATCGACGTCCCGCAGGAGGGGATTCCGCGATCGCTCGACGCGACGCTCGTCCAGACCACGGACCTCGTGAACTCGATGGACGTCACCGCCCTGTCCTCGCTCGCGGACACGTTCGGCACCGCCTTCGGCGGCGCGGGACCCGACCTGCAGAACATGCTCGACGGTTCCGCCGAGATCGCCCGGACCCTCGAAACCCGCACCGACGCACTGTCGACCATCGTGAACAAGGGCTTGCCGCTCCTGGACACGGTGGACGGCCTCACCGCGGCCCTCCCCGAATCGGCGAGCACTGCCCGCAGCGTGCTCGAACAGTTGCGCGCCCACGACTCCGCGCTCGTGGACCTGCTCGGACGGTCGCCGCAGACGATGGCGAGCCTCGACGCACTGCTGTCCGGTAATCGTGACTCCCTGGGCGCCCTGATGGCGAATCTGGTTCTCCCCACCGAGATCGTCGGCGACCGGACGTCCTCCCTCGAGTACGGCCTGACCATCATGCCCGGCGCTCTACCGAAGATCGCGTCGATCGAGAAGGGTGGGCTCGCCGACCTGCTCCTCGTCGGAACGCAAGGGCCGATGTGCGTGTACGACGCACCCCGCCGTCTGGTGACCGACGCGGAACCGACTCAGCCTGCCCTGGACTGGACCTGCCAGTCGCAGCAGTACCTCGAGCAGCGCGGCGCCGTGAACGTCCCACGGCCCGACGACCTCGGGCAGGAGAACGCGACCAGGAACGGCGGTGTCTACGGACCACCCGCAGCGGACGATCCGCTGGTCATCGAACCCCCGCTGACGGGGCACACCCCACGCTAGATCCGTGCACGAGCCGAGGAGAGTCTTCTGAACCCGCACGATGCGAGGGCGGGTGCTACGCCGGGGTGCCCGCGGCCCGGCGGTAGCCGCGCACGGCGGGGTAGGTGAAGATCAGCAACCCGGCCACCGACCACGCGATCGTCTTCAGCAGAGGTTCCGCGACGGGACCGCCCATCGACAGTCCCTTCATCGCGTCGATCGCGCAGGACATCGGCTGATTCTCCACGAACGGCTGGAGCCATGTGGGGTAGGCGCCGGTGGGCACGAATCCGGAGTTGAAGAACAGCAGCAGAGTGCACAGCAGCGACAGGATTTCGACGAGCGGCGCCTTCGCCGCGTTGACGGCAAGGGCCGTCACCATCGTCGCGAAACTCACCCCGAACAGCAGCGGGAGCAGCATCAGCGCGATGCCGGCGAGAATGCCCTGGTTGAAACGGAATCCGATGGCGAAGCCGACCGCGATGATCAGCACGGTGGTGAGCACGATCCGCACGGACTCGGCCATGAGACGGCTGAGCAGGCCCGACGCGCGGTGCACGGGCAGCACCCAGAACCGGCTCAGGAGCCCGTCCGCCCATTCCTTCTTCAACGACAGGCCGCCCGCGATGGAACCGAACATCGCGCCGACGAGCGTGATCATCGGAACGGTCCCGAAAACGCTGTTGACGCCGGTGGCCTTGGTGATCGAGATTCCGAGCACCGCCCAGAACATCAGCAGCATCAGCGACGGGTACACGATCGCCTGCAGCATCGTGTACGGGTCTCGGGCCCAGCGAAGCAGAAGGCGCTTGGTCTGCAGCAGGCTGTGCGAGAACAGCGCGGCGAGGGAGTTCTCCGCGTGGGGTTCGATCACCTCGGGAAACGTCACCGTCGCCGGCGTGTCGGATCGGTACTCGGTGGTCATCCGCGCCTCACATTCGACCAGATCGACAACGGAATGAAGACCAGCGCCAGCCCGCCGCACCACAGCAGAGTGGGTGTCAGTTGGTGGAACGTGATCGTGCCGTCCGTCATGGCACGCATGGACGTGGAGAACTGCGAGATGGGCTGATTGCGCACGAAGCCCTGCGCCCACTCGGGGAACTGTGTCACCGGAACGAAACCGGAGGAGAACATGCCGAGAATCAGCTGGGGGAGCGTGAGCGCCTGACTGGTGACCTCGGGGCTGCGGGTGAGAGTGCCGAGGGCGTCGGCGCCCGTCGTGAGCGTGAACCCGATCAGCATCGCCAGCCCGCAGAACGCCGCGGTCAGCCCGAGTCCGCCGGAGAACCGGAAGCCGATCGCGTATCCGTAGCCGATCGCGGCGACGAGTGAGATCGTCGAGTGCACGAGGCACGCGGTCATGCGCGCCGTCAGCGGGACCGCCGCCTTGACCGGCATCGTCTGGAACCGGGAATTCATGCCGTTCGACGCCTCGGTGGCCGCGCGGTGTGCCGCCGAGATCGCGGTGAACGCCATGGCCTGCAGGACGATGATCGGCATGACGAACTGCGCGTAATCGATGCCCTGGAACTTCATCACCAGACGCAGCGGCAGATAGAACCCGATGGTGAAGATCAACGGCGCCAGCACTGCGATGAAGAACTGACCGAACACCCACATCGTGTGCAGATTCCGCTGGGACAGCGCAATCCACTGCTGGACGCTCGACGGATGCGGCCGCCGGTGCTTGCCTTCGAGGGTGCGCTCGAATCCGAGCTGGGCGGGCGCCGTCACGACGGCAGGCTCTCGTCGACGCGGACGTGGCCGGTGAGTGAGAGAAACACGTCGTCGAGGGACGGGCGCCGCAGGGCGATGTCGGCGAGCGTGACGCCGGCGAGGTCGAGTCGGCGCAGAACCTCGGCGAGGGTCTGGGCGCCGTGCTCGGCGGGAATCGACAGCCGGTCGGTGCCTTCCTCGATGACCCGGCCGGGTGGGCACAGGCTCGTGAGGATCTCCCGGACGCGTGGCAGGTCGTCGAGGCTGACCGGGACGACCTCGCAGTAGCTTCCGCCGGTCCGGGCCTTCAACTCGTCTGCCGTGCCCTCGGCGATCACGGTGCCCTTGTCGATCACGACGATGTTGTCACTGAGGAGGTCGGCCTCCTCGAGGTACTGCGTCGTCAGCAGGATCGTGATGCCCTGTTCCTTGAGCGCGGACACGAGGGACCACACGCCCTGGCGGCTGCGGGGGTCGAGGCCGGTCGTCGGCTCGTCGAGGAACACGACCTCGGGACGGATCACGAGGCCACAGGCGATGTCGACGCGCCGGCGCATACCGCCCGAATACCCGGACACCTTCCGGTCACCCGCGTCGAGCAGATCGAACTGCGTCAGCAGATCCTCGGCGCGCGATTTCGCGGACGCCTTGGGCAGGCCCATGAGCCGGCCGAACAGCACGAGATTCTCGCGCCCGGTCAGCGACTCGTCCAGCGCGGCGTACTGACCCGTCATCATGATGCTGCGACGGACGTCGGCAGCCTCCTCGACCACGTCGTGTCCGGCGACGAATGCGCGGCCCGCATCGGGGCGCAGCAGGGTCGACAGCACGTTGACGGTGGTGGTCTTCCCTGCGCCGTTGGGGCCCAGGATGCCCAGCACCGTGCCGCGGGGCACCTCGAAGCTCACACCCCGCAACGCTGCTACGTCACCGAAGGATTTCTCGATTCCCTCGACAAGAACGGCGGTGTCAGGTGCTGGCATGTCCTCGAGTATGTCACGCGAAGAGGGCGATCAGAGCAGACCGGCGAAGACCTCCCCGCCCTCGGAACACGGACGGAAATCTTGTGTAACGGGTAGAGACACGCTCGCGATAAATGCCGGACGTCTGTACCACTTCGACCCCGGCGACCACGGTGCAACCGATCCCGCCCCGCCCGAAGCTCCTGCTGCGCCGCGACGTTCCGGCTCCGGGGAAGTGCCACAGGGCAATTCGAGTCGCCGCCGCGGCCGCCGGACCGAATGTGAGCTTCGACATGCGCCTTTCGCGTCCCCGCGGCGTCGCGCCCGACGCGGTCGGCGGCCGTCCCAGCTGCTTCTTCTGTCCGTACTACTTGGGGGTGACCCACGTCGTGATGTCGGCGTGGACCACCTCGGCCCCACGGCGGTCGAAGATGCGCACCGGCACGACCACGTCGGTGCCCGCAGCCATCGCGCCGAAGTCCGGCAGTTCCGTCAGTTCCGCGACGGCACGCAGCGGACCGTTCGCCTTGGCGAGGTAGTCGACGGTCATCGACTTCGGGATCCACCGGTGCGTCGGCGGCACGGTCGCCTCGGACAGCATGCCCATGGCGGCCTCGGCGAGGTTGCACGCGGCGATCGCATGGAACGTGCCGAGGTGATTGCGGACGCCCCACCACTTCGGCGCCCGCACCTCGCAGCGGCCCGGCCGCATCTCGACGACGCGGGGGAGCACCGAGCCGAAGTAGGGGACGCGGATGCACACGCCGACGGAGAACAACGCGTGTCCGAGCGCGTTGTCGGGGAGCTTCTGCCAGGCGGCGTAAGTGGGGCTCGAGGGTGTCATGCTCCGATATTACTTGAAAGTAAGTTCGGGGACCGGCGAGAGTGATCGAGCCCGGTTTGATCTCTCCTGCCCGGTACGGCATACTGGTCGGGTTGCCTTGTCTGGGACGCGATCGTTTGCGGCCCGAAACAGGTGGGGTGAAACGTCGCGGTGTAGATCGAATGACCTGCTCGCGGCCACATGCAAGACGGAAGCAGTACCTACTGGCACTCGCATTGAGTGCATCCGGTACGCGTTCCCGGCCCGAAGAGCTGAAAAGTTGCGGGTCGGAGAATGAGTGGGAGGGCGACACGCCCGACCGCGTGTACCGGAGAACCATGACAGATGAACAGCGGCAGCGGATCGGGTGTGTCCCGGTCGCCTAGCGTTCGGACAGTTGCGGCCCAGGTAAGGGACTGTGCAGACGAGGTAGTTCGGCCCGACTCGGGTGGGACTACGAAACGCGGCAAGAAAAGGACACTAAGCGTGGCGGGACAGAAGATCCGCATCAGGCTCAAGGCCTACGACCATGAGGCGATCGACGCGTCAGCGCGCAAGATCGTCGAGACGGTGACCCGTACCGGGGCCCGCGTCGTTGGACCCGTGCCGTTGCCGACCGAAAAGAACGTGTACTGCGTCATCCGCTCGCCGCACAAGTACAAGGACTCGCGCGAGCACTTCGAGATGCGTACTCACAAGCGGCTTATCGACATCCTCGACCCGACGCCCAAGACGGTTGACGCGCTCATGCGCATCGACCTTCCGGCCAGCGTCGACGTCAACATTCAGTGAGCGCGGCGGAGACAAAAACAATGACTGATACCAAGATCAAGGGAATCCTGGGCACCAAGCTCGGCATGACCCAGGTCTTCGACGAGAACAACCGGGTCGTTCCGGTCACCGTCGTGAAGGCCGGACCGAACGTCGTGACCCAGATTCGTACCGAAGAGCGTGACGGCTACAGCGCCGTGCAGCTCGCGTTCGGCGCCATCGACCCGCGCAAGGTGAACAAGCCGACTTCCGGCCAGTTCGCCAAGGCCGGCGTCACCCCGCGCCGCCACGTTGTGGAGCTCCGCGTTGCCGACACCTCGGAGTACGAGGTCGGCCAGGAACTTACCGCCGAGGTCTTCGAGGACGGCGCTTACGTCGACGTCACCGGAACCAGCAAGGGTAAGGGCTTCGCCGGAACCATGAAGCGCCACGGCTTCTCCGGTCAGGGTGCATCGCACGGTGCGCAGGCCGTTCACCGTCGCCCCGGTTCCATCGGTGGTTGCGCCACTCCGGGCCGCGTGTTCAAGGGCATGCGCATGTCCGGCCGCATGGGTAGCGACCGCATCACGACGCAGAACCTCTCCGTTCACAAGGTGGACGCCGAGAACGGCCTGCTGCTGATCAAGGGTGCGATCCCCGGCCGCAAGGGTGGCCTCGTGATCGTCAAGAGTGCAGTGAAGGGTGGTGCACGAGCATGACCAGCACCGAGACATCGACGACCAAGCTGACGCTGGACGTCAAGGTCGCCGGCGGCAAGACCAACGGCACCGTCGATCTCCCCGCGGAGATCTTCGACGCGCCTGCCAACATCGCGCTTCTCCACCAGGTTGTCGTCGCGCAGCTCGCCGCTGCACGTCAGGGCACCCACTCCACCAAGACCCGCGGCGAGGTTCGCGGCGGTGGCAAGAAGCCGTACCGCCAGAAGGGCACCGGCCGCGCCCGTCAGGGCTCGACCCGTGCACCGCAGTTCGCCGGTGGTGGCACCGTCCACGGCCCGCAGCCGCGCGACTACAGCCAGCGGACCCCCAAGAAGATGAAGGCCGCCGCACTGCGCGGAGCCCTCTCCGACCGGGCCCGCAACGAGCGCATCCACGTGATCACCGAACTGGTCGCCGGTCAGACTCCGTCCACGAAGTCCGCCCGCACCTTCCTCGGCGAGATCTCGGATCGCAAGAAGGTCCTGCTCGTCGTCGGGCGCGCGGACATCGCGGCCTGGAAGAGCGTGCAGAACCTGGACGGCGTGCACCCCATTGCACCCGACCAGCTCAACACCTACGACGTGCTCAACAGCGATGACGTCGTGTTCAGCGTCGAGGCGCTCAACGCGTTCATCCACGGGCCCGCCGAGACCGCCCAGGAAGAGAACAAGGAGGAGGGCAAGTGAGCACCATCGCCGATCCCCGCGACATCCTGCTCGCCCCGGTCATCTCCGAGAAGTCCTACGGACTGATCGAGGAAGGCACCTACACCTTCCTGGTGCACCCGGACTCGAACAAGACGCAGATCAAGATTGCCGTCGAGAAGATCTTCGGCGTCACCGTGACCAGCGTCAACACCGCCAACCGTCAGGGCAAGCGCAAGCGGACCCGGTTCGGTTACGGCAAGCGCAAGGACACCAAGCGCGCGCTCGTGACCCTCTCGGCCGACAGCAAGCCCATCGAGATCTTCGGAGGACCGGTCGCGTAAGCGCCGGGACTTGACGAGACATAGAGGACGAGAAGACTCATGGCAATCCGTAAGTACAAGCCGACTACCCCGGGCCGTCGTGGCTCGAGCGTCTCGGACTTCGCCGAGATCACTCGGTCGACCCCCGAGAAGTCGCTGGTTCGCCCGCTCCACGGACGCGGTGGACGTAACGCACACGGTCGTATCACCACCCGTCACAAGGGTGGCGGACACAAGCGCGCCTACCGGCTGATCGATTTCCGTCGCAACGACAAGGACGGCGTGCCGGCCAAGGTCGCTCACATCGAGTACGACCCCAACCGCACCGCGCGTATCGCCCTGCTGCACTACGCGGACGGCGAGAAGCGCTACATCATCGCCCCCAAGGGCCTGTTCCAGGGTGCACCGGTCGAGTCCGGTGCAGGCGCCGACATCAAGCCCGGCAACAACCTGCCCCTGCGCAACATCCCGACGGGTACCACCATCCATGCGGTGGAACTCCGCCCGGGTGGCGGCGCGAAGATGGCCCGCTCGGCCGGATCCAGCATCCAGCTGCTCGGTAAGGAAGGCACCTACGCCACGCTGCGTATGCCGTCCGGCGAAATCCGTCGCGTCGACGTTCGCTGCCGCGCCTCGATCGGTGAGGTCGGCAACGCCGAACAGTCGAACATCAACTGGGGCAAGGCCGGCCGTATGCGCTGGAAGGGCAAGCGCCCGACCGTCCGTGGTGTCGTGATGAACCCGGTCGACCACCCGCACGGTGGTGGTGAGGGTAAGACCTCCGGTGGTCGCCACCCGGTCAGCCCGTGGGGCAAGCCCGAGGGCCGCACCCGCAAGAACAAGGCGAGCGACAAGCTCATTGTCCGTCGTCGCCGTACCGGCAAGAACAAGCGCTAGGAGGGAGTGAAGGATGCCACGCAGCCTCAAGAAGGGCCCGTTCGTCGATGACCACCTCCTCGCGAAGGTGGACGTGCAGAACGAAAAGGGAACCAAGCAGGTCATCAAGACCTGGTCCCGTCGTTCCACGATCATCCCGGACTTCATCGGCCACACGTTTGCGGTTCACGACGGCCGCAAGCACGTCCCCGTGTTCGTTTCCGACTCGATGGTCGGACACAAGCTCGGAGAGTTTGCACCGACCCGCACGTTCAAGGGTCACATCAAGGATGATCGGAAGGCGAAGAGGCGATGAGCAACACCGAAACCGCCAACCCGACCGCCAAGGCAGTAGCGCGCCACGTGCGCGTCACGCCGATGAAGGCGCGTCGCGTTGTGGACCTGGTCCGCGGGCGTTCGGTTGAAGACGCCCTGAACATCCTGAAGTTCGCGCCGCAGGCAGCGAGCGAGCCGGTCGCCAAGGTGATCGCCTCCGCAGCAGCCAACGCCGAGAACAACCTCGACCTCGACCCGAGCACGCTTGTCGTCGCCACGGCGTTCGTGGACGAGGGCGCGACCCTCAAGCGGTTCCAGCCGCGTGCACAGGGACGTGCGTTCCGTATCCGCAAGCGCACCAGTCACATCACCGTGATCGTGGAGAGCCTGCCGAAGACCGGAACATCGACCCGTAATCGCCGGAAGGGAAGTGCTCAGTAGTGGGCCAGAAAATCAACCCGCACGGCTTCCGCCTCGGCATCACCACCGACTGGAAGTCTCGCTGGTACGCAGACAAGCAGTACGCGGAGTACGTCAAGGAAGACGTCGCCATCCGTAAGCTCCTCGCCACCGGCATGGAGCGCGCGGGCATCGCGAAGGTCGAGATCGAGCGCACGCGTGACCGTGTTCGTGTCGACATCCACACCGCCCGCCCGGGCATCGTCATCGGCCGCCGCGGCGCCGAAGCCGATCGCATCCGTTCCGAGCTCGAGAAGCTGACCGGCAAGCAGGTTCAGCTGAACATCCTCGAGGTCAAGAACGCCGAGGCCGAGGCTCAGCTCGTCGCACAGGGTGTGGCCGAGCAGCTCTCGAACCGTGTCGCCTTCCGTCGCGCCATGCGCAAGGCCATCCAGTCGGCCATGCGTCAGCCCAACGTCAAGGGAATCCGCGTTCAGTGCTCCGGTCGTCTCGGCGGCGCCGAGATGTCCCGGTCGGAGTTCTACCGCGAAGGCCGTGTGCCGCTGCACACGCTTCGCGCGGACATCGACTACGGCCTCTACGAGGCCAAGACCACCTTCGGCCGCATCGGCGTGAAGGTCTGGATCTACAAGGGCGACATCGTCGGTGGCAAGCGTGAGCTCGCCGCCAACGTGGCTGCTCCCGCAGGCGACCGCCCGCGGCGTGAGCGTCCGAGCCGTCCCCGTCGCTCCGGTGCCACCGGCACCACCGCGACCAGCACCGAGGCCGGCCGCGCAGCGACCGCCACCGCCGATGCACCCGCTACGACTGAACAGAAGGAGGGCTGACGCATGTTGATCCCACGGCGGGTCAAGCACCGCAAGCAGCACCATCCGAGCCGTTCGGGTGCCGCCAAGGGTGGAACCCAGGTGACCTTCGGTGACTACGGCATCCAGGCTCTCGAGCCCGCCTACATCACCAACCGGCAGATCGAGTCCGCTCGTATCGCCATGACCCGGCACATCAAGCGTGGCGGCAAGATCTGGATCAACATCTTCCCGGATCGCCCCCTCACCAAGAAGCCGGCCGAAACCCGCATGGGTTCCGGTAAGGGTTCGCCCGAGTGGTGGATCGCGAACGTCAAGCCCGGTCGCGTGATGTTCGAAATGAGCTACCCCAATGAGGAGATCGCTCGTGAGGCCCTGCGTCGCGCGATGCACAAGCTCCCGTGCAAGTGCCGGATCGTGACAAGGGAGGAGCAGTTCTGATGGCTACTGGAACCCCAGCCGCAGAGCTCCGCGAGCTCACCGAAGAAGAGCTGGTCACCCGGCTTCGTGAGTCGAAGGAAGAGCTGTTCAACCTTCGTTTCCAGATGGCCACGGGTCAGATGGACAACAACCGTCGACTGCGTACCGTTCGTCACGAGATCGCGCGCATCTACACCGTTCTGCGTGAGCGTGAGCTCGGGCTGGCCGTCGGTCCGGACGCAGGTGACGCGGCATGAGTGAGGAAAAAGCAGTGAGCACTGAAGAGCGCGGCAGCCGTAAGGTCCGCACCGGATACGTCGTCTCCGACAAGATGGAGAAGACGATCGTGGTCGAGCTCGAGGACCGGGTCAAGCACCCGCTCTACGGCAAGATCATCCGGCGCACCAGCAAGGTGAAGGCGCACGACGAGAACGGCGTCGCAGGCATCGGTGACCGCGTGCAGCTGATGGAGACCCGTCCGCTGTCCGCGACCAAGCACTGGCGTCTCGTCGAGGTCCTCGAGAAGG
The DNA here is from genome assembly GCF_017068395.1 of Rhodococcus pseudokoreensis. NCBI lineage: Bacteria > Bacillati > Actinomycetota > Actinomycetes > Mycobacteriales > Nocardiaceae > Rhodococcus > Rhodococcus pseudokoreensis. The sequence goes on along the minus strand of NZ_CP070619.1, from coordinate 1,070,351 downwards.
CCAAGTAAGAAACCGAATAATGCATCCAGTACGATGGTGGGGTTGCCTTGCGGCAGACGCACGGCAACCCCACCGTTGTGCCGCCCACCCGGGCGGCCCCTCTCGCAGGGCACGGGTGCAGACCGCGCACGTCGGGTCGGAAATCTGCCGTGCAACAGTCCAGGTCAAGGAGAAGTAAGTGATTCAGCAGGAGTCGCGGCTGCGCGTCGCCGACAACACGGGTGCCAAGGAGATTCTCTGCATCCGCGTTCTCGGTGGTTCGTCTCGCCGCTACGCCGGGATCGGTGACATCATCGTCGCCACCGTCAAGGACGCCATCCCGGGTGGAAACATCAAGAAGGGCGAGGTCGTCAAGGCCGTCATCGTCCGCACCACCAAGGAACGCCGCCGTCCGGACGGGTCGTACATCAAGTTCGACGAGAACGCCGCCGTCCTCATCAAGCCGGACAACGATCCCCGTGGCACCCGCATCTTCGGCCCCGTCGGCCGCGAGCTGCGTGAGAAGAAGTTCATGAAGATCGTCTCGCTCGCCCCGGAGGTGCTGTGATGAAGGTGCACAAGGGTGACACCGTGCTGGTCATCGCCGGCAAGGACAAGGGCGCGAAGGGCAAGGTCATCCAGGCCTACCCCGCGACCAACAAGGTCCTCGTCGAAGGCGTGAACCGCATCAAGAAGCACACCGCGGTTTCCGCGAACGAGCGCGGAGCTTCCTCCGGCGGCATCGTCACGCAGGAAGCCCCGATCCACGTTTCCAACGTCGCGGTCGTCGACTCGGACGGCAACCCCACTCGCGTGGGCTACCGGACCGACGAAGAGTCCGGCAAGCGCGTTCGGATTTCCCGGAAGAACGGGAAGGACATCTGACATGACCTCCACTGAGAACAAGATCCAGCCGCGCCTGAAGACTCGCTACCGCGAGGAGATCAAGGCTGCGCTGAACACCGAGTTCGACTACGCCAACGTGATGCAGATCCCCGGCGTCGTCAAGGTCGTCGTCAACATGGGTGTCGGTGACGCCGCGCGCGACGCCAAGCTGATCAACGGTGCCGTCAACGATCTCGCTCTGATCACCGGTCAGAAGCCCGAGATCCGCAAGGCACGCAAGTCCATCGCGCAGTTCAAGCTCCGCGAGGGAATGCCGATCGGTGCCCGCGTCACGCTGCGTGGCGACCGCATGTGGGAGTTCCTGGACCGTCTCGTGTCCGTCGCGCTTCCCCGCATCAGGGACTTCCGCGGCCTGTCGGGCAACCAGTTCGACGGCAACGGCAACTACACGTTCGGCCTGAACGAGCAGTCGATGTTCCACGAGATCGACGTGGACAAGATCGACCGCCCGCGCGGCATGGACATCACCGTGGTGACCACCGCGACCAACAACGAAGAAGGCCGTGCCCTGCTGAAGCACCTCGGCTTCCCGTTCAAGGAGAACTGAGCTAATGGCTAAGAAGGCATTGGTCAACAAGGCCAACAAGAAGCCCAAGTTCGCGGTGCGCGCCTACACCCGCTGCCAGCGCTGCGGCCGTCCGCACTCGGTGTTCCGCAAGTTCGGCCTGTGCCGAATCTGCGTCCGTGAGATGGCGCACGCCGGCGAGCTGCCCGGCGTTCACAAGAGCTCCTGGTGAGCCGGTGACGCCGTCGCCGCAACGGCGACGGCGTCACCCCCACAGACTTCCGGTTCGTAACCTCGGACCGGGAAACGTAAGACCTACTTCGCGATAGGCCTGCGCCGGAAACGGCAGAGGGAACCGTTGTGAGAAAGGTAGAGGTCAACCTCATGACCATGACCGACCCCATCGCAGACTTCTTGACGCGTCTGCGCAACGCCAACACGGCGTACCACGATGAGGTGAAGTTGCCCCACTCGAAGATCAAGGCGAACATCGCCGAGATCCTCAAGCGCGAGGGTTACATCGCCGACTACCGCACCGAAGACGCCGAGGTCGGCAAGACCCTCATCGTCGACCTGAAGTACGGCCCGAGCCGTGAGCGCAGCCTCGCCGGCGTGCGCCGCGTCTCCAAGCCGGGTCTGCGTGTGTACGCGAAGTCCACCAACCTGCCCAAGGTTCTGGGCGGCCTCGGCGTGGCGATCATTTCCACGTCCACCGGCCTGCTCACCGATCGCCAGGCGGCCAATCAAGGAGTGGGCGGGGAAGTCCTCGCCTACGTCTGGTAAGGGAGGCCACCACAATGTCGCGTATTGGAAAGATTCCCGTCACCGTCCCCGGCGGCGTCGACGTCTCGATCGACGGCCAGGACGTCACGGTCAAGGGACCCAAGGGCTCGCTGGCCCTGACGATCTCCGAGCCGATTGCCATTGCGAAGAACGACGACGGCACGCTCAGCGTGACCCGTCCGGACGACGAGCGTCGCAGCCGCGCGCTGCACGGTCTGTCTCGCACCCTGGTTCAGAACCTCATCACCGGTGTCACCGACGGTTACACCACCAAGATGGAGATTCACGGCGTCGGTTACCGCGTCGCGCTCAAGGGCAAGGACCTCGAGTTCGCACTCGGCTACAGCCACCCGGTCCCGATCGAGGCTCCGGAAGGCATCACCTTCGCGGTCGAGTCGCCCACCAGGTTCTCGGTGTCGGGCATCGACAAGCAGAAGGTCGGGCAGATCTCGGCCAACATCCGTCGTCTCCGTCGTCCGGACCCGTACAAGGGCAAGGGCGTGCGTTACGAGGGTGAGCAGATCCGCCGCAAGGTCGGAAAGACGGGTAAGTGATATGAGCCAGACTGCAAACCAGAAAGCCAAGCGGATTCCGCTCGGCAAGGATGCGTCCACGAAGCGTCGCCTGTCGAAGGTGCGTCGTCACTTCCGTCTCCGCAAGAAGGTCTCCGGCACGCCCGAGCGTCCCCGCCTGGTCGTCAACCGGTCCTCGCGCCACATCCACGTCCAGCTCGTGGACGACCTCGCAGGCCACACCCTGGCTGCGGCGTCGACCACCGAGGCCGACGTGCGTGCAGCGGACGGCGACAAGAAGGCCCTCAGTGCGAAGGTCGGTCAGCTGATCGCCGAGCGCGCGAAGGCAGCCGGTGTCGAGACCGTCGTGTTCGACCACGGCGGACACGGCTACCACGGTCGCATCGCGGCCCTTGCGGACGCAGCTCGCGAAGGCGGGTTGAAGTTCTGATGACCAAGACCGAGTACATGAACGGAAGGACAGCCTGATGCCGGGACGTCAGAGGCGTGACGGCGGAAGCGGACCCGCCGGACAGAATGGCCCCAACACCGGGGACAACCGCGGCGGCGGCGACCGTCGTGGTGGCGGTCGCGACGATCGTCGCGGCGGACAGTCGGCCGAGAAGTCGAACCACATCGAGCGCGTCGTCACGATCAACCGCGTGTCGAAGGTGGTCAAGGGTGGTCGTCGCTTCAGCTTCACCGCTCTGGTGATCGTGGGCGACGGCAACGGACTGGTCGGCGTCGGCTACGGCAAGGCCAAGGAAGTTCCTGCGGCCATCCAGAAGGGCGTCGAGGAGGCTCGCAAGAGCTTCTTCCGCGTTCCGATGATCGGCAGCACCATCACGCACCCGATTCAGGGTGAGGCCGCAGCGGGCGTCGTCATGCTGCGTCCGGCAAGCCCCGGTACCGGTGTCATCGCCGGTGGCGCGGTGCGTGCCGTGCTGGAATGCGCCGGCATCCACGACATTCTGTCGAAGTCGCTCGGTAGCGACAACGCCATCAATGTTGTGCATGCGACCGTCGCTGCGCTCAAGGGCCTGCAGCGCCCCGAGGAAGTTGCCGCTCGCCGCGGTCTCGCCCTCGAGGACGTTGCCCCCGCCGGCATGCTGCGTGCGCGCGCACAGGCTGGGAGCGTGAAGTAATGGCCGAACTCAAGGTCACTCAGATCAAGAGCACCATCGGTACCAAGCAGAACCAGCGGAACTCGCTGCGCACCCTCGGCTTGAAGGGCATCCGTCAGACGGTTGTCCGCGAGGACAATGCGCAGAACCGCGGTCTGATCAACGTGGTGCGCCACCTCGTCACAGTTGAGGAGGTCTAACCATGACCATCAAACTGCATCACCTGCGCCCCGCGCCGGGAGCCAAGTCCGACAAGATCCGCGTCGGTCGTGGTGAGGGCGGCAAGCGCGGCAAGACCGCAGGCCGCGGCACGAAGGGCACCAAGGCCCGCAAGAATGTGCCCGCCGCCTTCGAGGGTGGACAGATGCCGCTGCACATGCGTCTGCCCAAGCTCAAGGGCTTCACCAACCCGTTCCGCACCGAGTACCAGGTCGTCAACGTCGGCGACATCGCCCGTCTGTTCCCCGAGGGTGGACAGGTCACGGTCGAGGACCTCGTTGCCAAGGGTGCCGTTCGCAAGAACCAGCTCGTCAAGGTTCTCGGCGACGGCGACCTGACTGTCGCCGTCCAGGTGACGGTCGACAAGTTCACCGGCTCCGCCAAGGAGAAGATCGCTGCTGCCGGTGGTACCGCCACCGAGCTGTGAGCTATCACCGCTAGCCAGTAGATGGCCGCAGTACAGCCCCGCGCTGTACTGCGGCCATTTGCGGCTGTACGGGCAGCACTGCCGCAGGTCGCCCAACTGTGCGTTCAGTTGCCACTGTTAGAGTTCTAGAGTTCATTCACGGACAAGTCTGCTTACGACTTCGTCTCCCCACCGTCGTGCCAGGAGGATCTTTGCTTTCCGCCTTCGTCTCGGCCCTCAGGACCCCGGACCTGAGGCGGAAGATCCTCATCGCGCTCGGTCTCGTTGCGCTGTATCGCATCGGTGCCGTGATCCCGTCGCCGGGCGTGGACTACGCCAACGTCCGATCGTGTGTCGATCAGCTGTCGGGCGGCGATACCGCGGGCATCTACTCGCTGATCAACCTGTTTTCCGGCGGTGCACTGCTGCAGCTGTCGATCTTCGCGATCGGCATCATGCCGTACATCACGGCCAGCATCATCGTCCAGCTGTTGACGGTCGTCATTCCGAAGTTCGAGGAACTCCGGAAGGAAGGCCAGTCCGGCCAGGCGAAGATGACGCAGTACACGCGCTATCTGTCGATCGCCCTGGCGATCCTGCAGGCCACCGGCATCGTGGCGCTCGCGTCCCGCGGCCAGCTGCTGCAGGGATGTCAGGAAGAGATCATCGCCGACAAGAGCATCTTCGGTCTCGTGATCATCGTGCTGGTCATGACCGCGGGTGCTGCACTCGTCATGTGGTTCGGCGAGGTCATCACCGAGCGCGGTGTCGGCAACGGCATGTCGCTGCTGATCTTCTCGGGTATCGCGTCCCGCCTGCCGTCCGAGGGCAAGGCCATCCTGGACAGCCGCGGTGGACTGATCTTCGCGATCATCTGCGTCGCGGCGCTCGCCATCATCGCCGGCGTGGTCTTCGTCGAGCAGGGCCAGCGGCGCATCCCGGTGCAGTACGCCAAGCGCATGGTCGGCCGCAAGATGTACGGCGGTTCGTCGACGTACCTGCCGCTCAAGGTCAACCAGGCCGGCATCATCCCGGTCATCTTCGCGTCGTCGCTGCTGTACCTGCCGAACCTCATCGCGCAGCTCACCGGCGCCACGTCGGCCGCCGACCCCAGCTGGTGGCAGCGGATCATCAACGAATACCTGGTGAATCCGAACAACCCGGTGTACATCGTCATCTACTTCGCGCTGATCGTGTTCTTCGTGTTCTTCTACGTCGCGATCACGTTCAATCCGGAAGAGCGCGCGGACGAGATGAAGAAGTTCGGCGGCTTCATCCCCGGTATCCGCCCGGGTCGCCCCACCGCGGACTACCTGAATTACGTGCTCAACCGCATCACCGTTCCCGGCTCGATCTACCTCGGCCTGATCGCGGTGCTGCCCCACTTCTTCCTGTCCGGAAGCCAGACCTCCAGCAGCATCTTCGGTGGTGCGGCCGTGCTGATTCTCGTCAGCGTCGCCCTGGACACGGTCAAGCAGATCGAAAGTCAATTGATGCAACGTAACTACGAAGGGTTCCTCAAGTGAGACTTGTCCTCCTTGGTCCTCCCGGTGCAGGCAAGGGCACCCAGGCCGCGATCCTGTCCGAGAAGCTCGGCGTCCCGCACATCTCCACGGGCGACCTGTTCCGCGCGAACATCGGCCAGGCCACCCCTCTCGGCCTCGAGGCGAAGAAGTACCTGGACGCCGGGGACCTGGTTCCCAGCGAGATCACCAACAACATGGTGAAGGCCCGCGTCGGCGAGCCGGATGCCGCCAACGGGTTCCTCCTCGACGGTTTCCCCCGGACCGTCGACCAGGCTCAGGCGCTCGAGGCGATCCTGGCCGAGCTGAACACCAAGCTCGACGCCGTGCTGTCGTTCATCGTCGACGAGGACGTCGTGGTCGAGCGGATGCTGGCCCGTGGCCGCGCCGACGACAAGGAAGACGTCATCCGCAACCGGCTCCGGGTGTACCGCGAGGAGACCGCGCCGCTGCTCGATCACTACAAGGAGCAGCTGGTGACCGTCGACGCCCTCGGTGAGGTCGACGAGGTCAACGCTCGCGCACTGGCAGCGCTGGGTAAGTAATGGGCTTCGGGCGTAAGCGCAAGGTCGTTCCGTTCCGGACCGCGGGCGAGCTGGACGCGATGGCGGCCGCCGGTGCCATCGTCGGTGCGGCTCTCGTCGCGGTCCGCGAAGCGGCGAAGCCGGGTGTGAGCACGCTCGAACTCGACGAGGTGGCCGAGTCGGTCATCCGTGGCGCCGGCGCCGTGCCGTCGTTCAAGGGCTACCACGGGTTCAGCGGGTCGATCTGTTCGTCAGTGAACGATCGCGTGGTGCACGGGATTCCCTCGGCAGAAGACATTCTCGCCGAGGGAGACCTCGTCTCCATCGACTGCGGCGCCATTCTCGACGGCTGGCACGGCGACTCCGCGTGGACGTTCGGTGTCGGCGACATCATCGAAGCGGACCAGCAGCTCAGCGAGGCCACCCGGCTGTCGATGGAGGCGGGGATCGCGGCCATGCTGCCCGGCAACCGGCTCACCGACATCTCGCACGCCATCGAACTCGGCACCCGCGCCGCCGAGGTCGCGCACGACCGCAAGTACGGCATCGTCGACGGCTACGGCGGTCACGGCATCGGCCGGGAAATGCACATGGAGCCGTTCCTCGCCAACGAGGGAGCCCCCGGCAAGGGGCCTCAACTGGTGGTCGGTTCCGTTCTGGCGATCGAGCCGATGCTGACCCTCGGTACCACGGATACGGTTGTCCTCGAGGATGATTGGACCGTCGTCACCACGGACGGCACCCGTGCGGCGCATTGGGAGCACACGGTCGCCGTCACCGAGGACGGACCGCGCATCCTGACCCTGCGTCCGGAGTAGCGGCCGCCCGCGGGTGCGGGCTACACGTCGATCAGCAGCGTCACCGGGCCGTCGTTGACGAGGCTGATCTCCATGTGTTCGCCGAACACGCCCGTCTCGACGGTTGCGCCCAGCTCGCGGAGGGCGCCGGTGAACTCGTCCACCAGTGGTTCCGCCACGGGCCTCGGCGCCGCGGCGGACCAGGACGGGCGCCTGCCCCGCCGGGTGTCCGCCATCAGCGTGAACTGACTGGCGACGAGCACCGGGGCGTCGAGGTCGGCAGCGGACTGCTCGTTCTCCAGGATGCGCATGGTCCACACCTTCTTAGCGAGCAGCGCCGCCTTCGCCGAGTCGTCCGTATGGGTGACGCCGACCAGGACGAGCAGCCCGTGGCCGCCGGCCGGGGGAGTGATCCGTCCCACCTCGTCGCCGTCCACTCGGACCGACGCGGACGTCACTCGCTGTACCAGGGCGCGCACGCACACCATCCTTCGAGAGTCGTGACCGGTGGGGTTCGGAAGCGGAATTCTCGCCGGGCGGGCGGGTCCTCCGGGGACCGCATTTGGCCTGGTGAGCAATTTCCCGTAACATGGATCAACGGTGCGCTATGCGTGCCGGTTGTCTGCGTGCCCAGTGCCGGATTCGATCCGGATTGTTCATGTTTCGGCCGGTGAAGATCCCATTGGGCGCCACGGTAACGGAAACAGATGCAATAAGCACGCCAAACCACATGGATCGCGGAGGATATGGCTAAGAAAGACGGGGCCATCGAGGTCGAGGGACGAGTAGTCGAGCCGCTGCCCAATGCGATGTTCCGCATTGAGCTCGAGAACGGCCACAAGGTTCTCGCCCACATCAGCGGAAAGATGCGTCAGCACTACATTCGCATCCTCCCGGAAGATCGCGTTGTCGTGGAGCTGTCGCCCTACGACTTGTCGCGCGGACGCATCGTTTACCGGTACAAGTAAAAGCTTCCCCGCCCGACCAGGTCGGGGAGAAGTACGTCCGCTGCGGATCTGCGTAGTGGGCTGCCACAAAACAGGAGATCAGAAGACGTGAAGGTTCAGCCGAGCGTCAAGAAGATCTGCGAAAAGTGCAAGGTGATCCGTCGTAACGGCCGGGTCATGGTGATCTGCGAGAACCTGCGCCACAAGCAGCGTCAGGGCTAGATCTCCGCTTTTCGAGGATCTGCTTGGCAACAAGCAAAGATGACCTCCCAGCACCAGCCAGTACTCACGGCTCTCGAGCAGGTACTGGTTCACCCCCGGCACGGAGGCCGGGGCCCCACTGAGTTAGTTGAAGCATTGTCGGTCGCGAGACCGCCGACGTTTGAAGAGGCACAGGGGATGGACTGGGAGCAGACCTCCGCACACCGATAGGAAATGCCGACATGGCACGTCTCGCAGGTGTCGATCTTCCCCGTGAAAAGCGGATGGAGATCGCACTTACTTACATCTACGGCATCGGCCGTACCCGCTCCAAGGAGATCCTGGACGCCACCGGCGTCAGCCCGGATCTGCGGAGCAAGGATCTCTCGGACGAGGATCTGGCCAAGCTCCGCGAGTACATCGAGGAGTCGCTGAAGGTCGAGGGTGACCTTCGCCGCGAGGTCCAGGCCGACATCCGACGCAAGATCGAGATCGGCTGCTACCAGGGCCTGCGCCACCGTCGTGGTCTGCCCGTGCGTGGTCAGCGCACCAAGACCAACGCCCGTACCCGTAAGGGTCCGAAGCGCACCATTGCAGGCAAGAAGAAGGCGAAGTAATGCCCCCCAAGTCACGTAGCACCGGTCCGAAGAAGACCCAGAAGGCGCGTCGCAGGGACAAGAAGAACGTCCCGCACGGCGCCGCTCACATCAAGAGCACGTTCAACAACACCATCGTGTCCATCACGGACCCCGCCGGAAACGTGATTTCCTGGGCGTCCTCGGGACACGTCGGCTTCAAGGGTTCGCGTAAGTCGACCCCGTTCGCCGCCCAGCTGGCCGCAGAGAATGCAGCCCGCAAGGCGCAGGAGCACGGTGTCAAGAAGGTCGACGTCTTCGTCAAGGGCCCCGGCTCCGGCCGTGAGACCGCGATCCGCTCGCTTCAGGCTGCAGGCCTCGAGGTCGGCACCATTTCCGATGTCACCCCCCAGCCGCACAACGGCTGCCGTCCGCCCAAGCGGCGTCGGGTCTAGCGGGAAGGATAGGTAGAAAAAAATGGCACGTTATACCGGACCCATCACCCGCAAGTCGCGTCGTCTGCGCGTCGACCTCGTTGGAGGCGACCAGGCGTTCGAGCGTCGTCCCTACCCGCCGGGCCAGCACGGCCGCGCGCGGATCAAGGAGAGCGAGTACCTGCTCCAGCTGCAGGAGAAGCAGAAGGCTCGCTTCACCTACGGCGTCATGGAGAAGCAGTTCCGCCTGTACTACAAGGAGGCGAACAACCGCCCCGGTAAGACCGGTGAGAACCTGCTCCGCATCCTGGAGTCGCGTCTCGACAACGTCGTGTACCGCGCCGGACTGGCACGCACCCGCCGCCAGGCCCGTCAGCTGGTCACGCACGGTCACCTTCTCGTGAACAACAAGAAGGTCGACATCCCCAGCTACCGCGTCTCCCAGTACGACATCATCGATGTCAAGGACAAGTCGCTGTCCACGCTTCCCTTCCAGGTTGCGCGCGAGACCCAGGGCGATCGCCCGATCCCGGGTTGGCTGCAGGTTGTCGGTGGACGTCTCCGGGTTCTGGTTCACCAGCTTCCCGAGCGTGCGCAGATCGACGTTCCTCTGCAGGAACAGCTCATCGTCGAGTACTACTCGAAGTAGGCCTGACGGCTCGTGCGCCTTTCCGGTAGTTCCGACTACCGGAAAGGCGCACGGGCACGAAGTGCCTTTCCCATCGTGGGCGTCAAATAGCGGACGCCCGTACAGGAGGAAATCCAATGCTCATTTCTCAGCGACCCACGCTGACCGAAGAGGTCATCGCTGACAACCGCTCGAAGTTCGTCATCGAGCCCCTCGAGCCAGGCTTCGGGTACACCCTCGGCAATTCGCTCCGCCGCACGCTGCTCTCGTCGATTCCCGGCGCTGCTGTCACCAGCATCCGCATCGACGGCGTTCTGCACGAGTTCACCACAGTTCCCGGTGTGAAGGAAGACGTCACCGACGTCATCCTGAACCTCAAGGGCCTCGTCGTGAGCTCCGAAGAGGACGAGCCGGTCACCATGTACGTCCGCAAGCAGGGCCCCGGCGCTGTGACCGCAGGCGACATCGTGCCCCCGGCCGGCGTCACCGTGAACAACCCGGATCTGCACATCGCCACCCTGAACGACAAGGGAAAGCTGGAGATCGAGCTCGTCGTCGAGCGCGGTCGCGGCTACGTCCCCGCCGTCCAGAACAAGGCGTCCGGCGCCGAGATCGGCCGTATCCCGGTCGACTCGATCTACTCGCCGGTGCTCAAGGTCACCTACAAGGTGGAGGCCACCCGCGTCGAGCAGCGCACCGACTTCGATCGGCTCGTGCTCGATGTGGAAACCAAGAACTCCATCACCGCTCGGGACGCGCTCGCTTCTGCGGGCAAGACCCTGGTTGAGCTCTTCGGCCTGGCCCGTGAGCTGAACGTCGAAGCAGAAGGCATCGAGATCGGACCCTCGCCCGCCGAGGCCGATCACATTGCTTCGTTCGGACTGCCCATCGAGGACCTGGACCTGACGGTCCGTTCCTACAACTGCCTCAAGCGCGAGGGTGTTCACACCGTCGGTGAGCTTGTCGGCCGTACCGAGTCCGATCTGCTCGACATCCGCAACTTCGGACAGAAGTCCATCGACGAGGTGAAGGTCAAGCTGCATTCGCTCGGCCTGGCCCTCAAGGACAGCCCCGCGTCCTTCGATCCCACCACCGTTGCCGGCTACGACGCCGCCACCGGAACGTGGAGCGACACGGACGCCGGTTCCTTCGGTGATGCCGAGGGCACCGAGGACTACGCCGAGACCGAACAGCTGTAGCTCACGGTCCTTTACTAGGAGATCATCATGCCCAAGCCCAAGAAGGGTGCCCGCTTCGGCGGGTCGGCTTCGCACCAGAAGGCGATCTTCGCCAATCTGGCTACCGCGCTCTTCGAGCACGGCCGCATCACCACCACGGAGTCCAAGGCCAAGGCCCTGCGCCCGTACGCCGAGAAGCTCGTCACGCACGCCAAGGCCGGGACCCTGGCTCACCGTCGCGAGGTTCTGAAGGTCATCCGCAACAAGGATGTCGTGCACACCCTGTTCGCGGAGATCGGCCCGTTCTACGCCGATCGTGACGGCGGCTACACCCGCATCATCAAGACGGTCCCCCGTAAGGGCGACAACGCGCCGATGGCGATCATCGAGCTCGTCAAGGAGAAGACCGTCACCTCCGAGGCCGACCGCGCTCGTCGCGTGAAGGCGTCGAAGGATGCGCCGGCTGCTGCTCCCGCCGAGGAGAACGTCGTCGAGGCCGTCGAGGCCGAGGCAACGGACGCCGAGGTCGAGAACGCTGACGCCGTCGTCGAGGCCATCGAGGACGAGTCCGCCACCGCGGCCGACGCTCCCGAGGCCGAAGAGGCCAAGAAGGACTAGTCCACTTGGTTTCGGCACACGCTGAATCGAACGAGCCCGTCGTCCCCCCGAGGGACGGCGGGCCCGTTTCGTATGAGACCCGCCGCTTGCGCCTGGATATCGCATACGACGGAACGGACTTCTCCGGGTGGGCCCGCCAGAACGGCCTGCGCACCGTGTGCGGGGAGATCGAGGAGAAGCTCGGCGCCGTCCTGCGCACGCCGTTGCAGCTCACCGTGGCGGGGCGGACCGACGCCGGCGTCCACGCCAACGGTCAGGTCGCGCACGTCGACGTTCCGGTCGACGCCCTGCCGGAAGACCCGTCCCGGCTGGTCCGCAGGCTCGCGCGGTTTCTGCCGAAAGATGTGCGGATCAAGCACATCTCCTTCGCGCCCGAACACTTCGATGCACGGTTTTCCGCGATGCGGAGGCACTACGAGTACCGCCTGACATCGGCGGTCTACGGTGCCGACCCGCTCCGAGCCCGGGACACCGTGTCGTATCCGAAGGTCCTCGACCTCGAACTCATGCGCTCGGCGTCCGCGACGCTGCTGGGGTTGCACGACTTCGCGGCGTTCTGCAAACGCCGGGAAGGCGCCACCACGGTCCGCGATCTGCAGCGTTTCGATTGGGAACGCGACGGCGACGTGTTCACCGCCTTCGTCAGCGCCGACGCGTTCTGCTGGTCGATGGTGCGCAGTCTCGTCGGTGCGGTTCTCGCCGTGGGGGAGGGCAGGCGCGATCTGGGCTGGATCGAGGGTCTCCTCCGCGAGAAGTCGCGGTCGAGTTCGATTCTGGTGGCCCCCGCGCACGGACTGTCCCTGGTGCGGGTCGACTACCCCGAAGACGCGGATCTGGCGGCACGCAACCAGATCACCCGGGACGTTCGGACCGTGCCCGGCGGCTGCTGCGGCGACTGAAGCCCGATCATCGACCTCCAGGATTGCCCCGGAAAGAAGGAGCGTGTTCATGACCGCAGTCGCGCCAGTCCGGATCGAGATCATCATCGGGTCCGTCAGGGTCGGCCGGATCGCTCCCGTCGTCGCCGGCTGGTTCGCCGAACGTGCGCGCGCCTACCCGGGACTGGACGTGGGGGTCATCGACCTCGCCGACACGCCGTTGCCGCAGGATTTCGACGAATCCACGGTGACCGACGAATTCCGTGAGCGGGTGGGCCGAGCCGACGGATTCGTGGCCGTCACCTCCGAGTACAACCACGGCTACCCTGCGGCACTGAAGACCGCGTTCGACAGTCTCAAACACGAATGGCGCTCGAAGCCCATCGGTTTCGTGTCGTACGGCGGACTGGCAGGCGGGCTCCGGGCAACCGAGCAGCTACGTCAGGTTGTAGCGGAACTCCACATGGTGTCGGTCCGGCAGAGCGTGAGCTTCCACCGGGTGCGCAAGAGATTCGACGACCAGGGGCAGACCACCGACGGCGCCGCCATCGACTCGGCGGACCGCATGCTGGCACAACTGGTGTGGTGGGCCGACGCGGTCCGGGTTCAGCGCGAGACCACGCCGTACCCCGGCTAGTACTGGTAGGCGGGCGAGTACTCCTCCACCGCGCGCGGGCGGCCGATGAACGCCGTCTCGGACGAGATCGTCACCAGCATCAGTTCGATGCTCGTCCCTCCCGTCGACAGAAGAATCCGGTCGCCCAGCGCATTCGGCTGGACGATCGACAGGTCCGGTTCGGCGCCGGGCCACTGACTCGGCTCCCCGTACAGGTAGATCGCCGTGACGCCGGCGCGGGGCGGCAGCGCGTTGACGCCGTCGAACACCACCGTGTTGAACCTGTTGTCGGACTGCGGGTTGTGACCTGCGATGCGCAACCGGTCAGGTGTGGCGATGGAGTCGATCAACGACGACCACGCGTCGGGCCGATCGGTGTGGATGAGCACCCGGGCACCTGTCGCGACGGCACGGAACACGAGCTGCTGGGCGAGGTACAGTTCGCCCGCCACGTAGACCATGCCGACGCCGGGACCTGCGATGCGGGCGGTGATTCCGTGGCCGTAGTCGTCGGAGCCGATGAGCTGGCCGCATCCCGCCGGGGGCAACTGCAGGCCGCGCAGATCCTCGACGGACATGTCGGTCAAGGGCATCACGTCGTCGAGGTCCGGCATAGCGACGGGGAGATTGGACAGCAGCCCGTCCTTGTGCCTGCCCTGCATCGAGACGAGCCCGGGAATTGCGAGCGGCTCGGGCATCGTCCGCGTGGTCACCCGGCAGGCGGCACCCACCTTCACCTGGCCGTCGTGCCCGCTGGGACGGAGCCGGATCGTCACGGTGGTACCGAGGCTCGACGGGACCCACAGCTTCGCGAGCAGATCTCGCGTCAGGTACCGCGGGTCGACGCCGTAGCCGGTGTTGCACACTCCGGGCAGCGGTGCCTGCTTCCACGTCTGTGTGAAGGTCTTCGGGTCGACGCCGCGGCTGATCTGCAGCGCGGCGGAGTCGATCTCCGGGGCGGTGAGAATCCGCGCGCGGCAGCCGGAATCGGCGAGTGCGCGCACGACCCGGCCGGCCGCGATCGTGATCGCGCGGGAAGCGCCTTCCTCACCGCCGCCTCGCCGCGCCACGGCCGCGACGCTCTCGGTGGCGTCGAATCGCAGGGCGAGCCACACCATCCGGGTCGCCGTCGCCGGGAGCGGGCCGACCAGCCTGTCGTACACATCGGTTGCCGGCGTGCCCGCCGCGGCGCGATAACCGTGGCTGACGATGTCGATACCGGTCAGCGAAATGTCGTGCTGCACGAGGCACGCGGCGAGCGCGTCGGTGGGGAGTTCGTGCGTCGTCTGGAAGCCGTCTCGGGTGATCTGGGTGAGACTGCCCGCGGGAGGCAGGACCTCGACGACGGCGACCACGTTCCCCCCGTCCCAGCGGAGCCCGACGGACTGACCGGTCGGCGCCTGGAAGTCGACGGTGCGGGACTCCGCCCGGCCGGGTTCGGTGCAGTACCGCCAATACGTCCGCGCCCAGTCCAGGCTCGACCAGCCGCCCACCCGGACGAGCGCGGCGACGACGAGGACGACGGCAAGTGCGACGGCGCCCCACCAGACCAGCCCGCACAGCGAGGCCACGACCCCGCCGGTCACCCCCAGAAGTTGCGCGATGATCACCTCGGCCGCCGAAAACCGAAGAGGCGACGGCCGACGTGTGACACGTGAACGGTCCATGGTTCCTCCCCCGAATACCTGAACCCAGCAGACCCGTACCCGTCCGCCGTGAAGATTGTCGATGGAACTGTACTGTGTCACCCCGAGCGCTGTGCAGCACGGGGGAGGAACAATGGCTGTAACACCCACTACCCGGTGGCAGGTCAACGGGTATCGCTTTCTGGTCAGAAGGATGGAGCACGCCCTGGTGCGCCGCGACGTCCGAATGTTGCACGACCCCATGCGGTCGCAGTCGCGCGCACTCGCGGTGGGGGTCGTGATCGCGTCGCTCGGCCTCGCCGGGTGCGCCGCGCTGGCGCTGTTCCGTCCGCAGGACAAGATCGGTGACGCGTCGATCGTCGTCGGCAAGGATTCGGGCGCCATGTTCGTCGTCATGGGCGACACACTCCGTCCCGTCCTGAATCTCGCGTCCGCACGGCTCATCGTCGGAAAGTCCGAGAATCCGGTGATCGTCAAGGAATCCGAACTCGACACCCGCCCGCGCGGTGCCCTCGTCGGGATTCCCGGCGCGCCGTCGGCACTGCCGGCCGGAGATCCCGCGGCGAAGACACCGTGGACCGTGTGCGATTCGATCGCAGCCGACGGAAGTCATTCCGTCACAACATCGGTCATCGTCGGCCAGCCGGAGGCCTCCAACGGTGGCGGGACCCTCACGGGAGATCAGGGACTGCTCGCGTCGACTTCCGACGCGGCGTACCTGATATACGGCGGCAAGCGGGCTCGGGTCGACCTGGACGACCCCGCTGTCACCCGTGCGCTGGGCCTCGAAGGCGCCCGGCCGCGCCCGGTGAGCAAGGGTCTCATCAACGCCATCCCCGAAGTGCCGCCACTCACGGCACCCGTCATTCCGGGGGCCGGGAGCAGCCCCCGGTATCCGTTGCAGGACAAGGTCGTGGGATCGGTGTTCACGGCGCTCATCGGCTCCGAGACCGCCCACTACGTGGTCCTTAGCGACGGCATCCAGAAGATCAGCTCGGCCGTCGCGAACCTGATCTTCCTGTCGGACTCGCACGGCGAGACCGAGATGTCGAGCGTCCCGCCGGACGCCACCAAGCGAATCCCCTCCGTGGAACAGCTTGCGGTGGACAGTTTCCCCGAGTCGGCACCCACGATCGTCGATGCCTCCGACAGTCCCGTGAGCTGCCTGACCTGGAAGCCTCTCCGTGCGCCGGACGAGACCGGCTCGAGCGGTCCGGCGGCCGAACTGTCGCTGGTCGCGGGCCGGACCCTTCCGATCCCCGGCGACGCCCGCGCGGTCGAACTGGCCCAGGCGGACGACGCGGGCGACAACGCCGACACGGTCTACGTACAACCGGGGACCAGCGGTTTCGTGCAGTCCACCGGCATCGAGCCCACGAGCACACGACGCGACAGCTGGTTCTTCGTCGCGGACACGGGAGTTCGGTTCGGCATCCCGGACAAGGACGCGGACAAGGACTCCGCCAAGGCGTTGGGGCTCGACGGCGCCCAGCCTCTCGCGCCCTGGCAGATACTGGGCCTCCTGGCGCAGGGCCCCTCGCTCGGAAAGTCGTCGGCGCTCGTCGCACACGACGGTGTCGCGCCGGATCTCGACCCTGCCGCTGTCGCGTCAGGATCCAAGTAGGAGTTCGCGGGGAGGATGCCGGCGCGCGCAAGCGGCCGGCATCCTCCCCGCGAAGCGGATCGGGTCAGTGCCGGTCGGTCGCCGAGCGGAACCGGCGGCGGAGCGGAAACGACGCCAGGACGCCGAGCACGAGCAGTGCACCCAGTGTTCCGGTGGCCGCCACAGCGACGTTGCGCGGCCGATGATCCGGGGGAGCAGCGGCCGGAAGCGCGTCGATCGCGACGGAATTCGACTGATCGACGGTGACATCGTCGAGGGGAACGTCGGCGGTGACTGCCGCCAGCGGATCGATGATGCCGTGTCCTACCGACGGATTCCACCCCTCTGCCGGGGCATGCGCCGTGGCCTCGATACGAGCCATGACCTGTTGTGCGGAGAGTTGCGGGAACCGCGAACGGACCAGGGCGACGGTCGCCGAGACGAACGGGGCGGCGAAACTGGTTCCCTGCACCGGCTCGGCGTTGCCCTCCGGGCCGTAGGTCGTGTTCGTCAGGTCGCCGGTGGTCGGGTGCAGCGACGTCAGACCGGTTCCCGGAGCAGCGACGTCGACCCATGGACCGGCCAGGCTGAAGTCGCTCGCCGACCCGTTCGCGTCGACGGAGCCGACGGTGAGCACGTAGTCGTCGTACCACGCGGGACTGGCAATCGTGCCCACGGAGTCCGACAGATCGGCGCCGGGCCGGAGGGGGTCGACCGGTGGATTCTGAATCTTGCAGTCTCCGGAACCGAAGTTGCCTGCCGCCGCGACCACCACGGCGTTGTGCACCGTGACGGCGTATTTCACGGCGGCCCCGACGTACCGGTCGCCGCTGCCGATCCCCTCCGCAGCGGTCTTGCACGCGACCTCGGAGATATTGATGACGGTCGCACCCTGGTCGGCCGCACGCCGGATCGCCGTCGCCATCGTCACGACATTTCCGTATCCGCCGACCGCGTTGCCCGCGTTGTCGACCTCGTCGGCCTGGCCGGCGGTGTTGTACGCTTTGCTCGACTGCCGGATCGACAGGATCCGCGAATCCGGTGCGCCGCCGGAGAAACCGGAGCCGGGCACCTGCGAGGCACCGATCAACCCGGCGACGAGCGTGCCGTGCGCGTCGCAGTCGACCGTCCCGGTCTGCGTCCCCACGAGGTCGCCGCCATCCATGAGTCCGGGGAGTCGGGGGTGCGGCGAGACGCCGGTGTCGATCACCGCGACGAGCTGACCGGCACCCCTGGTGATCGGCCAGACCGATTGGAAGTCGAGATCGCGCTGGGCCGCCGGAACGTCGGGGCCGTCCGGTACGCGCACGGCATCTTTGCAATTGCGGCGTAGCTCGGCCTTCTGGCGGTCCGCCGGTGGAACGAGTCCGACGTCCACGGGAGCGGGCACCACGGCCGAGGCGCCGCCCTGACCCACGGCGGCGGTGACCGCCACGATCGCGGTGGCCAGGACGACGCGGGTGAGCCGGCGCCTCACAGTCCACGCATCAGCGAGTAGAGACCGGTCACCCAGCACACCAGCGGGACGATCGACGCGATCACCGCCAGATCGATGAGCTCGGCCACCCGCCGCATCACGGGCGAGAACGTCTGGCGGGGGGCGAGGATTCCCAGCACCAGCCCACCGACGGCGAACAGGATCGCGACGGCGAACGATGCGATCGCGAAGTCGGGTACGGCGACAGCCGCGGCGGTGAGCAGCAGAACCAGAATCGTCACGCCGCCCGCGATCAGCGGAACGGCCTGCTCGGCGCTGCTGTACGTGCGTCCCCGGAACATCAAAACGGTCGCGGTGGCGACTGCGAGAGAGAGCCCGGGCCAGAAGATTCCGTCGTGCACGCCGGGATACGCCGCGACGAGGGCGCCGATCACGGCGAGTGCCGTCATCGCTCCCACTAGGCCCGTGAGGTACTTGCGGGCACGTGCCGCACGCTGCGCGAGGGAGTCGAACGAGGGCATCGTGACCTCGTCGTCCGGGTCGTCCTCGGACGGATCGACCGACGTGCCCGGCGCCGGGACGGGAGGCAGCGGAAGCTTCGCCAGCAGTATCGACACCCGGGCCGAGAAGGCGAGTCCGATCAGCGCCGCCGCCACGACGCCCGCGCCGACCGCGGCGATCGGGTTGCCGAACAGCGTGGCGACGAGCGCGGCGATCGATCCGAACAGCGACGTCACCGACAGTGCCGTGAACAATCGCAGTCCGACACCGCCCAGCCGCAACGCCAGAACGGCGGTGGTGCCGGCCAGTGCGAGCCCGAGGAGCACGTGCGCAGCGCCGAGATCGCCGGGCACGAACAGAATTCCCGCAGCGAACGAGAGGGGAACGGCGCACCCGCTGAGGACCACTGAACTGGGCGCGTCGCCGTAGACGCGGCCGGTGACCGCTCCCGCGATCAGGAACAGCAGGGCCGTCGCGAGGGCACAACCCGCCCCCAGAAATCCTTCCGTCCCCGCCCCGGACCACAACAGCGCGAACGAACCGACGACGGTGCCGAGCACGGCGGCGACGGAGCCCACGACCCGCGCGGAACCCCGGGTCCACTCGCGGTCGCCCTCGGCGTCCGCGATCGCGACGTTGTACATGATGTCGTCGAAGAGCGGCGGCGGTGCGCTGGCGTGCACGCTCTGGAGCACGAGGAGATCGCCGTCGCGGATTCCGTGCTCGTGCAACGTCAACGTGGTCGAGAGCGGCGAGTGCCCGATCTTCGCGAGAACCCACTCGCTCGGTTCGTACTGTTCGAGGGAGTCGTCGAAATCGTTGGTACTGCGATGGGTGCGGATGGTGTCGACGATCCCCGGGACGAGGATGGCGAGCGGCACACCGAACGGTACGGCCATGTCGACCTGCGAATGCGTCGACAGGACGGTGATGCGGCACAGATCGGCCGCGGCACCGGGACGGGTGGACGAGGCGGATCCCCGCGATTCGTCATGGGTGATGGACACTGCGAATTCCCCCAACTCTTCCGACGCACAACCCCATCTGCGCCGTTACGACACCGATCGACGACCGGTCACGGATCGTCGTCCGATTTGATCACCGTGACCTTACGACACAGCAGGCGGCGCCTCCAGTGTCCACCAGGGCCCGGACCTCCTATATGCCCGATCGCCCTCCATGGGTTAGTGTCTGACTTCGCGGATCGAGCCCAGGGGGGCGGACCCGGAGTTTCGGGATCGGATCGGCTGCACGGTTTTTTCGGGGCGGTTGTAGTCATGGGGGGCGAGTAGTGAGCACTATTCGGTTCGTGCGCAAAGCGCGACGGGAAGTACCACGCATTCCGGGCGGCGAAGTGAGCCTGCAGGCTCCGCCCGAGATTCCACGTCTGGTTCCCGGAAACCTTCTGACCAAGCTCCTTCCCGTGGTCATGGTCGTCGCCATGGTCGGGATGATGGCCCTGATGTTCTCGTCGGGCATGGCCCGCAATCCGATGTCGATGCTCTTTCCCGTCATGATGATGGTGTCGATGCTCGGCATGCTGGCCGGCGGTGGCCGTGGCGGTCCGAAAGCGGCGGAGGCCAACGAAGACCGCAAGGACTACCTGCGCTACCTCGATCAGCTGCGGCGCGACGTCAACGAGACCGGCGAGCAGCAGCGAAAAGCGCTCGACTGGAGCCACCCCGAACCCGGCCTGCTCTGGACCCTCGCAGGCACGGCGCGCATGTGGGAACGCCGCATCACCGACCCCGACTACTGCCACGTGCGCGTCGGCCGGGGAAGCCAGCGCCTCGCGACCCGCCTGATCGCGCCGGAGACCGGACCGGTGGAGGACCTGGAACCGGTTGCAGCGGTGTCGCTTCGTCGCTTCGTCCGCGCGCACTCCGTCGTTCAGGATCTGCCCACCGCGGTGTCGCTGCGCGGCTTCGCGGCCATCTCCGTGGAAGGGGACCGGGGTACCGCACGGTCCCTGGTGCGGTCGATGCTCATGCAATTGTGCGCATTCCACGGCCCGGACAATCTCCTCGTTGCCGTCGTGTGCGGCCCGGACACGGAGCACGAGTGGGACTGGGCGAAGTGGTTGCCGCACGCGCAGCATCCGGACTCGTCCGACGGTGTCGGTTCGTCCCGCATGATCTACGGCTCGATCCTCGAACTCGAATCCGCGCTCGGCCCGCAGCTGTCGATGCGAAACCGGTTCTCGCGCAACGCGCCCGCCGCGCCCGGTGTTCCGCAGTTCGTCATCGTCGTCGACGGCGGGATCCTCGAGGGCGAATCGGGAATGATCACCGACGGCGGCGTCGACGCGGTCTCCGTTGTCGACATCAGCGGCTTCTGCCCGCGACTGACGGCCACACGTGGCCTCCAACTCGTCGCGCAGGACGGATCCCTCGGCGCCCGCAGCGGAGCCGGAGTGGAGATGTTCGCGACAGCGGACCTCGTCAGCGCTCACCAGGCGGAAACACTGGCCCGGCGGCTCGCGCCGTACCGGACGGCGTCGCAGACGGCGGTGGACGCCGGCGACGACGACCAGCCGGTACAGACGTGGAGCCAGATGCTGGGGATCGGCGACGTCGGCCGTCTCAACCCGGATCACGCGTGGCTGCCCCGCCAGGGCCGCGACCGGCTGCGGGTCCCGATCGGTGTGGGAGTCGACGGTCACCCGGTCGAGATCGACCTCAAGGAGTCGGCCGAGAACGGAATGGGGCCCCACGGCCTGTGCATCGGTGCCACCGGTTCCGGTAAGTCGGAGTTCCTGCGGACGTTGGTGCTCGGGCTGATCTCGACGCATTCGCCCGACGCGCTCAACCTCGTCCTCGTCGACTTCAAGGGCGGCGCCACGTTCCTCGGTCTCGAGGACGCGCCGCACGTCGCCGCGGTGATCACCAACCTCGCCGAGGAACTCGCGATGGTCGACCGGATGCGGGACGCCCTCGCCGGTGAGATGAACCGACGCCAGGAACTCCTGCGCTCCTCCGGGAACTTCGCGAACGTCACCGAATACGAGAAGGCCCGCCAGGCCGGCGCCGACCTCGACCCGCTGCCCGCACTGTTCATCGTCGTCGACGAATTCTCCGAACTGCTCAGTCAGCAGCCCGAGTTCGCGGACCTCTTCGTCGCCATCGGCAGGCTCGGCCGCTCGCTGCACATTCACCTGCTCCTGGCGAGTCAGCGGCTCGAAGAAGGCAAACTGCGAGGCCTCGACAGCCACCTGTCGTACCGGATCGGCCTCAAGACGTTCTCGGCCAACGAATCGCGCACCGTGCTCGGCGTGCCGGACGCCTACCACCTGCCCGCGACTCCGGGCGCCGGATACCTCAAATGCGATTCCGCGGAGATCGTCCGTTTCCAGGCCTCGTACGTGTCCGGCACCTACGAGGGCAGTCGGGTCGACACCGTGCGGCGGCCGGGTGAGGCGGCGGTCGAACTGCGGCCGAAGATCTTCACGGCCGCGCCCGTCGCCGTCGACGTCGTCGAGATCCTCGACGAACCACAGTCGCTCCACCTGACCGAGGAGGCTGCGGAAACCCGCACCACCATCGACGTCGTGGTCGAGCGGATCAAGGACCGCGGACCGCGCGCCCACGAGGTGTGGCTGCGGCCCCTCGACGCCGCGCCGACCCTCGACCAGATGCTGCCGAGGTCCGTTCTCACCGAACCGGTTCCCGCGCTGAGCTCGCTGCGTGCACCGATCGGGATCATCGACAGGCCCTACGACCAGCGGCGCGACCCGCTCGTCGTGGATCTGTCCGGCTCCACCGGCAACATGGCGGTGGTGGGTGGACCGCAATCGGGCAAGTCCACTGCGATCCGCACGCTCATCACGTCGTTGGCCGCCACCCATTCCGCGGAGCAGGTGCAGTTCTACTGCCTCGACTTCGGTGGCGGCACGCTCGCCGGACTGTCGGGACTTCCGCACGTCGGCTCGGTCGCCAACCGCCTCGACGTGGACCGGGTGCGGCGCACCATCGCCGAGATGAACACCATCGTGCGTCAACGCGAGGAGCGTTTCCGCGAACTCGGTGTCGAGTCGATGGCGGAGTTCCGCCGTCTGCGCGCGTCCGACCCCGCTAGTGGCGGCCCGGCTGCGGGGGTCGCGCAGGACCCGTTCGGCGATGTGTTCCTGGTGATCGACGGGTTCGGCAGCATCCGTCAGGATTTCGAGGCTCTCGAACAGCAGATCACCAACCTTGCGTCGCAGGGGTTGTCGTACGGCGTGCACGTCGTCCTCACCGCGTCACGGTGGGGCGAGGTCCGGCCCGCGCTCAAGGATCAGCTCGGCACGCGCATCGAGTTGCGGCTCGGTGATCCCTCGGATTCCGACCTCGGTCGCAAGACCGCGGCGCTCGTTCCCGAAGGCAGGCCCGGACGCGGCATGACCCGCGACAGCCTGCATCTGCTGGTCGGGTTGCCGAGATTCGACGGAAGTTCGGATCCGACCGACCTGGCAACCGGGGTGGCGCACGCGGTGTCGGCCGTCGTCGCCGCGACCCACGGCCGGCCCGCTCCGGCAGTGCGAATGCTGCCCGCACAGATCGCGCGCGAAGATCTGCTCCACGCTGCTGGGGGGTGGCCGTCCTACCTCGACCCTGCGCAGGCATGTCTGCAGATTCCGATCGGCCTCGACGAGGCCGAGTTGGCCCCGACATTCCTCAACTTTGCCGAACAGCCCCACTTCCTGGTGTTCGGCGACACCGAATGCGGCAAGACGACGCTCCTGCGGAACATCTGCGAGGGCATCATGGCGTCGAACACGAGCAAACAGGCGAAGATCATTCTCGGCGACTACCGGCGCACGATGCTCGGTGTCGTCGAAACGGAGCACCTCGCCTCGTACGCACCGTCCGAGGACGTGCTGGGGACGAACATGAGGGATCTCGCGTTCCTGCTGAAGGAGCGCATGCCCGGTCCCGGTTTCAGCCGCCAGCAGCAGCGCGACCGGTCCTGGTGGTCGGGCCCCGAAATCTTCGTCGTCATCGACGACTACGACCTCGTCGTGACTTCGAGCGGCAACCCCGTCTCCGCAATCGTCGAATTCCTGCCGCACGCCCGTGACATCGGATTCCACCTGATCATCGCGCGACGCTCCGGCGGTGCCGCACGAGCAATGTACGAACCGGTCATCGCACGCCTGCGCGATCTGCAATCCACGGGCCTCGTGATGAGCGGCAACCGGGAGGAAGGCAACCTCATCGGCACCGTTCGTCCGAGCGCGATGCCTCCCGGACGCGGAACGCTGGTCAACCGCGCGGGTACCGGCCTGATCCAGCTCGCGTGGATGCCCCCGCTGTGATGTCGTCGGTCGCGATTCACCTCACTGAATCCGGCATGTGGTCCTGCGTGCAGGGCGCGACGAGGGCGGTACACGAGACGACACCGCTCTGCTTCGTCGACGACGAATACGTCGACGTCGACGGTGGTGTTCTCGCGGTGTCCGACGCACTGACCGCGGTGTTCCGGTCTGTGATCGGCCATGCGGGGGAGGCGCCGCCGGTCGCGACGGCGGTCCTGTCGCACCCGACGGAGTGGGGTTCCGCCCGTCGGGACGTGCTCGCCGCCGCGGGTTCACGAATCGCCGCCGACACCGTGCTGGTTCCGGTCGCCGTGGCGGCGGCCGAGAGTGCTGCTTCGTCCGGTGGCCGATGGCTGGTGCTCGAAAGCCGGACGATGGGAGCCACGGCCAGTTACGTGGTCGGCGAGGTCGGCGGATACCGGGTCGTCGCATGCGAGCACGACTCGTCGCTCTGCGCCGACGAGGGGATCGACGAGTGGGCTGCGGCGATCGTGGAACTCGGCGCACGGGCCCGCGGCGATCGCCCTGTCGACGGACTGCTCCTGACAGGAGTCGGAGATTCGCAGGAGCGCGCATCGATGCGGGACGCCGTGATCGCGGTCGCGTCCCCGAACACCGATGTCCGGATCGTCACCGGTGAAGAGATTGCGCGGGCACTCGCCGCCGGCGTGGTCGACGTCGATGAAGCGCCGCCGACGATGGCTGTACCGCAGGCGAACTGGCTCGAACCGGCACTACAGGGATCGGATCGCGGCTATCGGCGGAACGTGCGGCCCACGTTCCTCGCAGTGGCTGCGGTGCTGGCAGTGGTCGTCGGAGCCGTCCTCGTCTTCACACTTCGGGAGCCCGATGCCGGCACCGAAAAGGTCCGCGCACTCGACGCGAGCGCTGCCCCGGCGGCCCCGACCCCGACGCTCACCCGGTCCGCGGTGCCGACCACCACCACGACCGACGCTGTCCTCGAGATGGGCGGCATTCGCGTGACGCTGCCGAGCGGATGGAAGGAGCGGGCGCCCACCGCGTCGACCTCCTCCGTGCCACGGCTGGAGTTGGTGCCCGCGGGTGGAGCGGACAGGCGAATCATCATCACGCAGACCGCGGTTCGAGAAGGTTCCGGATACGACGAGGTGGCGGCGACGCTCGCGTCGAAGATTGCGCAGCGCGGCCGGCCCGAACTGTTCGGCGAACTCGAGCGCGACGTCGTGTTCGGAGGTCGACCCGGCATCGCGTACAGCGAGTTCCCCGACGAAAGCTCCGCCGTGCGATGGCACGTACTCGTCGAACGCGATCTTCAGGTGAGCGTCGGCTGCCAGTTCCTGGCCGAGGAATGGGAATCGATCGAGAGCGTGTGCGAAGACGTCGTGCGGTCACTGGTGATCGTCCAGTGACCCAGTTCTCTTCGCCGGAAAATCTTCCACAGAGGTGGAACCGATTGGGCGGATGGCGCGTCCAATCTTGTGTAGGGGTGAATTCGGGCAGTCCAGTGGGGGCCGCCGCACCGAGAGCAGAAGGAGTCACACATGGCGGGTGTTATTACCGATGTCGGCCAGATGGAGGTCGCGGCCAATCACGTGCAGACGGTGAACAGCCAGCTGCAGGGCACGATCAACAGCCTCAAGGGCCGTTGCGAGGAGTCGTCGTCGGCTTGGCAGGGTGGAGCCCAGACGGCGTTCATGAACCTGATGGCACGGTACGGAGATGCTTCGCGCCGTATGCAGGAGTCGCTGGACGAGATTGCGGTGAAGATCCGCGAGAACGGCAAGGGCTACGACGCCGCCGAGCAGGCCAACCAGGACGCGATCCATTCGGCCGGAGCCTCGGGATCGCTCGACATCTAGCGCCGGCACCGAGAACAGTTACGAAGCTCGAGGGGAGCACCGAATGTTGAAGTACGGATTTGCCGAGTTGCAGGCGCTGGCGGCCGACATCAAGTCGAACGAAGCGAAGCTGCGGGAGACGCACGACGAGCTCAAGGGCTACGTGAACGGCCTCGTGGCGCAGTGGGAGAGCGGCGCGCGGGACAACTACCAGGCTGTGCAGGCCAAGTGGGACTCCTCTCACGAGGATCTGCTCCAGGTCCTGCAGACGATCTCGAAGGTCGTCCAGGACGGCGCCATCGACATGCAGACCGCGGAAGACCGGAACGCCACGGCGTGGCTCTGATCTTCGCGTGACACACCCGAGTGCCCCAGCAATCCACGGTTGCTGGGGCACTGTCGTCTCGGTGGTTGGTGACGGGGGATCAGTCGGCGGGCGGAATCAGGCGGCTGAGGACGACACTGCTCTTGGTCTGGAGTACGGCTGGCTCCGACCGCAGGTTCTCCAGCGTTCGTTCGAGGTGCGCGGTGTCGGTGGTCCGGACGCGGAGCAGGGCGTTGGCGTCGCCGGTGACGGTGTACGCCTCCTGAACCTCGGTGTGGCGGGACACGATCCGCGCGATCTCGACGGCCGACGTGCGACCGCTGCAGTACAACTCGACGAACACCTCGACGCCGGGGCCGAGGGCGCGGGGATCGAGCACTGCATGGAATCCGGTGATCACTCCTGACTCGACCAGTCGATCGACCCGGCGCTTCACTGCGGGTGCGGACAGCCCGACCTCGGCGCCGATCGTGGCGAAGCTGGACCGTGCGTTGCGCTCCAGCCGCGCAACGATCCGCCGATCGAGCCCGTCCAGACGCAACGAATCATCCATGTGATGGAACGCTAGCGCATTGATCAGGCCTTTTGGTGGGTGGATACTGATGTCACCGACACCGATCGAGGGGGAGTGGAGATGGCGCCCACTGCTGGTATCGAGTCCGAGAACCCGTACGAGGATCCGGCGGTAGCGCCGGGCGGCGCCATCCGCGCCGTCCGCCAGGCGCACCCGCGGACATACCTGATGTGCCCGCCCACATATTTCGACGTCGTCTACGCCATCAACGACTGGATGCGCCCCGGCGAACCCGTGGACCGGGACCGTGCGATGTCGCAGTGGTGTGCACTCGCGGACACCTACCGGCGGCTCGGCCACGAGGTGCTGACCATCGACCCCGTCCAGGGTCTCCCGGACATGGTGTTCGTCACCGACAGCGGACTCGTCGTCGACGGCGTCGCCCTCGGCGCCCGGTACCGGACCGCCGAGCGTCGCGCCGAGGCCGAACACGTGTTCCGGTGGTTTCGGGACAACGGGCTGATCAGGCCCACCCTGCCGCGGTACGTCAACGAGGGGGAGGGCGACTTCCTCGTCGTCGGCGACGTGATCCTCGCCGGAACGGGGTTCCGGTCCGACCCACGGTCGCACGCCGAGGCGTCGGCGCACCTCGGTCGTCCGGTGATCACTCTGAACCTGGTGAATCCCCGCTACTACCACCTCAACACGGCGCTGGGCGTGCTCGACGACAGCACCATCGCGTACCTGCCCGCCGCGTTCCCGCCCGACAGTCGCGCAGTTCTCGAGCGGATGTTCCCCGATGCGGTGATCGCGGCGGAGACGGACACCGACTGGCTCGGCCTCAACCTGGTCAGCGACGGCGCCAATGTGGTGTTGCCCGTGCAGGCTTCACACCTCGCCGAACAGTTGTCGGACCGCGGGTACGAGCCCGTTCCGGTCGACTATTCGGAATTCCTCAAATCGGGTGGCGGAATCAAGTGCAGCACTTTGGAGCTCCGCGGGTTCCGCGGGATCCGGGACGAAAGTCAGGGGTGACCAGCAATGTCGGACGGTGCCGTTTCCGTGTCGGATGCCACGCGTGAGCAGCTGAGCAGGGCCGAGGAGCACAGCGCCCACAACTACTCGCCGCTTCCTGTGGTGATCGAATCGGGTGCAGGCGCGTGGGTGAAGGGAATCGACGGCGTCGACTACCTGGACGTTCTCGCCGGATACTCGGCGCTCAACTTCGGCCATGCACACCCCGCGCTCGTGCGGGTGGCGCGCGAACAACTCGGCCGGCTCACCCTGACCAGCCGTGCCTTCCAGCACGACCGTTTCGCGTCCTTCTGCGAGGACCTGAGCCGGCTGTGCCGCAAGGAAGCGGTGCTGCCCATGAACACGGGCGCCGAGGCCGTCGAGACCGCGCTGAAACTGGCCCGCAAGTGGGGGTACGACGTCAAGGGTGTGCCGCCGGGGCGCGCCGAGGTGATCACGTGCGCCGGGAACTTCCACGGCCGCACCATCGCGATCGTCGGGTTCTCGTCCGATCCGGACGCGTACACGGGATTCGGCCCGTACCCGGCAGGATTCGCGTCCGTCGAATACGGGAACGCGGACGCGCTCGAGGCCGCGATCACCGAGAACACGGTGGCCGTGCTCCTCGAGCCGATCCAGGGCGAGGCCGGAGTCCTGGTGCCGCCCGCGGGCTACCTCGCAGCGGTCCGGGACATCTGCACCCGGCGCGGAATCCTGATGATCGCCGACGAGATCCAGAGCGGGCTCGGGCGGACCGGCGAGACGTTCGCGTGCGACCACGAGAACGTGACCCCCGACGTGTACGTGCTGGGCAAGGCGCTCGGCGGCGGTTTAATGCCGGTGTCCGCCGTCGTCGCCGACTGGCCGGTGATGGCGGTGATCGGCCCCGGGCAGCACGGCAGCACGTTCGGGGGCAACCCGCTCGCCTGCGCGGTGGGCAGTGCGGTGGTGGACCTGCTCGAGACGGGCGAATATCAGCAGCGGAGCCGTGAGCTGGGCGCCTACCTGCACGAGATGCTGTCGCAGTTGCCGCCCGAGCACGTGTCGGAGGTGCGGGGGCGCGGACTGTGGGCCGGCGTCCAGCTGGCCGACGGTATGCCGGCCGCCCGGACGATCTGTGAAAGACTCCTGGCGCGCCGGGTCCTCGCGAAGGACGCGCACGAGGGCACGATCCGCATCGCCCCGCCGCTGGTGATCGAACGGGACGAGCTGACATGGGCGGTCGAACAGCTCGCCGATGCGCTCGCCGAGTGAGTTTTGACCCTGGGGCGCCCTGACCGGTATTGTTCTCCGTTGGCGTGCCGTGCGCCGCTGCGTCTCCGTGTCGCAGTGGCTGGCGGTTCTCGGGTCTCAACTGGCCGCCGGGAATCGCTCGACGATACGCAATGGCCAGCAGCGGATTGAACAAGACGAGGAAGTTCTGTGTCTACGTACACCCCGAAGGCCGGAGATGTGACCCGCACGTGGCACGTCATCGACGCCACTGACGTGGTGCTCGGCCGCCTTGCCGTCCAGGCAGCCAACTTGCTGCGCGGCAAGCACAAGCCCACCTTTGCACCGCACGTTGACGGCGGCGACTTCGTCGTCATCATCAACGCCGAGAAGGTCGCGATCAGCGGCAACAAGCGCGAGGGCAAGTTCCTCTACCACCACTCCGGACACCCCGGTGGTCTGAAGTCCCGCTCCGTCGGTGAGGTTCTCGACAAGAACCCCGACCGCCTCGTGGAGAAGGCCATCGTCGGCATGCTCCCCAAGAACAAGCTGGGTCGCGCCATCAGCAGCAAGCTGAAGGTCTACGCGGGCCCGAACCACCCCCACGCCGCGCAGCAGCCGGTGCCATTCGAGATCAAGCAGGTGGCCCAGTGACGGCGCCGGAGGAGCAGAACGTGTCCAACCCCGAAGAGATCACCGAGGTTGTCGAGGTCGCGGCGGACGAGTACGTGTCCGTCGAGGAGCCCGAGGTCGCCGAGGACATCGAGGCCGCTGCTGCGCCGCAGGCCCCGATCGTGATCGATCGCCCCATCCAGACCGTCGGTCGTCGTAAGGAAGCGGTTGTCCGCGTCCGTCTGACCCCCGGTTCGGGCGACTTCAAGCTCAACGGCCGCACCATCGAGGACTACTTCCCGAACAAGGTGCACCAGCAGCTGATCAAGGCTCCGCTGGTCACGGTCGAGCGTGCCGAGTCCTTCGACATCGTGGCGCTGCTGCACGGTGGCGGACCGTCCGGACAGGCCGGCGCACTGCGTCTCGCCATCGCCCGTGCGCTCATCGAGGTCACCCCCGAGGACCGTCCGGCTCTGAAGAGCGCCGGCTTCCTCACGCGTGACGCCCGCGCCGTCGAGCGCAAGAAGTACGGCCTGAAGAAGGCCCGCAAGGCATCTCAGTACTCGAAGCGCTGATGTGTCGCCGAAGCCGCCCTCCGGGGTCGGCTTCGGCACTGTTCTTCCCGAGAGCAGGCGTCCATCGTTACCGGACGCCTGCTCTCGTGCTTTATCCGAGATGTAATGGGTTTTCTAGGTGCGAGGGGTCTGGTCTATGGGTCGATTGTTCGGGACGGATGGGGTTCGTGGTCTCGCGAATACCGAGCTGACCGCCGAGTTGGCGTTGCAGGTGGCCTCCGCCGCCGCGACGGTGCTGGCGTCGCCGGGTTCGGGCGGACGCAAGACGGCCGTGGTCGGCCGTGACCCGAGAGCCAGCGGCGAAATGCTCGAGGCGGCGGTCGTCGCGGGCCTGACGTCTGCCGGCGTCGACGTCCTGAACGTCGGGGTGCTGCCGACACCCGCGGTGGCGTTCCTGACCGCGGAACTGGACGCGGCTCTCGGTGTCATGATCTCCGCCTCGCACAATCCGATGCCCGACAACGGCATCAAGATCTTCGCGGCAGGCGGACACAAACTCGACGACGAGGTGGAAGACCGGATCGAATCCGTCGCCACCGGCACCGCGACCCGGCGGGCGCCCACCGGGGCCGGGATCGGACGTGTCCGCACGGTGCCGGACGCCGCGGACCGGTACCTGCAGCACCTGACGACCGCGCTCCCGAACAGCCTCGACGGACTGACCGTGGTCGTGGACTGTGCGCACGGCGCGGCCTCGGACGTCGCACCCGCCGCCTACCGGGCCGCCGGCGCCACCGTCGTCGCGATCAACGCGGAACCCGACGGGCTCAACATCAACGAGAACTGCGGATCGACGCACCTCGAGGGCCTGCAGAAGGCCGTCGTCCAGCACGGCGCCGACCTGGGGCTCGCACACGACGGGGACGCTGATCGATGCCTCGCCGTCGACGCAGGCGGTTCCCTCATCGACGGCGACGCCATCATGACCGTGCTCGCCCTCGGCATGCGCGATGCGGGCGAACTGGCCGACGACACCCTCGTCGCGACCGTCATGAGCAATCTCGGCCTGCACATCGCCATGCGCGAGGCCGGAATCTCGCTGGTCACAACGGCTGTCGGTGATCGCTACGTCCTCGAGGGACTCCGATCCGGCGGCTTCAGCCTGGGCGGCGAACAGTCCGGGCACGTCGTGTTCCCCGCCTTCGGCACCACCGGCGACGGAGTGCTGACGGGGCTGCGGCTGATGGGCCGGATGGCGGAAACCGGGCAGCCGATCGCGGAACTGGCGTCGGCGATGACGACGCTCCCGCAGGTGCTGATCAACGTCAAGGTCGCCGACAAACGTGCCGTCGCCGCCTCACCGGTGGTGCTCGACGCGGTACTGGCCGCGGAGCGCAGCCTCGGCGAGAACGGCCGGGTGCTCCTGCGGCCGTCCGGCACCGAGCAACTCGTGCGGGTGATGGTCGAGGCTTCCGACCTCGAAGTGGCTCGTAAACTCGCCGACGAACTGGCGGGCACCGTCGCCTCCGTGTGAACGGACACAGCGCACCGATCGGCCGGGGGAACCGATCGGTGCGCTGTCGCGTCTAATGCAGTAGGTCGCGAAGAGAGGGTGGGGCAATGGGCGAGGGACTCGAGGTGGACGTCGCGGTGGTGACGGACGCGGGCACCAGGCTGCTGCGGTCGGCGGAGGTCCTGAGACAGCAGGCCGTCGAGACCGGCCGGCTGGAATTTGCCGGGGCGCAGGCGGGCCGCGACTACACCGCGAAAGGTGACGCGGTGCGGGACGCCCTCGGTGTCGTCGGGGTCGCGCTCGAGCAGTGGGCCGCAGACGCGGAATCGTTCGGTCACGCGTTCCGGGCCGCCGCGGCGCGCTACTCCGGAACGGACGCCGACATGGTCGCCGACGTGAACGGGGTGCAGTGGTGACCACCGATCCCAGAACGCTGATCGAAGACCCGAACCTGAGCCGCGAATTCAAGGAGCAACTCCTCCAGGCGTGGGCCGCCTCCCGGGAGGAAGACAAGTCGTCGTGGCAGCCGTACTTCGACGAGTACGAACTCGGCACACGCGACCGGACGCCGTCCGCCGACCAGCGGTACGCGGCACTGCTCGAGGACGGCAGCGACGCCCAGGCCGCCAACGCATCCCGGCTCGCGCTGGGCGAGCACCTGCGCCCCGATTCGCTCAACGATCCCGAGGACATGCTCGATCTCGGCGCTCGCGGGCTCGAATTCTTCGAGTTGTTCCTGCCCGCCGCGAGAAGACTGGGATACGAATCCCTCGAACTCACCGACTACTACGCGCGGTTCGACGCCGAGCGGGGGATGCGCCTGCATGCGCTCGCCCGCGACGTCGACACCCTCGGACGCAGCGTCGAGGCGGCCCGCACGGAACTCGACGACAACGAGAAATGTGTCACCGCGGTGCGAACCGGGTGGAGCGGAATCGCCGCCGCCGCAGCAATCGACGCCGCTGATCGCCGGAACGTCGAGTCCGCCGCCACCGTCGATCGGCTCCGAGACCTCGCCGAGGTGCTGTTCGAAGCGAACCTCACCCTGAGCGCCGCCGTGACGAACAAGGCGTACAAGGTGGTGTCGCTGCACCAGCCGACGGTCGGGGGGTACAGCGCCGCGCAGATCGACGTCCTCGCGCAGATCTACGCCGAGGGTAAGGACGGCGACAATTCCGTCGCGAAGGACTGCATGGAAGACGCGTCCTACTGGTTCCCCGAACTCGCCGACGACG
This sequence comes from Rhodococcus pseudokoreensis, assembly GCF_017068395.1. NCBI lineage: Bacteria > Bacillati > Actinomycetota > Actinomycetes > Mycobacteriales > Nocardiaceae > Rhodococcus > Rhodococcus pseudokoreensis. Next base: position 1,037,760 of record NZ_CP070619.1, on the reverse strand, counting down.
ACTACCGGCACGTGAACGGCCTGTACAAGGACGGGGGCGCCGGTGCCCTGCGTCGCCTCGACCGCGACGACGTGGTGCGGCGGGCCGCTGGAATCACCAAGGACTGGCTCGACGCGAACTTCCGGCGCGTGTACGAGGAGAAGCAACAGGAGTTCACCGCTGCCTGCGCGGACTGCGCCGAAGCGGTGCACGCCGCCTACGACGCCGTCGTCGCGGAGGCGCGGTCGATCGAGGTGCAGCCCGGGTTCCGGCCCGAGGACACACCCGAACCGGCGCCCGCACCGAGTGCACCCGAGGCGCAGAACGCCGGCACCGTCCCGGCCGCCGCACCCGGACCGGGTCCCGCACCTGCTGCCCCGACCGGACCCGCCGCGGCACCCGCGAACGACGGCCCCGCCTACCTCCCGCCACGATCCGGTAGCGGCGATGCGACCACCGGTCCGGCGGCCGCCGCCCCTCCGATCGCCGCACCTCCGATCGCCGCGGCTTCTCCGACCGGGGCCGCACCGCCGGCGTCCGCGGCACCTATGACGACCGCTCCGGTCGTGCCCGCGATGCCCGGGATTCCTGGTATTCCCGGGTCGCTCGTGCCGGCGCCGGGCGCAGTCCCGGGCGCGGGAAACGTTCCCGGCCTGGGCGATATGGTGCGGCAGGGACTGGCGGGAGGGCTGGCGGATCTCGGGTCGATCCTGCGCCCGTTGATCGAGGACACCCTCTCGGGCCTCAGCGACAGGGCCGACGAGGACGGCAACCCCGACGACCTCCGCGACGAACTCGACGATCCGCCTGCGGACGGAGGCGAGCCGGCTCACGGCAAGAGTCTCGAACTGGACCTCGACGGGAAATCGTGGACGCTGGCCGTCGATGCGGACGGTCAGGGGATTCATCTCGAGATGAGCGACGGACACGGCGGGACGGCCAGGTTCGGGGTCGAGATCGGCCCGGACGGCCTGCCGCAGATTCTCGCCGAAAACGCTGCGGCCGATGGAGACCCCGGCGGTGCCGACTGCGCGCCCGCCGAGCCGGACCCGGAATCGCACGTCGACGCTGGATTAGAGGGCGCATCGGCAACGACCACCGAAGACGGGCCGCCTGTCGGGGACGCCGTGCCGGACCACGAGGACGCACCGGCCCCTGCACCCGCCGGGGACGCCGCGACCGTCCCGCCGCCGCAGGTGGTGACGATGCAGCCGGAGCCGGTCCCCGCGGCGCCTGCCGAACCGGCCCCGCCGCAGGAACCGCGGTCTGCACCCGAACTCGCGACCGGACCGGTCGCCGGACTCGACAGCGGCGCCGAGCTGGCCGAGGCCGGTCCGCTGTGAGCCACCGCGCCGCCCAGCTGCGGGCACAACGGGCACAGATGCGCGCCGACCTGGAAATGTTCCGGGAGCGGATCGACGAACGCAGAGCGAGAGACGAGGCAGCCGCAGCGAGCCGCAGCGAGCCCGCGGCTGCGGTGTCGCCGGTGTTGCCGCCGCGACCGCGAACCCTCGACGATGACGACGAGTACTACCGTCCCCGCAGCTGGCTGGTGTGACCGAGTAGCTCAGATGTGCGGGAGCACGCCCTGGAACCCGGCTTTGGTGTGCTCCTCGTGCGGATCGACGAGGGTGGTGTGGGGAAGTTCGGCGTCCGCCTCCGCGAACACGTCGTACTTCTTGTCCTCGGTGAGGTGGTAGAGCAGGAAGCCGGTCAGCAGTGCGCGGGTGATCTGCTGCGTCTTGCGTTCCGAACCGCCGATGCCGAGTGCGCCCAGCAGGCGGCGACCTTCGGTGAGCCCGGACTCCGAGGCGCCGTTGACGGCGCGCAGGACGTGCTCGCCGCCCCACGCCTCGGCCAGCGCCTTGGCGTTGCTGTTCATGGTGTCGATGTCGGCACCGGCCACGACGAGCCCCGGCGCTGTGATCTTGGACGCATACCTCTCGGCCTTCGGCGCTGTCGGCGCCGGGAACAGGGCGGCGACCGCAGCCACGTCCTGCTGGGCGGCGGCGAGCACTGCCGCACCCGCACCCATGCCGTGGCCTGCGAAAGCGACGCGGTCGGGCCGCACGCTGATCTGTCCCGGACCGAGACGCACACCGACACAGATGTCGAGGGTGGCCCGCAGGTCGGTGGCGAGGCCCAGGTGAGAGGGCACGGGACCGCGTTCGCTGTTGGGGGCGGCCACGACGATTCCCCACGACGCCAGATGTTCGAGCGTCTTCCGGTAGTGGTCGGCACCTGCCATCCAGCTGTGCGCGAACGCGACGGCGGGCAGGTTGAAGCCTGATTCGGGCGTGTATACGACGCCCGGCTGTCCGGCGAGGGCGAGGTCACCGCGCAGCACGCGGTGCGGTCCCCGCTTGGACAGTTCACGGGCCAGGGTCTTCGGTTTCGGCGCCACGGGGAGAACGTTATCCGATTCGCGGCCCGGCGAGAGAGCCGATGCGGCCCACACTCCGACTTCGCGGCGTCGGCCGGTCCAAGTACCCTGATGAACCATGTGCGGAATCGTGGGATACGTCGGCCACCGGCAGGCTCTGACTGTTGTCGTGGAGGCTTTGCGGCGAATGGAATACCGCGGATACGACTCTGCCGGCATCGCCGTGCTCGACGGGCAGGGCGGAATGGCGGTCGAGCGGAAGGCGGGGCGTCTCGCGAATCTGGAGGCCGAACTCGACGAGGTCGGGGCCGAGCACTTCACCGGGAGCACAGGGATCGGGCACACCCGGTGGGCCACGCACGGCCGGCCCACCGACCGCAACGCGCACCCGCACCGTGATGCGGGGAACACGGTCGCCGTCGTCCACAACGGCATCATCGAGAACTTCGCCCCGCTGCGGGCCGAACTCGAGCACGACGGAATCGACTTCACCAGCGACACCGACACCGAGGTCGCGGTGCACCTCGTCGCGCGGGCCTACGCGTCGGGCGAGACGGCAGGCGACTTCGTCGCGAGCGCGCTGAGCGTGCTGCGCCGGCTGGAGGGTGCGTTCACGCTCGTCTTCACGCACTCCGATCACCCGGACACCATCGTCGCGGCGCGTCGCTCGACGCCGCTGGTCATCGGTGTCGGCGAGGGTGAGACGTTCGTCGGGTCCGATGTCGCGGCGTTCATCGAGCACACCCGCGACGCGGTCGAGCTGGGACAGGACCAGGTCGTGGTGATCACCGCGGACGGGTACTCGATTCTGAACTTCGACGGATCCGAGGCGCAGGGCCGCCCGTTCCGCATCGACTGGGACCTTGCCGCCGCCGAGAAGGGCGGCCACGACTACTTCATGCTCAAGGAGATCGAGGAGCAGCCGGGCGCGGTCGCGGACACCCTGCTCGGTCACTTCGCGGACGGGAAGATCGTTCTCGACGAGCAGCGACTGTCTGATCAGGAGCTGCGCGACGTCGACAAGGTCTTCGTCGTCGCCTGCGGCAGTGCCTACCACTCGGGGCTGCTCGCGAAGTACGCCATCGAGCACTGGACCCGGTTGCCTGTCGAGGTCGAGCTCGCCAGCGAATTCCGCTACCGCGACCCGGTCCTGGACCGGTCGACGCTGGTCGTCGCCATTTCGCAGTCCGGTGAGACGGCCGACACCCTTGAGGCGGTGCGCCACGCGAAGGATCAGAAGGCGCGGGTGCTGGCGGTCTGCAACACGAACGGTGCGCAGATTCCCCGCGAGGCCGACGCCGTCCTCTACACCCGGGCCGGTCCGGAGATCGGTGTCGCGTCGACCAAGGCGTTCCTCGCGCAGGTCACGGCGAACTACTTGGTCGGTCTGGCTCTCGCACAGGCCCGTGGCACCAAGTATCCGGACGAGGTGGCACGCGAGTACGCCGATCTCGAGGCGATGCCCGCTCTGGTGAGCCGGGTACTCGAGACGGTGGAACCGGTGCGGGCGCTGGCGCGGGAGCTGGCGTCGTCGTCGACGGTCCTGTTCCTGGGCCGCCACGTGGGCTACCCGGTTGCGCTCGAGGGTGCGCTCAAGCTCAAGGAGCTGGCGTACATGCACGCCGAGGGCTTCGCGGCCGGCGAACTCAAGCACGGGCCGATCGCGCTGATCGAGGACGGGTTGCCGGTGATCGTGGTGATGCCGTCGCCCAAGGGGCGCGCGGTGCTGCACTCGAAGTTGCTCAGCAACATCCGGGAGATCCAGGCCCGCGGTGCGCGGACCGTGGTGATCGCGGAGGAAGGCGACGAGGCCGTGCGGCCGTTCGCCGACCACCTCATCGAGATCCCGGCGGCGCCGACGCTGCTGCAGCCGCTGCTGTCGACGGTGCCGTTGCAGGTCTTCGCGGCGGAGGTCGCGCAGACACGGGGCTACGACGTCGACAAGCCGCGTAACCTCGCCAAGTCCGTCACCGTCGAATAACGCGCCGTAGGGGCGCGGCCCGGCCGCGCCCCTACGGAGTGACGACGACGGTGCCCGTCATGTCCGGGTGCAGCGAACAGGTGTACTCGTAGGTGCCCGGTTCGGTGAACGTGTACGTGAACGTGCCGGTCTGCATCAGCCGGCTCCGCAGCACGCTCTTCGCGGCCCCGACACCCACCACGTCGTGGGTGACGCCCCGGTCGTCGAAATTCCAGGTGACGGTGTCGCCGGCCCGGACGGTGATCGTCGACGGCGCATAGGCCATGTTCGCGACCTGCACGACGGGTCCGGTCGGTGCCTCGGGTGCCTCGTCGGCGGGCGAACTGCACCCGGATACGACGGCCGTCATCGAAATGCTCGCGGCGAGAGCCACTCCGGCGATCCACGACGTTCCACGTACACGCATGACGTCGAGCGTAGTCTGGCCCGGTACCGACCCTTCAACGCACAGCGGCCGGCCGTGGCGCCGGCTCGACGAGGAGTTCCCATGCGGGGCTACTACACCGCTGACGAGGTTCGAGCCGCGGAGGCGCCGTTGCTGGCATCGCTTCCCGACGGCGCACTGATGCGACGCGCAGCGCACGGGCTCGCCACGGTGGTGGCGGCGGAACTGCGGGCGCGGACCGGGGGTGTCGCCGGTCGCACCATCACTGTTCTGGTGGGGTCCGGTGACAACGGCGGGGACGCGTTGTGGGCGGGGGCGATGTTGCGGAAGCGCGGTGTCGCCGCCACCGCGGTCCTGCTGAAACCGGAGAAGACGCACGCGGCGGGCCTGGCGGCGTTCACCGCGGCCGGCGGACGGGTGGCCGCCCCGTCCGACGACCTCGGTCTGCCCGATCTGGTGATCGACGGGATCGTCGGAATCTCCGGCCGGGGACCGCTGCGGCCCGATGCCGCTGCGCTGGTCGACCGGATCGAGGCGCCGATCGTGTCGGCGGACCTGCCGAGTGGTGTGGATCCGGACACGGGCGCTGTCGACGGGCCCGCCGTGCGCGCCGCCGTCACCGTGGCGTTCGGCGCCCTCAAACCGGTTCACGCGCTCGGCGCGGCGCACTGTGGCCGGGTCGAGTTGGTGCGCATCGGACTGTCGCTCGGCGACGTCGGGATCACCGCGCTCGACGCCGCCGACGTGGGCGCGGCGTGGCCGGTGCCGGGAGCCGAGGACGACAAGTACTCGCAGGGAGTGGTGGGGGTGGTCGCGGGCAGCGACGGCTACCCCGGAGCCGGGGTCCTGTGCACGGGAGCGGCGGTCACCGCCACGTCGGGGCTCGTCCGCTACGCCGGGCCGTGCACGGGCGAGGTGCTCGCGCATGCGCCGGAGGTGATCGCGACCGCCGAACTCGCGAAGGCCGGACGCGTCCAGTCGTGGGTGGTCGGGCCGGGCATGGGCACCGACGACGCCGCCCGCCGGACGCTGCGGACGGTACTCGACGCCGACGTGCCGGCACTGGTCGACGCGGACGGACTGACCCTGCTCGCCGAGGACCCCGACCTGGTGCGCTCGCGGACGGCAGCGACGCTGCTGACACCGCACGCCGGGGAGTTCGCCCGCTTGACGGGGAAGGATCCGGGTCCGGACCGGGTGGCGTCGGTGCGCGCGCTCGCCGCCGACTGGAACGCGCACGTGCTGCTCAAGGGACGGGCCACGGTGATCGCCGAACCCGGCGGCCGGGTCTTCGTCAACGAGGCGGGCGGTTCGTGGTCCGCCACGGCGGGGGCGGGGGACGTGCTCGCCGGGATCATCGGCGCACTCATGGCCGCGGGCCTCACCCCGGACCGGGCCGCCGCGGTGGGTGCGCGCGCACACTCCCTGGCCGCGAATCTGGCGGCGCGAGGCGGCGGCGCCGACCTCTCCGCGGGGCGCGGAACTGCACCGATCTCCGCCGGGACGCTGCTCGCGCACCTCAGGGAGTCGATCAGGGTTCTCCGTGCGGGGGTGTCACCCGAGGAAATGCCGGCCACCTCGTGAATGGCAGGATCGAACATATGACGCTTGCTGAAGCAGTACCGGCCGACGATCACGGACACAGCGAACCCGTAGCGCCCGCGCAGGCGGCGCCGGCACCGCAGGCCGAGGCAGTGGTGGATCTGGACGCGATTGCGCACAACGTCGGGATCCTGCGCGACAGCGCTCGGGGCGCGGCGATGATGGCCGTCGTGAAGGCGGACGGCTACAACCACGGTGCGGTAGCCGTGGCCCGCGCGGCGCTGGCCGCGGGAGCGTCGGAACTGGGTGTGACAACGGTGTCGGAGGCGCTGACGCTGCGCCGTGCCGGGATCGACGCGCCCGTCCTCGCGTGGCTGCACACCGTCGACGCCGATTTCGCCCCCGCGATCGCGGACGGCGTCGAACTCGGCGTCTCCTCGCCGCGCCACCTCGCCGCGGTGGTGGCTGCGGCGCGGACCGTCGGCACCACGGCGATCGTCACGATGAAGGTCGACACCGGCCTGAACCGCAACGGGGTGGCGCCCGACGAACTGGAGCAGGTCCTCGTCGACCTGGCGCGCGCCCAGGCCGAGGGGTCGGTGCGGCTGCGCGGCATCTTCTCGCATCTGGCCCACGCCGACGAGCCGCACCACGCCTGGATCGATTCCCAGCGCGATCGACTGGTCGACGCGATCGCGGACGCCAAGCGTCGCGGACTGGTCCCCGAAGTGGTGCACCTGTCCAATTCCGCGGCCACCCTGACCCGCCCCGACCTGCGTTTTGACATGGTTCGCCCGGGAATCGCGATATATGGGCTGTCGCCCGTTCCCGAACTCGGTCAGTTCGGGTTGCGACCGGCGATGACACTGCGATCGAGGGTGGCTCTGGTGAAGAAGGTGGCGGCAGGTGAAGGCGTGTCCTACGGGCACCAATGGGTGGCACCCCGGGACACGACGGTGGCGTTGCTGCCGTTCGGGTACGCGGACGGGCTCCCGCGGTCGCTGAGCGGCCGATTCGAGGTCCAGTTGGGTGCGGAGCGACGTCCGGGGATCGGACGTGTCTGCATGGACCAGGTGGTCGTCGATCTCGGCCCGGACGGTGGGGGAGTCCGGGAGGGGGACACCGCGGTGTTCTTCGGCAACGGGGACCTCGGCGAGCCGATCGCACAGGAGTGGGCCGACAAGCTCGACACCATCCATTACGAGGTGGTGACGGGGGTGCGCGGACGCACGGTGCGCAGCTACGTCGGTGGGACGGGCACGTAGGCATGGGTGTGTCGAAGCGGCTGGGACTCGTCGGCGGTGTTCTGAGCGCGCTGGCGCTCGGCTCGGTGGCGGGAGTCAACGCGGTGCGCAGTGCGACCCGGCCGGGGCGTGAGATCTACGGCGACGAGGACTTCACCCTGATGTCGCGGGACCGGCGCAGCGTGGTGGTCGCTGAGGACGGCGTCGCGCTCGCCGTCCGCGAGGTGGGCCCGGAGAACGCCCCGGTGACGGCGGTGTTCGTGCACGGGTACTGCCTGGACATGACGTCGTGGCACTTCCAGCGCCGTCAGCTCGCCGAGCGGTGGGGCGACGACGTGCGGATGGTGTTCTACGACCAACGCGGGCACGGCGATTCGGGTGTGCCGTCCGCGGCGAGCTGCACCATCGCTCAGCTGGGCGCCGATCTCGCGACCGTCGTCGAGGCGAAGGCGCCCACCGGACCGATTGTGCTGGTGGGGCATTCGATGGGTGGGATGACGGTGCTCGCCTTCGCCGGGCAGCGGCCCGAGCTGGTGGCGGAGCGGGTGATCGGTGCCGGTCTGGTGGCCACGGCCGCGGCCGGGCTCAGCGAGACCGGACTGACGCGGAACCTGCAGAACCCGGTCATCGACGGCTTCCGGCTCGCTGTCCGGACCTCGCCCGAACTCGTCCAGCACGCGCGCGGCGCGGCCCGCGTCCTGATCACCCCTATCCTGCGGGCGGCGTCGTACGGCACGGACGTGAGTCCGCGGCTGCACAAGTTCTCCGACTCCATGCTGGACCGGACGTCGGTGGTCACCATCGTGAACTTCCTGCGCACGCTCGAACTGCACGACGAGTCCGCGTCACTCGAGGCGCTCGAGCACACCCCGTCCGTCGTGGTGTGCGGCGACAGCGACATGACGATCCCGTTCGGCAGTTCCCGGAAACTGGCGGCGGACCTGCCGGAGTCCGAACTGGTGCGGGTGCGCGGCGCCGGCCACCTGGTGCAGCTCGAGTTCCCGTCCGTGGTGTCGGACGCGGTCGACCGGTTGTTGCATCGCGGCCTGGCCACATTCGAATCGCGTGAGCAGTCCGATGTCGGCTGAGGAAGGAGTACTGCCCGTGAGCGGGACCGTGGTGCTGGCGACGGCGGAGGACACCGAGGAGTTCGGGCGGAACCTGGCCCGGGGACTCGTCGCCGGTGATCTCGTGGTGCTCGACGGACCTCTCGGTGCGGGGAAGACCGCACTGACGAAGGGAATCGGTGCCGGCCTCGGCGTGCAGGGGAGAGTGACTTCGCCCACATTCGTCATCGCGCGGGAGCACCGGGCGGGCACCCGTCCGGGTGGGGGTGCCCCGGTCGGGATGGTGCACGTGGACGCGTACCGACTGGGCGGAAGCGGCCCGCACGCGCTGGACGAACTCGACGCACTCGACCTCGACACCGACCTGGCCGCAGCCGTTGTCGTCGTCGAATGGGGTGAGGGCATCGTCGAGCAGCTGGTCGATCGTCATCTCCGGGTACGCCTGCGCCGCGAACCGGAGTCGGATGTCCGCACGGCCCACTGGGAGTGGATTTCCTGACGGGTCGGGTGTCGGGAGCGGTTCTGACGTGCGAGTACCCTCAGTTACCGTGCTTGTTCTCGCCATCGACACGTCCACGCCTGCCGTGACCGCCGGAGTCGTCCGGGTTTCGGCCGGCTCCGCATCGGTGGAGTCGGTCCACACGCTCGCGGTGCGGGTGACGGTCAACCCGCGCGCACACGCGGAAGTGCTCACCCCGCACATCCTGGAGTGCCTCGCCGAGGCGCGGCACGTCCCCGCGGACCTCGACGCGGTGGTCGTCGGGGCCGGGCCGGGTCCGTTCACGGGACTGCGCGTGGGGATGGCCACCGCCGCCGCGTTCGCCGACGCCCTCGGCATTCCGGTGCACGGGGTGTGCAGCCTCGACGCCATCGCGGCGCAGGTGGACGGTGACCGGGATCTGCTCGTCGTCACGGACGCCCGCCGGCGCGAGGTGTACTGGGCGCGTTATTCGGCGGGCGTCCGGGTGGAGGGTCCCGCGGTGGTGAAGCCGCGCGAGCTCGAGCCGATGCCGTCCGAGGTGGTGGCGGGATCGCCGTCACACGTCGACTTCTTCGATCTGCCGGTCGAACCGGTGGAAACCCCCTCGCCCGCAGGGCTGGTCGCGGTGGCCGCGGATGCGCTGTTCGGCAGTGCGGCCCCGGCGGCGCTCGTCCCGCTCTATCTGCGACGCCCGGACGCGGTGGAACTGGCGGACCGGAAGAAATGACGTTCCGCATCGAACCGATGGCGGCCGCCGACGCCGAACGGTGCGCGGAGCTCGAGACTCTCCTCTTCGCCGGCGACGGCCCTTGGAGCGCGCAGGCGTTCAGGGCGGAACTCGCCGCCCCGCACGTGCACTACGCCGTGGCGCGCGACGACACCGGCCACGTCGTCGGATACGCCGGAATCGCGCTGCTGGGCAACGGTTCGCACCCCGAATCCGAGATCCACACGATCGGAACCGACCCGGCGTGCCAGCGGCGGGGGATCGGCGGGGCCCTCCTCGACGAACTGCTGCGGGTGGCCGACACCAGGGGCGGCCCCGTGTTTCTCGAGGTGCGCACCGACAACGACGCGGCGATCGCCCTGTACCGACGTGAAGGATTCGAGATCGTGGGAACCCGTAAGAAGTACTACCAACCGAGCGGTGCGGACGCCTTCACGATGCGTCGCCCCGGAACGGGTGAGGAGCCGCTGCAATGATCGTCATGGGGATCGAAAGCTCTTGTGACGAGACCGGAGTCGGCATCGTCCGGTGGAACGGCGACGGAACCTGCGAGCTCCTCGCGGACGAGGTCGCATCCAGCGTCGACCAGCACGCACGCTACGGCGGCGTGGTGCCGGAGGTCGCGTCCCGCGCGCATCTCGAGGCGATCGTCCCGACGATGCGGCGGGCGCTCGCCGTCGCCGGGATCGTCAAGCCGGACGCACTCGCCGTCACCATCGGACCCGGTCTGGCCGGGGCCCTGCTCGTCGGTGTCGCGGCCGCGAAAGCGTATGCGGCGGCATGGGACGTCCCGTTCTATGCGGTGAACCACCTCGGCGGGCACGTTTCGGTGGACACCCTCGAGCACGGACCGATGCCGCCCTGCGTGGCCCTGCTCGTGTCCGGTGGGCACACCCACCTGCTGCACGTCGAGGACCTCGCGAAGCCCATCGTCGAACTGGGCACCACCGTGGACGACGCCGCAGGCGAAGCGTTCGACAAGGTGGCCCGCCTCCTCGGACTCGGATTCCCCGGTGGCCCCGCCCTCGACGCCGCGGCGCAGGACGGCGACCGGAACGCGATTCCGTTCCCGCGCGGCATGACCGGACCCCGGGACGCACGGCACGACTTCTCGTTCTCCGGGCTGAAGACGGCCGTCGCGCGGTACGTGGAATCGAAGGAGCGGGCGGACGAGGCGTACTCGGTGCCGGACATCTCCGCGAGCTTCCAGGAGGCCGTGGCCGACGTGCTGACGATGAAAGCGGTACGCGCCGCCCGCGACGTCGGCGTGGACACACTGGTGCTCGGTGGCGGCGCCACCGCCAACTCACGCATCCGGGCGCTCGCCGAGGAACGCTGCGCCGAAGCCGGTCTGACCCTGCGGGTCCCGAAACCGCGTCTGTGCACCGACAACGGAGTGATGATCGCCTCGCTCGGCGCGCATCTGATCGCCGGTGGCGCCGCGCCTTCCCTGCTGACCGTGGCCAGTGACCCCGGACTGTCGGTGGCGACCAGTCAGGTGTTCAGCTGACCGGAATGGTGACGGTCTGCGTGGCCGGGGGAGTCAGCGCCTCACCGGGCTGAGTGCCGCTCGGCTGCGCCCCGGCGGGAGCACTCGGAGCAACCGTGCCCGGCGCCGGGATCATCGGGAACAGCCCTTCGGGGGCGGCGGGCACCGACTCCGGGGGCGCGGTCGGCGCCGCAGGCGCGGGGGGTGCCGCGGGCGCGGTGGATTCGGCGGGTGCAGTGGGCGCCCCGTTCGGCGGCGGTGCCGCTTCGGGACCGCCGGGTGCGGGCGCGACGGGGCTCGGCTCGTTCGGCGTCGACTCACCGGGAACCTGCGGCCACAGCGGCGGAATCGCGGGCCACTCGATATGCGGCCACGAGGGCTGCGGCGGCTCTGTTCCGGGCAGCGTCGGACGTGCGGGAGCCGTGGGGGTCGGTAGCGAGGTGGTGGTACGCGGGGGCGTCGTCTCGGTCGTCGAATCGGGCGCCTGTGCGGGAGTCCGGTCCGTCTGCGGTTCGGACGTGGGCGGGGCGACCTGATTGGGGTAGTACTCCGACGTCGGCGTCGGATCGTACGACGGGATCCGCGTGGCGGGAGGTTCGTCGGTCGTCGTGGTCGCGACCTGCTCGGTGGTCTGGAACATGTCGGTGCCCGCTGGGGAGACGTTGGGATCGGGTGCGGGCGCGAGTTCCTTGACGCCGTAACCGAGAACGAGGCCGCCGACCACGAGCGCGCCGACGAGAGCCCCCGACACCTTCGCGGCGGAACCGGGGCGGTTCGACTCGGTGGGCGGGTAGTCGCGGATGGCGGAGGACACGGCGAGCAGCGCCGCCCCCTTCGCGGTCGCCGTGTCGGGTTCGGGCACCGTGATGACCCGTGCGGTGAAGGCCCCGGTCACTGCGGCCGTGATCGCGGGAATGTTCGCGCCGCCACCGACCAGGGCCAGAGCCTCGGGTCGGCGCGGGGAGTCGGCGATCGTGGCACGGATGAACTCCACCGCAACCCGGACCGTCGGTGCGGCGATCTCGTCGAACCCGGTGCGGCTGATCTCGATCGGGCGGATGCCCTGCAGATCGATGTCGACGTGCGACTTCGGCTCCGAGGACAACTGCTCCTTGGCGACGCGGCACCGCGCCGAGAGCAGATCCCGGTCCAGGTGCCGCAGGGGATGCGGGGTGGTGAGGCTGCCGACGACGTGGTGGAAGATCAGGTCGTCGAATCCGGTGCCGCTCACGTGGCTCGTGCGGTCGGCGTGCAGGACGGTGCCGTCCACCTGATCGACGACGGCGACGGACAACCCGGACTCGCCGAAGTCGACGATCGCGACGGTGGCATGCTGCGCGACCTCGCCGGTGTGACGCAGGTAGGTGAGGGTCGCCGCGGTCTCGGGCACGAGGTGCACGCGATGGCGCTGCCTGCTGACGGCGCTGCGGATCGAGTGGGCCTGCTCCTGCGTCCGGTACGCGACGGCGAACGCGTCGGGCGTGGTGGGATCGGCGGGAACCTGGGTGGTCATCAACGAGATCGACGACCGGACCAGGTCACCGAGGTCGGTGTGGGCCTGATCGGCGGACAGGTAACGGAACTCGACGTTCTGCGCGCCGTTGGAGGCGGTGGTGAGGAGCGCGGAACTCACACCTGCCGCGCCGGTCGACATCCCCAGGGACATACCCATCACACACACCCCCTCACGTTTTCGACGCGTGACCTGCTGTCTCTGCCGGAACGCCCTGTTCAGCGGGGATTCCCTGCCCGTTGAATCGGCGACTGTTATCTGAACGTTACAGAAAACAAACGGATTTCGCTCCCGACTTCCGGCCCCCGAAGACGAAGATGGCGCTCGATATCCGGTCTCACCTGCACAGTTGTCCAAAGGAATCTCATGGGACACGCCAGCGATTTTCGCAACCTCACGAGACGCGAGCGCCGACGGCTTCTGGTGCGCGCATGCGTGCGCCCGCTCGGCACCGTCGTCCTGTGCGTGGTGGTCTACTTCGCCCTGCCGTGGACCTCGATCGGGAACATGTCCGCTGTGCTCTTCCTGGCGGGGGGCCTGCTGGTCGTCGGCTCGGCGGCGGTCTGGCAGATCCGCCGGATCTTCCGGTCCGACGTGCCTGCGCTCCAGGCCATCGAGGCACTCTCCCTGATCCTGCCGCTCTACCTGCTCGGGTTCGCGGCAGGATATTGCCTGATGTCCGAAAGCGATCCGGGCTATTTCACCGAACCCCTCACGCGCATGGGCGCGCTGTACTTCTCGCTCACCGTGTTCTCCACCGTCGGGTTCGGCGACATCGCCGCGACGACCGATGCGTCCCGAGCCGTCGTGAGTGTGCAGATCATCGGGAATCTGATCCTGCTCGGCGTCGGCATCCGCGCGGTCGTCGCGGCCGTCGACTGGGCCCGCAAGCGCCGGGTCTAGCGACCCGACGCCAGCACCAGTTCGACGTTCCGGTCGGCCGTCCCGCCGCCCAGGTCGGGGTCGGCGTGAATGTCGTTGAACGACAACTCCCGGTACAGCGACGCCAGCCCGAGCGGTGAGAGGTCGGTGTGGTCCACGGCGTACGGGCTGTCGGCCTCGAACAGCGTGGTGAGCAGCGACACGGTTCCGTCGACGTTGTCGACCACCTCGATGATCCGCCCGTGCTGGGGGAAGTCGATGTGCGAGGCCGTGTTGATCTCCCAGAACGACTGCTCCGGAGTGGATCCGGGCCACGGGGTGATCCGGTTCTCGTGGGTGTGTCCGTTCACCCAGGCGAGGACGTTCGGGAATCGGTGCAGCAGGTCCACCAGTCGCGAACCCCGGATCCGGGGTTCCGCCGGGGCGGCGGGGTCGGGGACGACGTTGTCCATGCTGCCGCTGGTGTGGTGGCTGAACAGGACGAACCAGGTGTCGCTGCGTGCCTGCGACACCGGGTTGCCCGAAGTGTCGTAGTACCGGCTGCTGCCTGCCGCCAGGGTGTCCTCGATCCACCGGAACTGCGCCGCGCCGAGCGAGCCGTCGACGAACCCGGCCCGGTTGGTGGAATCCATGCTGATTCCGACGACGCCGGGTGCGATCTCGAACGAGTAGTAGCCGATTCCGGTCTCACCGGCGTCGGGTGCGAAGCCGTGACCGGCCGGCCCGGGGCCGGTGTTGGCCGGGTCCAGATGTGCGGCGATGAACTGGCGGGGAGTGAACGGTGCCCGCGCGGGGTCGGGCGTGACGACCCGTGGTGGTGTGGTGAACGCGGACAGCGCAGCGGGAATGGCGCCGGGGTCGAACTTGGTGGCGATGTCGACGGCCTTCGCCTGTTCCGGCGAGCCGGGGACCTCGAACTTCAGCGAACCGGTGTACATGGCTTCGAGCGGGGGGATGCCGCTCGGGACGGTGCCCTCCACCGAGTCGTCGTGGTTGCCGAAGACGCAGTACCAGGGGGTGTTCAGGCCGGGGCTGGTGACGGGGGCGATCGCCGCGCCGAGCAGGCCGGGAATCTCGGGGAACCCGGCCTTCTTGTACATGTCCTGGATGGAGGACTCCGGGTTCCAGTACAGGTCCGCCCCCGAGTTCTGCACGCCTTCGTAGCGGTCGGGGGCGCCCGTGTTGGGGACGATGGTGCCGCCGTTGAGCGCGGTGAGGAACCAGCCGAGTTCGGCGAACTCCTTGTTGTCGGTGTTGTCGCCGGTACTCACGACCGCATCGAACGCGCGCCGGGTGTGCGGGCCGGACGCGAGCGCGTTGACGCGGGCGACCAGGGCGACGAGACCCTGCGCGGTGAGCGTCTCGTGCGGGCGGAACGCGGAACCGGTGAAGGGGTGCACGTATTCGAAGCGCATCGGGGACTGGGCGTCGACGAGGTGGACGTCTGTGAGCTGGACGAGGGAGGCGAGTGCGGTGCGCCGGTCCTCGCGCCCACTGCGGGCCTCGGCGAGTTCGGTGCGGACGATCGTCGGCCACCCCGGTCCCGCGCCGAGCCTGCGGTAGCCGGAGCTTCCGAGGGGGACGGCCACCGCTTCGAGGGTGGTGCCTGCCCCGGAGGTCGGGAGCGGGGCCGCGCCCGCGTACTGCAACCCCCACGGGCGTGCTCCGAACCCCACCGTCCCGATCGCCCCGAGCCCGGCAAACGTGAGGAATTTACGCCTATTCATGTCAGACACCAGAGGAACCTTAGGTGACGACCCCTGAGACAGGACGATATTCGGCGCGGCGCGATCTACCACCCCCTTCTCCTTGAGGGTTGGCACTCTCACGTATAGAGTGCCAAGTGGCGCCGATCGAGCTCCGGCACCCGCGACGACGGGGCTGTGTGAAGTGCCGTAAACGGAACACTCAAACAGGAGTCCGGAGAAGTCTCCGGATCCGCATACCCCAAAGTGGAGGGCTCATCGTGGCGAGCGTCAACATCAAGCCGCTCGAGGACAAGATCCTCGTCCAGGCCAACGAGGCTGAGACGACGACTGCCTCCGGCCTGGTCATTCCCGACACGGCCAAGGAGAAGCCCCAGGAGGGCACTGTCGTCGCAGTCGGCGAAGGCCGCGTCAACGAGCAGGGCAACCGCATCCCGGTCGACGTCAAGGAGGGTGACACGGTCATCTACTCCAAGTACGGCGGAACCGAGATCAAGTACGCCGGCCAGGAGTACCTGATCCTGTCGGCACGCGACGTGCTGGCTGTCGTCTCCAAGTAAGCCATACGTGATCCGCCCCGGAGTCCCCACAGGATCCCGGGGCGGAGTGCGTTCACGCGCGTAACCCTGAGATCCAGGAGAAGACAGAACACATGTCCAAGCAGATTGAGTTCAACGAGATCGCACGCCGGTCTCTCGAGCGTGGAGTCGACAAGCTTGCCGACGCGGTCAAGGTGACCTTGGGTCCGCGTGGCCGCCACGTAGTGCTGGCGAAGGCCTTCGGCGGCCCGACCGTCACCAACGACGGTGTCAGCATCGCCCGGGAAATCGAGCTCGAGGACCCGTTCGAGAACCTCGGTGCGCAGCTCGTCAAGAGTGTCGCCACCAAGACCAACGACGTCGCAGGCGACGGCACCACCACCGCGACCGTGCTGGCACAGGCCATCGTGCGGGGCGGTCTGAAGAACATCGCCGCGGGTGCGAACCCGATGGCGCTCGGCATCGGCATCAACGCCGCGGCCGACAAGGTCGTCGAGGCACTGCTCGCCGTCGCGAAGCCGGTCGAGGGCAAGAACTCCATCGCCCAGGTCGCGACCGTCTCCTCGCGTGACGAGGAGATCGGCGAGATGGTCGGCGAGGCGCTCACCCGCGTCGGCACCGACGGCGTCGTGACGGTGGAGGAATCCTCGACCCTGGCGACCGAGCTCGTGATCACCGAGGGCGTCCAGTTCGACAAGGGCTACCTGTCGCCGTACTTCGTCACGGACCTCGACGCACAGAAGGCCGTGTACGAGGACGCACTCGTGCTGCTGTACCGCGAGAAGATCACGTCCCTGCCCGATTTCCTGCCGCTGCTGGAGAAGGTTGCCGAGAGCGGCAAGCCCCTCCTCATCATCGCGGAGGACATCGAGGGCGAGGTTCTCTCGACGCTCGTGGTCAACTCCATCCGGAAGACCATCAAGGCCGTCGCCGTCAAGGCGCCGTTCTTCGGTGACCGTCGGAAGGCGTTCCTCGACGACCTCGCAGTCGTCACCGGTGGCACGGTCATCAACTCCGACGTCGGCCTCACGCTGAAGGACGCCGGACTGGACCTGCTCGGCAGCGCCCGCCGCGTCGTGGTCAGCAAGGACGAGACCACGATCGTCGACGGCGCCGGAACCGACGACGACATCAAGGGTCGCGTCGCGCAGCTGCGCCGCGAGATCGAGAACACCGACTCCGACTGGGATCGCGAGAAGCTCGAAGAGCGTCTGGCGAAGCTGGCCGGTGGCGTCGCCGTCATCCGGGTCGGTGCGGCCACGGAGACGGACCTCAAGGAGCGCAAGTTCCGTGTCGAGGACGCCGTCAACGCCGCGAAGGCCGCAGTCGCCGAGGGCATCGTCCCCGGTGGCGGTTCCGCCCTCGTCCAGGCGAGCACCGAACTGGCCGACAACCTCGGTCTGACCGGTGACGAGGCCACGGGCGTCAAGGTCGTGCGCGAAGCCCTGCTGGCGCCGCTGTTCTGGATCGCCAGCAACGCCGGTCTCGACGGGGCCGTCGTCACCAGCAAGGTTGCCGAGCAGCCCAAGGGACACGGTTTCAACGCCGCGACCCTCACCTACGGCGACCTGCTCGCCGACGGTGTCGTCGACCCCGTGAAGGTCACCCGCTCCGCGGTCGTCAACGCTGCCTCGGTCGCGCGGATGATCCTCACCACCGAGAGCGCCGTGGTCGAGAAGCCCGCGGAAGAGGAAGAGCAGCCGGCCGGTCACGGGCACAGCCACTAGGCTCTGCCGTCGCGGCCGATCGGGCTCCGATCGTTCGAACGAAAACCCCCGTGCGGATCACCGCACGGGGGTTTTCTCTGTCCGGAGGCGGCCGGATCAGCTCAGTTGCAACACCGCGAACGGTTCGGACGTCGGCTGGGGTGACCCGCCGGGCGGTTCGACGGTGACGGCCAGCTTCGACATCGACCCCACGTCGTCGAGGACGATCGTCGTGGTCGGCTGCACGTCGCCGGCCGACACGGTGCCGGCGGGCACGGGCGCATCCCCGGATTCGGGCATCAACCACAGCTGGTACACGGTGTCCGCGCTGGGCGGGGCGACTCCGTCCATCACGAACACCACGGCGTCCTGCGACTTCGAGTAGTTGGCGGTCGCGGACCCGCCTGCCGCGATCGCACTCGTCGACGAGTGCATGTCGGCGGCGTCGAGTACCTGCTCCGCCACGGTGGGCGCCGGGCCTTCCGTGAGTTGCCGGACGATCACCGTTCCGCCGGCGAGCACACCGACGGCCGCGGCGGCGGCGACGGCGATCTGCCAGCGCCGCCTACGGGAGCGGCGCTCGGCGAGCGACGTCGGCGCGGGTGCGGGACGCCTGATCTCGTCGAGTACCCGGGTCCGCACCCGTGGTGGCGGTTCGACGGCGCCCACAGCGCTCACCACCGCGAACGCTTCGCGGATCCGCCGGACCTCGTCGGTGAACGTCGAGCGGGTGTCCTCGTCGGTGCCGGCGAGATCGGTGCCGAGTTCGCGGCGCTCGCTGTCGTCGAGCGCGTCGAGTGCGTACGGGTAGGCCATGCCCACGAGTTCGTCGTTCATGTTCAGAGACCTCCCAGGCAGCCGCGAAGACGCGTCAGTCCGTCACGGATGCGCGTCTTCACCGTCGACAGCGCGACCCCCAGCTGGGAGGCGACCTCCCGGTAGGTGCGGCCGTCGTAATACGCCATCGCAACGGACTCACGCTGCATGTCCGTGAGCGAGTCGAGGCAGGCGAGCACCGATTGATGCTCGAGCCGGCGGGTCACCTCCTCGGTGACGTGGTCGAACGGCCCCGCGATGTTGGTGGTCTCGTAGAGTGCCTCGCGGTCGGTGCCTGCCTGCTCCGAGCGCACGCGGTCGACGGCCCGGCGGTGCGCGAGTGTCATCAGCCAGGACAGTACGGAACCTCGGGCCGGATCGAAGTTCGACGCGGTGCGCCATGCCTGGAGAAAGACTTCCTGCGTCGTCTCCTCCGCGTACCCGGGGTCGCGCAGGACCCGCAGGACCATGCCGTGGACTCGGGCGCTCGTCCGGTCGTACAGTTCGGCGAACGCGTCGGCGTCCCCGTTCGCCACGCGGGCCATGGTGTCGGATAGTTCCGCGGATTCGGTGGCTCGGGCGCTGTGCGCCCTCGCCGCGTCCGCCGAGCACACGTCTTCTGCCGGGGTATTGCCCTCGTGGTTCGTCACCAGCGCTCGTCTCGCTTCATCGAGAACCACGGTAGCGTGCATGTCCGCTCATCTCCTCCAGCCGGTAGGCATTCGGAGACCGAGTCGCCGTGGATGGGTGGCGAGGGGATCGAAGTGACGCGAGGAACCCTCGCGCGGCGGCGAGGGTTCCTCGGTGAGTGTGGGCGAGCGGTCAAACGGCGATCCGGCCGCGTCTGTGCCGGGCGTGCATCTCGCGTTCCGTTTCGGACATTCCACCCCAGATCCCGTACGGCTCGGACACGCTCAGCGCGTGATTGCGGCACTGGGCGAGGACGGGGCAGCGCCGGCACATTTCCTTCGCACGGGTTTCCCGCTGTGCGCGGGCACGGCCGCGCTCCCCGTCGGGATGGAAGAACATCGAGGAGTCGACTCCGCGGCACAGTCCGTGCATCTGCCAATCCCAGATATCGGCGTTCGGGCCGGGAAGGTGGTTGGGTGCAGGCATGTGGACTCCTTAGCTGCAAGCTCGCCTCGGGCGGCGAGCGGACCGTGGGCTCGACGTTCAAGCCGCTGAATCATTCACGTTGCTAACCGTAGAGTCGGTTCGGAAATCGCGTCAATAGTTGTTCACAGTGGGAATTTACATATCCCACGAGCTGAAAGTTAACCTGGAAAATATTTACTTTCCCGCGGTTCCGTGTTTCCGTTTCGGGTTGAAAGACCTTGGGTCACGGGTAACGATGTGCGGGTGCCCCAGCCCGCGGAGCCTGAAACGCAGACCCCCTCCGGATCTCCGGACGAGGGGCCCACGATGTCGGTATCTGCGCTGGCCAGAAGGCTCGGGGTGGCCCCGTCGACGCTTCGCACCTGGGACCGCCGCTACGGCATCGGCCCGTCCGTCCACCCGCAGGGAAGTCACCGGCGGTACACGCCGCGCGACGTTGCCCGGCTCGAATGCATGCAACAGGCTCTGGACGGTGGTGCAAACTCCGCGGAGGCCGCGAGATATGCGATTAACGCAATGGCTACATATTCGTCAGAAAGTGGCCTCCGGCCGGGTGGCGAAAATCTGGATGACAACTCGGTGAACGGGACGAAAACAGGCTCGTCGAACCTTTTGTCACCCTTTTCCGGCCTCGTTGCCGCCGACGCCGCCGTCCGCAATCTGTCGGGCGCATTGCTGGCGCGGGACGTCGTGACCATCCGCCGGATCGTCGTGCGCGCCGTCGCGGAGCGAGGATTCAGCTCGATGTGGACGACGGTGGTCGCTCCGGTGCTCGAGTGGGCGGACGAGGGCAGGAACTCCGACGCCGCCGCGGCGAGTGTTCGTGTCTTCGCGGAATGCGTCGCGGGGATCCTGTCCACGATGACGCTGGATGCACCGATCGGCGGCGGCGGCCGGGTCCTGCTCGTGCAGGTGCCCGCGGACACGCCGGACACGATTCCCGCCGACCCGTACGGTCTCGAGTTCCGTGCCCTGGGCGCCGCCCTGGCCACCGCCTCGGTGGACACGCGGATCGCGCTACCGCTGTGCCGGTCGGCGTTGCTCGCCGCCGTCACCAACGCCGAACCGGACGTGATCGTGCTCTGGTTGCCTGCCGCCGGATGCGACGTCGCGTCCCTGCTGCGGGCGATCCGCCGCAGGCGCACCGGGCTGACCATGCTCGCGGGCGGTCCCGGTAGCCGGACACAGTCGCTACCTCGGACGATCGCGGCCCTGGGCACCCTGGATGCGGCCGTGGACGCCGTCGCTGCGGTCACCTGACCGCCGCGCAGGCCGGGCGATGCGATGATCTCGGCGTGCCCGACTCCTCTCTCCGATCCGACGTCACGAATTCACTGATCCGCGCGGCGTTCGGCGCCGATCCGAGTGCAGGCCCCCTGCCGGAGTCGGACGTTCCCGTCGAACGCTGGATGCGGGCGGTGGCGTGGGGCGCCCGTGGACACTACAGCCGGTCCCGCGCCGAACTGGACGCCCTGACACGCGGAGGGGTTGCCGAACCCGCGGTCGTCTCGCTCGCCTGGAGCACGCAGGCGTCGCTGTTGAGGCAACTCGGCTGGCACGCCGTGGCGTCGGGATTCGACGGCCGGGCCCTGGCCGTCGCCGGGACGGGTCCCGACGACGATGTTCTCACCGTGGAGGCGCGATGCGACGCACTGACGGGACTCGCCGCCGACGCACTGGGGTGCGGCCGGCTCGCGCTGGGCAGGCGGCTGCTCGATCGGTGCTCCGAGTACCTGGACGCGCACGCCCCCGGCGAACTGTGGCGGCAGCACGTCCGGAGGCACTGGGTGCGCGCAGAGTTGTTTCTCGCGGCTGGGGACTTCGCCTCGGCGCGCCGCCACGCCGAGACCGCGGCAGAAATTTCGGAGGCCGCCGGATCGGTGCGGCACCACGTCAAATCGGATCTGCTGCGGAGCGCGTCGATGACGGGGGACTCCGATTCCGGTGCGGCGGCGCGGCTCGCCGCGGATGTGCTCGACCGCTGCGATCGGTACGGCCTGATACCTCTGAAGTGGGCGGCTGCGATGTTGCTCGGTGGTGTGACGTCCGACTCACGTGCGAAGGCGGTGTGCAAGGAGTGCGAAGCCCTCATCAGGGCGCGAGGTGGGCGCTTCCGAATCTGACTCCGCTGGTCGGGCACCGCGGGGCCGGGTTGATCACGAATCGGTGCGAATCCGGGCGAATACCGTTCGGTCCGCACCGTTACTCTTGGAGTGTTCCGCTGAGAGCGGGAGCACACCCATCGGGGGAGGTGCCACTGTAACGCCAGGATATTCAGCAACGATGACTAACACGAGCGAGGAGTTGGACTCCGCAGTCGCCGCTGCAACGCAGGGTGACCGGGCCGCTTTAGCTCTGGTCCTGGAAAACATTCGGCCCCTGGTTGTGCGTTACTGCAGAGCCAGGGTCGGTGCTGCGGAGAGGGGACAACTCTCCGCGGACGACGTGGCACAAGAAGTGTGCCTCGCCGTGATGACGGCCCTACCTCGCTACGAGGATCAGGGCCGGCCGTTCATGGCATTCGTCTACGGGATCGCCGCGCACAAGGTCGCCGACGCGCATCGGAACTCCGCACGTAACAAGTCGGAGCCCGTCGCCGAAGTACCTGATGTCGTAGCCAACGATGACGGACCCGAACAACGGGCGCTGGACTCGGAAGCGAGCAGGCAGATGAACGAACTGCTGAGCACGCTGCCGGAGAAGCACCGGGAGATCTTGATCCTCCGGCTCGTGGTCGGTATGTCGGCGGAGGAGACGGCCGCGGCCGTGGGTAGTACCGCGGGAGCTGTCCGCGTGGCTCAACACCGAGCCATCGCGAAACTGAAAAAAGAAGTGACGAGGGCAGGTGAGAGGTTTGGCTAGGGGCATCAAGCGCAACGGCAATCCCGATGCCGATCTCCCAGGAGACGACGCACCGGTGGACGTCGCGGCTGTGCGCCGCGACGACGCGCTGATCGATGCGATCGCCGGTGGCGGTCCCGTCGCAACGGATTCGCCGGAGCAGTACGAGCTCGCGCTTCTGCTGACCAATTGGCGTGCCGACATCGTGTCGACGCCGATGCCGACCGGGCCGCTGCTCGACGACGTGATCGCGGCGATCGACGCCTCGGACAACGTTCGTTCCGCACGCAGCGCCGCCCGCGGCAAGCTCCGCCTGTTGCGACCCATCGCGGGCGCTGCCGCCGCGATCGCGGTCGTCATGGGCGGTGCCACCATCTTCTCGTACGACGCCGAACCCGGCGATCCGCTGTGGAGTGTCAAATCGGTCGTGTTCAGCCAGCAGGCCGATTCGACCGTCGCGCAGATCGACACCACGTCGCAGCTGCAGGAGGCCGAACGGCTGATCGCCGCGGGCGACGCGGAGTCGGCGAAGAACCTGCTCGACGGTGCCGCCGACCGTTCGGGCGGGGTGCGCGACGCCGACATGCGCAACGAACTCGACGTGTGGCGGGCGAAGCTGGCCGCGGAGGTCGAGAAGATCGCCCCGACCACACCGCCGGCCGCGACGACGACACCCGGAACCACGACCACCGGCGCGCCGTCGCAGACCGCTGAACTGCCTGCCACGGTGCCGGGGACACCCGGTTCGACGACGGTGCCGGGAGCCGAACTGCTGCCGGGAACCCAGCTGCCCACGGATCTGCAAATTCCGGGGTTGCCGCCGATTCCGCTGCCGCAGCTCCCCACCATCCCACCGCAGCCGCCGCTTCCGCCCGAGACGATGCCGTCCACGAGCCCGGATCCGACGATCATGCAGTTGCCGATACTGCCGCCGGACAATCCGACCACGTTGCCGCCGACTCAGCAGCAGCCGTCTCAGCAGCAGCAGCCCTCGACGGTACCGCTACCGACCACCACGACCCCGGTCCCGGTGCTGCCGCCTACCAGCTAGCGGCTCGGCGGCCCACCCGCACACACAACTGTGGCCCGGCACTTCGCGTGTCGGGCCACAGTTGTCTGTGAATTCAGGAGTCTGTGAATACAGAGTTCGTATCGGGTTGTGCCGGATCAGGCGTCGAAGCCGTCTCCGTGCAGAGCGTCGTTCATCGAGGCGTCCGCGTATCCGCGGCAGTAGTCCCAGGTGACGTAGGCCTCGGGTGTCGGATCGTAGGCGGGCTCGTGGGGGCGCACGGTGCCGTCGACCAGAAGCTGGAGGAGGTTGGCACGGAGCATGTCCCAATCGTGGTAGTGATCTTGCTGGCAGTCTTCGCAGCAGACGACGAGACCGCGGATCCCACGATGCGCCAGCAGCGCCTCGTACACGGCGAGGTCGGCCAGGTCTTCCTCCACGGCGAGACGCTCGTGGGGGTCGAGTGGCTGGCCCGGTTCGATCGCATCGAGAGCTGCGGACGGGTCGGCGGGGTCGCCGGCGAAGGGGTCCGGGGGCAGACCTGGAGGCAGTTGATCGCGCACAGCACCACGGTACGCAGGTCAGCCCGGTCTGCGCCAGCCGTTCGGCGTACGCCCAGCGTGGGTGGGCTCCGTGGCGATCGCGTCGAGCCGATATCATGGTGTGCGGAGCTGGGAATATCGATCGTCCCTCCGGACTTTTCCTGGTATCCGTATTCCCGCAGTTTCAGATCTGATGTCCGCAGACGGCGCCACCGGCGCTGCACCTATGTTCCATGGAGGGCCCGAACCGCATGACAAGTTCAGCAGGGCATGTACACACCGGCGGTGACGACCCGAACAAGGTCGCGATGCTGGGTCTCACGTACGACGACGTCCTGCTCTTGCCGGCGGCGTCGAATGTCATCCCCGGCCAGGTCGACACGTCCAGCCAGCTGACCAGGGACATCCGGCTGCGGGTGCCGCTCGTCAGTTCCGCGATGGACACTGTCACCGAGGCACGGATGGCCATCGCCATGGCCCGCGCAGGCGGCATGGGCGTGCTGCACCGCAACCTGTCGGTCGAGGCGCAGGCCGGTCAGGTCGAGACGGTCAAGCGGTCCGAGGCCGGAATGGTCACCGACCCGGTCACCTGCAAGCCGTCCGACACGCTCGCCGAGGTCGACGCCAAGTGTGCCCGGTTCCGGATCTCCGGACTTCCGGTCACCGACGCGGCCGGGCAGCTCGTCGGCATCATCACCAACCGCGACATGCGTTTCGAGGTCGATCAGAACCGCGCCGTGTCCGAGGTCATGACGAAGGCGCCGCTGATCACCGCCCAGGAGGGTGTCACCGCCGAGGTGGCGCTGGGCTTGCTGCGCCGCCACAAGATCGAGAAGCTGCCGATCGTGGACGGGCAGGGCAAGCTCACCGGACTCATCACGGTCAAGGACTTCGTGAAGACCGAGCAGCACCCGGACGCCACCAAGGACCGTGACGGCCGGCTCCTGGTCGGTGCCGCCGTGGGTGTGGGCGACGAGGCGTGGAGCCGCGCAATGGCTCTCACCGACGCCGGGGTCGACGTTCTCGTCGTCGACAGTGCGCACGGTCACTCGGCCGGTGTGCTGGACATGATCTCGAAGCTCAAGGCCGAGGTCGACGAGCGTGTGCAGATCATCGGCGGCAACGTCGCCACCCGCAGCGGTGCGGCGGCCCTCATCGAGGCCGGTGTGGACGCGGTCAAGGTCGGTGTCGGTCCCGGTTCCATCTGCACCACCCGCGTCATCGCCGGTGTCGGCGCCCCGCAGATCACCGCGATCCTCGAAGCGGTCGCCGCGGCCAAGCCGCATGGTGTGCCGGTGATCGCCGACGGTGGACTGCAGTTCTCCGGCGACATCGCAAAGGCCCTCGCGGCAGGTGCGTCGACGGCGATGCTCGGTTCGCTGCTCGCAGGTACCGCGGAGTCCCCGGGTGAGCTGATCCTGGTGAACGGCAAGCAGTACAAGAGCTACCGCGGCATGGGTTCGCTCGGCGCGATGCAGAGCCGCGGGGCCGCGAAGTCGTATTCCAAGGACCGCTACTTCCAGGACGACGTGCTGTCCGAGGACAAGCTGGTCCCGGAGGGCATCGAGGGCCGGGTCGCGTTCCGCGGTCCGCTGTCCCAGGTCACACATCAGCTCACCGGTGGTCTGCGGGCCGCCATGGGTTACACGGGAGCGTCGTCGATCGAGGAACTGCAGAACGCGCAATTCGTGCAGATCACCGCTGCGGGTCTGAAGGAGAGTCACCCGCACGACATCACGATGACGGTCGAAGCTCCCAACTACACCGCTCGCTAGCAACCAGTCACGATTCACGAGAAAGGGGCGCGCGTGCGCGACCTCGTTGAGATCGGCATGGGCCGAACAGCCCGACGAACCTATGAGCTGGACGACATCGACATCGTCCCCTCCCGCCGGACCCGCTCCTCCAAGGAGGTGTCGACGTCCTGGCAGCTCGATGCGTACCGGTTCGACATTCCGGTGCTCGCGCATCCCACCGATGCGCTCGTGTCGCCGTCGTTCGCGATCGAACTCGGCAAGCGCGGTGGCCTCGGGGTCATCAACGGTGAGGGCCTGTGGGGCCGGCACGCGGACGTCGAGGCCAAGCTCGCCGAACTCGTTGCGCTGGCGGAGTCGGACGTGGACGTCGAGGCGCCGATCAAGAAGCTGCAGGAACTGCATGCGGCGCCGTTGCAGCCGGGTCTCCTGGCCGCCGCCGTGGCGCAGGTCCGCGACGCGGGTGTCACCACCGCCGTGCGGGTCAGTCCGCAGAACGCGCGGGCGCTGACCCCGCAGTTGCTGGAGGCGGGCATCGACCTGCTGGTGGTGCACGGCACGATCATCTCTGCAGAGCACGTCGTCCACGGCGACAGCGAGCCGCTGAACCTGAAGACGTTCATCTCGGAGTTGGACGTTCCGGTGGTGGCCGGTGGGGTGAGTGATCACCGCACCGCTCTGCATCTGATGCGCACGGGCGCGGCCGGGGTGATCGTCGGGTACGGCTCCACCGAGGGCGCCACGACCACCGGTGAGGTGCTGGGTATCGGTCTCCCGATGGCGACGGCGATCGCGGACGCCGCCGCGGCCCGCCGCGACTACCTCGACGAGACGGGTGGACGTTACGTCCACGTCATCGCGGACGGCGACATCACGTCTTCGGGCGACCTCGCGAAGGCGATCGCCTGTGGCGCGGACGCCGCAGTTCTGGGCGCGCCGCTGGCCGTTGCCGCGGAGGCTCCCGGCGGCGGCTGGTACTGGCCGTCGGCTGCCGCGCACCCGTCGGTCCCGCGCGGCACGATGCTGCCGGTCTCGTTCGGTGACCGCCCGTCGCTGGACCGGGTCCTGACCGGCCCGTCGGACGACCCGTTCGGTTCCCTGAACCTGGTCGGCGGACTGCGCCGCTCGATGGCGAAGGCCGGATACTCCGATTTGAAGGAATTCCAGAAGGTGGGCCTGACGGTTCGCGCCTGAGGCGAACGCCGCCACTGCTTCTCTCGTCGCCCGATGTCGCATCGGTGCAGTTCAACTGCGCTGATGAGGCATCGGGCGACGTGCGTTTGCGGGTATCGCGACCGTTCCTGATACCTCTCGTTACAGTTAAGGTAACCCTTGTGGCAGCTGTCACAACTGCCGGGTGCATACTGGCGAGTAATAAACTCAGGTTCGTTGGAGGTCGAGTGATGAGCAAGCAGCGCACAACGGATTACGACGTCCTCATCGTCGGTTCCGGATTCGGTGGCAGTGTCACCGCGCTCCGGTTGGTCGAGAAGGGGTACAAGGTCGGCATCCTCGAGGCGGGCCGTCGCTACGCCGACGCGGACTTCGCGAAGACCAGCTGGGATCTCAAGAAGTTCCTCTGGGCGCCCGCCCTCGGTTTCTTCGGCATCCAGCGCGTCCACCTGCTCCGCGACTGCCTCATCCTCGCCGGCGCCGGAGTCGGCGGCGGTTCACTCAACTACGCGAACACCCTCTACAAGCCGCCTGCCTCCTTCTTCCAGGACAAGCAGTGGTCGCACATCACCGACTGGCACGACGAGCTCACGCCGTACTACGAGCAGGCCCGCAAGATGCTCGGCGTCGTCCAGAATCCGCACATGACCCCCGCGGACGAGATCATCAAGTCGGTCGCCGAGGACATGGGTGTGGGCGACACGTTCATCCAGACCCCGGTCGGCGTGTTCTTCGGCGAAGCGGGCAAGACGGTGCCGGACCCGTACTTCGGCGGCGTCGGCCCCGACCGCACCGGATGCATCGAATGCGGCGAATGCATGACCGGATGCCGGCACGGCGCCAAGAACACCCTGCTCAAGAATTACTTGGGACTCGCGGAGAAGGCCGGCGCGGAGATCATCCCGATGACGACGGTCAGCGGACTGCGCGAGGCGTCCGACGGCACCTGGGACGTCTTCACCCGGCGCAGCGGGCCGCGGAAGAACCGGAACCGCAAGACGTACACCGCCGCGAACGTCGTCCTGGCCGCCGGCACGTGGGGCACTCAGCACCTGCTGTTCGACCAGAAGGAGTCGGGCGCGCTGCCCAAGATCTCCGACCGGCTGGGTGTGCTGACCCGCACCAACTCGGAATCGATCCTCGGCGCCGCCAAGAACAAGGTGGACCCGGCGCTCGAGCTCACGAAGGGCGTCGCCATCACGTCGTCGTTCCACCCGACGTCCGACACTCACGTGGAGCCGGTGCGCTACGGCAAGGGGTCGAACTCGATGGCCATGTTGCAGACGCTGCTGACCGACGGCGGCGGCAGGCGGTGGATGACGTTCCTCCGGGAACTCGCGAAGGACCCGACGGCACTGAAGGTCCTCACCCCGTACAAGTGGAGCGAGCGCACCATCATCGCGCTGGTGATGCAGAACCTCGACAACTCCATCACCACGTACACGAAGAAGGGCCTGTTCGGCCGGCGCAAGGTCACCAGCAAGCAGGGCCACGGTCAGCCGAACCCCAGCTGGATCCCGGCGGGCAACGAGGCGACCCGGCGGATCGCGGAGAAGATCGACGGTCGCGCAGGCGGCACCTGGGGCGATGTGTTCAACATCCCGCTCACCGCGCACTTCCTCGGCGGTTGCACGATCGCGGCGGAACCGTCGCACGGCGTCATCGACCCGTACCACCGGGTGTGGGGTTACCCGACGCTGAGCGTGGTCGACGGCTCGGCCGTGTCCGCGAACCTGGGCGTCAACCCGTCGCTGACGATCTCGGCGCAAGCAGAGCGCGCGGCATCGCTGTGGCCGAACAAGGGCGAAACGGACCTGCGTCCGGCGCAGGGGGAGGGCTACCGGCGGCTGAACCCGGTCGCGCCGATCAATCCGGTCGTCCCGGAAGGCGCGCCCGCCGCGCTGGTGCTGCCGATCGTCGAGATCCGAAACGGCTCGGTGCTGCCCGACACCCAGAAGCACGGCGTTGCATAGCACCCGCAAGGGCCGGGTCGTGGGGTCGCGCAGACCACAGAGCTGCGCCGATTAGACTGACCCGGTGGCAGATATCGAGCAACAGAGACCGGTCCTCGTCGTCGACTTCGGCGCGCAGTACGCGCAGCTGATCGCCCGGCGGGTGCGTGAGGCCAAGGTCTATTCCGAGGTGGTCCCGCACACCGCGACCGTCGAGGAGATCGCGGCCAAGAATCCGCTCGCCGTGGTGCTGTCCGGCGGGCCGTCGAGCGTCTACGCCGACGGGGCGCCCCAGCTCGATCCGGCCCTGTTCGATCTGGACGTCCCGGTGTTCGGCATCTGCTACGGATTCCAGGCCATGGCCGGTGCGCTGGGCGGGACGGTCGCCCACACCGGCACCCGCGAATACGGCCGCACCGACCTGAAGGTGCAGGGCGGTCTGCTGCACGAGGGGCTGCCGTCGAACCAGCCCGTGTGGATGAGCCACGGCGACGCCGTCACCGAGGCCCCCGAAGGTTTCACGGTGACGGCCACCAGCGAAGGCGCACCCGTCGCCGCATTCGAGGACCGGGCCCGCAGGCTCGCCGGTGTGCAGTACCACCCGGAGGTCCTGCACTCGCCGCACGGCCAGCAGGTGCTCAGCCGGTTCCTGCACGAGATCGCCGGCATTCCCCCCGCGTGGACGGCCGCGAACATCGCCGACGCCCTCGTCGAGCAGGTCCGCGAGCAGGTCGGCGACGGCAAGGCGATCTGCGGACTGTCGGGCGGTGTCGACTCCGCTGTCGCGGCGGCGCTCGTGCAGCGCGCGATCGGCGACAACCTGACGTGTGTGTTCGTCGACCACGGTCTGATGCGGGCCGGGGAGCGTGCGCAGGTCGAGCAGGATTTCGTCGCCGCCACCGGCGCCCGCCTCATCACGGTCGACGCCGCCGACACCTTCATCGGTGAACTGGCCGGGGTGTCCGACCCGGAGACCAAGCGCAAGATCATCGGCCGTGAGTTCATCCGCAGCTTCGAGGGTGCCGTCAGCGACGTGCTCGGCGAGAACGCCGCGCACGGCGACACGGTCGAATTCCTCGTGCAGGGCACGCTGTACCCGGACGTCGTGGAATCCGGCGGCGGTACCGGCACGGCCAACATCAAGAGCCACCACAACGTCGGCGGGCTGCCCGAAGACCTGCAGTTCACGCTCGTGGAACCGCTGCGCCTGCTGTTCAAGGACGAGGTCCGCGCGGTGGGCCGCGAGTTGGGTCTGCCCGAGGAGATCGTGGGACGCCAGCCGTTCCCCGGCCCCGGGCTCGGCATCCGCATCATCGGCGAGGTCACCCAGGAGCGGCTCGACCTGCTGCGTCACGCGGATTCCATTGCGCGCGAAGAGTTGACGGCCGCCGGGCTCGACGGCCAGATCTGGCAGTGCCCGGTGGTGCTGCTCGCCGACGTCCGCAGCGTCGGCGTGCAGGGCGACGGACGCACCTACGGGCACCCGATCGTGCTCCGCCCCGTGTCCAGCGAGGACGCGATGACCGCGGACTGGACGCGACTGCCCTACGACGTTCTCGAGCGGATCTCCACCCGGATCACCAACGAGGTTCACGACGTCAACCGGGTCGTGCTGGACATCACGAGCAAGCCGCCGGGCACCATCGAGTGGGAGTGACGCACTGTGCGCGGTGAGCGAGTCGCCTGACTCGCTCACCGCGCACGTGCGCGTCAGCGCCTATCGTCGCCGGTTGGGTGCGAACACGAGCACCACGCCGACCAGCACCGCGACCACCACGAACAGCCAGCGGAATTCGACGTTCGCGAGCGGCTCCAGCGAGAACGGCCCCGCGAGCGCCCATCCGCTCACCAGCAGTGCTGCCACGCCCGCGAGGAGCAGGAGCGGTGACGGGCGTTTTCTCGTCCGGGTCTGCTCGCCGTCCTGAGTGTCGTCGACGTCATCCACGGCGCACCTCCATACTTCCGAACCGGATATCTGCATTGAGGGTCAGGACGTGACCGTCCGTGCCGTCGGCACCGCCGTCGAGACCGTCGGGGAGGCACTGCGCGTCGCCGAACTGTGCGGTGCAGTGGTTCTCGACGTTCATGCCGGGCGGCAGGAGCACCACGACCTCACCGAACTGGCCGCTGACGTCGACCGTCTTGTCCTCGGTGAGCGTGACGTTCCGGAGGTCGAGCGTGAAACTGCCGAACCCACCGGAGTAGGCGGGGTCGATGTCGGCCGCCGTCAGGGGCACCCAGGTCCGGTCGCCCATGTTCTCGCTGTTCAGGTCGAGTGACCCGACGAGCGAGGCGAGGATCACGAAACCGGCCAGGGGGCCTGCGACGACGAGAAGCCCGTAGCCCTTGCGCAGGAAGCCGCCGATCAGCAGCCCCACTCCGATGACGGCGAGCGCGACCGCGCCGATCCGACCGGGGTTGAGCCAGTCGGATCCGGTGGCGACCGCCAGCGCCGTCGCCGCCGCGGCCGCGAGGATGGCCAGTCCGATCACCATGGTGGTCAGGCGGGAATGCGTGCGCTCCGGTTGCACTGCGGGAGTGGTGGTCCTGGCCGGCTCGGGCAGGTCCCACGCGAACGGCGCGACACCGAGCGGGTCCCATGCCGGAGGCCGCGGCTCGAGCGGTGCGAACGGCGCCGACGGTGTGTCGACCCGCGGGCCGGCGGTCGGGGACTTCTCGAACGACACCGGATCGGTCTGGGCGGCAGGGGTTTCGGATTGCAGTGCCTCGGTCGGGGCCTCGCCGGTCGCGTCCGCCGGCGGCCCAGTCGTGGGAGGTGCGCTCGGCGTGTAGGAGTCGGGAAGCTTCGTGTACGGACCGTACGCCCCCGAACCGTACGTGCCCGGGCCGAACGGGTTGGCGCCGAACTGTCCGGGCGAGAAACTCGTCCCGGGATAGCCGGTGCCGACACCGGGGGCGACGGCTCCGACAGGCGACGGCGGGGGGATCGGCTGCCGCTGGTACAGCAGCCACAGGCCGCCGAGCATCAGCGCCATGCTGATCAGCCCGGAACCGCCGAGGCCGACTCCGAAGGGGCCGACGGTGCTCACCACGATCGCCAGTGCGACGAGAAGGACCACGGTCTTGGTGCCCGAGTCGGAACTGTGACCGCGTCCCATCAGCGACTCCGCGGGGGAGGCCGGGTCGCCCGACTTCGTGAGGGCGAGCCAGCACGCCAGGTAGAGGAGCACACCGGCGCCGCCGAAAATGGTGGACACGACGAACGCGACTCGTATCAGTACGGGATCGACGCCGTAGCGGTAGCCGATTCCCGCACAGACACCGGCGACGTGGCCACGGCCGGGCAACCGCACCGGTCGGGTCCGCCACAGATCCTGTATCTGCTCTTGGAAGCTCCCATTGCTCATACGACCATCGTTCCGGTCGCCGCATCGCCCGTACATCGGGAAGTACCCTGATCTTTCCGGTCGGGGTGGGCCGGAACGCGGCCCGAAGTCAGGGTCGGACCCTGATGCCGCGGCCCCGGGATCGTGCCAGTATCGAAAGTGTGCAACCTGTGAACACGTCCGCGGGCGGCGCCCAGTACGCGGGCGCCGTGACCGCGCCGGTACCGCCCGGCGGTCTCCCCATGCCGCGGCTCGAACGCCGGACCGGTGGCCGCATCGTCGGCGGCGTCGCAGGTGGTATCGCCGACCAGCTGGGTGTCGACGTGATGAAGGTGCGGGTCGCGTTCGCCTGTCTCGCCGCGCTCGCCGGCGCGGGCATCGTCGGCTACGGGCTGTTGTGGATCTTCACGGCCGCGGGTTCGGACACCGAGAAGCCCAGTGCGTCCGAGCGGCGCAGAGCGTACGGGCTGATCGCGATCGGCCTGGCCGGGGCGTCTGCGTTGTCGTGGTTGTTCAGCGGCCGGGTCGGTTCGGTGATCGCACCGATCATCGTGGTGGCGGTCGGCGCGGCCCTCGTGTGGCGCGAATTCGATTCGGAGGGGCCGCGCACCGTCATCGGGTTGCCGCAGCGCCCCACCGTCCTCACCTGGGCGCGGGTCCTCGGCGGCGTGACGCTCATCGTGTCCGGTCTCGGTGTGGTGATCCTCGCGCAGGTCGACTTCGCCGCGCTGCGTTCGTCGTTGCTGGCGGTCGTGGTCACCCTGGTCGGCGCCGGACTGCTGACCGTGCCCCTGTGGCTGCGGCTGTGGCGGGCGCTGGGGGCGGAGCGTGCCGCCCGGATCCGCAACGAGGAGCGTGAGGAGATCGCGTCGCACCTGCACGACTCCGTCCTGCAGACCCTGGCGCTGATCCAGAAACAGGCCGACCATCCGCAGGAGGTCGCGCGGCTCGCGCGGGGGCAGGAACGGGAACTGCGCAAGTGGTTGTTCGGTGGGGGAGACACCGACCATTCGAGCCTGGCGGAGGCGTTGCGCATCATCGCGGGCGAGGTCGAGGACCACCACGGCGTCACCGTGCGGCCGGTGACGGTCGGCGACGTGGCGCTCGACGTCGACGGCACCGGCGAGGGGCTGTCGAAGGAGAGTTTCACGGCGGTGCTCGGCGCGACGCGCGAAGCTCTGGTCAACGCCGCCAAGCATTCCGGGGAGACCGACATCAACCTGTTCGCCGAGGCCGAGCGCGAGCAGGTCAGTGTGTTCGTCCGCGACCGCGGCGTCGGATTCGACGTCGACGAGGTGTCCCCGGACCGGCAGGGGCTGGCGAAGTCGATTCGCGGGCGGATCGAACGGCGAGGCGGGCACGTCGACGTGCGGTCCGCGCCCGGCAAGGGCACCGAGGTGCGAATCCACATGCCGCGGAACGGCCGGGCGCGCGCGGGAGCGGGGACCGCCGAGAGCGCGGACACCGGGGTCGAGGACGTGCCGTTCAGTCAGGGCGCGTGAGCACGTGAATCGTGCGACACGCTCTACAGTGGGGTGACACTACCGCCCACGCCGAGGAACAGCCGCAGTGACTTTGCCTGAAACACCCCCGTACCGTGTCTTTCTCGTCGACGATCATGCCGTGTTCCGCTCCGGTGTCCGCGCCGAGCTGGGCAGGGAAGCGGACATGGAGGTGGTCGGCGAGGCGGGCGGTGTCGCGGAGGCGGTGTCCGGGATCAACGCCACCTCGCCGCACGTCGTACTGCTCGACGTCCACATGCCCGACGGCGGCGGTGTCGCCGTGCTGCGGGGCATCGAGTCGGGTCCGGTGTGCCTGGCGCTGAGTGTGTCCGACGCCGCCGAGGACGTGATCGCCGTGATTCGCGCGGGCGCCCGCGGGTACGTCACCAAGACGATCTCGGGCGCCGAGCTGGCCGACGGCGTACGCCGGGTGGCCGGCGGTGACGCCGTGTTCAGTCCGCGGCTCGCAGGTTTCGTCCTGGACTCCTTCACCGGACGGTCCAATGCTCCTGAGCCGCAGCTGGATCCGGAGCTGGATTCGCTGACACCGCGGGAGCTGGAAGTGCTGCGTCTGCTCGCCCGCGGTTACACGTACCGCGAGATCGCCGAGGAACTGGTGATCTCGGTGAAGACGGTCGAAACGCATGCGTCGAACGTGCTGCGGAAGACGCAGCAGTCCAACCGGAATGCGCTCACGAGGTGGGCGCACCGCAGGCGCATCGACTGACGTTCCCCGGGGTCAGGGCTGCGCGAGCAGGACGATCACGGCCACGAGCACGGCCAGGATCAGGATCGCGACCATGACACCCATGGCGATCGGCGCCCACGCGACCACCTGGTCGCGGACCGTGGGAGCCGGTGAACCCGGAGCGGGTTTCGCCGGGCGCGGAGGCCACTGCAACCGGCCGAGCGGACGCGGCACGTTCTTCAACGGCGTGCTCTGATGGACGGCGGGCAGCCCGGCCTGCGTGGAACCGACCAGTTTGCCGCGGCGCCGTGAGTCGGGCAACGGTGTCGAACGGTGAGCCCACGCCGGGATGGTGCCGTCCGCGGAATAGACGGGCGAGCCGACGAGGTGCGCGACGTTGCCGTCCCCGGCCATGGCCACCCGGGCCAGGGCGTCGCGGGCCTCGGCCATCGTCGGGCGACGCGCCGGGTCGGGTTCGAGAAGGTGCAGCAGCGTGTCGGTGAGCGGTCCGGCCTTGCTCGGACGGTAGATCTCGGCCTTCGCGACCCGGTGCAGGAGTGCGATGGAATCGGAGTCGATCCCGAACGGCGGCTGTCCTTCGACGACGGTGTACAGCGTGGACCCGAGCGAGAAGACGTCGCTGGCCTCGGTGGGGTCCTGACCGCGGGCGACCTCGGGGGAGAAGTACGCCGGCGTGCCGGTGATGACCCCGTTCGCGGTGTCCGCGGAATCGCCCTTGGCCCGGGCGATACCGAAGTCGCTGATCTTGACGGTGCCGAGTTCCCGGCCGCGGTCGGCGACGAGGATGTTGCCCGGCTTGATGTCCCGGTGCACGATCCCCGCGGCGTGGGCGGCGGTGAGCGCGTCGGCCACCTGCGCGCCGATCTGGGCGACCTCGAGCGGGGGCAGGGTGTCGGCGATGTTCATCGCCTGGGCGAGGCTGCGGGACGGCAGGTACTCCATCACCAGCCAGGGCTCCCCGGCCTCGAGCGCCACGTCGTACATCGCGATGGAATGCCGGTGCGCGAGTTTGGCGGCGTTGCGGCCTTCCCGCATGGTGCGGTCGCGGACCCGGCGGGCCTCGTCGGGGTCGAGTCCGGCCGTCGTGGTGACCTGTTTGATGGCGACGTCGCGGTGCAGCAGGGTGTCCCGTGCGAGCCAGACCGCGCCCATTCCGCCGCCGCCCAGTTTGGACCGCAGGCGGTACCTTCCGGCCACCAGGTATTCGGGTCCGATGCCCCTTTCGCTCTGCTCCTGCTCCATCACGCGTTCAGGTTAGAGGATTGTGCGGACACGGGACGCGCGGCCGTCCTGACCTGGTCGTTCTGGGTCCACTTGACGGGCATTCGCGGACCGGCTTTACTGGAAACGGGTTCGAAAATACGTTCGAACAAAGCGTCTGTTCGAGCCGCGTCTTCCCCGTGGTTGCCGACCGCTGTTGGTGTCGAGTGTCAGGGGTGTCGAGTTGGCTGAAGTGGCCGGCGAGCCGGGGTTTCCGGTGCCGGGGTCTCCCGAGTTGTCCGGGCTGTCCCGGCAGGAGCGTCTGGACTACCTCCGGCGGCGGATGGCCGCTGTTCCCGCGCGCGGTGAATCGGTGGCGGGCCGGGCCGCGGTGGACGGCGGGTTTCCTGCGACGGGCACGTCCACGGCTCCCGATTCCCATGCCGCCGGGGTGCTTCCGGTTCCGGCTGCGCTGGCCGGCCTCCTTCCCCGGGGCGGGCTGGTGCGCGGTTCGGTGGTGTCGGTGTCGGGTGCCACCTCGCTCCTGCTGGGGTTGGTCGCATCCGTGACCGCGGGGGGCGGTCACGTCGCGGTGATCGGGCATCCCCGGCTCGGGGTGCTGGCCGCGGTCGAGATGGGCGCGCAGCTGGAACGGCTGGCCCTGATCCCGGACCCGGGCGCCGATCCGGTGGAGATCGCCGCGGTGCTGCTGGACGGAATGGATCTGGTGGTGCTCGGGCTGGGAGGGGCGTCGGTGGCGCCGTCCCGGGCGCGTGCGGTGGTGGCCCGCGCCCGGAGCAAGGGGGCGACCCTGGTCGTCACGGACGGGCACTGGGACGGCGCGGAGATGCGGCTGGAGGCGCGGGTGCACGGTTATGCCGGGCTGGGCAACGGATCTCAGGACCGGGGCTGCGGGCGGTTGCGGTCCCTCAGCCTGGCGGTGTGCGCCCGGGGGCGGTCGTTCCAGCCGCGCACCACCCGGCTGGACGTGCGGTCGGCGCAGGGCCGGGTGGAATGGGTGGGCGCCCCGGAACCGGTGGTGCCTCTCGGAAACGTCCCCTTCCCCGAGCCGGTGGAGGTGGTGGGCCTGTGAGCCGGGTGCTGGCGTTGTGGTGCCCCGACTGGCCCGCGGTCGCGGCGGCCGCCGCCGCGGATCTCCCGCCCACCCATCCGGTGGCGGTGACGTCGGGCAACCGGGTGATCGCCTGTTCGGCACCGGCCCGCGCGGACGGGGTGCGGCGGGGTCTGCGCCGCCGCGAGTCCCAGGCCCGGTGCCCCCGGTTGCACGTGGTGGCAGCCGATCCCGACCGCGACGCGCGGCTGTTCGAGCCGGTCGCCTCCGCCGTCGACGCGGTGGCGCCCGGCGTCGAGGTGTTGCGGCCCGGTCTCGTGGTGCTGTCCGCTCGCGGCGTCGCCCGGTATTTCGGTTCGGAGGAAGCCGCCGCGGAACGGCTGGTGGATCAGGTGTCGGCGGTGGGGGTGGAGTGCCAGGTCGGTATCGCCGATCAGCTGTCGACGGCCGTGATCGCCGCGCGCAGAGCAACTCTCGTGCCACCCGGTGAGGGGGCGGTCTTCCTGGCGCCGCTCCCGATGCGGGAACTGGCCGCGGAGCCGAGCCTCGCGGCGCCGCACCGCGGGGAGCTGGTCGATCTGCTGCACCGGCTCGGGTTGCGCACGATCGGCAGTTTCGCCGCACTGTCGGCGGGCGATGTGGCGTCGCGGTTCGGAACCGATGCGGTGCTGGCGCACCGGGCCGCGCGGGGTGAGCCGGAGCGTCCGCCGTCGGGGCGGTCGCTGCCCCCGGACCTGGAGGTCGAGGAACGGTGCGATCCCGTCATCGAACGGGTCGACGCCGCCGCCTTCGCGGGACGGGCATTGGCGGAGAAGCTTCATCGCACGCTGTCGGACGCCGCGGTGGCCTGCACCCGGCTGTCGATCTCGGCGAGCACCGGCAACGGTGAACAACTGTCCCGGATCTGGAGGTGCGCGGAACCGCTGACACCCGAGGCGACAGCGGACCGGGTGCGGTGGCAGCTGGACGGGTGGCTCACCGGACGCAGCGAGAAGCGGCCCACCGCCGGTATCGCCGTCCTGCGGCTCGAGCCGGTGGAGGTGGTGGCGGCAGGCGCCCTGCAGCTGGGGTTGTGGGGTGGAGTCGGCGATCAGGACGAACGGGCCCGGCGGGCTCTGGTGCGGGTGCAGGGCCTGCTCGGCGGGGAAGCCGTGCAGGTGGGGGTCCTCAGCGGCGGGCGGGGCCCGGCGGAGCGCATCACGTTGCTGCCGTTGGGTGACGAGTTGATTCCTCGCAACGACCCGTCGGAGCCGTGGCCGGGCACGTTGCCGGAACCGGCGCCCGCCGCGGTGCTGACCGCCTATCCGGAGGTGTGGATGTCGGACGATCGGGGTACGGCTGTGACGGTCACGGAACGTGGTGTGTTCAGTGCACCCCCCGCGCGGCTGCGGTGGGGGAGCAGAGAGTGGGCGGTGTGCGGATGGGCCGGACCGTGGCCGGTGGACGAGCGGTGGTGGGACCCTCCGGCGGCGCGGACGGCGGCCAGGGCCCAGGTGCTGCTGGAGGAGTCGCGGGCGCTGCTGGTGATCTGCACGGCAGGCCGCTGGTCGGTGGAGGGAATCTATGAGTGACGGACCCCGCGTGGGGCGGGCGGCGTAACCCGCGCACCGGCATCGCTTGCGGACCGGCCGTCCGAAATGCTTTGCTGTGCAGAGGGTCGCGTGCCGGTGGCGGACAGCGTCAGGCATGGAGGCCGGCCACAGCCGCATCGTCGGCTCGTGGCATACCTCGAAAGGGTCGACTGTGACCATTTCTTTCAACCACACTATCGTCGCCGCCAAGGACAAGCAGGCGTCGGCGACGTTCTTCACCACGCTGTTCGGGCTGCCGGACGCCGTGCCCGCCGGACATTTCCTGGCGGTCGCCCTCGACAACGGGGTGTCCCTCGACTTCGCGGAACCGCCGATCGAATTCCAGCCGCAGCATTACGCATTCCTCGTCGGGGAGGACGACTTCGACCGGATCTACGGCCTGATCGTCGAGTGGGGTCTCGACCACTGGGCGGATCCGCGGCAGACGCTGCCGGGCACCATCAACACCAACGACGGCGGCCGGGGCGTCTACTTCCTCGACCCGTCCGGCCACTACCTGGAGATCATCACCCGCCCGTACGGGTCGGGCCGGTAGTCCGCGGCCGGGGTGCCGGTGCTCGCTAGTCTGGATTGTCGTGGACACGAGCAGGACTACCCCGACGCGCACCGGCATCGAGATCGCCTACCGGGACAGCGGCGAGCCGTCGGTGCCGGCGGACGTCCCTCCCGTGCCGGTGGTGCTGGTGCACGGGATGGGCGGTGACGGCGGCACCTGGGACCGTTTCGCCCGCGCACTCGTCGCGCAGGGGAGACGCGTCCTCGTCCCGGATCTGCGGGGGCACGGTCGCAGTGCCCGAGCCGGGTCGTATCTGTTCGAGGAGTTCGGCGCCGACGTGGTGGAGGTGTGCGACAACCTGGGGCTGACGAGGGTGGACCTCGTGGGGCACTCGCTCGGCGGTCATGCCGCGTCGCTCGCGGCGCAGGCCCGGCCGGGGCTGGTCCGCCGGCTGGTGATCGAGGAGGCCCCGCTCCCGTTGCGTCCCGGTGACCCGGAACAGGTGTTCGCGAACCGGTTGCCGTCGCTGCCGGAACTGTGGCACGCGACGACGAGCGTCATCCGGCATCCGCGGGCGGTGTTCGCCTTCGACCGGTCGATGACGGGCTCCGCGATCGAGCAGTTCCGCCGCCCGGATCCGTTGTGGTGGGACCGATTGCCGGACATCGAGGCCGATACGCTCATCCTGCGCGGCGGACCGGGCGGGATGGTCGACCCGCGCAAGCTCGACTCCGCGGTCGCGGCGATACCGAGGTGCCGGGTGGTGGTGTTTCCCGGCGGGCACAGCATTCACCGCGACCGGTACGACGAGTTCGCGGCGGAGGTCCTGCCGTTTCTCATGCAGCCTCAGGCGAGCTGACAAAAAGTCTGAAAATGTAAACCGCGGCGGCCGCGACAGGACTAGCGTGGAAGCGGAAAGAGGGGGCTCGGAACGAGGAAGAAGGACCCACGATGTCGACACTCACGCCCGGACGTCCTTACACGCCCGGCAGGCAAGGGTTCAGCTCACTTCGCGACGGGGGACTCAACTGGGACGCGTTCCCGTTGCGGCTGTTCACGAAGGGCAATGCCAAGTTCTGGAACCCCACGGACCTCGACTTCAGCCGGGACGCGGAGGACTGGGAGGGGCTGAACTCGGAGCAGCAGCGCAACTCCACGTATCTGGTCGCACAGTTCATCGCCGGTGAGGAAGCGGTCACCGAGGACATCCAGCCGTTCATGAAGGCGATGGCCGCCGAGGGGCGCTTCGGCGACGAGATGTACCTCACGCAGTTCTGTTTCGAGGAGGCCAAGCACACCCAGGTGTTCCGGTTGTGGATGGACGCGGTGGGCCTGACCCGGGACCTGCACCCGTTCGTCGCCGACAACCCGTTCTACCGGCAGTTGTTCTACGAGGAGTTGCCGGGATCGCTGAAGGTCCTCGAGACCGATCCCAGCCCGGCCAATCAGGTGCGGGCCAGCGTCACCTACAACCACGTCATCGAGGGCAGCCTCGCGCTCACCGGGTACTACGCGTGGCAGAAGGTGTGCACGACGCGCGGAATCCTGCCGGGAATGCAGGAACTGGTCCGCAGGATCGGCGACGACGAACGACGCCACATGGCGTGGGGGACGTTCACGTGCCGCAGGCACGTCGCCGCCGACGACGGCAACTGGGGCGTGGTCCAGGAGCGGATGGCGGAGCTGATGCCGTTGGCACTGGGCATGATCGACTGGGTCAACAAGCAATTCGAGGTCCAGCCGTACGGGCTCGACCCGCAGGAGTTCATCGCGTACGCCGCGGACCGGGCGCAGCGCCGGCTGGGGGCGATCGAATCCGCGCGTGGACGCCCGGTCGAGGAGATCGACCTGGACTACTCGCCCGAGGCGCTGGAGGAGAAGTTCGGCGAGGAGGACGCCGAGGCGATGTCCGAGGCCGCGGGCTGAGGCGCACCCGGCGGTGGCAATGGCAGGATCTGCTCATGGCGCTCACCGCACTCGACCGCAGACTCCTCGGCTGGTCCGCAGCATTCGTGATCTCGCAGGCGAACATCATCCGCCTGCTCGGTCCCGTGGCACCCCGGCTCGCCGAGATCCAGACGGCCCGCTCCGCCCGGGACTACACGGCGATCCTCGACGGCATGACCGACTCCGACACGGCGCGCTACCGCAGCCACTACTACCCGGACTTCGTCCACCCGCTGATCTACGCCGTCGCGCTGCGCACGGGCGCCCGGCGGCTGGCGGAACTGACCCCGCTGTCACCGAGAACGCAGAGGGTGCTGGCGGCGGCGCCGGTGATCTCGGCGGCGGGCGACTACGCCGAGAACGTCGTCGGACTGCATCTGTTGTCGCACCGTGAGCACATCACCGACGCGGTCGTCCGGACCACCAGCGCGGTCAGCGTCACCAAGTGGGTGCTGGCGCTCGGAGCGCTCGGGTACCTGTCCCAGGGATTCGTGAGGGTCTGGGCGGGAAAGCTGTTCTCCCGCTAGATTCAGGCGCATGGGTGCTGCCGAGCTGAGCGTCGAGTACTTCACCGGTCAGGCCGAGTTCCGGGAGTGGCTCGCCGCTCATCACGCCTCCTCGCCCGGTATCTGGCTGAAGATGGCGAAGAAGGGGTCGGCGCATTCGTCGATCGACTACGACCGGGCGCTGGAGGTCGCGCTGTGCTACGGCTGGATCGACAGCCAGGTGCGCCGCGTCGACGACGACTTCTTCGTGCAACGGTTCACCCCACGCTCGGCACGGAGTCCGTGGTCGAAGCGGAACCGGGAGTTCGCGGAGAAACTCGCCGAGGGCGGTCTCCTCGAGCCCGCGGGCGTGGCGGAGGTCGAGCGGGCCCGGGCGGACGGCCGCTGGGACCGCGCGTACGCGGGACAGAAGGGGGCGGAGATACCGCAGGACTTCCTGGACGCCCTCGCGCGGAATCCCGAGGCCGAGGCGTTCTACGCGACACTCGACAGCCACAACCGGTACGCCGTCTACTACCGCCTGCAGGACGCCAAACGCCCGGAGACGCGTGCCCGCCGCATCGAGAAGTTCGTCCAGCAGCTGGCGGATCGCAGGAAGTTCCACGACTGACCGATTTCCGCGACTGACACAATGGCACCGTGCCTGACACGATCACCGCCACCTGCTCCGCATTGTCCGCGACCGACGAACCCCTCGCGGGCACCGCTGCGCACGTCAGGGGCTGGGTGTGCGTGGAATTCCCCGGAGCGTGGGGCCGGGACGTGCTCGACGGCACGGCGCTGGGACCGGACCTGGCCCGCGAGCTCGACGCCCGCGCCGACGCCGCCGGGGTGCGGATCATGTTCATCCGGAGGCCCGGCCGCGGCACCGCGTCACCGGATCGGCGAACGGTGCTGCTGGCGCAGTCGCACCCCGCGCGGTCGTGGTGCGAGCGGCTCGAGATCGGCTACGCGGAAGACCTGCTCGATCTGGACCTCGGTCTGGTCGCGGGGCCCGCACCCGGTCTGGGCGCGCCGGTGACGGACCCCGTCGCCCTGGTGTGCGCGCACGGGAAGAGGGACCAGTGCTGCGCCGTGCTCGGGCGGCCGGTCGCGGCCGGGCTGGCCGCGGAGTTCGGCGACGCGGTTTGGGAGTGCTCGCACACGGGCGGGCATCGGTTCGCGCCGTCGCTGATCCTGCTGCCGACGGGCTACACGTACGGCCGGCTGTCGGCGCAGGAGAGTGTCGACGCGGTCCGCGCCGCCGCCCGGGGCGAGGTGTACCGGAGCGGGCTACGCGGCCGCAGTTGCTGGGACACCCCGGGGCAGGTGGCGGAACTCGCCGTCCGCGATCTGGTGGACGCCGCCGCGGACGAGCTGACGGTGGACGCGAATTCGGTTGTCACCCACCGCGACGGGCGTCGGTGGGTCGTCGACCTCGAGCAGCGGGAACTGCCGCCGCGGCCGGCGAGTTGCGGGGCGGCGCCGAAGCCGGTGCGACCCGTGGTCGCCACCGGAGTCCGCGCCCTCGCCCCCTGAGACGGTCACCAGTGGGTGCCGGGCACCAGCCTTGCGACCTTCCGGGCGGCGCGGCCGAGCACCGACGACGTGTGGTGCCGGGGTTCCGGCGTGCGCCGAGGGGCCGGCGCCGCGTCGTCCGTGCTCGTTCCCTTCGCGGCCGGTGAATCGGGGAACATGCGGTACATCTGGTGCATCACACGATCCTTGACCGCCGGTGCGAAGACGTGGCCGAGTTCACCGAGCGTGCCGGTCGGGACGTCGATGCGTTTGGGGCGTTCGATCAGCGCCCGGACGACCATGGCGGCCGCCTTCTCCGGGGACGTGATCGGCCCGATGTTGTACCGGCCGGTGGGTGCGATCATCGGCGTCTCGACCAGCGGCATGTGAATGGTGGTGAACGTGATTCCGTCCGAGAGGGTTTCGGATGCCGCGACGTCGGTGAATCCGTCGAGGGCCGATTTGCTGGCGACGTACGCGGCGAACCGCGGGGTCGCGCCCTGGACCCCGGCGCTGCTGATGTTGACGATGTGGCCGAACCGCCGCTCGCGCATCTGCGGGAGGAAGGCGAGAATCAGCCGGACCGCGCCGAAGTAGTTGACGGCCATGGTCCGTTCGAAATCGTGGAACCGGTCCGTCGAGTGGTACAGGCCCCGGCGAATCGAGCGGCCCGCGTTGTTGACGAGCATGTCGACGTGATCGTGTTCGGCGAGAACGGCT
Source organism: Rhodococcus pseudokoreensis (assembly GCF_017068395.1). Taxonomy (NCBI): domain Bacteria; kingdom Bacillati; phylum Actinomycetota; class Actinomycetes; order Mycobacteriales; family Nocardiaceae; genus Rhodococcus; species Rhodococcus pseudokoreensis. Next base: position 994,345 of record NZ_CP070619.1, on the reverse strand, counting down.
TTGACGGTGTGTTCGACCGACTCGTCGTCCGTGATGTCGCAGGGGTAGCCGTACGCCTCGCCGCCCGCCGCGCGGATCTCGGCGACCACGGCATCGAGTTCCGCGGTGCGGCGGGCGAGCAGCATGACCTTCGCGCCCTTGCGGGCCGTCGCGATCGCGGAACTCCGGCCGATCCCGGACGACGCCCCGGTGATCACGACGTGTCTGCCCACGAGCGGTCCGGCGGGGTGGGGCCTGCGTGCCCGGTCGGGGTCGAGGTTCTCGCGCCAATACGACCACAGCCTGCCGGCGTACGACGCGAAGGGAGGTGCCTCGATGCCGGTGCCGCGCAGCGCCTCCCGGGTGCCGCGGTCGTCGAACACCGTGGGCAGGGTCAGGTTCTCGACGAGCACCGGCGGGATGCCGAGTGCACCGAGCACCGCCTTGCGTCCCGCGTCGAGGGCCGAGTCGGGGGTGGGGGTGAGGAACGGGCGGACGAGTTCGCCGGGCAGTCCGATCGCGGGATGCGGTGCGCCTGCCGCCTCGGCGAGCGCGGCGTAGATCTCGCGGACCGGCTGGGGGCGCGGATTGACGAGGTGGAACGTCTGGCCGTCCCGTCCGGGTGCCGTCATCAGTTCCACGACGGCCGCCGCCACGTAGTCGACGGGCACGACGTTGGTCGCGCCGATCCGCGGGACCGCCACGGGCAGGGCGGCGGGGAGTTTCGCGAGCGCCGCGATGGCGGGGAAGAGGTAGTACGGGCCGTCGATCTTGTCCATCTCGCCGGTGACCGAACTGCCGACCACCGCGGCGGGGCGGTAGATGCGTGTGCGCAGGCCCTCGGCGTCGCGGACCAGTTTCTCCGCCTCGAACTTGGTGCGGTGATACGGGGTGGGGAAGCCCTGGCCGAGATCGAAATCGGTTTCCCCGAACGGCCCCTCGTGATCTCCCGCGACGGCGATGGAGGAGACGTGGTGGAGGGTCGCATCCAGTTCCCGCGCCAGTGCGATCACCGAACGAGTGCCGTCGACGTTCGTGGCGGCCTGCTCGTCACCGGCCGTGAGGTCGTAGATCGCGCCGAGGTGCAGGACGTGGTCGGCCGCGGGCGCGGATTCGAGTCCGAGACCGGGCTCCGTCAGGTCTCCGATCAGCGGATGCACCCGTTCGCCGCCGGGCATGCCGTCGACGAGCGCCTCCAGTCGCGCGACGGACGCGCGCCGGACGAGGACGTGGATCTCGGCTGATGCATCGCGGTCGAGGAGCAGGGGCAGCACGTGCCGGCCCAGGAATCCGGTACCGCCGGTGACGAGGTAGGTGGCCATGCCCCGAACTTACTCCACAGTAAGATGATGCACTAGTGGCCCAGACCCACCTTGGCGTGCACCCTCTTCATCCAGGCCGGGGCCCACCAGTTGGCCTCGCCCATCAGCTTCACCAGGGACGGAACGAGGAGCATCCGGACCACCGTCGCGTCGACGAGCAGCGCGACGATCATGCCCACGCCGAGGAACCGCATGATCGACAGACCGGAGATGGTGAACGCCCCGGTCACCACCACGAGCAGCAGCGCGGCGGCCGTCACGATCCGGCCCGTGCGCTCGGTGCCGAAACGCACCGCCTCCTCCGTGGTCGCGCCCGCCTCGTGCGCCTCGACCATGCGCGACATCAGGAACACCTCGTAATCGGTCGAGAGGCCGAAGACCACGGCGAGAATGAGGACAACGAACGTCGCCTCGAGCGGTGCCGGACTGACGCCGAGCAGGCCCGCGCCGTGTCCCAGTTCGAAGATCCAGGTGAGCACCCCGAACGTGGCGGCGAGACTCAGCCCCGCCATCGCGACCGCCTTGATCGGCAGCACCACCGAGCCGAACGCCAGGAACAGCAGCACCAGCGTCGAACCCACCATGATCGCGATCATGACCGGCATCCAGTGCACGATCGCCGCGTTGCCGTCGTCGACGGTGGCCTGGCCGCCGCCGACGAGGAGTTCGGTTCCCTCGGGGGCGGAGATGGCGCGGAGACCGTCCACCGCCGCGCTCTGGTCGTCGGTGGTCACTCCCTCGGAGTAGACGGCCTGCACGGCCACCAGTTCGCCGCCCGCCGCGACGACGGTGGCGGCGCCGATGCCCGGAACCTGGCCTGCGGCCTGGGCCACTGCGGCTCCGTCGGCGGCGGTGGGCGCGGTGCCGTCGGTGCCCCGGAGGATGAGAGTGGCGCCGTTCCCGGTGGTGGGAAATTCGGTGGTGAGGGTGTCGGTGGCGATGCGGGCGGGATCGTTCTCGGGCAGCGCCGTGTACGTGACCTCACCGAGCGACGCGCTGAGCAGAGGCGCTGCGAGGACCATCAGCCCCGCGACGATCCCCACCGCGATGGCGACCGGCCGCCGCATCACCGCGGTGACGACGGAGCCCCAGAACTTGCGGGCGCGCACCTCACCGCGCTGCGCCGCGTCCTTGCGCCAGCTCAGCGCGTTGATGCGGTGACCGAGGATCGCGAGCAGCGCAGGTACCGCGGTGAGGGACAGCAGCGCAGCACTCGCGACGGCGGCCATCGCACCGAACCCGAGCGACTTGATCACGTCCTGCGGGAACACCAGCATTCCCGAGAACGCGCACACGAGAAGCAGTCCGGAGAACAGTACGGTGCGGCCCGCGGTCAGGACGGTGCGCCGGGTCGCCTCGGCCACGTCGGCGCCGGATTCGAGTTCCTCGCGGAAACGGCCGACGATGAACAGGCCGTAGTCGATCGCGAGCCCCAGGCCGAGCAGGGACGCCACGTTGATCGCGAACGAACTGACGTCGGTGAACAGGGTCAGCAGGCGCAGGGTCGCCAGGGCGCTGAAGATCGAGAGCAGCCCGACGAACACCGGCACGGCGGCGGCGACCAGTCCGCCGAAGATGAAGACCAGCAACACGAGTGTGATCGGCAGCGCGATCGCCTCGGCCCGCACCAGGTCCTGCTGCAGCCGGTTGTTGAACGCCACACCCACCACCGAGTTACCCGCGAACTCGGTGTCGATACCCTCTACCTCGAGCTTCGGCAGCAGGTCGTTGAACGTGGCGGCGGTGATCCCGGCATCCGGGTCGACGGTGATCGCGGCCGACGCCTTGGTGCCGTCCTCCGACACCATCAGTTGCTTCCGCGTCGCGTCCGCCGTCCAGTACGACGTCACCGAATACGTCGGCACCTCGGCGGCGAACCGGTCGAGACTCGCGGTGACCTCGGGGCCGATGTCGTCGAGGGTCTTCCCGTCGGGTGCGGTGTAGATGGCGATGATGTCCGGCGTCTGCGGACCCAGATTGGCCTCGACGATCCGTGCCACCTCGGCGGATTCGCTACCGGGGTCGATGAATCCGCCCGAGCTGAGCTTCGCGAACACACCGGTGCCCCACACGCCGCTCACCAGGACGGCGAGCACGGCGAGGGTCAGGACCCACCATTTGCGTGAAACAACGGTCGAGGCCCAACGTGTCATGCGTCAACTCCGGGTGGTCGGGGGCGGTCGGCTGCGACTGCCGACTGTAGTGCGGATCGAGGGATTGCCGGTGGGGGTGTGACGCGGGTCCCGGCAAATCGTGCATACTCGGCAGTGCACTTGCAGTCACACGCACGGGGGAAGCCGGTCCGAATCCGGCGCTGACCCGCAACGGTAGGCCACCAGAGCATTTCGGTGGCGAGCCCGATTACCCGGCGTGTGGTGTGCGACATCCTTTTCGTCGTGGTCTACGAAGCGGAGTCCCGCAGGCGCGCCTCCACGGGGGCGTCTGCCGGCTTCTCATTCGTGGCTCCGAGCCGCAATGAGGTTTACATGCCCAGTCAGTTGTTCCGAAGTTCCGCGCTGGTCACGCTTGCCGTGGCCGCGCTGGTGGTCGCCGGATGTTCGCGCGGGGAGTCCGTGGGGCAGAGCGCTTCCACCGAATCCTTCGCCGAACCGGTGTCCGTCACCAACTGCGCGCGAACGGAGACGTTCGACGCGCCGCCCCAGCGCATAGTGAGCATGAACGATCACGTCACCGAGGTGCTGATCGAGATGGGGGCGGGCGATCGCATCGTCGGCACGGGTTACGGCGACGCGACGCCGCTGCCGGAGTTCGCGGAGGCCTTTGCGAAGATCCCGAAACTCGCGAAGGAATACCCGACCCGGGAACAGATCCTGGACCTCGACCCCGACCTGGTGGTCGGCGGCATGCGCAGCGCGTTCGACGAGAAGGAGGGGCGCTCGCGCGAATCCCTCGGCGAACAGGGCATTCCGACGTTCCTGTTCTCCGAGTACTGTGGGCAGGGTTTTCCCGACATCGGGCTGCTGCGCAGCGATTACACGCAGCTCGGTGAGATCCTCGGCGTTCCGGACGAGGCGCGCGCCGTCACCGACCGGGTGACGTCCGGGCTGCAGGCCGTGCGGGACGAGATCGCAGGCACCACCCCGGTTCCGACGTTCTTCTACGATTCCGGCGAGGACGTTCCGCTGACGATCGGCGGTGTGGGTGTCGGCCAAATCATCGCGGACCACGCGGGTGCGGCCAACCTCGTCGCCGAGGGGGAGAAGCCGTATTCGAAGTCCACGTGGGAGATCATCGGTGAGCGCGCCCCGGAGGCGATCGTCGTCCTCGACTACGGCACGACGAGCGCGCGGGCGAAGATCGACTTCCTGACGTCGCACCCGATCATGTCGACGACGCCTGCCGTGAAGGCCGGCCGTTTCGTGGTGGTGCCGCTCGACGACTTCTTCGAGAGCCCGCGGCTGGTGCGGTCGGTGGAGACGATCGCGCGGGCGCTGCATCCGGACGCCGTCGGCGCGCGATGACCACGACCGCAGAACGTGAGGCGCCGCCGGTAGCGGCGCCGCACCCGGTCCGCGCCCGCCTCGGTTTCGCGGGCCTGATGATGCTGCTCGCGCTGGCGACGTTGTTCGTCCTCGGCCTCGCGGTGTCGTTCGGTTCGGTGCGCATCCCGGTCGGCGACGTCTGGGCGATCGTCGCGCACCGGGTGGCGCCCGGCGCGTTCGATTCCTGGTGGTCGCAGGCGCGGGAATCGATCGTCCTCGACTCCCGGCTGCCGCGGGCGCTGACCGCGGCGGTCGTCGGGGCGGCGCTCGCTCTGGCCGGCGCCGTCGCGCAGGCGGTGACCCGGAATCCACTGGCCGATCCGTATCTGCTCGGGGTGTCCTCGGGCGCGGGTTTCGGCGTGGTGGTGGTGACGGTGCTCGGGCTCGGGGTGGGGGCGCTCGGCGCGTTCACGATTCCCGGCGCGGCGTTCCTGGGCGCGATGGTGCCGCTGTTCCTGTCACTGGCGATCGGCGGCCGGTATCCGCAGCCGACCGCGGTCATCCTCGTGGGTGTCGCGTCGGCGCAGGTGTTCTCCGCTCTCATCACCTTCTCCATTCTGGTCGTCGCGGACGAGCACCAACTGAGTTCGGTGATGCACTGGCTGGCCGGCGGTTTCGGCGACTCACGCTGGTCGACGGTGATCTTCCCGGCCGCCGCACTCGCGACGGTGGGGGCGGCGATGATGCTGAGCGCGAGCCGTATCGACCTGCTGCAGGCGGGAGACGACGGCGCCGCCGCCCTCGGGATGAACGTGCGGCGCTTCCGCGTGGTGCAGTTGCTCGGGGTGTCGATGCTGGCCGGGGCGGCCGTGTCCGTCGCGGGCGGCATCGGCTTCATCGGGCTGCTCGTGCCGCACCTGGCCGGGTACGTCGTGGGTGCCCGCGCGGTCCGGCTGCTGCCGGTCGCCGCGTTCCTCGGCGCGATCGCGATGGTCGCGGCGGACACGGCCGCGCGGTCGGTCGCGCGGAGCATCGAGGTCCCGGTGGGCGTCGTCACTGCCCTCGTGGGAGCGCCGATCTTCGTGTGGATGCTGTACCGGCAGTACGGGAGGGCCGAGCGGTGACCGCGCTGAGTCTGCACCGGGTCCGCGCCGAACTCGGATCGCGGGAAGTGCTGCGCGGCGTCGACCTCGCCGTGCGTCCCGGTGAGGTGCTGGCGCTGGTCGGGCCCAACGGTTCCGGGAAGACCACGGCGCTGCGCTGCTGCTACCGCGCGCTCACCCCGACCGCGGGCGCCGTCGTCGTCGACGGAACGGACAGCGCCGACCTGGGCAGGCGAGAACTCGCCCGCACGATCGGCGCGAGCACCCAGGAACCGCGGGTGTCCGCGGGACTGACCGTGCGCGAATCCGTGTCGCTCGGACGCGTCCCGCACCGGGGCTGGTTCGAACGGGCGAACGGGGCCGACAGCGAGATCGTGGAGACGTGCATACGGCAGGTGGGGCTGGCCGAACTCGCCGGCCGCGACGTGCAGGCGCTGTCCGGCGGGGAACGGCAGCGGGTGTCGATCGCCCGGGCTCTCGCGCAGCAGCCGCGGGTCCTGCTGCTCGACGAACCCACCAACCACCTCGACCTGCGGCATCAGCTGACGGTGATGACCCTGCTGCGCGACCTCGCGTGCGACGGTTTCGCGATCGTCGTGACCATGCACGACCTCCGGCTGGCCGTGGAGTACTGCGACACGCTGGCCGTGCTGCACGATGGACGGGTGATCAGCACCGGTCCACCCGCCGACGTCCTGGACGACACCGTACTCGGCGGGGTATTCGGCATCCGCGCCGTCGTGCGGTCGAGTCCGCGGCTGTCGATGGAGATCCTGGGGCTGGCCGATGGATGAGCAACTGCGGCGCGTGTACGAGCTGACCGCCCGCCGCGTCCCGATGATCGCCGACCAGATCGCACACCCCGGTGCCGCCTCGTTCCCGGCCGCGCTGCTGACCGATCCCGGCTGGCTCGCGGACCGGGTCGCGGACACGGCGGCGCGGTGGGGCAGTGACGACCCCCGGGTCAACGGCACCCTGTGGTGGTACTCGGCCAGTTCGACGCTGACCGGGATCCCGATCGCGACCGCGCTCGTCACGGGTGTCGCCGCTCACCCGGGGCTCGGCGACGCCGTGGCATTCCTGCGGGACGACGGGTACCTCGGCGGCATCATCGCGTCGTCGGGGCTGCCGGTCACCGAGGGACTGTCCGAACTCGCGGCGGAAATGGCCGCGGCACTGACGCCGATCGTCGATGCGCTCGCCGCCGCGTCCGGGGTGCGGCATGCCGCGATGTGGGCGATCACGACGGATTCGATCGCCAACCGGGCCCTCGACGCGGGAACGGCGTGCGGCGACCGCGTACGCGGCAGCATCTTCGCCCGCGGTCTGGTGGACGCACTACGCCACACCGGTGTCGTGCTGCCGGACCCGCGGTTCGTCGACGTCCGGGCCGGGACGCTGTCGCGCCGGTTCACGCAACGGGCGTCGTGCTGCCTGATCTACGAGACCCCCGGCTCGGGCAAGTGCGTGAGCTGTCCGCGAAGGCCCGCCGAGGACCGTCTGAAAGGTCTGGCCGCGCTCGTGACGTGACCTGCGTTGACCGGCCCGTGAGTGGGATGGCAGACTGACGTAGTCGAACTCCAGTTCGAATGATGCGTCTTCCCCGGCGGCATCTTCCCTGTGTTCAGGCACGGCGTGTTCAGGCACGGCACGTGCACGACATGAAGAGGTGTGCCCGATGGGTTGGGGAAATGGTCCGCCGACGTGGTCCGAGATGGAACGCGTCCTGTCGGGCAGGCCGGGGCGGGTCGACCCGGAGTCGATGTATCCGGGCGACGGCGGCGACAGTCCCGCGTGGTCGCGCAAACGGGGGGAGTACCGGGCAGGTCGTCAGGAGCGTCCCGGTTCCACCGTGCCGTACGCCGAACTGCACGCGCACTCGGCGTTCAGCTTCCTCGACGGCGCCTCCCCGCCGGAAGAATTGGTGGAGGAGGCCGTCCGGCTCGGTCTGGAGGCCATCGCGCTCACCGACCACGACGGGTTCTACGGTGTGGTCCGGTTCGCGGAGGCGGCGAAGGAACTGAACATGCGCACCGTGTTCGGGTCCGAACTGACGTTGGACGACGCGCACCTGCTGGTGCTGGCGCGAGGCCGGGAGGGGTACCGGCGGCTCTCCCGGGAGATCGCGGCGGCGCATCTCGCGGGAGGGGAGAAGGGCAGACTGCGCTACGACCTCGACGGCCTCGCCGATGCGGCCGGCGGGCACTGGCAGATCCTGACCGGCTGCCGGAAGGGGCACGTGCGTCAGGCACTGGCCGGCGGCGGCCCGGACGCCGCGGCCGTCCGGCTCCGGGAGCTGATCGACCGATTCGGGGCCGACCGGGTCACGGTGGAGCTCACCCATCACGGCGTCGCGGAGGACGCCGAGCGCAACGCCTGCCTCGCCGAACTCGCACAGCGGCACGGACTTCGGGTGATCGCGTCCACGGCGGCGCACTTCGCGGGACCGCCGCGAAGGAGACTGGCCATGGCGATGGCCGCCGTCCGGGCCCGGCAGAGTCTCGACGACGCGGCCGGGCACCTGGCGCCGGCCGGGGGAGCGCACCTGCGGTCCGGCGAGGAGATGGCGCACCTGTTCGCCGCGTACCCGGACGCCGTCCGCGGCGCCGCGGAACTCGGTCTGGAGTGTGCGTTCGACCTGCGGCTCATCGCGCCGCAACTGCCCCCGTTCGACGTCCCCGACGGGCACACGGAGGCCAGCTGGCTGCGCAGTCTCACGATGGACGGGGCCCGTCGCCGCTACGGCGCGCCTGCGGACCGGCCGGAGGCCTACCGGCAGATCGAGCACGAACTGGGCATCATCACCGAACTGAACTTCCCGGGCTACTTCCTGGTGGTCCACGACATCGTGTCGTTCTGCAAGAACAACGACATCCTCTGCCAGGGAAGGGGTTCGGCGGCCAACTCCGCCGTCTGCTACGCCATCGGCATCACCAACGTGGATCCCGTCCGCAACAAGCTGCTGTTCGAACGTTTCCTCTCACCCGAACGCGACGGCCCCCCGGACATCGACGTCGACATCGAATCCGACCGCCGGGAGGAGGCCATCCAGCACGTCTACACCAAGTACGGACGCCAGTACGCGGCGCAGGTGGCGAACGTCATCACGTATCGCGGAAAGTCCTCGGTACGGGACATGGCCCGGGCGCTGGGTTTCTCGCAGGGGCAGCAGGACGCGTGGAGCAAGCAGGTCAGCCGCTGGGGTGGGATCGGGAAGGAAGCCGGCACCGACATTCCGCCCGCCGTCCTCGAACTGGCCGCTCAGATCGAGGGGTTTCCGCGGCACCTCGGCATCCACTCGGGTGGCATGGTGATCTGCGACCGGCCGATCGCCGACGTGTGCCCGGTGGAGTGGGCGCGCATGGCGAACCGCAGTGTTCTGCAGTGGGACAAGGACGATTGCGCCGCGGTGGGTCTGGTGAAATTCGACATGCTGGGCCTCGGCATGCTCTCCGCGCTGCACTACATGATCGACCTCGTGGCCGAGCACAAGGGGATCGAGGTCGATCTGGCGCAGCTGGACCTGTCCGAGGAGGCCGTCTACGAGATGTTGCAGCGGGCGGACTCGGTGGGGGTGTTCCAGGTGGAGTCGCGGGCGCAGATGGCCACCCTGCCGAGGCTGAAACCGCGGAACTTCTACGACCTGGTGGTGGAGGTGGCGCTGATCCGCCCCGGCCCGATCCAGGGCGGATCGGTGCACCCGTACATCCGCCGCCGCAACAAGCTCGAACCGGTGACCTACGACCACCCGTCCCTGGAGAAGGCGCTGAAGCGGACGCTGGGTGTGCCGCTGTTCCAGGAACAGTTGATGCAGATGGCGGTCGACGTGGCGGGTTTCAGCCCGGCCGAGGCCGACCAGCTCCGCCGGGCGATGGGGTCCAAGCGGTCGCCCGAGAAGATGGAACGGCTGAGGGGGCGGCTCTACCAGGGCATGCGGGACCTGCACGGCATCGGCGAGGACGTCGCCGACCGGATCTACGAGAAGCTGTACGCTTTCGCGAATTTCGGTTTCCCCGAAAGTCACTCGCAGAGTTTCGCGGCCCTGGTGTTCTATTCGTCGTGGTTCAAGCTGCATCACCCGGCGGCGTTCTGCGCCGGTCTGCTGCGGGCGCAGCCGATGGGGTTCTACTCGCCGCAGTCGCTGGTGGCGGACGCCCGCAGGCACGGGGTGCGGGTGCACGGCGCGGACGTCAATGCGAGCCTCGCGCACGCCACCGTCGAGGCGGGCGGGACGGAGGTGCGTCTCGGGCTCGGGGAGGTGCGGCACATCGGGACCGCGTTGGCCGAGCGGATCGTCGAATCCCGCGGCGACGGCGGGCCGTACACGTCGTTCCTCGACCTCACCGGACGGGTGGAACTGAGCACGGCGCAGGCCGAATCGCTGGCCACCGCAGGCGCTCTCGACAGTTTCGGGTTGTCCCGGCGGGAGGCGCTGTGGGCGGCAGGCGCCGCGGCGGGGGAGCGCCGCGACCGGCTGCCGGGGATCGGGGCGTCCACCCGCGCACCGACCCTGCCGGGGATGAGCGATCTCGAACTGGCCGCGGCGGACGTGTGGGCCACCGGGGTGTCACCGGACACGTATCCCACCGAGTTCCTGCGCCCGCAACTCGATGCGCTCGGAGTGATCCCGGCGGCGCACCTGCTCGACGTTCCCGACGGCGACCGGGTTCTGGTGGGTGGGGCGGTGACGCACCGGCAGCGCCCGGCGACGGCGGCGGGGGTCACGTTCATCAACCTCGAGGACGAGACCGGGATGGTCAACGTCGTCTGTTCGGTGGGGTTGTGGGCGAAGTACCGCAAACTCGCCAACACGGCACCCGCACTGCTGGTCCGCGGCAAGGTGCAGAACGCGGAGGGCGCGGTGACGGTGGTGGCGGATCGGCTGCAGCTGATGGATTTGCGGGTGTCCGCCAAATCCAGGGACTTCCGATGAGCGCGCGCACCGCTAGCATCTGGTCATGAGGAGATACGTCTTGTCGGCGATCGTCGTGGTTACGCTGGCGCTCGCGGGGTGCGGGGGTTCGGACAGCGACTCCTCCCAGTCTTCGCCCACTCCCTCGCCGGGGGACTCGAGCCGGATGGAAATCGGTGGCGCGGTGCAGCAACCCGCGAAAGACCAGGCGCCCACCGAGCGTCAGGAGATCATCACCGGGCAGGTCGCGCTCACCGCGGGCGACCCGGTGGCCGTCGGCAGGCAGATCGTGGACAAGGTCGACGATCTGGGCGGACGCATCGACCAGCTCACCGAACAGCCGGGCTCCGACGACCAGGACGCGAGCAGTTCCCTGACCGTCCGGGTGCCCGCCGACTCGCTCACCCGGACGCTGGACGATCTGCGCGAGTTGGGCAAGGTCACCAGCGTCAGCATCACGAAGAGCGACGTGACGATGCAGTCGCAGGATCTCGACGCCCGCATCGGTGCCCTGACGGCGTCCGTCACCCGCCTGCAGGGACTCATCACGTCGGCCGCGAACACCGCGGACCTGATCGAGGCCGAGAAGGCGTTGTCGGAGCGGCAGGGCGAACTCGACAGCCTCACCGCCCAGAAGCGGTCGCTGAGCGACCAGGTGGCACTGGCCACGATCATGATCGACGTCACCACCACGGACGCCGAACGTCCGAGCACCGGCCCGGACAACTTCTGGGAAGGCGTCGTCGCGGGCTGGAACGCCCTGCTGTCGGCGATCGCAGGCGGCGCCGTGGTCGTGGGGGCGCTGATTCCCTGGTTCGGTTTCGTGGCCGTCATCGCGCTGGTCGTGTACGGCGCGTACCGTCTGCGCCGGACGTACAACAGGCCGCCCAGCCCCCCGTCGGGCCCGGCGCCGGAACGAGAAGAGGCGAAGACCCCATGATCGAAGTCGACCTGAATGCCCTGGACGGCGCATTGGCGTCGGGCGCCCCCGTCATCGACGTGCGCGAGGCCGACGAGTACGCCCAGGCCCGGGTTCCCGGGGTGACGCTGATTCCGCTCAGCGAGTTCGTCGCGCGCGTCGACGAGATCCCGGAAGCCGACGTCGTCTACGTGATCTGCGCGGTCGGCGGCCGGAGCCTGCAGGCGGCCGAGTACCTGAATGCGCGGGGGATCAACGCCGTGTCGGTGGCGGGCGGGACGTCCGCGTGGATGCAGTCCGGCCGCCCCATCGAGTCCGGCGCGTGACTCGTGGCTAAAGTGTCCGGCGCTTAATTCCGGTCAGCGGCTGACGCTGTAGGCGAGGACGCCGTCCCGGGTGCCGCGTTCGCCCAGTCGCCCGGCGGCGTGCCGCAGCGTGTGGACCGCGACGGTGCCCCAGATGACGACCAGCGCGCACCACAGGGTCACGCCTGCGCCGACGATCACGACGGAGTCCGTCGCCAGGCCGAGCGAGTTCGCGCCCAGCGCGCAGGTGCCGACGGGGAACGTGAAACTCCACCAGGCGGGTGTGAACGTCAATCCGCGGCGAAAGGCCCTGGCGGTCACGGTGACCACGGTCGCGAGGGCGAGGACGCCGAGCGCGCCGACGGTGGTCCCGTAGGCGACGCCCACACTGTGGAGCCAGGCGTGGCCGGACGCCGCGCCGAGCAGATTGATCGCCGCCACCGACTGCCCGATCACGCCGAGCGGAATCCAGAGCGTGGGCACGAGCGGGGTGGCGGGGAGTCCGTTGCCCAGCAGATGGCGTCCGACGACGACGGCGACGGTCAGTGCGGCGCTCAGCGCCAGCGCGAACAGCGAGTAGCAGACCACCAGCATCGCGATCTGCGGTGCGCCCTCGGGGAGGTGCCTGACCAGTGCGGCTCCGGAGGCGGCCGACACCATGGGCGGCACGACGGGCATGAGCCAGGACGGCACGGGGGTCACCTGGTGGGGCCGGGTCAGCCTGCGGGCCATGACGGCGTAGGTGACGAGCCCGATGCCGGTCCCGATCGTCCACAGGGTGGCCGAGGCGGGGACGGCGACGTCGCCGAGAAGTGCGTGACCCGCGGATCCGGTGCCGGCGCCGACGGTCAGCACCGCCATCGACACGGCGCCGTAGAACGGGAACATCGTGTGGCTGCGCGCGTCGGCGAGGGCGTCGTCGCGGCGGCGGATCCAGTGCCGAACCATGGCGGTCGTCAGCAGCACGAGCAGCGTCACGGCGATCAGCCAGAAGACCTCGGAGGCCGTCCGGGCCACCGGAACTCCGGCCGGAAATGCGGCCGCGACGACTGCGAGGATGCCGGTGCCCATCACTGCTGCGAACCAATTCGGGGTCATACCCAGAGCTTGCCGTCGCATCGTCGTGGCCGGTAGAAGGCTTGTCGTTGAATGCCCACAAATCACGTTTGTGGGACTAGCCTTGGGTTGTGCCGCTGTCTCCCCGAGTACCCGAACTCAGTGCCCTCGACGTCCTGCTGTCCGTCGAGCGGCTCGGGAGCATGGGTGCGGCGGGGCGCGAGCACGGGCTCAGCCAGCAGGCCGTCAGCGCCCGGGTGCGGTCGGCCGAGCGCCAGTTCGGCATCAAGGTGTTCAGCCGCGGCGCCAGCGGGGTGCGGCCCACGTCGGAGGGCGCGCTCATCCTCGAATGGGCGAGTCACATCCTCGCCACCGCCGAGGAGCTGGCGTCGGGAGTCGCCGCGCTGCGAGGCGAACGGCAGGCCGGCCTGACGGTCGCGGCCAGCATGACGATCGCCGAATACCTGGTTCCCGGGTGGACCGTCGCGATGCGGCGCAAGTACCCGAACGTGGTCACGAACGTGCGGCTGCTCAACTCGTCCGAGGTGACCGCCCGGGTGCTGTCGGGCGAGGCCGACCTCGGGTTCGTCGAGGGCCCGGACATTCCGGCGGGACTGCAGGTGCGGGAGATCGGTCGCGACCACCTGGTGGTCGTGGTGCCGCCGGACCACGAATGGGTGCGCCGGTCGCCGATTCCGGTGTCCGAACTCGCCGCGACCCCGATGATTCAGCGCGAATCCGGGTCCGGAACGCGTACCACCCTCGAGAACGCGGTCCCGCAGTGCGTCCCGCCGCTGCTGGAGCTGACGTCGTGCACGGCCGTGAAGGCGGCCGTCGTGGCGGGCAACGCTCCTGCGGTGCTGTCCTCGCTGGCGGTCGCCGCCGACCTGACGGACGGCAGGCTCGCCTCCGTCCAGGTGGAGGGACTGACACTGCCGCGGCGGCTGTCCGCCGTCTGGGACCCGGTACGCGGGGTGCAGGGCGCGGCCCGGGACTTCCTCGACATCGCACTCGGTGCCGGCGCGGCCGCCGGGGTCGGGGCCCTGACTGCCGGCGCTACAGCGCAGCCCCGCTGAAACCGTGCTGGCGCCACGCCTCGTACGTCACGAGGGCCGCGGCGTTGGACAGGTTCAGCGACCGCCTGCCGGGCAGCATCGGGATGCGGAGCCGCTCCGTCACGTGCGGATCGGCCAGCACCTCCGCCGACAGCCCGGTGGGTTCGGGACCGAACAGCAGGACGTCGCCGGGCCGGTAGGCGATGTCGGCGTACGACACGGTGGCGTGCGCGGTGAATGCGAACACCCGCGCCGGTTCCACCGCGGCCCAGGCGGCCTCCAGGTTTTCGTGCACGGTCACCGACGCCAGGTCGTGGTAGTCGAGCCCGGCCCGCTTCAGTTTCGGCTCGGACAGGTCGAACCCGAGCGGTCCCACGAGGTGCAGTTCGCACCCGGTGCCCGCCACCATGCGGATGGCATTGCCGGTGTTGGGTGGGATTCGGGGTTCCACAAACATCACGTTGAACACAACAGACTGTAGCATCCTGTGCATGTCAACTTCTGCGGATCCTAGCCGTGTCCTCGGTCGATTGCGGATCTCCCGTGCAACGGAAGAGTCAACTTCTATCGAGCGTCAGCGTGAGATCATCGAGCGGTGGGCAGAATCCCACGGTCATACCGTGGTCGGCTGGGCAGTGGACGAGGACGTATCCGGTTCAGTGGATGCGTTCGACACCCCGGGTGTGGGTCCGTGGCTGACGGACCCGAGCAAGATGAATGAGTGGGACATTCTCGCAGCGTGGAAGCTGGACCGGCTGGGTAGGAACGCGATCCAGCTCAACAAGCTGTTCGGGTGGTCGATGGACCACGGTAAGACTCTGGTCTCGTGTGCCGAGTCGATGGACCTGAGCACGACAACCGGTCGAATGCTGGCGACGATCATCGCCGGTATCGCTGAGGGTGAGCTAGAAGCGATCCGGGAACGGACCTTGGCATCACGGGCCAAGCTCCGTGAGGTTGCTCGGTGGCCAGGAGGTAAACCTCCGTTCGGCTACACCGCAGTGAAACGGACAGACGGCCAAGGTTGGAGCTTGGAGGTCGACCCTCTGGCGCGCTCTGTGGTCAGCCGGATCGTCGACTCCGTACTCGATGACCAGCCGTTCACGGCAACCGCCCGAAACCTGAATGAGGAGGGTGTTCTCACCCCCGGCGACTACTACCGCACCGTGAGAGCGGGGGAGCCGTCTCTCACCGGGACTGGAAGGTCCAGGTGGGCACCGACCACTATCCGGCAGCTACTCCGGTCCAAGGCTCTCCGTGGCCACGTTCACCACAACGGTGAGACGGTTCGTGGTGACGATGGTCAGCCGCTCCAGATGGCTGACCCGCTTGTCTCGCTTGATGAGTGGGAGCTGATCCAGGCGTACCTGGACCGTAGGGCAGAGTCCCGTAAGGGGATCCGCCGGTCTGAATCCAGTCCGCTCTCAGGTGTCGCGGTCTGCTTGGTGTGTGACAACCCTCTGCACCACAGTCGGCACACGACCAAAGGGCACCACTACCGGTACTACCGGTGCCCTGAGAAGCACACCACCCAGATACCAGCGGAGAAGCTGGAGTCGCTGGTAGAAGAGAGGTTCCTCGGTCGGGTCGGGGACATGGAGGTCCGAGAGCGAGTCTGGGTTCCTGGTGACTCTCGGGATGCGGACCTGAAAGACGCTCAGTCGGCTCTGGACGACTTGACGAAGGCTCTCGTGGGTATGAGGTCGGACCGGGTTGTTCAACGGATCCACGAGCAGCTCCGGGCTGTTGATGCCCGGATCATGGAACTCGAATCGACCCCAGCCCGTGAGGCCCGGTGGGAGTACCGGGCTACCGGTGGCACGTACCGTGACGCTTGGGGAGCAGCCGACACCGATGGTCGGCGCGAACTACTCCTCAGATCCGGTATCACTGTTGCGATACGCCTGGACACCGGAGGAGTCCGACGGTCGAAGTCCAACGAGGGACAGTGGTCCGCTGACATCCGTATTCCCCATGGCTTCTACGAGTCACTTGGGCTGGAGAGGCCCGAGCACTTCACCAAGATGTTCGAGACGCTGACCGAGATCGACATGGCCGGAGTCGAGATCGGGGACGGTAAGGCCGTGTTCGTGTCCAAGACAGGCGAACGGACCGAGATCCCGCATTGGCTGGATGAGATCGGCATCTCGGAGATCACGAACGATGACGACGTGCGGATCGTGTGGACCACCGACGGCAGAGGCTTCTATCACCAGCCGTCCGGGGAGTGGGTCGAGGTCCCGCTGACGTAGCAGCCTGCCTGCTTTTGGCCGGCTGCGGAGCCGGGGGTGGGGCTATTGCTCCTCCTCCACTGTCGGCACCGGAGGTTGGTAGCTGGTCATGCCGATCCTGATCCACTCGGCTACGTCGATGCCCAGCTCTTCTCTCAGCTCGTGTGACTTGTCGTGGTACCCCTCCTTGCGCTCCGGGAGGCCCAGCTCCTCCCGGACCCAGGTGTCCAGGTCGTCCATGTACGCGTTCAGGGATCCGAACACGTCCCCGGCGTCGATCACCGGGGAGTGGAACCTCTCAGGTATTCGGTTGGTCAAGCTGGTCCGCTTGGCGCTTCTACGCCTGGTCACTGGACCACCCGGAACGTCGGCGACTTCGCCGACCTACGGCGGGTCTCCGAGAGCTTCTCGGCCTTCGCCTCCAGGGCCTCGTCAGTGTCGGGCAAGCCCAGCTTCCCAAGGAGCTGGGCGAGTAGACCCCGCTGGAACCGGACCTCTGCGACCAACGGATGAATCGTCAACTGACGGGCTGATCCGAGCACGGTCAGCGGCTGGCCCTTCTGGGCCTTCTCCAGCTCCGCGATCTTGTCCGTGACCTTGCAGGCCTGCGTCAGGATCTCGATCTTGTGCGGCTCCGAGTCCATCTCGAACTCGTCCAACGTCGTACGCCACAGGCGCTGACCGGCGGTCCCAAGGCCGCGCGGCATCCTCGGTTTCGTAGTCGTTTGGGGCATCTAAACACCTCTTTCTTTCATGCGATATAGCCCCTGACCTGGGGACGTTCCTAAAAATTCAGAAATCTCATTTGCTCAGCGGATGGCGAATCCGCATTACGCCCCGGTCAAGAGGGCGTACGTGGGGGATCCCTCCCCTGGAGGGTGGGGGGGTCGACGACGCCGACAGACCCGGTGCGACCTGCGGATATGCCCGAGCGGACCCCACCCGGAGCGAGACCTCAGACCCCGAGCCGGTGCCTGCCCTCCCACAGGCAGGCAACCCCGACCCCGGACCCCAGGCAGGTAGTGCCCCAGTGCCCCCTACCCAGGGCACCCCGTACCCGGTGCCTACCCCGTCGCTTGTGAGTTCCGAACAAACCGCGGGACGAGTAATCTCAGGTGGGACCAGTGCCGGCCAAGGTGCCTGACTGTGCGGATCTGACAAACGAGAAAAGCCCCCACCCTGATGCAGGTGGGGGCCAATCTCAATCGTCGGATCAGGCGGCGTTGTACAGACGCACGATGCCTGCCGGGTTGATCAGGCCGAAGCCTACGCGCGAGGTCGCGCGGATCTGAACCGCATCGCTGGCGAACGCGGCATCACCCGAGGTGACAACCTGAGTGCCGGTACGGCGAACCGTCATGATCTGGGACTTATCGAGGCCCCATGCCTCACCTGCAGCAACCGCAACCGAAACGATCACCGGGACACCAGCCAGGGTGACGCCGTCACCGACGTTGTCCAGGAGGCCCTGGTTCGAGCCGGTGCCGGTCTTCGCCTGAGCCAGCGCAAGCGCCACATCAGGAGCCAGGACGAAGTGAGTCAGCTCAGCACCAGCATCCTGGGCTTCCTTCTTGGCCGCGTGGAACGCGTCCAGGTTGGTGTACGCAGCTCCGGTGTCGACCACCGAGTACGACACCGAGAGCAGACCCGAGGGGCCGTTCGTCGTGGTGTTCGCGAAGAACGCGGCATCGATCTTCCGAGCGATGTCACGCGCGAGACCCTGACCGATCTGGTTGGCGACAGCGGGGTTCGAGTCGTTCAGCGCCTCGTTCGAGACCTGGGTCAGACCCGCAACCTTCTTCGGCGTGACCACGACCTCATCGGTGTCGGGGTCGGTGAGGGTGATGGTCGAGTTCTCGGCGTACCAACCGGTGGCCGGGTCCGCCTGCAGGACCGGGAACCGGATCGTCTGCGAGCCGGTCTCCACGAGGGTGCCAGCCTGGAACGGGACTGCCTTTGCAGCCACCGTGATGTCCACGAGCTTGCCGTAGTCCTCCGGGGTCCAAGCGGTGGTGAGGTTGGAGTTGAGAACGGTCATGGTTGTTCCTCCTATGGAACGAGAAGGCCCCCATGGCCTGATGCCAAGGGGGCGTTATGGATTGAGCGAGGCGGAACGCGTAGGGCGTTCGCCGGAGTCACCGGCCACAGACCGGATCATGTTGGGCCGCAGGCCCTAACGTTGGTTACTGCCGACGCCGCAGACGCAATGCAGTAACCGAAGCTTCATCGGAGAAGGTCTCCCCATTTTGGAGTACCTCGACCATGCGACCCGTGTCCCTGGCTCGGGTCGGTGGCGAGGTCGATCGGCTTCAGACCTGGACGTGAACCGAGTAGCTCAGTGGCCACGGCGGAGACCTTCTCGGGGTCGACGTCGCCGTCGTCGTCCAGGAGGTCCGCGAGGGTCTTCCCTGACAACGTCAGGAGATCCGCAGGAACACTCAGGTGTTCCGACGCCAACCGCTCGATCTCGCGAGTCTGAAGGCGCTCGATCCGCTCAGCCAGCGAGTCACGCTCGGTGCGTGCCTCGTTCCGCTCGGTGCGGTACCGGGCTTCCTTGTTGACCTTGGGAGTTTCCTGCTGGTCATCCGGGGTCTCGATCGGTGCGTTGTTCTCTTCAGTCATTGGCCTGTGCCTCCCAGGAGGTGATGACCATGCCATCGAGCATGGACTCCCCGGAGCCGGGGCGGATGACGGCATCTTCGGGGATGCACCAGGTGACTGGGCGACCGCCATGGTCGAGCACACGCTGGATCAGGTCAGTGTCAAGCATTGTTATCCTTGTGGGTGTTGGTGAGAGCCGAGAGCTGTTCTCGCAGCTCGTTGCGCTGGGTTCGGTATCGGGCTGAGTGAGTGCGAAGTCGCTTGATGCGCTGTTGCCACTCGATGGGGAGTTCGTCGAACGTCATGGGTTGCCTCCTGGGCATCAAGAAAGCCGTCTGTGATGGACGCAGACGGCTCAGAAACTGGAATTGGTATGTCGGGGTGGCCTATCGGCCATAGACCCGGATGAGGGTCTCTGCGACGTCGGAGGCGTTGATCGGGACGCCGTCGTTCTGGAACTTGACTCCGGCAGCCTCGAAGACTTTGACGACCTCATACGCTGCTCGGCGCTGTAGCCGTCTGGCACGGTCACCCTCGCGCCTGCACTCGCGGCAATACCCTTGCCGGTCGCGGTCTGCGCTGGAGCGGATCTCGTGACCTTGCGGACACGTGGTCATGCGAACACCTCCTTTCATGTGTGCTCATGGTTTTGGACAAATGAGAATGCCCCCGGTTTCATCCGGGGGCTTCTCGGGAAGTTTGGTGGACCTCGGGGAGTGACCGGCTCGCCCGAGGTCTGTGGTGATCACCCAATCACCAAAGGAGACACAGAATCCGGTCGAGCTTCGTGAAGCTGACCAACGTCGTCACTGCCTGATCCTGACTCCACCCGCATCTTGCGGGTAGCTGTTACCGAGCTAGTGCTCGGAAGTCCGGCCCCAGGAGCGCCAGGACTCGGTTCCGGCGCTCGACTGGGGAGGGAGCGACGTGGGGGCGTCGCTCGGGGGAGGCGGGGGCGGGTGCCTGAAGTCCCGCCCCTGTGCCCTTACCCCGTCATCTCTAGGGGTTCAAACCCTACAGAAATCACGCTGCGGTGATCTGTGACGCTGTGATCTCTGCCATACCCTGTTTCTCGGCCTTCTTCCTGGCTCTGTACCGGCGCATCTCGTCGCGCTTCTGTGCGCGCCGACACGCCTTCTCGTTGCAGATCTCGGGCTGACCTCCCACGTCGCGAAGGAGCCTCTCCTCCTTGATCACGCACCAGTTGCACCGGCACTTGTCCCACGGGAGGTGCGGGAACTCGCAGACGAAGTCTGCCGTCTCGGGCAACGGCAGCGGGCCGTTGCAGTACCGGCACGTCGTCGGAAGCGTCGTCGCAGTCGAGAACGACTCGACCATGTAGCCGTGGCCGGACGCTACGAAGTCGCCGAGGTCTCGGGTGATGCGTTCCCCGGCTTCGGCGTCTCGCTTGGGCTGAGTGCGATCACGGTCTTTACAGACGTACTCTTCCGGTGCCACTGGTGGTGGCCCGGTCAGCTCTTCGACTTCTTCGAGCTGCTCGATGGTGATCTCGCTCAGGTATTCCGTCTGAGCGGAGGTCGGACTCGTATGGTCCGACCCCTCGAAACGTTCGGGTAAGACGTCGTTCTCTTGCATGGGGTTCCTGTTCTCGATGTTGTGGAGCGCCCACATAGGCGCTCGGGTGTTCTTCCTGGTGGATGGTTGGCCGGCACGAGTGCCGATGTGTGGGGAAGTGACAACTCCCCGGTGGAGTCAGGCGGGCACCACGCACCAGTCCTCGGCGAACGGGTCCATCACCCGTTTGAATCCGGCAGCCGCGAGAGCTGCCTCGTCTTCGATGTCGATCCCTTCGGGGATCTTGAACCGAGGACGTTCCACGACGGGATCCAGTGGGTTGCGTGCCCACGGATCGGAGTGGAACAACGTCTTGGTGAGGTCGGCAGCTATTCGAGCTGCCTCCTCTGGGTCAACTCCCTCGGGGGCCTCTGGGTCCCCATGGGATTCTTCCCCCATTGGAAAAGACTCTGATCCCTTGGTCGCTTCCTGCGACCTTGCATGATCTGATGGAGAGTCTCCAGGACTCTCGTCTCTCCAGGATCTGATCTCAGGATCTGATCCAGGATCTGATGGGTTACGAGTAGCCGTAACTATGACGGGGTCAGACTCGGAACTATGGCACTGCGAATCGGAACTATGGTCCTCGCATGGTTCCGAGTGGCCGGAACTATGTGACGCCGCGTAGTCGGGGTTCGGGGCATCGGGGATGAGATCGAACTGGGATGCTTTCTTGGAGTAGCCGGAACCTCGGAAAGTCTCATGGACCCATCCGCGTTCCTTCAGCGACGTGACAGCGGCGGACACGACGCCTTTGCTCAGGCCGGTCTCCCGCATCATCAGTTCGATACCGGGATGCGACTTCTTTCCTTGGGAACCAGAGTGGTTGAACAACGAGATCAGGACTCGGAACTCCGACAGCGTGAACTTGTGCCCGTCTGTCCTCTTGAGCCACTTGAGCTTGCTGAAATCACCGGTGGTTGATGCTGTCATTCGTGGTGCCTCCCAGGGCCTGGTGGATGTTGTCGGCGAGCACAGCAAGTTCGGACTCGCTGAACATGAGTGATGTCGAGAAGCCCTCGACCTTGATCCGGTACTGGTTCCGGCTGAACTTCGTCGACCATTGCTTGGTGACGGTGTGCTTCCTCACGGGCTGTTCCTTTCTCGGTAGGGTGGACACAAGGAACCCCCGGCGATTCCAGCGCCGGGGGCTCTGTCGTATTGCGTAGTCGTTGCATTGCAGGTGCAACGCGTTGAACTGGGATGTTGCGTTAAGCCGCAACGGTTTCCGGTGGCATTGCGAGTTCGTACGTGTAGTCGTTGCCGTCGATCGCAACGGGGCGCAAGAACCCCGCAACATGCAGACGCAACGCGCCTTCGTCCATCTCCTCTGGCGTCCGGTCCGTCGCAACTCCGAGCATCCCGAGTGCAACCAATGAGTCAGCACTCGACGTAGAGGGGTGTGATTCGATCGCATCGAGCCAAGCGAACGTGTCGACCCCGGTAGTGGTCTTCAACTGTGTGTATCTCCTCGTGTACATCGCCGGTCCATCCGGCGCTGACATGACTATGACACGTGCTCAACATGTCCGTCAAATCCAACATGTTGGAGGGTGCTAGGGTCGGCTCATGACATCGAATCGACACGTGGAGATGGATCTCGGACCCGACTGGATCGTGAGGATGGCCTGGCCGGAGGAAGGGGACATCCAGGGAGGGCCGATCGAGCTTCTGGTGACGCCGTCCGATCCGCAGGCGTACCCGGCAGGGGGAATATCGAGCACGGTCCTTCGCTCGGTGGACTTTCGTGCCGCTACGGCTCAGCTACGGCGTCAGCTTGCGAGTGCCGATAGATGGCGGAGGCGATCGGACGAGTACGAAACGGGTCGTATCGAGCGGATTCGAGACGCACTCGCCAAGGGCATCACTCCCGAGTACCTGGCGCTGCTGTCGTCGGCGTACGTGTCCCGCGTGAACTCGGGACAAGCGAAGCCGGTCGAGCGTCTCGCCGAGGACATCGGGAAGTCGTTGCAGACGATTCGGGGGCACTTGTGGAGGGCGCGTAAAGATGGACTGCTCACTGGATCGGCCGGCCGCAAGGGCGGACAGCTCACGCCACAGGCGTCGGCGATCTTGTCCAGGATCGTTCCGAATGCTCCACAGAGCCCCATCGAGACGTCACAGACTTGACATTGAACGAGGAAGCCCCCGTTCCTCCTGGTCCGGGGGTTTTCTCGTGTGCGGGATACGCTCTCGACCATGTCAGACGTCTGGGTTGGTGTTATTGGTGGTGCGGTCGGTGGTTTCTTTACCGCTCTGGTTTCCCTGTCGTCTCCCTGGATCTCGTGGTTCGTGAAGTCGCGCGAACTCGATAAGACGCGGGATGTTGAGCGACAACGCGAGCGCCAAGGGCATCGTCGCGAACTAATCACCCAGTGGCGCGAGAGCATTTTCCAAACGCACCACGAGTTGGTCATGCACGAGGTGCAGCGTCGGCGTGAGGCCGGGGCTCAGGATCCCGTGATCGAACAACTTGAAGGTAGAGCGTGGTTCGAGTCCCTACGTCCTCACCTGTCTCTGAGTGAGGACGAGGTAGGTCAGATCAGCATCAATTTCGACATGTCTTCGATGGTCCGCAAGCTCTCCGATGAGGTCGCCCGGATCGAACGGGAGTGGGAGCTGGTGTGACGAGAACGGTTCGCCAGCTCGATACACTGGCTCACCAACTTGAGAAAGAGTCGAATGAGCGCCTGGCCGTTGCTGTCCCAGCCTGCACCCGAACCGCCGATCCCTTCGCCCGTGACGCCGACCGTTGTTGTCGAACCCCAGCTCAACCTGCCCCCTGAAATCCTGGAGCGGTTGCCGGTTGCTCCGGCGACCGGGTGGCTGACGCAGCCGGTGGCGACCCTTATTGCTGCGGGAATGACGGTTGTCGCTGCGCTTGTGGCCTTTGCGGGCGTCTTGTTTATCCAGTACATGACCCGTCGGAACCTCACCGCACAGCTGGACAAGCAGGAGGAGTTGCACAAGGACGCCCAGAAAGCCCAGGCGATCCAGCATGAAAAGTCGATTAAGAGCCAGCTTGACTTGTTGAGAATGCAGGTATTTGCGGCCGACCAGAAGCAACAACGTGAGGACCGCTTAAACGCTTTGTCCGACTCACAGGCCGCGCTTGCTGCAGCAAATAGTGCTGCGATCGACTTGATATTGGAACGCATGGCAGAGCCGCGGGGGTCGCATCGCGAAACTCGTGACAAGCTGAAGATTGCGCTCGACACCTGCGAAATCCGAATTTTGAAGCTGGAACTCTTGCAGCTCGAACAATCGAGCAAGGCGTTGGGAGCCACGCGACGACTGCTCGTTGACGTCTATGCCAACCAGGCTCCGGACCTGGACCTCCTCAAGGAAGTAACGGAGAGCTACAAGGCGGCTGTGGAGGCGTTCAAGTTCGATGCAACGGTGACTCCGTGAGTCTCGAAGGGCATCCCTACGGGATGGCAATGCCGACCGAACGGACACCTAACGGTGCCTGTGCTAGTCCCCCTTCCCCAACGTTTGCCCGGTCGCCATACCCCGATAGACCTTCTCGGCCAACACTTCTAGCCGACTGTCTTGGATGACAGCCGGTTGTGCTGGACCTGCTCGACAGTGTCGACCCTGGGGAACAGGTGCCTGGTGCCGCTCACCAGGACTAGGGATGGATCACGGATGCGGTTGGTTAGCGTCGGACTCGCACGGATAACGACGTTTGGCCCTGAGAGGCCCGTGGAGGGCCTAACAGGGCTCGGGTGGTGTCAGAGGTAGGGCTGAGCGTCCAGCCGGGACGCGATGACTTCGAGGTCACGCTGGCGGAGTACCGGGACGTTCCGGTAGTCGGTCACTGAGAGACCGATCTCGACGGCTCCAAGCTCCAGTTCGCCGAGGGTGAGACCGGCAGCGTCGATGACTTCGCTGGTGTCCGCACCGAGGAGATCGGCGGCTTGGTTGATCGTGTAGGCGTCCGCTTGACGCTGGACGGGGATAGAATCCTGCTTACGGTTCATGACGGGTGTCTCCGTTGTGTCCTAGACCCTGGTCGGTGTTGGTAGCACCTACCGGGGTCGATTCATTTGTGGCTCTACCTGCATATATCCATATTGGGTGGATGCTGTGGAGCTACTCGTGGAACATCACTCGGAACACCCGCACAGCTTAGGGCCACACCGGGGGCGGCATGATGGACGCATGGATCCGGTCGAAGAGGTGGTGGGTGAGGACTACGGCGACGCACGCCTCCCCGCGCAGAACTGGCAGCGGCGGCACTACACGAAATGCAACTTCCGTGACGCCGACCTGAGTGAACTCCGCACCGAGTCGGTGATCTTCACCGACTGCGATTTCACGGGCGCCGACCTCGCCGAGTCGCACCACGTGGGGACGGCGTTCCGCTCGTGCTCGTTCACCAGAACCACGTTGTGGCACAGCGAGTTCCGCAACTGCAGCTTCCTCGGGTCGGAGTTCGACAACTGCCGGCTGCGCCCGATGGTCTTCGACGAGTGCGACTTCACGCTCGTGTCGCTGGGCGGTGCAGACCTGCGCGGACTCGATTTCACGGACTGCCGGTTCCGGGAAGCCAACCTCGTCCGCACGGACCTCCGCCGGGCCGTGCTCCGTTCGGCGGACCTGTCCGGAGCCCGCACCGGGGGCGCAAAATTCGACGGCGCGGACCTGCGTGGGGCGCAGGTCGACGCGAACCTGTGGACGGCGGCCTCACTGGACAAGGCGCAGATCGAACTCACCCAGGCCATCGCGTACGCGACGGCCAACGGGCTCGTGGTGGAACCGACCTGACGCGGGTTATCCGAACCTGAGAGAATGGGGCACGTGACTGCAACGATCCTCGATGGCAAGGCGACCCGCGACGAGATTTTCGAAGACCTGAAGGTGCGGGTGAGCGCCCTGAAGGACAAGGGCATCACGCCCGGTCTCGGCACCGTCCTGGTGGGGGACGACCCGGGGTCGGCCGCCTACGTGCGCGGCAAGCACAACGACTGCGCGAAGGTCGGGATCACCTCGATCCGCCGCGACCTGCCCGGCGACATCACGCAGGAGAAGCTCGACGCCACCATCGACGAGCTCAACGCCAACCCGGACTGCACCGGATACATCGTGCAGCTCCCGCTGCCGAAGCAACTCGACGAGAATGCCGCCCTCGAGCGCATCGACCCCGACAAGGACGCCGACGGCCTGCACCCGGTCAACCTCGGCCGCCTGGTGCTCGGCAAGGAAGCGCCGCTGCCGTGCACGCCGCGCGGCATCCTGCACCTGCTGCGCCGCTACGAGGTCCCGATCGAGGGCGCGCACGTCGTCGTGGTCGGTCGCGGTGTAACCGTGGGCCGCCCGATCGGTCTGCTGTTCACCCGGCGCAGCGAGAACGCCACCGTCACCCTCTGCCACACCCGGACGCGGGACCTCGGTGCGGAGGTCCGGCGCGCCGACATCGTCATCGCGGCGGCAGGTGTTCCCGGGCTGGTGACGGCCGACATGGTCAAGCCCGGTGCCGCGGTACTCGACGTGGGTGTGAGCCGCACCGAGGACGGACTGCGCGGCGACGTGGCGGCGGACGTCGCCGAGGTCGCCGGTTTCCTGTCCCCGAACCCCGGTGGGGTCGGACCGCTGACCCGCGCGTTCCTGCTGACCAACGTCGTGGAGCGGGCTGAGCGTGTCGCAGCGTCTCTCGGCTGAGATGGCCGACTGGGGGCAGTTCGCGAAGAAGAACCTGCCCATGCTGGCAGTCCTCGTCGTCATCGTCGTGGCCGTGGTGTTCGTGCTCGCGGACCGGTGGCGGCGAGGAGCGTTCGTGTTCGGTGTCGCCACTCTGCTGGCGGCGGTGTTCCGGTTGACGATGCCGTCGGAGCGCGTCGGACTGCTCGCGGTGCGCAGCAGGGCCTTCGACGTGGGCGCACTCGTGGCGGTCGGCGGCGCGATCGTGTGGCTGGCCGTGTCGATCGACCCGCTCGGAACCGACTGACGGTCCGAGCGGGCGTCACAAGGCGCGGGATCAGCGTCCGGCGCGGGCCAGTTGCATCGTTTCGGACAGCAGTTTGGCGACGGCGGCAGCCTCGGTGAGGAACCCGTCGTGCCCGTCCCGCGAGTTGAGCACCCGCAGGCCGTCGCAGGTGGGGATGTCCTCGGCCAGATCCTCCTGCAGGCGGATCGGGTACAGGCGGTCGGAGTCGACGCCGCCGACGATGACGGGTGCGGTGATCGTCCCGAGCGCCGCCGCGATGCCACCGCGGCCGCGGCCCACGTCGTGCCGGTTCATGGCCTCGGACAGCAGCACGTACGTGCCCGGGTCGAACCTGCCGACCAGCTTGTCGGCCTGGTGCTGGAGGTAGCTCTCGACGGAGTACCGCCCGCCGCGCCACGGGTCCTCGCCGTCCTGCGGCGAGTTCGCGAACCGGGAGTCGAGTTCGCTCTCGGTGCGGTACGTGAGGTGCGCGATCCTGCGGGCTATGCGCAGGCCGGTCCGGGGGATCCGGCCGGTGCCGTGATAGTCGCCGCCGAGCCAGTCGGGGTCGCTGGTGATGGCCTCGATCTGGGTGGTCTGCGTGCCGATCTGGTCCGCCGTGGCGCGGGCGCCGACCGCGAGGACGAGCGCCGACGCCACCTGCTCCGGGTACGTGACGGCCCACTCGAGCGCGCGCATGCCGCCCATCGAACCACCGACCACGGACGCCAGCTTGTCGATCCCCAGGAGGTCGGTGAACTTCTTCTCGGCCGCGACCTGGTCGCGGATGGTGATCTCCGGGAAGCGGCTGCCCCACGGGCGCCCGTCCTCGGCGATCGAACCGGGACCGGTGGTGCCGCGGCACCCCCCGAGGACGTTGGTCGCGACGACACACCACTCGTCGGTGTCGATCGGCGCACCCGGACCGACCATTCCGCTCCACCAGCCGGGGGAGGGGTGCTCGTCGGTGACGGGGCCGGTGACGTGGGAGTCGCCGGTCAGGGCGTGCTCGACGAGCACCACGTTGTCGCGGTTCGGGGACAGCTCGCCCCACCGCTGCACGGCGAGGGTCACGGACGGGATCACCGCACCGTTCTCGAGCTCGAGCGATCCGATGTCGACGGTGCCGAGACGTCCGTCGGCCACGGGGAGGTTCTGCACTGCGCTCACGGTCAAGATGCCGCCGCCGTAATTCCGGTTTCGATATCGGCGATGATGTCGTCGATCCCTTCGATGCCGACTGCCAGGCGGACCAGTCCGGGGGTGACGCCGCTGGCCGCCTGCTCCTCCGGGGTCAGCTGGGAGTGTGTGGTGGATGCCGGGTGGATCACCAGCGAGCGGACGTCGCCGATGTTCGCGACGTGGCTGTGCAGGGTGAGCGCGTTGACGAACTTCTTGCCCGCGTCGATGCCGCCGGCGAGTTCGAACGTCACGATGGCGCCCGCGCCCCTCGGCGCGATCTGCTTCGCGCGGTCGTACCACGGCGACGACGGGAGCCCGGCGTATCCGACGGACACGATCTCCGGCCGCGCCTCCAGGTACTGGGCGACGGCGGTCGCGTTGGACACGTGCCGCTCCATCCGCAGGCTCAGCGTCTCGAGGCCCTGCGCGATGAGGAACGCGTTGAACGGGGAGATCGCGGAACCGAGGTCGCGCAGCAACTGCACGCGCGCCTTGAGGGCGTACGCGGGCGGCCCGAGTTCGGAGTAGACGACGCCGTGGTAGCTCGGGTCCGGGGTGGTGAAGCTGCTGTGCCTGCCCTGGGTCCAGTCGAACGTGCCGCCGTCGACGATGACGCCGGCGATGGCCGTGCCGTGACCGCCGAGGTACTTGGTGGCCGAGTGCACCACGATGTCCGCGCCGTGCTCGAGCGGGCGGATCAGGTACGGGGTGGCCACGGTGTTGTCGACGATCAGCGGGATCCCGTGCTCGTGCGCGACGCCGGAGATGCCGGGCAGGTCGAGCACGTCGTTGCGGGGATTGGAGATGGTCTCGCCGTAGAACGCCCTCGTGTTGTCCCGGACCGCGTTCTTCCACTGCTCGAGGTCGTCGGGGTCTTCGACGAACGAGACCTCGATGCCGAGCTTGGGCAGCGTGTAGTGGAAGAGGTTGTACGTGCCGCCGTAGAGGCGCGGGCTGGAGACGATGTGATCGCCCGCCTCGGCGAGGTTCAGGATCGCGAACGTCTCGGCGGCCTGTCCGGACGACAGCAGCAGGGCGGCGACGCCGCCTTCGAGGGCGGCGATGCGCTGCTCGACCGCGTCCTGGGTGGGGTTCATGATGCGGGTGTAGATGTTGCCCGGTTCGGCCAGACCGAACAGCGCGGCAGCATGGTCGGTGCTGTCGAACGTGTACGAGGTGGTCTGGTAGATCGGCAGCGCCCGCGCCTTGGTGGTCGCGTCGGACGTCTGCCCGGCGTGGATCTGCTTGGTCTCGAACGACCAGTTCTCGGTCATGTGCTGTCTACTCCAGTGGTCTGACGAGGCGCGGACGACAATCTGGTTCGTTCGCGCGCAGGGCTTGTCTGGGCTCTATCTACGACAACAACAACGCATCATGAACCTCCGATGTCGGACCCGCGCTTGTCACCCGACTGTTGTATGAATCAGGGAACCAGGTCATCACCCGGGGCACCCCACCGCGGCGGAGGGTTGCCGGCCAGCTAGCCGGGGCTCGTTGCTGGCACTCATGACCTCTGTCGAATCTTAGCGGCTGGGGTGGAACGACCGGAAACGGCACCGATCAGGCCCTGCCGGCAGGGAAAAGTTACCCGCCGGTAGGGGGTGGGATTTCGCACCCACATCTTGCGCGCCCCGGCTATAGCAGTACGCTTGTCTTGTTTAAGTGCGGTCTCCCCGGCGGCCGCATCGACGTCTACGTTTGATAAGCGAACCGTTCGCGGACCCACTCACGAAGTGCGCCCGCAACCGTGTAACCAGGGAATCTTCCTAGGAGGACGCGAAGCACCCATGTCCAAAATCAAGGTTGAGGGCACCGTCGTCGAACTCGACGGCGACGAGATGACACGCATCATCTGGCAGTTCATCAAAGACAAGCTGATCCATCCCTACCTGGATGTGAACCTGGAGTACTACGACCTCGGTATCGAGTACCGGGACGAGACCGACGACCAGGTCACCGTCGACGCGGCCAACGCCATCAAGAAGCACGGCGTCGGTGTCAAGTGCGCGACGATCACCCCGGACGAGGCACGCGTCGAGGAGTTCGGCCTCAAGAAGATGTGGCGGTCGCCCAACGGCACCATCCGCAACATCCTCGGTGGCACGATCTTCCGCGCGCCGATCATCATCTCCAACGTTCCGCGACTGGTTCCGGGCTGGACGAAGCCGATCATCATCGGCCGTCACGCCTTCGGCGACCAGTACCGCGCCACCGACTTCAAGGTCCCCGGCCCCGGCAAGGTGATGATCACCTACACGCCCGAGGACGGCAGCGAGCCGATCGAGCACGAACTGGTGAACTTCCCCGAAGGCGGCGGCGTCGTCCAGGGTCAGTACAACTTCACCAAGTCCATCGAGGACTTCGCGCGCGCCTCGCTCAACTACGGCCTGCAGCAGAACTACCCGGTGTACCTGTCGACCAAGAACACCATCCTCAAGGCGTACGACGGCGCGTTCAAGGACATCTTCCAGCATGTCTACGAGACCGAGTTCAAGCCGGAGTTCGACGCGGCCGGACTCACCTACGAGCACCGCCTCATCGACGACATGGTCGCGTCGGCGCTCAAGTGGGAGGGCGGCTACGTCTGGGCCTGCAAGAACTACGACGGCGACGTCCAGTCCGACACCGTCGCGCAGGGCTTCGGATCGCTCGGCCTCATGACCTCCGTGCTGCTGACCCCGGACGGAAAGACGTGCGAGGCCGAGGCCGCACACGGCACCGTGACGCGTCACTTCCGTCAGCACCAGCAGGGCAAGCCGACGTCCACCAACCCCATCGCGTCGATCTTCGCGTGGACCCGTGGACTCGAGCACCGCGGCAAGCTGGACAACACCCCCGACGTCATCGGCTTCGCTCAGAAGCTCGAAGACGTGGTCATCAAGACCGTCGAGGGTGGCCAGATGACCAAGGACCTCGCGATGCTGGTCGGCGGCGACCAGGGCTACCTGACCACCGAGGAATTCCTCGGCGCGCTGGACATCAACCTCCAGAAGGCCATCGCCGAGCAGTAGGCACTCGAGCCACAGCAGTACGAAACGGGACGTCCTCGCGAGGGCGTCCCGTTTCGCGTCTCCGGGGCCGGGTGAGTCATCTCACGGCCGCTCGCGGCGCGAAAAGCGGAATCCGGGGAAGAGAATTCCGGTGTGGGTCGTTGCGCAACGAGGCGCCGTGCGCCGCGTAGTCGTATTTCTGCCTAGTCGAAAGTCCTGCTGTGAGCACTTCCACCCCCGTCCGCCCCGAGCACCTCGGTGTCATCGCTCAACATCCGTCCGTCCGCAAGCTCGCCATGATCGCGCTCGCACTCGGCGGCTTCGGGATCGGCACCACCGAGTTCGTGGCGATGGGACTGCTTCCCGAAATGGCGTCGAGCCTCGGGATCACCGAGCCGACGGCCGGGCACGTCATCTCGGCGTACGCCCTGGGTGTGGTCGTGGGCGCGCCGCTCATCGCCGCGCTCACCGCGCGGGTGCCCCGCAAGACGCTGCTGATCGCGCTGATGGCGGCGTTCACGATCGGCAACGCCGCCACCGTGTTCGCACCGAACTACGGGGTGCTGATGGCCGCGCGGTTCGTCGCCGGTCTCCCGCACGGCGCGTACTTCGGCGTCGCCGCCCTGGTGGCGGCGCACCTCGCCGAGCGCGGACAGCGCGCCCGGGCGGTCGCGCTCGTCATGATGGGCCTGTCGGTGGCCAACGTCATCGGTGTGCCCGCCGCCTCGTGGCTGGGACAAGCGCTCGGCTGGCGCAGCGCCTTCGCCCTCGTCGCGCTGATCGGTGTCGTGACGCTGGGCGCGATCTGGTCCTGGGTGCCCGCGCTCGCCGCCATGCGGATGACGAACCCGCTCACAGAACTCGGTGCTCTGCGCCGCGCGCAGGTGTGGATGACGCTCATCATCGGCATGGTCGGATTCGGTGGCATGTTCGCCGTCTACACCTACATCAGCACGACCCTCACCGATGTGGCCGGGTTGTCGCGGTCGCTGGTGCCGCTGGCGCTGATGATCTACGGGCTGGGCATGGTCGCGGGCAATCTGATCGGCGGCACGCTCGCCGACCGGGCGCTGATTCCCGGTCTGTTCGCCGCGATGACGGCGCTCGGGGTGGTGCTCGGCATCTTCGTGATCGCCTCGCACAACCCGTACACGGCGCTGCTGCTGGTGTTCTTCGTCGGTGCTGCCGGCGCGTCGATGGTTCCCGGACTGCAGACCCGGCTGATGGACGTCGCCGCCGACGCCCAGACCCTCGCCGCGTCGCTCAACCACGCGGCCCTCAACATCGCGAACGCGTTCGGGGCGTGGATCGGTGGCGTCGTCATCGCCGCCGGTTACGGCTACACGGCGCCCGCCGCGGTCGGTGCGCTGCTCGCCGTCGCGGGCCTCGTGGTCCTCACCGTGGCCGTCGCGATGGAACGCCGCAGCGCCCGTTCGTCTCGGTAGCCGCGCTGTCGTACGCGTCCGCTACGGTGCTTGCCGTGCCACACATCATCACCACCGTCAATGTCAACGGAGTCCGCGCGGCCGCACGCAAGGGACTCACCGAGTGGATGGAGCGCACGGAGGCCGACGTCGTCTGCCTGCAGGAGACGCGGGCGTCCGACGATCAGCTCGCCGAGACTCTCGCGCCCGCCCTGGAGGGCGGATGGAACCTGGCGTCCGCGGAACCGTCCTCGAAGGGGCGAAACGGCGTCGCGATCCTGTCCCGGAAACCGGCCGACGCCGTCCGTGTCGGCCACGGCGACGAGGAGTTCGCTGCCGCGGGCCGCTACATCGAGGCGGACTTCGACGACCTCACGGTGGCGAGCCTGTACCTGCCCTCGGGGGAGGCCCAGACACCCCGGCAGGAGGAGAAGGAGCGGTTCATGGACTCCTTCGCGCGGTACCTCACGGCTACGGCCGAGGCCGCCGTCGCGGCCGGTCGGCACGTGGTGGTCTGCGGCGACTGGAACATCGCCCACACCGAACTCGACCTGAAGAACTGGAAGACGAACAAGAAGAACTCCGGGTTCCTGCCCCACGAGCGGGAGTGGATGTCCGCGCTCTTCGCGGAGGACGCGCACTGGTCCGACGTCGTGCGCCTGCTCGAACCGGACGTCGCCGGACCGTACTCGTGGTGGTCGTACCGCGGGAAGGCGTTCGACAACGACTCCGGCTGGCGCATCGACTACCAGATCGCCACCCGCGAACTGGCGGAGCGCGCCAAGCAGGCCGTCGTCGAGCGCGCCGAAACCTACGACCAGCGGTGGTCCGATCACGCGCCGGTCACCGTCCAGTACCGGTGACGGGCGGTATCTGATTCGTGTCGTCACGGCACACGTGAAAAGATCAATACTCATGTCGACCCCTGCAGCTCAGAAACCCACCGCGAAACCGCGGGTGCTCTCCGGCATCCAGCCCACCGCCGACTCGTTCCACCTCGGCAACTTCCTGGGTGCTCTGCAGCAATGGGTGCCTCTGCAGGACGACTTCGACGCGTTCTACTTCATCCCGGACCTGCACGCGATCACGGTGGCGCAGGACCCGAAGGAACTGCGCCGCCGCACGAAGATCGCGGCGGCACAGTTGCTGGCGCTGGGAATCGACCCCGACCGCGCCACGCTGTTCGTCCAGAGCCAGGTCCCCGAGCACGCGCAGCTGGCATGGGTTCTCAACTGCATCACCGGTTTCGGTGAGGCAAGCCGCATGACGCAGTTCAAGGACAAGTCGTCGAAGCAGGGCAGCGAGAACGCCAGCGTCGGGCTGTTCACGTATCCGGTGCTGATGGCCGCCGACATCCTGCTGTACCGCCCGCAGCGGGTCCCCGTCGGCGAGGACCAGCGCCAGCACCTCGAACTGGCCCGCGATCTCGCCCAGCGGTTCAACACCCGGTTCGGGAAGGCGTTCGTCATTCCCGAGGCTCAGATCATCAAGGGCACCGCCAAAATCTACGACCTGCAGGATCCGACGTCGAAGATGAGCAAGTCCGGTCCGAGCCCGGCCGGCCTGATCAACCTGCTCGACGACCCCAAGGTGTCGGCGAAGAAGATCAAGTCCGCGGTCACCGACAACGAGCGGGAGATCCGGTACGACCCGCAGGCCAAGCCCGGTGTGAGCAACCTGCTCACCATCCAGTCGGCGTTGTCCGGCACCCCCGTCGAGACGTTGGTCGCCGGGTACGAGGGCAAGGGCTACGGCGACCTGAAAACCGATACGGCCGACGTTCTCGCCGAATTCGTGACACCGTTGAAAGCGAAAGTGGAGGGGTACCTCTCGGACGAGGCGGAACTCGATCGTGTCATCGCGGCCGGTGCCCACCGGGCCCGTGAAGTGTCGTCGCAGACGTTGGCGGCCGTGTACGAGAAGGTAGGGTTTTTGACACCGAAGGGATAGCACTGTGGCTGACGAACCGAGTTTTCTCGACAAGCAGCGGGCAGCGCGCCCCTGGTTCGACCATCTGATGCGGGCCGCACAGCGGTACCAGAATCAGAAGGGTGACTACTACGCGGCGGGTATCACGTATTTCAGTGTGCTCGCATTGATTCCGATCCTGATGGTCGCGTTCGCCATCGCCGGTTTCGTGCTCGCCGGGCAGCCGGAGTTGCTGCAGGAACTGCAGGACGGCATCACGAAGAACGTGCCCGGAAGTCTCGGTGACACGCTCAACACCATCATCGATTCGGCGATCGCGTCCCGCGCCAGCGTCGGTATCCTCGGTCTGCTCGGTGCCGCCTACGCCGGACTGGGGTGGATGGCGAACCTGCGTGACGCGCTCACGGCGATGTGGGAGAGCCAGCGCGAGTCGAAGGGATTCGTGCGCACCAAGCTGGGCGACGCGGGCGCTCTGCTCGGGCTGGGCCTGGCGATGATCGTCTCGATCGGATCGTCCGCGCTGAGCAGCGGTCCGGTGGCCCGCACGGTGGTCGAGGTGCTCAACCTCGACGAGGTGACCGGCGTCGACGCCGGACTGCGCGCACTGTCGACCGTGCTCTCGCTGGTCGCGACGTGGGCGGTGTTCGCCTGGGTGATCGCCCGACTGCCCCGGGAGCCCGTGACGTTCCGCAGTGCGATCAAGGCGGCCCTGCTCGCGGCCGTGGTGTTCGAGATCTTCAAGCAGGTCGGCGCCATCTACCTCACCGCGGTCACCGCGGGTCCCGCAGGCGTGGCGTTCGGCCCGATCATCGGTCTGCTCGTGTTCATCTACCTGACCTGCCGGATGCTGCTCTTCTCGACGGCGTGGGCCGCGACCACCAAGGCCAGCATGGCGCTCGCGTTCGTGCCGCCACCGGATCCCGCCGTCATCACGCCGCGGATCGAGGTTCGCGAGGGTCCGGGGGTGCGCGGGGGACTCGCCCTCGTCGGTGTCGGTGCCCTCGCCGCGCTCGGCTTGTCCGGACTGGTCACCCGCAACAAGCGCTGATCCGGGAGCGTCAGCGCCTGCGGGACAGCCGGCGTGCGCAGAGCATCAGCACGACGACGACGGCCGCCCCGACGATCCCCACACCCGCCCGCAGGGCCAGCGTGTTGTCGGGGTGGTCGGAACCGGAGGCGACGACGGAACTCGTGGCGGCGGCCGAATCCTGTTGCGGCGGTGCGGCAAGGACCGCGTCGGACCCGTCCTCGGCCGGGTACAGGTCCTCGAGCGACCCCACCCGGGCGTCGCGGTCGAGGGCGAACCCGTAGTCCAGCAGTCGCGCCGCCTGTTCCCAGGTTCGGATCGGCTGCGCCTCGGCTCCCATCAGTGTCACCATCAGGCGGCGGCCGTCGTGGTCGGCGCCGCCGACGTACGTGTGGCGCGCATCGTCGGTGAATCCGGTCTTGCCGCCCAGCGCGCCCGGGTAGTTGTAGAGCAGTTGATTGTCGTTGGCGAGTGCGAACGGCGGCCGGTCCTGGTCCTCCGGGATCGCGGGATCCTTCGGGAAGCCCGGGAACTGAACGGTTTCCGTGGAGATCAGCTCCGCGAACGTCGGATTCTTCATCGCGTTGTGGAAGATCAGCGCGAGGTCGAACGGCGAACTGCTCATGCCGGGACCGTCGAGTCCGGACGGGGTCGCGGTCCTCGTGTCGTGAGCGCCGAGGGTGTCGGCGAGACGGTTCATCTTGTCGACCGTCGCGGCGTCGCCGCCGAGTTGCCGGGCGAGGAGGTGGGCGGCGTCGTTCCCCGACGCCATGACCAGGCCCTGCATCAGCTGCCGGTTCGTGTACTGACCGTTCTTGCCGATCCCGACCGCGCTGCCCTCCACGGCGGCGTCCTCGGCGGTGGCGGTTACGGTCTTGTCGAGATCCAGTTCGTCCAGCGCCACGAGCGCGAGCAGCATCTTGATGGTGCTGGCCGGCCGGTACCGGCCGTGCGGGTCCTTCGCCGCGAGCACGTCGCCGGTGTCGATGTCGGCCAGCACCCAGCCCGACGCCGCGATGTCGGCGGGCAGCGCGGGGGCGCCGTCGGGGAGCGTCACTCCGCACTCGGCGAGTTTCGGCCCGCCCACCGGCTGGTCGGGCACGGACACGGCGGTCGGTGCCGGATCGCCCGGCTGCGGCACCTCGGACAGGTCGATCGCGGGGGCCGGCGCCGACCGGTGCGGGCAGTCGTCGGTGTTGGGGGTGGTGAACGGCGCCGACGTGGGGGAGGCGGGGACCGGGGGCGGGATCGCCCCGGCAGCGCTCACCGAGAGTCCGGCCAGCAGGGTTCCGGACACGACCGCGGTACACACTCGACGCCACATCATCGAAAAGGCAGCGTATGCGATGACCGGGCCGGTTCTGAAAACGGACGCGTGTCGACACGCATTCGTGACGTCCGCGCACCGTGCCGGGGTGAGGGCGGCCGGGTCAGATGAAACCCATGCCCCGGACGGCGTCGCGTTCGGATTCGAGTTCGGCCACCGACGCGTCGATCCGCTTCCGCGAGAAGTCGTCGATCTCCAGCCCCTCCACGACCTGCCAGGCCCCGTCGACCGAGCGGACCGGGAACGAGCTGACGAGCCCCTCCGGCACCCCGTAGGCGCCGGTGGAGGGCAGCGCCACGGACGTCCAGTCGTCGTCGGGGGTGCCGAGCACCCAGTCGTGCACGTGGTCGATCGCGGCGTTGGCGGCGGAGGCCGCGGACGATGCGCCGCGGGCCTCGATGATCGCGCTGCCCCGGTTCGCGACGGTGGGAATGAAGTCGCCGGTGAGCCAGTCGCGGTCCGCGGCGAACTCGGCGCCGGACCGGTCCCCGACCCGCGCGTGGAAGATGTCGGGGTACTGGGTGCTGGAGTGGTTGCCCCAGATCGTGACGCGGCTGATGTCCTTCACCGCGGCGCCGGAGTGCCGTGCCAGCTGGGCGATCGCGCGGTTGTGGTCGAGCCGGGTCAGTGCCGTGAACCGCTCCGCGGGCACGTCGGGGGCGTTGTTCGCGGCGACGAGTGCGTTGGTGTTGGCCGGGTTGCCCACGACCAGCACCCGGACGCCTTCCGCGGCAACCTGATTGATCGCGCGACCCTGCACGGTGAAGATCTGCCCGTTCGCGGCCAGCAGGTCGCCGCGCTCCATCCCCTTGGACCGGGGACGTGATCCGATGAGCAGGGCCACATCGGTGCCGTCGAAACCCCGCTTCGGGTCGTCGTGGACCTCGACGTCGTGAAGAAGCGGGAAAGCGCTGTCGTCGAGTTCCATCGCGGTGCCTTCGGCCGCGGACACGGCGGACGGAATCTCCAAGAGCCGCAGTCGAATCGGGGTGTCGGGGCCGAGCATCGCGCCCGCGGCGATCCGGAACAGCGCCGCGTAACCGATACTGCCTGCCGCCCCGGTGACCGTGACCACCGCGGGAGTGGGCGACTGCGTCATGTGTGAACCTCGCTGTTCGTCGGGGGCATCCGTTCTCGACACTAGCGCGGGGATCTCACCGTGGGACGGCTCGGACGGTGAGCTTGGACACGACTGAGCTCGGACACGACGCAGGGCGCCCCCGGCCGAAGTGGCCGGGGGCGCCCTGGAACGTGCTCGGAAAACCTCGGGTCAGCGTGCGAAGAGCAGCGCGCGCTTGACTTCCTGGATCGCCTTCGTCACCTGGATGCCGCGGGGGCACGCGTCGGTGCAGTTGAACGTGGTCCGGCAACGCCAGACGCCGTCCTTGTCGTTGAGGATGTCGAGACGCTCCGACGCACCCTCGTCACGGCTGTCGAAGATGAACCGGTGCGCGTTGACGATGGCAGCGGGACCGAAGTAGCTGCCGTCGCTCCAGTACACCGGGCACGACGTGGTGCAGCAGGCACACAGGATGCACTTGGTGGTGTCGTCGAAACGGGCCCGGTCGTGCTGCGACTGGATGCGCTCACGGGTGGGTTCGTTGCCGGTGGTGATGAGGAACGGCTTCACGGCGCGGAACGCGTCGAAGAAGGGCTCCATGTCGACGACGAGGTCCTTCTCCACCGGCAGGCCCTTGATGGGCTCGACGGTGATCGTGACCGGCTTGCCGTCCTTGGGCAGCATGTCCTTCATGAGGAGCTTGCAGGCCAGACGGTTGACGCCGTTGATCCGCATTGCGTCCGAACCGCACACGCCGTGGGCGCAGCTGCGGCGGAACGTCAGGGTGCCGTCGAGGTAGCCCTTCACGTACAGGAGCAGGTTCAGCATGCGGTCCGTCGGCAGCGCCGGAACCTGGAAGCTGTCCCAGTGCTGGCCCTCGCCGGACTCCGGGTTCATCCGCGCGATCTTGAGGGTGACCATGACGGCGCCCTCGGGAACGGGAGGGAGATCCGACTTGTTCTCGCTCTTGTCGACTGCAGGTGCGCTCATCAGTACTTACGCTCCATCGGCTCGTAGCGGGTCTGGACTACCGGCTTGTAGTCGAGACGGATGTCGGAGAGCAGGCCGTCGCCCTCCTTGTATGCCATCGTGTGCTTCATGTACTCGGCGTCGTTGCGGTCCGGGAAGTCCTCGCGGGCGTGGCCGCCGCGCGATTCCTTGCGGTTCAGCGCGCCGACGACGGTGACCTCCGCCATTTCGAGGAGGAAGCCGAGCTCGACGGCCTCGAGCAGGTCGCTGTTGTAGCGCTTGCCCTTGTCCTGCACCGTGATGTGGTTGTAGCGCTCCTTCAGAGCGCGCACGTCCTTGAGTGCCTGGGTGAGGCGCTCTTCCGTGCGGAACACCGAGGCGTTGTTGTCCATCGACTGCTGCAGCTCGGTGCGGATGTCCGCGACCCGCTCGTGACCGTGGTCCGACAGGATGGTTTCCATCCACTCGTCGACCATCTTCTCGGGCGTCTCCGGCAGGGCGACGAACTCGCTGTTGTTGGCGTGCTCGGCGGCGGCGATGCCGGCGCGGCGTCCGAAGACGTTGATGTCGAGCAGCGAGTTGGTGCCGAGACGGTTCGCGCCGTGGACGGAGACGCAGGCGCACTCGCCGGCGGCGTACAGGCCCTGGACGATCTCGTCGTTGTTGCGGAGGACCTCACCGTTGATCCTGGTGGGGATGCCGCCCATGACGTAGTGGCAGGTGGGGTACACCGGCACCGGTTCCTTGACCGGGTCCACACCGAGGTAGGTGCGGGAGAACTCCATGATGTCGGGGAGCTTCTCGTCGAGGACTTCCTCGGGGATGTGGGTCACGTCGATGTAGACGTAATCCTTGTTCGGTCCCGCGCCGCGTCCCTCGAGGACCTCGAGAACCATCGACCGCGCGACGATGTCACGGGGTGCGAGGTCCTTGATGGTGGGGGCGTAGCGCTCCATGAACCGCTCGCCGTCGGCGTTGCGGAGGATGCCGCCCTCACCGCGCACAGCCTCGGAGATGAGGATGCCGAGCCCGGCCAGGCCTGTCGGATGGAACTGGTGGAACTCCATGTCCTCCAGCGGGAGGCCCTTGCGGAAGATGATGCCCATGCCGTCACCGGTGAGGGTGTGGGCGTTGGACGTCGTCTTGTACATGCGTCCCGAGCCGCCGGTGGCGAACACGATGGACTTCGCGTGGAAGACGTGGATCTCGCCGGTGGCCAGCTCGTAGGCGATGACACCGGTGGCGACGGGGCCGTTCTCCGTCTCGGTGATCGCGATGTCGAGGGCGTAGAACTCGTTGAAGAACTCGACGTCGTGCTTGACGCAGTTCTGGTAGAGCGTCTGCAGGATCATGTGACCGGTGCGGTCCGCGGCATAACATGCGCGGCGAACGGGGGCCTTACCGTGATCGCGGGTGTGACCACCGAAACGACGCTGGTCGATCTTGCCCTCGGGCGTGCGGTTGAACGGCAGACCCATCTTCTCGAGGTCGAGCACCGCGTCGATGGCCTCCTTGGCCATGATCTCGACGGCGTCCTGGTCGGCGAGGTAGTCGCCGCCCTTGACCGTGTCGAAGGTGTGCCACTCCCAGTTGTCTTCCTCCACGTTCGCCAGCGCGGCGCACATGCCGCCCTGGGCCGCGCCGGTGTGGCTGCGGGTGGGGTAGAGCTTGGTCAGTACCGCGGTGCGGGCGCGGGGACCGGCCTCGATCGCTGCGCGCATGCCGGCGCCGCCGGCACCGACGATGACCACGTCATAACGGTGTTCCTGCATGAAATCTGTGCTCCCCTAGCTCGCCGAGATATTGGGGTCGAAGGTGAAGATGACGTACGTGCCGAGGCCCATGATCAGGATCATCGAGAGAACGAGGATCGTGGTCAGCCAGAAGCGCGTGGAGTCCTTGCGGGAGTAGTCCGCGATGACCGTGCGGAGTCCGTTTCCGCCGTGCAGCTGGGCAAGCCACAGCATGGTGAGGTCCCAGAACTGCCAGAACGGGCTGGACCAGCGGCCTGCGACGAACGCGAAGTTGATGCGGTGCACACCGTCGTCGAGCATCAGCATGATGAAGAGGTGGCCGAGCACGAGGAAGATCAGCGCGAGACCGGAGAACCGCATGAACAGCCAGGCGTACAGCTCGAAGTTGTTCTTCGAGGTCCGGCGCGGTGAGCGCGGGTTGTCCAGGCTGGCGGGACGGTCGTAGGTCTTGCCGAGACTCTTGGCTTCTGTCGTCATGTCAGTGCCCCGCAAACATGTTGTAGAAGATGCGGCCTGCGCCCGGGATCATCACCAGGAACCAGATCGCGAGGATTACCCAGAGCATCAGGCGCTGGTACTGCGGTCCCTTGGACCAGAAATCCACCAGCATCACCCGGACACCGTTCAGTGCGTGGTACAGCACCGCGGCGACGAGCGCGAGCTCCATGAGCCCGACGATCGGGTTCTTGTAGGTCTCGATGACACTGTCGTACGTGTCGGGATTCACCCGCACGAGCGCGGTGTCCAGCACGTGCACGAATAGGAAGAAGAACGTCATTACGCCTGTGATCCGGTGCAAAACCCAGGACCACATTCCGGGGTCGCCCCGGTAAAGCGACCGTGTGCGCTCCTTGGCCGGAGCGGCTTCAGTCGTAGTACTCATCGAGTGCTGTGCCTCCAACGTCATTGGTGGACGTGTCGAGTCTGCGCAGCGTTGCGGACATACCACAACTGGGGACCCGACGTGATCCTGAACCGACTTCTCTGAACTCTAAACCCAACAGAAACGGGGGAACTAATTCGAGTCGGGGTTCGTACCGCCCCTGCAAATGAACTTAGGTTTGCCTCTCCAATACGGATCGGGCCGTCCCGGGCGATTCTCTGCATCCATTCAGGCCACGTGATTGGATGGGTAACCATGGTCGAGATCGATTGGAAACTGTTGCGCGCCAACGCGCATGAGGTGATGGGGAGGGCCTACGCGCCCTACTCCGGGTTCGCCGTGGGGTCGGCGGCGCTGGTGGACGATGGGCGAATCGTCGTCGGATGCAATGTGGAAAATGTCTCATACGGTTTGGGGCTCTGCGCCGAGTGCGTACTGGTCGGTAACTTGTTTGCGGGCGGCGGCGGGCGATTAATCGCCTTCACCTGCTGTGACGCGAGTGGCGACATACTCATGCCGTGCGGACGCTGCCGGCAGATTCTCTTCGAGCACGGCGGCCCCGGACTGCTCGTCGACCACCGGGCCGGCGTGCGCCCATTGGAACAGCTGCTGCCGGACGCTTTCGGTCCGGAGGAGAAGGGGAGAATCAGCCATGCATGACGCCTCGTCGATCATCGCCGCCAAACGCGACGGCCGAGAATTGTCCGGTGCAGAGATCGACTGGGTGGTGGAGGCATTCACCCGCGGTGTCGTGGCGGACGAGCAGATGTCGGCCCTGGCGATGGCGATCTTCTTCCGCGGGATGACGCGCGCCGAGGTGAGCCGCTGGACCACGGCGATGATCTCGTCCGGTCACCGCCTCGACTTCACCCACCTCGGCCGCCCCACCGTGGACAAGCACTCGACCGGTGGTGTGGGCGACAAGATCACGCTCCCGCTCGCGCCGCTGGTCGCCGCGTGCGGCGCGGCCGTGCCGCAGCTGTCGGGACGCGGGCTGGGCCATACCGGCGGGACCCTCGACAAGCTCGAGTCGATC
Organism: Rhodococcus pseudokoreensis; assembly: GCF_017068395.1. Taxonomy (NCBI): domain Bacteria; kingdom Bacillati; phylum Actinomycetota; class Actinomycetes; order Mycobacteriales; family Nocardiaceae; genus Rhodococcus; species Rhodococcus pseudokoreensis. The sequence continues at coordinate 952,334 of NZ_CP070619.1, read as the reverse complement.
CCGGGCTGGCGCGCCGACCTCGACACGTCGGAGATGGCAGAGATCCTGTCCGACCCCGAGGTCGGCGCCGTCGTGTGCGCCGCGAGCTCGGACCTGGCCCCGGCGGACCGGCGGCTGTACGCACTGCGGGACGTCACCGGGACCGTCGAGTCGATTCCCCTGATCGCCAGCTCGATCATGAGCAAGAAGATCGCGGAGGGCACCGGCGCGCTGGTCCTCGACGTGAAGGTCGGTTCGGGCGCGTTCATGAAGAAGCTGGACGACGCGCGCGAGCTGGCCCAGACGATGGTCGACCTCGGGAACGACGCCGGAGTGCGGACGATGGCACTGCTCACGGCGATGGACGCGCCACTCGGCCACACCGCGGGCAATGCGCTGGAGGTGCGGGAATCGCTGGAGGTGCTCGCCGGTGGCGGCCCGTCCGACGTCGTGGAACTGACCCTCGAGCTCGCGCGAGAAATGTTGAAGGCAGCCGGAATCGACGGCGTCGACCCGGCCGACAAGCTGCGGGACGGCTCCGCCATGGACCGCTGGCGGAGAATGATCGCCGCCCAGGGTGGCGACCCGTACGCCGCGCTGCCCACGGCCCGGCACACCGAGGTGCTGCTCTCCGAGTCGGACGGTGTGGTGTGCGGTCTCGACGCCATGGCCGTCGGGCTCGCCGCCTGGCGGCTCGGCGCGGGCCGCGAACGGCAGGGCGAACCGGTGCAGGCGGGGGCGGGCATCGAACTGCACGTGAAGCCGGGGGAGACCGTGTCCGTGGGCACCCCGCTCGTCACGCTGCACACCGACACGCCCGAACGGTTCGCCGCGGCGAAAGCCGCCCTTTCCGAAGCCTGGACCGTCGTGGCCGACGCGCCGCCGGTGATCACACCGCTCGTCATCGAGCGGATAGAGGATCCCTCACGCTAACGTCGTCCCATGACCGCACTGGATCTGTCGGCCCTGCGCCGAGCGCCGAAGGTGTTGCTGCACGACCATCTCGACGGAGGCCTCCGGCCCGAGACGGTTCTCGAACTCGCCCGCGACTGCGGATACGACGCGCTGCCCGCCGACACCGCGCCCGCGCTCGCGAAGTGGTTCAGGGAGGCCGCGGACAGCGGTTCGCTCGAGCGGTACCTCGAGACGTTCGCCCACACCGTCGCCGTCATGCAGACCCCTGTCGGGCTCGAACGCGTCGCCCGCGAATGCGCCGAGGACCTCGCCGCCGACGGCGTGGTCTACGCCGAGGTCCGGTTCGCCCCGGAACAGCACCTCGAAGAGGGACTGACCCTCGACGAGGTGGTGGAACAGGTCCTGCTCGGATTCGAGGCGGGGGAGTCGGCGGCGGAAGTGCGCGGCCAGAACATCCGGATCGGCGTCCTGCTCACCGCGATGCGGCACGCGGCGCGGTCCCGGGAGATCGCGGAACTGGCGATCCGGTTCCGGGACCGCGGGGTCGTCGGATTCGACATCGCCGGCGCCGAGGCCGGCAATCCGCCCAGCCGTCACCTCGACGCCTTCGAGTACATGAGGGGCAGCAATGCGCACTTCACCATTCACGCGGGTGAGGCGTTCGGCCTGCCGTCCATCCACGAGGCCATCGCGTTCTGCGGCACGGACCGCCTCGGTCACGGGGTCCGGATCACCGACGACATCACGATCGGCACCGACGGCGTCCCGGTGCTCGGCAAGCTCGCGAACTATGTGCGGGACAAGAGGATTCCCCTGGAGCTGTGTCCCAGCTCCAACGTGCAGACCGGGGCAGTGGACACGCTCGAGAACCATCCGTTCGACCTGCTCGCCCGGCTGCGGTTCCGCGTCACCGTCAACACCGACAACCGGCTGATGAGCGATACCAGCATGAGCCAGGAGATGCTCCGCCTGGTCGAGACGTTCGGCTACGGCTGGACGGATCTCGAGCGCTACACCATCAACGCGATGAAGTCGGCGTTCATCCCGTTCGATCAGCGGTTGCAGCTGATCGACGAGGTGATCAAGCCGGGATTCGCCGTGCTGGTGGGCTGAGCGCCCCGTAGGCGGGCGCTCAGATCTTCCGCAGGCGGGCCTCGAACTCCCGCTCGAGCTTCCGCCACGCCTCGGCCTCGGCGTCGAAGGGCGCACTCGGCGCCATCCGCGTCGGGTCCGGGTTGAGGACGAACGAGACGTACCAGCCCAGCGGGTCGGACGACACGAGCGCGGTCTCCACCGAATCGTCGTCGGCGAAATCGGCTGCATCGGTGAACAATTCGACGGCGAGGTCCAGCTGGTCCGCGTCGACCGACTCCGGGCCTGCGGCCAGGTCGTCGGCGAGCCCGGGCAGGACGTACACGTTCTCGTCGGTGACCTCGACCTCGAGCGACCCGTCGACGGCCGCCACCTGGATCTCCTCGTACGTGCTGACCTGCGCGAGGGCGTGCTCGTGGTTGTCGGCGAGGTACCGGGCCAGTGCCCGCTCGGACGTGAACACGAAGATCGCCCCGTCGCGCCCGAGGAAGATCGCGTCGTCGTCGAGGTAGCACCGGAGCGTGAAGTACGTCTCCCCGGACGTGATGATCTTCACGGGGTCGACACCGACCGCACCCCAGAACGAGTCGTCTTCTTCCTCGTCATCCTCGGTGTTCAGGTCGAGCGCGACGAACTCCTCGTCTTCCTCCGCCTCCTCGGCGACGTCGTCCACGTCGACGGTGTTCTCGTCGGCGGCCACCAGTTCGGCCTCGGCCACGGCTACCGCCTCGGCGTCCACCTCCGGGGTCGCGACGATGTTGTCGACCGCGTCGAGGACGTCATCCCAGCCCTTCGCGATCGCGGTCCCGATCTGCGCCCACAGTTCCTCGCCCTCGCGTCCCTCGAACGCGCTGGCGCCTGCGGGGAGCGCACCGAGAATGGGGTTCGCGTTGAAGAACTTGGTGACCACGTCCAGTTCGCAGACCTCGCCGATGTTGCGCACCATGTTGAGCGTGTCTTCGAGTTCGCTCACGACGACGGCGTCTGGGTCGCTCGCCGCCAGTTCGGGCACACCGATCAGGTCGAAGCAGAAGTTCTCGTCGGGCTCGAGCTCGGCAGCGGAGAGGCCGGACACCACACTCCACGCGGGGTGCTCGACGAGGTCGTTGTCGGTATTGGTGCGGATGAAGGCAGCGAGTTCTGCCACTGATTCGAACCCGTACAGGTCTTCCTCGTGACCAAGGAATGCTTCCCACTCGTCGTCGCCCTCACGCCACCGTGGTGCCCACAGTGTCACGAGGTCGCCGTCGGTGAGACCGAGTTCGATCGGGACGATGTCTCCAGCCATGGCGCGAAGCCTATCGACCCCGCGGCCAAAGTTATACCCGGGCTGTGTGCGGACCGTTTCCGGCGCCCGTCGCCGCCGTGCCGCGACGTAGTCGGCGAATGACCGTCACACGTTCCCGAACCCCTCCTGCAGCGCCGTCATGACCCGGGTGCGCTGTTCGGTGGCGAGCCGGGCCGCCTCCTGCGTGGTGCTCGTGATCATCGCCGCGAGGGTGCGGGCGTCGAGGCTCGAGATGGAGTCGTCCATCCACAGACCGGTCAACGTGCCGTTCCCGTCGACCTCGGCCGTCACCTGATCGGACTCGCTCGACGCCCGCGCCGTGATCGACTGCAGCCCGGCGAGGGCCTCCTCGAGGAGGTTCACCTGCTCGGTGGCCCGGCCGACGATCGCATCCATGTCGTGTTCGCTCACAGTGGTCGCATCCAGCTCGTCGGGGTGGGTTCTTCCTCGTCCTCGATCGCCTGCGCGGTGGCGACGTCGGCGCGGGTGGGCAGGCCGAGCTTGTCGAGGATGTCGGCGGGCATGCCGTCACGGGCGAGTTCGTCGCGGCGGCGCGCCCCGGCCTCCATCGCCGAGCGCCGGCACAGGGTCAGGATCTCGTCCGCGAGCCGTTGGCCGCCGTACCGGAGTTCGCGCGGATCGATGCGGAGTTCGAGCGGCAGACCCTGCTCGGTGGTCCGGACCGAGACGGTGCCGGAGCGATTGCTGACAGCGGCCGTGGTGCCGGCCGGGGGCGGGGTAGGGGGAAACATGATTCCTGTCATTCCGTGGGTCGGTAGAAGCCGTAGAAGCCCATGCCGCTGTTGCTGGTTCGGATCGGGCCGACCTGCACGGGATCACCGGCCTCGACGAGCTGGCCGTTGCCGATCACCATCGCCACGTGGCCGTCCCACACGGCGAGGTCGCCGGGCATCAGGTCGCCCGGGTCGACGGCGGTGCCGACGTTCTGTTCCTGCGCCAGGCGCGGAAGACCCACGCCCGCTTCGCCGTACGCCCACTGTGTCAGTCCGCTGCAGTCGAGGCCCTCGCCGGGCGACGTCCCGCCCCAGACGTACGGGACGCCTTGCTGCGACAGCGCGTTGCGCACGGCGTCGGCCGCCTCCTTGTTGGGGGCGACGGCCGTGCTGCCGTCGGGTAGGACCACCTCGACGCCCTCGCCGCCGTGCGCGGGGTCCGAGGTGGACGGGCCGTGACCGGTGCCCCCCGACCTGCTCGTGAGGGAATCCGCCCGGGATCCGCTGGCCGCGCGTCCGCCCGGCGAGTGCGCGGCCGGGGCGGCGATGTTCGTCAGGCCCGACATCGGCGACGTCCCCGAGGAACTCGCGAACCCGGACGCGGCGCGGCTCACGGCGTCGGACCCCACGGGTGCGACGGGGGCGGCGGAGGCGGGCGCCGTGCTCGCCGCGGTGGTGCTCGCGGGTGCGGTGGCGGCGGGCGCGGACGGGACGTCTTCGGCCGGTGTGAGGGTGACCATCTTCCCGGTCTGCTCGGCGAGTTCGGCCCGCACCTTCGCGACGACGGCGGTGGCCCGGCCGAGGTGGTCGAGTGCCGCCGCGACGATCATCGCCTGACCGGGCGGGGTGGCCAGGGCGGGTCCGGCCGCGACCGCGAGGGAGATGAACGACTGCAGGATCTCCTGTAACTGCAGCATTCCGGCCCGGACGATCTCGGAGGCCTCGGCGACGACGGCGGCCATGTCGTTGCCGCGATCGGAGACCGCGACCGTCGCGCGCTGCGCCTCCTCGGTCTTCACGATCGCACCCGTGCCGCCCTTGCCCTGCCAGTCGCCGTAGATCGAACTGATGCCGGTGCGTCCGGTGTCGTGCACCGCGTCGATGGCGACCGAGGACGCGCGCAGGGCGTCGGCGGGTCCCCCCGCGGGGAGCACTCCACTGCCGAACGCGCCGAGCAGATCGAGGATCGGGCGGGTGAGGAGATCGATGGGGATCACGGTCAGGCCTCCAGCCCGACCGCGCCCGCGGCGAGCGCGGCCGTCGTGGCCACCTCGGTGCCCTCGTACGCCGCGGCATTCGCGAGGGCGGTCGCACTGATTCCGCCGAGCACGCCGGACAGCTTCTCGATGGAAGCCAGGTGCGCGGCGTGCGCCGTGGCGAAGGCAGCGACGAAATCGCCGCCGATCACCCCGAAGACCGGTCCGAGCAGCAGCGGTCCCGCGGCGGCGGCCCCGAGACCCGCGGCCTGCATCTCCACGGACATGGTCGCGGCCGTGGCCGCGAACTCGGCGATACTCGCGGTATCCGCCCTCAAGTCGTTCATCGTCATCCCCCCAGTCGGATTTGATACCGGTCACCATATTGGACGCGGGGGACACGGATCCGGTTCCACCCCCCGATTCGCCGAGAATCGCGCTCCTGCGAAATCTCGACGCGCGCCCCCTTATTCTTCGAGCATGAACACGCACGTCGTCGACCACCCGCTCGCAGCGGTCCTCCTGACCACGATGCGCGATGCGCGCAGCGACAATGCCACATTCCGCGCGGCCTTGCGCAGGCTGACCCACATGCTGGTGTACGAGGCGATGCGCGAGGCTCCGGTCGACACGTTCGACGTGGTCACCCCCATCGCGACCACCGACGGGGTGCGGCTCAGCCATCCGCCGCTGCTCGTCCCGGTCCTGCGTGCCGGGCTGGGCATGGTCGAGCAGGCCAGCAGCCTGATCCCGCAGGCGCGAGTCGGTTTCGTCGGCATGGCCCGGGACGAGCAGACGCATCTGCCGGTGCCGTATCTCGAGTCGCTGCCCGCGGACCTGTCCGGCATCCCGGTGTACGTCCTCGACCCGATGCTGGCGACCGGCGGTTCGATGGTGCACACGATCGACCTGCTCGTCGCCCGCGGCGCCACGGACGTCACCGCCGTGTGCGTCGTCGCGGCGCCCGAAGGTGTTGCGGCCCTCACCGCGTCCGGTCATCCCGTGCGACTCGTCACCGCGGCGGTCGACGAGGGACTGAACGGGGACGCGTTCATCGTCCCCGGCCTCGGCGACGCCGGAGACCGGCAGTTCGGACCGCGCTGACGCCTCGGCTACAGGGCTTCGGCGAACTCCCGCAACAGGTTCAACCGCGTCGCGGCCGCCTCTCGTGCCGCGGGTAGCGCCGACCGGTCCGGCACCGGGACGACCACCTCCAGGTAGCACTTGAGTTTGGGTTCGGTCCCGGAGGGGCGCACGACCACCCGGACCGTCGACCCGGCGAGGACCACGGCGTCGGTGCGGGACTGCCCGCGCAGTTCCGCCAGATCGGCGGCCTCGACGGGCTCGCCGGCCAGCTCGGTCGGCAGGTCCGCCCGCAGCCGTCGCATCATCTCGGTGATGTCCGCGAGGTTGGTGACGCGACGCGACACCTGGTCTCCGGCGTGCAACCCGAATTCGAGCGCGTAGTCGTCCAGTCGGTCGAGGAGTGTCGACCCCTCCGCCCGCAGGGTCGCCGCGAGGTCGGCGGCCATCACCGCCGCGGAGATACCGTCCTTGTCGCGCACCGACTCTGGGTCGACGCAGTGACCGATCGCTTCCTCGTACGCGTACACGAGACCCTCGCCCGCCCGGACGAGCCACTTGAAGCCGGTGAGGGTGCGGGCGAAACGGGCGCCGCGGGCCGCGGCGAGTTTCCCGAGGAGTGCCGACGAGACGATCGTCGTCGCGACGAGTGAATCCGCCGGGGCGGATGCGAGGACGTGGTCGCCGAGCAGCACCCCCGTCTCGTCCCCGCGGAGCATCCGCCAGCCGTCCGGCCCGCGGACACCGACCGCGCACCGGTCCGCATCGGGGTCCAGGGCCAGCGCGAGGTCGGCGTCGACGTCCGCGGCGAGCGCGAGTACGGCGTCCGGGGCGCCCGGCTCCTCCGGATTGGGGAACTCGACGGTCGGGAAGTCCGGGTCGGGGTCGAATTGCGCGGCGACGGTGTGGACGTCGGTGAACCCGGCGGATTTCAGTGCGGCGAGCGCGGTCTCGCCGCCGACGCCGTGCATGGCGGTGAGCGCGATCCGCACGGACCGCGACTCGCCCCTCGGCAGGGACGCGACCCGGTCGACGTAGCGGTCGAAGAGGTCCTCGGACGCCGGTGTCACCGGGGTCCGGGGCACGAGGTCGGCCCGCCCGATCCGGGTGATCGCCGCCTCGATCTCCCGGTCGGACGGCGAGATCAACTGGGCGCCGCCGTCGAGGTAGACCTTGTACCCGTTGTCGGCGGCGGGATTGTGGGAGGCGGTGATCTGCACGCCCGCCGCGGCCCGGAGGCGGCGGACCGCGAACGCGACGATCGGGGTGGGCAGGGGCCGGGGGAGGAGGACGACCGAGAATCCCGCGCCCGCCAGCACTTCCGCGGCGGCGACGGCGAACTTCTCCGATCCGTGGCGCGCGTCGCGCCCGACGACGACGGTGGAGCCGCCCAGGCAGCGATCCTTCAGCCACGCGCCCAGCCCGGCCGTCGTGCGGATCACGACGGCGAGGTTCATGCCGTTCGGGCCCGCCCGCACCGGGCCGCGCAGTCCCGCGGTCCCGAAACTCAGCGGCGCGGCGAACCGGTCGGCGAGTTCGCCGGCGGACAGGTTCGCGAGTTCCGCCCGGGCGCCGGGGTCGGGGTCGGCGTCGATCCAGTCCGCGATCGGATCGTTCACAAGCGCTCCACCAGTTCTCGCAGGAGCCCGCCCATGCGATCGGCGGACGCCCGGCCCGCGGCGAGGACCTCCTCGTGGTTCAGGTGCTCGCCGGTCATACCTGCCGCGAGGTTCGTCACCATCGAGATCCCGAGTACCCGCGCGCCGAGCGCCCGCGCCGCGATCGTCTCGTGGACCGTGGACATGCCGACGAGGTCGGCGCCGATCGTCCGCAGCATGCGGATCTCGGCCGGGGTCTCGTAGTGCGGGCCCGGCAGACCGGCGTAGACGCCTTCGCTGAGCGATCCGTCGATGTCGCGCGCGAGGGCCCGCAGTTCAAGGTCGTACGCGTCGACGAGGTCCACGAACTCCGCGCCCACCAGTGGTGACCGGGCCGTGAGGTTGAGATGATCGCTGATCAGCACCGGCTGTCCGACGGTGAAGTCCTCGCGGATACCGCCGGCGGCGTTCGTCAGGATGACGGTCGACGCCCCGGCGGCGATCGCCGTGCGGACCGGGTGGACGACCGACGACAGCGGATGGCCCTCGTAGGCGTGGGTGCGGCCGAGCAGGACGAGGATCCGCTTGCCGGCCACCTCCACGGACCGGATCGTTCCGGCGTGTCCCGCGGCGGACGGCGGGGTGAACCCCGGGAGGTCGGCCATCGGGACGGTGCAGAGTGATTCGCCGAACCGGTCGGCGGCGGCATTCCACCCCGATCCGAGGACGACGGCGATCGAGTGTTCGGCGCAGTTCGTGTGCGCGGCGAGCGCGGCGGCCGCGGCGTCTGGCGTTCCCATGAGGCGATAGTCTTCCACTCATGCCCTATCTGGATCGCGACGGCGACGTATTCATCCTGTACCTCGGTACCGAGGGCGAGACGGACAACGAGAACCGCTTCCATCCGGATTGGATCGCCGCCACCCACGCCGCGCTGGACGAGGTCGAATCCCACGAGGGTCCCGCAGCGCTGGTGACGACCGCGACGGGCAAGTTCTTCACGAACGGTCTGGACACCACGTGGATCTTCGCCAACACGGACAAGCTCCCCGAATACCTCGACCGCGTGCACACGATCTACAGCCGCCTGCTCGCGTTCCCGATGGCCACCGTCGCCGCCGTCCAGGGGCACGCTTTCGGTGCCGGCGCGATGCTCGCCACCTCCCACGACTTCCGGGTGATGCGCGCCGACCGCGGCTTCTACTGCCTTCCCGAGGTGTCGCTGAACATGCCGTTCACCGTCGGGATGTCGGCGCTGCTGAACACGCGCCTGCCCAAGCAGGCCGCGGTCGAGGCGATGACGACGGGTCGCCGTTTCGGCGGTTCCGACGCGCTCGCCGCGGGCATCGTCGACCAGATCGAGGAGGGCGACGCCGTCCTCTCCGCCGCCGTGACACGGGCCGCCGCGCTCACCGCCACCCGCGGCGCCAACCTGGCCGGGATCAAGCGCGGAATCCATCACGACGCCCTCGCCGCGCTCGCCACGGCGACGGACAAGAGCAACTTCAGCTTCGGGTGAGAGAATGAGCACGTGAATGCGGATGTCGAGGCGGCGGTCAGGTCAATCGAGACCGATCTGATTGCGCTGTCCCATTCGATCCACAGCGAACCGGAACTCGCGTTCGAGGAGTTCCGGAGCGTCGCGAAGATCACCGAACTGCTCAAACGCAGCGGGTTCGACGTGCGCACGGGCATCGCGGACCTGCCGACGGCGTTCGACGCCACGTTCGGCAGCGGCGACCTCGTCCTCGGTATCTGCGCCGAATACGACGCGCTGCCGGAGATCGGGCACGCGTGCGGGCACAACATCATCGCGGCGTCCGCGGTCGGCGCCGGAGTCGCGCTCGCGACGGTGGCCGAGCGACTCGGGATCACGGTGCGGGTCATCGGGACGCCCGCGGAGGAGAGCGGCGGCGGGAAGATCGCCATGCTCGAGAAGGGTGTCTTCGACGGGGTCGCGGCCGCCCTGATGGTGCATCCGGGTCCCATCGACATCACGGGAGCGACGTCGCTCGCGCTGGCCGACATCGCGGTCACGTTCAACGGCCGCGAAGCGCACGCGTCGGCCGCGCCGGAGTTCGGGCGCAACGCCGCCGACGCCGCGACCGTCGCACAGGTCGGAATCGGCCTGCTGCGCCAGCATCTCTCGCCGGGACAGCAGATCCACGGCATCGTCTCCGACGGCGGCACCGCGCCCAACATCGTTCCCGCACGCTCCGAAATGCTGTACTACCTGCGCGCCGAGACGGCGTGGGCGCTGTCCGAGCTGACGACCCGCGCGGAAGCGTGCTTCGCGGCCGGGGCACTCGCCACCGGGTGCACCCACGAGATCCGCACGGTGTCGCCCACGTACACGGAACTGACGCCGGACCCCTGGCTGGTGGCGACGTATCGGGAGCAGATCATCGACATGGGACGGACCCCGCTGCCGCTCGAATGGGAGGGCGTCCGCCCGCTGGGCAGCACCGACATGGGCAACGTCACCAACGTCCTGCCGGGAATTCACCCCATCATCGGCCTCGATTCGGGAGGTGCGGTGACGCATCAGCCGCAGTTCGCGGCGGCGTGCATCACCGAATCCGCCGACCTGGCCGTGATCGACGGAGCGATTGCGCTGGCTCGCACGGCAGTTCGCGCTGCAACGGACGACGAACAGCGGGTGCGGCTGTTGGAAGGAGCTGATCGCCGGTGAACGCGGCAGTCGACAAATGGATTCTCGCTCACACCGACGAACTGTCCCAGTGGCGGCGGCACATCCACGCCAATCCCGAACTCGCGCGACACGAATACGCGACGACGGAATTCGTGGCGACCCGCCTGGCCGCGGCGGGACTGTCGCCCGAACTGCTTCCCGGGGGAACGGGGCTCACGTGCGATCTCGGGCCGTCGGACGGTCCCCGCATCGCGTTGCGCGCCGACATGGATGCGCTCCCGCTCCAGGAACTCACCGGCGCCACGTACTCGTCGACGGTGCCGGGCGTGTCGCACGCCTGCGGGCACGACGCGCACACCACCATCCTGCTGGGAACCGGTCTGGCCCTCAGCGAGATCCCCGACCTGCCGGTGGGTGTCCGGCTGATCTTCCAGCCCGCCGAAGAGGTCATGCCCGGGGGTGCGCTGGAGGTCGTCGCGGCCGGACGGCTCGAGGGCGTGTCGCGGATCTTCGCCCTCCACTGCGATCCACGACTCGCGGCCGGGCGCGTCGGGGTACGGCTCGGCGCGATCACGTCCGCGGCCGACACGGTCGAGGTCGTGCTCGACTCACCGGGCGGCCACACGTCGCGTCCGCACCTGACCACCGACCTGGTGTTCGCGCTGGGAACCGTCGTCACCGGATTGCCGGGCATGCTCAGCAGGCGGATCGACCCGCGCACCGGCACCGTCATGGTGTGGGGCGCCGTGAGCGCCGGCCGGGCCCCCAACGCCATCCCGCAGACCGGCATGATGACCGGCACCGTGCGGACCGGCGATCACGAGACGTGGGAGATGCTCGAACCCCTGGTTCGGGAGATCGTCCACGGGCTCCTCGCGCCCACCGGGGTGCGGTATCAGCTGAACTACCGCCGCGGCGTCCCGCCCGTCGTCAACGACGAGGTGTCGACCCGCATGTTCGAGGACGCGATCCGCACTGTCGGGCCGGACGCCCTCGCCGACACGCCGCAGTCGGGCGGCGGCGAGGACTTCTCCTGGTATCTCGAAGAGGTTCCCGGCGCGATGGCCCGGCTCGGCGTCTGGTCGGGCGTCGGCGAGCAACTCGACATCCACCAGCCCACGTTCGATCTGGACGAGCGGGCGCTCGGCGTCGGCGTGCGGGTGCTGTCGAGCCTGGTGCTGGCTGAGGCGCAGCGTTAGGCGGTGCTATTCGGTGCCCGGACCGACGTTGCGGCTGTTGCGGGTGCGCAGGTCGCGCACGTAGTCGGCGGGGGCCCCGGCGATCTCTGCGGCGTCGGCCATCACCCCGAGATAGCGGGCCGACGGCAGTCCGCCTTCGTACGCGTCGAGCACGTACAACCAGGCGAGTTCCGGTTCGCCGACGGTGTCCACGCGGACGCGGATCTTGCGGTGGATGCCGAGTTCTGAGCCCTCCCATCGGTCGAGGCTGACCTCGTCCTCCTCGGGGACGTCGTAGAGCACGACGAACACCTTGGAATCGGGGTCCTCGACCACGGTGGCGAGTGCGCCCTCCCAGCCGATGTCCCCGCCGCTGAACGTCAGTCGCCAGCCGTGCAGCCAGCCCGTCCCCGCCATCGGCGAATGAGGGCAGCGCTGCAACATCTGCTCGGGATGCATGTTGGACCCGTAGGCGGCATAGATCGACACGGCGGCAAGCCTAAACGGTGGCTAGTAATCTGTTGCATGCAGTGCACGACACGACGCGCTGCGATCGTAGGAAAAGCCGGCCGGAGACCCCGGTCGTCAGGTGAATTGGAGGACAGATGACCCGAATCGTGATCATTGGTGGCGGGCCTGCCGGATACGAGGCAGCGTTGGTGGCCGCACAGCACGGCGCCTCCGTCTCCTTGATCGATTCGGACGGGGTGGGCGGCGCCTGCGTTCTGTTCGACTGCGTTCCGTCCAAGACCTTCATCGCCTCCACCGGAGTGCGCACCGACATGCGGCGCGCCACCGACCTGGGGATTGCGCTCGACCCCGAGCAGGCCACGGTCGCTCTGCCGCAGATCCACGCCCGCGTGAAGAGCCTCGCGCAGGCGCAGTCCTCCGACATCCGCACCCGCCTGCAGACCGTCGGTGTCGAACTGCTGTCGGGCACCGCGGAGCTCACCGACCAGCGGCTCGGCATGGCGTCGCATCAGGTGTGTGCGACCCTCGAGAACGGTGAGAAGAAGACGCTCGACGCGGACGTCGTCCTCATCGCCACCGGCGCGAGCCCCCGGGTGATCCCCGGGGCGGAGCCGGACGGCGAGCGGATCCTGACCTGGCGCGACCTCTACGACCTCGAGGAGTTGCCCACGCACCTCGTCGTCGTCGGTTCCGGTGTGACCGGTGCCGAGTTCGTGTCCGCCTACACCGAGATGGGTGTCAAGGTCACCCTGGTGTCCAGCCGCGACCGCGTCCTGCCCGGTGAGGACGCCGACGCCGCCCTCGTCCTCGAGGACGTCCTCGCCGAACGTGGTGTCACCCTCGTCAAGCACGCCAGGGCCGACGCCGTGAAGCGCACCGAGGACGGCATCGTCGTCGTCCTCGCGGACGGCCGCACCGTCGAGGGCAGCCACGCCCTGATGACCGTCGGTTCGGTCCCCAACACGCAGGGTCTCGGGCTGGAGAAGGTCGGCATCGAACTCGACAAGGGTGGCTACCTGCGGGTGGACCGGGTGTCACGGACGCCGGTGTCGGGGATCTACGCGGCAGGTGACTGCACCGGTCTGCTGCCGCTGGCGTCGGTCGCCGCCATGCAGGGCCGCATCGCGATGTACCACGCGCTCGGCGAGGGCGTCAGCCCCATCAAGCTGAAGACCGTGGCGTCGGCCGTGTTCACCCGCCCCGAGATCGCGACCGTCGGCGTCAGCCAGGCCGCGATCGACGACGGCGAGGTGCCTGCCCGCACCGTCATGCTCCCGCTCAACACCAACCCGCGCGCGAAGATGTCCGGCCTGCGCCGCGGTTTCGTGAAGATCTTCTGCCGCCCTGCAACGGGCGTGGTGATCGGCGGCGTGGTGGTGGCCCCCAACGGGTCGGAGCTGATCCTGCCCATCGCCATCGCCGTTCAGAACAACCTCACCGTCAACGATCTCGCCGCGACGTTCTCGGTGTACCCGTCGTTGACGGGGTCGATCACCGAGGCGGCTCGCCAGCTGATGCGGCACGACGACCTGGACTGATCCCGAAATGTGAGAATCGCATTTCACATAGTGGCTCCAGCGGTGAGATAGTCGAGGCACGGTCCGAAATCATCGGCCGTGCCTCGGCGCTCTCCCGCCCCGCAGACCCAGGACGGACAGGGTGTTCCTCACCTGATCTCCGCTTTGACGTGCCTCCTGGGAGTCGACATGCCGCAATCACTTGCCCGCCGCATGGATGGTCTGCGCAGCTCCGCCATCCGTGACCTTCTCACCCTCACCGCCCGGCCAGACGTGGTCAGCCTCGCGGGCGGGCTGCCGGACCCCGAATTCATTCCGCGGGAACGGATCCGGAAGGAAGCCGAACTCGCGCTCGCGGACCCGGCGTCCGTCCAGTACGGCGAGACCACCGGGCTGCGCAAGCTCCGTGACGTGCTCGCCGCCCGGGAGGGCGCCAAGATCGGCCGCCCGCTCGACGCCGCGGACGTCGTCGTCACCCACGGCTCGCAGCAGGCGCTGAGCCTGCTCGCGCAGGTGCTGCTCGACCCCGGCGACGTCGTGATCGTCGAGGAACCCGCATACACCGGCGCGCTGCAGGTGTTCCGTGCTGCGGAGGCCGACGTCCGGTCCGTCCCGCTCGACGCCGACGGCATGAACACCGCCGCCCTGCAGGGCCTGCTCGACTCCGGACTGCGGCCCGCGGTCGTCCACACGGTGAGCAATTTCCACAACCCGCGCGGCGTCGTCCTGACGGCCGGCCGCCGGGAACACCTCGCCGCACTGGCCGACCGCTACGGCTTCTGGGTGATCGAGGACGACCCGTACGGCGAACTCTTCTTCGACGGACCACCGCCCGCGCCCGTCGCGGCCCTGTCGGACCGGGTGATCCGGCTGTCGAGCGCCTCGAAGATCCTGGCACCCGCGCTGCGGGTCGGGTGGCTGCACGGCGACCGGCGGGTGTGCGAGGCCGTCGAATTGCTCAAACAGGGTGCGGACCTCTGCGGTTCGTCACTGACCCATCAGATCGCCGCCGGACTGCTGTCGGACGAGCCGTGGCTGGATCTGCACCTGGAGATGCTGCGCGCCCGCTACGGGTCCCGGGCCCGGGCACTCGCCGACGGTGTCGCCTCGACGTTCGGCGACCGCGCCGGCGTGTCCTCGGCCGTGGGCGGAATGTTCTGCTGGACCGAGTTTGCCGACTCGGGCCTGGACACAGCCGCGCTGCTGCAGACCGCCGTCGAGCACGGTGTGGCCTTCGTCCCCGGATCGGCGTTCGGCGTCGCCGCGGAACACCGGAGCGCTCTGCGGCTGTGCTTCGCGACGTGTTCGGAAGACGTGCTGACGGGCGCGGCGGCGAGGCTCGGCGACGCGTACGCCGGTCACACCCAGTCGTAGGTCCGTTCGACCGCCTTGTTCCACTCGGCGTACAGCCGGGTGGACTCGGCCTCGTCCATCCCGGGTTCCCAGGTCTTGTCGACGGCCCAGTTCGCGCGGATGTCGTCCTCGCTCTCCCAGAAGCCGACAGCCAGGCCTGCGGCGTACGCCGCGCCCAGTGCCGTCGTCTCGTTGACGACGGGCCGGATGACGGGCACCGCGAGAATGTCCGACTGGAACTGCATGAGTGTCTCGTTGACGACCATGCCGCCGTCCACCTTGAGGGAGGCGAGTTCGACACCCGAATCGGCGCGCATCGCCTCGATCACCTCACGGGTCTGGTACGCGGTGGCCTCGAGGGCGGCCCTGGCGAGGTGGCCCTTGTTCACGAACCGGGTGAGCCCGACGATCGCCCCGCGGGCGTCGGGCCGCCAGCGGGGGGCGAACAACCCGGAGAACGCGGGCACGAAGTAGGCGCCGCCGTTGTCGTCGACCGACTTCGCCAGATCCTCGATGTCCTTGGCCGAACTGATGATTCCCAGGTTGTCGCGCAGCCACTGCACCAGCGAACCGGTGACGGCCACGGAGCCCTCGAGCGCGTAGACGGCAGGCGCGTCGCCGATCTTGTAGCAGACGGTGGTGAGGAGGCCGTGCTTGCTGTGCACGGGAGTGGTCCCCGTGTTCAGCAGCAGGAAGTTTCCCGTCCCGTACGTGTTCTTCGCTTCGCCTTCGGACAGGCAGGCCTGCCCGAACGTCGCGGCCTGCTGATCGCCGAGGATTCCCGCGACGGGCACACCCGGCAGCGTGCCCCGTTCGCGTCCGACGCCGTAGACCTCCGACGAGCTGCGGATCTCCGGCAGCATCGACATCGGGATGCCGAAATCGGCGCAGATCTCCGGATCCCAGTCGAGGGTCTCGAGATTCATCAACAGCGTGCGGGACGCGTTGGTGACATCCGTCACGTGGGTGCCCTCCGTGATGTGCCACAGAATCCAGCTGTCGATCGTGCCGAAGCAGAGCTCGCCCGCCTCCGCCCTCTCGCGGGCGCCGTCGACGTTGTCGAGAATCCAGCGAACCTTCGGCCCCGAGAAATATGTGGACAGCGGCAGGCCGGTGCGCTTCCGGTAGCGGCCCGGGCCCTCGTCGCCGCCGAGTTGCGTGCACAGTTCGTCGGTGCGCGTGTCCTGCCAGACGATGGCGTTGTACACGGGTTCTCCGGTGTTCCGGTCCCACACGACCGCCGTCTCGCGCTGATTGGTGATCCCGATCGCGGCGATGTCGCGTTTGGTGAGATCGGCTTTCGCGAGCGCGGACGCCACCACCTCACGGGTGTTGATCCACAGCTGCTTCGGGTCGTGCTCCACCCAGCCTGCCCGCGGAAAGAACTGCTCGTGTTCCTTCTGGGCGACGCTCACCACGGCGCCGTCGTGATCGAAGATCATGCAGCGGCTGGAGGTGGTGCCCTGGTCTATCGCGGCGATGTACTGAATCACACGCATGAAGCTACTAGCCTGGGCATGAATCCGTCGTCATCTCACAGGAGCCCGAGTTGAGTAGTCAGCCTGGTGTGCAGTTCCTCGGTCCCCGGCAGCGCGATGCCGCCTGGGACGCGCTGCAGACCGAACAGTTCGACGTCGTCGTGATCGGCGGTGGTGTGGTCGGGGCCGGTGCGGCCCTGGACGCGGCCACCCGTGGGCTGAAGGTGGCGTTGGTGGAGGCGCGCGATTACGCGTCCGGAACGTCGAGTCGTTCGTCGAAGATGTTCCACGGCGGACTGCGGTACCTCGAGCAGCTCGAGTTCGGACTGGTGCGGGAGGCGCTCCGGGAGCGTGAGCTGTCGCTGAACACCCTCGCGCCGCACCTGGTGAAGCCGCTCAAGTTCCTGTTCCCGATCACCCACCGGCTGTGGGAGAGGCCCTACATGGCGGCGGGCATCTTCCTGTACGACCGGATGGGCGGCGCCAAATCGGTTCCGCCGCAGAAGCATCTGACCCGTGCGGGTGCGCTGCGGATGGCGCCCGGGCTCAAGCGCAACTCGCTGACCGGCGGCATACAGTACTACGACACCGTCGTCGACGACGCCCGGCACACCATGACCGTCGCCCGCACCGCCGCCCACTACGGAGCGGTCGTGCGGACGTCGACGCAGGTCGTCGGTTTCCTGCGGGAGGCGGACCGGGTGTCCGGGGTACGGATCCGGGACTGCGAGGACGGGCGTACCGCGGACGTGAAGGCGAACGTCGTCATCAACGCGACGGGGGTGTGGACCGACGAGATCCAGGCGCTGTCGCGGCAACGCGGCCGATTCCGTGTCCGCGCGTCCAAGGGCGTCCACATCGTGGTGCCCCGCGACCGGATCGTCAGCGACGCCGCGATCATCCTCCGCACCGAGAAGTCGGTGCTGTTCGTCATTCCGTGGGGCAGCCACTGGATCATCGGCACCACCGACACGGACTGGAACCTCGACCTCGCGCACCCGGCGGCCACCAAGGCCGACATCGACTACATCCTCGGTCACGTCAACAAGGTGCTGGTGACGTCGCTGACCCACGACGACATCGACGGTGTCTACGCGGGCCTGCGTCCGCTGCTCGCCGGGGAGAGCGACGAGACGTCGAAGCTGTCGCGTGAGCACGCCGTCGCGCGCGTGGCGCCGGGACTCATCGCCATCGCGGGCGGCAAATACACCACCTACCGCGTGATGGCCGAGGACGCCGTGGATCTCGCGGCCGAGGACATCCCGGCGCGGATGGCGCCGTCCATCACCGAGAAGGTGCCGCTCGTGGGTGCGGACGGCTACTTCGCGCTGGTCAACCAGACCGTGCACCTCGGCCAGCTGTACGGGCTGCACCCGTACCGGGTGAAGCACCTGCTGGACCGGTACGGCTCACTGATCGGCGAGGTGCTCGACCTGGCGGCCGACAAGCCGGAACTACTCCAGCCCCTCACCGACGCGCCGGCCTACCTACAGGTCGAGGTCGTGTACGCGGCGGCGGCCGAGGGCGCGCTGCATCTCGACGACATCCTCGCCCGGCGCACCCGCATCGCGATCGAGTACTCGCACCGGGGTGTGAACTGCGCCGAGCAGGTGGCGCAACTGGTCGCTCCGGTCCTCGGCTGGGACGCCGACGACATCGACCGCGAGGTGAAGACGTACCAGGCGCGGGTGGAGGCGGAGGTGCAGTCGCAGGCGCAGCCGGACGACCTGTCCGCCGACGCGTTGCGGGCGGCGGCACCGGAATCGCGGATCGAACTGCTCGAACCGCCGGTCAGTGTGTCAGAAATACCTTGATCACCACGATGGCCGCCGCGACGGCGGCAAGGCCGATCGCCGCCCAGTGGGTGCCGGACGTGACCTTCTCGCGGCGGAGACGGCTGATCACGTAACTGATCGACGCGATCCGGGTGATCATCGCGAACTCGGCGATCAACTGCGCCGTCCTCGGCTCGAGCCAGCCGATCAGCGCGGTGCACAGGATGACGCTGGGGACGACGGCCGACGTGAGGATGGGCAGACTGTCGCGGAGTTCGCTGCTGCGTTCGGCTCGGGTGAGAGTGCGGTCGAGACGTAGTGTCTGGCCGACGGACTCGGCGAAGATGTGCGCGAGGAAGGTGGACAGCGCCGCTCCGACGACGATCGCGATGCCGACGGTTTCCTGTGCCTTGGTGACGGGGATCAGCGCGGCGAGGACGAGGATGTTGCCGTAGATGTAGGCGCTGATGCGCCGGGCGACACGCTCGGTGTCGATCGGGGCGTCGGTCAGCTGCGCGGGGCGGTTGAAGAGTTTCGGAAGGTCCCACTCCATGGCCCCGAGCATTCCACGCGCACGCGGTCAGCGAGTGTGGACGAGCGTTTTCGGTGCGTGTGCGGCGACGACCCCGGAGAGCGCCATGACGAGGAGGGCTGAAACAGCGATGAATTCCATGTGATTCAGCGTCGTCCCGGAACCCGTGAGCAATGTGGGCGTTGCCTGTGAGCTCCCTGGGAACTCAGACTTTCGGGCTGTAGTGCTGGGGGTCGTCGCGCCGGTCGACCGGGGGAAGATTGCGCCGGGGCGTGTGGACGAGCGGTGCGTGCGCGGGGGCGCGGCCGGTCTCACGGTCCCAGCCGGCGCGGGCGCGCGGATGGTAGCGGTACCGCCGGGGGACGAGGCGGAAGGCGGCGTTCACGGCGCGGCCGACGACTGTGTGCAGGCGCTCGTCGCGGGTGGTCCAGCGGTAGCCGAGGAGTTCGCGGACCGGTGGGTCGTACATGCCGACCGTCAGCCACACGAAGCCCCTCGCCACCGGGATGCGGAGGATCGCCCACACCGGGCCGGGCAGCCACGACAGGAACGGGGGAGCGCCGAGCCCGGACAGGTCGAGGACGTCGCGGGTCGCCTTGTTGTCCTCGAGCACGTTGCGGCACATGTGATCCCAGTACTCGCAGAACGCTTCCCAGGTTTCCGGGACGGGGCGCATGCTCATCCCGTACAGGCGGTACCACTGAATGTGCTCGGTGAAGAGGCGGCGCTTCTGGTCCTCGGTGAGGCCACCCATGAAATTGTCGCCGGTGAGGATGGTGCCCATGAAGAACGTGGCGTGCGCCCAGTAGAACGTGTCGGGGTCGAGGGCGTGATACCTGCGGCCGTATTTGTCGATCCCCTTGATGTTGTCGTGGTATCCCCGGACCTGTTCCGCGGTCTGCTGGGCGCGGTCGCCGTCGAAGACGACGCCGCCGATCGGGTACAGCGACCGGTAGAGCCGCTCCCACCGCTCGTCGAAGAAGCGGGAGTGTTCCTCGACTCCGGCGCCGAGACCGGGGTGCATGTTCTGCATCGACCCGGCCCACACGCCCTGCAGCATTCCGCGCCAGTCGCCGAAATACTTCCAGGTCAGCGAATCGGGGCCGAGGGGTACGGGAGCTGAGGCCGGGACGGGCGTACCGTCCGCGTTCAAGTGACTACGCACGTTGTCAGACTAGGATCTGACAACACGCGTAGTCAAGGATCGGGGCGAGAAGAGTGACGCTGGAGGACCGGCGGGAAGCACGGCGGAAGTCGCTGCTGCGGGCGGGCGTCGCGCTGCTCGGTGCGGCGGACGGGCCCGCCGTGAACGTGCGCGCCGTCTGCCGCGCGGCATCGCTGACCGAACGGTACTTCTACGAGTCGTTCCGGGACCGGGACGAATTCGTGCGCGCCGTCTACACCGCGGTGGGAGACGAGGCGCAGGCCGCTCTCGTGGCGGCGGTGGCGTCCACCGAGACGGCACGGGAGCGCGCCGAGGCGGCCGTGGACGCGTTCGTGAAACTGATGGTCGACGATCCCGCCATGGGCCGCGTCCTGCTGCTCGCGCCCTTGTCCGAGCCCGCGCTGAGCAGGCGGGGCATCGACCTGATGCCCGGCTTCGTCGGACTCGTGCACGACCAGCTCTCCGCCGTCGACGACGAGGTGGAGAAACAACTCGTCGCCGTCGGGGTGGTCGGCGCCCTCACGACGCTGTTCATCGGATATCTCGACGGAACTGTTGCCGCGTCGCGCGAGCAATTCGTCGCGCATTGCGTCACTCTGGTGGTGGAGGCAAACAAGGCCGGCCACGAGTGAGGTGCGCATGCCGTTCCAGGTGTCCGTGGACGATCCGACTCGCCCGCAACCCGAACTCCGGGTACTCGACCGCAAGTTCTTCCAACTCGTCGGCGAGTTCGTCTACGTCCACGGCGACACGGTGGTGACGGTGCCCGGCTGCGCCCCGATGCCGTGCCTGCTCCGCACGGATCTCGCGTCGATTCCCGCGCCGCTGCAGGGTCTGCTCACCCCGTACGGCCGGCAACTGCTTCCCGCGATCATGCACGACGACCTCTGCAAGCGTGCGAGCGCGCTGGGGCCGGAGGGAAACACGCTGCGACGCCACGCAGACGAACTGTTCCGGCTCGCCCTGCTCGACGAGGGCGTCGGACCGTTCCGCAGCCGCATCTTCTGGGTCGGCGTCGAGGTCGGCCGGTTCTGGACGTTCACCGATGTCGCCCGGTTCCTGCTGATCACGCACCAGGTGCTCGGGATGCTGTGCTGGGTGGTGGGCGTGCCGTGGGCCGTGGCGACCTTGCACTTCGGCCTGGCCGCCCTGTTGCTCGTGCTACCGGTAGTGCTGTCGCTTGTGTGGCGCAGAGATTTTCCCGTCGCCCTGCTCGGGTGCATCCTGTTGCCTCTGATCGCGCCCACGTATCTGCTGACGATCGGCACCGCCGCGGTGCTGTGGGTTCCGGACGGTGCCGCCTGGTTGCTCGGCCGCAGGCGCACGCGCCGACCTCCGCCGCTCGGGCCGCCGACGACGGTCCTGCGCTAATCCACCCTCGGTGGTTGGCAGTACGTGCAGAAGAAGATCTCCTGGCGGCCGAGGTCGTGGCCTTCGATCACCGTCCCGCAGCGGCGGCACCGTTGTCCGGCGCGCCCGTATACCCACGGCCGATGACGGATCGAGTTGTTCTTGTCGGCGTGAATCATGCGATGTGCGAGCGTGACCATGGCGGGCAGGTCGGTCACCTCGGCCGCCGGAGTGTACGGGTGGACGCCGCGGAGGAAGCAGACTTCGTTGCGGTACACGTTGCCGAGACCGGCCAGATTGCGTTGATCGGTGAGGGCGAGACCGATGGGCTGCTCGCCGGCCGCCCGCAGATTTTCGATCGCCGTGCCGGCATCCCAGTCCGGCCCCAGCAGATCGGGTCCGAGGTGGCCGACCGCGGACTCCTCGTCGTCACGCCGGAGGATCTCGGTGATGCCCAGCGAGAATCCGACCGCCACCCGGTCTTCGGTGGCCAGCACGATGCGCGCCTGGTGCGCCGGCCGCCGCCACCTCGAGTCCGGCGCGTAGATGTGCCACGCGCCCTCCATCTTCAGGTGCGTGTGGATGGAGTGGTCGCCAACCCGGATGAGGAGGTGCTTTCCCCGGCTGACCACCTCGTCGACCACCTCACCGGACAGGTCGACGGTTGCGTACCGGGGCACCCGCACGTCGCACCGGGTCAGGACCTCGCCTTCGAGGGCGTCGCGCAGCGAGTTGGCGGTGCGCCAGACGGTGTCGCCTTCGGGCATGTCAGGCCCGCAACCGGAATCCGCGTGGAGTGGGCGAGAACCCGGCCTCGGTCAGGATCGGTGCGAAGTCGCTGCCGTGGATGGTGTCGCCGTCCACCTTCTCGACCACGATCCTGTCGATGCCACCGCGCTTGACGACCCCGGCGAGCGTGACGGCCGCGGTGCGGAGCACACCCGGGTCGTCGGTGAACGTGAGGACGGTGCGGCCGCCGCGTTCGACGAACAGGATCAGTTCGCCCTCCACCAGCACCACCAGTCCGCCGGCCTTGCGTCCCGGCCGGTGCGCGGGCGCGTCGTCGCCGCGCCGCGGCCACGGCAGCGCCGCACCGTACGGGTTGGCGGGATCGCTGGCGGCGAGCGTCACGGCGGGCAGCGTGGTGTGCCTGCCCTCGAGCGAATCGCCGTAGCTCCGGAGCCGGTCCACCACGGGCGGAGTGGAGAACTGGGCTCCGCCGAGCGACTCGACGAAATGGCCCCGCCGGCAGCGGCCGTTGTCCTCGAACGTGCCCAGCACCTTGTACATCAGCGCGAAGCCACCGGGAACGTTCTCGGTCATCACGGACCCGCGGGTCACCACCCCATACCGCTCCAGCAGCAGTTCGGCCGTGGCGCTGGCCCGCAGCGTGGCATCGGATTCGGCGGCGGGCAGAATCGACCACCGTCCCCCGACCGTGGGCGGCGCGGTGCGCACCGGCACCGTCAGACTGCGATACGCGCGGGCGCGCGGGGGACGCCGCGGCGACCGGTGGCTCGTGGTGGTCCTGGACGTGTCCGACAGCAGGGCACGCACCGGGGCGAGGGTGTCGTTGCCGATGTGACCCAGCCACACCAGATCCCACAACGCAGTGGCCAGCGCGGTGTCGTCGGACATCTCGAGGGTGTCCGCGAGTTGCCGGAAGAAGTACGCGCCGCCGCCGGACAGCGTGTCGAGCACCCGGCTCTGCACGTCGGTCAGGTCCGATTCCGTCGGCGTCGTCAGCGTGAGCGGTGCGGCGTCGGCGGGGTGGAGGCACACCCACCCGTCCTTGCCGGAGATGCTGCCCGCCCCCGACCACAGCACCTCACCGGTGGACGTGAGTTCGTCGAGCATGGCGGGGGAGTAGTCGGCCACCCGGGACGGCAGGATCAGTGACTCGAGTGCCGACGCGGGAACGGGTACGCCGGCAAGCTGTTCCACGACGGTCGCGACGCCGTCGATACCGCGCAAAGTGCCCCCGACGTGCTGCCAGGCCGGGAGGAAGCGGCCGAGCGTCGCCGTGCTGACCGGTTCGACCTCCTGACGCGCCGCGGCCAGAGAGCGCCTGCGCAGGCGACGCAGGACTTCGGCATCGCACCATTCGCTGCCCGTCGCGCCGGGGCGGAACTCGCCCTCGACCACCCGCTTGCCCTGCGCGAGCCGCTGCAGCACGTCGCGGGCCACCGCCGAACCGAGACCGAAACGGGCCGCGGCGTCGGTGACCGTGAACGGGCCGTGGGTGCGGGCGTACCGGCTGATCAGATCGGCCAGCGGATCGTCGACGGGTTCGATGAACGCGGCGGGAACACCGATCGGCAGCGGCACGCCGAGCCCGTCGCGCAAGCGTGCCGCATCCTCGATGGCCGTCCACCACTCGTGACCGGCGAACGACACGCCGAGCGCCCGCTTCGCGCGCACGAGTTCGTCGAGCCAGGGGGCGGGATCGGCGGTCGACCGTGCGGCGACCTCCTCGGAGGTCAGCGGCCCCAGCAGGCGCAGGAGGTCGGCGACGCCCTCGAGGTCCTTCGCCTTGCGGTCGGGGAGCAGTCGCTGGAGTTCGAGTTCGGCGCGGGCGATGACGTCGGCGTCGAGCAGTTCGCGCAGTTCCACCCGGCCGAGCAGTTCCGCCAGCAGCGTCGAGTCCAGCGACAGGGCCGCGGCCCGGCGTTCGGCGAGCGGGCTGTCGCCCTCGTACATGAACTCGCCGACGTAGTTGAACAGGAGGGCCCCGGCGAACGGTGACGGCGACTGCGTCTCCACCTCGACGATCCGGATCTGCCGTCGTGCGAGCCTGCGCAGCAGATCCTTCAGCGCCGGCAGGTCGTACACGTCCTGCAGGCACTCGCGGACGGTCTCGAGCAGAACCGGGAACGTCGGATACCGGCGGGCCACGTCGAGCAACTGGGCGGACCGCTGCCGTTGCTGCCACAGCGGCGCGCGTTTCCCCGGGGTTCGGCGGGGCAGCAGCAGCGCCCGGGCCGCACACTCACGGAACCGGGACGCGAACAGCGCCGACCCGCCGACCTGTTCGGTGACGATGTCCTCGATCTCGTCGGTGTCGAAGACGAAGAGATCGGCTCCCGGCGGGGTGTCCTCGGTGTCGGGGAGGCGCACGATGATGCCGTCGTCGGACGCCGTCGCGTTCGAGTCGAGGCCGTAACGCTCGCTCAGCCGGGCGCTGACCGCCAGCGCCCACGGCGCATGGACACGCTGGCCGTACGGCGAGTGCAGGATGAGGCGCCAGTCGCCGAGTTCGTCGCGGAACCGTTCGACCACCAGCGTGCGGTCGGTGGGGACCTGCCCGGTCGCCGTCTTCTGCTCGGTGACGAGTTGCACGAGATTGTTCGTGGCGTTCTCGTCGAGCCCACCGGTCCGGCAGCGCTCCTGCACCTCGGTCTCGTGCCCGAGCGAGATCTCCCGCAGGAACTGCCCCAGCGCCTCGCCCAGTTCCGCAGGCCTGCCCAGACCGTCGCCGTGCCAGAACGGCAGCCGCCCCGGCTGGCCGTAGGCGGGGCTGACCAGCACCCGGTCGAAGGTGATCTCCTCGATCCGCCAGCTGGTGGCCCCGAGCGCGAAGACGTCACCGACCCGCGACTCGTACACCATCTCCTCGTCGAGTTCGCCGACGCGGGACGCCTTCTCGCCGACCATGTAGACCGTGAACAGACCGCGGTCGGGGATGGCACCGCCCGACGTGACCGCCAGCCGCTGCGCGCCGGGACGTCCGGTGAGCGTGTTGGCCTCGCGGTCCCAGACGAGGCGGGGCCGGAGTTCGGCGAACTCGTCGGACGGGTACAGGCCCGCGAGAAGGTCGAGGGTGGACTCGTACGCCGAGCGCGGCAGCGTCGCGAAGGAGCCACTGCGCCGGACCGTCTCGAACCAGTCGTCCACGTCGAGCGGTTCGAGGGCGGTGGCCGCCACCGTGTGCTGGGCGAGGATGTCGAGCGGGTTGGCGGGAACCGCGAGTGCCTCGATCTTGCCGGTGACCATCCGCTCGACGGTGACGGCGCAGTGCACGAGATCGGTGCGGTGCTTCGGGAACACCACACCCCGGGAAATCTCCCCGACCTGGTGTCCGGCGCGGCCGACGCGCTGCAGACCGTTCGCCACGGACGGGGGCGCCTCCACCTGGATCACCAGATCGACGGCACCCATGTCGATTCCGAGTTCGAGGCTGCTCGTCGCGACCACACACCGCAGCCGCCCCGACTTCAGGTCGTCCTCGATCAGGGCCCGCTGGTCCTTGCTGACCGACCCGTGGTGGGCGCGGGCGAGCAGCGGGTCCGCACCGAAGTTGACCTCGGACGGGGTGCCGATCTGCGAGGCCGGTTTCGGGTTCTTGTCGACGGCGGTCCCGGCGCGTTCGGCGTAGATCTCGTTGAGCCGCGCGGTCAGGCGCTCGGCGAGCCGCCGCGAGTTCGCGAACACGATGGACGACCGATGCGCCAGGACGAGATCGACGATCTGCTCCTCGACGTGCGGCCAGATCGACCCCGCCTGCGGGGTCGCCGACGCCGAACCCTCGGCGGGCTCGGCGAGGCCGAGTTCGGTCATGTCCTCCACCGGAACCTGCACGGTGAGGTCGAACGTCTTCGGCGACGGCGGTGCCACGATCCGGATCGGCGCCGAACCCGACAGGAACCGGCCCACCTCCTCGTGTGGCCGCACCGTCGCCGACAGTCCGATGCGCTGAGCCGGGGTGTCGAGGAGCCGGTCGAGGCGTTCGAGCGACAACGCCAGGTGCGCGCCGCGCTTCGTGCCCGCCACCGCGTGGACCTCGTCGACGATGATTGTGTCGACCTGCGTCAGCGTCTCGCGCGCAGCGGACGTCAGCATGAGGAACAGCGACTCGGGGGTGGTGATGAGGATGTCGGGCGGATTCTTGATCAGCGCGCGCCGGTCGCCGGCCGGTGTGTCGCCGGAGCGGACACCCACCGAGATCTCCGGCGGCGTGAGCCCGAGCCGCTTGGCCGTCTGCGTGATCCCGACGAGCGGGGCCCGCAGGTTGCGTTCGACGTCGACCCCGAGTGCCTTGAGCGGGGAGATGTAGAGAACCTTGGTCTTGCGGTCCTTCCCGTCCGTTGCGGCGAGTTGGTCGAGGGACCACAGAAACGCCGACAGCGTCTTGCCCGAACCGGTCGGCGCGACGACCAGCGTGTGCGCTCGGCTGGCGATCGACTCCCACGCACCGAGCTGCGCGGCCGTCGGGGCGGGGAACGCACCGTCGAACCACTCGCGGGTGGCAGCGGAGAACCTGCCCAGGACGTCGGTCACCGTTCCATAGTGCACCGGGGGTCCGACAGGCGGAGGGGACATGGTGTGCGGTCCGCCGAATGTGTCGGTGGGGCGCAGTATGATTCGAACATGAGTTCGACCGGGGGGTTGGCGGCGGATCAGGTGACGGAACACCTGACTGCGCTGGCTGCTGCCGTCACGGGACTGCTCGACGCCGATCTCACGGGTGTGTCGGATTCCGACGTGATGCTGATGATGCAGCAACTCGAGAAGTCCCTCCGCCGCGCAGGCGCGGTCTCGCAGCGGCTTATCGTCGAGAGTGTCGAACGCTCGCTGCCCGCGGCGCTCGGCTACAACTCGCCGAACAAACTCCTGGTCGACGTGCTGCGCGTGTCGGCGTCGGATGCGTCGGCGCGGGTGTCGGCTGCCCGCAACCTCGGCGCCTGGCACACGCTGTCGGGCGACGACTTGCCGACGGCACTGCCGGAAACGGCGGCTGCGCAACGCGACGGTGCCATCGGCCCCGATCACGCCCGGGCGGTCTCGAAGATCATGCGCAAGATCCCGCACGCCGTCTCGAATGCGGACGTCGCCGCAGCCGAAGCGATCCTGGCCGAATGCGCGCGTGGCGGCACCCCGGAGGACGTCGAGAGTGCCGGTCACCGACTGCTCGCCTACCTCGATCCAGACGGTCGTCTCACGGACGATCGCGATCGGGCACGCCGACGCGGCATCTCACTCGGTCGACAGGACGCCGAACTGATGTCGAAGATCTCCGGTGAACTCGACCCCACCGCGCGCGCCCTCCTCGACCCCATCCTCGCGAAATGGGCCCGCCCCGGCATGAACAACCCGGACGACCCCGAGTCGCCACGCGGCGACGCCGAGGATCCGTCGATCGACCGTGAAGCGTTGGTCGCGGCAGCGGCGCGGGACACGCGCACCGCGGCGCAACGCAACCACGACGCCCTCGGTGCGATATTCAGGGTCGTGCTCGAATCTCAGATCCTGGGTCGGCACCGGGGTCTGCCCGTCACGGCGATCATCACCATGACGCTCGATCAACTCGAGAAAGCGGCGGGCGGCGTAGCGACCACGGCCACCGGCGGTCTGCTTCCCCTCGACGACGCGTTGACACTCGCGGAGAACGCCCACCCGGTGCTCGTCCTGTTCGACCACGACGGCAGGCCCCTGCATCTCGGACGGCTCCGACGGGTGGCGAGCGCGGACCAACGCCTCGCTCTCATCGCCGCCGAAGGTGGATGCACGCGAGCGGGCTGCGCGGCCCCGGCCAGTATCTGCGCGGTCCACCACGTAGAAGAGTGGCGCCACGGTGGGCGCACCGACATCGACTCGCTGACGCTCGTGTGCGATGCCTGCCATGCCCGAGTGCACGACGGGCCTGCAGGCTGGGCGACCAGCAGTGCGTCACCCGGTGACGCGTACGCGGGACGCACCGAATGGATACCGCCACCACACATAGACCCGGACAGAAAACCGCGAATCAATCACCGGCACCACTCCGGTGAGCTGATCGACCGTGCCCGCCGGAGGCTCCGCGACCGGGTGCGCGCCGAGGACCGAGTGCCGTAGCCGAGGCCTGTGTTCACACCGTCGCGAGATCCGCGGCGGGTACTGCCGGAGCGAACGACGGCGACGGCACCTCGACGGCCACGAACTCGACGCCGGTGCACGGGATCCCGCAGCGGCCAGGACCGTCAGAGCGGAGCGAGGCGGGCCCGGAGGAGGCAGAATTCGTTGCCTTCGGGATCGGCGAGGACGTGCCAGGGCTCGTCCCCGGTCTGGCCGATGTCGGCCGGGCGTGCGCCGAGTTTCAGGAGGCGTTCGAGTTCGGCGTCCTGATCGCGGTCGGTGGCGTTGACGTCGATGTGCAGCCGCGGTTTCCCGGGTTCCGGTTCGTCGCGGCGGCTGAGGATGATCGTCGGCTGCGGGCCGCCGAACCCTTCGCGGGGCCCGATCTCGATGCTTCCGTCGCCCTCGCGGTCGAGCACCACGAAGTCCAGGACCTCGCACCAGAACCGGGCCAGCGCCTCGGGGTCGCGGCAACCGAGCACGAGTTCACTGATGCGGCATGCCATGGACGAAACCCACTTTCAGCTTGGGAACTGTCGGGATACCCGAAACGACGCGCTAGTCGCGGCCGAGGCGGTGCAGCAACGCGGACTTGATCGCCGGACGTCCCGCTGCGACGAGGGTGAAGGTGGCCTCACGCATCAGTCGTTCCGCCGTGTTTCCCGCGAGCAGTGCGGAACTTCCCTTCGCGGTGACGAGGGCGGTGGCGGTGCGGATGGCGAGTTCCGAAGCGCGGGCGCGCGCTTCGGCGATCTCCGCGCGGCCTTCGAGTGCCGCGTTCAGGTCGAGTCGTGCCCGGGCGGCCTGCTCCTCGAACGGGTCCGCGTCGACGCCGAGGGCGTGCAATTCGCTGATCGCCCGCCGGGTGATTCCCATCGCCATGCACCCGTTGATCCACGACCCGAACAGTTGGCTCTTCGCGAAGTCCTCGGGAGAGACGACGGCGCTCACCAGATCCCGCGGTACGGCGAGCCCGTCGAATTTCAGCCGGACCGTGTTCGACCCGCGTGCCGCGATCAGCGGAAGTTCCTCGGCAGTGAGTCCGCGAAGTGGTTGTGCGGGAATGATGACGTGCACGATGGAGTCGTCGAATTCGTCGCGCGCCGACACTTGGAGCAGATCGACGATGCCCCAGCCGGTGACGAACGGCGACACCCCGTCGAGCACGTAGCCGTCGTCGACGCTGCGTGCCCACAGGGTGGGCGGGACGGGAATCGCTCCGGCCAGAGCGACGCCGGCCCGCACCGTGCCGTCGACGAGTCCGTCGAGGTACCGATCCTGGAGGGTCGTGTTCGGCGAACCGGCGAGACCGGCGACGACGCCGTGATGCTGCATCCACGTGAACGCCGTGGCGAGGCAGCCGCCGCACAACGTCTCCATCACGTCGACCAGTACCGATGGCGGCACACCCTCTTCGCCGGGTGCCGCGAGTCCGTAGAAGCCGTCGGCGGCGAGTGTCTCGAAGTGACTGTCGGGAATCTCGCCGTCGGCATCGACGCTGTCGGCCACCGGGAACAGCACGTTCTCGGCGATCTCACGCGCCATCTCGGTCCAGTTGCTCACGCCCCGAGAGTAGCCGGTCGACGTCGCCGATCAGGTGAACTCCACCCCCTGCGCGAGCGGGAGTCGATCGGAGTAGTTGACGGTGTTCGTCGCACGGCGCATGTAGGCCTTCCACGCGTCGGATCCGGACTCGCGTCCGCCGCCCGTCTCCTTCTCCCCGCCGAACGCCCCGCCGATCTCGGCCCCCGACGTGCCGATGTTGACGTTCGCGATGCCGCAGTCGGAACCGTCTGCCGCCAGGAACCTCTCGGCCTCCCGCTGGTCGGTGGTGAAGATCGACGACGAGAGTCCTTGGGGCACTTCGTTGTGCAACGCGATCGCCTGGTCGAAGTCTTCGTAGGTGAGCACGTAGAGGATCGGTGCGAACGTCTCCTCTCGCACCACCGACGTCTGCGCGGGCATCCGGACGAGGGCGGGCGAGACGTAGTACGCGGAGTCGCTGCCACCGCTGCGTTCGCCGCCGCAGACGACGGTCCCGCCGTCGGCGCGGGCCTTGTCCAACGCGGTCTGCATCGCCTCGAACGCGGATCGGTTCACCAGCGGGCCGACGAGGACACCGTCGTCGAACGGGTTCCCGACCTTCAACTGGCCGTACGCCGAAGAGATGCGCTCCACCAATTCGTCGGCGACGGACGAGTGCACGATCAGCCGTCGCAGCGACGTACAGCGTTGTCCCGCGGTGCCTGCGGCGGAGAACACGACTCCCCGCACGGTCAAGTCCAGATCGGCGGACGGCGCCACCACTGCGGCGTTGTTGCCGCCCAGTTCGAGCAGACACTTGCCGAAGCGCGCGGCGACGCGCGGCCCCACGGCGCGCCCCATCCGCACCGAACCGGTGGCGCTGAGCAACGCGACGCGTGCGTCGTCGACGAGTCGTTCGCCGACGTCCCCCGCCCCCTGGATCAGGGCGTGGATGCCGGCGGGTGCACCGACGTCGCGGGCGGCGCGCGCCAGCAGGGCGTCGCAGGCGATCGCCGTCAGCGGCGTCCGGTCCGACGGCTTCCACACCACCGTGTCGCCGCAGACCAGCGCGACAGCGGTGTTCCACGACCACACGGCGACCGGGAAGTTGAACGCCGAGATCACTCCGACGACTCCCAGCGGATGCCACGTCTCCATCAGTCGATGTCCCGGACGTTCCGACGCCATCGTTTTGCCGTACAACTGCCGGGACAGACCGACCGCGAATTCGCAGATGTCGATCATCTCCTGCACTTCGCCCTGCGCCTCGGACGGAATCTTGCCTGCCTCGAGTGTGACCAGTTCCGCCAGATCGGCCTTGTGTTCCGTCAGAAGCTGACCCAGACGGCGCGCCACGGCTCCGCGTTGGGGGGCGGGGACGGAACGCCATTCGAGGAAGGCATCGTGGGCCGCGGTGATCGCGCGATCCACGTCCTCCGCGCTGCTCGACGTCACCGTGCGCAGTTCGGTCCCGGTGATCGGTGTGCGCGCGACGAGCGGTCCACCGCCGTCGGTGATCTCGGCGCCGCACCTGATCAGCGCTTCCTCGGCGCGTCGGCACAACTCCTCGGGGGCGGGAAGGTTCACGATGCTGTCCTCTCTCGGGAATGGTCCTGCTGCTGTCGGTAGAGCGTGAACGGGTCGTGCACGGCCCGGCCGAGTGTCTCGGAGAGCCACGCTAGGTGGTCGGGGCCGGAGTCGACCGGCATCGGCGGGAAGTCCTCGTAGAGGATGGGCTCCACGACGTGGCCGTCCCCGGTGCGGCGGTGGGCGAAGTACGCCAGTCCCTGCGCCTCCAGTTCCGCTTCCGTCTGCGGGAACTCGTCCGCCCCGCGGGTGGCGTACAGCGCCCGTCCCTCGGGTGTCAGTGCGATGCCGCGTGATTCCGCCACCAGGACGCCGCCCGGTGTGCCGGCGGCGCCGAACGACACCCGCCGCACGAGGACGTCCGCGCCACCCGCGCGCAAATGGTCGGTGCCGTCGATCCTTCCGAGTCCGTGCCGCGCCGCCCGCCCGCACAGTTCGTCGATGTCGAAGACCCGCGGTGCGAGGTGCACGACCCGCACGCCCGTGCGCCCACCGAGGCCGGCGGCGACGGGTGCGACCCGTTCGAGCGCGGAGAGCCAGGATCGGTCGGCCGCGGTGTCCGACGGTGCGAAGGCCGTGGCCGCGAGTGCGACGAACCGTTCCGCCGTCGGCGCCGTCAGCCCGCCCTCGTCGGTCGCGAGCGCGGCCAGGTGCAACAGCTCCGTGGGAAACACGCTGCGGGCGGCGAGGACATTCTCGAGGCGGTGCTGCAGATCGCCGTCGAAGAACCTGCGATCGTCGGTGGTGAGCATCGATGCGAGCATCCCGAACGGGTTGCGGGCCAGTTCGATCGGGTCGACGGGGCGGAAGACTGTCGAGACGACGGGCTCGGGATCGGGTGTTTCGCGCCGGTCGTAACAGCCGACGGGGTGCATCCCGAAGCCCGAGAACAGGATGGCGGCCTGACGCAGCTCCGTGGCCCCACCGAGATGGATCTCGCCGTGGCGCTCCACGGTGATCCGGGCGAGGCCACCCAGGCGTTCGGCATCGGCCGGGTTTCTCGCCGCGAAGTCCGCGTTGACCTCGTCGGCCACCTCGACCAGCGTGTCGTAGGCAGGCACCGTCCGCCCGTACGCCGCGCCCAGTGCGCGGGCGAAGCGGGCGCGGAGCTCCCACGTTTCAACCATGATGCACCTCCGCTGGGCTAGCCTGCGCTGGTGGTGGAATCTTTCCGTAGCGACGCACCCCATACTCCTCTCGACGACATCGATCGGGTACTGATGCGGGAGCTGGTGGCCGACGGCCGGGCGACTCTGGCGACCCTCGCCGAGAAGGCCGGGCTGTCGATCTCCGCGGTGCAGTCGAGGGTGCGCAGGCTCGAGGCCCGCAAAGTGATCCGCGGGTACACCGCGAAGATCGATCCGGATGCGCTCGGGCACGGCCTGTCCGCATTCGTCGCGATCACCCCTCTCGATCCGTCGCAGCCCGACGACGCGCCCGCCCGGTTGCGGACTCTCCCCGCGATCGAGGCGTGCCACTCGGTCGCGGGGGAGGAGAGCTACGTGCTGCTGGTGCGCGTCGCCTCGCCGCGGGAGTTGGAACACCTTCTGCAGGAGATCCGCGCCACCGCCAACGTCCATACGCGCAGCACGATCATCTTGCAAACATTTTACGACAAGTGAGCTCTGTGCCGGATATGTTGCCGAATCGTCGCCGACAGACAGGAATTTTGACGTAATCTCTCGGTATGAGCACAGCGATTCGTTTTACCGGAAATGGGGGCGAGCTGCCGGCGAGCCAGGTGCACGACGTGCTGCGCGAGCGCATTCTGGTCGACGGGTTCGACCTGGTACTCGACCTGGACCGCTCACGCGGCACCCATCTCGTCGATCTGCGGGACGGCACCAGCTATCTGGACATGTTCGGATTCTTCGCGTCGTCGGCCCTCGGGATGAACCACCCCGCGCTGGCCGACGACGACGCGTTTCGCCGGGAACTGGCGGCCGCGGCGGTGAACAAACCGAGCAACTCCGACATCTACACCGTTCCGATGGCACGGTTCGTCGAGACGTTCGCCCGGGTACTGGGTGATCCCGCGCTACCGCATCTCTTCTTCATCGACGGTGGCGCGCTCGCCGTCGAGAACGCGCTGAAGGTGGCGTTCGACTGGAAGAGCAGGCTCAACGAGAGCAGGGGCCTCGATCCGGCACTCGGCACGAAGGTGCTCCATCTGACCGAGGCCTTCCACGGGCGCAGCGGATACACCATGTCGCTCACCAACACCGAGCCCGGCAAGGTGGCGCGGTACCCCAAGTTCGACTGGCCGCGCATCGACTCCCCGTACCTCACGGACGGGCGGGACGTCGAGGAAGCCGAGCGGCACGCACTGGACCAGGCGCGGCAGGCGTTCGCCGAGAACCCTTCGGACGTGGCCTGTTTCATCGCCGAGCCGATCCAAGGTGAGGGTGGAGACCACCACTTCCGCCCGGAATTCTTCCAGGCGATGGAGGCGCTCTGCCGCGAGAACGACGCCCTCTTCGTGTTCGACGAGGTGCAGACCGGCTGCGGTCTCACCGGCACCGCCTGGGCGTACCAGCAACTGGGGGTGCACCCCGACGTCGTCGCGTTCGGCAAGAAGACCCAGGTCTGCGGAATCATGGCAGGCGGCAGGGTGGACGACATCCCCGACAACGTGTTCGCCGTCAGTTCGCGGATCAACTCGACTTGGGGCGGCAACCTCACCGACATGGTGCGGTCCCGCCGGATCCTCGAGATCGTCGAGGAGGACAGGCTCGTCGACCGGGCCCGCATGACGGGGGCACACCTTCTCGAACGGCTCCGGGAACTCGCGCGGGCGAACGCCGACGTGACCGAACCGCGGGGGCGTGGCCTGATGTGTGCGATCACGCTTCCCACCCCGCAGCGGCGGGACCGGGTGGTCGCGGACCTCAGGGACCGGGAGCGGGTGCTGATCCTGCCGACCGGCAAGCGCGGGATCCGGTTCCGTCCACCGTTGACGGTGACGACCGCGGAACTCGACGCCGCCGTGGATGCACTGGCCCGGGTGCTGGGCGGTACCGTCGACGCATGACGCCGATTCCGCTCACGTCCGTGCCAAATCTGCGAGACGTCGGCGGCTACCGGACCGCGGACGGCGCGAAGGTGCGCACCGGTGTGTTCTACCGTTCGACCGATCTCAGCCGGGTCGCGGACACCGACATGCCGGCGCTCGACGGCCTCGGGATCCGGATGGTGTACGACCTGCGGACCGCGGACGAGCGCGCCGCGGCCCCCGACATTCTCCCGAACGGGGCCCGCGCGGTCGCGTTGGACGTGCTCGCCGACAAGGGGATCCGCTCGATCCCCGCGCAGATGCTGCAGGTGATCGCCGACCCGATGATCGCCGAACGCGAACTCGGCGGCGGACGCGCCATCGAGTATTTCGAGGGCAGCTACCGCGATTTCGTCGAGATGCCCAGCGCGGTGTCCTCGTACCGGGAACTGTTCGGCGGTCTCGCGACCAACGGCAACACGCCCGCCCTCGTGCACTGCACCACCGGGAAGGACCGGACGGGATGGGCCACGGCGGCACTGCTGCTGCTCCTCGGCGTCGGCGAGGACGACGTGTTCCACGACTACCTGCTGACCAACGAACTCCTGCTGCCGGCGTTCGCGGGCGTGTTCGAGAAATTCGTCGATGCGGGTGGAGATCCGGCGCTGCTCGAGCCCGTGCTCGGGGTCCGCGAGCAGTATCTGCAGGTGTCGCTCGCCGCCATGCGCGAGCAGTACGGAACGATCGAGCGGTACTTCTCCGACGGACTCGGCCTCGACGCCGCAGTTCAGACTCTGCTGCGGGAACGCATGATCGCGGACTGAGCGGACAACCCGATCGCCACACCCACCATGTCCGCGCAGAGATCCCAGACCGAACCGTGCCTGCCGATCGGCAGCACGCCCTGCAGTATCTCGGTGATCACCCCGAATGCCGCGAGCCAGAGCACCGTGATCCGTGGTGTCAGAAGGGCATACCGGGAGGCGGCCGCCAGCGCCGCGAACAGCACGGCATGCACCACCTTGTCGGCATGTTCGGGACCGGACGGCGTCGCGGACGCCGGGGACAGCAACATGATCAGCGCCAGCACGGTGAGGGCCGCCACCGGAATGGAACGCATCCTCACCGCTGGACCGTGAACCCCAGTGCGCCCTCCGCAAACCGTTGCACCGCATCCGATCCGCTCGCGAGCGCGTCCTCGTGACCGGCCCGTGCCCAGCCGGTGAGTGTCGCGGTTTCCCCGGACGGAGTGAGCCCCACCTCGGCGAGCAGTTCGCCGGTGTTGGGCTGGCAGATCGCCCACGAATAGTGCTCGTCGCTCAGCCACTGCGCCGTGCGGCGGGCGATGTAGCCGGGTTCGGTTATTCCGCCGTCCGCGAGCGCCGGACGGTCGTTGACCCGCTCGTCCTCGCGCAGCGCGCGCAGATACCAGCCGCCTGCATTGACCTCCACCGGTTCCATGTCAGCGGTCCCGGTCGCGGCGGTCGCGGCGGCGATCGCGATCGTGCCGGTCGTCGCGGGTGCCGAACAGTATGGCGCCGGCGGCAGGGATCATCAGGAAGAACAGCCAGCTGTTGTCGACGGGGACGACGAAGAACAGCACGAGGGCGACGAGCGGGATCACCGACATCACGATGCGACGCCAGTTCTGGTCGCGGTCGGTGTCCGCTGCCACGGCCTTGGCAGGCGCGGCGGCGGTGGTCGCGGGGAGGTCGGTGAACACCCGATCGAGTTCGCCGCGGGTGGTGGCATTCGTGACCGCGAGACTGCGCTCGTCGAACTCGGGGACCGTCAGACGGCCCGCGGCGAAGTGTTCGCTCAACGAGTTCAGGGCCTGCTCACGTTCGGCTGTGCCGATACGGATCTCGGGAACGTCAGACATGCGTACAGTGTGGCACGGCCACCCGTGAGTACTTGTTAACCGCGGGCGGTTAACAAGTACTCACGGGAGCTACTTGAGTTCTGCCAGGACGGTGCCCTGGGTGATGGCGGAGCCGGGTTCGACGGCGAGGCCGGTGACGGTGCCGGCCTTGTGGGCGTTGACGGGGTTTTCCATCTTCATGGCCTCGAGGACGGCGATGAGGTCGCCCTCGGCGACTTGCTGGCCTTCTTCGACGGCGACCTTGACGACGGTGCCCTGCATGGGGGCGGTGACGGCGTCACCGGATGCGGCGCCGCCGTGGGCGCCGCCGCGGGTGCGGGCCTTGGGCTTCTTGCGGGTGGCGCCGGCGGGGGCGCCGCCGGTGCCGAGGGTGAACTGGCCGGGCAGCGACACCTCGACGCGGCGGCCGCCGACCTCGACGACGACGTTCTGCCGGGGCAGGGTGTCCTCGTCGTCGAGGGGTTGGCCGCCGGTGAACGGTTCGACCTGGTTGTCCCATTCGGTTTCGATCCACTTGGTGTAGACGTCGAAGCCGGTGCCGTCGCCGATGAAGGCGGGGTCGGAGACGATGGCCCGGTGGAACGGGATGACCGTGGCCAGGCCTTCGACCTGGAATTCGGCGAGGGCGCGGCGGGCCCGGGCGAGGGCCTCGTCGCGGGTGGCGCCGGTGACGATCAGCTTGGCGAGCATGGAGTCGAACTGGCCGCCGATCACCGATCCGGTTTCGACGCCGGAGTCCATCCGCACGCCGGGGCCGGTGGGGGGCATGAACTTGGTGACCGGTCCGGGGGCGGGCAGGAAGCCGCGGCCGGCGTCCTCCCCGTTGATGCGGAACTCGAAGGCGTGCCCGCGGGGGGTGGGGTCCTCGGTGAGGTCGAGGTGTTCGCCGTTGGCGATCTTGAACTGCTGCAGCACCAGGTCGATGCCGGCGGTTTCCTCGGTGACGGGGTGTTCGACCTGCAGGCGGGTGTTGACCTCGAGGAAGGACACGGTGTCGCCCTGGACGAGGTATTCGACGGTGCCGGCGCCGTAGTAGCCGGCCTCTTTGCAGATGGCCTTCGCGGAGGTGTGGATCCGGTTGCGCTGGTCGTCGGTGAGGAACGGGGCGGGGGCCTCCTCGACGAGTTTCTGGAAGCGGCGTTGCAGGGAGCAGTCGCGGGTGCCGGCGACGATGACGTTGCCGTGCTGGTCGGCGATGACCTGCGCTTCGACGTGCCGGGCCTTGTCCAGATACTGTTCGACGAAGCATTCGCCGCGGCCGAACGCGGCGACGGCCTCGCGGGTGGCGGAGTCGAACAGTTCGGGGATTTCCTCGATGGTGTGGGCGACCTTCATGCCGCGGCCACCGCCGCCGAAGGCGGCCTTGATGGCGACGGGGACGCCGTATTCCTTGGCGAAGGCGACGACCTCGTCGGCGTTCTTGACGGGGTCCTTGGTGCCGGCGGCCATCGGGGCCTTCGCCTTTTCGGCGATGTGGCGGGCGGTGACCTTGTCGCCGAGGTCGCGGATCGACTGCGGGGACGGGCCGATCCAGATCAGGCCGGCGTCGATCACGGCCTGCGCGAAGTCGGCGTTCTCGGAGAGGAAGCCGTAGCCGGGGTGGATGGCGTCGGCACCGGACTTGGCGGCGGCGTCCAAAATTTTGTCGAACACCAGGTAGGACTCGGCGGAGGTCTGTCCGCCGAGGGCGAAGGCTTCGTCGGCCAGGCGCACGAACGGGGCGTCGGCGTCGGGTTCGGCGTAGACGGCGACGCTGGCCAGGCCGGCGTCGGCGGCGGCCCGGATCACCCGCACTGCGATCTCACCGCGGTTCGCGACGAGCACCTTCGTGATGTGCGCGCTGGCATGACTGGGCACTGAGCCTCCTGTGGTTCGCATGGTCTGTCACCGCGGTGGTCCCCGGGGGTGTTCACCGGCGGTGGGTTACGGCATCTCTTCGGAGTCTAGGCACCGAACCGATCGGTGTTGCCACCGGACCGAATATTGCCGTCAGGCCTGTCCGACGCTGCGCAACCCTACCGAAGGGTAGCTGGTTGAAACCTGTTCCAGTTGCCGGCGGAGGCTCGCGACCCACGTGTGGACGCTCGCGGCGGCGATGTCGTTGCCCGGATATCGGACCGCCAGATTGACGCCGCGGGGGGTGCGGTTGATCCACGCGTACACGTCGTGCGTGTACTGCCGGCTCCGCAGCGCCCGGGCGTTACGTTCGTGCCAGCGGCCCGCTTCGGGCACGAACCGGACGTCCATGTAGGAGACGACGAATCGCGGCCGGATGGGGATGTCGAGTTCCTTCTCGATCTGGTCGAACGGCACCACCGAGATCGGTTTCGTCCGGGCCACGCTGTCGGCGGCCTCGCGGGCGACGGCGGCGAAATCGTCCGACGTCACCTCGAAGTCGATCGGGCTCAGCCCCACGAACCAGCCCAGCGCGGACGCCCACTGCGGGGAGTGCCGGGTATGCACCGGGGTAACGGTCCGGAAGCGGTCGTCACCCGCCACTTCCGCACCGGCCAAGCCGAGGCACGCGAGCAGGCCTGGGAAGAACCCCACATCCGCCTCGCGGCAGGCCGAGTTGAACGCCGCGGCCTGGTCGGCGTCGAGTATCCAGGCGGACAGGTTCTGCTGGGCGTACGTCGTGCGCGGACCGACTTCGAGGGGGAACTCGGGGAGTCCCGGCCCCTCGAGTGCGGACCGCCACACGTCGAGCGCCTCACGCTTGACCTCGGCGTCGGTGGAGATCTCGCGCTCCTCGCGGCCGAAGTCGATGTAGCTGCCGACGGGGAACAGGTTGGCCGTGCGACCGGACAGCGCCTCCTCGTACAGGGCGGTCAACTCGTGGGCGACGAGCACGATGGAGAACCCGTCGATGATCGAGTGATCCGCCGCGAAGAACACCGTGAACCGGTCGCGCTGCACGGTCTCGAGCGTCGCGAAGACGTACGACGGCCAGCTGTGCGGCGAGGCGTACTCGTCGAACAGTTGCTGCAGGTGCGCGAAGTTGTCGCCACCGGCGGCGTCGTAACCGTGGCTGACGACACCCACGTGCAGCCCGCCCTGCGGCACGGTCCGCCTGCAGACCCGCTCGGTCTCCGTGTCGAACGTCGTGTGCGAGCGCAGCACCTCGTGACGATCGGTCCACTTCTCCAGCGCGGTACGGAACGCGGTGACGTTCAGCGTCCCGTGGATCTCGAATGCGGTGCCCAGCCAGGATTCGCGACCGTCGGCGTCGGCGCACCGGCGCAGATGTGCCTCGTGGATGTACGACGCAGGACGGGGGTCGTCCACCCACTCCGAGCGGGCGCACGGCAGCCATTCGGTGAGCGCACCCACCGGAACGGGGTAGTCGGCAAGTTCGGTGAATTCCATCGGTATGTGTTCAGACCCTGCCTAGCCGCGGAGATGCCGCTTGATTCGCGCGAGCATCGCCGACATGCCGCGCAGCCGCAGCGGACTGACGGCGTCGGCGAGCCCGAGCGCGGAGTAGAAATCGTCCGGAATGCCGAGGATGGTGACGGCACTGTGCCCATCGAGGCCCTGGTGCAGGATCGACGCGAAACCCCGCGTGGTCGGTGCCTCCGCGGGCGCGCTGAAGTGCAGTCGCACGTGCTCCGGATCGGAGTCGTCGACCGACAGGAACAGCGGCGACTGGCACTCGGGCACCGGTTCCATCGCGTCCTGCTCGAGTTCGGCAGGCAGGGGCGCCAGTTCGCGGCTGAACTCCAGCAGCAACTGCAGCTTGTCCGAGCCGTCGACGGCGGCGAAGTCGTCGACGATCTCGGCAAGCGAATCGGGTAGTTCGGTCATGACGTTGCGCCGGGAACATCTCCCGGCTCTTCACCCCTGACGATCGGAACGCGAACCATGTTGCCCCATTCCGTCCACGAACCGTCGTAGTTGCGGACGCTGGGGTAACCGAGCAGGTGGGTGAGGACGAACCAGGTGTGGCTGGAACGTTCACCGATCCGGCAGTACGCCACGATGTCGTCGTCGGCGGACACCCCGCCGTAGATCTCGTTCAGTTCGCCGCGCGAACGGAAACGGCTGTCGGGTGCGGCGGCCTTGGCCCACGGAATGCTCTGCGCGCTCGGGATGTGGCCGCCGCGGAGGGCGCCCTCTTCCGGGTAGTCGGGCATGTGGGTGCGTTCGCCGGTGTACTCCTGCGGCGAACGGACGTCGATCAGCGGCCCTTTGCCGAGGTGATCGAGCACGTCGTCCTTGAACGCGCGGATCGGGGCGTCGTTGCGCTCGACCACCGGGTAGTCGGTGGGGGAGGTCTCGGGGACGTCGAACGCGGTGTCCCGGTTCTCGGCGATCCACGCGTCGCGGCCGCCGTCGAGGAGACGGACGTCCTCGTGTCCGAACAGCGTGAACACCCACAGGGCGTACGCCGCCCACCAGTTGCTCTTGTCGCCGTAGATCACGACGGTGTCGTCGCGGCTGATGCCCTTGCGGCTCATCAGCTCGGCGAACTGCTCACCGTTGATGTAGTCACGCGTCACCGGGTCGTTGAGGTCGAGGTGCCAGTCGACCTTGACGGCGCCGGGAATGTGACCGACGTCGTAGAGGAGCACGTCCTCGTCCGACTCCACGACCTTGAGGCCGGGTGTGCCCAGATTCGCGGACAGCCACTCCGTCGACACGAGCCGACCGGGATTGGCGTACTCGGCGAAGGACTGGGTGGGATCTGGCGCTACGGGCACGAGTGGGCTCCTGGGGCAGATGCGACGGGGACGGATCAATTCTAGGCGGACGCCGGAAGTTCTTCCGACCGGCGTTCACACTTACCTTCCGCGCACGGTGAGGACGGTGAGCGCGGGCGCGTAGATTCGCACCCGAACGGAGGCCCCATGCCCGACATCGCGACGCGCGCCGACCTGGAACTGCTGCTCCGGCACTTCTACGGCCGGGCATTCGCCGACCCGGTCCTCGAACCGGCCTTCGAGACCCTCATGGTGATCGGCCTGGACGACCACCTGCCCGTCATGTGCGACTTCTGGGAGACGATCCTGCTGCGCACCGGCGTCTACCGCGGCAGCGTCGGTGCCGTGCACTGGGCGCTGCACGGCAGGCACGGATTCACCGGCCGGCACTTCGACCGCTGGGTCGAGCTGTGGACGTCCAGCGTCGACGAGTTGTTCGTCGGCGACGTCGCGCAGCAGGCCAAGAACGAGGCGGCCAGGATCGCCGTCGGGATGCGGCGACAACTGTTCGAGCCCTCCCGCGGTCAGACGACCGGAGTGCCCTC
The DNA here is from genome assembly GCF_017068395.1 of Rhodococcus pseudokoreensis. Lineage (NCBI taxonomy): Bacteria > Bacillati > Actinomycetota > Actinomycetes > Mycobacteriales > Nocardiaceae > Rhodococcus > Rhodococcus pseudokoreensis. The sequence continues at coordinate 910,916 of NZ_CP070619.1, read as the reverse complement.
CAGGTTCAGCTGACTGGTGAGTTCCGCGATGGGAGTGACACCGTTCTCGCAGACGTCGTGCATGATCTCCCGCAGCCGCACCAGGAACTCCGTGACCGCACGCCGCGCCGTCGGCGTCTCGGGGAACCGCGACCGCAGCGCGAGACCCCGCTGGGTGCGTGAGATCCAGAACTGGGCGTCGTCCGCGACCGTCACGTTGCTGATGTGGTGGGCGTTCAATTCGTCGTGGTCGTCGGTGCCCGGCAGCTTGCGGTAGTCGATGTACGAGACCATGAACACATCGGTGCGGGTGCGGCGATATCCGTCACCGAGCGCCTCCCGCACCTGCGCCATCGACACGCCCTTGAGCGTGAGCGCCGTGCGGAACGAGGCGTGGGTGTGCGCAAGCGAGGACTGGAAGTCGCAGTCGGGGGTCAGTTCGACCGTCAGCGGCGCGCTCGTCGTGAGCCACCCGATCGCGTTGGCCCACTGCGGGTCCTGGCGGATGTGCAGCGGAAACTGCAACGGCATCCGGGCGGTGCCGTTGATCGAGTGCACGGCCAGGCCCATCGCGGTGAGCGTCCCCGTGAACAGGCTTCCCCCGGAATCCAGGCAGATCTCCTCGAACCGGTCGGTGCCCGCGGCGTCGAGGAGGGGACGCACGTCGGCGCCCTGCGGGGCGGGCCTGCCTGCCTCGACACCCAGATCGAGCGGGAAACTGGGCGCGGTGCCGCCGCAGCGCTGGTAGAAGCGGGCCCATTCCCGCACCCGGGGGTCGCCGATCTCGGTGACCGGCGCCTCGGCCTCGAGTTCGCAGTACCGAAGGAAGCTCCCCGGATCGCCGAGTTCCTCCGTCAGTTCCGCTTCGGTGAGCACACCCGAGCGGCCGAGCCCGATGATTCGCTGATAGATCTGCCGGAGTTCGCCCAGCGCGATGACGAGCGAATACCCGTCGACGAGCGTGTGATCGAACGCACTGACCACGGTGTGGTGCGAGTCGCGCTCGATGGTCGCGAACAGGTAGGCGGGGAAGGTCAGCGGATCGCACGCCTCGGTGAACCGGTACCGCAGATGGTCGCGGAGTTCGTGCGGTGACGTCGTCACCGAGGACTCGGACGCGACGACGGTGATGTCGTCGGGGTCGAGATCCACCCGGGCCATCGCGTCCGGGCTCACGTCGAAGCCGGTCTGCAGCGTGTCGTGACGCCGGACGAAATGCACCAGTGCCTGCGCGAGCGCGTCCCGGTCGAGTCGGCCGGGGAGGTCGAAAGCCGCTGCCATCCACACACTTCGGCCGACACCGTGTGTGCGCGCGGTGTCGAGATGGAACTGCTGGTTGTACGACGGCGGCACCGCCGAGGCCGACACCTCACCCGGCGCGACGGACCACTCCGTCACCAGGCCGGGTTCGAGCATGTACCGGTCGATCGACGTGACGTGCACTACTCCACCCCTGCGGCAGTCACGGATTCCGCGGCCACCGGCGCGAACGGCGTCACCGTGTAATCGCCCTCGTGGGCCACGGTTTTCATGATCGTCGACAACCGTTCGGCATACGCGGTCACCGACCGGTGCGCCTCCTCCGTGTCCGGATGCGAGATGGCCATCCACGTGCCCTCGAAAACGCGGTTGATCCAGATCGACGCGATCTGGGTGGCCTTGCCGCCGACGATGCCGGTCGCCCGGGCCGACACGAAACTCTCGGTCTGCGGCAACCGCCGCCCGTCGATGTACGACACGATCGGCGGCGGTGCGAGCGTGGTGTGCTGCGACGTCGCCGCGGGGCCCGCCTCGGCGAGAACGGTGTCGATCACCTGCTGCACGGACACCTCACCGAGAGCCTTCCCCGAACGGTAGGCGTCCTGCGCGCGCCCGGCGAGCCCGGTGAACGTCGCGGCCTCCTCCAGGGCGAACCCGACCGGGATGAGATTGATGAACCACCCCTGGGACCAGTAGAACTGCGGGTCGTTGCGGGTGGTGACGGGGGAGAGCGCCATGTAGCGGTCGCGTCCGACCAATTCGTGTTCGGTGATGGCGAGGGCCGCGAACACCCCGCCTATGAAGTTGGAACCGTGTGCCTTGCACACGGAGCCGAACCGCTCGCACTCGTCGGCGTCGGCGAGGTTGAACCGGCTGCCGATGGCCGGCTTGGGTGCGTCGGACGCCCCGAGGTCGAGCGGAAAGCTCGGAAAGCTGCCCCCGTTGCGGGTGAGGTGACCGATCCAGCCGTGCACCTCGGGGGACGCGAGTGTCAGCGTCGCCGCCTTCTCCCGTTCCTGCCTGCTGTATTCCACGTAGCTCCCCGGATCGGGAAGTTCGGGCGCGGCGCCGTCGAGTTCGGCCTGGTAGATGATCCGCGTCTCGGCGAACGTGAGAATCATCGACTGCATGTCGGTGTGCGCGTGATCGACGGCGTGGAACAGGGTGAAGCTGTCCTCGGTCCCGGGCGCCTCCGCGTCGTAGTGCTCCACCACACCGAAGACGAACGCGGGCCATGCCAGCGCGCTCGTGTCGTTCGCGAAGCGCGCGGCGATGTGGTCACGGACCTGTTCGGGGGTGGTGAGCGTCTCGCCCTCGTGTGCCGTGAGCGCGATGGCGTCGGCGGGCACGACGTGCCGCCGAACCGCGTTGCCGGTGTCCGTGGGGTCGGCGTCCGCGTGCTCGAACGAGAACCAGCTGTGCAGTGTGTCGTGCCGCAGCACGTAGCGCTCGAGGGTCCGGGTCATCGCCGCGCGGTCGAGCCTGCCCGGGAAGTCGAACGCGATGCCGATCCACGGCGACTGAGTTTCGCCGTTGTTCGCCGCCAGCCGGGCCCGCCGCAGGTGCCGCTCCTGCATCGTCGTCGGCAGAGCCGGATCCACCGGAGCTTCGGCAGCCGCACGTGCACTCGCGTCCGTGACTTTCCACTCGACGACCCGCCCAGGTTCCGGCTTCCAGTGGGTGATCAAGTTCAAGTCCATCGAGCGGCTCCTGGTGTCGAATCGAGGTTGCGAGATCGGTCGGGTGTGGCACGGCCTTCTCGCAACAGGATGCGGCACCGAGTGCCTTACCGCGAGAGGTAAAGAAGTATGAGACTGATTACAGGCCGGTCCCAGTTTAGTCAAGTGTCGGGCAAAGGGGTTCTACGCTGCAAGTTCTTCGCGTAACATGCAGCAACTTCGGAACAACCTCACAGCAACCCGTGAGGTTCGAGCCGCTAGCCTGTCCGGATGCCTGTGACGCAGCGTGCCGCACTCTATCGGGGCGAACTCGGTCGGTGGGTCCCTTGGCTGGGTTTGGCCACCAGTCTCGCCGCCGTGTTCATGCAACTCCTGGACGCGACCATCGTCAACGTCGCGCTGCCGAGCATCGCGGTCGATCTCGGCGCCTCGGTGTCGGCGCAGTTGCTGATGGTGAGCGTCTACACGCTGTCCTTTGCGTGTTCACTGATCACAGCGGCGCGACTGGGGGATCTCCTCGGCCGGCGACGCGTCTTCCTCACCGCACTGGCCGTCTTCGTTGTCGCCTCACTGCTCTGCGGGCTCGCCCAGACGCCGACCGCTCTCGTCGTGTCGCGGGCGCTGCAGGGGCTCGCGGCGGGGTCGATGTCGGCGCAGACGTTCGCCATCATCTCGGGACTCTTCCCGAAACGCGCCCACCCGCGGGTGTTCGGGATCTACGGCGCGACCATCGGGCTCGCCACGATCTGCGGCCCGCTCGTCGGCGGACTTCTCATCCAGTGGGACCTCTTTGGCTGGGGCTGGCGGCTCATCTTCTTCGTCAACCTCCCGCTCGGTCTCGCCGCCCTGGTCCTCGGCTACTTCTATCTCGTCGACGCGAAGCCGGACGGTGTTCGCCAACTCGACCTGGGCGGCGCCGTGCTGTCGGCAGTCGGGCTGTTCCTCCTGATCTTTCCGCTCGCGGAAGGACGCGAACGCGGCTGGCCGACGTCGATCGTGGTGATGCTGCTGTGCTCGGTGCCGGTGCTGATCGCCTTCGTCGTCTACGAGTGGCGGCTCGGGCGCCGCGGCGGCGACCCCGTCCTGCGCCTGGAGTTGTTCACCGACCGCGCGTTCTCGCTGGGCGCCGCCATCGCGTTCGTGTTCTTCGGCACGCTCACGTCACTGATCTTCACCATCTCCCTCACCCTGCAGTTCGGGTTCGGGTTCTCCCCGCTGCGGGCCGGGATGATGACTCTCCCCTGGGCGCTCGGCACCGGTCTCGCGGCGCTGGCCTCCGCGGCCGTCTACCGGCGCATCGGCAACCTCGTCCTGCCGTCGGGGATGGTGCTCTTCGCGGGCTCCCTCGTCGTGCTGGCGGCGCAACTGCAGCACGAGGGCACCGACCCGAGGTGGTCGGCGCTGGCCGGGCCCCTGTTCATCGGGGGAGCCGGGCTCGGATTGTTCGTGGCGCCGCTCCAGACGGCGATCCTCGCGACCGTGCGACCGGAGAACGCGGGTTCGGTGTCCGGGCTGCTGCCGACGGTCCAGCAGGTGGGCAGTTCGATCGGGCTCGCGGTGATCGGCGTCGTGTTCTTCAACCTCGTCGCGACGCAGTCGGCGGACGCGGTGCAGGCCGAGCGGCCGGCGCTCACCGCTCAGCTCGCCGAGGTCGGGGTGCCGCCGGGGCTGATCCCGCGCGCGGAGGAGACGTTCGTGCGCTGCGCGTCGGAACAACTCGGGTCCACGTCCCCGATGAAGGTGCCCGACGAGTGCCGTTCCCTGGTATCGGGAGGGGCCCCGCTCGGCGCCGCCCAACAGCAGATCGCCGACTCCGCGGTGGTCGCGGCGCGGGAATCGACCCGCAGTGCGGCAGGCGAGGCGTTCCTGCAGGCGGAACGCCGCATCCTCTGGATCATCGCGGCGGTCGCCGCGGCCATCGGGGTAGCGTCGCTGACCCTGCCGCGCCGGAACCAGCTGGTCGACGACCGGTCAGTCGCCGCGGCCTGACGTCGCCCACAACTCGGCGACGCCGACGCCGACGTCCGCGAGCAACCTCCGGACGAGTGGCAGACCGATCCCGATCACGCTGGACGGGTCGCCCTCGATACGGTCCACGAACCATCCGCCGAGGCTGTCGAGGGTGAACGCACCCGCGACCTGGAGCGGTTCCCCGGTCGCCAGGTAGGCCTCCAGATCGGCGTCCGGCGGGCTCGCGAAATGGACCACGGTGGCGCTGTGATCGTGTGCGTCACCCACCACCGCGCCCTCGGCGATCCGCAGGACGCTGTGCCCGGTGAGCAGGGTCGCGCTACGGCCGGCCATCGACGACCAGCGCTCGCGCGCGACGTCGACGCTCCCGGGCTTGCCCTGCAGGGCGCCGTCGATCAGCAGCATGGAGTCGCATCCCACGATGACGGCATCCGAGATCCCGTCCCGTGCGAGAACGGGGAGGACGTCCTTCGCCTTGGCGCGGGCCAGTTCGGTGACGACGTGCTCGGGGGCGGCGTCGGCACCGAGTGCCGCGATGAGGGCGTCCTCGTCGACTCCGGAGACGCGCACCACCGGTTCCACCCCGGCGCTGCGCAGCACAGCCAGCCGCGCAGGGGACGCCGAGGCGAGAACGAAGGACGTCACGAGGCCCGGATCAACGCCGGTACGCCGACACGTTCGGGAACGCGTACGGCGAGAACGGGGCGATGCTCCGGTGCATCCGGGTGGGGGCACCCCAGGACTCGGGCGGGATGCCCGAGTCGGGATCACCGCTGCCTGCGGCGGCGACCGCGGACAGCACCGCGACGAGTGCCGCGATCTCCCCGTCGGACGGGGACCCCTTGACCACCTTCAGGAACGGCTCGCGGGCCGCATCGGCTGCACCGTCCACGTCAGCGGACAGGTCGGTGGCCGTGCTGTCCGGGAGCGTCGTGTCCGCTGCGGACCCGTTGAGGGACGACGACGCCTCCGGACCGGTCTCGGTGCGCATGTCGTCCTCGGGGAGATCCGTCACTCTGTCCAATGATTCGCCGACACTCATAGCGGGATGTTCCCGTGCTTCTTGGGCGGGAGGGTGACCATTTTGCGTTCGAGCAGGCGCAGGGCGGCCACGATCTGTCCGCGGGTGTGGGACGGGGGGATGACGGCGTCGACGTAGCCGCGTTCGGCGGCGACGTACGGGTTGACGAGGGTGTCCTCGTATTCCTGCTGCAGTTGCAGGCGCAGGGCGTCGACGTCGTCGCCGTTCTTGGCGGCCTCGAGCAGGCGTTTGCGGTAGACGAAGCCGACGGCGCCGGAGGCACCCATGACGGCGATCTGGGCGGTGGGCCAGGCCAGGTTGACGTCGGCGCCCATGTGCTTGGAGCCCATCACGTCGTAGGCGCCGCCGTAGGCCTTGCGGGTGATGACGGTGATCTTGCCGACGGTGGCCTCACCGTAGGCGTAGAGCAGTTTCGCGCCGCGGCGGATGATGCCGTTGTATTCCTGGTCGGTGCCGGGCAGGAAGCCGGGGACGTCGACGAGGGTGATGATCGGGACGTTGAACGCGTCGCAGGTGCGTACGAAGCGGGCGGCTTTTTCGGAGGCGTCGATGTCGAGGCAGCCGGCGAAGACGGTGGGCTGGTTCGCGACGATCCCCACGCTGCGGCCGTCGACGCGGCCGAAGCCGACGACGATGTTGCCGGCGCGTTCGGCCTGGACCTCGAGGAATTCGTCGTCGTCGAGGATGCGGCGGATGACCTCGTGCATGTCGTAGGGCTGGTTCGCCGAGTCCGGGATCAGGGTGTCGAGTTCGAGGTCCTCGGCGGTGAGGGAGTCCTCGAGTGCTCCGGTGATCGGGTCGGTGGGCAGCATCCGGGGGGCGGCGGCCTGATTGTTCGACGGCAGGTAGGAGAGGAGGTCCTTGACGTAGTCGAGGGCGTCCTGTTCGCCGGAGGCGACGTAGTGGGCGACGCCGGACTTGACCATGTGGGTGTGCGCGCCACCGAGGTCTTCCATGGTGACGTCTTCGCCGGTGACGGTCTTGATGACGTCGGGGCCGGTGACGAACATCTGGGAGGTCTGGTCGACCATGACGACGAAGTCGGTGAGGGCGGGGGAGTAGACGTGGCCGCCGGCGGCGGGGCCCATGATCAGCGAGATCTGGGGGATGACGCCGGAGGCCTGGACGTTGCGGTGGAAGATTTCGCCGTAGAGGCCGAGGGAGACGACGCCTTCCTGGATGCGGGCGCCGGCGCCTTCGTTGATGCCGATCAGGGGGCGCCCGGTTTTGAGGGCGAGGTCCATGACCTTGACGATTTTTTCGCCGTAGATTTCGCCGAGGGAGCCGCCGAAGACGGTGGCGTCCTGGGAGAACACGCAGACGTCGCGGCCGTCGACGGTGCCGTAGCCGGTGACGACGCCATCGCCGACGGGGCGGTTGTCGGCGAGGCCGAAGTTCACGCTGCGGTGGCGGGCGAGGGCGTCGAGTTCGACGAACGACCCGTCGTCCAGCAGGGCGGTGATGCGTTCGCGGGCGGTGAGCTTGCCCTTGGCGTGGACCTTCTCGACCGCGGCTTCACCGCTCGGGTGCTGCGCCTCGGCCTGACGATTACGCAGGTCGGCGAGCTTTCCCGCCGTCGTGTGAATATCGGGCGTACTCGCCGACTCCGCCGCGCTCGGCTCCTGAACAGTGGTCATGACAGGTCAGCTTAACGAGAGCCGGCGAGCTTCTGCCAAGGGAGGTGGTCAGGCGGCGGGTTGCCCGGACCCGTCTACTGACCAGTACCTTTTGCTGCTCGTCCTAGGCTGTGGTGATGTGGACCGACCTGAACCGACCCCCTCTCAACGCCGACAATCTGCGGGCGGCGCTCGTCCGCGGTGACGACGACAGCGACACCCGCAAGTTCTGGTCTCGGCTCGACGTGGTGCAGGAGACCGGGTCCACCAACGCGGACCTTCTCGCGCGCGCCGCGACGTCGGACTGTGACCGGCACGTGCTGCTCGCCGAGTTCCAGGGCAGCGGCCGGGGCCGCCACTCCCGCGCCTGGGTGAGCCCGCCGCAGGCGCAGATCGCGGTCTCGGCGTTGCTGACGATGCCGGGGATGCGCGTTCAGGACATGGGGTGGCTGCCGCTGCTGACCGGCGTCGCCGTCGTCGACGCGCTGCGCGCCACCGCGAAGGTGCCTGCGGAACTGAAGTGGCCCAACGATGTGCTCATCGACGGACGGAAAGTCGCCGGGATCCTCGCCGAGGTGTCCGCCACGGCACCGGATCCCGCGGTCGTCGTGGGGATCGGACTCAACGTGAGTCTCACCAGAGAGGAACTGCCGGTCGAGCACGCGACGTCGCTCGTCCTCGAGGGTGCCGAGGTCAGTGACCGCGACACCCTGGTGCGGGCGGTGCTGCGTGCCATCGCTGATCGCTGGCAGCAGTGGCACGACGCGAACTGGGACGTCACGGAACTCGCCGCGGCCTACCGTGAGCGCTGCGGCACACTCGGCCAGCGGGTGCGCGCAGAACTGCCCGGCGGGCGTGAACTGATCGGCATCGCAACGGACGTCGACGCGGAGGGGCGGGTCGTGATCGCCCCCGACGGACAGCCCGGTACGGTCGCCGTCGCCGCAGGTGACATCACACATTTACGCCCGGTGCGCACCGAGTAGTGCGACACTGTGGTACATGAGTACCTCAATTCCGGAGTCCTCCGTCACCGCAGCCCGGCGCACGTTGACCGGTCTCACGGTGGTGCTCGGTCTGCTCACCCTGGGCCTGGGCATCGCCGTGCTCGTGTGGCCGCACGTGACCCTCACGGTGCTGGCCGTCCTGATCGCCATCCAGTTCTTCGGATTCGGGATCGTCCAGATCATCCGGGCGTTCGCCGACGTCGAGGCCAGTGGAGGTGCGCGCACCCTCGTGGGCGTATCCGGCGCTCTGGCAATACTTCTCGCGTTCCTCGTGCTGAGAAGCCCGCTCCAGACCGTCGTCATCATCGCGCTCATCATCGGTGCGTGGTGGGTGTTCCGGGGTGTCCTCGATATCGTCGAGGGCGCCTCCGGTTCGGTCGCGAATCGTGGCCTCACCATCGTGCTCGGAGTGATCAGCGTCGTCGCCGGGGCATTCGTGCTCCTGCAGCCCGAACTGTCGCTCGAGGTGTTCGTGATCGTGGTCGGCGTGTGGATGGTGCTGTACGGCATCATCATCGTGATCACCCCGATCGTGCTCAGCCGCATGCGTTAGGCGCACACTCTTCGCATGGGATATCCGGAGGACGCGCTCGCCGAGGACGAGGAACTGCTGCTTCACCGCCATCCGCACTGGAAGATGTTGCTGCTCCCCGCCGTCACCTTTCTGCTGGCGACCGCGGTCGCGGGTTTCGCCGCGGGTGTCGCCGAGAACAAGCTGGACGGCTCCGCACTGACCGTCGTGCTCGTCGTCGTCCTCGTGCTGTGGCTGGGACTCGTCGGATGGCGCTGCGTCGCGCCGTTTCTCAGCTGGAAGTTCACCCATTTCATCGTCACCGACCGACGCGTCCTCATCCGCCAGGGTGTGATGACGCACACGGGGATCGACATTCCGATGGGACGCATCAGCAACGTGCAGTTCCGGCACGGCCTCCTCGATCGGATGCTCCGCACCGGAACGCTGGTCATCGTGTCGTCCTCCGACGACCCGCTGGAATTCGACGACATCCCCGACGTTCAGCGCGTCCACTCGCTGCTCTACCACCAGGTGTTCGACGCGATGGATCTCCACCGCGAACGGGAGCGGGAAGACCCGCGCGGTGACGCCGACACCGGCAAAGGCTGGTAACCGGTCACGGCCTTCTCCGCACCTCCGTACGCTGTGGAGGTGACTGCTGTATTGCTTGCCGAAGATGACGAAGCCATCGCCGCCCCGCTGTCGCGGGCACTGGGCCGGGAAGGATACGACGTCACCATCGAGCAGACCGGCCCGGCAGCGCTGGAGCAGGCGCTCGACGGGGCCTACGACCTGCTGATCCTGGACCTCGGACTCCCGGGGATGGACGGGCTCGAGGTGTGCAGGCAGGTGCGTGCCCACAGTTCGGAACTGGCGGTGCTCATGCTCACCGCGCGCACCGACGAGGTGGACTTCGTCGTCGGACTCGACGCCGGAGCCGACGACTACGTGGGCAAGCCGTTCCGGTTGGCGGAGTTGATGGCCCGGGTGCGTGCCCTGCTGCGGAGGCGCGGCGGCGGCGAGGATTCCGTCGTCGAGGTCGGGGGCATCCGGCTCGAGCCGGCGGCCCGCCGGGTGCTCGTGAACGGAACCGAGATCGCCCTCGCCAACAAGGAGTACGAGCTTCTGCGGGTGCTGCTCGAACACGCGGGACAGGTGGTGTCGCGCGACACGATCCTCGCGGAAGTGTGGGGCGACGTGGAACTGCGTGGCTCGAAGACCCTCGACATGCACATGTCGTGGCTTCGCCGGAAGATCGGTGACGAGGGCCCCGCCGCCGAGCGTCGGATCGCGACGGTCCGCGGCGTCGGTTTCCGCATCAACACCGACTAGGCGGGGTAGTGCGCCGCAGAATTCTCCAGTCGATCCTCGCAGTCGTGATCCTCACGGCGCTGCTGCTCGGTGTGCCGCTGATCTACACGGCCTGGTTGTGGGTCGAGGACTTCAACCGGAGCGACCTGCAGGTCCGGCTGGATCGGATGGCGACGGAGATCATCACCCAGGAGGGCGTCAACGGTGTCGTCGAAGGCGACCTCGACACGAACTCCCTGCGACTGCTGACGCCCGCCGGGGGCCGCCTGGTCGTGGTGTATCCGACGACCGACGACGGCGCCGCGCGAGTGGACATCGGCGAATCGTCCGTGCAGTCGCCGCTCGTGGAGTCTCTCGCGATGGGCACGTCCGGTTCGCTCCGCCTCGAGGTGCCGTCCGACGAAATGCGCACCCAGCAACGTCAGGCCGTCGGTGCCGTCGCGCTGCTGGTGCTCGTGTCCATCGCCGCAGGCACCGTAGTGGCCTATGTCACGGCGAAGCGGCTCGCCGACCCGCTACGGGACGTCGCGAACCGGGCCGCCCGGCTCGCGGAGGGCGACTTCCGGCCGGACGTCCGGCGCCACGGCATCCCCGAACTCGACCGCGTCTCCGACGTCCTCGACTCGGCGACCGTGGAGATCGCGGGACGGTTGCAGCGCGAGCACGCACTCGTCGCCGACGTTTCCCATCAGCTCCGCAGCCGACTCACGGCCGTCCGCCTCCGGCTCGACGAGCTGTCCGTGCACCCGGATCCGGCCGTCGTCGTCGAGGCCGACGAGGCGATGGCGCAGGTGGACCGGCTGACCGTCGCGATCGACGAACTGGTCCGCTCCTCCCGCAGCAGCGGCACCGAGACCCAGGTGTCGGTGATCCGGGAGCTCAGCGTGGTCATCGCGGACTGGAAACGGCCGTTCGAGGACGTCGACCGCGAGCTGCTGCTGCGCGGAGACACCAACGTGATGGCGTCGACCACCGGTTCCCGGCTCCGTGAGGCCGTGGCGGTCCTCGTCGACAACGCGCTCATGCACGGGGCGGGGACGTGCACGGTCTCGGTGCGCCTGATCCAGGGACAGAATCAGAGGGCGCCGGGCAAGGAACTGTCGCCGCGCGAGGCGATGGTGTGCGTGGAGGTGTCGGACGAGGGTGTCGGCGTCAGCAACGACCTCGCGCCGCACATCTTCGACCGCGGCTTCTCGGGGGCCGGTTCGACCGGTGTGGGCCTGGCGCTGGCCCGTGCGCTCATCGAGGCGGACGGCGGCCGGCTGGAACTGCAGCGTCGCCGTCCGGCCCTGTTCGCGATCTTCGTTCCCATCGCCCGCGAGCACGTGCCGACGCGGGTCACCGGGATCCGGGAACCGCGCTGACGGTCAGGGTTGGCCGATTTCTTCCTCGGCGGCCTCGTCGACGAGATCCGGGTCGACGAGATCCGGATCGATGAGATGCACGTTCTCGTCGGGGAATGCGAACCGGCGCAGGGCCCAGAAACGGAACACCATCTGCAGCAGGTTGCCGATGATGTAGTTGAGCACGAAGTCGACGATCACCAACGTGGTCAGGTTGTCCTGCGTCTCGCGGATGTCGAACACGTTGTTGGCGATCCACAGCGGCGCGGCGGCGAGGAGAACACCCACTCCGCTGATCGTGAAGAACAGCAGGGCCTCGTGATGGCGTTCCCGTCCGCCGCGGTTCTTGAACGACCATTCGCGGTTGAGGATGTAGCTCAGGACCGTCGCGAGAATTCCGGACAGAACCTTGGCGACCACCGGCTTCTCTTCGAGGATCGTGAGGCTCAGCGAATAGAAGATCGCGAGGTCGAAGATCATGGTGGTGCCGCCCACAATCGCGAACTTGATCAGTTCGTGATGGCGCAACGCGAGAGCCCGGAAAGGCTGGGGAACGCGTGCAAGGACGCCGTCGACAAATGACACAACGGATGAGTTTACGAAAGTCGGACCGGATACCACCAATTGGCGGCGAGATCATCAGGAGAATCACAGAAACTCCGGCCCGGCGACCTCGGCGGCGGAACCCGGCACCGGACGTGACAAACTAGTGACCCGTGACCGGCAACTCTGACTCCACACCGCGTCCCACGACACCCCGCGATCTGACCGCCGGGCAACCCGTCGTGACGATGATCGGTGGCGGCCAACTCGCGCGAATGACCCACCAGGCCGCAATCGCGCTCGGCCAGACACTGCGGGTGCTCTCCGGCACCCCCGACGAACCCGCAGCGCAGGTGAGCCCCGACGTCGTCCTCGGAAGCCACACCGACCTCGACGCGCTCCGCAGGGCCGCAGTCGGGTCACACGCGCTGACGTTCGACCACGAGCACGTGCCCACCGAGCACCTCGACGTTCTGGTCGCCGAGGGCGTCAACGTGCAGCCGCCGCCGACGGCGCTCATCTACGCGCAGGACAAACTCGCGATGCGCCGCAAGCTCGGCGAACTCGGCGCACCGGTCCCGGCGTTCGCCGAGGTCACCTGGGCCGAGGACGTCGTCAAGTTCGGCGCCGAACACGGCTGGCCCGTCGTCATCAAGGCCGTCCGCGGCGGATACGACGGTCGCGGTGTGTGGATCACCGACGATTCCGACGAGGCCGAGCGCATCGTCACCCAGCAACTCGACAAGGGTGTCTCCCTCCTGGTCGAGGAGAAGGTCGAGATGCGGCGTGAGCTGTCCGCGATGGTGGCGCGGTCACCGTTCGGTCAGGGCGCCACGTGGCCGGTGGTGGAGACCGTGCAACGCCACGGACAGTGCGCCGTGGTCCTCGCCCCCGCCCCGGCGCTGCCCGACTCGGTCGCCGAGGCCGCCGAGGAACTGGCGCTCCGCGTCGCGTCCGAACTCGGTGTGGTCGGAGCCATGGCCGTCGAACTGTTCGAGACCACCGACGGCACGCTCGTCGTCAACGAACTCGCGATGCGCCCGCACAACTCCGGTCACTGGACCATGGACGGCGCCCGCACCTCACAGTTCGAGCAGCACCTGCGCGCCGTCCTCGACTACCCGCTCGGCGACACCGCGCCCCTCGCACCGATCACGGTGATGGCGAACGTCCTCGGCGCGCCGACCGCGCCCGAGATGAGCATGGACGAACGCGTCCACCACCTCTTCGCGCGGATGCCCGACGCGAAGATCCACCTGTACGGCAAGGGCGAACGTGAGGACCGGAAGATCGGTCACGTGAACATCGTCGGCGGGCCGGGCTCGATCGACGACCCCGAATACGTGGCACGGGTCCGTGAGCGGGCCGAACGCGCTGCACACTGGCTCTCGCACGCTGAATGGACCGACGGATGGGATGAACACGGTGAGTGACACGGCAGCACGGCAGGGCGCACAGGTCGGGCTCATCATGGGCAGCGACTCCGACTGGCCCACCATGGAGGCCGCCGCCGAGGCGCTCGCCGAATTCGGGGTGCGCTTCGAGGTCGGTGTCGTCTCCGCACACCGCACACCGCAGCGCATGCTCGACTACGCGAAGGACGCCGCCGGCCGCGGCATCCAGGTGATCATCGCCGGCGCCGGTGGCGCCGCCCACCTGCCGGGCATGGTCGCATCGGCCACCCCGCTGCCCGTCATCGGTGTACCCGTCCCGCTGAAGTACCTCGACGGCATGGACTCACTGCTCTCGATCGTGCAGATGCCCGCAGGCGTCCCCGTCGCCACCGTGTCCATCGGCGGCGCCCGCAACGCCGGCCTCCTCGCCGTCCGCATCCTCGGTGCCGCCGACCCCGCCCTGCAGCAGCAGATGGTCGCATTCCAGGACGGGCTCGAGAAGATGGTCCTGGGCAAGGATCAGGCCCTCCGCGACAAACTGCTGGGCTGATTTCGTACTCAGCCGCCACTCTTCGCTCTCCCGGGGCCGAAACAGCCCTCGGAGGCCGACGAGTGGCGGCTCAGTTCACTTCCGGCGCCTACTGCGGCGTCGTCTTCGCACTGCGGCGATGATCTCGTCGGCGATCGCATCGGGATGGGCCAGTCGGGCGGCGTCACGCGGAGCCCCCTGGGGATCGTGGCTTCGACGACCGTCGGTTCGGGCAGCCACCCGTAGAGCCAGGCCGCTGTGCGGTGACTCAGCACCGCGGCCGGCCGCCACGCAGGCACCGCGGCGCACCGGTCGTACGTGTCGGGTTCGACGAGGGAGTACACCGTGGGCAGCACACGGTGGTAGCGGCCACTCCGGCACCGGGAGGCGATGGTGCTGCGCGGGATTCCCGCGGCGTGAGGTTGTGGATGAACCCTGCCGCGAGCGCTTATCCTGCGCACATGAAACGCAGCCACGGGGTGACGATGATCCGCGCTTCGCGGGGGAATCCCGAGTCGGCGGCGATCACCCGGCTGGCGTTGGCGTATGCCCGGCTGTGGGGTGCGCGCATTGCGTTCGACGACGAGTTCGGCCTGTTCGTGTGCAGCGGCATGCGCGGTGGGTACGCGCGCGGCGGGACGACCATCGGCGGTGCGTTTCTCACCGGCAAGGAACCGGCGAGATCGTTGCTGCGACACGAAGCGGTCCACGCCGACCAGTGGGCGACGTACGGGTGGACCTTCGCGCTGCGGTACCTGTTCGAGGAGTCGAGGCGTCGCGGTGCCCGGAACAGGTTCGAGATCGCCGCGGGCCTCGCGGACGGCGGCTACCGGGACAGCTGACGGGTGATCTTCTCGGTGTCCATGCGCCTCGCCTGAGCCGCGGTGTCGGGGTTGGTGACCTGCACCAGTGACGCGCCGGCCGCGAAAACGGCC
Organism: Rhodococcus pseudokoreensis; assembly: GCF_017068395.1. NCBI lineage: Bacteria > Bacillati > Actinomycetota > Actinomycetes > Mycobacteriales > Nocardiaceae > Rhodococcus > Rhodococcus pseudokoreensis. The sequence continues at coordinate 895,793 of NZ_CP070619.1, read as the reverse complement.
ACCAGACCGTCGATCAGGGCGTCGGGGGAGTCCCACGCCTCGACGGACAGCACCCGGTCGGAGCCGGTGATCCCGTGCGTCTCGGCGGAGGCCAGTGCCGCGGCGAGAACGTCGTCGACACTCTTGCCTGCGAGGGCGGGTCCCGCGACCGTCGGCCTGAACTGGTCGCCGTGAACGCGCACCGAAGTGGCGTAGTCGGTGATGCCGACAGGAAGGTCGGGAACGGGTCGGCCGAACGCGTCCAGCGACAGCGCCGCGACCTCCGGGACGTCCTCGACGTCGCTCAGGTGCGCAGCGGAGACGAGGGCGATCTCGGCGTCCGCGTCGGGTTCGAGGACGACCTCGGCGCCGGCCCACCAGACGCCGAGGAGTACCGCGGCGGTCTGCCAGTGCGCGGGCAGGAGCACGGCGACGCGGGCGCCGGGCTCGACGGCGAATTCGTCGCGCAGCAGGTTGGCGGTCTTAGCCGCCCAGTTGGCGAGGGTGAGCGCCGAGAGTTCGACCCGTTCGCCCGTCGCGTCGTCGTAGAACGTGACGCGCGGTCCGGCCGGGTCGTTCTTCAGGATCGGGTCGAGCAGGGCGTCGGTCAGCGTGCGGGACGCATGGTTCATGGACACAGTCCGTCTCTCGTTTTCTAGTTCACACAACGCGGGCCCGACGAGCCGGCATCGATGGGCGGGCCGGGCGGTGCCGGGGTGGGGGTCGTTCCTGCCGTGGACACGGGCTCGAGGCCCGTCTCCGAGGACTCGGACGACGAGGTGGTGCTGATGGTCTCGGCGGACGTCGGCCCCTGGTAGTCACCGGACAGCACCACCCGGACCGAGCCTTCGGGCAGCGTGGAGTCGGTGTCGGTGGGGAGCCCCCCGAGTGCGGCCGCGACCGCCTTGGCGCTGTCGTCGTCCGCGGAATGCGCGAAGACGGTGGTCTCGCTCACCGCTTTGCCGGTGTAGTTACCGATCTCACCCTGGCCGTAGCCGAGCGACGTCAGGGCGTCGGCCACACCGTTCGCGAGACCCCCGACGTCGCTCGAGTTCGCGACGTCGACGGTGACGGTCGAGGTGTCGATGTCGGGCGTCTCGGACTTGGTGGTGGTGGTGTCCTCCGAGTCGGCAGGCTCCTCGCCGACGAGACCGGCCACGTACTTCTTCACGTCCTTCGGCTTGACCTCCACGATGGACTCGCCGTAGTCGGTCATACCGTTGAGGTCCGCGACCGGAATGGTCTCGAACTGCACCTTGCCGCCGGCGAGGTCCTGCAGTTGGGTGGCGAATTCGATGATGTCCCAGTCGTCGTCGAGCACGACCGAGCGTTGCACCGCGCCGCTGAGTTCGTTCAGCTTGCCCGGGTCGCTGAGGGTCTTCGCGGACAGCACCTTGCCGACGAGGGACGCCATGAACACCTGCTGGCGCACGATGCGGTCGAGGTCGCCGCGGGGAAGGTCGTGGCGCTGGCGGACGAAGCTCAGTGCGTCCGCACCCTTCAGCGACTGCTCACCGGCGGGGAAGTGGGCGCCCGACATGTCCTCGTCCACCGGTTCGTTGAGGCAGACGTCGACGCCGCCGACCGCGTTGGTGAGGAGGACGAACCCGAGCAGCCCGACCTCGGCGTAGTGGTCGACGGTGATGCCCGTGAGGTCTGCCACCGATTGGATGAGAGCCTCGCGGCCTGCCTTCGTCGACTCCTCCTCGGCCTCCTTGTCGGTGGCTCCGTCCTCGACGAGCTTCAGCCTCTCGGTTTCCTTGGTGGCGCCGTAGGCGGCGTTGATCTTCGACATGCCGATGCCCGGAACGTCGACGTAGGAGTCGCGGGGGATGGAGATGGCGGTGGCGGAACTGCCGTCGTTCGGGACGCGGATGAGGACGATGGTGTCGGTGTTGGACGCCACTTCCTCGCCGGCGCGCAGCGAGTCGAGTTCCTCCTGGGAGAGGGGGTTGCCGTGGGCGTCGGTGCGGCTGTCGGTGCCGACCATGAGGATGTCGACGGCGCCGTCGGCGCTTCCGCCGAGTCCGAGACCGCCCGCGGTTGCCAGATTGTTGCGCAGCGAGTCGATGCTCCGCCACGCGAATCCCGTGACGACGAGTGCGAGCACCGACAGCACCGCGACAGCGATGTGAATCGGCCGCCGAGCGGTGCTCGGGGGTGCGTCTGGTGCGGGTTGCTCGTGTGACACGGAAACCAGGCTACTGGTCGCCGCGGCTGGAGCAGGGAGGCGTGGATCGGCGTGCCAGACTGGGCGCCGTGACGAACATCCTTGTGACCGGCGCCCGGGGGCAGCTGGGTGGACACCTCCTCCGACGAGCCGAGGCCGCCGGGATTCCGGCCCGGGGTGTGGGGTCGGACGAGCTCGACATCACCGACCGCGACGCGGTGCTCGCCCAGGTCGAGGCCGGTTCGGTGGTGATCAACTGCGCCGCGTACACGGCGGTCGACGCCGCGGAGTCGGACGAGGACACCGCGCGGGCGGTGAACGAGGACGGTCCCGCGAACCTGGCGGCGGCGTGCGCCCGGGTGGGTGCCCGGCTGATCCACGTCTCCACCGACTACGTGTTCTCCGGGGACGGCGACACGCCGTACGAGGTGGACGCCCCGACCGGTCCCGCGACGGCCTACGGACGCACCAAACTGGCCGGCGAGCGCGCCGTCCACGCTGCGCTTCCATCCGCGCACGTGGTGCGCACCGCCTGGGTGTACAGCGGGGTGGGTTCCGATTTCGTCTCCACCATGCGCCGACTCGAACGTGAACGTGACACGGTCGACGTCGTGGACGACCAAGTGGGCTCGCCCACATTCGCCGGCGACCTGGCCGACGGGCTGCTCGAACTGGCCGGGCGCAGCGACATCGACGCACCGGTGCTGCACGCCACCAACTCGGGCCGGGCGAGTTGGTTCGACCTGGCGCGTGCCGTGTTCGAGGAGGCGGGTGCCGACCCGCAGCGCGTGCACCCCTGCACGAGTGCCCAGTTCGTGCGCCCCGCCCCACGGCCGGCGTTCTCGGTGCTGTCCGGCCGCGCGTGGGCCGACGCCGGGCTGACCCCGTTGCGGCCGTGGCGAGACGCGTTGCGCGCCGCTCTGCATGCCGCGGTGTGAGAGGGACCCCCTTTCAACGGCTACGCTTGCCCGCGTGAGTTCGAAGCTGGCCGTGGTGACGGTGACCTATTCGCCAGGTGAGCATCTGGAGCAATTCCTGGGCACTCTCGCCGAGGCGACGAAAGAAGATCCGCAGGTCGTGATGGCCGACAACGGTTCGACGGACGGCGCCCCCGAGGCCGCGGACGCGGCGCACGAGCACGTGCGCCTGCTGCGCACCGGCGGGAACATCGGCTACGGCGGTGCCATCAACAGGGCTGTGGCGGAGATCGACGAGGACATCGAGTTCGTCGTCATCGCCAATCCGGATGTTCGCTGGGCGCCCGGATCGATCGACGTTCTTCTCGCGGCCGCCGAGCGCTGGCCGCGGGCGGGGGCGCTCGGACCTCTCGTTCTGGAACCCGACGGAAGCATCTACCCGTCGGCGCGCCAGGTCCCCGACCTCGTGTCGGGTGCCGGACATGCGGTGCTGGGCACGGTGTGGCCGTCCAACCCGTGGACTGCCGGTTACCGTCAGGAGAACGAGTCCGTCAGCGAGCGGTCCGTCGGCTGGTTGTCCGGTTCGTGCCTGCTGATGCGGCGCGTCGCGTTCGACTCGATCAACGGCTTCGATTCCCGCTACTTCATGTACATGGAGGACGTCGACCTCGGTGACCGCCTGGGCAAGGCGGGGTGGCTCAACGTCTACGTGCCCTCCGCCGAGGTCACCCACGCGAAGGGGCACGCCGCGGGCAAGCATCCGGAACTGATGCTGCCCGCCCACCATCAGAGTGCGTACCGGTTCCAGGCCGATCGCCATCCCCATTGGTGGCAGGCGCCGCTGCGGTGGGCACTTCGGGGAGGATTGGCGGTGCGGTCGAAGATCGCCGTGGCTGCCGCGGTCCGGGAACGACGCAGAAACCAGAACGAGGGGGGAACGACAGATGGCAATTGAGAAGACGACCGATGCCGTGGTGCTGGTCGGCGGTAAGGGAACGAGGCTTCGCCCGCTGACGTTGTCGGCGCCCAAGCCGATGCTGCCCACGGCGGGTCTGCCGTTCCTCCAGCATCTGCTGGCACGGATCGAGGCGGCCGGGATCAAGCACGTCGTGCTGGGCACGTCCTTCAAGGCGGAGGTCTTCGAGGAGTACTTCGGGGACGGTTCCAAGCTGGGGCTCGAGATCGACTACGTCACCGAGACCGAACCACTCGGCACCGGTGGCGGCATCCGCAACGTTCTGCCGAAGCTCCGCGGGGACCACGCGATGGTCTTCAACGGCGACGTCCTCGGCGGCACCGATCTGGGAGCGATCCTCGACACGCACCGGACCCGCGAGGCCGACGTCACGCTGCACCTCGTGCGGGTGGGCGATCCGCGGGCGTTCGGATGTGTGCCCACCGATTCCGACGGCCGGGTGACCGCCTTCCTGGAGAAGACGCAGGATCCGCCGACCGACCAGATCAATGCCGGCTGCTACGTCTTCAAGCGCGAGATCATCGAACAGATCCCCGAGGGCCGTCCGGTGTCGGTGGAGCGTGAGGTGTTCCCGTCGCTGCTCGCCGGTGACGCCCGCGTCTACGGACACGTGGACTCGTCGTATTGGCGCGACATGGGCACTCCCGAGGACTTCGTGCGCGGTTCGGCGGATCTGGTGCGCGGCATCGCTCCCTCGCCGGCGCTCGACGGTCCCCGCGGCGAATCGCTCGTCCATCCGGGTGCGGGCGTCGCCCCCGGCGCACTGCTGATCGGCGGCACCGTCGTCGGCCGCGGCGCCGAGGTGGGTGCGGGCGCACGACTCGACGGTGCGGTGCTCTTCGACGGTGCCGTCGTGGAGGCCGGTGCGACCGTCGAACGGTCCATCATCGGATTCGGTGCGCGCATCGGTCCGCGGGCCCTCGTGCGGGACGCGGTGATCGGTGACGGAGCCGATATCGGTGCCCGATGCGAACTGCTGCGCGGGGCCCGGGTGTGGCCGGGCGTGACGCTGCCCGACGGCGGGGTGCGGTTCAGCACGGACGTGTGAGAGGTGCAGCGCCCCTAGCGCAGTCCGGCCAGGTGCACGAGGTGGTCGATCGTGGACTTCTCCGCGTTCGGCGGCAGTGCGTCCACCGGCCACCAGCGCAGATCCGTCGATTCGGAGCTACGCACGATGTGGGCGCCGGACCGCGCGCGGACCAGGAACCGGAGATCCAGGTGCCGGGTGGGCTGCCCGAGTGAGCACGTGATCGGGTGGGTGTGGGCCGACAGCAGTTCGGGGTCGATCCGCAGGTCGGGAATCCCCGATTCCTCGCACGCCTCCCGCAGTGCGGCGTCGACGACGGTATCGTCGGAAGGCTCACAGTGCCCACCCAATTGGATCCACCGGCCGACCCGGGGATGCAGGGTGAGCAGCACGTGACATCCTCCCTCGTCCAGGACGAGGGAGGAGGCCGTGATGTGCCCGGGCGCGTATTCGCGCAGGCACCCGAGCGGCGCGGATGCGAGGAACGCAAGCATGGTGTGCCGCAACGATTCGTCGTTCTCGTCGAGCGTCTTCCAGCCCTCGAGTGCGGCAGTCGCGGTGCGGTGCAGTGATTCGGCGCTCATCGTGTGGGGGTCATTTCTCGATGAGGGCGTCGCCAGGGTCGACGGGCCTGCGGGGTGTGAGTGGGTCGAGGGGGTAGCCGACGGCGATCGCACCGAGCGGTTCCCAGTCGTCGGGCAGGTCGAGGACCCCGCGCACGGTGTCGGCGGCGAAGATCGTCGACCCGATCCAGCAGCTGCCGATTCCCTTGGTCGCCAACGACACCAGCAGTCCCTGCACGGCCGCACCGACCGCGACGGTGAACATCGTCGCCTCCGCCGCCCGCCGCCGCGGGTCGGGGTAGGGGTGCGCACCGTCGGGCACACAGAACGGGACGATCACCTCCGGCGCGTCGAACAGGATGTTCCCCCGCGCCACCCGCGCCGCCACCGCCTCCGCGTTCATGCCGTCGGCGGTCAGGTCGGCCTGCCACCGCTGCCGCATCGCCGTCAGCAGCTCCTCGCGGACGGTGCGGGTGCGGACCCACACGAACCGGACCGGCCGGGTGTGATGCGGCGCCGGGGCGGTCAGCGCCTCGGCGATCGATGCCCGCACCGCGACCGGATCGACCGGATCGTCGGCGAACTCGCGGACCGAGCGGCGCAGCAGCACCGCCTCCGCCCGCCCCCGCTCCACCGATTCGGCGGTACCGAGCCAGAACAGGTCCTCCTCCCCGGCCCGGATCAGATCCCGCGCCCGCGACCCGTCGTCGGTCAGGCCCAGACCGCGGACCACCGCGACCGGCACCCCACCGAGTTTGCCCTTCACCAGATCCCCGGCGGCGGCGATCTCGTCGGCGACCGCGACCTCGGTGACTACGAGTTCGTTGCCCTGCGAGTCCCGGGCCCCGGCGTACCCGTGCAGCACCGGCAACCCGGCCGCACCGATCGCGGCGTCGATCTGCCCGTTGCGCCACGCCCTCCCCATCGTGTCGGTGACCACCACCGCGACGGTGACACCGAGCGCCACCCCGATCGCATCCCGCAGCCTTTGGGCGCTGCCGTCCGGATCCTCCGGCAGCAACGCCAGTTCCGAGCCCTCCACGTTGGAGCCGTCGATACCGGACGCGGCCTGCACGATCCCCAACCGGTTCTCGGTGATCAGCGTCCGGCCCTTCCGGGCGACGACGCGGACCGCTTCCTGCTCGACCAGCCGCCGGCGGGCGGCGTCCCGCTCCTCCGGGTCGGTGGGGGAGGTCACGATCCGGCCCTCCACCTTGGAGAACACCTTGCTGGTCACCACCAGCACGTCACCGCCCCGCAGCCACGGGGCGGCCGTAACAATGGCGGCGGCCAGGTCGTCGCCGGGCCGAAACTCCGGCAACCCGGTCACCGGCAGGATTTCGATCGCCCCGCCCGGCGCGTGATCGACCCGCTCCCCACCGGTCGGTGCGCTCACAGCGTCACCCCGGCCACGTCCAGGGCCGCCTGCACCATCGCGGCGGTGGCGTCCGGGTCGCTCATCAGCAGCGGCACCGCCCGCACCGCCACCCCGGGGACGTCGGCGGTGTCGGTGTCGTGGACCAGCCACCCGTCGAGGATCCCCGTGCCGCTGCGCGCCCCGTACCAGCGCCCGATCGCCTCCGCGGAGGTGTCCACCCCGATCACGTCCAAACATTCGTCGGCCATGCCGCGCAACGGTTTCCCGCCGATGATCGGGGACACCCCGACCACCTTCGCCGTGGTGGTGCGCAAAGCCCCCCGGATCCCCGGCACCGCCAGGATGGCGCCGACGCTGACCACCGGATTCGACGGCGCCAGCAACACAATGTCGGCGCCCTCGATCGCCTCCAGCACCCCCGGGGCGGGGGACGCCTGCTCGGCGCCGATGTGCGCGAAACTGTGCGTCGGGACCTGCGCGCGGTGCCGAACCCACCACTCCTGGAAGTGGATCGCCCGCTGCTCCCCGTCCTCCGGGTCGGTGATCACCACGTGAGTTTCACTACGGTCGTCGGTGACCGGCAGCAACGTCACACCCGGCTGCCAGCGGTTGCAGAGCGCCTCGGTGACCGCCGACAACGGATACCCCGTCCGCAGCATCTGGGTGCGAATCAAATGGGTCGCGATGTCCCGGTCGCCGAGCCCGAACCAGTCCGGCTTCGCCCCGTACGCGGCGAGTTCCTCCTTCGCGTTCCAGGTTTCACCGGCATGACCCCACCCGCGAACCGGGTCGATACCGTCGCCGAGGGTGTACATGCAGGTGTCCAGGTCCGGGCAGATCCGCAACCCGTGCATCCACACATCGTCACCGACATTGACCACCGCCGTGATCCGATGCGACGAACCCGCACCCTCCGGTGCATCGGCACCGAGAAGCCGCCGCACCCCTTGCAGGAACCGGGCCCCACCGACCCCGCCAACCAATACAGTCACGTTCACGGTGTAAGCCTAGGCGGTGGCCGCCGGCGTCCGGTGGGCTGCTTCCCCAGGGTGATTCGAGAGCGCGAAATAGTAATCGACTTTCTGCGGTTAGCTTGACCGCGACACGCTGGGCGTGTCTAATCACAAATATGTCATTCCAACGTTGCGGGCGTGGAATCACTTGCAGCGGGGATCAATTCGAACGGTTGTTCGAACGGGGTGGCAGGGGTGTTCGGTTCGGGGTACATGATCAATCGAAATTTTCTGCGCTATCACAGGTGAGGAGGCGGAACGATGCCCAATGAGCAGCTCGAGTCGGAGACTCGCTGGAGCACAGTAAGCGACGAACCGCAGACCAATTCCGAAGCAGGCGCAGCGGACGGCGTCTGTGTTCAAGAAGTCTGTGTGCAAGAAGACGGTGTGCAAGAAGACGGTGTGCAACAAATCAGCGTTGAACAAATCAGTGTGCAAGAAAGCAGTGTGAAAGAAATTCCTGTGCCGGAACTCGTCGCGCAGGAAGTCGAGACGGCGGGCCCCCGCCCGGCGTTGAGTCTGGTGACCGGTTTCGACGAACTGTTCGACACCATCGAGGACCAGTGGCAGGAACGCGCGCTGTGCGCGCAGACCGACCCCGAGGCCTTCTTCCCCGAAAAGGGAGGATCCACCAGAGAAGCGAAGCGCATCTGCCTCGGCTGTGAGGTGCGGGACGAATGCCTCGACTACGCACTGGCCAACGACGAGCGGTTCGGTATCTGGGGTGGCCTGTCGGAGCGTGAGCGCCGGCGCCTGAAGCGGGGGATCGTCTAGTCAGTCCTCATCGCCCGGCAGATCCGGGTCGATGACCTCGGGTTCGACTCCGAGGTACGTACTCACCTGCTGTACGAGCACGTCGTGCACCAGGTCGGTGAGATCGTCCGGATCCTTGGCGCGCTGTTCCAGCGGTCGCCGGAACAGGACGACTCGCGCCCGCGTCGTGGATCCGTGCCGGTCGATGCCTGCCGGGATCAAGCGGGACAGCGGCACGGGTCCGTCCGCCACGACCTCGGCGGGCCAGTTGACCGAATCCGGGTCGAGCGCATGAATCTTCGGGACTTCGTCGACGGCGATGTCCAACTTCGTGAGGCGTTCACGCCAGCGTGAGTCGATCGGTGCGAACGCCTCCAGAACCACCAGATCGAATTTCTCCGCGCGGCTGCGTCGCGCCGGCGCGTCCGGGGGGAACACGGACCCGCGGATCCCACGTCCCCGCCGGTCGACGGATCGGGTGGTGACGGGACGCCTGCGTCGTGCTCTGGACATGGAGTGGACATTACGACAGCCGGACACTGTCGGTGTGTCCGAGTAGGTGTGGGGCCTTCGTGGGGCTAGGCTTTCTAGCTGTGAGATCTCTGCGTCGATGCTGCCGCCCCGGGTGCAAGAACCCCGCTGTCGCGACGCTCACGTACGTCTACTCGGACTCCACCGCCGTCGTCGGCCCGCTCGCGACGGTCGACGAACCGCACTCGTGGGATCTGTGCGAAACGCACGCGTCGAGGATCACCGCACCCAAGGGCTGGGAACTGGTTCGGTACGAGGGTGGATTTTCGTCGAGCACCCCGGACGAGGACGATCTGACCGCGCTGGCGGAGGCCGTGCGGGAGGCGGGCCTCGGCGATCGCGGACGGTCCGAGCGGGCCGTGTCCACCGAGGAGCGCGCCGAAACAGGCACCTCGCCCGGCCCGGCCCGTACCGGGCGGCGTGGCCACCTGCGGGTTCTTCCCGACCCTGCCAACTGACGTCCCAGCTCGTCCCGGGCCTGCGGTCCGTTGCGTGCCGTGCCCGCCACGGGCAGGCATTAGGCTTGCGCCAGCACTGGTGCTCGTAAAGGAGAAAACAGAAGTGGCGCGATCAGCCGAGTCCGTACATGCCGTGATCAAGGCTTACGACGTGCGGGGTGTCGTCGGTGAACTCATCGACGCCGCGTTCGTGCAGGACGTGGGTGGCGCATTCGCACGACTCGTCCGCGAGGAGAGCGCCACGAAGGTCGTGATCGGTTACGACATGCGAGCGTCGTCCCCGGAACTCGCCCGCGCGTTCGGCGTCGGTGTCACCGCGCAGGGCCTGGATGTCGTGCTCATCGGACTCGCGTCCACCGATCAGCTGTATTTCGCTTCGGGACTGTTCGACTGCCCCGGTGCGATGTTCACCGCGAGCCACAATCCGGCGAAGTACAACGGCATCAAGCTCTGCCGCGCGGGCGCGAAGCCGGTGGGGCAGGAGACGGGCCTCGCCGCGATCGCCGCCGAGGTCGTCGACGGGGTTCCCGCGTACGACGGCGCCGTGGGCGAGGTGTCCGAGGAGGACGTGCTCGATCAGTACGCGAGTTTCGTCCGCGGCCTGGTGAACCTGTCCGGCCTCCGGCCGCTGACGGTGGCCGTGGACGCGGGCAACGGCATGGGCGGACACACCGTCCCCGCCGTGTTCGAGCCGATGCCGGTGAAACTGCAGCCGCTGTACTTCGAGCTCGACGGCACGTTCCCGAACCACGAGGCGAATCCGCTCGACCCGGCGAACCTGGTGGACCTGCAGCGGTACGTCCGGGAGACCGGTGCCGACATCGGTCTGGCCTTCGACGGCGACGCCGACCGCTGCTTCGTGGTCGACGAGCTCGGCAACCCGGTGTCGCCGTCCGCGGTGACGGCCCTCGTCGCCGAGCGTGAGCTGGCCAAGGAGCCGGGCGCCACCGTCATCCACAACCTGATCACCTCTCGCGCCGTGCCGGAACTGGTCACCGAACTGGGTGGACACCCGGTGCGCACCCGGGTCGGGCATTCGTTCATCAAGCAGCAGATGGCGGAGACGGGCGCGATCTTCGGTGGCGAGCACTCCGCGCACTACTACTTCCGCGATTTCTGGGGCGCCGACTCCGGCATGCTCGCCGGGCTGCACGTCCTCGCGGCGCTGGGGGAGCAGGACCGTCCGCTGTCCGAACTGATGGCCAAGTACGAGCGGTACGCGGCGTCGGGGGAGATCAATTCGACGGTCGCGGACGCCGCCGAGCGGACCGACGCGGTGGTGGCGGCGTTCGCCGATCGCACCGCGGGCGTCGACCGGCTCGACGGGGTCACGGTCGAGTTGAACGGCGACGCGTGGTTCAACCTGCGCGCCTCCAACACCGAACCGCTGCTGCGACTCAACGTCGAAGCGCCCACGACGGCAGACGTAGATGCACTCGTTACCGAGATATTGGGCATCGTCCGAGCCTGACTGCCATAGTTGGAATAACAAGGTTCTGCTCGTGCTGCGAATGTGGCTTGCACTGATGAGGAAAGGGGGTGCGGTGTCATGACAGCGCCGACGCCCCTGCTCGATCTGGACGACGGGGACGCACTGGTTTCCGCCGACACCGAGGGCGTACTGCGTTCCGCCGCAATGGGGGGTGCCCAGATCAGGGCCACCCGGTCCGCTGTCGAGGAAGGGGCTCTCGAACGACTGCAGGGGCTGCGTCCGCGCAGCGTGGTGGTGGTCACCGGCGCGGGGCGGGCCAGCCGCGGGGCAGGGATTCTGACGGCGGTCCTCGCCGAACGGATCGGATTCCCGCTGGTGCGCGCCACCCGGACCCCCGTCTGGGTGGGCCCGCTCGACGTGGTCGTGGTGGCCGGCGACGACGCGGGCGACCCCCGGCTCGTGCAGGCAATCGACGCGGCGGTGCGCCGCGGCGCCGAAGTGGTGGTCGCGGCACCGGACGAGGGACCTTTACAGGCGGCAGGGGCGGGCCGCGTGGTCATGTTCGCGCCGCGGGTCCGGGCACTGACCCGGCACGGTCTGCTGCGGTATTTCGCGGTTCTGCTGGCCGTCCTGCGGGTGGTCGGTTCGGAACGCTGGGGCGACGAGGTTCCCGACCTCGAGCAACTCGCCGACGCGGTCGACGGTGAGGCGCTCCGCGACCGGCCGGACAGCGAGGTGTTCCACAACCCCGCGAAATCACTGGCCTCCCGCATGCAGGGACGCCGCATCGTGCTCACGGGAGACACGGAGAGCACGGTGGAGCTGGCCCGCCACGGCGCCGAGGCGCTGCTGCACGCCGGGCGCGTGGCGACGGCGTCGGAGCTTCCGGACGTGCTGAGCGCGGCAGGCACGTTCCGCGTCGACCAGGCGCTGTCCGCGCACGACTCGATCTTCCACGATCCCGAACTGGACGGTCCGCCGCCGGCGAGCCCGGTCCGCACATTCGTGCTGTCGGCCGATGCCGATCGGATGCTCGTCGAACGCCGGATCGCGGTCCTCGGCGACGTCGACCTCGTCGTCGCGTCGTCCGACGAGGGGCCGGTCCCCTCGCAGCGCCCCGAATTGGAACAGGCGGCGGTCCTGGTCGGCAGGCTCGACATGACGGCCGCGTATCTACAGCTGATCGGCGGTATCTAGTGCACCGACTCGAAGGTGCGCTCCGGTCCTACGCGTGGGGATCGCGCACCGCCATCGCACAGCTGCGCGGACTTCCGGTTCCCACGGCACATCCGGAGGCGGAACTGTGGCTGGGCGCGCACCCCGGTGACCCGGCCCGTGTCATCACCGACGAGGGGCCCCGGTCTCTTCTCGATCTGGTGCACTCGGAGCCCGAACGCCAGCTCGGCAAGCGGAGTGTCGAGGCGTTCGGCGAACGCCTCCCGTTCCTCCTGAAGCTGCTCGCGTCGGAGGAACCGCTGTCGTTGCAGGCGCATCCGAGCGCCGAGCAGGCGTGGGAGGGATTCGCCCGGGAGAACGAGATGGGAATCCCCCTCGAGTCCTCCGTGCGCAACTACAAGGACGCCAGCCACAAACCCGAACTCGTCGTGGCCCTCAGCAGGTTCCACGCGCTCGCCGGTTTCCGCGACCCCCAGCGCACGGTCAAACTGCTCGAGGCGATCGCCGTTCCGGAACTGCAGCCCTACGCCGGCCTGATCGCCGGCCAACCCGACTCGGACGGACTCCGCGCGCTGTTCACCACGTGGATCACGTTGCCGCAGCCCGTGCTCGGTGCGCTGATGCCGAGGGTGCTCGACGGATGCGTCGACTACCTGTCGAACACCACGGACGGTGAATTCGCGGCGGAGGTCCGCACCGCCCTCGAACTGAGCGAGGTGTACCCGGGGGATGCGGGTGTGCTCGCCGCGCTCCTGCTGAACCGGGTCACCCTCGAACCGGGGCAGGGCCTGTACCTCGACGCCGGCAATCTCCACGCCTACCTGCACGGGATGGCGGTCGAGATCATGGCCAACTCCGACAACGTGCTGCGCGGCGGACTGACGCCGAAGCACGTGGACGTTCCGGAGTTGCTGCGGGTCCTCGACTTCGACACCGTCGACATTCCCATCCTGGAGGCGCAGGAGCGTCCGGGCGGGTGCGAATTCGTGTACTCGACGCCTGCGCCGGAATTCGTCCTCGCGCGGATCGACCTGTCACCGGACGGGCCGACGGAGCACCGGCTCGACTCGGAGGGGCCGCACATTCTGCTGTGCACCTCGGGTTCGGTGGCGTTGCGGTGCGGAACCGACGGCCTCGAACTCTCCCAGGGAAACGCCGTCTGGATCGCGGCCGAGGACCCCGAAGTGGTGGTGACGGCGGGCACCGAATGCGCCCAGTTGTTCAGTGCGAGGGTCGGCTCCCCGATCGCGTAGCCTGTGAGCCGCCCTGCGATCCGAGAAGGGCTCCGCGGCCCGTCGTGAGGGCCGTGTGCGACCGAGAGGAGAAGTCAGTTGTCGGCTCATGGGGGAAAGAAGGCGATTCTCGCCGCGCTCGGCGCCAATGCCGGTATCGCGGTAGCCAAGTTCGCCGGCTTCCTGATCACCGGCTCGTCGTCCATGCTGGCGGAATCCGTGCACTCGGTGGCCGATACCTCCAATCAGGGACTGCTCCTGCTCGGCCAGAAGAAGGCCGAACGCGCCGCGGACGATCTGCACCAGTTCGGTTACGGGCGCAGCCGCTACTTCTACTCCTTCGTCGTCGCACTCGTGTTGTTCAGCCTCGGTTCGCTGTTCGCGATCTACGAGGGCATCCACAAGATCCAGCATCCCGAGGAACTGTCGTCGCCACTGGTGGCGGTGGTCATCCTGGTGATCGCCATCGCGCTCGAGGGGTTCAGCTTCCTCACCGCCGTACGGGAGTCGCGTCCGCTCAAGGGTCAGGCGAGCTGGTGGGGATTCATCCGCACGTCGCGCAGCCCCGAACTACCCGTCGTGCTGCTCGAGGACACCGGCGCACTGGTCGGTCTCGTCCTCGCGCTCGGCGGTGTCGGACTGACGATGCTCACCGGCGATCCGGTGTGGGACGGGGTCGGCACCCTCTGCATCGGCGCCCTCCTCGGAATCATCGCGATCATCCTCATCGTCGAGATGCAGAGCCTGCTCATCGGTGAAGGCGCCACCGCCGACGAGGAGGCGAAAATTCTCGCCGCCCTCGCCGACGGCGAGAAGATCGAGCGCGTCATCCACTGCAAGACCCAGTACCTCGGACCCGAGGAAATCCTCGTGGCGGCGAAAGTGGCGATGGCCCCCGGTTCGAACATCGGCGCGATCGCCGAGGCCATCGACGAGGCCGAGGCGAGGGTGCGGGGCGCCGTCCCGGCGGCTCGCCGCATCTACATCGAACCCGACCTGTTCCGGGCGACCGAAGGCATAGGCTGAACGGCAACTTTCGATTGAGGAGGCTGATGTGGCCATCCAGGACAAAGGCAGCGGAGAACCGGATATCGGCGGCAGGCCGACCGGATTGTTCCGCACCAAGTCGATCGAGCAGTCGATCCGTGACACCGACGAACCGGAAACCAAACTCCGCAAGGATCTGACGGCGTGGGACCTGACCGTCTTCGGTGTCGCCGTCGTCATCGGTGCCGGCATCTTCACACTCACCGCGCGCACCGCGGGCAACGTCGCGGGTCCCTCCGTGTCGGCGGCGTTCGTCATCGCCGCCATCGCGTGCGGCCTCGCCGCGCTCTGCTACGCGGAGTTCGCCTCGACCGTTCCGGTCGCGGGCAGCGCGTACACGTTCTCCTATGCGACGTTCGGTGAACTGGTCGCGTGGATCATCGGCTGGGACCTCATCCTCGAATTCGCGCTCGCCGCGTCGGTCGTGGCGAAAGGCTGGTCGCTGTATCTCGGTGAGGTGATCGGCAACCATTCGCCGATCGCGCAGATCGGCTCGGTCAAATTCGACTGGGGCGCGGTCCTCATCGTCGCGATCATCACCGTCGTGCTGGCGACGGGCACCAAGCTGTCGTCGCGCGTCTCACTCGTGATCACCTCGATCAAGGTGGCCGTGGTCCTGGTCGTCGTGGTCGTCGGCGCGTTCTACATCGACCCCGACAACTACTCGCCGTACATTCCGCCGTCCGAGGCGGGCAGCACGGGCGAGGGCATCCACCAGTCCCTGTTCTCCTACGTCACGGGCGCGGGCGGCAGCACGTTCGGCTGGTACGGGCTGCTCGCGGCGGCCAGCCTGGTGTTCTTCGCGTTCATCGGGTTCGACATCGTCGCCACCACCGCCGAGGAGACGAAGGATCCGCAGAAGGCGCTGCCCCGCGGAATTTTGGGATCGCTCCTGATCGTGACGATCCTGTACGTGGCGGTGACGCTGGTGCTCACCGGCATGGTCGACTACCACGAATTGGCCGGGGACAGTTCCAATCTGGCCACCGCCTTCGGCATCCACGGGATCACGTGGGCGAAGAACCTGATCTCGTTCGGTGCACTGGCCGGACTGACCACCGTGGTGATGGTGCTGATGCTCGGGCAGACCCGTGTGCTGTTCGCCATGTCCCGGGACGGGCTGATGCCGAGGCGGCTGGCGCCGACCGGCAAGCACGGCACCCCCGTTCGGATCACCGTGCTCGTCGGTGTCGTCGTGGCCGTGCTGGCGGGTGTCTTCCCGATCGGCACCCTCGAGGAGATGGTGAACATCGGAACGCTGTTCGCGTTCTCCCTCGTGTCGATCGGCGTGATCGTGCTGCGCCGCACCCGCCCGGACCTGCCCCGCGGATTCCGGGTCCCGTTCGTGCCGGTGGTACCCATCCTCGCGGTTCTCGCCTGCCTGTGGCTGATGGTCAACCTGTCCGTCGAGACGTGGATCCGGTTCGTCGTGTGGATGGTGATCGGTGTGATCATCTACTTCGCCTACAGCCGCCGTCACTCCATGATGGAGCGGCGCAGCCGCGGCGAGGTCTGAGGCGCTCGAGGTTTTCCGGCTGGGGTGCAGTAGAATTCGGCGCCTCGCGCCGGCGCGGCGCCGTAATTCGTTGGGACGACGTCCCGGACGACCTGAGCCGCCCGGATTACGGTGCGGCGAAAGCGGGGCACTAAGGTCGTCGCCATGACTTCGTCGCGTGTCCGGGTGCCCTATCAGGAGGCTGCGCGGCTGCTGCTGCGTCAGTCGGTGCTGGACGCGATGCGGGATCTCCTCTTCGAGAAGGACTGGTCCGACATCACGATGTCGGATGTCGCGGCCGGCGCCGGGGTGAGCAGGCAGACGCTCTACAACGAGTTCAAGTCCCGGCAGGGCCTGGCGGAGGCGTACGCCCTCCGGCTCGCCGACGAACTGGTCGACGCGGTCGACGAGGCGCTGGTGACGAACGTCGGGCAGGGCCGCGCCGCGCTGCTCGCCGGTTTCACCGCGTTCTTCGCGGCCAGCCTGTCCGACCCTCTGGTGCAGTCACTTCTGCGCGGCGAGACCAAGCCCGACCTGCTGCGGCTGATCACGACCGAGAGCGCGCCGATCATCGAGCGGGCGTCGACGCGGCTCTCCGAGGTGTTCCAGCGGGGCTGGGTACGGGCGAACCCGTCGGACGCGGGGATCCTCAGCCGCGCCATCGTGCGTCTCGCTATGAGTTACATCTCGATGCCACCCGAATCCGAGGCCAACGTCGCCGAGGATCTGGGCGCTCTTCTGGGGCCTTTCGTGGACGAGGCCGTCGGCGGAGCCGATCGGCAGTGATCGCCCGGTCGCGCCGTGTCACGTGAGTGTGACCGCCGGGCCGCAGTACCGATAGCCTTGACCGAAACAGCAGTCAACCAGGAGAGGCAGATGACGACCTCAGTTTCAACCACGCCCGTGGCCGAGAGCCGTAACGGGATCGATTTCAAGGTGGCGGACCTTTCGCTCGCCGAGTTCGGCCGCAAGGAGATCCGGCTCGCCGAGCACGAGATGCCGGGACTGATGGCGCTCCGCCGCGAGTACGCAGAGGTGCTGCCGCTCAAGGGCGCTCGCATCTCCGGTTCGCTGCACATGACCATCCAGACGGCCGTGCTCATCGAGACGCTCACTGCGCTGGGCGCCGAGGTCCGCTGGGCCTCGTGCAACATCTTCTCGACGCAGGATCACGCTGCCGCCGCGATCGTCGTCGGCCCGCACGGCACGCCGGAGGAGCCGCAGGGCACCCCGGTGTTCGCGTGGAAGGGCGAGTCGCTCGAGGAGTACTGGTGGGCCGCCGAGCAGATGCTCACCTGGCCGGACGCCGACAAGCCGGCGAACATGATCCTCGACGACGGCGGCGACGCCACGATGCTCGTCCTCAAGGGCGCGCAGTTCGAGAAGGCGGGCGTCGTGCCGCCCACCGACGACGACCAGGACTCCGACGAGTACAAGGTGTTCCTCGCCCTGCTGCGTCAGTCCCTCGAAGCGGACAAGACCAAGTGGACGAAGGTCGCGGAGTCGGTCCAGGGCGTCACCGAGGAGACCACCACTGGTGTCCTGCGTCTGTACCAGGTCGCTGCTGCCGGTGAACTCGTCTTCCCGGCGATCAACGTCAACGACTCGGTCACCAAGAGCAAGTTCGACAACAAGTACGGCACCCGCCACTCGCTGCTCGACGGCATCAACCGCGGCACCGACGTGCTGATCGGCGGCAAGGCCGCACTCGTCTGCGGTTACGGCGACGTCGGCAAGGGTTGCGCCGAGGCGCTGCGCGGACAGGGCGCCCGCGTCGCGGTCACCGAGGTCGACCCCATCAATGCTCTCCAGGCACTGATGGACGGCTTCGAGGTGAAGACGGTCGAGCAGGCCATCGGCTGGGCCGACATCATCATCACGTCCACGGGCAACAAGGACATCATCACGTTCGATCACATGAAGCAGATGAAGCACCAGGCCATCCTGGGCAACATCGGTCACTTCGACAACGAGATCGACATGGCAGGCCTCGAGCGGTCCGGTGAGATCACCCGCATCAACATCAAGCCGCAGGTGGACGAGTTCCGGTTCAAGGACGGCCACTCGATCATCGTGCTGTCCGAGGGCCGCCTGCTGAACCTCGGCAACGCGACGGGCCACCCGTCGTTCGTGATGAGCAACAGCTTCTCCAACCAGGTGATCGCCCAGATCGAGCTGTGGACGAAGCCGGAGGAGTACGACAACGAGGTGTACCGCCTCCCGAAGCACCTCGACGAGAAGGTCGCGAAGATCCACGTCGAGGCCCTCGGTGGCACGCTCACCAAGCTCACCAAGGAGCAGGCGGAGTACATCGGCGTCGACGTCGAGGGCCCGTTCAAGCCCGAGCACTACCGGTACTAGCGGCCGCGGCGTCCCCCGGTCCGTCGCGTGCGGGCCGGGGGATAGCCTTGCTCCCCGTGGGAACACTGATTGCGCTGGAAGGCCTGGACGGCGCGGGCAAGCGAACACTGGTCGGAGCCGTCGTGACTCGCCTCGCCGACCGGGGTCTGACGGTCGGCACCCTCGACTTTCCGCGGTACGGCAGGTCCGTGCACGCCGATCTGGCGTCCGAGGCGCTCAAGGGCGCGCACGGGGACCTCGCCGAGTCCGTGCACGCGATGGCCGTCATGTTCGCCCTGGACCGGTCCGGTGCCGTCGGCGAGCTGTCCGCACTGCTCGCCGGCCACGACCTGGTGATCCTCGACCGTTACGTGGCGTCCAACGCGGCGTACGGCGCGGCCCGGTTGCACCAGGCGGCGGACGGGGAGTTCGTGGGCTGGGTGGAGAACCTCGAATTCGGGCGGCTGGGGCTGCCTCGACCCGACCTGCAGCTGTATCTGGACGTTCCCGTGGCGCTCGCCGCGCAACGCGCCCGTGGCCGCGAATCGGCGGATGCCAGCCGGTCCCTCGATGCCTACGAACGCGACCGCGGCCTGCAGGAACGCACCGGTGAGGTGTACCGCGAGCTGGCCGTGAAGGACTGGATTTCGCCGTGGTGGGTGCTCACCCCGGACACCGATCCGGTCACGCTCGCCGAAAACCTGGCACTCTTGAGTGACGACACGGCACGCCGTGACGAGAAAGAACACGGCACGCCGTAACGGCGAACGGGCTGTTACGGCCTCCGAAGATGCAACGATAGGGACATGAAGCCAAGGATTCTGGTTGTCGACGACGACACTGCGCTCGCGGAGATGCTCACGATCGTGCTCCGCGGCGAAGGATTCGATCCGTATGTGGTGGGGGACGGGACCCAGGCGCTCACCGCGGTCCGGGAGACACGCCCCGACCTGGTGCTGCTCGACCTGATGCTGCCCGGCATGAACGGCATCGACGTGTGCCGTGTCCTGCGGGCCGATTCCGGTGTTCCCATCGTGATGCTGACCGCGAAGACGGACACCGTCGACGTGGTCCTCGGATTGGAATCCGGCGCGGACGACTACATCATGAAGCCGTTCAAGCCCAAGGAGCTGGTGGCTCGGGTCCGGGCTCGGCTTCGCCGGACCGAGGACGAGCCGGCCGAGCTGCTCAGCATCGCCGACATCGTCATCGACGTTCCCGCCCACAAGGTGAGCCGGGGCGAAGAACTGATCTCCCTCACCCCCCTCGAGTTCGACCTGCTGGTGGCTCTGGCGCGCAAGCCGCGACAGGTGTTCACCCGTGAGGTGCTGCTCGAGCAGGTGTGGGGTTACCGACATGCGGCCGACACCCGACTGGTCAACGTGCACGTGCAGCGTCTGCGTGCCAAGGTCGAGACTGATCCCGAGAATCCCGAAGTGGTTTTGACGGTCAGGGGGGTCGGCTACAAGGCCGGACCGCCGTGACAGGTGTTTCCCGATGGCGGCGTCGTGTCAACCGACGCGTTTCGCCGATCCTTCGGTGGGGTCACTCACTGAGCAATACCCTCGCGCACACGTGGCGTCGTTCGCTGCAGCTGCGAGTCGTCGTCTCGACGTTGACGTTGTCGCTCATCGTCATCGTCGTGCTCGGCGTCGTGCTGACGAGTCAGATCACCGACCGTCTGCTCGAGACGAAGATCAATGCGGCCACCGAGGAGATGGACCGTGCGCGGAGCACGGTGGAGGGGCAGCTGGCAGGCGCGGACGACAGTAGTTCGCCCACCACGCAGCTCGACGGCGCCAGGGCCGCCCTGACGAACCGCGAGCCCGACGCCGGGCAGGCGTCGGGCTCGGCGGGCACGTTCGACCCGGTGCTGATCGTGCCCGGTGACGGCCCGCGCGCGCCGACGTCGAGTGGTCCGGCGGACCAGATCCCGGAATCGCTGCGGGCGTTCGTCCAGGCCGGTCAGGTGGCGTACCAATTCGCCACCGTGAACGATCCGGAAGGCTATTCGGGGCCGGCGCTGATCGTCGGGAGCCCGACCGCGTCGGCGATCTCCACGCTCGAGCTGTACCTGGTGTTCCCGCTGGCCAGTGAGGACCGCAGCCTGTCGCTGGTCCGCGGCACGCTGTTGGTGGGTGGCGCCGTGCTTGCGGTGCTGCTCGCGGCCATCGCGCTCCTCGTCGCCCGGCAGGTGGTCCTGCCCATCCGGTCGGCGTCACGGATCGCGGTGCGTTTCGCGGACGGCCGGCTGAAGGAACGCATGCCCGTGCGCGGTGAGGACGACATGGCCCGGCTGGCGATGTCGTTCAACGAGATGGCGGAGAGTCTGTCGAAACAGATCACCCAGCTCGAGGAGTTCGGAAACCTCCAGAAGAGATTCACCTCCGACGTGAGCCACGAACTGCGGACACCGCTGACGACGGTGCGCATGGCGGCCGACCTCATCCACGACGGCAGCGACGACCTCGACCCCGTGCTGCGGCGGTCCTCGGAGTTGCTGGTCGCGGAACTCGACCGGTTCGAGGGGCTGCTGGCCGACCTCCTCGAGATCAGCAGGCACGACGCCGGCGTCGCGGAACTGGCCGCCGAGCAACTCGACGTCCGGATGTGTGCGCGCGCGGCGATCTCCACCGTCCGTCATCTCGCGCGCGAGAGCGGGACCGAACTGATCGTCGACCTGCCCGACCAGGCGGTGATGGCCGAGGTGGACCCGCGTCGCGTCGAGCGCATCCTGCGGAACCTGCTGGCGAACGCGATAGACCACGGAGAAGGCAAACCGGTGCTGCTGCGCGTGCGCGCCGACGACAGCGCTGCGGCGTTCATCGTGCGCGACCAGGGCGTGGGCCTGCGGCCTGGCGAGGAGAAGCTGGTGTTCAACAGGTTCTGGCGGTCCGATCCGTCGCGCGTGCGACGGTCGGGCGGTACCGGCCTCGGACTCGCGATCAGCGTGGAGGACGCGAATCTCCACGACGGCAGGCTCGAGGCGTGGGGTGAACCCGGCCAGGGCGCCTGCTTCCGGTTGACGCTGCCAAGGGTGCGGGGACGCAAGGTCGTGTCGAGCCCGCTGCCTCTGAAACCGGGGACCGCGAAATACGTTCAAGGGCAGCCGGTTCCGGGCGACGACACGTTGCCGGTGCGCAACGAGAGCCCGGAGGCGGCGGTCGAGGAGTCCCACACGGTTCCCCAGAAGCGTGAGCGTGCGCACGTCGGCGACCGCGACGGTGCCCACGTGCCGGAGTCGGACCTGTGACGCCCGCCCGGCGATCCGCCCTGCTGTTGCGGTCGGTGTGCGGTGCGATCGTCCTTGCGGTACTCGTGACCGTCAGCGGGTGCGCGAGCCTTCCGGATTCGTCCACCCCGCAGGCGATCGGCACGATCAGCCGTGACTCGCCGGGTTCGAGTGTCGCGGCGCCGGCACCGGGACGCGAACCCGACCTGCTGCTGCGCGACTTCTTCAAGGCCAGCACCGATCCGACCGACCGGCACATCGCGGCCCGCCAGTTCCTCACGCCCGGCGTGTCCGGCAGATGGGACGACGCGGCCAGCGCCACCATCGTCGACAAGGTCGACGTCCTCCCGGAGACCCGGTCGGCCGACCAGGCGACGTACACGATCCGCGCCAACAAGGTGGGTCAGCTCGAGCCCGGCGGGCTGTACGTGGCGGAAGAGGGCAGCTTCGAGACGAAGATCAGTCTCGAGCTGCAGGGCGGTGAATGGCGGATCTCCGAACTCCCCGCGGGCGTGATCCTCGACCGGGCGCAGTTCCTGAACACCTACCAGCGCAAGTCGCTGTACTTCCTCGACCCGGCCGGGACGACGGTCGTGCCGGACCCGCGCTGGGTGTCGGGCGCCCAGGACCAGATGGCGTCGCAGCTGATCGGTCTGCTGATCGACGGGCCCAAGGCCGCGCTCGCCCCCGCCGTGCGCAACGAACTCGGTAACGGGGTCTCGGTGCGCGGCCCGATCACGAAGGCAGACGGCCGCACCGCGCAGGTCGGGGTGGGTCTCGGCGGGATCCGGATCGACTTCGCCGGCGTGCCGCCGATGGACGCGCAGCAGAAGCAGCTGTTCGCGGCGCAGGTGATCTGGACGCTGGCCAACGCGGAGATCTCGGGCCCCTACGTGCTGCTCGCCGACGGCGAGCCGTTCGACGAGCGGTTCCCGAACGGGTGGACCACCGCCGATGTCGCGTCCATGAACCCGTTCGCGACCTCCAGCGCCACCGTGGGCCTGCACGCGCTGCGCGAAGGGTCGATGGTGAGCGTCACCGAGACCGGTGTCACCCCGGTGCCCGGGTACTTCGGTTCGGCCCGCAACATGCGCTCGCTCGCGTTGTCGCAGGACGGGAAACTGGTCGCCGCCGTCGCCGACACCGGCCGTCCCGCGCCGGAACCCGCGAGTTCGCTGATGGTCGGGGCGTACGAGGACGGTGCCGCATCGGTGCTCGAGGGTGGCGCGATCACGCGCCCCACGTGGGCACCCGACAACTCGGCGATCTGGGCAGCGGTCAACGGCAACACGGTCATTCGGGTGTTGCGCGAGCCCGGCACCGGCCGGACGTCGGTGGTCAACGTCGACGCCGGCGCCGTCACCGCACTGGGCGCCACGATCACCGAGTTGCGCCTGTCCCGCGACGGGGTGCGTGCGGCACTGATCGTCGACGGCAAGGTCTATCTCGCCATCGTCACCCAGATGCCGGGTGGTCAGTACGCGTTGACGAATCCCCGTGCGGTCGCGATCGGACTGGGCAGCCCGGCGCTGTCCCTGGACTGGAGCACGAGCGACACGATCGTCGTCGCGCGTGCGGCGTCGGACATCCCGGTGGTACAGGTGGCCGTCGACGGTTCGCGGATGGACGCGCTGCCGAGCCGCAACCTGACCGCGCCGGTGGTGGCCGTGGACGCGTCGACGACCACGGAGTTCGTCGCCGACTCCCGGGCGGTGTTCCAGTTGAACAACAACGATCCGGCCGGCGACCGGTACTGGCGGGAGGTCCCCGGGCTGACGGGTGTGAAGGCGATCCCGGTCCTGCCGGGCTGAGGCTGTCGGTGCGGGCCCGGATACTGCCCGCATGCGCGCCCTGCCCGGTCTCCGGACCCTGCTCGACCTGATCCTGCCCGCCGAGTGCGGCGGCTGCGGCGTGCCGGGCACCCAGTGGTGTGTCCGCTGCGCCGCGGAGGTGGCCGACGATCCCGTGCTGCTCCGGCCGCGCGTGGATCCCGGCGTCGGGGTGTGGGCGCTCGGGCCGTACTCGGGTGCCCGCCGCAGGGCCGTCATCGCCGTGAAGGAGCGTGGCCGGCGCGATCTCGCCGCGCCGCTCGGATCCGGGGTCGCGGGCGCTCTGAGCCGTCTGCAACAGTGGGGTGAACTCGACCCGCCGGACGTCGCTCCGGTGGTTCTCGTGCCGGCTCCGACGCGCCCGCGGGCGGCCCGCGCACGCGGTGGCGACCCCGTCACCCGGATCGCCGTCGCCGCGGTGGGGGAGAGGCGCGTGTGTCCCGCACTCGTGATGCGGCGCGCCGTGCGTGATTCGGTCGGACTGAACGCAGATCAACGTCGAGTAAACCTAGAGGGTGGCGTCCGGCTGACGCGCAGCGGCGCTGCATTCGCGCGACGGCTCGAGTCGGAATCGTCCTCACTGCAACAGGTTTCAGTGGTGCTGCTGGACGACGTGTCGACCACCGGCGCGACCGCGACCGAGTCGGTCCGGGTGCTGTCGAGGGTGGGTATCCGGGTGAGTGCGGTGGTCGTCGTGGCAGGTGTTGGATGAAATTCTGCCGAACAGTGGCACTCGCGCGCGTTACGTACTAGCGTCGCGGACACACCCGAAAACACAGGTAGGAGGTGGAACTTCGAACCTGGTGCCGGGCGGACCCCCTTCCGGCATTGCTCAAACTCGCCGCCGCCCATCAAGGGGCGGGGCCGTAATCGGGAGGTACGAGTGACGACCCCTTCGCAAGCCTCGGTTTTCGTCGACGACCGCACTACGGAAGCACAAGAGAAGACGGATACCCCCACCGCCGAGATCGTCGTCAAGGGACGCAACGTCGAGGTACCCGACCACTTCCGCGTGTACGTCTCCGAGAAGCTGTCGCGCCTCGAGCGCTTCGATCCCTCCATATTCCTGTTCGATGTCGAACTCCAACACGAACCCAATCGACGCCAGAGGAAGAACTGCCAGCGCGTCGAGATCACTGCCCGAGGCAAGGGGCCGGTAGCCCGAGCCGAGGCATGCGCCGACAGTTTCTACGCAGCATTCGAGTCGGTGACCGCCAAGCTCGAGAGCAGGCTCCGCCGCACCAAGGACCGGAAGAAGGTCCATTACGGGGAAAAGACCCCGGTGTCGGTGGCGGAAGCCACCGCCGCACTCGCCGAGGACGACAGTCTCGGCATCAGTCCTGACATCTCCCTGGACGGTCAGGTGTCGGAAGAACACACACCGGGTCACGTCGTGCGGACCAAGGAACACACGGCCACGCCGATGACCATCGACGACGCTTTGTACGAGATGGAGCTGGTAGGACACGATTTCTTCCTGTTCCACGACAAGGAGTCGGACAAGGCGTCCGTCGTCTACCGGCGGCACGCGTTCGACTACGGATTGATCCGTCTGGCGTGACGCACTCCCGTTCCGCCTGACGATCCGAGCGGTCGGTCTACTCGTCCGATCGCGGAAGCGCCTACCATGGAATCCGGCCGGGGTTCTCGGACCTCCGGCCGGATTTTGTGTGTCACCCATCCACTGCCGAAGATTGAGGACGAACAAGACTGTGCCGTCGCTGTCGCTATCGAAGCTGCTCCGTGTTGGTGAAGGTCGCATGGTCAAGCGGCTCAAGCACATCGCCGACCACGTTTCCTCGCTGTCGCCCGAGGTCGAAGACCTGACCGACGAGCAACTCCGCGCGAAGACCGAGGAGTTCCGCGCCCGCTACCGTGACGGCGAGACGCTCGACGAGCTGCTGCCCGAGGCGTTTGCCGTCGCCCGCGAGGCGTCCTGGCGGGTCATCGACCAGCGGCACTTCCACGTGCAGATCATGGGTGGCGCCGCCCTCCACTTCGGCAACATCGCCGAGATGAAGACCGGTGAGGGCAAGACCCTGACCTGCGTGTTGCCCGCGTACCTCAACGCGATCGCCGGGGACGGCGTGCACGTCGTCACGGTCAACGACTACCTCGCCAAGCGCGACTCCGAGTGGATGGGCCGCGTCCACCGCTTCCTCGGACTCGACACCAGCGTGATCCTGTCCGGTATGTCGCCCGCCGAGCGTCGCGCGGCCTATGCGGCGGACATCACATACGGCACCAACAACGAGTTCGGGTTCGACTACCTGCGCGACAATATGACGCACTCCCTGGACGACCTCGTCCAGCGCGGTCACAGCTTCGCCGTCGTCGACGAGGTCGACTCCATCCTCATCGACGAGGCCCGGACCCCGCTCATCATCTCCGGCCCCGCCGACGCGTCGAGCAAGTGGTACGCGGAGTTCGCCCGCATCGCGCCGCTGCTCAAGCGTGACGTGCACTACGAGGTCGACATCCGCAAGCGCACCATCGGCGTCCACGAGGCCGGCGTCGAACTCGTCGAGGATCAGCTCGGCATCGACAACCTGTACGAGGCCGCCAACTCGCCGCTCGTGAGCTACCTGAACAACGCCATCAAGGCCAAGGAGCTGTACACGAAGGACAAGGACTACATCGTCCGCGACGGCGAAGTGATCATCGTCGACGAGTTCACCGGCCGCGTCCTCGTCGGCCGCCGCTACAACGAGGGCATGCACCAGGCGATCGAGGCCAAGGAGAAGGTCGAGATCAAGGCCGAGAACCAGACCCTCGCCACGATCACGCTGCAGAACTACTTCCGCCTGTACGACAAGCTGTCGGGGATGACGGGTACGGCCGAGACCGAGGCCGCGGAGCTGCACCAGATCTACAACCTCGGCGTCATCCCGATCCCCACCAACCGGCCGATGGTCCGCGTCGACAACGGCGATCTGATCTACAAGACCGAGGAAGCCAAGTTCGACGCCGTCGTCGACGACGTGGTGGAGCGGCACGAGAACGGCCAGCCCGTCCTCATCGGTACCACCAGCGTCGAGCGGTCCGAATACCTGTCGAAGCAGTTCACCAAGCGCGGCGTGGCGCACAACGTGCTGAACGCGAAGTTCCACGAGCAGGAAGCCCAGATCATCGCCGAGGCAGGCCGGTCGGGTGCGGTCACCGTGGCCACCAACATGGCCGGTCGTGGTACCGACGTCGTGCTCGGCGGCAACCCCGACATCATCGCGGACATCGCGCTGCGCAAGCAGGGGCTCGACCCCGTCCACACCCCCGACGACTACGAGGCGGCGTGGGACGACGTTCTCGACCAGGTCAAGGCCGAGGTGAAGGCGGACGCCGACAAGGTCCGCGAGGCGGGCGGGCTGTACGTCCTCGGCACCGAGCGGCACGAGTCCCGGCGAATCGACAACCAGTTGCGCGGCCGGTCGGGCCGTCAGGGCGATCCGGGTGAGTCGCGGTTCTACCTGTCCCTCGGCGACGAGTTGATGCGCCGGTTCAACGGTGCGGCGCTCGAGTCGATCATGACCCGGCTCAATCTGCCCGACGACGTCCCCATCGAGGCGAAGATGGTCTCGAAGGCCATCAAGAGTGCTCAGACGCAGGTGGAGCAGCAGAACTTCGAGATCCGCAAGAACGTCCTCAAGTACGACGAGGTGATGAACCAGCAGCGCACGGTCATCTACAACGAGCGCCGTCAGATCCTCGAAGGCAAGGACATGGAGGGCCAGGTCGAGAAGATGATCACCGACGTGGTCACCGCCTACGTCGACGGCGCCACCGCGGAGGGCTATGTCGAGGACTGGGATCTCGAGCAACTGTGGACGGCGCTCAAGACGCTGTACCCGATCGGTGTCGACTACAAGGAACTGGTCGGCGACGGCGACGACGAGACGAAGGACATCACCGCCGACGAACTCCGCGAGACCCTGCTGAAGGACGCGCACGACGCCTATGCCCGGCGTGAGGCCGAGATCGACGGCGTCGCCGGCGAGGGATCGATGCGCGAACTCGAGCGCCGGGTCCTGCTGAGCGTCCTCGACCGGAAGTGGCGTGAGCACCTCTACGAGATGGACTACCTGAAGGAGGGCATCGGCCTGCGGGCGATGGCCCAGCGCGATCCGCTCGTCGAGTACCAGCGCGAAGGTTTCGACATGTTCGGCGGCATGCTCGAGGGTCTGAAGGAGGAGTCGGTCGGATTCCTGTTCAACCTGCAGGTCGAGGCGGCCGCCCCGCAGGCGGCGCAGGCCCCGGGCGTCAGCGTCACCGCGGCTTCCGCGGCAGCGACGGCGTCGGCCGCACCCGCTCCGGCGGCGCCGCGACCACTGCCCACCCAGGAGGCAGCGCAGCAGGCGCAGGGCACGGCGGCACCGTCCGCCCTCCGCGCGAAGGGACTGGACGACGGCGAGCCCCGCGGGCTCACGTACTCCGGGCCTGCAGAGGACGGCAACGCCCAGCTCAGCCGCCGCGGAGCGGCCGAATCGGACGACGCCGCCGACGCCGGAACCCGTCGCCAGCGGCGGGAGGCCGCGCGGTCGCAGTCGAAGAGCAAGAAGGCCCCGCGCACCAAGCGCAAGCGCTGATCGCAGGCGAGCCGATCAGCCGATCACCAGCGAGGTGACGGTCCAGCCCGTGTCGGACTGTTGTTCGACACGGGCTGCGATCACGAAGATCCGGGGTCCTCGGCCGTAGGTGCCGAACGCCTCGAACGCGCAGGGCTCCACCGCGCGCAGGTGCACGCGGACGAGTGTCGCGACACCGAGTCGCCGGGCAGGCGATTCGTTGAGCGCGTGTGTGCGCACCACGTCGACGAGCGACGGCGTCACCAGCGGCCGCAGTTGCCGGACGTTGCGGCGCCGATCCAGCACCTCGAGGACGAGCCGGAACGCCTGCTCCGTGAACCGCTGAACGTCCGGCGACGGAAGCAGCAGCGTTCCCGGCTGCGTCGCGGCGCCGCGCGGCGACGCCCCCGAGTGGGGCGACGACCGATGTCTGCCGCGCCCGCGTGTGTGCCGTGCCCCCGAACGCCCCGGCAGGATCGGCTCGGAATCGTCGCCGGCCGCCGGCTCGAAGCGCGGCACCCGCGACAGGAACGTGTAGGACTCACTCATTTCTTACCCCCCGGTTTCGGCATGAGACGGCCGTCGTAGCGGTCATGATCGCACGGATCCCGTCGTCGTGTCGCCGAACCGCGGAGCGGACTCCCGTCGTCGTGTCGCCGAACCGTGGATCGGCCCATAGGGTGGGGACGTGCGGGGATTGATATTGGACTTCGGCGGTGTTCTCGCGGGTCCCGGTTCGGACATGGACGGCCTGTCGTCCGTCCTCGCCGGTGCCCGGACCCGTGGTGTGCGGACCGCGATCCTCAGCAACGATCCCGGCGGTCCCGGCGCGCAGTGGTTGCGGGAGCTCGGCGACGGCCGGCTGGTCGATCAGGTCGTGCTGTCCGGGGATGTCGGTGTCGCCAAACCTGATCCGCGGATCTACCGGCTGGCGGCCGACGCGCTCGGTCTGGACCCGGGCGACTGTATCTTCGTCGACGACCTGCCGGTCAACGTCCGGGGTGCGGTGGCCGTCGGGATGGTGGGCATCCACCACGTCGACGGCGGGGCCACGGCGGACGAGATAGCGATACTTCTCGAGGTGGATCGAGATGGGATGCAAGGGGGACAGGCGCCGACATGGTGACGAGACTGACTACGCAGGATGCATCGTTCTACTTTCTCGAGGCGAGCAGTACGCCGATGCACGTGGGATCGCTGGCGATCTTCCGGAAGCCGCGAAACGGGTTGTCCTACGAGGAATTGCTGAGCCTCGTCGAGGAACGGCTGAGCCTGGTGCCGCGCTACCGGCAGAAGGTGCGGGAGGTGGCGCTGGGACTGTCGCGTCCGGTGTGGGTGGACGATCAGGACTTCGACATCGAGTACCACGTCCGGCGGTCGGCGCTGCCGAAGCCCGGATCGGACGCCCAGTTGCACGACCTGGTCGCACGGCTCACGTCCCGGCCCCTCGACAACACGCGGCCGCTGTGGGAGATGTACCTGGTGGAGGGGCTGTCGAACAACCGCTTCGCGATCTTCACGAAGTCGCATTCCTCGCTGGTCGACGGCGAGACGGCGCTCGAGATCGGTCAGGTGATCCTGGACCCGGCGAAGACCCGGCGGCCGATGGCGGAGGAACTGTGGATGCCGAGCCCCGCCCCCAGTGAGTCCACTCTCATCGCGGGGGCGCTGGCGGAGTTGGTGTCGAGGCCGGGGGAGGGTCTGGCGGCGCTGCGGATGACGTTGGGTGACATGGCGTCTGCGCTCGGTGAGACCGTGCGCACCGTCGGCAAGCTCGCCGCCGTGGTCCGCACCGCGACGCAGGTGGCGCCGTCGAGTCCGCTCAATGCGACGATCTCCCGCAACCGGCGCTTCGCGGTGGTCAAGACCGAACTGGGCGACTACCGGAAGATCCGCGCACAGTACGGGTGCGAGGTCAACGACGTCATCCTCGCCGTCGTGTCGGGCGCGATGCGGTACTGGCTGCTGTCCCGGGGCGAACCGGTGGCCGAGTCGACCACGGTCCGGGCCATGGTCCCGATGTCCGTGTACGCGACGGACCCCGACGCCGACGACGAGGCGTCCCGCCGCGGCGAGTGGGCGGACCCGCGGAGCATGGTGTCGTCCTTCCTCATCGACCTGCCGGTCGGGGAACCGAACGCGGTGGTGCGGCTGTCGCACGTGGCGCACGCCATGGAGGCGCACGCGAAGCAGAGTCAGCGGGTCACCGCGGAGACCCTGGTGCGGTTGTCGGGGTTCGCGCCCGCCACGCTGCACGCGATGAGTGCCCGTGTCGCGAGCAGTTTCTCGCAGCGCATGTTCAACCTGATGATCACCAATGCGCCGGGTCCGCAGATGCCGCTGTACGTCGGAGGAGCACGGATGCTCGAGATGTATCCGGTGTCGCCCCTGCTGAAAAACCAGACTCTGAGCATCGGCCTCACGTCCTACGACGGCAACGTCTACTACGGTTTGAATGCAGACCGTGACGCCATGGCCGACGTGGACGTGGTGGCGGCGCTGCTGTACGAATCTCTCGAGGAGTTGTTGGAT
This sequence comes from Rhodococcus pseudokoreensis, assembly GCF_017068395.1. Lineage (NCBI taxonomy): Bacteria > Bacillati > Actinomycetota > Actinomycetes > Mycobacteriales > Nocardiaceae > Rhodococcus > Rhodococcus pseudokoreensis. The sequence goes on along the minus strand of NZ_CP070619.1, from coordinate 865,154 downwards.
GCCAGCCGGTGAGAAGTCCGCGGTGCGAATGACGGGTGACGCATGACGAGGGTGTACGTTCCCGCGACGATCGAGATCCTCCAGCGGCTCGTCGCCGACCAGGAGTTCGATCCGATGAGCCGGACCGCCTTCGCCGTCACCGCCACGCTCCGTGAGGCGTACTCCTCGGGCGACGACGACGAACTGGCCGAGGTCGCGATGGCCGAGGCCGCCCGGGCGTCGCTGCGTCTGATCGCGGGCCGGGTGGGGGAGGGCGGGAGCGACGGGGTCCGCTTCCGCCGAGCGGTGGTCGCCGCGGACATCGACGACGTGACACCCCGCCCGGACCTCGACGACGCCGTGGTGCGGTTGCCCGGTCCGGTGACGATCGGCCGGGTCGCATCGGTGCACGTGGACCTCGCGGAGGCCGAGCCCGACATCGAACGGGCCGTGTCGGCGATCGACGAGGCGGATCTCGGGGATCCGGACGCCGAGTTCGTTCTCGGTGACGCCGAGGATCACGTACTGGCGTGGTACGCCACCCAGGAGCTTCCGTTCCTGCTCGAACTGCTCTGACCGGTACGTCCTCTTACCTTGGGGTAACCTACGGTACCGTAACTTAAAAACCTACGGTAGCGTAGGTCGTGACGGAAAAGGTGGAGGTCGGATGGGTCTGAAGGATTGGATCGAGGCGCCCGCAGCAGCGGTCGTGCCCGCCAAGCGGTCCAAGCTCAATTGGTTGCGCGGTGCGGCGGCACGTCTGACGACGCCGTTGCTCCCCGACGACTACCTGCACCTGGCCAACCCGCTGTGGTCGGCCCGCGAACTGCGCGGACAGATCGTGGAGGTGCGCGCGGAGACGGCGGACTCCGCCACGATCGTCATCAAGCCGGGCTGGGGATTCGACTTCGACTACGAGCCCGGCCAGTACATCGGCATCGGCCTGCACATCGACGGACGCTGGCACTGGCGTTCGTACTCCCTCACCTCGCCCCCGAACTGGGACGACAAACTCATCTCCATCGCCGTCAAGGCGATGCCCGAGGGATTCCTGTCCAGTCACCTCGTCAACGGTGTGCCGTCGGGAACGATCGTCCGGCTCGCGACGCCCACGGGCAACTTCGCGCTGCCCGACCCGCCGCCGCAGCGCATCCTGTTCCTCACCGCCGGCAGCGGCATCACGCCCGTCATGGCGATGCTGCGCACGATGAACCGGCGCGGCCAGCTTCCCGACGTCTTCCACGTCCACTCGGCGCCCACCGACGCCGACGTGATGTTCGCCGACGAACTCACCCAGCTCCACGAGGAACACGACGACTTCCGGTGCAAGATCCAGCTCACCCGCAGCCAGGGCAAGTTCGCGTTGTCCTCGCTCGACGAGGTGTGCCCGGACTGGCGCGAACGGCAGACGTGGGCCTGTGGGCCGCTGCCGATGCTCGACGAGATCGAGACGCTGTGGCGCGACGAGAACATCGAGGACAAGCTGCACCTCGAGCGTTTCGCCGTCTCCCGCGCGGACACGTCCGGCGAGGGTGGAACGGTGACGTTCGCCAAGGCCGACAAGACCGTCACGATCGACGGTGCCACCACTCTCCTCGAGGCCGGTGAGCAGGTCGGGGCACTGATGCCGTTCGGCTGCCGGATGGGGATCTGCCAGACCTGTGTCGTGCCGATTCTCGCCGGGCACGCCATCGACCTGAGGTCCGGCAAGCAGCACGCCGAAGGTGACCGAGTCCAGACTTGTATCTCGGCGGCGGCAGGGGACTGCACGCTCGACGCATGAGCGTGAGCGTGTTGTTCACCTGACTCCGCTATTCTCGGACTCTCACCAGACGGAGGAGCACGGTGGCGATCACCGACATCAAAGAGTTCGCGCATCTGACCGAAGCGGACATCGAATCGCTCGGACGTGAGTTGGATGCGATCCGGCTCGACGTGGAGGATTCGCGCGGCGTCCGCGACGCCCGATACATCCGCCGGGCCATCAGGGCGCAACGACTGCTGGAACTCGGTGGCCGGCTCGCGCTGTTCGGCAGCCGATACCGGCCGGCCTGGCTCGCGGGCACCGCGATGCTCTCCCTCTCGAAGATCATCGAGAACATGGAACTCGGCCACAACGTGATGCACGGCCAGTGGGACTGGATGAACGATCCGGAGATCCACTCGATGTCGTGGGAGTGGGATCAGACGGGCCCCTCGGAGCATTGGAAGCGGGCCCACAACTACTCCCACCACACGTTCACCAACATCGTGGGAATGGATTCCGACGTCGGTTTCGGCATCCTCCGGATGACCCGTGACGAGGAGTGGCGGCCGATCAATCTGCTGCAGCCGTTCGCCAACATCGTCCTGGCTGCCACGTTCGAGTGGGGGATCGCGCTCCACGACCTCACGTTCGCGGCCGAGTTGGAGGGCGCCGAGAAGGGGCAGCTCAACTCGCAGGCCAACAAGGATTTCGCCCGCAAGATCTTCCGTCAGGTCGGCAAGGACTTTCTCCTGTTCCCGGTGCTCGCGGGGCCGGCGTGGAAGTCGACGCTGACGGCGAACACGACAGCGAATCTCGTGCGGAACCTGTGGGCGTACGTGGTGATCTTCTGCGGGCACTTCCCGGACGGTGCCGAGAAGTTCACCGTGGACGAATACGAGAACGAGACCCGGCACGAGTGGTATCTCCGGCAGATGCTCGGCAGCGCCAACTTCGACTCCGGCAAGATCATGGGTTTCATGAGCGGGAATCTCAGCTACCAGATCGAGCATCATCTGTTTCCCGATCTCCCGAGCAACCGGTATCCGGAGATCGCCGTGAAGGTGCGGGCGCTGTGCGAGAAGTACGACCTCCCGTACACCACGGGGTCGCTCGCCAAGCAGTACCTGCTGGCCCTGCGCACGATCCACAAACTCGCCCTGCCCGACCGCTTCCTGCGCGCGACGGCGGACGACGCCCCCGAGACGTCCTCGGAGCGGAAGTTCCGCGATGCCCGCGACGCGGGTGCCGCGATGGTCGAGACGCTGCGCACCGATCCCGTCACGGGGCAGCGCCGGGGTCTGCTGTCGGCGCTGCGCGCCCACGCGGAGGCCAAGATCTCGCGCCGTCGTCGGTGATTTCACTCACACCTACACTCAAGTAACCTACGGTGCCGTAACTTACGGTACGGTAGGTCATGTCAGCGCCTATCCGGTGTGAACTGTCGACCCAGCCAGGAGGAGGTCCCCCATGGCGATTGCAGATGTCAAGGAATACGCACATCTCACCGAAGCCGATGTCGAGGCGCTCGGGCGCGAGTTGGATGCGATCCGCCGCGATATCGAAGAATCTCGCGGCGAGCGCGACGCGCGCTACGTCCGGAACACCATCAGGCTGCAGCGTGGACTCGAGATCAGTGGCCGCGCAATGCTGTTCGCGAGCAAGCGGCGTCCCGCCTGGCTGGCGGGCACGGCCCTGCTCTCCCTCTCGAAGATCATCGAGAACATGGAACTCGGCCACAACGTCATGCACGGCCAGTGGGACTGGATGAACGATCCCGAGATCCACTCCACCTCGTGGGAGTGGGACGTGACGGGACCGTCCGCTCACTGGAAGCAGACGCACAACTACATTCACCACAAGTACACCAACGTCCTCGGCATGGACGACGACGTGGGATACGGACTGCTGCGCGTCACGCGTGACCAGCGGTGGAAGCCGTTCAATACCGGCAATCTCCTCTACAACACCCTGCTCGCGCTGTTCTTCGAGTACGGCATCGCGGCGCAGCACCTCGAACTCGGCAAGGTCGCCAAGGGGCGCGTGCCGAGCGAGGAGACCCAGCGCAAGCTCCGCGAGGTCGGCGAGAAGGTCGGCAAGCAGATCCTCAAGGACTACGTGATCCACCCCGCGGTCACCGGTCCCGCGTGGAAGAGCACGCTCACCGCCAACATCGCCGCGAACATGATTCGCAACGTGTGGACCAACGCGATCATCTTCTGCGGGCACTTCCCCGACGGCGCCGAGAAGTTCACCAAGGCCGACATCGACAAGGAGACGCCCGCGCAGTGGTACCTCCGGCAGATGCTCGGTAGCGCGAACATCGACGGCGGCAGGCTGATGGACTTCATGTCCGGCAACCTGAGCTACCAGATCGAGCACCACCTGTTCCCCGACCTGCCGAGCAACCGCTACGCGGAGATCGCCGTGCGGGTGCAGGCGCTGTGCGAGAAGTACGACCTGCCGTACACCTCCGGGCCGTTCCTGGTGCAGTACGCGAAGTCGTGGCGCACCATCGCCAAGCTGTCGTTGCCGAACAAGTACCTCAAGGCGACCGCGGACGACGCCCCGGAAACGGCGTCGGAGCGCAAGTTTGGTGGAAACACCACGGCGACAATCGATCCCGTGACCGGCCGCCGTCAGGGGCTGGGTTCCGCGATCAAGCGCACCCGCAAGCGTGGCGGTCTGCGCGCGCTGCTTTCCCGCTAGGTAACTCCGCTAGACAGTTCCGCCACGGCGCGGTTCGTCCCTCACCAGGCCTCGTTGGACGCGATGGCCGTGAGTAGGTGACGGACCGCGTCGACGCGTTTGGCGGCCTTGCCCTCGAGGTGGTCGAGCGCGCATTCCGGATCCGCGGGCGGGCCGAGGTGGGTACACCCTCGCGGGCAGTCCTCGATGGCCGCGGCCAGGTCGGAGAACGCGGCCACCACGTTCTCCGGGGAGATGTGGGCCAGCCCGAACGACCGGATGCCGGGGGTGTCGATCACCCAGCCGCCCGACGGGAGCGGCAGTGCGACCGATTGCGTGGACGTGTGCCGGCCCTTGCCCACGCCGGACACCACGCCGACGGCCCGGTCGGCGTCGGGCACGAGGCGGTTGACGAGCGTCGACTTCCCGACCCCCGAATGCCCGATCAGGGCGGTGAGCCTGCCGGACAGCATCGCCAGGACCTCGTCGACCGGATCGTCGCGGCCCGCCACGACCACGGGGACGTCGAGGTCGGCGAACGTGCTCGCGAACTCCTCGGGCGGTTCGAGGTCGCTCTTCGTCAGGCACACGACGGGGCTCAGCCCGCCCGCGTACGCGGCCACGAGCGCGCGTTCGACGAATCCCGTCCGCGGCGGCGGGTCGGCGAGCGCCACGACGATCAGTAACTGCTGCGCGTTGGCCACCACGATCCGCTCGTAGGGGTCGGTGTCGTCGGCAGTGCGCCGCAGCACGGTGGCGCGCTCGGCCACCCGCACGATCCGCGCCAGGGTGTCGGGTTTGCCGGACAGATCGCCGACGACGCTCACCTCGTCGCCCACCACGATGGGGGTGCGGCCCAGTTCGCGGGCGCGCATGGTGACGAGGGGACGCTCGGGGTCGCCGCCCAGAACGCAACCCCACCGGCCGCGGTCGACGGCGACGACCATCGCCGACTCCGCGGCGAGGTGCTCCGGCCGGGTTTTCGTGCGCGGGCGCGTTCCTCGGCCCGGGCGCACCCGGACGTCGGACTCGTCGTACTGCCTGCGGCTCAGAAGCTCGCCTTCCGACCGGTGCCCGCGGCCGCGGACAGCATTGTGGCCCACAGGTTCTCGAAACCGGGCAGCGTCTTGGCCGTGGTGCCGATGTCCTCGATCTCGATGCCGTCGACCCGCAGGCCGACGATGGCTCCCGCCGTCGCCATCCGGTGGTCGGCGTAGGACCGCCACGTCCCGCCGTGCAGGTCGGCGGGCACGATGGTGAGGCCGTCCTCGGTCTCGGTGACGTTTCCGCCGAGTGAGTTGATCTCGTGTGCGAGCGCGGCCAGCCGGTCGGTCTCGTGTCCGCGCAGATGCGCGATGCCGCGCAGGTGGGACGGGCCGTCCGCGAGTGCGGCGAGCGCCGCGACGGTCGGGGTGAGTTCGCCGACGTCGTGCAGGTCGATGTCGATGCCGGTCAGCTGCTGTGGGCCGCGGACGGTGAGGTTCGCCCCGTCCCGCCGGACGTCGGCGCCCATCGCGAGCAGGATCTCGCGGATCGCGTCGCCGGGCTGCGTCGTCTCGGCAGGCCACAGCGGAACGGTCACCTCACCGCCGGTGACGGCGGCGGCGGCGAGGAAGGCGGTGGCATTCGACAGATCGGGCTCGATCACCCTGTCGACGGCCCGCACCGGACCGGGGCTCACCCGCCACGTGTCGGCCTCCCCACCCGTCGCCGGAGTGGAGACCTCGACACCGGACTCGCGCAGCATCTCGACCGTCATGTCGATGTGCGGCATGGACGGGACCGTCTTGCCGTCGTGATGGACCGTGACGCCCTCGTCGAACGCGGCCGCCGACAGCAGCAGCCCGGACACGAACTGCGAAGAACCGGACGCGTCGATCGTCACGCGGCCACCGCGCAGGGAGCCCGCGCCGCGGACGGTGAACGGCAGGGAGTCGCCGTCGATGTCCGCGCCGAGACCGCGCAGCGCGTTCAGGATCGTGTCGAGGGGGCGGGTGCGCGCCTGTTCGTCGCCGTCGAAGTCGACCGTTCCGTCGGCGAGCGCCGCGACCGGCGGAAGGAACCGCATGACGGTGCCTGCCAGGCCGCAGTCGACCGCACCGCCCCGGAGGGGTCCGGGGGTGACCCGCAGCGTAGTGTCGTCGCCGGCCGTCTCGATGCCGATTCCCAGCGTCCGGAGCGCGTCGATCATGAGGTCGGTGTCCCGGCTGCGCAGTGCCCCGGTGAGAGTGGACGGACCGTCCGCGAGTGCGGCGAGGATCAGCGCGCGATTGGTGATCGACTTCGATCCGGGGAGGGCGACCGTCGCGACGACGGGCGCTTCGGCACGGGGGGCGTTCCACAGGCTCAGGCTCACGGTCTCCATCTTCGCCTATCGGGCGGGTGGCCGGGCGGGGTGGGCGGCGTGTCGCGGGTGTCGGTGGTTCGTGCCACTCTGGTGGGCATGTGCGGCAGGTATGCGACCACTGCGAATCCGGCGACACTCGCGGCCGACCTCGACGCGATCAACGAGTCGGGCGAGGAGGAGAGTCCGCCCGACTTCAACGTGGCGCCCACCACGCAGGTCCTCACGGTGGTCGACCGGCACGACGCCCGGCGGATCCGGCGGATGCGGTGGGGTCTCGTGCCGTCCTGGACGAAGGAACTCGGCAAGGGCCCGGTGCTGTTCAATGCCCGCGCGGATTCGGTCGACAACAAACCCGCGTTCCGGACCTCGTTCAAGTACAAGCGCTGCCTCGTGCCGATGGATGGCTGGTACGAGTGGCAGACCGAGACCGAGCCGGCGGCCGCCGGGAAGAAGGCGGGCAAGGCGAAGAAGATTCCGTACTACATGTCGCCGGAGGACGGCTCGCGCCTGTACATGGCCGGGCTGTGGTCCGTCTGGCACGATCCCGCGGTCGAGGAGTCGCCTCCCGTCCTGAGCTGCAGCATCATCACGGTCGACTCCGCCGCCCAGCTCGAGATCGTGCACGACCGGATGCCGCTCGTGATGCCCCGCGACCGCTGGGCCGCCTGGCTCGACCCCGAGCACCCCGCGTCCACGAACCTGCTGGAGGTGTCGCCCGACGCCATCGCCGACATCACCGTCCGGCGGGTGTCCACGCTGGTCAACAGCGTGAAGAACAACGGTCCGGAACTCCTCGACCCCGACGCGGCCGGGCGCGACGACGCGCAGGTGGGGGAGCAGATCAGCCTGCTGTGACCGCTGCGGTGACGGCTCCGCTGAGCCGCACCAGATCGGCGGGTGCGAGTTCGATCTCGAGTCCGCGCCTGCCCGCGCTGCACAGCACCCGGTCCCAGTCGAGCGCCGACGCGTCCACGACCGTCGGAAGTGCCTTCCGCTGTCCGAGCGGGGAGATGCCGCCGAACACGTACCCGGTGGAGCGCTCGGCCTCGGTGCGGTCCGCCATCACGGCCTTGCCCGCGCCCAGCGCCGCGGCCGCCGCCTTCAGGGACAGCTTCTCCGGCACCGGCAGGACCGCCACCGCCAGCTTGCCCGTGTCGAGTTTGATCACGAGCGTCTTGAACACCTGATGAGCGGTGACGCCGACCGTCTCGCCCAGCGCGTCGACGGCCTCCGAACCGTACGACTCCGCCCGCTCGTCGTGCGCATAGCTGTGCACGGTGTGGTCGATGCGCTGTGTGACGAGCAGTTTCGTCGCGGGAGTGGCAGTTCCGGCCATGGACGAACACTCTGCCACGCGGTGCGGGAACACCACGGGCGGGAGTCGTGTTGGTACCTGCAGAAGACCCGTACATCGAAGGGAGTGGTCCGTATCGTGATGTCCTCGGTAATCGAGCCCACGTCGCGTCTGCAGTTGGCGGTAACGTTGACGCCCACGGCGACCGAAGGGATCAGCGTGCAGGAACATGACCGTCCGACGGCAGAGAAGGCCGAGCCACAGGACGAGTTGATCGCGCGTTTCGAAAGGGATGCGCTCCCACTTCTGGATCAGCTGTACGGCGCTGCTCTGAGGATGACCCGGAACCCGGCGGACGCCGAGGACCTCGTGCAGGAAACGTACGTGAAGGCCTACACGGCGTTCCGTTCGTTCCGTGAGGGCACCAACCTCAAGGCGTGGCTGTACCGGATTCTCACGAACACGTACATCAACTCGTACCGCAAGAAGCAGCGCCAGCCCGCGCAGTACCCGACCGACGAGATCACCGACTGGCAGCTGGCGGCGACGGCGGAGCATTCGTCGACCGGGCTGCGGTCCGCCGAGGTCGAGGCACTGGACGCGCTTCCCGACGACGACATCAAGGAAGCCCTTCAGGCGTTGCCGGAGGAATTCCGGATGGCCGTCTACTACGCCGATGTCGAGGGCTTCCCCTACAAGGAGATCGCCGAGATCATGGGCACCCCGATCGGGACCGTGATGTCGCGACTGCACCGCGGGCGCAAGCAGCTCCGGGGTCTGCTCGCCGACGTCGCACGCGAACGAGGCTTCAACCGTGGCGGCACCGACGTGGCCGGCGACAGTGTAGTGAGTGCGGAGCAGGAGGTTTCTCGGTGAGCGAGCAGGACGAATTCGAGCAGCTCGACTGCTCCGCCGTCATCGCGGACGTCTGGCTGATGCTGGACAGCGAATGCGACGAGGCCTCGCGGGCGCGGCTGCAGCGGCACCTCGACGAGTGCGGGTCGTGTCTCGAGGCGTACGGGATCGAGGAGAAGGTCAAGAGCCTTGTGAACCGCAAGTGCGGCGGTGAGCACGCACCGGAGAGCCTGCGTCAGAGGCTCTCCATCGAGTTGCGGCGGACGATCCTCATCACGAATACCGAACCCGAGTCGTAACCCGTCAGAACAGCAATCAGGGGCCGGAAAGCATCGCTGCTTTCCGGCCCCTGGTGCGTTCTACGGCGCGTCAGGCGTTGGGACGCTTGCCGTGGTTTGCGGCGTTGCCCTTGCGGCTGCGCTTCTTACGACCACGCTTACCCATGAGTAGATCTCCCTTCTTTTCACCACAGTCTTCCACGTGTGGTTGGGTGTCCTTGCAACAGGGCTTTCTCGACACCCGGGAGTGAAGGATCACAATGGCAGAAGACGTGCGCGCCGAAATGGTTTCGACGGTGTATCAGGTTGTGGTGAGCGCGGGTGACGAGGTGAAGGAAGGCGACACCCTCGTCATCCTCGAGTCGATGAAGATGGAGATCCCCGTCATCGCCGAAGAGCCCGGCACGGTCACCTCGGTGGACGTCAAGGTCGGCGACGTGATCCAGCAGGGTGACCTGATCGCAGTCATCTCCTGAGCTGACTGACACACCCCACGATGTCGACCCTGAGCGATCTGCTCGCCGAACACACCGACCTGCCCGGCGAGGCCGTCGACCACCTCCAGCGCGTCGTCGGCGAATGGCAGTTGCTCGCCGACCTCTCCTTCGCGGACGTTCTGCTGTGGGTCGGCGCGGACTCCGCGGCCACCAACCCGGCCGGCACCGTGATCTGCGTCGCGCACTGCAGGCCCACCACCGCGTCGACCGCGTTCCCGGAGGACGTCGTCGGGACCGTCGTGTCGGAGTCGGAACACCCGCAGGTGCTGCAGGCGCTGCTCGAGGGCAATGTCGTGCGCCCCGAGGACGGCGGCGGGCACGCGGGTCTGCCGCCCCGCGGCGAAGCGGTCCCCGTCCGGTGGAACGGCGAGGTGATCGCCGTCCTGAGCCGGGACACCAACCTGTCGCACCAGCGGGCGCAGAGTCCGCTCGAGGTCGCGTATCTCGACTGCGCCGAGGACCTGTGCCAGATGATCAGCGACGGCACGTTCCCGATCCGTGAGGCCCGCTCGGACACCAACTCGAGCCCCCGCGCCGGCGACGGCTTCATCCGCCTGGACACCGACGGCAGCGTCGTCTACGCCAGTCCCAACGCGCTGTCGGCGTACCACCGGATGGGCCTGAGCTCGGACCTGATCGGCCAGAACCTCGCCGCCACCACGCGATCACTCGTGACGGATCCGTTCGAGTCGCAGGAGGTCGCCGGGTACATCCGCGACACGATCGCCGACAAGCCGGGCCGCCGGATGGAGATCGAGGCCAGGGGAGCGACCGTCCTGCTGCGGGCCCTGGTTCTCAAGCCCGGCGGGAAGCGGGTCGGCGCCGCCGTCGTCGTGCGGGACGTCACGGAGGTGAAGAGGCGGGATCGCGCCCTGCTCAGCAAGGATGCGACGATCCGCGAGATCCACCACCGGGTGAAGAACAATCTGCAGACCGTGGCGGCGCTGCTGCGGCTGCAGGCCCGCCGCACCAACAACGAGGAGGCCCGTCAGGCGCTCAGCGAATCGGTGCGGCGTGTCACGTCGATCGCCCTCGTGCACGACACGCTGTCGATGTCGGTGGACGAGGAGGTGGACCTCGACGAGGTCGTCGACCGGCTCGTGCCGATCCTGTCCGACGTGGCGACGGTGAGCACGCCGATCAAGGTCCGCCGGGAGGGCAGCTTCGGGGTGTTCTCCGCGGAGCGGGCCACACCGCTGGTGATGGTGCTGACCGAACTAGTGCAGAACGCGATCGAGCACGCCTTCGAACCGGGCGCGGCCGGCACGGTCACTATGCGGGCGGAGCGGTCGGCGCGCTGGCTGGACGTCGTGATCCACGACAACGGCAGAGGATTGCCGCCCGGTTTCAGCCTCGAGCGGTCCGACCGGCTCGGCCTGCAGATCGTCCGGACCCTGGTGGCCGCCGAGCTGAACGGTTCGCTGGGGCTGCACCCGGGCGCGGAGGGTGGAACGGATGCCGTGTTACGCGTACCGCTGGGCCGTCGTGGACCGCGGTACTGACCGGCGGGCAAGCAAAAGGCCCGGCACCATGTGGTGCCGGGCCCGTCTCCTTCTCAAGTATCAGACGGTGGTGCGGGCACGCGTCCGAGCGTTGCGGCGCTTGAGTGCGCGACGCTCGTCTTCGCTCATGCCGCCCCACACACCGGCGTCCTGGCCCGACTCGAGTGCCCACGAGAGGCAGTCGGCGGTCACCGGGCAGCGGTTGCAGACAACCTTGGCATCAGCAATCTGCGCGAGAGCCGGACCGCTGTTGCCCACAGGGAAGAACAACTCGGGGTCTTCGTCGCGACAGATTGCCTTGTGGCGCCAGTCCATCCTTCTGCTCCTTAACTGGGTGCGTCGTGCACCGTTTCGTCTTCATGAGTTCATGTGTGCGTAGAGAATGTTTCCGCACTGTTGCTTGTGAATGCTTTCACGAACTGGCGGGATGTCAATAGAAAACCGCCGCACCGTGGGGGAGCTCACGTAGTTAGGCTGCCCTTCGAGGCGCGCCGTCCTTTTTACCCTGCGCCGGTGCTTCCCGCTAGGTGAAAACGGGGATTCTCGAGAATTGTTCAGGGTCGCGGCGGCGCGACGACATCCAGCGCGTCGGGCACCGACACGAACTCCACCACGTTCCGAAGTCCGATGTAGTCGCCGTCCATCTGCAGTCCGATCGGCTCCGACGCGGAGATCCGCACGCACGGCACGTCGTCGACCCGGACGAGTTTCTTCGCCTTCGGGCGGGTGCCGGGGGACAGCAGTTGGCGGGCCACCCGCAGGGTGGTGAGGATCGCGGTGGACCGCATCGCGAACACACCGAGGCCGGTGTCGTAAGTGGTGTCGGGATTGGTGTGGACTTCCCGCTTGTTCAGATACGTCCAGGGACTCGCGTTCGACACGAAGGCGTAATGAACGCCCTCGACGGGATCGCGGTCGGGAACCTCGACGGTGAGGGTCGGCTCCGCGTACTTCGACCGGAAGAACACGCGCACCGCCGCGCGGACGTATTGCGCCGGTGTGGCGGGGCGCCCGTTCTTGCGGTGCATGTCGACCGCCTCACACACCTGGGCGTCCCAGCCGACGCCCGCGTTGAACGTGAACCAGCGGTGGTCGCAGTGGGCGAGCCCGATCCTGCGCCGCTGCCTGTTGGAGAGGAGATCGATGAGCTGGTTGGTGGCGTCCACGGGGTCGGGCGCGATGCCGAGCGAGCGGGCGAACACGTTCGCAGACCCGCCGGGGACGACGGCGATCGGGGGTATCGGCCCCACCGTCACCGCGCTCATCGACTTCGGGTCCGGGGTGCCGAGGAGCCCGTTGACCACCTCGTTCACGGTGCCGTCGCCGCCGTGGACGATGATCAGGCCCATTCCGTCGACGCAGGCCTGCTGCGCCAGTTCGGCGGCGTGCCCACGGTGCGTCGTGTGCGCGACCGTCAACCGCACCCGGCTCGACAGCGCGTGCGCGAGCAGGTCCCGCCCGGCCGGGGTCGTCGATGTGGCATTGGGGTTGACGATCAGCAGCGCGCGCACGGGGCCCAAGCCTAGCCGGGGCGGCACGTGTCACCGTCCGAGGCCGCCGGCGGCTGGGTGTTCTAGGCTGGCCGACGTGCCGAAGCCGTCTCTCAGCAAGTCCACGCCCACCACGGTCCGCGCGGCGGGCGCCCTGGTGTCGCTCGAGGGCGCGGTGGCGGTCGGTGTCGCCGTGGTGCTGGTCGTCCGGGGGCTGCTCGGGCACGACCAGAGCGTCAGCAGCGGATACGGCACCGCGGCCTGGTTCGCCATTCTCGGTGGCGCCGTGCTCGCTGCCGGGCTCGCCCTGATCTTCGGCAGGCGCTGGGGGCGGGCGATCGCGATCGTCGCCCAACTGCTGCTGCTTCCCGTAGCGTGGTCGCTGCTCACCGATTCGCACCAGCCGTTTTTCGGCGTGCTGCTCGGCGTCGTCGTAGTGGGAGCCCTCGGGTGCCTGTTCAGCAGCCCGACATCGAAATGGATGGCGGCCGAGTACGGCGAGGAAGCCGACGCCGACAACCCGTCGGAGCGCTGACTCACCGGGCGCGGAGCGCTAACTCACCGCGCGCGCGGAGCGCTAATCCACCTCGGACGCGAGGCGGCCGAGCGGATCGCCGGTGAGCCGGTACGTGGTCCACTCGTCCTGCGGGTGCGCGTCGAGGGACTCGTAGAACGCGATCGACGGCTTGTTCCAGTTGACCACCGACCACGACAGCCGCGTGTAGCCGTTGTCGACGCACTCCTTCGCGAGTGTGGCGAGCAGGGCCTTGCCGTGACCGGACCCGCGTTCGGATGGGCTGACGAACAGGTCCTCGAGGTAGATCCCGTGCGTTCCGTCCCATGTGGAGAAGTTCCGGAACCACACCGCGATCCCGACGACCCGGTCGTCGTCGTTCGTCGCGACGTGGGCGAACGTGGACGGCTGCGGACCGAACAGGGCGTCGTCTATCTGGTCGTCGGTGACGGTGCACTTGTCGCGGGCCCGCTGATGTTCGGCCAGTTCGTAGATCATCGCGGTGATCGCGGAGACGTCCTCGGGTACAGCGCGTCTGATCATCGGGCACCTTCCGTCGTCACGTTGTGGCTGACCACCTGTTGCGCCCCGTGCTCGAAGCCGAGGACGGAGTACGCGCCGGGTGACATGGCGAACCGTCGCCCCTCGCTGATGGGGAGCTCCGCCCAGCGGGCGATGAGCGCGCGGGAGAAGTGGCCGTGTCCGACGAGGATCACGTCGCGGTCGACGAGTTGCGAATGCGCGACGGACAGGACGAGGTCGCAGCGGGTGTGCACCTGCTCGGCCTGTTCGCCGCGCGGACACGGGTGCGTCCACACGGTCCAGTCCGGCACCTGCTGCCTGATCTCGGGCGTCGTCATGCCTTCGTAGATGCCGTAGTCCCATTCGGCGAGCGCGTCCCAGGTGCGCTGAATTTTCAAACCCGCCAGCTGCGCCGTCTCCTGGGCGCGTTGCCGCGGGCTGACGATGACGAGGGGGTCGCGCAGGGCGAGGGCGTCCATCGCCGGACCCACCTGCCGCGCCTGGGACTCACCCAGTTCGGTGAGGTGGACGTCGGTCCGGCCGGTGTGTTTGCCCCAACGGGCCCATTCCGTTTCGCCGTGCCGGAGGAGGACGATCCGACGGCCGCGCGGCGAATCACTGGGTGGCATCCATCCATCATGTCAGTCAATCTGCGTGTATGGCTCGCCTCCGGCGACGAAGTAGGTAAGGATCGAGCCGTGACAACGGTTCTTGCAGTGGCAAATCAGAAGGGTGGGGTCGCGAAGACCACCACGGTCGCCTCTCTCGGCGCAGCGCTCGTCGGGCTGGGCCAGAAGGTTCTGGTGGTGGATCTCGACCCGCAGGGGTGCCTGACCTTCTCCCTGGGGCACAACCCGGACCGCCTGGACGCCTCCGTCCACGAGGTGCTGACGGGTGATCTGGGGGCGCGCGAAGCGGTGATCGACACCGAGGACGGGGTCGCGCTCCTGCCCGCGACGATCGACCTCGCGGGCGCGGAAGCGTTGCTGCTCATGCGTCCCGGTCGTGAGTTCGCGCTCAAACGCGCTCTGGCGCCGCTGCTGGACGACTACGACACGGTCATCATCGACTGTCCGCCGTCGCTCGGTGTGCTCACGCTCAACGGGCTCACGGCGGCGCAGTCGGTGCTGGTGCCGCTGCAGTGCGAGACGCTCGCCCACCGCGGTGTGGGGCAGTTGTTGCGGACGGTCACCGAGGTGCAGCAGATCACCAACCCCGACCTGGTGCTGCTCGGCGCGCTGCCGACGCTGTACGACGCGCGCACGACCCACAGCCGCGACGTGCTGTCCGATGTGTCCGACCGCTACAACCTGCCGGTCCTCGCGCCGCCGATCCCGCGGACGGTGCGGTTCGCGGAGGCGACGGCGTCGGGTGCCACGGTCCTGGCGGGGCGCAAGAACAAGGGTGCCCAGGCGTACCGGGACCTCGCCGAGAACCTCGCCAAGCACTGGGCGGGATCCGAGCTCGCTACGTTTTCGCCTGGAAGTGCCGAGTAAGTTCCTCCGGCGTGGGATTCCACGCGGCGGGCCAATCCTGTTGGCGTAGTTGGGCATCCGTGCCTCCGTCGGCGAACACGACGCTTCCGCAGAACAGTGTCGACCCCGGTCCCAGCAGGAATTCGACGAGTGCGGCGATCTCGTCCGGGCGGCCGCGTCTGCCGAGCGGCACCGGATAGAAGTCGAGGGCTTTCGCCAGTTCGGGGTCGAGGTCGTCCCCGCTGGTCATCGGCGTGTCGATCATGCCCGGCGCGATTGCGTTGAGCCGGATTCCGTTGCCGATCCAGTCGGGCCGCACCGCTTCCCGTCTGATCCACCAGGCCAGCGCCAGCTTGGATGCCGGGTACGCGGGGATGGCGGTCACCTCGTCGCCGATCCGCACCGCCTCCGCCTCGTCGCCGCGCAGGCATGCGGTCACCAGATCTTCGGGAACGCCGGGCTGGGTGGTGGTGCTGCTCGACGAGATCACCACCACCGAGGCGCCGTCGGCGCGTTCGAGCGCGGGTTTCAGGGACATCACGAGTTCCACGGCCCCGAAATAGTTGACGGCGATCAGCTTGCCGCCGGGGACGTGGGACAGCGATCCGAGTCCGGCGCAGCAGACGAGGCCGTCCACGACGCCGCCGCTCCTTTCGGTCACGGCGGCGGCGGCCGCGGCCCGGCCGCCGGGGGTCGACAGGTCGGCTGTCACGTCGGTGTGTGCGAGGTCGACGCCGATGACGGTGTGGCCGCCGGCCTCGAGGGTGCGGCGACTCGCCGCCCCGATGCCCGAGGCCGCGCCGGTGATTACATAGGTTGCCATGACGTGAATTAGAACACGTTACACCGCGCAGTGGGTGGGGACTTCGGCGTCCGATCCGCGTGTCCCGGACTCCGCGTCGGTGTAGTGGGCGCGCAGACCCGTGACGCCGGGTGCCCGGTCCTCGCGGAGCACGAACCGGTCGTCGTAGTCGCCGCCGTTCTGTGAGCGG
The DNA here is from genome assembly GCF_017068395.1 of Rhodococcus pseudokoreensis. Lineage (NCBI taxonomy): Bacteria > Bacillati > Actinomycetota > Actinomycetes > Mycobacteriales > Nocardiaceae > Rhodococcus > Rhodococcus pseudokoreensis. The sequence goes on along the minus strand of NZ_CP070619.1, from coordinate 848,977 downwards.
AAGGGCAGCGGCGTGTCGGTGAACAGGCCGGACACGCGCTCGATCAGGCGGGCCGCGACGCCGGGGTAGTGCTCGGCGGGCAACCGGTCCGCGCTGTCGATCAGGACGGGCGGCAGCACGGACATCCCCGTGTACCAGAAGATTCCGTGGTGGATGGGGAACAGGACCTCGTCCATCTGGCCGTTGATTCCGCGTGGGCCCGCGCTGTCGGCGCTGCCGCCGAAACTGACGACGGTCATCGCCCGCTTGCCGGCCAGGGTCCCCTCGCCGTACCGCCGGGTGGAACCGTCCTCGCGGCGGATCCCGTATCCGTAGCCTTCGACGAACACCCGGTCGAACCAGCCCTTGAGGATCGCGGGCATGCCGTACCACCACAGCGGGAACTGCACGATCACCGCGTCGGCCCACCCGAGTTTGCGCTGCTCGGCGAGGATGTCGGGAGCCAGGGTGCCCTCGGCCAGTGCCCGCCCGGACCGCGCCCCGACCAGGAGGCGGCCGCTCGGATCGTGCGCGAAGTCGTCCGCGGTCACGACGGGGTTCCATCGCATCTCGTACAGGTCGGAGGTCCGGATCTCGTGGCCGGCGCCGCGCAGGGCCGCGAGGGCGTCGCTGCGCAGTGCCGCGTTCAGGGACTTCGGTTCGGGATGTGCCGATACCCACAGGATCTTCATGGTTCACCTTTCGCTCGGTCGCCTTCGACCCTTCCGATCATGGATCCGCGTACGTCGCCGCACCAGTGGCCGGTGAGACACTATGTGAAATAATCGGGCCATGTCCGAATCGAGAGGTGACCGGGCCGGGCGACGGCATCGCGTGGTCGTGTTCGTGCGCGACGGCCTGCTCCCGATCGAATTCGGAATCGTCCACCGACTGTTCGGCGAAGCGCGATCGCGGGACGGCGAACCGCTGTACGAGGTCCTCACGTGCGCCCTCGCTCCCGGCCCCGTCCGGACCGACACCGACGTAACGCTGTCGGTCGAGCACGGCCCGGCGCTGCTCGGCACCGCCGACACGGTCGTCGTCCCGGCATCCGATCAGGATTACGACCCGCCGGCGGACGGCGGGCTGCCCCGCCACCTCGCGGACGCCTTCGCACACATCCGGCCGGGCACCCGGGTGGCCTCGATCTGCACGGGTTCGTTCGTCCTCGCGGCCGCCGGCCTGCTGGAGAACCGGCGTGCCACGACGCACTGGAAGTCGGCGGACGCGTTCCGGCGGCTCTACCCGGACGTGCACCTGGACCCCGGCGTGCTCTACACCCACGACGGCCCAGTACTCACCGCCGCCGGCGTCGCATCTGGAATCGATCTGTGCCTGTACATGATTCGTGTCGACCACGGCGCGTCGGTGGCCAACGAGGTGGCGCGCGGAACGGTCGTGCCGCCTCATCGCAGCGGCGGTCAGGCGCAGTTCGTCGCGGCGCCGGTCCCGGAGGCCGACGGTGCGTCGACGTCGGGAGCGCGGGCTCGCGCGCTGGCCCGGCTCGATCAGCCGGTGTCGCTGCGGGAACTGGCTGCGGGGGAGTCGATGAGCGTGCGCACATTCACCCGGCGATTCCGCGCCGAGACGGGGATGTCGCCGACGCAGTGGATTCTCGAGCAGCGGATCACCCGCGCCCGTGAACTGCTGGAGAACACCGACCTGCCGGTGGACGACGTGGCCGGGGCCGCGGGATTCGGCACCGCGACCTCCTTGCGGCAACACCTCGCGCGCACCGTCGGCGTCTCACCCTCCGCGTACCGCGCTACCTTCCGCTGACGGGAGAGCGGCGTGCCCATTCGTCCAAGTGCAGCGCGGTGCCCGGCGCTAACGTCGGGACCATGACGGACACGCCTCGGAACAACACCCTGACGATGCGGGCTCAGCCGCTCCTCGCCGTCGACGACGTCGAACGCGCAGGCGAGTGGTACCGGAAGGTCCTGAACGCGCGCAGCGGCCACGGTGGACAGGACTACGAGCAACTCCTCGTCGACGGGCACATGATCCTGCAACTGCACCGACTCGACGAGGGCCACCACCACGGCACCATCGGCGATCCGTCGCTTGCGCGGGGAAACGGGGTGGCGATCTGGTTCGAGACGACCGACTTCGACGGCACCGTCGCGCGGGTGCGGGAGGCGGCAGCCGACGTGGTCACGGACGTGCACGTCAATCCCAATGCAGGACATCGCGAGATCTGGCTCCGCGATCCCGACGGCTACCTCGTGGTGTTCGCCGAACCCGCCTGAGCGGCGACCTCAGCGCAGCGCCGCCACACCGTCGCCGCGCTGTTCGAGCACGACGTCGCCGGCCACGGTCGTGATGATCGGCCCGGTCGTGGTGTCCCGCGCGACCGGGATCGTGCGCAGCAACGCGCCGTTCGACAGATCGAGCACGGCGATCCCGGATTCCACCGGAACCAGCAGGTTCCCGGCCATGACGGCGCCCGGGCCGAGAGCGCCGGGGAAGGTCCAGCGGGGAACGAGATCGGACGCGCCGAGCGCGACGACATCCGAACCGGTCCACCAGGTGACGATCGAACTGCTCGCCGACGTGACCGGATCCGGTCCGATCTTCAGGGCGAGCGCGTATTCCGACACGGCGTTGCCGGTGCCGTCGAACAAGCCGATCCGTGGTCCGGTCGTCCTGCCCGCGGGCAGGTAGACGGCCGTGGTCTCGCCCGACACCCCGAGGATGCGCGCACCCTCGACGCCGGCGTCGACACCCGCCAGGACGCTGGACCCGTACTCCTCGGGTTCCTGATTGTCCTTCGGCGAGGGATTCATGACTGTCAGCCGATCGGCCACCTCGCCGGGGCAGCGCTCGAGCACGGACAGCTTGCTGCTGCTCGAACCGGCGTCGATCAGCGTGCATCCGCTGCGGGGCTGCTTCTTGGGGTTCACCGGTGCGTCCACCCGCCCGTACTCGACGGTGCGCACGAGGTCGGAGCGCCACAGTTCCAGACGGCGGTCGCCGAGCGACGCCACATAGGTTCCGTCGGCCGTCAGCGTCACCGCGGGATCGGCGTCGCTGTTCCGCTGCGCCAAACGCTCACCGGTGCCGCCGTCGAGTTCGGTGACCTGGGAGCATCCGCGGTCGTCGCGGTAGACGGCCACGACCTTCTCCCACGACGCCGTCACACCACACAGGTCGAGGTCACGCTCGTACCGCCACAGTTCGGTACCCGACATCCGGTCCCGGCCCACGACGTCGCCGCCCTCGGCGGTGACGACGGCACCGCCGACGACGAGAGGCGCGGTGGTGGCGGAACTGGCGGAGTCCCAGATCGGGCTCAGTGTCTCCGGGACCGTCAGGGCCGTGACGAGCGCGGGCGGCGGCTCGGCGGCGGTGACCGAGGTGGTGCCCCGGGCATCGCTGCGGAACCACACCACGGTGAGGGCGACCACGACCGCGACGGCGATTCCGGCAGCGACGACGAGATCGGCGCGCGAGCGCCGCTCAGGTGCGAGCACGGTGGTTGGTTACTCCGCGTTCGTCGCGGCGGCGCCGACCTTCGTGGTTCGGCGGCGCCGGCGCCGGCGGGGCTTGGAACCCTCGCCGTCGGCGTCCGTGCTCGGCGCTGCGGATTCGGGTGCCGTCGGCTCCGGCGACTTGGGGCCCACGGAATCCGCGGGACGGCCACCACGCGTGCGGCGACGGGTGCGGGTGCGTGCCGGACGCTCCGTGCGCTCGGCCTTCTCACCCTGCTCGGTATCGGTGTTCTCGCTCTGCGCGGGCGCGGCCTTCTCGACCCGGGGGCGCTTGATCGTGCCGGTCGCCTCGGCCGGGATCGACAGTTCCTCGTACAGGTGCGGGGAGCTCGAGTACGTCTCGACCGGATCCGGGATACCGAGGCCGAGAGCCTTGTCGATGAGCTGCCAGCGGGGGATGTCGTCCCAGTCCACGAGCGTCACGGCGATGCCGGTGCGGCCCGCGCGGCCGGTGCGGCCGATCCGGTGGACGTACGTCTTCTCGTCCTCCGGGCACTGGTAGTTGATGACGTGGGTGACGTCGTCGATGTCGATACCGCGGGCCGCGACGTCCGTCGCGACGAGCACGTCGATCTTGCCCGACCGGAACGCCTTGAGAGCCTTCTCGCGGGCAACCTGGTTGAGGTCGCCGTGCACGGAACCGACGGCGAAACCGCGCTCGGCGAGTTCGTCCGACACCTTCTGCGCGGTCCGCTTGGTGCGGGTGAAGATCATCGTCGCGCCGCGGCCGTCGGCCTGCAGCACGCGGGCCACCATCTCCGCCTTGTCGAGCGCGTGCGCCCGGTAGATGTGCTGGCTCGTGCGGTCGTGGACCGCCGAGTCGTCGGCCTGCTCGGCGCGGATGTGCGTCGGCTGGGTGAGGAACGTGCGGGCGAGCGTGATGATCGGTCCCGGCATGGTCGCCGAGAACAGCATCGTCTGGCGCTTGTCCGGCACCATGTTCAGAATGCGCTCGATGTCGGGCAGGAAGCCGAGGTCGAGCATCTCGTCGGCCTCGTCGAGAACGAGCACCTCCACCTTGCCGAGGATCAGATGACCCTGGTTGGCGAGATCGAGCAGACGGCCGGGGGTGCCCACGACGACGTCGGCGCCCTTCTGGAGCGTCGCGATCTGGGTCTCGTACGGGCGGCCACCGTAGATGGCGAGGACCTCGAGCGGCTTGTTCTTCTCGCCCTTCAGGTACTTCGCGGCACCCTCGAGGTCCTTGGTGACCTGGATGCACAGCTCGCGGGTGGGGACGATGACCAGCGCGCGGGGAGTGCCGTCGAGTGCGGCCGTCCCGGTGGTGCCGGTGGAGATGCGGTGGAGCAGCGGGACGCCGAAACCGAACGTCTTGCCCATGCCCGTGCGGGCCTGACCGATCAGGTCGTCGCCGGCGAGGGCGAGGGGGAGCGTCAGCTCCTGGATGGCGAACGTCCGCTCGATGCCGATCTCGTCGAGAGCGCGGACGATCTCGTCGCGAACTCCGAGTTCGGCGAAAGTGGGGGCGACGTGCGTGGAGTCGAGTTGCGCCGACAGTGTGGTCTCGGTGGCGTCGTCTTCATGGTCGACAGTGATCTTGCTCAGGGGTCTGGCCTTCCTCGTAGCTGCACGCACGCACGAGGTAAGGGCCAGGCCGCTGGTCGGCCCGATTTCCCAGTCGACGCTCGTCGATGTCCTCTTCCGAGTCGATCCTGCCTCTGCCTCAGCGCTGAAATCGAAGATTTCGGCGAGGCGCGGCTGGGACCGTCGATCAGGTGCGCGCACATTATCGGTGGGAACCGCCGATCGGATCGTGATAGATCATCACTCGAACCGCGTTCTCCATGGAGACGAACGTGGTGACGAGCGGTTGCCCACGATCATTGTAGCCGGAGAACGCTCCACAACTGGTTACGCATGGCAAACATCACTGCCCGACGCACTAGGCTGTGGCGCCATGGAGCCCAACACCCCTGCATCCACTGATTCCACGATTCCCGCTGATCACCCCGGTGTCAGTGAACTCTTCGCGGTCCTCGCGTACGGCGAGATCTCCGCGTTCTACCGGCTGTCCGAAGACGCGCAGATGGCGCGGACCCTGCAGGGCAAAGTGGCGCTCGCAAGCATGGCGGCCGCCGAGATGGGCCACTTCGAGATGCTCGAGAAGGCGCTGACCGCACTCGGCTTCGACATCTTCGAGGCGATGGATCCGTTCGTCCGCGCCCTCGACAACTACCACGCGTCCACCACCCCCTCGACGTGGCTCGAGGCACTGGTGAAGGCGTATGTCGGTGACGGGATCGCGGCGGACTTCTACCGCGAGATCGGCCACTCGATGCCCGCCGAGGTCTCGCGGACCATCGAGGAGGTGCTCTCGCAGACCGGCCACTCCGAGTTCGTCGTCCACGAGGTGCAGCAGGCGATCAAGGCCAGCAACCGCGACAAGGACCGCCTCATGCTGTGGGGCAGGCGACTGCTCGGCGAGGCCATCACCCAGGCGCAGTTCGTCCTGGCGCAGCGGGAGGCGCTGACCGAACTCGTCATCTCCGCGTCCGGCGACCTCAACGGCGTCGTCGCACTGTTCGACCGCATGCAGGAGATGCACGCCGAACGCATGGCCGTGCTGGGGCTCGTCTAGACGGCACCGCCGTCGGGGCTGGTCTAGACGGCACCGCCGTCGGGCGTGTTCGCTCAGGGCACAGCCCACAGACGCGCACCGGCGGCGGCCACTGCATTAGCCTGGCCAGGACAGCTGATGTTTCTCGGAGAGTTCGGAGGTTGACCGTGGAGGTCAAGATCGGTGTAATCGACAGCCCGCGTGAGCTCATCGTCAGCAGCGAGCAGACCCCGGACGAGGTCGAGACATTGGTCTCGGGCGCCCTCACCGGTGGCGACGGGATCTTGTCTCTGGAAGACGACAAGGGGCGTAAGTACCTCATCCAGTCCAGCAAGATCGCCTACGTGGAGATCGGCCCGTCCGATATCCGCAAGGTCGGGTTCGCACCGACGAAGTGAACGCAGTCGGAGTCGCTCCGACCACGTGAACACACGAGAAAGGGCCCGCAGTCGAATCGACTGTCGGGCCCTTTCTCGTGGGATGTCAGCGCTGTTCGGGATGCAGCGGCACGCGGGACAGACCGCCCCACGCGAGCGTGACCGTCGTGTCGACCGCTTCTTCCTTCGGGATCGGGCGCGCCGCCTCGAGCCAGTACCGCGCGGTGAACTGGCTGGCGCCGACGAGGCCGACGGCGAGGATGCGGGCCCGGTAGGGGTCGAGACCGGAGTCGTGGCTGACGAGGTCGAACACGGCGTCGACGCACGCCTCGGTGGCCTGCTCGACGCGGCTCTGCACCTGCGGCTCACCCATGAGGTCGGACTCGAACACGAGCCGGAAGCCCTGCGAGTCGTTGTCGACGAAGTCGAAGAACGCCTGCACCGCGGCACGGACACGCTGCTTGTTGTCGGTGGTCGAGCGCAGCGCCTGCCGGACACCCGAGATCAGGCTGTCGACGTAGCTCTGCAGCACGGCCACGTACAGCTCGAGCTTGCCGGGGAAGTGCTGGTAGAGGACGGGCTTGCTCACACCGGCGCACTCGGCGATCTCGTCCATACCGGCAGCGTGGTATCCGCGTGTGACGAAGACCTCGCTGGCTGCGGCGAGTAGCTGCAGTCGCCGGGCGTCGCGGGGGAGTCGCGTGCTGCGACGGGCCCCGGTGCCCTTTCCGGTGTTGGCATCGCGATCGGAGTTCGTCCGATCCGCGAGTTCAGTCATAGCGCTTCCAATCTGCACAAGTATTCCGCGTCACATTCTGTGTAACTGTGTGAACGATACCCGCGCGTAGTGAACCGTTCATGGTGGACTCGCAGGACTCGCCCGGTCAAGGATATTGCCTGTCCGGTAACTGGGGTACCGCAGGGGTTCGGGGCACCTGGTGATCCGGGTAGCCGCGACGTTGCGGGTCGCATCCACGTGACACGCCGAATGACCTGCGGACGGTGCACTGGGACGAGGCGGTGCCGGACTGTGAGATTCTGGGCTGCGTGACTGACCGAGGAGGACCGCGTGTTCGCGGCCGGGCTCCCCAGAGTTCCGAGGACGGGGAGCGACGACCGCGAAGCATCGACCAACGTGACGTCGGTCCCCGCGCCTCGCAGTCGGCACCGGAGGCGCAGTCGCATCAGCCGCTCCGCGCGCAATGGGACCCGACCAGCCGCGACGTCGGCCGTCCCCGCAACCCGCGCCCCGAACGGCAGGCCCGGAAGCAGAGCCGGATCGGCCGGTTCGTCTCCACCTACGGCTGGCGGGCGTACGCGATCCCGATCCTGCTGGTGGTCACCGTGCTCGTCGTGTTCGACGCGGTCCGGGACACCGGCGGCGGCGAGACGACAGCGGAGACCGATTCCCCCGGATTCGGCACCCTGTCTCGCGACACCGACGGTTCCAGCGTCATCGGGGTCCCGCCGGAGGCCGACGGAAACTTCGCCGCCGAACTTCCCTCGGGCGCGTTGCCCGAGGGCGGTCCGTTCACGGCGGTGGGCGCCGGCACCTGGCACGTGGTTCCCGGCAACGGAGTGAAGGTCGGGCAGGGGACCGAACGCGAATTCACGTACAGCGTCGAGATCGAGGACGGCGTCGACACGTCCGGATTCGGCGGCGACGAGTCGTTCGGCCGGATGGTCGACCAGACGTTGTCGAATCCGAAGAGCTGGACGAAGGACCCACGTTTCGCGTTCCGGCGCGTCGACCAGGGGGATCCCGACTTCCGGGTGTCGCTGACGTCGCAGATGACCATTCGCGAGGCGTGTGGCTACGACATCCAGTTGGAGGTGTCCTGTTACAACCCGGGCATCGACCGTGTCGTCCTCAACGAGCCGCGCTGGGTGCGCGGCGCCATCGCGTTCCAGGGCGACATCGGGTCGTACCGGCAGTACCAGATCAACCACGAGGTCGGGCACGCCATCGGCTACCAGGACCATCAGCCGTGCGAGACCGAGGGCGGCCTCGCGCCGGTGATGATGCAGCAGACGTTCGGGACGGCCAACAACGACATCGCGCAGCTCGACCCCGAGGGTGTCGTGCCGATGAACGGGCTGACCTGCCATTTCAATCCCTGGCCCTTCCCGCGGGCATGAGTCTGGACCGGTCCCGCGCGACTGCGGGCGGGAGGGGAAGAATGGACCTTGTCGGGGCGTTGAAGTCAATGCTGTCCGACACATCGGAAGCCGTCGCGCAATCGTCAGGAGTGGGCCGTGTCGCTTGACCGTTCTGTGAAGACCACCGAGGCGCTGCCGCCGCTGGTGGAACCGGACGCCGAACTTTCCCGCGACGAGGTGGCGCGGTACAGCAGGCACCTGATCATTCCCGACGTCGGCATGGCCGGCCAGAAGCGCCTGAAGAACGCGAAGGTCCTCGTCATCGGCGCGGGCGGCCTCGGCTCACCGGCGCTGCTGTACCTCGCCGCCGCCGGGGTCGGGACGCTCGGCATCGTCGAGTTCGACGAGGTCGACATGTCGAATCTGCAACGCCAGGTGATCCACGGCCGCTCCGACGTGGGCCGCCCCAAGGGGGAGAGTGCGCGCGACTCGATCCGCGAGATCAACGACAACGTCGACGTCCGGTTGCACGAGTTCCGGCTCGAGCCCGACAACGCCGTCGAACTGTTCGAGCAGTACGACCTGATCCTCGACGGCACCGACAACTTCGCCACCCGGTACCTAGTCAACGACGCTGCCGTCCTCGCGCACAAGCCGTACGTGTGGGGCTCGATCTACCGCTTCGAAGGCCAGGCGTCCGTGTTCTGGGAGGACGCGCCGAACGGCCGCGGACTCAACTACCGCGATCTGTACCCGGAGGCGCCCCCGCCGGGGATGGTGCCGTCGTGCGCCGAGGGCGGCGTGCTCGGTGTGCTGTGCGCGTCGATCGGCTCGATCATGGCCACCGAGGCGGTCAAGCTGATCACCGGCATCGGCGAATCGCTGCTCGGACGGCTGATGGTCTACGACGCGCTCGACATGACGTACCGCACCATCGCGTTGCGCCGGGATCCGGCGCGGACTCCCGTCACCGAACTGATCGACTACGACGCGTTCTGCGGGGTGGTGTCCGACGAGGGGCAGGCCGCGGCGGCCGGTTCGACGATCACGGCCACGGAGCTGCGCGACCTCCTCGACTCCGGCAAGGAGATCGAACTGATCGACGTGCGCGAGCCCGTCGAATGGGACATCGTGCACCTCCCCGGTGCGGTGCTGATCCCCAAGGACCGCATCCTGTCGGGGGAGGCGCTGTCGGAGCTCCCGCAGAACAAGCCGATCGTGCTGCACTGCAAGACCGGCGTCCGGTCGGCGGAGGCGCTGGCCGCGCTGAAGAAGGCCGGGTTCTCCGACGCGACCCATCTGCAGGGCGGCGTGATCGCGTGGGCGAAGCAGGTGGACACGAGCCTGCCCGTCTACTGACCCCTGCCCGTCGGCCGGCCCGGTCGTGGCGTGATTGACGTCGCCGGGCCAGCGCGCCTTGCGCTGTCACCGGCCCACCCGGCGGTAGCGTTGAGTACGTGAGCACCGGCCAACCCCCTCAGCACGTGTGCTCCACGTTCGGCCTCCGGGAAGTCGAGCCCATCCCACTCGGTGCGGACTGGGACGGCGGGTGGCTCTGTGGAGACGTAGTCCTGTCAGCCGTCGCCGACCACGCGCGCGCCGCGTGGTCCGCCAAGGTCCGCGAGACGCTCGAGGTGGAAGGGGTGCGGCTCGCTCGTCCCGTGCGGTCCACCGACGGCAGGTACGTGGTGTCCGGGTGGCGCGCCGACACGTTCATCGAGGGCACACCCGAACCGCGTCACGACGAGGTCGTGTCGATGTCGGGGCGGTTGCACGCCGCCACCTCGCAACTCGACCGTCCCCGGTTCCTGGTGCAGCCCCCGGTCGCGCCGTGGGCGGAGGTCGACGTGTTCGTGGCGGCGGACCGGGCGGCGTGGGAGAAGATCCCGCTGCGCAGTGCGAAGGGCGCCGAACAGCTCGAGACCCCGTCCCCGGACGGCCGCAAGAGTCTCGAGCTGATCACCGGGCTGGCGACGCTGCGCAAGCCCGTCACGTGCCCGGATCAGCTCGTCCACGGCGACCTGTTCGGCACCGTTCTGTTCGCCGGTGCGCTGGCGCCGGGGATCACCGACATCACGCCGTACTGGCGTCCGGCGTCCTGGGCGGCGGCGGTGGCGGTGGTGGACGCCATCTCCTGGGGCGGGGCCGACGAGGCCCTCATCGGGCGGTGGGAAGACCTGCCCGAGTGGCCGCAGATGCTGCTGCGGGCGGTGCTGTTCCGGCTCGCCGTCCACGTGCTGCACCCGCGGTCGACCGCGGAGGCGTTCCCCGGACTCGCCCGCACCGCCGACGTGGTGCGTCTCCTGCTCTAGGTGGTGAGCAGCTCGGCGAACAGGTCGCGGGCGGCAGTGGTCGCCGCGGACTCGTCGCCGTCGACGATCGCCTGGATCAGGTGCCGGTGCTCGTCGTGGAATCCCGCCCCCGTCGCGTGCACGTGCCGGTCGACGGTCTGGGCGATCGACGGCAGCAGCGAGTCGTAGAACTCGAGGTACACGGCGTTGTGACTCGCCTCGACGATCGCACGGTGCAGGGTGACGTCGGCCTCGACGGCGGCCTCGGTGTCGGACTCGGCCCAGCATCGGAACCGCTCGTCGAGCAGGCTCTGCAGTCGGGTGATGTCGCCCGGGGTGCGTCGCCGGGCGGCGAGGGCGGCGGCGGTGACGTCCAGTGCCTGCCGCAGTTCCGTGACGTCGCGCTCGTGCGCGCCTGCGAAGTACTTGCCGAGCGTGCCGCCGACGTCGGAGGTCGCGACGACGTACGTGCCCGATCCCTGCCGCCGTTCCAGCAGCCCGGTGTGGACGAGGGCCTGCACTGCCTCACGGACGGTGTTGCGTCCCGTTCCGGTGAGTTCGGACAGCGCCGGCTCGGTGGGGATCTTCGCGCCCACCGCCCACCGTCCACTGCAGATCTCGTCGCGCAACTGCTCGGTCACCTGTGAGATGAGACTCGAGCGACGCACGGGTTTTCCAAAGGTCATCCTGTCATCCTATGATTTCTCTCGTGACTCTTCTACGCGGCCGCCTCCTTGTCTTCTGCGCGATCGCCATGTCGGCTCTCGTACTGAGACTTGCGGTGACCTCGTTCACCCCGCTGGCCTCGCAGATCCGGGAGGACATCGGATTCTCGCCCACCGTGGTGGGAGTGTTCGGGATGGTGCCGACGGCGATGTTCGCGCTGTTCGGCCTGGGAACGCCGCTCATCGCCAAGCGGTGGGGTCTGGAGCGGACCGCGCTGGTGGCGATGGTGATGGCCGGAGTCGGCATGCTCACGAGGGCGCTGATGAGCGACACCTGGTCGTTGCTGGCGCTGTCGGCGCTCGCGCTGGCCGGCATGGGAATCGGCAACGTGGTGATTCCGCCGCTGGTCAAGCGGTACTTCTCCGACCGGCTGGCCGTGATGAGTTCGGTGTACATCGTCGGGGTGCAGATCGGCACCATCGCACCGGCCTTCGTGGCCGTCCCGCTCGCCGAGGCGTTCGGCTGGCGCTTCTCGATCGGAGTCTGGGCGCTCCTCGGTTTCGCCGCGGCGCTGCCGTGGATCCTCCTGCTCTCCCGGGAACGACGTCGCACCGTGGTCGTCGCGGCGGAACCGCCGGCGGGTGTGCAGGCCGAACGCCCGCACGGGAAGGCCTGGCGGTCGCCCGTCGGCTGGGGGATGGCCGGCATGTTCGGAATGACGTCGATGATCACGTACTCGATGTTCACCTGGATTCCCGACATCCTCTCCGACGCCGGGGCGAGCGAGGCGTTCGGCGGCGCCATGGTGGGACTGTTCTCGTTCATGGGTCTCGTCGCCGCGTTCGGCGCCCCCACGCTGTGCGCCCGCATGCGCAACCCGTTCCCGATCGTGATCGGATGCGCGGTCTGCTACCTGGTCGCCTTCAGCGGACTGCTGTTCGCCCCGATGAGCGCGCCGATCCTGTGGATCGTGCTGCTCGGTCTCGGACCGAGCACGTTCCCCATGTCTCTGACGCTCATCAATCTCCGCACGCGCAGCCACCTCGGCTCGGCGACGCTGTCCGGTTTCACCCAGGGTGTGGGCTACGCCGTCGCGTGCCTGGGACCGCTGCTGTTCGGGGTGTTCCACGACGCCTCCGGCGGATGGACCGTATCGTTCGGATTCCTGACGGTCGGCGTGGTGATCCTGCTCATAGCGGCGTTCCAGGCGTGCAAGCCGCGGATGCTCGAGGACAGCTGGCACGTCGAATCCGAGCCTGTGGACGCTCTTCGACACGTCTAGGAAACATGCAGGAAACCTCACATCGCCCCAGTTGAAAAGTGAGGATCAGTTGACGTTGCGGTCACCGACCGCAGCACCGCCGCAACACCGGTTTTCTACCTTTGGGTCTCCCACACAACGAGGAGGCCCGGGTGAAGAAGCACTACATCGAGCACTGGGACGCGGAAGACGTCGACGCCTGGGAGGCGGGCGGCAAGGACATCGCCAAGCGGAACCTGATCTGGTCGGTAGTCGCTGAGCACGTCGGCTTCTCCGTCTGGTCGATCTGGTCCGTCATGGTGCTGTTCATGCCGACCGACGTCTTCGGGATCGACGCGGCGGGCAAGTTCTTCCTCGTCGCCGTCCCCACTCTCGTCGGCTCGATCCTGCGGATCCCGTACACGGTCGCGACGGCCCGCTTCGGTGGCCGCAACTGGACCGTCTTCAGCGCCCTCGTCCTGTTCGTCCCGACGCTGTTCACCCTCTACCTGATGATGAACCCGGGGGCGTCGTACACGACGTTCATCCTCGTCGCGGCACTCGCCGGCGTCGGCGGCGGCAACTTCGCCTCGTCGATGACGAACATCAACGCGTTCTACCCGCAGCGGCTCAAGGGCTGGGCACTCGGTCTCAACGCGGGCGGCGGCAACATCGGTGTCCCGGTGATCCAGGTCGTCGGTCTGCTCGTGATCGCCACCGTGGGCAACACGGACCCCTGGATCGTGTGCGCCGTCTACCTGGTCTTCATCGCCGTCGCCGCGGTCGGAGCGGCCCTGTTCATGGACAACCTCGGCAACCAGAAGTCCGATCTCCGGGCGATGGCCAAGGCGCTGAAGTTCTCCGACTCGTGGGTGATCGCCTTCCTCTACATCGGCACGTTCGGATCGTTCATCGGATTCAGCTTCGCGTTCGGCCAGGTGCTGCAGATCAACTTCCTCGCCGGTGGCGCCACGCCCGCCGCGGCCGCACTGCACGCCGCGCAGATCGCCTTCATCGGACCGCTGCTCGGCTCCATCGCCCGCCCGATGGGCGGCAAGCTCGCCGACCGCATCGGCGGCGGCAAGATCACGCTGTACACGTTCGTCGCCATGGCGCTCGCCGCCGCAGTGCTGGTGACCGCGGGCACCGTCGACGACGGCACGCCCGGCGCGGCCACCGCAGGAGTACTGGTGGCGTTCGTGTTCGGCTTCATCACCCTGATCCTGCTGGCCGGCATCGGGAACGGCTCGGTCTACAAGATGATCCCGTCGATCTTCGAGGCCAAGGCGCAGGGGCTCGAAGGCGTCAGCCGAGAGGCCAAGGCGGCGTGGTCGCGGGCGATGTCCGGGGCCCTCATCGGATTCGCCGGCGCCATCGGCGGCCTCGGCGGCGTCGGAATCAACCTGGTGCTCCGCGCGTCCTACGGCGGCACCGCGAAGTCGGCGACCATGGCGTTCTGGGTGTTCCTCGCCTTCTACCTCGCCTGCATCCTCGTCACCTGGTTCGTCTTCCTGCGCCGCCCGTCCGTCACCCGTGGTCTCCCCGTCACCGACGGCGACGACGAAAAGGTGTCCGTCTCGGCGTGACCTCCCGCAGTACCGCACGAACTCGAGTAATTCAGCTAGAAGGAGCGACGGCATGAGCCGCAAGTCAGCAGTGGTCATCGGACACGGAATGGTCGGACATCGATTCGTCGAGGCGTTGCGGGCACGCGACGAGTCGGACGACTGGTCGGTGACGGTGCTCTGCGAGGAGCCCCTCCCCGCGTACGACCGAGTGGGACTGTCTTCCTACGTGGGGGCGTGGGATCCCAAGGAGCTTGCGCTCGCGGGTAACGACTACCCGGACGACGCCCTCGTCGACCTCCGGATCGGCCGCAGGGCCGCGACCATCGACCGGGAGTCCCGCAAGGTCACCACCGATTCGGGTGAGGTCGTCGGGTACGACGCCCTCGTCATGGCCACCGGTTCGTATCCGTTCGTGCCGCCGATCCCCGGCCACGACCGGCCGGAGTGCTTCGTCTACCGCACGCTCGCCGACCTCGACGGCATCCGGAAGCGTGCCGACGCGGCCGGTCCCGGCGCCGTCGGTGTCGTGGTCGGCGGCGGCCTGCTCGGACTCGAGGCCGCGAACGCCCTCAAGTTGATGGGCATGACCCCGCACGTGGTCGAGTTCGCCCCCCGGCTGATGCCGCTGCAGGTCGACGAGGGCGGCGGCGCGCTGCTCGCCAACCTCGTGACCGACCTGGGCCTCACCGTCCACACGGGCGTCGGCACCGCGGGAATCACCGAGGGCCCGGACGGGATCAGCGTCGAACTGTCCGACGGCTCGGTGATCGAGGCTGCGCTGCTGGTGTTCTCCGCGGGTGTGCGGCCGCAGGACCAGCTGGCCCGCGACGCGGGACTCGAGGTCGGCGAGCGGGGCGGGATCATCACCGATCTCGGTTGCCGCACGTCGGACGAGAACATCTACGCGGTCGGCGAGTGCGCCGCGGTGGAGGGCCGGTGCTACGGCCTCGTCGCTCCCGGCTACACCACCGCGGAGATCGTCGCGGACCGGTTGCTGGGCGGGGCGGCGGAGTTCCCGGGCGCCGACCTGTCGACCAAGCTCAAGCTGATGGGTGTGGACGTCGCCAGCTTCGGCGACGCCCACGCTCAGACCCCCGGCGCGCTGGAGGTGGTTCTCAGCGACGCCGCCAAGGGCACCTACGCCAAGCTCGTCGTGTCCGACGACGCGAAGACGCTGCTCGGCGGCATCCTCGTCGGCGACGCCTCCGCGTACGCGTCGCTGCGACCCCTCGTCGGCCGCGAACTGCCCGGCGATCCGGCCTCGCTCATCTCGCCCGCGGGGGAGAAGCCCGGCGCCGGATCCCTGCCCGACGACGCCGAGGTGTGCTCCTGCAACGGCGTCACCAAGGGCTCGATCTGCGGGGCCATCGCCGACGGCGCCTGCGACATCGCGCAGGTCAAGAGTTGCACCAACGCCGGAACCACGTGCGGTGGCTGCCTGCCGACCATCAAGCAGCTGCTCGCGTCGTCCGGAGTGGTGATGTCGAAGGCGCTGTGCGAGCACTTCGAGCAGTCCCGCGCCGAGCTGTTCGAGATCGTGCAGGCCACCGACACGCGCACGTTCTCCGCGCTGATCTCGAAGTACGGAACGGGCTCGGGCTGCGACATCTGCAAGCCCGTCGTCGCGTCGATCCTGGCGTCCACCGACTCGGACCACATCCTGCACCGCAACCAGGCGGGACTGCAGGACACCAACGACCACTTCCTGGCCAACATCCAGAAGAACGGCACCTACTCGGTGGTGCCGCGGATGCCCGGCGGCGAATGCACGCCCGAACAGCTCATCGTCATCGGTGAGGTGGCCCGCGACTTCGGCCTCTACACGAAGGTCACCGGCGGTCAGCGCATCGACCTGTTCGGCGCCCGCGTCGAGCAGCTGCCCGCGATCTGGAAGCGTCTCGTCGACGCCGGCATGGAGTCGGGCCAGGCGTACGGCAAGTCGCTGCGCACCGTGAAGAGCTGCGTCGGATCCACCTGGTGCCGGTACGGCGTGCAGGACTCCGTGGGTATGGCGGTCGACCTGGAGAACCGGTACCGCGGTCTGCGGTCCCCGCACAAGATCAAGTTCGGTGTGTCGGGCTGTGCCCGCGAATGCGCCGAGGCACGCGGCAAGGACGTCGGCGTCATCGCCACCGAGAACGGCTGGAACCTGTACGTCGGCGGTAACGGCGGCCAGTCCCCGAAGCACGCCCAGCTGCTCGCGGGCGGGCTCGACGACGAGACCCTGATCCGCTACATCGACCGGTACCTGATGTTCTACATCCGCACCGCCGACCGGCTCCAGCGCACCGCGCCGTGGGTCGACTCGCTGGACGGCGGACTCGACCACCTCAAGGCCGTGGTGTGCGAGGACAGCCTGGGCATCGCCGCCGAGCTCGAGGCGGCCATGGCCAAGCACGTTCTCGGTTACAAGGACGAATGGGCGGGTGTGCTCGAGGACCCGGAGAAGCTGTCGCGGTTCGTGTCGTTCGTCAACGCACCCGACGAGGCCGATCCGACCGTCGCGTTCGACGACACGGGTGTCCGGAAGGTCCCGGTGCTGATGGGAATGCCGAAATTCGCAGCTTCTACATCGGAGTAATCCCCGCTTAACGCTGCGGAAACACCCACCACGAACTATGTATCCAAGCACGGATACACACCAGCCCGAAGGAGGACTGTGATGACCGTCGTCGACATGAACGTCCACAGTGCCAGTGGAACCAGGTTCGAAAGCGTCAAGTCAGGCCGTCTCGAATGGACGTCCGCGTGTCCGCTCAGCCAGCTGATCCCCGGTCTCGGGGTGGCGGTGCTGCTGCGGGGCGGAGAGCAGGTGGCACTGTTCCTTCTCGAGGACGGATCCCTGCACGCCGTCGGCAACATCGACCCGTTCGGGCGCGCCGCCGTGATGTCCCGCGGCCTCGTGGGAGACCGGGCCGGGGAGCCCACCGTGGCGTCGCCGCTGCTCAAGCAGGTGTTCTCGCTGGTCGACGGTCGCTGCCTCGACGACGAGTCGGTGCGGCTGCCCGTGTACGACGTGCGGGTGTGGGCCGGCGTCGTCCAGGTCCACAGCACGCACGCGTGAACGACGCGACGCCGCTGTGCGGGTTCACGATCGGGATCACGGCGTCCCGGCGTGCGGAAGAGTTCGCCACGCTGCTGACGCGGCGGGGTGCCACCGTGGTGCACGCTCCGGCCATCCGCATCATCCCGTTGGCCGACGACACGGAACTCGAGCGCGTCACGCGCCAGATCATCGACAACCCGCCGGAGATCGTCGTCGCGACCACCGGGATCGGTTTCCGCGGCTGGATGGAGGCCGCGGACGGCTGGGGTGAAGCGGAGGAGCTGGGCCGGGCGTTGGCCTCCAGCCGGCTGTTGGCCCGCGGACCCAAGGCAAAGGGGGCGATCCGGGCGGCGGACCTGCGGGAAGAGTGGTCACCCGCGTCGGAGTCGTCGGCCGAAGTACTCGATCACCTCCTCGGCGAGGGTGTTGAAGGCAAGCGCATCGCGGTCCAGTTGCACGGCGCCACCACGGAATGGGAGCCGGTTGCGGACTTCTGTGAGGTGCTCCGCTGTGCGGGCGCCGACGTGATCGCCGTCCCCGTCTACCGGTGGACGCCGCTCGAGGACCAGGCCCCGATGGACCGGATGATCGAACTGATCGCCTCCGGCGGTCTCGACGCGGTCAGCTTCACCAGCGCACCGGCGGTGGCCTCGCTGCTGACCCGCGCCAAGGAGACCGGAATGATCGAGATGGTGCTGCACTCGTTCCGGCACCGGGTGCTCGCCGCCTGCGTCGGACCGGTCACCGCCGGACCGCTCCGCGAACTCGAGGTTCCGACGACGATGCCGGCACGCTCGCGGCTCGGTGCGCTCGCCCGGCACATCGCCGACGAGCTGCCGCGGCGGGCGAACAAGATTCACACCGCCGGACACGAGCTGAGCATCCGCGGCGGATGCGTCGTCGTCGACGGCGAGGTGCGTCAGCTGCCGCCCGCCGCGATGTCGCTGATGCGCACGCTCGGCGCCCGGCCCGGCCGGGTCGTCCCCCGGGACGAACTGCTCGCCGCACTGCCCGGTGGTGGCGGCGACACCCACGCGGTGGAGACGGCAGTGGCCAGACTGCGCGCGTCCCTGGGCGCACCCAAGGCAGTCCAGACGGTGGTCAAGCGGGGATACCGCCTCGCGCTCGATCCCGTCGACTGCGCCGATTCACGTGAGGAGGGACAGCAATGAACGAGACAGCACTGGTACTGGTGGCACACGGAACGCGGAGTCCCCGGGGCGTGGAGATGATCGCCGCGCTCGCCGACGCTGTCGCCGAGCAGGTCGGACCCACCCGAGTGTCTTTCGTGGACGTTCTCGGGCCTTCACCCGCCGAGGTGCTCCGCGACATCACCGGGCCCGCCGTCGTGGTGCCGGCGTTCCTCGCGTCGGGCTACCACGTCCACACCGACGTTCCGCGGGAGGTCGCCGACAGCGGCCATCCCTCCGTCGCCGTGACCCGGGCTCTGGGACCGGACCCCGTTCTCGCGGACGTCCTGCTGCGGCGTCTCGTCGACGCGGGCTGGCGGCCCGGCGACGCGGTCGTGCTCGCCGCGGCCGGCTCGTCCGACCCCCGGGCGCTCCGCGACGTCCGGCGCGCCGCGGCGATGCTGTCGGAACTCGTCGCGTCGAGGGTCCGGATCGGCTACGTGGCGACCGCGCAGCCGCGCGTCCCCGACGTGGTCGCCGGATTGCGGGCCGACGGCGAGCAGCGGGTGTTCATCGCGTCGTATCTCCTGGCCCACGGACTGTTCCACGCCCGCCTCGCCGATGCCGGTGCGGACGGGGTGGCCGAGCCGCTCGGCGTCGATCCGGCGATCGTCGATCTCGTCGCGGACCGCTACCGCAGCGGAATCCCGGCCGCGGTGCGCGCACTGTCGTACCAGCGCTGAACCGTCCGCTCAGCGCGGTAGCGGCACCAGCTCGGCGAGATCGCCGTCGACGGCCCCCGCCGGGACCAGCGCCAGCGCCTCGCGGTCGATCAGGCCCGCGAGATGCGCGGTCCGGATTCCGGGGTCGACGCGCCACGTGCCGTCCGGTTGCGGGACGGCGGGCAGGATGCGGGTGGCGTCACCACTGACCTCGGACGCATTCGCGATGCGCCCCAGCTCAATCGGTGCCGGGGTGCGACCGGTGAGCGCGGCCACGATGGACGGAACCGTGGTCAGCAGTGTCACGACCGCGGCGTACGGGTTGCCGGGCAGCCCGAGCACCACCCGGCCGTCGGGCAGCAGGGCGGTCACCTGGGAACCGCCCGGGCGGCACCGCACCCTCCCCACGACGATCCGGGCGTCCGCGCGGTCGAGCGCCGCACGCAGCTGGTCGGCCGCGCCGCCGCCGGTGGCCCCGACGATCACGATCAGGTCGGGCCGGCGGACTTCCCGGAACAACTCGTCGAAGCTGTCGGACGTGTCCCGCAAGTGCGTGTCGGCGACCGTGTGGATTCCGCACCACGAGAGAAATTGGGGGAGAACGGGCCCCAGGGCATCTCGGGTCTGCCCGCGCCGCAGCGGGCCGTCGCGCCGGATCTCGTCTCCCGTCACCACGACGTGCGCGCGGACCGGTCCGCGGACCCCGGCGGTGGTTACCTCGGCGCTTGCGGCCGCGGAGACGAGCGCGGGTGTGACGGCCGTTCCCTCCGCCGCGAGCCGGTACCCCTCGTGCCAGTCCTCGCCGCGACGCCGCGCGTCGTCGCGCACCGGGGCGTCCTCCCGGCGGGACAGTCGTGGCCCCTCGGAAGTGTCTGTCGTCACGGCGAATTCGTCCCGCACAACGGTGGAGGCGCCGGTGGGCAGATGCGCGCCGGTCGCGATCCGCGCCGCCTCACCTTCCGTCAGTTCCAGTTCCTCGTCGCTGCCGGCGTACCGGATGGCGTCGCGCAGCACCCACGGACCGTCGCCCGCGACGGCGTACCCGTCCATGGCGGACACCGCGATACGCGGCAGGGCTTCGGCGGCGAGCAGCGGCTCGGCCAGCGTGGCGCCGAGCGACGTGCCGAGCGCCGCGGCGCGCGGTGGCAGTGGGGGGACCGCGGCCAGGATTGCGGTCCGGGCCTCGGCGACAGTGACGGGCACCGCCGCGGCCGTGCTGCGGGCCCGCTCGACGTCCTCCGGTGTGTCGCAGTCGGTGACGCCGCGGAAGAGCACCGTGTCGAACGATTCCGGGACGAGGGCCTTCATCGGCTGGTTCACGGCCGAGCCGAGCGCGCGGAGCCGGTCGGTGAGCGCGCCGACGCGCCACGCGGACAACAGGAACTGCAGGCGGCCCGACTCGTCGACCGCGAACACCGTGTCGGCGTCCTGCACGGCGGCGGCGAGGGCCTCCGCCATCGCCGGTTCCGCGAACGGCAGGTCCGACGCGAGCAGGATCACCCGGTCGCCCGGGTCGGCGTCGAGTACGGCCAGCCCTGCGGCCACCCCCGCGACCGGGCCCGCGCCCGGCGGCGTCTCCTGCGTCTGGAGCACCGTCGAATCGAGGTCGGCGCGGCGAGGTCCCACGACGACGATGCGCTCACAGTCGTCGACCGCGTCGAGAGCGGTGTCGAGCATCCGGCGTCCGCCGACCACCACGGCCGGCTTGTCGACGCCGCCCATTCGAGTGGCTCGTCCACCGGCGAGGACGATCGCGTGAACGGGCGCGGCAGAGTTCATTCCCTCATGCTGCCGCACACCCTCAGTCGCTGTGCAGGTGGCTGCGTGGAGGACCGGCGAGCCCGGACCGTCCGCCCTGCGCCGTGCTGACGCAGAGCCAGGCCACCGACGCCAGGCTGAGGGCCAAGAGGATTCCAATTACCAGCATGTATCGATTGTCGGCCCGAAGTGGACTGCGATATTCAGTCCTCTGTGGAAAAGTGGCCTGTATGAGCAGTGAACCGGTCCGAACCGTCTCCGCGGCCGAATTGGCGGTGCTGCTCGGTGCGGCGCCCGCAGGCGGGCAACCGCTGTACCGCGGGCTCGCCGACGCCCTCCGCGAGAGGGTCGCCGACGGATCCATGGCCGTCGGAGTCCGGCTGCCCGCCGAACGGGCCCTCGCGGAGGAACTCCGGCTCAGCCGGGTGACCGTCAGCGCCGCCTATCGCGAACTGAGAGAGGCGGGTTGGGCGTCGGCGCGGCACGGATCGGGGACATTCGTGGCGATGCCGTCCGGTCCGCCTGCCTGGGGGAGCATGGTCGGGGCGCCGGTCGACGGTGTGATCGACCTCGTCAACGCCGCACCGGCGGCCGCCCCCGAACTCAGGGAGGCGTACCTCGACGCCGTCGACGAGTTGCCCCACTTCATGCCCCAGCACGGATACCACCCCGGGGGACTGACCACACTCCGGGCCGCGATCGCAGACCGCTACACGCGCCGTGGTCGCCCGACCACGACGGACCAGATCCTCGTCACCGGGGGCGCGGGCGACGCCACCGAGGTGGTGTTCGAGGCGCTCGTCGAGGCGGGCGACCGCGTCCTGATCGAACACCCGACGTATCCCGGCGCGGTCGAATCCGTGCAGGCGGCCGGCGGCAGACCCGTTCCGGTGCCGATCGACGCGACCGACCCGGACGCGTTCGTCGCCGAAGTGGACCGAGCCGCCCGGCAGAGTGCCCCCACGGTGGCGTACGTGATGCCGGACTTCTCCAATCCGTCGGGAGCAAGGGCGACCCCCGACGGCAGACGGCGGCTGGCCGCGACCCTCGCCCGCCACGGAGTGGTGACCGTCGTGGATGAAGTGGCGGCCGACATCGTGCTGGACGGTCCGGACGACCTCGAGCCGTTCGGCGTCCCGGTCCCGGAATCGGCGACCGTGGCGATCGGCAGCCTCAGCAAGACCGTGTGGGGAGGTATCCGCATCGGCTGGGTGCGTGCGGAGGCTGCCCGCACCGCGCAGATGGCCAAGATCATGGCCCGCAGGCAGTTGTCGGTCTCCGTGCTGGATCAGCTTGCGGCCGTGCGCCTGTTCGCCTGGCACGACCGGCTGGTTGCGCAGCGCCGCCGTGACCTCCGGGTGCAGCGGGACGCGCTCGCGGCGGCGGTCGACGAGCGGTTGCCCGAGTGGAGTTACGTGCTGCCCGCCGGGGGACTGTCCCTGTGGTGCAGGCTTCCGGCCGGTGCGAGTTCGACGGACCTCGTCGCGGCCGCGCGGTCGAGGGGGCTGCTGCTGGCGCCGGGGCCGCGGTTCGGCACCGGCCATCTGTTCGACGACCATCAGCGGATGCCGTTCACGCGGCCGGTGTCCGAACTGACCGCCGCTGTGAATGTCCTTGCCACGCTGGTCGTGTCCGCCGACGCCTCGATGTCCGTGACGCCGGCGCTCGTCGTGTGACGCGCGGGTGTGTCACGGAAAAGTATCTGTGAATCGAAGTATCGGTCAGAGACCTGTTCGGTACCGGGAAAGGGGCGGATCTTTATCGACGCTCTGGCATAGTGATGCCGTCGACCCGTCGCTGAAATGTGGGGTATGTCATGGGCTCGTTGTTCCGCAGATCCTTCGGCACCGCCGTAGTCGGCTCGGTCCTCGCCCTGACCGCCGCCCTCGTCGGCGCTGGAACTTCCGCGGCACAACCGCTGGTTCCGTTGCCGCCCTTGCCGACACCGCCCGCTGCCGACGCGATCTTCCCGGTCGCCGACCCGGACCCCTTCTACATTCAGCCCACGGACATCGCCGACCACGCTCCGGGCGACGTGCTGAAGATCCGCCAGTTGCCGCCGTCGTACTACTTCCCCGGTAGTGCGATGTGGGAGTTACTGTTCCGGACCACCGACTCCGAGGGCAGGCCGATCGCGGCGAACACCACGTACGTGCTGCCCCCGAACCACGTCCCGGACGGCCCGCTGGTGTCGTATCAGCACATCATCAATTCGCTGGGCAACAAGTGCAAGATCGTCACCGAGCTGTACACGACCGACCCGCTGCACCAGATCCGGGAGGCGGCAGGCCTCAACATCGCTCTCGCGCGCGGGTGGGCGGTAGCGCTGCCCGACCATCTGGGACCGCGGATGGCGTACGGCGCAGCCAAACTCGGTGGCCAGATCACGCTCGACGGCATCCGAGCCGTCCAGCGGGTCCCCGAACTGCAGGTACAGAACAGCAAGGTCGGACTGGGCGGGTACTCCGGTGGCGGCATGGCGACGGCATGGGCGGCGGCGCTGGCGCCGAGCTACGCCCCCGAACTGAACATCGTCGGCGCCGCCGAGGGCGGAACCCCGATGAACCTGGTGAAGATGGCGGAGGCGCTGGGCACCAACCCGCACCCCGCGTTCGGTCTCGCGATGGCCGCCGCACTGGGTCTGGAACGCGAATACCCGGATCGCATCGACGTCAGCGGCCAACTCAACGACGAGGGCCGCCGGATGAAGCAGATGATCGGCAACGGATGCACCAACGAGATCATGCTGTTCGGAATCGGGCACAGCGCTTCGGAAATGACCGACAACCAGAACTTCATGGACGACCCGGAAGCGTGGAAGGTGATGGAGGAGAACAGCCTGGAGCTGTACCCGGGCGTGCCCACCGTACCGATCTTCGAATGGCACAGCCCGACGGACGCGCTGATCCCTGTCGACTCGATCGACACCACCCTGCGGCGGTACTGCGACGCGGGCACCCCGGTGCAGACGCTGCTCACGCCGACACCCGACCATCTGTCGGCGGCGGCGCTGGGACTGCCCCAGGGGCTCGACTGGATGGACGCCCGGTTCCGCGGCGACCCCGCGCCGAGCACCTGCTGAGGCGGGTGACCGTCAGCCGGGCGGATCGAACCGGTACCGCGCCGCCGCGAGATCCACGCGGCCGTCCCGGATGGGCACGCCCTCGAGTTCGAGCTTCGCGATCTGCTTGTGCGCGAGGTGCGGCGCCGGCCGCCCCGACGCGCCCAGCACGCGGTGCCAGGGGAGGTCGGCGGAGTCGGTGCGCATGATCCAGCCCACTGTCCGCGCACTGGACAGCCCGGCCGCCGCGGCGATGTCGCCGTAGGTGGCCACCCGGCCGGGCGGAATCGACGCGACCAGCGCGCGGACCGCCTCGACCTGTTCTTCCGTCGTCGCGACCATCAGAGAAGTGTGCGGATGAGCTCGGCCACCTCGTCGGGCCGGGCCTGCGGCACCATGTGATCGCAGTCGAGGTCGACGGCGGTGAGGTTGTCGCCCAGGTGGTCGACGAGGGCCTTGCGGAACTCGGGTGTGACGTACGGCGGCTGCACCTTCGACGCCTGCACGAGCACGGTCGGCAGATGCGCGGGCGGCAGGACCGCCTCGCGGGCCAGTTCGCCCCACGCCGTCACGACGGCCGGGGTGGACAGTCGCCAGTTGACCCGGCCGTTCTCGAGGGGCACGAGGTGTTCGGCGATCTCGTCCTCGAGGACGTCGCGGGCCACCTCCCCCCACGAGCCGTGCAGCTTGTCGGACCGGGCCTCCTCGACGTCGGTGTAGTCGGGGGAGGAGATGGTGAGATCGGCCACCGACCGCATCTGCGCGGGATCGAGCCCGATCGCCGGGTCGAGCAGCACGAGGCCGCGGACCCGGTCGGGGACGGTGCGTGCCAGGTGCAGCGCCAGGGCGCACCCGAACGAGTGGCCCACCACCAGGACCGGTCCCCGGGCGTGCGCGTCGAGGGTGTCGACGAGGCTCGCGACATGGGCCTCGAGGTTCCACGGCGGCGACCACGTCGAGCGGCCGTGCCCGAGCAGGTCGGGGGAGATCCACCGGGCGCCGGGAAGCTGGTCGGTGGCCAGCGCCTCCCACCGTCTGCCGTGACCGGTGAGTCCGTGCAGGGCGAGGATCTCCGTGCCGTCCTCGGCGCCGAACAGGTACGTATTCAGTGCTGACACCCGACCCATGATGCCGGATCGGGCCGCCGCCGGAGATGTCGGACCGTTCTGGTGGAATGCTGCCCATGACGGAATCGGCGGTGCGCACCAGGACGTCGGCTCCCCGGGCCCGGCTCGTGCACCGCCCGAGCCCCGACCGCCCGGCCCGGGTGTGGGACGACTCCACGCAGCGCGTCCTCACCGCACCGCCCCTCGGCCTGGGCTGGAATCCGTGGCAGGTGCTCGGCGGCCCGGGAACCGGCAAGACGTCGCTGCTCGTCGACGTCGCGGTGAACCGGATCGCCGGCGGTGAAGACCCGGAGTCGGTGCTCGTCCTGACGCAGTCGAAGCGTGCGGCGGGCCGCGTGCGTGAAGACGTCACCGCCGCCCTCATCGGTCACGACGAGCATCACGGGCCCCGGGCCACGCGCGAACCGCTCGTCCGCACCGTCCACTCCTACGCGTTCGCGGTGCTGCGGTTGCAGGCCGCCGCCCACGGCAATCCGCCGCCGCGCCTCATCACCGGCGCCGAGCAGGACGCCGTCCTCCGCGAGATGCTGCAGGGCGACATCGAAGACGGCGGCGAGATGTGGCCCGACCGTCTGCGTCCCGCACTGGCGCTGGGCGGCTTCGCCGTCGAACTGCGCGACCTCATGTTGCGCTCGAGCGAGCGCGGTCTCGGCCCGGAAGATCTCATCAAGCTGGGTCGGCGGCACGACCGCTCCGAGTGGGTGGCGGCGGGCAGGTTCGCCGCCCGGTACGAGCACGGCATGCTGCTGCGCGGAGCGGTGGGTGTCGAGGCCCCCGAGGCCACGGCTCCGGCGCTGGACGCGGCCGAACTCATCGGTGCGGCCCTCACCGCGTTCGCCACCGACCCGGACCTGCTGCGCGCGGAACGGGCCCGGGTGCGGCACCTGCTCGTCGACGACGCCCAGCACCTCGATCCGCAGGCCGCGGAACTGGTCCGGCTCGTCGGCACCGGTACCCGCACCACGGTCGTGGCGGGTGACCCGGACCAGTCGATCTACGGGTTCCGCGGGGCCGACCCCACGTTCCTCGCCGACCTGGCCGACAAGGGCGACCCGCGGCAAGTGCTGCTACCGGTCAACTTTCGCAGTTCGGCGGAGGTCGCGACCACCGCGGCCCGGATCACGTCCCGACTGCCGGGGCATTTGCCCCACCGGATCTGGACCCCGTCGCGGGACGGCGGCAGGACGTCGGTCCGGGTCCTGGGCACCGCGGCGAAGGAGGCGGCGCTGATCGCCGACACCCTGCGCCGCGCCCACCTCCTCGACGGGGTGCCGTGGTCGGAGATGGCGGTGATCGTGCGCTCGGTTCCGCGGGCGCTGGCTCCGCTCCGGCGGGCGCTGCTCGGTGCGGGTGTGCCCGTCACCACCGCGGCGTCCGAGTTGCCGCTGGCCCGTCAGCACGGCGTGTCGGGGCTGATGCTGGTGCTGCGGGCACTGTCGGGGCAGGAATTCACCGGCGAGGACGCCCTCGCCCTGCTCGCAGGCCCGGTCGGCGGCGCGGAACCCGTGGCGCTCCGGCGTCTTCGCCGGGGTCTGCGGCGCGCCGAGCTGGCCTCCGGCGGCGACCGCGACTCCGCGGAGTTGCTCCGTCTCCTGCTGGTCGGCGAGACGGACAGCACCCGCAGGGTCACGGCGAAGCTGACCGACGTCGAAGCGGCGTCCCTGAACCGGGTGCTGTCCGTACTGCGGAAGGCGAGGGTTCCGCTGGGGCGCGGGCGCGGCATCGAGGACGTGCTGTGGGCGGCGTGGCAGGCCACCGGACTCGAACGTCGCTGGGCGGCGGCGTCCGCCCGCGGCGGTCCGATCGGGGCGCAGGCCGACCGCGACCTCGACGCCGTGGTCGCCCTGTTCGATGCCGCGGCGAGTTACGTCGACCGTCTCCCGCGGTCGCAGCTCGCCGGGTTCGTCGATTACCTGACCGGGCAGGCGATTCCCACCGCACGCGCCGTGTCCGTCGTTCCGGGCGACGCCGTGTCCGTGCTCAGCGCCCACTCCGCCGCCGGCCGCGAATGGGACGTCGTCGCCGTCGCGGGGGTGCAGGAAGGGCTGTGGCCGAGCCTGCGGGCCCGAGGAAGCCTGCTCGGCACGGAGGCGCTGATCGACCTCACGGGCGGCGTGTCCGACGGCAGCGAGACCGCCGCCGACCGGATGTCGCGTACTGCGCCGCTGCTGGCCGAGGAACGCAGGCTGTTCCTGGTGGCGTGCAGCCGGGCGAGGCGGAGTCTGCTCGTCACCGCGGTCGACTCGGCCAGCGGCGACGCCGACCTCGTCCACTCCCGTTTCGTCGACGAACTGCTCGCCGGAGACCAGGATCCGGACGCGGAGGACGCGGTCGTGCCTGCGGAGGACCCGGCGACCCGGGTCCTGGCCCTGCCCGCCCTCGTCGCCGAACTGCGCAGCGTGGTCTGCGATCCGGACGTCGCCGCATCCGACCCCGCCCGCCAGGACCGCGCCGCCCGCCAACTCGCCCGGCTCGCCGAAGCCGGAGTGCGCGGCGCCCACCCGGACCAGTGGTACGGCACCGCCGAACCGAGCACCGGCGTGGCGTTGTGGAACGCGGAGGACGGGCCGGTGTCGCTGTCGCCGTCCACCGTCGACCTGCTCAACACCTGCCCGTTGCGGTGGCTGCTCGAACGCCACGGCGGCCGGGACGGCGACAACACCCACGCCATCGCCGGAACCCTGGTGCACACGCTGGTGCAGGCGCTCGCAGGCCGCATCCCACCCGATCAGGTGGAACGCGCGCTCGAGAACGCGTGGGAATCGATCGATCTCGGCTCCCAGTGGTACTCGCGGCGCGAACTCGACCGCACCCGGGACATGCTCGCCACGTTCACCGCCTGGCTCGGGAACACCCGGTCCGAACTCACCGAGGTCGGCGTCGAGGTGGCCGTCGACGGCGTCCTCGAGCCGCGGGAGGAGGGTTCACCGAAGATCCGGTTGCGGGGGCGGATCGACCGGCTCGAGCGCGACGCAGAGGGCAGGCCCGTGATCGTCGACGTGAAGACCGCCCGCTCACCCGTCACCAAGGACGACGCCCAGCAGCACGCCCAGCTGGCGGCGTACCAGGTGGCGGCGGCCACCGGTGCGATCGACGGGGAGCCGGCGTCGAATCCCGGTGGGGCGCGGCTGGTCTTCGTCGCCAAACCACACAAGAAGGAAGGCGCGACGCAGCGGGTGCAGGCACCGTTGTCGGGGGAGGACCTCGAGACGTGGCTCGCGGTCATCCACGCGGCAGCCGCCGCCACCAAGGGGCCGGAGTTCCTCGCCCGCGTCAACGACGGATGCAGGCACTGCCCGGTGCGGACGAGTTGTCCCGCGCACGACGAGGGACGGCAGGTGACGTCGGAATGACCATCCGCATCGATCCGGTGGAACTCGCGATCGGACTGGGACAGCATCCGCCGACCCCGGAACAGGCCGCGGTCATCGCGGCCCCCCTCGGCCCGACCCTCGTCGTCGCGGGGGCAGGCGCGGGCAAGACCGAGACGATGGCGGCCCGCGTCGTGTGGCTGGTGGCCAACGGGGTCGTCGACCCCGAGGCGGTGCTGGGCCTGACGTTCACCCGCAAGGCGGCGCAGCAGCTGACCGCCCGGATCAGGAGACGCCTTGCCCGGCTCGCGGGTTCGGACCTGCTCCGAAGGGTCGATCCGAGCGGCGACCTGCGATCGCGCATCCTCGCCGGCGAACCGGAGGTCAGCACGTACCACTCCTACGCCGGACGGCTGCTGTCGGAGCACGGGCTCCTGCTGCCCATCGAACCGTCGGCGACGCTGCTGTCGGAGACGGAACTGTGGCAGCTGGCGCACCGGGTGGTGAGCTCGTGGGACGGCGACCTCGACACCGACAGGAATCCGGCGTCCGTCACCGAGGCCGTGCTCGCGCTGGCCGGGCAGCTCTCCGAGCACCTCGTCGAACCGGACGATCTGCGGGAGGCGCACACCGAACTCGACAAGCTCGTCCACACCCTGCCCGCCGGACCGCGGCAGCGCGGCGGTCCCGGCAAGGAACTGCTCGACATCCTCGACACCCAGCACCGCCGGGTCGAACTCCTGCCGCTGGTGCAGCGGCTCGCGGACACCCTGCGACGGGAAGGCGCGCTCGACTTCGGCAGCCAGATGTCGCTGGCGGCACGCGTGGCCGCGGACCACCCCGAGGTCGGCCTCGCCGAGCGCACCCGTTTCCGGGTGGTGCTGCTCGACGAGTACCAGGACACGGGACACGCGCAGCGGGTGTTGCTGTCGTCGCTGTTCGGCGGCGGCCTCGACGGCGAACTCGCGCTCACCGCGGTGGGCGATCCCATGCAGTCGATCTACGGCTGGCGTGGAGCGTCGGCCGCCAACCTGCCCCGCTTCGCCACGGATTTCCCACTGACGAACGGGGATCCGGCGCCGACGCTGGAACTGCTCACCAGCTGGCGCAACCCGCCGGAGGCCCTGGCGCTGGCCAACATGGCGTCGGCGTCCCTGCGGGAGCGGGGTGTGGCGGTCAGCATGCTGCGGGCGCGGCCGCAGGCCGTACCCGGGGACGTGCGGCTGGCCCTCACCGGCGACGTCGTGCAGGAACGGGAATGGGTGGCCGACCGCATCGCCGAACAGTACGCGGACGCCGCGGACCGGGGCGATGATCCGCCGACCGCCGCGGTGCTGATCCGCCGCAACGCCGACGCGGCACCGATCGCGGAGGTGCTGCGGTCGCGGGGTCTGCCGGTCGAGGTGGTCGGTCTCGGCGGTCTGCTCCACACGCCCGAGGTGGCCGACGTCATCGCGATGCTCCGGGTCGTCGCCGACCCGATGGCGGGCAGTGCCGCCGTCCGGATGCTGACCGGGGCTCGCTGGCAGATCGGAGCCGCCGACCTGACGGCGCTGTCGCGGCGAGCGTCCGAACTGGCCATCGGAACGGGCTACGGCACCACCGGCGCCGTCACGGATTCGGCCGCCCTGGCCGACGCCGTCGGCGAGGCGCTGCCCGGTGAACACGCGGAGCAGGCGGGGCTGGCGGACGCGCTGGCGGATCCCGGCCCCGCCGAACGCTATTCGCAGGTCGGCTACGCACGGATCACCGCGGTGGCGGCGGAGTTGGCGTCCCTGCGCGAGCGGATCGGGCAGCCGCTGACCGAACTGGTGGCCGAGGTCGAACGGGTGCTGGGGATCGGCATCGAAGCGCAGGCGCGAACGCGGCAATCGGCGCGGGGGAGTGCCGGGCGTGAACATCTCGACGCCTTCGCCGACGTCGTCGCCGGTTACGCGAACCGCACGTCGGCCACCGTCACGGGACTGCTCGCCTTCCTGTCCGCCGCGGAATCGGTCGAAAAAGGCCTGGCGCCCGGCGAAGTCGAGGTGGACCCGCACCGCGTCCAGGTGCTGACCGTGCACTCGGCGAAGGGGCTGGAGTGGGAAGTGGTGGCGGTGCCGCACCTCACGGCCGGCGTCTTTCCGTCGCGGACCGCGTCCGGGTCCTGGCTCGGTGCGCTCGGCGAACTGCCGCCGTCGCTGCGCGGAGACCGGGCGCGGCCGGGGGAGTCGGCCGACGGCGTGCCCGTCCTCGACCTCGAGAACCTGTACGACCGGAAAGACCTCGAGGAGGCCGTGAAGGCGCACAAGTCGGCGCTGGCGGCCCGCCGACTCGACGAGGACCGCCGGTTGTTCTACGTCGCCCTCACCCGCACGGAACGGGTGCTGTTCGCGTCGGGTCACCACTGGGCAGAATCGGGAACCGAGCCGAAGGGGCCGTCGGAGTTCCTCACCGAACTGCGCGACACGGTGACGGACGAGCAGCACGAGGGCATCGGCACCGTCGATCTCTGGGCGCCCGCACCCGAACCCGAGGAGCAGAACCCGCTGACCAGCACCCCCAAGTCGGCGGTGTGGCCGCGGGATCCGCTCGGGCTCCGCCGGGAGTCGGTCGAGCGCGGTGCGGCGCTGGTCGTCGCGGCGCTGAAGAACGTCGGCAAGCAGGCGCCGGCGGACGAGGACGACGATCCCGAGAACTGGGCGGCCGACGTCGACGCCCTCCTCGCGGAGCGGGAAGCGCGTGCGAACGCCCGCACCGAGGTGGTGTTACCCGGCCAGCTGTCGGTGAGCCAGCTCGTCGAACTCGAGGCCGACCCGGACGCCCTGGCCGCCCGGCTGCGGCGGCCGTTGCCGTTCCCGCCGAATCCGCTCGCCCGGCGCGGCACCGCGTTCCACGCCTGGGTCGAGCGCCGCTTCGGGGCCACCCGGCTGCTCGACCTCGACGAGCTGCCCGGTGCCGCCGACACGGGTGCGGGCCCGGATGCCGACCTCGCGACGTTGCAGGACGCGTTCCTGCGCTCGCCGTGGGCCGACCGCAACCCGACGGAGGTCGAGGTGCCGTTCGAGACCTCGGTGGCCGGGACCGTGTTGAGGGGACGGATCGACGCGGTGTTCACCGACCCCGACGGCGGATGGACGGTGATCGACTGGAAGACCGGTGCCGAACCGAGCGCGGCCAACGAGAAGGCCGTCGTGATGCAGCTCGCCGCGTACCGGCTGGCGTGGGCCGAACTGATGGACGTTCCGATCGAGCGGGTGCGCGCCGCATTCCATTACGTGCGGACCGGACGGACGATCGCGCCGGACCGTCTGCCCGGCGCCGACGCGCTCGCCCGTCTCCTCCGTACCGCCGGCGCCGGTGGTCCCGACGACGGTGGTCCCGACGACGGTGGTCCCGAGGACGACCTCAGGCGTGACGCCGAGCTTTGAGGGCCTCGGTGACCAACGGGATCTGCAGCGGAAGACGCAGCAGCGCACCGGTTTTCTGCACGGTCGTCGTCTTCGGGCTCTTCAGCCAGTCCGCTGCCATGTTGATGTTGGCGGGGAAGACGGCGACGAACAGCAGTGCGGCGAGACCGCCACCGAGCCTGCGCGTGCGCGGCACGGCCAGCGCGGTGCCGATGGCGAGTTCGGCGACCCCGGACACGTAGGTGTAGGTGCGGGCGTCGCCCGGCAACTGTGTGGGGACCGTGGAATCGAAGAACTTCGGGGCGACGAAGTGCATCGTGCCCGCGCCCAGCAGCAGTGCGGCGAGACGGAGTGCGGGCTTCTGGCTCGGTCTTGGTGTGACGCTCTCTCGTTGCATGACGCCAGCTTGCCCGAACCACCCGGTTCGCGACAACGAGGCTCCGCCGTGTGTCCGGTGGGACAATCGGGGTTAGGCTGCCAGCCGATGTCGGAGTTCAGTGCAACGTGGAGACAAACATATGGCCGGTAGGCTGCGTGAGAGATTGACCAGGTCGGACACCCTCACCGACCGGCCGGACTTCGCGTTGGTGGGTGTGCTCCGGATTCCGGAGTTGCAGACGAGTCCGGCGCGGGCGATCTACCGCCGGGTGGGGATCGCCCTGGCGGCGTTGGCGTTGGCGGTTCTCATCGTCTACATCGACCGGGCGGGCTACCGCGACGTGCAGGACAACGAACTGTCGTTGCTCGACTGCATCTACTACGCGACGGTGTCGTTGTCGACGACGGGATACGGCGACATCACGCCGTTCACACCGTCTGCGAGGCTCGTCAACGTCCTCCTGATCACGCCACTTCGAATCTTCTTCCTCATCGTCCTGGTCGGTACGACTCTCTCCGCGCTCACGGCGAGCTCCCGGCAGGCGTTCAAAATTCAGCGTTGGAGGCAGCACGTGCGCAATCACACCGTGGTGATCGGCTACGGAACCAAGGGACGCACCGCGATCGACGCGATGCTCGGCGACGACGTTCCGCCGTCGGAGATCGTGGTGGTCGATACCGACCACGCCGTGCTCGACTCGGCGGCCAGCAAGGGCCTCGTCACGGTCCACGGATCCGCCACCAAATCGGACGTGCTCCGGTTGGCGGGCGCACAGAACGCGTCGGCCATCATCGTCGCCGCCAACCGCGACGACACCGCGGTGCTGGTGACGCTGACGGCGCGCGAGATCGCCCCGAAGGCGAAAATCGTCGCCGCGATCCGCGAATCCGAGAACACGCATCTGCTCCGGCAGTCCGGCGCCGACTCGGTGGTCGTGTCCTCCGAGACCGCGGGCCGGCTCCTCGGCATCGCCACGAAGACGCCGAGCGTCGTCGAGATGATGGAGGACCTCCTGACACCGGAGGCGGGTTTCGCGATCGCGGAACGTCCCGTGGAGCGGGACGAGATCGGCGGCTCCCCGCGTCACCTCGCGGACATCGTGCTCGGTGTGGTGCGGGACGGCCGGTTGATCCGGGTCGGCTCGCCGGAGGTCGATTCGATCGAGGAGAACGACCGACTGCTGTACATCCGTCGGGTCGCCAACTGATCGGCAGTAGTGTCGACGGCGTGACTGCATTCCGGCTCAACGACACCCCGCTCCTGTCCCGCTCCGCCGTCGGGCGGGCCGAGGAATTGCGTTCGGACACGGACGCGCTGCGAGCGGGCTGGCGAGATGCGCTGCTGCTGCGCGTCAATCACCGCGGACAGGTGCGGGTGGGGGACGACGGTCTGGTGTTCGCGGATGCCACCGAACTCGGCCCCGAACCGAAACCGGGGGCCGTGTTCCTCGGCATCCGCAAGGACCGGCACGTGTGGGCGGTGCGGGTGCAGGCGCTGACCGGCGAACTGGCCGATCTCCGGATTCTGGGCGGCACGCTGGACGACGCCGACGCGGGTGTGCTCACCGGCGCCCTCGCGATGCTCAACTGGCACGACAGCGCGGGTTTCAGTGCGCTCGACGGCGCGGCGTCGGAGCCGACGATGTCGGGGTGGTCGCGGATCTCGACGAGCACCGGGCACGAAGAATTTCCCCGTACCGATCCGGCGGTCATCTGCCTCGTGCACGACGGCGGGGATCGTGTGCTCCTGGCCCGGCAGCCCACGTGGCCGCCGCGGCGGTTCTCGATCCTGGCCGGATTCGTCGAGGCCGGTGAATCCCTCGAGACGTGCGTCGTCCGGGAGATCAAGGAAGAGGTGGGCGTCGACGTCCGTGACGTGCGCTACCTCGGCAGCCAGCCGTGGCCGTTTCCCCGTTCGGTGATGATCGGGTTCGCGGCCGTCGGCGATCCCGACGCCCCGCTGACGTTCGCGGACGGCGAGATCGCCGAGGCCCGGTGGTTCACCCGGGACGAGGTGCGCACGGCACTCGAACTCGGCGACTGGGCGTCGGACACCGACGCCACGCTGCTGCTCCCGGGCTCGATTTCCATCGCGCGCGGAATCATCGAGTCCTGGGCTGCGGCAGCGACGGAGTCCTAGACGCCGAGAAGCTGCTTGACCTGTGCCAACGACGGGTTGGTCGCGGTGCTGCCGTCGGCGAACTTGACGGTGGGAACAACGTGGTTGCCGCCATTGACGCTGCCGACGAACTCCGCCGACGCCGGATCGTCCTCGATGTCGATCTCCACGTAGCCGATGCCGGATTCGTCCAGCTGCGTCTTCAGGCGCCGGCAGTAGCCGCACCAGGTGGTGGAGTAGATGGTCAGGGCGGGGGTGTCGGTAGCAGTCACGGCGCATATAACACCACGAGTCCGCCGTGTGTTCCCACTGCGGTGTTCGTCCGCTTCGCGCCGTGTCGGTTGCCCCTGTCATGATGGACGCCATGTCAGCAGCCGGCGCAGCAGAGGTGACGACTACCGGTCTCGATCCCGAACAGTCCGCAGCGGTCCTCGCTCCCCGGGGGCCGGTGTGCGTGCTGGCGGGTGCCGGAACAGGCAAGACCCGGACCATCACCCGGCGGATCGCGCACCTCGTGGCCAGCGGGCACGTCGCCGCGGGGCAGGTGCTGGCGGTCACGTTCACGGCGCGCGCGGCAGGCGAGATGCGCGGGCGGCTGCGCAGCCTGGGGATCGGCGACGGGGGAGCGCAGGTCCAGGCGCGCACGTTCCACGCCGCCGCGCTGCGGCAGTTGCGGTACTTCTGGCCGCAGGTGATCGGCGACACGGAATGGCGGCTGCTGGACCGCAAGTTCGCGGTCGTGTCGTCCGCCGCCGGACGGGTCGGGCTGTCCACCAGCACGGAGAGCATCCGGGACCTGGCGAGTGAGATCGAGTGGGCCAAGGCGTCGCTGATCGCGCCCGAGGACTACCCGCGTGCGGTGGCGAAGTTGCGCCGGGAGGCGCCGGTCGACGCCGCGAAGGTCGCCGAGGTGTATCACGGCTACGAACAGCTCAAGGCCCGCGGCCAGGACGGGATGCTCCTCGATTTCGACGACCTCCTGCTCCACACGGCGGCGGCACTCGAAGAGCATTCGGCGGTCGCCGAGGAGTTCCGCGACCGTTACCGCTGCTTCGTCGTCGACGAATACCAGGACGTCACCCCGCTGCAGCAGCGTGTCCTCGACGCCTGGCTCGGGGAGCGGGACGACCTCACCGTCGTCGGCGACGCCAACCAGACCATCTACTCGTTCACCGGCGCCACACCGAACTACCTACTCGACTTCTCGCGCCGGTTCCCCGAGGCCACCGTCGTGCGCCTCGAGCGCGACTACCGGTCGACCCCCGAGGTCGTGTCGATGGCGAACCGGGTGATCGGAGCGGCGCGCGGCCGGATCGCGGGCACCCGTCTGCAACTGATCGGGCAGCGCGACTCCGGGCCGGAGCCGAGTTTCGTCGAGTTCGACGACGAACCGGCCGAAGCAGCCGGGGTGGCGCGCACGATCAAGCGGCTCATCGCGTCCGGCACCCCGGCGGCGGAGATCGCGGTGCTGT
This sequence comes from Rhodococcus pseudokoreensis, assembly GCF_017068395.1. Lineage (NCBI taxonomy): Bacteria > Bacillati > Actinomycetota > Actinomycetes > Mycobacteriales > Nocardiaceae > Rhodococcus > Rhodococcus pseudokoreensis. The sequence continues at coordinate 813,174 of NZ_CP070619.1, read as the reverse complement.
ACCGGATCAACGCCCAGTCCGAGGTGCACGAGCAGGCGCTGACGAAACTCGACATCCCGTACCAGGTGCGCGGCGGCGAGGGCTTCTTCACCCGCACCGAGGTGCGTCAGGCCGTGGCGGCGCTGCGCCAGGCCGCGGGCCGCGACGACCTACCCGACGCGGTCGGCGCCGACCTGGTCACGCTCGTCCGTGCCGTCCTCGTCCCGCTCGGGCTGACGGACGCCGAACCGGCGGGTGCGCAGGCCCGCGAGCGGTGGGCCTCCCTGTCGGCGCTCGTCGCGCTCACCGAGGAACAGCTGACCCAGGATCCGGAGTTGACCCTCGACGCGCTGCTGCGCGAGCTGAGTCTGCGGGCGGAGGCGCGGCACCCACCCGTCGTGCAGGGTGTGACCCTCGCGTCCCTGCACGCCGCGAAGGGGCTCGAATGGGACGCCGTGTTCCTCGTCGGCCTCACCGACGGAACGCTGCCCATCCAGCACGTGCTCGGCGACTCCAACTCGGCGCCCGACGAAGCCGCCGTCGAGGAGGAACGCCGGTTGCTGTACGTCGGGGTCACCCGCGCCCGCGAGCACCTCCAGATGTCGTGGGCGCTGTCCCGGAACGAGGGCGGCCGCAAGTCGCGGCGCCGTTCGCGGTTCCTGCACGGACTTATCCCCGAAGACTCGCCTGCCTCGCGGATCGCGGCGCCCGTCAAGAGCAACAAGAAGCGTCCACGGTGCCGGCTCTGCGGAAAACAGCTGATCGGGACGACCGCGACCATGCTCGGTCGCTGCGAGGGATGCCCGTCGAACATCGACATGGAACTGCTCGAATCGCTGCGGTCGTGGCGGCTCGAGAAGTCGAGGGAGCTGAAGGTCCCGGCGTACGTGGTGTTCAGCGACAACACGTTGACGGCTCTCGCCGAGCAGCGGCCGCAGGACGACCGCGGACTCGTCGCGATCCCCGGGATCGGTGCGAAGAAGCTCGAACAGTTCGGTGAAGACGTCCTCGGTGTGATCAAGGGAAGCGGCAGTCACTGAACGACTCCCGAACGGGTGGGAAGTAGCACGCATCACTGCAGGTCAAAAATAGGTTGTGCGGTTCTGGAGAATTGCCTACTGTGGTTTCAGTGCGCGGGGAGACCCGTGTGGTTCACATCGGATCGAGAAGAAATGGAGGTGGCGGTGAAATGACAAAGTTCCAAGCACATGAGACGGCAGTCGCTGCTGCCTCCGCGTTGTTCGGCATGAACGCGGCGGAACCGGCACCGGCGATTGTCTGGTCGGCAGCCCGTCGTCGTCCCGCAACAGCAGTCGAGTCCGTGTATCGGAGTTGTCGAGGAACTCCTCGATAGATCAACTCCCACCGTCTTTTCAAGGCCACGGACCCGCATCGCGGACCGTGGCCTTCGTAGTTCGAGCACCTTTTCCGCTCGCAGCCTCGGCTCTGGTTCGCACCATTTTCATCGAACCGAAGAGATCAACCGTCGCAATGAGAGCAGAGGAGAACGACGTGTCTACCGTGACATGCCGAGGGGTATCCGAAACCTCAACCGCCACAAGCGGATTTGTTCAGATAGCTACCGCACGTGGTGACCTGCCGTGCCGGGTCGACGACCCCGACCTGTGGTTCGCGGACACGCCCACCGAGCTGGAGCAGGCGAAGGCGCTGTGCGCGTCCTGCCCGATCCGCTCCCGCTGCCTCGACGCTGCCCTCGATCGAGGTGAGCCGTGGGGAGTGTGGGGTGGGGAGATCTTCGACCAGGGTGTCGTGATCGCCCGCAAGCGTCCGCGTGGACGTCCCCGCAAGACGCCGGCGCTGGTGTGCGCGTAGCACCTGTGAGTACTTCTTAACCGCCCGCGGTTAAGAAGTACTCACAGGTCGGGGTCGACGAAGCCGGGGAGCCACCGCGTGAGGATCGCCATGTACGGCGCGTACGCGTCCAGTTGAGCGCAGATCCCCACCGAGCCGACGAGAACCCGGAAGATCATCAGATACTCGGCGGGCAGATTCAGTGCCCGGGCGGTTCGGAACTGCGCACTGTTGAAGTCGGTTGCGGACCCCGCAGCCTTCTGCAGCCAGGCGCGGGTGAAGTGGAAGGATTCGGTGCGGATCGGATCGGTGACGGGACGCAGGTAGTCCGCGATCTCCTTGTCGGTCACCGTTCTGCCCGGCAGGACGAATCCGTTGGCGTGCAGCAACTCCGTCAGCTCGTCGAACTCCTCGTGGACCGCCAGCCGGACCATCGCCCCGAGCACCGGTGGAAGTCCGTGCGGAAACGGCGCTGCGGCACCGAAATCGATGACCCCGAGGCGGCCGTCGCTGTGCAGCATGAAGTTACCCGGGTGCGGGTCGCAGTGGAGCAGGCCGACGCGGGCGGGGGAGGCGAAGTGGAACTCCGCGAGCAGTGCGCCTGCGGTGTTGCGTTCCTCGGGGGTGCCGCCGGCGATGATGGCCGACAACGGTTTCGCCGACATCCATTCGGTGACCACCACCTTGGGGGCACTCGCGACGACGTGCGGAATCGCGAACTTCGGGTCCCCGTCGTACACCTTCGCGAAGCGGCGCTGATTGTTCGCCTCGATCCGGTAGTCGAGTTCTTCTTCGGTGCGGGCGGTGAATTCGTCGATGACCGGCCGCACGTCGACGCCGGGCATGACCGAGGCGAACAGTCCCGCGAACCGGCCGAGTGTCTTCAGGTCGGCGCGCAGAGCCTCGTCGGCGCCGGGGTACTGAACCTTGACGGCCACGTCGCGGCCGTCGGCCCACACGGCGCGATGCACCTGGCCGATGCTGGCCGATGCGGTCGGGGTGTCGTCGAACGACTGGAACCGCTCCCGCCACTTGGTGCCCAGTTGCTGGTCGAGCATCCGGTGGACGGCCTTCGCGGGCAGCGGAGGTGCCTGCGCCTGCAGCTTGTTCAGCGATTCACGGTAGGGTTCCGCGAACTCCTCGGGGATCGCCGCCTCCATGACGCTGAGCGCCTGCCCCAGTTTCATGGCGCCGCCCTTGAGTTCGCCGAGGACGGCGAACAATTGCTCGGCGGCCCTCGCGCTCAGTTGGGCGTCGATCTCGTCCTTGTCACCGCCGGTCAGTTTGCGGCCGAACCCCATCGCGGCACGCCCCGCGATCCCCAATGGGATGCTCGCGAGTTTCGCGGTGCGGGCAGAACTCCTGCGGGGGATGTCGGGCACCCCACCATCATGCATCATCACCGGAGGCGGTTCGATTCGCCCACGGCGGGCGCCAGATACGTGCAGCTGCAACTCGCCTGCCTCGGCCAGCGCCGCGTCACCAGCCGGTGCGCGCCCAGATCGATCTCGAGCGTCGCGTCGAGACTGCTGGGCGGCGCGCCTCTGGGGGCGGACAAGACGGCCTCGAGTTGGCCGAGTGCGACGGCGGTCGTGGCCATGATCACGGCGGGACTCGCGTGCCCGACCGTCCCGAGGAGCTGAGCGGACAGGTGCGGCCAGTCCTCGTCGTACGCGGCGCGGAGGAGGTCGGCGCACCGCAGGCAACTCGTGTGGCCCGGAAGAACCAGCGGACCGACCACACCGCGACCGTCCCGCAGCCGGACTTGCAGGTGCGGTATCCCGTTCTGGACCAGGTCCGCGGCGAGGCGAGGGTCCGCCACCAGATCGTCCGCGAGCACGACGCAGAGGGCGTTCCACCGCCGGACGTCGCCGTCGGCGGAGTAGCGGAACGAGCGGGAGACCCGGATGCCGGCGTCGGTGAGCCCGGCGGACACCGCATCCGACAGCGGTCCGCGCCCGTGCACGCGGATGGTGATCGTGTCCGCGATCGGGGACGTGCCTGCGACGTCGATGAGACCGGCGCGGTCGAGATCGCCGAGCAGCTTCGACACGTCCGTGGGCGCCAGGCCGTACCCGACCGCCGTCCACAGGATGTGCGGCCGCGTGTTCCGGCCGTCGAGCAGCCGGACGACGGCGAGCAGTTGATCGGTGCGGACACCGGGCGGCGGGGAGAGGACGAGTGCGCGTTCGGGATCCCAGCCGAACTGCACCCGCCCGTCGGGGCGGACGAGTACGGCGATCCGGGGGTCGAGGGTGACACCGATGGGGTGCGGGTGCGGAATGGTCACCCACCGAGGATTCCAGGCCACGACCGGCCGCCGCCCAGGAAAAGACGAGTTGTCCACAGGCCGAAACACGCTCCGGCCTGCGGACTTCCCGCTACTTACACATTGGTGCAATCAGGGGGTCAGGACTCCGGTTCGTCGTCCTTGCCGGACTTGCCGCGTTCGGCCTCCTCGGCCCGCTCGCGGGCCTCCGTCGCCATCGGATTGTCGAAGTCGCCGCCGTCGCCGCCGCCGAGCACCCGCTGGACGAACGCGTCCGGGCTGTCGAGATCGGACGAGTCGGGCAGCAGGTCGGGGTGGGCCCACACGCCGTCACGGGCGTCGACGGTCGACTCGGACGTGAGCCGTGTCCACAGCTGCGCGGCCTCGCGGACCTTGCGGGGACGCAGTTCGAGTCCGACGAGCGTCGCGAACGTCTGCTCGGCGGGTCCGCCGGTCGCGCGCCTGCGGCGGAGCGTCTCGCTGAGGGCCGCGACGCCGGGGAGGCGGTCGTTCAGCGCCGACGCGACGACGACCTCGACCCAGCCCTCGATGAGGGCGAGCAGCGTCTCGAGTCGCTCGAGCGCCTGCTTCTGCTCGGGTGTGGTCTGCGGTTCGAACGCACCCTGCTGCAGGATGTTCTCGAGCTGCGACGGATCGGTCAGCGCGGACGGGTCGAGCCCCTTCGCCATGTCCTCGATGGCGGAGAAATCCATGGTGATGCCGCGGGCGTACTCCTCGACGGTGGCGAGGAGACGCTGACGCAGCCACGGGACGTGGCTGTACAGGCGCTGGTAGGCGGCCTCACGGGCGGCGAGGAAGACGAGGATCTCTCGGTCGGGCTGTTCGAGCCCCTTGCTGAACCGCTCCACCGCGGCGGGAAGCAGTGCGCCCGTGCCGGCCGGACCGAGCGGGAGACCGATGTCGGTGGAGGTGAGCACCTCCTTCGACAGCTGGCCCAGCGCCTGGCCGAGTTGGGAGCCGAACGCGAGGCCACCCATCTGGCTCATCATGCCGAGCATGGGGCCCGCCATCTGCTGCGCCTCTTCGGGGAGCCCCTGCACCCACATGCCCGACACCTTCTCCGCGACCGGGTCGCACAGCCGCTTCCAGGTGTCGAGGGTGTTGTCGAGCCAGTCGTTGGGCGTCCACGCGACGGTCTTCGACGCGCCCGCGGGCAGCGTCGTCGCGGCGTCCAGCCACAATTCGGCGAGCCGCGAGGCGTCGGCGATCGCCTCCGAGTTGCCCTGTGTGATCGGAGCGACGGACCCCATCTGCTGGCGGGCGAGTTTCTTCGCGATCTCGTAGTTGACCGGGCCGGTCTGCTCCCCGGAGCCCATCGACGTGCCCATCCCGCTCAGCATCTGGCCGAACTGGGTGAGCATCTGGCCGAGGGCGGCCGGGTCGAAGCCCCCGGCGGGAAAACCACCCGCCCCGAAACCGAAGTCGCCGGAACCGCCCGCGTTCTTGTCGCGGTCGGGCCCGTTCTGATCCCCCGTGTTCTTGTCACGATCGGGATCGTCGTCGGGTTTGGAGAAGCCGAAGGGCGGATTGCTCATGACTCAACGGTACAAGGCGCATGGTTCGGTGGCTGCCGACCGCGTCACGCTGACGGCGAACACGCGGACGGCCGACAGCGGTGCCCGCCGGTTCGCGCTCTACGCTGGTCCAGGTGAATCGACGGATCGTGACGCTTCTGGCTGCGCTGGCCCCGATCGTGGTACTCGGCATTCTCGGCACCGTGATCAAGGTGCCGTTCGTGGCTCTCGGGCCGGGACCCACGTTCAACACCCTCGGCGAAGTGGGTGGTGAGCAGGTCGTCGCCATCGAGGGAACGGACGTGGACGACACCACCGGCCACCTCAACATGACGACGGTCGCCGTGCGCGACGACCTGAACGTGTTCGAAGCGTTCGGACTGTGGGCCAGCGGGCGCCAGGGCATCGTGCCCCGCGAGGAGGTGTACCCGCCGGACAAGTCGAAGGACGAGGTCAAGCAGGAGAACGACGCCGACTTCCAGCAGTCGGAGGACAGCGCCGAACTCGCGGCGCTCCACTTCCTGGACAAGCCGGTGGACCTGCGGATCGCGAAGGTCGGTGAGGACGGCCCCTCCCAGGGGCTGCTGCGCGAAGGCGACGTGCTGGTCAGTGTCGACGGAAAGCCGGTGTCGACGGTCGGCGGCGTGCAGGAGGCGGTGGCCGACGTGCCCCCGAACACCGAGGTGCCGATCGTGATCCGGCGTGACGGCGCCGAGACCACGGTGCGGGTGGTGCTCGGTGCCCGCCCGGACGACGAGGCCAAGGGCTACCTGGGGATCACGCCGGAGGAGGTCCCGGACGTCCCGTTCACGATCGACTTCAACCTCGCCGACGTGGGCGGCCCCTCGGCGGGACTCATGTTCACGCTCGCGGTGATCGACAAACTCAGCCCGGGCGAACTCAACGGAGGCAAGTTCGTCGCCGGCACCGGCACGATCGACTCCGACGGCGACGTCGGCCCCATCGGAGGCATCAAGTACAAGTTGATCGCCGCGTCCGAGGCGGGCGCCGAGACGTTCCTGGTGCCGGCGAAGAACTGCGACGAGGCACGCCAGGGCGCACCCGACGGGCTCCGGCTGGTGAAGGTCGAGAACCTCGACGGAGCCGTCGACGCGCTCGAGGCCGTCAACGCCGGAGCCGACGCGCCGCACTGCTGACCGTCAGTTATCGTCCGTCGCGTCGAGGGTGGCGTACAGCGCGCTGACGAGATTCGGCGCCAGATCCTCGTAGGTGAGCAGTTCGATTCCGGCGTACGGGTCGGCATCCTCGTCGGGGCGCAACTGCATCAGGCACAGCGAGGGTCCGTCGCGCAGCACGGCGGCGATGAGGCGGGCGGACCGGCGGTCGGGATGCGACTCGGCTGCGGCCCGCGCGGCGTCGTCGGCGGCGTCGCGGTCTGACAGCAGCGGGACGAGTGCGTCGTCGAGATCGGATTCCGCCTCGGGGGGCAGGACGACGATCTCCTGGACGAGGGCGCACCCGACCACGCCGTCCGGCCAGCTGGTGGTGGCGAGGAATTCGTCGAGTGCGCGTGACCCGCCGTCGATGTCGCCCGGGAACGGATCCTGTTCCACCGGGGTCAATTCCGCACCGTCGGCGAGTTGGTCGAGCAGGCTCGGTTCGGCGGCCGCCAGGAGTTCGGTCGGGACGAGTGCGAACATCTGGGGCGGCTGATCCCACCCTCCGGCATCGACGAATTCGACCACCTCACGCACACAGCGGGCGAGGGCGTCCGGCTCTCGGTTCACATTCTCTTCACTCACAGGACCCATCTTCGCACCCCCGGAACAGGACCGACGGCGGCAACTCTCGGTTGTTACGTAGAGTGGGACGAAACGGTCACGCCCTCGCTGTTCGGGTGTGGACGACCGAACGGTGCAGTTGACCGCGGCGCGCGAGCGTCGCCGAGTTCTTGGAGTGTGGCACGTGGGCATGCGGCCCCCCGCAGGTTTACCGTCGTTGTCCAAACGCAGTCGAGTGCTGCTGGTGCTGGCGCTTGTCGTCGCGGCCCTGCTGCTGGTGGGTCCTCGGCTGATCAGCACGTACACGGACTGGTTGTGGTTCGGTGAGGTCGGATTCCGTGGTGTCTTCACCACGGTCCTCGTCACCCGACTGCTGCTCTTCCTCGTCGTGGGGGTGGTGGTCGGCGGAATCGTCTGGCTGGCACTGCTGCTCGCGTACCGTTCGCGGCCGGTGTTCGTCCCGGTGTCGGGGCCCAACGATCCCGTGGCGCGGTACCGCACCACGGTGATGACCCGGCTGCGCCTGTTCGGACTTGCCATTCCGATCGCGGTGGGACTGCTCGCCGGCCTGATCGCCCAGTCCAGCTGGGTGACGGTGCAGCTGTTCATCAACGGCGGCGCGTTCGGCGTCGCCGATCCCGAATTCGGCCTCGACGTCGGCTTCTACACGTTCGATCTGCCGTTCTACCGGTTCGTCCTGAACTGGCTGTTCGTCGCGGTGCTGCTGGCGTTCTTCGCGAGCCTGGTGACGCACTACATCTTCGGTGGGCTCAAGCTCGCGGGCCGGGGCGGGGCGCTGACCAATGCGGCGCGAGTCCAGTTGGCAGTGCTCGCGGGAACGTTCATTCTCCTCAAGGCAGTCGCGTATTGGTTCGACCGGTACTCTCTGCTGTCCAGCAGCCGCAAGGAGCCCACGTTCACCGGTGGTAGCTACACGGACATGAACGCGGTGCTGCAGGCGAAGCTGATCCTGCTGGCCATCGCGGTCATCTGCGCGGGCGCGTTCTTCGCGGCGATCTTCCTGCGCGACCTGCGGATTCCCGCAATGGCCACAGCCCTTCTCGTGCTCTCGTCGATCCTGGTCGGCGCGGTGTGGCCGCTCGTGGTGGAGCAGTTCTCGGTGCGCCCCAACGCCGCCGACAAGGAGAGCGCGTACATCGAGCGGAACATCGCCGCCACCCGGCAGGCGTACGGCATCACCGACGACAAGGTCGAGTACCAGGACTACCAGGGGTACGGGACGACGCCGCCGCGCGACGTGCCCGCCGACGTGACGACCATCGCGAACACCCGACTGCTCGACCCGAACATCCTGTCGCGGACGTTCACCCAGCAGCAGCAGCTGAAGAACTTCTACGGTTTCCCGCCGACGCTCGACATCGACCGGTACGACATCGACGGGGAGATGCGCGACTACATCGTCGCGGCCCGCGAGTTGTCGTCCAAGAGCCTGACCGGCAACCAGACGGACTGGATCAACAAGCACACCGTCTACACACACGGCAACGGACTGGTCGCGGCCCCCGCGAACCGGGTGAATGCCGCAGCGGGCGAGTCCGCGGAGGAAGCCGCGAACAGCAACAGCGGCTACCCCGTCTACATGGTCAGCGACATCGCCTCCCAGGCCGCGGGCAATCAGGTCATCCCGGTCGAGCAGCCGCGCATCTACTACGGCGAGGTCATCGCCGACACCGATGCCGACTACGCGATCGTCGGTGGTTCCCAGGGTTCGGATCCGCGGGAGTACGACACCGACACCTCGCGCTATACGTACACCGGTTCGGGTGGTGTGCCGATCGGCAACTGGTTCAACCGGTTGGCGTTCGCGGCCAAGTACACCGAACGCAACATCTTGTTCTCCGGTGCCATCGGTTCGGATTCGAAGATCATCTACAACCGGGACCCCCGGGACCGCGTCACCCACGTCGCACCGTGGCTGACCGCGGACGGCGACTCGTACCCGGCCGTCGTCGACGGCAAGGTCGTGTGGATCGTGGACGCCTACACCACGCTGCAGGACTACCCGTACGCGCAGCGCAGTTCGCTCGACGGACTCGTCGAGGACAGCATCGACCAGAACACCGGCCGCCTGCTGCCCCGCAAGGAGGTGTCCTACATCCGCAACTCGGTGAAGGCCACCGTCGACGCGTACGACGGCACCGTGAAGCTCTACCAGGTGGACCAGAACGACCCCGTGCTCGATGCATGGATGGGTGTGTTCCCGGATGCGGTGCAGCCTGCGGACTCGATTCCGGACGAACTACGCGCGCACTTCCGTTATCCCGAGGACCTGTTCAAGGTGCAGCGCGAGATGCTCGCCAAGTACCACGTGGACGATCCGAAGGAGTTCTTCACCAACAACGCGTTCTGGTCGGTGCCGAGCGATCCCACGATCGACACGAGCGCGAACCAGCCGCCGTACTACGTGCTGGTCGGTGATCCCGAGACCGGGAAACCGTCCTTCAACCTGACCAGTGCGATGGTGGGGTACAGCCGCGAGTTCCTGTCCGCCTATCTGTCGGTGAAATCGGACCCGGAGAACTACGGCAAGTTCACGGTGCTGCAATTGCCGACGGACACGCAGACCCAGGGTCCGCAGCAGACGCAGAACTCGATGATCTCCGATCCGCGGGTGGCGTCGGAGAGAACGCTGCTCGAGAGATCGAACAAGATTCAGTACGGCAACCTGCTGACCCTGCCGATCGCGAACGGCGGCATCCTGTACGTCGAACCGATGTATACGGAGCGAAGTTCGACGGGCCCGAACACGTCGACGTTCCCGCAGCTGTCCCGAGTGCTGGTGAGCTACCGCGAGCCGCCGCCGAGTAACAGTGTTCGCGTCGGGTACGCCCCGACTCTGGCACAGGCGCTCGACCAGGTGTTCGGTGCCGGCACGGGCTCGGTGGCGACGGCACCCAGCGCCGAGGAGGGGACGCCTCCCGAGACGGGCACGACGCCGCCCGTCGACCAGGGTGCGGCCCCGGCAGCGCCCACCGCACCGGCGGCTCCGCCGTCCGGCACGGACGTCTCGGCGGCTGTGGCGGAGCTGGATGCGTCGCTCAACGCGTTGACGGTGGCGCAGCGCAGCGGTGACTTCGCGGCATACGGTGCAGCCCTCGCTCGGGTGCAGAAGGCGGTCGCCGCGTACGAGGCGATCCCGAAGTAGGGGCGTTTCACCGAGAAAGCGAACGAGGCCCTGTCATCCGAATCGGATGACAGGGCCTCGTCGTCTGCGAGCGGAAGATCAGCGCAGTGCGTCGACCAGCTGCGGGTTGGCGTTCACCAGCTGCTGGAACTGTTGTCCGAAGCCGTTCTGCTCGGCGACCTGACGCGCGGCGTCCAGTGCCTGCTGCGCGGCGGGCTGGACCGGGGCGGGCGTCTGGACCTGTGCCGGTGCCGGTGCCGCGGGGGCGGGCGCCGGGGTGGGCTCCGGTGCGGGTGCGGGCGCGGGCGCGGGGGCTTCGGCGACGTCGCCGCCACCGGTGGTCAGGTACTGACCGCACACCGGCCAGGCGCCCTGGCCCTGCGTCGCGAGAACATTCTCGGCGACACGGACCTGCTCGGCCTTGCTGGCGTTCGACGCCGAGCCGCTGCCGCCGTTGGCCTGCCACGTGCTCTGCGAGAACTGCAGGCCGCCGTAGTAGCCGTTTCCGGTGTTGATTCCCCAGTTTCCGCCGCTCTCGCACTGTGCGACGCCGTCCCAGTTGTGGGAGGCGGCGGAGGCGGTGCCGGTGCTCAGGCCGAGCGGGACGGCGACGACGGCTCCGGTGACGGCGATCCAGCCGAGGGCGCGCTTGCTGATGCTGTGATTGGTCATGCGGGGTCAATCCTCTCCGCGCTTGCTGGCGTGGCCGGCCTGCGGGCGACGACGTGTGCGTCGTCGCGCCGGGCTGCGATTTCTGTGCCGCGTCCCTGCCCCTCGAAGGTTTCGGGGATTCCGAACCCGCGGGGCAGAGCTAGCAGCGGCGGGTCGGCTTTCGCCCGGTTGTTTCGGGCCGAGAGCGACCGTACGGGAGCTTCGCCCGCAATTCACCTGGTGAAATCGATGGACAGGTGTCCGGCGTCGAGGGCGAATTTTCCCTGTTTCCGCAGTTCAGAAGCGCTTGATATCGTTTCGGAGTCGATTCGTTACACCGTTGTTATGTGGCGGGGATCACTACGAATTTGTGCAGCGGCTCACGCGTAAATGGCGGGGAAACGGATCTCGGTGGTGTAAGTCGATGCCCTGCAATGCAAGAGCGCCCTGCGCGCAGTCGTGCTGCGCGCAGGGCGCTCGGGCAAGTGTGGGGTGCGGATCAGAGGTACTGACCGCAGACCGGCCAGGCGCCGGGTCCCTGGGTCGCCAGGACGTTCTCGGCGACGGCGATCTGCTCCTCGCGTGAGGCGTTCGCCGGCGAGCCGGAGCCGCCGTTCGCCGCCCAGGTGCTATCGGTGAACTGCAGGCCGCCCGAGAAGCCGTTTCCGGTGTCGGCGGCCCAGTTGCCGCTGCTCTCGCAAGCCGCGACGGCGTCCCAGTCTCCGGAAGCGGCCGAAGCGGTGCCGGTGCTCAGGCCGAGCGGCACTCCGATGACTGCTCCGGTGAGTGCGACTGCGCCCATGGTCCGCTTGACGATGCTGGAATTGATCATGTGGTTGGTTCCTCTCCGCGCCTGCCGACGAGGTGGTCGTGTGGTGACGGCTGGTGTGCCGACCCGGTGGTCGATCTGTCCTCGTCCTGCCCCTCGAGGTGTCGGGATTCCGGATCCCGCTGGGGCAGGTCGAGCTGCGGCGGGTCGGCGTTGCCCGTTGGTTTCGGGCTGGCAACGAACGTACGCGGCGATCACGGAATGGTCACGGGCCGATTTTCTGTGACGGGCGTCCAAATACTGGGATGAACGCACCGTGTTTTCGCAGGTCGACCGACAAATTGCAGGTTGCGAAAACGTTACAGATATTCCCGAAATTGTGACGCAGGTCATAACTTTTAGGTAACGGATGTGACTCGGGTGGTGCTGAAAGGTTGCTGCACGGCCTCTTTTCGGGCGATTTGCAATCCGTTCGTTCGCTCGTGTAACTTTGTTCATGCAGCGCGGGGTGGAGCAGCTCGGTAGCTCGCTGGGCTCATAACCCAGAGGTCGCAGGTTCAAATCCTGTCCCCGCTACCACCGAAGAACCGGTGTCCTGGAATCCAGGGCACCGGTTCTTTTTTGTTTCCGTATTCGGTTCGGTGGGCAGGCGACGGAACGCCGAGTGGGATGCAGGCCGGTGGATCAGCCCTCCGTGACGTCCATCTCGATCAGGACGCGGCGCAGCAACTTGCCGGTCGCGTTGCGGGGAAGTTCCTCGATGAAGATGATCTCGCGGGGCACCTTGTACCGCGCCAGGTTCGACTTGACGTGCGCCTTCATTTCTTCGGCGTCCTTCGCGGACCCGGGGGCGGGCACGACGAAAGCCCTGAGGCGATGGCCGAACTCGGAGTCCTCGACACCGATCACGGCGGCCTCGAGCACATCCTCGCGGTCGGCGAGCAGGTTCTCGACCTCGAGCGGGTAGACGTTCTCGCCGCCGGACACGATCATGTCGTCGTCGCGGCCGTCCACGAAGAGCAGGCCGTTGAGGTCGAAGTGCCCGACGTCACCGGTCGACAGCAGGCCGTTGATGCGTTCCTTGTCGCGACCGTCCGTATAACCCGAGAAGCTGAGACCGCTGGCGACGAAGATGCGTCCGACGGTCTCGGGTTCGGTGATCCGTCGACCCGACTCGTCGTACAACTCCACGTGGCACGTGACGGGGGCCCTTCCGGCGGTGCCCGGCGCCAGTTCGAGATCGGCGGGGGTCGCGACGGTGGCGACGGCGACCTCGGTGGAGCCGTACAGGTTGTGGAGCACCTTGCCGAACGCCGCGGTGGTGCGCTTGCAGAGGTCGGGGGAGAGCGCAGACCCGGCCGCGAAGATGATCGTCAGGCTCGACGTGTCGTACTTCGCCAAGGTCTCCGGTCCGAGATCTATGATGCGCTGCAGCATGGTGGGAACGACGACCAGTGTGTCGCAGCGGTGCTTCTCGACCAGGCGAATCGTGTTCTCCGGATCGAACTTCCGATGCATCACCACGGTCTGGCCAAGTGCCAGCGCGAGCGCGAACTGGGAGACTCCGGTCCCGTGGAACGCGGGGGCCGCCATCATCATCGTCTGGCCGCGACGCAGCGGAACCCGGTCGAGGAACTGCGCCGACGCGAGCGGCGACGTGTGTCCGCGGGGAGCGCCCTTCGGTGTGCCGGTGGTGCCGCTGGTGAGAAGGACGAATCCGCCCAGCGTGGACGGCGCGGGCCGCGAACTTCGGTCCCGGCCCTCCATCACGTCGTCGAGTGTGCGGACCCGGGACGTCGAATCTTCCTCCGCCCACGAGCGATAGACGATCACCTCGTCCGGGAGGGCCTCGGCGACCGCGTGGAATTCGTCGTCGTACACGAAGGCCTGCACCTGTTCGCGGGCGGCGACGTCGACGAGTTGGGGCCGGGCGAAACCGGTGTTCATCAGCACCAGTTTGGTGCCGTTCTTGGCGGCGGCGAGCATCGTGAGCACCAGGCCACGATGATTGCGGCACATACATCCCATGACGGAACCGGGAGTGATGCCGTCGGCCTGCCACGCCCGCACCAGGGCGTTGGACTGTTCCTCGATGTCGGCGTAGGTGAGGGGGCCGCGCTCGTCGACGATGGCCACCGCATCCAGGCCTGCTTCGGCGTTCGCGTGGACCGGGCCCGCGAACGGGCCGTACTTCCGCACCGCCAGAATGGAGCGGACGCCCTGGTCGACGCGGGGAAACGGAACGAGGCCTGCGCGGTTCATCACCCGCACAGCTCCCACGGTGTCCGTCAGCTTGGTGAGAACGTGCTGCACTGACATGTCGAACCCTTCGGATAGGCGGGACCGCGTCACAGTCAGGGTAGAGGACCGCGGCACCGGTGCCGGTCGTAACCGAAAGTCACCGGAATGCCTCGCCGGGGGCCAGTTCGACGGCCCGCAGGCCGGCCGCGTCCGCGCGACGGACGAACTCGCCGCCGGGGCCGTGGAACCGGCGTGGCCGCACCGCGTCCATTCCGATCGGCCACAGCGTGCCGAAGTGGATCGGGATCGACACGTCGGCGGCCACCGACCTCGCCGCGGCGGCCGCCGATTCCGGATCCATGTGTCCCGGTCCGAGATTCGGCCCCCACCCGCCGACCGGCAGCAGCGCGACGTCGCAGCGCGGAACCCACTCCGCCATCGCGGGATCGAGTGCGGTGTCGCCGGCGAAGTACGTGCTCGCCGCGCCGTCGACGACGTAGCCCAGCGCCTGCGCTCGCTGCGGGCCACGGCGCCACCGCCGGCCGTCGTGCACGGCGGGCACCGCGCGCACGGTCACCGAACCGAGTCGCACGTCCTGCCCGGCCGACACCTCTATCAGCCGGTCGCCGAACACCCGCAGTCCCGCAAACGCGTCCACGGCGCCGCGGGGAACGACGATCGGAACATCGGCCTCGATCAGGGCGAGCGAGGGCAGGTGGGTGTGGTCGGCGTGGAGATGGGAGAGCAACACGGCGTCCGGCCGCACCGGGTCGGCCATCGGGTCCGGGCCGCGGCGACGCCGCAGGTGAGCCACCCGTGCCGTCAGCACCGGATCCGTGAGGATCGTCGTCCCGCTGTCCGTGATCTCGACCGTCGCATGCCCCCGCCACCGGATGCGCACCCCTGCGTTCTCGGTCATGGCGGCCCCGTTCGCTCGTCGCGGTGACGCCGCTGCGCTGAGTTCCGCCGCGCCACTCCCTGTCAGACCTTACGATCCCCCAGAAGGGAGGTCTGCGATGCGCTCTCTGGGCTCGGCGGCCAGGACGGTCACCGAATTTCTCGTGCTGTGGCTCGTCTCCGCCGTCGCGCTGGTCCTGACCGACCTGATCCTGCCGGGGGTCCGGCTGCATCCGGCGCCTGCGGGCGGACCCTTCGACACCATCCCGGCGGCGCTGTTCCTCGCCCTGGTGTACGGACTGCTGTCGGTCACCCTGTGGCCGTTGCTGGTGCGCGCGATGTTGTGGGTGGGTCCGGCGCTGCTGTTCCTGGGTGTCTTCGCCGGGAACTGGCTGATCATGGTGCTCGCGGTGCGGGTCGTGCCGGTCGCCACCACGGAACGGGTCGCCGACGTGCTGGTGCTTGCTCTGGTGATGTCGGTCGTCGGTTCCGGTGTTGCCGGTGCCATCGCGGCCCGGCGCGACGATACGTACCGATTGATGCTGGTGCGCCGCAACCGGTCCCGACTGCGGCGCCGCGGGGCTGCGGACGCGGCGCCGGGGGCGCCCGGACTGCTCTGCATCCAGATCGACGGCCTCGGCCACGCGGTGCTGCAACGCGCGATCCGCGACGGCGTCACCCCGCATCTCGCCGGGCTCGTGCACCGCGGCTCCCACGTCCTGACGCCCTGGCACACCGACTGGAGCAGCCAGACCGGTGCGAGCCAGCTCGGGATCCTGCACGGTGACAACCACAACGTGCCCGCGTTCCGGTGGTACGACAAGTCCCGCGGCACCGTCGCCGTCTTCAGCAATCCCGCCGACAACGCCGCCCGCGAACTCGAGCGTGCGCACCGGCCCGGTCTGCTCACCGGTGGCGCGAGCCGCGGCAACCTGGTCACCGGCGGCGCCGACGACAACGTTCTCGTGGTGAGCCGTATGCGAGGCGCCCGGATGGGCGGCAGGGCAACCGGATACGCCGACTACTTCGTCGACCCGGCGAGCGCCGTGCGCACCGCGGTACGGCTCGTCGCCGAGGTGCTGCGGGAGAACGTGCAGGCGTACCGGCAACGCCGCGCCGACGTTACGCCCCGCGTCCGGCGGGGCGGGCTGTATCCGCTGGTCCGCGCGTTCACGACCGTCGTCGAGACGGACGTCGTCGTCGCCGCGGTCATCGGCGATCTCATCGCGGGCCGCAGCCCCGTGTACGTCGACCTGGTCGGGTACGACGAGGTCGCCCACCATTCCGGCGTCGAACGCCCCGAGACGCGCAAGGTCCTGCGCACCCTCGACGACGAGATCGGGATGATCGCCGCCGTCGCCGCTCAGGCGGGCAGGCCGTACCGCATCGTCGTGCTGTCGGATCACGGGCAGAGTCAGGGGGCGACCTTCCGCGACCGCTACGGCAAGGGCCTGGAGGACGTCGTGCTCGACGCCTGCCACGCACCGGATCGCGGTGAGGGCGATTCCGTGACGCTCGGCAGCCGAGGTCGCGGCGCCGAGGGCCTCGGCTATGCCGAGGCCAGCCTCCGGTCGGAAGCTGCCCCCGACGTCGCCGTCACCCCGGGCGAGAATCCGGTGGTTCTCGCGTCGGGCAATCTCGGGCTGGTCAGCTTCCCTCTGGTGCCGGGCCGGGCCACCCGCGAATGGATCGACGCCCGGTACCCGGACCTGATTCCGGCGCTCGTCACACATCCCGGTATCGGGTTCGTGCTCGTGGCCCGCGGCGACGGCGGCTCGGTCGTGCTCGGGTCTGCCGGCAGCGTCGACGTCGGCACCGGTGAGGTCGACGGCGTCGATCCGCTCGCCGACTTCGGGCCGGGCGCCCTCGACCGGGTTCGCCGCACGGACACGTTCGACAACGTCGCCGACCTGATGGTGGGCGGGCAGTACTGGCCGGAGACCCGGGAGGTCGCCGCGTTCGAAGATCAGGTCGGATCGCACGGCGGGCTCGGTGGACCCCAGAACACGCCGTTCCTGCTGTATCCCGCCGACCTGCCCGCGCCACCGAACCCTCTGCAGGGCGCCGAAGCGGTGCACGAGGTGCTCGTCCGGTGGCGCGATCTCGCGTGAATCCCGTTCCCGCACGACATGAGCCGTGCGCGGGTGCTACTTCAGCTCGGCCGACGACTTCCCGAGCAGACGGCGGGCCACGATCAGCTGCTGGATCTGCTGCGTCCCCTCGAAGATGTCGAGGATCTTCGAGTCGCGTGCCCACTTCTCGAGCAGCGGGCGCTCCGAGTATCCCAAGGTGCCCGCGAGTTCGACGGCCTTGAGGGAGATGGCGGTTCCGGTGCGGCCTGCCTTCGCCTTCGACATCGACGCCTCGAGCGAGTTCGGCTTCTTGTTGTCCGCCATCCACGTTGCCCGCAGAGCGAGCAGGTAGGCGGCTTCCCAGTCGGCCTCGAGCTGCAGGAACTCGGCGGCGGCCGCGTGCTGGTTGTACGCGGGGGTGTCGTAGGAGATCTCCACGCCGGCGTCGGAGAGGATGCGGCGCAGTTCCTCGAGCGCGGCACGGCCCAGGCCGACCGCCATACCGGCGACGATCGGGCGAGTGTTGTCGAACGTCTGCATGACGCCGGCAAAGCCCTTCTCGACGTTGACCTCCGGCGTGCCGAGCAGGTTGTCCTTCGGGATCCGGCAGTCCTGCAGCAGCAGCACTGCGGTGTCGGACGCCTTGACGCCCAGCTTGTGCTCGAGCCGGGCGACGCTCAGGCCCGGCGCGTCGCGCGGGACGACGAACGACTTGATCGCGGCGCGGCCCTTGGTCTTGTCGACGGTGGCCCACACGACGATGTGGGTGGACCGCTCTCCGGCGGTGACGAAGATCTTCTCACCGTTGAGGACGTATTCGTCGCCGTCGAGGACCGCGGTGGTGGTGACGGCGGCGGAGTCGGAGCCGAAACCGGCTTCGGTGATGGCCATCGACGCCCACACCTTGCCGAAACGCTCGAGCTGCTCGTCGGTGGCGACCGCCGCGATGGCCGAGTTGCCGAGGCCCTGGTACGGGATCGCCAGTGTGAGACCCACGTCGCCCCAGCAGGTTTCGATGACGTTCATCAGCGAGGACATGTTGCCCCCGTTGACGTTCCCGATGACCTTCGGTTCGTCGCCGCGTCCGAGGGCGGCGCCCGCCGCGCCCTTACCGGAGTCGTTGAGACCCTCCACCATGGCGGCCATGGTGTCGAGTTCCTTGGGGTAGGCGTGCTCCGCCAGATCGTACTTGCGGGAGATCGGCCGGAAGATTTCTGCCGCAACCTGATGCGCCTGGTTCGCGGAGGCTTTGAGCTTCTTGGGAAGTTCGAGGTTGATCATGACTGTTTCCTTAGTTCGAATCCGGCCGCTCAGATCAGGACGATGCCCTCGGCGACGCCGATGGCGCGCAGATCGCGGTACCAGCGCTCCACGGGATGTTCCTTGGTGTAACCGTGGCCACCGAGCAGCTGGACGCCGTCGAGACCGATCTGCATGCCCTTCTCGGACGCCAGCTTTCGGGCGAGGGCCGATTCGCGGGCGAAGGACAGCCCCTGCTCGGCGCGGGAGGCGCCGCGCAACGTGACCAGGCGCAGGCCGTCGAGTTCGATGCCGATGTTCGCGACCATGAAGGCGACCGCCTGACGGTTGCTGATCGGCTCACCGAACGCGACGCGCTCGTTGACGTACGGAATCACGTAGTCGAGAACGGCCTGACCGGTGCCGACCGCGAGCGACGCCCAGCCGAGGCGGGCCAGCCGGATGGCGTCGGCGTATTCGGCTTTCCGCGCGTCGGCGTCGGCGGCGCCGAGCAGACCCGACTCGGGCACGGCGACGTCGGTGAGGTTGAGCCGGCCGAGTCCCGCGGCGCGCAGGCCCATGCTCGGGTCCGCCTCGACGACGAGTCCCTTGGTGTCGGCCTCGACGATGAAGAAGGACGGCTTGCCGTCTAGTTCCGCCGCCACGATGAACAGCTCCGACGAGGCGGCGGCGGGAACGAGGCTCTTGACGCCGTTGAGCTTGTAGCCGCTGGGGGAGCGGACCGCCTTGGTCTGCAACGCGAACGGATCGAACAGTGCGCGGGGCTCGTTGACGACCACGGCTGCGTTCGGGACCTGCTCGCCCGTGAACGAGGGCAGGTAGGTCTTCTGCTGGGAGTCGGTGCCCCACTGGGTGAGGGCGACGGCGACGCCGCTCGGCGCGAGGATCGGCAGCGCGAGCCCCATGTCGCCGTGGGCGAGGGCCTCGGCGACGAGGGAGTTGGTGACGGCCCCGCGCTCGCTGGCGGCCCCGTCGAGTTCTTCGGGAACGTTGATCAGGGTGATGCCGAGTTCGGCGGCGCGTTTCACGAGATCGGCCGGTGCGGCGGCGGCAGCGTCGGCATCGTGGCCGGCGGGCCGCAGGATCTCGGCGGCGAACTCGCGCACGGTCTCGACGATCATCTGCTGCTCGTCGCTCGGGGTGAGGTCGAAGTAGCCCGCCTTGGCGGTCGGGTTGTCGGGGAGACGCTTCGGTGCGCCGCCGCCGGACACCTTCTGGAATCCGCGGGTCGCGGCGCCGAGGGTCTTGAAACCGGTCTTCGTGCCTTCGTAGGTCACCCGGTCGATCGTCTGGCGCAGGTTGTACTTCTCGGCCAGGTCGGATCCGGTGATCTTGGTCAGCACGCGCATCGCGGCACCCATGGCGTCGCGCTTGACGGGATTCAGACCGACGGCGGACGTATCGCGGGGGTTCCGCTTCGCTCTGCCGTTGGGGGCAACAGTGTCTTGCTTGCTCATGATCACCAGCTGTTTCTCGGTGTTCGGGCGTGGACGCGATTTATCTTACTCAGCAGTAAGGTGGGTGTCTACTATCGAGTAAGTTCCGGTGCCCGCGAGCGCCCGCCGCGCCGGGTTCGAGCCCGATTTTCGGGGGGCAGGCAGCAGACATGCGAAAACCGCCCTCCTCGGGGGACGAGGAGGGCGGGGCCGGGCTCCTTCGCGGAGGCCTGGAAAGGGCTGTGTGTCTGTATTACTGCATCAGCGCAGTCGGGACAGCGCCTCGTCGTGCAGCAGGGTGTTGGTGGCCAGCGCGCTGCCGCCGTGCGGGCCGTCGGCGCCGGCGAGGTTGGTGAACCGGCCGCCGGCCTCGCGCACCAGGACGTCGAGGGGCGCGAGATCCCACAACGACACCTCGGGCTCGGCGGCGATGTCGACGGCGCCCTCGGCGAGCAGGCAGTAGGAGAAGAAGTCACCGAATCCGCGGACCCGCCACACGTCGTCGGTGAGGGCGAGGAACTGCTCGCGGATGCCGAGTTCCTTCCACCCGGACAGGCTCGAGAACGTGAGGCTGGCCGAACCCAGCCGGTCGACGGCCGAGACGGCGAGGCGAGTGGGCTCGGAGCCGTCGAACGTCGACCAGGCGCCGCGACCCGATGCCGCCCACCAGCGGCGCGCGAGTGCCGGGGCGCTCACGACGCCGACGGTGGGAACGCCGTCCTCGAGCAGCGCGATCAGCGTGGCCCAGATGGGGACGCCCCGCACGAAGTTCTTGGTGCCGTCGATCGGGTCGACCACCCACTGCCGTCCCGAGAACTGGGCGTCGCCGCCGAACTCCTCACCGAGGACGGCGTCGGCGGGCCGCTCGGATTCCAGCGTCGCCCGGACCGCCCGTTCCACGGCCAGGTCCGCGTCCGTGACCGGGGTGAGGTCGGGTTTGTCGTCCACCGACAGGTCGAGTGCCCCGAAGCGGGCCTTCGTGATCGCGTCCGCCTCGTCGGCGATTCGGAGGGCGAGCTGCAGGTCGGCGTCGAGGTCGGTCACGGTCGCACAGATTACTCGTACCGCACCGGTCCGAGCTCAATCGATCTTCACTTCGGCGAGCTTGCCGGTGGCGACGTCGAAGACGAACCCGCGCAGGGACGTGGTCGCCGCGACGAAGGGACTGGCCTGGATGCGGCGCAGCGACTGCCGGACGTCCTCGTCGAGGTCGGGGAACGCCTCGGCCGACCAGGCGGGTTTGATCCCGACCTCGTCCTGGATGGCCTTCTTGAAGTCGTCGTCGGTGAACGTGAGCATCCCGCAGTCCGTGTGGTGGATGAGGATGATCTCGGTGGTGCCGAGCAGTCGCTGGCTGATGGCGAGCGACCGGATCTCGTCGTCCGTCACCACCCCGCCGGCATTACGGATGACGTGCGCCTCACCTTCCTGAAGACCGAGGATCCGGTAGACGTCCAGACGTGCGTCCATGCAGGCGAGGACCGCGACGTGCTTGCTCGGGGGCAGGGGGAGCGGCCCGGTGAATCCGGCGGCGTACTCCTCGTTGTTCTTCAGGTACTGGTCGGTCACGGTCATTCTCGACTCCGTCCGGGATGGCGGTACGAACAAGTGCGTACCCGTGCATGCAACAAGGCGCTTCGGGGGTCCGCAAGGCTTTCACACAGCGTGATCGGAAGGGGTGACTTCGGCCGCAGCGAAGGGGTGACAGGGCGCCTGTCCGCACCCGGTAACCTTGGGAACCGTGCATCCCGACGTATCCGCAGACCTGAGCGAGCTCGACACCACCCTCCGCACCGTCGAATCGGTGCTGGACGTGGAGGAGTTGCGCCGCCGCATCGACGAGCTCGAACACCAGGCTGCCGATCCGGAGCTGTGGAACGACCAGGAGCACGCCCAGCAGGTCACCAGCCAGCTGTCGCACTCCCAGGCCGAACTGCGCCGCGTCGAGGAACTGCGCTCGCGGCTCGACGACATGCCGGTGCTGTACGAACTCGCCGAGGACGAGGGCGCGGAGGCCATCGCGGACGCCGACGCCGAGCGGCACAGCCTGCGCGAGGACATCGCGGCGATGGAAGTCAAGACGATGCTTTCCGGCGAATACGACGAGCGTGACGCGCTGGTCAACATCCGCTCCGGCGCCGGTGGCGTCGACGCCGCCGACTGGGCCGAGATGCTGATGCGCATGTACATCCGCTGGGCCGAGAAGCACGGTTACGGCGTCGAGGTCTACGACACGTCCTACGCGGAAGAGGCCGGCATCAAGAGCGCGACGTTCGCGGTCAAGGCGCCGTACAGCTACGGAACCCTGTCCGTCGAGATGGGCACGCACCGGCTGGTCCGGATCAGCCCGTTCGACAACCAGGGTCGCCGCCAGACGTCGTTCGCCGAGGTCGAGGTCCTGCCCGTGGTCGAGACCACCGACCACATCGACGTCAACGAGAACGACGTCCGCGTCGACGTGTACCGCTCGTCGGGCCCCGGCGGGCAGTCCGTCAACACCACCGACTCCGCGGTCCGGTTGACGCACATCCCGACCGGCATCGTCGTGACGTGTCAGAACGAGAAGTCGCAGCTGCAGAACAAGGTGTCGGCGATGCGCGTCCTGCAGGCCAAGCTGCTCGAGGTGAAGCGCAAGGAGGAGCGCGCCGAGATGGATGCGCTCAAGGGCGACGGCGGCAGTTCCTGGGGCAACCAGATGCGGTCGTACGTGCTGCACCCGTACCAGATGGTCAAGGACCTGCGCACCGAGTACGAGGTCAACAACCCGTCGGCGGTGCTCGACGGTGACATCGACGGTTTCCTCGAATCCGGCATCCGGTGGCGGATGCGCGAGAGTCAGGCGTCCTGATAGCGATGGAAGCGGCAGCGGCAGTGTTCGCTCCCACCCAGAACCTCCTCGACTGGCTCTCGTCGACGGGGCTTGCGGTGTCCCTCACCGTCCTCGGAGCGATCCTGATGGCGCGGTTCGTCAATTGGGGCGGCAGCAAGGTCACCGACCGGATCGACAGCAACTACATGCAGGGCGACGCCCTCGTGCGGTCCGAGGCGACCAAGCACCGGCACTCGGTGGCGCAGGTGATCACGTGGGTGATCATCACCATCATCTACGTGATCGCGACGATGAAGGTGCTCGACCAGCTGAGCTTGCCGATCGGCAGCCTGGTGGCCCCGGCCACCGTACTCGGCGCGGCGCTCGGTTTCGGTGCGCAGCGCGTCGTGCAGGACATCCTCGCGGGCTTCTTCATCATCACCGAACGCCAGTACGGGTTCGGTGACACGGTGCAGCTCGCGGTGACGGGGTCGTCGGAGGACGCCGAGGGCGTGATCGAGGACGTCACGCTCCGGGTCACCCGGATGCGGAACTCGGACGGTGAGGTCATCACCGTGCCCAACGGTCAGATCGTGAAGGCGATCAACCTGTCCAAGGACTGGGCGCGTGCCGTGATCGACGTCCCGGTCCCGGCCACGTCGGACATCAACCGCGTCAACGAGGTGCTCCACCAGGTCGGTGTCGAGGCCTTCGCGGATCGCGGACTGAAGAAACTACTGCTCGACGAGCCGACAGTGATGGGAGTGGAGAGTCTGACGGTCGACGAGGTCAGCGTCCGCGTCGTGGCGCGGACCCTGCCGGGTAAGCAGTTCCAGGTCGGACGCGCACTGCGCGTGCGCATCGCCACCGCGATGAGACGGCAGGGCATCACCGTCGAACCGGACCTCCAGACGGTCCGGGCAGCGGAGGGCGAGGGATGACCGACGAACCCCGGCGCGGACTGGACCGGATTCTGCACTCCTCGTTCATTCCCGCCAAGATTCTCGGCGGCCGGGTGCGGACGTCGACACTCGTGCTGTGCATCCTGTGGGTGGTGCTGTACACGCTGTACACGTACCTCAACCCCGCCGAAGAGGTGGTCCAGGGGCCGGTCGCTCCGGCTGTCGTCCCCACCCGGGAGGCGCCGATCCAGGAGACCACGCCGCCGGCGTCGGAGTACGAGACGACGATCGAGTCGACGACGGAGACGACCACGACCACCGAGTCGACACCCGAGCCGACGCCGGAGCAGACGGCGCCCACCGGGACCGGTCAGGTGACGTCGACGCCGACGCTGCCGTTCGGGATTCCCAACCCGTTCCCGCCACCGCCGACGACCACGCCACCGACCACGTCTTCCGTCCCGACGACCACGGCGACACCGCAGCCCGGGCGCTGACGCCCGCGCGTCGCTCCATTTGGTCACTGTTCGATAACGTCTAGACTGGCTCCTCGTGATCAGCGTCGAGAATGTGTCGAAGTCGTACAAGACCTCCACGAGGCCCGCCCTGGACAAGGTGAGCGTCGAGGTGGACAAGGGCGAGTTCGTCTTCCTGATCGGCCCGTCGGGCTCGGGAAAGTCGACGTTCATGCGCCTGCTCCTCAAGGAGGAGTCGCCGACGTCGGGTGACATTCACATCGCGGATTTCCATGTCAACAAGCTGTCCGCCCGGCGTGTGCCGAAGCTGCGGCAGAGCATGGGCGTCGTCTTCCAGGACTTCCGGCTCCTGCAGCAGAAGACCGTGTCCGAGAACGTGGCGTTCGCGCTCGAGGTGATCGGCAAGCCGCGCGCGATGATCTCCCGGACCGTCCCGGAGGTGCTCGAGATGGTCGGGCTGTCCGGGAAAGCGGACCGCCTCCCCACCGAACTGTCCGGTGGTGAGCAGCAGCGCGTCGCCATCGCCCGGGCGTTCGTGAACCGGCCGCTGGTGCTGCTGTGCGACGAGCCCACCGGCAACCTCGACCCGGAGACCAGCCAGGACATCATGCTGCTGCTCGAACGGATCAACCGCACCGGAACGACGGTGGTGATGGCCACCCACGACCATCACATCGTCGACTCGATGCGCCGTCGCGTGGTGGAACTGGACCTCGGCAGAGTGGTGCGCGACGAGGCTCGGGGTGTGTACGGCGTGGGGCGTTAGCCGCCCTCCCTGCATTCCAAGCCTCAGTACTGTCCCCAAGTCTCCTACGAAGGACTCTGATTCCCCGATGCGTGCCAGTTTCATTTTCAGTGAGGTCCTGACCGGACTCCGCCGCAACGTCACCATGACCATCGCGATGATCCTCACCACCGCGATCTCCCTCGGCCTGTTCGGGAGCGGGTTGCTGGTGGTGCAGATGGCCGGCAAGACCCAGCAGATCTTCCTGGACCGCGTCGAGGTGCAGATATTCCTGACCGACGACATCTCCACGTCCGACCCGGGCTGTGAGGGGGAGATCTGCAAGTCGCTGCGCACGGAACTGGAGGACACGCCGTCGGTGGTGTCGGTGGAGTACCTCAACCGGGACGACGCGGTGAAGGACGCGACGGAGCGGGTGTTCAAGGATCAGCCCGAACTCGCCGCACTCGTCAGCCCCGACAGCTTCCCCGCCTCGTTCAAGGTCAAGCTCAGCGACCCCGAGCGGTTCGGCGTGATCAACGAGAACTTCGGCACCCGGCCGGGCGTCGA
Organism: Rhodococcus pseudokoreensis; assembly: GCF_017068395.1. Lineage (NCBI taxonomy): Bacteria > Bacillati > Actinomycetota > Actinomycetes > Mycobacteriales > Nocardiaceae > Rhodococcus > Rhodococcus pseudokoreensis. Next base: position 787,885 of record NZ_CP070619.1, on the reverse strand, counting down.
GAGTGTCCTCAACCAGCGAGAACTGGTGGAGCGGCTCTTCAGCGTCCTCAACGGGGTGCGCAACGCCGCGTTCGCGATCGCGATCGTGCAGGCCGTGGCGGCAATTCTCCTGATCGCGAACATGGTTCAGATCGCGGCCTTCACCCGTCGCACCGAGGTCGGCATCATGCGGTTGGTCGGTGCCACCCGCTGGTACACGCAGTTGCCGTTCCTGCTCGAGGCGGTGGTCGCCGCGCTGGTGGGTGCCGTCCTCGCCATCGTCGGCCTGTTCACGGCGAAGAACATGTTCATCGACGACGTGCTCGCGGACGTGTACGAGGCCAACATCGTGGCGCGGATCTCCAACAGCGACGTGCTGTTCGTGGCGCCGGTGCTGGTGCTGGTGGGCGTCGGCATGGCGGCCGTCACCGCGTACGTGACCCTGCGCTTGTACGTCCGCGAATAATTCGGTTTGCGCCTTCTCCTATGCTGGAGGATACGAACTGTTCACCTCGGACATCGCGGACTGAAAGGCCCGGAACGTGAAGGAAAAGGGCCGCAAGGTCATTGCGACCAACCGCAAGGCGCGTCACAACTACACCATTCTCGACGTCTACGAGGCGGGGATCGCCCTCGTCGGTACCGAGGTGAAGAGTCTGCGCGAGGGCAAGGCGTCGCTGGTCGACGCGTTCGCCACCGTCGACGACGGGGAAGTGTGGCTGCGCTCCCTGCACATCCCCGAGTACACGCAGGGCACGTGGACCAACCACTCGCCGCGCCGCACCCGGAAGCTGCTGCTGCACAAGCGGGAGATCGAGCACCTCGTCGGCAAGACCCGCGAGGGCAACCAGACCCTGGTTCCCCTGTCGATGTACTTCTCCGACGGCAAGGTCAAGGTGGAGCTCGCGCTCGCCAAGGGCAAGCAGGACTACGACAAGCGCCAGGACCTGGCCAGGCGGACCGCCGAGCGTGAGGTGACCCGCGAACTCGGACGCCGAGTCAAGGGCATGCGCTGACGTCCATCCTGCTCGCGCTCGTGGCCGCGATCGGTTACGGCGTGAGCGATTTCGTCGGGGGAGTCGCATCCCGCAGGGTGGCCGCGCTGCGCGTCGTCATCGTGTCGTACCCGCTGTCCCTGCTGATCGTGCTCGTGATCGCCCCGTTCGCCGGAGGCACCCTCACGTCGTCCTCCCTCGTGTGGGGCGCGGTGGCGGGAGTGGCAGGCGGCGTGGCGGTCTGGTGGTTCTATCTCGCGTTGGCGTCGGGACCGATGTCGGTGGTGTCGCCGCTGACGGCGGTGCTGGTCGCCGGTATTCCGGTGTTGATCGGGCTCGCGTTCGGCGAGCGGCCCGGGCCCGTCGCGTACATCGGGATCGTGGTGGCCCTCGTCGCCGTCGTCCTCGTCAGCCGGGAATCGCCCGACGAGACCGCGGGCGAGGTGGCAGGCGGCAGGGTGCTGCGCTTCACCCGCACCGTGGCGCTGCTCACCGTCGGATCCGGCATCGCTTTCGCGCTGTCCTTCGTCTCGCTGCACCAGATCGGCGACGAGGGCGGGATGTGGGCGCTCGCCGTGTCCCGTGCCGCGGCGACCGCGGTGGTGTGGCTCGTCGCCCTGGCCGCCGGCCACTTCGTGCCGCCGCACGGCGAACCCCTCAAACTCGCCGTGTACGTGAGTTTCCTCGACGTTCTGGCCAACGCCGCGATGATGTACGCGTTCCAGGGCGGGCTGCTGTCGCTCGTCAGCGTCATCGGGTCGCTGTACCCCGCGGCCACCGTGCTGCTGGCGATGGTGATGCTCGGCGAACGGGTGAGCAGAATGCAGCAGGCGGGGATGCTCCTCGCCCTCGCCGCCGTCGGAATGATCGCCGTGGCCAGCTGAAATACGCCCGTCGACACTCCCGGAGAAAACCGGGATGAATCCGGGCGGGGTTCGCGTTACACTAGGTGGCCCCGCGAGACTCGTGGGGCACGTACGGGGCTGAACGGTTTCGACTGCGTACGTTGAGGTAGGGGAAGCGTGTCGGTGCAGGCAAGAGACCACCGTAAGCGTCGCTGCAAACATATAAGCGCCGATTCCAATCAGCGCGACTACGCACTCGCTGCCTAAGTAGCGACTGCGTGTCTGTCAGTCCGGGTTCGCCCTCGGTCCGGGTACTGGCATCAGCTAGAGGGCTTTACCGTTCGACTCGGTCGCGGAGTCGAAGGGGACAACCAACAGCGACTGGGATCGTCATCCTGGCTTGTTTGCGAGACTGGGAGATCCAAGTAGAGACATAGCAAACTGCACACGGAGAAGCCCTAGCTTTGCTGCGGAGGACCCGGGTTCAATTCCCGGCAGCTCCACGAAGTCCGGGCCGGACACCACCAGGTGTTCCGGCCCGGATTTTTTTGTGCGCACCGGAGTTCGACCATCCCGGTGGGCCGCCGTGTCACGATGTGTGCCGTGTCCCTGACGAAACCGGTGGCCGTGGTCGCGCTGGGCGGTGCGGTCGGCGCGAGTACGAGATTCCTCCTGTCCGAGCTGTGGCCGGGGATCTGGACCATCCTCGTGATCAACGTGATCGGGTCGCTGCTGCTCGGCTACCTCGCCGAGACGGTCGGACCGGACCGGTTGTCGCGGCTGTTCCTGGGAGTCGGCGTCCTCGGCGGTTTCACCACGTTCTCGACCTTCGCCGTCGACACGGTGCGGGAGGACGCGGTGACCGCGACCCTCTACGTCGTGGCCACCCTCGTCCCCGCCCTGCTCGCGGCGCGGCTGGGGATGCTCGTCGGTCACCGCCACCGGCTGGCGCGGAAGGCGGCCGCATGACAGTCCTCCTCGTGGCGCTCGGTGGCGCGCTCGGTGCGACGACGCGGTACCTCGCCGGCCGGTACGTCGACTCGTACCGCAGTTTCCCGGTGGCCACCTTCCTCGTGAACGTCGCCGGGTGCCTGATCCTCGGGCTGCTGTCGGGGGCGTCGATGTCCGCGCAGACGTTCGCGTTGCTGGGCACCGGCTTCTGCGGCGGACTGACCACGTACTCGACGTTCGCTGTGGAATCGGTGGGACTGCTGCGGATCCGGCTGGCGCTCACATCCGTCGTCTACACGGTCGCGAGTGTGGCGGCCGGTCTGGCCGTCGCTTGGCTGGGGTTCCGATTGACGTCTTGAGGGCAGACTCCGGCGCGAGGGTGCAGGATGGGTTGGAGCCGAGTTCGATCCCGAAACGTTTCCAGGAGGTCTCGTGGCGCACGACAGGGCGGGTCAGGTGGCACTGCCGGAGGATCTCGTAGACATCGCGCACCTGGTGACCGCGTACTACAGCGGCGTGCCCGACCCCGAGAACCCATTGCAGCAGGTGCTGTTCGGGACGTCCGGCCACCGCGGGTCGAGCCTGGACACCGCGTTCAACGAGGCGCACATCCTCGCCACCACCCAGGCCATCGTCGAGTACCGGGCGTCGCAGGGCATCGACGGACCCCTGTTCCTCGGGCGCGACACCCACGCACTGTCCGAGCCGGCGTGGACGTCGGCGCTCGAGGTGCTGGCCGCGAACGACGTGACGGTGCTGATCGATTCGCGGGACCGCTACACGCCGACTCCCGCGGTCAGCCACGCGATTCTCCGCTACAACCGCAGCGGCCCGGAGTCGCGGGCCGACGGCATCGTCGTGACCCCGTCGCACAACCCACCTCGCGACGGCGGCTTCAAATACAACCCGCCGCACGGTGGTCCCGCCGGCTCCGACGCGACGACGATCATCGCCGACCGGGCGAACGAGCTACTCCGGCGGGACCTCTCGGGGGTGCGGCGAGTCTCGGCGGCCCGGGCGATCGCGCGGGCCGAGCGGTACGACTTCCTCCGCTTCTACATCGACGACCTGCCGAGCGTTCTCGATCTCGACGCAATCCGGAGTGCCGGAGTGCGGATCGGCGCCGACCCGCTGGGCGGCGCAAGCGTCGACTACTGGGGCGCGATCGCCGACATCCACCGGCTCGACCTCGAGGTCGTCAACCCGCTCGTCGACGCCACGTGGCGGTTCATGACTCTCGACACCGACGGCAAGATCCGCATGGACTGCTCGTCGCCGAACGCCATGGCCTCACTGATCGGAGCCCGGGACCGGTTCGACATCTCCACCGGCAACGACGCCGACGCGGACCGGCACGGAATCGTCACTCCCGATGCGGGACTGATGAATCCCAACCACTACCTCGCGGTCGCCATCGACTACCTGTTCTCGCACCGAAAAGGGTGGGGCTCGAGTGTGAAGGTGGGCAAGACGCTGGTCAGTTCGTCGATGATCGACCGCGTGGTCGGAAGCCTCGGCCGTGAACTGCTCGAGGTCCCGGTGGGATTCAAGTGGTTCGTCCCCGGCCTGCTCGAGGGTTCGCTCGGTTTCGGCGGCGAGGAGAGCGCGGGTGCGTCGTTCCTGCGCCACGACGGCGAGGTGTGGACCACCGACAAGGACGGGATCATCCTGGCCCTGCTCGCCTCGGAGATGACGGCGGTGACGGGAAAGACACCGTCGGTGCGGTACCGGGAACTGACGGAGCAGTTCGGCAGTCCCGCCTACGCCCGCATCGACGCCCCCGCCACCCGGGAGCAGAAGGCGGTGCTGGCGAAACTGTCCCCCGAACAGGTGTCGGCCACCGAACTGGCGGGGGAGCCGATCACCGCGACGCTGACGAGCGCCCCGGGCAACGGGGCGGCTCTCGGCGGGCTGAAGGTCACCACCGAATCGGCGTGGTTCGCGGCGCGGCCGTCGGGCACCGAGGACGTCTACAAGATCTACGCCGAATCGTTCCAGGGCCCGGATCATCTCGCGCAGGTGCAGGCGGCGGCCAAGGAACTGGTGGCCGACGTCCTGAAGTAGGTGTTCGGCGGGGTAGGTGCTGCCGCGGAAGCGGGGGCACCTACCATCGGATTCAACTATGAACACTCGCGCAGCCGGGCTGCCCGCCGGGCGCAGCCCGCGGCTCCCTTCGGAAATCTGGGTGCTGGTCTCGGCCAGCTTCGTCATCGCACTCGGATTCGGGATCGTCGCACCCGCCCTCCCGCAGTTCGCCCGCAGCTTCGACGTGAGCGTGACGGCGGCCACCGTCGTGATCTCGTCGTTCGCGTTCATGCGTCTGATCTTCGCCCCGGTCAGCGGCCGGCTCGTGCAGAAACTGGGGGAGCGGCCCGTCTACATCACCGGGCTCCTGATCGTCGCGGCCTCGACCGCCGCCTGCGCGGTCGCGGGCGACTACTGGCAGTTGCTGCTCTTCCGCGCACTCGGGGGGATCGGCTCGACGATGTTCACGGTGTCGTCGATGGGCCTGGTGATCCGCATCGCACCGGTGGACAGCCGCGGTCGCGTGTCCGGGCTCTACGCGACGAGCTTCCTGATGGGATCGATCTCCGGACCCCTCGTAGGCGGGTTGCTCGTCGGATTCGGGCTCCGGGTTCCGTTCGTCATCTACGCGATCGCCCTCGTCGTCGCTGCGGCTGTCGTCTTCGTGAGCCTGCGGGGTTCGCACCTGACGGCGCCCGACGCCACCGCCTCCGGTGCCGCCATGACGCTGCGGGAGGCACTCGGGCAGCCCGTGTACCGGGCCGCGCTCGGCTCCAATTTCGCGTTCGGTGGTGTGATCTTCGGGGTCCGGGTGGCGATGGTGCCGCTGTTCGTCGTCGAGGCGCTGCACCGCGACGCAGCCCTCGCCGGTATCGCCCTCACCGTGTTCGCCGTCGGCAACGCGCTCGTCCTCATCGTGTCCGGGCGACTGTCGGACGTCTACGGCCGGAAGCTGTTCGTCCTGCTCGGACTGCTGGTGTGCGGCGCCAGCACCGTCGGAATGGGGCTCAGCGAGAACCTGCTGGTGTTCCTCGTGCTGTCCGGCATCGCGGGCATCGGTTCGGGCGTGATGAGCCCCGCGCAGCAGGCCGCGGTCGCCGACGTCGTGGGCGCCAAGTCCCGCGGCGGCCCCGTGCTGGCCGCGTTCCAGATGGTCGCGGACGTCGGCGGGGTCCTCGGCCCGGTCGGCGCGGGCCTGCTCGCCCAGCATCTGTCGTACGCGGTCGCGTTCGGTGTCACCGGAGGGGTCATGCTCCTCGCCGCGATCGGCTGGCTGCTGGTCCCGAACAAGGCGGCGCCCAAGGTGTCGGTCGAGGCGGTCTGACCGGCGTCTTCGGTACGCTCGTCCGGGTGTGGATCAAGGTCGTCTCCCTGCTCGCCCGGCTGTCTCTCGCCGCCGTCTGGCTGGTCTCCGGCGCACTGAAAGTCGCCGATCCCGCCCAGACGATCATCGCGGTCCGGGCCTACCAGCTACTGCCCGAAGACCTCGTCCGGCCGGTCGCCAACACGCTGCCGTTCTTCGAGATCGCCCTGGGTCTGCTCCTGCTGATCGGGCTCGCCGTCCGCGCCACGGCCTCGGTGTCCGCGGTGCTCCTGCTCGTCCTCATCGGCGTGATCGTCTCCGTGTGGGCCCGCGGGCTGTCCATCGACTGCGGATGCTTCGGCGGCGGCGGTGCGGCCGACGTGAACGGGTGGGACTACGCCGAGGAAATCCTCCGGGATGTGGGCTTCCTCGCACTGGCCGTGTGGCTGATCGTGTTCCCCCGTTCCCCGTTCGCGCTGGGGCTCCGCTCCCGCACCCCTTTCTCAGTGACCCCTCAGCAGACGATGGCAGAGTAAGCATTCGGTAAATCGATCCGACGTCGAAGGACTGCATCCACGTGAGCTCGAAGAACAAGTACAACCCGCAGCCGGAATCCAGCCGGTCCACCTACATTCTCGGTGGGCTCGCCGTACTGGTCATCGCCGTACTCGTCATCGGGGGTGTGATCTGGCAGAGCAACCGCAGCAAGCCGCGCAACGACGGTTACGGCGGGGTCCAGAACTCCGAGGTCCAGGTGGCGTTGCAGGCCGACGGTGTCGTGCTCCTCGGCAAGCCGGACGCGGCGACCACGGTCGACCTGTTCGAAGATCCCATGTGCCCGTACTGCGCCGAACTCGAGAACAAGAACGGCCAGGAACTCGCGCAGTCCATCGACGACGGCAAGGTGGCCGTCCGCTACCACGTCCTGAACTTCCTCAACCGGCTCTCGGCCAGCGGCGACTATTCCACCCGCGCCGTCGCGGCGTCCGAGTGCGTCGCCGAAACCGGTGACGCCGTGGCGTATTCGGCGTTCCATGCGGCGCTGTTCTCGCCGGCGAACCAGCCGAAGGAGAACGGCAGCTCCGATCACACCAACGAGGAACTCGCGCAGATCGCCCGCGACGCCGGAGCGTCCGACGCAGCCGCCGAGTGCATCACCACCGGGGCGAAGGTCGAGCAGGCGGGTGCGCACGCCGAGGCGGGCCGTCAGGCCCTCGCCGCGAGTGGTGCCACCGGCACGCCCGCCGTGGTCAAGGACGGCACCGTGATCGACGCGCTGTCCAACGAGAACTGGGTGTCGCAGCTGTAGGCGGCTCCGCCGCCCGTGCGTGGTTGTCGAGTGTCTGGACTCGTTAACCACGCACGGGCGCGAAGCGCCTCTGACCAGGCGATTTGTTGGCCCGGTCGGCAATGGTGTAACTTTCTTCGAGCACGGAGGAAGTCGTTCCGAGTGCGGAGAACAACCGAATACGGGGCTATGGCGCAGCTGGTAGCGCACCACACTGGCAGTGTGGGGGTCAGGGGTTCGAGTCCCCTTAGCTCCACTTTCGAGAGAAGCCTCTCATCCGCAGACGATGCGGGTGGGAGGCTTTCCTCATTCATCCCTCTTGTCCCGGTGGGACACTGGCGTCATGACATTCACTGTGACGCATCGCTCATTCGACCAATTGGCGGAGTTCGCCGTCACCGACTTCGGCGACGACGACAGCTACAGCATCCACGAGTCCGGGGCGCTCGTCATCGTCCGCGCCGCGCGGGAGCTGATCTACGCCCCCGGGAGCTGGTTCCTGGTGGAGCGGGAGGACGGCCAGGAGGACGGTTCGCCCGGCAACTACATGTGACGGTTCCGGCAGTCGGTTCGATTCGCACATGTGTTCGATCGCCGGGTAGATTCGACGTGTGGCCGCCCGAACCGAGACCGCGCCGGGGTGCTGCCCGAACGGGCACCCACTGGCCGCCAATACGTGCCTGGTGGGGTGGGAGGTGTGCGGGTGTGCGACGTCCAACAATGGCGGGCACCGCACCCATTTCTGCCGGCGATGCGGCGCCACTGTCCGGACTCCGCCGTGCAGCGGCGCTTCCGGCGACGGTCGGTGAGCGGACTGTTATCGGATCGGCTGCCGCGCGGCCGTGGGGTTGCCCCAGATCGTGTCGGACACGTCCTGGAGCACGAGGGCGACCAGCCGCTCGGTGCCTGCGGTGAACGTGGACGCCGCGACGAGCACCCAGATCCAGTGGCCCTCCCGGTGCCGGATCCGCAGATGTGCTGTCGCGCTGGGGCTTTCCTGGCTCAGGACCCGGGCGAGCATGGTGCCCCACAGCGCGGCGTCGTCGGGGTGGAACAGTTGCTCGTGGTCGAGGTCCGCGAATTCTTCGGCGTCGTAGCCGATCAGGGCCGCGCACGCGGGGTTGCTGAACACGACGTTTCGTTCGCGGTCGTGAACGCTGATCGCGTGAGGAATGGACTCCATCAACGCAGCGAATCCGTCGCTATCCAGTTGTTTCACTGTTCCCCCCTCGGGCTTCTTCGATGGCGCCCACATAGTACGCCGCACCCCGCATATTCGTGCGGTGATTCAGTTAACGAACAGCAACTTCGACCGCGGACGCGCTCCGCGGGGATAGGGTGACGGGATGCGGTTCGTCACCATCGTCCAGGCCTCCGCGTTCGTCCCGGTGTGGCTGCGGGTCCTGCTGCTGATGGCCGCGGGAGCGAAAGTGTGGGGAGCCGGCATCTACTCGGGCTGCTATTTCGGCAGCAAGGACGTCACCATGGGGCTGGGGACGTTCGTCAACCGCGGAGTCCTGTTCGACGGCACCGCGCCCATCACGCTCGGCAGGCAGGTCGCCGTCGGGCACCGCGTCCAGTTCGTCACGAGCACCCACGAGATCGGGCCGAGTTCCGGGCGGGCCGGGCGAGGGTTCGACCGCCCGATCGTGGTCGGCGACGGGTGCTGGGTCGGCGCGGGCGCGATCATCCTTCCCGGAGTGACGGTGGGCGAAGGGTGCGTAATCGGGGCCGGCGCCGTGGTCACCCGCGACTGCGAGCCGAACGGGCTCTACGCGGGGTTGCCTGCGCGTCGGGTCCGCGACCTCGACTCCGTGCCGTCCGGTCGCTGAAAGCCGGTCCTGCGTTCGACGGCCACCGCGCGATTCACGCCGTCGAGAAACCGTGCAATGGTGTCCCTTTCGGCGGTGTCGAAGTCGGTGAGGACGGCGGCCGTCCGGTCGATGAGCGGCCCGAAGAAGGTCTGACCGAGGTCGACGGCCCGGGAGGTGACCGCGAGCAACGACCTGCGGCGGTCGTCGGCGTCCCGGTCGCGGCGGATCAGGCCTGCCTTCTCCATGCGGTCGAGCAGGGCGGTGACCGACGCGGAGTTGATGCCGAGTTGACCTCCGAGCCATCCGGGTGTGGCGGCGAGGCCTGCCCGGTCGGCGTCGAGGATGCAGATCAGGGCGCGGAGATCGGTGGTGTGCAGTCCGTGCAGTTGCGCGAATTCGGCTCCGAGCAGGTTCAGTTCGACTGCGAGTGCGCGCAGTCGGTGCACGGTCTGTGCGCCTTCGTCCGGGTTCACGCTCTGCAATCTACTGCGGGCTTTCCTTCGATTGTCTAGTATCTCGATCATCGAGATATTTTGAGGAGGATGCGATGACGGCAGTCGGCGACTTCGTCCGCGCCTACGACTCGCTGCTGGCCGAATGGCCGGTGGACGTCACCCCCGTGGAGGTCCCGACGCGGTTCGGGCCCACCCGGGTGAATGTGTGCGGATCCGAGTCGGGGACGCCGCTGGTGCTGCTTCCCGGTGGAGGGGCGACGTCGACGGTGTGGATCGCCAACGTCGCGGCGCTCGCCCGCAGTCACCGGGTGTTCGCGGTGGACGTCATGGGCGACGTTGGGCGCAGTGTGAACGACGGTGCACCGCTGCGCACGGTCCCGGACCTGTTCGAGTGGCTGGACGCGGTGCTCGACCACCTCGGGGTGACGGCGCCTGCGGTGGTCGGCCATTCGTACGGCGCGATGATCGCGCTCGCCTACGCGCTGAGCGACTCCCGCCGGGTCGACCGTTTGGTGCTGCTCGACCCGACGTCCTGTTTTGCGGGCCTGAGCGCGCGGTACCTGCTCCATGCGGTGCCCGTGCTGATCCGGCCGACGGAGAGACGGCAGCGGCGCCTGATCCGCTGGGAGACGGCGGGCGCCGGAGTCGACCCGCGGTGGCTCGGCGTCACCGCGCTCGGGGCGGCCGCGTTCGGCCGCACCACGCTCGCCGTGCCGCCGCGTCCTACGGCCGCCGCGCTGGCGGGCCTGACCGTCCCCACGACGGTGGTGCTCGCGGGTGACAGCCGGGCGCACGACGCGGGCAGGGTCGCGGACAACGTCCGGCGGCTGTTCCCGTCGGCCACGGTCACCACGATCCCCGGAGTCACCCACCACGCGCTGCCGATGGCGACCGCCGCCGACGTGGACGGGGCGATCCTCGCCGCGGTCGGCTGACGCGCGCCCGGGTGCCGGGCGTTAGGATGGGCGCCCGGTAGCTCGTCGAGGTCCCACGGAGGTCGCAGCGTTGGCGAAGAAGCGGATTCCCGTCGTCATCGTCGCCGGATTCCTCGGTTCGGGAAAGACCACTCTGCTCAACCATGTGCTGCGCAACAACCGCGGCGTCCGGGTCGGCGTCATCGTCAACGACTTCGGCGCCGTGAACATCGATTCGATGATGGTGGCCGGCCAGGTCGATTCCATGGTGTCGCTGAGCAACGGCTGCATGTGCTGCGCTGTGGACGTCAGCGACATGGACGAGATGCTGGACCGCCTCGCGCACCCCGCGTCGCAGATCGACGTGATCATCGTCGAGGCGAGCGGGCTTGCCGAGCCGCGCAACATGATTCGTCTCGTCCTCGGAAGCACCAACCCGCACGTGATGTACGGCGGTCTCGTAGTGATGGTCGACGGTGAGCAGTTCGAGGACATGTCGGCGCAGCACCCGGACCTCGGCAAGCACGTCACGCTCGCCGACCTCGTGATCCTCAACAAGACTGACCGTATCGACGACGACCGGCGCGCCGCCGTGCAGGCGATGGTCCGCGGCTACAACGACCGCGCGCCCGTCCTCACTACCGCGCACGGCCGGATCGAGCCCACCCTGCTGTTCGACCGGGAACCCGGGCGTGAACCGGCGGCGGGGGAGCAGCTCACCCTCGATCAGCTCCTGCTGGATCAGCATGACCACTGCGAGGACCACGACCACCTGCATTCGTCGTACGAGGCAGTCGATTTCGCCTCCGGCGACCCGATCGATCCGCGGCGGCTCGTGGAGTTCCTCGAGAAGCGGCCGGTCGGGATCTACCGGATCAAGGGGTTCGTGCATTTCGCGGTGCCCGGGCAGTCGCGGAAGTTCGAGGTGCAGACCGTCGGCCCGCACATCAGGTTCACGTCGACGCGCTGGGAGCCCGGCGAGGAGCGGGCGACCCAGCTGGTGCTCATCGGGGCCGACATCGAGGCCGAGCACGTGCGAACCCGGCTCGCGGGCTGCGTCGTGACAGAGGGTGAAGATGCGGACCCCGGCGCGATGCTGGGTGTGCACCGCTATACCGTGACGGCGTGACCGAGTCTGCGTGTAGCCCCGAAACGAATCCCGAGCCGGCGCTGTCGGTGTACGACGCGATCCGCCGCCGCCGCGACGTGCGGGCCGAGTTCACCGGGGAGCCGATCGCGGAAGAGGTTCTCGACCGCATCCTGGGCGCCGCGCACTGCGCGCCCAGCGTGGGCAACACCCAGCCGTGGGATTTCGTCGTCGTACGCGACACCGGGACGCTGACCACGTTCGCCGACCACGTGGCAGGCGCCCGCAGGCGGTTCGCGGAGTCGCTGCCCGAAGACCGGAAGAAGACGTTCGATCCCATCAAGATCGAGGGGATCTGCGAAAGCGGCATGGGGGTGGTCGTGACGTACGACCGGAGCCGCGGCGGCGAACACATCCTCGGCAGGCACACGGTCGACGACACGGGTCTGTTCTCCGCGGTGCTCGCGATCCAGAATCTGTGGCTCGCCGCGGCCGCCGAGAACGTGGGCGTCGGCTGGGTGTCGTTCTACGACGAGCCCTATCTCACCGAACTGCTGGGAATCCCCGAGCCGGTGCGTCCCATCGCGTGGCTGTGCGTGGGGAGGGTTGCCGAGTTCCAGCAGGTGCCGGACCTCGAGCGCTTCGGGTGGCGGGGGCGTCGGCCATTGGCCGACGCCGTCCACCTCGAGAAGTTCTAGCCCTGACGGCGGCGTGAACCGCCGGCGGACGCCGTGCGGGTTCCGCCGCCCGTGGAGGAGGCTGCGCGGGGGCGTCCGGCTCCACCCGAGCGGGAGCGACGTGCGCCGCCGCCCTGACCGTGTGCGCGGCCGCCCTGACCGCCGCGGCCGCCCTGGGCGCCGCCCGGCCGCTGGTTGCGTCCGCCGCCGTTCGACGCCGGTGCCGCCTTGGGGGCGGGAGCGACGTGCGGTGCGATGTCGCCGACCAGGTCGAGCACGTGTGCGGAGTCCGCGGTGCTGCGGACCGGGGTCACCTTGATCGCGGCCTTGCGCATGAGGACGGCGAGGTCCTTGCGCTGCTCGGGCAGCACGACCGTGACGACGTCGCCTGCGCTGCCCGCACGGGCGGTGCGGCCGGAACGGTGCAGGTAGGCCTTGTGCTCGGCGGGCGGATCGACGTGGACGACCAACTGGACGTCGTCGACGTGGACGCCGCGCGCCGCGACGTCGGTGGCCACCAGCACGCGTGCCTCACCGGCAGAGAAGGAGGCGAGGTTGCGGTCGCGGGCCGCCTGCGACAGGTTGCCGTGCAGGTCGACCGAGGGGATTCCCGCCTCGGTGAGCTGACGGGCCAGCTTGCGGGCCTGGTGCTTGGTGCGCATGAACAGGATCCGGCGTCCGGTGCCGGATGCCAGCCGCTCGACCAGCTTGCGCTTGGCCTCGACGCCGTCCACGTCGAACACGTGGTGCGTCATGGCGGCGACGGGTGAGTTCGCCTCGTCGACCGAGTGCAGCACTTCGTTCTTCAGGAAGCGCTTCACGAGCTTGTCGACGCCGTTGTCCAGGGTGGCGGAGAACAGCAGCCGCTGCCCCTGCTGGGGGGTCGCGGTGAGGATGCGGGTGACGACGGGCAGGAAGCCGAGGTCGGCCATGTGATCGGCCTCGTCGAGCACGGTGATCTCGACGGCGTCGAGGCTCACGAACTTCTGCTTCATCAGGTCTTCGAGCCGTCCGGGGCACGCGACGACGATGTCGACGCCCGCCTTGAGGGCGCTCACCTGACGGTTCTGGGAGACGCCACCGAAGATGGTGGTGACCCGCAGGTCGTACGCGGCTGCGAGGGGCTCGAGGGTCGCGGTGATCTGCGTCGCGAGCTCACGGGTGGGGGCGAGGATCAGACCCACCGGGCGGCCCGGGCGGCGCTTTCCGCCGGACAGCTCACCCGCGAGGCGGGACACCATCGGAATGGAGAAGGCCAGCGTCTTGCCGCTGCCCGTCTTGCCGCGGCCGAGCACGTCGCGTCCCGACAGCGTGTCGGGGAGGGTGTCGACCTGGATGGGGAACGGGGAGGTGATCCCCTTGTCGGCGAGTGCTTTCACCAGCGGTTCGCGGACACCGAGCGCGGCGAACGTCGTGTCGGGGGTATTCGTGTCAGACAAGTGGTCAGGCCTTTCGAGCACAGGGTTGTGCCCGGAGGGCCGATACGGAAGGTCTCCGTCGGAGCTCGAGCACAGGTTGGCGGCGTTGCCGGTCGGCAAGCTTCTTCGCCGTAAGAAGAGCGGATGCGATGGTGCACATCCAACAGGATTCGGGTGACCGAACTGAATGCGTTCTACGACGCTGGATGACCGTCGTGGTCATCTAGTAATGGCGAGTCTACCTGGTGGCGGCCGAGCGGTCCGACCGAGGAGTCACAGACCGACCCATTCGGACGCCCCGTCGGCGAATTTCTGCCGCTTCCAGATGGGTACCTCGTGCTTGATGCGCTCCACCAGTTCGGCGCACGTGGTGAACGCCTCGGCGCGGTGGGGAGCGGCGACCGCGGCGACCACCGCGAGGTCGCCGACGGTGAGGGATCCGACCCGGTGGATGGCCGCGACGGGGAGTCCGGACGAGGCCACGACCTCCTCGCAGACGGTGCGCAGGAAGCGTTCGGCGTCCGGGTGCGACTGGTATTCGAGTGCCGAGACCGATTGTCCGCCATCGTGATTGCGGACGACGCCGGTGAACACGACGACGGCGCCGTATTCGGGTCCGGCCACGGCCGCGTCGACGACGGCGGGATCGAGCGGCTGATCCGAGATCTGGGCGAGAATGTCAGGCATCGTGCATACCTCCACCTGCGACCTGAGCGAGAAGATGATCGACGATGGGGTCGAGGACGGACAATCCGTCCTTGACCCCGCCCGGCGAGCCGGGGAGATTCACGACGACTGTGCCGTTCGCCACACCCGCGAGTCCGCGGCTCAGCGAGGCGTGCGGGGTCACCTCCGTGCCGCGGTTCCGGATGGCGTCGGCGACGCCGGGCAGTTCGCGGTCGAGCACCGCGCGGGTGGCCTCCGGGGTCGCGTCCGTGGGGGAGACCCCGGTGCCGCCGGTGCTGATGATCAGTGCCGGGTTCCCGGACAGGGCGTCGGCGAGGCCGGCCGCGATGTCCGCGTCCGCGTAGACCAGCGGACCCCGGGTGGTGAAGCCACGTTCCTCGAGCCATGCGGCGATCACCGGGCCGGTCGTGTCCTCTCGCGTGCCCTTCGCCCCGCCGGTCGAGGCGACGAGGACGGCCGCGGATCGCGCTGTCACCGTGGGAGTTCCGGTGTTTTGCTGCTCACGCGTCCAGTGTCCGCGTTTGCCGCCGTCCTTGGTGAGCAGCCGGACGCCGTCCAGCGTCGCGGCGGGATCGACGGCTTTCACCATGTCGTGCAACGTCAATCCGGCCACCGCCACGGCGGTGAGCGCCTCCATCTCGACGCCGGTCGGGCCCTTCGTCTTCGCGGTGGCCTCGATCGTGATCGCATTCTCGGTGAACCCGAACTCCAGCTTCACCGACGACAGCGCGAGCTGATGGCACAGCGGAATCAGCTCGGACGTCTTCTTCGCCCCGGAGATCCCGGCGATCCGGGCCGTCGCGAGAACGTCGGCCTTGGGCAGGTCGTCGGCCCGGACCAGTTCGATCACCGCGGGGGTGGTGATCAATTGCCCGGCGGCGACCGCCGTTCGGGTCGTGTCCGCTTTCGCGCTCACGTCGACCATGCGCGCGCGGCCCTCGCTGTCGAGGTGCGTCAGGTCGCTCATAGGGGGATCACCTTCACGAGTTGGCCGGCGTCGAGCGAGGTGACGTCGGCGGGAACGTCGAGGAGGACGTCCGCCCACGCCATCGCGGCGACGAGGTGGGAGCCGGGGCCGGACACGAGTTCGACTCCGGCGTCGGTGCGGCGTGCCCGGAGGAACTGCCGCTTGCCGGGAATGGAGGTGACGGCCGCGGCGAGCGGCAGTTCCTCGGGTTCCGTCGGGGGGAGCCCGGCCGCGCGCCGGATCTCGGGACGCGCGAACACCTCGAACGAGATGAGGGTGCTGACCGGGTTCCCCGGAAAGTTGAGGACGGGCGTGCCGTCCACGACGGCGGTGCCCTGTGGGCCGCCCGGTTGCATCGCGACGTGACCGAAGTGCCCGCCGAGCGGTGAGAGCGTCTCCTTGACCACCTCGAAGTCGCCCATCGACACCCCGCCGGAGGTGAGGACGAGATCGGCCGTGGTGGTCGCCTCCGCGAGCAGGGTGCGGAACTCGGCCGGGTCGTCGCCGCTGCGCGCGATCGAGACGACCTCGGCGCCGTTGGCCCTGGCGCTCGACGCGAGGGCGATTCCGTTGGAGTCGTAGATCTCTCCGGGGTGCAGCGTCGTTCCGGCGTCCACCAGTTCGGCTCCCGTGGTGATCACGGCGATGCGCGGGCGCGGGCGCACCGGGACGCGCTGCAGGCCGACGGCGGCGAGGACGGCGATGTGCCGGGCGGCGAGCACACTGCCCGCGGGCAGCAGGAGCATGCCCTCACGGACGTCGCTGCCGCGCTCGCGCACGAACTCGCCTGCGGTGCGCGAGCGTTCGATGCGCACCTGTCCGTCCGCGGCCTCGGTGTCCTCGACCGGGACGATCGCGTCGGCGCCCTCGGGGATCGGCGCACCGGTCATGATCCGGTAGGCGGTCCCGGGTGTGTGGGTGGTGGTGCCCGCCGGTCCCGCGGCGATCACGCCCCGCACCGGCAGCACCGCCGGGATGGACGCGACGGAGGCGGCGTCGACCGCGTATCCGTCCATCTGCGAATTCCGGAACAACGGCAGGTCGACGGGCGAGTGGACGTCGGCGGCCAGGGCGCGCCCGAGTGCCTCGCCGAGCGGGATCTCCTCGGCCGGGCGCTCGTGCAGCGGCGCGAGCAGTCCGGCGACGTGCTGGGCGTGCTGCTCCACAGAGCGTGCGGTCACGATATTCCTCCGGCCATGGTCACCAATCCTAGGCACCTCACGGCGGAGTGACGGCACCGCGTCGGACAACGCTCACCCCCGCGCGGCATACTGGACAGATGCAGGGAAAGGCAACTCGATGACGACGGTGGAGATGGGGATCCCGACCGTCCGGTCGTCGGTCTCGCTCGACGGCAGACCGGACGTCGACCAGCTGGTCGACCGGTTCGGCCGCGTCGCGCGGGACCTGCGGGTGTCGATCACCGAGAAGTGTTCGCTGCGCTGCACGTACTGCATGCCCGAGGAGGGCCTGCCCGCGATTCCGGCGCAGAATCTCCTCACCGCAGGCGAGATCGTCAGGCTCGTCGACATCGCGGTCCACCGACTCGGTGTGCGCGAGGTCCGGTTCACCGGGGGTGAACCGCTGATGCGGGTGGATCTCGAGCAGATGATCGCCGGATGCGCCGAGCGGGTGCCGGGGATTCCGCTCGCGATGACCACGAACGCCGTCGGTCTCGAGCACCGCGCGGCCGGGCTCGCCCGCGCCGGACTGACACGGGTCAACGTCTCCCTCGATTCGGTCGATCGTGCGCACTTCGCGAGACTGACCAGGCGTGACCGTCTGCCGTCGGTGATGGCTGGTATCCGTGCCGCCGCCCGGGCCGGACTGGCGCCGATGAAGATCAATGCGGTGCTGATGCCCGAAACGCTCAGCGGAGCGGCCGATCTCCTGGAATGGTGCCTGAGCGAGGGCGTCACGCTGCGGTTCATCGAGGAGATGCCGCTCGACGCCGATCACGAGTGGGCCCGCGACAACATGGTCACCGCCGACCGGTTACTGGCCGTCCTCGGCGAGCGGTTCACGCTCACCGAACACGGGAGGGAAGACCCGTCGGCGCCCGCCGAGGAATGGCTCGTCGACGGCGGACCGGCCACGGTCGGAATCATCGCGTCCGTCACCCGGTCGTTCTGCTCCGACTGTGACCGCACCCGCCTCACCGCCGAGGGAACGGTACGTTCGTGCCTGTTCAGTGATCAGGAGATCGACCTGCGGTCGGCACTGCGGTCGGGTGCGGGCGACGAGGATCTGGCGAACTTGTGGCGCGGCGCGATGTGGAACAAGTGGGCAGGCCACGGAATCAACGCGGACGGCTTCGCCCCGCCGCAACGCAGCATGGGAGCAATCGGTGGTTGACGTGACGGGCATTTCGGTTCGGTATTTCGCGGCCGCCGCCGACGCGGCGGGCTGCACCAAGGAGACCCTCGACCTCCCGGCCACCGCAAATCTCGGCCAGGTGAAGGACCTTCTCCTCACCAAGTACGGTCCCGGCATGCAGCAGGTGCTGTCGGTCTCCGCCTTCCTGGTGGACTCCGAGTTGACCCGCGATCTGACGCGCACCGCCGGGGCACAGGTGGACGTGCTGCCGCCGTTTGCCGGCGGCTAGCCCGCTGTCCGCCGGGCCGTTCAGTGGACGGACTCGGCCAGCCACCGGTCGAAGGTGATCGTTCCGAACCGATTGTCGGGCACCAGGTTCGACCCGTTCCGCAGGAACTGCCCCAGCGCGCCGGGAAGCGGAACATTCACGACGAACCCGTGCGTCCCGGTGGCCTTCTTCCACGCCGTCGTCAGATCGCGGGCCGTGCGCACCTCCGGGCCGCCGATGGTGATCGGCCCCTCCGGCGCCGGTTCGGTGGCCAGGGCGGCGTCGACCAGGGCGGTCGCGACGTCCCTCGTGTCGATGGTCTGAAAGCTCGTCTTCGAGAAGGCCGGGATCAGTCCCACCCGGCTCGCCGGCTTCGCGATCATGGGAATGAAGTCGTGGAACTGGGTCGCCCGCACGATCACCGTCTCGATCGCAGCACTGTCGTAGACCCGCTCCTGGGTGCGCTTCGACTGGTAATAGGCGAATTCGGCCAGGTCGACGTTGACGATGGAGAGGAGGACGGCGCGTCGGACTCCCGCGCCGTCCGCGGTGGCGAGCAGGTTCTCGGAGCCCTTCTCCAGCACCGCCCGGGTGCCCTTGGTCTTGCCGTCGGTGGTGTCGACCACGACGTCGACACCGTCGAGCGCCTCGGCGAGGCCGTCGCCGGTGACGAGATCACCGTGGAAATGCGCGATCTCGGTACCCGGCGCCCCGCCGTGCCGGGTCAGGACCCGGACGGAGTGACCGCGGGCGAGGAACTCCTTGACCACCTGCCGGCCTGCAGTGCCGGTACCGCCCGCGACCAGCGCCTGGACCACCGGGTCACCGCCACCACGTGTCGAGCGGGGTCACCGGGACCGTGCGCTTGTGGCGGGTATTCAGGAACATCGCCTCGAGCTTCTCGGCCACGGCGTCCGGGACGTCCTTGCCCTCGAGGTAGTCGTCGATCTGCGCGTACGTCAGGCCCAGCGCCTCCTCGTCGGGGAGTGCGGGACGATCGTCCTCGAGGTCGGCGGTGGGAACCTTCTTCCACGTGCTCTCGGGTGCGCCGAGTTCGCGGAGCAGCGCGGCGCCCTGACGCTTGGACAGCCCCGTCAGAGGAGTGACGTCCACGCCGCCGTCGCCGAACTTGGTGAAGAAACCGGTGATCGCCTCGGCGGCATGGTCGGTGCCGACGACCAGATACCCGAGCTGACCGGCGATCGAATACTGGATCACCATGCGCTCGCGGGCCTTGATGTTGCCGCGGACGAAGTCGCGGAGTTCGCCGCCGTCGCCGATGATGTCGCGCAGCGCCTCGGAGGACTCCTTCGCGGTCGCGTCCGCGCCGGGCTTCACGTTGACGACCACCGACCGGTCGGGCTTGATGAAGTCGAGGGAGATCTGCGCGTCGGACTCGTCGGCCTGGGTGCCGTAGGGCAGCCGCACGGCGACGAACTCGGCGTCGTGGCCCTCCTCGCGCAATTCGCTCGCCGCGAGCTGGGCGAGGCGTCCGGTGAGGGTGCTGTCCTGACCGCCGCTGATACCCAGGACGAAACCTTTGGCCGGGGTCGACAGCAGGTAGTCCTTGAGGAACTGAACACGTTTGCGGATCTCGTCGGCCGCGTCGATGGTGGGCCGGGCACCGAGTTCCTCGAGGATCTGCGCACGTAGATTCGCCATGCCAGAACTCTAGCGAGTGCCCCTGACGGGCGCAGGGTACGGTTCCGCGCATGAGTAGATCGGACGTTCTGGTGGTCAGCGCGACCAAGGCGGAGGCAGTGCACGTCCCGTCCGAGTTCGAGGTCCTGATCACCGGGATCGGCAAGGTGAGTGCCGCCGTGGCCGTGGCGTCCGCGCTCGCCGACTACCCGCGAACGGCCAAGCCGCTCGTCGTCAACATCGGCACCGCGGGCGCGCTGCACGAGCATCACAGCGGGCTGTTCACGCCGTCGACCGTCCTGAACCACGACATCAGCGGCGACGCCATCCGGGCGCTCGGGCACGAGGTGGCCGATGTCCTCGCCCTGCCCGACGGCGACGGTTCCGTGCTGGCCACCGGAGATCTGTTCGTGTCCGACGTCGGCGTGCGCGACGAACTCGCCCGCCGGGCCGACCTCGTCGACATGGAAGGGTTCGCCGTCGCCTACGCCAGTGCCCGCGGCGGTGCCCGGTGCAGGCTCGTCAAGCACGTCAGCGACACCGCCGACGACTCGGCACTGGACTGGCCCGCCCGGATCGATGCGAGCGCCCGCGAACTCGGGCGCTGGCTGGCAGCGCTCTAGCTCGCCCGCAGTTCCAGCCCGGTCCCGGCGCCGTCGACGAGGCGCAGCGAATCCGAGCTGACGGTGTAGCCCGTCTCCCCGGTCAGTGCCGCGAGGACCGCGCGCTCCACCTCGGACTCGTCCGGCGGACACGCCATCCGGGTGGTGGCCCACGACCCGAACGTGATCGAACTCGGCTGCACGTCCGCGGTCCCGGTCATCCGGTTGCAGCCGGTGAAACCGGACGCCGAGCCGTCGCCTGCGATCAGCAACTGCGGTGCCGTCCGCTCCAGCGCTTCCGTTGTGGTGACCGCGTCCGGACTGATCAGCGCGGTCACCGTCCACGTGGTCCCGACGACGGGCCGGTCCGGCCGGACGACCTTCTCGTCGGTCAGCGTCACCGAAGCGGAGGGGGTGGTGAGGGTGAGCGTGTCGCCGCCGAGGGTCCAATTCGGTTGCGCGTCCAGCAGGGCCGCCGCCCAGGCGTCGGATCCTGCCGCCTCACCGGGGCACGCCATCAGCGTCATGGCGAGCGGCCCCGTCACGATCTTTCCGTCGGACAGGTCGACGTCGGCGCTGCCCTGATTGCATCCGGCGTCGACGGACAGTCGCCCGGGGTCGGTGAACCCGAGCACGAGCGGACCGCCGCCGGGAATGGGCTCGCCCTCGACGGAGGTGGAAACGAACGTGCGGCCGGTCGGGTCCTGAGCCTCGGTCTGCGCATCGCCGCCGCAGGCGGTGAGCGAGGCGAACGTCAGGAGGCCGAGAACGGCGGCGGTGGTGCGCATTCCCCGAGGTTAGACAAAATGTCCGAATCCGGGATCAACATCGGGTGACGCGCCGGATCAGGTCCTCCCAGGCGTCCCCGAGCCGTTCGACGGACATCCCGAGGTCGCGCAGTTCGTGCAGGACGAGCGTGGCCTCCAGGGGGGCGAGCAGCGAGCAGGCGAGCAGTTCGTGATCGCCCTGCACGCCTGCCGTGCGGAGGAGGGACACGACATGACTCACGGACACTGCCCGGGCGGGGGCGGCGAAGCGGAACTCGAGAGAATTCTCGGCCGCGCGCAGGACTTCGCCCTGTACTTCGACGATCGCGAGGCGGGCATGCCCGAAAGCGATCAGCCGGTCGATCGGGTCGGCGCCCGGCCCGAGGGGCGGCGGACCGAACATGAAGGACTGCTGGAGTTCTCGTTCGGTGTGGTCGAGGAGTGCGTGCATGAGGCCCGACCGGCTGCCGAACCGGCGGAACACTGTGCCCTTGCCCACACCGGCCCTGCAGGCGACGGCGTCCATCGTGACGGCGTCGACGCCGCGTTCGGCGACCAGCAGCGCGGCCGCATCGAGCAGTAGGCGCCGGTTACGTGCGGCGTCTCCGCGTTCCGGGGTGTCGACCCCGATCTGGGGCAGGAGGGGGCTGGTCACACTCCGCATCCTACCGTGACGGGAACATAAGTGGACCGCGGTCCGTTTAGTTGCTATACATGTTCACGAGTCGCCCTACGCACCATCGAAGGAATATTGACATGTCACAGACCAACGTTCTCGTTCTCGTCGGCAGCCTCCGCGCCGCCTCGGTCAACCGTCAGCTCGCCGAGACCGCGGTCGCCGTGGCACCCGAGGGCGCCGAGGTGATCGTGTTCGACGGACTCGGTGAGGTCCCCTTCTACAACGAGGACATCGACGTCGCCGGCTCCATCCCCGCCGTCGAGGCCCTGCGTGACGCTGCAGGCCGCGCCGACGCGTTGCTGCTGCTCACCCCCGAGTACAACGGCACCATCCCCGCCGTCCTCAAGAACGCCATCGACTGGATCTCCCGGCCGTACGGCACCGGCGCCGTCAAGGACAAGCCCGTCGCCGTCATCAGCGCCTCGCCCAGCGGCAACGGCGCGCAGTGGGCGCACGAGGACACCCGCAAGGCCGTCCGCATCGCAGGCGGCAAGGTCCTCGAAGACGTCACCCTCGCCATCGGCGGCACCATCGACAAGTTCGGTGACCGGCACCCGCGCGAGAACGCCGAGGTCGCGCAGCAGGTCGCGGGCGTCGTCGCCAGCCTGGTCGACGCCACGAATGAACTCGTCGACGCCTGACGATCCGCGCGCGGAACGCCGTCGCCGCTACAGTCCGGTCCGATCCAGGGCTGCGTCGACGGCGTCCCGCACCGCGTCGAAGTCTTCACCGGCCGCCAGGGCAGAGTCCCTGGCGGCTTCTATCTGTTCGCGCACCGTCTCGTACCGCGCGACCCACTCCTCCTTGTTGTCGCGCCAGTAGCCGATGACGTCGTAGCGGTCCGCCGGCCAGTGGAGGTCGTGGCGCAACCAGCGTCGCACCACCCGAGACGCCTTCGCCTCGCCCGCGAACCACACGTATCCCGGTGAATCCGGGAGCGGCAGGTCGCGGGCAGCCTCGGCCAGCAGGCTGTCCCCGGCGCCGTTGCCGCTTCCGTCCAGCCACGTCACGGTCAGCGCGGCGTCGGTCGCGAACTGCTGCCGATCTGCCGGGGTGGTGACCTCTGCGATCACGTGGACCCGCGCCGATCCGGGTAGTTCCTCCAGGATGCGTCCTACGGCGGGCAATGCCGTCATGTCGGCGACGAGGAGCTGCCACGCGGCGTCCGCGGGCGGCGCGTACCACCCCGAGGCCGTTGAGAATCCGAGCATCTCGCCCGGGCGCGCGACCGCGGCCCAGTGCGCCGCGGTCCCGCCCGCGTGGACGGCGAAGTCGATGTCCATCTCCAGGGCGTCCGGGTCCCAGCGGCGCACGGTGTAACTGCGCTTCTCCGCGCCGTCCGGCGGGAACGCGAGGAGCAGGCGCTCGTCGGGCGTCCCACTGGACGCGAATCGGGTCAGATCCCCGCCCGCGAGGGTGATCCTCTGCATGTTCGGCGTCACTCGCCTCGTGCGCGCTACGGGCGCCGACCAGCCGGGGTCGCCCAGGGAGTCGTCGGACATGCGCTCAAGGTACCGGGAGGAGGAGTCGGGGCCTGCAGTTACCGGCCGGCAAGCGTGGGGGCCGGTCGGGTGCGGCACCCGGTGTGGCCCGGACGCGGCAGGCAGGGGAGCGGGGTGCCGGGTGCTGCGGGGGACGGGTCCCGGATGGGGCCGGCATCGCCCGCCGGAGCGGTGTCCGGCCGGTCCGCACGGGGCTCTCCCGGCGCCCGCGCCGCCGATGCGGGCGTGTCTTCGGAGGTGGCGTAGGCTCCCGGAGCCTCCAGTGCACGAGCGCGATTTCAGGGGTGTCCCGCGTCACGCCGAAAATGTGATGTGCGACACGCCGGAGCGAGCATGAAATTTATGGTCCGCGGGATGACGACCAGGGAATTTCATCAATGTGACTCACAACATCTCGGGTTAAGTGTTTCTGTCGGCCACTAGGTGTAGTGTCTTGAGCACTGAGAGACCACAACGAGAACCGACTCGGTGAGCATCTCCATCGGGGGTCACCGCCATCTCGATCAGGGGAAGTCTCAGTGCGCTGAACACACACTTCGTCAGCTCCATTCGGCAGTGGAAAGAGGGACTTCATGAGCATCACCGTCTACACCAAGCCCGCTTGCGTTCAGTGCAATGCCACCTACCGGGCCCTCGACAAGGCGGGTATCGAATACTCCGTCGTCGACATCACCGAAGACCCCGAAGCCCGGGACTACGTCATGGCACTGGGATACCTGCAGGCGCCCGTGATCGTGGCCGGTGACGAGCACTGGTCGGGCTTCCGCCCCGACCGCATCAAGACCCTCTCGGCAAACGCTGCTTGAAGCGAGGCGATCGCACCGCCCGAGGCGGAGGACGAGCCGATTCCCGGACGGAAGTAAACGGTAGTACTAGTCCAGATGGTGGAAACCGATGACATCGCTGGTGTACTTCTCCAGCGCCTCGGAGAACACGCACCGATTCGTCCAGCGGCTCGGGCTGCCTGCGACGCGCATACCCATTCATGACCGCGAGGGCACCTTCGAGGTGCACGAACCCTATGTGCTGATCCTCCCGACTTACGGCGGGGGGACGACGGCCATGGGCCGCGACACCAGTTACGTCCCGAAGCCGGTCATCCGATTTCTCAACAACACACACAACAGGTCGCTGATCCGAGCAGTGATCGCGGCGGGAAACACCAATTTCGGTGAATCCTATTGCTTTGCAGGAAATATCATTTCTCAGAAATGCCACGTTCCCTACCTCTACCGCTTCGAACTCATGGGCACAGCCGAGGACGTCGAGCGGGTAAAGGCCGGTCTGGGTGAATTCTGGGATCACTTAGACGACGAGGAGCACGAGAAGTGGCGCCGACCATCACAGACACCATCGACGCGGGGAGCGTAGAGCGCGACGCGCGCGGTGGAGACTCGACGAACGGTCTCGATTACCACGCGCTCAACGCGATGCTCAACCTGTACGGGCCCAACGGTGAGATCCAGTTCGACAAGGACCGCGAGGCCGCGAACCAGTACTTCCTCCAGCACGTCAACCAGAACACTGTCTTCTTCCACAACCAGGACGAGAAGCTGGACTACCTGGTCAAGGAGAACTACTACGAGCGTGAGGTCCTCGACCAGTACACCCGCAACTTCGTCAAGACGCTGATCGACCACGCCTACTCGAAGAAGTTCCGTTTCCCGACGTTCCTGGGCGCGTTCAAGTACTACACCTCGTACACGCTCAAGACGTTCGACGGTAAGCGGTACCTGGAGCGTTTCGAGGACCGTGTCTGCATGGTCGCCCTGACGCTGGCCGCGGGCGACGAGGATCTGGCGACCAAGCTCGTCGACGAGATCATCGCCGGCCGCTTCCAGCCGGCCACCCCGACCTTCCTCAACTCGGGCAAGAAGCAGCGCGGCGAGCCCGTGTCCTGCTTCCTGCTGCGCATCGAGGACAACATGGAGTCGATCGGCCGCTCCATCAACTCCGCACTGCAGCTGTCCAAGCGCGGCGGCGGAGTTGCGTTGCTGCTCAGCAACGTTCGTGAGCACGGTGCCCCGATCAAGAAGATCGAGAACCAGAGCTCCGGGGTCATCCCGATCATGAAGCTGCTCGAGGACTCGTTCTCGTACGCCAATCAGCTGGGCGCGCGTCAGGGCGCAGGCGCGGTGTATTTGCACGCGCACCACCCGGACATCTACCGCTTCCTCGACACCAAGCGCGAGAACGCGGACGAGAAGATCCGCATCAAGACGCTGTCTCTCGGCGTCGTCATCCCGGACATCACGTTCGAGCTGGCGAAGAAGAACGAGGACATGTACCTCTTCTCGCCGTACGACGTGGAGCGCATCTACGGCAAGCCGTTCGCGGACATCAACGTCACCGAGAAGTACTACGAGATGGTCGACGACAAGCGCATCCGCAAGTCGAAGATCAAGGCGCGCGAGTTCTTCCAGACCGTCGCCGAGCTGCAGTTCGAGTCCGGTTACCCGTACATCATGTACGAGGACACGGTGAACCGCGCCAACCCGATCGCGGGCAAGGTCACGCACTCGAACCTGTGCTCGGAGATCCTGCAGGTCTCCACGCCGTCGCTGTTCAACGACGACCTGTCCTACAGCCATATCGGCAAGGACATCTCCTGCAACCTCGGTTCGCTGAACATCGCGAAGACCATGGACTCGCCGGACTTCGCACGCACCATCGAGACGTCGATCCGCGCGCTGACCGCCGTCGCCGATCAGACCTCCATCGACTCCGTCCCGTCGATCCGGAAGGCGAACGACGAGGGTCACGCCATCGGTCTCGGGCAGATGAACCTGCACGGATACCTGGCGCGCGAGCGGATCCACTACGGCTCCGACGAGGGCATCGATTTCACGAACATCTACTTCTACACCGTGGTGTTCCACGCGATCCGGGCGTCCAACGAGATCGCCAAGGAGCGCGGCACGTACTTCGCGGGCTTCCCGGAGTCCAAGTACGCGTCCGGAGAGTTCTTCGACAAGTACACCGACCGGGTGTGGGAGCCGGAGACCGAGCGGGTGCGGCAGCTGTTCGCCGATGCGGGCCTGCACATCCCGACCCAGGACGACTGGCGTGAACTGAAGGCGTCCGTGCAGAAGCACGGCATCTACAACCAGAACCTGCAGGCGGTGCCGCCGACCGGATCGATCTCCTACATCAACAACTCCACCAGCTCCATCCACCCGGTGGCGTCGAAGATCGAGATCCGCAAGGAAGGCAAGATCGGCCGCGTCTACTACCCGGCGCCCTACCTGACCAACGACAACCTGGAGTACTACCAGGATGCCTACGAGATCGGGTACGAGAAGATCATCGACACCTATGCCGCCGCGACGCAGCACGTCGACCAGGGGCTGTCGCTGACGCTGTTCTTCAAGGACACCGCCACCACCCGCGACATCAACAAGGCGCAGATCTACGCGTGGCGCAAGGGCATCAAGACGCTGTACTACATCCGGCTGCGTCAGATGGCGCTGGAGGGGACTGAGGTCGAAGGTTGCGTCTCCTGCATGTTGTAGTGCGGCTCCGCCGCCCGTGAGTACTTGTTAACCGCCGGCGGTTAACAAGTACTCACAGCCGAACGAAGTGAGGAATCAATGGTCAAGCTGGTGAGTCGCGTATCCGCGATCAACTGGAACCGCGTCCAGGACGAGAAGGACGCCGAGGTGTGGGACCGTCTCGTCGGCAACTTCTGGCTGCCCGAAAAAGTGCCTGTGTCCAACGACATCCCGTCGTGGGGGACGCTCACGGCGCAGGAGAAGCAGCTCACGATGCGGGTGTTCACGGGGCTGACGCTCCTCGACACCATTCAGGGCACCGTGGGCGCCGTCAGCCTCATCCCCGACGCCATCACCCCGCACGAAGAGGCGGTGTACACCAACATCGCGTTCATGGAGTCGGTGCACGCGAAGAGCTACAGCTCGATCTTCTCGACGCTGTGCTCGACCCGCGACATCGACGACGCCTTCCGCTGGTCCGAGGAGAACCCGAACCTGCAGCGCAAGGCCGAGATCGTCATGGACTACTACCAGGGCGACGAGCCGCTCAAGCGCAAGGTGGCGTCCACCCTGCTCGAGAGCTTCCTGTTCTACTCCGGTTTCTACCTGCCGATGTACTGGTCGTCGCGGGCGAAGCTCACCAACACCGCCGACCTCATCCGCCTCATCATCCGTGACGAGGCCGTGCACGGGTATTACATCGGCTACAAGTACCAGAAGGGTCTCGAGCGGCTCACCGAGGCCGAGCGCGACGACCTCAAGAACTACACGTTCGAGTTGCTCTTCGAGCTGTACGACAACGAGGTCGACTACACCCAGGACCTCTACGACGAGGTGGGCCTCACCGAGGACGTCAAGAAGTTCCTGCGGTACAACGCCAACAAGGCGCTGATGAACCTCGGCTACGAGGGTCTGTTCCCGAAGGACGAGACGGACGTCAACCCGGCGATCCTGTCGGCGCTCTCACCCAACGCGGACGAGAACCACGACTTCTTCTCCGGCTCGGGCAGCTCCTACGTCATCGGCAAGGCCGTCAACACCGAGGACGAAGACTGGGATTTCTAGCCCCGCCCCTTCGCGTCGCCCGATGCCGCGCCGGTCCAGTTCTGCTGCACCGGTGCGACATCGGGCGAAGTGCGTTCAGCGGCGGAACCATGCCTCGGGGACGTCCTGCAGTGCCTTGTCGAGGCGCAGCCGCGACGACGGGGTGAGATCGTCCGGCAGCGACTCGGGGGAGAACCAGGCCACGTCGTGGTTCTCGTCGTCCGACACGGCGGCCTCTCCGCCGACGTACCGGGCGAGGAAGCACACGTCGAGGTACTGCGCGACGTCGCCGTTGGGGTAGGTGACCGGGTCGGTGACGTCGACGCTCGTGATCCGGACCAGTTCGGCGTCCACACCGGTTTCCTCACGGATCTCCCGCAGCGCGGCCGGTCCGGGTTCCTCCCCGGGTTCGAGGATGCCGGACACGACCGCCCACTTGCCGTTGTCGACGCGCCGGGTCAACAGCACCCGACCGTCGTCGTCACGGACCACGACGCTGACTCCGGACAGCCACAGCGGCGCCGTGCCGACGTGGCCGCGCAGGGCGGTGACGAACTCGGGGACGGGCATCGAGCCTCCTAGCCGACGTAGCCGTTCAGCGTGTTCCTGAGGTCGGTGAGCATTGCGCGCGCGGCGACGACGCCGTTTCCGCCCCACACGTCACCCTCGACGGCGAAGACCCGTTTGTCGTGGGCGGCCTCGAGGTCTTCCCAGGCCTCCCCGGACATGACGTCCTCCGCGTGTGCGGTGCCGTCCTTGCCGTCCAGGACGGCGTAGATGAGGTCGCCCTCGGCCTGGTCGATGTCGGCTTCGGAGATCGGTTCGGTGACGACGCCGTCGAGGTTCTGATAGGCGGGCCGCCGCACCCCGGCGTCGGTGAGGACCTGGCCTGCGAACGTCGCCGGACCCTCGACCTCCATGCTGTCGGCGTCGAAACGGACGACGGATGCCTGTGTCTGCGCGGCATCGATGTCGATGCCGAGTTGCTTCGCGTCCTGCTGGTACTGCTCGAGTGCCGCCGTCGCCGCGTCGGCCCGGCCCAGCGCGTTGCCGGCGAGGAGGAACTGCGCCTTCCAGTACACGGGGTCGGAGCCGACGAACACGGTGGGCGCGATCGGGGACAGTGCGCCGTACAGCTGGTCGGACGCCGGACTCGATCCGAGGATCAGGTCCGGGTCCGCCTGCGCGATCTTGTTCACGTCCGGGGCGTCGACGGATCCGACGCTCGGGATATCGGAGACGCCGGTGCCGAGGTAGCCGGGCTGCGGCGAATCACCGTCGAGGGTTGCCGCGCCGACCACGTTCTCCCACAGGCCGAGGGCGCACACCGCGTCCAGGGCGGCGCTGTCGAGGACCACGATCCGCTGCGGATCGGACGGGACGTCGCTCTCACCCTTGGTGTGGACCACCCGGTGCGTCGAGCCGGCCGCGAGTGCGGCGTCGACCGGGGCCGGCTCGGCGCAGGCCGTCGTGGTGTCCCGCTCGATGCCGACCACGCCGGCTCCGGCGATCTGCGTGGTGGTCCGGACGATGGATGCTGCGGGATCGTCGTCGGACGGTTGCGAGCAGCCGGCCAGCGCGAGCGCGGCGACGGCGGCGACCAGACCGATGGACGCGCGGCGGGCGGAAAACCTACGAGGGGACAATTCGGCGACTTCCTGTGTGTGCGGGCGCGTTCAGGTTAGCCGCTGTGCTTGCCCACCCCGAACGTGTCCGACAGGTCGTCGAGGATCAGGTGCGCGCCCTGGACGCTGACCGGTGACATCCAGCGGGCGTCGTCGACGTCGACCTTGCGTCCCTTCAGCGTCTGCCACAGCGGGCTCTCCAGGAACGGCTTCGCCGCTTCGGCGCTCTTGCCTGCGGGGTCCTGCCAGGTGCTGACGAAGATGACGTCGGCCTCCGCCTCGCTGATCAGTTCGGTGCTGACGGCCTGCATGATGTTGTCCGGGTCGGCCGGGTCGGGGCCCTGGCTCTGCGGACGCGCCAGCCCGGCGTCCGCGAGGACGATCCCGCTGAACGAGGTGGTGCGGTAGAGGCGTGCCGTCGGCTCACCCGCGAACCGGACGACCGAGATCACCGGATTCGACGCCGACCCGTTGATCTCGGCACCGACGGCGGCGGCCCGCTCCTCGTAGACGCCGATCTTCTGCTCCGCGAGGTCTTCCTTGCCGAGTGCCTTGCCGACGAGCCGGATGTTGTCCTTCCACGTGGGACCGGTCGTCTCGGTGAAGATGGTCGGTGCGATCGCGGACAGTTGCTCGTAGTTCTTTCCGTCGCGCACCTCGGCGGAGATGATCAGGTCGGGTTGCAGCGCAGCGATCTGCTCGAGGCTCGCGTTGCTGACCTTGCCCACCGACTTCGCGTCCGCCGCGAACTCGTCGCGTGTGGTGCCGAGGTAGTCGGGGAGGCCGAGCTCGCGGTAATCGACGTACCCGACGAGGGGCGCCTCGAGGAGGAGGACGGCGTCGGTGAAGCTGTTGTCGAGTGCCACGATGCGCTGCGGTGCGGCCGGGATCGCGGTGCTGCCGCGGAAGTGGTCGACGGTGCGGGGGAACTGCCCGGTCGACGACGTGGTGTCGGAAGCGGTGGCGGTGGAGTCGTCGCTGCTCGAGCAGGACGTGGTCGAGAAGGTGGCTGCCGCGGCCAGCGCGACCGCGCCGGCGACGACCCGGCGGCGGGAGAGAACGTTCACATGGAGCTCCTGAAGGAAGTTAGGTGAGCGAAACCTTAGCAGCACGGCTCGGCGTGCCGGTGCCTCCGCGAGACCGCCTCCCACGGCCCCCGCGCGACACGCCGGACTGCGTGACAGTGAGCACTCCCCGGCACTCTCCGGTGGGACAAACCGCAGGTCGTCTGCGCCCCGGTTTGCTCTGAGTCCGGGTAAGTACGACAGTGGGTAGGACCCAGTCGGAGGCCGCAGAGGGCACGGTCTACGATTCGATGAGCGCAAGCCAGAGACCGTTCGCCTCGCAGCCCGGGGTCGGACGCGCATTCAGGAGGATCAGTGACTGCCGTAGCGCCCCAGCCAGTCCCCGCGATAGCTGCAGCCAGGCCTTACCCGCCGCGGCAGGGACCCAAGGGCTCGTTCATCTTCAAAATGATTACGACCACCGACCCCAAGGTGCTCGGAATCATGTACTTGACGACCTCGATCGCGTTCTTCCTCATCGGTGGTCTCATGGCCCTGATGATGCGCGCCGAGCTCGCTGTGCCCGGTATGCAGTTCTTGTCGAACGAACAGTTCAACCAGCTGTTCACGATGCACGGCACGATCATGCTGCTGCTGTACGCGACGCCGATCGTGTTCGGGTTCGCCAACTACATCCTGCCGCTGCAGATCGGCGCCCCCGACGTGGCGTTCCCGCGACTCAACGCGTTCAGCTACTGGCTGTACGTGTTCGGCGCGATCATCACGACCGCGGGCTTCATCACCCCCGGTGGTGCCGCCGACTTCGGCTGGACCGCCTACACGCCCCTGACGAGTGCACTGCACTCCCCGGGCGTCGGCGCCGACCTGTGGGTCATGGGCCTCGCGGTCGCCGGCCTCGGCACCATCCTCGGTGGTGTCAACATGATCACCACCGTCATCTGCCTGCGTGCCCCCGGCATGACCATGTTCCGGATGCCGATCTTCACGTGGAACATCTTCATCACCAGCATTCTGATTCTGCTGGCGTTCCCGCTGCTGACCGCTGCGTTCATGGGTCTGTTCGTCGACCGTCACCTCGGTGGCCACATCTTCGACCCGGCCACCGGTGGTGTGCTGCTGTGGCAGCACCTGTTCTGGTTCTTCGGTCACCCCGAGGTGTACATCATCGCGCTGCCGTTCTTCGGCATCGTCTCGGAGATCTTCCCGGTCTTCAGCCGTAAGCCGGTGTTCGGTTACAGCGGCCTGGTCTACGCGACGCTGGCGATCGCCGCGCTCTCCATCGCGGTGTGGGCGCACCACATGTACGCCACCGGCGCCGTGCTGCTCCCGTACTTCTCGTTCATGACGTTCCTGATCGCCGTCCCGACGGGTGTGAAGATCTTCAACTGGATCGGCACCATGTGGAAGGGCCAGTTGACGTTCGAGTCGCCGATGCTGTTCTCGATCGGCTTCCTCATCACGTTCCTCTTCGGTGGTCTGTCGGGCGTCATCCTCGCGAGCCCGCCGCTCGACTTCCACGTCACGGACACCTACTTCGTGGTCGCCCACTTCCACTACGTGGTCTTCGGCACCGTCGTGTTCGCCACGTACGCCGGCATCTACTTCTGGTTCCCGAAGATGACCGGTCGCATGATGGACGAGCGTCTCGGCAAGTGGCACTTCTGGACCACGTTCATCGGCTTCCACGGCACGTTCCTCGTCCAGCACTGGCTGGGTAACGAAGGCATGCCGCGTCGTTACGCCGACTACCTGCCCTCGGACGGGTTCACGTTCCTGAACTCGTTCTCGACGATCTTCGCGTTCGTCCTCGGTGCCTCGACGCTGCCGTTCATCTGGAACGTCTTCAAGAGCTACCGGTACGGCGAGGTCGTCACCGTCGACGACCCGTGGGGTTACGGCAACTCGCTCGAGTGGGCCACCAGCTGCCCGCCGCCGCGGCACAACTTCACGGAGCTGCCGCGCATCCGCTCCGAGCGCCCCGCGTTCGAGCTGCACTACCCGCACATGGTCGAGCGGATGAAGGCGGAGGCGCACGTCGGACCGGGTCACGGTGGCAAGCACGCCAGCACCGTGCTCGAAAAGGAACGCCACGAGCCGCTGACCGTCGGCGACGAAGGCGACCCCGGTACCGACACCGGCCGCTGACACAGCACGTTTCGGAAAGGCCCCGCCCCAGCAACGGGCGGGGCCTTTCACTTGGCACAATGGTGCCGGACAAGCCGCGCGAGCAACATGATCGGAGTACATCGGTGGGTGCAGCTGACACCACTGTCCTGGTGACCGTGACGGGCCCCGACCGACCCGGCGTCACCTCGGTGCTCTTCGGGTCGCTCTCCCGCCACGACGTGAGCCTTCTCGACGTGGAGCAGGTGGTGATTCGTGGGCGACTGACCCTCGGTGTCCTCGTGGCGTGCCCCGAGAACGGGGAAGCGCTGCAGGAGGAACTCGAAGAGGCGATGGCCACCGTCGGGATGTCGGTGGACGTCGAGATCGGCGCGGATCCCGGCAGGCAGTCGCTGTCCACGCACGCCGTGGTCGTCCTGGGCAGCCCCGTGTCGGCTCGCGCGCTGCGTTCGGTGGCCCGGGAGATGGCGACCCTCGGGGTCAACATCGACTCGATCCGCGGGGTCGCCGACTACCCGGTGACGGGACTCGAACTCCTGGTGAGCGCTCCCGGCACGGCGGAGGCGGACAAGAGCCTGCGCACCGTGCTGGCCGAGGTGGCCGTGCGCGAGAACGTCGACATCGCGGTCGAACGCGGGGGACTGGCCCGCCGCGCCAAGCGGCTCATCGTGTTCGACGTCGACTCGACGCTCGTCCAGGGTGAGGTCATCGAGATGCTCGCCGCCCGGGCCGGAGTCGAGGACGAGGTTCGCGCCGTCACCGAATCGGCGATGCGCGGCGAAATCGATTTCACCGAATCCCTGCACCAGCGGGTCGCGACCCTCGCCGGCCTCGACGCGTCCGTGATCGACGACGTCGCGGACGGTCTCGAGTTGACACCGGGCGCCCGCACCACCATCCGGACGCTCCGCAGGCTCGGCTTCCACTGCGGTGTGGTGTCCGGCGGTTTCCGGCAGGTCATCGAGGGCCTGGCCCACGAACTGGAACTCGACTTCGTGCAGGCCAACACGCTCGAGATCGTGGACGGCAAACTCACCGGCCGGGTGATCGGCGACATCGTCGACCGGGCCGCGAAGGCGACCGCGCTGCGCAAGTTCGCCGGTCAGGTCGGCGTCCCGATGGAACAGACGGTGGCGGTCGGCGACGGCGCCAACGACATCGACATGCTCAACGCGGCCGGCCTGGGAATCGCGTTCAACGCCAAGCCCGCGCTGCGGGAGGTCGCGGACACCGCCCTGTCGCACCCGTTCCTCGACGCCGTGCTGTTCATCCTCGGGGTCACCCGCGACGAGGTCGAGGCCGCCGACGCGGTGGACGGCGTGGTGCGACGAGTCCCGCTGCCGTGACGGAATCGTGCCGCGACGCGGTCACCGGGGAGGCCGGTACCGATTCCGGGTGGGCGGCGCGTCACGCCGTCCTCGCGGCCGGATACGGCGGCAGGCCGGATCCGGACGACCCGGCGCAGGTCCTCGCGATGCCGATCGTCCTGCACATCCCGAAGACCGACCCTCCGCCACGCAGTGCCCTGCTGGAGGCGGCCGCGACCGCGACGGTCGCGTTGTGCCTCGACCCGCGCGTCGGGCCCGACGAGACGGGGGCGCCCGGACCGTGGCAGGCGGACTACCTCGCGTGGGTGGGATCCCGGATCCGCAAGGTGTCGCGGCGGGCGCGGGGAGCAGGCTGGCGGGCGGCGCAGGAGGTCGACGGGATCACCGTCGACGTCGACGGTGCGCAGGCCCGCGCGCTCGTGCCGGTCGCTGTGGGCGCGCTCGATCCGCGCATCAGGAAGCTGCAGATCGGCGGCACCGACCTCGACCACGACGATCCGGCGGAGATCCCGGACGGAGTTCCGGTGCTGTGGATCAACTCCGCCCTGGACATGACGGTCGGGAAGGCCGCGGCGCAGGTCGGCCACGCCTCGATGCTGCTCGCCGGCGCGATGACCATCGAACAGGCGCGCGCCTGGGCGGCCACCGGCTACCGCTGCGCCGTGCGTGACGCCGACGTCGGGCTGTGGGAGACGCTGACCATCGAGGTGGTGCGGGGCAGGGCGATCGCGGTGCGCGACGCCGGCTTCACGGAGGTGGCACCCGGATCCATGACCGTGATCGCCTGCCCCTGAGAGCATCGGCCGACGCGTCGACAGTCCAGTAACGCCGTCATGGCTATGGGGTCCCGCCCGGGTTCACGACAGACTGGTGGTCATGCTCGCTCGACGCCTGATCGCACTGTTCGCCGGACTGTGGCTGTACGGCTTCTCGATGGCCATGATGATCACCGCCGGTCTCGGGCTCGATCCGTGGGACGTTTTCCATCAGGGCGTCGCCGGCCGCACGCCGCTCAGCTTCGGTGCGGTGACCGCCTTGACGGGCGTTGTGGTGCTCGCACTCTGGATCCCGATCCGCCAGAAACCGGGTTTCGGCACGGTCGCCAACGTGGTGGTCATCGCCGTCTCGGTGGACACGTCGCTGGCGTGGCTCGAACCCGCCGACTCCCTCGTCGTGCGGATCGCGATGATGCTCGGTGGTGTCGTCCTCAACGCGCTCGCCACCGTGCTGTACATCGGTGCGGGAATGGGCCCGGGCCCGCGGGACGGCCTCATGACCGGTCTGGTGGCGCGGACCGGGCTGTCGGTGCGGGTGATCCGCACGTCGATCGAGGTGACGGTGCTGGCCACCGGTTGGCTGCTCGGCGGCACCGTCGGGGTGGGCACCGTCGTCTACGCGCTGGGCATCGGCCCGCTCATCCAGCTGATGATGCGTTTCGGCGGCATCTACCCGACCGCGCGGAAGACGAGCAGCGCCGGACCCGACACGGCGATCGTGGCATCGCCGGAGATCGGCCCGCCCGGTGCCGGTGCGCCGTCCGGTGAGGCCGAGTCGAACTCGGCGAGCACCGTCCCGTAGAACCATTCGGGGCACCCCAGGGTGATCGCGGCCGGCCCGCCGGAGTGGTAGACGAGAAGCCAGCTGTCGTCGGTGAGCTGGTGCCCGTCCTCGGTGTGCGAGCGGATGTCGGAGCCGTCGATCCACGCCTGCAGGGTGCGCAGGGAGTCGTCGTGCCACGCCGAATCGTCCATCTCGGCGCCGTCCGCGCCGAACCATACGAGGTCGGGATGGCCCGTGGGGGTGCGCCTGCCCTCGAAGAACTCCGGCTGGCGCAGGGCAGGGGAGGCGCGCCGGAGATCGAGGGCGCGGGTGACGAACGCGACGAGCGCCGGGTCCCCGGCGCTCCAGTCGAGGGGCCAGGAATCTTCGCGCGGGGTGCCGTCGGGAACGCAGTATGCGTTGTTGTTGCCGACCAGGGTGTGACCGAATTCGTCGCCGGCGGTGAACATCGGTGTGCCGGTGGACAGCGCGAGGGTGGCCAGCAGCGCGCGGACGTGCCGGGACCGCGCCTCGGTGACCGCCGGGTCGTCGGTGGGGCCTTCGACGCCGTGGTCGACGGAGTCGTTGAAATCGGCGCCGTCCCGGTTGTCCTCGCCGTTGGCCTCGTTGCGTTTGCGTGTGTACGACACGAGGTCTGCGGCGGTGAACCCGTCGTGCGCCGTGACGAAATTGACGGAAGCCCAGGGGCGCCGGGTGCCGAAGACGTCCTCCGAGCCCGCCACCCGGGAGGCGAGTTCGCGCACCCCGGTGCCGCCGTTCCAGAACCGCCGAACGGTGTTGCGGTACTTGTCGTTCCACTCGGACCACTGGGAGCCGAAGTGCCCGACCCGGTATCCGTCGGAGGTGGCGTCCCACGGTTCGGCGATCAGTTTGCAGCGCGAGAGAACGGGATCCGCGGTGATCGCGGAGAAGATCGAAGCGCGGGAATCGAATCGGCCGCCGCCGGGCCGGCCGAGCGCGGACGCGAGGTCGAACCGGAAGCCGTCGACGCCCATCTCGTGCGCCCAGTACCGCAGGCTGTCGCCGATCATCCGGACGACGACGGGCGACTGCGCGTCGACGGTGTTCCCGCACCCGGTGAGATCGATGTCGCGCCCCTCGGAGTCGAGGAGGTAGTAGCCGGGGGCGTCGAGGCCGCGCCAGCTGAGACTGATGCCGTCGACGCTCTGCTCGCAGGTGTGGTTGTAGACCACGTCGAGGACGACCTCGATGCCCGCGCCGTGCAGCGCGTCGACCATGGTGTGGAACTCGGTGATCTCCTCGCCGGGCACGACCGCGTAGCCCGGGTGGGGGGCGAAGAACGCTGCGGTGGAGTATCCCCAGTGGTTGCGCATGCCCCGCGAGCGCACGGTGGCCTCGGAGACGTACGCCTGCACCGGGAGCAGTTCGACCGCGGTCACCCCGAGGCGGACGAGATGCCCGACGACGGCCGGTTCGGCGAGACCCAGATACGTTCCGCGGTACCGCGGCGGCACGTCGGGGTGCCGCGCGGTGAACGACCCCACGTGGAGTTCGTAGACAACGGTTTCCTCCCACGGCCGTTCGATCCGCGGTCCGCTCGTGCGGGTTTGATCGGCGGTCACCACCGACAGCGGTGTGTGGCCCAGGCTGTCGATCCGGGACGGGCCGCCGAACGGGTCGCCGTCGTGGGAGAGCAGCGCCTCGTGGTCGCCGAGTTCGCCGGTGATGCGTTTCGCCCACGGATCCAGCAGCAGTTTGGCGGGGTTGAGGCGCACGCCGTGCGCGGGATCCCAGCGACCGTGCGCGCGGTAGCCGTAACGCTGCCCCGCGCCGACCCCCTCGACGACGCCGTGCCAGATGCCGTACGTCCGCTGGACCAGGTCGATCCGGGTCTCGTCGCCCTCCTCCGAAATCAGGCACACCTGTACCAGTTCGGCATCGGGGGCGTGAACCGCGAACTGCGTTCCGGTGCCACGCACTTTCGCTCCCAGGGGAAACGGCGACCCGGGCAGCCGCAGACTCGGCGGGAGGGACGACATCTCGCCGGGGTACGGATCGATGTGAGGCGACACGCAACTGATCCTGCCGTGAATGCCCGGAAGATGTGCGAGAAGATGGGTCCGTGCATGAACCTGATCCTGATCTCCTCATCGAATTCGACGACGTTCTCCTCCGCCGCGGGGGCAACACTCTGGTGGGCCCGGTCACCTGGAAGGTGGAACTCGACGAACGGTGGGTCGTCCTCGGACCGAACGGGGCAGGGAAGACGTCGTTGCTCCGCATCGCGGCCGCCGAACTGCATCCCACGAGCGGAAGCGCCTACCTCCTCGGCGAGCGACTCGGCCGCGTCGACATCAACGAACTCCGGCCGCGGATCGGACTGTCCTCCTCGGCGCTCGCCAACCGGGTGCCGTCCGAGGAGGTCGTGAGCGATCTCGTCGTCTCCGCCGGCTACGCGGTGCTCGGGCGGTGGCGCGAGCGCTACGACGACATGGACACCGATCGAGCCGTCGAAATGCTCGAGAGCCTCGGCGCCGAACACCTCGCCAAGCGCACCTACGGCACGTTGTCCGAGGGTGAGCGCAAGCGCGTCCTCATCGCCCGTGCGCTGATGACCGACCCGGAACTGCTGCTGCTCGACGAGCCCGCCGCCGGTCTCGACCTCGGTGGGCGCGAGGAACTGGTCGCGCGCCTCACCGACCTCGCCGCCGACCCCGACGCCCCCGCGACGGTCCTCATCACCCACCACGTCGAGGAGATCCCGCCGGGATTCACCCACGCCATGCTCCTCAAGGAGGGGTCGGTGGTCTCGCAGGGGCTCCTGGACCAGGTCATCACGGCCGAGAACCTCAGTGAGGCGTTCAGTCAGTCCATCAGCCTGGACAAGGTGGACGGCCGGTTCTTCGCGCGGCGGACCCGCGTCCCCGGCGCGCACCGGAGGGGCTGACGACCGGGGACCGACTGCGACGCGCGTCACCCGGCGGCGTAGGTTCCGAGGCATGGTCTCGAAGCAAGAGCAGACGCCCCGCGACAGTACCGACGTGGCGCCCAAGGACGCGTCCACCGTCATCCTCATCCGTGACACCGCGGCAGGTGCCACGGCGTCCGGCATCGAGGTGTTCCTTCTCCGCCGGGTGAAGGGGATGGCGTTCGCCGGCGGAATGACCGTGTTCCCCGGCGGCGGCGTCGACCCGTCGGACGCCGAGGCCGAGGTCGACTGGGCGGGACCGTCCGTCGACTGGTGGGCCGGGCGGTTCTCCACCGACGCGGCGCGCGCGAAGGCTCTCGTGTGCGCGGCCGTGCGCGAGACGTTCGAGGAATGCGGCGTACTCCTCGCGGGACCGAGTGCGGACACGGTCGTGGCGGACACGTCGCGGTACGCGCAGGCACGTACCCAACTCGAGAAGCGCGAACTGTCGTTCAGCGACTTCCTGAAACGCGAGAACCTCGTCCTGCGGGCCGATCTGCTGCGGCCGTGGGCCAACTGGATCACCCCGGTCGGCGAGGGCCGCCGCTACGACACGAGGTTCTTCGTGGCCGCCGCACCGCAGGGCCAGATCGCGGACGGTGCGACGTCCGAGGCGGAGGAGGTGCAGTGGCAGAGTCCGGCCGCGGCGCTCGCGCACTGGCAGGGCGGCGGAAGCATCCTGCTGCCGCCGACGTGGAGTCAGCTCACGGCGCTCAGCGCGTTCGGCTCGGTCGCGGACGTGCTGGCCGCGGAGCCGGAGATTCCGGTGATCCTGCCGACGCTGATCACCGGCGAGGAGCAGCTCCGCGTCGAGTTCCCGGGACAGGACGGCTACTACGAAGCCGGTCCGCATCCGTGGGCGTCCCGCGACTGATCGCGATGGGGCGGGCCGCGAAACCGGGTCGGAGGCAGACAAGTAGCCTTTTGCCTCATGGCTGAGTTTGTCACCCTCGAGGTATCCGAAGGCATCGGCACGATCCGGCTCGCGCGCCCCCCGATGAACGCTCTGAACCGTCAGGTCCAGCAGGAGTTGCGGGCCGCGGCGCGGGCGGCGACCGTCGACTCCGACGTGAAGGCCGTCATCGTCTACGGCGGTGAGAAGGTCTTCGCCGCGGGCGCGGACGTGAAGGAAATGTCCGAGATGGAGTTCGGGCAGATGTCCGACGTGATCGGCGACCTGCAGTCGGATCTCGCGGCGGTCTCCGAGATCCCGAAGCCGACCGTCGCCGCCATCACCGGGTACGCGCTCGGCGGCGGACTGGAGGTCGCGCTGTCGGCCGATCGGCGCATCGTGGGTGACAACGCGAAGCTCGGCGTGCCGGAGATCCTGCTCGGCATCATTCCCGGAGGCGGTGGCACCCAGCGTCTCGCCCGGCTGATCGGACCGTCCAAGGCCAAGGATCTGCTGTTCACCGGCCGGTTCGTCGACGCCGAGGAGGCTCTGGCGATCGGTCTGGTCGACGAGGTCGTGGCGCCGGACGACGTGTACGAGGCGGCGCGCACCTGGGCGTCGCAGTTCACGAAGGGAGCAGGCCGCGCACTGGCCGCGGCCAAGGCCGCCGTCGACCGTGGGCTGGACGTCGACCTGGGCACCGGCCTGGCGGTGGAGCGTCAGCTGTTCACCGCGCTGTTCGCCACCCGGGACCGCAAGATCGGGATGGAATCGTTCATCGAGAACGGCCCGGGTAAGGCTCAGTTCGCGGGCGAGTAGTCTGAAGCCCGAAACTAGAACCTGTTCACTCTTACCAGCGAGTAGGATTTGCCGCATGACTGCAAGCGCCCATGACGACCCAGCTCCTCATCCGCACGCCACCGCCGAAGAGGTCGAGGCTGCGCTGAAGGACACCAAACTGGCCCAGGTGCTGTACCACGACTGGGAAGCCGAGACGTACGACGAGAAGTGGTCGATCTCGTACGACAAACGGTGCATCGACTACGCGCGCGGACGTTTCGACGCCGTCGCAGGCGATCAGCCGCTGCCCTACGAGCGGGCGCTCGAACTGGGCTGCGGCACCGGATTCTTCCTCCTCAACCTGATGCAGGGCGGGGTCGCGAAGACCGGTTCGGTCACCGACCTCTCGCCCGGCATGGTGAAGGTCGCGCTCCGCAACGCCGAGGGCCTCGGACTGTCCGTCGACGGCCGCGTCGCCGACGCCGAGACCATCCCGTACGAGGACGACACGTTCGACCTCGTCGTGGGACACGCGGTCCTGCACCACATCCCGGACGTCGAACAGTCGCTGCGTGAGGTCCTCCGGGTCCTGAAGCCGGGCGGTCGCTTCGTGTTCGCCGGCGAGCCGACGACGATCGGAAACTTCTACGCCCGCTGGCTCGGCCGCGCGACGTGGGAGGCCACCACCCGGATCACCCGGTTGCCGTTCCTCGCCGACTGGCGTCGCCCGCAGGCGGAACTGGACGAGTCCTCGCGCGCGGCCGCGCTCGAGGCCGTCGTCGACCTCCACACGTTCGATCCGAGCGACCTCGAGAAGATCGCGAAGTCGGCAGGCGCCGAGCAGGTTCACGCGGCCACCGAGGAATTCGCCGCCGCTCTGCTCGGATGGCCGGTCCGCACGTTCGAGGCCGCCGTGCCCCCGGAGAAGCTGGGCTGGGGCTGGGGACGTTTCGCGTTCACCGGATGGAAGACGCTCAGCTGGGTCGACGAGAAGCTTCTCCGCCACGTCGTGCCGCGCGGATTCTTCTACAACGTCATGATCACCGGCGTGAAGCCCGGCAACTGAATTGGGCTATGCGTTCACTCCCGGGGACGTGGAGTTCCTCCAGAGTGAGGAAGGGGCGGCCGCTCTCGCGGAAGTGGACGCCCTCGCACTGACCGCGTCGACGCGCCTGGCCGACATCGGCCGGGCGCGTACGCGTTTCGGCTCCCACGTGGCGTTGCTGGTGGAGACCGTCCTGCTGCGGCGGAAGGCGGCCGCCAAACTGCCCGGCACCGGAACCTGGTTCTTCACCGACGACGCACTGCAACAGGCGACCCCGCGTGCGGTCGCCGCGCACCGGGCGACGCGGCTGACGGACCGGAACGTCCACGACGTCACCTGTTCGATCGGTGCCGAACTGGACGCGGTGGTCGGGACGGCGGCGACGGTGATCGGCAGCGATCTCGACCCGGTCCGGCTCCTGATGGCGAAGCACAACGTTCCCGGGGCGGCAGTTCTGCGCGCCGACGCGCTCGTCCCGTGCACCCGCGGCACCGTCGTCCTCGCCGATCCGGCGCGACGGTCCGGCGGCAGGCGCACGCACGACCCCGCCGCGCTGGAGCCGCCGCTGCCCGATCTGATCGACGCGTACCGCGGACGGGATCTGGCCGTGAAGTGCGCCCCCGGACTGGATTTCGATCGGCTCGGCTGGGACGGCGAGGTGGAGGTGGTGTCCCTCGACGGCGGTGTGCGAGAGGCCTGCCTGTGGTCGCCGGGGCTGTCCGGCGGCGGTGTCACGCGGCGGGCGAGCGTGCTCGGCTCCGACGGAACCGCCTGGACGGTCACGGACGCCGAGGACGAGGACATCCCCGAACGCGCACCGGGCGAATGGATCGTCGACCCGGACGGCGCCGTCGTGCGTGCCGGTCTGGTGCGGCACTACGCCGCCCGGCACGGGCTGTGGCAGCTCGATCCCCGGATCGCGTATCTCACCGGCGATTCGGTTCCCGACGGCGTGCGGGGATTCCGCATCCTCGACCAGGTGAAGTATTCGGAGAAGTCGCTGCGGCAGGAACTGGCCCGTCACGATTGCGGTGTGGCGGAAATCCTGGTGCGCGGCGTCGACGTCGATCCCGCGGTCCTGCGGCCCAAGCTGAAGCTGCGCGGAAGTCGTTCGCTCAGTGTGGTGATCACACGGATCGGCAGGGCCGGCATCGCCTTCATTTGCGCTGCGCGCCCGTGAGTACTTGTTAACGTCCGGCGGTTAACAAGTACTCACGGGTCAGCGGAGGACGAACAGTTCCCCGAGCAGGGTGGGCGTGAGCACTTCACCCTTCGGGCCGACGGACGTGCCGACGGTGAAGCCCTTCGCCCCGGGCAGCGTGTCCTGATCGAGGGTTTCGCCGGTGCCGGTGTCGAACGTGATCATCGCCAGTCCGTCCGCACCCTCACGGACCACCGCGTACCCGGTGGACCCGGCCGTCTGCGCCGGGACTCCCAGCTGCAGCAGATCCTTTCGCTCCCAGACGAGTTCGGCGTGATCGCCCTTGTCCTGCAGGGCCAGCAGGTGGCCGTCGGGACCACCCGCGGGGATGATCAGGCCGTCCGCGGACGTCGACGGGCTGCCTGCCGCGGCGTACCCGATGTCGTAGCTCCACTTCGGATCACCGGTCGCGGAGTCGATCGCCCACATCGTTCCCCAGTTGTCGTTGGCGTAGACGACGGAGCCGTCGGCCGACAGGTCCGGGCTGGACGCGCTGCCGCCGGGCAGGGTGTCGCTGGACCATTCCTGGGTGATCGCGGGGTTGTCGCCGCCGGAGTACTTCATCGCGACGA
This sequence comes from Rhodococcus pseudokoreensis, assembly GCF_017068395.1. Taxonomy (NCBI): domain Bacteria; kingdom Bacillati; phylum Actinomycetota; class Actinomycetes; order Mycobacteriales; family Nocardiaceae; genus Rhodococcus; species Rhodococcus pseudokoreensis. Next base: position 745,089 of record NZ_CP070619.1, on the reverse strand, counting down.
GTTCCGCCTGGGGTGCGCCGGGCGCGAAGAGCGTGAAGTAGAACTTGCCGGACTCGAGGTCGATGGCAGGCATGTTCGCCACCGGGCAGTCGGGCGCGCCGAAGAAGCAGCCGCGAAGGCCCTGGTCGTCCGGGATGATGTCGGCGTTCGCCCCGTCGGCGAAGGACGGCGGCGGGACGAGATCGTACGGCGCCACGACCTTTTGGCCGTTCTGCGTGTTCACGACGTTGATCTGGCCGAGCTGGGTGATGAAGAGGAGATTGCCGTCACCGGTGAACTGCGCGGACAGCGGCGTCCCGACCACCGGTGTGCGCCAACGCAGCTGGCCGTATTCGTTGAACGAGTTGATGGCGCCGTTCTCGCCGACGTACACGTTGGCGGCACCGTCGACGACCGGTGTGGACGCCACGACGCCGGGGGCGAGTTGCCGGCACCAGCGTTTGCGGCCGCTGTCCATCTGGTAGGAGAAGAGGTTGCAGCCCTTCTCGGTGCGCGCGGTGACGAAGATCTGGCCGCTCGCCGCCACGGACGCGTAATTCGCCACCGGACCGCCGAGCGGGCGCGACCAGGCGAAGGAGAGATCGCGGGAACCGGTGACGGGGCTGGTGTCGCTGTTGCGGGCGTCGGCGTGCATGCCGGGCCACCCGCCCGCCGAGAAGATGTCGTCGACCTGCGGTCCGCTGCTGCAGCCGCTGAGGACGACAGTCGAGATCGTCGCCAGCGCCAGTACTGACGAACGTAGGACCCGCCGCATTACATCTCCTCGTCTTCGATAACGCTCGGCCCAGAGACTATCTCGCCGAGGTGGGGTCGAGCACACGCCCCGAGGGCGGTGTCGGAGTCCGGACGCACCCGAACGGGGCCGCGGGCGGTGAACGTAGGCTGACAGGCTATGACGAGCATGTGGGGCGCACCGTTGCGTACGAGGTGGCGAGGATCCCGGCGGAGTGACAGCGAGCAGGCCCGCTTTCTGACACGCGACTCGCTGCGATGGGTGCTGGCGAACAAGGCGTACACGCCGTGGTACCTCGTGCGGTACTACCGGCTCGCGAAGTTCAAGCTCGCCAATCCGCACGTGATCCTGCGCGGCATGGTGTTCCTCGGCAAGCGGGTGGAGATCCATTCGACCCCCGACCTGTCCCGGCTCGAGATCGGCCGGTGGGTGCACATCGGTGACGGCAACGCCATCCGCTGCCACGAGGGTTCGCTGCGCATCGGCGACAAGGTGGTGTTCGGCAAGGACAACGTCGTCAACACGTACCTCGATATCGAGATCGGCGCGTCGACGCTCGTGGCGGACTGGTGTTACATCACCGACTTCGACCACCGCATGGACGACGTGAACGTCCCGATCAAGGATCAGGGCATCGTGAAGGGCCCGGTCCGCATCGGTCCCGACACGTGGGTGGCGGCCAAGGTGACGGTCCTGCGCAACACGCGCGTGGGGCGTGGCTGTGTGCTCGGTGCGCATGCCGTCGTGAAGGGAGACATCCCGGACTTCAGCATCGCCGTCGGGTCGCCGGCCAAGGCCGTGAAGAACCGCAAGTCGGAGTGGGAGGCGGGCGCGGCCGAACGCGCGAAGTACATCGCGGCCCTCGAAGACATCGCCCGCAAGAAGGCGGCGCAGGAGAACTGAGCGGCGCGGTGGCATAGTCGTCAGCATGGCTGCGTCGGACAGCGAACTCGAGGACCGCATCCGGGCGCTCCTCGACGCCCGGGCCGACAGCGCGAGCATCTGCCCATCGGATGTCGCACGAGCCGTCGCTCCTGACGACTGGCGACCCCTCATGGAACCGGTGCGGGAGGCTGCGCGGCGTCTGGCAGACGCCGGAGAGGTCGAGATCACCCAGAAGGGTGACGTGGTGGATCCGGAATCGGCACGGGGCCCGATCCGGATCCGGCGGGCCCGCACGAACTGAGCGGCGAATGTACCGCTCGGCGCATCGAAGGCGCCGAACGATCCGTTCGCCCGGTCAGAGCCCGGTCGGAGCCCGGCCGGAGCTCGGTCAGCGACCCGGCAGGGGACGCTCGGGAATCTCCGGCCGCGCCAGTGGATGCCGCACGCGACGTTTGGCCCCCGCGTAGACGTGGACGGTCTCCTCGGCCACCTTGTGCCAGTCGAAGTCGGCGGTGAGCCGGTCGCGGGCGGCCACCGCGCGCTGCTGTGCCCCGGCCGGGTCGTCGAGGACCTCCCGGACTGCGGACGTGAGTCCGGTGACGTCGCCCGGCTGGAACGACATGCCCGTTTCGCCGTCGACGACCGCTTCTCCGAGGCCGCCCGCGGTGGACGCGACGAGCGGGGTTCCGGAGGCGGCGGCCTCGAGTGCGATGATGCCGAACGGCTCGTACCGGCTGGGCAGGACGATGGCGTCGGCGCCGTGCAGCCACCCGAGCAGTTCGATGTGGTCGAGGTTGCCGAGGAAGTTCACGGCGCGGGCGACGCGATGGGTGCGGGCCTGCTGGTAGAGCCAGGTGAACTGGGTGCCCTCCCCGGCGATCGACAGCGTCGTCCCGGGGTGGCTGCGTCGGATGCGGGGGAGCGCGGCGATGGCGTCCTGCACGCCCTTCTCGTATTCGAGGCGGCCGACGAACAGCAGTTTCGGCGGCCCGGACCGTGGCGCGCGCTCGCGGAAACTCCACGTCGTGAGGTCGATTCCGTTGCGGATCACCGTGATCGGCGGGAGCTGCGGACCGTAGAGTGCGGTCACCTCGTCCTGCATCGACGCGGAACACGTGATGAGTGCGTCGGATTCGTTGGCCAGCCACCATTCCACCGAATGCACCTGCCGGTTGATCCGGCCGGACACCCAGCCGCTGTGCCGTCCGGCTTCGGTGGCGTGGAGCGTGGAAACCAAAGGGACGTCGTAGAATTCGGCCAACGCGATGGCCGGATGCGCCACCAGCCAGTCGTGCGCGTGCACCACGTCCGGCTGCCAGCCCTCCCCGACACCCGGCTTGTGCAGTGCGACGCCGGCCCGCACCATCGCGTGGCCCATCGCGAGCGTCCACGCCAGCATGTCCTCGCCGAACACGAAGTGCGCGGGGTCTTCGGCGACGGCGACCACCAGGACGCCGTCCTCGATGTGGGTGACGGTGGGATGGGTCGACGCGTCGGTGCCCGACGGCCGCCGCGACAGCACCACCACTTCGTGTCCGGCGGCGGCGAGTTCGGTGGCCAGGTGGTGCACGTGGCGGCCGAGACCGCCGACCACGACGGGTGGGTACTCCCACGACACGATCAGGATCTTCACGACGCCCCTCCCTCGGTGCCCGTCAGCCGGTGGTCCCCGGCGGGCAGACGCCGCGCGTCGAGCCCGGGGAACAGGCCGTCGGCGCGGTTCCATCCCTCTGCGAGCCTGCTCGCGGCCGCGTCCTTGCCTGCCGAGACGGCGGCGGCGATCTCGCGGGTGGCGTGCGCGTGCTTGTGTGCCCGGTCGCGGGCGTACCCGGCCGCCGAATCCTTGCTGACCATGAACGCCCAGTCGCTCGACACCGTCATGAGTGCCTCGCGCAGCATCTGGTCGTTCACGCGATTCCGGAGCGCGGACCGTCCCGGTGCGGCGTCGTGGTCGTGGGACTTGTCGACGGTGTCGAGGGCGGTCCCGACCACCTCGGAATTGAGTTGCACCAGGTCCGCGACCTGATCGCCGGCCCACACCCGCCAGTCCTTGCCGGATCCCCACGACGAGTTCTCGAGCTGCACGGGTTCGCCGACGTAGCCCTGGCTGCGGGCGTCGTCGAGGGTGCCGACCCGGATTTCGGCCTCGGGCAGCGCCCGCAGCACCTTCTCGAGCCACTCGGGGCCCTCGTGCCACCAGTGCCCGAACAGTTCCGTGTCGAACGCGGCGACGACGAGCGCGGGCCGGCCGATGCGCTCGGACTCGTCGCGCAGCCGTCTGCGGACGGTGGCCACGAAGTCGGCGACGTGCCGGTCGACCGCCGCCGACGCGAGGGCGGGGTCGTACGGCGCCTTGTCGGCCGAGTCGACCGTGCGGCCGGTGACCCGGGCCGGTTTGAGTCCCGTGGCGTGGTCGTACGTGTGGAAGTCGCGGTAGGCGCCGTGGCCGGGGTAGCCCGACTTCGGCGACCACACCCGGTAGCTGACCTGCAGATCGCGTCCGAACGCGACCACGTCCGACTCCCGGACCGGCCGGCCGAGGGACGTGTCGCCGCGCAGGGCGGGGCCGTCGACCATGAAATGCGTCACGCCGGCGTCGGCGTATCCGGTCTCCATGCCGGGGGTGTACCCGCATTCGGGCCCCCAGATACCTGTCGGCGTGCAGTTCCACCGGGCGGCGGCGTCGGCGATCCCCTCGCGGAGGGAGAAGGCGCGCAGCCGCGGATCGAGCAGCGGCTGGAACGGGTGGGCGAGCGGACCGCCGAGCAGTTCGAACGCCTCGCGGTCGAGGAGGTCGCGCAGCACCGGGGAGCCGCCGTGGCGCCAGCGCAGCTCGAAGTCGGCGAGCGCGGCGGCGGACGCACGGTGTTCGCGCGCACCGAGTTCGCGATGCGCGTCGTCGGGCATGCCTGCTGCCTCGTGCGCGCGGATCTGCCAGTTCCCGAGCCAGTGGTGCATTCCGGCGAGGCAGTGCGGATCATCGAGCTGAGCTGCCAGAACGGGGGTGATGCCGAGGGTCAGCAGATGCGAGCGACCCTCGTCGGACAGCCGCCGCAACATTGCGGTGAGGGGGAGGTACGACGCCGCCCACGACTGGTACAGCCATTCCTCGCCGACGGGCCAGCGGCCGTGGTTGGCGAGCCAGGGCAGGTGGGAGTGCAGGACCAGGCAGAACATGCCCGGTTCCGTCGCGTCGCCCGCTCCGGTGCGGTTGTCGGATTCGGTCACCGAACAGGATCCTTCACCGCGATGGCCACCAGGTCGAGGCTGTCGTCGATGTCGCCTTCGTGCAGTGCGAAATCGTCGACGGTGATGCCCTCGACGTCGCGGGTCAGTTCCTCGGGCCAGGGTTCACCGGCGAGTGCGCGGTCGATCTGCGCGCCGATGAACGAGCCGCCGTGCTTCGCGTCGAGGGCCTGCAGCCGCGCGCCGTGGTGGACGCCGGTCATGAGGGCGACGGTGAACCCGGCCTCCTCGAGCAGTTCGGTCAGCTCGGCCGCGTCGAGTTCGCGGGTGTGGAACGGATTGAGCGGCGTGTCGCGGCCCGGCGAGAACGTGATGCGGTTGGGCGTGCTGACGAGCAGTTCCCCTCCGGGGGTCAGCACCCGGAAGCATTCGCGCAGGAATTGGGCCTGGTCCCACAGGTGTTCGATCACCTGGAAATTGACGACGGTGTCGACGGATTCGTCCCCGAGGGGAAGCTCCGCGAGGTTGCCGTGCAGCATCTCGACCCGGGGGTACCGCACGCGGACGTGGTCGACGGCGGAGATGTCGTAGTCGAGTCCGGTGACGTTCTGTGCCACATCGGCAATCATGTTGGCGCCGTAGCCTTCTCCGGATCCGGCCTCGAGTACCCGGCGTCCCGCGCAGCGGGGGAGGAGGTCGCGGTAGACGACCTCGTGCCGCCGGAACCAGTAGTTCTCCTCGGGGATACCGGGCACGGTCCGCTCGCCCGTGAGGGGCAGTGGTGCGTCCTCGCGGTCGCCGACAAATGATTCGCTCACCGGTGCGAGGTTAGTGCCCCCGGCAAGGTCGCTCGTCCAGGTGGTCTACATCACAGCGGTGAAATGCGGTTTCGGCCGTTATGGTGAACGAGACTTTCGCGCAAGTTACCAGCGGGTAACTTAGCGTGGGGTAATCTGTCGCAGAGCAATCGTGCGACGAAATATCGAAAGACGAGAGCTCGGTCCGCGCGGAGCGACTCACGATAACCACGCAAGAACACACAGGAGGTCGACGAAGACCCATGACGAACATCGTTGTTTTGATCAAGCAGGTCCCCGACACGTGGTCCGAGCGCAAGCTGACCGACGGCGACTACACGCTTGACCGCGAGGCCGCCGATGCAGTGCTCGACGAGATCAACGAGCGCGCCGTCGAAGAAGCGCTCCTGATCAAGGAGGCCCAGGGCGGCGAGGTGACCGTCCTCTCCGCAGGTCCGGACCGCGCCACCGACGCCATCCGCAAGGCCCTGTCCATGGGTGCCGACAAGGCAGTGCACATCAACGACCCGGCCCTCCACGGCTCCGACGCGGTGCAGACCGCGTGGACCCTGGCCGCGGCGCTCGGACAGATCACGTTCGAGAACGAAGAGCCCGCCGACCTGATCATCGCCGGCAACGAGGCCACCGACGGCCGCGTCGGCGCCGTTCCGGCCATCATCGCCGAGTACCTGGGCATCCCGCAGCTCACGCAGCTGCGCAAGCTGACCGTCGCCGACGGCACCGTCACCGGTGAGCGCGAGACCGACGAGGGTGTCTTCGGCCTCGAGGCGAGCCTGCCGGCCATCGTCAGCGTCACCGAGAAGATCAACGAGCCCCGCTTCCCCTCCTTCAAGGGCATCATGGCCGCGAAGAAGAAGGAAGTTCTCGTCTACACGCTGGCCGACCTCGGTGTCGACCCGGAGACCGTCGGTGTCGCCAACGCGGGCACCACCGTCACCGCCTCCACCCCCAAGCCCCCGCGTACCGCTGGTGAGCGCATCGTCGACGAGGGCGACGGCGGCAGCAAGATCGCTGCCTACCTCGTGGGCCAGAAGATCATCTGATCGCGCCCCTCTACACACCAGCAGACACATACAGGGAGAGTTAGACATGGCAGAAGTACTGGTGCTCGTCGAGCACGCAGAGGGTGCACTGAAGAAGGTCAGCACCGAACTCATCACCGCCGCTCGCGCGCTCGGTGAGCCGGCCGCAGTGGTCACCGGTCCCGCCGGTACCGCCGACAAGCTGGCCGAGGGCCTCGCCGCCGCAGGCGCGGCCAAGATCTACGTCGCCGAGTCGGACGACATCGAGGGCTACCTCGTCACGCCGAAGGTCGACGTGCTTGCGTCGCTCGTCGAGTCGGCCGCCCCGGCCGCGGTCATCACCGCCGCCAGCGTCGAGGGCAAGGAGGTCTCCGGACGTCTTGCTGCCCGCATCGGCTCCGGCCTGCTCGTCGACGTCGTCGACGTGAAGTCCGACGGCAGTGCCGTGCACTCCATCTTCGGTGGCGCGTTCACCGTCGACGCCAAGGCCAACGGCGACGTCCCGGTCATCTCGGTCCGCCCGGGTGCCATCGAGGCGAAGCCCGAAGCCGGTGCAGGCGAGAAGGTTTCCGTCGAGGTTCCGGCCCAGGACGAGGGGGCCGTCAAGATCACCTCGCGTGATCCGATCGTCGGTGGCGACCGCCCCGAGCTCACCGAGGCGACCGTCGTCGTCTCCGGTGGCCGCGGTGTCGGCAGCGCCGACAAGTTCACCGTCGTCGAGGACCTCGCCGATTCGCTCGGTGCCGCTGTCGGTGCCTCGCGTGCCGCGGTCGACTCGGGCTACTACCCGGGCCAGTTCCAGGTCGGTCAGACCGGTAAGACGGTCTCCCCGCAGCTGTACATCGCGCTCGGTATCTCCGGTGCCATCCAGCACCGTGCCGGTATGCAGACGTCGAAGACCATCGTCGCCGTGAACAAGGACGAGGAAGCCCCGATCTTCGAGATCGCGGACTTCGGCATCGTCGGCGACCTGTTCAACGTCGCTCCGCAGCTCACTGAGGCCGTCAAGGCTCACAAGGGCTGATTTCCACCGACGGCGGCCCCGTTCCCTTTCCCGGGAGCGGGGCCGCCGTCGTATCTTCCGTCGTTCATCCGGGCTGCATCGACACGACACCCGGGCGACGCCCCCGCGCCGCCCCTGCTCGGTAAACCTGCGCCATGACAACTTCGTCAGTTCTCCGCGCACCGAGTGAGACCGCCGATTCTGTTGTAACCGCACCCAGATACTCCCTGGTGGTCTCGTCCGACCGCGAACACCGCGTGGCCGCTCAGCGGTTGCGGTACCGCGTGTTCGCCTCCGAACCCGGTTTCTCCGTCCCCGCGCACGCGGACGCCCTCGACGCCGACCGGTTCGACGACTTCTGCGACCACCTCCTCGTCCGGCACGAGGAGACCGGCGAATTCGTCGGGTGCTACCGCATGCTCCCGCCCGACGCCGCCGCCCAGGCCGGCGGCTATTACACCGCCACCGAATTCGACATCTCCGCACTCGATCCCGTCGGCAACCGCATCGTCGAGATGGGCCGGGCGTGCGTCGACCCCGATCACCGTTCCGGTTCGGTCCTGAGCCTGATGTGGGCCGGGATCCTGCACTACCTGCAGTTGACCGGATACGAGTGGGTGATGGGCTGCGTCTCCGTGCCGATGCGGGAGCACCCGGACGCGGTGGCCGGTTCCAACGTCCGGGGCGTGCGTGATCTGCTGCTCTGCAAGCACGGCAGCGACCCGGCCTCCCGGGCCGTGCCCCGGAACCCGGTGCGCGTCGACGGGCGGTCACTCGACGAGATCGACCCGCCCGCCCGCCCCGTCCTGCCGCCGCTGCTCCGGGGATATCTGCGCCTCGGCGCCACGGTGTGCGGCGAGCCCGCGCACGACCCGGAATTCGGAGTCGCCGACTTCGTCGCCCTGCAGGGACTGCACGGGGCGAACGAGCGTTACCTCGACCGCCTGCGTTCGGCTTCGGCCACTCTCGAGGCGGGGGCACAGGCATGAGCACCGCCGTGTCGGAGACGGCCGCGGTGCCCGTGCATTCGTGGATGCCGTCGAGTCCGTGCGGTGCGGGATGCCTGCCCGCGGAGGCGACCGCCGTGTCGATCCCGACCGTGGTCGTGCGGTGGTGCCTCGTGGTGTCGGCGCTGGCGACGGCGCCGCTCCTGACCGCGGGATGGTTGCTGCCGCGGTCGTGGCGGACCGGACTGCAGCGTCGGTACGCGGCGATGCTGTTGCGCTGCGTCGGGATTCGCCTCGTCGTGGTCGATCACCGCGGAAAGCGCAGGCACGACGGCGGGCTTCTGGTGGTGGCCGGCCACGTGTCCTGGACCGACGTGCTGGTACTGAGCGCGCTCGCACCGGCGAACTTCGTCGCCCGCGGCGATCTGCTGGACTGGCCGGTTCTGGGCTCGCTCGCCCGGCGGATGCGGGTCGTCCCGATCGAACGGCAGAGCCTGCGGGCGCTGCCGGGCACGGTGGCGACGACGGCGGGCAGGCTGCGCGGCGGCGAACGAGTCGTCGCGTTCCCCGAGGGCACCACGTGGTGCGGACGCGCGTATGGCGGATTCCGGCCCGCGCTGTTCCAGGCGGCGATCGACGCGGAGTGCCCGGTCCAGCCGATCTCGCTGCGATACACCGGCCGGGGCGGGGAACTGACGACCGGGCCGTGCTTCGTGGGCGAGGAGACGATCGGCCGGTCGATCCGGCGCATCATCCGCCAGAAGGGTGTCAACGCCGAGGTCCGGCTGGCACCGATCGAGTATCCGGGGGAATGCCGCCGGGATCTGGCGGCCCGATGTGAACGCGCCGCGCGAGGCGACGAACGCATCGATCTCGCAGCGCACGACATCGTCGATCCGCTGCAGGGTGCGGTCGGGACGGCGGCTGCGGGCATCGAGGCGGCGGAGCGTCTCGTCGCCTGAGCTATCCTGGTCACGTCATGACCTCTGCCCGCAGTGCCGATCACCCCGTCTACCTGGACCACGCAGCCACCACTCCCATGGTGCCGGCGGCCGTCCGGGCGATGACCGACATCTTCAGTACCGTGGGCAATGCGTCCTCGCTGCACGGTTCCGGGCGCGCCGCCCGCCGTCGCATCGAGGAGGCCCGCGAGTCCATCGCCGCCGACCTCGGCGCCAGGCCGTCCGAGGTCATCTTCACCTCCGGCGGCACCGAGAGCGACAACCTCGCGGTCAAGGGCATCTTCTGGGCGCGGCGTGACGCCGACCCGGGCCGGGTGCGGATTTTGGCCAGTGCCGTCGAGCATCATGCGGTGCTCGACGCGGTGGAGTGGCTCGAGAAGCACGAGGGCGCACAGGTCACGTGGCTGCCCGTCGACGAATTGGGCCGGGTGTCGCCGCAGACGCTGCGCGACGAACTCGCCGTCCATGCAGACGAGACCGCCCTGGTCACGATTATGTGGGCCAACAACGAGGTCGGCACGATCATGCCGATCACCGAACTCGCCGCGGTGGCGGCCGAGTTCGACGTGCCCATGCACAGCGACGCCGTCCAGGCCGTCACACACATCCCCGTGGACTTCGCTGCGAGCGGGCTGTCTGCACTGAGCATTGCCGCGCACAAGGTCGGCGGACCGCAGGGCGTCGGTGCGCTCCTGCTGGGACGGCAGGTCCCGTGTGCGCCGTTGCTGCACGGCGGGGGACACGAACGCGATCTGCGTTCGGGCACCCCGGACACCGCCGGTGTCGTCGGCATGGCAGCAGCGCTGCGCGACGCGACCGCGAACCTCGACTCCCGCGCCGCGGAACTGTCCGTCTTGCGCGACCGCCTCGTCGAGCGCGTCGGCGAGATCGTCCCGGACGCCGTGCTGAACGGTCCGGTCGGCAGCGCGCGACTGCCGGGCAACGCCCACTTCACGTTCCCCGGATGCGAGGGCGATTCGCTGCTGATGCTGCTCGACGCCGCCGGGATCGAGTGTTCGACCGGTTCGGCGTGTACCGCCGGGGTCGCCCGCCCGAGTCACGTCCTGACCGCGATGGGCGTGGATGCCGCGACCGCCCGCGGATCGTTGCGCTTCTCGTTCGGGCACACGTCGACGGTCGCGGACGTGGATGCAGTCGTCGCGGCATTGCCGCAAGTTGTGGAGCGGGCCCGCGCCGCCGGGCTCGCCGGTGTCGGAGCGCGTGGAGGGAATCGTTGATGCGAGTACTGGCGGCCATGAGCGGCGGTGTGGATTCCGCCGTGGCGGCGGCACGGGCAGTCGCTGCCGGACACGACGTGGTGGGCGTGCATCTCGCACTGTCCGCCGAGCCGGGCACGCTGCGCACCGGATCCCGGGGCTGCTGCTCCAAGGAGGACGCCGGTGACGCCCGGCGTGCCGCGGACGTGCTCGGAATCCCGTTCTACGTCTGGGATTTCGCCGACCGCTTCAAGGAAGACGTGATCGACGACTTCGTGGCGTCGTTCGCGGCGGGGGAGACGCCCAACCCGTGCCTGCGGTGCAACGAGAAGATCAAGTTCGCGGCGCTCGCGGACCGCGCGATCGCCCTCGGGTTCGACGCGGTGGCCACCGGTCACTACGCGCAGCTCGAGGACGGTGTGCTGCGCCGGGCCGTCGACGCGGACAAGGACCAGTCGTACGTGCTCGGTGTGTTGACGGCCGAGCAGTTGTCGCGGGCGATGTTCCCCGTCGGCGACACCCCGAAGGACCAGATTCGGGAGGAGGCCGCCGCACGCGGCCTCGCGGTGGCGAACAAGCCCGACAGCCACGACATCTGCTTCATCCCGTCCGGTGACACACGGGCATTCCTCGGCGCCCACATCGGCATCCGCCCGGGCAGTGTGGTCGACGCCGATTCGGGTGAGGTGCTCGCGGAACACGAAGGCGTGCACGGGTTCACGATCGGACAGCGGAAGGGCCTCGGCGTCCAGGGTCCCGCGGCCGACGGGCAGCCGCGGTACGTCACGTCGATCGAACCCGAGACCGGCACCGTCCGTGTCGGTTCGGCACGCGACCTCGAAGTGCACGCGATCACCGCGGACCGCGCCGTGTGGACGTCCGGAAGCGCGCCGGCGGGACCGATCGAATGCACCGTCCAGGTGCGCGCGCACGGCGGACTCGCCGACGCAGTGGCGGAAGCCGTCGACGGCGGTATCCGCATCTCGCTACGCGAACCGCTCACCGGTGTCGCGAAGGGGCAGGCCGTCGTGCTGTACCGGACCGACCCGGCCGGCGACATCGTGCTGGGCAGCGGAACCATCTCGGGTACCGACGCGCGTCCGAACACGCAGTGACGCAGGATATCTCACTGGCCGGTGCCGTCACCGGCGTCGGCTCGTGGCCCGGAGCGGATCCGCGCGAAGCCGCCACCGTCGTTCTCGGCGAACTCGGCAGACTTCCGCACCTGGTGGAGTTGCCCGCCCGCGGGCTCGGCGCCGACATGATCGGCCGCGCCAGCGCCCTGCTCGTGGATCTGCAACTGGACGTGTCCACGTCCGCCTACCGTGTAGTGCAGCGCCGCGGCTCGGTGGCCAAGCGGGCGACCGACTTCCTGAACCAGGACCTCGACGCGCTCGAAGAAGCATGGGAGAGTGCGGGCCTCGTCGGGGCCGATCACGTGGTGAAGGTGCAGTCGGTGGGTCCTCTCACGCTGGCGGCCGAGGTGGAACTCGGCACCGGCAGGCGCGTGCTCACCGACCCCGGTGCGGTGCGCGACTTCGCCGAATCGCTGGGCGAAGGACTCGCGCGGCACGCCGCGGAGGTCACCCGGCGTGTCGGTGCGCAGGTGCTGATCCAGTTCGACGAGCCACGACTGCCCGCCGTGCTGGCGGGCACGCTGTCCGGTCGGTCGAGGCTCGAGACCGTGCGGGCCATGCCGGAACCGGAGGCGCTCGCGGTGCTCGAGGCCGCCCTCGCCGGGTCCGGCGGAGTGACCATGGTGCACTGCTGCTCCGCGGATCTGCCCACCGACCTGCTGCGGCGCAGCAGTGCGCGCGCGGTCGGTCTGGATGTGTCGCAGCTTTCCCCTTCGGACCTGGACGGCATCGGCGAGTTGCTCGACGCGGGCAAGGAGCTGGTGCTGGGGCTGATCCCGGCCACCGCCCCCGCCGTGCCCGCCACCTGGCGCGACCTCACCCGACCTGCGGTGACGCTGATCGACCGGCTCGGATTCCCGCGCACGACGCTGCGGACCCAGGTCGCCGTGACACCGGCCTGCGGACTCGCGGGCGCCGACGCGTCCTGGAGCCGCGACGCGCTGAAGTTGTGCGCCGAGGTGAGCAGCGCGTTCACCGACGACCCCGAATCGCTCTGAGTCCGGGGTTCGGTGTCGGCCGGACCGGTTAATCTTCGATGGTGAGTGAATCGACCGAAGCCCCGACACCGGCCCCCGGACCCGTCCGGGAGCACTGGAACGAGCTGGCCGAGGAAGTGCGGCAGCACCAGTTCCGCTACTACGTCCGCGACGCGCCCATCATCTCCGACGGAGAGTTCGACGTGCTGCTGGGCGAGCTGAACGACCTCGAGAACCAGTACCCCGACCTGCGGACGCCGGATTCGCCGACCCAGCTCGTCGGCGGCGGATTCGCCACCGACTTCGCCTCCGCCGATCACCTCGAGCGGATGCTGAGCCTCGACAACGTCTTCGCGACCGACGAACTGCGCACCTGGATCAGCCGGGTGGAGCAGGAGACCGGCCCCGACCTGCACTACCTGTGCGAGGTGAAGATCGACGGCGTCGCGCTGAATCTGGTGTACGAGAACGGCAGACTCGTCCGCGCCGCCACCCGCGGCGACGGCCGGACCGGTGAGGAAGTGACGCTCAACGCCCGGACCATCGACGATATCCCGGAAAAGCTCACCGGCACAGACGAATACCCGGTTCCTGCGCTCCTCGAGGTGCGCGGCGAGGTGTTCTTCCGGCTCGAGGACTTCGCGGCGCTCAACGCGGCGCTCGTCGAGGAGGGCAAGGCGCCGTTCGCGAATCCCCGCAACTCCGCGGCCGGGTCGCTCCGGCAGAAGAATCCGGCCGTCACGGCCCGCAGGCGCCTCGGGATGATCTGCCACGGCCTCGGCCGGAGCGAAGGATTCGAGCCTGCCTCCCAGTACGACGCGTACACCGCGCTGGCGGCGTGGGGCCTGCCCGTGTCCACCCACACCGTCCGCGTCACCGGCGCGGACGCCGTCGTGGACCGGGTGCAGTACTGGGGCGAGCACCGGCACGACGTGGAGCACGAGATCGACGGCCTGGTCGTCAAGGTCGACGAGACGTCGCTGCAACGCCGACTGGGGTCCACGTCGCGCGCGCCGCGCTGGGCGATCGCGTACAAGTACCCGCCGGAGGAGGCCACCACCAAGCTCCTCGACATCCGGGTCAACGTCGGCCGCACCGGCCGGGTCACTCCGTTCGCCTACATGGAACCGGTCACGGTCGCCGGGTCCACCGTCTCCCTCGCCACCCTGCACAACGGCTCCGAGGTCAAGCGCAAGGGCGTGCTGATCGGCGACACGGTGGTGCTGCGCAAGGCCGGCGACGTGATCCCCGAGGTCCTCGGGCCCGTGGTGGACGCCAGGACCGGCGACGAGTACGAGTTCGTGATGCCGGCGAACTGCCCGGAGTGCGACACGCCGCTGGCCCCCGCCAAGGAGGGTGACGCGGACATTCGCTGCCCCAACCAGCAGTACTGCCCCGCGCAGCTTCGGGAACGCGTGTTCCACGTCGCGGGTCGCGGTGCGTTCGACATCGAGGTGCTCGGCTACGAGGCCGCGACGAGCCTGCTCGAAGCGAAGGCGATCGGCGACGAGGGCGACCTGTTCTCGCTCACCGAGGACGACCTGCTGAAGACGACGCTGTTCCGGACCAAGGCCGGCGGGCTGTCGGCCAACGGCCGCAGGCTGCTCGACAATCTCGATTCCGCCAAGGACAAGCCGCTGTGGCGGGTGCTGGTCGCCCTGTCGATCCGCCACGTCGGTCCCACGGCGGCGCGTGCGCTCGCGGGCGAGTTCGGGTCGCTCGACCGGATCCGGGAGAGCTCCGTCGAGGAACTCGCGGCCGTCGACGGGGTCGGTGGCACCATCGCCGCGGCCGTCGTCGAATGGTTCGGCGTCGACTGGCACCGGCAGATCGTCGACAAGTGGTCGGCGGCCGGTGTGCGCATGGAAGACGAACGCGACGAATCGATTCCGCGCAACCTCGAGGGACTGTCGATCGTCGTCACGGGTTCGCTCGAGACGTTCTCCCGCGATCAGGCGAAGGAGGCGATCCTCGTCCGGGGCGGCAAGGCCGCGGGTTCGGTGTCGAAGAAGACGGCGTTCGTGGTGGCAGGCGAATCCCCGGGGTCGAAGCACGACAAGGCCGTCGAACTCGGTGTGCCGGTCCTCGACGAGGACGGGTTCCGCCGGTTGCTGGAGGGTGGACCGGACGCGGTCGCGGATTCGGGAGTGTGACGGGAACCTCACGCTCGAGTTTGGGGCGGCGTGAGCTGTCCTGTCATAGTTCTGGACATGATCGAGATTCGGAATGCGACACCGGACGAGTACGAGGCCGTCAGCGACCTCACGGTGATCGCCTACGTGGGCGGCGGACACGTCGAGGCACACGATCCGTACACGAACCGGTTGCGCGACACCGCTGAACGGGCGGACAAGGCGGAGGTCCGGGTGGCGGTGATGGAGGGCCGGGTCGTGGGTTCCGTCACGATCGCGGAACCCGCGTCCCCGTACGCGGACGTCGCGCAGCCGGGGGAACTCGAATTCCGGATGCTCGCCGTGTCACCCGACGCCCGCGGTTCCGGCGTCGGGTCGGCGCTCGTGCGGCACGTGCTCGACACGGCCTACGACCGCGGCGACCGCGCTGTGGTGATGTCGACCCAGCCGGACATGGAAGACGCCCGCCGCATCTACGACCGCAACGGTTTCGTGCCTGTGCCCGACCGTAATTGGGCGCCCGTCCCGGGTGTCGAGCTCACCGTCCTGGTCCGCGAACTCGTCTGAGGCGACCCCAGACCCGGACCGCCCGGCCCCGAACCTTCCGGCCCCGGACCTTCGGCCCGGGGCGGCGCTCAGCTCAGCACCGTCGCGATGATGCCGGCGAGGTAGCCCAGCCGGGCGATCTCGGACGGACGGAACTCCGGGCCGCCGGGGCGGCCGAGCATCAGCACGCGGCCGGTGGTCCCGAGGGGAGCCGCGGCGAGTGTGGTGTTCATGTCGCGCCACACCTGCGGCACCCAGTCGCCCTCGCCGTCGAGCGCGGTCGGCTTCTCCAGCGGCATCCACGGGATCTCGGTGGCGTGCGTCTCGGGCGCTCCCGAGCTGCCGACCACCCGGTATGCGCCGTGCGGGCCGAGATCGGCGACCACGGACCAGCCGACCCGGAGCACCCGAGGGGCGCCGTCGACGAGGACCTGCAGTCGATCGTCCGCGGCTGTGGCGACCTGGTCGATGAGTTCGAGCTCGCGGTGGGTGTCGAGTATTCCGGCGTACGGCCGGATGGAGTCGACGGTGACGCCGGGCAGGTTCTCGGCGGCCGTGATGAGGGTGTCGGGGAGCGATCCCGGCTCGACATCGACGACGAGGTCGTCGATGGCGAATCCGGCACCCCGTTCCACCACGTCGAGCGACAGAATGTCAGCACCCACCGAGCCCAGGGCGACGGCGAGAGAGCCGAGGCTACCGGGACGGTCGGGGAGCTGGACGCGAAGCAGATACGACACGTGCGTCCCTTTCACCACGAGATAGACGCGGGAGTACCTGCGACCCCCGTCGCTCACCATCCTTGCACTTTCGTTCCCGAGTATGCGGTCCCCCCTGCGGGTTCGCCCGGGTCGGAACGGGGACTCGCAGGTCGCGCTCGATTCGTGACATCGCCGATACGGATTCGCCTCGTGCGCGAAACACGATGGCCCAAACATGGGTGCATGAACACCACGGCAACGGGAGTGACGACGTCCGTCTCGAGGCGGGTGGCGGCGGGCCGCGAGCAGGAGTTCCTGCGCTGGACGGACGCCGGGATGGCGATGGCGGGCACGTTCCCGGGGTTCCTCGGCGGGGGCTGGCTGCGCGCGGCGTCCGACCCCGAGCAGTATCACGTGGTGTACCGGTTCGCGGACGAGCACACACTCGACGCGTGGACCACCTCGCCTGCGCGGAAGGTGTGGGTGGGGCGGGGGACGGGTCTCGCGCAGGACACGGTGACGCACCGGCTGACCGGGGTGGAGGGCTGGTTCGAACCGCAGTCGACGCTCACCCACGCCGTGCGGGTCAGCACCCCACCGCCGCGGTGGAAGCAGGCGGTCACGATCTGGCTCGGGTTCTTCCCGATCTCGCTGCTCGTCGCGATGTTCGTCACTCCCCGGCTGGCGGCTCTGGATGTGGTGACCCGCACCGCGGTGGCGACGGTGCTCACGACTCCGGTGATGGTCTTCGTGGTTCTGCCGTTCCTGACGGCCAGGTTGCGGCGCTGGCTGCACGGCTGATCCGACCACTGCTCTAGGCTGGGACCCACTTGTGTACGTCCGAATGTGTACGTCCGAACCGAAAGGGGCCCCGCGGTGCCTGCCATCTCCCGTGACGAGGTCGCGCACCTCGCGCGGCTGTCTCGACTCGCCCTGACCGATGCCGAGCTCGACGAGTTCGCCGGTCAGCTGGACTCGATTCTCAGCCACGTGAAGGTGGTCACCGAGGTGCCCGCCGAGGATGTTCCGCCGATGGCGAACCCGAACGCCGTCACCAACGTGACCCGTCCCGACGTGATCGTTCCCGGCCTGACGCCCGAGCAGGCGCTGTCCGGCGCGCCGGCCGTAGAGCAGGATCGTTTCGCCGTCCCGCAGATTCTTGGAGAGGGCGAATGAGCGCCGATCTGACTACTCTCGACGCCGCAGATCTCGCGTCGAAGATCCACAGCCGTGAGGTGTCGTCCGTCGAGGTCACCCAGGCGCATCTGGACCGCATCGCCGCGGTCGACGGAGAGCTGAACGCCTTCCTGCACGTGGCAGGCGAGCAGGCCCTCGTGTCGGCGAAGGAGGTGGACAGCAGCCTCGCCGCGGGTAATGCGCCCGCTTCCCCGCTCGCGGGAGTTCCGTTGGCGCTAAAGGACATCTTCACCACCACTGACATGCCCACCACGTGCGCGTCGAAGATCCTCGAAGGCTGGATCGCGCCGTACGACGCGACGCTGACGAAGAAGCTGCGCGAGGCCGGCATCCCGATCCTGGGTAAGACCAACCTCGACGAGTTCGCGATGGGGTCGTCCACCGAGAACTCCGCGTACGGACCCACCCGCAACCCGTGGGACACCACCCGCATCCCGGGCGGCTCGGGCGGAGGCAGTGCTGCGGCACTCGCGTCCCGGCAGGCCCCGCTCGCGATCGGCACCGACACCGGTGGCTCGATCCGCCAGCCCGCCGCCGTCACGGCGACGGTCGGCACCAAGCCGACGTACGGCACGGTGTCCCGGTTCGGTCTCGTCGCCTGCGCGTCCTCGCTCGACCAGGGTGGTCCGTGCGGCCGCACGGTGCTCGACACCGCACTGCTGCACGAGGTCATCGCCGGGCACGACCCGCGCGACTCCACGTCGATCGACGCGCCCGTGCGTCCCGTGGTGGCGGCCGCGCGTGAGGGCGCCGGCGGCAACCTGAAGGGCGTGAAGGTCGGTGTGGTCAAGGAACTGCACTCCGACAGCTACCAGCCCGGCGTCATCTCCTCGTTCGATGCCGCTGTCGCGCAACTCACCGAACTCGGTGCCGAGGTCGTCGAGGTGTCGTGCCCCAACTTCGAGTACGCGCTCGCGTCGTACTACCTCATCCTGCCGAGCGAGGTGTCGTCGAACCTCGCTCGCTTCGACGCCATGCGGTACGGGCTGCGCATCGACCAGGGCGACATGAGCGCCGACCAGGTGATGGCCGCGACGCGTGCCGCCGGCTTCGGCCCGGAGGTCAAGCGTCGCATCATGATCGGCACCTACGCGCTGTCGTCCGGCTACTACGACGCCTACTACGGTCAGGCGCTCAAGGTGCGGACGCTCATCGCCCGGGACTTCGACAAGGCCTACGAGAAGGTGGACGTCCTGGTGTCGCCCACCAGTCCGTTCACGCCGTGGAAGCTGGGCGAGAAGGTCGGCGACCCGCTCGCGATGTATCTGTCGGACCTGTGCACGCTGCCCACCAACCTGGCCGGGCACTGCGCGATGTCGGTTCCGTCGGGGCTGTCCGCGGACGACGGTCTGCCGGTGGGACTGCAGATCATGGCTCCCGCGCTGGCCGACGAGCGGCTGTACCGGGTCGGCGCCGCCTACGAGGCCGCGCGCGGTCCGATCGGCTCGCCGAGCTAGGGGCAGTCGGGCAGGGCGGTGCCCTGCTCGCTGCCGTAGCGGTGTCCGTGCCCGGACGCGAAGTTCAGCGCGGATACCAGGTCGACACTCGTCTGCAGGAACGTGATGCCCGGAATCCATTGGGGGACCGGCGCATCGCGTACTGCGAGCGAGAGGTCGGGCCGGTGCAGGATCAGGTCGGGGGACCACCACACCACCGGATCGGACGTGTTCGCCAGCACCGTCGCGCCGTCCGTCAGCACGGAGCCGGCGGGTGGGCCCGCCCACAATGCGCCGCAGACGCGTTCCCGGAGTTGGTCGGCGTCGGTGAAAATTGCACTGCCGCCCACGGATCCGAGGCTCTGGCCGTAGACGTAGAGCGCCGGGCGCAGGATGTCGGGTAGGTCGGCGATCCGCTCGGCGACGGCGTCGAACAGTGCTGCCGCCGAGTCGTCCGCGGCGGAACGTCCGAACACGAACGTGATCCAGCTCGGCAGATACGAGTACTGCATGCCGACGATCGCGACATCGTCGGCGAAGCGTTCCTCGAATCCTTCGGCCGCGTTCTCGTCGATCCACCCCGAGCCGGTGGGCACCGTGACGACGATGGCGGACCGGGTGAACCCGCCCGCCCGTTCCAGCTCCGAGACCGCCAGTGCCGCACGAGATTCGACGTCGGGGGCCGAATCCATTCCCACATAGGTGCGGATGGCGGCCGACTGCTCGCCCGCCGCCACGAACCGCCGTCCCTGGCGCCCGAGCGACTCCCAGCTGATCTCGGACTCCGGGCCGCCGGACGATTCGGCCGACACCGGCCGGTGCAGGGACACGTCGACGAGCGCGTTGGAGTCGCTGTAGGAACGGGACATCATCCCCCACAGCGCGGGTCCGGCGACCAGTTGCAGCCCGGTCGCGAGAACGACCGCGGTGGTGGCGCTGCCGATCCAGCCGAGGCGACGGGCGACCGCGGCGACGACGCTGCCGATGCCGGCGAACAGCACGAACGTCAGCGCCGCCCCGAGGATCGCCTGCATCCAGTGGTCCGGCCCGATGCCCGGCATACCCATGGCGGCGCGCAGCGAATCCTGCCAGTGGTCGGCGAGCACGATCGCCCACGTCACCACGATCATGGCGCCGATCAGGACCAGCAGACGCACCGAGTCCCGCGGAGGGTGACGGGGGTGTGAACGCGTGACGAGTCGCCGCAGCAGGCGGGCGAGGACGAGGATCCCGAAGCCGACCGCGGCGAGGAATCCGGTGAACAGTGCCTGCGTCAGCGCACTGCGGGGGAGCAGAGAGGGGGCGAGCGACGCGAGTGTCGCGGTGGTGACGGCGATCGTGGAGGAGGTGCGGGGGAGCGCGGAGATCGGAATCGTCGTGGTCAGTGTGCGGCGCAGGGCGTTCGGCGCGGTACGCGACCGGGAGTGCGCCGGGCTCCGTCCGGGACCGGACAGAGCCGCAGTGGTCATGCGATCGCCCCGACCGGACGCGGGCGGCGGCGGATCGACCAGGCCGCGCCTGCGAGCAGTGCGGCGCCGGCGGCGCCGGCCAGCGCGTACGGGAGCCCGGCTTCGGTGACCGGCGTCGAATAGCCTTGACGCCAGCTGTTTCCGGTGACCGCGGTGGTCGCGATGTTGGCCATCACGAAGCACTGCGCCCGCGCCTGCTCGTCGAGTCGGGTGTCGCACGCGGAGTGCATCCGCTGATCCAGTTGCGTGTCGAGCGACTGCCGCGCCCAGGGGCCGAGATCCTCGCCGGACCGCGATGCATATCGCAGGAGGTCGTAGCCGAGGTCGTGGGCCTTGCACGCGGTGTCGAACTCGAGCGGCAGCGGGACGGGGGAGGAGCAGTCTCCGCCGGGGTTGGCGAGCATGCCGTCGATCCGCACCGGTGTGTACCCCATCACCGATGCGAAGTCGTCGGGAATGGAGTCCTCGGAGAGCGTCGCCGGTGTCGTGAGCGTGCGCACCGCGGCGGACGCGGCGGCGTTCTCGTGACGGGGCGTGCTCGCCGCGCCGGTGCCGGCGAATCCTGTGGTGGTCAGTAGCGCGGTGGCCGCGCACGCCACCGCGGCCCAAGTCGTTCTCCGTGTCCCCGTCGTTCGCATGACGACGACGTTATGAATTCGTGTTGCGCAGCCACATCACTCCCGGGTCCGGTTCGATGACTGGCCTCGTGGGGGGAGAGGGCTCCGATCTCATACTCCGGTACTAGGCCGACGTGAGTCCGGGGTATGAGGACACGCCGTGACCTGTGTTTCTACTGTCGAGGGTGTGAAGACGAAGACGCGCATCCGGAGAGCCGCCGAAGGCCAGTGGCTGAACGTGGCAATCGTCGTGGTCACGGCGATCCTGTTCGCCGTGGCGTGGCCGACCCTGCAGCTGACCCACCAGGTCAGTCCTCCGATTCAACCGTTCGTGGCGGCGCTCGCGACGTTCCCGTTCCTGCTCATCCGGTCGAACCCGGCGCTGGCCTGGGCGATCTCCGCGATCTCGGCGCTGGTGATCCCGCGCGTCTTCGCGCTGCAGGACGGCTACGACTACCCCTGGCAGGTGGTCCACATCCTGGTGATGCTCGCCCTGCTGGCCGCGGTCAGCATGCGCGCCGCGATCCCGGTAGTGGGAGTGGCATGGATCTCCACCGTTCTCCTGTTCCTCGCCGACACCCCGGGCACCAACGGTCGCGGGTGGGCCGTGGGACTGACCGCCATCGTCGTGTTCGGCCTGCTGATCCGGTGGCTGGTGCTGTCCCGGCGGCAACTCGCGCAGCAGGAGGAGCTGAGCGAACTCGAGCGCACCCGCAGGACGATCCTCGAGGAGAAGGCGCGCATCGCCCGGGACCTGCACGACGTCGTCGCGCACCACATGTCGATGGTCGTGGTGCAGGCGCAGAGCGCGCCGTACCGCATCGCGGGCATGTCGGACGAGACGCGGGCCGAGTTCGAATCGATCGGAGCCGCGGGCCGCGCCGCGCTGAACGAGGTGCGCGGACTCCTCGGTGTGTTGCGCAGCGACGGCCAGGTGGCCGAGCACGCGCCGCAGCCCGGGGTCCAGCAGATCAGCGAGCTGCTCGAGGGCAGCCGCCGGGCCGGCATCCCCGTCTCCTGGCACGTCGACGGCGACCCGCGGCACGTGTCGGAGTCGGTGGGGCTGGTGATGTACCGCATCCTGCAGGAGTCCCTCGCCAACACGGCCCGGCACGCGGCGGGCGCCGCGGTCGAGGTGCAGATTGCGTACGAGACGCCGATCGCGTCCGTGTCGATCGTCAACGGCCCGCCGCGGCGGAGCCTCGTCTCGGCCCTGACCAGGCACGAGTCGACCGGCGGCAACGGCATCATCGGGATGCGCGAACGTGCGCAGGCGGTCGGCGGCGTCCTCTCCACGCACCTGCACGACAACGGTGGATTCGAGGTCCACGCCGAGTTCCCGGTCGCCTCCGCCTAGGCTGGCGGCGTGGCCATCACCGTATTCATCGCCGACGACCAGGCTATGGTCCGGCAGGGTTTCGGAGCCCTGCTCGCCTCCCAGCCCGACATCAGTGTCATCGGTGACGCCCCGGACGGGGCGGTGGCGGTGAGCGAGGTGAAGCGCCTGCGACCCGACGTGGTCCTGATGGACGTGCGCATGCCGGAGATGAACGGACTCGACGCCGCCCGCGTCATCCTGTCGGCGGGGTTCGATCCGCCGGTGCGGGTGCTCATGCTCACGACGTTCGACGTGGACGACTACGTGTACGAGGCGCTGAGCATCGGGGCCAGCGGTTTCATGCTCAAGGACGCGCCCGCGGAGGAACTCATCCGCGCGGTGCGGGTGGTCGCCGACGGCGAGGCACTCCTCGCGCCGACCGTCACCCGGCGTCTCATCGCCGACGTGACCAGCCGCCGGAGCACCGCGCGCCGCAAACCGGCCGCGCTGTCGGCGCTGACGCCCCGCGAACGCGAGGTGCTCGAGCTGATCGCCCGCGGCATGTCCAACACCGAGATCGCGGAACGACTGTTCGTCGCCGAGCAGACCGTCAAGACGCATGTCGGCAAGGTGCTGTCCAAACTGGACCTGCGCGACCGGGCGCAGGCGGTGGTCCTGGCCTACGAGAGCGGTCTCGTCACACCCGGCTGACCGAACCGGCCGATCCGAGGTGCTCGAACACGTTTCGGGCGGCAAGATGTCTAATGAGAACCACCATCACCACACGAGACGACGAGGGGTGCTTGGATGCGGATCGGAATCCTCACCGGAGGCGGCGACTGCCCCGGGCTCAATGCGGTGATCAGGGCAGTGGTGCGGACGGCCGACGGCCGGTACCGCAGCTCGGTGGTGGGATTCCGGGACGGGTGGCGTGGTCTGCTCGAAGACCGCAAGGTCGCGCTGTCCAACGACGACCGGATCGACCGGATCCTCACCCGGGGCGGCACCATTCTCGGTACCGCGCGGGTCAACCCGGACAAGCTCAAGGCCGGCCTCGACCAGATCCGGCAGACACTCGACGACAACGGCATCGACGCACTCATCCCGATCGGCGGCGAGGGCACGCTCACGGCGGCGAGCTGGCTCGCCGAGAGCGGGGTGCCCGTGATCGGGGTCCCGAAGACCATCGACAACGACATCGACTGCACCGATGTGACGTTCGGTTTCGACACCGCCCTGTCCATCGCGACGGACGCGATCGACCGCCTGCACACCACCGCCGAGTCCCACCAGCGGGTGATGCTCGTCGAGGTGATGGGCAGGCACGCGGGCTGGATCGCCCTGCACTCCGGGCTCGCGACCGGTGCGCACCTCACGCTCGTTCCCGAGGTCCCGTTCGACGTCGGCGAGGTGTGCGCCATGGTGAAGAAGCGGTTTCAGCGCGGCGATTCGCATTTCATCTGCGTCGTCGCGGAGGGCGCCACACCCACCCCGGAGTCGATGAGCCTGCGCGAAGGCGGCATCGACGAGTTCGGCCACAAACGGTTCACCGGGGTCGCACAGCAACTCGGCGACGAGATCGAACGCCGCATCGGCAAGGAGGTGCGGACGACGGTGCTCGGGCACGTGCAGCGCGGCGGCACCCCGACGCCGTACGACCGGGTGCTCGCCACCCGCTTCGGGGTGCACGCCACCGACGCGGTCCACCGCGGCGACTTCGGCAACATGGTCGCCCTGCACGGCACGTCGATCGACCTCGTGCCCCTCGAGGAGGCCACCCGGCGGCTCAAGACGGTGCCGCGGGAGCGGTACGACGAGGCGGCCGCATTTTTCGGCTGACCGCGTTTTCCGGTGAACCGCCGGACGCATAAACTCTGTGGCATGACTGCTGTCGACACTCCGGACCTCCTCGACTACGACGACGTGCTCGCGAAGTACGAGCCTGTTCTCGGCATGGAGGTGCACGTAGAGCTCGGCACCAACACGAAGATGTTCTGCCCGTGCCCCACCGAGTTCGGCGCCGAGCCGAACACGCAGGTCTGCCCGGTGTGCCTCGGTCTGCCCGGGTCGCTGCCCGTCGTGAACGAGGCGGCGGTGGAGTCCGCGATCCGGATCGGACTCGCACTGAACTGTTCCATCACACCGTGGGGCCGGTTCGCGCGGAAGAACTACTTCTACCCGGACCAGCCGAAGAACTACCAGATCTCCCAGTACGACGAGCCGATCGCCACCGACGGCTACCTCGACGTCATCCTCGACGACGGCACCACGTGGCGCGTCGAGATCGAGCGCGCGCACATGGAAGAGGACACCGGAAAGTCGCTGCATGTCGGCGGCGCGACCGGTCGCATCCACGGTGCCAGCCACTCGCTGCTCGACTACAACCGCGCCGGGGTCCCGCTCGTCGAGATCGTCACCAAGACCATCAGCGGCGCCGGCGCCCGCGCCCCCGAGGTGGCCCGCGCGTACGTCACCGCGCTCCGCGACCTGCTGAAGTCGCTGAACGTGTCGGACGTCCGCATGGACCAGGGCTCGATGCGATGCGACGCCAACGCGTCGCTGATGCCGATCGGGGCGACCGAACTCGGCACCCGCACCGAGACGAAGAACGTCAACTCCCTCAAGAGCGTCGAGGTCGCGGTTCGGTACGAGATGCGCCGCCAGGCCGCGGTGCTCGAGGCCGGCGGCGAGGTGATCCAGGAGACCCGGCACTTCCAGGAAGCGGACGGCACCACGTCGCCGGGCCGCCGCAAGGAGACCGCCGAGGACTACCGCTACTTCCCGGAGCCCGACCTCGAGCCGGTCGCGCCCAGCGCCGAATGGGTCGAGGAACTGCGGGGCACCCTGCCCGAGCTGCCGTGGGTCCGCCGCGCCCGGATCCAGGCCGACTGGGGTGTCTCCGACGAGGTCATGCGTGACCTCGTCAACGCGAACGCCGTCGACCTCGTCATCGCGACCGTCGAGGCCGGCGCCTCGCCGGAGGCCGCACGGTCCTGGTGGGTGTCGTACCTGGCGCAGCAGGCGAACACCCGCGGGGTGGAACTCGGCGAGCTGCCGATCACGCCGGCCCAGGTTGCGCAGGTGGTCGCGCTGATCGACAGCGGGAAGCTGAACAACAAGGTGGCCCGCCAGGTGGTCGACCACGTCCTCGCCGGTGAGGGTGACCCCGAGCAGGTCGTCGCGGATCATCCCGAGCTCGTCGTAGAACGCGACGACACGAAGCTGAAGGCCGCCGTCGACGAGGCCCTGGTCGCGAACCCCGACATCGCCGAGAAGATTCGCGGCGGCAAGGTCGCGGCCGCGGGCAAGATCGTCGGCGACGTGATGAAGGCCACTCGCGGTCAGGCCGATCCGGCCCGCGTCAAGGAGCTGGTCATCGAGGCCTGCGGCGGCTGACCCCCCTCTGCACCAACGGGACGCTCGTTCGGATCAACCGAACGAGCGTCCCGTTCGTTGTGCGCGTGGGACGCGGCGCGAGGGCGGGGCCCGTCAGTCGAATCCGCCGCCACCGGAGGGCAGGGGCATCTTGATGACGCGGTCGTCGTTGGGTCCGGGCTGACCGGCGGTCTTGTTGACGGTGCTCACCCAGATGAGCCCGTCGGGACCGAGTGCGGCGCCGCCGAGTTGGCCGTACCGGTCCTGGACGATGACACCCGGCGCGGTGGTGACGGCACCCGTGCCGGGGTCGGCGGCGAGCGCCGACATGGCCTTCGCGGTGCTCAGTGACACCGCCACGACATCACCGGCGGCGACGCAGCCGCCGACGCCGGGCCGCTCCGGCCACGTCCACACCGGAGACGACACCGCTCCGTCCGCGCTGACCCGCACCAGCCGATCCTCGAGCGGGGTGCGGTCGGTGACCCACACGGCCACCCCGGGATCGACGCAGACCCCGCCAGCGGTCCCCATGCCCGTCAGCACCACCTGCGGCCGGGGCTGCGCCGGCGTCGGGGCGGGCGACAGCGCGGTGACCTTCAGCAGCTTCCCGGCGAGGGACGCCGGATCGGCGGCCGCCGCCGGGTTGTTCGCGTTGCCGGTCAGGACCATCAGTTCGTCGCCGGAGAATTCGAGCGACCCCGCATTGCCCGTGTCGCCGCGCGGGATTCCCCCGAGAACTTCCTTGGCGGAGTCGCCCGGTGCGATCCGCACCACCCGGTTGTCGGTCGGGGTGGTGACGTAGGCGTAGATGAGGTTGTCCTCGACGAAACTCGGGGACAGCGCGATGTCGAGGAGGCCGCCGTCGGTGCTGCCGTCGACGTCGACGTGCGCGATCTCCTTGGGGGTCTGCCCCTGGGCGACCTGCAGGATGCGTCCGGTCCGGCGCTCCGCGACCAGCGCGGTGGCCCCGTCGGGGAGGACGACGAGTCCGCCGGTGGTGTCGAGACACGTGGCGATGACACTGGGATCCGGATCCTGACACGGTCCCAGCGGCCCGCTCGGCGGCGGTGTGGTCGTGGTGGACGGCGGCGGATTCTCCGGCTCCACCTCCGCGCCCGACGCACCCGTCGGCTCGGGTGTGAAGGGGGAGGACGCGGAGTCGTCGAATTTCGCGCACCCGGCGGCGAGGACCGCCGTCACGCACAGTGCGGACATCGCCATCTTGCGGGACGCCGTGCGGCGCCGCCCACCCACCATCATGATGGAGACGTTACGGAAGAGTGCGAGGTCGCCGCCACGCCGGTTCCGCCTACCAGCGTTGTCCGGCGGATCGACCTAGGCTTGACGGTGTGACTGACATGCGGAAAGACCCCAGCGAGTCGTCGGACGACGGTGCCGCGCAGCAAGGCGCCTCACCCGGCTACGGCAGGGTCTCGAGCCCTTACGACCTTCCCACCGAGCGGTTTCCGTCGGCCACGCCGGCGTCCGGTTCCGCGGGACAGGGTCTCCCGCACACCGACGACGAACTCGATTACGGCGATGCACGCGGCGCCGGTCTGCCCACCGAGCAGATCCCCGCGTACCGGCAGTCGGCATCCGACGTGCCGGACCAGCCGACGCAGGTGATCGGCGCGACCTCCGGTGCGTCCCTCGGGGCCACGGCGGGTGATCCGTCGACCGACCGGCTCGGCGAGGGGGACGTGAAGATCGGCCGCGGAACCCTGGATCTCGGACTGCTGGCACTGCGACTCGCGGTCGGCGGTACGGCGCTCGTGCACGGTCTGCAGAAGCTGACCGGAATGTGGAACGGTCCGGGCCTCGACGGTTTCGAGGAGGTGCTCGTGAACTCGGGCTTCCAGCAGGCGAAACTGCTTGCGATCCTCGGCGCCATCGGTGAGGTCGCTGGCGGTGCGCTGCTGATCCTCGGCCTCGTCACCCCGCTGGCCGCCGCCTCGGTGCTGGCCGTGATGATCAATGCGTGGGCGTTCCGGCAGATCGCGGAACCGGGGCTCGAGTACTTCGCACCCTCCGGCACCGAGTACGAGACGCTGCTCGGCGTGTGCGCGGGCGTGATCATTCTCACCGGCCCGGGACGGATCTCGCTCGACGGCCGCCGCGGCTGGGCCACGCGGCCGTTCATAGGGTCTTTCGCGGCACTGATCCTGGGCGTCGCCGCCGGCGTGTGCATCTGGATCTTCCTCAACGGCGCCAACCCGCTCATCTGATCGTTTCTCCGAACCACGACTGCGCCGCACCCCCGACCGGGAGTGCGGCGCAGTCGTTTCTGCCGGATCAGTGCCGGCCGAGAATCAGTGCCTGCCGAGAGTCAGCGCTGGACGAGTTCCGGGATGTTCTCCTCCTCGGGTGGGGCGGCCTGTGCCTGTGCGGCGAGCCTCTGTCCGAGGACGGACTTGCGCCTGCCGTAGGCGAGGTAGACGACGACGCCGAGAGCCATCCACACCAGGAATCGGATCCAGGTCTCGACCGACAGGTTCAGCATCAGCCATCCGCAGGCCAGGACGGCGAGGATGGGAACGAGCGGGACCAGCGGAACGCGGAATCCGCGCGGCAGGTCGGGGCGGGTGCGGCGCAGGATGACGACGCCGATGCAGACGAGCACGAACGCGAAGAGGGTGCCGATGTTCACCATCTCCTCGAGGGTGCCCATCGGGAAGAACGCGGCGAGGAGTGCCACCACGGCGCCGACGAACAGCGTGATGCGGACCGGGGTGCCCTTCTTGCCGGTCTTCGCCAGACCGCGGGGGACGAGTCCGTCGCGGGACATCGCGAACAGGACGCGGGTCTGGCCGAGCATCATCACCATCACGACGGTCGTGAGGCCTGCGAGTCCGCCGAAGTTGATGGCGGTCTGCGCCCAGGTGATGCCGTGTGCCTCGAAGGCGGTCGCCAGGGTGGCGCTGCTGTCGCCGACGAGCGGGCTGCCGGTCTTGAGGTCGGTGTACTTCACCATGCCGGTGAGCACGAGGGTGACCGCGACGTAGAGGACGGTGACGATCGCGAGCGAGCCGAGAATGCCGCGGGGGAGCGCCTTCTGCGGGTCCTTGGTCTCCTCGGCGGTGGTGGCGACGACGTCGAAGCCGATGAAGGCGAAGAACACGAGGCTCGCGGCGGCGAGGAGACCGTACCAGCCGTAGCTGCTGCCGTCCGCTCCCGAGAGGAAGGAGAAGAGGGTCTGGTGCACACCGTGTGCGGCGCTCTCGTTGCCCTCGGCCGGCGGGATGTACGGGGCGTAGTTCTCCTTCTTGATGTAGAAGACGCCGACGGTGATGACGAGGAGGACGACGGCGATCTTGATGGCCGTGATCACGGCGGACACGCGGGAGGACACCTTGGTCCCGATGGCGAGCACGATGGTGATGCCGCCGACGATGATCAGCGAGCCCCAGTCGAAGTCGATGGGCCCGAGGTGGGCGGTGGTGGATCCGCTGAATCCGAGGACGTTACCCAGGTACAGCGACCAGCCCTTCGAGACGACGGCCGCCGCGAGGGCGAATTCGAGGATGAGGTCCCAGCCGATGATCCAGGCGACGAACTCGCCGAAGGTGGCGTAGGAGAACGTGTACGCGCTGCCTGCGACGGGGACGGTGGATGCGAACTCGGCGTAACAGAGGGCGGCCAGGCCGCAGGCGATGGCGGCGAGGACGAAGGCGAGCGAAATGGACGGCCCGGCGACGTTGCCTGCAGTCCGGGCGGTGAGCGTGAAGATGCCGGCGCC
Source organism: Rhodococcus pseudokoreensis (assembly GCF_017068395.1). Classification (NCBI taxonomy): domain Bacteria; kingdom Bacillati; phylum Actinomycetota; class Actinomycetes; order Mycobacteriales; family Nocardiaceae; genus Rhodococcus; species Rhodococcus pseudokoreensis. The sequence continues at coordinate 715,673 of NZ_CP070619.1, read as the reverse complement.
GATCACGACGGCGACACCGAAGACGGTGAGGTCCTTCGCGGTGAGTTCCCTCCGCAGCCGGGTGTCGGGTTCGTCGGTGTCCGCTATCGATTGCTCAACGGATTTCGTTCGCCATATGCCGACTCCTGGCATGTGTCGCTCCTTGGTTGTGTTCCCGATGGCCTCGTGGGCCGGAGAAGTTCCGGTGGTGCTGCCGATTGTGATGTAGGTCTCAACGGCCAACTGAGGGAACCACTACTGAGCGCCGTGTGCAAGAAGCGCGGGCTCAACTGATCAATTCGATCAGTAGAACCTGTTCACGGGTGTCGCCGTTTGAGCGAGTTGATCACCCGTGAGGGCGGTCACATCCGAGCCGGAATTCGCGGGCGCACCGACGACGGAAGCCGGGTGCCGCGGCAGGAAACCTGCTGCGGCACCCGGCTTCGCGTGTGCTCGTGCTGTGGGTGCGTGCGATCAGGGAACCTGACGGACCGCGCCCTTGTCGGCGGACGTCGCCAGTGCTGCGTACGCGCGCAGGGCCGTGGTGACGGTCCGTTCGCGGTTCACCGGCTGCCAGGGACGCTCGGACGACTCCATCTTCGCCCGGCGCTCGGCGAGCACCGCGTCGTCGACGAGCAGTTTCAGGCTGCGCGTCGCGATGTCGATGAGGATCTGGTCGCCGTCCTCCACCAGGCCGATGGCACCGCCGCTGGCGGCTTCGGGGGAGATGTGGCCGATGGACAATCCCGAGGAACCGCCGGAGAAGCGGCCGTCGGTGATCAGCGCGCACTTCTTGCCGAGGCCGGAGCCCTTGAGGAATGCGGTGGGGTGCAGCATCTCCTGCATGCCCGGGCCGCCCGCAGGACCCTCGTAGCGCACGACGAGGACCTCACCCGGCTGGATCTTCTTGCCGAGGATCACCGACACCGCCTCCTCCTGCGACTCCACGACGCGTGCGGGTCCCTGGAAGTGGAACAGGTCTTCGTCGATGCCTGCCGTCTTGATGACCGCGCCGTCGACGGCGATGTTGCCGCGCAGCACGGCCAGGCCGCCCTCGACCGTGTGCTTGTGCTCGAAATCGCGGATGCAGCCGTTGGCGGCGTCCGTGTCGAGCGACGACCAGCGGTTGTTCGTCGAGAACGGCTCGATGGTGCGGACGCCGCCGGGAGCGGCGTGGAACAGTTCGACGGCCTCGTCGGATGCCTTGCCGGACCGGATGTCCCACGTGTCGAGCCACTCGTCGAAGCTCTTCGTGTGGACGGTCGAGACGTCGCTCTCGAGCAGGTCGGCCCGGCGGAGTTCGCCGAGGATCGCGGGGATTCCGCCTGCCCGGTGCACGTCCTCCATGTGGTAGTCCGAGTTGGGTGAGACCTTCGACAGGCAGGGCACCTTGCGGCTGATCTCGTCGATCTTGTCGAGGTCGAAGTCGAAGACCTCACCCTCCTGCGCGGCCGCGAGGGTGTGCAGCACCGTGTTGGTGGAACCGCCCATCGCGACGTCCAGCGCCATCGCGTTGCGGAACGCGGCGGGCGTCGCGATGTTGCGGGGGAGGACGGAGTCGTCCTCGTCCCGGTAGTACCGCAGGGCGGCCTCGACGACGGTGGTGCCTGCACGGGTGAACAGCGCGCGCCGGGCTTCGTGGGTGGCCAGCGTCGAACCGTTGCCCGGCAACGCCAGACCGAGCGCCTCGGTGAGGCAGTTCATGGAGTTCGCGGTGAACATGCCCGAGCACGATCCGCACGTCGGGCAGGCGCTGCGCTCGACCTCGGACAGCCCCTCCTCGTCGACCTCGTCGTTGGCGCTCGCCGAGATCGCCGTGATGAGGTCGGTGGGTGCCTGCGCGACGCCGTTGACCACCACTGCCTTGCCCGCCTCCATCGGACCGCCCGACACGAACACGGTGGGAACGTTCAAACGCATTGCGGCATTGAGCATTCCGGGGGTGATCTTGTCGCAGTTGGAGATGCAGACGAGCGCGTCGGCGGTGTGCGCGTTGACCATGTACTCGACGGAGTCGGCGATGATCTCCCGGCTGGGAAGCGAATACAGCATGCCGCCGTGCCCCATCGCGATGCCGTCGTCGACGGCGATCGTGTGGAACTCGCGAGGTACACCACCGGCGGCGCGGACGGCGTCGGCGACGATGTCGCCGACGTTCTTGAGGTGGACGTGGCCGGGAACGAACTGCGTGTACGAGTTGGCGATCGCGACGATCGGCTTCCCGAAGTCGGAGTCGGTCATTCCGGTGGCGCGCCACAGTGCGCGGGCGCCTGCGGCATTTCGTCCTGCGGTGGTGGTTCGGGACCTCAGCGGGGGCATGAGCGTATTCCTTAGTCAGCGTACGGAAGTACTGACAAACGCTACTCGCGCACTATTCCCCGTCTGTGTCCGGCCGGTTCTTCGCCGGCTGCTCGCCGTTCGATTCGGCGTCGGCGTGCTGGGCTGCCTCGTCCGCCGCGGCCGCTGCCGCGTAGGGGTCGGTGATGCGGCCGCCGCTCGCTTCGGCGATCTCGGGGAGCCGGTCGAACGTGACGACGGGAAGAGCGACTTCGCCGCCGTCGGCCAGTGTGGCCCGGGCCCAGCCGCGCTTGGGGAAGCGGAATCCGGTGATCTCGGACCATGCGAGCGACCGGCCGCCGAACAGGTTGCGCACCTCGAGTCCGTCGGGTGTGACCGTCGTGCGCACCCGCGCGACCCAGGCCACCGCGAGGATCGGGGCGATCACGAGCCAGCCGAATGCGGCGGGCCAGCCGAAGATGGGGAACGACACGGCGAACAGGAGGAAGGCGCATCCCAGATAGGCAAGGGGAGAAATCCGGATGACGCGCTTGGGCGGGTTCGTCGTGTGGGATGATGATTCTGGTGGCACGGGCTGCTGCGGAGTTGACACCTCTACATCTTCGCACCGCAGCCGACGTATCTCATATTCTGGGACGGCCGACTCACCAAGTTGACTGTTCACTATTAGCGCGCCTACCGTCGAGCGCGTGAAACAGAATGAGTTGCTCGTAATCGGCCGGCGCGTCGTCGCCTGAGTCGATTTCTTCAACTCGCCAGATAACGACGCGCCACCCTCGTACAGCATCAGCTGACGGGGGTTTTTTGTTGCCCGGAGCCAGAATCAGAGGATTTCCCAGTGAGCGCACCAACCGCACGGCCTCAACCCACGCCGCGCAAGTCGGGGGCAGCAAGCCCGACGACCGCGGCCGCCGCGACGCAGACCGGTAGCCGCCGCCAACTCGCCCCCGAGCGGGTCAGCGGCGCCCAGTCCGTGGTCCGAGCCCTCGAGGAGCTCGAGGTCGACACGGTATTCGGCATTCCGGGTGGTGCCGTTCTCCCTGTCTACGACCCGCTCTTCGACTCGAAGAAGGTCCGGCACGTGCTCGTCCGTCACGAGCAGGGTGCAGGTCACGCCGCCACCGGGTACGCGCAGGCGACCGGCAAGGTCGGCGTCTGCATGGCAACGTCCGGTCCCGGTGCGACCAACCTCGTGACGCCGCTCGCCGACGCGCAGATGGACTCCGTTCCGGTCGTGGCCATCACCGGTCAGGTCGGCCGTGGGCTCATCGGCACCGATGCGTTCCAGGAAGCCGACATCTCGGGCATCACTATGCCCATCACGAAGCACAACTTCCTCATCACCGACGGCGTCGACATCCCCCGGATCATCGCGGAGGCGTTCTACCTCGCCTCCAGCGGTCGTCCCGGAGCGGTGCTCGTCGACATCCCGAAGGACGTCCTCCAGGCGCAGACCACGTTCTCGTGGCCGCCGGAGATGCGGCTGCCCGGATACCGTCCCGTCACGAAGCCGCACGGCAAGCAGGTCCGCGAGGCCGCTCGCCTCATCGCCGACGCGAAGCACCCGGTGCTGTACGTCGGTGGCGGAGTCATCAAGTCGGAATCGTCCCCGGAACTGCTCGAACTGGCCGAGCTCACCGGCATTCCGGTGGTCACCACCCTCATGGCGCGCGGCGCGTTCCCGGACAGCCACACGTTGAACTGCGGCATGCCCGGCATGCACGGCACCGTCGCGGCGGTGGCGGCATTGCAGCGCAGCGACCTGCTGATCACGCTCGGCGCGCGGTTCGACGACCGCGTCACCGGTCAGCTCGACTCGTTCGCCCCCGACGCCAAGGTCATCCACGCCGACATCGATCCGGCGGAGATCGGCAAGAACCGGTACGCGGACGTCCCGATCGTGGGCGACTGCAAAGAGGTCATCGTCGAGCTGATCGAGGCGATCAAGGCCGACCTGGCCACCGGAACCACGCTGGACCTCACCGAGTGGTGGGCGTACCTCGACGGAATCCGTCGCACGTATCCGCTCAGCTACGACCGTCCCTCGGACGGCGCGCTGTCCCCGGAATACGTGATCCAGGCGGTCGGCAAGCTCGCCGGTCCCGACGCGATCTACTGCGCCGGCGTCGGCCAGCACCAGATGTGGGCCGCGCAGTTCGTCAACTACGAGAAGCCGCGCACCTGGCTGAACTCCGGTGGTCTCGGCACGATGGGCTACGCGGTGCCTGCCGCGATGGGCGCCAAGATGGGCATGCCCGACACCGAGGTGTGGGCCATCGACGGTGACGGCTGCTTCCAGATGACCAATCAGGAACTCGCCACCTGCGCGCTCGAGGGCATCCCGATCAAGGTTGCGCTCATCAACAACGGCAACCTCGGCATGGTGCGCCAGTGGCAGACGCTGTTCTACGACCAGCGCTACTCCAACACCAACCTCGGCACGCACGGCGCCATCCGCATCCCCGACTTCGTGAAGCTCGCGGAGGCGTTGGGCTGCCACGGCATTCGCGTCGAGCGCGAAGAGGACGTCGAGGCGGCGATCCGTGAGGCACAGGCCATCAACGACAAGCCGGTGGTGATCGACTTCATCGTCGGCGCCGACGCCCAGGTGTGGCCGATGGTCGCGGCGGGCACGAGCAACGACGAGATCATGGCGGCACGGGGCATCCGGCCGCTGTTCGACGACGACGAGGCGGCCGCCGAGCCGGCCGTCATTCACGAGGCCATGGAGCGCGAGCAGCGTTCGGGCACGGCCGCAGCGGCCGGGGAGGAAGATCAGTGAGCACCAGCCACACCCTCAGTGTTCTCGTCGAGGACAAGCCGGGCGTGCTGGCCAGGGTGGCCGCGCTGTTCTCCCGTCGTGGGTTCAACATCGAGTCGCTCGCCGTCGGTGGCACCGAGCTTCCCGAGATCTCACGCATGACCATCGTCGTGACCGTCGACGAGTTCCCGCTCGAACAGGTGACGAAGCAGCTGAACAAGCTCGTCAACGTCATCAAGATCGTCGAGCAGGACGGTGAGGCCTCCGTCGCCCGCGAGCTGGTGCTCATCAAGGTGCGAGCCGACGCCAGCGTGCGCACGCAGGTGATCGAGACGGTGAATCTGTTCCGCGCCAAGGTGATCGACGTCTCCCCGGAGTCGGTCACGATCGAGGCGACTGGAACGCGATCCAAGCTGGATGCGCTGCTGCGGATGCTCGATCCGTACGGCATCCGGGAGATCGTGCAGTCCGGGGTCGTGGCCGTGGGACGGGGGCCTAAGTCCATCACGGCCACTCGCTAGTACTTTAGATACGCAAATCCAAGAAAGAGGTTGAACTGTGGCAGTCGAGATGTTCTACGACGACGATGCCGATCTGTCGATCATCCAGGGCCGTAAGGTCGCTGTGATCGGTTACGGAAGCCAGGGCCACGCGCACTCGCTGAGCCTGCGCGACTCGGGCGTCGATGTGCGTATCGGCCTGAAGGAAGGCTCGAAGTCCCGCGCGAAGGCCGAGGAGCAGGGCCTGACCGTCGGTACCCCCGCCGAGGTCTCCGAGTGGGCCGACGTGATCATGGTGCTCGCACCCGACACCGCGCAGGCGTCGATCTTCACCAATGACATCGAGCCGAACCTGAAGGACGGCGACGCGCTGTTCTTCGGACACGGCCTCAACATCCACTTCAAGCTGATCAAGGCTCCGGAGTTCGTCACTGTCGGCATGGTCGCCCCCAAGGGCCCCGGCCACCTGGTGCGTCGTCAGTTCGTCGACGGCAAGGGTGTTCCTGCGCTCATCGCGATCGACCAGGACCCGAAGGGTGAGGGCCAGGCCCTCGCGCTGTCCTACGCCAAGGCGATCGGCGGCGCCCGCGCGGGCGTCATCAAGACCACGTTCAAGGAAGAGACCGAGACGGACCTCTTCGGCGAGCAGGCCGTGCTGTGCGGTGGCACCGAGGAACTGGTCAAGACCGGTTTCGAGGTCATGGTCGAGGCCGGCTACGCGCCCGAGATGGCGTACTTCGAGGTGCTGCACGAGCTCAAGCTCATCGTCGACCTCATGTACGAGGGTGGCATCGCGCGCATGAACTACTCGGTGTCCGACACCGCGGAGTTCGGTGGCTACCTGTCCGGTCCGCGCGTCATCGACGCCGGCACCAAGGAGCGCATGAAGGCGATCCTCGCCGACATCCAGTCGGGTGAGTTCACCCGCCGCCTCGTCGCCAACGTCGAGAACGGCAACACCGAGCTCGAGGGCCTGCGCAAGGCCAACGCCGAGCACCCCATCGAGGTCACCGGCAAGAAGCTGCGCGACCTGATGAGCTGGGTCGACCGGCCGATCACCGAAACCGCCTAGGTTTCACTGCTTTACAGTTCCACCACAGCACCGGCCCGATGTCGCGTCGGCCTCGTCAGAGGCCTCCGCAGCGACATCGGGCCGGTGTTGTTTCGTGCCCGGTTCCGTTGTTGCAGGCGTCCACTATGTGGTATCGCAGACCGGGATGTGGTTTCCCGGTGAGGGCGGACTAAGCTGTGTGTGGTTAAAACACCCCCACACCCACCTACTCAGGGAGTTTGCACGTGAGCCAGCCAGGCCGTCCTGTAGTTCTGATCGCCGACAAGCTCGCGCCGTCCACCGTCGAGGCATTGGGCGACGGTGTGGAGGTGCGATGGGTCGACGGACCTGATCGCCCGGCCCTGCTCGCGGCGGTGCCCGAGGCCGACGCGATCCTCGTCCGTTCCGCCACCACCGTGGACGCAGAGGTCCTGGCGGCCGGTACCAAGCTCAAGATCGTCGCCCGCGCCGGCGTCGGCCTCGACAACGTCGACGTGCCCGCCGCCACCGAGCGCGGTGTCATGGTCGTCAACGCCCCGACGTCGAACATCCACACGGCCGCCGAGCACGCCGTCGCGCTGATGCTCGCCACCGCCCGCCAGATCCCCGCCGCCGACGCCACCCTGCGTGACCGCGAGTGGAAGCGCAGCAAGTTCAACGGCGTCGAAATCTTCGGCAAGACGGTCGGCGTCGTCGGCCTCGGCCGCATCGGACAGCTGTTCGCGCAGCGCCTCGCCGCATTCGAGACCCACGTCATCGCGTACGACCCCTACGTGTCGGCCGCCCGCGCCGCGCAGCTCGGCATCGAACTCGTCACCCTCGACGAACTGCTGAAGCGCGCCGACCTCATCTCCGTGCACCTTCCCAAGACGCCCGAGACCAAGGGGCTGCTCGGCACGGAGAACCTGGCGAAGACGAAGAAGGGCGTCGTCATCGTCAACGCCGCCCGCGGCGGCCTGATCGACGAGGCCGCGCTGGCCGAGGCCATCAAGTCGGGTCACGTGCGCGCCGCGGGCCTCGACGTGTTCGAGACCGAACCGTGCACCGACAGCCCGCTGTTCGACCTGCCCGAGGTCGTTGTGACGCCGCACCTCGGCGCGTCGACGAGCGAGGCTCAGGACCGCGCGGGCACGGACGTCGCGAAGTCCGTACTGCTCGCTCTCGCAGGCGATTTCGTTCCGGATGCCGTCAACGTGTCCGGTGGCGCCGTGGGCGAGGAAGTTGCCCCGTGGCTCGAGATCGTCCGCAAGCAGGGTGTGCTTCTCGGCGCCCTGTCGGGTGAATTGCCCGTCAGCCTGTCCGTCGACGTGCGCGGCGAGCTCGCCTCCGAGGACGTCGAGGTGCTCGCGCTCTCGGCTCTGCGCGGCGTGTTCTCCGCTGTCATCGAGGACGCGGTCACGTTCGTCAACGCCCCCGCTCTCGCGGAGGAGCGTGGCGTCACGGCGGAGGTCACCAAGGCCGCCGAAAGCCCCAACCACCGCAGCGTCGTGGACCTGCGGGGCGTGTTCGGCGACGGAAGCGTCATCAACGTCTCGGGCACGCTGACCGGTCCGCAGCAGGTCGAGAAGATCGTCAACATCAACGGCCGCAACTTCGAACTGCGCGCCGAGGGTCTCAACCTGGTGGTCAACTACACCGATCAGCCCGGCGCACTGGGCAAGATCGGCACGCAGCTCGGCAACGCCGGCATCGACATCCAGGCCGCGCAGCTCAGCCAGGACGCCGAGGGCGAGGGCGCGACCATCCTCCTCCGCGTCGACCAGGAAGTGCCGAGCGAGGTGCGGGACGCGATCTCCACCGCCGTCGGCGCCACCAAGATCGAGCTCGTCAACCTGGCCTAATCCCCACTGTGCGCGTGCCACGACCCCGTCGTGGCACGCGCACAGCTCTATCTGAAGTGAGGCGTTCATGAAGCTTGCGGTCATTCCGGGTGACGGCATCGGTGTCGAGGTCACGGCCGAGGCGCTGAAGGTGCTGCGGAAACTCGTCCCCGATCTCGAGACCACCGAGTACGACCTCGGTGCCCGTCGGTACAACGCGACGGGGGAGTTGCTCCCGGACGCCGATCTCGCGGCGATCCGCGAGCACGACGCGATCCTGCTGGGCGCCATCGGCGACCCGTCGGTCACGCCGGGCGTGCTCGAGCGTGGACTGCTGCTGAACATGCGATTCGCGTTGGATCATCACGTGAATCTGCGTCCGTCGCAGCTCTATCCGGGGACGAAGTCGCCGCTCGCGGCTCAGCCGGACATCGATTTCGTGGTGGTGCGCGAGGGCACCGAGGGCCCGTACACCGGTAACGGTGGCGCGATCCGGGTCGGCACCCCGCACGAGATCGCGACCGAGGTGTCGATCAACACGTGGTTCGGCGCCGAGCGGGTGGTGCGCTACGCGTTCGCGCTCGCGCAGACCCGGCGCAAGCACGTCACCCTGATCCACAAGACGAACGTCCTCTCCAACGCCGGTGCGATCTGGACGCGCGCGGTGGAGACGGTGTCGGCCGAATATCCGGACGTGGAGACGGCGTACTGCCACATCGACGCGGCCACCATCTACATGGTCACCGACCCGTCGCGCTTCGACGTGATCGTCACGGACAACCTGTTCGGCGACATCATCACCGATCTCGCGGGTGCGGTCACGGGCGGTATCGGCCTGGCGGCGTCGGGGAACATCGACGCCTCGGGGACGAACCCGTCGATGTTCGAACCGGTGCACGGCAGCGCCCCGGACATCGCGGGCCAGGGGATCGCGGATCCCACGGCGGCCATCCTGTCCGCGGCGCTGCTGCTGCGTCACCTCGGCCGGGACGGCGACGCCGCGCGCATCGAAGCCGCAGTCGAGGCCGATCTGGCGTCCCGGGGCGACTCGAAGGTCGCCACGTCGGAGGTCGGCGACCGGATCGCCGCGGCCCTCTAGGGCCGAGCGTCGACCCTGTCTCCCTCGATCCCCGTGGACCGGTCTTCGGACCGGGCCACGGGGATCAGTGGTATCGAGGCGGCCGGAAATCCCGCGGCTATGGCGAAAGTCACCGGGAATCCGACGATTCCGATCAGTGCGCCGAACACCGGGGGAACGATGGAGGCCGCGACGAATTGCCCGGTGTTCTGGACACCGAGGGCGCGCCCACCCCAGAACGGGCCCGCGATCTCGGCGACGGCGGTGAAGGCCAGCCCGTTCGGTGCCACCGTCGCGACGGACGCCGCGAGCAGCACCACGATCGCGAGCGGCGAATCCATCGCGTCCGTCACGGCGAGTGCCGCCATCGACAGTCCGCCGGCGGCCGCGACCCAGCGAAGCGGACGCATGCGGCTGCCCACCACGTCGGACCAGAAACCGACGCCCATCCGGCCGAACGCGCCGAGGATCTGGGCGAGGGTCACGATCAGGCCGGCCGCCGTTGCTTCCCAGTGCCTTTCGGAGATCAGCCACACGAGCGCGTACGTCCACACCGTGTACTGGGGCACGACGAGCAGCACGGAGACGGCGTGGATCCGCCACAGTGTGCCGCTGCTGCGGTACGGATTCGTGAGCATGCCGAGATCCGCCGCGTCGCTGCGACTCGGCCGGGGCGGATCGACCACCCAGAGTCCACAGGCCAGCGCGGCAGCGGCGCACAGGACGGCGGGCAGCGCGAGCGCCCATCCGATGCCGTGGTCGTGTGCGATCGAGGGGAGCGTCAGCGCAGCGCAGGCGATGCCGAGCGGCAGTGACATCTGCCGGATACCCATCGCCAGGCCGCGGCGCTCGGGCGGGAACCAGCCGACGACGACGCGTCCGCTCGCGGCATTCGCCGACGCCGCCGCCATGCCGCCGAGCAGCAGGAAGACCGCGGTGGCCGTGAGCGATCCGGAGAGGGCCGCGCCCACTCCGGCAGCTGCGGTGGCCGCCATGCCTGCAGCCAGCACCCTCCGTTCGCCGTAACGGTCGGCCAGTGCGCCCCACGCGATCAGCGTCACCATGACCCCGAGGGTGGGTGCGGCGACGACGAGTCCGGTGCGGGCGAGGCTGAGCCCGTGATTCTCCTGGAGTTCGGGGATCAGGAAGGCGACGCCGTTGACGAAGACCGCCTGTGCGGCCTGGGCGAACATCCCGAGGGCGAGCATCCACCATCTGCGAGCAGTTCCGACGGCGGACGCGGTGTCGATCGATGCTGTCATGTCATCTCAATATCTAGGATTTGATTCTCATATATTGGCGAACGTTCGGAGTCTATACCTCGCGTCGCCCGGCGTCCCGGCACGGCGGTGACGGCGGGCCGATAGACTCGGCGCCATGCGTCTTGGTCGAGTGGCAAGTCCCGATGGTGTTGCGTTCGTCAGTATCGAAGGGGACGGGGAGTCCCGGGTCGCGAAAGAGATCGCCGAGCATCCGTTCGGCAACCCCACTTTCACCGGCCGGAGCTGGCCGCTCGCCGACGTGCGACTGCTGGCCCCGATCCTCGCCAGCAAGGTCGTCGCCATCGGAAAGAACTACGCCGCCCACGCCGCCGAGATGGGCGGAGAGGCGCCCGCCGATCCTGTGATCTTCCTCAAGCCGAACACCTCGATCGTCGGCCCCGACGCCGCGATCGTCCTGCCGAAGTCCTCCAACGAAGTTCATTACGAGGGGGAACTCGCGGTCGTCATCGGGCGCCCCTGCAAGGACGTGCCCGCGGCCAAGGCCCTCGACGTGGTGCTCGGCTACACGGCGGCCAACGACGTGTCGGCGCGAGACCACCAGCGCCACGACGGCCAGTGGGCGAGGGCGAAGGGCCACGACACGTTCTGCCCGCTGGGCCCGTGGATCGAGACCCAGCTCGACGCGTCCGACGTCGACATCACCACCGAGGTCGACGGAGTCGTGAAGCAGCGGAGCAACACTTCACTTCTGCTGCACGACATTCCGAAGATCATCGAATGGGTGTCGGCCGTGATGACGCTGCTCCCCGGCGACGTGATCCTCACGGGCACCCCGGAAGGCGTCGGTCCGATCGTCGACGGACAGAGCGTCAGCGTGACCATCGGCGGCATCGGCACCCTCACCAACCCGGTGACCGCCAAGCGCTGACGGCTCTCGTGTCGAAATCGGGAGCGGACTAGCCTGTAGGAGTCCGTTTTCCCAGCGTCGACCCAAGTGAGCCATGACCACAAGCGAAGTTCGCGTCCGTTTCTGCCCGTCGCCCACCGGAACCCCGCACGTGGGGCTCGTCCGAACCGCCCTGTTCAACTGGGCGTTCGCCCGACACAACGGCGGGTCGTTCGTGTTCCGCATCGAGGACACCGATGCTGCCCGTGACAGTGAGGAGTCGTACCAGGCGATCCTGGACGCGCTGCGCTGGCTCGGGCTGAACTGGGACGAGGGCCCGGAGGTCGGGGGACCGTACGAGCCGTACCGCCAGTCCCAGCGACGCGACCTGCACTTGGACGTCGTCGCGAAACTGCTCGCGGCGGGCGAGGCGTACGAGTCGTTCTCGACGCCCGAGGAGGTCGAGGAGCGGCACAAGGCGGCCGGCCGCGACCCCAAGCTCGGCTACGACAACTTCGATCGTGACCTGACGCCGGAGCAGCGGCAGGCGTTCCTCGACGAGGGCCGCAAGCCCGTGGTCCGGCTCCGGATGCCCGACCACGACCTGACGTGGGACGACCTCGTGCGCGGTGAGACGACGTTCAAGGCCGGCACCGTGCCCGACTTCGCGCTGACCCGCGGCAACGGGATCCCGCTGTACACCTTGGTCAACCCCGTCGACGACGCGTTGATGAAGATCACACACGTGCTGCGCGGAGAGGACCTGTTGTCGTCGACGCCGCGGCAGCTCGCTCTCTACGCGGCGATGCAGCGGATCGGCGTGGCCGATTTCACGCCGCAGTTCGGGCATCTGCCGTTCGTGATGGGGCAGGGCAACAAGAAGCTGTCCAAGCGCGATCCCGAGTCGAACCTCTTCATCCATCGCGACCGCGGTTTCGTTCCCGAGGGATTGCTGAATTACCTGGCGCTGCTGGGCTGGGGTATTTCCGACGACCACGACGTGTTCTCGCTGGACGAGATGGTCGCCGCCTTCGATATCTCCAAGGTCAATTCCAATCCGGCCCGGTTCGATCAGAAAAAGGCCGACGCGATCAACGCCGAGCACATCCGCCTGCTCGAGCCCGCCGATTTCGCCGCGCGCCTGCGTGCGTTCCTCACTCTCCACGGCCACCTCGGCGAGACGGTGGACGAGTCCGTCTTCGCGACCGCTGCCGATCTGGTCCAGACGCGCATCGTGGTCCTGTCCGACGCGTGGGATCTGCTGAAGTTCCTGTTCGTCGAGGAGGCCGACTTCGCGATCGATCCGGCCGCCGCGGCGAAGAACCTGGGGGCCGACTCGGCGCCGGTTCTCGACGCCGCCCTCGCATCGCTGGACGCAGTCGGTGCGTGGGACGCAGCCTCGCTGGAGGAGGCCCTCAAGACCGCTCTCGTGGACGAACTGGGCCTCAAGCCACGTAAGGCGTTCGCGCCGGTGCGGGTGGCCGTCACGGGCTCGCACATCAGCCCGCCGCTCTACGAATCGATGGAACTGCTCGGACGCGACGTGTCGCTGTCCCGGCTGCGTTCCGCGCGGGCCGGCATCGCCGGTTAAACCGCCGCCCTCGGGCCGAAAAGGGTGCAAAAACAGCCTCTGACCATACGATTTGGTAAATCCCGGGAGTAGGCTGGTAATCTCTTCTTCGGCCCGAGGCGGGCCGCAGAGCCCAGAAGCTCAGCGGTTCGAGAACGGCCATTGGGGTATGGTGTAATTGGCAACACAGCGGTTTCTGGTACCGCCATTCTAGGTTCGAGTCCTGGTACCCCAGCGGAAGTTCGGCCGATTTTGACTCCGAACTTCTGGAAGCTATGCTTGCTGAGCTTCCAAAGCAAGACAAAGTTCCTGGCCCCGTCGTCTAGCGGCCTAGGACGCCGCCCTCTCAAGGCGGTAGCGCGGGTTCGAATCCCGTCGGGGCTACAAAGAGAAACACCCTCCGAGTATTCGGAGGGTGTTTCTTTATATATAGGGATGATGCGTTTATCCGGTCTTGCGGCGGAATTCGCGTTTGTGGTCGGCAGGCCCGTGCGCATGGTGCACCTTGGAATCCGCGTCCTTGTGATCGGCGGACAGCCCGGCCTGATGATTCTTCCGCTCCAGTGCTTCGCGGAATTTCTTTTTCGTGTCCTCGTTATCGGCGTCAGTCACGGTGAACTCCCTCGGGTAGTCGGTTCACTCTGTGAAGCTACGCCGAGGGCACCGAGAATGCTCCTGTTTTTCCGCCCTGCCCGATATCAGTCGCGGCGGTCGGCCGTCTCCACGTATGCGGCCGTGGTTCCGCCCACCGGCATCGCGGGAAGGCCGAGCTTGGCGTGGTCCCAGCTCCTGATGCGCTCGGGAACGATCCGCACGACCACCCGCTTGTGCAGCAGCTGATCGATGGCGGGACGCAGATCGTCGGTGTAGGGCCCGGTGTAGCGTTCCCACACGCTGACGCCGACGGCGAACATCGCGTCCGGATCCTCCACGATCTCCGCCCGGCCCTCGATCGAAATTCCACGCAGGGTGTCGTACGTCTGGCCGTCCTCGATCAGGACGGTGACCCGGTCGTCGCGGCGCAGGTTGACCGCCTTCTGCGATTTGGATTTCGTCTCGAACCAGATCTCGCCGTCGATCACGGCGTACCACATGGCGACCAGATGGGCCCTGCCGTCGGCTGCCACCGTTGCCAGCGTGGCGATCCGGCTCCGGTCCACGAATTCGGTGATCTCCGAATCCGTCATCGTGATCTGCGATCGCTGGTTCTTCCCCATCGGCTTCTCCTGTCGCGGTACGTATCGGTCGTGAGTGGTCAGAGTCTCTTGTGCAACGCCTCTGCGGCGGCGAGGAGGTCGGCAGCCCACCGGGCGCCGGGGCGCCTGCCCATCCTGTCGATGGGGCCGGACACCGAAATCGCCGCGATGACAGCGCCCGCGGAGTCCCGCACGGGTGCGGCGACACTGGCGACGCCGGGTTCACGCTCGGCGGCGCTCTGCGCCCAGCCGCGGCGGCGGACCTCGAGCAGCACGCGCTCGCCGAACGCCGCGTCGGGGAGCACCGTGCGCTGGGTCTGCGGGTCGGCCCAGGCGAGGAGGACCTTGGCGCCCGAACCGGCGCTCATCGGCAGGCGTGCTCCCACGAGAACGGTGTCGCGGAGGCCGGTGGGCGGCTCCATCGCCGCCACGCAGATGCGTTGCGTACCTTCCCTGCGGTACAGCTGCACGCTCTCGCCGGTGATCTCGCGCAGTCGCGGAAGGACGAGAGCCGCCGCCGAGACGAGCGGATCGTTAGCCGTTGCAGCGAGTTCGGCGAGGCCGGGACCGGGGCACCACAGCCCGTCGGAATCACGCGTCAGGAGGCGGTGGACCTCGAGCCCGACGGCCAGCCGGTGGGCGGTGGCGCGGGGGAGTCCGGTGCGCGAGCACAGTTCGGTGAGGCTGCAGGGCTTCTCGGCCACGGCATGAAGCACGCCCACCGCTTTGTCAAGGACCCCGATGCCGCTATGCTGTCTCATAGGTCGATACCACTTTCTCGCATATTGGGATCATAGCGCACCTTCGTCTCACGTCGAGTGCGTGTCCGGGAAGACAGTAACGACAACAAGCGCACGGCGGACCAGCCCGAAGCCCGCGGTGCGAGAGACACACAGAGGTGGAGAAGATGGCCGACAAAGCACGCACCCTGGCAGAGAAGGTGTGGGACGACCACGTCGTGGTCCGGGGCGAGGGAGACAACCCCGACCTCATCTACATCGATCTGCATCTCGTTCACGAAGTGACGAGTCCGCAGGCATTCGACGGACTTCGGCTGGCGGGGCGCCCGCTCCGCAGGCCCGACCTGACGATCGCCACCGAGGACCACAACGTCCCCACCGTCGACATCGACAAGCCGATCGCCGACCCCGTGTCCAAGACTCAGGTCGACACGCTCCGGCGCAACTGTGAGGAATTCGGCGTCCGGTTGCACCCGATGGGAAACATCGACCAGGGCATCGTTCACGTCGTCGGCCCGCAACTCGGTCTCACCCAGCCCGGTATGACCGTGGTGTGCGGCGACAGTCACACGTCCACCCACGGCGCCTTCGGTGCGATCGCGATGGGTATCGGCACCAGTGAGGTCGAACACGTCATGGCGACGCAGACGTTGTCTCTGCGCCCGTTCCGGACGATGGCGATCACCGTCGACGGCGAATTGCCCGAAGGCGTGACGAGCAAGGATCTCATTCTGGCCGTCATCGCGAAGATCGGAACCGGCGGAGGCCAGGGCTACGTCCTGGAGTACCGCGGCGAAGCGATCCGGAAGATGTCGATGGAAGCGCGGATGACCATCTGCAACATGTCCATCGAGGCCGGTGCGCGGGCAGGCATGATCGCCCCCGACGAGATCACCTACGAGTTCATCAAGGGACGCCCCCACGCGCCGCAGGGCGCCGACTGGGACGCCGCGGTGGCGGCCTGGGAGCAGTTGAAGACCGACGAGGGTGCGGTTTTCGACAACGAGGTCCACATCGACGCGAGCACGCTGACGCCGTTCGTGACCTGGGGCACCAACCCGGGCCAGGGTCTGCCGCTCGGCGAGGCCGTGCCGGATCCCGAGCAGATCGTGGACGAGAGCGAACGTCACGCCGCGGAGAAGGCGTTGACCTACATGGGTCTCGAAGCCGGAACTCCGTTGCGTGACGTGGCGATCGACACAGTTTTCGTGGGTTCGTGCACCAACGGCCGGATCGAGGATCTGCGGGCCGTGGCCGACGTGTTGCGCGGGCGGCACGTCGCCGACGGGGTCCGGATGCTGATCGTGCCGGGTTCGATGCGCGTGCGCGCCCAGGCCGAAAAGGAGGGTCTCGGCGAGATCTTCACCGCCGCCGGCGCCGAATGGCGGCAGGCGGGCTGCTCCATGTGCCTCGGCATGAACCCGGATCAGCTCGCGCCCGGCGAGCGTTCGGCCTCCACGTCCAACCGCAATTTCGAAGGCCGTCAAGGCAAGGGCGGGCGGACTCACCTGGTTTCGCCGCTGGTCGCCGCCGCGACCGCAGTCCGGGGAACCCTGTCCGCGCCGACAGATCTGGCCTAGGACCCAAGGAATTTAGGAGATTTTTCGATGGAATCCTTTAGCACACACAAAGGTATCGGCGTCCCGCTGCGGCGATCGAACGTGGACACGGACCAGATCATCCCGGCGGTCTACCTGAAACGAGTGACCCGCACCGGTTTCGAGGACGGGCTGTTCGCCGCGTGGCGGAACGATCCGGACTTCGTCCTCAACGTCGCCCCGTACGACAAGGGCAGCGTTCTGGTCGCGGGACCGGACTTCGGCACCGGCTCCTCCCGGGAGCACGCCGTGTGGGCGCTATCCGACTTCGGATTTCGGGTCGTGATCGCGTCCCGGTTCGCGGACATCTTCCGGGGCAACGCCGGCAAGGCCGGTCTGCTGGCCGCCCAGGTGTCTCAGTCGGACGTCGAACTGCTCTGGAAGTTGCTCGACGAACAGCCCGGTCTCGAATTGATCGTCGACCTCGAGAACAAGACCGTGACCGCCGGAACCACCGTGGTGCCCTTTGCGATTGATGACTACACACGGTGGCGTCTGCTCGAGGGTCTCGACGACATCGGATTGACATTACGGCAGGTAGAAGCCATTTCCGAGTTCGAAAAGGCAAGGCCTTCTTGGAAACCTGTGACTCTTCCGGAGCCCACTTCGGCCGACTGAAAGTTGGAATCGGAGCCCTGTCTCCCAGATAATAAGTTCCTGAGAATGGTGCCGCGTTGTTTGAGAATTGGCGTGGCACATAGACTCCTGCGGTATTCAGGTTTACCGTAGTTCGTAGTCGGTCCGATGATGGACCATTAGTTCGCGGAGGAATTTCAATGAATAAGGCAGAGCTCATCGATGTTCTGACCGAGAAACTGGGCACGGACAGGCGCACGGCAACGGAAGCTGTCGAGCATGTCGTGGACACGATCGTCCGGGCAGTGCACCGCGGCGACAGCGTGACCATCACCGGTTTCGGCGTCTTCGAGCAGCGGCGTCGTGCGGCACGTGTCGCGCGTAACCCGCGCACGGGTGAGACCGTCAAGGTCAAGCCGACGTCGGTGCCGGCGTTCCGTCCGGGCGCTCAGTTCAAGGCGGTTATCGCTGGCGGCCAGAAGCTTCCGGCCACCGGTCCGGCAGTCAAGCGCGGCGCAGCGGCGCCCGCCACCAAGGCCGCCGCCAAGAAGGCTGCTGCCAAGAAGACGGCAGCGAAGAAGACCGCCGCCAAGAAGGCTGCACCGGCCAAGACCGCGGCAGCGAAGAAGACCGTCGCGAAGAAGGTCGCTCCCGCCAAGACGGCGGCAGCGAAGAAGACCGTCGCGAAGAAGGTCGCTCCCGCCAAGACGGTGGCTGCGAAGAAGACTGCGGCCAAGAAGGCTCCGGCCAAGACGGCGGCAGCGAAGAAGACCGTCGCGAAGAAGGTCGCTCCCGCCAAGACGGTGGCTGCGAAGAAGACTGCGGCCAAGAAGGCTCCGGCCAAGACGGCTGCAAAGAAGACGGCAGCGAAGAAGGCTCCCGCGAAGCGCGCCAAGTAAGACAGCGCACACGGGTCTTCCCGAACACAGACAGGCGCCGACCCTGGGGGTTGGCGCCTGTCTGTGTCGTCGTCGTTCCCGGATGAAATCCGGTCGGTGGCGCTCAGTCCTTCCGCGTGGGAGGCAGAGGGCTGTCGATGTGGTCGGCGGCGATGAGTTTGCCCCCGGACAGGGAGAGCACCCAGGTGCTCGCCTTCCTGTTCCGTGCCGGGGGTAGTGCGACGCCGTCGATGTCCGCCCACCAGTCGAGCAGATCGGGAATGACGCCGCCCTGACTGCAGATCACCTGAACCCCGCCGAGCGCGGCGATCTTGCGGACGCGGGTACGGGTGGCTGCCGGGTCGGCGGTGTAACTCTCCTCGGACAGCAGCGGATCCAACCGGACGGTCGTGTCCAGCGCGCGAGCCAGCGGGTCGACCGTCTGCGTGCACCGCGTCCGATCGGCCGACGTGATGTCGGTGGCCCCGAACGCCTCGAGCTGGGCTACGAGCGCGTCGGCCTGCAGTACGCCGTTCGCGTCCAGGGGCCGGGTCGCGTCGTCGCCCTTGTACCGTTTCCGGCTTCCCGCCTTGGCATGCCGCACCAGCAGCACGGTCGCGGTGTCGGGCGGCCCAGCCGTGAACCGGCGGAGCATCTTGCGATCCATGGGATAGGACAGCTGATCGGCCACCTCCGGTACCGGAAGCCACCGCATCACGTCCACTTCGCTGTTGGCGACGAATTCGCCGGCGCGGGCCTCGGCCGCCCAGTATTCGACTCGTTTCAACCGGCGGTGCCCGGGAATCGGATAGGTCAACGCGCCGAGATGCCTGCCGAGGCGCCCGCGAATACCCGTCTCTTCTTCCACCTCGCGCAGTGCTGCCACCACAGCGGTTTCACCGGGGTCGAGTTTTCCCTTGGGAAACGACCAGTCCTCATATTTGGGCCGGTGAATGACCGCGATCTCGATCTCGTCGGGATTCTCGGGAGACTTTCGCCACAGCACTGCTCCCGCCGCGAAGATATTGGCTTTGACCGGTTTGCCGGATGTGCTGCTCACCGAGTTCCTTCCCTACTGCCGCGGGTGCGCCGCGATCAGGATCCGGTGCCCATTCGTTTACGCATCATGGCCTCCTGGTGGTCGCGTACCTCCTCGCCGTGTGCCGGCGACGGAACCCACCGGCCGTCGGGCCCGAGCACCCAGCACCGCGTGACGGGATCGAGCGCCGAGTCGACGATGTCGCCGATCTGAGCGGTGAGGCGAGGATCCTTCACCTGCGCCATGACCTCGACGCGTCGGTCGAGGTTGCGGTGCATCATGTCTGCGCTGCCGATCCAGAATTCGTCGGCGCCGCGGAAATGGAAGACTCGCGAGTGCTCGAGGAAACGGCCGAGGATCGACCGGACGTGGATGTTCTCGCTCAGTCCGGGAACTCCGGGCTTGAGGGCGCAGATGCCACGCACGACGATCTCGACGGGCACACCGGCCTTGGATGCGCGATAGAGCGAGTCGATCACCTGTTCGTCGACCAAGGCGTTGGCCTTCAGGAGGATTCCGGCGTCTTCACCCCGCAACTTGTGCGCAATCTCACCGTCGATCCGCTCGATGATTCCCCGGCGCACACCGTACGGCGCGACGAGGAGGTTGCGATACTGCGTCTTCCGCGAGTAGCCGGTGAGCGAATTGAACAGGTCCGTGAGGTCGGCGCCGATCTCCGGCGCCGCGGTGAGCAGACCGATGTCTTCGTACAGCCGGGCCGTCTTCGGGTTGTAGTTGCCGGTGCCGATGTGGCAGTAACGCCTGATGGTGGACCCTTCGCGGCGGACGACGAGGCACGTCTTGCAGTGGGTCTTGAGCCCGACCAGCCCGTACACCACGTGCACACCCGCGTGTTCGAGCTTGCGGGCCCACTTGATGTTCGCCTGCTCGTCGAACCGCGCCTTGATCTCGACCAGTGCCACAACCTGTTTGCCCGCCTCGGCGGCGGTGATCAATGCGTCGACGATGGGGGAGTCGCCGGACGTGCGGTAGAGGGTCTGCTTGATCGCCAGGACCTGAGGGTCGGCGGCGGCCTGCTCGATGAAGCGCTGCACGCTCGTGGAGAACGAGTCGTACGGGTGGTGGACCAGGACGTCGCCGTCGCGGAGGGTCGAGAAGACGCTCTTCGGTGTTTCCCGCTCGCCGAACGCCGGATGCGTTGCCGGCACGAACGGAGCGTCCTTGAGCGCGGGCCGGTCGACCGCGTACACCTGCCAGAGGCACGACAGATCCAGCAGTCCGGGCACCTGGATGACGTCGCCGGGATCGACGTCGAGTTCGCGCAGGAGAAGGTCGAGCATGTGCTCGGTCATGTCGTCCGCGACCTCGAGTCGCACCGGGGAACCGAAGCGGCGGCGCGCCAATTCACGCTCGAGGGCCTGCAGAAGATCCTCGTCGCGGTCTTCCTCGACCTCGAAATCGGCGTTGCGCGTGATGCGGAAGGCATGGTGCTCCACGATCTCCATGCCCGGGAACAGCATGTCGAGGTGAGCGGAGATCAGATCTTCCAGGGGCAGGAACGCGTCGATGGAGGACGGTGTCTCGTCGCGGCGGACGCGGACGAACCGTCCCACGTTGTCCGGAACCTTGACCCTCGCAAAGTGTTCGCCACCGGTGAGCGCATCCTTCACCGTCACGGCGAGGTTGAGACTCAGGCCGCTGATGTACGGGAACGGGTGGGCATGGTCGACGGCGAGTGGGGTGAGCACCGGGAAGATCTGGTCCTGGAAATGCACCGACAGTCGCTCGCGGTCGTCGTCGGTGAGTTCGTCCCATCCGATGATGGAGATCCCTTCGGCGGCAAGCGCAGGACGAACGGAGTCGAGGAACACCCGCGCGGCCTTCTCCGAGATCTCCTGGGTGCGGGTCGCGATCAGGGAGAGTTGCTCGCGAGGGGAGAGGCCGTCGGCGGATCGCACGGACAGGCCGGTCTCGTCGCGGCGCTTGAGTCCCGCGACCCGGACCATGAAGAATTCGTCCAGATTGGACGCGAAGATGGCGAGGAACTTGGCGCGCTCGAGCAGCGGCAGCGACGTGTCCTCGGCGAGGGCGAGCACCCGGGCGTTGAAATCGAGCCAACTGAGTTCACGGTTGAGGTAACGATCTTCGGGGAGCCCGTCCGTCAGCGCGCTCGTGAGGGCACTCGTCGCAGCGGGGGGAGCCATCGGAACGTTCGTGGGGTTGGCCGTCACGATCCCGTCGCGGGTTCCGTTCTTTCCGTCGACGTCGGTCGGGTGATCGAGTGCTTCTCGGTTGCTCACCCCACGATCATCCCTCGAGAATTCGGCCGCGGACAATCGATGGGGCAAATTCACACGGCGTGCGCGGGCTATTCGTTTCCGCAGCGCGAGGGTGGGGTGTGCTCGAGCGCGTCGAGGGCGGCACGCGTCGCAGGTCCGACGCCGAGAGCCTGCGCGGCATCGAGATCGTCGGCGGTGTCGACGTCGGTCCGCAGCCCTGGCCAGTAGCCGTCGAGAGGACGGGCCCCGGAGTCGAGATGCCGCCTCGCCGATCCCGGTCCGAACCGGGGATCGAGGGGAATCGCCGGGTCGCAGGAGAACAGTGCGGCCGTTCCGGTGCCGTGATGGTCGACGACCACCGACCTGCCGCCGGTTCTCGCCGCGGCGAGTGCTTCGCCGAATTCGCCGCCGCGCAGTGACGGAAGGTCGGCCTGCAGTGCGACGACGTCGACTCCGCTCTCGTTGCGGCGGACGTGCTCGGCCGCGGCGGCCAGTGCCGCGTTGAGACCGTGCTCGGTGCCGCTCTCCTCCGGACGACTTTCGGCGGCGACGGGGGCTGGGTCGGCGTAGACGTGCGCGCCGACGCTGCGTGCGAGCCGGGCCACCGCGGGATCCGGCGTGACCACGGTGACACCGACGACCGTCGCGACGTCGCTGACGACGGCCAGAGTGTCGCGCAGCATCGACAGCACCAGTCCGGTGCGGTCGTCCGTGTCGAAGACGCCCGACAGTCGCGTCTTGGCCGCGTGGAGTTCCTTCACCGCGACGAGTACGTGCGCGCGCGGCGCCACGGATCGGGTCGCTGTGCTCATGCGGATATCTTGCCAGCCCGCGCCGGGTGGTGCGCCGGACGCCCGGGTCGGGGCTGAGCAGCGAACGAGTTCGGTAGCGGGGCGGCGCCCGACCTCGGCATCGGCAATACTGTGGGCGACGCATCGGGTAACGAACGACGAGGGGGCTGTGTGAGCAAGGCTGCGGTACTGGGAGCGGGTTCATGGGGGACTGCATTTGCGAAGGTCCTGGCCGACGCCGGGACCGATGTCACCATGTGGGCGCGACGCGCCGAGGTCGCCGAATCGATCGTGACGCGGCACGAGAACGCGGACTACCTGCCGGGCATCGCCCTGCCTCCGTCGTTGACCGCCACCGACGATGCGCGGGCCGCGCTCGACGGCGCGGACATCGTCGTCCTCGCGGTGCCGTCGCAGTCCCTGCGCGACAACCTGCAGGTCTGGAGTCCGATGATCCCCGCGAACGCGACGATGCTGAGTCTCGCCAAGGGCATCGAAACCGGCACCCTCATGCGGATGAGTCAGGTGATCATTCAGGTCACCGGCGCGGATCCGGGACGCGTCGCCGTGCTGTCCGGGCCCAATCTGGCCCGGGAGATCGCGATCGGTCAGCCGGCGGCCACGGTCGTCGCGTGCACGGATTCGACGCGGGCGCTGGAACTGCAGAAGGCCTCGGCCACCGGATACTTCCGGCCGTACACGAATTCGGATGTCATCGGGTGCGAGATCGGCGGCGCCTGCAAGAACGTCATCGCCCTCGCCTGCGGTATGGCATCGGGAATCGGATTGGGCGAGAACACGATTGCGAGCATCATCACTCGCGGTCTCGCCGAGATCATCCGGCTCGGAGTTGCGCTCGGTGCGAAACCAGCCACCCTCGCGGGTCTCGCCGGGGTGGGCGATCTGGTCGCCACGTGCACGTCGCCCCTGTCCCGGAATCGGTCGTTCGGGGAACGTCTCGGTCAGGGTGGATCGATCGAGAGCGCCCAGGCGGCCACCCACGGTCAGGTCGCCGAGGGCGTCAAATCGTGCTCGTCGGTGCGGGCTCTGGCCTCCAGCTACGACGTCGAGATGCCGCTGACCGACGCCGTGCACCGGGTGTGCCACGAGGGGCTCGCGGTGCAGGATGCGATCGGACAGCTGCTCGGCCGCCGCACGAAGCCGGAGTGACGCACGTGAGTGGAGATTCGACCCGCTGCGTCAAAGCCGTTGCAGCAGAGCAGGTTCCCGGTTCCCCGATGCAGAGGGGTCCGGTGTTCGCGGCGCCGTACCAGCTGAGCTCGGACGAGGGGAGCGAATCCGACACCTATGCGCGCGCCTCCAACCCGGGCTGGCGTGACCTCGAATCGGCACTGGCGACGCTCGAGGGCGCCGCGGGCGCGCTCGTCGTGGGCTCCGGGATGTCGGCGATCACCGTCGTGCTGCGGAGTCTGCTCACCGCAGGCGACACGGTTGTCGTGCCGTCCGACGGCTACTACCAGGTGCGCGCGTACGCGCGGGAGCGTCTGGAGCCGATGGGCATCACCGTGCACGAACTGCGGACCGTCGACATGGCCGGCGAGGCGGCCGACGCACTGCTGGCCTCCGCCGAGGGGACGACGGTCGTGGTGGCCGAGACGCCGGCCAACCCGTCCCTGGACGTGGTGGATCTGCGGATCGTGTCCGAGCAGTGCGCGAACGCGGGCGCCGTTCTCGTGGTGGACAACACGACCGCCACCCCGCTCGGCCAGCAACCGCTCGAGCTGGGCGCAGACGTGGTAGTCGCGAGTGGCACAAAGACTTTGAGCGGGCACAGTGATCTGCTCATGGGGTATATCGCCGCGTCGGACGCCGACTTCCTGGCCGGCATGGAACGCGAGAGGGCGCTGTCGGGCACGGTGCTGGGCCCGTTCGAGACGTGGCTCGCCCACCGGAGCCTCGGAACGGCGGGGCTGCGATTCGAGCGGCAATGCGCCAACGCCCTGGCGCTCGCGGCCCTGCTGGAGACGCACCCGGCGGCCCACCGCGTCCGGTACCCGGGGCTGCCGGGTGATCCCGCGCATGCCGTCGCCGCCGGGCAGATGAGCCGGTTCGGCGGGCTGGTGACGTTCGAGGTGGACTCCGCCGAACAGTTCCACCGGCTCGTGGCCGGCAGCGACCTCCTCGTACCGGCGACGAGTTTCGGGGGTATCCACACGACCGCCGACCGCCGGGCCCGATGGGGTGACCCCGTGCCCGACGGGTTCGTGCGGCTCTCGTGTGGAATCGAGGACACCGACGACCTCGTCGCCGATCTCGAGAGTGCATTGTCCGCATTGTGACGTGCGTGCCGCCCGTCGTGTCCTGAGGTCGGCGAAGAAAACGTGAGGAGAGGTGGGTGCGGTGAGTGGGTCACGGCGACGGTACGGTTTGTGTCGTGAGTAAACCGCGTACCCGGGTAGCCGTCATCTTCGGTGGCCGCAGCAACGAGCATTCCGTGTCCTGTGTGTCGGCCGGAAGCGTCCTGAGGAACCTCGACCCGGAACGGTACGAGGTGGTGCCGATCGGCATCACCACCGAGGGTTCGTGGGTTCTCGGCTCCACCGACCCCGAGACGCTGTCCATCCGCGGCCGCGCGCTGCCCAGCGTCGATGCCGACGGGTCCGCACTGGCGCTCACCGCCGATCCGACACGGTCCGGCGACCTCGTCGCCCTCGACGACGGCGAAGCGGGCAAGATCCTGGCGTCCGTCGACGTCGTCTTCCCTGTCCTGCACGGCGCCTACGGCGAGGACGGCACCATCCAGGGCCTGCTCGAACTCGCCGGTGTCCCGTACGTCGGTCCCGGCGTGCTCGCGAGCGCGGCAGGCATGGACAAGGAATTCACGAAGAAACTGCTCGCCGCGGAAGGCCTGCCGATCGGGTTCCAGGTCGTCCTGCGCCCCGGCACCGCCACGCTGACCGACGAACAGAAGTCGCGCCTCCACCTCCCGGTGTTCGTGAAACCTGCCCGCGGCGGGTCGTCCATCGGCATCACCCGGGTGGCCGACTGGGCCACACTCGACGACGCCATCACCCACGCTCGCAGGCACGATCCCAAGGTGATCGTCGAATCGGGGATCCACGGCCGCGAGGTCGAGTGCGGAGTCCTCGAGTTCCCGGACGGCGAGGTGCGGGCCAGCGTCATCGCCGAGATCCGGATGCCGGAAGGCACCGACGAAGACGACGAGGCGTTCTACGACTTCGACAGCAAATACCTCGACGACGTGTGCGAGTTCGACGTGCCCGCGAAACTCGAGGACTCGGTCAGCGACGAGATCCGCGAACTCGCGGTGCGCGCATTCTCCGCGCTCGACTGCCAGGGACTCGCGCGCGTCGACTTCTTCGTCACCGAGGACGGCCCGGTGATCAACGAGATCAACACCATGCCGGGATTCACGTCGATCTCGATGTACCCGCGCATGTGGGACGCGGTGGGCGTCGACTACGGCACCCTCGTCTCGACCCTCGTCGACACCGCCCTCGCGCGCGGTACCGGCCTGCGGTAGCGAAACGGCGGTCCTGCGCTCAGGGATTGGCGACCGGCGCCGGATCGAGGGGCTTCTGCGGCAGTGCCTGCGACACGGCGCCGGAGATGTCCTGGAGCGGCGTCGGGCCCACCCCGGTAGGAACCGTGAGTCCGATGTACACGCCGCGGTCGACGGCGAAATAGCTGCTCGCGTCGATTCCGGCGCTCGCACCGGAGATCTCGAACCACTGCACCCCGTCGATCACCTGCAGCGCTGACGCCTGATCGAACTCCGCGGGACGGTCCAGGCCGCACCGCAGCACGAGGGGTTCACCCTCGGCCGGCTGCCACGCGGCGGTCGCCTCGGGTGCGGGTTCGGTGAGTTCCGCCCGGGTGTAGTCGCCCAGCGCGTCGGGGAGGCCCGCCATCAGGGCGGCGCACTCCGCGGAGCCGGACGCCGGCGCGGGCACCGGACCCAGCGACACGGGTTCCTTGGCCGGGTTCCGCCCGGCAACCACCGCGGCGACGACGATGCCGATGATCAGGGCAACGGGTAGTGCCACGGCCGTCGCGATGAGCGCCGGATTCCGTCGCTCCGCGGGAGCCGGGCCGGAAGTGCCGTCGGATTTGTTCTGTTCGGGTTCGTGATCGGACATGCTCAGTTCTTGTTCGCAGACTTTTCGGGGACATCGCAGGTGAGGGTGCGGGTGATGCCGGCGATCTGACGGATCTCCTTGACGACGGGAGCGACGTCGTCGGCGGACACCCGCACGATGACGTCGTACGGTCCGATCACGTCCTCCGCGGTCCGCACTCCGGTGATCTTCGCGATCTCGGTCGCGATCGCCGCAGCCTTGCCGACTTCGGTCTGGATCAGGATGAACGCTTGCACTCTCGCTCCGGCCCTTCCCTGTTCCGCCCCGCAGGTATCTCGGTAGAGTCGCGGGTGCTTCGGCGCGCTGATCGGTCACGTGCCGAGTAGTCCCGGCAACAGCTAAAAGGTACCGCAGTCGCACATTCCGTCGACCGGACCCACGGCCGTCGCGCGGGTCACCCGACACTACGGCGCGCCTGGAGGCACACCATCACACCGACGGATTCCCCGGACCCGACTCCGCCCCGCACCGTCGCCGACGTCGGCGAATTCGCCGTCATCGGCCGTGCGGTGGACGGCCGGGTGCAGCCCCCGACCACCCTGATCGGCCCCGGAGACGACGCTGCACTCGTCCGCGCGGCCGACGGCCGGGTAGCGGTGTCCGCCGACATGCTGGTGCAGGACAGGCATTTTCGCCTCGACTGGTCTTCGCCGCGAGACATCGGCCGCAAGGCGGTGGCCCAGAACGCCGCCGACGTCGCGGCGATGGGTGCGCGACCGACGGCGTTCCTGGTATCCCTCGGTCTGCCGCCGGACACGCCGATCGACGTGGCGGACGGCATCTCCGCGGCGATCGGGGAGAGCGCCGAGGAACTCGGAGCCGGCGTCGTGGGCGGGGATCTCGTGCAGGCCGCCCAGGTCGTGATTTCCGTCACCGTCCTCGGTGATCTGGGCGGCAGGAGTCCGATCCGGCGGTCGGGCGCGCGGCCGGGTGACGTGGTCGCGGTGGCCGGGGAACTCGGCCGATCGGCGGCCGGTCTCGCGCTGCTGCTCGGCGGATCCACGAATTTCCCGGACCTTCTCGCCGCGCACCGCGTCCCCACCCCGCCGTATGCCGCGGCCTGGGCCGCCGCCGACGGCGGTGTTCACGCGATGACCGACATCTCCGACGGACTCCTCGCGGATCTCGGCCACATCTGCGACGCGTCCGGAGTCGGGATGTCGCTCACCCGATCCGACATGACCGTGTCACCGGAACTGGTGTCGGCGGCGAAGAGTCTCGGTGCCGACCACTGGGAATGGGTGCTCACCGGGGGAGAGGACCACGGCTTCACCGCCACCTTCCCCGCCGACGTCCCGCTTCCGACAGGGTGGACCCGGATCGGCGGCGTCCACGACGGGTCCGGCATCTCGGTCGACGGCGAGACCTGGCCGGGGGCCGGCGGCTGGCAGAGTTTCGCGGTATAGGTTGCACGCATGGCTATCTACGCGCTCGGGGACCGCGAACCCGACATCCATCCGGACGCCTACGTCCACCCCGACGCCGTGGTGATCGGAAACGTGACCCTGGCGGCGGGAACCTCGGTGTGGCCGCAGGCCGTGCTCCGCGCCGACTACGGCACCATCACCGTCGGCGCCGACACCAACATCCAGGACGGCACCGTGATCCACTGCACGGTGTTCGATCCCACCGTCATCGGCTCGGGATGCGTCGTCGGCCACGCGGCGCACATCGAGGGATCGACGATCGGCGACCACTGCCTGATCGCGTCCGGTTCGATCGTGCTCAACGGTTCGGTCATCGGCGAAGGGTCGATCGTCGGAGCAGGCGCCGTCGTCCCGTTCAAGTTCGAGGTTCCGCCGCGGAGCATGGCGCTCGGCGTCCCCGCGAAGATCCGGCAGAACTACGAGGTCCCCGAGGGGCACCTCGACAGGAACGTGAAGATGTACGCCGCGAACGCGGCTTACTACCGCGAGTCGCTGCGCAGGCTCGACTGATGGCGGCGCCGCTGTCGGACCTCGTCGAGGCCGGATGGGCCGAGGCACTCGAGCCGGTGTCCGGACGGATCACGGAGATGGGCGAATTCCTGCGCGCAGAAATCGCCGACGGTCGTGAGTACCTCCCCGCCGGTGAGAACGTCCTGAGGGCGTTCACCCACCCGTTCTCCGAGGTCAAGGTCCTGATCGTGGGCCAGGACCCGTACCCCACACCCGGTCACGCCGTCGGTCTCAGCTTCTCGGTCGCTCCGGAGGTGAGGCCGGTTCCGCGCAGCCTCGGCAACATCTTCACCGAGTACAGCAAGGACCTCGGCTACCAGACGCCGACCACCGGCGACCTCACCCCGTGGTCCCGCCAGGGTGTGCTCCTGCTGAACAGGGTCCTCACCGTGCAGCCGGGACTCCCGGCCTCGCACCGGAAGAAGGGCTGGGAGGCAGTGACCGAACAGGCCATTCGCGCTCTCGTGGCGCGCCCCGAACCCCTCGTTGCGATTCTGTGGGGCCGGGACGCGTCCACCCTGAAACCGATGCTCGGCGACGTGCCGACGATCGAGTCGGCGCACCCCTCACCGTTGTCGGCGTCGCGCGGATTCTTCGGTTCGCGGCCGTTCAGCCGCGCGAACGAACTCCTCGAAGGCTTGGGCGCGGAACCGGTGAACTGGCAGCTGCCGTAAGCCGCCGCCGGGACGGCTCGTACGACCTCGTCAGTCCTGAGTTTCCTTCACCGACGCGAAATCGGCACGTCTCTTCACTTCACTGACGCGAAATCGGCACGCCTCTTTTCAATGAAGGCGTCGACGCCCTCGCGTCCCACCGGACTGTCGGCCGCAGCGGCGATCGACTCGGCCTCCGCGTCGAGTTGCTCGGCGAGAGTGCGGGACCGCGAATCGCGCACGAGTGTCTTGATCCCCGAGTAGGACGATGTCGGGCCGGCCGCGAGGGTGCGGGCCAGACGCAGCGCCTCGTCCTGGACGACGTCGTCGCCGACGAGGCGGCTGAGGATGCCGAGGCGCACGGCCTCGTCACCGCTGAGAACGGCGTCGGTGATCAGGATCTCCCGCGCACGGGCATCGCCGACGATGCGAGGCAGGGTCCAGGACATGCCGCCGTCCGGTGTGTACCCGATCGACGGGTAGGCGGGGCGCAGCTTGGTGCCGGGGCCGCCGATCGCGACGTCCGTGAGGCAGACGAGGCTCATGCCGGCGCCCGCCGCCCAGCCGTGGACACCGGCGATCACCGGAACGGTCACGGCGTCGAGCGCCCGGACGAAGTCGTGGAAGACGCCCGCCACCTCGGCGACGCATTCGCTGCGCACCGGTGCGGACGCGAAGGCGCGGACGTTGCCGCCCGCGCAGAAGTTCGGGCCCTCACCGACGAGGAGGACGCTGCCGATCCGGTCACCGACCGCTTCCAGTGCGCGGGCACCCTGCACCAAGCCCTCGCCGTCCAGCGAGGTGCCGTTCTCCGCCGTCGCGATCGTGACGCGCAGGACGCCGTCTTCGAGCTGTACTTTGCTGAATCCATCGAGAGAAGTCACCGTTGCACCCTACGTGGGCCCCTGCCGGTGCCCGACGTGCCCCGATGCGCTGCGACGATGCCGAAGCGGGGCGCAGTCGTGACAGAAAAGAACTGCGCCCCCGGCACCGAAGTGTCGGGGGCGCAGTGACATCGCACGCAGCGTCGGGTCAGCCCCGAGCAACCTTTCCAGCCTTCAGGCAGGACGTGCAGACGTTGACCTTCCGGGTGTTTCCGGGGGCAACCTCGGCACGAACAGTCTGAATGTTCGGGTTCCAGCGACGGTTGGTACGCCGGTGCGAGTGCGAGACCGACTTACCGAAGCCGGGCCCCTTGGCGCATACGTCGCAGACGGCAGCCATAGTCGCGAACTCCTTCAAGATAGTGAACTGTGAAATTTGCTGGCCTCGTGGAAACAGGGCACAGCAAGTGCGCCCTTAACGAGGCAACCGTGCAAGAGTAGCCGCTCGAGTGGGGAATGGCCAAACCCGGTCCCGAACGGCTCGGACCGCGGGCCCGATCACCGTCCCCCGACTAGTCTGGCGGCACCTTCCCATTCCCCGGCCGGAGAGGACGACAGTGGCCCCTGAGCTCCCGATGGACGGTCGAGTCCTCGAGTCGTGGGCGCGGACCGCCGTCGCCGGACTGGAACGGCGGTGCGAGGAGATCAACAGCCTCAACGTCTTTCCGATCCCGGACTCGGACACGGGCACGAACCTGCTGTTCACGATGCGTGCGGCGCTGGGCGCGATCGACGAGTACGCGGGCGCCGACGGCGGCACCAAGGACGTCCGGCAGGTGGCGATCGCCCTGGCCCGGGGTGCGGTCGCAGGCGCGCGCGGGAACTCCGGGGTGATCCTGTCCCAGGTGCTGCGGGGGGTCGCGGAAGCGGCGGTCGCCTCCGCCGTGGACACCCGGACGGTCCGGACCGGACTGCTGATGGCCACCAACCTGGTGACGGACGCGGTGAGCTACCTGGTGGAGGGGACCATCGTCACCGTGCTGCGCTGCGCCGCCGACGCTGCGGCGGAGTTCCCGGACGAGGCGCCGATCGCGGACACCGCGCGGGCGGCGGCCGACGCGGCGGCAGCCGCGCTCACCAGGACGCCGTCGCAACTCGAGGTGCTGGGCACCGCGGGCGTCGTCGATGCGGGCGGACTCGGACTCGTGGTGATTCTCGACGCGCTCGTCACCGCCGTGACGGGTGCGCCGCCGGATCGTCCACCGATCGCACTCCACGTTCCGCGGCGCACGCCGTCCGCACGCCGCGCCGAACCCGTGTCCGTGGCCGCGCCGCAGGCCGCGCACGCGCATCCGGGACCCGACTGCGACGAGGGCGCCGACCAGGACTTCGAGGTGATGTACCTGGTGGCGGAGTCCGACGAGGCCCGGATGGCGGGGCTGCGCAGCGCACTGAACGACCTCGGGGACTCGATCGTGATCGTCGGCGACGGCGGCGGCGGCTGGTCGGTGCACGTGCACTGCACGGACGCGGGCGCCGCCGTGGAAGCCGGACTCGCTGCGGGGCGCGTCCACGGAATCCGGGTCAGCAGCTTTCTCGTGGACGCGCGGGACCAGGGGCTGCTCTTTCCGCCGGTCCGGACCCGGCCCGATCAGGGCGAGCGGGGAATCGTCGCCGTCGTGGCCGGGGACGGCGCCGCCGAACTGTTCGCGAGCGAGGGCGCGACGATCCTGCGCTGCGACGACGCCCCCGTCACCCGCGCCCAGCTCCTCGGCGTCATCCGGCAGATGGGACGCACCGAAGTGCTGGTGCTCCCCAACGGCGCGTTGACGGCACAGGAACTCGTCGCGGTCAGCGCCGCGGCGCGCGACGCCCGGCACGAGGTCCTGCTGCTCGCGACGTCCGCGATGGTGCAGGGACTCGCGTCCCTGGCGGTGCACGATCCCGAGCGCGAGGCGGTGGACGACGCGTTCGCGATGTCCGAGGCCGCCGCCGCCACCCGCTGGGGGTCGCTGCGGATCGCCCGCGAACGTGCCCTCACCTACGTGGGCACGTGCGAACCCGGAGACGGCATCGGACTGATGGGTCACGAGGTGATCGTCATCGAACCGGACGCGGTCGCCGCCGGCCGCCGGCTCGTCGACCTCGTCCTCGGGGCGGGTGGAGAACTGGTGACACTCCTGATGGGCTCGGAAGCGCCCGAGGGGCTCGACACCGAACTGGCCGATCACATCTCGCAGCGGCACCCCGGCGTCGAGGTGATGATCTACCACGGAGGACAACCTGGAGATCTGTTGCAACTCGGGGTGGAATGAGGAATTCGATGGCCACACTGTCCGACCGGCTCGATCATCTGCTGGGGAAGAAGACCGCCGACGCGCTCGAGGAGGCGTTCGCCATCCGCACGGTCGAGGACCTGCTGCGGCACTACCCGCACCGGTACGCATCCCAGGGCCGGGAACTCGCCGAGAAGGACCCGCCGGAGGGCGAGCACATCACGATCATCGCCCGGGTCACGTCCGCGGCCGTCGTGAAGATGAAGAACCGGCCGGGCAGCATGCTCAAGGTGGTCCTGTCGACCGACACCCAGAACGTGGACGTCACCTTCTTCAGTCCGCAGAAGGTCAAGCACGTGATCAAGCCCGGCGTGCGCGCGATGTTCTCGGGAACGGTGAAGTACTTCCGCAGCAAATGGAGCCTCACCCACCCCAGCTACCTCGTCCTTCCCGAACCGCGCGCGGGTAGCGAGGACCCCGTCGTGAACGTCGGCCGGATCCGCGGCGCCGGGGACCTCGCGGGCATCGCCCGGGCGTCGCAGGAAGCCGGAGCCGGGGTCGACATGTCGGTGTTCGACCGCGCGTTGATCCCGCTCTACCCCGCCACCCGGGACGTGGAGAGCTGGACGATCATGAAATGCGTCCGCCAGATCCTGGACCAGCTCGACCACGTCGACGACCCGCTGCCGGAGAACATCCGGGCCGAACGGGACCTGATCGGACTCGACGAAGCTCTGCGGTCGGTCCATTTGCCCGACACCCGCGAGGACGTCGAGAACGCCCACGACCGGTTGCGGTTCGACGAGGCGACCGCGCTGCAACTGGTGCTCGCCCGTCGCCGCCACGACAACGCCGAGCGGGTCGCGCCGGCGTGCCCGCCCGTGCCCGGCGGGATCGCGGACGTGTTCGAGAGCATGCTCCCGTTCCAGCTCACCGACGGTCAGCATTCGGTCGCCGACGAGATCTCCGCCGATCTGGCGCAACCGCACCCGATGAGCAGGCTGTTGCAGGGTGAGGTCGGTTCGGGCAAGACGATCGTGGCGTTGCGCGCCATGCTCCAGGTGGTCGACGCCGGCTACCAGTGCGCGCTGCTCGCGCCCACCGAGGTACTCGCCACGCAGCACGCGCGGTCGCTGCGGGCGATGCTCGGATCCCTCGCGACCGCCGGGGAACTCGGGGCGCACGAGAAGGCGACCCGGGTGGCGCTGCTGACGGGGTCGATGGGCGTCGCCGCCAAGCGGACGGCCATGAACGAGGCGATCACCGGCGACGCCGGAATCGTCATCGGCACGCACGCCCTCATCCAGGACAACGTGGAGTTCTTCAACCTCGGGATGGTGGTCGTCGACGAGCAGCACCGGTTCGGTGTCG
Organism: Rhodococcus pseudokoreensis; assembly: GCF_017068395.1. Taxonomy (NCBI): domain Bacteria; kingdom Bacillati; phylum Actinomycetota; class Actinomycetes; order Mycobacteriales; family Nocardiaceae; genus Rhodococcus; species Rhodococcus pseudokoreensis. The sequence goes on along the minus strand of NZ_CP070619.1, from coordinate 682,267 downwards.
AGCAGCGCGACCGGCTGCGGTCGAGGGCGCGGGAGGGGCTGAGCCCGCACCTGCTGGTGATGACGGCGACCCCGATTCCCCGCACCATCGCGATGACGGTGCTCGGCGATCTGGAGGTGTCGACGCTGCGCCAGCTGCCGAAGGGGCGTTCCCCGATCAAGAGCAGTGTGGTGCCGGCGTCCCAGAAGCCGCAGTGGGTCGCGCGGGCGTGGGAACGGATCCGCGAGGACGTCGCCGACGGGCGGCAGGCGTACGTCGTGTGCTCACGGATCGGCGACGGCGAGAAGGGCGACGGCGAGGACACGTTCGACGAGAAGGCGCCCGAGACGAAGTCCGCCGTCGACGTGTTCGAGGAACTGAGCAGCGACATCATGGCCGACCTGCGGGTGGGACTGCTGCACGGCAGGCTGCCCGCGGACGAGAAGGACGCCGTGATGCGCGACTTCACGGCCGGCGACATCGACGTCCTCGTGTGCACCACGGTGGTGGAGGTCGGCGTCGACGTCCCGAACGCGACGATCATGGTGATCGTCGACGCGGACCGGTTCGGTGTCAGTCAGCTGCACCAGCTGCGCGGCCGCGTCGGCCGGGGCAGACACCAGGGCCTGTGCATTCTCGTCACGGAAATGAACCCGGGCGGCCCCGCCTACGAGCGACTGTCGAACGTCGCGTCGACCAACGACGGCTTCGAACTCGCGCAACTCGACCTCGCCACCCGCCGCGAGGGCGACATCCTCGGTGCGGCGCAGTCGGGCACGACATCCACGCTGCGGCTGTTGTCGCTGCTCGGCCACGAGGACGTCATCGCGGCGGCATCCGAGTTCGCGCGGTCGGTGATCGCCGTCGATCCGCGGCTCGAAAATCACCCGGGGCTGTCGGCGATGGTGACGTCGGCGCTCGACGCCGACCGCATCGAATATTTGGAGAAAACGTGAGAACTTCGCACGTCTGTTTCGGGTCTGTTGCAGAATTCGCACACGTCAGGGGCATCTTTGTGAAGTTTGTGGAGAATCTTGCAATGTGGGATGCCTGTTCTCCACGGCCGTCTTCGACGGGGTAGTTTGCTCCAATGTTCTCCAAAGTCCTGGTCGCCAACCGTGGCGAAATTGCGATCCGCGCTTTCCGTGCCGCCTACGAACTAGGTGCTGGAACGGTTGCGGTGTTCCCGTACGAGGATCGGAACTCGATCCACCGTCTGAAGGCCGACGAGAGTTATCAGATCGGCGAGGAGGGACACCCGGTTCGGGCGTACCTCTCCGTCGACGAGATCGTCTCCGCGGCCAAGCAGGCAGGCGCCGACGCCATCTACCCCGGCTACGGCTTCCTTTCCGAGAACCCGGATCTCGCCGCCGCGTGCGCCGAGGCGGGCATCACGTTCGTCGGTCCCTCCTCCGAGGTGCTCGAGCTCACCGGCAACAAGGCGCGCGCGATCGCCGCGGCGAAGGCGGCCGGTCTGCCGGTGCTGGCGTCGTCGGAGCCGTCCGCCGATGTGGACGAGTTGCTGGCCGCGGCCGAGACCATGCAGTTCCCGCTGTTCGTCAAGGCCGTCGCCGGCGGCGGTGGCCGCGGCATGCGCCGGGTCGCCGAGCGGGCGCAGCTCAAGGAGTCCATCGAGGCCGCTGCCCGCGAGGCCGAGTCGGCGTTCGGTGATCCGACGGTGTTCCTCGAGCAGGCCGTCGTCGACCCGCGGCACATCGAGGTCCAGATCCTGGCCGACGGTCAGGGCAACGTGATTCACCTGTTCGAGCGGGACTGCTCGCTGCAGCGCCGCCACCAGAAGGTCATCGAACTCGCACCGGCCCCGAACCTGCCGGAAGAGCTGCGGGCGAAGATCTGCGCGGACGCCGTCGCGTTCGCGAAGGAGATCAACTACTCCTGTGCGGGCACCGTCGAGTTCCTCCTCGACACCCGCGGCAACCACGTGTTCATCGAGATGAACCCGCGCATCCAGGTCGAGCACACCGTCACCGAAGAGGTCACCGACGTCGACCTCGTGCAGTCGCAGCTGCGGATCGCGTCGGGGGAGACCCTCGCCGATCTGGGCCTGAGCCAGGACAAGGTCAAGCTCCGCGGTGCGGCGTTGCAGTGCCGCATCACCACCGAGGACCCGGCCAACGGGTTCCGTCCGGACACCGGCCGGATCACCGCGTACCGCACACCGGGTGGCGCGGGCATCCGTCTCGACGGCGGTGCGACCCTCGGCGCCGAGGTGGGCGCGTACTTCGACTCGATGCTCGTCAAGCTCACCTGCCGCGGCCGCGACCTCGAAACCGCCGTCGCCCGCGCCCGCCGCGCGGTCACCGAGTTCCGCATCCGCGGCGTGTCGACGAACATCCCGTTCCTGCAGGCCGTGCTCGACGACCCCGACTTCAAGGCGGGACGGGTCACCACCTCGTTCATCGAGGAGCGTCCCGAGCTGCTCACGCTGCGCAGCTCCGCCGACCGCGGCACCAAGATCCTGTCCTACCTCGCCGACGTGACGGTCAACAAGCCGCACGGCGAGCGCCCGTCCGCGGTGTACCCGCGCGACAAGCTGCCCCAGATCGATCTGTCCGCCCCGCCGCAGGACGGCAGCCGCCAGAAGCTCCTCGCCCTCGGGCCGGAGGGATTCGCCAAGGCGCTGCGGGAGCAGAAGGCACTCGCGGTCACCGAGACCACGTTCCGCGACGCCCACCAGTCGCTGCTCGCGACCCGCGTGCGCACCAGCGGTCTGCTCGACGTCGCCGGGCACGTTGCCCGGATGACGCCGGAACTGCTCTCGATCGAAGCGTGGGGCGGTGCCACCTACGACGTGGCGCTGCGGTTCCTGCACGAGGACCCCTGGTACCGGCTGTCGGCGCTGCGTGAGGCCGTGCCCAACATCTGCCTGCAGATGCTGCTGCGCGGCCGGAACACCGTCGGGTACACCCCGTACCCGGAGAAGGTGACGCGGGCGTTCGTCGAGGAGGCCACCAACAGCGGCATCGACATCTTCCGCATCTTCGACGCCCTCAACAACGTCGACCAGATGCGGCCGGCCATCGACGCGGTCCGCGAGACCGGCACGTCGGTCGCCGAGGTCGCCCTGTCCTACACCGGCGACCTGTCGAACCCGAACGAGAAGCTGTACACCCTCGACTACTACCTGCGCCTGGCGGAGGAGATCGTCGAGGCTGGTGCGCACATCATCGCGATCAAGGACATGGCCGGACTGCTCCGCGCCCCGGCCGCCACCACCCTGGTGACCGCGCTGCGCAAGAACTTCGACCTGCCCGTGCACGTGCACACCCACGACACTCCGGGCGGACAGCTCGCGACGTACCTGGCCGCGTGGCAGGCGGGCGCGGACGCCGTCGACGGCGCGTCGGCCGCCCTTGCCGGCACCACCAGCCAGCCGGCGTTGTCGGCGATCGTGGCCGCGGCGGCGCACTCGGAGCACGACACCGGCCTGGATTTGCAGGCGGTGTGCGACCTCGAGCCGTACTGGGAGGCGCTGCGCAAGGTCTACGCCCCGTTCGAGTCCGGGCTGCCCGCCCCCACCGGACGGGTCTACACGCACGAGATCCCGGGCGGTCAGCTGTCGAACCTGCGCACGCAGGCCGTGGCCCTCGGGCTCGGCGACAAGTTCGAGGAGGTCGAGGCCAAGTACGCGGCCGCCGACCGGATGCTCGGCCGCCTGGTGAAGGTCACCCCGTCGTCGAAGGTGGTCGGCGACCTCGCCCTGCACCTCGTCGGCTCCGGTGCCTCCACCGAGGAGTTCAAGGAGAACCCGGCGAAGTTCGACCTCCCCGACTCGGTCGTCGGATTCCTGCGCGGCGAACTGGGCACCCCGCCCGGCGGCTGGCCGGAACCGTTCCGCACCCGGGCACTCGAAGGCCGCGGCGACGCCAAGCCCGAGGTCCCGCTGTCCGCGGAGGACGAGAAGGCCCTCGCCGGCACGTCCGAGGAACGCCGCGCGACGCTGAACCGGCTGCTGTTCCCCGGCCCGACGAAGGAATTCCTCGAGCACCGGGACAAGTACGGCGACACCTCGCAACTGTCGGCGAACCAGTTCTTCTACGGACTGCGCCGCGGCGACGAGCACCGGGTCCGCCTCGCGCAGGGTGTCGAGCTGCTCATCGGGCTCGAGGCCATCTCCGAACCCGACGAGCGGGGCTACCGCACCGTCATGGCCATCCTCAACGGGCAGTTGCGTCCGGTGTCGGTGCGTGACCGGTCGATCTCCAGTGAGATCCCCGCCGCGGAGAAGGCCGACAAGAACAACCCCGGCCACGTGCCTGCGCCGTTCGCCGGTGTGGTGACCCTCGCCGTCGCCGAGGGCCAGCACGTCGCCGCGGGCGACACGATCGCCACCATCGAGGCCATGAAGATGGAAGCGGCCATCACCGCACCCCGTGGTGGCACCGTCTCCCGGCTGGCCATCGGATCGGTCCAGCAGGTGGAGGGCGGCGACCTCCTCGCCGTCGTGGCGACAGGGGAGTCCGCGAGCGAGTGACTCGGATCATCGCGGGACTCGCAGGCGGTCGACGCCTGCGGGTCCCGCCGAGCGGGACCCGGCCCACCTCGGACCGGGTCCGCGAGGCATTGTTCAGCGCACTGCACAGCAGAATGGACCTCGAGGGCGCGTCCGTCCTCGATCTCTACGCGGGATCGGGGGCGCTCGGCCTCGAGGCGCTGTCCCGGGGTGCGGATCGCGTCGTCCTCGTCGAGTCCGACTCGAAGGCGGCGGGCATCATCAAGCACAACGTGACGACGGTCGGTCTGCCCGGTGCGGAAGTCCGCGGCGCTCCGGTGGCCGCGGTGCTCGCGGGCACCGCCGACCGGCCGTACGACCTGGTGATGGCGGATCCGCCGTACGCCGTCGACGATGCGGCGGTGCAGACGGTCCTCGGGCACCTGCGGGTCAACGGCTGGGTCGGCGACGGCTCGATCGTGGTGCTCGAGCGGTCGTCGAGGTCACCCGAGACGGCCTGGCCCGACGGCTTCGCGCCCGTCAAGGCGAAGAAGTACGGCGAGGCGAGAATCGAATTGGCGACCTGCTACGGTCTGGACTCATGACTGGCGCTGTCTGCCCCGGATCCTTCGACCCCGTGACCAATGGCCACCTTGACGTGATCGGCAGAGCTGCCGCGCAGTTCGACGAGGTCATCGTGACCGTCATGGTCAACAAGAACAAGCGTGGCCTCTTCACCGTCGAGGAACGCATCGAGATGCTCGAAGACTCGACCGCCGATCTGCCCAACGTGCGGGTCTCCTCCTGGCACGGCCTTCTGGTGGATTACGCCAAGCAGCAAGGGATCACGGCGATCGTCAAGGGCCTGCGCGGCGCCAACGACTTCGACTACGAGCTGCAGATGGCGCAGATGAACCAGAAGCTCAGTGGCGTCGACACCCTCTTCATCCCGACCAACCCCACCTACAGCTACCTGTCGAGTTCGCTCGTGAAGGAAGTGGCCACCTTCGGTGGCGACGTCTCCGACATGCTCCCCGAGAAGGTGCACGCCCGCCTTCTCACCAGGATCGCCGAGCGCGCCGCCGAGAGCAGCTGATACCCGACACACCGGCTGCCAGGAGCCACCCACGGCGTCCTGTCGTGCAGACTTGCACGAGGAAGGCTGCGCCGACCTGCTGAGGGTCATCGACGATTGGGGTTGCTTGTGTACCGGGTATTCGAGGCGCTCGACGAACTTGTCGCGATTGTCGAAGAGGCACGCGGCGTACCGATGACCGCCGGCTGCGTGGTTCCCCGCGGCGACGTCCTCGAACTGCTCGACGACGTGCGCGATGCGATTCCCGGTGAACTCGACGACGCCCAGGACGTCCTCGACCACAAGGACAAACTCGTGGGGGATGCCCGCGCCAACGCGGAGAAGACCGTCTCCAGCGCCAACGCCGAGGCGAACTCCACCATCGAGAACGCCCGCGACGACGCCGATCGCATCCTGGCGGACGCGAAGGCGCAGGCCGACCGGATGGTGGCCGAGGCCCGCGCTCACGCCGAGCAATTGGTCACCGACGCACGCGCCGAGGCCGAGTCCTCCGTCGCCGAAGGTCAGCGGGAGTACGACGCACTCACGGGCCGGGCGCGGTCCGAGGCCGATCGCATGATCGAGTCGGGCAAGGCGTCCTACGAGAGGTCCGTCGCGGAGGGCACGGCCGAGCAGGCACGGCTCGTCTCGCAGACGGAGGTCGTCCAGGCCGCCCACGCAGAGTCGGCGCGGGTGATCGATTCCGCGCACGCCGAATCGGATCGTCTCCGCTCGGACTGCGACCTGTACGTCGACACGAAGCTCGCGGAGTTCGAGGACTTCCTCAACGGCACCGTCCGGTCTGTGGGGCGGGGGCGTCAGCAGTTGCGGACCGGTTCGGGTGTTCCCGACTACGCCTCCGACTACGACGTCGACGACCGCCGCGCCGAGCGCCGCCGCTGAGCGTCCGAACTAGCGACCGAATTTGGCTCCACCGCGCTCATTGCGTATCGTGGAGTGGTTGCCCTTTGTCGTTTTCCTTTTCTCGAAAGTGAAGCCTGTTGTCATCCCATCGCCACAGCTCATCGCGTTCCCGTCGGGACGCGGACTTCGTGCTGGACACGGTCAAACTCGGCCGTCGTCCCGGTTCGATGCGCACCGTGGAACGGGTGGTGACGGCGCCACGGCGCATCGGTCTCGACCTGATCGCCATCGAGGAAGGATCGGAGATCGATCTGGATCTCCGGTTGGAGGCCGTATCCGAGGGGGTCCTGGTCACCGGTTCGCTGCGAGCCGACACCGTCGGGGAGTGCTCGAGATGTCTCGAGCCGTTCTCCGATGCGGTGGACCTGACCATCACGGAACTGTTCGCGTACCCGGACAGCACCACGGAAGAGACCACGGAGGAGGGGGAGGTCTATCACGTCGTCGACGACGAGATCGACCTCGAACCCGTCGTGATCGACGCCGTCGGCCTCGCACTGCCGTTGCAGCCGCTCTGCAGTGACGACTGCCAAGGATTGTGCCCAGAATGTGGCGTTCGCCTGGCGATTGCCGAATCTGGCCACGGGCATGACATACTTGATCCTCGCTGGGCTGGTCTTGCAGCCAAATTTGGCGTGGATTCGGAACCCAGCAAGAATCTTGTGAACAACGAAGCCGAGGAGAAGTAGAAGTGGCTGTCCCCAAGCGCAGAATGTCGCGATCCAACACGAGGTCGCGTCGCAGCCAGTGGAAGACCACTGTGCCTACCCTCGTCACCTGCCCCAACCGTGGCTGCGGCGAGAAGACGCTGCCCCACGTCGCGTGCCCGTCGTGTGGCACATACAAGGGCCGCCAGGTCACTGCCGCCGTCTAATTCTCCGCGGAGAGGCGTTGTGACGAGCGACATCAGTAATACACCCGCCGGCGGCGAGGAGGATCATGCTTCCCTCCTCGCCGCCCTCGGCGTAGAAATCGAGCCTTCACTGCTCACCTTGGCGTTGACGCACCGCTCGTATGCGTACGAGAACGGTGGTCTGCCCACCAACGAGCGTCTCGAGTTTCTCGGTGACTCCGTACTCGGAGTCACCGTCACGGAGAAGCTCTACCTCGCGCACCCCGACAAATCCGAGGGCGACCTCGCGAAGATCCGGGCGAGCATCGTGAATATGCACGCGCTCGCGGAAGTGGCGCGCAGCCTCGGTGAGGGCGGTCTCGGTGCCCATCTCCTGCTCGGGAAGGGCGAGGAGATGACCGGCGGCCGCGACAAGCCGAGCATCCTGGCCGACGGCATGGAGTCGATTCTCGGCGCCATCCATCTCGAGCACGGAATCGAGACGGCGCGACGCGTCGTCCTCGATCTCTTCAGCGACCTCCTCCAGCGAGCCCCCCGCCTCGGCGCGGGCCTGGACTGGAAGACGAGCCTGCAGGAGCTGACCGCGGAGCGTGGCGTCGGAGTTCCGGCGTACGAGATCACCGCGACCGGTCCGGATCACGACAAGGAGTTCACCGCCACCGTGATCGTCGGAGGCAAGCCCCTCGGCGTCGGGATCGGCCGCTCCAAGAAAGAGGCCGAGCAGAAGGCTGCGAGCACGGCGTGGAATGCGTTGTCCGACGCAGGACCCGACGTAGCGACCGACGACGTCAGTGCCTGAACTACCCGAAGTCGAGGTAGTTCGGCGCGGACTCGAACGCCACATCGTGGGGGCGTCCATCGATTCGGTGGACATCCTGCATCCGCGGGCGATCCGGCGTCACCTGCCCGGTGCCGCGGACCTCGCCGGACAGCTCACCGGCGAACGGATCGCGGGCGCCGACCGCCGCGGGAAGTACCTGTGGCTGGTCCTCGAACCCAGCACGGTCGCCCTCGTGGTGCATCTCGGTATGAGTGGTCAAATGCTCGTGCAGCCACCGGAATTGCCGACCGAGAAGCATCTGCGTATCCGGGCCCGGCTCGATTCCGGTCTCGACCTCCGGTTCGTCGATCAGCGGACGTTCGGGGGCTGGGCGCTCGCGCCTCTCGTCGACGTCGACGGCTCGCTCGTGCCGGACTCGGTGGCGCACATCGCCCGCGACCCACTGGATCCGCGTTTCGATCTGGCGGCCACCGTGAAGGTGGTGCGCGGCAAGCACACCGAGATCAAACGTGTGCTGCTGGACCAGACCGTCGTCTCGGGCATCGGCAACATCTACGCGGACGAGGCGTTGTGGCGCGCGCAGATCCACGGAAACCGGCTCACCGACAGGCTGACCGGTCCCCGGATTCGTGCGGTGCTCACCGCCGCCCAGCAGGTGATGCGTGAGGCACTCACCCAGGGCGGCACGTCCTTCGACGCGCTGTACGTGAACGTCAACGGCGAATCGGGCTACTTCGACCGCTCCCTGTCCGCCTACGGTCAGGAGGATCGCCCGTGCCCGCGGTGCGGCACCGCGATCCGGCGGGAGAAGTTCATGAACCGCTCGTCGTTCAGTTGCCCGAAGTGCCAGCCGGCGCCACGGAGAAGCCCGGCGAGATGACCTGCGTGAGTCCCGCGGGCACGGGCTCTTCGGCGGCCTGTCCGTCGGCGTCGTGGCGTGGCGTCGCCTTGGCGTCGAAGTAGTCGCCGCCCTTGCGTTTCACGTCGTCGGTTCCCCATTCGCGGTGGCGGGGAACCGGTGCCATCCTCGGAATGTGCTTGCGGCAGTGGATGTATGCCTCCTCCACGTCCACGACCACCCAGCGTTCCGGGACCCGCCCGCCGGAGTGGTCCACCGGCAGATCCGCGATCTCGGAGCGGAGGACCTCGTCGTCGACGATCCGGGCCGAACCGTTCACGTGCAGTCCGATGAGGTCCTGCACGAAGTCCACGAGAATGATTCCGACGTGCGGATTTTCCAGGATGTTGCCGAGGCTCGCCATGACACCGTTGCCGCGGTACTCCGGGTACGCGAGGGTCTTCGAGTCGATGACGTGCATGAATCCCGGTGTCCCGGCGCGCAGACTGTTGTCGCATTCGCCGGAGGCGTCGGCGGTGGCGATGAACGCGATCTCCTGGCGTCCGACGAACTCGATCATCGTCGGATTGAGATGGTCCAGCATCTGATCCGAGTAGAACTTGGCGGCACGATCCCCGGTGCCGAACTCGGATTGAAGTCGGCGTTCTCCCGCACTCCCGATCTGGCCCATCAGCATTCCCCGCTACGTCTCGGCATCGTTGGTCGGTTCACCCTACGGCCCACCGGTTCCCACTGCTGAGAATCGGCGTTCACAAATCGGTGGAAACCGGTGCCGCCCACCCGCCTACCTGGCGTTGCGCCCCTCGGTGGCAGGATTGAGCACATGGCAGAACAGACTTCCGACACGACGGCGCCCACTTCACTGTGGGTCGAGCGAACGGGCACCCGGCTGTACACCGGCCGCAGCTCCCGCGGCGCCGAGGTCCTGATCGGCTCCGAGGGCGTGGAGGGCGTGTTCACTCCAGGGGAGCTTCTGAAGATCGCACTCGCCGCGTGCAGCGGAATGAGCTCGGACTTCCCGCTGTCGCGGCGCCTGGGCGACAACTACGAGGCCACCATCCGGGTGTCCGGCGCCGCCGACCGGGAGAACGAGGTGTACCCGCAGCTCGACGAGGTGCTCGAGCTCGATCTCAGCGAACTCGACGCCGACGCGCAGGAGCGTCTGGTCACGCTCGTGGAACGGTCGGTCGACAAGGTGTGCACGGTCGGGCGGACGCTGAAGGCCGGGACGAAAGTGACGTTGACCGTCGAGAAGGAACAATGATGCGGCGTGAGCTCGCCGCACTCGCGGGCGGGGCGGCGCTCTGCGCGGGTCTGCTCGTGGTCGCGCCGGCCGCGGCCGGGCCCGCGTTCTCGCCCCCCGGCGGCGCCTGCACCCCGTGGTCGGTGTCGGAGGTGACGTCCGGCGCGGGCGTGCTCGAGAACCTGGCCTTCGACGGCGCGGGCACCATGCTGGTGTCGCGGACGGGCCTGGTGGGCGGCGGAGCCCTGGACGGCGTCAGCCCCGACGGCACCGTCACCCCGATCGTGCCCGAGGTCGAGTCGCCGGGCGGGATCGCCGTGGACGGCGCCGACGCGTACTTCGCCACAGGGAACTCCTTCGCCTCCGGGGTCACGGGCTCGACGAGCGGCACCGTCGACGTCGTGAATCTCGACACCGGTGACACGAGCACCGTCGCCGAGGGGCTGGTCATGCCGAACGGGCTCGTCCGGCTGAGCAACGGCGACATCCTCACCGCGCGGAATCTCGGCTCCGGCGCCGGACTGACCCGCGTCCCGGCCGAGGATCCCCGCACACCGGAGGTCGTGCGCACCGATCTGGGGACCGTCGACGGACTCGCCGTGCACGACGGCAACGTGTACACGGTCACGACGTTCGACACCACCACCACGCTGCGCATCCTCCGCGAAAACGACCTGCGCGGTCCCGTCGTGTCCGTCGAGTTGCCCGGCTCCGGGCCACTCAACGCGGCCGACGACCTCACCGTCGGACCGGACGGCATCGTGTACGTCGCGTACAACGGCGGCGGCAAGGTGGTCCGCGTCGATCCGGCGACGGGGGAGAGCTGCGCGCTCGCGTCCGGGCTGCCCCTCGTGTCCTCGGTGCGCTTCGGCGCCGGACCGGGCTGGGACCCGGACGCGCTCTACGCCACCAGCTTCACCGGGAAGATCTACAAGCTCGAACGGTCGTGACGGACATGGAGAGAATGACCGCGTGGGTGCACGGGTACGTGCAGGGTGTCGGATTCCGGTGGTGGACCCGCGCCCGCGCACTCGAACTCGGCCTCGTCGGATACGCGGCCAACCAGAAGGACGGCCGGGTACTCGTCATCGCCGAGGGTCCCCGAGACAAGCTGGATACCCTGCTGACGCTGCTGCGGTCGGGAGACACGCCGGGCGCGGTGGATCTCGTCGTGGAGCAATGGGATTCCCCCCGCGGCGACCTCACCGGGTTCGTCGAACGGTGAACCGAAGGTAAAGTTCTCCGTCATGCATCTGAAGAGTCTGACGCTGAAGGGATTCAAATCCTTTGCGTCCGCAACGACTCTGCGATTCGAGCCGGGAATCACCTGTGTCGTAGGGCCCAACGGGTCGGGCAAGTCCAATGTCGTCGACGCCCTCACCTGGGTGATGGGTGAGCAGGGGGCGAAGGCGCTGCGCGGCGGCAAGATGGAAGACGTCATCTTCGCCGGCACCGCCGGGCGGGCGCCCCTCGGGCGCGCCGAGGTGACGCTGACCATCGACAACTCCGACGGCGCGCTGCCGATCGACTACTCCGAGGTGTCGATCACCCGGCGTATGTTCCGCGACGGCGCCGGCGAATACGAGATCAACGGCAGCTCGTGCCGGCTGATGGACGTGCAGGAACTGCTCAGCGACTCCGGTATCGGCCGGGAAATGCACGTGATCGTCGGGCAGGGTCGCCTCGCCGCCATCCTCGAATCGCGTCCGGAAGACCGGCGCGCGTTCATCGAAGAGGCCGCCGGGGTGCTCAAGCACCGCAAACGCAAGGAAAAAGCGGTACGCAAACTCGATGCGATGCAGGCCAATCTGGCCCGCCTCAACGACCTCACGGCGGAACTGCGCCGACAGCTCAAACCACTCGGGCGGCAGGCCGAGGTGGCCCGCCGCGCGCAGACCGTGCAGGCCGACCTGCGCGACGCGAAGCTGCGGCTCGCCGCCGACGACCTGGTGACGCGGCGCGAGGAGCTGGCCGACCAGGCGCAGGACGAGAAGGTCGCCCGCGAACAGCACGACCACGTCACCGAGGCGCTCGACGAGGCCAATCTGGAGCTGGGACGGCACGAGCAGGAACTATCGAGGCTCACACCGGGTGCCGAAGCGGCCGCGCAGACGTGGTTCCAGCTGTCGGCACTCGCGGAACGCGTCAACGCGACCATCCGCATCGCCCGCGAACGGGCGCGCCACCTCGACTCCGAGCCGTCCGCGAACCGCGGTCAGGATCCGGACGAGATGGAGGCCCGCGCCGACCGGATCGCCGCGGAGGAAATGGAACTCGTCGAAGCCGTCGAAATGGCCCGCGCGGCGCTGGACGCGGCCAAGGAGCAACTGGCGCTGGGGGAGGAGACCGCCGCCGACGCGGAACGGGCCCACATGGCGGCGGTGCGGGCGATCGCCGACCGCCGGGAAGGCCTGGCCCGGCTGTCCGGGCAGGTCGACACCCTGCGCACCCGCGCCGACTCCGTCGACGCCGAAGTGTCGCGGCTGACCGTCGCGATCGACGAGGCCCGCCGGCGCGGCGACGCCGCGCAGTCCGAGTTCGAGGTCGTCCAGGACGAGATCGGCGACCTCGACGCCGGTGAACTCGGGCTCGATTCCCACCACGAGCGTGCCGTCGAGGCGCTACGCCTGATCACCGAACGCGTCACCGAACTCCAGGCCGACGAACGCGCCGCCGGGCAGGAAGTGGCGTCGCTCCGCGCCCGGATCGACGCGCTGTCGATGGGCCTCGAACGCAAGGACGGCGCAGGCTGGCTCGTCGAGAACCGGGGCGAGCACGGTATCCGGGGACCGATCGGTGGCCTCATCACCGTCGAAAAGGGCTACGAGGGTGCGGTCGCGGCAGCGATGGGTCCCGCCGCGGACGCCGTGGTCGCCGAATCCCTCGACGCCGCCCGCGGCGCGGTCGGTGCGCTGAAGGACACGGACAGCGGTCGGGCGTCCCTGGTCATCGGCACCGATCAGGCCGTGCCGAACGGTGGGCACCTGGATTCCGGCGCCCGGTGGGCCGTCGACGTCATCGACTGCCCCGCCGAACTGCGGACCGGGCTCGCGGCACTCCTGGGCGGCGTGGTCGTCGTCGACTCCCTCGACGACGCCGTCGAACACGTCCGGCGCAGACCCGACGTGCGCGCCGTCACCCGCGACGGAGATCTCCTCGGGGCGGGCTGGATGAGCGGCGGCTCGGACCGGCAGCCGAGCACCCTCGAGGTGCAGGCCGCCATCGACAACTCGGTGCAGGACCTCGCCCGCGCCGAACGGCGAGCCGAAGAATTGTCCGCGGCACTGTCCGGAGCCGTCGCGGAACAGGCCGACCGCCAGGAGAACGCCGAGCAGGCGCTGGCCGCGCTGAACGAGTCCGACGCCGCGATGTCGGCCATCTACGAACGCCTCGGCCGCCTCGGCCAGGCGGCCCGCGCCGCGCACGCCGAATCCGATCGGCTCATGGCGCAGCGGGAGAAGGCCGAGAGTGGTCGCGAGGACACGCTGACCGGGCTGGCCGAACTCGAGGAACGGCTGCGGATGGCAGAACAGGACGCCTCGCCCGCCGGCGCCGACACCGGTGGTTCCGATTCGACGAGCATCGATCGGGAGATGGCGGCCGCGGCCCTGGCGGAAGTGCGGGCCGTGGAGGTCGAGGCCCGGCTGTCCGTCCGCACGGCCGAGGAACGGGCCGAGTCGGTGCGCGGCAAGGCCGATTCGCTGCGCCGCGCCGCCCAGGTGGAACGCGACGCGCGTGCCCGGGCCGAACGCGCGATGAAGGCCCGGCAGAATGCGGCCGCCGTCGCGGCTGCGGTCGCCGAGTCCGGACAGCGGGTCGCCGAGCACCTCGGAGAGGTCGTCGACGCCGCGATGGCGCACCGGGACGACCTCGCCCGGGCCCGCACCGAGCGGACGACCCAACTCGAACAGGTGAAGGAGAGGGTACGTCAGCTCACCGGACAGCTGGCGTCGCTCACCGACGCCGTGCACCGCGACGAGGTGGCCCGCGCCCAGGCCGCACTGCGCATCGAACAACTCGAGGAGGCGATCCTCGACCAGCACGGGATCGGCCTGGACGATCTGATCGCCGAATACGGTCCCGACGTCGCGCTGCCACCGTCCGCGCTCGAGATGGAGGAGTACGAGCAGGCGAAGGAGCGCGGCGAACAGGTCACCATGCCCGCGCCGATTCCGTACGACCGCACCACGCAGGAACGTCGCGCGAAACGTGCCGAGAAGGATCTGGCGACCCTCGGCAAGGTCAACCCGCTGGCGCTCGAGGAGTTCGCCGCGCTCGAGGAGCGCTACAACTTCCTCTCGACACAGCTCGAGGACGTGAAGACCGCCCGCAAGGACCTCCTCGGTGTCGTCGCCGACGTCGATGCCCGGATCCTGCAGGTGTTCACCGAGGCCTACGCGGACGTCGAACGCGAATTCGTGCAGGTCTTCGCGAAACTGTTCCCCGGCGGTGAGGGCAGGCTGGTGCTCACCGACCCGTCCGACATGCTGACGACCGGCATCGAGGTGGAGGCCCGGCCGCCCGGCAAGAAGGTCAAGCGGCTGTCGTTGCTCTCCGGTGGTGAGAAATCGCTCACGGCCGTGGCGATGCTCGTGGCGATCTTCCGGGCCAGGCCGTCCCCCTTCTACGTGATGGACGAGGTGGAGGCCGCGCTGGACGACACCAATCTGCGTCGCCTCATCGGGTTGTTCGAGCAGCTGCGGGAGAAGTCTCAGCTGATCGTCATCACCCACCAGAAGCCGACGATGGAGGTGGCCGACGCGCTGTACGGCGTCAGCATGCGCGGCGACGGCATCACCACCGTCATCTCGCAGCGGCTCCGTGGCCAGGACATGGCGGCCGCAGACGCCTGATTCCGGCACCGGCCGGGACCGTTCGCCCGGCGAGGCAGTGCGCGACGGAATCCGGAGCCTGAAACAATGGGCGGCGTGACTACCGGAGCTTGGATTGCCATCGCGGCCGCACTGGCCGTACTTCTCGTCGTTCTCGTCGTCGGGTCCCTGCTGTATCGGCGTCGCCGGATCTCCCTGAAGGCGCCGGACACCCCGCAGGTCACCACGGCGGAGAAGGACCGTTCGGGCAGTTATCGCGCCGACGGCGGCTTCAACTTCAGCCAGGGGTCGACGGCGACGGCGCCGCCCCGCGAGGTGGTGCCGGAGCCGGTGCTGCCCGAACCGGTGCCGGAACCCACGATCACCCCCGAACCGGAGGTCGTGGCGCCTCCGGAGCCGGAGAAGGCTCCCGCGCCGGAGAAGGCCCCGGAAAAGGCACCGGAGAAGTCGAAAGCGCCGCCGGAGCCGGTCACCTACGAACCGGTGGTCGCCCCGGAGGTCGAACCGGAACCCGAGGTCGCGCCGGCTCCCGAGCCCGAACCGGCTCCCGCGGCACCCGCGCTCGACGTCATCGCCCCAACCGAAGGCCGCCTCGACCGTCTGCGTGGGCGTCTGTCCCGGTCCCAGTCGGCCGTAGGCAAGAGCCTGCTGGGACTGCTCGGCGGCGGCGACCTCGACGAGGACTCCTGGGAAGAGGTGGAGGACACGCTCCTCATCGCCGACCTCGGTTCGGCGACCACCACGAAGATCGTCACGTCGCTGCGTGAGCAGATGGCGTCGCGCAGCGTCCGCACCGAGGCCGACGCCCGCGCGCTGCTGCGTGAGGTCCTGGTCTCCGAACTCCGTCCGGAACTCGACCGCTCCATCCGCGCCCTTCCCCACGACGATCACCCGGCTGTCCTGCTCGTCGTCGGTGTGAACGGCACCGGCAAGACCACCACCACGGGCAAGCTCGCGCGTGTTCTCGTGGCCGACGGCAGGCGCGTCCTGCTGGGCGCCGCCGACACGTTCCGCGCGGCCGCCGCCGACCAGTTGCAGACGTGGGCCGAACGGGTCGGCGCCGAAGTGGTGCGCGGGAAGGAAGCCGCGGATCCGGCGGCCGTCGCGTTCGACGCGGTGGCCAAGGGGATCGACAACGGCGTCGACGTCGTGCTGATCGATACCGCGGGCAGGCTGCACACCAAGACGGGTCTGATGGACGAACTCGGCAAGGTCAAGCGGGTCATCGAGAAGAAGGCGTCGGTCGACGACGTCCTCCTGGTTCTCGACGCGACCATCGGCCAGAACGGCCTGGCGCAGGCGCGGGTGTTCGCCGAGGTCGTCGACATCACCGGTGTGGTGCTCACCAAACTCGACGGCACCGCCAAGGGCGGCATCGTGTTCCAGGTGCAGCACGAACTCGGGGTCCCCGTGAAGCTCGTCGGACTCGGTGAGGGCGCCGACGATCTGGCGCCTTTCGAGCCGGGCGCCTTCGTCGACGCGTTGCTCGGTTAGAGGGGGATCCGGCGGTCGTCTCGGGGTCCCGGACGGCTCCGGGGACCCGAAACCGACCGCAAATCGCCTGGCGAAACGTATACGCAACAAAATAGGTCGATGCGTTCACGTGCGCGAAACAGTGCAGTGGCACAGCCGAAACACCAACTGAGCACCCTTCTTCTCAGGTCGTCAGCCGCAACCGGCTGGGCAGAGAAGGAGGAGGCTCAAGGTGGATTTCCCCACTATCGGTGCACCGGACACCGGGGACACAGCGTGGATGCTGACCAGCGCCGCGCTCGTGTTGCTCATGACTCCGGGTCTTGCGTTCTTCTACGGCGGCATGGTGCGGGCCAAGAGCGTGCTGAACATGCTCATGATGAGCATCAGTGCGATGGGTGTCGTCGGCATTCTGTGGGTTCTCTACGGCTACTCCATGGCTTTCGGTGAGGACAAGGGGAACTTTGTCGGTGATCCGTTCCAGTACTTCGGGCTCAAAGGACTGATCGGCGGTTCCTACCTTGCCGAGACCGACGACGCCGGTTCGGTCATCGCCGATTCCGCGATCCCGCTCGTCGGCACCATTCCCGCGACCGTCTTCGTCGCGTTCCAGGCCATGTTCGCGATCATCACGGTCGCCCTCATCTCGGGTGCCGTCGCAGATCGCCTCCGCTTCGGTCCCTGGCTGCTGTTCGCCGGCCTCTGGGCGACGGTCGTGTACTTCCCCGTGGCGCACTGGGTCTTCGCCTTCGACGGCGTCACCGCCGAGACCGGCGGCTGGATCGCCAACAAACTTGCCGCGGTCGACTTCGCGGGTGGTACCGCGGTCCACATCAACGCCGGCGCCGCCGGCCTCGTCCTCGCGATCATCCTCGGCAAGCGCAAGGGATGGCCGGGAACCCCGTTCCGTCCGCACAACCTGCCCTTCGTGATGCTCGGCGCAGGCCTGCTCTGGTTCGGCTGGTTCGGATTCAACGCCGGTTCGGCTGTCGGTTCCAACGGAATCGCCGGTGCAACCTTCATCACGACCGTCATCGGAACGTGCGCGGCCATGCTCGCCTGGCTCCTGGTCGAGCGTATTCGTGACGGCCACGCCACCACGCTCGGCGCGGCTTCCGGAATCGTGGCCGGCCTGGTCGCCATCACGCCTTCCTGCTCCTCGGTGAACGTCCTCGGCGCACTCGCGATCGGCGTCGTGGCCGGAGCGCTCTGCGCGCTCGCCGTCGGACTCAAGTTCCGCTTCGGGTTCGACGACTCGCTCGACGTCGTCGGTGTTCACCTGGTCGGTGGCATCGTCGGAACGCTGATGGTCGGCCTGGTCGCAACGTCTGAGGCGCCCGCGGGCGTTGTCGGACTGTTCTATGGTGGAGGCCTCGACCAACTCTGGCGTCAGGCAGTGGGCGCCGGAGCAGTACTGCTTTACTCGCTCGTCGGTACGGCCGTCGTCGCGTTGATCGTGAAGTTCACGATCGGGCTGCGGCTCAGCGACGAGGGTGAATCACTTGGAGTGGACGAGTCGGAACACGCAGAAACCGCCTACGATTTCGCCGCTCTCGGCGGAAACTCGGCAGCCGCTCGTGTATCCGGCAAGGAGGGATGAGGAAATGAAGCTGATCACAGCAATTGTCAAGCCGTTCACTCTGGAGGACGTCAAGACGGGACTCGAGCAGGCGGGTGTCCTGGGCATGACCGTCAGTGAGGTTCAGGGGTACGGCCGGCAGAAGGGCCACACCGAGGTCTACCGAGGCGCCGAGTACTCGGTCGATTTCGTACCGAAGGTCCGGGTCGAGGTCGTCGTGGACGACGCTGCTGTGGACAAGGTCGTCGAGGTGATCGTCGAGGCCGCACGCACCGGCAAGATCGGTGACGGCAAGGTGTGGGTCTCACCGGTCGAGTCGGTCATCCGGGTACGCACCGGGGAACGCGGCGCGGATGCGCTCTGACCCCAACGGGTCCGGTAAGACCGGCCCTGGTCCCGTCGCCAAGGCGACGGAACCAGGGCCGGTTGCGTCAGGCGGATCGGACGAAGCGGCGGACCTGGCCCGCGCACGCAGGCAACTGCTCACCGGCGGCTCCGAGACCGGCCCCGGCGCAAGGAATCCGGCAGGTCACGGTCGGCGGCTCGACGCGGCTGCGCTGCGTCACGCGCTCGTCGATCTGCACGAGTTCTGGTTGACCACAAAGGGTGCCGAACTCGGCATCAAGCCGGACAGCGGCTTCGCGCTCGTCGCGGTCGGGGGGCTCGGCCGGCGGGAAATGCTGCCGTACTCGGATCTCGACCTCCTCCTGCTCCACGACGACATGGATCCGGCGGTGGTCTCGCAGGTGGCCGACCAGCTCTGGTATCCGTTGTGGGACGCGCACATCAAGCTCGACCACAGTGTCCGCACCATCCCCCAGGCGCTGCAGGTGGCGGACACGGACATCACCGCGGCCCTGGGGATGCTCGAGGCGCGCCACATCGTCGGTGACGTCGAGCTGACCAATCTGCTCATCAGCGGCGTGCGCCGGCAGTGGCGCACCGACATCCGTAACCGCTTCGACGGCCTCATCGAGCAGACGCAGGCCCGCTGGGAACGCAGCGGCCAGATCGCTCACCGTGCCGAGCCCGACCTCAAGAGCGGTCGCGGTGGACTGCGGGACGTGCAGTTGCTCAACGCGCTGTCCATTGCGCAGCTCACCGACGGCATGCCCGGACTCGGCCCGGAGTCGCCCGGCGGGGGACTGGCGCTCGCGCACCGGCGGCTCCTCGACGTCCGCACCGAACTGCACCGGGTGGCGGGACGCTCGCGCGACCAGTTGCGGGCGCAGGACGCCGACGAGATCGGCGCCGCGCTCCGGATCGGCGATCGGTTCGACCTCGCGCGCATGCTCAGCGATGCCGCGCGCACCATCAGCTACTCCGTCGACGTCGGGGTGCGGACGGCAGGCCATGCTCTGCCGCGGCGTGGTCTGGCGCGGTTGCGCCGGCCACCGGTTCGGCGGCCCCTCGACGAGGGAGTCGTCGAGCACGCCGGGGAAGTGGTGCTGGCCCGCGACGCCCGGCCCGCGAAGGACCCCGGCCTCGTGCTGCGGGTGGCGTCGGCGTCGGCGACGACGGGGATGCCGATGTCGGCGTCCACCCTGAATCGCCTGGCCGACAACGCCCCCGAGCTGCGTGAGCCGTGGCCGAAGGAGGCGCTGAACGATCTGCTGGTGATGCTGGGCTCCGGTAGCCGGGCCGTCGCCGCGATCGAGGCCCTCGATCGCACCGGACTGTGGGGCAGGCTGCTTCCCGAGTGGGGTGCCGTCCGGGACCTGCCGCCGCGGGACGCGGTGCACACGTGGACGGTGGATCGCCATCTCGTCGAGACCGCCGCGTATGCCAGTGGGTTCACCACCCGAGTCGCGCGCCCGGATCTGCTGATGCTCGGCGCGCTGCTGCACGACATCGGCAAGGGCCGCGGCGGCGATCACAGCGTGGTCGGCGCGGAACTGGCCACCCAGATCGGCAAGCGGCTGGGATTGTGGCCGTCCGACGTCGCGCTGCTGACGGCGATCGTGCGCCACCATCTCCTGCTGCCGCACACCGCGACGCGGCGGGACCTCGACGATCCCGCGACGGTCGAGAGGGTGGTCGAGGCGCTCGGCGGAGACGGCGTTCTGCTCGAACTGCTGCACGCGCTGGCGGAGGCGGATTCACTGGCGACCGGTCCCGGGGTGTGGGGTGACTGGAAGTCCTCGCTCATCGGCGAACTCGTGCGCCGCTGCCGCCTGGTCATGGCGGGCGAGGTGCTGCCCGCGCCGGATCCGCTCGATCCGGAGCACGTCGCTCTGGCGGCGACGGGGGGCGTGCACGTCGCACTGGTCCCCGCGGACAGTCCCCACACGTATGTGGTGACGGTCATCGCCCCCGACCAGCGGGGTCTGCTGTCGAAGGCAGCGGGCGTGCTCGCGCTGCACTCCCTGCGGGTCTTCTCCGCCTCGCTGGGCGGTGCCGAGGGTTCGGCGGTCAACTCGTTCGTCGTGTCCCCGAGGTTCGGGGCCCCGCCGCAGGCGGGACTGCTGCGCCAGGAGCTGATCCGCGCGCTGGCGGGCGAGCTGAATCTGATGGAGATGCTGACCGCCAAGGAGGAGGAGGCCCGCGAGAGCCAGCGCGTCGCCGCCGTCGAGGAACGCGGCGAGGCCGCCGTTCCGGTGCAGTACGCGCAGGCGCCGCCGCGGGTCATCTGGTTCGACACGGCGTCGCCCGGCGAGGTCATCCTCGAGCTCAGGGCCGAGGACCGGCTGGGGCTGCTGTGCAGGCTGGCCGACGCGTTCGACACGTGCGGAGCGGACGTCCGGTGGGCGCGGGTGACCACCCTGGGCTCGTCGGTGATCGACTCGTTCTGCCTCGATGTCGGCGGCGGGGACACCAGGGCGAGCCGGGAACAGGTCGAGAGCGCGATCCTCGGCGTCGTCCCGCTCACGAAGCCGAAGAAGCAGGAGGGCAGCGGGGGAGAATGAACGACCGGACGTGAGCGGCTAGGCTGGTGCCCGAGAATATCCACCGCACACTCGTATGACTTCAGGAGCGCACTCGGTGTTCGAATCCCTTTCCGACAGGTTGACCGGAGCCCTCAAGGATCTGCGTGGCAAGGGTCGCCTTTCCGGAGCCGACATCGATGCCACCTGCCGTGAGATCCGGTTGGCCCTGCTCGAGGCAGACGTCGCGCTGCCCGTCGTCCGCTCGTTCATCGCCAAGATCAAGGAACGCGCCAAGGGCGTCGAGGTCTCGGCGGCGCTGAACCCGGCGCAGCAGGTCGTCAAGATCGTCAACGAGGAACTCGTCGGGATCCTCGGTGGCGAGACCCGCCGGCTGGTGTTCGCCAAGACGCCGCCGACGGTCATCATGCTCGCCGGTCTGCAGGGTTCCGGTAAGACCACCCTCGCGGGCAAGCTCGCGAAGTGGCTGCGCGACCAGGGGCACACCCCGCTGCTCGTTGCCTGCGACCTGCAGCGTCCCGGCGCCGTCACCCAGCTGCAGATCGTCGGTGAGCGCGCCGGAGCCACGGTGTTCGCGCCGCACCCGGGCACGTCCATCGGCGGCGGCGACAACGAGCTGGGCATCACCGCGGCCGACCCGGTCGAGGTGGCCCGGGCCGGTGTCGAGGAAGCCCGCAACAAGCAGTTCGACGTGGTCATCGTCGACACCGCGGGTCGCCTGGGTATCGACGCCGACCTGATGGCGCAGGCCGCGGGCATCCGCGACGCCGTGAACCCCGACGAGACGATCTTCGTCCTCGACGCGATGATCGGTCAGGACGCGGTCAGCACCGCCGAGGCGTTCCGCGAGGGTGTCGGATTCACCGGTGTCGTGCTCACGAAGCTCGACGGCGACGCCCGTGGTGGCGCCGCGCTCAGCGTTCGCGAGGTCACCGGGCAGCCCATCCTGTTCGCGTCCACGGGTGAGAAGCTCGAAGACTTCGACATCTTCCACCCCGACCGCATGGCCAGCCGCATCCTCGGCATGGGTGACGTGCTCAGCCTCATCGAGCAGGCGGAGCAGGTCTTCGACCAGAAGCAGGCCGAGGCCACCGCGCAGAAGATCGGCTCCGGCCAGCTGACCCTCGAAGACTTCCTCGAGCAGATGATGGCCGTCCGCAAGATGGGTCCCATCGGCAACCTCCTGGGCATGCTCCCGGGTGCGGGGCAGATGAAGGACGCTCTCGCGAACGTCGACGAGAAGCAGCTCGACCGGGTGCAGGCGATCATCCGCGGTATGACCCCCGCCGAGCGCGACGACCCGAAGATCATCAACGCCTCCCGCAGGCTGCGGATCGCCAACGGTTCCGGCGTGAAGGTCTCCGACGTCAACCAGCTCGTGGACCGCTTCTTCGAGGCCCGCAAGATGATGGCCGCGATGGCCGGGCGCATGGGCATGCCAGGTGCGCGCAAGCCGCAGCGCAGCAGCAAGAAGGGCAAGAAGGGCAAGAAGGGTGGCAAGGGACCGACGCCGCCGAAGGTGCGCGGAGGATTCCCCGGTGGCCTGCCCGGCGGGTTCCCGGGGATGCCGCCCGGAGGTCTCCCCGCGGGGATGCCCGACCTGTCGAACATGCCGAAGGGCCTCGACGAGTTGCCGCCCGGACTCGAGGGCATCGACCTGTCCCAGCTGAAGCTGCCGAAGAAGTAGCCGATGGCCGCACTGCACTTCCGGGGAACCGGTCTGCCCGACGAACAGCCGGTCGAGTTCTGGGTCGACGGCGGTGTGATCTCGACGGACCCGATTCCCGGCGCCGAGACCGTCTGCGAGTCGGGCTGGATCGTTCCCGGTCTCGTCGACGCCCACTGCCACGTCGGCATCAAGTTCGGCGGCGGCGGTGGCGAGAGCATCGAGGGGTTGATCGCGCAGGCGGAGACCGAGCGCGACTGCGGGGTCCTCCTGATTCGCGACGCCGGTTCACCGGTCGACACCCGCTTCGTCGACGACCGCCCCGACCTGCCGAGGATCGTCCGCGCCGGGCAGCACATCGCCGCCCCCAAGCGGTACATCCGCGGACTGCCCGTCGATCTCGAGGACGAGTCGCAGTTGCCGGACGAGGTCGTGCGCCAGGCCCGGGCCGGCGACGGGTGGGTCAAGCTCGTCGGCGACTGGATCGACCGCTCCGCGGGCGACCTGGCGCCGCTGTGGAGCGACGACATCCTGGTCGAGGCGATTGCGGCGGCGCACCGCGAAGGGGCGCGCGTCACCGCGCACGTCTTCGCGGAGGATGCGCTTCCGGGCCTGATCAACGCCGGAATCGACTGCATCGAGCACGGCACCGGGCTCACCGACGAGACGATCGAGCTGATGGTCTCGCACGGGACCGCGCTCGTCCCGACGCTGATCAACATCGCGACGTTCCCGGAGATTGCGGAGTCCGCGTCGCGGTTCCCGGTCTACGCCGCGCACATGCGCGACCTGCACTCGCGGGTGAAGGACACGATCGGCGCCGCGCACGACGCGGGGATCCCGATCTACGCGGGCACCGACGCGGGCGGATCGATCGTCCACGGGCGCATCGCCGACGAGGTCGAGGAACTGAAGGCGGTCGGGCTGACCCCGTCCGAGGCGCTCGGCGCCGCGTGCTGGGAGGCGCGGGCGTGGCTCGGACATCCGGGTGTCGAAGCGGGTGCGCCCGCGGATCTGCTGGTCTTCCGGAACGACCCCCGTGCGAGCAGCGACGCCCTCGCCGCACCCGACGTCGTGGTGTTGCGGGGCGCCGTCGTCAAGACCCGGTGACCTGGTTTCCCCCTGCCGGGGTTCGTCTGGCAGAATGAACCGCTGTTCGCCGCATCCGGTTACGCACCGCGCGGCGGTCACAGATTAGAGGCAAAACCGGGCGCGCTATTCCTGCGCGTCGCCGAATTGCACGTGACACGTGGGCACATTCGTGTGCGCACTGAAGGAGAAGTACAGCAGTGGCTGTCAAGATCAAGCTCACCCGGCTCGGCAAGATCCGGAACCCGCAGTACCGCATCGTCGTCGCCGACTCCCGCACCCGCCGCAACGGCCGTGCGATCGAGACCATCGGCAAGTACCACCCCAAGGAAGAGCCCTCGCTGATCGAGGTCGATTCCGAGCGCGCTCAGTACTGGCTCGGCGTCGGCGCCCAGCCCACCGAGCCCGTCGAGGCCATCCTCAAGATCACCGGTGACTGGCAGAAGTTCAAGGGCCTGCCGGGCGCCGAGGGCACCCTCCGGGTCAAGGAAGCCAAGCCGTCCAAGCTGGAGCTGTTCCAGGCTGCGCTCGCGCAGGCCGAGAACGAGCCCGTCGGCGAGGCCATCACGCCCAAGAAGAAGAAGGCGAAGGCCGAGGACGCCGAGGCTGCTGCCGACGCTCCCGCCGAGGCTGCTGCAGAGTCCGAGGCTGCTGACAAGTGAGTGCCGTCGTCGCCGATGCCGTGGAGCACCTCGTTCGTGGCATCGTCGCCAACCCCGACGACGTTCGTGTCGAGCTGATCACCGGGCGTCGGGGGCGCACTGTCGAGGTGCACGTCAACCCTGACGATCTCGGCAAGGTCATCGGCCGCGGTGGTCGCACCGCGACCGCTCTGCGCACGCTGGTCTCCGGTATCGGTGGCCGCGGGATCCGCGTCGACGTCGTCGACACCGATCAGTAGAGGCCTTACAACAGTGGAGCTCGTGGTCGGCCGTGTCGCCAAGTCGCACGGCATCAAGGGTGAGATCGTGGTCGAGGTTCGCACCGACGAACCCGGGGATCGATTCGCCGTCGGTGCCGTGCTGCGGGGGCACAAGCCGCGCGAGCAGACTGTGAGCACGTACACGGTAGAAGCCGCCCGGGAGCATTCCGGGCGGCTTCTGCTGCGCCTCGAGGGCATCCCGGATCGCACCGCCGCGGATGCGCTGCGGGGCACGCTGTTCGTCATCGACAGCGCCGAACTCGTGCCCTCCGACGACCCCGACGAGTTCTACGATCACGAACTCGAGGGACTGTCGGTGCGCCTCGCGGACGGCACCGAGGTGGGTACCGTCATCGAGGTATTGCATTCCGCGGCAGGCGAATTGCTCTCGGTCCGTCGGGCCGGTGAACAGTCCGGCGAACTCCTGGTCCCGTTCGTGGCCGCGATCGTCACGTCGGTGTCCGTGGCCGACGGCGTGGTCGAGATCGATCCGCCGGAAGGGCTGCTCGACCCCGACTTCGGTGAATCCGCCGACGGGAAGTGAGTCGGTAGCCGTGCGCCTCGACGTGGTCACCATCTTTCCCGAATACCTCGAACCGCTTCGCGCCGCGTTGCTCGGCAAGGCCATCGACAAGGGCCTCATCTCCGTCGAGGTGCACGATCTGCGGGATTGGACGCACGACGTCCACAAGGCGGTCGACGATTCGCCGTACGGCGGCGGGCCGGGGATGGTCATGAAGCCCACCGTGTGGGGGCCCGCGCTGGACGACGTCCTCGCCGCCGGTGACGGCAACGCCGACACGTTGCTCGTCGTCCCCACACCCGCCGGCGTTCCGTTCACACAGGCCACCGCCGAGCGCTGGGCGGGGGAGAAGCACATCGTCTTCGCCTGCGGGCGTTACGAAGGCATCGATCAGCGGGTGTTCGACGACGCCGCCCGACGGGTTCGCGTCGAAGAGGTCAGCATCGGCGACTACGTCCTCATCGGCGGCGAGGCGGCGGTGCTGGTGATGACGGAGGCGTTCGTGCGCCTGATTCCCGGCGTGCTCGGCAATCAGCAATCGCACCAAGAGGATTCGTTCTCCGACGGACTCCTCGAAGGTCCCAGCTACACCCGGCCCGCCACGTGGCGCGGACTCGACGTCCCGCCCGTCCTCCTGTCGGGCGATCACGCGAAGGTGGCGGCGTGGCGGCGCGAGCAGTCGCTGCAGCGCACCGCCGAACGTCGCCCGGACCTGTTGCCCTGAAACGATTTCCGTGGCCCGGGCTCTAACCCTGGGGCTGCGCCCAGTCGTCGACGACCCCGGTGGGGAACAGGGACTTCACGAACCCGGTCATAGTGTCCCGTGCATGCTGCGCACTCGAATCCTCGGTGACATCCGTGATCGCGGTATCCGGATACGACTCCTCGTCGTCCTCGTACCGGATGTCCTCCCGCGACGCGACGGCCACGATGTAGCGGTTGTCCTCCCCGATCAACCCGGTCGACACGTGGATCCACCGATCACCCACACAGCACATCCAGCCCTGCTTCACCCCGACGACGGTCTCGCCCGGCAACCCGTCGGGGATGCCGAACCGCTGGTCGTAGCCGTCGATGCCCTCGGGTGTCGACGCGCGCAGATAGCCGACGAACTCGGCGATGCGCCCGGGGCCCAGGCCGTCGCGGTCGTCGAGAAGCCCCGTGTAGAACGTCACGAGGTCGGCGGCGGTCGTCTCGGTGTTCCACCACAACCCGTCCCACGGCGGTGTGGTGGCGGCGAGCCCGTATCGCCCCGCGACGTCGACGACCAGGTCCGAACCACCGAGATCGTCCCAGAGCGTGTTGGCCGCATCGTCGTCGGAGGACTCGAGCATCCGCTTCAGCAGGAGACGGTCGAAGTCGGACAGCGGCCGCTCACCGAGCGCGTCGAGGTGATACATCTGGGCGGCAATGAAGAGCTTGGCCAGCGACGCCGTTTCGACCGGTTCGGTTGCAGCGTCCTCCAGATAGCTGCCGGTGGCCCGGTCCAGGACGGCGATCGACACGTCGGCGCCGCGCTCGGCCGTCGCGGTCGCCACCGCCGCCGAGATGCGCTCCGCGAGAGGCGCGGAGACGGGAACCCGCGCGGAGGGGAACGGCTCCGGGCTCACGGTCAGGCCGTCACCGGCAGGTTCCCCTGCGGGTACCTCGGCAGGGAGAAGGTCGGGGGTCGCGACCGCCGGTGAAGTCGCGGGGATGTCGACCACGGAGTTCGTCTCGGTCGGGATCGTGCAGGCCTGCGTCGCACCCAGCAGGAAGACCATGACCGTCAGGCAGCGGATCAGCCTGGACATGAAATTCTCCCGAGATTTCCGTGACGGCGTCACCGCCGACGTTATTGTCTCAGAGTAGCGGTAGGGTCCATTTCCGTGACTCTCAAGACCGTGAACCAGCGCATTGCCGAGGAGCTCGACGTCCGGGAGGGACAGGTCGCGGCCGCCGTGGATCTCCTCGACGG
Organism: Rhodococcus pseudokoreensis; assembly: GCF_017068395.1. NCBI lineage: Bacteria > Bacillati > Actinomycetota > Actinomycetes > Mycobacteriales > Nocardiaceae > Rhodococcus > Rhodococcus pseudokoreensis. The sequence continues at coordinate 655,174 of NZ_CP070619.1, read as the reverse complement.
CGGAGCCACCGTGCCCTTCATCGCCCGGTACCGCAAGGAAGTCACCGGAACGCTCGACGACGCTCAGCTCCGCCAGCTCGAGGAACGCCTGCGGTACCTGCGGGAACTGGACGAGCGCCGGGACGCCGTGCTCGAGTCGATCGACTCGCAGGGCAAGCTCGACGATCAGCTGCGCGGGCAGATCATGACCGCCGAGACGAAGGCGCGTCTCGAGGACATCTACCTGCCGTTCAAGCCGAAGCGGCGCACCAAGGCGCAGATCGCGCGCGAAGCCGGTCACGAGCCCGTCGCCGACGCGCTGATCACCGATCCCTCGACCGACCCGGCGTCGTACACCGCCGAACAGCTCGAAGGTGCGCGCGCGATCCTCGTCGAACGCTTCGCCGAGGACGCCGACCTGGTCGGTGAGCTCCGTGAGCTGATGTGGACCCGCGGTCAACTGGTGTCCGCGGTCCGCAAGGGCAAGGAAACCGAGGGCGCGAAGTTCGCCGACTACTTCGAGTTCTCCGAACCGTTCGGCAAGCTCCCCTCGCACCGGATCCTGGCGGTGCTCCGCGGCGAGAAGGAAGAGGTGCTCTCGCTCACCCTGGCGCCCGACACGGAAGAGGCCGTCCCGGGCGAGCCCACGGTCTACGAGGGCCGGATCGCCGGACGCTTCGGCATCGCCGACCGCGGCAGGCCGGCCGACCGGTGGCTCCTCGACACCGTGCGGTGGGCGTGGCGCACCAAGATGATCGTCACCCTGGGCATCGACACCCGGATGCGGCTGCGTCAGTCGGCGGAGAAGGACGCCGTCGACGTGTTCGCCACCAACCTGAAAGACCTGCTTCTGGCGGCGCCGGCAGGCACCCGCGCCACGATGGGCCTGGACCCCGGTTTCCGGACCGGCACCAAGGTCGCGGTCGTGGACGCCACCGGCAAGGTGGTGGCCCACGAGACGATCTACCCGCACCAGCCGCAGAACAAGTGGGACGCCTCCCTCGCCACTCTCGCCGGCCTCGTCGCCAAGCACGGCGTGGAGCTGATCGCGATCGGGAACGGCACCGCCTCCCGTGAGACGGACGCGCTCGCGAGCGAGCTGATCGCCAAGTCCGGCGCCACCAACCTCACGAAGATCGTCGTCTCCGAGGCCGGCGCGTCCGTGTATTCGGCCTCCGCGTACGCCTCGGCGGAGCTGCCCGACCTCGACGTGTCGATCCGCGGCGCCGTCTCCATCGCCCGGCGCCTGCAGGATCCCCTCGCCGAACTGGTGAAGATCGACCCGAAGTCGATCGGCGTCGGCCAGTACCAGCACGACGTGTCGGAGACCCTGCTCGCGCGTTCGCTCGGCGCCGTCGTCGAGGACGCGGTGAACGCCGTGGGCGTCGACGTCAACACCGCGTCCGTGCCGCTGCTGTCCCGCGTGTCCGGTATCGCCGGGTCCCTCGCCGAGAGCATCGTCGCGCACCGCGACCAGAACGGCCCGTTCCGCAGCCGCAAGGGGCTCAAGGACGTCGCGAGGCTCGGCCCGAAGGCGTTCGAACAGTGCGCCGGCTTCCTCCGGATCCCCAACGGCGACGACCCCCTCGACGCGTCCAGCGTCCACCCCGAGGCGTACCCGGTGGTGCGCAAGATCGTCCAGACCAGCGGCACCGGCGTACGCGAGATCATCGGCAACACATCTGCGCTGCGCAGCCTGAACCCGGCCGACTTCGTCGACGACCGGTTCGGACTCCCCACCGTCACCGACATCATCGGTGAGCTCGAGAAGCCCGGACGCGACCCCCGCCCGGAATTCAAGACGGCCACGTTCGCGGCGGGCATCGAGAAGGTGTCGCATCTGAAGCCAGGGATGACCCTCGAGGGCGTCGTCACCAACGTGGCGGCGTTCGGTGCGTTCGTCGACATCGGTGTCCACCAGGACGGCCTCGTCCACGTGTCGGCGATGTCCCACAACTTCGTGAAGGACCCACGCGACGTCGTGAAGTCGGGCGACGTGGTGACGGTGAAGGTCCTCGAGGTCGACGAGGCGCGTCAGCGCATCGGGTTGACGCTGCGACTCGACGACGAGGTCGGGGCAGGCGGTCGCAAGAGCGACGGTCCCCGCGGCGGCGGGCAGCGGCAGGATCGGCGGGGCGGCGGGCAGCCGCAGGACCGGCGCGGCGGGGGCAAGCCGCAGCAGCAGGGTGGACGCGACCGCGGCCGGGACAACCGCCCGGCGCCCGGCGGGTCGATGGCCGACGCGCTGCGGAAGGCGGGGTTCGGCAAGTAGGAGGTCACCATCCCGACACGAGCCGCCACTTTCCCGTGGAGTGACCAGTTCTTTACTGGGATAGTGGATGCCGATGTACGAATGGCTGGATAGGGAAATCGTCGGGCACGGGCGCCTGCCTCTGCTCTTTTTCCTGCTCGGGTTTCTCGCGGCATTCCTGTTCATCCGGTTGAGCGTGCGGATGATCCGCGCCGAGGTCTCGTGGTGGCCGGGCAACGTCAAACCCGGCGGGCACCACGTCCACCACGTGGTGTTCGGCGTCGTGACGATGCTCATGTCCGGTGTCGCCCTCATCGCCGTGTACGAGGACGGCACCCAGACCACCGGCGCCGTCCTCGCCACGTTCTTCGGGATCGGCGCCGCTCTGGTGCTGGACGAGTTCGCGCTGATCTTCTACCTGCAAGACGTGTACTGGGCGGACGAGGGCCGGACGTCGGTCGATGCCGTGTTCGTCGCGATCGGCGTCACCGGTCTGCTGCTCCTCGGTCTGCGTCCACTCGAATTGATCAATGTCACCGACTTCCGGGATTCCCCGGATCCCTGGGTGCGGGTGGCGATCGCGCTGTCGTCGGTGATCAATCTGCTCATCGCGGCGGTGGTGCTGCTCAAGGGGAAGATCTGGACGGGACTGCTCGGATTGTTCGTGTTCCCGATCCTGCTGATCGGGGCGCTCCGGCTCAGCAGGCCGAGCGCGCCGTGGGCACGGTGGCGCTACACCTCGAAGCCGAAGCGGATGCTGCGGGCACTCGAACGGGAGCGCAAGTGGCGGCGGCCGGTCATCCGGGCCAAGATCTTCGTGCAGGACTTCATCGCCGGGACGCCCAGCGCGGTGCACGTGAAGGAAGCCGCGGAACATGCCAAGGTGGCGGCCGAGGTGGAACTCGACCACGTGGTGCATGCGGCGCCACCACCGATTTCGCTTCACCCGGTGGCGTCTGGCACAATGGACGGGTTGCCTGGACCAGGCAGCAGTACTTGATCTGGGCACGAACCAGACGAGCACCGGTGTTCTCCGAACGTCCGGGTGCCGCTCGGTTCCTCTGCTCCTGTGAAAACGCAAGGATGGAACACCGATGAACACTCTCGATTTCCTGGACAAGAAGTCCCTCCGCGACGACATTCCCGAGTTCCGTCCCGGCGACACCCTCAACGTGCACGTCAAGGTCATCGAAGGCTCCAAGGAGCGCGTGCAGGTCTTCAAGGGCGTCGTGATCCGCCGTCAGGGCGGTGGCGTCCGCGAGACCTTCACCGTCCGCAAGGTCTCCTTCGGCGTCGGCGTCGAGCGCACCTTCCCGGTTCACAGCCCCAACCTGGCGCAGATCGAGGTCGTCACCCGCGGTGACGTCCGTCGCGCCAAGCTGTACTACCTCCGCGATCTGCGTGGCAAGGCCGCCAAGATCAAGGAAAAGCGCTGACCTTTCCGATGAGCCCGGCACTGCGTACGCGCGGTGCCGGGCTAATCTGATTTCGTGACAGATTCTTCGAAGGAGCGGGCATTGTCGTCGGAATCCGAGACCACCGGCGATTCGGCCGCCACCTCCGCGGTGAACGGCGGTGCGGCGGAGCCCGAGAAGAAGCCCCGCTCCTTCCTCCGCGAGTTGCCGATCCTGATTCTGGTCGCGCTCGTCCTGAGTTTCCTGCTGCAGACGTTCGTCGCGCGGGTCTATCTCATTCCGTCGGAATCGATGGAACCGACGCTGCACGGGTGCGCGGGCTGCACCGGTGACCGCATCGTGGTCGAGAAGATCGGTTACCGCTTCGGTGATCCGAAACCGGGTGACGTCATCGTGTTCCGCGGCCCCGACTCGTGGTCACAGGATTTCGTCTCCACCCGTTCCTCCAACGTGGTGATCCGCGGTGCGCAGGAAGTCGGTTCCCTCGTCGGACTCGTCCCGCCGGACGAGAACGACCTCGTCAAGCGTGTGATCGCCACCGGCGGTCAGACCGTCGAATGCTGTGACGACCAGGGGCGCATCCTGGTGGACGGTAAACCACTCGACGAGCCCTACGTCGTCATGGACTTCCCGTTCGTCCCAGGCTCACAGACCTGCGACACGGCGCTGAAGTCGGCACGCTGCTTCGGTCCCGTCACCGTCCCCGAGGGTCATCTGTGGATGATGGGCGACAACCGCAGCAACTCCGCGGACTCGCGGTACCACGTGGGCGACGACATGCAAGGCACCATCCCGCTCGACAACGTGATCGGCAAGGCAGTCTTCATCGCGTTGCCGCCGTCGCGGATGGGCACGATCAGTTCACCCGATATCCAGGGCAAGTGACTTCCTGGCCTCCACGCATCGTCATTCGCAGGTCGTCCGGTCTGCGGACGATGGAGTCGGCCCTGGTCCGCAGCGGACTCGGGCCGGTGGCCGGTGTCGACGAGGCCGGCCGGGGCGCGTGTGCGGGCCCGCTCGTCGTGGCGGCCTGTGTGCTCGCACCGAAGCCGTATCCGGCGCTGGCGCGGCTCGACGATTCGAAGAAGCTCACCGAACGCACGCGCGAAGAGCTGTTCCCGGCCATCACCCGCCTGGCAGTGGCGTGGAGCGTCGTGTCCTTCCCGGCCGAGGAAGTCGACCGCATGGGGGTCCACGTCGCCAACATCGAGGGCATGCGGCGTGCGGTCGCGGGACTCTCGACGACCCCCGGCTACGTTCTCACCGACGGCTTCCGCGTCCCGGGGCTCCCGGCCCCGTCGCTGCCGGTGATCGGGGGCGACGCCGCGGCGGCGTGCATCGCGGCGGCGAGCGTCCTGGCCAAGGTGTCGCGGGACCGGGTGATGGTCGCGATGGACGACACACACCCCGGTTACGGTTTCGCGATCCACAAGGGGTACAACACGCCCGCCCACCTGGCGGCGCTCGACGAGCTGGGACCGTGCCCGGAGCACCGCCGATCGTGGTCGAATGTCGCGGCGCTGCTACACCGAGTGGATAACAGTTCCGGAAGTGCGAGATGATGACAATTCACACCAGAGCAGGAGGACTCCGAGACCGATGAGTGCCGAGGATCTCGAGAAGTACGAAACCGAGATGGAGCTGTCGCTCTACCGCGAGTATCGGGACATCGTCGGTCAGTTCTCCTATGTCGTGGAGACCGAGCGCCGGTTCTATCTGGCCAACTCGGTGGAGTTGCTGCCGCACAACGCGGACGGCGAGATCTACTTCGAGCTGCGGATGTCCGATGCCTGGGTGTGGGACATGTACCGCCCCGCCCGGTTCGTGAAGTACGTCCGCGTCATCACGTTCAAGGACGTGAACATCGAGGAACTCGACAAGCCGGACCTGCGGCTCCCGGACAACGGTCTGTCCTGACGATCCGACCTTCCCGGCCGCGTACGATCATCCGATGACCGGACCGAGGCGCGTCGCGCTGGCTCTGGGCAGTGGCGGCGCCCGCGGGTACGCCCACATCGGCGCGATCCAGGTACTCGAGGAGCGCGGATTCGAGATCGTCGGTGTCGCAGGATCGTCGATGGGCGCCCTCGTCGGTGGCCTCCACGCCGCGGGGAAGCTCGACGACTTCACCCGGTGGGCGGTCGGTCTGACCCAGCTGGACGTCGTGCGGCTCCTCGACCTGTCGGTGTCCGCGCCCGGCGCCATCCACGCCGAGAAGATCCTGCACCGGGTCCGGGAGATCCTCGGCGAGATCCGCATCGAAGACCTACCCATTCCGTACACGGCCGTGGCCACCGATCTCGCTGCGGGCCGGTCGGTGTGGTTTCAGCGCGGCCCCGTCGACGCGGCGATCCGCGCGTCGATCGCCATCCCCGGCGTCATCACGCCGTATGTGCTCAACGGCAGGGTCCTCGCCGACGGTGGGGTGCTGGATCCGCTGCCGATGGCGTCGCTCGTCTCGGTGAGCGCCGACCTGACCGTCGGAATCAGCCTGGGCGCCGAGGATCGGGACGGCCGTTCCCCGGCCCCGGAGAACGTCAGCGCGGACTCGCGGCCGGTGGACGAATGGATGGCCCGCTTCCGCCGCAGCGCCGCGCAGCTGCGTGACCTGGACATCGTGCGGTCGGTGGTCGGACGGTTCGGTGCCGCGCACACCGACCCGGATCCGTCGGAGGAGCCGGACGGCCAGGTGATCGCTGACCAGGCCGTGGTCGAGGGGACCGCGGTGGCCGTCCCGAAGTTCAGCCGGTTCGCGGTGATGAACCGCTCGCTCGACGTGATGCAGGCGACGTTGGCCCGGTACCAGCTCGCCGCGTACCCACCGGACGTGCACGTCCGGGTCCCGCGGAACGCGTGCCGCAGCCTCGACTTCCACCGCGCCGCCGAGATGATCGAACTGGGCCGGGTACTCACCGGGCGTGCGCTCGACGATGCCGGACTCACCGCGACGACGGCCACTCCGTCTACGGCGGCCCCGTCTCCGGCGGATTCGGACGGCGAGCCCGGCTGACGACGACAGGGCCGGTGCAGCACCGGCCCTTCCCCGTCACGGGTTGTCAGCTGGCGGCCCTGGAGAGCTGGACGCACCTCGAGGTGCTCGAGGAGCACTACGCCAGGAGCCTCGACGTGCGCGGACAGGTGCGTCCCGGAACCGGGCACTTCGGCCGGGCAACTGTGAGACGATCGGCCGATGCGCCTCGGGTTGCACGCCCTCGGGATCGGTACCGGCGCTCGCCGCGCCGTGATCGACGCGGTCGCGGTGGCCGCGGAGAACAGCGGATTCGTGACGCTGTGGGCCGGCGAACACGTCGTGATGGTGGACCGGCCCGAGTCGCGGTATCCGTACGCGGACGACGGAAAGATCGCCGTCCCCGCCGTCGCGGATTGGCTCGACCCGATGATCGGGCTGAGCTTCGCCGCCGCAGCCACCCACACGATCGGCGTCGCCACCGGGATAGTGCTGCTGCCCGAACACAATCCCGTGCTCATGGCCAAGCAGGCGGCGACGCTGGATGTGATGAGCGGTGGCCGGCTGATCCTCGGCGTCGGCATCGGCTGGTCCCGGGAAGAATTCGCTGCACTCGGCATTCCGTTCGAGCGCCGCGGCGAGCGCGCCGCCGAATACGTCGCCGCGATGCGCACGCTGTGGCGTGACGACGTCGCGACGTTCGACGGCGAGTTCGTCCACTTCGATTCGATTCGCGTGAACCCGAAACCCGTGCGCGATCGCCGGATTCCGGTCGTGCTCGGCGGTAACAGCGACGCCGCGCTCCGCCGGGTCGCGGCGTGGGGCGACGGCTGGTACGGGTTCAACCTGGACGGCGTCGACGCCGTCGCCGAACGGATCGAAGCGATCCGCGCACTGTGCCGGGACGCGGGGCGCGATCCCGCCGGCTTGCGCCTGGCCGTTGCCCTGCGCGAAGTGGACCCGTCCCATGTCGACGCCCTGGTCGGCGCGGGCGTCGACGAACTCGTCCTCGTCGAATCACCACCCGAGGATCCCGGTGAGGCCGCCGAGTGGGTGGCGGCCCTCGCGCGCCGCTGGATGCCGGCTGTCGGCTGATCGTTCGACTACCGTCTTGACAGCCCTGGCCTGGGGTTTCCTCGCGCACGGCCGTCGCGGACTGCCGAGTTGTCCACAACCCGTGATCCATCCACAACCCAGTCTGTTCGCCCAGTTCGCGTGGGTCGTCCGGAATCCGGTTCGGCCATGGTGGTGCGAGAGGCGCGGTTCGCATCGGTGGGCCGCCGCGGGACGGGGTGGAGGCTGCTGTGGCGCACAATCTCGCGCTGGGTGCACATGGAGAGGATCTGGCCGCCCGGTATCTCACCGAGGCGGGCATGGAGATCGTCGACCGCAACTGGCGATCCCGCTACGGCGAGGTCGATCTCATTGCGGCGGAAGGGGACTGGCTCGTCTTCGTCGAGGTGAAGACGCGGCGCGGCCTGGGATACGGCACTCCCGCCGAGGCCGTGACGTTCTCCAAACAGCGACGCATCCGCCTGCTGGCGGTCGAATGGTTGCGGGAGTCGAGCCGGCACTGGTCGCGGGTGCGGTTCGACGTCGTCGCAATCATGATCGGGCACGGACCGCAACCTCAGATCGAGCATGTCCGGGATGCGTTCTGATGGCGCTGGGCCGCGCGCATTCGGTGGCGGTGACCGGGGTCGACGGTCAGTTGGTCGAGATCGAGGCCGACATCGGCCGGGGGCTCCCCGCAGTACACCTGGTCGGGCTGCCCGACACCGCGCTGTCGGAGGCGCGCGACCGGATCAGGGCCGCGGTCGCGAATTCGGGTGAGGAGTGGCCGGATTCGAAGGTGATCCTCGCGTTGTCGCCTGCGACCCTGCCGAAGGTCGGATCGGTCTACGACCTCGCGCTCGTCGCTGCCGTGCTCGATGCGGCCAAACAGGTGAAGCGGCAGCGGCTGCGCGAGACCGTTCTGCTCGGCGAACTGGCGCTCGACGGCCGGCTCCGGTCGGTGCGCGGGATCCTGCCCGCGGTGCTCGCGGCGAAGAACGCGGGATGGGCGACCGTGGTGGTCCCGGTGCAGTCGCTGCCCGAGGCGGGGCTGGTCGGCGGTGTCGAGGTGCTCGGCGCACACGATCTGAGGGCGGCGATCGCGTGGCTGCGGGAGGAGCGCGATCTCGAGTACCCCGAGCCGGCGCAGTGGGTCGCCCAGCCGGTGCGCGCCGATCTGAGCGAGGTGGTCGGTCAGACGGAGGCCCGCTGGGCCATCGAGGTGGCGGCGGCGGGAGCGCACCACCTCATGCTCACCGGCCCACCTGGCGTCGGAAAGACGATGCTGGCGCAACGTCTTCCGGGAGTTCTGCCGCCGCTCACCGAGAGCGAGTCGCTCGAGGTGACGGCAATCCACTCGGTGGCGGGACTCCTGCCGCCCGAGCGCCCCCTCATCGACGTGCCGCCGTTCATTGCACCCCACCACACCGCGTCGGTGAGTGCACTCGTCGGCGGCGGCAGCGGTGTCGCGAAACCCGGTGCGGTCAGTCGCGCCCACCGCGGGGTGCTGTTCCTCGACGAGTGCGCCGAGATCGGAACCAAGGTACTCGAGGCCCTGCGGACCCCACTCGAGGACGGGGAGGTGCGGATCGCGCGACGGGACGGGGTCGCCCGCTACCCGGCGCGTTTCCAGCTGATCCTCGCGGCCAATCCGTGCCCCTGCGCGCCGCCGCGGGAGGCGGACTGCGTGTGCGCGCCGACCGCCCGGCGACGCTATCTCGGCAAGTTGTCGGGACCGCTGATGGACCGCGTGGACCTGCGGGTGCGGATGCAGGCCGTCGCGACCGGGGCGTTCATCGACGACGTCGGCGAGAGCACCGAGGACGTCCGGCAGCGGGTGGCCGAGGCGCGCGCCGCCGCAGGCGAGCGGTGGAGCGACTACGGGTGGCGCACCAACGCGGAGGTGCCGGGCCCGGCCCTGCGGCAGAAGTTCCGGCTGGCGCGCCCGGCGCTGGCGCCGGTCGAGCGGGCGCTGCGCAAGGGGCTGATCACGGCCCGAGGCGCCGATCGTGCGCTACGGGTGGCATGGACGGTGAGCGATCTGGCGGGCCTCGCCATGCCGGGCCCGGAGCAGGTGGTCACCGCGCTGGGTTTTCGTGATCGGAGCTTTCAATGACGGTGGAAAGTCGAAGTGACGCAGGCGGTCCGAGTGGAGTTCACGATCCGCGCCGGTTGGCGTGGGCGTATCTGTCGAAGGTGGTGCAGGGGCCGTGCCCGGCGCTGTCCCGCCTCGTGGAGGAGGTGGGGCCGCAGGAGGCCGCGCGGGCCGTGCGGGAGCGGGACCTGTCGGACATGCTGGGGGAGCGCACGGTGGCCCGTGCCCACGTGGACACGGCCGCGGACGATCTCGAACTGGTGGCGGGGATGGGTGGCCGGCTCGTGACGCCGGACGACGACGAATGGCCACAGTGGCGGCTCCTCGGTTTCGGGAATCTGTCGCGGTCGCGGGACGAGGGCCCGCCGCTGGCGCTGTGGGTACTCGGGTCGCGCCCGGTGGCCGAACTCACCGATCGGGCGATCTCGATCGTGGGGACACGGGCGGCGAGTGGGTACGGCGAGCACGTGACGGCGGAGATTGCCGGTGATCTCGCGGTCGACGGGTGGACGATCGTGTCGGGCGCGGCGTTCGGGGTCGACGGCGCCGCGCATCGTGCGGCGCTGGGCGTCGGGGGCCTGACAGTGGCGGTGCTGGCGTGTGGTGTGGATCGCGCGTACCCGGCGGGGCATGCGCGCCTGTTGCGGCAGATCGCACAGAACGGTGCGGTGGTCAGCGAGTACGCGCCGGGCACGACTCCGGCGAAACATCGGTTCCTGGCGCGGAACCGGTTGGTGGCGAGCCTGTCCGACGGGGTGGTCGTGGTGGAGGCGGGCTGGCGCAGCGGCGCCAGGAACACGGTGAGCTGGGCGCGCAAACTGGGCCGTCCGGTGATGGCGGTGCCCGGTCCGGTGACGTCGGCGTCGTCGACCGGATGCAATCGGATGATTCGGGAGGGGGAGGCGCGGTTGGTCGCGAACGCCGGCGACGTGGTCGAGGAGGCCGGGCCGATCGGACTGCGGGACGGCCCCGAGGTGGTCCGCGATCTCGATGCGCTGTCGGGTGACGCGCTGCTCGTGTACGAGGCGTTGCCGGCCGCCGGACCGCGTGGGGTCCGGGATCTGTCCGAACTGTCCGGGGTCGCGGTCGAGCAGGTCCGCGCCGTACTCCCGTTGCTGGAGATGGAGGGTTTCGTCGGCTGCGACGACACGGGATGGTCCCGGCAGCGGTGAGACGGAGCGGGCCCCGGGGGCAGGCGACCTGAATGCCTTCTCAGGCGTCGCCGGTGCTCCGCGCGTGCTGCGCCTCGACCTTGGCCCATTCCGTGCCGCGGTAGTTGGCGAGGCGCAGTTCCTCGGCTTCGTCGAAGGTGTACCACTCGGTGCTGGGGCGGTCCGGCAGGGCGCCGCGCAGGTACTCGCCGAGATAGTGCAGGGGACCTTCCCAGCCCGTTCCGACGCCGTAGCAGCCCGTGTCCGGGTCGTTGCGGAAGACGTCGGCGACGGAGGCGTGTTCCAACTCCAGCCACGTCGCGTCCGGACCGTCGGCGGTCAGCCGGACCTCGACCTGATCGCTGTAACCACGGTCGCCGGGCGGAGTCCACTGCAGCCGCAGCAGATGCGGCGCGACGCAGGCCAGGATTTCCCCACTGGCCTGGCCCTGCAGGGCGAAGGATCCGCCCGCGCGCAGGTCGCCGCTGAGCGGGAGGAAGAAGCGGTCGACGCGGTCCGGGGTCGTGATGGCATTCCAGACGTCGTCGATCGGCGCGTCGTAGCGTCGTCGGAGCACCGCCGTTCGCGCTGCACCCTCGGCGATCTCGCGATTACCCATGCTCCGCTGCACTGTCGTCAGGCTGGTGTCCTGACCGGCGATCTCGTTCACTGTCGGTCTCCTTCTGTCGATGATTCGGGGTGTGCGGACCGGCTCGGCCGGGGGTCCTGACGACTCCCGCGGGCGAGTTCGGTGGCCAGGGCGTCGAGCGGCTGGCTCCAGAACCGGCGGAACCCGTCGAGCCATCGATCCACCTCCTGCAGCGGCGCCGGCTCGACCGCGTAGAGACGCCTGGTGCCTTCGCGACGGACCGTGGCGAACCCGTTCTCCCGCAGCACCCGCAGGTGCCCGGACACCGTCGGCTGTGAGATCCCGAACTCTGCGGCTGCGACTTCGGTCACCTGACCGGCCGAGAGTTCGCCCTCGGACAGGAGTTCCATGATCCGCCGGCGGACGGGGTCGCCGAGTACGTCGAACGCATGCACATCCCCTTTATATCGGCCTCTACCAATATAGGCAAGGGTCGAAGTATGTCGCGGGGTAAGACTGGTCGCCGCGCTCCGGCCTGCGCAAAGGGCGAGTCGAACCGACCGATCGGCGACGAGGTGGAGTAGAAACGTGTCTGGAACGCACCTCGCAACATGCGATACCCACAGGTGGATCAGCGTCACGTAAGGAGTGAGATATGGGGTCAGCCGAGGATTTGTGGCGGAACTTCGTCGCGCAGGTGTTGAGCCTGTTGTTCGCTTCCGGCTCGTAGACGACTCCGGCCGCCGCCGGCAGTCTCTCCTGTACCGTAGTTAGGTAACACTAACCAACTTGAGTTCATTGGAGAGATGCCTGTGGCAAAGCCGACCGCAACACTGACCGTGCTCCGGACCGAATGGCTGACCCCGCACATGGTGCGGGTAATCCTCGGGGACCCGGGGTTCGACAGTTTCGTTCCCAACGCCTTCTCGGACGCGTACGCGAAACTCGAATTCGGAAGCCCCGAAGCGCCCGTGCTGCGCACCTACACGATCCGGTCCGTGGACCCGGTGACGCGGGAGATCGCCATCGACTTCGTGGTCCACGGCGACGCCGGTGTCGCCGGACCGTGGGCGGCGTCCGCGGCGGCCGGTGACGTCCTGACGCTGCGCGGCCCCGGAGGGGCATTCGCACCGGACCCGGCGGCCGACTGGTACCTGTTCGCGGGCGACGAGACCGCGATCCCCGCCATCTCTGCGTCCGTCGAGAAGCTCGACGCGTCCGCGGTGGGGAGGGTGATCATCGAGGTCGCCGGGCCGGACGACGAGATCGCCTTCGACGCGCCCGCGGGCGTCGACGTCACGTGGCTACACCGCGGCGACACGGCGGACAGGATCGGGGAAGAGGCGTCGGGAGACAACGCCCCCCTCGTCGCGGCGGTCCGCGACACCGAATGGCTGCCCGGAAACGCGCAGGTGTTCATTCACGGTGAGGCGCAGGCCGTGATGCAGAACCTCCGCTCCTACGTGCGCAACGAGCGGGGCGTCCCCGCTTCGGCCGCGTCGATCTCCGGATACTGGCGCCGCGGTCGCACCGAGGAAGGCTTCCGGGTGTGGAAGTCCGAACTCGCCGCGAGTGAGGGCGTCTCCCGCTGACCCGCTGACCCGCTGACCCGCCGCGGCGGACGCGCTATGACGTGTGCGTCCGCCGCGTCAGCACCAGCAGCGACAGCATGGCCACGGCACCCGCCGACGGGATCGCGACGGCCATCGGCACGGCACTGTCGGGTCCGGCGATGCCGACGAGCGGCGAAACCACCGCGGCGAGCCCGAACTGGCCTGCCCCGAGGAGCGCGGACCCGGTGCCGGACGCCTTCGTCACCTCGCCCTGGGCCAGCGCTGTCGCGTTGCCCATCACGAAACCGATGCTCGACACGGAGACGAACAGCGGGATCAGGATCGCCCACCAGGACGGCGTATCGATCGTTGTCGCGGCGAGCAGCAGCACCACGCCCGCCGCCAGGAGCAGCGTGACCCCGAAACGCAGCAGTTGCCGGGCATGGAACGTGCCCACGAGTCGCGTGTTCACGATCGCGGAACTCACCATCCCGGCCGCGTTCACCGCGAACACCATCGAGAACTGCCCCGGACTGAGGCCGAGGACGTTCTGCACGACGAACGGCGACGCAGAGATGTACGAGAAGAGTGCGACGAACCCGAACATGAACGTGAACGCGTAACCCAGGTAGACGCGGTTGCCGACGACGTAGTGCAGGTTCCGGACGAGGGCAGTGAGCCCGCCGCCGTGCCGGTTCTCCGGGGGAAGCGTCTCCGGGACGAGGATCAGCACGCCCGCGAACATCGCCACCCCGGCGGCGGTGAGGACCCAGAAGATCCCTCGCCAGCCGACCGGCCCGAGCAGGGCCCCACCCAGCAGCGGTGCGACCACCGGTGCGACGCCGCCGATGATCATCATGATGCTGAAGAGCCGTGCGGCGCTGTCCCCGCGGGCCCGGTCAGCGATGCAGGCGCGCGCGAGCACGATCGCCGCGCCGCCGCTCAGTCCCTGGAAAAGTCGTGCGGTGATGAGGGTTTCGACGGTCGGGGCGAGAGCGCAGGCCATCGCGGCGAGGGTCGTCACGACGGTGGCGCCGATCAGCAGGCGACGGCGTCCGAGACCGTCCGACAACGGTCCGACCACGAGCTGGCCGATCCCGAGCCCCGCCATGAACGTGGTCAGTGTCAGCTGCACGCTCGGCGCCGACGTGTTCAGGCTCTCCGTCATCAGGGGGAGGCCGGGGAGATACATGTCGGTGGCCAGTGGGGCGATCGCGGACAGTAACGCCAGAACACACAACATCGGGATGGAGATCGTTCGCTGCACAAAAGAACTCTACTGGCGCGGCTGCTCGATTCTTGCCCCGCCCGAGTCGACTGCTGCCTCTCCTAGCAGCGACCTTCCGGCAGCTCGCGCTCGCGACGGACGGTTCCGGGCAGGCTGCGTGCGGCGCACGATCAGGCGCATCCCCGGGCCTGACCCGGTTTGGTAGCGTCGCCCCTCGAATCTGCAGTTGTTTCTGCACTATCCCGGGGGAACAGTGGACCGCGAAGACTTGACTCGATCGCAGCCGTCCTGGCTGAACGACGGTGGCGGCGCCCCGGTGGGCGATGCCGCGGCGGATCCGTGGGGGCAGCAGTCCTGGGACGATCCCACTCCGGCGCCGAGTCAGCATCAGGTGACCAATCAGGATCTGGTGGCGGATGCGCTCCTGAAGCGGGCGCGCAAGGCGCCGAGCCGGGGATGGCGGCGCGGACTGCACCGGCTCACCGGGGGAACGGTGAACCCGGGGGAGTCGGCGGGGGAGGCTCGCGACGCGGCACTCCTCGACCGGATCCGGCAGCCGATCCAGGGGGACTATCGAATTGCGTTCCTGTCCTTGAAGGGCGGCGTCGGGAAGACGACGACCACGATCGGGCTCGGTTCGACGTTCGCATCGTTGCGCGGCGACTGCGTGATCGCCGTCGACGCCAACCCCGACTTCGGGACGCTCGCGCAACGGGTTCCCCTGCAGACACATTCGACGGTCCGTGACCTCATCGCGGCGGAGCCGGACATCTTGCGCTATTCGGATGTGCGGGCTCACACGTCGCAGGCGCCGAGTCGCCTCGAGGTGCTCGCGAGCGAGCAGGACCCGGCGATCTCCGAGGCGTTCAGCGAGGACGACTACCGGCGGGTCATCGACGTCCTGCAGGTGTACTACAACATCATCCTCACCGACTGCGGCACCGGCATCATGCATTCGGCGATGAACGGTGTTCTGCAACTCGCCAATTCCCTGGTGCTGGTGAGTTCGCCCGCGATCGACGGCGCCCGCAGTGCCGCCGCGACGCTGGACTGGCTGCAGCACCACGGTTACGGGCACCTCGTGTCCCGCACCGTCGTCGTGATCAGTGCCGCCCGGCCGGGGTCGAGCATGATCGACATGACGGAACTGACCAACCATTTCCTGCTCCGGTGCCGGGCCGTGAAGGTAGTGCCGTTCGACGAGCACCTCGCCGAGGGTTCGGTCGTGGATCTGGATCTGCTGCGTCCCGAGACACGCAAGGCGTTCGTCGAACTCGCCGCGATGGTTGCGGACGACTTCCCGGAGTCGGCGGGCAGACACGCTGTCGCCGAGTGGCGCTAGCCGCGACTATCTGCGCCGAGTGGCGCTAGCCGCGACTATCTGCGCCGAGTGGCGCTAGCCGCCGCCGACGGGTTGTAGCCGTACCGGTGCCACCCGGACGAGTCCGAGAGGGTCGAGGTATTCGCGGTCGCGGCGCAGACCCCAGTGCAGGCACGCGGCGACGGGGGCGATGCAGCCCGGGTGCCCGGGTTCGAGTGTGCCGAGGACGGTGCCGCGGCCGACGCGCAGCCCGGGGGTGACCCGGGCGGTCACCGGTTCGTACGTGGTGCGCAGACCTCCCGGGTGGTCGACGGAGACGACGGGTTTGCCCGCGACCGTGCCGGCGAACACCACGATGCCCGCGCCCGCGGACAACACCGCCTCGTCGGGGACGCCACCCAGATCCACGCCGCGATGGCCGGGAAGCCAGTCGTGCTCGGGATTGTCGAATGCCCGCACTACTCGCGGCCGCGGGTGCAGCGGCCAGTCGAAGTCGCCGGCCGGTGCGGCTTCGGCGTGCGGGGAGAGAAGAACCGCGGCGGTCAGGACGGTCGTCGCCGTGACCGTCGCGGACAGGACCCGCAGGATCGCCCCGAACTTCGTCATGACTCGACGATCCCGCACGTCGGGGCAAAAATCGGGCGGCGGGCGACATTGTGGATGGATTCCGTTTCGTCCACAGATTCCGCAGAACCCTTGCACGCGTGGACCGGGTGTGTCAGGGGCGGTTAGGGCGTGGGGCGTGGAGGCCGTACACTGATCGAGCGGTCTGTGTTCGCACAGTCCGACTTCGCGCGTCCGCGCAGTGTACGGATCGTCGGCTGGTCTCGCATTTCGATGGGAGTCCGACGGTTCACGGGCGCCAGGGCGGAACGTCACCGACGTTCGGCATCAACCGGCAATGAAAGAGAGATACACAGCCATGGCTGTCGTAACAATGAAGCAGCTGCTGGACAGCGGCACGCACTTCGGTCACCAGACCCGTCGCTGGAACCCGAAGATGAAGCGATTCATCTTCACCGACCGCAACGGCATCTACATCATCGACTTGCAGCAGACGCTGACGTACATCGACAAGGCGTACGAATTCGTCAAGGAGACCGTTGCCCACGGCGGCACCGTCCTCTTCGTCGGCACCAAGAAGCAGGCCCAGGAGTCCATCGCGGCCGAGGCCACTCGCGTCGGGATGCCCTACGTCAACCAGCGTTGGCTCGGCGGCATGCTCACCAACTTCACCACCGTCCACAAGCGTCTTCTCCGCCTCAAGGAGCTCGAGGCGATGGAGCAGACCGGTGGCTTCGAGGGTCGCACCAAGAAGGAAATCCTCATGCTCACGCGTGAGATGACCAAGCTGGACCGCACTCTCGGTGGTATCCGCGACATGGCCAAGGTCCCCTCCGCGGTGTGGGTTGTCGACACCAACAAGGAGCACCTGGCGGTTGCCGAGGCTCGCAAGCTGAACATCCCGGTCATCGCGATCCTGGACACCAACTGCGACCCCGACCTCGTCGACTACCCGATCCCGGGCAACGACGACGCCATCCGCAGCGCCGCCCTGCTCACCAAGGTCGTCGCTTCCGCGGTGGCCGAGGGCGTGCAGGCCCGCGCCGGACTGAGCTCCGACAAGGACGCGAAGCCCGAGGCCGGCGCCGGTGAACCCCTCGCCGAGTGGGAGCAGGAACTGCTCTCGCAGGCAGCGCCCGCAGCAGAGGCCGCTCCCGCAGCTGAGGCACAGGCGGCTCCGGCTGCCGAGGCCCCCGCAGCAGAGGCTCCCTCCACCGAGGCCTGATCCGATGCAAACGGCCCTGACCAAGAGATCTTTGGTCAGGGCCGTTTCACGGTCTGCCCCGAGTACTACCCTGACTTACGTCCCAACAGACATATGAGGAGGCTCGCTCACCATGGCGAACTACACCGCCGCTGACGTCAAGCGGCTCCGCGAGCTCACCGGCTCCGGAATGATGGCCTGCAAGAACGCTCTCGCTGAGGCCGAGGGTGACTTCGACAAGGCTGTCGAGCAGCTGCGCATCAAGGGCGCCAAGGACGTGGGCAAGCGTGCCGAGCGCACCACGGCCGAGGGCCTGGTCGTTTCCAAGGACGGCGTCCTGCTCGAGCTCGACTGCGAGACGGACTTCGTCGCGAAGAACGAGGACTTCCTGAAGCTCGCCGAGTCGATCGTCACGGTCGCCGCAGCAGCGAAGCCCGCCGACGTCGACGCCCTCAAGGCGCTCGAGCTCGACGGCAAGACGGTCGACACCGTCATCCAGGAGCAGTCCGCGAAGATCGGCGAGAAGCTCGTTCTGAGCAAGATCGCCTCCTTCGACGGGCCGGTCGCGGTCTACCTGCACAAGCGCAGCGCCGACCTGCCGCCCGCCGTCGGCGTCCTCGTCGAGTACACCGGTGAGGGCGACGCTGCTGCGGAGGCCGCTCGCGGCGCCGCCATGCAGGTCGCGGCACTCAAGGCCAAGTACGTCACGCGCGACGAGGTCCCCGAGGACATCGTCGCCAACGAGCGTCACATCGCCGAGGAGACCGCACGCGCCGAGGGCAAGCCGGAGCAGGCTCTGCCGAAGATCATCGAAGGCCGCGTCAACGGCTACTTCAAGGACGTCGTGCTGACCGAGCAGTCCTCGGTGCAGGACTCCAAGAAGTCCGTCAAGGCGATCCTCGACGAGGCCGGCGTGACCATCAAGCGCTTCGTCCGCTTCGAGGTCGGTGCTTCGTAGGAAGTCGTGTGAGTCGTATGGCCCCGTCGGACGAGTGCGCTCGCCCGGCGGGGCCTACGTATACCGCCACCGTCCTGATGAGGCAGGATGAGGATGGCCGTCTGAATGGGCCGGGTAGCCGCATGGGTGCGCTCGGCCGCTGTCGAAATCGACGAGTGCTGTGGAACTGAGGAGAGCAATGTCCGAACCAGCCAACGAACGTCCGGGATTCCATCGAGTCCTTCTCAAACTCGGCGGAGAAATGTTCGGTGGTGGCAAGGTCGGTCTCGACCCCGACGTGGTGACCAAGGTCGCGGAGCAGATCGCGGAGGTCGTGCGATCCGGGGTGCAGGTGGCGGTGGTCATCGGCGGCGGCAACTTCTTCCGTGGTGCGGAACTGCAGCAGCGAGGTTTGGACCGCGCGCGTTCCGACTACATGGGCATGCTCGGCACGGTCATGAATTGCCTTGCTCTGCAGGACTTCCTGGAGAAAGAGGGCATCGACAGCCGCGTGCAGACGGCGATCACCATGGGTCAGGTGGCGGAACCGTACATTCCGCTGCGCGCCCAGCGTCACCTCGAGAAGGGGCGCGTCGTGATCTTCGGCGCCGGCATGGGCATGCCGTACTTCTCCACCGACACGACCGCGGCGCAGCGGGCCCTCGAGATCGGTGCCGAGGTGGTGCTGATGGCCAAGGCCGTCGACGGTGTGTTCACCGCGGACCCGAACCTCGACCCGAACGCGACGATGTACACGCAGATCACGCACCGTGAGGTCATCGAGCAGGAGCTGAAGGTGGCCGACGCGACGGCGTTCAGCCTGTGTATGGACAACCAGATGCCGATCATGGTGTTCAATCTGCTGACCGAGGGGAATATCGCTCGGGCGGTGTCCGGTGAGAAGATCGGAACGCTCGTCAAGTCATGACGCGCGTGCCACGCTCGACACAGGGATTTCTCGAAACAGAGGCAGTGACGAATCGATGCAGAACGACATGGAGGAACAGCCGTGATTGATGAAGCTCTCTTCGAAGCCGAGGAGAAGATGGAGAAGGCTGTCACGGTGGCCAAGGACGATCTCGGGTCGATCCGCACGGGCCGCGCGAATCCTGGCATGTTCAACCGCATCGGAATCGACTACTACGGCGCGTTCACCCCGATCACGCAGCTCGCCAGCATCAACGTGCCGGAAGCGCGACTCGTCGTCGTCAAGCCGTACGAGGCCTCGCAGCTGAACGCCATCGAGACGGCGATCCGGAACTCCGACCTGGGCGTGAACCCGTCCAACGACGGAAACCTGATCCGCATCTCCGTTCCCCAGCTCACCGAGGAACGCCGCCGCGAACTGGTGAAGCAGGCGAAGTCGAAGGGCGAGGACGCGAAGGTGTCCGTGCGCAACGTGCGCCGCAAGGCGATGGACGAGCTGTCCCGGATCCAGAAGGACGGCGAGGCCGGCGAGGACGAGGTCGGGCGGGCCGAGAAGGAACTCGACAAGACGACCGCCCGGTACGTCGCGCAGGTCGACGAACTGGTGAAGCACAAGGAAGCCGAGTTACTGGAAGTTTAGTCACGAGACGAGGAGTGGATCGGGGACAGTGACCGTGCCAGCAGAACACGGGACCCCAGGGGGACCCATCTCCGAGGGCGACCCCTCGGGACCGGTCTCCGAGGGAAAGCCCGCGCCGGAGGCGGCCACGGCCGCGAAATCCAAGGCCGGGCGTAACCTCCCCGCGGCGATCGGCGTCGGCGTCGGACTCGGCGTCGCGCTCATCCTGATCCTCGTCTACGTGCCCCTGGTGTGGATCGGGGTCGTCGCGGTCGCGATGGCCGTCGCCACGTGGGAGGTCACGAAGCGGCTCCGGGAGGCCGGTATCAGCGCCCCCCGGATCCCGCTGATCGCCGGGGGCCAGGCGATCCTGTGGCTCGGGTGGCCGTTCGGTCCGGTCGGCGTGCTCAGCGCCTTCGCGGGCACGGTGCTGGTCTGCATGGTCTGGCGCCTGTTCGACCACGGGTTGAAGGCGACGCCGCAGAACTTCCTCCGGGACACGGCGATCACCGTGTTCGTCGCGTCCTGGATCCCGTTGCTGGCGTCGTTCGCCGTGCTGATGGTGCTGCAGGACGACGGTGCCGGGCGGGTGTTGTGCCTGATGATCGGCGTGGTCTGCTCCGACGTGGGCGGTTATGCGGCGGGTGTGCTGTTCGGCAAGCATCCGATGGTGCCGGCGATCAGCCCCAAGAAGTCGTGGGAAGGGTTCTTCGGGTCGCTGCTGTTCTGCGTGATCGGAAGCCTGCTGACGGTCACACTGATCCTCGACGAGAATTCGATGATCGGTGTGCTCCTCGGCGTCGTGCTGGTGGTCACCGCCACGCTCGGCGATCTCATCGAATCTCAGGTCAAGCGCGAGCTGCGCATCAAGGACATGGGCACGCTGCTTCCCGGGCACGGCGGGATCATGGACCGTCTCGATTCCCTGCTGCCGTCGGCGTTCGTGACGTGGCTGGTGCTCACGGTCCTCGTGTGACCGCCCTGCCGTGACCATTCCCAGCCCGAACATCTGGCACTGGCCGGAGTGGTACGAGGTGGAGAATCGTGCCCAGGACGTGGACGGGGCAATCTTCCGGCACTTGCGCGGGGCCGTGGACTGGACGGGCGGCATCGTCGCCGACGTGGGCTGCGGCACCGGTTTCCATCTCCCGGTCTTCGCCGAGTCCGCGGCGACGGTCTACGGCATCGAACCGCATCCGCCGCTTCTGGAACGCGCCCGCGCCCGCGTGGGGCACCTGGCGAATGTCCGCGTGCTCGCCGGCTCGGCGGAGGGCATCCCCCTGGACGACGCGACCGTCGACGTCGTGCACGCGCGGACCGCGTACTTCTTCGGCCCGGGTTGCGGCCGCGGAATCCGCGAGGCGATGCGGGTGCTGCGCCCGGGCGGCGCACTGGTCGTGGTCGATCTCGACGCGACGGCGCATCCCTACGGAGAGTGGATGCGCACCGACCTGCCGCAGTACCAACCGGCGGCCGTGGAGGCCTTCTTCGCGGCGCAGGGGTTCGACCTGGCCCGAGTCGAGACACGATGGCGCTTCCCGAACCGGGAAGCGCTGCGCGCGGTCCTCGGCATCGAGTTCACGAAGAAGACGGCGTCCACGGCATTCGCGCAGACACCCGGCGTGGCTCTCGACGTGCGCTACCGCGTGCACGTTCGCCGAAAGCCCGCCGGGCTGGAATTGCTCTGACCGGTGTCGTTACCGCGATGCGATGTGGAAGAGCTTCGCGAGCGCGTTGATCTTCTTGGCCTTGGCCAGCTTGGGGAGGTCGCTGCCGTCCCGCACCCGGGAACCGTCCTCGCCGAGGTCCGCGATCACGTCCCGCGCCCATTCCGCCTCCGCCGGGGACGGGCTCAGCGCGTCGTTGACCGGCGCCGTCTGCGCGATGGTCATGCACAGTTTTCCGGTCATGCCCATCGACAGGGTGAGCGCCGACGCGCGGATCAAGGCGTCGACGTCGGTGCCGAGGGTGGGGCCGTCGATCGGCGGTGCGATCCGGGCGGCCCGGCTGGCGACCGTCAGCCGGGAGCGGGGGTACGCCATCGCCAGCGGCGAGTCGTCCATGCCGGTGTCGCGACGGAAGTCGCCGCTGCCGAACGCCAGCCGGAAGGTGGCCTCGGTCCGGGCGATCTCGGGTGCGGCCTCGAGTCCCATCGCGGATTCGACGAGGGCGAGCACCTTCGTGCCCTCGGGGAGTCGCTCGGCGGTGGCGTCGACCTGCATTCCGCTCTCGGTCTTCGCGAGCATGACGCCTTCGAGTCCGGGCACGCCGTGCAGGGCTGCCAGGTCGTCCGCCCAGTATGGGGTGGTGGCGTCGTTGATCCGCACCCACGCGCGGCGGCTCTCGCCGAGCCAGGCGACCACGTCGGCCCGGGCCTGGGGTTTGCGATCGGGCGTGACGGCGTCCTCGAGGTCGAGGATCACCGCGTCGGCGGCGCTGGTGTGGGCCGCCTCGAACCCCTCGGGTTTGCCGGCGGGAACCAGCAGCCAGGATCGTGCTTGTTCAGCTGCGATACGCGGTGCCACAGTCGTCTCCATGTCGGCCTTCACAGTTGTGCCGTTCCGGTGATATCCACGACAGTAATTCTGCTCGCAGGGGGTCGGCGCAATCCACTTGCGTAACTATTGTTCAGTTAGAAATTACTGTTCAGACGCCGCTGCCGGTTCGCAGCCCGCCGGATCTGGATGATGCGGACACCGCCCGCGAGGGCCATGATCACTGCGCCTGCGATTGCCGCGAACAGCAGGGTGACGCCCAGCGGGAGCGTGAATTCCCAGGCGAACAGTTCGAGAGTCACGCTGTCGAGGTTCTGCAGTATGAACACGAGAAGCAGTACCAGAACGACGATTCCGATCACCAGACCGGTCCAGGTGGCACCCACCCGGGTGTGCTTGATCCCCTTGCGGCGGGCGACGTCGGGATGCTCGGTGCCTGACGGCGTCGTGTCGGGGTGCGCCGGGTCGGTGGGCACCGGTTCGGTGCCGGGACCACGACCGGCCGGGACGTCCGGTGGGAAGTTCGAAGGGTCGTCCGGTGTTGTCGACATGAGTTGATCTTCACCCACCTGGGCGGGTTCCGCATGCGCATCGGGCGGCGAAACAACGTCGATCAGG
Organism: Rhodococcus pseudokoreensis; assembly: GCF_017068395.1. Classification (NCBI taxonomy): domain Bacteria; kingdom Bacillati; phylum Actinomycetota; class Actinomycetes; order Mycobacteriales; family Nocardiaceae; genus Rhodococcus; species Rhodococcus pseudokoreensis. The sequence continues at coordinate 632,207 of NZ_CP070619.1, read as the reverse complement.
CATCCGCACGACAACGACCCCCGAATCAATGGGACAATGGAGAAACTATGGCTGTCTCGCTTCCCCTCGTTTTCACCGCGCCCCGGCGTGGGATGCCCCCCAAGCATCTCGCGGACCTCGACTCCACCGAGCGGCGGGAGGCCGTCAAGGAGCTGGGTCTGCCCGGGTTCCGGGCCGACCAGCTGGCCCGTCAGTACTACGCGCGGCTCGAGGCGGATCCGGAGAAGATGACCGACCTTCCCGCCGCCGTGCGCGAGCAGGTGGGCGCGGCGCTGTTCCCGACGCTGCTCACCGCCGTCAAGCACCTGGCCTGCGACGGCGGCGACACCCGCAAGACGCTCTGGAAGGCGAACGACGGGACGCTGCTCGAGAGCGTCCTCATGCGCTACCCCGACCGCGCGACGCTGTGTATCTCCAGCCAGGCCGGGTGCGGGATGGCGTGCCCGTTCTGCGCGACCGGGCAGGGCGGGCTGCAGCGCAACCTGTCGACCGCCGAGATCGTCGACCAGGTGCGTGCCGCCGCGGCCGCCCTGCGCGACGGTGACGTCCACGGCGGCCCGGGCCGGTTGTCGAACGTCGTGTTCATGGGGATGGGGGAGCCGCTCGCCAACTACAAGCGCGTGGTCGCCGCCGTCCGCCGCATCACCTCGCCCGCCCCCGACGGCCTCGGGTTGTCGCAACGCTCCGTGACGGTGTCGACGGTGGGATTGGCGCCCGCCATCCGCAAGCTCGCGGACGAGGACCTCAGCGTGACGCTGGCCGTGTCCCTGCACACCCCGGACGACGAACTGCGCGACACCCTGGTCCCCGTCAACAACCGCTGGTCGGTGGCGGAGGTCCTCGACGCCGCCCGCTACTACGCGGACAAGTCCGGTCGCCGGGTCTCCATCGAGTACGCGCTGATCCGGGACGTGAACGATCAGCCGTGGCGCGCCGACCTGCTGGGCAAGAAGCTGCGCAAGGCGCTCGGACCGCTGGTGCACGTGAATCTGATCCCGCTGAACCCCACACCGGGCAGTGAGTGGGACGCGAGCCCGAAGCCGGTGGAGAAGGAATTCGTCCGGCGCGTGCTGGCGCAGGGGGTGTCCTGCACGGTGCGGGACACCCGTGGCCAGGAGATCGCCGCCGCCTGCGGGCAGCTCGCCGCCGAGAACTGATCGTCCGCCGCGCAGGCCGATACGACGAAACCCCTCGTCCCCGAGTGATCGGGACGAGGGGTTTCGTTCGTGGTTCGGTGTTACCGGGGCTTGCGCCGCAGGACGATGTCGCGAATGAGGATGAAGAACATCACGGCTGCGCAGCCGATCAGCCACAGGTCCTCGACGAAACCCCTGTGGTTGCCGATGATCATGAGCAGCAGGAACACGGCGAAGAACCATCCGAAGAACCGGAACGTCTTCGGCGCCTCACCGCTCCATCCCCATGCGGCCGACGGGACCTCCGCGGTGTCGATGTGTGCGGCCACGATGGGGTCGCTGGACGAGGGCTCCAACTGGGTTCCGGCCACGATCGATCCTCCTGCAGATTCGGTTGCGCTACTCGACATATCGTGACATACGACCGTCCGTCGTATGTAGTGGGGCCATCCGTGGCGGGCGGTCCGCATTTCATCAGGAACAATGGACGGGTGGATGAAAACAGGCCCACCCGTGTCCTGCTGCTCGGCAGCACAGGTTCGATCGGCACCCAGGCGTTGGAGGTGGTGGCCGCCAACCCGGACAAGTTCACGGTGGTGGGGCTCGCGGCCGGCGGTGGAAACGTCGAACTGTTGGCCCGGCAGATTCGTGAGACGGGTGTGTCGTCCGTCGCAGTCGCGGATCCGAGCGCGGCCGCCGCGCTGGACCGGCCCGGGGTACTGAGCGGACCGGACGCCGTCACCGAACTCGTGAGGACCACGCAAGCGGACGTCGTCCTCAATGCACTGGTCGGTTCGCTGGGCCTGGAGCCCACCCTGGCCGCGCTCGAGTCCGGTGCGCGGCTCGCGCTGGCCAACAAGGAGTCGCTCGTCGCAGGTGGGCCACTCGTGACGGCGGCCGCGGCGCCGGGGCAGATCGTGCCGGTCGACTCCGAGCACTCGGCGCTGGCCCAGTGCCTGCGCGGCGGCAGCGCCGGCGAGGTGGACCGCCTGGTCCTCACCGCCTCGGGCGGGCCGTTCCGCGGTTGGACGGCCGAGCGGCTGGAATCGGTGACACCCGAGCAGGCCGGCGCCCACCCCACGTGGTCGATGGGGCCGATGAACACGCTGAACTCGGCGACTCTCGTCAACAAGGGGCTCGAACTGATCGAGACCCACCTGCTGTTCGGCGTCGGCTACGACCGGATCGACGTCACCGTGCACCCGCAGTCCATTGTGCACTCGATGGTCACGTTCACCGACGGCTCGACGCTCGCGCAGGCCAGCCCACCCGACATGAAGCTCCCGATCGCGCTGGCCCTCGGCTGGCCGCACCGGGTCGCGGGCGCCGCCGCGGCCTGCGATTTCACCACCGCGTCCACCTGGGAGTTCGAGCCACTCGACTCGCAGGTTTTCCCCGCCGTCGACCTCGCCCGCGAGGCAGGCAAGGGTGGCGGATGCCTCACCGCCGTGTACAACGCTGCGAACGAGGTCGCGGCTCAGGCATTCTTGGACGGGATCATCCGGTTCCCGCGCATCGTCCGCACCGTCGCCTCCGTGCTGTCCGAGGCGGACGAGTGGTCGGCGCCACCGGCTACCGTGGAAGACGTACTGGCCGCCGACGGCTGGGCACGTGAGCGAGCACGCCAGCTCGTGAAGCAGGAAGGCTAGAACTGCATGGTGTTCGCAGTGGGCGTTGTTCTCTTCGCCCTCGGGATCGCGTTGTCGATCGCACTTCACGAAGCGGGGCACATGTGGGTGGCGCAGGCCACCGGCATGAAGGTCCGCCGGTACTTCATCGGCTTCGGGCCCAAGATCTTCTCCTTCCGCCGCGGTGAGACCGAGTACGGGCTCAAGGCGCTCCCGCTCGGCGGGTTCTGCGACATCGCCGGGATGACGGCGCTGGACGAACTCGAACCGGACGAAGAAGACCGGGCCATGTACAAGAAGCCGACCTGGAAGCGCCTCGCGGTGATGTCCGGCGGCATCGGCATGAACTTCGTCCTCGGCCTCGTGCTGGTCTACGTCCTCGCCGTCGGCTGGGGGCTGCCCGATCTGAACCGGTCCACCGACGCGGTCGTCGGGTCGGTCGGATGCGCGGCGCCGACCCAGGGCCCCGGCCCCGACTACGCCCTGTCCGAGTGCACCGGCCCGGGCCCCGCCGAGCAGGCGGGCATCAGGACCGGCGACGTCATCACCGCGGTCGACGGCAAGGACACGGCGACGTTCGCCGACGTGGCCGCCGCGACCCGCTCGCTGTCCGGTCCGGTCGACTTCACGATCGAGCGGGACGGCGAGGAGCAGACGATCGTCGTCCCGGTCCAGCAGGTACAGCGCTGGGTCCAGGAGAAGGGCGAGACCGAACCGCACGAGGCGACAGTCGGTGCGATCGGCATCGGCGCGACCCCGAGCGTCGTCGAGCACTCGGCCCTTTCCGCGGTTCCCGCGTCGTTCGAGTTCACCGGCGACATGTTCGCGATGACCGCCGAGCGGATGGTGCAGATGCCGAGCAAGGCGGTCGACCTGTGGCACGCCGTGACCGGCGGCGAACGCGACCCGGAGACCCCGATCTCGGTGTACGGCGCCAGCGTCATCGGCGGTCAGATCGCCGAACAGGGCATCTGGGAAGCGTTCGTGCTGCTGCTCGCGAGCCTGAACTTCTTCCTCGGAATGTTCAACCTGCTGCCGCTGCTGCCGCTCGACGGCGGGCACATGGCGGTCACAATCTACGAGCGGGTCCGGGACTGGTTCCGCAGCAGGCGCGGACTTCCGCGCGGCGGACCCGTCGACTACATGAAGCTCCTGCCCGTCACCTATGTGGTGATCGTCATAGGCGGCGCATACATGCTCCTCACACTGACCGCCGACATCGTCAACCCGATCAAGCTCTTCCAGTGATCGCTAAACTCGGATTTGAAGCTACGAAAGAAGGCACCCACGTGACCAGCCCTGTCGGATTGGGTATGCCCGAAGGCCCGGCCGCCGTTCTCGCACCTCGCCGCAAGACTCGCCAGCTCCAGGTCGGATCTGTCGGTGTCGGCAGCGACTTCCCGGTATCCGTGCAGTCGATGTGCACTACCAAGACCCACGACGTCAACGCCACACTCCAGCAGATCGCCGAGCTCACGGCATCCGGTTGCGACATCGTGCGCGTCGCCTGCCCGCGTCAGGAGGACGCCGACGCGCTCGCGACGATCGCGAAGAAGAGCCAGATCCCGGTCATCGCCGACATCCACTTCCAGCCGCGGTACATCTTCGCGGCCATCGAGGCGGGCTGTGCGGCCGTCCGCGTGAACCCCGGCAACATCAAGGAGTTCGACGGACGCGTCAAGGAGGTCGCGAAGGCGGCGGGCGACGCCGGCATCCCGATCCGCATCGGCGTCAACGCCGGATCCCTCGACCCGCGGCTGATGCAGAAGTATGGCAAGGCCACTCCGGAGGCGCTCGTCGAGTCCGCGCTGTGGGAGGCGGGACTGTTCGAGGAACACGGGTTCGGCGACATCAAGATCTCGGTGAAGCACAACGACCCGGTGATCATGGTCGAGGCGTACCGGCAGCTGGCGGCGCAGTGCGACTACCCGCTGCACCTGGGGGTGACCGAGGCCGGTCCCGCGTTCCAGGGCACGATCAAGTCGGCGGTGGCGTTCGGCGCACTGTTGGCCGACGGCATCGGCGACACCATCCGGGTGTCGCTGTCTGCGCCGCCCGCCGAGGAGATCAAGGTCGGCACGCAGATCCTGCAGTCGCTGAACCTGCGGCCCCGGAAGCTCGAGATCGTGTCCTGCCCGTCGTGCGGACGCGCCCAGGTCGACGTGTACACGCTGGCCGACGAGGTGACCGCCGGACTCGAGGGCATGGAGATCCCGCTGCGCGTGGCAGTCATGGGTTGTGTTGTCAACGGTCCGGGTGAGGCCCGCGAGGCCGATCTCGGTGTCGCGTCCGGCAACGGCAAGGGCCAGATCTTCGTCAAGGGCAAGGTCATCAAGACGGTGCCGGAGGCGCAGATCGTCGAAACGTTGATCGAGGAAGCGATGCGAATCGCCGAGGAGATGGAGGGCGATTCGACGTCCGGATCTCCCGTCGTGACGGTCAGCTGACCCGGCGCCGGCAGCGGGCAACGAAACGTCTCCCGTTTCCGGCGAGTTCGTGGCAATCTGGTGGGCAGGTCCACTAGCTGACAAGGTTGGGTAGATGCTCAAGCTCCTCGGTGCCAAACAGTTGAGCAGTCGGGACGCAGCACACGTGCTCCGCGTTCTCGACGCCGATCCTGTCGCCGCCTGCATGGTTGCCGCTCGCGTAGAAGAGGGCGGTATCGATCCCCGGATGATCCACGGAGAGTTGTGGAGTCGGGGCGGGCCGCTCGAATCGTTGTGCTTCTCCGGTGCGAATTTCGTGCCGCTGCGCGGCAGCATCGACGACATGCGGGCGTTCGCCGATCGCGCCTGTCGCACGCCGCGCATGTGCTCGTCGCTGGTCGGGCGGGCCGAGTTGACGTTGCCGTTGTGGGAGATGCTCGAGCTGGATTGGGGGCCGGCCCGCGAGGTCCGGGCCGATCAGCCGCTGCTGGCGCTGGCGAGTACCCCGCAGTGCCGCCCGGATCCGTTGGTCCGGCAGGTGCGGATGCACGAACTCGAGCAGTATCTGCCTGCCGCGGTCGCGATGTTCATCGAGGAGGTCGGCATCGACCCCCGCGCCAACGACGGCGGTCGGGGGTACCGGCGCCGAGTCGCCAATCTCATCGCCGCCGGCCGGGCGTGGGCGAGGTTCGAGGACGATCAGGTGGTGTTCAAGGCCGAGGTCGGTTCGGTGTCCGCGCGGGTCGGTCAGATCCAGGGTGTCTGGGTGCACCCGATGTACCGCGGACACGGGTTCGGTGCGGCGGGCACCGCGACGGTCGCGGAGGCCGTGATCGCGGAGGGCCGCATCGCCAGTCTCTACGTCAACAGCTTCAACACGGTGGCCCGCAGCGCGTACGCACGCATCGGCTTCAAGCAGGTCGCGACGTTCGCCACAATTCTCCTGGACTGACGCGCTGGCCCGCCTACCGTGTCGGCGGTGTCCGCCGACATAGCATGGGCGGCAATGAACCTGCGGCCATACTCTCGCTCCCGCGTCGTCCAGTCGATCGCCCTCTGCGGCGCCGCTGTGCTGACGGTGGGTCTCGCCGCGTGCACGCCGAGACCGGACGGTCCGGAACCGGCGGCGCAGGCGTTTCTGACGGCGTTCGCCGAGCAGGATTCGGAGCAGGCTGCCGACCTGTCGGATCGCCCGGACGTGGCCCGCCAGGCCCTCGAGTCGGCGTGGACGTCGCTGCAGGCCGAATCGCTCGACGCCCGGACGACGGATGTCGACGTCAGCGGTGACACGGCCACCGTCGGGTACACGTACGAATGGCACCTGCCGAAGAATCGGGTGTGGACGTATTCGGGTGAACTGCAGATGGGGCGGCGCGGCGGCGACTGGGCCGTGCGGTGGAGTTCCACCAACGTCCATCCCCGGCTGGGGGACCGGCAGACGATGTCGCTGCGGTCCACCGCAGCCCCCCGGGCGCGGGTCAACGAGCATTCCGGTTCGGACGTCCTCGTCCCCGGCGTGGTGTACCGCGTGAAGTTCGATGCGGCGCAGTCGGGGAACGTGATCGGCAGCGCCCAGTCGCTCGCGTCGGCGCTCGTCACGTTCGACAACACGCTCACCGCGCAGTCGATCGCCGAATCGGCGACGGCGGTCAAGGGCGACTACCTCGTCACCCGGTTGCGGTCGGACGATTACGAGCAGGTCGCCGGTGTGCTCGGCGCCATTCCCGGAGTGAGCGTGTCCGACGAGGCGGACCTCGTGGCCACCGACCGGAACTTCGCACCGGATCTGGTCGGTCAGGTGAAGAAGACCGTGATCGACGAGGTCGACGGCAAGGCCGGCTGGAGCGTGGTCACGGTCAACCAGAACGGGGTCGACACGGACGTGCTCACCGAGACGGCGCCGCAGACCTCCCCGTCGTTCTCGATCAGCCTGGACCGGCCCATCCAGATCGCCGCGCAGAACGCCGTCAATGCCCGCACCGACCAGACCATGATGGTCGTCATCCAGCCGTCGACCGGCGACGTGCTGGCCGTCGCGCAGAACAAGGCGGCGGACAAGGACGGACCGGTTGCGCTGACCGGCCTGTATCCGCCCGGTTCGACGTTCAAGATCATCACCGCAGGCGCCGCGATCTCCTCGGGCATCGCGACACCCGACACGATGGTGCCGTGCCCCGGGCGCATCGAGATCGGTGAACGCAGCGTCCCCAACTACAACGAATTCGCGCTCGGCACCGTGCCCATGGCGACGGCGTTCGCCCGTTCGTGCAACACGTCGTTCGCGAAACTCGCCAGCGAGATGCAGCCCGACGCGCTGACGGTCGCGGCGTCGCAGTACGGAATCGGGCCCGACTACGAAGTGGTCGGCCTGCCCACCGACTCGGGTTCGGTGCCGCCCGCCGACGACCTGGTGCAGCGGACCGAGGACGGGTTCGGGCAGGGCAAGGTGGTGGTCAGTCCGTTCGGGATGGCGTTGGCGGCGGCGACCATCGCACACGGTACGACGCCCGTGCCACGGTTGATCGCGGGGCGGGAAACCAAGATCGACGGGGAGCACCCGCCGATCAGCCCGGAGATGGTCGAGGGGCTGCGCGGCATGATGCGTCTCGTGGTGACGAGCGGTACCGCCGAGCGGATCGAAGATCAGGGCGAGGTGTACGGCAAGACCGGTGAGGCCGAGGTCGAGGGCGGCTCGCACGCCTGGTTCGTCGGATACCGCGGCGACCTGGCGTTCGCGACGCTGGTGGTGCGCGGCGGCAGTTCCGACAACGCCGTCGCCGTCACCCGCGACATGTTCGCCGCCCTGCCCGAGGGGTACTGACCACGGTCGCTGTCCACCGATCGGGGGACGCGGAATTCATCCTGTTCGGGGGCTGATCGGCGGACAGACTTCACCGTCGGCGCCGTCCATAGTTGGTTGCAGACGGAAGAACCCGCACAGCCGGGATCGAAAAGCCAACGTGGACAGGAAGTCGGACGATGACCATCAGTGCAGAAGTGAATTGCGTGGAGACAGCGAACCGCACCCGGCGGGTGCTGTTCGTCGGGCGCCCGGGCGCCGGCACCGAGCTGACGCGGTGGGTTGCGTTGCGGCAGTGGGCTTCCGACCGCGGAATCGAATCGATCACCGAATGTGAGGGTGACGTCGTCTGCGCGATCGCGACCGAGGACGTTCTGGACGGACTCTGTTCGCCATCCGATGCGATGGCGATGCAGCTGGCGCGGGCTCGAGGGGTGCCCTGCGTCGGCGTTCGCGACGCACACGTGCTCGAGGACGCGATCTGACATGTCCTTCGAGATCATCGAGCGCGGCGAAACCCTGGTGGCCGGGCTGCCCGTGCGCAGCCCCAAGCGGGCACTGGGAAAGCTGAGCGACCCTCGTCTCGACCGCGCCTGGACGAGGGTGCTCCACCACGAGGTCGGCGGGCCACTCGCATCCACCTACATCGACTTCGCGCCCGACGTCGAGTCGTATTACACCCAGATCGTCGGGTACGAGTGCGCGACGGTGGACGACGCCACACGGGGTCACGTCATTTCGCGGATCCCGCCCGGCACGTACGCGAAGTTCACCTCGCGGGGCATGTTCCCGGACGTGATGCTGCGGCTGTGGGCGCAGGTCAGCGAGGCGGAGTCGAACGGCGATATCGAGCGGACGTACACCGGCGACCTCGAGGCGTATCCGCACGCCTACGCCGTCGACCTGTACATCCCGATCCGCGTGGACGAGTCCGCCGGATCGTCCAGAGCAACAGGTGAGAAGCAATGATCGAGATCGTCAAGAGGCAGGCCGAATCGTTTGTGGGCCTGACCATCCCCGAAGGAAGACCCGGACGTCCCGGGCCGGGCCGGGAACTCGTCGACTTCACGGTGGAGCGGATCAGGGATCGGGGGATCTCCGAGATCTTCGTCGTGTACGCGGCATCTCCGCCGCCGCGCACGTTCACGGTCGTCGTCGGATACCCGTGCGATTCGACCGACAAGATGGAGCCCGGCGACGTCCTCGTCGGCGTACGGTCCGGCTATTTCGCCCGATTCCGGTGCGAGGACGAATCGGAACCGGACGCGCTGGCCGAGACGTGGAGCGTCGCCGACTACGCGGCGGCGCGCGGCCGGATCGAACGCGCTTTCACCGAGGATCTGGAGGTGCATCATCCGGACGGGTCGGTCGAACTGTTCCTCTCGCTGCACTGAGCGGCGAACGGCCGGTCGCGGAAGCGAAAACCAGTACTGCCGTTTCACTCGTGCTCGGCGAGTTTCTCGGGGTCGATCTCGGGTCCGCCCTTGCCGAGCCGCTTGTTCACGACGACGGTCCCGGCCCACAGCACGACACCGATTCCGAGGAGGATGCCCGCGATCTGGTACTGCACGGCGGGGCGGTCGGCGAAGGGAGTGACGAGGAAGCCGCACGTGAGGGCGCCGATGATCGGCAGGATGGTCGGTACGCGGAAATGCTTGTGCTCCACCGGTTGCCTGCGCAGGACGAGCACGGTGATGTTGACGATGGTGAACACGCCCAGCAGCAGCAGCGCCGTCGTGCCGCCCAGTTCGGGGACCTCACCGACGAACGTGATGAGGCCGAACGCGAGGAGCGTCGTGAAGACGATCGCCACGTACGGGGTGCGCCTGGTGGAGTGCACGCGGCCGAGCGGGGGCGGCAGGACGCCCTCCCGGCTCATGCCGTACAGCAACCGGCTCGCCATCAGCATATTGATCAGTGCCGTGTTGGCGACGGCGAACATGGTGATGAACGCGAAGATCCCGATCGGAAAGGCGGGCGCGCCGGCCTGAACGACCTTCAGGAGCGGAGTGTCGCCCTCGCCGAGTTCGCTCACCGGCACCAGCGCGATCGCGGTGATCGACACGAACACGTAGATGCAGCCGGTGATGATGAGACCGGTCAGCAGGACCTTCGGGAAGATGCGGCTCGGTTCCTTGCATTCCTCGGCCATGTTGACCGAGTCCTCGAACCCGACCATCGCGAAGAAGGCGAGGGCGGTCCCGGCGACGACCGCGCCGAGTGCCGATCGGTCGCCGGTGTCGAACGTGGTGACCCGTGAGAACTCGCCGTCGCCGACGCCGAGTGCCCACAGCCCGATCATGATGATGATCAGGAGTCCAGACAACTCGACGCAGGTGAGTACTACGTTGGTCTTGACGCTCTCGCTGACCCCGCGGAAGTTGACGAGACCCACCAGCGTCATGAAGCCGATACCGAGCAGGGTGATGCCGATTCCGGTGGAGAAGTCGAGATGGAACGCCTCGACGAAATTGGCCGCGAACGCCCGCGACGCCGTCGAGGCGGACGTGATTCCCGAGCACATCACGGCGAACGCGACCATGTACGTGAGAAAATGCACCCCGAACGCCTTGTGCGTGTAGAGCGCGGCGCCTGCGGCCTTCGGGTACTTCGTGACCAACTCCAGGTAACTGAACGCCGTGATGATCGCGACGAGGAACGCCACCAGGAACGGTAGCCACACCGCGCCCCCGACCTGATTGGCCACCTTGCCGGTGAGCGCGTAGATGCCGGTGCCGAGAATGTCGCCGACGATGAACAACAGGAGCAGCCCCGGGCCCATGACCCGTTTGAGGCTCGGCTGTTCGGGTGAATTCGAACCCGGTGTGCCCGAATTCGTGGCGTCCGCTGTCGATCCCATGATCCACCGCCTTTCGCTACCGCCAGCGTCCCTCGTTCGAGGAGACGCGTTCGCTAGGGGAGCAGCCCGAGCCTGCGTGCGGTGACCACCGCCTCGTGCCGCGACCGTGCGTCGAGTTTGCTCATGGCGCTGCGCAGGTAGCTCTTCACCGTCTCCGGTCCGACCGAGAGTCGCTGTGCGGCTTCACTGTTGGTGCATCCCAGTGCAACGTGGGACAGGACGTCGATCTCACGCGGCGTGAGGTGGACGCCCGGGTCCTCGTCGGCGCCAGCGGCGTCCGGGCGCAGGATCCCGGCCAGTCGCTGCGACAGCCCGCGGAGGCGGGCCTGCAGCGAGGTGTCGGTGACGGTCTGCGCGACACTCCGCAGTTCCGCGTGGATGTCCCGGAGTTCCTCGGTGGTGGCGCCGCCTGCACCGTTGCCCTCGAGTGTCGTCATCATCTCGAGGCGGCGGTCGACCTCGTCCCGGATGGCGATCTCCGTACCGAGGCGCCGCGACGCGGCGACGACGATGTCCGCGGTGCGGTCGCCGATCGGCGCGCAATCGCGGATGGCGGCGTACAGCACCGCACGCGAACTGCCCTGCACCATGACGGGCACCGCCAGGATGGACCGGAGTCCCTCGCTGAGAACGGGCCGGTCGTAGTGGTGCGTGATGGTCGAGGCTCTGCCGTAGTCGTGGACCGACGCGGGTGAGCGCTGGACGACCACGCGACCGCCCAGTCCGGAACGCGCCGGGATGGCGAGCCCCCTGAGGTTGTTGGTGCGGGTGCCGACGAACTCGCTGAGGTGGAGGGTGTCGTCCTGGACCTCGCCGCCGAACAGGACCGGCGCAACGCCGTGAGCTGCGATGGCGCGCAGCTCACCACGCAGTGCGTCCCCGTCCCGAGGGCGCAGCAGCGACGGTGCTCGAGCAACCAAGTCGTCACCCCTTTCCGGGGGTAGTCACAGCGGTCTGTGAGCTAGATCATAACCGTAGTGGGTTCGGGCGACGGCCCGACCTCTTTACCTGGCCATGAGAACACGAGGAGTACCGCATGACCACCGATCCCGCCGCACGCGTGCGTGAACTGCTGGACCAGTACGACACGCCGACGGCGTCCGCCGCGGAACTGCTGTGTGATCGACACCCCGCCGACGACGTGGCGTTCACCGTCGTCGAATCCGACCTGTCGTCGACGGACCTCACCTACGGCTATCTGCGCGAGCAGTCGTCGCGGTTCGCCGCCGCACTGGCGGACCTCGGGGTGGAGCCGGGGGATCACGTCGCAACGCTGATGGGCAAGTCGGCGGAACTGGTGGTCGCGCTGCTCGGGATCTGGCGCCGGGGCGCCGTCCACGTCCCCCTGTTCACCGCGTTCGCGCCGCCGGCGATCGCGTTCCGGCTCGGTGCCAGCGGCGCGAAGGTCGTCGTCTCCGACGCCAATCAGGTCGAGAAGCTGGCCCCCGGGGAGGACATTCCCGCGGACGCGCCGTGGCAGGTCGTCGTCGTGGGTGGCGGCTCCGTCGCGCTCGACTTCGCGACGCTCGTGAACTCGCACGACGCCGCGGACGCGAAGGGTGCGGCCGTCACGGCCGGGGGAGCGGGACCCCTCGTCCAGTTGTTCACCAGTGGCACGACCGGGACCCCGAAGGGTGTGCCGGTGCCCCTGCGGGCACTCGCGTCGTTCCACGCCTACCAGGAGTTCGGCCTCGACGTCCGCAAGGACGACGTGTTCTGGAACGCCGCCGACCCCGGCTGGGCGTACGGCCTCTACTACGCGCTGCTCGGGCCGCTCGCCGCGGGCACCCGCAGCATTCTGCTGCACGCAGGGTTCTCCGCACCCCTCACCTGGCAGGTCATGGAGCGGTTCGGCGTCACCAACTTCGCCGCCGCACCCACCGTCTACCGCAGCCTGCGCGCCGACCCCACGCCGATCCCCGAGACGGTAGCGCTGCGGCGCGCGTCGTCGGCGGGCGAACCCCTCACCCCCGACGTGATCTCGTGGGCCGAGGCCAATCTGAACGTGTTCGTCCGCGACCACTACGGCCAGACCGAACACGGCATGTTCATCGCCAACGCCTGGGCCGACGGGCTGCAGGACGAGGTGCGCGAGGGGTCCATGGGCAAGCCGCTGCCGGGGTGGGCGTGCGCCGTCCTCGCGGACGATTCCGACGCCGTCGCCCCGCCGCGCACGCCGGGGCGGGTCGCCATCGACACCCATAACAGCCCGCTGATGTGGTTCACCGGCTACGTCGACGCACCGGAGAAGACCGCGCAGCGGTTCACCGCCGACGGTCGCTGGTACCTCACCGGCGACGCCGGGCAGACCGACGAGGACGGCTTCTACTTCTTCTCTGCCCGCGACGACGACGTGATCATCATGGCCGGCTACCGGATCGGGCCCTTCGACGTCGAGAGCGTGCTCGTCATGCACGACCACGTCGTCGAGGCGGCGGTCGTCGGGATGCCCGACGAACTGCGCGGTGAGGTGCTCGAGGCGTTCGTCGTCCTGCGCGACGGCATCGACGGAACCGGTGAACTCGAGGTCGAACTGCAGACGCTGGTGAAGAAGAAGTTCGCCGCGCATGCCTACCCGCGCACCGTGCACTTCGTCCCGGGCCTGCCGAAGACCCCCAGCGGCAAGGTGCAGCGGTACCTGCTCCGCCAGCGGTAGGCGGCTCCGCCGCTCGTGCGCCCTTCCGGTTGCTCCCGCTACCGGAAAGGCGCACGGGTGCGTCAGCGCGGCGGGTCCCGGGGCGCCCCGGCCAGGTGCGGGTCTAACCTGGTAGCCATGTCTGTCCGCACAGCACTGAGCCCCGGAACCGTGTCTCCCGTCCTCGCCGTACCGGCGGGGATCGAGCGTCCCGAGTACGCGTGGAAGCCCACGGCGAAGGAAGGCAACGAGCCGTGGGTCCAGACCCCGGAGACCATCGAGGCCATGCGGGTGGCGAGCAAGATCGCCGCGCAGGCCCTGCAGGAGGCTGGTAAGGCGGTGGCGCCCGGCGTCACCACCGACGAACTCGACCGCATCGCGCACGAGTACATGATCGATCACGGCGCCTATCCGTCGACGCTCGGCTACAAGGGATTCCCCAAGTCGTGCTGCACGTCGCTGAACGAGGTGATCTGCCACGGCATCCCCGACTCGACGGTGATCCAGGACGGTGACATCGTCAACATCGACGTCACCGCCTACATCGGCGGCGTGCACGGAGACACCAACGCCACGTTCCTCGCCGGCGACGTCGCCGAGGAGAACCGGTTGCTGGTGGAGCGGACCCACGAGGCGACGATGCGCGCCATCAAGGCCGTCAAGCCGGGCCGCGCACTCAACGTCGTCGGCCGCGTCATCGAGTCGTACGCGCACCGCTTCGGATACGGCGTGGTCCGCGACTTCACCGGGCACGGCATCGGCACCACGTTCCACAACGGCCTCGTCATCCTCCACTACGACGAGCCCTCCGTGGACACGGTCATCGAACCCGGCATGGTGTTCACGATCGAACCGATGATCAACCTCGGTGACATCGGCTGGGACATGTGGGACGACGACTGGACCGTGGTCACCAAGGACCGCAAGTGGACGGCCCAGTTCGAGCACACCATCGTGGTCACCGAGACCGGCAACGAGATCCTCACCCTGCCTTGAGCGAGAGCCGGTGGAGGGGCGCCCTGCTCGTCGCCGGCACCACGTCCGACGCGGGCAAGAGTGTGCTCGTGGCCGGACTGTGCCGGATGCTGGCGCGGCGGGGTGTCCGGGTGGCGCCGTTCAAGGCGCAGAACATGTCGAACAACTCCGTCGTCACGCTGGACGGCGGGGAGATCGGCCGGGCGCAGGCCCTGCAGGCCGCGGCCTGTGGGCTCGAGCCGAGCGTCCGTTTCAACCCGGTGCTGCTGAAACCGGGCAGCGACCGCACGTCGCAACTGGTGGTGCGCGGGCGGGCGGTCACGACGGTCGGGGCCCGCGACTACATCGAGCACCGGCAGCACCTGCGCGCGGTGGTGGCCGAGGAACTGGAATCGCTGCGCGCCGACTACGACGTCGTGCTGTGTGAGGGGGCAGGGTCTCCCGCCGAGATCAACCTGCGGGCCACGGACCTCGCGAACATGGGGCTCGCGCGCGCGGCGGACCTGCCGGTGCTCGTCGTCGGCGACATCGACCGCGGTGGGGTGCTGGCTCACCTGTTCGGCACGGTGGCGGTCCTCGCACCGGAGGACCAGGCGCTGATCGCGGGTTTCGTGATCAACAAGTTCCGCGGCGACGTGTCGTTGCTGGCGCCGGGTCTGGAGCAGTTGACGGCGATGACGGGTCGCCCGACGTTCGGGGTGATTCCGTTCGCCGAGGACCTGTGGCTCGACGCGGAGGATTCGCTGGGTGTGGTGGGGGACGCCCCGGTCGGGCGTCCGGCGCCACCGGTCGGCGACGACTGGCTGCGCGTGGCGGCGATCCGCCTGCCCCGCATCTCCAATTCGACGGACGTCGAGGCGCTCGCGTGCGAACCGGGGGTGTCGGTGCGCTGGGTCACCGATCCGTCGCGGCTCGAGGACGCCGACCTGATCGTGCTGCCCGGCAGCAAGTCGACGGTGTCGGATCTGGAGTGGTTGCGCCGCACCGGCATCGCGGATGCGATCACCGTGCATGCGAAACGCGGCGGCCCGGTTCTCGGTGTCTGCGGCGGCTACCAGATGCTCGGGTCCGTCATCGTCGACGACGTCGAATCCGGCCGGGGTGCGGTGCCCGGACTGGGGCTGCTCGACCTCGAGGTGGAGTTCGCCCCGGACAAGGTGCTCGCCCAGGTCCGCGGCGACGCCCACGGAGTTCCGGTGTCCGGGTACGAGATCCATCACGGGCGGGTGCGCCGCAACGGTGATCCGCCGCTGCTCCACGCGAGCAGCGGCGCCGCGGAAGGCAGTATCCGCGGCGCCGTGTACGGCACACACTGGCACGGTCTGCTCGAGACGGACCGCTTCCGCCGGATTCTGCTGGACGACGTGGCCGAGCACGCGGGGAGAACCGGTTTCGTCACCGCCCCGGACACGGACGTCGCCGCGATCCGGACCGCTCAACTCGATCTGCTGGCGGACCTGGTGGAGCAGAACCTCGATCTGCACGCCCTCGAGGCGCTGCTCGGCGCGGGCGCCCCGACCGGGCTGCCGACCATCGCGTCGACCCTGCTGCGCTAGGCCGTCGCGCGGCGGACGACCGTCCACGCGGCGAGGATGCCCGCCGCGGCGGCCAGCGCGGGCAGCCACACCATCGGCACCGATCGGGGCACGTCGGCGAACCAGTGGCCGATGTCCGGCCACCACTTCTGCCACGTGATCACGAATGCGGCGGCACCTGCGGCCAGGAGCGTGCAGACGCCGAGCGTGAACAGGCCCACCACCCGCCACCGGTGATGCAGCGCGCCCAGGAACAGTCCCGCCGCCGCGGTCAGCGGCAGGAAGGCGAAGTACGTGGCGAGCTGGATCACCGGCACGGACGTGAAATAGTCGGGTATCGCGAACATCCGCATCCCGACGCCCCATCCGCCGGTGGTCACCTCGATCAGCGACAGGCTGTAGAGCAGCACCCCGAACACGAGAACCTGGACGGCGGCGACCAGCAGGGTGGCCGCGAAGTAGTCGCGCCGGGTGACGCTCATTCCCAGTGCGAACGGGAACGTCTGCGTCATGGCCTGCAGGTAGAACGCGAGCGCGAACCCGAACAGGGAGAAGACGCCGCCGCTGAAATTGATGTCGCTGCCGGTGTCGCCGACCATCGCGAAGATGGCGGCACCGATCGTGAACGATCCGACGAGGACGCCCAGCGGCCATGCGACGAGCAGGGGCCAGGCGACGGTGTGGATGCGGGAGACGGTCAGGACCCGGTTCGTCATCGTGCGTCCTCCTTGCGGGTGGTGGTGCCGGCGGCTGTGGTGCTGCGGACCACGAGTTGTTGAAGGCTGAGGGGTTCGAACTGCAGGCCCTCGTCGACCGCCCGGTCTCGTTCGGTGTCCGACAGTGTGGTCTGTACCGTCGCCCGTTCGTGACTGCCGAGCGATTCCCGGTGCAGCACGGTCTTGTTCGAGGTGAATGCGGCCACGAGCGACGCAAGGCCGGAGACGACGACGGCGCCCCCGCGGAGTGCGTCGGCGTCCTCGTCGAGGACGATCCGTCCCTTGTCGATCAGGATCACGTGTTCGATCAGGTCGCTGACCTCGTCGATGAGGTGCGTGGACAGCACGACCGTGCGCGGGTGTTCGGCGTAGTCGGCGAGCAACCGGTCGTAGAAGAGATGCCGTGCGACGGCGTCGAGACCGAGATACGGCTCGTCGAACAGGGTGAGCGGTGCGCGGGAGGCCAGGCCGACCGTCACTCCGAGCGCGGAGGTCATGCCCCGCGAGAGTTTCTTCACCTTGCGGCACGACGGAAGGTCGAAATCCTCCATCAGCGTCTGTGCGAGTTCCTCGTTCCAGTGGGGGAGCAGGTGCCGCGCGCTCGCGAGGACGTGCCGCACCTTGAAGTCGTCCGGGTACTTCTGGCTCTCCTTGACGAAGCAGACGTCGGTGAGCACCCGGGCATTCTCGTGCGGCGCCTGCCCGAAGACCTCGACCGCACCCGAGGTCGGGAACTCCTGGCCGGTGACGATCTGCATGAGCGTGGTCTTGCCCGCGCCGTTGCGGCCGAGGAGGCCGTAGATCTTCTTCTCCTGCAACGAGAAATCGATCCCGTCGAGTGCGGCGAAGTCGCCGAATCGCTTGCCGAGGCCTCGCGCCGAGGCGATGGTTTTCGTGTCGGATACCGTGCCGATCATCGTGCTCCCTCCCATTGGTCGAGCATGGTCTTGAGTTCGGCGATGCTGACGCCGAGTTTGTCCGCCTCGGTGACGAGCGGATCGATGAACTGGCGCGCGAACCGCTCGCGTCGCCTGAAGCGCAGCGCGTTCCGGGCGCCGGACGTGACGAACATCCCGATTCCCCGCTTCTTGTAGAGGATCCCGTCGGCGACGAGCTGATTCAGGCCCTTGGCTGCGGTCGCCGGGTTGATCCGGTGGAATGCGGCGAGCTCGTTGGTGGACGGCACCTGACCTTCCTCGGGAAGGCTGCCGTCGATGATCGAGTTCTCGATGAGTTCTGCGATCTGCTGGAACAGCGGTCTGCCGTTGTCGATCATCGACGCCCGCCTCGTCGGTTGATCGGTTCATTACTCATGTAATGAACCATAGAACTAGGGCGGTCCGAGCGCAAGAGGTCCCCGATCGCGTAGTTTTTAGCCCATGGAACTGACGCACGTGGCGGTGGGAAATGGAAATTGCACGGTCCGGATCGACGGACCGGAGAGCAAACACACCGTTCTGCTGCTACCGGGGGCCGGCGACGGGCCGGATGTCTACGACGGCGTCTGCGAGCGCCTGCACAATTCGGACCTGCGCACGATCGTGCCCGAGGACATCACCGGTCTCGACGAAGCAGCGGTCATGGGCCTGCTCGACGAGCTGAAGGTCGGGTGGGTCAACCTCGTCGGCAGCCGGGAAGGGGCAGAACTGGCCTGGTCGCTGGCGGCGCGTCAGTTCGGGCGCTTCGCGAGCCTCGTCGTCGCCGACCGGGGGCATCCGGCGGCGCCCGACGCCGCGGGTGCAGTGCGCGGATCCGACTGTCCTGCGGTCGAACTCCCCACGACCGTGATGGTCGGGGACCCCGACCGGCGCGCCGAGGCGGACGCCAGCGGACGCTTCGTCTACTCCGACTTCCGCGTCGTCCAACTCGACGGTGTCAGCAACGTCCCGGCGGCCGCGGCGGCGGAACTCGCGACAGAGATCGTGCTCCGCACCAGCCCCTGGTAGGCCCGGTGCGGCCCCACGCCGAGCCCGGCCGGGCTCAGCGTGGGGCGTACATGATGACGGCCATGCCCAGCAGGCAGATGAGGGCGCCCGAGACGTCCCAGCGGTCCGGGCGGAAACCGTCGGCCACCATGCCCCAGATCAGCGAGCCCGCGACGAACACCCCGCCGTAGGCGGCGAGGATGCGGCCGAAGTTGGCGTCCGGCTGCATCGTCGCGACGAACCCGTACGCTCCGAGCGCCGCGACACCGGCGCCGATCCAGATCCAGCCCCGGTGCTCGCGGACGCCCTGCCACACCAGCCACGCGCCGCCGATCTCGAACAGCGCCGCGACGGCGAACAGCGAGACGGATTTGGCGACCGTCACTCGAACGGCACGTCGAGGCCGAGGAGAGCGTTCTCGACCACCTCGGGCATCGCCGGGTGGATCCAGTACTGTCCCCGCGCCATCTGCTGCGCCGTCAAACCGAAGCTCATCGCCTGAATCAGCGGCTGGATCACCGTCGGTGCCTGGGCGCCGATCACGTGCGCTCCCAGCAGACGCCCGGTACCCCGTTCGGCGACAACCTTGCAGAGCCCCTCGTCGTCCTCCATCGCCCAGCCGTACGCGACGTCGCCGTACGCCTGCACCTTCACCGTGACGTCCCAGCCGGCCTCCCGGGCCTCGGCCTCGGTGAGCCCGACGTGCGCGATCTGCGGGTCGGTGAACACGGCGGCGGGAACGAACCGGTGGTCCGAGGCGCGCAGCCCCGACGTGTCCTTCCACGCGTCCTGCAGCAGATTGTGCTGAACGACCCGGGCCTCGTGGTTGGCGACATGCTTGAGCTGGTACGGCGAGGAGGCGTCGCCGAGCGCGAAAACGCCTTCGGCACTGGTCCGTTGGAAGTCGTCGACCACGACGCGTCCCTCGTCGTCGAGGTCGACGCCACCGGCGGCGGCCCCGATGGCGTCCCCGTTCGACTGCCGGCCGGTAGCCACCAGCAGAACGTCGCCCGAGACGACGGTGCCGTCCTCGAGTTCGACGGCGACGCCGTCACCGTCCCGGCGCACAGCCTTCACGGCGTGCCCGCGGTGCACGTCCCACTTCTGCTCGGCGAGATCCGTGAACCGGCGGGAGACGTCCTCGTCGAGGTGGCGCAGCAGGCGTGGGCTGCGCGCGATCAGCGACACCCGGGTGCCCAGCGCGGAGAACACGTGCGCGAACTCGGCGGCGATGAATCCCGCGCCGATGATCACCATCCGCTCGGGCAGTTCCGGCAGCCGCATGATGTCGTTGTTCGTGTAAAACGGCACACCCGATTCGCGGACGACGTCGGGAATGATCGGCCGCGATCCCGCGGCGATCACCACCTGATCGGCCGTGATCACCTCTCCGGTTCCGGTGTCGAGGGTCCGCGGACCCACGAAAGTCGCGTGCCCGCGGAACAGCGTCGTGTTCGGGCTGTCCTCGGCGCGGTAGCGTTCCCCGCCGGCCGAGATCGGGTCGATGCGGCCGAAGACCCGTTTGACGATGTCGGGCCAGCGCACACCCTCGAGTTGCGCGTCGACGCCGTACTTCGCGGAACCGGTGACCGTGCGGGCCACCTCCGCGGCGTAGACGAACATCTTCGTCGGGATGCAGCCCACGTTCAGGCACGTTCCGCCGTACGTGCCCTCTTCCAGGATCGCGACCTTCATGTCCGCGAACCGTTCGTCGGGCAGCGAGTTGCCGGACCCCGAACCGATGATCGCCAGATCGAAATGTGTCACCGGTTCGCCTCCGCCGCGTTGTGGCCGTGCAGCCACTCGAGCCACAGGTCCACCTCGGCGAACGCCTCGGCGCGGGGCTGGTCGGCGGACAGGAACACGTCGTGCCGGGCGCCCGCGATCGGCACGATCGTCGTGCGGTCGCCGAGGCACCCCGCCCAGCGTGCGATCTGCCGGACGTCGAGGACGGCGTCGGCGGTGTCGACCCGGGGGTCGTACCGCGGGGCGAAGTACGACGCCTTGGAACGCAGGATCAGGGCGGGAACGCCGATGTCGAGTCCCCGGTGCAACTGCGCGTGCCCGCGTCGCACCGCGCGCAGCCACCCGAACGTGACGGGGAAACCGCTCAGCGGCTTCCAGTCGAGGTTGTAATTCCAGATGCCGTTGCCCTCCACGTGCAGGCTCACGCCGTACGTGTCGAGGCCGGTCTTCGGGATGATCGACTTGCGCTTGACCCGCCCGACCGCGTCGACGGCCACCGTCCCGACGTTCCGCAGGTACGACGGCCCCTGCAGATCGAACCACGGGCTGTTGAGGATGACCCCGCTGATGCCGCGGGCTGCGGTGCCGCCTGCCTTGCGTTGCAGGCGGTGCAGCCACAGCGGCAGCACCAGGCCGCCCGTCGAATGCGCGACCAGCAGGACCTCCCCGTCCGCGGTCTGTTCCCGGACCTGGCGCAACGCCTCGTCCAGTTCGGCGTCGTACAGGCTCAGATCGGAGACGAAGTGCGGCGTCTGCCCCGGTTCGAGCGAGCGCCCGCACTTGCGCAGATCGAGTGCGAAGAACGCGTAACCCTGTTCGGCGAAGTGCTCGGCCAGGTGCTTCTGGAAGAAGTAATCGGTGAATCCGTGGACGTAGAGCACGGCGCGGCCGGTCTTCTTCGTCTCCTGCGCGGGCTGGTAGCGGATCAGTGTCGCCTTCACCTCGCCCTCCCCGTCGGGGTCGGTGCCGAGAGGGATGGTCAGCTGTTGATAACCGTCGCCGAGTACGTCGGGAGCCCAAGTAGTCACAGATCACAATCTAATGTGCGTTTCGGGCGTGCGGGGAGGCGCACAATTGGGGCAGGTGATTTTCGCTCATACGCGCGGGTAACCTATCCGGCGAACACGGCAGGCGTATGCGCGTACGGCTATGGACAAGGAAGTCGATACTCCAGTGTCAGATCAGAATGCGGTAGAGACGAAAACGGATGTAGTGCTGGTTGGCGCGGGCATCATGAGCGCGACGCTGGGAGCGATCCTGCGTCAGGTGCAGCCCGATTGGTCGATCACCACATTCGAGCGGCTCGACGCAGTAGCCGCCGAAAGCAGTGATCCCTGGAACAACGCGGGTACCGGGCACTCCGCACTGTGTGAGCTCAATTACACCCCGCAGAACGCCGACGGCAGCGTGGACATCACGAAGGCCGTCAACGTGAACGAGCAGTTCCAGGTGTCGCGGCAGTTCTGGGCGCACGGCGTCGAGAGCGGTGTGCTGACGCAGCCCAAGGAGTTCATCAACCCCATTCCGCACGTGAGCTTCGTGCACGGCGAGGCCAACGCGAAGTACCTGCGGGCCCGCTACGACGCCCTCGCCGGCCACCCCCTGTTCGCGGGCATGGAGTACATCGACGCCCCCGACGAGTTCACCCGCCGGCTGCCGTTGATGGCGAAGGGCCGCGACTTCAGCGATCCGATCGCCCTCAACTGGACCCAGGACGGCACCGACGTCGACTTCGGCGCCCTCACCAAGCAGCTCCTCGGCTACGTCGGCGCGTCCGGCGGCATCGTCCACTTCGGGCACGAGGTCACCGACCTCACCAAGCAGTCCGACGGCAGCTGGGTGGTCAAGGTCACCAACCGCCGCAACGGTGCGAAGAAGGTCGTGCGGGCCAAGTTCGTGTTCGTCGGTGCAGGCGGCGGTGCACTGCACCTGCTGCAGAAGTCCGGCATCGAGGAGGCCAAGGGCTTCGGCGGGTTCCCCGTCAGCGGCGCATTCCTGCGCTGCACCAACCCGGAGCTCATCGACCAGCACCGCGCCAAGGTCTACGGCAAGGCCGCCGTCGGCGCGCCCCCCATGTCGGTTCCGCACCTCGACACCCGCGTGATCGGCAACAAGCCCGGACTGCTGTTCGGTCCGTACGCCGGCTGGTCGCCCAAGTTCCTCAAGCAGGGCCGCGTCACCGACCTGCCCAGCTCGGTCAAACCGAACAACCTGCTGTCGATGCTCGGCGTCGGCGTCAGCGAACTCGGCCTCGTCAAGTACCTGATCAGTGAGCTCGCGATGTCCGAGGCCGGCCGCATCGAGACCCTGCGGGAGTTCGTCCCGAAGGCGCTCGGAAAGGACTGGGAGCTGATCACCGCCGGCCAGCGCGTCCAGGTCATCCGCCGGGCCAAGGGCAAGGGCGGCGTCCTCGAATTCGGCACCGCCGTCGTCAACGCCGGCGACGGCAGCATCGCGGGCCTGCTGGGTGCGTCGCCCGGTGCGTCCACCGCCGTGCCCGCCATGCTCGACGTGCTGCAGCGCTGCTTCCCGACGCAGTACGAGTCGTGGAAGCCGAAGCTCCAGGAAATGGTGCCCTCGCTCGGCGTCAAGCTCTCCGAAGACACCGGCCTGTTCTCGCAGGTGTGGGATTGGACGTCGAAGGTGCTCCAGCTCGACACCAGCAAGGTCGAGGACGCGTCGGTCGCGGTCTGACCGACCGCCCGGCCGAGGTCCACGGGCGCGCGCACTCGCGGGCGCTGTGCGATAGTTGCCTGTCATGACGGCAACTGCAGCACTCAAGCGTTCGTGGGCACTCGATCTCGACAACAAGACGCTCTACGAGTTGCTCCAGCTCCGCGTAGAGGTCTTCGTCGTCGAGCAGGCGTGCCCGTACCCGGAACTCGACGGCCGGGACCTGCTGGCCGAGACGCGCCACTTCTGGCTGGAGCAGGACGGTCAGGTGGTCTGCACGCTCCGCCTCCTCGAGGAGCACGCCGACGGCAACAAGTCGTTCCGCATCGGCCGGCTGTGCACGGCGCGGCCGGCGCGCGGTCAGGGACACACCACGCGTCTGCTGCGCGCCGCGCTCGCCGAGGTCGGCGACGCGCCGTGCCGCATCAACGCGCAGACGTACCTGGTGGACATGTACGCCAAGCACGGTTTCCGGCCGGACGGCGAAGAATTCGTCGAGGACGGCATCCCGCACGTCCCCATGCGTCGCGGCGGCGGTGCCGCCCATGGTGCCGGCGGCGGTGCCGCCCATACGTACGAGGTTGCGGAGGCGGCCCCGTCGAGCGCGGGGAAGTGAGCGCCGACTAGGGTCGTCAGGTGAATGTCCGCGGGGAAGTCCTGTTCGAATCAGGCGCGGTCCCGCCACTGTGACGGATCTCTGACCGGCTGCCACCACCCTGGTTGCCGATCCGGTCTCCCAGCCAGATTGCCGCGGCGTTCGTACCGGCCAAAGCTCTCGGCGAGGAAACCGGGACGTGAAGGGATGCAGCGTGCGTACGGATCGTGAAGTGGACCAGGTTCGACCCGACTTTTCGTGGGGATTTCCGTTCAGTGCGGTGGTCGGCCAGGACCGGTTGCGGCTGGCGCTCGTCCTCTGCGCGGTCCATCCCGGTATCGGCGGCGTCCTCGTCCGCGGTGAGAAGGGGACGGCCAAGTCGACGGTCGTCCGCGCTCTCACCGCCCTGCTGCCCGCGGTGCAGGACGAGAACGGCACCCGCCCGGCGCGGCTGATCGAATTGCCGGTCGGGGCCACGGAAGACCGCGTCGTCGGTTCCCTCGACCTCGAGAAGGTTCTGCGCGACGGTGAGCGCGCGTTCCAACCCGGACTGCTGTCTGCTGCCCATCAGGGTGTGCTCTACGTCGACGAGGTCAATCTCCTGCACGACCATCTGGTCGACGTGCTCCTCGACGCCGCGGCGATGGGCCGCGTCCACGTCGAACGGGACGGCATCTCGCATTCGCACGCCGCCCGGTTCGTCATGGTCGGCACGATGAATCCGGAGGAGGGCGAACTCCGGCCGCAGCTCCTCGACCGGTTCGGGCTGGCCGTCGACGTCGCCGCGTCGCGGGAGGTGGACGTGCGCATGGAGGTGGTCCGGCGGCGTCTGGACTTCGAACGTGATCCCGCAGGGTTCGTCGAGCGGTACGCCGAGCAGGATGCCGCCCTCGCCGCCGCCATCCTCGAGGCCCGCGACCGGCTCGACGCCGTCGTCCTCGACGACGTCGAGCTGCGCCGAATCGCTTCTCTCTGTGCGTCGTTCGATGTGGATGGCATGCGCGCCGATCTCGTCCTCGCCCGCACCGCGACCGCGCACGCCGCGTGGCGGGGCGCCGGGGCCGTCGAGGCGGAGGACGTGCGGGTGGCCGCCGAACTGACCCTGCCACACCGTCGCCGTCGGGATCCGTTCGACGAACCCGGTCTCGACGAACAGCAACTCGACGACGCACTCCGGCAGGCCGACGAGGACGCGCGGTCCGGCGCCGGGGAACCCCCCGAGCAGGAACCCGGATCTTCGCCCGGCGCACCGCCCGCGGCGGACGGCACGGACACCGACCCGGAGGGACCCGACGATCCCGACGGGCCCGGAGGCGGCGCACCGGCACCCCCGGAGCGCCCGGCCGGGCCGACCGGCACCCAGTTCACCACCAAGCTTCTCGAGGTACCCGGAGTCGGCGAGGGCGCGCCCGGCAGGCGTTCCCGTTCCCGCTCGTCCCGCGGCCGCGCGGTGCGCTCGACCGCCGAGCAGGGGCACGGACTCCACCTGGTGGGCACACTCTTCGCCGCCGCCGGGCAGCAGGTGGCCCGCGGCCGGACCGCCGGACGGATGATCCTCGATTCCGTCGACCTGCGCGGAGCGATCCGCGAAGGCCGCGAGGGCAACCTCGTGGTGTTCGTCGTGGACGCCTCCGGGTCGATGGCGGCCCGTGACCGGTTGTCGGCCGTGACCGGCGCCGTCGTCTCACTGCTCCGCGACGCCTACCAGCGCCGCGACAAGGTGGCGGTGATCACGGTCCGCGGGCGTGCCGCGGAACTCGTCCTGCCACCCACCTCGTCGGTCGACATCGCCGTCCGCCGCCTGCAGGGAATGAAGACGGGCGGCAAATCGCCACTCGCAGAAGGGTTTCTGCGCGCACGCGAGGTCGTGCTGCGGGAACGGCTCCGCGACCCGCAGCGCCGCGCCCTCGTCGTCGCGCTGACCGACGGTCGGGCGACGGGCGGCAAGGACGCACTGCACCGGGCGAAGGTGGCCGCGGGGCTGCTCGCCGACAGCGCGGTCGCGTCGGTGGTCGTCGACTGCGAGACCGGGATGGTCCGGCTCGGGCTGGCCGCGGAACTGGCCCGCCTGCTGCGGGGTGGTTACGTCCGGCTCGGCGAATTGTCCGCGCAGCAGGTCGCGGGCGTCGTCCGCGCCGCGGCCTGACCCGGACGCAGAATTCGGTAGGGAGAGAGAAGACACATGCCCAAGGGTGTTCCCGAGAACGTTCCGAACGACGGCCTCACCACGCGTCAACGGCGCAACGCTCCCGTGCTCGCGGTCCACACCGGACCGGGCAAGGGGAAGTCGACGGCCGCGTTCGGCATGGCACTGCGCGCCTGGAACCAGGGATTCGACGTCGGGGTGTTCCAGTTCGTCAAGAGCGCCAAGTGGAAGGTGGGGGAGGAAGCGGCGTTCCGCGCCCTCGGCCAACTGCACGACGACACCGGTGTCGGCGGCGCGGTCCAGTGGCACAAGATGGGCGAGGGCTGGTCGTGGACGCGTAAGCACGGCAGCGAGGAAGACCACGCCGCCGCGGCCGCCGAGGGGTGGACCGAGATCGCCCGCAGGCTGGGCGCCGAGGAGCACCGCTTCTACGTGCTCGACGAGTTCACATATCCCCTGAAGTGGGGGTGGGTCGACGTCGACGAGGTGGTCGAGGTCCTGCGGAACCGGCCGGGCAACCAGCACGTGGTGATCACGGGCCGCGACGCCCCGCAGGCGCTGATCGACGCGGCGGATTTGGTGACGGAGATGACCAAGATCAAGCATCCGATGGACGCCGGCCGGAAGGGCCAGCGAGGCATCGAGTGGTGACCACCCTCCCCGCGGTACCCGCGGTGGTCATCGCAGCACCCGCGTCGGGCAGCGGAAAGACCACCGTCGCAACCGGTCTGGTGGGGGCCCTGCGCGAGTCCGGCTGCGCCGTGGCGCCGTTCAAGGTCGGCCCCGACTACATCGACCCCGGGTACCACGGGCTCGCGGCGGGACGTCCGGGACGCAACCTCGACCCGGTCATGGTCGGCGCAGAGCGGATCGCGCCGCTGTACCGGCACGGGAGTTCGGGCTGTGAACTCGCGGTCGTCGAGGGCGTCATGGGCCTGTTCGACGGCAAGATCGACGCCGCGTCCCACGAGCCGTCGGCGGAGGGATCGACCGCCCAGGTGGCCGCGCTGCTCGGCGCCCCCGTGGTGCTCGTGGTGGACGCCCGCGGCCACAGCCAGAGCCTGGCCGCCGTCCTGCACGGCTTCTCGACGTACGACTCCGGGGTCCGTATCGGCGGGGTGATCCTCAACCGGGTGGGCAGCCCGCGGCACGAACAGGTGCTGCGGCAGGCGTGCGACCGCGTCGGGCTCCCCGTGCTCGGCGCCGTGCCGCGGATGGCCGAACTGGAGGTCCCCTCGCGCCACCTCGGGCTGATCCCGGCCGCCGAACACGGCGCGGACGCGGTGAACGCCGTCGACGCGATGACCCGCCTCGCCGCCCGCCACCTCGACCTCCCGGCCATCCGTGCGCTCGCGTCCGCGACAGTCGACGGTCCGGCGTGGGATCCCGCCGCCGAGGTCGGACCACCTCCGCCCGGCCCGCGTCCCACCGTGGCGATCGCCGGGGGCCGCGCGTTCACGTTCGGATACGCCGAGCACCGCGAACTCCTGGGCGCGGCCGGTGCGGACGTGATCACGTTCGACCCCCTGCACGACCCGCTGCCGCCCGGCACCAGCGGCGTGGTGCTGCCCGGTGGTTTTCCCGAGGAGCACGCCGTCGCGCTCGCCGGGAACGCCGCGCTCCTGGCGCAGATCCGCGAACTAGCCGGCGCTGGGGCGCCGATCCACGCCGAATGCGCCGGTCTGCTCTATCTCGCGCGCACCCTCGACGGCCACGCCATGGCCTCCGTGGTCGGGGTCGACGCCACGTTCGGGTCTCGCCTGACACTCGGGTACCGCGAAGCGGTGGCCGTGACGGACTCCATCCTCTTCGCGGCGGGTGAGCGGGTGGTCGGCCACGAGTTCCATCGCACGTCCCTCGCCGCGGCGGAGGCGGACGGATTCGTGCCGGCGTGGGGGTGGCGCCCCTGGGACGGCGCTCCGGCGCGGGAGGGCTTCGTGCGCGGCGGTGTGCACGCCTCGTACCTGCACACCCATCCCGCGGGCCACCCGCAGGCGATCACCCGCTTCGTCGCCGCGGCCCGCACGTTTTCCGCTCGTGGTTGACGTCTGCGTCGGCGTCGGGTTCCGAGCGGCAGCGGGCCGCGCCGACATCGTCGCCGCCGTCCGGCACGTGCTGGCGTCTGCGCACCACGGTTCGGACGCGGCGCTGCACTGCCTGTGCACCCTCGACCGCAAGGCAGCGGAACCGGCCCTCCTGGACGCCGCGTCGGAGTTGGGCGTCCCCGTCCGCGGATTCGCGGCGGGCGAACTCGCCGCCGTCGAGGTGGCCAACCCGTCGGACCGGGTGCAGTCGGCGACGGGATCGCCGAGCGTCGCGGAAGCGGCGGCGGTGCTCGGCGCGGGCGGCGGGCCCTTGATCGTGACCAAGTGGTCCGCGAATGGCGTCGTCGTCGCGGCAGCCCGTAAAGTTTCGTAGGTTCGAGACGAGCCGTGCAGGAATTTCAGGAGAAACGGGGAGAGCGCGTGACTGCTGCCACCGGAGACGAGACCAACTACCTGGTCGGACTCAATTTGGCCGATCGTCGTGTGGTCGTGGTCGGTGGCGGAACGGTGGCTCAGCGCAGGCTCGGGCTCCTGATCGCGTCGGGCGCGCAGGTGCACCTGATCAGCCGCGAGGTCACGCCGGCGGTCGAGGGAATGGCGACTGCGGGACAGATCACAGTGGAACTTCGCGAATACCGGGACGGCGACCTCGCCGACGCCTGGTACGCCATCGCGTGCACGGACGAACCGGACACCAACGCGGCGATCGTCGCCGAGGCCGAACGGAATCGCGTGTTCTGCGTGCGCGCCGACAACGCCCGGTACGGGACAGCCGTTACCCCGGCGAGCGCGAGCTACGACGGCATGAGCATCGGTGTGCTGGCGGGCGGCGACCACCGCCGGTCCGCGGCCGTGCGCACCGCCCTCGTCGAGGGGTTGCAGTCCGGTGCGGTCGCCGACACCGCCGAGTCGCCCGCGGCCGGCGTCGCACTGGTCGGCGGCGGTCCGGGCGACCCCGACCTCATCACCGTGCGCGGCCGTCGACTGCTCGCCCGTGCCGACGTGGTGGTCGCCGATCGCCTCGCCCCGCCGGAACTGCTCGCCGAACTGGGCTCGGACGTCGAGGTCATCGACGCCGCGAAGATTCCCTACGGCCGCGCGATGGCGCAGGAGGCGATCAACGCCGCCCTCATCGACGGCGCGAAGGCCGGCAAGTTCGTGGTGCGGCTCAAGGGCGGCGACCCGTACGTGTTCGGGCGCGGCTACGAGGAACTGGAGGCGTGCGCCGCCGCGGGTGTGCCCGTCACGGTCGTCCCCGGCATCACCAGCGCCATCTCCGTGCCCTCGGCCGCAGGCATCCCGGTCACGCACCGAGGCGTCACCCACGAGTTCGTCGTCGTCAGCGGCCACGTCGCCCCCGATCACCCGGATTCACTCGTCGACTGGTCGGCGCTGGCCCGGTTGAAGGGCACGATCGTGTTGCTGATGGCCGTCGAACGTATCGAGGCATTCGCGACCGTCCTGATGGACGGCGGGCGTCCCGTGGACACCCCGGTCACGGTGATCCAGGAGGGAACCCTCCGGACGCAGCGCACCCTCCGGGCCGATCTCCAGACCGTCGCCGCTCGGGTCAAGGAAGAGCAGATCCGTCCCCCCGCCATCGTGGTCATCGGGCCCGTGGCCGGGTTTTCTGTGGATGCTGGGTAACGTGAACCCCCGTGTCTGAATCCCGAGTACCCGAAGGCGCGCCGGCGTCGAACCCGTCTGCAGCGAGAACCGCGGTGAATCCGCCCGCCGCCACCCGCGTGATGGGGCTGGCGATCGTGGTGCTGAGCGGGCTGCAGATGATGGTGGTCCTCGACGGCACCGTCGCCAATCTGGCGCTCGCGCCGCTGCAGGCCGACCTGGGTCTGAGCGACAGCGGCCGCAACTGGGTGCTCACGTCGTACGCGCTCGCCTTCGGTGGCCTCATGCTGCTGGGCGGACGGCTCGGTGACGCGTTCGGCCGGAAGAAGATGTTCGTCGGCGGTGTCGCCCTGTTCACCGTCGCTTCGCTGTTGTGCGGTCTCGCCGTCGGTGAGTTCATGCTGATCGCGGCCCGGTTCCTGCAAGGCGTCGGCGCCGCGGTGGCGTCGCCGACGGCGCTGGCTCTGGTCGCGACGACGTTCGCGGCCGGACCCGCGCGCAACCAGGCCATCGCGATCTTCGCGGCCATGACAGGCATCGGGTCCATCGCTGGCCTGATCATCGGCGGCGCCCTCACCGAGGTGTCGTGGCGTCTGATCTTCCTCATCAACGTGCCCATCGGGGTCGTCATCGTCGGGTGCGCGTTCGTGGCGCTGAAGGAGACCGCGGGCGAACGCCTGGCCCTCGACGTTCCCGGGGCGGTCCTCGCGACGGTCGCGGCGACGGGTGTGGTGTTCGCGCTCACCGAGGGCCCGGAACTCGGTTGGGGGAGTCCGTACGTGATCGGCGCGCTCGTCGCCGGGCTGCTGCTGTTCGGCGCGTTCCTGTACGTCGAACGGACGGCCGACAACCCGCTGCTGCCGTTCTCGCTGTTCCACGACAAGAACCGGGTGGCGACGCTCGTCGCGATCTTCTTCGCCGGTGCCGTCATGTTCACGGTCGCCGCGTTCGTCGCGTTGTTCGTCCAGGACATCCTCGGCTACAGCCCCCTCGAAGCGGGCCTCGCGTTCATTCCGTTCGCGTTCGGCCTCGGCAGCGCCGCCGCGGTGGCGTCCAAGCTCGCCGTGCGGATCCAGCCCCGGTGGCTCGTGGTCGCCGGCGCCGCGATCATGGTGGTCGGGCTGCTCTACGGGTCGACCCTCGACAGTTCCGCCACCTACCTGGCCAACCTGTTCGTGCCGGTCATCGGTATCGGGTTCGGCGCCGGACTCGCCGTGGTCCCGCTCCCGCTGTGCGCCATCGCCGGAGTGTCGGAAACGGAGATCGGGCCGCTCGCCGCCATTGCGCAGGTGGCGCAGACCCTCGGCGGCCCCCTCGCCCTCGCGGTCATCGGGGCGATGGCCACCTCGCGCACCCTGTCGCTCGGTGGCATCTCCGGCAAGGTCGCGGACATGAACCCTGCGCAACTCGAGGCACTGGGCAACGGCTACACCTTCGCCCTCGTCGGCAGTGCGGGTTGCGCCCTCATCGCCGGATTCGCCGCGCTGTTCATCCGCTTCACCCCGCAACAGGTCGCGCAGGCGCAGGCCGCCGAGAAGGCCGCGCAGCAGGCGTGAGCGTTCCGGCCCGGGTGTGGGAGACCGTCGCTAGCATCCGGTCATGGACTACAAAATCGAGCTGATCATTCTGCCGGTGTCCGACGTGGACCGGGCCAAGGCGTTCTACGCCGACCAGGTCGGCTTCGTCGTCGACCACGATCACCGCGTGGACGAGAATGTGCGGTTCGTCCAGCTCACCCCGCCCGGATCGGCGTGCTCGATCGCCGTCGGCGAAGGCCTGGTCGACACCCCGCCCGGCTCGGTGCACGGGTTGCAGATCGTCATCGACGACGCCGACGCCGCCCACGCGGAACTGTCGTCCCGCGGTGTGCCCGTCAGCGAGGTGCAGGATCTGGCGTGGGGGCGTTTCGTGTACTTCGCCGATCCCGACGGCAACCAGTGGGCGCTGCAGCAGCTTCCGCAACGCGGCTGACCGGCACGGCGGGTCGCAGAAATCGGCCCGCCCGCGCAGGCCGGGCGGAGCATGATGGTCCTGTGCTCACACCCTCCCGCACGCTCGGCACGGGGGTAGTTGCAGCAGGCCTGCTGCTGGCTTCCTGGATGGCCGGGGTTCCGGCCACCGCCGCGCCCGCCGCAGCGGACCCACGCGTCGGTCCGCTGTTCCTGGCCGGGACGCCGATCCATGTCTGCACCGGATCGGTACTGGACAGCACGGACGGCGACCTCGTGCTCACCGCCGCGCACTGCATCGCAGGGTCCGGCGGCGCCCTGTCGTTCGCCCCCGGATACGACCGCGGCGTGGCTCCGTTCGGTGTGTGGACGGTGTCCCAGATCTATGTCGACCCCGCCTGGCTGGAGTCGCAGGACCCGCAGCACGACTACGCCGTTCTCCGGGTGGCGCCGAGTGGAACCACCGTGCCCGCTTCGGTCGAATCGGTGGTCGGTGGCGGCTTCGAACTGGCGCCGGCACCGGCGGCCGAGACCACGGTGGCGGTCACCGGCTACCCGACGCTGGGCGACAGTCCGGTGTCGTGCACGGCCGCGACCACGTCGACGGACAGTTATCCGACGGTGGTCTGTGACGGTCTCGGCGACGGAACGAGCGGTGGCCCGTGGGTGGCGGGTCCGCGGGTCGTCGCCCTCGTCGGGGGCCTGGACCACGGCGGGTGCACCGACTCGGTGTCCTACTCGCCGGCCTTCGGCGCTGCCACGCTCGACCTGCTGCATCGGGCGGAGAGTCGCGGCGCGGGCGATTCGACACCGTTCGCGCTGCCGGGAACCTGCACCCGATCCTGACGGTGCCCGGGTCAGCGGGGGGCGGGACGGTACCGGCGCACGGGCCTGCCCGCGCCCCCGTACTCGAGGCGGACCTCCAGCAGTCCCTCGGACAGATAGTGCTCGAGGTAGCGGCGCACACTGACCCGCGAGAGTCCGGCGAGTTCGGCGCACTCGGTCGACGACAGTTCGCCCTTCGACCGCAGGATGTCGAGCACGAGGCGGCCGGTTTCGGCGCTGAGTCCCTTCGGGAGCCGGCTCGGCTCCGGATTCTTGCCCTTGCCCCCGAACAGGGAGTCGATCAGTGATTGGTCTGCGCCGGACTGGGATTCGAGGGCGCGGGCGCGACGCCGGAAGTTCTCGAGCTTCTCCTGCAGCTGCGTGTAGTCGAACGGCTTGACCAGATAGTCGGAGGCGCCGCCGTGCAATGCGCGGCTGACGGTGTCGATCTCCCGGGCGGCGGTGATCATGATGACGCCGACGGCGTTGCCCTCGGCGCGCAGTCGCTGCAGGACGTCGAGACCCGACATGTCCGGTAGGTACACGTCCAGGAGCACGAGGTCGGGGTTGCCGGTGCGTACCGATTCGAGGGCCTCCGCGGCGGTCCGCGCCACCCCGACCGTGGTGAACCCCGGTGTCTTGTCGACGAATCGGCGGTGGATCTCCGCGACCATGAAGTCGTCGTCGACGACCAGGACCTCATACATTGCCACGCCGTCCCGTCATGGTCGGAGAGTCTAGCTACGCGGCAC
Source organism: Rhodococcus pseudokoreensis (assembly GCF_017068395.1). Lineage (NCBI taxonomy): Bacteria > Bacillati > Actinomycetota > Actinomycetes > Mycobacteriales > Nocardiaceae > Rhodococcus > Rhodococcus pseudokoreensis. Next base: position 599,214 of record NZ_CP070619.1, on the reverse strand, counting down.
GTGGACGGTGAACAAGGCACCACCGGTGCCGGGTGCGTCCGAGACGGCCGCGGACCCGCCGTGCTGGGAGCTGACGAGACGGACCAGGGCGAGACCGATTCCGCGGCCGCCGGGTGTGCCGGGCTTCGAGGTGACCCCGCGGGAGAAGATCTCTTCCCGCATCGTCTCGGGAACTCCGGGGCCGGAATCGGCGACCTCGATGAGAATGCCGTCGTCGTCGGTGATCCGGATCGAGATCCGCGCGTCCCGGCCGCCCTCGGACACGTCGACGGCGTTGTCGATGAGGTTGCCGAGCACGGTGATCACGTCGGTGGCGAGTTCGGGGTCGAGGGCGTGCAGGTGCGAATCCGGTTCCAGCGTCAGCGCCACTCCGGTCTCCGCGGCGAGCGACGTCTTCGCGATCAGCAGCGCGGCCACGGCTGGATCCGAGATACGTTGCGTGACAGCATCACTGATCTCCGCGCGTCGGCGGGTGAGGGTGCCGACGAACTCGGTGACCGCGTCGTAGTCGCCGAGCTGCGTCAGCCCCGAGATCGTGTGCAGCTGATTGGCGAACTCGTGCGTCTGCGCCCGCAGGGTGTCGGTGACGCTCTTGTGCGAAGACAGCTGGCTCTGCATCGACGCCAGTTCGGTGCTGTCGCGCATCGTGGTGACGGTGCCGATCTTGTGGCCCTGGCTGGTCGCGGCCCGGCGGCTCAGCGCGAGCATCCGCGACGACGTCGACAGCACGACGTCGCGGCCGTCCTCCCCGGTGAGGAGGTACTGCCGGACGGCGGGGTCGAGAGCGACGTCGTCGACGTGCCTGCCGACGGCGTCGCCGGTGAGGTCGAGCAGTTCCTGGGCGCTGTCGTTGAGGACGGTGATCACTCCGTCGGGGTTCACCGCGACCACCCCCTCGCGGATGCTGTGCAGCAGGGCCTCTCGATGGTCGGCGAGGCTTGCGATCTCGGCGATTTCGAGTCCGCGGGTGTGGGTCTTGATGCGGCGCGACAGCAGCCACGAGCCGAGAAGCCCCAGGCCGGCGCCGATCCCGAGGTACAGGAGCAGACGCGCACCCGCGCTGCTGAGCAGGTCCCAGATGGACGGGTAGTCGTCGCTGACGGAGACGACCGCGAGGACGTCCCCGGTCGCGGACAGGATCGGGACGTGCCCGACGATGGCGCGGCGCCCGTCGACGTCCACGTCGCCCGACCAGGCGCGTCCGGTCATGACGTCGCTGGCGCCCAGTTCCGCGGGGACCCCGAGCCGGGTCGGATCGGAGGACACGGTGACCGTCCCGTTCGGCGCGACGATCTCGGCGAGCGTGGCGCCCGACAGGTTGACGGCGCGATCGACCTCCGGTGCCAGTACCCGCTCGACCGAGCGGTCCGACAGCTGGTCGCGTACCACCGGCGTCGACGCCACGTTCTCGGCCACCGCGATCATGCGCTGCCCCTGGAGGTCGCGGAACTCCACGGTCGACTGGTGGACCGACACCGCGGCGACCGCGAGCAGCACGACGCCGACGACGACGAGTTGGAGGAGCAGGACCTGGCCCGCGAGGCTACGAACGCGGGGATGAAGTGGTGACCACAATGAACTTAAGTTCCGTTTCGTTCGCATAGGTGACGTGCATCACGCCCGAGGTTCAGTATTGCGGAAGATCACATTCATGGCGAAATGGGGAACGATGTCGAGAACAGGTAGCGGGAGCAGGGTACGGGCGCTGCTCCTGCTCGCGCTCGTGGGCTTCCTCGTGGCCGGCTGCGGGGTCACCCGCGGCGAGGACGAGGGCCTGCACAGGGTGCGGATGATGGTTCCGAACAGTCCGGGCGGCGGCTACGACCTCACGGCGCGGACCGCGGTGAAGATCATGGAAGACGAGGACATCACGGGCCGCGTCGAGGTCTTCAACGTGATCGGTGCAGGTGGGACGGTTGCGATGGCCCGGCTGATGAACGAGGCCGGCAACGACGACCTCATGATGATGATGGGTCTCGGCGTGGTCGGCGCCGGCTACACCAACGGCTCGACCGCACGTGTCTCCGATGCCACCGCGCTGGCCAAGGTGGTCGAGGAGCAGGAGGGCATTCTCGTGCCCGCGGATTCACCGCTGCAGACCATCGACGACTTCGTGGCCGCCTGGCGTGCCGACCCGGCGTCGATCACCATCGGCGGCGGTTCCTCGCCCGGCGGCCCCGACCACCTGTTCCCGATGGAGACGGCACGCGCGGTGGGAGTGGACCCGAACGCGGTGAACTACGTGTCCTACGACGGCGGCGGCGACCTGCTGACGGCCCTGCTCGGCAAGAAGATCACCGCGGGCACGTCGGGTCTCGGCGAGTACGTCGACCAGATCGAGGCCGGCCAGGTCCGGGTCCTCGCGGTGTCGGGGAACGAGCGGGTCGAAGGTGTCGACGCGCCGACGCTCACCGAGGCCGGGGTGGACCTGACCTTCACCAACTGGCGGGGCATCCTGGCGCCGCCAGGGCTGTCCGACGGCGCCAAGGCCGACATGGTCGAGGCGCTCCAAAAGTTGCACGACACACCGGAATGGAAGGAGGCCCTGGTGAAGAACGGTTGGAGTGACGCCTTCATGACGGGACCGGAGTTCGAGCAGTTCCTCCGGGACCAGGACGAGCGGGTCTCGTCCACCCTGGCCGAATTGGGGCTGACATGACCGCGCCCGCAGAACCGTCCGCCGTCTCCGCGGACACGGCGCCGAAGCGGAGGGACTACGCGCAGTTCGTCGTGTGCGCGGTGCTGGCAGTGATCGGGGTGTTCCTCGTCGTCGACGCGCTGTCGCTCAGCGAGGGCTTCGCGAAGGTGGACCCGGTGGGCCCGCGACTGTTCCCGCTCGTCATCGGTGGGGGACTGCTGGTGTTGTCGGTGGTGTTCGCCGTCGCGATCCTGCGCGGCTCGACCGGGGACGCCGACAGCGGCGAGGACGTCGACCCGGACTCCCCGGGCGACTGGAAGACGGTCGGTCTGCTCGTCGGGTTGTTCGTGCTGACCATCGCGCTCGTCGACTTCCTGGGCTGGGCGATCATCGGCACCGTCCTGTTCGCCGGGGCCGCAACCATTCTGGGCAGCAGGCACTGGGTGCGCAACATCGCCATCGGGGCCGTGCTCGGATTCGGCAGCTTCTACGCGTTCTACGTCGGGCTCGGAATACCGCTGCCCGCAGGCATTCTGGACGGAATTCTCTGACATGGACAATCTGAACTGGCTGCTGCAGGGGTTCGAGCAGGCAGCCACCCCCATGAACCTGCTCTACGCCTGCATCGGCGTCCTGCTCGGCACGGCGGTCGGTGTGCTCCCGGGCATCGGACCGGCCATGACCGTCGCCCTGCTGCTGCCCGTCACCTACAACGTCAGCCCGAGCGCCGCGTTCATCATGTTCGCCGGCATCTACTACGGCGGCATGTACGGCGGGTCGACGACGTCGATCCTGCTGAACACGCCGGGCGAATCGTCCTCGGTGATCACGGCGATCGAAGGCAACAAGATGGCGAGAGCCGGCAGGGCCGCGCAGGCCCTGGCGACCGCCGCGATCGGGTCGTTCGTCGCCGGGTCCATCGGCACGATGCTCCTGGTGCTCTTCGCGCCTGCCGTCTCGAGTTTCGCGGTCACCCTCGGTGCGCCGTCGTACCTCGCGATCATGCTGCTCGCCCTCGTCGCCGTCACCGCGGTCCTCGGAACCTCCAAGCTCCGCGGATGCATCTCCCTGCTGCTCGGTCTCGCGATCGGGCTGGTCGGCATCGACTTCCTCACCGGCCAGCCGCGTGCCACGTTCGGCATCCCGCAACTGTCGGACGGGATCGACATCGTCGTCGTCGCGGTCGCCGTGTTCGCGCTCGGTGAGGCCCTCTGGGTCGCCGCGCACCTCCGCCGCAAACCGGCCGAGGTCATCCCCGTCGGCAGGCCCTGGATGGGCAAGAGCGACTGGAAGCGGTCCTGGAAGCCGTGGCTGCGGGGCACCGCATACGGGTTCCCGTTCGGCGCGCTGCCCGCGGGCGGCGCAGAACTGCCCACATTCCTCTCCTACATCACCGAGAAGAAGCTGTCGAAGCACAAGGACGAATTCGGCAAGGGCGCCATCGAAGGTGTTGCAGGCCCCGAGGCCGCCAACAACGCGTCGGCGGCAGGCACACTCGTGCCGATGCTGTCGCTGGGTCTGCCGACCAACGCCACGGCCGCGGTCATGCTGACGGCCTTCGTGTCGTACGGCATCCAGCCGGGACCGACCCTGTTCGAGAAGGAACCGCTGCTGATCTGGACGCTGATCGCCAGCCTGTTCATCGGCAACTTCCTGCTGCTGGTGCTCAACCTTCCGCTCGCGCCGCTGTGGGCGAAGCTGCTCCGCACCCCGCGCCCCTACCTGTACGCGGGCATCCTGTTCTTCGCCGCACTGGGCGCGTTCGCCGTCAACCTCCAATGGCTCGACCTGGCGCTGCTGCTGACGTTCGGGTTGCTGGGTCTGATGATGCGGAGGTTCGGGCTGCCGGTGCTGCCGCTGATCATCGGCGTCATCCTCGGGCCGCGCATCGAACGGCAACTGCGGCAGAGCCTGCAACTCGGCGGCGGCGACTGGGGCAGCCTGTTCACCGAGCCCGTCGCGATCATCGTCTACATCGTGATCGCCGTGCTCCTCATCGCACCCCTCGTCGCCAAGGTCGTCCGCGCGCACTACCCCGTCGCGGCGCCCGATTTCCCCGACGGACCGGCCGGCGGCGACTCCACCGACACCAGAGAGAAGGCACACGCATGATCGTCGTCGGATACACCCCCGACCAGTTCGGAGGGGCGGCCCTCGAACACGGCGTCGCGGAGGCGCAGCTGCGCGGGACGTCGCTGCTCGTGATCAACTCGTCGAAGGGCGACTCCCTCGCCGATCAGTCGTTCGCCGACAACGCGCACCTGCAGGAACTCGAAGGCAAACTGGCCGCGAGCGGGATCGACCACGAGGTCCGGCAGATCGTCGGGGACGAGACCGTCGACGTGATCCTCGAGGCGATGACGGCGCCGAACGCGGAACTGCTCGTGATCGGCATCCGCGACCGCACCCCGGTCGGGAAGCTGCTGATGGGAAGCACCGCCCAGCGCCTGCTGCTGTCCTGCCGCAAACCGGTGCTGGCCGTCAAACCCGACGAGCGCTGACGCACCCGTGAGTACTTCTCAACCGCCGGCGGTTGAGAAGTACTCACGGGTGGGGGTCAGTCGGTGAGGATGATCAGCTCGCGATCCGACGCGACCTCGACGCGCAGTCCGGCCTTCGCCGCCACCCGCGCCACCCCGCGAACGTCCTGGGGTTCGGCGCGGGACACGGTGAGCGCCCGCGCGAGCAGACCCTTGTGATGCTTGTTGAAATGGCTGACGACGGTGCGGGTGCCGTCCGGCTTCTCGGTGAGAACCGTGGCGATCACGGCCTCGGGGATCGGTCCGAGCTGCTGGTACGTCCCCGACCGCAGGTCGACGACGAGTCCGTCCGCCTCGGCGGTGATCGCGCGGGACAGTTCCGGCTTCCACAACGCCCGGAGGGTGCTCAGCCCGGGAAGCTTCGATCCGCCCGACAGCCGGTAGGCGGGGATCAGGTCACCGGCGCGGACCGCACCGAACAGTGCGGACCCCATCGCCAGCCGGGACAGCGCCTTGGACTTCTGCGCCCTGGTGAACGACTTCGCGTCGAGCGCGTCGAACAGCACACCCGTGTAGCGCTCGAGTGCGGGCCGGGTGGGGGAGACCCACAGTTTGGCGTTGCGCTCGATCTCGTCGGCCTGGGTGGGGCCGAGGCCGAGCGCGAGCTGCGACGCCTCCCCGTCCGCCGCCAGCGTGACCAGCGACTGGACCAGCATTTCGCGGGTTTCGGTGAGCTGCGGCATGGACAGCTCGGCCAGGTCCAGGGGCGCGTCGGCGCCGCCGTCGGACTTGGTTTCGGAGGGAGGAAGTAGCACCAGCACGCAGGAAACCCTACCGACGCGCCCGGCCTCGTCCCAGCCGACTATTCTGGTATCCCGTGATTACCCGCCTGTCCCACCTGTTCCTCCGCACGCTGCGCGACGACCCCGCCGACGCCGAGGTCCCCAGCCACAAGCTGCTGGTCCGCGCCGGTTACGTGCGTCGAATCGCGCCCGGTGTCTACTCGTGGCTGCCGCTGGGTCTGCGCGTGCTGCGCGAGGTCGAGCGGGTGGTGCGGGAAGAGATGAACGGTATCGGTGCGCAGGAGATCTCCCTGCCCGCCCTGCTGCCGCGGGAACCATACGAGGCGTCCAACCGCTGGACCGAGTACGGCGACGGATTGTTCCGCCTGAAGGACCGCAAGGGCGGCGACTACCTGCTCGGCCCCACCCACGAGGAACTGTTCGCGCTCACCGTCAAGGGCGAGTACAACTCGTACAAGGATTTCCCGGTCACCCTGTACCAGGTGCAGACCAAGTACCGCGACGAGGAGCGCCCGCGGGCCGGCATCCTCCGCGGCCGCGAGTTCGTCATGAAGGACTCGTACTCCTTCGACCTCACCGACGAGGGCCTGACCGAGTCGTACCAGGCGCACCGCGACGCGTACGAGCGGATCTTCGCCCGGCTCGGCGTCAAGTACGTGATCGTGTCGGCGACGTCCGGTGCGATGGGCGGCAGCGCGTCGGAGGAGTTCCTCGCCGAGAGCGAGATCGGTGAGGACACGTACGTCCGCTGCGTCGAGTCCGGTTACGCCGCCAACGTGGAGGCCGTGAAGACGCTGGCTCCCGAGCCGATTCCGTTCGACGGACTACCTGCCGCGAAGGTGTACGACACACCGGACACTCCCACGATCGCGACGCTCGTCGCGTGGGCGAACGACGCAGACCTGGGCCGGACCGTCACCGCCGCGGACACGCTGAAGAACATCCTCGTCAAGACCCGGCAGCCCGGCGGCGAGTGGGAACTGCTCGCCATCGGTGTTCCCGGCGACCGCGAGGTGGACGACAAGCGTCTCGGAGCCTCGCTCGAGCCCGCGGAGTTCGAACTGCTCACCGAAGTGGACTTCGAGGCCAACCCGTTCCTGGTCAAGGGTTACGTCGGACCGAAGGCGCTGCAGGCCAACGGTGTCCGGTACCTCGTCGACCCCCGCATCGTCGACGGCACCAGCTGGATCACCGGAGCCGACGAGAAGGGCAAGCACGTGGTCGGGCTCGTCGCGGGCCGCGACTTCGTCCCGGACGGCACGATCGAGGCCGCCGAGGTCCGTGGCGGCGACCCGTCACCCGACGGCGCCGGTGAACTCGTCGCTGCCCGGGGCATCGAGATCGGTCACGTCTTCCAGCTGGGACGCAAGTACACGGACGTGTTCTCCGTGGACGTGCTCGGCGAGAACGGCAAGCCCGTCCGGCCCACCATGGGGTCCTACGGCGTCGGTGTCTCCCGCCTCGTCGCCGTGATCGCGGAACAGCACCACGACGAGAAGGGCCTGCGCTGGCCGGCCGAGGTGTCGCCCGCCGATGTGCACGTGGTGATCGCCAACAAGGACGACACTGCTCGTGAGGGCGCCGAGGGACTGGCCGCCGACCTCGACAAGGCCGGTCTCGAAGTCATCCTCGACGATCGCAAGGCGTCGCCGGGCGTGAAGTTCAAGGACTCCGAACTGCTCGGTGTCCCGCTCGTCGTGGTCGTCGGCCGCGGGTGGGGCGAGGGCAAGGTCGAGGTGCGGGACCGCTTCACCGGCGAGAGCCGCGAGGTGGCCGCCGAGTCGGCGCTGAGCGAGATCGTCAAGACCGTCAGGGGCTGATCAAACCGCCCCACGCCTTTCGTCCGGACTGTTAGCTTGGCCTGACACGTCCGGACGAAAGGCCTGCTGTGACGAACTCCCTGCTGTTCGATCCGAACTCCTACGATCCCGAGCATTTCGATCCGGAGACGCGCAGACTGCTGCGGGCGCTGATCGAGTGGTTCGAGTCGCGGGGCAAGAAGCGGCTCATCGAGGACGATCTCGAGGCGGTCTGGCCCGAGGACTTCCTGGAGTTCGTGAAACGGGAGAAGCTGTTCGCCACGTTCCTCACGCCAGCCGAGTCGGCGGGCGGCGATCCGGGCAAGCGCTGGGATGCCGCACGCAACGCCGCGCTCAGTGAGATCTTCGGGTTCTACGGGCTGGCGTACTGGTACGCGTGGCAGGTGACGGTCCTGGGTCTCGGCCCCATCTGGATGAGCGGGAACCGGGCGGCGAAGGATAGCGCCGCGCAACTCCTCGACGACGGCGGGGTGCTGGCGTTCGGTCTGTCGGAGCGCGAACACGGCGCGGACGTCTACTCGACGGACATGCTGCTGACCCCCGCCGAGGGCGACCCGGATCTCGCGTTCACCGCGAGCGGCGACAAGTACTACATCGGCAACGGCAACGTCGCGGGCATGGTGTCGGTGTTCGGCAGGCGCACCGACGTCGAGGGCAGCGACGGATACGTCTTCTTCGTCGCGGACAGCCGCCACCCAGCGTACCACCTGCAGGGCAACGTGGTGCACGGCCAGATGTACGTCAGCACGTTCCGGCTCGAGGACTACCCGGTGCGGGGAGAGGACATCCTGCACACCGGGGTCGCCGCGTTCGAGGCCGCGCTGAACACGGTCAACGTCGGCAAGTTCAACCTGTGCACCGGTTCCATCGGTATCTCCGAGCACGCGTTCTACGAGTCGATCACCCACGCGCACAATAGGATTCTGTACGGAAACCCTGTCACCGACTTCCCGCACGTGCGCGGAAACTTCGTCGACGCGTACAGCAGGCTGGTCGCGATGAAGCTGTTCAGCGCCCGCTCCGTCGACTACTTCCGCAGCGCCAGTCTCGACGACCGCCGGTACCTGCTGTTCAATCCGATGACGAAGGCGAAGGTCACCTCCGAAGGGGAGAAGGTGATCGCGCTCCTGCACGACGTGATCGCGGCGAAGGGCTACGAGAAGAACACCTACTTCCGGGAGGCCGCCCAGCTGATCGGCACCCTGCCGAAGCTCGAGGGCACGGTGCACGTCAACGTCGGCCTGATCCTGAAGTTCATGCCGAACTACCTGCTCAACCCCGCGGAGTACCCGGAGATCGGCACCCGCCTCGACGCCGCCGACGACGCCTTCTTCTGGGCGCAGGGACCGACCCGCGGTGCGGGCAAGATCCAGTTCCACGACTGGACGAAGGCGTACGAGGCGCATTCGGACGTCCCCAACGTGGCCAGGTTCCACGAGCAGGCGACGGCGCTGCGGGAACTGCTCACCACCGCCCCGCCCGACGCCGACCAGCAGAAGGACCTCGACTTCCTGCTCGACCTCGGGCACCTGTTCTCACTCGTGGTCTACGGGCACCTGATTCTCGAGCAGGCCGACATCGCCGGCATCGACCGCGACTTGATCGACCAGATCTTCGACTTCCAGATCCGCGACTTCTCCCGTTATGCCGTTGCGCTGCACGGTAAATCGTCTGCCACCGATGCTCAGCAGCAGTGGGCGCTCGGAGCGATCCGCCGGCCGGTCGTGGACGCGGAACGATTTTCGCGGGTGTGGGCGCAGGTGGAGAGCTACGACGGGGCGTACGAAATGCGGCCGTAGTCACGGCTCCACGGGGTGGGGCGGCGTCATCCCTCGGGGTGCCGCTTGCGCCCCCTGGGGTATCTGTCCGGGTGGGCGCTCTCAGCGCATTCTTATGTGGCAAGCAAAACCCCACCCCCACAGAAAGATCCACACATGGCACACACCTTCAAGCGCACCCTCTCCGCTCTCGCGATCGCGGGCTTCGCCCTCACCGCCGGAGCAGGAATCGCCTCCGCCGATCCGGGTGGCAACGGCGGCACGGCACCGGGCGGCACCTCGCAGGGTGGCAACGGAGGCACTTCTCAGGGCGGCGCCGGCGGCGCCGGCGGCAACGGCTCCGGTGGCAACGTCGTGCTGGGCGGTCCGGTCATCGGCAGCCCGGGTACCACCACCGGCCCCCAGAACGCCGGTAACGGTGGCAACGGAGGAAACGGCGGGAACGCCGGGGATGCCAATGGAGGCAATGCCGGGGATGCGAACGGCGGCTCCGCCAACGGCGGCGCGGGTGCCGGTGACACGACCACCACGGACAACACCCAGAACTGCGGGTTCGTCTTCTGCTTCTGACCGAGTCGTGATCGCTCGATCTCGCTGAACATCCGAGGGGTCGACACCGTCAGGTGCCGGCCCCTCGGTGCCATGCCCGTACCGCCCACCCCGCCTCCCTGCCACGCACTGCGAAAGGTTCTTCCCATGTCGACTTCCCTCGGCTTCTCCACTGTCCTCACCCGCACCGGTGCCACCGTCGCGGCCGCGTTCTTCGTCCTGGCGGCGGGCGCGGGCATCGCGTCGGCGGCGCCGGACACCCCGTCCGACGACCCCTCCGTGAGCACCCTTGCTCCCGGACCGAACGCACAGGGCGGCAACGTCGACATCGGCGGCCCCCACGTCGGGCCGATCGCGGTGGACGGGATCAAGGCCGGGCCCGGCGGAGCGAGCGTCGGCGGCCACGACTTCGGCGGGCAGGGCGGCCCGGGCCTTCCCTGGGGGTGACGGGTTCCCCACCCCGGGGTGCCTGGTGGTGCCCGCCCGGGCACCGCATCCTGAATCGGCAGCAGCGAACACCCTCCAGTAGCGGGCGACGGGAGGGGGATGTCCGGCATGCCCGTGTCCACCCACCCCAGGGGTGGAATGCGCGACACCTCCGGGTGCGGAGGTCACCACTGGGGGTTCTGGTTGGTGCCGACGGTGCGCGGCAGAGTAGGGGACAAGCAAGGACGTAACGCTTCACCAGCCGCGAGCGAAGAAACCGAGGAGGCCATCATGACGAACACCCCGGTTGCACATGAGCACGAAGGTCGTCGTCTCACGGTCAGGACCGACGACGGGGTCCCGCTCGCGGTTCGCGAGTTCGGTTCGCCCGACGCGGCCACCACGGTGGTGTTCGTCCACGGTCATTGCCTCCGCACCGAGTCGTGGTGGGCGCTGCGCGAACAGCTGGTTCGCTTCTGGTGCAACGACGTTCGCATGGTCTTCTACGATCACCGGGGGCACGGCGAGTCGGGGGAGGCGCCGGCCGCCACCTACACGATCGATCAGCTCGGCCGCGACCTCGGTTCCGTCCTCGACGCCGTCGCACCGCACGGTCCGGTCGTTCTCGTCGGGCACTCGATGGGCGGGATGACAGCGCTGTCCTACACGCGGCAGAATCCGCACACGATCGGCTCGCGGATCGTGGGCATGGCCCTGATCTCCACCGCGGCGTGCGATCTCGCCGAGGCCGGTCTCGGTCGCCACCTGCGCAGCCCGGCGGTGTCGCTGTTCCGCACCGCGGTGCGGCGGGCACCGCGGGTCGTGCACGGATCCAAGAGAGTTGGTCGCACCGTCTGCACCGCGATCGCCCGTGCGGCGGGCGCTCGCAACCGGGCCGTCGATCCGCGACTCGCGGCGCTGGTCTCGGCCATGGTCAACACGACGTCCGTCGTCACCATGTCGAGCTTCCTCGAATCCCTGCTCGGGTTCGACGAGCGGCACTCCCTGACGGCGCTCGCGCACATTCCGTCGCTGATCCTGTGCGGCTCGGTCGACATGCTGACCCCGTTCCAGCATTCCGTCGCGATGGCCTCGAAGCTCCCCGCTTCGGAACTCGTGAGCGTCGACGGCGCGGGACACTCGGTGATCCTCGACCGCGCGGCCGACGTCGCGCTCGCCATCATCGGACTCGTCGAGCGGATCGCCCACGGTGAGACGGCCGCGCGCGACCGCGAGCTGATGGCCGCGTGCTGATCAGAGATCGCGCTCGTTGATGATGCCGCTGCGCATGGCCCGCTCGGCCAGGCTGACCCGCTTCTGATTCTGCGGGAGATCGCCGACGCCGAACTTCGCGAACAGCGCCCGCAGGTGCGTCTTGATCGCATCGACACTGAGGAACAGTTCCTGCGCGATCTGCTGGTTCGAGGCGGGATTCGCGAACGCGGCGCCGTGCTTGTACGGGCGGCACAGCGCCGTGAGGACCGCCCGCTGGGTGTCGGTGAGGGACCGGACGTCGGGCATGTCGGTCCCCATCCGGGTGGCCTCGTCGAGAGCGCCACCGAATTCCAGGTAGCGGATCTTGGTTCCGCCGATGCGGATGCTGTCGCCCTGCCGGAGCCGGCGCCTGCCGGCGAGGCGCTCGCCGTTGACGAACGTGCCGTTACGGGAAAGACCGTCGTCGAGGATGGTCCAGTGCGAGCCGACGCATTCGAGCACGGCGTGGAGTCGCGAGACCTCGTCGTCCTCCGTGAGAAGTAGATCGGAGCCGGGGGACCGTCCGATGGTGACGCGCGCGGAAGTGGGGGAGAGGTCCACGGTGTGGTGGTGACCCTCCCTGTCGGAATAGCTCAGTCGAGACTCAACGGCTCGGTCCACGGGGACACCCCTTCCGCACGCTTCCATCGTGCCCTCCAGTGTGTCCGATGAGCAAGATCAAGAACGGAAATCGCCGATCACGGATCAGTTCTCGGAGCTTGCGGCGTCGAGGGTGTTTCCGAATGCGCACACGGCGAGTTCCTCGAGCGCCGGATCCTGCCCGGCATGCTCGGGTACCTGCATGGCGAGCAGGGTGTTGAGCAGCATTCCGTTGGCGATGAATGTGCGGGCCCGTTCGGGGCTGCAGCCGGTGCGTGTGCGGATCTGCGTGTAGAGCCGGGACATCCAGTCGCGCGCCAGTGCGCCGATCTCCGGGTTCGCGCCGGACGTGAAGCCGTGCATCATCACGAGCAGGAGGTCGCGGTCCTCGAGCAATTGGGTGTACGCGACGCCCATCGGGAGCCACGACTCGTCGTTCTCGGGGTCGGCGGCGACACCGTCGAACCAGGGCTCGAAGGTGTCGAGAATCCGGGACATCGCGCGGTCGAAGACGTCGGCGAACAGCCGCGATTTCGAACCGAACATGCGAACCACGTACGGCTGCGACACCCCCGCCTCGCGGGCGACGGCGTCGGTGCTGGTGCCGTGATACCCGTCCCTGGCGAACGCGCGGGAGGCGGCGGCCAGTACGAGTTCACGCCGTTCCGTCGCGCTCATGCGGGTCTGTTTCACGGGCGAGGCCATGTTGACATGTTATCAGTTGATTACTAGTCTCCGAAATAAGTAATCATCTGATGCTTACAACTTCTGCTTTCCTCTACCCACGACTCGGATGTGAGGTCCCGTCATGACGACACTCTCCGAACGCCTCGATCACGAATCGGCACCCCCTGGACACGGCCGCGGACGGACGGTGCCGGTGTGGCTGGCGATCGCCGCGGCGTCGATCCCGATGTTCATGGCCACCCTCGACAACCTGGTGATGACCAGCGCCCTGCCGGTGATCCAACGCGACCTGAGCGCGTCGGTGGGGCAGTTGCAGTGGTTCATGAACGCCTACACGCTGGCGTTCGCGACCTTGATGCTGACGCTGTCGGCGCTGGGCGACCGGCTCGGTCGCCGGCGTGTATTCCTCTGGGGCATAGTGCTCTTCGCGCTGGCGTCGATCGCATCGGCGCTGTCGACGACCTCCGAGATGCTGATCGCGGCGCGTGCCGTCCAGGGCGTCGGCGCGGCCGCGATCATGCCGCTCTCCCTCACTCTGCTCGCCGGCGCCGTGCCGCTCGCCAAGCGGGCCCTCGCGATCGGAATCTGGGGCGGCGTCTCGGGGCTCGGAATCGCTCTCGGCCCGGTGATCGGCGGTGCCGTAGTCGACGGGGTGTCGTGGCAGGCCGTGTTCTGGATCAACGTTCCCGTCGCCGCGGTCGCGATCCCGTTGGCGCTCTATGCGCTCGGCGAGTCGACGGGGAAGCGGCAACCGCTGGATCCGCTCGGCGTCGTGCTGGCCGGGGCCGCGGTGTTCCTCGGGGTCTGGGGCATCGTGCACGGCAACGACGACGGCTGGACCAGCGCCACGGTTCTCGGGGCTCTCGTCGCGGCGGTGGTGCTGCTCGCGGCGTTCGTGGTGCGCGAGTTGCGCACACCGTTCCCGGTGATGCCACTGCGGCTGTTCCGGTCCCGCCAGTTCTCCCTGGCCAACGTGATCGGGCTGACGTTCACGCTGGGAATGATGGGTGCCGTCTTCCTCCTGTCGCAGTACCTGCAGATCGTCATGGGGTACTCCCCGTTCGAGGCCGGCCTGCGGACGCTGCCGTGGACGGCGGCCCCGATGGTGGTGGCGCCGATCGCGGGGTTGCTCGCGCCTCGGCTGGGCGTCCGGACACTCCTCGTCACCGGACTGGTGCTGCAGGGACTCTCACTGCTCTGGATGGCGTCGCTCATCGTCCCCGGCGCCACCTACTCCAGCATGGTTCCGGCGTTCGTGATGGCCGGCGCCGGAATGGGTCTGACGTTCGCCCCCAACGCGACCGCCGTTCTCGCCGACATGCCCGAGGCCGACCACGGCACGGCCAGTTCGACCAACGCGACGCTCCGGGAGATCGGAGTCGCGCTGGGGATTGCATTGCTGACCGCGGTGTTCCTCGGGGCGGGCGGCAGCCTCACGCCGACGGGATACATCGACGCCCTGGCGCCCGCCCTGTACGTGGGAGCCGGATCCGTGGCGGTCGCGGTCGTCGCCGCCGCCCTGATGCCGGGACGGTCGAAGGCGGTCCTGGCGTCGACCTGAGCGGGCAGGACCGGTCGTTGTCAGTCCTGCCAGCCCGGCCGGACCAGGCCCCACTCATACGCCAGGACCACCAGTTGGGTGCGGTCCCGGGCGCCGAGTTTCAGCAGAATCCGGCTGACGTGCGTGCGGGCGGTGGCCGGGCTCAGGAACAGCCGCGAACCGATCTCGGCGTTGGTGAGACCCTCGGCGATCAGGATCATCACCTCGCGTTCACGATCGGTGAGGCCGTCGAGGCGACTGGACTGGGGTGGCCGTTTGGCGTGGGTCGCGAACTCCGCGACCAGTTTCCGCGTCACGGACGGCGACAGCAGGGCATCCCCGTCGGCCACCACGCGGACCGCCCGCACCAGTTCGGCGGGTTCGGTGTGTTTGACGAGAAAACCCGTCGCCCCCGCGCGCATGGCCTCGAACACGTACTCGTCCAGTTCGAACGTGGTGAGCACCACCACCCGCACACCGGACAGCGCGGGATCGGCGGCTATCCGCCGGGTTGCCTCCAGTCCGTCGAGCACCGGCATCCGGATGTCCATGAGGACGACGTCGGGAACCAGAGTCCGGGTCAGGCTCACCGCCTGCTCACCGTTCTCGGCCTGACCGGCCACGGTGATGTCCGGTTGGGCGTCGAGCAGGGCGGCGAAACCCGCCCGCACGAGGGCCTGGTCGTCGGCGACGAGGACGCGAATCGTCATGCCCGGCCCGCCGTGTCGTGGACGAGGGGGAGTGTCGCCTGCACCCGGAAGCCGCCACCAGGTCCGCTCCCGGCGGTCAGCTCACCGCCGAGGGCGCGGGCGCGTTCCCGCATGCCGGGGATGCCGTTTCCGCCGCCACCGGACGGCGCGCCGTCCGGGCCCCGGCCGTCGTCGTCGATCCGGACGCGGACGGACGTGGGCGAGTATGTCACCGTGACGTCGGCGGACGAGCCGCCGGAGTGGCGGGCCACGTTGGTCAGCGACTCCTGCACGATGCGCGCCGCAGCGACGTCGACCACGGCAGGCAACGGCCGCGGCGTGCCCTCGACGACCGTGGTGACCGCGAGACCCGCGGCACGGGCACGCTCGACCACGCCGTCCAGGTCCACGATCCCGGCGGTCGGCGCGGTGGGCGGGCTGTCGTCGCCGCCGCGCAGTGACGCCAGCAGTGCGTGGACGTCGCCGATCGCGTCGCGGCTCGCGATCTTGATCGCGGCCAGCGCCTCCTGTGACTGTTCAGGTCTGCTGTCCCACAGCTCGAGTGCGACCGAGGCCTGCACGTTGATGAGCGAAAGGCTGTGTGCCAGAACATCGTGCAGCTCGCGGGCGATCGCGAGCCTCTCCTCGCTGGCGCGGCGGCGCTGCTCGTCCAGCGTGCTGCGGTGCGCCGCCTCGGCGCGTTGCCTGCGGGCGTCGAGCGTCCCGCGGCGCTGACGGATGATCTCGGCGACGGCGAGGAGCACCAGCAGCCAGGCCGCGATGCCGGTGAGGGCGAGGAGGGACGGAACCTCGGCAAGTGACACGGCAGGCACGGCGAAGACGATCAGCACGTACCCGACCGCGAGGATCGGATACGTGCGCCATCGGGACCCGGCCGTCGCGGCGCTCAGAAACGCGACCACGAGCGACAGGAACACCGGGCCGTACCCGTAACCCCGGGCGACGTAGAGGACCGTGACGGCAAGGACCACGAGCAGGACCGTCACCGGCAACCGTCGCCGGACGAGCAGCGCGAGCGGACCGCACACCAGCAACACGAAACCTGCCGCGTCCAGCGGCGTCGCCCACGACTGGTTGTGGTTGGCGCCCACACTGCCGACCACCTGCACGATTGCGACGCCCAGGGCGATCAGGACGTCTCGCGGGGCGATCGACGTGTCCCTCCGGTCGGTGTGCACCACCCGAACGTAGACCGGATCCGGCGACGGTGTCATCGTCCGCGACACGTACGCGAGGTGACGCGCGCAGGCGGATGTGCGCGGCTTCGACGGGGCCGAGGCTGGAGCCATGACTTCCGACATCGTGGTCACCGACAAGTTGACCAAACGCTACGGCGAACACACGGCGGTCGACGCCGTCAGCCTGACCGTACGGGCGGGCGAGGTGTACGGGTTCCTCGGACCGAACGGCGCAGGCAAGACCACCACCCTGCGCATGCTCACGGGCCTGGTCCGGCCGACCTCCGGGACCGCGACGCTTTTCGGGTGCACGCCCGGTGACAGCACGGTGGCGGCCCGCACCGGGGTGCTGATCGAAGGCCCCGGCTTCTTCCCCTACCTGTCCGGTCGCGACAACCTGCGGGTGCTGAGCAGGTACCGGCGGCTGCCGGACGACGCGGTGCAGTCCGCGCTGCACCGGGTGGGCCTGCGCGATCGCGGACACGACCGGTTCCGCACCTATTCGCTCGGGATGAAGCAGCGACTCGGTGTCGCGGCCGCACTCCTCGGCGAACCCGACCTACTGATCCTCGACGAACCCACCAACGGGCTCGACCCGGCGGGGATGGCCGAGATGCGGGAACTGATAGTCGAACTCGCGAATTCCGGGCATTCCGTGATGCTCTCCAGCCACATGCTCAGCGAGGTCCAGGAGATCTGCGATCGCGTCGGCGTGATCTCACGCGGGGAGCTGATCGCGCAGTCCACCGTCGCCGAACTGCGCGGTGGCACCAGCCTGCTGGTGCGCGCCGATCCGCGGGAACGGGCCGCGACGGTGCTCGAGGAGCTGCTGGGACGCGGCGTCGTCGACACGGTGGGTGACGCGCTCGCCGTCGCCGTGTCGCCGGAACTGGCACCGAAGGTGGCCCGCGTTCTCGTCGACGCGGGAATCGACCTGCACGAATTGTCCCGGCGGGAACGATCGCTCGAAGACGTTTTCTTCGCGATGACGTCGGGCAGCAGTCCCGGCGACCGCACCGCAAGCAACGATCCGAGGAGAGTGTCATGAATGCAGTGATCGCCAGCACCCGAGCCGAGCTTCTCCGACTGCGGAAATGGCCGTCCATGTGGGTGCTGCTCGCCGCGTGGATCGTGCTGAACCTGGTCTTCGTCTACGTGTTCAACTACATCACGTTCAAGACCGGCGGCACCACCGACATGGCGTCGTCCGCGCCCCCGGACGTGCTGCTCGCGCAGATGCTGCCCGCGGCGGTGCCCCAGGTGTTCACCCAGGGCATGGCCATGTTCGGGGGTGCGCTGATGCTCATCCTCGGCGCCCTCACCATCGGCAGCGGCTACGGGTGGGGGACGTGGAAGACCGTGTTCACCCAGGGGCCTTCGCGATCGGCCGCACTCGCCGGAACCCTCCTCGCGCTGCTGACCGTGGTGATCGGACTCGTTCTCACCGTGGCGGCCGTCGACGTCGGGGTGGCCACGGTCATCGCCACGGTCGAATCGGAGCCGGCGAATCTGCCTGCCGCCTCGGCGATGCTGAAGGCGCTCGCCTCCGGGATGCTCATCCTCGCCATGTGGACCGCGGCCGGTGTCCTCGTCGGCGCCCTCGCGCGGGGGCCCGCGCTGTCCGTCGGTCTCGGGCTCGTGTGGGTGCTGGTGGTCGAAAACCTGCTCCGCGGAGTCGCCGCCGTCCTCGACCCCGTGTCGGTGGTGACGGACTTCCTCCCCGGCACCGCCGCGGGCTCGCTGGCAGGCTCGCTCCGCGACTTCGGCGGCGACACCACCCCCGGTGTCCTGAACATCCTCGACGGCGGCACGTCGGTGCTCGTCCTGGCCGGCTACGTCGCCGTGTTCGCGGCAGGCACGATCTGGCTCGTCCGCCGCCGCGACGTGAACTGAGAGCCGGCGACTCAGAACAGGGGACCGCCGCCGAACGGTTCCCGGTGCGACGGCGGAGTGCGGCCCTGCGTGTCGGTGATGCCGTATTCGACGGCCAGCTCCGCCGTCACGAACGTGTGGCCGCTGCGGTCCGGCAGGGTGGGGTCCGCGGTGAGGGCGCAGATCACCTCGCCGACGAACTCCGGAGACTCGGCGTCCGCGACGGGAAAGCCGGCGATGGTCTCCATCCCGCTGGCGACGATCATCTCCGTGCGCACGATGCCCGGCCACAGCGAGACCGCACGGACGTCGTGCGGAGCCAGCTCCGCCGCCATGTCGCTGGCCATCTTGTCCAACCCGGCCTTGGACATGCCGTAGAGCACCGAGTGCAGATGCCCCCGGGTCCCGAACGACGAGATGTTCGCGATCAACCCGGACCGCCGGGGCACCATCAACCGCGCTGCCTCCACCGACGCAACGTAGTGGGCGCGCAGTCCGACGCCGATCAGCGAGTCCCAGTCGTCGAGGGGCCGTTCCCAGAACGGTGTGCTGAACCCGCCGAATCCCTCGGGTGCGGCCCACACGTTGTTGACCAGCAGGTCGAGTCGGCCGGCCTGCTCGACCGCGATCCGGGCGAACAGCGCATGCACCTCCTCGTCGACGCGGTGATCGCAGGCCACCGCGACGCCGGTGCCCCCGGCGTCGGTGACCGCTCGCGCGGACGCCGACAGCGGGCTGTCCGCGGTGACCGGGCCGCGTCCGGTGACGTAGACGGTCCACCCGGCGGCCCCCAGCGCTGTCGCGACGCCCTTGCCGACGCCGCGGCTTCCCCCGGTGACGAGTGCTACCCGGGCGCTCACTGGACGACCACCGTGTCCTCGGTGAGCGGGCGGGTGATCGACCATCGAGTGGTGAAGTGGCATCGCGACATTCGCCATTCGCCGTTTTCGAAGCGGTAGGCGTCGTCGTACTCGCCGGCGGACACGGTCTCCGTCCGCTTCAGCAGATCGACCTGGCGGAACTGCAGCGTCCACGTACCGGTCGCCTCGGTGTCGCCGTGCAGCACGATGTCCGGATGGAAGCCGTGGTGCATGTCCAGAATCACGTGCTTGCCGTCCACCTCGTGGAGCGCGATCCTGCGGAAGACGTCCGTGAGCCGGTCGGCGTCGTCGAACCTGCCGAGTGGGCCGAAGTCGACGGACGCCCCGGACGCGACGAAGCAGGCACGGAACGCGTCCGGATCCTTGCCGTCGCACGCTCGCCAGTAGCGGTACTTGAGGGCCTTGATCGCGGTCACCCGCTCCAGGTCCGCCACACGCTGCTCCACCGAGCGTTCGTCCACGCCGCCGTCCTCCCGTTGCCGTTCAGTGTGTCGGGAGAGACGCTAAGCCGGGAGCGTGCCCGGTGGGGGCACAATCCCGGTGGGCGGGAGCCTCCGTGTCAGGGCTGGCCGGGAAACGGGTCGACCACCGGATCGGTTCCGAGGGCCACGCGCCAGGTGGCTTCCCGGACGGTGGCGTCGGTCAGCGCGGTCACCCCGAGCGTGCGGGTGTCCGCCGTTTCGCCGTGCTCGACGACCGCCCGCCACGCGACCGCGGTGTCCGCCTCGACCTGGGCCGCGAGTTGCGCGGCGGTGATCGGGTCGGCGACCGGGAAGGGCAGCGTGTAGCCCGCTTCGGCGGCCGGGGCCGTCAGACCCGCCGCGGTCAGTGTGTCCTGGAGTTCGTCCCGGCGGGCCCGGTGGGCCGCGGCGGCGGTGGCCACCTGCGCGGCCCGCGTGGGATTCGAGAAGGCGGCCACCACCCCGTAGGCGAACACCGCGGAATGTTCGGCGGCCAGCGCGTCGCCGAGGCTCTTGCCCTCGGCTTCGGTGGGTGTCGTCACGGCAGCACCACCGCCAGGTACGTTCCGCACGCGGCGCTGATCGACGCACACAGTCCCGCGCGGTACGCGGTCAGCGCGCGGGCCGAGTCGGCCGCACTGCGCTGCGACTCGGCCAGGTCGGCCCGCAACTGATCGAGACCGGGCGGAGGTGCGGGTGCGGTCGGTGTCGCGGACGGGGGAGCGGACGTCGTCGGTGCGGTGCCGTCCGGGTACGTGCCTGCGGCCCTGGCGATTTCGGCGTCCAACGCGTCGGCGTGCGCGGTGCGCTGGGCGCGGACGAGTTCGAGTGCGGCGCCGCGGTCGGGCAGCAGTGCGATGGTCGCCGCCGCGCCTGCGGCGTCGCGGCGCGCCAGACGCGACTGCGCGACGAGTGAATCGACCTCGGTGTCGGCGTCCTCGCCGTCGGCGCATCCCGCCAGCAGGGGGACGCTCGCGACGCCGAACGCGGAGGCTGCTGCGAACCGGAGAGCGGTGCGCCGGGACACGGCCGGACCGGAAGTCGGGGGCCGGGAGACGGTGGGCATGAGCACCGGTCCATGGTGCCAGGTCGGGCCGCGATCCCGGGAATCGAGCACCGGGGCTGGTCACGGGCGCCTCGAATCGGCGTTACTCTTAGATGCTCGAACCCGTCCCGGCGGGTTCGAGGTGCTGCCCTGTGCGGCACGGTGACCTGCCGACCACGACACACGACGAGCGACAACTGAAACGAGGAGCTTCCCCGATGCCGGTTCCATCCAAGGAGAGGGTGACGGAGCTCATCTCCGATCTGGTGCAACGTCAGGGCTACGACGTGGAGGACGTTGCGGTCACCCTCGCGGGTAAGCACAGCGCGGTCCGGATCATGGTGGACAGCGACGCCGGACTCGAACTCGACGCGGTCGCGAACCTGAGCCACGAGATCTCCGAGGTCTTCGATTCGGTGTCCGATTTCGGGGAGTCCCCGTACACGCTCGAGGTCACGTCTCCCGGTATCGACCGGCCGCTCACGCACGAGCGGCACTGGCGCCGGGCCCGCGGCCGCAAGGCCCGTATCGACCTCGCGCACGAGACGGTCGTGGGCCGGATCGGGGCCCTCGACGGCGACTCGGTCGCGGTGGTGATCGGCTCGCGCACCGGTCCGGACGTTCGGCGCATCGCGCTCCCGGACATTCAGAAAGCTGTTGTGCAGGTGGAATTCTCGAAACCCGACCCGAGGGAGCTGGAACTCGCGGGCGGAATACCCGAGGGTCGCGTGGCACCTGCGGACGCAGACGCGTCGGAAGATGAAGAAGTAGTAGAGGGGCTGGACAAGTGAATATCGACATTGCGGCGCTGCGCGCCATCGAAGCCGACAAGGGCATCTCGATCGAGACCGTCATCTCGACGATCCAGACGGCGCTGCTCACCGCCTACCGGCACACCGAGGGGCATCAGCAGCACGCCCGGATCGACGTCGACACCAAGAGCGGCATCGTGCGGGTGATGGCACACGACGTCGACTCCGACGGCAACATGGTCGGCGAGGAATGGGACGACACCCCGGAAGGGTTCGGCCGGATCGCGGCGACCACTGCGCGCCAGGTCATCCTGCAGCGGCTGCGCGACGCCGAGCACGAGCGGAGCTTCGGCGAGTACTCCACCCACGAGGGTGAGATCGTCGGCGGCGTGATCCAGCGCGACACGCGGGCGAACTCGCGCGGCATGGTCGTCGTGCGGATCGGGAGCGAGGCCAGCGGCGCCGAGGGCCTGATCCCGCCCGCCGAGCAGGTGCCCGGGGAGAATTACGAACACGGCGAGCGGCTCAAGTGCTACGTCGTCGGTGTCGCCCGCGGGCAGCGCGGACCGCAGATCACCCTGTCGCGCACCCACCCGAATCTCGTGCGCAAACTGTTCGCGCTCGAGGTCCCGGAAATCGCGGACGGCTCGGTCGAGATCATCGCCGTCGCCCGCGAGGCAGGCCACCGGTCGAAGATCGCCGTCCAGTCGCGGGTGCAGGGGCTGAACGCGAAGGGTGCGTGCATCGGGCCGATGGGTCAGCGCGTGCGCAACGTGATGAGTGAACTCGCCGGCGAGAAGATCGACATCATCGACTTCGACGACGACCCGGCCCGGTTCGTCGGCAACGCGCTGTCGCCGTCGAAAGTGGTCTCCGTCACTGTCGTGGACCCCGAGGCGCGGGCCGCGCGTGTCGTCGTCCCCGACTTCCAGCTGTCCCTCGCCATCGGCAAGGAAGGGCAAAATGCCCGTCTTGCTGCGCGCTTGACCGGGTGGCGGATCGACATCCGCAGTGACGCCGCACCCGCTCCCGAGTCGGCAGGCGGACCCGCCGCGACCAGTCGTTGAGCCGGGAATGCGGAGATCGGGGCAAGTCGGCGGTAGAGTGGTCAATGGTTCAGCATGAGCATCCCGATTCCGCGCGCGTTCCTACCGGTTCACCGGTCCGAACATGCATAGGATGTAGGGAGCGCGCGCTGGCTGTCGATCTGCTCAGGGTTGTGGTTAGTGAGAGCGGGCCGCAAGGTCATGTTCTCGCCCCGGACCCGAGGCGCAGGCTTCCCGGTCGAGGTGCGTGGCTGCACCCCGTCGAGGTTTGCCTGAGTCTCGCGGAACGACGCCGAGCATTCGGCAGAGCGCTGCGAGTGTCCGGAAGTGTCGACACGTCAGAAGTCGACCACTGGGTACGCGCAGGGCACCCACCCAGAGCAGTACCTCTCGAACAGAACAGGCACAAGCACTCATGAGCACACCGTGAAGCACCAGCGATGATCGTCCATCGGAGATAACCCGAGGTCGTGCGGGCCCCTCTCAGGGGAGCCTCCTGCTCGACCTCATCAGTGAGGAGAGCAGTGGCAGGCAAGGCCCGCGTGCACGAGTTGGCTAAAGAACTCGGTGTCACAAGTAAAGAACTACTCGCAACGCTCAAGGAGCAGGGCGAGTTCGTGAAGTCGGCGTCCTCCACAGTGGAGGCGCCCGTCGCCAGGCGTCTGCGGGAGTCCTTCCCGTCGGCGAAGTCGGCTGATTCCGCAGCCCGTCCGGCTGCCAAGCCCGGCGCGCCCACGCCGAGCACCCCCGCGACCTCGGCCAAGCCGGGCGGACCCCGTCCCGGCCCCAAGCCGGCAGCCCCGGCTCCGGCCGCACCCGCTGCAGCAGCACCCGCGCCCACTCCCGAGGCTCAGGCCCCGGCACCGGCCGCACCCGCAGCGAGCGCAGCCACCCCGGCAGCACCGGCGAGCAATGCTCCCAAGCCCGGTCGCCCCACCCCGGCTGCCCCGGCTCCGGCCGCACCCGCAGCTCCGGTCGCCCCGGCGGCGGCCAGTGCTCCCGCGGCTCCGTCCACGGGCGCCAAGCCCGGCGGACCCCGCCCCGGCCCGAAGCCCCCGCGCGTCGGTAACAACCCGTACTCCTCGGCTCCGGCCGAGCGTCCGGCACCCCGTCCCGCTCCCGGCGCGCCGCGTCCGGGTGCACCCCGTCCGGCTCCCGGCCAGGGTGGACCCCGTCCGGCACCGGGTCAGGGCGGTCCCCGTCCGGCTCCCGGCCAAGGTGGACCCCGTCCGGCTCCCGGCCAGGGTGGACCCCGTCCGGCACCGGGTCAGGGCGGACCCCGTCCCAGCCCCGGCTCGATGCCTCCTCGCCCCAACCCGGGCGCGATGCCTGCTCGTTCGGCACGTCCCGCTCCCGGCGGTCGTCCCGGTCGTCCCGGCGGAGCCCCCGGCGGTCGTCCCGGTGGCGGCGGCGGTGGATACCGCGGCGGCGGAGCACCCGGTGCCGGCGCAGGCGCGCCCGGTGGCGGAGCACCCGCAGGTGGTTTCCGCGGTCGTCCCGGTGGCGGTGGACGCCCCGGTCAGCGCGGTGCGGCAGCAGGTGCCTTCGGTCGTCCCGGTGGCGCCCCGCGTCGTGGTCGCAAGTCGAAGCGTCAGAAGCGCCAGGAATACGATTCCATGCAGGCGCCCGCCGTCGGCGGCGTGCGGTTGCCCCGTGGCAACGGCGAGACCATTCGCCTCGCCCGCGGTGCATCCCTGTCGGACTTCGCGGAGAAGATCGACGCGAACCCCGCAGCGTTGGTGCAGGCACTGTTCAACCTCGGCGAGATGGTGACGGCGACCCAGTCGGTCAACGACGAGACGCTGGAACTGCTCGGCGGCGAGATGAACTACGTCGTCCAGGTCGTCAGCCCGGAGGACGAGGACCGCGAGCTGCTGGACAGCTTCGACCTCACCTACGGCGAGGACGAAGGCGGCGAAGAGGACCTCGAGTCCCGCCCGCCGGTGGTCACCGTCATGGGCCACGTCGACCACGGTAAGACCCGACTGCTCGACACGATCCGCAAGGCCAACGTCCGTGAGGGCGAGGCCGGCGGCATCACGCAGCACATCGGTGCCTACCAGGTGCTGACCGAGCTCGACGGCAACGAGCGTCTCGTGACGTTCATCGACACCCCCGGTCACGAGGCCTTCACGGCCATGCGTGCCCGTGGTGCCAAGGCCACCGACCTCGCGATCCTGGTCGTCGCCGCCGACGACGGCGTCATGCCGCAGACGGTGGAAGCGATCAACCACGCCCAGGCGGCCGACGTGCCGATCGTGGTCGCGGTGAACAAGATCGACAAGGAAGGCGCGAACCCGGACAAGATCCGGCAGCAGCTCACCGAGTACGGACTGGTCGCCGAGGAATACGGCGGAGACACCATGTTCGTCGACATCTCGGCGAAGCAGGGCACCAACATCGACGCACTGCTCGAAGCGGTGCTGCTGACGGCGGACGCGGCCCTGGACCTGCGGGCCAACCCGGACATGGACGCTCAGGGTGTCGCCATCGAGGCGCACCTCGACCGTGGACGCGGCCCCGTCGCGACCGTGCTCATCCAGCGCGGAACGCTGCGGGTCGGCGACTCGATCGTGGCCGGCGACGCATACGGACGTGTGCGCCGCATGGTCGACGAGCACGGCGACGACGTGCTCGAGGCCATGCCCTCGCGTCCCGTCCAGGTGGTCGGCTTCACGTCGGTCCCCGGTGCAGGCGACAACCTGCTCGTGGTCGACGAGGACCGCATCGCCCGTCAGATCGCCGACCGGCGCAATGCGCGGAAGCGCAACGCTCTGGCCGCGAAGAGCCGCAAGCGCATCAGCCTCGAGGACCTGGATTCGGCTCTCAAGGAGACGTCGCAGCTCAACCTCATCCTCAAGGGCGACAACTCGGGAACCGTGGAGGCCTTGGAAGAGGCCCTGCACGGCATCGAGATCGACGACGAGGTGCAGTTGCGGGTCATCGACCGTGGTGTCGGTGGCGTCACCGAGACCAACGTCAACCTGGCCGCTGCGTCGAACGCGATCATCATCGGGTTCAACGTCCGCGCCGAGGGCAAGGCGACGGAGTTGGCGAACCGCGAGGGCGTCGACATCCGGTACTACTCGGTGATCTACCAGGCCATCGACGAGGTCGAGAAGGCTCTCAAGGGCATGCTCAAGCCGATCTACGAAGAGGTCGAGCTGGGCAAGGCGGAGATCCGCGCGATGTTCCGTTCGTCCAAGGTCGGCAACATTGCCGGTTGCCTCGTCACCTCGGGTACCATCCGTCGCAATGCGAAGGCCCGGCTGCTGCGTGACAACACGGTTGTCGCCGAGACCGTCACCATCTCCTCGCTGAAGCGGGAGAAGGAGGACGCTGTCGAGGTACGCGAGGGTTACGAGTGCGGTTTGACGCTCACCTACTCCGACATCAAGGTCGGTGACGTCATCGAGGCCTACGAGCTTCGGGAAAAGCCGCGCGACTAGTCGCCATCCGTTTGGGGTGACGTAGCAGCGTCATCCGGCGTGCGCTTCTCCGGCCGAGTCGATCGGCCGGGGGAGCGCACGTCTCCCCGAAGGAGGAAAGTTTGTACGTCGGTGCGCTCGAGCTCGACATCTTGCTCGGTGACGTGCGATCTCTCAAAGAGAAGCGTGCAATGGTCAAACCGGTTCTGGCGGAGCTGCGACGTTACGGCGTCTCGGCGGCGGAGACCGGGGAACAGGATCGGTACCGCCGGTCGATGCTCGGCGTCACGATGGCGAGTTCGGCGGTCGATCACGTACACGAGGTACTCGACACGTGCGAACGGCACGTCGCCGGGATGCCGGAACTGCAACTCCTTGCGGTCCGGCGAAGGATTTTCGGCCCCGAGGACTGACTCGGAGCGCCCTGCCCGCCCGCCGCGTCCGCGGCCCGGCGTGCAGAATGAACTACAGCTACACCGCAACTTCACAACTTATCGAGCGGCCAGGGAGAGGAGTCTGATTGTCATGGTGGATCCCGCCCGGGCACGCAAACTCGCCAAGCGCATCGGCACGATCGTCGCGACGGCGATCGACCACGAAATCAAGGACCCTCGCCTGGCGTTCGTCACGATCACCGATACCAAGGTGACGGCCGATCTTCACGACGCCACCGTCTACTACACCGTGATGGGCGCCGACCTCGAGTCCGAACCGGACCTCGTGTCCGCGGCTGCGGGACTGGAGAAGGCGAAGGGCGTGCTGCGCTCGAAGGTGGGTGCAGGCACCGGAGTCCGGTTCACGCCGACGCTGACGTTCGTCGCGGACACGGTCCCCGACACGGCACGGCACATGGAGGAACTCCTCGCCCGCGCCCGCGCCGCCGACGACGAGGTCGCGCGGGTCGCGGCCGGTGCGTCGCCGGCCGGCGACCCCGACCCGTACAAGGAACCCCGAGTCGAGGACGCGGACGACGCCGAAGTCGACGAGCCGTCCCGTTCCCGCCAGGCGGACTGACACGAACCGACATGACCCACACTCAGGAGACGTCCCTGTCTGATCTCGATCGTCACGAGGTGTTTCTGCCGCAGGCGGTCGCCGTTCTCGAGAACGCGACGTCGGTGACGATTCTGTGTCACGTCCAGCCCGATGCCGACACGATCGGCAGTGGACTCGCCCTGGCATTGGTGCTCGAGCGCAAGGGGATTCCGGTGCAGGTCGCGTTCGGCGCGCCCGACGAACTGCCGGAGTCGATGCGCGAACTGCCGGGCACCCACCTGCTGGTGCCGGCGGACCAGGTGCGCCGCAACGTCGATCTGCTCGTGACCGTCGACTGCGGCAGCGCCGGACGTCTCGGGAAGCTCGCCGACCGGCTCGCGAACGCGGGGGAGACCCTCGTCATCGATCACCACCGGTCCAATACCCGGTTCGGTCGGATGAACCTGATCGACGAGTCGGCGGAGTCGACGACCGCTGTCGTGGCGCAGATGTTCGACGTGTGGGGTGTGGACATCGACGCCGACCTCGCGCACTGCCTGTACGCGGGTCTCGTGACCGACACCGGCTCGTTCCGCTGGGTGCAGCCCGGCACGCATACTCTCGCGGAGCGGCTCCTCGCCACCGGCATCGACGGAGCCCGCATCGCCCGTCGCCTGCTCGACACCCACCCGTTCGGGTGGCTGCCGATGTTGTCGTCGGTACTCGGGTCGGCGACGCTGGTCCCCGAGGCGGCGGGCGGGCGTGGACTCGTCTACGCCGTCATCCGGCAGGCCTATGTCGGGGATCTGCGCTCGGAGGAGATCGAGAGCGTGATCGACATCGTCCGGACGACGTCCGAGGCGGAGGTCGCGGCCGTCCTCAAGGAGGCGGTGGACGGCACGTATTCGGTGTCGCTGCGGTCGAAGTCCGACGTGGACGTCTCGATCGTCGCCGGGTACCTCGGCGGCGGCGGTCACCGGTTCGCCGCCGGCTACACGGCGGTGACTTCGGCGGACGAGATCGTGACCGCGCTCGTCGAATCGCTCGGCTGAGGTCCGAAATCGTTGGCTGAGGTTTCGGAAGTCACGGGCGACGCGACCGCCCGGACGGTGTTCGGGCTGGCGTTGCCCGCGCTCGGCGTGCTCGCGGCCGAACCGATCTATCTGCTCTTCGACATCGCCGTCGTCGGCCGGCTGGGTGCGCTTGCGCTCGCGGGTCTTGCCGTCGGCGGTCTCATCCTCGCCCAGGTCAGCACCCAGCTGACATTCCTGTCCTACGGCACGACGGCGCGCGCGTCGCGCATGCACGGCGCAGGCGACGAGCGCGGCGCGGTCCGGGAGGGTGTGCAGGCCACGTGGCTGGCACTGGGCATCGGCGCGGTGGTGATCGCACTGGTCCACCTGTTCGGGCGGCCGGTCACGTCGGCGATCGCCGGCGGCTCCGACATCGCCGCGGCCGCCGGGAGCTGGTTGCGGATCGCGGTGTTCGGCGCCCCGCTGATCCTCGTCGCGATGGCAGGCAACGGCTGGATGCGCGGTGTGCAGAACACGGTGCGGCCCCTGCGTTTCGTGAGCGCCGGTCTCGCCGTATCGGCCGTGGCCTGCCCGGTGCTGGTGCACGGATTGTGGGGCGCGCCGCGGCTGGAACTCGAGGGTTCGGCGGTCGCGAACGTGATCGGGCAGGCCGTGTCCGCGAGCCTGTTCGTCGGGGCGCTGGTGGTGGAGCGAGTGCCGTTGCGGCCGCGGTGGCACGTCATGCGCGCCCAGATGGTTCTCGGCCGCGACCTGATCCTGCGGAGCCTGGCGTTCCAGGCGTGCTTCCTGTCCGCCGCGGCCGTCGCGTCCCGGTTCGGCGCCGCCGCGGTCGCCGCCCACCAGGTGGTGCTTCAGCTGTGGAACCTCGTGGCCCTCACCCTCGACTCCCTGGCGATCGCCGCGCAGGCGCTCGTCGGCGCCGCGCTGGGCGCCGGGCACGCCGCCGGCGCCACGCGACTGTCGTGGCGCATCACCCGATGGTCCACGATCTTCGCGACCGGACTCGCCCTGATCTTCGCGCTCGGCCACGGCGTGATCCCCGAACTCTTCACCTCCGACCGGGCCGTGCTCGACGAGATGGCGGTCGCCTGGTGGTTCTTCGTCGCGATCATGCCGGTTGCCGGTGTCGTGTTCGCGCTCGACGGCGTGCTGCTCGGGGCCGGCGACGTCGCCTTCCTGCGGAATGCCACGCTGGCCTGCGCGCTGGCCGGATTCCTGCCACTGATCTGGCTGTCGATGCTGAACGACTGGGGCCTCGCGGGAATCTGGACGGGACTCACGGTGTTCTTAATTCTTCGGATGCTTGCGGTCGTGTGGCGGGTCGGAACGGGCCGCTGGGCAGTGGTCGGGGCCGACCTGCAGGCACGGCACGGATCGGACAGCGATCCGGCGGCGGAGCACGATCGGAAAGGTGGTTGACGTGGCACCCAAACTGATGGCGGTGAGCGACACCCATGTGGGGCACCGGGGAAACCGCCCGATCACCGAGGACATCTACCCGGACTCGCCCGAGGACTGGCTGATCGTCGCCGGGGACGTCTCGGAGAAGACCGACGACATCCGGTGGGCGCTGAAACTCCTGCGCAGTCGCTTCGCGCAGGTCATCTGGGTTCCCGGCAACCACGAACTGTGGACGACGGCGAAGGACCCGGTGCAGATCCACGGCGCCGCCCGCTACGACTACCTGGTCACCATGTGCCGCGAGATCGGGGTCATCACCCCCGAGGACCCGTTCCCGGTGTGGGAGGCGGACGACGGCCCGGTGACGCTGGTCCCGATGTTCCTGCTGTACGACTACACGTTCCTGCCCGACGGCGCCACCACCAAGGAGGAAGGCCTCGCGATCGCGCGGGAGAAAAACGTGGTGGCCACGGACGAATTCCTGCTGTCGAGCGAACCGTACGGAACCCGGGACGCGTGGTGCCGCAACCGCGTCGAGACGACGAAGGCCCGGCTGGACGCCCTGCCTGCCGGCACCCGGACCGTTCTGATCAACCACTTCCCGTTGGTGCGTCAGCCGACGCAGGTGCTGTGGTACCCGGAGTTCTCCCTGTGGTGCGGCACCGAACTGACCGCGGACTGGCACACGCGGTACAACGCCGTCTGCGCCGTCTACGGGCATCTGCACATTCCACGCACCACCTACTACGACGGGGTGCGGTTCGAGGAGGTGTCGCTCGGCTATCCGCGGGAGTGGCAGCGGCGGGGACTCCCCGACAATCTGCTGCGGCAGATCCTCCCGGTGCCGGAATATCCGCCGGGAACGTTGAACAAGTGGGGTGGCCACTTCAAGGTCACTCCCGAACAGGAAGCCGAAGTGGAGAAGATGCGGGCGAGGGGGGCCCTGTGATCGAGAGAATTCTGCCTGCCGGGGTGGTGTCCTCGGAACTGTTCGAGGATCCGGCGGGGCTGCGTCCGCACCCGCAGGAGGAGGCGCTGATCGGGCGGGCGGTGGAGAAGCGGCGACGCGAATTCACCACCGCACGTCACTGCGCCCGCCTGGCGATGACGAAGCTGGGTGTGGACCAGGCCCCTGTTCTGCGGGGCGACAAGGGTTCCCCCGTGTGGCCGCGCGGTGTGGTGGGGAGCCTCACCCACTGCGACGGTTACCGCGGCGCGGCGCTCGGCTACGCGATGCAGGTGCGGTCCGTCGGCATCGACGCCGAACCGCACGACGCGCTGCCCGACGGGGTGCTGGACGCGGTGAGCCTGCCCGCCGAACGCGACTGGCTGTCGGGTGCGGCGGACTCCGGGCAGTGGCTCTCGGCCACCGGTGGTCCGGTGCACCGGGACAGGCTGCTGTTCTGCGCCAAGGAAGCCACGTACAAGGCGTGGTTCCCGCTCACCGCCCGGTGGCTCGGGTTCGAGGACGCGCACATCACGTTCGAGGCGTCCGGCGACGGCACCGGCACGTTCCATTCGGATCTCCTCATCTCCGGGGAGACCGTCGACGGACCACCGCTGGCGTCGTTCGACGGACGGTGGATGGTGTCCGACGGCCTCATCATCACCGCCATTGCGGTGCACTGATTTCGGTGCGGTGACGGCGGCTGGCAGAATCGGGCCTCGTGTCTGCACGTGAAAAGCCCTCTTCCGGTCTCGTCGGCGCCGGACTGCTCATCGTCGACAAGGACGCAGGCGTCACCAGCCACGACGTGGTGGCCCGGTGCCGCAAGCTGCTCGGCACCCGGAAGGTCGGCCACGCGGGCACTCTGGATCCGATGGCTACCGGGGTGCTGGTGCTCGGTATCGAGCGGGCGACGAAGCTACTGGGGCTTCTCGCGCTGACCACCAAGGCGTACACGGCCACGATCCGGTTGGGGCAGGCCACCACGACCGACGACGCCGAGGGTGACGTCGTCGCGTCGGCCGATGCGTCCGGCGTGAGGGATGAGGAGATCGCGGCGCAGGTGCGCACCCTCACCGGAGACATCCAGCAGATCCCGTCGAGCGTCAGCGCCATCAAGGTGGACGGCCGGCGGGCGCACGCGCTGATCCGGGCGGGAGAGGAGTTCGAACTCGCTCCCCGGTCGGTGACGGTGTCCCGGTTCGAGGTGATCGCCAGGCGCACCGAGGGCACGTTCGTCGACCTCGACGTCGAGGTGGAATGTTCGTCCGGAACCTATGTGCGGGCGCTCGCACGTGATCTGGGGATCGCGTTGATCGGCGTCGGCGGGCATCTCACGTCGCTGCGACGGACCCGGGTGGGTCCGTTCACCCTCGAGCACGCGCGCACGCTGGAACAGCTGGCCGAGGAGCCGGGTGTCAGTCTCGACATCGACGCCGCCGCGCAGACCGCGTTCCCGCACCGGCAGATCGACGCGGACGAGGCCGAAGCGATCAGTCAGGGCCGCTGGCTCGAACCGATCGGCATCAAGGGTGTCTACGCCGCGATCGATCCGAGTGGACACACGATCGCGCTGCTCCAGGAGCGGGGAAAGCGGGCGAGTTCGGTGATGGTCGTCCGTCCCGCGACCCTGAGGTAGCGGCTCACACCAGCCAGATGGCCTGGGCTGCGGGGTTTCCGAGTTCGACGGTGTCCTCCTGGACGCCGATCCGGACCGACACGGTGCCGGCGAAGTCGCGTCGCTCCAGCACCGTCACCGTGACGTCCAGTGCCACACCCACCGAGTCGAAGTACCGCAGCATGGCCGGGTCGGAGTCCGAGATGCGGGCGATGCGGCCGCTCTCGCCGTTGACGAAGTCGCTGAGCTGCCGTGCCGGGGGAGTGGGCACCGACCCGTCGACCGCGGGAATCGGATCGCCGTGCGGATCACGTTCGGGATGACCGAGCTTGGCGTCCATCCGGGAGATCATCAAATCCGAGACGGCGTGCTCGAGCACCTCCGCCTCGTCGTGCACCTCGTCCCAGCCGTACCCCAGTTCGTGCACCAGGTACGTCTCGATGAGGCGGTGCCTGCGGACCATCCCGACGGCGGCGACGCGCCCCGCCTCGGTCAGGGCGATCGACCCGTAGCGGGCGTGATCGACGAGGCCCTGGTCGGACAGTTTCCGGATGGCCTCCGACACGGTGGACGCCGACACCCCGATCTTCTCGGAGAGCAGTTTCGTCGACACCCGCTCCTGCGACCACTCCTGAACGGTCCAGATGACCTTCAGGTAATCCTGCGCCACTGCCGAGAGCGCCCCGGTCTCGGAGGTCGAGTCCTCGGTCACGCTCTGGTCATTCTTGTTCACGGCCACGCCCCCGAGCTTAGGCAAGTCTTACCGGCGAGACACATCGACACACCTGATCCGTCCCCGGGGGCCGTCACCGACGACCGCGAACCGCGAGGTCGTGACGTTTCCCCGCCACGCCCGACCGCCGGACAGGCGGTCCGAAGATGAACATCGGCGCGCGGCACCGTAGGCTGCCACTCGTGCTGAGATGGCGTGGTCTCGACGAGGTTCCTGCCGATTGGGGTCGTTGTGTTCTCACGATCGGCGTATTCGATGGCGTGCACCGAGGTCACGCCCAACTGATCAGTCGAGCGGTGGCGGCTGCCCGCACGCGTGGAATACCCAGCGTGCTCATGACTTTCGATCCTCATCCGATGGAAGTGGTTCGTCCGGGCAGTCATCCCGCCCAGCTCACGACGCTCGCCCGCAGGGCGGAGTTGGCGGAGGAGCTGGGCATCGACGTGTTCTGCGTCATGCCGTTCACCGCCGAATTCATGAAGCTGACCCCGGAGCGGTACGCCCACGAGATCCTCGTGGAGCGCCTGCACGTGGCGGATGTCGTCGTCGGTGAGAACTTCACGTTCGGCAAGAAGGCCGCCGGCAACGTCGACCTGCTGCGGCAGATCGGTGACCGGTTCGGGTTCGCGGTCGACGGTGTGACGTTGCTCGCGGAGCACGCGGTCACGTTCTCGTCCACCTATATCCGTTCCTGCGTGGACGCCGGCGACATGGCCGCCGCGACGGAGGCCCTCGGCCGCCCGCACCGCGTCGAGGGCGTCGTCGTCCACGGCGACGGTCGTGGACGGCAGCTCGGCTACCCGACCGCGAACGTCGCGCCGCCGATGTACGCCGCGATTCCCGCGGACGGCGTGTACGCCGCCTGGTTCACCGTGCTCGGGCACGGAGTCGACCTGGGCACCGTCACCTCCGGCGAGCGGTACATGGCCGCCGTGTCGGTGGGAACCAATCCGACGTTCTCCGGGCGGACGCGCACCGTGGAGGCCTTCGTCCTCGACCGGGAAGCCGACCTGTACGGCCAGCACGTGGCCGTCGACCTCGTCGAACGTCTCCGGGGGATGGAGAAGTTCGATTCCGTCGACGACCTCATCGTCGCGATGGGCAAGGACGCCGAGCGTGCCCGCGCGATCCTGGCGGCGTCGGAGGACGCGCGGTAAAGCACTCGCATTTCAGCTGGTAAAGTAGACCGCTGGCGTGCGCTGCGGTTCGCGGCGGCCGCGCCGAGTTTCGATCCTTGCACGCGAACGTCATCACCAGGAGTGAACAAGTGGCATTGACCACCGAAGAAAAGAAGCAGGTTCTGAGCGAGTACGGCCTGCACGAGACCGACACCGGTTCGCCGGAGGCGCAGGTGGCCATGCTCACCAAGCGCATCGTCGATCTCACTGAACACCTCAAGATGCACAAGCACGACCACCACTCCCGCCGCGGCCTCTTGCTGCTGGTCGGACGCCGTCGTCGTCTGCTCAAGTACGTCCAGAAGGTCGACATCGCGCGTTACCGCTCGCTGATCGAGCGTCTCGGCCTGCGTCGCTGAGTTTCGCAAACAGCGATCATTTCGATCGCAAATCACTCCGGTAGCCGGCGGGGCCTTGCTTAGACTGGGCCTCGCTGGCTATCGGCGTTAGCTGCCGAGGGCAGCACTACCGTATGCACCCGAGAATGTGGTGTCGGTCTTCGGTAGTGGTCTTCCGGACACGGTCCGGCGGACTTCGATCGACGACCGCCTCCGCACAGTGACATCCCGAGAACTCGAGAGGGGGATGTCCCTCAGGTGCGCAGTTCTCGCCAGGAGGGTGAGAACGCCCCCGCGGGTACGGCGAAGACGAGAGGGAAGTGAAAAGAAGAGATGACAGAGAATTCCGCAGTAGAGGTCGATGAGGGCGTGTTCGAATCCACCGCCGTGATCGACAACGGGTCCTTCGGAACCCGCACCATTCGTTTCGAGACCGGTCGCCTCGCGCAGCAGGCCGCCGGCGCCGTCGTCGCCTACCTGGACGACGAGACGATGCTGCTGTCCGCGACGAGCGCCAGCAAGCACCCCAAGGAGCACTTCGACTTCTTCCCGCTGACGGTGGACGTCGAGGAGCGCATGTACGCCGCGGGCCGCATCCCCGGCTCGTTCTTCCGTCGTGAGGGCCGCCCCTCCACGGACGCGATCCTGACCTGCCGCCTGATCGACCGGCCGCTGCGCCCGTCGTTCGTCGACGGTCTGCGCAACGAGATCCAGGTCGTCGTCACGGTGATGAGCCTGAACCCGCAGGACCTGTACGACGTAGTCGCGATCAACGCGGCGTCCGCCTCCACCCAGATCGCCGGACTGCCGTTCTCCGGCCCCGTCGGTGGCGTACGCGTCGCACTCATCACGTCGGACGGGAACAAGGCCGGCCAGTGGGTTGCCTTCCCCACCGTCGACCAGCTCGAGAACGCCGTCTTCGACATGGTCGTCGCCGGCCGCATCGTCTCCGGCAGCGGTGACGACGCCGACGTCGCGATCATGATGGTCGAGGCCGAGGCCACCGACAACGTGATCTCCCTGATCGACGGCGGTGCACAGGCTCCCACCGAGACGATCGTCGCCGAGGGCCTCGAGGCCGCGAAGCCGTTCATCGCTCGCCTGTGCACCGCGCAGCAGCAGCTCGCGGAGAAGGCGTCCAAGCCCACCGGTGACTTCCCCGTCTTCCCGGCGTACCAGGACGACGTGTTCGCCGCCGTCGAGGCCGCCGCAGCGGAGAAGCTCAGCGCGGCACTGACCATCGCGGGCAAGCAGGAGCGCGACGACAAGACCGACGAGGTCAAGGTCGAGGTCCTCGAGCAGGTCGCCCCGAACTTCGAGGGACGCGAGAAGGAACTCGGCGCGGCATTCCGCTCGCTGACGAAGAAGCTGGTCCGTCAGCGCATCCTGCGCGACCAGTTCCGCATCGACGGCCGCGGCATCACGGACATCCGTTCGCTGTCGGCCGAGGTCGCCATCGTTCCGCGTGCACACGGCTCCGCTCTGTTCGAGCGCGGCGAGACCCAGATCCTTGGTGTTACCACCCTCGACATGGTGAAGATGGCGCAGCAGGTCGATTCGCTCGGACCCGAGACGTCCAAGCGGTACATGCACCACTACAACTTCCCGCCGTACTCCACCGGTGAGACGGGACGCGTCGGTTCGCCGAAGCGCCGCGAGATCGGTCACGGCGCGCTGGCGGAGCGGGCACTCATGCCCGTGCTGCCCAGCGTCGAGGAGTTCCCGTACGCCATCCGTCAGGTCTCGGAGGCCCTCAGCTCCAACGGCTCCACCTCGATGGGCTCGGTGTGCGCGTCGACGCTCGCACTGCTCAACGCCGGTGTGCCGTTGAAGGCTCCGGTCGCCGGTATCGCCATGGGCCTCGTCTCCGACCAGGTCGACGGTGAGACCCGGTACGTCGCGCTCACCGACATCCTCGGTGCGGAGGACGCGTTCGGCGACATGGACTTCAAGGTCGCGGGCACGAAGGACTTCGTCACGGCTCTGCAGCTCGACACGAAGCTCGACGGCATCCCGTCCAAGGTCCTCGCCGGCGCGCTGTCGCAGGCCAAGGACGCGCGGGCGACGATCCTCGAGGTCATGGCCGAGGCCATCGACACCCCCGACGAGATGAGCCCGTTCGCCCCGCGCGTCACGGCCATCAAGGTCCCCGTCGACAAGATCGGTGAGGTCATCGGCCCCAAGGGCAAGATGATCAACTCCATCACCGAGCAGACCGGCGCCAACATCTCCATCGAAGATGACGGCACCGTGTTCGTCGGTGCGACGGACGGCCCGTCCGCGCAGGCCGCGATCGACATGATCAACGCCATCGCCAACCCGCAGCTGCCGAAGGTCGGCGAGCGCTTCCTGGGTACGGTCGTCAAGACCACCGCCTTCGGTGCGTTCGTGTCGCTCCTCCCCGGCCGCGACGGGCTGGTGCACATCTCGAAGCTGGGCAGCGGCAAGCGCATCGCCAAGGTCGAGGACGTCGTGAGCGTCGGCTCGAAGTTGCGTGTCGAGATCGCCGACATCGACAACCGCGGCAAGATCTCGCTGATCCCCGTCGAGGAAGACGGTGCTGCGGCTCCGGCCGAGCAGAGCGAAGAGGCGGCTGCCGAGAAGTAATCTTCTCCGGTCTCCGGCCGGCGGCCCCGCACGAATCTCGTGCGGGGCCGTCGGCGTTCTCGTGTCGTACGGGTGGGCGGTGTCAGGATGCGGTGGTGAACCGTCCGACATACCGCCGCTGCCAGGGCGTCTCGACCGCGTGCCGATGATAGTGCTGCCGGACGAACGCGACGGCGTCCCGCGCAGGCACCCCATCGAGGACGGCGATGCAGGCGAGCGCGGTGCCCGTCCGGCCGCGGCCGCCCCCGCACGCCACCTCCACGCGCTCCGACGCGGCGCGGCGCCACACCTCGCCCAGTGCATCCACAGTGTCGCGGCGGTCCCGGGGCAGCGCGAAATCGGGCCACCGGACCCACCGTGAGTCCCATTGCACCGGAGGCGGTGTGCGGCCCAGCAGGTACACGGCGAAATCGGGCAGGGGACCGTCGGGGAGCGGTCGTCGCAGCCCCCGGCCGCGGACGAGGCGCCCGGACGGCAGGCGGAGTATTCCGGGAGCGTCGGCGTCCCAGGTGTCGATCATGCTCGTCACTCTATGCGGAGTTCCGGTGATGCTGTTCTCGCCCAAGAGAATGCGTTCCACGGACTGACTCCCGCCTGACCGGCAGTGTCGGATACTCTCACGCGATGAAGTCGGTGGCGTCACCGTTGCGTTGGTCAGGGTTGTCGTTGATGGCTCTGTGCATGGCCTTGGGTGCCACGGGTTGTGTCGGGGCTGTTGATCGAGCGGATTTCGACGCTGCGATGCAGTCACGGGGCGGGGGCATGACGAGCGCACTCGTCCGTGACGGGTTGGCGGAGCTTGCCGCCCGGTACGGCGTTGCAGACCTGCAGGTGACGAGTGTCGATGTCGCGCCGGTGGAGACGCTGGATGTGACGGTCCGTAACCCGGCGAAGCCGGATCAGCTCGACAGGTACACCTTTGACGGCGAGTGGTTGAGCGAAGCCAGTCCGGTGATGGTCTCCGCACTGGAGGATCTCGATGCGCGGGCGTTCCGGCTCGGCGACGTGCCGGCGCTGGGTCGTGTCGAGGCACTCGTGGATGATGCCCTCGCGCACACCGGATTCGACGGGGGAGAAGTGGCCGGTATTTCGGTGAACAGGACCGAGAGGCTGTGGCCGACGGTGATGGTCGAGTCACCGCGGTCACGGGCACTGGTCGTGTTCGATGCCGAGGGAACGGTGATCGGGGTGCAGCAGCTGTGACCGGACCGGTGGAGTTGGGTGTGGAGCCCGCACCGCGGCGGCGACGCGGGGTGATGCCTGCATTGTGGTGGGTGATCGGCGCCGTGGCGGCCGTCGGCATGTTCGCAATGATTGCGTCGGTGATCTGGCCGGGCCAGGCGGTCTACCTTGCCCCGGCGTTCTGTGCACAGCCGACGGACGAGGCGATCGTCGTATCGGATACCTATACCGATGGCGATGGGACTTCCACCAACTTTGCGTTGTACTGCGTCGGCGATCGGGGGCAGACGATCGACGAGGGATGGCTGCGTCCGTTCCTGCTGCTCTGGGCCGCGTATCTGGTGGTCGTGGCAGTGGTGTTCTCGGTCGTACGCCTGTCGAGGAGGCCGCAGGCCGAGCCGGCAGGCCCCGGAACCGAAATACGGGACCACGCGGATTAGCCGGTGCCTCGTCGGTGTTGAAACCAGAAGGGAACGGGCACACCTCGTTCCCGAGGAGCAACGCACCGATGCACTCCTCACGAGGGAGTGCCTCCTCAGCGATCCGACCTGGACCGGTGGGTATCGGAGCGGTAAGGAGTGGTCATGACCATGGCACGCTCACCCGTGAGCTGTGATCCGGAAATTTGTCTCGCCCAGTATCTGCCACGCGATGTCACCCGCAGCGCGCTCGGCCACCGGCGGGTCACGATGAACCTCGACATCACCGACCACGGCACATGGACCGTCCGCGTCGACGAAGGCACCGTCACGTACCGCCGCGGCGGGGTTGCGCACCCGACGAGCACCGTCCGCACCGACGCGGCCACTCTCGGCGACCTGCTCGCCGGCCGCATCAGCGTGGCCGACGCTTTCCTGTCCGGAGCACTCGAGATCCGCGGGAGCATGACGACGGTCCTCGCGATCGGCGGTACCTTCGCGCCCGACGTCGAGTTGCCGACCCGGGCACGTGCCCGCGAGACCAGCGCCTACGGGGTGCGCACGGCATATCTCGAGGCGGGTGACCCGGACAAACGGCCGGTGGTGCTGCTGCACGGTCTCGGCGCCAACAACTCCTCCATGCTGCCGGTGCTGGCCGACCTGGCATCCGACCATCGGGTGATCTGCCCCGATCTTCCCGGGTTCGGATCCTCGGCGGCCCCGGCCTGGCGTTACACCCCCGAACAGTTGCATCGCTGGTTACGGGCCTTCCTCGATGCGATCGACGCCCGCGGTGCCGCTCTGGTCGGACATTCTCTCGGCGGCCGCGTCGCTCTCGAACTCGCGCTGCGCGACCCGGACGCTGTGACCGGGTTGGTGCTGGTGTGCCCCGCGATGGCCTTCCGTCGACGGCGCCGACTGACCTCACTGGCCCGGGTGCTTCCGCTGGATGTGGCGCGACTTCCCCTCGCCGTGCCGCCGCGACTGCTCCACGCGGGGGCCCGTGCCGGGCTACGGGCTCTGCTGGCGGATCCGGGCGTGGTGCCGCGGCACTGGTACGAGGCCGCAGCCGACGAATGGGAG
Source organism: Rhodococcus pseudokoreensis (assembly GCF_017068395.1). Lineage (NCBI taxonomy): Bacteria > Bacillati > Actinomycetota > Actinomycetes > Mycobacteriales > Nocardiaceae > Rhodococcus > Rhodococcus pseudokoreensis. The sequence goes on along the minus strand of NZ_CP070619.1, from coordinate 559,752 downwards.
CTGTCGTTGCGGCATGCCTCGCGCCGCCGGGCGCTGTGGTCGGCGCTGCTCGGCCTGTATCTCGACGAACCGTTCGGGGAGACAGGCCTCTGGGACCGGATCGCGGGCCTCGAGGTGCCCGCGCTGTTCCTGTGGGGCGACCGCGACACACTCGTTCCGGCCCGATTCGCCCGCCATGTCACGAGCGCCGTTCCCGCCGCCAGGTCGGTGACGCTGCAAACCTGCGGGCACGTACCCCAGTTCGAGCAGCCCGAAATCACGCTCCGCCTGATCCGCGAGCAGCTCGCCACCACAGCACGTGAGTCGACCCGCTCGAACCCCGCGCGCATCGCTTGAGCGCCGAAACCACAGCATGGCTCTACTGCGGTGGGACGGGGTCGATATAGCGCAGTGGGGCATGTGAATTCAGCAGCCAGGCTCCGCCCTTGGCCGTCTGCCCGATGGGGTACATGCGTGTTCCATCAGCGCGGGTGCATGCGGCCAGCCCGGTGAGGACTTCCCCGTGGGTGCACCACAGGGTGCCGTCGAGGTCGATCGTGTCCAGCGCGGCGCACAGTTCGTCGGGAACCGCATCCGGGCCGAGCAGCGGATGCTCGTGGATGGGCAAGCCGTAGCCGGCGGCCAAGGGTGCGAGGGTGTCGAGGCAGCGGGTGGTCGGGCTGCAGTACAGGACACGCAACTCGACTCCGGTGAGCGTGGCGACGAGGCCGGTGGCCTGGTCACGTCCGAGCGCGCTGAGAGGCCGGTCGGCGTCGGACCCGCTCCAGTCTTGCTTTCCTATCGCATGGGCGTGCCGGAGCAGGATGAACATCCCGGGCCTCCCTCGACGAGAGCGTGCGTGTGCGGGTCAGCATAGGCGCCGGGACACCGAGGTGTGACGCTCTTGACGTGCTCTCAATATCCTATGGCTTCGCGGATGAGAACGACGGTCCCGCGGCCGGCGATCAGCTCGCGTCCGTCGATCAGGATCTTCGAGATTCGCGAGGGTCGTCGCATTTCTCCTGCGCTCGATCCCGCAGCGGTCGTCGAACATCCCACGCGATCGGCAACGCCGCGTCATCGCCCAGCGGCGCGTCCGCTCGGCGTCAGGTTGGGCGATGATGGGATCAACCGCGGCGTCGATCTCGGACGAGCTTTCGGGAGGAGGATTTGCCGGTGAAGGCAGTCATGTACTCCGAATACGGACCGCCGGAAGTCCTCAGCGTCCGCGAGGTTGCGCGACCCACACCGAAGCCGGACGAGGTGTTGGTGCGTGTGCACGCGACGACGGTGACGAGGGCGGAGACCCTGATGCGCCGGGGGTTGCCCCGTTGGGGGCGTGTCGTCCTCGGCGTCACTCGGCCGCGGAGGAATCGGCGGATTCTCGGGCTCGAATTTGCCGGAGAGATCGACGCTGCGGGCGCGGACGTGCGCCGATTCGCTGCCGGCGACCAGGTTTTCGGATTCGCCGGATTCCATCTGGGTGCGTGCGCCGAACACGTCTGCTTGCCCGAGTCCGGATCGCTCGAACGGAAGCCCGTCGGCATCGGCTTCGAGGAGGCGGCCGCCGCGGTCGACGGACCCTCGACGGCACTGTACTTCCTTCGAGACAAGGCACACGTCCGCAGCGGCCGGCACGTCTTGGTCAACGGCGCCTCCGGGAGCATCGGAACCGCCGCGGTGCAACTCGCCAAACACCTCGGCGCCGAAGTCACCGCGGTGTGCGGGTCCCGTAACGCCGATCTGGTCACCGACCTGGGCGCCGACCACGTCGTCGACTACCACACGGAAGACTTCACCTCCCACGAGGCGGCCTACGACGTCATCTTCGACACCGTCAGCCCGACTTCGTTCGCGCGATGCCGACGGGCACTCACGCCGCACGGCTGTTACCTCCCCACAACCGGTCTGATCAACTGGCCGCTCGGTGCGTGGACTGCGCTGCGCGGCGGAAGGACCGTTCGACCGGGGATGTCCGTCGAGAAGAAGAGCGCACTTGCCTATGTGAAGGAACTGATCGAGTCCGATGGGTTTCGCGTCGTCGTCGACCGCAATTTCCCGATGGATCGGATCGTCGACGCACACCGATACGTCGACCTCGGCCACAAGGTCGGCAACGTGACGGTCACCGTCAGCGGTTGACCATCCGGCGGTCAACCGGCCTTGCGTCCTCGGAAGACCCGATCCTCGAGGACCGGTACGGCGGTGCTCCGGTCGACTTCGGCGGCGATGGCGACGTCCTCCGGGTATCCCGCTGCGCGCAATTCTCGTCCCGACGCACATGCCGCGAGAGACTGCGGGAGGGTGTCCGCGACGGCGCGACAGGCGGCGATGGCCATCCGTGCTTCCGGCGACGCTTCGGCGTCCCAGCCGGCCGCGGTCAGTGCGGACATCACGGCGCCCGCACCCCACAGGTCTTCGATCGCGGGCCGGAGTTCGCCGCCCGGCCACTTCTCACCGGCGGCGATCACCGCCACCACCGTCGTCGGCGGGTAGTGCCGGGCGATCCAGCCGGCGACCGCGGTCGCATTCCGTAGGGAGGCGCCGACGCACACCCCGGCTTCGGCGCCGAGCTCGAAGCAGATGCTCGATCCGTTCGGCGACGGGAAGACCAGCCGGCGCGGCGCGGTGGTGCGTCGAATCGTGTTCGGCGACAAGCTGATCTGGCCGTTCGTCGCTCGGCTGCGCCCGACGGCGAGGCCCAATCGAACCGCAGTCCGTAGTCCAGTTGAAGTGTTCGCGATTCACGTCGACTTCCTCGGGTTCGGTTGCTCGTCGTGACGGTTGTCCCTCGCGGTGAGCGCGACGAGAGCGGTGAGCACCGTGGTGACCGCGTCGCGTGGGGCGCCGGGCAGCAGCGCGGCACCGATGTCCCGGGTCGCCCGGGGATCGTCGAGGCGTATCTGCGCGCAGCCGGGTGGGGGAGTGTCGGCGGCCGGCATGATGCCGACGCCCAAGCCGGATGCCACCAGGCCCGACACGGTCCGCAGGTCCTCGCCTTCGAACGCGATCGTGGGGAGGGCGCCGGCCCGTGCGAACAGGTCGTCGACGGACCCGCGGAGGCCGTAGCCCGGCTTGAGCGTGACGATCGGCTCGGATGCGAGGTCGCGGATCGTCGTCGATGTCGAGGCGGCCCGCGGGTGGTCGGAGGGCACCAGGACGACGAGTGGCTGTTCGAACAGCGGCGTGACCGTCAGTCCGTCCGGCGGTGGGTTGAGGCGAGAGACGAGGGCGATGTCCGCTTCCCCGTCGACGAGGGTGTTCAGGCACGTGCGGCGCGCGCCCTGGCTGAGGACGAAACGGATCGCCGGATCCTCCGCGCGGACGATCCGAATCAACTCGGGCACGAGGTGCTCGCCGAGCGACGTCTGAAACGCGATGCGGACGGTTGCCCGCGTCCTTCGGTCCTGCGACTGGACGGCGTCGAGGCCGTCCACCACCGCCTCGAGTGCGCGTTGCGCGTACGGCACCAGTGTCCGGCCTGCATCCGTCAACCGGACGCCACGCCCGTCCGGTTCCAGGAGTGGTGTGCCGAGTTGCTTCTCCAGCCGGCGGACTATCCGGCTGACCGTGGGCTGAGGCATACCGAGCATCGCGGCGGCAACGGTCACGTGTTCGACCTCGCCGAGGGCGACGAGGACGGGAAGGTGTGGCAGCAGGGCCTTGACCGCCTCGCTATTCATGACCCAACTGTATGAGTTCTGCGCCCAACATGCATTGGATTCATCGGTCGCGTCGCTTTACCGTCGAGGGCATGTCCGCCACGCATTTCACCGAGAAGGGCACCCGCGAGCCGGTGGCCTCTCGAGAGGTGCCGACGGAGTCGAATCGGGACCGGCGACTCTCGGCGGCCCTGTGGTGTGCGGGCCTGGCGACCTTCGCGTTGATGTATGCGCCGCAGGGCCTCCTTACGCAGATCGGGCACGACGCCTCCGTCAGTGCCGCACAGGCTTCGCTTCTGGTCTCGGCGGCCACCCTCGGGCTGGCGTTGTCGGTGCTGCCGTGGGCCCGGTTCTCGGATCGAGTCGGGCGTCCCACCGCGATGCGATATGCGGCGGCAACTGCCGGGCTGCTCGCCGTGGCCGTTCCCTGGCTTCCCACGTTCGAGGCCCTGGTGGCGGGACGCTTCGTGCAGGGCGTGGCGCTCGGTGGACTACCCGCGTTGGCGATGACGCTGCTCCACGAGGTCGCGGCTCCGGCACGGACGGCGGTGCTGGCCGGTTCCTACGTTGCCGCAACATCTCTGGGTGGGCTGAGTGGTCGGCTTCTGGTCGTCCCGGTGGCGGATCATCTCGGGTGGCGTCCCGCGCTGGCGATTCTCGGAGTGGGCGTGGCGATTCTGATGGCCGTCCTGATCGTGCTGTTACCCGCCGGGCAGGGGCGGCGCTCCGCCGTCCCGTCCAGCGGCAGTCTCGCGGTTCACCTGCGGGATGTCCGGATGCTGGCACTGTTCGGCATCGGTGCGCTGCTCGTCGGCGGCATGGTGGCGGTCTTCAACTACCTTCCCTTCCGCCTCGAGGCAGCCCCCTACCATCTGGCGCCGACGGTGGTGTCGCTGATCTTCCTTGCGTACCTGGCGGGCACCGCGGGCTCCCGCGCCGCGGGCTGGATGGTGGGACGGCTCGGCCACCGAACGGTGCTCGTGCTGGCCTGCACGTTCATGGCAGGCGGGACGGTCCTGAGCCTCGACGGATCGCTGATCACGATCCTCCTCGGTCTGGCCGCGGTGACCGCCGGACTGTTCGTCGGCCACGCCGTCGCGTCCGGCATGGTCGGCGCGCACGCGACAACGGGCAGGGCGCAGGCAACGGCGCTGTACAACGTCTCCTATTACGCCGGATCCAGCCTCTTCGGCTGGGTCGGCGGTATCGCCTGGGCGAGCGGACACTGGGCCGGCGTGGCCGTGCTCGTCCTCGCCCTGACGGCGCTGGCCCTCGTCCTCTCGCTCCTCCCGAAGTCGAGCCCGCCGCGCTGAATCTCTCGGGTGGGCCCGGGGCTACTGGCCGAGGGCAGACCTGTTGTAATGGGGGACGAGACAAGGGGGAGGTCGCTTGATGCCTGACGTATTCCTGCTCGGTGCCGTGCTGTCCGGCGGCATCGGTGTCCTGGGATTGGCCGTCGCTCTGTTCGGGGGATCGGAGCCGAACTCTGTGTGCGCGTGCACATTCGACGGGCGAGCCGAAGTCTGCGACGATCGCCGGTCCTGACCGGACACTCGAACCCGGGTTGCCGGACGTCGAACCCGCGACCGGGTGACCGATGATTTTCCGCGGGTCGGGGAGTCCTACCCGGCAGACGGTGCGTCGGACCGAAGGAGAGAGCCGTGGAAGATGTCTGGTCGATGGTGCATGCGGAGCGTGCCGCGCTGATCGACGACCTCGTGAACCTCGACGCCGAGCGGTGGGACGAGCCGTCGCTCTGCGGCGAGTGGACCGTCCACGACGTGGTCGCTCACCTGGTCGACACGGCTCGAACGACGCGCCTCGGGTTCGTGGTCGGCCTCGCCCGGGCGCGGTTCGACTTCGACCGCCAGAACGCTCGCGGCGTGGAACGCGAACGCGGTGCCTCGCCGCAGGAGACGCTGGAGCGGCTTCGCCGGGTGGCGTCGCGCACGTCGACACCCCCGGCGCCCCTCGACAGCCGGCTCGTCGAGGAGGTCGTGCACGGTGAGGACATTCGTCGACCGCTGGGCCTCACCCGCTCCTACCCGGCGGAGGCAGTCGTCAGATCACTCCGCCTGCAGACGCGCACCCCGGCGTCCTTCGGCGGCGCCAAGGAACTTGTCGCTCGTGTCCGGCTGACGGCCGCGGACGCCGACGTATCGATCGGCGACGGTCCGCACGTGAGCGGCAGTGCCCTGTCCCTCCTTCTGGCCGTATCCGGCCGGAAGGTGGCGCTGGACGACCTCGACGGACCGGGAGTCGGCACGCTGGCGGCGGCGCTCTGAGATCGTCCCGCAGGGGTTCGAGAGCCGCGTCGTCATTCGAAGGTCACCTCGGCGCCCCTCAGGGTCGGCGCGCCGATGTGTGTCGTCCAGCTCGGCACGTCCTCCGGTGCCATGCCGCCGGCCTCGCCGTAGACGACATCCAGGGTGTCCTGTTCCATCTTCGAACCCGGGTAACTTGCGGGGGTGACCTGGGCTCCGTACCCGGGAACCTGATCGGGGACGCCGGCGGGCGCAGGGAAGTACTCGATGGCCGACGGTCCAGGATTCCGCGTGGGCACCTGGTAGGAGCCGTCGTTGAACGATCCGCCCGGGTATTGCGGAAACCTCCCGCCGGGTGCGGTGACGTTGTCGTAGCAAGCCGGTCCGCGGTTGTCGAGCAGGCGCGGCTCGTCCTGGTTGGGTAGGTAGCGGCCCTTCGGGTTGACGAACTGCACGGTGCCTCGCCCGCCGGGATGAGGATCGTCGAGCGCGAGCAACTCGAGGGCGATCGGCGCCGCCCGCACGAAGGCCGCCAGGGTGCAGCCGAAGCTCGGTGAGTAGCGGCCGAGGAGCTGCAGCGCCTCACGCGAGTCGGAGGCGATCGTCACGATGCTCCGGGAATTCGCCTGCAGAAGGTCCGCGGTGGACGCACTTGTCCCGGTGACTGTCGCGAGCAGCGTGGCGATCTCATTCTGCTTCTCCACCACGGTGTTTCCGGTGGTCCGCAGGTTGTCGAGGGCGTTGACCAGATCGGGCGCCGCCTCGGAATACGTCTGCGAGAAGTCCGCCAGGCCGCGCAGATCCTCCTGGATGGCGGGAAGTTCGGTGTTCAGCGCGCCGAAGATCTTTTCGAGACGGTCGAGTGTCAGCCCGAGTTCGGCGCCGCGTCCGCTCAGACCTTGGGACAGCGCCCCGAGCGTGTTCGCCAGGTCCTGCGGCGGAATCGCCTGCAGGAGCGGCAGCAGGCCGTCCAGCACCTCGCCGACCTCGACGGTGTTGTCGCTCTTGTCCTGGCGCAGCGTGTCGCCGGCCTGGATCGGCGGGGCCGTGTCGCCCTCCGGGACGATCAGCGAGACATAGCGTTCGCCGAACAGCGTCTTGGGCAGCAGCCGCGCCGTCGCGTTGGACGGGATCAGCGGTGCCTTGTCCGGCTGGATCGCGAGAGCGAGCGTGACCTCGCCCTCCTGGGAGGACGCCGAGCGCACCTCGCCGACGATGAGGCCACGGAGCTTTACATCCGCGTCGGGTGCCAATGCGTTTCCGGCGCTGTCGGTGACGAGGTCGATCTCCACGACCTTGGTGAAGGTCTTGTCGAAGATTGCGAACGAGACTGCCAGGAACAGCGCGAGGACGAGGAAGAACACCAACCCCAGTACCCGTCGGCTTACGACGGATGCCGTGTCGTTCATTCGACCACCCTCACGATCGCCGTCGGTGGTGGCCGCCGAGACCGCGTCGATATGCGCCAACCTCCCGGTCCATCGTGCCTCGCACAGGGTGGATGTGGTGCCGCATCGGCCCAGGTGCCGACAAATTCTCGGCCACTCTCGGCTTCGGCGGTGCGGTCCCCGCCGTTTCGGCGCCCGTGCGCCCGTATCGGAGCGATACGCTTGAGGGGGAAATTCGGCGGAAGGACACAATGTGGGGCAACAACGACCCGTCGCCGTACCGCGCGTAGCCGCCGTGTGATCGCACGGGGCTGCACTCCGAGTTACCGATGTACGAGCCGACCGACCTGGTCGAATCAGCAGAACGAACCCGCACAGCGCTTGCTACCGTCGTGGCACGGTTTTCGGACGCGTGGGGGTCCGGGTGCCCGCCTGACCTGTCCGCCTTCCTACCCCGCGAACCCGCTGAGCGACGTTCGATACTGATCGAACTGATCAAGATCGACCTCGAATACCGCTGGCTTCGCTACGACTTTCCCAAACGACTGACCGAGTACCGAGCGGAGTTCGCGGAACTGCAGGACGGACCGCTTCCCGCCGAGTTGGTCTACGAGGAATTTCACGCCCGGCGTCGCAGTACGCCCGAAGCCGATGCGGCCACCATGGCCGCCGAGGCTGCCACCATGGTGGGCGGCCGGGGACCCGAAGAGTTCACGGATGACTACTGCAGCACCATGATCGCTCGACCGCGCGCACAGGTTGTTCTCGGCAACATCGACGTCGGCGACCGTGTCGACGACTTCGACCTGTTGATGAGGATCGGGTCCGGCGCCTTCGCCCAGGTATATCTAGCGCGGCAACAATCGATGCAGCGACTCGTCGCGGTCAAGATTTCCCACAACCACGGCATCGAGCCGCAGACCCTCGCGCAGCTGGATCACGACTACATCGTGCGCATCTACGACCAGCGACTGATTGCCGAGGGCGAGTTGAAGTTGCTCTACATGCAGTATCTGCCGGGGGGAACGCTGCTCGATGTGGTACATCTACTGCGCTCGACGCCGACGGAACACCGGAGTGGGCAACTGCTGCTCGACGCCGTCGACGGGGTCCTTGCCGCCAAGGGCGAGGTGCGGCCGACCGAATCCGCTGTTCGAACACGGATCGCCTCCCTGACGTGGCCGGAGACGGTGGCCTGGCTGGGCCGCCGGCTTGCCGACGCGCTTCGGCACGCCTCCGAACGCGGGGTGCTGCATCGAGACATCAAACCGGCGAACGTGCTGCTGAGCGCCGAGGGGATTCCGAAGCTGGCCGACTTCAACGTCAGCTCCAGCCAACGAATCAAGGGCACCAGTCCGCTGGCGTATTTCGGTGGCTCACTGGCCTACATGTCACCCGAACAGCTCGAAGCCTGCCACCCGGGCTCACCGACCACCGCCGCCGACCTCGACACCCGAAGCGACATCTTCGCGCTCGCGGTCATGCTGTGGGAGTTGCTCACCGGACGTCGGCCGTTCGCGGACGAAACCACGGCCGGTGAGTCGGAGACGTCGCTGGCCCGCATGCTCGAACTGCGGCGCAGGCCCGTGGATGCGCAGTTCCTGTCGGAGCTTCCGCCGGATTGCCCGATGGCCCTGCGCCGGGTACTGCTGAAATGCCTGTCGCCCGACCGCGAAGACCGCTATCCGAGCGGTTCGGAATTGGCCCAGCAGTTGGACTTGTGCCTCGAGAAGCGGTCCCGGGACCTGGTCTATCCGCCGCCGAACAGTTGGCGGGCGCGACTGTCGCAGTGGCCCACCCCCATCCTGTGGACGTCGTCATGGGTAGGTGTCGGCCTTGCGACGATCTATTTCGCCGTGCACCTGCAGGAACTGCTCAACGAGCGGCTGTCCGATGCCATCTATGCGCAGCTCTACGCTGCCGTCGTCGTTTTCATCCTCTGCTTCCTCCCGCTGGCCGTCGTCATCTATGCCTATATGTCCCGCGATCTGCTCGCTGTGCCCCGCGGCCTGCGTAGCGGCAGACGCTACGACGAGGCCGTCCTCGCACGGGTTCGGTCACGAACACTGTTCTGGGGCGACCTGTGTGCGATGAACACGTTGCTGTCCTGGGTCTTGGCAACGGTGTGGGGGGTGGGGGCGATGCGGTGGTTGACCGACCTCCCTGCTCGGTTGCAGGTCCATGCGGTGACGACCACTCTGGTGGCGGCTGGGATCTCCGTCGCCTACACATTCTTCCTGTCGACGTTTTACATCGTGCGCTGCGTCTATCCCATCTATCTGCGACACGGGCTCACGACGGCGCACGACGCCGACGTTCTCGGCGGGCTGCGCCGAAGGACGACGGTGTATCTGGCGGTGACGGCATCTGTGCCGCTCGTCGGTGTCCTGGCCGGATTCAGCACCCTCGAACCCGAGGAGTTGCCACTGGTGCGCGATTCGGTCCTGGGGTTGTGCGCGGCCTCCGGGCTCGCGTTCGTCGCCGTGTACTGGCTGTACAGGAAACTGGACGCGGACGTCCGCGCACTCGAGCGGGTGGTCTGACGCAACCGAGAATCTCTGATGCGGGCCACTTTCGACGGGTGCGATCCGGTGGGCATGCGCGCAGACTGGAACCAGGAGGTCATCATGCGATTGATACGGGGCCTGCTCGATGTGGTGCTGGGAATTCTCACGGCCGTGCTCGGCACGGTGCTCGGGATCGTCGCGGCCGTGGTGTGGCTCGTCGGCGGGATACTGTGCGTGACGATCCTCCTGATCCCTCTGGGCCTGCCCGTCATGAGGCTCGCCCGCCGACTCTTCACCCTCGCCGGAAAGCTGATGCATTTACCGTGACGGCGTCTCGCCGGCCGGCGAGGGATCGCGGTCGTCGCTGCGCAGAATGAAGAAGATGAACGGGGCTTCACGGCCGAGCTGCTCGAACAGTTCCGGAGAGCGATCGCGCACGGCGGCACCGGGGCGCGGCTCCGAGACACGTTCGACGGTGAATCCCGCCGCGGTGAAGGCGTCGAACATGGCGTGCAACGGCCGGTGCCAGAACCTCATGAGGAACCTCTCACCGGACTTCACCCATTCCTCGGTGAACTCGAACGTTCCGAGGTAGTCGCCCTGCCCGGACGGCCTGAAGTCCACGAACGGGTGATGCGTCGAGATGATGACGCACCCGCCCGGCGCGAGGACCCGTCGAAACTCGGACAACGGTCCCGACCAGTCGTGGAGGTAGTGCATCACCAGCGACGCCACCACGACGTCGAAGGTCGATGACCGGATGGGCAACTGCTGGTCGAGATCTGCCTGGATCAACGGGACGTCGGGTCCCAGGCGGTGCCGGGCGATCGCGAGCAGGTTCGTGCTGAGATCGACGCCGGTTACCGCAGCGCCCGAGGCGGCGAGCGCCTGCGACAGCACACCGCTGCCGCAGCCCGCATCCAGCACCCTCCGGCCGGCGACGTCGCCGACCAGCGCCAACGTCGCCGGTCGCTCGTACAACGCGTTATATACGTTGTCCTCGATGTCGGCGTCGTACGCCGACGCGTACTTGTCGTAGTCGTTGAATATCGCCACGACCCGATCATGTCGCATCGGAGTCGCCGCCGGTTCCAGGCGCGGCGTCGCCGAACTCGTCACTGGCGGCGTCACCGCCGCAACGGGTGTCAGGGAAGGGTGATCACGATCTTTCCGAGCGCCTCACCGGAACGCAGCCGATCGGCAGCCCGCTCCTCTTTCGTCGCCCGCAGGCAGTCTGCGAACGTCTGCCCCACGACATGGTCGAGCACGACGTGTTCGGCGAGCAGGCCTGTCGGCAGCGCGCAGGCGACCTCCTTTTGTGGTGTTCGGATCGTTCAGGAGCGGCGGGTGCGCGGTGCGTGGTACTGCACGTCGGTGACTTCCTCGAGCCAGGTCGTCTCCGGCGCGCCGGAACCGTCGCCTTCCCAGATCGCAAGGTGTTCCATGAACCGCTCTTCGGCGGCGCCGTGCCAGTGCTCCTCACCGGCGGGACAGGTCACGGTCTCGCCCGGGTGGGCTGCGAAGACGACACCGTCGCGGGTGCCGACCAGCGCGACACCGGAGACGACGTGCAGGGTTTGCCCGAGGACGTGGCGATGCCAGAACGTGCGGGCGCCGGGGGAGAATCGAACCATGTTCGTCCGTACCCGCGAGGGTTCCTTACCTGCGTAGATGACGTCGTACCAGACGTCGCCGGTGAATTGTCCGGCCGGCCCCTTGCCCGTGGGGACGGGGGTGATGAACTCCATGAGGTTCTCCTCAGTTGTCGGCGGCGAGGTCGAAGTGCGCGGAGATCTGACGGGATGCGCCCGGGCAGGTTCGCGGTCTCACTCAGTAAAGGCGGGTGAGCTCGCCCGCGGGAGTGCCTGCTCTTCCGGGTAATCGCAGTACCTCCCTCGGCCCTGCGACCCGGAGCCGACGACGATGTGCTGTTCGGCGATGTCTGGACCCGCCGCGAGCTGCCTTCGCCGCGATACGCGCACTGCGGACCGTTGTCGACGAGGGAGAAGGCGCAGAAGTCTGAAGCCGTCGAATCTGCCGAGCCGGGATTCGGCCACCGCCATACAGCTGTGGCGACGCACAACACCGGCACCGGGTGAATTACTGTTCACCCCGTGGTGCACCATGATGGAGAATGCTCGACTCGATGATGTTGGTGAGGAACTCCATGGATCCCGTAGTCGCACAATCCGAATTCGCCGGTGATGGTGTCATGCTTGCCGCCGACCGGTGGGATCCACCGACACCCAGTGCCGGCGGATCAGGCGTCGACAGAAAGGGCCTGGTCCTGCTGCTGCACGGCGGCGGGCAGACCCGGCATTCCTGGCGGAACACCGGACGCAGCCTCGCGGCGGACGGCTGGTCCGCCATTGCGCTGGATGCCCGTGGGCATGGGGACAGTCAGTGGGCGCCGGACGGGGATTACGGCATCGATGCGTTGGTCGCCGACTTGACCTCGGTCATCGCAGGGCTGGGGGAGAAGCCGGTTCTCGTCGGTGCCTCGATGGGCGGTATGACGTCGTTGATCGGGCAGGGGGAGAATCCCGATCTCGCTTGCGGTCTGGTCTTGGTCGATATCGCGCCGAAGGTCGAGACGAGCGGTACCGCGGAGATCATGGCCTTCATGCGCAGTGGCCTCGAGGGTTTCGCGAGCCTCGACGACGCGGCAGCAGCGATCGCGGCGTACACCCCGAACCGTGTCCGCAAGCCCAACCCGCAGGGGTTGCGCAAGAATCTTCGCCTGCGTGATGGCCGTTGGTACTGGCATTGGGATCCGGAGTTCCTTCGCGTCGGCGACGAACCCACTCGCCAATCCGACTCGATCGTGCGATACGAACGCGCTCGGGACGCCGCGGCCGCGATCACCGTTCCCACGATGCTCGTTCGTGGCCAGCAATCCAACGTGGTGAGTGAGGAAGGCGCGAAAGAGCTGCTCGAACTGATCCCGACCGCCAAGCTGATCGACGTCACCGGTGCGGGTCACATGGTGGCCGGCGACGACAACGATGTCTTCAGCGGCGGGTTGAAGGGGTTCCTCGACGAAGACGTTGTCGCGATCCGCCGCTGAAGACATCGAGCCGCTCGAATGTAGCCGGCCGTTGGAAGCTCGTCCTGCGATTCCTCCGGTCTGCTCTCCCGTCCCACCGCCGGGCACGGCGCGCAGCGATATCAGCTGATGCGGATGAGTTTCTTGTTCACGAATTCGTCGATCCCGTATTTGCCGAGTTCGCGACCGAAGCCTGAGCGTTTGACGCCGCCGAACGGCAGCTCGACTCCTTCGGCGCCAACGGCATTGACGAACACCATGCCCGCGTCCAGCGAGTCGGCGACGCGGTCGGCCTGAGCGGGGTCGGTGGTGAAGACATACGAGCCGAGACCGAACGGGGTGTCGTTGGCCAGTTCGACGGCCTCGGCCTCGGAGCCTGCCTTGTAGACGGTCGCTACCGGCCCGAACAGTTCCTCCCGGTACGTGCGCGAATCGGGCGACACATTCGTCAGCACGGCGGGTGGGAAGAAGGCTCCCTGCCGTTCACCCTCGGACTCGAGGGTGGCGCCCTCGGCGATCGCCTGCTTCACCTGCTCGGCCAGTCGGTCGGCGGCGGCGACCGACGACAGCGGCGCGAGGCCGTCAGCAGAGGCGAGCACTTCCGCGGTGAATTTGCCGACGAAATCGTCGTACAGGTCCTCGGCGATGATGAATCGCTTCGCTGCGTTGCAGGCCTGCCCGGTGTTTTCGAAACGGCCTTCCACTGCCGCCTTGACAGTGGCGTCGAGGTCATCGGAACTGAGCACGATGAACGGATCGGAACCGCCGAGTTCCAGCACCACCTTCTTGAGATTGCGTCCGGCGATCTCGGCGACCGCCGCACCCGCACGCTCGGACCCGGTCAGCGACACGCCCTGGACCCGCGGGTCGGCGATCGCGTCGGCGATCTGCTCGTTGGTCGCGTAGACGTTGACGTAGGCGCCCTCCGGATATCCGGCGTCGCTGAAGATCTGGTGCAGCGCCGCCGCCGATTCGGGACACTGCGGTGCGTGTTTGAGCACGATCGTGTTGCCCAGCGCCAGATTCGGACCCGCGAACCGGGCCACCTGGTAGTAGGGGTAGTTCCACGGCATGATGCCGATCAGCACACCGATCGAGCGCCGCCGGATCAGCGCGGAACCGGTGCCCTCGACCAGGTCGATGGGCTCGTCGGCGAGGAACTTCTCGGCGTTGTCGGCGTAGTACTGGTAGATCGCGGCGCTGAAGTCCACTTCCCCCAGCGACTGATCGAGTGGCTTGCCCATCTCCCGCTGGATGATCTTGGCCAGTTCGTCGCGGCGTTCGGTGTGTAACTCGGCGACTCGCGTGAGCAGTCCAGCGCGCTCGGAAATCGTCGAGCGCCGCGACCACTCACGGTGTGCCTTGTCCGCCGCGGACAACGCCGCCTGCATCTCCTCATCGGTGGCGGTCGGGTATTCGCGCACCGTCTTCCCGGTGGCCGGGTCCACTACTGCGTACAGGCTCATGTCGCGTCTCCTCGGAAGGTCGGGTACCCCAGTATTACGCGCGATGAGGTGCTGCCGTGGGTAGTCACCGGGACTGTTCGGTTGTGAGCTCGTGCATGCGGCCGTGGGCGACGGAGACGGCAGCGGCCGAGCCCACCAGATCGTTGCCGTCGCGACTGACCGATGCCACCACGTCTCCAGGCCTGACATCCTGTGCCAGAACCACTCCAGAACAGCCTGGTGCCCCGATCATGCTGCCGCACCGCATGATCGAGAACTCGTCCGCCGGTCCGAGAGGGTGGTGATTCGCGACGGCGGCCGCGAGCAGCTCACCGGTCGTCACGGCTACGACCGGGGCGGCCGTCGTCCGCCGCGCGACCCTGATGGGTTGCAGTCAGTGAATAGCCGGTTCGGTCGACGCTGTCGCCGTTTGATGGCGCATACACTGGGGCAATGACACTTCCGTCAGCGCCTGTCGCTCCGTTCGGGCGCGTGCTTACTGCTATGGCTACGGCGTTCACCGTGGACGGCGAGATCGACGAGGAGGCGACTGCTCGAATCGCTCTGCACTTGGTCGACCACGGACACGACGGACTGGTCGTGTCCGGGACAACCGGTGAGGCTGCCACGACCACCACCGCCGAGGATGGTCGGATACTGCGAGTGGTCAAGGACGCGGTAGGCAACCGCGCCAAGATCATTGCCGGGGTGGGCACAAACGACACCCGCCATACGCTGGAATTGGCGCGCCAGGCCGTCATGCAGGGTGCCGACGGGCTCCTGCTGGTAACGCCGTACTACAACAGGCCGAGTCAAGGCGGGATACTGCAACACTTTCGCTACGTAGTGGATGCCGTCGATGCCCCCGTCATGCTCTACGACATTCCCAGCCGGGCCGGCACCAAGCTGGCGCCCTCGACATTCGAGGCGATGGCGGACTGGCCGTCCGTGGTCGCGGTGAAGGATGCGGCCGGCGACCCCACACAAGCGATCATGCTGCGCGAATTGGGCTACGCGGTCTACTCGGGAGACGACAGCCTCACCCTGGGTTTCCTCGCGTACGGGGCATGCGGGGTCGTCTCTGTTCTCGGCCACGTGGCGGGCGACGAGATCCGCGCCATGATCGAGGCCTTCTTCTCGGGGGACGTCGAAACCGCGCGGGAGATCAATGCCCGCCTGCAGCCGGCTCTGCGTGCGGTAATGGGTGTCCCCAATTACGGTGCGACGACGGTCAAAGGGGCGCTGCAGTTGCTCGCTGTCCTGCAGAACAGAACCGTGAGGTCCCCTCTACTTGCTCTCGACGACGGCGAGTATGAAGCACTTCGGACGGGGCTGTTGGCTTCAGACTTGCTGCGCTGACCGGGCCGAGTGTGCACTGAGATCTGGATCGACTCATGCGACCACCCACCTGCGTGGCGTCATCGATGGTGTCAGCCGTTGGCGTGGAAGGGGACGCCGTGTCCGCGGCGGCGCGGGGTGGGGCGGCGGAGGATCGTGCGGAGGGCGGCGGTGCCGCCGAGTAGCAGTATGAGCAGTGACTTGTGGATTTTCATGGAATTCCTTCTACTGGGCGGACGCCGGTGTTGTGGCGTCGGTGGTGTTACAGACCGACGACGTGTTCGAGGGTGCCGAGTTCGGTGTCGAGGTGGTCGAGCATGTGGTGCAGGTTCGGGATGGTGCGTCGGCAGCCGGTCAACCCGAACACGAGCTGGTCGTCGCTGCTGGTGCACGTGATGTTCAGGGCTTGTCCGGTGACCGGGATCGACAGGGGGTAGAGGGAGTCGAGGCGGGCGCCGTTCCAGTACAGCGGGGTGCCGGGTCCGGCGACGTTGGAGATCACCAGGTTGAACGGCGGCCGCTGTGGTCCTCGCCGGCCGAGGATCATTTCGATACCGAGTGGGGCGGCGCCGACGGCGCTCATCGCCAGCACTTGGGCGGGGCTCATCGTGCGGAGGGCGTGTTTGCCTTCGCGCATGCAGGTGCGCACGGTGTCGAGGCGGTGGGCGGGGTCGGGTAGGTGGGTGGCGAGGTTGCACATCAGGACCCCGATCCGGTTCCCGTTCGCGGATTCCACATCGATGCCGGAGGTGTTGGGGCGCAGGGACACCGGGACCATCGCGATCAGCGGATCGGCCGGCAGCGCACCGAGGTCGTGCAGGTAGCCGCGCAGTGCTCCTGCGGACATCGCCAGGATGATGTCGTTGACGGTGGCGTCGGCGTGCTTGGCGAGCAGCCGTATCCGTTCGAGTGGCCAGGTGCGGGCGGCGAATTGGCGGGCGCCCCCGATCTCGACGTTGAACATCGTGTGCGGTGCCTGCATGGATAACGGGCCGCCCTCGGCGCGTAGGGCGCGTTCGACGGTGCCGGCGAGAGCCGGTGCCAGGCCGACGACCTCGCTCGACGCGGCGCGGATTCCGCGCAGGACCTGACCCGGTAGGCCACGCGGATTCGGCGGCATCGTTGACGCATGTTCTGGCAGGGCGGTGTCGGTCGCCGTCGCGGGTGCGGCGGGTTGCCAGGGGGCGGGCATGCCCGTGCGGGTGGGGTCCTCGCTCATGCTGCGGCGCAACAGGTTCATCGCCGATGCGCCGTCGGCGAGGGCGTGGTGGATCTTGGTGTACACGGCGTAGCGGCCGTCGGCGAGGCCTTCGATCAGGTGTATCTCCCACAGTGGGCGGGTGCGGTCGAGCGCGGTGCCGTGCAGCCGGGCCACCAGTGTCATCAGTTCGGGCATGCCACCCGGTTGAGGGAGGGCGTTGCGGTGCACGTGGTAGTCGACGTCGACGTCGGTCGCGGTGTCCCAACCCCACTGTCCCAGGGTGGTCACCGATCGTCGGGCCTGCTTGCGGAAGAGCGGTGCCACCTCGTCGGAGGTTGCAGCCGTCTCGAACATCGCCCCCATGTCGGCCGCGTCGGCGCCGTCCGGTGGCGTGAATACTGCCAGCCCGCCGACGTGCATCGGATGTTCCCGCGACTCGCCGAGGAGGAACAGCGAATCGGTCGGCGACATCGGCAGCAGCATGTGAGGTGTCCCTTCCGGCCCCGCTCGCACACCCGCACTGCCACCGCGGGGGTCCCGGGAACCTAGTGTTCAGCTCTAGGTAATCGAGTCGTAAGATAACGGTCAGGTGTGGTTCATGTCACAATCTGGCATCCCTCATTCAGTTGTACAGGACGCGTGGACAACCGCGCGAGGCCGAAAGTCCCGGATAGGACAAGTCGGGCAAGTCAACCGGTCGGCCGGGCGGGGATGCGTCACCGTCGATGCCTTCTCACTGCTGACCGACCGTGCCTACCCTGTCGGCGAAACGGCTGATACCGCTGTGAGCGTAGAACTTTCCATGCTCTCCGCTCTGACGCGATCCTCGACGGAAGGCTGCAGGCATCCGCGTCGAATCGTTCCGCCGGGTCGGTAGCAGTGAAACCGTTGAAAAGTAGGTAATTCGATCGAGGACTGGCCGGCCATGAGATTGTTCGGTGTCAGGTGCGACTCTCCGGATCCGTCGACGAAGGAGCTGTATTGGAAGTCGGCGGGAGTCAGCACGCCCGCTGAAATCACCTGAACACGGTTGTATTGAAAACTTGTGCGTTCTAGGATTAGGTATGGCGACGGTCGAGCCCGACTCGGCGGTGCCGGGCGGATCCGGGACCCGCCGGTACCGCTCACCACTGCGTCGCATGCAGGCAGCGCAGACGCGGGCGGTCGTGCTCGAGGCCGCCACCCGGTTGTTCGCCGAGCGCGGCTGGGCCGGCACCGGAGTGCGGGATATCGCGCGGGCCGCGGAGGTTTCCGTCGAAACCGTCTACGCGACATTCGGATCCAAGGCCGACTTGTTGAAAGCGGCACTGGAGGTCGCCATCGTCGGCGATGACGCTCAGGTGCCGTTGGCCGACCGGCCCGTCTACACGGCGATCGGAACGGGGCGCACGACCGGTGACCGCATCGAGTCGGGTGCGCGCCTGATCGCCACGATCAACGAGCGCACCCACCGCCTGGCCGTGGCAATCCGCCAGGGTGCGACGACCGATACCACGCTCGCAGCGGTGGCCGCCGACCTGGAGGGGCAGCGCAGGCGCGCGGTCGCCGACGTCGCAGACCTGATCGTGGGTCGTCACGCCGATCCAGGTCAGGTCGACGAACTGTGGGTCCAGGCCCACGACCAGGTCTACGCCCTGCTTGTGGACGAATGCGGTTGGAGTCGCCTCCGCTACGAGTCATGGCTGATCGACCGCATCGAAGAAATCCTCGACCGCCCGGTGTGACACACCGGCGCCATTGTCTGGAGTAAGTCATGACAACCGACACTCTGCAACCTGTCGACACTCGCATCATGCGCATCGTCCACAACGCACTGCGCCGTGATATCGCTCGCTCTGCGCAGGTATTGCGCACAGCACCGCCGCCCGCGCAGACCCAACGGGTCGCTCTCGCAGATCATCTCGTGTGGATGATGCATTTCCTGCACCTGCACCACAGCGGTGAGGACCGTGGGCTGTGGCCGCTGGTCCGTGAGCTGAACCCGGACGCCGGGGCACTGCTCGACGCGATGGACGCCGACCATGCGCGGATCCGCCCCGAGATGGAGCGGGTCACCGCTGCGGCAACCGAATACCGTGTGCATCCGACTGCCCGAGACGGACTTTCGCATGCTCTCGCCGCTCTCGAACAGGTTCTGCTGCCGCATCTGCAGCGTGAGGAGGACGAGATGATGCCGGTCGTCGCCCGAACCCTGACCCGTCGTCGGTGGGACGACGTCGAAGAGCAGGTGTTCATCGCCTCGAAGACCAAGCGGGAGCTGGGGATCGAAGCTCACTGGATTGTCGACGGTGTCGATTGGGAAGACTACGACGTCACCGTTCACAAAGTCGGTCCCGCTACCCGGTTCATGTTGCTCCATGTGTTCAAGCGACCATATCGGCGGGCGTGTGCCGCTCGATGGGGCACCGACCTCGACGTGAGCCCCCGGATCCACCAGTCACCCCGCACCGAGGGCTCGGTGGAGGTGTGGATCGACGTCCCGGCACGGCAGCTGTACGACGTGGTCGCCGACGTCACCCGCATCAACGAACGCAGCCCCGAGTGCCGCAGTTGCGGCTGGCTACCGGGACGGTCGCCGGGGACCGTGGGCGCCCGATTCCGGGGACGCAATCGCGCACATCACATGCGATGGTCCCGGGTCTGCGAAGTGGCCGCGTCCGATCCGGGCAGGAAATTCGAATTCCACACCGTGTCGGATCGGCGCAACCCGCTGTACCACGACTCGACCACCTGGTCATACACCTTCAGGGCGGACGGTGACGGGACCCGGGTGACGCATTCGTATCGGATCGACGTACTGCCGTACCGCCCGCTGCTCTCGCTCTACGCACGCCTCCAGCCGCAGCACCGGGACATGCGGCCGCAGATGCGGCAGAATCTCGAGGCGCTGCGGCGGCAGGCACACGCGGGCGCGCCCACAGGGTCCCTGCCCCGAACGGCCTAGGAAGCATCGGCTTGCGCGCGGGGGCTCACGTCCGTTGCCTTATCCGGGTATGCGGGGTAGACCTGAGGTACGGATCCACGACAGACCAAGGTCGGACCGGAAGAGAAGATTCCACCTCTCGGTCGTGGCGCCCAGCACGAGTTGTAGGCACCCACGCAAAAGCACGGCCCACTAACTGGGCTCAGCGCGGTGGGCTTGCGTCAGGCGGGGGGATGCCCGACGCCGAGGCCACATTTGACCCCGCGCAACCATGCAGCTTGGTAACCAGATGTTCGTGCTCGCGGGCGGCGTCCCCTTGATCAGGGGCGCCGCCCGACGTATGTCTGTGGAACGTCCGCGTAGCTCTGCAGGCGGAGTACCCGATGGGTGCAGCGGAGACCCGGACGAGGTGATTCGATGGTGGCTATCGATTCCCACAGAAGGAGAGCACATGCTGGTGGCATTCAGCGTCAGCCCGATGGGCGGGGACTCCGACAGTGTCGGTGCTGCCGTCGCCGCGGCCGTGCGGGTGGTCCGCGAATCCGGGCTGCCCAACGAGACCACGTCGATGTTCACCACCGTCGAGGGTGAGTGGGACGAGGTAATGGCAGTCGTGAAGCGCGCGACAGACGTTCTGCTGGAACAGTTTCCGCGGGTCAGCCTGGTGCTGAAGGCGGATATCCGGCCGGCGCGCAGCGGTCAGCTGCGAGCGAAGGTCGAGACCGTGGAGCGTTACCTGGCCGACTGATCGTCCTCGCCGGCGTACCGGTGGGCGAGTTCTGTGCCGATTCGGGCGAGTTCGGCGCGGACCGCCCGCGGTTCGAGGACTTCGACCATCGAGCCCCAGCCGGCGAGGTTTCGGGCGATGTCCAACGGGGTCGGTGCGGCGAGGCGCACCCGGGCGCGACCGTCGTCACCCTCACCGTCGGGGTGGCAGTGCCGCCCGAAGTGGTCACGAAGAATCGGCACGAACCTGGCGTCGATGAGCACCGTCGCCCACGTCGTGGAACGCCGCTGCTCCACCTCGCCGACCACTTCGTCCCACGCCGCGGCGAGCGTGAAGTCGTCGGGGCGCTCGGCGGGTTGCTCCGTCGATTCGGCGTCGACGATCCGGTCGACCCGGAAGGTTCGCTGACCCCGTTCGGTGCCGGCGAGCAGGTACCAGACGTCGTCCTTGTCGACGAGACCCCACGGGTCGACGAGTCTGTCGGACCGCTGCCCGGCGCTGGTGGTGTAGGTCAGACGGACTTTCCGGCGCCGGATGACGGCGGCCTGCAGCAGGTCGACCATCTCGGGTCTGCGGCGGTCATGCTCGCCCCACCGGGTGGGGTCGATCATGGTGGCAGTGGCGGCGGCCTCGGCGTCGGCCCGGAAGGTCTGTGGCAGCGCCCGCACGAGTTTGCGCAGCGCCGCCTTGGCCTCTCCCGAGACGGCGGCGGCCGGTCCGACCAGCAGGGTCAGTGCCTGCGCCTCGGTGGCGGACAGCCCGCTGAGGTCGGTGCGAGCGCCGCCGAGGAGCGACCACCCGCCACCGCGCCCGGACTGCGGGTAGACCGGGATCCCCGCTGCGGACAACGCCTCCAGGTCTCGGCGCGCCGTGGCGACGGACACCTCGAGTTCCTCGGCGACTTCGGCGGCGGTCACCCGACCCCGGGATTGCATCAGCAGGAGGGTGGCGACGAGTCGGTCAGCGCGCATGCTCACAGTTTCCCTCGGAAAGTGCTCAATAGGTGAGCACTTTGAGTCGGAGGATGGATCTTGTCACCGACCGAGGAAAGGATCCACCCATGTTGCGAGGACTCACCACCGTCAGCTTCTACGCCGACGACCTGACGGCCGCCCGGGCCTGGTACACCGAACTGCTCGGAGTCGAGCCGTATTTCGTGCGCTCGGTGGCGGGGGCGCCCGCCTACATCGAGTTTCGGATCGGCGACTACCAGCACGAACTCGGCATCATCGACAGCCGATTTGCCGGACCGGACCGTTCGCGTGACGCCGAGAACACGATGACCTACTGGCACGTCGACGATGTGGAGGCGAGTGTCGAGCGGCTGCTGTCCCTGGGTGCCACCCTGCACGGGAAGCCGGTCGAGCGCGGGCCGGGATTCGTCACCGCGTCCGTGACCGACCCGTTCGGGAACATACTCGGCGTGATGTTCAATCAGCACTACCTGGACATTCTCGCGTCGAAGGCGGGGGTGTGACGTGGACACCGTCGTCGCTCGCACGGCCGCACAGTGGCGTGCATGGCTCTCGGAGAATTGCCGGTCCGAGAAGGAGGTCTGGCTGGTCATCCCCCACAAGGACAGCGGGAGGCCGAGCATCCGCTATCACGAGGCGATCGAACAGGCGCTGTGCTTCGGATGGATCGACGGCCTGCACCGCACACACGACGCCGACAGTTCGCGCCTGCGCTTCACGCCCCGCACCGCGCGCAGTTCCTGGAGCCGGGTCAACCGGCAGCGCGCGGCGAGCATGATCGAGCAGGGACTGATGACCGAGGCCGGTCAGGCGGCCATCGATCTGGCCAAGTCCAAGGGGACCTGGGAGAACGCGGCGAACGGCGACAACTCGGTGGTCCCCGGCGATCTGCGGGCAGCGTTCACGCGAAACGAGGTTGCACACGCGAACTTCGAGAAGTTTCCGCCGTCTTCGACACGGTTGATCCTGCAGTGGATAGCGTCAGCCAAGACGCCGGACACGAGGAAGCGGCGGATCGAACGGACGGTCACGCTGGCTGCGAGAAATCTGCGGGCCAACCATCCGGGTGTTCGGATCCGGGACGGTGTGCAGTAGTAGATCATTCCGGCGACCGGGAGAGAGGAGAATCGAATGGACTGGCCGCACGAACTCGCCGATCAGCTCGATTGGCACTGGGAGCATCAGTTGCGCCCACGGCTGGCGGGGCTGACCGACGACGAGTACTTCTGGGAGCCCGCCCCGGACTGCTGGAGTGTGCGGCCGAGAGGCCGCTCGCAGGCTCCCGTTCAGGCCGGCAGCGGCGAGTTCACCATCGATTTCGCCTTTCCCACGCCGGACCCGCCCCCGATCACGACCATCGCCTGGCGGCTCGGGCACATCGTCGTCGGCGTCTTCGGCATGCGGATCGGCAATCACTTCGGCGGGCCGGCCATGGACTATGAGACGTTCGACTACGCCGGCACCGCTGCGCAGGCGCTCACTCAGCTCGACGAGCAGTACGACGCCTGGTGTGAAGGCGTACGGGGCCTGGGGACCAGCGGTCTCGCCCAGCCGTGCGGGCCCAGCGAGGGACCGTTCGCGGACTACCCGATGGCGGCGCTGGTGTTGCACATCAATCGCGAGGTCATCCACCACGGTGCCGAAGTGGCGCTGCTGCGAGATCTGTACCTGCGACGACCGGCCTAGCGTTCGCCGGCGACGCGGGCGAGTCGGCGGACGAGAGTCCGCACGACCGGGCCGTAGGTGACGCCGAGCACCGCATCGAGCGGCCCCGGCGCGGACATCGTCATCGTGATCCGCGAACCGGTGCCGCGGGGCTCGACGAGGTGATCGAGCGTCATCGGTCCCACCCGCCACGTCCAGGAGCGGCCCGGTGTCTTGGCGGAGATGGATGCGGGAACCGGCACGATCCAGAGCAGTCGTGCCGCGCCGCATCTGCCGGCTTCGATTTCGGGGAATCCGAGACCCCACGCGCCGCGCACGTGCGGAGCCCACTCGGGCCAGCGCGACGGCCGTGCGACGAGCGCCCACATCGTGTCCACCGGGGCGTCGGAATCAGCTGAGAAGGAATGCGGCACGGGGGAGGAGTACCCGTTTTCGGCCCCGGCCGACAGCGCGGAGGGGGTGGACGTGAACAACGGGTGAATTGGGCCGTGTCGAGTTGCGTGTAACTCGCGGTACTGGCCACGCTTGTAGGGAACGGCGAGGGAGGGAGCCGATCATGCTCGTTCGTCTACCCGGGGTGTATCGCCCCCAGCGCGACACGTGGCTGCTCGCCGAGGCGCTGGCCGCCCGAGATCTCGGTCCGGGCACCCGTGTGCTCGATCTCTGCTGTGGCACAGGGGCGTTGAGTGTCGAGGCGTGCGCGGCGGGGGCCGGCTGGGTGACCGCGGTCGACGTGTCGCGCCGCGCCGCGATCAGTACGTGGCTCAACGCCAAACTGAACCGCCGGACCATCCGTGTGGTGCGGGGCGACCTGGTGGACGCCGTCCGGACGCTTCGATTCGACGTGGTGGTGGCCAACCCGCCCTACGCGCCCGCGACCGACGACGGAAGGCCGGGCCGGGTACTCGCGCGAGCCTGGGACGCCGGCGTCGACGGGCGCGCCGTACTCGACCGGATCTGCAGCGAAACCCCGGACCTCCTTGCTCCCGGCGGCACCCTGCTCCTCGTCCAGTCGACGCTCAACGGGGTGGACAAGACGCGGGCGATGCTGGAAGAGCGGGGACTGCGGGTGGACGTGGTCGCGTCGGAGGACGTGCCGTTCGGTCCCGCGCTCGCGTCCCGCACGAGGATGCTGGAGTCGCGGGAGCTGATCCGGCCCGGCCAGCGCACCGAGCGGATTGCGGTGCTGGCGGCGACCGACCTGCGGTCCGGCACCACCCGGCATCGACACACCCGACGCTGAAAGCCGCGCCCCGGCTATGGGTTGCGCGGTGGTGGTCGGCGAGTTCACCGGTTCGCCACCCCGTCGTCGAGGCTGGTGAAGCGCTGTCTGGCGCCGCGTGTAAAGTTTGCCGTTCGACGACGCCCAGCTTTCGAGGACCGCTGAACCACTACATGGCCAAGATCGATCGCAGCCGCACTGCCGCACTCACCCAAGCACCGACCCTGCACGAGCCGGATGCAGGCGTCCGGCGCACCGTGCTCCCCGGCGGGCTCCGGGTGGTCACCGAATACGTTCCCGGTGTCCGATCCGCGTCCGTGGGCGTCTGGGTGGGTGTCGGATCACGCGACGAGCAGCCCACCGTCGCCGGTGCGGCGCACTTCCTCGAGCACCTGCTGTTCAAGGCCACGCCGTCTCGCAGTGCTCTCGACATCGCGCAGGTGATGGACGGTGTCGGCGGCGAACTCAACGCCTTCACGTCCAAGGAGCACACCTGCTTCTACGCGCACGTGCTCGACGACGACCTGCCGCTCGCCATCGACCTCGTCAGTGACGTCGTCCTGCGCGGTCGCTGCCGGTCGTCCGACGTGGACGTGGAACGCCAGGTGGTCCTCGAAGAGATCTCGATGCGCGACGACGACCCGGAAGACCTCCTCGGCGACGCGTTCCTGACCGCCCTGTACGGCGACCATCCGGTGGGCAGGCCGGTGATCGGCAGCGTCGAATCCATCGAATCGATGACCCGCACCCAACTCCACTCGTTCCACGTGCGGCGCTACACGCCGCCGCGCATGGTGGTCGCCGTCGCCGGCAACGTGGAGCACGACCACACGGTCGAACTGGTGCGGCGCGCGTTCGCCGGGCACCTCGAATCGGCGTCCGAACCGGCTCCCCGCCGCGCCGGCACCCTGCGCCTGCGGACCGAACCGGCACTCAGCCTGACCAACCGGGACAGCGAACAGGTCCACCTCTCGCTCGGGGTGCGCGCGTTCGGGCGGCACGAGTCCCACCGCTGGGCACTGTCGGTACTCAACGCCGCTGTCGGCGGCGGGCTCAGTTCCCGGCTGTTCCAGGAAGTGCGGGAGATCCGCGGCCTGGCATATTCCGTGTACTCGGGCATCGACACGTTCTCCGACACGGGTGCGTTCTCGATCTACGCCGGGTGTCAGCCAGAGAACCTCGGCGAGGTCACCACGGTGATCCGCGAGGTGCTCTCGAACGTGGCCGCCGAGGGCATCACCGACGCCGAATGCGCCCGCGCCAAGGGTTCGCTGCGGGGCGGACTGGTTCTGGGGTTGGAGGATTCGGGTTCACGGATGCACCGCATCGGTCGCAGCGAGCTCAACTACGGCAATCACCGCAGTATCACTGAAACCCTGAGCAAGATCGACGCGGTCACCACCGACGAGGTGCGCGACGTCGCGAGGGTCCTGCTGCAGCGCCCGTTCGGCGCCGCCGTCGTCGGACCGTATCGTCGCAAGCGTGACCTGCCGGCCTCGGTGCGCGGCATCGTCCGGTAACGAGGATTCGCCGACCACCGACAGGAGCAGCCCGAGATGAAGATCCGTGGAGCGGTACTCGAGGAGATCGGGAGAACGCGCCCGTTCGCCGAGTCGGCGCCGATCTCGATCTCCGAGCTCGACCTCGACGAACCCGGTGCAGGCGAGATCCTCGTCCGGATCGAGGCCGCGGGTCTGTGCCACTCCGATCTGTCCGTCGTCGACGGCAACCGGGTGCGCCCGGTCCCGATGCTCCTCGGGCACGAGGCAGCGGGACGGATCACGCAACTCGGCGCCGGAGTCGACGACGTCAGGGTCGGGCAGCGCGTGGTCATGACGTTCCTTCCGCGCTGCGGGGAGTGTGAGGGCTGCGCCACGGACGGCCGCATGCCGTGCGTGCCCGGAACCAGCGCCAACAACGCCGGAACCCTGCTCGACGGGGGAGCGCGACTGCACCGCGGCGACGACCCCGTGCATCACCACCTCGGGGTGTCCGGATTCGCGACGCACGCCGTCGTCAACCGGCGGTCCGTCGTTCCCGTCGGCGACGACGTCCCCGCCGACGTGGCGGCCGTGCTCGGATGCGCCGTCCTCACCGGCGGCGGCGCCGTCCTCAACGCCGGCGATCCGCGTCCCGGCCAGGCGGTGATGGTCGTCGGGCTCGGCGGCGTGGGAATGGCCGCAATCCTGACCGCCGTCTCCCGGGGCGCCGGCGAGGTCATCGGCGTCGATGCCGTACCCGAGAAACTGCAGACCGCACGCGAACTCGGAGCGACGGCGGTCTACACCCCGGCGGAACTCGAGGAGGCCGGTGTCCGGGCGCCCATCGTCATCGAGGCCGCCGGAAACGCCCGCGCCTTCGAATCGGCCGTTCGCGCAACTGCTCCCGGCGGCAAGACGATCACCGTCGGACTGCCGTCCCCGGACGCGCGGTCGTCGATCTCCCCGCTCATCCTGGTGGCCGAGGCCCGCACGATCATCGGCAGCTACCTCGGCTCGGCCGTGCCGTCCCGGGACATCCCGATCTACGAGGACCTCTGGCGCTCCGGGAAGCTTCCCGTGGAGAAACTCATCTCCTCCCGCATCACGCTCGACGACATCAACCGCGGCATGGACGAACTCGCCGACGGAAAGGCGATCCGGCAGATCATCGTGTTCGACTGACCCGGCGGGTCGGCGCGGGCAGAATTCTGCCCATGAGGTTTCGCACCACCATCGAGTTGGGCGGCAAGACCGCGACCGGGTTCCGGATCCCGGAGAGCGTCGTCGCGGACCTGGGATCGGGCAAACGCCCCGCGGTCCGGATCACGATCGGCGGCTACACCTACCGCACCACGGTCGCACCGATGGGCGGCGTGTTCATGATTCCGCTCAGCGCCGAGAACCGGGTCGGTGCGGGCGTGGTGGCAGGCGACGAGGTGGATGTGGACGTCGAACTCGACACCGAACCCCGGATCGTCGCCATTCCGCCCGACTTCGCCGAGGCGCTCGACCGGCAGCCGGACGCGCGGAAGGCGTTCGACGCGCTGTCGTACAGCAATCAGCGCAGGCACGTGCTGTCGATCGAGGGCGCCAAGACGGACGAGACCCGGCAGCGCCGGATCGGCAAGGCCGTGGACACGCTGCGCGAGGGCTGAGGCGGGTTCGCGCGAACTCCGTCAGCGGGCGTCGCCCGGACGCCCCGTGACGTCTTCGACGGACAGTGCCGACAACGCGATCAGGCCGGCCAGAAAGCCCGCGCGCTCCCGCCCCGGCAACCTGGCGAGCAGTCGCTCCTCGCCCCGCCGGATCGCTGCCTGCGCCGAATCGCGCACCCGATGCCCGTCCGGGGTCAGCGACAGCAGCCGGGCCCGGCGGTCCGCGGGATCGCGCTGCCGGTCGATCAGACCGCGATCTTGCAGTTCGTCGAGCACGCCGATGATCCGGGTCTTGTCGGCGCCGATCGCCTCCGCGAGCGCGGCCTGGGTGCGGAGCGGGTGCTCGTCGAGTGCCAGGAGCACGACGTAGCCCCACATGGTCAGCCCGTGCTCTGCGAGCACGGGGAGTTCCGCCGCCACCAGCGCCCGGTTCAGGGCGGTCGTCATGGCGGCGAGGTCGGGGCGGGTGCGCTCGTGCTGTCCGTTCGTCGGGTCGGGGCTCGGCATATCGCAGAAAGTACACCTTGACCGATCATCTACCCGAGTAGATGATAAGCAGGAGCTTATTAATTCGATTCGGAGGACGAGGTGCCAACGATGAATGTGGACGAGGTCCGGCGCTGGGATGCCCGCGCCGTGGAGGCGAGTGTGGAGATCGTGTCGCACGTGACGAGCCGCGACCTGCAGCGCGCGACACCGTGCGCGCAGTGGACCCTCGGCGAACTGTTGGCCCACATGACGGTGCAGCACCTGGGGTTCGCCGCAGCGGCCGCGGGCAACGGGCCCGACCTGTCGCACTGGCGGCCGCACGCGTCGGCCGACCCCGTTGCCGGCTACCGCGCGGCGGCGGACGCCGTCATCGGGGCCTTCGCCCGCGACGGCGTCGGGGAGCGGCAGTTCTGGCTGCCGGAGATCAGCACGGAGTTCCCGTTCCCCGCGGCCACCGCCGTCGGGTTCCACTTCCTCGACTACGTCGTCCATTCGTGGGACGTCGCACGGTCACTCGGGCTTGACTTCGTACCCGAATCCGGCATGGTGGCCGCGGTTCTCCCCATCGCGCGCCTGGTGCCGGACGGTGCGGACCGACTGCGCGAAGGCGCCGCGTTCGCGCCCGGACTGCCCGCCGGCGCCGACTCCGCCGATTTCGACGCCGTCCTGTCGCTGCTCGGCCGGTCATCGCAGTGGCACGCCGAATACGAGACCCGCCGGGTGTGAGGACGAGACGCAGGTCTCCCGCGCCGCCCCTGCGCAGCGGTCGGCACCCGGCGATTGCGTAGGCTTTCGGGCGAATCGTTGTGACTGGACGGAGCGTGGAGAAGTGAGCGCAGCAGCACCCATCAGGGTCGGGGTTCTCGGGGCCAAGGGCAAGGTCGGCCGGGCGATCTGCGAGGCGGTGGAGCAGGCGCCGGACCTCGAACTCGTCGCGAAGGTCGACCACGGCGACCGGCTCGAGTCGTTCGTCGAGGCCGGAACACAGGTCGTCGTCGACTTCACCCACCCCGACGTGGTGATGGACAACCTGAAGTTCCTCGTCTCCAACGGCATTCATGCCGTAGTGGGCACCACCGGGTTCGACGACACCAGGCTCGACACCGTGCGGTCGTGGCTGACCGAGCGCCCCGAGGCCGGGGTCCTGATCGCCCCCAACTTCGCGATCGGCGCCGTCCTCTCCATGCGCTTCGCCGAGGCGGCAGCACGATTCTTCGATTCCGTCGAGGTCATCGAGCTGCACCACCCCAACAAGGCGGATGCGCCGTCCGGCACCGCCTACCGGACCGCCGCCCTCATCTCGGAGGCACGCCGCAAGGCCGGCGTCGGACCGAGCCCCGACGCCACCACCACCGAGCTGGATGGGGCGCGCGGTGCCGACGTGGATGGCGTGCGGGTGCATTCTGTGCGGCTGGCAGGTCTGGTCGCACATCAGGAGGTCATCCTCGGCACGCAGGGCGAGACGCTGACCATCCGCCACGATTCGATCGACCGCAACTCCTTCGCCCCCGGCGTCCTGCTCGGTGTGCGGGAGATCGGCAACCGCCCGGGGCTCACCGTCGGTATCGACCCCCTTCTCGACCTGTGAAGGACGGCTCGACCAGGACCGTCGTCACGATCGGACTGCTGGTCGCTGCCCTGGCGTTCTACTTCGTCCTGCTCGGGCAGCGCGGCATCGAACTGATCCAGGACGGCGGGGTAGCGGCGATCGGGCTGGGCATCGGCGTCCTGATCCTGCCGTTCCTGGGCGCCTGGATCGTCTACGCCACGCTGCGTGCCGGATTCCAGCACCAGCACCTGTCCCGCCGCATCGCCGAGGAGCGACTCGACCTGGACGTCTCCGATCTGCCGAAGCGTCCGTCGGGCCGCATCGACCGGGACGCGGCCGACGCACTGTTCCAGCAGGTCAAGTCCGAATGGGAAGCAGACCCGGACAACTGGCGGAACTCGTACCGGCTCGCGCGCGCCTACGACTACGCCGGCGACCGCGGACGGGCACGGGAAACGATGAAACGAGCCGTGGAACTCGAACGCGTCGAACGGGAAGCCGGGTCCGGCCGGTAGGGCGCGGAACCGGTCGTACGCTGACGACTGTGAAGTCGCTACTCGTCGTCCACCACACGCCGTCGCCGGTGACCCGTGAGTGCCTCGAAGCCGTGCTGAAAGGCGCCCGGGACCCCGACATCGACGGGGTCGAGGTGAAGTCGATCCCCGCACTCGGCGCGACCGTCCCCGACGTCCTCGAAGCCGACGGATTCCTGTTCGGGACCTCCGCCAACTTCGGCTACATGTCCGGTGCGCTGAAGCACTTCTTCGACACCGTCTACTACCCGTGCCTCGACGCGGTCGCCGGACGTCCCTACGGGCTCTGGGTGCACGGCAACAACGACACCGCCGGGGCCGTGAAGTCGGTGCAGAAGATCGTGACCGGGCTGGCGCTCACCCAGGTCGCCGAGATCCTGGAACTGACCGGATCCCTCGACGCGAGCGCGCGTGAGCGGTTGTACGAACTCGGTGCGACGGTGGCGGTCACGCTGGCCGAGGACGCCTGACCGCGTCGCCGTCGACTGTGTCGGTGGCCGATGGCAAGCTTCGGGCATGCGTGAGATGACCGCCGCCGCTGCCCGGAGATCGGCGCTCTGGGCGCAGGGGTTCGCCGACCGGAAGCCTGCCGGTGCACCGACGCGCAGGCACGTCCGATCGGTTCTCGACCGCGTGCGGTTGTTCCAGATCGACTCGGTGTCGGTGGCTGTGCGCGCCCACTACGTCCCGCTGTTCAGTCGCCTCGGGGTGTACGACCGCGGGCTGGTCGATTCGGCGGCGTGGTCGCATTCCGCCCGCGCGCCCCGCATGCTGGCGGAGTACTGGGCGCACGAGGCGGCGTTCATCCCGGTCGAGGACTGGCCCCTGCTGCGCTGGCGGATGCACCGGTACCGGCACGGACGCTGGTCCGGCGAATCCCGGGTACTCGACCGCAATCCCACGCTCGCCGCCGACGTGCTCGACGTGATCGGCGCCGTCGGTGCGTGCAGCGCGGGCGACGTGGAGAAGCATCTCGAGGTCGACCGGCCCGACCGCAAGGGTCCGTGGTGGGATCGCAGCGACACCAAGGTGGTGTGCGAGCAGTTGTTCGCGTCCGGCGCGCTGGCGGTCGACAAGCGCGTCGCCTTCACCCGTCACTACGACCTCACCGAACGGGTCCTGCCGAAAGCGGTCCTCGCCGAGGATGTTTCGGAGGAGGACGCCGTTCGTGGCCTGGTGCAGCGGTCCGCGCGGGCCCTCGGTGTGGCCACCGAACCCGATCTGCGCGACTACTACCGGCTGTCGCCGGCGCAGAGCGCCGCGGCCGTCGAGGACCTCGTCGAGGACGGAGTGCTCGAACGGGTCGGGGTCCGGGGCTGGGAGGCACCGGCATTCGTCCACCGCGACGTCCGGGTTCCCCGCAAGGTGGAGGGGGCGGCGCTGCTGTGTCCGTTCGATCCGCTGGTCTTCTGCCGTCCCCGCACCGAGCGGGTATTCGACTTCCGGTACCGCCTCGAGATCTATACCCCCGCGCACAAACGTGTCCACGGCTACTACGTCTTCCCGTTCCTGCTGAACGGTGAACTGGTCGCGAGGGTCGATCTCAAGGCCGACCGCGCGTCGGGAACGCTGGAAGTGCGATCCGCGTTCGTCGAACCCGACCGGAGTCCGGGGCACGTGGTGGAGGCGCTGGTTCCGGAACTGCGAAGAATGGCAACGTGGTTGGGCCTGGACGACGTCCGGGTGGACGATCGCGGCAACCTCGGTGCCCTCCTCGCGGCCGAGGCGTCACGGCCGCGAGGAGGGTAGAGGGCCTACAGGCTCTCGACGAACTTCGTCAGGCCCTTGCTCGCGGTCTCGAGCGCCGTCTTCTGCGCCTTCTTCACGAGGAACCCCGGCAGCGGAATCTTCGGGTCGACCGTCAACTCGAACGTCACCTTGGTGCCTGCGCCGGACTCGGTGAGGACGTACGACCCGTCCTGAGCGTTCTGCTGGCCGCTCTCGACGAGGTGCCACGACACCGTGTTGTCGCCCTCGAACGTGTAGTCGACGACCTGCTCGTCGCTGATCCCGAGGATGGAGACACTCATCCGGACTCGGTGGGGGCGGCCGTCGTCGTGTGTGCTCTCGATGGTGACCGACTTGTGGGCCGAGGACCACTCGGGCAGGCGATCCACCGCAGCGATCGCGGCCATCACCGTGGCCGGATCGGCCTTGATCTCGAATTCCTTGACGCCGGAAACGGCCATGTTCTTCGCTCCTTCGAGCCCGTGGCGACTCTCACCGTGTGGCTGATGCGACGTAATTACATCACCGCCGCCGACGGGCGCGTGGAGTGAGTGCACCGCCGCTCAGAAATCGCCTCTCCCGTTCCGTCGCATCTGGTCCTTGAGCGCGCCCTGGACCGCTTGCGACACCCAGGAATTGAGCGACACCCCGTTCTGGGAGGCGGCCTCCTCGGCCTTCGACTTGATCTGATCCATGAGACGCAGGGTGACGCGGCTGATGTCACCGGTGACGTCATCAAAGGCGGCACCGAGGTCCTCGGCGGTGGCGGTGCGTTCGCCGTCCGGCCCGGGCTGGGCGGGGGTGCGGTGCACGTCGACCGCCACCTCGCTGCCGTCCAGGCGCACACCGACGGTGCGATTGCCGAGTTCGGAAGACACCTCGCCGGCAAAGTCGGTGAGCGCCGAGAGAAGAAGCAGGCGCGCGGCGGGTTCGACCGCGGCGGCGAGCGCCGCAGCGGTCGCCCGAGTCTGCTCGTCGCCGAGTGCGGCTGCTGCGTTCAGGTCGTCTCGCAGCCGGGAGACGTAGATGCCGAGGTCCATGACGCCATCATGACGTCAAGAGTGACGTCAGTCAAGAAGTCGTGACTTCAGTTTGGTGATGTCACCGTCGGACAGTTTCAGTCCCTCCGACACGTACGCGTCGAAGCTGCCGTACGTGGCGACGGCCGTGTCGAAGGCGCTGTCGAGCCAGGCCTGGTCGACACCGTCCAACCCCGGATGTTCCGGGTCGGCGCCGCGATAGGTGTTACTGAGCAGATAGTCCGCGTTCACCGTCTCGCGCGGGACTCCCAGGACGGTGAGCAGCACGGCCGTCGCCCACCCGGTGCGGTCCTTGCCCGCGCTGCAGTGATAGATCACCGCGCCGTCCGATTCCGCGATGTCGTGCAGAACCGCAGAGAACGCCTCGTTCGCCCCCCCCGGGCCCGTCACGAAGGCGCGGTAGGCGGCGGGCATGTCGACCAGGGTGGTGATCGGCGACTGCCCCAGAACGTCGTACCAGTGCCCGTCCGCTCCGGCCGGAAGCCGGTCCGGCGCGAGAGCCCGCTCGTACGTCGTGCGGAGATCGTCGACGACCGTCACGTTCGAGGATTCGAGCTGCGCGAGGTCACGCGGAGTCAGCCTGTCCAGCGCATCCGTGCGGAACACCACACCGGAACGCACCACGCCGCCGTCGGCCGTCGGGTATCCACCGATGTCGCGGGCGTTGCGGGCCACTGCGGTACTGCACAGGAAAGTCTCCCTCGCGGATCCAGAGCACCACGAAACTGTGGGCGAGACGAGACTGGCACGCGCAGGTGAACGCGGGGGAGCCGGGCCGGGGCACGCCGCGCCCCACGCCGGCGCTGCGACTAGGGTCGATGCATTCAGGAGGGACTCCCGACCAGGGAGTTCGGTAGGAGGATCAGCGCAGTGCCGCAGACCGTGCCGCTCAGGGTGCAACTCGTCGCGAAGACGGAGTTCTTTCCACCGGCGGACATCCCGTGGGAGACGGACGCCGACGGCGGTGAAGCGCTGGCGGAATTCGCGGGCCGGGCGTGCTACCAGAGCTGGTCCAAACCCAACCCCCGCACCGCGACCAACGCCGGCTACCTGCGCCATCTGCTCGAGGTCGGGCACGAGTCGGTCCTCGAACACGGCACCGTCAGCTTCTACATCACCGGCATCTCGCGGTCCTGCACCCACGAGCTGATCCGGCACCGCCACTTCTCCTACTCACAGCTGTCCCAGCGCTTCGTGCGGGAGAACGACGGGAAGGTCGTCGTCCCGCCGGCGATCGCCGGCGACCCGGAACTCGAGGAGCTGTTCGCGAAGGCCACCGACGCCAGCCGGACGGCGTACGCCGAACTGCTCGAGGCCCTCGAATCGAAACTGGCCGACACGTCCAGCGTGCCGCTGCGCAACAAGCAGGCGAGGCAGGCCGCGAGGGCCGTCCTGCCCAACGCGACGGAGACCCGGGTGGTGGTCACCGGCAATTACCGGGCCTGGCGGCACTTCGTCTCCATGCGGGCCACCGAGCACGCCGACGTGGAGATTCGCCGTGTCGCGGTCGAGTGCCTGCGGCAGCTGCAAGCGGCCGCACCGAATGTCTTCGGCGACTTCGAGGTACTGGACTGGGGCGACGGCACGGAGGTGGCGAGGAGCACGTTTTCCGCCGACGCGTGACTGGTGTGCAAAAGTATCTGGGTCACCGGGTAGCCTTCTGACCATGACCTACGGTGATTCCGCTTCTCCAGTCGAGCGTCCGTTCGGCACCGTGTCCACAGCGATGGTGACGCCGTTCACCTCGGACGGAAAGCTGGACGTCGACGCCGGTGTCCGCCTCGCGGCGTACCTCGTCGACAACGGGTGCGACTCCCTCGTGCTCGCCGGCACGACCGGTGAGTCGCCGACGACCACCGAAAACGAGAAGCTCGAGCTGCTCCGGGCGGTCATCGACGCGGTGGGCAACCGCGCGAAGATCATCGCCGGCGCGGGCAGCAACGACACCGCGCACAGCGTCGAACTCGCCCGTGATGCCGCCCGCGCGGGCGCGCAGGGTCTCCTCGTCGTCACGCCCTACTACTCGCGTCCGCCGCAGGCCGGACTGTTCGCGCACTTCACCGCCGTCGCCAATGCCACCGACCTTCCGGTCATGCTCTACGACATTCCACCCCGCTCCGTGGTCCCCATCGAGACGGAGACCATCCGGCGTCTCGCCGAGAACCCGCGCATCGTCGCGGTCAAGGACGCCAAGGGCGACCTCAACGCGGGCGCCGAACTGATCGGCACCACGGACCTCCAGTTCTACTCGGGGGACGATCCGCTCAACCTGCCGTGGCTGTCGGTGGGCGCGACGGGATTCGTCAGCGTCATCGGGCACCTCGTGCCCGGCCGGCTGCGTGAACTGCACACCGCCTTCGCGGCCGGGGACATCGCCCGTGCCCGCGCCATCAACCTCAGCCTCATCCCGGTCATCCGCTCGGTGGCGCGTCTCGGAGGCGTGAGCGCCTCGAAGGCGGGGCTGCGCCTGATCGGCCTCGACGTCGGCGAACCCCGGTTGCCGCAGGTGGCGCCCACGCACGATCAGATCGATCTCCTGGCCGCCGATCTGCACGCTGCGGGGGTGCTCGCGTGACCCGACCGCCTCGTCGTCGCAGCGCCAGCCGCCAGGCAGGTCCCCCTTCCCCCACAGCGAACGAGCCGACGAAGTCGGCGCCCGTAGCTGCGGAACAGCCGAAGTCGGCGCCCGTTGTCGCCGACGAGCCGAGTGCCCCGAAGTCGGAGCAGGCCAAGTCTGCGCCCGTGAAGGCCTCGTCCACGAAGGGGGGCGCCGCCAACAAATCGTCGTCACGCTCCGGCCGTCGCGGCGGCGGCGGCAAGCGTCAGGACACGCGACCGGCCGCGGTCGATCCGACGGCTCGTCTCGGCGCCCCGCCGAAGGCCCCGTTCAAGGGTCTGCGGGTGGTGGCTCTCGGCGGCATCGGCGAGATCGGTCGCAACATGACCGTCTTCGAGCACCAGGGCAAGCTGCTCATCGTCGACTGCGGTGTGCTGTTCCCGGAAGACCAGCAGCCGGGTGTCGACCTGATCCTCCCGGACTTCCGGCACATCGAGGACCGCATGGACGACGTCGAGGCCGTCGTCCTCACGCACGGCCACGAGGACCACATCGGCGCCATCCCGTTCCTGCTGCGCCTGCGCCCGGATCTGCCGGTCGTGGGTTCGCGGTTCACGCTCGCGCTCGTCGCGGCCAAGTGCCGTGAGCACCGCCAGCGCCCCAACCTCGTCGAGGTCGTCGAGGGGCAGCGCACCGAACACGGCCCGTTCGAGTGCGAGTACTTCGCCGTCAACCACTCGATCCCCGACGCCATCGCTGTGGCGATCCGGACCGACGCCGGCGTCGTGCTGCACACCGGCGACATCAAGCTCGACCAGTTGCCGCTCGACGGCAGGCTCACCGACCTCGCCGGCTTCTCCCGCCTGGGCGACGAGGGCGTCGACCTGTTCCTCGTCGACTCGACCAACGCCGAGGTTCCGGGATTCGTCACCCCCGAACGTGAGATCGGGGGAGTGCTCGACAACGTCATCGGCAAGGCCCGGCAGCGCGTGATCGTGGCGTCGTTCGCCAGCCACGTGCACCGCATCCAGCAGGTCGTCGACGTCGCCCACCGGTACAACCGGCGGGTCGCGTTCGTGGGCCGGTCGATGGTCCGCAACATGCAGATCGCCCAGGACCTCGGATATCTGAGCGTGCCGGACGGTCTGGTCGTCGACATCGACACCGCGGCCAACCTGCCCGACGACCGGCTCGTCCTCATCTCCACCGGCTCGCAGGGTGAACCGCTGTCGGCGCTGTCGCGGATGGCCCGCGGCGAGCACCGGCAGATCAACATCCGGGCCAACGACCTCGTCGTGCTGGCCTCGTCGCTGATCCCCGGCAACGAGAACTCCGTGTTCGCCGTCGTCAACGGCCTCGCCAAGCGCGGCGCCACCGTCGTCACCCAGCAGAGCGCGAAGGTGCACGTCTCCGGTCACGCCTCGGCGGGCGAGCTTCTGTACCTGTACAACGCGGTCCGGCCCACCAACGCGATGCCGGTCCACGGCGAATGGCGCCACCTGCGCGCCAACGCCGCCCTGGCGAAGGCCACCGGTGTGCCGGAGGAGCGGATCGTGCTGGCCGAGGACGGTGTGGTGGTCGACATGGTCGACGGACTCGCCGAAATCGTCGGGCAGGTTCCCGTCGGGCACGTCTACGTCGACGGACTGTCCGTCGGTGACGTCGGCGACTCCACGCTGTCGGACCGGCTTGTCCTCGGTGAGGGTGGGTTCATCGCGATCAACGTCGTCATCGACGATCACACGGGCCGTGCGGTCAGCACTCCCGAGGTGTCCGGACGCGGATTCTCCGACGACCCGACGGCCCTCAAGGACGCGGCGCAGTTGGTCGAGGCGGAGCTGCTGCGCCTGGCCACCGAAGGCATCAACGACGCTCACCGCATCGCCCAGGCGATCCGGCGTGTCGTCGGCCGATGGGTGGCCGACAAGTACCGTCGCCGGCCGATGATCGTCCCGACCGTCATCGCGGTGCCGTCGGCGGAGGGCAAGTAGTTCTCCGACAGGTACATTCGGTCGGGTGACCTTCGCCCGAGATGAACGCCTCGCCCTCGTCGACTCGATGGCCGAATTCGGTCCCGACGCCCCGACCCTCTGCGGGACGTGGACCAACCGGGATCTGGCCGCCCACCTGATCGTGCGCGAACGGCGCCTCGACGCTGCCCCGGGCATCGTCGTGGGCCTGCTCGCCGGGTACACCGAACGCGTCCAGAACGAGACGGCGACACGTCCGTGGAGCCGGCTGCTGGACGAGGTCCGGTCGGGTCCGCCGAGGTGGTCGCCGATGTACTGGGTGGACGCGCAGGTGAACCTGGGGGAGATGTTCGTTCATCACGAGGACGTGCGCCGCGCCCACGACGGATGGGAGCCGCGCGTGCTGCCCGGCGAGCGTCAGGACGCGCTGTGGGGTCTGGCGCGCAAGGTCGGCAAACTCGGCTACCGGCACGCCCCGGTGACGGTGGTGCTCGAGCGGCCGTCCGGGGAGCAGGCCACCGTCCGCACCGCCGGCACCGGCCGGGTGATCCTGCGGGGGGAACCGTCGGAACTCGCCCTGCACGCGTTCGGCCGGAACCAGGTGCGGATCGAGACCGAGGGTGAGGCTGCCGACATCGAGGCCGTGACCTCCCTCGACCGAGGGTTCTGAGGCCATTTCGACGCAGCTCTGCCGCTGTTACGGGTGTTGCGGATGGTCCGGAAGGTGCCGTAGCGACTAATCTGAGAGCCATGGCAGGTAAGGCGAGCGCCCGCGGTTCGAGCACTACGTCCACGGCGAGGACGGGCGTGCGAGGCGGCTCGGCCACGTCGTCCAAGCCCAAGTCCCGCACGACCCGCACGGTCAGCGCTCCGCGAGATTCCAAGTCGCCGCGTGGCGGCGGCTCCCGCGGCGGAGCCCGGAGGCCCGCCGCGGAGAAGGCGTCCGCATCCGTTCCGCTGAAGTCGGTGGGCCGGGGGATCGGCGCCGGCTGGTCGCTCGTGGCGAAGGGCGTCGGGGCCACCACCCGCACCGTAGGAAAGGCGGCCGAGATCGAGCAGGGCCACCGGCGCGACGGCATCGCCCTCGGACTGATCGCGATCAGCGTCGTCGTCGCCGGCGGAATCTGGTTCTCCGCGGGCGGTCCGGTGGGCGAATGGATCGAGACCGGAGTCCGCGCCGTGTTCGGCGGGGCGTCCGCCGTCCTGCCCCTGATCGGTGTCGCCGTCGCGGTGATCCTGATGCGCACCGAGCCGAAACCCGAGATCCGGCCGAGGCTGGTGCTGGGGTCGCTGCTGGTCGGTCTGCCGGTTCTCGGCCTGTGGCACATCGCGACCGGTTCGCCCACCGACGCCGACGGCAGGGCCCGCGGCGCCGGTTTCGTCGGATATGCGGCGGGCGGTCCCCTGACCGACGGCATCACCGTGTGGCTCGCCGCGCCGCTGCTGCTGATGGCGGCACTGTTCGGCGTCCTGCTCCTGACCGGAACCACGATCCGCGAGGTGCCCGGCAAATTGCAGTCGTACTTCGGAACGTCGTTCGGCCGCGACCATTACGCCGACTACGACAGCGAGTACTACGAGGACGGCGAGTACGACCCCACCCTGTTCGACGCCGACGGCTACCCCGTCGACGACTACAAGAGCGGGGTCCGGGGTGCGCCGGCCGACAACTATCCCACCGACGAGTACGACGTCGGCGACACCGCGAAGACGGAGGTGCTCAGGCTGTGGGAGGCCGAGCCCGCCGCGGAACCCGTCCCAGCCCCGGCCCCGAAACCGGCGCGCGCCAAGGCCAAGCCCGTCGTCGCCCCGAAGCCGGAACCCGAACCGGAACCGCTGCCCGACGTCGACAAGTTCGTCACCGACCGGGTGGTCGAGGGCGACTACACACTGCCGCCGACGTCCCTGCTCATCGATGGCGATCCGCCGAAGATGCGCAGTTCGGCCAACGACGCGATGATCGAGGCCATCACCGAGGTCCTCGAACAGTTCAAGATCGACGCCGCCGTCACCGGATTCACCCGCGGCCCGACCGTCACCCGCTACGAGGTGGAACTCGGCCCGGGTGTGAAGGTCGAGAAGATCACCGCGCTCGCCCGCAACATCGCGTACGCCGTCGCGACCGACAACGTGCGCCTGCTCGCGCCGATCCCGGGCAAGTCCGCCGTCGGTATCGAGGTGCCCAACTCCGACCGCGAGATGGTTCGCCTCGCCGACGTGCTCACTGCCCCGAGCACCCGCAAGGACCACCATCCGCTGGTGATCGGTCTCGGCAAGGACATCGAGGGCCACTTCGTCAGCGCCAATCTCGCGAAGATGCCGCACCTGCTCGTGGCCGGTTCCACCGGGTCCGGTAAGTCCAGCTTCGTGAACTCGATGCTGGTGTCGCTGCTGTCCCGCGCCACACCCGACGAGGTGCGGATGATCCTCATCGACCCCAAGATGGTGGAGTTGACGCCGTACGAGGGCATTCCGCACCTCATCACGCCCATCATCACCCAGCCGAAGAAGGCCGCCGCCGCGCTGGCCTGGCTGGTGGAGGAGATGGAACAGCGCTACCAGGACATGCAGGCCAACCGGGTGCGCCACATCGACGACTTCAACTCCAAGGTGAAGTCGGGTGAGATTACGGCGCCGCTCGGCAGCGAACGGGTCTACCGGCCGTACCCGTACATCCTCGCCATCGTCGACGAACTCGCGGACCTCATGATGACCGCACCGCGCGACGTCGAGGACGCGATCGTCCGCATCACCCAGAAGGCCCGCGCCGCCGGCATCCACCTCGTGCTGGCCACCCAGAGGCCCTCGGTGGACGTCGTGACGGGTCTGATCAAGACCAACGTGCCGTCGCGGCTGGCCTTCGCGACATCGTCCCTGACCGACTCCCGGGTCATCCTGGACCAGCCCGGCGCCGAGAAGCTGATCGGTATGGGTGACGGGCTGTTCCTGCCGATGGGCGCGGGCAAGCCGACCCGCCTGCAGGGTGCGTTCATCACCGACGAAGAGATTTCCGCCGTCGTCGATTTCAGCAAGAACCAGGCGGAGCCGGAGTACACCGACGGCGTCACCGCCGCAAAGGTCGGGGAGAAGAAGGACGTCGACCCCGACATCGGCGACGACATGGACGTGCTGCTGCAGGCGGTGGAACTCGTCGTCTCCAGCCAGTTCGGGTCCACGTCGATGCTGCAGCGCAAGCTGCGGGTCGGATTCGCGAAGGCGGGCCGGCTGATGGACCTGATGGAGACCAGGGGAGTGGTGGGCCCCAGCGAGGGCTCGAAGGCCCGCGAGGTCCTCATCAAGCCCGAGGAACTCGACGGCCTGCTGTGGTCGATCCGCGGCGGCGACCCGGACGAGGCGCCGTCCGACCAGGAATGACACCCGCTGCGCGTGTCCGAAATGTGCGGTTCGCGCGCACTGTGGTTGAATGGTGACCGAATTGGAGGGGAGTATCCCCACCTCTGTGACAGCATCGTCAACACGATCGGCACCATTGCCGATCCGGGGCTGTCAGTCGCTCGGGCAGTGATTCCGGTGCGGCGGGAGAGACCTCCGGTACCCGCTAGGTCTACCGGAGGTCTGTGTAAATGCATGTGTCACCGCTGGTCTGGGTCATCACCTGTGTGGTGATTCTCGGACTGTTCGTGTTCGACTTCTTCGCTCACGTGCGCACCCCGCACGCCCCCACGTTCCGTGAGTCGGCGTTCTGGTCGTCGGTCTACATCGGCGTCGCCATCCTCTTCGGCCTGATCGTGATGTGGCTGTGGGGAAGTCAGTACGGCGGCGAGTATTTCGCCGGCTACGTCACCGAGAAGGCGTTGTCGGTCGACAACCTCTTCGTGTTCGTCATCATCATGGGCACGTTCGCGGTGCCACGGGAGTACCAGCAGAAGGTGCTGCTGATCGGCATCGTGATGGCGCTGGTGATGCGCGGAATCTTCATCGGCGTCGGCGCCGCGGCGATCAACGCCTACAGCTGGGTGTTCTACCTGTTCGGCGCGTTCCTCATCTACACCGCGTACACGCTGGTGCGTGATCACGGGCACGAGAAGGAGGTGGAGGAGGAACGCGACAGCAAGATCGTGGCCATCGCGAAGAAGATCCTCCCCACCACGGACACCTACGACGGCGACAGGCTCGTCACGCGGATCAACGGCAAGCGCGTCGTGACGCCGCTGCTGCTCGCGCTGGTCGCCATCGGATTCACCGACGTGCTGTTCGCGCTCGACTCGATCCCCGCGATCTACGGGCTCACCCAGGAGCCGTACCTGGTGTTCACGGCGAATGCGTTCGCGCTGATGGGTCTGCGTCAGCTGTACTTCCTGATCGGCGGCCTGCTGGATCGCCTGGTGTACCTGTCGTACGGCCTGTCGATCATCCTGGCCTTCATCGGCATCAAGCTGGTTCTGCACGCTCTGCACGAGAACACGCTGGGCTTCATCAACGGCGGGGAGCACGTGGCCGTGCCGGAGGTGTCGACGGTGTTCTCGCTCGCCGTCATCATCGGTGTGCTGGCAGTGACGACCGTCGCCAGCCTCCTCAAGACGCGGAACACGACGCCGGCGAAGTAGCTTCGCCGGGCGTCGTGCTCGAGGGGTCCGGTGCTTGGCGGTTCAGGAGCTGAATGCGCCGAGTACCGGAACCCATTCGACGATCCGGGTGGCCGTCACGAGGCCGTTACGGGCGAACGGGTCGTTGGTGAAGAGCTGTTCCACGGCCGCCGCGTCGGCGGCGTCGACGAGGATGAACGCGCCGCTGCCGTCGGCGAACGGGCCGGACGACACGACGGTCTTCTGCTCGGCCAGTTCACCGAGCCACTCCCGGTGGGCGGGGCGATGCTCGTCGCGTCCGGCGACGGTATCGGCCGAATACGTGTACTCCACTACGAACAGGGACATGTTCTCGCTCTCTCGGGACGGGTACATCTGACAAAAAATGGGATCAGGCCCCATCTGTCTCACGCACTGGGATTTCAGAGGGTGAGAAGCATTCGGGTGTTGCCGAGGGTGTTCGGCTTGACGTAGCTCAGGTCGAGGAACTCGGCGACACCGGTGTCGTACGAACGGCACATCTCCGCGTACACCTCGGCGGTCACGGGTGTGCCGTCGATCTCGACGAACCCGTGCTTGCCGAAGAAGTCGACCTCGAACGTGAGAACGAACAGACGCTCGAGTTCGAGTTCCCGCGCGACCTCGATCAACTTGGCCACCACATGATGGCCGGCACCCTGGCCCTTGGCCGACGGATCGACCGCGATCGTGCGTACCTCGCCGAGGTCCCCC
Organism: Rhodococcus pseudokoreensis; assembly: GCF_017068395.1. Taxonomy (NCBI): domain Bacteria; kingdom Bacillati; phylum Actinomycetota; class Actinomycetes; order Mycobacteriales; family Nocardiaceae; genus Rhodococcus; species Rhodococcus pseudokoreensis. Next base: position 517,130 of record NZ_CP070619.1, on the reverse strand, counting down.
CACAGCACGTGCATTGCGCCACAACCGATCACGTTGCCGTCGCGTTCGGCCACCCAGAACTCCTGAACGGATTCGTACAGGGTCACGAGGTTCTTCTCGAGCAGGATCTTGCCGGAGTAGATGTCGATCAGACGCTTGATCTCGGGAACGTCGGAGGTTCGTGCTCGCCGCACGATCAGCTGATTGTCGGCGGTGTCCGGCGTCCGAGAAGTCATGTCGTGAACATTAGCCAACGGCCGTACCGATATTCTTAGGCACGTGCCGGTACGACCTACGAATCCCTCCCACTCCCCGCCGCGTCCCGGGGTGCAGTTCGACGCTGCGGTGCTCCGATGAGCGCGCAACGTGAGGAATGGACGGCCGCCGACACTCCGGCGGCCCCGGATCCGTCGGTCGAGCCCGCGAGTGAGACGGCCGTACCACTGCTGAACATCGCGAACATCCTGACGATCCTCCGGATCCTGCTGGTCCCCGTCTTCCTGGTTGTGCTGTTCGTCGGCGACGGACACTCGACGACGTGGCGCCTGATCGCCACCGGTGTGTTCGCCGTCGCCGCCATCACCGACCGGATCGACGGGCAACTCGCCCGCAAGTACGGCCTCGTCACCGATTTCGGCAAGCTCGCCGACCCCATCGCGGACAAGGCGCTGATCGGTGCCGCGCTCGTGGGGCTGTCGATTCTCGGGGACCTGCCCTGGTGGGTGACCGCGGTGATCGCGGTCCGGGAACTGGGCATCACCCTGCTCCGGTTCGCGGTCCTGCGGCACGCCGTCATTCCCGCGGGCCGGGGCGGCAAGCTCAAGACTCTCGTCCAGACGATCGCGATCGGCTTCTACCTGCTGCCGCTGCCGGACGGATTCGACATCCTCGGATGGGTGCTGATGGGTGCTGCCGTGCTGCTGACCGTCGTCACCGGGCTGGACTACGTCGTGCAGGCCGCCCGCCTGCGGGCCGGGGTGCACAAGGTCGAGGCGAACGCGAGCACCGGCGCGTGACCGACCCGCTGGTGGACGGCACGAGGGCCGCCGACCTCGTCGCCGTGCTCACTGCTCGCGGCGAGACCGTCGCGACCGCGGAATCGCTCACCGCGGGACTGCTCACCGCGACCATCGCCGGTGTGCCCGGCGCGAGCAACGTGCTCCGCGGCGGACTCGTCGTCTACGCCACCGACCTGAAGGCCACCCTCGCCGGGGTGGATCCCACCCGGCTGGCGGAGGACGGGCCGGTGGCGGCGTCCACGGCACACGCACTGGCGGACGGTGCCCGCGACCGCTGCGGCGCCGACTGGGGCGTCGGACTGACAGGTGTCGCCGGCCCCGACACGCAGGACGGACATCCCGTGGGCACGGTGTTCCTGAGCATTTCCGGGACGGCCGGAACGTCGGTCCTCGAGCTCGGATTGTCCGGCGACCGGTGGCATATCCGTAAATCTGCGGTTTCCGCCGCCGTGTCGGGACTCCTCGATCGTGTGCAGGAAACATCCGCAGGCTAAGGTCGGGAACCAATCGGTCCTGTTCGCGCGTTGAGATAGGCGAGACAGGTGACGGATGAAGGAGGAGCGAGATGGCGCTGCTATTGCGTGAGGCAATCGGTGACAGTCTTCGGCGTACGCGCGTTTCGCAGAGCCGGACCCTGCGTGAGGTCTCCAACAGTGCTCGTGTGAGCCTCGGGTACTTGTCCGAGGTCGAACGAGGGCGCAAGGAAGCCTCGAGTGAGCTCCTGGCGGCGATCTGCGACGCGCTGGCGGTCCCACTGTCCGACGTGCTCGTCGACGTCAGCGAATCGCTGTCCGACGGGTCTACGGCCAAGCGTGCGGACACCGAGCGGCACGCGGTCGAATCGACGCCCGCAGAGGCCCCTGCCGCGAGCGCACGACCGGGTTCGACGACCATCGCCCGCGACACCCGGGTGGTCATCCCTGCACCCGCGCAGGCGCTGGCTGCCGCATAGCAACACCCGTGCCGAACCGATAGATTTCAGTCAACCGCCGATCTCGTCGGCGGTTGAGCCAGGTAGTCGGGGCGCAGCCCTTGTTCCGGTGCGTGACGGTCGCGTATCGGGTCGCGCATCGCGCGGCGCAACAGATGGAGGCAGGATCAAACCCATGGCTAATCCTTTCGTCAAGGGATGGAAGTACCTGATGGCGCTCTTCAATTCCAAGATCGATGAGAAGGCTGACCCCAAGGTTCAGATTCAGCAGGCGATCGAGGATGCGCAGCGTCAGCACCAGGCCCTGTCTCAGCAGGCCGCGTCTGTCATCGGCAACCAGCGCCAGCTCGAGATGAAGCTCAGCCGCCAGCTCGACGAGGTGGAGAAGCTCAACGCCAACGCCCGTCAGGCCGTCAACCTGGCAGACCAGGCGCAAGCCGCCGGCGACACCGAGAAGGCCATCCAGTACACCAACGCCGCCGAGGCGTTCGCCGCGCAGCTCGTCACCGCCGAGCAGGGCGTCGAGGACCTCAAGGCACTGCACGACCAGTCGCTGCAGGCAGCTGCCCAGGCGAAGAAGGCCGTAGAGCAGAACGCGATGGCCCTGCAGGCCAAGGTCGCGGAACGCACCAAGCTGCTCAGCCAGCTGGAGCAGGCCAAGATGCAGGAACGGGTCAGCGAGTCGCTGCGCTCGATGGACAGCACACTCTCCGCTCCCGGCAACACACCCAGCCTCGATGCTGTGCGCGACAAGATCGAGCGGCGCTACGCCGATGCCCTCGGTTCCGCAGAGTTGGCGCAGAACTCGGTGTCGGGCCGCATGATGGAAGTGCAGCAGGCGAGCATCCAGATGGCCGGACACAGCCGGCTCGAGCAGATCCGGGCCTCCATGAAGGGCGATGCCCTGCCCTCCGGCGGTGCCGCAGGCGCACCGGCGACCCCCGCCGCCAACCCGAACCTCGACAAGCAGCCGCCGGCCGCGGGCCAGACCGGCACGGCGCAGTAACCGAATCGCCTGTGAGCATGAGTTCCACCCGACGTGGCCGACCTGGACGTGCAGTCCGGTCGGCCACTGTCGTGTCCGGGCTCGCCGGGATCCAGGGCGCACTGCGCGAGGCCGGTGAGTCCGTTGCGGACGCGGCGCAGCGGTGGCGCGACCCTCGTGAACGTCTCCTGCGCAAGAAGCGGCGGGCCCGGCGTCGCGCGAAGCGCTACGGCATCGTGTCCGGATCCTCGGCCACCGGCGCCGCCGGTCTCGCGCTGATGGCTGCGCCGGAGTGGTCGATGCTGATGGCCGGTGGCGGCGCGGTCGTGTTCGCGGTTCCCGCGGTGCTGGCCGTCAGCCGTTACCGCAAGCTCGACGCCGTGACCCTGCCGCCGGGTCTGCCTGCCCGCCGGGTGCTTCCGGCGCCGTCCTCGGCGGCCCGCGAGCCGATGGAGAGGCTCGTGCACAGCGAACGAGCACTGCACGGCATCCTCGGCGTGCTCTCTCGGTCCGGGACCATCAGCGCCGAGGACATCGAGGACACCCATTCCACGGCCCGCTCCGCGGCAGCCGCGTTGCAAGCGGTAGCCCTCGACATCACGTCCATGGAGGACGCCGCCCAGGGGAGCCGGGCCGCGGCAGCGCCGCTCCAGCGGGCGATCGCCTCGGCCGCCGGGCAACTCGGCGACGGCGTCGAGCAGTTCGAAGAACTGGTGGCCGCTGCCGCCGAGGTCGCCGTGCCCGGAACGGCGAGTGCCGTCGGCGAACTCGCCTACGAACGCGCGGAACTCGTGTCGGCGACCGAAAAACTCGCCGGCCTCGCGGCGGCCCTCGGCGAGATCGACGACATCGTTCGCCGCTACCGCTGACCCGGTCGACCGACACGAGAAACTCTGGGACCTTGTGTGGGGGAGAACCCTGATCTTTCCCTGATCTTTACGTTGACCTGGTGATTTACCCGAGCCGGCGTGCCAGGCTGGTGTGCGTACCCGATACATGGGGTCGACCGGACGTCGGGCGCAGAAATCGATCGGGGAGACGTGAGTGGAGGAAATCATGTTCTGGAAGATTGTTCTGGCTGTCGCGGCGATCTGGATCGCTCTCGCAGTGGTCGGTGCCCTCGTCAAGGGCCTGTTCTGGATTCTCGTCGTCAGCGCCGTTGTATTCGGTGTGTACCTGTTGATCAAGGCGATGTCGGGATCCGGCGAGAAATCGGACATCACGCGTAGCTGACGGGCATGCTCTACCCATGGAACCGGTACCGGAGGACTGGCATCGTGGGCTCGTCGTGGTCGCGCACCCCGACGACATCGAATACGGCGCAGCGGCGGCCGTGGCGCGCTGGACCGGGCAGGGCAAGGACATCCGCTACGTGCTCGCCACCAGCGGAGAGGCCGGGATCGCGGGCCTGAACCCGACGGAGTCGGGCCCGCTGCGGGAGGCGGAGGAGCGGCGCTCCGCGGCCGTGGTGGGGGTGACCGACGTCGAGTTCCTCGGTTACCCCGACGGCACTCTCGTCGAGAGTCTCGCGCTCCGACGCGACCTCGCCACGGCGATCCGTCGTCATCGCCCGGATCTCGTGGTCACGGCGAACTTCGGCGACACCTGGGGGCCGGGGCAGCTGAACAGTGCGGACCACCGTGCGCTCGGGCGAGCCGTCCTCGACGCCACCGCGGACGCCGCGAACGAATGGATCTTCCCCGAACTGGGGGAGTCCGGGTTGCCGCCGTGGCGCGGAGTCCGGTGGGTGGCGGTCCACACGATGACCCCCACCCACGCCGTGGACGTCACCCACACGGTGGATCGGGCGGTGCTCTCCCTGGCCGAGCACGTCCACTACCTGGAGGCGCTCAGCGACGTGCCGGTGGGGCAGCAGGCACGGGCGCAGGTCGAGATGGTGACCGGGCCGGAACCGGGATTCGACGCCGAACGCGCGGTGGGGTTCGAGCTCTACTACTTCGGCTGAGTTCGCGAGTGACCGTGATCGTGACGATGCGCGGGATGGTGCCGGCGAGGCATTCATGCGTTACGGTGTTACATACAATGTCTATTCGTAATCCACCGTCGCGTGACGACACCTCAGCGAGCGTCGAAGACTCCATCCTCGACGCCGCACGCTCGTGCATCCTCGATTTCGGACTGCGCCGCACCACCCTCGCGGAGGTCGCGCGGAGGGCCGGCGTCAGCAGGCCGACCGTCTACCGGCGCTGGTCGGACACCAGGGCGGTGGTCGCCGATCTCATGACCCGCGAGATCGCTGCGGTGATGCCCGAATTCTCCACCGAGGAATCGGTTCACCGCCAACTGGTCGACGCCGTGGTCCACGTGTCCACCGAGGTGCGTGACCATCCGCTGTTCGTGAAGATCCTGCGCTCGGATCAGGAACTGTTCACCACCTACATCCTCGAGCGGCTCGGTACCAGCCAGCGGGCGATCATCGACCAGGTCTCGGCCGCGGTGTCGGCGGGGCAGGCCCAGGGCTCGATCCGCGCGGGGGACAGCCGTCAGATCGCCACCATGGTGCTGCTGATCGCACAGTCCGCGGTCCAGTCGGCCGTGATGGTCGCCGAGGAACTTCCCGGCGACGCCCTGACCGAACAACTCCGGCACGCCGTCGGCACCTATCTGGCACCCGACGCAGCCGACACCCACTCGACAAATCGAGGAGACCGGTGAGCAACTCCAGCACGCCGCCCGTGAGCCGCTCGTCGGCGCTGAACGCCGCGCGCCGGACACGCGAACTCGACCAATTGTCGGACGGCGCACGCGTCGACGTCCTGGTGATCGGCGGCGGCGTGACCGGCGTCGGTGTCGCGCTCGACGCGGCGTCACGCGGCCTCGACGTCGTGCTCGTGGAGAAGCGGGACCTCGCGTTCGGGACCAGCCGGTGGAGTTCGAAACTTGCCCACGGCGGATTGCGGTACCTGGCGTCGGGCAACGTCGGCATCGCCCGCGAGAGCGCGGTCGAACGCGGAATCCTCATGACCCGCACCGCACCCCACCTCGTCCGGGCGCTGCCACAGCTCGTCCCCGTACTCGATTCCACGACGCTGTTCGGAAAGTCTCTCGTCCGCACGGGATTCCTCGCCGGTGACCTGCTACGTGCGAGCGCCCGCACACCGTCGGCGGTCCTGCCGCGATCGCGGACGGTCCGGGCGGACCGGGTGGTCGAACTGACCCCCGCGGTGCGCCGGGACGGTCTTCGGGGGGGTCTGATGGCATTCGACGGCCAGTTGGTCGACGACGCCAGGCTCGTGGTGTCCCTCGCGCGCACCGCTGCGCTGCACGGCGCGAAGGTGCTCACCCGGACGGGCGCCTACGACGTGACCGGGACCTCCGCGACCCTGCGCGACGAGCTGACCGGCGCGGAACTGTCGATCACGGCGCGCGCCGTGGTCAACGCGGCAGGAGTGTGGTCGGGTGAGATCGATCCGTCGATCACGTTGCGGCCCAGTCGCGGCACACATCTGGTCCTGCCGGCGGAACGACTCGGGAACCCGACGGCGGCGCTCACGGTTCCGATCCCCGGGGAGACCAATCGCTTCGTCTTCGCGCTGCCCGCACAGCTCGGCCGCGTGTACCTCGGCCTGACCGACGAGGCGGCGCCGGGACCCGTCCCCGACGTCCCGGAAGCGTCGGAGCAGGAGATCGACTTCCTGCTCGACACGGTGAACACCGCACTCGAAGTGCCGTTGCAGCGTTCGGACGTCCTCGGCACGTTCGCCGGACTGCGACCGCTGCTCGACACCGGCGACGGATCGACCGCCGACCTCTCGCGCAACCATGCAGTCCTCCGCTCGGACACCGGTCTGGTCAGTGTGGTGGGCGGCAAGCTGACCACGTACCGCAAGATGGCGGAGGACGCCGTCGATGCCGCGGTGGCGGCGGCGGGGCTGGACGCGCGCCCCTGCCGGACTCGCGCCCTCCCGCTCGTCGGCGCCGCGACTCCCGAAGCGCTGCGGCAGGTTTCGGCCCCGCCGGCGCTGCTCGCCCGCTACGGAACGGAGGCGGCGCTGATCGCCGCGGCCGACCCGGAACTGCTGGCCCCGATCGCCGAGGGCGTGAACGTGAGCCGTGCCGAGTTCGCGTTCGCGGTGACCCACGAGGGCGCACTCGACGTCGACGACCTCCTCGACCGGCGCACCCGGATCGGGCTCGTCCCCGCCGACCGTGCGCGGTCCCTCGCCGCCGCCGAAGCCGTGTTCGAGAAACGGTGACGCCGGCCGTGTGACACCCTGTGCTTCGTGCGAGTCGCCGTGGTCGCCGGGCCTGATCCCGGACATGCCTTTCCCGCCCTGGCGTTGTGCCTCGCCTTCATCGAGGCCGGGGACGAACCGGTCCTGTTCACCGGCACCCGGTGGGTCGAGCCCGCGCGGGCAGCGGGTGTGCCTGCGGAGGTGCTGAAAGGTCTCGCACCCCGCCCGACGGACGACGACCTCGACGCGGGCGCGCGCATCCACGCCCGCGCCGCGCACATCTCCACCGAGTTGCTCCCCGACCTGCGCGCGATGGGACCCGACCTCGTGGTCTCGGACATCCTCACCGCAGGTGGCGGCATGGCCGCGGAGCGGCTGGGGATCCCGTGGGTCGAGTTGTCCCCGCACCCGCTGTACGCGGCGTCCCGGGGATTGCCGCCCATCGGAAGCGGGTTGGCTCCGGGGGTGGGAATCCGGGGCCGGGCCCGAGACACGCTCATGCGGGCGGCGACGGCGCGGTCGATCCGGCAGGGCGAGCGGCAGCGCTCCGAGGCCCGGGTCGGCGTCGGGTTGCCTGCGAAGGATCCGGGACCGGTGCGCCGGCTGATCGCGACGCTCCCCGCGCTCGAGGTGCCGAGACCGGACTGGCCCGCCGAGGCGCACGTGGTCGGGCCGCTGCTGTGGGAACCGACGAACAAGGTGCTCGAGCCGCCGGACGGCACTGATCCGCTGGTCATGGTGGCCCCGTCGACCGCGTTCACCGGTGTCGAGGGCATGCTCGAGACGACGCTCGCCGGGCTCGACGGGGCCGGCGTCCGCGTGATCGCGTCCATCCTGGAGGGATCGTCGGCCGCGGTTCCGCCCTGGGTGCGAGCGGGTCTCGGCCGTCAGGACGCGATGCTCCGCGAGGCCTCCGCCGTCGTCTGCGGCGGGGGGCACGGGATGCTGGCGAAGGCCCTGCTCGCGGGTGTCCCGGCGGTGGTGGTCCCCGGCGGCGGCGATCAGTGGGAACTCGCGAATCGCGCCGCGCGGCAAGGGAGTGCCGTCGTGGTGCGTCCCCCGAGCGCCGAGGCGCTCCGTGCGGCGGTCGACCAGGTGCTCTCGAACGGCGCCCACGCGGAGGCCGCGCAGCGCGCCGCGCGGAGCGTCACGGATGTGGCGGATCCGGTGGAGGTCTGCCGCGACGCGCTGCGGTGAGAGCCCCGCTCGGGGTTCGGCTAGCGTGGAAGCGTGCGACTGACAGAATTTCACGAACTCGTCCGCGAAGAGTTCGGGCAGATGCGCGGCGACGCACTACTGGTCGACCACGTGCTGCTCAGCCTCGGGGGCAAGACCGCCGCCGAGGCCATCGAGGACGGCCGGGAACCCCGCGAGGTGTGGCGTGAACTGTGCGCCGAGTTCGACGTCCCACCGCAGCGCCGGTAGAAATCCGGCGTGTCGAACGGACCGGTCGCACCAATCGAACACACGTTCCCCTATGCTGGAGATGTTCGGTGGTCACGGTTCTTGTCGGTACCTGGATCTAACCTGACCGCAGATCACTGATGAGACTCGAGAATGGGGACGACGATGGCACCACAGGCACACGATCGAGACAAGGCGCTCGACCTCGCGCTGGCGCAGATCGACAAGAACTTCGGCAAGGGCTCGGTGATGCGCCTGGGCGAAGGTGTCCGTCAGCCCATCGCCGTCATCCCGACCGGCTCCATCGCGCTGGACGTCGCCCTCGGTATCGGCGGGCTGCCCCGCGGCCGTGTCGTCGAGATCTACGGCCCGGAGTCCTCGGGTAAGACCACCGTCGCTCTGCACGCGGTCGCCAACGCCCAGGCGGCCGGCGGCATCGCCGCGTTCATCGACGCCGAGCACGCGCTCGACCCCGACTACGCCCAGAAGCTCGGCGTCGACACCGACGCGCTGCTGGTGTCGCAGCCCGACACTGGTGAGCAGGCGCTCGAGATCGCAGACATGCTGATCCGCTCCGGCGCCCTCGACATCCTCGTCGTCGACTCCGTGGCGGCTCTCGTCCCGCGCGCCGAGATCGAGGGCGAGATGGGCGACAGCCACGTGGGTCTGCAGGCACGTCTGATGAGCCAGGCGCTTCGTAAGATGACCGGTGCGCTCAGCAACTCCGGCACCACCGCGATCTTCATCAACCAGCTGCGCGAGAAGATCGGCGTCATGTTCGGTTCTCCCGAAACCACCACCGGTGGTAAGGCGTTGAAGTTCTACTCGTCCGTGCGCCTCGACGTGCGGCGGATCGAGACCCTGAAGGACGGCACCGACGCGGTGGGTAACCGCACCCGCGTCAAGGTGGTCAAGAACAAGGTCGCGCCGCCGTTCAAGCAGGCCGAGTTCGACATCCTCTACGGCCAGGGAATCAGCAAGGAAGGCTCGCTGATCGACATGGGTGTCGAGCACGGGTTCATTCGCAAGTCGGGTTCCTGGTACACCTACGAAGGCGACCAACTGGGGCAGGGCAAGGAGAACGCCCGCAAGTTCCTGTTGGAGAACACCGACATCCGGGACGAGATCGAGAAGAAGATCAAGGAAAAGCTCGGAATCGGCGCCGACGTCACTGCTGCTGCTACGGACGACGCCGCACCGGTCGAATTCTAGGCGCTGCCGTGCGTCCCACGGACGAAGGTGGAACGGAGACGCAGGCCAAGGATTTGTGCCTGCGTCTCCTGACGGACCGTGCCCGGAGTCGAGCGGAGCTGTCCGACCGTCTGGCGAAGAAGGGGTACTCGGCCGACATCGCCGAGCGCGTACTCGATCGGCTCACCGAGGTGGGGCTGGTCAACGATGCCGACTTCGCCCAGCAGTGGGTGCATTCGCGGCACACGTACTCCGGCAAGGGGAAACGTGCGCTCGCACTGGAACTGCGCCGCAAGGGCATCGGTCAGGAAGACGCCACCGAGGCGCTCGCTCAGATCGACAGCGAAGACGAACGAGCGCGAGCCACCGAACTGGTCGCGAAGAAACTGCGCACCGTGTCGGCGGACGACCGTGACCGGGCGGTCCGCCGGCTGGTGTCCATGCTGGCGCGTCGCGGGTTCCCCCAGGGCATGGCGTTCGAGGTCGTCAAGGAGCAACTCGACCGTGCCGGCGCGGAGACCGACGGCCTGTTCGACGAGACCTGACTCGGACACTGCCTGAATTGGACACGACGACCAACAACACTGCGGTCGGACGGGAACCGAGTTCCCATCCGACCGCAGTTGCCGTCTCGGACACAGTGCCGTGTCAGGAGCAGTGCCGGGTCACAGCCGCTTGTCGGTGATGTCCATGCCCGGGACCGATACCGCGGGAAGTTCGGGAACGGCCCCCTTGGGCCCTCCGCCCTTGCGGGCGGCCCGCAGCCGCTTCTCCACCCTGGTCGCCACCACGGTGAGCGTGTAGTTGAGGACGATCATGATGATCGCCACGACGATCAGGGCGGGCAGGTAGTTGCCGTAGAACGCACCGAGTTGCTGACCGGACCGCACCACTTCGACGTACCCGATGAGGTAACCGAGCGCGGAGTCCTTCAGGGCGACCACCATCTGCGAGATGATCGCGGGGAGCATCGCCGTCACGGCCTGCGGCAGCAGGATGGTGCGCATGACCTGGCTCTTGCGCATGCCCAGTGCCATGGCGGCCTCGCTCTGGCCCTTGGGGAGCGAGTTGATGCCGGCCCTGACGATTTCGGCGATCACCGAGCCGTTGTACAGCGTGAGGCCCACGATGACCGCGGCGAGCGCCAGGTATTTCGACTTGAAAACCTCGTACTCGGCGAACAGCTGGTACGAGAAGATCATCAGGATCAGCACCGGGATGGCGCGGAACAGTTCGACGATTCCGCCCGCCACCCATCGCACCAGGCGGTGGTCCGACAGGCGTCCGATGCCGAGGATCGCGCCGAGGATCAACGCGAACACGATCGACACGGCGGCCGCGACGAGGGTGCCGCGGATACCGGGAATGAGATACGTGGTCCACGAGGTCGATTCGGTGAACGGTTCCCATTTCGCCGCGGTCAGCTGGCCCTTGTCGTCGAGTGCGGCGTAGACGAGGTAGCCGATTCCCAGCAGTGCGAGGGCGACGGCGACGGAGATCAGGCGGTAGACGTTCTTCGCCTTCGGGCCCGGCGCGTCGTAGAGGACGGTGGCGGAATTGCTCATCGTGCAACCTCGAATCGCTTGCTCAGGTATCCGAAGAGAAGCCCCATCGGCAGGGTCAGGATCACGAATCCGAGCGCGAAGATGCCACCGACGACGAAGATGGCGGCCTCGTTCTCGATCATTTCCTTCATCAGAAGCGATGCCTCCGCCACGCCGATCACCGAGGCGATGGTCGTGTTCTTCGTCAGGGCGATCAGCACGCTGCCGAGGGGTGCGGTGACCGCGCGGAATGCCTGCGGCAGCACGATGAGCCGCAGATTCTGGGAGAACGTGAGGCCGAGCGACCGGCCCGCCTCCGCCTGGCCGACGTGCACGGTGTTGATACCGGACCGCAACGACTCGCAGACGAAGGCCGCGGTGTAGATGCTGAGGCCGAGCACGGCGAGCCGGAAGTTGTTCTGCTCGAAGAACGTCGGTGACTGCTCGGGGGCGAGCTTGACGCCCATCGTCTGGAACAGCCCGAACGAGCAGAAGATGATGATCAACGTCAGGGGAGTGTTCCGGAAGATCGTCACGTACGCCGCGCCGACACCGCGTGCGACCGGGATCGGTGACACCCGCATCGCCGCGAGGATCGTGCCGAGTATCAGAGCGCCGACAGCCGAGAACGCGGTCAGCTGCACCGTCGTCCAGAACGCGTCGATCAGCTGATCGCTGTATTTGCTCAGTAGGTCCACTTACCGTCTCCCCAGGTCACCGGTGGTTGGTGTCGAACCGGGCCGGACGACTCCACGAAAGGGGAGTCGTCCGACCCGGATGAGTGAGTTGCTCAGTACCGATCGACGGTCGGCGGTGCGGGGATCGGGTAGCCCGACGCGCCGACGGTCTCGTTGAACGCACGCGCCCACGAACCGTCCGCGATCATCGCCTCGATGGCGTCGTTGATCTTGGCGCGGGTCTCGTCGTCGCCCTTGGCCAGGCCGACGCCGTAGCGCTCCTGGGTGAACGGCGCGCCGACCACCTTCAGCTCGCCCGGGTACTGCGCCGCGTAACCGGCGAGGATGATGTCGTCGGTGGTGACGGCGTCGACTGCGCCGTTCCGCAGCGCCTCGACGCAGGCGGAGTACGTGTCGAACTCCTGCAGTTGCACGTCCTTCGCGTACTGGTCCTTGACCTTCTGCGCCGGGGTGGACCCGGTGACGGAGCACAGCTTCTTGCCACCGTTGAGCGACTCGGGGCCGGTGATGTCGGTGTTGTCGGACTTCACCAGGAGCGACTGTCCGGCGATGAAGTACGGCCCGGCGAAGTCGACCTTCTCCTTGCGGGCGTCGGTGATCGAGTAGGTGGCGACGATGTAGTCGACCTCACCGTTCTGAATCAGCGTCTCGCGCTGAGCCGACGGGGACTCCTTGAACTCGATGTTCTCGGGCGCGACACCCAGCTTGCCCGCGATGTACTCGGCCACCTCGACGTCGAAACCGCTGAAGGAACCATCGGGGTTGCGCAGTCCGAGGCCGGGCTGGTCGTACTTGATTCCGACCGTGAGCTTGCCCTCCGACGCGCTCTGGGAGGCGCTCTTCTCTTCACCTCCGCCACAGGCCGATGCGACGACGGCGAGCGCCATGACGCCGATTCCCACACGAATCGAGCGGTTGATCCTCATCGAGTTCCTCCAATTGAAATGACGGGTGTTGCCTGTGGAGCACGGTCGACCGGGAGGGCACCGCAGCGGCGCCCTCCCGGTCAGTGGCTGAGAATTTTGCCGAGGAAGTCCTTCGCGCGCTCGGATTTGGGAGCGGTGAAGAACGTGGCGGGCTCGGAATCCTCGACGATCTGGCCGTCGGCCATGAAGAGGACACGGTCGCCGGCCTTGCGGGCGAAGCCCATCTCGTGGGTCACCACGAGCATGGTCATGCCTTCCTTGGCGAGTGAGGTCATGACGTCGAGGACCTCGTTGACCATTTCCGGGTCGAGCGCGGACGTCGGCTCGTCGAACAGCATGACCTTGGGGTTCATGGCGAGTGCGCGGGCGATCGCGACGCGCTGCTGCTGACCGCCCGACAACTGCGCCGGGTACTTGTCCGCCTGGTTGGCGATGCCGACCCGTTCGAGAAGTTCGTAGGCCGTCTTCTTCGCGTCGGCGCTGCTCTTCTTCCGCACCTTGACCGGTGCGAGCATCACGTTCTCGAGGATCGTCTTGTGGGCGAACAGGTTGAACGACTGGAACACCATCCCCACGTCGGCGCGCAGCGCGGCCAGTGCCTTGCCCTCGGCAGGCAGCACCTTGCCGTCCACGGCGATCTCACCGGAGTCGATGGGCTCGAGGCGGTTGATGGTGCGGCACAGCGTCGACTTCCCGGATCCGGACGGTCCCAGGACGATCACGACCTGTCCCCGAGGAACTTCGAGGTCGATCTCCTGCAGGACGTGGAGGGCGCCGAAGTGCTTGTTCACCGATTTCATCGAGATCATGGACGGGGCCGCGCCCGTGGGGGGTGTCGGCGTCGCGTCGTCGGCTTGCGTCATAGTCGATGACCCTATGTGCTGCGAGCGGGAGCACCTGTCATTTGCTCCGAGAATCCTCGGGATGTCACGGAAACTTTACTGTCCGGCTTCGGTCGTGTGTCCTGGCGCACACCGGCCGCGACGAGGCGATTTGGCGCGGGCCGTACCCTGGCATACGTGGACACGATCGACCAGACCCCTCACCGCAGCTACGAGGTGCGCACGTACGGCTGCCAGATGAACGTGCACGACTCCGAGCGGTTGTCGGGGCTCCTCGAGGACGCCGGCTACACGAAGGCGGCCGCCGGGCAATCGCCGGACCTCGTCGTCTTCAACACCTGCGCGGTACGGGAGAACGCCGACAACAAGCTGTACGGCAACCTGAGCCATCTGGCGCCGGCGAAGGAACAGAATCCCGACATGCAGATCGCGGTCGGCGGGTGCCTGGCGCAGAAGGACCGCGACGTCGTCGTGAAGAAGGCGCCGTGGGTGGACGTCGTGTTCGGCACCCACAACATCGGGTCGCTCCCGGCGCTGCTGGACCGGGCGCGCCACAATCAGCGGGCCGAGGTCGAGATCCTCGACGCGCTCGAGGCGTTTCCGTCGACGCTGCCCGCCAAGCGGGAGTCGGCGTACGCCGGCTGGGTGTCCATCTCGGTGGGATGCAACAACACGTGCACGTTCTGCATCGTGCCCGCGCTGCGCGGCAAGGAGGTCGACCGGCGGCCCGGCGACATCCTGGCCGAGGTGCAGGCCCTGGTGAACGAGGGCGTCGTCGAGGTGACGCTGCTCGGGCAGAACGTCAACGCGTACGGCGTGTCGTTCGCCGACCCCGACCAGCCCCGCGACCGGGGCGCGTTCGCCGCGCTGCTGCGTGCGTGCGGCGACGTCGACGGGCTCGAGCGCGTCCGCTTCACCTCGCCGCACCCGGCCGAGTTCACCGACGACGTCATCGAGGCGATGGCCGAGACCCCCAACGTGTGCCCTCAGCTGCACATGCCGCTGCAATCCGGTTCGGACCGCGTCCTCAAGGCGATGCGTCGCTCCTACCGGAAGTCGCGGTTCCTGGGGATCATCGAGAAGGTCCGCACCGCGATGCCGCACGCGGCGATCACCACCGACATCATCGTGGGGTTCCCCGGTGAGACCGAGGAAGACTTCCAGGACACGCTCGACGTCGTCCGGCAGGCGCGCTTCACCAGCGCGTTCACCTTCCAGTACTCCAAGCGGCCCGGCACCCCGGCAGCGGACATGGATGACCAGCTGCCCAAGGCCGTCGTGCAGGAACGGTACGAACGTCTCATCGCGTTGCAGGAACAGATCACGCTCGAGGAGAACCAGAAGCTCGTCGGCGCCGAGGTGGAACTGCTCGTCGCCGCCGGGGAGGGCCGCAAGAACGCGGAGACCGCCCGGATGAGCGGGCGCGCCCGCGACGGCCGGCTCGTCCACTTCCGGCCGGAGGGAAACCTCGACGGAAACGTCCGGCCCGGCGACGTCGTCACCATCGTGATCAGCGCCGCCGCCCCGCACCACCTCGTCGCGGACACCCCGGTCCTGACCCACCGCCGCACCCGCGCAGGCGACTCCTTCGAGAAGGGCGTCACCCCGAAGACCCCGCCGATCGGAGTGGGACTCGGACTGCCGCAGATCGGTGCGCCCGCACCACTACCCGCTCAGATGGGATGCAACGCATGACCCCGCAGTTCGACGAACAGCGCCACGACGACCCGAGTGACGCGAACGAGCCGATCGAGAGCTACCTCAAGGACTTCGACGCCGCCGAGAAGAAGGTGGCCGGTGAGATCGATCCCGGGGCGCGTGCGCTCGTCGTCGCCGTCGCGGTGGTCGTGCTCCTGGGCTCGCTGACGTTGCCGCACTCCGGCATCGCCAACGGCTGGGAGGTGCTGGTGTACGGGGACGACGCCCTCGCGGAGACGATCAAGCTGCCGTCGCGACTGTTCGTGTGGTTCGAGGTGGTGTTCGGGGTCGTCGTGTCGATGCTGGCGCTCGTCACCCGCCGTTGGGCTCTCGCGTGGGTGGCCCTCGCGGGAACTGCCGTGTCCATCGTGTTCGGCATGCTCGCCATCTGGTCGCGGCAGACCCCGGCGCCCGGCGTCGAGGCGGCCGGGCCGGGCATCGGGCTGATCATCGGCTGGCTCACCGTCATCGTGCTGACGTTCCACTGGCTGAAGGTGGTCTGGAGCCGGACCGCGCTGCAACTGGCCGCGGAAGAGGAACGCCGCGCCGCTGCCGCCGAAGCGGAGCGACGCGGCGACTGGAACGTCGGCTGATCGTGCCTACTGGCCGCTGACGGCGCCCTCTGCAGCCTCGGCCCATTCGCGCCACTGCTGGGCCTGCGCGAGGGCGCTCTCGGCGTCCTTCGTCTTGCCCGCCGCGGTGGCCTTGGCCGCCTGCTCCTCGAACTGTGTGACCCGCTCCCGGAACTGCGCGGCCCGGGCGAGCGCCTCCGGGTCGGTGCGGCGCCATTCCTCGTCGGCGGCGTCGCGGACCCGCTTCTCGATGGCACGCAGCTTGCCCTCGAGGTCGTGCATCCGTTCGCGGGGCACCTTCCCGATGGCGTCCCACTTCTCCTGCAGGTCACGGAGTGCGGCCCTCGCCCCGTCGATGTCCTTGGAGGGATCGATGTGGCCGGCGTTCTTCAGCAACTCCTCCTTGGCGACCGCGTTCTCCTCGAACTCGGCGTCGCGTTCGGAGGATGCGGCGTTGCGGGCGGCGAAGAACACGTCCTGAGCGCCCTTGAAACGCTTCCACAGGTTGTCGTCGGCTTCCCGTGGTGCGCGTCCGGCGGCCTTCCATTCGGCGAGCAGATCGCGGAAGGCTCCGGCCGTGGGACCCCAGTCGGTGGAGTCGGATAATGCCTCCGCCCGCTCGACGAGTTCTTCCTTCTTGGTCTTGGCGGCGGCGCGCTCACGGTCGAGTTCGGCGAAATGCGCGCCTCGGCGCCGGTTGAACGCCTCCCGCGCCTTGGAATACCGCTTCCACAGCGCGTCGTCGACCTTCCGGTCGATCCCGCGGATCGTCTTCCACTCGTCCAGGATCTCGCGCAACCGGTCGCCGGCGGCCTTCCACTGCGTGGACTCGGCACCGATCTGTTCCGCCTCGGCGGCCAGTTCTTCCTTGCGTTCGGTGTGCGCCTGCCGCGACAGTTCCTTCTCGTGCTTGGCGTGGGCGGCGGCCTCGTCGGACCCGGCGATGATGACGTCGAGTCGCGCGGCGAGCGAGTCGATGTCACCGATCACCGCGGCGGTCGGGAGGGATTCGGCGAGAGCGATTGCCGCCGTCTTCGTCTTCTTCGCGTCGCCCGCACCGGAATTGAGCCGGGCCTCGAGGAGGGCCACTTCGGTGGCGAGATCGTCGAAGCGCCGACCGAAGTGCGCCAGGCCTTCGGCCGCGTCTCCGGCCTGCCACGACCCGATCTGCCGTTCGCCGTCCGCGGTCTTCACCCAGGCGGTGCCGTCGTCGTCGACGCGGCCGAA
The DNA here is from genome assembly GCF_017068395.1 of Rhodococcus pseudokoreensis. NCBI lineage: Bacteria > Bacillati > Actinomycetota > Actinomycetes > Mycobacteriales > Nocardiaceae > Rhodococcus > Rhodococcus pseudokoreensis. The sequence continues at coordinate 499,918 of NZ_CP070619.1, read as the reverse complement.
CTCGCTCGGATCACTGTGTGCGGGGGCGGCGACGGCGGGGGCGGAGAGGGCGTGCGTCGGTGTGGGGTGGGGCTTGGGTGCACCCGGTTTCGCGGCGGCACCCGGCTTCGGGACGCTGGGCTTCGGTGTGTCGTGCTGCTGAGCGGCAGGCTCCACGGCGGGCTTCGCGTCGCTGCTGTCGGTCATCGGTTCCTCATCTCTGCCGCGCGTCACGGCTGCCTGAACGCAATACTGGCTCCATACGACCCGGGACGGGTGCTGGCTCCATTCAACCCGGTACGGGCCCTGTGGACTATTGAATCAGGTCGGACGGTCCGTGTTGGTACCGATTGACGGCAGTGCCCGAATCGGATGTCGGGTCCGTGCCAGCGGTCGACTAGCGTGACTGTGTGTTCACCGCTGCCATCCTCGTGCCGTCCCCACCGTTGCTGGTACCCGAACTGACCGGGGCGGCCGCTGCGGAGACGGCGCCGCTGCGGGACGCGGTCCAGGCGGCGGCGAAGGCCTTGTCCGCGATCGCCACCGAATGGGTGGCGGTCGGCGCGGCGCCCATCGCGGCGGAGGTGCGGGCCGACGCGCAGGGCACCTACCGCGGCTACGGCGTCGACGTGCGGGTCACGCTGCGGCCCGGTCCCGCCGGCGAGCCCGACCCGGACCTGCCGCTCGCGGCGCTGACGGCCGGGTGGATCCGGGGAACGTGCGCGCCGGACGCCGTCGTCGACGCGCGGATCCTCGCCGCCGACCTGTCGCCGCAGCAGTGCGCCGCGTACGGCGCGGAACTGCGCACATTTCTCGACCGGGACCCCGAGCCGCGCGGGCTGGTGATCGTCGCGGACGGAGCGAACACCCTCACGGCGAAGGCGCCGGGCGCGTTCGACCCCCGTGCGGAAGGTGTGCAGGCCCGCGTCGACGCGGCCCTCGACATCGGTGACCGGGACGCGCTGCTCGCCCTCGACCCCGCCGAGTGCGCCGCCCTCGGCATCGGTGGGCGGGTCCCGTGGCAGGTGCTCGCCGGAGTGTTCGACGCTGCGCCCGCCTCCTGCCGGACGTTGTACAGCGCCGCGCCCTACGGAGTCGGCTACCACGTGGGGGAGTGGCGTCCGTGACCTCACCCGTCCCGATCGCCGTCGTCGGACCGACCGCCACCGGAAAGTCGGATCTCGCGCTGGACCTGGCGGAACGACTCGGCGGCGAAATCGTCAACATCGACGCCATGCAGCTGTACCGCGGCATGGACATCGGCACCGCCAAACTCGCCCCGGCCGAACGCCGCGGAATACCGCATCACCAACTCGACGTGCTCGACGTGACGCAGACGGCCACCGTCGCGAACTATCAGCAGGCCGCGGTCCGCGACGTGGAGGCGATCGCCGCCCGCGGCGCCGTGCCGGTCATCGTCGGCGGATCGATGATGTACGTGCAGTCACTGCTCGACGAGTGGAGCTTCCCCGCCACCGATGCGTCGGTGCGGGCGCGGTGGGAAGCCGTCCTCGCCGAGCAGGGCGTCGCGGCCGTCCACGCCGAGCTGAGCCGGGTGGATCCCGACGCCGCCGCATCGATCCTCCCCACCGACGGCAGGCGCCTGGTCCGTGCCCTCGAAGTCGTCGAGATCACCGGCAGGCCGTTCGCGGCGTCCGCCCCGCGCATCGGCGAACCACGCTGGGGCGCACACATCGTCGGCGTCGACCGCGACACCGCCGAACTCGACGACCGGATCCGGCTCCGCACCCGGCTGATGTTCGAACAGGGACTCGTCGACGAGGTGCGCGGGCTCATCGACGTGGGACTGCGCGACGGCGTCACCGCGCCCCGGGCCATCGGTTACGCGCAGGTCCTCGCGTGGCTCGACGGCGAATACGACCTGGCCGAGGCCGAGGAACGCACGTTCATCGGCACCCGGCGCTACGTGCGCAGACAACGGTCCTGGTTCCGCCGCGACCCCCGCATCCACTGGCTCGACGGAAACACCCCCGACCTCGCGGACGCCACGATCCGCACCCTCGACGAGACGCGAACACTGGGAGAACGATGAGCCGAACACCGTCCGGGCGGCACCGTCCGGCCTCGTCCGTGCTGGTGACCACCCGCAACGCCCGCTTCCAGCAGTGGCAGTCGTACCTCACCAACCGCGCCAAGCGGACGAAGGCCGGACGCTTCCTGATCCAGGGCGTGCGCCCCCTCAACCTCGCCCTGGAACACGACTGGCCGATCGAATCGCTACTGCACCGCATCGACGGCCCGCCGCTGTCCGACTGGGCGCGGGAACTGCTCGCGACCCGATCCGTCGAACAGATCGGTGTCAGCGCCGAACTGATGACCGAACTCGGCGAGAAGACCGACACCGCGCCGGAACTGATCGCGGTCGCGAAGACCCGCGCACCGCGACTGAAGGACCTGCGACTGCAGTCCGTCCCCCTCATCGTCGTGTTCGACCGGCCCACCTCACCCGGAAACCTCGGTACCCTCGTCCGCTCCGCCAACGCGTTCGGCGCGGACGCGGTCGTCGTGGTCGGCCACGGCGCCGACCCGTTCGACCCCCGCAGCGTCCGCGCCTCCACCGGATCGCTCTTCGCGATGCCCGTCGTCACCGTGTCGTCCGTCGACGAGATCCTCGCCTTCCGCGAAGCGAGGAGAGCGTCCGGAACCGAACTGCACATCGTCGGGACGGACGAGACCGGTTCCGTCACCGTCGACGCCCACAACTTCGGTGGCGGCACCGTGCTCGTGATCGGCAACGAGACCCGCGGGATGAGCGCCGCGTGGCGCAGCGCCTGCGACACGGTCGTCAACATCCCGATCGGGGGCGCGGCCAGTTCCCTCGGCGCCCCCTCCGCCGGCGCCGTCGCCCTCTACGAAATCGCCCGGCAGCGCAGATGAGAACCGGTACCTCCTCGGCCGTTGGTTAGAGTGGTGCGCATGGATTTCAGCAAGGGACACGGCACCGAGAACGACTTCGTGGTCCTCCCCGATCCCGACGTCCGCATCGACCTGTCTGCCCCGCGGGTGGCGGCGCTGTGCGATCGCAGGCGCGGACTCGGCGCCGACGGAATCCTGCGCGTCGCCAAGGCCGGTGCGCTGGCCGCTGCCGGTGTGCTCGCCGAACTCCCGGACGGCACGTCCGAGGACGACTGGTTCATGGACTACCGCAACGCCGACGGGTCGATCGCGGAAATGTGCGGCAACGGTGTCCGCGTCTTCGCCCACTACCTCCGGTCGACCGGTCTCGAGACGCGCGACGAGTTCGTGGTCGGCAGCCGGGCCGGCGGCAAACCGGTGATCGTGCACTCGGCCGACGGCTCCGTCGGCGAGGTCACCGTCGACATGGGTGTGGTGCGCGATCTCGGAACGAGCGCCGCGACCATCGACGGCAAGGTGTTCAACGGCATCGGCATCGACGTCGGCAATCCGCACCTGGCGTGTGTCGACGCGCACCTCACGGCGGCGTCCCTGTCGGCCCTCGACCTGACGGCCGCACCCGGCTTCGATCCCGGTTTCTTCCCCCACGGCGTCAACGTGGAGATCCTCACCCGCATCGAATCCGGCGCTGTGGACATGCGGGTGCACGAGCGCGGGGTCGGCGAGACCCGGTCGTGCGGCACCGGCACGGTGGCCGCGGCCACCGCCGCACTGCGCTTCGACGGCGCCGATTCCGGTGAGGTGAATGTCCGCATTCCCGGTGGTCAGGTCACGGTGGCGCTGTCCGGCGGCCGGGCGACGTTGCGCGGCCCGTCGGTCCTGGTGGCGTCCGGGAACCTCGACGACAAGTGGTGGAACGGCCTCGCCTGATCGCCCTGCGCGAAATGCACGTGCACGCCCTCGACATTCCGTGGGATCATGAGGGTGTATGACGAAATCACATCGCACAGAAGAATCGCCGATCTCCGACTCCACCGAGTTCGCCTACGACGACGGGCGCCCTTCGGTCGGCGAGATGCAACTCGAGGACCGCAGCGCGCTGCGCCGGGTTGCCGGGCTCTCCACCGAGCTCACAGACGTCACCGAGGTCGAATACCGGCAGCTGCGCCTCGAACGCGTGGTGCTCGTCGGTGTCTGGACCCAGGGAACCGCGGCGCAGGCCGAATCCAGCATGGCCGAACTCGCCGCGCTGGCCGAGACCGCCGGATCCGAGGTCCTCGAGGGCCTCGTTCAGCGGCGGGACAAGCCCGACGCGGCCACCTACATCGGGTCCGGCAAGGCCGAGGAACTCCGTGAGGTCGTCCTCTCCACCGGCGCCGACACCGTCATCTGCGACGGTGAACTCACCCCTGCGCAGCTGACCGCGCTGGAGAAGGTCGTCAAGGTCAAGGTCATCGACCGGACCGCTCTCATCCTCGACATCTTCGCCCAGCACGCCACGTCCAGGGAGGGTAAGGCGCAGGTGGCGCTGGCCCAGATGGAATACATGCTGCCCCGACTGCGCGGCTGGGGTGAATCGATGTCCCGGCAGGCGGGTGGTCGCGCCGGCAGCAACGGCGGCGTGGGTCTGCGTGGTCCCGGTGAGACCAAGATCGAGACGGACCGCCGTCGTATCCGTGAGCGGATGGCGAAACTGCGTCGCGAGATCAAGGGCATGAAGGCCGCCCGCGACACCAAACGCACCAGGCGTCTGCGCAGCGAGACCCCGTCCATCGCGATCGTCGGTTACACGAACGCAGGCAAGTCGAGCCTGCTCAACGCGTTGACCGGGTCCGGGGTGCTGGTGCAGAACGCGCTGTTCGCCACCCTCGATCCCACCACCCGGCGGGCGGCGCTGGACGACGGCCGCGAATACGTCCTCACCGACACCGTCGGCTTCGTGCGGCATCTGCCGACGCAGCTGATCGAGGCGTTCCGCTCGACGCTCGAGGAAGTGACGGACGCGGATCTGCTGCTGCACGTCGTCGACGGTTCCGATCCGCTGCCCACGGATCAGATCAAGGCGGTCCACGAGGTGATCACCGAGGTGATCCGGGAGAACGACGCCGCGGCCCCGCCCGAGCTCATCGTGGTGAACAAGATCGACGCCGCCGACCCGGTCACGCTGACCCAGCTGCGTGGCCTGCTGCCCGGTGCGTCGTTCGTCTCCGCCCGGACCGGCGAGGGCATCGCCGAGTTGCGGGCACATCTGAGCGACGTCCTGGTCCGCCCGGAGATCGAGGTCAGCGTTCTCCTCCCGTACAACCGGGGCGACCTGATGGCCCGGATCCACTCGGACGGTCAGATCCTCGACTCCTCCCACGAGGAGGACGGCACACGCGTCCACGCGCGGGTGCCCGAAGCGCTGGCGTCGGCACTGGTCGAGTACAGCGGCAGTGCCTGACCGCTCACGGTGGTCCGCCCGCGTGGCGGTCGCCGTGCTCGCGGCGTGCGCACCGCTCGCCGCGGCGGGAGTGGGGTCCGCTGAGCCGTTCTTCCGCGACCAGACCGCGGTCGACGCGTCGGAGTTCGGCGCGCTGTGCACTCCCGACGATTCCGCGGTCGGCACCCCGGACGAGGCCTCGCTCGAGGAGTTGTCGGGGCTCGTGTCGGCGGGCGGGCTGTTGTACGCGGTCGGCGACAGCGGGTCCGATCGGGCGGTCGCGGTGATGGACGGGAACTGCGCCGTGCAGCGCTGGCTTCCGCTGCCGGTCGATCCGTACGACGTCGAGGACCTGGCGTCCGGCCCCGACGGCCGGCTGTGGCTGGCCGACACCGGCGACAACGCACGCAGGCGCGAGACGGTGGCGTTGATCGCGATGGACCGTGACACGGGCGCGGGAGAGCTGCATCGGCTGACGTATCCGGACGGCCCCCACGACGCCGAGACCGTCCTGGTCCAGCGCGACGGCACCCCGTTGATCGTCACGAAGGAAGTGTTCGGGGCGGGCAACGTGTACCGGCCCGTCGGCGGTGTCGCCGTGGGCGACCTCGCGAGCCCCGGCCCGACCCCGCTGGAGAAGGTCGGAACGCTGGACGTCGCGGCGACGAACGGCGTCGACGACGCGACCACCGGCAGTGGCACCACGGCACCGGCCGTGCATTCGACGATGTTCACCGGCGGGGCCGTGTCCGCCGACGGGACCGTCGCCGCCGTGCGCAGCTATTCCGACGTGTTCCTGTTCTCCGCCCCGGACGGCGACCTGGCGGCGGCATTCGCGGCCGGACCCGTCGTGCGCGCCCACGTGCCGGAGCAGCCGCAGGGGGAGTCGGTCGCGTTCACCGAGAATGGCGACCTGCTGATCGCCTCCGAGGCCAGGGAGGGGCCCGTGCCACCGATTCGGGTGCTACCCGGGGCGGTGTCGAGGGTGCAGGAGCAGGCCCGTGTCCAGGCCATTTCGGACGAGGTGTCGACGCAGTCGCCGGGAACGCTGTGGGGGATCGGGGTCGCGGGCGGCGCAGTAGTGCTCGTCGTGGTCGCCGGCTACCTCGTCCGCCGTCGTGCCCGATAGGTCTGATTTGCGAGAAATGTTGCGAGCCTGATTCTTTCGGCGGGTGACACGGTGTGAATACTGGGCGCTGTGCACGCCCACGAGTTGTTGTCGCATATCGCCCACCTGTCGCTCGAGCACGGTCGCGCCCGGTTCGCGTTGACGGCGGCCGTGCTGGCAGGCCTCGTCGTGCTGCTCGCGGTGACTCGTTCGGTCAGGCCCCGGGTCGTCGGCGCCGCGGCGGTCGCGGTGCCCGTGACCGCCGTGATCGGAGGCGTCGTGTGGGCGGCGTACCGCCCGCTGCCCAATCAGATACCGCTCACCGGGTACGCCTGGATCTGGCTCGCCGTCGGCGTTCTCGTCCTCGCCGTGGCGCTCCTGCTCCGGAAACCCGGAGTCCGGCGGGCCGGAGTGATCGGTGTGGCGGCCGCCGTGGTCGCGGCCGCGGCGGTGGGCCAGGTCAACGCGGAGGTCGGGGTCTTCCCGACCGCAGGCTCGCTGGTGGGGCACCGTCCACCGGCCAGTGTCCAGCCGGTGTCGTTCGGTGACGTCTCCGGGTTCGAGGACGCGGTGCAGTCGGGGACCCCGATGGACTCGGCGTGGACACGTCCGGTGCGTACACCCGGCTCCGGCGTGGTGACCGAAGTGGAGATCCCGGGCACCGAGTCCGGATTCGCGGCCCGGCCGGCCGTGCTGTACCTGCCGCCGGCGTACCTGACGTCACCCCGGGCGGTGCTCCCCGTCCTGGTGATGATCGCGGGACAGCCGGGGCGGCCCCAGGACTGGTTCAGCAGCGGACGACTGGGGTCGACCGTGGACGCGTATGCCGCACGGCACGACGGACTCGCACCGGTCGTCGTGGTGGTCGACGCGCTGGGGTCGCAGGACGCGAATCCGCTGTGCCTGGATTCGGCGCTGGGCAACGCCGCCACCTACGTGGCCCACGACGTCCCCGCCTGGATCGAGACGTCCCTGCAGGTGTCGCACGATCCGGTGCAGTGGGCGATCGGCGGATTCTCCTACGGCGGAACCTGCTCGATCCAGCTGGCGGTGAACTATCCGCAGATCTTCCCGACCTTTCTCGATTTCCTCGGTCAGGACGAGCCCTCGCTCGGCGATCACGCGGGAACGGTCGCGGCGACGTTCGGCGGCGACGAGCGCGCGTTCGCGGCGGTCAATCCGGCCGACGTGCTGAAGACACGGCAGTTCCCGGAGTTGACCGGGGTGTTCGTGGCCGGTGCCGCCGACGACGAATACCGCCCGCAGCAGCAGCGAATGTTCGCTGCCGCGCGGGCGGCCGGTCTGAACGTGCGGTACTACGAGCTTCCCGGTGGCCACGAGGGCGCCACCTGGAGTGCGGCACTCGAACGCGAGATGGACTGGACCGGCCGTCGGCTGGGGCTCACCAGCTGACGGCCGGAAACCGGTCAGGCGTCGAGGTCGGCCGCCACAAGCTGGGCGACCTTCTCGACGGCGTCGGCGTCGTCGCTGGTGACCGTGACGTCGGTGCCCTTGGTGGCGCCGAGCGTCATGATGAGCAGTGCGGAACCGGCGTCCACGGGTTCGCTGTCCGCCACGGCCAGCGTGACGGGCACACCGGCGGCGGCAACCGCTTCGGCGATGACGGCGGCGGGACGGGCGTGCAGGCCGATGGACGAACCGACGGCGACTGTGGTGCTGGGCATGGACTCTCTCCTCTGTCGGTGGGGTTGGTGTGGGTCGAGCGGGTCGATCTGCTTCTCTTACGCTGCGACTGTCGCAACGTCGGGGTCGAGTTCGGCGTCGGACGCGCCGGGCTTGATGAATTCCTTCGCGCCGACGACGCACAGTGCGGAGACGACGACACCGGCGGCCAGTGACACGACGAACCACAGCAGGTTGCCGATGGCGAAGAAGACGAAGATTCCGCCGTGCGGTGCGCTGAGCGTGACGTTGAACGCCATGATGAGGGCGCCGGTGACGGCGCCGCCGGCCATCATCGAGGGGATGACGCGCAGCGGGTCGGCGGCGGCGAACGGAATGGCGCCTTCGGAGATGAACGCCGAGCCGAGGAGCCAGGCTGCCTTGCCGTTCTCCCGTTCCGCCTCGCTGAACAGGCTGGGACGGAGGACGGTCGACGCCAGGGCCATGGCCAGCGGCGGGACCATGCCCGCAGCCATCACGGCCGCCATGATCCGCAGCGACGCGGTGTCGTTGACGTTGAGGCCGGCCACCGCGAACGCGTATGCGGCCTTGTTGACGGGGCCACCGAGGTCGAAGCACATCATCAGTCCGAGGATGATGCCGAGGAAGATGACCGAGCTACCGGACAGGCCGTTGAGCCAGTCCGTCATGCCCGTCGTGATCGCGGCCAGCGGTCGGCCCAGGACCAGGAACATGAGTGCGCCGACGATCAGCGTCGCGAACAGCGGGATGATCACCACGGGCATCAGGCCGCGCAACCACTGGGGCACCGGGATCCGGCTGATCCACAGCGCGACGCCACCGGCGATCAGACCGCCGACGAGGCCTCCGATGAATCCGCCGCCGACGAAGACCGCCACCGCACCGGCGGTGAATCCCGGCGCCAGACCGGGCCGGTCGGCGATCGCGAAGGCGATGTAACCGGCCAGTGCGGGGACGAGGAAGCTGAACGCGAGCGAACCCAGCTGGAACAGGACCGCGCCGAGGTACGTCGTCAGGCCACCGTCGGGGAGTTGGCCGAGGGAGTTGTTGAGGACGATGTCCTCCGCGGGACCGGAGATCTCGTAGCCGCCGAGCAGGAACCCGAGGGCGATCAGCAGACCACCCGCGGCGACGAACGGGATCATGTAACTGACACCGGTGAGCAGCACCTGACGCAGGTGGGTGCCCCAGCCGATCGATCCGGCCGGCTCGTCCGCGGCGCTGCCCGCGCTACCCGCGTCGACGGTCGCCGCAGACGGGTTCATGCCCGCACGCAGCGCCTCGGTGATCATGGTGTCGGGCTCGTTGATCGCGCGCTTGACGCCCGACGCGACCACCGGCTTGCCAGCGAAACGCTCCTTGCCCTTCACCCCGACGTCGGTGGCGAAGATGACGGCGGATGCGCCCGCGATCACGCCGGCTGCGAGCGGTGTGCTGCCGCTCGAACCCTGCGTCTCCACGTGGACGACGACGCCTGCGCGTTCGCCGGCGGCGACGAGGGAGTCGGCGGCCATGTAGGTGTGGGCGATGCCGGTCGGGCAGGCCGTGACCGCGACGATGTGCTTCGGCCCCGTCTCGGGCTCCGGTTCCTTCTCCGGGGCGACCGGTTCGGGCTTCGGTGCCGGAGCCGCGGCCGCAGCGGCGGCGGGTGCTGCGGCGGCCGTCGCGGCAGCGGGTGCAGCGGCGGGTGCGGGTGCCAGGACGTCGTTCACCAGGGTGACGATCTCGGCGGGTGTCTTCGCATCACGCAGCGCGCCGACGAACGCCGGGCGGACCAGCGCCCGGGCGAGCGAGGACAGCAGCTTCATGTGCTCCGCGCCCGCACCCTCGGGTGCGGCGATGAGGAACACCAGATCGGCCGGTCCGTCGGGGGCGCCGAAGTCGACCTTCGGGGCGAGCCGGGCGAATCCGAGCGATGCCGCGACGACGGCCTCCGAGCGGCAGTGCGGGATCGCGATCCCGCCGGGAAGTCCTGTGGCCGATTGTGATTCACGCGCCAGCGCGGCGTCGCGGAGAGCATCCGCCTCCGTGGCGCGGCCGGCGTCCGCCAGACGCTGGGAGAGCGCGGAGATCACGTCCTCCTTGGTGGCTCCGAGGTCGGTGTCCAGGGAGATCAGATCTTCGCTGATGATCTGCGGCCCCGAATCGCGGTCGGGTGTCGAGTGAGACATGGTGTTTCCTTCTGGTTCAGGCCGGATCGGGGGCGGGGGAGCTGAGGGCGGTGACGGTGACGGCGTCGATGTGGACGTGTTCGGGGGTCGGCAGGGTGGTGCCCGGGAGGGCGGCCGCCGCGCTGCCGTAGGCGACGGCGGATCGGAGGCAGTCCGCGGGCGACGCGCCGGACAGGTGCGCTGCCAGATAGCCGGCCAGAGAGGAATCGCCGGCGCCGACGGTGCTGCGCGCGACGATCGGTGGTGGCGTGGCCCACCAGGCGCCGGCCTCCGTCACGAGAACGGCGCCCGCGGCGCCGAGCGTGGCGAGGACGGCTTCGACCCCACGGTCCACGAGTTGCCTGCCCGCGTGGGCGGTGGCCGTCGGATCCCCGCGCAGCGCCGACTCCTCGAGCAGGTGCCCGTCGGCGCCGGTGAGTTGCGCGAGTTCCTCGCTGTTCGGTTTCACGAGGTCGGGGCAGCCCGCCGGGAACCGGTCCGCGAGTGCGAGCAGTGGTGCGTCCGACGTGTCGACGGCGACCCGGCACGACGCCGAACGCAGTGCCTCGACGAGTGTGGCGTACCAGTCGGTGGGAATGCCCGGGGGAAGGGAACCGGACAGCACCACCCAGTCGGCCCGGGACCCGCGTTCGATGATCTCCGACTGCAGATCGGCGAGGGACCCGGCCGACATCGTGACACCGGGTTCGTTGATCTTGGTGGTGGTGCCGTCGGGTTCGGTGATGGTGATGTTGGTGCGTGCCGAACCGGACGTCGCCACGGTCACGTGCTCGATCCCGTGCTCGGACAGGGCGGTGAGCAGCGGGTCGCCCGCGTTGCCGGGCAGCACGGCGACAGCGTCGACACCAGCGGACGTGAGCGCGCGGGCGACGTTGACGCCCTTGCCTCCGGGGTCGCTGTGGGTCGCGGCTGCGCGCAGGACGGTTCCCCGTTCGAGGCGCCCGAGCAGGTTGACGGTGCGGTCGATGCTCGGATTGGCGGTCAGCGTGACGATCATGCGATCACCACCTCGATTCCCTGGTCGTGGAAGTGGGCTCGGTCTGCGGAACTGATCTCGGCGTCGGTGACGAGGATGTCGACGCTGTGGATGGGGGCGAAGCTGACGAGGTGCTCCCGGCCGACCTTCGACGAGTCGGCGACCACGACGACGTGGTTGGCGCACCGGACCATCGCGCGCTTGACCGCGGCCTCCTCGGTGTCCGGTGTGGACAGGCCGTGGCCGACGCTGAGCGCATTGGTGCCGATGAACGCGACGTCGACGCGAAGCACGTCGAGGATGCGCAGGGCCTCCTCGCCGACGGCGGCCTGCGTGATGCCGCGCACCCGCCCGCCGAGCATGTGCAGGGTCACCGAGTTGAGTCCCGCGAGCCGGGCCGCGATCGGCACCGAGTTGGTGATCACGGTGAGGTCCAGATCGGACGGGAGTTCCGGGATGATCCGCCCGGTGGTGGTCCCCGCGTCGAACAGCACGCTGCCACCGGACGGCGGTAGGTAGGCGGCGGCGCGCTTGGCGATCCGGTCCTTCTGCTCGGCGCGGGTGTGATCGCGCTCCGTCATGCCGGGCTCGGTGACGGTGAGGGAACCCGCGGGCACCGCGCCGCCGTGCACCCGGCGGACGTGGCCGAGGCGTTCGAGTAACGCGAGGTCGCGGCGCACGGTCTCGGTGGTGACGCCGAATGTGTCGGAGAGGTCGGCGACCGACATGCGCCCCCGCTGCGAGATCAGCGTGGTGACCGCTTGCTGGCGTTCTTCCGGATACACCGTGACCCCGTTCCTGTTCTCGTCGATGAAGTGTTCGGTCATGCGATCCGTTATGGTCTGCATCACACGAAATGTTGTGTCATGTTGTTTTACGCCCGAGTGTGTTGACATGTCAAGAGTTGAGAGTAATCTCCGTCACATAGTCGATTCGCATTTCCGACTGTGTGACGACAGAACGAGCCGGCCAGGAGGACCCGATGACCGAAGACCGTGAAATCGTGCGAGGTACGCCGGTGGTACCGGGCATTGCCTACGCCCCGGTGATCTGGCCGGCCCCGCGACCGGAGGTCGCACCCGGATCCGCCCGGATCGACGAGGCGTCGCGCGACGCGGAGAAGGTCCGCTTCGAGGAAGCGGCCGCCGTGGTGTCGCAGCGACTCCGCGACCGCGCGGCGAGCGTCTCCGGCGCGGCGGCAGAGGTGCTGCAGGCGAACGCGGCGATGGCCGCCGACCGCGGCTGGCTGGGTGCGGCGCAGAAGCTGATCGCGGGCGGAACCCCCGCCGGGGAAGCGGCCGCCGAGGCCACCGAGCAGTTCGTCACCCTGTTCACCAAGATGGGCGGGCTGATGGCCGAACGCGTGACCGACCTGCGCGACATCCGCGACCGCGTCGTCTCCGAACTCCTCGGCCTGCCCGAGCCCGGCATCCCCGTGCCCACGACACCGTCGATCCTCTGCGCCCAGGACCTCGCGCCCGCCGACACCGCCGGTCTCGATCCCGAACTGATCGTCGGACTCGTGACCGTTCTCGGCGGCCCGACGAGCCACACCGCGATCATCTCGCGGCAGTTGGGCATCCCGTGTGTCGTCGCGGTGCGTGATCTCGAATCCGTCGTCTCGGGCACCCCGGTCCTCCTCGACGGCTCGGCGGGCGAACTCGTGATGGAACCGGACCCCGTCGAGGCCCGCGCCGCCGTGGAACACGGCCGCGCCGAACGGCTCCGCATCGAGTCGTGGGAAGGACCCGGCCGTACCAGCGACGGACACGCCGTGTCGATCCTCGCCAACGTGCAGGACGGGGCCGGGGCGCGGTCGGCGTCCGGCACCGCCGCGGAGGGCGTCGGACTGTTCCGCACCGAGTTGTGCTTCCTGGACCGCGATTCCGAGCCCGGCGTCGACGAGCAGGCCGAGATCTACGGTGAGGTGCTCGACGCGTTCGCGGGCCGGAAAGTGGTGATCCGGACCCTCGACGCGGGATCGGACAAGCCGCTGCGCTTCGCCAACCACGCCGACGAGGCGAACCCGGCGCTCGGGGTCCGCGGCATCCGCATCGCCGAACAGAACCCGGGCATCCTCAGCAGGCAACTCGACGCCGTCGCCGCCGCGGCGAAGCAGACGCAGTCGCAGCCGTGGGTGATGGCGCCGATGATTTCGACTCCCGCCGAGGCCGAATCCTTCGCGGCCGAGGTCCGCGCCCGCGGCCTCGTGCCCGGGGTGATGGTCGAGGTGCCTGCCGCGGCGCTGCTGGCCGACCGCCTCCTGCGCCACGTCGACTTCCTGTCCATCGGCACGAACGACCTCGCGCAGTACACGATGGCCGCCGACCGGATGTCCTCCGACCTGGCCTCGCTCACCGATCCCTGGCAGCCGGCCGTCCTCGCGCTCGTCGCGCGCACGGCCGAGGCCGGCGTCGCGGCAGGAAAACCGGTCGGCGTCTGCGGCGAGGCGGCCGCCGACCCGCTGCTCGCCTGCGTGCTGATCGGACTCGGCGTCACATCGCTGTCCTGCGCGGGTGCCGCCGTGTCCGGAGTGGGGGCCAAGGTGGGATCGGTCACGCTGGACGACTGCCGCCGAGCCGCCGAGGACGTGCTCGCCACGAGCGATCCCGCGGAGGCGCGCGCCGCGGCGGTGCGGGTGCTCGGCACGTAGTCCCGGTTCCCCGTCACGATTTTCGGCGGGATTCGGTCCCGAGGGCGCGAAACTCGCAGATCATGCCTACGATTGGCCAACTGTGACGAAACGAGAAACCGGCGCACCCGGCACCCCCGACGGTCCGGTCGGCGGCTCTGCCGAGGTGTCCGCCCCCACGCGGGCCTTCGGGTGGACACTGCACGGCGACGGCAGGCGGATCGGCGAGGGCGAGGTGGTCGCTCCCGGCGAGCGCCTCACCTGGCCGCGCACGGTCGGAATCGGGATGCAGCACGTCATCGCGATGTTCGGCGCCACCCTGCTGGTGCCGACGATCACCGGGTTCCCGGTCACCACGACGCTGCTGTTCTCGGGGATCGGGACCGCCCTGTTCCTGCTCATCACGCGCGGCCGCATCCCCAGCTACCTGGGGTCGTCGTTCGCATTCATCGCACCGCTGACGGCGTCGCAGAGTTCCGGTCCCGCAGCCCAACTCGGCGGCGTCGCGGCCGCGGGTCTGCTGCTGCTCGTCATCGGTGTCGCGGTGAAGCTGGCCGGGTCGCGGGTCATCGACGCGGTGATGCCGCCGGTCGTCACCGGTGCCGTGGTGGCGCTGATCGGGCTCAATCTCGCGCCCACCGCGGTGGATTCGTTCGAGTCGCAACCGCTGATCGCCGGGGTCACCCTGCTCGCGATCCTGCTCGTGACCGTCCTCGGCCCGGGGTTGCTGGGCCGCCTGGGCATCCTCGTCGGCGTCGTCGTCGGCTGGGTGTTCGCCGCGGTGACCGGCGGTCTCGCGGAGGAGCGGGTGACGGCGTTACGGGACGCGGCCTGGTTCGGCGTGCCCGAACTGCGGGGGCCGACGTTCGACTGGTCCGTGATCGCGCTGACCCTGCCGGTGGTGATCGTCCTGATCGCCGAGAACGTCGGTCACGTCAAGGCGGTGTCGGCCATGACGGGTCGCTCCCTCGACGACGTCGCCGGCAATGCCCTCGTCGCGGACGGACTGGCCACCACCCTCGCCGGGTTCGGCGGCGGGTCCGGTACCACCACCTACGCCGAGAACATCGGCGTCATGGCCGCGACGCGGGTGTACTCCACCGCTGCCTACTGGGTCGCGGCCGCCACGGCCGTGGTGCTCGCGTTCTCCCCGAAGTTCGGGGCGCTCGTCTTCACCGTGCCGAACGGTGTCATCGGCGGCGCCACCCTGGTTCTGTACGGACTGATCGGCGTCCTCGGCGTGCGCATCTGGATGGACGCCGACGTCGACTTCACCGACCCCGTCAACCTCACCGTGGTGGCCGCGGCGCTCGTCGCCGGCATCGGCGACCTGACGTTGACGGTCGGATCGGTGGAACTCGGTGGCATCGCATGGGGTTCGGTGGGAATCCTCGTCGCCTACCCGGTGATGCGCCGGCTCGCGCGGTTTCGCAAACCCTGACACGGTGACCGGATGGGTCACGAATCCCGATCACCTGGGTCATTCACCCCGTAGTTCCTCGCCTCTACCGTCGAACGAGACGTAACAGACAGTTGATACGAGGAGTCGGCGTGGAGCGCACCCTGTTCGAACCGGAGCACGAACTGTTCCGGGAGTCGTACCGCAAGTTTCTCGCACAGCACGCCGAGCCGAACCACGCCAAGTGGGAAGAGCAGAACATCGTCGACCGCAGCCTCTGGGTCGAGGCCGGAAAGCAGGGCTTCCTCGGCATGGCCGTGCCGGAGGAATTCGGCGGCGGCGGCGTGCGCGACTTCCGGTACAACGCGATCATCACCGAGGAGACGACCCGCGGCGGGTACAGCGGCATCGGCTTCACGCTCCACAACGACGTCGTCGCGCCGTACCTGCTCGAACTGAGCAACGAGGAGCAGAAGCAGCGGTGGCTGCCCGGCTTCGCGTCGGGTGAGCTCATCACGGCGATCGCAATGACCGAACCGGGAACCGGCAGCGACCTGCAGGGCATCAAGACGCGCGCCGTGCGCGACGGCGACGACTGGGTCCTCAACGGTTCCAAGACGTTCATCACCAACGGCATCAACGCCGACCTCGTGATCGTCGTCGCGTGTACCGATCCCGACAAGGGAGCGCAGGGATTCAGCCTCCTCGTGGTCGAACGAGACATGCCGGGCTTCGAACGCGGCCGCAACCTCGACAAGATCGGGATGAAGGCGCAGGACACCGCGGAGCTGAGCTTCACCGACGTCCGCGTCCCCGCCGCCAACCTCCTCGGTGAGGAAGGCATGGGATTCCTCTACCTGATGAAGAACCTTCCGCAGGAGCGGCTGTCGATCGCCGTGGTGGCCGCCGCCGCAATGGAATCGGCGCTGGACATGACGATCCAGTACTGCCGCGACCGGAAGGCCTTCGGAAAGTCGATCGGCAGCTTCCAGAACACGCGCTTCGTGCTCGCCGAACTCGCCACCGAGGCGACGGCCGTCCGGGTCCTCGTCGACAAGTTCATCGAACTGCTCAACGACGAGAAGCTGTCGGTGCAGGAAGCGGCGATGGCCAAGTGGTGGACCACCGAGGCGCAGGTCCGGCTGATCGACCGGTGCCTGCAGCTGCACGGCGGCTACGGGTACATGAAGGAGTATCCGATCGCGAAGGCGTACATGGATTCTCGGGTCCAGACCATCTACGGCGGGACCACCGAGATCATGAAGGAAATCATCGGTCGCGGACTCAATCTCTGACGACGCGCGACCTGCGTATCTGCAAACGAACTCCGGCCTCCGGCCGTACCCGGGTGGATGCGAGTGGGCCCCACGGCGATCGCCGTGGGGCCCACTCGTGTCTGCCGACGGCAGGGACTGGATACGGCAGGACTAGATCTTGCGCATGACGGTGACGACCTTGCCCAGAATCGCCGCGTCGTTGCCGGGGATCGGATCGAACAGCGGATTGTGCGGCATCAGCCACACCTCGCTGTCGGTGCGCTTGAACGTCTTGACGGTGGCTTCGCCGTCGATCATCGCTGCCACGATGTCCCCGTTGTCCGCCACGTTCTGCTGACGGACCACCACCCAGTCGCCGTCGCAGATCGCGGCGTCGATCATCGATTCGCCGACGACCTTGAGCAGGAACAGCGAACCCTGGCCCACGAGTTCACGGGGGAGCGGGAAGACGTCCTCGACGGCTTCCTCGGCGAGGATCGGGCCACCGGCGGCGATCCGGCCGAGGACGGGTACGAACGTGGGCTCCGGCAGGGGTGTGCCGTCGGTCCCGGACTTGACGGCGGCCAACCCGGCAGCGGCGCCTGCGTTCGCGGCGGCGCCCGCCGCGACCTCGTCGAGACCGCGCACGTCGACGGCGCGCGGACGGTTCGGGTCCCGGCGGAGGAAGCCCTTCCGCTCCAGCGTCCGCAACTGATGGGCAACGGACGACGTGGAGGTGAGCCCCACCGCGTCGCCGATCTCGCGGATGCTCGGCGGGTAACCGCGCTCGTTGACCGATGTGCGGATCACCTCGAGGACACGGCGCTGCCGGTCGGTCAACCCGGCGGCGGAGCCACCGCTCACACGTGGAGTCGAACCGTCGGTCGAGCTGTCGTCCTTCATGGCGAGGTGCCTCCGTCTGTGTGTCGATCTTGTCGGTATGGGTCGCATGTGACTGCTGTGCCGCGTGACACGAATCTATCCCGCTTTCCTCGGAGTTTCAAACATCTGTTCGACACGTGTCGCGAGAAGTAGAGACATTGTCGGAGGGTCGTGGTAGAAATCGAACATGTGTTCTTTCGAACGCGTGATCGAACACTTGCCCCGGAGCGAATCGACATCAAAGTCCGACCTCAAAAGTTCGACATCAATAGTTCGACATCAATAGTCCGACACGGATACGAGCAGCGGAGGTACCGATGAGCAACGCAGTTCTCCATCGGCAGGCAGTGCTGAACCGGCAGGCACTCGAGCGGGGTGTCGTCCGTTCCGGCGCCGCGCGGTCGTACCGCACCGAACCGCGTCGCCGGCGCACCGACGGGGAGTTGCGCCGTCCGTCGTCCGGCGCCGTCGCGTACCGGCCCACCCACACCGGCGTCTCCCGCGCCGACCACGAACGCGGGGCGAACGACGTCGGCTGGCGGACGGTGCTCGCCGGGGTCGTGATCACCGCCGGTGTGTTGTGCGGGCTCGCCGGGGTCGCCCAGCTGGCCACCGGCGGCAGTGTGAGCAATTCGGCGGCCACGGAGGTCGTGCAGGTGCAGCAGGGCGAGAGCCTGGCCGCGGTCGCAGCGCGGATCGCACCGGAAATGCCGGTGGCGCAGGTGATCGAGCGGATCATGGAGCTCAATGCCATGTCCAATTCGGCGCTGCACCCGGGCCAGAGTCTGATCGTCCCGTCGTCCGCGACCCGGTGACGGGGGTGGCTCTGCATGACTGTCCCGTCGGACGGCCGAGTAGTCTCGGAGGCTGTCAGTCCCACCACCGCGTGTGGTCGCGTCGAGATCGTGCATCCGCTGCGTGAATCCGTTTTCGTCGGTTCGCCATCGGGGGAGGCGAACAGTTGCGGCCACGACGGCTACGACGAAGGAATCGCCATGCACTGCCCGTTCTGCCGGCACCCCGATTCACGTGTGGTCGATTCGCGCGAAGCCGACGAGGGACAGGCCATCCGCCGCCGCCGGTCGTGCCCCGAGTGTGGTCGACGGTTCACCACCGTCGAGACCGCCGTCCTGTCGGTCGTCAAACGCAGTGGGGTCACCGAACCGTTCAGCCGGGAGAAGGTGGTGCGGGGTGTCCGCCGCGCCTGCCAGGGCCGGCAGGTCGACAACGACGCACTGAATCTCCTTGCCCAGCAGGTCGAGGACGCGGTCCGCGCGTCGGGTTCCGCGGAGATCCCGAGCAACGAGGTGGGCCTCGCCATCCTCGGTCCGCTTCGTGACCTCGACGAGGTCGCATATCTGCGTTTCGCGTCCGTGTACCGGTCGTTCAGCTCCGCCGAGGACTTCGCGCGCGAGATCAAAGAGCTACGCGAACACCGCGAATCCCGCGACGGCGCCTGAGCCTGCGCGTCAGCGCATTTCTTGTATTGCCCGCGCGTCAGCGCACCTTCTGCATGGCGCTCAGAACCCGCTTCTCGGAGACCGGGACCGGTGTTCCGAGGGTTTGAGCGAACAGACTGACGCGCAGTTCCTCGATCATCCAGTGGATCGCGTCGACCTCGGGTGAGTGCTGCCGTTCTTCCGGCAGGCCGGCGAGCATGCGCTCGTATCCGGCGTACACCCGGTCGAGGGCATCCATCCCCTTCTGGTCGCGCGGTGCGCTCCCGGGGAGGGCTTCGAGACGTGCGACCGCGGCAGCGAGGTAGCGGGGCAGTTCGCGGAGGCGGGTGGCGCCGATGTCGGCGACGAATCCGGGAAACAGCAGCGACTGCCGTTGTTCCCGCACGTCGTCGGCGGCCTCACCGGTGGCGCGTTCCAGCACGACGGCGAGCCGGTGGTCCGCTTCGAGCACCGGCGACACCAGTCGCACGAGCACCGCCACGTTCCGGGCCATCTCCGCACGCGCTTTCACCACGAGGGCGTCGAATTCCTGCGGTGTGCGCACCGGGGTGCCGTGCGCGGCGATCAACTGGTTCGCGGCGGCGGTGCGACAGTCGTCGATCAACGCGTCGAGGCTGCCGTCGGGGTTCTGCCCGAGCGCCAGTCGCTGTGCGTTGCCCAGACCGGACGTCACCGTCTTCGCCTGGGTGGGAACGGCGGCCAGCAGCAGCCGGCGCGTTCCGTCGCGCATCGCGGTTCGCTGGGCGGCGGCGGTGCTGAGGACGCGGACGGCGACACCGTCACCCTCCGGGACCAGGGCGGGGTAGCCGGTGACCTTCTGCCCGCCGAGTTCGCGTGTGACGGTGGCCTCGAGGGAACCGAGGGTGGCGGGGGTCCACGTGAGTGCGGGCGGTCGCTCCGAGTTCGACGCCGCCTTCGCCACTTCCACCTGGACGCGGGGTGCGAGCGACTTGCGCAGCGACGCGAGGTCCTTGTTCCGGCCGAGGACGGCGCCCTTCTCGTCCACGGCGACGAACGTCATGCGCAGGTGGTCGGGGAGTGCGGTGACGTCGAAATCCTTCGGATCGATGCGGCAGGCACCGAGCCGGGACAGTTCGCGTGCCATCGCCGTGGTGAGCGGTTCGGAGCGGGGTTTCACCGCGGCCAGTGCGGCGGCCGCGAAGTCCGGTGCCGGAACCACCTGTCGGCGAAGGGTCTTCGGGAGCGTCTTGATCAGTGCGGTGACCAGTTCGACGCGCATGCCGGGGACCAGCCAGTCGAAGCCGACGGCGCGCAGCCCCGCGAGCAACGCGATCGGGATGCGGGCGCTGACGCCGTCGTCTTCGTTGCCGGGTTCGAACTGGTAGGTGAGCGGGACCTGCATGTCGCCCTGACGCCACGCGTCGGGGTATTCGCCGCCTAGTACCGCGGCCGAATCGGCGTTGACGACCGTCGACTGGGTGAACGTGAGCAGGTCCGGATTCTTGCGGCGGGCAACTTTCCACCACGAGTCGAAATGCCGGGCGGAGACCGCCTCCGGGCCGACGCGCTGGTCGTAGAAGTCGTAGAGAGTGTCGTCGTCGACGAGGATGTCGCGCCTGCGGGCGCGGTGCTCGAGTTCCTCGACGTCTTCGAGTAGCGCGCGGTTGGCGTGGAAGAACTTGTGCTGCGTCTGCCATTCACCCTGCACCAGGGCATGGCGGATGAACAGGTCCCGGGACGTCTCGGGATCGATGGTGCTGTAGGTGACCGCACGCCGGGCGACGAGGGGGATCCCGTACAACGTCACGCGTTCGTAGGCCATGGCGGCGCCGCGTTTCGACGACCAGTGCGGTTCGGAGTAGGTGCGCTTCACGAGGTGCGGCGCCAGTTTCTCGGCCCATTCGGGTTCGATCCGGGCCGACATCCGCGCCCACAGCCGGGACGTCTCGACCAGTTCGGCGGCCATCACCCATCGCGGCGGCTTCTTGAACAGGCTCGAGCCGGGGAACACCGCGAATCGGCTTCCGCGGGCCCCGAGGAAGTCCCGCTTGTCACCCTCGCGCAGCCCGATGTGCGACAGCAGACCGGCGAGCAGGGACTGGTGGATCGCCGCCTCGCCTGCCGGGGTGCCGGTGGTGTCCCAACCGAGGCCCCGGGTGATCTGGCGGAGTTGACCGTGCAGGTCCTGCCATTCGCGGATGCGCAGCCAGTGCAGGAATTCGTTTCGGCACATCTTGCGGAACTGGTTGGACGACAACTCGTTCCGCTGCTCGCGCAGATACTTCCACAGTTCGAGGTAGGCGAGGAAGTCGGAATTCTCCACGGCGAACCGGGCGTGCTTCTCGTCGGCCGCCTGCTGGAACTCGGCGGGACGTTCCCGCACGTCCTGGATGGAGAGGGCGGCGACGATCACGAGCACCTCGGACAGGCAGCCGTTCCGGTGCGCCTCGACGAGCATCCGCGCCATGCGCGGATCGACGGGGATCTGCGCGAGTTCGCGTCCGACCGGGGTGAGGACGGGCTGCTCGTTCTGGGCCTTCCGTTCGATCGCGCCGAGTTCCTCGAGCAGACCGATGCCGTCGCGGACGGCCCGCGGGTCCGGCGGCTGCACGAACGGGAACGCGGCGACGTCGCCGAGGCCGAGCGCCGTCATCTGCAGGATGACGGACGCGAGGTTGGTGCGCAGGATCTCCGGCTCGGTGAACGCGGGCCTCGACTCGAAGTCCTCCTCGGAGTAGAGGCGGATGCAGATGCCTTCGGCGACACGGCCGCAACGACCGGACCGCTGGCGGGCGGACGCCTGCGAGATCGGTTCGATCGGCAGGCGTTGCACCTTGGTGCGCACCGAGTAGCGGGAGATGCGGGCGGTGCCCGGGTCCACGACATATCGGATGCCGGGCACGGTGAGCGATGTTTCCGCGACGTTCGTCGACAGCACGACCCGCCGCCCGGTGTGCGGGGTGAACACCTTGTGCTGTTCCGCTGCCGACAATCGCGCGTACAGGGGGACGATCTCGGTGCCGCGCAGTCTGCGGTCGCGGAGGGCGTCGGCGGTGTCGCGGATCTCCCGTTCGCCGGAGAGGAAGACGAGGATGTCGCCGTCGCCCTCGCCGGAGAGCTCCTCGACCGCCTCGCAGACCGCGTCGACGGGGTCGCGGTCGAACGTCTGCTCGCCGACTTCCACCGTGAGCGGTCGGTACCGCATCTCGACGGGGAACGTGCGCCCGGACACCTCGACGATCGGCGCGGGCACGCCGTCGGCGGCGAAGTGTTCCGCGAAGCGTTCCGGGTCGATCGTCGCCGACGTGATGATCACTTTCAGGTCGGGTCTGCGGGGGAGCAGCTGGCGCAGGTATCCGAGGATGAAGTCGATGTTGAGGCTGCGTTCGTGCGCCTCGTCGATGATCAGGGTGTCGTACCGGCGGAGCATCCGGTCGCGCTGGATCTCGGCGAGCAGGATTCCGTCGGTCATCAGCTTCACCAGCGTGCCGTCCGACACCCGGTCGGTGAATCGCACGGTGTAGCCGACGGTCTCACCGAGTTCGCTGTGGAGTTCCTCGGCGATCCGTTCGGCGACCGTCCGCGCGGCGAGACGGCGGGGCTGGGTGTGTCCGATGAGGCCGCGGACGCCGCGGCCGAGTTCGAGGCAGATCTTCGGGATCTGCGTGGTCTTGCCGGATCCCGTCTCGCCGGCCACGATGACGACCTGATTCTCGGCGATCGCCTTCGCGATGTCGTCGCGGCGCCGGCTGACCGGCAGTGCGTCCGGGTATTCGATGGCGGGGACGCTGTCGAGTCTCCGGGTGATGCGGCCGCGTGCGGCGTCGATCTCGTCGGACAGGGAGGCGAGGGCGGCGGGGGTGCGGGCACGGTCGAGTCGCCGGCGGAGCCGGTGTTCGTCGCGCAGAGTGAGTTCGCCGAGGCTGTTGTTCAGTTCCCGCCGGCTGGGTGCTGTGGTGGACATGCTGGACCCCAGCCTAGCCAACCCGGTGGATCGCCCTGTGCCGCGCCCGCCCGTGTGCGAATATCGGCGGATGGACGCCGCCGTCGTCACAGAGCTGCGAGGTCAGAGGATCGTTCGGGTTCTGCGGGCGGCGTTCGCCGTCTACGGGCTGATCGCGCTGCTGTGGATTCCGCTCCGCAACGTCGGCAGCGCCGACTTCTCGACGGCCGACTACCTCAGCTATTTCACCATCGAGAGCAACATCCTCGCCGTGGTCGTCCTGGTGATCGGCGCGGTCCGGGATCCGCAGTCGCGGCGCTGGCAGCTGTTCCGCGGCGCGACGACGCTGTACATGGTCATCACCGGAATCGTGTACGCGGTGCTGCTGGCGAATGTCGACGTCATGCTGCAGGACGCCTGGATCAACACGGCCCTGCACCGCTTGCTGCCTCTCGTTCTGCTGCTCGACTGGGTGCTCGCCCCGTCCCGGGTGCGGATCTCCGACGCCCAGAGCCTCGGCTGGCTGATCTTTCCGGCCGTGTACGGCGCCTACTCCCTGATCCGCGGCCCGATCGTCGACTGGTACCCGTATCCGTTCCTGGACCCCCGGGATCAGGGGTACCTCCAGCTGACCGTCACCGCGGTCGTGTTGCTGCTGGCGATGGCGTTGATGGCGCTCGCCGTGAACGCGGTGGGACGCCTCGGTGCCCGCCGCCGGTACGGCGAGGACCGGTAGCGGCGCAGCCTCGCACAGCCGATTCGCAGGCCGCGCTATCCTCCACACGACAGGCGTCCACGCGATCATCCGTGACTTCGGCAACGGCTGGGAGACTATGTTCGACGAGTTCGCAGGGGAGACCTTCGACCTGCTCACCCGCGACCGCGGCAGTGTCGTCGCCGCCGACGACGGGGTCCCCCTCGCGGTGCGCGAGGTTGGTCCGGCGTTCGCCCCGCTGACCGTGGTGTTCGTCCACGGCTTCTGCAACCGCATGACCGGCTGGCACTTCCAGCGGGTTCAGCTCGAGGAGACGTGGGGCTCGACGATCCGCATGGTGTTCTTCGACCTGCGGGGCCACGGCAGCTCCGGGGTGCCGCGCCGGGACACGTGCACGATCCCGCATCTCGCGCAGGACGTCGACGCGGTGATCCGAGCGCTGGTGCCGGAGGGACCGGTCGTGCTGGTCGGCCACTCGATGGGCGGTATGGCCGTACTCTCGTACGTCGGCCGGAATCCCGATCTGATCGGTTCCCGCATCGTCGGGGTGGGTCTGATCGCCACCGCTGCGGAGAAGCTCGGTGACGTGGGGCTCGCGCGCACCCTCAACACGCCCGTCGTCGCCGGATTCAGCACCGCGGCCCGTCACCTGCCCCGGGTGGTCCAGAGCGGTCGCGGCGCGAGCAAGCGGGTGCTGGCGCCGATCCTGAGGTCGGCGTCGTTCGGTGACCGCAGCATCAGCCCGGCGATCATGTGGCACTCCGAGCAGATGATCAACGACACGTCCCTCAAGACGCTGGTCGACTTCCTTCCGTCGTTCAAGAATCACGACGAGACGGCCGCGGTGCCGTTGCTCGCGCCGATCGAGACGCTCGTGGTGTGCGGCGACCGCGACCTGCTGACCCCGTTCCGGTATTCGAAGGCCATCGCCGGTCATCTGCCGGACGTGGAACTGGTAAAGGTGCCCGGTGCGGGGCACATGGTGCAGCTGGAGCGCGCGCAGCTGGTCACGGACGCGATCGATCGTCTCCTGATCCGTTCCGTCGAAACCCTGCCCACACCGAGTGCCTGGAGCGAGTGGGTGGGGGTGGCCACGGACTACGTGGACCACGTGCGGCACTGGGTCGCCCACGGCGGGCCCGCCGCCTGGTGGCGCGGGCTACGCGGTCGTCCCGTCGTCGGTCCCACGTTCCGGTAACGCGCAGAATTCGTTGCCCTCGGGGTCGGCGAGGACCGCCCCGCGAACGTGGGGCGTCGACCAGCTGGAACACCGGCGATGCGGATCGCGGCGTCCGTAAATGGCAAACTCGCGACAACACGTGCCACTCGGGACACAATGAGGGAACGCGAAAACCGGCCCGAGGAGGCGGGATCTATGGCATCGGCGAATTCTTCAGACGAGCAGGAAACGCTCCCACCAGGTGTTCTCCGGCGCGCGATCGCGGCGTCGGCGATGGGCAACGCCACCGAATGGTTCGACTACGGTGTGTACGCGTTCACGGTGTCGTACATCTCGGCCGCGTTCTTCCCCGGCGACACCGGTTCCGCCACCCTCTACGCGCTGCTCGTGTTCGCGGTGTCGTTCGTCGTGCGACCGCTCGGCGGTCTCGTGTGGGGTCCGCTGGGTGACCGGCTCGGACGCCGCCAGGTGCTGGCGCTGACGATCGTCCTGATGGCGGGTGCGACGTTCTGCGTCGGCCTCGTGCCGAGCTACGACGCCATCGGGTTCTGGGCGCCCCTGCTGCTGGTGCTGCTGCGCATGATCCAGGGCTTCTCGACGGGCGGCGAATACGGCGGCGCGGCAACGTTCATGGCCGAGTACTCGCCGGACCGCAAGCGCGGATTCTGTGGAAGTTTCCTCGAGTTCGGCACCCTCGGCGGTTACGCGCTCGGCGCGATCGTGGTCCTGGTGGTGGAGCTGTTCTCCAGTGATCCGTTCATGTCCACCTGGGGCTGGCGTATCCCGTTCCTGATCGCCGGGCCGATGGGCCTGATCGGCCTCTACCTGCGGACCAAGCTCGAGGAGACACCCGTCTTCCGGGAACTGGACGCGGAAGGCGCGGTGGAGTCGGGGACGACCCACGAGTTCAAGGACCTGGTCACCGAGTACTGGAAGCCGCTGCTGCTGCTCGGCGGACTCGTCATCGCGTTGAACGTCACCAACTACACGCTGCTCAGTTACATGCCGACGTATCTGGAGACGCAGATCGGGCTGACGTCCACCGCGTCGCTGACCCTGTTCATCGTCGGGCAGATCGTGATGATGGCGGTCATCCCGTTCGCGGGTGCGCTGTCGGACCGGGTGGGCCGGAAGCCGTTGTGGTACGGCTCGCTGGTGGGTCTGATCGTGCTCGCCGTCCCCATGTACCTGCTCATGCGTCAGGGTTTCGGATGGGCGATCGTCGCCTTCGCGGTGCTCGGGTTGCTGTACGTCCTGCAGCTGTCCACGATTTCGGCGACGTTCCCGGCGATGTTCCCGACCCACGTGCGGTTCGCGGGTTTCGCCATCGCCTACAACGTGTCGACGTCGTTGTTCGGCGGCACCGCCCCCGCGGTCAACGAACTGCTCATCGAATGGACCGGCAACACCCTCATGCCGGCCTTCTACATGATGGCCGCGTGTGCGGTCGGACTCGTCGCGCTGTACTTCGTGGCGGAGACCGCGGGCGCGTCCATCCGCGGTCGCGGGATCCCGGGCATCGACACGGAGGCTCACCCCACCGCCCTGGCGCACAAGTGATGCGCCACGATCCTTCCGGGCGCGCCGTGGCATAGTCGGCTCGGGCGGGGTTTCACGAAGGGATCAGCATGGCGTCGGCACTGTGGCACGGATTCGCGGACATGGGTGCGGTGGAACAGAAGGGCGCCTTCGTGGTGTCCCGCGGCGAGGGCGCGTACATCTGGGACGATCGCGGCAACCGGTACCTCGATGCGACGGCGGGTCTGTGGTTCACCAACGTGGGGCACGGCCGCGCGGAGATCGCGGACGCCGTCGCGGAACAGTTGCGGACCGTGGCTCATTTCTCGAATTTCGGTGACTTCGTTCCCGAGACCACCGCGGCCCTGGCCGATCGGCTCGCGACCATCGCACCGGTGCCGGGCAGCAAGATCTTCTTCACCTCGGGTGGTTCGGACTCCGTGGACACGGCGGCCAAACTGGCCCGCCGCTACTGGCACGAAATGGGCAAGCCGTCCAAGACGATTGTGGTCGGCCGTCAGAAGGCCTACCACGGGATGCACGTGGCGGGCACTGCGCTGGCGGGGATCCCCGCCAATCGCGAGGGCTACGGCGAGTTGATGCCCGACAGTGCCACCGTCGCGTGGAACGACGCCAAGGGCCTGCTCGAGCTGATCGAGAAGGTCGGCGCCGACACGATCGCCGCGTTCTTCTGCGAACCCGTCATCGGCGCGGGCGGCGTGTACCTGCCGCCGGAGGGCTACCTCGCGGAGGTCCGCGACATCTGTCGCGAGCACGACATCCTGTTCGTGGTCGACGAGGTGGTCACGGGATTCGGCCGCATCGGCGGCGAGTGGTTCGCGTCGACGCGATTCGATCTGCAGCCCGACATGATGACGACCGCGAAGGGTCTCACCTCCGGGTACGTCCCGATGGGTGCGGTGTTCATCGCCCCGCGGGTGGCCGAGCCGTTCTTCGCCGGCGGCGTGTGGTGGCGGCACGGCTACACCTACGGCGGGCATGCGGGTGCCGCCGCGGCCGCACTGGCCAACCTCGACATCATCGAGCGCGAGAACCTGCTGGCGGAGTCGAAGCGGCTCGAGTCCTCGTTGCACGAGCACCTCGCGCCCCTCGCCCACCACCCGCGGGTCGAGGAAGTGCGCAGCGGTCTCGGCGCGGTCGCTGCCGTGCAGTTGGCCGATCCGGCGGAGGCGCTCCCGTTCGTGAACACGTTGCGCGAGTTCGGAATCTCGGGCCGCGCCGCCGGGCAGGGCGCGATGCAGATCTCGCCGTCGTTCGTGATGACGGACGATCAGGTCGCTCAGCTCGCGGACGGGTTCCGCCGGGCGCTGGGCTGATCCGAGCCGGCGCCCCGCCTGCGGAGGCGGTGCAGGGCGCCGGTGACCCGGTCCCGCCACGTCGGCGCCGACAGCGCAATCTCCTGCTGCCCGTCGTGCGCGGCGTACGCGCGGGTGTAGCGCTCGTGCAGGCGGGCCCGCACCTCGTCGGGCGTGTACGCCTTGCGTTGCCGATCCGCGCGGACCGCGACGACCCCGGTCGCGGCGACACCCACCACACCGGCGAGTCCGAGAAGTTTCCACCATTGCCTGCCACGGGGTCGCATCCTTCTAGGCTAGGGCCCATGGACGCGCCACGGCACACGGACGCACGACGACACGGTTCCACCATCGACCTCGACACCGCGGTCGAGGTCACCCGCACCGGCGACATCTGGATCTTCCGCGGAGAATCCCCGGCCGACAGGGCGATCCAGACGCTGACGAACAGTCCGGTCAACCACGTGGGCATGTCGGTGGTGCTCGAGGACCTTCCACCGCTGATGTGGCACGCCGAGCTCGGGCATTCGTTGCAGGACATGTGGACGGGCCGCTTCCAGCGTGGTGTGCAACTCCACGACCTGCGCGCCGCCGTCCAGGTGTGGGGTGCGCGGTACGGGCAGCGGGGATGGCTGCGTCAGCTCGCCGAACCGGCGACGCCGCAGCAGGAGGACGCGTTGCTGCGGGCGATCGCGCGGCTCGACGGCACGCCGTTCCCGTCCACCGCGAAACTCGCGTCGCGGTGGTTCGGTGGGCGCCTGCCCGGGTTGCGCCGTCGGCAGGAGCAGTCGGCCAGTCTCGAAAGCGCCTATTGCGCCGAGGTGGTCGCGCAGACGTACGAGGAGATGGGTCTGATCAGCGGTCGCAGGCGCACCAACTGGTACGACCCCGGCAAATTCTGGAGCGGCGACCGGCTTCCCCTCTCGCCCGGTGTGACGCTGGGCCGGGAGATCGAGGTGAGCCTGAGCGAGGCCGACCTCGCCGCGGACCGGGGCAGGCGACCGTCGTCAGAGGGTGCGTGACTTCTCGGGGTGGACCCGTCCGCCGACCTCGACCCAGCCGGCGGGGTCGTACGTGGTGCGCAGTTCGGATCCTTTGCCCTGGGTGATCAGGAGGGCGTGCCGCAGGTGCGCGGTGATCCGGACGGCAGCGGCTCCGGTGGCCTCGTCCTCGGTGATGCCCATGTCGGGGGCGAACATTCGCGACCGGATCGCATGCTCGACCTTGTCGGTCCACGCCCACAGGTAGTGGTGCCCGGCACCGAACTTCTTCGGGTCGGCGGCCTGAACCTCGCGCACGCTGCCCATGGGGTACAGCGAGAACTCCGGCGCCCATTCGGGCCGGGCCCGCACCCAGGTGATCGCGCCGGAACGCCGGGTGGCGACGGGGCCCGCGGGCACGTCCAGAGTCTTGACGGCGGCGCCGCGCTCGTGCAACCACCAGGACAGCCCGACGGTGGGATGTCCGGCGAAGGGCAGTTCGGTGGTCGGGGTGAAGATCTGGGCGCGCGCGTGCTCGTCGTCGGGCCCGGGAATGTCGACGAAGATCGTCTCGCTGTATCCGAGCGTGCGGGCGACGGACTGCCGATCCTCCGGCGGGACGGCCGAGGAGTCGACGATGCCGAGCGGATTGCCGTGGCGTCCTTTGTCGTCGGTGAACACCCGGACGACGTCTACGTGGATGGGCATTGACGCACCCTATCGCTCCCGGTGTTCCTGCATTGTGCAGGAACCCGTCCAACAGGCCGAGGCGA
Source organism: Rhodococcus pseudokoreensis (assembly GCF_017068395.1). NCBI lineage: Bacteria > Bacillati > Actinomycetota > Actinomycetes > Mycobacteriales > Nocardiaceae > Rhodococcus > Rhodococcus pseudokoreensis. The sequence continues at coordinate 470,705 of NZ_CP070619.1, read as the reverse complement.
TGGACGGCATTAGGCTGATAGGCATGGCCGATCAGAGTTATCAACCCACACTGTCGCAGCTGCGTGCGTTCGTGGCAGTCGCGGAGTACCGCCACTTCGGCACGGCGGCAGCACGATTGAGTGTGAGCCAACCCACACTGTCGCAGTCGCTGGCGGCATTGGAGAACGGTCTCGGTGTGCAGCTCATCGAGCGCAGCACCCGGCGCGTCCTCGTCACCGCGGCGGGGGAGCGGCTCCTCGGTCAGGCCAAGGTCATCCTCGAGGCCGCGGACGGTTTCGTCGCGACGGCCGCGGGTGTCGGCGACCGGTTGGCCGGCCCCCTGCGGATCGGACTCATTCCCACCGTCGCCCCCTACGTGCTGCCTGCCCTGTTGCCGGCGCTGCGCGAGGAGATGCCCGCACTGGAGCCGCAGGTCATCGAGGACCAGACGGCGCGACTCCTCGAGGCGCTGCGTGTGGGCTCACTCGACGTCGCGGTGCTGGCCCTGCCGAGCGGTGTCGGCGGTCTTGTCGACATCCCCTTGTACACAGAAGATTTCGTGATGGTCGTCCCGAAGGGGCACCCGCTGGCCGGTCGCACCGACATCTCCCCGCCGATGTTGGACGAGCTTCCCCTCCTGCTGCTCGACGAGGGACACTGCCTGCGCGACCAGACCCTCGACCTGTGCCGCTCGGTGGACGCGCATCCGGTGGCGGGCGACACCCGCGCCACGTCGCTGTCGACGGTGGTGCAGTGCGTCGCCGGCGGACTCGGCGTGACTCTGGTGCCAGAATCCGCCGTCCAGGTCGAAACCGGACGGGGGCCGCTCGCGACCGCCCGCTTCGCCGCCCCCGCGCCCGGTCGCACGATCGGCCTCGTGTTCCGGTCGTCCAGTGCCCGCGCGGACGACTACGGACAACTCGCGCGCCTGTTCACGAAGACGGCACCGGTGGGCACCCCCGCCTGACGGGCGCGGAGTGTCAGGACCGCCGCCGCGGTTTGCCCTTCTTGCCACCTTTGGGTTTGCCGCCCTTGGCTCCGGATCCGGGCCGCGGCGTCCTCGCCCCCGCCGCCGGTTTCTGGCGTGCGGACGAGGACGCGGCGGGACGCTTCTTCTTCGGCTCGGCCGCCGTCGGGGTGCGGCCCCGGGAACTGTTGACGGTGCGACCCCGGACGATGCCGATGAACTCCTCCACCAGCTCGGTGGTCTCGTCCTCGGGCCACGACAGCGCGATCCGCGACTCCGGGCCGTCCGACACCGTCCGGTAGACGAGGTCCTTGCGGTGGTGGAGCCGGGCGAGCGACTGCGGGACGACGAGCAGCCCGACCCCCGCGGCGACCAGTTCGATCGCGTCGGCCGTCGTGGCCGGACGGTCCGCGGCGGGCAGTCCCGGCACGCGCTCCCACACGAGGACGTCGTCGAGGGGGTGCTGGATGATCTCGTCCGCCAGATCCGCGATCGACACCTCGTCCACCGCCGCCACGACGTGATCCTTCGGTGCCACGACCACCGGGATCTCGGTGTACAGCGGGATGGCGCTGAGACCGGTCCGGTCGATCGGCAACCGCACCAGGCCCACGTCCGCACTCCGGTCCCGCAGCTGATCGGGTGCGTCCGCGGCGGACACCGGGACGAGCGTGAGGGGGACGTCGGGCAGCCGTTCGGCCCAGATCCGCACCCACTTGGTGGGGGTCACGCCCGGGACATACGCGAGCCGGAAGGGAGAGGATGCATCCGCGTCTGTCACTCCGTCAGGCTACCGGGCGTGGTCAACGGCACCGCACACGCTCGTTACTCTTGACACCATGACGTCGCACAAGAGCCCTCAGACTATGAAGCCCGCCACCGCGGCGAAGAAGCTGGGTGTGTACCTCGAGGCCACCCCCGCGGAGTTCCAGGAGGGTGTCGTCTCCCGCGACGAGCTCGGCGCACTGCAGAGCGATCCGCCGGAATGGCTGCTCGAGCTGCGCCGCAACGGCCCGCACCCGCGTCCCGTGGTCGCGGCGAAGCTGGGGGTGTCCATCGCGGGCCTCGCGCGCGGCGGCATCACCGAGGCGCTCACCACCGAGCAGATCGACGCCCTCATGGCGGATCGCCCCGAGTGGCTGCAGCAAGAGCGCGCGACCCAGGCCGAGGTCCGCAAGGAGACCGTCCGCATCAAGGAGAAGAACGCGGCCCGGCGTGATCAGCCGCGCCGGCCGCGTTCCTGACCGCTACCCCTCGACGATGCTGAGCTCGTCGAAGATCACTTCACCGGCCGCGTCGGACTCGGGGAGGTCCACGACCGCCGTCAACGCCCACCCGTGATCACCCTGCGGGTCCTCGAGAACCTGCCGGACCCGCCACAGCTCGGGCGCGGTCTCCACCTGGAACAGCTGGGGGCCGCGCGCCGAGGGTCCGGTGCCGAGCGAGTCGTACTCGTCGAAGTACGGCTGAAGCTGGTCCTCCCACTCGTCGGCGTCGATGCCGTCGTCCAGCCCCTCCAATTCGGCCCATCGCCGCCGCGACGCGAGGTCGATGCGCCGGAACATGGCGTTGCGCACCATCACCCGGAATGCCCGCGTGTTCGCCGAGATCGGGCGCGGCACGTCGGCGCCGAACGCGACCTGCTGGTCGTCGCCCTCGGCCCCGGGGTCGGTGAGTGATTCCCATTCGTCGAGCAGGCTCGAGTCGACCTGACGGATCAGCTCACCCAGCCACTCGATGAGGTCGTCGAGTTCCTCCGTCCGGGCCTCGGTCGGAACGGTCTGGCGCAGTGCGCGATACGCGTCCGCGAGATACCGCAGGACGAGCCCTTCCGAACGGGCCAGACCGTAGTGGCTGACCATTTCGGCGAACGTCATGGCCCGCTCGACCATGTCCCGCACGACCGACTTGGGCGACAGCGCGAACTCCGTGATCCACGGATGCCCAACCCGGTACATCTCGAACGCCGGGAACAACAGGTCCGCGAGAGGCTTGGGCCAGGTGACCTCCTCGAGCAACTCCATGCGTTCCTCGTATTCGATCCCGTCGGCCTTCATCTGCGAGACCGCCTCACCGCGCGCGAAGTGCTGCTGCGCCATGAGCACCTGCCGCGGGTCGTCGAGGGTCGACTCGATCACCGACACCACATCCAGTGCATAGGAATCGGATTCGACGTCGAGGAGTTCGAGGGCGGCCAGCGCGAACGGCGACAGCGGCTGGTTGAGGGCGAAGTCCCGCTGCAGTTCCATCGTGAGCCGGGCCATGCGGCCGTCGGCGTCGGGTTCGTCGAGTCGCTGCACCACGCCGGCGTCGATCAGCCCCCGGTACAGCGACAGCGCCTTGAGGATGTGCTTGCGCTGGGCCGGCCGCGGCTCGTGGTTGTCCTCGAGGAGGTGCCGCATGGACTCGAAGCAGTTCCCCGGGCGTGCGATGACGTTGAGCAGCATGGAGTTCGACACGGAGAACCGGGAGACGAGCGGCTCCGGCGACGCGGCGACGAGGCGATCGAACGTGGCCTCGCCCCATGACACGAACCCGTCCGGCGCCTTCTTGCGCTGCACCTTCCGGCGTTTCTTGGGGTCGTCGCCCGCCTTGGCCAGTGCCCGCAGATTCTCGACCTCGTGTTCGGGGGCCTGCACCACCACGGTGCCCAGCGTGTCGTAGCCGGCGCGTCCCGCACGTCCCGCGATCTGGTGGAACTCGCGGGCCCGCAGGTGCCGCGTGCGGGTGCCGTCGAACTTGGTCAGCCCGGTCAGCAGCACGGTGCGGATGGGGACGTTGATCCCCACACCGAGCGTGTCGGTGCCGCAGATGACCTTCAGCAGACCGTCCTGCGCCAGTTTCTCGATGAGGCGCCGGTACTTCGGCAGCATGCCCGCGTGGTGGACGCCGATGCCGTGCCGGACGAGACGTGAGAGCGTCTTGCCGAATCCGGTGGTGAACCGGAAACCGCCGAGGGCGTCGGCGATGGCGTCCTTCTCCTCGCGCGAACAGAAGTTGACGCTCGTCAGGGCCTGCGCGCGTTCCAGGGCAGCGGCCTGGGTGAAGTGGACGACGTACACCGGGGCCTGATTGGTGGTCACCAGTTCCTCGATCGTCTCGCTCACAGGCGTCGTCGCGTACGAGAACATCAGCGGAACGGGGCGCTCGGTGCCCGCCACGACGGTGGTGGGCCGCCCGGTCCGGCGGGTGAGGTCGGACGAGAAGAAGTCGACCTCGCCGAGGGTGGCCGACATGAGCAGGAACTGGGCGTGGGGGAGTTCGACGAGGGGGACCTGCCACGCCCAGCCGCGGTCGGGTTCGGAGTAGAAGTGGAACTCGTCCATCACGACCTGGCCGATGTCGGAGTCGGGGCCCTCGCGCAGCGCGAGATTCGCGACGATCTCGGCGGTCGCGCAGATGATCGGTGCCCGGGAGTTGACGGCGGCGTCGCCGGTCATCATGCCGACGTTCTCGGCGCCGAACACCTCGCACAGGGCGAAGAACTTCTCGCTGACAAGGGCTTTGATCGGGGCCGTGTAGAACGTGCGCTTGCCGGTGGCCATGGCGTAGAAGTGGGCGCCGACCGCCACCATCGACTTACCGGATCCGGTGGGCGTCGCCAGGATCACATTGGCCCCGGACACCAGCTCCATGACGGATTCTTCCTGGGCGGGATAGAGCGTCAGTCCCCGTTCTTCGGTCCAGGAGGTGAAGGCGTCGAAAACGGAATCGGAATCCGCGTTCTCGGGGAGCAGGTCGGAGAGAAGCACTGCTACAGGCTAGCCGGACGGCCGTGCGCCGCTGCCGGGCCTATGTCGCGCTGCGTTCGTCCGATCCCATCGCGTCGAGAACCGCCATGCGGGTGGACGCGCTGCCGGTGATGGTGCTCTCACCGACGCCGGTGACGAGCATCTGCCGCCACTTCGCCTCGTCGAACTGCAGGGGATGGGTTCCGGACAGGAACTTCTCGATGGTGCGCAGGAAGCGCATCGGGTCGTCGCGGAACGGGAAATGTCCTGCGCCGCGGAAGATCTCGAGGTGAGATCCGGGCATCGCCGCGTGCGCGAGGTGGGCGTGGCTCACCGGAATGACGGCGTCCTGATCACCCCAGATGAGCTGCACCGGGAGGTTCTCGGTCAGATAACATCGGTCGAGCATCGTGACGACCTGCCCGCGCCAGTCGACGACCGCGCGGAGGGTGCGCAGGTACGCCTCGTACGCGGTGGGGTCGTACAACTCGGCGAGTACCCGCACCAGGTCGGGAGTGTCGTGGAGCATCGCACCGGGGCGCAGGCGTGTGCCGTTCAGCTGACTCAGCACGTTTCCCACCAGCCGCACGGTGGGCATCGCGCCGGGAATGCGCAGCAGCTTCAGGGCCTCGTTGACCACCGGGACGGACGCGAGCCGGAGCAGCGGGTGGACGTCCTTGGTGACGCCGCCTGCCGACACCAGGACGAGGCGGTCGACCATCTGCGGGAACTGGTAGGAGAACTGCATGGCGACGCCGCCGCCGAGCGAGTGACCGACGACGGTGACCTTGTCGATGCCCAGGGTGGACAGCAGGTCGCGCATGCCGTTGGCGTACGCCGCGACCGAGTAATCGGCCCGCGGCTTGTCGGAGCGTCCGTGACCCAGCAGGTCGGGGGCGATGACGGTGTAGTTCTTGGCGAGATGCGGGATGATCTCGGTCCACGTGGACGAGTTGTCGCCGATGCCGTGGATCAGCAGCAGTGCGGGACCCTCGCCCGCCATGCGGAACGCGCGACGGTAGCCGTGGATCGTGCGGAACATCATGCGGGTTTCGGCGTTCGGAACAGGCCTGAGCTTACGAATGCGGTTGTCGCTCATGTCGCCTCCTGAACTAGGTGCATTTCCCGAATGTTGACAGCTCAATCATCCGCTCGGTCTCGACGCTATTGCACCGGTCCCGGCCGAACAACTGGACCGTGCGGTCGCACAGTGCCGGGAGGGCGACCGCACAACCGCTACCCGATCAGGCCCCGCCCTGTGATCCCCCCTCCTCGTCGGAGTTGCCGCTCTCACCGTCCTGCATCGCCTGTTCGGCCAGGAAACGCTCGAATTCCGCGCCGAGTTCGTCGCCACTCGGCAGGTCTTCCTCGCTGGCCAGGAGCGTGGACTGCTGTTCTTGAGCTGTTACGTAGGCATCGTACTGACGTTCCAGGGCGTGGACGACGGTTTGTACCTCGTCGTTACCTGCGATGTGCTCGTCGACCTGTTCGCGGACGCGGGCGGCGGCCTCGCCGAGCGCGGCCAGCGGCAGATCCAGGTCGGTGACGTCACTCACGTTCTCGAGGAGGGTTTCCGCCGCCCCCGGGTAGTCCGTCTGCGCCAGGTAGTGGGGAACGTGCACCGAGAAACCCACCGACTCGTGGCCGTGCTGCGCCATCCGCAACTCGATCAGTGAGGACGCGCTGCCCGGCACCTGCAATTCACCCGACCAGCGTTGGTGGTCCTTGATCAGGTCCTTGTTGGTGGAATGCGCGGTCACACCGAGCGGACGGGTGTGCGGGATGGCCATCGGGATGGCGTTGATGCCCACGGTCCGGCGCACACCGAGTTGCTCGGCCAGCAGGCGCACCGCCGTGGTGAACCGCTCCCAGCGCAGATCGGGCTCCATGCCGGCCAGCAGCAGGAACGGGGTACCCGCCGTGTCCTTCAGCGCATACAGGTTCAGTTCGGGCTGGTCGTAGTCCGAGAAATGATCGGCCTTGAACGTCATCGTGGGCCGACGGGAGCGGTAGTCCACGAGCTCGTCGACCGCGAAGGAGGCGACGAGCTCGCTCTCAAGACTCTCACGGAGATGCGTCGTGGCGAGTTTGACGGCGTGGCCTGCGTCGGAGAAGCCCTCGAGTCCATGGATCAGCACAGGTCCCTGCCCGTCCACGGAGGACAGCTGCGGTGCCGGGAACTCCAGCTCGTACATCTTCGACTGTTCGTCCATTACAGACCTCTTCTCCTTCGTGCCTGGCCTCCAGTGTCCCCTATCGTCTCCGGCATCGATACGTCGGACTTTGCTCTCGGAGGCCCTGCTCTGGGGGAACACGCCACGCGCGACCGATAATTCCCGCCGGACGGCCTCCGGTGTTCGCCCACAGCGAGATCCCGCGCACGGTCTGTGGCAATGTGAGGAACGGCACGATCCGAGACGGACGACCTGGAGGTGCGCATGTCGACACGGGTAGGAGCGATACGGGCACGAGCGATACGGGTACGGGCGATACGGGTACGGGCGACACGGCGATCGGAGGTTTGGTCGTGAGCGTGCGCATCGACCGGGTGGTCACCTCCGGCACCTTCAGCCTCGACGGCGGCACCTGGGACGTCGACAACAACGTGTGGATCGTCGGTGACGACGCCGAAGTCGTCGTGATCGACGCAGCGCACACCGCCGCGCCGATCGTCGAGGCCGTCGGCGGCAGGCGCGTCCGGGCGATCGTCTGCACACACGGTCACAACGACCACGTCACCGTCGCCCCCGAACTGTCGGCGGCTCTGGACACCCCGATCTTCCTCCATCCGGCCGACGACGTGTTGTGGCAGCAGACGCACCCCGGCCTCGCCTACACGCCGATCGAGGACGGGCAGGAGATCGCGGTGGCCGGGACCGATGTCCGCGTACTCCACACTCCCGGGCATTCCCCCGGCTCCTGCTGCCTGTATCTGCCGGAGGCAGGGGAGTTGTTCAGCGGCGACACCCTGTTCTCGGGCGGGCCGGGAGCCACCGGGCGCTCCTACTCGGACTTCCCGACGATCATCGGATCCATTCGCGATCGCCTGTTCGCGCTGCCGGCGTCGACGACGGTCCGCACCGGGCACGGCGACGGCACCACCGTCGGCACCGAAGCCCCGCATCTGGAGGAATGGATCGCTCGCGGCAGCTGAGCCGCAGCCTCCCCGCCGTCGGTGCGTCGGCGTGGCAGAGTGGCGGAAAGGGCACATCCGACACGGGAGGACGACGGTGACATCTCGGCGCACAGCGGTACGGACAGCCGTCGTCCCGGTGGTCGCGGTTCCGGTGGTCGCGTTGGCCGCGGCGGCGATTCTCGCCGGGTGTACCTCGACCGTCTCCGGTGAACCGCAGCCGAGCACCACCATCGCGGCGGGTTCGCCGTCCGGAAAGGGACTGTCGACGCTCCTGGTCGATCCGGCCGACTTCCCCGCCCCGTACGAGGCGATCGTGCTGCCCGCCCAGGCCGTGTCGATGGCGGCGCCCGACCTGACGGGGGTTCCGCAGGGTGCGGTGGTCGATCCCGCGGACTGTGCGCCTCCTGCGCAGGACTACGGACCGACCGGCACGGTCATGGCGGTCGGTACCGATAATGCGAGCCGTTCGACGATCTCGGTCGAGCTGATCAGGACCGATTCACCCCTCGACGACCTGGCGGAACAAACGAAGACGTGCGGTGAGGTCACCGTGACGGACAGCGGGGCCGAGTCCACCGTCACCACCGAGATCACTCCGGCCCCTCCCATCCGGGCGGACGACACCCTCGCGCTCCGGCGGACCGTCAGATCCGGCACCGGGAGCGAACAGGTCACCCAGTCGATGGTGACGCTGATCGCGCAGGTGGGCGACGTGCGGGTGTCCGCGACCTTTATGTCGTTCGGTGACGCGAAGGCCGATACCGTCGCGCTCGACGACGTGTTCACCGCCGCGGTGCAGAAGGTCCAGAACAGCTGAGCAAGCCCTAGCACAGGGCTCCGACGACTTCTCGGCCGAACGGCGCGTCCGCCCGGCGCGGCGGACGGGTTGTCCACAACCCGTCGCCCATCCACAGCCCTCTGTGTTTCCCCAGTTCGCCCGCCGACCCCCGCGACGTCAACCCGACAGAGTCTGGGGCATGACGACACACGCATTCCCCCACGGTTCCGGCTTCTCCGACGATCCCGGCGGGGAACTGCCCCCGCAGCAGCACACGGTCACGCTGTCCGCTCCGGACGACCTCCTCGCCTCGATTCCCGCACTGCTCGGATTCCGGCCGGCCCGGTCGATCGTGGCGGTGTGCCTGACCGGGAAGCACAACTCGTCGGTCGGCGCCGTCATGAGACACGACCTGGTCCTCGGAGGTGCCGCAGGGCCGACCCCGACGATGTGCGCGGCGCTCGGCCAGTTCGCCACCGTCTGTGAGCGCGACCGCGCCGGCGGGGTGATCCTGGTTCTCGTCGACGACCGCTTCACCAGCCCGGCCGCGCTCTGCCTCGACGAAATGTCCGCGATCGTCGAAGAATTCGAGGAGCTCCTCGACTTCACGCCGACCGGCCTTCTCGACGTCTTCGTCACGGCCGAGATCGCCTCGGGCGGTGCATGGTTCAGCTTCTTCGGCGGCAATTACGGCATCCAGTCCGATCCGGCGGCGTCCCGCGTCGCGCTCGCACGGGTCCTCGAGGGCAAGCCCATCCGCGCCTCGCGCGAGGAGATGGAGGCCACGATCGAGGTGGGGCCGGTGCTCGAACGGATGCAGATTGCCGCCCTCATCGAACGTGGCCGCCCATCGTCACTTCTGCGAAGGGAGCTGGCCGAGCGGTCGTCCATGCCGGAGCGCTGCCACAGGCTCGAACTCGAACTGGTGCTGACACACGTGGCGCGGGTGTCGTCCGGTGAGAGGCTCCTCGCGCCGGAGTACGCGGAACTCGCGCTCGCACTGGACAATGTGACGGTCCGGGACAGCGTGCTCGCGCTCGCCGTCGGCCCGTACGCGGACGACGCCGAGCAATTGTGGATTCTCCTGGCCCGCAACCTCCCCGACCCGGAACGTGCGAACCCGGCGGCGCTGCTCGGCTACAGCGCCTACCTGCGGGGGGACGGGCCGTTCGCGGGCATCGCGTTGGCCGCCGCCCTGGACTCGGAGCCGGGGCACAGGCTGGCCACCCTGCTGGACGGTGCACTGCACAGCGGAATGCGGCCGGGCGAGGTGCGGGGACTGGCCGACGTCGGTTACGAACGCGCGAGCGCGGTCGGTGTCGTGCTGCCCCCGCCCCTCGCCGGCTGAGCCGGTGTCAGCGACGTGCCGCGTGCGACCGGTCGCCCAGCTCCTGCAGGTAGGCCCAGGCGTCGGCGACGATCTCGTCGAGATCCGTGTGTTCCGGCCGCCACCCGAGTTCGGCGATCGCACGATCACTCGACGCGACGAGCACGGCGGGATCGCCGGCCCGGCGCGGGGCGTCCTCGACCGCGATGGGAAGTCCGGTGACCCGCGCGCACGCCGAGATGACTTCGCGCACACTGAAACCCGCGCCGCTTCCGAGATTGTAGATGCGGTGCCTGCCCTCGATCGACGACTCCAGTGCCAGCACGTGCGCCTCGGCGAGGTCGAGCACATGGATGTAGTCGCGGATCGCCGTTCCGTCCGGAGTCGGCCAATCGGTTCCGAAGATCGAGATCTTCTCCCGCTGGCCGAGCGCCACCTGGAGCACGAGAGGAATCAAATGCGTTTCGACGACCCGGTTCTCGCCGGCCGACTTGTACGCTCCCGCGACGTTGAAATACCGCAGGCTGGTCGCCGCGAGCGAATGCGCCACCGAGTACGAGGTGATGGCATGGTCGATCGCGAGTTTCGTCGCCCCGTACGGATTGGTGGGACGCGTCGGATCGGCCTCCGTGATCGGCGAGTGCTCGGGCTCGCCGTACGTCGCGGCCGTCGACGAGAACACGAGTTTCTGCGTCCCCGAATGCCGCATGGCCTCCAGGAGTTCGAGCGTGGTGACGACGTTGCCGCGCCAGTACTTCTCCGGGCGCTCGACGGATTCGCCGACGAGCGACTGCGCCGCGAAGTGCAGGACCCCGTCGAACCGGGGAGTACCGGTCGTGCCGAGCACGTCCGCCGCCACCTCCGCGACGTCGCCCTCGATGAACTCGGCACCGAGCGGCACCGCGTCGGCATTACCCGTCGACAGGTCGTCGATGACGACGACCTCGTGCCCTCGTTCGAGCAGGACCGTGCTGCAGACGCTGCCGACATAGCCGGCGCCGCCGGTGACCAGAAGTTTCATCGACTATCCCTGAACCTGCTTCACCTGGACGGCGTGCGCCATCTCCTCGGACAGATCGAACCCGGTGTGGCCGGGCACCGTGATCGTGACCGAACCGGGCTTCGTCTCGACGGTGACACGCGCGTCCGGTACGACGCCGGCCTCACGCAACTGCCCGATGACGTCCGGATCCGACTGCACGTGCTCGGCGAGACGGCGGACGACGACCGCGGTCGGCTTGCCGGGCGGCACGTCCGTGAGGCGGATGAGCGTCTCCGGGGGGTCGACCGGGCGATCGAGTCCGAGCAGCGCGAGACCCGGAATCGGGTTTCCGTACGGCGAGGTCGTGGGGTTGTTGAGCACCTCCACCAGGCGTCGCTCCACTTCCTCGCTCATGACGTGCTCCCACCGGCACGCCTCCGCGTGAACCTCTTCCCACCGGAGACCGATGACGTCCACGAGGAGTCGTTCGGCCAGGCGGTGCTTCCGCATCACGGACACCGCGAGTTCGCGGCCCTTCTCCGTCAGTTCCAGGTGGCGGTCACCGGCGACCAGGAGAAGGCCGTCCCGTTCCATCCGGGCAACGGTCTGGCTGACCGTCGGGCCGCTCTGCTCGAGTCGTTCGGCAATACGTGCTCGAAGTGGGACGACGCCCTCTTCTTCCAAGTCATAGATCGTCCGGAGGTACATCTCCGTGGTGTCGACCAGATCCTTCACACTCACACCCCTTCGTCTCGGTTGATTCTACCGGTGATTGCCCGGCACCGGCGCCGTCCGTCCCCGCCGCGCGTCGGTGACGGTCCGGCGGGGTCTGCTGACACCCTCCACGGGGGACCAGTAGCGTGAGTCCATGACCGCGTCGTTCAGTTCCGGGGAGGATTCGGCTGCACTGGTATCGAACCGTGCAGTCGTGTGGAGTCCGGACTATCTCAGTTATCGGTGGAGTGCGGACCACCCGATGAATCCCACGCGGCTCGAGCTGACCATGTCGCTCGCGCGCAGCCTCGGGACTCTGGAGGGGGTCGAACTGTTGCGGCCCGCCGCCGCCTCGGACGCAGATCTGCTGCGGATCCACACTCCCGCGTACATCGAAGCGGTCAAACAGGCCGGTCACTCCGCGACGTCCGGTGTGCTCGGCGCGGAGGCACCGCACGGGCTCGGCACCGAGGACAATCCCGTCTTCCCCCAGATGCACGAGGCGAGCGCGATCCTCGCCGGCGGTTCCCTCGCCGCGGCGCAGGAGATCGCCGCGGGCCGCACCCGCCGCGCCGTGAGCATCGGCGGCGGCATGCACCACGCGATGCCCGACTGGGCCTCCGGCTTCTGTGTGTACAACGATGTCGCCATTGCCATCTCCTGGCTGCTGGACAACGGTTTCGACCGGATCGCCTACATCGACGTCGATGCGCACCACGGTGACGGGGTCCAGCACGCGTTCGCGCACGACCCGCGGGTTCTGACGATCTCACTGCACCAGCACCCGGCAACCCTGTGGCCCAACACGGGGTGGTCGAGCGAGGTCGGCGAGGGATCGGCGGAGGGCACGGCGATCAACCTCCCCGTGCTGCCCGGCACCGTCGATGCGTTGTGGCTGCGCGGATTCCACGCCGTCGTGCCCGGCGCGCTCGCCGCGTTCCGGCCGCAGATCGTGATCAGCCAGTGCGGTGTCGACAGTCACCGCGAGGATCCGCTCGCCGACCTCGCGCTGACGGTGGACGGCCAGCGGGCCGCGTTCCTGGCGATGCGCGACCTCGCCGACCGCTACGCCGAGGGGCGCTGGCTCGCCGTCGGCGGCGGCGGATACGGCCTCGTCCGGGTCGTCCCGCGCGCGTGGACCCACCTGATCGCCGCGGCGCTCGACCGCGAGATCGACACGGCCCGTGCCGTACCCGAGGCCTGGCAGGAGCGGGCTCACGCCCTCGCACCCAGTGTCGACCTGCCGGACACGATGGGCGACGGCGGGGAGGTCGACTACCTGCCCTGGGACGGTCCCGGTGGCACACCGGAAACCGGGATTCCGTCGGTCGACCGCGCCCTGACGCGGATCGACTCCGCCGTCATCGCCACCCGCCGCGCCTGCTTCCCCCTACTCGGACTCGACCCGGAGGATCCCCGTGACTGAGCAGGCGGACGGCAGCGAGACGACCGGCGCCACGGAGTCGCCGGGCCGCACGGAGTCGTCGGGCGGGACGGAGAAGGCGGGTAGTGCCGGGGCGACGGTGAAACCCGACCCCGCGCACAACTACCCGCGACACTGGGTCGCCGACGTGCTCGCGGCGGACGGCGGGGCGGTCGCGCTGCGGCCGATCGTGCCCGAGGACGCCGACAAGCTCGTCGCGTTCCATTCCAAGCTGTCCGAACGCACCCGCTATCTGCGGTATTTCGGTCCCTACCCGATCATGTCGCAACGCGACGTCGTCCACTTCACTACGGTCGACCACCACGACCGGGTGGCGTTCGTGGTGCTGCTGGGCGACGAGATCATCGCCGTCGGCCGGTACGAACGGCTCACCGGCGAGGGCGACGGCAAGTCCGCGGAGGTGGCATTCGTCGTCGCCGACGCGCACCAGGGCCGCGGTCTCGGGCCGATCCTGCTCGAGCACCTGGCCGCGGCGGCCGCGGAGAGCGGTCTGACGATGTTCGTCGCGGAGGTCCTCGCGGAGAACCGGAACATGGTGACCGTCTTCCGCGAGGCCGGATACCAGGTGAGCCGCAGCTTCGAGGGCGGTGTGCTCAGGCTCGAGTTCGCGATCGACCCCACCGAAGCGATGGTGTCCGTACGCAATTCCCGCGAGCGGGCCGCCGAAGCGCGGAGCATGCGCAACGTGCTCAGCCCGCGGTCGGTCGCGGTGATCGGCGCGTCCACCGACCGGGCGAAGGTCGGCAACGCCGTCCTGACCAACCTGTTGCGAGCCGGATTCACCGGTCCGGTGTATCCGGTCAACGCCGAGCACCGTTCGGTCCATGGAGTGCGGGCGTACCCGACGGTCCGCGACATCCCCGACGAGGTGGACCTCGCGGTCGTCGCCGTCCCCGCCGAATCGATCAACGCCGTCCTCGACGACTGCCTGGACAAGGGAGTCAAGGCCCTCGTCGTCGTGTCCTCGGGATTCAGTGAAACCGGAATGGACGGACGGCAGTCCGAGCGTCGCCTCGTCCACGCCGCCCGCGCGCACGGGATGCGGCTGATCGGCCCGAACGCGCTCGGCGTGGCCAACAACGACCGGGACGTGTCGTTGAACGCCACCCTCGCGCCGGTGCTGCCGAGCCCCGGCAACGTCGGATTCTTCTGCCAGTCCGGCGCACTCGGCATCGCCATCCTCGACGAGGCCGCGCGGAGCCGAATCGGATTGTCCGCGTTCGTCTCCGCAGGAAACCGCGCCGACGTCTCCGGCAACGACCTGCTGCAGTACTGGGATTCGGACCCGGCCACCGAGGTCGTGCTGCTGTACCTGGAGAGCTTCGGCAATCCCCGCAAGTTCTCGCGCATCGCGCGGAGGGTGGCGCGGAACAAGCCGATCGTCGCGGTCAAGAGTGGACGCCACGCCGTCCCGCCCGCGCTGGCGGCCAGCGGCGGCGAGATGGACGATTCGATCGTGCGCGCCCTCTTCGAGCAGGCCGGGGTGGTGCAGGTCGGGTCGATCTCCCAGCTGTTCGACTGTGCGCTGCTGTTCGGGTACCAGCCGCTGCCCGCGGGCCCCCGGCTCGCCGTGGTCGGGAACTCCACCGCGCTCGGTGTCCTCGCCGCCGACGCGGCCCGCAGCGAGGGTCTGCAGGTCGGCGACCCCGTCGACCTCGGCCCGCAGGCCGGTCCCGAGGAATTCGCGACGGCCGTGCGGACGGCACTCGCGTCCTTCGACGTCGATTCGGTGATCGCCGTGTTCGTTCCCCCGGTCGCCGTTCCCGTCGAACCCTTTGCCCAGGCGCTGCGGGAAGCGGTGCGGGAAGCCGACAAACCCGTCCTCACGACGTTCCTCGCGGCGGAGGGCGTGCCCGACGTCCTGGCGGTCCGCGGTGAGGACGGGCACCCGACGCGCGGTTCGGTGCCCTCCTATCCCGGTCCCGAACGCGCGGCGCTGGCGCTGGCGCGTGCCTGGCGGTACTCGGCCTGGAAGAGTAAGCCGTCCTCGAAAGTGGTGCGCCCCAACGGGATCGATCCGGAACGGGCGAAAGCGATGATCGACGGCTGGCTGTCGACGTCGTCCGGCCGCTGGCTGTCGGACTTCGAGGCGTCGCAACTCCTCGCGTGCTACGGCGTGGACGTCGTGGAATTCCGGTCCGCCACCACCGAGGAAGAAGCCGTGCAGGCCGCCGAGGAACTGGGATACCCGGTTGCGGTGAAGGCGACGGGGGAGCAGTGGCGGCACCGGCCCGACCTCGGCGGTGTCCGCCTGGACCTCGTCGGGCCCGACTCGGTCCGCTTGGCCTACCGCGACCTCGCCGCCGCATCCGGTGAACCGCTGCTGCAGGTGCAGCGGATGGCCACCAAGGGGATCGGCTGCGTCGTCGGCGTGCAGGACGACCCGTCGTTCGGTTCGCTCATCTCGTTCGGGCTCGCCGGCGTGATCTCCGACCTGCTCGGTGACCGCGCCTACCGGGTGCTGCCCCTCACCGAGGACGCCGCAGCGGAGCTGATCGACGCACCGAAGGCCGCGCCGCTGCTGTCCGGTTACCGCAGCGCGGTGCCGGTGAACAAGTCGGCCCTCGTCGACCTCGTGCAGCGGATCTCCGCGCTCGCCGACGACCTGCCGGAGGTGCGGGAGTTGGCCTGCGAACCGGTGCTGGCGTCCGCAGAGGGCGCGCTGGTCACCGATTCGCGCGTGCGGATCGGCCCGGAGCCCAGCGTCGCGGACCTCGGCCCCCGCCGGCTGCGCTGACGATCGGCCAGGCAGAGGCGGACAGCACAGCGCCGGTGCCGGTCGCGTACGACCGGCACCGGCGCTGATTCGGAGGGGAGAGACTCGGGTCAGCTGGCGTAGGAGCGCAGCCGCTCGGCGCGGTCGCCCTGACGCAGCTTGCCCATCACCTCGCGCTCGATCTGACGGACACGCTCGCGGGAGAGCCCGAAGAGCTTGCCGATCTGGTCGAGGGTGCGCGGCTGACCGTCGTCGAGTCCGTACCGCAGGCGGATGACCTGCTGCTCACGTTCGTCGAGGGTGGCCAGCACGGTGCGCACATCGCTGTGCAGGAGACCGGCGATCACGGCGTTCTCCGCGGACGTGGCCTCGGAATCCTCGATGAAGTCGCCCAGCGGGGCCTCTTCGTCGTTGCCGACCGGCATGTCGAGGCTCACCGGGTCGCGGCTGTGGTCGAGGAGATCCGCGATCTTGTGCGCCGGGATTCCCGACTCCTCGGCGAGCTCGTCGTCGGTCGCCTCCCGCCCGAGTTGCTGATGCAGCTCACGTTTGATGCGGGCCAGCTTGTTGACCTGCTCTACGAGGTGCACTGGGAGCCGGATCGTGCGGCTCTGGTCGGCCATGCCGCGGGTGATCGCCTGACGAATCCACCAGGTGGCGTACGTCGAGAACTTGAACCCCTTCGCGTAGTCGAACTTCTCCATTGCGCGGATCAGGCCGAGGTTGCCCTCCTGGATGAGGTCCAGCAGGGGCATTCCGCGACCGGTGTACCGCTTCGCGAGCGACACGACGAGCCGCAGGTTGGCCTCGAGGAGGTGCGCGCGGGCGGACTGTCCTTCCCGGACGACCGTAGCGAGGTCGCGCTTCTTCGCGGGGGAGAGGCGCTTCCCGGTCTCCAGGATGTGCGCGGCGTACAGCCCAGCCTCGATTCGCTTGGACAGTTCCACCTCGTCTGCGGCCGTCAGCAGAGCTGTGCGGCCGATGCCGTTCAGGTAGACGCGGACCAGGTCGGCAGCGGGGCTCTGGGCGTCCAGATCGGCGGCGCTGGGGCGAATGCGAGTAGTGGTGCTGGGGCTTGTCATGACTTGCCTCCTCATCGGTGGTGTCTCATATGGATCAACGCACCGACGGCCTGGGAAAGTTCCCGGCCGGTAATTTATGAAGACGCTGTGACCTGCGGGTTCCTCGATTCGGTCCTGAGAAGTTGCTGAGAACACGTATAAGGGGGACGGATCGGGAACCCGGCGGCTACGCGGGAAGCACCAGTCCGTGCCGGACGAGGGCGTGCACGAGCGGCACCGCCGACTGTGCGAGTTCTTCCGCGTCGACCCCGTGCGCGGCGGCGAGGAGTTCGATCAGTTCGCCCAGCACGAGGCCGTCGCCGCGCATGCCCGCGACGAGCGAGGCGACGAGATCGTCGACCTCGTGCTGCCACGCCGGACCGTTCCCCCGGTGCAACCGGGCGACCACCTGCGTCCATCCCTCGTCGCCGGGCAGGAACACCCGCTCCAGGGCGGTGCTCTCCTCGACGCGGAACCGGGCGGTGAGCACGTCGTGGTCGCGCAGCCACGCCACCCGTTCGAAGTACGCGAGCGCCTCCGCGCCGAGCGGATCGGTGAAGCCGTGGGTGAGGTCTTCCGCCATGAGGTCGGTGGGTGCGTCGGTCCGGCGCAGGTAGACGAACCCGAAACCGACCCCCTCCACGTCCGCGCTCGCGAGGTGATCGAGCCAGTCCTCGGCGATCGTCGCGGTGGCCGGGTCCCGGGTGTCGAGGCCGCCGTCCCGCATCCAGGTGCCGACGTACAGGGCCGGATCCGCGACATCCCGCTGCACCACCCACGCGTCGATCCCGTGGGCGGGCAGCCAGGACGCCACCCGGGCACGCCAGTCCTCGCCCTCGACGTGGATCCACGACGCCAGCATGGCCGCGGTGCCGCCGGGCGCGAGGTAACCGGCCACCCGCGAGATCATCAGTTCGCTCGCGCCGTCGAGGTCGAGGCCGGAGTCGCGGTAGGTGTGGCCTACCGCGGCGCGGCTCACGACGAACGGCGGATTGGCCACGACCTGATCGAACGTGCGGCCCTCGACCGGCTCGAACCACGACCCGGCGAGCAGTTCCACCTCCTGCTCGTTGAGCGCCGCCGTGACGGCCGCCAGGTCCACCGCCCGGACGTTCAGGTCCGTCGCCGTGATCGAGTCGGCGTAGGAGGCGCCGTGCAGGGCCTGGATGCCGCACCCGGTCCCGATGTCGAGCAGCGTCCCGACCGGCGCGGTCGGGGTGGCCTGCAGCAGCGACAGCGACGCGTGCCCGACGCCGATGACGTGATCGACGGGGGTCTCGCGGGGGCGGAGGGAACCGTCGAGGTCGGAGAGCACCCAGCGGTTGCCCCCGCCGATGTCCAGCGGCCGCAGGTCGAGGGCGGCCCGGACGACGTCGCCGTCGGATTCGAGCAGGCCCGCGGCGACGGCGTCCTCGACCGCGAGCGGGGACAGCGCCGCGGCCACCTCGCCGGCGGGACAGTCGTCGGTGAGCAGGAACAGGCGGATCAGGGTGCCGAGTTCGCCGCACGACGCGCTGGCCCGGCGCACCGGGACCGGTTCGTTGCGGCTCAGCGCCGCATGGACCTCGGGGCCCAGCGCATCGAGCAGGGTGTCCGTGTCGTACCGATTGCGGAGGAGGGCCGCACGCAGAGATGGGCAGATCGACAGCAGTTCGTCACGGTTCACCCGTGCATTGTTGCAGGACGCCCCGCGGCGTCAGCCCTCGATCGTGTGGTGCGGCGGCGCGGGCAGGGCGGTGGACGGCGACTCGCGGTGGTCGTACCGGCTGGGCTCGTCCTTGGTGCGCGGCGGCCGGTCGTTCGCGATGAGGACCGCGATCCACGGCAGCGGGATCGACACGCCGATGATCGCCATCGAGATCCACGGGTTCTCCCAGATGCCGTACGCCACCGCCGCGAAGATCAGCGCCGGGAACCGGAACGACATGATGAGCAGATACTTGCGGACACGGGCACGGTGCTGATCCTCGATGGATCGCGCTGCCTCGGTGATGAGAACCGGATTACTCGGTGAGCCGGCGTCGTGGGACCCACCGAACCCTGCACTTCGTGCCATGACTCCACTGTTCCACTGTCGGGCGGCAAATGCACACGGGGGGTGGGATCACCGGCCGGTTGCGGCATTATTGAGGGGTGAGCACTCAAACCAAGGAACGGCCCGACGTCACCACCGACGAGTCGACCGATGACGACACTCCCAAGTTCTTCCATTACGTGAAGAAGAACAAGATCGCGGAGAGCGCCGTCATGGGCACTCACGTCGTCGCGTTGTGCGGCGAGGTGTTTCCGGTGACGAAATCCGCGAAGCCGGGATCGCCGGTCTGCCCCGACTGCAAGAAGATCTACGAAGGATTGCGCAAGGGCGACTGAGGCTTCGCCGGCGCTCGCCGCACACCCGGTGGCTCGGGAGATTCTCGTACCGGGCCGTCGGGCTTTTCGTCGTCCCCGGACCTCTGCCCGTCCGGATCGGTGCGGGCGCGGTCGCCGACCACCTTGATCGGGCCGGTGGCGATGCGACGCGTGAGGCTGGTCACCGGACCCGCCGACGGTGAACTCTCTGCCTGCGCGGCGATCCAGTCCCGCATCTGGTCGATGCGGGTCGCCCTGGCAGGCCAGAACTCCTGCACGGTGGCGTTGAACTCGGCGCCGAGCACCACCGCGAAACCCAGGAAGAACGTGAACAGCAGGAACGCGATCGGCGTGGCCAGCGCCCCGTACGTGTATCCGGTGCCCGCGACCCACGAGAGGTAGCGGCGCAGGCAGGTGCTCGCGCCGAGGAAGAACACTCCCGCGACGAGCGCGCCGCCGAGCATCCGATGCCAGGGCAGCGACCGGGGGAGCGCCACCTTGTACAGCGTCGTCAGGCCGACGATGAGCAGCAGTCCCACCCCGGGGTAGTAGAACGTGTCGACGATCTCCGTCCCGATCGTGCGCCACGCCTCCGGGAGGACCCTCCCGACGAGCGTCGGCCCCAGCGCGACCAGCGGCAGGGTGAACACGGCGAGGATCAGGAACATCACGTAGAGCAGCAACGCGAACACGCGCTGCCACACGGGGTGCCGCGCCTCCTGCTGGCCGTGGGCCTCGACGATCGAGTCCACGAACGTGGAGATGGCCGACGAGCCCGCCCAGAGGGACAGCAGGAAGCTCAGGGACACGATCTCGGGGCGTCCCCGTTCGAGGACGTCGCCGACCGTCGGGCGGATGATCTGTTCGACGACGCTGTCGCTGAACACGGTCCCGCTGAAGTTGACGATCTTCGACTGGATGATGTCGACGGTGTCGGGTCCGAACCACCCGCCGACGTAGCCGAGCATTCCGAGCAGACCGAGCAGGAGCGGGGGCAGCGACAGCGTCTGCCAGAACGCCGCGGCCGCCGCCTTCCCGAAGATCGAATCGTCCCACGCCTTGCTCGCTGTGCGACCGATCACGCTCAGTGCGCGACGTAGCGGATGCCACCCGGACCGGGGTGGATCACCGCCACTCTGCGGTGTCGTCGAGGGTGTTTCGGTCATGATGTTTCCAGCATCCCTGACGACACGCCCGGTTGCCCACCGCTGCTGTCCTCGTGTCGCGACAAATCTGTCACTATCGGAACTCGCGAATGCGGTTCGCGTCGGATCCGGGCGCTAGGCTCCTTGACGGACAGCGCCTTCGGGTGTGGACCGGACGTGTCGATCGATACCGAGGAGTGCGAGCAAACAGTGCCATGCCAGCGGAGGGCAGCCCGTGAGTGCTGAGACAGTGGGCTCCCAGTCGGCGCCGAGAGTGGAAACCGAGGCCGCGCAGATCGTGGGCACCGAGGCCTACCTCGCACAGACCGAACCAGCCAGGCCCGCGGGATCGCTGCGCGCCTGGCAGCGTCGTGCGCTGACCAAGTATCTGTCCACCGGACCGCAGGATTTCCTCGCGGTCGCGACGCCGGGCGCCGGTAAGACCACCTTCGCGCTGCGGGTCGCGTCGGAACTGCTGCGCGACCGCACCGTCGACCAGGTGACGGTGGTCGCGCCGACCGAGCACCTCAAGCACCAGTGGGCGGAGTCCGCGGCGCGCAACGGCATCGCGCTGGACTCGTACTTCTCGAACTCGACGGGGCAGACGTCCAGCGACTACCAGGGTGTCGTGGTGACGTACGCGCAGGTCGCCTCCCACCCGTTCAAGCACCGGGTCCGCACCGAGAGCCGGCGCACGCTGGTCATCCTCGACGAGATCCACCACGGCGGCGACGCGAAGAGCTGGGGTGACGCCATCCGGGAGGCGTTCGGGGACGCCACCCGCCGTCTCGCCCTGACCGGTACGCCGTTCCGCAGCGACGACAGCGCGATCCCGTTCGTGACGTACGAACCCGACCGCGAGGGTCTGATGCGCTCGAAGGCGGATCACTCCTACGGGTACTCGGACGCGCTCGCGGACGGCGTCGTCCGGCCCGTCGTGTTCCTCGCGTACTCCGGCGAGGCACGCTGGCGGAACAACGCGGGCGAGGAGTTCTCCGCGCGGCTCGGCGAGCCGCTCAGCGCGGAACAGACGGCGCGGGCGTGGCGCACGGCCCTGGACCCGTCGGGCGACTGGATCCCCGCGGTCCTGCACGCCGCCGACACCCGTCTCGGCCAGTTGCGCACCGGCGGTATGCCCGACGCGGGCGGCCTGGTGATCGCGACTGACCAGACCGTCGCGCGCGCCTACGCACAGACCCTGAAGGTGGTCACCGGCGAGGATCCGGTCGTGGTCCTCTCCGACGACCCGACGGCGTCCAAGCGGATCGCCGAGTTCGGCGCGAGTACCCAGAAGTGGATGGTCGCCGTCCGCATGGTGTCGGAAGGCGTCGACGTCCCCCGCCTGGCCGTCGGCGTGTACGCCACCAGTGCGTCCACCCCGCTGTATTTCGCGCAGGCGATCGGTCGTTTCGTGCGGTCCCGCCGCAAGGGGGAGACCGCGAGTGTGTTCCTCCCGTCGGTGCCGGTGCTGCTCGACCTGGCCAGCCAGCTGGAGGCGCAGCGCGACCACGTGCTCGGCAAGCCGCACCGGGAGAAGGACGGCTTCGACGACGACCTGCTCGCCGACGCGAACAAGCAGAAGGACGAACTCGGCGAGGAGGAGAAGGCGTTCACCTCGCTCGGTGCCGATGCCGAGCTCGACCAGGTGATCTACGACGGCTCGTCCTTCGGGACGGCCACGTTCTCGGGATCCGACGAGGAGGCCGACTACCTGGGTCTGCCCGGTCTGCTCGACGCCGACCAGATGCGCGCCCTGCTGCGGCAGCGTCAGTCCGAGCAGCTGGACAAGCAGGAGCCCGCCGCGCCCGCGCCCGTGCACACGCCGGTTCCGCAGGTCGCGGACCGGGTGGCCGCCGCCGGGCAGCTCGCGCAACTGCGCCGCGAACTGAACAGTCTCGTCGCGATGCACCACCACCGGACGGGCAAGCCGCACGGCACCATCCACGGCGAACTCCGCCGGGTCTGCGGGGGACCGCCCACGGCGATCGCCACCGTCGAGCAGCTCACCGAGCGGATCTCCACCCTGCGGCAGTGGTGACCGCCGCCGCGTGATGCGAACGCACACAAGAGACCGGCGAGTGCAGTGCACTCGCCGGTCTCTTGTTGCTGAAAGAGGTGAGCCTGGGACGGGTCACCCGGGCTGACGTATCAGATTGCAGCTTCGGCTTCGGACACGATCGTGGCGTTCATCTCGCGAAGACGGTCTGCGTGCTCGTTGGCGTGGTGACCGCAGAAGAGCAACTCTCCTCCGGTCGGAAGGACCGCGCGAACGCGGGCTCCCGCACCGCACCGGTCGCACCGGTCGGCTGCGGTCAACGGGGGGCTGGTCAGTGTTCCGGGCATGACTCCTCCGTACTGGCTTTTCGACTGATGCCGAGTGCCTGGGGCCTTGGTCCGCCGCGTCGGGGGTGGCGCGGTGGATCTACTCTTTCAGACGTTTGGGGTTTACGCGTTGTTCCCGACGGCGTTTCTCAGTGTTGCATCACACACGAAACCGGCCCGAAACGTGCGGACAGCGGCGTGACGAGCGCCGATGCGAACAGACCGACCGGTCCGGGTTCGCTGACAGCTGATTCGATTTCGGGCGTGACGCTAATCTCGCCCTGTGAAATCCGAAGACCAGCTCGTTCACATCTGCAGCCGCGACGAATGGCGCACCGCCGAACGCGACGGTGCCCGCGTGCCCGCCACGTACGCCGCGGACGGATTCGTGCACCTCTCCACACCCGCCCAGGTGCACCTGCCGGCCAACCGGTTGTTCGCCGGGCGCACGGACCTCGTCCTCCTCAGACTCGACCCCGACGCGCTCGGTGCGCCGGTGAAGTGGGAGCCGGGCGTGCCGGCCGATCCGGCGTCGATGCTCTTCCCGCACCTGTACGGGCCGCTGCC
Organism: Rhodococcus pseudokoreensis; assembly: GCF_017068395.1. Lineage (NCBI taxonomy): Bacteria > Bacillati > Actinomycetota > Actinomycetes > Mycobacteriales > Nocardiaceae > Rhodococcus > Rhodococcus pseudokoreensis. The sequence goes on along the minus strand of NZ_CP070619.1, from coordinate 447,486 downwards.
CGTCACAGCGGTCACCGCCGTCGAGGAGTACCGCCCCGACGCGGACGGCACGTTCCCGGCCCGGCGCTGACGCGAGCCTTCCGCGGTTGATCACCCCCATCGGACTACCGTGGTGGCATGAACGTTGAAGTGACGCCACTACCCGGTATCGGGGTGCGTAAGGACTTCGAACTCGCCGCCGGTCGCCGCATCGGTGTCATCACCCACCGCGACGGCCGCACGGACCTGATCGTGTCGAAGGCCGACGACCCCGACGCCTGCGCCGCGTCCGTGCCGCTCACCACCGAGGAAGCGGCCGTGCTCAGCAATCTGCTCGGAGCACCGCAACTGGTGGCGCAGCTGGAGGAGGAACACCGGGACCTGCCCGGCATCCGCACCAAGCAGCTGTACATCAAGGAAGATTCCCGGTTCGACGGCCGCCCGCTCGGCGACACCGCGATGCGCACGCGCACCGGGGTGTCGATCGTCGCGGTCATGAGGGCGGGGCAGGTGTACCCGTCACCGAAGCCCGACTTCCTGCTCACCTCCGGCGACCTGCTGGTCGCCGTCGGAACCACAGACGGACTGGACGCGTCAGCCAAGCTCCTGGCCAACGGCTGACAGACCCGTGAACACCACCACGCTCGCGCTCATCGAACTGGGCGCGGTGTTCTTCGCGCTCGGTCTGCTGGGCCGTCTGGCAGCTCAATTCGGGATGTCGCCGATCCCGTTCTATCTTCTCGGAGGCCTCTGCTTCGGCAGCGGCGGATTCGTCAACCTCGGCGACATCAGCGAGTTCAGCCACCTGGCGAGCGAGATCGGGGTGGTCCTCCTCCTGCTTCTGCTGGGGCTCGAGTACACCGCATCGGAACTTGTCACCGGGCTGCGACGGTCGTGGATGGCCGGTGTCGTGGACGCCGTCCTCAACGCCGCGCCCGGCGCGATCGTCGCCCTGATGCTGGGGTGGGGACCCACCGGTGCCGTCGTGATGGCCGGCGTCACCTACATCTCGTCCTCGGGCATCATCGCGAAGGTGTTGAGCGACCTGGGACGTCTCGGTAACCGTGAAACGCCGGTCGTGCTGTCGATCCTGGTGTTCGAGGACCTCGCGATGGCCGTGTACCTGCCCATCCTGACGGCCCTGCTCGCCGGCGTCAGCTTCGCCGGCGGACTCGAGGCGGTGGCCATCTCCCTCGTCGTGATCTCCGTCGTCCTCGTGATCGCGCTGCGGTACGGCCGCTACGTGTCCGCCCTGCTGGACAGCCCGGACAGCGAGACCCTGCTGCTGAAGCTGCTCGGTGCCGCGCTCCTCGTGGCGGGGATCAGCTCGGCGATGCAGGTCTCGGCCGCCGTCGGGGCGTTCCTGCTGGGGATCGCGATCTCCGGCACGACCGCCCACAACGCCAGCCGCGTCCTCGAGCCGCTCCGCGATCTGTTCGCGGCGATGTTCTTCGTGGTGTTCGGGCTCAACACCGATCCCCGGGCGATTCCGCCGGTCCTCGGCTGGGCCGTGCTGCTCGCCGTCGTCACCGCGCTGACGAAGATGATCACCGGTGCGTGGGCGGCGAAACAGCAAGGCGTCGGGCGGCTGGGCCGGGCCCGCGCCGGGGTCGCGTTGATCGCGCGCGGCGAGTTCTCGATCGTCATCGCCGGCCTGGCGTTGTCGGCGGGCGCAGTGGAGAGCGAACTGGTGGCACTCGCCACCGCGTACGTGCTCCTGATGGCCGTCATCGGCCCGGTGGCGGCCCGGGTGGTCGAACCGGTGGCGGGCGCCTGGATCCGGGTCCGCACCACCGCCTGACGGGGCCGCGGCCGGATGTCCCGGCGCACGGACGACGATGCCCCCGGACTCGCTCGGAGTCCGGGGGCATCGCAGTCTGTGCGTCAGTCCAGGTAGTCGCGCAGCACCTGCGACCGCGACGGGTGGCGCAGTTTCGACATGGTCTTGGACTCGATCTGGCGGATGCGCTCACGCGTGACGCCGTAGACCTGTCCGATCTCGTCGAGGGTGCGGGGCTGACCGTCGGTCAGGCCGAAGCGCAGGCGCACGACGCCCGCTTCACGCTCGGAGAGCGTCTCGAGCACCGACTGCAGCTGGTCCTGCAGCAGGGTGAAGGACACGGCGTCGACGGCCACGACGGCCTCGGAGTCCTCGATGAAGTCGCCGAGCTGGCTGTCGCCCTCGTCGCCGATGGTCTGGTCGAGGGAGATGGGCTCACGCGCGTACTGCTGGATCTCCAGCACCTTCTCGGGCGTGATGTCCATTTCCTTGGCGAGCTCTTCGGGAGTGGGCTCACGGCCCAGGTCCTGCAGGAGTTCACGCTGGATGCGGCCGAGCTTGTTGATGACCTCGACCATGTGCACCGGGATGCGGATGGTGCGGGCCTGGTCGGCCATCGCGCGGGTGATGGCCTGACGGATCCACCACGTGGCGTAGGTCGAGAACTTGTAGCCCTTGGTGTAGTCGAATTTCTCGACGGCACGGATGAGGCCCAGGTTGCCTTCCTGGATCAGGTCGAGGAACGCCATGCCGCGGCCGGTGTAGCGCTTGGCCAGCGACACGACGAGGCGGAGGTTGGCCTCGAGGAGGTGGTTCTTGGCGCGGTTTCCGTCGCGGCAGATCCAGCTCATGTCGCGGCGCTGGGCAGCGGGGAGCTTCTCGCCGGAGTCGGACAGCTCCTGCATGATCTGGGTCGCGTACAGCCCGGCCTCGATCCGCTTGGCGAGCTCGACCTCCTCTTCGGCGTTGAGGAGGGCGACCTTGCCGATCTGCTTGAGGTAGGCGCGGACGGAGTCTGCGGACGCGGTCAGCTCGGCGTCCTTGCGGGCCTGGCGGAGTGCCTCGGACTCCTCCTCGTCCCACACGAAGTCGCCGGACGCCTTGTCCTTCTCGGACGGCTCCTCGGTCTCCTCGTCCTCGCCGACTGCGACGACCTCCACGACATCGGACTCGACCTCGGCGAGGTCGCCCTCGGTGATGTCGATGTCTTCCATGTCGGCGGAATCCTCGTCGAGGTCCTCGCCGTCCGCGCCCTTACCGGCCGTGGCCTTCTTGCCGCCCGCCTTCTTCGCCGCCGCCTTCTTGGCGGGGGCCTTCTTCGCTGCTGCCTTCTTGGCGGGGGCCTTCTTCGCCGCTGCCTTCTTCGCGGGAGCTGCCTCGGCTGCCGGAGCGGTGCCGGTGGCTGCCGCTGCGACTGGTGCTTCCGGTCCTGACTCTGAAGTCGAATCAGCAGTCTGACGTGTATCGGTGGCTGCCACGTACGCCCTTTCGTGACGGTGTCGTGCGGCGTCACGCCAGAGTGGTCATCCGGCGGAGAGGTCTACTGGTTTCGCCGGCGCGCAGCCGGGCTCTTCCATTGTAACGACCCATCCGAAATAGTTACGGAGCGATGCCCGTTTCGACCGCGAGCGCAGCACCGACGATTCCCGCCGTGTTGAGCAGCGCAGCAGGTACGACGGGTGTCCTGTTGGTCAGATGGGGGATCCACTTCTCGTGTTTGCGGCTGATTCCGCCGCCGGCGATGAACAGATCCGGCCACAGGAGGTCCTCGAACCGGGTGAGGACCCGGCTGACCTCGGCGGCCCACTCCTTGTACGAGAGATCCTTCTTTTCCTTCACCGAGGACGCCGCTCGATGTTCGGCCTCCTTGCCGTGCACCTCCATGTGCCCGAACTCGGTGTTGGGGAGCAGCACGCCGTCGTGGAGGATCGCCGAGCCGATGCCCGTGCCGAACGTGAGGAGGATGAGGACCCCCTTCGCGTCCTTGCCCGCGCCGAGCGCATCCTCCGCTATCCCCGCCGCGTCGGCGTCGTTGAGGACCGTGACGCGCCTGCCGCCGAGTGCGCCCGAGAACAGCGCGCGCGCGTCCGTCCCGATCCACCCCTTGTCGATGTTCGCGGCGGATCGTGCGACGCCGCCGGTGACGACGCTCGGCAGAGTGATACCGACCGGTCCGTCCCATTCCGCCTGGCGGATGATCTCCGCGACGGTCTCCGCGACCGCCTGCGGGGTGGACGGCTGGGGGGTGAGGAGCTTGATGCGGTCGCCGATCAGCTCGCCGGTCTCGAGATCCACGACGCCACCCTTGACGCCGCTGCCTCCGACGTCGACACCGAACCCCGTTTTGGCCATGGCGTGTGCTCCTCCGTGTCGACGACGACGTGTTCTCGGGCGCGCTTCTGCTGCCCGTCACACTAGTGCGTCGAGGCGGGTTCGGTGGGTGATGACACTCGAGGACGCTGCGCCGCCGGAAGGGGGCCGCGAACGTCAGCGGTGGTGTGAGGCAGCGAAAGTGTGATCCGATGGGTGAGTGCATGCACCCCAGAGTTCAGACACCGCGCAAGGCCACGCCGGCACCGATCCCAGACGGCTGCTCGAGGTCGCCGTCGCGGTGGCCGAGGAGGCCGCCGCCCACGTCCGGGCCCGGCGGCCCGAGGTATTCGGAATCGTCGGGACGCGAGCGGAATCCGGCGACTCCGTGGCGTCGAAGAGCACTCCCACCGACCCCGTTACCGTCGTCGACACCGAGAGCGAGCAGGTCATCCGCGACCGCCTCGCGGAGCTTCGTCCCGAGGACGCGATCCTCGGCGAAGAAGGTGGGGGAGAGGGTGATTCCGTCGCGGGGGTGCGCTGGATCGTCGACCCGATCGACGGCACCGTCAACTTTCTGTACGGGGTGCCCGCGTACGCGGTCTCCGTGGCCGCCCAGGTCGACGGAGTGTCCGTCGCCGGGGTCGTGGTCGACGTGGCGGCCCGATCGACGTACGCGGCGGCACGCGGCGGAGGGGCGACCCTCACCGACGCCGACGGGCGGGTCAGCGCACTGCGGTGCAACCCCGTCACGGACGTCTCGATGGCGTTGCTCGCCACCGGATTCGGATACGGCGCTGCCCGGCGCAAGGTACAGGGCGCCCTCATCGCCGACATCCTGCCGAGGGTGCGCGACATCCGCCGGATCGGTTCCGCGGCCCTCGACCTGTGCATGGTCGCGGCAGGCCGTGTCGATGCCCATTTCGAACACGGACTGAGTCCGTGGGACTGGGCGGCGGGGTCGCTGATCGCGACCGAGGCAGGAGCCCGCGTGCGGATCCCGTCGCCGCACACGTCGAGTGCGGACGGTGAGGTGGTGGTAGCCGCGGCCCCCGGCATCGCCGACGCGCTGGACGCCCTGTTCGCCGAGACCGGGGTGGACACCCCGATCCCGGAGCGGTGACCGGCGGTCAGCAACGGGCGGTGCGCGCCGCCTTCAGGAGGTCGATGTCGAGCGGTGCGGGCTGGGTCCCGGGCGGCGGATCCTTCAGCGACCGCAGAACCTCCTCGGCGTCGGCGTTCGGCGAGATCTTGCGGAAATAGGTTCCGAGGGCGAGATCGACCGTGTCGTCGGCGCGGGTGTCCTGGATGAGTTCGGCGCATGGGGCCACCAGCCAGAGCGCGCTCGCGGCCGCGGCGCCGTTCGGGCCGAACCGCAGCTGCCCCTGGCACTGCATGTTCTGGTCGACGTAGATCGGGTCGTTGCCCGCCTGGACGTCGGGTGCGCTCGCGAACCCGTAGTCGCTCAGCTGCGCGGCCACCTGCGCCGCCTGGCCGTGCTCGCCGTTGGCGTTGAACACGCGCACCTTCGTGGCGGACAGCGCGGCGGGCTCCACGTCCCGCAACGTCGAACCGTCGACCCTCTCGCCCAGCGCCTGCGGCGGCGGGGCCGCGGGATCGACCGGCTGCGCGGCCGGCTGCGGAAGATTGCAGTCGACCGTCGCGGCCAGGTCCTCGTCGTCGCCGAGGACACCCATCCACACGACGGCTCCGAGCAGAGCGAGGATCGCGAACACCACGAGGATCGGCATCGCCCGCCGCCGCCGGAACGGACGACCCTTGTCGTCGAGCGGGCTGCCTTCGGTGATCAGTGAAACCACAGTGTGCCTCGACCTCTCCTACGAACTGCACTTGGAACGTTTCGCCCGTCCAGCGCACCGATACAGGCCCCGGCCACACGTCGTGGCGCAGGTTCGGCACCTACCTTAGATCCCTGCGGCGTCATAACCCCGAACCCGTCCCCGTTGTGGAATGTCACAGGTTGCTGTGGTGTTGGTGACGATTAGCAGACAATTTGCGCGATCGGCCGATTCGGTTACGTCTTTTGTACTTCCTTCGGCTACTGTCTGGCGGCCCCAGTCGTTCAAAGCATGCAGAACGAGGGTCGGCAGAAGATGACAAAAGAGGCGTAGATCATGTTTCCGGAGCCTGGTGTCCGGGCACGTATCCATCCGCTGCAGCGCCCTGCAGCCGCAGGGTGTGATCTGCGCCGAGGCGGTTTTTCGGGTGGACGGTCGACCGGCAATCGGTCCGGCGCGCCGCACGGGCCGGGATACACGGAAGAAGATGAGGGGAAGGCGACATGGCAACTGACTACGACGCACCGCGGCGAACAGAGTCCGACGAGGTTTCGGAGGATTCGCTGGAGGAACTGAAGGCGCGACGCAACGAGGCTCAATCGGCTGTCGTCGACGTCGACGAGTCCGACACCGCGGAGTCGTTCGAACTGCCCGGCGCGGATCTGTCCGGTGAAGAACTCTCGGTGCGGGTCGTGCCGAAGCAGGCCGACGAGTTCACGTGTTCGAGCTGTTTCCTGGTCCACCACCGCAGCCGGCTCGCCAGTGAGGCGGGCGGAGTGCTGGTGTGCAGGGACTGCGCGGCCTGAGCGGCGGCGAGTACGAGAGGCGGACGGTGGGAGGCCCACCGTCCGATCAGTCTCCGTCCGCCTGCGGGCGGGCACGGTCGAGCGCGGCCAGCAACTCCGCAGGCCGGCGCGTGCTGATCAACCAGTAGGGGGTCGGGTCCTCGGGGTCGTCGAGCACGATCAGTGCCATCGGCTTGACCCAGACCCGGTGTTGCACGAAGGCGGCGGGATCGAGCTGACGGCCGAGCGCCGCACTCTTCGCCGAACCCGGAACCTCGGCGACCCGCGCGATGACGTCCGCCGGCAGATGCGCCTGGCCGACCCGCAGGTGGACGCCGCTCGGTTCCGCGACGACCTCGACGCGCAGGCGGCTGAGCCAGACGAGCCCCCACACGGGCAGCGGCAGCAGCAGGACGTACGGCAGCCACGCGCGCAGGCCGGGCGCACCCATGTGCACCTCCGCGGCAAGCAGCCCGGCGACGAACAGGCCCACTGCCCACCACCAGACGGGCACCCACAGGCGCTCGGAGTACAGCACGGGCGAGGCGTTATCGGTGGGCGCGACTTCGGGCCGGGACGTTTCTGACACCCGACCAGGATAGTCGGTGTCTGAGAGTAGGCTCGGTGCACGTGAGCGACCTATCTCCCGGCCATTCTCCCGCCGCGACCCCCACCATTCCGCCCGTCGCCCTCCAGCGGCTGGACCCGGGCATTCCGGTTCCGCAGCGCGCGCACGACGGCGACGCCGGTGTCGACCTCTGCAGCACCACCGACGTGACCATCGAGCCGGGGCGCCGCGTCCTCGTCGGAACCGGCATCGCGGTCGCGTTGGCCCTGGGCACCGTCGGACTGATCCACCCCCGCTCCGGGCTGGCCGCCAAATCGGGACTGTCGGTGGTCAACACCCCCGGCACCATCGATGCCGGGTACCGGGGCGAGATCAAGGTGTGCCTGATCAATCACGACCTCGACACCCCGATCGAGATCCGGCGGGGCGACCGGATCGCCCAACTGCTCGTGCAGCGGGTCGAACTGGTGTCGTTCGTCGAGGTCGAGTCCCTCGACGGGACCACCCGCGGCAGCGACGGACACGGGTCGAGCGGAGGCCACGCCAGCCTCGTCGGCAATGCCAGTGAAGGAGCCTGATCATGTTCGGACGTCGTAAGAAGGCGGAAGCCGAGGCCGACCGGCCCGAATTCTTCGAGGACGCCGAGGCGGATGACGCCGACGCCGCCGACTACGAGGACGACTACGACGCCGTGACCGAGGTGGACGGCGGTCCGTACGACGCCGACGACCTCGAGTCGGGCGCCGACCTCACCGTCGGCGAGGTGGGAACCCGCCTCGACCTCGGTTCGGTCCTCGTGCCGATGCCGCAGGGCGCCCAGTTGCAGGTCGAGATGGCGCCCGACGGTTCGCCGCAGGCCGTGCACCTCGTCACCCAGCACGGACGCATCACGGTGGCCGCGTATGCGGCCCCGAAGTCTCCCGGCCAGTGGCGTGAGGTCGCGGGCGACCTCGCGGAATCGTTGCGCAACGACAACGCGACGGTGAGCGTCGAGAGCGGACCGTGGGGACGTGAGGTATTCGCCGTCACCCCGAACGCCGACCTGCGTTTCATCGGCGTCGACGGCTACCGGTGGATGGTGCGCTGCGTGGTCGCGGGACCGAGCGGTGGCAACACGGCCGATTCGGAGTTGGTCGCGTCCGCCAGGGCGATCCTGCGCGACACCGTGGTGAAGCGGGGCAACGAGCCGAACCCGGTGCGGACGCCGCTGCCGGTGGTGCTGCCCGAGGCCCTCGCCCAGCAGCTGGCCGCCGCCCACCAGCAGCAACTGGCGCAGCAGCAGGGTGGCGCCCCGCAGCAACCGGCACCTCAGCAACCGACGCAGCAGCCGGAACCGGGTCCGCAGGGTGAGCAGCAGCCGCCGCAGGCGCAGGTCCCGGCCCAGCCGCAGCAGCGTCGCGGCGAATCGGGTTCGGCGATGCAGCAACTCGGTCGCTGACCCCGCGTCCGGTGGGGGGATTGCGACGCTCAGGCCGTGTGCAGGACCGAGTCCAGCGCGCTGAGGCACGTGCAGCCGAGAACCGCCGGGTCGGCACCGATCTCGTCCAGTGTCACCGTGACGAGACCCGCGTGCGGTAGTCGTTCGGACCAGGTGCGGGCGACCTCGAGAGGATGCACGGCGTCGTCGGTGGCGGCAGCGATGCCCACCGGCGCCGTGATGCGCTCGAGGTCGTCGAGACCGGGCGCGTGGTATTCCGACGCCTCGTCCAGCGCCGCGGGGAGGTGCGGCCACTGGGATCGCCAGGATTTCGCGAGTTCCCGGCCCAGCCACTGCGGGCTGGAGGCGATCATCTCGGCGGTGACCTGTTCGAGGCCGTCCGCCCGCAGCCGGGCGGCGGTGAACCGGGCGCTGGCGGCGGCGGGGGCGTCCGCGGCGGTCCCGGTCCACGCGGGCAGCGCCGCGAGTACCCCCGCGACGTGATCGGGGTGTGATCCTGCCCACTGCAACGCCACCGCGGCGCCGATGGAGACCCCGCCGACGAGGATTCTTCCGTGCTGCGCGGCGGCGCCGTCGAGCGCGTCGAGGTAGCTGCCGACGACCCGCCGGGGATCGGGTTCGACTGCGACCGTACGCACTCCACGGCTGGTCAGGGGCTCGGTGAAGGCGCGAGCGACGAAGTCCGCATCGGACCCGGTACCGGGGAGCACGACGGCCACGGACGGCCGGTCATCAGAGGGCATGAGTTGATCCTGCCTGGTGCGTCACAGCGGCCTTCCGGTGGTGTGGTTGCGGGGAACCAATGGGTCTACAGTGGCGAATACACAGCCCTACGAGCGGCGCGAAGATCTCGCGTCGCACATGCTCCAGGAGCGCGCAATGGCACCCGCCACGGCAGGATATTTTCGTCGGCTGACTCGAAGGCTCACCGAGGACCTCGAGCAGCTGGACGCCGAGGAAATGGCCGAGACGTCTCAGGCGTCCGGCGCACAACGTGCCTGCGACTGCAGCCGCGGTGAAGAGGTCACCATGCTGGGACGGCTCCGCAGTGTCGAAGCCTGTCCGAAGTCCGGAAACGCCAGCATCGAGGCGGAATTCTTCGACGGCACGGAACAGATCAAGTTGGTGTGGATCGGGCGGCGGCGCATCCCGGGTATCGAGCCGGGCAAGACCCTGCTCGTGCGTGGACGCGTCGGTGAACGCGACGGCCAGAAGGTGATCTTCAACCCGTATTACGAGCTGCGCGGCGACTCGTAGGGTCCGCCTCGTGTGGCACTCTCGTTGAGTGACCGAAACGAAGCAGCAATCCATACTCGACCAGCTCGGTGGTATCAGCGGGCTGATCTATTCGACCCTGCCCATCCTGGTCTTCGTTCCGGTCAACGGTGTGTGGGGTCTGGGCCCGGCGATCTGGGCGGCGCTCGGCGTCGCCGTCGCCATTCTCGTCTGGCGTCTCATCCGCCACAGCCCCATCCAGCCCGCGGTGTCCGGGTTCTTCGGTGTGGGTATCTCCGCGTTCATCGCCTACCGCACCGGCGATGCCAAGGGGTACTTCCTGTTCGGCATCTACACGAGCCTCGCGTACGGGGCGGTCTTCGTGATCTCGATCCTGGTGCGCCGGCCGCTCGTCGGCCTGATCTGGGGCTTCCTCAACGGCCACGGCAACCTCTGGCGGCGCCATCGCGGCGCGGTACGCGCCTACGACGTCGCCACCGCCGCCTGGGCGCTGGTGTTCGCGGCGCGGTACCTCGTGCAGTCGCAACTCTACGATTCGGACCAGACCGGCTGGCTCGCGTTCGCCCGCATCGCGATGGGCTGGCCGTTGGCCGGATTGGCTCTGCTGGTGACGATCTGGGCCGTGCGCCGGGCCGACCGGATCGTCGAACCGGGGCCGGTCGAGGACACGGGTGTACCGACGGACGACACGGAAGCGGGCGGCCCCCGAGAGGAACCGGACCGCCCCTGAACGCGGGCCTCCGATCCGGGACCGCCGGGGCCGACCGGTTGCGGCGGAGACGAATTCGGCGCTGTGCGCGCCGGGCGCCTACGAGAGCCCGACCGCCGCGCGCAGGTCGTCCTCGACGTCCACGGCGGCGACGAACAGCAATTCGTCACCACCCTCGAGCGGGTCGTCCTGCTGCGGCACGATGACTCGTCCACCGCGGAGGATGGTGACCAGCGCGGCGTCGCGGGGCAATTGCAGTTTGCGGACGGGTTTCCCGGCGAGCGGCGTGTTGTCGGGCAGCGTGACCTCGACGAGGTTGGCCTGCCCCTGGCGCAGCGTCATCAGCCGCACCAGATCGCCGACGGACACCGCCTCCTCCACCAGCGAGGCGAGCATCCGGGGGGTGGACACGGCGACGTCGACGCCCCAGGACTCGTCGAACAACCACTCGTTGCGCGGATCGTTGACGCGGGCCACGACGCGGCTGACCCCGAACTCGGTCTTCGCGAGGAGGCTGAGGACCAGGTTGGCCTTGTCGTCACCGGTGGCCGCGATCACGACCTCGTAGGTTTCCAGGGAGGCCGCCTCGAGGCTGCTCAACTCGCACGCGTCGGCGTGGACCCAGGTCGCCTCGGGCACCGACTCCTGCTCGACGTGCTCGAGTTTGCGCTCGATCAGCATGACGTCGTGTTCGCTGCGGACCAGTTCGCGCGCGATCGAGCGTCCGACTGCGCCGGCTCCTGCGATTGCGACTCTCATCGATTGCTTCCGTTCGGGTGGTCGATCGTGAACATTCTCACTGCCGTCTCAATTGTCCGAAGGCGGGGGATTGCCCGCGAGTGCCACGGCCTCGGCCACCGTTCCCGACACGGCCGCGATGTACACCTGGTCGTCGGCCTGGAAGACCGTCTTGCGGTCGGGCAGGACGCCGGTGCCGAAGCGGATGATGAACGCGACCCGCGAATTGGTCGCCGCCTCCAGTTCGGCGACGGGCCTGCCGATCCAATCCTCGTGCAGCGACAACTCGGTGACCGCGACCGTTCCGGACGGGTCGCGCCACTTGGCGGTCTGGCTGTCGCGGGTGAGGGTGTGCAGGAACCGGTCCGTCGACCACGGGACGGTCGCGACGGTGGGGATCCCGAGCCGCTCGTACACGGCGGCACGCTTCGCGTCGTAGATCCGGGCGACGACGCGTTCCACACCGAACGTCTCGCGGGCGACCCGCGCGGAAATGATGTTGGAGTTGTCTCCGGACGACACGGCGGCGAACGCCTCCGCGCGCTCGATACCGGCCTTGACCAGCACGTCACGGTCGAAACCCATGCCGATGACGGTGTGCCCGGGGAAGTCGGGTTCGAGACGCAGGAACGCGGCGGGGTCGCGATCGATGACCGCGACCTCGTGGCCGATCCGGGTCAGCGAGCCGGCGAGGGATGAGCCGACCCGGCCGCATCCCATGATGACCACATACACCTTGTACTCCGTTTCTGGGCTCTGGTTTCACGTCTCGAGTACGTGCGTACCGAATCGAACCGTACAGTGCCCGGACGGAAGAGCAACCGGGACAGAGATCGCAATCCGGACACATTGGTGGGTGAGGGTCCAGGTTTTCTGCGGACGGCTTACGCTTTGGCAGTGTCAAAGCTCTCGACCGCCACAAAGCGGCTACTGCTAGGCAGACCCTTCCGGAGCGACAAGCTCGGGCACACGCTGCTTCCCAAGAGGATCGCCCTCCCCGTCTTCGCGTCCGACGCGATGTCGTCGGTCGCCTATGCGCCCGAGGAAATCTTCCTCGTGCTGTCGGTGGCGGGCATCTCCGCCTACGCCTACACCCCCTGGATCGGACTCGCCGTCGCCGCCGTGATGGCGGTGGTGGTCGCCAGCTACCGGCAGAACGTGCACGCCTACCCGTCGGGCGGCGGCGACTACGAGGTCGCGACCGTCAACCTCGGTCCCACCGCCGGTCTGACCGTCGGCAGCGCCCTGCTGGTGGACTACGTGCTCACGGTGGCCGTCTCCATCTCGTCGGCGGCGTCCAACATCGGTTCCGCGGTCCCGTTCGTCGCCCAGCACAAGGTGCTGTTCGCGGTCGCGGCCATCGTCCTGCTGACCGCCATCAACCTGCGGGGCATCCGTGAATCCGGTGCCGCCTTCGCGATCCCGACGTACGCGTTCATCGCCGGCATGGCGCTGATGCTGCTGTGGGGGTTCGTCCAGATCTACGTGTTCGGCGACGATCTGCGCGCCGAATCGGCCGGTTTCCAGCTCGAGGCCGAGGACTCCCACCTGTACGGGATCGCGTTCGCGTTCCTGATCGCCAGGGCCTTCTCGTCGGGGTGTGCGGCGCTGACCGGTGTCGAGGCGATCAGCAACGGTGTTCCCGCGTTCCAGAAGCCGAAGTCCCGCAATGCGGCGACCACGCTGCTGCTGCTCGGATCGATCGCCATCGTGTTGCTGATGGGCATCATCATCCTGGCTCAGAAGATCGGGATCGTGTACGCGCACAGCCCGGCCGAGCAGCTGATCGGCGCCCCGGCCGGCTATCACCAGAAGACGCTGATCGCGCAGATCGCCGAGACGGTGTTCGGCGGTTTCCCCATCGGGTTCTACTTCATCGCCATCGTGACGGCCCTGATCCTGGTGCTGGCCGCCAACACCGCGTTCAACGGATTCCCCGTGCTCGGCTCGATCCTCGCGCAGGACCGCTACCTGCCCCGTCAGCTGCACACCCGCGGCGACCGGCTGGCGTTCAGCAACGGCATCCTGTTCCTGTCCGGGGCGGCGATCGCGTTCGTCGTCCTGTTCGGCGCCGAGGTGACCAAGCTGATCCAGCTGTACATCGTCGGCGTGTTCGTCTCGTTCGTGCTGAGCCAGACGGGCATGATCCGGCACTGGACCCGGCACCTGAAGAGCGAGAACGACCCCGCTTCGCGCCGGCGGATGCAGCGCTCGCGGGTGATCAACTCCATCGGCCTCGTCATGACCGGCGCCGTCCTGATCATCGTGCTCATCACGAAGTTCGCGGCGGGCGCCTGGATCGCGATCGTGGCCATGGTCGCGATCTTCGTCGTGATGAAGATGATCCGGAAGCATTACGACAGCGTCACGAGGGAACTCGAGGAGCAGGAATGGGACGGGGTGCTGCCCAGCCGCACGCACTCCATCGTCCTGGTCTCCAAGCTGCACATGCCGACGATGCGCGCGCTGGCCTACGCCCGGGCGACCCGGCCGGACACGCTCGAGGCGATCACCGTCAACGTCGACGAACCCGACACCCGGGCACTGGTGCGCCAGTGGGAGAAGAGTGACATCGCGGTGCCGCTCAAGGTGATCGAGTCGCCGTACCGCGAGATCACCAAACCCGTGCTCGACTACGTGCGCCGCGTCCGGAAGGACTCGCCGCGGGACGTCGTCACCGTGTTCATTCCCGAGTACGTGGTGGGGCACTGGTGGGAACAGATCCTGCACAACCAGAGTGCGCTGCGGCTCAAGAGCCGTCTGCTGTTCCAGCCGGGTGTAATGGTCACCAGTGTTCCGTGGCAGCTGAACTCGTCCGAGAAGGCGAAGACACTGAACATCGAATACACGGCCGGGGCCTCGCGCCGCGGCTACGAACCCGACGACAAGTGACGGACGAGAAGCGTTGAGTGAGAACTGGTCGGACCGCCACCTCGAGCTGCGGCTGGGAAATCCCGGGCACGGCGGTTTCGTCGTCGCTCGCCACGAGGGCCGGGTGGTCTTCGTCCGGCACGGGCTGCCGGGTGAGCGGGTGATCGCCCGGGTCACCGAGGACCGCGGCGGGTCGTACTGCCGGGCCGACGCGATCGAGATCCTCGACGCGTCCCCGGAGCGGGTCGTCCCGGTGTGCCCGGTGTCGGGTCCGGGCGGCGCGGGCTGCTGCGACTTCTCGCACGCGAGCCTGCACCTGCAGCGGGACATGAAGTCGCAGGTCGTGTCGGAGCAGCTGGTGCGGCTCGCGCGGGTGCAGCGGGACGTGGACGTCGAGGAATTGCCCGGCACGGGGGACGGCACCGGCTGGCGCACCCGGGTGCGGCTGGCCGTCGACCCGGACGGCCGTCCCGGCTATCACCGGCACCGCAGTTCCGGGATCGTCACGGACCTCGCGTGCCCGCAGATCGAGGCCGCCGCCTACGACGATGTGGGCGAACATGATTGGAAGCCCGGCAGCGAGGTGCAGATCGTTCTCGACGGCGCGGGGGAGCGGCACGTGGTCGAGATCGCGCCGCCGAAGGTGTCGCGGACCGGCCGCACGAGTCCCGGCCGGCGCGGTGCCATGGCGCGGCGGGCCGCAGGCGGTGCACCGCGCGCGGAGCGGGTGGTCGTGGGATCGGGCCGCCCGGTGGAGCGGGTACGCGACCGGGAATGGGAACTGGCCGCCACCGGGTTCTGGCAGGCGCACCGCGGGGCCGCCGAGGCGTATTCGGCGGTGGTCTCCGAATGGGCCGGGCTGTCCGCGGGTGCGACGGCATGGGACCTGTACGGGGGAGTGGGGGTGTTCGCCGCCGCCCTCGCCGCGGGCGCCGGGTCTTCGGGGCACATCGATTCGGTGGAGTCCGCGCGCCAGGCCGTGACGGACGGGAAGGCCGCGCTCTCCGACCTCCCGCAGGTGCGCTTCCACGCCGACCGGGTCGAGCGCGCGATCGCCGGGTTGGCCTCCCCGCCACGGGTCGTGGTGCTCGATCCGCCGCGCGCGGGTGCCGGGCGTGAGGTGATCGAGGCGGTCGCCGCCGCCGGCGCGGAACGGGTCGTGCACGTGGGATGCGACCCGGCGTCGTTCGCCCGCGACATCGGGCTGTACCTCGCGCAGGGATATCATGTCGACGAGTTGCGCGCGTTCGACGCGTTCCCTCTCACCCACCACGTGGAGTGCATCGCCTTGCTCACGCGCTGACGAAGATCCCACCACACCACACCACCGGGTGGCGGCCCCCGGGGCCCGTAGACGAGCATCCGCCCGCGCCCCGCCCCCGGGACACGAACCGCGATCCTCCCCAATAGATACCTCCGCCCTCTCGGGAGTCGCTCCCGCACAACCCGATACAGTTCTGCCCAGATCGGCGCCCGGTCCGCGAGGCCACAGAGTTGGGGACCCGAACCCGCGCGCCGAGAAGGCAACCGGCCCTCCGTCGGCGACCGTGCGCACCCCAACGACCGCCAGCCCACGAATTCCGCAGTCACCAGTTCGCGGTGGCAGACAGTGCCAGAAACCGATAGCGAGTATTAGATACATTGGCAACAGATGAGAGCCTGCAGGTAGTGGGTGTTCGGGACGGGGACAGGATGTCGGTACAGGCAGATACTGCGCAAGCGCTGGTCGACGCGGTGTTCGCGCTCGGGCGGTCGTTGCGGGCGGTCGTCTCGGCGACCGGCGAGACCCCGATCGCGCCCGCATTGACGAGCGTGCTCTTCGTGCTCGCCGCGCGAGGGGAGTGCCGCCAGAACGAACTGGCCGCCGACCTGTGCGTGAGCCAGTCCTCGCTGAGCAGGCAGATTTCCGAACTCGTCGACGCGGGATATGTTTCCCGCGCCGCCGATCCCGACGACAAGCGGGCCTCCCGCATCCGGGTGTCGCCGAGCGGGATGGACATTCTCGCCGAGACGACCGCACGCCGGGCCGAACGGCTGCGCGGCATGCTCGAGGACTGGTCGCAGGAACAGGCACTGGCGGCGGTGACGTCGCTGACCCAGCTCACCGACACGTTCGCCGCCTCGGTGCAGCAGCGCGGCCCCCGGCCCTAGACCAGCCGCCACCGCACACGCACGTCCACCCGCGTCGGCTTCTCGCCCCGTTCGATCGCGATGGCGGCGTCGGCCACCTCGAACGCCTTCGCGACCGGTCGCGGGGACACGTCACCGACGTCGACCTCCGCGATGTCGAGGACCTCGCCGAGTGCGCGCCCCGACAGCGAGGCGTACTGCTCCGCCTTGGCGAGGGCATCGGCCCACGCCCGTTCCCGGGCGGTGACCGTCAGCGCAGCCGGATCGGAGAAGTCGAATTCGAGTCCGCCGAGGCGGATGTCGTCACCACCCGCACCCACGCAGGCGGCGACCACCTGCGCCGGCGACGGGGCGGACGTCCCGGCCGCACGGACGGTGATCTGCAGCATCGTCGCCGCGGTGTAGCCCGTCACCTCGCTGCCCCGGCCCTCGGCCCACGTGGTCTCGGAGTGCACGGACAGCCCGGTGGTCGCGAGGTCGGGGCCCGAGACGCCGTACCCGCGCAGGGTGTCGGTGACGGCAGTCGTGGACCGGGCGACGGCCTCGAACGCGTCGGCCACCGCGGGACGCGTCGCCGTCACGGTGACGGCGGCGCGGACGAGATCCGGAACCGCGGAGACGATTCCGGATCCGCGCACCGTCACCGCCCGCTCGGCGGGATCGGACACCGGCACCGTCACGACTTGCGGTTGTACAGGCGCATCGTCAGCGGCCCGAAGATCACGATGAACCCGGCGCACCACCCGAACACGACGGCGAGATCCGCCATCTCCACCGTCCCGGCCATGAGCCCGCGAATGGACGTCACCAGCTTGCTGATCGGGTTGACGCCGACGAACGCCTGGAGCCAGCCCGGCATGGTCGCGGGGTCGACGAAGATGTTGCTGGCGAACGTCAGCGGGAACAGGATGAACATCGACACCCCCATGACCGCCTGCTCGGTGCGCATCAGCATCGCGAACATCGTCCAGATCCACGACAGGCTGAACGAGAACAACAGCAGCAGTCCGATCGACGCCACCACACCGACGAGCCCGCCGTCCGGACGGAACCCCAGGACCAGCCCGAGGATCAGGACGATGATCGACGCGATCGTGTAGCGGACGACGTCACCGAGCAGCGCGCCGACGAGAGGCGACGGACGCCAGATCGGGAGCGAACGGAACCGGTCGAAGACACCCTTCTCGATGTCCTTGTTGAGCGTCAGGCCGGTGTACATGGTGATCATGACGACGGTCTGCACGAGGATGCCCGGCAGCAGGAACTGCACGTAGGCGCTGGTCGATCCGGCCAGCGCACCCCCGAACAGATACGTGAACATCAGCGTGAACATGATCGGGAACATCGTCACGTCGAACAGTTGCTCGGGGACGTGTTTGATCTTGAGCAGGGCCCGCCAGCCGAACGACAGCGACGTCGACAATGCGGTGGGTCGCGCGGGCCTCGGGCCGGGCATCTTCAGGACGTCGGCGACAGCGGCTGCGGTGTCGGCGGTCCGGTCGGTGGTGGAGGTCATGCGTGCTCCTCGGTGGGTCGGCCGGTGAGGGAGAGGAAGACTTCGTCGAGGCTCGGCTGCCCCAATGCGAATGTGCTGACGGCGATTCCGGCGTCGTCGAGTGCGGGCAGTGCCCGCGAGACCCGGGCCGGGTCGTCGATGCGGGCGGTGAGGGCGGCCGGATCGGCTTCCTCGGTGACCGGCACCTCGAGCACGTCCCGCAGCAGCGCCGCCGCCGCCGGGCGGGTGGCGATGTCGGTGACCCGCACGTGCAGCGCACCCGATCCGACGGAGGCCTTGAGTTCGCCGGTGGTGCCCTCGGCGATCACCTTGCCGTGGTCGATGACGGCCACCCGGTCGGCGAGTTGGTCGGCCTCGTCGAGGTACTGGGTGGTCAGCAGTACCGTCGTTCCGCCGGCCACCAGCGCGCGGACGATCTCCCACACCTGATTGCGGCTGCGGGGGTCGAGACCGGTGGTCGGTTCGTCGAGGAAGATCATCTCCGGGGTGACGATGATGCTGGCCGCGATGTCGAGCCGCCGTCGCATCCCGCCGGAGTAGTTCTTCACCTGCCGGTTGCCCGCCTCCTCCAGTCCGAACGCGGACAGCAACTGTTCGGACCGGGTGCGGGCCGCCGCGCGGGAGTACCCGTACAACCGGCCGAGCAGCAGCAGATTCTCGCTGCCCGTCAGATCCTCGTCGAGCGAGGCGAACTGCCCGGTGAGGGAGACCTTGCCGCGCACGGCGTCCGGTTCGGTCGCGACGTCGTGTCCCAGCACGGTGGCGGTTCCACCGTCGAGGGGCAGCAGCGTGGCCAGCATCCGGATCGCGGTGGTCTTGCCCGCGCCGTTCGGTCCGAGGACGCCGTAGACGCCCCCGAGCGGAACGGCCAGATCCAGGCCGTCGACCGCGTGGGTGGATCCGAATGTCTTGACGAGTCCCGTCGTCTCGATGGCCAGCTTGGTCGCTGTGAGCATTGCACCCTGCTTTCGATTCGAGCATCGTCGGTTCCGGGCCCCAAGCCTGTCCGATTTTTCCGATTCGGGCAACGGTTTTTCCCGCGAGGGGTTCCCGCGAGCCGGTCAGAGTCCGCCGCCCTGACGCAGCAGCGCCCGCAGCATCACGTCGAGTTGCTCGTAGGCGCCCGACGCGAGACGTTCGAGCAGTGCCAGCTTCAGTTTCGGTTCCTCCGAAGCCATTTCGACGTAGCGCTCGGTGGTCAGCACCGCGACG
Organism: Rhodococcus pseudokoreensis; assembly: GCF_017068395.1. Classification (NCBI taxonomy): domain Bacteria; kingdom Bacillati; phylum Actinomycetota; class Actinomycetes; order Mycobacteriales; family Nocardiaceae; genus Rhodococcus; species Rhodococcus pseudokoreensis. The sequence continues at coordinate 428,415 of NZ_CP070619.1, read as the reverse complement.
GTCACCTCGGTGTCGGCGCGGACGTCGTTGAGGAAACGGGAGTCGAGCATCATCGTCATCTCCCCGAAGCTCATCCCGGCCGACAACGTCATGATCCGGTGCACCGCACCCGCATCGTCGCTGATCGTGGTGCTGACAGTGCCGGACAGGATGAGGAACAGCCCGGCCGCGCGGTCACCCCGATGGATGACGAGGTCACCGCGGGCATACGTGCGGGTGACGAGGTCGCGGGTAAACCGTTCGAGTTGCTTCGCGGTGAGCTTGGACAGCATGGGGTGCTCGGCGATCGTGACGGACGATGCTTGACGGGCCGTGCTGCAATGCCGGTCGAGGAGAATGTCCTCACACCACTGCACGGCGCCGTCCAGGTCGGCGAACACCCGGCCCGCCCGCCCCGACAGGTCGGAACGGGTGTTGCCGAGCAGACCGGCCGGGTCGACGAACGCCAACGCGCACCCGCATTCACCGAGGTCGGTCCGCAGGGTCTCGAACATCCGGCGGGCGACCCCGCTGACGTCGTCGACGCGCCGGACGTCGATCACCACCGCCTCCAGGTCCTCCTCGACGCCGCCGATCTCGCGGACCGCGCTCTCCGCGCCGGCGAACAGCAGATCCCCGTGCAGTTCGTAGATCCGGCTGCGCTTGCCGACGTCGTCGAGGGCGGCGCGCTCGGCGGGGGACCGCCGCATCCGCGAGGGGGCGTCCGACACCGAGTACCGGGCACGGACCGCGGAACGGGCTGCCCGGGTGACGTGCAGGAAGTGCAGTTCCAACTCGTTCGACAGGGCCCGGCAGGCCTCGACTCCGCGGACGCTGTTGCCGTGGGAGTCGAGACGCGGCGAATAGATCGCGATCCCGATCTGCCCGGGCAGGACGGCGAGCACGCCGCCCCCGACGCCGCTCTTGGCGGGCAGCCCGACCTCGTAGACCCATTTGCCCGCGCCGTCGTACATGCCGCATGTCGACATCACACTCAGGACCCGCTCGACCAGTGCCGGCTCGAGGACGGTCTCCCGGGTGACGGGATTGACGCCGTTGTTCGCCATCGTCGCCGCCATCAGGCTCAGGTCGCGGCACGTCACGTCGAGGGAGCACTGGCGGAAGTAGAGGTCGACGGCCTCGTCGGGGTCGCCGGTGACGATGTCGAACGAGCGCAGCATGTGGCCGATCGCCCGGTTGCGGTGCCCGCTCCGCGACTCCGACTCGTACACCGACCGGTTGAACGTCAGGTCCCGCCCCGCGTACCGGGAGTACGTGGACCGGATCCGCTCGAACCGCGTCTCCACGTCGGGACCGGCTACCAGCGACGTCGCGGTGATCGCCCCGGCGTTGATCATGGGATTGCGGGGCCGCTCCGTCCGCGGGTCGAGGCTGATCTCGTTGAACGGTTCCCCGGACGGTTCGACGTCGATCTTCTCGGCGACGGCGGCGGAACCGCGATCGGCGAGTGCCAGAGCGTACGTGAACGGTTTCGAGATGGACTGGATCGTGAACGGCAGGCGGGTGTCGCCGACCTCGTACACGTAGCCGTCCACGGTCGCGACGCAGATGCCGAACGAGTCGGGGGCCACCGCGGCGAGCTCGGGAATGTAGTCGGCGAGCTGTCCGCCGCGGTTCTCCCGGGTCTCGGTGAAGACTTTTCCGATCAGCGCGTCCACGACGGTGCTCATGAGAAGACCCTAGAGCCTGTTCACGACGAAGTCGGGTGTTCCGCCGGGTCCGCCCGGCGACGCAATTGTGTGAAGCCGGTCACGGCCGTGGCCGGAATGCCCGAGGACGAAGCCGCACCACGGGGCCGCCGCGACCGGTACCGTGTGTCCCGCCCTTCCGTGGCTCCGTAGACTGGTTCCACTGTGACGTGACACGACGCCACGTGGCAGAGGCACGCAAGGCAGCGTGCATCACGGAGGGAGCGATCTCGTTGGGTGTTCTTGCCCGTATCCAGACGCCTGACGATCTTCGTCAGCTGAATCCGGCGGAGATGAAGCAGCTCGCCGCGGAGATTCGTGAGTTCCTCGTGCAGAAGGTCGCGGCGACCGGCGGGCATCTCGGCCCCAACCTGGGCGTCGTCGAACTGACCCTCGCGCTGCACCGCATCTTCGAGTCGCCTGCCGACCCGATCGTCTTCGACACGGGGCACCAGGCGTACGTCCACAAGATCCTCACCGGCCGCAAGGACGATTTCGACTCGCTCCGCAAGCAGGGCGGCCTGTCCGGGTACCCGTGCCGGGCGGAGAGCGATCACGACTGGGTCGAGTCGTCCCACGCGTCGGCGGCGCTGTCGTACGCCGATGGTCTCGCGAAGGCCTTCGAACTGACCGGGCAGGCCCGGCACGTCGTCGCCGTCGTCGGTGACGGCGCCCTGACCGGCGGCATGTGCTGGGAGGCGCTGAACAACATCGCCGCAGGCAAGGACCGCTCGGTGGTCATCGTCGTCAACGACAACGGCCGCTCGTACGCGCCGACCATCGGTGGTCTCGCCGACCACCTCGCCGCCCTCCGGCTCCAGCCGGGATACGAGCGCATCCTCGACAGCGGCCGGCGGATGGTGAAGAAGCTGCCGTGGGTCGGACGCACCGCCTACTCGGTCCTGCACGGCATGAAGGCGGGCCTCAAGGACGCCGTCGCCCCGCAGGTGATGTTCACGGACCTGGGCATCAAGTATCTCGGACCGGTCGACGGCCACGACGAGGCCGCGCTCGAATCCGCGCTGCGCCGCGCGAAGGCGTTCGGCGGACCGGTCATCGTCCACGCCGTCACCCGCAAGGGCATGGGCTACGCGCCCGCCGAGAACCACGTGGCCGATCAGATGCACTCGACCGGCGTCATCGACCCGGTCACCGGCAAGTCGGCCGGATCGGCGTCCGCCGACTGGACGTCGGTATTCTCCGCCGAGCTGATCGAGCAGGCGAGCCACCGGCAGGACATCGTGGCGATCACCGCCGCCATGGCGGGCCCGACCGGTCTCGCCGCGTTCGGCGAGAAATACCCCGACCGCATGTTCGACGTCGGGATCGCCGAGCAGCACGCCGTCACGTCGGCCGCAGGCCTGGCGCTCGGCGGCCTGCACCCGGTGGTCGCCGTCTACTCGACGTTCCTCAACCGTGCCTTCGACCAGTTGCTGATGGACGTGGCCCTGCTGAAGCTGCCCGTCACCCTCGTCCTCGACCGCGCGGGCATCACCGGCAGCGACGGCGCCAGCCACAACGGCATGTGGGACATGTCGCTGCTGGGCATCGTGCCGGGGATGCGGGTCGCGGCTCCCCGCGACACCGCCACCCTGCGGGAGGAACTGGACGAGGCGCTGGCCGTCGACGACGGTCCGACCGCGCTCCGCTTCCCGAAGGGCACGGTCGGTGACGACGTGCCCGCCGTGAGCAGGCTCGACGGCGTCGTCGACATCCTGCGCGCCCCCTCCGGGCGCAACGACGTGCTCATCGTGTCGGTCGGCGCGTTCGCCGGCCTCGCGCTCGCAGCCGCGGAACGTCTGGAACAGCAGGGCATCTCGGCGACCGTCGTCGACCCGCGGTGGGTGCTGCCGGTCCCGGAGTCGTTGCTGAAGCTCGCCGAGGACTACACGATGGTGGTCACCGTCGAGGACAGCGGACTGCACGGCGGTGTCGGGTCCACCGTGTCCGCCGCGCTGCGGTCGGCCGGGGTCGACGTGCCCTGTCGTGATCTCGGTGTTCCGCAGCGGTTCCTCGACCACGCGTCCCGCGCGCAGATTCATGCCGAGCTGGGACTCACGGCGCAGGACGTCGCCCGGCAGATCACCGGATGGTTCGCCGGCCTCGGCAACCTGCGCTCCGGGCAGAACGGTGTCGTCGCTGGCCTCGACTCACAGCGCGCGGAGAACACCGGCCAGTAGACCGACCGCCCCACACGAGAAATCCGGCCGAATCACGGTGTGATTCGGCCGGATCTGTCAGTAGTGGGCACCGCTCAGGTGTGCATCTCCTCGAGTTCCATGCCCTTCGTCTCCCGGACCTTCAACCGGACGAAGAAGTAGGACAGCAATGCGAAGAACGCGAACAGCCCGTACAGGAACCACAACCCGACCGAGCGGGTGAGCGGCGGGAACGACAGCGTGACCGTGAAGTTCGCGATCCAGTTCGCCGCCGTGCTGATGCCGAGGGCGTAGGCGCGCATGTTGTTGGGGAACATCTCGCCCAGCATCACCCACATGACCGGGCCCCAGGTGGCGGCGAAGAAGATCACGAACAGGTTGGCGCCGATCAGCGCGAGCGCTCCCCACGGGCTGGGGAGCGCCACGTCGTCGCCGCTGCCGGTAGCCTGGGAGAAGGCGATAGCAGCGAGGAGCAGGCTCACGAACATGCCGAGTGAGCCCACCTCGAGCAGGATCTTCCGGCCGATCCGGTCGACGAACAGGATGGCGACGAACGTCATGCCCACGTTGATGATCGCGGTGATCACCGACGTGGTGAACGACTCGTTCTCGGTGAAACCCACCGACTTCCACAGCGTCGTGGAGTAGTAGAAGATCGCGTTGATACCCACGAACTGCTGGAAGACGGCCATGAAGATGCCGACCCAGACGAGTGGCTGCAGCCCGAACTTCGGGCCGCGAATATCGTCGAACGACGCTGTCGACTCGTGGCGGAGGGTCAACCGGATCTCGGAGACGCGTTCCTGCGGGTCGACCTCGCCGGTGATGTTCGCGAGGACGTCGGCGGCCTCCTGATCGAGGTGCTTGCCCACCAGGTATCGCGGCGACTCGGGGATCATCAGGGCGAGAACGCCGTACACGACCGCGGGAATCACGCCGACGAGGAACATCCAGCGCCACGCCTCGAGGTTGAGCCACAGCTCTTCGGACGCGCCGCCCGCCGCATTCTGCAGCACCGCGTCCGACAGCAGCGCGGCGAAGATGCCGAGAGTGATGGCCAGTTGCTGCAGCGACGCCAGCGCGCCGCGGTAACGGGCAGGCGCGATCTCCGAGATGTACGTGGGCGCAATGACCGACGCGATACCGATGCCCAGACCGCCGAGGACGCGCCACACCATCAGGTCCGGGACGCTGAACGCGAGACCGGACCCGAACGAGGACACCACGAACAGCACCGAGCCGAGCAGCATCACTTTCTTGCGGCCCCAGCGGTCCGCGAGGCGGCCCGCAAACCACGCGCCCACAGCACATCCGAGCAGCGCGATCGCCACGGCGAAGCCGGTGAAGAACGACCCCAGCTCGAAGTGGTCCTGGATGGAGTCGACGGCGCCGTTGATGACGGAGCTGTCGAAACCGAAGAGAAACCCACCCACCGCGGCGGCGACGGTGACGCCGATGACCTTCGCGGTGTGTCTTTCGGACATCTGCGTCATCGCATACCTGCTTTCGACGAGCGTTCCTGATGCGGGCACAAGCGAACTAGGTGTCCCGCAATACGCTACGCCCGACACCGCCTCTCAGGCGGGAGTTCAGGCACCCGCTTTCTTCGCGGCCTCACTGAGCTGAGGGGTCAGCTTGTCCAGAACCCACGGTGTCGCGAGGACGCTGGTCTGGCTGAGCCCCGAGATGATCTTCGTGTCCGACAGCGCGACCGCGGTACCGCGGCCGATGGCACCGAGATTCGCGTACGCCGGGTTCGCCGCGACGGTGGTGTTCTCCGGGACGAATGCGACGACGACGTCGGCGTCCACGTCGGAGATGTTCTCCACGGAGATGTCGGCGAAGAACTTGTCGGGGTCGTTCGACGCGGCCAGCTTCTGCACGCCGGGGGACACCGTGAAGCCGAGCTCGGTCAGCACCTGGACGCGGGGATCGGAGGGCATGTACACGTTGACGGTCGCGGCGTCGGTGTCGAAATTGATGACCGAGATCGTCTTGCCTGCGAACTCGGGATGCGCGGCTGCGGTCCGGGCGAGGGTGTCGTCGAGACCGGCCACGAGCTGCTCGGCCTCGGCGCTCTTGCCGAGTGCCTGTCCGACCAGGGTGGTCTGGTCCTGCCACGTGGTCTGCCACGCCTTGTCCGGGTACGCCACGGTGGGGGCGATTCCCGACAGCTTCTCGTACGTCGCCTCGTCGAATCCCTCGTACGGGGCGAGGACCGCATCGGGCGCCAGGGCGGCGACGCCCTCGATGGGGGTGGACGTGGCCGCGTCGAGCAACGTGGTCGCGGACGGGTCGAATCGGTCCTGCAGCCAGGGCATCACGCCGTTCGCCTCGGCGCCGTACGTGTATTTCGGCATGCCGACCGGTGTCTGGCCGAGTGCGTAGACGACGTCCTGGGCATTCCATCCGAGGGTGACGATGCGTTCGGGTGCCGCGTCGAGGGTGGTCGATCCGAACGTGTTGTCGATGGTGACCGGGAATCCCTCACCGGACGCCTCCGTGCTGCCTCCTGCGTCGCCGGACGAGCACGCGGCGAGGAAGAGGGACGAACTGGCCACGGCGAGTGCGACGGCGAGCTGACGTCTGGCGGTGGGTGCGAACACGGCAACGACTCCTTCGGGACGAAAACAGAAGGTAAGCCTAACCTAGAGTCGGGCGCTCGTTCGGCGGACGTCGCCACTTCGAATCACCGTGATTGGAATTCCCGGGCCCGCCTCCGACTGGCGCATTACCGGAGCCTCGCCGGGTTCGCGCTGGTGAGGCGAGTCGCCGCGGGCGCGGACCCGGCCGATTCGCCGAGGTGTCCGGGGCGGGTGTCCGCCACGACTCCGAGCCTCGCGGACTGCCGTTAGCGTGTGTCTTCGTCCAGCTCACACGCACTATCGACGAAGGAAACCATGGTGGTGAATCCGACTCCCCTCCCGACGGCGTCACGCAGTTCCCGTGCCGACCATGCGCGCAGATTCGCCGACCTGCTGCGTCAGCAGATCCACGCGGAGTCCTTCGCCGAGCGCGGATTGCCGTCGGAGTCGGAGCTGGCCGCCGAGTTCGGCGTGTCGCGCAACGCGGTGCGCGACGGGCTGGCGCTGCTGAAGCAAGAGGGGCTCATCGACCGAGCCCCGCGCGTGGGAACCCACGTGGCGCAGCGCAAGTACGACCACGGCCTCGACGCCCTGCTGGGGCTGAAGGAGACGCTGAAAGGGCACGGCGAGGTCCGAAACGACGTCCGCGCGGCCGTGGAGATCGCCCCGCCGCCCGCCGTCGCCCGCCGGCTGCAGTTGGAGCCGGGCGAACGCGCCGTGTACATCGAGCGGGTGCGGTACCTCGGCGACCTCCCGCTCAGCCTGGACCTCACGTACCTCGTCCCCGACATCGGTGCCGAGATCCTCGGCCGCGATCTCGAAACCAACGACGTGTTCGCGCTGATCGAGGAGGTCTGCGGTCAGCCACTGGGTTCCGCCGATCTGGCGATCGAATCCGTCAACGCCGACACGCACTCCGCCGCGAACCTCCAGACCCCCGAGGGCGCGGCCCTCCTGTTGCTCGAGCGTCTCACCCGGCTCGTCGACGGACGTCCGGTCGACCTCGAATACATCCGCATGCGCGGTGACCGAATCACCATGCGCAGCAACCTCGTCCGCAGACCCGACATCACGAACTGGGAGCTCACCTCATGACCTTGGTCAACCAACGCGCCGACGTACCCGTCACCATCGACGAGTCGCTGTGCATCGAGGGCTGCACCCTGTGCGTCGAGATCTGCCCACTCGATTCCCTCGCCATCAACCCGGAGAACGGCAAGGCGTTCATGCACGTCGACGAGTGCTGGTACTGCGGCCCCTGCGCGGCGCGCTGCCCGACCGGCGCGGTCACCGTGAACATGCCGTACCTCCTCCGCTGAGCGAAAGACCACACAGATGAAGCGACGTTTCCCCACCTTCGCGATCGCCGCCGCAGCACTGACACTCGTGGCGACGAGTTGCTCGCTCGAACCGTCGGCCGGCACCGGTGACGCGGTCACGGTGGTGATCGGGTACCAGTCCAAGACGATCAACACCGTCACCGCCGGAACCCTGCTGCGAGCGCAGGGCTACCTCGAACAGCGTCTGCAGGACGTCACGGAACGGACGGGCACGAAATACTCCGTCGAGTGGCAGGACTACGACACCGGTGCGCCGATCACTGCCCAGATGGTGGCGGAGAAGATCGACATCGGCTCGATGGGCGACTACCCCATGCTGATCAACGGCTCCCGCACCCAGGCGAACCCACGCTCGAAGACGGAGATCGTGTCGGTGACCGGGTACAACCCCAAGGGCGCCCTGAACATGGTGGTGGTGCCGCCGAACTCACCGGCGACCACGCTCGGCGATCTGGCGGGCCGGAAGGTCTCCGCCAGCGTCGGCTCCGCGGGCCACGGCACCCTCGTCCAGGCACTCGACCGCGCCGGAATCGACCCGGCGACCGGCGTCGAGGTGCTGAACCAGCAGCCGCAGGTCGGAACGTCGGCGCTGGAATCCGGTCAGGTGGCCGCGTTGTCGCAGTTCGTCGCGTGGCCCGGACTCCTCGTCTTCCAGGACAAGGCCAAGCTGCTGTACGACGGCGCCGAACTGAACACCCCGACGCTGCACGGCGTGGTGGTCCGGGAGGCGTACGCGGACGAGCACCCCGAGGTGCTCGACGCGTTCCTCCGGGCGCAACTCGATGCCACCCGGTTCGTGCAGACCGAACCCCTCGAGGCGTCGCGGATCGTCGCCGACGCGAGTGGCCTGCCGCAGGAGGTCGTGTACCTGTACAACGGCCCGGGCGGCACCTCCTTCGACACCACGCTCAAGCCCGGTCTGATCGGTGCGCTGAAGAACGATGTGCCGTACCTGAAGTCGATCGGCGACTTCGCCGACCTCGACGTCGAGGGTTTCGTGAACGACGCACCGCTGCGGTCCGCGTTCGAGGCGGACGGGCAGGACTACGACACCACGCTCGCGTCCACCGCCAACCCCGCCGCCGTCACCGGCACCGACCCCGTGTGCGCCGCGCCGGTGAGCGACCCGGCACTGGCCGGCGAGCTGTGGTTCGACGGCGCCGCCGAGACCCAACCGGCCGCGAACCCGACCTGCCTGCTCCGCGCGGTGAAACAGGCCCGCGCCGAGGGCCGCACCGTGCGCGCCGGCTACGTTCCCGACGCCGAACTGGGCACCCGATGGTTCGCGGACAAGGCCGTGTGGGTACGCGACGGCGACACGTTCCTGCCGTTCACCACCGGCGCCGCGGCCGACCGCTACCTGCGTGCGCACCCGTCGGGAGCCGTCGTCACCTACGACCGCGCCGTCGAGGAGGTCCGGCCGTGACCACGCTGGAACAACCGTATGTCCTGCATGGAACCGAAGCCGTTGTCGAAGAACACGATCCGGAGACCCGCCGGCGGTCGTCGCCGTGGCGGTCCCGGCTCGTTCGGATCGCCTCGGTGCTGGCCGCGATCCTCGCGTGGCAGCTGCTGACCGCCCACGACGTCCGGCTGTGGCTGCGGTTCGACACGCTCCCCACCGTCACCGACGTGGTGTCCGCGTTCGGCACCCAGCTGCAGACCGACCTGTTCTACCTCGACCTCGGACAGTCTCTGATCCGCATCCTCAGCGGATTCGGACTCGCCACGGTGGTCGGGGTGGCCACCGGAATCGCCCTCGGCAGATCGGAACTGTTCGCCGACGTCCTCGGCCCGCTGACCGAACTCGCCCGGCCGATTCCCGCCATCGCGGTGGTACCCGTCGCGATCCTGCTGTTCCCCAGCGACGAGGCGGGCATCGTGTTCATCACGTTCGTCGCCGCGTTCTTCCCGATCATGGTGAGCACCCGGCACGCCGTCCGGGCACTCCCGACGCTGTGGGAGGACTCGGTGCGCACCCTCGGCGGCGGACGCTGGGACGTGCTGGCCCGGGTCGTGCTGCCGGGAATCCTGCCCGGTGTGTTCGGTGGACTGTCCGTCGGGATCGGGGTCGCCTGGATCTGCGTGATCTCCGCCGAGATGATCTCCGGCAGGCTCGGTGTCGGGTACCGCACCTGGCAGGCGTACACGATCGTCGACTATCCCGGCGTCTTCGTCGGCATGATCACCATCGGCATCCTCGGATTTCTCACATCCGGGGCGGTCGAACTACTCGGTAGGCGGGTCACCCGCTGGCTGCCACGAGGGGAGCGCGCATGACCGCCACCGCCGGAACGTCCGTGGCCGCGGGCATGTCGCTGGTCCTCGACGACGTCACGTTGTCCTACACCGGGAAACCCGTCATCCGTTCGCTGTCGCTGACCGTGGTGCCCGGCGAGATCCTGGTGCTCACCGGACCTTCGGGGTGCGGCAAGTCCACCGTGCTGCGGGCACTGGCGGGCCTGCTGCCGCCCGATTCCGGCCGGGTCGTCGCCGACGGCGCCGCGGTGGAGTCGACGTCCCGGGACCGGGCGGTCGTCTTCCAGGACAACGCGCTTCTCCCGTGGCGCACGGTGCGCTCGAACATCGAACTGGCCCTCGCGCTGCGCGGCGAACCCCGCAAGGGGCGCCGCGAGACCGCCGATCGCTGGATCGCGGAGGTGGGTCTGACCGGGTTCGGTGACTTCCTGCCGAAGAACCTGTCCGGCGGCATGCGCCAGCGGGTGCAGTTGGCGCGCGGCCTCGCCGGGGCGCCGCGGGCCGTGATGATGGACGAACCGTTCGGCGCCCTCGACACCCAGACCCGCGGCGTCATGCAGCGACTGCTCGTCGACACGTGGAGCACGCACCCGACGACGGTGGTGTTCGTGACTCACGACGTGGACGAGGCGGTGCTGCTCGGTGACCGGGTGGCAGTGCTGGGCCGGGCGGGTGAGCCGCTGCGGGCGCTCGTCGACATCCCGCACCCCCGCGACCGCGACCACCTCGACCATCCCGGCACCCGTGCCGCCCGCGCCGACGTTCTCGGCGCGCTGAACCACACTTCGGAGACCTGATGGACATCCCCGATCTCGCCGACACCGTCCGACTCGACTGCGACGTCCTCGTCATCGGCGGCGGCACGGCAGGCACGATGGCGGCGCTGACCGCTGCCGAGAACGGCGCGAACGTGCTGCTGCTCGAGAAGGCGCACGTGCGCCATTCCGGCGCGCTCGCCATGGGCATGGACGGCGTCAACAACGCCGTCATCCCCGGCAAGGCCGAACCCGAGGACTACGTCGCCGAGATCACCCGCGCCAACGACGGAATCGTCAACCAGCGCACCGTGTACCAGACGGCGACCCGCGGCTTCGCGATGGTGCAGCGCCTCGAGAAATACGGCGTCAAGTTCGAGAAGGACGAGTACGGCGAATACGCGGTCCGCCGGGTGCACCGTTCCGGCTCGTACGTGCTGCCGATGCCCGAGGGCAAGGACGTGAAGAAGGCCCTCTACCGGGTGCTGCGGCAGCGGAAGATGCGCGAGAAGATCCGCATCGAGAACCGGCTGATGCCGGTCCGTGTTCTGACGGAGAACGGCCGGGCCGTCGGCGCCGCGGCGCTGAACACCCGCACGGGCGAGTTCGTCTCGGTCGGCGCGAAGGCGGTCATCCTCGCGACGGGACCGTGCGGCCGGTTGGGGCTGCCGGCGTCGGGGTACCTCTACGGCACCTACGAGAACCCCACCAACGCGGGCGACGGTTACTCGATGGCCTACCACGCGGGCGCCGAACTCAGTGGCATCGAATGCTTCCAGATCAACCCCCTGATCAAGGACTACAACGGCCCGGCCTGCGCGTATGTCGCGAACCCGTTCGGCGGCTACCAGGTCAACGCCGAGGGGGAGCGGTTCGTCGACTCCGACTACTGGTCGGGGCAGATGATGAGCGAGGTCAAGAGCGAGATCGAATCCGCCCGCGGCCCCATCTATCTCAAGGTCAGCCACCTGCCGGAGGAAACACTCGACACGCTCGAGTCGATCCTGCACACCACCGAACGCCCCACCCGCGGCACGTTCCACGCGAACCGCGGGCACGACTACCGCAGCCACGACATCGAGATGCACATCTCCGAGATCGGGCTGTGCAGCGGGCATTCCGCGTCCGGGGTGTGGGTGGACGAGCACGGCGCCACCACCGTCCCGGGGTTGTACGCCGCCGGCGACCTGGCCTGCGTCCCCCACAACTACATGATCGGCGCATTCGTCTACGGCGACCTCGCCGGATCGCACGCCACCGGCACCCTGCCCGACGTCGAGACGCCGGCCGCGCTGCCCGAAGATCAACTGGCCGCCGCGCACGAGCTGATCTACCGGCCGCTGCGCAACCCGGACGGTCCGCCCCAGCCGCAGGTCGAGTACAAGCTGCGCCGCTTCGTCAACGACTATGTGGCGCCGCCGAAGACGGCGACGAAGTTGTCGATCGCCGTCGAGACGTTCGAGCGGATGGCGGGGGAGATCGCCGGGATGGGCGCGACCACCCCGCACGAGCTGATGCGCTGCGCAGAGGTCACGTTCATCCGGGACTGCGCGGAAATGGCGTCCCGCAGTTCGCTCACCAGAACCGAGAGCCGGTGGGGGCTGTACCACGAACGCGCCGATCTTCCCGAGCAGCGGGACGACGAATGGGGCTATCACCTGAATCTGCGGCGCGGCGAGAACGGCGACATGGAGTTCCTCAAGCGCCCCGTCGAACCGTACTTCGTGCCGGTGCCCGGACTCGATTCCCTTCCGCCGGTAGACCGCACCGTCATTCCCGTGGCACAGCCGCCGCTGGTCGGCGGCCGGGCGCCGGTGGAGGAACGCTCCCGCATCGCGGCGCCGGTCCGGCAGGAGCCGTCCTCGCCGGCCATCGTCGCGGTCCTCGGACTCGACGCCCCGAGCGTCGCCGAACTCGCACCGTATCTGGAGGACGCCGATCCGCAGGTCCGCGTCACGGCACTGTCCGTGCTGACGGAGGGAACACCCGACGGATTCGGTGCCGCCCTCGTCGACGCGCTCGGCGACGGCGCGGTGACGGTGCGCCGCGCCGCCGCCGACGGACTCCGCGAACTCGTCGAGGTGCTGCCGTCCGGCGACGGACTGGCCGAGCACCTGGGGTCGGGCGACGCCGTGGTCCGGGCCGCCGTGGTGGACGTCCTGCGCGCCCTGCACGCAGGTTCGGCGGAGCAGTTCCTGGCCGCACTGTCCGACGCCGATCACCACGTCCGGATCGAAGCGGTCCGGGCGCTGGTGTCACTCGACCGGTGGGAGTCGGTGGCCGAGGGAGCACACGACGAGAACCGCGAAGTGCGGATCACCGTCGCGCACGGCCTGGCCACCGTCGGGCTCGGCGGTGTCGAGACGGTGCGCACACTGGCCGGAGACCGGGATCCGCTGGTGCGCGCCGCCGCGCTCACGGCGTTCGCGAGCCTCGGCTGCCGCGGCGACGACGTCGCGCTCGCGACAGCGGCGCTGCGGGAGTCGGCCTGGCAGATCCGGCAGGGCGCGGCCCGGGCACTCGCCGGAGCGGACCCCGACGTCGCGGTGCCCGCGCTGGCGGACGCCCTGACGGACGCGCACCTCGACGTGCGCAAGGCCGCCGTCCTAGCACTCGGCCGGTGGACCGGCGACCGCGGCGCCGTCGACGCCCTCACCGCCGCACTCGAGGACACGGACGCCGACGTGCGGGCCTACGCCCGCCAGGCCCTCGCCGCCGCCGACCACGTCCCCGTCTCCTGAGCACGTGAGTGGCAAAGAGTGCCGGAACACTCTTTGCCACTCACGTGGGGGTCAGACGCTCGCGACGCCCGGCGCCAGGAACCGCTTGCCGTTGACCGCCTCGGACGTGCCGGTGCGGTCCAGGTACGGCGTGATGCCGCCGTTCCAGAAGCCGAACCCGCCGCCGAGGATCAGGCAGAGATCGATGTCCTCGGCCGCCGCGACGACACCCTCGTCGAGCATGATCTGGATCTCCTCGGCGAACGCGCGCCGCGTGCGCTCGAGAACCTCCGCGGCCGTGGACGCCGTGTCGCCCTGCTTCCACAGCGCCGCGACGTCGGGGTCGACGACCTGCTTGCCGTCGGCGCCGTAGCTCCACACGGCCGGCTTCTTCGCCTCGACCAGCGCCTCGAGCCCGGGGGAGTTGTGGAACCGCTCCGGGTACGCCGCGGCGAGGGTCTCGCCGGTGTGCAACGCGACCGCCGGACCGACGAGCGCCAGCAGGGTGAACGGGGTCATCGGCATGCCGAGTTCGGCGATGGCGTTGTCGGCCACCTCGAACGGGGTGCCTTCGTCGACCGCGTTCATGACCTCACCGAGGGTGCGGATCAGGAGCCGGTTGAAGACGAACCCGGGCAGGTCGGCGGAACCGACGGCCGACTTCTTCAGCGCCCTGGCGGTGGCGAACGCCGTTGCCAGGGTGGCGTCGTCGGTCTTCTGGCCCTTGATGACCTCGAGCAGCGGCAGCACCGCGACCGGGTTGAAGAAGTGGAAGCCCACCACCCGCTCGGGGTGCTTCAGGTCCGCGGCCATCTCGGTGATCGACAGCGAGGACGTGTTGGTGGCGAGGATGGTCTCGGGGGCGATGTACTCCTCGAGTTCCGCGAAGATCTTCTTCTTCAGATCGAGGTTCTCGAACACCGCCTCGATCACGAAGTCGGTCTTCGCGAATGCCGCCTTGTCGAGCGAGCCGGACACGAGTGCCTTCAGGCGGTTGGCGGCGTCGGGGGACAGCCGGCCTTTGCCCTGCAGCTTGTCGATCTCGCCGTGGACGTAGCCGACACCCTTGTCGATGCGCTCCTGGTCGATGTCGGTGAGGACGACCGGGACCTTCAGCTGGCGGACGAACAGCATCGCGAGCTGGCTGGCCATCAGGCCGGCCCCGACGATGCCGACGCCGGTGACCTTGCGCGCGAGCGACTTGTCCGGTGCGCCGGCGGGCCGCTTGGCCCGCTTGTTCACCAGGTCGAACGCGTACAGGCCCGCGCGGAGCTCGTCCGCGAGCAGCAGGTCGGCGAGCGCCTCGTCCTCGGCGGCGAAGCCCTTGTCGAGGGAAGCCGGGTCGGTGAGGTCGGTGGTCCGGGCCAGCTCGAGGAGTTCGACGGCCTTGACCGGTCCGGGTGCGTTGTTCTTGGTCTTGCCCTCGACGATTGCCTTCGCGCGGGCGATCGCGTCGTCCCAGCCCTTGCCCCGGTCGATCTCGGGACGTGCGGGCGTGATCTCGCCGGCCAGAACCTGTGCGGCCCAGGCGAACGACTGCTCGAGGAAGTCGGCCGAACCGAACACCGCGTCGACGACGCCGAGTTCGAGGGCCTTCTTCGGGGTGAGCGTCCGGTTCTGGTTCAGCGCGTTCTCGAGAACGACGGTGACGGCGTTCGAGGGGCCGATGAGGTTGGGCAGCAACTGCGTTCCGCCCCAGCCGGGAACCAGCCCGAGGAACGTCTCGGGCAGACCCAGCGCGCCCGCGCTCTCGGAGGCGGTGCGGTAGTGGCTGTGCAGCGCAACCTCGAGGCCGCCGCCCAGCGCGACGCCGTTGACGAACGCGAACGTCGGCACGGACGATTCGCGCAGCCGGCGGAACACCTTGTGCCCGAGGCGGCCCAGTTCGAGCGCCTGGTCACGGTTCGTGATGCTCGGAACACCCTTGAGGTCCGCGCCGGCGGCGAAGATGAACGGTTTGCCGGTGATCGCGATCGCGACGGGGTGGGCGGCGAACGCCTCGTCCAGGGCGGTGTCGAGGGCTGCCAGGCCGGCCGGCCCGAACGACGACGGCTTGGTGTGGTCGAAACCGTTGTCGAGGGTGATCAGCGCGACCGGGCCCTCGATGCCCGGTACCGCGACGATCTTGGTGTACGCGTTGGTCACGACCTCGTCGGCGAATGCCGTTGCAATGTCGGTCATCTACTTGGCTCCATCGAAGTTCGGGTTCTCCCAGATCACGGTTCCGCCCATGCCCAGACCGATGCACATCGTGGTCAGGCCGTAGCGGACGTCGGGGCGCTGGGCGAACTGGCGGGACAGCTGGGTCATCAGGCGGACACCGGAGGACGCGAGGGGGTGGCCGCACGCGATGGCGCCGCCCCACTGGTTGACTCGCGGATCGTCGTCGGCGATGCCGTAGTGCTCGAGGAACGCGAGGACCTGGACGGCGAACGCCTCGTTGATCTCGAACAGGCCGATGTCCTCGATCTTCAGACCGGTACGGCCCAGCAGTTTCTCGGTGGCGGGCACCGGTCCGATGCCCATGACGGCGGGGTCGACGCCCTGAAACGCGAATCCGACCATGCGCATGCCGATCGGCAGCCCGAGTTCGAGGGCGGTGTCCTCACCGGCGAGGAGAGCGGCGGTGGCGCCGTCGTTCAGTCCGGCCGCGTTGCCCGCGGTGATGCGGCCCGCGGGACGGAACGGCGTCTTCAGCTTTGCGAGGTCCTCGATCGTGGTGCCCGGACGCGGCGGCTCGTCCTCGGTGGCCAGCCCCCAGCCCGCGGCGGAGCGGGTGGCGACGGGGACGAGGGTGTCGGCGATGAAACCGGCCTTGCGGGCGGCCTCGTACTTGTTCTGGCTGGCGACGGCGTACGCGTCGGTGCGGTCCTTGGTGATGCTCGGGAACCGGTCGTGGAGGTTCTCGGCCGTGTTGCCCATGACCAGTGCACTGGGGTCGACGAGATGGTCGGCGAGGAACCGCGGGTTCGGGTCGGCGCCCTCACCCATCGGGTGGTGGCCCATGTGCTCGACGCCGCCGGCGATCACCACGTCGTACTGGCCGAAGCCGATACCCGACGCGGTGGTGGTGACGGACGTCATGGCGCCGGCACACATGCGGTCGATGGCGAAACCGGGAACCGTCTCGGGGAGCCCGGCCAGGATCGCGGCGGTGCGGCCGATGGTGAGGCCCTGGTCACCGGTCTGCGTGGTCGCGGCGATGGCGACCTCGTCGATGCGCGCGGGGTCGAGTTGGGGGTTGCGGCGAAGCAGTTCGCGGATGGTCTTGACGACGAGGTCGTCCGCGCGGGTCTCCGCGTACATGCCCTTGGGGCCGGCCTTGCCGAACGGAGTGCGGATGCCGTCGACGAAGACGACGTTGCGTTGAGTTGTGGTGGATGGAGCCACGCGAATTCCTCCTGATGGAGCAGTTTGGTTCCGGATCACGGCCAGGCGTCCGGCCTCCAGACCAGCGTACCCCTACCGTTACTCACGGGTAACTTAATGGGTACCTCATCGGGAATTCACGCGCTCACCCCGCGTGTCGGGCAGCGTCAGTCGTCGCCGGAGCCCTTCTGCTCGGCCGCGGCGCGCAGCGCGGTCGCCAGCCGGGGCACGGTCAGCATCCGCTGCCACGGTCGCGCCCCGCCCGCCTCGAGCACCCGGTCGATCGCCGCCTCGGGGCCGTCCTCGGGAGCCGCCCAGTCCCAGCACAGCCTGCGGACGAGTTCCGGGGTCACCAGGTTCTCCACCGGCACCGAGACCTCCGCCCCGAGAGCGGCCAGCGCGGCGCGGGCCGCCGTCAGTCGTTCCGCTGCGTCGGGATCGTGCCGCGCCCACCGGCTCGCGGGCGGGGGGCCCGTGAACGGCGGGGTCTTCGGGGGGAGTTCGGAGTCCGGCAGCGCCCGGGCATCTTCGAGCGCCTGCAGCCAGATCCGGGAATGCCGCCGCTGCCGGGGACCGCCGAACACCGGCAGCGCCCGCAGCGCCTCGATGCTGCGGGGGTCCTTCGTCGCGGCGTCGATGATCGCCGAATCCGGAAGCACCCGGCTGGGGGAGACGTCGCGTTTGCGGGCCAGGTCCTCGCGGGCCTGCCACAGGGAGCGCGCGGCGGCGAGTTGCCGCTGCGTCTTCAGCGACGTGATGTGCGACGTCCGGCGCCAGCGGTCGGGCTTGGGCCGCGGTGGCCCGGCGAGCCGGATGTGCTCGAATTCCTGTGCCGCCCAGTCGCTCTTGCCCTGCTCCTCGAGTTCCGCGGCCATCACGTTCCGCAACTCGACCAGAACCTCGACGTCGAGGGCTGCGTAGTTCAGCCACGTGTCGGGCAGCGGCCGCTTCGACCAGTCGGCGGCGCCGTGCCCCTTCCGCAGTTCGAGGCCCAGCGTCCGCTCGACGATTGCGGCGAGGCCGACCCGCTCGAACCCGGCGAGGCGCCCCGCGAGTTCGGTGTCGAACAGCGTCGCCGGCGCCAGACCGATTTCCGCGAGACCCGGCAGATCCTGGTCGGCGGAGTGCAGGATCCACTCCAGCGGGTTGATCACCTCCGCCAGCGGGGCGAGATCGGCGGCGGTGGGGATCGGGTCGAGGAGCACCGTCCCCGCGCCCTCCCGGCGCAGCTGCACGAGATACGCCCGCGCCGAATAGCGGAAGCCGGACGCCCGCTCGGCGTCGACCGCCAGCGGCCCGGTGCCCTCGCTCAGTGCGGCCGCGGCCTTCGCGACACCCTCCGCGGTGGTCACCACGTCGGGTACGCCGTCCCGGGGTGCGAGCAGGGGTACTACCTGCCTGCCGGGTTCTTCGGCGGGGACGGGAGACGAGGCGTCGTCGGTGACTTCGGACATGACAGCTGACTCTACGTCTCTTCGGGATTCCCGCAGCGCACCGCCGGGTTCACGACCGTTTCTCCGCTGCCTCGACGAGCTCGTCCAGGGCCGCGGGAAACGCGTCGACGAGGTCCCAGAGGTGGGGCGCGAGTTCCGGGCAGCTCATCAGGCCGACGTCGAGTTGACCGTTCAGCGACATCACCGTCACGTTGAGTCCCGCGCCGTGGAAGATCGGGCCAAGCGGATACATCGCGCGGATCAGGGCGCCCAGGAAGTACAGCGGGACCGCAGGCCCCGGCACGTTGGAGATCACCAGGTTGTGGACGACCGGATGCCGTTCCGCCAGGCCGAGGGTCGAATAGAGGCGCATCGCGGTGCCGAACACGGCCTGGCCGGCGAATTGCGACCAGTCCTGCAGCAGGCTCGCGCCGAGGGTTTCGTTGTGTTCCTTGGACGTCGAGTTGTGCTCGCCGATCGCCAGCAGGCGTTCGGCGGGGTCCTCGATCTGGGTGCCGAGTTGGGTGAACATCCCGGACACCTGGTTGGTGCCTGGCCGGTCCGACTTTCCGTGGACCGACACCGGGACGATCGCGACCAGCGACTTGCCGGGCAGCTCCCTGCGGTTCTGCAGGTACTTCCGCAGCGCACCCGAGCACAGGGCGAGGACGACGTCGTTGACCTTGACGTCGAACGCGTTCTTGACCGTCTTGACCTTGTCGAGGTCGAGTTGGGTGAACGCGAGATTGCGGTGACTGGTCAGCGTGCCGTTGAGCGACGTGCGCGGTGCGGTGAACGGCGCGGGCATCGCCTCGCCGCGCCGGGCCCGGCCGATCCAGCGGGGCAGCAGCGTCAGGCTCTGCGGGACGATCCGCAGCAGTTTCGCGGGCCGGGACGCGACGGCGAGCAGACCGCCCACGGCGATGTCGAGCGTGCTCGCCTGCCCCGCGCTCTCGGCGGAGTCGTCGCGGTCGGGCCGCGGGGCGTCCGGTTCGAGGCCGCACAGCTGGGCCATCATGTTCGCGCCGGTGATCCCGTCGACGCCGGCGTGGTGCATCTTCGACATCACGGCGACCGATCCGTCGTCGAGGCCCTCGATCACCCACATCTCCCACAGCGGCCGGGCGCGGTCGAGGGGAATGCCCGCGATGTCGCCGCACAATTCGGCCAGCTCGTCGCGCCCGCCGGGGGCGGGGAGGGCGACGCGGTGGCAGTGCCGGTCGATGTCGAAGTCGGTGTCCTCGACCCATACCGGGTGGTCGAGGTTGAGCCGGGAGTCCTGCAGCTTGCGCCGGAACGCGGGAATCGCCTCGGTGCGTGCGCCGAGTTCGGCCTTGAGCCCGGCGAACGTGTAGCCGCCCGGAACCGTCGAGATGTCGAGAACGATGACTCCGCAGACGTGGAGGAGTTGCGTCGACGTTTCGAGGTAGAGGAATGACGCGTCGAGACCGCTGAGTCGCTGCATGAAACCGATACTAGAACACGTTCTAGAAGGTGGTCCAACGAATCGCGGAACCGCGAGGTCCGAGAAACGGTGAACCGCCGGGACGCCGCTCCGCATCGTTCTCGATCCGCGGTGCACGGGTGCGGGGTGGGCAACCGCTCCATTAGAACATGTTCTACGGTTGGGGGTATGACCCGAGGCTTCGTTCTCCGGCAGGCCGTCGGCGCCGCACTCGCCGCCAACGCCCTGCGTCCCCTGCCCGGTGCGCCCACGTCGGTGGTCGCCTTCTTCTCGGGGTGGCTGACCACCGAACTCGCACCCCACCTCCTCGCCGTGACCGCCGCCGACGCCGCCCAGCACGCGGCGCGTCACGGCACGCGGACCCGCAGCGACCGCGTCGGTCTCGCGCTGGCCGCCGCCTCCGCCGCCGGGCTCGCCGCCGTCATCGCGACCGGCCGGGGCGCCGGAGCCGAAGCGGAATCCGCTCTCGTCGAGACGCTCGGCGAGAACTACACCGACCGCGACACCGCCATCGACCACCCGGGCCGGCCCGTGTGGCGGCAACTCCTCAACCCGTTCTGGATGCGGAACAAGGCCGTCACCCGGGTCCGCAACCTCGCGTACGGGCCGGGTGGGCGCCGGGCCCGCCTGGACATCTACCACCGGCAGGACCTGCCGTCGACGAGCCCGGTCCTCCTCCAGATCCACGGCGGCGGCTGGGTGATCGGGAACAAGGATCAGCAGGGTCTGCCGCTGATGCTCGAGATGGCCTCGCGGGGATGGGTGTGCGCGGCCGTCAACTACCCGCTGTCGCCGAAGGCGAAATGGCCGGAACACCTGATCGCGATCAAGCAGGCCCTCGCCTGGCTCCGGGAGCACGTCGAGGAGTACGGCGGCAACCCCGACTTCATCGCCGTCACCGGCGGTTCCGCGGGCGGCCACCTCGCCGCCATGGTCGGACTCACCGCGAACGACAGCCGGCTGCAGCCGGGATTCGAGGACGTCGACACGTCGGTGCAGGCGTGTGTGCCGTACTACGGCGTCTACGACTTCGCGGGCGACACCGGAATCAAGGCGGTCCTCCAGCGCGTGCACTCCGGACTGATGCCGATGGTGCTCGGCAAGAACGCCACCTTCCCCGACGACTACCGGGCCGCGTCGCCGCTCGCGCACCTCCGGGCGGACGCGCCCCCGTTCTTCGTGATCCACGGGACGAGCGATTCGCTCATTCCCGTCGCCGAGGCGCGGATCTTCGTCGACGAACTGCGGCAGGTGTCCGACAACCCCGTCGTCTACGCGGAACTGAAGGGCGCGCAGCACGCGTTCGACGTGTTCCCCTCGATCCGCAGCATCTCGGTCACGCAGGCGGTTGGGCGGTTCCTGGAATGGTCGCGCAGCGCCACCACCGACGTCCCCGCCGCGGGCACGGCAGCAGGTACCGAATCAGCCTGACTACTTGCCGCCGAGCGTCTTCAGCTGCGCCACCCCGGCGGGCGGCAGACCGGCCGCGTACGCCAGCACCTCGCAGAACGCCTCGACGTGCGCAGCCAGTTCGACCGACGTCGCCGTCCACGACGCGCGCAGTTCCAGCTGATGCGCATGCGGGGGACCGGCGATGTCGCCGTAGCGCACCGACGTCGTCGCCGTCACCGTCCCGCCGAGCGCGTTGAGGGGTTCGTGGCGCGACTCGAGTGCGTCGACGAGCCAGCTCCACGCGACCTCGGGAAGGAGCGGGTCGGACGCCACGGCGGCGTCCAGGTCGGCCTGGATGTAGGCGACCAGCCGCATCGTGCCGTTCCACGCCTCGTCGCCCTCGGGGTCGAACAGGAGGATCAATCTGCCGAACGCGTCACCCTCGCTCTGTTCGGCGACGACCCCGGTGTCCTCGTGCACGACCTCTGCGCCGACGGCGTAGCTGAACGGAGCGAGCCGTTGCGGGGGCCGGATGGGACCCAGCTCGATGTCCGCACGGACCTGCGCGGAATTCATCGCTTCGACGGCGGCGCGGAACTCGGCCGGTTCGGCGGGCGATCCCGAAGTCGTCACAGCTCGGGACGTTAGACCCGGACCCTTGCATCTCGTCGGAGGCGCGCCGAGCAGGGCCGATCGGCGGCGGAGCCGCGGCATGGCAGCATGAGAGCTGCCGAAATTCGAGCAGGCAGAGAGCGCGAGGACCGATGAGCGGGTTGGAAAGCACCAATGCAGGCATGAGCGAACGGGCGACGTACGCCGCGAGGCGGGTGCTCCCCGACGCACCCCTCCTGGCGGCCGCGGACGGTCGCGCTCCAGGCCGGCGCCCGGTGTGGTTCATGCGGCAGGCGGGCCGCTCGCTTCCCGAGTACCGCGAGATCCGGTCGGGAATCGGCATGCTCGAGTCGTGCTTCGATCCGGCACTGGTCTGCGAGATCACCATGCAGCCCGTGCGCAGGCACGGGGTCGACGCCGCGATCCTGTTCTCCGACATCGTGGTGCCGCTCAAGGCCGCGGGCATCGATCTCGACATCGTGGCCGGCACCGGCCCGGTCGTCGCGAACCCGGTCCGGTCGATCGCGGACGTCGCCGCCCTGCCCCGCCTCGTGCCGGAGGAGGTCGGTGCGGTCGCGCAGGCCGTGCAGCTGCTCACCGCGGAACTCGGTTCGACGCCGCTGATCGGTTTCGCCGGTGCCCCGTTCACCCTCGCCTCGTACCTGGTCGAGGGTGGACCGAGCCGCAACCACGAGCGCACGAAGGCGCTCATGCATTCCGACCCGAAGACGTGGCACGCGCTGCTCGGCACGCTCGCCGACACCACCATCACGTTCCTGCAGACCCAGCTGCGTGCCGGCGTCGACGCGATCCAGCTGTTCGACTCGTGGGCGGGCGCGCTGTCGCTGGCCGAGTACCGCGAATTCGTGCTGCCCCACTCCGAGCGGGTGTTCGCGGAGGTGGAGAGCGCGAAGGTGCCGCGGATCCACTTCGGTGTCGGAACCGGTGAACTGCTCGGCGCGATGGGCGAGGCGGGGGCCGACGTGGTCGGCGTCGACTGGCGCATCCCCCTGGACGTCGCGGCGCGCCGGGTCGGTCCGGGCAAGGCGCTGCAGGGCAACCTCGACCCCGCGGTCCTGTTCGCGGGACCGGCGGCCGTCGAGAAGCAGGTGCGCCGCATCACCGCGGAGGCCGACGCGGCCCTCGCCGCGGGTGCCACGGGACACATCTTCAACCTCGGTCACGGCGTCCTGCCCGACACCGACCCGGGCGCGCTGACCGCGCTGGTCGAGTTGGTGCACTCCCTGTGACCGGGTCGTCGCCGAACGTTCTCGTCGTCGGCGGCGGCATCTCCGGGCTCGTGGCCGCGTACCGCCTGCGGCAGCGGCTCGGCCCTGATGCCCGGATCGTCGTCGCCGACGGCGCGGGGCGGCTCGGGGGCAAGCTGCGGACGGTGGACCTGGCCGGGGAGCCCGTCGACGTCGGCGCGGAAGCCTTCATCGCGCGGCGTCCGGAACTGCCTGCCCTGCTCGGCGAACTCGGTCTCGCCGACCAGCTCGTGCACCCGGCCGGACTGCGTCCGCTGATCTGGTCCGAGAACGCCCTGCACCCGCTGCCCGCCGACACCCTCATGGGGATCCCCGCGGACGAGAACAGTCTCCGCGGCCTCGTCGACGACCGGACCCTCGCGCAGGTGGCGGGGGAGCGGACGGTGCCCCTCGAATGGACACCGGGCGCCGACGTCGCCGTCGGTGCGCTGGTCGGCGACCGGTTCGGTGCGCAGGTGGTCCGGCGGTCGGTGGATCCGCTTCTCGGAGGGGTCTATTCGGGGCTGGCGGACACCATCGGTGTCCGCGCCGCACTCCCCACCCTCGCGGCGGCCCTCGACCGCGGTGCCACCAGCCTGTCCGCGGCGGTGGCGGAGGCACTTCCCCCTCCCGCCTCGGGACCGGTGTTCGGGGCGCTGCGCGACGGCTACGGCGTCCTGCTCCGCGCCCTGACGGACACCACGGGCGCGGAGATCGTGCCCGAGCGAATAAAAACGCTCGGCCGCGACGGCGACGGCTGGTCGGCGGACCCGGTGGGCCGGGTGGACGGTGTGGTGCTCGCCGTGCCCGCTCCGCAGCTCGCCGAACTGCTCGCCGGCGTCGCACCCCGCGCGTCGGCGGCCGCCGCGGACATCCCGCTGGCCTCCTCGGCCGTCGTCGCACTGGCACTGCCCGCCGGCACCGACGTCCCGCAGAACTCCGGGATCCTCGTCGCCACCGACACGTCGCTCGGCGCGAAGGCGTTCACCCTGTCGAGCCGCAAGTGGCCGCACCTCGCCCAGCGGGAGGTCACCCTCGTGCGGGCGTCGTTCGGACGATTCGGCGACGCCGCCGTCGTCGACGCACCCGACGACGAGCTGATCGCCGCGGCCCGGCGCGACCTCGCGACCGTCACCGGCGTGTCCGCGGAGCCCGTCGCCGCGCACGTCCAGCGCTGGCACGGCGGACTGCCGCAGTACGGTCCCGGCCACCTCGAGCGGGTGGCGGTGATCGAGCAGGAAATCGCAGGTCTGGACGGTGTAGAGGTGTCCGGGGCGCTCCTGCGGGGGGTGGGTGTACCCGCCTGTGTGGCCGCCGCGACGGCGGCGGCTGCACGGCTCTCCGGGCGGGTGGCAGGATAGACCCATGGCACGCCTCGACTTCGACGCATTGAACTCTGAAATCCGCTACCTCATGTTCTCCGTGTTCCAGGTGGAACCCGGTGTACTCGGGGACGACCGGGAAGCTGTGATCAAGGAGGCACGGATCTTCTTCGAAGGTCAGGCCGAGAAGGGTGTCGTGGTGCGCGGGCTCTACGACGTGGCGGGGCTGCGCGCCGACGCCGACTTCATGATCTGGACGCACTCGGCGAGCATCGAGGCCCTGCAGGCCACGTACGCCGACTTCCGCCGCACCACCGCCCTGGGCCGCGCGAGCAAGCCCGTGTGGAGCAACGTCGCGTGCCACCGTCCGGCCGAATTCAACAAGAGCCACATCCCGGCGTTCCTGGCGGGCGAGGATCCGGGCAACTACATCTGCGTGTACCCTTTCGTCCGCTCCTACGAGTGGTACCTGCTGCCCGACGACGAGCGCCGGAAGATGCTCGCCGACCATGGCATGGCGGCCCGCACCTACAAGGACGTGCGTGCCAACACGGTGCCCGCGTTCGCGCTCGGCGACTACGAGTGGATCCTCGCGTTCGAGGCGCCCGAGCTGTACCGCATCGTCGACCTCATGCGCGACCTGCGCGCCACCGAGGCCCGGCTGCACGTCCGCGAGGAGGTGCCGTTCTTCACCGGCCCGCGGGTGGATGTGGAGAAGCTCGTCGCGGCTCTGCCGTGATCTGACGCACGAGAAATGAGTGACGCCGACGGGGCCCGCAGGGCGCCCCGCTACCAGCACATGTCGCACTGGGGCATGTTCGAGGCCGAGGTCGCCGACGGCGACGTCGTGGCCGCGCACCCGTACACCGGTGACGCCGATCCGTCACCGGTGCTGGGCAACCTCGCCGGGTCGGTTCGCACCAAGGCGCGGATCACCGGTCCGGTGGTGCGCCGGGGGTGGCTCGAGCACGGCCCGGGTCCGAGCACCTCCCGCGGTTCCGACGAGTTCGTGCCGGTGGACTGGGAGGAGCTGACCCAGCGGCTGGCGAACGAACTGCGCAGGGTGATCGACACCCACGGCAACAGCGCGATCTACGGCGGTTCCTACGGGTGGGCCAGCGCGGGCCGGTTCCATCACGCGCAGAGCCAGGTCCACCGGTTCCTGAACACCCTCGGTGGCTACACCCGTTCGGTGCACAGCTACTCACTGGGCGCGACGGGCGTCGTCATGCCCCGGGTGGTGGGCACGCACTGGAAGATGTTCGCCCGCTCCACGTCCTGGAAGCTCATCGCCGAGCACACCGACGTCATGGTGTGCTTCGGCGGCGTCCCCCTCAAGAACACCGGCGTCAACCACGGCGGCACGAGCGACCATCCCACCCGTGACGCCCTCGACGCCCTGCGGCGGCGCGGCGGATCCGTCGTGTCGTTCAGTCCGTTGAGCGACGACATGCACGGCGTCGCCGAGCGGCACGCGCCGGTGCCCGGCACCGATGTCGCGATCATGCTGGCCCTCGCGTACGTTCTCGCGTCGGAAGGCCTGCACGACACGGCGTTCCTCGGCAGCCACTGCGTCGGCTACGACCGCTTCGAGGACTACCTCCTCGGACGCTCCGACGGTGTCCCGAAGTCGCCGGCATGGGCGGAGCGGATCTCCGGCATCGCCGCCGCGGATCTGGTGGCCCTCGCCCGGCGGATGGCGGCGGGCCGGACGATGGTGACCGTCACCTGGTCGCTGCAGCGGGTCCGGCACGGCGAGCAGGCCCCGTGGATGGGGGTCACCCTCGCCGCGATGCTGGGCCAGATCGGTCTTCCCGGTGGAGGTTTCGGACACGGCTACGGTTCCATGAACGAGCCCGGGCTCGCCCCGGTCCCGTACCCGCTGCCCACCCTTCCGCAGGGACTGAACCCGGTCCGCGACTTCATCCCCGTGGCCGCGGTCTCGGACATGCTCCTGAACCCGGGCGCCGCGTTCGACTACGACGGTCAGCGGCTGACGTACCCGGACATCAAGATGCTGTACTGGGCGGGCGGCAACCCGTTCCACCACCATCAGGACATTCCGCGTCTGCGCCGCGCGCTGGCCCGGCCCGACACGATCGTGGTCCACGACCCCTACTGGACGCCGATGGCCCGGCACGCCGACATCGTGGTCCCGTCCACGACGTCGCTCGAGCGGGCCGACATCAGCTGCACCCGCAACGATCCGCTGCTCGTCGCCATGCATGCCGCGGTGACGCCGTACGCCGACTCCCGGGACGACTACGACACGTTCGCCGCCGTCGCCCGGAAGCTGGGTGTCGGCGAGAAGTTCACCGAGGGCCGCACGTCCGGGCAGTGGCTCGAGCACCTGTACGGGCAGTGGCGGGACTTCGTCCGCGCGGACGGCGGACCGGCACCGAGTTTCGACGACTTCTGGACGCAGGGCCACGTGCGGATGCGGACCGAGGACGATCTGATCCTGTTCGGCGACTTCCGGGCGGATCCGGTGAAGTTCCCCCTCGGTACCCCGAGCGGGCGGATCGAGATCTTCTCCGAGGACATCGACGGATTCGGCTACGCCGACTGCGCCGGACATCCCCGCTGGTACGAGCCGGAGGAATGGCTCGGCGGCCCGCGGGCCCGGCAGTTCCCGCTGCATCTGATCGCCAACCAGCCGCGCACCCGCCTGCACAGCCAACTCGATCACGGCGGCACCAGCCAGAAGTCGAAGATCCGGGGCCGTGAACCGCTGCGCATCCATCCGGACGACGCCGCCGACCGCGGAGTGACCGGCGGCGACGTCGTCCGCGTGTTCAACGACCGGGGCGCGTGCCTCGCCGGTGTGGTGGTGGACGAGGGCGTCCGCCGCGGTGTGGTGCAGCTGTCGACGGGGGCCTGGTACGACCCGCTCGACGCGACCGACCCGGATTCGCTCTGCGTGCACGGGAACCCGAACGTGCTGACCCCGGACGTGGGCACGTCGTCACTCGCCCACGGCTGCACGGGCCAGCACGTGCTCGTGCAGATCGAACGCTACGACGGCGAGCTGCCGCCGATCCGGGCGTTCGATCCGCCTGCGATCATTCGCCGGCCGGTTCCAGAACCAGCGAGATCGAATTGATGCAGTACCGCTGATCGGTGGGGGTGGGGTAGCCCTCGCCCTCGAAGACGTGGCCGAGGTGGCTGTGGCACGTCGCGCAGACCACCTCGACGCGGCGCATGCCCAGCGAGGTGTCCTCGTGGAGGATGACGGCGTCCGAGTCGGCCGGGTCGAAGAACGACGGCCACCCGCAGTGCGATTCGAACTTCTCCGTGCTGCGGAACAGTTCGGCGCCACAGGCGCGGCAGTGGTAGACGCCTTCCGTCTTGGTGTCGGTGTACTCGCCGACGAAGGGGCGCTCGGTGCCGGCCTGGCGCAGCACCGCGTACTCCTCGGGAGTCAGTTTCTCGCGCCACTCGCTGTCGGAGAGAGTTACCTTCGGGGCGGACTGCGTGGGATCCTGCTGCTGCGAACTCATGGCTCCACGCTAATACGTTTCGCCGATTCCGGCCGTGAGGCTCCGGCGTGTGACAGAGCTACGTCTTGGCGGTGGCCGACTCGACCTGCGGCTGCTCGTCCGGTTCCGGCTCCCGCGGAGTCGCGGGGATCGTCTCGCCCGGTTCGAGGAGGAACGCCGGATCGATGCCCCGGTCGAGGCGACCTTCGCGTCGCGCCGTGACGTACCGGACGGTGAGCACCCCGAAGATCACGAGGAGCATGAGACTCCACCCCAGCGTGGTCTTCATGTACTCCGCGGTCCGGCCGGCTTCGATGAACCGGCTCGACAGCCAGCTGTCGTAGCTCATGAAGCCGTACACGGCCAGCCACGCCGGCCAGTTCCGCATCACCGAATTCTTCAGCACCACGGACATCAGGAGCGGGAACAGCATCATCGAGTAGTACATCTGGCCCAGCGAACCGAGCAGCCACGACGCCGTCAGCAGAACACCGGACGTGGTGACCACGAAGAACAGTTCGTCGTGGCGGTAGAAGCGGTACAGCAGCCACAGGGACGAGAGCACGATGGCGGCGAAGACGCCGCGCAGCGCCCAGATCAGGCCGGTGGGAAGCCCGTAGTACTTGCCGTTGCCGACGATCGCGCTGTTGAAGTAGTCGCGCGACTCCATCAGGTACGGCACCGTGTGGTGCACGAAGTCCATCGGGTCCGCGGACAGCGGCCACGCGACGGCGGTGAGGATCAGGGGGATGCCGATCGCGGTGACGAACACCTTCCACTGTCCGCGCACCAGAGGCAGCAGCAGCAGTGGGGCGAGGATCGGTTTGACCGCGAACGTCAGCCCGATGGCGACACCGGACCACATGTCCTTGCGCTTCATGAGCAGCACCAGGAACGCGATTTCGCCGAGCAGGACGAGGCCGTTGATGTTGGTGAAGACCAGGGTGTTGGTGACGGTCTCGGACGAGAACGTGGCGAGCAGCAGGATCGGGGCCGCGATGGAGTTCAAGCCCAGGCCGAACAGCCGCAGCAGCAGGTACAGGGCGATCACGATGGCGATCGCGTTGGCGATGATGAACAACCAGCGGGACTTCTCGGGGTCGATCACCGCGATCGGCGCCATCAGCAGCGTCCCGGACGGTGGGTACAGGTAGTGGGGGTCGACCCAGTTGAAGTTGGCGGTGTAGACGGGACGCCCGTTCAGGAAGGCCAGGGCAGCGTTGTAGACCGGCCGGAAGTCGTCGGTGATGTACCCGTTGACCGCCTTGACGACCACTCGATGCAGCACGGTCATGACGGCGATCGGCCACAGCGCGAAGTTGATTACCTCGTTGGCAGTCCGCCCGGTGCGCGGTTCGAGTTGTCGAAGGAACACCACGGCACGGTACACCGAGAAGCCCTGACGTGCGGTCACGCACCCCCTGTGGGTGTCGGGCGGAACACCTCGGCTAGGCGGGGCAGGCGCTGCCGTCCGGCGGCAGCACCCCGTCCGTGACGTAGGTGACGATCGACTTCTGCGCGCAGTCCGAATGGGTGGCGGGGTGGCCGCTGCCGTGCCACGTCAGCGTCGCCGTCGCGGCGCCTGCACTCGACACGGCCCCCGTCACCGTCCCCACCCCGGCGTTCCCGACGACCGGGTCGGCGGTGCCGCTGAGCACCAGGACCGGCAGTGCCAGCTCGCCGGGCAGGGCGGGGGGCGCGGTCGCGGGCCAGGACGTGCACGTGAGCAGACCGACGGCGGCGTTGGGGCCGAACAGCGGGAACCGTTCGCTCCACAGCTTCTGCAGTTCCCGGACCCGGTCGGGCGCGGGCCACTGCTGGCCGTCGGTGCAGCGGGTGATGAACTGGCCGTCGCTCTCGTAGGCGGCCTCGGCCTGCGCGACCGCCGCGAGGATCGGCGCCGTGTTCCCGGCGAGGGCGGCGGACACGGCATCCGACAGGGCCCGGACGCGGCCCTGCTGGTCGCCGCCCGCCGCGGCGAGCGTCCCGGACACCGCGGTGAGGAGGGCGTTCGCCGAGACCTGCGGGATCTGCCCGTTCGCGGCGCGGGTGACGGCGTCCGTCATCGCGGCGCGCGGATCGGCGCCGAGGGAGCAGTTCAGGGCCGTGCACTGGCGGGCGAACGCGTCGAACGCCGCCTCCTGACCCGCCACCTGCTGTTCGGTGACGGTCGCGGCGTCCACCGTGGTGACGGCGGGGGAGTCGAGGACGAGCCGGCCGACCCGGCCGGGGTACTTGGCGGCGTAGCTGAGCGCGACGGCGCTGCCGTTGCCGGTGGCGAGGATCCCGAGCGCGTCGACGTCCCAGGTGCGGCGCAGTTCCTCGATGTCGTCGGCGGCGTGGGTGCTGTCGAACGCGAGTTCCTGCGGCTGCAGGTAGTCGGTGCACGCGATGGTGGCGTCGCGGCCCAGCGCGGTCACCTTGTCGACCTGGTCACCCGTTCCCGGGTCGAACTGCCCGAGATTCGCCAGGCTGCTGCGGAGTTCCGGGGTGAGGCACTCGATCTCCTGCGAAGCGGCGATCCCGCGGCGGTCCACCGCGACCACCGGGCGCGTCGACAGCAGTGACGTCAGACCGCCGGTGCTCAGCGCCGCGAGCGTCGCGGTCGACGACCGGTCCGATCCCGACGTGAGCACGAGCGGGGCTGCGTTCTCGGGGGTGTCGGCGAGCCGCGCCCGCATCGCGCCCATCGTGAAGGTCCCGGGCAGGGTGCCGCTCTCGTCGACGGCCGCCTCGTAGGAGCCGCACTCGAAGATGAGCCCGGCGGGGGCCGTCGCGCCCGGGCCGAGGGCGCCGAGCGTGCTCTGGGTGCAGTCGGTCCACGCCAGGTCGTTCTTCGGGGTCTGCAGCACGGGCGGGGCGGCGTCGGGGTTCTCGGTCTCGGTCGCGGTGGGTTCGCTGCCGCCGCCCTCGCGCTCGACTGCCACGTGCGGGCGGTTGGACGGTCCGGCTCCGCACGCGGTGCACACCACGAGAACCATTGCGAGCAACACCGATCTGCGCATGGCGACCACCCTGCCAGGTTCCCCTACGGGCGGGGCAGCCGCACCCATCGGGTGAGGACGGTGCCGTCGGTGTCGGTGAGGATGTGCGCGGGAGTCATCGCGGTGATCCGGGAATTCGGTGCGGTGGCGACGCGCCCGGCGGTTCCCCCGGCGAGCACCGGGGCCGTGGTCAGGCAGACCTCGTCGACGGCGTCGTCCGCGATCAGCTGCCCGAACAGGCTCGGTCCGCCCTCGCAGAGCACCCGGCGCAGTCCGAGGTCGTCCAGCGCCGCGATCAGCTTCTCGCTGCTGATCTGCCCGTCGCCGGCCGTGACGATCCGGGCGCCCGCATCGGCGAGGGCGCGGATCCGCACCGGGTCCGCGTCCGCGCACGTGACGACGATCGGCGCCACCTCGGTGTCCGTGAACAGGCGGGCCTGCGGGTCGAGGTGGGCGCGGGCGGACACGACGGCGATCGGCGGGACCTCCGGCATCCCCGCGGCCACCCGGCGTCGCCGGCCCTCGGCGCCGATGCGCGCCCCGCCGTAGTTCTCCGCCCGGACGGTTCCGGCCCCGACCAGCACGACGCCGGCCAGTTCCCGCAGCGTCTCGAAGACCAGTGCGTCCGCGGGGGTGCCGAGCGCCCCGCTGACCCCGTCGACGGAGACGGCGCCGTCGATGCTGCTCACGAAGTTGACGCGGAGCCACGGCCGCGGGGTCTCCGCCGGGTAGGCGTACAGCTCGCGCAGCGTGTTCGCGGTCGATTCGCTGGACTCCTCCCGGGCGGGCGGACTGTCCGGTGTGAAAAATGTCGCAATATGTACACGGTGCATGTTGGTGATCACAACACGTGGATACCCTGCTTGTATGCATGCACGTCTTGTCGATCGCAGCCCCGTGGTCCCCGCTGATCAGTTGGTAGCTCAGATGGTGCCCCCGGCCATGTTCGACGAGGTGAGCTTCGCGTCGTACATTCCCGATCCCGCAGAACCCAGCCAGGCCGCCGCGGTCCAGACGGCGGAGGAGTTCGCGAAGAAGGTCGTGAAGATCCGCAGCGGCGGTCGACGCGGTCTGTTCGGGAAGAAGACGCCGGCCACCGGTGCCGGTCTCTACCTCGACGGCGGCTTCGGCGTCGGCAAGACCCACCTCCTGGCCTCGATCTTCCACAGCGTCCCGTCGCCCAAGGCGTTCGGCACGTTCGTGGAGCTGACGCACGTCGTCGGCGCCCTCGGCTTCAACAAGGCCGTCGAGCAGCTGTCCGATCACAGCGTCCTGTGCATCGACGAATTCGAACTCGACGACCCGGGCGACACCATGCTGGTCTCCCGCCTGCTGTCGGAGTTGTCGGCACGCGGCGTGTCCATCGTGGCGACGTCGAACACGCTGCCCGGCCAGCTCGGTGAGGGCCGGTTCGCCGCACAGGACTTCCTGCGGGAGATCAAGAAGCTCGGCTCCATCTTCGAGACGATTCGCGTCGACGGACCCGACTACCGCCACCGCGACCTGCCGCCGGCCCCCGACCCGATCTCCTCGGAGGAGCTCGCCGAGCGCGCCGACAGCATCCCCGGCGCGACCCTCGACGACTTCGACGCCCTGTGCAAGCACCTCAGCACGCTGCACCCGTCCCGCTACAACAAGCTGGTCGAGGGCATTCCGGCAGTGTTCCTGGACGGCGTCCACCCCGCCGAGGACCAGTCGGTCGCGCTGCGGCTGGTGGTCCTCGCCGACCGCCTCTACGACGCGAGCATCCCGGTCACCGTGGCCGGGGCCAAGCTCGACGCGATCTTCACCCCCGAGATGCTGGCCGGCGGGTACCGGAAGAAGTACCTGCGTGCCACATCGCGCCTGCTGGCGCTGTCGCGTTTCGAGGTCGCGGCGAGCTGACCCGGCTCGCTACAGCGCCCGCTGCATCACGAAATCGTGGTGCAGTTGGGTGCCGACGACGAACGTCTTCGTTCCGACCTGCGTGAATCCGTGCTTGGCGTAGAAGCGCTGGGCTCGAACGTTCTCCTGGTTCACGCCCAGCCACAGCCCCGCGCACTCCGCCGCGACCGCGCGTTCGACGATCGCATCCATCAGTGCGGACGCGACGCCGGTTCCGTGATTGCCGGGCAGCACGTACAGCTTGCTGATCTCGGTGGTCGGCCGCAGCGTCACGACCCTGCCGACGTCCGGGTCGGCGGGTTCCCCGTCGATCAGCATCGCGTAGCCGACGATCGCCCCGCCGTGTGTGACCTTGAGGACGGTGCGGTCGGGGTCGGTGAGGTATTCGGAGAACCGTTCGGCGGACAGCACGTCGTCGATGAACGTGGCGATGTCGTCCTGCGTCGCCCCGGGCGGGCACGCGAGAGGGAACGTCGCCGCGGCGACGTCGGCGATCGCCTCGGAATCCCAGATTCCCGCGGGGTCGATTTCGACAGTCACAGCTGATCCACCGCGTCCTTCGCTTCCCGACGTGTCATCCCCGTACTGTCCCGCAGCAGGCTGATCGCCGCAATGCTCCGGCCGTACTCGACCGTGGCCTTCGCGTGCCGCACGCCGATTCCGTCCCGCGTGACGAGAAGCTTGATCGCCTCGGTGGTCCGGCCCCGGTCCAGCAGGCACGTCACCTCGTCCCGGGTGGCGTCGTCGAGGTGCCGCCACGTCGATGCGGGATGCAGGTCGGGTGGGGTGTGCGAGCCGCCGCGGCAGGACCGCGACGAGACCAGAACCGCGATGTAGACGTTTCCCACCGCGATCACGAACCATCCCCAAGTCGGCATGACCTAAGTAGAACATCTGCCGTCAGTCGCGGTCCGGGGCCCACTCGGATTGCTCGTCGCGGTCCCGGTTCGAGGCGAACGCGGGCGCGAGGAGGAGGAGCCCGACCGCGAACAGGAGCGGGACCACGAACCCGACCCGCAGGCTGGTCGCGGCGGCGACGCCGCCGATGATCGCCCCGCCCACGAGGGTTCCCGCGTAGTTGAACAGGTTGATCCGCGCCACCACGTCGTCGACCTGTCCGGCAGGCGCCAGTCGTCCGGCGGCGCTGAAGCACAGGGGGGCGACGACCGGGACACCGAGGCCCACGACGAGGAATCCGGCGATGGCGACGGCCGGGGACCCGGCGAACACGACGACCGCCATTCCGGCGACACCGACCGCCGAACCCCCACGGACGACGGCGATCTCGCCGTACTTCGCGACCCAGAAGTCGCCGCTCAGCCGCGACACCAGAGCCGCGCACTGGTACGCGGCCAGCGCCAAAGCGGCCGTACCCGCATCCGCGAGCAGCACGTTCCTGACGTACAGCGCGGACCAGTTGGCGACGCCGAAATCGATGGCGTAGAACAACGCCATCGCGGTACCGAGTGCGAGCAGCGCCCGGATCGGAACCGGAACGGCGACAGGGCCGGTCGCCGGTGCGACGGTGCCTGCCGGTTCCCGGCGCCGGAGGAGCCGCGGCCCGCAGTAGGCGAGGCCGGCAATCACGACGAACGCCGCTGTCAGCTGCGCGGCGGCGACACCCACGCCGAGGGCCGACGTCGCGGCGACGAAGAGCGCACCGGCAATCGCACCGACGCTCCACACCGCGTGGAACGACGACAGGACGAAGCGGCCGTAGGCGTGCTGGATCGACACCGCCTGCATGTTGGCGGCGGCGTCGACGATGCCGAGTCCGGCACCGTACACGGACAGGCAGGCGAAGAAGGCGGCGGTGTTCGGGCTGAAACCGAGCGCTCCGCCTGCGGCCGCGATCGTCGCGAGCCCGAGTTGCAGTGCCGCTCTGCTGGAGAATCGGCGGGCCAGGTGCTCGGCGAGGATGCTTCCCGCTCCGGCGATGAGCGACACCGTCACGACGGCGACCACGATGACCGTGTCATCGAACCCGAATCGGTCCTGGTACTGCGGCAGTTGCGTGAGGACGGCCGCGAGGAGAAAACCCTGCAGACCGAAGGCGATCGATGCGGCGATCCGTGCCGATCGTTCGGCGGACACGTCCGCGCGTGGTGAATCCGTCATGTGGCAGGCCTTCGATCGTGGACATCCCCGCCGCGAGTGCGGCGATCCTGGTCTCTGATTGGACGAGTGTCCAATACTTTGCGGGGATGTGCAGCGTTCTCCGGATCGGCGGGTGATATGTCCGAAAGCGCGGGTCGACGGGGTGCCCGGAACAAGACTGAGCCCCAGCCTTGGATGGGGGGTCATGGCTGGGGCTCATTGCCATCGGGGGGGTGGATGGCAAGTTCGACGATACATGAGGATTTCCTCACGTTCCAGAAGCGGGGGTAACGATTTCGTCACCCGGCCGTCGCCGTGGCCGTCGCTACGACACGTACTCGGGGTTGTCTCCGCGGACGGTTGTCGCCTACAGTGTCCTCCATGCAGCGCATTCTCGTAGTTCTCCGCCGTAGCGGGGTCTGATACGGACCGACCCCTCGCTGCGGGTCGTTGAGCTACGCGTTGGTCCTCCCTCCTTTCAGGAAGACCACGAAAATGAGCGCCAACACTTCTTTTGCTTCGTCTTTTCCCTCGTCGGCACCTGCGGCCGACCCGTTCGCCGCGCGCCACGGCAAGTCGCTGCCGTCGGAACTCCGCACCGAAGCCGCCGGAATGACCTGGACCGCGTTCGACGCCGTCTACGCACCGTGCAACGGACCGTTCCGCCTGGGTAGTTGGTCGGAAACGAAGACCGGGCCCGGAATGTGGGATTTCGAAGCCACCCTCGGCATCGGCGAATCGATCTGCAAGACCGGTGCGAGCGCGCCCGGCCCGGTCTCCGCCATGACCTCGATGCTGCACGACGCGGGGTGTGCGATCGAGATCCTGTCTTTCCACCAGCACGAGATCGGGCACCGCACGGCGACCTTCCTGCTCTGCGAGAGCGCCGGCATCCGGCTCTGGGCGATGGGAATCGGCGAGTCCCGCACGGAATCGACTCTGCGCGCGATGATCTCCGGCGCCAACCGGCTCCGGCCCGCCTGACGCACAACGACGTACGGCCCCGGTCGATGACCGGGGCCGCACGTCGTGAACTTTTCGGTTGAACGCGAAATGGTGCGCGATACTGGGATTGAACCAGTGACCTCTTCCGTGTCAGGGAAGCGCTCTCCCGCTGAGCTAATCGCGCGGGACGGAAAAAAGAGAGCGGACGACGGGATTCGAACCCGCGACCCCAACCTTGGCAAGGTTGTGCGCTACCAGCTGCGCCACGTCCGCATTCGTGATGGCCCCGTGCGGGGCCGTCACTGTCGAGCAAGTCAAACACTAACAGTCGAGCATCTAGCATCTATCTCGGTGCGCGATACTGGGATTGAACCAGTGACCTCTTCCGTGTCAGGGAAGCGCTCTCCCGCTGAGCTAATCGCGCGAGGTGGAGACGGGAATCGAACCCGTGTGCACGGCTTTGCAGGCCGTTGCCTCACCACTCGGCCACTCCACCGTAAAGGTTGAGTCCAACCTCTCGAGCGGACGACGGGATTCGAACCCGCGACCCCAACCTTGGCAAGGTTGTGCGCTACCAGCTGCGCCACGTCCGCATGCACCGTGTAACTCGCGGAGAATGTTCTCCGTGGTGCGGTTGAGAACATTAGCCGACCATCCGCGATAGTTACAAATCTGCAGGTCAAGGCATCAGACGGTGAACTCGGCGTGAACGGGACCGGGTCGCGGACGTGCCGCGGGGAGGGGCCGGCACGAATCCCACCCGAACCCGACCCGAATCCCATCGGGGTGATTTTCGTTCGGCCGCTCGGTCTGTTAATGTTCCAACTCGTTCGAGCGCGAGTAACTGGCGCGCCTCGGTCCCGTGGCTCAGTGGAAGAGCGTCCCGTTCACACCGGGAAGGTCGCTGGTTCGATCCCAGCCGGGACCACGCAGAGAAGAGGTCGTTTCCGAAATCGGAAACGACCTCTTCTTTTTCGTGTGCGCACCCGGAAAATCGGTTGTTGCCGCTCTCCGGTGCGACGGACAATGAACTGAGCCGGCCGTATATTCCCGGGTGATCCGCAACCGAAGGACTGAAGTCCCATGTTCCCCGTGAGGCTGGAAGGCACCACCGCGCCGACACTGATGTGGGCGGAGGAGCAGACCATCGAGCAGGCTGCGTTGCAGCAGTTGCGGAACATGGCCGACCTTCCGTGGGTGCACGGGGTGCGCGTCATGCCCGACGTCCACGTGGGCAAGGGTGCGACGGTCGGTTCCGTCATCGCGATGCGGGAGGCGGTCGCCCCCGCGGCGGTCGGCGTCGACATCGGCTGCGGAATGACGGCGGTCCGGACCGATGTGACCGCGAGCGACCTGCCCGACAGCCTGCGGTCGATGAGGTCGCACATCGAGCGGGCGGTGCCCGTCGGTTTCGCCATGCACGAGCATTCGGTGAACGTCGGCGCACTGGGTCCGGATGCCGGGGGAGTGAAGAAGGGGTGGCATCGATTCTGGCAGGAATTCGGCGACCTGCATTCCGGCGTGCAGTCCCGGGAATCGCGGGCGATGAAGCAGATCGGCACGCTCGGCGGCGGCAACCATTTCATCGAGGTGTGCCTTTCGGACGCCGACGAGGTCTGGCTGATGCTGCACTCCGGGTCACGCAACATCGGCAAGGAACTGGCGGAGCGGCACATCGCGGTGGCGCGGGCCCTGCCGCACAACCAGCGGCTGGTCGATCGTGATCTCGCGGTGTTCCTCGCAGGCAGCAAGGAGATGGATGCGTACCGCCACGACCTGACGTGGGCGCAGGAGTACGCGGCCCGGAACCGCGCCGTCATGCTCACGCTGGTGATGCGGGCCTTCCGGCAGTCCCTTCCCGGCAGGACGGTGCGGTTCGACGAGCCGATCTCCTGCCACCACAACTATGTGTCGGAGGAGATCGTCGACGGCGAGCCGATGCTCGTCACACGTAAGGGGGCGATCCGGGCAGGCCGGGGTGATCTCGGGCTCATCCCCGGGTCGATGGGTACCGGTTCCTACGTGGTGCGGGGCCTGGGCTCCGAGTTGTCCTTCAATTCGGCGTCGCACGGGGCGGGACGGACGATGAGCCGCACGAAGGCGAAGAAGCGGTTCACCGTCGACGACCTGGTGCGGCAGACGTCCGGCGTCGAATCGCGCAAGGACGCCGGTGTGATCGACGAGATTCCCGGCGCCTACAAGGACATCGAGCAGGTGATCGAAGCGCAGGCCGATCTCGTCGAGGTCGTGGCCCACCTGCGGCAGGTCGTCTGTGTGAAGGGGTGAGGGCAGGTCGCGGTCGGTAGGGTGGACTGGTGACCAGCAGAGAAGCTCGACCGGGATCCGCGCCCGAGAACAGGGACGTGGACGACTCGGATCTGTCGCCGTTCCAGGAAGCGGAGAGCCGCTGGCGCCGGTGGCGGGCACACGTCGCCGCGCGCCCGAGCCTCAACCTGGCGTACCGCATCGTGGTGGGGGTGATCGGCGTTCTCGTGCTGGCCGCCGGGATCGTCGCGATCCCGTACCCCGGGCCCGGCTGGCTGATCGTGTTCGCGGGGCTCGGGATTCTCGCGTCCGAGTTCGAGTGGGCCCACCGGTTGCTGCACTACGCGCGGCAGCGTTACGACAAGTTCATGGACTGGTTCTCGCGGCAGTCGCTGGTGGTCAAGGGGCTGGGCGCGTTGCTGACGTGTGCCGTCGTCCTCGCCACGCTGTGGTTGCTCGGGACGTTCGGTCTCGTCGGGACGTGGATCGGCCTCGACTACCCGTGGCTGGAGAGCCCGCTCTAGCCGGACGCATGATTGGGTGTCACTGCTGGGCCGATAACATGGGCTGGCACATTCACCATGTCTGCACCGCACACCTCACCTAGGAGAACATCGCCGTGAGCACCCCCGCATCCGCCGCCCAAGCCACCCTCGTCCGGGTGCCCGCGGGGACGACGGCCGGTACAGCGGTTCGGGAGGCCGGCTACCCGACCAAGGGCCCGGACGTCGTCGTCGTGGTCCGTGACGCGGAGGGCCAGCTCAAGGACCTGTCCTGGGTGCCGGACGCCGACGTCGAGGTCGAACCGGTCGCGGCGAACACCGACGACGGCCGCAGCGTCATCCGGCACTCGGCGGCGCACGTCCTCGCGCAGGCCGTCCAACAGGAATTCCCCGAGGCCAAGCTCGGCATCGGCCCGCCGATCAAGGACGGCTTCTACTACGACTTCGCCGTCGAACGCCCGTTCACTCCCGAGGACCTCGCGAACCTCGAGAAGCGGATGAAGAAGATCGTCAAGGGATCGCAGCGGTTCTCGCGCCGCGTCGTCGACTCGCTGGAGGAGGCACGCGCCGAACTGGCGAACGAGCCCTTCAAGCTCGAACTCATCGACGACAAGTCGGGAATCGACGACCCGGAGATCATGGAGGTGGGCGGCAACGAGCTCACCATCTACGACAACCTGGACCCGCGGACCGGCGAGAAGGTGTGGGGAGACCTGTGCCGCGGCCCGCACATTCCCACCACCAAGCACATCCCCGCGTTCAAGCTCACTCGCAGCTCGGCGGCGTACTGGCGTGGCAACCAGGACAACGCCGACCTGCAGCGCATCTACGGCACCGCGTGGGAGTCGGCGGAGGCGCAGGAGCAGCACCTGGAACTGCTCGCCGAGGCCGAGCGCCGCGACCACCGCAAGCTGGGGTCGGAGCTCGACCTGTTCAGCTTCCCCGACGAACTCGGCTCGGGACTGCCCGTGTTCCATCCCCGGGGCGGGATCATCCGCACCGAGATGGAGGACTACTCGCGTAAGCGCCACGTCGAGGAGGGGTACGAGTTCGTCAACACCCCCCACATCACCAAGGGCCACCTCTACGAGGTGTCGGGTCACCTGGACTGGTACCGCGACGGCATGTTCCCCGCGATGCACATCGACGAGGAACTGAACGAGGACGGCACCGTGCGCAAGCCGGGCCAGGACTACTACCTCAAGCCGATGAACTGCCCGATGCACAACCTGATCTTCCGCTCCCGTGGACGGTCGTACCGCGAACTGCCGTTGCGGCTCTTCGAGTTCGGTTCGGTGTACCGGTACGAGAAGTCGGGTGTCGTCCACGGACTGACCCGCGTGCGGGGCATGACGCAGGACGACGCGCACATCTACTGCACCCGCGAGCAGATGCGCGATGAACTGGCGACCACCCTGCAGTTCGTCCTCGGTCTGCTGAAGGACTACGGACTGGACGACTTCTACCTCGAGCTGTCCACCAAGAACCCGGACAAGTTCGTCGGCGACGACGCCGTGTGGGAGGAAGCGACGGCGACGCTCGCCGAGGTCGCGGAGTCGTCGGGGCTGAACCTCGTTCCCGATCCGGGCGGCGCCGCGTTCTACGGCCCGAAGATCTCGGTGCAGGTGCAGGACGCCCTGGGGCGTACCTGGCAGATGTCGACGATTCAGCTCGACTTCAACCTGCCCGAGCGGTTCGACCTCGAGTACACCGCCAACGACGGCACCAAGCAGCGGCCGGTCATGATCCACCGAGCCCTCTTCGGATCCATCGAACGGTTCTTCGGGGTGCTCACCGAGCACTACGCGGGTGCGTTCCCGGCCTGGCTGGCGCCCGTCCAGGTGGTCGGCATCCCGGTGGCGGAGACATTCGCCGATCACCTCTTCGACGTCGTGAAGCGGCTGAAGGCGGCCGGTGTCCGCGCCGAGGTCGACGCGAGCGACGACCGCATGCAGAAGAAGATCTTCAACAACACGGCGCAGAAGGTGCCGTTCATGCTGCTGGCGGGTGCGCGCGACGTCGAAGCCGGCGCCGTCAGCTTCCGGTTCCGCGACGGCACCCAGGTCAACGGCGTGCCCGTGGACGACGCCGTGCGCATCGTCACCGAATGGATCGGCCGCCGCGAGAACGCGTCGCCGACGGCGGAACTGCTGCAATCCGGTCAGGAAGGGTGACGCCCATGACCGGAGGTGACGACGTGACGGCCGACGAGATGCTCGGCGGTCCCGGCCGCCTCGTCGACCGCGGCCCCGGCGAGCCCGATCACCTTCAGCGGATCTGGTCGCCGCACCGCATGTCGTACATCGCCGAGACACCGAAGTCGAAGGACGTCCCGAACGAGCCGTTCATCGACATCCCGAAGATGGACGACGAGGACGGGCTGATCGTCGCCCGCGGGGAGCACGTGTACGCGGTGCTGAACCTGTACCCGTACAACCCGGGGCACCTGATGGTGGTTCCCTACCGCAAGGTCGCGGCGCTGGAGGACCTGACGGAGGCGGAAAGCGCCGAGCTGATGTCGTTCACGCAGCAGGCGCTGCGCGTGATCAAGCGGGTGTCGCGACCGGACGGTTTCAACGTCGGCCTCAATCTCGGTGCGGCGGCGGGCGGTTCGCTCGCCGAGCACCTGCATCAGCACATCGTTCCGCGCTGGGGCGGGGACGCGAACTTCATCACGGTCCTCGCCGGGGTCAAGGTCATGCCGCAGTTGCTGCGCGAGACCCGGGGGCTGCTGGCGAAGGCCTGGAATGAATGACGCGATAGATGAATGACGCGCGAGTCGCTGACTCACGCGTTCGGGGTTCCTGGCAGGAAGTGAAGAACGGGGTGGAGAGGTGCTGAGCTTCTTCGGACGGGCATCCGTGTCCAAGGTGACGGCGCCGCTGGGGAAGGCCCTGGTCAAGACCGGGCTCACCCCCGATTCCGTCACTGTCATCGGCACCGTGGCGACCGTGGCGGGCGCCGTCACGCTGTTTCCCAGCGGACATCTGTTCTGGGGAGCGATGTTCATCTGGCTGTTCGTGATGTTCGACATGCTGGACGGTGCGATGGCACGCGCACGGGGCGGCGGAACCCGGTACGGCGCCGTCCTCGACGCCACCTGCGACCGGGTGGCCGACGGCGCGATCTTCGCCGGTCTCGCCTGGTGGGCGGTCTACCACGAGAACAGCAAACCGCTGCTGATCGCGACGCTGCTGTGCCTGGTCACCTCGCAGGTGATCTCGTACGCCAAGGCGCGCGCCGAGGCGAGCGGACTGTCCGCCGACGGCGGGCTCATCGAGCGACCCGATCGGCTGATCATCGTGCTCGTAGGCGCCGGCGTCACGGGACTCGGAGTGCCGTGGGCCGTGCACGTCGCGATGTGGTTGCTGTCGGTGGGCAGCGTGATCACCGTGTTCCAGCGGGTTCTGGCGGTCCGTAGGTCGCCGGGGGCGCGGGACGTGCTGCCTCTACCGCCCGCGGACGCGACGCCGGAAGACGGACAGGCGACCGCGCAGTGAGCGGCGTGTCCGAACGCCTCAGCGACCTGGGGTACGCGGCAGGCTGGCGGCTGGTGCGTGCACTGCCCGAGAAGGCCGCGGTCACCCTGTTCGACAAGGGAGCGGACTTCGCCGTCCGGAACGGTGGCCCGGACCAGTTGCGCCGCAATCTCGCCCGGGTGCTGGGTGTGCCCGCCGCGGAGGTGCCGGACACGCTGATGCGGGCGTCGATGCGGTCCTACGCGCGGTACTGGCGGGAGGCCTTCCGGCTGCCGTCGATGGATCTGGTGAAGACCGGCGCCGCCCTCGACGAGCTGATCGAGGGACAGCAGCACCTCGACGCCGCAAAAGAAGCGGGCACGGGCGCGATTCTCGCACTTCCGCACAGCGGCAATTGGGACATGGCCGGCGTGTGGTGCGCCCAGCACTGGGGTGGCCTGTCCACGGTCGCCGAACGGCTGAA
Organism: Rhodococcus pseudokoreensis; assembly: GCF_017068395.1. NCBI lineage: Bacteria > Bacillati > Actinomycetota > Actinomycetes > Mycobacteriales > Nocardiaceae > Rhodococcus > Rhodococcus pseudokoreensis. The sequence continues at coordinate 385,970 of NZ_CP070619.1, read as the reverse complement.
ACCCGAATCGCTGTACCAGCGGTTCGTCGACTACCGCGAAGGCCTCGGCTTCGAGATCTTCCCGCTCAGCGGCGGCGAGCACCCCCCGTTCGTGGAATTGTCGGAGCGGCTGCGGGACAACGGCATCGTGTGCCTGCTCGGTGAACGCGACCTGGCGAAGAAGGGGGTCCCGGTGACGTTCTTCGGGGAACCGACCCGGATGCCCGCCGGTCCCGCCAAGCTGGCGATCGACACCGGTGCGCCGCTGCTGCCGGTGCACTGCTGGTTCACCGACGGCGGGTGGGGTTTCCGCATCGACCCGCCGATCGACACGACCGCGGGAGTGGCCGCGGCGACCCAGGCCCTGGCGGACCGGTTCGAGGCCAACATCGCCGCCCATCCCGAGGACTGGCACATGCTCCAGCCGCTGTGGCTGTCCGATCTGTCGCAGGCGAGGCTCTCCCGCATGGAGAGCTCGTGAAGATCGGCATGGTCTGCCCGTACTCGTTCGACGTCCCGGGCGGAGTGCAGGCCCACGTCGTCGACCTCGCGGAGGTCCTGATCGAGCGCGGGCACAAGGTGAGCGTCCTGGCGCCTGCGTCCGACGACGTCGACCTGCCCGGGTTCGTCGTGTCGGCGGGGCGCGCCCTCGCCATTCCCTACAACGGTTCGGTGGCCCGGCTGAGTTTCGGCCCCGCCGCGAGTGCCCGGGTCCGGCGCTGGATCTCGGACAACGACTTCGACGTCCTGCACATCCACGAGCCCAACGCGCCGAGCCTGTCGATGCTCGCCATGCGGGTGGCCGAGGGCCCCATCGTGGCGACGTTCCACACCTCGACCACGAAGTCGTTGGTGTTGAGCACGTTTCAGGGTGTGCTCCAGCCGTACCTGGAGAAGATCAGCGGTCGCATCGCGGTGTCGGAACTCGCGCGACGCTGGCAGGTGGAATCGCTCGGCTCCGACGCCGTCGAAATCCCCAACGGGGTCGACGTCCCGGCGTTCGCGAACGCCGAACCGCTGCCCGGCTACCCGCGCCCCGGAAAGACCATCCTCTTCCTCGGACGCTACGACGAGCCCCGCAAGGGTATGGCCGTGCTCCTGAAGGCGCTGCCCGCGCTGGTCGAGAAGTATCCCGACCTCGAGGTGCTGGTGGTCGGCCGCGGCGACGAGGACAAGTTGCGCCGCGAGGCGGGCCCGGTGTTCGGGCACCTGCGTCTGCTCGGCCAGGTCGACGACGCCGAGAAGGCGTCGGCGCTGCGGAGCGCCGACGTGTACTGCGCCCCCAACCTCGGCGGTGAGAGCTTCGGCATCGTGCTGGTGGAGGCGATGGCCGCCGGAGCCGCCGTCGTCGCGAGCGAACTGGACGCGTTCCGCCGGGTCCTGCGGGACGGCCAGGCGGGTGTGCTGGTGCCGGTGGGGGATGCGGCCGCGCTCGCCGCCGGGATCGACTCGGTCCTGGGCGACCCGGAGCGCAGCGCCGCGCTCACCGACGCCGGCCGCACGGTGGTCACCGAATACGACTGGCCGGTGGTGGCCGAGCAGATCCTGCGCGTCTACGAGACGGTCACCGTCGGCCGCGACGGCGTCCGGGAGGTCGGCTCGTGACCCTCTCCGCCCTCACGATCCTGGTTCTCGCGCTGGTCGCGGCCGTCGTCCTTGCGATCGGCCTGTGGGCGTACGGCACAGCCAACCGCCTCGACCGCCTGCACGTCCGCTCCGACCTGTCCTGGCAGGCCCTCGACGCGGCCCTCGCCCGCCGGGCGGTGGTCGTCCGCGCGGCGGCCGCGGCGATGGACCCACCCGAGGGCAGGTCGCTGGCCGCGCTGGCGGCCAGGGCCGAACGGTCGGACCGGGCCGACCGGGAGATCGCCGAGAACGCGTTGTCCAGCGCACTCTCGTCGCTCGACCCGGACACCCTGCGCCCCCAATTGGTGGCGGAACTCGCCGACGCCGAGGCGCGGGTGCTGATCGCCCGCCGCTTCCACAACGATGCCGTCCGCGACACCCTCGCGCTGCGCACCCGGCGGCCCGTCCGATGGCTGCACCTCGGCGGCACGGCCCCGCTGCCGACGTACTTCGAGATCACCGAACGCTCGTCCGCGGCCGCCGTCACCGAGGGTCTGTCCCTCGACTCCGTCCGCACCTCCGCCCGGGTGGTGCTGCTCGACGGTGAGGGCCGGGTGCTGCTGCTGCGGGGACACGACCCCACCGTCCCCGACATCTACTACTGGTTCACGATCGGCGGCGCCGTCGAGAAGGGCGAGAACCTCCGCGCGGCCGCGGTCCGGGAGATCGCCGAGGAGACCGGGCACACCGCATCGGCCGAGTCGCTACGCGGACCGATGTGGCGCCGGGTGGCGATCTTCTCCTGGAACGGGCAGCTCATCCGCTCCGAGGAACTGTTCTTCGCGTTGCGCACCGACGGGTTCGAGCCGCATCACGGCGGCTTCACCGAACTCGAGAGCCGCACCATCACCGGTCACCGGTGGTGCACCGCCGACACGGTGCGCGAACTGGCGGCGGCGGGTGAGGCCGTGTACCCGCACGACCTCGCGGATCTCCTCGACGAGGCCGAAGCGGTCGCCGTTGCCACCGACGACCCCGAGGTGCGCGCGATCACCTGAGCCGCCCCCCGGTTCGGAGAAAGCCAGCAATCGCGGACTGGCTACGGAAGTGGACTGGCGTTCGTCCTAGAATCGGGTACTGCAGCGTGAACGTCGTCGCTCACGCATGCCGCTATCGCAATCAATCCACGCCACACCTCAGGAGTTCGCTGTGAGCACCCCCGACACCACCCCCACCACCGGTACGGCGCGCGTCAAGCGCGGCATGGCCGAGATGTTGAAGGGCGGGGTCATCATGGACGTCGTCACCCCCGACCAGGCGAAGATCGCCGAGGACGCCGGTGCCGTCGCGGTGATGGCACTCGAGCGGGTGCCCGCTGACATTCGCGCCCAGGGCGGCGTGTCCCGGATGAGCGACCCGGACATGATCGACGGCATCATCTCCGCCGTGTCGATCCCGGTGATGGCCAAGGCCCGGATCGGGCACTTCGTCGAGGCGCAGATCCTGCAGTCGCTCGGTGTCGACTACGTCGACGAGTCCGAGGTCCTGACGCCGGCCGACTACGCCAACCACATCGACAAGTGGAAGTTCACCGTTCCGTTCGTCTGTGGTGCCACCAATCTCGGTGAGGCGCTGCGCCGGATCACCGAGGGTGCGGCGATGATCCGTTCGAAGGGTGAGGCCGGCACCGGTGACGTGTCCAACGCGACCACCCACATGCGCACGATCGGCGGGGAGATCCGCCGGCTGACGTCGCTGAGCGAGGACGAGCTGTACGTGGCGGCCAAGGAGCTGCAGGCCCCGTACGACCTGGTCGTCGAGGTCGCCAAGGCCGGCAAGTTGCCGGTCACCATGTTCACCGCCGGTGGCATCGCCACCCCGGCGGACGCGGCGATGATGATGCAGCTCGGCGCGGAGGGTGTGTTCGTCGGCTCGGGCATCTTCAAGTCGGGCAACCCGGCCGAGCGGGCCGCGGCGATCGTGAAGGCGACCACGTTCTTCGACGACCCGGACGTTCTCGCGAAGGTCTCCCGCGGGCTGGGCGAGGCGATGGTCGGTATCAACGTCGACGACATCCCCGTCCCGCACCGGCTCGCCGAACGCGGCTGGTGATCCGCGCGCTCGATCACTGATCGAGCGCCGGCGCTCCCGGCACTGCTCTTCCGCTCGCACCGCACGAGGCCCCACCCCGGGCCCGTGCGGTGCGGTCCGGTGCGCGGGTCCGTGGGAGAGTGTCAGCGGACGAGCATCGGAAGGGGCCGTGGATGGCGACGATCGAAGAGATCCTGGAAGTGGAACGCCTCGAGGAGAACATCTTCCGGGGCATAGCGACCGAGACCATGCTTCCCCGCACCTTCGGCGGTCAGGTGGCCGGTCAGGCACTCGTGGCGGCGGTCCGCACGGTCGAACCCCGGTTCGCGGTGCATTCGCTGCACGGCTACTTCCTCCGTCCCGGCAACCCCGCGATGCCGATCGTGTACCTCGTGGACCGGATCCGGGACGGTCGCTCGTTCGTCACCCGGCGGGTCAGCGCCGTGCAGGACGGCCAGGCCATCTTCACGATGTCGGCGTCCTTCCAGGTGGCGGACGTGGGCATCGAGCACCAGGACGAGATGCCGGTGGTCCCGCCGCCGGATTCGCTGCCGTTCGCCAGTGAGTCCGAAGACCCGGAGATCGCCTGGCTCGCCCGGGAGTGGTCCGACTGGGACATCCGGATCGTCGGACACGGCGAGGTCGACCGCATCCGCGGTGCGGCCGCGCAGCAGCAGGCGTGGTTCCGGTCCCGCAGGACACTGCCCGACGACCCCGTGTTCCATGTGTGCGCGCTGGCGTACATGAGTGACATGACGCTCATCGGTTCCGCGATGACACCGCATCCCGGTGTCGAGATCGACAGTGCCTCACTCGATCACGCGCTGTGGTTCCTGCGCCCGTTCCGGGCCGACGAATGGCTGCTGTACGACCAGACGTCGCCGTCCGCCGGTTTCGGCCGGGGTCTCGCGCAGGGACGGATCTTCGATCGGAAGGGGAACCTGGTCGCCGCCGTGGTGCAGGAAGGGCTGACCCGGTTCCTGCGCACGACGTGAGCAGGTTCAGCGGCCCGCCCGGACCGCGGGTTTCGGAGGATGGTCGTACCGCACCAGCAGGTCGGGTTCATCGGTGACGTCGGCGGCGCGGCGGAGCAGTGCGGGCACGGTCCAACGTTGATCGGCCGGGGTACGGCGCAGCAGGGCCCCTTCACCCAGGTGAAGTTGCACGGTGACGTCGAAGTCGAGGTCCCGGCCGAGCAGCATCGGGCCCGTCACGAGCAGCACCTGCCCGTCGGCCGCGGGCACCCGGGCACAGCGGGCGGAGCGATCCTCGCCTTCGTCCCACAACCGCGGCAACCACCGGCGGTCGGTGCGGACCGACCGCACCACTTCCCGGTTCAGGGCGTCGTAGTCGAACCAGAGGGTGCGGTAGCTGAGTTCGTCGTCGCGTCCGTGCTCGAACCGCAGGGAGGCGGGCCGGACGTAGTCGTGAAGGGACACGACGTCACAGGGCCTGCCCTGCTCCCGCAACGACTCACACACCGCGCCGGCGAGGGGCAGCGGCTGGGCGCCGTCGGGGGCGTCGATCGCGACGACGGCGATGCCGTCCACCGCGAGGCAGCGTTCGGTGACGAGGGCGACGAGACCGTCCGGGCTCGTCGGTGTGAACATCGTCATGGCACCCATGGTGCCTCGAGCCCGAACCGGGCGGATAACCTTGACCAGGCACAGAAGGAGGGCTGATGGCGAGCATCGAGGACATTCTCGAACTCGAAGCGCTGGAGAAAGACATCTTCCGCGGCTCGGTTCATCCGTCCGTGCTGAAGAGGACGTTCGGCGGGCAGGTCGCCGGTCAGTCGCTGGTTTCCGCCGTCCGCACCGTCGACGAGCGATTCGAGGTGCACTCCCTGCACGGGTACTTCCTGCGCCCCGGAAATCCGGTGGAACCCACCGTGTACCTGGTCGACCGGATCCGGGACGGCCGGTCGTTCTGCACCCGGCGGGTCACCGGCATCCAGGACGGCAAGGCGATCTTCACCATGTCGGCGTCGTTCCACTCGGGGGACGAGGGCATCGAGCACCAGGACACGATGCCGCCGGTGCCCGAGCCCGAAGAGCTCGTCGACGCACAGACCGTCGAGGAGATGGCCGCCACCGATCTCTACCGGGAGTGGAAGGAATGGGACGTCCGTATCGTTCCGGCCGACGCCACCAGGAAGACGCCCGGAATCGCCGCGCAGCAACGCGTGTGGATGCGCTACCGCGACAAGCTGCCCGACGATCAGGTCTTCCACATCTGCACCCTCGCCTACCTCAGTGACATGACGCTCCTCGGCGCGTCGAAGGTCCCGCACCCGGGAGTGGTCACCCAGACCGCGTCGCTCGACCACGCCATGTGGTTCCTGCGCCCGTTCCGCGCCGACGAGTGGCTGCTCTACGACCAGACCTCACCCTCCGCCGGCTTCGGCCGCGCCCTCACCCAGGGCCGCATGTTCGACCGGAACGGCACCATGGTCGCCGCCGTGGTGCAGGAGGGGTTGACCCGCATCCAGCGCGATCAGGACCAGCGCGACATCGAGACAGGAAACATGGCATGACCCGCCCCCTCGTCGGAGTACTCGCCCTGCAGGGCGACGTCCGTGAACACCTTGCTGCACTGAATGATTCGGGCGCCGATGCCGTGGGCATCCGTCGCCCGGAGGAGCTCGAGAAGATCGACGGCCTGGTGATCCCGGGCGGTGAGTCGACGACGATGAGCAAGCTGCTGCAGATCTTCGAACTGCTCGAGCCGCTGAAGGCCCGCCTGCGCGACGGGTTGCCCGCCTACGGGTCCTGCGCCGGGATGATCCTCCTCGCGAGCGAGATCCTCGACACGAGACCCGACGCCCAGCACCTCGGCGCCATCGACATGACCGTGCGCCGCAACGCCTTCGGCCGTCAGGTCGATTCCTTCGAGTCCGACCTCGAATTCGAGGGGATCGTCGGCGACCCGATGCGGGCCGTGTTCATCCGGGCCCCGTGGGTGGAGCGCGTCGGCGACGACGTCCAGGTCCTCGCCCGGGTGCCCGAGTCGGGTGGCGCGGCCGCCGGACGCATCGTGGCCGTGCGGCAGGGTTCCGTGGTGGCGACGTCGTTCCACCCGGAGGTCACGGGGGACCGGCGAGTGCACGAGTTGTTCGTCGACATCGTCCGCGGGGTCTAACCCGTCGGACTGGGTGCGGCGAGCGAGTTGAGGAGCGCCGCACCCTGAGCGGCGCCGTCGACGGTGACCGCGAACGGGCGGCCGCCGATGCGGGTCACCACGATGCCCTCACCGCCGCGGATCACCACCGCCGTTCCGCGCGGTGAGAAGCGGTAACCCCAGCCGCCCCATTCGCCGGGGCGGATCTCGGTCACCTGCGCCTCGTCGACCGCGTCGAGTGGGATGTGCCGCCAGCGCACGTTCCACGACGACAGGCTCAGCCCGGTGCGGTCGACCTGCACGGTCACCGACGCGAAGGCGCCACCGGCGACCACCAGGACGAGGAACAGTACCGCGAGCCAGAGTGCGCCGACCAGCGCGGACACGACCGCGGCAACGGCCATGGCGAGAGCGAGCACGCCCGCCCAGCGCCCGCGCGCATATCCGGTCCAGGACGCGCGCTCGCCGGGCGCCAGGGGGACGGGCAGCGTCGGTGCCGGGCCGTTCTCCGTGGCGCGCGGCGGCCGGGGGAGCAGGACGAACGTGGCTACCGCCCACAGGATTCCCAGCAGGGGAATCAGGATCCACCAGCCCAGCGTCGCCGCCTCGGGCGAGCCCGCACGGACGGTGGCGGCGACACTGACGATCCAGGTCGCGGCCACCGTCCACCCGGTGAACACGGTCGCGGGCAGCCAGAGGGCGGCGTCGGTGCGGATCCGGACTGCGACGACGCCGGCGATGCCCGCGGCGATCGCGCAGACGGCGACGGCGATCCAGAAGTAGGTGGTCGTGTCGCTGAAACCGTCGGGTTCGGTGCCGGACCAGTGACTGGCCACCACCGGCGGCAGGTCGTCGCCCCACGCGAGTCTCGCGATCACGAGGGCGAGGAGGGGTACGGCCGAGGTCGCCGCGAGGAGGCGGGTGCGGGAGGTCGTCATTGTCTGGTGGTCTCCTTGATCACGTCGAGCATCTGTTCGGTGTCGAGTCCGAGGCGCCGGGCCTCGGCGACGAAAGTGCGTGCGGCTTCGGTCAATCCGGTGCGAATCGGGTCGGTGTCGGCGCGGACGACCGCGCCCCGGCCCCGGCGGAGGTCGATCAGCCCCTCGTCGCGGAGGGCGGCGTACGCGCGCAGCACCGTGTGGAGGTTGACGTCGACGGACTCGGCCAGTGCCCGGGCGGAGGGGAGCCGGTCGCCCGCACCGATCTCGCCGCGCAGGAACGCACCGCGCACATTGGCGGCGATCTGTTCGCCCAGTGGGGTGCTGGAACCGTGGTCGACTCGCATCAACATGTTTGCATTCTATGCAAACAATGGCGACTTATGCGAGTTGTTACCCCGGGATCGCGCAGGGGCGCCCGGGCTGCGGGTAACATCGTCAAAGCTGAAACCGCGCATTCGGCGTGCCAAAAGCAGCAGGAAAGGGGCTTGAATCGCATGAGCGGCCACTCCAAATGGGCCACCACCAAGCACAAGAAGGCTGTGATCGACGCCAAGCGTGGCAAAGCCTTCGCGAAGCTGATCAAGAACATCGAGGTGGCGGCCCGTACCGGCGGTGGCGACCCTGCGGGAAACCCCACCCTGTACGACGCCATCCAGAAGGCCAAGAAGACGTCGGTCCCCAACGACAACATCGAGCGTGCCCGCAAGCGCGGCGCCGGTGAAGAAGCGGGCGGCGCCGACTGGCAGACCATCATGTACGAGGGCTACGGACCCAACGGCGTCGCCGTGCTCATCGAGTGCCTGACCGACAACCGCAACCGCGCGGCCGGCGAGGTGCGGACCGCGATGACCCGCAACGGCGGGAACATGGCCGACCCGGGTTCGGTGTCCTACCTGTTCACCCGCAAGGGCGTCGTCACCCTGGAGAAGGGCGACCAGAACGAGGACGACGTGCTGATGGCGGTCCTCGACGCGGGCGCCGAAGAGGTCACCGATCTGGGCGAGACGTTCGAGATCGTGAGCGAGCCGACGGACCTCGTGGCCGTGCGCAGCGCTCTGCAGGAGGCGGGCATCGACTACGACTCCGCCGAGGCCGACTTCCGCGCATCCGTCGAGGTCCCGGTCGACGCGGACGGGGCCCGCAAAGTGTTCAAGCTCGTCGACGCGCTCGAAGAGTCCGACGACGTGCAGAACGTCTACACCAACGTCGACCTCTCCGACGAGGTGCTCGCCGAACTCGACGACTGATCGCACGGATGCACGGCGCGGGGCGGGGGAGCGGTGCTCGCCCGCCCCGCCTCGTTCTGCGTGTTGATGCGCCGACACGTCCGACCCCACGGCTAAGCTATCGAACAGCTGTTCGGCGTGGGAGAGGTGGCTTTGCGTGCGTGTGCTGGGTGTGGATCCCGGTCTGACCCGGTGCGGATTCGGAGTGGTGGACGGCGGCAACGGTCGCACCGTCACCCCGGTGGCCGTCGACGTGGTCCGGACCCCGGCGGACCTGGAATTGTCGTCCCGGCTGCTGCGGATCTCCGAGGCAGCCGAATCGTGGATCGATCTGCACCGGCCGGCGGTCGTGGCGATCGAGCGGGTGTTCTCCCAGCACAACGTGCGCACCGCGATGGGCACCGCGCAGGCGGGCGGCGTCGTCGCCCTCGCCGCCGCACGCCGCGGCATCCCCGTGTGTTTCCATACCCCCAGTGAGGTCAAGGCGGCCGTCACCGGGAGCGGATCGGCCGACAAAGCTCAGGTGACGGCGATGGTGACACGCATCCTCAAGCTGGCGGCCGCGCCCAAACCGGCCGACGCCGCGGACGCGCTGGCCCTGGCGATCTGCCATTGCTGGCGGGCGCCGATGATCGAACGCATGGCCCGCGCCGAGGCCGCGGCCGCCGAACAGAAACGTCGCTACCAGGCCCGGCTGGCCGAAGTGAAGAAGGCAGGTACACGATGATCGCGTCCGTCCGCGGCGAGGTGCTCGAGATCGCCCTCGACCATGCGGTGATCGAATCCGCGGGAGTGGGGTACCGCGTGAACGCGACCCCGGCCACCCTCGGCGGGCTGCAGCGGGGAACCGAGGCCCGGCTGGTCACGGCGATGATCGTCCGCGAGGACTCGATGACGCTGTACGGGTTCCCGGACTCGGAGTCCAAGGAGTTGTTCGGGCTGCTCCAGACGGTGTCGGGTGTCGGTCCGCGCCTGGCGATGGCGACACTCGCCGTCCTCGAACCCGACGCGTTGCGGGCCGCGCTCGCCGAGGGCAACGTCACCGCCCTCACCCGGGTGCCGGGCATCGGCAAGCGCGGGGCCGAGCGGATGGTCGTCGAATTGCGCGACAAGGTCGACGTGGTCGCGTCCACGTCCGGGGCGGTGCCGCTCGGTGCGGGCGGCCCCGGATCGGTCCGCGACCAGATCGTCGAAGCGCTCGTCGGGCTCGGCTTCCCGGCCAAGCAGGCCGAACAGGCCTCCGACTCCGTCCTCGCCGAGGCCCCCGAGTCGACCACTTCGTCCGCGCTGCGCTCGGCTCTCTCCCTGCTCGGGAAGACCAGATGAATCCCGAACCCGGCGGCGACTACGACGACGAGTCCCCGGTCTCGGCCGATCTCGTCGCCGGCGACGGCGACATCGAGGCCAGTCTGCGGCCGAAGAACCTGCACGATTTCATCGGGCAGCCGCGGGTCCGGGAGCAGTTGCAACTCGTCCTGACCGGCGCGAAGATGCGCGGCGGCACCCCCGACCACATCCTGCTCTCCGGCCCGCCCGGGCTGGGAAAGACCAGCATGGCGATGATCATCGCCGCCGAACTGGGTTCCTCACTGAGGCTGACGTCGGGTCCGGCGCTCGAGCGTGCCGGCGATTTGGCCGCCATGTTGAGCAACCTCGTCGAGGGCGACGTGCTGTTCATCGACGAGATCCACCGCATCGCCCGTCCGGCGGAGGAGATGCTCTACCTCGCGATGGAGGACTTCCGGGTCGACGTCGTGGTCGGCAAGGGCCCCGGCGCCACGTCCATTCCCCTGGAGGTCGCGCCGTTCACCCTGGTCGGGGCCACCACCCGCTCGGGGGCGCTCACCGGGCCGCTGCGCGACCGGTTCGGGTTCACCGCCCACATGGACTTCTACGAACCGGCCGAGCTGCAGCAGATCCTCATGCGATCGGCGGGCATCCTCGGCGTGCAACTGGGCGAGGAGGCCGGCGCCGAGATCGCGAGCCGGTCCCGCGGCACGCCCCGCATCGCGAACCGCCTGCTCCGCCGTGTCCGCGACTACGCCGAGGTCCGCGCGGACGGCGTCGTCACCCGCGAGATCGCGCACGCCGCCCTCGCCGTGTACGACGTCGACCAGCTGGGACTCGACCGCCTCGACCGCTCCGTCCTCAGTGCCCTGGTGCGCAGCTTCGGCGGCGGACCGGTCGGCGTGTCCACGCTGGCCGTCGCGGTGGGGGAAGAGCCTGCCACCGTCGAAGAGGTGTGTGAGCCGTTCCTCGTCCGCGCGGGAATGATCGCCCGCACACCCCGCGGCCGGGTCGCCACCGCGGCCGCGTGGATGCAACTGGGCCTGACCCCGCCGCCGGACGCCGTGACCGGCGGAATCGAGGTCCGCGTCAACGAACCGCAGGCCTCCCTGTTCGATCCCGAAGACCCCTGACCGACGCCGGGAGAAACGCCCGCCCCGTGCCGACCGAACCGGTGTCCGGGCCGGTGATGGCACACTGGTGTATTGCATCGGTCCAACCGGGACCAGTGCTTCGGACCGTGCGACATACCTCGAGGTTGACTTACAGATGGATTTTCTCTTCCCGCTCCTGATTCTGGCGCTGCTCGTCCCGATGTTCCTGGGGATCCGCCGGCAGAAGAAGGAGGCGGCCAAGGTGACTGTTCTGCAGGACTCGCTCTCGGTGGGCGACCGCATCCTCACGACTGCCGGTCTGCACGGCACCGTCGTCGCGCTCGGCGACGACACGATCGATCTCGAGATCGCTCCCGGCGTGGTCACCACGTGGTCGCGTCTGGTCGTCCGCGAGCAGATCGTCGATGCCCCGCTGCCGGGTGACGGTGCCATCGAGCACGAGTCGATCGACCACGAATCGATCAGCACCGAGGCCCCCGCCACCGACATCGTGCGCGAGGATCGTGAGAACGGCGGCGACACCACGCCGCGGCTGAACAAGGATTGACCTGCGCTTCCGTGGCGCACCCGCGCAATCGTCGCGTCGTAGGCGCCCGGGCGCGGTGACCGGGGCACAGCCCTGCGTCCACCGGTGCCGTGCGCTGTGAGCGTTCCCATCCGAACTGCACGTACTGAGGAGACATAGAGATCGTGGCACCTTCCACAGGATCGGTGCATCCCGTCCGCTACCTCACCGTTTTCGCGGTGCTCGTGGCGGTTCTGTATGCCCTGGTGTTCTTCACCGGCGACAAGTCCGCGACACCCAAGCTGGGCATCGACCTGCAAGGTGGGACCCGAGTCACCCTCACCGCACGCACCCCGGACGGCAGCAAGCCGACGCCGGACAGCCTGCGGCAGGCGCAGGAGATCATCGAGACTCGTGTGAACGGACTCGGCGTGTCCGGCTCCGAGGTCGTCATCGACGGCGACAACCTGGTCATCACCGTCCCCGGCGACGACAGCGCCCAGGCTCGGTCGCTCGGCCAGACGGCGCGGTTGTACGTCCGACCCGTCCAGACGTCGCAGGCCGCGGCCGCTCCAGGCACGCAGGCACCCGCCGCCGGTGAGACGCCGGCCCAGGCGCCCGCCGGAACCGAGACCCCCGCGCCGCAGAACCGGCCGTTCCCGGCGCAGGATCCGTCCACGTCACCCGCGCCCGCCCCCACGGCGGAACCGGCGCCCACCGACGAGTCCGGGACCGAGACCGCCGAGGCCGCCGACGAGATCGCGGCGGCCCGGGCCACGCGCCAGAGCACCGACCCCGCCGTGCAGCAGCAGGCCATGGCGACCCTCGACTGCAGCGTGCCCGACCCGTTGCGGGGCAACGACGACCCGGCCCTGCCGCTGGTCGCGTGCTCCACCGACGGCCAGGCCGTGTACCTGCTCGAACCGGCGATCATCGACGGTCAGGAGATCGCCGACGCGACGTCCGGGTACAACTCCCAGCAGTCGCGGCACGAGGTGAGCCTGACGTTCAAGACCGAGGGCAGCAACACCTGGGCCACGTTCACGTCGCAGAACATCGGCAAGCAGGCCGCGTTCACGCTCGACTCCAAGGTGGTGAGCGCGCCGGTCGTGCAGGGCGCGACACCCGCAGGCAGTTCGACGTCGATCACCGGTTCGTTCACCGCGGACAGTGCGAAGGAACTCGCGAACACCCTGAAATACGGCTCGCTGCCGCTGTCGTTCGCGGCGTCGGAGGCCGAGACGGTGTCCGCGACCCTGGGTCTCGCCTCGCTGCAGGCCGGTCTCATCGCCGGTCTGGTGGGTCTGGTCCTGGTTCTGATCTACTGCCTGATCTACTACCGCATGCTCGGAGTGCTCACGGCGCTGTCCCTGGTCCTGTCCGGTGTGATGGTGTACGCGATCATGGTGCTGCTCGGCCGGTACATCAACTTCACCCTCGACCTCGCCGGCATCGCCGGTCTGATCATCGGTATCGGCATGACGGCCGACTCGTTCGTGGTGTTCTTCGAGAGAATCAAGGACGAGATGAGAGAGGGCCGCAGTTTCCGGTCCGCGGTTCCACGCGGCTGGGCCCGTGCGCGCCGCACCATCCTGTCGGGTAACGCGGTCAGCTTCATCGCCGCCGCGGTGCTGTACATCCTCGCGATCGGCCAGGTGCGCGGCTTCGCGTTCACCCTCGGCCTGACCACCATTCTCGACGTCGTCGTCGTGTTCCTGGTGACGTGGCCGCTGGTCCACCTGGCCTCGAAGTCGCCGTTCTGGTCCAAGCCGGGCGTCAACGGGCTGGGTGCCGTGCAGCAGATCGCCAAGGAACGCAAGGCTGCCGCAGCGTCGGCGAAGGAGTCACGAGTATGAGCGAATCGACCACGTCGCACAAGTCTGCGTCGCAGACCGACCCCGAGTCTTCGCTGTCCGATTCGGGCGTCAACCAGACGTCGATGCCCCACCACAGCTGGCTGTCCCGGCTGTACACCGGAACCGGTGCCTTCGAGGTGGTCGGCCGCCGCCGCTTCTACTTCATCCTGACCGGCACGATCGTGCTGATCTCGCTGCTGAGCATCCTCGTGCGCGGATTCACCCTCGGTATCGACTTCGAGGGTGGGTCGCGGATCCAGTTCCCCGCGGGCAACGGCGTGGACACCGCGCAGGTGGAGAACGTCTACTCCGAGGCGCTGGGAATGGACCCCGTCTCGGTGCAGACGGTGGGCTCGGGTTCGAGTGCGACCGTGCAGATCCGCTCGGAGGCGCTCGACGCGGCCCAGGTGGTGAAGCTGCAGGACGCGTTGTACGACGAGTTCCAGCCGAAGGACAGTGACGGCACCGTCAACGAGAACGTGATCAGCGTCGCCGACGTCAGCGAGACGTGGGGCGGGCAGATCACCCAGAAGGCGCTGATCGCGCTGCTTGTGTTCCTCGTGATCGTCAGCATCTACATCGCTGTCCGGTTCGAGCGCGACATGGCGGTCGCCGCGATCGTCGCACTGTTCTTCGACATCGCCGTCACCGCCGGTGTGTATTCGCTCGTCGGCTTCGAGGTCACCCCGGCGACCGTCATCGGTCTGCTGACGATTCTCGGGTTCTCGCTCTACGACTCGGTGGTGGTGTTCGACAAGGTCGAGGAGAACACCCGGGGGATTCTGCACCTGACCCGTCGCACGTACGCCGAGCAGGCGAACCTGGCAGTCAACCAGACGTTGATGCGTTCCATCAACACCACCCTGATCAGCGTGCTGCCGGTGCTCGCGCTGATGGTGGTCGCGGTGTGGATGCTCGGTGTCGGAACACTGAAGGACCTGGCGCTGGTGCAGCTCGTCGGCATCATCGTCGGTGCGTACTCGTCGATCTTCTTCGCGACACCGTTGCTGGTCACCCTGAAGGAGCGGTGGGGTCCGGTGGCCGCGCACACGCGGAAGGTCCTCGCCCGCCGGGCGACCCTGGCCGAAGGCGGAGCGCAGAAGGCCGGCGCCCCGGCGACCGCGGCCGCCGCATCCACGACGGAAGCGGCGGTGCCCCGGTCCCGAACCGCGTCGACCGCACCTGCTCCGGGCTCACGTCCCACCGGGAAGCGCAACAAGAAGAGGCACTGACATGCCCGCATCGCACAGCACCCGGCGCGGTGCGCCCACCCGACACGGCCGGACGGCGGCCGTGTCGGGTGCCGGTCTCCTCGCGACCGTGCTCCTCGCAGGCACCCTCGTCGGATGTGCCGAGGAGGGTGAGCAGATCCCGTCGATCGGCTACGCCATCGACAACACCGTCACCACGTACAACGCGAACACCGTCGCGGGTGCCGTGTCGGGGGCACGTCAGGCGTTCGCGCGAGTGCTGCCCGGGTTCAACTACACGGGCCCCGAGGGCGGACCGGTGGCCGACTCGGACATCGGCACCGCCAACGCGATGCCCGGGGACGCCCTCACCATCCAATACAAGCTGAACCCCAACTCCGTCTACTCCGACGGCGTCCCGATGTCCTGCGACGACCTGGTGCTCACCTGGGCGGCGAACAGCGGCCGCTTCACCCGCCGGAACGACCAGGGCGCGACCGTCCCGATGTTCGACGCGGCGAGTACCGCCGGCTACGCGGACATCGACCGGATCGACTGCCAGACCGGCGCGAAGGATGCCGTCGTCACGTTCAAGGCGGGGCGGAACGTCACCGACTGGAAGTCGCTGTTCGGTGCGACGTCGATGATGCCGGCGCACGTCGTCGCGACTGCGACCGGCGTCCCCGACATCGTGTCCGCCGTGCAGAACTCGGACACCGCGGCGCTGACGCGCGTCGCGGACTTCTGGAACACCGGATGGACGATGACACCGGGAGACCTCGACCTCGCGCTCTTCCCGGCGTCCGGTCCCTACAAGGTCGAGTCGTTGTCCGCGGACGAGGGTCTGGTGCTGGTGGCCAACGACCGCTGGTGGGGGAACCGCCCCGCTACTTCCCGGATCGTGGTGTGGCCCAAATCTTCCGACGTCAGCGCGCGGATCGGTGACGGCGCGGTCGAGGTCGTCGACGTCGCCGCGGGATCGGTGCCGGACCTGGACCTCGGCGGGTTCGACGTGACCGAGGTGGCCTCCCGCAGCGTCGAGCAGTTCGTCCTGTCCACCTCGGGCCTGTTCGAGAACGCGGCCGGACGGCGGGCGTTCGCGGCCTGCCTGCCCCGCGACGAGCTGGCGTCGAAGTTCGGGCTCGCCGCGGAACCGGACACGGATGGCGCCGACTCCGGCGGTCCGGTCGACACGCGGGTCACCGCACCCGACAGCCTCGTCCACCAGTCTGTCGCGGGCGCCGTCGGCGGCCGGTACGAGACGGCGGACACGGCGGCGGCCACCGCCGCGCTGGCCGACACCGACAACACCACGGCGACCGTCCGGATCGGATATCTGGGGCCGAACCCGCGGCGCGCCGAGATAGTATCCGCGGTCGCGGCGGCATGCGCCCCGGCCGGGATCACCGTGCAGGACGTCGCCTCGCCCGACTTCACGCCGTCGATGCTGCGCAGCGGGCAGGTGGACGTGGTGCTCGCGGGCACGGCGTCCGCTCCCGGTGCGGCAGGCACCGCCGCGGCCACTACCGCGATGTACGCCCTCCGCAGCGGAAACGGTTCCAACTTCGGCGATTACAGCAACAGTCGCGTCGACCAGATCGTCGACCAGCTCGCCGTCGACGACTCGACCGCCACCCAGCTGTCGCTGTCGACGGAGGCGGAGAACATCCTGTGGTCCGACGTTCCGACGGTGCCGCTGTTCGACCAGCCGCGGACCGTCGCGTTCGCGTCGGGTCTGCAGGCAGGAGCGGTCAACCCGACTGTGTCGGGCGCCGGCTGGAACATGGACAGGTGGGTGCTGCGCCGGTGACCGATCATTCCGCGGCCCGTGACGCCGTCACTCGGCTCACCCGGTGGGCCGACGACTTCCCGCAACCCGGTGTGCGGTTCGCCGATCTGACGCCCGTCTTCTCCGACGCCGACGGGTTCCGCGTCGTCGTCGACGCGCTCGCCGCCTGCGCCCCGGACACGGACGTGATCGCCGCCGTCGACGCGCGGGGGTTCCTCCTCGGCGGCGGCGTCGCCCGGGAGCTGGGATCCGGTGTGGTGGCCGTGCGGAAGTCGGGCAAACTGCCGCCGCCCGTGCTGTCGCAGTCGTACACCCTCGAGTACGGAACGGCCACGCTGGAGATCCCGGCCGGGTCGATCGGCCTGGACGGGCGCTCGGTTCTCGTCGTCGACGACGTCCTCGCCACCGGCGGCACGCTCGACGCGACGGCGCGGCTCGTGGAATCCGCAGGTGCCCGCGTGATCGGCATCGCCGTGGTCCTGGAGATCGCCGCGCTGGGCGGCCGGGAGCGCCTCGGAAAGTACCCGCTCACGTCCCTCGTCACGGTCTGAGTACTAAAGTTGGGCCTGGTGGTCGTCACGGCCACCGGGGCGCATGCCCGAGACCAACCAGGGCCCCAGAGCCCGAGCCATTTCAGTGGTAGGAGGTGACGGCATGACTTCGAATCTTGATCGGTCGCAGAACACGGGAACACCCGCGTCTGCGCAAACCGATGCCGAGTCACCTGCAGCGAACCCGGCTTCCGGTAACAACCGTGGAGCACAGGGATTCGCCGTTCCGGCGTCCGCATCGCGCCGGGTACGAGCGCGACTCGCCAGGCGCATCACGGGTCAGCGGAACACGACCATCCGGCCGGTTCTCGAACCCCTCGTCAGTCTGCATCGCGAGCTCTACCCCAAGGCGGACCTGGCGCTCCTGCAGCGCGCCTACGACGTGGCCGAGGAACGGCACGCCAGCCAGCGCCGCAAGTCGGGCGACCCGTACATCACGCATCCGCTCGCCGTCGCCAGCATCCTCGCCGAACTGGGGATGGACACGACCACCCTGGTCGCGGCCCTGCTCCACGACACCGTCGAAGACACCGGTTACTCCCTCGAGCAGCTGACCGACGAGTTCGGCGAAGAAGTCGCGCACCTCGTCGACGGCGTCACGAAACTCGACAAGGTGGTGCTCGGCAACGCCGCCGAGGGCGAGACCATCCGCAAGATGATCATCGCGATGGCCCGCGATCCGCGCGTGCTGGTGATCAAGGTGGCCGACCGGCTCCACAACATGCGGACCATGCGGTTCCTGCCACCCGAGAAGCAGGCCCGCAAGGCCCGCGAAACGCTCGAGGTGATCGCGCCGCTGGCTCACCGGCTCGGCATGGCCACCGTGAAATGGGAACTCGAGGACCTGTCCTTCGCGATCCTGCATCCCAAGAAGTACGACGAGATCGTGCGGCTCGTCGCCGACCGGGCGCCGTCCCGCGACACCTACCTGGCGAAGGTGCGGGCCGAGATCAACGCGACCCTGACGGCGTCGCGCATCAACGCGGTCGTCGAGGGCAGGCCCAAGCACTACTGGTCGATCTACCAGAAGATGATCGTCAAGGGCCGCGACTTCGACGACATCCACGACCTGGTCGGGGTGCGGATCCTGTGCGACGAGGTCCGGGACTGTTACGCGGCCGTCGGTGTCGTCCACTCGCTGTGGCAGCCGATGGCCGGCCGGTTCAAGGACTACATCGCGCAGCCGCGCTACGGCGTCTACCAGTCGCTGCACACCACCGTGGTCGGACCGGAGGGCAAACCCCTCGAGGTGCAGATCCGCACCCACGACATGCACCGGACCGCGGAGTTCGGCATCGCCGCGCACTGGCGGTACAAGGAGACCAAGGGCAGGCACTCCGGTGACGTCGCCGAGGTCGACGACATGGCGTGGATGCGTCAGCTCCTCGACTGGCAGCGTGAGGCCGCCGACCCGGGGGAGTTCCTCGAGTCGCTGCGCTACGACCTCGCGGTCAAGGAGATCTTCGTCTTCACCCCCAAGGGGGACGTGGTCACGCTGCCCGCCGGGTCGACGCCCGTCGACTTCGCGTACGCCGTGCACACCGAGGTCGGGCACCGCTGTATCGGCGCCCGGGTCAACGGCAGGCTGGTGGCGCTCGAACGCAAGCTCGAGAACGGCGAGGTGGTGGAGGTCTTCACCTCCAAGGCCGTCAATGCCGGCCCGAGCCGTGATTGGCAGACGTTCGCCGTCTCGCCGCGCGCCAAGACGAAGATCCGGCAGTGGTTCGCGAAGGAACGCCGCGAAGAGGCGCTCGAGGCGGGCAAGGACGCCATCGCGAAGGAGGTGCGGCGGGTCGGCCTGCCGCTGCAGCGCCTGATGAACGCCGAATCGATGGCGTCCATCGCACACGAACTGCACTACACCGACGTGTCGATGCTGTACACGGCGGTCGGCGAGAGCCACGTGTCGGCGCAGCACGTCGTCCAGCGTCTGGTGGCGCATCTGGGCGGGGTCGGCGACGTCGAGGAGGAGCTGGCCGAGCGGTCCACCCCGTCGACCATGCCGATGCGTCCCCGGAGCACCGGCGACGCGGGTGTGCTGGTTCCCGGCGCGGAGGGCACGGTCGCCAAACTCGCCAAGTGCTGCACACCCGTTCCCGGCGACGAGATCATGGGCTTCGTGACCCGGGGCGGCGCGGTCAGCGTGCACCGCACCGACTGCACCAACGCCGGCTCCCTGCAGGAGCAGTCCGAGCGCATCATCGAGGTCAAGTGGGCGCCGTCGCCGTCGTCGGTGTTCCTGGTGGCCATCCAGATCGAGGCGCTCGATCGGCACCGGCTGCTGTCGGACGTGACGAAGGCGCTCGCGGACGAGAAGGTCAACATCCTGTCGGCGTCGGTGACGACGTCCGGCGACCGGGTGGCGATCAGCAAGTTCACGTTCGAGATGGGCGACCCGAAGCACCTCGGGCACGTGCTGAGCGTGGTCCGCAACGTCGAGGGCGTGTACGACGTGTACCGGGTGACGTCCGCCGCCTAGCGGTCGTTCCCGGCGACGAACGGGACGGTAGTTCGATCTGATCGAACGACCGTCCCGTTCGTCCAGCCCCGGTCTGTCCAGCGGGGTGCGGGGGTCAGCCGACCTTCGCGGTCTCGATCTGCACCGGGGTGTTGGGCTTGCCGCCGCCGGCAGCCATGGATCCGTCGTCGCCGTCCGCCGCGATCTTCTCGACGGTCGCGAGGCCCTCCTCGGAGATCGAACCGAAGACGGTGTAGTTGGGCGGGAGCACCGAGTCGGCGTAGACGAGGAAGAACTGGCTGCCGTTGCTGCCGGGCTGCCCGCTGTTGGCCATCGCGACGGTGCCGCGGGGGTAGACCACCGGATTGGCGAGTGCCGGATCGTTCGGCGCGAACGCGGTCTCCGGGTACTCGGTGTCGAATCCGTAGCCCGGGCCGCCGGTGCCCGCCCCGCTCGGGTCGCCGCACTGCAGCACCTGCAGACCCACTTCGGTCGTCAGCCGGTGGCAGGGAGTGTCGTCGAAGTACCCCTGCTGGGCCAGGCTCGTGAAGCTGTTGACCGTGCACGGGGCCTCGGCGCGGTCCAGGACCAGGCCGATCGGTCCCGCGCTGGTCTGCAGATCCACGGGAACCGTGCCCTCGGTGGACACACCGGACGTGGGCGGCGGGGTGACGTCCTTGACCGCGGGACGCCCCGCCGGGTACGTGCAGTCCACGGTGGCCCCGGCGGGAGGCGGGACAGCGGGGAGCGTGCCGAACTTGGACAGATCGAGCGACTGCTCCGCCGTGCTCGTGGCGGCCGCCTTCGACGAGGTGCCGGCCGGCGAGCCGCCGGAGTCGGACGAATCCGAACAGCCGGCGAGGAGGACCGCGAGGCTCACGCCTGCGACGAGAATCGAGGTGCGTTTCATCGGTCCATCCTCACACGAGACGTCAGTCCATCCGGACGGACGTGATGTCGATGGGCAGGTTCGGCTTGCCGCCGCCGGCCTGCATCGATCCGTCGTCACCGGCCGCCGCCACCTTCTCGATGGTCGCGAGACCCGTGTCGTCGACCTTCCCGAACGCGGTGTACTGCGGGGGCAGCTGCGAATCGGCGTAGACGAGGAAGAACTGGCTGCCGTTGCTGTCGGGTTGCCCGCTGTTGGCCATCGCGATGGTGCCGCGCGGGTAGGTCACCGGAACCTGCAGCGACGGATCCGACGCCTCGTACTGGTCGGTGGGGAATTCGTTGGCGAACCCGTAGCCCGGGCCGCCGGTGCCGGTTCCCGTGGGATCACCGCACTGCAGGACCTTCAGTCCCTCGGACGTGACCAGCCGGTGGCAGGGGGTGTTGTCGAAGTAGTTCTGGCTCGCCAGGCTCAGGAAGTTGTTGACCGTGCACGGGGAATCGGCGTTGTCCAGGACCAGACCGATGTTGCCCTGCGTCGTCTGCATGCTGACGCTGACTTCCTGGAGCGTGGTGTCGATCTCGTCGGTGCGCGGCGGGTTCACCTGCTTCGCCGGCGGCTGACTGTCGGGGGTGTACGTGCAGGACACCTTCTCGGGGAGCGGTTCGGACCGGCCCGCGGGCATCACACCGGGCGACTGCGGTGACGCCGTCACCGACTCCGCCGCCGATGCCTCCGTCGCCTCGTCGTCGCCGCGGGTGAGGGAGAAGACGACGGCGCCGGCGGCCACCACGAGCACGACTCCGAGCACCGAACCGGCGATGGTCAGCTGCTTACGCTTGCGTGCTCTGTCGGCGCGGCGTTCGAGCTGACGCTCGAGCTTTCGTTTCGCTGCTTCCCGGCGCTGCTCGTTGCTCGGCACTGCGGTGGTCCTCCCGTGTCGGTCTGGCAGTTGGCCGGTGCGAACTGCCCCCGGCACACGACCTCCAGAGTCTGCCATCCGAACCTGAGAACATCCTGGCGGGGCGGCGGCTTAGGCTGTAGCGACTGCAATGACCACTCGAACAGGAGCGTCGCGCGTGCTCGTCACAGGATTCCCGGCCGGGATGTTTCAGACCAACTGCTACATCCTCGCGCAGGACGACGCCCCGGAGTGCGTCGTCGTCGACCCAGGGCAGGACGCCGCCGAACCGCTGTTCGAGTTCCTGGACCAGTCGAATCTCACCCCGACGGCGGTGCTGCTGACCCACGGTCACCTCGACCACGTCTGGAACGCCTACGACGTCTGCGAGAAGTTCGGGATCCCCGCGTACATCCACCCCGAGGACCGGTACATGCTGTCGGACCCCGGCCGCGGCATCGGCCCGACGATGAAACCGTTCATCGAGGGCATGACGTTCGTCGAGCCGGGCGAGGTGATCGAACTCGCCGACGGCGACGTGATCGAGCAGGCCGGGGTGTCGTTCGCCGTCGACCACACCCCCGGGCACACGCAGGGGTCCGTGGTGTTCCGCACCCGGGTCGTCACCGAGAACGGTCCGGTCGAGATCGCCCTCACCGGTGACACGCTGTTCCAGGGATCGATCGGCCGCAGCGACCTGCCCGGTGGCAACCACGAACAGTTGCTGCAGTCCATCGCCGACAAGCTTCTGATCCTCGCCGACGACACGGCGGTCCTCCCCGGGCACGGCGGGTCGAGCACGGTCGGCGCCGAACGCGGGTCGAACCCGTTTCTCGTTGGACTCCCGGGATCGAAATAAGGAAAAGTAGCGACAGTGAGCAAAGCCAGCACCTTCTCCGCCCCCAAGGGCGTCCCCGATTACGTCCCGCCGCAGTCGTCCGAGTTCGTCGCGGTCCGTGACGAACTCACGCGCGCTGCGCGTCTGGCCGGATACGGCCACATCGAACTTCCCATCTTCGAGGACACCGGGCTGTTCGCCCGCGGTGTCGGCGAGTCCACCGACGTCGTCAGCAAGGAGATGTACACGTTCGCCGACCGCGGTGACCGTTCGGTGACCCTGCGGCCCGAGGGCACCGCGGGTGTCATGCGGGCCGTGATCGAGCACGGCCTGGACCGCGGGCAGTTGCCGGTGAAGCTGAGCTACGCCGGCCCGTTCTTCCGTTACGAGCGACCGCAGGCCGGCCGGTACCGCCAGCTGCAGCAGGTCGGGGTGGAGGCCATCGGCGTCGACGACCCGGCACTCGACGCCGAGGTCATCGCCGTCGCCGACGCCGGTTTCCGCGGCCTCGGTCTCGAGGGTTTCCGGTTGGAGATCACGTCCCTCGGCGACGACACGTGCCGTCCGCAGTACCGGGAACGGTTGCAGGAGTTCCTGTTCGCCCTTCCCCTCGACGAGGAGACGCGCCGGCGGGCGGAGATCAACCCGCTGCGGGTGCTCGACGACAAGCGCAAGGAGGTGCGCGAGATGACGGCGGACGCCCCGCTGATGCTCGATCACCTCTCGGACACGGCGAAGGCGCACTTCGACGAGGTGCTCGCGCACCTCGACGCGCTGGGTGTGCCGTACGTGGTGAACCCGCGAATGGTCCGGGGCCTCGACTACTACACGAAGACGACGTTCGAGTTCGTCCACGACGGTCTCGGCGCGCAGTCGGGTATCGGGGGCGGCGGACGCTACGACGGTCTGATGGAGCAGCTCGGCGGGCAGCCGTTGTCCGGCATCGGTTTCGGGCTCGGTGTCGACCGCACCGTCCTGGCGCTCGCCGCGGAGGGCAAGACCGCGGGCTCGACGGCCCGCTGCGAGGTCTTCGGCGTCCCGCTGGGCGAGGAGGCGAAGGCGAAGCTGGTGGTGATCGCGCAGCAGTTGCGCGCCCAGGGAATCCGAGTCGATCTCGCGTACGGCAACCGCGGCGTGAAGGGCGCGATGAAGGCCGCAGACCGGTCCGGTGCCGCGCTGGCGCTGGTGCTCGGTGACCGCGACATCGCCGAGGGCACGGTGGGAATCAAGAATCTCGCCACCGGCGATCAGGAATCGGTGTCGGCGGCAGATGTTCTCGCGCGCGTCGGAGCCATCCTTGGGGACTGACGACACCGCGCCGGTGTCGCTCGACCTCGTCCCGATCGAGTTGATCGCACCGCGGCTCAAGAAGGTCGCGGCGATCGCCGTGTTGATCGGTGTCGTGGTCGGTGTCGTCGTCGGGTTCTTCGGTCCCGTGTGGGTCGGCGTGACGGTCGGGGCCGTGATCGCGGTCCCGACCGCCGCGTCCGCGCTCCTCACGTTGCGGCGTCGCATCACCCTGCAAGCCGGGCGGATCCGGTCGACGGGGGGACTGCGTAGCCGGCACGTCGACGTCACCCGCGCGGTCGCCGCGGAACTGGTGGTCCGTTCGGCCAGAGTCAGCGAGGTGAGCGTCCGGATCACCGATCCCGACGGGAGCCTCGCGGTTCCGCTCGCCCTCTACACGACCGACGGCGGCCGGGAACTCGAGATCCTCGGGCTCCGCAGGCTCGCCGACGCCTTGACGACCAGCGAACTGGTACCGGCCGCCGCGATCGCGTCGGTCCTCATCGAGCAACTCCGCGCGGAAGCGCGCGGCGCGGCCCTACCCGAACGCCCGCTGTTCCGGGCCGTCGAACTGGTGCGTTCGGAGGGCCGCGTGCCCATCACCACGCTCACCGATCACGAGGTGGCGGCACTGCTCGACTGAGCGATCAGCCCCGATCGCCGAACGACGCGTCGTCGAGATCTTCGCCGCCGATGACAGCGGGTGCGACCATCGGCAGGTCGCCGACGAACGCGTTGTTCTCGCCGGCGTTGACGAGGTAGCTCGGTGTGGAACGGCCGCTCAGCTGTTCGTCGCCACCGCGCCCGGCGCCTGCCATGCCGGCGCCGCCCATCCCGCCCATTGCCCCGCCCGGTGCGAGGGGGGACGAGGCGGCCGGAGTGGCGCCGGGTGCCGGAGCGGTGCCCGGTGTCGCCGGGGTCGCAGTCGCCGGGGGCACGACCGCCCCGGAAACCGCTCCGCGGGGTACCGAACCGCCGCCCGCGGAGGCGCTTCCGCCCGCGCCGCCGCCGTACATGCCGATTCCCGCGCCGCCGGCCGTGCCCACCGCGCCGGGAACGCCGCCGGCGGCCCCGTGCGCCGGGGTGATGGCGGATTTCGCCGCGACGGTGTCGGCGGGCAGGTCGGACGAGGAGACACCGGCCGCCTGGGTACTCGCCGACACCAGGTCGCCGACACCGTCGGTGACGGTGGAGATCATCGGCTTGCCCACACCCTCGATGACGGTGGACGCGACGGCGAACGGCGACGTCGGCACGGCCCCCGCCACGGCTCCGGGTGCCGGGGGCGGCGGTACCGGGACCGGCGCGGCGAGACCGTTCATCGTGAGGGTCTGTTCGTTCAGTTCGGTGCGGGTCTGCGTCACCACTCCGATGGCCGCCTTGATGTGCTCGGCCGCGGACGCGAGCAGCATCGCCTGCCCGGGCGGAGTCATCACCATCGGCGCGGCGGCGACCGCGGTGGCCGCGAACGACTCCGAGATCGTCATGAGGTTCGCGTTGCCGCGCGCCACGGACGCGGCGGCGGTCTGGGTGGTGGCCGAGATCTCCGTGCCACGTTCGCTCAGTTCGGTGCCGCTCGCCTGGGCCTGCACGCCCTGGGACTGCGCCGCCTGCGCCGCCTGGCTCTGCCAGATCTGGTCGAGGACCTTCAGGCCCGACAGGCTCATCGACATGGCCTGGTCGATCATGCCCGAGGACATGTCGAGGAGCGACGTCGGGTCGAACGCGCCGAACGTGCCGGTGCCGAAGCTCCCGGCGAGATCGGTGAGCGGCTTGAACAATTCGTCTACCCCCGGCAGCGCGGGCAGAGCGTGCCCTTGTAGCAGTGCCTCGACCGGGTTCGGCGGCAGGGGCGGCAACGACGGCAGGGCCGGCAACGGTGGCAGTTCACCGAGCGGCGCATCCAGCAACGGGCCGAGCGGGGAATTCTGCAGGGCCTCCAGCGGGGTGCTCGGCAGTGGTGTGGCGAGGGCGTCGCCGACGGGTGAGCCCTGGATCAGGTCGAGAATCGATCCGGGTTCGGCGGGCTGACCGGCGGGTTCGGGGGAGGTCATGCGAGGCCCCCGAGTCCGTCGCCGACAGCACCGAGTCCGTCGCCGACAGCACCGAGCGCGGCGCCGTTGGCGCCGTCGACGGAGTCGTAGGACTGGGCGGTGGCGTCGGCCGCGATTGCGGTCTGCGCGTAGTGCGTGGCGAGTTCGGCGACCGAGGCGGCGTGGTTTGCCTGCGCGGCAGCGAAGGACGCGAGAAAATCGGCTCCGATCGGGCCGAACACGGGCGCGAGCGCCGCGAGATTCGTCCCGAGATCGAGTGCGGCGGCGCTGCTGATCTGTTCGGCTGCCTGCGCGGCGGTGGCGCCGTATTTCCTGATGCCGTCCGTGACGACGAAGACTTCGCTCAAGATAACCCCCCAGTGATTAAGCGTTCGCCAGACTTTATCGCACGGGAACGACAGGCACGGCTAGCGGTGAAGGGGTGTTCCGCCCCCGGTCTCGGCGAGCAGTGCCCGCGACTTCGCCCGGATTTCGTCCAGCGGCGCCGTCCACCCGAGGGTGCGGAGGCAGGCGTCGGCGAGGAGTCCGGCAGCGCCCTCGTTCTCGGGCCCGGGCAGTAGTCCGCGTTCGATGTCGGCGCGGGTTGCGATGGCGCTCTCCACGATTCGGAACGGCAGGTCGGCCAGGGCGGGGGAGATGCTGCCGGAATCGCCGGTGATTTCCGTCAGGGCCCGGTCCGCCAGTTGCCGGTAGTGCCCGCGCAGCAGGGTGCGCTGGGTGCGGAACGGCTCGAATCGATCGGTCAGCAGTTCCGGGAGAAGGTACAGCGCACCGAGATTCCATCTGGTGGTCGTGAGTTGGGTGACGTCGTAGGTGGCCAGTGCATGCAGGCGCACCGTGGCGGGTGCGGCGGCGTCGGTGAGTCGCTCGGCGGCGGCGAGAGCGGGGGAGACCGTCTCCTCGAGCAGTGCCGCGAGGATCTCCTCCTTGTTGGGGAAGTGGTGGTAGAGCGACGCCTGCCGGATGCCGACCATCTCGGCGATCAGTCGGGTCGAGGTGGCGGCGAAACCCTTGGTGGTGAACAACTCTCCGGCGGCGTCGAGGATCTCCTCGGGTGTGGTCTGCCCTGGTCTGCGCTGACTGGTCAGTCGGGGTCGTCCCGGCCCTGTGGTCACCGCTCCATGATGTCAGGTCGTGTCCGGACCCGGCCCCGGCCACCCTCCGTGAGGGTTTCGTCACGCGACCGAAACGTAGGCAACGATGCTGTTACGGCCAACCGCGATCTGGATACGCGGGCGTCACCCATCGAGGCCTCCCGACGAGAAAACTATCGAGCGACAGATATTGCTCTCGCCGAAGGAGTACGCCCTTGAGTACACCCACAAGGACTGCGCAGGTGCCGACCGCGCCGGCTCCCGCACCTTCCCGCCCGTCCGGCGTCGACGACACGGGTGACCTCGGCGAATTCGGTTACGAGCAGCAACTCCACCGTTCCCTGGGCAAGTTCGCGTCGTTCGCCGCCGGCTTCTCCTTCGTCTCCATCCTCACCACCATCTTCCAGCTCTTCGGGCTCGGATTCGGGTTCGCCGGGCCCGCGTTCTTCTGGACGTGGCCGGTGGTGTTCGCCGGCCAGTTCATGGTTGCGCTCAACTTCGCCGAACTCGCCGCCCGCTACCCCATCTCGGGGGCGATCTACCAGTGGTCCCGCCGCATGGGCGGCGAGGTGGTCGGCTGGTTCGCCGGATGGTTCATGATCCTCGCGCAGATGGTGACGGCGTCCGCCGCGGCCATCGCCCTGCAGGTCGTTCTCCCCAACGTGTGGAGCGGATTCCAGATCATCGGGGAGGACAGTACTTTGACGTCCGCGAGCGGTGCCGCCAACGCGGTGCTGCTGGGCTCCGTCCTGCTCGTGCTGACCACGTTCATCAATTGCATCGGCGTCAACTGGATGTCCCGGATCAACAATATCGGTGTCACCTGCGAGATCGTCGGGGTCATCGCGGTGATCGGCATGTTCCTCACCCACGCCCGGCGCGGACCGGACGTCGTGTTCGACACCGGAACGGCCGGGGCGTCGCCCGGGTACGGATGGGCCTGGATCGTCTCGGGTCTGATGGCGGCCTACGTGATGGTCGGGTTCGGTTCGGCGGGCGAACTCGCCGAGGAGACCAGGAACCCGCGCCGGGTGGCACCGCGCACGATCCGCCTCGCGCTGTCCGTGTCGGCGCTCGGCGGCGGACTGATGATCCTCGGCGCGCTGATGGCCGCACCGAGCCTGACGGACGGCCGTCTCGCCGCCGAGGGCCTGCCGTACGTGCTCTCGTCGATCCTCAGCTCCCCGTGGGGAACCCTGCTCCTCGTCGACGTCGCGATCGCCGTGTTCGTCTGCACGCTCGCCATCCAGACGGCGGCGTCGCGGCTGGTGTTCTCCATGGCCCGGGACGGACGGCTGCCGGCCTCGCGGATTCTGTCGACGGTGAACCCCCGCACCGGAACACCCATCGCGCCGTCCGTCCTGATCGGCCTCGTGTGCATCGGCATCCTCGCCGTCAACGTCGGGAACTCCGCGATCTTCGCGACCCTCTCGAGCGTCTGCATCATCCTGATCTACCTCGCCTACCTGATGGTCACGGTGCCGCTGCTGCTGCGCAGGCTGAAGGGCTGGCCGCACGGGGGACCGCAGGTCGACGCGGACGGCCGGACGCTGTTCTCGCTCGGACGGTTCGGACTGCCCGTGAACATCCTGGCGGTCGGCTACGGCGCGCTGATGGTCGTCAACCTGTCCTGGCCGCGCGCCGAGATCTTCGACCCCAGCGGCGACTACCCCCTCCTGCGGTGGGCCGCCCCGGTCACCGTCGCCGCCGTGGTCGCGCTCGGGATCGCGTGCTTCCCGCGCGGCCGCACGACCCCCAACCCCGTCACGATCGGAGCCTGACATGACCTCAGTGGACACCTCGACCACCAGCGCAGCGAAGGAACACGCGCGTGCCCAGTCGGGCGTGGTCACCGACTCGATGCCGGTGGTCCCGGCGTCGTCCTGGCCCGCCCCGCCGGCCGGTGTGGATCCGGCGCTGCTCACGTGGGCGGAGACCGTTCCCGGCGGCCGGTACACCACGAAGGTGCTGGGCCGCGGCACCCGGTTGCGACTGCGGGACCTCGACGGCCGGGCCTGCGCCCACCTGCTGCTGTACCGGGCGGACGCGCCGTGGGAACGGCTCAACGTCGCCGACACCGTGAAGGTGCCGTGGCAGGCGTACACGGGGGCCGGGCATCCGCTGCTCTCCGATCAGGGGCGCGTCCTCGCGACCGTCGTGTCGGACGGGTCCGGGCGGCACGACGCCCTCTGCGGCACCACGTCGCTCGCCACGAACACCGCGAAATACGGTGACGGCAGCCTGCATTCGGCGTCTCCCGCCGGCCGTGAACTCTTCACCGTGGCCGCCGCGAAGCACGGGCTCGAGCGCCGCGACCTCCCGCCGTCGCTGTCGTTCTTCCACGGGGTGCGGGTGGGTGCGGACGGATCGCTGAGCAGTATCGGATCCGCGGGCGCGGACACCGCCGTCGAACTCGTGATCCACCTCCCGGTGATCGTCCTGATCGCCAACACGGCGCATCCGCTGGATCTGTCGCCGACGTACGACACGACCGCGCTCGAAGTGCTCGCCTGGACCGGCGCCGACGTGGCCGGGCCCGTCGACGCCGACCCGGAGTACCGGCGCGCGTTCCTCAACACCGAAGACGTCTGGGCTGCAGCGCAGTGCCAGGGACGGGAGCAGGCATGACCACCACCATCGAGACCGCGCCGCTGGTACCGGGAACGGTGATCCTGGACGAGGAGGTCGGCGCCCGCGGACCCTGGTCCGCCGTCGTCGCGGCCGGCGACGTCCTGACCATCGTGGATCTGTACGGCAACCAGGCCGTCGACACCCTGATCTACGCGGCCGACGACCACCGGCAGCGCTACTCGGCCGCCGCGACGGTGTCGGCGCAGCGAAATCTGTTCCTGACCACGGGAAGTGTGCTCCGCACCGACGATCACGACGCGCTGATGACACTCGTCGCCGACGAGGTCGGCTCGCACGACACGGTGGGCGGCGCCTGCTCCCAGGAGTCGAACACCCTGCGGTACGGCCACCACACCAAGCATCAGCACGCCTGCGTCGAGAACTTCCTCGCGGAAGGGTCGCGGTGGGGGATCGGCAAGCGGGATCTGGTGTCGAACATCAACTTCTTCATGAACGTCCCCGTCGACGCCGACGGCACACTCGGCATCGTCGACGGCCTGTCCGCACCCGGCCGCCGCCTCGCGCTCCGCGCGGACCGCGACGTTCTGGTACTGGTGTCCAATTGCCCGCAGATCAACAACCCCTGCAACGGTTTCGATCCGACCCCGGTGCGGATGATCGTGACCCGGCCGGCGGGAGCACCCGCATGAGCGCCAAGATCACCGTGCAGCGGCCCGGCATGCTCACCACGGTCCAGGACTTCCCGGGCCGGACCGGGTACTGGCACGTCGGGGTGCCGCCGTCAGGTCCGATGGACGACCTGTCGTTCCGGCTCGGGAACACCGCGCTCGGCAACGACGAGGGCGCCGCCGGAATCGAATGCGCCATGTCCGGACCCGCGTTGCAGTTCGACGAGGAGACAGTGGTCTGCGTGACCGGCGCACCCGCCCCGGTCACCGTCGACGGTGTGCTGCACGCGCAGTGGCGTCCGGTGCGGGTACCGGCGGGCGGGACCCTGGACGTCGGCGCGGTCGCCGGGCCCGGCCTGCGCATCTACCTCCTCGTCCAGGGCGGGCTCGACGTCGACGACTTCCTCGGCAGCGCCTCGACATTCACACTCGGCAAGTTCGGCGGGCATCAGGGCCGCACGCTGCGGCAGGGCGACGTGCTCGCGGTCGGTGAGCACGACGGCACCCGCGCGGCCGCCGTCCCCGCCGAACACGTCCCCGCCCTGTGCAGTCGCTGGGAGATCGCGGTCACCGAGGGCCCGCACGGCGCACCCGAATTCTTCACCCGCGCCGACATCGACACGCTGTACCGGACCGACTACGAGGTGCATTTCAACTCGGACCGCACCGGGGTGCGGCTGATCGGACCCAAACCCGACTGGGCGCGCACGGACGGCGGCGAGGCGGGACTGCACCCGTCCAACATCCACGACAACGCGTATTCGGTCGGCGCACTGGACTTCACGGGAGACACCCCGATCCTCCTGGGCCCGGACGGACCGAGCCTCGGCGGGTTCGTGTGCCCGGTCACGGTCGTCTCCGCGGAACGCTGGAAGCTCGGACAACTGGCCCCCGGCGACACGGTGCGCTTCGTGCCGATCCGGGCCGACCGGGCCGCGTCCACGCGTGCACTGGGGCCGGCCCGGCGGGCGGGGTTCTCGACGGTCTTCTCCACCACCGGCGACCGGGACGACGGCGTGATCGCCCGGCGCGACGGCGAGACCGCCGTGACGTACCGGCGCTCCGGCGACGACAACGTGCTCGTCGAATACGGTGACATGAGCCTCGACCTCGCCTTGCGGGCCCGCGCGCACGCGCTGCACCAGCGGCTCGAGGTCGAGAAACCGGCCGGGCTGCTCGACCTGACACCGGGCATCCGGTCGCTGCAGGTCCGGGTCGACCCCGACGTGCTGCCGATCCCGAAGCTGATGGGGCTGCTCGCCGAGGCGGAGGACGCACTGCCCGCGGCGAACGAACTCGTGGTGCCGAGCCGATCCGTGCGGATGCCGCTGTCGTGGGACGATCCCTCGACGCGGGAGGCGATCCAGCGGTACATGCACGGGGTCCGCGCCGACGCGCCGTGGTGCCCGTGGAACATCGAGTTCATCCGCCGCATGAACGGACTCGGCAGTGTCGACGACGTCTTCGACACCGTCTTCGGTGCGGAGTACATGGTGCTCGGACTCGGCGACGTCTACCTCGGCGCTCCCGTCGCGACACCCCTCGACCCGCGGCACCGGCTGGTCACCACGAAGTACAACCCCGCCCGCACGTGGACACCGGAGAACGCGGTCGGCATCGGTGGGGCGTACCTGTGCATCTACGGGATGGAGGGGCCCGGCGGCTACCAGTTCGTCGGCCGCACCACCCAGGTGTGGAACCATCGGCATCCCGAGAAGTCCGGTCCGTTTGAGGACGGCACCCCCTGGCTGCTGCGCTTCTTCGACCGGATCTCCTGGTACCCCGTGGAACCGGACGAGCTGATGGACCTGCGATCCGACGTCGCGGCGGGCCGCGGCGGCGGCATCGAGATCACGGAGGGCACGTTCTCGCTCGCCGAGCACGAGCAGTTCCTCGCGGTCAACGCCGAATCGATCGGCGGATTCCGCGCCGAGCAGGCCGTCGCGTTCGCCGCCGAGCGGCAACGATGGTCCGCGGCAGGGGAGTTCGCGACGGCGGGCTGATTGCGCTTGTCCGGCCTCTCAGGTTACGACCGGCGCTCGGCGAGGTCGGCGAGTTGCTCCGTGACGGTGCCCCACCCGTCGTAGAAGCCCATTTCTTCGTGGGTGTCGCGGTCGGCGCTGTTTTTGTGCATCACGTGGGCGACGTATTCCGTGCCCGTCGGGTGGTCGGTCAACGTGATGATCGCGGTCATGAACGGCTGTTCGGCGGGCCGCCAGCCACCGACCAGGGAGTTGGTGAACACGATGCGTTCGAGTTCGTCGACGGCGAGGAAGCAGCCACTCAGGTGGGGCACGAATTCGCCGCCGTCCTCGCTGATCTGGGTGGTGAGCGCGCCGCCCGGGCGTAGTTCCATGTCGACGACCCGGCACCGTGAGGGCGCGGGGACCCACCACTGTTCGAAGCTGGCGGGGTCGGTCCAGGCGCGCCACACCACCGCCCGGGGCGCCCGGATGACGCGCGAAATTTTGAGGTCGAGATCTGGTCTCGCAGTGTCGGTCATTGCGGTGTGTCCTTCGAGTGAGTGGTGAGTGTGGGTTCGGTGACGAATTGTTCGAGCCTGTCGGTGCGGCCCTCCCAGAGTTCCAGTTGCTCCGCGAGCCAGAATTCGACCGCCGTGAACGGCGCCTTCTCGATCGCACACGTCCGTACCCGGCCTTCCTTGTGTGTCCGGATCCACCCGCTGTCCTCCAGGAAGTGGATGTGCTTCATGAAGGAGGGCAGGGCCATGTCGAACGGTTTCGCCAGTTCGCTGACCGTGGCCGGGCCGCGGCTCAGGCGGCCCAGCACGGCCCGCCGGGTGGGGTCGGCGAGTGCCTGGAAGATGCCGTTCAGTTGATCCGGATACTGAGCCACAAGGAAAAGTATTCACCGCAACGATGGTTAGCGCAAGGGCTAACTGTTTGGGGTGGGTCAGCCGAGCTTGCCGTGGCCGGGGACGAGCGGGACATCCAGGGCGTCGTAGAGCCCCGGCGCGGCCGCCCGCAGCCACGGAATCGTGTTGACCAGGCGTCCCACCGCGGTGGCATTGCCGCCGGCTGCTCGATTGCCACCCTCGTCGGTGGCCTCCACATTGACCTCGATCCGTGGACGGCCCTCGATGATCACCTTGTGGGCGCCGTCCCCGCCGTCCGGTGGCACGGGCCAGTCCGGGGCGCACGACGGGTGGATCCGGGTGACGTGCTCGATGACGATGCGGGGTTCGCCGCCCACGATGCCCTGGACTTCGAAACGCAGCGCCCCCTGGGTGCCCGCCTCGAACTCGCCCATGAGTTCGGTGGTGACCGTCTCCTCGAGCGGCCGGCGGAGCAGCGTCTCCCGGATCTCGTCGAGTTCCACGCCGAGGGCGCGGGCGATGAGCCGGATCTGCCCGCCCCACACCATCGTCGGCACGGTCGCCGCGACCATCGGCGGTTCGTAGTCCATCGGCTGGCCCATGCCGACGAGGTACCGCACCGAATCGTGTTGGTCGTACGTGGTGTAGTCGAAGATCTCCTGGCACCGGATCCGGTCGATCGTGCCCGCCAGGCCCGTCATCAGGATCGGCAGGACGTCGTTGCCCCATCCCGGATCCACGCCCGACACGAACAGAGCGCCGCCGCCCGACTTCGCCGCCGCTTCGATCGGGTCGCGCAACTCCGCCGGCGCGTTGCGCTGGTCGTACAGCGCGTAGATCGACGGGGTCACGACGACCGCCCCGGCCATGAGGGCGCGGGTGATGTCGGCCGCCGCATCGTCCGGGCGAATGTCACCCGACGCGGCGTAGACGACGGCGCCGGGGGAGTTCGCGAGCACGGCGCCGGCATCGTCGGTGGCCGTCACCCCGAGCAAGCGTTCCAGGCCCGCGAGGTCCCCGGCGTCGCGTCCGACCTTCTCCGGGTTCGCCACGAGCACCGCCGACAGTTCGAGCCCGGGGTGGGCGTCGACGGCACGGATCGCGGCCCGCCCCACATTCCCGGTTCCCCACACCACGGTCCGGATCTTCCCCTGGTCGGCCATGAAATCGGACCCTACCCAGTGTGCGAGACGGTCATGGCCCGAATCGGGCAACACCGGTACCGTTCGACGAATGCCGGCGGCAGCGCCACGGCCGTATTCAGGTGGGCCGTGTTCAGGTAGACAATGGGTAGATGCACCCGCACGGGACGCTGCCCGGCTCGGAAAAGGGACTGAGCAGAGCCGAACTGCTGGCCGCGGTATCGCTGGCGATCGACCTCGGTCTGGGTCAGCCCATGGAGCACATGCTTCGATCGTCCCTGATCGCGACACGGATCGCCGAGCGGATGGGACTCGACCACCGACAGCGGGCGACCGTGTACTACGCCAATCTGGTCGGGTGGATCGGTTGTCACGCCGACTCCCACGAACTCTCGGCGCTCTTCGGCGACGACATCGCCTTCCGCGCCGACACCTACGCGGTGGACATGACAGGTCTGCCGTTTCTGCGGCTGATGACGAGTTACGTGGGGCGCGGACTGCCCGCCTGGGAGCGCGGTATCAGCGCCGCCGTGTTTCTGGTCGCGGCTCGCAGCCAGGTCGCCACACTGATCCATTCGCATTGCAGTTCCGCCGGGGTTCTGTCCGATCGGATGGGCTTGGACGGGCAGGTCGGAGAGGCGCTGGCCTACGTCTTCGAGCGGTGGGACGGTCGAGGGTTGCCCAACGGGTGTCGCGGAGAGGGCATCCCGGTCGAGATCCATATCGCCCATGTGGCAGACGTCGTCGAGGTGCACCTGCGGACGGGTGGGCTCGCGCACGCGAAGGATGTTCTCCGTTCCCGGCGCGGCAGTCAGTTCAGCCCGGCCGTGGCGGACGTGTTCGAACGTGACGCGGCCGCAATCGTGGACGGGTTGTTCGACATGGACGTCTGGGTTGCGGCGTTGACCCAGGCTCCGGATCGTGACCGAACCCTGACGGCCGAGGAGAGCGACGAGTTGCTCAGGGCCATGGCTGATTTCGTCGATCTCAAATCTCCGTTCACACTGGGGCATTCGCGTGGCGTCGCGAGCCTGGCGGCCGGCGCGGCCCGGCACCTGGGCATGCCATCACCGGATGTCACGCATCTCTACCGCGCCGGCCTCGTGCACAGCCTCGGCAAGATGGGGGTGTCCAACCAGATCTGGGAGAAGAAGGGGCCGCTGACGACCGCGGAATGGGAACGGGTACGGATGTATCCGGATCTGACCGGCCGGATACTGAGCCGAGTCAAGGGCTTGGAGTCGGTGGTGTCGGTCGCGATGAAGCACCGGGAAAGGATCGACGGGTCCGGCTTTCCCCGGGGGATCGCCGGCGCGGAATTGACCGCGAAGGACCGGCTGCTCGCCGCGGCGGAGGCGTACCAGGGTCTGCTCGAGCCGCGTCCACACCGGTTGGCGCTCGATCCTCGCGGCGCCGCCGATCGGTTGCGAGACGAGGCGCGTGCCGGACGACTCGACGCCGAGTCGGTGGCCGCCGTGCTGGCGGCGGCCGGTCAGCGGGTGTCGCGGCGGACGCCCTGGCCGGCCGGGTTGACCGACCGCGAGGTCGAGATCCTGCGACTCGTCGCACAGGGCCGATCGAACCGGGAGATCGCCGCCGACCTGTTCATCGCCGAAAAGACGGCACGCAACCACGTCGAACGTGTCTACGCCAAGCTCGGTGTGAACAACCGCACGCAGGCCAGTCTCGCCGCGATCGACCGGGGTCTGGTGGGCTTCCCGGCCACGGCGGTCGCGGAGAAGTGACGAGTCCACCGGCCGGCGGGACCGACAGTGCCGGGCCGTCATCGCCGGGATGCGCCGGGCCGGGACCGCCGGTCCAGTACCCACACCGTGGCCAGCGTGAGGACCACGGCGAACGAGGCGAGCGCGACGAGACTGCCGCCGGTACCACCCCGGAAGGTGTCGCCGTAGGCGGACATGGCCGGCACCGTGGCGCTGTACCGGTCGAGATCCAGGTCGCGACCCAGTGCTTCGAAGGCGTGACGGTTGGACAGGCCGAGGCTCATCAGGCGTCCCGGGACGGCCATCTCGTCGACGGGGACGATGGCGCCACCGAACAGAACCTGGGGGAAACAGAGCATCGGCAGGGCGAGGGCGGCCTGCGCGGCGTTGGAGACCGCGGCCGACGCGAGCAAACCGAGGACCAGGGCGGACGTCGCTTCGATCACAATCGTCACGAACAGGAAGGCGTACACGTGCCATCCGACAGCGGGGAGCCGACCGAGCGCCCGTAGAACACCGAGAAGCAGCGCGCTCACTCCGGCCAGCACCGGAAGCAGCGCTGTCACCTTGGATGCCACGTAGGCGCCCACGCTGAGCCCGGCCAGGCGCTCCTGCCGGAAGACGGCCATCTCCCCGACGATCTGGAGCAGTCCGTAGGTGAGGCCGAAGAAGAAGCCCGCGAAGGCGATCCAGAACACGATCTGGGCGGGGCCGAGGTCGGCCGCGCTGCGCGGGTCGAACGCGCCGCGCTGGAACAGCGTCGCCATCATCGCCGTGACCAGCACCGGTGAGCCGAGCAGGACCGCCAGGGTCAGCCGGTTACGAAGGAGAACATCGACATTGCGTCGTGTGAGTAGCCACCATTGCCGCACCATTCCGGGGCGTTCGTCGTCCGAACGGGTGGCCGGGAGGGGCGGTGGAGCCGGGCTGGGCCGGGCGTCCGACTTCTCACCGATGGCCGCGAATCGCTGCGCCCAGATCTGAGGGGTGTGCTCCCGTGCCAGCCGGTCGTACACCTCGGCGAGATCCGCCACACCGAAGTAGCGCCGAGCCTCGGCCGGGCTGCCGGTGAAGGCCAGGTGGCCGTCCCGAGCGAGGAACACCACCCGGTCACACCGGTCGATGCCCGCGGGCTCGTGTGTCGTGAGGACGACTGTGACCCCGCGGCGGCTGAGTCGGTGCAGCAGGCGCATCACGTCGGCCGCCGTCGACGGGTCGAGCCCGGAGGTGGGTTCGTCGAGGAAGAAGAGGCGTGGCCGGGTGAGGAGTTCCACGGCGATGCTGGCCCGCTTGCGTTGGCCGCCGGACAGCGCACGGACCGGCACCTCGGCCCGATCCGCCAGGTCGAGATCCTGCATGGTCTCGTCGACGATCCGGTCCGCTTCGGCCGCCGATGTGCCCGCGGGCAGCCGGAGCCGCGCCGCGTAGCGCAGCGTGCGGCGCAGGGGCATCTCGAGGTGGATGATGTCGTCCTGGGGTACGTAGCCGATCCGGGAATCGGCGCTGACCCGGGCCCCGCGCACGACGCCGTCGTGCCGAACCTCCCCGGCCGACGATGGTTGCAGTCCGGCGAGGATCTCCAGCAACGTGCTCTTTCCTGCTCCACTGCCGCCGGCTATGGCGACCAACTCGCCCGGCTCGACCGACATCGACAGCTCCTGGAGGATCTGCCGCCCCCCGACGTGCCTACTCACGTCGACCGCATCGACCCTCCCGCCGACCGCCGCATCGACCCGCCCGCCGCCCGCCGCCTCGAGGGCGTGATCCGACAGGCACGTAGCGGACCGCCCGACGGTCGGTGGTTCGACTGCCGATTCGGCCGTGACCGGTGATTTCCGTGATTCCTGAACTCGCTTTGTCATGCCCTGATCATCGGTCCGCCGGGTCCGTCGTCGCATGGGGCGTTTGCCTCAAATCGCGAGGTCCGTTCTTCCCGGCCGTCATCGGTCGATCGCCGGGACAGGACGTGCTCGGCTGCGTTGGCGACGGTGGCGTGGTTGCGGTGCGCGATGTCGAGGAGTGCGTCAAAGGCGGCTTCCTGGCCGCAACCATACTGCTCGGCCAGGAGTGCGACCGCGGTGGACAGGAGCTGTGCACGTGCCTTCTTCGAGGGGTTCCGTCCGGCTACCGCGGAGGTGTCAGTGGGCACGGGGAGTCCTTTCGCTGTGTCGGCGGTTCAGGCGAACCGGGCGACCACTTCAGAGTCGTCGGAGAGACGAGCAGAGAACACCGACATTGACCTAGTGGTTCCCAGGCGTGTGGCGCGAGATTCGCGAACCGGCGACGCCCGAATCGGTAGCCGCAGTTGGTGTGATGGTCTGCGGCGATGGACGTTCCATCGATATGGTCGACGAGTTGGATTGCGGAACGTTTGTGGGTTGACAGACCCACGCTTCGACGGAGGTGGGTATGACGGTCGCTGACACGGTGGCTCCGCTGGTTCGCGCGGTGCTCGGTACACAGGTCCCGGTGGGTATCAGGTGCTGGGACGGCAGTCGCAGCGGGCCTGCGGACGCGCCCTGGCAGGTGCACCTCGTCAACCGGCGTGGTCTGCGGCGGTTGCTGTGGGCACCCAACGATCTCGGTTTCGCGCGGGCCTACGTCTCCGGCGACATCGACATCGAGGGTGACCTGCTCGCCGGACTGGACGCGCTGGAGGAGGTGGCGGACCCGAGCCGGGGCCCCGGTGTGCGCATCGACGGGCAGACGAAAAAGGCACTGGTGAAGGCGGCGCTGCGCCTGGGAATCGTCGGGCTTCCACCGAAGCCGCCGGCGGAGGAGATGAAATTGGCGCGCGGGCGCCGGCACGACAAGGCCCGGGACGCCGCCGCGATCAGCCACCACTACGACGTCGGCAACGATTTCTATCGACTCGTGCTCGGTGAGTCGATGACCTACTCGTGTGCGTACTGGGCGGAGCCGGGCGGGGATCTGGACGCGGCCCAGTACGCCAAATGCGATCTGGTGGCCCGCAAGCTCGGCCTGACCGCGGGGATGCGGGTACTCGACGTCGGCTGCGGGTGGGGGACTTTCGCGCTGCACGCGGCACGTCAGTACGGCGCGCACGTCGTCGGTGTCACCCTGTCCCACGAGCAGGCGGACTACGCCGCCAAACGGATGGTCGACGCCGGGGTGGGGGACTTGGTGCAGATCCGGGTGCAGGACTACCGCGACGTCGCGGACGGCCCCTACGACGCGATCTCGAGCATCGGCATGGCCGAACACGTCGGCGACGCGATGCTGTCGACCTACTCCGCGGACCTGTTCGCGCTGCTACGCCCGGAGGGCCGGTTGCTCAACCATGCGATCTCGCGGCGACCACGCGAAACCG
Organism: Rhodococcus pseudokoreensis; assembly: GCF_017068395.1. Taxonomy (NCBI): domain Bacteria; kingdom Bacillati; phylum Actinomycetota; class Actinomycetes; order Mycobacteriales; family Nocardiaceae; genus Rhodococcus; species Rhodococcus pseudokoreensis. The sequence goes on along the minus strand of NZ_CP070619.1, from coordinate 346,940 downwards.
CGGACAGTTTCTCCACGACGTCGTTCATCGATCGCTATGTGTTCCCCGACGGCGAAATCGAACCGATGGCACCGATGATCGACGCGCTCGAAGGGGCAGGCTTCGAGGTGCGCGACGTCGAGTCGCTGCGCGAGCACTACGCGCTGACCCTGCGGGCCTGGGTGGGGAACCTGGAGGCGAACTGGGACGAGGCGGTGGCCTCCAGCAGCGCCGGGCGGGCACGGGTGTGGCGGCTGTACATGGCCGGGGCGGCGTTGGCGTTCTCGGCGAACCGGCTCGGGATCAACCAGATTCTGGCAGTCAAAAGCACCGAACGGGGCAGCAGCGGCATGCCCGGTACCCGTGACGAACTGTTGAAGGCGCACACATAGGGTTGGCGTTCCGAACCCGGGTGGCGCTGAACGGCACCGGGGTGGAGGCCCGCTCAGGTCGTCGCGGGCCTCCACATCACCCGGTCACCGGGCGTAGCGCGGGTCGATCGGTGGCAGGGCGGTGGGGCCGAAGTTGTTCGCGATCGGCATCATCGCCGTGAACCAGGTGCGGGCCGGCTCGGTGCCGCCGAACAGGTTCCCGTCCCCGCACGCACGCAGTGGGCTGGTGCAGATCTGGCCCGGGGTCGGCGTGTCCCCGAACACGTAGACGCTGCCGGCCAGGTTGTTCGTGTACCCGACGAAAGCCGACGACATGTGCGATTCGGTGGTCCCGGTCTTGCCGGACATCGGCAGTTTCCACCCGGCAGCGCCGGCCGCGGCCGACGCCGTGCCGCCGGGCAGATCGTCCTTGCTGAGCGCATTGGACAGGGTGTCGGCCAGACCGGGATCGATGACCTGCTCGCACGCCTGCTGGGTGAGCGGGACCGGCCTGCCCTGCCGGTCGACGATGGAGTCGATCGGGCTCGGCGGGCACCACTTGCCGTGTGAGGCCAGGGTCGCGGCGACATTCGACAGCTCGAGCGGATTGATCCACACCGGACCGAGGGTGAACGACCCCAGATTCTGGTCTTTCTGCATGTCGGCCAGGCTCTGGTCCCCGAACCCGGAGGTGCCCGGTTCGTTGTAGGACCGCATGCCGAGGCGTACCGCCATGTCCACCGTCGCATCGACCCCGGTGGCCTGGAGAAGTTTCACGAACGCGGTGTTCGGTGACTGGGCGAGGGCGTCGGTGACCGACAGTGCCCGCGGATACGGGGCGGCGTTCTGCACGCAGTAGGCGCCTCCGGGGCACCCGGGGGCGCCGCCGTCGCCCATCCCGTAGGCATCGAACCGGCCCGGTACATCGAGGATCGCGTTCAGGCGAAGCCCCTTCTCCATGGCCGCTGCGGTGGTGAAGATCTTGAACACCGATCCGGCGCCGTGCCCGGACAGTGAATAGGGCAGCTCCTGCACCGTCTCGGCGGCGGCTGCGTCCAGACCGTAGTTGCGGCTGCCCGCCATGGCCAGGACCCGGTGCTGGTCCTGTCCGGGCTGCACGACGTTCATCACGCTCGCGATGTCCGGAAGTTTCGGGTCGGCGTATTTGGTCACCGCCGACTTCACCGATCCCTGTACGGCCGGATCGAGGGTGGTGCGGATCAGGTAGCCGCCCCGTTCCAGCTGCTCCCGGGACAGCCCGGCGTTCTGGAGGTACTGCAACGCGTAGTCGCAGAAGAACCCGCGGTCGCCGGCGGCGATGCATCCGCGGGGCAGGTTGTTCGGTTTCGGGAGCACCCCGAGCGGCGTCTCCTTCAGGGCGCGGATCTCGGCGGCCCGGTCCGGGACATTCACGACCAGGGTGTCCAGGACGACGTTGCGGCGCTCGAACACCCCCTCCGGGTTGGTGTACGGGTTGAGTGCGGAACTGGACTGCACCATGCCCGCGAGCATCGCCGACTGCGCCAGGTTCAGGTCCTTCGCGTCGATGCCGAAGTACGTGCGGGCGGCGTCCTGCACCCCGAAGGAACCGTTGCCGAACGGCACCAGATTCAGATACCGGGTGAGGATTTCCTCCTTGGACAGTTCCTGGTCCAGGGTCATCGCCATCCGGATCTCCCGGATCTTGCGGACCGGCGTGGTCTCGATCGCGGCCCGGCGTTCGCCGTCGGTCTTGGCGACCACGTGCAGCAGGTAGTTCTTCACGTACTGCTGATTGATCGTCGAGGCACCCTGTTCGATCTGACCGCTGGTGGTGTTGGTGAAGAACGCCCGCATCGTGCCCTGCCAGTCCACCCCCTGGTGTTCGCCGAACCGTCTGTCCTCGATCGAGAGAATCGCCAGTTTCATGTCGTTGGAGATCTGGTCGCTGGGGACCTCGAATCGACGCTGGTCGTACAGCCAGGCGATCGGGTTCCCGGTGACGTCGGTCATCGTCGTCACCGCAGGCACCACCCCGTCGGCCAGTTCGGCCGAGGAGTTACCGACGCTGTCGGCGGCCCGGTTCGATGCGTACCCGAGCCCGGCGGCGATCGGGAACATCACCCCGGCCAGCAGCACCCCCGCGGCCACCGTCGCGCCGGTGAGTTTGAGAACGGTCCTGGATTGCAATTCGGCACCTCCTGCGACGATGCACCGGCAACGACGCAACCGGTGCTCGCCCGATTATCGGGCCCCTCGGCGCGGTTGGGGCGCGAATGACACGCACGAGGTGTTCCCGGGTGTGTCAGCCGAGGACGCGGACGAGTGAGGCGGCGGAGATGACGGTGGTCACGCCGCCGAGGCGGGTCGAGATCTGTGCGAACGGCATGAGGTTCATACGGGGTTCCCCGACGCATCCGCGCACTCGTCGACCACCTCGCCGCCGGACTGTACGACAGAATCGAGGTGTGAGCCTGACCGATCGAGGATCAGTTTCGGCGCTTCGTGTGCCGTGGACGCTGTCGGGGGTACTAGTTGTTGGTCTCGATGACGGGGGCATTTTCTGCGGCGCCTGCCAGGATTTCCGCGGGTAGATCGACGACGTTCTTCTGCGGGAGGCTGATGTCCTCGCTTGATCCGTCAACGACGGCACGGTGCTACGCATTCCTTTTCCTGCAGGCGGATTCGAATACTTGACGTGTCGCGGCACTTCTCCGGCGCCGTGACCGGCCACTTCGGCGACTGATGCCGTCACGCGTCGGGGGCGTAGGTCTCGAGGTAGGCGGTGACGAGCCGGCGCGCTTCGGCGATCGTGTCGTCGTCTCCGCCCGGGGAACGCCGGAACGCCACGTCGAAGAGCCGGTTGCCGGCCTCGAACGCCAGCTGCAGGACGAGCAGGGGAGTGTCGGGGCGGAGGAGTCCCCGGTCTATCAGAAGGCGCCAGAGTGCTTGCGCTCTCTCGTCGTCGAACGCGTGCACCAGCTCGGTCACGGACTCGTTCCGACCGGCGAACCACAACTCGGCGCACGCGGGATGCTGTCTGAAATACGCCAGCTCGGGGTCGATGATCGCGTCCACGGCGTCGGGGAGCGCCCGGATCCGGGCGGTCTCCAGTGCCGCACTCACCTGCTTGTCGAACTCACGCAGGTGGTTCGTCAGCAGCTCGATCTCGACCTCGTGACGGTCGGGAAAGTAGTGGTACATCGACGCCGTCGGAATCCCCGCCCGCTCACCCATCGCTTTGAGGGTTGCCGCCGCGTAGCCCTGCTCGCACAGGATCGCCTCGGCTGCGTCGAGGATGGCCCGCCTGCGCTCCACTCCGCGGCGTTGCGCCCGCCCGGGTGAGGACGGAGCCTGCTGCGTCACCCGCGGCGCGCTGTCCATGGTCGCCAGCCTTCCAGAGCGTGCATGAAGTCGAACACGATTCGTGACCGTATCAGCCGACGGCGCCGGGTCACGCTGTGGTCTGAGCAAGCTGTGCCGGCAACCGCGCGCTGATGATGTGTCGTGCCTCGCCGAGGATGGTGTCGACGACGTCGGCGCACTCGGCGACCTCGTGGATCAGCCCCTGGGCCTGGCCGGCCCACCACAGTCCGTCCTCGACGTCGCCGGCGCCGTACACCCGATCGCGGCCGCGGGCGCCGCTGGCGAGATGGGCGATGTCGTCGAAGGTGGCACCCGGGCGCCGGGACAGGTCGACGATCTCTTCGGAGACCGAGTTGCGGGCGACGCGTGCGGAGTTGTGGAACTCGCGGAACACGATTCGCGTGTCGCGTTCGGTGTTCTGCACGATCTGCTGCTTGACGTTGTCGTGTATCGGCGCCTCGGTGGTCGCCATGAATCGGGTGCCCATGTTGACCGCCGACGCTCCCAGTGCGAGCGCGGCGACGAGTCCGGCTCCGCTGGCGATTCCGCCGCTGGCGATGATCGGGATGGTCAGTGCCCGGGCCGCCGCGGGGATCAGTATGAGGCCGGGGACGTCGTCTTCGCCGGGGTGGCCGGCGCATTCGAAGCCGTCGATGCTGATGGCGTCGACGCCGAGTTGCTCGGCCTTGACGGCGTGCCGGACCGAGACGGCCTTGTGGATGACCTTCACACCGGCGGCCTTGAACGTGGGCAGGTGCGGGGCCGGGTTGCCGCCGGCGGTTTCGACGATGGTGATGCCGCTGTCGACGATGGCGTCGCGGTAGTCGTCGTAGGGGACCGGTTGGATGGTGGGCAGGATGGTGAGGTTGACGCCGAACGGTTTGTCGGTGAGATCGCGGCAGCGGGCGATCTCCTTGACCAGTGCCTCGGGGGTCGGTTGGGTCAGGGCGGTGAGGAATCCGAGTGCGCCGGCGTTGGCCACCGCGCTGATCAGGTCGGCGGTGCCGACGGCGGTCATGCCGCCGCACACGATGGGGTGTTCGATTCCGAACGTCTGGGTGAACTCGTTGCTGAACATATTTTCCTCGAAGAGTGACCCCGCCGTTGCCGGGGCGCCGGCGGTCATGGGGTGATCGACGGTGGGTGATGGGTGGAACTGGGCTGCGGCGGAACTTCCACCATACTGAAACTCGAATCGAATTCGAGAATAGGGATCGTGGGCGGGCACGTCAAGGGGAAGGGCGTCACCGGCCGGGGCTACGCGTTACGGGTTGACGTGGTGGCGTGCCGCATCGAGTTCGTCGGGCGTTCCGAGAGCGATGAGGATCATTGCGGGTTCGAGTTGGATAGTGGGCGCCGGATTGGCGACGAACTGACCGGAGACGGTGCGAATCGCAAGCAGCAGTGCGCCGCTTGCGTGAATTCCCATCTGCTCGAGCGGGTATCCCACCCACGGTGATGTCGAACCGACGGTGATCTCTTCCATGCGGTAGTCGAGGGTCTCGTCGTGCATCACCACGTCGAAGAATTCGGCCACGTGGGGTTGCAGCGCAAAGGAACCCATTCTGCGGCCGCCGATCAATTGCGGGTTGACCACCCGGTTGGCGCCGGCGCGCACGAGTTTGGACATCGACCCCTCGTTCCGGGCGCGGGCGATGATGATGAGGTCCGGGCGCAATGCCCGGCTCGACAGTGTGACGTACACGTTGTCGGCGTCGGTGTCGAGCGCGGAGATCAAAGCGTGTGCATGCGCGATCCCGGCGGCTTCGAGGGTTCGGTCGTCGGTGACGTCTCCGATGACGGTGGGGTGCTGGATATCTCGGAGTCTGTCCGGTTCGCGGTCGATGACGACGATCTCACGGCCGAGTGAGGTGAGGTATTGCGCGCTCGCAGTACCTACCCGGCCCCATCCGCAGATGATGATGTGGCCGGTCATCCGGCTGATGCGTCGATCCATTCGCCGTCTCTCCATGTGATGGCGCAGGTGGCCCTCGATGAGCGCCTCGAGGAGGACGCCGAACATGTACAGCGCGGTGCCCACCCCCGCGAGGATGAGGGTGATCGTGAATATTTCTCCGACGCGGCTGAGGGGATGTACTTCGCGGAATCCGACGGTCGTGATCGTGGTGACGGTCTGATAGAGCGCGTCGAGGAGCCCGAAGCCGAGGACGATGTAGCCCGCCGTGCCGATGACAACGACCAGCGCGAACGCGAGGAGCGCTCGACCGATTCGTCCCAGGGGGCTCACCGCGACAATTGTTCACCCAATCTCGTCGAAGAGTGGGTACTTCCGGTGGACCACCGGTAGGTGGGGAGGCGGCCGTGGCACTCGTCGGTGCGGTGCCGCCTCCCCGGGGCGGTCAGTCGCCGATGACGGCGTCGGCCTCGATCTCGATGAGCAGGCCCGGAGCGATCAGCGCACTGACCTCGAGGATCGTCGTGGCGGGGCGGATCTCGCCGAAGACCTCGCCGTGCGCGATGCCGGCTTCCTCCCACCGGCTCATGTCGGTGAGGTACATGCGGGTGCGGATCACGTCGGTCGTGCTCGCGCCGGCCTCCGCGAGCGCTGCCTCGATTCGGCGCAGCGCCTCGCGGGTCTGCTCGGCGAGGTCGTCGCCGCCGACGGGGCCGTCGGGACCCGACGCGGTGGTACCCGACACGGACACGAGCTGACCGATGCGCACGGCGCGGGAATAGCCGATCTTGCCTTCCCACTCGGAACCGGACGAGATGTTGTTTCTGTTCGACATGAGCGACATTCTCGCAAGCGTCGACCTCGCTCTCACCAGCGCGGTCGACGTCGACGATCTGGTGTCCACCCGGTGCGAAGCCTTGACACCGGTTAGAACAAATGTTCGCATGTACTCATGAGGTGGGATGGGCAAGCGGTCGACGCCGACGACGGTGCATTGCCAGGGCTGGAACGCGCCGGACTCGTGCGCAGCGTGCAGACACCCGAGTTCGACGGCATCACCTTCCACGAAGTGCTCTGCAAGAGTGCGCTGAACAAGATGCCCGAGGAGTCGCAACTACCATTCCGATTCACCGTCAACGCCTTTCGCGGGTGCTCGCACGCATGCCGCTACTGTTTCGCCCGGCCCACCCACGAATACCTCGACCTCGATGCGGGCGGCGACTTCGACAATCAGATCGTCGTGAAGACCAACGTCGCGGCGGTGCTGCGCAAGGAGTTGGGGCGCAGGTCGTGGAAGCGTGAACACGTGGCGCTCGGCACCAACACCGATCCGTATCAGCGCGCCGAGGGCCGATACCGTCTGATGCCCGGCATCATTCGCGCGCTCGCCGAATCCGCGACCCCGTTCTCGATTCTGACCAAGGGGACGCTGCTGCGGCGCGACCTCCCGCTCCTGACTCTGGCCGCCCGGCAGGTGCCGGTGAGCATCGGCGTCTCGCTGGCGATCCACGATCCCGACCTCCAGAAGTCGATCGAACCGGGCACACCCACCCCGAAGGCGCGTCTCGATCTGATCCGGGCGATCGCCGACGCCGGGCTGCCGTGCAATGTGATGGTGGCTCCCGTGATTCCGTTCCTCACCGATTCGGTGCGGCACCTGGACGGCCTGCTCGAATCGATCGCCGATGCCGGTGCCTCGGGCGTGACCGTCTTCCCGATGCACCTGCGCGGGAGCACCAAGGGCTGGTTCATGAACTGGCTGTCGACGGAGCATCCCGCGCTCGTCCGCCAGTACCGGCAGTTGTACGGGCGGGCGTCCTACGTTCCGCCCGAATACAAGTCGTGGCTGAAGCAGCGAGTCGACCCCCTCGTCGACCGGTACGGCCTCGGCGGCGGTGCGAAACACCGGGACGCCGGGCAGCCCGAGCCCGACCGCGGTGAACTGGTCGGGGCCGGTCGTCCCGGACCGGCGCTCACCCTCTTCTGACGAACGGTGCGTCGACCCCAACCGTGCGGACGCGTAACGCGCCCGGCATTCCCGGAGACACACGGGGGAGGGGTTCGCCCGCCGCACACGACCGAGGAGTGTCATGACTGTGGGAAATCTGGTAGTCCGTTCGGCGGTGGTGGCGTCGCTTGCCGCTGCCGCACTGTTCGGCGCACCCACTGCCGCCGTTGCGGATACGGCCACGCTGACACCCACGTTCACGATCGGGCACGGTCTGAACCCCGGCGACATCAGCGTGTGCGGTGGCCGGATCGACGCCCAGGCGTCGTCCGGCTACCCGGGGCCGTACGGGCCGAACTACGTCATGCTGACGACGCATTTCGTGGGCACTTCCCGGGTCTGCATGGTCGACGGAACAGTGCGTTGGCGCAACCTCGACACCGGCGCCTCCGGAACGAAGCAATGGGCGTTGAGCGGATGGGACGGTCCGGGGGCGCCGACGGCCGTCTACTTCGATCCGGGGGCGGGTCGCGTCAGTGTCGAGATCACCCCGAGCACACCGAACATTCCGGGTAGGGGCGAGTTCACGGCTTCCTGAACTCGGGCAGGACGCCTGAGTCAGGCGAAGACGTCGTCCAGCCAGGACTTCCACGCGTCCTGCGACTTCTCCTGGTCGGCGCCCGCGGCGAACAGGTGGTGCGCCGCGTCGACCGTTCCACCGAATGCGTTGCGGCCGTAGAACCGGTACAGCGCGTCGCCGGTCCGGATTCCGATGAAGTGCGGCGTCAGGTAGTCGACGACACCGTCCACCGTGCCGAATCCGGGGACGTCGACGGTGACGGTGTCGCCGGCGGTCGACGTGTCGGACAGGCCGAGCGCCCCGCGGAGCGTGGTCATCGCGCCGGGATCGGCGGAGGCCGCCGGGCCGCCGGTCGCGATGTAGGTGGCCGCGCGGCCCGCGAAGTACCGGACGTACTGGCCGAGACTGTGGAGGTAGAACGTGGTGTGCTTGTCGGCGCCGTCGTACTGCGCGTCCCAGTCGTCGGTGAAGATGCCGCTGTGCACGTAGCGCAGCGCTGCCGTGCCGCCGTCGCGCGCCTCGATGAGGTACTCGAGGGCGTTGAACCAGCCGTCGGGTCCCTCCTGGCGGACCGCGAACTTCTGCGGCGGCTCCCACTCGACGACGGCGGGGTCGTCGGGTCCCTCGTTGCCGACCCCGGGATCGAGTTCGGTGGGGAACATCCAGCCGCCGGTGCCGGTGGTGACGGCGGCGAACACGTCCTCGGGGCCGGCGTTCAGGACGACTTCGCGGCGGATCTCGAAATTCTTCGACATGACTAGCTCTCCTCGTGGCGGTTGTCGGATGACTTCGCTTGCGCGGACGGTGTTTTCAGGCTCGGATGCAGTGCGACGACGAGGCGGTGCCTGCGCCCGTTCGAGGCGTTCTCGTCGTGGTAGCGGGACACCAGGTTCTTGACGGATTCGCCGAGTTCGTCGGCGAACGCGGAGCGGTCGGCCGCCGACGCGAACCGGATCTCGCTGTCGATCGCGTAGGTGGCCAACGGCTGACGTGCCGCGGTGGCGCCGGCGATCAACTCGCCGACCTCACGGACCAGTCGCGCAGCCAGTGCCACCAGCCAGCGGGCCGACAGTTGATCCGGTGCCCGGTCGGGATCGGGCGCGAGGGCGGCGAACGCGGCGGGGGAGATGACGTACGACGCGGCGGTGGCCTGGAACAGCCGTTCGGTGACGTTGCCCTTCCTGCGTTCCTCGACGAGTTCGACGAGACCGTGTTCCTCGAGCGCCCGCAGGTGGTAGTTGGCCTTCTGCCGGGTCAATCCCACCTGCGCGGCGACGGAACTCGCCGAACCGGGTTCGGCGAGCGCCGCCAGCAACCGCGCCCGGACCGGGTCCAGGGAGATCTCGGCGGCGGCCGCTTGATCGATCACTGCTACGTCCAACATGCGTCAACTCTCGCACCGACAGTAAATTCTGTCAAGACAAAATTATTTGTCGGTGGATGTTGGTCAGCGGAGCGCGGGCGGGTTGTTCAGATCGCGTGCCGAGTAGGTGTCGCAGGCCTGCACCTGGCCGGTCCGGTATCCGGTGGCGAACCACTTCTGGCGCTGCTGCGACGAGCCGTGCGTCCAGCCCTCCGGATTCACCCGGGCGCCCGCCGACTGCTGGATGCGGTCGTCGCCGACCGAGGAGGCGGCGGACAGGGCGTCGTCGATGTCGGTGTCGGTGAGGGTGTTCAGGAACGGCGGTCCGCCGTCGGGGCCGGGGAGGGTGTCGGCGTAGTGGGCCCACACGCCCGCGTAGCAGTCGGCCTGCAGTTCGGTCCGCACCGCGGCCGAGTCGGCGCCGCGCGGGTCGGCCTGCGCCCGTCCGATGTCGCCGAGCTGGTTCTGGATGTGGTGACCGAACTCGTGCGCCACCACGTACTCCTGCGCCAGCGGGCCGCCGCTGGACCCGAAGCGGTCGACGAGGAGCTGGAAGAAGCTGGTGTCGAAGTATGCGGTCGAGTCGGCCGGGCAGTAGAACGGCCCGACCTCGCTGGTCGCGTTGCCGCAGCCGGTGCTGACGGAACCGGAGAACAGCACGACCTCCGGTGGCACGTACGCGGTGCCGGTCTGCTGCACGAGTTCCTGTCCCCACACGGAGTCGAGACTGCCCGCGGTGAACACCACCCGGCAGTTGACGTCGCGGTTGGCGTCCGCGCCGGTCTCGCACCCCGCGAGGCCCGCGCCGGAATTCTGGCCGGACTCGGTGGTGCCGCTGAGACCGCCGAGCAGCGAACCGGGATCGCCGCCGAGGAGCAGCGCCAGAACCAGCACGATCAGACCGCCCGCGCCGCCACCTATCGCGAACTTGCCGCCGAGGCCACCGCCGCCCCCACCTCCGGTCGACACCCGGCCGGAGTCCATTCGGGCGCCCTCGTTGAAGGTCATGTGTCTTCGCTTTCTCTTCAGTTTTCCGGTGCGTGCCGATCGAGCCTCCCACGTGAAGCGGGTATGCGTTTCCGCTCACGCACGGTGTCTCCGTAGGATCTCAGCCAACGAAGTAGCTTGCCCCATGTTTCGAAAGGAATCCCGTGCTGCGCACACATCTCGCCGGTTCATTGCGAGCCGAGCAGGCCCAGCAGACCGTAACCCTCACCGGTTGGGTTGCCAGGCGTCGTGATCACGGCGGGGTGATCTTCATCGATCTACGTGACGCGTCGGGCGTGTCCCAGGTGGTGTTCCGTGAGGGCGCCGCCGCCGAGCAGGCCCACCGTCTGCGCGCCGAGTACTGCGTCAAGGTCACCGGTGTGGTCGAGGTCCGTCCCGAGGGCAACCAGAACTTCGAGATCCCCACCGGGGCGATCGAGGTCAACGTCACCGAGCTCGAGGTCCTCAACGAGAGCGCGCCGCTGCCGTTCCAGCTGGACGACCAGGCCGGCGAGGAAGCGCGCCTGAAGTACCGCTACCTGGACCTGCGCCGTGAGGGTCCCGGCCACGCCATCCGGTTGCGGTCCAAGGTCAACGCCGCGGCCCGTGCCGTGCTCGCGCACCACGAGTTCGTCGAGGTCGAGACGCCCACGTTGACGCGGTCGACGCCGGAGGGCGCCCGCGACTTCCTGGTTCCCGCGCGACTGCAGCCGGGCAGCTTCTACGCGTTGCCGCAGAGCCCGCAGCTGTTCAAGCAGCTGCTCATGGTCGGCGGCATCGAACGCTACTACCAGATCGCGCGCTGCTACCGCGACGAGGATTTCCGCGCGGACCGTCAGCCCGAGTTCACGCAGCTCGACATCGAGATGAGCTTCGTCAACCAGGACGACGTCATCCTCCTCGCGGAGGAGGTGCTGACCTCGCTGTGGAAGCTGGTCGGGCACGAGATCAAGACGCCGATCGCGCGGATGACGTACGCCGAGGCGATGCGCCGCTACGGTTCCGACAAGCCGGACCTGCGGTTCGGTGTCGAACTGGTCGAGTGCGCCGAGTTCTTCAAGGACACCACGTTCCGCGTGTTCCAGCAGGAATACGTCGGTGCGGTGGTCATGCCCGGCGGCGCGAGCCAGCCGCGGAAGCAGCTCGACGCCTGGCAGGAATGGGCGAAGCAGCGCGGGGCGAAGGGCCTGGCGTACGTGCTCCTCGGCGAGGACGGCACGCTCGGCGGACCGGTGGCCAAGAACCTGACCGACGCCGAACGTGAGGGCCTCGCCGCGCACGTCGGCGCGAAGCCCGGTGACTGCATCTTCTTCGCCGCCGGCGCCACCAAGTCCTCCCGCGCGCTGCTCGGCGCCGCCCGCGGCGAGATCGCCCGCAAGCAGAACCTCATCGACCCGGACGCGTGGGCGTTCGTGTGGGTCGTCGACGCACCGCTGTTCGAGCCGACCGCGGACGCCACCGCGAGCGGCGACGTCGCGCTCGGGTACAGCGCCTGGACGGCGGTGCACCACGCGTTCACCTCGCCGAAGCCGGAGTCGATCGATACGTTCGACACCGACCCGGGTTCCGCGCTCGCGTACGCCTACGACATCGTCTGCAACGGCAACGAGATCGGCGGCGGCAGTATTCGTATCCACCGCAAGGACATTCAGGAGCGAGTGTTCAAGGTGATGGGCATCTCCCACGAGGAGGCCGAGGAGAAGTTCGGCTTCCTCCTCGACGCGTTCGCGTTCGGGGCGCCGCCGCACGGCGGCATCGCGTTCGGCTGGGACCGGATCACCGCCCTGCTGGCCGGGGTGGATTCGATCCGTGAGGTCATCGCGTTCCCGAAGTCGGGTGGCGGTGTCGATCCGCTGACCAGTGCGCCTGCGCCGATCACCGCGCAGCAGCGCAAGGAATCGGGTGTCGACGCCAAGCCGGAGCCGAAGGTCGACGCCGCCGCGGCGAAGCCCGACGCTCACGCCGAGAAGTAGGCGGGTCCGCCGGCGGGTGTCGCCGGCGGGCTCGAACGATCGGACGACGCGGAACAGCCGGGGGACACGATGTTGCACCTGCGAGTGATCTGTCCGGCCGAGCGCACTGAGGACGTCCTCGGTGTGCTCGCCGCGGAACCCGGCGCCACCCACGTGGTGGTGCTGCGACAGGCGGCGATCGACCCCGCCGGCGACGCGATCCAGACCGACGTCGCCCGTGAGGCGGCCAACGATGTGATCGACGCGCTCGAGGCCCTGGGCATCGACCGCACCGGCGCGATCACGGTGGAGCCCGTCGAAACGGTGCTGTCGAAGTCCGCGCGCGAGGCGGAGAAGGCGGCCCCAGGCGATCCCGCGGACAGCGTCGTGTGGGAGGAGCTGGTCAGCCGGACGCGTGAGGAATCGACGCTCAACGTCACGTTCCTCGCGTTCCTCACCATCGCCTGCCTGCTGGCCGCGGTGGGTGTCGTCACCGACTCGCCGATCACCGTCGTCGGGGCCATGGTGGTGGGGCCGGAGTTCGGCCCGCTCGCCGCGCTCGCCGTCGCCCTGATGCGGCGCAAGCTCGGGCTGGCCCGGCGGTCGCTGATCGCCCTGCTGTTCGGTTTCCCGTTCGCGATGGCGGCGACACTGCTCGCGACGCTGGCGATGGAGCGAATCGGGTGGATGGAGTTCGAGAGCATCGAGTCGCTCGACCAGGTCGACTTCATCTACCGCGTCGGACCGCTGTCGTTGATCGTCGCGCTGCTCGCCGGTGCGGCAGGCATGCTCGCGCTCGTGTCCTCGAAGTCGGCGGCACTCGTCGGCGTCTTCATCTCGGTCACCACCGTTCCGGCGGCCGGATTCGCCGTCGTCGCGGTCACCGTGGGCGAATGGCGCATCGCGGCACTGGCGGCGCTGCAACTCGGGGTCAACATGGTGGGCATCGTCGTCGCCGGCGTCCTCGTCCTGGCGCTGCGACTGCGCAGCGGCGGCGATCCCCGCCGCCTGCTCGAGCAGGCGCGCAAAGATCGCTCCCCGGCGCAGCGGCGGAGGGCCTGATGAGCGTCTCGCCGCACGACGGCGCGGGCTACGACGAACTGTTCGACGGTGGCGGCGGCCTCCGGGAACCGTGGGCGGAATTGGCCCAGGACTTCACGGACGGCGGGCCCGACTCCGTCCGCCGCCTGCAGTCCCGCATCCGGCTGCTCGTCGACAACCACGGGATCACCTACAACCCCCTCGACGGTTCGGACGCGCCGACCGCATCGCCCCGGTGGGAGATCGACGCGGTCCCGCTGATCGTCGCCGCCGAGGAGTGGGAGCAGCTCGCGGCGGGTTTCGTGCAGCGCTCCCGGCTCCTCGACGCGGTACTCGCGGACCTGTACGGACCGATGGCCCTCGTCCGGAGCGGCGCCGTCCCGGCCCGCACGGTGTTCGGGCACCCGGGCTACGTCCGTGCGGCGCACGGCATCACGGTGCCGGGCCGCCACCAGCTGTTCCTGCACGGACTCGACGTCGGCCGCGGGGCGGACGGCACGTTCCACGCGCTGCGCGACCACACCCAGTCCCCGGCGGGCGCGGGATATGCGATGGCGGACCGCCGCGTCATCGCGCGGGCGATGCCCGGCATCTACGAGGCGGTCGGACCGCGCCCGCTGTCCTCGTTCGCCCAGTCGATGCGGCTCGCGGCGATCGACGCCGCCCCCGCGGGCACCGAGGACCCGCTCGTCGTCGTCCTCAGCCCCCGCACCCGGTCCGAGGCCGCATTCGATCAGGCGTATCTGGCGACGGTCCTCGGTTTCCCGCTCGTGGAGAGCGCCGATCTGGTGGTCCGCGACGGGCACGTGTGGATGCGGTCCCTCGGCAGTCTGGAACGCGTCGACGTCATCGTCCGGCGGGTGGACGCCGACCTCGCCGACCCCCTCGACCTGCGCCCCGGCTCGCGGTCCGGCGTCGTCGGTCTCGTCCAGGTGCTGCGGCGGGGCGGCGTGACCGTCGTCAACACCCTCGGCAGCGGAATCCTCGAGAACCCCGCGCTCACCCGGTTGCTTCCGGACCTGTGCCGCCGGCTGCTCGACGAGGATCTGCTGCTGCAGTCGGTTCCGAGTTTCTGGGGCGGCGACCGGTCGGAGCTGTCGCACATCCTCACGAACGCCTCGTCGATGGTGCTGCGCGCCGTACACGGGGGTGCGCCGATCGTGCCCGCCGAACTCCGTGACGCCGAACGGGAGGCCCTGCTGGACCGGGTGCGGGCCGAACCCGAGCGGTGGGTCGGGCAGATCGTCCCGGACCCGTCGTACGCGCCCGCCGCCGACCGGTCCGGGGATGTCGTGTTGGCGCCGGTCGGGATGCGGTTATTCAGCGTCGCGCAGCAGGTGGGATTCACCCCGATGGCCGGCGGTCTCGGCACGTCCCTCGTTCCCGGGGCCGAGCGCGGGGACCGCCGCCACGCCGGGGCGAAGGACGTCTGGATCCGGCTGGCGCAGCGCACCGCGTCCACCGACCCGGGCGACGGCGCCGAGCGGGACGGGGAGACCCTGCCCACGTATGCGGCGACGACGTCCGACCTGATGACGTCGCCGCGTGCGCTGACCGAACTGTTCTGGATGGGCCGGTTCGCCGAACGTGCCGAGGGTGCGGCCCGGCTGATGATCGCCGTGGGGGAGAAGTACCGCGACTACCGCCTGCGACCGTGGCTGGCGGGCGGCGGAAGCCTCCCGATCCTGCTGAACACGGTCCTGCGGGTCGCCGACGCCGGGAACCACCCGGAGGGGCTCGATCTCGGGGCCGACCCGGGCTCCGATCCGGTCACCGACCAGCGACGGGTGCGCTCCGAGTTCCGCTCGCTGACGGCGGACCCCGACCGGGACGGCTCGCTCGCCCACGCGGTGCGCGGCGTCGAGCAGGCCGCGCGGGCCGTGCGCGGGCAACTGTCGAACGACATCTGGGCCGTCCTCAGCACCGTCGAACGCGCGCTCGGGCAGGTCACCGCCGACACCGTCGACGACGGGTCCGCACTGTTCGAGGCGCAGTCCGCGGTGCTCGGCGGCATGCTCGCCCTGTCCGGGGTCGCCGCGGAGTCGCTGGTCCGCGACACCGGCTGGCACGTCATGGACATCGGCAAACGGATCGAGCGGGCAGCCACCCTGATCGCGCTGGTGGACTCGACCCTCGGGCGGAAGACGGATACCGCGACCGAACGGGCGGTGATCGAATCGCTTCTCGTCGCCACCGAGAGTTCCGTGGTCTACCGCCGCCGCAACCGCGGAATCCGCCCGGCGGCCGTGGCCGAGTTGCTGCTGTTCGACGTGAAGAACCCGCGGTCGCTGGCGTTCCAACTGGAGGCGTTGCGCACGAATCTGGCCGCACTGCCGGACGCCTCGGGTGCGTCCCGCGCGGAGCGGCTCGCCGAGGACATGGTCAACACCGTGCGCCGGGTCGACCCCGTGCGACTCGAATCGGTCGATGCGAACGGGTCCCGGAAGGAGCTGGGTGAGCTGACGACCACGATGCGCGCACTGCTGAGCGAACTGTCCGACGTGATGCTGAAGGGCCAGCTGTCGCTGCCCGGCGGCACCCAGCCGCTGTGGGGCAGCGGCACCTCCCCGAGCACCTCCCCGAGCACCTCCTCGAGCACCTCCCCGGGCGGAGTCCCCGCATGACCGACACGACGCCCCACCCGGACCCGGCAGCGGAACGTCCGGTTCTGCGCCGATACAAGATCACCCACCGCACGACGTACACGTACTCGGGGCCGGTGACCTCCTCGTACGGCCGGGGTTACCTCTTGCCGCGCGACACCGAGGAACAGCGGTGCGTCGCTTCCGTCGTCGACATCACGCCGCCGCCCGCGGACCGTTCCACCGGGTCGGACGTGTACGGCAACCGGGACCTGTACTTCCAGGTGAGCACGCCGCACGAGGAACTGGTGGTGTCGGCCGAATCCGAGATCGAGGTCTACGGACCGGACAGGGCGAGGCTCGCCGCCGCACCGGCGAACGCGCCGTGGGAGCTGTCCCGCCCGGTGGGCACCGAGGGGGCGATGGCGCAGGAGTTCGTGCTCGACCTCGAGCCCCCCGAGATCGGCGACGCGGTCCGCGAGTACGCGGCGCCGAGTTTCCCGCCGGAGCGGCCCCTCGTGGATGCGGTGGTCGATCTCACGACCCGCATCCACCGCGACTTCGAGTACAAGTCGGGGGCGACGTCGGTGTCGACGCGGGTCGCGGAGGTGCTGGAGAAGCGGTCGGGGGTGTGCCAGGACTTCGCCCGGCTCGCCATCGCCTGCCTGCGGTCGCGCGGACTCGCGGCCCGGTACGTGTCCGGGTACCTCGCGACGCAGCCGCCGCCCGGCAAGGAACGGATGATCGGCGTCGACGCGACGCACGCCTGGGCCGCGGTGTGGATGCCGGGGGACCGGTGGCTGGCCTTCGACCCCACCAACGACCAGCTCGTCGACGAGCGGTACACCGTGGTCGCGTGGGGCCGGGACTACGCCGACGTGCCGCCGCTGCGCGGTGTCATATACACAGAGGCACGAAACAGCACCATTGCGGTGTCGGTTGACGTGGCGCCGATGGAAGTACTCGCACCGGATCAGCCGAAATGCTGAAATTCATCGGGGCTTCCGGAGGAGGACTCGATGATCCGTGTCACTAGCAGGTAAGTTGGTCCGCGATGACTGCAATACTGGCAGACCCCGTTTCAGAGGTAGTTGCCGCAGCCGAGAAGCTGCTCACCCGTCGCACAGGGGCACCCGTGACACTGGTGGATCCCGTGGATCTCGGCGGTAGTGGCCGCACCATCGTGCTCCGTGTGCGGGTGGCGGAGAATCCGTTCTCCCTCCCTCGCACGTTGGTGATCAAGCAGGTCCGCGAGGAGTCCGGTGTGTCCGGCGCGCGGGCCGTCGATCCCGACGACCTGTCCGGCGACAGCCGCAGCGCCTTCCTCCGCGAGGCCGTCTCGTACCAGTTCGCCACGGCGCTGGCGACGGACAGCCGCCCCGGAGCCGAACTGCTCGCATCCGACCTCGAGGCCCGGCTCCTCGTGCTCAGCGACCTCGGGGACGCCACCCCGATCAGCGCGCTGCTCGAGCACTCCGATTCCGACACCGTCACCAACACCCTGATGGCCATGGCCCAGGCGCTCGGCCGCATGCACGCGGCCACCGTGGGCCGCGAAGAAGACTTCACCGCACTGCTGCGCCGCGCCGAGGTGGCGCACTGCGACGACACCGTCGCCGAGCAGGTCGAGCGTGCGGTGCCCGCCGTGCCCGGCCTGCTGTCCGACATCCTCCGCGTCGACGTGTCCCCGGAACTGACCGAACAGGTGGCACGGGCCGCGAAGCTGTTCGAGAGCGGCCGGTTCCGGGCGTTCAGCCCGTCCGACCTGTGCCCGGACAACATCATCGTCAACGACGAGGGCGTCCGGTTCCTCGACTACGAGTGGGGCGGTTTCCGCGACGCCATGCTCGACATCGCGTACGCGCTGGTCTCCTTCCCGGGCTGCCTGTGCAGCATCGAACTGTCCGAGGACCGCACCCAGGCGATGATCGAGGCCTGGCGGGCGGAGGTCGTGGGGATGTGGCCCGCGCTCGCCGACGACAACGTGCTCGCCGCCCGCATGGTCGAGGCGCAACTGATCTGGGTGTGGCTCAGCACGTACCTGTTCCTGCCGGACAACCACACGCGGATCGCCGCGGTCCGCGAGCATCACCTGTCGGTGCCGCGGTCCGAGGCGCTGACCCAGCGCTGGGACAAGCTGGCCCGTTCGGCGGATCACGCGGGGAACACGGTGGTCGCCCACGACGCCCGCCTCATCGCCGACAAGATCCGGGGACTGTCCGTCGGCTGACCCGTGGGTCCGGCCGGACTGGGTCGGGCGGTGCGGGTTCCAGTAGCGTCGAACTTGTGAGCGATCTTTTCGGTTCGGATGTCGGCGAGGACGAGTCGGCGGGCCTGTTCGAGACGGTGCGGTCGGACGAGGCGGTGCAGTCGGACGAGGCGGTGGCTCCGCGCCCGGTTCCCGGTCCGGTGCCGGTCGACCACCGCGCACCGCTGGCCGTGCGCATGCGCCCCCGCACGCTCGGCGAGGTGGTCGGGCAGCAGCATCTCCTCGGCCCCGGCGCGCCGCTGCGGCGGCTCGTGGAGGGGTCGGGGGCGGCGTCCGTGCTGCTGTACGGTCCGCCCGGCACCGGCAAGACCACGTTGGCGTCGCTGATCTCGGGTGCCACCGGGCGCCGCTTCGAGGCGCTGTCCGCGCTGTCCGCGGGTGTGAAGGAAGTGCGTGGCGTCATCGAACTGGCCCGCCGACGGCTCCTCGCGGGTGAGCAGACGGTGCTGTTCATCGACGAGGTGCACCGCTTCTCGAAGACTCAGCAGGACGCACTGCTGGCGGCGGTGGAGAACCGGATCGTGCTGCTCGTGGCCGCCACCACCGAGAATCCGTCGTTCTCCGTGGTGTCCCCGCTGCTGTCCCGCTCACTGGTCCTGCAACTGCAGTCGCTGACGGCGGACGACATCGAGAACCTCCTCGAGCGGGCGCGCACCGACGAGCGGGGTCTCGGCGGGGATATCGAGATCGCCGGCGACGCGATGGACCATCTGGTGCGCCTCGCGGCCGGTGACGCCCGGCGCGCGCTCACCGCGCTCGAGGCGGCGGCGGGCGCGGCGCTCGACCAGGCCGGTGACGCGGACCGTCCCGTGCTGCTGGACCTCGCGACGGTGGAGGCGAGCGTCGACAAGGCGGCCGTTCGCTACGACCGGGACGGCGACCAGCACTACGACGTGATCAGTGCGTTCATCAAATCGATCCGCGGCTCGGACGTCGACGCCGCCCTGCACTACCTGGCGCGGATGCTGACCGCGGGCGAGGACCCCCGCTTCATCGCGCGCCGGCTGGTCGTCCACGCCAGCGAGGACATCGGGATGGCCGACCCGACCGCGTTGCAGACCGCGACCGCCGCCGCGCAGGCGGTGCAGCTGATCGGGATGCCAGAGGCCCGCCTCGCCCTCGCCCAGGCCACCATCCACCTCGCGACCGCCCCGAAGTCGGGGGCCGTCATCGCCGCACTCGGCGCCGCCATGGCGGACGTCGCGGCGGGAAACGCCGGGCTCGTCCCACCGCACCTGCGCGACGGTCACTACGCGGGGGCGGCGAAGCTCGGCAACGCCGTCGGCTACCGATATCCCCACGACCACCCGGACGGGGTACTGGCGCAGCAGTATCCGCCCGACGAGCTCGTCGGCGTCGACTACTACCAGCCCACCACCCACGGCGGCGAGCGTGACATCGCGGGCCGTGTGGACAAACTGCGCGCCATCGTCCGCGGCACGAACCGTCAGGGTGGCCGGTTAAGCTGAATGTTGCCGAACCGCCGGGTGTGCCCAGCCACCCGGTGACCGTAGTTGCCCTCGAGACAGACAATAAGGATCACTGACGTGCAGACCCACGAGATTCGCCGGCGCTTCCTCGACCATTTCGTCAAGGCGGCCCACACCGAGGTACCCAGCGCCTCGCTGATTCTCGACGATCCGAATCTGCTGTTCGTCAACGCCGGAATGGTGCAGTTCGTGCCGTTCTTCCTCGGCCAGCAGACTCCGCCGTACCCGAGGGCGACCAGTGTCCAGAAGTGTGTGCGCACCCTCGACATCGAGAATGTGGGCATCACCACACGGCACAACACGTTCTTCCAGATGGCCGGCAACTTCTCCTTCGGCGACTACTTCAAGCGCGACGCGATCAAGCACGCGTGGTCGCTGCTGACCTCCGGTGTCGACGACGGCGGCTACGGGTTCGACCCCGAGCGGATCTGGGTGACGGTCTACCTCGACGACGACGAGGCGCGCGACATCTGGCGCGACGAGGTCGGCGTCCCCGAGACGCGGATCCAGCGCCGCGGCATGGCCGACAACTACTGGTCCATGGGCATCCCCGGCCCCTGCGGCCCGTGCTCGGAAATCTACTTCGACCGCGGCCCCGAATTCGGTCGGGAAGGCGGCCCGGAGGCCGACGAGGACCGCTACATCGAGATCTGGAATCTCGTGTTCATGCAGAACGAGCGC
The DNA here is from genome assembly GCF_017068395.1 of Rhodococcus pseudokoreensis. NCBI lineage: Bacteria > Bacillati > Actinomycetota > Actinomycetes > Mycobacteriales > Nocardiaceae > Rhodococcus > Rhodococcus pseudokoreensis. Next base: position 326,437 of record NZ_CP070619.1, on the reverse strand, counting down.
GGTCTCGGCGTCAGCAAGGACAACTTCGAGATCCTCGGACCGCTGCCGAAGCAGAACATCGACACCGGCATGGGCGTCGAGCGCGTCGCATTCCTGCTGCAGGGCGTCGACAACGTGTACGAGACGGATCTCGTGCGCCCGGTCATCGCGAAGGCCGAGGAACTGTCGGGCCGCAAGTACGGCGTCGACCACGACGACGACGTGCGATTCCGGGTGATCGCCGACCACGCGCGCACCGCCGCGATGCTCATCGCCGACGGTGTGAACCCCGGCAACGACGGCCGCGGCTACGTCCTGCGCCGCCTGCTGCGGCGCATCGTCCGCTCCGCGAAACTGCTCGGCGCCGACAAGCCCAGCATGCGGGAGTTCATCACCGTCGTCCGCGACACGATGGCGCCGTCGTACCCGGTCCTCGACAGCGACTTCGGCCGCATCGAGACGGTCGCCGTGGGGGAGGAGACCGCGTTCCTCAAGACCCTCACGTCCGGTTCCAAGCTGTTCGAAGGCGCCGCCGAATCGGTGAAGGCGTCCGGCAAGTCGACGATCGGCGGCGAGCAGGCGTTCGCGCTGCACGACACGTACGGCTTCCCGATCGACCTGACCCTGGAGATGGCGGCCGAGGCCGGTCTGACCGTCGACGAGGAGGGTTTCCGCACGCTGATGGCCGAACAGCGGCAGCGCGCGAAGGACGACGCCCAGGCCCGCAAGCACGCGCACGCCGACCTGACCGTCTACAAGGAACTCCTCGACCGCGGACCCACCGAGTTCACCGGATTCCACGAATTGGTCTCCGAGGCACACGTTCTCGCCCTGATCTCGCAGGGCCAGCGCGTCCCCGTCGCGACGGTGGGCCAGGACGTCGAGGTCATCCTCGACCGCAGTCCCCTGTACGCGGAGGCGGGTGGCCAGATCGCCGACCTCGGCACCCTCACCGGTCCGGGTCTGCGGGTGAAGGTCAACGACGTCCAGAAGATCGCCAAGAAGCTGTGGGTCCACAAGGTGACCGTGCAGGAGGGGCAGATCACCGAGGGCGACGTCGTGCTCGCGCAGGTCGACGCCGCGTGGCGCAAGGGCGCCACCCAGGGGCACTCCGGCACGCACATGGTGCACGCCGCGCTGCGACAGGTGCTCGGCCCCAACGCCGTTCAGGCCGGCTCGCTGAACAAGCCGGGCTACCTGCGGTTCGACTTCTCCTGGCAGGGCGCGCTGACGGAAGCGCAGAAGCAGGACATCGAGGTCGTCGCGAACGAGGCGGTGGCCGCCGACTACTCCGTGAACACGTTCGTCACCGACCTCGACAAGGCGAAGTCGATGGGCGCGATGGCGTTGTTCGGCGAGAACTACGGCGACGAGGTGCGGGTCGTCGAGATCGGCGGACCGTTCTCGATGGAGCTGTGTGGTGGAACTCACGTGGGCAGCTCCTCGCAGATCGGCAACGTCACCCTGCTCGGTGAGCAGTCCGTCGGCTCCGGCGTGCGCCGCGTCGAGGCCTACGTCGGGCTCGACTCGTACCGCTACCTGGCCAAGGAACGGGCGCTGCTCGCCGGGCTGTCGTCGTCGCTGAAGGTGCCCTCGGAAGAGGTGCCCGCCCGCGTCGAGGCACTGGTGGAGCGACTTCGGGTGGCGGAGAAGGAACTCGAGCAGACCCGCGCGCAGGCGGTTCTCGCCTCGGCGGGCACCTTCGTCGACAAGGCCCAGCGGGTCGGGCCGGTGCTGCTGGTCGCGGACTCCGCCCCGGCCGGTGTCGGCGGCAACGACCTGCGCGGACTCGTCACGGACATCCGCGGCCGGTTCGGCACCCAGCCCGCCGTGGTCGTGCTGCTCGGCGACGTCGACGGCAAGGTGCCGTTCGTGGTGGCCGTGAGCAAGGCCGCCCAGGAACTCGGTCTGTCGGCCGGCGACCTCGTGAAGGAATTCGGTCCGAAGATCGGCGGTCGCGGCGGCGGAAAGGCCGACATGGCACAGGGTTCCGGCTCGGACACCAGCGGAATTGCGGCCGCCCTCGACGCGGTCCGGGCACAAGTCGCAGACAAGGTGGGGAGCCGGTAACGGTGGATCACGCGGAACAGGGTCCGGATCGACCGGGAGTCGACGACCCTGGGCGTGGTCGGCGTATCGGCATCGATGTGGGTAGTGTCCGCATCGGTGTCGCGTCGAGCGACCCTGACGGGATCCTCGCCACCCCCGTGGAGACGGTGCCCCGGTCCAAGGAACGCGGGCCCGACGCGCCGGACATCCGGCGCATTGCCGACATTGTCGAGGAATACGAGGCGGTGGAGGTTATCGTCGGTCTGCCGCAGACCCTGCGGGGTGAACGGGGAAAAGCCGCCTCGATCGCTACTGTGTTCGCGAAGCGATTGCGAAGGAAGGTCGACCCGATACCGGTGCGGATGGCGGACGAACGTCTGACGACCGTCACTGCCGCACGGGCGCTTCGCGAGAGCGGTGTCAGTGCGAGGGGCCAGCGTCCTGTGATCGACCAGGCTGCGGCGGTGGCGATCTTGCAGGGATGGTTGGACGAGCGGAGCAGGTCGGTGAATGCAGGGGATTCAGGTGGGGACGTGCAGCTACCGGAGGCAGGCCAGTGAGCAATCACCGCCGCCGCCCCGCTGGTGAGCGACCCGACTTCCAGTACATCCCCCGCGAACCCCGACGGCACCGCTACCTCGAAGAGGACGACGACGAGGTCGGCTACACGCCGCCCCCGGGCGACGACCTCGTCACCACCGGCCGCCACGCCGTCGTGCACGACGAACCGTATTTCGACGAGCCGCATTTCGACGAGCCGCACGTCGACGAACCACACTACGAGGAACCGCACCTCGAGGAGCCGCAGCGCCACGAACCGCACCGCGATTACGCGGAGCCGCGGTACGAGCCGCGCTACGAGCAGCCCTCCGACATCGAGTCCGTGTACGAGGACGGATACGGTCCCCGCTCCTACGGCGACGCCCGCGCGTACCGGGAGCCGCCGGCCGACGACCGCCCGTTTGTGGACGACCACGTCGACGATCCGGACGACGCCCAGGCATACCCCGACGACGGCTACGACCGTCCGCAACCGGACGTCGCGTTCGCGGAGGCCGAGACACAGATCATCTCGGCGATCCCCGAGGAGATCCCGCCCTCGGCGATTCCCGAGGAGATCCCGCCCACCCGCGCCGCTGCCCGCACGCAGGCCCGCAGACGCAAACAGGCCAGGGGACGCGCGCGCCGGGGCAAGGTGTTCGGCGTCCTCGCCGCCGCGACGGTCCTGATCGTGCTGGTCGGTGTCGTGTTCGTCGGCGGCAAGTTGTTCTTCGGCGGGTCCGACGCGCCCGCGGACTACGCAGGCCCCGGCGGTCCCGAGGTGGTCGTGCAGGTCCATCCGGGCGACACCGCGGAGGAGATCGCCACCACCCTGGCGGACCGCGACGTCGTCGCCAGCGGATCGGCGTTCTTCAACGCCGCGGTCCAGAGCAACGCCATGAACTCGGTGCAACCCGGCTTCTACAGCCTCGCGACCCAGATTCCGGCGGACGACGCCGTGCAGGAACTGGTCGACCCCGCCTCCCGCGTCGGGCAGATGATCATCTCCGAGGGCAGGCAACTCCACGACACGACCGACGTGCAGACCGGCGCCAAGAAGAAGGGGATCTACACGCTGATCTCCGAGGCCAGCTGCCTCGGTGACGCCGGTCAGCAGAAGTGCATCAGCTACGACGACCTCAACGCCGCCGGTGCGGGCGACCTGACCGCGCTCGGCGTGCCCGACTGGGCGAAGGACTCGGTCGCGGGTGTTCCGGACCGGGATCGCCAGCTCGAGGGCCTGATCGCCGCGGGCAGTTGGGATTTCGATCCGACCGCCGGTCCGGCCGCCATTCTGCAGCGGCTGGTGTCCGAGAGTTCCGCGAGCTACGAGAAGACCGGGATCCTCACCGCGGGCAACCAGGTCGGTCTCACCCCGTACAAGATGCTGGTCGCGGCGTCCCTGGTGGAACGCGAGGCGATGCCCGACGACTTCTCGAAGGTCGCCCGCGTCATCCTCAACCGGCTCGCCGTCAACCAGGCGCTGCAGTTCGACTCCACCGTCAACTACGCGCTGGACACCACCGAACTGGCCACCACCGACGCCGACCGCGCGCAGGTGACACCCTGGAACACGTACGCCAGCCCCGGCCTGCCTGCGACGCCGATCTCGTCGCCGAGCATCGGGGCGCTCCAGGCGGTCGAACAACCGGCGCCCGGCGACTGGATCTACTTCGTGACGATCGATGCGAAGGGCACCACACTCTTCACGAAGAGCTACGACGAACACCTGGCCAACATCGACCAGGCTCTGAACAACGGGATTCTCAACAGTGGACGATGAGTTGGTGACCGCACGCAAAGCTGCGGTGCTGGGCAGCCCGATCGCGCATTCGCGATCACCGCAACTGCACCTCGCGGCGTACCGCGCGCTCGGTCTCACCGGGTGGACGTACGACCGCATCGAGTGCGACGGGGAGCGACTCCCCGGCCTGGTGTCCGGGCTCGGCCCGGAATGGGTCGGTCTGTCCGTCACGATGCCGGGCAAGATTGCCGCGCTCGACTTCGCGTCGGAGCGCACCGACCGGGCCGTGGCGATCGGCTCCGCGAACACCCTGGTCCGTATCGAGGGCGGCTGGCGTGCCGACTGCACCGACGTGGACGGGGTCAGCGGCGCGCTCACCGCGGGCGGTGTCGGTGCCATCGCGGGCGCCGAGGCGGTCGTCGTCGGCGCCGGCGGGACGGCCAGGCCCGCGCTCGTCGCGCTCGCCGACCTCGGCGTGAAATCCGTGACCGTCGTGGCCCGCGACGCGGGTCGCGCGGCAGGTGCACTGGGGTGCGCGGAATCGGTGGGGCTCGACGTCCGGTTGCTGGGCTTCGACAGCCCCGAACTCGGTGCCCGGTGCGCCGCGGCCGCCGCACTCGTCAGCACCGTTCCGTCCGCCGCGATCACCGACTACGCGGGCGTTCTCGGCCGGGCGCCGTTCGTGCTCGACGCGATCTACGACCCCTGGCCGACCCCGCTGGCGGCCGCGGTCGAGGTGGCCGGGGGAACGGTCGTCGGTGGTCTGTCGATGCTGCTGCACCAGGCGTTCGGGCAAGTCGAGCAGTTTACCGGCCGCCCGGCGCCGCGCGAGGCGATGGCCGCCGCTCTGGGCTAGTTGTCCACAGGCCCGGCTTCCATCCACAGGGCGATCGTTCGCGCAGGTCGCCGCGAGGGGTCCGGGTGCCGCGTCCCGCACGCTGGTCGGCATGTGGTGGCTGATCGTGACGAGTGTGGTGGCCGGTGCGGGTGCGGGACGGTGTGCGCGTCTCACCGCGGCCCGGTTCGTGGGCCCGGTGTGGCCGGGCTGGTGCGAGGCGGTGTGCGCGGTCGGCGTGGCCGCGACGGTCTGGGCCGACTCCGGCCGCAACCCGGTGTGGATGCTGCCGGGTGCGCTGGCGTTCTGGTGGTGGTGTGCGAGTCTCGCCGCGACCGACCTGTGTGCGCGGAGGCTGCCGAACCTGTTGACGCTGCCCGGGTTCCTGGTGATTGTCGCCGTCGGTGTCGCGACCGGCGCCGCGTCCGCCGCCGTGATCGGCGGTCTCCTGCTGGCGGCCGCCTATCTCGCCCTGTACCTCGGGGCACCCGGTGCGATCGGTGCGGGCGACGTGAAACTCGCGCTCGGGGTCGGCGCGGCCGCCGGGCTGGCAGGGGGAGAGGCCTGGGTGTTCGCGGCCGCGCTCGCACCGGCACTGACCGCAGTGGCGGGCTGCGTCGTCCTCGCCGTCCGGCGCTCGTCGTCGCCGCTCCCGCACGGGCCCGCCATGTGTGCCGCGACACTGGCGGCGCTGTTCGCCGGGCACCTCACCTGACCGAGTCCGCACCCCGCACGCGCCCCGGGAGGACCACCGTCACTGCCGGACGCGGCGACATGGAAGGATATTGGCGTGCTGCGCTGGATAACTGCCGGAGAATCCCATGGTCCCGCCCTCGTCGCGATGCTCGAGGGGATGGTCGCGGGCGTCGAAGTGACGTCCGAGGACATTTCGACCCAACTCGCGCGACGCCGCCTCGGCTACGGCCGGGGTGCGCGGATGAAGTTCGAGGCCGACAAGGTCACCATCGTCGGTGGTGTCCGACACGGCCGGACGCTCGGCGGTCCGATCGCCGTCGAGGTGGGCAACACCGAGTGGCCGAAGTGGGAAACCATCATGTCCGCCGACCCGGTGGACGCCGACCTGCTCGCCGATCAGGCGCGGAACGCGCCGCTCACCCGTCCGCGCCCCGGTCACGCCGACTACTCGGGCATGCTCAAGTACGGGTTCGACGACGCCCGCCCGGTTCTCGAACGCGCGAGTGCGCGCGAGACGGCGGCCCGGGTCGCGGCCGCGACGTTCGCCCGCGGTTTCCTCCGCCAGGTGTTCGGCGTGGAGGTGCTGTCGCATGTGATCTCGATCGGCGCGTCCGATCCGTACGTCGGTCCCGAACCCACCGCCTCCGACCTCGCCGCGATCGACGCCAGCCCGGTCCGCGCGTTCGACAAGGCCGCAGAGGAGTCGATGATCGCCGAGATCGAGGCCGCCAAGCGTGACGGCGACACCCTCGGCGGTGTCGTCGAGGTCGTCATCCACGGCCTCCCCGTGGGTCTCGGATCGTTCATCAGCGGCGCGGACCGCCTCGACGCCCGTCTGGCGTCCGCCCTGATGGGAATCCAGGCCATCAAGGGTGTCGAGGTCGGCGACGGCTTCGAGACCGCGCGCCGCCGCGGCAGCCAGGCGCACGACGAGATGCGGCCGGGCCCGGACGGAATTCTGCGTTCGACCAACCGCGCAGGCGGTCTCGAGGGCGGCATGACCAACGGCGAGGCGCTCCGCGTGCGCGCGGCGATGAAGCCGATCTCGACGGTCCCGCGTGCCCTGGCCACCGTCGACATGTCGACCGGTGAGGAAGCCGTGGCCATCCACCAGCGGTCCGACGTGTGCGCGGTGCCCGCCGCCGGTGTCGTGGCCGAGGCGATGGTGGCGTTGGTCGTGGCCCAGGCCGCGCTCGAGAAGTTCGGTGGCGACTCGGTCGCCGAGACGGCCGCCAACTACGAGCGTTACGCATCGGGTGTCGCAGCCCGGCTCGCGCGATGACCAGCCCGTCTGCCGTCGCGCCGGGGCGGTGACCGATGATGGCACCGAAAGCCGTGCTCGTCGGTCCGCCGGGAGCGGGTAAGTCCACGATCGGGCGCCGCCTCGCGCAGGCGCTGGACCTGTCGTTGTTCGACACCGACGTGGCCGTCGAGGAAGAGGCGGGGCGCACGATCGCCGAGATCTTCGTCCAGGAGGGCGAACCCGCCTTCCGCGCCCTCGAGGAAGAGATCGTCCGGAAGGCCATCGAGAGCCACGAGGGGATCGTGTCGCTCGGCGGCGGGTCCATCCTCTCCGAGCGCACCCGGGAATTGTTGAAGGGCCACACCGTGATCTACCTCGAGATCAGCGTGGCCGAGGGGCTCAAGCGCACGGGAACCAACACCGCGCGCCCGCTCCTCTCCGGTGGCGACCCCCGCCAGGTGTACACCGAGTTGATGCGCAAGCGCCGACCGCTGTACCGGGAGGTGGCGTCCATCCGGATACGCACGGACGGGCGGAGTCCCGCCCGGGTGGTGCAGCAGCTGGTGGCGAAACTCGCCGAGTGATCGGCGACCCAGCGGAACCAAAGACGTCCGAGAACCTCGGACAAGACGGAGCGGAGCAGCAGACAGTGACCGAACCGGTACGCGTACAGGTGCAGACGGCGAACCCCTACCCGGTCATCATCGGGCGCGGATTGCTCGGCGAGCTGGTGGACGAACTCACCGGCACGAGGACGGTGGCGATCTTCCACCAGCCGCCGCTGGCGGAGACTGCGGAGGCGGTGCGCGCGGCGCTCGCCGAGAAGGGGATCGATGCGCACCGCATCGAGATTCCGGACGCGGAGGACGGCAAGGATCTTGCTGTCGCCGGGTTCTGCTGGGAGGTCCTCGGCCGGATCGGCCTGACCCGCAGCGACGCCGTCGTCAGTCTGGGCGGCGGCGCGGCCACCGACCTCGCCGGGTTCGTCGCGGCGACGTGGATGCGCGGGGTCCGCGTGATTCATGTGCCCACGACGCTGCTCGCGATGGTCGATGCGGCGGTCGGCGGCAAGACCGGCATCAACACCGAGGCCGGCAAGAACCTGGTGGGATCGTTCCACGAGCCGTCGGCGGTGCTCATCGACCTGGCGACGCTCGAGACGGTGCCCCGCAACGAGATCGTCGCGGGCATGGCGGAGGTCGTGAAGACCGGATTCATCGCCGACCCCGTGATCCTGGAGCTCATCGAGAAAGATCCCGAGGCCGCGCTGGACCCGACGGGAACCGTTCTGCCCGAACTGATCCGGCGGTCCGTGGAGGTCAAGGCCAAGGTCGTGGCCGCGGACCTGCGGGAGTCGGATCTGCGGGAGATCCTCAACTACGGGCACACGCTCGGGCACGCGATCGAGCGGCGGGAACGCTACCGCTGGCGTCACGGTGCGGCGGTCGCCGTCGGGCTCGTCTTCGCGGCCGAACTGGGGCGGTTGGCGGGACGCCTGGACGATGCGACGGCGGACCGGCACCGCACCATCCTGGAACTGGTGGGGCTGCCCACCACGTACGACGCGGACGCGTTCGGCCAGCTGGTCGAGGGGATGCAGACGGACAAGAAGAACCGGGCAGGCGTGCTGCGGTTCGTCGTGCTCGACGGGCTCGCGAAGCCCGGACGGCTCGAGGGCCCGGATCCGTCTCTGCTCGTCGCCGCGTACTCCGCGGTGGCCCGCGAGGCGACGCCGGGCGCCGGCGGTGCCGTCCTTCTGTGACGTAGCCGGAGAAGGCAAGGACGCGGCGGTGTGAGCGAGTGCGCTCACACCGCCGCGTCGTCTGTCGGTGTGTCGTCTGTGGGGTGTGGGAGAGCCGAGAGCGGTTACTCGCCGCGCCGCTGGTCGTCCGTGGTCCGCTTGCCGAGATCGACCGGGTCCTGCCACGTGGTGTCCCCGGCCTGCGGCTGATCGAGGTCGGACGTGTCCTCGCGATAGTTGTGCACCGGTTCGAACACGGCCGTGTCGGCGTCGGAGCCGGCGTACCCGGTGTCCGGGGTCTGCTCGTACGCCTGGCCGGGGTAGTTCTGGCCGTACCCGTCGTCGTCGGCCACGGCTGCGGCTGCGGTTCCCCCCGCTGCGGTTCCTGCGGCCACTCCGGCGCCGCGCGCCGCCGGCCGGCGTTCGCCGCGGTCCTTCACCGTCTTCCTGGACTCCCGGCCGACGAAGAACCGGCCGAGGAACACGGCGAGCATGGCAGGCACGAAGATCAGCAGGACCGTGAACGCGGCCCCCGACGTGATCTCGAAGAAGAACGAGTTCTGGGTGACGTTGAGGTTCGGCACCAGGTTCGCCAGCCAGCTCCCCACCCCCGCGACGACTCCGCCGAGCAGGGCCGCCTTCAGCCACAGCATCGTCAGGTCGGCGCCGTCCTCCGGATCGGGGTTGCGGCGACGGTCCCGGATGCCGTCGATGCCGGCCCAGATCAGTGCCACGAACACCACGATCAGCAGTGCGAGCCATCTCAGAGCGGAACCCTGAAGCGGCCACTGTGTGATCGACACACCGAGGATCACACGAACGAAAACATGTATCAGGGCCATGCCGAGGCCGCGTACCACCCACGCATTCATGGGCACAGCGTAACGAGCGGGTTTTCGTCCGTGTGGCCTAACCCACACGGGGGCGGTCTGAAACCTGTTCTCGTCGCCGGACGGGTGCCGTCGATCCGCGCCCACCCGGCGGCGGATTGCCGGTACGTTTGACGACATGCCTGCTGATCATGGTTCGCGGCGCGCGGCGCTGCGCGCGGCCCTCGCCGCCCGGGATCTCGACGCACTTCTGGTGACGAATCTGGTGAACATCCGGTATCTCACCGGGTTCACCGGCTCCAATGCCGCGCTGCTCGTGCACGCGTCCGACGCCGTGGGCGCCGAGGAGCGCACTGTCATCTGCACCGACGGCCGCTACCTCACACAGGTCGGAGAACAGGTTCCCGATCTGCGCGCCGAGATCGCCCGCGCCAGCGCCGCGCACCTGATCGAAACGGTGGGGCGGCGGAGTCCGTCGTCGCTGGCGTTCGAGAGTCACGTCGTCACGGTGGACGAGTTCGCGGCATGGTCGGTGCTCGCGCCGGACGCGCGGCTGGAACCCGTTCCGGGTCTCGTCGAGGAACTGCGGATGGTGAAAGACGACTTCGAGGTCGGGCTGCTGCGCGCGGCGTGCACGGCCGCCGACTCCGCGCTCGCCGAGCTGATCGAGCGTGGTGGCCTCCGCCCCGGACGCACCGAGAAGGAGGTGGGCCGGGAACTGGAGGCGCTGATGCTCGCGCACGGCGCCGACGGGATCTCGTTCGAGACCATCGTCGCGGCGGGCGCCCACTCGGCGATCCCGCACCACCGGCCGACCGAGGCGGTGCTCGGCAGCGGCGACTTCGTGAAGCTGGACTTCGGCGCGGAGGTCGGCGGTTACCACTCGGACATGACCAGAACGTATGTCCTCGAGCAGGCCGCGGACTGGCAACGGGACGTATATGCGCTGGTCGCGCGGTCGCAGGAGGCCGGGCGGGACGCGCTGCGCCCGGGAGCCGAGGTGTCCGCGGTGGACGCCGCCGCCCGCCGGGTCATCGAGGACGCCGGCTACGGAGAGCTGTTCCTGCACGGCCTCGGACACGGCGTCGGCCTGGAGATCCACGAAGCTCCGGGAATCGGCAAGCTGGGCACCGGTACACTTCTGGACGGTGCGGCGGTGACCGTCGAGCCGGGCGTGTACTTCTCCGGGCGCGGAGGCGTGCGGATCGAGGACACGCTCGTGGTTCGTGAGCAGGGACCGGAACTGCTCACACTCACCACCAAAGACCTGACTGTCGTGTAGACGGTTTCGACCTTATCGAGGAGACGCGAAGCAAGTGGCTTCCACCAGTGATTTCAAGAACGGCCTGGTCCTGCAGATCGAAGGCCAGCTGTGGACGATTACCGAGTTCCAGCACGTGAAGCCCGGCAAGGGTCCCGCGTTCGTGCGCACCAAGTTGAAGAACGTGCTCTCGGGCAAGGTCGTCGACAAGACGTTCAACGCCGGCGTCAAGGTGGACACGGCCACGGTCGACCGCCGTGACATGACGTACCTGTACCACGACGGCACCGACTACATCTTCATGGACGGCGACACCTACGACCAGATCTCGATCAGCGAGGCCACCGTCGGCGACGGCGCCCGCTTCATGCTCGAGAACATGGCCGTGCAGGTCGCGACGCACGAGGACGTTCCGCTGTTCGTGGAACTGCCCGTCACCGTCGAACTGGTGGTCCAGCACACCGATCCCGGCCTGCAGGGCGACCGCTCCACCGGCGGCACCAAGCCCGCCACCCTCGAGACCGGCGCCGAGATCAACGTTCCGCTGTTCATCAACACCGGTGACAAGCTGAAGGTCGACTCCCGCGACGGCAACTACCTCGGGCGTGTGAATTCCTGAGTGTCCGGTACGCATAAGAAACTCGGCGCGCGGCACAAGGCCCGCAAACGCGCCGTCGATTTCCTCTTCGAGGCGGAGGCGCGAGATCTCGATCCGGTCGATCTCGCAACCGAGCGCGCCGAATTGTCCGGCAAGGACGATTCGGTGGCGCCGGTCGCCCCGTACACCGTCACCGTGGTGACGGGTGTCGCGGAGAACCTGGACCGCCTCGACGAGGTGATCTCGTCCCACCTGCAGGACTGGACGCTCGAGCGGCTTCCCGCCGTCGACCGCGCCATCCTGCGCATCGCCGTGTGGGAGCTGTTCCACGCCACCGACGTGCCTCCGGTCGTGGCCGTGGACGAGGCGGTGGAGCTGGCCAAGCAGCTCTCCACCGACGAGTCGCCGGGTTTCGTCAACGGCATCCTCGGTCAGGTCGTGCTGGTGGCCCCGCAGGTGCGGTCGGCTGCGGCCGCAACGTCGCGCCGTGCCGAGACCGCCGGCGGCGAGTCGAACGACGCCCGCTCGTAAGTTCGTGTCCCGCTGCGGGCCCGCGTCGGCGGGTCCGCAGGTCAGGGGTCCGGGCCTGGCGCAGTCGACGCGCTGATAAGCTGTCCGCGTCAGGCATCCTTTAACGATCCGTCCAGTGAGGCGGAGAAGGAGGTCGTTGTATGCGCGTGCCCGAAGGGTCTCGCCCCGCCGGGGAACCGGCGGATTCAACACCAGAAGAGTCCCCGTCCGTCGAACCCGCACGTGAGCTGCTGTCCGCGGCCGATGTGGGACGGACCATTGCGCGAATCGCGCACCAGATCATCGAGAAGACCGCGATCGACGCCGCCGACGGTGAAGCGCCGCGCGTCGTTCTGATCGGCATCCCGACCCGCGGCACGACGCTCGCCGCGCGGCTCGCCGGGAAGATCGAAGAATTCTCCGGGGTGCGCCCACCGGTCGGCTCCCTCGACATCACCCTGTACCGCGACGATCTGCGCACCAAACCGCACCGCCCCCTCGAACGCACCTCGGTTCCCGAGGGTGGCGTCGACAACACCCTGGTCGTCCTCGTCGACGACGTGCTGTTCTCCGGCCGCACCGTCCGCTCGGCGCTCGACGCCCTCCGCGACCTCGGGCGGCCCCGCGCCGTCCAGCTGGCAGTCCTCGTCGACCGCGGGCACCGCGAACTGCCGCTGCGCGCCGACTACGTGGGCAAGAACGTGCCCACCGCCCGCACCGAGGACGTCAAGGTGCTCCTGAGCGAACACGACGGCCGCGACGCGGTCATGATCTCCGGGGGGAAGAGCTAAGTGAAGCACCTGTTGTCGATCGCGGACCTGACACGGGAATCGGCCGTCGAACTTCTCGACGAGGCCGAACGCTTCGAACAGGCCCTCCTCGGACGTGAGGTGCGCAAGCTCCCGACGCTGCGCGGCCGGACCGTCATGACCGTGTTCTTCGAGAACTCGACCCGCACCCGGGTGTCGTTCGAGGTCGCCGGGAAGTGGATGAGCGCGGACGTCATCAACGTCAGCGCGTCCAGTTCGTCGGTGTCGAAGGGCGAATCCCTCCGGGACACCGCGATGACGTTGCGCGCCGCCGGCGCCGACGCCCTGATCGTGCGGCACCCTGCGTCGGGTGCGGCCCACCAGATCGCGAGCTGGACCGGACGTCAGGACGACGGTGGACCCGCGGTGATCAACGCCGGCGACGGCACGCACGAACACCCCACCCAGGCGCTGCTCGACGCGCTCACGCTGCGTCAGCGTCTCGGTGACATCGAGGGCAAGCGCATCGCCATCGTCGGCGACATCCTGCACAGCCGGGTCGCGCGGTCGAATGCGCTGCTGCTGTCGATGCTCGGCGCCGAGGTCGTCCTCGTCGCGCCGCCCACGCTGCTCCCGGTCGGTGTGACGTCGTGGCCGGTATCGGTGGCGCATTCCCTCGACGCGGAGCTGCCCGGTCTCGACGCAGTCCTCATGCTGCGGGTGCAGGCGGAACGGATGAACGGCGGGTTCTTCCCGTCCCAGCGGGAGTACTCGATCAATTACGGCCTGTCGGAGAAGCGGCTGGCGCTGCTTCCCGAGCACGCGGTGGTGCTGCACCCCGGTCCGATGCTGCGCGGCATGGAAATCGCTTCGGCGGTGGCCGATTCGTCGAGAACCGCTGTGCTGCAGCAGGTGACCAACGGTGTGCACATGCGGATGGCGGTGCTGTTCCGGCTGCTGGTCGGGGCGGAGGAAGTTGCGGGATGAGTGACAGTGCAGTGACAGGAGAGACAGTGCTCATCAAGAACGTGTTGCTGTACGGCGAGGGCGAGCCCACCGACGTTCTGCTCGGTGACGGAGTCATCGCCGCGATCGGTGCGGACGCGGGCAAGGACGCCGCGCCCGACGCCGAGGTGATCGACGCGGCGGGGCAGATCCTGCTCCCCGGATTCGTCGACCTGCACACCCACCTGCGGGAACCCGGCCGCGAGGACACCGAGACCATCGATTCCGGTTCCGCCGCCGCCGCGCTCGGCGGGTACACCGCGGTGTTCGCGATGGCCAACACCAGCCCGGTCGCCGACTCGGTGGTCGTCACCGACCACGTGTGGCGCCGCGGCCAGGAGGTCGGGCTCGTCGACGTGCACCCCGTCGGCGCCGTCACCGTCGGGCTCGAGGGCAAGCAGCTCGCCGAGATGGCCACGATGGCGTCGGGGACCGGCAGGGTGCGGATGTTCTCGGACGACGGCCACTGCGTCTACGACCCGCTGATCATGCGCCGGGCCCTCGAGTACTCGAGTTCGCTCGGGGTGCTCATCGCGCAGCACGCGGAGGAGCCGCGACTGACCGTCGGCGCGATCGCGCACGAGGGACCCACCGCCGCCCGGCTCGGGCTGGCGGGCTGGCCCCGCGCCGCCGAGGAGTCGATCGTCGCCCGCGACGCACTGCTCGCCCGCGACGCCGGGGCGCGGGTGCACATCTGCCACGCCTCCACCGCGGGCACCGTCGAACTGATGAAGTGGGCACGCGGGCAAGGTATTTCGATCACCGCCGAGGTCACCCCGCACCACCTGCTGCTCGACGACTCCCGGCTCGAGACGTACGACGCCGTCAACAAGGTGAACCCGCCCCTGCGGGAGGCGAGCGACGTCGCCGCGCTCCGGGCCGGACTGGCCGAGGGGACCATCGACTGTGTCGCGACCGACCACGCGCCGCACGCCGAGCAGGACAAGTGCTGCGAGTTCGCGGCCGCCCGCCCCGGAATGCTGGGGCTCGAGACCGCGCTGTCGATCGTCGTGCAGACGATGGTCCGCACGGGGCTGCTCGACTGGCGCGGCGTGGCCCGGGTGATGAGTGAGCGCCCGGCCGAGATCGTCGGACTCGACGACCAGGGTCGCCCGCTCGAGGTCGGCGAGCCCGCCAACCTCGTGCTGATCGACCCGGACGCCGAATGGACCGTCCACGGCCCCGATCTCGCCAGCGTCGCCCACAACACGCCGTACGAGTCGATGACCCTCCCGGCGCGGGTGACGACGACGATCCTGCGCGGCCGGATCACCGCGAGCGACGGCCAGGCCCGCGTCCGGGTGCGAAACGGCAGGGGATGACGGTGGAGAGAATTCTGTGGGTTGTGGGCCTCGTCGCGTTCTGGGCGCTGGCCATCTTCCTCATGTACATCGGCTGGCGCGGCCGGGCCCGGCGGCAGGCCGACCGGGTCGGGCAGCTTCCCGGCGTGCCCGCGCACCTCGGCGCGCAGACGATCGCCCCGGCCACCGGACTGTACGTGGGCAGCACCCTCGCCCCCAGCTGGCAGGACCGGATCGCGGTCGGCGACCTCGGCTTCCGGGCAACGGGTGAGATCTCCCGCTACGAAACCGGGATCCTGCTCGAACGCGACGGGGCGTCGGCGATCTGGATCCCGCAGGACGCGGTCCGCGCGGTGCGCACCGAACGCGGCCTGGCGGGCAAGGTCATGAGCAAGGACGGCGTCCTGGTGATCCGGTGGGAGTTGCCGACCGGCACCGAGATCGACACCGGTTTCCGCAGCGACGACAAGTCCGTGTACCCGGCCTGGGTGGGCGCAGGGACACCGGACGGCAAGACAGACAGTGAAGATTCAGCGAATGCGGCGAGCTCTGGTGAGGTCGAGCAGAACGGAGAGAACGCATGAGCGGCTACGACACCGACTCTGCAGTACTGGTCCTCGAGGACGGACGGGTATTCCGGGGCACCACTTTCGGGGCCGTCGGCCAGACGCTCGGTGAGGCCGTCTTCAGCACCGGCATGACCGGGTACCAGGAGACGCTCACCGACCCCAGCTACCACCGCCAGATCGTCGTGGCCACCGCGCCGCAGATCGGCAACACCGGGTGGAACGACGAGGACGACGAATCCGTCGGCCCCACCGGCAGCAGCGCCGAGGCGAAGATCTGGGTCGCCGGGTACGTCGTCCGCGACCCCGCCCGCCGCACCTCCAGCTGGCGTGCCACCGGATCCCTGCAGGACGAACTCGTCAAGCAGGGCGTCGTCGGGATCGCCGGCATCGACACCCGGGCCCTGGTCCGCCACCTGCGTACCCGCGGTTCCATGCGCGCCGGCGTGTTCTCCGGCGACGCCCTCGCCGACACCGACGTGCTGCTCGACCGGGTGAAGGGCCAGCCGTCGATGCTCGGAGCGGACCTCGCCGGCGAGGTCAGCACCACCAGCGGCTACGTCGTCGAGCCGACCGGGGGAGAGGCACGCTTCACGGTCGCGGCCATCGACCTCGGCATCAAGACCAACACCCCGCGCATGTTCGCCGAGCGCGGCATCCGGGTGCACGTGCTCCCGTCCGACGCCACGCTCGCGCAGATCCTGGACCTGAAGGCCGACGGCGTCTTCCTCTCCAACGGTCCCGGCGACCCGGCGACCGCCGACGGCGCCGTGCACCTGACGAAGGAAGTCATCGGGCAGGGCCTGCCCCTGTTCGGCATCTGCTTCGGCAACCAGATCCTCGGGCGCGCACTCGGTCTCGGCACCTACAAGATGAAGTTCGGCCACCGGGGCATCAACATCCCGGTCGTCGAACACGAGACCGGACGCATCGCGATCACGGCGCAGAACCACGGGTTCGCGCTGGAGGGGGAGGCCGGACAGGAGTTCGACACCCCGTTCGGCAAGGCCGTCGTCAGTCACACCTGCGCCAACGACGGTGCCGTCGAGGGGGTCCGCCTACTCGACGGATCCGCCTTCTCGGTGCAGTACCACCCCGAGGCCGCGGCGGGCCCGCACGACGCCGCGTACCTGTTCGACCGCTTCACCAGCCTGCTCGAGGGAGTCAAGAACTAATGCCACGCCGTACCGATCTCTCCCACATCCTGGTGATCGGCTCCGGGCCGATCGTCATCGGCCAGGCCTGTGAGTTCGACTACTCCGGAACCCAGGCCTGCCGGGTGCTGCGCGAGGAGGGCCTGCGGGTCAGCCTCGTCAACTCCAACCCGGCCACGATCATGACCGACCCCGAATTCGCGGACGCCACGTACGTGGAGCCGATCACCGCCGAGTTCGTCGAGAAGGTCATCGCCCTCGAGGCCGAGAAGGGGCACCCGATCGACGCCGTCCTCGCGACGCTCGGCGGCCAGACCGCCCTCAACACCGCGGTGGCGCTGCACGAGCAGGGCATCCTCGAGAAGTACGACGTCGAGCTGATCGGCGCCGACTTCGACGCCATCCAGCGCGGTGAGGACCGGCAGAAGTTCAAGGACATCGTCGCCAAGGTCGGCGGCGAGTCGGCGCGCTCCCGCGTCTGCTACACGATGGACGAGGTCCGCGACACGGTCGCCGAACTGGGCTTCCCGGTGGTCGTGCGGCCGTCGTTCACGATGGGCGGACTCGGCTCCGGCATGGCCTACAACGACGAGGACCTCACGCGGATCGCCGGCGGCGGCCTCGCGGCGTCCCCCACCGCCAACGTGCTGATCGAGGAGTCGATCCTCGGGTGGAAGGAATACGAGCTCGAGCTGATGCGCGACGGCCGCGACAACGTCGTGATCGTGTGCTCGATCGAGAACGTCGACCCGGTCGGTGTGCACACCGGCGACTCGATCACCGTCGCCCCCGCCATGACCCTCACCGACCGTGAGTACCAGGCGATGCGCGACCTCTCCATCGACATCCTCCGCGAGGTCGGCGTCGACACCGGTGGCTGCAACATCCAGTTCGCGATGGACCCTGCCGACGGGCGCCTCGTCGTCATCGAGATGAACCCGCGCGTGTCCCGGTCCAGCGCGCTCGCGTCGAAGGCGACCGGATTCCCGATCGCGAAGATCGCCGCGAAGCTCGCCATCGGCTACACCCTGGACGAGATCGTCAACGACATCACCAAGGAAACGCCGGCGTGCTTCGAGCCGACCCTCGACTACGTCGTGGTCAAGGCGCCTCGCTTCGCGTTCGAGAAGTTCCCCGGCGCCGACGACACCCTCACCACCACGATGAAGTCGGTCGGTGAGGCCATGTCGATCGGCCGCAACTTCACCGAGGCGTTCGGCAAGGTGCTGCGCTCGCTCGAGACCAAGCGGGCCGGGTACTGGACCGGTCCCGACGTGGAGGCCGCCGACCTCGACAGCCTCCTCGCGGAACTAAGCATCCCCCGCGACGGACGCGTGTACGGCGTCGAGAAGGCGTTCGCGCTCGGCGCCACCGTCGAGCAGCTGTTCGACGCCACGAAGATCGACCCGTGGTTCCTGGACCAGATCCTGCAGATCCACGAGCTCGGCGACACGCTGCGCGAGGCCCCCGAGGTGACCGAGCGGGTCCTGCGGCGCGCCAAGCACCACGGCCTGTCGGATCGGCAGATCGCGGCCCTGCGCCCCGAGATCGGTGGCGAGGACGCGGTCCGCGCGCTGCGCGAGCAGTGGGACGTCCACCCCGTCTACAAGACGGTCGACACCTGCGCCGCCGAGTTCGAGGCGAAGACGCCGTACCACTACTCCACGTACGAACTGGACCCGGCGGCCGAGTCCGAGGTGGCCCCGCAGACCGAGCGTCCGAAGGTCCTGATCCTCGGTTCCGGACCGAACCGCATCGGTCAGGGCATCGAGTTCGACTACTCCTGCGTGCACGCCGCCCTGACGCTGTCGGAGGCCGGCTACGAGACCGTGATGGTCAACTGCAACCCGGAGACCGTCTCCACCGACTACGACACGGCCGACCGGCTGTACTTCGAACCGTTGACGTTCGAGGACGTGCTCGAGGTGTACCGGGCGGAGTCGATCTCGGGCACCGTCGCCGGTGTGATCGTGCAACTCGGCGGTCAGACCCCGCTGGGTCTGGCGAAGCGGCTGAAGGCGGCGGGAGTGCCGATCGTCGGCACCAGCCCCGAGGCGATCGACCTCGCGGAGGATCGCGGCGAGTTCGGGAAGGTGCTGGTCGACGCCGGTCTGCCCGCTCCCAAGTTCGGCACCGCCACCACGTTCGCCGGGGCCCGCGACATCGCGGCCGGCATCGGATACCCGGTGCTGGTCCGGCCGTCGTACGTCCTCGGTGGCCGCGGCATGGAGATCGTGTACGACGAGGCGTCCCTGGAGAGCTACATCTCCCGCGCCACCGAGATCTCCGACGACCGGCCGGTGCTCGTCGACCGGTTCCTGGAAGACGCCATCGAGATCGACGTCGACGCCCTGTGCGACGGCACCGAGGTGTACCTCGGCGGCGTGATGGAGCACATCGAGGAGGCCGGTATCCACTCCGGCGACTCGGCCTGTGCGCTGCCGCCGATCACCCTCGGCCGCGCCGACCTCGAAAACGTCCGCCGCTCCACGGAGGCGCTCGCCAAGGGCATCGGCGTGAAGGGCCTGCTCAACGTCCAGTACGCCCTCAAGGACGACATCCTGTACGTCCTCGAGGCCAACCCCCGCGCCAGCCGCACCGTGCCGTTCGTGTCCAAGGCGACGGCCGTGCAGCTCGCCAAGGCGTGCGCCCGCGTCATGCTCGGCGAGTCCATCGCCGATCTGCGCACGAGCGGCGTGCTCCCGGCCACCGGCGACGGCGGCTGGACCCCGGCGGACGCGCCCGTCGCCGTCAAGGAGGCGGTGCTGCCGTTCAACCGGTTCCGCCGCGCCGACGGCACCGGGGTCGACACCCTGCTGAGCCCGGAGATGAAGTCGACCGGCGAGGTCATGGGCATCGACGCCGACTTCGGCACCGCGTTCGCGAAGAGCCAGACGGCCGCGTACGGTTCGCTGCCCACCTCGGGCTCGGTGTTCGTGTCGGTCGCCAACAAGGACAAGCGGTCGCTGATCTTCCCGGTCAAGCGGCTCGCCGACCTGGGCTTCCGGATCCTGGCCACCGAGGGAACCGCGGCGGTCCTCCGCCGCAACGGGATCACCTGCCAGGAGGTGCACAAGCACTCCGGCGAGAAGCTGGAGGCGGGGGAGCGCACCATCGTCGAGACGATCCGCGACGGCGAGGTCGACATGGTCATCAACACCCCGTACGGCAACTCCGGACCGCGTGTCGACGGCTACGAGATCCGCAGTGCAGCCGTCGCCATGAACATCCCGTGCGTCACCACAGTGCAGGGCGCGTCCGCCGCGGTGCAGGGCATCGAGGCCGCGATCCGCGGCGACATCGGCGTCCAGTCGCTCCAGGCACTGCACGCGCGGCTGCGGTCGCCGGCCGTGGTCGTCGCCCCCGCGACCGGATCCGTCTCGTCGTGAGCGGACACCATCACCACCACCACCACCACTCCTGGGTGCATCGGCTGACGTCGGCGGTCGAGCACCGGGGGCGGTTGTGTGTCGGCATCGACCCGCATCCGGGGCTGCTCGAGGCGTGGGGGCTGCCCGTCTCCGCCGAGGGACTGGAGACGTTCGCGGAGATCTGCGTGGAGGCGTTCGTCGGTGAGGTGGCCGTCGTGAAGCCTCAGGTGGCGTTCTTCGAAGCGTACGGCTCCGCCGGGTACGCGGTGCTCGAACGCACCATTTCGGTCCTCAGAGAGGCAGGGACGCTCGTCGTCGCCGACGCCAAGCGCGGGGACATCGGGTCGACGATGGCGGCGTACGCGCAGTCGTGGCTGGGTGCGGAGTCCACTCTGTCGTCCGATGCCGTGACGGTGTCGCCGTACCTGGGATTCGGCGCACTCGATCCGGCGCTGTCGCTGGCGGCGGAGCAGGGTCGTGGGCTCTTCGTGCTCGCCCGGACGTCCAATCCCGAGGGTGGCGATCTGCAGGCGGCGGGGACGGCCGCAGGGGTGTCCGTGGCCCAGTCCGTGGTGGACGCGGCGGTCCGGCACAACAGCGCCCAACCGGGTCTGGTGGGGCTGGTGGTGGGCGCGACACGCGGACACGGCTTGGATTTGTCGAATTTTTCCGGGCCGATTCTCGCGCCCGGTCTCGGCGCCCAGGGCGCGACTCCCGGTGATCTCGCCGACATTTTCCCCGATTCGCGAAAACTGTTGTTGCCGAACAGTTCTCGTGGTGTTCTCCAGGCCGGACCGTCGGCGGCGGCACTGCGTGAGGCGGCCGTGAAGGTGCGTGACGAGATCGAGTCCGCACTCTCATAGCCCACCTGAATCCGGCTCTGACCTCGGGGGGTGGGTTCGCAATCGGCGCCGGGCGTGAGTACGGTCGCTATCGCTGCTGGTTATCCAGTGGTTTGGACTATTTGCCAACGACGAGACGGAGGAACCGTGGCCCTTCCCCAGTTGACTGATGAGCAGCGCGCTGCTGCTTTGGAGAAGGCAGCTGCTGCCCGCAAGGCCAGGGCTGAGCTCAAGGAGCGCCTGAAGCGTGGTGGCACCGACCTCAAGCAGGTTCTCAAGGACGCCGAGGACGACGAGATCCTGGGCAAGATGAAGGTGTCGGCACTGCTCGAGGCGCTGCCCAAGGTGGGCAAGGTCAAGGCGCAGGAGATCATGACCGAGCTGGAGATCGCTCCGACCCGTCGCCTCCGTGGCCTCGGCGATCGGCAGCGGAAGGCACTGCTCGCGAAGTTCGACTTCGAGGCCTGAGCACGACAGTGGTAGCTGACGCACAAGTGTCAGAGCGCAAGACCGCAGTGCGGAGGGGTCGGCTGGTAGTACTGGCCGGCCCCTCGGCCGTCGGTAAGTCCAGCGTGGTGCGCCTCCTGCGTGAGCGGATGCCGGAGCTCGTCTTCAGCGTGTCCGCGACGACGCGCGATCCACGTCCGGGCGAGGTGGACGGAAAGGACTACCGGTTCACCTCTCGTGACGAGTTCCAGCGGATGATCGATTCCGGTGAGCTGCTCGAATGGGCAGAGATCCACGGCGGACTCCAGCTGTCGGGAACCCCGGCCGCACCCGTCCGTGCGGCGATCGAGCAGGGCAGACCGGTGCTGGTCGAGGTCGATCTCGCCGGTGCGCGGGCCGTCCGCGCCGCGATGCCCGAGGCTCTGCTCGTCTTCATGGCGCCCCCGAGCTGGGACGTGCTGGTCGAGAGGTTGACCGGCCGGGGCACCGAATCCGCTGAGGTCGTGGAGCGGCGTCTCGCGACCGCCCGGGTCGAGCTGGAGGCCAAGGACGAGTTCGACGTGGTCGTCGTGAACGAGGATGTCAGCCGAACGTGCGACGAGTTGGTATCCTTGTTGGTTGGACGACCGGAACAGTCCGAGTCGACCCACTAGATCTCACATCAACTAGCCAGAACAATTTCAGGAGATACCGAGTGAGCAGCACCCCCGCAGTAGCGTCCGCCACACCCAGCCACGGCGCCCTGCCGGCTTACGACACCCCGCTCGGCATCACCAACCCTCCGATCGACGAGCTTCTCGCCCGCACGTCGTCGAAGTACGCGCTGGTGATCTACGCGGCCAAGCGTGCGCGTCAGATCAACGACTACTACAACCAGCTCGGCGACGGCATCCTCGAGTACGTCGGCCCCCTCGTGGAGCCGGGTCTGCAGGAGAAGCCGCTGTCGATCGCGCTGCGTGAGATCCACTCCGATCTTCTCGAGCACACCGAAGGCGAGTGAGCGGAGGATCTGCGGTGCCTGACCAGGCAGCGGGCCCGGGTTCCGGGCTCGGGACGGATTCACCGGAACCGGTGCCCTCGGGGGTGCGCAAGCGGATCGTCGTCGGTGTCGGCGGCGGCATCGCCGCGTACAAGAGTTGCGCCGTCATCCGCGCCTTCACCGAGGCCGGACACCACGTGCGGGTCATCCCGACGGAGTCTGCGCTCGAGTTCGTCGGCAAGGCCACGTTCGAGGCGCTGTCGGGCAACCCCGTGCACACGGGTGTGTTCACCGACGTTCCGCAGGTTCCCCACGTCCGTCTCGGGCAGGAAGCGGATCTCGTCGTCATCGCACCCGCCACCGCGGACCTCATGGCGCGGGCCGTGGCGGGACGCGCGGACGACCTGCTCACCGCCACGCTGCTCACCGCGCGATGTCCCGTCGTGTTCGCACCCGCGATGCACACGGAGATGTGGGAGCACCCGGCGACCGTCGCCAACGTCGCCACACTGCGCGCCCGCGGCGTGACCGTCATCGAGCCCGCATCCGGCCGCCTCACCGGCAAGGACACCGGCGCCGGCCGGCTGCCCGAACCCGACGAGATCGTCGGATTGGCGTCGTTGCTGGTCGAGCGTCCCGACGCGCTGCCTCGCGACCTCGAGGGCCGGCGGGTCCTCGTGTCCGCGGGCGGCACCCGGGAACCCCTCGACCCGGTGCGGTTCCTCGGGAACCGCAGTTCGGGCAAGCAGGGGTACGCCATCGCCCGGCTCGCCGTGCAGCGCGGGGCCGAGGTCACCCTCGTCTCCGGGTACACCGCCGGCCTCGCCGACCCGGCCGCCGTCGACGTGGTGCACGTGCGCACCGCGGAAGACATGCGGGTCGCCGTCGCCAAGCACGCGCCCGGGTTCGACGCGGTGATCATGGCCGCGGCCGTCGCCGACTTCCGGCCGACGACGACGGTGGCGAGCAAGATCAAGAAGGGTGCGGGCGAGCCCGACTCGATCGCACTCACCAAGAACGAGGACATCCTCGCCGGTCTCGTCCAGTCCCGCAGGGACGGCGAGATCCCGTCGAAGACCGTGATCGTCGGATTCGCGGCCGAGACGGGTGACGCGGACGGCGACGTCCTCACGTACGCACGGGCCAAGCTCGCGCGGAAGGGCTGCGACCTGCTCGTCGTCAACGCGGTCGGGGAGGGCAAGGCGTTCGAGGTCGACCACAACGACGGGTGGCTGCTCGGAGCCGACGGTTCCGAGTCGGCGCTCGAGCACGGATCGAAGGCGTTGATGGCGAGCCGGGTGCTCGACGCCGTCGACCAGCTTTTCCGGACACTCTGACGGAAAATCCGGCAGAGTTTTCGGTGATTCGAAGGGTGTCACTCCCGCCGGGGTGGCGCTAGGGTCGTTCGTTGTATTACGCAGCTAAACTGTTTTCACGTGCTGTTCAGGACAACTGTCGAGAGGGAATTCTGTGAGCCAGTCCGGTAGTCGGCTATTCACCAGTGAGTCTGTGACCGAGGGGCACCCGGACAAGATTTGTGATGCGATCAGCGACTCCATCCTCGACGCGCTCCTCACCGACGATCCCCGTGCCCGCGTCGCCGTCGAGACGCTGGTGACCACCGGACAGGTCCACGTCGCCGGTGAGGTGACGACCACCGCCTACGCCGACATCCCCAAGATCGTGCGCGACACCGTCCTCGAGATCGGGTACGACTCCTCGGCCAAGGGCTTCGACGGCAACTCCTGCGGCGTCAACGTGGCTATCGGGGCGCAGTCCCCGGAGATCGCCCAGGGCGTCGACCACTCGCACGAGGTCCGCACCGGCGAACTGAGCGACGACGAGATCGACCGTCAGGGCGCGGGCGACCAGGGCCTGATGTTCGGGTTCGCCACCACCGACACCCCGGAACTGATGCCGCTGCCGATCGCGCTGGCGCACCGGCTGTCGCGTCGACTCACCGAGGTCCGCAAGTCGGGGGTCCTGCCGTACCTGCGTCCGGACGGCAAGACCCAGGTCACCATCGAATACGACGGTGACAAGGCCGTGCGCCTCGACACCGTGGTCATCTCGACGCAGCACGCCGCCGACATCGACCTCGACAACCTGCTCACCCCGGATCTGCGGGAGAAGGTGCTCGGTTCGGTTCTCGCGGAAATCGACATGCCCGAACTCGACGTGTCGAACATCCGCCTGCTCGTCAACCCGACCGGTAAGTTCGTGCTCGGCGGTCCGATGGGCGACGCCGGGTTGACCGGTCGCAAGATCATCGTCGACACGTACGGCGGCATGGCCCGCCACGGTGGCGGCGCGTTCTCCGGCAAGGACCCGTCCAAGGTCGACCGGTCGGCGGCCTACGCCATGCGCTGGGTGGCCAAGAACGCGGTCGCGGCAGGTCTCGCGGACCGCATCGAGGTCCAGGTGGCGTACGCGATCGGCAAGGCGGCTCCGGTGGGTCTGTTCGTCGAGACGTTCGGGACCGAGAAGACGGATCCGGCACGGATCCAGCAGGCCATCACCGAGACGTTCGATCTGCGTCCGGGCGCCATCATCCGCGACCTCGACCTGCTGCGCCCGATCTACGCACAGACCGCGGCGTACGGTCACTTCGGTCGTACCGACATCGACCTCCCGTGGGAGAGCATCGACCGGGCGGAGAAGCTGCGGGCAGCCGCAGGCCTCTGATCGGTAGTCACGGCGCGGCGGACGCCGCTGCGGTGGGGGCCGCCGCGTGAGCGCGGAAAAGGTTGCGGCAGAAGTCGACCCGGTTGCCCGGGTGCTGCCGCTCCTTCCGCTCGCACACCTCGACCGCGAGTTCGACTATCTCGTGCCGAAGGACCTCGACGAGCACGCGCAGCCCGGGGTCCGGGTCCGCATCCGGTTCGCGGGGCGCCTCGTCGACGGATTCGTCGTGGCCCGCACCGCGACGAGCGACCATCAGGGCCGCTTCGGCTGGCTCGAACGAGTCATCTCACCGGAGCGGGTGCTGACCGAGGAGATCACCCGGGTGGTCGACCTCGTCGCCGGCCGCTACGCCGGAACCCGCGCCGACGTCCTGCGGCTCGCGATCCCGCCGAGGCACGCGCGGGCGGAGTCCGAGGCCGCATCCGAACCGACCGAGGTGTCCGGCACCGCGATCGCCACCGACGCGTGGGACCGGTACATGCACGGCGCCGCGTTCCTGACGGCGCTGTCGGAGGGGCGCGCCCCACGCGCGGTGTGGCAGGCACTCCCCGGCGAGGACTGGCCGGCACGTCTCGCCGAACTGTCCGGGCTCGTCGCCGCCACCGGGGCGAGCACCGTCGTCGTCGTCCCCGACCAGCGCGACCTCGACCGGGTGGTCGCCGCGGTGGACACGTTGCTGGGCAAGGACGCCGTCGTCGGACTCGCCGCCGGTCTCGGGCCCGCCCTGCGCTACCGGCGGTGGCTGGCGGCGCTGCGCGGGACCGCCAGGGTTGTCGTCGGAACCCGGAGTTCGGTGTTCGCGCCGACACCGCGCACTGGTCTGATCGTGGTGTGGGACGACGGGGACGACAACCATTCCGAACCGCGCGCACCGTACCCGCACGCCCGCGAGGTGGCGCTGCTCCGCGCGTACGCCAGTGGGTGCGCGGTGGTGCTGGCCGGGCACGCGCGCACCGCGGAGGCCCAGGCCCTGGTCGACTCGGGCTGGGCGCACGACCTCGTGGCCTCCCGGGACACCGTGCGGGCGGCCGCCCCGAAGATCACCGCACTCGCGGACAGTGACCACGCCCTGGCCCGCGACCCCGGAGCGCGGGCCGCCCGGTTGCCGGCCATCGCGTTCGCCGCCGCCCGGGAGGCTCTCGGCGCAGGCCGGGGTGTGCTGGTCCAGGTGCCCCGGCGGGGCTACGTCCCCAGCCTCGCGTGCGGCAAGTGCCGGGCGCCCGCGCGGTGCCGGCGGTGCAACGGTCCGCTCGCGCTGCCGTCCGCGGCCGGTCCGGACGGGGCGGGGACACCCGCGTGCCGGTGGTGCGGCGTCGCCGACGCCGCGCACCGCTGCCACGCGTGCGGAGCGCGGGCGCTGCGCGCGGTCGTGGTCGGTGCGGGACGCACCGCCGAGGAACTGGGCCGCGCATTCCCGGGGGTCGCCGTCCGGATGTCCGGAGGGTCGGACGTCGTCGACGAAGTGAAGCAGGGCCCGACCCTCGTGGTGTCGACGGTCGGGGCCGAACCGGTGATGCCGGGCGGCTACGGCGCGGCGTTGCTGCTCGACGGCTGGGCGCTGCTGGGCCGTCCCGATCTGCGTGCCGCCGAGGAGACGATGCGGCGGTGGATGACGGCGTCGTCGCTCGTGCGTCCGTTCGCCGACGGCGGTCAGGTGGTCGTGGTCGCCGATTCGGGCATTCCGACGGTGCAGGCGCTGGTCCGCTGGGATCCGGTCGGTCACGCGCGTGCGCAGTACGAGGAGCGGGCGGAGGTCGGATTTCCGCCCGCCATCCATCTCGCGGCGATCGACGGCAGCGCGAAGGCGATCGCCGATCTCCTGGACCTCGCCGACCTGCCGGCGAATGCGGAATTGCTCGGCCCGGTCGAATTGCCCGCCGGAGAGCGGTTGCCGTTCTCCGGTGACGCACCGGAACCGGCGGACGTGGAGCGCATGCTGATCCGGGTGCCCCGCGGGGAGGGGAAACCGCTGGCCAAGGCGTTGGGGGAGGCGCAGTCGGTGCGTAGTGCGCGGAAGGACTCGCAGCCCGCGCGGGTACAGATCGACCCCATTCGCATCGGGTAATTGACCACCGTCACAGAAAAGGGTCTTGTCGTCTCGCGATTGACGATATATCGTTGATGCATCAGCGATACAGAAGGAGGCTGATGATGGAAGACTTCCATTTCGAACACAGAGGTTCCCGACGGGAACGATTCGGACGCGAACGGATGGCACGCCCCGACGGGCCGCACCGTCACGGACACCGCCGAGGCGGCTTCGGCCCCGAGGGCGGTCCGGGCTTCGGGCCCGGAATGCACTTCGGCCGCGGACGCGGGCGGGGTGGGCGGGGACGGCGCGGCGATGTCCGCTCCGCGATCCTGCTGCTGCTCACCGAGCAGCCGATGCACGGCTACGAGCTGATCCAGCAGATCGTCGAACGCAGCGACGGGGTGTGGAAGCCCAGTCCCGGGTCGATCTACCCCGCGCTGTCGCAGCTCGAGGACGAGGGCCTGGTGCTCATCGAAAAGGTGGCGGGCCGCAAGACCGCGCGCCTCACGGACGAAGGCAAGGCCTTCGTCGAAGCGAACAAGACCGAACTCGGCACCCCGTGGGACGACGTCCGGGAGAGCGTCGGCAGGCCGGCTGAGGACCTGCGGGGCCTGATCGGGCTGCTGATGGGCGCTGCGGGGCAGGTCGCGGCGGTCGGCGACGACGACCAGGTCCGGCGGGCCGGCGAGATTCTCACCGAAGCGCGGCGCTCGTTGTATCGCCTTCTCGCGGAAGACGATCAGAGCGACGCGGGCAAGGACGAGGCCGACTCGTAGGCCGCTGCACCCCGCTGCGGACCCGCCGGCTCGACGCGACAGAGCGTGCACATTCTGGGAAGGTTCACAGAAACGTCGCAGCGAAGTCGGGAGGGATCATGAGGTTTCGGGGTGCCGGTGCGGTCGTCGCGGGTGTCGTCCTGCTGATGTCCGGCGCAGTGTCCACCGCCCAGGCGGACGACGCCTCCCCACCCTCATTCGTCGTGCCCACAGGTGCGGGGCTTCCCCAGACCGGCCGTAGTGCCGCCGCCGCGTACGCGCACGACCACCCGGGCAGCGCGCCCGCCGGATCGAACGATTTCTCCTGTACGCCCTCCGCGGACCACCCCGAGCCGGTCGTGCTCGCGCACGGCACCGACGCCAGCGCCTATGCCGACTGGGCGGCCCTGTCGCCGATGCTCGCCGCGGACGGCTACTGCGTGTTCGCGCTCGACTACGGCGGTGCACCGGGCGCCGATTCGTTCGGGACCGAGGACATCGTCGCGAGCGCGGGGGAGTTCGGCCGGTTCGTCGACCGGGTCCGCGACGCCACCGGCGCCGGCAAGGTCGACGTCGTCGGCTACTCGCAGGGCGCGAACGTCACCAGGTACTACGTCAACAAGCTCGGCGGCGCCCCGTTCGTCGACCACTGGGTCGGACTCGCGTCGCCCAGCTACGGGGGAGTGATGTACGGACTCGTTCCGGTCGTGCAGGCGCTGCCCGGCGGCCCGGAGTTCGCCCGCACGGTGACCTCGGTGGCCGTCAGTCAGCAGATGCAGGGCTCACCGTTCATGAACGACCTCAACTCGGGCGGCGACACGGTGCCCGGCGTCTCGTACACGACGATCGGGTCACGATACGACGAGATGATTCAGCCGTACACGAACATGGCGCTCCGCGGCGCCGGGGCGGCCAACATCCTGATCCAGGATCGATGCCCCGAGGACGGCACCGGACACTTCCGCGCTCCGTACGATCCATTCGCACTCGATCTCGTCCGTGCGGCGCTCGACCCGGACGCGGTTCCGCTCGCCCGCTGCGAGTTCGTCCCGATCGGCGCGGGCATCCCGGAGGTCGTCGTCGACAGCAACCGCTAGCTCACGACGGACAGAAGCGGGGAGCCGTGCACTGCACGGCTCCCCGCTTCTCGTGTGTGACTGCTACTCCGCCAGTTTCGCGACGGCCTGCGCCCACAGGAAGTACTTGTTGGTGCCGAGGTCCTTCACGGTCTTGATGTTGAACGCGGCCGCCAGGTGTTCGGCGTCGGAATCGCTCACGCCCTGCAGGGCGGCGACGGGGGCGCCTGCCAGTTCTTCGACGGGCTTCGTCTCGTAGGCCTTGTCGAACTTGCTCTCGATTCCTGCCATCGTTACCTCCAGAGGTTCGAAAACGGGACACCGGCCCGACCGTTCGCGCCGGCCTCAGAACAGTCAATACCCGTCCGCCGTCGCTGTGTGCGGTTCCGCGGAATCGCTTCGCCGACCGTTCGCCGAGTGTCACGGCCCGGGTGCGACTCCCTAGACTGGTCGGCACATCGTCGATCAAAGGGGAGCTTCCTTCGTGAGTACCGTTTCGGCCCGCGCAGCGGTCCACCGTCCGTCGTGTGGGTCGCCGGCGTGCGCATAGTCTTCGCCGGAACCCCCGAGCCCGCCGTTCCCTCCCTCGAACGCCTGATCCGTTCGCCACGCCACGACGTCGTGGCCGTGATCACCCGCCCCGACGCGGTCGCCGGGCGTGGACGCAAGGTGGTTCGCTCACCGATCGGCGCACTCGCCGACTCCCACGGCATCGAGGTGCTCACGCCCGAGCGGCCCACGGAACCGGAGTTCCTGGCGCGCCTCACCGACCTCGCACCCGACTGTGCGCCCGTCGTCGCCTACGGCGCGCTGCTGCCGCAGAAGGTACTCGACATCCCGGTCCACGGCTGGGTGAACCTGCACTTCTCGCTGTTGCCGGCGTGGCGCGGGGCCGCCCCCGTGCAGGCCGCGATCGGCGCGGGCGACGACATGACCGGCGCGAGCGCGTTCCGGCTGGAGGCGGGGATGGACACCGGTCCGGTCTACGGGGTGGTCACCGAGCGGATCCGGGACACCGACACCGCAGGCGACCTCCTCGGACGCCTCGCCGACAGCGGCGCCGTACTCCTGGAGTCGGTGCTCGACGGGATCGAGGACGGCGCGATCACCGCGGTCCCGCAACCGGCCGAGGGGGTCTCGCACGCCGCCAAGGTGACGGTCGAGGCGGCCCGGATCCGGTGGGACAGAACGGCTGTGGTGGTGGACCGGCACGTCCGGTCGGTGACCCCCGCGCCCGGCGCCTGGACGACGATCGGTGATCTGCGCGTCAAGGTCGGCCCGGTCACCGTGACGGACGAGCGACTGGAGCCGGGGGAGATCTCCGTGACCAAGTCCGGATTTCTGATCGGGACGTCCACGGTGGCGGTGCGGCTCGACCGCGTCCAGCCGCAGGGCAAGAAACAGATGGCCGCCCTGGACTGGGCACGAGGCGCACGACTCGACGCGGAGGTACGGGCACAGTGAGCGAATCCAGAAGGCCCGCACGCCGCGGCCAGTCCGGCTCGGGTGGCCGCAACGACCGCCCCCGGCAGGCGCGCCGCCCCGACGCGTCCCAGTCCGGACTCGACCAGCCGCGGCTCGCCGCGAGGGACGTGCTGCGCGCCGTCCGGGAACGCGACGCCTACGCCAACCTCGTCCTGCCCGGGCTGCTGCGTGAACGACGCCTGGACGGCCGTGACGCCGCCCTCGCCACGGAACTGGCGTACGGCGCCGCCCGTGCCCGCGGACTCCTCGACGCCGTGATCGCCGACTGCGCGGGCAGGCCGATCGCCGAGATCGACGGACCGCTCCTCGACGTTCTCCAGTTGGGCGCCTACCAGTTGCTGCGCACCCGCGTCGCCCCGCACGCCGCCGTCGCCACCTCCGTCGACCTGGTCCGCGCGGAGGCCGGCCCGGGGAAGGCGGGCTTCGTCAACGCCGTGCTGCGCCGGGTGTCGGAGCGGTCGGAGGCGGAATGGGTGGAGCGTCTCGCTCCGGCCGACCCGGTGGGGCGGCTGGCGTTCGAGCACGCGCAGCCCACGTGGATCGCGCAGGTGTTCGCGGACGCGCTCGGCGCCGACGCCGGGGAACTCGAGGACGTGCTCATCGCCGACGACGCGCGGCCCGCGGTCCATCTCGTCGCCCGCCCCGGAGAGATCTCGTCGGAGGAACTCGCGCTCGCCACCGGCGGCGAGGTGGGCCGGTACTCGCCGTACGCCGTCTACCTGGACGGTGGCGACCCGGGTCTGCTCGACGCGGTCCGCGAGGGGCTCGCCGGAGTGCAGGACGAGGGCAGTCAGCTCGTCGCCCGCGCGCTGTCGCTGGCGCCGCTGGACGGACCGGACACCGGTCGCTGGCTCGACCTGTGCGCGGGCCCCGGCGGCAAGGCCGCCCTGCTCGGAGCGCTCGCCGGGATCGAGGGCGGGCGCCTCGACGCCGTGGAACCGGTGGCACACCGCGCGGACCTGATCCGCAAGACGACGAAGGAACTTCCCGTCGACGTGCACGTTGCCGACGGCCGCGATCCCGGGCTGGAGGGCGGGTTCGACCGCATCCTGGTCGACGCGCCGTGCACCGGGCTGGGTGCGCTGCGCCGGCGTCCGGAGGCGCGGTGGCGCCGGCAGCCGTCGGACGTGGCGGGTCTCGCGAAGCTGCAGCGGGAACTCCTCGCGTCGGCCGCCGAGCTGGTTCGCCCCGGCGGCGTGATCCTGTACGCGACGTGTTCGCCGCACCTGTCCGAGACGGTGGCCGTGGTCGCGGACGCGGTGCGGCGCCACGGGCTCACGGCGCTCGACACGCGCGAACTCGTTCCCGGGGTGCCCGGTCTGGGAGGCGGTCCGAGTGTCCAGCTCTGGCCGCACCGGCAGGGGACCGACGCGATGTTCATGGCCGCGTTGCGCAAGCCGTAGGACGGTCGCCTTCCCCCTATCCGAAACTCGGTAGAACTTGTTTCACTTTTGTTGTGAAACGTGTTCTAATTATTTTCGCGACAGAGACGTACGTCACGAAGCGAGTGGAGGACTTCAGATGAATCGGGTAGCGGGGAAGGTCGTTCTGATCACCGGAGCGGCGCGGGGTCAGGGTCGAAGTCATGCAGTGCATCTCGCCGACGAGGGCGCCGACATCATCGCCTTCGACCTCTGCGAGGACATCGCATCCAACGAGTACCCGCTGGCCACCGAGGCCGACCTCGCGGAGACGGGACGGCTCGTCGAGAAGGCGGGGCGCCGCGTCGTCACCGCCAAGGTGGACGTGCGCGACCGGGCGGCGCTGCGCCGCGAACTCGACGCCGCGGTCGCGACGCTGGGACGGCTGGACGTCGTCGTCGCCAACGCGGGGATCGCGCCCCTCGGAAACGACGTACCCGTCGATGGCTTCGTCGATGCGTTCGACGTCGACTTCGTCGGTGTGGTCAACACGATCCACTCGGCCCTCCCGCACCTGGACGCCGGCGCGTCGATCATCGCGACGGGATCGGTGGCCGGGCTGGTCCCGCAGACCGGCCTGAACGGCCAGCAGGCACTGCAGGGGCCGGGCGGCGACGGCTACGGCCTCGCCAAGAAGATGCTGTGGACGTACACCAACTCGCTAGCCCTCACCCTGGGCCCGAAGTCGATCCGCGTCAACGCGATCCACCCCACCAACTGCAACACGGACATGCTGCAGAGCCCCCCGATGTTCCGCACGTTCCGACCCGACCTCGAGAACCCGACCGCCGAGGACGCGAAGGTCACGTTCCCGTTCATGCAGGCGATGCCCACTCCGTGGGTCGAACCCGAGGACGTCTCGCACGCGGTGGTGTTCCTGTCGTCCGACGAGTCCCGGTTCGTCACCGGTCAGCAACTCCGGGTCGACGCAGGGGCGGGCCTCAAGCTCGGCGTCTGACGCCGATCCGATGAGGGTCCGGGCCGGTGTGCGGGCGCCGCCCGGGCCCTCGCCTTCCCGTCAGGTCTGGTCGAACTGCTTGCGCAGCTTCGCCGGGGCCTTGATCCGCCAGGCGTCCCGCAGCAACTCGGTCAGCTGCGGGACGTCGACTTTCTCGAGGTCCAC
The DNA here is from genome assembly GCF_017068395.1 of Rhodococcus pseudokoreensis. Lineage (NCBI taxonomy): Bacteria > Bacillati > Actinomycetota > Actinomycetes > Mycobacteriales > Nocardiaceae > Rhodococcus > Rhodococcus pseudokoreensis. Next base: position 293,420 of record NZ_CP070619.1, on the reverse strand, counting down.
GAGGATCGAACCGTGACCGTCGTAGTGCGCAGTGGTGTAGAACGGCGCGCCCTCGGCGAGCAGGGCCGCCTTCTCGTCGAGGTCGCACATCACCACCAGGCCACCGTCCGACTCGGCCCGCAACCGGGCGAGCAACTTGCCCGCCACTTTCAGTGCCGGAGTGTTGTACGAGGTGCTCTCCTGCACCTCCGGCAGCGACGCACCGATCGCCACGACGTCCGTCCAGGTCGGCATGCGCCCAGTATGGACCGCGTGACCCGGCCCCCACACGCGTACGACTAAACTTCGGCGCGTGGCAACCCCGATGATCGCACCGTCCATTCTCTCTGCCGATTTCGCGCGTCTCGCCGAGGAGGCGGATGCGGTCGCCGGTGCCGACTGGCTGCACGTCGATGTGATGGACGCACATTTCGTGCCCAACCTGACCCTCGGCCTGCCCGTCGTGACGAGTCTCCTCGCGGCGACGGACATCCCGCTCGACTGCCATCTCATGATCGACGACCCCGGCCGCTGGGCGCCGCCGTACGCGGAGGCCGGCGCGCACAACGTCACGTTCCACGCCGAGGCGACCGACGACCCCCGGTCCGTCGCCCGCGACATCCGCGCCGCCGGCGCCAAGGCCGGCCTCAGCGTCAAGCCCGGCACGCCGATCGAGCCGTACCTCGAGATCCTGAAGGACTTCGACACGCTCCTCGTCATGAGCGTCGAACCCGGCTTCGGCGGTCAGTCGTTCATCCCGGAGGTCCTGTCGAAGGCGAAGGCCGTCCGCCGCCTCGTCGACTCCGGTGAGCTGCGCCTCGTCGTGGAGATCGACGGCGGCATCAACGCCGACACCGTCGAGGCCGCCGCCGAGGCCGGTGTCGACTGCTTCGTCGCCGGCTCCGCCGTCTACGGCACGAGCGATCCCGCGGAGGCCGTGCGCGCCCTGCGGGCCAGCGCCGCGAAGGCGTCGCCGCACCTGAGCCTGTCCCGGTAGCGGCACCCGGCACATCGTGAACCCCCACGTGCGGCACGAGAATTCGGCTGCGGACCTCGACGCCGCGATGCAGATCGCGATCGGCGCCGCGGAGTCGGCGCGCGGATTCACCAGCCCGAACCCGGCGGTCGGCGCGGTGGTCCTCGACGCCGCCGGGCGCATCGCCGGTGTCGGGATGACGCAGCCGCCCGGCGGCCCCCACGCCGAGGTCGTCGCGCTGCGGGAGGCGGGGGACGCCGCCCGCGGCGGCACCGCCGTCGTCACGTTGGAACCGTGCAACCACACCGGTCGCACCGGGCCGTGCTCGCGGGCGCTGCTCGACGCCGGTGTGGTCGCCGTGCACTACGCGGTCGGCGACCCCAACCCGGAGGCCGCGGGCGGCGCCGAGACCCTCGTCTCCGCGGGCGTCGAGGTGACGTCCGGTCTGCGCGCGCAGGACGTCGAACGCGGCCCGCTGCGGGCCTGGCTGCACCGGCAACGCACCGGACGACCACACGTGACCTGGAAGTACGCCGCCACACTCGACGGGCGCAGCGCGGCCGCCGACGGCACCAGCCAGTGGATCACCGGCCCCGAGGCGCGCGAACGGGTGCACGCCGACCGCGCGAAACTCGACGCGATCGTGGTCGGGACGGGGACGGTGCTGGCCGACGACCCGCGCCTGACCGCCCGAACGCCCGACGGGTCGCTCGCCGCGCACCAGCCGGTGCGCGTCGTCGTCGGACTCGGCGACATCCCGCCCGGCGCCCGCGTCCTCGACGACTCGGCGCCCACCCTGCTGCTGCGCACCCGCGACGTCGACGAGGTCCTCGCCTCGCTCGCCGAGTACACCGACGTGCTGCTCGAGGGCGGGCCCCGGCTGGCCGGCGCGTTCCTCGCCGCGGGCCGGGTCGACCGCATCCAGGCGTACCTCGCCCCGCTGGTCCTCGGCGCGGGCACGTCCGCGGTGTCGGAGGCGGGTGTGCACACGATCGACGGCGCCCTGCGGTTCCGGCACGAGTCGGTCGAAACAATCGGCCCCGATCTGTTGTTGAGTCTGGTTCCAGCAGTGTCCGAAAACCCTGACAGTCACCGAACGTAGGAGAAGCCACAGTGTTCACCGGGATCGTCGAAGAGTTGGGTGAAATCGTCGCCAAGGAAGAACTGGCCGACGCAGCACGGTTCACCGTCCGTGGTCCGGTCGTGACTTCCGATGCGTCGCACGGTGATTCGATCGCGGTGAACGGCGTGTGCCTCACCGTCGTCGAGGTGCTCGCCGACGGCTCCTTCACCGCGGACGTCATGCAGGAGACGCTGAACCGGTCGAGCCTCGAGAAGATCGACGTGGGCAGCCGCGTCAACCTGGAGCGGGCCGCCGCGCTGAACAGCCGCCTCGGCGGCCACCTCGTCCAGGGCCACGTCGACGGCACCGGGCACATCATCAGCCGCAGCCCGTCCGAGAACTGGGAGGTCGTGCGCATCGCCCTTCCCGACGCCATCTCCCGGTACGTCGTGGAGAAGGGGTCGATCACGGTCGACGGTGTGTCACTGACGGTGTCGGCGCTCGGCGGGGAACGCGGCGCCGAATACTTCGAGATCTCGCTCATCCCGACCACGCTGCAACTGACCACGCTCGGGGCGGCGTCCGTCGGGACGCCCGTCAACCTCGAGGTCGACGTGATCGCGAAGTATGTGGAGCGGCTGCAAGCGGCCGGCCGCTGAGTCGTACTGTTGAGGAGCATCCCACGGATGCATCCGTTGTATTCGAAGATGCGTCAGTCAAGACTTTGGAGACCGAGCACGTGACCAGGTTCGACACTATCGAGCGCGCCGTTGCGGATATCGCCGCAGGCAAGGCTGTCGTCGTCGTCGACGACGAAGACCGCGAGAACGAGGGAGACCTCATCTTCGCCGCGGAGAAAGCCACCCCCGAGTTGGTTGCCTTCATGGTTCGATACACCTCCGGCTACCTGTGTGTGCCGCTCGACGGCGCCGACTGCGACCGGCTCGGCCTGCCCCCGATGTACGCCACCAACCAGGACAAGCACGGCACCGCGTACACCGTCACCGTCGACGCCCGCGAGGGCATCGGCACCGGCATCTCCGCGTCCGATCGCGCCGCCACCATGCGGTTGCTGGCCGACCCGAACTCCGGCGCCCAGGACTTCACCCGCCCCGGCCACGTCGTGCCGCTGCGGGCCAAGGAGGGCGGCGTGCTGCGCCGTCCCGGCCACACCGAGGCCGCAGTCGACCTCGCCCGGATGGCCGACCTCCGGCCCGCGGGCGTGATCTGCGAGATCGTCAGCCAGAAGGACGAGGGCCACATGGCCCAGACCGACGAACTGCGGGTCTTCGCCGACGACCACAACCTCGCGCTGATCTCCATCGCCGACCTCATCGCGTGGCGCCGCAAGCACGAGAAGCACGTGGTGCGGGTCGCGTCCGCGCGCATCCCCACCCGGCACGGCGAGTTCACCGCCGTCGGCTACACGAGCATCTACGACGACGTCGAGCACGTGGCCCTGGTCCGCGGCGACCTGCCCGGCCCGGACGGCGACGGCAGCGACGTGCTCGTGCGCGTGCACTCCGAATGCCTCACCGGCGACGTGTTCGGCTCGCTGCGCTGCGACTGCGGTCCCCAGCTCGACGCCGCCCTGGACATGGTCGCGCAGGAGGGCCGCGGGGTGGTCCTGTACATGCGCGGGCACGAAGGCCGCGGCATCGGCCTGATGCACAAGCTGCAGGCCTACCAGCTGCAGGACGCCGGCTCGGACACCGTCGACGCCAACCTCGAGCTCGGGCTGCCCGCCGACGCCCGCGACTACGGCATCGGCGCGCAGATCCTGGTCGACCTCGGCATCTCCTCGATGCGGCTGCTCACCAACAACCCGGCCAAGCGGGTCGGTCTCGACGGCTACGGGCTGCAGATCACCGAGCGGGTGTCCATGCCGCTGCGAGCCAACGCCGAGAACCTGACGTACCTGCGCACCAAGCGCGACCGCATGGGCCACGACCTGATCGGGCTCGACGACTTCGAAGCGGGAGAGATGCTGTGAGCGGCGAGGGACTGCCGGAGCTGCAGCTCGGGGAGGCCGGCGACCTCCGGCTCGCCATCGTCGCAGGCAGCTGGCACGCCGAGATCTCCGAGGCGCTGATCGCCGGCGCGCAGAAGGTGGCCGCCGAGGCGAACGTGAAGAACGTCACGCTGGTCCGCGTCGCGGGCGCCATCGAACTGCCCGTGGTCGCGCAGGCGCTGGCCCGCAGCCACGACGCCGTCGTCGCGCTCGGTGTCGTGATCCGCGGCGGGACCCCGCACTTCGAATACGTCTGCGACGCCGTGACGGCCGGTCTGACCCGGGTCTCGCTGGACGAGGGCACCCCGGTCGGGAACGGTGTGCTCACCACGGACACCGAGCAGCAGGCCGTCGACCGCAGCGGCCTGCCCGGATCCGTCGAGGACAAGGGCGGGCAGGCGTGCGCGGCCGCACTCGACACCGCCGTCACGTTGGCGCGGCTGCGCCGGGCCGAGGAGTCCTTCGCATGATCCGGATCCACCCGTGACCACCCCCGAATCCGAGTGGACACTCGTCGCGAAGCCCCGCAAGTCCCGCCGCTACGCCATCGGCGTGGCGGTCCTGCTCGTCGTCGTGCACGTGACGTTCGCGATCCTGTTGCGCGGCGATTCGACGGGCGTGTACTTCCGGCTCGCCGACCAGCTGGCGTTCGCGGGCATCGGCTGCCTCCTCGCGGCCGGCGTGCTGCTGCTGACCCGCCCGCGGGTGCGCATCGGGCCCCGCGGCATCGCCGTGCGCAACGTGCTCGGTGAGCGCATCGTCGACTGGGACCTGTACGAGGGGCTGTCCTTCCCGGACGGCGCGGCGTGGGCCCGGATCGAACTGCCCGACGACGAGTACCTGGCCGTGATGGCCATCCAGTCGAACGATCGCGAGTACGCCGTGGACGCCGTCGACCGCTTCCGCGCGCTCGCGTCGGAGTACGCGCCGTCCTGACCGGTGGGCCGCCCCTCCGCGACGTCGCGGATGCGGGGTTGGTCGGTGGCGCCGACTAACGTGGAGGGGTGCCCGATCCTTCGACATATCGCCCCGCGACCGGAACGATTCCGGTCGACCCGGGGGTGTACAAGTTCCGCGATCCGCACGGCCGGGTCATCTATGTCGGGAAGGCGAAGAGTCTTCGATCACGGCTGAATTCCTATTTCGCCGACGTCTCGACGCTGCACCCGCGCACCCGCCAGATGGTGACCACGGCCGGCAGTGTCGAGTGGACCGTGGTGAGCACCGAGGTCGAGGCGCTCCAGCTCGAATACAACTGGATCAAGGAATTCGATCCCCGGTTCAACGTCCGCTACCGCGACGACAAGACGTACCCGGTTCTCGCGGTCACCCTCAACGAGGAGTACCCGCGGCTGTTCGTCTACCGCGGCCCCCGGCGCAAAGGTGTCCGCTATTTCGGCCCCTACTCGCACGCGTGGGCCATCCGCGAAACCCTCGACCTGCTGCTGCGGGTCTTCCCCGCCCGCACCTGCTCGGCCGGGGTGTTCAAGCGGCACAACCAGATCGGCAGGCCCTGCCTGCTCGGCTACATCGACAAGTGCTCCGCGCCGTGTGTCGGACGCGTGTCCGCGGCCGAACACCGCCAGATCGTCGAGGATTTCTGCGATTTCCTGTCGGGGCGCACCGACAAACTGGTCCGCCAGCTCGAGGCCCGGATGCAGCAGGCGTCCGAGGAACTCGACTTCGAGACGGCGGCGCGACTGCGCGACGACGTGGGCGCGTTACGGCGGGCGCTCGAAAAGCAGGCCGTCGTGCTCGGCGACGGCACCGACGCCGACGTCGCCGCGTTCGCGACCGACGAACTCGAGGCCGCGGTCCAGGTGTTCCACGTCCGGGGCGGCCGCGTCCGCGGGCAGCGCGGCTGGGTGGTCGAGAAGGCCGGCGACGTCATCGACTGGGCCAGCGTCGATTCCGCGGCGGGCTCGGACCTGCCGTTGCTCGTCGAGCAGTTCCTCACCCAGTTCTACGGTGAGCAGGCGGCGCTGTCGGGCGCGGCCGACCCGGAGGCGGGCAGCAGCGGGGTGCCGCGGGAGGTCCTGGTGCCGGTGCTGCCGCCGGACGCCGAGCAGGTACAGGAGTGGCTCAGCGGTCTGCGCGGTTCCGCCGTCCGTCTGCGGGTGCCGCAGCGCGGCGACAAGAAGGCACTCGCCGAGACCGTGCAGCGCAACGCGATGGAGGCGCTGCAACAGCACAAGCTGCGCCGCGCCGGCGACTTCACGTCGCGGTCGGCGGCCCTGCAGGGCATCCAGGAGGCCCTCGACCTGGACTCGGCGCCGCTGCGCATCGAATGCGTCGACATCAGCCACGTGCAGGGCACCGACGTGGTGGCGTCCCTCGTCGTCTTCGAGGACGGCCTGCCGCGCAAGTCCGACTACCGGCACTACGCCATCAAGGAAGCCGCAGGCGACGGCCGCTCCGACGACGTCGCCAGCATCGCCGAGGTCACCCGGCGCCGGTTCCTCCGGCACAACCGTGACGTCGGGGTGCTGCGCGCGGAAGCGGCCGGGGCGGACGCCGACCAGGTGTCCGGCGGCGACGGCGGCGACCTCGCCCCGGAGGCGGCGATCGACCCGCAGACCGGCAGGCCGCGGCGGTTCGCGTACCCGCCGAACCTGTTCGTCGTCGACGGCGGCGCCCCGCAGGTGGCCGCGGCCTCGGCGGTGCTCGACGAACTGGGCATCACCGACGTCGCCGTGGTCGGGCTGGCCAAGCGGCTCGAGGAGGTGTGGGTGCCGGGGGAGGAGGACCCGGTGATCCTCCCGCGCACCAGCGAGTCGCTGTACCTGCTGCAGCGGGTGCGGGACGAGGCGCACCGCTTCGCGATCACGTTCCACCGCAGCAAACGGTCCCGCCGGATGACGGCCTCCGCGCTCGACTCGGTCCGCGGTCTCGGCGAGACCCGGCGCAAGGCCCTGGTGACGCATTTCGGATCCGTCGCCAAACTCAAACAGGCCTCCGTCGAGGAGATCACCGCGGTGCCCGGCATCGGAACGGCCACGGCGAAGGCGGTACTCACCGCTCTCGGGGCGGAGGAACCGTCTGCGGACGTCGTGGGAGTGGGGGATGATGAACCAGATCGGAACGGGCCGGGCACGGCAGAACGGAACGGCGCGGACCTACCCCGCGAACCGGTAGGACAGCACGGCCCGGCAGCACAGAGCGCATCGCAACGGACAGGTGTCGAGTGAACGAGCAGCACGCGCAGAGCGACCGTCCGCCCACGGTTCGGCCGATGGACTTCCTTCTCGTCACCGGGCTCTCCGGGGCGGGTCTGCAGACCGCGGCGAAGGTCCTCGAGGACCTCGGGTGGTACGTCGCGGACAATCTTCCCCCGGAACTGATCTCCCGGATGGTGGATCTGAGCCTGGAATCCGATTCGCGGCTCGAGCGGCTCGCCGTCGTCATCGACGTGCGTTCCCGGTTGTTCACCGGCGACCTCGGCTGGGTCCTCACCGAACTCGAGAGCAAGCCCGTGCACACGAGGGTGCTGTACCTCGACGCGTCGGACGAGGTCCTGGTCCGCCGGTTCGAACAGGTCCGGCGCAGTCACCCGCTGTCCGGCGGCGGTGCCGAGGGCACCCTGTCGGAGGGCATCGCCGCCGAGCGTGACCAGCTCGCGAAGGTGAAGGCCGCCGCGGATCTGGTGATCGACACGTCGTCCCTCGCCGCGCACCAGTTGCGGCAGAAGATCGAGGACGCGTTCGGCGACGCCGAGAACCGCACCATGCAGGTAACAGTCCAGTCGTTCGGTTTCAAGTACGGTCTTCCGATGGACGCCGATCTCGTCTGCGACGTCCGGTTCCTGCCCAACCCGCACTGGATCCCCGAGTTGCGTCCGCACACCGGGCAGAACGCGGACGTGCGGGACTATGTGTTGTCGCAGGACGGTGCGGACGACTACCTCGCCACGTATCACCACCTGCTGGATCTGACGATCGCCGGATATCGTCGGGAGGGGAAGCGCTACATGACCATCGCGGTGGGATGCACCGGGGGGAAACATCGCAGTGTCGCCATGTCGGAGGCCCTGGCGGGCCGGCTCGGAAAGGACTCCGGGCTGAACGTGCGCGTCGTCCATCGTGATCTGGGGCGCGAATGAGGCCGGTGCACCAGGCGCCTGCGATCGTCGCGCTCGGCGGTGGCCACGGGCTGTTCGCCACCCTCAGCGCCGCCCGCAGGCTCAGCCGTGACGTGACCGCCGTCGTCACCGTCGCGGACGACGGCGGATCCTCGGGACGGCTCCGCGCCGAACTCGGCGTCATCCCGCCCGGGGATCTGCGGATGGCGCTCGCCGCGCTCGCCGCGGACGACCCCGAGGTGCAGGACTGGACCGACACCATCCAGCACCGATTCGGCGGAATCGGCGCCCTCGCCGGACACTCGGTGGGCAATCTCATCCTCGCCGGTCTCACCGAGGTGCTCGGCGACCCCGTCGCCGCGCTCGACGAACTCGCGCGGCTGCTGCGGATCGATGGGCGGGTGCTGCCGATGTCGCCGATCGCCCTCGACATCGAGGCCGACGTGCAGGGCCTCGAGGCGGACCCGCGGGTCAGCCGCTGCATCCGCGGTCAGGTCGCGGTCGCGACCACCCCCGGCAAGGTGCGCCGCGTGCGGTTGCTGCCGGCGAATCCGCCCGCCTGCCCGGACGCGGTCCGGGCGATCGACGTCGCCGACATGGTCGTCCTCGGCCCCGGGTCGTGGTTCTCCAGCGTCATACCGCACGTTCTCGTGCCCGAACTCCTCGACACGCTGATCGCCACGCCCGCGCGGAAGGTGCTGGTACTCAACCTGGCTCCGGAACCCGGCGAGACCGCGGGATTCTCCACCGAGCGTCATCTGCACGTACTGTCCCAACACGCACCCGAACTCACCGTCGACTTCGTCGTCGTCGATTCGGGTTCGGTTCCACCGGGGCGCGAGCGCGAGCACCTCGCCCGCGCCGCCGGACAGTTCCGGGCACGCGTCGTGTACGCCGACGTGTCGGAGCACGGCACCCACACGCACCATGCAGGAAAACTTGCGTCCGTTCTCGAACAGCTCTGGAGCGACCCCGAAGCGGGGTCTCGGGGGAGCGAAGCGGCCGAGACACCAGAGGAAAGGGAGAGCGCTTCGTGGCAATGACAGCAGAGGTCAAAGACGAACTCAGTCGTCTCGTCATCACTCACGTGAGTTGCCGGAAGGCCGAGGTCTCGTCGCTGCTGCGGTTCGCCGGGGGATTGCACATCGTCGGCGGCCGGGTAGTGGTCGAGGCGGAAGTGGATCTGGGGTCCACGGCCCGCCGGTTGCGCCGCGAGATCTTCGACCTGTTCACCTACAGCGCCGACGTCCACGTCCTCAGCGCGGGCGGGCTGCGCAAGTCGTCCCGGTACATCGTGCGGGTCGCGAAGGAGGGGGAGGCCCTCGCCCGTCAGACGGGGCTGCTGGACCTGCGGGGCCGTCCGGTGCGCGGGCTTCCCGCGCAGGTCGTCGGCGGCAGCGTCGCCGACGCGGAAGCCGCGTGGCGCGGCGCGTTCCTGGCGCACGGTTCGCTGACCGAGCCGGGCCGCTCGTCCGCGCTCGAGGTCTCCTGCCCGGGCCCGGAGGCGGCGCTCGCCCTCGTCGGGGCGGCGCGCAGGCTGGGCATCTCCGCGAAGGCCCGCGAGGTCCGCGGCACCGACCGGGTGGTGATCCGTGACGGCGAGGCCATCGGCGCGCTGCTCACCAGAATGGGAGCCCAGGACACCCGCCTCGTGTGGGAGGAACGGCGCATGCGCCGGGAGGTCCGCGCCACCGCCAACCGGCTCGCCAACTTCGACGACGCCAACCTGCGCCGCTCCGCCCGCGCCGCGGTCGCGGCCGCCGCCCGCGTCGAACGGGCCCTCGACATCCTCGGTGACGAGGTCCCCGACCACCTCGCGGCCGCGGGCCACCTGCGGGTGGAGCACCGGCAGGCGTCCCTCGAGGAACTCGGCCAGCTCGCCGACCCGCCGATGACGAAGGACGCCGTGGCAGGCCGCATCCGGCGGCTGCTGTCGATGGCGGACCGCAAGGCGAAGGAAACCGGCATTCCGGACACCGAGTCGGCCGTCACCGCAGACCTTCTCGACGACGCCTGACCTCGTCCGCCGTCACCGCCCGCCACCCCGGGTTTCCCGGACGAACGGGACGCCCGTCGCGTCAGATCGAACGAGCGTCCCGTTCGTTCCGGTCGGGGCGGCAGGGCGAAGGGCGCTCCGAGTTGACTGCGCGCGGGCGTCGTCCGCGCACTAGGGTAGGAACCACATCGACCGATGAACCCCTGCGCCGATCACCCGTCGGTGGTGTCGTAGCGGCGCGGGAGCAGAGCTGCACAACCAGAATCATGCACAAAGGAGCAGATTGTGACTGTCCGGGTAGGCGTAAACGGTTTCGGCCGTATCGGGCGTAACTTCTTCAGGGCGGTGGATGCGCAGAAGGCGCTCGGAACCACCGACATCGAGATTGTGGCGGTCAACGACCTCACGGACAACGCTTCGCTGGCGCATCTCCTGAAGTACGACTCGATCCTCGGTCGTCTCCCGCACGACGTCTCGCTCGAGGGTGAAGACACCATCGTCGTCGGAAGCCAGAAGATCAAGGCTCTCGCCATCAAGGAAGGCCCCGCGGCACTTCCCTGGGGCGACCTGGGCGTCGACGTCGTCGTCGAGTCCACCGGCATCTTCACCGACGCAGCCAAGGCGAAGGGCCACCTCGAGGCCGGCGCCAAGAAGGTCATCATCTCCGCCCCGGCCAAGGGTGAGGACATCACCATCGTGATGGGCGTCAACGACGACAAGTACGACGGCAGCCAGAACATCATCTCCAACGCCTCGTGCACCACCAACTGCCTCGGCCCCATCGCCAAGGTGCTCGACGACGAGTTCGGCATCGTCAAGGGCCTCATGACGACGGTCCACGCCTACACCCAGGACCAGAACCTGCAGGACGGCCCGCACAGCGACCTGCGTCGCGCCCGTGCCGCCGCACTGAACGTGGTTCCCACCGGAACCGGTGCCGCCAAGGCCATCGGCCTGGTCCTCCCGCAGCTGCTCGGCAAGCTGGACGGCTACGCGCTGCGCGTCCCGATCCCCACGGGTTCGGTCACCGACCTCACCGCGAACCTGCGGAAGTCGGCCAGCGTCGAGGACATCAACGCCGCGATGAAGGCCGCCGCCGAGGGCCCGCTCAAGGGCATCCTGAAGTACACGGACGCCCCGATCGTGTCCTCCGACATCGTCACCGACCCGCACAGCTCGATCTTCGACTCCGGTCTCACCAAGGTCATCGAGGATCAGGCCAAGATCGTGTCCTGGTACGACAACGAGTGGGGTTACTCCAATCGTCTGGCCGACCTCATCGGTCTCGTCGCCAAGTCTCTCTGAGTGAAGGTCCGGTAACAGTGGCAGTTCAGACTCTCGACGATCTTCTGAACGCTGGGGTCGAGGGGCGCGCCGTGCTGGTGCGCTCCGACCTCAACGTTCCCCTCGACGGCGACCGGATCACCGATCCCGGGCGCATCCTCGCTTCCGCACCGACGCTGAAAGCGCTGGCGGAGGCGGGCGCCAAGGTCATCGTCACCGCCCATCTGGGTCGCCCCAAGGGCGAGCCCGACCCGCAGTACTCCCTCGCACCGGTGGCGGCCAAGCTCGCCGAGGTGCTCGGCCGCAACGTCCAGCTCGCCGGCGACGTCGTCGGGCAGGACGCGCTGGCACGCGCGGAGGGACTCACCGACGGCGACGTCCTCCTGCTGGAGAACATCCGCTTCGACCCGCGGGAGACCAGCAAGGACGAGGCCGAGCGGACGAAGCTCGCCAAGGCCCTGGTCGAACTCGTCGGCGACGACGGTGCGTTCGTGTCCGACGGCTTCGGTGTCGTGCACCGCGCGCAGGCGTCGGTGTACGACGTCGCGAAGCTGCTCCCGCACTACGCGGGCAAGCTCGTCGACGCCGAGATCGAGGTGCTCGGCAAGCTCACCGAGGAGCCGGAGCGGCCGTACGCGGTCGTGCTCGGTGGTTCCAAGGTGTCGGACAAGCTCGCGGTGATCGAGGCACTGGCTCCCAAGGTCGACACCCTCGTCATCGGCGGCGGCATGTACTACACGTTCCTCGCAGCACAGGGCGTCTCGGTCGGCAACTCGCTGTGCGAGGAGTCGATGATCGACACGTGCAAGGCGCTGCTCGAGCAGTACGCCGACGTCATCCACATCCCGCAGGACGTGGTCATCGCCGATTCGTTCTCGGCCGACGCCGAGTCGAAGATCGTGTCGGTGCTCGAGATCCCGGACGGCTGGATGGGACTCGACATCGGACCGCAGTCGGTTCGCCGGTTCGCCGCGATCCTGACCAGCGCGAAGACCGTGTTCTGGAACGGCCCGATGGGCGTGTTCGAGTTCGAGAAGTTCGCCGCGGGCACCAAGGGTGTCGCCGAGGCGATCATCGAGGCCACCGGCAAGGGCGCGTACAGCGTCGTCGGTGGCGGTGACTCCGCCGCGGCGGTGCGCCAGCTCGGTCTGCCCGAGGACGGTTTCTCGCACATCTCCACCGGTGGCGGCGCCTCCCTCGAGTACCTCGAGGGCAAGGAACTCCCCGGCATCGCAGTTCTGGAGGGCTGAGGCATGGCACGGAAGCCGCTGATCGCCGGCAACTGGAAGATGAATCTGAACCACCTCGAGGCCATCGCGCTGGTTCAGAAGATCGCCTTCTCGCTCCCGGCGAAGTACTTCGACAAGGTCGACGTGACGGTGATCCCGCCGTTCACCGACATCCGCAGCGTGCAGACCCTGGTCGAGGGCGACAAGCTCCTGCTCACCTACGGTGCGCAGGACGTGTCGGCCCAGGATTCGGGCGCGTACACCGGCGAGATCAGCGGTTCCATGCTGGCCAAGCTGGGCTGCACGTTCGTCGTCGTCGGGCACTCGGAGCGCCGGACCCTGCACGGTGAGGACAACGACACCGTGCTGGCCAAGACCAAGGCCGCGCTGAAGAACGGGATCACCCCGATCGTCTGCATCGGTGAGGGCCTCGATATCCGCGAGGCCGGCGAGCACGTGTCCTACAACGTCGAGCAGCTGCGGGGTTCGCTCGCCGGGCTGTCCGCCGAGGACATCGCCAAGGTCGTCATCGCGTACGAGCCGGTGTGGGCCATCGGCACCGGCCGGGTGGCCAGTGCCGCGGACGCGCAGGAAGTCTGCGCCGCGATCCGCGCCACGCTCGGCGAGCTGGCCTCGCCGGACGTCGCATCCGGTGTCCGCGTTCTGTACGGCGGCAGCGTCAACGCGAAGAACGTCGGGGAGATCGTCGGGCAGACGGATGTGGACGGCGCCCTCGTGGGCGGCGCCTCGCTGAAGGCCGACGAGTTCGCCACCCTGTCGGCGATCGCCGCGGGCGGACCCCTGCCGTAAGGCGCCTTCGGCGCTCGTGCGCCTTTCCGGTAGCGGTGGGTACCGGAAAGGCGCACGAGCGCGGAGCGCCTGTAGGGTGTACGAGGTCGTAGTTGTTCCTACTGGATGGGTGGACGTAGACAGACATGGAACTGTTCCTGGATATCTTGCTGGTGATCACCAGCTTGCTGCTGATTCTGCTGGTGCTGCTGCACCGCGGTAAGGGCGGCGGTCTGTCCAGCCTGTTCGGCGGCGGCGTCCAGTCCAGCCTGTCCGGTTCCACCGTGGTCGAGAAGAACCTCGACCGGCTCACCGTCTTCACCGGTCTGATCTGGTTCATCGCCATCATCGGCATCGGCCTGGAGATCAAGTTCGGCTGATCGGCTTCATCATGCGGACGGGCCGTCACCGGTCGATACTGGATGCATGATCGAAACCCCACGTGAGGCCACTGAACCACTCCGCGAAGACATTCGGCTCCTGGGCGGCATCCTCGGTCAGATAGTGCGGGAACAGGCAGGAGACGGCGTCTTCGACCTCGTCGAGAAGGCCAGGGTCGAATCGTTCCGGGTGCGTCGTTCCGAGATCGACCGCGCCGATCTGGCCGACATGTTCACCGAGGTGTCCACGAGCGACGCCATTCCCGTCATCCGAGCTTTCAGCCACTTCGCCCTGCTGGCCAACCTCGCCGAGGACAACCACCGCGAACGCCGGCGTGCCGTCCACGTCGCCGCCGGTGAACCCGCCCCCGACAGCACCCTGACCGCCACGTTCGCCAAGCTCGACGCCGCTCACCTGAGCAGCGACGTCGTCGCGGACGCGTTGCGCGGGGCGCTCGTGTCGCCGGTCATCACCGCGCATCCCACCGAGACCCGTCGCCGCACGGTATTCGAGACTCAGACGCGGATCACCGAACTGATGCGGTACCGCGAACGCACCGCGCTGACCGAATCCGAGACGGCCGACGTCGACGTCCGGTTGCGTCGGCAGATCCTCACCCTGTGGCAGACCGCGCTGATCCGGTTGTCGCGGTTGCGGATCCAGGACGAGATCGAGGTCGGGCTGCGGTACTACGACGCGGCGCTGTTCGAGGTCGTCCCGAAGATCAACGCCGAACTGCGCAGTGCCCTGCGGTCGCGGTGGCCGGACGCCGATCTGGGCCGGGAACCGATTCTGCGTCCCGGATCGTGGATCGGCGGGGACCGCGACGGCAATCCCTACGTCACCGACGAGGTGGTCCGCCAGGCGACCACCCGCGCCGCGGCCACCGCGCTCGAGCATCATCTCGGGCAACTCGAGACGCTCGAGCGGGAACTGTCCATGTCGGCCCGTCTCGTCACCGTCACACCGGCCCTCGACCTCCTGGCCGCGGCGTCCCAGGACGATTCACCGTTCCGGGCCGACGAACCGTACCGGCGTGCCGTGCGGGGCATCCGGGGGCGTCTCACGGCCACCGCGCACCGCATTCTGGGAGAGGCCCCCGACCACGGGCTCGACCTCGGGCTCGCGCCCTACGACACGCCGCGGCAGATGCTCGGCGAACTCGACGTCGTCGACGACTCGCTGCGGCGCGGCGGCGACGGCACGATCGCCGACGACGGACTGGCGACCCTGCGGGACTCGGTGGAGGTGTTCGGTTTCCACCTCTCCGGCCTCGACATGCGGCAGAACTCGGACGTGCACGAGACCGTCGTCGCCGAACTGCTCGCGTGGGCGGGCGTGCACGCCGACTACCCGTCGCTGTCCGAGGACGAGCGGGTGGAGTTGCTGTCGGCGGAACTGTCCACCCGGCGCCCCCTGACCACGGCGAACGCCGAGTTCAGCGAGCTCACGGCGAAGGAACTCGCCATTCTCCAGGCCGGCGCCGACGCCGTGCGGACCCTCGGTGCGGGCGCGGTACCCAACTACATCATCAGCATGTGCACCTCCGTCAGCGACATGCTCGAGGCCGCGGTCCTGCTGAAGGAGGTCGGCATCCTCGATCCCGGATCGGGGGAGGCGCCGACCTGCCCGGTGGGCATCGTGCCGTTGTTCGAGACGATCGAGGACCTGCAACAGGGGGCCGCCACCCTCGAGGCCACCCTGGAGGTCCCGATCTACCGGGCCCTGGTGTCGGCGCGCGGCGACGCCCAGGAAGTGATGCTCGGGTACTCCGACTCCAACAAGGACGGCGGCTACCTGGCGGCCAACTGGGCGCTGTACCGCGCCGAGCTGGACCTGGTCGACGCGGCCCGCAAGACGGGAATCCGGTTGCGGCTCTTCCACGGTCGCGGCGGCACCGTGGGCCGCGGCGGCGGACCCAGCTACGAGGCGATCCTCGCGCAGCCGCCCGGTGCGGTCGCCGGATCCCTGCGGATCACCGAACAGGGCGAGGTGATCGCCGCCAAGTACGCGGAACCCCGCCTCGCGCAACGCAATCTCGAAACGCTGCTCGCCGCGACCCTCGAGGCCACCCTCCTCGACGTCGAGGGCCTCGGCGACGACGCCGAACCTGCGTACCGCATCCTCGACGAACTCGCCGCACTGGCCCGCCGCGCCTACGGCGAATTGGTGCACGAGACACCCGGATTCGTGGAGTACTTCGAGATGTCGACCCCGGTCGCGGAGATCGGGGCGCTCAACATCGGCAGCCGCCCGGCCTCCCGCAAGCAGACCACGTCCATCTCCGACCTACGGGCCATCCCGTGGGTGCTGTCGTGGAGCCAGTCCCGGGTCATGCTGCCCGGGTGGTACGGCACCGGCGCCGCGTTCGAGGAATGGACGCAGGGCGACCCCGACCGGGTGGCGACGCTGTCCCGCCTCTACGAGACGTGGCCGTTCTTCCGGACCGTGCTGTCGAACCTGGCGATGGTGATGTCGAAGTCCGACATGGGTCTCGCCGCCCGGTACGCGGAACTCGTCCCCGACGAGGAACTGCGCCGACGGGTGTTCGGCAAGATCGCCGAGGAGCACGAGCGGACCATCCGGATGTACAAGGCGGTCACCGGGAACGACACACTGTTCGCCGACAATCCCGGTCTGGAGCGGTCGGTGCACAACCGGTTCCCGTACCTCGAGCCGCTCAACCACCTGCAGGTGGAACTGCTGCGCCGCTACCGGGCCGGGGACGACAGCGATCAGACGCGCCGCGGCATCCAGCTCACGATGAACGGGCTGGCGACCGCACTGCGCAACAGCGGGTAGCAGGGCCGGTTTCCGCGCCCGCGAGAAAGTGCACGAACTTTCTTGCCGGGCGCGGGAACCGAACCGTCCGTCCCTGCGTCAAAACGGGAAAGAGCACAACGTTTCCGAGACGAAGTGGGGCGACGGATGAGGCGATGCGCGGGTGACCCGGTCTATTGGCGCGGCGGAATCGGGCGGCGGGGGACGCGGGCGGCGAGCCCGCACCGGGCCGGCCGCATCGTCACCGAATGCCGGGTCACCCGGACACCGGTCGAACGGGACCCCCGGTCGCCCGCCGGGTTACCGGGAGACGACGAGGACCCCGTCGGATGACAGCGTCGGTTCGGCAGGCGTCAGTTCGGCAGCAGAGACGCGGCCGACGTGTCGAGCAGCCACCGGGTGGCCGAGAGTCCGCGGGCCCCGGACGCCGGGATCTCGACGGGCGGTGCGCCTGCGATCGCTGCGGCCACGGCCTCGGCCTTGGCGTCACCGGACACGACGAGCCACACCTCGTCGGCGTGCCGGACGGCGGGCAGGGTCAGCGTGACCCGCACCGGCGGCGGCTTGGGGGAGTCCGTCACCGCGACGACGAACCGGTGCTCCTCGCGGACCGCGTCGGTGTCGGGGAACAGCGAATTGACGTGCCCCTCACCGCCCATGCCGAGCAGGTGGACGTCGAAGACCGGGACCTGCCTGCCGTCGGCGTGGGCCCCGAGTACCTGCGCGTACGCGACGGCGGCCGCCTCCGGGTCGTTCTCGTAGATCCCGTCCGCGACGGGCATGGTGTGCACGCGGTCGGGATCGACGTCGACGTGGTCGAGCAGTGCGGCCCGCGCCTGCACGTCGTTGCGTTCCGGATCGCCGGCCGGCAGGAAACGCTCGTCGCCCCAGAAGATGTCGATCGCGCGCCAGTCGATGTCGCCCGGGTTTTCCCGGACCTTCTCGAGCAGCCCGATCCCGGTGCCGCCGCCGGTGAGGACCACCGACGCCGAACCGCGCTCCTTCTGGGCGGCGACGACGGTGGCGACGAACCGCTCCGCGGCCTTCGTCACCAGCGTGGCGGTGTCGGGGTGCACTTCTACGTGGATGTCACTCATACGTCACCTTCGTCAGCCCGGCGAGTGCGGCCTCGTAGGCCTCGTCGGGGTCCAGTCTGCGTAGTTCTTCGGCCAGGCAGTCGCGGGTCTCCCGCCTGCCCAGCGCCACCAGCGCATCCGGTTTCCCGGTCCGCGACAACGTCGCGGTGGTGCCGGTCTGCGGGCGGCTGATGGTCAGCGTGCCACCGTCCGCGAACGCGAGTGTCACGAACAACGGTCCGACCCTGCGGCTGACGGGCGCATCGAGACGGCCCGCCAGCCATCCGGCGATCATGTCGACGGCGGGCTCGTCCACGAGACCCGACACCACCGCCGATTCGATGCGCGAATGCGGTGGCTGATCGACGGCCGAGGTGATGAGCCCCCGCCACATCGTGATGCGGCTCCACGCCAGATCCGTGTCACCGGACGTGTAGGAGGCGAGGCGGCCCTTGATCTCGGCGGCGGGATCCGGACGGTCCGTGGCGTCGGTGATGCGCCGGATCGCGAGCTTCCCGACCGGGTCCTTCGCGGGGACGGCGGGAGCGGACTCCGGCCACCACACGACGACCGGGGTGTCGGGGAGGAGGAACGGCACCACCACGCTGCTCTCGTGGTCGGCGAGTTCGCCGAACAGGCGGAGCACCACCACCTCCGAGGCGCCGGCGTCACCCCCGACCCTGATCTGGGCGTCCAGCCGCGGTTCGGCGTCGCGGGAACCGCGGGCGACGACGATGACACGACAGGGATGTTCCCGGCTCGCCTCGTTGGCGGCGTCGATTATGTCCTCGGAATTCTCGCTGTCCCGGGTGCACACCACCAGGGTGAGAACCCGTCCCAGCGTCACCGCCCCGCCGGTCTTCCGGACCTCCACCAGCTTCTTGTTGACCTGGCCGGTGGTGGTCGAGGGGATGTCGATGATCATCTACGGCCTTCTCCATTCGCGACCGGTGCGCTGCATCATTTCGTCCGCGGACGGGGGACCCCACGTGCCTGCCTCGTACGGTTCCGGTTTGCCCTCCGCGGCCCAGGCGGCGAGCGCCGGATCGAGGATCTCCCACGACAATTCGACCTCGGCGTTGACGGGGAACAGGGAGGGTTCACCCAGCAGCATGTCGAGGATGAGGCGTTCGTACGCCTCGGGGGACGACTCGGTGAACGCCTGGCCGTAGCTGAAGTCCATGCTGACGTCGCGGACCTCCATGCTCGATCCCGGGACCTTGGACCCGAAGCGCATCGTCACACCCTCGTCCGGCTGCACCCGGATGACGAGCGCGTTCTGACCGAGTTCCTCGGTCATCGTCTGATCGAACGGCAGGTGCGGCGCGCGCTTGAAGATCACGGCGATCTCGGTGACCCGGCGGCCGAGCCGCTTCCCGGTGCGGAGATAGAACGGCACACCCGCCCAGCGGCGGGTGTCGACCTCGAGGGTGATGGCCGCGAACGTCTCCGTGGTGGAGTCCTGCGAGAACCCGTCCTCCTCCAGCAGGCCGACCACCCGGGTGCCGCCCTGCCAGCCGCCCGCGTACTGCCCGCGCGCGGTGGTCTCGTCGAGCGGCTGCGCGAGTTTGGTGGCGGAGAGCACCTTGATCTTCTCCGCCTGCAACTCCGACGGTTCGAAGCTGATCGGCTCCTCCATCGCCGTGAACGCGAGGAGTTGCAGCAGGTGATTCTGGATGACGTCCCGCGCCGCCCCGATGCCGTCGTAGTACCCGGCCCGCCCACCGAGACCGATGTCCTCGGCCATGGTGATCTGCACGTGATCCACGTAGTGGGCGTTCCAGATCGGATCGAACAATTGGTTGGCGAACCGCAGCGCCAGGATGTTCTGAACGGTTTCCTTGCCGAGGTAGTGGTCGATCCGGAAGACGGTGTCCTCGGGGAAGACCTCGTTCACGACCGCGTTGAGCTCACGTGCGCTCGCAAGGTCGTGACCGAACGGCTTCTCGATGACCACCCGGCGCCACTGGCTGTCGGTCGACCGGGCGAGGCCGGCCTCGGACAGCTGCTTGAGGACCACCGGGAACGCGTCCGGCGGAATCGCGAGATAGAACCCGTGATTGCCGCCGGTCCCGCGTTCGCGTTCGAGCGTGGCGAGGGTGTTCGCCAGTTCCTGGAAGGACGCCGGGTCGTCGAAGCTGCCCTTGACGAACCGCAGGCCCTCCGACAGCCGCTCCCACACGTCCTCCCGGAACGGGGTGCGGGAATGATCGCGCACGGCATCGTGCACGATCTTGCCGAAATCCTCGTCCGACCAATCCCTGCGGGCGAACCCGACGAGAGCGAACCCGGGCGGCAGAAGACCACGATTGGCCAGATCGTAGATGGCGGGCATCAACTTGCGCCGGGCCAGGTCGCCGGTGACACCGAAGATCACCAGCGCACACGGCCCGGCGATGCGTGGTAGGCGCTTGTCCCTACTGTCGCGAAGTGGATTGACCCAATCGTCTGACGCTGCGGGATCGCTCACGTATCAGCTCTTCTGCCCTGCTGCGCGCAGCTGCTCCGCGGTGGCCTCCAGGAGTTCGTTCCAGGACACCTCGAACTTGTCGACGCCCTCGTCCTCGAGCACCTTGAACACGTCGGGAAGGTCGATGCCGACGGCGGTGAGCTGGTCGAAGATCTCCTGCGACGCGACCGCGGTGCCGGAGACGGTGTCGCCGGAGACCTCGCCGTGGTCGGCGAACGCGTCGAGGGTCTTCTCCGGCATCGTGTTCACGGTGTTCGGGGCGACCAGATCGGCGACGTACAGGGTGTCCGGGTAGGCGGGGTTCTTGACTCCCGTCGACGCCCACAGTGCGCGCTGCGGGCGGGCACCGGTTTCGAGCAGGCCCTGGAACCGCGGCTGCACCTCGAAGACCTGCTGGTAGGCAGCGTAGGCGAGGCGGGCGTTGGCGAGGCCGGCCTTGCCGCGCAGTGCGAGAGCGTCGGGGGTGCCGATCTTGTCGAGCCGCTTGTCGATTTCGGTGTCGACGCGGGAGACGAAGAACGAGGCGACCGAGTGGATCCGCGACAGGTCGTGGCCGGCGGCCTTCGCGGCCTCGAGGCCGTCGAGGTAAGCGCCCATGACGAGTTCGTAGCGTTCCACCGAGAAGATCAGCGTGACGTTGACGCTGATGCCCTCACCGAGCACCTTGGCGATGGCCGGGATGCCGGCCTCGGTGGCCGGGATCTTGATGAACAGGTTCGGACGGTCGACGATCTTCCACAGTTCGACGGCCTGCGCGACGGTCTTGTCGGCGTCGTGGGCGAGGCGCGGGTCGACCTCGATGGACACCCGGCCGTCGACGCCGTGGCTCGCCTCGAACTGCGGGGCGAGGACGTCGCAGGCGGCGCGGACGTCGTCGGTGGTCACCGTGCGGATGGTGGCCTCGACGTCGGCGCCGCGCTCGGCGAGTTCCCGGACCTGCGCGTCGTAGACGTGGCCCTTGCTGAGTGCGGCCTGGAAGATCGACGGGTTGGTGGTGACACCGACGATGCTCTTGCTCGCGATGAGTTCGGCGAGGTTGCCGGACTCGATGCGGTCACGGGAGAGGTCGTCGAGCCACACCGAGACGCCGGCTTCGGAGAGCTTCTGGAGGTTGGGGTTCTGAGTCATGGCGTTCTATCCCTTCACGCGTGCGAGCGAGCGCTGTGCGGCGGCGGTGACGGCTTCGGCGGTGAAGCCGAACTCGCGGAACAGGGTCTTGTGGTCGGCGGAGGCGCCGAAATGCTCGATGGAGATGATCTCCCCTGCGTCACCGACGAAGCGGTACCACGGCATGGAGATGCCGGCCTCGACGGCGACCCGCGCCTTGACCGTCGGGGGGAGCACACCGTCGCGGTAGGCCTGGTCCTGGGCGTCGAACCACTCGACGCAGGGCATGGACACGACCCGGGTGGGGATGCCGTCGGCCTCGAGGGCCTCGCGGGCGGCGACCGCCAGCTGCAGCTCGGAGCCGGTGCCGATCAGCACGACCTCCGGTGCCCCCGTGGACGCGTCGGCGAGGACGTACCCGCCGCGGGAGACACCCTCGTAGCTGGTGCCCTCGAGGACCGGCAGGTCCTGGCGGGTCAGGGCGAGACCGGCGGGAGCGCGGGTGGCCTCGTCGGCGCCCTTTTCGAGGACGGCGCGCCACGCGTGCGCGGTCTCGTTGGCGTCGCCGGGCCGCACGACGTACAGGCCGGGGATGGCGCGCAGTGCCGCGAGGTGCTCGATCGGCTGGTGGGTGGGACCGTCCTCGCCGAGTCCGATGGAGTCGTGCGTCCACACGTAGGTGACCGCGGTCTTCATGATCGCGGCCAGCCGCACGGCGGGACGCATGTAGTCGCTGAAGACGAGGAACGTGCCGCCGTAGGGGCGGGTCGGCCCGTGCAGGGCGATGCCGTTGAGGATCGAGCCCATCGCGTGCTCGCGGACACCGAAGTGCAGGGTGCGACCGTACGGTTCCGCGTTCCACATGCTGGTGGAAATGGACTTGGGACCGAACGAGTCGGCGCCCTTGATGGTGGTGTTGTTGCTCTCCGCGAGGTCGGCGGAGCCACCCCACAGCTCGGGCAGCACCGGTCCGACGGCGTTCAGCACGGCGGCGGACGCCTTACGGGTGGCGAGACCCTTCGCGTCGGGCTCCCACGTCGGGAGGACGTCGGCCCAGCCGGCGGGCAGGTCGCGCCCGATCAGGCGGTCGAGCAGCTTCTTGCCCTCGGGGGCGCGCTGCGTCCACTCGTCGTACTGGGCCTGCCATTCCTTGTGCGCCTGCGCGCCGCGCTCGACGACCTTGCGGGTGTGCGCGATGACGTCGTCGGCGACCTCGAACGTCTTGTCCGGATCGAAACCGAGCGCCTTCTTCACGGCCGCGACCTCGTCGGCACCGAGGGCGGCGCCGTGCGCCGCGCCCGTGTTCATCTTGGTCGGGGCGGGGAAGCCGATGATCGTGCGGAGCAGGATCAGCGACGGCTTGTCGGTGACCTCGCGGGCCTTGTTCAGGGCCTCTTCGATGGCGACGACGTTCTCGCCGCCCTCGACGATCTGCACGTGCCAGCCGTACGCCTCGTAGCGGGCGGCGGTGTCCTCGGACAGCGCGATGGCGGTGTCGTCCTCGATGGAGATCTTGTTGTCGTCGTAGATCAGCGTCAGGTTGCCGAGCTGCTGCACACCGGCGATCGACGACGCCTCGGAGGTGACGCCCTCCTCGATGTCGCCGTCGGAGGCGATCACGTAGATGTGGTGATCGAACGGGCTCTCGCCGAGCGCGGGCTCGGGGTCGAACAGGCCGCGCTCACGGCGGGCGGCCATGGCCATGCCGACGGCGGAGGCCAGACCCTGACCCAGCGGACCGGTGGTGATCTCGACGCCGCGGGTGTGGCCGTGCTCGGGGTGGCCGGGGGTCTTCGAGCCCCAGGTGCGCAGCGCTTCCAGGTCTTCCAGTTCGAGCCCGTAGCCGGCGAGGTACAGCTGGATGTAGAGGGTGAGGCTGGAGTGTCCACAGGACAGCACGAACCGGTCGCGGCCGATCCAGTCGGCGTCCGTGGGATCGTGACGCATGACGCGCTGGAAGAGGGTGTAGGCGAGGGGGGCGAGGCTCATGGCCGTGCCGGGGTGGCCGTTGCCCACCTTCTGCACTGCATCGGCGGCGAGCACCCGGATGGTGTCGACGGCCTTGGTGTCCAGTTCGGTCCAGTCGGCGGGATGAACCGGTTGCGTGAGGACGTGGATGTCGTCTGTGATCGACACGGGCAGAAGTCTCCTGACATGGGTGAACGTGGAGCCTGAGGATGCGTGGGCCTCTTGTGCGACTCCAGCCTAGTGCGCGGTCGTATCCGGGTCGATTCGGTTCGCGCATTACGGCGGTCTACCATCGGTTGTAGTAGGACGGCCGGCCCTCGCGAAGAACTTCGGGAGCAGGCACCGGCATTCGGATGTGGAATTACGCGTGGTGCGAGGAGAGAACGTGCGGACAGGGCATCAGCCGAGCGGACACGGCTTCGGCAGCCCCAGCCCCGCCCCCCGCGCGACCGGCACCGACACGGTGCTCGGCCGCGCCACGGGCAAGGTCCTGGCCTACATCGCGTTGACCAAGCCGCGGGTGATCGAACTGCTGCTGGTCGCGACCATCCCGGCGATGCTGCTGGCCGACCGTGGCAACGTCGACATCCTGCTGATCCTCAGCACGCTGTTCGGCGGCTGGATGGGTGCGGCGAGCGCGAACTCCCTCAACTGCGTCGTCGACGCCGACATCGACAAGGTCATGAAGCGCACCGCGCGCAGGCCGCTGGCCCGCGACGCGGTGCCGACGTCGCACGCGTTCGTGTTCGGCATGACCCTCGGGGTCGCGTCGTTCCTGTGGTTGTGGTGGCGGGCCAACCTGCTCGCCGGCTGCCTGGTCGTCCTGACCATCGCGTTCTACGTGCTCGTGTACACGATGGTGCTCAAGCGCCGGACCTGGCAGAACGTCGTCTGGGGCGGCGCCGCGGGCTGCATGCCCGTCATGGTCGGCTGGTCGGCGGTCACCGGATCGCTGAGCTGGCAGCCCATCGTGCTGTTCCTGGTCATCTTCTTCTGGACGCCGCCGCACACCTGGGCGCTCGCGATGCGCTACAAGGAGGACTACAAGGCGGCCGGTGTCCCGATGCTGCCGGTGATCGCCACCGAGGAGCACGTCACCAAACAAATCCTGCTGTACAGCTGGGCCATGGTCGTCACGTCGCTCGCGCTGGTCCCCGCCGCGGGCGTCGTCTACGCCGCCGTCACCCTCGTCGCAGGCGCCTGGTTCCTGCTCATGGCCCATCAGCTGTACCGGAGCGTCCGCGGCGGAGCGGCCGTGAAACCGCTCCGCCTGTTCCTGCAGTCCAACAATTACCTGGCCATCGTCTTCGTCGGGCTCGCCGTCGACTCGGTGCTGGGACTGCAGACCATCGGCAGCCTGCTGAGCTGAGGCCGCGCCTCAGCTCAGCAGGCTGAGTTGAGGCTTCGCCTCAGGGCACCAGCACGATCGATCCCGTCGTCGCCCGCGCCTCGAGGTCGCGATGCGCCTCCTCCGCCCGCTCGAGCGGGTACTCCGCTCCCACCCGGACCGTCAGTGCACCGTCGGCGAGGGCGGAGAACACGTCCCCGGCCCGCCACGTCAATTCCTCCCGGTTACGGATGTGGTGCGCGAGCGTGGGCCGGGTGAGGAACAGTGAACCCGCCGGGTTCAGCCGCTGCGGATCGAACGGCGGCACCGGCCCGCTCGCCGCACCGAACAGGGCGACCGTTCCCCGGATCCGCACCGACGCGAGACTGGCCTCGAACGTGGACGCGCCGACACCGTCGTACGCTGCTGCGACGCCCTCGCCGTCGGTGAGTTCCCGCACCCGGGCCGCGATGTCGTCGTCGTAGCGCAGCACCTCGTGTGCCCCGGCGTCCCGGGACAACTGCTCCTTCGCGTCGGAGGACACGGTGGTGATCACCCGGGCGCCCAGCGTCGTCGCCATCTGCGTGAGGATCAACCCGACTCCGCCCGCACCGGCGTGGACGAGCACGGTGTCGCCGGACCGGATCGGGTACGTGGAGTGGGCCAGGTAGTGGGCGGTCATGCCCTGCAGCAGCGCGGAGGCGGCCTGCGGGGCGGGCACGGAGTCGGGGACGGCGATCGCGGCCGCCGCGGGCACGGCCACCTTCTCCGCGTAACTGCCGGGAGCGGCGCACCAGGCCACCCGGTCGCCGGGTGCGAAATCAGCCACGTCGCCGCCGACGGCTTCCACGACACCGGAGCCCTCGTCGCCGGGAACGTAGGGCAGTGGCCGCGGGTACAGCCCCGTCCGGAAGTACGTGTCGATGAAGTTGATGCCGATCGCGTCGGTGCGAACGAGCAGATCCGTCGCTCCGATCCCGGGTTCGGGAACCTCTACCGGTTCGAGGACGTCGGGACCACCGAGACGGGAAACCTGTATTGCGCGCATGGTTTCAGTTCTACACGGCGCGGCCCGCCGCACGGAGCCTGGCGGACACGCCGCGTCTACCGCCCAGTATTCTCGGATCATGAGTACCGACACCCATGCGGAACAGGCCCCCTCGAGCCCGGCGCCCTCGCTGCCGTCCCACACGGTCGACGCGATCAAGAAGTTCGTCGCCGAGCACGGCGGTTCGGCCAGCGCCGTCATTCAGCCCATCGGGCTCGCCGGCGTCCGGATCACCCTCGTCGGAGCCGACGGCATCCTCGGTGACCAGGTGGTCGAGGATCTCGCCACCGCGAACGCCGTCGTCGCCTCGCTCGACGATGTCACCGTCTCGGAGTGGGACCGCGCGATCACCAGCATCGTCACGCCCCGCAAGGGTCACATTCAGAAGATGGCCGGCTGGGTCGCGCGGCAGACTCGCTTCCCGAAGGCCCGCAACGAGCGCTAGACGCTCGCGGTGTCGGGCTGCGTGACGTACTCGCGGGTGCGCCCCGCGGCCCACACCGCCGCGGTGGCCGCGGTGCACAGCCCGGCCCCCGCGACGTGGAACGCCACCAACGCGGCGGGAACGTCCGTGAAGAACTGGACCAGCCCGATCAGCGCCTGCGCCACCACCAGTGCGAGCAGAACCTGCACCCGGACCTTCACCGCGCGCGTGGCGCCGACGGCGTACAGGCCGAAGCACAGGCCGACCAGCAACGCCAGGTAACCCACCAGCAGTTGTGCATGCAGGTGCACGAGCGTGACGATCTCCACCTCGAGGCGGGGAACGACGCGGTCGAGACTCTTGTCTCCCGCGTGCGGTCCCGCACCCGTGACCAGCGTTCCGGCGGCGAGGACGCCGGCCAGCGCGACAGCCGACAGCGCGGTGAGCCAGCGCAGCGGTGCCGGGATCACGTCGATCGCCGGGGCGTCGTCGGGTTCGCAGATCTTCGCGTACATCACGGTCGCCAGCCACACCATCGCCATCGACGCGAGCAGGTGCACCGCGACCGTCCACCACAGCAGTCCGGTGAGCACCGTGACACCGCCGATGACGGCCTGTACGACAGTGCCGAGCGGCATCATCCACGCGTAGACGAGGACCTCTTTGCGGCGGCGTGCGCGGGTGACCGCGAGGACGATCAGGGCCGCGGAGACGACGACGACGAACGTCAGCAGCCGGTTGCCGAACTCGACCGCCTGATGGACGACGGCGACCTCGCCGTGCCCGACCGGCACGAAGCTGCCGGGGAAGCACTGCGGCCAGGTGGGGCAGCCGAGGCCGGACGCCGTCACCCGGACGACGGCCCCGGTGACGGCGATGCCGCCTTGCGTGAGGATCACCGCGAACGCGATGACACGCTGCACGGTCAGCGATGGAAGGGGGAGACGGTCTACCAGGCTCAGAAACCCGCGATACAGCACGGCATCGATGGTAGAGGGCGGTCAACTACAGCGTGTCGTTGGGCTGGTGGCGGCGCGGCCGACTCCGTGCTACTCGCCGCGAATGCGCAGGATGCCGGTCACCGTGCCCTGCCAGAAGTCGCCGGTGTCGGTGACGAGTCCGGACATCTGCAGGGTGTCGTTGACCGCGGTCCCGGGGAGTGGACTGGTGTGCTCGACCGAGCCGTCGGACGGGTCGATCACCGCGAACGCGAAACCGTCCAGCGGGGTCGTGACGTCGAATCCCTGACGGATCACGGTGTACAGGAGGCCGTCGCCGGTCGACAGGTGCGGGACCGCGGCGCTGCGGACGCCGTTGCTCCACACCTGGTGGCAGCCGATCGGGTCGATGTCGACCCGGGTCATGCCGCCGGTGAACGGCGCGTTCGTCGGAACGGCCGGTCCCGCCCCGTCCGGAACGGTGGGATACGGGTAGCCGTACGTCCCGGCGACGTACACCGAGTTGCCGATGCCGATCGGCGAGTTCTCGCTGCCGCCCGGATTGCCGAGCACCGGGAGGGTGCAGATCTCGTCGCCGGAATCGGCGCGGAAGACCCGGAGAGTCACCTGCGGGTCGGCGTTGTCGACGATCGCGACGAAATCGCTGCCGGTCGACGGTCCGAAGTAGGTGGGGGTGGAGCCGGTGCCGTGGCTCAGCTGCCCCGGCTTGCGGTCCGGTCCGCGGTCGTATTCGCGGCGCCAGTCCACCCGGACCTCGCCGTCGCGGAGCACGAACTGGTACAGGGCGTGCGTGGTGGCGACCGCGGCGCCTGCGGGTGAGGTGGAGATGCTGTTCTGCACCTGCTCGCCCGCGGCCGGCGGCAGGGACTGCGCGACACCGCCGCGATCCACGGCTCCGACGACGCCGCCGCCCGTCGCGAACCAGACGTTGCCCTGCCAGTCCGGCGTCAGCCCGGTCACGTTGTCGCCCTGAGGAACACTGCCGGACAGGTCGACGTGCGAGTCGACGGTGATCCGCCACTGGCCTGCGGGGTCCTTCGAATGTCCGAGCCGCAGTAGCTGACGGTTGCCGTCGACGACGACGAGGCGGTTGTCGTTGTCGAGGAACGCGTAGACGCCGCCGAGGAGGCTGCCCTTCGCCAGCGCGAACGTGGCGAGCGAGCCGCCGAACGGCGCCGCGGGGGCCGCGGGGTCGATCAGGTGCACGGTGGGAATCTGGCCGGCCACGGACGTGCACAGGGCGACGACGAGCCGGTCGGAACCCTGCAGGAGGGTCGGGCACGCGGACACGAGCGGGTACGCGGACAGCGTGACGGGGCCGGTGCCGGGACCGGGCAGCGGCGTCACGTCGGTGGACCCGGCGTCGCCGTGCATCGTGGACGTGCCCGCGGGTCCGAGGAACGGATTCGGCGACGCGGGCGGACCCCACTTCGGTGCGGCGCCCGCGGGCAGCGCGCCACCGCAGAGGACGGCGAGCAGGACGGCGAGAACGGTGCCCGCGCGGCGGACCGTGGGTCGACGGATCACGTGAATCGGAACGTCCTCGCCGCCAGGGCCCCCGCTGCCGCGCCCCATACGGCGAGGACGACGACGCTGAGCAGGTCCACCGATCCCGACAGTGCGGCGTCCAGGGCGTGCGCGAGCGCTCCGGACGGAATCAGCCGGGCCCCGGTGTGCAGGAGCCAGGGGAGGTCGCCGGTGGCGAACACCACACTGCCGACACCGACCATCACGAACCACAGGATGTTGGCGAGGGCGAGGACGATGTCGGCGCGGAGGGTGCCGCCGAGCAGCAGGCCCATCGCCGCGAACGTCACGGTGCCCAGGGCGATGATCACGGCGCCGAGGACGAGTCCCCACGCACTCGGACGCCAGCCGAGAGCCAGCCCGATCGCACCGAGCAGGACGGACTGCAGGGCGACGACGATGACCACCGCGGCGCTCTTCCCGGCGATGATTCCCCACGTCGGCAGGGGCGTCGCGCCGAGCCGTTTGAGGGCGCCGTAGCGGCGGTCGAAACCGACCGCGATCGCCTGCCCGGTGAACGCGGTGGACATCACCGCCACCATCATCACGGCGGGCACCACCTTGTCGACCCGCGACGTTCCGAGGTCGCCGATGGGCAGCAGGCACAGCCCGATCAGCAGCGTGATCGGGATGAACATCGTCAGCAGCAGTTGCTCGCCGTTGCGCAGGAGCAGTTTCAGCTCCAGCGCGGTCTGCGCCCGCAGCATGACCGCCGCGCCGCTCGGGCGGGGGTCGGGGGTGAACGTGCCCGGGGCGAAACGATTCGCCGTCAGACGGTCACTGGTGCTCATCGTCATCCCCTCAGTTCCCGGCCGGTGAGTTCGAGGAAGACGTCCTCGAGGCTGCGCTGGTCGACGCGGATGTCGCTGATCAGGGCGTCCAGATCGGCGCACCACGATGCGACGGAGGCCACCACCTTCGGGTCGATCGGCCCTTCGACGAGGTAGGTGCCCGGTCCGGACTCGGCGACCCGGAAGCCGTCGGGGAGGGTCCGGGCGAGCGGCCCGGTGTCCAGACCGGCGGGCGCGGTGAGCCGCAACTGACCTTCGGCGCCGCGGCTGGTGACCTCGGCGGGCGTTCCGGCGGCGACGATCGACCCGTGGTCGATGATGACGAGCCGGTCCGCGAGCTCCTCGGCCTCGTCCATCAGGTGCGTCGTCAGCAGCACGCTGACACCGTCGCGGCGCAGCGCGTCGATCAGTTCCCACACCAGCAGGCGAGCCTGGGCGTCGAGGCCGGCGGTGGGTTCGTCGAGAAAGACCAGTTCGGGGCGGCCGACCAGCGCACAGGCCAGGGACAGGCGTTGCTGCTGCCCGCCGGACAGCCGGCGGTACGGGGTGCGCCGCGAATCCTCTAGGCCGAGGCTGCGCAGCAACCAGTCGGGGTCGAGGGGGTCGGCGGAGTAGGCGGCGACCAGGTCGAGCATCTCGCCGGCGCGGGAACCGGGGTACGCGCCGCCGCCCTGCAGCATCACACCGATCCGGGCCCGGACGGCGCCGGCATCGGCGACGGGATCGAGTCCGAGGACGCGGACGGTGCCGCTGTCCGGGCGGATGAAGCCCTCACACATTTCGACGGTGGTGGTCTTACCCGCGCCATTGGGACCGAGCAACGCGACGACCTGTGCGCGTTCGACGGTGAGATCGAGCCCGTCGACGGCCCTCACACCGTCGAAGGTCTTCACCACGCCTTCCAGGCGTACAGCAGGTTGCGCCGATCCGGGCGTTCGCGAGGTCACGGGGAATCAGCGTAAGCCCTGGCCGGGTGTGACCCGGCCGGTGCCCCGGCTTTCCGCGCCGGCGTCGTCCCGGGGCGGATCCTGCGGTTCCGGCACGGCCGGCTGCTGCCCCGGACCGACCCGCCACGGCAGGCGGTTGCGGGTGATCACGATCAGCGTTCCGGCCGTGAAGATGGTGGCGATGGCGGCCTGGACGATGACGAAGGGCTGGTACTCGCCGCCGTTCGGCATGAGGATGACGCTGACGATGGACGAGAAGACGATCGCGGGGACGCGGAACGCGGGCGCGGTGGCCCAGGCGGCGAGCGGCAGGACCGCCCACAGCAGATACCACGGCTGCACCACGGGGAACAGCAGGACGACCGCGCCGAGGGACAGCCCGAGCGCGCCGACCGCGTGGATGCGGCCGACGAGGGTGGCGACGAGCATCCGGAGTGTGATGAACGCCGCAGCGACGGCGGCGATCGGCCGGGTCAGGCTCAGCACTGCCGTCGTGTGATCGCCGAGGCCCAGCAGCACCCCGGCCAGGCCGGTGCCCAGGCCGAGCAGTGTGGGTATCGACATCCAGCTGCGGACCGCGTTCGCCGTGCCGAGGGTGTGCACCCAGCCGATGCCGAGTCCGCTGGACGTGCTGATGACGAGGGTGACCACCAGGGCCACGCCGCCGAGCAGGGCGGCCGCGTAGAGCACGGCTTTCGGGGTTCCGCCCCATCGCCTGGCCAGCGCCATCCCGACGAACCCCAGCGCGAGCAGGGACGGGATCTTGATCGTCGACGACAGGGCGATGAGCGCCGCCCCGGACAGCAGCAGGAGAAGGGACTGCCCGCGGATCGGTTCCGACCGTTCGACGGCCCGCAGCGCCAGTTCGATCCCGGCCAGCATGAGGCCGAGCATCAGGGCCTCGTTGTGGATCCCGGCGACCAGGTGGAACAGCAGCAGGGGGTTGGCGGCGCCCAGCCAGAGGGCGCTGACCTCGGCGACGCCGCAGCGGCGCGCCAGGCGGGGGAGCGCCCACACGATCATGGCCACGCCGGCGAGGGCGAGCAGCCGGTGCAGGAAGATCCCCGCGACGATGTTCTCGCCGGTCAGCCAGCTGATCCCGCGCCCCATCCAGAGGAACAGCGGGCCGTACGGCGCGGGTGTGTCCCGCCAGATCGTCGGCACGGTGCGGGTCAGGACGTGATCGACGCCGAGAGCACCCGCGGGACCGATGGCGTACGGGTCGAGCCCGCGGGCCGCGATCTCGCTCTGCGCGAGGTACGAGTACACGTCCTTGCTGAACATCGGCGGTGCGACGGACAGCGGGATGATCCACAGCAGCAGGGTGCGGTCGAGCTGGGACCGGTTGAGGCGGCGCACGGCCCCGGACTGCAGGCTGCCGATCGCGAACCGGCCGAGCAGCAGCCACGCGAGCACGATCATCACCGTGCCCGTCATGGTGAGCGTCAGCGCGACACTGGGAATTCGGGCGGGAAGTCCGATGATGCGCAGCCCCTGGACGGGGTTCTGCAGTACCGGCTGGGCGCCGGCGCCCAGTGCGCCCACCGCCATCAGAACGGCGCCGGTCGCGCCGAACCGGCGGATGCCGCGGAGCTGGGCGGTCTCCTGCCCGTTCAGGCCTGCGGTCTCCGGTTCGTCGCCGTGCAACGCGGCCGCCACCGACGAGCGCGGGGAGGGGCCGTCGATGCCCAGCGCCCGCCGGAACAGCTCGGCCGGATGTCGAAGAGCGGCGCGAGCCGTCAAGGTCGGCTCCGCGCGGGTCGGCTCCGGGTTCTCGGGGGTCTGCGGCACACAGGCAGCGTAGCGGTGCGCCGAACACGGCCGGTTCGGCCAGTATTCCCGCGCCCGGGCGGCACATAATCACAGGTGTAAGGCAGGGCACCCTTAGTAGACCTGCGATCGGAATTCCGTCACACTGGTGTTGTGAAAACGGATACGACACCACGTGCAACGAAGGAAAGCGCAGTTCACGCGCCTTCTTCGGCGGCGCCTGTCGCAACCGCGTCACCCGTCGCCGTGGGCCACGAAGGGCACACCCGCGCGGCCGTCGTGAAGCTCCTCCTCGAGGAGGGGCCGATCACTGCGTCGGAAATCGGAACCCGCCTCGGCCTGAGTGCCGCCGGCGTCCGTCGCCATCTCGACGCACTCCTCGACTCCGGTGAGGCGCGCGAGGCGTCCTCCGTCGCCGTGCGTCACCGCGGACGGGGACGGCCCGCCAAATATTTCCAGATCACCGCCAAGGGCCGCGGCAGGCTCGGTCACGCGTACGACGACCTCGCGGGCGCGGCCATGCGTCAGCTGCGGGAGGTCGGGGGAGACGCCGCGATCACCGAGTTCGCGCGTCGCCGAGTGCAGGCGATCGTCGGCGACGTCACCCCGGCCGCGGATCAGAGCGCCGAGGGTCTCGAAACCACCGCCGACGCCATCGCCGACGCGTTCACCACCGCCGGATTCGCGGCCTCGACCCGCCCGGTCGGCAACGGCGTGCAGATCTGCCAGCACCACTGCCCGGTCTCGCACGTCGCCGAGGAATTCCCGGAACTGTGCGAAGCCGAGCAGGCAGCGTTCGCCCAACTGCTCGGCACCCACGTCCAGCGGCTCGCGACCATCGCGAACGGCGACTGCGCGTGCACCACCCACGTTCCACTCGTCCCGCCGTCCGGTCCCAAATGAACGCTTCACCGATAGATCGCTTCACCGATAGATCCTCTAGTCAGCAATTCCACCGGCGACCAGCCCTCGCCGGTCTCGTAACAAGACTCCGGAAGGAGCTCGCATGACCGTCACATCAGACCAGGTGACATCCACTGCGTCGGCCAACGCCGAGCCGCTCACGCAGGAAGAGACCATCGCGTCACTCGGGCATTACGGGTACGGCTGGTCCGATTCCGACGAGGCCGGTGCCAGTGCGCAGCGCGGTCTGTCCGAAGACGTCGTGCGCGACATCTCGGCGAAGAAGAGCGAACCGGACTGGATGCTCGACATCCGCCTGCGTGCGCTGAAGACCTTCGACAAGAAGCCGATGCCGAACTGGGGATCGGACCTCGAGGGCATCCACTTCGACAACATCAAGTACTTCGTGCGCTCGAGCGAGAAGCAGGCCGAGAGCTGGGAAGACCTGCCCGAGGACATCAAGAACACGTACGACAAGCTGGGCATCCCCGAGGCCGAGAAGCAGCGCCTCGTCGCCGGTGTCGCGGCTCAGTACGAGTCGGAGGTCGTCTACCACTCGATCCGTGAGGACCTCGAGTCGCAGGGCGTCATCTTCCTCGACACCGACACGGGCCTGAAGCAGCATCCCGAACTGTTCCAGGAGTACTTCGGCACGGTCATCCCGGCCGGCGACAACAAGTTCTCCGCGCTGAACACGGCCGTGTGGTCGGGTGGCTCGTTCATCTACGTCCCGCCGGGCGTGCACGTCGACATCCCGCTGCAGGCCTACTTCCGCATCAACACGGAGAACATGGGCCAGTTCGAGCGGACCCTGATCATCGTCGACGAGGGCGCCTCCGTGCACTACGTCGAGGGCTGCACGGCGCCGATCTACAAGTCCGACTCGCTGCACTCCGCGGTGGTCGAGATCATCGTGAAGAAGGGCGGCCACTGCCGCTACACGACCATCCAGAACTGGTCGAACAACGTCTACAACCTGGTTACCAAGCGCACCAAGGTGGAGGCCGGCGGATCCATGGAGTGGATCGACGGCAACATCGGGTCCAAGGTCACCATGAAGTACCCGGCCGTCTGGATGATGGGCGAGCACGCCCGCGGCGAGGTTCTCTCGGTGGCTTTCGCCGGTGAGGGCCAGCACCAGGACACCGGTGCCAAGATGCTGCACCTCGCGCCGCACACGTCGTCGACCATCATCAGCAAGTCGGTGGCCCGCGGCGGTGGACGCGCGTCCTACCGCGGACTCGTCCAGGTCAACAAGGGCGCCCACGGCTCGAAGTCGACAGTCAAGTGTGACGCGCTGCTGGTCGATCAGATCAGCCGCTCGGACACCTACCCCTACGTCGACATCCGCGAGGACGACGTGACCATGGGTCACGAGGCCACCGTGTCGAAGGTGAGCGACGATCAGTTGTTCTACCTGATGAGCCGCGGGCTCACCGAGGACGAGGCCATGGCCACGGTCGTGCGCGGCTTCGTCGAGCCGATCGCCAAGGAACTCCCGATGGAGTACGCCCTGGAACTGAACCGCCTGATCGAACTGCAGATGGAAGGGGCGGTGGGTTAGTGACCACGCCAGAAACTGGTGTCCAGAATCTCGGAGTCACGGGAGCCGTCGCGGGCGAGAATCCGCGGATAGCGCGGACGTCGACCGGCTCGCCGATCGCCAACAAGGGTGAGGTCTTCACCTCGTTCGACGTCAAGGCGTTCGAGATCCCGGGTGGTCGTGACGAGGTCTGGCGGTTCACTCCGCTGCGCCGTCTCCGCGGTCTGCACGACGGAACGGCCGTGGCGAACGGCACGGCCACCGTCGATGTCGCGGGCCCGGACTCGGTGAAGGTCGAGACCGTCGGCCGCGACGACGATCGGCTGGGCAAGGCCGGCGTTCCCGCCGACCGGGTGGCCGCGCAGGCGTACTCGGGTTTCGAGACGGCGACCGTCGTGACCGTCGGCCGTGAGGTCGAGGTCGACGAGACGATCAACATCACGATCACGGGACCGGGCGAGGGCAAGGTCGCCTTCGGGCACCTGCAGATCCGGCTCGACGCGTTCGCGAAGGCGACCGTCGTCATCGACCAGCGCGGCAGCGGCACGTTCGCCGAGAACGTCGAATTCGTGCTCGGCGACAGCGCCCACCTCACCGTGGTCGCCGTCCAGGACTGGGCGGACGACACCGTGCACGTCGCGTCGCATCACGCGCGGCTCGGCCGGGACGCGGTCCTGCGGCACAACGCCGTCAGCCTCGGCGGCGACCTCGTCCGCCTCTCCGCGACCGTCAAGTACGACGGCCCCGGCGGCGACGCCGAACTGCTGGGTCTGTACTTCGCCGACGCGGGACAGCACTTCGAGCAGCGACTGCTGGTGGATCACTCGCAGCCGCACTGCAAGTCCAACGTGGTCTACAAGGGTGCCCTGCAGGGTGATCCGGAGTCGGGCAAGCCCGACGCCCACACCGTGTGGGTCGGCGACGTGCTGATCCGTGCGGCGGCCGAAGGCACCGACACGTTCGAGCTGAACCGCAACCTCGTCCTCACGGACGGTGCCCGCGCGGACTCGGTCCCGAACCTGGAGATCGAGACCGGCGAGATCGTGGGTGCCGGCCACGCCAGCGCCACGGGTCGATTCGACGACGAGCAGTTGTTCTACCTGCGCGCCCGCGGAATCCCCGAGGACGCGGCACGGCGACTCGTCGTGCGCGGCTTCTTCCACGAGATCATCAACAAGATCGCCGTCGCGGAGATCCGCGAGCGTCTCGAGGCTGCCGTCGAGGCCGAACTCGCCGCAGTCGGCGTCTGAGCCGCGCCGCCGGACCACTACTTCCCATTTCTTCGAAGGATCACAATGTCTACCCCTGACGCTTCCACCCCCGAAACCTCGGTCCTGGAAATCAAGGACCTGCACGTCGACGTCGCGAACACCGACGAGAACGCCGAACCGATCAACATCCTCAAGGGTGTGAACCTGACGGTTCGGTCCGGCGAGACGCACGCGATCATGGGACCCAACGGTTCCGGCAAGTCGACGCTGTCGTACGCCATCGCGGGTCACCCCAAGTACCAGATCACGTCGGGCTCCATCACCCTCAACGGTGAGGACGTCCTCGAGATGAGCGTCGACGAGCGTGCCCGCGCCGGACTGTTCCTCGCGATGCAGTACCCCGTCGAGGTTCCCGGCGTGTCCATGTCGAACTTCCTGCGCACCGCGGCCACCGCCGTCCGTGGCGAGGCCCCGAAGCTCCGCCACTGGGTGAAGGAAGTCAAGGAAGCGCTGACCGAACTCGACATCGACCCCTCGTTCGGCGAGCGCAGTGTCAACGAAGGTTTCTCCGGCGGTGAGAAGAAGCGCCACGAGATCCTGCAGCTCGGCCTCCTGAAGCCGAAGATCGCGATCCTCGACGAGACCGACTCCGGACTCGACGTCGACGCCCTGCGCGTCGTCTCCGAGGGCGTGAACCGCTACAAGGAGCGCGAGCACGGCGGAATCCTGCTGATCACGCACTACACGCGCATCCTCCGGTACATCAAGCCGGAGTACGTCCACGTGTTCGTCGGCGGTCGCGTCGTCGAGTCGGGCGGGCCGGAACTGGCCGACGAGCTCGAGGCGAACGGCTACGAGCGCTTCACCCAGGCTGCAGCAACGCAAGGAGCATAAACGCAGATGACCACCTCGGTGCGCGTATTCGACGTCACCCGGATCCGGGAGGACTTCCCGATCCTGGCGCGTACGGTCCGCGACGGAAAACCGCTGGTGTACCTCGATTCGGGTGCCACATCGCAGCGCCCGAACCAGGTGCTCGACGCCGAGAGGGAGTTTCTCACCACCTGTAACGCCGCCGTGCACCGAGGCGCTCACCAGCTCGCCGAAGAGGCCACGGACGCGTACGAGAACGCGCGTGCGGCGATCGCCGAGTTCGTCGGCGCCGACAGCGACGAACTCGTGTTCACCAAGAACGCGACGGAGTCCCTCAACCTCGTCACCCACGTCCTCGGCGACGATCGCTTCGAACGGCACCTCGGTCCCGGCGACGAGATCGTCATCACCGAGCTCGAGCATCACGCCAATCTGGTTCCGTGGCAGGAGCTTGCGCGCAGCACCGGTGCCACGTTGCGCTGGTACGGCGTCACCGACGACGGCCGCATCGACCTCGACTCGCTCGAGCTGACCGATGCCGTCAAGGTCGTGTCGTTCACCCACCAGTCCAACGTGACCGGGGCGGTGGCACCCGTCGAGGAACTGGTCCGCCGCGCCCGCGCGGTCGGCGCCCTGGTGGTGCTCGACGCCTGCCAGTCCGTCCCGCACATGGCGGTGGACTTCCACGCGCTCGGAGTCGACTACGCGGCGTTCTCCGGTCACAAGATGCTCGGCCCGTCCGGCGTGGGTGTCCTGTACGGGCGCCGCGAACTGCTGAACGCGATGCCGCCGTTCATCACCGGCGGCTCGATGATCGAGACCGTCACGATGGAACGCACCACCTACGCGCCGCCGCCGCAGCGGTTCGAGGCCGGCGTTCCGATGACGTCGCAGGTGGTCGGTCTCGGCGCAGCGGTCCGCTATCTCGACGAGATCGGGATGGACGCGGTCGCCGCGCACGAGCACACCCTGGTCGAGGCGGCACTGGCAGCGCTCGGCGCCATCGACGGCGTGCGCATCATCGGACCCACGACCGCCGAGAATCGCGGCGGGGCCGTGTCGTTCGTGGTCGACGGAATCCACGCGCACGACCTCGGGCAGATCCTCGACGACGAGGGCGTCGCCATCCGCGTCGGCCACCACTGCGCCTGGCCCCTGCACCGGCATTTCGGTGTCGCGGCGACGGCGAGGGCGTCGTTCGCGCTGTACAACACGGTCGACGAGGTCGCCGCTCTCGCGGCGGCGGTGCGGCGTGCCCAGGAGTTCTTCGGGGAGGTTCCTGCATGAGAATGGAACAGATGTACCAGGAAGTGATCCTGGACCACTACAAGCATCCCCACGGCCGCGGCCTTCGTGAACCGTTCGGCGCCGAAGTCCACCACGTCAACCCCACCTGCGGCGACGAAGTGACGCTGCGCGTGCAACTCGCCGACGACGGCACCGTGGTGGACGTGTCGTACGACGGCCAGGGCTGCTCCATCAGCCAGGCGTCGACGTCGGTGCTCACCGATCAGGTGGTGGGAATGCCCGTCGAGCAGGCGCTGCAGACCGTTGCCGCGTTCAACGAAATGGTCAGCAGCCGCGGTACCGTCGAAGGGGACGAGGACGTCCTCGGGGACGGCATCGCCTTCGTCGGCGTCTCGAAGTACCCGGCCCGCGTGAAATGCGCGTTGCTGGGATGGATGGCATTCAAGGACGCGGTCGTTCAGATAGTGGACGACCGGGTCGTGGACGAACAGGATTCGGCCGTTCCGACAGCAGACGGCGAACCCGCTCGAATCGGAGGACAGGCATCATGAGCGAGACGCAGACGCCGCAGGCGGACGCCACAGTCGCACCGGAGCAGGCGCCGGCGGACCAGGGCGGCGAATCCGCGCCCGCCGCATCGGGTGTGATCACCGACCCGAAACGCCTGGAGGAACTCGAGGAGGCGATGCGTGACGTCGTCGACCCCGAACTCGGCATCAACGTCGTCGATCTCGGCCTGGTGTACGGAATCACCGAAGCCGAGGACGTCGTGACCCTCGACATGACCCTCACGTCGGCGGCCTGCCCGCTGACCGACGTCATCGAGGACCAGTCGCGCGGTGCGCTCGTCCGCAGCGGTCTGTGCAACGAACTGAAGATCAACTGGGTGTGGCTCCCGCCGTGGGGCCCCGACAAGATCACCGAGGACGGCCGCGAGCAGTTGCGCGCCCTCGGATTCACGGTCTGACCACCCACCACCGTTGACACGGAGGGGCTCGGCGAGAACCATCTCGCCGAGCCCCTCCGTGTCGGTTCAGGCGCGTTTGCGTTCCGAGGTGGACGACTTCGCGGTGGCCTTCTTCGCCGCGGTTTTGGCCGGGGCCTTCTTGGCCGGCTTCTTCTTGGCGGGTGCGGCCTTCTTCCCGGCCGCATCGACGCTGCGCTGCAGCGCGGCCACGAGATCCACCACTTCGGCGTCCTCGCCGCTCTTCTCGACCTCGGCGACGGGAATGACCTTCTTGCCGCCCGACTCGATCATCTCGTCGAGCAGTTCACGCAACTGCACCTGGTAGTCGTCGGTGAATTCGGTGGGGTCGAAGTCGTCGGCCATGCTGTCGACGAGGGTCTCGGCCATCGCGAGTTCCTTCGCCTTCGGCTTCTCGACGTCGTCGAGTGACGAGAACTCGGCCGCGCGTACCTCGTCCGGCCACAGCAGCGTCTGGATCACCAGCACCCCGTCCCGCGAGCGCATCGCGGCCAGTCTGGTGCGCTGACGGAGCGTGAAATGAACGAGCGCGGTCCGGTCGCTGTTTTCGAGGGCCGTTGCGAGTAGGACATAGGCCTTCGGCGAGCTGGAATCCGGTTCGAGAAAGTAACTCTTCTCGAACAGAATGGGATCGATCTGTTCGGTCGGCACGAACTGCAGAACGGGAATCTCGTGTTTCTCGGCGGCGGGTAACTTGCCGAAATCGTCGTCGGTCAACACCACCCGGACGCCGTCGTCGGAGTCGTAGGCCTTGTCGATATCGGCATATTGGACGACGTTGCCGCATTCGGAGCACACGCGGTTGTATTTGATCCGGCCGCCGTCCTTGGCATGGACCTGGTGAAATCTGATGTCGTGATCTTCGGTTGCCGAATAGACCTTGACCGGCACGTTCACGAGTCCGAACGCTATCGAGCCCTTCCATATCGACCGCATGCGTTCCATGATGGTCTCCTTTTCGCATTCTCGCGACAGTTCATCGAACTTCCCGGCGGAGCGTGGAACGGAGAATCACACCCCGGATATCGCCGGAGGATGCGACAAACATCCGGCCCATCGCCGACAGGGTTCCGCGCAGATTCGACCGTTCGGACAGATATGCGGCCTGGAGTCGTGGCGGCAGATCGAAGAAATGCTCGAAGAATTCGGGGACGTGTTCCGGTCCCAGATCCAAGAGGACGCGAAGCCCGACCGATCGCAGCGACGCGACAGTGCGTGCCTTCCACGGCCACAGTCGCGCGTTCGACCCGTCACGGAGGTCCCGGG
This sequence comes from Rhodococcus pseudokoreensis, assembly GCF_017068395.1. Lineage (NCBI taxonomy): Bacteria > Bacillati > Actinomycetota > Actinomycetes > Mycobacteriales > Nocardiaceae > Rhodococcus > Rhodococcus pseudokoreensis. The sequence goes on along the minus strand of NZ_CP070619.1, from coordinate 253,410 downwards.
CCAGGGCATCTGCGTACAGAAGTGACGCGGCGACGCTGTAGCCGGTGCCGGGGTGCATCAACCCGGCGCGGGCTCCGAAGCGCACCTGGTCCGAACTGTGGGATCGACCGGCCTCCGGTGGGGGCTCGACGGCGAATCTGACGCGCTCGACGTCCGAATGGGACGGCACGGTGACGCCCCGCGTTCGGAGACGGTCGTGGAGTCTGGTGGCGAGTTCGGAGATCGGGAGTGGGGGCCGGCCGACGAGGCAGGTCTCCTCGAGCAGGAACCGGTCCCGGGTGAGCGGGATCCCGTAGAGGAAGGACGGCGTGTCCGTGGGGGACGTGCCGTTGTCGCGGCGCCAATCCATGAACACCGCGGCCTCGCCTCCCAGCGCATGCGCGGCGGTGCCGGGATCCACGACGACTCCGTATGCCGTCTGCTGGGCAAGGTCGGGGCTGTCGCCCGTGCCGCGGGCATCGACGACGACGTGAGCGTTCAGCGTCGAGCCGTCGTCCAACCGGACGGACGTAGGGGAGAGGTCGACGGCTCTACCTGCGATAACAGTTCCGCAATTGTTGACGAGTATTGATTGCAGCGTAGCTGTATTCAACACACAGTAGGTGCGATCAATGATGTGGCGGCGTGCCGTCCACGCTGCCGGTCGGTCGGTCCGCGTCGCGACGGCATCCCGCGGGAGCCAGCCGGGGAGTTCGTCTTCCCAGGCGGCGTACGTCGCGGTCCACGATCTGCGGGGGAGCGGATCGACCGACACGACTGCCGACCCGAGGGCAGTGGCCCGGTGGGCGAGGGCGCGGCCGGCGGGGCCGAGGCCGACGATCGCGACGTCCCAGATCGGCGGACGGGGTGTGGCTGTCACGTCGCCAGCCTGTCACGGCCACCAAGCAACGAGGGCAGGCCGGAGGTCGCCGGGGGATCGGATGCGGCGGCCAACGTTAGCGGGATCACGGACGGGCGTGTTCCGAGTGGGCCGTCGTCGGGTAAAATTGCTGGTTCGTGTGTTCTTTGCGCAGTTTTTCTCATTCAGCGCCTGTGTCATTTTCCTAGGAGTCTTGTTGATCACCGCTACCGACCTGGAAGTTCGAGCTGGAGTGCGGACGTTGCTGTCTGCGCCCGGACCGGCTTTGCGGGTACAGCCCGGCGACCGCATCGGGCTGGTCGGCCGTAACGGTGCCGGCAAGACGACCACCCTCCGCATCCTCGCGGGGGAGGGAGAGCCGTACGCGGGCGCCGTGGTCCGCACCGGCGACCTCGGGTACCTCCCGCAGGACCCGAAGGAAGGCGACCTCGACGTCCTCGCGAAGGACCGGGTGTTGTCGGCCCGCGGTCTCGACTCGCTGCTGCGGGACATGGAGAAGCAGCAGATCCTGATGTCGGAGGTCGTCGACGACGCCGAACGCGACAAGGCTGTCCGCAAGTACGGCAACCTCGAGGACCGGTTCTCCGCCCTCGGCGGATACGAGGCCGAGAGTGAGGCGGCGCGCATCTGCAACAGCCTCGGATTGGCCGACCGCATCCTCGGTCAGCAACTGCACACCCTGTCGGGTGGTCAGCGCCGCCGTGTCGAACTGGCGCGCATCCTGTTCGCCGCGTCGGACGGCAGCGGTGGACGGTCGGACACGACCCTGCTGCTGGACGAGCCGACCAACCACCTCGACGCCGACTCGATCACGTGGCTGCGGGGATTCCTGCAGAACCACGAGGGCGGTCTGATCGTGATCAGCCACGACGTCGATCTGCTCAACGACGTCGTCAACCGGGTGTGGTTCCTCGACGCCGTGCGCGGCGAGGCCGACGTGTACAACATGAGCTGGAAGAAGTACCTCGACGCCCGCGCGACCGACGAGCAGCGTCGCCGGCGTGAGCGCGCGAACGCGGAGAAGAAGGCAAGTGCGTTGCGCACGCAGGCCGCGAAGCTCGGCGCGAAGGCCACCAAGGCCGTCGCGGCGCAGAACATGGCGAAGCGCGCCGACAAGCTGATGTCGGACCTCGACGCGGAACGTGTGTCCGACAAGGTGGCCCGGATCCGGTTCCCCGAGCCGGCCGCGTGCGGCAAGACGCCGCTGATGGCGGAGAACCTGACCAAGGTCTACGGCTCGCTGGAGATCTTCACCGGCGTGGACCTCGCGATCGACCGTGGGTCACGCGTCGTCGTGCTCGGCCTCAACGGTGCGGGTAAGACGACGCTGCTGCGCATCCTCGGCGGCGTCGAGACGCCGGACGCCGGCGGACTCGTCCCCGGCCACGGCCTGAAGATCGGCTACTTCGCACAGGAACACGACACTCTCGACGACAACGCGTCGGTGTGGGAGAACATTCGCCACGCGGCGCCGGACACGGGGGAGCAGGAACTGCGTTCCCTGCTCGGTGCGTTCATGTTCACCGGCCCGCAACTCGAGCAACCGGCAGGAACCCTGTCCGGTGGTGAGAAGACGCGCCTCGCGCTCGCCGGGCTCGTGTCGTCGGCGGCGAACGTACTGCTGCTCGACGAGCCGACCAACAACCTCGACCCCGTTTCCCGCGAACAGGTCCTCGACGCGCTCCGCAGCTACACCGGGGCCGTCGTGCTGGTGACCCACGACCCGGGTGCCGCCGAGGCGCTCGACCCGGAGCGGGTCATCCTCCTGCCCGACGGCACCGAGGACCACTGGTCGCAGGACTACCTGGAACTGATCCAGCTCGCCTGAGCACCGCGCGTAGATATCCCTGTCGCTGCGCTCTACGTAGATATCCCCGTCGCTGCGCTCTACGTAGATATCCCCGTCGCTGCGCTCTACCGTGGAAACCACCGTCGCTCGCCGACTGGAGGAGTTCATGGCTGACATCGGGGTCTTCGCCAAGAGCGCTCGGATCACGGGACCGTCGCGCGCCGATCTGCAGGCGGAGCTGAAACAGCGCTACCAGGCAGGGGCGAGCATTCGTTCCCTCGCCCGGGAAATGGGGCGATCGTACGGGTTCGTCCGCAACATTCTCGCGGAGTCCGAGGTGGAGCTCCGCGGACGAGGCGGAGCTCACCGTCGTAAGACCTGACCGGTGTCGGTGGGGAGTGCAGTGTCAGTCGCGGCGTCGGACGGATTCCTCGACGAGATCGAGCACGGCCGACAGGTTGTCACCGGCCTGCCCGGAAGCGATGCGTGCGACGAGGCCGTCGAGCACCAGATCCAGGTAGCCGATGAGGACGTCGGTCGGCACGTCGTCGCGGAGGCGGCCCGCGGACTTCTGCCGCGCGAGGCGTGCCATCGTCGCCTCGGTCAGTTCCGCCGACCGTTGCGACCAGCTTCTGCGGAAGTCGGCATCGTTCCGCAGCCGCCGGGCGATTTCGAGTCGGGTTCCCAGCCAGTCGAACTGGTCGGGCTGGGCGAGCATGTCCCGCATCACCTGGACGAGACCTTCGTGGGCGACCACGTCGGCCATCCTGGTCGCGTCCTCGTGGGCGAGCGCCAGGAACAACCCGTCCTTGTCCTTGAAGTGATGGAAGATCGCCCCGCGTGACAGTCCGGTCACTTCCTCGAGCCGGCGGACGGTGGCGCCGTCGTAACCGTATTCGGCAAAGCATCGGCGGGCGCCGTCCAGGATCTGACTGCGCCGGGCCGCGAGATGGTCTTCACTGACCTTGGGCAAAATGCCTCCTTTGTCGGCCTGTGAGCACTTTCGGCGCTTCGTAGGCGAACTCACCAAACGCACAAAGCGCTCACGACCACTTCTTCACGAAGCTTCGCCTACCAGCGAGAATGGTCGTGAGCGCTTTGTGCCCTGTCACGCGCCGAAAGTGCTCACAGGCGCGAAGCGCCTACTAGCCCTTGATCATGTTGCGGAGCACGTACTGCAGGATGCCACCGTTGCGGTAGTAATCCGCTTCACCGGGGGTATCGATGCGTACGACTGCGTCGAACACGACCTTCTCGCCGTTCTCGCGCGTTGCCGTGACCTTCATGGTCTTCGGGGTGACGCCCTCGTTGAGCTTCTCGACGCCTTCGATGTCGAAGGTTTCGGTGCCGTCGAGCTTCAGCGACGCAGCCGACTCGCCGGCCGGGAACTGCAGCGGAACGACGCCCATACCGATGAGGTTGGAGCGGTGGATGCGCTCGAACGACTCGGTGATGACGGCCTTGACGCCGAGGAGGCTGGTGCCCTTGGCGGCCCAGTCACGCGACGATCCGGAGCCGTACTCCTTGCCGCCCAGGACGACCAGCGGGATGCCGGCCTTCTGGTAGTTCTGCGACGCGTCGTAGATGAAGGCCTGCGGGCCGCCGTCCTGCGTGAAGTCGCGGGTGTAGCCACCGGAGACGTCGTCGAGGAGCTGGTTGCGCAGACGGATGTTCGCGAACGTTCCGCGGATCATCACCTCGTGGTTGCCGCGACGCGAGCCGAGCGAGTTGTAGTCCTTGCGCTCGACGCCATGGGAATCGAGGTACTGCGCGGCGGGGGTGCCGGACTTGATCGGACCTGCCGGGCTGATGTGGTCGGTGGTGACCGAGTCGCCGAGCAGGGCGAGGACGCGAGCGCCCTTGATGTCCTTGACCGGAGCCGGATCCTTCGGCATGCCGTCGAAGTACGGAGCCTTGCGGACGTAGGTCGAGTTCTCGTCCCACTCGAAGGTGTCGCCCTCAGGGGTCGAGAGGTTCTGCCAGCGGCTGTCGCCCGCGAAGATCGTTGCGTAGGACTTGCGGAACATGTCCTGGCTGATCGCCGTCTTGATGGTCTCTTCGATTTCCTGCGTGGACGGCCAGATGTCCTTCAGGAACACGGGGTTGCCATCGCTGTCGTCGCCGAGCGAGTCGGTTTCGAAGTCGAAGTCCATGGTTCCCGCAAGGCCGTAGGCGATGACGAGCGGCGGGGAGGCCAGGTAGTTCATCTTGACGTCGGGGGAGATGCGTCCCTCGAAGTTGCGGTTGCCCGAGAGCACCGCGGTGACCGACAGGTCGTTGTCGTTGATGGCCTTGGACACTGCCTCGGGCAGCGGGCCGGTGTTGCCGATGCACGTGGTGCATCCGTAGCCGCCGAGGTAGTAGCCGAGCTTCTCGAGGTACGGCCAGAGGCCGGCCTTCTCGTAGTAGTCGGTGACGACCTGTGAACCGGGTGCCATGTTGGTCTTGACCCACGGCTTGGTGGCGAGGCCCTTCTCGACGGCGTTACGCGCAAGCAGCGCAGCGCCGAGCATGACCGACGGGTTGGACGTGTTGGTGCAGGACGTGATGCCGGCAACGACGACGGCGCCGTGATCGAGAACGAACTCGCCTGCGTCGGACTTGACGGTAACCGGCTTGCTCGGGCGGCCTTCTGCGCCGTTGGCGGCGGAGAGAACGTCGACTGCTCCGTCATCGGCAAACGACAGAACTGCGGGGTCGGACGCCGGGAAGGATTCCTCGACGGCCTCGTCGAGCTGAGTGTGCTCGGTCGGGTAGTTCTCTTCCACGTAGTTGTGGATGTCCTTGCGGAACGCGGTCTTCGACTCCGACAACAGGATTCGGTCCTGAGGGCGCTTCGGGCCGGCGATCGAGGGAACAACGGTTCCCAGATCGAGCTCGATGTACTCGGAGAAGACGGGCTCGTTGTCGGGATCGTGCCACAGGCCCTGTTCCTTGGCGTAGGCCTCGACGAGGGCGAGCTGCTCGTCGCTGCGGCCGGTGAGGCGCAGGTAGTCGATCGTCTCGCTGTCGATCGGGAAGATCGCTGCGGTGGAACCGAATTCGGGGCTCATGTTGCCCAGGGTTGCGCGGTTCGCGAGCGGAACCTCGGCAACACCCTTGCCGTAGAACTCGACGAACTTACCGACCACGCCGTGCTTGCGGAGCATCTCGGTGGCGGTGAGCACGACGTCGGTCGCGGTGACGCCGGGCTTGATCTCACCGGAGAGCTTGAAGCCGACGACGCGGGGGATGAGCATGGAGACCGGCTGGCCGAGCATGGCTGCCTCGGCTTCGATGCCGCCGACGCCCCAGCCCAGCACACCCAGGCCGTTGACCATCGTGGTGTGCGAGTCGGTGCCGACGCAGGTGTCGGGGTATGCCTGGCCGTTGCGTGCCATGACGGTGGGTGCCAGGTATTCGATGTTGACCTGGTGAACGATGCCCATTCCCGGGGGGACGACCTTGAAGTCGTCGAATGCGCCCTGGCCCCAGCGGAGGAACTGGTAACGCTCGCCGTTGCGCTCGTATTCGAGGTCGACGTTGCGCTCGAGTGCATCGGCCTGGCCGAAGATGTCGAGAATGACCGAGTGGTCGATGACCATGTCGGCGGGGGAGAGCGGGTTGACCTTGTTGGGGTCGCCGCCGAGGGCGGTGACAGCCTCACGCATGGTGGCGAGGTCGACGACGCAGGGAACGCCGGTGAAGTCCTGCATGATCACGCGAGCCGGCGTGAACTGGATTTCGATGCTCGGCTGAGCCGAGGGATCCCAGCCTGCAATTGCGCGGATGTGATCCGCGGTGATGTTGGCTCCGTCTTCGGTACGGAGAAGGTTCTCGGCGAGAACCTTCAAGGAGTAAGGCAATTTCTCGGTGCCGGGGACGGCCGCGAGTCGGAAGATCTCGTAGGAGTTCTCACCGACCTCGAGGGTTCCCTTTGCTCCGAATGAATCAATACTGGTGCTCACGTCAGCTCCACTCGTCTATGTGAGGGTCGCCACCGACGGGGCTGTGTCGACGGCTGCAGGCACTGCGGGCACGGCTGATCCGTGTGCGCTGTCGTGCTAGCGATGACGGAATCGGCCCCTACCGCGGTACCTCCGATAGTCTAACAGTACGCTTGTCCTGTGAGAATCCGGGGCGGAAACGGGCCCGTGCCCCCGGCGATTCTCCACTACCGCGGCGGGGACGCGCCCGGACTGAACGGAACTTCGGGGACACCTCACGTAGTGTTCACGCGAGGCTTACGTTCCTACAGCAAACCCGGATGAGAGATGCCTGCCCCTATCGCCACCGCACTTCCTGCCAGTGTCACGGTTCCCGTCCATTCGGCCCTCCCGTTGTCGACGGACCTTCCGGAGGACATCGACGTCTCCGACGTGGTCGCGGACGTGTCCGACGACGGAGTGTCGGCACCGTCCGACGAGACCGGTGAACTCGCCGCCGTCGTCGACCGCGCGGCCGAGCACGGCATCAAGCTGAGCATCGTGGTGCTGGACGAGGATCCCGGCCGCGACTCGCAGCTGCGCGACCTCGCGACCGAGGTCGGAGCGGAGGAGGGCGGCACCGTTCTGGTCCTGAGCCCCAGCTGGGTCGGCACGTACAGCGACTCGATCAGCCGGGTGCTGCTCGAATCGGGTCAGGACCGCACGTACACCGGCGACGCGGTGGTCTCCGCGAATCACTTCGTCGACGAGGTCGTCGAGCCGGGACCGCCGTGGGCGCTGTTCACGGCTGTCATCGTGGCGATCGTCGTCATCGCGTCGGCCGCGACGTTCTTCGCGAAGTCGCGCCGGGCGTCCGCCTCGAATGGCGGCGGCACCGCGAAAAAGGGTGACAGTGCCCCGGGGGCCGGCACGACGTACGAGCGACAGAAGCCCTGACGCCTTCCGAATTCCCCGGATAACTCGGCGGCAATTTCACGATTCGCCCGTGTGAGGCCGCTGCCTGCGTCGATGCGCGTAAATGGCGCCGACGATTCACAGTTCGGCATTTCCGCTGGTCAAATTACTCATGTGTTATTTGTGACTAAAGTTTCCATAGAGTCCGGAAGTGTCGTACGGTGCATTTGGCGCTCTTGGGGAAGAAGTGTCGCAGGCTGGTGATTGACGTCCAGAGTGACGGCGTTCCGGCGTAGTTCGGTGTCGCCGAAACACGGAAGGTGTGGCTGCCGCAATTTCTCCCCACGACGAGCACAGCGCGGCCTGCGCGATCGGTGCAGAACCGAGGGAGAGAGTTGTGAAGCGACAAGCACGAGCTGGAGTGGGGCACCGTAGCTTCTCCCGCAGGCGCGCTCGCGCGGCGCGCCTCCTGATCGGACTGGGCATCGTCGGCGCCCTGGTCGGCAGCACGCCCGGCCTGGCCGCCGCAGTACCGCCCCCGCCGCCGAATCCGTCCGACTCCGACATCGCACAGGCCCAGACCCAGGTGTCGGCGGGCCTCGGGCAGGTCAGCGAACTGATCAACCAGGTCGCCTCCGCGGATCAGCAACTCGCCCAGCTCGACAACGAGGTCGCCATCAAGCGCGAGGACGTGAACCGGGCGCTGGTCGACCTGCAGAACGCCCGCAGCGCCGCCGATCTGGCCGCCAGCGTGGTCGGGGCGTCCCAACAGGCGCTGCGCGACGCCGGCGCACAGATCGAGCTGGCGCAGAAGGACTTCGACAAGTACGCCCGGTCGAGCTACACGCAGGGCACCAACGTCTCCGCGATCTCGACGTACCTCGGCGCCCAGGGGCCCGGTGACGTCCTGGACCGCGCGCAGGTACTGAAACTTCTCGCCACCAGCCAGAACGCGGTGCTCGAGGGTCTGCAGCGTGCCCGGACCGCCCAGGCCAACAAGGATTCCGCCGCGCGCGAGGCGAAGCAGCAGGCGGACGTGGCCGCCGACCAGGCCGCGTCGAAGAAGTCGCTGGCGGAGCAGGCGATCGCGATCGCCCGGTCGGCGTTGCAGGACCAGGCGGCCAAGAAGGCGCAGATCGAGAGCAACCGGGCGGCCGCGCAGGCCCAGCTCGACGCCGCCCGCGGGAACGTCGCGGGGCTGGAGGGGCAGCGTGAGGCGTACGCGACGTGGGAGGAGCAGAAGCGCGCCGAGGACGCGCAGAAGGCTGCCATCGCCGCCGCGGCCCGGGAGGCCGCGACGCAGGCCGCCGCGCGGGTCGCCGCCAACGAGGCGGCACGCCAGCGGGCCGCGGAACTCGCCGCGGGGCAGCGGGCGCACACCACGATCGAGGACGATTCGGAGGACGAGGACACCGCCACCACCACGCCGAAGTCCACCCCCAAGTCGAAACCGTCGACCAGCGGTGAGGACCTGACGGGCAGTGAGGCCATCGAAACCGTCATCGACCGCGGCCTGTCCCAGATCGGTGTGGAGTACGCGTGGGGCGGCGGCGACGAGGAAGGCCCCACCCTGGGCATCCGCGACGGCGGTGTCGCCGACAGTTACGGCGACTTCAACAAGGTCGGTTTCGACTGCTCCGGTCTGATGATCTACGCGTTCGCCGGGATCGGCATCTCGCTGCCGCACTACACCGGTTATCAGTACACCGCGGGCGAGCAGGTCCCCTCGGAGGAGATGCAGCGCGGCGACATGATCTTCTGGGGTCCGAACGCCAGCCAGCACGTCGCTCTGTACCTCGGAGACGACCAGATGCTGGAGGCGCCTGAGTCGGGAGACGTCGTCAAGATCTCCCCGGTGCGATGGGACGGCATGACCCCTTACGCTGTCCGTATGGTGTCGTGATCCATGATGTCGATGAAGTAGTCCGCGGTGCGGATCGTGCTTGGTTGCGGCGGGGGTTGCTTGCACCTGGAATAGTTGAGCAAGTACGTGAACGGGCGGAACGATCTAGGTGAAAGCGGTGGATTCTTGGTGACCTCACGTGATGATGCGGTATCGGAGGGTGCAGCCCGGAAGGAGTCGCCCGCGAAGGCCGCTCCCGAAGGTGTGCAGAACGGGGGTGCGGCCAACGGATCGGGTCCCCAGAACGCCACCGCGCCGAAGGCACCCTCACAGGATTCGGGCCCGCAGACCTCGATGACGAAGTCGGTCGCGCCCAGTCTCGCCGCCGACGTCCAGACGCTGGAACGCGCGATCTACGAGGTCAAGCGCGTGATCGTCGGGCAGGACCGGCTGGTGGAGCGGATCCTGGTCGGTCTGCTCGCGAAGGGGCACGTGCTGCTCGAGGGTGTGCCGGGTGTGGCGAAGACCCTGGCCGTCGAGACGTTCGCGAAGGTGGTCGGCGGGTCGTTCTCGCGCGTCCAGTTCACCCCGGACCTGGTGCCCACCGACCTGATCGGTACGCGCATCTACCGGCAGGGGCGGGAGGAGTTCGACACCGAACTCGGCCCCGTCGTCGCGAACTTCGTGCTCGCCGACGAGATCAACCGCGCACCGGCGAAGGTGCAGTCGGCGCTGCTCGAGGTGATGGCCGAGCGGCACGTCTCGATCGGCGGCAAGCGGTACCACATGCCCGACCCGTTCCTGGTGATGGCGACGCAGAACCCGATCGAGAACGAGGGTGTGTACCCGCTCCCGGAGGCGCAGCGCGACCGCTTCCTGTTCAAGATCCTCGTCGACTACCCAACGGTGGAGGAGGAGCGCGAGATCGTCTACCGGATGGGTGTCGACGCGCCGGAACCGCATCAGGTTCTCGATCCCGAGGAACTGGTCCGGCTGCAGAAGGTCGCGAGCGGTGTGTTCGTGCACCATGCGCTCGTCGACTACGTGGTGCGGGTCATCGCGGCCACCCGCACGCCTGCGGAGTTCGGTCTTCCCGACGTCGACGGCTGGATCGCGTACGGCGCGTCTCCGCGTGCGACGCTGGGCATCATCTCCTCGGCGCGGGCACTGGCGTTGCTGCGCGGGCGTGACTACGTCGTGCCGCAGGACGTGCTCGAGGTGATCCCGGACGTGCTCCGTCACCGTCTCGTGCTGTCCTATGACGCTCTCGCCGACGAGGTGAGCCCGGACGACGTGATCTCCCGTGTGCTGCAGACGGTGGGTCTGCCGCAGATCGCCGCGCAGCCGACGGCGGTCCCGGCCGCTCCCGCCGGTCACAACGGACCGCCCGTCCCGTCCACGTCGGTGCCCGGACCGACGGCGATGAGCCAGCCACGGTGAGTGCGCGTACCGCCGGTGCGCAGAGTTCCGGCCCGCCGCCGTCGTTTCGCTCCGGCGAACTCCGTGATCCGAAACTGTCCGCCGCGCTGCGGACACTGGAACTGACCGTCCGCCGCCGCCTCGACGGTGTGCTGCACGGCGACCATCTGGGCCTGATCCCGGGTCCGGGCTCCGAGCCGGGTGATGCCCGCGAGTACCAGCCGGGTGACGACGTCCGTCAGATGGACTGGTCGGTGACCGCCCGGACGACACACCCGCACGTCCGGCAGTCGGTCGCGGACCGGGAGCTGGAGACGTGGCTCGTCGTCGACCTGTCGGCGAGCCTCGACTTCGGTACCGCCGGCTGCGAGAAGCGGGACCTGGTGGTGGCCGCGGCCGCCGCCGTCACGCATCTGACCAGCGGCGGCGGCAACCGGATCGGGGCGATCGTCTCCACCGGCGCCCAGACCACCCGGATCCCGGCCCGCGGCGGCCGGATCCACGCGCAGGCGATGTTGCGTCAGATCGCGACCACCCCGCACGCCCCGGACGGAGTGCGGGGCGACCTGCAGGGGGCGGTGGAGTCGTTGCGCCGGCCGCAGCGCCGCCGCGGTCTGGCCGTCGTCATCAGTGACTTCCTGGGACCGATCGACTGGGAGCGGTCGCTGCGGGCCATCTCGGGCCGCCACGACGTACTCGGTGTCGAGGTGCTCGACCCGCGAGATCTGGAATTACCCGACCTGGGGGATGTAGTGCTGCACGATCCGGAGTCCGGACGGACCCGCGAGTTCACGACCACGCCGCAACTGCGCGCCGACTTCGCGCGCGCCGCGGAGGAACACCGCCTGCAGGTGGAGCAGTCGTTGCGGCGGTGCGGTGCCCCGCTGCTCGGTCTGCGGACCGACCGGGACTGGATCTCGGACGTGGTGCGGTTCGTGTCCGCCCGGAAACACAGTTACGGGACCGCGACGAACCAGAGGTCCCGCCGGTGAGTCTTTCGCAGTTCACCTCACCGTGGTGGTTGCTGTTCCTCCTGGTCGTCGTGGCGTTGGTCGTGGGATACGTGTGGGTGCAGCGTCAGCGGCAGAAGCACACTCTCCGGTTCACCAACTACGCGCTGCTCGAGAAGGTCGCACCGTCGCGGCCGGGCCGGGCCCGGCACATCCCGGCGCTGCTGATGGTGCTGGCGCTGGTGTTCTTCAGCGTGGCGCTGGCCGGCCCGACGGAGGACAAACGGGTTCCGCGGAACCGGGCCACCGTGATCCTCGTCATCGACGTGTCGTTGTCGATGAAGGCGACCGACGTGGAACCGACTCGGCTGGCCGCCGCGCAGGACGCCGCGAAGTCGTTCGCCGACGGGCTCACCCCCGGCATCAACCTCGGTCTCGTCGCGTTCGCGGGCACCGCGTCGGTGCTGGTGTCGCCGACCACCAACCGGGAGGCCACCAAGGTCGCGATCGACAATCTGCAGCTGAGCGAGCGGACCGCCACCGGTGAGGCGATCTTCACGTCGCTGCAGTCGATCGACACGCTGGCCGCGGTGCTCGGCGGCAGCGATCAGGCGCCGCCCGCCCGCATCGTGCTGCTCTCCGACGGCAAGCAGACGGTCCCCGAGAACCCGGACGATCCGCGCGGCGGGTTCACCGCGGCGCGGCAGGCGAAGGACAAGGACGTTCCCATCTCGACGATCTCGTTCGGCACCAGCTACGGCAAGGTCGAGATCGAGGACGAACGCATCCCGGTACCCGTCGACGACCCGTCGCTGCGGGAGATCGCGAATCTCTCCGGCGGCAGCTTCTTCACGGCGTCGAGCCTGGAGGAGTTGCGGGACGTCTACGACACCCTCGAGGAGCAGATCGGGTTCGAGACCACCCGCGGCGACGCCAGCCGCCCCTGGCTCGTGCTGGGTGTCCTCTCCGCCACGGCGGGGCTGATCCTCGCGCTGGTCCTGCGCCAACGGCTGCCGTGATCTGCGTTGCGGCGGCGTTCCCGGCACCAGCGCCCTGCTGACGGCCGCCCCGCGTTTCCACTCCTGCACATCTGAACAGATAGGTTTATCCGCATGTCTACCCCAGAAACTACCGACGCGTCGGTGAGGACGGTGTCCACTCCCCGGTCGGTGCTCGTCACCGGCGGCAACCGCGGGATCGGCCTCGCTGTCGCGCAGCGCCTCGCGGCGGACGGGCACAAGGTCGCGGTCACACACCGCGGTTCGGGTGCGCCCGAGGGCCTGTTCGGCGTCCAGTGCGACGTCACCGACACCGAGTCGATCGACCGCGCCTTCAAGGAAGTGGAGGCGCATCAGGGTCCGGTCGAGGTCCTCGTCGCGAACGCCGGCATCACCGACGACACGCTGATCATGCGGATGACCGAGGAGCAGTTCACCTCCGTCGTCGACGCCAACCTGACCGGCGCGTTCCGCGTCGCGAAGCGCGCCACCCGCTCGATGTTGCGGTCCCGGTTCGGCCGGTTCGTGTTCCTCGGGTCGGTCGTCGGCCTCGCCGGCGGTCCCGGCCAGGTCAACTATGCGGCGTCGAAGGCCGGTGTGGTCGGCATCGCGCGGTCGCTGACCCGCGAACTCGGGTCCCGGTCGATCACCGCGAACGTGGTGGCCCCGGGATTCATCGACACCGACATGACCGCGGTCCTCGACGACAAGTACAAGGACATGATCACCGGCGCCGTCCCGCTGCAGCGGCAGGGCAAGCCCGAGGAGGTCGCCGCGGTGGTGAGCTTCCTGGCCTCCGACGATTCCGCGTACGTCTCCGGCGCGGTGATCCCCGTCGACGGCGGCCTCGGCATGGGCCACTAGAACTCCCACACCACTTCCCGGACTTTTCTTCACAGGAGGACACCTCATGGGCGGATTGCTCGAAGGTAAGACCATTCTCGTCACCGGCATCATCACGGACGCGTCCATCGCGTTCCACGTCGCCAAGGTCGCCCAGGAACAGGGCGCCAAGGTGATCATCACCGGATTCGACCGGCTCCGGCTGATCGACCGGATCGCGCAGCGGTTGCCGCAGCCGGTGCCGCCGGCCCTCGAACTCGACGTGCAAAATCCTGAGCACCTCGCGAGCCTCGCCGACCGCATCCGGGAGATCGCGCCGGAGGGTGTCGACGGCGTCGTGCACTCCATCGCGTTCGCGCCGCGCTCCTGCCTGGGCAGCCCGTTCTTCGACGCACCGTGGTCCGACGTCGGCGTGGCGTTCGAGGTGTCGGCCTACTCGTACGCGTCCCTGTCGAAGGCGCTGCTGCCGGTGCTCAACGACAACGCGTCGATCGTCGGCATGGACTTCGACCCGGCGCGCGCGGTGCCGTTCTACAACTGGATGGGCGTCGCCAAGGCCACCCTCGAGTCGGTGAACCGGTATGTCGCCAAGGAGGTCGGCGAACGCGGCATCCGCTCCAACCTCGTTGCGGCCGGCCCGATCAAGACCCTCGCCGCCAAGGCCATCGCCGGCACCGCCACCGACGACGCCAAGCAGATGAACGAGCTGAACACGGCGTGGGACGAGCGCGCGCCCATCGGCTGGAACGTCGACGACCCGGAGCCGGTCGCGAAGACCGTGTGCACTGTGCTGTCCGACTGGCTGCCCGGCACCACCGCGTCGATCATCTACGTCGACGGCGGCGCCCACGCGATGGCCGGCTAGAGCACGACCCGGGGAGTGCGCCCCGAACGGCAGCACGGAAGATGGGGATCATGAGCGCTGTGAATTCGACGGACGGTTCCGATTCCCGGTTCGACGCCCTTCTTCTGTTGTCGTTCGGGGGCCCGGAGAAGCCTGAGGACGTGCGCCCGTTCCTGGAGAACGTCACCCGGGGCCGCGGGGTGCCGCCCGAACGTCTGGACGCGGTCGCCGAGCACTACCTGCATTTCGGGGGTGTGTCGCCGATCAACGCCCTCAACCGCGACATCATCTCCCGCGTCGAATCCGAATTGGTAAGCGCCGGAATCGATCTGCCGGTGTATTTCGGTAACCGGAACTGGCATCCGATGGTCGAGGACACGGTCGCCCGGATGGGTGCGGACGGGGTCCGTTCGGCCCTGGTGTTCCCGACGTCGGCGTGGGGCGGGTACTCGGGGTGCCGGCAGTACCACGAGGACGTGTCCCGGGCGCGGGCCGCGGCCGGCGACGGGGCGCCGCACCTGCTGAAGCTGCGGCAGTACTACGACCACCCGCTGCTGATCGGGGCGTTCGCCGACGCCGTCCGCGCGGCCGCCGCGCAGCTCCCCGCCGAACACCGGGCAGACGCGCGGCTGGTGTTCACCGCCCATTCCGTGCCCGTCGCCGCGGACGTCAACGCCGGTCCGCCCGCGGAAGGCGGTCGCCTCTACAGCAGGCAGGTGGCCGAGGCCGCCGCGCTCACCGCCCGCGCCGCCGGTTTCGACGACTTCGATCTGGTGTGGCAGTCCCGGTCCGGGCCACCGCAGGTGCCGTGGCTCGAACCGGACATCTGCGACCACCTCGACGCCCTCGCCGGCGAAGACGTGCGCGCGGTGATCGTGTGCCCGGTGGGATTCGTCTCCGATCACCTCGAGGTGGTGTGGGACCTGGACACCGAGGCGCGGGACAAGGCCGCCGAACTCGGCATCGACTTCGTGCGCGCCGCCACACCCGGGACGGATCGGCGGTTCGCGGAACTCGTCGTCGAACTCGTCGCCGAGCAGCTGACCGGTGCGTCCGCCGCGCGGCTCGGATCCGAGCCGCTGCTCGGGTCCACCCTGGACGGCGCGTCCTGCGCGGTCGACTGCTGCAAGGCCGTCGTCAGGCCGTCAGGCCGTCCCGCGCACACGCATTGACGGCGGCGGTGCGCGCCGAGCGCACCGCCGAACGCAGCGGCCGCAGCAGATCCTCGAGGGTGGCCGCGCCCGACGCGGACACCGTGCGGGCGGGGGCCATCTGCTCGGCGACGGTGAGGATCGCGGCCACCTGATCGGCCGAGTCCAGGATCCGCAACGCCCGCGGCGCGATCGTCGTCGGATACCGGTGCAGCGCGGACTTCGCCAGCGCGTCGGCGATCAGCGCGCGCGGATCGGTGCCGAAACCGGAGTCGAGCATGTGCAGGGCCTCGAGCGCGGCCGCGGCATCGCGCACCGCCTCCCGCATCGTGAACTCGGCCTCGCCCAGACCGGTGTGGTGGGCGTCGAGGGGGAGCCGCTCGATGGTCGACACCGTCCACCGCAGTACGTCGGGACCCTCGACGTGCGGGACGAGCCCCGTCCCGGGACGGCCGGGCGGCCCGACGAGGACACCCTCGCCGGTGTCCATCGCGGCGGACGCGAACCCGGTGCCCGCGGGCAGTCCCCTCACGTCGCCCGGCCCGGGCAGGACCAGCCGGATCTCGGTCTCGGGTTGCGACACGGAACGGCGCATCGTCTGCAGCAGCGCCGTCACCCCGGCGTCCTGCGGGTCGGGCCACGGCAGCCCGGTGCGCTGGGCCGTGTCCTGATCCTCCGCGCAGGCGAGATGCATCGGCGCCCACGCGTGGAGGGCGTCGATGACGTCGTCGGGTGCACTGTTCCCGGCGAGCCAGGAACTGGCCCACACGGTGAGAGTGGCGCTGGGTGAAGTCACGATAAACGAGCATATGTCGGCGTGGCGGCGTGTGCGTAACGGCGCCGCTCGCATAGCGTCAGCGCCCGTGAGCGGAGGCGACAGATACGGCGACATCTTTTCCGGACACCCACGCGCGAGGAAGCCGGTGACGCCGACGGTCCCGGCCGAGCGGGACCTCGTGGTCGAGGACGCGGGCACCGGGTTCTGCGGTGCGGTGGTGGGGTTCGAACGCACCTACGACGGCGATTTCGTCCGGCTCGAGGACGGGGCGCGGCGCACCCGGTTGTTCGCGATGCGGGAGGCGGCGTTCCTGATCGACGGGAAACCGGTCACCCTGGTGCGTCCCGCGGCCAAGCCCGCCGGTCCGGCGGCCACCCGGTCGGCGTCGGGGTCGACGAAGGTGGAGGGACTGCGGGCCCGGACCGCGCTGGCCAGCCGGATCTGGGTGGAGGGCGTGCACGACGCCGCCCTGGTGGAACGGGTGTGGGGACACGACCTGCGCGTCGAGGGGGTCGTCGTCGAGCACCTCGAGGGTCTCGACAACCTCGGGGAGCGGCTCGCCGAGTTCCGCCCCGGACCGGGACGGCGCGTGGGTGTGCTCGTCGACCACCTCGTCACCGGGTCCAAGGAAACCCAGCTCACGCAGGGGCTCGGGCCGAACGTGCTCGTCACCGGGCACCCGTTCATCGACGTGTGGGAAGCGGTCCGCCCGTCGGCGGTGGGCATCGCGGCGTGGCCGAAGATTCCGCGGGGTGAGGACTGGAAGACCGGGGTGTGCCGCGAGTTGGGCTGGGGGACACCGCGCGACGGGTGGCGCCGGGTGTACTCGGCCGTCGACACGTTCCGCGACCTGGAGGCGCCGCTGATCGGGGCGGTCGAACAGCTGGTCGACTTCGTCACCGTCGATTCCGGAGATTCTGGTTAGATGGTGTTGTGGCTGCATTGATTTGGCTGGTAGCGGGGGTGCTGCTCGCCGCCGCGGAAGCGTTGACGGGGGACTTCTTCCTCCTCATGCTGGCGGGCGGTGCGCTGGCCACGGCCGGGGTCACTGCGATCACCGACTTCCCGGTCTGGGTCGACGCGGTGATCTTCGGGGTGCTGTCCCTCGCGCTGATCCTCGGGGTGCGCCCGGTGTTGTTGCGCAAGTTCGAGACACCGCCGCCGACCCCGACGGGCATCGCGGCGCTCACCGGCAAGCAGGCCCTGGTGCTCGAGGAAGTCGCCGAGCACGCGGGGCAGATCAAACTCGGCGGGGACGTGTGGACGGCCCGCCCGCTCGACAGCACGGAAGTGTATCCACCGGGAACGACCGTGACGGTAATGCAAATTGACGGCGCGACCGCCGTCGTATGGAGGGGACCGTAGATGGCAGCACTCATCGTGTTGATCGTGCTCGTGTTGTTCGTTGTGCTGGTGGTGGCCAAATCGGTGGCGCTGGTGCCGCAGGCCGAGGCCGCGGTGATCGAGCGACTCGGCCGGTACTCGCGGACCGTGTCGGGGCAGTTGACGTTCCTGATCCCGTTCGCGGACCGCATCCGGGCCAAGGTGGATCTGCGCGAACGGGTGGTGTCGTTCCCGCCGCAGCCGGTGATCACCCAGGACAACCTGACGCTGAACATCGACACCGTGGTGTATTTCCAGGTCACCAACCCGCAGGCCGCGGTGTACGAGATCAGCAACTACATCGTCGGTGTCGAACAGTTGACCACAACCACGCTGCGCAACGTCGTCGGCGGCATGACGCTGGAGGAGACGCTCACCTCGCGTGACTCCATCAACGGGCAGCTGCGCGGCGTGCTGGACGAGGCCACCGGCCGCTGGGGTCTGCGCGTCGCCCGCGTCGAACTCAAGAGCATCGATCCGCCGCCGTCGATCCAGGAGTCGATGGAGAAGCAGATGAAGGCGGACCGCGAGAAGCGGGCCACCATCCTCACCGCAGAGGGGCACCGGGAGTCGGCCATCAAGACGGCGGAGGGCGACAAGCAGTCCCGCATCCTCGCCGCGGAGGGCGCGAAGCAGGCGTCGATCCTCACCGCCGAGGGTGAGCGGCAGTCCCGGATCCTGCGGGCGCAGGGCGACCGGGCCGCCAAGTACCTGCAGGCGCAGGGCCAGGCGAAGGCGATCGAAAAAGTGTTCGCCGCAATCAAGTCCGGTAAACCCACCCCCGAACTCCTCGCGTACCAGTACCTGCAGACGTTGCCGCAGATGGCGCAGGGCGACGCGAACAAGGTGTGGCTGGTGCCCAGCGACTTCGGTGACGCCCTCAAGGGTTTCGCGAAGACCCTCGGCGCGCAGGGGCAGGACGGGGTGTTCCGGTACGAGCCGTCCACCACGGACGAGGATCTGCCCAAGCCCGAGGACGATTCGGAAGAGGTCGCCGACTGGTTCGAGACCAAGTCCGACCCGGCCATCGCGCAGGCCGTCCGCGCCGCGGAGGTCGAGGCACGGCAGCCCGTCGACGGTCCGGGACCGCTCACCAAGCCCGGCGGCGTCGACGAGCACGCGCCGCTGTACCCGGGGGGAGCGCCCGGGCAGCTGCCGCCGCCCGTCCCCCCGCACGGCGGCTGACCACCCCGCCTGTTCTGACGCCGCCTACTCGGCCGCGGCGTAGCGGCGCAGCAACGGCCGCAGCACCCGGAAGAGCTGTTCGGGTGCGTGGTCGAGGTAGAAATGATCGCCCGCCAGGAGGTGCACCCCGGACAGCCGGGCGGTGTGCCGATCCCAGGCGCGTAGTTCCCGCTCGCCGACCAGCGGGTCGGCGTCCCCGCCGAACACGTGCGCCGGGCAGCTGAGGGGCGGGTCTGCGGCATCGCGGTAGCCGGTGCACAGGCGCAGATCGTCCCGCAGCGCGGGAAGATGGTGGGCGGGGAACTCCGGCAGGTCCGGGAGGCCGGCGGGAACACCCCCGGCGGCGCGCAGCATCGCGATCAGGGTCGCGTCGTCCAGGTCGTCGACCGGCGGCAGCGGCGCGGGCAGGTGCGGGGCTGCGTATCCGGACAGCAGCAGCGCCCGCGGGAGCGGGCGACCGGTCGCGCGTCGACGGCACGCGAGCCGGTACGCCACCAGCGCACCCATGCTGTGCCCGAAGAACACGTGCGGCGCCGTGAGCTGTTCGCCGAGTTCGGAGTCGAGTGCGGCGACGAGGGATTCGACGTCGGTGAACCCGGCCCTGCCTCCGCGCCCGGGCAGGTGCACCGGCCGCACCGACACGTGCGGGTTCAGGGCGCGGTGCCAGTGCCGGTACGTCGTGGGCCCGCCGCCGGCGTGCGGGAAGCAGAACAGCTGGAGCGGCATGGCGTTACGCGGCCGCGACGAGCGCGGCGAGTTCCTCGGCGAGAGCCGCCACGGTGGACCGGATCTGGTCCTCGGTGTGGCAGGAGGTGACGAAGAAGCGCAACCGCGCGAGGTTCTCCGGCACTGCCGGGTAGAGGATCGGGTTGACGTTGATGCCGCGCCGGAGCAGCGCGCCCGACAGCGCGAGGGTGCGCAGCGAATCCCCGACGATGCAGGGGATGACCGGGGTGTCCCGGCTGTCCCCGGTGTCGATTCCGGCGTCCGCGGCGAGCTGCAGGAACAGCCGGGAGTTGCGACGCAACCGGTCGAGGGCCTCGGGTTCGGCGCGCATCTGCCGGATGGCTGCGAGGGACGCCGCGGCATTCATCGGGGTCATCCCGACGCTGTAGACGAAGCCGGGTGTCGTGTACTTCAGGAACCGGATGAGTTCGGCGCTGCCGGCGACGTAGCCGCCGCAGCCGGCCAGCGCCTTCGACGTCGTGCCCGACCACAGTTCCACGTCGTCGCGGTCGACGCCGAAGTGCTCGCCGATGCCGCCGCCGGTGGCGCCGAGCACTCCGATGCTGTGGGCCTCGTCGATCATCATCATCGCTTGGTGCTTCTTCTTCACCGCGATCATCGCGGGCAGGTCCGGGATGTCGCCGTCCTGGCTGTAGACGCCTTCGATGAGAATGAGGACCCGCCGGTACCGGGAGCGGATCGAGGTGAGCAGGGCATCGAGCGCCGCGTGATCGTTGTGCGGGAACGGGCGCCGGGTGGCGCCGGACAGTGCGCAGCCCTGCAGGATGCTGTCGTGCGCGAGACTGTCGTGGACGACGAGGTCACCCTCCCCGAGGAGGTGGCCGATGACGGTGACGTTGGTGGCGTGTCCGCTGACGAGGGCCATGGCGTCGTCGGTTCCCAGCAGCCCGGCCAGTGCGGCCTCGAGTTCGCGGTGTACCGGTTTCTCCCCGGACAGCACGCGGCTGGCCGAGCAGGAGCTGCCGTAGCGGGCGACGGCGTCCTGGACCGCGGAGACGACGGCCGGGTGCCCGGACATGCCGAGGTAGTTGTAGCTGGAGAAGTTGAGGACCTCCGCGCCGTCGATCGTCGACGTGTCCCGGGTGATGCCGTCGTTGACGAGGAAGTACGGGTTGGTGACGCCGAGCCCCTCGGCGGCGGTCAGCCGTGCGTCGAGCGCCTGCACCTCCGGGAAGTCGGCGATGCGGAACTCGGGTGCCACCGCCGGTTCCGGATCCGGGACGGGCGTCACGGTGCGCGGCGACCCAGGGACGCGGTGCGCCGTCACGTGGTCGATCACCTCGCCGAGCGTGCGGCCCGGTGTGAACCAGTCCGGTTCGACGACGAGCCCGGGGAAGGCGCGGCGCAACCCGCCGAACAGGTCGGTGATCATGATCGAGTCGAATCCGAGGTCGCCGGCGATCGTCTGCGTCGCCGTCAACGCGGCCGCGGGGAATCCGCTGACCCGTGCGACTTCCGCGCGCACCCGGGTCGCGGTGTCGCCGGTCGCCGCCGCGGGACCCGGCCCGGTGTCCGGGGACGCCGCCGGGGCGGACGGGACCGTCCCGGGGACCCCGGCGGCGGCAGCGAGTACGGCGGCCTGCTCCCGGAAGAGGGCGATCAGATGGTCCATGGTGGTGTCCTCGGTCTCTGCAGTGACAGTGGGTTCGGCTGTGACGCTGGGTGCTGCGGGTTCGGTGGGCTGAGCCGCGGCGGCGGGTGCGTCCTCGGGTGTCCAGAAGCGGGCGGTGGTCGCGAACGGATAGCCGCGCAGTCGCCGGCGGACCCGGGCGCCCGGCTCGTACAGCGCATCCCACGCCGGGTCGTGGCCGTCCCGGTACAGGGCGGCGACGATTGCGGGAAGCTCGTCGCCGGTGGCGGCCGGGCCGGGGCACGGCGCCAGGTGCCGCGCCGGCGAGCCCGGATGGGCGCGGGCGGTCAGCGGCAACAGGATTCGTGCGGGGCCCACCTCGATCAGGTGGGTCGGATCGCAGGCCAGCGCGGCCGCGGCGGCGTCCGCGAACCGCACGGTCGCCGTGATGTGGTCGGTCCAGTACGTCGCGTCCATCGGTTCGTCGACGTCGAGGAGCCGACCGCGGGTGGTCGAGAAGATCGGGATCTCCGGCGGGCTGTACGTGCAGCCGGCGGCGACCTCCGCGAACGCGTCCCGGATCGGCGCCATCGCGGGGGAGTGGAAGGCGTGCGAGACGGTGAGCCGGCGGACGGGGACTCCGGCCGCGGTCAGCGCGGCGCCGATCCGGTCGACCGCGCCTGCCTCCCCCGACAGCACCACGTCCCGCGGCCCGTTCACCGCCGCCAGTGCGGCCGCGGGTTCGCCGGCGAGCAGGCCGGCGACGTCGCCCGGGGTGGCCCGTACCGCCAGCATCGCGCCGCCGGCGGGCAGTTGCTGCATGAACCGTCCCCGCGCGACGATCAGCCGGCACGCGTCGTCCAGGCCGAACACGCCGGCATGCGCGGCGGCCGCGTATTCGCCGACGCTGTGCCCGATCAGCCACGCCGGCTCGATGCCCAGTTCACCGAGCGTCCGGGCCAGCGCGTATTCGACCGCGAACAGGGCGGGCTGCGCGAACTCGGTGCGGTGGATGTCTTCGCCGGCATCGAACAGCACGTCCCGGACCGAGCGGCCCAGATGCGGCGTCATCCGCTCGTCCACGTCCGACAACGCCCGCCGGTACGCGCCGTGGTTCTCGTGCAGGGCCCGGGACATTTCCGGGTACTGCGCGCCCTGCCCGGTGAAGAACCAGCCGGCGCTGACGGGGCGGGCCGCCCCGGACAGCGACTCGAGCAGGTGTTCGTCGCCGGCCGCCGCGCGCAGTGTCGTGGCGGCCTGGTTCCGGTCGTGGGCGGGGAGCGCGAGACGGTGACGCCCGGATGCCTTGACCGTGTTGGTGCTCCAGCACACCCGGCCCAGTTCGGCGTCGGGTCGGGCGAGCAGGTCGTCGGCCAGGGCGGCGGCGCTGCGGGCGAGGCCTTTCCGGTCGTTCGACGACACGGTGAGCACACCGCCGCCGCTGCTCGCCGCGGGCGGGTCGTCGGCGGGCGCCGCGGCCAGGAGCAGATGCGCGTTGGTGCCGCCGAGCCCGAAACTGCTGACGGCGCCGTGCACGTCGCCGCCGGGCAGCGGCATCGGCTCGGACAGGATCTGAAGACCGTTGTCCGCCAACCGGAGTCGCGGGTTGACCTCGGCCGCGCCGCGGCTGGGCGGCACAACCCGGTGGTGCAGCGCCAGGGCTGCCTTGATCAGACCGGCCACCCCGGCCGCGCCCTCGGTGTGACCGAGATTTCCCTTGATCGACCCGATTGCGCACGGCTGCGGGCGGGGCACCGCGTGGACGTGACCGAGGGCCTTGATCTCGATCATGTCGCCGAGCACCGTCCCGGTGCCGTGCGCCTCGACGAACGCGACCTGTGCGGGCGTGACACCCGCACGCCGGTACGCCTTTTCGGCGACCTGTTGCTGGGCCCAGCGGTTGGGGGCGGTGATCCCGTTGCTGCGGCCGTCGTTGTTGACGGCGCTGCCCTTGATGACGGCGTAGATCGGCAGGCCCTCCGCCTGCGCGTCCGCGAGCCGGCGCAACACCAGTACCGCGACGCCCTCGCCGCGGCCGATTCCGTCGGCGGCCCCGCTGAACGGTTTGCACCGGCCGTCCGGCGCGGACAGCCCGGCCTGCGTGTAGAAGACGTTCACCGTGGGGGTCAGGGTGAGATTGACGCCCCCGGCGAGGGCCTGGTCGCAGTCCCCGGACCGCAGCGCCGCGCAGGCCAGGTGGACCGCGACGAGCGACGACGAGCAGGCGGTGTCGATCGCCATGCTCGGGCCCTGCAGGTTCAGCTGGTAGGACACCCGGTTGGCGGTCATGAAATAGCCGTTGCCGCTGCCGAGTTGCGGAGTGATGCGCGGCAGGTCGCGCATCTGGAGACTCCACTCGTTGGCCATGACACCGACGTACACGCCGGTGTTCGAACCGGCCTGGGCCCGCGGATCGAGTGCGGCGTCCTCGAACGCCCGCCACGCCGACTGCAGCAGAAGCCGCTGTTGCGGGTCCATCGCGGCGGCCTCGCGGGGTGCGATGCCGAAGAAGTCGTGGTCGAAGGCGTCCGCGTCGGCGAGGAATCCGCCGCTGCGGTTGTTGACCGAGCCGGGACCACCGGCGGCGTCGAACACGGTGTCCGCGTTCCAGCGTCCGGCGGGGACGTCGGTGATGCCGTCGCCGCCGCCCATCAGCAGCGCCCACAACGCGGCGGCGTCGGGGGCCTGCGGGAAGCGGCAGTCGAGGCCCACGATCGCGACGTCGGTCATGAAACCTTCCGGTGCCGCAGTGCGGTTTCGGCGACGACGAAGACGGCCATCTCGGCGATCGTCGGATAGTCGAACACCACGGTCGGATCGAGTTCGAGATCCCAGCGGTCCTCGATCTCGCCGCACAGGCTCACCGCGGACACCGATTCGATTCCCAGCTCGGCGAGGGGGAGGTGCGGATCGACGTCGTGCACCGGCCGTTCGGTGTGGTCGGCGACCCGGCCGGCGAGCCAGTCGATGACGGGGGCGAGGTCGCGGCGGGTGATCTGCTCGGGGACGGGCATCGGGTTCTCCTGGTCGGTGATCGGGGTCAGGCGGGCACGGCGGTGGTGGTGGTCCGGAGGCGCTCCACCGCCGGGTCGATGTCCTCGTGCAGGACGGCGTCGACGCGGGACCGGAGGAACGAGGCGCGCATCGATCTGCGCTGGACCTTCCCGCTGGTGGTGCGGTGCACGCCGCGCCGGTCGACCAGCACCACGCTCGGCGCGTGGACGTCGAAGGTCCGGGCGACGCAGACCCTGATCCGGCGGGCGAGCGCGGGCAGGGTCAGGTCGTCGATCAGCGCAGTCCTGACCTCGTGGATCACCAGCAGCCGCTCGTGCTGCCCGGTGTCGAGCGAGAACACCACCCCGGCGGAACCGGTGAGCGCCGGATGCAGGTCCCGCACGGCCTCCTCGACGTCCTGCGGGTACAGGTTGCGGCCGTTGACGATCAGCAGGTCCTTCAGGCGGCCGGTGACGTAGAGGTGCCCGTCGTCGAACACCCCGAGGTCGCCGGTGCGCAGGTACGGTCCGTCGCCGTCGAGGGTGGCGTGGAACTTCTCCGCGGTCTCGTCGGGCCGATTCCAGTAGCCGGCGGCGACGCTGCCGCCGGAGATCCAGATCTCCCCGACCCGGCCGGGCGGTTGCTCCCGGCCGGTGTCCGGGTCGACGATGCGGATGTCGCAGCCGAACGGCCTGCCGCTGCCGACCAGCCGGGCGCCACCGGCCTTCGGGGTCAGTTCGTGGCGCTCCAGCGCGGCCGCGTCGACGTCGAGATATCCTGGGGCGCAGCCGACCTCGCTGGCTGTGGCGAGCAGCGTCACCTCGGCCATGCCGTATGCGGTCAGGAAGGCGCCCGCCCGGAAACCGACGGGCCCGAGCCGGTCGATCACGGCGTCGAGGGTGCGGGGCCGGATGGGTTCGGCCCCGTTCAGGGCCACCCGCACCGAGGACAGGTCCAGTCCGGCCAGTTGGTCGTCGGGGATCCGGCGGGCGACGAGGTCGTACGCGAAGTTCGGGCCGAGGGTCATGTCGGCGCGGTACCGGTCGATCAGCTGCAACCAGCGCACCGGCCGTTTGAGGAAGGCCATCGGCGACATGAACGCGAGGTTCCCGCCGGCGTAGAGCGGCGACAGCAGCATGCCGATCAGCCCCATGTCGTGGAAGTGCGGGAGCCAGCCGGCGACGGTCACCGTGTCGTCGCCACCGATTGCGTCGGTGATGGCCGCCGCGTTGTGCAGCAGGTTGCCGTGGGTCACCATCACGCCCTTCGGTTCGCTGGTGGAACCGGACGTGTACTGGAGGAAGGCCAGGGTGCCTGCGTCGAGGCCGGGTAGGCGCCAGTGGTCGGGGTCGCCGAGTTCGGCGGTGTCGGTGGCGGCGACGGTGGCGGCGAGCTCGGACTCGCGGATCCAGCTGTCGAGCGGTTCGGCGACCGCGGACGTGGTGAGCACGAGGTGCACGTCGGCGTCCGCGAACATCGTCGCGACCCGCTGCATGCTGCGCGCGTCGTGCGGGACCGGAGCGGGCACGGCGACCACCCCGGCGTAGAGGCATCCGAGAAACGCGCGGAGGAAGTCGATTCCGTCGACGTACAGCAGCATCACCGGGTGTGCGGACTCGGGCCGCGTCGACAGCCACACCGCCAGCGCGCGGGCGTCCCGGTCCAGTTCGCGGTAGGTCACCGTCTCGGCGACGAGTTCCCGGCCGACCTCACGGTGGTAGACGTAGGACCGGTCGTCGCCGTACACGGCGACCTGGGCGCGGACGTGTGACACGAAATCGGTAGGCACGGATGGTCTCTCCCTCGGGCTTGGACGAGTACGACTCTCGTCCGCGCCGAGGCGGGAACCCAGCACCCCCAGGGCTGGTCTCACGCACCCCCGGGGTGAATGTTTCCGGACGTGGAGGGGTTACGTGATGAGGGCGCGTCCCGTTCCGCACACCGCGATCGCCCAGAGCACGCTGGTGAACGTGCCGATGATGAATTGTTCCGACGCGTGCGGTTCGCGCAGTTCGGGGTAGCGGGCCAGTCCCTTGACCGCCAGGACGACGGCGATGCCCTCCGGCCAGGCGGCGAGGATCGAGACGGCGACGGCGGCACGCTCGAGGAGGCCGATGATCCGTCCGCCGCGCAGCGGCCCGGCGTCGGGTCGCGGGTCGGATCCGGCGTCGGGCTGGCGGCGCGCGATGCGGAACGCGGCCAGCACGAGGGGCGCCCCGCCGGTGATCGCGGCCGCGACGCACAGGACGAGGGTCGCGGCGAGGGCGAACCCTGTGACCGGTGCGGCGGCGGACGCGGCGACCGCCGCGACGGCCAGGGCGAGCACGACCACGATCGGCGCCGCCCACTGCGACATCCAGCGGGGCCCGCGGGGCGCGGCGAGCACCAGGGGTGCGAGCGCGGCGACGCCGAGGGCGAGGAGGGCGAGGGTCGTCACGTGTCCGCCTTGCGTAGGAGTCGTTCGGCCAGTCGTCGTCCCGCGGTCTCGACGTGCCAGCCCGCGGTGGAGAGTCGTTGGGAGACGGCCTGCTTGCTGATGCCCAGCGCGCGGGCCGCCTCGGTCTGGGTGGCGCCGCGGCGCATCTGCTCGACGGCCTCGCGGCCCTCCTCGGTGCGGCGGGCGACGAGGACCGCGACGAGGGCGAGCGCGGTGTCCGCGTCGGCGGCGCCGTCCGGGTCGGAACCCTCGACGGCCACCCGGCCGGGGGCGCTCTTGGCGCGGTCGACGGCGACCCGCGCGGATTCGAACGCGGGGCCGCGACCGGCCCGGGTCTCGGCGGGGAGGGGTTCCTCGACGGGTCCGGCGCCGATGCCGATGCTCCAGTGTTCGCGTGCGACGAGGTCGAGGGCGAGGTCGACGACGGTCGCCGGGTCCGCGACGACGGCCTGGACCTCGTCGCCGGCGGTCCGCTGGAAGGGGCGGACGAGGTCGCGGTGCGCGAATTCGGTGAGGAGTTGGGCGACACGGTCGATGTCGCGGCGACTGCCGCGCTGGTCGACCGTCAACACGAACATGGGTCAAGGTTAGAAACTGGATATCTCGATGTCAAGACTCAAAGCTTGACTTCAATAGTTCAAGGCTGCGGGATTGACTCGTCCTCGGCGGGGCGGTCGACGGCCGGTTCCGGCACCGCGTCGCCGGACCCGTCCAGCGGCCGCCGGGAATCCACCACCAGCCCGGCGATGCCGAGGGCGATGCACACCGCGGACAGCGCCAGGAGTCCCGGCTTCGTCTCCCCGGTGAGGGCGTCGCCGAGCACGACGATGCCGACGGTTCCCGGCAGCACGCCGATCACCGTGGCCAGCACGTACGGGACCAGCCGGATCGAGGACACGCCGGCGCAGTAGTTCACCACCGAGAACGGGACGAACGCGATCAGCCGCAGCGACCCGACGGCGAGCCAGCCGCGCCGGGCGATCCGCTCGTCCACCCGCCGGATCGTCGGGTTGGAGATGCGCTGCCACACCACGTCCCGGCCCACGGCACGCACCAGGTAGAGGGCGAGCACGGCGCTCAGAGTCGACGCCAGCACCGCGATCGCGATGCCCAGCCATGCGCCGAACAGCAATCCGGCGCTGAGCGTGAACACCGTGCGGGGGAACGGGAACACCGTCACCACCGCGTGCACGGCGAAGAAGACGAGGGGGAACGCCGGACCGACGGAGTGCGCCCATTCCCGCACCTGCAGCACGGACGGATGCGGGGCCAGCAGCGCCACGACGACCAGCGCGACTGCCAGTACTGCGACGCCGATCACCCTGCGGTCCCCGAGGCGTCTCTTCACAGGGCACCAGGCTACCCGGGAGAGCGGTGCGGGGCGCCGCGAGCGCCGGTCAGGGCAGGCGGCGGCGCCCGGTCACCGTCGCCTCGACGCAGACCCGCCCGCCCGACGTCCCGGCCACCCGGGTCGTCGCCACCGCGCGGCCCGCCCGGATCACGTCCGCGGTGAACGTCGTGTCGCAGTCCAGGGGAACCGGGCGGAAATAGTTGATCCGCACGGACGCGGTGTCCATGTCCGCGCCCTGCCTGCTCAGGGCCGCGCTCGCCGCGAGGTCCGCCGCGCAGGCCTGGACGCCGCCGTGCACGAACCCGAGTTTGTTCGCGATCAGCGGGTTCGCCGGCACCACCACCCGCGCACCGTCGTCCTCGATCCGCCCGCCGATCCAGTCGAGCGGCGCGACCCCCGGTTCCGGGAAGTCGGGCAGGGCGGCACCGTCCGGCACCGGCGCAGGCAGGTCCACGAAGTTGCCCCACAGGGTGCCGGTGGCGATCAGGGTCCCGGCCGCATCGTGGACCTGGGCGGTGGACGTGCCGCCGTCGGCGGTGACCGTGAGGAGCCGGCTCTCCGCCCGCAGCGTCGGGCCCCGCCACCGCCGCGGCGTGACGACGTCCATCGACAGCTCGGCCGTGACCAGGCCGTCGCGTGTTCCGCGCCGGTCCCACACGGTGAATCCGAGGAGGTCGTCGAGCAGCACGGCGAGGACGCCGCCGTAGGAGATGTCGGTGGTCTTCGCGGCGAGCGCGGAGATGTCCATGCTCATACGATTGAGTGGTTCGCCGCGGTCGTCGACGTCCCGGGTCGGCGCACCGAGCCCGAACAGCCGCTGGGTGTTCGTGCGACCGGTCACCGCCGGTTCGTGCGCAATGCTCATGACCTGAGGTTATTCATCGTGTGGTGATCCTCACGATAGGGGGCGCCGATCTGCGGCTAGCATCACAGTCACACAACGTATTGATCGATCGCTCATCAGGGAGAGGAAGCCGACACCGTGTCACTAGCTTCAGAAACCGAGGAAGCTGCGCGGGCGTACGCCGACTGGCAGCACTCCGTGGCCGGAGTCCTCGCGAAGTCGCGTCGGATCGACGCCGCGGAACTCGGTCCGGAACCCCAGAAGCTCCTCGAGACCGTCACCTATGACGGTGTCACCGTCGCACCGCTCTACAGCCCCCGCGACGAGCGCCCGGAGCAGCCCCTGCCCGGCACCTTCCCTTACGTGCGCGGCGCCGACGCCACCCGCGACGTCAACGCCGGCTGGCTGGTCAGCGCCCGCTTCGGTGACGGCGCGGAGGCAGCGGACGTCAACCGCTCCGTCCTGGACTCCCTGGAGAACGGTGTCAGCGCCCTGTGGCTCGCCGTCGGCGGCGCCGACCTTCCCGTCCGGTCCCTGGAGACGGCCCTCGACGGTGTGCTCCTCGACCTGGCCCCGCTGACCCTCGACGCCGGCACCGACGCACCGCTCGCGGCGCGGGCGCTGTTCGCGCTGCTCGACGCGCGTGCCGCCGCCGGGGACGGGGTCACCGACCGCACCGCGGTCCGCGTCGACCTCGGGGCCGCACCGCTCACGAGCGCGTTCGCCGGCACCGCCGACGTGGAACTCGGCGACGCGGTGACCCTCGCCACCGAGTCCGCGGCCCGGTCCGAGAGCGTGCGGGCGATTGCCGTGGACGGCACCGCATTCCACGACGCCGGCGCCTCCGACGCCGAGGAACTCGGCGCGTCGATCGCGGCGGGTCTCGAGTACCTGCGGGTGCTCACCGCGAGCGGACTGACCATCGGGCAGGCGCTCGGGCAGCTCGGCTTCCGGTTCTCGGCCACCGACGACCAGTTCCAGACCATCGCCAAGTTCCGTGCCGCGCGGCTGGTGTGGGCGCGGATCGCCCAGGTGTGCGGCGCCTCCGACTTCGGTGGCGCCCCGCAGCACGCCGTCACCTCCGCCGCCATGATGGCGCAGCGCGACCCGTGGGTGAACATGCTCCGCACCACCCTCGCCGCGTTCGGTGCCGGTGTCGGCGGCGCGGACGCCGTCACGGTGCTCCCGTTCGACTCCGCGCTGCCCGCCGGGGCGCTGGGGGTGTCGAAGACCTTCGCCGCGCGCATCGCCCGCAACACCCAGCTGCTGTTGCTCGAGGAGTCGCACCTCGGCCGGGTGCTCGATCCCGCGGCCGGGTCCTGGTACGTCGAGGACCTCACCCAGCAGGTCGCGGCCAAGGCGTGGGAGTTCTTCCAGCAGATCGAGGCGGCGGGCGGTTACCTCGCCGCACTCGACGCCGGCCTGATCGGCGAACGCATCGCTTCCACGCGTGCGCAACGTGATTCGGACATCGCGCACCGCAAGACCACGGTCACCGGGGTCAACGAGTTCCCGAACCTCGGCGAGGCCCCGCTGCCCGCGGGCGCCGCGGACACGGGCCGCGTCGCCCGGTACGCCGCCGCGTTCGAGGCGCTGCGGGACCGCTCCGACGCCTACCTGGCGGCCCACGGTGCGCGACCCACCGTTTTCCTGGCCCCCCTCGGACCCGTCGCCGAGCACAACGTGCGGACCACGTTCAGCGCGAACCTGCTGGCGTCGGGCGGCATCGAGGCCCTCAACCCCGGACCCCTCGCGATCGGTGACGGCAGCATCGCCGCCGCCGCGAAGGATTCCGGCGCCGGGATCGCCGTGATCTGCGGCACCGACAAGCGGTACGCCGCCGAGGCCACGGCCGCGGTGGAGGAACTGCGCGCCGCCGGAATCGGCACCGTGCTGCTCGCCGGCCCGGAGAAGGTCGTCGCCGACGCGGACGGCGCCGCCCGGCCCGACGGATTCGTCACCGCCCGCATCGACGCAGTCTCGGTCCTGTCCGGCCTGCTCGACACCATCGAGAGCCCGAGCGACTCCTCGGGCGACACAGGGAGCAAGAAGTGACTACTCGCGAGGTCAAGCACGCGATCGGCAGCTTCGCCGAAGTGCCACTGGAGGATCCGCAGTCTCCGCAGCCGTCCGCTCCGACGCCGGAGCAGACGGACGAGCTGATCGCGTCCGCCGCGGCGGCGAACCACTACAGCCCGGAACAGGTGGTGTGGTCCACCCCCGAGGGCATCGACGTCAAACCGGTCTACACCAAGTCCGACCGGGACACCGCCGAGGCCGAGGGCTACCCGCTCGGCAGCTTCCCGGGCGCCGCACCGTTCGTGCGCGGGCCGTACCCCACCATGTACGTGAACCAGCCGTGGACGATCCGCCAGTACGCGGGCTTCTCCACCGCCGCCGAATCCAACGCCTTCTACCGCCGCAACCTCGCGGCCGGGCAGAAGGGTCTGTCGGTGGCGTTCGACCTGGCCACGCACCGCGGCTACGACTCCGACCACCCTCGGGTGCAGGGCGACGTCGGCATGGCCGGGGTGGCGATCGACTCGATCCTGGACATGCGTCAGCTGTTCGACCACATCCCGCTCGACAGTGTCAGCGTCTCGATGACCATGAACGGTGCGGTGCTGCCGATCCTCGCGCTGTACGTCGTGGCCGCCGAGGAGCAGGGTGTCGCCCCGGAGCAGCTGGCCGGAACCATTCAGAACGACATTCTGAAGGAGTTCATGGTCCGCAACACCTACATCTACCCGCCGAAGCCGTCGATGCGGATCATCTCCGACATCTTCGCGTACACCAGCGCGAAGATGCCGAAGTTCAACTCCATCTCCATCTCCGGCTACCACATCCAGGAGGCCGGAGCCACGGCCGACCTGGAGTTGGCGTACACCCTCGCCGACGGTGTCGAATACATCCGCGCCGGCCTCGACGCCGGCATGGAGATCGACAAGTTCGCGCCGCGGCTGTCGTTCTTCTGGGCGATCGGCATGAACTTCTTCATGGAGGTCGCGAAGCTCCGCGCCGGCCGCCTGCTGTGGAGTGAACTGGTCGCGAAGTTCGAACCGAAGTCCGCGAAATCGTTGTCGCTGCGCACCCACTCGCAGACGTCGGGCTGGTCGCTGACCGCGCAGGACGTGTACAACAACGTGGCCCGCACGTGCGTCGAGGCGATGGCGGCGACGCAGGGGCACACCCAGTCGCTGCACACCAACGCGCTCGACGAGGCCCTCGCCCTGCCGACGGACTTCTCCGCCCGCATCGCCCGCAACACCCAGTTGCTGCTGCAGCAGGAGTCGGGGACCGTCCGTCCCATCGACCCCTGGGGCGGTTCGCATTACGTCGAGTGGCTCACCCACCAGCTGGCGAACCGGGCGCGTGCGCACATCGCCGAGGTCGAAGAGGCCGGCGGCATGGCGCAGGCGATCAGCGAGGGCATCCCGAAGCTGCGCATCGAGGAGGCCGCGGCCCGCACCCAGGCTCGGATCGACTCCGGTCGGCAGCCGCTGATCGGCGTCAACAAGTACGTGCCGGACGAGGCCGACGAGATCGAGGTCCTCAAGGTCGAG
Organism: Rhodococcus pseudokoreensis; assembly: GCF_017068395.1. NCBI lineage: Bacteria > Bacillati > Actinomycetota > Actinomycetes > Mycobacteriales > Nocardiaceae > Rhodococcus > Rhodococcus pseudokoreensis. The sequence goes on along the minus strand of NZ_CP070619.1, from coordinate 221,042 downwards.
AACTCGCGGGTCCGCAAGGAACAGCTCGAGAAGCTGGACCGGCTGCGCGCCGACCGCGACTCGGGAGCCGTCGAGGCGGCGCTCGCCGAACTGAGCCGCGCCGCCGCGGCCACCGAGGCAGGGGCGAGCGCAGCGACGGGTGGTGTCTCGATGGAGAACAACCTGCTGGCGTTGGCGATCGACGCGGCCCGGGCGAAGGCCACGGTCGGGGAGATCTCCGAGGCGCTGGAGAAGGTGTACGGGCGTCACCAGGCCGAGATCCGCACCATCAGCGGGGTGTACCGGGACGAGGCCGGGAAGGTCGACAACATCAACAAGGCAACCGAACTCGTCGAGAAGTTCGCGGAAGAGGAGGGCCGGCGTCCCCGTGTCCTCATCGCGAAGATGGGGCAGGACGGTCACGACCGCGGCCAGAAGGTGATCGCCACGGCCTTCGCGGACATCGGATTCGACGTGGACGTCGGACCGCTGTTCCAGACCCCGGAGGAGGTCGCCAACCAGGCGGCCGACAACGACGTCCACGTGGTCGGTGTGTCGTCGCTGGCCGCAGGTCACCTCACGCTGGTGCCTGCGCTCCGGGAAGCACTCGCGGCGGTGGGACGCCCCGACATCATGATCGTGGTCGGTGGCGTCATCCCGCCCGGCGACTTCGCCGAACTGTACGAGGCCGGTGCCGCGGCGATCTTCCCGCCGGGGACGGTCATCGCCGACGCCGCCAGCGGTCTGCTCGAGAAGCTGGCCGCGCAGCTCGGCCACGACCTGACGGGCACCCCGGAATAGCATGGGGCGCCCTCCAGTCGACATCGATGCCCTCGCCCAGGCCGTGCGCGCCAATCAGCGCGCCGGCCTGGCGAAGGCCATCACCCTGGTCGAGTCCACCCGCACCGATCACCGGGAGGCGGCGCAGCGGCTGCTGCTCGAACTGCTGCCGGAGTCGGGGAAGGCGCACCGGGTCGGGATCACCGGGGTGCCCGGCGTCGGGAAGTCCACGTTCATCGACGCGCTCGGGATGCACCTGATCGGGCAGGGGCACCGGGTGGCGGTCCTGGCCGTCGACCCGTCGTCGACGCGCACCGGCGGGTCGATCCTGGGCGACAAGACGCGGATGGCGCGGCTGACCGTCGAGAAGGACGCCTACATCCGGCCGTCCCCGACGTCGGGGACCCTCGGCGGGGTCGCGAAGGCGACCCGCGAGACGATCGTGCTGCTCGAGGCGGCCGGTTTCGACGTGATCCTCGTCGAGACGGTCGGTGTCGGGCAGTCCGAGGTGACGGTCGCGAACATGGTGGACTGCTTCTGCTTCCTCACCCTGGCCCGCACCGGCGACCAGTTGCAGGGCATCAAGAAGGGTGTCCTCGAACTCGCCGACCTCGTCGCCGTGAACAAGGCGGACGGCAAGCACGAGCGGGAGGCGAAGGGCGCGGCCCGGGAACTCGCCGGGGCGCTGCGCCTGATCTACCCGCACGACGCCGTCTGGACGCCGCCGGTGATCACGATGAGCGGTCTCGAGGGTGTCGGTCTCGAGGACTTCTGGAACACCGTCTGCAAGCACCGTGAGGTGCTGACCGCGGCCGGTCAGTTCGAGGAGAACCGGCGCCGCCAGCAGGTGGACTGGACGTGGACGATGGTCAACGACCAGCTGCTGCGCCGCCTCGCGTCGAACACGAGGGTCAAGGCGATCCGCGGCGACGTCGAACAGCGGGTGCGGGACGGGTCCCTGACGGCGGCGCTGGCCGCCGCCGAGATCCTCGACGCGTTCGACGGTACGGACTCCTCAGCCGACTGATTTCGCGAAGCGCCCGACCCGGTCGACGAGATCGTCGAAGAACGCGGCCGGGTCGGTGCTCACCGCGACGTCGACGTTGGGTTCCCGGTTCCAGTGGCCCACCCAGTCGGCGACCGTGGTGCCGCGGGTGAGCCGGCCGTGCAGTTCGACGTCGACGGTCGCGGGCCGGGTCCGTGCGATCGCCGGGTTCAGCGCCACGGCCGCCGCGAACGGGTCGTGCATGTGTGCGAGAAATCCCTGATCGTGGGTGCGGTGGAAGTCCATGTAGAACCGGATGGCGTCGGACAGGTGCCGGATCACCGCGTTGCTCGCGGTCGAGCGCACCTGCGGGCCGTCGTCGGGGGAGATGATCTCGCCGGGGGTGCTGCCGGCCGCCTCTGCCAGCCGCCGCACGTGGTCCGGTGTCATCTCGATCGTCTCGGTGACGTCCAGCCCGCACAGGATGGGCCGCCTGCCCTCGGGGAGACCGGAGAAGGCGTCGAACACTTCCTTGGCCGCCTCCGGATCCACCGACACGTTCCATTCGCTGGTGGGGGTGGTGTTGCCGGGGTGGTTGAACGCCCCGCCCATCACGACCAGGCGCCGCAGCAGCCGGGGCAGTTCCGGTTCCTCGCGGATCGCGAGGGCCAGGTTCGTCAGCGGCCCGGTCACCAGCCCCGTCAGCTCCCCGGGAGCGTCCCGGACCAGGTCCACCCACAGGGTGGTCGCGTCCCGCTCGGACAGCGACCGCCCGGACGCAGGGAGGACGGCGTACCCGATGCCCTGCGGGCCGTGCGTGTCCTCGGTGGTGCGCAGCGGGCAGGCCAGCGGCACCCGGGCGCCGAGCGCCACCTCGACGTCCGGTGCCCCGCACAGTTCGAGCCAGTTCAGGTTGTTGGCCGCGACCTGCTCGACGGGCACGTTGCCCGCGGTGCTGGCGATGCCCGCGATCTCCGCCTCCGGGCTGGCCAGCAGATACAGCAGGGCGAGGGAGTCGTCGATTCCGGTGTCGACGTCGACGATCAGCCGCTGCCTGCTCACGCCGTCACCACCGTCGGGCGGTGGTGCACGGGGAACGCGACCGACCGGGCGATGAAGCACTTCGCGTGCGCCCGGGCGTGCAGCGACTCGGCGCGCGCGGTCATCGCCGCCTCCGCGACGGTCACCGTGGGATGCAGCACCACCTCGGTGAATTCGCCTGCGCCGTCCGGGTGTTCGACCATCGTGCCCGTCGGGTCGTCCCGGTAGTCGACGACGACCACGCCGGCCGCGGCGGCCAGGCCCAGATACCAGAGCATGTGGCACTGGGACAGCGACGCGACGAGGAGTTCCTCCGGATTCCAGCGGGCGGTGTCGCCGCGGAACGACGGGTCCGCGCTGCCCGGCAGATCCGGTTTCCCGGCCGCCGCGATCACGTGGTCCCGGTCGTAGGTGTCCGGGCCCGACGTCCCCGCGCCGCGGTTGCCGGTCCAGGTGACCGTCAGCGTGTAGTCGTGTGTGCTCACCCGGCCATTCTTCACGGCCGCGCGATGAGTTTCGCGGGCGGGCACGGTCTGTTCACGTAGAGCATCACACGGCGACCGGAGGAGACGGACATGGCACGGGACACGGCCCCGGACTGGGTCGCAGGGGAGCGGCGCGACCTGGCGTCGATGCTGGCGGGACTGACGCCGGAGCAATGGGACGCGCCGTCGCTGTGCGCGGGGTGGCGCACCCGGGAGGTGATCGCGCACATCACCATGCCGTACCGCCTGTCGACGCCGCGGATCCTGCTGAAGATGGTGAAGGCGCGCGGCAAGTTCAACCGGATGTCGGACGCGCAGGCCCGCGAGGACGCTCGGACCCTGACCGCCGACGCGCTGCTGCGCACACTGGAGGAGAACGTCACGCACCCGTGGAAGCCGCCGGGCGGCGGCTTCGAGGGGGCACTGTCGCACGACGTGATCCACGGTCTCGACGTGTCTGTCGCGCTCGGCCTGGGCAGGCGGGTCCCGGACGACCGCCTCGACCGGGTCCTCGGCGGCGTCGGCCCGAAGCACGTGAAGTACTTCGGCGTCGACCTGACGGGCGTGCAGTTGACCGCGGACGATCGGACCTGGACCTTCGGTGCGGGTGCGCCGCTGCGCGGTTCCGCCCAGGACCTGCTCCTCGTGCTGTGCGGTCGCCGGTTGCCGCCGGGGCATCTGAGCGGGGAACCGAGCGCACGGTTCACGGCGACGGGCTGAGCCCGGGCCAGGCGGGGGCGTCGCCGCCCCGGGGCCGGGCCGTCACCAGGTTGCCGTGCGCGGTGAGGCAGCGGGGGAGTCACGGCCCCACGGCGGCGAGCAACCGGCGGCACCGGTCGTGCAACGCGGCCCGCAGCGGGGCGGCGCGGGCGGCCAGCGCCGCCTGCTCCCGGACGTATTCGGCGCGGCCGTGCGGGGTCTCGATCGGGATCGGGGTGTAGCCGTACCCGCTGAGGTCGTACGGGCTGGCCCGCATGTCGAGTTCCCGTGCGGCGAGCGCCAGTTCGAAGCAGTCGACGGTCAGGTCCGAGTCGATCATCGGCGCCAGCTTGTAGCAGAACTTGTACAGATCCATGGACGCGTGCAGGCACCCGGGCTGCTCTCGCCCCAGCTGGTCGGCCCGGGTCAGCGGCACACTGTTCCGCGGTTCGGCGGCCGGGGTGAAGAAGCGGTACGCGTCGTAGTGGGTGCAGCGCAGTTGCAGCGACTCCACCACGGAGTCGGTGCCGCCCGCCCCGAGCCGCAGCGGTACGCCGTCGTGCCGCACCTCCTCGGACCGGTAGACCATCGCCCACTCGTGCAGGCCGAAGCAGGACAGGTGCGTGGGCCGCGCGGTGGTCGCCTCCATCAGTCGTGCGGTGAAGGCGACCGTGTCCGCGCGGCGCCGCAGGAACTCCGGGTCGACGGTGACCCCGGCGTCGGTGCGGTGATACCCGCGGAGTTCGGCGTACTCGTCCCCGCCGGCGAGGACGGTGCCCCACCCGGCGTGCCAGCGCAGCAGCTGGTTCGGCCGGTAGCTGTAATAGGTGAACAGGAAGTCGTTCACCGGGTGGCTCTCCCCGCGGTCGCGCCGCTCCACGTGCGGCCCGATCAGCGCGCACACCCTCGCCCGGTGCCGGTCGCGGCGAGGGATCCATTCCGACGCGTCCAGAACGTTCATCCGATCAGCTCGTTCGCTGTCCCGGATTGACGCCGTTGTTGCGGTGGGTGCCGTCGCGGACGGTGCCCACGTATTCCTCGACGAGGTCCTCGAGGGCGACGATGCCGACGATCTGCCCCGACGGGTCCGCCGCAGCCCCCAGGTGGGAACTGGCGCGGCGCAGACTGGCCAGTGCCTCCGCGAGCGGGGTGGTGGTCGACATCCGCGGCAGCGGGCGGATGTCCGACCGCGGAATCAGGGTGTCGGGTCCGGCCTCCTCGTCGAGGATGTCGTCGAGCACGTCCTTCAGGTGCAGATACCCGACCAGCGACCCGTCCTCGGCGCGCACCGGGTACCGGGAGTAGCCGGTCTCGACGACGGCCTGCTCGATGGCGCCGAGCCGGGTGCCGCCCTCCGTCAGCGGGATGGTCCGCGCCTCGCTCAGCGGGATCATCACCTCGGTGACCGTGCGGTCCGTGGTCTCCAGCGCCTGGGTGAGCCGGCGGTGTTCCTCCGCGTCGATCAGTCCCTCGGAACGGGATTCGCCGATCATCTCGGACAGTTCCACCGCCGACACGGTGACGTCGAGTTCGTCCTTCGGCTCCACCCGCAGCATCCGGAGCGTCAGGTTGGCGCACAGGTTGTAGAACGAGATCAGGGGCCGGGCCAGCTTGATGAACAGCAGGTGCACCGGGACCAGCAGCATCGCCGTCCGCTCCGGGCCCGCCAATGCGATGTTCTTCGGCACCATCTCACCGAGCAGGATGTGCAGCACCACGACCAGTGCCAGCGCGATCGTGAACGCGATCGGGTGCAGCAGTCCGGCGGGCAGCCCGACCGCGTGCAGCGGGACCTCGAGGAGATGCGCGATCGCCGGTTCGGCGACCTTGCCGAGCAGGATCGAGCAGATGGTGATGCCGAGTTGCGCGGCGGCCAGCATCAGCGACAGGTTCTCGCCCGCGAGGATCACGGTGCGGGCGCGTTTCTTGCCCTGCGATTCGAGGGCCTCGAGCCGGTCGCGGCGGGCCGAGATCAGCGCGAACTCGGCGCCGACGAAGAAGGCGTTGCCGGCGAGCAGCACGAACGTGAGCAGCACACCGAAAAGGTCACTCATCGTCGTCCTCCTCGCTGCCGGTGTCGGTGGTCTCGTCGGGTTTCGGGGTGAGCAGCACCCGGTCGATGCGCCTGCCGTCCATGTGGGTCACGGTGGCCACCCACCGGCCGCCGGGGTCGTGCGCCCCCTCGTACAACGGGAGTTGCACCTCGTCGCCCTCGTCGGGGATCCGCCCGAGTTCGGTGAGCACGAGACCGCCGAGGGTTTCGTATTCCCCCTCGGGAGCGGTGTAACCGGTGGTCTCGGAGATCTCGTCGACGCGCAGCAGCCCGGAGCAGGACCAGCCGTCGCCGATCCGCTGGACGTCGATCTCCGGTTCGTCGTGCTCGTCGCGGACGTCGCCGACGATTTCCTCGATCAGGTCCTCCATCGTGACCATCCCGGCGGTGCCGCCGTATTCGTCGACGACGAACGCGACCTGCATGCCGTCGGACCGGATCCGTTCCATCAGGGTGTCGCCGTCCAGGCTGGACGGCACCACCGGCACCTTCTGGGCCAGCGTGTTGAGGCGGGTGGTGCGGCGGCGTTGCGCGGTCACCGCGAACGCGTGCTTGATGTGGACGATGCCGACGGCGTCGTCCAGGTCGCCGTCGACGACGGGGAAGCGGGAGAAGCCGGTGCGGGCGGCGGTGTCGATCAGATCGGCCACCGTGTCCGTGGTGGACAGGGTCTCGATCTTCACGCGCGGGGTCATCAGCTCCTCCGCGGTGCGTTCGCCGAACCGCAGCGAGCGGTTGACCAGCAGTGCGGTGCCCTTGTCGATGGCGCCGCGCTGCGCGGACGTCCGCACGAGCGAACCGAGTTCCTGCGGGGACCGCGCGGAACGCAACTCCTCGGCCGGCTCGATGCCGAGGCGTCGCACCAGCCAGTTCGCGCTTCCGTTGAGCCCGTTGATGGCCCATTTGAAGATCAGCGAGAACGCGGCCTGCATGCCGGCCGTCGCCCGCGCCGTGGGCAGGGGGTGAGCGATGGCGAGGTTCTTCGGCACGAGCTCGCCGAACACCATCGAGAACGACGTCGCGAGGATCAGGGCGATCACCAGAGACGTTGCCGCGGCGGCGGATTCGCTGAGTCCGATCGCGGACAGCACCGGGGTGATGAAGCGGGCGAGGACCGGTTCGGACAGGTAGCCGGTGATCAGCGTGGTGATCGTGATGCCGAGCTGCGCCCCCGACAGCTGGAACGACAGGGTGCGGTGGGCGTGCTGCACCTGCCGGGCCCGCCGGTCACCGGTGCGGGCGTGCGCGTCGACGGTGCTGCGTTCGAGGGCGGTGAGAGAGAACTCGGCCGCCACGAACAACGCGGTACCCGCGGTCAGGGCGAGAAAGCCGAGCAGAGCGAGAATGCTGAGCGCGATGTCCATGGGTCATCGCCGCCGAGCGGAGGAACGGGGGTCGCCGGGTTTGTCACCCGGCTCGATAGAGGAGCCCTCCGAACCGGCGGAATCGGAGTCCGATTCCACGGGGCAGGAGGGGACGACACTCCCGGAGACGGCGGGTGGAGCGCTTGCTGCGTATGTGGGTGCCGCGGGCACCGGAGTCCTCTCGTTCGGCCTCGACGGCCCGGACGGGTCCGGCGCCGAGAACTGGTGTGGTTGAGCGACCCATGATACCGGGGGATGTCCGGTTCCGTGGAACAGGACACCCACCGGCACATCAGGATGCCGTCGTCACCAGCCGGCAGGCAGCGGGCGGCCCTCGGCGAACCCCGCGGCCGACTGCACACCGAGAACGGCCCGCTCGTGCAGTTCCGCCAACGTCCGCGCGCCCGCGTACGTGCAGGTGCTGCGCACCCCGGAACAGATGTGGTCGATCAGGTCCTCGACGCCGGGACGTTCCGGGTCCAGGCGCATCCGGGAACTCGAAATACCCTCCTCGAACAACCCTTTCCGGGCCCGGTCGAACGCGGTGTCCGTGGCGGTCCGCGCCGCCACCGCACGCTTGGAGGCCATCCCGAAGCTCTCCTTGTACGCGTTGCCGGACTGGTCCACGCGCAGGTCGCCGGGCGACTCGTAGGTGCCGGCGAACCACGACCCGATCATCACGTTCGACGCGCCCGCGGCCAGGGCGAGCGCCACGTCGCGGGGGTGACGGACGCCTCCGTCCGCCCACACGTGCGCACCCATCGCGCGGGCCTGCGCGGCGCATTCCTCGACGGCGGAGAACTGCGGCCTGCCGACCCCGGTCATCATGCGGGTGGTGCACATCGCACCCGGCCCGACCCCGACCTTCACGATGTCGGCGCCCGCGTCGATCAGGTCCCGGGTGCCTGCGGCGGACACGACGTTGCCGGCGACCAGCGGCACCCCGAGATCGGCCTTCTTCAGTGCGCCGAGGACGTCGATCATCTTCTGCTGGTGACCGTGCGCGGTGTCGACGACCAGCAGGTCGGCCCCGGCGTCGACGAGGGCGCGCGCCTTCGCGGCGACGTCGCCGTTGACGCCGACGGCCGCGGCCACCCGCAGCTTCCCGTTGCCGTCGACGGCGGGCTGGTAGATGCCGTCCCGGATGGCGCCTGTGCGGGTGAGGACACCGGCGAGGGTGCCGTCCGGGTGCACGATCACGGCGAGGGCGTCGTGCGTGCCGTCCAGTAGTTCGAACACCTCCCGCGGCGACGCCGAGACGGGGGCGGTGACGAAGTCGGTCAGCGCCACCGCGCGCAGTCGCGCGAACCGGTCGACGTCCGCACAGGAGGCTTCGGTGACGACACCGACGGGGCGGCCGTCCTCGACGACGACGACGGCGCCGTGCGCCCGCTTCGGCAGCAGCGCCAGCGCGTCGGACACGGCCGCGTCGGGGCCGAGGGTGACCGGGGTGTCGGCGACCAGGTGCCTGCTCTTGACGAAGGCCACGGTCTCCGCGACGGCGCGGGCGGGAAGGTCCTGCGGGAGGACCACCAGACCGCCACGGCGGGCGACGGTTTCGGCCATGCGGCGCCCGGACACCGCCGTCATGTTGGCGACGACGATCGGGATGGTGGTGCCCGAACCGTCCGCGGTGGCCAGGTCGACGTCGAATCGCGACGTGACCTCGGTGCGGTTCGGCACCAGGAACACGTCGTCGTACGTCAGGTCATAGGGAGGGCGATGCCCGTCGAGGAACTGCACATTTCAGGACGATACCGGGGAAATTGCGGCGGTGTCGGATGTCCGCTGGGCCTGCGACCTGGACAGTCCGATCGTGGCCACCAGCATCACCGCGACCGAGCAGCCGACCACCACGAGTCCGGGGCCTTCGACCCGGAGGCGTTCGTCGAGGACGGTCATGCCGAGGAACACGGCGGCGAGCGGTTCGGCGATGGTCAGCGCGGGCAGCGACGCGGACAGCGGCCCCACCTGGAAGCCGCGTTGCTGCAGATACACCCCGGCCAGCCCGGCGGCGACCAGCGCCCACGCCTGCCAGCTGCTCAGGACCGCCCACAACCCGCGGGGGACGAGTTCGACGACGTACTTGGTGAATGCGACCGCCACCCCGTAGAGGATGCCGCCCGCCCCGCCGAGCAGCAGGGCCCGCCACCCGGGGTCGATCTTCGTCATTCCCGTCGCGGCCGCGACCGCCACCACGGCGAGCAGGATGCCGAGGGGCACCACCCACTCCCGGAACGGGGCGTCGATGTTGCCCTCGGTGGGGTCGCCGATCACCAGGAAGATCGCGAGCGCGACGGCCAGCGCGACGGCGAGAGCCCACGTGGCGCGACTGAGCCGGTACCCGGAAAATTTCGCCGACAGCGGCAACGCGAACAGCAGCGCGGTGACCAGCAGCGGCTGCACCACGAGCACCGACCCCAGCGCCAGCGCCACCGCCTGCATCACGTAGCCGCCGCCGTCGCCGACGATGCCGGCCCACCAGCGGGGACTGCGCAGCAGGGTGGACAGGAACGCGGCGTCCTCGGGGACCTCGGACGCCGCACTCTGCTGCGCGACCGACGCGCACGCGAACAACAGCGCCGCGACCAGCGCGCACACGACCGACGCGAACGGCAGGGACATGCCTCTCAGTGTGCCCCGCGGTTGCGGTGTCCGTGGGGAGTTGACGCAGGTCCGGGTTTCCGGCCGCGGCGGGCACCCGACCGGGCCGCTCCGCTGTCGCCGGGCCTGCCGCGACGGGCGGCGCGACCCGCGGGGTCGTGCGCCTGCCTGCCCTTCTTCGGGGTGTCCTGCGCCGGCGCCCGGGTGTCCGGTGCGGCGACCGCCTTCCCGGTGGGGCGGCGGGCCCCGGTGAGCTCGGTCAGCACCCGGTCACCCGGCCGCACCGGGGTGCCGGTGATGTCGAGACCGGCCTTGCGGGTCAGCTTCTCCACCGCGTCCCGCTCGTCCTCGGTGACGAGGGTGACCACCACACCGGACTCGCCCGCACGGGCGGTGCGCCCCGCCCGGTGCAGGTAGTCCTTGGCCTCGGTGGGCGGATCGACGTGCACGACGAGGGTGATGCCGTCCACGTGGATGCCGCGGGCCGCCACGTCGGTGGCCACCAGGACCGGGGTGCTGCCGTCGGCGAACGACGCCAGGGTGCGGGTGCGGTTGTTCTGGGCCTTGCCGCCGTGCAGGGCCCCGGCCGCGACGCCGGCGGCGTGCAGTTCCTGCGCCACCCGGTCCACGCCGTACTTGGTGCGCACGAACATCAGCGTCCGGCCCGGTCGTGAACCGATATGTGCCACAACCGAATACTTGTCCTGCCGGTCGACGTACAGCAGGTGGTGCCGCATCGTCGGCACCGCCGCCGCGGCCGGCGCCGTCGAATGCGTCACCGGGTCGTGCAGGTACCGGCGGACGAGGGTGTCGACCTCCCCGTCGAGGGTCGCCGAGAACAGCAGCCGCTGCCCGCCGGCAGGGGTCTTGTCGAGGATCGCCGTGACCTGCGGCAGGAACCCCAGATCCGCCATATGGTCGGCCTCGTCGAGCGCCAGCACCGTCACGTCGTCCAGGGACACCGAGCCCTGCGCCAGGTGGTCGGCGAGGCGCCCCGGCGTCGCGATCAGCAGGTCGACACCCCGCGACAACGTCTCGACCTGCCGTTTGATCGGAACGCCGCCGACGACGTTCGCCACCCGCAGCCCCACCGACAGGGCCGGTTCGTCCAGTGCACGCTCGATCTGCAGCGCCAGTTCGCGGGTGGGCACCAGCACGATGCCGCGCGGGTACCCGCGCCTGCTGGCGGAGCCCTTGAGCCGCACGAGCATCGGCAACCCGAACGCGAGGGTCTTCCCGGACCCGGTCGGTGCCCGGCCCAGCACGTCCCGGCCGGCGAGGACGTCGGGGATGGTGGCCGCCTGGATCGGGAACGGGGCGGCGATGCCGCCGCGGGCGAGGGCGTGGGTCATCACCGCGGGGAGACCGAGCGCGAGGAACGTCTCACCCACCGGTGCGGGCGAGGCGAACTCGTCTTCGGGCATATCCAGAAGGCTACCGCCTCCGCGGCGGGGCATCCGACCGCTCGGCCGTGGTCCCACGGCGCGGCTCGGCCGTGGTCTGCCCACGGCGCGGCCCGGCCGTGACGTACCTGCGGTACGCCACGGCCGGGGACGGTCGATCGGGGAGGGTCAGGCCTGCACTTCGCTGCGGTCACCGCTCCAGAGGGTGTGGAACTTGCCCTCGGCGTCGACCCGCTCGTAGGTGTGGGCGCCGAAGAAGTCCCGCTGCCCCTGCGTCAGGGCGGCGGGCAGCCGCTCGGCGCGCAGGGCGTCGTAGTAGGACAGCGACGACGCGAACGCCGGCACCGGAATCCCCAGCAGGGTGGCGGTGGACACCACGCGGCGCCAGCTGTCGATGGCCGTCTCGATGGCGTCCCGGAAGTACGGGGCCAGGATCAGGCTCGGCAGCTTCGGGTTCTCGTCGTACGCGTCCTTGATGCGGTTGAGGAACCGCGCGCGGATGATGCAGCCGCCACGCCAGATCGTCGCCAGGTCGGCGGGGTGCAGGTCCCAGTCGTATTCGGCGCTGCCCGCCGCGATCTGGTCGAATCCCTGCGCGTACGCCACGACCTTCGACGCGTACAGGGCCTGCCGGATGTCCTCGGTGAACTGGGCGGCGTCGGCGGGCTTGTCGGCCAGCCGGCCGGAGGCCAGACCGACCGCGGCCTTGCGCTGCTCGCGGGCACCGGACAGGGCGCGGGCGAACACGGCCTCGGCGATGCCGGTGACGGGGACACCGAGGTCGAGGGCGGACTTGACGGTCCAGCGGCCGGTGCCCTTCTGCTCGGCGGCGTCGACGATCACGTCCACGAGGGCCTTGCCGGTCTTCGCGTCCTTCTGCCGCAGCACCTCGGCGGTGATCTCGACGAGGTAGCTTTCGAGGTCGCCCGCGTTCCATTCGGTGAACACGTCGGCGACCTGGTCGGCGTCGTAGCCGAGGGCGTCGCGGAACAGGTTGTACGCCTCGCCGATGAGCTGCATGTCGGCGTACTCGATGCCATTGTGGACCATCTTCACGAAGTGCCCGGACCCGTCGGGGCCGATGTGCGTGCAGCAGGGGGTGCCGTCGACCTGGGCGGCGATCGACTCGAGCAGCGGGCCGAGCGCCTGGTAGGACTCCTTCGGTCCGCCCGGCATGATCGACGGGCCGTTCAGTGCGCCCTCCTCGCCGCCGGAGATGCCGGCGCCGACGAAGTGCAGGCCACGGTCCCGGAGGGACGCCTCGCGGCGGATCGTGTCCGTGTACAGGGCGTTGCCGCCGTCGATGATGATGTCACCGGGCTCCATCGCCGAGGCGAGTTCCTCGATGACGGCGTCGGTGGGGTCGCCGGCCTTGACCATGATCAGCACGCGGCGCGGCTTCTGCAGCGCTGCCACGAACTCCTCGATGGTTTCCGTGCGGACGAAATCGCCCTCGCTGCCGTGCTCTTCGATGAGGGCGTCGGTCTTGGCGATGCTGCGGTTGTGCAGTGCGACCGTGTGACCGTGCCGGGCGAAGTTGCGGGCGATGTTCGAGCCCATGACGGCCAGGCCTGTGACGCCGATCTGCGCGCGGGCACCCTCAGTGTTGTCGATAGTCATGGATACAGCATTCCCTCTCGCTCGGCGGTAGTGAAATCGGCGGCTACGAAAAGCTCGACCGGCTAAGCCAAACACACGAAGGCCGGCCGTCGCACATGCGACGGCCGGCCTTCGTGTCACGGCACTGTTCGATCAGCTGCGGCGGTCCCGGCGCGGGCCGTCGAAGCCGTCGTACGAGCGACGGTCGGTGCGGCTGCGGAACCCGCCGCCGGTCGACGCGGGACGCCGCTCCGACGTGGCCGCGGGGCGCCGGTCGTCCCGGCGGTCGTCCCGCCGGTCGTCGCGGCGGAACCCGCCTGCGGCGCCGCGGTTGTCGCCGAAGTCGCGGCGCGGGGCGCTGCGGTCGAAGCTGCGCTCGCCGGAACCGCGATGGCTGTCGCCGCGGTCGCCGAAGTCGCGCCGGGGTGCGCTGTCCCCGAAGTCGCGGCGCGGAGCCCGATCGGAGAACGTCCGGTTGTCGCGGTCGCCGCGGTACCCACCGCGGTTGTCGCCGTCGCGCTGCGGGCGGTCGCCCCGGTAGCCGCCGGTCCGGTTGTCGGTCTGGTCGCGGCGCGGGCCGCGGCCTTCGTAACCCCGCCCTTCGTAACCACCACGGCCCTCGAAGCTGCGACCACCGGACGGGCGGTCGCCGTAGCTGCGTTCACCGCGGTCACCGGCGTCGCGGCGCGGGCCGCCCCGATCGGAGGAGCCGCGACCGTCGAAGCCGCGGTTGCCGCGGTACCCGCCGCCGTCGCGTCCGGCGTATCCGCCTTCGCGGCGGGGGCCGCGGTCACCGAACTTGCGGTCGCCGCCACGCTCACCGCGGGAGTAGGTGTCGCGCACCGGTTCTCCGCTGGGCGCCTTGGCGCCGGTGATGCTGGCCAGCTTCTCCGAGCCGGGGGTGACGGGCACGGCGGTGGCGTCGACGCCCGCCATGCCGGTGAGGCGGCGGAACGTGCGCTTCTGGTTGGGGAGCACGATCGCGACGACGGTGCCCTTCTCGCCTGCGCGGGCGGTCCGGCCTGCGCGGTGCAGGTAGTCCTTGTGATCGGCGGGCGGATCGACGTGCACGACCAGGTCGATGCCGTCGACGTGGATGCCGCGGGCGGCGACGTCGGTGGCGACGAGCACCGGGGTGCGGCCGTTCTTGAAGCGTTCGAGGACCCGGGTGCGCTGGTTCTGCGCCTTGCCGCCGTGCAGGGCCTCGGCGGCGATGCCCACCGCGCGGAGGCGGTCGGTGATGCCCTCGCAGCCGAGCTTGGTGCGGGCGAACATGATCGTGCGGCCTTCGCGGGCACCGATCTCGGCGAGAACGTTGTCCTTCTGGCCGCGGTCGACGAGCAGCACGTAGTGCTCCATCGTGTCGACGCTGGCGCGACCGTCCTCGGTGGAGTGCTGCACGTGGTCGGGCAGGAACTGGCGGACCAGCGACTGCACCTCACGGTCGAGGGTGGCGGAGAACAGGAGACGCTGGCCGTCGGCCGGGGTCTCGCCGAGGATGGACCGGACCTCGGGCAGGAAGCCCATGTCGGCCATCTGGTCGGCCTCGTCGAGGGCGGTGATCTCGACGGAGTCGAGGATGCAGGTGCCCTGACGCAGGTGGTCACCGAGGCGGCCCGGGGTGGCGACGAGGATGTCGACGCCGCGGCGCAGCTGGTCGACCTGCTTGGTGAACGGGGTGCCGCCGACGGCGGGGCGGACGGTCAGTCCCATCGCACCGGCGTACGAGTTGAGGGAGTCGACGACCTGGAATGCGAGTTCCCGGGTGGGGACCAGCACCAGTGCGCGGGGCCGCTTGGGGGCGGGCCGGTCCTCGTGGCGGGCGAGCCGGGCGAGCATCGGCAGGCCGAACGCGAGGGTCTTGCCCGATCCGGTCTGTGCGCGGCCGAGGACGTTGGTGCCGGCCAGCGCGTCCGGGACGGACAGCGCCTGGATCGGCGACGGGACGGTGATGGAGTTGCGGGCGAGGGCCTGCACCAGGGGTGCGGGCAGGCCGATCTCGGCGAACGTCACGGTGGCCGTGTCGGCCTCGGTGGCGTTCTGGTCAGGGGTGTCGGTCTCGGCCTGCTCGAGTGGGGCAGACGTCGTCTGGACAGCGTTGGTCACGCGGGTACCTCTCCGGGCATAGGGCGCGTCGCGGAGCGGGGGCTGTCATGCAGCACGCACAAAGGGACGAGCCAGGGCACATGTCACCTGGTCAATCCATTCGCGGAAGTGCGGGGAATTGGGCTGTGTGCCGTTTCAGTGTTGATGGGCCGCAGTGGCGACCGCCGACCAGTGTACGCGACGGGGCACCCGGTTATCGAACCCGGCGGATTGTGAGGTGGGCGACTATACGGCGCTGAACAACCGGCTCAGTTCGGTGAGCCAGGGGACGGCGACGGCGATGGTCGGCACCACGAGGATGGCCACGGACGCCGCGTAGGCGGCGAGCGCGACCCGCGTGCCCTGTTCCGTGGACGCCAGGCGCTGCACCCGCAGCAGGGTGCTGGGACCGCCGGCGGCCATGGCGCCCTTCGGGGCGATCGACCCCGAGCAGGCGACGAGGGCGCGGGCCAGTGCGGTGGGCCCGGTGGCGCGGACGGCGGAGTCGTCGGCGAGCATCTCGACCAGTAACTGGACCGATCCCAGCGCGGACTTGCTGCGCACCACGGTGGGGAAGGCGGCGTTGACGGCGGTGAAGGCCTCGAGGACGAGGTCGTGCCGGGCCCGCAGGTGGGACCGCTCGTGGGTGAGGATCGCGGTGATCTCGGCGTCGTCGAGATTGGTGAACGTGCCCTGGCTCAGCACGACCCGCTGCCGCAGCCCGGGCAGGCAGTAGGCGATGGGCTCGGTGACGTCGAGGACCCGCAGGTCGGGGGTGCGGGCGAGGGGGGACGTCGAGTCGCAGCGGTCGAGGAGATCGACGAGCATGCGGTGCCGGGCGCGCCGGCGCCGGGTTCGGACACCGACCTGCACGATCGCGAAGATCAGTTTGGCCCCGACGAGGAGGGTGAGCGCGAACACCACCACGTACAGCAGCCACAGGGGCAGGCCGAGGGCGTCGATCTCGGCGACCGGTGCGGTGGTGGGGCGGCCGTCCGGTCCGGGGACGAGGAGCTGGCTGGCGATCGCGAGTCCCGAACTGAACGCGGACAGGACCGCGGCGAGGGCGATCGCCTGCCACAGCACGAGTGCTGCTCGGGGGGCGTGATGCGGCCATCGGGCTCGACTCAGCAGCGCAGGGACAGGCCCTGCGAGAAGAAGTGCGAGTACTCCGAAGACCAGCGCGGTGGTGGCGTCCATGTCCTACTCATCATGCATGACGAACGTCAGCCGGCGCGAACGGTTCCCGACTGATTGTCTCCTGTGGTGCGTTCCTTGGCCTCGAGCGCGGCGAGGGCCTCGCGGAGCGCGTCGGCCTCGTCGGCGCCGACCTGGCCGACGAAGTGCACGAGTGCGGCGGCGCGGCTGCCGGACTTGTCGGCCTGCTGCAGGGCGTCCACCATGAGGCTCGCGACGAGTTCCTCACGCTGGTGCACCGGCAGGTACCGGTGGGCGCGGTCGTCGCGCTGCTGGATGACGAGGTGCTTCTTCGCCAGCCGCTGGAGCACTGTCATGACAGTGGTGTACGCGAGTTCACGGCGTGCCGCCAGTGCCTCGTGCACCTGCCGTACCGTCTGCGGTTCCGAAGTGGACCACAGGTGATCCATCACTGCGCGTTCGAGTTCGCCGAGTCCAGCCATAAACCGATTCTACGGATACGACGACGCAGATACGTACTACTGGTAGTAGTAAAACTGCGTCACGGCGTGTGGTATTGGCCATAGTCCGAACGGGTGGATACGGTCGGGTTTGGCTAGCGGCCGACCCGCCGGGCAAGCTTTCGTTCTCGACATCGCGGAGAGTGGGGACCTGGCGGATGAAGACCGACGACAGCGCGGCAACCGGACACGGTACGGCAGCGAGGGTCAGGGGTCAGACGGGGCGGGCCGCGGAACGGGTCTGGGGCGGGGTCCGGGGCGCGCCGGTCAGCATCGCGCTGCTGGTTGCCATCTGGATCCTGGCGATCGCCACGTCCAGTGTGATCAGCGGGCCCTCCCACGATCTGTCCCAGCACGTCGCGATCGGGATCCGGGCGTTCCAGAACGGCTGGGTGTGGACGCTGCTCACCGCCGGGCTGTGGGGCGACGACGTCCTGGCGTACCTGTCGACGACCGTGCTGCTCCTGGTGGTGGCCGCACCGCTGGAACGCCGGATGGGGTCGGCGCGGTTCACCCTGGCCGCGGTCGCCACCCAGGTGCTCGGCGGGTTGCTGGCGCTGTCGGTGGCCGCGGTCGCGAAGGTCGTCGACGCGAACTGGGGGTTCCGGCTGCACGTGGGGATGGCCGTCGGCCCGAGCACCTGGATCGTCGGCGCCGCGATGGTGGCCAGTTCCAACATGGGCACGCTGTGGCGGCGGCGGATCCGGGTCGGCGTCCTCGTGTTCACGATCACCCTGGCGCTGTTCAGTGGTTCGCTGCAGGACGTGGTCCGGCTGGCCGCGGCCGTGGTGGGGTTGGTGATCGGCCGCTGGATCGTGGGCCGCTCCGCGCGCGGCGAGCGGATCGCGGGCACCCAGCGGGAGGGCCGGGTGCTCGTCGCGATCGTGGTGGCGGCCAGCGCGATCGGACCGATGATCGCCGCGCTGTCCGCGGAGGCGGTCGGGCCGCTCGCCGTGCTGCGCGACCTGTTCCGCGGGGTGCCGTACACGGCGGGCGAGGTCCGCGACCTGTGCGAGGTGTCGGCGGCGGACCCCGAATGCCGGCGCGGGCTGCTCGAACTGCGCCTGTCCGGGGTCGGGCCGACCCTGCTGAGTCTGATGCCGTCCCTCTTCCTGCTCACCCTCAGCGACGGCCTCCGACGGGGCCGTCGCTTCGCGTGGGTGGCGTCGGTGATCGCCCAGGTGATCCTGCTGGTGCTGTCGCTGCTGAACTTCGCGGTCCGGTTCGTCGACTCCCTCGACGAGGACTCCCTGTTCTACGGTCTCGCCGACCCGAACCTGTACCGGACGCTGGTGCCGTTCCTGACCCCGCTGGCGATCCTGATCGTGCTGCTCGCGACGCGGCGCTTCTTCGACGTCTCCGCCCCGGCCGGGACGTACCGGCGGCTGTCGGGTGTCCTGGTGGCGGTCGCCGCCGGGCTCGCCGTCCTCTACGTCCTGGGCGGATTGTGGGCGCGGCACGGGTTCGATCCCCGGCCGGGAATGACGACGTTGCTGGCCGACTTCCCGGAGCGGCTGATCCCGCCCGTCTACCTGCAGTGGCTCGATCCGCGGCTGCTGCCGGAGAGCATCCCCGCGACGCTGCTGTACGAGTGGACCGGGGTGGTGTTCTGGGTCGCCCTCTGCGCGCTGGTCGCGGCGACGTTCCTCAGCCCCGCCATCGGCTCGGACTCGAAGTCCACCGAACGCGCCCGTGCGCTCTTGAAGTCGGGGAGCGGGAGCCCGCTGTCCTGGATGACGACGTGGCGCGGCAACAACTACTGGTTCTCCGCCGACGGCACCAGCTACGTCGCGTACCGGGTCATCGCCGGTGTGGCGCTGACCACCGGCGACCCGGTCGGCCCACCGGACCGGTTGCGGGACACCGTCGAACACTTCGCCGAGTTCGCCGCCGCCAACGGCTGGATCCCGTGCTTCTATTCGGTGACCGGTGAGGTCCGCGACATCACCGACGCCCTCGGCTGGAGCGGGATCCAGGTGGCGGAGGAGACCGTGCTGGATCTGGGGCAGATCGCGTTCACCGGCAAACGGTTCCAGGACGTCCGCACCGCCCTGAACAAGGCGAAGAAATCGGGGATCACCGCCGAATGGGTCAGCTTCCCCAGCGCCCCCCGGGCGATCACCGACCAGATCACCGCGATCTCCGAGGAATGGGTGGCCGACAAGGGCATGCCCGAAATGGGTTTCACACTCGGCGGACTCGACGAGGTCGACGACCCGGAGGTGCGCTGCCTCATCGCCGTCGACGAGGACCGCACCGTCCACGGCATCACGTCCTGGCTGCCGGTGTACCAGGACGGGCGGGTGGTCGGCTGGACCCTCGATTTCATGCGGCGGCGGGCGGAAGGGTTCCGGCCGGCGATGGAGTTCCTCATCGCGTCCGCGGCGCTGAAACTGGAGGAGGAGGGCGCGCAGTTCCTGAGCCTGTCGGGCGCCCCGCTCGCGAAGGTCGAGCAACCGGACGGCGACGCCGACGAGCGGGAACGGTCGGAGTCGTCGAGCCTGTCGGCGGTGATGGACAGCGTGCTCGATCTGCTCGGCCGCACCCTGGAACCGGTGTACGGGTTCCGGTCGCTGCTGGCGTTCAAGTCGAAGTTCCAGCCCCGGTACGTGGCCATGCACATGACGTTCGCCGACCCGGCCGCGCTCCCCAGCATCGGCAACGCCGTCGGAAGGGCGTACCTGCCGACGGTGTCGCTGGGACAGAGTTACCGGCTGGTGCGGACGATGATCGGCGGGCGGCGCTGACGGCCGCTACTTCGCGTCCGGTCCGCCGATCGCGCCGTACACGTGGCGGGTGCCGATCGGCACCACCAGCGGGCGGTCGGACACGGGGTCGGCGATGACCGCGGCCTCCAGGCCGAACACCTCGAGCAGCAGTTCGGCGGAGATGATGTCCTTCGGCGCGCCGGACGCGACGATGGTGCCGTCCCGCATGACGATCAGCTGGTCGCTGTAGCGGATCGCGAGGTTCAGGTCGTGCAGCACCATCACCACGGTGCGGCCCAGTTCCTCGTGCATCCGGTCCACCAGGTCGAGGACCTCGACGGAATGCGCCAGGTCCAGGTAGGTGGTGGGCTCGTCGAGCAGCAGGATGTCGGTTCCCTGCGCGAGGGCCATCGAGATCCACGCCCGCTGACGCTGACCGCCGGACAGCTGGTCGACGGGGCGGTCCGCGAGGTCGGACACCCCGGTCAGGGCGAGCGCCTCGGCGACCTCGCCCTCGTCGTCGGACGACCACTGCCGCAGCCACGACTGGTGCGGGTGCCTGCCGCGGGCCACCAGGTCGGCGACGGTGAGCCCCTCGGGGGCCACCGGCGCCTGCGGGAGCATGCCGAGGGTGCGGGCGACGTCCTTGGTGCGCATCGACCCGATGGCCTTGCCGTCGAGCAGCACGGAACCGTTGCGCGGCTTCAGGAGTCGTCCCAGCGCGCGCAGCAGGGTGGACTTGCCGCAGCCGTTCGGCCCGATCACGGTGGTGATCACCCCGGTCCGCACCTCGAGGTTCAGGTGGTCGACGATGACCCGGTCGCCGTACCCGAGGCTCAGGTTGTCGGCGATCAGTCGAGAGTCAGTCTGCACGGTCATGCGGAGACCTTCCGATTGTTGCGAACCAGCAGATACAGCAGGAACGGGCCACCGAGTGCCGAGGTGACGATCCCCACCGGCAGTTCGACGGGCAGGATGGTGCGGGCGACGACGTCGCTGCCCACCACGAGCACGGCGCCGGTCAGCGCCGACGCGATCAGCGGCGGACCGGCGGACCGCACCAGCCGCAGCGCCACCTGCGGTGCGGCGAGCGCGACGAACCCGACCGGGCCTGCCGCGGCGGTGGCGATGCCGGCGAGGGCGACGGACATGAGCAGCAGCCGGGCCTGCGACCACTGCAGCCGCACTCCCAGCGACACCGCGTTGTCGTCGCCGAGGCGCAGGGCGCCCATCGTGAACGAGGAGATCACCGCGTATCCGCCGACGAGGACGACGGCGATCGTGACGGGCCACACCTGACTCCAGGAGGCACCGTTGAGGGACCCGTTGAGCCACACCTGCGCCCGCGACGCGTCGTTGATGTCCGCCGAGATCAGCAGCCACCCGGTGACCGCGATGAGCATGGCGTTGACACCGATGCCGATCAGGATCAGCCGGTACCCCTCCACCCCGCCGCGCCACGCGAGCAGGTAGATGACCAGGGCGGTGAGGAGTCCGCCGACCAGGGCGGCCAGCGGGATCCCCAGGGTGGCGAGGATGCCGACGAAGCTGCCGCCGCCACCGAGGACGATCAGCGCGACCGCGGCGGCACTGGCACCGGACGTGATGCCGAGGATGTCCGGGCTGGCGAGGGCGTTGCGGGCGATCGACTGGGTGATGGCGCCGGCCAGGCCGAGGGCCATGCCGATGAACACCCCGGTCAGCGACCGCGGCAGCCGGAGGTCCATGACGATGAAGTTCTGGGCCTTCGTGCCGCCGCCGAACAGCACCCGCGTGACCTCGGGGATCGACAGCGGGTAGTCGCCGCGGCCGATGTTGAGGCACAGCACCAGGAACAGGGCCGCCAGCAGGGCGACGTTGACGGCGATGCCGAGGGGGCGCAGGACCAGGGAGACCGGTCCGAGGCGGAACGCGGGGCGTGCCGGTACCCGGGCCGTCGGGGCGGCGCCGAGGTCAGGGCGCACGTCGTCTCGAGTGCTCACAGGCTTGCCAACTTTCTGCGCCGAACCAACGCGATGAAGAACGGTGCCCCGAACACGGCGAGCACGATTCCCACCTGCAGCTCACCCGGCCGGACCACGACCCGTCCGATGACGTCGGCGGTGACGAGCATGACGCCGCCGAGGAGTCCGGCGTAGGGGACCAGCCACCGGTAGTCGGGGCCGGTGATGGCCCGCGCGACGTGGGGGACGACGAGGCCGATGAACGCGATCGGACCACATGCCGCGGTGGCCGCACCGGTGAGGAGGGTGATCGCGACGATGCCGAGCGCACGGCTGGCCGCGATGTTGGTGCCCAGCGACCGGGCCACGTCCTCGCCGAGACTGAGGACGTTCAGGCCGGGGGTGCTGACGAGGGCGAGGATCAGTCCGAGGACCAGGAACGGCAGCACCTGCCACAGCACGTCGAAGCCGCGGCCGGCCACCGACCCGACCACCCAGAACCGGTAGGAGTCGAGGCTGGACTGGTCGACGATGATGATGGCGTTGGTCATCGCCTGCAGGAAGAACGCGACGGCGGCGCCGGCCAGCGCCAGGCTCAGTGGGCTCGCCGCCCCGTTGCCGATCGACGACAGCCCGAACACGATCACGCTCGCCGCGAAGGATCCGGCGAACGCGAACCACAGGTATTCGCTGGGGGCGCTGAATCCGAACAGGTACATCGACAGCACGACGAGGAACGCGGCGCCGGCGTTGAGGCCGAGGAGTCCGGCGTCGGCGAGCGGGTTGCGGGTGTGCCCCTGGATGAGGGCGCCCGCCACACCGAGCGCCATTCCGACGACCAGGCCCAGCACGGTGCGCGGGCCGCGGAGTGTGCGCACGATGATGTCGGTCTGCGAGCCGTCCGGGTCGAACAGTGCGTGGAAGATCTCCGCGAACGACAGCGGCCGCGCCCCGACCGCGACGCTGGCGAGCAGGACCAGCCCGAGCAGGATCACGAGGACACCCAGCCCGATCAGCCGGCGACGCCGGATCGCAGCGACGCTGACGTCTTTCTCACGGACGGCGAATCCCTCGTCGGTGGCGGTGCTTTCCCGGACGACCTCGGTGCCGGTGCGCCGGAACGCCCGCTGCAGCGATCGTTTCGGGCCGATCGCGTCGCCGGTGTGGATGTCGCGGGTGACGAGGCCGACCCAGCCCTTGCCCGAACTCTGCCCGGTGTTGCCTTCGCGGAACCCGCGGTTCCACAGGGCGAGTCCCAGCGCGATCGCGACGGCCGCGCCGCCGAACACGACGCGGTCGGCTTCCCCGCCGCCGTTGTCGTCGCGGAGGGAGTCGACGATGTACCACCCGAGAACGAGAGGGATGGCCACTATCCCGATGTCGAGCAGTCCCGCGAGTGCCCGGAGGTACAGCGGGGCGGGACCGCGCGGAACGTCGCGCTTTCCGTAGGGCTCGTCGGTCGGCAGGTGCGGGATGTCGCTGCCGAACTGTCTCGTCGTCGTCACTGGCGGGGGAAGCTCCTGACGTGTGTGCTGTGCACGGGATCTGCACTGATTCAACTACTTAGGTTACGGAACCCTATCCCCGTTGCCACATCCGGCGGGGCGTCCCGGGCGTCGCGGTTCGCGGGGGTGCCTCACATCACATGATGTCAAGTCTTGATATTTGGTTAGGCTCACCTATGTTTGGTGGTGTTCCATCCCGACCGATTGGAGTGCACGGTGACTTCGACCCTGTCCGCCCCCGCGACCGCACTGGACGTGTCCTGCACACGACTTCGCGCACTGAACGCCGAATATCCGCGCATGTACGCGGTCGCGACGATGGCAGACGAGGGTAAACGCAGGTGGTGGTCGCTCGCCGACGACCTCGACGGCGACCGGGTGCCCCGGATGTGGGCGCGTTCGCTCGAGGACGTACCCGATCCGGACGTCGCCGCCATGCAGGTTGCGACGGCACTGATCCACGCGGTCGTCGGGCGGGTCGCCGCCCTCGTCGTGCTGGAGGGCCGGGCCTGGGATCCGGGTCTCGAGAACCTGTGGATCCACATGGACAGCGACGAGGGAATCGACTGGGCGGGCGTCGTCGACGACACCATGCGCGTGCTGCCGGACGATTCCCACGCCGGTGCGCCCCGGACGGTCACCGTGCCGTGCGAGCGGGCGCTACTGCTCTGGACCGTGCACCGCAGTCTCACGTCCCTGCACGCGGTGTTCGACGCCATCGCCCGGCTGACGCCGATCGACGCGTCCCGATTCTGGGGGCTCGTGGGGGAGTCCGTGCTCGGCGCCGCGACGTACGTGCCGATCCTCGCCGGTGGCGGCGAGGCCGCCGCGCAGCGCCGCGGTCAGGGCATCCTGGACGCCTTCGTGGCCGCCGGGGTGCCGGTTCGCTCGAAGAGCCGGATCACGCGCCCGCACTGCGGTCGGCTGGCGCAGGCACGGAAGCGCTTGCTTAATTAGGGAAGCCTTGCCTATACTCATGGCAGACGTCGAGCCGAAACGCCGACGCCGAGAACCGAACTACCGGACCGCGCAGGAGTCCTGAGGGCTGCAGTGACTCCCAGGTCCATCCCACGGCGGGCCTCACGCTGAACAAGCGTGAGGCCCGCCGATTCGTTTGCCCCACCTGATTGTCCCGCCGCCCGTCCCGTCGTGTAGGCAGGAGTTCGGGTGCGCCGCGAGAGCGCACAGCGATCCGATGGAGAGTGCGATGGTGGATTCCGGGCAGCAGCAGGCATCGAACGGCGACGGGCACGGCGACACCGCCGCGCTGGCCGATCAACTGGGCAAGGGATTCGACGCCCTCATCGGACTCGAATACCTCGAACTCGGCCCCGACCGCGTGCGAGCACAGTGGACGGTCACCCCCGACCTGCAGCAGCCCGCCGGCATCCAGCACGGCGGCGTGTACTGCTCGGTCATCGAATCGGTCGCCAGCACGGCAGGCACGGTCTGGCTCGGCGGCCGCGGCCACGTCGTCGGCGTCAACAACAACACCGACTTCCTCCGCGCCACGCGGGAAGGAATGCTGACCGCCGAGGCCAGCCCCGTCCACCGCGGCCGCACCCAGCAGTTGTGGGAGGTCCGGATCACCGACGAGCAGGATCGACTCGTCTCCAAGGGGCAGGTCCGGCTCGCGAACATCACCGACACCGGGCGCCTCGGCAACTGACACACCCCGGACACGGCGGAGGGGACGGACCCGATGGTCCGTCCCCTCCGCCGTGTCCAACTCAGGTGGATGACCGTGTCACCCGGCGGCTTTGCGCTTCTCGCCGCCGGACGATTTCTCCGCGGTCTCCTTCTCCCGTTCGTGCCGCTCCAACTGCTCCATCGCGTTGCGGGCGAACACCCACTGCTCGGTGGACGCCATCTGCGCGCGTCCGCGACCGAGGAACGTCACCGTCCACGACAGCAGCGTCGACAGCCGGCTGCGGAACCCGACCAGGTACATCAGGTGGATCGCCAGCCACGCCACCCAGCCGATGAATCCGCTGATCTCGAGCTTGCCGACCTGCGCCACCGCGCTGAACCGCGAGATGGTGGCCATGCTGCCCTTGTCGAAGTACTTGAACGGCGGGCGGTTCTCCGGCTTCTGCCCGCTCAGACCGGCCTTGATCTGATGGGCCGCGTATTTGCCGCCCTGCATCGCGACCTGCGCCAGACCCGGCAGCTTGTCCAGCGACATCATGTCGCCGATCACGAACACGTCGGGATGCCCGGGCACCGACAGGTCCGGGTTGACCAGGACGCGTCCGGCGCGGTCGATCTCGGCGTCGGACTGGTCCGCGATCTGCTTGCCCAGCGGGCTCGCCTGCACACCGGCCGACCACACCTTGCACTGCGACTCGATCCGGCGCTGCGTGCCGTCCTTGTCCTTGACGGCGAGGCCGTCGACGTCGACGTCGACGACCATTGCGCCGAGCTGGATCTCGATTCCGAGCTTCTCCAGCTGCTGGCGGGCCTTGCGGCTCAGCTTGCCGCCGTAGACGGGCAGGACGTCGTCCGCGCCGTCCAGCAGGATCACCCGGGCCTCGCGGGGATCGATGTTGCGGAACGCCCCCGACAGGGTGCGCCGCGACAGTTCCGCGATCTGGCCGGCGAGCTCGACACCGGTCGGGCCTGCGCCGACGACGACGAACGTCAGGAGCCGGGCCCGTTCGGCGGGATCGCTCGACAATTCGGCCTGCTCGAACGCGCCGAGGATCCGGCCGCGCAACTCCAGTGCGTCGTCGATCGTCTTCATCCCGGGCGCGAACTCGGAGAAGTGATCGTTGCCGAAGTACGACTGGCCCGCGCCTGCGGCGACGATCAGGCTGTCGTAGGGGGTGACGGTGGTCCGGTCCAGGAACCGGGAGGTGATCGTCTTCGCCTCGAGATCGATCTTCTCGACATCGCCGAGCAGCACCTGCGTGTTCTTCTGCTTCCTCAGCACGAGCCGGGTGGCGGGGGCGATGTCGCCGACGGAGAGGATGCCGGTCGCCACCTGGTACAGCAACGGCTGGAACAGGTGGTGAGTGGTGCGCGCGATCATGGTGATGTCGACATCGGCGTTCTTCAGCGCCTGTGTGCCGAACAACCCACCGAAGCCGGATCCAATGACCACGACGCGATGGCGGCGTGACTCAACCGACTGGATACTCATTCCGTGCTCCTCGAAAAATAGGCGACTCCTGTCACGGTAGTCGCCTTGTCCCCGAGCGTCTCAGTAAGGCTTGCTTCCCTGCGCCCGCGTCCGGAATCGATCCAGAAACGGGGTTCCCCGCCCGTACGCGAAGGCGGGCAGCCCCTCCGTGAGGGACTGCCCGCCTGCCGGTGCGTACGCGGCTATTCCGCCCGGCCGATCCGCTTCCTCCCGGTGGGGGTCCCGGTCGAGTCCGGCGGGATGAAATCCGATTTGATCGAAAACACGAACAGAGCCGTCACCCCGACCACGACGACAAGAATGGTGAGGACTACGACCACGTAGCCGAAACCGACACCAATTGCTGTCAAGTCCATCAGACTTACCTCCTCAGTCGCTGCTCACGCTACTGCGGAGGGTAGCCGCTGTCGCCGCGTCGGCGGGGAGAAACGACCGTCGCCGGCGTTCTTCGCGCCGTCACGTCAGGTGATCGAACTCCCCGGTCACCCAGGCGCAGTGCCGGGTCGCCGAATACGCGAGCGCCTCCCGGCCGTCGTGGTCGATGACGTTGTCGAAGTTGCCGATGATGCGGTCGAACTCGAGGTGTGACAACTGGTCCGCGATGCGCCGCACCACCGCCGCGGACAGCGGCAGCCGGTTGGGGTACGACCGGAGGAACGACACGGTGCGGCGGTCCGGGTTGGGGAACACGCCGTCGCCGGTGAGCAGCACACCCCGGCCGTCACCGCCGTCGCGCCAGTGCGCGACGGCACTGCCAGGGAAGTGCCCGCCGATCTGGTGCAGGGTCAGCCCCGGCGCCACTTCGTGTGTGCCGGACCAGAACACGATCGGCCCGTCGGACCGTGCGAGCCAGGAGCGGTCCGCGTCCGCCACCAGGATGGGCACGTCACCGAGCGCCTTCGACCACTGCGTCTGGACACCGAACATGTGCGGGTGACTGCCCGCGACGGCGATGACGGGGCCGTGCGCGGCGACGGCGTCGACGGCCGCGGCGTCGACGAATCCGATCGGATCCCACAGCAACGACCCGGCGGGCGTGCTGATCACCAGGGACTGCTGACCGATCGCGGTCTTCGGGTCCACGTACAGGCCGTGCAGTCCCGGCTCGACCTCGTGTTTGACGGCGCGGTACCCCGCGCCGGCCAGCGCCTCGACGGTGGTCCACTCCTGCCCGCCGAGCGGAATGTACTGGCGTTCGTCGGCGCAGATCGCGCACTCGTCGGGGAGCGGGGTGTTCGGGTCCTGTTCGACGCCGCACGTGGCACAGAGATGAAATAACACCCCTCGATGATGCATGCTCATGGCACGCCGAGGAGCCGCAATCCGGCAGCCGTCGCGGCAGCGGACAGGACGATGACGACGAAAGGCGCCTTCCGCCAGGCGAGTAGGCCCGCGACGACGACTCCGGTGGGACGCGCCACTCCGGCGAGGTCGTGGCCCTCGGTGAGTGCCGCGGTGCCCACCAGCGCCGTGAGCAGGATCACGGCCGCCGACGCCATGGTCCGCTCCATCCAGGGCCGGGTCGCGATCCGTGGCCGCAGCGCCGGTCCGGCGAACCGGAACGCGAACGTGCCCGCCGCGAGCACCCCCACCGACCCGATCAGCACGAGCTGCCCGGTCACCGCAGCACCGCCCGCCGCACACCCGCGAGCAGACCCACCAGCGCCGCGAGCACCGGAAGCCCGGCGGGCAGGACCGGTGTGGCCGCCAGGGCGACGACGGCGCCGATCAGGGCAGGCGCCCGCACGTCCCGATCACGCAGCGCCGGCAGCACCAGGGCCAGCAGCACCGCCGGGAACATCGCGTCCAGACCCAGCGCAGCGGGGTCGCCGATCGTATTGCCCGCCACCGCGCCGAGCAGGGCCCCGAGCGGCCAGCACACCGCGATCCCCACACCACACGCCCAGTACGCGGCGCGCCTGCGGTCCGGGTCCGTCTCCCCGAGCGCGAACACCACCGACTCGTCGTTCATCAGGTGACTGCCCACGACGCGCCGCGGCCCTCGCCCGAGCACGTCGCCGACCGCCAGACCGAACGGCAGGTGCCGCGCGTTCACCAGCAGTCCGGTGACCGCCGCCGCGATCGGGCTGCCGCCTGCCGCGACGATCCCGACGAACAGGAACTCCGCGGAACCGGCGAGGACCAGCACCGACAGTGCGACGGGCAGCCACGTCTCGAGTCCCGAGCCCACCGCGATCGCGCCGTACGACATGCCGACCAGTCCGTCGGCCAGGCACACGAGTGCGATGTTCCGGAGGAGCCGCGAACCGAGTGTTCGCTTCATCGAACGCATGACTTATATACTGAACACGTGGTGAGTCGTTCGTCAAGTCGAACGTGACGACCGAAATAATGAACAGGCTCGGGAAGGGAACCATGGACGGGCAATCCCCGCTGGGATACATCGGACCCTCGCTGCGCCGCGAACGCGAACGGTCGGGCATGTCCCTGACCGAGGTTGCCCGTCGCGCCGGCGTTGCGAAATCCACTCTGTCCCAACTGGAATCAGGGGGCGGCAACCCGAGCGTCGAAACCCTGTGGGCCCTCTGCGTCGCGCTGGACGTGCCGATGTCGCAACTCCTCGATCCGCCCCGCCCGCGCGTCCAGGTCATCCGGGCCGACGAGGGGCCGGAACTGACGTCCGACCGGGCCGACTACCGCGCCACCCTCGTCGCGTCCTGCCCGCCGTCCGCGCGCCGCGACCTCTACCGCCTCGCCGTCGAACCCGGCCCCGCCCGCGAATCCGAACCGCACATGCCCGGTGTGGTCGAACACGTCATCCTCAGCGCCGGGCGCGCACTCGTCGGCCTGGCGGGCGCCCCCGTCGAACTCGGACCCGGCGACTACATCGCCTACCCGGGCGATGTGGCACACGTGTTCGAGGCGCTGGAGCCGGGAACCCGCGCCGTGCTGGTGTCCGAGCACAACTGACGGCACCTCCGAAAACTTTCTCGTGCACAGTGTCGATTCGCGGGGCCGGCATTCGTATAGGAGGTGAAGGCCGGCCACAGCACACCCCGAGGCGCCGACCGCCCGATCCGAGGAGGAACCCGACATGACCCAGTATCTGTTGAGCGTGTACCAGCCCGACGGTCCCGCTCCCGAACCCGACACCCTGGCGAAAATCGCCGACGACCTCGACGCCCTCAATCGGGAGATGGTGTCCGCCGGTGCGTGGGTGTTCAGCGGGGGACTGTGCGCGCCGACCACCGCGACCGTGCTGCGGGCCCGCGGCGGCGACGTCCTCGTCACCGACGGCCCCTACACCGAAGGCAAGGAACACCTCGGCGGATTCACCATCGTCGAGGCCCCCGACCTCGACGCCGCGCTCGGGTGGGGTCGCAAACTCACCCGGGCGACGACGCTGCCCATCGAGGTCCGGCCGTTCGCCCACCACGCCGGGGCCGGAAGCCACTGACGTGATCGACACCGCCGACATCGAACACGTGTTCCGCACCGAACACGGTCGCGCGGTCTCCGTCCTGGTCGGCGTGTTCGGCGACATCGACCTCGCCGAGGACGCCGTCCAGGACGCCTTCGCCGAGGCGGTGCAGCGCTGGCCGTCGGACGGGCTGCCACCGAGCCCGGCGGGGTGGATCATCACCACCGCCCGGCACCGCACGATCGACCGGCTCCGGCGCGAGGCGTCCCGGCACGACCGGCACGCGCAGGCCGCGCTGCTGCTCGCCCGCGACGAACCGACGGAGGAGGGCGCCGTGCACGACGACCGGCTACGCCTGATCTTCACCTGCTGCCACCCGGCGCTGGCACCCACCGCCCAGGTCGCACTCACCCTGCGCCTCCTCGGTGGACTCGGCACCGCGGAGATCGCCCGCGCCTTCCTGGTGCCCGAGCCGACCATGGCGCAGCGCCTCGTCCGGGCCAAGGGGAAGATCCGGGACGCCCGGATCCCGTATCGGGTGCCGGACGAGGCCGATCTCCCGGATCGTCTCCGTACCGTCCTGGCCGTCGTCTACCTGATCTTCAACGAGGGGTACACGGCGAGTTCGGGGGACCGGCTGATGCGGGCGGATCTGTGCGCCGAGGCCATTCGCCTCGGCCGGGTCCTGGCTGCCCTGATGCCCGGCGAACCGGAGGTCACCGGGCTGCTCGCGTTGATGCTGCTGATCGAATCGCGACGCGCCGCCCGTACCGACGCCGACGGGCGACTCGTGCTCCTGCCCGACCAGGACCGCGGTCGGTGGGATCCCGGCCTCATCGCCGAGGGGCAGTCGCTGGTGCGGGACTGCCTGCGACGGAACATCCCGGGCCCGTATCAGATTCAGGCTGCGATCAACGCCGTCCACAGCGACGCCGAGACGGCCGCCGACACCGACTGGTGGCAGATCCTGCAGCTGTACGACCAGCTGATGTCGCTGGCGCCGAGCCCGGTGGTCGCGTTGAACCGGGCGGTCGCGGTGGCGGAGGTGCGGGGACCGGCGGAGGGGCTGGCGCTCGTCGACCAGCTCGACCTCGACGACTATCACCTGTACCACGCGGTGCGGGCCGATCTTCTCCGCCGCGTCGGGCGCCCCGGCGAGGCCGCCCGCGCCTACGACGCCGCCCGCGACCGCACGGACAACGAGGCCGAACGGGAATTCCTTCGGGCACAGCGCGATTCGATCGCCTGATGCGTGCCGGTCAGAGGGCCGGCCCCGGCGGCAGGCACAGCGAACCGAAACACGTCTGCGTTCGCACGCTGACGGGGAGCGGTTCCGCCGTCGCCGGCTTCGCGTACGCGGTCTCCGGGAGCGGCGCCGAACCCCACACCTCGTCACCGGGACCCGCATTCTCACTGCAGATCCAGTGGATCAGATAGTCACCGTCGGGTACCGACTCGAACACGAACTCCTGCGGTCCCGGTCCGATCACCACATTCGATCGGTGAAACACCGCCACGGACTCGGGGTTCACGATGTCGTCCGCCGCCCTCAGTCCACCGAGTCCGCACACGATGTCCGCACCGGTGTCGTTGGTGAGCGTCGTCGTGACGGTGCTCCCCGCGACGGCGGCCGCCAGGGTCACGTCCGGCGGGTCCGCGACGGCGGGCGCGGCCAGGAACAGGGCGAGGGGGCCTGCGGCGATCAGCGCGATCGCGACCCGGGGCACGAGTGTCATCAGCGGAACCTTCGTTCTCGGCGGTCTCACTCCGGACGTCACCGTATTGATACCCGCCGCGCAGGCCGGTAAACGGCACGAGGGGACGCACGCCGAATCCCGCTCGCCGGACCGGTGCCGCGGCCTACGATTGAATTTCGAGGCCCTGCGGCCGAAGCCCCCTCGACGTCGCCCAGCCGAATACACCCTGGGACTCCGACAGTCGGTCTCGCCAAGAGAGCGAGCACGCCGGCGCGTGAAGCATCGGAGGGATGACATGAGCGGAACACCCGCACTGAAGAAGGCACTGAGCCAGCGCCAGTTGACGATGATCGCGATCGGCGGGGTGATCGGCGCGGGCCTGTTCGTCGGCTCCGGCGTCGTCATCGGCGACACCGGGCCCGCGGCGTTCGTCACCTACGCCCTCGCCGGGGTCCTGATCATCATGGTCATGCGCATGCTGGCCGAGATGGCCGTGGCCAACCCGTCGACCGGATCGTTCGCCGACTATGCCCGCCGGGCGCTGGGCAACTGGGCCGGCTTCTCCGTCGGCTGGCTGTACTGGTACTTCTGGGTGATCGTCGTCGGCTTCGAGGCCATCGCCGGCGCGACGATCATCCAGTACTGGATCGACATCCCGCTGTGGCTGTCCGCGCTGGTTCTGATGATCCTGATGACCGCGACGAACTTGTTCTCCGTGTCGTCGTTCGGCGAGTTCGAATTCTGGTTCGCCGGCATCAAGGTCGCCGCGATCGTCGTGTTCATCGCACTCGGCGCACTGTTCGTTCTCGGCGTGTGGCCGAACAAGGCGCTCGACTTCTCCAACCTGTGGAGCCACGGCGGGTTCCTCCCGTTCGGCGCCATGGCCGTCACCGTCGGCGTGGTCACGGTGATCTTCTCCATGGTCGGCGCCGAAATCGCGACGATCGCCGCCGCGGAATCGGCGGATCCGGAACGGGCGGTGACCAAGGCCGCCAACTCGGTGATCGTGCGGATCGCCGTGTTCTTCGTCGGCTCGACGTTCCTGCTGGCCACCATCCTGCCGTGGGACGACGAGCAGATGGCCGCCTCCCCGTTCGTCGCCGCGTTCACCGAGATGGGGATCCCGTACGCCGACGACATCATGAACGCCGTCGTGCTGACGGCGGTGCTGAGCTGCCTCAACTCGGGCATGTACACCGCCTCCCGCATGCTGTTCGTCCTCGCCGCGCGACGGGAGGCCCCCGCGCAGCTGGTCAGGGTGACCCGCCGCGGGGTGCCCGCCATCGCGATCCTCGCCTCCTCGGTCGTCGGCTTTCTGTGCGTGATCGCCGCGGCCGTCTCACCCGACACCGTCTTCGCGTTCCTGCTGAATTCCAGCGGCGCGATCATCCTGTTCGTGTACCTGCTCATCGCCGTCTCCCAGATCGTGCTGCGGTACCGCACCCCAGCCTCGGAGCTGCGGGTCAAGATGTGGCTGTTCCCGGTGTTGTCGCTCATCACCGCCGCCGCGATCGTGGCAATCCTCGTGCAGATGTATCTGCAGGAGGACGTGCGGTCGCAACTCGTGCTGAGCCTGGTGTCGTGGGCGGTCGTCATCGTGCTGTTCCTCGCCAACACCTGGTTCGTGCGCCGGCGGCCCGCCGTCGAGGGGGCCGCCGCGACCACCCGGCCTCACCGGGTACTGGTGCTGGCCAACCAGACCGTCGAGTCGAAGGAAATGCTCGACGAGCTCCGTCGCATCGGCGCGGATCGGGAAGCCGTCTACTTCGTGGTCGTGCCCGCCAGCCCGATCGAGACCGGAACCGCCGCCACCCACGGCCCGCTCGACGTCGCCGAAGCGACCCGGGAGGTCGCCCGGCAGCGACTCGACGACACGCTGACGACCCTCCGCTCGGAGGATCTCGACGCCGACGGCGAGGTGGGGGACTACCGGCCGCTGCGCGCCCTGGCCGCCGGCGTCGAATCGTTCCATCCGGATCAGATCGTCATCTCCACGCTGCCGCCCGAAGAGTCGGTGTGGCACCGGTTCGACGTCGTGGACCGCGCCCGCGCCGAACACGGTGTGCCGGTCACCCACGTCGTCGCGCACCCGATCGGCGCAGGGAAACCCGCTCGATGACGATCATCGCCGGATTCAGCTCGAGCCGTCAGGGGACCGCGCCGCTGCACCTGGCGGCGCGGATCGCGCGCTGGACCGGCGAGACGGTCGTGGCCGCGGCCGTCGTGGAACAGCCGTGGCCGGCGAAGGACGACCCCATCGACCGCGAATACCTGCGCTATGTCACCGCGGAGGCGTCGCGGGCACTCGACGGGGTGGTCGCCGGGCTGCCGGGCGACCTGGACATCCCCACCGTCGTTCACCGGTCGACGTCGATCCCGACCGGGCTCATCGAACTCGTCGCCGCCCACGACGCCACCCTCGTCGTCGTCGGGTCTTCGTCGTCCGGTCTGCTGGGCCGGGTGGCGCTGGGCAGCGTCACCGAACGGCTCGTGCACACCGCGGCCGTACCCGTCGCGATCGCGCCGCGTGGCTACCCACCGGTGCCCGGACCGATCCGCAGGCTCACCGCCGCCTACGGCGGCGAAGCCGACGTCAACGGCCTCATCGCGGCCACCGCCGAGATGGCTGCACGGTGGCCGGTGACCTGGCGGATCGTGTCGTTCACGGTGCGGCCCGTGTCCCGGTTCGGCGGCGCCATCGAGCAGTCGACCGAGGATCTCGTCGTCCGGCAGTGGACGCGCCGCACCACCGACGACATCGCCCGGCAACTCGACGCGGTGCGCGCCCGCATCCCGGTTCCCGACGTGGACGTGGAGATCGGCAGCGGCACCGACTGGCGCGCGGCGGTCGAGGCCGTCTCCTGGGAGCCCGACGACATGCTCGTGCTGGGTTCGGGAGCCGCCGGACCCGCCGCCCACGTGTTCCTCGGCTCCGCCGCGTCGAAAATCCTGCGGCACGCCCCCGTGCCGGTGATGATCGTGCCGCGGCACACACCCGCGACGTAACCGTCAGCGGTCGGCCACCACCTTCGCGGCCGCGGATGCCCGGCGACGCCGGGACGCGGTGATCCGGCGACCGATCACGCCCTGCCGCGGCGCGAACAGATAGACCAGCGCGAACGCCGCACCCTGGGACAGCACCACCATTCCGCCGCTGGCGGTGTCGAGGTGATAGCTCAGGTACAGGCCGATGACGGCGCAGGACGCCGAGATCGCCGGGGCGATGACGAGCATTCGATGGAAACTGTCGGTCAGCAGATACGCCGTCGCCCCGGGAATGATCAGCATGGCCACCACCAGGATGACACCGACCGCCTGCAGGGCCACCACCGCCGTCAGGGCCAGCAGTCCCAGCAGCGCCGCCCCGAGCAGCCGCGGGTTCAGGCCGATGGCATGCGCATGGGTGGGATCGAACGCGTACAGCGTGAAGTCGCGGCGCTTGACGATCAGTGCGACGAAGACGAACGCCCCGAGGATCGAGATCTGGACGAGGTCGGACCGGCTGACACCCAGCAGGTTGCCGAAAATGATGTGGTTCAGGTCGGTTTGGCTCGGGGTGACCGAGACCAGCACCAGACCGAGGGCGAACAGGGTGGAGAACACGATGCCGATCGCGGCGTCCTCTTTGACCCGGCTGGTGTCGCGGACCAGCCCGATCAGTGCGACGGCCAGGAAGCCGAAGATCACCGCGCCGATCGCGAACGGGGCGCCGACGATGTAGGCCAGGACCACGCCGGGCAGGACGGCGTGCGAGACCGCATCACCCATCAGAGACCAGCCGATCAGCACCAGCCAGCACGACAGCACCGCGCACACCACCGCCGCGATCAGGGTGGTGATCAGCGCACGGACCATGAAGTCGTAGCGCAGGGGGTCGACGAAGAAATCGATGACATCCATTGAGTCTCAGGTCCTTGTCATCACGTCGAGGCCGAAGGCGGCCGCCAGATTGTCCGGTTGCAGAACGACGCCGGGGTCGCCGTGCATCAGCACCGTGCGCAGCAGCAGGATCGCCTCGTCGGCCAGGTCGGGTAGCGCGTGCAGGTCGTGGGTGGAGACCAGGATCGCCGCACCCGCGTCGGCGAGTTCCCGCAGCAGCGCGGTGATGGTGGCCTCGGAGCGTTTGTCCACCCCGGCGAACGGTTCGTCGAGCAGAAGGATGGTGGCGCCCTGCGCGATTCCCCGGGCGACGAACGTGCGCTTCTTCTGACCGCCGGACAGTTGCCCGATCTGCCGGTCCGCCAGGTCCGTGAGTTCGACGCGTTCGAGAGCGTGCTCGACGGCGTCGCGGTCGGCCTTTTTGGGCCGCCGGGTCGGTCCCATTCGCCCGTACCTGCCGGTCATCACCACGTCCCGCACCGAGAGCGGGAACGTCCAGTCCACGTCCTCGCTTTGCGGAACGTAACCCAGCACCCCGGCTTTGCGCGCCGCGGCCGGCGCCGCACCGTTGATGCGGACCGTGCCGGTGTCGGGTTTGACCGTGCCCATGATCGCCTTGAACAGGGTGGACTTTCCGGAGCCGTTCATGCCGACGAGTCCGCAGACGCGTCCGGGGCGAAGGGCGAGGGAGACCCGGTCGAGCGCGAGGACGTCGCCGTAGTGGACGGTGACGTCCCGGACCTCGACCGCAGGCTGGGTGGTCACGACCGCTGCCCGTTCAGTGCGGAGGTGAGAGTGTCGGCGTCGTGCCGGATCAGATCCAGATACGTCGGCACGGGCCCGTCCGCCTCGGACAGCGAGTCGACGTACAGGGTGCCACCGAACGCGGCGCCGGACGCTTCGACGACCCGTTGCATCGGCGCATCCGACACCGTGGACTCGCAGAACACCGCGGGAACCCGGTTCTGCTTCACGAACTCGATCGTCGACGCGATCTGCTGGGGAGTGGCCTGTTGTTCGGCATTGACCGGCCAGATGTACTTCTCTGTCAGCCCCGCGTCACGGGCCAGATACGAGAACGCTCCCTCGCACGTGACCAGCGCCCGTTCGTTGACCGGCAGGGCGCCCAGTTCGGCGACCAATTCGTCCTGCACCTTCTGCAACTGCGCCTTGTACGCGTCGCCGTTGGAGCGGTAGTCGGCGGTGTGAGCGGAATCGAGTTCGCTGAACGCGGCGACCATGTTGTCGACGTAGATCTGCACGTTCAGCGGTGACATCCAGGCGTGCGGATTCGGTTTCCCCGCGTACGCGTCCTCACCGATGGCGATCGGCTCCACGCCGTCACTGACGACCATGTGCTCGACGTCCACCCCGTCGACGAACTGGCCGAACCAGGCCTCCAGGTTCATGCCGTTGTCGAGGATCAGGTCGGCCTGCGCGGCCTTCTTGATGTCGCCGGGGGTGGGCTCGTATCCGTGAATTTCGGCGCCCGCCTTGGTGATCGATTCGACGGTCAGGTGCTCGCCGCCGACGTTCGCGGCGATGTCGGCGAGCACGGTGAACGTGGTCAGCACCACCGGTTTGTCGTCGGCGGGGCCGCTGCCCTTGCCGCACGCGGACAGCAGCAGCGTCGTGGCCAGCGCTGTCAGTACCGCGGCAGCGGTCACCGGCCGTCGTCGCGCACCCACCTTGAAGGACGTTGTTTTCACGCGGCGAATCATAATGTTCGGCAAACCGAAACCACAAGTGTGGATCGTCTAGCCGTGTGCCGCGCGAGCGAGATCGCCGTCGTTCACGATTGTGCGCCGACGGCGTATGTGATCGTCAGATCACTTGTGCGACAACTACTTCCGCATCCTCGGCGCGACGTTCGAGGCTGTGCAGTTGCGCGATCGCATTGCGGGCGGTGATCTGCTGATGTGTGTTGGTCAGTTGCCCGCGCCAGGTGCCGAGGAAAGTCCACGCCCACGACAGCAGGGTGGCGACACGGCTCCGGAACCCGACGACGTAGACCACGTGCACCGCCAGCCAGATGACCCACGCGAGGAAACCGGTCAGCTCGACACCGCCGATCTTGGCGACCGCGTTGAACCGGGAAATCGTGGCCATCGAGCCCTTGTCGCGGTACCGGAACGGCGGCCGTTCCGGCGCCGGGCGTCCCGTGGCTGCCGCGGCGACCTCGGCGGCGATCCGCTTCGCGGCGTAGCGGCCACCCTGGATCGCGACCTGGGCGACGCCGGGCAGGCGATCACGCGACATCATGTCGCCGACGACGAACACGTCGGGATGGCCCGGCAGCGTGAGATCTTCTTCGACGGCGACGCGGCCTGCGCGGTCGAGGGCGGCACCCGACTGGGCGGCGAGTTGCGCGCCGAGTGGGCTGGCCGCCACCCCTGCGGACCAGACCTTGCAGACGGACGCGATGCGGTGCTCGGTGCCCTCGGCATCCCGGACGGTCAGTCCGCCGGCGTCGACGTCGGTCACCGACGCACCCAGCCGCACCTCGACCCCGAGCTTCTCGAGGGTTTCCGCCGCCTCCGAACCCAGGTTGTCACCGAACGGCGGCAATACCGCGGAGGCTGCGTCGAGCAGGATGATCCGTGCGTCGCGGGGGTCGAAGTTGGTGTAGGCCCCGACGAGGGTTCGGTGGGCGAGTTCGGCGATCTGACCGGCCATCTCGACGCCGGTGGGCCCGGCACCGACCACGACGAACGTGAGCAGGCGTGCCCGCTCCTGCGGGTCGGCGGTCACCTCGGCCTGCTCGAACGCGCCGAGGATGCGGCCGCGGAGTTCGAGGGCGTCGTCGATGGACTTCATTCCCGGGGCGTGTTCGGCGAAGTGGTCGTTGCCGAAATACGACTGCTGCGCCCCGGCGGAGACGATGAGGCTGTCGTATCCGGTGACGGTGGACTGGCCGAGGTGTTCGGACGTCACGGTGCGTTCGGTGAGGTCGATTCCGGTGACGTCACCGAGGCGGACGGCGGTGTTGGCCTGGTCCTTGAGGATCATCCGCGTCGACGGGGCGATCTCACCCTCGGAGAGGATGCCGGTCGCCACCTGATAGAGGAGGGGCTGGAACAGGTGGTGGGTGGTGCGGTCGATCACCGTGACGTCGACGTCCGCGCGGCGGAGGGCCTTGGTCGCGAACAACCCACCGAAGCCGGATCCGATCACGACGACGCGGTGGCGCGCGGACGGGGACTGTGGGTTGCTCATGTTGGAGCCTTTCCGATCACGCTGGGCGGCGACGATCTCGGTGTCGGGGCATTTTGCAGCCGTGGAGCAGGGGAGTAGGGGCGGGTGCTCGTGGTTCGTGAAGGTCTGCCGGAAAATTCGGCTGACAGGCATCAATGGTGAACAATCGGCGCACCGAATCCAAGGTGTAAGAAGAAAATTCTCTAGACTGAGCCGATGAAGAAGAATATTCCGGGGACGCCGTATTCCGACGGCCCGCGATCGAATGATGTTCGAGCGGGGGCGGCGATAGACGACATCGATCGGATCCTCCTCGATCAACTCTCGCGGGACGCCCGTACCCCCAACAACGCACTCGCCGCTCTCGCGGGCATCGCACCGTCTACCTGCCTGGGTCGCGTGCGCTCCCTGATCGACCGAGGAGTGATCCGCGGCTTTCACGCGGACATCGACCCCGCCACCCTGGGCAGGGACCTGCAGGCGATGATCGCAGTCCGCGTGCAGGCCAATGCACGACAGCACCTCGGGCAGCTCGCCGAGCAACTCGCCACCCTCGACGACGTGCTGAACGTGTACTTCATCGCCGGCGCCGACGATTACCTGA
Source organism: Rhodococcus pseudokoreensis (assembly GCF_017068395.1). Taxonomy (NCBI): domain Bacteria; kingdom Bacillati; phylum Actinomycetota; class Actinomycetes; order Mycobacteriales; family Nocardiaceae; genus Rhodococcus; species Rhodococcus pseudokoreensis. The sequence continues at coordinate 182,252 of NZ_CP070619.1, read as the reverse complement.
TCCACGTCGCGACCGGGAGCAGCGAGGAGCTGAGGCGTTTCGTCCTCGACCACCTCAGTGCGCATCCTGCGGTCGCCTCGACCGAGACCATCCTGATCTTCGAGCATGTGCGCCCGCGACTCCGGGCGCCTCAGGTCGAGCCGTCGTCGGGCCGCTGAGGTGCCTGGAGTCGCGGTCAGGCTGCGGTGAGGGCCTTGATGCGGTCGGGGCGGAAGCCGGCCCAATGGTCGTCACCGGCCACGACGACGGGCGCCTGCAGGTAGCCGAGAGCCCGCACATAGTCGTGGGCGTCGAGGTCGCGGGTGATGTCGACGACCGTGTATTCGAGGCCTTCCTTGTCCAGGGCGCGGTAGGTGGCGGTGCATTGCACGCAGGCCGGTTTGGCGTAGATCGTGATGGTCATCGTGCGCTCCGCTCTGTGTTGCTGTGTGTGCCGGCGGGGGACCGGAAGCATATGCGCTGCGGCCCCGGTTCGCCCGGCGAGCGGCGATGGCGGAGCCTCTTGCTGCGGCACGGTCCCGGTTCGGTGCGGTCCGCAGCACTACGGTGTCGTTGTCGATCGATCAGCTTCGGGCCGCCCCCGGTGCCGGACGAGTAACCGAAACCGACGCCGTATCATCCGCCCGATACCGAGGAGAATGCCGATGCGCAGCTTCATCCATCTGGTCCTGTTCGCGTGCGCCATTGCGGTCGCGATCGGTGCCTTCCTTCCCGTCGTCGGCGGCGTTACGCCAGGCGACGTCGCGGTGATCGATCTCCGTGACGGCTTCCCCACCGGAATCACCGACGTTGAGCAGATCGAGAATCAGGCCGTGACCTTCTACAAGTCGATGACGGCACTGCTGCTGGGCGCTGCGGCCTTGCTGCTGGTCGCCGCGTTGGTGGGTTCCCGTGCGGCCGAGTGGCTGGGCGTGATCGTGGGGATCGGCACGCTCGCGGTGTTCGGGTGGCGGCTCAATGATCGTGTCGGTGGCTACCTTCGGGACCACTACGACACCGTGCTCACCGATCGCTGGGGGCTGTACCTCGCCGGCGGTGGCCTGATCGTCGCGTTTGTGGCGTTACTGGTGCCGAAGAGGCGACCGGCGGCGTGATTCGGGTGTCTGACTGTGGTTCACGGGGACTGCGCCTGGATCCGCTTCCTGGACCACTCGGCAACCGGAAGTAGAATAATCGAGTAAACTCGCGAAAAACGTTGTGGCAGAAGACCGCATCGATTCACTTCTCAACTCGGCATTGTTCGCCTGAACACCTCGAACGGCATCCGTCCCGGCTTTCCCCTAACCGATTCCGTTGGCAGGAATAGCGCTATGTGCGATTGAATTCGGAAGCGCCCTATCTTGAATTTAGTCAGCGCGTGGCCAGCGTGCGTGCTCAGATCTGGTAGTTACCCGCACGGTCAGGTCCCCGCCGATCGGCCTCATCGACCGACTCTGCGCGTGCTCTGCGCGCGTTCGAATCGCGCAGCGGACACTCACTTCTTCCCGCGGGGGAGCGTTTCATTCGCGAGATTCCAGCGCGGTGAACGAGATTCCAAGTGCACGCCCCTTGGGCATCGAGACCCATTACGACGAATAGTTGCCGGCAAGACCTTGTCAGTGGAGCCGCATACGACCTGGTCACCGCGGTGTTTACGTGCAGAGGCGCCTCTTGCCGCATTAGCTGAGGGCTCTCCCGGTGGGACAGATCGGAGGCACCTTGCGCGCAAATATTCACGTATTCTTGCGCGCAAGGAAGCTAGCACGTAAGTTCGCTCCCAGGGCGGTTGGCTACGTTCAAAGCCGATTCGAGGTCGGCGGGCTGTGACGCAACGCCGGCGACCGGGATGTGGAGAGGACAACGTGCGATGCCCGATTCTCGCGGACTGGGAAGTCGAAATGCCCGATCCCGGCATCGCGCCGAGAGGTCCGAAACACCCACCTCGACGCCACGAATTACCTCGGCACTGGAGCCGAAAAAGGGACCGGACAAGGAGCCCCTCAATACCCGCGTGCTCGTGAGTACGTCGCGGCGGCTGGGGTGGTTCACTCAGGAGTACGGATATTCGGTGACCAATGTCGTCGACGTTGCGCTGCAGGAGTTCTTCGCACGCAACGGCGTGCCCGACGTGGACTCCAACGGCGAGGTCGCTGAATAGATGAACGGGGGAGGGCGATCAATGGCAGACGACCAATACGCACTGTTCGAATTCGATGACACCACAACACACGTCGACCCGGCTGACGTTCCCCCCGAACCCGAACCGGACGAACAACCCGACGTTGCCGAAGCTATCTCGACCCCACCACCCCCGGAAACAGGCAGTGCCGCAGCCGCCACCCCACCGGCGTGGGAGACGCTCCCGGGGGGAGACGAAGCTGATGGCCACGCCCTGATCGTGACCGTCGAGGGTACGTACACACCGTCCGGCCGTGAGCTGACCGGTCCGGTGGATTCGGTCGACAAGCTCGACAAGCTGATTCGTTGGGCCGCCCTGACCCCGCTGGGTGCGCCTCCGCAGGTGTGGATCGTGGGCCAGGGTGCGTGCGAGGCGTTGGGGTGGGTGATCGACCCCGGCTCGGAAGACGACTTCGAGGACATGGAGGCGCTGCGCACCCGTGCCGCTTCCGATCTGACCGCGGTCCTGCAGGCAACCCTGACACCGATGCTGAATGCGGGATGGGAGTTGCGGGGCGACCCGGGGCATGTGGTGCACCTGTCCCGGTCCGTCGGCAAGTTCACCTCGATGGTCGATGTGGTGATCGAGCCGTACGTGTGGACGTACTGGAACAAGGACTTCGGCTGGAACAACCGGGTCGGCGAGATGGGCATTCTCGGCTCACCCACCGCCGGAACGTATCTCCCGGACGACGACCTCCCGGCAGCACGCGAGCTGGGACGCCGGCTGGCATGGTCCGCGAAGAATCTCGGGGTGCTCCCCGGGCCGACACCCGCACGCACCGGCGCCGCGATCGTCGACAAGATCAAGCGGGAACGCACCCGCTCGGGGAAGGGCCTCGTCGTGGCGACCGCGGGCCCGGTACCGCCCCTCGACGGCGCCCCACGCGGCGACCTCGAACCCGCAGTCGGCTGGACCAGGGTGCCCGACGCCGAGGACCTCGACGGAACGAGCCGGGTGGTGTCCATCGACCAACGCGCCGCCTACCTCGCCTCCGCGGGCATGCTCGAATTCGGGTACGGGCAGCCCGAGCATCTGACCGGTGAGGCGGCTGCCGCTGCGGCAGCAGGGGACAAGGGTGCCCCGTTCGGGCTGTGGCGGGTGACCCTGCCGCCCGGGCAGACGCTGTCGCTGCCCGGCAAGCTGCCGTTGCCGCACCCGCACATGCTCGACGACCAGCCCGTGCAGACCTGGGTCACCTCGGTCAGCCTCGACGGATTGTGCTCGCCGGTGGCCGATGGCGGGATCGGCGCCGATCTCGACGATCTCGACATCACCGAGGCCTGGGTGTATCCGCAGCAGGGCCGGGTGCTGGACAAGTGGGCGAAGATCCTGCGCGAGGCCCGACGCGCCGCGGTGGACATCGACGACGCGCCGACGAAACGGTTCGTCGGATCTTGCTACAAGGGCTACATCGGGCGGATGGTCAACCCCGACATGTGGACTGCGACACGAATGCAGCACCATCACCAGCCGCTGTGGCGGGCGGCGATCATCGCGCATTGCCGGTGGCGCGGCCGCCGCGTCGCGATGCGGATTGCCCGTGAGCACGGCCGCTGGCCGATCCGCACCGTCACCGACTCCTGGGTGTATCTGCTCGCCGGCGGCGAGGACATCGCCGACCCGAGTGAGGCGCTCGGGAAGATGTCGGTGGAGAAGGACACCATCGTCACGGATACACTCCTATCCGCCTTCGCTTCCGCCGAGGACGTTCACGACGTGAATCTGGCGATCAAAGCGGCCTTCGCCGAGGAAGAGGACGAGTGATGGCGCTTCATCTTCCGAAGCCGCGGACCACGAAGCCGCCCCAGCAAACGGTCGGTCTCGACGGCCTCAAGGTCTCGGTCGCGGGCGCCGCAACGACCGGCGTCGAAAAGTCGAAGCAGGTCAAGAGCGGTGGACTGGCCGGGCTGACCAGCAAGGTCTCGGTCACGCAGCTGCGCAAAGAGCTCGGCAACGAGGGACTGCGCCAGGCGGCGATCGATGCCGGCCGGACACCGCCGTCGGACCGCACACTGCGTCGATGGGCCCAACTTGGCCGCATCCCGCACGCCGACGTCCTCGAGCGTGCGCAACGCCGCGCAGCGATCGAACGCCTCGGCGGCATCGACGCCGTTGCCGCGAAGATCGGACGGTCCCGATCCGCCGTTTCCCGATACCGGTCCGGGGACACGAATGAACTGCGTGCCGACGCCGGCAAGAAACTCAGGAACGTCACAGCCCAGGACATCATGAAACGCGCCGGCGTACTCCGCCCGGACGGAACACCGAAGAAGGCCGTCATTCGCGTCAGGGGCGGGGTGATGGTCCGCAACGGCGCCGACGAGGGATACGACTATCGTGTCCGCACACTGGATTTCGCCAACTCGGACACACCGTTCAGCAGCGACGAATCCCGTGAACTCGCCGCCGCACTGGCAGGCGACGACCACGCTCGCGTCGTGGCACTCCTCGAACGACATGCCACCCTCGACTACCCCGAGAACAAGGGCTTCGACAAATACAGCGACCAGTTCGGATTCCATTTCGACCACATCGACTCCGTCCACATCGACTGGATCTGACGACCGAGAGCACAGCTGCGGGGCACGAGCCGAACCCGACCACTATGCCGGCGTGCGCTTTTGTTGCGATCCCGCGAAAGCCCACCCGGGTCGGTTCCGGTTACAGCTCCCACAGCCCGAGCAACGCGGCTCGCAGGCTCGGGGAGCGGACGTAGTGATCGGTGCGTAGCCGGGAGCCCGGATGTCCGAGATCGGTGAGCGCCTTCGCTGCGTCAGTGAGGGGCAGGGCCGGTAGGTCGGTGCGGGTGCGCAGGAAATGCAGCACCGCCCCGCCGGACCGCGGGACCCGCATGGCATCGGAGGTCACCACCGCCGGTGGGTGGAGCCACTGGTCGTCGGCGGAGACGAAGACGATCACATCGCCCCGCCGGATGGTGCCGGGTTTCTCGAGGCGGAGGGAGTCGAGTTGGTATTTCACCGCCGGCCCACCGGTGGCGTGGGCGCCCCGTTGCCTGTCGAGCACCAGTTTCTCGGTAGGGGTGGGTTCGTAGTCGACGGCGTGTTTGACGAACATCCGGGTGACCGGTGCGGGCAGGAAGTCCGCTTCGGGGCGGATCCGGCCGGTGACACCGGGAAGCGGGACGGCCCGGCCGATCTCCCACTCCCGGATGGCGCCGTCGAGGAACACCTGATCGACCTCGGTGATCTCGGTGAGAGCGTCGATGAACTTCCGTACCGAGGCGATGATCTCGGGATCGTCGGTGATGACCACACCGTCGTCGGCGAGGGTCGAGTTCTCGGAGGCGTTCGCCGACCCGATCACCGCCCGCGTGGTGGTGGCGATGACTTTGGCGTGCAGGGTGGGGCAGGAAAGTACCCGGACACCTTTGTTCAGGTAGTGCGCGAGGGCGGCGGGGGAGGTGGCGTGCGCTTTTACCGCGGACTTGGAGGCGTTGACGACGAGAATGTCCCCGGCTCGCAGTGGCAGCAGGTCGGGTGCGTCCTGGCCGAGGTAGCCGATCGCCGCGTACCTCGTGCCGCGGGTGCGGATCGCGCGGGTGATGTGTGGCCACGGGCTCGGCCCGTGGAAGGTGGTACCCATACCAGCAGACGGTAATCGGCATGTAGGGGACAGGTGGGGCAATAGCCTGCCAGAAGCGCACGTGGTGCGGAGCCTGATCCTGTGCAGCGTTCGACATCTCTGCCGGGCAGCCCCGGGCAGCGACGCCCCGATTGCCGCGACGAGGCCGGCGTGGGCGTCGGAGGTCACCAACCGGGCCCCGCTCACGGTGGGCGACCAGCGATCGGAAGAACGCCAGCCAGCCGGCCCCGTCCTCGGCGGAGGTGACCTCGATTCGATGAACGTGGACAGCAGGCGACGCAGCAGATCGGGACTGGAGGGGGAGGTCCGGTCGGTCAGAACCTCGCGCAGGTCGATATCGTGGGCAGTGGTCATCGCGTGGTCCTGTCTCGAATGACTGTCACAAACTGCGCGCCCTGCTGCGTGAGTACAACCCAGGGTTCCTCGACGCATTCGGCGACGGTGGCCACAGTCGCGGCTGGTCCGATCGCCGAGAGCTGAGAACGGGGACAGAAACAGGGCACGTTTGAGCTTGCGGTTGGCTGACCGGGCAGGGTGTTCACCGCGAATGGAGGAGCCGGATCGGTGGGTGACCGGGGCAAAGCCGGCATAGGCGGCGAGGTGCCCGGCGGACTTGAATGCGGAACCGTCGCCGATCTCGAGCAGGATCCGTGCTGCCGATCGTATTCCGTTGCTGAAAGACTTCTTTCAGGGAGTCGGCGAGCGTCGGCAGGACGATCTCGGCGGCCTTGCTGCCGGACACCGTCACCGATTGCGTTTCCGGGTGGTGAGGATCTCGGTGGCGAGTCGGGCACCCATGCGGGGTGCGTGCTTGGCCGCGAGCGTGGTGAGTTTGCGTTTGCCGGACTGTCGGATTCGGCGGGACCGCCGCAGGGCCCCAGGATTATTCGAGAGACAGGGGGAAGAAGTCATACCGAACATGGCGACCGCAATCCCGAGGAACGGGACCACAAAGACGGCAACGGGCAAATCTTTCTGCCGCGCGCAGCGCGAGCGTGGCGGCGCGGACCACGGAGCCATGTTCGGCGGGGTAGATCACGAACCGTACGCTCGCCAGTTCTTGCGGCACGCCGGCGACCGCGTCGACCGTGCGCCGCCCGCCGATCGAGGCTCCGACGACCGCGATCGTACGGTTGCGGGAGCCTGCGAGCGAATCATCGTCCGGATCCCTCCGTTTCTCGCGTTCCCGCGGGGAAGGTGAGGTGGACGTTCTCGACTCCCCAGGCGAGGCCGAGATGTTCGTGTGGTTCGACGCCGGAAACGAGTTCGAATTTGGGCATCCTGCGGCGCAATTCGGTGAACGCGATCTTCAGCTCGAGCCGGGCCAGATGCAGGCCGACGCAGCGATGCGGGCCGAGCCCGAACGCCAGGTGCGGCTTGGCCTCGCGGTCGAAGTTCACCTCGTCGGGCTGCGGGTAGTACTGCGGATCACGGTTGGCCACGGCGAGCGGGAAATGCACGCGCTCGCCCTTGGTGAGCGTGATGCCTGCGACGTCGACCGAATCGTGGACGACGGTGCGTGTCGGCACGGCAGGTGCCGCCCAGCGGAGTAGTTCCTCGATCGCGGGCTCGAGACTGTCCGGCGTCGCGAACATCGCGTCCCACTGTTCCGGGTGCTGTGCGAGGTAGACCATCGACTGTGCGAGCACGCTCTGGACGGTGTCGAGGCCGGCCAGCATCATGAGCAGGAACATGTCGAACAGTTCCAGGTCGGTGAGTTTCTTGTCGTCGATCTCGGCGTCCAGAGCCGCGGAGGTGACGTCGTCCCGGTGAGGCGCGCTTCGTCTCGCTGCGATCAGGTCGAGCATGTACTGGCGAATCTCACCGTGGGCCTTGCCGCGTGCGGCATTCGTCTCGTCCTGGGTGCCTCCGACGACACCGTGCAGCAGCGTCGACACCCAGGCGTTCATGGTGTGGAGGTCATCCAACGGCCAGCCCATGATGGTCAGGACGGTGACGCCGGGGAAGGGGAGGGCGAAGCCGTCGACGAAGTCGCACGTGCCGTCCTCGATCCAGTCGTCGATGAGTCGGTTGGCCCAGTCGCGCAGGCCGTCTTCCAGCAGCGCGACCTTCTTGGGCGCGAAGTGCGGGTCGAGGAGTGCACGGAACTGTTTGTGGCGGGGACCGTCGATCTCGATCGGGACCATGCCCTCCTCGGAACCTTGCGTGTTGATGCCGTCGGGGTCGTTGGGGAAGCTGATGAAGCCACGGTTGCTGCGCCGCAACACACTCGAGATGTCGTCGTAGCGCGTGAGGACCCAGCATCCGTTGCCTCGCGTCGAGTAGCTGATCGGCAGCTTCTCACGTCGGTCGGCCATCTCCGCGAGATGTTCGGCGATCGGAACAGGGTTGTACGGGTCGTAGTCGCGGCGATACTGCCGACGCAGGTCGTCGAGCGTGAGTTCTGTGGTCATTGGGGACTCCAGGAATGGTGAGGGAATACGGCACTGGTGTTGCAACCGTTGTTATGGCGTGAGTTACATAGTAACGAAACACGATAGCGTTGGCCAGACGCGCTGCGGCCGAAAAAAATCGAGAGTGGTGACGGCAGGGGTGCGGTGATGCGGCCCCGAACGACCTCGTGGAGGCCACCCGTCGCGAGGGGCGTTGAAAGGTGAAATGCGTTCGGAGTGTTCAGATCTCGAGAACGAGGCGCGGAGTGCGTGATCGTGAGACGCAGACCATCATCGTCTCGTTGGCCTCCTTCTCGGCCGGACTGAGAATCGAGTCGCGGTGTTCGGGTGTGCCGTCCAGCACGACGGTCTCGCAGGACCCGCATATGCCCTCCTGGCACGACGCGACTACCGGCACGCCCTGTTCCTCGAGGGCCTCCAGGATCGACTTTTCGGGCGGAACCGTCACGACCTGGTCGGAGATGGACAGCTCGACCTCGAACGATCCGGACAGGGCCGGTGTCTCGAGCAATTTGGGGCTGAATCGTTCGATATGGAGGGAACCGGACGGCCAGCTCGCTGTTGCTGTTTCGATCGCCTGGAGCAGGGGTTCGGGGCCGCAGCAGTAGATGATCGTGTCGGTTCGTACCGTTCCGAGGAGGCCGTCGAGATCGAGTAGGCCGAACTCGTCTTGCGGGCGGACGGACACCTTGTCCCCGTAAGTGGATTCGAGATGGTCGACGTACGACATGCTCGACCGTGAACGCCCGCCGTACAGCAGTTCCCACGGAATGCCGCGTTCCTCGGCGGCCAGGATCATCGGAATCATCGGGGTCACACCGATACCGCCCGCGACGAAGATGTAGTTGCCTGCCGGTTCGAGGGGGAAGTTGTTCCGCGGTCCCCGCACCTCGACGGCGGCGCCTACCTCGAGCTGGTCGTGGACGTAGATCGAGCCACCCCGACCCTCGACTTCGCGCAGGATCCCGACCTGCCACGATGCGCGGTTCCGGGGATCGCTGCACAACGAGTACTGCCGCACCGTGTCGCCCGGAAGGAGGAGGTCGATATGTGCACCCGGCTCCCAGGGCGGCAGCGGGGAACCGTCCGGGGAAGACAGCTCGAGCAGCACGACGTCGGAGGCTAGATTCTCCCTGCGCGTCAACGTCAGGGTTCTCGACTGTTCGAGGTTCGAACCCACCGGAGCCTCCCTCGATTCACTGATCATGGTATCGGACATGACTTTCCACCTGTTCGGACTGGACGGGATTCCGCCAACTGGCTACTACGCCGTAAGAGGCTGTTCGAGTAACAAACATAAATCTAACATCAATGAAACAAGATAAACAGGACTCGCGGGGAGGTTCACGCGTCTCCGGAGGTGCCCACCACGAAAGCTGACGTGGACCTCCGGTTGTGCAGAGTGCGTCCGCTGCCCGACGCGTGCCTCGTATCAGCTTCTGGTTGCCGATCTCGCAAAAAACGTTGCCGCCAAGAGTGATTCGACGGTGTTGGCGGCCGCGATCCAACTCCACGGCGGACCCGACATCGAGCGTATCGCACAGGTCGCGCTCGACGCGCTCGCCGGCGCAGCGATTGCTCCGGGAAGAGAATCTGGGGCGAAAGATACGTGCCGACAACATTTCTCGGGCAATCTCGCGTGCAAACTTCGCAGAATCGTTCACCGGGTGTCCAGTTCAGGTTACAGCTGTGCGTATTCGAGTTCTCGTACATCACCCCGTCAGATTCGGCCGAGCTGTCCGTGAATGCATGAACAACCCGTGATATCAGCAGTTTTCGTACAGCTCCACTGCCGATGCGTGGTTAACGAGAGCAACCACGAGCGGGCGTGAAGTGCTTTGTTGCTGAGCATCATTCGGTGGTGTTCGTGCCGGAATCGAGAACCGCGGTTCCAAGCCAGTGACAGAGTGCCAGCGCGTTCTCGAGTTCGAGGCGTCCCTCCCGGACGTTCTTCCCGAGCAACTCCTCGATCTTGTGTATCCGGTAGATGACCGTGTTCTTGTGCATGGTCAATGCGGCGGCGGATGCGGTATAGCTTCCCCCGGTCGAGAAGAAGGTTCGGAGTGTCTGACGGTGCAGCGCCGCGGTGGGGTCGTCGATTGCAAGCGGGCCGAGGGCATCGCGCACCCACCTGCGAGCGGAGTCGAGGTCTTCGCACATCAGCGCCACTGCACCGACCAACCCGATGGGAACCACGCGCGGACCGGGCACATTCGAGGCGCGTGCCACGACCGTGGCCTGGGCGGCTTGACGGTGGGTGCGGACGAATCCGATCATCCCGTGCTGCGGGGCGCCCAGGGCGACCGTGATCGGTTGGTCCCACTGTTCGACCGTCGTGGTCCATCCCGCAACGTCGACGTGTGTGTTACTGCCGAGCGGGAGCCACGCCCACACGGTGCGTTCGTCACGGGGTTCGAACAACGGCCGTTCGCGGCAGCCGAGGTGCTCGGCGAGTGCGGTCACCGCACGCTCGAAGGCGGGAAGGTCGCCGGCCGTGCCGCCGGGTTCGATCCACGCGATGAGGCCCAGGTGGAATTGGTCGAGTTGATATCCGAGTGTGGACTCGGCTGCCGTCACGTCGACGGGGCGGCCGTCGAGGAGGTCGCCGATCCGAGCGGAACGGGCGGTGCTGCGGTGGCGGAGCCACGTCTCGTATTCGAGTTCGTAGGTGTCGAGCATCTGTTCGTAGAGGCCGTCGATCTGAGTGGACAGCCGCGTCATGATCTCCACCGCCGCCTGCGCGACGACGGCCGGATCGGTGCCGAGTGTCTCGAGTTGCTCCAGACACCAACGCAAAATCGTGTTGTGCGTCAGCCGATAGCCGCGGTCGAGAACTGTGATGGGAAGGCCACGTCGAGCGAGTACGCGGGCGTACTCGGACATTGCTGTGGGCATCGGCATCGCCTCGGTGTCGCGGTCGTGTTCGAGCATCGCCAGGCTCAGCGACGTTGCGGCCTCCGCGCACGCGGTGAGAAGTTGTACGAGGTTGAGGTCGGTGGTGACTTCGTCGATCTCCGAGACGGTGCGCGCGATCATTTCTTCTGCGATGTCGACGCTGTGGGCGTTTGTCGCGGAATAGACGGTGGCCACGAGTGTTCGAACTGCGGACCGCTGATCGGTGTCGGGCGACACGCCGTCGCCGTCGCTGTCGAGTCTTGTCATTCTCCTAGTGCTCACCCCTAGAGCTAGCTCCACGAGCCTACCGCCGGATCGGAGCGAAGATCTCGGCGACGATGCCTCCGCGTCGTCGTGTCCGAAGCCGTCACACGTGGGTGGCAATGGGCGCGGAGTGCGAGCCCATCTGCCGATCTCATGTAGTCGTGGTCGGCGCGAACGGCAACACCCGACGGTACTGATGCAGTGATGCGGTGCACGATGTCGTCGAGTAGTTGCTGAGTCGCGGCCGGTGTTGCTCCGAACTCGACCAGCGAGGCGACGCGGATGAGATCCTGCGAGGTGACGCGGTGGGAGTCCGGTGTGCCGGCGCTGTGATGAGAGAGGGCGCCAAGGTGGAGACGGGCCTGTGCGCCGAGGCGCCCTGCCGCCGTGAGCACGAGTTCTTCCCACGCGAGATAACCGAAGGGATCATCCGGCGATGGTGGTTCTGGCAGCAGTTCTGCGATTCGTCGGGCCAAGGTGGCGAAGTGAGCAATCTGTTCCACTTGGGCTCCTCTACTAAATGTAATCCCGGTCACATTGGACGTTATTGGTCCGCCACCAGCATTCCAATGGACCAGGAGCCCACAGATTCGTTGTTCCTATTGGGCTGTGGGTACAATTCCCCTGGTATCTGCGGGTTAGTGCCGTAGTGAATTGCTTCCGCAGCATCTTCCGAGAAACCGGATGTCACACACTTTTGCCCGGCAAAGCGGGCGCTCGCGATGATGGTCCAGCTCGCACCAGGCTCGAACACCCGGTCGCCGACATCGCGAGGAGGACCATCGAAGCCCGTCCGGAGCGCAGGCGCCGGCGTTCGGTACGGCGTGGCTACGGTGCCGAGGGCACCGTCGGGTAGGCGGTCGATGGAGTTGATCGAGTGCGTGGGTGGCTGCGCGTTCGACGAGCAGGGGTACGAAGTCTCGGATTCGGTAGTCGCCGAAGCGGTGATGGGCGGCCGCGACCGCATCCTCGACCCGATCGTGGGCGAGGTGGTGGTATCGCTGGATCAAGTGTTCGCGCACTACTTCGCTGCGCTGCCGTTCGGCCACGTTCACGACAGAGATTGTGGTCCGGCGGTGGCGGTGGGGAACAGGTCTCTCGGCGCCACCGGTGTGGATTGCGGCCGCACCGAGCAGAAGGCACGTATGGCATCGACAGAGCACGTCGACCGTGACCTGGTGGACGAGGAGGTCGCGGCGCGCACCGCCCGGATCGGGGCCACCAGATGACACGGCTTGGTAGGCGCCGACGACCCAGAAGGCGCACGTCACCGGTCGCTCTGGCCCGAACTATGCCTGGCGTCCCGGGATCTGTGTGAAGTGGTGTGTTGCTGGTTGGCCTGCTTGTGGTGGCGTTGCAGGCGGTCCCCGCGGTAGGCGAGCAAGGTGAGACGTCGACGCGTCCGCCACCGCAAGATGTGGCCGGGCTCGAGCGAGCCGTAAGGCTAGCTCGAGCCCAACTGCTGCGCCGGACGTCCGACGCATCGTGGAGCTTGTTGCTGATCAGTGAAGAGGCTCGATGTTCGGCGCATCGCTGTTGTCCAAAGGTTCATGGTGGGCAGCGGTGTGTTTGTTAGGGGCTGATAATTCGTGTTGAGTGCGGCCGAAGACCATTGCAGGAATGAACGCTCCTATCAAGGCGCAAACAGTCCGACGATCGCGTAGACGTTGGTGCGTTCGGAGGCTCGATGCCTGAGACCGTCTCGTCAAGATGTCATGCCTGGTCTCCCTGCCGTCCGTGCTAGCCCTTCGCTCTCTGTGAGACTCTCGAAGGCTGGCAGCGCAGGTGCCGACTCAACCCCACGTCAGCGGGGAACGACAGCCTTGCCCAGCTCGTCCCAGCGTTCGCGTACGGCGTCGACGATCTCGTCGCCGGCCAGCCACTCGGGAGAGCGCAGCAGCTGAGTGGTTTCGCGGTAACGGACGTAGCGCTCCGGGTCGAGCGCCATGTAGGCGGCGAGCCGGTCGGAGAAGTCCGACGAGGTCGGATCGACCTCCTGGGCGACGCCGTCGACCGTGTACTCCACACCGGGAATGCGGTGGTCGAGCGTGTTCGAGGAGGTCCAGCAGTACTTGATCAGGGCATCGGCCTTGGCGTAGTACCGCCCCGCCAGTCCGGTCAGCTCATCGGTGCGCTCGGTCAGGTGAGCGGCCAACTCGGTGCGCAGGTCCGAGGCCTCCAGCGCGGCGGCGGTCATCCCCTGCCCATAGACGGGGTTGAAGCCCATCCAGGCGTCACCGATGGCGAGAAAGCATTCGGGCCGCTCCGGCTGGCCGGCGAAGTCGCGAAGCCGGCTGCGGGTATCACGCCACATCGAGATCTTCTCGGGGAACGTCACCTGCGACAGCGCCTTGTCCAGCTCGGGCACCCCGATGCTCGAGATGAAGTCGCGCAGCTTCTCCTCGGTCCGGGGCGGGTGGTCGCCGGCGGAGCCCTGAGCGGTCAGGATCCAGCGGCGCTCGCCCTCGACGACCCACATCGCCATTGCCCGGGACGCCGATTCGGGGGTCAGGGCACCGTCCCCGAACGCGGTGAGTGCGAGTGCCTGGAAGCCCGGGTCCCAGTCCTCGGGTACCTCCAGGAAGGTGGAGGAGTAGCCCCAGTGCGCGTTGACGACTTCCTCTCGGGGAGTGGGGTAACCGAGCGCCTGCAGCCACGTCGGAGACTCGGAGAACCGACCGCTGGCGTCGATCACCAGATCGGCGGACAGCTCTTCCCCGTTGGTGGTGCGCACTCCCGTGACCCGACCGTCGGCTCCGATCAGTCCGGCCACCTCTACGCCCGAGCGGTACTGCACGCCGTCGAGCTCGGCAGCCTTGTCGCGAAGCGCCTTCTCGATCAACGGCCGACTCGCCATCAGGAACTCGAGGCCCGACTCGAACCGAGGCGACCAGCCGACCCTGTCCAGGCGCATCACGTCTTGTGCGGAGTCGAGTCGCACCGCGCCCATCTCGAAGGCGTGATCGGAGAAGCCGGGTAGCAGAGAGTCCATCGCGGCCCGGCCGGCGGCCAAGAGCGCGTGGAAGTGGGCGCCCTGTGGCACTCCCTTCCGGAAGACCGGCTCGGTGGGTAGCTCGTCACGCTCGATCAGCACCACCTCGCGGAAGTGATCGGCGATCGCGGCTGCGGCCAGAGTGCCGCCGATGCTGCCGCCGATGATGATCGCGCGGCCGAGGAATGGGGTTGTCATGGGTGCTCCTGATTGGGCGGGAGACGCCTCGTCGCCCGGCGGCCAGATGTGGTCTATTTATCTACAAAGATAATAGCAAGCATAATTGGCGATCAGGGGTCAGGCAATGCTGATCCCGCCGTCGACCGTCATGGCCAGGCCGGTCACGTAGCGCGACTCGTCGGAGGCGAGGAAGACGACCGCGTGCGAGATCTCGACCGAGTCGACCCACGGGATCGGCATCGCCATCCGCGTGAGCGACGCCGCGGCGAGCTCCTCACGGCCGGGGCTGTCCACGCCGGGGCAGGCGCGCCGGTACATGAAGTCGTTCTGGATCATCGGGGTGTCGACCTGCGCCGGGTTCACGCTGTTGACCCTGATCATCTCCGGGCCGAGTTCGAGTGCCATCGCTCGCATCAGACCGACGACCCCGAACTTGCTGGCGACGTAGTGGGCGGTGCTGCGCGACGCCCGGATGCCGGCGCTCGAGCTGGTCAGGATGATCGAGCCGCCCGGACCGCCGGCGCGTAGGTGCGGCATCGCCGCCTTGACGGTGCGCCACACCCCGGTGAGGTTGATGTCGACGAGATCGGTGAAGGCGGCCTCGCTCATCTGGTCGAACGGCCCGATTGCGGTCAGGACACCGGCGTTTGCAACGACGACGTCGAGCCGGCCCAGCTCGGCGACACCTGCATCGACCGCCCGCTGCAACTGGGTGAAGTCACGCACGTCCGCCTGCTGGGCGACGATCGTGCGCCCGGTCCGCTCGACCAGGCGCACCGTCTCGTCCAGCTCCTCGCGGGTCCCGCCCGGATAGGCCATCTCCGGTACGTCGTCGCACAGGTCGACGGCGATGATGTCGGCACCCTCCTCGGCGAGCCGGACCGCATGGCTACGGCCCTGACCGCGTGCGGCCCCGGTGATGAAGGCAACTTTCCCGCTGACACGTCCCATATCTTGTTGCTAACCTTCCACTAATGATTTCTTGTTATGTTTGTCACCCTAGCTCCTCCTGCGGATCGTTGGGGAGGGTCTTGATTGGAGGAGTTGGTCGTGCGTGTCCTCGTGATCGGCGCCGGAATCAGCGGAATCGCCATGGGAGTCCGGTTGAAGCGAGCGGGAATCGATGACTTCCGCATCCTCGACGAGACCGACGGCGTGGGCGGGACCTGGCGGATCAACACCTATCCCGGTGCGGCGGTCGACATTGCGTCGCTGATCTTCCAATTCGGCTTCCGCACCCATCCGTGGCAACGCACCCACGCTCGCCGGCAGGAGGTGCTGGATTATCTCGAACAGGTGGCCGAGGAGGCCGACCTCGGGCGGCACTTCGTCTTCGGGACGCGGGTCACCGAGGCCCGCTGGAACGAGGACGAACATCTCTGGAGCGTCACGACGGCAGCGGGTGAGACCTACCAGGCCGAAGTCCTCGTCAGCGCCGTCGGGCTGCTCAGCAACCCGAACCTCGCCGCGTGGCCGGGCCTCGACACCTTCGGAGGCTCCGTCATGCACACCCAGCAGTGGCGCCACGACGTCGACCTGGCCGATGCGCGGGTGGCGGTGGTCGGGGTCGGGTCGTCCTCGGCACAGGTCGTTCCGGCGATTGCGCCGGTCGCCCGCTCGGTCAACGTCTTCCAGAGGGAACCCGGATGGGTGCTGCCGAAGGGCGAGCGCACCTACGACGCAGGCGAATTGCGCCGCACTTCCCGCGCGTGGCACCGGCGGCTGGACCGCAGCGTCCAGATCATCCGTAAGGAGTGGCGCAACCTCAGCGGCCGGCCGAGCTATGTCGCGGGCAGTAGGCGCAACCGGGCGATGGATCGGATGGCGCGCGACTACATCGGCGCCACCTTCGCCGATCGTCCCGACCTACGTGAGGCAGTCACGCCCACTTACCCTTTCGAGGGAAAGCGAGTGGTGTTCTCCGATGACTTCTATCCGGCACTCAAGCGCGACAACGTCCGCCTGATCCCGCGGCCGGTGGCCTCGGCGACGCCGACCGGTCTGGTCGATGTCGACGGAGAGCATCACGAGGTGGATGTGATCGTCACGGCGACCGGGTTCACCGCCGCAGAGCTTCTCGCCGGCTACGACGTGATCGGACGACGGGGACGCCGACTGCGCGACACCTGGGCGGACGGCGCGTTCGCGCATGTGGGGGTCACGGTCCCCGGCTACCCGAACTTCTACATGCTCTTCGGCCCCAACACCAACGGTTCCGGCGCCGTCAGCATCTATTGGAAGTCCGAGCAGCAGGCGGCGTGGGTCGTCGCTGACCTGCGCCGAATGCAGCGACGCGGTTTCAGTGCGATCGACACCCACGAGCTGGCCTGTACGGCATACAACGCCTGGCTGCAGCGCCGCCTGCGGCGCACGACCTGGGCCCGATCGAGCAACTACTTCAAGCACCCCTCGGGGCGGATCGTCACACAGTTCGACGGGAGCATCACGTTGCAATGGCTGCTACTCAAACTCGGCCGACCGCTCGGCACCTACGGGCTGCGCCGCGGGACGGGCGCATGAGCCGCTGGCGCGAGCTCCTCGACCCCGAGCTGGAGCCTGTGCTCGACGCCTTGCCCGCGGTCGACTTCGTGGACTACCAGCGTTTCCGCGCAGCTTCGGATGCCGGGGCAGCGGCCCGCGCCCGCGAGGTCGAACCCGGGGAAATCGAGATCGCCGACCGGGAGGTCGGCCCCGACGGCCGGACTGCATCGGTCCGGCTCTACCGGCCACCGGCGCGACCCGAGCCCCGGCCCGCGGTCCTGCACCTGCACGGTGGCGGATTCGTCAGCGGCTCGTCCGATGCCAGCCACGCCCGCAACGTGGAGCTGAGCCGCGAGCTGGGGGCGGTCGTGGTCTCGGTCGACTACCGCCGGGCGCCCGAGCACCCCTACCCTGCACCGCTCGACGACTGTGAGACGGCGCTGCGCTGGCTGATCGCCGCCGCCACCGACCTCGGTGTCGATCCGGGACGGATCGCCCTCCACGGTGTCAGCGCCGGCGGTGCCTTGGCAGCCGGCCTGGCGATCCGGGTACGCGGCGAACTCGCGCCGTGCTTCCAGTTCCTTTCGGTGCCCATCACCGACGACCGACTGGCCACGGCGAGCATGCTGCGCTACGACGACACCCCGATCTGGAGCCGTCGTGTGGGCGAGGTCAGCTGGGCCCACTACCTGGGCGACCTCGCCCCGGGATCGGCTGATGTGCCGGCGGAGGCGGCCCCCGGACGCGCGAGCATCGACGACCTGCGCGGTCTGCCGCCGGCGTACGTTGCGGTGATGGAACTGGACCCATTGTGCGACGAGGGTCTCTCCTACGCGGCGATGCTGGCCGAGGCGGGAGTGGCGGTCGAGGCGCACCGCTTCCCCGGCGCGTTCCATGCGGCCTTCACCGCCGAGCCGTCGGCCGGTATGTCCCGCCGCTACCTGGCCGAGGAGATCGCCGTCCTGGCTCGGGCGCTGGGAATGGAGCGATGATCGCCAGTCACGAGGGCAGTTGGACCACCAGCGGATCGAACGGCTCGCCCTCGGCGTAGACGTCGTTGAAGAGCGTCACGCCGTCGGCGGTCAGGGCCACGTCGTCGGCACCCCAGACCACGGACCCGTCGTCGGTGGCGATGCGCTCCAGCCGGGCCGTCACCAGCGGCACCCGCGGCGCACCCTCACGCGCCTGGGGATCCTCGATGGTGAGCACGGCCCGCGACCCGTCGACCTCCACCCAGGGATGGGCGATCCGAACGAAGAGCATTCCGAAGTGGCCGCTGAACCGGACGTCGCCGCGGAAGGCCCACACCTGCCTGCCCGCGTCGTCGCCGGCGCTGCTCGCTGCCGCGTCGTACTCATAGAAGAGATCACCGGTGCCGACGGGTGTCGCGCCCTCGCCGACCGAGCCCTTGCCGTCCGGCATCCGGCGCACGTAGTCGACGAACGAGCCTTTGATGCCCCAGCGCAGGCCGGGAGCCAGGCGACGCTGCGCCGGCGAGGTGGTGTCTGTGGAGGTGTCCATCGGTGTTCCGCCTTCGACCCGGGGCTACACTGCCCGATCCAATAATGCTCGGTTACGATGTTTGCACTATATGACCAAGGTTGCAATCGTGGAAGTCCATTATTGATCAACCGGCTGAGTGAGGTTTGAACAACAAATCCACTACAGAGATCCCGTCAGGAGCAATAACTTGCCGACCATGCCGTCCCCTGCCGCACCGCGCCCGTTGGAAGGCCTACTCGTCGTCAGTCTCGAGCAGGCCGTGGCGGCTCCCTTCGCCACCCGCCAGCTGGCCGATCTCGGGGCCCGCGTAATCAAGGTCGAGCGCCCTGGGTCAGGCGACTTCGCCCGCGGCTACGACACCGCCGTGCACGGGCTCTCGAGCTACTTCGTCTGGCTCAACCGGGGCAAGGAGTCCCTGACCCTCGATGTGAAGTCCGACAGCGGACGGGCCGTGCTGGGCACACTCCTGGAGAAGGCCGATGTCTTCGTGCACAACCTCGGACCCGGCGCCGTCGGCCGGCTCGGGTTCGGGGTGGAGGCCTTGGCCGAGCTCAACCCGCGCCTGGTCGACTGCGCGGTGAACGGCTACGGGAGCACCGGCTCGTGGGCGCAGCGCAAGGCCTATGACCTGCTGATCCAGTGCCAGACCGGCCTGGTCTCGATCACGGGTGGTCCCGAGACCGGTGCCCGGGTCGGCATCTCCGTGGCCGACATCGCCGCCGGCATGTATGCCTTCAGCGGAGTCCTGGCCGCGCTGCTCGCCCGTGCCACCACCGGCGTGGCACGCCCCGTCGAGGTCTCCCTGTTCGACGCGCTCGCGGAGTGGATGAGCCAGCCGGCGTATTACACCGCGTTCACCGGGGTCGAGCCGCGTCGGCTCGGCACCCACCACGCCACCATCGCGCCGTACGGGGCCTACCCGGCCGCCGACGGGACCGAGGTGCTGTTCTCGATCCAGAACGACCTCGAGTGGAAGACGTTCTGCACCGACTTCCTCGAGGATGCGGCGATCGTCGACGACGAGCGGTTCAGCTCCGGTGCGAATCGGGTCGCGAACCGGGCAGCACTGGATGTCTTCGTGACAGCGGCCTTTGCCCGGCGTACCAGCGACGAGGTGGTCGCACTGCTCGACAGGCTGCGGATCGCCAACGCGCGCATCAACCAGGTGGCCGAATTCCTCGACCACCCCGTCCTGCGCGAGCGCGGGCGCTGGCACGAGGTGCAGACGCCCGGCGGCCCGGCGCCCGCCCTCGCACCGCCGATCGACATCGCGGGCGTGACGCCGGTGATGGGCGACGTACCCGCCCTGGGGGAGCACACCGACGCGCTGCTGGCCGAGTTCGGACTCGAGCCCGGCGCCATCGAAAAGCTGCACGCCGACGGCGTCGTCTGACGCCGCACCAACCTTTCACCACGAACCAGGAGGAGTACGTCAATGGGTCATTTGGAGACACTCGATCCCGACGAGCGCACCATCGTCGTCGCCGGTGCCGGCCTGGCCGGACTGCGCACGGCGGAGGGTCTGCGCCGGCACGGCTGGACGGGGAAGATCACGATCGTCGGCGACGAGGTGCACTACCCCTACACCAGGCCGCCGCTGTCGAAGAAGCTGCTCGCCGACGGCGGCGATCACGCCGGTGTCGAACTCCGTCGGCGTGACAGCGAGCATCCGATCGAGTGGCTGCTGGGCTGCGCCGTCGTCTCGTCGGATCTCCGCCGCCGGGTCGTCGTGCTCGATGACGGCACGGAGCTGAGCTACGACGGACTCGTCGCGGCGACGGGGGTCCGGGCCCGCAGGCTGCCGCCCGAGATAGGCGGCCCGGCCACGGCGCTGCGCACGCTCGACGACGCGATCGCCCTCGGGAACAGGCTGCGGCCCGGCTCGCGCGTGGTCGTGATCGGCGCCGGCTTCATCGGCTGTGAGGTGGCCGCCACGGCGATCGCCCGTGGCTGCGAGGTGGCGATGGTGGCTGTCGACGACGTGCCGATGCAGGTTCCGCTCGGCGCCGTGGTCGGCGCCGAGCTGCGTCGTCGGCATGCGGCGGCGGGCGTGAGGTTCCACCTCGGCACCGGTGTGGCGGCGGTCGAGCCTGGCGCGGTGGTTCTCACCGACGGCAGCCGGCTCCTCGCGGACGTCGTCGTGGAGGCGATCGGCTCGGAGCCGAACACGGGCTGGCTCGAGGACAACGGACTCGATCTGACCAACGGCGTCGTCTGCGATCAGTTTCTTCGTCCGGGCGGACTCTCGGGCATCGTCGCTGTGGGCGACGTCGGGCGCTTCCCGAACGCGCTGTACGACGCCGAGCCGCGCCGCATCGAGCACTGGCAGGTGGCAGTGGACACGAGCATGTATGCAGCCAAGGTGCTGCTCGGTGATCTGGCGGAAACGCCGTGGACCGAGCCGTTCGGCACGATCCCCACGTTCTGGTCCGACCAGGGAGCAGTGAGCCTGCGCGCGCTCGGCCAGCCCGGTCTCGGCGACGAAGTCGAGGTGCTGGAGGGCGAGCTGGGTGGCGAGGCGGCCGTCGGCTACCGGCGCGGCGGCGCGCTGGTCGGCGTCGTGCTGCTCGGGATGCCCAAGAGCATGGGGGCCTACCTGCAGCGACTCACCGCCGAGCTGAAGACCGCCCGCGTCTGACCCACATGTAGGACGGCAGGGGCCGCACCCCGTAAGGTGCGGCCCCTGCCTGGAGCTGAAGGTTCGGGCGGTCAGGCGGAGAACTCGATGACGCCACGCAGGTTCTTGCCCGCGTGCATGTCCGCATAGCCCTCGTTGATCTGGTCGAGGGTGTACGTCTGGGTGATCAGCTCGTCGAGCTTGAGCTTCCCCTGGCGGTAGAGGTCGAGCAGGAGCGGTATGTCGCGGTGCACCTGCACGCCGCCATACACGTTGCCGCGCAGCGTCTTCTGGGTCAGCGTGAACATCGCGAGGTTCATGTTGACACTGTCGGAGGCGATCGGCGAGACGGACGTGATCACAGTGATGCCCGCCGGCCCGGTGAGGTCGACGATCTCGCCCAGCTTGCTGCCGTCGCCCACACCGACCGACAGGATCGCCGCGTCCGCGCCCCGCCCGGGCGCGAGGTCGGCGAGCAGCGCCTGCGCCTCCTCGATCGAGCCGACGGCGTGGGTAGCGCCGAACTCGAGCGCCTTCTGCCGCTTTATCTCCACCGTGTCGACAGCGATGATCAAGTTCGCGCCGGCGTTCTTGGCGCCCTGGATCGAGTTGACACCGACTCCGCCGCTGCCGATGACGACGACGTTGTCACCCGGCTCCACCTCGGCGAGGTAGACCGCCGCTCCCCAGCCGGTGGTGACGGCGCAGCCGAGCAGGGCGGCGACGTTGAACGGGATGTCCTTGTCCATCTTCACCACGCAGCGCTCCGAGATGACCGTGGCGTCGGCGAAGGTCCCCAGGTCGCCGGTAGCGGCGATCTCCTGGCCCCGGGCTCGGAACGACTTGGAGGCGCCGTACTCCTGCAGCGAGGCGTTGAGACACAGGTTGGAGCGTCCGCGCGCGCAGTTGCGGCAGTAGCCGCACGGCGGCTGGAAGATGAGGATGACGTGGTCGCCGGGCGCCACCCGCGTCACGCCCTGCCCTACCGCCTCGACGACTCCCGCACCCTCGTGGCCACCGACAAGGGGCAGGGGGGTCGGCATGTCACCGGTGACGGCGTGGTCGTCGGAGTGGCACAGGCCGGTCGCGCGGATCTTGACCCGCACCTGGCCCGGGCCGGGATCGGCGAGCTCCACGTCTTCGACGCTCCACTTCTCGCCCGTGCCCCACAGGATTGCTGCTCTGGTGCTCATCGCTGCCTCTCTTGTCGTCGAACGCACTGCGCCCGGCGCCTAATGTTGTTTAAACAACATAGTGGACATCATTAGAAGACGTCAACGGCGTCGGGCGCAGTACTTGTCGGGGGTCAGGACGAGAAGGTCAAACCCCGGAAGTCGTCGTCCGTGGCGGCGCGGACCCGCTCGCGATATTGCGGCAGGCCACCGGCATAGAGCAGGTAGGCGCGCTTGCGACCGGGGACGTTGGAGCCGAAGGCCCAGGATTCGGCCTTCTCCTGCAGGGTCCCGACGATGCCGCCGTTGACGTGGTCGATCCACTCGTCCTCGGCCGCCTCGGTGGTAGCGATCGTGGTGTGGCCGTGGTCGCGGGCGTACTCGACGGCGGAGGCGACCCAGTCGGCCTGGAAATCCGTGATGCGCGGAATGGTCCCCGTCACGCTCTGGGCTCCGCCGATCATGAAGAGGTTGGGGAAGCCTGCCGTCTGCATGCCGAACCAGGTGCGCGGACCCGCTTCCCAGTGCTCCTTCAGGCTGAGTCCGTTCTCGCCACGGATGTCGATCTTGTTGTACGAGCCGACGACGGCGTCGAAGCCGGTGGCGAAGACGATCACGTCGACGTCGTAATGGCCTGCGCTCGTCTCGATGCCGGTCTCGGTGAACCGGACCATGGACTCCTCCAAGGTGGAGACCAGTGTGACGTGCGGCTCGTTGAAGACCTCGTAGTAGCCGTTCTCCAGCGGCGGCCGCTTCTGTCCGAAACCGTGGTCGGTGGGGATGAGCCGGTCGGCGACCGCAGGGTCGTCGACCCGGGCGCGGATCCGCTCGGCGATGTAGGCGGTGCAGTTGTCGTTGGCGCGCTTGTCGAGGGCGACGTCGCGGAAGTTGCCCAACGCCATCACGAGGCCGGGGGAGTCGTAGAGCTTCTCGAAGCGCCTGCGTCGCTCCTCGGGGTCCAGGTCGAGGGAGGACTCCGTCATCGGACTGTGCGGCGAGCCGGAGGGGGAGAGCTGGGTGGCCTCGAAGATCTCGTCGATCCGGTCGCGGATGTCGTCCATCCGTTCGGGTGTGATGTCGAAGTTGTTGATCGGTGTGCACCAGTTGGGGCGGCGCTGGAAGACGACCAGGCTGTCGGCGTCCTTGGCGACGATCGGAATGATCTGGACGCCACTGGATCCGGTGCCGATCACGGCGACCTTCTTGCCGGTGAAGTCGACGCCGTCGGCCGGCCACAGGCCGGTGTGCGCCCACTCGCCGCGGAAGTCCTCGAGACCGGGAACCTTCGGGAAGGCCGGCGCCGAGAGGATGCCCAGCGCGGTGACGAGGTAGCGCGGCCGCCAGACCCGGCCGCTCTCGGTGGTCACGGTCCAGCGCCCGCTCGATGCGTCCCAGACGGCCGAGGAGACCCGTTGCTCGAGGTTGATCCGCTCGCGCAGCCCGAACCTGTCGACCGCGTAGTTGAGGTAGCGCTCGATCTCGGGCTGGGCGGCGTACTCCTCGCTCCAGTCCCACTCGTCGATGAGCTCTTTGGAGAAGAAGTAGCCGTAGGTATAGCTCTCGGCGTCGAAGCGGGCGCCGGGGTAGCGGTTCCAGTACCAGACTCCGCCCACTCCGGAGCCGGCCTCGAGCGTCTGTACATCGAGTCCGAGCTCGCGGAGCGCGTAGAGCTGGTAGATGCCGGAAATGCCGGCACCGATGACGAGGGCGTCGAGTGTTGTCGCCCCGGACTGTGGCTCCGTCACGAAGCTCCTCCTGTGCACTTGGTGAGGCACACTGAAGGTGCACTCATGTAATCAATTCATTGAACATAATAGCAGCATTACTTTAGAAGGTGTGGCTGCAGCGTTCCATCAGCAGCGCGCACAGGGGATTGGCGCTCAGCGGTGAATCCGCCAGCGCACACAGCACGGCGCGGCCGTCGTGCCCGAGCGCGCCGGCCAGCAACGTCGCGGCCTCGCCCAGGAGTGCCTCGAAGGCCGACCAGGCGGTGTCGTCGCCGGTCAGAGATTCGCTCGGCAGGGGGATCAGGGCGGCGACGCGGGTGATGAGCTCCGCCGCGCGGACCAGGGGCTCGTCCATAGCGGGTGCCGGGGGCCGGGCTTGATTCCGAACGGCGTGGGCACCCGATCGCCGGCCGGGGCAGCGGTCCGCGATCGGGCCTCGGTGATCGCTTCGTCCCGGCCGGTGCGAACCGCGGCGTACTACGGCGTTGTGAGCGCGACACTCCATCTGGATGACCTCCACGTCGTTGTGTGCTGTGTCACGGAAGCCTCCCGCCGAACGGTTGGGCCACGCATCAGTAGAACGGCGTACGCGGCTACGTATGTTAGGTTCCTCACATCGGCGCCACGAGAGCTCTCGCGGTCGGCCGAGCGGACTTGATGCGGTCACCAAGGACCACGACCGAACGGGATGGTGCGCAAGGATGGTGCGCAGAGACGCGCGTCTCCGGGACACGCTGCCCGTAGAGATCACCAGCCTGGTCGGTCGACAGACCGAGACTGCCGAGGTCAAGAGGCTGCTCGCACACTCCCGACTCGTGACGCTGATCGGACCCGGCGGCGTGGGGAAGACCCGCCTGGGGTATCACGTCGCCCGCCAGGTCCGCGGCGCCTTCGCCGACGGTGTCTGGACGATCCCGCTGGCGGACCTCTCCCAGCCCGATCTGATCGCGACTACCGTGGCAGCGCGGATAGGTATCAGCCTGTCCGCCGGCGACGACCTGGGGGACCTCGTCGCGGCGATCGACGATCGGCAGATGCTCCTCGTGCTGGACAACTGCGAGCACCTTGTAGACGCCGCCGCGGACCTGACCTTCGCCCTGCTGCGCGGCTGTCCCTCGCTCCGGGTGCTGGCGACCAGCAGGGAGGTGCTGCGCGTCGAGGGCGAGGCGCCCTTCCGAGTCCCGCCGCTGGCACTGCCCTGCCGGGAGGCGGGTCTGCAACCCGGGGCGGCGCAGAGCTATGCCGGTGTCGCGCTCTTCCTGGAGCGGGCGGGGGCGCTGAATCCCGACATCGCCGCCGGTCGATACGACGAGCAGTCGGTCGTCGAGTTGTGCCGACAACTGGACGGCCTCCCCCTCGCCATCGAACTGGCTGCCGCGGGGAGCCGATGGCTGTCGGTGGAGTCGATGCTGACCCACGGCGGTGACCCGCTGGCGCCGGCAACCAGGGTCTCGCGCTCGACTCCGGAGCGGCACCGCTCGTTGCGGGCGAGCCTCGACTACAGCTACGAGCTGTGCACGTCCCAGGCACGCGTGCTCTGGGCTCGGCTGTCGGTGTTCCGTGGCGGTGCGACGCTCGACGCGGTGCAGGCGGTCTGTGCCGGACCCGATCTGCCGGCCGACGCGGTGTGGACCGCGCTGTGTGAGCTGACCGACAAATCCCTGGTCGTACTGGACGGATCGCGCTACACGATGCTCGAGACCATCCGGCTCTACGGGGCCCAGCGCCTCGACCAGGCGGGCGAACTCGAGGCCGTGCGTGAGACGCACCTGCGCCATGTGCTTGCCATGGCCGAATCGGTGGAGGAAGGCTGGTTCGGTCCGCACCAGCTGAGACTGCTCAGCCTGGTGTCAGCGGACCAGGCCAACGTGCGCGCCGCGCTCGAAGGCGCTCTCACCAGCCCGGGAAGGGCGGGCACGGGGCTGCGGATAGCGAGCTCGCTGTGGATGTTCTGGATCAGCTTGGGACTGCCCGGGGAGGGGCGGCGATGGCTGAGCCGGCTGCTCGCTGCCAGTGAGCCAACTGACCCCGAGCGCGCGGCGGCGTTGTGGATTCACGGCTTCCTGTGCGCTGTCAACGGCGACTATCCGGCGGCACGGGAGCAGCTCGCGGAGTGTGAGCGGACCGCCGCGAAGGTCGGAGATGCTGCGAGCGCGGCCCACGCGCGGAGCTCACTGGGCGTCGCCGAGCTGTTCGACGGCAGGCTCGAGCCGGCGATCGAACACCTCGAGGCGGGGGTCGAGATGGAGCGCGCCGTGCCGGGCGGTCCGCCGTACCTCGCCGATGCGCTGCTCAACCTGGGGCTGGCCTACTGCTACCTGGGCAGGCTCGACGAGGCGCACGAGGTGTTGACCGAGGCGAGCCACCTGTGCGCCGCCTACGGCGAGGGGCTGCTGCTGTCCTGGGCGCTCGCCTTCCTGGGCCTGGAGGAACTGCTGCGCGGGCATGCCGAGTCGGCCGCCGGCCTGGCGCGGGAGAGCCTGGTGCGCAAGCGTGCCCTCGACAACCGGCAGGGGATCGTCTGGGCGATCGAGCTCCTGGCCTGGACGGCGGTCGAAGTCGGCGACGCTCAGCGGGCTGCGGTGCTGTTCGGTGTCGGAGAGGCACACGCCGGGGACTTCGGCCCTCCGTTCCACGGCTTCGGTGGGATGCGGGAGTGGCACGACCGCTATGCGGCCCGAGCCGCGACGGGGCTCGGCGTGAGCGGCTATCGGTCCGCGCTCGGGCACGGTCGGCGACTCACCCTCGACGAGGCGGCCTCGGTCGCGCTGGGAGAGATGTTGGCAAAGCCGGACGACATCGACAACCCTCTCCAGGATCTGCCGCTGACGCGACGCGAGCAGGAGATCGCTCGACTGGTCGCGACCGGAAAGACGAACCGGGAGATCGCGGACGAGTTGGTGATCTCACCACGCACCGTCGACACGCACGTGCAGCGCATCCTGACCAAGCTCGACTTCACCTCGCGGAGCCAGGTGGCGGCGCTGATCGCGACGACGCGGTCGCCCGCACCACCCGCCCCGGCCTGATCCTGCTCACGTCCGGGGCTGGACGGTCGCGAATGCGGCCGCCCTACGCCGGCGACAGCCTCTAATGATGATATGAGCCACTTCTAGTTGTGCCGTAATGAGGCACGTATTATGGTCAAAGCATTATGAAAGCTTCAGCGACCGTTCCGACGTCATCGCCGTCAGCCCCACTGTCCGGGCTGCGGGTCCTCGACCTGTGCCGGGTCGTCTCGGGTCCGTTCGGCTCCCTGCTCCTGGCGGATCTCGGTGCGGAGGTGATCCGGGTCGAGTCGGTCCCCGCGCCCGGCTCGGCCGCGAAGATCGATCACACCCGACTCAGCGAGGACGAGGCCTTCAACTGGGGGCTGAGTCGCAACAAGCACTCGGTCGGCATCAATCTCAAGTCCGACGAGGGACGCCGGCTCTTCCAGGAGATGGCGGCGCAGGCCGATGTCGTCGTGGACAACTTCCGTCCCGGAGTCACCCGACGGCTCGGGGTCGACCGAGAGTCGTTGCTCGAGTTCAATCCGGCGATCATCACGTGCTCGCTGACCGGCTTCGGTGGCGACGGTCCATGGTCCACGATGCCGGCCTATGACCCGATCGTGCAGGCGATGTGCGGCACGATGAACTACACCCGACTCGACGAGGGCACACCCCCGGTTCGCTGGGGAATCCCGATCGGCGACCTCTTCGCCGGCATCTTCAGCGCGATCGGCCTGGTCGCAGCGGTGATCCATCGCGACCGGACCGGCGCAGGCCAGCACGTCGACGTCTCCATGCTCGACGTGATGCTCGCGCTCAACACCTACCGCGTGCCGCAGGCGCTGACCTTCGGCCAGGAGCCTCTGCCCGCGCCTTTCGAGGGCGGCCAGGGAACGGTTCCCTTCGGCAACTTCGAGTGCAGCGAGGGCTGGGTCGCCACGTGCATCAGCCAGCGGATGTGGCCCGCCGCCGCCAGGGTGATGGACCGGCCGGATCTGCTCACCGACGACCGGTTCAACACCGGACAGGCACGGCACGCGCACCGTGAGGAACTGGTCGCGCTGCTGCAGGAGGTGTTCAAGCAGCGCCCCGCCGACTGGTGGCAGGAAAACCTGATGGCAGCCGGCGTGGTCTGCGGAAAGGTGACGCGAGTCGCCGACGTCTTCCGTCACCCGCAGGTCCAGGCACGTGGCATGTCAGTCGACATCACCGACGAATTCGGCCGAACCGCAACCGTGGTCGGCGACTCACTGAAGTTCAGCGACGTCTCGACCTGGCGGGCGCCACGCCAGGTCGGCGCGGATACCGCGATGGTGCTGCGCACCCTCCTCGGTCTCGACGGGCCCGAACTGGACCGGCTCGCCGGCGCAGGCGTGATTCACTGCGGCGACGATCGCGGGAGTCTGCCGCTTCGCGAGCGGGTGGTCCCGTCCGCCGCACCCGAGCCTTCCCGGCAGATCGGCCGGCCACTGGAAGGCACGACAGTCCTGGAGATGAACGGCGACGAGCCCAGCAAGGCGTTCGCCGCCCAACTACTGGCCGACCTCGGTGCCGACGTGATCCGCGTCGAGCGTCCGTTCGGTCAGGTGATGGAGCCCTACCCGGACGAGAGCCGCGAGGCGTCCTTCCGGGCGGGCCTGAACCGTGGCAAGCGGAGCGTCGTCGCCGACCTCAAGACGCCCGAGGGGCTCGACTTCCTCCTCGGTCTGGCCGGCCACGCCGACGTAATGATCGACAACTACCGTCCCGGTGTACTCGAGCGCCTCGGCCTGGACTACGACACGCTCAGCGCGAACAACGACAAGCTGATCGCCACCTCGATCACCGGCTTCGGACACAGCGGTCCGTGGAGCGCCTATCCCGCATTCGACAACGCCATCCAGGCTCTCGGCGGCGGCATGAGTATCACCGTCGACCACACCCGACCCGAGGTGCCGATCCGCTGGGGGAACCCGATCGGCGGGCTGACCGGCGCGATGTTCGCGGCCCTCGGAACGCTCGGTGCACTGCGACTGCGTAGCCTGCGCGGACACGGGCAGCGGCTCGACATCAGCCTCTTCGACTCCCAGGTCGCGCTCCTGTCCTACCGCGCTCCCCAGGCGGTCACGGTCGGCAAGGAGTTCGTGCCCGAACCGCGCCGCGGCGGCAGCGGTTCGCTGCCTTTCGGCGTGTTCCGCACCGCTGACGACAAGTGGTTCACGATCTGCATCACACAGCAATTCTGGGCGAAGTTCTGTGAGGCCGCCGGTCACCCCGAATGGATCGACGACCCGCGGTTCGTCACCGAGCCACTGCGTCGGGAGAACGAGGACGACCTCTATGCGCTCGTGGAGCCGAACTTCTTCGCGCGCACGGCGCAGGAGTGGGAGGCGCTCTACTACTCACTGAAGCTCCCGGGCGCCGTCGTCCTGAGCGTCGGGGAGGCGTTCGCGCACCCGCAGGCGGTCGCGCGCGGCATGCGGCTCCGGTTGTCGGACATTGACCTCGTCGACGGCATCGAGGTCGCCAATGCGCCGTTGAAGCTCAGCGCCGCCCCCGATCTTGCCGCTGCAGGCGCTCCGATCCCGGGTGCGGACACCGCGCTGGTGGCAGCGGAATTCGGCCTGCAGACGACCGACGTCGAGGTCGAAGTGCCGTCGGCTCGCTGGCGGGACGCCCGCGTCTGAGCAACAGCGCACATCGTGACGACAGTGGCCGATCCGAACGGATCGGCCACTGTCGTCTCCGCACCTCCTCCGGCGAACTCCATTATCGGACAATAGAACCCGACGTCTCGACAGACGCCGGGTTTCTGCTGGGTGTTCGTGGTGGCCGGTGCTTCCTGTCAGGCGCGGCGTGCGAGCGCCGGCGCGGAGGTCCCGGCATCTGCTTGCCGGGCTTCGGCTTGCCAGGCTTCGGTGGCCTGAAGCAGGAGCACCTCGCACGAGGCCGTGTCGACCTCGTGCGCCAGCAGTGTGGCGAGCGCCGTGAGTGAGCCGGCGGCCAGGCGACCGGTCTGGGGCGAGAGGGACAGAGACGAAAGCCGGACCGGGCGTTGGAGCGCGGAGTCGGGAAGATAAGCGCGAAGCCGCTGGGCCGTAGTGAGCACGAGCTCCTCCCACGCAAGATAGCCGAACGCGTCATGCGAGGCCGGCGGTTCGGGTAGCAGGGACGCGACCTGTCCGGCCATCAACATCATTCGCTCGTCGGCCATGGTGCGCCTTCTCTCGTCGTGTTGCAGCGACCCTGATGTAACCGCCGTCACGCACGCTATGTCGTCATTTTGCGTCCGTCAAGTGATGCCATTGACAACTTTTGGTGAGTCGTGGAGACTGTGTCGACAGCAATAGAACGAGGAGCAGATGAGTACCGTGTCCACCAGAGCCGCGCAGCGTCCGAGCGACGGCTACCTCTCCCGGCATCTGCGGACCGCAGCGCTGCTGGAGCGGATGGACCCCGCCTTCGCCCGGGCGGCTGAGGAACTGGTGGGCCATCCCCACCGAACTGGCTTGCTCTCGAATTCGGTGCGCGCGTTGATTGTTCTGGCCGTCGAGTCGGTCATCCCCCAGGCCGACGAGCCGCGCATCGCCGCGGCCATCGACCAGGCCCTTGCTGATGGCGCGAGCGAGGCCGAGGTGCTCTGTACCCTCGAGATCGCCTGCTCGATCGGCTTGCATACCGTTTCGGTCGGTCTTCCTCTGCTGATCGAGGAGATGGAACTGGCCGGCCGTGCGCTGCCCGAGCAGACGATGCGTCAGCGTCAGCTACAGCGGGCGCTGGAGACCACGGGTCCGCGGCCGCGTCCGCTCAATCGGATCTATGGCGGGATTCTCCGCATGGACCCGGACTATTTCGCGGCGCGGGTGCGCTTCATCGACCTTCCGTGGGAGCAGGAGGCAGTGCTGGATGACGGGGTCAAGCACCTTCTCTCGATCGCGATAGACGCGGTGAGTCCTCAGCACTACGTCGACGGGCTGCGCAAGCACATGCGCGAAGCGCTGCAGATCGGTGTAAGTCCCGAGGCGATCCTCGAGGTGCTGGAGCTCGCGTCGGTGACCGGACTGCGCACCCTCGACGTCGGGCTGGAGGTGCTGGCCCAGCGCAGCTGATCACCGTCGTGCGGTCGATCGGCGGCTGTTCGCGGGCCGTTGCTGTACTTATCCTTAAGTTGATGTGTTATTGTGCTCATGACTGGATCCAGACGCGTCGCCCGACCGGCGGCACTGGACGGGCCATGGGCGATGCATCATTGGAGGAGCAATGTCACGAGACCGCACTGCGCGCACGCGCATCCGGCAGTACCTCGCAACTTCGGGTCCGATCGTCGACCCGTCGGGCTATGCCACGAGCCTGCTGAAGGACGCTGTCGGTTACACCGGATCCGCTGTCGCGTTCATCCAGCTGATCGCCGCCATGGACCGTGACGGCGAGATCGAGCGGGAGATCAGCGGCAAGCGCACCTACAAGATCGAGGGGATCGGCGTCCCGGTGATGCCCTCGTCCGAGGCGATGGCCTCGACGAGTCGGACCACGGTGATCACCGGTTCGGGCCAGCCCACGATCGAGCTCGACTACAAGCTGCTCGCGCAGGCTCTGGTCGCCGAGCTGCTGTCGGCCACCGCGGAGGCGCAACGCGAAGCCGCACCAGCGGCCGGCACCACGACCGACCAGATTGCGGCCGAGCGCGACCAGTACGCCCGACGTCTCGAGATCGCGCGCAATCAGATCGCCGAGTTGCTCTCCCAGCCGCTCAGCTCGGCGGCGCGCGGGGACGACGCCGTGGCGGCCCGCTCCGCCGACTGAGTGCCCACCGCCTCGCGGTGAGGCTCCCGACAACCACCGCGAGGTAACGATGACCCAGACCCGGATCGTGCTCGCAGCACGTCCCGACGGCGCACCCCGGCCGGAAGACTTCGCGGTGACCTCGGGCCCGATCCCGGAGCCGGCGGCGGGACAGCTTCTGTTGCGCACGCTGTATCTGTCGCTCGATCCCTACCTCCGCGGCCGGATGGGCTCCTCGGCATCGCATTCCTCCGGCACTCAGCCGGTCACCCTCGGCGCGGTGATGGAGGGGGGCACCGTCGGGGAAGTCGTCGTCAGCCGGGACCCGCGCTTCGTGCCGGGTGACGTCGTCGCCGCAGCCACCGGCTGGCAGCAGTTCGCCGTTGCTCCGGCGGCCGCCGTCCGGCGCCTGAATCCTGCTGATGCACCCGTCTCCACAGCGCTGGGTGTGCGGGGCATGCCCGGATTGACCGGGTACGCCGCCATCCGCGAGATCGGCAGGCCGCGGCCGGGGGAGACGGTCGTCGTCGCCGCCGCGACCGGGACCGTCGGATCGTTGGCCGGGCAGATGGCCCGCCTGGAGGGCTCCCGCGTCGTCGGCATCGCCGGTGGCGAGCGCAAGGTCCGCTGGCTGCGCGCCGCAGGCTTCGACGTCGCCCTCGACCACCGCGATCCGGACTTCGAGAGCAATCTCGCCGATGCCACGCCGGACGGTATCGATGTCTACGTCGAGAGCGTCGGCGGGCGGGTCCGGCAGGCGGTCTGGCCCCGCCTGAACCGGCACGCGAGGGTGCCGGTCTGCGGCGTCGCCTCGGCGTACAGCGCGGCTGCGACAGGTCTGGATACCGACGCCGACGGCCTGATGTCCGGGCTGGTGACACGGAGTATCACGTTGCGGGGGTTCGTGTTCAGTGACTTCGAGTACCTGCGGCCCACCTTCGAGCGCGAGGTGGCGGACTGGCTCCGCGCCGGCGACGTGGTCCATCACGAGGACGTGGTGGACGGGTTGGTCAACGCACCGTCGGCTTTCCTGGGAATGCTCGCGGGCGAGCACCTGGGCAAGCGCCTGGTGCGGGTGGCTCCCGAGCCGCAGTCCGAGGATCAGGCGAGCATCGCCTGAATCTCTGTCGTCGCGACCTCGGTGGCCTTGGCTTCGTCGAAGGCGACACCGCCACCCTTGATGACACGGGAGGCGCCGCGGCGTAGGTCGTCGCGGTAGCGGGCGTCGATGACGTCGAACTCGAGGTTCTTCACATAGATCCGCAGCCGGTCGCGCAACGCGCCGTCGGTGTGTGCGGCGCTGACCACCTCGGGAAGCAGGCTCGTCGAGACCAGCAGGGCGTGCGCGACCTTGCGGGCGCGCTCGTCGCGCAGACCGAGCAGGATCTCCTGCTCCGAGGAGCGGATGATGTGGTCCTTCCACCAGTCGAAATCCTGCTCGGAATCGATCGCGGCCAGCTCGATGTTCTGCTGGTGCAAGGTGCGGGCGAGGCCGTCGACGGCATATCCGATGTAGCGTTCGCGCTCGCTCCCGTGGAGCGATTCGACGTACGCCCGAAGGTCACGCCGGGCATCCGTCGTCGAGAAGCAGTACCGGCGAATGCCGTGCACGTGAGGGTCGAGCAGCCCGAATTCGTAGTTCATCACGCGGAACGGGTTGAGCCCGCTCTCGAGCTCGGCCGGACGCCCCACCTGGGCGGAGGCGGGCGAGAAGCCCCACGGGGTGGTGCGCCGTCCCGCGTCCGACATCATGTCCCGGAAGATCGGACCGCCATACAAGCGGTGGGGGAGCAACGGGCCCGGCCCACGCGAGTAGGCGATGCTCACTCCGGCCGCTTGGGCGTTGCGCAGGAATCGGTTGTTGTCCAGGTACGTCAACGAGGCGGTGAACCGTGTCAGCGGCGAGCGGCGCAGTTCGCCGAGGTGGAAGACGGCATCGAGCAGGCGCTCGACCCAATCCTCTCCCCACACCTCCTGCGCCGCGTCGGCGATGTCGCGACCGATCCCCGCGTCGGCGCCGGAGTAGAGCGCGCCGACGGTCGCACAGCCGAACATGGACAGCAGCGCGGTCGAGGGAGAGTCGAAGCCTGCCTCGCCGCCCGACGAGTGAATCAGCAGCCCCAGTGAGTCCGTAAACCCCCCGAACGGCGAGTCGGTGTCGACGGTGATCGCAGGTTCGAGCTGGGAGAGCAGACGGAGTCCCTCGGGCGTGAACTCGCGCTGCTGGTCGCCCAGACCCATCGACGCCGTCACGAACTCGCCCAGAACCCGGGTCTTCTCGGGGGTGCGGCTCTCGTAGCTGTCGTCCTCGAGCGCGCGGAGGATCTCCGCTGCGACCGGGGCCGCCGTGCTCCGGGCGATCAGCCCGAGGAAGTCGACCAGTTCTCGGCGCCGTCTGTTCGAGAACGGTACGTCGCGGGTCCGGCGGTTGGCGGCGATCGCGATCTCGGCCAGCGACACCATCGGGCCGTAGCGGCCGCTGGTGCCCGAGCCGGCGTAGGAGCGCACCACGCCGTTGCGTACCCACTGGTTGACCGCTTGGCGGCTGACCCCCACAGCGCGCGATGCGTCCGCCTGGGTGACCAGGTCGATGGGGTTCTCGTCGGCGACCGACTTGGTGCGCAGCCGCTCCGCTGCACGCTCGAGGGCGCGGACGAGTTCGGCCACGGGCACGGCGCCGCTCTCGCCCAGGGTGAGGGCGAGTCGCTCGAGTGCGATCGAGATGGACTCGTCCCGTTGGCTCTGCATGATGGCCCTCATCCTATTCACGAGCGGGTCGGCGTCCGAAGCGAACCCAGGATTCTGATTTCTATTGGTCTTGTAGTAATCCTGTCATGGACGGCACCGTCCGACGGGCACCGAGGCGGCACGGTAGCCCAGATCGGTGGCGAGGTGGCGCCTGGACGACTGCAATTATGTTGTGAATAATGCTTATATGACTTCAAGTAATGAAAACATCCACAATGGCCTGTACATCGGAGGCGTCTGGCGGGCGGGTGGCGCCGGCGAGTTCGACGTCTTCGACCCGGCTGACGGCAACGTGGTCGCCACGATCGCGGACGGCAACGAGGCCGACGGCACCGCTGCCGTCGATGCCGCAGCCGAGGCGCTACCAGGCTGGGCCGCAACGGCGCCGCGCGAGCGCTCGGAACTGCTGCGCCGTACCTACGAACTCATGTTGCGCGACCGCGAGGAACTGGCTGCCCTCATCAGTGCCGAGAACGGCAAAGCGCTCGCCGACGCCCGCGCCGAGGTGACGTACGCGGCGGAGTTCTTCCGCTGGTTCGCCGAGGAGGGCGTGCGGACCGCCGGCGACTACGGCGTCGCGCCGGCCGGCGGGACCCGCACCGTCGTCACGCACAAGCCCGTCGGCGTCGCGGCGCTGGTCACCCCCTGGAACTTCCCGGCAGCGATGGCCACCCGCAAGCTCGCACCGGCACTGGCGGCCGGATGCACGACCGTGGTGAAGCCGGCCTCGGAAACTCCGCTGACCACCCTCGCCGTCGTTCGGCTGATGGTCGAGGCCGGTCTCCCCGCCGGGGTCGTCAATGTCGTCTCGACCAAGCGGTCCGGTCCTCTCGTCTCGACGTGGCTCTCCGATCCACGCGTGCGCAAGATTTCCTTCACCGGTTCGACGGAAGTCGGTCGCACCCTGCTGCGCCAGGCGTCCGACCGTGTGCTCAACGCCTCGATGGAACTCGGCGGCAACGCGCCGTTCGTGGTTACCGACGATGCCGACCTCGAACTGGCCGTCGAGGCCGCGATGGTGGCGAAGTTCCGCGGTGCGGGGCAGGCCTGCACCGCCGCGAACCGCTTCTACGTACATGTCGCCGTCGCAGACGAATTCGCCGAGCGGTTCGGCAACGCGGTGGAGAAGCTCAGCGTCGGCCCCGCGGCGCAGGGCCACGACATCGGCCCGCTCATCTCCGCTCGTGCCGTCGAGGAGGTCGGCAGCCTGGTCGAGCGCGCGGTGGCGGGCGGTGCCCGCGTCAGCCACCGCGCCGCGACGCCGGAGGACGCCGGCTTCTTCTACGCGCCGACGGTGCTGGTCGATGTGGCGCCCGATGCCGACGTGGTCACCCAGGAGATCTTCGGGCCGGTCGCCCCGATCGTGACGTGGACGGACGAGGAGCAGATGCTGAGCCTGGTCAACGACACCGAGATGGGACTGGCGGCGTACGTCGTCTCCGGCGAGCTGGGCCGCGCACTGCGGATCTCCGAGCGGATCGATGCCGGAATGGTCGGCATCAACCGCGGACTCGTCTCCGATCCATCGGCGCCGTTCGGCGGCATGAAGCAGAGTGGCCTCGGCCGCGAGGGCGCCCGCGCCGGTCTCGACGAGTTCCTCGAGACGCAGTACTTCACCATCCAATGGCCGCACTGAGCCGAAGACGAGGAGACAGTGAACATGATTGATCAACTACAGGACCGGCTCGATATCGAGAAGGCACTGCGCCACTACGCGATCGGACTCGACGAGCGTCGCTGGGAGGAGTGGGATCTGGCCTTCGCGGCCGACGCGGCAATCGACTTCACGCCGATGGGGGGCAAGCGCGAGACTCCCGCACAGATGCGCGAGCGTCTCGGCAAGCCCGACCCGGCATGGTTGTTCGCCCAGCATCCGCTGTACAACACAGTCATCGAGCTCGCGGGCGACACCGCAAAAGCCTTCTCCCACTATCAGATGGAGACCGGGCGACGCGGGGAGAGCGAGGGCGAGATCGTGCGGGTGTCCGGCGGTGGCGCCTACGAGGACACGCTGGCGCGAACGGACGCAGGATGGCGGATCACCGAGCGTCGAGTCTTCATGAAGTGGAAGGAGACTCGACGGGTGAGGGACGAGGTCACGCGCGGCTGACGGAGCGGCGCGCCCGTGTCGGCACGGGCGCGCCGATCATCGCGCCGTCGAGGACGGAGAGCTCACGCTCACGCATCCTCCAGGATCAGTTTGGCCGCGTGCCAGGCCAGCGCCTGGGTCGGTGCCGAGGTGTTGCCCGAGGGTTGGCGGGGAAAGACGGAGGCGTCGACCACCCGCACGCCCTCGACGCCGCGCACCCGCAGCCGGGCATCGACGACATCGTCCGCGTTCGGTCCGATGGCGCAACTGCCGAGCGGGTGGTAACCCGAGGAGCCCGCGTTGAGCCCGAGTTGCTCGAAGTCGGTCTCGGTGCGGACGCCGCTGCCAGGAACGCGCTCCTCGGTGACCAGGTCGGCGATGGGGCCGCTGGCGAACAGCTCACGCACCCGCGGTCCGACCTTCGACAGGATCCGCCGGTCCTCCTCGGTGTCGAGGAAATTGGGCTGGATCGCCACCGGGTCGCCCGGGTGCGGGCCGGTGATGTGGATGTTGCCCTGGCTTGTCGGGCGCAAGGGGTACGCCGCCAGCATCAGGCCGGGTTCGTCGTCCACCGCGAGCTTGTCGTTGTGCATGGTCGGGGCCTTCATCGAGATCGGGTTGAAAAAGCCGATGGTGTCGGGCCTGTCCGAGGTGGGGTCCGCCTTGAAGTAGAGCAGACAGGTGGCCGACCCCTGCGCGATGATGCCGTCCCGGCGGACGAGGTACTTGGCCCCCTGGGTCATCTGCTTCACGGAACTGCCGACGAGCGGGTTGAATCCGTTCTCGGCAGCGGTGCGCCCGTTCAGCTTGTACATGAACCGCAGTCCGCGGTGCTCGTTGAGCCGCTCGCCGAGGTTCGGGCTCTCCGCGACCTGTTTGACGCTCGCGGCTGCGAGCACGTCGCCGCGGCCGATGCCCGAGCGCTCCAGCAAGATGGGGGAGTCCAGTGAGCCGCCGCAGACCAGTACCTCGCGGCGGGCCTTGATCTCCACCTTCTCGCCCCGCCGCCGCGCGAGCACGCCGACGGCGCGGGTGCCGTCGAAGAGGATGCGGGCGACCTCGGTGCGGGTCATCAGGGTCACGTTCGGTCGGCGCAACGCGGGACGCAGAAACGATGTTGCCGCCGTGACCCGCAGCCCGCGACGGGTGGAGAACTGGGTGTAACCGGCCCGCTCCAGGTCGGAGCCATTGATGTCCATGACCCGCGTCGCGCCGATGGCGGCGGACGAGGCCATGAACGCCTCCGACACCGGCTCGGCGGGGGCGGTGATCTCCACGCTCACCGGGCCGCTGCCGCCGTGGAGTTCGGAGGCCCCGAATTGAAAGGACTCGATCTCCCGGTAGGCGGCCAGGAAGGTGTCCCAGCCCCAGCCGGGATTACCGTCCTCGACCAAGCTGTCGAAGTCTCCCGCCCACCCGCGGTTCCAGACCAGACCGTTGATCGTGGTGGAGCCGCCGAGCACCCGGCCGCGCCACCAGGCATCGACACAGTCGTTGGGCCCGAACGGGCCGGCGTCGAACCTCTTGGCGTACTTGTCCGAGTGCATCGTGAAGAAGAAGCCTTTCGGGACCAGATGCATCGGGTTGCGGTCGCTGCCGCCGGCCTCGATGACCAGGATGCTCGCGTCGGAGCCGGCGGAGAGCCGGTCTGCCAGTACGGAGCCACCCGCGCCCGATCCGATGATGACGTAGTCGTACTCCACGGTCTTCTCTTCTCCTCGCTGCGTGAACCGGCTCACGGAGCCGGCCCGAATTGTGTTGGGCGACGGGACCTCAGGCCCGCACGAGCCCATCGAGCACGTGTCCAGCGATCCGGTCGAGGTGCTGGTCGGCGGTGCCGAGGGTGAGCGAGTCGGTGGTAGCGCGCTTGAAGTAGAGCTGCGGGGTGCCTTCCCAGGTGAAGCCGAGCCCGCCGTGCATCTGGATCGCGCTGGTGCTGACCCACGCGTAGGACTCGCTTGCCACCGCCTTGGCCAGGCTCGCCGCGAGTTGCGGGTCGTCGGTGCCGTCCTGCAGCGCCCAGACACCGTGGTAGGCCGCGGACCGCGCCGTCTCCACCGCGATGAGCATGTTCGCGCACCGGTGCTTGACCGCCTGATACGCGCCCACGGCCTGACCGAACTGCTTGCGGTTGGCCACGTGCGCCACGGTGATGTCGAGCATCCGCTGGGCGCCACCGACCTGCTCGACGGCGAGCAGCACGCCGGCGACCAGAGCGGCGCGAGCACAAGCACCGAGCGCTTCGGCGCCGGTGGCCAGCAGCCGTGCCGGAGTTCCGGCGAACGAGAGTGCGGCCTGACGGCGGGTGAGGTCGAGGGTGGTCAGCGGCGTACGCGTCAGCCCGGCGGCATCGCCTGCGACCGCGAACAGTGCAGGTCCCTCGTCGGTGGTCGCCACGACCAGGAGCAGGTCGGCGGTGCCGGCGTCGGGGGCCTGCGTGACTTCACCGCCGAGCCGCCAGGCGCCGTCCGCGGTCGTCGCCGTCACGGTGACGGCATCCACGTCGAGGGTGCCGTCGGAGAGCGGCGCGACCAGCGTCGCGAGCTTCGCGCCGGAGCACAGCTCCGGCAGCAGTTCGCGCTTGGCGTCCTCGTCGGTCAGCGCGGCGAGGGCAGGCATCGCCAGAGCAACGGTGCCGAGAACCGGGCCGCAGACCAGAGCGACCCCCATCTCCTCGACGGCGACGGCCTGCGCGACCAGACCGGCGTCATCGCCGCCGTACGCCTCGGGAACGGCGAGCCCGAGCACGCCGAGTTCGCTACCGAACCGTCGCCACAGCGCAGGGTCGTGGCCGGTGTCGCTCTCCATCGCCTCGCGTACGACGGCCTCGGGGGAGAACTCCCGGCAGAAGTCGCGCACCATGGTGCGCAGCTCCACCAACTCGTCGCTGAACTCGAACTCCTGCGTCATCGGCCTGCCTGTCGTGTGGGGAAGCTGGGGGTGGTCGGGGTCGCGCTCATCGGGGGATGTCCTTCCACGGGATGCCCTTGTCGGCGCGCAGTTCTTGCGGGAGCTTCAGGACGCGCTCGCCGATGACGTTGCGCATGATCTCCGAGGTGCCGCCCTCCAGGGTGGTGGCCCGGGAACGGAGGTACTTGCGCTGGATCGCTGTCGGGCCGCTCTCGTCGTCCGGGGCATCGAGGGAGTAGGTGTCGATCAGCGTCGCCTCGGGTCCGAGCAACTCGATGCAGAACTCGTAGACATGTTGTGTGAGTTCGGAATTGAGCAGCTTGATGATGGCGCTCTCGGGACCGATCACGCCCTTGGTGGCGGCCACACGGGCCCGGTTGCCGGTCAGCCGCTGGCTCTCCGCCCGCACCCACAGCCGGACCAGGCGCTCGCGCAGTACCGGGGTGTGCCGCTCGGGGTGGGCGGCCCACAGTGCGAGGGCGTCGGCGATGGCACCACTTCCGCGGGCGGCGACGCGGTCACCCAAGGAGGTCCGTTCGTCGCCGAGGGTGCTGTTGGCCACGATCCAGCCCTCGCCGACCTCGCCGAAGCGCTGACTGTCCGGGATGAAGACGTCGTCGAGGAAGACCTCGTTGAACGAGGCCCGTCCGGTCAGCTGGCGCAACGGCCGGACCTCGATGCCCGGAGTCTGCATGTCGACGATGAAGTAGGTGAGGCCCTTGTGCTTGGGCAGGTCGGGATCGGTCCGGGCCAGCAGGACCGCCCAGCGGGAGAGGTGAGCGAGGCTGTTCCACACCTTCTGGCCGTTGATCCGCCAGCCGTCCCCCTCGCGTACGGCGCGGGTCGCCAGGCCGGCGAGATCGGAGCCGGCGCCGGGCTCGCTGAACAGCTGGCACCACTTCTCCTCGCCGGTGGCCAACGGGCGCAACAGGCGAGCGGCCAGCGCGGTGTCGGCGTATCGCCGGATGGTGCCGGCGACGATGCCGTAGCCGATGGTGTTGACGGTGCGCGGTTCGGGACCGCCTGCCTCGCGGAGGATCCGGTTGGCGAGCGGTTGCAGCGAGCGCGGCGCGTCCAGGCCACCCAGGCCGAGGGGGAAGTGCACCCAGGTGAGGCCGGCGTCGTACCAGGCGCCCATCAGTTCGGGCAGCGGGGTGGTGGCCGGCGGATGCTCGGCCACCACTCGGCGGGCGGTCTCCTCGACCAGGGTTTCGCTGGTGGTCGCAGGGGGCGCGGTTGTCATGGTGATCCTTCGCAGCCGGGGGTAGTGACGGCAACCAACCTACTCGGTTGAACATAACTAGAGCAGGTGAGTTGCCTCACTATAAACATAATTGGGATGGGTGAAAACCGGACGTCAGATGAGTGCGGCGCTGCCCAGTCGGACGCCGGGAGTGAACGCCACCGGAATCGCCGTCGGGCCGACTACGGACGGGGTCTCGGGCGACTCGTGCCAGACGGTGTCGCCGGTCGCACGCAGGTCGGGCATCCGGGTCACCAGCGCGGTGAACATCGCCACCAGTTCGGCCCGCGCGAGGTGCGTGCCGAGGCA
This sequence comes from Rhodococcus pseudokoreensis, assembly GCF_017068395.1. Classification (NCBI taxonomy): domain Bacteria; kingdom Bacillati; phylum Actinomycetota; class Actinomycetes; order Mycobacteriales; family Nocardiaceae; genus Rhodococcus; species Rhodococcus pseudokoreensis. The sequence continues at coordinate 141,190 of NZ_CP070619.1, read as the reverse complement.
GAAGTGCCTGCCTGCGCCGAAGGCGAGGTGCGGGTTGGGGGAGCGGCGGATGTCGAAGGTGTCGGGATCGGCGAAGACGGCGGGATCACGGTTCGCGGCGCCGTAGTAGCTCGCCACCTTCTGGCCCTCTCGGATCGTGACGCCACCGATCTCCGTATCGCGCATCACCGTGCGGCGTTGGAAGACGATCGGCGGGTCGAACCGCAGCATCTCCTCGACGGCCTGGGGGACGAGGCTCGGGTCCGCCACCAGGGCGCGGTACTGGTCCGGGTTCTCGAAGAGCCGGAGCATGCCCGTCGCGAGCACGTTCCGCGAGGTATCGCTGCCTGCGCTGACCAGGAGCTGGAAGTCGAGCTGGAATTGAAACTCGTCGAACGGGATGCCGAGCACCTCCCCGTGCGCGATCCGGGTCAGCATGTCGTCACGGGGGCTCTCGAGCCGCTCCTTGCGGGCCTCATCGGCCCACTGATACATGATCGTCGCCGCCTCGAGGCCGCGGCCCTTCGAGGTGTCGGCACCGCTGGCGAGGACGGCCGCGGCGTCGAACATCACCAGCGACTGTTCGCGCGGCAGCCCGATGAGGTCGGCCATGACGAAACTGGCCATCCTGCCGGCGATGTCCTCGACGAAGTCGCACTCGCCCTTTTCGATGACCCGGTCGACGATGTCGTGGACCAACTCCTGGAGGCGGTCCTCTCCCGTGCGAACCGCGAGCACGCCCAGTTCCGGGCTGAGGAATTTGCGGTGCTCGGTGTGGTGCGGAGGGTCGGAGAAGATCAGGTGCTGATGGGTCTCATCGCCGACGCGAGCGTCGTCGTTGATCAGCGTTGTCGGTGCGTTCGCGAACGTCGCGGAGTCGGTCTCGACCGCCTTGATGTCGGCGTAGCGCGTCAGGGCGAAGTAGCCCGGTCCGCCGTAGGACTCCTCGTGCCAGTGCACGGGGTCGGTCTCGCGCAGATGGCGATAGAGCTCATAGGGCTGGCCGTTCACGTAGTGGGCCGGGTCGAGCAGGTTGATGTCCATGCGCACCTCTGGAAGGAGAGAGATCCCGGGCGCCGCCGGGCTGACGAGTTTCAATAAGGGAACATACCTTTTTAAGTCTTGTTGTACTAGTGTTGAAAGCTAATTACGGACCCGTCCACAGGAGGACCACGTGACTGCCACGATGCCCGCCCAGCGCACATACCGAACTCTCAACCCCGCCACGGGTGAGCTGCTCCGAGAGTTCGCCTTCATCGACAACGCGGATCTGGAGGCGAAGCTGGCGACCGCACACGCAGCCCACCTCGCCTGGCGCGACGTCCCCATCTCGGAGAAGGTCGCCCTCTTCCTTGCGGTCGCGGACCTGATCGAAGCAAGGCTCCCCGAACTCGCCCACCAGGCGACCCTGGAGATGGGCAAGGTGCTGCCACATTCGATGGCCGAGGGCAGTGGTGCCGTGGACATGTTCCGTTACTACGCCAAGCACGGCGAGGAACTGCTCGCGGACGAGCTGATCGAGGTTCCCGGCTTCGCCAAGGTGATCCTGCGGCGGGAGGCAGTCGGTGTCGTTCTCGGCATCGAGCCGTGGAACGCCCCGCTCTACCAGGCGATGCGCGCGACCGCACCGAACCTGATGCTCGGCAACACCGTGCTGGTGAAGCCTGCCGAGATCTGCGCCGGCTCGACACTGATGTACGACGAGATCTTCCGTGAGGCCGGGTTCCCCGAGGGTTGTTACCAGACCGTCCTCGCCACCCCCGAGCAGTGCTCGACCCTGATCGCCGACGACCGCATCCGGGCTGTGACCCTCACCGGCTCCGACCGGGCGGGATCGGCCGTGGGCGCCCAGGCGAGCAAGCACATCAAGCCGGTCGTCCTCGAGCTCGGTGGGTCGGACGCGTTCATCGTGCTGGACTCGGCCGACGTCGACGTCGCTGCGGGCACCGCGGCGGCCTGTCGCCTCGTTCTCGGCGGCCAGGCCTGCGCGCTGCCGAAACGCGTCATCGTGACCGATGGAATCGCCGACGAGTTCACCGAGAAGTATGTCGCTGCGTTCGCCGGGCAGGTTCTCGGCGACCCGTTCGACGAGAAGTCGACCGTGGGCCCCATGTCGAGTCAGGCTGCGGCCGACCTGCTCCAGGAGCAGATGGAGGACGCGATCGAGAAGGGTGCGACGGTGCTGCTCGCGGGCGGCAAGGTCGACGGCCCCGGGTCGTACTTCGCGCCTGCCGTCATCGCAGGTGTCACGCCGGAGATGCGGGTCTACAGGGAGGAGCCTTTCGGCCCGCTCGGAATGATATTCCGGGTCGCCGACGCAGAAGCGGCCGTGGCGCTCGCCAACGACAACCCCTACGGTCTCGGCGGCGCCGTCTTCGGCGCCGAGGAGGAGGCCATGCGGATCGCCGCACGCCTCGACACCGGTGGTGTCGGCATCAACGCCTTCCTGGGTTCGCCGACCGAGGTGCCCTTCGGTGGCACCAAGCGCTCCGGTGTCGGCCGTGAACTCGGGCGCAGCGGCATGGACCAGTTCGCCAACATGAAGACGTACGGCATCGGCGGCTGACCCGGACCCGACGCAGAGAATGGAGAAGACGATCAGCACCCGCCCGACTGTCTCGCCCCGGCGCAGCTACAGCAAGGCACAACTCGACGAGATCGCCCAGCGCTACCGCACCTGGGGGCGCTGGGGGAGTGACGACGAGGCCGGCTCACTCAACTACATCACGCGGGAGCGAATAACCGCTGCCGGTGCGCTGATCCGCACCGGAAAGTCGTTCTCCCTGGCCATCCCGCTCGACCGGAACGGGCCGATGCCGGCACGGTCGGCACGGGTCAACCCGCAGCACGTGATGTACAAGCACGGCGGCGACCTACTGGCCGACTGGGACAACGCCCGGCACGGGATGCAGTCCACCGACGACGGCATCTACATGCCGCTGCAGTGCGCCACCCAGTGGGACGCCTTCTGCCATGTGTTCTACGACGGCGTCACCTACAACGGTCACGGTCCGCAGACGGTGACGAGCCAGGGGGCCGTGCACAACAGCATCGCCCAGGTGAGCGACCGGGTGGTGGGCCGCGGTGTGCTGCTCGACTTTCCGCGCTTCTACGGCGTCGACTGGCTCGAGCCCGAGGCGGCGATCCAGGACGTCGACGTGGAGGCCTGCGCCGAGGCGCAGGGCGTCGAGATCGGCGAGGGCGACATCGTGCTGATCCGCACCGGTCACATGCGGCGCCGGCGCGAGGAGGGCGAGGAGCACTGGGGCGATTACGCCGCCGGTCCCGCGCCGGGGCTGGGCGTGAGCGCGGCCGACTACCTGCTCCCGCGCAAGATCGCGGCGGTCGCCTCCGACACCTGGGGGCTCGAGTCGGTCCCCAGCGAGTCGTTGCCGGAGGCGAAGTTCGCGCTGCACGTGATCTTCCTGGTCAACGCCGGTGTCCTCATCGGTGAGATGTGGGACCTCGATCAGCTCGCCGCCGACTGCGCCGCAGACGGCATCTACGAGTTCTTCCTCAGTGCCCAGCCACTGACGGTGACGGGAGCCGTCGGCTCGCCGTTGAACCCGATCGCGGTCAAGTAGGACCGCAATTATGTTGTTTCTATGTATCGATCGAAGAATGGGGCGACACGGTCGTCGCGCCGGAGAGGACGCTCATGTCGGAGTACAAGTTCATCACCTATGAGGAGCTGGACGGAGGCGTCATCGCGCGCATCACCCTGAACCGTCCCCGCTACCGCAACGCCCAGAACCGCAGCCTGCTCGTCGAACTCGACGCGGCGATGCTCCGTGCCGAGGCCGACGACACCGTGCGTGTGGTGATCCTGGCGGGCAACGGTATGACGTTCTCCTCCGGGCACGACATGGGCACGCCTGACCGGGCGGTGGAGCGCGAGGCCGGTCCCGATCAGCACCCGACGTTCCAGAGCCACGGAGCGACCAAGGTCAGCGCCGAGAAGCGGATGACCCAGGAGTGGCACTTCTACTACCAGAACTCGCTGCGGTGGCGGAACCTGCGCAAGATCACCGTCTGCTCGGTCCAAGGACCGGTGCATGCGGCGGGACTCACGTTCGCCTGGTCGTGCGACCTGATCGTCGGCGCCGAGGGCGCGACCTTCGCCGATCCGGTGGGCACCCGGCTCGGCATGTGCGGCGTCGAGTACTTCGCCCACCCCTGGGAGTTCGGCCTGCGACGCACCAAGGAGCTGATGCTCACCGGCGGCGAGGTCACGATCGAGGAGGCCCACCTCCTCGGCATGGTCCAGAAGATCTTCCCCGCCGACGAGCTCGAGGAGCGCACTCTCGACTACGCCCGCGAAATCGCCAAGCGGCCCACCATGACCGCTTTGATGATCAAGGAAGCGGTCAACCAGACCCAGGACAACATGGGTTTCCACAACGCACTGCAGGCTTGCTTCAGCCTGCACCAGATCAACCACTCCCACTGGGCGGAGATCCACGGCGGCCGGGTCGCCCACGCGACCGTCGAGGACGGCGCTGTCCAGTGGCGCAAACGGGAGTCCTCGGCGGATCCCGATCAGGACCCGGAACAGACCACTCAGCAGACGACGGTGGCCGCGAAGTGACCGAGTGGGTGGACCGCGACGCGGACTGGAGCCCGGACTACGCGTCGATGCTGCGCCTGGACGGTGAGGTCCACGTGGTCCTCGGCGGCGGGTTCGGCATCGGCCTGCAGGCATGCCGGGCCCTGGCGGCCAACGGCGCGACGGTCGTCTGCGTGGATCGCGAGGAGGAACGCGCCGCCGCTGTCGCCGCGGAGGTCGGCGGCCTTGCCTGGACGGGAGACATCACCGACCGAGAGGCGATCGCCTCGCTCTTCGGCTTCGTCGAGGAACAGTGTGGCCGGCTGGACGGCGTGGTCGACATCGTCGGGCTGGCGATGTACAAGTCGCTGGTCGACCTGACCGACGACGACTGGACGTTCCACGTCGACATCGTGCTCAAGCACGCGTACCTCGCGCTCACGTACGCCGGCCGGTTCTGGGAGCGGACCGGCACCGGCGGCTCGATCTCCTTCGTCGCTTCCGTCGCCGGGATGACCAGCGCTCCGAAGACCAGCGCGTACGGCGCGATGAAGGCGGCACTGATGTCGCTGGTACGCACGTCCGCAGTCGAACTCGGTCCGCTGGGCATCCGGGTCAACGCCGCCGCCCCGGGCGTGGTGCGCACGCCGCGGCAACAGACCAACCCGCGCTGGACCCACGACCTCGTGGTCGCCAACGTGGACAAGACACCGCTGCGCAAGGTCGCCTATCCCTCGGACATCGCCGCCGTGCTGCTGTTTCTGAGCTCGCCGCTGGCCGGCCACGTCACCGGTCAGACGATCATCGTCGACGGCGGCAACAGCATCGTCTTCAACGTCGACACTCCCGAACCCGAGCTGAAGGTCTGATCGGGACCTCCGACCCCGGCGCCCTGGATCCCCGCCTCGACGAGGATCCAGGGCGCTCAAAGAACGACGTGGGCCGCGGTGGCCGTGGTGACGATCTCGAGCGGGTCGAACGGAGCACCGGCGGGGTAGACGTGGTTGAACAGCGCCACGCCGTCCGCGGTGAGCGCGGCGTCCGAGCCGGACCAGCCGTCCTCGGTCCGGGTCAGGGTCACGGTGACGAGCGGCAGGCGCGGCCCGGTCCCGTCCTCGGAGGTCGGGTCCTCGACGCTGAGCACCGCCGTACCGCCGTCGATACCCAGCTCGATCCGCGGCCCGGCCAGGCGGACGAAGAGCAGCCCGCCGTGACCCGACAGCCGCAGGTCACCGCGGAAGGCCAGGGTCGAATCGGTGGTCGCGTCCGGGTCCGCCGGATAGACGACGAGCTGCGGGTCGTCGCGGGTCAGCCGCGCGCCGTCGGACACCGACGCCCGTGCGTCCGGCAGCGCCGCCACGTAGCGGAGAAAGCTGGCCCGGATGCTCCAGCGCAGCTCCGCGCCCGAGGTCTCAGGCATCGACGGGGTTGAGCAGGTCGGCGACGTCGAGCGTGGTGGCGATGTCGCGCTTGACGATCTTGCCGCTCGGCGTGCGGGGGAGCTCGGCGTCGACGATCGCGATCCGCGCAGGCACCTTGAAGGCGGCCAGGCGCTCGGCGGCGAAGGTGCGCAGCTCCTCCGGCTCGAGGTTGCTGCCGGACCGGACACGTGCGACCGCGACCAGCTCCTCGCCGAGCGCGGCGTGCGGCGCGCCGAACGCGGCTGCCTCGAGTAGGTCGGGATGTGCGTTGAGCGCGGCCTCGACCTCGGCGCAGTAGATGTTCTCGCCGCCGCGGATGACCACGTCCTTGAGGCGACCGGTGATGTAGACCAGGCCCTCCTCGTCGATCCGGCCGAGGTCACCGGTGTGGAACCATCCGTCGCGGAAGTCCTCGGCGTCCGGCAGGTCGAAGTAGCCGCTGACGACCTGAGGTCCGCAGATCGCGATCTCACCCACCTCGCCGGTCGCGAGAGAGCGACCGTCCTCGCCCAGGATGGCTACCTGCACGGTGGGGAGCGGGCGCCCGACGCTGTCGGGATGACGGGCGAAGTCGCCGGCCGGAATGGACAGGACACCCGAGGTGGTCTCGGTCAGGCCGTACCCGGTGCGGGGCGTGATCTGGTCGCCGAAGCGCTCCCGTATGGCGTCAACCACCTGGAGGGACGCTGCCGAGCCACCCATCCCGATGATGCGCAGGCTGTTCAGGTCGCGCTCGGTGGTTGCGACGGCGTCGAGGAAGGTCTGGATGACGAACGGCGGTCCTGCGATCTCGTTGGCCGCCTCGCGCTCGACCAGTTCGACCGCCAGCTCGGCGTTCCACTTGTACATCAGCACCAGGGTGTGGCCCGAGTACGCCGCCGTGTAGAGCGTGTTCATCCCGGCGATGTGGAACATCGGGAACGTCATCAGCTTCGTCGACGGAGCCGGCGGCAGGACCTGGAGCGGCTCGGTGGCGGTCGCAGGCACGACCCGCATGGCGCGGATCAGCTTGTTGAGCAGGGAAGCCGAGTGGTTGCGGTGGCGGTGCAGCGCGCCCTTCGGTTTCCCGGTGGTGCCCGAGGTGTAGAGGATCGTGGCGGGGTCCTCCGGGCGGACCTCCTCGGCCGGCGGCTCGGCCGGGTGCCCGGCGCGCCGCACGAGGTCGGCGTAGAAAATCACCGCGTTGCGTCCGCGCTCGGTGGCGGTGGCGTCCTCGGCCCGGACCCCGATGACGGTGCGTACACCGGCGGCGGCCAGATCCTCCTCCGCCAGCAGGGCGACGCGCTCGCGGTCGGCCACCAGCACCACCGGTCCCGACCCGGCGATCAGGTCGGCGAGTTCGCGGGTGCGGAGCCAGCCGTTGTACGGCACCAGCACGGCACCGAGCAGCTGGGTCGCCCAGAAGGTGAAGATGAACTCCGGGTAGTTGCGCATGGCCAGGCCGACCCGGTCGCCCTTGCGCACGCCGAGCTCGTCGCGCAGGGCGTGGGCGAGCGCCACGACCTCCTGCCACTGGTCCTCGTAGGTCCAGCGCTCCTCGCCGTACACGACCGCGGTCCGGTTGCGGTGCTCCCGGGTGGCGAGGAAGGCGTCGCGCATCGTGCGCGGATCGCGGTCGAACATCTCCAGGCGCACGCCGTCGACGGCGATCTCCGTCAAGGGGAACGCCCCGTCGGGTGCGGTGAGGAGCCGGAGTCGAGTCGTCTCGTCCAGGGTCATGGTGGCGCTACCTTTCGCGAATGCCTCTCGAGCGCCCGCCGCGGACAGGTCTCGGTCCGGCGGAGGCCGGTCGCGTCTCAGCGCGACTTCTGCAATAGTTGTACATAATAGCAAAATAAGTACAAGCGCGATGCGCGCAGCAAGACCGCGGCACGAGCACGACAGGGAGGCGACCGATGTCAGAGGCGGAGACGGCAGTGGTGGACGAAGCGGCCGAGACGAGGGTGGTGAGCATCGCGCAGGGCGCCTTCCGCGGCGCGCGCACCGGCAGTGGCTGGGCCTTCAAGGGTGTCCCGTACGCCGCACCGCCGGTCGGCGAGGCCCGCTTCGACGCCCCGCGCCCTCCGGTGCCGCACCAGGGAATCGCGGACGCCACCGACTGGGGGCCGACTGTCTCCACCCCGCCACAGCGCTCCGCGGTGATCGACGCCCTGCTACCGGACCCGCACCGGGACGGCGAGAACGGCCTGAACCTCAACCTCTGGTCGCCGGATCCGGAGGGCAGCGCACCGGTGCTGGTCTTCATCCACGGCGGCGGATTCGCTACCGGCGCCGGTTCCACCACGGCCTTCGACGGCTCGGCGTTCGCACGCGACGGCGTACTCGCCGTGACGATCAACTACCGGCTGGCAGTGGAGGGCTTCGCGCTGCTTCCCGATGCCCATGCCAACCGCGGACTGCGTGACCAGGTCGCGGCGCTGGAGTGGATCCGCGACAACATCGCAGCGTTCGGTGGGGATCCTTTGCGGGTGACCATCGCGGGCGAGTCCGCAGGCGCGATGGCGGTGTGCACCCTGCTCGCTGTCCCGAGCGCGCGCGGGCTCTTCCATCGGGCCATCTCGCAGAGCGGGTCCGGGCATCACGTGCACACCCGGGCACGGGCCGAGACCGTCGCCGCCGAGCTGGGCGTCGAGCTCGGTGTCGAGGCGAATGCCCTTGCCCTGACGAAGGTCCCGGTCGCGGAGCTGCACACCGCCACCAACGCGGTGATCACCCGGCTGACCTCCGGCCAGGACCCGCGCTTCGCCGAGTTCCGGCGGTTGGTGTTCCAGCCGGTGGTCGACGGCGACTTCCTGCCCGAGCACCCGGTGGACGCGATCGCGGCCGGCGCCGCCGCGGACGTCGACCTGCTGATCGGGGTGAACGCCGAGGAGTACGGGCTCTTCGTGGCACCCACCGGCCTGGCCGACGCGATGACCGCCCAGGTGCTCACCGCCACCACGGCGAGGCTGTGCGAGAACCCGGGTGCAATGCTCGCGACGTACCACGAGCAGCTGCCCGAGGCGACGCCGGCCGAGCTGTTCGTGGCGGTGCAGTCGGACTGGTTCTGCATCGCCCCCACCGACCGGCTCCTCGAGGCTCGGCAGGCGGCGGGGAAGGCGTCGTACGCCTACCAATTCGCTTGGCGGCCGACGACGTTCGACGGCCGGCTGGGCGCCTGCCACACACTCGAGGTCCCCTTCGTCTTCGACACCCTGGACGATCCCTGGGGGATCGAGCTGCGCGGTGCCGGCGCGCCGCGGGAGCTGGCCACCCGGATGCACGGCGCCTGGGTCGCGTTCGTCGCGACCGGCGAGCCCGGGTGGCCGGCATATGGCGAGGACAGGACGTTCTGCCGCCTCGACGTCACCGACTCGCTGGTGCAGGACCCGTTGGCGTTCGCCAGACGGGCCTGGCAGGGTATCGCGTTCTGAGATCCTTCTCGTGGACAAATGATGACGCTATGATCCTAGAATCATGACTCCAACTCGATTGATCGACGCTCAGATCCATGTCTGGAAGGCCTCGACGCCGGACCGTCCCTGGCCCCTCGACGCCATCGAGCCCCAGCGGCCCGTTCCGCTGGAGGTGCCCGAGGTGCTGGACGAGATGGCCGCTGCCGGGGTCAGCGGTGCTCTCCTGCTCGGGCCGACCTGGGAGGGATCGCGCAACGACTACGTGCTCGAGGTGGCAGCGGCCGACCCGGCGCGTTTCGGCGCGATCTGCCGCTTCGCCACCGGCGACCCGGAAGCGGTCGAGCGGCTGGCGCAGTGGCGCGACATCGCGGGGATGCGGGCCATCAGGATGTCGCTCAACCGCGGCGACGTCGAGGGGACGCTGGAAGCGGCGCGACGCAGCGGGTTCTTCGCGGCCGCCGAGCGCTACGGCGTGCCCCTCAGCATCTACGCCCCCGGTCGCTACGGGCTCTACGCCGGACTGGCCGAGGAGTTCCCGGGTCTGAAGATCGCCGTCGACCATGCTGCCGTCGAGACCGCCGAGGTTCCCCTGCCCGAGGCGGTGGCGCCGCTCGCCGACCTGGGCCGCTATCCCGGCATCGCGGTCAAGGCATCGGCGCTGCCGTGCTTCCTACGCGAGCCGCACCCGTTCCCGTCCATCACCGAGGCGATCTACCGGTTGGTGGAGTCGTTCGGCGCCGAACGTGTCTTCTTCGGATCCGATCTGTCGCGGCTGACGGTGCCCTATGCCGAGCTGTCGGACGTCTTCGTCGCTCGTCTCCCCGCGCTGAGCGAGGCCGAGCGCGCACTGGTCGCCGGTCGGGCGCTGACCACCTGGCTGGACTGGCCCGAGCCCTTCGATGACTGATCCTCGTGCGGAGGAGGGACGGCCCGGCGGCGCGGTCCGTGTCCGGGCAGTCGGACCGGTGCTGCAGGTCACCCTCGACCGACCACACAAGCGCAACGCGGTGGACCCGGCGATGACCCTCGGCCTGGAGGCGGCATTCGCCCGGCTGGAGGCGGATCCCGACCTTCGGGTCTGCGTCCTGGCAGCGGCCGGCGACTTCTTCTGCGCCGGAAGCGATCTCGTCCTGGGCGCGGGCCCGCATACCGCCGATGGCGGGCAGTACGGCATGATCCGGCGCTCCCGCACCAAGCCTCTCGTCGCCGCGGTCGACGGGCCTGCGCTGGGCGGCGGCTTCGAGATGGTGCTCGCGGCCGATCTCGTAGTGGCGTCGTGCAACGCCTGGTTCGCGCTCCCCGAGGGCGCTCGGGGACGGCTGCCGGGCGCGGGCGGACTGATGCGCGCTCCGGCGCGACTGCCCCGCAACGTGGCCGTCGAAATGATGCTCACCGGCGCCCGTCTGGATGCCGCGCGCGCCTACGACCTGGGACTGGTCAATCGGCTGGTGGAGCCCGGAGCGGTGCTCCGGACCGCGTTCGACCTCGCACTGGATGCGATCGCGAGCGCACCCGAGTCGGTGGCCCAGATCCTGCGCGGACTGGAGCGGATCGAGGAGCCCGGTGAGGAGCTGGGCTGGGGGGTCACCGCAGAGGCGATGGACGTCGTGCGCGGCTCGTCGGACCATACGGAGGGCACTGCCGCGTTCGTCGAGCGGCGCCCACCCCGCTGGGGGCTCAGCGCGGCGCAGCGAGCCGCGATCGTCGGCGCGGCGACTCCGCCGCCTGCCGGCTCGTGACGCGAGAGCGACAACCTTTCTGTCGTATTCGTCCGCTCTGACGATTGACGTGACCCAGATCTCTAAGCATTATTAGAGGACCATTACGAATCATTGTGGGATTCATAGAACATCAATAGACCCTGACGCCCGGTCCCGGGGCGCGTGCCATCGTTCCCAGCAACCTCGAGGTATTACGTGGACACTCTCCTGCCCTTCATCGTCGCCGGACTGGTGACCGGATCTGTGCTCGGCCTCGCCGGGACCGGGCTGGTTCTGACGTACAAGACGTCCGGCCTGTTCAACATCGGCCATGGCGCGATCGCCGCCGCGGCCGCCTACATCTTCTACTGGCTCCATGTCGAGCTCGCCATGAACTGGTGGCTCGCGATGCTGCTGTCGGTCCTGGTGTTCGGCCCGCTGAGCGGCCTGGTCCTCTCTGCGGTGAGTCTCAAACTGAGCAACCAGAGGCCCGCCTTCAAGGTGGTGGCCACGGTGGGCATCGTCCTGCTCGTCCAGGGCCTGTCCACGGTCAAGTTCGGATTCAACCCGCTGCGGCCCGAGCCGTTCCTGCCCGGCGCCACCACGATCACGCGGATCGCCGGCGTCAACGTGACCTATGCCCAGCTGACGATCATCGTGATCTCGTTGGTGATCGTCGCCGCGCTGTTCTATTTCTTCCGCTTCAGCCGGGTCGGCCTGGCCATGCGCGCGGTGGTCAACGATCCCGACCTCGTCGCCCTGCACGGCACCAGCCCGCAGGCCGTCCAGCGGCTGTCCTGGGGCATCGGCGCCTCGCTCGCGGCACTGTCGGGCGTGCTGATCGCTCCGACCGCCGGCATCGAGGCGGTCGCGATGACCTTCCTGTTCGTACAGGCCTTCGGCGCCGCCGCCCTGGGCGGGTTCTCGAACATCCCGTTGACCTACGTCGGCGCGCTGGTGATCGGCGTCGCCTCGAGCCTCTTCACCAAGTTCGCGATCGACATCCCGTCCCTGCAGGGCATGTCGACGGCGCTGCCCTTCATCGTCCTGATCGTCGCTCTCATGGTGACGCCCAAGCGGCACCTCGACACGCCGGCGCGAGCCGAGCAGGCGCCCAAGATCCCGTACCACGGCCCGCCCAGCACTCGTCTCATCGGCGGTGCCGTCGTGCTGATCTTCCTGCTCCTCGGTCCGCAGATCTTCTCCTCCAACCTGACCTTCCTGACCGTCGGCCTCACGCAGGCGATCGTGCTGCTCTCGCTCGGTCTGGTCGTACGCACCGGTGGCATGGTCTCGCTGTGCCAGGCCGTTTTCGCCGCGATCGGTGCCGTCACCTTCGCCCAGATCAGTGCTCACTGGGGTCTGCCGTGGCTGGTCGGCGTTCTGCTCTCCGCCCTGGTCGTCGTCCCGGTGGCGGCGCTGCTCGCACTGCCGGCCATCCGCCTGCAGGGACTCTTCCTCGCCCTGGCCACACTCGGTTTCGGCCTGTCCGCGGAGGCCTGGCTCTACCAGAAGAGCTGGTTCTTCGGTACGACGGGCACCGGCCTGCCGATGCCGCGACCGGGCGACGCCGGCGACGAGGCGTGGTACTACATCGTGCTCGCCTTCTTCGTCGTCACCGCACTCGTGATGGTGCTCATCCACCAGAGCCGGCTGGGCCGGGTGCTGCGCGGACTGTCGGAGGCGACGCTCGCGGTGCGCACCCTCGGACTCAACACCAACCTGTTGCGCCTCATCGTCTTCTGCATCGCCGGCTACATCGCCGGTATCGGCGGCACGCTCTACGGAAGCACCATCCACTACGCGGTGCTCGGCGACAGCAACTACGCCGCCTACTACTCGCTGGTCCTGGTCGCCACGCTGGCACTGATGCCGTTCCGCGAGCCGTGGTACGCGGTCGTGGGCGTCGTCTCGGCGATGATCCCGGCGTACTGGCACAGCGAGACCGCTACGCCGTGGCTCAGCGTGCTCTTCGGCGTCGGCGCCATCATGATCGCCACCCGCGGCGGCGCGGACACCCTCCCGCAGCGTGCCCGCGACTTCATCGAGACCCACTTCCGGCGTCGTAAGGAGGCACCGAACGTCGCCGTCGCCGACGATCCGTGGCAGATCCCGTCGGCGGCGACCGGCCTGGAGATCCGCGACCTGACGATCAAGTACGGCGGTCGGACCGCGCTCGACAAGGCGGTGCTGACGGCTCCGGTCGGCCAGATCACCGGTCTGATCGGCCCCAACGGTGCGGGCAAGACCACGCTGTTCAACGCGGCGAGCGGCCTGCTCACCCCGACAACCGGCCAGGTCATGCTGCACGGCCAGGACGTCACCGGCCTCGGTGCCGCCGCCCGCGGCCGCCGCGGTCTCGGCCGGACCTTCCAGCTCATGCAGTTGGCGGATTCGCTCACGGTGGCGCAGAACGTCGCGCTCGGCGTCGAGTCCGGCATGGCCGGCTCCAGCCTGCGCGGTCAACTGATCGCGACCCGGAAGGAACGCAGGGCGACCCGGGAGGCGGCCGAGTACGCGATGGAGCTGTGCGGGATCGCAGATCTGCGTGACGTGAACGCGGGCGAGCTCTCCACCGGACAGCGGCGCCTCGTCGAGCTGGCCCGCTGCCTCAGCGGCCCCTTCGACGTCCTGCTGCTGGACGAGCCGTCCTCCGGCCTGGATCCGGTGGAGACGGAGAAGTTCGGCGAGACCCTGACCCAGATCGTCGAGACCCGCGGTTGCGGGATCCTGCTGGTCGAGCACGACATGGCTCTCGTGCTCAGGATCTGCGCCCAGATCCACGTCCTCGACTTCGGCAAGATGCTCTTCCACGGCACGCCGAGCGAGGTCCGCAACAGCCCCGTCGTCCAGGCGGCGTATCTCGGCTCCGAGACCGACGCCGAGATCGAGATCGCCGACGACCTCATCGAGGAGATGGTCCGATGACCGAACGACAGACGACGACCGAGGCCGCAGGGGGAGTCGCCCTCACCGGGACTCCGGCCCTCGAACTGCGCAATGTCAACGCCAGCTACGGGACCACCTCGGTGCTGCGGGATGTGTCCCTGCGGGTGGAGCCGGGTTCGGTGACGGCCCTGATCGGCCCGAACGGTGCCGGCAAGACCACGTCGCTGCGCGTCGCCTCGGGGCTGATTCGACCCTCGTCGGGCGAGGTGCTGATCGACGGTGACGAGGTCACGCGGACCTCGGCGGCGCGGCGCTCGCGCGCGGGACTGTGCCACGTACCCGAAGGCCGGGGCGTCTACCGCAACCTCACCGTGCGGGAGAACTTGCTGATGCAGTCCAACGCATTCAACGCCCAGGAGAGCATCGAGATCGCGACCGGCGTCTTCCCGCGTCTGGGCGAGCGGCTGAACCAGAAGGCCGGCACCATGTCGGGCGGTGAGCAGCAGATGCTCGCGCTGTCAGCCGCCTACGTCGCCAACCCGCGTCTGGTTCTCGTCGACGAGCCCTCGCTCGGACTGGCGCCGATCATCGTGGACCTGGTCTTCGACTTCCTCCGCACCCTGCGCGAGAAGGGCGTCGCGCTACTCCTCGTCGACCAGTACGCGCTGCGCACCCTGTCGATCGCCGACCACGCCTACGTACTGCGCCGCGGCGAGATCGCCTACGACGGCAGCGCTGAGACCCTGCTTCAGGGCAACGTCCTCGATCAGTACATCGGCGACGGCGCCGCCTGAGTCCCCCGCAAACGCAACCGAGTCCGCCCCCCGATCGGGGGCGGACTCAGTTGCGTCGAGCCTCATCGCGGTCCAGGTCGTTCGAACTACGCCCCGGGCACGGGGCCGCGGCGTTCCAGCGGGTCGGCTCGGTCGAGTCGCGGGCAGTGTTGTGGCGCAAAGTGATCCGGTTGCCGGGGTAGGGAGTTGAGCGCGGGTATGCACCGGCACCCACCCTGAGCCGTACGTAGGAAATGGCCGAAGGCCCGCGGCCCAACGGAGGAGATAGGCAAAGGCCCGCGCCCTCCGGACGGAGGACGCGGGCCTTCGGTGATGTGTGTGCGGTGGATCAGATGCCCAGGCCGGGCAGGTAGCCGCCGCAGGTGCTGGCGAGGTCGCCCGTCGCACTGTTGCCGGACGTTGCCGGCGCGATGCCCTCGGGGTTGTCGTCGCCGGCGTTGAAGGTGAACAGCCAGTTGCAGCCGACCGGCTTGGAGGGCTGGCCCTTGGTGTAGGTGATCGGCTCCGGGAGCAGGCCGTCGAGGGTCTCGTCCTTGATGGTGTACATCGCGTCCATCACCGTCGACCGGTTGATCTCGGCCGGCTTGGCGTTCTCCAGTGCCTTCTGGAGCAGTTCGAAGCTGGACCAGATGGCGGTGGAATTACCCGAGGTGTAGACGCCGTCGGGCGAGTACTTGTTCATGGCGTCGCGGTAGGCCACGACCTTCGCGTCGTCGGACCACCACGGGAAGCCCTGAGTGCCACCGGCCGACTTGAAGCCGGAGACCTTGCTGAACGCCTCCTGGTCGAAACCTGAGTTGATGACCGAGAAGATGCCGTCGTAGCCCTGTTGCAGGCAGTCGGTCGCGACACGGGCGCCGACGGCATAGCCGATGTTGAACGCGATCGCATCGGTGTCCTTGCCGGTGAAGGCCAGGCACTGGGCGGTGTAGTCGGTGGCCGACGCCGAGAACTGCTGCACGCCGGTCGCGGTCATGCCGATGGACTTGACGTAGTCCTCGGCCTTTTCACCGTTGGTCGCGCAGACGGCGACCTCGGCGCAGGCGGCCCAGCCGAAACTCTTCGCACCTGCCGCCTTGGACTGGTCGATGTAGGACTTGATGGTGTAGTCCGAACCGGAGACGTTCTGGAAGACGCCGGGGACCTTCGACCAGAGCAGGTCGCTGGAGCCGCCGCCACTGATCACCGGGACAGGAGTGTCCTTGAACAGATCAGCCATCGCCCCCTCGGCGACCAGATCGGTCATGAAGATGGCGTCGACGCTGTCGTCGGCGAGGAATGCCTTGGCCGCCGAGGTGGCGCCCGGAACGGTGTTCTTGGAGTCGACCATGTCGATCTCGACCGGGTGACCGAGGATGCCGCCGCTTGCGTTGGTGGACTCCTGCCAGGCGTGTGCGACGGCCTCGGCCGCGAGGCCGTTCGTGGCCTGGGCGCCGGACTTGGAAGCGACATAACCGATCTTGATCGGCGTTCCGGTCAAGCTCGACGAGCTGCCGCCGCTGCTGAGGCCTGACGTGGATGTGTCGTTGCTGCTGCCGCCGCACGCTGTGAGTGCCACGCTGGCCACGCCGGCCACGGCGAACACGGCACCGACCCGCATTGCCTTGTTGAGGGTGAGAATCCTGGATGACACCGATGCTCCTCGTGTGTTCGGGTCCCGTCATCGGGCGACGGGTGTCCTCTGAAGGGAACATAGATGAGACGAGCATCACTTGTCTACTTATTACATAACAGTAAACGCACTTGATTACGACTCCGAAATAGAGAAATCGCACGTGCTGGACGATGTGGACCGATGACGCTAGCCTCTTTTGAGCATAAGTTGACAACAACTGTCGACGTTCTGGCTGAAGGAGTGATACATGACTGCCACGCTTGACCTGGCGCTGCTGGCCGACAAGATGGAGCTCACCGAACTGGTGGCCAAGCTCGAGCGCGCCGTGGACCGGATGGACCGCGACGGGATACTGGCCTGCTATTCCGAGAAGTCCTTCGACGACCACGGCCGCTTCCGGGGGAGCCGCGAGGAGTTCGCCGAGTTCATCTGTAACAACCCCGGTTTCACGTCGGCCTCCAGCTTCATCTACCACCTGATGGGCCAGTCGATCTTCGACGTCGAGGGCGACGAGGCATACGGCGAGTCGTACTTCGCCTACTGGATGCAGACCGCCGAAGACCGGCTCTACCAGTCGATCGGGCGCTATCTCGATTACTTCCAGCGCACCGAGGACGGCTGGAAGATCACCTACCGCCGCGTGGTGATGGAGTGGGACGGGACGGTGCCCTGCCAGAATGCCGTGCCGGGCGGCCACTTCCGGGGCACGCGCGACCAGAACGATCCGCTGTACAAGCGCCTGAAGTGGCCGGAGAACCCGGAGACCGCGACGTCGATCGGCTGAGGCTCCCATGCCTGGCGGCGGGCTCAGCCGATCGACCCGGTCCCGTTCGGTTCAGATCGAGAGTCCGCCGTCGGCCACGACGATCTGCCCCGTCACGAACGAGGCGTCCCGAGACAGTAGGAACGCCACCACGGCGGCGACCTCTTCCGGGGCCGAGATGCGGCCCATCGGAATGCGCGTCCGCAGCCGCTCCTCGCCCTCGGGGTCGAGCAGCCGGTCGATCATCGCCGTGCGCATGTGCCCGGGTCCGACCGCGTTCACCCGCACCCCGTCGGCCGCATGGTCGCGTGCCGCCGACCGGGTCAGGCCGAGTACCCCGTGCTTGGCCGCAGCATAGGAGGCGATTCCCCGCGTCTGAACCGTCGTGGCTGCGTAGGAGGCGACGTTGACGATCGCGCCGTGGCCGGCCGCGACCATCGCTTCGAGTTCCGCACGTTGGCAGCGGAATACGGCCGTCAGGTCCAGTGCGATCGTGTCGTTCCACAGCTCGTCCGGATACTCGGCCGCCGGTCGCGGGGCTGGGCTGACTCCGGCGTTGTTCACGGCGCCGTCGAGCCGGCCGAATTCGGCCAGGGTCGCCTCTACCAGACGCCCGGGATGGGCGGGGTCGGTGATGTCGCCGGGAACGCTGAGGCATCGCCCGCCGTGCCGGCGCACCTCCTCGGCCACTTCCGCACAGCGGTCCGCGCGCCGGCCTGTGACCACCACGTCGGCGCCCTCCGCGGCGAGTCGCAGTGCGCAGGCCTCGCCCAGGCCGCTGGTCGCCCCGGTCACCAGGACCACGTGGTCGTCGAATCGGCGGCAGGTCCCGCTCACGGGCGCGTTCACCCGCGCAGGCTGATCGCCTGCATGGGGCACATGTCGACGGCGGCGGCCGCCGCCTCGGCGTCGGCCTCGGTGAGATCGGCGGAGACGTATTCGTCCTGGGCCGTGGACCGGAACGACAACAGGCCCTCGTCGGTGAGCGAGAAGAGGGACGGCGTCGCGAACGTGCACTGACCGTGGTTTTCGCACTGATTGAGGTCGACGGCGAGCTTCATGGGGCTTCTCCTGGGTTGTGGGGGTTCTCAGCGGATGGAAACGTCGTCATGCGGGGCGTTTCGTCGGCTCAGTAGCCGAGCGCCTCAGTGTTCGTCCCGGTCGGGTCCACCCAGTCCAGCGGCACCTTGCGGCCCGGATCGAACTCGAAGCCCGGCGTCTCGAAGACCTCGGCAGCGAGCCGGGGCCGCTCACCGGGCCCGTAGTGCCTGCCGTCCAGTGGCCAGTCGAAGCCTTCCAGGTCGTCGGTGTCCTTGCCCAGGACGCGGCCGGTGGCCTCGAACTCCTGGAGGACGGCGGGGAGGCCGTACCGCTGCACGGGGCAGACCTTCATGCAGACCGAGCAGCCGGCGGTCTTGCCCATCACCGGCAGGCAGCGCTTGGTGTTGAGCTTCGCCTTGACGACGCCGCGGCTCTCCTTGCGGATCGCCGGGATCGCGCCCGCCGGACACCGGCGCACGCAGATCTGGCACTTGTCGCACACGCCCTCGATTCCGAAGTCCACCGGGGTGTCGTGGAGGAACGGCGCGTCGGTCGACATCACCTCGATGCGACAGCGCGACCCGGCGTTCGGCGTCAACAACTGGCCGTTGAGCCCGAGCTGGCCGAGCCCTGCCTGGACGGCGTACGGGATCACCATGGACTCGCCCACGAAGCCTTCGGCCCTGGCGGCGTAGCCCTGTTCCCGGATCCACTCGGCGAGCAGGCGCATCCGGTCCTCGAGTCCCGCGTACGCGGAGAGGGCGGCCTTCTCCGACCGCAGGCTCGGGCACATCTGGGTGGAGTCGAAGTTCTGCTCGACGATGCCGACGATGATCGTGTCGCCGACGGCGAGGCCGTGGTACTCGGCGTAGTTGTACTTGATGTCGTAGGCGGTGACGCCGACCGCGGCGAGGCCGAGGCGCGCCGCCTCGCGCTTCATCGCCTCGGTGAGTGCTGCCGGCGTCACCCGCGCGGCCGGTGCGGTGGCTTCGGGGCGGCGGTTTGCCTGCGCGCGGCGGCGGGCGGCGCCCTGGACACGCGGCGACGTCGAGAGCAGCGAGATCCACATGTGGCCGGTGGGGCTGTGCTCTCCGCGCATCTCCGGGTGGAGGCGGATGAAGTCGTGCAGCGGAGCCTCGTCGAACGCGCGCTGCTGCGCTTCGGGAATCAGTTGGACGCCGGGGCCGGTGCGCAGCTCGTCGGCCGGTGCCGGGACCGGCGTGCTCCACGGGCGACTGTGCGGTGCGCGCCTCGGGTGGGCCCAGATCGGCAGTCGCGGGATCCACCACATCTTCGGGCGATACGGCAGCGTCTTGCGCGCGACGGGGTAGAGCAGAGTGCTGAACTGATGCCCCCACTTCAGCGCTGCGCGCTGCAGGCCGTTGCGGGTGAACTCTGGGGCCATCTTCGCCACCCTCTCGTCGATCAATGTTATGTACATAACATGTTACTATGATTTCTAATGTTTTTACAGCAACGATGTCGAGGGCTATCGAGATGACACAGACCGGAGTACTGAGGGATCCCCTGTCGGCCGACCCGGATCGGCTCTTCGATGCGACCGTGCGAGCAGTCGTCGCCGAGGCCGACGGTGTGCGCTCGTTCGAGCTGGTGCGCGCCGACGGGGGTGCGATGCCCGCGTGGACGCCCGGTGCGCACGTCGATCTGGTGCTCGGGAACGGCGTCGAGCGGCAGTACTCGCTGTGCGGCGATCCGGCCGACCTGTCGTCGTGGCGGGTGGCCGTCCTGCGCGAGCCGGAGAGCAGGGGCGGTTCGTCGTACCTGCACGACACGGTCGTGGCCGGACACGCCGTCCGCCTGCGCGGCCCCCGCAACGAGTTCGCGCTGGAGGAAGCTTCGCGCCACCTCTTCATCGCCGGTGGCATCGGCATCACGCCGCTGCTGACCATGATCGCCGAACTGGAGGGCCGCGGGGCCGACTGGCAGCTGGTGTACGGCGGCAGGCGCCGAGCGTCGATGGCCTTCCGCGGCGAGTTGGAGCGCTACGGGGACCGGGCCACGCTGTGGCCCGAGGACGAGCGCGGCCTGATCGACTTGGCCGGACTGCTCGGCGAGCCGGTCGAGGGCACGGCGGTCTACTGCTGCGGTCCCGGCGTGCTGATCGACGCGGTCGAGGCGCAGTGCGCCGAGTGGCCCACCGGAGCCCTGCGCGTCGAGCGATTCCGGCCCAAGGAAGGTGCCCTCGACGGCCCGACGACCTCCTTCGAGGTGGTGCTCGACGCGTCCGGCCTCACCATGACGGTGGGACCCGACGAGTCCATCGCCGACGTCCTCGAGCGTGCAGGCGTAGACATTTTCACGTCCTGCCGCGAGGGCACCTGCGGTACCTGCGAGACCGCCGTCCTGGGCGGCGAGCCGGACCATCGCGACTCCCTGCTGACCGAGGACGAGCGCGCCGCGAACGACGTGATGATGATCTGCTGCTCCCGCTCCAAGGGCCCGCGCCTCGTCCTCGACCTGTGAGTCCCCGAACCGACAGAGAGGCACGCCGATGACCGTGGCCGCGACCGGTGCCCGACTGGGCGACCTCGAGGAGCGGGCGACCCGCTTCTTCGCGCTCGACCCCGAGATGCTGGCCGATCCCTGGTCGCTCTACGCCGACCTGCGCGCGCACGCGCCCGTGCTGCGGGTCGGGCCGGTCGTGGTGGTCTCCAGGTACGACGACATCAAGGCGATCTTCCGCGACACCGAGCGCTTCTCCAACCGGCGGCAGACCGGCTCCCGCGTCACCGAGAAGCGGGCCGCCCTGGGCGGCGACGAACTGGCGATGTACGACCATCTCATCGAGCACGACTCCCATCACCTCGGACTGAACGACCCACCGGACCACAGCCGGCTGCGCCGCTTCGTCGCCCGGGCCTTCTCGGTGCGGGCCATCGACGCGCTGCGCAGTGAGGCCGAGGAGATCGCCGAGGAGTTGCTCGACGGCATCGCCGCCAAGGGCGACGGCCCGTTCGACCTGGGCGCGCTTTCCTTCTACCTGCCGTTCCGGGTGGTCTGCCGGATGCTGCGCATCCCCGACATCGACGTCGAGTCCTTCCGCGGCTGGGCACTGGCCGCGCGTCGCGGGCTGGGCACCAACTACGAGAACCTCGCCGAGGCGTACGACGCGGTCCGTAACATCGAGGCGTACGTCCACGACGTGATTCGCTCACGCCGGCCGGGAAGCGCCGCCGACGGACCCGGCGACGACCTGGTCTCCAACCTGCTCGCAGCGGGGGAGGACGGCACCGGACTCAGCGACGCCGAGCTGACCACGATGTTCACCGTGATGCTCACCTCGGGCAACGCGAACGACATGATCTCCAACGCGGTGATCGCCTTGGACGCCTTCCCCGAGCAGCGAACCCTGCTGCACGAGCGCCCCGAATTGACGAGCAACGCGATCGAGGAGTTCTTTCGCTACTGCCCGTCCGCACACGGCGTGCACCGCGCGGTCGCGGTCGATACCGAAATCGACGGGTTCGAGGTGCGTACCGGCGAGACGCTCCGCCTGCTCGTCGCCTCGGCCAACCACGACCCGGCCCGGTTCCCCGACCCCGAGCGGCTCGACATCGAGCGTGAGGATGCCAAGCACCACGTCGACTTCGGGTTCGGAATCCACACCTGCCTGGGGCAGTGGCTCGCTCGACTCGACATCGAGGTCGGGCTGACCGCACTCTATCGGCGTTACCCGGACCTTCGCGTCGCCGGTGAGTTCGACTACCGCCCGGAGTACAACTTCCGCGGTCCGGTGCGGCTTTGGGTCTCGGGCCGCTGACGCTGCCCCCGACACGCTGATCGGCGGGTCCACGTACGCGAGACGTACGGGGCCCGCCGATCGCCGTCTCAGAGGCGATACCAGGACCGGGCGTTCTCCGCCATGGTCTTGGCCCGCATCGACTCCGGCATCGCGCTCAGCAACTGGGCCAGGTCGTCGTCGTGCGCGTGCGGATAGTCGGTGGCGAACATCAGCAGGTCCTCGCTGCGCAGCCACCCGATCGCCTTCTCCAGCAACGGGGTCGGCCCGGCCTCGGTGGGTGCGGTGGAGAAGCGGAAGTGCCTGCGCACCAAGTCGAACGGCGGCTCGGTCAGCCACGGCACCTCGCGACGCAGCCCCTTCCAGTCCTTGTTCATCCGCCAGCCCCATGCGGGCAGCCACAGGAACCCGCCTTCGAGGACGGAGACGCGCAGGTCTGGGGCGACCCGGAAGAGGCCCTCGGCGACCATGCTGGTGATCTGGCTGCCGAAGGCCTGCCACTCGGCGGCGTATTCCTCGATGAAGTACGACGGATAGCCCGTGGTCGACGGCACGCCGTCGGCGGTGCCCCCGTAGTGCAGTCCGGCGACCAGGCCGTGCTCGGCCATCGCCTCGAAGACCGGGAAGAACATCCGCCGGCCCCACAGGGCGTCGGTGCGCACCGGCAGGAGCACCTGCACGATTCCCGGGTGCGAGCCGACCCGCTCGATCTCCCTGATCATGGAGGCCGGGTCGCGGGCGGGCAGCACCATCGAGGCACGCAGCCGGGAGTCCTTGTTCAGCCACTCCTCGATCAGCCAGTCGTTGACGGCGCCTGCCATTGCGTTGTGCCAATCGGGCTGGCGGATGCTGTCGATGCCGTAGTAGCAGTTGAGGATTGCGCGATCGACGTCCCACGGGTCGAGGACGTGCCGGCGCAGCAGGTCCACGTCCGAGGCCGGCGTGCGGCCGTCGGCGGGCCGCCACTGCGGCCTGCAGGTGCGCGGCGAGTTCGGCGGGTAGTGCGACAGCGGACCCTGTGGCTGCTTCCAGTTCCGCTCGGTGCACCAGTCGACCCACTGCTGAGCGAGGTAGGGGAAGAGCGTCTCGGCGCTCGGCACCTGGGCGTGCACATCGACGTCGATGACGCTGCCCGTCCACAACGCCTCGCGGCCCGCGCGGTCGACGACGGGCTCGATCAGAGCCGGCCTGGTCGGGGTGATCATACAGTCTCCTGCTTCTCGGTGCGGGCCGACTGGGCACGCTGTGGCCGCTGCGGGCGGAGGTCGACGACGAGGTAGTCGTCCTCGACCTGGACGCTGACCGTCTCGGCCCGGAGCGGTCCGGGCTGCATCCCGGCGATGGTCGCCCCGCTCTCGACGTCGACCTTGTAGGGCCGCCCGCGCATCCCCACCGGGTCGAAGTAGGACTGGCCGGTGGTCACGTCGAACTCCCAGCCGTGCCACGGGCAGACCAGGAAGGTGTGCTCGGTGTCGTAGTGGTACTCGCCCGGGACCGCCGCCGTCACCCGCGGCAGGAACCGTCCCGCGCACAGGTCGGCGCCGCGGTGCGGGCAGCGGTTGAGCAGGCCGTAGTAGCGGCCCTCGACGTTGAAGATCGCGATCGAGCGGCCGCCCACCTCGACGGCCATCTTCTCCCCGTCGGCGAGATCGGCCGCCTTACCGACGACGTACCTCCTGGTGCTCACCTGGCCTCCTGACTTGCTCCGTCGTGTCCGAAGCTTGTTTTGTTTCTATTGTGCAGAAATGATGTAGCTATGTATATAGAGGGCGTGGCCCCGATGACGACCGGTGCACTGAGCGGGTTGCGTGTCCTGGATCTCGGCCACTACCTGGCCGGACCCATGCTGGCGATGTTCCTCGGCGACAACGGTGCCGACGTGATCCACATCGACCCTCCGGACGGCCCGCGGTGGGACTCGCCGGCGAACGCTGCGCTGTATCGCAACAAGCGGCAGCTCCGCCTCGATCTCCACGACCCGGGGGCCGTCGCCCGTGCGGCAGCGCTGGCCGAGTCCGCCGACGTCGTGGTCGACAACTTCCGCCCCGGGGTCCTGGAGCGACTGGGTCTGGACCCGGCGGCCATCCGGGAGCGCGCCCCGCAGCTGGTGTGGTGCTCGCTGCCGGCCTTCCCCCGCGACGATCCTCGGGCCGAGCTGCCCGGCTGGGACGGCCTGCTCGCCGCGGCGACCGGCCTGTACCCGGCGCGGCACGGTGAGGTCGACGGTGACCCCGTCTTCAGCGCGCTCCCGATGGCCTCGACCTTCGCGGCCTTCATGGCGTCGCATCGGGTGGCCGGCGCACTGCTCACCCGCGCCTCCACCGGCCGGGGTGCGTGGATCGAGGTCTCGCTCCACGAGGCGGCCTTCCAGGCGGTGGGCTCCTACGCCGAGGTCCCCGTCTCCCGCAAGACGGACAACCCGATCTACGCGCGCCTGCACCGGATGCTCCAGACCGCGAGGGCGGCCGACGGGACCCACCTCTACTTCGACACGCCGCTGCGCGGCCTGCAGCGGTTCCTCGACCGGTTCCTTCCGCAGTACCGGCTCGTCGATCTCGACGACGCCGTGTGCGAGCAGATGGTGCGGGACCTGGTGGAGCTGATCGGCACCCGGTCCGGCCGGGACTGGGAACGCATCTGCCAAGAGGAGCTCCAGGGCGCCTTCGGGCTGTGCCAGAGCACCCGGGCGTGGCTTGCCGACGACCATGCACGCGCCAGTCGGTCGGTCATCGAGGTCGCCGACCCGGTGCTCGGTGCGACGGTCCAGCCGGGATTTCCGGTGCTGCTCTCGGAGAGTCGGCCCCAGCTGCGCCGCGGCCGTTCCGCGCGGCCCGACGGCGTCGGCCCGGAGGCGGACGTCGACTGGATCGGGGAGGGGTTCTCCTGGTCGAGCGAGAGGCGGTTGCGTCACGACCTCGCACTGGACGGCGTGCGGGTGCTCGACTGCGCCAGTCTGCTTGCCGGACCGACGAGTACGCGTGTGCTCGCGCAGTACGGCGCCGACGTGCTCAAGGTCGACAGTCCGGCGGTGGCCGCGAGCCGCGCCGACCCGCTGACCGACGACCTGTCCGCCTTCCACGGCCATCGCACGGTCAGCAGCGGCAAGCGGATGGCGTTCCTCGACCTGAAGGACGAGAGAATCCAGGGGCTGCTGCCGGATCTGATCGGCGCCATGGACGTCGTCCATCACAACTTCACGCCAGCAGCGGCCGAGCGGCTCGGTCTCGGCGCCGAGCGGGTGCGCGAGCTGAATCCGGCGGCGATCTACTCCACGATGTCGCTGCACTCCCACGGCGGCTACCGGGCCGACTACCGGGGTCACGAGCCGCTCGCCCAGATGGTGACCGGCATGGGCGTCCGCGCCGGTGGTGAGGGCGCGCCGCGGATGCTCGGCGTCGTGGTCAACGACCATGCGGCCGGGCACCTGAACGCCTTCGGCATCATGCTCGCGCTCCTGGACCGGCTGCGCACCGGTGCGGGGCAGCAGGTCAACGCGTCGCTGTCACGGACCGCCACGCTGCATCAGCTGCCGTTCGCGATCGGGTACGACGGCAGGTCGTGGGACGAGCCGAGTGGGCCCGAGGCCATGGGCCGGCATGCGCTGGACCGGCTCTACCGTGCCCGCGACGGCTGGTTCTACCTGGCCGCAGGCTCGGACGGCCGGGACCTGCTCGCTCAGGTCGCCGGGCTCGAGGAGTCGGTCGCGGTGCCGGACGGACAACTCGGCGCGTGGCTGGCGGCGCACTTCGCTGCGCGCGGCGTCGCCGAGGCGGTGGCCGAGCTGCGTGCCGCCGGGCTCGGCGCGCACCGCTACGTGCCGGTGATCGACCTCGTCGAGGACCCGACCGCGCTTCGGCGCGGGCTGCTGGCTGTCGTCGACCATCCGGGCATCGGGCGCGCGTTCGGAATCGGGCATCCGGTCTTCGGGGCGTTCGAGGATTCGGTGCGTCCGTTCCTGGCCGCCCGTCGACCCGGCCTGGACACCGGCGACGTCGTGGAGGAGTTGGGCGCCGGTCGCCTCCTGGACGACCTGATCGGATCGGGAGCGGCAGCGGTGGAAGAGAACCCGGTGGTGAACGTCACCGACACTGCCGGTTACTGGTCGAGTGGCTCGATCGAGTCCTACACCACCCCGGCGCGACTGGCCCGAACGATCGAGGTGATCGAATCTGGTCAGCCGCGCCGGATTCGTCGCGCGCCGTAAACATTTCGTCGAACGTCAGCTGCCGACGCTGTCCCCGCAGGTGCTCGCCAGGTCGCCGGTCGCGCCGTTGCCGGACTTCGCGGGCTCGATGCTCGTCGGCTCGTCGTCGCCGGCGTCGAACTTCAGGAACCAGCTGCACTCGACGGGCCGGGAGGGCTCGCCCTTGGCGTAGGTGACCGGCTGGGCGAGGAGGCCGCCGAGCGTCTCGTCCTTCACCTGGTACATCGCGTCCATCACAGTGGCGCGGTCGATCGTCGCGGGCTTCGCGTCGTCGAGGGCCTTCTTCAAGAGCTCGAAGGACGACCAGATCGACGTCGCGTTGCCGGACTGCCAGGCACCGTCGGGGGAGTACTCGGCCATCGCGTCGCGGTACGTCGCCACGGCGGGATCGTCTGCCCACCAGGGGAAGCCCTCGGTGCTGCCGTAGGACTTGAAGCCGCTGACCTTGCCGAAGGCGCTCTGGTCGAAGCCGGAGTTCGCGGTCAGGAAGGTGCCGGAGTATCCCTGCCGGA
Source organism: Rhodococcus pseudokoreensis (assembly GCF_017068395.1). Classification (NCBI taxonomy): domain Bacteria; kingdom Bacillati; phylum Actinomycetota; class Actinomycetes; order Mycobacteriales; family Nocardiaceae; genus Rhodococcus; species Rhodococcus pseudokoreensis. The sequence continues at coordinate 114,571 of NZ_CP070619.1, read as the reverse complement.
GGCAGTCCGTGGCGAAGCGGGTGCCGGTCGTGTAGCCGGCGTACATCGCGATGCCGTCGGTGCCCTTGCCTGCGAACGACAGGCAGGGGGCCGTGTAGTCGGAGGCGCTCGCGGAGATCAGCTGGGTGCCGACCGGGGCGACGCCGAGCGTCTCGGCGTAGGCCGAGCCCTTGTCGCTGTTCTCCTGACAGTTCGCCACCTCGGAGCAGACCGCCCACCCGAGCTTCTCGGTGCCTGCGGCCTTCGCGACGTCGGCGAACACCCGCGCCGCGTACTCGGCACCGGACACGTCCTGGAAGAGCCCCGGCACGGTGGTCCACGGCACGTTCGTGGCGCCGTTCGCGCTGATGACCGCGACATCGGTGTTCTTGAACGTGTCGGTCATCGCGGACTCGGCGACCAGATCGGTCATGAAGACGGCGTCGACGTCGGAGTCGCCCATGAAGCCCTTCACGACCGACGTCGCGCCCGGCACGGTGTTCTTGGTGTCCGTCACCGTGATCTCGACGGGATGACCGAGGATGCCGCCGTGCGCGTTGGTGTATTCCTGCCAAGCGAGGGCGACGGCCTTGCCGCCGAGTCCGTTGCTGGCCTGCGCCCCCGACATCGAGGCGGCGTACCCGATCGTGATCGGGGTCCCGCTCAGGGCGGCCGCCGGGCTGTCGGCCCCGCCGGCCGTCTGCTCGGATCCCGCCGTGTTGTCGGCGCCGCAGCCGGCGAGTGCCACCGCCGTCAGTGTCGCCAGAGCGCTCACGATCCGCGCTGTTCTCCTTCGACCGTTCACCTTCATTGTCACGCTTCTCCTCGCGTTCCATCCGGCCTCACCAACCGCGGTGCGGCACCGAGGGCAGCCTAGGCCCGCGATCAAGCTATGTCCATGTCAGTAACATTATTAAAAATAGATTGCAGAAAACGGGTACCGAGATCAGACCGCGAGGCCCTGGCCGGGGAGCAGCGGAATGCCGTACAGCTCGCTCGCCACGCCGCCCAGGACGGCGGCCCGGCGCTCGACACTCAGGTTGCGGGGCAGCGCCGCCGGCTCGTCGAAGTCCCAATGGGGGTAATCCGAGGAGTACATCAGCTTCTCGCCCAGGCCCGAGGCCAGGAATGCGTCGTAGATTTCGTCGAGGTGGGCGTCGTCCTCCGGCTCCTCCATCGGCTGGATGGTGAAGTAGAAGTGGTCGCGGAGATACTCCGAGGGCGCCTTGGCCAGGTGTGCGACCTCGCCGCCCATTGTGCGGGCCGCGGCGTCCAGGCGCCACGACAGCGGCAGCGCCCACGACCAGCCGAGCTCCACCAGGACGATCGCGAGATTCGGGAAGCGGTCGAAAACGCCCTCGAAGATGAAGCTGGCCACCATCGGGAAGTTGAACGCCGCGTAGTCGCAGTGCTCCTCGTAGTAGTAGCTCGGCGAGCCCGACGGGGTGACCCGGTTTCCGGTCATCACGTGGAAGGTCACCGGAAGCCCGTAGTGCTCGCAGGCCTCGTAGATCGGCCAGTACGACGGGTGGCCAGGCGGGCGCAGGTTGTCCGGCGCGAGCATGATCTGCTTCATCCGGTCTCCGTACTGCCGGTCCTGCTCCTTCCAGAACTCGATCTCCCGCACGGCCAGCTCGGGCAGCTCGTAGGGCAGGTTGATCGAGGCGTACCAGCGCGGGTCCCGGGCCAGCCAGTTGTCGCACCGATGCTCGTTGAGTGCCCGGCAGTACGCCGCCGAGAAGCCGGTCGGCTGCCCCTTCATCCCCGCCGAGGAGAAGGCGCCCAGGTCGTTGAGCAGGCCCGCGCTGATCTGGTACGTGTCGAGCAGTTGCTCGGCGGCGAACAGCGGGTCACTCCCCGGCGCGCCGCCGCCGGGAGGCTCGGTGTCCCAGCGCTGGCCGTACTCCCGCGGCCGGGGCCGGTCGCCGCCGGCCCAGCCGCCGCGGGCGACCCCCACCTCGGCAGCATGCCGCTGCCAGCGCTGCGGCAGGTAGGAGAGCACGCCGGCACCGCGCTGCTGGTGCTCGCGAATCTTGAGCGGGTGGACGTCGCAGTCGATGATCCCGAGCGTGTGCCCGGTCTCCGCGGTGCCGAGATCGGGCAGCGTGGCAGTCAAGGGTCCTCCTGGGACGGGCGGTCGCGCTGTGGCGGCGCCCGGGACGGCTAAGTAATGAGGCTACTGTGATCAAGTTATCCGAGTTACATGTCGAAAGGGAACCCTCATGAAGCTCTCCTCCCACATCGCCATCGGGGTCAGCGACCTGGAACGCTCGCTGGCGTTCTACCGCGACGCGCTCGGGATGACGGTGATTCGCGACGCGACCAACGAGCCGCCGGCGGACTCGCTCTACGGGCCCGAGGTGGGCTCGACCCGGCGTCGCGAGGTGATGCTGAGGTTCGGCGGAAACGACGGCGAGGGTTACGGCGACCGGCTCTTCCTGGCGATCTCGCAGTCCGACGAACTGGCCGGGAACGCGCCACTCCACCTGGGCCAGATCGGCATTCACCACATCGGGTTCTGGGTCGACGACATCCCGGCGCTGGCGACGCGGCTGCGCTCGGCCGGCTACGAGCCGGTCTCGGTCAAGGACACCACCGGAGTCGGATACGGCGAGAGCGCCGGTCAGCCGATGCGGGCGATGTTCGTCAAGGACCCCGACGGCACGATCCTGCAGTTCGACGAGCGCGTAGGCGTCGCGCCCGACGGCTGCTGCTGAGCCGTCCGCGTCACTTGCGCAAGCATGTTGCAGTGATGCATTGCAAGCATGTTGATGTGATGTACAGTGCGTTGCAGGGCGACTCGAAAGGATGATGCACCGTGGAGGACCGGCTGGCAATGCTGGAGGCTCGGCTGCGCGAACTCGAGGACGAGCGGGAGATCCGTGAGCTGCTCGCCCGATACGGCTATTACGCCGACGCTCCGCTCGACGAGGAGTACTTCGCGCTCTTCACCGACGACTGCGTCATGGACGTCTCCGCCGGACGCGGGGACGACCCCTACGAGGTGGTCCGGTGGGAGGGGCTCGCTGCGATGCGCGAGTTCCTCTCGGTGCGGACCGCCGCCCACGACAACGGCTTCTACGGCCGCAGCATGCACGTGCAGGGCAACAATCTGGCGATCAGGGTGACCGGTGACGACGCCGTGGCCAACGGCTACTCGTTCATCTTCCACCAGGACGGCCCCACCCTGAAGCTGCTCAGCGCCTCGATCAACGAGTGGGCGTTCCGGCGCGAGGTCGGCCGCTGGCGGATCCAGATGCGCAAGCGCCGGATGCCCGGGGCCCCCGACGCCGCCGAAGTGCTGAGGGCAGCGGAGTGACCGGGGCCCTGGACGGCGTGCGGGTCATCGACCTCTCGCGCGTCCTCGCGGGCCCGTACTGCACCCAGATGCTGGCCGACCACGGTGCGGAGGTGGTCAAGGTCGAGCCCGTCGCCGGTGACCTGACCCGCACCTGGGGGCCGGCGCATCCCGACGGCGTGAGTTCCTACTACGCGGGGCTCAACCGCAACAAGCAGCACCTGAGCGCCGATCTCTCGGCACCCGACGGCCGCGCGCTCGTGCTGCGGCTGCTCGAGGACGCCGACGTCCTGGTGGAGAACTTCAAGCCCGGCGTGATGGATCGCTGGGGACTGGACGCGGCGTCGCTCCTGGAGCGGTTTCCGCGGTTGGTCTACTGCCGGATCACCGCGTTCGGGACCGACGGCCCGATGGCGGGTCTGCCGGGGTACGACGCGGTGATCCAGGCGCACGCCGGGATCATGCACCTCAACGGCGAGCCCGACGGCGGCCCGATGCGGGTGCCGATGCCGATCACCGATCTCACCGCCGGCCTGCTCGCCGTTTCCGGCGTGCTGCTGGCGCTCCACGAACGCACCGCGTCCGGCCGTGGCCAGCTCGTCGAGCTGACCCTGGCCGACGGCGCGGTCAGCCTGCTGCACCCCGTCGCGGCGAACTACTTCATGACGGGCGAACCCCCGCGCCGCCTCGGCAGCGGCCACCCGAACATCGCCCCCTGCGAGGTGTTCGACTCGCCGGCGGGCGAGGTGTACGTCGCGGCAGGCTCCGACCGGCAGTTCGCGCTGCTCGCGGACTTCCTGGGGGAGCCGGGCCTGGCCACCGACCCGCGCTACCGAACCAACGCCGACAGGCTGGTGAACCGGCACGACCTCAACGCGGACCTGGCTGCCCTGGTCTCCGGACTCGACCCGGACGCCGACATCGCACGCGAGATGATCGCCAAGGGTGTGCCTGCCAGCATCGTGCGCCCGGTCGAGCATGTGCTCGACGACCCGTACCTGACCGAACACGGCATGGTGACCGAGGCCGGCGGCGTCCGGATGCTCGGCGTTCCGGTGCGGCTGGCGCGGACACCCGGAGCGGTGCGCACCCCGCCGCGAGCGCAGGGCGCCGACACCCGCGCCGTGCTGGCGGCCGCCGGCGTGACCGCCGACCGGATCGAGGACCTGATCGCCCGTGGGGTCGTCGTGACCACCGATGCCCCCACCCCCTTCCAGCCCGACAGCGGGCAGAGCCATGAGCACAGATCCGAGGAGAACTAGTGGAGTTCGAGAACATCCTGTACGGCGTGGAGGACCGGATCGCGACGATCACCCTCAACCGGCCGGAGAAGCGCAATGCGCTCAGCCCCGCGCTGCGGCGCGAGGTGGTGGCGGCGCTCAAGGCTGCCGAGGCCGACGACGAGGTCACCCTCATCCTGATCCAGGGTGCGGGTGAGGCGTTCTGCGCCGGCTACGACATGAACAGTTACGCAGGCGGCCAGGCCAATCCGGAGCGGCCCGACGGGTGGAACCACTCCGAGCTCTTCGAGTCCTGGACCGGGCAGTTCCCCCGCAGTTGTCTGCGTGACTGGATGACCATCTGGGACCTGCTCAAGCCGGTGGTCGCGAAGGTGCACGGCTACGCGCTGGCCGGCGGCTCGGAGCTGATGTCGATGTGCGACATCGTCTTCGCCGCCGACGACTGCGTGATGGGCTACCCGCCCACCCGTGCGCAGTCCACCCCCGACATCGAGTACTTCCCCTGGAAGATGTCGATGGCGCAGGCGAAGTACATGCAGCTGGGCGGTCACTCGGTGACCGGGCAGCGTGCCGCGGAGATGGGCTGGATCGCCAAGAGCTACCCGGCCGAGGAGCTCGACGAACAGGTCATGCGCGAGCTGCGGCCGATGGCCAAACTGCACCCGGCGATGCTCTCGGCCAACAAGATTGCGCTCAACCAGACCTACGAGGCGATGGGCTTCCGGTCCGCGCTGCAGTCGTCGGTCCCGTGGTACGTGCTCGCCCAGGGCTTCCGGCCCGGTTCGGGCGAGTTCAAGACGAGGGCGGCCCGCGACGGGCTCAAGTCGGCGCTGCAATGGCGCGACGGCGACTTCAAGGAAGAGGGGTTCGTGCTGTGACGACGGCCGAGGAGAATCGCGCCCCGGCGGAGACCCGGATTGCCGTCGGGAGCTTGAACCACGTCGCGATCGGTGTCCGTGACCTCGAGGCCTCCGTGCGGTTCTACGTCGAAGGGCTGGGCATGCGCCAGACCCTGACGAAGGAAACCAGCGACCTGACGCCGTCGCTCATGCGGCTGCCGGCGCACGCCAAGGCGACCACTGTCTTCGTGCAGGGAGCCTCGCGGGTCGGCCAGATCGAGCTCGCGCAGTGGAACCTGCCGGAGGACGACGAAGGCCGGCCCAAGCGACCGGGTGACATCGGCATGGGCCAGCTGTCCTTCCCGGTCGACCCCGACCACATCGGTGCCCTCCACGACCGGCTGGTCGCGATGGGCTGCGAGGTCTACTCCGAGCCCACCACCAGCATCATCAAGAACTACGGACCTGTGACCCTCTTCCTCTGCGAGGACCCGGACGGCAACCAGGTGGAGCTGATCGCACTGCCCTCGGCCGAGACGGTGCGGGAGTTCCGCGCTCAGGCCGGAAAGGACGAGACCCGATGACCCAGCTCGACGACACACCGGTCCTGACCAGGCTGGACCCGGACCACCGGACGGTGGTGCAGGAGTGGATAGACGGCATGAACCGCGCGCTGGCCGGCGCCGACCGGACCGGCGTACGTGCGCTGCTCTCCGCCGACCCCTGGTGGCGCGACATCTACGCCCTGTCCTGGGACCTGGTCGCCGTCCACGGCGCCGACGACATCGTCGACGCGCTCGCGAACGCGCTGGAGGACACTGGCTTCGGCGCGCTCCGGCTCGACGAGTCCTGGCCGGTCTCGTTCAACGGCGCCTACATCGAGGCGATCTACCACTTCGAGACCCGGGTCTCGACCGGCCGGGGCGTGGTCCGCCTGGTGCAGGAGGACGACGGCGCCTGGCGCTCGTGGGTCGTTTCCACCAGCCTCGAGGCGCTGCGCGACTTCCCCGAGCCGGTGGTCTCGATCGCCGACGCCGCCACGGACGAGCACAACTCGCCGTCGGTGCCGGGCGCCCGCCGCTCACTGGACGAGGTCCGGGCCGAGCGCCGCGAGTACCGCGACGCCGACCCCAGCGTCCTCGTCGTCGGTGCGGGACACTCCGGCCTGTTCCTCGCCGCCCGGCTGGGACAGCTCGGCGTCTCCACGCTGCTCGTCGACCGCTACGCGCGCGCCGGCGACAACTGGCGGCTGCGCTACAACGGGCTGCTGCTGCACGACACGAAGTGGGCGACCCAGTTCCCCTATCTGCCCTATCCGAGCACCTGGCCGCTCTTCACCCCGAAGGAGAAGCTCGCCGACTGGATGGAGTCCTACGTCACCCTGATGGACCTCGACCTGTGGACCAGCACGAACGTCCACAGCGCCACGTACGACGAGGCGCACGGACACTGGACCGTCGAACTCGACCACGGCGGCGAACGGCGCACCCTCCACCCGCAGCACCTGGTCTTCGCCACCGGCCGCGAGACGATCGCGCACCAGCCCGTGGTGGAGGGCATGGAAGAGTTCACCGGCACCGTCGCCCACTCCAGCACGCATCTGGGCGGCGAGGCACTGCGGGGCAAGAAGGTCGTGGTGGTCGGAGCCGGCGCGAGCGCACACGACATCGCCCAGGACGCCTACGAGCACGAGGCCGACTCGATCACGATGGTCCAGCGCAGCCCCGTTCTGGTCTTCTCCCAGCGGCACGGCCTGAAGAATCTCTTCGGCAACTACTACGGCGAGGACGGTCCGGAGACCAGCACCGCCGACCTCCTCGCCAGCGCGAACCCACTCGCGCTCAGCACCGGGCTGGCGCCGATCGTGACCCGCAGGATCGCCGAGCTCGACACCGAGATGCTGGCCGGTCTGGAGGCGGCGGGTTTCCGCACCACCCTCGGACCGGGCGACGCGGGCCAGGCCTACCTGACCACGCGCGGCGGCGGTGCGGTCTACATCGACAAGGGCAACTGCGCGCTGATCATCAACGGCGAGATCCGGATTCAGCCGGGCGAGATCGAGCGGTTCACCGCGAACGGCGTGGTCTACCGCGACGGGACCGAGGAGGCCGCCGACGTGGTCGTCTTCTGCACCGGCTTCCGCAACATGCGCGAGGTCGCACGCCCGATCGTCGGGGACGAGGTGACCGATGCACTGGCAACGGTCTGGAACGTCGACGACCGCGGCGAGCTGAGGACGACGCTGCGCCACTCCGGCCACCAGAAGCTCTGGTTCATGGCCAACGGCCTGCGCCTGGCGCGGTTCTTCTCCCAGCACGTCGCGCTGCTCATCAAGGCGATGAACGAGGGTCTGATCGACCCGAGCATCAACGTCGAGAAGAAGAAGCAGGAACAGGCCGGCTGAAGCCGGCTCCCGAGGGACCGACCACGGCGCAGCCGACCGACGAAAGGATCGACGCATGAGGCCACTCCGAGCGCTGTTGGTCGGCGGCAGTGGTCCGACCGGCCCGCACGTGGCCGCCGGGCTCGCCGAGCGCGGCTACGCGGTCACCCTGCTGCACCGCGGCACGCACGAGCTGCCGGAGCTGGACGCGTACGAGCACATTCACGCCGACCCGCACTTCCGTGAATCGCTGGACGAGGCGCTCGCGGGGCGTTCGTACGACGTTGTGGTCGCCGCGTACGGCCGGCTCCGGGTGGTGGCCGACGCCGTCGCAGGGCGCTGCGGATCCCTTGTCGCCGTCAGTGGGCTGCCCGCCTACACCGGCTACCACGAGCCGGGACGCCTTGCACCACAAGGGATGCCGGTCCAGGCCCGAGAGGGCGCCGCCGACGTCGGACGGGCGACGCGGCCCGAGGACATTGCGACGGAGGGCGGCGGCGAGGCGTTCTCCCGAAAGATCCGCGCGGCGGAGCAGCACGTTCTCGATTTGCACGAGCGAACCGCCTTCTCCGCCTCGATCTTCCGCTATCCCTCGATCTACGGACCGCGTCAGGTCTACCCGCGGGAGTGGTCGGTGGTCCGGCGGGTCCTCGACGGCCGCGACCGAATCATTTTGGCCGACAACGGACTTACCGCCACGATGCGCTGCGCCGCGGTGAACGCCGCGGCGTACCTGCTTGCGGCCGTCGACCGGCCGGACGCCGCGGCCGGTGAGATCTTCAACGTCGGCGACCGCGACCAGTTCTCGATGCGTCAGTGGGTCGAGGTCTGCGCGGCGGCGGCCGGAGGCGCGCTGCGCCCGGTCTCGCTGCCCTTCGACCTGGCAGGCCCCGGCCGTGGTCTCTACCCGCTCTCCCACGACGATCATCTGCTGGTCGACGTCCACAAGGCCGCGGACCTGCTGGGCTACGTCGAGCCGACGCCGGCCGTGGTGGCGTTGACCGAGACGGTGCGCTGGTACGTCGAGCATCCGCCGGTCGAGGGGGCTGCCGATGCGCTGGCCGACCGCTTCGACTACGCGGAGGAGGACCGCGTCGTCGAGGCGTACCGTCGCGCGACGGCGGCGCTTCGCGCCGAGCAGCCGCCGGCCACGAGGATTGTGCACCCCTACGCCCACCCCAGGGTCGCCGGGCAGCGCGACCACCGCGACCGATGAGCCTGGTCAGCGAGCAGATGCGGGCCTCGCTGGGCGCCGTGGCCGACTGGCGGGTCTCGTTCCCCGTCGCCGCCTCCGACATCCGGCGGTGGGCGATCGCCGTCTACTACCCGGATCCGCCGCCTGCGCACTTCGTGGTCCCCGGCGGCGGCCTGCTCGTGGCGCCCGAGGAGTTCAATCCCTTCGCCTGGATCGTGGCCGACCGGATGGTGCCCGCGGTGGCGCCGTTGCAGCGCGACTCCGACCGGCTGGAGAAGACGATCGGCATCGCCGGCCCCGGACTGCGCCACCAGATCAACGGAGGCAGCGAGGTCGTCTACGGCGCCCCGATACGCGCGGGCGACGTGATCCGCTCCGAGACCCGCCTGCACTCCTACCGCGAGAAAACCGGACGGATGGGGCCGATGCTGATCACGGTCACCGAGGTGGAGTGGACCAACCAGGACGGCGCTCGCGTGAAGCTCGGCCACGACACCTCGATTCGCTACTGACCCCGAGGAACCACGATGAGCGCGAGAGCAGAGGTGCGGGTCGGCGACGTGATCGCAGCCGGTCCGCGCTGCACCGGATACCCCGAGTGGAACCGCTTCGCGGCCGTCAACGACGAGTTCGTGCCGATCCACATGGACGACGACGAGGGTCGCAGGGCCGGCTACCCCGGTGCCATCGCGATGGGCCGGTTGCAGTGGTCCTACGCTCACCGGATGCTGCGCGAGTGGCTGCCCGGGGCTCGGGTGGTCGCACTGGCCCTGCAGTTCCGCGGACCGACGCTGCGCGGCGCGCTCTTCGACGTCAAGGCCCGCGTCACCGAGGTGCGCGAGGAGGCAGGGGACCGTCTGGTCGATGTCACGCTGTGGATCGAGGACGAGGCGGGCACCGTACTTGCGCCCGGCACGGCGACCGTCGCGGTGCCCGCCAGGCGCCGCGACGGCCGCGCGTCAGTGGTCGCGGATCAGCGGTAGCCCACGCCCACGACCGAGTGCATCGGCTCGCCCACGACGACCACTCCGGCGCCGATCAGCTCCTCGATCTCCGCACCCGACAGTCCGGCCTCGCCGAGCAGCTCGCGACTGAACTCGCCGTGACCGGTGGCCCGCATGACCGGGTACGGCGGATGCCCGCTGAAGGTGACCAGGCGATGAGGAAGGAACGTCGAGTTGCCGTCCGGCCAGACCAGTTCGGTGACGTGGCCGTCGGCCAGCAGCTCGGGGTCGTTCACCACCTCGCGAAAATCGCGTGCGCGGACCGCGGCGCCGCCGGCACCGGTCACGGCCGCCACCGTTTCGGCCGAGGTGAGCGCGCTGATCGCCGTCCCGATGAGCTGGGCGAGCGCGTCCGCACCCTCCTCGGCGCCGGACACCTCCGGCAGCAGCCCGGCGTCGACCGCCTGCGCCGCCGAGTGCAGGTGCACCCGGACCCAGCCGTCCGCGCACGGGTAGAACCGGGACAGCGGCCCGGGACCGGGGAAGTCCCGGCCACCGGTCTCGGCGGCGGGCCGGCCGGCGTAGCGGACCAGCTCACCGCTCTGCATGAACGTGGCGGCGACGGCCAGCGAAGAGGTGACGTGCTGCCCGCCGCGGCCTGCGGCACGCTGATAGAGCGCCGCGCAGGTGCCGAGCGCGGCCAGGCACGCGACCGTCACGTCGTTGATCGCCAGCGTGGAGAAGACCGGCTCGGCGCTGCCGCCCTGGGCCTTCATGATCCCGGTCAGCGCCTGGACCACCGGGTCGTACCCGGGCTGACTGCCGAGCGGACCGTCGGCGCCGTACCCGGTGATCGAGGTGGTGACGATGTCGGGCCGGCACTCGGCAAGCGTCGCGTGGTCGATGTGCAGGCGCTCGAGGACGCCCGGTCGGTAGTTGTCGAGCACGACGTCACTGGCCGCCACGAGCCGCAGGAAGGCGTCGTACCCCTGCGGATCGCGCAGGTTGATGCCGAGCCCGCGCTGGCCACGGGCGATGCCGTAGCCACGCACCCGCAGCTCGTCGCCGGTCACCGTCTCCACCTTCGCCACGTCCGCGCCGAGCGCGGCGAGCAGCATTCCGGCGTACGGCCCGGCCAGCACCGTGCCGAGATCGGCGACCTTGATGCCGGCCAGGGGACCGGTTCCGGTGGGCAGCGCGTCCAGCGGCGCGGGGAGGCCGGCGCGCGGCTCGGCCCACTCGGCGTTGTCGGCGAAGATCCGCGCCCGGTGCTCGCGAAGCCCACCGCGGGAGAGCTCGGCGCCGACCCCGCCGGTCACGGCGTCGCCGACGAGCGGGTCCTCGAGCTCGACGCGCTGACCCAGCGCGGCGACCTGCGGATGGTCGAGCCAGTCGTCGCGGTCACCCACGAGGCTGACCGGGCACCCGGCTGCTGTGAGCTCCTCGAGCCACACGGCACGGGTACGGCGCGCGAACGCCTCGGCCAGTCGCGCGCGCACCCAGTCCCTGTTGCGGGGGGCGTAGAGCCGCTCGCGCACACCGTCGATCCGCGGGTCGACGATGATGCCGGTGGTGCCGAGGTGCTCGAACGCGATGTCCTGGAACTTCGAGCCCAGCGCGCCCAGGAACAGCCACTCGCCGTCGGCGCAGCGGTAGGTCCCGAACGTCGGGTTGGGGCCGCCGGGGCCGACGGTGGTCGCCGGGAGCGGCTCGGTCGGGCTGACCAGCATGGTGGTGATCGTGGTGACCATCGAGCCGTGCAGCGGGTCGACCACCACCCGCTGGCCGCAGCCGGTGCGGATCTTCTCGACCAGCGCGGCGATGCCACAGGTGGCGCCCCAGGCGCCCTGCATGGAGGACAGGAAGGGGTAGACCTCGTCGACCGGACCGCCGCTGAACGAGGTCTGCCGCCGCGCTGCACCGAAGTCGGCGGAGACCATCCGGTCGCGGGTGTAGGGGTCGAGGCCGTCCTGCTCGTCATGCCACAACGGCAGGTGCAGGTGGACCAGGCCGGCCGGAGGCTCGTCGTCCAGGCAGAGGCCCAGTGCGGCCGCCGTGCGGGCGTCGGTGGTGAGCACCAGGTCGGCGTCCGCAACCAGGGCTGAGCCGCGCTCACGAGGGATGATCGTCTTGTTGCGATGCCAGGCCACAGACCCGGGCAGGTCCGCGTCCGAGGGGTCGTCGAGCCGGATGACCTCGGCGCCGTAGTCGCCGAGTGCCATCCCGGCCAGCGGGCCCGCCACGCCCCGGCTCGCGTCGAGCACCCGCACGCCGTCCAGCGCCGGACGCTCCGAGGTCATCTGGGTCGTGTCGTCCACGGTCAGCCTCTCGATCTTCAAAATAGTTCTGCTCACTATTTGCAATCTATATCACTAGTAATGGACGCGAAAAAACAGTTGTGTTCAAAGCATGGTTGAATCGATGAATCCCCGACACGTCCCAGGAGGCGCACATGGTCCGCGAGCTGAACCACTGGATCGACGGCAAGAGCGTTCCGCGAGGAGATCAGGACGCGCTGACCGTCTCCGGTCCCTTCGACCGCAGCCCGATCGCCCGGGTCGCTCTCGGGGGCCGCGACCACGTCGACCTGGCCGTGGACGCCGCACGTCGTGCCGCCCGCGCGTGGGCGGACCGGGCACCGGTCGAGCGTGGCCGGCTGCTGGCGGCGGTCGCGCGTGCGCTGCGCGAGCGGGCCCAGGAGTTCGTCGACGTCGAGGTCGAGGAGACGGGCAAGCTCGTCGCCGAGATGCGCGGCGGCCTCCAGGTCGCCGCCGACTACTTCGAGTACTACGGCGGCGTGGTCCGGGCGCTGTTCGGGGAGACGATCAACCTCGGCGCAGGCGACCACGCGTTCACCAGCCGCGAGCCCTACGGTGTGGTGGCCATGATCACGCCGTGGAACGGGCCGCTGACCCAGGCGGCCCGCGGCCTGGCGGCCGCACTGGCAGCCGGCAACACCGTGGTGATCAAGCCCTCGGAGTTCACCTCCGGCACCACGATGATGCTGGCGCAGCTCTGCGAGGAGGCGGGCGTCCCGGCCGGTGTGGTCAACGTGGTGCTGGGTGCGGGGCCGGAGGTCGGCGGCCCCCTGGTCGAGCATCCGTCGGTGCGACTGGTCGCGTTCACCGGCTCGGTCGTCACCGGCAGGCGGGTGGCCGAGAGCGCTGCCCGACGGCTGATCCCGACGATCCTGGAGCTGGGCGGCAAGTCCGCCAATGTGGTCTTCGCGGACGCCGACCTGGATCGGGTGGTCGACAGCGCGCTGACCATCTGCACCGGCGCGGGTCAGCAGTGCGCGGCGCTGAGCAGGCTGCTGGTCCAGGAGGAGGTCCACGACGCACTGCTCGAGCGCGTGGCGGCACAGATGCGGGCCAGGGTCCCGGGGGAGCGGCTGGCGCCGATGACCACGGAGGCGCAGTTCGAGAAGGTGATCGAGTACTTCGACGTCGCCGCGCAGGACGGCGCCCGTGTGGTGACCGGGGGGCACGCGGCAGGCGGCGCACTGGCCGCGGGACGCTACGTGGAGCCGACGGTGTATGCCGACGTCACGCCCGAGATGCGGATCTTCCAGGAGGAGGTCTTCGGTCCGGTCCTCGCCGTGAGTCGCTTCGCGACCGAGGGTGAGGCGATCGAGCTGGCCAACGACTCCGAGTACGGCCTGGTGGCCGGTGTCTGGACCGGGGATTCCGCCCGCGCGCTGCGGGTGGCCTCGCGGCTCGAGGCCGGACAGGTGATCGTCAACGGCGGTCGCACCGGGATCGAGACGCCGTTCGGCGGTTACAAGGCGAGCGGGCTGGGGCGCGAGAAGGGCTTCGAGTCGCTGCTGCACTACACCCAGTTGAAGACCACCGTCGTTTCGACCCGGTGAGCGCTGGTTCCACCGGGACACCATGCAGCGGTGTGCTATCCATGCGCCATGTCTCGTGACCAGGACCTGACCAGTGTGGACGAGCTGCTGCTGCGGCTCGTCCGTTCGGTGCGCCGACCGTCGTACCGCCGGCGCATCCTCGAGGGCGTCCCCAGCATCCCGGGGACCGAGGCGCTGCGCGTGCTGCGCGCTGTCGAGCTGCGTGAGCAGCGCGGAAAGCTGCCTTCCATCAGCGATGTGGCCGATGATCTCGAGGTCGAGCAGTCGACCGCCAGTCGTGCGGTCAATGCCGCCGTCGAGCGCGACCTGGTGGTCCGGGCCCCCGACGCCGACGATCTGCGTCGTGCCGTGCTCCGGCTCACCGACGCCGGACGAGGTGCGCTGAGCACGGCCACCACGAATCGGATGGCGCTGATCGAGGAAATCACCGCCGACTGGCCGGCCGCGGACCTGCACGACCTGGCCCGGCTGCTGGAGCTGTTCGTGGCTCGGTACGAGGCGGTCGAGCCGCCGCTCTGATCGACCGTCCTCCAGCGCTATCGTGTTGCAAATGATTTACATGCAGCCTACATGCATCTAGGGTTTCATCATTACTCCATAGCAGAACGGCAGGGAGAAGTGATGAGCACAGCTGAGTACGACCTCGTGATCCGCGGTGGTGAGGTGCACGACGGCACCGGTGCCGAGGGAAGAGTTGCCGACATCGCGGTAAAGGACGGCGTCATCGCCGTCGTCGGCGAGGTCGCCGGACGTGGTGCCGAGGAGATCGACGCGACCGGTCGAATCGTGACGCCGGGCTTCGTCGACATCCACACCCATTACGACGGGCAGGCGGTCTGGGACGACGCCACCGCCCCCTCGTCGCACCACGGCGTGACGACAGTGGTGATGGGCAACTGCGGCGTCGGCTTCGCGCCGTGCAAGCCGGAGCACCGCGACGGGCTGATCGAGCTGATGGAGGGCGTCGAGGACATCCCGGCACCCGTCATGCACCAGGGCCTGACCTGGACGTGGGAGACGTTCGCGGAATACCTCGACGTTCTGGAGCGCACCCCGCGCGACATCGACATCTGTGCTCTGGTGCCGCACGCGCCGGTACGCGTTCATGTGATGGGAGAGCGGGCGTTCAGGCTGCTGCCGGCGCTGCCCGAGGACGTCGAGCAGATGCGAGTCATCGTCGCCGACGCGATCCGCGCCGGCGCGTGGGGCGTGTCGACCAGCCGGTCGACGGCACACAAGAGCGTCGCCGGGGACTACACCCCGACGCTCCTCGCCCGCGAACGTGAGATCGTCGGCCTGGCCATGGGCATGGCCGATGCCGGCCGGGGTCTGTTCGAGTTCGTCGCCGAGGTGCAGGATCCCGACGTGATCGGCGAGTTCGAGATGGTCCGCCGCGCGCTGAAGAAGTCGGGTCTGCCGGGCGTCTACAGCCTGGTGCAGAGCGGTCAGACGGCGGATGCGAATCAGGACCTGTGGCGTGACCTGCTGAAGTACTCCGGATCGGCGAAGGACGACGGCGTCGACCTGCGCCCGGTCGTCGCGCCGCGCGCGGTCGGCCTGCTGATGGGGCTGGAGGGAAGCCAGAACCCGTTCTCCGCCACGCCGAGCTACCGCGCGATCGCCGATCTTCCGCTGGCCGAGCGAGTGGCGCGGATGCGCGATCCCGAGGTGCGCCGTCAGATCCTCTCGGAGGACCCGTACGCCGAAAGCGCCTGGCCGCTATTGGAGTTCCTTTCCTACAGCAGGATGTACCGCTTCGAGAACCCGCCGAATTACACTCCCGACGTCGCCAACTCGCTGCAGGCGATCGCCGACCGCGAGGGGCGTCCGGTGCAGGAGGTGGTCTACGACGTCCTCCTCGAAGACGAGGGGATGGGCTTCATCCACGTCCCGTTCGCCAACTACGCCAGCGGCGACCTCCGGGTCTGCCAGGAGATGCTGGAGGACCCCAACTCGATCATGGGGTTGGGCGACGGTGGCGCGCATGTCGGCTTCATCCTCGATGCGGGCTTCCAGACCTGGATGCTGACCTACTGGGTCAAGGAGCGCGGGGTGATGGCGCTGCCGGAGGCGATCCGCCGGATGACCTCCGACACCGCGGACGTGATGGGCTTGGCCGACCGTGGCCGGATCCGCGAGGGACTGCGGGCCGACCTCAACGTGATCGACCTCGGCCGGCTCACCTTCGGTTCGCCGTACATCGCCCACGACCTGCCCACCGGCGGCAAGCGGCTGATGCAGAAGGCAGTCGGCTACGAGCACACGATCGTCGCGGGCCAGACCGTCTACCGCGACGGCGAGGACACCGGGGCCCGACCGGGACGGCTCGTCCGCTCCGGTCGCTGACGGCGCTTCGCCGGGCCGGCCATGGGGTCTGCCCATCAGGATGTCGACGGGCGTCGACGGCCCGGCGAAACGGCCGCGCTCAAATTTCGAGCGTGCGGCGCTCGTCGGTGAGGAGCGGGCGGTCGTAGGAGGTGTCGCTGCGGTCGCGCGCGACAGTGCCGTTCTGCCTGCGGTCGACCGGCGGCAGGTCGGGGGTTGTGACGCCGCCGGTCCACTCCACCATCGAGATGCGGTGGGCGATGCGCCATTCGCCGTCGCGGCGTTCGAACCGGTCGACATAGCGCCCACCGTGCAGCGTGACGGGCGTACCCGACCGGTTCTGTCCGACCATCACGAAGTACGTCTCGGTGTGGGCCACGTCGCCGTCGATCTCGCAGGTGTGGTTGGTGATGTAGTGCTGCTCGCCGTGATGGCTCGCCCGGTGGCCTGCGAACGCCCAGGGGATGAACTCCTCGACGGTGCCGCGGAAGATGCCGTGGTCGTCGATGGCGCCGGGGTGGTACGCGGAGCGCAGCAAATCCTCATCGAGCCGGTCGACGCCGCGGGTGTAGCGCAGCAGCGCGTCGTGGATCTCCTGGCGGTCGAGCAACTCCTGCAGACGGCGGGGGTCGGGGGCGCGTGTATCGGTCGTGGTCATAGCGATGACGGTAATGATGTTGAAGTTGTCATACAATGGCTTTCGGGCGCTATCGTGGCCGGATGAGCGACTTACCTGTGATGAACTACCGCCTCCTGGGCCGCAGCGGCCTGCGGGTCTCCGATCTGGCCCTCGGCACGATGACCTTCGGGGCCACCACCGGCTGGGGAGTCGAGGAGCAGACGGCCCGCGAGCTGTACGAGCTGTACCGCGAGGCGGGCGGCAACTATCTCGACACCGCCAACCAGTACGCCGCCGGCGCGAGCGAACGGATCGTCGGCGAGCTGGTCGCGGGTCACCGTGACGAGGTGGTGATCGCCTCGAAGTACACCAACGCCGCGCCCGGCAACGGCGACCCCAACGCCGGCGGCAACCAGCGCAAGAACATGATCGCGTCGGTCGAGGCATCTCTGCGCCGCCTGGGCACCGACCATCTCGACCTGTACGTCGTCCACTCCTGGGATCTGCTCACGCCGGTCGAGGAGGTGATGCGCGGTCTCGACGACCTGGTGCGCGCGGGCAAGGTCCTCTACGTCGGTGTCTCCAACACCCCGGCCTGGGTGATCGCCCGCGCCAACACCCTGGCCGAGCTGCGCGGCTGGACTCGGTACGTCGGCCTGCAGATCGAGTACAGCCTGCTCGGCCGCAGCGCCGAGGCCGAGTACTTGCCGATGGCGGCCGAACTCGGGCTCAGCGTGCTGGCCTGGTCACCGCTGAAGAACGGTCTCCTCACCGGCAAGTACGCCGGCGGCGGCGGACGTGACTCGAGGCTGTCCAGCGAGGTGTGGGGCTCTCCGGCGATGGCGTGGGCCGACCCCCATGGCAGCGCTGCGGGCCCGGTCGTCGAGACTCTGGTCGCTATGGCCGCCGAGCTCGGCGTGACCCCGGCCCAGCTCGCGCTGGCGTGGCTGCGTCACCGGGAGGTCCACGTGGTGCCGATCGTGGGTGCCACCAGTGCGGGCCAGTTGCGCGACAACTTCGGGTGTCTGCGGCTGGCGTTGACGCCGGAGCAGGTGGCTCGGCTCGACGAGGCGAGTGCCGTGCCGCTGGCGTATCCGCATCACTATCTGGCCAGCCCGATGGCTCGCTCGTACCGCTCCGCAGGCATGTACGACCGGATCGCCCGGTGAGGGCGTCACCTTCCGGTGTAATTGTGTTCTTGCTTACAATCAATTATGTTAGATAAAAATAAACATAATACGGAAAAGGTTTGACAATGACATCGATGCTGGAACGAGCGGAGACCAACGGTCTGCCGATCCATCGCCTCGACCTGGAGACCGACGAGCGACTGGGCCTCGACCCCTTCGCTGTCTGGGATGAGGCGACCAAGGTCGGCGGCCTGTTCTACAGCCCGGTCAACCGCGGCTATCTGGTTGCCGCAGACTACGACACGGTCAAGCACGTGCTGCAGGACCCGCACACCTGGTCGAACCTGCCGAGCTCGATCGTCTACACCAAGCAGGAGGTCATCCTCGACGTCCCGCCGATCACCATGGACCCGCCGGTCCACACCAAGTACCGCAGGGCGCTCGCGCCGCTGTTCGGGCCGAAGGCCGTGGCCCACCTCGAGCCACGCATCAGCGAGATCTGCCACGAGCTGATCGATTCGATCGTGGCCAAGGGCAGCTGCGACTACGCCAAGGACTTCGCCGCCAAGCTGCCGGCGCTCTTCTTCCTCGAGTGGCTGGGCATCGGCACCGAGGACGTCGACCGGATGTTCCACCTCGCCGAGCGCGCCACCTTCGAGTTTCCCACCCAGGAGGAGCGCGACGACATCGAGTCGCAGATCGACACGATCGTGCGCGGCGCGATGCACGACCGGCGCGCCAACCCGCAGCCTGGTGACCTGGCCACCGCCTTCGTGAACATGCGCGTCGACGGCGAGGAGATCCCCGAGGACCTGCTCGTCGGGATGGCGAAGCTCGCGTTCATCGCCGGCCAGGAGACCACGTCCAGTCAGCTCGGCTTCATCATGTGGCACCTCGCCAGAAACCGTGCGGATCGACAGTTCCTCATCGACGACCCTGGACGGATCCCGGGCGCGATCGAGGAGCTGATGCGCTTCTACAACACGGGCGGCTCGGCAGGCCGGGTGGCCAAGCAGGATGCCGAGATCAACGGGTTCCCGGTCAAGGCCGGCGACCGGATCTTCATCGCCCGCTGCGGCGCGGACCGACAGCTGGCCCCCGACGTACAGCTGACCCGAACCGGGGTTCCGCACTCGGCCTTCGGCCTCGGCGTGCACCGCTGCCTGGGCTCGCACGTCGCCCGCCTGGAGATGCGCATCGGGCTCGAGGTCTGGCACGAGCGGATCGGGGAGTACCGGATGCCCGACGACTTCGTCGAGAACTTCCGCTACGGCAGCTTCATGCAGCAGCTCCTCCACCTGCCCCTCGAGTTCGAGGTCGCTTCCCGCTGAGGCGGGCGCACCCGACTCCGACACCCGACTTCACGAAAGGGAAGCACGATGACCGAGAGCACCACCGACGAGAAGCAGTGCCTGCGACTGCGCATCGACACCGACCTGTGCGTCGGCCACGGCCGCTGCTACACGCTCGCGCCCACCTGGTTCGACACCGACGACATCGGCTACGGCCAGGTGAAGGACGTCGCGATCGGCCTCGACGAGCGCGGCGCGGCCGAAGATGTCGCGGCCGCCTGCCCGGAGGGCGCGATCAGACTCGAACTGTCCTGAGGCTTCGGCGGCGAGTCCGGTAGGACTCGCCGCCGAGCCGGACGGTATGAACCAGACCGTATGAACGAAAAGGAGCCCGGGCCGATGGCCCGGGCTCCTTCCTTTCGGTTCGTGTCGCGGTCAGCGCCGCTCGGCCAGGATGATGTCGGCCGCGATCCAGGCCAGCGCCATCGTGGGCGCATTGTTGTTGCCCGACGGCTGATCCCGGAAGACCGACGCGTCGATCACCCGCAGGCCCTGCGTGCCCCGGACCCGCAGCGAGGCGTCGACCACGTCGTCCTCGTCGGGGCCCATCGCGCAGGTGCCCAGGCCGTGTGCGCCTGCGTTGCCCTGGTTGATGCCGTACTGGATGATCTCGTCGTCCTCGGCGATCTGCGGGCCGGGCTGGAGTTCCTCGACGACGTACTTGGCGAACGGCGCGGTGGCGGTGATCTCGCGCGCCTTGCGCAGCGCCTTGACCAGCATCCGCCGGTCCTCCTCGGTGCTGAGGAAGTTGGGCTCGAGCCGCGGTACGGAGTCCAGCCCGGGGCCGGTGATGTGCAGCGAGCCCTGACTGGTCGGGTACATCGGGAGCGCGACGTACTTGGCGCCGGGGAACTTGTCGACCACCATCCGGCCGGTCATCGGATTGACGTCCGAGGTGGAGATCGGGGTGAAGAAGCACTGGGTGTCGGGATACTCCGAGGTCGGGTCCGACTTGTAGATCGCGCTCAGCGCGTAGCCGCCGTGCGCGACCATGCCGCGACGGGTGAGCAGGTATTTGAAGCCGGACCACAGGTAGCGGGGGGTGGAGGAGGCCTCGGTGTTGTAACCCTTGACCCCGGCGAGCCGGTACTGCAGCAGGATGCCGCGGTGTTCCTTGAAGTTCTCCCCGACCTTGGGGCTGGCCACGCGGCACTTCACACCGGCCTTCGCCAGGATCTTCGGGTTGCCGATGCCGGAGCGCTCCAGCAGCAGCGGTGAGTCGAAGGCGCCGCCGGTGACCAGCACCTCGCGGCGCGCGGTGTACGTGACCAGGCTGCTGTCCTTTCGCCGGCAGGAGACGCCGGTGACGCGGGTGCCGTCCAGCACCAGCTGCTCGGCCTCGGTGTGGGCGGCGACGGTCAGGTTCTTGCGGCGCCGTGCCGGGCGTAGGTAGGCGCGCGCCGCGCTCATCCGGGTGCCCTTGCGGGTGTTGGAGGCGACGTACGACGTGCGCTCGCCGCCGCTACCGTTCATATCCTCCTCGAACGGCACCCCGCTCTGCGCGAAGGATGCGATCAGTGCGTCGCAGGTGGCCTCGCGGGGGCCGGCGATCTCGATGTCGACCGCGCCCGCACCGCCGCGGGTGGCGCTGGGCCCCAACTCGTGGCGCTCCATCTTGCGGAAGGCGTCGAGGAACCGCTGCCAGTTCCAGCCGGTGTTCCCGGCCTTCTCCCAGGTGTCGTAGGAGTTGGCCCAGCCGCGGTTCCAGACCATGCCGTTGATGGTCGTCGAGCCGCCGATCACCCGGCCGCGCGGCAAGTGCTCTACGTGGCCGTCGGGGAACTGCACCGTTGCGAACGTCTTGGAGTACTTGGGGTTGGTGAGGGTGAAGTAGAAACCCTTCGGCACCAGGTGGATCAGGTTCGCGTCGCCGCCGCCCGCCTCGATGAGCAGTACGGCGTTGCGCGGGTCCTCGGTGAGCCGGTTGGCCAGGAGGCAACCGGCCGCGCCGGCGCCGACGATGATGTAGTCGAAGCTCGTGGACTTCGGTGGGCGGGGCATGCGGTGTCCTTTCGGCGCTCTCAGCGCAGGTTGCGGAAGGTGTCGCGGATGTCGGTCACCACGTCGTCGGGTCGCTCCATCGCGCCGAAGTGGCCGCCGACCTCGTGCACCCGCTGGTGGGCGATCTCGGCGTACATGGCGGGCAGCCAATCGAACGAGGCCCCCGGCGGGTTGTCGTCGCGGAAGATCGACAGACCGGCCGGGGCCTGGATTGCCGGCGTGCGGTCATGGGCCGGCTGCCACGGATTGGTGGCCGCCTCGTAGTAGAACCGCGCCGCGCTGGGGTAGCTCTGGGTGATCCAGTAGAGCATCGTCGAGGTGATCAGGAAGTCCGGGGAGAAGACGTCCTCGAGCGGCTGTGCCGGGTCCATCCAGGCGAGCCTGCGTTCGGTGAGCCAGGCGAGCAGGCCTGCGGGGGAGTCGTTCATCCCGTGCGCGATGGTCTGCGGATGCACGATCTGCGGCACGAGGTGGCCGACCCGGCGCTTCTCCCACGCCACCACCGCGGCGCGGTTCTCCGGGGTGGCCGCGTCCGCCGCCTTCTGGAGCAGGTTCCACGGCCGATCGGAGTTCCAGCCGGCGGGGAACGAGATCAGGCTGGTGAGGTGGATGCCGAGCAGATTGTCGGCGTACTTGTGGCCGAGCTGTGCAGTGACCTGGGCGCCCCAGTCACCCCCGTGCGCTGCGAACCGCTCGTAGCCGAGGACGTCGCGCATCAGCCGCACCCACAGGTCCGCGGTGGTGACGAAGTTGAGGCCCGGGCGGCTCAACGGCGAGGAGAAAGCGAAGCCCGGTAGCGAGGGGATGACCACGTCGAACGCGTCGGCGGGATCCCCGCCGAAGGAGGCCGGGTCGGTGAGCGGGCCGATCATCCGGTGGAAGTCCCAGAACGTCCACGGGAAGCCGTGGGTGAGCAAGAGCGGCGTCGGTGCGGGGCCGGTGCCGCGGACGTGCACGTAGTGGATCGGCTGGCCGTCGATGTCCACGCGGAACATGGGCAGCTGGTTGAGGGCGCTCTCCTGGGCCCGCCAGTCGTAGCCGGTGCGCCAGTGTTCGACCAGGCCCCGCAGCCGTTCGGTGGAGACTCCGTAGCGGCCGTCGCCGTTGCCGACATCGGGCGCGAACCGGGTCGACGCCAGCCGGCGGTCGAGGTCGGCGAGATCCTCGTCGGACACGTCGACACGGAAGGGAACGGGCGAGGTCATGGTGCTCCTGGGCAGCTGGGAGGTGGAGATGGTGGGGTGCGGGTCACGGACCGGAGCAACATCACGGCCCGTGACCCGCCGTCGAGGGGGCGGTCTCAGTGGACGAGGAAGCCGCGGTAGTCGTCGTCGCGGGCGTTCTCGAGGTTCTGGACGAACTCCGGCAGCGAGCCGATGTAGGCGACGTAGACGCGGGGCTTCCCGGGGATGTTGTCGCCGAAGAAGATCGACTTCGCAGTCGCCTGCAGTGTGCCGGCGGCGGTGTCGGCGACCTGCTTCGTCCAGACGGCCTCGGCCTCGGGGTCGGCGTCGATCCGGCTCCAGCCCTTGGCGAAGAAGTCGTCGACGACCTTGGTGACCCACTCCACAACGGGCTCGGAGCAGCGTGGGCCGTTGCCGTGGCCGCCCTTGCCGTGCGGACCACCCTCGATGAAGAGGTTCGGGAAGCCGGCGACCTGCATGCCCATGTATGTGTGCGGGCCGTCCTTCCACTTGTCGCGCATCGTCTGCCCGCCGAGGCCACGGATGTCGATCTTGTTCAGTGCTCCGGTGAAGGCGTCGAAGCCGGTGGCGAAGATGATCGTGTCCACCTCGACCTCGCCCTGCTCGGTGAGGATGCCCTTCTCGGTGAACTCCGTGATCGGGTTCTCCTTCAGCAGGATCAGGTCGACGTTGTCCTTGTTGTAGGTCTCGTAGTAGTTGGTCTCGCAGGGCACCCGCTTGGTGCCGAAATAGTGGTCGTTCGGGATCAGCTTCTCGGCGATCTCGGGGTCGTTGATCCGCTCGCGGATCTTCTCGGCGAGGAACTCGCAGTAGACCTTGTTCGCCTCGGCGTCGTACGCCAGGTCGTTGTACAGGCCGATCCACTTGGTGAAGCCCGGTGAGTTGAACGCCTCCTCGTAGCGGGCGTCGCGCACCTCGGGCGCGACCTCGGTGGACTTCACCGGGTCCCAGCTGTGCAGGAAGCCACTGAAGGTCTGCCGCAGGTACGGGAACATGTCCGGGTAGCCGGCGCGGATCGTGGCCATGTCGTCGTCGGAGAGCGGACGGTTACGCAGCGGGACGGCCCAGTTGGCGGTGCGCTGGAAGACCGTCAGGTGGCCGGCTGTCTTGGCGACCTCGGGGATCACCTGGACGCCGGTGGCGCCGGTGCCGATCACCGCGATCCGCTTGCCCTCGAAGCCGATCTGCTTGTCCTTGGGCCACAACGAAGTGTGGTACCACTCACCCTCGAACCGATCCAGGCCGGGGATGCGCGGGAAGTTCGGGTCGGAGAGGATGCCGGTCGCCATGATCACGAAGCGCGCGCGGTACACCTCGCCTGTCGTCGAGTGCAGCGTCCAGGAGTTGGTCTCCTCGTCGAAGACCATGCTCTCGATCCGGGTGTCGAAGTCGATGTCGCGACGCAGGTCGAGCTTGTCCGCGACGTGGTTGTAGTACGACTCGAGCTCGGGCTGACCGGCGAACATCTCCTTCCAGCGCCACTCCTCGAGCAGCTCCTCGTCGAAGGAGTACTGGTAGGAATGCGACTCCGAGTCGAGCCGGGCGCCGGGGTAGGCGTTCCAGTACCAGGTGCCGCCGACGCCGGAGCCGGCCTCGATGACCCGAACCGACCGACCGAGCTCGCGCACCAGCTTCAGCTGGTACATCCCGGTCAGGCCGGCACCGACGATGACGACGTCATAGGAGCGCACTCCTGCCTCGTCCGGCTGGCCTCCTGACACGTCGGGCCTGGTCGCGATCTCGGTCATGGTTCCTCCAATAGAAGTCGGTGCCGACGGGCGGTCGTGCGCGGCCAGTCGTGGTAGTCCAGCACTAATGCTATCCGGTAGTTCGGTCAAAACACCACAGTCGGATAAGTTCAAAACATAATAGGCAGTGGTCGATGTCTCAGTTTGCGGCACAGGGTCGATGGCCTTGTGGTCTGGTCTGAGTCCATCTTCTAATCATGTTATAGTACTGCTACTAACGAGGTTACGTTGCAGCTGGGAGGTCAGTCCTGTGAGAGTGGGCATCATTGGTGCAGGTATGTCGGGGCTGTTCCTCGCGCATCACCTTGCCGAGGCAGGGATCGAATATCAGATCTTCGAGAAGCGGGCCGGCGTCGGTGGCACCTGGTACGACAACACCTACCCGGGTCTGCACGTCGACGTGATCACCCGCTCCTACGAGTTCCCGTTCGCGCGGAAGAACTACTGGTCGAAGCGGTATGCGCCGGGCTCGGAGATCCGCCGATACCTGACCGACTTCGCGCGGGAGCAAGGCGTCGTCCGGCACATACGATTCAACACCGAGGTGCGGCAGGCCGAGTGGGAGGACGACGCCTGGACGCTCACCCTGCCCGACGGCAGCACCGAGGTCTTCGACGTCGTCGTCGCCGCGACCGGCTTCCTGCACGTGCCCAAGCGACCGACCTTCCCGGGCACCGACACGTTCGAGGGCCACAGTTGGCACTCCTCCGAGTGGGACCACGGCGTCGACCTGACCGGCAAGCGGATCGGCGTCGTGGGCACCGGTTCCAGCGGCATCCAGATCGTCAGCGAGCTGGGCAAGCAGAACCACGACGTCAAGCACTTCATCCGGACGCCGCAATGGATCCAGATCCGGCAGAACAAGAAGATCTCGCCGTTGGAGCGGGTGCTGCTGCGGGTGCCCGCGCTGGCCGGCTACTGGGACCGACGGGTCGCCGCGCTGCGCGTGGCCACCGAGGGCTCGGAGACCTGGCGGCTGATCCCCGGCGACGAGCGGACGGTCCAGACCCAGCGCTTCTACGACGAGCTGGCCGAGGCCGTCCCGGACCCGGTCCTGCGGGACAAGCTCACGCCGAAGGACCCCCCGGGCTGCAAGCGGATCCCGAAGTCGCCCGACTACTACCAGGTCGTCCAGCGTCCCAACGTCACACCGGTCTTCGGCGGCGTGCAGCGGGTCGAGCCGAACGGCATCGTGGACCCCGACGGCACGCTGCACGAGCTCGACGTGATCGTCTACGCGACCGGCTTCGACACGCACGCGTACATGCGGCCGATGGAGGTCGTCGGACCCGGCGGCCTGACCGTCGAGGAGATGTGGGCCGACGGCGTCTACAGCTACCGCGGCATGGGCCTGCCGGGCATGCCCAACTTCTTCCTGCTCAACGGCCCGTTCGCCCCGGTCAACTCGGTGGCCATCCCGACCTGCCTTCGTGACGAGGTCGGTTTCCTGATGCGGCTGCTGGACACCATGCAGCGTGAAGGGCGGGCGCTGGCGCCTTCCGCGGAGTCGACCGCGGCCTTCTGCGACACCGTTCGGTCGGCGCTTCCGGGCACCACCTATTCGCTGTGCGACAACTGGTACACCGACAAGGGCGGGGTCGCCATCATCTGGCCCTTCACCCGCCAGCAGCACGCCGATCAGTACGCCGACGCCGACATCGCCGACTTCGAGCGATTCCCTGCGCGTCGCGAGCTCGCGGCGCCCGTCCGAGCCTGACGGCACTGGATCGCGTCCTGACGAAATGACTGGAGAACCCCGATGACTACACCCCAGACAACCGAAGACCAGGCCAAGCCGGGTGCACTCGCAGGCATACGCATCGTCGAGGTCGGCGACCGGATCGGCGAGTACTGCGGAATGGTGCTGGCCGGCCTCGGCGCCGAGGTGATCAAGGTCGAGCCGCCCGAGGGCGCCGAGAGCCGCCGGATGGGTCCGTTCGTCGACGACGTGCCGGACCCCGAGCGCTCGCTGCACTTCTGGAC
The DNA here is from genome assembly GCF_017068395.1 of Rhodococcus pseudokoreensis. NCBI lineage: Bacteria > Bacillati > Actinomycetota > Actinomycetes > Mycobacteriales > Nocardiaceae > Rhodococcus > Rhodococcus pseudokoreensis. Next base: position 88,461 of record NZ_CP070619.1, on the reverse strand, counting down.
CTACAACCGCGGCAAGCGCTCCGTCGTACTCGACCTCGAGACGCCCGAGGGCCGAGCCGGGTTCGTCGAACTGGTCGGCGCCTGCGACGTGCTGCTCGACGCGACGCCGCTGGGCTACCTCGACGAGCGGGACCTCGGCAGCGCCACGTTGCGCGAGCGGGACCCCGCCCTCGTGGTCGCGCGGATCACCCCCTTCGGCGAGGAGGGACCGCGCAAGGACTGGAAGGCCAGCGATCTCGTTCACCTGGCCCTCGGTGGCCAGGTGATGAACAACGGCTACGACCCGGATCCCTCGGGGAAATACGACCTGCCGCCGGTGGCACCTCAACTGGACCACTCCTACGCCGTCGCCGGCGAGCAACTCGCCTTCACCGTCGTCGCCGCGCTGATCAGCAGGCGTCACACCGGGCAGGGGCAGCACCTCTCCTGCGCGGTGCACGAGGCGATGGCGAAGAACACCGAGGGCGACCTGATGTCGTGGGTATGCCTGCGCACGCCGTTCCACCGCCAGACCTGCCGCCACTCCGCGCCCGGGGTCTCCATCCACCGCTCGATCTTCCAGACCAAGGACGGCCGCTGGATCCTGGCCTCCACGCGCAACGCCAAGCTGCTCGGCCCATTCCTGGACGGCTACGGGATCGGCGACGAGATCAGCGACGGCAGCGACGAGAAGACCAAGGACTCCCGCGTGCTGCCGGGCATGGAGGGCGGCGCCGCGCGCAACATGGATGCGGTCGAGCACACGGTGCGCCGCTACCTCTTCGACGACGTGCCGTGGCGCGAGGCCCAGGAAGCCGGCCTCATGTGGGTGCCGGTGCGCAAGCCCCACGAGTCGGCCTACGACGAGCACTGGCTCGAACGTGGCACCTACGGTGACATCGAGCACCCAGAGCTGGGTCGCTCGCTGCGCTACCCGCTGAGCAAGTGGATCTCGACCGAGAACGGCTGGGTCACACCCACTCCCGCCCCCAAGCTGGACGAGCACCGCGACCTGCGGTTGAGCCTGACACCCCGGCCGATCGAGCGGGTGCCGCTCATCCTGCCCGAGCGGCTCTCCAGCCATGGCAAGCCGTGGGCGCTCCAGGGAGTGCGCATTCTCGACTTCACCTGGATGCTCGCCTCGGCGGGCGCCACCCGGTTCCTGGCCTCCCTGGGCGCCGACGTGATCAAGGTCGAGTGGCACAAGAACCTCGACCCGCGCCGCGGCGGCAACCCGGTCGGCGGACGCGCGGCGCGCGAGCGGGCGACCGGCCCGGTGCCCTCGCAGTGGCCCGCCGACCTCGGCGGCCCGGTCGGCGCGCAGTACAACAACAAGAACCCAGGCAAGCGCGGCATCTCACTCAACGTGAAGCACCCCAAGGGCCTCGAGCTGGCCCGCCGGATGGTCGCGGAAAGCACCATCGTCGCCGAGGGCTTCTCACCGGGCGTGATGGAGAGCTGGGGACTGGGCTACGACGAGCTGCGCAAGATCAAGTCCGACATCATCTATGCCAAGCAGTCGGGCATGGGCACGAAGGGCATCTACGGCCGGTTCCGCACCATCGGCCCGGTGGCACAGGCGTTCGCAGGCACCTCGGAGATGAGCGGCCTCGGCGACCCGTTCCCGCCTGCCGGCTGGGGCTACTCCTATCTGGACTGGTACGGCGCCTACAGCTTCGCGCTGGCCCTGCTGAGCGCCGTCTACCACCACGACGTGACCGGACAGGGACAGGCGATCGACGCCTCGCAGAGCGAGGTGGGCATCTTCATGACCGGCGTTCCGGCCCTGGACTACCAGGTCAACGGCCGGGTCTGGGAGCGGGCGGGCAACCGCTCGCCGTACGCGACCGCCGCGCCCGAGGGGCTCTACCGCACCCGGGGGGACGACCGCTGGATCGCCATCACGTGCCAGAGCGAGGGCGACTGGATCGCCCTCGCCAAGGAGGCGTGCCATGTCGAGTGGCTCTCGCAGGCGGAGTTCGCGACCGCCGAGGACCGGCACCGCAACCGCGAGGCGCTCGACGCGCTGATCCAGGGATGGACGTCGGAGCAGGAGCCGTTCGAGCTGATGCAACGGCTCCAGGCGGTCGGCGTACCCGCCGGTGTCGCCCAGACCGCGCAGGATCGGGTGGAGAACGACCCGCAGCTGACGGCGATGGAGTGGCTGACCGAGCTCGACGCCACCAACTTCGGCCACTGGCCGGTGGCGGCTCCCTCGGTGAAGATGAGCGACACGCCGCAGCACGCCGGCGGCCAGGTCGGCCGCGGCGCCCCGACGTACGGCGAGCACAACTACGACGTCTACGAGGAACTGCTCGGGCTGAGCCGCGACGAGGTCGACGAACTGGCAGCGGAGGACGCGATCTGATGGCGGCAGCACAGCTGGGCGGCGCGATCCGCGGGCGGACCGCGATCGTCGCCGCCGGCAACACCGCCCAGGGCACGATCCCGGGCATCTCCGCCGACGAACTGGCGGTCGAGGGTCTGCGGATCACCTTGGCGGAAGCAGGCATCGACAAGTCGGAGATCGACGGGCTGATCACCTGCAAGTCGTTCGGCGGCTTCGGGATCGACACGGAGATCGGCCGGCTGGCGGGCCTCAACCCGGCCTACAGCGCCACCCTCGACTACGGCACGTGCAACTTCTCCCTGCACCTGGCGTGCGCGGCGATCGACGCGGGTCTGGCGAGCGTGGTCGCAATTGCCTATGGCACCAACCAGCGCAGCGCAGGGAACAAGTTCGGCCATCCCCTGGGGCGCCAGGACGAGGCGTCGGTCTACGGCTTCCTGAATGTCGCCGGTCCGGCGGCGATGGCGTTCCGCAGGCACCAGCACCTCTACGGCACCACCGAGGCAGATCTGGCCGAGGTCTCGGTCTCCCAACGCCGGTATGCGGTCGACAACCCGTTGGCGATCTTCCGGGAGCCGACGTCGGTCGAGGACTACCTGGCGGCGCCGTACCTGGTGGCGCCGCTGCGCCGCCCGGACCTGTGCATGATCTCGGACGGCGCGGCCTGCCTGATCGTGGCGCGGGCCGACCGGGCGGCGGAGCTGACCGACAAGCCGGTGCACGTGATGGGCATCGCCCAGCAGACCGGTCTGCGCGACCGGCAGAACGCCGACCAGTGGCTGCGGCCCTGGATCCAGCAGGTGGCCGAGCGGATCTATCCGGCCGCCGGGATCGAACGGGAGGCGGTCGACGCCCTCTACATCCAGGACCCGACCAGCATCTGGGTCCTCCAGATGCTCGAGTACTACGGCTTCGTCGAGCCGGGCGGCGTCGGGGAGGCGTTCCGGTCGGGTGCGGTCGGCCATGGTGGGCGGCTTCCGCTCAACACCAACGGCGGCCAGCTCTCCGAGGCGTACATGTGGGGTTTCCTGCACCTGTGCGAGGCGGTCAGACAGCTGCGCGGCGAGGCGGGGGCGCGCCAGATCGAGGGCCTGCGCACGGCGCAGTACTGCTCGACGTTCGGATTCATGAAGGCAGCCAGCACGATCTTGTCGACGGAGGCGTCGTGAGCGGATATGAGACCCCGGAGACCCAGGACGACTCCCGGTTCTGGGACGCGGCGGCGGAGGGCATGCTGGTCTTCCAGCGGTGCGATCGCTGCGCATTCGTGCGCTGGCCTGCCGCCGGCGTCTGCCCCGAGTGCTTGGACCGGGGATACACGTGGGAGGAGGTCGCTCCGCGCGGCACGGTGTGGAGCTACGCCGTCTACCACCGGGCCTATGCCGGCTACCTGCGCGAACGGGTCCCGTACGACGTGGCCCTCGTCGAGTTGGAGTGCGGGGTGCGGCTGCTGACCACCCTGACCGGCTTCGACGACGACGTCGATCCGATGGGCGCCGCGGTCGTCGCACGCTTCGAGGCGGTCGGCGAGCACGAGCGCGTCCCGGTCTTCGGGCCGGCCTGAGGCCGGGTGTCGCCGAGGTGGTGCTCTTCCTCGGCGACGCCCGGGAGGTCGTTGATGGGCCGGTCAGCGACCGGGCAGTACTGCGGGCACCACCTGGTAGAAGAATCCCACACCCACGTGGTCCGAGCGCACCGTGCGATCGAGGTCGATCCGGTGGCCCGGCAGCAGGTCGAGGACGGCCTCCACCTCCAAGCGGAGGACCAACCGCGCCAGGTGCAGGCCCATACAGCGGTGCACGCCCCAGCCGAATGCGACGCTCTTGGACCGATCGCGATCCAAGTCGATCCGCTCCGGGTCCGGGAAGGCGGCGGGGTCGTGGTTCGCCGCCATGTTGACGAACAGCGCCCAGTCGCCGGTCCGCATGCTCACCTCGCCGAGGTGGGTGTCCTCGGTGACCCGTCGGGCCACGGCGGTGACAGGTGTGTAGATGCGGATCACCTCGTCGATCGCGGCCGGGATCAGGTCCCGGTCGGCATCGAGGCGCTCGTGGAGTGCGGGCTCCAGCGCCATCTGCACGAGAAGTGCGGTGAGCGCGCCGCTGGTGGTGTGGAAGCCGGCGAGCAGGAGGAAGACGACGGTGTCGCTCACCTCCTCGTCGCTCATGGGCTCGCCGTCCACGATCGGTTCGGTGGCGAGCACTGTCATCAGGTCCGCACGGGGGTGCGCCCGCCGGTCCTCGGCCTCGAGAATGATCTGCTCGCGGATCCAGCGGTTGCCCGCGGCGTTCTGCTCGATGATCGAGGGATCGGTGCTCGCCTGGTTGCGCAGGCCGCGTGCCATCACCTCGAGCAGCTCCTCGCGCCGGGACCTGTCCCAGCCGAGGATGCCCAGCGTGACGGCACCGGGGGAGACGTCAGCGAGGTCGGAGACGAAGTCCCAGCTGCCGCTCTTCGCGAGGCCGGTGACGATCTCGGTGACCAGGGTCGCGATCTCGGGCTCGCGCCGGGTGACCTCGGCCTTGCTGAACCACGTGTTCAACACCCGTCGGTACGTCGAGTGCAGCGGCGGGTCAACGCCCACCGGTATGTGGCGTGTGCCGAACGGGTTGGCCGGGATGGCGGGGCCGAAGCTCGAGGAAAACCGGCCGTAATCGGCCAGTCCGTCGATGATGTGCTGGTGGTCGGTGACCACCCAGAATCCGTCGTGGGCGGTCGACCAGGCGACCGGCGCCTCGGCGCGCATATCCGCCAGCGTCTCGAACGGACGCAACGCGAACTCGGCCGAGTGGTGTGAGAAGTCGGTGACGATCGGGTCGGACATCGCGGCTCCCGGAGGTTGTGGTCAGGGCTGGTCGGTGACGCTGATGGCCAAGCGCGGACAGCCGTCGACCGCGCGCTCGACGAGCGCGCGGTGGTCCTCGGAGACCTCGCCGTCGGGTCGGAGGGCCTCGGCGAGCACCCGGGCCTGGTCGTTCTCGTCGAGATCGAAGGTCAGTGGAGCGAGCGCCTCGCACACGGCGTTCCCCTCGCACAGCCCCCGGTCGATGCTGATCCTCATACTCACGCCCCCTTGGGCAGATCGGCGGGCACGGACAGGTAGAAGTAGCCCTGACCCATGTGGTGGGAGAGCACCGAGTTCTCCAGGTCGATCCGGTAGCCGGGCAGGAGGTCGAAGACGGCCTCCACCTCCACCCGCAGGATGAGCCTGGCCAGGTGCAGGCCGAGGCAGCGGTGCACGCCCCAGCCGAACGCGACGCTCTTCGCACGGTTGCGGTCGAGGTCGACTGCCTCCGGGTCGGAGAAAGCGGCCGGGTCGTGGTTGGCCGCCATGTTCACGAAGAGGGTCCAGTCGCCCTCGCGCATCCGGACGCCGCCGAATTCGGTGTCCGCGGTGACCTTGCGTGCGTGTGCGGTGGCGGGGGAGTAGATCCGGATGATCTCCTCGATCGCGTTCGGGATCAGGTCGCGGTCCTGCTGCAGCCGGACCTTGTCGTCGGGGTGGCGCTCCAGGTGGGTCATCAGCGCGGTGAAGGCGCCGCTGGTCGTGTGGAAGCCTGCGAGCAGGAGCAGAACGACGCAGTCGCACAGTTCCTCGTCGGTGAGCGGCCGGCCGTCGGCGATCGGCTGGGTAGCCAGGACCGTCATGAGGTCGTCGCGCGGCGTGGCGCGGCGGTCGTCGGCCTCGGTGAGGATCTGCTCGCGGATCCAGCGGTTGCCTGCGGCGTTCTGCTCGATGGCGTCGGGATCGGTGCTGGCCTGGTTGCGCAGCGCCTGGGTCATCACGTCGAGCAGCTCCAGCCGCCGTTCGGTGTTCCAGCCGAGGATGCCCAGCGTGACGGCGCCGGGTGAGACGTTGGCGAGGTCCGCGACGAAGTCCCAGCTTCCGCGCTCGGCAAGGCCGGACACGATGCCGCGCACCATCTCCTCGATCTGCGGGGTGCGGGCGGTGATGTTCGCCTTGCTGTACCAGTCGTTGAGCACCTTGCGATACACGCTGTGCACGGGCGGGTCCATGGCGACCGGGATGTGACGGGTGCCGAAGGGGTTGTCGGGGATCGCCGGTCCGGACGACGAGGAGAACGTCGCGTAGTCGGCGAGCCCGTCGACGACGTGCTCGTGGTCGGTGACCACCCAGAATCCCCCGTGTGCGGTAGACCAGGCGATCGGCGCCTCGTTGCGCAACTCCTCGAGCACCCGGAACGGGCGTTCGGCGAAGTCTGGTGAGTGGTGGTCGAAGTCGGTCAGGACGGCGTCGGTGGGGGCAGGCATCGGTCTCCTCGGGCACTCCGGGTCACGTCATTACAATGCTTCACCATAACTGTGACATCAGTAGAAAATCCTGTCAACGATAGAGAAGGGCGAATTGTTCGCCATCTCATTTGTGTTGCGTTATCGTGTACCAATTGTGTCCGACGTACTTGCCGATGAGCGCGTCGCGAGTGCCACCCACCCGAATACGGAGAGCTCAAGCACATGACGTTCGTGATCTCGCAGGGATGCTGTAACGACGGGTCGTGCATCGCCGTCTGCCCCGTCCAGTGCATCCGCCCCCGTCCCGGCGACCCCGACTTCACCACCACCGAGCAGCTGTACATCGACCCGGCCACCTGCATCGACTGCGGCGCCTGCATGGACGAGTGCCCGGTCGAGGCGGTGCACTCCGACTGGGACCTGCCCGAAGAGCTGTCGGACTACTTGGCGATCAACGCCGAGTACTTCTCGACGAACCCCCTCGTCGGGGTCGGCGCGCCGACCTTCACCCGCCGAGTGCTGCCGCAGGACAAGGCAGCGCTGAGCGTCGCAATCGTCGGCACCGGGCCCGCGGCGTGCTACGCGGCCGCCACGCTCAGCGACATCAAGGGCGTCTCGGTCACGATGCTCGAGCGGCTGCCCACGCCATTCGGGCTGGTGCGTGCCGGTGTCGCACCAGACCATGCCAAGACGAAGAAGATCGTCGACCGGTTCGCCGGTGTGCTGTCCCGGCCCAACGTGACCTGCTACTTCAACGTCGAGGTCGGCAAGGACATCGCGGTCGAGGAGCTGCTCGAGTACCACCATGCCGTGCTCTGGGCCGGCGGTGCGAGGGACGACCGCAAGCTCGGCATTCCCGGCGAGGACCTTCCCGGGGTGCACGCCGCCCGGACGTTCGTCGCCTGGTACAACGGCCACCCCGAACACGCGACCGAGAGCTTCGACCTCAGCGGCGAGCGGGTCGTGGTGATCGGCAACGGCAACGTCGCCCTCGACGTCGCGCGGACGCTGCTGCGTCCGGCCGACGACTTCCACGCCACCGAGATGGCCCAGCACGCCATCGCCGCGCTCGCCGGGAGCAGCGTCACCGAGGTGGTCGTCGCCGCCCGGCGCGGCGTCGAGCACGGAGCGTTCTCGCAGGGTGAGCTGCTGGCGCTGGAGAAGCTCGACGGGATCGCCGTCGTCGCCGAGCGCGACGAGGTGGCGGACAACGGTAGTGGGCGCAAGCACGAGGTGCTGCTGCGCGCCGTGGACCGTGACGGTGCCGAGGGACCGACGATCCGGTTCCGGTTCGGCCTCGAGCCGATCTCGGTCGAGGGCCGGGACGGGGTCGAGGCGATCACCTTCCGCCGTGCCGACGGGACAACCGAGCGAGTGGAGACATCGCTGGTGCTGCGCGCCATCGGCTACCGCGGCACCGCCGTCGTCGGCCTGCCGTTCGACGAGACGACCGCGACCCTGCCGAACGATGCCGGCCGCGTCGTCGACCCCGAACGCGGCGAGGCGGTACCGGGCCTCTACTGCTCCGGCTGGATCAAGCGCGGTCCGCGCGGGATCATCGGCAGCAACAAGCAGGACGCCGAGGAGACCGTCGACAGCGTCCTCCGCGATCTCGACGCCGGTCGGCTCTCGGATCCGTGCCGCACGCCCGACGAGCTGGAGAAGTTGCTCGCGGACCGAGTCGAGGACCTGCTCGACAAAGCAGCCTGGGGGCGGATCGACCTGGAGGAGAAGCGCCGGGGACGGGAAAGCGCGCGGCCGCGGCAGAAGCTGGTGACCATCCCCGAGCTGCTCGCGGCATCCCGGGCACAGGCATGAGCGCAGGGCCGGCAGAGGCCGTTCGAGCGGTCGAGGTGGTCGAGGTCGGGGGTGTCGGAATCGCCTACCGATGTCTCGGGTCGCCCGAGGCCGACACCGTGCTCCTCGTCCATGGCGGGGCCGCACACTCCGGCTGGTGGACCGAGGTTGCTCCCGTGCTGGCCCGCGAGCACCACGTCGTGGTGGCCGACCTGAGCGGGCACGGCGACAGCGGGCACCGGCCGGCCTACCGCGCCGAGCTCTGGGCCGAGGAGATGGCTGCCGTGTTGCGCGCCGCGCGAGCCGGTGCGGGCGACGGAGCCGGCCCCTCGGCAGTGGTGGGCCACAGCATGGGAGGTCTGGTCGCTGCTGCGACGGCCGCCCGGTTCCCCGAGCTCGTCGGCAGGCTCGTCCTGGTCGACACGCGGTTGCCCCTACGGGAGCTCCCGCCGCCGACCACGTCGGCACGGGTCTTCGCCTCCGCGCAGGAGGCGCTCGACCGGTTCCGGCTGCTGCCCGACCGGACGAACGCCGACCCGCGGCTGCTGCAGGAGGTCGCCCGCTCCGGGCTCGTCGAGGCCGGCCCGGGGTGGCGGTGGAAGTTCGACCCGGCTGCGCGTCGCCGGCTGAGCAACGACGGCGTACGTGCGGACCTGTCGTCGGTGCTCTGCCCGGTCGGCTACCTGTACGGCGCGCAGACCGACATGGGTGGCCCGGACTCGGTGGCTTGCTTGGAAAAGTGGCTGGGGCACGCGGTACCGGTCGAGGTGGTACCCGATGCGTTCCACCATGTCCCGCTCGACCAGCCGGCACGCTGTGCGGAGGCGATCTCGCGCATGCTCACCGGGCTGGTCGACCGATGAGCGGGTGGCGTGCCGTCGCGGACCTGATCGCGCGCCGGCTGGCGCCGCCGTATCCGCCACTGATCGCCGGGGAGCGCTACATCTGCGACCTGAGTGGGGCCGGAAAGCGTCTTGCGGATCTCCGGTTCCTGCGGCTCGACGAGTGGGTGGAGGCGTGCGGCGAAGGCGTGCTGCACCAGGGCGGCTCGGCTGTGTTCGTCGGTGCGCGGGGCGATCGTGTCGAGATCTCCCGGGCGAACGTGTTGTGGCGGCACGACGAGCATCCGCGGATCGTGGCGGCCACGCGCAGTCTCGTGGTGCCGCTGGTCCCGCCCCGCCGCCGGCCGACCCCGGTCTGGCGTGTCGGCTCGACGCGTATCGACGTCCCCGGCATGGTCGAGCTGGGCCGCCTGCTCGACGGAGGGTCGTAAGCGATGTACGGCGAGATCACGCCGTTCGAGGTCCACGTCGAGGACAGCGTGCTCGACGACCTTCGGCAGCGGCTGGCATCGACGCGATGGCCCGACCAGATCCCGGGCTCAGGATGGGAGCGCGGAGCCGACGGCGACTACCTGCGCGCCCTGGTCGACTACTGGCGCGACGACTTCGACTGGCGCGCGGCCGAGCGCGTGCAGAACACGTGGCCACAGTTCCTCACCACACTCGACGGGGCACGCGTCCACTTCTTCCACGTGCGCTCGCCGCATCCCGAGGCGAGGCCGCTGATGCTGACGCACGGGTGGCCGAGTACGCCACTGGAGTTCCTGAAGGTGATAGGTCCGCTGACGGATCCGACGGCATACGGCGGACGAGCCGAGGACGCCTGCCACGTGGTCGCGCCGTCGCTGCCCGGGTTCGGCTGGAGCTTGCCGACGACGGAGAGCGGCTGGCATCCGGGCCGCATCGCGCGCGCCTGGCTCGAGCTCATGGCGCGCCTCGGATACGAGCGGTTCGCGGCCCACGGGACCGACTGGGGATCGGTGGTCTCCACCGAGATGGCCCGGGAGGCGCCCGAGCGACTCGCCGGCCTCCACCTCGCCCTCCTCGTGAGCGGACTGCGCCCTCGCGACGGCGTTCTCACGCCGGAGGAGGAGCACCAGCAACAGGCGAACGAGGCACTGCGCGCGAGCGAGCTCGGCTACGTGATGCTCCAGTCGACCAAGCCCCAGACGCTCTCGTACGCGCTCGCGGATTCGCCTGTCGGTCAGGCTGCGTGGATTGCGGAGAAGCTCCGCAGCTGGACCGACTGCGACGGGGACCTGGAATCGGTCCTGACCAAGGACGAGATCCTCACCAGCGTGACCACCTTTTGGGCGACCGGGACCGGCGGCTCGTCGGGACGCCTCTACCACGAGGCTCGTCTGGCCGCACTCGGATCCACCCCGCGGCAGGGACGGATCGGGGTGCCCACCGCGGTCGCCCTGTTCCCCAGGGAGCTCTACCCGACGTCTCGGCGGATCGCCTCGGAGCACTACAACATCGTGCGCTGGACGCCGATGGCACGAGGCGGCCACTTCGGCGCGTGGGAGCAGCCGGAGCTTCTGGTCGCCGACCTGCGTGCCTTCCTCGCCGGACTCTAAGGCGCGCTGGGGAGTGTTCACAAGTGGAGATACCAGAGGAGAAGTCATGATGATCGGTAGTCCGATGAGCCCCCACAGCAACGCCACCCGCACCGGAGTCAGGCGATACCCGCGACGACGATCCGACAGGAAACCGACGGAGTCGCAGATCATGGTCGACTTCGCCTCGATGTGGCAGCCGTGGGGCGGCGCGCCCGACGACGACATTCTCGTCCGCTTCGGCCTGCCCGAGGACGCGTTCTACAAGCGGCTGGCCAACATCCTCACCCGTGGTCGTGCTCGGCTCACGCCGCACCGAGCGAGGTCGCTCTTCGAACTGTGCGAACAGAAGCTCTCGATCTCAGATCCTGAGCAGACCTCTCCGCCGGCGCCAACGCCGCTATTTCTGTGACGGCCGCTGGAATCAGTTGCGTGCCAAACGCTCGGAAACCATACGGAGACAAGCCATCCATCACAGACTTTCGCCCGCAGAGTACCCGGCCGCCGGGCATGCACTGGATTGCCGGGAGAGCGGGATCGCTTATGGTGCATGGAATTACACGATATGAGGGGCTGGGCTGGGGTCCACTCACATGTGAACGCGGGTTGCCGAACGGTCCGCATCCAGGTTGCGAGTGTGGTCGTCGATTCGGTCGGCCGGCAAGGTCAGTTCTCTTCGCTGCGCTGCGGGGACTCCACCTTGCCCCTCGTCGCCGACGACCTGCCGAGCAAGGACCGGAACGGGACCCCCACAGCGTCTGGGCGAATCATGCGGTGATGACGGCAGCGCTTGGGAGTGATCCGCGAGCCACCTATTGAGCAATCGTCAACTGTACGTTGGGATCACGCTCTAGATTTGACCAGCGATCCACTCCAGCCGAACAACCGTCCTGCGGTACCCAACCCGCGCAAATCAGAGTTGATCACGCGTCGAAACCGACACGCTCGCCACCACCCCAGATCGGCCGGACCCACAGAGGCGGCGCCCACGACGACGGTCCTGGACACCCCCTCGCCCTCGCCCTTGACAAACCAGTTACGTATCAGGTGGCCTGGGGTTCTCGACGCCGTGTGTAAGTGAATAGTTGGGTCCATTCGGATTCCCAGAGCCAGTGCCCCGGCAGTGGATCTCATGTTACGTCTCAATTGCTTTCGCTGATGCGCTCGGGCCGGACATCGCGCACAAGCGGACCCGACTTTACCGTCCACCGACCAACGATAAACGAACAATTCAACCGGACCATCGCCGCAGACTGGGGGTACGCGGACACCTGCCTCTCCGCCGATGGCGGCGCCAGTCCTGTCAGGACTGGCTGTATCACTACATTCACCGACGGCCCCACACCGGGATCGGTGGCAAGTCACCCATCGTCCGCGTCGGCGTTCACAACGTCTCTGCGAATTACAGCTAGTCCTTGTGAGCGTTCGGGAAACATCATCGCCGCGGCCGTAGCAGGTCTGCGCCAAGGAGTCCATCGATGATCTCCGTGCGCCAGGGCAGCCGCAGGAACAGCTCGACGGGCGGGAACGGAATGTGGAGAAAGAAACCGATTCTCAGGTCGGGTCGGAGCTCACGCAACATTCTAGGTACGAGCTGGAGGTGATAGTCCTGGATCCATACGGTTGCGCTCTCTGCGGCAGTGTCGGCAGCTGCATCAGCGAATCGGCGATTGACTTCGACGTAGCGTTTCCACCAATCCCTGTTAAGGAATCCAGCTTTGGGCGAAGCGAATCAGCTCGTCCGTCTCGCGTGGAAGTTTCCAATGTCTCGGCTCAAGGATTCTCTGGCGACGAGCAAGACGGCGCATCCGAAGTTGTTCCTCGGTGGGGGAGGTCCCCGAGTGGCGCCCGCGGTGGCGGCGGCCGTTGCTGCAGCGGTGTAGAAGAACATCGGGGCAAACCTCACCCGTGATCGAACTGGAAGGTCGGACTCGTTGCCTAACTGAGGGTCCTCGACTCGACGGAGGACGCGCGTGCGATTCCGGCGCGAGCGTGGCGAGGATTCGAAATCGTCGGCGACCGCCCCGAAACGAGGTGGCCGAGCAACGAACCTTGCCGGCACTGGTGTGGACCCCAAAGTAGCTGTGCAGTCCCGGCCACCTGTGAGCCACGCAGTTACCAACGTGGATGAGGGCGACGACGGTGGAGCGACGGGTTGGCAGGGTCGATCGAGCGACGGCACCCTTGCAGTGTCCCCGGCGCCTGTGCTGGTGGATGCGGGTCTCTTCCGGGGGTGAGGCGCGCACGGGTGCCGGTGGTAGCGTCGCGCAGGCTGCAGGCTGCAGGCTGCGATCGAAAGTCGCGGGGCTGCAGCCGCGAAGCGCGCGGAAGGTGCGGTGGATGGTGCAGTAGCAACGGGCAGCGGTGAGGCGGGCGCAGATCGTCCGTGGGGCAGCGGAAATTTTCGACATGTCCGGGTTCGAGGGTGCCAGCCTCGTCGAGATCGCCGAGGCGGCGGGTATGACGAAGGCGGGCCGGGATCCGCATCACCTTCGAGTTCAGTGCCGACGACCGTGGCCCCGCAGGCCCGTAGGTGGATTAGATCGCCGCCTGTCAAGAGTTGGCGGCCCGTGCGGTCGCCGAGCGCGATCTTGTCGACACCGTCGACCCGCCGACGTTCGCGCGATTCGTCATCGGCGCGTTCACCGGGGTCCAGACCGTGTCCCGGATCCTGACCCATCGCGTGGATCTCGAGCAGTGGGTCGACGAGATGTGGGGGTTCCTGTTGCCGGGGATCATGCCGCCCAACCGGCATCCCGACATGATGCGGATCCGGGCGGCGCGCACCGACGTTCCCGTGACCGGATCGCCCGGCCGTGCGGATTAATGCGCTCAGAGTACCGGAACTACCGCACATGCTCGCCGCAGACCGATGAGTGCGCCATCCGCACTCCGCCGGCGACCGCGATCGGAACAACGATGGAAGACTGCCGGGCCGGTGTTCGTGCACGTCAGCTCGCGTGCCGGGGGAGTGGTCCGCAGGAGTCCCTAGGCCGATGTCATCGAGGAAATCATCGAGGATTACGCGGCAGTGAGCCGGACCCGGTGGTAGTGGGCGCCGGTGCATCGGTGGGCGGTCGCGGCCGATGATGGGTGGCTGGTCTGTGCCGACATAGAGGGCCTGGCCATCGATCCGCGTTTCCATCACCGCGGACCGGGCCGCGATGTGCCCTCGTCTCGGTGTGGGCCGGGTTTCACTCGTTGCTGGTTGACCGCAAAACTTGTCGTTGCGGAATTGTTATCGGACCGGTATAAATACTCACATCGTGTGCTGTGTGTCACGATTCTCTGAACAATCGAACTGGAGTTACAAAGATGGACCTCGCTTTCTTGGCCGACTTTTTCTCGAACGTCTCCACTCTTCTCGGCGTCCTCGACTTCTTCTCGGGTTCTGCTGGGTCACTCAGCGGTTAGTAGCGCTGGCCAGTAACTGAACTGGCTCTGCAGCGGCAGCAAGGGGGTCCGTACTTTCACCCGCGGACCCCCTTCGCTGTACCGGAACTTCCGGTCGTGTCTCCGCCGCGTCAGTTGCTGAAAATGCCGTGAATGTCATTTGCGCGTGGATGAGCCGACCGTTCAAGATCATTTACTGTCTCGGACGCTGACCTATCTCGATTCGGTAACTCGAAACTCGCGAGACGAATTATGTGTGTCGTCGAGTTGGGAGAACAAGGGGCTGCCTTCAGTGGGAGGTGCATCTCGTCGCGTGGCTAATCGCAGAAGGGCGTCACGGCGGCGATCGCGTCGGCCTGACGCCCGACGCGGCGGTGCGGGCCCTCGTGGCGGCTGATGGCCTCGCGGTCACGGTCGACGAGGTCGCCGAACTCGACGGCATTTCGAAGGCAGCCAATATGTCCGGTGCCCCTGCGATGCGCATCGGTACCCGCACCCACGGATAACAGTGCGGTCCGCGCGCGCCGTCGCCGGCGGAAATCCGGCGGCACTGCTCGGCGGGACCGCGGCGAGCCATGTTCGCAGGGACATCACCCGACCGTAAGCCTCCTCCGCGATGAGCTACCCGAACGGCACTCCGCGTCGAGCGCGCATTCGATCAAGTTCTGCGCCAACACGGGTTTGGTCACGAACTCGGCATCGACGCCGACGCCGACGGCACGGCAACGGCCTTGATCGACGGACGAGAGCTGGGTGGCAGGTACCCGGGGGGCCTGTCCCGCTCGCCGTTGCCAGGTCCGCGGTGCCACCAAGCGAGTAGCCTGATACTGCAGCAGGGTCGGGATTGAGCCAACACGAGAGGCTAACGCCGTGCGCCGTGCAGCAATTCGTCGTCCCTTCGTAGTCTGGGCCGCGGCATCCGTGGCGGTCCTCGCGATCCCGCTCTGCTCGTCCGCCACCGCGATGGCGAACACACCGCCGGTCCCGGTAGCGACGACCACTGCGTTCCAGGTCCCGGTGCGGTTCGTCGCAGGATGTCTGCTGCTGACCACGTTGGCCTGTGACTACCCACCGCCGCTGTCGACCGTGACGCCCTCGGCAACGACGGGTGCATCCGGCGTAGTGACCTTTGCGGCGCAGCGTTCAGCGACGAACTCGAGATACTGCGTCGCCGTGTCGGTGAACTGGCGGAACCTGACCACCGGCGTCGCCGGCACCACCGCCCTCCGGCTCGTCGAGCCCGACCACAGTCGGCCCATCACACCGGAGAATTGGTGCCGATACGCCCCCGCAACGGTCGTCACCGGCAGCGGCACGATCGCCGCGGTCGCCGACGTCGGCGAATACCCCCCTGTCGATGGGTACCAGATGCTGGTGAACCCGGGGCTCGGCACCTTCCCAGTCCCGTAAAGCATGTGATACATGCTCTATTCAGGTAGTCCGATCTCGCGAGCGACTGTGTCGATGATCGGGTCGTCGTCGGCCGCTTCTGCCACCTGCCGGTGGAATTCTTGGAAGCGTTCGTGACGCTCTTTTGGATCACCGCTTTCTGCCGGCGGTGCGAAGTCCGGATTGGTCGAGTTGATCATCAGTTCTAGCTGGGTGAGTACCTTCTGCTTCTTCGTTGCGCTCACAGCTGACCTCCCTCTCTCGTGGACCGAGGGTACCTGTGACGCAACGCGACCGTGGCACTGCGCCGGCGCATCTGTTCGCGTATCAGCTCGAGTACGGGGGGATTCCGCGGCTGGGATGATCGGGTGCCGACGACGCGGTGCTGTGTCAGTGCGATTTCGCCGGTTGCGTCAACCCCGCGGACATGCGGTTGGGGGCCAACGCTGTCAACCGCACCGAACACCAGCTGCGCCGCCGCGATCTCGCCAGCCCGCTCGCCGATGTCTGCGGCCCAGCCGGACGTACCCGGGCTATCGCCGCCGCGATCCGCACCGGTCTCGCCCGCGGCGACGATCCCGACAGCATCGAGGAACTGATCCGGTGTGCTGAAGCAGCCAGACTTCCCCTCACCCTCTGGTGAACGCCCGCAGTGGCAACGACTGCCCAGGGGCGTGCGAATCCCGGTCCGGCCGGGTTCAGCCCAGGTCGAGCTCGGGTGCGGTGGCCAGGTATTCGATCTGCGCCAACGTCACCGGGACGGTGGAACCCTTGATGGGGGTGATGCTGATGATCTGTTGGGTGGACGGGAGGATGAGCGAGAAGTAGGCGCTGCCGTGCTCGGGATAGAACCCGCGAGTGACAATGGTCCCGTCTGCTGACACCGTGGTGGGTGCGATTCGGGTCGATCTCGTTCAGATACTCATCCTGCGGTGGCGACGCGGGTTGACCGCTGACTACGACGATCTCCAGGCGCCCCTCTCCGGCGGCCGATTCCGCGGTGACCACCTCGAAGATGGTGTCTTTGCCGAAGTCGGTCAACCGGAGTGATCCGATCGGCCGATCCGGAGTGAGGTCGCTGTTACCCGGCATACTCGCCCACCGGGCTTCGAGTGCCCGGTCGAGCCGGGCCACCTTCTCCTGGGTCAGCTCAGGCCGTTCCCATCGGTGAAGGCCCCACAGGATCGCATCAGCGGGACGGCCGGGAGGACGGGTGCCGTCACCGCCAGGGCTCCGGTGGTGGCGATCGCGGTCAACTCGTCGAGGGTCAACGGGATGCGTCCGCTGTGCCGGCCGCCCGCCCTCGGATTGGTGTTGTCGGCATCATTGGCCGTGGCCACGATCCGGGTGCCGTCGGGAAGGTACGCGACGGCAGTGCGTTCGAGCGTGCGGACACCGTTGACCTCGTACCAGGTGTCCAGTAAGTCGAGCACCGTGCTGTCCGGGCGGGTGTCGCGTCGATCCGCCGCCCCTGCATGCACAGCAGGGCGGGGCGGTCCCAGGCCTGAACATCGACCGTCAACGTTCCGACGTGCCCGTCCCGGACCAGCGAGCCGCGGGCGTGGGTCGACGCCGATCGTCCGGGCGACGATTTTTTCGGGCAGCGCGAGCGGCTCGGCCGGGCGCTGGCCCTGGAATCGGAGTTCGCGGTCAGCGTCGAGGAGGCAGGCCGTGCGCCTGTGGCCGAAGCCCCCGAGGCATCCTCCCCTTCTCACCATATGGCAGAGGGCTGGGCTTGCGGCAAGGCCCCGGTCGTGCGGCACAATCTTCCGACCGACTACAAATGGGGGTTGTTGTGACGAGCACGCCGAAACCGTTCGAAGTGCACGAGTGTCAAGCTCCGGGTTTTGTGGAGAGTCGGTTATCTGGTTTCCAGTAGTGGGATCTGTTCAAGGTTCGAGGCATGCATCATCTCGAACTCGGCGGGTGGGACCTGACCGAGTTCGCCGTGCAACCTGCGCTCGTTGAACCAGTCGACGTATTCGGCGACGGCGAACTCGACGTCGTTGATGCCGTACCAGGGGCCTTTGTTGCGGATCAGCTCGGCTTTGAACAGGCTGTTGTACGCCTCGGCGAGGGCGTTGTCGTACGAATCGCCGCGTGACCCAACGGAAGCCACCGCATCTGCCTCGTCGAGGCGGTCGGTGTAGCGGATCGCTCGATATTGCACTCCGCGGTCGGAGTGGTGAATCAGACCCGATAGGTCAGTTCCCGCGCGGGTGCGCCGCCAGATCGCCATTTCCAGTGCGTCGAGCGCGAGATCGGTATACAGCGAGGTCGCGACCTGCCAGCCGACGACCATGCGGGAGAAGACGTCGATCACGAACGCTGCGTAGACCCAGCCGGAGAATGTTCGACAGTAGGTGATGTCGGCGACCCACAGCTGGTTCGGAGCGTCGGCAACGAAGCTGCGCTCGACCAGATCAGCGGGACGCTCGGTCTCCGCTGCCGGTCGTGTCGTGCGTGGACTCTTGCTCCGCACAATACCTTTCAAACCTGCTTCCTTCATCAGTCGTGCCACCGTGCACCGGGCCACCGGTGTGCCTTGGCGGTGCATTTCGGCATAGACCTTTCTGACGCCGTAGACGCTGTAGTTGTGGTCGTGGATGGCGGTGATCTGGTCAGTCAACTCCCGGTCGCGGTTTGAACGGGCCGATTCCGGCCGTGTCTTGGCGGCGTAGTAGGTGCTCGGCGCGATCGCGGCATCGGTATCGGTATCTTTCAACGTGTCGCAGATCGGCTGGACGCCGTGGTCACCTTTGAACTGGTCGATGAACTCGACCTTCACCTGTGTGGGCGGTCCAGCTCCGCCGCGAAGAAAGCCGAAGCCTGCTTGAGGATCGTGTTCGCTCGGCGTAGCTCTTTGACTTCGCGTTCGAGTTCGGCGAGGCGGGATGCATCGTCACTCGTGGTCCCCGGACGCAGGCCTTCGTCGATCTCGACGCGTTTGACCCACGTCCGCAGCGCCTCGGGATGAACGCCGAGTTGGTCAGCGACGCGCTTGTAGGCGCCGGCCCTGGTCTCGGGGTCTCTGCGGGCGTCGATGGCCATCCGGGTGGCGCGTTCGCGCAGCTCGTCGGGGTACTTCCGTGGTGCGACCATGTGGATCATCCTCCCGGGTCTTGGATGTCTCCATCAAACCCGGGGCGGAGCAGATCGTTGATCCGTGAGTCTTTCGGCGCAAACTCGGTCCTTCAGGGCCGGGATAGCCGATCTGGTTTGTCGGACTGTGTGGTTATTGTCTGGGTCATGGTGGGGAGGGTGGTGAAGCGGGCGTTCAAGTACCGTTTCTATCCGACTGCGGTGCAGGCGGAACAGCTTGCTCGGACGTTCGGGTGCACCCGGTATGTCTACAACCGGGCGTTGGCCGAGCGGACGCGTGCCTGGTCGCAGGAGCAGCGGCGGATCACCTACAGCGACACCTCGACGATGCTCACCGGATGGAAACGGGACACCGAGACCGAGTGGTTGATGGAGCCGTCGAAGGGGCCGCTGCAGGAATCGCTGCGGCAATTGCAGGGCGCGTTCGAGAAGTTCTGGCGCAAACAGACCCGCTACCCGCAATTCAAGAAGAAGGGCCAGTCGAAGGATTCGGCGACCTACTACTCGAACTGCTTCACCTACCTGGGCGGGCAGCTCCGGTTGGCCAAGCAGTCCGAACCCCTGGATATTCGGTGGTCGAGGCCGCTTCCGGAGGGGGCCGTGCCGTCGCAGGTGACGGTCTCGCGTAACGCTCGCGGTCATTACCACATTTCGATCCTCGTCGAGGACACGATCACCGAACTCGAGCCGGTCGATCGGGTGGTCGGGCTCGACGCCGGGATCACCAGCCTCTACACGCTCTCGACGGGGGAGAAGATCACCAACCCACGCCACGAGCGCAGGGACCGTGCGCGGCTGGCGAAGGCGCAGCGGGCGCTGGCCAAGAAGCAGAAAGGATCCCGGAACCGGGCCAAGGCCCGACTGAAGGTCGCGAAGATGCATGGCCGGATCGCCGATCGGCGTCGCGATTATCTGCACAAACTCTCCACTCGACTGGTGCGCGAAAACCAAGTGATCGCCATCGAGGATCTGAGTGTGCGGAACATGGTGAAGAATCGGTCGTCGTCGCGGGCGATCTCGGATGCGGGTTGGTCCGAGTTCCGGTCGATGCTCGAGTACAAGGCCGACTGGTACGGGCGCCGGGTGGTGGCGATCGATCGGTTTCATCCGTCGTCGAAGACCTGCTCGGTGTGCGGGGCGGTCGCGTCGGCGATGCCGCTGAATGTGCGGGAGTGGACGTGCCGATGCGGCTCCGTCCACGATCGGGATGTGAATGCGGCGAAGAATATTTTGGCCGTCGGACTGACCGTGGCAGCCCGCGGAGACGGTGTGAGACCACCCCGCACATAAAGTGCGGGGAGGCAACTGTCTGTGAAACAGGAACCTCGGGGCGCGAGTCCCGAGGGGAATCTCGGTCGTTCACGGCCGAGAGGACGTCAAGGGGATGGACCAGGGAGTTGATGCGGCTCAGGCTTGTCACGCTGCGTCGACTGAGGGTGATATCTAATCCATGAGGGTGAGAAAAGCTGCGATAGGTACCAGCGCTCTTGCCGCGATCGCAACCGTGGCCTGTGCCTGCTCGCCCGCCGATAACGCCGAATCGCGTGATCCGACCGTCTTCGTCCAATCCACACAGTTCGCACCGCCGCCGGCGCCGATCACCGATCTCGTGCCCACGGCCGAGCAACTGACTGCCCTGTACAACGCCACCACCAACTACTCGATCCGTGAGGAGGACCGCGCGCTGCTCCTGGACGGTCCCAGCGACCAGACCCTGCCGATCGCGCGGGACTGGGGTGCGCAGCCCACACCCCAATACATCCAGTTCACCGCCGTGGAACCCGTCGGCCCAGAAACGATCAACGCGACGGGGCAGGACCACGTTCGAGGATTCAGGCCGGCTTCGTTTCGTCGGCGGGCACCAGCTGTCCGGTGAATCGGTCCTTGTACTGGTACAGGATCGCGTCGGTTGACTCGCTCGGCCACAGTTGAATGAGCAGTTGCACCGCCGGTTGCTTCTCCGGGGGTGCGACCGAGTCCCAGTACTCGGTACGCCCGCGTCTGCACCGCCACCTGGTCTCGAATGTCGTTGTGGGTCATCGGCGACCCTCTACCAGGTCGGCGGTCGCGACCAGTTCGGCGGCGATCCTGCGGGCCTCTTCCGGTGTCAGGCGTGGCCGGAACTCGGGGTGGTGACCGACTTCCCAGGTCATGGAGACGCCGGGTCGGCGGTCTGCCTCTTGGACGGGCGTGACGAAGCAGAAGGACGATTCGACGCCGTTTTCGTCGAGTGTTAGGTAGTCCAGTGCTGCGGTCAGCTCGATGCATTCGCTGTTGTCGCCGATGCAGGTGTGATCGGTGCGCCCGCGGGCGTCCTCGTTGGTGCACCAGGATGCGCAGTCGGTTCCGGTCGTGTCGTTGGTGTTCATGTTTTCGATCCTCCTCCGGTGACCGCCCGCCTGTCGGCAGTTTCAGCGCGGGTGGACCCGGGTTGTGTGCGGCGGGTTGTCGGATGCGCGGGTGTCGAAGGCGCACAATCGGTGAATGGCTTTTCGGTTCGCGCAGGAGGCAGTCCGTTTTCTCGCGGTGTCCGATCCCGGCAGGCTGCGGCTCCGTGCCGCAGCCGCTACGACGATCACTGTCGTGCTCGCGATGGTGGTGCTGCTGCCGGGTTCCCATGTGATCGGGCAGCCACTGACCGTCGCGTTGCTCGGGACGGTCGTGGCGATGCAGTCCTCGGCGGCGGTCAAGGACAGGGATCAGCGCAGCAGGGTGATCACGACACTGCTGCTCGTGTTCCCTGCAGTCGCGGCGGTATCGATGTCGGCGGTGCTGTCACAGTTTGGGAAGGTCGCCGATGTGGGCTTCATCGTGGTGCTCTTCGCGGCCGTCTGGGTGCGGCGCTACGGCCCGCGGGGTACGGCTCTCGGGATGGTCGCGTTCATCTGCTACTTTTTCGCGCTCTTCCTTCGGGCCGAGCCTGGGCAGATTCCCATCCTCGCCGTGTCCATCGTCGCCGGTGTCGGTATCTCGCTCCTCGTCCGTATCGTGATTCTGCCGGATCGGCCCGGGCTCGAAGTCAAACGGTTGGTTCGGGCGCTGCGGGCCGCGTCGATCGACGTGCTGGAGGTGGCGTCGCGCAGGAGTGATCGGAATCTCGATCTCCTCCGCAGGAAACTCGACCGGCTCGGAAACACAGCGCTGATGATCGACGACTGGCTCGACCGCAACGATGCCGCCCAGCTCCTGAGCGTCACAAACGATGATCTGTCCGTTCGCATCTTCGACGCGCAAATTGCTACCGAACAACTTGTCAGCGCACTGTGGGCGCTCGACCCGAACAAGTCGTGGCCGAATTCGCTGGGGCAGGCGACCACGGCACTGGGATCGTGTCTGCAGAACAATCCGTCGGACGACCAACTCCGCGCTGCCCGACGCCTCGCCACCGCGGCCGCAGACAAGTCCGATCCCTCGACTCCGGCGGGTATCGCGACCGCCGTCGCGATGCGAGCAGTGCAGGCACACATCGCGATCCATCACATCACCAACAATGCGTTGCGAACAGAATCCGAGCCGAGGAAGAAGCCGGACGAGGGTAAGGAAACGGACACCGGATGGAATCCGAGCACCAAAGCTGCGATCCAGGTCGCCGTCGCGACCAGCGCTGCAACGATTCTCGGTGAGCTCATCTCGCCCGACCGCTGGTACTGGGCGGTCCTGACGGCCTTCCTCGTTTTCACCGGAGCGTCTACCCGCGGTGAGATTCTCTCTCGCGCAGGCCACCGGGTCGTCGGCACCATCGCGGGAGTTCTTGCAGGAGTATTGCTGTCTGCGTTGGTCGGAAACAACCGGCCGTTGCAGCTGCTCCTGCTCGTCGTCTGCGTGTTCTTCGCGTTCTACCTCGTCACGGTTGCCTACGCACTGCTCTCCTTCTTCGTCACCGTCATGCTTGCGATGTTGTACGGACTGCTCGGCACATTCAGCATCGAGGTACTCGAACTGCGCATCTACGAAACGGCGGCCGGAGGAATCGTCGGAATAGCTGCGGCGTACTTCATCTTCTCCACCGGAACGAGATCGACGCTGCTCTCGAAGATCGACGACTACCTCGATCAGATGACTGCCATCATCGACACCGCTATCGGAGCCGTCGTCCAACAAGGCAGCGACACTGACCTCGTCGCCGACATCCGGAAGCTGGACAACGCGCTGAAGGACCTTGTCACGGCGGGCAAACCCTTGGAAATGGGACCGACGACGCGGACCCGTCGGGGAGCGAAACGGTTGTTGCGGATCATGACGGCCAGCAATCGGTCGTCTCATGCACTTGCCCGAGCGGGGGTGAGTGCCTCTCGCGGCGAACCGGACAGCGGACCGTCGCAGGCGACCGCGACGGCATTGCGCCAAGCAGCCGAGGTCACCAAGGAAACCATCGCCGACGTCAAACGCGCACTCGCCGGCGAGCACGTAGAGCCTCCAGAGAAACTCACCGAAACCTCGGCACCCGACGTCATGCTGCAGGCGACTGCTACGCCCGGGCCGGTTCGCAGTGCCGTCCGCTCGCTCAGCACCCTCAACCGCACAATGGGGGAGGCATTGACGCGTGTGTGATGGCGTCGTACATACGCCCTCCGAAACACAAGCCTGGACAGCCGAAGGGGAAGGGGACTGTCGGGATAACGGTTGAACTGGATCTGGCCGACACGCCGAGTTAGCTGGCGAGGAGGCAAGACGATGACCGAAACACATGATCCCATGGATCAGTCGAAGATTGACCACCAGAAGTTGGCCCACTAACTGTTGGCCACGCGAAAGCCGAGGGTGTCGAGCTGGTCGGCCCGAACGGGCTACTCAACCAGCTCACCGCGAACGTCCTCGAAACCGCACTCGACGCCGAGATGGACGAGCACCTCGGATATGAGAAACACCAGTTCACAGGGCGAGACGGAGGCAATTCCCGCAACGGACGCGGCAGCAAGACGGTGCTCACCGAAATCGGACCGGTCGAGACCCAGGTCCCTCGCGACACCGACGCCTCGTTCGACCCGCAGATCGTCAAGAAACGCCAGCGCCGGTTGACCGGTGTCGACGAGATCGTTGCGCTCGATTCGATCCCGCTGGGTCGTCTGCTCGACGACCTGGAGCTTCGTGCGAAGGTGGAGGACAAAACTCGAGCTTACGTGGAGTCCGGAGCAGATCGCCGCGTGGCTGCGGGCTGAGTATCCGCACCGCCCCAGCTGGCACGTCTGCCACGAAACCATCTATCAAGTCCTGTACAACAGCGGGCGGCCGGAGTTGTGCCGCAGCTGCCCCGCAAGCTGCGGACCAGGCGCTCGCTGCGTCGACGGCGGCGCCGAGCGTATGAGCGTCGGATTCGGTTCGCCACTCCCTCTCAGTCGATCGATGTGCGTCCCGAAGTGGTCGAAAAACGCAGCCGGATTGGGGATTGGGTGAAGATTTGATCGTGGGCCGGTCGAGCAGGTGCTCGATCGGCGCAGCCGTTACGTCCGGCTCCTGCATCTTCCGGCGGTCACCGCGCCGAACCTTTTGCTGCGGCCATGAGTGCGCTGTTCGAGCAGATCCCCGAGCATTCGCGTTGGACGATCACCTGGGGTCAGGGTGGGGAGATGGCGCGCCATGATCTGCTCGGGCACCCGTTCACTGAGGGCGCGTCTACTTCGCTCATCCCGCTTCGCCCTGGCTGCGTGGCACGAACGAGAATACGAATGGATTGCTTCGGCAGTACTTTCCGAAGGGCATGATCTGTCCGTCCACGGCCCCGAGACGCTGCGCGACGTCGAGGAGCGTCTGAGTAGTCGCCCACGTATGAACCTCGACTGGCGAACACCGGCACAGGTTTTCGCCGAGGGTCTGGCACCATGAACCGACAGTGTTGCGACGACTACTCGAATCCACCCTTGAATCCGCCTGCCGGAAAGGGGTCAGTCCTCAGGTGCCGTTGACGTCCATCGCGCAGGATCCAGTCATGTCACACGCCTCCAGTTGGGGAACATCCTCACCTGTTGTTCGCCATAGATGCCATCGTATTTCGAGGGAGGAGACGACGTCGAAGTACATCCGACCGTGTAGTTCTATTATCCATCGAAAGACGCTTGACTGCCTACCAACGTGCGGTGTCGCATCGTTTGATATCTACGAATGCGGGAATTGGTCGAACGTTCTCGGGTTGCATCGACTTCGAGTCGGGCATTGCTGTCAGCAGTTCGAGGCCCTTCGTCTAGGTCGGATCACAGTGCCTACGTCCTTGCCCTCGCGGTGGACGCTGTTTCTGCGACGGATCGGTGTGCGGGGTTCGGGACGTGTATCTCTGTTGGGCCCATCAAACGCCCGGACTCGGGTCAAATGACGTAGCCGGGGCGGGTCATGAAGCGTCGTGATCGGAGTCATACGAGTGTGTCGCCGGTCGGTGTCGCGGTCCTACCGTGGAGATACGACGAACTCAGGTGCACGATCTCGCCTGTAGGAGTGATGGGAAGACAATGACTTTCAGTGTTGATGGAATGCGCACCGCACCCGAGGTGTACGCGTGGAGCCGGTTCGGGCAGCCCGAGTACACCGATTGGCTCGACGAGAGCATGTCGTGGAAGGAGACCTGCTATATCGGCGACTGGTCGTTTCTGTGGCAGCACCGGTTCACCGGCCCGGACGCGCTGCGGCTGTTCTCGGACATCTCCGTCAACAGCTTCGCCAAGTTCGACCACGGCCAGTCCAAGCACCTGATCCACACGAACACGAACGGCAAGGTCATCCACGAGGGGATTTTGACCCGGTTCGGTGACGACGACTACATGCTGCACGGTCGTGGCGGTTTCTGGGCCAGCTATCAGCTCGGCCGCACCGACTACGACGTGAAGGTGCAGCAGGAGGACTGGTTCATCTACCAGGTCTCCGGCCCGAACTCGGTGAAGGTGCTCGAGAAGGTCAGCGGCCAGACCGGTCTGCGGGACACCGGATTCATGCGGCTGCATCCGATCACGGTCGCCGGCCACAAGATCTGGGCGCTGCGGCAGGGCATGTCCGGTGAGATCGGGTTCGAGTTGCAGGGACCGAAGGAGTACGGGCAGGAGATCTACGACGTCATCGTCGAGGCCGGTCAGGAGTTCGGGATCCGCAAGCTCGGCGGCCGGGTCGCGATGATCAATCACCTCGAGGCGTGTTTCCCCACCATCGCCACCGACTACATCCCCGCGATCTTCGACGAGGACATGGCCGAGTACCTGGAGGTGTTCTCCTCCTCGATGCCCTCGTTCGCGCAGCCGGCGTACATCGCGGGCAGCTACGACGGCCGCGAGATCAGCGAGTACTACCGGAGCCCGGTCGAGCTCGGCTGGGCTCGCAACATCAACTTCGACCACGACTTCCTCGGTCGTGCCGCGCTCGAGGCGGAGAAGGCCGACCCTCGTCGGGTGATCCGCACACTGGTGTGGGATGCCGACGACGTCCAGGACGTCTTCGCGTCCCTGTTCCGGCCGGGGGAGAACTACCCCTACATGGAGATGCCACGGGACCAGCGCGGGTTCATGTGGGCGGACAAGGTGACCGCCGGCGACGACCTGGTGGGTGTCGCGACCTCCCGAGGTTACAGCTACTACTACCGGCAGATGCTCTCGCTCAGCACGATCGACGTCGCCCACAGCGAACCGGGCACCGAACTGACCGTGCACTGGGGTCGCCCGGACGGCCCGCAGAAGGCGATCCGTGCCACCGTGGCCCCGGCGCCGTACAAGCCGGACCGCCGCCGCGCCGACCTCCGCACCGCCTAAGCCTCTCTCCCAGAATGTGAAGTAGCCGTCATCATGACCCATTCCTATGTCTTGACCTTTTCGTGCGTCGACGAGCCGGGCATCGTCAGCGCCGTCTCGACCGCTCTGCTGCAGTTGGGCTGCACCATCACCGACGCGCAGCATTTCGACGATCAGCTGACCGGGCGGTTCTTCTCGCGGATCCAGTTCGACACCGTGCGCGCCGACTTGGAGAAGTCCGAGGTGGCCGCGGGGCTGTCGCCGGTGCTGGCCTCGTTCGGTGCGACGTGGGCGATCCGCGGCACGGAGGAGCGCATGCGGGTGCTGATCATGGCGTCGAAGCTCGATCACTGCCTGGTGGACCTGCTGTATCGGTGGCGGACCGGGGAGTTGGCGATGGATGTGGTCGGTATCGTGTCGAATCATCCCCGCGAGGTGTATCAGAACATCGACCTCGGGGACCTGCCGTTCCACCACCTTCCGGTCACCAAGGACACCAAAGCCGAGCAGGAGAGCAAGCTGCTCGGAATCGTCGAGGAATACCAGGTCGACCTCGTCGTCCTCGCCCGCTACATGCAAATCCTGTCCGACGACGTGTCGGCGAAACTGGCCGGCAAGTGCATCAACATCCACCACTCGTTCCTGCCGGGATTCAAGGGTGCGAAGCCCTATCACCAGGCGCACGCGCGGGGCGTCAAATTGATCGGCGCCACAGCGCATTACGTGACCGGGGATCTGGACGAGGGGCCGATCATCGTGCAGGACGTCGAGCCGGTCAGTCACCGCGACACCCCGGACCAGCTCGTGCGGAAGGGCCGCGACATCGAACGCCGCGTGCTCGCCTCGGCGGTCCACCATCATCTGACCGGGCGGGTGCTGACCAACGCCGGCACGACGGTGGTCTTCCCCGACTGAGCGGGAAACGAGCCGGCTGGGGGCACACGCCTCCAGCCGATTCGTCGTACGCGAGCCGCGACACCCGTCCGGGTCAGGGCTGAACGAGGCCCTCCCGGACCGCGACGAGTGCGGCCTGGGTGCGTGAGTTGAGGTGCATCTTCGCCAGCACGTTGCCTACGTGGGTGCGCGCGGTGCGTTCGCTGATCGACAGCTCCGTGGCGATGGCACGGTTCGACATGCCGCGGGCGACGAGGATGAGGACGTCGCGTTCGCGGGCACTCAACGCTCGCAGTCCGGCTGCGGGCGTGATCATCTGGTGGGTCAGTTGGCGGGCGATCGCGGTGTCGAGGAACACCTCGTCGCGGGTCGAGGCGCGGATCGCAGCCTCGACCTCGGACGGATCGGCATCCTTGAGGAGATATCCGGAGGCGCCGTTGGCGAGCGCGGCGTGCACTCGTTCGGTCTCCCCGAAGCTGGTCAGGACGACGACCCGGACAGTGGGGTAGCGGGCCGCGATTTCCTTGGCGGTCTCCACCCCGTCCATTCGGGGCATGACGAGGTCGAGCAGGGCAACGTCGGGCAGCTGCTGGTGTGCCGCCATGTCGGCGAGCTTCTCCAGGGCTTCCACGCCGTCGCCGGCTTCGGCCGCGACGACGATGTCGTCGGTGGAGGCGAGGAAGCTGGTGATTCCGCGCCGGACGACCGCGTGATCGTCGATGAGGAGTACACGAATCGTTGTGGCCGACTCGTCCATGGCGTCCTACTTCCTGTGGGCGGGATGTGGCGGGGGCGGCACGAGGGACGCGCTGACGTGGGTGCCGCGGCCGGAGTCGTTCGTCGTGACGTGAAGCTGCCCGGACCACCTGCCGACCCGGTCCCGCATGGATGTCAGTCCGTAGCCGTCCGTGGTCGAGGCTGCGGCCGTCAGACCGGTACCGTCGTCGATGATGTCGACCCGCACCAGGCGAGGGCCTTCGGATACATCCACGCTCACCGCGACGGTGGACGGTGCCGCGTGCTTGACAGCATTGTGCAGGGATTCGCTGACAACCTGGTAGACGTCCTCGATGAAGTCGGTGTCGTCCTCGTCGAGTTCCGGTCCGACGGACAATTCGATCCGGATGTCCGTGCGGCGGGTGATCTTCTCGACGAGCAGTTGCAATGCCGCCGAGAGCCCCATCTCGGCGGACATCGACGGCTGCAGTGCGAGGACGACCCCACGTAGATCGTGTTGCACCGCCAGACTCAGCTCGGCGACCTCCGCGGCGATCCGGGCGATGTCCGTGGCGAGAGGCTCGGGTGCCTTGGCGCCCATCCGCTCCAGGGCCCGTGCCTGCATGCCGATCGAAAATACTTGCTGCACAACAGAATCGTGAAGATCGCGGGCCAGGCGTTTGCGTTCTTCTCTGCGCACCGCGATGCGATCACGTTCCAGCAGAGTGGCGTAGTCGATCGCCAGCGATGCCTGGTCCGCCATCGCGGTGAAGAAGTCGAGCATGGTCTGTCCGGCGTGATAGCTCGGTTCCATGTAGACGTTGAGGACGCCGACCGCTTTGCCGCGGGTCACCAAGGGTGTGCAGACGAAGTCATCCCACTCGATCTGTGAGACATACTCGTGGAGCGGCTGCCAATTGGGATCGGCCAGCATGGCGGCCTTCCGGTTCGGGTAGACGATCTGCCGTCCGCTGTCCATCACCTCGTAGGTGGCCAGGGTCGCACCCCGGCGGTGCGAGGCCATGAGCAGGTCGAAGAACGTGTGCACCTCGGAGAACCCGGCAGCCCCCATCACCTGCAGCCGCCTGCTGGCAGGCGCGACGGTGATGAACTGGGTCGCGGCGACGCCCTCGGATTGCTGGACTTCCCACGCCATCGCATCGAGCACGGTGGCCACCGAGTGCTGGGATGCCATGTTTGCTGCCGTGCGGGCCAACGCGGCGACGCGACCTTGTTGCCGCCGTTGATCGGTGACGTCCCGGTAGGTGACGACGGTTCCGCCGGCCACCGCAGAGCCGACTTGGTAGGACAGCGTCACGAAGTCCTCGAGACCGACGTCCCAGTAGCCGACCCGCTCGGCAGCAGCATCGGCCTCTGTGTCCGCCCCGGCTGGATCGGCGCCGATGTCGAACGGGCTCTGCACCCCCAGCAGTTCACCCGTGTCTTTGGCGCCGAGCATGACCGCGCCGGCGGAATTGGTCGAGACGAAGCGGCCGGCGTCGTCGACGACCGCAACCCCGATGGCGATTGCGTCCACGATCGATCTACCGTTCACCTGATTCATGGTAGGACGCCACGGAACAGTCGAGTCGGCGGGCGGCGCGTCAATTGACCTAGTGATGCCCGCCGCGATCGGCAGGTTTTTCCCGTCGGACGCCACTGCCGAACGAGTGCGGGCCCCCTTAGCGTTGACAGCGAAGCAGGCGCCGCGACACGCACGCCTTCCGCAGGACGCGTCATCCACGACCTCCTGCGTCACTCTCTCGAAAGGGGCATGTTCGGTGAGCGCACTCTCGTCCACGATGACCGAGCCCACGGTGGTACTCGACGGCAAGGCGACAGCCAGGGACATCCGGCGTGAGCTGACCGAACGAGTTTCGGCGCTGGCCGCTCGGCGGGTCGCGACCGGACTCGGGACGGTCCTGATCGGCGAGGACCCGGCCAGCAGGGCCTATGTCGCCGGCAAGCACCGGGACTGCGCCGAGATCGGTGTGTCCTCGTTCAAGATCACCCTTCCGGCCGGCGCGAGCACCGCCGACGCCCTCGCCGCACTCGACGACCTCAACAGCGAGCCGGCGTGCACCGGATATATCGTGCAACTCCCGGTGCCTGCGCATGTCGACCGGGCCGCGCTCCTCGAGCGGATCGATCCGGACAAGGACGCCGACGGCCTGCACCCGGTCAACCTCGGCCGGCTGGTTCTCGGCGCCCCGGGACCACTGCCGTGCACGCCCCAGGGCATCGTCGAACTCCTCCGCCGGTACAGTGTTCCGCTCGACGGGGCCGAGGTCGTCGTCGTCGGATGTGGCATCACCGTCGGGCGTCCCCTCGGCCTGCTCCTCACCCGCGAATCAGAGAATGCGACGGTCACCCTGTGCCACCGAGGAACCCGGGACCTGCGCAAGCACCTGCGCGAGGCGGACATCGTCGTCGGCGCGGCCGGCAGCGCAGCCCTGATCGACGGCTCCGACATCAAACCGGGCGCCGCGGTCCTCGATGTGGGTATCACACGAACCGAGAACGGCATCATCGGGGACATCGCCCCCAACGCCTGGGGGATCGCCGGCCACCTCACCCCGATGCCCGGCGGTGTCGGGCCGATGACCCGCGCGATGCTGTTGGTCAACATCGTCGACGCCGCCGAACGAGCATTCCCGACGCGATGAGCCGATCCTGTTCGCCGCGATTCGCCAACCCGCACACACCCGACTCCACCACTACCGCTGGCGCCCAAGCGGTCGGGACAACCGCGGTCGGCATCCTCAACGTCACCTCCGATTCCTTCTCCGACGGGGGTCGGTTTCTCGCCCGATCCTCGGCCGTCGCACACGGACTCCGCCTTCACCGAGCGGGCGCACACGTGGTCGATGTCGGTGGTGAATCCACCCGCCCTGGGGCACACCGAGTACCGGGGAAGGCCGAGCAGGCCCGAGTGATCCCCGTCGTCGAGGCACTGGCTGCGCGCGGCGTCACGGTCAGCGTCGACACGATGCGAGCCGACACCGCCGCGGCAGCAATCCGCGCCGGTGCCACCTACATCAACGACGTGTCCGGTGGTGGCGCTGACCCGGAAATGTTTGACGTTGCAGCAGAAACTGGAGTTCGACTGATCATCAACCACTGGCACAGCATGTCGGACTCGGGGCGGCCACGGCCGTGCGACATCGTCACCGAAGTCCTCCACGACCTCGCCGCGATGGTTTCTCGCGCGCTCGCCGCGGGCGTCTCTCCGGAATCGGTGATCGTCGATCCTGGCGTGGGTTTCGGCAAGAGCAGTGACGACAACTGGGCGCTGTTGACCCATCTCCCTCGACTGTGTGCACTTGGGTACCCGGTTCTCATCGGGGCGTCCCGAAAACGTTTCCTCGGTGCACTACTCGGAGAAGATGGCCAGGACCGCCCCACCGTGGGCCGTGACACCGCCACCGCAGTCATCTCCGCTCTCGCGGCACACCGTGGCGCGTGGGGTGTCCGGGTCCACGACGTTCCCGGTACGATCGATGCCCTCCGCGTGGCTGAGAAAGTGCGACACGCCCCACGTCCGCCAGGCCCAACAAAGCGGTCTCGGGTGCCCCCTGAAAACCAGATAAAAGATCCGTCGGGCGAGGGGCACGGACGGACTCAGTTATGCGACGGCAGCGGCGACAGTTCGTAGGAAGGCGACCGTTTCGGACTCTCGGTTGGTGGATTCGTCATCGGTGGTTCCGTAGGCGCGGTTGGCGGAGAGTTTGACGATGACCCGACTGCGTGTCGGGTCGACGTAGACGAATTGGTTGTACACGCCGATTGCGCTGAATTCTCCTCGGTCGCTGTCGGGGAGCCACCATTGATAGCCGTAGCCGAGTTCGAAGTGGTGGGTGCCGACGATCGGTTGTCCCGGCCGTAGGTGGGGGGCGTCCGGTGTGATCGAGGCGCGGACCCACGGTTCCGGGACGATCTGGTTTCCGTGCCACACTCCGCCGTTGCGGTAGAGCTCGCCGAGCTTGGCGAAGTCGCGTGCGGTCATGTTCAGTCCCGCGAATGCCACTTCCCGGCCGGCTGCGTCGACGAGCCAGTAGCCGGGCGAAGTCATTCCGAGCGGTTCGTACAACTTCTCTTGCATGTAGTCGGTGATCGAGCGATTGGTCGCCCGGGCGAGCAGGGCCCCGAGGGCCTGAGTGTCTCCGGAGTTGTAGCGGCAGACTGTTCCCGGCCTGTTCTCGCGGACCATACCGGCGACGAAGTCGTCGAGGGTACCTACACCGGCCATGGCGGCGTTGAGCTGGAAGATGTCCGATGTGGTGTCGCTGTAGTCTTCGTTCCACCCTGCGCCGGAAGACATCTGCAGCACGTTCTTGATCGACACCCCGTCGTAGGCCGAGCCGGGATTGACCGGCACGTAGTCGCTGATCGGTTCGTCGATGCTGCCGATGTTGCCGTCGGCGATTGCGATCCCGATCAGGGTCGAAATGAAACTCTTCGCCACGGACATGGAGATCCACGGAACGTCGGGGCCACCGGTCAATGCGTAGCGTTCGTACCGGACGGCGCCGTTTTCGAGGACCAAAAGCGCAGCGGTGTCGGTGTCGACGAAGAACTGCTCGAGCGACCTGGTTGCACCGGCGTACTCGTAGCTCATCGGCAGTTCGATCGGGGCGCCCTGGGGCCACTCATGCGGCGTCGACGACGGCGCGAGTGTGCTGCTGGGAAGCAGGCTCGACAGTCGGCAAAAGTTCTCGTGCTGGGGGGCGCCGGTGAACAAGCCCATGGCAGCAAGCGTTTCGATCTGATTGGTCATGGTGATCCTCGGGTGTGGTTGCGGTGGTAGCTGTGACACCGGCAGCGGGGTGGCTTTCCAGTTGACTGGCTGGCCGTGCTGACAGCTGTGGCCATGCGAGCGATTGCGCTCACTCGGTCCCCGAGTGACGTTTCCGGTGGACCGGGCGTTTGGGCTGGAAACAAATGTGTGATGGCTCTCACTGGCATTGTGTGAAATTTATCAGAACCAAATGGTTACTACAACCATATGGTGTGGATAAATTCGGACGAGCTGAGCGCTAAGATTCAGGCGATGAACTCCAGACGCATCGACGGTCGTACGCTTCGCCATCAGCATCGGAAGCCGGAGTTGTTGGCGGCGGTGACCGAGTATGTCCTCGACCACGGCATTGGTGACGTCTCCTTACGTCCGATTGCCCTCACGCTCGGTATTACTCATGCGACCTTGTTGCGGCACTTCTCGTCGAAGGAAGAGTTGCTTCTCCAGGTTGTGGGAAAGATCCACTCGGACTTCCTGGTTCGGCTGGAGCACGATGAAGACCTGCGCGCCGCCAAATCGACCCCAGAGTTTCTGCGGACGGTGTGGCGCCGATTGTGTGAACCGGAGGAACAACGCCAGTTCGTGCTGCTGTTTGAACTGGTAGGTCGCGCCGCGCGAGAGCCGGAGCGTACGGGCAACCTGGTCCAGTCCATCGTCAGCGACTGGCTGATTCCCATCGAGGAGCGTTTGACGCGGGACGGCCGGTCACCGGGGGAAGTGTCTGTGCTGGCAACGATGGTTCTGGCGCAGATCCGCGGTCTACAACTTGATCTCCTTGTGACCGGGGACCGCGCCCGCGTCGACAAAGCGTTCGACTTCACTGTCGAATTGGCAAGCAGGCCCAGCATTCGGTAACAGCCGCCTGACCGGCCCGTTGGCGGCCCGCCGGCAGGGAACGCCCGGCAGTGCTCCTCGGGGCGGGTTATGAGGGAGCGCTACCGAGTGGCGCTGTGGTGTCACCACCGGCTGTCAGTGCCGATAGTGATCATCGTCCGGGGTGGAGCGCCTAGAGCAGGTGAGCTCTCGCATCGGTGTACTCACGGCTGAGGCGTTCGACGATCTGTGCTGCCGGGACGATTGCGTCGATGGCGCCGATGCCCTGTCCGGCGCCCCAGATGTCGCGCCAGGGCTTGGCTTCCGTTCTCGTGCTGGTGTCGGCGTCTTCGCCGACGCCGAAGTCCATGGCGGTGGGGTCGGCGACGGCGAGGTTGTTGGGGTCGAGTCCGGCGGCTTCGATGCTGCCGCGCAGGTAGTTGCCGTGTACTCCGGTGAAGAGGTGTCGTAAAGATGGCCGGTCGTCATCGCGATGACAGCTGTCTGCGGGGAGAGCTTCGCCTGCATCAGAGCGGCGATTCCTGTGGTGAAGGGGATGCCGATTTCCACTTCGGAGAAGCAGAGGTATCCGCGGTCCGCGCGCATAACTCGGTAGTCGTGTGCGATCGCGAGCATCGCCCCAGCTCCGAATGGCGTGGCCGTCGATGGCTGCCACGTCGGGCACCGACAGCGTCAGGAGCTTGGAAAGGAGGGCCTGGACGCGGTCGACGTACCACGTGAGGCGATCGGAGTGCTTCGACAGCCACTCCAGGTCCAGGCCGTTGGAGTAGAACTTGCCCGTCGCCGTCGTCACCAGGGCATGCGTTCGGCCCCGATCGGCATCGCGCAGGATCCGGTCGACCGTGTCGACCCAGGGCAACGAGAAGCGGTTCTCGTCGTCACCGAGGTCGAGTACGGAGACCTTGCCTCGGTAGGTCACGAAGGGAGTCATGAGATGTCTTTCGCGCTTCGAATGGTGCTGATCGGGTAGCTCGAGGTGTCGCTACGTGCTTGGGTCATCCATGGACAAGCCGCTGTGACGGACCGGCGCACAGGGACGGCCGAGGCGCGGCGCCTCGAATCTATCAGTACCAATCGGTTAGGTAAACCGATTGGTGTGTTGAGCTGTGCGTGTGATGACTCGTTTAGATCGCCGCATCGTCGATGTCAAAGCATGGTGACCTGCTGAATAGTGCGTGATGGCGTCGACGAATGTTCTGGTTGAGCGTTACCGCCGAGATCGGCTGTTCTGATCCCGCGTTCGGTGACGGTAGCTGTGTCGACGGCGACTTCGATCGAGGCTCAAATGGCGCACTCGATGGTCGTGTTAGATCCACAGCCACCACAGCAGCATTGCGGTGGAAAAAAATGTGGCGGTCGGATTCCCCATGCGAGGTTGGCGAACGAAGGCTCGCGCTTTTGTGCAGATCCTGTCGCTGGTGCGTGTGAGCGCCCGCCATGTGCATCACCAGACGGTCAGTGCCGTCGGTCAAGTTTGCGGGAGACGGCCCGCTCGCGTCGAGCATTCCATGGCGAATGCTGCGGCGAAACGCGGAAGCCGAACCGCACCCACGGGTTAAGGAAGTCCAGTGCAAGTGGATCCCGGATTGGGGCCGGGCGTGCCCGACCTCACGGTCGGCTTCAGTCCGCCTGTCGAAGCGGTACCAGCGACGAGGGAGTAGCCGGTATCGGCTCTGATTCGCCGGAACGGCCCCGCGTGTAGTCAAGCCTCCGAGCTGGTCGATCGGCGCCGGTGCCCTGCAGAGTCGTAGAGCTGAACACAATCGTAACGCCGACGTCTTGAACTATGAACTATTGCTGTATATGTTTAAGTGGCGTTGTGACTGACCCCACAAAGCGGGCGGCCGAACCCGTCGGGTTTCCGACCCGCACGTCCTGGATGTCACCTTGCCGGACTGGACAACTCGGTCGCGCGCGTCACGCTCGACTCGCGAGTGCGGCGGTAACAATGTCGAAACTTAAAAGCGTTGAACCATGAACCATGCATTTCCATGTTCATGGAGTGATCGGCACCATAGGAAGACCGAGAGGATGACCCCTGTGTCCACATTTGCCTTGTCTGGAGCCACGCTGATCGACGGTCGTGGCGGTAGTCCGCTGACGGAAAGGACCGTCGTCGTCGAAAATGGAGTGATTACCCGCATCGTCCCGACGTCACAGTACGACGCATCTTCGGGTCCTGAAGTCCTCGATGTCTCCGGCAAGTGGTTGCTGCCCGGCTACATCAACGGCAACATCCACCTCCTGGACGGCGTCATGATGATGGGCGTAGGCGGCGTCGAATATCTTGCTCGATACGAAGGATCCTTTGTGAAGGTGATCGAGGAGGGTGCACAGTTGTCCCTCCGAAACGGCGTCACGACGGTTTTCGACACGTGGGACGCCCGCGATCCGGTCCTCGAGGCTCGGGATCGGATCAACTCGGGAGCTTCGCAAGGTTCCCGAATCTTCGCGGCTGGCAACATCGTCGGTATGGGTGGCCCGTTCAGTCCAGACTTCAACTTCAATGCACGCCAGTCTATCTCGCCGACGTTCGCGAATCGCATCGACGCGCTCTTTTCCGCTGGTGTCGGTGCCGAACTGACACTGTTCCAGGAGAAGGAGGTCCGCGCACGTTTCAGGGACTACGTCCAGTCTGGGGTAGACATGGTCAAGGTCGCAATCAGTGATCACCTCACAGCGCACCTCGATCCGGTCTCGATGCGGACCTATCACACCTTCCCGGAGAAGTGGGTTCGCTGGATGGCAGAAGACACCCACGCCGAAGGGCTTCCCTTCTTGTCGCACACTCTTGCAGTCCCAGCCCTGGAGATCGCGACCGACGTCGAGGTCGACGTCATGATTCATCCGACTTGGACGTTCAATCAGGTCATCCCGGACGAGCTGGTACGTCGAATCGCGGACCGTCGCATTGGCGTGGGGATCCAGCCCATGACCGATGACTATTCCGTGAAACTCCTTGCACACGGTAACTTCTGGGGAGCACTCAACAGCCCCGAGCACCAAAAGAACGAACGCAACTTCATCGATGCCGGCGCGAACGTGATGGTGGCCACCGATGCCGGGTGCACATCACACGACGTACTCCAAGACCTGGGTCACGACCTATGGGAAGATAGGCCGACCACGCTTGGGGAAGACCATTTCACCTGGGTCAAGGCATTACAGGGTCGAGGATTGAACGCGATGGGAGCTATTCAGGCTCTCACACATAACGTCGCCGAGGCCTATGGGAAGCTCGACAGGATTGGCACCGTCGAGGTAGGTAAGGTCGCGGATCTTGTGCTGCTCAACTCAGATCCGCTTGCGGACACCGAGAATCTACGAGACATCGCAGCGATCTACAAGGAAGGCGTAGCTGTCGACCGCTCGGCATTGCCGACCCAGCAGATCGTGACCGCCCCAACCGGGACACCTATCCCGGAGTGACAGCTCGAGCGGGGTGCCCGATCAGTCACACATCACCCCGCTCGACTGCGCAGTGCTCCAAGCCTCGATCCACCGATCGAGGTTGGGCTGAGTGATGAGTCCGGTTGCGGGCGTTGATGGGCTGTCAGGGTGTGGGTGCTCGTCCGACCTGAGTGTCGGTTTGTTCCACTGGGTTTCGGGTCGGGGCCGGGCGGTATAGGTGGCCTGGGGTTTTCGACCCCGGTTGTGGATGAAGAGTTGGTTCCATTCCGATTCCCAAGGCCAGTGCCGCGGCAGGTGCAGAGTGAGCCGGCGGGCCGACGACGCGATCCGGGCCGGAACCGAGATCAGGGTCCGGCAGATGGTGGCGGTCGTCGCCCGCATCAGGCGGGTCCCGGTCAGGGTGGCGGCGGCGCGGGTGAGATTGAACGCCATCACCGCCAGCACCAGCCAGGCACTGTTGGCGGCGAACCGACCCCGACGGAAAATTCTCGAGGCCGGTGTCTTTCAGGATGCGGATCCGGGCTTCGCAGCGTGTCCGCGGTGAACCTTGTCCGCGGCGACCGTGTCCAGGACAGCCGGGCCGGTGGCGGTGAAGAAGGCGTGGAACCGGGGGCTCCCCCCTCAGTGTTCACGATGTTCTCACTCAGGGGGGAAACCCCGACGGCGATTCATGCATCCAGGTTGTCGAGGGCGGACAGTATTGTCGGAGGTATCGGTTCTCATATGTGCGACAACTCCTGCCGGATTGGCAACCGCTGCCAAGCAACCGCCACTTCTTCGTGCCCGCAACCGCCGTGTCGATGACGCCCACAGCGGCACGCACGACCTCATTTCGAGTTCCGTCGCCGGTAGCATTCCGATGCCTAGCTATAGGGCTGGCTCATGCGGTGGTATCCCCGGCTCCGCCAGCACCGGTGCTCCGGACCAGCAGCTTCAGCTCGGCACCGGCTGTGCACGCACGGGAGACGTCGACCACGCCGTCGCGCCGGAGTTCGGCGGTGATACGGGAGAAGCGGTTGATGGCGTCTGCCGCGCGTTCCTGCCAGACGAGCACCTGGTCTTCGTGTCCGGTGTCGAGATCGAGGATGGCTCCGACCAGCGCATGATGGCGTTCGGCCAGGTCGCCGCGCACTGTCGCGGCCGCCATCGCATCCCACCAGTTGTTCGTGGCGTGGTGCTCGAGGCGCCCGGTCAACCAGGTCAGTCCGAGCAGGGAGTCCGTTCGGGCGAAGACGGCTGCGGCGGTGTCGACAGGGCAGCAGCAGCGCCGGGCGGTCTCGATCAGGTCCAGCACCTCGCAGAGGAATCGCATTCGCTCAGTGGTCTCGACGATCGTGGTCGGGTGAGGAAGGTTCGCGACCAATTCACGGACGCTGGGGCGATACCGATCGATCTCCGCTTCGACGTTCAGCGGCGAGGCGCGGCGGCGCAAGATCCAGGAGGCCGTGCGCTCGATGAAGTGCTGGAGATTGCGGAGGAGATCCCAGCGTTCGGCCTGCGTGATGTCGGTGCGAAGTTCGGCGTCCGCCCACAGCTCGTCGACGTCGAACACAGCCCGGACAACCGCATAGGCCCTGGCGACCGCCGGGGTTTTGACGCCGAGGCGTTCGTCGAGCTGATAGATCAGACCGGGGCCCACGTGATTGATGAGGTCGTCGGCGATCTTCGTCGCTATGATCTCGCGGGCCAGGCGGTGGTCGCGGATTCCCTTCTGGGAGAGTTGCGCGCGGATCCGGGGCGGAAAGTATGCCGATAAGGCGGTGGCGAAGACCGGTTCGTCCGGAACGGATGAGTGGAGCAGGTCCGCCTGCACCACGTTCTTCGACTGCGCGAGGAGGACGGCGATCTCAGGGCGTGTGAGTCCGAGGCCTGCCTGGGTCCGCGACACCAGCTCCTTCTTCGTCGGCAGCACCTCGGTTACCCGGTTGATGCCGTTGTTGTGTTCGAGGTTGTCGATGAGCCGCTCGTGCCGATTCAACAGCTGCGGTGCCTGAGATGCGGCGAGACTGATTGCCAGCGTTTGACTCTCGCAGTTTCTGAGAACTGCGTCGGCGACATCTGGGCGGGAGGAAGCCAGTAGCGCATTACGTTCTTCCCGGTCGATTCGTCCGTTGTGCACCGCGACATCGAGTGCAATCTTGAGATTGACTTCGAGGTCCGAGGTGGCGACTCCGGCGGCGTTGTCGATGAAGTCGGCATTGATCCGACCACCTCTGAGGGCGTATTCGATTCGCGCTCGCTGCGTCAACCCGAGATTGCCGCCTTCGCCGATCACTGCGCAGCGAAGGTGGACGGCGTTCACGCGCACCGAGTCGTTGACCGGATCGGCGGCCTCGGAGTGGCTTTCGGTCGATGCTTTGACATAGGTACCGATTCCGCCGTTCCACAGCAGGTCGACGCGGGCGGTCAGGATTTCCTTGATCAGCTCGTTCGGTGAAATCAGGTTTTGCTGCAGTCCGAGTACGTGCTGGGCCTCGGGAGAGAGCGAGATCTGCTTGGCGGTGCGCGGCCAGATACCGGCACCGGTGGACAGGGCGTTGCGATCGTAGTGATCCCAGGTGGTTCCGGGAAGCGCAAACAGACGTGTGCGCTCGGCGAACGAACGGGCCGGATCGGGGTCGGGATCGATGAAGATGTGCCGATGATCGAAGGCCGCGACGAGCTTGATCGACTCGGACAACAACATCCCGTTGCCGAAGACGTCACCGGACATGTCGCCGATACCGACGACGGTGAACGGGTCGCCGTGCACGTCGACGCCGAGTTCGTCGAAGTGCCTGCGCACCGAGACCCAGGCGCCGCGTGCGGTGATTCCCATGGCTTTGTGGTCGTATCCGCGCGAGCCGCCGGAGGCGAATGCGTCGCCGAGCCAGTAACCGGCGTCGAGGGCGATGTCGTTCGCCAGGTCGGAGAATGATGCCGTTCCCTTGTCTGCGGCGACGACGAGGTAGGTGTCCGGGTCGTCGTACGCGACGCTCCGTTCCGGTGGAACGGTGTGACCGTCGACGATGTTGTCGGTGACGTCCAGAAGTCCCCTGATGAACGTCGAATATGCTTCTGCAGGGCTGATATCCGGGTTCTTTCGGACGAAGGCGCCCTTGGCCCCGACCGGCACGATCGGGGAGTT
The DNA here is from genome assembly GCF_017068395.1 of Rhodococcus pseudokoreensis. Classification (NCBI taxonomy): domain Bacteria; kingdom Bacillati; phylum Actinomycetota; class Actinomycetes; order Mycobacteriales; family Nocardiaceae; genus Rhodococcus; species Rhodococcus pseudokoreensis. The sequence continues at coordinate 48,312 of NZ_CP070619.1, read as the reverse complement.
CTTCACCGTCTGGGTTTTCATCAATCCCAGCACCTCGGTGCGGTAGTCCTCGGGACGATCGGAGAACCGCAGCCCGCCCCGCGCGACGGCACCGCCGCGTAGATGGATGCCCTCGACGTCGTTGGCGTACACGTAGATCTCGCGGTAGGGAACGACGGGTCCGGTGAGAGCGAGTCTGCTCGAGTCGAGTTTGAACGAGACGTAGGGCTTCGGTATGCCGGCGGTTTCGAGTTGGTACCAGTTCGTCCGCAGGCAGGCGGTGACGAACGACTCCAGCGACCGCATGATCCGGTCTTCGTCCAAGGTCGTTGCTGCATCGAGGTGTTCGTGGACTGCGGCAACGGCTTCCGCGACTACCGCGCCGCGGTCGACCAGCTCAGGATCGAACCGCGCGCCGAAGTATCGGACCAGCGACTCGACGAACTGCGTGTGCTGCAGAAGGGTGTCGATGACATAGCTCTCGGACAACCCGAGCCCGGCCTGGCGGACGAACCGGCTGGCGGCGCGGACGAAAACGATCTCCCGCCAGGACAGGCCGACAGCGGCGATCAACTTGCCGAAGTCATCGACCTCGAAGTCGTGGAGTGTCTGCGCCTCGAAGGCCTCCGCGACCCGGATGAGCGACTGGGGTGCTGATATCCGTGGTGCCCGGAAGATGAATTTGTGGAGTGCGGCGTCGGCCGACATGCCGGGCGGCAGCGGGATGGTGTCACGGTCTGCGACCCGTAGTCCGAAGTGCTCGAAGACGTTTGCGACGTCCGAGAGAAGAGGTGTCCCATTCGGCCACAGAATTACAGCCTCAACGGCGTCGTTACTCACGGTATCGGCTAGGAATACCATGCGCGGCGTTTCCGTTCGGTCGCTGCTGGTGAGCAGCAGTCGGCCGATGGCCTCGTGTTCGTCTACAGCCAAGGGTGATGCGAGTCGATCTGCCATTGCGGCGCCGTTGCCCATCGCAGTTTCCTTCCAAGTCTCGGTGCAGCAAGTGTGCGGGCGATACGCCGAAATGGGGATTAGCCAATTGGGCCATGAGTAGACTTGTAGTTATACGACTCGGCCATATCTGTCGATGAGGCCTCGCTCCTACAGTCTCGGTAAACCGACTGGAGGACACGACATGACTGCTGTGCACACACCCGTTGGCGGACCGCAGCTCGAGCAGGTACGCCGCATCGTCACCGAGGTACCGGGACCCCGGTCCCAGGAACTCGCTGCCCGCCGATCCTCCGCTCTGCCGGCGGGGTTGACCAGCGGTGCGGGTATCTACACCGCGGCCGCGGGCGGCGGCGTGCTGGTCGACGTCGACGGTAATTCGTTCATCGATTTCGGCAGCGGTATCGCGGTCACCACGGTCGGTAACGCGGCTCCACGGGTGGTCGAGCGCGCGTCCCGCCAGTTGGCGAAGTACACGCACACGTGTTTCCTCGCGACCCCGTACGAGCCGTACATCGAGGTCGCCGAGGCGCTCAACCGGCTCACCCCGGGCGATCACGAGAAGCGGACGGCATTGTTCAATACCGGCAGCGAGGCGGTGGAGAACGCCGTGAAGTACGCGCGGGCGGCCACCGGCCGGCCCGCCGTGGTCACTTTCGACCACGCCTTCCATGGACGCACGTTGATGACGATGACCATGACGGCGAAGAACCAGCCGTACAAGAGCACGTTCGGTCCGTTCGCCCCCGAGGTGTACCGGGCGCCGATGGCATACCCGTACCGGTGGCCGAGCGGCGCCGAGAATGCGGCGGACGAGGCGTTCGCCCAGTTCGAGATGCTGGTGGACTCGCAGATCGGCGCCGACGCGGTGGCCTGCGTCGTGGTGGAGCCGATTCAGGGGGAGGGTGGGTTCATCGTCCCGGCCGAGGGCTTCCTGCGCCGCATCGCGGACTTCTGCCGGGACCGCGGAATCGTGTTCGTCGCCGACGAGGTGCAGGCCGGCATCGCGCGCACCGGTACCTGGTTCGCCTCCGAGCACGAGGGCGTCGTCCCGGACCTGATCGTGACCGCCAAGGGGTTGGCCGGCGGGATGCCGCTCGCGGCCGTCACCGGCCGTGCGGAGATCATGGACACCGCGCACGCCGGCGGGATCGGCGGCACCTACAGCGGCAATCCCGCCGCCTGCGAGGCGGCTCTCGGAGTCTTCGACACCATCGAGGAAGACCACCTGCTCGCGCGGGCACAGGTCATCGGCGACCTCATGTTCCGCGAACTGCGCGATATCGCCGCCCAGACCGACATCATCGGAGACATCCGCGGCCGCGGCGCCATGGTGGCGATCGAGCTCGTCCAGCCCGGCACCAAGACTCCCAACCGTGAGGCCGTCGCCGCGATCAACCGGTACTGCCTCGCCCACGGTCTGCTCACGTTGACCGCCGGCACCTTCGGCAACGTCCTGCGATTCCTGCCCCCGCTGTCGATCTCGGACGAACTCCTCATCGAAGGTTTCTCCGTGCTCCGGGACGCCGTCGGGGCCCTGTAAACCCGGCACATGGTCCGCTGACCGATCTGCCCACTCTCGCCACCCAACCCGCACCCTGAGGTGAACCCGACATGACTACACCCGCGCAACTGCACCATCTCGTCGACGGACAATGGCTCGACGGGGCCGGCGACATCCTCGTCAGCACCAGCCCGGCCGAGCCGGGCGTCGTCGTCGCCCAGGGACGACTGGCTGACACCGCCGCACTCGACGGGGCGGTCGCGTCAGCCCAACGGGCCAAGCGGGAATGGGCCCGCACCCCCGCACACGAGCGGGGCGCGATCCTCGTGCGTGCGGCGGCGGTCGTGGAGAACGCGGCCCAGGACTGGGGCACCGAACTCGCCCGGGAAGAAGGCAAGACCAAGCCCGAAGGCATCGGTGAAGTCCTGCGCGCGGCCCAGATCCTGCGCTATTACGGCAACGACGCGGACCGCGACGCGGGTGAGGTCTTTTCCTCCCCGCGCCGCGGGGAACGCATCATGGTCACCCGCAAACCGCTCGGCGTGGTGGGGGTGATCACCCCGTTCAACTTCCCGATCGCCATCCCGGCATGGAAGATTGCCCCGGCCCTGACCTACGGCAACACGGTGGTCTGGAAGCCGACCAGCACCGTGCCTCTCCTGGCGATGCGCCTGGCCCAGGCACTCACCGACGCGGGCCTGCCGGACGGTGTACTGAATCTGGTGATCGGGAACGGCGCTGTCGGCAACGGCATCGTCGAGCATCCCGGCATCGACGCGGTCACGTTCACCGGTTCCACCGGTGTCGGCCGCAGGATCGCCGCGGCCGGCGCCGCCCGCGGTGTCCCGGTGCAGGCCGAGATGGGCGGCAAGAACGCCGCCGTCGTCCTCGGTGACGCCGATCTCGAGCTGGCCGCCGAGCAGGTGATGTTGGGGGCCTTCCGTTCGACGGGGCAGAAGTGCACCGCGACGTCCCGGCTGATCGTCACCGACGACATCGCCGAGGACTTCCTCGCCGAACTCGGCAAGCGCGCCGACGCACTGAATGTCGGCAACCCCGTTCACGACGGCATCGAGATGGGGCCGGTGGTCGACGCGGCCGCCCGCTCCTCGATCCGGGCGGGGATCGATCGTGCCTTCGAACAAGGGGCGCAGCGCATCGCCGGTGGCCACGACTACTCCGAGGGCGCCTTGACGGCAGGGTATTTCGTTCCCCCGACCATCCTCGAGCTGCCCTCGCCCTCGCCCGACCTCTGGCGTGATGAGCTGTTCGGTCCGGTATTGGCGGTCCGGCGAGCTGGCAGCGTCGACGAGGCCTTCGCCCTGGTGAACGACAGCGAGTTCGGGCTCTCTGCCGCCGTCTTCACCCAGGACCTCACGCGCACCCTGGACGCCATCGACGACCTGGACGTCGGCATCTTGCACATCAACTCCGAATCCGCCGGTGCCGACCCGCACGTGCCGTTCGGAGGTGCGAAGAAGAGCGGATACGGACCGAAGGAACAGGGTCGCTCGGCGCGAGAATTCTTCACCCACACCACCACGGTGTACCTACGGGGCGGGCAGGCCCGGATATGAGCCCGATGTCCACTGGCCCGAGCATTGACCCGATCACTCTCGGCGACGTTCTCCCCGAAGGTGCGGGGCACGGATGCGGCCCACTGATCACCGTCGTGGTGCCCCTGAACTTTCCTGGTCTGACGACCGAGACTCGCTCACTCGTCGTACGTTTCACCAGATCCGCGCTGACCATGTTGGTCGAGCTGGGGGCTCGGGTCGACGTCATCGACATCTCCCGTGATGCGCCCTTCTCCATCGACGAGGAGGCCGGCGGAGTGATGCTGCTCGGCGGGGGAGATGTCGATCCCACCCTGTATGGGCATACCGGTTTCGTCGGCAATCTCTACGGCGTCGACCGCGGGACCGACGAACGCACTCTCGCGGCGATCGACGCCGGGCTCGGGCTCGAGGTGCCGATACTCGGCATTTGCCGCGGCTCGCAGATGATCAATCTCGCGTGTGGTGGAACGCTGATCCCGGACCTGGGGGAACACAACATCCACCGGGGCCGTGACGGCGAGCCGATGTTTCTCGACGACACGGTCATCCTTGCCGAAGACTCGCGCCTTGCGCGGATCCTGTCACGATCGCGAATGATCGTCCGCAACGGACATCACCAGGCAGTCAACGAGGTCGGTGCGGGCTTACGGGTGGTGGCCCGTGGTGTAGACGGTGTGGTCGAGGCAGTGGAACACGAAAGCAAATGGATCGTGGGTGTGCAGTGGCATCCGGAAGACACGGATGGGTCGGCTGAGGATCGAGAGGCTTTGTTCCGCTCGTTCGTCGAGCATTCAACGGCGCATGCCGCGGCGAAATGCGGAAGCCGAACCACACCCGCGGTGTAAGGAACTCCAGCACAACTGGATCCCTGGTTGAGGCCGGGCGACGCTCGATCAGCGCGCCCGGCCTCACGTCGTCTACACCCGGTCCGAAGAATCGGGTGGCCAATGATTTCGCCGCCATGGTCCGAGTGCAGGATGACGGCGATCGATGTCCGTGGCCGCGGCAAGTCGACCACCTCGTGTCGGGTCTAGTCCGCCGAGTGAAGCGGTACCAGCGACCACGGAGTGGCCCGCACCGGCACCGCTGCGCCGGAACGGGCCACGGAAGCGACCTTCGAACCAGTGATGTACTCCGGATCGTTACCTACGATGACCCGACCGTCGGCATTGACGAGGACCAGACCGGATTCCGCGCGGCGGAACTGCGGCCACAGCCTTGATTCGATGCTGGCCACGGGCACGTCGGCGCCGGCGACACCCAGGAATGTTCCATCGCTGAGCCTGATCGGAACCGCGAAGGTGCACACATACAGGTCGACGCCGGTGTAGTCGAGATATGGTCCGTAGACCCACTTCTCGTTCCGATCGCGGGGAATGGTGAACCATTCCATGTCGGAGTAGTCGTAGTAGTACTCACTGCGCGGATTGAGGTCGAGAACCAGCCGCTGTGAAACGGGGCGGCCGCCCCCGTCGGCGCGCCACCATTCGAGATATCGTCGCCGATCGGCGAGGCTGCCAACGGCCATGACCACGCCCGCGCCGTTGAACAGCGGGCCCCGGGCGTCGAGTTCGCCGACCACGGTGCTCTTGAGCGACTCGAGATCCGACGATCGGGGTGACGTTCCGTCGGCCTGCAGCCTGGTCCACAGCTCGATCAATGCGTCGCCGATCGCGACGAGGGAAGTGTAGATGACCTCGACGAGGTCCGTCGTCGCTTCCCCGACCGAGTCGACCGCTGCCTGCAGCCGAGAGTCATCGACGGGACTCATTCGTTCCTCAGCTCCATACGTAGTTTGATCAGGCTGCGAAGGTGGGTGGTGCTGTGGAATTCTGCCAGTTCCCGTGCCAGATCCGGATTCTCGGCTTCGATCGCATCCACCAGAGCATGGTGGGAATCGGCTTCCGCGGCCGGGTCGACTGCAACCTGCGGAAGCCAGATCATTGCCGACAACTCAGCTTGCAGGCTGACCTCGGTCCGGGTCAATCGCGACGACTGCGAGCTCACCGCGACCTCGATGTGGAAGCGGCTGTCGGCGCGCCGGCACTGGAACGGTTCGGCAGTTTCCCGCATTCGGGTCACCAGACCCCGCAACCGGGCCACGTCGGTGGTCAGGCTCCGACGGGCCGCCAGGGCGGCGGCTGCGCCGGAGACCGCGAAGTGTTCGTCACCGATGTCCCGCAGTTCCTCCACACTCAGCTGCTGCAGCCTGGTCAGCGAGTTGCTCTGGACGACGTCGGCCGATGCCTTGACGAAGCTGCCCCCGCCGCGTCCGCGCTTGGTGTACACGAGCCCCTCGTTGCGGAGCACCGCCAGCGCCTCGCGCAGGGTCACCGTGGAGACGCCGAGTTGGCTGGCGAGGTCCAATTCGGGCGGCAGCTGCTCGCCGTCGACCATCACGCCGAGCCCGATAGCGGCGGAGATGCGCTGGACGACCGCATCCGTGCGGGGGCCGCCGCCATCGAGCGGGGAGAGGACAGCGCCGAGCGCGGTCAAGCCTCCGAGCTGGTCGATCGGCACCGGTACCCCCTGAGGTCGTCGAGCTAACAAGATCGTAACGCCGATGTCTTGAAATATGAACTATTACTGTATATGTTTAAGACATCGATGTGACCGGCCCCACAAAACCGTTCACCCCCTCACGGCCCCGCGGTACCCCCGACGAAAGAACGAGTCCCGTGTCCCAAATGCCTCCCCTGCGTCCTGACGACGCCATTTCCGACGACGACGCCCAACTTGCCGCCCTCGGCTTCGAATCCGAGTTCAAACGAGATATGAGCCTGTGGGCGAATTTTTCCCTCGGCTTCACCTATCTGTCCCCGGTGGTCGGCATCTACACCGTCTTCGCGATCGCGCTGGTCGCTGCCGGACCGCCGATGATCTGGAGCCTGCTGATCGCCGGTATCGGCCAATTCCTGGTGGCCCTGGTCTTCAGCGAGGTCGTCGCACAATTCCCGGTAGCCGGCGGTGTCTACCCCTGGGCGCGCCGCCTGTGGGGCCGAAAGTGGGCGTGGATGACGGGCTGGGTCTACCTGTTCGCCCTGCTCGCCACGATCGCCGGCGTCGCCTACGGCGCGGGTCCGTTCGTTGCCACCGTGGTCGGTTTTACGCCCTCGGTGACCACGACCATCACGTGTGCCCTCGCAGTGCTGATTCTGGCAACCGTCATCAATTTCGGTGGTACCAAGGTCCTGGGCTACGCCGCTATCTTCGGATTCGGGGCTGAGCTTCTCGGCGCGCTCGTTGTCGGAATCTGGTTGTTGTTCACCGAGCGCCACCACGGACTGGGAGTCCTCTTCGACAGTTTCGGGGCGCAAGGATCGCACAGCTTCCTGTATGCGTTCCTCGCCGCCAGCCTGATCGGCGTCTTTCAGTACTACGGTTTCGAGGCCTGCGGCGACGTCGCCGAGGAAGTCGAGAACCCCGGCCTGCAAATCCCGAAGTCCATGCGCCGCACCATCTACATCGGCGGCGCCGCGGCGACCTTCGTGTGCCTGAGCCTGATCCTGTCCGTGGTCGACTTCGGCGCCGTCATCAGCGGCGAGGACGCGGATCCGGTCGCGACAATCCTCAGCGACGCGTTCGGTCCGGTGGGCTCTAAGATCGTGATTGTCGTCGTGCTGATCTCGTTCGTCTCCTGCGCACTGAGCCTGCAGGCGGCGGCGAGCCGACTGATCTACTCCTACGCCCGCGACGGAATGATCGTCGGCAGCAGGCTCTGGTCGAAGTTCGATCACCGCCGCGCCGTCCCTCCCTACGCGCTGCTGTTCGCCGCAGTCGTCCCCGGCATCCTGATCATCGGGTCGGCGGTGTCCACCGACGCCCTGACCAAGCTGATCAGCTTCGGCGCCATCGGCATCTATATCGCCTTCCAAATGGTGGTCTTCGCCGCGCTGCGTGCCCGCGTCAAGGGCTGGACCCCGAACGGCAAGTACCAGCTCGGCAAGTGGGCCATGCCGGTCAACGTCGGCGCACTCGTCTACGGCGTCGCCGCCATCGTCAACATCAGCTGGCCACGCACACCCGACGCTCCCTGGTACGACAACTACGTCGTCGCCCTGCTGTGCGCCGCGGTCATCGGCTCCGGCCTGCTCTACATGGCCCTCGCCCGCTCCCACAGCAACGGAACCGCGCCCTTCGGCGACGCGATCCCCAAGCGTCCCAGCCTCACCCACTCGACTTCTCCCGACCCTCAGCCCGAACCCGCAGGAGCCACCGATGCCCACTGATCAACTGACCGACGCACCGTTTCTCAACCTGGCGGACCCCACCTTCTCGGTCCAGTCCGATGCCGTCCGCCAGGCGCGTGAGGCCAGCTGGTTCGCCCACACCAGCTACGGACTCGCCGTCCTGCGGTATGACGAGGTCAGCAAGCTGATGAAGGACAGGCGCCTGCGGCAGGGCAGCTGGGCCTGGCCGGCGCACAACGGAGTCAACGAAGGCCCGTTCGCACACTGGTGGTCGAGCGCGCTGCTCAACCTCGAGGGCGACGACCACCATCGCCTGCGCCGACTGATGAACCCCGCGTTCTCCCCGAAGCTCATCGGCGGCCTGGTTCCCAGGTTCCAGTCGCTCGCGAACGAGCTGATCGACGAGTTCCACGACCGCGGCCGATGCGATTTCGCCTCCGAGTTCGCCGAACCCTACGCGGCCCGCGTCATCGCGATCATGCTCGGCATCCCCGAGAGCGAATGGAAGAAGATCGCCGCCTGGTCCAACGACATCGGCCTGGCCCTGGGAGTCACGCTCAAGCAGGACCTCGCCAAGGTCGAGGCCGCGCTCGAAGGCCTATACGCCTATGCCGACGAACTGATCGCCGACCGCCGCAAGAACCCGGGCGACGACTTCGTCAGCCGGCTCGTACTGGCCGAACGGGACGGCGAACACCTCAGCCACGACGAGCTGCGTGTGTCGCTGGTCCTGCTGATTTTCGGCGGGATGGACACCACCCGCAACCAGCTGGGCCTCGCTTTGCAAACGTTCATGAAGTACCCCGACCAGTGGAAGCTGCTCGCCGAACGCCCAGAGCTGGGCAAGGCGGCGGTCGAAGAGGTTATGCGCGTCAACCCGACCGTCACCTGGGTGACCCGCGAGGCGCTCGAGGACTTCGAGTACCAAGGGCTCGAGATCAAGGCCGGCACCACCATCCATCTGTTGTCCGAATCCGCCGGTACCGACCCGCGAGTGATCGAGGGCGAGCCCTTCGATCTGACCGCTCAGCGGGTGCCGCACTTCGGTTTCGGTGGCGGCGCACACCACTGTCTCGGACACTTCGTCGCCCGCTCCGACATGAGCGAGGCACTGCCCCTGCTCGCCCAGCGGCTGAAGAATCCGACCATCGACGGTATCGCCACCTGGCTGCCGCTCAGCGGCAACACCGGCCCGATCTTCCTGCCGATCGCGTTCGAGCGCGGTTGACACGCACCACCATCACTTCGTTTTCGGTAAGAGAGGTAAAGAAATGGACGTTCGCGTCGACTACGGAATGTGCCAGGACCACGGGCAGTGCGCCATCGCCGCGCCCAAGGTCTTCCAGATGGGCGACGACGGGAAGCTTGTGTACGACAAGCACCCCGAGGACTCCCAGCGCGACGAGGTGGAAGAGGCCGCCGACGTCTGCCCCGTGCAAGCGATCTTCCTCGACGAGAGCTGACCCGATGCCTTCGCACGTGGTCATCGTCGGTGGATCGATGGGCGGTCTGCGCGCAGCCGAACAGCTGATCGCCAACAAGTTCGACGGAGTCGTCACCATCGTCGGCGACGAAAAGCATATGCCGTACAACCGCCCGCCCCTGTCGAAGGACGTGCTCGCCGCCGAACGCGACGACCAGAACTCCACCCTCGACCACTGGCATTCCTCGGTTGCCTTCCGGCAGCGCAAAAGCATCGCCGACGTTCGCTGGCGACTCGGATCCCCGGCCGTCTCCAGCGATCTCGGGGCCAAGACCGTCACCCTCGCCGACGGCGAGGTGCTGAACTACGACGGATTGGTCGTCGCCACCGGCCTGCGCCCCCGGCGTCTGGACCTGCCCGGCCCACAGTCCGGGCGCCACGTGATCCGCACCCTCGACGACGCCATCGGACTGCGCGCCGAGCTGCACCCGGGAACCCGGGTGATCGTCGTCGGCGGAGGATTCATCGGCTGCGAGACCGCAGCGACCGCCCGCAAACTCGGGTGCGAGGTCCACATCGTCGAGCCGATGGCCGTCCCGATGATCCGCCCCCTCGGGGAGGAATTCGGCAACGCACTGCGACGCGTGCACGAAGCGTCCGGCGTGCACATTCACACCGGGCTATCCGTCGAAGCAGTGGTGGCCGCCGCCGAGGACACCAGCCGACTGTCCGCGGTGATCCTGACCGACGGCACCCGACTCGGCGCCGACGTACTGGTCGAATCGGTCGGCTCGCACCCGAACGTCGAGTGGCTCGACGGTAACGGCCTAGACCTCGGCAACGGTGTTCTCTGCGACAACCACATGCGCGTCGAATCCCGCCCCGAAGTCGTCGCGGTCGGCGATATCGCCCGGTTCCCCGACCCCGCCACCGGGAACATCCCGCGCCGCATCGAACACTGGTGCATCCCCACCGACACCGCCAAACGCGCCGCAGCCACGCTCATCGCACATCTGAGCGACGAACCGTGCCCGGACGTCCCCTTCTCCCCACTGCCCTCGTTCTGGAGCGACCAGTTCGGGCTCCGGCTGCAGGGGTACGGCTCACCCGGCGACGCCGACCACATCTCGGTGCTCGAGGGGGACCTGTCGGCGCCGGTCGATCAGGATCCGTCCGCGCTGGACGGCACCGTGGTCGGCTACTACCAGGGAAGCCGACTGGTCGGAGTGGTCATGCTCTCGCCCTCGCCGGTCACCGCCCGCAACTACCGCGAGGCCGTCGAAACCTCCCGCGCCGCAGTCCTCACATCCTGACCCCGCGATCTACCCACACCACAAGGAGACATCCGATGACGCCATTGGATCAGCACCGAGAACTCAATTCTTCGGATGCCCGCATCGCAGACATCGAGAAGCAGATCGCTTCTGCCGGTGTCGAATACATCTACTACCAGGTCGTGACGCTCACCGGCCGAACCGTCGCCAAGGTCGTCCCCGCCCGGCACCTTCGCCGCAACCTCGTCAAGGGCGTACAGTTCCACCGCACCGCCATGGTCGACCTGCACACCGACCGCACCGGACAACTGCTCGGTGGCGGTGTCGACGCGGCCGAGTTCACCGCGATCCCCGATCTGGACACCTTCGCGGTGCTTCCCTGGGACACCACTGTCGCGCGGTTCTTCTGCACCACCTACGAACCCGACCACATCCCCGAGATCGGTGGCAACTACCTCGCCACCGACACCCGCAGCACCCTCATCCGGGCGCACAACCAGTTCACCGCCGACACCGGTCTGGTCCTCAAGAGCGGCTGCGAACCGGAAATGACCTGGCTCGGCGAAAGTGTCGAGGTCAAGGTCCGCGCGGGCGGCAGCGCCGCCTATCAGACCGCGAACCTCGAACTGATGCGCCCGATCTACCAGAGCATCATGACCTACGCCCATGCCCTCGGGTTCGACATGATCGAGGGAGACTACGAAGATCCCGGGCAGCTCGAACTGAACTGGCAATTCGACCGCTGCACCGACACCGCGGACCGGCTGATCACGTACCGGCAGATCTGCCACCAGGTCGCCAAGGAACACGGCGTCATTGCCAGCTTCATGCCCAAACCCGCGACCGGGTCGATGGGCAACGGCTGCCACCACAACGTCAGCCTGTGGAACGGCGACGAGAACGTCCTCGAAGAGCTGGGCCGCCGCGAACTGCACCTGAGCAAGATCGGCCAGCACGCCCTCGGCGGCATGCTCGCCCACGCCTCCGGATCGATAGCGATCATGGCTTCGACGGTGAACTCCTACAAGAGATTCTGGGACGGTGGCCAGTTCGCCCCCACCGCCGTGAACTGGGGCATGGACAACAAGACCTGCACCGTTCGGCTCTCCGCCGTCGGCCGGCTCGAATACAAGATCCCCGACGCCAGCGTCAATCCCTACCTCTCCCACACCGTGCTGCTGGCCGCCATCAAGGACGGCCTCGACAACGCCACCGATCCGGGAGACCCCCAGATCGGCAGTAGCTACGGTGACGAGACCTACGAAACGTTGCCGCTCACCCTCGGTGATGCGGTGAAGGCGTTCAATGACAGCCCGGTGATTCGAGGCAGTCTCGACCCCGAACTGGCCGATCAGTACTCGGCTCTGAAATTCGACGAATGGGCCCGCGCGTGCGGCGCCGTGACCGACTTCGACCGCGATATGTACCTGGAGTTCCTGTGAGCAACGAACTGAAACTGATTTGCGTCGACCTGCCCGCGCCGCCGCTGTTCGACAAGGCGGCCCCCGACGGCACCCGCACCGGTTACGAGCCCTCAGCCGCTGAACTCGTCGCAGGAGTGCTCGGTAAGACCATCCGGTGGGTCGTCACCTCCTGGAGTGACATGGTGCCCGCCCTGCAGGAGGGTCGGGGCGACGGCATCTGGTGCGGCCAGGGCATCACCCCCACTCGGGCGGAGTTGGTCGACTTCACCCGCCCCTACGCCATCTTCGACGAATCGGTACTCGTTCTCGCCGACAGCGGCATCGGCTCCGAAAGCGACCTGGCCGGAAAGCGAGTCGGGGCGATCGCCGGCAGCACCAACCTGGCCCTCGCCGAAACCTTCCCCGACGTCACCACCGTGCCCTTCGACGGCGCCACCGACGACGTGCTCGGGGACATGGTCCAGGCCCTCCGCAACGGCGAGGTCGACGCTGTCGTCGACGACGATGTCGCCCTCGTACCGCTCGGGGAGCAGGCCGATCTGTCGGTCGCGTTCACCGTCGCCACCCGCAACCGGTGGGGTGTCTCGGTAGCCAAGGGCAACGACGCGCTCCGGACCGACCTCGACGCGGCCCTGAACAAGGTCGTCGCCGACGGATCGCTCGAGGTCGAGTGGAAGCGGTGGATGTCGGACCTGCCCTTCCCGCTCACCGCCGATGAGTGAGGCCAACGGCCATGCCCGGCCGCTGATTGCCGTCCCCGGCATTCGCTCGGCCTCCATTGCCGGTCTGCGACGCTCCGGAACGGTCGCCGCAGACAAGATCCTCGAGGCGATCGTCCGGGCAGGGGGCGACCCGGTCATCGTGCCCCCGGGGCGCGCCATCACCCACCGCCTGACGATCTTCGACGGCGTCGTCCTGCCCGGCGGCGCCGACCTCGACCCCGCCACCTACGGCGCCGAACGTGACCCCCGCACGGAGGCATCGGATCCGGTGCAGGACGAGTTCGACCTGACCACCGCGCGGGCGGTGATCGAGCTCGAACTGCCCTTCCTCGCGATCTGCCGCGGCATGCAAGTGGTCAACGTGGCGCTCGGCGGCACCCTGGTCCAGCACCTACCCGACAGCCACATCTGGCATCGCGAATGCATGCACCAGGTCTGGATGGAATCGGGCTCGGCGGTCGCACAAGCGATGGGCAGCCACGTCGTCGAGGTCTCCTCCTATCACCACCAGGCCGTGGACCGGCTCGGTGCCGGGCTGCAGGTCGTGGGCCGCGCCGAGGACGGCTGCATCGAGGTGCTCGAGCATGAAAGTGCCCCGATGCTCGGCGTGCAGTGGCACCCCGAAGACAACGCCGACACCGCACCACACCAGCAAGCACTGTTCGACACCACGGTCGAGCGCGCTCGAATCGCCCGGGCACGACGCGACGAACTCGGCCGCGCCCTCGTCCGAACGAAGGAGAACTGACCATGACCACCACCGTGCCCACCGAGGTGGACCGCCTGCTCGAGACGGCCCGGAGCCTGACTCTGCGAACCGATGCCTTCATCGACGGCACATTCGTGCCCGCCCTCGCCGGCAGGCGCTTCGACTGCACCTCACCCCGCGACGGCCAGGTCCTGACCACCATCGCCGAAGGCGACCGCGGGGACATCGACCGCGCCGTCCGGTCGGCGCGTCGCGCCTTCGAAGACGGCCGCTGGACCAAGCAACATCCCCGTGACCGCCGCCGGGTGCTGCAGGCCCTCGCGCGGCTGATCGAGCAACACGGCGACGAACTCGCCCTGCTCGAGTCGCTGGACATGGGCAAGCCGGTCGCCGACGCCCGAGCCGTCGACATCCGGGTCACGGTGCAGTGCTTCGACTTCTACGCCGAGGCGATCGACAAACGCTACGACGAGGTCGCCCCGACCGACAGCACCACCTTCGCGACCATCACCCGCGAGCCCTATGGTGTGGTCGCCGCGATCGTGCCGTGGAACTTCCCGCTCATGCTTGCGGCCTGGAAACTCGCCCCCGCCCTCGCGGTCGGCAACAGCGTTGTCCTCAAACCGGCCGAAGCCTCGTCGCTCACTGCGATCAGGCTCGCCGAACTCGCCGCCGAGGCCGGCCTACCCGACGGCGTTCTCAATGTCGTCCCCGGTTTCGGGGCCACAGCCGGGGCCGCGCTCGGCCTTCATCCTGACGTCGATGCGATCACCTTCACCGGGTCCGGTCCGGTCGGGCGGACCCTGCTGCGTGCGTCCGCCGATTCGAACCTGAAAGAGGTCTCCCTCGAACTCGGCGGGAAGAGCGCCCAATTGGTTCTCGAGGACGCCACCGGACTCGACAACATCGCGGTATCCATTGCGAGTGGGATCTTCTTCAACCAAGGGGAAGTCTGCTCGGCCGGGTCCCGGCTCGTCGTTCATCGGTCCCGCAAGGACGAACTCATCGAGCACCTGCTCCGAGCCGCCGCGAAGATGACAGTCGGTGATCCCCTGGACCCGCAGACGTCCGTCGGCGCACTGGTGGAGGAGAAGCACCTGCATCGCGTCCTCGGATACATTGCAACAGCCACCGACGAGGGCGCGACCACCCTCACCGGTGGATCCCAGGCGCGGATCGAGTCCGGCGGGTACTACGTGGAACCCACGATCTTCGACAACGTCACCCCGGAGATGACGATCGCAAACGAGGAAGTGTTCGGCCCGGTGCTCTCCGTCCTGACCTTCGACGACATCGACGAGGGTGTGCGGATCGCGAACAGTACGCAATTCGGCCTCGCCGCGGCGGTCTGGACCACCAGCCTGTCGAAAGCGCACCTCGTCTCTCGCGCGCTGCGTGCGGGAACGGTGTGGGTCAACAACTACGACGGCAGCGACATCACCGTCCCGTTCGGGGGATACAAGCAGTCGGGGTTCGGTGCCCACGACAAATCACTTCACGCGCTCGACAAGTACACCACGCTCAAGAGCACCTGGATGAAGTTGTAGAACCGAGTTCCGGCCGGGGATGCACGCCGCCAGTGTCGTCGGCGTGCATCCACTACCAAACCTTCCCCACCGACACAGCACCATGCAGCCCACACCAGGCCAGTTTGCGAAGTGGTGAAATGCACGGCAACCGCTCCAACCGAACGGAATTCGCGTGACAAACATCGTCGCGATTGGCGCGAGATCCGGATTCTCCGATACCTGCACCAGGCACTGGGTCACCATGGCCACAATCTGGCGACATCCGTGCCGGGAGACCACGCTGTCCGGGACGTGACCTCCCTGCATCCCGATGTCATCCTGTCGGACTGGAGCGAGCTCCACCGACCGAATCGCATTAGGCCAGCTCGAACAACTGCGAGCCCGGACCCGGGTGCCGGTCGTTGTTCTCTACGACCACGACGAGGTCGGCGCCATGGTCGACGCGTTCGATCACGGCGCCGACGACTACATGACTAAGCCTGGATACACCGATCTGGTGACGGATGATCGCGGGGCGTAGACACGAAATGCCGTGCCGTGGTGAGAGAATCGACCTTGTCTGGGGATCACTTCACACCACCCGGAGGGCATCTCGCAGATGCAACTACCTCACACCCGACCCGTCGCTGCGGCGACGTTCGACGACCCCAATCTCGCGTCGACCGCCGGACTGGTCCCGGTGATGGCGTTGGCGCAGGCCAGAACCACCCGCGGCACCTTGTGACGTAGGCCCGCAAGGGTTACCGGTTCGTCCCCTCACACATGCCGGAGCGGCGTCAGCGTCCTTCCTCTCCCATGGTTCGGAGGAGTTCGCGCGCTTGGACGGCGATCCACAGTTCGGCCCGGACGTGCGCTGAGTCGAGCTCTCGCCCGGTCAGATCGGAGATTTTGACGAGCCGATTGCGCAAGGTGTGGCGATGAACTCCGAGCGCCGCCGCGGCGGTCTCGGTGTGGCCGTTGTGCTCGAGGAACGCAGTGAGGGTGGACACCAAACTGCTCGACGCCGGGTGTGCGGCATCGTAGGTGTCCACAGTTGCGAGCATGGACTGTTCCAACGCGCGCAGTTCGGCGGGGCTCTGGCTGCCGAGGAGCAAGGAGAAGGTGCCGAGTTCGGCGAAGTCGGTGATCCGATCCATCTGCAGACGCCCGGCGCGGGCCGCGGCGGTCGCTTGTCGCACGCTCGACGCGGCGGTGAAGATTGGGGTGGGCAGGCCCCTCCCTCCTCTCAGTGCTCGTTCCAGCTGCGCACCTACCTGATGCTGGAGGTGCGGCCCCACTTCCAGGGAGCGTTCTTCCGGGACGATCACGATCAAATCGTTCTCGGTCGGCACCATCAGGTACGGAGTGGACTGCCCGGTCAGTGCCGCGGCTATTTGCCGTTCGGCAGCGAGCAGCGGGCCGACGTTGGTCAGTACGAGCGCGACCACCTGTGAGTCTGTGTCGAATCCAAAGTATCGGAGCAAGCTGACATCGAGGTCGCCGCCGAGATCGAGCAGAGCTCGGGTCACAGCCGCCCGGAGCCGCTGTTCTGTATCGACGACCTTGGCGGGCTTGCCCAATTCGATCGATACCAAGGACACCGCATGGGCGACGAGCAGTCGGTCGGACGCAGACAGGAGATCATCGGAGCTGACAGCGAGGTAGCCGTGGAGATCCTGTGCCGCCGAGACGGTTTGCACCGTGCAGTATCCGTGATCGTCGGCGATGACCTTGCTGGTCGGACGCCTCCGGCCCGGCGCCGACAGCGCCGTACCGGCCACCTCGCGGGTGTGACGAATTACCCGCACCGAATCCGCTCCGTGCACGGCCAGGACGTGACTGTCGGAGTCGATTACGGCAACGGTCGACGACAGGACCCGACCGAGCATCGAGATGACCGCGGGTATGCCACCGCGCAGCGTGGCGCGGGCGAGCTTTTCCTGGTGGTCGACCACCCGTTGAATGCCGCGGAGTTGATCGGCGGTCAACTCGTCGATCACTACTCGTGTGATGGCGATGAACGGTGTCGAGGCCGGTACCGCGAGGATCGGCAGGCCGAAGGCGTCGCCGGCGGACAGGACGCCAGCGGGTACCCGCTCGAAGGTCGTGCCGGTGTCGAACGCCAGGGCGACGGTACCGGCTTGGACCAGTCGGGCCACGTAGTCGAACTGCTCCTCGGCGGTGGGGCCGATCTTCAGGCCGGTCGTCATGACCAACTCCCCACCGGAGATCCACGGCGTCGGATCGGCGAGCTCGATGGGATGTGCCCAATCGATCACACGATCGGCGCCCTCGCGGCCTGCCACGAGTGACAACCCCAGGTCGCTGTGTTGGGTCAGTCGACGCACTGTGAGCGACACGGTGTCACTCTCCTCTCTGGTTACCCGTCGAGCACGGTCAGGCAACTATTCGTCCCGGCGATTCTAGGGGCTGATCTGCCTACCGAACGCCCCGTCGGGTGGTGGAAGAACGCGGCAGCGTGTAGTGCGGTGAGGTCGCCCGCCTCACGTTAAAACATTGACAACATAGTTTAACTATATCTGACTTTCCTCAGATGACGGAGCGCGTCATCCACGCGGAAAACCGGTTCGTCCCGCGTTGGTCCCGACAGGCACCCCTGCGAAGAAGTCCACCTTATTGATATGCCGAGCAGGGGGAGAACCACGCCAGCCCAACCGAATCAGTCGGGCATTGTCGGCCGGAGCACGGACACCGGTCGGCCGGTTGATGGGCGCGGTCCAAAATTTCAGCGGTGGGGATTTGTACTTCCCTAGCAATGTCTGGAACATGTTTGCTCGGTGGTTCAATCAGTTCTAAGGAGTAGTCGCGATTGGACGCTTTCCTGACATCTTATTCGGAATAGGGGACACTGGCTTTCGGCAGGGATCACTATGGCAAGCATTCATCAACTGGTGGAATCCGTTATGAGCAACTGGTTGTGAGCCCTGGAACATCTTCGGTGACTTCATCATCCAACTGTTCTCGCTGTTTGGAGGATAATAATGTTCTATTACAACGATACTCCGGGCTGGTACTGGTTCTGGTCGGTCACGGAGCCGGTGTGGAGACCGCTGTTGGAAGCGTGGGGGAACTACATCAACTAACAAATTAATACCAGAAGAGTCTTTCGCTAGAAATGGTGGAGGGTATTTCTCTGTTGTTGCCTACCCGTAGCCCGATGCCCGCGAGGAGCCAGTTGTGAGTTCTGGTCAATTGCACTGGGGGCCGGTAATGTATCCCTGTTCGCACCCGTACTGCATTTGGATCTCGCCGCTTGTCGGGTCCTCCCCACAGGCGAGTCCGCATCGTTCGTATCCGTTGACGACCCCATCACCATTGCGGTCCTGGGAGGGATCGTACGGATAGCCTGACGCACCGCTACCGGGATCGGCCGCGCTGGCACATGCCGGATCGGTCGCAGAGGAGGATCCGTCGGTGTAGACCGCTACGCCCCCGTAATCGCAGTACTGCAGAACTGGCTCGGCCGGGGGAACGTAGGTATCACATACCGCTTCATAGCCCACGGTCCCGTCCGAGTACAGGGCGGTGCCGGACTCGTAGACGGCCAGGTCACCGCACTCGAAGGTGACTGGCGGCGGTGCGGGCACAGCCACCGGCTCGCTCGACGGCGCCTGCGGTGGAGTTGGTGAGGCGGGTGACGAGGCAAGAGACGATGGCGCGGGCGTCTGGGGTGAGGTGTCCTCGGTGCCGCACGCTGTCAGGACAAGTGCGCTGATCGACACGGCCGCGAGAAAGAAGTGTTTGAAATTCATCGTTGTTCTCGTTCAGTCGATCATCGCGATTGTGGAGGCGGCGCCGAGGTGCGCCGATTCCGTTCTTGCCTTGTCTATCGGCGGTTCTCTCGGCGGCGTTGCAGGTTCGGCTCCGGCGGGATTTCCGCCAAGCGAAGTGCTGGGTTGCACCGCGCAACGATAAAGGCGAGATTCCGACGCACGGAGGCCTGTGTGCACCGCGGAGCATGTTGGGTGCGGCAGCGCATGGTTCAGCAGGAGGCTCCTGATGTCACCGTGGCGACGCGGGTGCTGATCCACTGGGCGATCTGGGTGAGCATCGTTGCTGCGTCGTTGAAGGATCCCGAGGACGCTTCCGCCGCGATGGCAGCGGCGAGTTGTCCGCTGCCGGTGCTGATGATGCCGAACTGGCGCGAGGTAGCGGTCCTGCTCGTCCGGTCCCCAGCCGCCTTTGAAGGAGGTGTTGAGCAGGGTGCCCAGACCCCACCGCTAGTCGCCGGTGATGTCGTCCATGTATCCGAGGACTTGGGCGGCTTCGGTGTGGCACGCAGAAATGAGGCGAACTGTGTCTGCGCGGCGAGTGGCCACACCGTTTGCCCGAAGGCGCTGTACCCGGGACGGGTCTTGCGGGATTCGACGACGGTGGCCGTATCCCCGAATGATTGGAGCACCGCCTTTACCTGGGTGGCGGCGACCGGGGGTGCACCGAGCGAGTCCCAGAGTTGTTCGGCAGCGGCGTTGTCGGATGCGGTGATGGCCTGTGCGGCGGAGGTGAGTTTGTGCGCTTCCTGAGGTGCGGTGAGTACTGCGGTGGCCAGTGGAACCTTGATCGTCGACCACGCGGGCCCGGTTTGTAGGTGCCGGCCACGATCGATTGACCGCCTCCGACGGGGGCGAGGGCGATTCCGGTGTCGCCGCCGAGTTGAGCAGCGAGGGTGTCGAATCCGTCCAGCGGGCCCTGGCCGGCCGCGGCCGGGGCGCCGCCGGGACGAGTGGCGTGGTGCTTTCCGGTGGGACGACCACGATCTGGGTGATCGTTTACCCGGCGCTGTATTTGCGTCGCCGGAGCGTGGGGGATGGTGCACGCCGACAGCGCTGCGGCGGCGACCGCCGCGGCGGCTACAAAAGACAGGACCCGGCTAGAACACATAGACCACCGCGTTGTTCCCGCCGGTGCAGGTCACGACCTTCGATCCTGCGCAGGTCATCGTGTAGGTCTGGCGGGTGACCGGGCTGGTTGCGGTGACGGTGACGGTGCCGCCGCGCTGCGGTTGACTGATGTACTCGAACCGGACCTCTTCGGAGAACTCGCAGGAGGTGACGTTGCTGCCGACCGCGGTCGGTGTTCGGGAAGGGCGTTGACGCCGTCTGCCTGGTCGCCACCGCTCTGAGTGTTAACGAGGAGGTGCAAAGGGACCGCGCAGCGGATGTCTCGGCCAGATCAGTCGCAGCGCTGGCAGCGACGACAACCGTGGAGACCCGGAACGGTCGCCCGCTTATGTCCCCTACACGCCGCCCACCACCACCGTGGCGGCGACGTTTCAGGAGACGGCCGCAATCTACACGCCTACACCTCGCCCCGCCTCTCCCACGACGGCGTACAACCGGCCGCCCGCACACCGGTTACCGCGATCCCACCGCTCGGCGCCAAAGCCGGTGACCAAGGCCGGGAATAGCGTCACCTACGAGGTCATCTCGGACACGTCGGTCCTCAACATCGTCACCTGGCGGGGGGCAGATCATTCTCGGGGCCAGGGACGGCCGTCGAGGTTCTCGAGGTCGGTGTTGAACCGTCGCAGAAGCGCGACGAAGGTGTCGACGTCTTCTGGTGGCCAGTCGGCGACGACCGTGCTGAGACCTTCGGCGTTGGCATGTCGGTCGGCCTCGAGGTGTTGCTTGCCGGTGGCCGTTGCCTGGAACTTGCGGGCCATCCCGCCCTCGGGGTCGGGGATGCGCGCGAGGTCGCCGGTCTTGGTCATCGCCGCGGTCTGCCGGTTCAGGGTGGAGACGTCCAGGCCGAGCGCGTCGCTCAACTCACCGATTGACATCGGGCCCTGGGCCGCCACGCGACTGAGCAACGTGTAGGCGCTGCGTTCGAGATATCGGGTGCGCTCGCTGGCGAATCGGCGGTTCGGAAGCAGGTAGCGCGTCAGCAGCATCGTCTCGAGCTCGAGTGCGTCGTGTCGTGTGCGCGTTGTCATGTCGGTCACCTTCACACTGCTCCGTCCGTCGCGGCCGCGTTCCACGTCGGCGCTATGCATAGTACAACGGTTGTGCATGGTGCATACGATGTGTATCGTGCACATTCGTGACTGATTCTCCCTCCCTTTCCGCGCGGCCGGATGGCTTCCCGCATCCGATCCCGATTGCCCACAACCAGGGGCCTGCGGTTCGGACCAATGCCGTGGTCGCCGTGCTCGCCTTCGCCGGCGTGGTTGCCGCGGTCATGCAGACGCTCGTCGTGCCGCTGATCGGCGAGCTGCCCGAGCTGCTCGATACGACGCGTTCGAACGCGACCTGGGTCGTCACCGCAACCCTGCTGGCCGCCGCCGTCGCCACCCCGATCAGCGGACGCCTCGGCGACCTGTACGGCAAACGCCGCATCATGCTGGCCTGCTCGGCACTGCTCGTCGTGGGCTCGCTGGTCTGTGCCCTGTCGACGTCGGTGGTCCCGATGATCACCGGCCGGGCACTCCAGGGCTTGGCCATGGGCCTGATCCCGCTGGGGATCAGCGCGATGCGTGACCTGCTGCCTCCCGAGAAGCTCGGCACCTCGATCGCCCTGATGAGTGCGTCCATGGGCATCGGCGGTGCGCTCGGCCTGCCGATCGCCGCGGCGGTCGCCGAGTACTCGAACTGGCGGACGCTGTTCTGGGGATCCACCGTCCTCGCCGTCGCCATCGCGGCGCTCATCTACTTCCTCATCCCCGCCACCCCCGTGACCGCACGCGGCACGTTCGACCCCGTGGGGGCGATCGGGTTGGGCATCGGCCTGATCTGCCTGCTGCTCGGCGTCTCGAAGGGTGCCGACTGGGGCTGGACCAGCGGCACCACCCTCGGCCTGCTCGTCGGCGCCGTCGTCGTCCTCCTCGCCTGGGGCTGGTTCGAGCTGCGCACCCGCGACCCGCTGGTCGACCTGCGCGTCACCGCTCGGCCGGTCGTGCTGCTGACGAACCTGTCCTCGGTGGTCATCGGTTTCGCGATGTACGCCCAGTCGCTGATCGTGCCCCAGCTTCTCCAGCTGCCGACCGAGACCGGCTACGGCCTCGGCCAGGACATGCTCCAGATGGGTCTGTGGATGGCGCCGGGCGGTTTCATGATGATGCTGCTATCACCGGTCGGGGCACGCATCTCGCATGCTCGCGGTCCCAAGACCACCCTCGCTCTCGGCGCGGCCGTCGTGGCCGTCGGCTACCTGGCCGCGGTCGGCCTCATGGGCTCGACCTGGGGGCTCCTCGTCGCGGTCTGCATCACCAACGGTGGTGTCGGCTTCGCCTACGGCGCCATGCCCGCCCTCATCATGGGCTCGGTCCCGATCTCCGAGACCGGGTCCGCCACCAGCTTCAACACCCTGATGCGCTCCATCGGCACCTCTGCCTCGGCCGCCGTCGTCGGGGTGGTCCTCGCCCACATGACCACCACCGACTTCGGCGGTGTCCCCCTCCCGAGCGAGTCCGGGTTCCAGGTCGGCCTGCTCATCGGAGCCGCGGTCGCCGCGGTCGCCGCACTCCTCGCCCTCCTCATCCCGACCCGAGCCGCCCGCGAGGCCGAGGAGCGTATCGAGCACACGATCGACGAGGTCGACGAGGTCGACGCCGAGGCAGCGGTTGCCATTCGGCGATAGACGAGGCGGGCTGGGCGGCCACCCGCAGCCCGCCGCCGGTGGGGGGGGGGGGGAGATCGTAGGCCCTGCACGACAGTGTTTTCCGTCCCGGAAGGACCTCCCACGGCAAGGTGGTCACGCACCGACCCGGGCCGTGGGTGATCGACCTGCAGTCGCTGTCGTCGACGACCACTCCGGCTGCCTTCACGCCGGCGTTGCCGGCTGCGGCTCCGATGTCGTCGATGGATGCCGCGGTCGCTTTCGCGAGTGCCGCGACATCCGTCGAGCAGGGCGACGAGTACACCAGCCCCGAAAGACCTCCCACAGTTCGGATGTGTAGAGCCGGCCGACATGACCTCGCGGTCGCGGGTCGCCCCCGAACGGTACCGAATCGGTGGTCCTGCACAATCGGTGGCGGTGAGCGCCGCGGCGTGATTCGCACGACCATCGCATCTCCGAATCGAGCCGGCCGACCGTGGCCGCCCTTGAACCTGGTCCGCAACTTCTGGTGGCAACACCGGGGTCCACGACCAGCGGTACCGTCGTTGCAGAGTCTTCGTTGGGCGCCGCCTCGTCGCTGTGGGGCACCTCGGGCGACGTCGGTCCGCTCCAGGTAGCCGCGCCGAGGAGGTTCGGTCATCGCCTCGATATCGTCTGACTCTTCGCCCACCCCATATCTCGGGCGGTTAGCGCGATAGCCGGCTCGGCGGTCCAGGGGTGAAGTGTCCGTGTACTTTCCGTGGAACGGGGCCGAGGCGGTAGTCCGACGCTCAGGTCGGCGGTGTTCGTGACCGCCTGATGTTGGTCGCCCCGCACGGTCGTATCGCCGGGTACCGGATCGATCCGGACCTGGCCTACACCGACGACTACGACGCCCACCTGCATGCCGCCGCCATCCACGGCGGTGTCGAGTACGTGGTCCCCAACGGCCGCGGCTTCCTGGCATTCGCTCAGGCCCACGACGACGACCTCGACTACGAGGTCTACACGGCCGACGACTTCCTGATGCTGGTGCACCGCAGCTCACCGGCGGCGGTTCAGGAGGTATTGCTCGAGCAGATCGACTACCGCCGACGCCGAAGTGGTCCGTTAAACTTGGCTGCGGAACTCGAATCCGCCGGTGCGCCGGCCTTCGCGGCGGTCATCTGCGCGCTGATGCACGCCCCGGTCGTCGCCGCCGCACTCACACGTCCTCTCGATATTCGCCACTGACAACACGCCGACATCGCCGCTCCCGGCGTGAGTGCGGTCATGCACGTGTCAAACCTCATGTACACCAGGTGATCCGACGAAGTCTTCGGCAAGGCAAACGGACCTCGAATCTTCTCGACGAGCGAGAGCAATGAACTGCACCGGGGGAGAGCACGCAACCGACGCGCCGCCATGGGCCCGAAACTCCCTATGCCCAAGGCCGAACACGGGATGACCGCGTCGGTGGGGACGTGAGTGCGAGGTGTCCATCGGCAGTGGGGCTTCGTCGGCAAGCACTTCTACGTCAGCGGGAAATCGGTCCACACACCGTTGCGCCCGACACCTTCAACACGCTGAGAGGTTATCAGCATGCTTGCGTGTCGTAACCGTCCGGTGAACCGGTGCCGTCCCACGCGATAGCGGCAGCAACAGCACGCAACCGTGCGGTGTGCATCGAACGCGGGTGCCCGTTCTCGACGTGGCCGTGTAGCACCAACCGTGGTCGTACATCACGTGGCCGCGCCGACCCAGTACTACACGCCAGTCGTACGCCATACGCATTACTTCGACACAATGTTCATCGTTCAAGTCATTGACGTGGAGGGCTGGTTGGTGTGGTGCTTGACCACCGCGCCTCTCGGTGGTTCCAGTAGCGGGTGCGATCGTGTGAGTGGCCGTTTGCCGTCCGGTGTCCGATGGACGGGCAAGGCTGGGGCAGTCTGTGCGCGCGCAGGATCACGTCGTGGGTGTGGTGTGCTCCCGCGCCGCCGCTGATCGAACGTTCCCGTACCTCGTTGATGTCGATGTGCCAGTTGTCATCGAGTAGTGCCGCCACGTCACCGGGTGTGACCCAATCGTCGGGGTCGAAGCCGTGCTCGCGCGCCGTATCCGCGTCGCGCATGTCGTGGTGCACCACCAGCAAGATGCCGCCCGGTGCGACGGCGGAGATCAATGCACGTTCGGCGGCACGGTCCGCGGTGCTGCGCAACGCGGGGTATTGGGCTGAGACCAGGTCGAAACCACCGGCGGGCAAATCGGCATCGAGCAGTCCGCTCAGCACCCAGGTGACGGCGGTGCCTTCCGGGTCGGTGTGGGCCGCGGCCCGGTCGAGGGCGATTCGAGAAACGTCCAGCGCGGTGACGGCCCATCCCTGGCGGGCGAGCCAGAGTGCGTCGGCGCCTTCACCGCATCCGACATCCAGGGCGCGTCCCGGCCGTGCGCCGGTCATCTCGTCGACAAGTGCGCCGTTGGGTTCTCCGCTCCACACGCGATCGTGCTCGCTGTAGCGCGCATCCCACTCGTCCGCTTCGCTTGATGTCGTCGTGACCTCGGTGACTTCGCCTGCTTCGTCCATACCAACACAGTGCAACAGGACCGACGGTTTCGGCGAGCATTCTTGCCGTATCAGCAAGAGATGTCGCTGCTCGGAGCGGTGAGGTGGACCGATGTGTAGTTCTGGATTGCGTTAGCTGTGTGATCCCCGATGCCGAACGTGAGCGGATCCTCGCGGCGCTGGAATCGCGTGCCGCTGCGGAGGTGGAGTTGCGGGCTGCTGTTGTGGCGGGTCTTCGTGCCGGGAGTTCGGTGCGGGAGATGGCGGAAGTGACCGGCATGTCGACGAACACCATCCAGCGGTGGGGCCATGACGGCGGTTGGCCGTCGACCGGGTAGAAGGCGGCCAGCTTTGCCGATGTGGATCAGGAAACGCTGCAGGACTGTCTTGCCCATTGTTCAGGAAGGGACATTGTTGTGAACGAACCCACCGGCCGGGTCGGGAACCGGGCGTATTGGATTCTGCGCGACGGGAACATTGATGTGTCGGCCTATACGCGTCAGATGCGGGACCAGCCGGGGACGCGGGTGGTTCCCGAGTACGTGGGCATCTACGCGCATGAGGGCGCGTTGGGTCAGCTCACGCCGGCGTTCGCGCGTCAGTTGGCGGTGGTTCTGAATGCTGCGGCCGACGTAGCTGAGTCCGGTGAAATATCGACTACACCAACGCATTCTGGAACGTGGCCGGACGCGGATATGTCTTTGCGGGTCGGTCAGGTGTGGGGCGACAACGATCCTCGGGTGAAGGGCCGCACGGTCAAGGTCGAGGCAATCGAGGGGGAGAAGGCACTGTGCCGTGTCCTTGCTGCGCCGTTCGACTCTCCGGAGAGCCGAACGGGTCACGCCACGCGGATCTCGGTTCGGCGATTCAGGCCCACGAGCACGGGTTATCGGCTTATCCGTGAGGCGGACGGGACCCTCGTCGAGGAGGTGTGATTGTCCGGTGATCGGGATGTGCCCCGGTCGCATCCGACCTGATCGGCGGGGCCCTTCGCGGTGCGACGCCTGGTTGACCAGTGAGAAGCCGAGCCCGGCCTGTGTGCCGATCGGTCGATGCCGGCAGGTATGTCCGTGGAGCGGATCCACCGCCGACACCGGGTATCGGGTGAGCTGGCGATCACCGGCCGTGCTGGTGGTGGTGTGTGGGCTGGTGACGGCTCTGACGGCCGGCCCGCCGGTTCGCTCTGGCTGTTGGTGGGCGCGTGTTCGTGCCGATGGCGGCGATGTCACGGCTCCTCGTACCCGCACCCACCGAGGGTGGCGGCTCGCGCGCACCTGAGACCCGGTGTCACCGAGGGTAGAGGTGTTCCATCAGTTGCCCCAGGGCGCCCTCGTCCAGGCGGGGGAGGATGTCCATCCACACGCGCAGGGGTGGCCGTCCGATCACGGGTACGTCGACGAAGACGAGGGAGCGCTGCGGCGAGGACCAGTCGCGCATGTCGAGTGTCGAGCACCCGGGGGTGGGTTCGAAGCCGCTTGTGCACACCACGCTGACCCCGGGCTCGACGGGCGTCAGGACGCGGGTTCCTCGGACGTCGGGGTTGAAGAAGCCGGGGTCCTGCGGCCCGAGCACGTCGTGGACGAACACTTGGGAGCCGCGGGGAATCGGTGGGGTGGCGGGGTCGGCGCCGGCGGGGGTTGAGCCGATCAGCACCGTTGCCGCGGCGAGGGCGAGAGCGGTGCCGGTACGCCGTCCGGTGGGGATGGGCAGGGGCATGTCGGACTCCTTGGTCGGGGAACGTGCGAAAGCGTGTGCTCACGTTAGCCGTCTGGCGTGGGAGAAGTAGCGGGCATGGGTGTGGAAGGGCGAAGGCACGGAGGCGCTGCCGAGTTCGCGGACCCGGTCGGTGCGGTCGAGGTGCCAGGTCGTGCCGATCTTGAAGGCGTTGGGGCCGAGGGCGCCTTGGTTGCTGATGACGTAGACGATCGGACTCGGTCGACGACACCGCCCATCGGTTTCCGCCGGGATGCGGTTCGAGGGGTCCATTGTCGATGAGGTGGGAGATGCGATGCGGCTACTTGTGCCGAGCAGATCTAGCAGCACATGCCTGGCCGCTCTCGGGTCTCTGACGGCGCTAATCAAATCAGTGTGAGGAGACGCTGGTGAGTGAGACTAGCGAGTGCGCTACTAGGTTCGACCGGGCTAGCAGCGAGCGCCGATCGCGGTTCCCCCCACATGCTTCGGCCAGGGGCGTGGCCTTCGCGGACTTCCTTGTATTTGATCGGCTGGACGGGCGTCAGATCCACCCAGTGTGTCCGCACCCACGATTCAGGCACCCAGTCCTCTGAGGTGGTCTGCCGTGCGATGACCGCTGGTCCAGGCGAGTATCAGCCCCCGTGCCTGCCGATTGAGTCGAGGTCGCCGATCGAGTCCGACTCGTGACTCGGTGGGTTATTCGCCACGGGTGACCGTACATGTCGAAGCTGAACCGGCCCTGGACGAAGCCCGTGGCTCGGCTGTTCTGCTCGCAGAGAGGTGACGGCGATGGCTGCCGCTTACGGTGTCGCTCCGACAGATAAGGCCGCGTGCGTCCTCGCGGCTCGGCCCTGGCCGATGCTGGTCAGGAAGGGGAATGGGTGATCTCGGCGGTGATGAAGCAAATGTGGACGGGGGCGTCGACCAAGAAGGTGGCAGAGTCGTCGGTGTCCTGCAATCCGATGAAGAATGCCCACGTTTTCGCCGCGGTGTGGGCGTGATAGGCGTCTTTCGCTTCGGCTCGGGCATCGCGTAGGTCACGTCGGAGGGTGCGGATGCGACTGTCGGTCCAGTTGGTGTGGTCGACGAGGATGCGATATGGCTGGTTGATGCGCTTGTGCGCGGGGTCGCGCCGTCCGGCGTGGAGCGTGATGACGGTCTGGTCTTCGGTTTCCTCAGGTCGGTCGTAGATGCGCAGCGGCGCGTAGAAGATGCGACGGTATCGCTCTCGGATGATGCGTTCGGTGGTGTCGCGCAGGCGTTTGAACGCGAATTGATAGTGGGTGGCGTCGATGTCGGGGATCTCGATGAGCAT
This sequence comes from Rhodococcus pseudokoreensis, assembly GCF_017068395.1. Lineage (NCBI taxonomy): Bacteria > Bacillati > Actinomycetota > Actinomycetes > Mycobacteriales > Nocardiaceae > Rhodococcus > Rhodococcus pseudokoreensis. Next base: position 19,957 of record NZ_CP070619.1, on the reverse strand, counting down.
GTCTCGGCGATGGGTGGGGTGGGCGATGAAGGCACGGCATAGCGGGCGGATGGTGCGGGCGATCCCGCGGGTGCGGTGATCGACGGTGCCGGAGCCGGTTCCTCTCGTGCGGCGTGAGGCCGATCCGCCGCGGCTGCTGCCGACAGCGGTGACACCGTCGGGTGTCGCGATGGTTCGCTCGGTGAGGGGTACGAGCCGGCTAGGGTAGGAGTGCTGGCCGGTGAGCGGATTCTCGGGATCGCCGCCGTTGCCGGTGGCTTCGACGACGACATCGGCCCAGGGGCATTGCGGATCGTGTATTGCGTCGGTGTGAGAGCGGAAGTGCGGTGCTCGGCGCAGTGGCGGGGTGCGTCCGATGACAGCGACGACGCGTGCGTCGCATCCGTCGGTTTCGCAGACGAAATGACTGCGGACCGAGTCGACCCAGTCGCTGTCGAGGTTGACCAGGTCGTCGGCGATGATGATGCCGAGGGCGGGCATTGTGGTGATGCGTGCGCTGTCCATTGGCCACGCAGTGTATTCGGCTGGTCAGACACGCCCCGGGCAGGTGGACTGCGTTGCGCCCGGATGAGCCCGCAACGGCTACGGGGTGAGTGGATGAGGCGCCGGATCCTGAATCGCCACTTCACTGCACGTTCGAAGGCGGTGATGTGGTCGTCTTGGCTGCCCGAACCCCACCCATTGAGGTTCACCTGGTTGTCGTTGGTGATCGGCGCCTGCGACCCAGGCATCCTGGGTTGCCTGGCCGGACCGTGGAGTCGATGTCGGTGATGGCTTGCGCGTATATCTTTCCCAGGCGGGGGCTTTCGGTACTGACTTATATCCGGGAGGTGATGAGCTGTACAGCACGGGGCCGGCATCGGCGCCTACGCGGCGATCAACGCACACCACAGGCCTGCAGCAGGGTAGGACCCGACGCGCTGTTCCGCCCGTGCGTTGTTGTCGCCTTCATCGCATGGAAACGAGTAGGACGACGGCGGTCAGCACGACTGCTATCAGTTCGATGGCACCCAGGATTAGTGCAGTAACCGCGAGTCCGGAGCCGGTTTCGTGTTCACGCCCGCCGGTCTCGACGTAGCCGATCGCACCGAATGCCAGTGCCGGGATGAACAAGCCGGTCAGGGCGCTGAACAGTCCGACTATCAGGCACATGTTGGTGCGCTCGGCCACGTCGGTACCGAGATCTGCCTCGTCGAGTGTCGTCACGAGCCAAGTCCTCTCATTTGTCGGTGGCGGGCGCCGGTCAGGTCGTGGAACGGCCGCCGATGAAGCACCCGAAACGATTCAAGTAGCCCTGTGTGGGTGGGAGGGATCTGCCGTGACGCTCGGGTCGGCGGGGTAGTTCTTCCCCCCGCTCTGATGCCTGCGCCGTGCGTCGCGTCCGCCGGCAAATCTAGCCGTATCTTGCGCAGACGCTAGAAAGGCTAGTGGGCGAGGACGACGCGAGCGGGTCCTGTTCCACCAACATCAGGTGCGGCCGAATGTCCCCGCGTTGCGCGCACTCTGGTGCGCGGACCGGGGGACTAGGGTGGATGAGGTGGCCGCAGGTGCGGGGTCTGAACTACGGCACGATGGGGCGGACTGTTCACGCCGGTTTGTGGAGCGAGGGCGCCTGTGCGGGGCGGGTGTGGTTCCTGCCGCCCACGTCGTGGCGGATCGAAGACCCGAACGGCGAACCGACCCGCATCGAGAACGACACCGCCAAACCGACGACGCGGTGATGGTGCATGCGATCAAGTCCCCCCACCGTATGGTCATGACCCTCGGGGGCACTCCTTCTATTCTCTTACAGGCATACTCGATGTGGCCGCTCGATGACCGCGGTGGGATGGCGCCGAGGCTGATCCAGCCGAGCCGGCCACACCAGGTGCAGATGCGTAGCCGTTCGGGGTGGCGGTGGGCTTCCTCGACGCCACCTTCGGCGGTCAGGTGACCTATGTGATCGACGCGGAGCTGGGTATCGCTCTGACGAGGTCCGCCGGCGAGCAGACCATGGAACTTGCCGATCACCGTGATCGACGAGGACGTCGACCCGGCCCTGTTCACCTGGGTGGGCCCGACTCGGGAGGAAGCAGATCGGTTCGTCACACCCGCGCGGCGCGACTACGAGGAGGAGGGGGCTCGACCGAGGTAGGAAGGGGCAACGCTCACACTGAGCGACTCCAGCAGGAACACCCAGCGGCGTGCTCGATCACCCTACGCACACATGAGATCGCCGGTGCTGCAAAGCGTCGACGAGCAGGCACTGACCGACACCGAACGCCCGCGGTCTTGCCCTGGTCGCGGCACCTGTCGGGGCGCGCTACGCGCCGTGGTCGCGGTCCGGGTGGTCTCCGATTTCAGTGATGCCGCGGTCTTCGGACTCGTCCGATGCGGCTACCAAGGCCAAGGCCCCCGGCGTTGCCGTGGCATGGGGCACGTTGAGCGCCTACAGCGGGCGTGACACCGGATAGAGGTATCGGCCTGAGCGGCAGTGGCGGTGGGGAATGGGGTAGCGCACGCGGCCAAGCGCAGCCCCGCCAACGATGGATATCAGATGGCAGGGGCGCTACACGGTCAACCTGCACGAGTGGTGTGCGGCGCAGTAGTGACCTTCGTGAGCCGCCGAGTGCAAGTCCAGGGATTGTGATCCATACCATCGCACTATTTGCGGACTCGTCGCTGTGTGCTGGAGTGGCGGAAGCGAACGGCAGGGCACCTCGTCGGTGAGAACACCGGCCGCGGTAAGCCCCCGCTGACCGCGGTGGAGGTTGTTCGGCCGGGCGGGTCATCCGGTCCAGGCCCTGCGGGTTCACCCTGAACAGCCCGCGCCCCCGTCCGTTACTGCGGTCGGCGGGACGGTTGGTGGGCGGTGAGCAGCAGGTGGTCGAATCGGGTGCGCAGGCCGGTGTCGGGTTCGAGTTCGTCGAATGCGGCGACGATGTGTTCGGCGATCGTGCGGAGCCGGGTGTTGGTTTCCTGTGAGCGCCAGGTGAGGATGTCGAACGCGCGGTCGGCGGGGATACCGTAGACCAGCATCAACGCCCCCTTGGCCTGTTCGATCACCGCCCTCGATTGCTCGAGTTCGGCGACGGTTTCGTCGACCGAGTCCTTGACGTCGCTGCGGTGGGAGTCGGTGATGTCGATGTAGAACCCGCTCGTGCCGATCACGGCGCCGGCGTCGTCGTGCATGCGGTCGCCGACGACCACGACCTGGCGGACCTTGCCGGTGGCGGTGATGATGCGGTGTTTGCTGGAGAACGGTTCGGCGTCATTGATCATCCGGTCCAGGACCCGTGCGACGTGCGGGTGGTCCTCGGGGTGTTTGTGGGACAGCAGCAGTTCAGTGGTCGGAGTGACCTCGCCGGGCCGGTAGCCGTGCATCTGTGCGACGGCATCGGACCATTCCCACCGTTGCCCGTCCAGGAAGAAGCGGAAGGCACCGACCCGTTGCGGCTCACCGCCACCGAAGACCTGTTCGGAATCCACGGATCATTTTCTAGCAAATCGATGGCGAGGCAGTTGCGGGGGTCGTGGGAGCACGGGCGGCTCCCGCGATGCCCGCGGTACCGGGCGAGGACGTCGACGGTAAACCGCTGCACGGAGGACGGGCGACTCGAGGGAGGTCCAGGGGCGAATCGTGTGACCAGCGACGTTGACGTATTCCGGAGGGTGCGGCGAGCGCCGCCGTAACGGGTGGTTCCGTCGCCGAGGAGTGGGTCGTGGGCTTACCGGGAGGGGACGGTGTCTGCGACCGTCGTGGGCCTACGCGGAGGAGGGGCGATGACTGCGAAGTTCGAACTGTTCAAGGACACAGGGAAAGTTCCGGTTTCATCTGAAGGCGGCCAATGGGGAGATCATCGCGGCCAGCCAGGGCTACACCTCGAAGGCGGCGGCGCAGAACGGGATTGCGTCGATCAAGGACAATGCCGCGTCCGCTCCGACCGAGGATCTGACCTGATACCCGGTGTGCGGGTGCCGACAATCGCGGCGGGGAGGTGTTCACCTATGCCGTACTGTTCTGGGTTGCAGGCAGATTGGTGGAACTGACTTGGGGGTAGTCACATCGAGTGGTACCCGTCGATCACACGGATCGGAGTGGTTTCGCCGTCTGCCATTCGATGTGCGAGAGCTTCTCGTTGCCCGGCCGTGGGTGGGCTGCGAAGTCGGTCGGATCCATTGCTCGTGACGGTAGTCAGAGTGATTCCAGGACACTGACGTAGTTCGCGATCGCCAGTCCGCCCATGTTGTGCACCACGCCGCGCCGCGGTGAGTTCAGCTGTATGTGTCCTGCCGTGCCGCTCAGTTGCATGGCGGCGAGAACGTGCTGGGAGACCCCGGTGGTGCCGACAGGATGCCCTTTGGACTTCAGCCCGCCCGACAGGTTGACCGGCAATCGGCCACCCGGGAGCACTGTTCCGTCGTCGAGTACCTGCCGGCGTTTGCCGCGTTCGGTCAGGCCCATGACTTCGTACATGACCAGTTCGGCGACGGTGAAGCAATCGTGGACTTCGGCGAAGTCGAGGTCGTCGAGTCCGGCGCCGGCCATGTCGAGTGCGCGTTGCCAGGCTGTGACGCTACCGGCGAATTCGATGGGATCACGTTTGGAAGCGGGCAGGAAGTCGTTGGCCTGACCGAATCCGGTGATGCGGACCCGTGTATGCGCGGACGTCGTCGGCGCCGTGGTCAGTACGAGGGCTGCCGCACCATCGGAAATGGGGGAGCAGTCGGTACGGCGGAGCTGTCCTGCGACGATCGGATTCCGGTCCGACACTGTTGCGCAGAAGTCGAATCCGAGATCCTTGCGCAGCTGCGCGTACGGATTGAGCACACCGTTGCGGTGATTCTTCGCAGCGATATGGGCGAGCGTGTCGCCGACCGGGCCGTATCGATCCGCATACGCGTCTGCGACGCGGGCGAACAGCCCGGCGAAACCCGTCGTCGATTCCTTGCCGGCCGATTCGTAGTCGGCGCCGAGAAGCGCTGCCCCTACGACGTCGGAGCCGGCATGGGTCATCTTCTCCGCACCGATCACCAGCACCGTGCGGGCGGTTCCCGCCAGCAGCGCCCGGATTCCCTGGTGCACAGCGGCGCTGCCGGATCCACAGGCGTTCTCGACCCGCGTGGCCGGAACACCCGCGAGATCGTCGGACAGCTGCAGTGCAAGCGAGGACGCGAAACCCAACGGGTGCATCCCGGAATTGAATTGACCGAGATAGACCTCATCGACCTGACGGGGCTCGATACCTGCACTGTCGAGCGCTTCCCGCGCGACGGAGACGATGAGTGATTCCACGGTCTCGTCGTTGAGCTTGCCGAACTGCGAATGCCCCCAGCCGGTGATGAGCACATCGGTGCCGAAACGGTTGTGCAGGCTCATGCGGCCCGCTCCTCGTCGAGGTCCATGCTGAAGCACGCGCCGGTGAGCTCGCGAAGTTCGTCGACGGTGGCGCCGGGAGCGATCCGGCGAAGCACCAAGCCGCCGTTCTCGATGTCGAATACGCAGCGGTCGCTGATGATGCGATCGACCACGCCCACGCCGGTCAACGGCAACGTGCACGTCTCGACGATCTTGGGGCTGGAATCCTTGGCGACGTGCTCGGTCAGGGCGATGACTCGTGGGGTGCCGGCCACGAGATCCATGGCACTGCCCATGCCTTTGACGAGCTTGCCGGGGATGCTCCAATTCGCGAGGTCCCCGGACGCGGAGACCTGCATCGCGCCGAGGATGGCGACCGCGACGTGACCGCCGCGGATCATGCCGAAGGACTCTGCCGAGTCGAAGATGCTGCCACCCGGCGTGATCGTCACGGTTTGCTTTCCGGCATTGATGAGATCGGCGTCTTCCTCACCCTCGTACGCGAACGGTCCCATGCCGAGCAGGCCGTTCTCACTCTGCAGGATCACTCGGCGTCCCTCGGGGAGATTGTTGGCCACCAAGGTGGGGATCCCGATCCCCAGGTTGACGTAGGCGCCGTCATTGAGTTCGGAGGCTGCCAGCGCGGCCATCTCGTCTCGGGTCCACGGCATGATGCCGCTCCTTTCTGCAGGAAGTGCGATCACGCGGATGCGGCGGCCGGCTGGGGCTGCACGGTGCGCTGTTCGATGTCCTTGACGCGCTCGGCGGCGCGTACGACCCGTTGGACGTACACACCGGGGGTGGTCACCCTATCGGGAGCGAGGTCGCCGAGTTCGACGATCGTCTCGGCTTCGGCGACCGTAACCCGGCCGGCCGCCGCGACGACAGGATTGAAGTTGCGTGCGGTATAGCGGTAGTCGAGATTGCCGTCGGTGTCGGCGATGTGCGCACGGACCAGTGACACGTCGGCGACGATGCCGCGTTCGAGAACGTAGGTGCGGCCGTCGAACTCAGCGTGCGGCTTACCTTCGGCGAGGTCGGTTCCGACACCGGTCGCCGTGTAGAAGGCCGGGATACCCGCACCGCCGGCGCGCAGTCGTTCGGCCAGAGTTCCTTGCGGATTGAACTCGACTTCCAGTGCGCCGGAGAGATATTGCTCGGAGAATAAGGAGTTCTCACCTACATAGGACGCGATGACCTTACTCACTTGTCCTTTTTCGAGGAGGAGACCGAGGCCCTTGCCGTCGATGCCCATGTTGTTGGACACCACGGTCAGGTTCTTCACACCGGAGGCGCACACGGCATCGATGAGGTCGACAGGCACACCACTGAGACCGAACCCACCGACGGCGAGGGTCATGCCGTCGAACAACAGGTCGGACAGGGATGCGGTGGGAGAGTTATGCAGAACGGGCATGCGGGTTCTTTCCTCGGGGAGGGCTCACGAACGAGCCGGGGTTGCTGGTCGATCAGGTTGCATTCGGCATACCGCGGAAGCTATCCACGGACTTCGCGGAGCGCCGGGGTGGCGGAGAGCTCGGTGCGCGCAAGTGAGCGGCGGTGGACCTGGTCGGGGCCGTCGGCGATCTGCAGAAAACGTGCTTGGGAGTAGAACATGCCCAGCGGGATGTCCTGGGACAGACCGGCACCACCGAAGATCTGGATGGCTTCGTCGATGATCCACTCGACCGTCTGCGGGACCACGACCTTCGTGGCGGCGATGTCGTGACGAGCTTCCTTGGGGCCGGCGACGTCCATCCGCCAGGCGGCGCGCAGCACCATCAGCCGTGCCGCATCGACCTTGATCCGTGCATCGGCGATGGTGGCCTGTGCGACGCCCTCGTCGGCGAGAGGCCGGCCGAACGCGGCCTGAGTGCGGGCGCGGTCGGTCATCAGGGCGATGGCGCGTTCGGCCATCCCGTTCAGGCGCATGCAGTGATGGATCCGGCCCCGGGCCGAGTTCGGCGCGCACGCCGGCCGAGGATGCAACCATCGCGGGAAGTCCTTCCGGAATCAATGTGCCAAAGGAATATTCGGGTAGATCAGCCTTCTCCGAGAACCGCCATGATCTCCAGTTGGATCTGCTGGGGTTCAGGAAGGTCGATGCGGAGCGTATGTCGGGCCGGACGGCTGGTCTCGTCCGGGAACATCTCGACCCAGTGTTTGTCGATGATGGGACGGATGGACTTGTCTCGCACGAAAACGGTGCACTTCACGACGTCCTCGACTCGACCACCCGCCGCCTCTACGGTGCGGCGGAGATTGGCGAAGACGAGTTCGACCTGGGCCTCGGTGTCGGTCGGTACGTCGTTCTTCTCCGGGTCGAGGGCGACGATACCTCCGGATACGAGGAGGTTTCCGACCACGCAGGCCTGGGGGATCGGCAGGCCGCCGTGGTGCAGTCCGGGGACTTCTACGGAGCGACGAGTCATGGTTGTTCAGGTCCTTTCGGTCAGGCTGTCAGGAGCTCGATCAGCGTGGAGACGTTGTCGAGTTGGTCCAGTCGGTTGAGTGATTCGACGAGCCGTTCGGTGCGTGATGAGATCGTCGGGCCGTGTGCTGCCGACAGGCAGTCGCGTAGGCGATTCTCGTGATCGTCCGGGCTCAGAGGATTTCCGGGGAATCCGGGCGGCGCGTCGATACCATAGCCGAGAACGTCGCCGTTCGTGGCGTGAACTGTCAGTCGTGTTGCACCGGGGCCACATTCATCCAGACTCGGATCGGCGCGGACGATAGTCCTGCTCGCCAGCTCCTGTACGTCGGCACCGAGAATCGTATCAGGCCTGAAGTGCTCCAATCGCGCCGCACCGTGGAGAAGCGCTCCTGCAGCACAGTAGGATGCGCTGAACTGTGCTGCAACACGCGGGTTTTCGCCGGGGTTGAAGGGGTGGCCGACGAGGCGGTGACCATATGGTGTCATGGTTACCTCGATGTTCTCGATCATGTTCGGGCGGACACCGTCCGCGTAGGCGCGCAGAGCCAACTCGGTAGTGCCCTGGGTGAGCCCGCAGCTGGGATATTTCTTGAAGCCGGTATTGGTGAGTTCCCAACGGTTTCCCAGGTCGGCTGTCATCTGGGCGCCTGCGATTTCGTTGCGGGCGTAGAGATGCGCATATCCGTACAGTCCGTCGAGGAATCCTGTCGGTCCGGTCAAGTCGGCCTGAGCCAGTTGGGCGCACAGAACCCCGCTCTCGGCGACCCAGCCCTGAATCAGGCGCACGGCGAGCGACCCGTCGATATTGCTCTGAAAACTTCCGGCGGTCCTGTTGAAAGCCAGCCCGAGTGCCTGACTAATACGCTCGGGTGACAACCCGAGGAGCCGGGAGGCCGTCGCGGCGGCGGCGATGGGGCCGGCGATTCCTGTCGGGTCGAATCCGTTGTAGAGCCGATCGGGGAGATTGATCCGCGCTCCGACCTCGGCGCCGATCGCCACCGCTGTCAGGAACTCGGTCCCGTCCACGCCGCCGCGAAGTTCGGCGCAGGCAAGGGCGGTGGGGATCAGTGCGGCACCGAGGTGGAGTCCCGGGACCATCGCGTCTTCGTAGTCCAGGGCCCGGGCCATGGTGGCGTTGAGTTGGGCGGCTGCGGTCGCAGGAAGGCGATCGCCGTACACAAGGACGGTCGCTTCTTCCCGGCCGCCGCGAGCGAGGAGGAAGTGGCGTAGCTGGGTGCAGCCGTCCTCGGCAGCGCCGGCTGCGGTGGTGCCGATATTGGCACCGATCATCGTGGTGACGGTGTGGCGCGCGTCGAGGGACAGATCCCGGAGGTGAGTGTCGTGGATGAACTCGATCAGTTCGTCTTCGGGGGCCATGGGTGGGCTGTCCTGGTTCGTTCGGTCTCGAAAGGATCCGGGGAGGGGAGTGGTTCGGTCTCGGGGCGCTCGGAGGGATTGCGCTGTGGTTTCGGGCCGGGCGGACTCGTTCGCTGCGTGTCTCGGGACCGGTGCGCGCCGTCGGGCGGACCCGACGAGACGGACCGGGCGGCGACGGTGAATCGCCGTCCGGGTCGAGGTCACGCGATGCGGGAGGCTGTCCGGGCGCTGTCGGAGGGCGCGGACTGCGTGTCGGTCTCGGTCAGGGAGGACCCTGATGTCTCGGGGGTGAGGAATACTGCGATCAAGCTGATCACGCTGACACCGACGATCAATGCGGCTACGGGGTATCCGTTGCCTCCGGAGTTGGCGACCAAGGTGGATGCCGCGAGGGGCATCAGGCCTGCTCCGAGCAGCGCTCCGAGCTGGTAGGTCATGGAGACGCCGGTGTAGCGGAGATGGGTGGGGAACAGCTCGCTGAGCAGGACCGGAGCCACTGCGGTGATGCAGGTCATCACGAAGGTGATGTACAAGGTCAACGACACGATGAGCAGCGCACTGTTGAGTTGGTCGATGACCCAGAACAGCGGGAAGGACACCGCGGCGGTCAGGGCGGTCCCGACGAGCAGGATGGGTCGACGGCCGACTCGATCGGAGAACGACGAGATGACAGGGGTGAGGAGCGCTGACCCGATCGTGCCCAGCAGTACAGCGGTCAGCACGGTAGAGCGCTCGTGGCCCAGGCCTGTGGCGTAGGCAAGGATGTAGACGCCGAAGATGCCGGTCCCGGCTACTCCGCCGATCAGGATCAGCGTGCCGAGTACGAGGTTGCGAGGCTGGGTCCGGAAGAGTTCGAGTACCGGTACTCGGGTGGGTTCGGCGGTGGAGACCTGCTTCTCGAAGACCGGGCTTTCGACGACCTTGTGACGGACGAAGTAGCCGATGATCAGCAGACCGAAGCTCAGGAGGAACGGGATTCGCCATCCCCACGCCTGGAACTGTTCGGTGGTGAGCACGCCGGTGAGGGTGAGAACGGACAGCATGCCCAGGGCCGAACCCGCAGGGTTACCCATCACGGTGAGGCTGGTGGTCCGTCCGCGCTTGTTGTCCGCGGAATGCTCCGCTGTCATCAAGACGGCTCCGCCGAACTCGCCGCCGAGTGCGAATCCTTGCACCAACCGCAACGTCAGCAGCAGAAGTGGTGCGGCGGCGCCGATCTGTGCCTGTGTGGGCAGCAGACCGATGAGGCCGCTGGCCAGACCCATCACGATCATGGTGATCAGCAGGGCGGATTTGCGGCCCAAACGGTCGCCGTAGTGCCCGAAGATGATCGCGCCGAGCAGACGGGACAGGTAGCCGGCCGCAAGTGTGGCAAAGGCTGCGATGGTGCCGACGAGGGGATCGAGGTTGTTGAAGAAGACCTGGTTGAAGACCAGGGCGGCAACAGTCCCGTAGACGTAGAAGTCGAAGTACTCGATCGTCGTTCCCAGGAAGCCTGAGAGTGCGACCCGCCTGGACATGGCGGTGTTGTGGTCTGACATCCGATCTCCTTGAAAGGCGGCATTCGGCCCAGCCGAAAATGCTGATGGAGGGGTGGTGTGCGGCCGCATGGTTGGGGGAGTGCCGGTGTATCGGCCTGCGAGGCCCGCGGCCGCCGGGGCCCGATCCGCGGTGGAATTAGGTACCTAACACCACGCCGGTGATGTCTATCACATAGCTACCGATAGGGCAAGAAGCCGATCGAATTTCCCGCGTCCGCTTCGAGTTCTACTGCGCCCCTTGACTCCGGGTCGGCAATGTGGTTTCGTTCACATCAGCAGTTAGGTGCCTAACTCATGGACGTCCATGTAACAGGTGGAGTCCCGATCGCTTTCCCGGTGCATGCGGTGCAAGCGCCCCAACACCGGCCGAACCCGAGGCACCAGCCCAAGCCCGATCCAGGGCAGAAATGGAGGAAGTACACATGGCGGCGGTGACAGCCCTCGGCCACATCGGTGTCGACACGACCGACATCGACCTGTGGCGGCGTTGGGGCAACCTGATCGGCGCTGTGGTCGTCGACGACACCGGTGACTCGTTGGGCCTGCGGCTCGACACCGAAGCCGGCGCACGCATTCTGGTGCGCTCGTCCACCCAGGACTCGTTTGCATTCGCGGGATGGGAAGTCGAGAACGAAGCGGCATTGAAAGGTATCTGCAGCAGGTTGGAAGCTGCGGGTGCACAACCGAAGGACCGACCCGACCTGGCCGCCGAGCGTGGCGTGGTGGACCTGGTGACATTCGTTGATCCCGACGGATTCGTCGCCGAGTTGTACTGGGGCCGTATGAGCCGTGTTCGGAACCGATTCCTCTCTCCCCACGGCGTGGACTTCTCCATTGGAGATATGGGGATCGGACACCTCGTGCTCGGCGTGACCGACTTCCGCCGCACGATGGCCTTCTACACCGAGGTTCTGGGCATGGTCGTCACCGAGACCATGAACATCGGCGGCAACCGGGTCGCGATGGTGCGCTGCAATCCGCGACATCACAGCCTGGCGTTCGCGGAGGTGACGTCGGCGCGTCCACGCGTGCTGCACTTCGCAGTCGAAGTCGACCACCTCGATGCTCTGGGCGCCATCCGAGACCGGCTTCTCGACGAAGGATTTCCGATCTCTCGTGATCTCGGGCGCCACCCCGGCGACGGCGTGATCTCGTTCTACCAGCCCATGGGTGACGCCTTCGAGGTCGAAGTGGCATGGGGGACAACTCGAATCGACGAGCGAACGTGGCCGCAACGACGGCACGACCGCCCCTACTGGTCGTGGGGTCATCGACCGCTGACCGGCGCCGCCACGGCCTTGGGTTCGGATGTCGAGTAGACGTTCGCGCCGTCGACTCCATCTGACCATCACTGCACGAATATCCGCACACAACTATCGAAGGACAGCAATATGAGACTCGCTTCTGTCGCCATCGCGGGCACCGATCACGTCGTGGTCGCGGTTCCGGACCAGGACCGCGTGGTCACGCTCGCCGATCTGTACGCCAAGGCCGGCCTCGGTGATGCCCCCGCCACCGTCAAGACGCTGTTGAAGGCAGGCGCCGACGAATGGGCGAAGGTCCGGCAGGCCTACCAGGGGATCGCCGACGCGCCGTCGGTGAGCCTCGACGAGCTGACCTGGCTGCCGCCGGTCCCCGACACCGGCAAGATTCTCTGCGCCGCGATGAACAACTCGCTGCTCACCCGCGGTGCCCACGTCGAGGCCGCGGCTCCGATGTTCTTTCTCAAGCCGCCGAGCGCGATGGTCGGCCACGGTGACAACATCGAGATCATCCCCGACGACTACGGTTTCACCTTCCCTGAACTCGAAGTCGGCGTGATCATCGGGCGCAAAGCCAAGAACATCTCCGAGGACGAGGCCCTCGACCATGTCGCCGGCTACACGATCGTCAACGACATCACCTCGCAGGGTCTCAAGCGGGGCGACTCCATCGCCGTCGACGTAAGCCGGCAGCAGGCCGACTCCCCCGGCTACTCGGAGTACTTCGCATGGCGCCGGGTCAACGGCCCCGACGATCTGGCCGTGTACCTCACCTACCACACGCGTTCCAAGGGAACCGACACCTTCGGCCCGATGGGACCGTGGCTCACCACCGCCGACGAGATCAGCAACCCCGACGCGCTCGCGGTCCGCGGCTACGCGGACGGCGAGGTGTTCGCCGAGGACTCCACCTCCGCCTACAGCTTCACAGTCGCCAAGCTCATCTCCTGGGCCAGCCGCTACTTCACCCTCGAGCCGGGCGACATCATCCTCACCGGCACGGCCGCGAAGGGCAACGAGAAGTTCCCCCGCGGACACCACGAGATCGACATGAGCCGCATGACGCCGACCATCGACATCGAGATCGAGGGCCTGGGCACGCTCACGAACAAGGTCACCCACATCACCCGCGCGTGACCCCATACGGAAGGACAGGAGGCACACCGTGAAATTCGTGACCTACATTTCGCCCTCGACCGGTTCGACCGCCGTCGGAGTGGTGCAGGACGATCAGATCGTCGGTGACCCCGCGTCTGCAACCCTGCTCGAGCTGGTGCAAACCTCGGACCTCGTCATCGCCGGTGAGCGAATCCTCCAGGCGCACAACGAGACCATTCCGCTGACCGAGGCGCGAATGCAGGCCCCGATCGCGGCGCCTCCGTCCTTCCGTGACTGCATGACATTCGAAGGTCATGTCGTCAACTGCAACAAGTGGCTCGACCGACCCGTACCCGAGGTGTGGTACGAACAGCCCACCTTCTACTTCTCCAACCCTCAGGCGATCGTAGGACCCAACGACGAGGTCCCGATCGCTCCGGGATCCTCGATGTTCGACTTCGAACTCGAGATCGCAGCGGTGGTCGGTAGGACCGGCGCGAACCTGACACCCGAACAGGCGGAAGACCGCATCGCCGGCTACATGGTGCTGTGCGACTGGAGTGCACGTGACGTGCAGATGCACGAGATGACCGGATCCCTGGGACCGGTCAAGGGCAAGGACACCGTCACCAGCACCGGACCGTACCTGGTCACCCCCGACGAGCTGGCCGATCGGCGCCGCAATCTCGGATATGACCTCACCGCCCGCGTCAGCGTCAACGGAAGCGTTATCGGCGAAGGCAACTGGGCCGACACCTACTGGTCCTTCGCCGATGTGATCGCGTACGCCTCCCGAGGTACCCGTGTGGTTCCGGGCGACGTCATCGGCGGCGGCACCCTGCCCACCTGCTGTCTGTTCGAACACCTCGGCCTCGACACCACCTCGTCTCGCTGGCTCACTCCGGGCGACACCGTAGTCCTGGAGGTCGAACGCCTCGGCCGCATCGAGACCACCGTCGTCACCGGTCCGGAGGTCGTGCCGGTCCCACCGCGCGGATCGCGCCTCGCGGCCCGCTGATCCGCGTCGAAAACTACCCCACCAACCGAAACCCCTGGATGTCACTGTTCGCCTGCAACGCCGTCGACACACGCGAAGCCCGAACGAATGACACTCATTCACCCACGGATGCACGAGAAGGACACCTCCCATGGCTGATGCTGAAACCCCGGTGCTCATCGTCGGTGCCGGACCCGCCGGGTTGACCGCCGCCCTGGCGCTTGCGAAGTTCGGAATCGAGCACGTACTGGTCGAAAAGTACCCGGGAACCGCACACTCGCCGCGTGCCCACATCGTCAACCCCCGCACCGTCGAGATCATGCGACACCTGGGTGTCCAGGAAGAAATCGAGGCAGTGTCCTCACCCCACGAGCGCCTGCGACACCACGTCTGGTACACCACGCTGAACCAGCCCGAGATCGCCCGCAAGGAAGCATGGGGCACCTCCCCGCACCGCAAGGCCGACTACCTCGCGGCGAGCCCCTGCCCCTCGATCAACTGCCCCCAGACCCGGTTCGAACCGGTCCTGGTCGAGGCACTGCGTGATGCCGGCTCCGACGTGCAGTTCCAGCGTGAACTCCTCTCGATGGAGCGCGAGGGGGACCACTGGGTCAGTACGATCCTCAACCGCGAGGACGGCACGACATTGACGGTCCGCTCCCGCTACGTCATCGGTGCGGACGGTGCCCGCACCAAAGTGCTCGGCTTCGCCGGGCTCGACATCGAGGGACCCTCGGGGCTGTTCCACGCCGCGAACATCTGGTTCAAGGCCGACCTCAGCCGCTATCTGGCACACCGACCCGGCGTGCTCACCTGGAATATGCACCCCGGCCCGCAACCGCCGCTTGCGCTCGGCACGTTCATCTGCATGAACCCCTTCGACGAGTTCGTGCTCAACAGGTTCTACGACCCCGAGGTCGAGGATCTGTCCGAGATGACCGAAGAGCAGGCGATCGGTCACATTGAACGGGCCGTCGGCGAGCCCGTCGACGACATCGAGATCCTCGGCATCTCGGGGTGGAAGGTCAACGCGCAGGTCGCCCCCGAGTACGCCCGCGACGGCGTGTTCTGCATGGGTGACGCCGTGCACCGCCATCCCCCGACGAACGGCCTCGGCCTGAACATGTCGGTGGCCGACGCCTACAACCTGGCCTGGAAGCTTGCACTCGTCCTCCGCGATGAGGCCGGTGCCGAGCTGCTGGACACCTACAACAGTGAGCGCCAGCCCATCGGCGCGACGGGCGTCGACCGAGCCATCAAGAGCCTGCACCAGGCAACGGCGATCCAGGAAGCTGTCGGACTCCACGAAGGGCTTTCCGAGGAAGAGGGATGGGAAGCGCTGGCGTCCCTCGAGGATCCGGGTCCGCTGGGAGATGAACGGCGCGCGGCTTTGCGCGCTGCCCTCGACAAGAACGAGAACCGTTTCAACGCATTGGGTCTGGAAGTCGGATACCACTACGACGAGGGTGCCCTCGTGCACGACGAGACGCCCTACCCTCCGTTCGAGGGTGATCCCGTCCTGGACTTCCAGACCACCACCAGGCCCGGGGCGCGTGTGCCCCACGCGCGGCTGATCCGGAATGGGGAGCAGATCTCCACGCTCGACCTCGTCGACGGGTTGGAATTCGCCCTGCTGGTCGGTCTGGACGCCGAGCACTGGTTCGAAGCTGCCGAGAAGGTCTCGGCCGAACTCGGGGTGCAGGTCGTCGCCCATCGGATCGGCGGTGACATCCTCGACCCCTACTGGGAATGGAGCGACGCCCGCGAGGTCGGGCACGCCGGCGCGGTGCTGGTCCGTCCCGACCGGCATGTTACCTGGAGGAGCGTCGACCGTCCGACGGATGCAGCAGCCGAGCTCTCCCGCGTGATGAGGACTGTGCTGCACCTCTGACCGCGCTCGCTCCTCTCCACTCCCCGACACTTCACCGGAGACAGAAGACACATGGACACGACGTTCACACCGGAGACCACCGCTGCCGTCGCAGATGCCCGGCAGCACTCCATCGGAGACCTGCTGCACCGTACCGCCTTACGGTATCCGGACAAGCTCGCGGTCGTCGCCGGAGACCTGCGGGTGACCTACGCCGAATTCGACGCCGCGGCCAACCGGATGGCCCATGCGCTGACCGCCCGTGGCCTGACCAAGGGCGACCGGCTGGCACTGCTGAGTCACAACTGCTGGCAGTACGCTCTGACCGTCTTCGCCACCGCGAAGCTGGGCGTGGTCCTGGTGCCGGTGAACTTCATGCTCGGCCCGGACGAGATCGCCTACATCCTGCAACACGCCGATGCGCGTGGGATCCTCGTGGAGGACACGCTCGCCCCCACAGCAGGCAAGGCACTGGCCACCGCGCGCATCGACGGTGTGCGGGGATGGATCTCGACCTCAGGGGCAGCACCCGACGCCGGGTGGGAGGACGTCGACGACTGGTGGCGTTCCGGTCACGACTCGGCACCGAACGTCCTGGTCGCCGACGACGATCCGGTCCGCCTGATGTACACCTCGGGCACCGAATCGCGCCCCAAGGGCGTGATGCTGTCCAGTCGTTCTTTGATAGCCCAGTACACCTCCTGCGCGATCGACGGTGGAATGAGCGTGGACGATGTCGAGGTGCATGCGCTGCCGATGTTCCATTGCGCGCAGCTGGATTGCTTCTTCTCCGTCGATGTCTACCTCGGCGCAACCAGCATCATCCTGCCGGCCCCGGACCCCGCGGTGCTGCTCGAGACCATCGCCCGGGAGAACGTGACCAAACTGTTCTGCCCGCCGACGGTGGATCTCGTTGCTGCGCCATCCTTCGTTCGACAGCACGGACCTGTCGAGTCTGCGCAAGGGCTACTACGGTGCGTCGCCCATGCCGGTGGAGATCCTCCGGGAGTTGCAGCAACGCCTGCCGCAGGTGCAGCTGTGGAACTTCTACGGCCAGACCGAGATGGCACCTCTGGCAACGATATTGCGCCCACATGAACAAGTCGAACGAGCCGGGTCGGCGGGCCGTGCCGCCCTGAACGTCGAGACCCGGTTGGTCGACGACGACGGAAACCCCGTGCCGGTCGGCGAGATCGGCGAGATCGTGCACCGAAGCCCGCAGGCCGCACTCGGCTACTACAACGACGAGGAGAAAACCGCCGAGGCGTTCCGTGACGGCTGGTTCCACTCCGGCGATCTCGGCATCATGACCGAAGGCGGCTACCTGTCGGTCGTGGACCGCAAGAAGGACATGATCAAGACCGGCGGAGAGAACGTCGCCAGCCGTGAGGTCGAGGAAGCGATCTACGAACACGACGATGTCGCCGAGGTCGCGGTTTTCGGCATCAGCCATCCGTACTGGGTTGAGGCCGTCACCGCAGTCGTCGTCCCCAAACCTGGAGCGGCAGTGACCTCTGAGCAGATCAAGGACCACACCCGTGGCCGGCTCGCCGGCTACAAACAGCCGAAATATGTTGTCGTCAGCGACGCGCTGCCGAAGAACCCGAGTGGCAAGGTACTCAAGCGTGAACTGCGTGATCTGTACGGCGGCCTCGCATCGAACATCGGCTCGGCAGAGAATGATTCGGGCCAGTAGTTGAGCCGAGCACCCGTGGATCCCTCGACCGACGACCCGCAGAATCGCAGTCGAGGGGCCTTCCGGCTAACCGTCGATCCGGTCTTCGGGCCGTTCTTCTGGGGCAAACTGCTCTCGTCGTGCGGCACGTGGACCTTCGTGGTGGTCGCCGCGATCCTGACATTCGATCTGAGCGGTTCGGCCTGGGCCGTGGGCATGGTGACGGTGGCCCACTCCGCCCCGCAACTGCTCTTCGCGCCGTTCAGCGGGCAGTTGGCCGACCGTGGCAAGGCCGCCACCCAGATCGTGGCGGGTTCGTTGTTGACCGGGGTCGGCGCGGGTGGCCTGGCGTTGTGGCTCTGGCTGTCCGGGGGGAGTGGACGGACTGTCAGGTCTCACTCCGGTGATGCTGTCCTCCGTCGTCGTCGGACTGGGCTTCGCGATCGGCGGCCCTGCGATGCAATCGATCGTGCCCGCAATGATCAGACCGGGGGAAATGACCGCGGCAATGTCGCTGAACACGGTCCCCATCACGGTAGGCAGGGCCGGTGGGCCTGCCATGGGTGCCGCCGTGGCACTCTCACCGGGTGCTGCTCGTGCTTCTGCTCGGGATCGCGGCGGTTGGAGTCGGCGTAGACCCAGCCGTCACTTTGGCGCCGGCATTGGCGGAGCAACTCGGCGCCGAAGCGGCTCTGGCCGGATGGATGGCGTCCTGCTTCGGTATCGGTGCCGGCGTCGGCTTCTTGCTGTTCGGTCCGCTGCACCGCGCCGTGGGGATCGAGTGTCTGGGCAGTGGCGGATTGCTGCTGATCGCAGGTGGTCTCGTGCTCGCGGGAGGAACGGACAACGCCCCTCTCACGTTGATCGCATTCGGTGTGTCCGGTATCGGGATGACCCTGGCGTTCACCAGCATTACTACGCAGATCCAGAACAGATCACCCGACGAGCTTCGGGGCCGATCATGGCCCTGTGGTTCGTCGGCTTCGTCGGAGCCCGTCCGTTCGCAGCAGGACTGAGCGGGTGGATCACCGACACGATCGGAGTGACAGCAGCACTTGTCGGAGTCGCGCTGCCGGTGGTGGTAGTCGCCTATCTGTGCCGTCCCAGCTATCTGGCATCGTCGTGAATGACCACCGCAGCACAGACGTGTCCGGCCTTCCGGCGGATGCCGCCCATCTGGTGAGAGGACATCGGTGGTCTCGACGGCGGCCGTCGATCTGGGCCTGTGCGGCTCCGTGGCAACGGTCGGCCACCATGGCTCTGACTACACCACCATTTTCTGACCGTAGCGTGCGGCGAGGATGGTGACGGGGTGTGCACGATGCAGGGACAACGGGACGAGATGATGGGGGCATCAACGGTGACGCAGGAGTTGGACATTGTCCCGACGGAGGGTTGTCCGCGGGAGCCGGACGGGGCGAAAGCCACATCACGTGTCGGGTCTCGTACACTCAGGCCCATGCAGCTCGAGGGTCGACGGTGGCAAGAGGCCTCCCTTCGGTTGCTGGGGCGCCCGACGACCCAGGTCGACTACACCGCCGCCGCGATCGTATGGCATATCGGCCGCCTCGCCCGTCTGAACGAAAAGCGCATGGAATACGAGGTCCACCGACCTCTGGGGTGGACGTGGGGAGCGTTTCGGATCATGTCCCAGCTCTACGTGCTCGGACCCAGGAACCCTCCCAATTGGCAGACAGTCTACAGTTGACCCGTCCCACAATCACTGGGGGAGTCGACCGCCTCGAGCGCGATGGATATGTGACGCGTACGGTCCAGCCCAAGAATCGAAGCCGACTCACGATCGACCTCACGGAGGCCGGTAAAGAAGCTGTCGAGGAGGCAGCCGGGTTACAACATCAGGTCGAGCTTGATCTGGTCTCAGGTTTGTCCGAGGAAGATCAATCCCAGCTGTCCGAACTGCTCACGAAGTTGTTCAATACCCTCCAGCAGTGAACAGCCTATTCGGAAGTCGGCGCGTTTTCACTGCAGGTCGAGGCCGACCTGCGTGCCTTGCTCGACCGGATCTCAGGTCCGGAACACGCGCACTGACGAAATGAGCCAGCTCAGGTGTCTGCGCTCGTCCGGAAATGGATCAGGCCGACTGGGTGGACATGTCCAAGTGCTGGTGTGGCCGCGCAGTATTGAAAGCGTGCAGGGTGCGCCGATGGCCGGGCGGTGCCGTCTGCTGCGGCGTCGGTCAGGCCGGCAGCGAATGGGTCTCGGATTTGTGTCTGTAGACGAGAAGGGCATCCGTGTGGACTGGATGTGTCGCTCCAGGGTGTCGGCAGCCTCGTTGCTTCGACGAACTTGATGTCGCAGACGCCGAAGGCCTCTGGCCTTGGGTGAAGACGCTGCTGCACTCGGT